>NZ_CP173709.1:0-5140000 GCF_054506995.1 Parabacteroides sp. APC149_11_2_Y6
GAACATTCCCGGGGAATTGATAGCAACTGTAAGTTCTCCGTTTTCATCATAAGGACTTACACAAGGATCGGCAGAAAGTGATGCGCTTAATATTTGTCGTTGACCGTCCGTGTTTGCATTCGTGTAATTTTGAACCATCGGTGCGATATTCAGTCCCAAACGTATCTTATCGTTTACCTGGTACTCGTTATTCGCTCTCAATGTGAAACGTTCAAAATTGGAATTTACAACCAAGCCTTCCTGTTTGAAATAACCGAGAGAAATATTCGTACTGAATTTATCTTTGCTGGCACTTACATTCAATGTATAGTTTTGTATGGTGGCTGCAGAGCGTGTCACTTCATCATACCAGTTTGTCCCTTTTCCATATTGTTCCGGATGCTGATACATTTCAGGTACTCCATCGGTATAGCCTTCATATTTGGCTTTATCTTCATACCATTCTTTTTTGTACTGTGCGAATTCTCTTGCATCCATCATATCGAAATTATCAAAATCACTTAGGCCTTTAAGTGTTTGAACTCCGAAATAGGTATTTAGAGAGACTTCCGTACGTCCTTGTTTGGCTCTCTTTGTTGTGATAAGCACAACGCCATTAGCGGCTCTTGAACCATAAAGGGAAGATGCTGCCGCATCTTTCAGAACAGTGAAACTTTCAATGTCATCCGGATTTAAATTATTCAAACCTGTTGATATTGGCATTCCGTCAACAACTATCAGGGGTTGGCTGGAATTATTAATGGATGCTGCACCGCGGATTCTGAATGCCATTCCCTGACCAGGAATACCAGACTGCTGGACAACTTGCACGCCAGGAATTTGTCCTTGAACTTTCTGAGAAAGTTGTGCAACCGGCATATCGGCAAAATCATCAGCTTTCATTGTACTTACAGCTCCCGTCAATTCTCTTTTCTTCTGTGTACCATAACTTACAACAACGATTTCGTCCAGCTTTTGACTGTCTTCCTTTAATGTCACAGCGTATTGGTTGGAGCTGCTAACCTTTGTTTCATAAGACAAATAGCCGATAAAGGATATTTCAAGTATATCTCCTTCCGAAACTTCCAACGAGAATTTACCATCCGGATCGGTTATAGTTCCGTTGGTTGTACCTTTGATCACCACATTGGCTCCGATCACAGGGATACCTGCGGCATCAACAACTGTTCCTTTTATGATTTTTCCTTTTTGGCTTGTTATTGTATTTGTTTTATCTTCTTTACGGCTCAATATGATTTGTCTGTCGCTTACTTTATAATCGATATCAGTTCCGTCGAATAAAGAGTGTAAAATTGTTTCAATGCTATTATCATTAACTGAAACGGATACTTTACGGTCTACGTTTACCAGTTTGCTATTGTATAAAAAATAGAAATCAGACTTTTCTTCAATCTTATTCAATACTTCTTCTACTGTGGCGTTTTTCATTTTCAGAGATACCAGTGTCGATTGAGAATATAATGTTTCAGCGTTGGCTTGAAACAAAAAGCCTGCGAGAAAGAGAGAGGCGATTCGCATACGCATTGGAATTTTTGGTAATAAGTCAAAATTTGACTTAAAACCTTCTTGTTTTGACAAATTCTTCATAATTTCACATTATCTAAATTGATTAGGTTTATAAAAAAACTTAGTTAGATGATTACCATTCGTCAGGTGAGATTTTCGGATTGGTAATGAATTTGGAATAAGCGGGGAAATGTAGTCAGCATTTTCCCGTTTTTGTTGTTACGTTTTCATGTTCATAATCTATTTTTTTTAAGTTAACAAATAATTAATCTCGGTTCGCATTTGTATATTAGACGTACTACCTTTCAAACCCCCTATGAAAAAAAGTGATTTTTTTATTTTAATGACCGTATAATGACTGTTCGCCTTGAATATGAATAGTCGTCACCTTGTTCAGGCTCTATGATCCGGCATTTGATTGGTGCTGTCTTTTCCAATAATTGTAGTATGTTGCTTAATGACTCGGTAGTAAATGTTGCGGAGTATTCATAATCGTATATTTCTTTTCCCTCCAATTTTATGTCAACGTTGAAATGGCGGGATAAACGTCGAATAATTTCTTTCATACTTGCCCTGCGGAAAACCATTTTCCCGTCTTTCCATGAAGTTGTAACTAATAAATTGGCTTGAGAAACATCTATCTGGTTGGTTTGTTTGTTAAATGTGACTTGTTGCCCCGGATGTAAGGCTCTAAAAGAGGGTTGATTGATTTCTGATACGTCAATATGGCCTTTCGCTAAAGTTGTTTCAATTTTTTCATCTTCTTCATATGCGTTGATATTGAACTCCGTACCATATGCGCTGATAACCAGTTTGCCGGGGAGGACAACGTTAAACCGGTTTTCTTTATCGGCTGATACTTTGAAATAGGCTTCTCCGGATAATGATACATTTCTTTCTTTTCCGGTAAATCTTTTTGGAAAAGAGAGGCGGGAGCCGGAATTCAACCAGACCTCGGAACCGTCTGATAATGTTACTTTGGATACCAACCCGTAAGCGGAAGTAACTTCTAATTGTTCAATGGGTCTATTATTCCATTCATTTAAGGTGCTGTATAGAATGTAACTTGTAATCAGTGCGGGTATTAATAATATGGCAGCACAGGTACGAAGTACTTTCCATGTGTTATTTTTATAGTTTTCGAGCGAGAGCCGTCGGGCTATTTTTTTCCAGTGTATGGCAGGATCGATTTGTTTTTGTAGATTCAGATCGGCAGTTTTTTGAAGGATGAAGCGTAAATCATCAACTTCTTTTTTTAATTCAGGAGAAGTTTGTATTAAATGTTCAAAAGCCTCCTTTTCTTCTGATGACAAACGATTTTCCAGATAAGCTATAATATGTTCTGTATTTATTTCCACTTTTATGATTTTTAAATTAGACGTGCAGGTGTATAGATTACCCTATGTTAAAATGCATTAATATAAGAAGAGCAAAAGGAGAGGTAGATAATCTTTAAGTTCTACCCTTAGATGTTTTAATGCTTTTGTCATATGGGCTTCTACTGTTTTTATGGAAATATTGTGTTCAATGGCAATTTCGTTGTAGGTTTTTCCTTCAAATCTATTTTTCTCGAAAACACTTCGGACATTTTCCGGTAGTTTGGACAATGCCGCATTTAGCATTTGTTCCAATTCTATGGTGGTATAGATATCTTCAGATGAATAACTTTGGATTGCCATTGCATTTTTCTGTTGCCAATCCAATTCCGATTCTTTTTTTCTAAGATGGTCAATACAACTGTTTTTTACACTGGTAATGAGAAAGTTCCGGCAAGAGGTGTTAATTTCTATGTTTTTCCTGTTTTTCCATATTTTAAAAAAGGTCTCTTGTACAATGTCTTTACATGTTTCCCAATTTTCTATGTATCGGTGAGCAAAGACACATAAAGGTGAGAAGAATTGAAAAAAAAGAGTACGAAATGCCGTTTCGTCATCTTTAAGAGCAATCCTCCAAAATAAACTATCAATCAAATTAATCTCTCTCTCCTCCGTTTTGTCCATCACAATAGAACTCCTCTCCCTTTGTTTTGTATGTAGTTCTTGAAGAACTCATGTATTTCAAAAGTGTAACGTGTTTATAATCTATCATTTATGTAGCAATTGAAGATTGTTAATTGTATAATAATCAGAATTATTTTTTTTGTCTTAATAATATTGTATATATCTGTAATTATACTCAACCGCCTGCCACTACTACATAAATGATAGATTATAAACACGTTACAATTTTTATTTTTTCATAGTTCTTCAAGAACTTATGTTATTATATATATGGTTGATATACAATAAAATATGCGTTTTATGAAGTGTGTTTTGTAAATGACACTATATCCGTAATGTAAATGGAAAATGATATTTTGAAGCCGGTGGCAGAAGAATAAAATATTTTAGCCACAGGTAGGAACAATCAATTTATAGATGGCTCTTTTTAGTTTTTCTTTGTCTTCTTGTCGAAATATTGGGAGGGTGTCAAGCTATATTCTTCTTTAAAACATTTAGTAAAATAGGCGGGAGAAGAAAATCCCACTTGATACCCTATTTCCGCATACGTATATTTATTTGTTAAAATCAACCCTTTCGATTTTTCTAAGCGGTATTTCTTCAGATAGTTGTTGGGCGTATCTCCGAATTTCAATTTGAATTTCTTATAAAAATGAACCCGCGACAATCCTAAATCGTCTATTAAAACATTTAAATCGCAATCATACTCCATATAGTGCGCTTTGACGTATGCTAAGATTTTCTTTTCAAATTCTTCCCATTCTTCGTCAGCGGAAGTCTCTGTAGCTTGTTTATCTCCATGCGATGTTTCTTCCAGGGATGGGAGTTTTGCTTTTTTTATTTTCCTAAACAGGACTATACAGATTGTTAACAGAAGAACAAAACCAAGTATTCCGCCGGAAAAATAAGTTTGCAACCGTCGTTTATCCATCTTTTTTTCTTGCAACAGAAAATTTATTTTTTGTTGCAATTCTGTCACATCCAATCCCTGATTATGATATACCGAAACGTTACTCTTATCGATAAGGAAAGTAGGCAGCAAATTTTCTTTAGGAACCGATACATGGTTGACAATTTTCATACCTACATCTAATACCTTTCTTCCTCCGGTAGGATAGACAATAGAGGCTGTAAGGATACCCTCTTTAACGGCATAAATACCTTTGTTATATCCTAACAAGCCGTCCACGCCAATAATGATTGGCATATGCTGGATTTGGTTTTTCCGTAATACTTCGTGGGCTGTAATGGCTATGGCATCATTGAAAGCATAAATCACGTCGACCGTTTTCAAAAGGTCCAGGTTCTCCTCCAGAATATATTTTGTTGATTCCACGTTTTTCCCTCCGGAATCGTCTCCCGAGACAATTGTAGAAATAGACATGTTTTTCAAAGGATATAACGCATTTACGAAAGCTGCTTCCCTTTCCAGAGTAGCTGTCGACTTGTCGTGCCCTTTGATATGAAGAATATGTGTAGGTTTTTCTCCCCTGAGTAGCTTTACGTAATCCGCCGCTTTCGTGCCTACCTCCCAATTGCTCGCCCCGACAAACGAGACATATTTGTTGGAGGACAACTTTCGGTCGACCAACAATACCGGGATATTGTGGAAATCCTGATTGTTGAAAGTCTCTATCAAGGCACTGTCTTCCAAGGGGGAAACGATAAGGAGGTCCACTTTGTCTTTGATGAAAAACTGGATATCGTCTATCTGTTGCCCGATATTGCCGGAAGCATTTTTGATGGTTATATCTACATTATCGTAGAAGCCGGCTTCCGACATGATTTCCTGATTCATCTGTTCGCGCCATTCTCCACCCGTACATTGAGAAAAACCGATTCTAACCTGTTTCTTTTCCCCTGTGCACGAAACCAGACTTCCATACAGGAAAGCAAACAAAATCCACCGGATAAAATATATCTTTGTCATTTGGGATACGATGTTTTTTAGGTATTATGGAATAATAAATCCTTACAAAGATAGTTTTTCTGAAATACACAAAGAAAAAGAAATAGCAGATAGACAAATTTAACGCTCTGTGAAAGACCGCAAAATCCTACTACCTGCTATCTTGGTCATATTATTGAGAAATAACAATGCTACCGTGCTGAGATTCCAGTAAAAGATCTTCGTCGGGTACTGGTACGCTTTTATTATTAACCGTTATGCGTTTTCCTTTGCTATCGGGGAGGCGGAGTTTTATTTTCCAACCTTTTTGCTCGGATACATAATTTAATATGTAGGTTTTATCCTCTTTTGAAATAGAAAGATCAAACCAGTTATCGCCTATACGCAACCGTTTCAACGACATGGATTTCCATTTGGACGGGAGTTTGGGAGTAAGAGTGATTTCTTTTAAATCGGCTCGAGGCTCGACTCCGAAACAACCGGAAACCAGACCGGTTGCCATCCCATAAATGGTCCAGGCCTGGAAAGGACATCCATAATCCGGCATCATCTCGTTGATAGCGCCAGGCATTGTCCGGCCTATTGTTTTCGCTATCATTCCAAGATATTCCACGGATTGGTCGATTCGGCCATAGTTCGCTTCTGCCACAGCTTGTACGCCGGTGGCGATGGTCATCATACGTTTCCGGTCGACAGCCGATAAATAAGGACCGTATTCGCCGCAATTATGCTGATAAATAGCTTCCAGAGCTCTTATGGCTCTTTCCTGTGGGGCTATTTTACATTCCATAGGTGTGTTGATTACCCAGTTTTTGTTAGTGAACCAACCTTTATGCACGCCGGAAGGATAATTCTTGCCGATGTCTTGTAGCAAGTTCTCATAATAAGCAACGATTCGCCGGGCGTCTTCTCCTTCTAATTTCTTTGCTTCCTCTATCGCTCCTTCAGTTACCTGCAAAGCCATTTCTTTGCTCCCGTAAAAATCGCAATAGCTGACAGCTTCTTCATCCCATAATTCCTTGTTTATCTTTTGTTTCAAAACTTCAGACTTCTCCTTGTACACTGTCGCTAAACTGTCTTCTTTAAACAGGTGAGCCATATTCGAGGCAGCTTCCAGTGCTTGTTGGGTATACACCGCTACATCGATTAGCTCTGCATTCAGCCCTTTCACTTCCATAATCCCGTATCCTTCTGGGAAAAGATCCTGATTGGTGTCCATTGTTTCCGTCAACCAGGTTATGCCCTTCTTCACATTCGGGTAAATTTCCTCCAGCAACTCCTTATCGGCAGTCCACTCATATGTTTTCCACAAAGCCAGGATAAAATGGGCTGTCTCCTGGGTGTTCCCGAGATTTCCGACCCGTCCATTGTTCGACATCTCGTGGATAATCCTTCCGTTCCGGTTTACTTGATCCGAGACGTTATTCAATAAACGAAGGGTGGATTTGACCAAATCGAATTTACCTGTCCGCAACACACCTTGCAACGCATACGAATTATCGCATCCAAACAACCAGGGATATTCTACGGCTCCGGCACCGAGAAAATATCCAATAGTATCCACATCCATTTCCAGCCAGCGGTTATTGATTACAGTCCAATAGTACGCTTGTTCGATTTCTTTATCAGGAATGGAAATCTCAGACATAGATAATAATTCTTCTATCGATTTCTTTTTCTCGAGTATTTGTTTTTCACCGTTTGCCAGAAGGGTATGGCAGTTATCGATTGCTTGTCCGTAACTTTCAATTGAAGAGGCGAGGACGTAATTTATTGTTTCTTTTTGACCGGGTTTCAGGCAAAGTGTGGTATACATGCAGGTAGGCGTGACCGACCCTTGAGACCGGATAGATTCGTTTCCTGTTTCGTAGGAGGAAACATTGTGGTCGCATTTCCAGGCCATATACCATTGGTGCAATGAATCTTTTGCAGTAAACAATTCACCCTCTTTGTTCCATTCCACAGTATCAGGACCGTTGTGAATACTGTTTTCTTCGGAAAACCATACCGGGAAAAGGTCGACATTGACTAAAAAGCCCAAACTGATGGAACGTTCTTCACGGGTCGTATTCTCTACGGTATAAGAAACAATGATTCCCGGCTGCGTATCCGATGCGAATTGGGCAGCCGACAGTTTCAGCCCGTGTAGCACATCTCCGAAATCGAATTGGGTTTGATGAGGATATACCTTCATCTCTCGGGCCCGGAGTATCGAGTCTTCATTTGAAGCAATATCGGCTATTTTCATCCAATATCCGTCGGCCATTTTAAACGACCCTGTCCAAATACCGCCCATCTCTCCCGGAACATGGCTGCCTGTATCCGGAAACATAGCATCCTGTGTACCTACTATCTGTGCCTTTCTTCCGGAGGTAACATACAGCTTGCCACCATTTGCCCCGTGATTGGAAAGACCGTTGAAGCAACTATGCCAGGGTGCATCAGACTGTTTTTCCACATTCGAGCAACCTCCCGACAAAAGTCCTATTAACAATATAACCGTTAATTTATACATAGCTAATTCTATTAAAGAAAAAGAAACCCGGTATCAAAAATACCGGTTCTCTTTTTCATTTCTACTAATATCCGTTGTTTTGTTGCAAATTCGGATTGGAATCCATTTGTACCTGAGGAATAGGGAACAGTTTACGGAAATCTTCACTCTGTTCCTTGTAATCCCATGCATTTCTCCATACATCAAAACGAATCATATCGTTTCGGCGCCAGCCTTCCCAGGCAAATTCACGGCCACGCTCCGCTAATAAATCGGCAGCTGTCAGCCGGGAGAGTTTATCAACCGGGTTATTCCCATTTCTTGTCCGTACCTGATTGACAAGGTCGAGAGCTTCCGTATCATTCGGATTCAAACGGAATAAGGCCTCGGCGCGCATCATTAGAACATCGGCATAACGCAGGATAGGCATATCATTGTTCAAGCCTCTTTCTACCATTGTGCCGCCGATACCGTCCATCAGATATTTTACACCTCTGGCACCATCCCAGTGGTCGGCATTGTTTACCGGGTCGGAACTTGTAAAATCGATTGTATAATCCAGTTGGCGGATAACTCCTTTGTCATCCTGTTGCATAATAGGTTCACCGTCTGAACCCACCTGCGGGCCATAGAGGAATGCCTTAAGACGAATATCGTTATCATCATATGAACGGATAAAAGACGGAAGCGCTGCTGTTCCTTGCCATCCTTGGGCAAAAGAACCGTATTTGGCCCGTAAATCGCCCAAAGAGAATAAGTAACTGATATTTTCCGGATAGGTATTCTGGCTTTCACAAATCATCGGGAAAATGATTTCCTTGCTTGTGTAGTTATCCCATTTGAACACATCTTTGAAATTATCTTCCAGCACATATCCGCTGTTGCGCATGATGTCGGAAGTCAAACTGGCAACCTCGTTCCATTTGGCATTGCCTTCTCCCAGGAAAACTTCTGCATTCAGGTAGAGTTTAGCCAGTAGCGTTTTCGCTACATACTTGTTCCACCGTCCGTATTCAGAGGTTTCCGGCAGACAGTTGTCGATAAGGTCGATTAGCTCCGATTCCACAAAATCATACAATTCTTTACGTGTATTCTGCTTAGGCGGATTTTGTGCATCATATGTGCCATTTGTAACCAAAGGCACATTCCCAAAATGGTCGACCATCAGAAAATAAGCAAAAGCCCGTATAAAGCGGGCATCCGCGCGCATTAATAAAACCTCTTTGTCCGTTGTAAAATTACTCTTGTCGATTATGTCGATATAAGAATTGGATACGGCGATAATTTTTGAGATGCCGGTATATATTCCGCTTAACTCGCCATTATCGGGAGTCCAGGTATGCAAATGGACTGCCTGTGCATCCCCTTTCCAGTCGGCGCCACGGGCAGGCGCAATCATATCGTCGGCAGAAATACCGATTTTATATACAATTTCAGACCAAATACCTAAGGTCGCATCTACGCCGGAAAGCCCGTTCAGAAATTCTGTCTTTTCTTTATAAGCCGATTCATCCGTGAGTTGGCTGTCCGGAATGACATTCAGGTCCGTGCAGGAAACCATGGAAGCCATGAATGCCGATATCATGATTAATTTTTTCATTTTCTGAGGAATTAAAAGTTAATATTCAAACCCAATGTGAAAGTACGTGCCTGCGGATAACTGCAATAATCGATACCGATTGCTTTTACATCCTTATCTGAGCTGACATTACTTACTTCCGGATCGTATCCGGTATAGGAAGTGATGGTAAACAAGTTCTGGGCCGTTACATAAATACGCCCGTTCTTGATGACTTTAGGCAACGAGAAATTATAGCCCAGAGTAATATTATCCAATTTCAGGAAAGCGGCATTTTCCACCCACCGTGAAGAAGAATATACGGTTCCACCTCCGCCTGCCTTATGAAACTCGGCACCTTCTATGTTTGTATTCTGTCCGGGCAAACGGCTGCCTTGTGCTAACTCAGCCCGTGTATTGTTGTACACGCTGACACCGAGGTTCGAACGCAGGCAAACAGATAAATCCCAGTCCTTATATTTGAACGAGTTGTTGAAACCGATAATAACATCCGGCAACGCGTCGCTGATTACTTCGCGTTCGTCCGATGCGAATACTTCCTGCCCGTTTTCTATGCCGATAAAACGACGTCCGTAGAACGATCCGACCGATTCCCCAACACGTAATATTTGCGTATTGCCTGAAGCACCGGCTCCACTTACCACACCGTACACGATATCTTTGTTGTTGTAAAGTTCGGTTACCTCATTTTTGTTGTAAGCCACATTCAAATTGGCATCCCAGTAGAAATCTTTCGTGCTGATGACAGCCGCATCCAGTGAAAATTCGACTCCCCGGTTTACCATTGCCCCGATATTATCCAGATAAGTGGAACTTACTGCCGGTTGGATGGCATCGATTGTCAGCAACAAATTGGAGGTCTTTTTATTGTATACATCCAACGAACCACGGAGGCGGTTGTTAAAGAAGGCATAATCGATACCCACATTAAACTGGGCGGTCTGTTCCCATTTCAGGTTCGGATTCGCGATGGCGGTAATTCCATACGACGGATAAGCAACGCCACCGAAAGAAGTACCCTCCTTGCTGTTGATTGAATAAGTTTGGCTATAACGGAAATTACCAATATCCTGGTTACCGGTTATACCATATCCCAACCGTAGTTTCAAATCATCAAGGAACGATACATCTTTCAAAAATTCTTCCTGTTTTATTTTCCAAGCAAAGGCTCCTGAAGGAAATACCGCCCACCGGTTATTCGGACCGAAACGGGAAGAACCATCGCGCCTTACAGTGGCGGTGAACATATATTTATCCATCAGATTATAATTCGCACGGGCATAGAAGGAAATCAACCGGTTTTTTTCCTGATTGTTCCGGGCCTCTTGGGTTCTGGCTCCTCCTACGTTATTCGCTCCGAGATTGTCGTTTACAAAGCCTTCTGCCCGTACAGTCGATATATAATTATCAAATTCCTGCCAGGAATAACCTGCCACCACATTCAAGGCATGAATTTTATTAAATGTTTTATCGAAAGTCAGATAGCCTTCCAGTAAATAATTGGAATAGCGGTTACTTTCCGTTACAGCACGTCCTTCCACATTCTCGGCCGCTTTCGAATGGATTGGCTGGTATGCTTTCCGGTTGATATTATCTACATCATAGCCTAAATTAATTTTACCGAATAACGTTTTAGGAAGGAAATAATAAGTTGCGTCCGCATTTCCGATAAAACGGTCGCCGCGTGATTTATCCGACATTTGTTTGGCCATTGCCACCGGGTTGCGTACGGTTTCCGCGTATTCATTGAAAGAACCGTCTGCTTTATAAACCGGTTCGGTCGGGTTTGCTTTCAATGCATTGTTGATAATACCGCCATTCGCACCCCCTGTCTGCTGTTCCAGTACATTATCCAATTTATAGTACGTGTTTGTTGCATTCAGGTTGAAAATTAAACGGTCTTCAAACATCTTGTGCGTCAGGTTAAAGCGCAATGAATAACGGTCCATGCCGGTTCCGATAATGATACCGTCTTGTCCCGAAGCGCTTAATGATGCCCGGTAAGATGTGTTTTTATTTCCGTTGCTGAACGTAACATTGTGTTCGTGTACCACGGCTGTGCGAAAAATCTCGTCTTGCCAGTCGGTGGAGGCCGTACCTGTAGCGTCGGGCACATACTGGCGGTATTGGTCGGCGCTCAATATGTCAATCTTATTGGCAACCTGTGAAAAACCGACAGAGCCGGAATAGCTTACCGAACGGATACCGTCTTTTCCCCCTTTTGTGGTGATTAGAATCACACCGTTTGCACCACGCGACCCGTAGATGGCTGTGGCGGAAGCATCTTTCAATACGGTCATAGATTCGATGTCGGAAGCGGGAATCATAGACAAGGGATTGATCGATAGATTGTTTAACCCCGCATCGTTGCCAACGCTCAGTGTAGACCGGGAATTATCGATGGGTACTCCGTCGATGACATACAGTGGTTCACTTGAGGCCGAAATCGAGTTGACACCACGTATACGCACGTTGGTATTCGCTCCCGGCTGGCCGCTGGTGGAGGTCACCTGTACGCCGGCAATATGCCCTTTGAACAAGGATTCGGGGGAAGTTACCACCCCTTTGTTGAAGTCGGAACTTTTCAACACTTCAATCGCTCCGGTGGCGTCCGATTTTTTAACGGAGCCATAGCCCACGATTACTACTTCGTCCAATATTTCGGAATCTTCGAGCAGTTCAATCACAGCTTCCGTCTGGTTCTTTTGTAAAGGTACCTCTTTTGTCAGATAGCCGATGTAAGAAATGACTAAGACAGCCTGGTCGGGAACGTTCTCGAGTACGGTACGTCCGTTCAGGTCGGTCATATTCCCGTTCGTCGTACCTTTGATAATTACATTTGCGCCGATGATAGGCCCTGCCTGGTCGTTGACCACGACCGTTACTTTACGATAACTTTGAACAATCTCCGATGAGTTTTTAAAACTGACGGGTTCTGTTTCGGTGCCCGCCCATAAAGGGTGAGCCATGCTCAGAAGCAACGATGTTCCGATTAATACTACTTTCATAAGATATTAAATTTAAGGAAATCTGATACGTGTTGTCGGTATGCTGATTTCCGGTTTATGATTTATTCTGAAAAAATCGTTCGAAAAAACGGTAGGAAACTTAGGTGTCAGCGAATCACATATGTTTTTTTATCGGGGCCGATACCTTTCAATGTCATAGATTTCCAATGGGCCGGTAAAATCGTACGTTCCTGGATGATCCCTTCGTCGGTTATTTTCAACCCTCCGAAGCCGGATAAAAGAACTTGCAGTAAGCCGCCTGCTCCGGTACAGAAATAGGGGTTGTTGGAAAAAGCGGATTCCGATAAAACACCGAACGGGGGACGTTTATTGGGTAAATAACTCTTTTTGAAAAATTCATATGCCCGGTCGCGATCTCCTGATTTCGCATATAAAATAGCCAGGATAGCATTTCCCATAGCCGGGCCGTCTTCGTGAATCTTGTTGGCATAATAATCCAGGTTCTTTTTCATGCTTTCCGGTTCAGCTAAGATATCCAGCGGATAACTCAACAGGTTGACATCCGCCTGCTTGATTATTTCTCCGGCATAGGTTTCATTTTCTTTCATTACGCCGTCGGCCATCCAATGAAAGCGTAGTTTAGCCGCTATTTCTTTCCATTCCGGTTCGGCCTGTTCTCCTACGATAGCGGCTGCTTTCGTTGCACACTCCAGTGCAAATTTGGCCGAACCGTTGGTAAATGCGTTGTCATTCACGTTCGGGGCAAATTCATTGGCGCCTACAACGTTCTTGATAGAGTAACTGCCATCCTCGTTTTTGACCACCCGCGATGCCCAGAAGTCGGCCACCTGTTTCAGTACCGGGTATCCTTCCGATTTGAGCCAGTTGCGGTCTTTGGTCACGCAATAATAATTCCAGAAAGCTATTCCGACATCGGCTGTAATATGATGTTCGAAAGTTCCTGTCAGGCACCAGGTGGGGGTGGCTTCCTCACCTGTGTCGTCCGACTCCCAGGGGTACATACATCCTTTGAACCCGTATAGGGTCGCTTTTTGCATGGCTTTCTGTAGTCTGTCGTAACGGTAATCCACACAGGAGCGGGCCATCCGGTTGTTCAACATCAGTAGGGGAGGATACATCCATAACTCTGCATCCCAAAAAACGTGACCGTTGTATCCGGTTACCGTGGTAAGACCCATGGGAGGAATACTCAGGCGGGTATTTTCTCCTGCCGAGGCATACAAATTGTACAATGCCAGACGAATATCGCGTTGGGCTTCTTCATCGCCTTCTATTTCTATATCACTTTGCCATAAGCGCGCCCAGGCTTCTTTATGGCCGGTTAAAAAATAGTCTATGTCCGATTGCAAAGCAAATACTGCCATCCGTTCTGCTTCCGATTTGGGGTCGCTGAAATCTTTGGAGGAACAAACTGCTCCGATCAGGGCAAAGCGGTAGTGTTGGCCTTTTTTCAACCGGACTTTAAAACCCATCGATTGATGGTGGGCGGTTCCGTACAAGGCTTCGATAGCAGGTCTGTCCGTATCAAAAAGGAAAGCGGAACAGGTTGCCAGGTCCTGCATGCCGGTACGGCTTTTGGCCTGGGAAGTATAAACCGGGAGTTCGATTTCTGCATCTTTATATAATTTGTAAGTTGCAGAGGTCTCGCTCAGCTCTTCCGGGAAAATAGTGGAATTGGCGACATCCAATTCGAAAGAAGAAGTTGGAACTAATTCTACCACTACCATTCCCATATAGGGGAAATTCCGGAGTGCGCGGATAGAGTAATGAATCGTGGCTTTCTGTGTCTGTACAACTGTTTCCAAATAAGCCTCTTTCATGTTCAGGTTCTGATGCCAGGCTGTGATATTCTTTTCGGAGACGGGTACTCCGTCCAGCTTCAATTGTAAATTTGTAAAAACAGGTCCTCTTACAATACGGCTTACGCCTTCTTTATCCTCTTTATCGTATACCCCGTTTAAAACGATGTCGGTAACGCTGAAGAATTGGGAACTTACCAAACCAATTCTACCATTGGCCAAGGTCACTCCGTTATAGTTCTCTCTCGAGGAAGTAGATAGTATCCAACTTCCTTCATCCGATGCAGAAGCAACATTCCCGGCAATCAGCCAGAAAAGGATTACGTAAAATAAATGTGTGTTCATGGTGCTTAAAACAATAAAAATTGTTTTTCAAAAGTAAAATATCGAAAAGGAAACGTATTATCTAAATCTGTTTTTCCATATAACGACATTTTAAACAGATGAGAAAAAAGGGGATAAAACTGGGTACGGAATCGATATGAAAAGAACACAATTGTCGTATATCCAGAGAGTTAAAGCTGTACTCGTTTTATATAGCCGAACGATACAAATTAAGGGAGAAAATCAGGTATTAGTCTTTAGAAAGTTAAAATAGAAAATGAACAAGTACCTTAAATTTGTATCTTTGTCTAAAGTATCAGAGATTTCCATACTGGAAATTATACGCTTTATTCGCCGATCGGTATCGTGTCCCTTTTTTAATGTATCAGGGCAAAAGTCAATACGAAAGGAAAATGGTTTGGCGGTTGTGAATGATATTTTTCTTAAGTAGTTATAGAACGGAGTTGCTGTGTTTTTCCATACTGTATTTGTTTTAAAATAATCCTGATAAATCTGTTCACGAGGCGGTCAAAAATATTTTTGAGGACGTCATTATTATTTTCGAGGTGGTCATTAATATTTTTGACCACCTCGAAAATAGATTTTCTCGGGAAGAAAAGAAAAAGAATACGTGTACCTTCTTTAAAAACAGCAGGTCATGCAAACAATTTCCTTTTAAGGGTAAAATTTATGTAATTGGAGTTTATATTGTAGGCGCTTGATCCATTTGGACGGGCTGGGGTTTTACCCCTGCAATTTTATCGATAATGAGAGCAATCGCTCCATTGCCAGTCACATTGCAAGCCGTACCGAAACTATCCATCGAAATATATAAAGCAATCATGAGTGCTTGCAGTGTCTCGTTGAAACCCAATATGCTTTCCAATATACCCAGTGCTGCCATAATAGCGCCTCCTGGTATTCCCGGTGCGGCAACCATAGTGATACCGAGCATCATGATAAAGTTCAATATACTTAATAATGAAACCGGTTGACCTGTCAAATACATAATAGCTAAAGCACAAGCGAGAATTTTCATAGTGCTGCCAGCAAGGTGTATCGTAGAGCAAAGAGGTACGACAAAAATAGCAATGCTTTCCCTAACTCCCAGTTTAATTGTTTGATTCAGTGTGACAGGGATACTGGCTGCCGAAGACTGTGTGCCAAGTGCAGTCGCATAAGCTGGCATCATTGTTTTTAAAGCCTTGAATGGATTTTTCCCGGATATACTTCCAGCTATGAGGAACTGGATGATTAATAGCAGGACATGTAAAATGAAGACAACGACAATTACTTTGAGGAACATGCCGATAATGCTTACAACTTGTCCGCTTACTGTCATATTCAAAAAAATGCCGAAGATATGGAGAGGCAATAAAGGAACGATAACTGTATCGATTAATTTTGTAATAATTGCACCGAAATCAGAGAACCCGTCTTTCAAAGTTGTTCTATCAATATAACATAATCCGAGTCCAATGGTGAATGAAAGCAAGAGGGCTGTCATAACATCCATCAGCGGTGGCATGCCTATAACAAAAAGAGGGCTTAAAGATGCCATACCACCGGGAGTATCCAATGCCGTAAGTTCGGGATTGGGGGATAACATATGTGGAAAAACCGAGGCACAACTAAAGTAGGTGAATAGACCGGAAAAAATAGTGGAGCCATATGCCAATAAAGCTGTAATGGCTAATAGTTTACCAGCTCCTTTCCCTAACTCTGCTATAGCAGGCGTAACAAGCCCTAATATAATTAAAGGAATGGAAAATGACAGAAAATTACCGAAAAGGGAGTTGAACGTAACAAAAATACGGGCAATCCCATGGGGAAGGAACTGGCCGAATAAGATACCGGCTCCGATGGCAATGACCACTTGCCCCAATAATGAGATTTTTAATTTTTTCATTGTATCTTTAATTTTAATACCGGGATACAGGAAGGTTGTCCATGTATGGCGGTTTCCAGGTTAGTTAGAAATAATGAGTTTAATAGAATGGCGCCTGGCAGGCTGTAAATTGAATTTACTTTTGGATATACGGATTGTCACTGAAAAAAGGGACATTGATCCGGAAATAAAAAGCGGTGGCATAAAGAGAACGGTGTTCATGCCGGTTAATTGTCTTTTTCATTGTATTTTATGTATTTCTTTGGGTTAATTATGGCTACAAACTTAATGAAAAAAATAGTTGGCTATCAATGCCCGCTTACTGGTTTTAAGTTTCTTTTTGTGTTTTTATGAGGTCATCTCTAAGTAATCTCTGAATGAAGATATTAACAGGATATTTGACGGATGAATTATAAGGATTGTCGAAAATGTATTACTTTTGCCGTTAAAATAAACTCTTAGAGACGTGAGACATACCAAATTGACTGTTTTGATAAGCATTTTATGCTTAGTTTCTACATTCGCATCTGCTCAGATCGATTCTTCTTTTTATCGTTCGTTAGTAAAAGAAAAGAGATTCCCTTCCCGGTTTGATAAGATAACATCGTCAAAAGCTTATCAGATGACGTGTGTTGGTGTGCCTTTGGTTGTCGGCGGATTGATCCTGAAGCCGACAGATACTCAATTCAGGGATCTTAGAAATTCATATATTCCGGGCTTTCGTAATCCTTATGACGATTATTTGCAATATGCTCCTGCCGCAGTGATGTTAGGGCTGAAGCTCGGTGGAGTAGAGAGCCGTAGTTCGTGGCCCAGGATGTTGGTGTCTGATGCTTTTTCCGTGGGTGTAATGGCTTTAGTTGTTAACGTGATTAAACATTCGGCTTCAGTTACCCGTCCTGATGATTCAAACGACCATTCATTCCCTTCCGGGCATACGGCAACAGCATTTATGGCGGCGACAATGATGCATAAGGAATATGGCGGAAGAAGCCCGTGGTATAGTATTGGAGCCTATACGGTAGCAACAGCAACCGGACTGAGCCGTATAGCAAATAATAAACATTGGCTGAGTGACATAATGGTAGGGGCCGGTATTGGTGTCCTTTCTACGGAACTGGGATATTTTCTTGCCGACCTGATTTTTAAAGAGAAAGGTATTACTCATTTCCCTGTTTATGAAAATCGGTTCGATGAGGATTACAGGCCTTCTTTTGCAGGGGTTAATTTAGGTCTTAACTTTATGTTGGGGGCTGTCAGTTTGCCTGATGGCTCTGAAATGAAAATGTCGACAGGAAGCAGTGCCGGATTGGAAGGTGCTTATTTTTTCACTCCCAACTGGGGTGTCGGCGGACGTTTCTCACTGGCTTATTCACCTCTGTCGGTCAATGGCATAGAGGAAAATAATGCGTTGAATACACTTTCAGGAGCAGTTGGTGCTTATTATTCGTATCCTGCTACATCTCGAATCTTGCTCGGCACAAAAGCTTTGCTGGGATATGCTCATTATAATAAATGTACATTGTCTAGGATGGATATAGGTGCAACAGGAGGCGTGACTTTCGGTACCGGAATTTCTGTAAGTTTTCTTCTTAAACATAATTTGGGCATGAAAATTTTCGGAGATTATAATTTGCTGCCTCCGGTAAGCAGTGATCTGAATAAAGTTCAGCATCTGCTGGTTGCTGGTGCTTCTGCAAATATTCTGTTCTGATATGGATAATAGTGAAAGTCTGTATTGGCATTTTACTAATTATTTTAACACATTTAGATAAATAAATCGTTTTCAAATGCGGGAATCCGAAAATATTTACTTTAATTTGTGACTTGATAAGGACGTATTTATCCTTTTCTTAAATGAATAGAATATGAAGGACACTCAGGACACTAATTTGCCAATCGAGGAAACTGGTAAATTGGAAGAAGCTAAAGCACCGGAAACAACTCCGGAAAACATAACAGGTGAAGTTGTGAAAGATGAAGAATCGGGCACAGCTGCTGATGTGGAGAACGAAGAGGTTAGTGAAGAAACAATGATTGCTGCCGGAAAGTTATCGAAAGAAGAAATTCTGGAGAAATTATCCGAGTTGGTTGGTGCTGCTACAGAAGTAACTCGTAATGAGATAGAAGCTCTTAAACAGGCTTATTATAAAATCCGCCGTAATGAAGTGGAAGAAATGAAAAAAGAATTTCTAGAAAACGGAGGAGAAGAGAGCGAGTTTGTATCATCTGAGGATCCTGCTGAATCTAAAATAAAAGAATTTCTGGCTGTATATAAAGAAAAAAGAGCTGCACTTCTTGCTGAAGAAGAACGTCAGAAGGAAGCTAATTATGCTTTAAAACTCCAATTAATCGAACAACTGAAAACCCTGAGCGAAAGTCAGGATGATTTTAATAAGTTATACAGTGACTTCAAGGATATCCAGCAGAAATGGAAGGAAGTAAAAGATGTTCCTCAGGAACATGTGAATGAACTATGGAAAAGCTATCAGCTTTATAGCGAGAAGTTCTATGATATTATCAAAATAAATAATCAGTTCCGTGATTATGATTTCAGAAAGAATCTGGAATTAAAAACAGTTCTTTGTGAAACCGTAGAGAAGTTACAGAACGAACCGGATGTAGTATCTGCTTTCCATCAATTGCAGAAATTGCATCAGCAGTGGCGTGAAATCGGTCCGGTGGCTAAGGAGTTGCGTGAAGATTTATGGGCACGCTTTAAAGCTGCTTCCACAATTATCAATAAACGCCATCAGGAACATTTCGAAGGCCTGAAAGCTAAGGAAGAAGAAAACCTGAAAGAAAAGACTGCTATTTGCGAAGAAATAGAAGGTATTGATTTTTCAGCCCTTAAGTCATTTAAGGATTGGGAAGAAAAGAGTAAGGAAGTAATCGCTTTGCAGGCAAAGTGGAAAACTATAGGTTTTGCCCCGAAAAAATCGAATGTCAAGATTTTTGAACGTTTCCGTGCTGCATGTGATGCCTATTTTAATCGTAAAGGTGAATTTTACAAGGATATAAAAGCTGAGATGGAAAAGAATCTTGAGCTGAAAAAAGCCTTGTGTGAAAAAGCAGAAGCATTGAAAGACAGTACCGACTGGAAAAATACGACGGACAAGATGATTGCTCTCCAAAAAGAATGGAAGACAATTGGTTCTGTAGCACGTAAACACTCGGATGCTGTATGGAAGCGTTTTATCTCTGCCTGCGACTATTTCTTTGAACAAAAGAATAAAAATGTTTCTTCACAGAAGAGTGTGGAACAGGCAAATCTGATTGCAAAGAAAGAACTGATTCAAAAGATTCATGCGATAGAGGAAACAGACCATGACGAAGCTGTAGCAACTCTGAAAGGTTACATGGCGGAATGGAATGCTATCGGTCATGTCCCCTTCAAAGAAAAAGATAAGATATACAAAGAATATCACGAAGCTGTGGATGCACAATTCGACCGTCTGAAAGTAGACATGAACGACCGGAAGATGCAGACGTACCGTAGCTCGCTGAATGATATGGGAAACAGCGAAAGAGGTAAAGGCAAACTTTACGGCGAACGGGAAAAGCTGATGAGAATGTATGAAAGGATGAAGAATGAACTTCAGACCTACGAAAACAATATCGGTTTCCTTAGCGTTTCCTCTAAAGGCGGAGGCGGTTTGCTGAAAGAAATGGAACGAAAGATTGAAAAGCTGAAAAGTGAAATGGAGCTGGCAATCAAAAAGATTGACGCTATAGATGAAAATTTGGAATAACATCATAGGAAGCCGTCCTTTAAAAGACGGCTTCTTTTTTGCTTATAGTATATGAAATCCCTATTACACTATTTTAATCCGGGGCATGAGACGGCTGTTCTGAGTGGCTCTCTTAATTATACACCTCCGGTTAATGTTCGCCGTATGATACGGGAATTGTCTTATTTACCCGTATGGTATGCTGACCCTGAAGATTATGTTTATGTGGAGGAAATTAATGCTCCGCGTTTTTTCTCCTTACTGCCGAAAGAGCTTAAGCCTTTTGCTTCGGTTATAACGAAAGACGGTTTATTCTCCCAAGCGGATTCTTTGCCGGAACTTGTTGCTGCCCCCTGGGGGATGTCTCCACAAAGCTTGGGGGTATATGATAAATTAAAAAAAAACTGTAATCTATCGCTTACCATTCCGGACTGGAAAGATGAGTACCGGATATTAACCGGACGCCAGACTGCGGCGGTCTGCCTGGATAAGATACGTGAATCTTTACCGGATATGCAAATCCCGGTTTCCCCTAAGTTTTGTACAAAAATACATGAAGTGGAGAAGTATCTGATTTTGCAGAATGCTCCGTTTGTTTTGAAAACGCCTTACTCTTCATCCGGCAGAGGACTTTTATGGCTGACAGAAAGAAAACTCTCTCCTAAAGACCGGACCTGGATAGAAGGTGCTATCAAAAAACAGGGGATGGTAAGTATCGAATGTGCTTTAAATAAATATCAGGACTTTGCTATGGAGTTTTATTCGGATGGGGAAGGGAATGTGCGATATGAAGGCCTTTCCGTATTTGGCTCCGGGGCAAGAGGTGCGTATGCAGGAAATGTATTGGGCAGCCAGGACTATCTGAACAGCTTTTTTGTAGAGAACTTCGGGGAAGCTCTTTTTGAGCAGATGAGAGAGGCGGTTCGTGAAGCTGTACAGGATATTTATGGTAAGGTTTACATGGGGTATTTGGGAGTTGACATGCTTGTATATAATAAAGCTGATGGATCGTTTGCCATCCACCCTTGCATTGAAGTAAATATGCGTTATACAATGGGAATGCTGGCTCTTCGTTTGAGCCAGAAATATCTGGCACCGGGTGCGCGTGGTGATTTTAGTATTACTTATACAAGTCGTTCCGGAGAGGCATATGAAAACCATAGTTTTATGAAAAAAGCTTATCCGCTCGAGCTGGAAAACGGAAAAATAAAGGAAGGGTATTTGTCCTTATGTCCTGTTACTAAAGAAACAGGGTATAGGGCTTATATGCTTATATTTTAGGTTTTCATTTTCTCATATGTTTATTCTATTAGTTGCCAAAAATGAGCGGATATTAACAGGAAGGATATAAAAAAGGGCTGTTTTCATTCAAAACAACCCTGCTTACAGTTTTCCGGTCATCGGATATTTAGCGGTTACTCCGGATATAATTCATGAATTCTTCTCTTGTTTTGGCTTGTTGGAATACACCGGTGAAGTCTGCGGTAGTTGTTTGGGAGTTTTGTTTCTCCACACCACGCATTTGCATACACATATGTTGTGCTTCGATTACGACCATTACGCCGAGAGGGTCGAGGGTTTTCTGGATGCAGTCTTTAATTTGCATAGTCATCCGTTCCTGGATTTGCAGGCGGCGGGCGAAAATGTCTACTACACGGGGAATCTTGCTTAGCCCGGTGATGTAATGCTTGGGGATATAGGCCACATGCGCCTTACCGAAGAAAGGCAGCATATGATGTTCGCAAAGCGAATAGAAGTCTATGTTGACAACAGCAACCATCTGCTTGTAATCTTCTTCCTTAAACATGGCGGAAGATAATACAGCACCCGGATCTTCGTGATAACCTTTTGTCAGGAATTGCATGGCTTTGGCTACACGTATAGGCGTTTTAATCAGACCTTCGCGGTCTACATCTTCTCCAAGCAGATTGATAATGCTCTTATAATGGCTTGCAAGCTCTTCACGTTCCTGCAATGTGTTTTCGTTTTCTTCAATCATCATTAATTCAGCGGGATTTTAACTTCTTCCTTTACGATATACATTTCTTTTTTGTAAGCTGGAAATGCATCCATCAACAAGCGTTGCATCCGGTACGCTTCTTCATGTGTCCGGAAATCTCCGACACGCAGTTTCCAGAAAGGAGCATTGTAAGTAACATAAGTCGGGACATCCGGAAATAAGTCCTTTATTTCTTTTTCTTTCCGGAAGGCTTCGTCTTTGGATTTACGCTGGTTGTTACCGGAGAAAACCTGTGTACGGTATCCTTGTATTTTCAGAAAAGATTCGTCACCGCTTTGTTCCACATCGGCCCCTTTTTTATGCGCTCCTACCAGGTTACGGATAGCATCTGATTGGTGTATATCTACCTGCCCTTTTCCTGCACCACCTGCTTCCATTGCATCAAATATGGTCTGATAGGAATCGTTGGTAGTTTGTGCGGACAGAGAGAATGCTCCAAACAACAAACAAAATGATAAGATGTAATATATTCGTTTCATATCGGATATATCAGAGGGTGTTGCAGAAGTTCAGGATTGAATCTTGCAACGCCCTCAAAATGGATTTTATTTATCAAAAGCTTCGATAATAGGCATGAATTTATCAACAGACAGAGAAGCGCCACCGATCAGACCGCCGTCTACGTTCGGTTTAGAGAACAATTCTTTAGCGTTGCTTGCGTTGCAGCTACCGCCATACAGGATTGTACAGTTCTCTGCAATTTCGTTGCCATATTTAGCAGCTAAAGTAGCACGGATATGAGCGTGGATTTCTTCAGCCTGGTCGGAAGTAGCAGTTTTACCTGTACCGATAGCCCAAACCGGTTCGTAAGCTAATACTATTTTAGCGAAATCTTCAGCAGAAAGGTCGAATAAAGAACCTGCAATCTGGGCATCTACGACTTCGAAATGCTTGCCTGCTTCTCTTTCTTCCAATACTTCACCGATACAGAAGATAGGTGTCAAACCGTTAGCTAAAGCTAATTCTACTTTCGTTTTCAGGATTTCCGGAGTTTCGTGGTAATAAGCACGTCTTTCAGAGTGGCCTAAAATCACATATTTAGCACCTGTAGAGGCAACCATAGAAGCAGAAACTTCACCCGTGTAAGCACCGGAAACTTTATCTGCACAGTTTTCAGCAGCAACACCGATTTTGTTTGTATCGATAGCAGCAGCAACACTTGCAAGATGAGTAAACGGAGTACCGATAATTACATCGCAATTAGTAGTTTTACCTTTAAGAGCTTCATCTAAACCTTTTGCCAAAGCAAGACCTTCGGGAAGAGTAGTGTTCATCTTCCAGTTACCTGCAACAATATTCTTTCTCATGACTTAATTAATTAAATATATAATACAAATAAATTATTCTTTTGTTTTGCGTTTCCGGCGGAAGCGCAAGTAATCGTATAACCAAACGAGCAACAAAGGTACGGTAAAAGTCAATAAGTTGGTTGCAAGCCGGCTATGTTCTTTTTCTTTCACTATCTCGCCAGACAAGCCTTTTTCAATTTCTACCTTTACTTGGTTTTCGTATGGAATATCATTATAATGCCATTTCCCCAGGATAGTTCCTTCGTTTAGCAGGACAAGTCCCGGATTGGAACGGATAATTGTTTTCAGCAATACATCGTCTGCCATCCGGAAAGGATATTCGGCGCCAGTATTGTCGCTCCATTCGGTAATAGCTTGTTCTGACGAGCCAGTTACACAATAGAACGTAATGTTGTGTTCGAGTGCATAATCATATACATCGTTTATCTGTTCCACTTCATCATCATCTGCATTCTCCAGTTTTGGAGCAACGAGTAGTAATACCGGTCTCGGATTATGGATGATTTCGTCGGTGACGTCTTCTCCTTTTTCATTGTATATGTTAAAGGCGGCAACAGGAGGTGTGTATCCTTTCTTTACCAGTTCGGTTTTCGATTCGACAAAAGTCCATGTACTATCGTTCGCCGGATAATTTTCCAAGGTAAATTCTTTCTGTACTCCGTCTTTCTCGTAAATAAAAGTATATTTATATTCATCCTCCGGGGCTCCGGGCGGAATTTCTGTCAGTGCGGGAATATTTGCTCCCAGCTTGTAGGGGCGGAAATCGATGACCGGCAAATGATTGTAATTATGATAAGCAAAGCCTATGGCAAAAATGTAGGCATATAATGCAATAAACCAGTAAACTCTGTAAGTGTAACATTGGAAAATGCGCTGATTATAAATAAATACAATAATAGCAGCAGCCAGAAGAACGATGTTTTTATAGAATGTATCCCAATTGCTTATAACCAGTGCGTCTCCAAAACATCCACAGTCGGATACCGGGTCAAAAAGCGCCAGGTAAAGCGTTAGTGGAGTCATAAAAGCCATGAAAAGAAGTGTAAGAAAAGAGGCATACCGGCGGTAAACTCCAAACAACATGCATACGCCTAATGCAAATTCGATTGCCGATAAGTTAAAAGAAAATATAACCGTAAAAGGCTGCAGTTTATCCAATCCGAATGATGCCAGGTATTCACCTATTTTTATAGCACCTCCCATTGGGTCGACCGCTTTTACAAAACCGGAGAAGATAAATACAATTCCGATCAGTACGCGGCAGCATTCTGCAACTATTTTAATAACGGTGTCTTTATATTTCATTCTCCATATTCCAGTTTAATCAACCCGAACAAGGCGTAATTAATCATATCCATATAATTAGCATCGATACCTTCCGAAACTAATGTTTTGCCGTCGTGGCTTTCTATTTGTTTTGTACGATAAATTTTCATCAAAATCAAGTCGGTATAGGAGCTGATACGCATACTGCGCCATGCCTCGTCATAGTCATGATTTTTTGCATACATCAGTTCTTTTGTTTGTGTGATGTATTTATCATACAGGCTTAATGCTTCTTCGTTACTCATATCCGTTGTTTCGGCATATCCTTTGTCAAGCTGGATAAGACCGATTACCCCATAGTTTACGATGGCTACAAATTCAGGACGAATCCCTTCGTCTACCATGCTAATCCCTTTTGTTTCAAGACTGCGGATACGGTTTGCTTTAATGAATATTTGGTCGGTCACCGAGAGTGGGCGCATGATGCGCCAAGAGGGACCGTAATCTTTTAGTTTTTTTTCAAACAGCTCCCTGCATTGGGAGATAACCTTCTCGAACTGTTCTTTCGTGTCAGCCATAATCTCTTATTTATGAAGGCAAAGATACGGATAAATCCTGTGACAACAGGCAGATTACACATTTTTTAGCGCAGGTAAGAATCTTGTCCATATAAAAAAAACTGTATGAACAAGCGTAAATGTCCATACAGTTTCTATTTTGTATCGTTATGTTTGTTATGAACAGCGCAGTGAGCGTCCCGGTCTTAAAGTCGTAGTTTTTGAGATACCGTTAAGCTGACAGAGTTTGGAAACAGTAGTTCCGTGTTTGATAGCAATAGCTCCCAGTGTGTCGCCACTTTTGATACGATAATAAACTGCTTCTGAAGACGATTCAGCTTTTTTGCTGCTTGAAACGTTACTGTTGTTTGTAAGTGAAGCCACTGCTGCTGCGTCTGCTTTTACTGTAGTGGTTTTAGCAGGAGCTTTTTTGGCAACACTTGTTTTTGTTTCGGTTGAACCTGCTGCGCTGCAACGGATCGATTGTCCTAAACGTAAAACCGAATTGCGGTTCAGCCCATTCAGGCGACATAATTCATTTACAGTTGTTCCGTACATACGAGCTATCTTTCCTAAATTGTCGCCGGATTTAACCCGGTGAAACACCATGTGATTTGAAGAGGAGGTATAGATATTGCTTTTACGTCCGTTTATTTTCACATTACGGAAAACGTATATATCCTGATGCGGTACACTGTTTTCAAAATCAATAATTTCGGCAGGATTAATAGCCTGTCCAAGGAAACGAGTTTCAAAGTGGAGATGTGAACCTGTAGAACGTCCTGTATTACCGCCTAATGCTATCGGATCACCGGCATGAACGATTTGATTTACATCTACAAGCGCTTTTGATAAGTGACCATAGATAGTTTCGAGTCCATTCGGATGGCGAATTACCAGATAATTTCCGTATCCGCGGCGTTCAAAACTTCTGATACGGACTTTTCCGTCAAAGGCGGCATGAATCGTATCTCCAATCTGGACTTTCAGGTCAATGCCTTTGTGCATACGGCGACGGCGAGGGCCATATTTAGACGTAATTCTTGTCATGGAGTCCAATGGAAAAAAGAAAGAGGTACAATCGATGGCGCAGGAGTCAGGGAATGTAACAGCTGTTCCTCCACGGAACGGGTCAACCCATTGGTTTTCCCAAGTAGAACCATATAATTCATCCGCAGGGAACATCAGGCTTTCTTTTGCCAGTTCTGCTTTTTCATTAATAGCAGCCAGTTCTTTTAATTCCAAATCTTTTTTGAAACCTACGCGGTCTGCCATCAGTTCGGAAACCTGATTTGCCATTTTCTTATTAATATGGCGGATTTCTTTGGATGTTTCCTGTTCAGTTTGTGCATTCGCCTGCACTGCCGATACCATAATTGTGGTACAACAAATGAATAGTAATGCTCTTATCTTCATTATTTTTATCACTTACGATTCTATTAGACGACGATAATTTGGAGGGAGACAAGAAGAGTCTCGTTTAACGTCAACTTGTCAAAGGTCGTAAATTTGTATAGACCAGCAAAATACAATAAAGAAAAATTTCCTCAATAATAAGGATTCATAATAAATACGTGCTTTTAAAGTATTGAAAAACAAAGTGTAACAGGAAAACATGTTTCACAACATATTAGCTAATCATGCCCCAATTCACCTTTCGTGCAAACAGTGTTTTTAACCTGTCATTTAACATCCTGTTGGCTTCGGATGTTAAATCCGGATCTTCGCTTAACACTTCTTTGGCTATATCACGGGCATATTGCAATATTTGTCCGTCCGCTGCAAGATTTGCAATTTTCAGGTCTATTCCTTCTCCGCTTTGGCGTGTTCCTTCAAGGTCTCCATGTCCCCGCAATCGTAAATCAGCTTCAGCTATTTCGAATCCGTTATTACTATTTACCATGATTTCAAGCCGTTTCCGGGTATCGTTGCTCAGTTTGTAGGAAGAGACTAATATGCAATAAGACTGCTCGGCTCCACGTCCTACGCGTCCGCGTAACTGGTGCAGTTGGGACAGGCCGAAACGTTCGGCACTTTCAATTACCATAACCGAAGCATTAGGAACATTTACTCCTACCTCTATTACGGTAGTAGCCATTAATATCTGTGCTTCTCCGGAAATAAATTTTTGCATTTCAGTGTCCTTGTCAACTGCTTTCATTTTTCCGTGTACCATGCATACTTTATATTCGGGGAAAACTTCCTTAAATGTTTCAAAGCCTTCTTCCAGATTTTTGTAATCGAGTTTTTCACTGCCTTCAATAAGCGGATATACAACATAAACCTGCCGGCCTAATTTGATTTCTTTTCGCAGGAAGTCATATAATTGTGCTTTTTTATTGTCGTAGCGATGGAGTGTTTGTATCGATTTGCGTCCGGGAGGAAGTTCGTCGATGACAGAAACATCTAAATCTCCGTATAGCGTCATGGCAAGTGTCCGGGGGATGGGAGTGGCAGTCATTACCAATACATGAGGGACAACAGCATTCTTCATCCATAACCGGGAGCGTTGTTCTACACCGAAGCGGTGTTGTTCGTCTATGATGGCTAATCCGAGTGAAGAGAAGATTACGGTTTCTTCAATCAGCGCATGGGTTCCGATAACGATTTGGATCTCTCCACTGGCAATGGCCGGCAATATCCGGTTTCGTTCCTTTTTCTTGGTAGAACCTGTCAGAAGTGCTACTTTAATATTCATGTCCTTCAGGAATTCCATTACTGTTGCATAATGTTGGTTGGCTAGAATCTCAGTAGGTGCCATCATGCATGCCTGACAATTATTGTCTACCGCCAATAACATGGAAAGTAGTCCTACCAGCGTTTTTCCGCTACCGACATCTCCTTGCAACAACCGGTTCATTTGTCGTCCGCTGCCCATATCGAGACGTATTTCCCTGACAACCCGCTTTTGCGCGTTTGTCAGTTCAAAAGGCAGATAATCTTTATAGAACGTATTAAAGTAATGACCGACGGTAGGGAAGACTATTCCTTTGAGTTTTAGTTTTCTTAGGCTGGCGGTCTTGAGTATGTTTAATTGTATGAAAAACAGTTCGTCAAATTTCAGGCGGAGCTGTGCTTGCCGTAATTTGTCGACAGATTCAGGGAAATGTACATTTCGGATTGCTTCTGCAAACGGCATCATATGGATACGGTCCAGGATAGAGGATGGTAGTGTTTCCGGTAATATCCAATTCAGATGGCTGAGCAGGGCATATTGCATGTTCTGGATGGCACGGGAGTTGAGGAACGACTTCTTCATCTTTTCCGATGTATTATAAAAAGGAGTCAGTCCGTTTGCCACTTGTTCCGCCTGTTCCACCGGGTCTATGTCCGGATGGGGAATGTTATAAATATGTCCGAACTCGACAGGTTTACCGAATATGATATATTCTACGCCGGTCAGTACTTTTTCTTTTATATAATTGATACCTTGAAACCAAACTAAATCAATAGTACCTGTTCCGTCGGTAAATTTCCCTATCAACCGTTTGGTACGTCCTTCACCTACGGTGTCATAATAAAGGATACGTCCCTTTAATTGTATATAAGGCATGTTGCCTGTAATCTCGGCTACTTTGTAGAAGCGGCTTCGGTCGATGTATTTGTACGGAAAATAAAACAGCAAATCTTCAAAAGAAGAAATGCCTGCTTCTTTTTTTAATACTTCTGCTTTTTTAGGACCTACGCCCGGCAGATACATGATGGAGCGTTTATCGAGATCGAGCATATTGTGTTTTGATTCAATTTTTATGTACGATGTTCAAATAATGCCTCAGCCACTAATAAGTCAAACGGAGTGGTTATTTTTATATTTTCCCGGTTGCCCGGAACAGTCATGATTGTATGTCCGGCAGCTTCTACGACTGAAGCGTCATCTGTAAATTGATCGTCATAAGGTTGTTCATATGCCTGCATAAGCAGGTTATATTCGAAAACCTGCGGGGTCTGTACTGCCATATAGCGGCTTCTGTCTACCGGATGGGAACCTGTTTTATCTGTTTCACGCAGCGAATCAATCATGGGTATTGTTGGAATGACTGCTTTGCAACGACTTGCTTCTGTAAAACAGGTCGTGATTACTTCTGAAGAAACAAAAGGACGGACACCATCATGTACGCCTACAATTATTTCTTCCTGATAGTCCGGGTTATTTCCTATTTCCTGTTGGAGAAGTTGCAGACCGTTCAGTACGGAATGGAAGCGGGTTGTTCCCCCATTTGCTATTTTGTGGGGAACTTTGCATCCGATTTCTTTACAAAGCATATTCCAGTAAGGTTGATGGTCTTCTGGTAATACAAGGATCAGACCGGCTGATGCGTCCCACTTATAAAAAGTCTCGAGTGTGTGCATCAGAATCGGTTTGCCATTCATCGGGATAAATTGCTTTGGTAAGTCACCTCCCATACGGAGCCCTTTCCCGCCGGCTACTATCAGGACATACTTTTTCATTATTCCAGTTCTTCTAAAACTTTTTTCACTTCTTCATCTACCTTATATAATTTCTCTTTACATAGCTTGATAAGCCGGGTTGCTTCTTTCACTTTTTCGGAAAGAATATCGACATCCAAATCTCCGTTTTCGATATCGGCAACTATTTTGCGGAGTTTTTCTACCGCGTCATTGTATGTTTCTTTCTTTTCTGCCATATGATTTTTTTATTTTACTATTTCGTTCGAATGTCCTTCTGTCTGTATCGGATTTATGTTTGTGTCTTTGACGGATGAGTGGACTTTTCCCCTGGCAAAACAGGTGACGATTTCATCTCCAACCTGAAGTTCCGCTGCCTGTTTAATAATTTTTCCGTCTTTCAGAGTCAAGGTATATCCTCTTTTTAAGATATAATCAGGGGATGCCATCCGTATAAACTGTTCGGTTAGCTGGATGAAGCGGTTATAGCTATCCAACCGGGAGACTGTCCGGCTTTTCAGGGAAAGTTCTAACGTATCCAATGAAGATGCGCGTAACTTTAATAAAGAAAACGCAGTGACCGGAAGTTGCGCTCCCAACTGTTGTAATAGAGAACGGTTACGCTCTATCCTGTTAATTGCCAGAGCAGGCAGTCGGTTGCCGAGCAGTTGGAGGAAGTTTTTTTGTTTTGCCAGGATATCTGTAGCCAAGGCACAAACATCTTGTTGGAGCTCTTCCAATTCTTCCGCTGCATTATCCATGCAGCCAATCAGAAATTCGGCAACAGCAGTAGGTGTTTTCATGCGGGTATGTGCAACCATGTCCAGAACCGTATCATCCCTTTCATGTCCGATACCGGTGATGATGGGAAGTGGAAACTGTGCGCAGTTTGCAGCAAGCAGGTAAGAATCGAAACTGTTCAAGTCCGAAGTGGCACCGCCACCCCGTATAATCACTATCACATCAAATTTATCGGTATGAGGATAAATACGGTCTAAAGCAGTGATAATCGATTCTTCGGTTTTTTCCCCTTGCATTAGAGCAGGGAAGAGTTTGGGATAAAAAGGATATTCTGCTTTATTTCCTGCAAGCTGGTTCAGAAAATCTTCATAACCGGCTGCCGTAGGTGATGTGATTACTGCTATCCGTTTGGGTAATGTCGGAAAAGGTAATTCCTTGTTTAGTGTAAATACGCCTTCTTCTTTTAACTGCCGGATGATTTCCATCCGTTTACGGAGCATATCTCCTAATGTATAGGTCGGGTCGATATCCAATACGGTCAGGCTATATCCATATAATTCATGGAATTCGATAGATACTTTTACCAGCACTTTCAGACCTGAAGCGAATATCTGGCCGGTTTCCATCTCAAAATAAGGTTTGAGCATTCGGAATGTTTTTGCCCAAATGGAGCCCCGTGCCCGTGCTACTAACTGTCCCGTGATAGCGTTCTTTTCAATAAATTCCAGATAGCAATGACCGGATGCGGCATTTGTCCGTACATCGCTTGTCTCGGCGCGTACCCAGTACGTGTCGGGAAAAGCATTACGGACAGCTCCCTTTATGTAATTGTTCAGTTCCAAAAGGGACAGTTCCTGCCGTTTGTTGTTTATATCGGTCTGATTATAAAGCATTTTTTCTTTCTTTTTTGTATGCCTTGTATATATTGGGAATGCCGTATCCAAGCTCCGGGTCCGGATGTTTGTATTGGCTGGAATAGCGGTGCAATACTTCAATTATATCCATATTACTTAACCGGGGTAATGCCTGCCATAAACAAATACCGAGTCCTGCCAGTATAGGTGTGGCAAAAGATGTCCCGTTTGCATAGCGGATTTCCCCGGAAGGTTCGATTACGCAGCTGCCGGAACCTAACGCGACAGCATCCGGTTTTATACGCCCGTCTGCTGTATAACCGGTGGAGCTGAATGAACTTTTCCTTTTATCTTCGCAAATAGCTCCGACTGTAAAAATATTGGCGGCATCTGCGGGAAAGGTTATTTTCTCCCAGTTTCCACTGCCTTCATTACCGGCGCTACAAAAAATAAGAAGCCCTTTACTTGCCGCAAAGTCAGCGGCACGGCTGATAAAGGCCGTTTTACCATTCAGGTCGGAATGTTTATAAGATAATTCATCCGCATCGAATGAGAAATAACCCAGAGATGAAGAGATAACGTCTACTCCTACACTGTCTGCATATTCTACAGCAGCTGTCCAATAGTCTTCTTCTATCGGAAATTCGGAATCGCTTTCTTCACTTTTGATCAGAAAATAAGAGGCTTGTGGGGCTGTACCTACCATAACCCCCGGGATATTGGCAGCGAGACAGGAGAGGACCTTAGTGCCGTGGTCGTCTCCGACAAATACACTATGGCCTGGGAAAACTACATTATGCGTACCCAATAAATGCAGTGAATCAAAAGCAGCGATACGGTCTGCATTTTGAAAACCGGCATCAATTACAGCGACTCGCATGCCTTCGCCCTGGAAACCTGCTTCATGCAGTTTGATACCGTTTAGCATTTTTATTTGCCTGGTCGCATAGCCATATTTATCTTTTAGAGGTGTGTCAATACATTCGATGCGTTTTTTATCTTTGTATTCAGCGGGAGCTTTTCGTGTCCCTTTCCATACCCATTTGACCGAATCGACGATAGATAGTTGTTTTAGTCGGTCGGCAACCGTACTGTCCGGGCATTCCATAACCACTGTTGTAAACCATTTGCTTTGTACAATAGGGATAGCGCCGGTAGAAGACAACGTATCTATATAAGCAGGAGCAATGGGAAGATCGGATTCCGAAATGGCTATCTTATTTTTTTTACGTCTTTGAATAGCTTCCGTCGATAAATAATCTTCGGGGTGTTCCATACTGAATCCCGTGTTGCCTTTGTCTTTCAGGTAAACACGAAAACAGAAACTTTCCCCAGCCGACAGGTAAAGGGGGAATAAGCATAAAAATATAATATATTTGATATACCGGTTCATTGGAATTGATTTTCACATGTCTGCCGGACAAAATTACGAATTGTCGCGGACATAAAAAAGCCCGGCTTTTATCCGAAGCCGGGCTGCCTTGAAGATATCTTTTTATTCAAAAATATCGCAGATAGGAATTTCACGTTTTACGCTCTGCCGCAATGAAATAAGCGTTTCTGTCGCTGTGACTCCCGGAATTTCCTGAATACGTGTATTCAGCAATTCCATGAGATGTTCATTGTCGCGTGCATAAAGTTTAATAAGCATGGTATATGGACCTGTAGTGAAATGGCATTCCACCACTTCCGGAATTTTCTCAAATTCGGGTACTACGTCTTTATACATAGAACCACGTTCAAGTTTTACTCCGATGTAAGTACAGGTATTATATCCCAAAATTTTGGGATTAATATGATAGCCTGAGCCAACGATCACATTCATGTCAATCATGCGTTGTACCCGTTGATGAATAGCAGCACGTGAAACACCACATTCTTCGGCGACATCCTTAAAAGGAATCCGGGCATTTCTTGAAATAATGTTCAATATCTGCCGGTCCAGTTTGTCTATCTTTTCCATTTTCTACTTGTATTACTTTCCTATTAATAGATTTAATGTATCAAAAGTATATAATAAATTTCAATACTATATCATTCTGAAAGAAAAAAGTGTAGAATAAATAATAAAAGAGAGCGAAAAATGCTCTTTAGCATATCCCGCTCTCCGTATTTTGTGTATAAAAGATATATTTGTTACTTTTTAGCAGCAGTGCTATCCTTTACGATATCAAGTAATTCTACTTCGAATTTCAGTACGCTGTTCGGTTTGATATCCGGTTGTGCACCACGTTCGCCATAAGCCAGTTCAGAAGGTACCCAGATGATATATTTAGAACCTACAGGCATTAACTGAAGAACTTCGGTCCAGCCTTTAATTACTTGTCCAACACCAAATTCAGCAGGTTCGCCACGATCTACAGAGCTGTCGAATTTTGTTCCGTCCAACAGAGTTCCTGTATAGTGAACTTTAACTTTATCTTCAGCTGTCGGTTTTGCACCTGTACCCTCTTTTTCAACCTGATATTGCAGACCGCTTTCTGTTGTGATAACGCCTTTCTTTCCTTTATTTTCAGCCAAGAATTTTTCGCCTTCCTCTTTATTTTTCTTTGCATCTCTTGCAGAAGCTTCCATAAAGTAAGTCTGGATGTAAGCCTGAGCTGCCTGCGGAGTCATCTTCATTGCTGCAGAGTCACCTTTGATAGCTTGTGTGAAACCTGCAATCAGATCGTCTACATTAGCAGGGTCACCCGGTAAAGTTTTCAGGTTGTCTTTGTAACCTGCGCCAGTGCTGATACCGATAGCATAACTAACACTGTCTGCAGCTGTTTTTAAAGAAGCACTTTTGTGAGAATCACAAGAAGTTACTGTCATGCCCATAGCTACAATCGCTGTAGCAACTAATACATTAATCTTTTTCATTTTTCTTATTTATTATTTTACTATATCCAATAATTCAACATCAAATACTAAGGCACTGTTCGGCTCGATAGCATCGCCGGCACCATGTTCACCATAAGCCAAATCCGAAGGAATGAAAAGTCTCCATTTAGAACCGACTTCCATTAATTGAAGTGCTTCAACCCATCCCGGGATTACCTGTGATACTCCGAATACGGCAGGTTCGCCGCGCTGTACGGAGCTATCGAATACAGTACCATTGATTAATGTACCGTGATAGTGGCATTTTACTTTATCATTGGCTGTCGGTTTTGCACCTGTTCCTTTTGTCAATACCTGATATTGCAGGCCACTGGGTAAGGTCACGACACCTGCTTTTCCTTTATTGATGTTCAGAAACTCTTCTCCGGCTTTCTTGTTCAGTTCCAACTTTTCTTTTTGCAATTGCATAAAAAATTCGTTGATAACTTGTTTTGCTTCATCGTAACTGATTTCCGGATTTTTTTCTTCCAATACGTCTTTCAATCCTTTTACGAAATCTTCAATCTGAAGATTTTGGATGCCTGAGTTCTGGAAATTGTTTCCGATACTTAAGCCCAGTGCGTAACTAACTTTATCCATTCTTTTTCTTTTCAACTAATTATGAGCCACAAAAGTAATGTTTTTAACTACATAAACATCAATTCGCTTCACTTTTTTATTACTTTTGCATCACTTATGGGAGATATGGGGGAACAGCAGACAGATACAAAACTCTTTGCATCGCTCTTTGAACAATACAAAGAGCCTTTTATAATGTTTGCCAATTCGTACATAAGAGATGCGGCAGCGGCAGAGGACATCTATATAGATGCAATGATGCAGTATTGGGAAAAACGCCATGATCTTCCTTCCGATACAAATATTCCTGCTTATATTTTAACTTCAGTAAAAAACAGAGCATTAAACTACCTGCGTCATAGCCATGTTAAAACAGAAGTGGAAGAGCAATTGTTCAGCCATTCTGTCAGGGAATTGGATTTTCGTACATCTTCACTGGATTCTTGTGACCCGTCTGAGTTGTTCACGAATGAAATGCAAGAAATTATACGCAACACGCTGAATGAACTTCCGGAGCAAACCCGTCTTATTTTTTTTAAAAGCCGTTATGGGAACAAGACAAACCGTGAAATTGCCGAAGAACTGGGTATCAGTATTAAAACGGTAGAATTCCATATATCTAAAGCCTTAAAGGTCTTCCGTGTTAAATTGAAGGATTATCTGCCTTTATTAATAGGCACATGTTTCCTCTGGCCTGATTAAATTGTCTATATAAATAAAATGTAGAAAAGGAAGCAGATGAGCGTTTCTTAATATATTCATAGTTATGTTTTTCTGAATTCATAGTTATGATTTTGGAAAAGCATAACTATGAGTCCTCAAAAACATATCTGGGATAAAAATGAAAAAACAAAAAAAATGATTTTCCTGTTAGGGTATTTTTAGATTGGCGTGTTATTATTATGAAAAGGACGATAATGAGCCTTAAAGTTTATAAGGAGAATGGATAAAGAATTACTACATAAATATTTTAAAGGTTGCACTACTGCAGATGAAGAGACGCAGATTATGGATTGGGCGGAAGCCTCTCCTGAAAATTATGCGGAATATCTGAAGGAGCGCAAGATGTGGAATGCCCTTCTTATCTATTCTGTTACTAAAACCGGTGAAACTCACTCTGTCGCATTGAAAAAACGGACATTAAACCTGTGGAAAGTAGTGAGTATTGCCGCTTCATTCGCTTTGTTGATGATGGTTGGTTGGATGCAACTGGGAGTAAAGGAAGAGCAACAGGCAGGAATGCAGGCCGTTTTAGTTCCGGCTGGTCAACGAGTACAGTTAATACTGGAGGATGGGACAAAAGTTTGGCTTAACTCTAAATCCGAATTTACATATCCGACTTCGTTTGGAGGTAAAACACGCGAAGTTACACTGAAAGGCGAGGGCTTTTTTGAAGTGGCACGTAATGAGAAGAAGCCTTTTATCGTTAAGACAAAAAAGTATGATATAAAGGTATTAGGTACGACATTTAATGTTTATGCTTATGACAATGCAAACGGGACTGTATTTGAGACTTCTTTATTGCATGGTTCTGTGGATGTCGTATCGAACCAGGATATTAAACAGCATATAATTCTTAAGACCAAAGAGAGTGTGAGCGAGGTGAACGGTCTATTACGCAAAGGCGTAATAGACAACCTCGATCGCTTTAGATGGAAAGACGGTTTGATTTGTCTGGATGACGTTCCGTTTGGAACGCTTATGGATAAATTCTCTATTTACTATGATACACATATCCAGATTGAAAATTCTAAATTACTTAATTATCGTTGTACCGGTAAATTCAGGCAGAGCGATGGACTGGAATATGCTTTGAAAGTTATACAAAAAGACCTGAATTTCAAATTTGTGAGAGATAGCGAGAAAAATAGTATTATTATTAAATAACTTATTTATTAACCTTTTTATTTGGTACTTGTATGCAGAATGATCCTTGAATAAACACAAAAAAAGTAAACCGGAAGATGTCCCCACATCCCCCGGTTCGAATGTCAACACGAGACAAGTCTAATAATTTTCTCAGTATTAACAATAAATCCTTTACAAAGTTATGATAAATATTCTTTGTCAGACCCATTATGTGCCTAAAAAACACAAAACAAATCATTTGGGACGGATTATGAAACTATCAGTATTCCTATTCTTTTGTTTCGCATTTGCTGCAGTGGCCGAAAATGCCAATTCCCAAAATGCGAAAATTTCACTGAATAAAAATAATGCAGCAGTCAGTGAAATCTTAAACGCCATAGAGGAACAGACCGATTATCTCTTCCTTTATAATAAAGCGAATGTAGATGTGAGCCGCAGGGCATCTGTCAATGTGGAAGATGCAACTGTACGCAGTGTTTTGGCGAATCTGTTTCATGAAACAGATGTTGTGTTTACCATGGAAGGTAAACACATAGTTCTCCATAAACAGGAAAATGAAGCTCCGGCAGTAGTTCAACAAAACGGACGTACCATCAAAGGGTTGGTGAAAGATGCAACCGGCGAAACTGTAATTGGTGCGAATGTCGTTATCAAAGGCACTACAAACGGGGTTATTACAGACATTGATGGAAACTTTATCTTAAGTAATGTTCCTGATAATGCAATCCTTCAGATTTCTTATATAGGTTATCTGACACAAGAAATACCGGTTAAAAATCAGAATTCTTTCCAGATTATTTTGAAAGATGATACACAAAAGTTGGACGAAGTTGTGGTTGTTGGTTATGGTACTCAGAAAAAAGTAACATTGACCGGCGCTGTTTCTTCTGTTAACAGCGATGATATCATTACAACAAAGAATGAAAATGCTCAGAACATGTTGACTGGTAAAATACCGGGAGTACGCGTTATGCAAAAATCTTCTGAGCCGGGTTCATTCAACAATAACTTCGATATTCGTGGTATGGGTAATCCGTTGGTCGTTATCGATGGTGTACCTCGTGATAACATGACTCGTCTGGATGCAAATGATATTGAAACATTAACTGTATTGAAGGATGCTTCTGCTGCTATTTATGGTGTGCGTGCTGCAAACGGTGTTGTTTTGATTACTACTAAGAAAGGTAAAACCGGACACGTTGAATTGGAATATTCCGGTAACGTTGGTTGGCAGAATCCTTCAGGTTCTGTAAAGAGCGCAAGTGCTGCCGACTGGATGACTTTGAAGAATGAAAGAGCTATGCACAATGTGAATGGTGGCTCATTGGTTTATTCTTTGGATGAAATAGAAGCTTACCGTAACGGGACAAAACAAGGAACAGACTGGTGGAGTGAAGTGATGCGTCCTTTGGCTCCCCAAACCCAGCATACAATCAGTGCAAACGGAGGTAATGAAAAAACTCATTATTATATGAGTGCCGGTTATTTGTACCAGGAATCATTCCTTCGTAGCAAAAGCTTGGATTATGACCGCTTCAATGTCCGTTCAAATATAACAAGTAAAATCACAGACCGTTTGACTGTGGATTTGAATATGAGCGGTATTATGGACCAGAAAGACCAGCCTTATGAAAACTCAGACTGGATTATTCGTGCCATGCAACGTTGTCCGGCTACTCAGCCCGTTTATGCAAATGGCAATCCGGAATACCTGCAATATGGTTGGATTGAAGGAACGAACCCGGTGGCTATGATGGATGCAGACCAGGTAGGTTATAAAAAATATAACAATAAATGGTTCCAGACTTCTTTACAGGCAACTTACGATATTCCTTATATCGAAGGTTTGCAGGCTAAAGGTATGTTCAGCTATGACTATCAGATAGCAGACAACAAGCTTTATAAAAAAGCATATAATCTGTATGAATATGATGATGCTACAGAAAAATATGCAGCGAAGGAAATCAATTCACCGTCTACATTCCGTCGTGAACATTATACGAAACAGGCTTGGTTGTATCAGGTTTCGTTGAATTACAACCGTATGTTTGCTGAAAAACATAATGTATCCGGTTTGTTATTGTTGGAAGGTAGCCGTCGTGATGGCGATAACTTCTTTGCACAACGTGAATTGGCTTTGGGCCTGGACCAGTTGTTTGCTGGTAATACAGAAAACCAGGAAGGTAATATGAGTACAAACTATGATCGTGAAAATCCGGCAGCCCGCGACTTATATAAAGAAGCAAACTTAGGTTTGGTTGGTAAGTTCGGTTACGATTATATGTCTAAATATCTGGCTGAATTCAGCTTCCGTTATGATGGCTCTTCTAAATTCGGAACAGGTGCACAATGGGGATTCTTCCCGGCAGGTTCTGTTGGTTGGCGTATTTCAGAAGAAAGCTTCTGGAAAGATTCAAAACTTTCATTTATCAGCAATGCAAAGATTCGTGCATCTTATGGTAAGATGGGTGATGACAATGCTTCAAACTATCAGTTTGTGACAGGTTATACATTCCCGGCCGGCGGTGATAACAACCGTTTACCCGGAGGTTATGTTTTTGATGGAAAGTTTGTAAGTTCAGCTGCAAATAAGGGAATTGCCAACCAATACATCACTTGGTATATTGCAAAAACTCTGGACTTGGGTATTGACTTGAATGCATGGAACGGTTTGTTAGGAATCTCTGCCGATTATTTTAATCGTGAACGTACAGGGCTGTTGGCAAAACGTAATTTAAGCCTTCCTGCCATTGTAGGTGCAGAACTTCCTGAAGAAAATCTGAATGGTGATGTTGCCCGTGGTTTTGAGTTGGAGGTTTCTCATTATAATCGTATTGGAGAATTCGGATATAATTTGAAAGGTATATTCTCTTATACACGTATTAAAACAACTCACGAAGAACGTTCAAAAGCTGGTAACTCTTATAAAAACTGGAGAGATAATAATAATGACCGTTACCAGAATATCGTATGGGGATATGGCGATGGTGGACGTTATGAATCTTATCAGGATATAGCAAATAGCGATATTTATACAGGTTATGGAACTTTACCAGGTGATTATAAATATCAAGACTGGAACGGTGACGGTATTATTTCAGATTTGGATAAATATCCGATTGCTTATGAAAACCGTCCGCTTATCAACTTCTCACTGAATATCGGTGCTGACTGGAGAGGATTCGACTTGAATTTACTTTTCCAGGGTGCCGCTATGCAATACAACCGTTATATCGAACAGTTGCGTGAACCGATGTGGGGACATGATTTCTCTAATGCCTTAGCTTATTTTATGGACAGATGGCATCCGGCTGATCCGACTGCCAATCCTTATGATCCTTCTACGGAATGGATACCGGGCACTTATGCTTATACGGGTACTTTGGCTGACGAATGGTCTTCCTATAATGTACATAATTCAAGTTACCTTCGTTTGAAAAGTGCCGAATTAGGTTATACATTCCCTAAACAGTGGCTTGCAAAAACAGGTATCAAAAATCTTCGTCTTTATGTAAATGGTTATAACCTGTTTACTATTAAAGGAGTTGAATTTGACCCTGAACACTCCGGTAATGATTCTTGGGGAAACCTGTATCCGTTGAACAGAACATTCTCTGTCGGTGTAAATGTTAAATTTTAATTGAGGAAGAAGTTATGAAACTATCAAAATATCTTTTATTGTTAGCTTTAGCCTGTGGCATGCCTTCTTGTATGGATTTGGATATTCCGCCAATGAATGTCGTACAGGATAAAGATATTTTTGGCTCGGAAAGCGGTATTAAAGCTTATCTGGCACGTGTATATGGTCAAGTTCCAATGGAAGATTTTCGTTATTCTCCCGAACGTGGACTAAATAATTTTTGGATTATAGAACCCTCTCCTTATTATACGGGTGAAGCTGTAAGCAGCCTTGGTGCAAAGACTGAAAATACAAAATATTGGGGAGATGCTTATCGCCAGATACGTGATGTGAATTATTTCTTGGAAACGCTTCCTCAGTATGAGGCGAATTTTAGCAAGGAACAGTTAGATACATGGAAAGGTGAAATGTTGTTTGCCCGTGCATTTACTTATTTCGCATTGGCAAAACGCTATGGTGGTGTACCTTTGGTAAATGAAGTGTTGAAATACCCGGATCAACCGGTAGACGAATTGAAAATCCCGCGTTCTTCGGAAGAAGCTACTTATGATGCAATAAAGAAGGACTTGGATGATGCTTATACCTTATTGCCTGAAACGAATCAGGTGGGTCGTGCAACCAGATATGTAGCTGCAGCCTTGAAATCAAGAGCTATGTTGTTTGCCGGTTCTATTGCCAAATATAATACGATTACGAACTTCGATGATAAAAATGTTCGTTTGTGTGGTATTCCGGCAGAGAAAGCAGCAGACTATTTCAAAGAAGCTTATGATGCAGCCAAATTGTTGGAAGGACATTTTGAGTTGTATAAAGGAACTTGGAAAGATGGAGATAAGGAAGCACAATATCAGAATTATGTGGATTTATTCTTTGCCGAAGGCAGTAAAGAAAATATACTTGTGCGTGAATATCAATATCCTAATTCTGTTCATGGATACGATTGCTATTGTATCCCTAGACAATATATGGTAGGGGGATATTCTTCTTATGTAAACCCGACATTGGACTTTGTGGAAATGTTTGAAGGTTTTCCTAAGGATACAGAAGGTAAAACATTGACTGTAGGAACTAATGGCAAGTATGTATTGTATGATAACCTAACGGACTTCTTTAAAAATGCAGAACCTCGTTTGAGAGCAACAGTTATATTACCTGGTGATGAATTTAAGGGGGATACATTAGATGTTCGCCGTGGTATCTATAAAGGTGATACGAATGGAGGTATTGAACCTTTACTGAAGCAAGGTACAATTGAAAAATATGAAGCATCTGAGGCTAAGGACAGAATAGTCACATCATCCAGTGCGACACAGGATGCATATACTTTGGCAGATGGGACAAAGATGACTCCTGCAGGTAGAAGCGGACGTTTCTCAAATGACGGAGCATGTGCAAGATCTGGTTTCTCAGTTCGTAAATGGATGAATCCGGATATGGAGGCTGCATTAGTTCTTGAAAATCATTCAGATCAGACTTGGATAGAAATTCGTTATGCAGAAGTTTTGTTGAACCGTGCAGAAGCAGCAATGGAGCTTGCAGAAGCCGGTAAAGGCTCAGACTATAAGGATGACGCAATGAAGTGTATCAATGATATCCGCGAAAGAGCTGGTGCAACTTTGGTTAAGAATGTAGGTGATATGGCTATCGATACGGTCCGTATTGAAAGACGTAAAGAACTGAGTTTTGAAAATAAGACTTGGTGGGATTTGAAACGTTGGAGAATTCTTGATAAAGAACAGAACAATCGTATTTATCGTGTTTTGATGCCATTCTTTGTTGATAAAGAATATAAGTGGTTCTTCGATGCTCGTTATGATGAAGATGCAACGAAATTTACATTCGATACAAAATGGTATTATGTGGATATTCCAAGTGATGAAATAGTAAAGAACGGCATCAAACAGAATCCGGGTTATTAATTTTTAATGGAAAAAATAAATATGAAAAAGGTAATATATTCGTTAGCTGCAGGTTTAATCTTGCTGATGGGTAGTTCTTGCCAGAAGTTTGATAACTACGAAGAGCCTAAAGAAACATTGAAAGGTTCTATCATTGATAAGGACACGAAACAGGCTTTCCAAACGGAAACCGGTGACAATGGGGTTCGTATTAAATTGCTGGAATATAGTTGGAGTGACTCACCTGAGCCTTATTATTTTACAGCAATGCAGGATGGTACTTTTAATAATACTAAAATATTTAAAGGTAACTATAATATTGAACCGTTAGGGGCATTTGTCCCTTTGGTTTTGAGAGATGGACAAGGAAATATCATTTCAGATAAAAGTGTAACTACTGATATCGACGGTACTGTGGAGTTGAATTTTGAAGTGGAACCTTTCTTGCGTGTCGAATGGGTTGGCGAACCAGTAGTGAGTGGTAAATCCATTACTGTTCAGGCAAAGATAACCAGAGGTACTTCAAATCCGGATTATCAACAGGATTTATCAGATGTTTATCTGTTTATTAATGGTGCGAATCCTTATGTGGGTAACAATAATTTCGACCAGCGTTATGCTGCGAAACTGGAAGGGGATGATGTGAAAGATATAATAGGAAAAACTATTTCTTTGACAACCATCGGCGAATTGCCAACCGGACGTACTTGGTATATCCGTGTCGGTGCCCGTATCGATAAGGATATTGAAGGAGCGAAACGTTTTAATTATACAGATGTAAAATCAGTTGCTCTTTAATTGATTAATTCTTAATTTCAGGGCATCTTAGAGCTATGACCCAATGTTCAAGCCTTTAAGATGCCCTAATTATTTCTTAAATATAATGTTATGAAGACGAATGTAAAAATGCTTTTGATGGGAAGCGTTGCTCTTTCCCTGGTTACTGCATCCTGCCAGACCGGGCAGAAAGGTACCGAGGCAAATGTTGAACGGAGAGAAAAGACAGCCTTCCAAACCGGACAACCTTGGAAACCGACTACCGACAATCGCGCAGATGTAGCCATTGTGTATGGCGTAGGTGGAAACCCTTCTGAAAAACGTTCCGGAATGACTTTCGAACAACGTGTGCAAAGCTGGAGGGATAAAGGATATATAACTCATTTTATGACTGGTATCGCATGGGGTGAATATCAGGATTATTTTACCGGAAAATGGGATGGCAAATGGCATCTTGATGAAGGCCAGGTTACCCAAAAGGGAGATACGATCTGGCATGGACATATGGTTCCATATATTGTACCTTCTATGAATTTTATTCAGTATATGAAAGAAAATCATATCAAGCGGGTTATTGATGCCGGTATTGATGCTATTTATCTGGAAGAACCTGAATTTTGGGCACGTGCCGGTTATAGTGATGCATTTAAAAGAGAATGGAAAGAATATTATGGATTTGACTGGCGCCCGCAACATGAGTCGGCTGAAAATACATATCTTGCGAACAAATTGAAATATCATTTGTACTATCGTGCTTTGAATGAATGTTTTACTTATGCAAAAGAATATGGAAAGAGTAAGGGTATGGATGTACGTTGTTATGTGCCGACCCACTCGCTGGTAAATTATTCTCAATGGCAGATTGTTAGTCCGGAAGCAAGTTTGGCTTCATTGCCTTGTGTAGATGGTTATATCGCACAGGTATGGACGGGAACTTCCCGTGAACCGAATTATTTCAATGGAGTTGTGAAAGAGCGTGTGTTTGAAACAGCCTTCCTTGAATATGGTTGTATGGAATCTATGACGGCTCCGACTGGGCGTAAAGTATTTTTCTTGACAGATCCGATAGAAGACTGGCCTCGTGATTGGGCTGATTATAAGAAAAATTATCAGGCAACTTTTACTGCCAAATTATTATATCCGAACAATAATAATTATGAGGTAATGCCTTGGCCGGACCGTATTTATGAAGGTTTGTACCGTACAAGTGCCAACAGTGAAGAAAAAGCCCGTATTCCCCGCTTCTATTCTACCCAGATGCAGGTGATGATTAATACGTTGAATAACATGCCTTTGTCTGATAATAAAGTATCGGGCTCTTCTGGTATTAGTGTATTGATGGCAAATTCTTTAATGTTCCAGCGTGCTCCGCAGCCGGTTGCCGGATATGACGATCCTCAGTTGTCTAACTTTTATGGCCAGGCTTTGCCTTTGCTGAAGCGTGGGGTTCCGGTACATTTATTGCATCTGGAAAATGTGTCTTATCCTGAAACTTGGAAAAATACAAAAGTGTTGTTGATGACTTATTCAAATATGAAACCGTTGGATAAGGAAACACATAAGTTTATTGCCGAATGGGTGAAAAACGGCGGTGTATTAGTTTATAGTACACGAGATACAGACCCGTTCCAGAATGTCCAGGAATGGTGGAACCAGGGTGAAGAGAAATTTAATACTCCTTCCGAGCATTTGTTCCAGTTGATGGGTATCGATAAAAAAGCAAAAGAAGGTGAATATACCTATGGTAACGGTACTGTATATGTTATCCGTAAAGACCCGAAAGAGTTTGTTTTGAAAGAAGGTTCCGATAAAGAATTTATCGCTACTGTAAAACGTATGTATGAAGAGAAGGCAAAAGCCGGTACATTGGAATTCAAAAACCATTTCTATCTGGAAAGAGGTGCTTATGATTTGGCTGCTGTTCTTGATGAAGGCTCTATAAGCAACGAACCTTACATTATAAAAGGACGTTTAATCGATTTGTTTGATCCGACTCTGCCTGTTTTGACAGAAAAGGTTGTACAGCCGGGTGAACAGGCATTCCTGTTGGATATCAACCGGATAAAAGACCAGGATAAACCGCAGGTATTATGCGGTGCAGCACGTACTTATGAAGAAAAAGTAGGCAAAAAAGACTTCTCTTTTGTTGCAAAAAGCCCGATTAATACTACGAATGTAATGCGTGTTTTATTACCGGGCGAACCTGAGTCTGTGGTTATTGCAGATGCAAAAGGTAATGCGCTTGTTGAAGCAACAAGCCAGTGGGATGCTCAAAGCAAAACTTGCCTTCTGACATTTGAAAATAATCCTGAAGGAGTGAAAGTTTCCTTTAAATGGTAATTAAATAGATAAGTGAAAACAGGGGGATATTTCAGGTGTGTCAATGTACCTGAGAATCCCCCTTTTTCTATGATTAGAATAATATAGGATTAGTATATGCCATATTTTAATTCATTTTGTGCGTAATGTTTTTTAACAAAGGTGTAGTGTCTTGATTTGTTAATTCTTAAGCTTTCATAATTGGTCGGTTTTTGTATTTCATTATCTTTGTCAAAATTTTAATCTTTAGGCTAACTTAAAAATCCATGAAACTAAAAGGTTTTTCAATAATCCTGGCAGGATGTATTGTTTTAGGAACATCTTGCAATATTACGCCGGATGTGTCTGAGGCGAATCGGGATATTTCAATTGCAGATTCTATGCTTACTAATATTCTGAGTAAATATGAAGTAAAGAAATATGGTCTGCTGCAAGAAACATATCCGGCAAATCCGGAGAACCAGGTTACTTATCTGGCAGAAGGTTCGGAACAGAAACGAAATCAGGAAGTATCTTTTTTATGGCCTTATTCCGGTATGTTGTCCGGAGGCATAGCTCTTTATAAAACAACCGGTGATAAAAAATATTTGAAAATACTGGAAGAACGTATCCTTCCCGGACTCGAGTTGTATTGGGATAATATACGTGAACCTTTCTGCTATCAAAGTTATCCCATGTTTAATGGTGAAAGTGATCGTTTCTATGACGACAACGACTGGCTGGCAATCGATTATTGTGATCTGTACGCTCTGACAAAAAATGATAAATATCTGGAAAAAGCAGTTGCTCTTTATGATTATATTTTTAGCGGATGGGACGACGTACTGGGAGGGGGTATTTATTGGTGTGAGCAGAAGAAGACTTCTAAAAATACCTGTTCGAATGCACCGGCGGCTGTTCTCTGTATGAAGCTGTATAACCTGACCAAAGACAGTGTTTATCTGGAGCAGGCTAAAAAAACGTATGACTGGACTAAAAAGAATCTGCGTGACCCTGAAGACTTTGTTTACTGGGACAATGTGCGCTTGGATGGGAGTGTGGATAAAGCAAAATATACATATAACAGTGGCCAGATGATACAGGCTGGAGTCTTATTATACCAGAATTCAGGAGATGAATCTTATCTGGAGGATGCAAAGGAAACAGCAGCTGGTGCTTACCATCGTTTTACCGAGGTGAGAGAAGGCATGGATGGAACGAAAACGCGTTTCTTTACAGCCAGTCCTTGGTTTAATGTGATTTTATTACGTGGTTTGGTGGCGCTTTATGAGGAGGATCAGAATCCGGAATATATTCGAACGATGGCGGATAATGCACATTATGCTTGGGAACATACCCGGGATATAAACGGATTTTTGGACAACGATTGGACAGGCGTTAAAACAAAAGAGCATAAATGGTTGCTCGACAATGCCTGTATGATTGAATTATTCTCGGAAATCAGTAACATTAAATAAAATACAAAGATGACAACACGAAGAAATTTCTTAAAAGCAGGCGGTCTTTCTCTGGCAGGTCTGGTAGTAGGGCAAAACTCGTTTGCCGAATTGGCAGGTAAAGCAAGCAGCGGTATGGCGGCTCCGACTGATAGTGCAACTTCAATCTCAGCTTCAACGCTCCAATATGTATGTAAACGTCCTCCGCTGGATAAACGTCAGTTTACTTCGGAAGCTGTGGAGAAAGCGATTGCTTCTACCAAAAAACAGTTGAAAGACCCAAAACTTGCCTGGATGTTCGAAAACTGTTTTCCAAATACATTGGATACGACTTGCGAACATACGATTAAGAATGGCAAACCGGATACTTTTGTATTGACCGGCGATATTCATGCCATGTGGTTGCGTGATTCTTCAGCACAGGTATTTCCTCATATTCAGTTTGCTAATCAGGACCCGAAAGTAAAAACGATGCTTGCCGGTGTTATTAACCGCCAGACCTGGTGTATTAATATCGATCCTTATGCAAATGGTTTTAATGAAGGACCTACAGGCAGTGAATGGGAGAGTGATAATACAGTGATGAAAAAAGAATTGCACGAACGTAAATGGGAGATAGACTCACTGTGTTACCCTATCCGTTTGGCTTATCATTTCTGGAAAAAAACCGGCGATACTTCTCCTTTCGATGCGGATTGGATGCGTGCAATGGAAAAAGTATATAAGACTTTTAAAGAACAACAACGTAAGGATGGTCTCGGACCGTATAAATTTACTCGTAAGACTGACCGTCAGGGGGATACCTTGCTGAATGATGGTTACGGAAGCCCTGTTAATCCTGTTGGGTTAATTGTTTCTTCATTCCGTCCATCAGATGATGCAACCTTGTTCGGATTCCTTATCCCTTCTAATTTATTCGCAGTTACATCTCTCCGTCAACTGGCAGAAATGATGCGTGAAATCAAGAAAAATAATGAATTTGCCCGTAATTGTGATTCTCTTGCCGATGAAGTACATGCAGCGATAGAGAAATACGGAATTATTAAGCATCCTGAGTTCGGAAAGGTGTATGCTTTCGAAGTAGACGGTTTTTACAACCATGTTTTTATGGATGATGCAAATGTTCCGAGTCTGCTTGCTTTGCCTTATCTGGGCTGTGTGGATGTGAATGATCCTGTATATCAGAATACCCGTAAATTGGTATTAAGCCATTCTAATCCTTATTTCTTCAAAGGTAAAGCTGGCGAAGGCATTGGCGGTCCGCATATCGGATTCGATTTTATCTGGCCGATGAGTATTATTATGCGTTGTAATACAACAAGTGATAAAGAAGAAATCCGTGCATGCGTTAAGATGTTGCGTGATACGGACGGAGATACCGGATTTATGCACGAATCATTCCATAAGGATGATCCTAAAAATTTTACACGTTCATGGTTTGCTTGGGTAAACACGTTGTTCGGTGAAATGATTTACCGCTTGGTAAATGAAGGAAAAGTGGATGTTCTGAATAATTTGGGATAATATTTTTAACTATTCCGGTATTCCTGTGGTGTCATCCCTACATGTTGCCGGAAATATTTGTTAAAGAAAGAAAGGTTGTTGAAGCTCAGCGAATAGGCGATTTGTTTTACGGAAAAATCGGTCGATTTCAGCTGGGCTTTGGCGTCCATAACAATGATATTAGTTATAATTTGCATAGGAGTAGCTCCTGTTACTTTCCGGATGGTGGAACAAAGGTGAGGCAAAGTAATACTCAGTTTCTTTGCATAAAAAGAGACCGAATGTTCCTTTACATAGTGACTCATAACCAATTTAATAAATTCTCTGTAAATCTCCCTTTCACGTGTTATATTCGGTTGTTTCAGAGGACCGATATTTTTGTATAGTTCCGAAGTCCCATGAAGAAATATGTTAAGAACAGAGCGGGTTATTTCCGGATTCCGGAGTGTATTGGGGAGCGAATAGCTTTTCATTAATAAAGAAAGGGCATCTTCATATAAAGGTATGAGTTCTTTGGGTAAAGAGATAATAGGGTTTTCTACGATTCCCGGCAAAAAATCGATAGCTGTTTTTATATAATTGACACTATCCATAAATGCAGAGGAAAAACCTGCAAAATAGAGATGGATATCATCCGAAACTTCATGTATTTGAATGAAACTGTTGGGTAAGAGGGTGACAAAAGAGGAAGCTCCGATCGTGTACTCTTTAAGGTTAATTGTGGCACGAATTTGTCCACACTGGCATAAAACGAATATACCTGCCTTTATTTTACAAGGAAAACGTCCATACAGGTTCAGTATTTCTCCGGTAATGTTGTCTCCTACAATGAAATCAACCGGTAGGTCCAGTTTAGGAATACTGTCATTCATAAATAGCGGATTAAAGTTCTACAGTCAAAAGTACGTTTTTTTTCTTATACTCTATTTCTATTATTAAAAATAGAACATCATTTCACAAATATGGAGATTGATTCACAGTTGTTTATACACGACCTTTGTCCAAAATTTATAAAATAGTTAAAAAGGAGGATAAAATGAAGCGAAACCTATTACTCCGTTTATTTCCAGTTGTGTGTTTGTTTATTTCTTTTGTTGCCTGCGATAAAGGTGAAAAATATGATGGCCCTTCACCCGAACAGGTGAATGCCAGATATTCGAATAAATTGAGTATGGGAGGCGACACAACCTTAACATTAACCTATAGCGGACAAGTGCTTATTGGCAAAGACGTTTACTTTAAAATGAAAGATCCCGGAAATGCAGATATAACGCTGCTTGGCATATTGCCGGGGGAAAAAGAAACGTCAATTAATAATGTAACCCTTCTTGCCAAGAGTGACAGTTATAGCTTTTCTGGAAATAGTACGGGAACCGATGGAACAACTTTTCACTATGAAGGTAGTGTGAAAGAAGGAAAAATGATCATGAACCTGACTGATGTGGAAATTGCGGGAAACCAGCTTACCACCCAGGGTGAATGGTATATTGTTCATAATAAGGCACCTGAAATAGAGCAGGATGCGGATGAGATTAATAAATATACCTATCACAATACCACTTACAATGGTGTAGGAGGTCCGGGTGGAAACAGTAGTACATTAATTGGATTAGTGTATGGCCTTGTTATTAATAAGATTTTTGGAAATGCCGTGAGTTCTGTTTTAGATGGCGTAACGTTTAATTCGGATGGAAATATCACTTCGGCTTATGCTCCACTGCCGGATAGCATGACGATAAGTAAACTTATTTCCGGATATGGTGTAATGGGACGTCCATCGACAGATTGGAAAGCCTCACCTCTGAATCTGGCAACTTATTATGTGAAGAATGATTCGGATTTGTATGTTACTCCGAATATTGATATGATTATCCGTCAGGCAGAGTTGAACAAGACCAAATCTGAAACCGGAGACTCTACTGATGTAGGGGATGCCCTGGATCAGATTTATAAAAAATTAAATGCCTGGAGTACGACAGGGGTTAAGTTGGTGATTCGTAAAAATGATAAAAAGGAATATCAGCCGGTTGATAATGGGAAATCCTATGAACGGTATGCGGGTGACGTAATCCTTGTTTTGAAGAAAGAAGAAATTCAGGATTTCTTCCTGCTGTTTGATGTGGCACTGGCTGTGATTCCTGCCGATACGCTGGATAAGTCGTTGAAAGAATTATTGCAGGATGTAGTACCTGCCGAATATATGGTTCTGATAGAACTCTTGTTGAAGGGGGAAACCTTAAAATCTATTCTTATTAAGATTCGGGACAATGTGAATGCTATTCCGATTGAAGTCGGGCTTTATTTAAGTAAGGAACAAACATTCAATTAAAAAAAGAATTAATCACAATGAAGACTTTATATCCAATAATTATACTTTTTATACTATCGTCTGTATCTGCTGTCGGGCAAACATTGAAAGGGCATGTATATGATGATGAAACTAATGAACCTTTGGTTGGTGTCAATATCTCCTATAAATTAAAAGATACGCAGGGTGTTATTTCTGATGCGGATGGCGCTTATGTAATTAATGTACCTGAAGGTGGGGTCGACCTGGTGTTCAGTTATGTCGGCTACGATGATGTGCACTTGCCGATTGTAATCGGTAAAAGCAAGACTATCACAAAAGATATTTATATGAATGCAAGTACGAACTTGCTACAGGATGTGGTGGTAAGTGCCGGGCGTTTTGAGCAGAAATTAAGCGATATTACTGTGTCGATGGACTTGCTGAAGGCAGGAGATATTGCCAAACAAGCTCCAACAGACTTGACTTCTACCCTGAATATCCTTCCAGGTGTTGATGTGAATGATAAACAACCCTCTATCCGTGGTGGAGCCGGTTGGGCTTATGGAGTAGGAGCACGCAGTCAAATTTTGATGGACGGGATGTCTGTCCTGACTCCGGGTTCCGGCGAGATAAACTGGAATTCTATTCCGATGGAGAACATTGAGCAGGTTGAAATTATCAAAGGGGCTTCTTCTGTATTATATGGTTCATCTGCTTTAAACGGAGTTATTAATGTTCGTACTGCACGTCCGGGGCTGACTCCGAAAACACATGTCGGTGCTTATGTCGGTATTTATGGGGATCCGGCAAACGATAGCTACAGATGGAGTGATAAAAGTTTTTGGAAAGAAGGAAAATATCCGGTGAAACCGTTTTTGCGCAATAGTGTACTGAGCGGAGTTCGTAATCCTTTGTATGAAGGCTTTGATGTGTCTCATTCACGCCGTATTGGTAACTTTGATGTATCGGGAGGCTTGAACTTGTTTACTGATGAAGGATACCGTCAACAGGGATTTAATAAGCGTTTTCGTGTGGGAGGAAATCTTACTTACCATCAGCCGGATATGGGAGAGAAAATATTGAATTATGGTTTTAATACAAACTTCCTGTCGAACCGTTATGCCGATTTCTTTATTTGGCGTTCACCGAAAGATCCTTATCGTCCGTCAGCTTTTTCCAATATGGGACGTGAAGGCAATTCATTTTACATTGATCCGTTCCTGAATTATACGAACCGGGAAAAACAGACAACCCATCGTTTCAGAGGACGCTTCTACTATCGTGGCGATAATATTTTCCAACCAACTGAAGAGAAAGGTATAATGGATATACTGGGTGATATGGGAACGGACATGGATGCGATTGGAAAGATTGCCAATGGTGACCTGAGTGTTTTTTATCCGGTTATTCAGCCTGCTTTGCAGGGAGATTGGGATGGCATGGTAAATGGTTTGTATAACTCTTTGGGTAAAGTGTTTCCTAATGCAACGACAGCAGATTATTGCGATTTGATTTCATGGACAATGAATCATGGTTTACCGAGTGGTACGGCTGATGCCATACCCTGGTTGGCAAATGTATTTAATTCAAACAGGATTGCTAATAAAGGGAATGGTATTGATGCTACCTATAATTATTATTTGGATTACCAGTTTAATAAACAATGGGAAAGTGGTGCTCAAATTACAGCAGGTGGAACTTACGAACATCTTCGTTCGGATTCGCGGACTACAGGTGTCCATCAAAGTGATAATGTGGCAGCTTTTTTCCAGTATGACCAACGCTTCTTCGACCGTTTGAGTGTCTCTGCCGGGGTGCGTGCCGAATATTATCGTGTGGACAATTTTTATCGTGAATCAGATACAAAAATATTTGGAGGATATATTCCTGTACGTCCGGTATTTCGTGCTGGTTTAAATTATCAATTGGCACAGTATAGTTTCCTTCGTGCCAGTTTCGGACAGGGATACCGTAACCCGTCTATTACGGAAAAATATGCACGTAAAGATATTGGTGGGGTTGGTATTTATCCGAACTATAATTTGCAGGCAGAAAAAGGCTTTAATGCGGAAGTCGGCTTGAAACAAGGATATAAAATCGGAAACCTGACAGGGTTTGTCGACTTGGGTGCTTTCTATACACAGTACCGGAATATGGTTGAATTCCAGTTCGGTCTGTTTAATAATACGACTTATAAACCGATCAATAGTGTATCGGATGTTATCAGCATGATTTCTTCCGGGGATGGATTCGGCATTGGAGCGCAATTCCATAATGTTTCCAAAGCCCGTATTTATGGAGCCGAGATTTCTGCAAACGGAACATACGATTTCAATAAAAATACCCGTTTGCTGTTTAATTTAGGATATGTGTATCTGGAACCTGAAGATGTTGATTATAAAAAACGGAATGAATTAGAAGAAACCTACACTGACCCTCTCCAGATGAAAGAGAAGTCCAATAACTCCAAGTATCTGAAATATCGTCAGAAACATACAGTGAAAGGAGTTATTGACTTCCAATGGAAACGTATCGATTTAGGTGTGAATATGACTTGGAAGAGCAAAACGCTTGCAGTTGACTATCTGATGGTAGATGAACGCGAAAAACCGCTCGGGCGTTTAGAGCCAATGGATCATATCCGCCAGCTTTTATTCGGGAATGTGGATGGTGAAACGCTTGGGACTTACTGGGATCGGATGAACAGACCTTATTTTGTAATGGATTTCAGAGCCGGTGTGAAAGTAACGGACGAGGTTAAATTCATGTTCCTTATCAATAACCTGTTGAATAAGGAATATTCTACCCGCCCGATGGCTGTATCTGCTCCACGGACATTTGTAATGCAGTTGAGCATTGATTTTTGACAAGCAGAAGATTTAGATAGAATAGATACCTGCCAGTTGTATTTTGATTACATTTGTGTGATTGTAAAACAATTGCCTTATGAAAAAGAAATTGGTTGTATTGACTGGTGCCGGCATGAGTGCGGAAAGTGGTATTTCCACTTTCCGTGATTCTGACGGTTTATGGGAAAAGTACCGGGTTGAAGAGGTGGCAACACCGGAAGGATTTGCAGCAAATCCGAAATTAGTGCTGGATTTTTATAACCAGCGGAGGCGGGAACTCTTGAATACAAAGCCTAACGCCGGACATACGGGATTGGCTGCACTTGAAAATGATTTTGATGTCCGCATTGTTACTCAAAACATCGATAATTTACATGAGCAGGCTGGAAGCAGTCATGTGATTCATCTTCATGGTGAATTGATGAAAGCTTGTTCTGTCCGCGATTTGAATACTACTTATGACCTGTCTCCGGATAGTCCGGATATCCATATTGGAGACAAAGACCCGTTGGGTATACAACTTCGTCCTTTTATTGTTTGGTTTGGGGAGGCAGTTCCCATGATAGAGCCAGCAATCCGTGAAGTTGAGAATTGTGATATCTTTGTTGTTATCGGAACATCCCTGAATGTGTATCCGGCAGCGGGTTTGCTTAATTATGTCCGCAAGGGGCAACCTATCTATCTGATAGACCCGAAAGAAGTAAATGCCTACCGGAATGATATACATTTTATCAGGAAAGGAGCATCCGAAGGTGTAAAAGAATTGGCTGCATTGCTGGAAATGAAGAAATAAGCATTTATCTTTGCCATCCAAATAAAGAACAGTAATCAGATTATGGGAAATTTCTTTACATCATTATTCTCTTCTTCCAAGACAGAGACTTCGGAAGAAGCAAAAAGTAAAAACGACCAGAAAAATTTTGATATTCTAAAATATGACGGTGTCCGGGCCCAACGAATAGGAAAACTGGCGTATGCTATTAAGTGTTTTACCGAAGCGCTTAATATCCAGGAAGATTTTGAAACTATGAATTATCTGGTAACAGCTTATACGGCTGCCAACCGATTGGAGGAGGCTTTGGATGTTCTGAACCGGATGGTGGAATTGGAGCCGGATCATATTAATGCCCGGTTGACAAGGATAAACCTTTTCTTTATGCTCGACAAAGAAGCTGAGGTGATTGCAGATTGTACACACGTGATAGAACTGGAAGAAACAAATCATCTTGCCTGGTTCCTGATGGGAAAAGCGAAACGGACAGTAAACGACCCGTTGGGTGCGATTGCGGACCTGACCCGTTCTATCAGCTTGAAAGAAGATTTTACAGATGCTTATCTGCTCAGGGCTGAAGTTTTGTTGGGTATAGGACAAGCCTCAGAGGCGCTTCCTGATGTGGAGAAGGCGATTGAATTGAACCCGGAAGAAGAAACGACTTATTTGCTTCGTGGACGTGTGCATGAAGCGATAGGAGATACGGATGCCGCTTTTGAGGATTTTCAGAAAACATTGGAATTGAATCCGTTTAATGAGGATGCAACCCTTCTTTCCGGTAAATTACTGATTGAACAGCAAAAGCTGGATAAGGCAATTGAATTTTTTGATGAAGCGATCGACTTGAATCCTGAATTTGCCAAAGCATATGCAGAAAGAGGACGTGCTAAAAATCTGAAAGGAGATAAGGAGGGGGCTTTTGACGATTTGAAAAAGTCTATAGAACTCAATCCGGAAGGTGAAGAGGCTCAGAAAATGAACGGTCAACATACTAACTTTGATAATATGTATAAAGGCGGTATCTTTTAATGTCTGGGGCAAAAAAAGAATGCAACTCTTTGTTTATTAAAAAAAAGACTCTATCTTTGCAGCCCAAATTGGTATGAATAAGATAATAATAAATAATATATAGAAAGATGAAAAGAACATTCCAACCTTCCAACAGAAAAAGAAAGAACAAGCATGGCTTTCGTTCAAGAATGGCTACTGCTAATGGTCGCAGAGTATTAGCAGCACGTCGTGCAAAAGGAAGAGCTAAATTATCTGTATCAGACGAATACAACGGATAATCAATCCGTTTGAAGATTTAAATTATAAGAAAGTAGAGGTTTTTACTAAAAAGCCTTTACTTTCTTTGTTTTAACAGCTTTGTTTTCTACTTTTGATGCACTTTACTACATTATGGTAAATGTAGGCATAAATATGAGATAAAAATGAAAGGCTTTTTAGTAAAACTGATTAAAAACCCGTACGTTTTTAATTTATTGCTGGCTATAGTTGTTTTATGTGGGTTGATCTATGGTACATTGAAGTGGCTGGATGTATATACCCGTCATAATGAGGCTGTGGTTGTTCCGGATGTGAAAGGCTTGAAGGTGGAAGAGGCTGAAGAGTTTTTTAAGAATAACAACTTACGTTATAATGTGATTGACTCAGTATATTCTAAAAATGTGAAGCCTGGGGCAATAGTGGAACTGGTACCGCAAGCCGGTTCAAAAGTGAAAGAGGGACGTATTGTTTTTGTTACTGTTAATGCTCTGACCTCCCAAATGGCAACAATTCCGGAAGTGGAAGATTTGTCATTCCGGCAGGCATATGCATTGTTACGTGCCCGTGGATTTGAGAAAATAGAAATTGAATATGTTCCCGGTACTTATAAAGATTTGGCAGTAGCGGTTACTGCCGGTGGGCGTATCTTGCAGAAAGGCGACCATGTCCCGCTGGCATCCCAATTGGTGTTGCGGGTAAGTAGCGGAGAAGAAGAACTTATACCCAATGATTCTTTGCCGGATGTGGTGCAGCCATTGGATAGTGACGTAGAAAACTGGTTTTAACATGGACAATTTTTTAGACGAAATGGATGATGAACAGGTGGACGACCTGTTACAACCGGAAGGGGAAGAGGATATAAATCCCCAACTGTATGAACACTTCCGATTCGTTGCCGACCGCGGACAATCGTTGTTGCGCGTAGATAAATTCCTGGTAGACCGGATGATGGGAGCTACTCGTAACCGGATACAATTGGCGGCAGAAGCCGGCTGTATCATGGCTAATGGCAAGCCTGTCAAAAGTAATTACCGCGTAAAGCCGGAGGATGTCGTGACGATTATGATGACACGTCCCCGGCGGGATATGCAAATCCTACCTGAAAATATTCCTATAAAAATTATATATGAGGATGATGACTTGCTGGTTGTAGATAAGCCGGCAGGACTTGTTGTTCACCCCGGGCACGGAAACTATACAGGAACATTGGTGAACGCATTGGCTTGGTATCTGAAAGATGACCCGACCTATGACCCGAATGACCCGGCCCTCGGGTTGGTGCATCGTATCGATAAAGACACCTCCGGTCTGTTGGTTGTAGCAAAGAAGCCGGAAGCAAAAGCCCATCTTAGTTTACAGTTTTTTCATAAGACAACAAAACGGGAATACCGCGCGTTGGTTTGGGGAAATGTGCGAGAAGAAGGAGGGCGTATTGAAGGTAATATTGGCCGTGACCCGCGTGACCGTATGCAAATGACGGTTTTCCCGGAAGGGGAACAGGGGAAAACAGCTGTAACCCATTATTCTGTCCTTGAACGGTTAGGCTATGTTACACTTGTGAAGTGTCGCTTGGAAACGGGACGTACCCATCAGATTCGTGTGCATATGAAATATATTGGTCATACGTTGTTTAATGATGAACGTTATGGCGGTAATGAGATATTAAAAGGTACTACTTCTGCCAAGTATAAGCAGTTTGTACAAAATTGTTTTGCTATTTGTCCACGGCAGGCACTCCATGCCAAGACGCTGGGCTTTATTCATCCCTCGACGGGAGAAGAAATGTTTTTCGATTCTGAAGTACCTGAAGATATGACTACATTGATCGAAAAATGGCGCACCTATGCAAATACAAAAGAACTATAAAAATGAAAAAGAACATTGCTATTATAGCCGGAGGAGACTCCTCTGAGATAGTTGTTTCATTAAAAAGTGCAGCAGGAATCTACTCTTTTATTGATAAAGACAAATATAATTTATATATTGCCATCGTTAAAAGAGACGAGTGGTCAGTTGAACTTTCTAATGGAGAGCATACACCTATCGATAAGAATGATTTCAGTTTTCGTGAAAATGGCGAGATAAAACATTTTGATTTTGCTTATATCACCATTCATGGAACTCCTGGAGAAGACGGTCGTTTACAGGCTTATTTCGATTTGATAGGAATGCCTTATTCCTCTTGTGGAATGTTAGTGAGTGCAATAACATTCAATAAGTTCGTCTGCAATAATTATTTGCGGAACTTTGGAGTGAAAGTTGCAGATTCCATCCGTCTTTTTAAAGGACAAACAATAACAGACGAAGAAGCAGTATCCCGTTTGGGGCTTCCTATTTTTGTGAAACCGAATGATGGCGGAAGCAGTTTCGGGGTAACTAAGGTGAAAGAAATTGTTCAGCTTCAGCCTGCTATAGAGAAGGCATTTAATGAGGGAGAGGAAGTGATGTTGGAAAGCTTCATCGCAGGAACAGAGGTTACTTGCGGATGTTATAAGGTGAAAGGGAAAGAAGTTGTTTTCCCACTTACGGAAGTTGTCACGGAAAATGAATTCTTTGACTTCGACGCCAAATATAATGGTCAGGTAGATGAAATAACTCCTGCCCGGATTTCTTCCGAATTAACGGAGAAAATACAGCGCGAAACTTCAAAGATTTATGATATATTGGGTGCTAAAGGCATTATCCGTGTAGATTTTATAATTGCGGCGGATGGTAGCTTCAATATGTTAGAAGTAAATACAACGCCGGGAATGACGGCAACCAGCTTTATACCCCAGCAAGTGCGTGCAGCCGGGCTGGATATAAAGGATGTGATGACTGATATTATAGAAAACGAGTTTAATTAATTGAAAACCGCAAATTGGGGATTATATAAATAATTCAATCCCTGACTTTCAGTTTTCAACTTTCAATTATAAAAAATATGGAAGTTCCGAATAATTTTGACGATATTCGTCCGCTTAATAATGATGAGGTAAAAGGTGCCATTGAATCTCTTATTGCCGATGCCGATTTCGAGCGGGCTTTCCGGTACATACAACCTAATGTGAACTGGAAAGAGTTTTGTGATAAAATGCGTTCCTTCAAGACAAAGGAGGATTTTAAATCTAAACTGGCATACGAAACTGTAATGATGGTAGCACGTAACACTACCTTCTCATTAACAATCTCAGGACGCAGCCGTCTTCCTGAAGACAAAAAACCATGTACTTTCATCTCGAATCATCGCGACATAGCGCTTGATGCTTCTTTTTTGAATGTAATGTTGTATGATGTCGGATATGGAATGACGCAGGTTGCAATCGGTGATAACCTGCTTATCCGTCCCTGGATTGAGACTGTGGTACGTTTGAACAATAGTTTTATTGTAAAACGTAATGTGTCTGTGCGGCAGATGTTGGAAATAAGCGGAACACTTTCTGCTTATATACGTCATACTATTAAGGAAACAAAAGAATCTATCTGGATAGCGCAACGTGAAGGACGTGCCAAGGATTCGGACGACCGTACACAAGGCAGCATCCTGAAGATGTTGAATATGAGTGGAGATAAGGATCTCATTACCAATTTGATGGAACTGAATATTTTCCCAGTTGCTATTTCTTATGAATATGACCCGTGCGATTTCCTGAAAGCACAGGAATTCCAACAGAAACGCGATAATCCGGATTTTGTAAAGAGTAAACGTGATGATTTGTTGGCAATGGAAACTGGAATCCTCAATAATAAAGGACGTGTTCACTTTACATTGACTTCTCCTATCAACGATCAGCTTGGGAAGTTGGACCCGAATATGGACAAAGGAGAATTGATTTCTGCCGTTGCTACGATTATTGATAAGGAAATATATAAACATTACCGTTTCTATCCTTGCAATTACGTTGCTTATGATATGTTGACAGGGACAAAACGTTTCAGTGGAAACTACGGTCTAAGCGACAAAAAACAATTTGAAGAATATTTGCAGGGTCAGCTTGATAAGATTGTCCTACCGAACAAGGATGAAGCATTCCTACGGACAAAGATATTGGAAATGTATACCAATCCGCTGAAAAACCATTTGGCGAATAAAGATTAATAAGAATTGGTTGTTTGATTATATACAAAAGCCGTTCCGGTACATGCCGGAGCGGCTTTTATTATTTATTTTCTTTTGCATATTTTGAAGGACTTACCCCGAACTGTTTGATGAAAGCCGACCAGAAATAAGACTGTGAACTGAAACCTACCGCTTCCGATATCTCATAAATCTTCATATTTCCCTGAATTAATAGCTCTGCTGCTTTTTTCAGACGACTGATTTTAATCAGGTCGTTAGGCGTAAGGTCTGAGATTGCACGTATCTTCCGGTATAGGGTAGGACGGCTCAGGTGCATCAGGTCGGCAATCATATTGACATCAAGTGCCGTGTTGCTGATGTTGTCATTAATAATCTGATTCAATTTCTCGAGGAAACTTTCATCCGCCTTTGTATATGCCATCGATTTCATATTGGCAATCGGTGATTTGAAGTAGAATTTCCGGATATTGTCGCGGTTAGAGAGCAGGTTGGAAACCTGTGCCATCAGCAGGTTGGTAGAGAATGGTTTCTCTATATAGGCATCGGCTCCCAGTTCCAGTCCTTCGAGGCGCGATTGCATCGTATTCTTTGCCGTTAGCAAGATAATCGGTATATGGCTGAATTCCAAATCCGTTCTTACTGCTTTCAGTAAAGCGAAACCATCCATTACGGGCATCATGACATCACTGATAATTAGCTGGAAACTATGCTCTTTCAGCAAGGCAACTGCTTCAGCACCATTGTTGGCAATCTGCACATTATATAATGTATTGATTTCTTCGGCGATGAAAGCGCTCATTTCTCTGTTGTCTTCGACAACCAGGACGGTAGGACGGGATTCTTCGTGGATATAGGTTACTTCTCTCGGTGTGTTTTCCTGTGGTTGCTCTTCTTCAGTAGTCGGTTGGATAGATTCCGGAAGTTTAACCGGTAGGGTGATGCGGAACATGGTCATGGAAGAAGCATCTTCAAACTGTGTAAGTTGCAGTGTGCCGTGATGCATTTCCGTCAGGGAACGTGCCATTGGCAAACCTAAACCTGTCCCCGGTTTGTTTTCTGAACCGGCGATACGGTAGAAAGGTTCGAATATTTTATCTTTAAGCTCTTCCGGAATAGGTTTCCCATCATTGATAAAATCAATGGTGAATGTTTCATAGTCCGGTGATAGTTGTAAACGGACTATGATGCTGCTTGTAGCATATTTGATTGCATTGGAAAACAGGTTACTGAATATTTTGGTAACAGCCTCCCTGTCCACAAAAACATAAAGTTCCTGCATCGATAAGTCCAGATTCAGCAATAAATTCTTTTCTGTTGCAAGTTCCTGGAAACGTTTGGCTGTTTCCGTAAGCAAGGTAACTATCTCTGTACGGACAAAACTAAGCCGGTATCCTTCTATTTCCGTTTTTCTGAAATCCAGCAACTGGTTTACCAGCGACAAAAGCCGGGACACGTTCTTGTCCATCAGTAATAGCGAGTTGTTCTCCTTTTCTCCTATGTTGCTTGATTTAAGTAAACGTTCGAGCGGGCTTTTTATCAAGGTAAGCGGAGTACGGATTTCGTGCGCGATATTGATAAAGAAGTCGATTTTTGCCTGATAGAGTTCTTTTTCTTTCTGGTCTTCAAACAATTGCATATTGTAGGCCATTGTCCGCTTGGTTTTTCTGCGCCAGGAATAGAGCAAACCGGTTACAATTGCAAGAATGATAAGCATATAGATGCAATATGCCGTTTGCGAAGCCCACCAGGGAGGCAATACCGTTATATATAAACGGGTGGGAGTTTCGCTCCAGTTGTTGGCAAGATTGGCAGCCCTTACTTCGAATATATAATCGCCCGGATGGAGTTCCGTGAAATAAACCGTATTACGTTCGCCGATAGGTATCCATTCTTTCTCCATATTACCCATCCGGTAGGCATACTGTATAGATCCCGGAGCAATGAAATTCAGGGCGGAAAAGTTAATGCTGAAAGTGGATTCCTTGTGGTCGAGTATGATTTTCTTAATCGGCGAATGTGCTGAACTGTTTAATATCTGTTTTTTACCTTCTTTATTTTGTATTTCGAGTGTTCCGAGATGGACATCCATCTGCTCGGCAGCCGGCTTTACTTCGGAAGGCTTGAAATGGATAAAGCCTTTTACCGTACCGAAATAAAAATTGCCATCCTGGTCTTTGAATGCGGAATTGTCGTTAAACTGGCGGGTGATTAAGCCGTGTGTCTCTGTGTAAGTATTAATTTTTTCTGTAGAAACATCCAGGCTGACCAAACCATTTGCCGTACTTATCCATAATAGGCCACTTTCATCCGGCAGGATACGGAAAGCAACGTTACTTGGCATACCGTTCTTTACCGTATAATGGATAGACTCTCCGGTCTGGAAGTCGTACCGGATGATGCCTTCCACGGTGGCAAACCACATGTTTCCTTCCTTATCTTCGCAAATGTCGTTTACGAAGTTATGGCGCTGGGTGTTCAGTTTGTCGTAAGGCAGGTACATTCCCGTATTGCTTATCGGATTGTAGTAGAAGCTGCGGTTGAACATCCCCACCCAGATACGTCCGAGGCGATCTTCATAAATACTGTTGATGGAAAGTGCAGGGAATTGCGGGGCATACAGGAAACGGTCGTTCAGAAAGTCATATTTATAAACACCGTCGTCAGTACCTACATAGATTTGTCCTTCCTGTAATACTTTAATACAGCGGACACTGCTGTTTTTTACCGTAGTCGAATCTTTCAGTAATTTGTAGTTCTTGATAATCTTGCGCGTTTTTAGATCCATCAGGTCGATACCATGAATCACATGCCCTATCCACAGGTTGTCTCCGGATGAAGCCAGTCCCCTGATATTGGTATGGGATAATCCTCTTTCTCCGGGCACCGGTTGGTAATTGGTAAATGTCCCGGTTTTCTTTTCCAGGCAGTTGATGCCGGCATCTTCGGTTCCAACCCAGATATTATTGTAAATATCCGTACAAATATCTCGTATTACCTCTCCCTTTAATGTATGTTGATTGTCCCAGGGGTAATAGACATGGAAAGGGCGGAACGGGGAATAATAATTTACGCCATTTTGGTGAAAACAAATCCAAATGCCGTTTTCTCTATCCCTATAGAACGCTGAAATAAAGTGGCTTGAAAGCGCATAGGGATCCAGAGGATCTTGTCGGATACGTGTACACTCGCCATTGTCCAACCTGTAAATGAATAAGCCGGAGTCTGTCCCAATCCATAATTCGTTTTCATCTTTTTCCAGAAAACTGTTAATCAGGATGGTCAGTTGGTTTTGTACCTGGATATTCAAATCCTGGTAAGTACGTGTTGCAGTGTTGAATATTTTTACATCATCATGTTCGTAAGCCACATAAATATGTTTGGTAGAGGAAGAGGGGTAGAGCATGAAAAGCTTCTTGGGATTTCCCGAGCCGGTATGGGCAAACAGATTATAGACCTCGGTTGTCCCGTCTTCCTGGTTCAACAGGGAAAGTTGCCCGTTGGAATCTCCTATCCATATATTATTATCTGTAATACAGAAAGAAGAGTAGCTGGCATTTTCTTTGGCGGAAAATATCTGGAATAAGTTGTCTTCCGTATTATATCTCAATAGGTATCCGTCCATTAATATCCATAGTTTGTTATTGGCATCGAAGCCGAATATATCGATTCGTTTGTCAGCCGTGACGGAAAGATGGTGGAATGCTTCTTTTTCTTCGTCATACCGGTAAAGTCCGGATAAAGTCCCTATCCATAAATCTCCGTTCCGGTCGCAAACCAGTTGGGTAATCCAGTTACTGCCCAGGGTTTCGACTTCATCCGGATCATTGCGGAATACCTTAAAGGTGTAGCCGTCGAAGCGGTTCAGACCGTCACGTGTCCCAATCCATATATAGCCGTTCTTATCCTGTACGCAACTTGTCACCATATTGTCGCTAAGCCCGTTTTCCACCTGATAATGGCGGAAAAGGTAATTACTGTCGTCGGCAGCTATCTGGGTGAGACAAAATAGAAAGAAAACAGATAAGATTAACTTCAGGTGCTTCATAGGTATAAACTCGCTTTTGAGTGCGAAAGATACTCAAATTTGTATTACGGATTTTCATTTATCGTATCATGGATTTGATAAATTGTTTCAATAGCGGTATGAGATATTCAGAATGAGACGAATACAAGAAAGTATGCAACAGGGTCGCACAGAGATATGAAATGCAATCTTCTATTTTTGCCAATACAAAAAACGATTAACGAAACAACCTTTATTCTATTTTATTATGAACACACAGCATTCGACACAAGCATTTGGAACAAAAGCGCAGCTATGCATAATGATGTTTATGCAATATATGCTGAGTGCTGTATGGTGGGTACCGCTGGCTGCTTACCTTTCACATACGCTTAAGTTGGAGGTTTACCAGGTTTCACTTGTGCTGAGTGCCATGGCAATAGGAGCGATGGCTTCTTCTTTTATCGGTGCGATAGCCGACCGTTATTTTGCAGCGGAGAAAGTATTAGCGGTATTAAACCTATTGACAGGTGTGTTTTTACTGTTTGCTGCCCAGCAGACAACATTTCCCCCTTTGATGTTTTTTGTAGTGATGGCCTTGCTTTGCCATATGCCGACACAAAGCCTTACCAGTACGATAGCAATGAGCCATACACCATCCGAGCAGTTTCCCCGTATCCGTATGTTCGGTTCCGTAGGTTGGGTGGCTTCAGGTATATTCAGCATTGTTGCCATCCATGTGATGGGATTGCCTGCTTTCGACGATACTAATTTGCCGATGTATTGCGGTGCCGGAGTTTGTTTTGTTGCTGCTATCCTGAACCTTAAACTTCCACATACTCCTCCTGTAGTTGATAAAACAGCAAAGATTTCAGTAATGGACATTACGGGTTTTAGCGCATTCTCTCTTTTAAAAGATAAGAATTACAGGAACTTTATGATACTGACATTTTTTTCAATCATACCGTTTACCCTTTATCATGTATATGGTTCGATGATTTTGGCGGACGAACAGGTTCGGAATATTACGGTGACCATGAACTTCGGTCAGTTGGCAGAAATGTTTTTCCTGGTTATTACAACAACCATCCTGGTAAAGACTGGGATTAAGAAAACATTGATATTTGGTATTATTGCTCTGCTGGTACGTTACACCTGCTTTTATTTCGGAGCAGAAACCGATATGCAGTGGTTCTATTATATCGGTATTGTTGTTCACGGTTTGATTTTCGGGCTATTTTATGTAGGCGGCCAAGTGTATACCGATAATGTAGCTCCGAGAGAAATGAAGGCACAGGCACAAGGTTTACTTTTCTTCCTGGTCTGGGGGGTAGGCTTCCTGATCGGTACGCTGTGGAATGGTTGGTTAATCGGCTTGTTCAGAGTAGATGGCAAATGCGACTGGCCGGTTCTGTTTATTATATCGTCTATATGTACATTTATTATATTAATCCTATTTGTTTTCGCTTTTAAACCGGTATCATTAAAGACTGATAACTAATCTAATTGTCAGTTTACCTTTAATTCTCATGCCATTATACAACACACTATTTGTTTTTTAGAGGAAGAAGGAAAAGAGGGATGACTGCCGGGTCATCCCTCTTGTTTTTAGGCCTCCTTTGCTTGACGTATGTTTCTTAACATGGTTTACTGAATGACATAGTGTTAGCTAAATTTCTACCTTTGAAGCAATAGCAATGCGGATTGCTTACAATATGCCAAAATACTTTAAACATTATAGCGTATGAAACCTGAAGATTACATTACTCGTGAGGAGAAATTTGGAGCACATAACTATCATCCCCTGCCTGTTGTGCTCGAGAGAGGAGAAGGCGTTTATGTATGGGATGTGGAAGGTAAACGTTATTTTGACTTCCTGTCCGGTTATTCTGCCCTGAGCCAGGGACATTGCCACCCTAAAATTATTCAAGCCTTGATGGAGCAAGCCCAAAAACTAACATTGGTGTCCCGCGCTTTCCATGCAGATGTGTTGGGCGAATACATGGAATTTGCCTGCAAATTTTTTGGTTACGACAAATTGTTGCCGATGAATACCGGAGCGGAAGCCGTGGAAACCGCTTTGAAACTGGCACGTCGCTGGGGCTATCGTAAAAAGGGGATAGCCACAGAGAAAGCAAAAATTATTGTATGCAGTGAAAACTTTCACGGGCGTACCATCACTATTATTTCCATGAGTACAGACCCGAGTTCATATGCCGATTTCGGACCTTATACCCCTGGGTTTATCAAAGTACAGTATAATACTGTTAAAGAGCTGGAAACGGCTTTGCAAGACCCTGATGTTGTCGGGTTCCTGCTCGAACCTATTCAGGGTGAAGCCGGTGTTGTTGTTCCGGACGACGGTTATCTCCATACCTGTTATGAGCTTTGCAGGAGGCATGGAGTTCTTTTTATTGCCGATGAGATACAGACGGGAATTGGGCGTACCGGAAAGTTATTGGCTTGTGATTATGAAAATGTGCATCCGGATATTCTGATTCTGGGAAAGGCGCTCTCCGGAGGGGTAAGCCCAGTCTCTGCGGTATTGGCCGACGATGATATTATGTTGACAATCGCTCCCGGCGAGCATGGCTCCACCTATGGAGGCAATCCGTTAGCTGCACGTGTTGCTATTGCTGCTCTTGAAGTAGTCCGCGATGAGCATCTTTCCGAAAATGCCTATGAGATGGGACATCTTTTCCGGGAAGAAATGAGAAAGATAGATAATCCGATGATAAAGAATGTAAGAGGTAAAGGCCTGTTGAATGCTGTGGTAACAGAACCCCGCGATGGAAAAGTCGCTTGGGATATCTGTTTGGCCCTGAAAGAAAACGGACTGATTGCTAAACCTACTCATGACCATATCATACGTTTTACCCCTCCGTTGGTTATCACGCGCGACCAGATGATGGAGGCTATAGGTATTATACGGGATACGTTTGCGCAATTTTAGTCTGCGGCAAATGGAAACAGAAACATAAATAATAACCGGAGTAATGTATGAAAATAAACGTAATAGGTGTACCTCTTAATTTGGGATGCGACCGTGAAGGCGTGGAGCGTGCCCCGAACCATCTTCGCGAACGGGGTTTGATGCAATTGATACGAAGCCACGGTCATCGTGCTTTCGATTTGGGGAATTTGTATGTACCGTCCGTATCGGAAACCGATAAGTTTGCGCGTAGTAAAAGTATGAAATATCTGGATGCCATTGTCGAGGTAAATAATAATCTTGCCGAACTGGTTTACGATACGCTGCGCGGAGGAGCTTTCCCCTTGATTGTCGGAGGCGACCATTCCCTCGGGTTGGGAAGCGCTTCCGGTGTGGGAAAATGTTTTGATGATTTTGGCATTATCTGGTTGGATGCGCATGGCGACATTAATACCAGCGAGACTTCCCCGAGCGGAAATGTACACGGGATGCCTCTTAGTGCTTTAATGGGAATGGGCAGCGAAGAGCTGGTAAATGTATATGCTCCCGGAAATAAAGTAAATCCCCAGAATGTGTTTTTAGTGGGCACCCGCAGTTTGGATGAAGGCGAGCAGGAACTGATTCATAGGGAACAACTCAGTGTATATACGATGGATACCATCCGTTTGAAAGGTATCGCATTTGTTGCCGAAGACATTAAACGGAAACTGAAAGAGCGTAAAATCCGGAATGTCCATTTCAGTATCGACGTGGATAGCATAGACCCCCGCTTTGCGCCCGGCACCGGAACAAGAGTCTGCGAAGGGTTGATGCCGGACGAGTTTAAAGACTTTGTAGACCATATCCTTGCAACCAATCTTATAAAATCGATGGATCTGGTGGAACTGAATCCTGAATTGGATGTGAACGACCAAACCACCAGCCTTTGTCTGGATATTATCGATTACATAACGGAAAGACTATAGAATTGGCAGTTGATAAGTGACAGTTGACAGTTAGGCCTCGTATCCGGTATACAAATCGGCTGAAAGCCGAAATAACTGTCAACTGTCACTTGTCAACTGTCAACTATTCCCTACCTTTGTCCCCTGTTTAGGATTATCTTTTTAATTAAATTGTCATAAAATAATATGAGCAGAAATGAATCTTTGCTGCCGGTAGCTAAATTCATCGCTGAGTACTCCTCTCATTTAATGGGATGTGGAGTACATACTTCACGAGTTGTCCGGAACTCGAAACGTATAGGAGATGCCTTCGGGCTGGATGTCAAAATCAGTATTACTCAAAAGAATATTATACTGACTTTATCCGATGATGAAACGAGTAAAGCATATAGTGAAGTTGTGGAAATTCCTTCACTTCCTATCAGTTTTGAACAGAATGCACGTTTGAGCGAGCTTAGTTGGGAGGCGTTTGATAAGCATTTGCCTTTGGAAGAGATAAAACGGAAATATCAGGAAATAATCTCTGCCCCAGCGATAGACCCGCTGTTTGTCCTAATTCTGGTAGGGTTGGCAAACGCCTCTTTTTGCCGTTTGTTCGGTGGTGACTGGTGTTCGATGGGAATTATTTTCTCTTCAACAATTATAGGGCTGTTTTTGAAACAGCAGATGCAAGCCCGGAAATATAATCATTATCTTATTTTCGTATCGTCTGCGTTTGTGGCGTCTTTATGCGCTTCTGTTTCTTTGATATTCGATACGACTTCGGAAATAGCGCTTGCAACAAGTGTTTTGTTCCTGATACCCGGTGTGCCGCTTATTAATGGCGTCATAGATATTGTCGAAGGATATATATTGACCGGTTTTGCTCGTTTGGTCAATGCGGTAATGCTGATTATATGCATTGCAATCGGGCTTTCTTTCACGCTTATGTTTGTAAAAAATAATTTGATATGATAATCTGGGATATTCTTGGTGACGGACTTTTTGCAGCTATAGCAGGTATTGGTTTCGGGGCGATTTCCGATCCCCCTTTGAAAGCATTTCCTTTTATTGCCTTATTGGCTGCTGCCGGACATGCGTGCCGGTTTTGTATGATGACATTTTTCGGAATGGATATAGCAACCGCTTCTTTGCTGGGTGCATTAATAATCGGTTTTGGCAGTCTTTGGCTGGGAGGGAAGATTTATTGCCCGATGACTGTCTTGTATATCCCTGCTTTATTGCCGATGATTCCCGGGAGGTTTGCCTATAATATGGTCTTTTCCCTGATAATGTTTTTGCAAACGATGGACAATCCGGTAGAGAAAGCAAAATATATAGATATGTTCTTATCAAACGGGATCGTAACCTGTACGGTTATATTTATGTTGACAATCGGGGCGACATTGCCTATTTTCATGTGTCCGGGGAAGGCGTTCTCATTAACCCGGCGTAAATAATAAGTTGAAGGATTTATGGAAATATTTTGGAAAACAATTGCACTCTATAATGCCTCTACCTGGGGATTCCAGTTGGCCATTGTTCTTATCGGTATTGTTTTGACGGTGTTGCTGGCATCTCGTCCCGGTCCCCGGATTAAGCTGGGGATGAAAATTTATCTGGCGGCTGTTTGTTTTTGGTTGTCGGTGGTATATTACTATGTTTATTGTTCCGAACGGGAGTATTATCAGGTGATGGCAATCTTTTGGGGGATTATGGCCCTTATGTGGGTATGGGATGCTGCAACCGGTTATACGGCATTTGAGCGGACCCGGAAATATGACTTGTTTGCTTATCTGCTGTTTGCCATGCCCTTTGTTTATCCGTTGGTCTCTATGGCGCGCGGGCTTTCTTTTCCGGAGATTACTTCCCCGGTGATGCCATGTTCCGTAACGGTATTTATGATTGGATTGTTGCTGTATTTCTCCCGCAATATTAATCTGTTTATTGTATTGTTCTTATTTCATTGGTCCTTAATCGGACTGTCCAAGACTTATACCTTTAATATTCCGGAAGACTTGTTGTTGGTAAGCGCATCTATTCCCGCTCTCTATCTGTTTTTCAGGGAGTATTTCGCAAATAGCCGGCATGCAGGAATGAAACCGGATGCCAAATATGTAAATGCGTTGCTTATTCTGGTTTGTGTGGCAATCGGCGGGGTTGCGCTGGTTACTACGTTAAGGGAACTTTTTTTTAGTTGACAGTTGACAAGTGACAGTTGACAGTTATTTCGGCTTTCAGCCGATTTGTATACCGGGCGCGAAGCCCAACTGTCAACTGTCACTTGTCAACTGTCAACTGATTAGAAGCTAATTTTTACCCCTGCAAAATAGCTTTTTGGTGTAGCTGGACCGTAGATGTAGGAAGAGTCACGGTTTTTCCCCAGGTCAAAGTCTGACTGGTAGGCTTGGAAGATGTTTTGTACTCCCGCATTTACTTCCAGTGTCAGTTCCTTATATAGATGGAAATCGTATCCCAGTTTGATACTCATATCCAGGAAATCCCGGGTAGTTACTGCTTTATCTTTAGGGATATATCCGGCAAGATGTTGTACCAGCATACTACCGGTATAGGTACCGGAAAGGGAAGCCGTAAAATGTTTCAGCGGGGTAAATGTTGAAGTAAGATACCCGTACACATCCGGTGTCCTGAACATTTTTCTTACAGGAGGAATATCTTCATCTTCGCTCCATCGTTCGGGTTCTTTATAACGGCTGCGTTGTATTGTAGCGCCTGCCTGTACGGATACCCAGGAAGTTAGGACAGCCTTGCCTTCCAATGTGAGTCCCATAACCGTAGCACCCGAACCGTTCTGACGTTCTTTTATCAGATTGCCTTGTTCGTCTTTCCCTATATCTTTTAATACGAATACGTCACTCAGGTTGGTATAGAAACCTTCCACAAGGAAATTCACTTGCATACCGTTTTTGAAACGATGATAAAAATCGACCGAAGTGCTGAGGCTTTGAGACTTTTCTTCTTTCAGGTTTTCGGCACGTCGTATCAGAGCGACTTCACCGCCTACGGCAGAGATATGCAGGTCTTCGTCAAATGCCTGCGGAGCACGGAAGCCACTGGAATAACTTGCACGGATATTGATGTCTTCCGTCGGATTGAAACGGACGTTAGCTCGCGGGCTGAATATGACATGGTTTATCATATTATGTTTATCCAAACGTCCGCCAATCAGGAAACTCCATTTTTTGTTTTTCCATTCATTTTGCAGGAAAGCGCTTTCTATATGTACTTTCTGGTTGGTAAAACGATTGTATCCCAACATTTCATCTTTCAGATGGTCGTAGCTGTATTCCAATCCGGCAGTCAGGTCTGAAGGCATAAACAGGAATTTATTGAAGCTATAATTATATTGTGCTCCCGACATCCAGGTTAAATCCGTCGTTTTACCATAGGCATTCGGGTCCTGGTTTGTACCGTAATAACTGTCGCGGTCGGTGAACTGTGCGGAAGAAAAAATACTCAGCTTTTGCTTGTAATCCGGTGAGAAAAGATCAAATTTCAATCCTCCCCCGTCGATAGCATGTTGCAATTGCTCTGCAATGTCCGCTTCGTGCGGCGGACGTGATAGTAAATTACCGCCACGGCGGAATTCATTCATGTGGTGATATTCGAGTGTCAGCTTGCTGTAAAGGCCGGTTTTGATAAAAGAGCGGAAACCTACCATCTGGTTCTTAAGTTTCGGCAATTCGGTAAATCCGTCTCCATCATGGTCGTATCCGTCGCGTACCCGGTTTTGTCCGAATATGTACATACCGGCTTTGCCGCTTTCTGTAACCAGTGAGGCATTCAGGGTCGTATTATTATCCAGTGAGGAACTGCCTCCGATAGAAGTAATCGTATGTGCCACTTCTCCTGAGTTGCGTAAAGGCTCTTTGGTAATAATATTGATAGTACCAGCAATTGCGGAAGAACCGAATAGGGCAGAACCTCCTCCACGCATAACTTCCACACGCTCAATCATATTTGCAGGAATCTGCTCTAATCCGTAAACCCCTGCCAAAGCACTGAATATAGGACGGGAGTCAATCAAAATCTGGGTATACGGACCATCCAGCCCGTTTATACGAACCTGTTGAAAGCCGCAGTTCTGGCAATTTGTTTCTACACGGACGCCCGGTTGGAAATTCAATCCTTGTGAAAGGTTTACCGCATTAGTCGCCTGAAACATTTTGGAGTCGATTACGCTAACCAATGTAGGAGCCAGGCGTCGTGAAGTTTCACTTCGGTTTGCCGAAACCACTACCCCGTCCAGAGCAATGCGGTCTTCTTCCATTTCGATGTTTATCTCGAGTGTTTTCCCTTTTTTTAATGTGACTTCACGGGTTACAGGCTTATAACCGAGAAATTTATATTCGAGAGTGAATTTTCCTTCCGGCAGGTTCTTCAGGAAATAATGTCCTGAATTGTCGGTTGTTGTTCCGATGGTTGTCCCTTTTAGCATTACGGTAATGAAAGGAAGGTGCTCTCCGGTTTCTTTGTCCAATACATGTCCGAATACGTTTGCATCCGAACCGTCTGTTTTTTCTCTGTTGTCTGAAGCTTGTGCAGCAGTAAGGGCACAGCACAAGCATAGTATAAGCATAAATATCTTGTTCATACTGAATTAAATAAATGTGTGTAATAAAAAATAGATTACAAATCTTTTCTCAAAAAAACATATGTGTCAGACAACAGGAGGGGCGCGTAGAGATAGTTTTCCCGGCACGGCGCACAGGTATGCTGCACAAACCGGCGGGCAAAGGATTTGGAAAACGGAACCTTCGGCAGCAGGAATCAGAACAGAAATAAAAGCGGCACCGCTTATCTGTACTGTCGAAAGTTGATGCAATAACTGGAATTCGGCATAGGTATGTTCATTGCCGGGTGTTCCGTCGTCATTTTTTTGGTAGGGATGTGAATGGACGATAGTTACCCCGTTGATAATATGTACGTGGGTAAACGCAATTAAGCATCCTAAATACGCTATGAATAGAGTAGGAAGGGCTATTTTCAGATATTTGGTGAATCTGTCCATCCGGATGCAAATATAATGATATTTTTTAATTAATAAGCTAACGCTAAGAAAACTACCTATTTGTAGGTATGTGTTTCTTTTTGGAAAACTTTTTTTGTTGTTTGATTTTAAAAGTTTTCCATTTGTGTTTTGTATAATTTTGATTTTAAGTAAGTTGACAAATATTAACTCGTTAAAAGTTTTCCAAAAAGAATAACTATGGTCTTTGTTTGTATATCTTTGTGGCATAAATTAATTATAAACCTGTAGTACTTATCATGATTCAAACAGTGATTAAAAGAGATGGACGTATTGTCGGTTTCAATGAAGAAAAAATAACAACCGCCATAAGAAAAGCAATGTTGCATACGGAGATAGGGGAGGATATGCAATTAATCCGGCAGATAACAGACCATATATCATTCAAAGGAGAAGCCCAGATGACTGTGGAGGCGATCCAGGATGCGGTCGAGCTGGAACTGATGAACAGTAGCCGTAAAGATGTGGCACAAAAATATATCGCTTATCGTAACCAGCGAAGTGTTGCCCGGAAAGCGAAGACCCGGGATATGTTTTTGGAAATTATTAATATTAAATCAAATGATATTACCCGCGAAAATGCCAATATGAATGCGGATACTCCGGCGGGTATGATGATGAAGTTTTCCAGTGAAACCACCAAGCCGTTTGTTGATGATTATTTACTGAGTGAAGAAACGAAAGACGCTGTCAACAAGAATTATTTGCATATTCATGATAAGGACTATTATCCGACAAAGAGTTTGACTTGTGTGCAGCATCCGCTGGATCGTATCCTGAAATACGGCTTTTCGGCTGGACATGGTGAATCGCGCCCGGCAAAACGTATCGAGACTGCAAGTATCCTGGGGTGTATTTCTTTGGAAACGGCGCAGAATGAAATGCACGGGGGACAAGCTATTCCTGCATTTGATTTTTACCTGGCTCCCTATGTGCGGAATAGTTATGTGGAGGAAATTAAAAATCTCGAAGAATTGACCGGGGCGAATTATTCCCATCTGTATCGGAAAGAATTAGATGATTATATAAATCGTCCGTTGGATGGCTTGTCGGGAGATGACCGCGTTGTGCAACATGCAATCAATAAAACGGTCAGCCGTGTGCATCAATCCATGGAGGCTTTCATCCATAATATGAACACGATTCACTCCCGTGGGGGAAACCAGGTTGTGTTCAGCTCCATTAATTATGGAACCGACACGTCGGCGGAAGGGCGTTGCGTGATTCGTGAGATTTTGAAAAGTACCTATCGGGGGGTGGGGAATGGCGAAACGGCAATTTTTCCTATTCAAATCTGGAAAAAGAAACGCGGTGTAAGCTATTTGCCGGACGACCGTAATTACGATTTATACCAGCTTGCCTGTAAAGTTACGGCACGTCGCTTTTTCCCTAACTTCCTGAACCTGGATGCGACCTTCAACCAGAGTGAGGAGTGGAAATCGGACGACCCGCAACGCTATATCCATGAAGTGGCAACTATGGGATGTCGTACGCGTGTGTTTGAAAACCGTTTCGGGCCTAAAACATCTATCGGTCGCGGAAATATATCTTTTTCAACCATAAATATAGTACGTCTGGCAATCGAATGTATGTCTATAGCAGATAAGGAAGAGCGGATTGCCCGGTTTTTTGCCAAGCTCGACAGTATGTTGGAAATCGCCGCACGCCAGTTGCACGAACGTATGGAGTTTCAGAAAACGGCTTATGCCAAACAGTTTCCTTTACTGATGTCTTCGCTTTGGTTGGGCAGTGAAAAATTAAAGCCTGGCGATACGATAGCCCCGGTAATCAACCAGGGAACTTTAGGAATCGGTTTTATCGGTTTGGCTGAATGCCTGGTAGCTCTTACCGGTAAGCATCATGGTGAAGATGAGGCATCGCAGGAGTTGGGTTTGAAGATAGTCACTTATATGCGTGATCGCGTCAATCAGTTTTCAGAGCAATATCAGCATAATTATAGTGTATTGGCTACTCCGGCCGAAGGGTTATCCGGAAAATTTACCGGACGAGACCGGAAAGAATTTGGTTCGTTGCCGGGTATTACCGACCGTGAGTATTACACAAATTCAAACCATGTGCCTGTATATTATAAATGTAGTGCTCGTCATAAGGCTGAAGTGGAAGCTCCTTACCATGAACTGACACGGGGCGGACATATCTTTTATGTGGAAATGGATGGGGATGCAACCCATAATCCGGAAGTAATTATGCAGGTGGTTGATATGATGGACCGTTATAATATAGGATACGGCTCTGTAAATCATAACCGTAACCGTTGCCTGGATTGTGGTTTCGAGAATGCTGAAACTTATTTGGAGGCTTGCCCGAAATGCGGCAGTACGCGTCTGGATAAATTACAACGTATCACTGGTTATCTGGTAGGTACAACCGATCGCTGGAATAATGCGAAACTTTCGGAACTGAACGACCGGGTGACACATGATTAGGAAAATGTGAAAACATTTTCCAGATGGCAGGTGGCAATTGACATAGTCGGTTGGGCTTTACGTCCGGTATTTGAATGGAGTGTAAGTAGCTGTAGCAGTTAATTGTTGCGTACTAATTTCTAACTGGTAGTTAGTTTCAAAAAAGTTTCTTGGCTTGAAACAAAAAGTTTCATTACGTTGAAACAAAAAGTTCCACCCGATGAAACAAAAAGTTTCAAGGCATGAAACTTTTATGCCATGCCCGGAAATTTGTAAAAAGTAGAAATATGTTATCAATTATAGATATAATAGAAGATACCACAGTGGATGGTCCGGGATTCCGGACTGCTATTTATGCCGCCGGTTGCCCGAATGCTTGTCCGGGATGCCACAATCCGGAGTCGTGGGATATAAAGAAAGGCCGCCATGTCTCGACCGAAGAAATATTGGATAAAATATTGGCTGATGATTTTGCCAATGTGACTTTTAGTGGAGGCGATCCGATGTTTCAGCCCGAGGGATTTACGGAGCTGGCGCGTTGTATCAAAGAGAAAAGCAATAAGAATATCTGGTGTTATACCGGTTATACGTTCGAACATATTCTGAATAATCCCAAACAGGCGGAACTGCTTCGGTATGTGGATGTATTGGTTGATGGAAAATTCAAGCAGGCACTTCGGGATGAAAGTCTGTTATTCCGTGGAAGCAGCAACCAGCGTTTAATCGATGTAAAGGCTTCTTTGAAGCAGCAGGAGGTGGTTTGTTTGGATTATAATCCGTATCCTTGAACTTGGGCTGCTCTTAATTGTGTTTTCACTTTTTCAGTATTCTTTCCAGATAGGAAGTATCCAATAAATTGACTGTTTCAAATTTCCCTTTATAGAATACGCCCCAGTTATTGAAAACACAGGGTAATTCCTTTGCTTTCTGCAACGTATCCACTTTTATTAAGTCAACAGGAATTTTTTGTGTGTCACAAAACTGTTTTATTATTTCTATCTTTTGGAGGATGTAGGGGCATTGCATATCATAATAAATGGCCAGTTCCTTGTTTTCTATACTTTGTTTTTTCGCATTTTCTGTGAACTTAGGTGTTGTGCCATCAAAGGATAGTGCCAGTAATTCGTACCCGTTATCAGTGGTATCTACAACTTCAAAGCCGAATTTCATAGCAAAAGACTGGTCGGAAAGCCACGATTTTTGCTTTTTCGCACCAAGCATGCAAACGCCGGATTTGCCTTTCTTTTTAGCGTCGGACAAACAATACTCCATCAGTGATTTTCCATAACCTTTTCCTTTGTCAGTACCGTAAACCCATAAACAGTAGATGTAATAGTAGTTGTCACCGGTTATAGGGACCCAAGCTGTTTCAAGAGGGGCATATTCAATAAAAACCGTAGCTTTTGCATTTAACTTTCTGAAGACATGACCTTCGTTTAATCGGTCGGAAAGCCATTGCTTTTTTGCCGATATGCCTTGATGAGGCTTTTTACTGCGGATAATGCAGCATAAATGCTCATCAGCAAGATTTTCTGTTGTCAGATTAATAAAATCAGTTGTCATAAAGATGCAATATTACGAAATTCGGATGAAAACAAAAACTTTTTATCATGCTTTTGTCCTTGTCCTGTTTCCATTACCCGGAATATGATTTTTGTAATCTGAGCGCATTGTTTTCATGCCTTGCAATAATTTGGACTTTGCCGGCTTGCATGTTTGAAATATAACTTATATCTTTGCCGAAATTTTGAAGATTAAGTTTCATGTCGAAGAAAGTGTATAAGGATAATCCGCTGGTTATTTCCGGTTATATGTCGGACAATGAGGCTTATTTTTCTATTTTATGGGATAATAATTTCATTATATAAGATGCGTTAGTTACTTTTACTAACGCATTTTTTTTGTGTCCCGGAGTTTGAATAGGTCAAAAGAATCAACATTAATATATAATATTTAAAACAACCCATTTACTATGTCGAAAAGTGGTATCAAAAAGGTGATTGTTCTGGGCTCGGGTGCCTTGAAAATCGGACAGGCAGGAGAGTTTGACTACTCCGGCTCGCAGGCATTAAAGGCGCTGAAAGAAGAAGGTATCAGTACTGTATTGCTAAATCCGAACATTGCAACTATTCAAACATCGGAAGGGGTGGCTGACAAGGTATATTTCCTGCCTATCACTCCCTATTTTGTTGAAGAAGTAATCAAAAAAGAACAACCGGACGGTATTTTGCTGGCTTTTGGCGGACAGACTGCGTTGAACTGTGGAACGGAACTTTATACCAGCGGCACGCTTGCAAAATATGGTGTGAAGGTATTGGGAACTTCCGTAGAAGCAATCATGTATACAGAAGACCGTGACCTGTTTGTAAAGAAGCTTAACGAGATAGAAGTGAAAACTCCGATCAGCCAGGCTTGCGAAAATCTGGAAGATGTAGTGAAAGCTGCTTACCGTATCGGTTTCCCGGTAATGATCCGTTCTGCTTATGCACTGGGTGGTATGGGTAGCGGTATCTGTAAAGATGAAGCTGAACTGCGCACATTGGCAGAAAGTGCATTTGCTTATTCTCCACAGGTATTGGTCGAAGAGTCCCTGAAGGGTTGGAAAGAAATAGAATTTGAGGTAATCCGCGATAAGAACGATCATTGCTTCACCGTAGTAAGTATGGAAAATGTAGACCCGCTGGGTGTACATACCGGTGAAAGTATTGTTGTTGCTCCTACTTGTTCGTTGACAGACAAGGAACTGGACTTGCTGAAAGAACTTTCGACAAAGACAATCCGTCACTTAGGCATTGTTGGTGAATGTAATATCCAGTATGCTTTCAATTCTGATACATGCGACTATCGTGTGATCGAGGTAAATGCCCGTCTGAGCCGTTCTTCAGCATTGGCATCCAAAGCAAGCGGTTATCCTTTGGCTTTTGTTGCTGCTAAGCTGGCTTTAGGATACAGCTTGGATGAAATTGGCGAGATGGGTACTGCAAACTCTGCTTACAAAGCACCGGAGGTAGATTATATAATCGCAAAGATTCCGCGTTGGGACTTGACTAAATTCGTAGGTGTAAGCCGTCTGATCGGTTCCAGCATGAAGTCTGTGGGTGAAATCATGTCAATCGGTAAGAGCTTTGAAGAAATCATGCAGAAAGGTCTGCGTATGATCGGTCAGGGCATGCACGGTTTTGTAGGCAATAATGATGTGGAATTTGACAATCTGGACGATGCATTGGCTAATCCGACCGACCTCCGTATCTTTGCCGTAGCCCAGGCTTTGGAAAAAGGATATACCGTAGACCGTATCCACGAACTGTCTAAGATTACTCCGTGGTTCCTGGAAAAACTGAAAAATATTGTAGACTATACCAAAGTATTGTCTGCTTACCATACGATCGAAGATCTGCCGGAAGATGTATTGCGTGAAGCAAAACGTCTGGGATTCTCCGACTTCCAGATTGCACGTTACGTAGAACATTCGGACGGCAATATGGAGAAAGAAAATATCCGTGTACGCAACCTGCGTAAGAAAATGGGTATTGTTCCGAGCGTAAAACGTATCAATACGGTTGCTTCCGAACACCCGGAACTGACAAACTACCTGTATATGACGTATGACGGCAGCCAGAACGATATCAACTACTATCCGAACGACAAGAGTGTGGTAATTCTGGGTTCTGGTGCTTACCGCATCGGTTCTTCCGTAGAGTTCGACTGGTGTTCGGTAAATGCGGCACAGACTGCACGTAAGCTGGGGTACAAATCTATCATGATTAATTATAATCCGGAAACCGTATCTACAGATTACGATATGTGCGACCGTTTGTATTTCGATGAACTCTCGATGGAGCGTGTACTGGACGTAATCGACCTGGAACTTCCGAAGGGTGTGATTGTTTCTGTAGGTGGTCAGATTCCGAATAACCTGGCAATGAAACTTCATCGCCAGAATGTGCCTATCCTGGGTACTTCTCCGCTATCAATCGACCGTGCGGAAAACCGTCACAAATTCTCTGCCATGTTGGACTCTTTAGGTATCGACCAGCCATGTTGGGCAGAGTTGACCAGTATGGAAGAAATCGACGACTTTATTGCTAAAGTAGGTTTCCCTATTTTGATCCGTCCGTCATATGTACTTTCCGGGGCAGCAATGAATGTTTGCCACAGCAAGGAACAAATGATTGAATTTCTGGATCTGGCAGCTAAGGTATCTAAAGAATATCCGGTTGTTGTATCTCAGTTCTTGCAGGGGGCAAAAGAAATCGAATTTGATGCGGTAGCCATGAATGGTGAAGTTGTTGAATACGCAATTTCCGAACATATTGAATTTGCCGGTGTTCACTCCGGTGATGCCACATTGGTATTCCCGGCTCAGAAAATCTATTTTGAAACGGCACGCCGTATCAAGAAGGTGAGCAAGATGATTGCAAAAGAATTGAATATCAGCGGTCCGTTCAATATCCAGTTCCTGGCAAAGAACAACGATGTGAAAGTTATCGAATGTAACCTGCGTGCATCACGTAGCTTCCCGTTTGTCTCTAAAGTATTGAAACGTAACTTTATTGAAACTGCAACCCGTATTATGCTGGATGCTCCGTATACAAAACCGGATAAGAGTGCATTCGATATCGACTGGATTGGTGTAAAAGCCTCTCAGTTCTCATTTGCCCGTCTGCATAAAGCCGACCCGGTATTAGGTGTGGATATGAGTTCTACCGGTGAAGTGGGGTGTATCGGTGATGATTTCGATGAAGCATTGCTTTCAGCTATGATGGCTGTAGGAAATACAATTCCTAAAAAGAATGTGCTGGTTTCTTCAGGAGCTGCCAAGAGTAAAGCAGAACTGTTGGATCCTTGCCGTCAGCTTGCTAATAAGGGATATGTGATTTATGGTACTGCCGGTACTGCAAAATTCCTGAAGGATAACGGTATCGATGCAATTGCCGTATGCTGGCCGGATGAACAAGGCGATTTGAATATTATGGATATGTTCAGCAAACATGTATTCGAATTGGTAGTGAACATACCGAAAGATCATAGCAAACGTGAGTTGACGAACGGTTATAAAATCCGCCGTGCTGCAATCGACCATAATATTCCTCTGATTACGAATGCTCGTTTGGCAAGTGCATTCATCGATGCATTCTGTAATCTGAAGACTGAAGATATTCAGATTAAGAGCTGGCAGGAATACAAGTAATAAAATATTTAATTATATTTGTATCCAACATATTGTTAAAGACAGGGCAGCAATGCCTTGTCTTTCTCATTTTCAATTCAAAAATACCATGTGTAGACTACTGATCTTATTGTTATCCTTCCTGCTGGCAGTTCCTGTTGTCAGAGCGTCGGTAGTCCTTCCTTATGTATTTGTCAAAAATTATTCAGTAGGTGATTATAAGGCGGGTTGCCAGAACTGGGGTTTCTCGCTCACGCCGGAAGGTATTCTTTATGTAGCGAATAGTTCCGGATTGCTTGAGTTCAACGGGAATGCATGGAAGCTCTACCAATTGCCCGGGCAACTTGAAGTGACTGGAGTTACTAATTACAATGATACGATTTATACACAGGGTGAAAATGCATTATATGGCTGGACATATGATAATAACGGAATGTTGCATCATCATGTGCTGGAAACAGTTCCTTCGGAAGTGAAGTTTGATGCACCTCCGGTCTCCATTCCTTTCAGTCTGCCGGAGGAAATAAGGAAGGCGGAACCAAGTGCCTTTGCGACAAACGGAACTCTGTATTTTATCGGAACTTATAAGCAAGGATTGTTTATTACGGATAAAGAAGGACATATCCTTCATCATTTGTCTTTAGAAAATCAATTGCAGGATAATATGGTCCGGTTTATCAGCGTGCAGGATGATAGCCAGATATGGGTGGCATTGGATAACGGACTGGCCCTGATAACGCTGGATCCTCCCATTGTTCTGTTGGAGAAACGCAGTATTATCGGGAAACTGATAGATGGAGGAATACATGAAGGGATGTTATATCTGCAAACAGGCTTTGGCTATTTTAAACGTTCCCTTGTTGCGGAAGAACCGTTTGTTGCTGTCGCTGAGGGAGAAGCCAAACCGTTTTTAGTTTCATATAAAAACCGGAAGAAATATACTGTCAATAAATTGGTCAAAGATACGGCATCGCTTGGCGCTTTCGTTTCTGCAAAACATATTTATCCGGCCGGAGATAGTTTGTATTGGTTGTCGGTGGATAATCAGGCTGCCTTGTTTCATATGAGTGGCGGTACGGCTGTATTGAAATGCCGGCTGCTGTTTAATAACTATGATATGAATCTGGTTACTCGAGGTACGCGCATTATCCCTTTAAATGAAACCATGGTGTTGGCATCTACCATGCAGGGGCCTTTACTGATAAATGTGCGTGATTTGATTGATGCAGGGCTTCCGGGTAAAACCTCTCTGCAAGTTTTTGAGTTGGAGTATATGGATGCGAAAGGTTGCTATAATTTGCCCCTCGACAATCAGAAGATAGAACTTCCATATGATTTTCAGGAGTTTACTGCTTATATAGGTACTACGATCTTTACATCCAATCACCAGATTAGTTATAAGATAGAAGGTGTTTCTTCCGGCTGGTCTTCCTGGCAATCGGAAGGGAAAATATCATTCTTACAGTTGCCAGAAGGGCATTATGAATTAAAAGTTCGTAAATATGTGGTCAAAGGGCCTTTCCCTGAACTATCCCTGTCAATAGATGTTCGTCCGCCTTGGTATAATACGGTTTGGGCATGGTTGGCGTATATTCTTGTTGTTTGGATTGTCGCGCAGGGTGTATTACGCTATAATCTTAAAAACTTGCATAAGGAAGAGCAGGCAAAGATAGAAGCGGAACGCCAGGCTGAACAGCAACGCATGCAGGAAATGAAAAGCCAGATGTTGGAAGCGGAACTTCAGAATAAAAATAATGAGTTGACTTTGCAAACAACCGCTCTGGTAAAGCGTAATCAGGCAATTCAATCTTTATTGGGAGAGTTGGATAAACAAAAAGAAGCATTGGGCGAGCGTTATCCGAATAAGCTTTACAACCGGATGAAAGCTTTGTTGGAAAGTACGCGGGATGACCCGGCCGACTGGAAGTTGTTTGAAAGTTATTTCAATAGTGCCCACCAAAATTTTATGGACAGGTTGCGTCAGGAATATGCAGATATTACTACTGGCGACTTACGTATTTGCTGTCTGTTGCGTATGAATCTTTCTACAAAGGAAATAGCCTCATTGTTAAATGTTTCGGTTCGTGCTATAGAACTTCGCCGGTATCGCTTGCGTAAGCGTTTAGGCTTGGAAGGAGATACGAATCTTATTGATTTTCTGATGAATTTTTAAATTTATTTTCTCAAAAATGATGTTTTTATAATCTATTGAAAAATAGGTGGTTAAATTGTTTTTTCTGATAAGTGAGAAAGGATTGTTGTATTCTTTATTACTACACAGATTACTTGCGCAAGTTGTGTAGTAGCCTTTTTTATAGAAAGTTTTTGTTATTCCGTTTTCTTTGTGGCACGTAAATCTAATTTTCATACATGATGGAACACGAACTGGAAAATCAATTGAAGGCGTTAGAAAAGAAGGGTATCGACCGCCGGCATTTTTTTAAGATAATGGCAGCTGCAGGATTGTTGACTGCTGCAGGTACTCAGGAAGCTAAAGCTTTTTCAAGTAATGCAAAAGGGAAGATAGTCATTATAGGCGGGGGGGCTGCCGGTATCAGTATGGCTGCCCGTTTACAAAAATGGTTGAATGAACCTGATATTACATTAATTGATCCCAGTGACCGTCAGTTTTATCAACCGGGTTTTACCCTGATTGCCTCAGGCGTTTATGAACCGGGCGATGTATGGAAAAAACAAGAAGAATGTATGCCTGATGGTATTAAGTGGGTGAAAGACTCGGTTGCATCTGTTGACCCGGTCTGGAATCAGGTAACAACAAATAATAACGGTAAGATAGCCTATGACTTTTTGGTTCTGACTCCGGGTATACAAATCAATTGGGAAAAAGTAGAAGGTATCACACATGATACGTTGGGTGAAGGAAATGCTCATTCTATTTATGATTTTGATGGAGCGCAGAAAACTTGGAAAGCATTGCAGGAATTTTCGAAAACAGGTGGACGTGGCATTTACACGGATACATATACCAAGCACAAATGTGGTGGGGCTCCTAAAAAAATATGTTTGTTATCAGAGCACTATAACCGTAAACAGGGAACCCGGGATAAGGTGGAACTGAATTATTATACAGCAGCAAAAGAATTGTATGATATACCATATTTTACTCCTCGTTTGCTGGAAATATATAAGGAACGAAATATACCTATTAATCTGAATGTCCGGGTGAAAGGGGTGGATACTGCCGCTAAACAGGTTCATTTTGAGAAGATAGAAACGGTCGGTGACCAGAAGGTTTATACTCCGTTTGTGGAAGATTACGATTTTCTGCATTTCACACCTCCGATGTCGGCTCCTGATTTTGTCCGTGAAGCCGGACTGGGATGGACGGAAGGCAAATTAGCAGCGGATGCCTGGGTAATGGTAGATAAAGAAACTTTGGTTCATCAGAAATATCCGAATATTGTGTCGTTGGGTGATGTGGCTGGCATACCGACCAGTAAAACTTCTGCGGCTATCCGTAAGCAAGTGCCTATTGCTGCAAAGAACCTGATTTCACTCATGGAAGGCAAAGAACCTGCTGAAAAGTATGACGGTTATGCAGCTTGCCCGATAGTGACGGATTATGGACATGTACTTTTGTGTGAGTTCAATTACAAAAAAGAACCGGAAAATACATTCCCATTCACAATGCTGGATACATCAAAAGAGCAGTGGGCTGCATGGATGTTGAAGGTTTATATGTTGAAACCGATGTATTTCTACGGTATGTTGAAAGGATTAGCTTAATCATAACTCCCTATATTTAAAATGCCAAACTAAAAACCCCTCCGGCTCATTCATTGAGCTTGGGGGGATTTTTGTATATTTACTCTTGCATTTTCCGGTAATAACGGGGTGTATAACCGGGTACCAGCTCGGGGTGGAATACCCAGATCAAGTCCTTTAGCAAATAATCGGGATGTAAAGGAAATTCTTCGTAATAGGGAACGGCTCCTGTATTGCAGGTATAAATGTGACGTTTTTTGAATGCGTCGAAGTTCTCATAAGGCGTGTACTCCGTACGAAGTTCATTGTATGTCATCTCTTTTGCCTGATTGTATTTGACAAGCCAGATGTCGGCATGTATGGCTTTGTCCAGAACTGTTTCAAATGCCAGCGGGGTGCTTCCTGCTCCTGGTAAATCATTAAAGAGATAATCTGCACCTGCATCGCGGTACAGGTTTGCTATATAACTGGAGCCACTGGGGGTATACCAGGAAGAACCGAATTTCTTTTCGGAGATAACGGTAGGCCTGGGAATGTCTTTTTTTACCAGATTTTTCAGTTCCAGATAACTTTGTTCCGTAGCGCGGAATATTGAATCCGCCCTCTTCTCTTTACCGAACAGCATGCCGTAAAAACGTATCCATTCGGTGCGTCCTAACGGTTGGGACTCCATGTAATCGGCTCCTTCAATAATGGGTATACCCAATTTCTCGACCGGACCGTAGCTGCTGTTTTGGAAAGGAGAGACGATAACCAACTCAACGCCTTGGTCTATCATCTTTTCCACATTCGGTGCTGTAGCCTCTCCCATATCGGCAATCCGTCCGTTCTTCAGCCCTTCCTGAATGGCAGGGGTGTCCATATAGCGCGGTTCACAAACACCTATAATCTTGTCGGTTTCTCCAAGCTGGTCGATAATGGCCGCATGAACAGAGGTATATACGACTATGTTTTGTATAGGTATTTGTACAACTGTGCCTTTGGGGAGGTTCGTCGGAACAGGCTTCTTACGGTCAACCAGCAAATAGCGTTGTAAAAGCCGGGTACTGTCCCAAGGGTCATGTATCTCTACTGAAGTATAATTTTCGAAGTGTTGGGTGGAGAAGCCTTGGGCATAGCGGATGGTGTCGGATGAAAATGCTTCACCATGAGAAGAACTCTGTTTCGTATGACAACTACATACGAAACAGAGTAAAAAGAGAAAAGAAAGAATCCTTTTCATATTTATTTTACAAACAAAGCTTTAACCGGATTCAGACCGACAGAATATTGATATTGTTTCTTTCCACTGGCATTAAAGAAATAAATATCCCCATTGGTTTTATAATCGGACTCAGTGATATAGATATATCCGGTAGAAGGTTCAACACCGATTTTATACGGTTTAGCAATGGTTGTTCCATCTGTAATAAAATTATTGCTGATAACTTTTTCGTTGGTTGCGTCGTAGCAGATATATGAAATTGTCTGGTTCCAGTTTGCATCGTATTGTGAATGCAGAATATATAATTTATCACCTGTAGATGCCAGTTCTGTTGCCTTAGTCTCAGTAATTACGGATACTTCATCTTTTTGTGTATCGATACGCTGGAATGTATTAGGTATATCTCCGTAATTACCTAAAGAAACCACATATACATCTCCCTGATTATCTGTTACAACATTGGCTGGATTAGTAACAACTTCAATCTTTTTTATTTCTGTAAAAGAAGATAAATCGATGACGGAAACAGTTTTGTCGTATCCTACAGGAGTATTATAGTCCATACCTCCGGAATTTGCCACATATAATTTATTATTAGCAACAACTAATTGTTCAGGATTACGTCCTACTTTTACTTTATTTTCAATCTCTAATGTTGCAGTATCCAGACGTGCCACATAGCCATCGAATAAGGATACATATATTTTCCCTTCATAAGAGGTCATATAGCGAGGTTGCAGAGCTGCGTCCCCACTTGATTTTATTTGTTTAATAGACTCGCCTGTTTCATCCAGAACTTCAATCGTATTTGAGCCATATACAGCTATATATAATTTTGAGCCGTATTTGATTATGTCGTTGGCAGTATCACCTAAACCTCTGTTATTGATTGTTTTGAATGCATCAACATCTATTTTGGCTGTAGACATGTTGTAGTAGGATAATCCGGAATTATTATTTCCGTTATTTCCACTGTTTAGGAAAATGAAACCATTTAGTTTTTCTACGGAATCATCGTCATCTGGAATATCATTGTTTTTCTCACATCCAGTGAAAGAGAATAATGTCAGTGCACAAAGTGCGGACATAAAAAGGAATGTTCTTTTTTTCATTTTATTTCTGTTTTTACTATTAATATGTTACACTCAAACTGAGGCGCCAGGAGCGGCCGGGCATCGGATAATATTGAATAATATCGTATGTTTTGTTTGTAAGGTTTAGTATTTCACCCTGTAGACGAAGCGTGCATTTCTTTAGAGTAAAACTTCGATTCGCAGAAATGCTGTGTTCTATATAAGATTTAATTAAATTGCTTTCGATATTTTGAGGTAATGCATATCTGTCTCCTGCAGCTACCAATGTATAAGAAATATTTACCCATGGGTTTTCTACAGATGCGGATACGGAACCCGAATGACGTGGTGTATAAGGTATTTGGTCCTTATAATTTTTTTCTTGGGGGTCCGTAAGATCGATGGCATGTTGGAAGCTGTATGCCGATGACAGGATTAATGAGATTTTAGAAGTTATAGGAATCTCTGAACTCAGATTGACATCCAGCCCTTTGATATCAACTTCGCCCATATTCATCATTTTCCAGATATACATATTGGGGATAGCAACTATTTTGTCGTGTATTTTATTATAATACCCATCGGCAGACAAGCTGAATGAACGTATGAATGAACCGATTTCACCACTCCATGTCATTCCGATATTATATTGAGTTGCACGTTCCGGTTTCAGATTGGTATTTCCCATTCGCAGGTAATATAAATCCGTAAATGTCGGTACCCGGAAAATATCTTTGTAAGAGGCGCGGATACGGAATGCCTGTCCTGCAAAGGGGCGCCAGGATAGGCTTACTGCCGGAGAAAGTCGTTTACGGTCTTCCGGACGGTCTCCATGTTTTACCTGATCGGTGATGTAAGTACCTAATAAACTCGCCGTAGCTGTAAGAATGGGGCTCTTATATTGTGCTGCAACTGCCGTAAGTGACGTCAGGCGTTTGGGGAGAGGCGAGTCTATAAAATTATTCTCAAGCGTATTACGTGCAATATCCGTATTCAATGTAAAAGACAGATATTGCAAAGGCGTATATAAAATGCCTGCGGAACCATAGTATTCGTTTTGTGTGTTCAGGTCTTCCTGCATTCCTCCTGAATACTTATCATTGATATCCCTGTATTTACTGAATGAGTAGTTATATTTAATACTGGCCTGGAATTTGAGGAAATCAGTAAACTGATTGTCATAATGAAATTGAGTGAAAAAGTTTTTGTCCCATAGCCTTTCTTTGGCATTGTCGTTGTAAAGAATGACAGAACCTGGGAGTCCACGTTCAGAGTTATAATAGTATACCTTCCCTTTTAAATTCCCTCCTTTTCCAAAATCACCAAATACATTTGCTTCGAGGCGTAACGCATAAGTATCACTATTCTTACGGATTTCTTTTGTTATTTCTTTTCCGTTAATCAGCGTAAAAGGGTAATCACCTTTGGCACTGAGCCAGTCTGCATATAAAGTCGTAGCCCATTTATTTCCTATTTTCTGGTCATAACGGATTGCCGGATTAAACAGCCCGAAAGAGCCTCCTTTAATTTTTGCAAAAAGGTTGTATGATTTATCCTGAAATCTGGGCCTACTTGTCTTTATACTCAGCGCCCCTGCCGATGCATACATTCTTGCTGTCTGGAAGATATCGTCGGATTGCCCGATGGATAGGGATACCATTTCTACATTATCCAGAGAAAATCGGCTGATGTCCACTTGCCCGCTTTGGGCATCGGTGATGGTTACGCCGTCATAGCTGACAGCCGTATGTTTGGCTCCAAGGCTACGAACGGAGACAGTCTTTAAACCTCCGATACCGCCATAGTCCTGCACTGTAACACCGGAAAAACGTTTTACAGCTTCCGATAAATCCTGCACGCCAAGTCTTTCAATACTGTTGCGGTTCATTATTTGCAGGGGAGTGGTTTCGCGCATTACAGACGGACGCGATTTACCGACAACCTCGACATCCTTCAGTTGATAGGTCTTAGTCGTGTCGACTTGGGCATGTAAAAACATAATGCCATTAAGCCAGAATAATAGCAGGCTTAAAATCTTCTTGATGTACGTATTCTGCATAATTATCGATTTATCAACCTCTTCACCCGAGAGATTGTATAAAGGATTATGGCAGGTTTTCTGGCTTGTTCTCCCTTATTTCGGCTACCTTCCCAACTTAATAGCTGGCAGTGGACAAGTGACAGTTATACTGAACTTTCCATTTGTTGGCTATTTGTCAGTGGCAACGAGTTTTGCCGGGGTTTCAGAACTTACAGCTACGGGTACAGCGCCGTACTTTCAACGGCTTCCCTTTTACTAACAGACCGTGGAAACGGTACTGTTACACCATAATCTGCGTGCAAAGATATAATTCTTTTGAACATAAAAAAAGGGTATCCGGAAAAACCGGATACCCCACAGGTGTATTTGTTAAGGATTCATCAAGTAGAGTATCTATTCAATTGTTTTATTTCCTGTCTTTATCAAAACCAGTTGCTTTGGACCAGTCATAATTGTTTTTGAATGCGGTATTTATCTGATTTAAACCCGGAGTATTCCGGAGTATCGGCAAATAAAAAGACAGGCCGCTTCCATAATCCGCTATTCTTATAAGTTCTTCTTGCTCTGAAATATCTCCCGGAACAAAGTAAAATTGTATGATTGCTTTGTCTATTGCGTTTTTAAATGTGTTTTTTAAATCTTCATTTTCTGATAGGAAATATAACCCACTTATATCCAGTAAAATAGACTCGTAGTAATCAACGAGATTTTTATTTTCATTAAGAGTATGACGCATTTCGTCATAACTCATATTTATACTTTCCAGTAGCTTGGAGGTTGCGGTTGCCAGATTTTCCAATTCGGATGTTTTTGTTATGGCAACGGTAAATCCATCGAAAGTATTTTTATTCTTATTAGTACTATAGTCTGTAGCGCTTAGCTTGGCAGCTTTGTACAAGTCTGCATGTGGTTTAGTATATAGATACGGGATAATTGTTTCATAGGGATATCCGTATCCGGGAAGAGGGAGAGCCGAAGCCATTATGTAGTCGCATTTATTCCGTAGCTGGTAAACGCTTTCGGCATTGGACATATTACAGGCATGGAAAATAATAAAATCATATTTTACAGGAAGTATTTTTGCCAGGTCTGCAATTTCCAGTGTACTTCCATAACGGTCCGGACCTGCTATACCTTTGGTTTCGCTGTCATTTTTTATTCCGGGTAACCAACCATTGCCGTGTGCTCCGATTATCAATCCTTGTGACTCTGCCGGATAGAGAGTGACGACGTCACTCAAGACAGTCTGCATTACATTCGGATTTCCGGCATCTTGATCTTCGTAGGTTTTGACTACTTTGCTGACGATCATGTCTGTCGTATCGTGCGTGATTTCCAATAATACCGGCTGACCGAATTGGGTTAAATGGTTGGAATTATCAAGATATACTAATAGGGTTCCATCTATATCATCATCCCAGCCTTTTTCCATTTGGTTTACAGTCTCTTCCAGCGCATACCATAAACTCATATCTCCTACCAGATATGCTAAAACAGTACGATTCGTTTTTGCATGTGGTCTGGCTTCATTCGGATCTATGGGAGGTACATCGGGAGCATCCTCTTTGCTACAATTTGTAAATCCAACGGCAAATAGCAATAATAATAAAAAGTAGAACTTTTTCATCTTTGTTTTTAAATAGTTGTTATTTCGAAACAAAAGTATCATTTGCAAAGATGAGATAGTGGATAAATTGTCACATTTTGGGTCCGTATCGTCACTATATTTTTTGAAAAACAACCTTTTAAAAGGATAGTTTATTATATGACAAGCTGTTAGAATTAGCTGTAATTGTTTTAGAACGGATATCCAATGGCAAAGTGAAGTCCCAGTCCATCCTTAAATTTGGGAATGTTGTAATATCCTTTTTTGCCGGTTTCATAGGGAACATGAATACCGATACCCAAATCCAGGCGGAGAACAATAAAGGTCAGGTCATATCGTATACCGACTCCTGTTCCCAGTGCCAGGTCTTTGAAAAAGTCTTTCAGTTCAAATTGTCCGCCCGGACGGTTTTCATCTTCACGGATTAGCCAGATATTGCCACTATCCAAAAATACAGCCCCGTGCAGGTCTCCTAAAATGGGGAAACGGTATTCCAGGTTCGCTTCGAATTTCAGGTCTCCGGTTTGGTCCAGGTAGCCGTATTGTGTATCGTTAGGATGATAACTTCCGGGACCAAGGGTGCGGACTGTAAAGGCACGGATACTGTTGGCTCCTCCTATATAGAATTGTTCGCCGTAGGGAGTTATATCCGAGTTTCCATAACTGTAGGCTGCCCCTGCCATTAAACGTCCTACCAGATGCTGCCTGTTTCCCAGATAGTAATTATAACGGATTTCACTGGTCAACTTTACGAACTGTGCAAACTTATTCCCGAACAGCGTTTTGTTCTTTTCGTTGAACTTGCTTCCCGTAAGGGCATAAATCCCCCCGATTATGTTACCAGCCTGCGTGATAGAGGTCTGCCACCAGATATGATTCTTTTTACTGGTGATAGGAGAATCGTCGTAGGTATAGGTATATCCCATTGCGGGAATAAACTGGTTTTCCAAACTTAAGCCCAATGCCCTGTTTACATTTATGATAGAGTCAAATTCTGCGGTAGTACGTTGCAACAACGAATAAGTCAGTTTGAATGGAGTTACGGAATGCTGGCTGGTTGCCGAAGGTTGGAAATCGTAAGATGCACTTCCTCCGAATGCCAGCATCTTGAAAAATTTGGCACGGTTCAGTTGGTCAATATAGATACGGAAAGAGGTACTGGAAGGATATTTCGTATCCCCCTTTACCAGTTTTGGGAAAAGGACCTGTGGGAATGTCAGCGTTGTGTTCACTCCTAATTCCCAACTGTTGATTGTAGAACTGTTGCCGACAACGTGACTTCCTGTTTGCCATTCATAAGAACCGCGCAACCGGACATTGAAAGTTTCGCCTCCGCCAAACACATTACGTTTGGTGACACTGAAAATAGCGCCCGGACCTAATTGCCCGTTGCTTTTGGAGGTTACGTTCAGTTCTAATTCACCATCCAGCGGAAGGTCGTATACCGTATTGATTTTTAGATTCAGTGTATCGCAGCGGCGTGAAGTATCCTTCGGGGTATATTGCATTTCCGAATATCGGAAGACTCCCAGGCGCGAAAAACCGGTCTGCGTTTTCTCCTGTTGTTGTTGCGAATAAAATTCACCCGGGCGGAACTTTATCCGGTTGTAAAGAACCTTGGGACGTACCCTGAGTTTTCCCTCATAATAAATGGTCAGGTCTTTATAACGAACGGAGTCGGTGGGCATTTCATAATCGAAGCCATTCAGATAGACGGAAACGTCACCTATTTTCCAGGGGCGTAATACGGTGCGGGGTAATCCCGGTTTTGTAGAAATACGTAAAGCGACCTTGCCCGGATTTAGTAAAGTGTCTGCCTGATAGGTAATAAAATCAGGACGGAAATAGTAATATCCGTTATTACGGAGCAGGGAAGATATACGTTGTCTTTCCGCCTCCAGTTTTGTAACATTGAAATTATCGCCGATATTTAAAAGCCTGTCTCCTATATTTTTTTGTATCAATGTATCGACCCGGTGACGTAATCTAACATAAGCGATACTGTCGTAAGTATACGGCTGGTTCATTTCGACTTTGTAAGTGATTTTTGCCTTTTTCGGATTCTTAGGGTCTGGATCTATCTGATAGGAAGTCGCTCCATTGAAATATCCATATTCACGAAGCAGATTATAGGCGACCTTGGTTCTTACCTCCGGATTGACCGTATTGATATATATAGGCTTACTCGCCAGTTTCTTGAATATCCATTGCCCGATTTTACCTTTTTTATTTACGAAAGCATTATATACCCACAGTCCGAACGGGAAAGGAATACGGATGGAAGAACTTCCCAATAATGCATTATTAGGCGGGTAAGAAAGTGCCGCTTCGACTTCCGACAGCGCCTCTTCTCCTTCCGGGGTGATGTCTTGATTTTCGACCTCAATCTTTTTAATACCCGTATAGAGCACTTCGTTTTCGGGCAGATTCTTGGTAGTGGAGCAGGACATGAGGAATGCTAACAAAAATGATAGCACTAAACATCCTATATGATATATGTATCTTTCTTTTTTCATTTTGTCTCTTCTGTCTTTTCTTCCTTAACCGGTTTTACCTTGTTCTTTTTAAAAATAAACAGTTCACGGAGATGGCGCATTTTCTTACGGAGTACGATACCGGCACCTGTTTCCGTGATTACCCCTTCCAATAAACTTTCATAGTTTTTGTTGTGGAAGAGTTTGATATACCGGGTGCCGCTGCCATCCAAACGATATTCGATGGATACATTATCGATGAACGGCTGTGTCTGTCCCTGTTGATTGGCATTTTGCCCGGTAGAGATACGTCCGCCGAGAATAATGCTGATACGGTCGTTGTAGAACCGTTTGGCAAAACGGAATGAGAAGTCTGTTCTTGAACCTCCTCCGGCTGTTCCGTTTTCATCATATTGTTCCATACCAAGGGATATATCCACCGATTTAAGTGCGCTACCGGCAATATTGTTAATTTCGCTTTGCAGGAAGCTGTTCAGGGCGGACCCCATATCGAGGCTCGGCTTCTTGGATGTGGAATTTTTATCGTTTACATTCAGGTACATGCCTGTAACAAGCATGGTCACTGCGATTTGTGCCCGTTCGCTTTCACCCAGTTTGGCTAATTCCTGTTGCATGCTTTGGTCTTCAGGAGCGGAAATAATAAATTGAAGTTGCAGGTTTTCAAGCGTTTCTTTGATAGCAACTCCCACATTGAAAGTTACAAGACGTGCCGGTTGTTCTCCTATCGTGACGGATGCCCTTACCCGTTCCGTTGCCGTCAGGTTCATCATCGGGTCCATCGGGTTGCCGCTCCATTGCACATAGCTTCCGGATTGTATATTAAATTCTTTCAGCGGGATAATCGGCAGGGCATATTTTACCGTTCCGCCGGACAGGGTGTATCGCCCGTTTAATATCATGTCTCCTTGTGTTGTGTACTGGAAAGACAAATCTCCTCCGCCTTCCAGTTGTATACGGCTGGATTCGTCCGGGGTAATATCTGCATTCAAACGGACCGACTGGTCGATATGGATTGTCATCAACATATCCAGCCCGCCGATGGGCAGAGGCGACTCAGGCCTGCGTGTACGGGTAATTAATGTATCGGAGAAGTCCACAAAAGTAACCAGGTCGGCAAGCCGGTCTTGTGCCGTAAGCGGGGATTCCTGCATGACATAGGTCACATTCGTTCCTCCCAGGAGTTCCAGTTCTCCGCGCATCATCAAGGTGCTGAGTGGCCCTTTCAACGTAGAGTTCAGGTTGACAAGCAGTTTCCCATATACCATGCTTTCCTTCGTCTTTTTTGTATTCAGCAATTGCATTTCGTGGGCGGTCAGACGCAGGTCGGCAAGCATTTTTGCCGGATCATGGAAGTCGATAGTTCCGTCTATGACAAAAGGATTCGTGGTAGAGGTATAGATACTGTAATTATCGAAATCCATCAGGTTATCTTTGACTTTAATTTCTTTGGGGTCGAAATTGAAAGAAGTTCCGACAGCTGTAACGTACACTGCCGCACTGTCTAACCGCATATTACCATTTACTTTCGGTAGCTTGCTGGAACCGGTAATCTCCATTTCTCCCTGTAGCTTACCGCTCAGTTTAGCCATATTGTCGGGAATGAACGGGTTGACCATTTCCAGAGGAAGGTCGGTAATGTTGATGTTCCCATCTATATGGTCTTGTTTTCCGGCTGTGTAGTGAGCCATGATGGAAGCCACTTCATTCTGGTCGCGGAATAAGTGCATATCCACCTGGTGATTGTTTTTTCCCGTAGGCAAATATACCGTATTGAACATAAGCTCTCCGACCCTTCCTCCATCATAGAACAGGCTGTCTATATAAGCGTCGGCTACTACCAGGAAATTACTGTCGGACGGGGCATATTGCAGGTCGGCATTCAGCAGCCCCCGCATAGCAGGCAAGTCCGGGAAACTCTTGGAGATCAGATTCAGGTCGATTTGAGATAACTCGGCATGAAGTTCTTCCATTTTTCCATCTTCCGGCAAAGAGTGTATCCAGAGGGAAGAGTTCTCCAATCCGGAAAATCGCACGTTGGCGGCAATATCTTTTATATTTTTGTACAGGATATAATTATCCGGATTTAGCTGGAATGGACGGAATACGAGGATCGGGTCTTCGGGGAACAGGTGCAGGCGGAAACCTTCCCGTTCCTTATCAGCACGCAATCCGATATGTATACCGGTATTGCCTTGCCCGTCGGTATAGCGAAGTTCCGCATCGGCAAATGTACTTCGTATTTTTCCGGTAAGCCCGGCCGTAAACGGAGATTGCTTGCGGAATCTTGTTTTTACCACTCTTGCGTCATATAGTAGTCCGAGAGAGTCTTCGTGCATTTTGAAGCAAATGGTATCTATACGTGTGGTATCCTGCATTAACGAAAAGAGGTCGGCATCCATTTGGAATCCGTCTTCCGGAGAAGTAGATGCAATTACTTGCAGGTTATTGAATGTGATGTTCTCTTCCTGAAGGATGTTGTAAATAGGATTGTCTTTCCCTGCTGTAATCCGCAGATCCATATCCGGCATTAACGGACGGAATGACGGCAGGTCGATGATCGAATCCCTTTCGAGTTGCTGGTTTATGTTATTATTGATTTTCGTGAATTTATCAGCCAGTGTTTCAATATCCGTGTTTCCTGTCAAAACAATGCCTAAATCTCCGGCATGGAAAGATACCCGTGTCGTGTCTACCGTACTTTGGGCATGTAAGGTAAGTGTTTTCGGACGGAATTTCCCGGTATTTGTAATTAATTCCCAGTTACCCAGCGTAACATCTATCAGGTTGTTTTTCCCCATATCCGTTTTAGCCTCGGAGAACAGTTGGAAAGAGGTTGCCAGCGAATCTGTCATCAGATGCATACCATATAAATCGAGATTATCCACGTCTGCAATCAGCATCGCTTTGATTTCTTTCTTTAGCAAAGTAGCATTTAGTGACATATCGATTTTTGCCAGCGGATATAAGCTCTTCAGGTCAAACAGTAAAAGATTCTTTTCCAGTGAGCCTTTCAGGGTTACATCTGCAATGGAGGATGCCCCGTATAAAATATCGCTTATCGTTCCATCAACTTTGGCATGGGTACGGGCGGAAAACGGGTCATATCCTTTTCCTTCGGCATGGAGCGAGACCGTCATTCTGTAAAGGGAGTCCTGGGGCAGGAAATGGACAGGTTCCAGACTGTCTGTTCTCAAATCCATTCCATAAGTTTCCAATAGGGGATTGAAACGGGCAGAAAGCTCGACTTTTCCTTTATCTTGCAACAGTTCGATTTGTGCCTGATATTCTCCATTCCTAAGGGAACCCTCCCCTGTAAGCCGCATACCTTCCGGAATATTATAGCGTGCTCTTTCTTTTGCCGGTAGCATACTGAGGATAAAATTCAGATTTCCGGTTTTTGCATCCAGTTGGAAATCGCCGGAGCGGGTGATACTGTCGGTTATATTCTGTAGTTTTCCGGATATATCCAGATTGAAAGTCCCCGGTATTTCTCCTTTCAGTTGGCGAAGGCGGAGAGCCGCTAAATTGCCTTCTACTCCGGTTGTCACGGAAAGAGGTTTGGTAGGGAACGACTTTTTCAATTCATCAGGCAGTGTCCCTGCAAATGTGAATAAATCCTCTTTTCCGAGAGAGGCGGTGAGCAATGCATGCAACGTCCCCTCCGGTTTGTCTGCGAAAGAACTCCAGGGTACATTTGCCAGCAGACGTACTTCGGAATAGGGAGTTTTGAGCAGAAGTTGGGGCACCTGTATTGTTGTGCTGTCGCTTGCCAGATTTCCGGTAAGTGAGTTAATGGTCAGGCCGGAACGGTCGACAGCATTCATTTCCAGTATATTTGCATTCATTTCCAGCCCTGCATATAAAATAGAATCTAATGAGATATTCACATTGTTCAGGGCGAGGTGCATCGGGTCGAAACCGGGTTGTTCCTTTTTGTTGTCGCCATCATAATTGAATGATGAATTGGATAACCTGAATTCTTTAGCTCCGTACCGCTCTGTTCCGAGGTCGACAAAACCGCTTGTCAGGCTGGCTTTGTCTATATAAGTAGCCAGACGAAGTGAATCGTTTGGCATTTGCAGTGCGAAAGCAACGCGGTCCAGATTTATTTTTTCCAATAGCAGAATCCAGTTCACAACGGTTGTCGTTGTATCTGTTTTGGGAGTGGTATCATTCATTAACAGAGTAATAGCTGCATCCGAAAGCTCTACGGTATTCAGGCGTGCCGTCTCTTTTCCTAAATTGACACGGTCTGCATGGAGATAGAACCGGTCCAGGTTCCCTTTTATTTCCATGCCTTCGATTAGCTTCCCTGTGTTGACCTTTACCTTGTTCAGGTCGACGGCTTCAACCAGCACTTCTTTTTTAAGTAAAGGAAGCGGCCGGATACTAACCTTAAGGCTTTCGAGGTCGAGTAATGTATCGGGAGTAGAAATAACCTGCACTTTTCCAACGGTCAGGTCCAATGGAAAAGATAGCCGTATTTCCCCAATGCCTATCTGCATGCCTGTAGCTTCGCTGGCGTATTGGGTAGCCAATCGCACCGCAAATTTCTGGAAAGGAGGTATATAGAGTAGAATAGAAACTATGAATACCAATACAACCGGTATTAGAAGCACAATCCCTATCCGCTTAATCCAACGTCTCATCTGCTATTCGTATTCTCTATTTTTGTACTATGATAACGGTTAAAACACGTATTTTGTTTCAGATTTATTAAACAAATATAGCATAAAAATAAATGAGGCGCAAAAAAGATAATTACATTTGTGAAGAATAAAGAGTATCATTATGTTAGATGTAGAGAGCCTTTGTGCAAAAGTACGGGAGATAGCCCTCGAAGCAGGCGCTTTCCTGAGAGAGCAACGCGAAAAATTCGATAGTAGCCGGGTGGAAGAGAAGAGTGCGCACAACTATGTGTCGTATGTGGATAAGGAATCCGAACGGCGGCTGGTAGAACAGCTTTCCGCATTACTGCCTGAGGCGGGATTTATTGCAGAAGAAGGGACTGGTAGCCTGGACGGACAGGAATATTGCTGGGTGATAGATCCGCTGGACGGTACTTCCAACTATATCCATGATATGGCTCCTTATGCGGTGAGTATTGCTTTACGAACCAGGGAAGAAATTATACTGGGTGTAGTATATGAGGTGTGCCGGGATGAATGCTTTTATGCCTGGAAAGGGAGTAAAGCCTATTTGAACGGGAAAGAGATACATGTGTCCGGCATACGGGAGTTCGATAAAGCGTTTATCGCTATAGGCTTCCCTTATGATTCAGACCATTACCGCCCGACGGCCCTGCATTTGGTTGATAAATTGTATGGCTTTGCCGGAGGTACCCGTCTTTTGGGTTCCGCCGCCTCTGAAATTTGTTATGTCGCAGCAGGGCGCTTTGAAGCACGTATAGAAGGATTCCTTGGCCCATGGGACGTTGCGGCTGCAGGGATTATCCTGATGCAGGCAGGTGGTATGCTGACGGATTTTGACGGAAAAGATACCTGGTCGTCAGGTAAGCAGGTTGTGGCAAGTAATGGGGCATTGCATGGTACGATTCTCTCTTTAATTTAGAAATTCCATAGTTATGCTTTTTCGGAATCATAACTATGATTTTCCGAAAACATAACTATGAAGCGGGAAAAACATGCTGTAATGTTCCGGTTCTGTTAGAACGCCCATTTCTTTCCGTAAAGCATGTATTGCGGTTGTAGGCCTCCTCCTTGGTAGGCTCGTTCAAAATTAATTCCGACTCCGAACTTGAATCCGTCATTTGCTTTAAATTCGACTGCACCCCCAACGTTCGTGTGGTTGAAGAAAGGGTTCATCAGCATGTGCGGGTTATGCTGTTCGTTGGCACTATAGAAAGCATATTGTCCCCAGCCTTTTATATCCACCTTGTCTGTCAGTTCGTAATTCGCCATTATGTTGAAGCCTCCCATAAATTGGGAAGAGAGGTTGAACGGGGTGAAAAAGCGACCTCCGAAAGCTCCTCCGGCGATTGTCAACCGGTCTTTGTTCCATACAAGTTGAGGCATGAGACGGGTCAGTCCGCCTGCTCCGGGCCAGGTATATTGTTGTCCGGTAGCAGTAAAGGTCAATCGTTCGCTAATCGGGATAACGGATGTTTCCGAGAAATCCAGAGCCATAGGGGATATCTGTTGCAGCATGGGAGCATATACGTTGAAAAACGGACGGTATGCCGAAGAATGAACCTGCATGTCCATCGGGCGTTCCGGCAAGGATGGTGAGGTGAAGTTCGGGACAAACTTCCTCAGTTGGGCATCTATCAATTGTCTGCCGGATGGGGTATAGGAATTAATTAATGATTTGGGCATTTCCAGTTTAAATACGGCGTATTTGGGCATTGCAATCATCTTTCCTTCTTTATTCCGAACCCATGTGAAGTTGGATTGCGCTTGGATTGCGAAAACGGCGAACAGGGATAAAATTAAAAATAATCCTCTTTTCTTCATAACCAATGGTTTTAAACGGGTTATTAGTTTACAAAGATAATCAAATAAGTGTGATTTCCTATTTTCAAAACATAGGTGTTTTGATTTCAAAGCATATATGTTTTAAATGCAAAACACCTATGTTTTGAAAACAGGGTAGGGGGGACATGAATAGGGGCATTAAAAAAGGGACTGCCTTTTAACTGGCAGTCCCTTCAAAATAGTTATCGTAAACTAATTTTCTTACTTCGGTAAATTGGCATCCCAGTTCGGTGTTTGTGTAACACCGGCAGCGGCGTTCACCTCTTTTGCAGGGATAGGATATACAAATTTAGCGATATCGAAATTTGTATAGTCTCCGTTTGATACGTCGATTTTTTCTCCTGAACGGCGTGCATCAAAGAAACGGTGTCCTTCCTGTACCAGTTCCAGGCGGCGTTCTTTCAGGATAAGAGGAATGATGGAGGCATCTTCTTTGATTGCATTTTCATCCAGGTCCGGATTGCGTTTGCTTGCAACTTCCAACAGGTTTTTGCGGGCTTCTTTATAATTTGCTTTCATGGCATATGCCTCAGCCAGGTTCAAATAGACTTCCGGCAGGCGCAACACTGGGACATTCTGGATGTCCAGATGTTGTCCGTTCTGAAGCAGACCGCTTAACTTACCTCCTGTCCATTCATATTCTCCGTCTTTGTTTTTGACATTCAATACGGATAAACGGATGTCTGTAGATGCAAACTCATTTCTTGTTGTCTCGTTTACAGATACGCCATAGTCTTTATACAGGGTATTCAGAGAATTGGCTGTCAGGTAATCTGTTTCCGTTTTTGATATCACGAACAAATCTTCGGAAGAAATGTCCAGGCGATAGAACATATTTTTATAGCTTTCTTCTGTAGAAACAATGCTTCCACCACGAAGTCCGATGGCTTCCTCTGCTGCTGCAATTGCTCCGTCATAATCTTTCATATACAGGCGAACACGTGCTTCCAATGCAGAAACTGCAGCTCTGTTCATATAGAAATAACCAACATCTTCCACATTTTCTTTATCGAAATATTTCTTTGCGTTTTCAATATCCGAAAGAATCAGTTTGTAATTTTCTTCAACAGTCGTACGGCCGATTGTTTCTCCCGGAAGTATTGTTTTCTCCTGGTTTACAATACCTAATGTACTTTTGTTTGCTTCGGAATAAGGCAATGCAAAGTAATTTACCAGAATAAATTCGCTTAATGCTTTGAGCCCGTATGCCTGTGCCACACAAGCGTCGATAGCTGCGATATCTTCTTCTGAAAAATCGGTAGCCGTTTTTGAGGCGTCGATGATGCGTGCTGAAAAGTTGATTACTTTGTAGCCATACGACCAGATATCTTTGATATATGTATTTGTCTCTAATACCTGATAAGCGAAAATGTCGTAAAAGTGGGAGGTTGCCACAGAGTGTGCAGACTGGTCGGAGGCCACATCACTCATTGCGAGAGCGTCTCTACCCATAAATTCGGCAGCACCCAAATAGTTGTAAACACCATGTAAGGCTACATCATAATCGCGTGCCGATTCGAATGCTTCTTCATCGGGGATGGAGGTAGTCGGAATTTCAGTCAGAAAATCATTGCATGAACTGAAGGACAGCAAGGATAATCCGATTAAAACGACGGAAAATATATTTTTCATCATGAATTTACTGTTTAATTTATTACTACTCATTTGTTTGTATTAGAAACCTACATTAATACCGAACATTACATTGGTCGGAACCGGATAAGCCCATGACTGAACACCGTCAGGACGGGTTTGCGGGTCGAAACCAATAAAGTCTTTTGAACGAACAGTAAACAGGTTGTCTGCGGAAACGTACACGCGGATATTATCAATCAGCGCATGAGCCAGTATCTGACGAGGCAGAGTGTAACCCAGAACCATTGATTTCATACGCAAATAGGAACCATTCATCAGGAAGCGGGAAGAGATTGCGTTTGCGTTAGAGCCGTCACCTGCTACGAATTTAGGAACATCGGTAATATCGCCCGGCTGTTGCCAGCGGTTTTCGTAAACGTAGTTGGTAACCGGACCCCAAAGATAGTGCCCTACCTGCATATCGAATGCAAAACCTGAGTTGTATACTTTGTTGCCCAATGAATAGTTCATATCAAAGGAGAAGTCGAATGCCTTATATTTGAAATTCATGCCAAATCCGCCATAGAATTTAGGGTCGGCAGAGCCTACGATACGTTGACCGGCTTCATTGATATTAGAAGTTGTTTCGTCACCTTCTTTACCCTTATACCAAAGGGGCGAACCGGTTTGAGGGTCTACGCCTGCATATTCCGGCATGTAGAATGTATGGTAAGGCTCGCCGACTTTACGGATTGTCGTGCTGCTTTCGATAGGTTGGTCGGTAGCAAGACGGATAATCTTGTTGCGGTTTACCGTTCCTGTCAGGTTTACATTCCAACTGAATTCTTTTGTGTTGATGATGCTGGTGTTGATAAGGAATTCAAACCCCTGGTTTTCCATTTCCCCCAGGTTCATTGTTTTGAAGTCGTAACCGGTCGTATAAGACAGAGGAACTTCGAAAATCATGTCTTTTGTACGTTGGTTATAATAATCCAATTCAACAGTTACCCGGTCGAACAGTACGGCATTGATACCAATGTCCGCTTTGGCAACAGTTTCCCACTTTAAGTCGGGATTTGCATATTGTGAAGGTACAGAACCCGGAATCTTGTCGTATGAATATCCGTATTCATATAATCCCATAGCTGCAAAATAACCGATATCCTGGTTACCTACCGTACCGTAGCTACCACGGATAGTCAGGTCGGACAACCATTCTTTTGTATCGGCCATGAAATCTTCTTCAGAGATACGGTATTTGGCACCTACAGACCAGAACGGAGCCCATTTGTTGTTTGCACCGAAACGGGAAGAACCGTCATAGCGGAAAGAGGCTGAACCATAATATTTATTATTGAAGTTATATTCTCCGTTGAAGAAGAAGGAAGCCAATGTGCTGGCTTTCGCCATTGAACTTGCTGAAACTGGGACGGAAGCTCCTCCCAGTTCAATTATCCGGTCAGACGGATAATTGTTGGCAACCGTATAGATATTCTTGAATGAAATTTTTTGTGCTTCTTGTCCTAATAAGATATTCAGGTTGTGTACTTTATTAAAAGAACGGTTGAAATTAATCGTATTGGTGATAGACAGTGTAGTTGCACGTTCCTGGTTTCTTTCTCCCTGCATCCAGCTGCTGGCGTATTGGGGGTTGTAGATAGAACTGTAATAGAACTCATTCAGGTCGATTAAGCTTAAACCTGCATTTGTTTTCCAGGTTAAACCATCCATGAATTTATAAGTGAAATAAGGATTGACAACTAAGGTTGTCTGTCCCTGGTTGTTCTTGTCTCCTTTGTCTTTGTCATTGATTGCTACCGGATTGTAATATGCATCCAGATTATATGAGCCGTCCGCATTATAGATTTGTTCAAAAGGACGAAGGTCGTATACGGCAACCATCGGGTTTTTGTACTGGCTTTCTGTCAGGCTGTTATCGATATCACTGAATGCTCCGTTAATGGAGATACCATATCCGATGCGTCCGCTGATACCGTCCAGGTTTACTCTACCCGTATAACGTTTCATCCCGGTACCGATTACTACGCCTTTGTTTTGATAGTAGCTACCGCTGATGAAGTATTTCAGTGTTTCGTTACCACCCTGGACACTTAAGTTATATTCCTGAGTGACACCATTACGTAAAATAGCATCCAGCCAGTCGACACTGTTCGTTACTTTGTTCAGGTCAACTCCGAATCCGTAAACCGGGTCTGCTATCTTAGCATATAAAATATCCATACCTTCTTGTCTATTAGCTGCATCTCCTGAATTAACCAATCCTTCCGCCCAGATTTCTTTGTACTGGTCCAAGTTTGTACTACGGTATTTATGGTCTAATTTGCCAACGAAGCTTACACCGGCTTTGGCACTGAAATTGAAACGCGCTTTGCCGCTTGCTCCTTTCTTGGTGGTAATCACGATTACACCGTTGGCAGCACGGGCACCATAAATAGATGTTGCAGTTGCATCCTTTAAGACTGTGATGTTTTCGATGTCATTCGGGTTGATGTTGGCAAGAGGGCTACTGGACAACTGTCCGGAACCCGGATCTTTGTTTACACCCATTTTGTCCGTGTAGATAGCAATACCGTCTACCACATACAGCGGTTCTGTACCTGAATTGATAGATCCCATACCACGGATTGTTGTAGAGGTGAATGCTCCCGGTTGTCCGGTAAAATTACCGACCTGCAAACCTGCAACAGAACCTTCCAATGAATTCATGAAGTTTGCATCGCTTCTTTTAGTCAGAGCTTCGCTGTTTACCACCTGTGCGGCTCCGGTAAAGGCTGCTTTTTTAGTAACTCCATATCCGGTAACCACAACTTCTTCGATATGTTGGGTATCGGATTCCAATTTTACCACTACATGAGAGGCCACTTTTACTTCCTGTGTAGTCATACCTACGTATGAAACAACAAGAATCTTTGCATTTGATGGAGCTTCCAATGTGAAATTACCATCGATGTCGGTAACAGCTCCTGCTGTTGTCCCTTTTACTACTACCGACGCTCCGATAACGGGTTCGCCGTCTTCGGCATAGATAACACTCCCTGTTACCTGTGTTTGCGCTGATGCCATACTTATAGCCGCAATAAGGCATAAGATGACAAAAGTCAACTTTTTCATCATAGACACAATCGTTTGTTGTTTGTAAATAAAAAATAACTAATACCTAATAATCCAATTTTTAAAAGTACAATGTTTCTTTATGACATTTGGTCTCCTTAAAAACGGGCGCAAAGGTAAGGAAAATCAAAACTATATGCAACAAAAGCGTGTCAATAGATTGTGTTAAATGATAAAGTGTAATCTGATTCCCTTTATTTTGATGGATTTATTTGATGGAAACTTTGTGTATTTTTTTATTATTCCATCAAAATAAAGGGAAAAAGATGATAATTTTAATAGCCGAGGTCAAATTTCTGGTCTACAGCCGGAACACCTTCACGCATCCATTTGGGCATGGGTGTATAACGGAGATAATGGTCGAAGAACTGGTACATGCGTTTTTGGAAATCGATTCGGTTAGCCATATGCATCGGCCAGTGCGGTTCTCCTGTGTAATTGAGTAGCCATACAGGTTTCTGTAACCGTTTTAAAGCAATGAAATATTCTATTCCCTGATACCAGGGCACATGTCCGTCGTTGTCGTTATGCATAATCAGGATAGGGGTTGTAACCTTGTCCATCGTGAAAAGCGGAGAGTTTGAGAAATATTGCATAGGCATTTCCCAGATGGAACCGCCTATACGGCTTTGGCCATGTTCGTATTGGAAAGAACGGTTTAATCCGGACCCCCAACGTATACCACCGTAAGCGCTAAACATATTAACCACCGGAGCACCCGATTCGATGGCGGCAAACAGATTGGTTCGGGTTGCCAGATAAGCGACCTGGTAGCCACCCCAACTGTGTCCCTGGGCGGCAATCGCTTTTTCATTGATATATCCTTTGGCAATCAGGGAGGTGATTCCCGGCATCACACAATTATAACAACTTTCTCCCGGATAACCGTCCGTATAGCGCACATCCGGATTAAATACGATGTATCCGTTGCTGGTATAAAAATGATAATCGATGGTGGAACGATGAGGCTCAGGCATCCGGTAATTATATAAGGTAGAGGCATTGCGCTCGTAAAAGTTTACAATGACCGGATATTTTTTGTTCGGATCGAAGTTTTCAGGTTTGTAAACAACTCCTTCCAAGGGACGTCCGTCCAATGAAATCCAGGAGACCAGTTCGGCGGTACCCCAGTTTAGTCCCTTTTGCTGTTCTCCTTTATGGGTTAATCGGACTGTTTTTTTGAAACTCAGGTCGGAGAGAAGCAAATCCGGGTATTGTTCAAAAGTCTCCTGTGTGTAAACAAGGGCATCCGAATCTTTTGCTTTAAGAGGTGCTTTCAGCATAAAATTGCCGGATAGCAAGGTTTGGGGAGCCTTTGGTTGCGAAGATGCCATTGTGCGGCTACTGTAGTATCCATATCCCTTTGTGGTTTCATTGAAAGCCATCAGCAATTGAGGTGTTTTCAAATCGATGGAAACTTGTTCCTTATCCAACTTAAGCAGTTGATAGGCCAGTTGTTTTTCTCTTCCGTTTACTGTGAGGTTAATTGGGCTTCCGTTTCCTGTAGGGCTGAATTTCCAAATATCATACCGGTCGGATATGAGCAAATATTCGTCATCGGTAGTCCAACCAGCCGAGCCGTATGCCGCAGGATAGTCCGGAACATCGTTTTCTTCATCCCAGGCAACGAATGTTTGTGGAGTAGTCAATTGATATTCTTTCGTGTCGGTAAAAGAATAAGTATACCAGGCGCTATCCGGTTCGCTGTACCAAAAAGCATATTTGCCTTTCGGGGAAAGACGCATGTTCGTATTAGCCGCTTTTTTTATAAGCCGGCGGTTTCCATTGTCCAGATTGATGCTGTAAATGTCATAATGGGTCCTGCCTTCCCACATCCGTTCCGTTTCGTAGGGAATGGAGGAAGAGAGGAGTGCAACCGATGCATTACCTTTGTCCGAGATTATCAGATTAGGGATTTCTTCGGTTGCAAGTTGGATAATATTTTGAGTGTTGAGATTGTACACGGCGGTGTAGGAACGTTTCAGTTCATTTGCCTTATTATAGATTTGTTGTGTATACTGGATGCCTTCATCCCATTTCCATATCTGGACATCCGGGCGGTTTTCAGCGAGTTGTGTCGTATCTTTTTCTTTAGGAGCCGGAGCTGTTCCGAAGAAAAGCCGGGATGTATTTTCCGAGAAGTATAAGTTTCCGTTTTCACTGATAACCCAGGAGGAAGGGAAAGCCCGGTTTCCTTTTTCTGCGACTAATCGTGCCGGTTTATTCGTATCGGAAAGGTATAAAGCGGAACCGGTGGCTGTAGAGTCTTTGTCTGCACAAAACAGGAATGCTAATTTATTGCCTTCTTCGTTGAATGTTATTTTCTTGAAAACACCTTTTTCTTCCTTTATCCGGATATTTCCTTGTTGTGGGTTGTAAGTGTATAAAGAGGAGTCGGATACGTAATATAGAATATTCCCCTTTTTAGCAAAACCAAATTCAGAAACAGTGGGGAAGGATACCTTCTGTGAACCGTCCAGAGAACGGACATATAAGGTGGAGTCGGATTTATTTCCCCGTTGATAAGCGAGCCAATCCGCTGTTTCCGACAGTTTATAGGATTTGAGAGAGTCGATGGTTTCCTGTTTGCCGGATAAATTCAGGACTTGCAGGCTGTTCATCGGCATTTGGTCTTCCGGTGTCTTTTTTAGTTTCAGAGCTTCAACCTCCTCCAGTGCGGGTGTTTGGGTAATCAGTGCATATTGGGAGGTAGGGGAAAACTCTGCCTTGGCAGCCGGTTTGAAAACCTTTTTTTCTTCTCCCTTATGATTATAGAGATAGATGGAGGCATCTCCTTGCCAGGGTTCTGTTTTACATGTTATCCATTTGCCATCGTTGGAGATAGTGCGTTCGGATATGCGTTCCCATTTTACTAATTCGTCAAATGTCATTGCTTTTTTTGCTTCCTGAGCTTGTACAGCTAAGGAGACAGTCAGCCCGATCAGGCATATAAATTGTCCGGAATAGTTCATTACTTGTATTGTTGATATGATTTGAATGTGCAATATTACAATAAATCTGTATCTTAGCCGATAATAAAAATCAATTTGTATGAAAAAACTATCTATTGTAACAGGCCTGTTTCTGATAGCCGTGGGGTTCGCCGGCTGTAGTGGAAAGCAAACAGCAGGGCCGCACCAACCGACGTCTCCGCAATATGTAGCAAAATATGATTATTCTTCTCCGGCTGCTGTTGTGGATTTGGAGCAGGCTTTAAATACTTCCGCTACCCCTTTGAAATTAAGCCAGATAGCATCCGAGATTTCCTATTATGCTGTTGGTGATGTCCGTTATACGGTAACGCAGGCAATAGCTCTTCAGGATAGTAATGCTTTCCTCACGTTTAATAATCCGCGCCTTTACTACCGTAAGCAAGGAATACCGAGCAAACGATATGGCTTTAAAGCTTTGGCTTATAAATGGAATAATGAAATGGGAGGGCGTCCGCTTTTTTATGATAAGAAAACAACCCGGATGTATGTGGCATTAAGCGGAAAGGACCAGGAGACACGTAGGAATGCAACTCAGGGTGAGCCTTGCATAGGCGTATTACCTCCGCTGGATACGATGCTGACGGTTTTTAATTATTATTTTCCGGAAGGACTTACGGAAAAATATCCGATTCATGCACCGGAAAAAGCTTTGGTCGGTTTTTCATCTGATGGGTATATATTGGCTCAGTATGCCGGGAACTCAGGGGTTCCGAAAGGGATTGCTTCTTTCAATTTACAGGGAGATACGCTTTGCTGTTTTCAATTGAATGAAGGAAAATATCCGACTCGGGAAGAATTGTCGGAAACACCCGGTGCTTTCCAAACTTCATACTGGAATACATCCCAGGATAAACTGACATTTATGATACCTTTTTGTGATACGGTTTACCAGCTAAAAGATAGTCAGACGGTAAAACCTTTATATGCCCTTCATTTCGGTAAATACGGTATCGTTCCGGCCGAGACTCCCAAAGGGGACGAACTGGATAAGAAAGTCTGGTTGAAGACTCTTTATGAAAATCCGAAAGGGGTGTTTATGGGACTTTATCAGAAAAACGGGCGTAAAATATTGAACTGGCTGGGTTGGGAAGATGAATATAAGCCTCTTCTGACAACTCAGGCAGTTTATTTGAAAGATACGGGCAAGACTTATATTCTTCCGTCCCGGGAAAAAGGATTTGTGAATGACCTGGACGGTGGATTGACTTTCTGGCCGGACGGGCAAACGGACGATTGCCTGTATATGATTCGTTCTGTAACGGAAATGAGGGAGACGGTAATTCGTACCGGAGACGCTAAGCAGCAACAACTGATTGACTTTTTGGATAATCCGGCTGTATACGAAAGAGATTATGTAATGATTGTGGTTCGTTAGGTTTTCTCGATATTTTCTCTACATTTGTCAGATTGTTGAATGTAAAATACATAAATACAATGGTAAAAAAGTACACAATGACCCTTTTAACTGTAGCCTTACTGACAGGTTGTAATTTCACGAAGAAACAGAGTCAGACAGAACCAATGCCGGGAAGCGATCGTGATAGCCACGGTTGCATTGCATCGGCGGGATACCTTTGGTCTGAAGTCCGTAACGATTGTATCCGGTTGTTTGAGACGGGGATACGCCTTGAATCACCAGAGGAAGAAGAGAGTGCATTCCTTGTTTTCAGTGTGGATTCATCGAAGGTTGAACTCTTTTTTTCAGATGATTCGGATACTGAGATTTTAGATAAGAAAATATTGCCGGAAGGCGGATATGAATGGTCCGGTGGAACAGACGATACAAGAACTGTCCGTCAGGTAAATGGATTATGGACTATTTTCCAGAAGGGGAATATCCTGTATATAGAAGAAGCCGAAGCGGTAGAGTCGTCAGTTTATGAAGGTGTCTTGCCGGCACCTGACTGTAAAGGTATCCGGTATTTCTTAACGGTTCAAGCACCGGAAGAAGGTGGAGACGGATGTTTTATCCTGGTCCAGACTTATTTGGGTATTCGTGACGGAGAAGATGATACATTTACTTCGGTAGGAAAAAGACATATTCTGAAAGGGGATGCCACAAATAAAAAAGCAATCGTTTGGCAGTTTGTTCCTGAAAATGGGGATGATCCGGTAAATTTCCTTGTGCAAGAAGACGGAAAGAAGCTTGTCATGCTAAATAAAAAATTAAAACCATGTGGTCCGGAGACGGATTATACGATTAAAAAAGTTGACAATTGAGAATTGACAAGTGGCAGTTAAGTTTCGTTTCCGGTATATAAATACAAATCGGTTGAAAGCCGGACTAGCTGTCACTTGCAACTTGTAGCCTATCAATAGAACTAAAACTTCTCAAAAACAATTAACATTTCAATTTTCTAAGACAAATTAAAGTAATTATAGCTGATTTCTATAAACAACTACTTACATTCGCTGCAAATTAAGAAATTCATGCGCAAGCACTTGCTTATATGGATGTTGATTTGTCTGTATGGAACGGAATACGTACATGCTCAATGGACAAAAAAAGATTCGGTGTGGCTACAGGATGTATTGTCCGGTAAAGAGAAGCTACAACTGAATACGGAGACGATGAAAGCGATTGAGTCGGGGAATCTGATTAATATGGATAAACCGGCCTCAGAAATGAAAATGGCCCCGCCTGTGGCCCCTCTTCCTATTTTAAAAGACTTTTCAGAATATGTCCAATCGGATGATTCTACACGCAGAAAAGTAGCATTAAGAGATTTGCCTTATTCGGTATTCAGGTTGTACGGACCGGACTTTAAAAAAGTCTTGCCTGTTTATCAGTCTATTGTCGATGAACTTAAGGCTGACCCTCCTCGACGGTCCGGTGGCTTTTTTGATCTCGGAGACATGACCAGCCGAAAGGCGCGTGTCCATCGACGAAATGTAAAACGGGATGGCACCTGGAAGGAGTATAACAATTTGCCAACTCCGGATATTATAAAAAAACGGAAAAACTTTGTGAAAGAGCATTCGGAAGTGTCGGCTCCGGATTCTATTTTGAAAACAGATTCAATTCAAAAGGCTGATACAAGCCGTTTGATCAGGCAAATTCCATTGAATTAAGTTTTTTTTGGAAAAAAATGACGCTTTTCTGCAACAATTTCATGTTAAAATACGTCTTATATTATATAAGAATGATTAAAGACAAAACCTCATGACAAAGTATCAACTTATAACTACAATATTAGCACTGATCATAATGGCTTTTTTAGGCTCATGTAACAGTGAAGATTTCTCCGAGCCGGACGTACTGAAAGTTACCCCCGAATTAAGAGCACGCATCGATATGGGAATGAAGCTGGTTCCCCGTTCTGAAAAGAATGCTTTCGATGAAAAGTTTTTCGCATTTCTAAATAAATGTGATGAAATGGGTATGGACAAGACTCCTTATCAATATATGGAAACCGAAGAGTATAAGGATTTTAAAGAGTATATGAAAAACTCTTCTGCCATGAGTTCTTATCTGTTGATGAACCGGTATCTGAAACGGAATCCTTCTTTTTTCTCCTTTATTCTGGAGGATTTGATGGATTCTACCTATCCCGGTACAGTCGATGTGATAGCAGATCGGATGAAATCATCAACGACCGTACGGGAAAGTATGGATTTATATCCCCAGGTTTGTTTGGAAATCTGGCTGGATACAGTAGAAAATCATTAAAATTACTCCCATTCGGGAACTTCCTGGTTTAACAGGTTTTTTACAAAAAAGTCGTGTATACGGTGCATTTCGTAGCTGCCTCCTAAACTATGTCCCTTTCCAGGTAAGTAAAGTTGTTCAAAGTTCTTATTGGCTTTTATCAAAGCATTGACTACTTGTAATGTGGATGCCGGATCTACGTTGTCATCCAGTTCTCCGTTAATAAGCATTAGTTTGCCTTTGAGCCTCCATGCATTGTCTACATTGGATGAAGCGCTGTATGAGGCGTCGATAGGATAACCCATCCATTGCTCATTCCACCATATTTTATCCATTCTGTTATCATGGCATCCGCAAAGGGCAACTGCTACCTTATAAAAGTCATTATGGAAAAGCAGTGCTGCCATTGCATTTTGTCCACCTGCCGACCAGCCGTAAATACCTACCCGTGATGTATCCATGTAAGGATATTTTTTTGCGGCAGACTTTATCCAGGCGATACGGTCTGGGAAACCCGCATCTTTCAAGTTTTTCCAGCATACATCGTGGAAAGCCTTAGAACGGTTAGCCGTACCCATACCATCGATAGATACAACAATGAAACCTAATTCAGCCAAACGGGAAATCAGATGGTGTGCAGCTTTGAAGTCTTTGTCTACATGCGAATCGTGAGGGCCTGCATAAATCATTTCTATGACCGGATAGCTTTTTGTTGTATCGAAATGGCTGGGACGGTAAATATTTCCCCATATGTCGGTTTTACCGTCTCTGCCTTTAGCACAAAATACTTCGGGCATTTGCCAGCTGGCAGGAAGGGCGCTGATATCACATTGTTGTAAAACCGTAACCAGGGAAGCATCTTTTGTCCGTTTCAACTGGCTGACTGGAGGAAGGTCCGGGCGGGAATAAACATCTGTAAAGAAACGACGATCTGCTGAAAGTGTTACATGATGATTTCCATTTTCCGGAGTCATATCCATAAAGCCGGTACCATCCAGATTGATACGGCAATAATGCAGATTATAGGGGTCTTCTTCTTTATTGAATCCTGACGCTGTAAAATAGACAGTCTGGCTGGCTTCATCCACATGGTCGACATCACGGACCACCCATTCGCCACGTGTTACCTGTTGTTTTATATTTCCGTTCGTTCCGTCAATCAGATAAAGATGGCGCCAACCGTCGCGTTCCGATATCCATAGTAATTCCTTTCCATCATTTAGGTCATAACGGAAATTCCGGTAGTATTGGATGAATGTATTAGTTTGTTCATCTATCAAAGGACGAATATTTCCATTTGTCGCATTTACTTCGGCTATTATATAGCGTTGGTGTCCGCGTTGGTTATATTCGAAAGTAAAAGCGCGGCTATCTTTTCTCCATCCGGTCAGGAAGAGGTAGTATTGATTTTCAAAAGGAGCCGTATCCAGTGAGATTTGTTTTCGGTCAGCTACATCGAAAAGGACAGGTAGATAAATAGGTAATACATCTCCGGGTTTGGCATAATCCCGCCATTGTAAAATTGGTTGGCGTTGGCTTTCCGGACTGGATTCGATAAGAGGAATGCGACGTTCTGTAACATCCCTGACTTTAACTGTAGCCAATTTTCTGGAATCGGGAGACCAGCAGATGGAGTAACCATCGTAGCGGAGATGAGTCGTTCCGTCAGTAGTTAAAGCGATTTCTTCTTTTTTCTTGTTTTTGCTGCTATCGGTTGTGGTGATATATAGATTGTTGTCTTTGATGTATGCCTCCCATTGTTTGTCGGGTGAGACAACAGGTGCCGGAATTTCTTCTTTCTTGTTCCGGTATTTATCCCCCGGTTCTTCCTTTAGCAGGAAATCAGCCAGTTTTTTTTGTTTTCCGGAGAAGAAGGTTGCTAATTTCTTTTTGTCGGTAGCCCGTTGCTGTTTGCCGTTTTCTGCATTTACCAAATAATAGAAGTCGCCTTCTTTCTCATGGTTCTTGTACCAGAAATAATGGGAACTGTCCACCCATGACGGACGGATTGCCGGTGAATATACACGTTCGGTACATTTCAAAAAAGTATCTACACGCTGGTAATCGGAACGTGTAACCTGTGCCGGGAGTTTCATTGCTGCAGATAATACGACAGCAAGGCAGAGGCTTTTGGCTAGTATGGCAGCTGTTTTCATAATAAGAGTTTATTTAATTTTTAAACACACTGATAGCAATTGTTATTCCTGTTGTTCCACCCACCAGTCTATCATTTTACGTGCCAGACTTAATTTTCTGGGTATTTGGGGCAGATTGTCTTTTGTATAAAAGTCACCTGAGCTTAATTCTTCTTTCTGTAATTTTAGCTCTCCACTGACATAATCGGCAATGAAGCCTATCATCAGATTGCTGGGATAGGGCCATGGCTGGTTTCCCCAATACCGGATATTGTTTATTTCCAGACCCGTTTCTTCTTTTACTTCCCGTTCCACACATTGCTCCAACGTTTCGCCGGTTTCCAGAAAGCCTGCAACCAATCCGTTGAATGTGCCTTTGAAATTATGGGCATGTACCAATAAGATGGAGTTCTCTTTCCGTATCAAAACCAGGATGGCGGGCGAAACTGCCGGGAACATTTCATATTGGCAGGACGGACATTTTTTTGAAATAAGGGAAGCCTGTTTCATTTTGGTTCCGCATACCGGGCAAAACTGACTGTGTTTGTCCCAGAAAATGATTTCAGAGGCTTTTCCTCCCAGTTCATACAGACGTTTGTTTATGAAATCATAGGAGGCACGTAATCCCATGGAGGTGAAATTTTCCGTTTCAGGCAGCGGGGTATCCGTATAGGCTGCCATAATAGTGGTCCCGTCCGGTATTTCTACCGGAAGAATATGGGTTACTTGTATCGGAGCTTCTCTACAGAAGGGGATAGTATAAGTCTCGTTTTCTTTTTGAAGTAAAATCTGGTCGTCAAAAAATATGAACCAGTAAAAGGAGTTATTATCTGACGTATTCATTTATATATTTATTTGCTTAAGCAAAGATAGGGTATAATTTCTATGAAAGAAATTTGTTCAGCCGTTGTTTTAGTTCAAAAGGCTTAATTGGCTTGGATATATAGCCGTTGAAACCATTTTGTTTGACCCGTTGCTCATCCTCGGCAAATGCAAAAGCGGTAACTGCAATAATAGGTATTTTCTGGTCTTCTTCCCTGATTATAGCCGTGGCTTCGTATCCATTCATTTCCGGCATCTTTAAATCCATTAAAATCAAGCTGGGATGATATTGCCTGTATAGCTCTACAGCTTCTTTTCCGTTGTGTGCATGCAGAAGGTTATAATCCTTGAGCAGTGCATGGATCAAAATGTAGTTACTCTCATTATCTTCGGCAACCAGCAGGGTAATATCTTTTTGCTGCTTAGGAGCCGTGGATTGGGATATGGTGACTATTTCTTCTGTACTTTTATCCTGTATGATCGTATCCGGCAGGGTAAACCAGAAAGTAGAACCTTTGCCGTATTCGGATTCTACGCCGATTTCTCCGTTTAGCTTTTTAATAATCATCTGGCAAATAGATAAACCTAAACCGGTACCCTGTGCAAAACTGTTTAATTTCACGAACCGGTTGAATACGGTTTCTTTTTTCTCAGCCTCGATACCACATCCGGTATCACTTACATAGAAGTATAATTTATCCTTTTCATGACGGTATCCGAAATGTATATGTCCATGTGTCGTAAATTTGATGGAGTTGTTGATAAAGTTTGTAATGACCTGTGCCAGACGATTTTTGTCTGTTGATATTATACAATCCGGAATATTTTCCACGAATGAGATTTTGACTCCTTCGGCAGCTTTTATCTGAGATGTTTGTTCTATATCTGAGAAGAGCTGGTTGATATCTATTTGTGAATCGATAAACTCCAATGTCCCGGCTTCAATCTTGGCAACATCCAGTATATCATTGATTAACTGTAGCAATAATTCGTTATTGCTATTGATGATGTTCAGATAATCATTACGCTCATCATCATTTTCGGCGATGGTTAATAAGGTGGAGAAACCGACTATCGCATTCAGAGGAGTACGGATTTCATGACTCATATTGGCAAGGAATGCCGATTTCAGGCGATCGGATTCTTCTGCTTTCTCTTTTGCCTTACGGAGTTCTATTTCTCCTTGTTTCTGTTTGGTGATATCTTCTTTTTTGAAAATGAGTCCTAATAAGTTTCCCTCCTTATCCAGAACCGGGTTTGCCAGGGAGTGGATAAATTGTCCGGGATGGCATTCCCTGACAAGTTCTGCCTTTTGTTTGTTTTCCATAGCCTGCATAATAATACAGTTGTCGCAATAAGGCTTTTGATTGTCTGGAATAATACAGCAATGTTTCTCTCCGTATTGCGGAAAACAAGGCATTTGTATATCATTCTCCCATTTAACGGAATAATCCGGATTAATGAAACGGATGGATGCCTGGATATTATTTAAAATGACTGTATTGTCACTCTGTAAATCAAGCAGTTTATTCTTTATGCGGCTGGTGCGTGCAAAGAAATAAAGTATCGTAACTAAGAATATGAATAAGACTCCGGCTAAAATCAATAAGATTTCAAATTTATATTGCACGAAGAGTCCTAATTCCGTATTGATTAATTTTGAAGAAGGTGGGAGGTTCTCTATCGGAATGTGTAATTCTTTTAACTTTTTAGCATCAAAAGTGTAAACATTGGGAATGACCTGCGGATATATATCTTTCGACGGGTTTTTTAAAATCTCGACTGCCTGGCTTGCCAGATCTTTTCCGATCGAACGGTATTCGGGAATATATCCTCCTATAGCCCAGTGGCCTAAACCTATGGATGTAAGTGAGAATGCCGGTATTCTGGTATTTGCAAGCATCATTGTATAGGTTGCATTACCCATGTAATATCCGTCATTTACATCGACACGCCAGGTTCCTAACATAATTACTGTATTTTCCGGGAGCGACTTTATTTGCTCTATAATATTGTAAAGGTCGTTTTTTCGTCCGTCAAGAGGGATGAAGTTTAAACCTTTTATTTTAGAAATTTCCTGCCTGACAAAGGATTGCAGAGCCAGACCTCCATAACTGTTATCTGTGATAAGAGCGACATTTTGAGTTTTAGGATATAACTTGCGGGCAAGTTCTACATTCGCTTTGACATTATAGGAATATACAAATCCTCCAATACGGTGCTTTTTCTCTTTGAAGTGGTCGATATCGATGCTGCTGGGATCCCAATGGGCAATGTTGATGTTGCTGTCTGGTAATAATACTGCATTACGGCTGACCATACCACACAATACAGGAGTGCTTTTGGTGTTCTGATCGTTCAGGGAGAGATAGGAAGTCCATCCTTCTTGTCCGAGAATAACAATTAACAAAGGGGCGTTTTCTCCCTGGTATTTGTTTAGGAGATTGCGCATTTTATTTTTCCATAAAGGTGCTTCCGGAAGGCTTTTGCAGTTCATGTTTTCGATTACGACAGGAGCATTTCCTCCCAGACGTTTATATTCGTCCATAAACTCCGATATGTTTTGTGTTGTGTTCCGGGTATCCGGATTATATGAACTGATAATCAGAATAGGGCTACCGTTGTCTGCAGAAACACCACATATATATAAAGTGCATATTATACATATAAGTATGAGTCTGAGTGTTGTTATTTTAATCGCTGATAGCTTAGTCATGTAGTACGATGTTTTGAACAATATGGACACTTCTTGTCCTAATAATTGTATCCGATGCAAAAATAGCTTATTTTTTGCATAAAGCCATTAAAATAAGCTATTTTCTGTGTCTGTCTTTTGATGTACAAGTGTTTCGTTATCTTTGTATTCTTATTTGTATCATAACATGAAAGATAATCAAATGAACAGGGAGCTTCAATTGACAGCAGATGGTAGCCATACGTTGTTTATTCCTGAAATGGATGAACACTATCATTCTGTAAACGGGGCTGTGCAGGAATCACGCCATGTTTTTATTGAAGCGGGATTGCATCAATTACAGAAAAAAGAGATAAATGTGTTTGAAATAGGTTTCGGTACAGGATTAAATGCCTTGCTGACCTTGTTGGATTCGGACATGAACGGATTGTCTGTCCGTTATTATTCTATGGAACGGTATCCGCTTCCGGTAGAATTAGTAAAAAGTTTGAATTACGGAGAGTTGGTTTGTGCAGAACGGAAAGATTTGTTCCTGACATTGCATGCAGTTCCGTGGGATACTCCAGTGCAGATAACAGATCATTTTACATTGTGTAAGATTCAGGGAGATAGTAATCTGTTAGATTTTCCGGACTCGGTGGATTTGGTCTATTTTGATGCGTTTGCCCCGGATAAGCAACCGGAAATGTGGAATCATGAAGTGTTTGGAAAGTTGTATGCGACTATGAATAAGGGAGGTGTATTAACCACATACTGTGCGAAAGGAGTAGTCCGGCGTATGATGAAAGAGGCCGGGTTCTCTGTTGAAAGAATACCCGGCCCCCCTGGAAAACGCGAAATGCTTCGCGCTATAAAATAGCTTCGATTTTAGAAACGAAAGTAGGTTTCGGAGCTGCTCCGACCTGCTTGTCTACCATTTTTCCGTCTTTAAAGAATAAAACGGTAGGGATATTACGGATACCGAACTGGGCAACAACATCATTATTGTTGTCTACGTCCATTTTGCCTATGGTGACACGGCCTTCATATTCACCGGCCAATTCGTCAATGATAGGACCAACCATGCGGCAAGGACCGCACCACTCTGCCCAAAAGTCAAGAACCATGGGCTTTCCGGAGTTTACCAACTCTTCGAAATTTGCATCTGTTACTTCTAATGCCATACTATGTATCTATTTAATTTGTTTCTAATTAGCGTGCCAAAAATACAAATTCTTTCAGCATACTCCAATATTATCCGTTAATTTTGAAATCAATATTTTCATTCCCTTGTAGAAATTCAACCAGATTGCGCGTTACATTCAGGCGGATATTCTGGGAGAAGAAGTTTTGTGCAATATTATGTTCACTGTCCACTACTCTGAAATATAACAGGCTTTGTCCCGGATTGTTCTTTATCAAAACAGAAAGCTCATTGATGGTTGGTTCATCCAGATCGTGAATCGGAACTGTAATGCTTATCTTTTCAATCAGACGGTCTTTTTCATCCTGCAATAAGCGGATGGAACCAATCCGGAAGTCCAGTTCATCTTCTTTCCAGCGGCGAGGTTCTACACGGGCATTGATAAGCAGGTACATCCCTATTTTGCAATATTTGCTGTATTCTATATAATCATTTCCAAAAAGAGCAATTTCTCCACTCCCGGTAAAATCTTCTATTTTTACTATACCATAAGGTTTTCCGTTTTTTGTCGTTCCTTCCCGGAAAGCGGTTACAATACCTCCTAATAATAAATCCCGGTTTCTCAGACTCTCCCGGTCGTTTATCTCAACCATGCCTGTATTGCAAACATAAGTCAGGATGATGCGATATTCATCCAGCGGATGGGCGGATAAATAAATGCCTACCAGTTCTTTTTCTTTGTTCAACTTTTCCAAGTCGCCCCAGCGTTCGCATTGGGGAATTTCCGGTTTTGCTATGGCAACGAACGCGTCACCGCCGAACAGTGAGTTAACGGCTGTGTTTTTATCCGTCTGATATTTATTTCCATAGCGGACCAGTATTTCCAGGAACTGTTCTCCTTTGCCATTATCGGCAAAGAATTGTTCACGTTGGATACCCATATTGTCGAATGCTCCGGCAAGTGCCAGCGATTCAATATTTTTCTTGTTGCAGGCAGTCAGGTTTACCCGTTCTACAAAATCGAATATGTTGGTGTAAGGACCATTTTTTTTGCGTTCCTCTATGATATTCATTACGGCAGATTCGCCAACACCTTTAATGGCTCCCAGGCCAAAACGGATGTTTTTGTCTTTATCTACACTGAATTTTAAAATAGATTCGTTTACGTCCGGACCGAGAACCTGGATGCCCATTGCTTTACATTCATCCATGAATTTTGTGATGTCCACAATGTTGGATAGACTTCGGCTCAATACGGCAGCCATATATTCGGAAGGGTAATTGGCTTTCAGATAAGCTGTCTGGTAGGCTACCCAGGAATAACAGGTAGCATGGCTCTTATTGAACGCATAAGAGGCAAACTTTTCCCAGTCGGACCATATTTTTTGCAAAGTATTTTCTTTATATCCGTTAGCCTGGCCACCCGCCATGAATTTCGATTTCAGGTGGTTCATCTTTTCGATAAGCTTTTTACCCATTGCTTTACGGAGCGCATCACTTTCACCACGGGTGAAGTTTGCCAGTAAGCGGGACAAAAGCATGACCTGCTCCTGATAGACCGTGATACCATATGTGTCTTTCAGGTATCGTTCCATGACAGGAATATCGTATTTAATTTCTTCTTTACCCTGTTTACGGGCAATGAAAGACGGAATATAATCCATAGGACCCGGGCGGTACAGGGCGTTCATGGCAATCAGGTCTTCAAACTTGGAGGGTTGGAGTTCTTTGAGGTATTTCTGCATACCAGCAGATTCAAACTGGAATGTTCCGGTAGTTTTACCATCACAATAAAGTTTGTAAGTCGCCGGATCTTCCAGGCTGATGGTGTCTATATCCAGGTCTTCTCCCGTGGTCAGCTTAATATTTTCAATGGCCTCTTTAATAATGGACAATGTTTTCAGTCCCAGGAAGTCCATCTTGATTAAACCGGTCTCTTCGATGACAGAACCTTCATACTGGGTTACCAGCATTTCTTCTCCGGTGTCTTTGTCTTTTGCGGTGCTGACCGGTACTACATCCGAAATGTCATACCGCCCGATGATAACCCCGCAGGCATGCACACCGGTATTACGGACGTTTCCTTCCAGCATTTGTGCATATTTCAGCGTATCCCTTGCCAATGGGTCGTTCCCGGTAGCTGCGGCTTTCAGTTCCGGTACATAATTGATAGCATCACCCAGTTTGAATTTCTTCATATCGGGGATTTTGTCCGGAACCAATTTGGCCAGACGGTTAGATTCCGACAACGGAAGTTTTTGTACACGGGCAACGTCTTTAATTGCGGATTTAGTTGCCATTGTACCGTATGTGATAATATGTGCTACGCGGTCTGCCCCGTATTTATCGGTTACCCAACGAAGTACCTCACCGCGTCCGTCATCATCAAAGTCCGTATCAATATCAGGGAGGGAGATACGGTCGGGATTTAAGAAACGTTCGAACAGCAAATCGTATTTTATCGGGTCGATTTTGGTAATTCCCAAGCAATAAGCAACAGCCGAACCTGCTGCCGAACCACGACCCGGACCTACCGATACGCCTAATTCTTCACGGGCGGCACGAATGAAGTCTTGCACGATAAGGAAGTAGCCGGGGAAACCCATTGTTTTCATGATGTGAAGCTCGAAGTTCAAGCGTTCCTCCACTTCATCGGTCAGTTTGTCTCCGTAGCAAATGCGGGCACCATCGTATGTCAGTTTTTTCAGATAATCGGCTTCCAGTTTGATGCGGTAAAGTTTATCGTATCCACCTAATTTCTTTATTTTGGAATGGGCGTCTTCTTCACTCAGTACCACGTTCCCATTTTCATCACGGGTAAATTCTTCGAATAAATCCTGCTCGGAGAATTTTTGCCGGTATCCTTCTTCCGTGCCAAAATCTTCCGGAATAGCAAAAGTCGGCATAATAGGCCCATGGTCGATGGTGTAGAACTCGATTTTTTCCGCTATCTCCACTGTGTTTCTTAGTGCTTCCGGAATGTCGGCAAAGATGACGTTCATTTCAGCCGTTGTTTTCATCCATTCCTGCTTAGTATACCGCATGCGCTTCGGGTCGTCCAAGTCTTTTCCAGTACTAAGGCAGATAAGACGGTCGTGCGCTTCCGCATCTTCTTCATTTACGAAATGGACGTCATTCGAAGCAATCAGTTTTACGTTATGTTTATGGGCTAATTCGATAAGAACTTTGTTCACTTCCTGTTGCTTTGGAAATGTGCTGGTATCTGCTCCCGGTTTATGTGTTTCATGCCGTTGCATTTCCAAATAATAATCGTCCCCGAAAAGATTTTTGAACCAAAGGATGGAAGCTTCTGCTTTGTCTATTTGCCCATTCATGATATGTTGAGGGATTTCACCTCCCAGGCAAGCAGAACAAATGATGAGGTCTTCGTGATATTTTTCGAGCAGTTCCTTGTCAATGCGAGGGCGTCCGTAGAATCCTTCTGTCCATGACAAAGAAACCATCTTAATCAGGTTTTTATATCCGTTTTCGTTTTTGGCAAGAACAATAAGGTGCCAACCGCTACGGTCGTTCTGAGTAGAAAGTTTGCTGTGTCGTCCGAAGCGGGCACAATAGCATTCGCATCCGATGATAGGTTTGAATATTTTCTTCTTTTCAGCTTCGATTTTTGCAGGAAGTTCGGCAAGGGTTGCCTGCTCTTCCGCTGTAAGTTCGGTTTTGCTTTTCAGGCCTTTCAACACTTTCTCATAGTCTTTGATAGCACCCAGCGGTTTGCTGTTCTTCTTAGAGACTTTATTGAAAAATTCTTTGATGCCGAACATATTGCCATGGTCGGTAACAGCAATGGCATTCATCCCGTCTTTCTGTGCTTTGTCAATCAAAGCGTCGATGGATGCCTGTCCGTCCAGTAGTGAATACTGGGTATGTACGTGTAAATGTATAAACGGTTCCATATGATAAAAATCGCGTTCAATTCAGCCTATAAAGATACATCTTATTTCACAAAAAACTTCTTTGAATTGGCATAATACAGATGAAAAAGTATATCTTTGCCTTTGTAATCAGAAAGAAAGCCGTTATGAAAAGAATAAGTTTAATTGTGTGCTTAGTGGTGTTGACTGCCTTCTCTGCGATGGCGCAGGTTTCGTTTGGTGTCCGTGCGGGAGGGGCTTATTCGTCGATGGTGCAAAAAGTGGATGGTTCCATTTGTTCCGGTGCGCGGTTCGGTTTTAGTGTAGCCGGTATTTCTGATATACATTTATATAAAGGTCTGTCTTTGCGTCCGGAACTTGCTTTTACCAATCAAGGTGGTTCTTTCTTGTCGAATTATGATGTTTCCGGAGCTAAAAACGCATTTAACAAATGTAATTATTATTCGATTCAGGTTCCGGTCAATCTGGCTTATACTTTTAATATAGACGGTGTTTATTTAGGCGTATTTGTAGGACCTGTCCTGGATTTTGCTTTATTCGGGAAAATGAAGACCGAAAATCAAAATGTAGATATTCATTTCGGAAAAACAGAAAAGACAGATTTGAAGTCTTTTGATTTAGGGGTGGATGTCGGCCTGATGGTTGAATATCGCAAGTTTTTCTTCTCTGTTACCGCCATATGCGGAACGTTGGACCGCCTGTCTAAAAGAACCGGAGGGGAATCTCCTCTTTATCAGAATAATGTAACCTTCTCGTTGGGCTATATGTTCCGTCGCTGATTATAGTACACGGTCTTCTTTTTCATAAAGAATTACTTCCTGAAAAATCTTTTTTTTGTGGAAGTTGTAGCTTCCTGTTTGAAACTCCATCCTTTACTTCTTCTCGTTGTGATAGAAAAAGATAGCGAAATGTTTTGTATTTCCCGGAAAAGCCGTACCTTTGCAAGCCGAATATTATCAAAATTGTACTAAGAGTTTAGTTCTTAGCATGTTATTACGTCTATAGTGTCCGTAGTAATAATAAGGCTAAAACTGAACGCTTGTTTTTTAGAGTTATTAATTAATTAATTTTTAAAGCAGTGGATACTTTAAGTTTTAAGACCATTTCTGCAAACAAAGCAACTGTAAACAAAGAGTGGGTCATTGTTGACGCCGAAGGACAGACTTTGGGACGCCTTTGTGCAAAAGTAGCGAAACTTTTGCGCGGTAAGTACAAACCCAATTTTACTCCGCACGTTGATTGTGGTGATAATGTGATCATTATCAATGCAGATAAAATCGTTCTGACTGGAAATAAGTGGAACGATCGTGTTTATTTGAGATATACCGGTTATCCCGGTGGTCAGATTGCCTATACACCGGCAGACCTGATGAATAAAGGGGCAAGTCATTTGTTCCGTAAAGTAGTAAAGGGTATGCTCCCTAAAAATCGTCTGGGCGCTAAGTTACTGGCTAACTTATATGTATATGCAGGAACTGAGCACAAACACGAAGCTCAACAACCTAAGTCAATTGATATAAACTCACTTAAATAATAACGATGGAAGTAGTAAATGCAATAGGAAGACGTAAAGCAGCAGTTGCTCGCGTATTCGTAAGCGAAGGAACGGGAAAGATAACTATCAACAAACGTGATCTTGCAAATTACTTTCCTTCTTCAATTCTTCAGTTCATTGTTAAGCAACCGCTTTCAAAATTAAACGTTGCCGAACAATATGACATCAAAATCAACCTTGTAGGTGGTGGTTTTAAAGGTCAGTCTGAAGCAGCTCGTCTGGCAATCGCACGTGCATTGATCAAGATCAATCCGGAAGATAAACCAGCCTTGAGAGCAGAAGGTTTTGTAACTCGTGATCCGCGTGCCGTTGAACGTAAGAAACCGGGACAGCCGAAAGCTCGTAAGAGATTCCAGTTCAGCAAACGTTAATGTTATTTGTGAGTTTCTTACAAGGACAAAGCGTTTAGTATCTAAATTATCGGGATTCTTTTTACATGCTGACATGCGGGAAGACTACCTGGTGATTGAGTTAAACAAAGAAAGTAAACGATTTTAAAAAGAAAAAAATGTCAAGAGTTAATTTTGATCAGTTATTAGAAGCTGGTGTACACTTCGGACACTTAAAGAGAAAGTGGAACCCTGCTATGGCTCCTTATATCTTCATGGAGCGCAATGGTATTCATATCATTGATTTATATAAAACAGTTGCTAAAGTAGACGAAGCAGCAGAAGTAATGAAAAACCTGGCTAAACAGGGAAAGAAAGTACTTTTCGTTGCTACTAAAAAACAAGCAAAACAAGTTGTCGCTGATAAGGCTGCTTCTGTAGGTATGCCTTACGTTATCGAACGCTGGCCGGGTGGTATGTTGACTAACTTCCCGACTATCCGTAAAGCCATCAAAAAGATGACTACTATCGATAAGATGACAAAAGACGGTACATTTGATAATCTTTCTAAGAGAGAAAAACTTCAGATAACTCGTCAACGTGCAAAATTGGAAAAGACTTTAGGTTCTATCGTAGACCTGACTCGTCTGCCGTCTGCTTTGTTCGTTGTTGACGTAATGAAAGAACATATCGCAGTTCGTGAAGCAAATCGTTTGGGTATCCCCGTATTTGGTATGGTTGATACTAACTCGGATCCGAATAACATCGACTACGTAATTCCGGCTAATGATGACGCTACAAAATCTGTAGAAGTTATCTTGGGCGCTATCTGCGAAGCTATGAACGAAGGTCTGCAGGAACGTAAAGCTGAAAAAATCGATACAGAAGCTGCAGGCGAAGGCGATGCTCCTAAAAGAGAACGCAAAGCTAAAGCTGCTGTAAAGAAAGAACGTACTAAGAAAGAAGATGATGAAGCGTTGAACGCAAACATCGCCGACAAGTACGCGAAAGATGTAGAAGAATAATTTTTAATTGACAGTTGATAGTTGACAATTGACAATTAAAAAATAAAGATAATGGGCAATTGGCTTTTGACGGTTAAGTTCTTGTCAATTGTCAGTTGTCCATTGTTAATTTAGAATAGTATAAACTCAATAAATAAATAAGATTATGGCAGTTACAATGGCTGATATTTCTCACTTGCGTAAAATGAGCGGTGCAGGAATGATGGATTGCAAGAAGGCTTTGGAAGAAGCTAATGGTGATTTTGACAAGGCAATGGAAATTATCCGTAAAAAAGGACAGGCTGTTGCCGCAAAACGTTCTGATCGTGAAGCTTCTGAAGGTTGTGTATTGGCAACTGAAAAGAACGGATTCGCAGCAGTTGTTGCTTTGAAGTGTGAAACTGACTTCGTTGCAAAGAATGCTGATTTCGTTGCTTTAACTCAGGAAATCCTGGATATAGCAATGGCTCAGAAACCGGCTTCTAAAGAAGATTTGCTGGCTACTGCAATGGCTGACGGACGTTCTATTCAGGAACATATCACTGACCGTTCCGGTATCACTGGTGAAAAGATGGAATTAGGCGCTTACGAATTTGTAAATGGCGAATTGACAGTTTCTTATATCCACCCGGGTAACAAACTGGCTACAGTTGTTGCTTTCAACCAGGCTGATGTTGAACACCAGATGGCTCGTGACATCGCTATGCAGGTTGCTGCTATGAACCCTGTTTCTGTTCGTCCGGAAGAAGTTCCGCAGAACATTATCGACCAGGAACTGGAAATTGCAAAGGATAAAGCTCGCCAAGCCGGTAAGCCTGAAAATCTGTTGGATCGTATCGCTCAGGGCGCCCTACAGAAATATTATAAAGAAAATACTTTATTGCAGCAGGAATTTGTTAAGGATGCAAAATTGACTATCGAACAATATCTGCACTCTGCAAATAAGGAACTGACTGTAGTTGCTTTCAAACGTGTTACATTGAATGTAGACTAATATAGCATGTCAATAAATAAAAAAAGCTGCCGGAATTTCCGGCAGCTTTTTTTATTTAAAATCCGATCTGTATTCCCACATTACAAATCCCTTTATATCCGGCCCCGGCTTCCAGAAAGCCTGAGAACTTGTCATTCCCGAGCCTTATGGCTATAGGGTTGACCTGGAATGCAAAGCCTGCTGCTTCCTGGGCAAATGCGGCGCCTATGCTTGCTGTTCCGTATAATCTGAAGATACCGGATTTGATGTAGTAAACATCTGCTCCTACCATTGTGGCAAACAAATCATAATGGGTAGTTGAATTCTTTTCTGTTTGTTTAATCGGAATGTAAGTGAAATCTCCTCCTAAAGCAAAACGTTCTCCTTCGAATAAATACCGGTAAGCTATTGAAAAAGATCCGGGAGCGCTCATCTCGGCATCCGGATGAAAGATTGCTCCTCCCATCAATATGTCCAGTAAGCCGAAAGCAACAGTAGAGTAGAAGGCATCCCCGTAAGAGAGTTTGATTTGATTTCTTGCAAAATCATCATCAGAGGTCTGTGCCTGGAGTGCATGACTGTTTCCTGCAAGCAGGATTGTTGCCATAATACAGCAAATAAATACTTTTTTAAAACATTTCATTGGAAATTGGTTTTTATAGGTGAATAATATTGGTGAAGAAAAAGTGTTGTTATTTAATTGTAAATAGTATAAGTGCTTCGTTCCTTTATCTCCAAATTTTTACGATATGTATATTATATCCGGGTCGTTTTAAATATTTAATTCTCGGAAGGTTAAAATTGGCTGTTTAAAGGCTAAAGTGTTAATAGATAAGGGGTACAATGATTATGTACCCCTTCAAAGTATATAGATGAAATTCTTATTTTAAAGCGGCTAATGCTTCTTTAATGCGTTTAATAGCTTCAATCAGGTTTTCATCGGATGTTGCATATGAGAAACGAAGACATTCGGGAGCACCGAAAGCAGCGCCTCCTACTGTTGCCACATGTCCGACTTCCAACAAGTACATAGCAAGGTCGGCTGCATTGTTTATTTTGCGGTCTCCTGCACTCTTGCCATAATAAGAGTTAACTTCTGGGAATAAGTAGAATGCTCCTTCTGGAATATTCAGTTTCATACCCGGTATTTCTTTACATAAACTGATAACCAAATCACGGCGGCGTAAGAATGCTTTACGCATTTCTTCTACACAACTCTGGTCGCCTGCAAAAGCAGCGACAGCAGCTTTTTGTGCGATAGAGCTGGCTCCTGAAGTATATTGTCCCTGTAATTTGTTGCAAGCCTTAGCAATCCAAAGCGGAGCAGCGATAAATCCGATACGCCATCCTGTCATTGCATAGGCTTTTGAAACGCCATTTACTACAACTACACGGTCTTTGATTTCCGGGAACTGTGCAATACTCTGGTGTGAGCCTACATAGTTGATATGTTCGTATATTTCGTCAGCGATGACAATAACATTTTCATGTTTAGCAAGAACTGCGGCCAGACCTTTCAATTCTTCTTTGCTATATACGCTACCCGTCGGGTTTGATGGAGAACAAAGAATCAATGCTTTAGTCTTCGGAGTAATCGCTGCTTCCAACTGAGCCGGAGTAATCTTGAAATCCTGGTCGATTCCAGCTGAAACAATAACGTTAGTACCTTCGGCCAGTTTTACCATTTCGACATAACTTACCCAATATGGAGCGGGAACGATAACTTCATCGCCCGGACCTATGATACTCAGTAAAGTATTACAAACAGACTGTTTTGCACCATTTGATACAATAATCTGGTCTGTTGTATAATCCAGACCGTTTTCGTTTTTCAGTTTTGCAACGATGGCTTTGCGCAAGTCCATATATCCCGGAACCGGAGAATAGAAAGAAAAGTTATCGTCGATAGCTTTCTTCGCTGCTTCCTTAATGTGGTCCGGAGTATAGAAGTCAGGTTCACCCACACTGAGATTGATTACATCAATACCTTGAGCTTTAAGCTCTGCACTTTTTTGAGACATCGCCAGCGTCTCTGAAGGCGACAAACTTGCTAAACGATCTGAAACTTGTGTCATAACACTGTTTTTGTATAGGTTATTTTTTAAATTGTTGCAAAAATAGTTATAAATCAGTTATTTTGCAATAAACTGATAGTTATTTAATATTATGCAGGATATGTCCCATACGCTCCTTCTTCGTTTTCATATAAAATTCATTATATGGATTGGGGGTTACTTCAATAGGGACATTTTCTATAACAGTCAGCCCGTAAGCTTCCAGGCCTACGCGTTTAACCGGGTTGTTGGTCATCAGGCGCATCTTGGTTACTCCTAAGTGACGTAAAATTTGTGCACCTACACCATAATCACGTTCGTCGGCCTGGTGTCCGAGATGAAGATTCGCTTCAACCGTATCCAGTCCGTCTTCTTGCAGTTTGTATGCCTTCATTTTTTCCATCAACCCGATTCCGCGTCCTTCCTGATTCAGATAAACAATCACTCCTTTGCCCTCTTTTTCAATCAGGCGCATGGCAGCATGTAATTGTTCCCCGCATTCGCAACGCATGGAGCCGAAAATGTCGCCGGTAGCGCAAGAAGAGTGTACGCGTACCAATACCGGTTCATCTTTCTTAAATGAGCCTTTGATTAATGCGATATGTTCCAGTCCGTTGCTTTTCTGGCGGAATGGAATCAGGCGGAAATGACCGTATTGGGTTGGCATATCTACTTCTACGCCATTCTCTACAATCGATTCCGTTTTCAGACGGTATGCAATCAAATCTTTAATACAAATGATTTTGATTCCGAATTTTTGAGCAACCTCATACAATTGGGGAAGACGTGCCATTGTTCCATCTTCATTGATGATCTCAATCAGAGCTCCCGCAGGGTAAAGTCCGGAAAGGCGTGCCAGGTCTACAGCAGCCTCGGTATGTCCGGCACGGCGGAGTACTCCACGTGAACGGGCACGAAGCGGATTGATATGTCCAGGGCGTCCCAGATCGCTCGGTTTTGTTTTCGGATCGGCCAGTGCACGGATCGTTTCTGCACGGTCGAACATAGAAACCCCTGTAGTGCAACCGCCACCCAGTTTGTCCACTGTAATAGTGAAAGGTGTGCCTAACAGTGAAGTGTTGTCCATCACCTGCATTTCGAGTTCCAGTTCCTGGCAACGTTCCTCTGTGATCGGGGCGCAAAGTACGCCACGTCCGTGAGTCATCATAAAGTTCACCTTTTCAGGTGTTATTTTTTCAGCAGCAACGATAAAGTCTCCTTCGTTTTCGCGGTCTTCGTCATCCACGACAATCAGGAATTTACCTTCGCGAAAGTCTTCAATCGCTTCTTCAATGGTGTTTAATTTAATTTCGCTCATATCGTTTTTTTCTTAATTACTATTTCTAATTATGTCAATCAGTTCTCCACTGGTTTTTTGCAGAGCTTTCATGTCCTGCAGCAGTAGTTTGCGTTGATAGATGGCAAGCAAATAGAGAGGCACGCCTATAGGGAAAAATATTGCTATGGCAAATCCCATATTTCCCTTAATTTTCTTGCTTAAACGGTTGTACCCGCTGATGATCGGATAGTCCATCAATTTATTGAGAACCAGTATTTTGTCAGAGTTTCCCAATTCTTCTATTATATTTTCCATTTCATCGGCTATTACTTCGACTTCCTTGTCGCGTCCGCCGTCTTTCCAGAAAGAAATATAATGTACCCAACGTTTGTGGCTGGATAAATAATTTTTGCATTGGGTTATCAATTGTTCCAATCGGGGAATCATACCTTCGTAATCCGGAGTGAAAATGATAACCTCCTTCCGTTCAATCTTTCTTCCGCTTCGTTTTCCAATCAAGGCTTTGAAAGCATTCATATAAGTGTCTGCATTTAGAATGACAGAGTCTTTTACCGCCTTGTAGGTCAGGAATATACCTAAAGGAGCCAATACTGCCGAACTCAGCCACATGCCTTGCCATGCCGCCCAAACTCCGTCGCGCGCCATTTTAAACCCGATATTATTGATAATATAATAGAAGATGAAAAGGAATACAGAAAGAACGACAGGCACACCCAGTCCTCCCTTGCGGATAATTGCTCCCAGAGGAGCTCCGATGAAAAAGAAGACCAAGCAAGCAAACGAAACAGTGAATTTATTATGCCATTCCGTCATATGGCGTCGCAGGTTGTACCCTTCATCACCCAATGTTGCAGCCTTGAAGAAGTAGTCTCCGCGTTGTGTTTCGATATTGGATTTGGCACGTGATAATAAAGATGCCTTTTCGCTGGGATTCTGGGCAAGGAACAGGCTGTCGTAATTCATTACGACTGTCTTTTTTATTTCTTTTTGTTTTATTTCCGTATCCTGCTTTTTGTTTGCTTCCTCCTTTTTTACCGGTTCGGGCTTATCAAGTGTCTTTCTGTATGAAGTCCTGAATACATTAGTAGCATTGATAGACCGTATGCTATCCAGGCGAACCGACATCGAATCGATAGATTGCTGGAGGCTTTTCATATTTTTCCCCATATACTGGTTCTGCATGAACGATTCGTCTGTACGCGAGAAGTTCGCATTGAAATCGATCAGGATGTCTCTGGAAGAGAACGTCTCGCGGCGATAGGGAACCGATGTTTGCTTGATACCTGTAGACGATTGGTTTTTCAGGTTGGCAAAGGATTCGCCATTATATAAGGAAAGAACCAGGAATTTTTTATCTTCGGACATTTTCAACCTTCCGGAATCGGCAACCATTACGCTGGCATTATTGAAACCGTTGGAAAAGTCGTAAATCATCAGGTCTTTAAGTAGTCCTGTTTTGTTGTCTTTTTGTTTTACATATACATTATATCCGGTGATTTCTCCATAAAAAGTGCCTTCGGGAATATCCAGTTCCGGTGATTTCTGGCGCATGGAGTAGAGGAGCGTGTATAGTTTAACCTGTACGACAGGCATCACATTGTTTTGAAAGAAGAAGGCGCCGACAGCTACGAAGCTAATTGTAATAATCAAAGGGCGCATGATACGTATTAAAGATACGCCTGCCGATTTCATTGCAAGCAATTCTAAACGCTCGCCCAGATTCCCGAACGTCATCAACGAGGCAAGCAGAATTGCAAGCGGCAAAGCCATGGGGACAAGGAATAGTGCCGCATACATAAACATCTCAGCTAATATGGGGATGCCTAAACCTTTGCCGACCATATCGTCGATATATCTCCATAGAAACTGCATCAACACAATAAACAGACAAATGCCGAATGTCATGAAAAACAATGGCAGAAATGTCTGCAACATAAATGTATATAATCGTTTTATTTTTAGCATTACGAATTATCCGATTGACGGGACAAAAGTAGTGTAAAAAACGATAGAAACCCTATAGAAATCACTAAAACAATCTAAATGCCTAATGTCCGTTTCAGTGCTTCTACCTGTGTATCCCATAACTCTATTGAATCTGTTTTCTCGTCCGGCTCGGCAAAATCAGTAATCTCGAGACTGGTGGTTCCGGTCAGTTCGATTGTATGGATATAAAATTCAAAGTATGCATTTTCATCTTCTTCATCCGTCCAGCGGAAGCGGATGGTGACTTCCGGTTTCAGGAAGAGAACTTCCGCCTCTTCTTCCGTTTTATCCCATTTAAATGTGTATATGGTATCGTTGATAGTGACATCATCTGCAAACCAGGCAGATAACCCTGGAGGGGTGGTGATTTGATTCCATAAGCTTCTTTTTGAAACTTTATCGAAAACATATTCGATATGAAACTTTTCTTTTTTCATGTCTATGTCGTGTTAATTGCGCACCAAGTTAGTAAAAGTATCAAGATATTCAAAATTATTATAAGATTTCTGATAAGAAAAAAGCATCTCAGGATTAACCTGTTAAAAGGAAAAGTTAAATTGCCTGTGAATTTTTTTCTTTAAAGTGTTGCACAGTCTAAAAATAAGTTCTACTTTTGCAGCGTCAATAAGGGAATTGATACTTATTACAAACATGATGGCGAGATAGCTCAGCTGGTTAGAGCGCATGATTCATAATCATGAGGTCCCCGGTTCAATCCCGGGTCTCGCTACGAAATAGCCTCAAAGTCAAATGATTTTGAGGCTATTTTTTTGAAATACCATAAGCCTGTCGGGGTGACCCCGGTTTTGTATTTCTACTATTCTCAAACAGACTCTGAGCTATTCTTCCTTTTTTTTAAGCGATAACGGTCTATAATGATGAATATGATAGTAGGAATAGCTGCTATAACCGAATTTACTAATAAATTTCCATCTTTCAGTTCTTCGTCTGAAGCACATTCGCGAATAAGGCGATTAACAGCAAGCAATAAGACAAAGACCAATAAATAGCGCATCCAGGATTTCATTTTAAACTTTTCCATAAGAGATAATTTGTATTTTATTTATTTCATAGGCTATAGATTATTTTTCATGCCCTTCTTTGGCAGAAATCAACGTGTCGTTTTTCTGAAAACTACCCGTTGAAATATTCTTTTGATAAGAGTAAGAATGATGAATAATAATTGTCAAAAGAAAAAAAGACTTCATGAAAAGTAATTTCAATAGTTATCAAAAGAATATTTCAATAGGAACTTTGTGAGAAAAGAACGGTTCGAATTTAAAAAAGAACGAACCGGAATTGAAATTTCATGATTGACTCTAACAAAGGTAATAATAAAAGAGTTATTGGGTGTGTAGTTTGATGCATTTATAAAGAAAGAGCGGACAGCCTCATGACTATCCGCTCTTTATAATAATTATGTAACCTCACGGTTATGTTAATTAGGTTTGCTTGTAAGAATTAAGGGATTCATACAAACAGAGTATAGGGTAAAATTTCACAAATTGTATTGTGTTCTTTTTCTGTTACAAAAATAGTGGATTCTATAAGACAAAATAGCTGGCATTCCTTTCATACAACGGTGGTATTTGTGTCATTGCTGATAATCAGTTATTTACGATGTGAATTGATGTTTGTTAACTGACTGCAATCCTATCAATATGGTATGTATTCCTCTCATTGTGATTGGCGTATTTGAAAAAAAATCCCGGACATTCAGAAATATCCGAATGTCCGGGAATATGCATATAAAAAAATTGAGGGTCAAAAATTAAATTGTAACGTATTGAGAAGCTGTGCTCCAAGGAGAAACAGTAAGGCTGTAATTCTTTTTTGAAAGGTCAAAAATAAATGTGGCTTGTTCTCCTTCGTTTACAGGCACGATCTCTGAATTTTGGCTTTTTTCGCTGGAAAGAATCAGATTGCCGTCTTTGTAAAGCTCTACAACGATATCAGAAGATGGTAAAATGGCTGCTTTCTTAGAGATTAAATAGCCGTTTTCGTTTATTGTAGCCGGAATAATATATTCTACATCTGAACCTGTTAATTCTCCATTGCAATTGAAAGAACTTTTTGTTTTCTTGATTTTGTAATAAAAATCACCTTCTGTAGAATCATAGACCTTAATGATACCTTTTGTTAAAAGAGAAATAGAAGCTACTTTGCGTTCTATTTTTAATTCTTGTGCAACTGCTTTTGTCGCAGGGCGGCTGATAGTTGCTTGTCCATAGAACAAATCGCTGGGGAAATTGCTTGCTATGCCATTGTTGTGCTTTAAGCTAACTTGCAAGTCGGAGATAATATTAGCCTGGTTCATGGAGGAAATTTCTTCGTTTTCGTCTGAGATGCCAGCCCATGCTACGACTGTGATTTTGGATAGGCCCGGGCAATTGATATCAACGGCCTTGCCCTGTAATAAATAATCTTTGCTGATTGTCAGTTGTTGGTAAAAATCATTATTTTCGTCGAAAACGAACAATGTTGTATTTTCTACATCACCATCAGCTGTAATGTCTTTGTTTTCTGAGTATGCTTTGAGAATTACGGAGAAAGGAGCTTCTATCGAATTGGTAACAACTTCATTTGTACCATTACTTACGATAACATCGTTGTCTGCTGAGCAACTTGCGAAAGAAATTGTTGCAATAATTGTGAAAATAGACAACAAACAATTTGTGAAAATTTTACCCTTTTTCATGACCCTAATTTTTTATATGCGTTAATTTACCCTATACTCTTCAGGAAAGCTATTCAAGATTAAGACCCTCATCAAAACCTCTTGTTTCCTGTTGACATTGCAAATATAGAATTGTATTTTTATATTATTCTGTTTTTATGTTTAAAATAAGTTAAATCAGTCAAAATAGCGTGGGAAAGTATCAGATAAGGGTGGTTTTTCTCTCAAAATAGATGATTTTCATAGGGTGGAGTGATACTTTTAGCTTTTTAGGCTTATTGCATTTTATTGCTGCTGCAACTTTTCTGATATGAATACATCCTATATGTGAAAGGAATAGCATGTATGGCTCCGGGTAATTATCCAGTTGGAAAGTTTTGTTTTTCAAAGTGAATGAAATCTTCTTTTTGCGAATGGTGATGCTATCATAAACAGGTGTAAAGCTATCACGGAGAATCGCATATTTGAAAAAAAAGAGCGCACACGCGGAACAATCCGGGTGTACGCCAATATGCATATAAAAAATTGAGGGTCGAAAATTAACCTATTGTAACATATTGAGCAACTGTACCCCAATCTGAGACAGTAAAGCTGAAGCTGTTACGAGAAAGGTCGAAAACGATATTTGCTTGTTCTCCTTCGTTTGCAGACAAAATTTCCGGATTTTTGGAATTTTCGCTGGAAAGAATCAAATGATCGTCTTTATAAAGCTCTACAACGATATCGGAGGCTGGTAAAATAGCTGTTCTTTTAGAAATTAAATAACCATTTTCGTTTACTATAGCCGGAATAATGTATTCGACATCCGAACCGGTTAACTCTCCGTTATAATTGAAAGAACTTTTTGTTTTCTTTATTTTGTAATAATAATTTCCTTCCGTAGAATCATACATTTTAATGATTCCTTTAGTTATCAGGGATATAGATGAAACTTTGCGTTCGATTCTTAATTCCTGAGCCGATGCTTTGGTAGCAGAATGGTTTACTGTTGCTTGTCCGTAGAACAGGTCACTGGGGAAACTGCTTGCCACGCCGTTGTTTTGTTTTAATTTTACCTGAAGGTCCGAGATGATATTTGCCTGGTTTAAGGCGGAAATATCTTCATTCTCGTTAGAAATGCCAGCCCATGCAACCACTGTGATTTTAGATGCGCCCGGACAGCTTATTTCTATAGGTTTAGCTTGTAGCAGATATTCTCTGCTGACTGCTAATTGAGTATAAAAGTCATTGTTTTCGTCGAAAACATACAAGGTCGTATTGTCTACATCGCCATTGGCGGTGATATCCTGATTCTCGGAGTATGCTTTAAGAATGACAGAGAAAGGTGCTTCTACAGATGTAGCGGCAACTTCATTGGTCCCGTAATTAACGATGTCATCGTTGTCTGCTGAACAACTGGCAAAAGATATTGCAGTTATAATTGTGTAGATAGACAACAAACAATTTGTGAAAATTTTACCCTTTTTCATGACCCCTAATGTTTTTTTATATGCTTTTAATTACCCTATACTCTCAGGGAAACTATTCAAGATTAAGACCCTCATCAAAATCTTTTGTTCCCTTTTGATGTTGCAAATATAAAATTGGTTTTTGATATACATCTTATTTTTATGTTTAAAATAGGTTAAATATATCAATATTATTGGTATGGCTATCATTTATATGGTGTTTTTGTGTTGTTTGCATTGGTATTTGTGTCTTTTTAAGCTGTGTTTCTATTAATCATTTTGTTTTGATATGGGTTTTCGGGTGCTGAAATTTGCCGGAACGGGTGTGTTCGTATCAGGATTTGATAGTAATATGTCTGTATTTATCGTTTGATGTTTCTATACCTATTGATTTTCGGGAATTTTGCATGGCGGCTGTTTTCTTGCGTACATAATAATATATAATGATGAAGATGATTTATACTAATTTTGGTTTTTGAAAGAAATATAGTGTGTATATGTATCAAATATATGTGTATTTGTATCACGCCCATTCTTTATTAACGGTGTTAAAAATCTCATTACCTTTGAAAATAAACGCTTTTATATTGTGGATTCCAAAATATTATTATCATCTTTGCATGGTATTTACGAGGGTTGTTGATGTATCGGAATGGAATCCGGTATTTCATTGAAAGGCATTATATAAATCGATAAGTACTATAGTGGTTAAAAAATAAATGCATATAAATTATGAATAGGAAATCACTGTTCAGAAAATCTTCTGTATTGCTTGCCTGTATTTCTTGTTGCTACTTTCCCGTTTTTGCAGCAGGCGTTGAATCCGACTCTTCCGGGATTCTTACTTATGGCATGATAGGTGTTTTACTGGTCTTGCTGGTATTGGTTTTTCTTTATATAAGGAAAATGCAAAGCCAGTTTAGCGGATATGTTCAGAATTCCACTCGCGAAAAAGATGAGTTGGAGAAACTTCAACGCGAACTGTCCGAAAAAAATCATATACTCGACTTGAAAGAACATGAACTGGAAGAGAAATCTACCCAATTAACTTCTTTGGAAGCCGATATCGAGCAGCAAAAATCCGGTTTCTTGCAAAAAGAGGCGGAATTGAGGCTGCAATTGTCCGATTCGGAAATGAATATATCCACCCTTGCCAATAATAAAAAGGAGTTGGAGCAGCTTTTGGTAACAAAAATCAAGGAAAACGATATCATCCAGCGGGAAGCAGCCGAAAGGCAAGAAGAGGCGGAACGCCAGATTAGGGAAGCCGGACGTATCCATGACAGTTTCTTTATCGAGACGATCCACGAAATGCGCACGCCTCTTTCCCTTGTATTAGGGTCTCTTGCCCTGGTGGTTCAAAATAAAGACAGGGAAGAGGATATGTCTACCCAGCTTCTCTCCGCTTATCGTAATACCTTGGCGATGCAGGACCTTGCAGACCAGCTTATCGGTACGCGTCGTTCCAATGATGTAGCAAGTTACCTTCGTGTGGCGCGTTATGATATGGTGGATATTGCGCGTCAGTGTAGCGACCTGTTTGTGGACTGGGTGGCAATGAATAATGTCGATTTCCGTATCAATACCCAGACAAAAACTCTTTGGGTATGGATGGACCGCCGCAAAATGGAATTTACGCTTCGTATGTTGTTGAGCAATGCGTTTAAGAATACTTTTGCTTATGGCAAAGTGACGATGTCGTTGTCTGTTGTAAATGAAGGTGGAAAAGCCTATTGTACAGTGAAGGTGTCCGATGAAGGGCTGGATGAAGAAAAAGGCGCACGTCGAGGTTTGAGACAAATTATAGATATGGTAAACGATATCGGCGGCATTTACCGCACGGTATCCGATACGAACGGCACCTCTTATACCGTTATGCTTCCGTTAGGCAAGCAGCATTTGTTGGACCGCCGGGTGGAATTTGTAGAACCGGAGGCGGACCTGGTAAAACTGAACGACCGCCAGAAAGAAGAAATCGCCGAACTGATACAGGTGATTCCGGAAAAGAAAGAAACCGGCAAGAAATTGCTGGTGATAGACGACAGCGACCAGATCCGTTGGTTCCTGAAACACGTGTTCACCAAAGAATATGAGGTGTTGGAAGCCCGCAACGGGCAGGATGGCATTGATGTGGCGCTTGAGGAGCAGCCGGATTTAATCCTTTGCGATGTGATGATGCCGGTGAAGGACGGTTACCAGACCTGCCGTGAGATAAAGAGCAACCCGCAACTGGCGCAAGTTCCAGTGGTGATGCTTACGGCAAAGGTGGAAAGCGAAGACGTGATAACCGGTATCGAAGCCGGTGCGGACGATTACATAACAAAGCCTTTCGATGTGGAAATCCTGCGCAGCAAAATCAACAGTCTGATGAAGAAGCGCGAGGATATGCAACATTATTATACGAACAACCTGCCGGTGGATGGTGGCGAGGAGAAAGCGATTCCCACCAACCCCTTTATGGATGCTGTGGTAAAGACAATAGAAAAACATCTGGAAGATTCTACTTTTGAAGCAAAAGTACTCGCAGACTCATTGAATATGAGTCTGCCGACCTTGTACCGTAAAATCAAACAGTATTCTGATTTAAGCATCCTGGAACTGACGCGCAATATCCGTTTGAAGAAAGCGGCGCAGTTGCTCCTTACCCAGCAATATTCCGTACAGGAAGTGGCTGAGATGGTCGGCTTCAACGATACGGCAACATTCCGTAAACGTTTTACGGAACAATATAATGTAACTCCTTCTCAGTACGGGCAACCGTCCTGAGAGAGGGGGCAAATACTAAATTCTATTTTTTGAAAAAACAACCCACCACTTAGGCGCCAATCCCACCTGATAGTAGATTGTATTCTTCTTATCCCTATGATATTCTGCTTGATATCGCCAAACTCACAGGATGAAAAAATATCAAAAAAGGGTGTAAAGAAATCAAAATAACAAATTAGAGTTTTACCGATAATTATTGATAGAAATGCCAATAAGCTCATAAAAGGCAGTCCTCTATCTTTGCAATGTCGAAAAGATGAAACGGCCATTTGGGAAGTTTATGAAACTCATATCCGCTCTCATTCAGCTATAGGGTAATGAAAGATTTTAAAATAAAATACATAAGAAATTTATTAACAATTTAAACTTACGTGAATATGAAACTAAGAAATTTAATGTATGCAACAATGATTGCATGTGCATTTGCTTCCTGCTCAAAGGACGAAACACCTGGTGTAGTAGGAAATGATGGCGAAGCTGCTGAAGCGACTCTCTCTTTGATGGTAAATAGTACACAGACTAAGGCGGCAGACACGGATATTACATCTTTAGATGTTGTTATCTTTAAAGGTCAGGTTGCAGAAGGTTCAGATCCTGTATTAGAAAAAGTTGGCAAAGCGACTGCTGCTGATAATGTAGTTGCTGTAGAGAATATTCCGGTTACCAGCGGTAATAAAACAATTGTAGTATTGGCTAATGTACCTTCTACACTAATTGAAGGAATAGGAAAATATTCTGATTTAGCGGAATTGAAAAAAGACTTTAACGCTGCAGGTGCTGCTGAAGTAGATGGAAAACTTACAATGAATAGTAAGGTTTATGAAGTAAATGTAGCTGTAGATAAAAAGAATTATTTAGGATATTTATCTGTTCCTGCAGATGGCGTTGCCGTAACTGCTGCTGCAGGTGTAGCTGTGAATACTCCGGTTAATTTGTATAGAAATGTTGCTAAAGTTGAATTGAACTCATTGGCGGTACAACCTACTGCAAATTATAAAGGTGGACAATTTACATTAAAGGGTATTTTCTTATTGCACGGCAATAAAGTAACAAAATTAGTAGGTGCTGACTCTAAAGAATGGGGTGCTACTGAAGTGAATATGGCTAATGTGTTAAATGGTTATTTAGATGGAGATGCTTATCAAACTTGGGTTGATGCGATGACAGGTAAGACCGCTGTTTGGCCTATGTTTAATGGTTCGATGGAATCTGAGTCTTCTTATGTTAATGCCATTACAACATTTGCTACAACCAGTTTTTATGCTTATGAAAATACATCTGCAACAAGAACACTTGTTGTTGTAAAGGGTGATTTCTCTTATGACGGCGTTGGAGGTACAGTAAAAGAAGAAAATAGATATTATCCTATAGCTGTAGGTGTTAGTGGTATTGATCAAAGTAAGGGTGTACTTGCTGCAATCCCTTCCAATTCAGAATTACATGCTGCTATAGCAAACTCAGGTCGTGAAGGTGCCATTTTGGGGGTTCTTCGTAATGTGAAATACTCTTTAGGTTTGACTATTACAGGTCCTGGTTATAAAACTCCGTTTGGTCCTAAACCAAGCACTGAAGGTGGTAGTGATACTTTCTTGAATGTGTCTTGTAAAGTTGTAGGATTTGCAGAAGTTGCTCAGTCAGAAACTGTTGAATAATATACTGTGAATAATTGTAAAAAAAGCTCTCGAACATTCGAGAGCTTTTTTTATGCCTATCCGCTTTTATAAGCCGAACATTGCCTATTTCTTTAAATAAAAATCCTTATTCCATGAAAATCAAAGGGAAATACATTAAATTTGTAACCTGTAAAAATAACAAACAAGGGTGAGAATCTATCAAAAAACAATCTGATAGTTTTATCTATTAACAACGAGAGAACTACCTATCCGAATATACATCAAGGAAATATACTTTTGTAATGTAAAATCAATAATTTAATCCACAGGAAAGTTAATAAAATTACAATACACCTATGAAGCTGAAAAGTTATCTAATCTCACTATTAGCTATATGTGCATTGTTCTCTTGCTCAAAAGAAGACAATACAGGTATAGAAGTGCCGGGGTTCGAACCGGATGCAACGCTCTCGTTGGCTGTAAGCGCTGATTCCCAAACCAAAACGAAAGCTGATAATCCTGCCGATGGAATTAAGCAATTAACCGTTTTGGTCTATATAGGAGATGCCTATTCCACTATGAAGGATGTATCTGCTGAAAATAACGGGGATTTGAGCGAAGTGACCAATATCCCAGTGAAATCAGGAAATGTGAAAGTGCTGGTTCTTGCCAATGCAGGCACTGATGTGAAAACAAAGTTTGAAGGCAAATCGCTTACTGAAGCGCTTCAGGTAAAAGCAGCCAATCTTGAAAACGAAAAAGATGGCAGTCTGACGATGAGCAGCGGAGTGATGGAGGTTACTCTTAGGGCAAGCGTGGTAAACTGCATCGGATATACGGCTACTCCGGGTGAAGGAAAATTTAGCGTAAAAGACGATAAAGTAAACCTGTATCGTAATGTGGCACGTATACAGTTGGCTTCACTTACTGTCGTAAAAGATACGGAATACGGAACAAATGCAAGTTTTGTTTTGAAAAAGACTTTTGTAGTGAATGTGAAAAGTGAATCGCTTTTGGCTTCCGAAGCAGAGTGGGGCACAGTGGAAGCTGACGCTACAGCAACTCAAGAGAGCGGGCGCTTTACTTTCTGGTGGCAAGGCGGCTGGGAAGATCAGACTGGGACAGTCTTGACAAACGGACTTCTTAAGAAAGACCTTCTTTCCTATGAATTTACAGAATCTGAACGTCCTGAAATCCCTGTAGGAGGTTCATACACGCTTACCGGGGACAACGCACCGATAGGTAAAGCATTTTATGTATATGAAAATATGAAATCCCGGAAAGGAGCGCAGACAATCTTCGTTGTTTGTGGCGACTATACTTATACGCCGGAAGGGGCAACCCGACCGAAAACCGTATACGATACCTATTATGCTGTCGTTGTGAATGATCCGGCTAAAAGTGGAGAAGACAAGTTTGATGGGATTGCTAAGCACGATTTTGTGAAACGCAATGTCCAATACAATCTAAGTCTGACCTTGAATGGTTTCGGTTCCGATACGCCCGATCCTTCTACCGGCGTTTATGTCAACAGCAAGGTTGTCGTTAATAAGTGGAATAGCCCGATATATATTGGCAGTAATGAGGGAGTTGAGTAATACGATTAAAATAGGGTAATAAAAATAATATATTATGAAACATATATCATTTATAAAAAGAAATCTTATTCTTGCATTCGGGGCATCCGTATTCCTGTTTGCCGGATGTATCAAGGAAAGCCTGGATCCCTGTTTCAGACTTTCTTTGCGGGCAGAGAATGTGAAAGGGGACGATATAACAAACCTGGGATTAGTGCGTGATGTATCCCTGTATATTTTCGATGAAAATATGAATTACCTGGAAACCCGCCAGTTGGATAAAAATTTTATTCTTTCCCGTAGCAATATTGAATTGTCCGGTTATTCGGCAGATCGTAAATTGCATCTTGTGGCATGGGGTAACCTGGGGGATAAAACCAACCAGTCGATCAGTGAACCCAAAAACCTGAACGACCTGAAGCTGATGCTGAATAGCGAGAATGGCATTGCCCAATCTCCCGACAGCTTGTATTTCGGCTCTAAAGAAGTTATTATGGCGGATGATGGCATATCCAAAGAAGATACGGTGGTGGTCCGTCTTAAGACTGGTACAATTACAATTAAGACGGAAGGAGTTCAAAATTTGATAACAAGCCAGATTATGAAGAGTCCTGATGATTTGGCTTTCGGAATGGATAATACGCTGGACACTTACGATGCTGCCGGAGTTCAAACCGGTAGCCAGGTAGCTTACCGTCCTGAGAGCATGTACGACAATGCTATTTCCGAATGGCGTACGACCGGTGCAGTAGACGCGGGACAGGAAGGTAAATCCGGTGGTATGCAGAATGTTTTTCCCGGTGAAGATTTGACCTTTTCCGTACAGCGGGGCGGGGCGGATATTCAGAAAGTATCTAAGATACTGAATATAGAAACGGGTGTGGAAGAAACCCCGAGTGTAGCAGCAGGCGGACGTCTGGATATTATTTTCAGTTTTGATGCGGATGGTAATCTGTCGGCTAAAATGCGTGTTTCTCCCTGGGGAGTGGTCGACGATGCTATTGAGTTCTAATTTTTAAAGGAAGATAAGGTGATGAAATTAACAAACATATTATTGGCAGGCTTCGCATTGGCAATGGTTACTACAGGTTGCAAAAAGGATGAAGTCAATCCTTCAGAGCCATCCGGAAATGCAAAGTTGAATGTCAGCCTGAAGGCTTCCGGCATAGCAACTAAAGCTACCGACCCGGAAGAGCAGGCTGGAGAATCGAATATTAATAATGTGGCTGTGCTTGTTTTCAATGAAGCCGGTACGCAATTGTTGGCAACCCCCTTTTGGGAAGAAATATCTACAACAGACGGTACCGCTTCCGTTTTGGATGTTCCCGTACAGTCCACGATGGCGCAGATTGTAATTGTGGCGAATTGTCCGCAGAATACATTTTCTGCAATTACTTCTTATAGCGATGCACAAGCCCGGCTGGCTCAACTTGCCGACCAGGGACAAGGAAATTTGACGATGAGCAGCCAGGTGATTGTTACCGAGACAAGTTTGTCGGCTGGGGATAACTACCTGGGATATACTACTATGGGAGAGAATAACGTGAATGGCATTTCGGAACCGGTGGAACTGACTCGTCTGGCTGCACGTATCGATCTGGTAAATGTACGGACTTCTTTTGAAAGCGATCCGGTATTGAAAGACCTCTCTGTCCGCCTTGATGAAGTATCTTTAAGGAATATGAAGACCGCCTCCCGCTTTTTTAGTGCGGATTATTGGGGTGCGGTTATGGTAGACGGGCAGTTGGCTACCGATGGAGTTACGATCCCTGCCGCTAAAGCAGTCATTAACCCCGGTAGCCCGCAGACAAACCTTTTCCGTACCTATGTAATGGAAAATCAGGATACTGCAACGCCGACGGAGTTGGTTATCAAGGCTACTTTGGTGGATGAAACTGGACGTGTAATAGGGGAACAAAAAGAATTTGCCTCTACGATAAACCTGAATGGCACGACAGTACAAGGTGTTGCACATAAACTGGTAAAACGCAACTATGTATACCGCCTGAATGTAAACTTTACTCCGGCGAGTTTTGAAGGGACTGCCGCCCTGTTGGATGTACAAGTTGAAGTGGTAGGTTGGGGACCGGTCAACCAGAATGTGGATATTGAATAATTCATCTTTTAAATAGAAAAGTTATGAAACTAAAAAATATAATATTCGCCTTATTAGTTATCTGTTGCTTGCCGGCATGTTCGAAGGATGAACCTGTTGTCGGCGGTGATTCGGGAGAAGCGGCAGAGGCTTCGGTATCGTTCGTTGTTAGTTCGGACCCAACAAAGGCGGTAGTAGTAACAGGTAAAGAATCCTTTATCCGGACATTAACCGCTTATATCTTTAAGGATGAACCCGGTTATCCGTTTGTTACTTCAAAAACGATAACTTCCGATGGACAAAATACAATAACCCAAATTGAAGATATTAAAGTTAAAGTACAATTAGATGAAAATGGCAATAGCGCAGATAAGTTTGTCGTTGTTTTTGTAGCGAATGCCACTCCTGCAACGGATGTTTCATCATTAGACGTTTTAATGGCTTCTACAATCATCCATACGGCGGACTTTAGTGATGGAATCTTACCGATGTCAAGCGCAAAAATCCGGTTTGCAAATTTGAAAGCTGGCGATAATTGGGTTTATGCCGATAGTCGTTCTAACGATGGTTTTGTAGATGGGAATGTTGAATATCAGCCGGGTAAAGCGAATGTAGCACTGACCCGCTTTGTTTCCCGTGTGGAGGTGGATAAGTTGGATGTTAACTTTAGTGATGATGGGAGTGCAGAAGGTTCTATCCCAGTGAAATATCCTAATGCATCTTTCACATTGCATACGATTTCGCTTGTGAATGTCAATGCAACTACAAATATATCAGGTGAAGTTGGGGTACCTTCCTATTTGCGGGGACTTAGTGATGCTGTATATAATCCTCTGGCAGGAGAATTAACCTGGATCGCCTCTTCTGGGTATTTGGCTTATTTGACACATGACTATTCGGGTAATCCGGTGGAATTGAAAGGAAGTGATGAATTTTTCTTTATTGATAAAACGGACGCAAAAAAAGATGGAGAAAAATTTGTGAGATATATGTATCCCAATTCGGCAGCTAAAGGAACAGCCTTGTTAATATCCGGAATGTTCAAGCGTAATGCATCTGCTGAACCTGAAATGAGATATTATCGGGCGTATTTAAATGAACAGGGACTGACGTCGCCTGCATCGATAGGGCGGAATAATCAGTATGTCGTTACTATCCACATCAACGGTGAAGGGTCGGATAAGCCTGATCCTATTTCGGAAACTGTCGGTATCTCTGTAGGCTTGTCGGTTAAACCGTGGAATGTCTATGAACAAAACAGCGGAATCACAAATTAATATTTTGTCTTTTCGTAAAACAAGAAATAAAAAGAGGGGTTGTTCGTTAACTGAATAATCCCTCTTTTTATTTCCAGGCAATAGCTTAGGAAGCTATTCTTCCCCTCTTCCAATATCGGCATTTTTGTCATTTTAATTGTATTTCTCTCAAAGCGAGATTCGCACCTGCTATTTTGATAGGCAACCCTTGTTTTACCCCATCTTTTCCTGTAAATATCTGTATTTCTCTCGCTTTTTAGGTGCATAACTATCAATGTTTTGCACGTTATTTTTACCCCTCTAAATTGCGACAGACACCTACTTTCGGTCTGTCCCGTACTCCATACATTTGCATCATAAAGTTAAAGCAAAATGAAGTCAAATAAATTATTCCATACAGTCATGAAAGTAAAAAACATCATTTACATAATCTCTTTAGTGTTCGCAGCAATGTCCTGCTCCATGGATAGCGACACAATGATGAACGACACGACTAAAGAAATTGAAAACTCTTTAAACAATGGTGAAGTAGCAGTTTCTTTCTCATTGACAGACGGAAGCGTGGCAACAAAAAGCGTAACACCTGCTGCTGCCGATAATACAACAGACCAGGATATTAATAATGTAACCGTATTTTTATTGAAGAATGATGCAGTGATCGATGTAATGACTTCTTCAACAGGTAATACTGCTTATAACAATTGCTTCTATGTAAAAAATGAAGGTTCGATGGAATTAATCGTTGTAGCAAATGCTTCAACACTTGGTGTAAATTATGAAAATAGCGAATCAATTCTTAAAGCTGCTGCAAATTTGAGTGACTGTACAAAATGGGCAAGACATACAATCGATTTCTCTAAAGCTGAAAATAAAAGCTATAATGCTGCAATCGAATTATCCCAATCCTATGCGAAAATAGAATTGGCTGAATTTAATGTTAGAAAAGCATCAGGCAATTATAATGATGTAGAAGTCGGTTTGGATAAGGTAGAAATTAAAAATATCAACAGTAAAGGTGTAGTAGACGGTTCTTTGGTTGAGTCTCCCGAATTAGGAAATAAAGAACAAGATTGTATGTATACAATTATTCCAACAACAAATGAATCTAAAAATATTGTTGCAAATTCCTTGAAATTTAATACTTTTGCTAATGCGGAACAGATGGTAATGATTTTGACATACCATGTTGGGAAAGTTTCAAAAACACATGAAATTGTAATCGAGGGAAATGAGGGTATGATTAACGCTGGAAACATTTATAAGATAAAGGTAAATGCAACTTTAAGAGCTGAACAGTTAGACTTTAATGTAGTATTCGATATCCTGAACTGGATTGACGGCGGTACATTAATTGATGGCGATTTAATAATACAGAAATAATTGAGGGTAAAATAATATAGAGGTCATGAAAATAAAAAATACAATGAAAAGTTTAGTATGGATGTTTGCCGCTATATTGGCTATGTCGGCTTGTTCGTCAAAAGATGATATACCAAACAACAGGACTGATGAAGATGCTCCGCTTTCGGTTGTTTTTTCGGTAGAGAATGAAACAACGAAAGCAGTAGGAGGTGAAATCGGCCCTTCTGAAAAAGAGGTAAATGTAAAACGTTACCATGTGGCACTGTTCAAAAATGGTACGCGTGTCGACCATAAAGAATATGGCGATGGAACGGGCTCTTCATTACTCCCTGCAGGAGCAAATACATACAAGGCTTCTTTTCGCGATGTTGTAGAAGGCAATGTCGCTGTATATGTAATAGCCAACTATCCTTCCGGGCAGACTTTCCCTGATACAGATTGGGGAACATACGAACAATATAAAGCCCAATCGGTTACTTCGGATCTGAATGAAACGGACGGCTTGGTGAAAGTCGGGTATAAAGAATTTACTGTAAACTCAATAGAGACAGGAAAGACAGTATTAAACTTGTCATTGATACAATTGACAGCCCGTTTGGATATAACTTTAAATTGGACTGATCGTGAATTGGAAGAACATACGGATAAGGCTGAGTCTAAATTTTTGGAAGAGACTAAAACTGATGTAGTAAAATATACTGATGAAAAGGATATTGATAAGTATGTTCCTAAAGAGACTATAATGAAAACTCTTGGTAAGTATTTAGAGTATGAAACAAGTTCTGCAAAATTTGCATGGGCTTCTGCTTTGGATGCTTCTGCTTGGAACGGTTGGGTTGGAAATGAAGATGAAAACCCCAGGCCTTCTAAGTTTCTTGCTAAGGAAGATGGTAGTCTTTATTTACGTGCAAAAATAAAAGAAGCAGGAAGCAATACTTTTAACAGTTATATGACAGACTTTAAAATAGACGCTTACACTCAGTTGGTTGATGCTGAAGTAACAGTTCCTGTATTTGGTTTCACTGCGGGAAAAATAGACATGGAAAATCTGAATAAAAAATCTAATATCTGTATTTATAATGATAAAGCAGCTGAAAATCAAGCATATGAAGCTGATCTTCTTGAACCCGTAGACTCTTCGTTTTATACATATGAAATTAAAGGTAAAGAGATGAAGCTAAATGTTGAAATAGGGAAAGGCCTATGCTTATACCGGGTTTATAAAAAGCAGTACCGGAGATATGGATATAAAATTTATAGGGGACAGTGGGTCGAGGACTTAAGAGGTAATAGAATTGGTTATAATTGGGATAGAAAAGGTGGTTACCCATTAGAGGCATGGAATGAGGTAGCCCCCCAATTAATAAAAGAATATGATGGCTATACAGATACACCTGCTGTTGCACCTTCTTTGACAGATTCTCATTCTTATACACTGAATATTCCTGTTGCGACTGTTGAAAAAATAACAAAAGGGCATATTTATCAAGTGAGAGGGACCCATACCACCATCGTCAAGCCTGTTATCACATGGGAAGTTGTCGGTATGGATAAAGTAGATGTTAATCCGGAACCATTTAAATAATAGAGAGGGTAAGATAGAATAGATAACAATATAAAGACATACAATATGAAACGATATAACTTATATATAATCACATTGATATTCGGATTATTCTTTCTGAATGCCTGCCAGGATGAGAATCTGGTAAAGAAAACAGGTGAAGTGGAAGAAGGTATCCCGGTAGATGTAAAGCTCTCATTCGAATCTTTTGACCTGGAAGAGGTGAAGACGAAGGCGGACTTAGGAACTGATGCGGAGAATGCGGTAAATGATATTTATCTTTTTATTTTTAATCGGGATAAAAAGCTGGAACATGGAGATTTATATACAATACCTTCTACTCAGGATAAAACAATAACATTAAATCAAACAATTACTTCTGGTAAAAAATATATTATAGCTATAGCCAATCCAAGTTCAGATAATCTTGTATTGCAGGATTATAAAAATATTGAATCTTTGGAGGATTTGGAAAAAATCCAATTGGAATTAAATGGCGATTTAATTCAACGCCCTTCATCAAAGGGTTTTGTTATGAGTGGATATTGGGGAACCTCTGTTTCAGATGCTAAATTGAATAAAGGGCTATGTTCTATTCCTCCGTCAGTATCTACTTCTGGAAATACAGTTACAATATCGGGAGGTAAAATTTATTTTACCCATCTTGATGCAAAAATTAAATTTGATGTTCAGTTGGCAAATCCAACCAATAAAGAATTTATACCTAAGGATTGGAAAGTGGTAAATGTGCCGCGGGCAAGTTTTTTATTACCCAATGCAGAAGATGCTGCCCAAAATGAAGAAACGGATCTCTTTTCGACCTCGGCTGCTAAGTTTGAAGAGTTGACTCTTGATGATAATCATCATTATCAAGGTGGTAAATTTACTTTTTATATGATGGAAAATCGTAAGTCTGCATTAAATGAAATTTCAGAATATAGTGAACGTGAACGTCAGGAAAAGGATGAGGCGGGGTTGAATGGTGCATTTTTGAATGCAAATCCGTTATCTACTTATGTTGTATTAAGTGGAACTTATTATGAGTATAAAGATAATGGTGAAATAAAGATGAGTGCCGAAGTTCGTTATACTATCCATCTGGGGTATGTTAATAAAGTCGCTTCTGATTTTAAATCAGAACGTAATATATTTTATACTTATCATATAAAAATTGATGGTGTTCAGGCTATCATTGATGAAGTTGAAACCAGTCAAGCTGGGGTACCGAAAGATGTAAACGAAGCGCAACCGGGTGCAGAGGGTGATGTTATTACATCTGACCAGAATTTGCTTCTGGATGCTCATTATGAAGTGCAGAAAATAACATTTTATAAGGATAAATTAACCAGTTTGTCTGTGGCTGTGAAAACTCCTTATGAGGCTCGTACTTCGGCGGATCTGAATAGCGGGTATTACGAGATATCGGAAGATGGAACAGAAAAGGGTGAATTGAAGGATTATAAGTGGGTGGAATTTGCAAGGAATAATAATGCTTCTACTGATTTTCGTAGTTATAAGGATGCTTATCAGCTGACAGCAAGCAATCCAACCTCTCCAAATCGTTTGATATCAGTGAAAGATCTTCTTAATACATTATATGAAAAGAAGCAAGAGAAGACTATTGATACTAATTTTTGGACGGCTTTTAAAGAGAATGGAACAACAAGATATAAAGTTGTATATACTGTTTTCATAAATGAATATTACTATGATAAAGATCCGATAACAGGTGGTGAAACCAGTTGGAAGACCTTTGTAAATTGGGAAAACCGTCAAATGCACATTCTTTGTGATACTAAGTTTAGTTTTGATAAACAGAGTAGCTTAACTAATTCTAATATTATGATTAGTCAGCGTTCTATCAAAACTATTTATAATAAGGATGCGAACGGATTGAATACAGCATGGGGAATTGAGACGGTTAGTGAAGATGGAAGAATCCCGACAAATGATGTAACGCCTTATCAGGATAAGGACTGGAAGTGGAGAGAGTCCTATAAATACCGAACCGAAACAAAGACAAATGGCAGATATAATACATTAATGTGGTATAGGGATGCTTCATCAAAAGCATGGGATACTTATGTCGATTTTAAGACTAATGTTAATAAAAAGGTAGTAAAAGCTCAATATGCTTGTTTCCAGAGAAATAGAGACTTGAATGGTGATGGGCGGATTACGCCAAATGAAATTCGTTGGTATTTGCCGGCAACAAATCAGTATGTAGGTTTATGGATTGGTCAGGATGCTTTGCCTTCTGAAGCCCGTTTGTTGCAAAAAACGGTTAATAAAGTAACAGTAACGAATTGTTATGAGAATCATTTTATCAGCAGTAATAATGTACGTTTTTGGACGGAAGAAGGTGTTTCTACAGGAAGTGAAGATGCAAGTTCCAATCTGTTTAATGTCCGTTGTGCTCGTAATTTAGGTTATAAGTATGATAATAAAAACGAAACTGTGCCAGACGAAAGTAATTATACTTATATGGAGCCTGATGATTATGTTCAGAAAATATTGAGTGGTGGAATTGTTACTGAAATTGATTTGTCGAGAGTTGCTCCGGTTGCATTACGGGAAAGTGAATTTCAATCTTTGACTTTCCATCCAGAGCATACGAGCGGATCCTTGAATCATCCCTATGAGAAATTTTCTGTTTCAAATATAGTTGTTGGTGGAGTTAATAACATAAATAAAACTTTACCTGATTGTAGTAAAGCCGGTGCAGGATTCCGTGTGCCGAATCAACGGGAGTTAGCTTTATTAGTAGGCTATTCTACTGAGAATTTAGCAGGTTTAGGTTCTTGTACTTATTCTGAATTAACTTATAAGGCAATAGATAAAAAATTATATACTGTACATTGGAATGGGTCAGGAATGTTCAATTTTCTAACATTGTCCGAATCAAGTTCTACGAAAACCCGATGTGTAAAGGACGGAAAGAAATAATATAGTTTATAATAGATAAAATAAAAGGTTGCTTCTTTTTAAAAGGAGTAACCTTTTATTGGTTATTGATTCTTTTCCCAAAGATATCTTCTTTTCTTTCAAAACTCAGTAATAAAAATCCCATATATTCCCGCCTTGAGCCAGTTTACACCCGGATTTGAACGGTATCGAGGCCCGGATGAACAGCCCCTCCACACCCGGATGTCAATGTAAATAAGCGCTTATCTTTCTGAAAATAAGCAATATATTATGATGGAAATATATGTATTCCTACAAATCCGGTATGATGGTATGATAGATGTTATGAGAGTTGAAAATAGAACTATCATGCTGATAATGGGTTGAATATTAATTTGTTGTGTTGCTTTTATGATAGTATGTCAGTTGTTTTTGCAAACTATAAATTTTATGTTGCTTTAGGTGCAAAAAAGCGTATTTAGTATCTTTCCTGAGTAACCCATATAATCAGGAACCGAACATCTACCTCATCGAGAAGGCGGAACCTTAGCTTCAAGGTAAACAAGCATTGTACATAGAAACAGAATCCGATCTCCTTACCGCATTGCAGGAAAGTTCGTTCTCTTGGCACAAAGGGAGCAACGACTATATTCCGTTTGTCAAATATTATTATTGCCAGTCCCTGTTCATACAATATCCTGCCGGTATTTTTATCAGGGTGTGAAGTGTCCATCATATAAAACCGATTAAGGAAGGACTATTACCTACCTTAATCGGTTTATATGAATTTACGGAAATCCGTTATTTCTGAAATTGTATGCCGGATATGGGTGTCTACAGTTGCTCAATCTCTTCAGCAGTCAGCCCTGTTGATTCTGTGATTTCAGGAATGGATATTCCTATCTGTTTCATTTTGGAAGCAATTTTGATTCGCTCCTCTTTTTTGCCTTCTTTCATTCCTTCTTCTCTCCCTTTCATTTCTCCATCTTCAAATTTAGCATCTAAAGCCGCGAGTAGATCTCGTTCGGTGGCGAGGCTCAGTTCGTATTCCAAGCGTTCGTTGGCGGACATGCGCTCAATTTCCACGATACTTTTTAGTTTCTTGAAAATCTGGTTGTTCAATTCTTCGGGTAACCGTTCCATAATATCGATATTATTTAATACGTATAACCATTTGAGATATATGGTGTCGCATTTAGGCAAAGGTAGCACAAATTTTGGCATTTCGAGATAAACTTCGTTGAGTGTTTCGCTGAACGGAATCTTTAATTCCCTGTCCATACGAACAATATCCCACCTGTATTTATCGGGATGTGAAGTGTCCATAATATAGTTCAGAATGCATACTATATAGACTTTGTTAAAGCTGTAATTCCATCGCGCCCTCATGTCCTTAGACAGGTTATTAGCCGTTTTTTCCTTAGCCACTGCCGTTTGCTGCTGGATGGCAAAAGAAGCGTAATACAAAATACGGTCAGAAAAGTACTTCTGTCGCGATTTTTGCATTTCCACGATAAAGAACTCTCCCTTTTCATTTTCACAAAAGATGTCGAATACAGCTTTGGATTGTTCGTGCTTCAGCCCCAGCATTTCAACATTTCGGAAAGAGATGTCGATGATAACTTCTTCGTGTAGAACCCCATTAAGGAAACTGATGATTAGGTCTTTGCTTACTTCGCTCCCGAAAATCGCTTTAAATCCCCAATCCGAGAAAGGATTGACAAATTTGCTCATAGTTATTTGTTTTAGTTGTCTACCTAATGGCAGGTAGTGCACAAATGTACGCTTTTATTTTCATGGCTTACATGAGGTTGTAGTGTTATTTGGCAAGCGTCTTTGCATTAGTACGTAGCCAGCTGGGAAGAGTTTAGTTGAATTTACTATAAAACCGATTAAGGTGGGCAATTCTCCACCTTAATCGGTTTATATGAATCTATAGAAATCCGTTATATTTGGAATTGTATGCCGGATATGGGTGTTTACAGTTGCTCAATTTCTTCAGTAGTCAGCCCTGTTGATTCAATGATTTCAGGAATGGGTATTTCTCTCAATTTGCAGAATGCAACGTTTAACGCATACTATTGAAATGAATACCGCCCGTCTTGCTTTATAAGTATCCATATCTTTGCATCATCACAAAGGACCAAACAAAAATCATCTATACCGATTGATGAAATATGAGAAAACAAAGTAAGGTTGTCGGAAAGTTTAGAGGGTTTAAAAGGTGAACTAAGGCAATAAAAGTACTTTGATAAAAATTGAGGGTTAGTTTTTATTATTCCGAGAAGAGGGTTGTCTGACAAGTTTTAGACAGCCCTCTTTCCTTTCCGTTTTATCATAAATACCGGGTTTACCTAACATTGTATTATCTTCGGATATCTACGGGGAGTAAATCGGATAATTTGGCATTCATAGTTATGATTTCGGAAAACCATAACTATGAATACTAATAGATGCCGTTTTCCTGACTGGCATCGTTTTACAAATTCAATGTGTGCTTTTGTCTAATTTGTCTTTTTTCCTATGGAAGGATTTCTTTTATTTCCTGTAGGGAAGTTACCGTGTAAGTCGGTTCGAAGCCTTTGGCAGGCAACTTGTCCGGGTTAAGCCAAATCTGGTCGATGCGGGAGTCGTGTGCGCCTACGATGTCGGCTTCCCAGCAGTCGCCTATCATCAGGCTTTCCGAGCGGCGGGAATTGGTGTTGCGCAGGGCGTAGTCGAAGATTTCTTTATGCGGTTTCTGGATGCAGGCGTCTTCCGACAGGACCATCCGCTCGATATAAGGAGCCAGACCGGAATTGATTAATTTTTTGGATTGGACTTCGCGGAAGCCGTTCGAGAGAATAAATAAACGGTAAGAAAGGCGCAGGTATTCCAGCAATTCGATTGCTCCGGGTACCAGGCGGGTTTTAGTTGTTGTCCGTTGTAAAAATTCGTGGTTGATGGCGAGAGACGTTTTATCGTCTTCTATGCCTAACGGGCGCAGAACGTGGCGGAAACGGTCTACTATCAGAAATTGTTTGTCTATCTCCCCGTTGCGATATTGTTTCCACAATAACATATTGTGAGGCCAGTATATATCGAAAAACGCCTCGAATGAAGTATAATACCGCCCGAAATTATGGGCGGTATATATTTCTTCAAGACATTCTTTATTATTATGGTACGTATCCCAAAGGGTATCGTCGAGGTCGATAAACAAACTCTTGTATCTTTTCATTATCCGACTACGATTACCAGATATTTGCCCAGGCTCCAGAATGATTTGGCGTCTGTGATTTTCAGTGTCAGGTTGCCGTCTTCGTCTTTTATGAATTCATAGGAACCGTCCGGATGGTTGGATTTCAGTTTAGCTTTTCCTGAGAACAAAGGAATTTCTTTTACTTCGCGGACATCGATAGAGATAAAGTAGTCCTTGTTGAAATCACCTTCCAGGGCTTTGGATTTGGAGAATAAACCGCCTCCGCTAAGGATTTTCTGTTCTTTCAGTTCTTTAGTCGTGCCAAAGCAATAATAAGCGGTGTTCAACGCTTTGTCTTGCTCGTTCAATTTTTCAGACTGAGAGGCAGAAGTGGCAGCAAGGTTTTCCACATCTTCGTTCAGAGAGGAAACGATGGCATCCAGTTCCTGGATACGTACATTCTTTTTAGCCAAGTCTTCCTGCAAGGCAACGATCATTGTTGCTTTTTGATCGAGCTCGGAGTTCAAACGCTGAATCGTCTTTTTCAAAGCTGAGGATTGGATATTGCTATTCTTCAGTTTTGTTTCCAGTTCGGAGATTTGTTGACGGTTTTTTTTCAGTGTTTCGCTGATTAACTGCATGTTATCTTTAATACGTTCGCGGTTTGTCTTGCTCATTTCACCACCGGTCTGTTGCTGTATAGTCAGATAATTTTCAGCATCACGAATGGACTGAATGTCTGTTTCCACATCATTCAGGGTGGCGATGATATCATTGATTTCCGCCACATTACGGGTGTTCTCTATTTTCAGAGAATCATTTTCTGCTTTCAGCTTTTTATAATCTGCTGAATTTTGTCCGCAGGATGCCAGCATGGCTGTGCAGATACAAGCTGCAATAACTACTTTCTTCATGTTCTTTTTGTTTTTACGTTAAACATCTTTTTCTCTCTCTTTGTCCTTTTTATCTTTTAAGCCTGCTAAAACAATAACAATTTCACCTTTCGGTTCGTTCACCGTGAAGTGGGAGGCTACCTCTTCAAGTGTTCCCCGGACAGTCTCTTCGTGCAGTTTGGATATTTCACGGGAAACCGAAACCTGCCGGTCGCTTCCGAAAAATTCGGCAAACTGGGTTAAAGTCTTAACCAGCCGGAAGGGGGATTCGTAGAAGATGATGGTACGGTTTTCTGTCGCCAGTTCCTTCAAGCGGGTTTGCCGTCCTTTTTTTTGTGGAAGGAAACCTTCAAAACAGAATTTTTCATTGGGGAGTCCGGATGCTACCAATGCCGGAACAAATGCTGTTGCTCCCGGCAGGCACTCCACATCGACACCTTGCCGCACACATTCTCTTACCAGCATAAAGCCCGGGTCGGAGATTGCCGGGGTACCGGCATCGGATACAAGGGCGATATTTTCTCCCCCCTTAATACGGGATGCAATCTGTTCCACCGTTTTATGCTCGTTGAATTTGTGGTGGGATTGCATCTTGTTTTGTATTTCGAAATGTTTCAGCAGAAAGCCGGTCGTCCGGGTATCTTCTGCCAAAATCAAGTCGGCTTCTTTCAATACACGTATGGCACGGAAGGTCATATCTTCCAGGTTGCCAACGGGGGTGGGGACTACGGTTAATTTTGCCATAATTCAGAGGAATCGTTTTTCAAGCAGTTTGATAAAATCAGAAACGGCTTCATCTTCAATATTCCATTTCAGCTCATTATTCAGGTAAGTGACCGAATCTTCATAGGTATGAAGGTTATTCAAGTCGCTGATTACCCTGTTCATCCGTTCTTCGTCCCCTCCAAACAGTTCCCGGCGAAAACGGAAGCGGTCGTTCAGGCTGAATGCTTTGCGGAAGTCGGAAAGGTTATTTTTTTCCAACAGGTCGTTTAGGAAAAGCCCGGAACGTTCGGCGTTCCCTTTGTGTACAGGCTCTTGCACAGGTTCCTGTGCCTGCACTTGAATGGTTTCTTTAGCTATTGCCTCCACCTCTGCTTCGGGAGTCTTGATGTCCGGTTCCGGCTGGACTTGAAGTGTATCTTCGGCCTGTACTTGTTCCTGCACGGGCTCTGCTATTTCTTCTTCAAGTATTTCCGGTTTCACTTCAACAATCTGCCGGGTTTCCTGGATTTGGACATCCTTGACCGGGGGTTCCGGCATAGGAGCAGCCACTTGATTGGGGATGGATTGCAATAATGCCTGGTGTTCCTCCATTTGCTTGCGTAACATCTCTATCTGGGACGTTTCAAGGGAGTGGAGGTCCTTTAATATTTTGTGGGTGAGGTTGAATGTCTGTCCGAAGAAGGATGCCGGATATATTTCCGCATCCCGTATTCCGGCAATCAGTGTTTCAAGCTCTCTGATATCTAAAAGCAGATAATCTATTTTCTCTTTGTTAGCCATTATTTTTACCTTATTTCAGCCTATATACTACTATAATAAAGGCAAAAATATACATTTCTTACTTATAGTACTATGATTATGAGCTAAAATCTTCAAATTCATCCGGCAAATTGACCAGATAGAGGCGGTGTGTCGCACGGGTGATAGCTGTGTAGAGCCAGCGGTAGAAATCTTCTCCCAGCATCTCTTCCGTAATATAGCCGATATCGAGGAAGACATTCATCCATTGCCCCCCCTGGGCTTTGTGGCAGGTTACGGCATAGGCATATTTCACTTGGAGCACGTTGTAATGAGGGTCGACTTTCATCTTTTTCATCTTACCCGCTTTGGTCGAAATGTCTGAATAGTCTTCGAGTATGGTGTAAAACAATTTGTCGTTTAATTCTTTGGGCAGTGCAGGGCTGTCTGTTTGTAAGGTGTCCAGTAATATTTTGACATCCATTTCCAGGTCATAGTCCTGAAAACGTACGGTGACATCGGCGAACCGGAAACCATACACTTCGGTCGTACGGCGGACACGCAGCACTTGTATGATTTCACCATTGGCGATAAAATCCATTTCTTTACAGTCTGTAGTCCAGAAATAGTTGTTTCTGGCTACCATCAGCCTGTCGCCGGAAGAAAGTTCCTCTTCCCGGTAGAGGATGCGGTTGCGGATTCCATTATTATAAATAGTTGCACGTTTGTTGGAGCGTGTGATAATCAGGGTGTCTTCTATTCCGTCACGGCTATAGGCTGCGGATATTTCCTCTATCAGGTCTTCACCTCCGATTTTACGGAAGTCTGAAAATCCTTTTAGTCTTAATTTGGGAAATATTTCGACCTCGTTATTGCGCAATGCATCGCGAAGGCGTGTTGCATTAAAAAGGATTCCGGAATCTCCTTCTTGCCGTACGACTTGGGTGAGGGCAACCTCTGTCACATTCAGGTTATATCCCTTGAGTATGCCGGGGTTTAGTGCCGGGCTTTCGGTCTGTAAGACTGGGGGGAGCTGTGCCACGTCCCCCATAAGAATAAGGCGGCAGTTTTCACCGGAATATACATATTGAATCAGGTCATCCAGCAAGCGTCCTGTTCCGAAAATAAAAGAGTCGACCCCATCATTCGCTATCATGGAGGCTTCATCTACAATAAAAATAGTATCTTTGTGCAAGTTATCGGTAGGCAGAAATCCGGTAGGTTCGTTGGAAAAAGCTTTTTGCCTGTAAATTTTTTTATGGATAGTGAAAGCTTTTTGTCCGGCATAGTTGGAAAAGACTTTTGCTGCACGTCCGGTAGGTGCCAATAAGAAGGATTTTTGCTGTAAGTCGGCCATGGTTTTGACAAGTGCTCCGACCAGAGAAGTTTTTCCGGTACCTGCATATCCTTTCATGAGAAACAAGGTATTTGCGTCGGTCGAAAGCAAGAAATCCGACAAGGCATTGAGGGCGAAAAGCTGGTCTTTTGTCGGGTTATATGGAAAATTCTGTCTAATTTGGCTGCTTAAATAACTATTTATCATTTTGTTTATAATAATTTTCGCTATAAAGGTAGTGTATTAAATATTCTTTTTTAAATTTGCCGAACGAAATAAATTCAAAAAATATACAAACCATGAAAGTTACATTGAGGATTTTATTGACAGTGGCAGTGTTGCTGCTCGGGTACATGTGCTACAGGAGTATTATGACTCCGATTGAGTTTAATGAAGAAAAGGACCTTCGTGAAAACGCAATTAAAGAGCGTTTGATCGATATTCGTAAAGCTCAGATCGAGTATAAGAACAAGTATAAAGTACATGCCGCTAACTTTGATGAATTGGCTAAGTTCTTGAAAGACGACAAATTGCCGTTCCTTATCAAAGAAGGTGTTTTGACTGATGAACAGTTGGAAAAAGGTATGACGGAAAAAGAAGCCGTAAAGAAAGGTTTGATTAAGCGTGATACTGTTTGGGTAACTGCAGTAGATACACTGTTCGGTGCCAACTATAATGTAGCAGATATGCGTAATGTTCCATATACAAATATTCAGTTCTCTATGGATACTGCCACTCTGACTTCCGGTTCAGGTTATACCGTAAAGGTATTCCAGTGCGGCGTTTTATATGACGATTATCTGGGTGACTTAGACAAACAATTAGTATTTAACTTGAAAGACAAGGCTGAAAAAACTAATAAATATCCGGGTCTGCGTGTTGGTTCATTGGAAGAAATTAATAATAACGCCGGTAACTGGGAAAATTAAGAAACAGTTTTATGATTATCAGTGTGCCCGACCAGTTGACTGCTGATAATTCGGAAAAATATACAATGTCCATCCGGCTTCGGTCGGGTGGACTTTCTTTTTCGGGTTATAGCCCTTCGGTTAGCGAAAGTTTCTTTTTCAGAGACGTTGAGTTTGACCGGACAAAACCTTATGTCTCTTCTCTGAAAGAATTTTTCTTTGAAAATGATTTCCTGACTTATTTATATAAGCATATCCATGTGGTTAGCGTATCTCCCCAATATACATTGGTGCCTGGAGCTGTTTTTGAGGAGAAGCGGAAGCAGGAGCTATTATCCTTTACCTTTTTCTCACCGGAGGAACGTTGTCTGGATAATCATTTAGAAGATGAGGATGCAGAACTTCTGTTTGGAATGAATGAAGAAGTTTATGAGTTTTGTTGCCGTTCCTTGGTGAGCCCGCGTTTTGTGCATCATCTTTCCCCGTTATTGTCTCTTTGGAAGAAGCAGAGTCGTTCGCGAATCCCTAAACAACTGTATGTAGTGTTGCACCGGAAAATGATGGATGTGGCATGTTATGCGCAAGGAAAGTTGTTATTTGTCAATTCGTTTGAATATGAACAGCCGGACGATATTCTTTACTATATATTATATGTGTGGAAACAGGCAGGTATGGACCAACGGAAAGATCAGTTGAGGATTTTTGGGCAGGCAGATTTCAGGAATGCGGTGACAAGTACTTTACGAAATTATTTACAATATATTGACCCCTTGGAGATGCCTTCCGAAGCCTATTTGCTTGGTCCGGAAATAGTGCAGGCTCCGTTGGATTTAACAGCTTTGTTTTTATGCGAATTATAAGTGGTATATATGGAAGAAGACGGTTTGACGTGCCGTCTACATTCAGTGCGCGCCCGACAACGGATTTTGCCAAAGAGAATCTTTTCAATGTGCTTTCCAACTTGACAGACCTGGAAGGGGCGGATGCCCTTGATTTGTTTGCCGGGACCGGTAGTATTTCATTTGAGCTACTTTCACGTGAATGTCGTAATGTAACGGCAGTGGAAAAGAATAACCAACATGCTTCCTTTATAGCCAAAGTAGCCAAAGAATTGAAAACGGAATCATTGCATCTGATACGTGGAGATGTGTTCCGCTATTTAAGTTCGGCTCCCATGCAAAGTTTCGACTTTATTTTTGCCGACCCTCCCTATGCGTTAAAAGAACTTCCGGAAATTCCTCGCCTGGTGTTTGAACGTGACCTGCTGCGTGAAGATGGAATTTTCGTAATGGAGCATCCGAAGGAATATGATTTTTCCGAACTACCTTACTTTAATCAGCGTAGAATATACGGTTCTGTAAATTTTAGTATTTTTATTAAAGAAGAGGAGAAAACAAACGCATAAATGATTCCGCGAGACGCTGTTTTAACGGGCGTCTTAACCATCGTGTAGGAACCAGCCGTTCGCAATGGTGCATGTCATACATGAATACTTTTCTCATTTGTTTGGCAAATGCCGGTTGGTATACAAAGGCATTGATTTCGAAATTGTGTTCGAAACTGCGGAAGTCCATATTTGCAGAACCTATACAGGTTACGGCATCGTCGGTCACCAGTAATTTGGAGTGCAGGAACCCCGGTTTGTAGAAATAAACCTTTACTCCGGCTTTTACCATTTCATCAATAAATGAATGGGTAGCCATATTTGCCGTACGGGTGTCCGAACGTTTGGGCAACATCAATCTCACATCGATACCTCCCAACGCCGAGGTTTGCAGGGCTTGATTCAATCCTTCGGTAGGAAGAAAGTAAGGAGTCTGTATAAAGATATATTTTTTCGCATTGGCAATCATGAATATATAAGCCTGTAGCAAAATCCGCCATTGGCCGACCGGTCCGCTGGTGGCAATTTGCATGATGTTGTCGTCGCAGTAGACGGGAACAGGTGGATAATAGATCTTTGCATTCAGCAATTGTTTGCTAACGACATACCAGTCTATCAGGAATGCTGCTTGCAATCCATGAACCCCTTTGCCTGTAATTTTGAAATGAGTATCTCTCCATGTGCCCCAGTCGGTTCCTTTTTCGTATCTGTCTGCAATATTCATCCCTCCCATAAAACCTACTTTTCCGTCTATTACTACGATTTTCCGGTGGTTGCGGTAGTTTACCTTACTTGTCAGGACGGGGAATGCAACTTTCAGGAAGGCATATACTTCTATGCCTGCCTCTTGCATTTCTTTAAAAAATTTCTCTTTTACTTTCCAGCAGCCTACATCATCATACAATACGCGCACTTCGACGCCTTCTCTGGCTTTCGCTATCAATAGTTCTTTGATGATATTACCTATTTTGTCGTCACAGAAGATATAGTATTGCAGATGGATATGGTGGGTCGCTTTTTCTATTTCACTAATCAAGTCGCGGAATTTGTCGCTTCCGTTTGTATAGATGCTCATATCGCTACCATACAAAAGTGAAGACTGGTTGCTGTTTGCCAATAATGTAACCAGCGGCTGGTAAGGGGCTGGAACAGAACAGGCATCCTGTGGTAAATTGCCATCATGAGGACGTCTCATGATGCGTTTATAGGTACGACGTGAAATGATGCGTTGTTTCCGGTTGTCTTGTCCGAAAAAAAAGTAGAAAATAAGTCCGATACCGGGAGTGAGAAGAAGTACGATTACCCAAGGTATGGTTTTTAGCGGATTCCGGTTTTCTGCAATAATAACCAGAACGAGTCCCAGAATAGTAACAGAATACAATATGATAAATATTATACCTGCTATCCATTGAATATGTATTTGTATGGCTGCTAACATTACCCGCTGTTTATTCTGTCATTTCCGAGTAAAGATATATATCTAATTTGTAAATAACAAGTGGCTGCCTGCAAATTTCCTTGTCTGTACAGGCAGGAATAAAAGTCTGGTTATAAGAACATGCCTGCTTTTCTAAAGTTCCGATAAAGTAGGTATTAACTGCAAAAGTAGACGGTAAAAGTGTCATTTTTTGTATGAGTTTGAGATTGCTGAAATAAATAGAGCGGCTATGAGAACTACGCCCGTTGAAGTTGAAACATTTACCTATTGTTGGAGGTTTATATTCTATGTACCTTTGCATCTATGAATTTAATAAAAAGATACAAACTGAGTATTAAAATTATATGTATATGAAGAAAGTACTTTTCCTTTTTTTACTTCTGTCGTGCATGACGAATGTCTATGGACAGAAGTTTGCGGTAAAGTCCAATTTGCTTTATGATGCTACAGCAACAATCAATCTGGGTGTTGAAGTGGGGCTAAGCAAGAAGTGGACGTTGGATCTGTCCGGTAATTATAATGGATGGAAGCTTGGCGAAGAAGCCCGTTTGAAGCATTGGATGGTCCAGCCGGAAGTACGCTATTGGTTATGCGAGAGGTTTGACGGGCATTTCTTCGGCCTGCATCCTTTTTATGCTGATTATAATGTCGGAGGATTAAAATTTCTCGGTGGTAATATTAAGGAAAACCGTTACCAGGGTGATTTGTATGGTGTAGGTATCGGTTACGGTTATCAATGGTTGCTCGGTAACCATTGGAGTATGGAAGCTGAGATCGGTGTCGGTTGGGCGCATCTGAAATATGACAAGTATCCATGCGCGACTTGTGGTTCTGTTTTGGCAACAGAGTCGAAGAATTATTTCGGCGTAACGAAAGCCGCTCTATCTATTATTTACTTCTTTAAATAACAAGAGCTATGAAGATAAGAATGAAAATATATATGCTTGCTGCCCTTTTTGCCGCTTTTGCCCCAGTAGTTGAAGCACAGACCGAATCGCCTGTGAGTGTGGTCAGCAACGAGCTAAAGAAAAGAGGTAACGAACTTTACATTGACGCTGTTATAAAAATAAACGGAGATCAGATTTCAACCAGAAGATTCCTGACATTGACACCTGTACTGGAATCCGGTTCACAAAAGATGGGATTACCCTCTGTTCTGGTGAACGGAAGAATCCGTAATAAAGTGTATAACCGTGAAGTTGCATTGAATAATACGGATGAAGAATATTTCGCTGTAGTAAATGCAAAAAAGAATCCGGATGCTTCTGTATCATATAAGATGACAATTCCTTATGAATCGTGGATGAAAGATGCCCGCTTTGTATTGGCCCAGGATTTATGTGGTTGTGGAAAAGAGAAACCGGGTGAACCATTGCTGATTGCCGATAAGGTAGATGGTTTTTACCAGGTTCAGCCGTTCCTGGTTTATATCCGTCCGGAAGTGGAACCTGAAAAACATCGGGTAGAAGAAAGTTCTGCTTTCATCGAATACCGGGTCGATAAGTATGATATCCTTCCTGATTTCCGCGGAAATGCAGATGAACTGGCAAAAGTAGACAACAGTATTAATCTGGTTGTTGATGATAAGAATGTTTCTTTGGAAGGTATTACATTAAAAGGTTTCGCTTCACCGGAAGCGTCTTTCGAACATAATAGGATATTGGCAGGCAACCGTGTGAAGTCTTTGGCTGAATATGCACGGAAAAAACATAACCTGGCAGAAAACCTGTTTACACTGGAGAACGGGATTGAAGATTGGGACGGTCTGAAAAAATATGCAGAAGCGGATATGAATATCCCTTCACGCAAAGAAGTGCTGGATATCATAAACAGTGATGCTGATCCGGATAAAAAGCAGGATGAACTGGAAGCTCTGAATGGTGGAGAACCCTATAAGTATATTTACAGGACCATCTATCCTAAATTGCGCCGTACGGATTACAAGGTTAAATATTTAGTGCGGGAATTTTCTCTGGAAGAAGCTCGCAAGGTCATTAAAACCAATCCGAAACAGTTGAGTCTCGATGAAATGTATGCAGTGGCAAACAGCTATCCGCTTGGAAGCGATGCGTATAATGAAGTATTCGAAATCGCAGTACGTACATTCAGTGACGATCCTGTAGCAAACCTGAATGCAGCCAATATAGCTCTTTCAAAAAGGAACTTGGATGATGCTGCAAGATATTTGGCTAAAGCGGACAACAGTCCGGTTGCTATTCATGCACGTGGAGTGCTTGCCTTGTTGCAGGATAATCTGGACGAGGCAGAACGTTTGCTAAACCAGGCTAAAGCTGCCGGTATAGAGGATGCTTCCGCTAATCTGGAAGAACTCCGTAAGAAACGCGCAGACCTCTGATTCTGATAAATTAATTTAAGAACCATCCGTAAGAATTATTCCCCGGCAACTGGGGTATATGTTCTTACGGATGGTTTTGTTTTTGTAGAAATAGAGGGGAGTTTTCTATCAAAAAGGAAGATTGATAGATTTGACAGTGATAATTGAGATTTTTACAGCCCGCTCCGGGCTTTAAAAGTATATATATTTGCATTGTCAGAATTTATAAAGTATAGTATAATTAAAAGTAACATGGAGTGCATATTTGATGTCAGTACTATTTTAGGGAATGAAGTGGACAACTGTCAGGATGTCTACTTGTATCTCGAAGACAATGCATGGTGCGCTTACGAACGTTCTGCTTATTATCTGGCGCAATTGAACGTACCTGTGACATTGGTGAAGACCGTTATTGGCGGAGGCTATGACGTCATCTTGATGAAAGCTTATTTCAACGTGGATGATATGTGCCTTCCGTTGGCTCCCAAAACAGAGTTGAAAAAAGTTGCAGATGATAAACTGCAATTCAGGGTGGAAAATAACATTGAGGGTTTTATCGAGTGGAAAGCTTCATTGCTTAATAAGTTTTCTGCTTAATAAATAAAGAAAAATATTCACTAAGCCGTGAGGCTTATATACTAAGTTGTAAAATTGAGGGTGTATTTTATTCCCGAAGGCAATCTCAAAAAAAGATGCCTTCGGGATATTTTTTATATGCATGTGGTCCGGTAAACAATCACCCGGGCTTCGGGGGATAATTCGATAGTAAATTCATTTCCGGAAGCTTCGTTTAAGGAACCTTGCCACCAGGATGTGAGTTTCCGGTTGCAGATAGGCCACCTCAGTCCGCTTGTGCTGATTGTCCCTTCGGGGTACATGGAGAAAATGGATACCTGTTGTCCGGGATGGCTTTGCAGCGTAGCGGTTTGCAAAAGGGGGGTAAATCGTCCGTAGTCGGATAGCATCTCGACTTTCCGGAACATGGATGCATAGTCCATAAGTAAGGAGATATTTCCCAGTGTATGGTCTTCCCTTAATCCGGTGGCGCCAAGTATCAGCACCTCTTGCTGCCCGATGGAACGGGCATAGCGAACGGCTTTGGTCAGGTCGTTGATTTCCTGATCTTCTACGATATGTATACGGTCGGCATAAAGCTGGCGGAAAGGTGCCGGGATGCTGTCCAGGTCGCCGACTATGGCATCCGGAATGATTCCTGCTTCATGCAGTGTTCCTGTTGCCCCGTCGCAGGCAATGATAAAGGATGCCTTGCGAAGCATTTCCAGTGGCAGGCTTGTTTCAGGAAAACTGCCGTTTGCCATGATTACGCAGTTATAAGGTGCTGTCATTTGTATTGATTCCTTTCTTTTTCCATGTATATAATCCGACTACGGCAAGTAATCCGTAGCAGGTATAAAGGAACATGGTGGGATATAATCCGCGAAGGTAATAAAGATATACTGAAACGAAATTTACGATGACCCAAAATATCCAATGCTCGATAATGCGCCGTGCAAGCATCCAGGTGGCAACAATCCCGACTGCTGTGGTAAATGCGTCTCCTGATGGTATTGGTGAATCCGTAAATGTATGTAAGATGTAAAAAAGGAATCCGTAGATAGCAAATATGGAAAAACAGATACCCGCCAGCAATTTCAAGCTTGCATGGCGGTACAGTATCTTTTCGGAAGAACTGTCTTGCTGTTGTGGTTCCTCTTTCTTCTGAAGTTTATTTTTCCGGGTCCATTGCCAGAAACCATAAACACTGATGGCTGTGTAATAAATATTCAGCCCCATGTCCGCATAAATCTTAGAAAAGAAAAATACGAAGACATAAACCAGGGAGGTGGTAAACCCTACAACCCACATGGCACGATGCTGCTTTATTTCGAGCAATAAATAAAGCAGCCCCGTTAATACACCGAAATATTCGAGAAAATGTTCCATCCGGTTAAAATTTGAAAGTTACCCGGGCCATGGCATTAATGCCTGCCTGACAGAAATACCCATCCTCTTTGTAACGTTTACCATCTACGATTGCCGAGTAAACCCATGCATTTGTTTCGTATTGTTCGTTGAAAAGATTGTTGACAGTCAGGTCTAAACCAATCTCTTTCATGAATTTAGGCTTGAATATATAACCTATTTGCAAGCTATTCACAAAATAAGGGTCGATGGAGCGTTCTTTGCTGGATGTATTGTCTATATACTGGCGGCTTACGTATTGGGAATTGAAGCCTACACTCAAGTCTTTCCAGTAGAAACTGAACATGCTGTTGGCAATGATATCCGGCGAGAAAGCGATCTGGGTCGTCCCCAGATAATTTTTGACTTCTTCCTGACCCGGGACAGGATTCCAGTCCGCATCAAAATTTTGCAGCGTTTCGGTGAAGTCTTTTATTCTGTTCCGGCTGAATGTCACATTTCCGTTCCATTCCAGCCACTGGGTAATTTTTACGCCTCCTGCCAGTTCGATTCCCATCCGGTAGCTATCCTTGATATTGGAAGTGAGTGCTTCGCCGATTTCACTGATTTTGCCTGTCAGAATCAACTGGTTGTTGTAGTCCATATAATAGAGGTTGGCTCCGGCATGGAAACGGGAATTGCTAAAACTATATCCCGCTTCATAATCGTATAGCGTTTCGTGTTGGGGACGTTCGTCGGGACCTGCTTCGGTAAAGTTGTCGCGGTTGGGTTCGCGATTGGCTACGGCAAAAGAAACAAAAGCATTGTGTCCTCCTTTCCGGAAATTGACACCCGCTTTCGGATTGAAAAAGTTCCAGTATTTATCTACGTTGACATGGTCGCCGGCTTTGTCGTCACTTCCTTTTATTGTGTAGTGGATACCCCGGTATTGCATATCGATATAACCGTTGAAATAGGGGTGAAACTGGTAATTCGCTTTCGCATACGTATTATAGTCGAGCTTATTTCCTGTATTGCGATAATATTCATAGTCGGGTTGCGGCAGATTTTCGGCACTTTTTACCCACATGACACGTCCGAAATGACCGCCTATATATTTGTTTACAGCAGCACCGAATGAGAAGTTCAGCCGTTCGGTCTGGTAGTTGGCGCTGTATACGGCCCCGTAAAAATCGTTATCCAGCCATTTACGTCGTACCAGATCGGATTTGGTAACTGTTTCGCCATCGCTGTTTATATACGGTTGGAGTTTATAGCTTTTAAATTTCGCTTTTGCCTTATAATCTTCGTAATAGCCTTCCCCATGTGTATAGTGAAGCGTCAGGTTCATATTCCAGTAGTCCCCGAGACGCTGGCTTGCCGACAGATGGTAGTTTTGTTGCTTGTAATTGTCGGTTTGGTTATCGTAGTATTTGGTTACTCCGTTTTCTTCGTATTCACCGCAGGGGTTATACGTACGGTTTGTTTCCAACATGGAAGAAGGAACTCCGGTCCATGCCTGATACGTTCGTTCATTGCTCCCGAATGTCTGGAAGCGGATTAATGTATTTGCTCCGTAGTAAGCTGCGGAAGCAAAATAAGAATGCATGTTGGCGGAAGCCCGGTCTATAAATCCGTCGCTCCGGATATTGGAATAACGGGCGTCAAACACAAAATGGTCGTAAAGAAGTCCGGTGCCGCCTTGTACTGTATTTTTCACTGTACCGAACGAACCCGCTGAAACAGAGTATATGCCATAAGGTTTTAAGTCCGGTTTTTGAGTCTGCATAGCAACAGTGGCGCCGAATGCAGCGGCACCGTTTGTCGAAGTGCCGGCTCCGCGTTGAATCTGGATATTATCAACGGAAGAGGCAAAATCCGGCATATTAACCCAGAATACGGTATGCGATTCGGAATCGTTGACCGGTACCCCGTTTACTGTAATGTTAATACGGTTTGCATCTGTTCCACGGACCCTGAAGCCCGAATAGCCGATGCCTGTCCCTGCATCCGAGGTCATAATGACGGATGGCGACTGGAGGAGCAGGAAGGGAATGCCCTGCCCGTCATTCCGTTTGTTCAGTTCTTTCCTGGATATTTCGCTGTATGCAACGGGTGTCCCTTTCGAAACCTTGGTGGCAGTTACCACCACTTCTTCCAATGGGATGTTTTTAGAAATTTTCAACGAGTCGACAGGTTCGGATTGTTTGCCTTCGACAGTAAATACCGCCAATACTCCGGCGGTGATCATTAATACACTTTTCATCCTTAGTCTTTTTGTTTAAACAAATGAATTAAACGAATAGGAGAGGAGTGTTGAGTGAGGATGTATACCATGAAGCCGGATGGCTTGCTTTTTCCCTACGCCGGCATTATCCGTACAGGTAATATGGGTATGTTCTCAGCCTGTGGCGTATAGCCATAAGCACCCCTTGTATTCAGGCCGTAAAGATAGTGTTTGCATGCCATATCCCCAAATCCTGCCGGACAATGAATAAAAAAATAATAATTATTTGAAAACTCATTGATTATTTGTATATTTGCAGGCGATTAAGCGAAGATGAGGAGGGGGCGGGTAGTCCCCTCCTTTTGTTCTTAACTATATGTATATGATTGAAAAGGATCTGATAAGCCAATTGGTAGAAGATAAATTAGCTTCATCCGAAAATTATTTGGTAGACGTAGTGATTAAACCTGGTAACTTGATTATCATAGAGATAGATAATGATGAGGGTGTCTGTATTGATGACTGTGTTGAACTAAGCCGTTACGTAGAAGCTCATTTGGATAGGGATAAGGAAGATTTTGAACTGGAGGTAGGTTCCGCAGGAATAACAGCCCCGTTTAAGATTCTTCGTCAATATCAGAAAAATATTGGTAATGAAGTTGAAATGCTGTTAAAGAATGGTGCCAAACTTGCCGGTGTGCTGAAAGCTGCCGACGAAAAGGGTGTGGTGATAACAATCGAAAAACAGATAAAGCCGGAAGGCGCCAAGCGCAAGGTTACCGTTACGGAAGACCAACCGTATACATTCGATGAAATAAAATATACAAAATATCTAATAAGATTTAAGTAAAAGATTATGGCCAAGAAAGAGGAAACAATCAGTATGATTGATACCCTTGCTGAGTTCAAGGAGTTGAAGAATATAGACAAGGATACGATGATCAGCGTGTTGGAAGATTCCTTCCGTAATGTGATTGCCAAAATGTTTGGTACGGATGAAAATTATGATGTGATTATCAATCCCGAAAAAGGAGACTTCGAAATCTGGCGCAACCGTACGGTAGTAGCCGATGATGAACTGGAAGATCCGAACCTTCAGCTTACATTGACTGAGGCTCGTAAGATTGATGCAGACTGTGAAGTAGGTGAAGAAGTAACCGACGAAGTTAACTTCGCAGGCTTCGGACGCCGTGCCATTCTGAACCTGCGCCAGACACTGGCTTCTAAGATACTTGAATTGCAGAAGGATAGTTTGTTTGCTAAATATAAAGACAAAATCGGTCATATTATCGCTGCCGATGTGTATCAGGTATGGAAAAAGGAAATCCTGTTGCTGGACGACGAGGGTAATGAGTTGCTGCTCCCGAAATCCGAACAAATCCCTTCCGATTTCTACCGCAAGGGTGAAACCGTTCGTGCGATTGTACAGCGGGTGGATAACTTCAACAATAACCCGAAGATTATCCTTTCACGTACGGACAAAATGTTCCTGCAACGTTTGTTCGAACTGGAAGTTCCTGAAATTAACGATGGACTGATTACCATCAAGGCAATTGCCCGTATCCCAGGAGAACGTGCCAAAGTAGCAGTAGAATCTTATGATGACCGTATTGACCCGGTTGGTGCCTGCGTCGGAATGAAAGGTTCCCGTATCCATGGCATCGTACGTGAATTGAGAAACGAGAATATCGACGTTATCAATTACACGGCCAATGTAGCACTGTTTATACAACGTGCATTGAGCCCCGCTAAAATATCTTCTATCCGTGTGAACGAAGAAGAACATAAAGCTGAAGTTTATCTGCGTCCGGAAGAAGTTTCACTGGCAATCGGTAAAGGCGGTTTAAATATTAAACTGGCTTGTCTGTTGACAGAATATACAATCGATGTATTCCGCGATGTGGAAGGTGCAGATGAAGAAGATATCTATCTGGATGAATTCTCGGATGAAATCGATTCTTGGGTAATCGACGCCCTGAAGAATATCGGTTGCTATACCGCAAAGAGTGTACTGGCTATGGATCGGAGTGAAATTTTGGAACGTGCCGATCTGGAAGAACAGACAGTAGATGAAGTGCTGGCTATATTATCCGCCGAATTTGAAGAAGAAGGTGAAAGTGAAGAATAAGTATTACGACAAAGTTAGATATGCCTATAAAATTAATACAAGTACAAAGAAAATTGAACGTAGGAATCAACACGGTGGTTGAGTTCCTGCATAAGAAAGGGTTTTCGGTTGAGGACAATCCCAACACGAGAATCAGTGATGAACAGTATGCTTTGCTCGTAAAAGAGTTTGGAAAAGATTTACCGGACACAAATTTTGAGCGTGCCGTATCGGCACGTCCCCATAAGGAGTCTTCTGTGAAAGAAGAGAAGAGTTCGGAAATTAAGACCGTAATACCGGATGAATTTAAGCCTAAAATTGTAACGAAAGGCCGGATTGATCTGGATAAGACATATAAAAAACAGGATGCTGCCGAAGAAGTGAAAGAGACTCCGGTAGTGGAAAAGACTGTCCCCGTTTCTGCTCCCGTAGAAAAGAAGGTTGCCGCCCCTGTAGCTGCTCCTGCGGCTCCCGTTGCCGCTCCGTCGAAAGAGCCGAAAGAGGCACCGAAGAAAATTGTCATCGTACCGGAAAAAACACCGGAAAAGGTAGAAGCAATACAGCCGCCAGTGGTGAAAAAAGAAGTAAAAGTGATAAAAGTGGAAAAGGAACCTGTAGAAGTAGAAAAAACGGAACCTGCAAAAACGCCGGTAAAAGCTGAAACCGGTAATGCGGAAGTCGGAAATCGTCCGTCTGAAACAGAAGAAGCTGCTTCGGGAGAAGGATTGTTCCGTTTGAATACTCCGAAGTTTGAGTCGAAAATCAAGGTAACCGGCAAGATTGACCTGAATGCATTGAATCAATCTACCCGTCCTAAAAAGAAGACAAAGGAAGAGCGGAAAAAAGAACGCGACGACAAGCGTGAACGTTTTTCCAATAATAAACCCGGACAACAGGGCGGCGGTTTCAACAAACCGAATAAAGACGGTATACAGAAACCTGCTACTGCCTCCGCTACAGCAAAACCTGGCGACGCTAACGGGGAAAAGAAAAAACGTAACCGTATAAAGAAAGACCGGGTGGATGTAAACAACACTCCGGGAACAAATACACGTCCGAGCCGTCCGCACGACGACCGCAAGCCCCGGTTGAAGAAGCCGGTAAAAGCCGAAGTCAGCGAAGAGGATGTACAGAAACAGATTAAGGAAACGTTGGCCCGCCTGACCAACAAGGGCAATAAGAATAACAAGGGTGCCAAATACCGCCGCGACAAACGTGACGCCGTGCAGAAGCGCGAACACGAATTGATGGAACAGGAGGAAATGGAAAGCAAAACCCTGAAGTTGACGGAGTTCGTTACAGCAAACGACCTTGCCAACATGATGGATGTCCCTGTTACCAAAGTTATCGCTACTTGCATGAGTATCGGTATCATGGTATCAATCAACCAGCGTCTGGATGCGGAAACTATTAATATCGTGGCTGAAGAATTCGGTTTCAAGACTGAATATGTAAGTGCCGAAGTAGTCGAGGCCATCAAGGAAAATGAAGAAGACGACAATGAAGAAGACTGGGTAGCACGTCCGCCTATCGTAACAGTGATGGGACACGTCGACCACGGTAAAACTTCATTGCTGGACAATATCCGTAATGCAAACGTAATCGCCGGTGAAGCCGGAGGTATCACACAGCACATCGGTGCTTACAATGTGAAGTTGCAGAACGGACGCCGTATAACCTTCTTGGATACTCCGGGTCACGAAGCGTTTACCGCCATGCGTGCCCGTGGTGCCAAAGTAACGGATATCGCAATTATTATTGTAGCTGCCGACGATAACGTCATGCCGCAGACCATCGAAGCAATCAACCACGCTTCCGCTGCTGGTGTACCTATCGTTTTTGCCATCAATAAGATAGATAAACCGCATGCTAACCCTGAGAAAATCAAGGAAGAGCTTGCCAATATGAACTATCTGGTGGAAGACTGGGGCGGTAAATACCAGAGCCAGGAAATCTCTGCCAAGAAAGGCATGGGCGTAGAGGAACTGCTTGAAAAGGTATTGCTGGAAGCAGACCTTCTGGACCTGAAAGCAAATCCGAAGAGACGCGCAGTAGGTTCCATCATTGAATCTTCCCTGGATAAGGGACGTGGATATGTTTCTACCATCCTGGTGGAAAACGGGACATTGGAAGTCGGCGACATCGTGCTTGCCGGTACCCACCACGGACGTATCAAGGCGATGTTCAACGAACGTAACCAGCGTGTGGAAAAAGCAGGTCCTTCCGAACCTGTATTAATCCTCGGTCTGAACGGTGCTCCTCAGGCAGGCGATACGTTTAATGTATTGGAAACCGAACAGGAAGCCCGCGAAATAGCCAACCGCCGCGAACAGTTGCAGCGTGAATTGGGTCTGCGTACCCAGAAGATGCTTACGCTGGATGATATCGGACGCCGTATCGCAGTAGGTAACTTCCAGGAACTGAACGTAATCGTGAAGGGTGACGTGGACGGTTCCGTAGAGGCATTGTCCGACTCGTTAATCCGTCTGTCTACTGAAGAAATCCAGGTGAACGTAATCCACAAGGCTGTCGGCCAGATATCCGAATCGGATGTTGTGTTGGCTGCCGCTTCAAACGCTATCATCATCGGTTTCCAGGTTCGTCCTGCATTGCCGGCTCGCCGTATGGCTGATAAGGAAGGCGTTGAAATCCGTCTGTACTCAATCATCTACGACGCAATCGAAGAGGTGAAGAGCGCAATGGAAGGGATGCTTTCTCCGGAAATCAAGGAAGAGATTACCGCCAATGTGGAAGTATTGCAAGTGTTCAAGATTACCAAGGTCGGTACGATTGCCGGATGTATGGTACGTGAAGGTAAAATCAAACGTATGAACAAGGTGCGCGTAATCCGCGACGGTATCGTAGTCCACTCCGGCGAGCTGGAATCCCTGAAACGTTTCAAGGACGATGTGAAGGAAGTGGTAGCCGGGCTGGATTGTGGTTTGAACTTAGTAAACTACAATGATATCCAGGTAGGCGATATTATCGAAGCATACGAAGAAACAGAAATTAAGAAGACGTTATAAACATGAACTGGTTAGACATTATATTCGTATGTCTGGCAGGGATAGGATTTGTGAAAGGCCTGTTTGATGGAGTCATCAAACAGGTTGTTTCGCTTATAGCCCTCTTGGTTGGTATCTTTTTCTGTGCAAAAGCTGCGGCATGGCTGCGGGGATATATTGTTGCATTGGGGTGGTTTCCGGAAGAAGGGGTAACTATCCTCAGTTATGTGGCAGGTTTCCTGTTGATAGTCGGTGTCCTGCTGCTGGCAGGCGAGATAGTCAGCCGGGTAGTCGGAGCCACGCCGCTCAGTATATTGAACCATCTGGCAGGAGGGTTGTTCGGGGTCTGCATGATGTTGCTGTTTATCAGTCTGGCATTGAATGCCGTCGAGTTGATAGACCGCGGTTCGGTACTTATACCCCGTCAGATAAAAGTAGAATCCCGCCTCTATCACCCGATAGAGAAAATCATTCCAACCATTTATCCGAACAATTTGTTTACAGAAGAGAAATAGCGTCGAAAAAGAAATACACTATAAATTAAATATATGCAGGAATCAAACGACATACTAAATGAGGTAACGACCAGCGACTACAAGTATGGCTTCGTTACCGATATTGATACGGAGGTAATCCACCGTGGTTTGGATGAAGAGACTGTCCGTATTATTTCTGCCAAGAAGAACGAGCCGGAATGGTTGCTCGAATTTCGTCTCAAGGCGTTCCGCCACTGGCTGACATTGGAGATGCCGACCTGGCCCCATCTGAATATTCCCCCGATAGATTATCAGGATATAATTTACTATGCCGCCCCGAAGAAAAAAGAAGGCCCGAAAAGCCTCGACGAGGTAGACCCCGAATTGATGAAGACGTTCGACAAGCTGGGAATCCCCTTGCACGAGCGTGCCCAGTTGAGCGGGATGGCAGTCGATGCCGTGATGGACAGCGTGTCCGTGAAGACCACCTTCAAGGAAACACTGGCGGAGAAGGGCATCATCTTCTGCTCTTTCAGTGAGGCAGTACAGCATCATCCTGATTTGGTGCAGCAATATCTGGGTAGCGTAGTAAGCTACCGCGATAACTTCTTTGCTGCGCTCAACTCGGCTGTATTCTCGGACGGTTCTTTCGTGTACATACCGAAGGGCGTGCGTTGCCCGATGGAATTGTCCACCTATTTCCGTATCAATGCGGCTAATACCGGACAGTTCGAACGTACCCTGATTGTGGCCGACGACGAGGCATATGTCAGCTACCTGGAAGGATGCACCGCTCCGATGCGTGATGAAAACCAGCTTCATGCCGCCATTGTGGAAATCGTGGCCAAGGAACGTGCCGAAGTGAAATATTCCACCGTCCAGAACTGGTATCCTGGCGATAAGGATGGCAAAGGCGGTATCTACAACTTCGTAACCAAACGCGGTCTGTGCAAGGGCGAGGGCAGTAAAATTTCCTGGACGCAGGTGGAAACCGGTTCCGCCATCACCTGGAAATATCCGAGCTGTATCCTTGCCGGTGATAACTCGGTGGGCGAGTTCTACTCCGTCGCCGTTACCAACAACTACCAGCAGGCGGATACGGGAACCAAGATGATTCACCTCGGGAAGAATACGCGCAGTACCATCGTATCGAAAGGTATATCCGCCGGTCACAGCCAGAACAGTTACCGCGGTCTGGTGAAGGTGTCGCCCCGTGCCGAGGGTGCCCGCAACCATAGCCAGTGCGATAGTCTGCTGCTTAGTTCCACCAGCGGGGCGCATACGTTCCCCTATGCCGATATCCAGAATGAAACGGCTGTTGTGGAGCACGAAGCAACGACCAGCAAGATTAGCGAAGAGCAGTTGTTCTACTGCCAACAGCGCGGTATCTCGGTCGAAGAAGCCGTGGGGCTGATTGTAAACGGTTATGCCCGCGAGGTGATGAACAAGCTCCCGATGGAGTTTGCCGTCGAAGCGCAGAAGCTGCTGACCATCTCCCTGGAGGGAAGCGTAGGATAAGACAGTACTGGTGAAGCAGTGCAGCATTGTTATGCTGCATGGCGCAGCAGACGAATGCTGGATAGTGCAGTATAGCAATGCTGCACAGTCGATACAGGACTGTTGACAGCAGGGCATCAACGCTGTATGGCTCCATACCTCCCGGGCGGGGAGAAACAGTGAATAACGAGAAGTATAACAAGCAATAACAATAGAGATGTTAGAGATAAAGAACTTACATGCCAACGTGAATGGCAAAGAGATATTGAAAGGCATCGACCTTTCCGTGAAGGCGGGCGAGGTACATGCCATCATGGGACCGAACGGTTCCGGGAAAAGTACGCTGAGCAGCGTGCTGGTAGGTAATCCGACTTTCGAAGTGACGGAAGGTGAAGTTATTTTCAACGGCAAAAACCTGCTGGAACTCGAACCGGAAGACCGTAGCCGCGAAGGTATCTTCCTGAGTTTCCAGTATCCGGTGGAGATTCCGGGGGTCAGCATGGTGAACTTCATGCGTGCGGCCCTGAACGAACATCGCAAATACAAAGGCCTGGAGCCTGTATCGGCTACCGACTTCCTGAAACTGATGCGCGAAAAGCGGGCCATCGTCGAACTGGACAACAAGCTGGCAAGCCGCAGCGTAAACGAAGGCTTCTCCGGTGGAGAAAAGAAACGCAACGAGATTTTCCAGATGGCGATGCTCGAACCGAAACTGGCTATCCTGGATGAAACGGACAGCGGACTGGACATCGACGCCCTCCGCATCGTAGCCAACGGTGTAAACCAACTGCGCACGCCGGAGAATGCAGCCATCGTCATCACCCACTACCAGCGTCTGCTGGATTACATCAAGCCGGATGTAGTGCACGTCCTCTACAAAGGCCGCATCGTAAAAACCGCCGGCCCGGAACTCGCCCTCGAACTCGAAGAAAAGGGCTATGACTGGATTAAGAAGGAGATGGGTGATTAAGAAATAAAGATAATAAGCAGACGCAGAGTTTATTGTTTGACGCGGATGATGCGGAAAACGCGGATTTTAAAGAATATGGATTATGTTGCATGAACAGGAGACAAGGGATATACTGAATGCTTTTTATGAAGTCTATAATGAATTGGGTTATGGATTTCTGGAGCAGGTATATCAGAATGCTTTCTATAAAGAATTACAGAAGCGGGAGATTCCTTGTGTTCCGCAACAGCCTATCAATGTCTACTACAAGGGGCAGCTTGTAGGACATTATATTACAGATATAGTTGTTGACGATACGATTATATTAGAATTGAAGGCTGTAAGTGCTCTTAAAGAAGAGCATGAATTACAATTGGTTAATTATCTGAAAGCAACAAGTATGGAGGTTGGTCTTTTGCTTAACTTCGGGAAAAAACCGGAGTTCAGGCGCAAGATATTCTCGGAAGAATACCGTGAGTCTTTAAAATCCGCGTTTTCCGCGTCATCCGCGTCAAATACTAATTCCGCGTCAAATAATGAGTAGCATATGAAAGCAGAACAACAATATATCGATCTCTTTGCGCAGTGTGAGGACTTGATTTGCCGCCATGCTGCGGGGGTGATGAATGCTCCGAGGGCAGAGGCTTTTGCCGACTTTGAGCGGGTGGGATTCCCTTCGGTGAAGAGTGAAGATTATAAGTATACCGACGTGGCACAGTCGTTTGCGCCGGACTACGGTTTGAATATTAACCGCCTATCCATTCCGGTGAATCCTTACGATGTGTTCCGCTGTGACGTACCGAACCTCAGTACTTCGCTCTATTTTGTGGTGAACGATACATTCTACGACAAGATGTTGCCGAAAGCCCATCTTCCCGAAGGCGTGTATGCCGGCGGGTTGAACGCTTTTGCCGAGCAGTATCCCGAGATAGCCGCCCGCTATTATGCCAAGGCAGCCTCTTCGAAACATGACGGCATTATCGCCCTGAATACGATGCTGGCACAGGACGGCTTCGTGCTCTATGTGCCGAAAGGCGTTGTGGTGGAGCGTCCGGTTCAGTTGGTCAATATTTTCCGCAGCGATGTGGATACGATGGCAAACCGCCGCATCCTTGTCATCATGGAAGCACAATCCAATGCCAAGCTGCTGGTTTGCGACCATAGCATAGACGATGTGAAGTTCCTTGCCACCCAGGTGGTGGAAGTGTTTGCCGGCGAAGGCGCCTACTTCGATTATTACGACCTGGAGGAAAGCAGCGATTCTACCACCCGTTTCTCTTCCGTCCATGTGAAACAGGAGGCAGGCAGTAATGTGCTGGTAAACGGTATCACCCTGAATAACGGGCTTACCCGCAACAACTATTATGTCGAACTGAACGGCGAACAGGCGGAAGCGACCCTCTGCGGAATGTCTATCCTCGATAAGGAACAGCAGGTGGACAGCTATAGCCATATCACCCATGCCGCACCCTACTGTACCAGCAACGAACTGTTTAAGAATGTCCTCGACGACCAGGCCGTAGGTGCATTCAGCGGACGTATCCTGGTGAAGGAAGGCGCACAGAAAACGGCCGCTTACCAGACCAACCGCAACCTCTGTGCAACCCGCGAAGCCCGCATGTACAGCAAACCCCAGTTGGAAATCTATGCCGATGATGTGAAATGCTCGCATGGCATGACTACGGGACAGTTGGACGAAAATGCCCTGTTCTATATGCAGAGCCGTGGTATTCCCCGCGACGAGGCACGTATGTTGCTGAGTGTTGCGTTTACTTCCGATGTAATCGACTATGTGCGGATGGATGCGTTGAAAGACCGCCTGCATAAGTTGGTGGAGAAGCGTTTCCGCGGCGAGTTGGCACGTTGTGCCGGATGCCGGATTTGTAAGTAAGTATCTAAGCAAAAGATATTACCGAACGCAGACGACGCAGAATACGCAGACAAACGCAGATAATAATTAAAATAAATTAGTCTGCGTAAATCTGCGTATTCTGCGTCGTCTGCGTTCAGTAATGTGATGAAACTCGCCTGTTGTTTTTTGTATGCGGCTATAGTTCGAGTATCAGGATGTCTTTCGGCAGGAGTTCGACGGGCTGTGTCAGATGAACCGTCTTTCCTGTGATAATATCCCTGCCTTTCTTCTTCCTGTGCAGGATTTCCGCATAGCGGTCTAACGGGAGGCTGACTTCCCGGCTGCTTCCGTTCATCATAATCACTACGCTTTTCCTGTTGAGGCGGCGTTCGTATACATATACACTTTGGTTTACCATGAAGTGCTTCATTTTGCCTCTGGCTATGATGTCATTCCCTTTCCGCTATTTCAACAGCTTCTGCATAAAGTTCCATGCTTCATTCTGTATATCGGTGCGTCCGGAGGCTTCAAACAGGTTCTTTTCGTCTTCGGCCCAGCCTCCGGGGAAGTCGCGGCGGATGTAGCCGTCGCCGTTTTCTTTGCTGCCGTTCATCAGTAATTCCTGCCCGTAGTAAAGCTGGGGGATACCCGGAATGGTCAGCAGGAAGGTGATGGCTTGCTTGAAGGCATCCAGATTCTCCGGCATGCCCGGCAGGAAGCGGTCCGTATCGTGGTTCTCGAGGAAACGCAGCACGTTGTAAATATCCGGATAGACAAAGTCGTAGCATAAATGTTCGAATAAAGTATGTAGCCCGCCGGCCCAGGTCGTTTCTTCGTGGAACGCTTTGCTGGTAATATTCAGCAGGCGGAAATCCATGACCGATTTGAGATGGGTGTTTTTCCCTTTATTCAACCGGCTGCCTCTTTGCCAGAAGGCGGAACCGATGGTGTGGTTCATCCACGCTTCCCCTACGATATTGAAGTCGGGGTATTCGTTCATTACTTCCATGCACCATTCCCGCATCATGTCTGCATCGGCATAGGGATAGGTATCTTGCCGGATGCCGTTGATGCCCGCATATTCAATCCACCAGATAGAGTTCTGGATGAGGTAGCGGGCAACGTGCGGATTCTTCTGGTTCAGGTCGGGCATAGACTGGACAAACCAACCGTCGGTCATTGTTTCGAGGTCGTACTTCGAGGCGTAGGGGTCGAAGAAGACTTCCTTGTCGTGGTTCGTCTGGACGTAGTGGTCCGGATTATTGAACCAGTCGTGACAGGGGATTTCCTGTACCCAGGGATGCGAACTGCCGCAATGGTTGAACACCATATCCATGATTACCCGCAATCCTTTCCGGTGGGCTTTCTTTATCAGACGGAGATAGTCATCGTTCGTTCCGAAGCGGGCGTCCACCTTGTAGAAGTCGGTGATGGCGTATCCGTGATAAGAATGGCCTTCCATATCGTTCTCCAGAACGGGGGTGAGCCAGAGGGCTGTAACGCCTAAGTCCTCGATATAATCCAAATGGTTTTCTATACCTGCCAGGTCGCCCCCGTGGCGTGCTCCCGGGTCTTCCCGGTCTACTTTATAGGGCATCCGCATGGGGATGACATTATTTCCCGGATTTCCTTTGGCGAAGCGGTCGGGCATAATCAGGTAGATAACGTCCGATGAATCGAAGCCTTTCACGGCGGAAGCGTTCTTTTTGCGTTTTTTCAGTTCATAGGGGTAAGAAATAGAAACTTCCCTTCTCCTGAAAGTGATATTGAAGTTGCCCGGTTTGGCCCCGGCAAGGTCGAGGTAGAGCAGGAGATAGTTCGGATTGTCCAAAGTTACGGTACGGGTAATGCGGATACCCGGATAGTCAATCTCCGGGCTGTAGCTGGAGATGTTCGTCCCGTAAACCATCAGTTGCAATTCCGGGTTCTTCATTCCACTCCACCAGAAAGCAGGCTCAATCTGTATAGTCTCTGCTGTTGCGGAGCTTTTGGAGAATAAAGCTAAGAGTATGCTTAGATATAGATTTCGGTTCATCTTGTTCGTTTTTTTATTCACATCTGGCGTTAAATGTAGTAAGATATTTGGTATAACTGCTATCAGGGCGGAGGTAATTCCTGTTTCAGATAGCTTGCTGTGACTGATTTCTTGCAATCCAGCATATCGGATGGCGTGCCGGCGAATAGCAGTTGCCCGCCTCTTTCGCCTCCTCCGGGACCCAGTTCGATGACGTAGTCGGCTGCTTTCAAGACGTCGAGGTTATGCTCAATCAGGAAAATGGTATTTCCCTGCTCCACCATAGAGTCGAACAGGTTGATGATGTGGCGGATGTCTTTCACATGTAGTCCGTCTGTCGGCTCGTCCAGAATAAACAGGCTGCCCTTGTTGTTGAGGTAAGAGGCCAGTTTTACCCGTTGCAACTCTCCGCCCGAAAGGGTTGAAAGCGCCTGGTTCAGATGCAGGTAGCCGAGTCCTACCAGCATAAGGGGACGCAGCTTTTCTTCGATAACCGTACCAGCAAAACGAAGGGAGGCTTTCCGGACGGTCAGGTCCATGACTTCTGCGATGTTCAATCCTTCTACCGTGTATTGCAAGGCTTCCGGGGAGTATCTGAGTCCGCCGCAGGCTTCGCATACCATTTCGATGGCATCCATAAAAGCCATGTCGGATACGATAACCCCTTTCCCGCCACAGACGGGGCATCCCCCTTTGCCGTTGAAGGTAAACAGGTTGAGGTTTACTTTATTCTGTTTGGCAAACAACTTGCGTATGTCGTCGGCAACGCCCAGATAAGTAGCCGGGGTGGAACGCAGGCTGATGCCTATATTCTTCTGGCTGATGTAGATTACTTCTTCCGGATACGTGTTCCGGAAACATTCCATCAATGAGCTTTTACCGGAACCGGCTACCCCTGCAATAACGGTGAGGATGCCTAAGGGGAAGCGGACGGTGAGGTCTTTTAGGTTGTGTTCGCCGGCATGTTCCAATGTGTACCAACCGGAAGGGGTGTGGACAGACTTTTTTAGCGGGGATTTCTCGGTTATCATCTGTCCTGTCAGTGTTTGGCTTTCCAGGAGTCCGGCGTAGGTGCCTTCGTACAGGATTTGTCCGCCGTCCATTCCCGAGCCGGGGCCCATATCTACGATGTGGTCGGCTATTTGTATCATTTCTTTGTGATGCTCGACCAGCAGGACGGTATTGCCGTGGTCGCGCAGTTTGCGGACGGAGGCTTTCAGCAGGTGTATGTCGTGGCTGTGCAGTCCTACGCTGGGTTCGTCCAGTACATACAGCATATCCGATAGGGAGGAGTTGATGTATTTGGCTATTTTGCAGCGTTGGGCTTCTCCGCCGGAGAGGGTTCCCATATTGCGTTCGAGTGTCAGATAGCCCAGCCCTATTTCTTCCAAGGCGGACAAGCGCCCGGCGATTGCCTGTTTCAGGTCTGCCGAGAGTGGGTCGTGGATGTTTTCCAGCCATTGCAGGATATCGGGGATAGACATCCGGGTTACCTCTGCTATGTTTTTGCCTCCGATACGGCAGGAGAGTACGGTGGGGTTGAGCCGTGCGCCGTTGCAATCCGGACAAGTGCCCATTGTAACCATGGGTTCCAGCAGCTTTTGATGCAGTTTGCCTTCTTCAGAGTTGATGATGCTTCGGTACATGCGTGTTACCAGTCCTTCGTATTTGGCTGTTTTGGGCCATCCGGCAGGCGGGTTCTTTAAACGGATTTGCGGGGAATAGAGGAATAAGTCCAGTTCCTCTTTGCTATAATCCTTGATTTTCTTGTCCAGGTCGAACAGGCCGCTATTGGCATATCGTATCCATCTCCATTCCCCGGGCTGGAAAGCAACGTAATGGATAACGTCTTCTTCGTTCAGTGATTTGTTGAAATCGACCAGCTTGTGGACATCCAACTCCCGGACTTCTCCTAATCCGTCGCACCGTGTACACCGTCCCTGCGGATGGTTGAATGAGAACGTATCCGAGTAACCGACAAACGGTTTTCCCACCCGCGAAAACAGCAAGCGCAGCAGTGAGTAAATATCCGTGTAAGTCCCAACCGTGGAGCGTGCATTCGGTGCAGGCTTGCGCTGGTCTATTACAATGGCTACCGGCAGATGCTCTATCTTATCTACATGCGGACGTCCGTATTTGGGCAAGTATTGTTGTACGAAACTGGGAAATGTTTCATTGAGTTCGCGCCGTGAACTGGCTGCTATCGTATCTAATACCAAAGAAGATTTCCCGGAACCGGATACTCCCGTGAATATGGAAATCTGCTTTTTAGGTATTTTCAGGGAGATATGCTTTAGGTTGTTCTCGTAGGCGCCGGTGATATGGATGTAGTTTTGTTCTGACATGAGGATTGTTTTAGTTGACAGTTGACAAGTGACAGTTGACAATTAAAATACAGCTTGAAATGCAAAAAGGCGGACAATCCGTGGACCGTCCGCCTTTTCTTATATTTTTTATAGTTAGAATAAACCTTTGTCTAAATCAGCAGCTTTTACACGGAAAATGTTTCCATTGCGTGAAAAAACCAGCTCACCGTTTTCTTTCTTTTTTTCGTTTACTAAACGTTGAAAAGCAATACTGGCACCTTTAACTATATTCTCTTCAAATTCTCTTATTTCTTGTTCACTCATGTTGTTCAAGTTTACAGTAAATATCCGGATTATATATCTCTTTTTTGTCGCTCTTGAATCCTTTGGCTATAACAGCCATCGGAGACATCGAGTTGTCCGTAATCATCCAATAATCACTAATAGGGAGATATAGTTCAAAGAGGTTATGTATACCCGCTTCATAACGACGGCGGATAGTACTTTCCGGAATATTATGCCCTCCGGCTGCAACTCTCATTTTAACTCGTTCCACTGCCAGGTCCGGCGTATTCAGCCAGAAATAGAGCAATGTAACATAATAACCTTCCCTTTGTGCTTCTCTTATCAAGTTCGCCACTGAACGAGTGGCCAGCGTGGTTTCCATTGCAAAAGTCTCACCAGCAGCGATGAGTTCTTTAATGCGCTTATACATAATTCGGCTTGCTTCTATGGCGACCGCGATGTTATCAGCATTAAAAGGGGAAAGCCCCTTGGCAATCTCGTCGGAATTAACAAATTCTTTACATTTCAACATTTCCGGTAGAATAGTAAAAGAAGCTGTAGTTTTTCCTGCCCCGTTGCATCCTGATATTATGTATAAATATGGCACCTTTTGCTGTTTTTGATGGGGCAAATATAGAGAATAGTTTTTTATGTTGGTTATTTTTCTTCTCAAAAATCGTGAAAATGTGCAATTTTGAGGTGTTTTAACTACTTATTTGCTAAAAAATTAGCTTTTAGCCTTCATTATTAACGATTCGGACGAATATACTTATATGTATAATAAGTCGCTCATGATGCCATCGGAAATGAAAATACCTTTCCGGGAAAGCGTTAATATGTTGTCCTTTTGCTCCAGTAGCCCTTGTTCCTGGTAGGGCTTTGCCTGTTTGAGGCAATAATCCAACATCTTGTCTCCAAACAAATGCCGGATGTCGTCTGTTTTGATGCCCCACATTGTACGCAGTCCGGTGATGATGAAGTCGTTATAGCGGGTTCTTTTGTCCAGTTTTTCTTTTTCTATTTCAGGTTTCCCATCCGAAATACCTTTCAGATAAAGAGGGAGCGAAGAGATGTTCCATTCCCGTTCCACTCCATTGAAAGAATGGGCGGAAGGTCCCAGTCCCAGATACTTTTTGCCGGTCCAGTAAGAGCTGTTGTGCATAGAAAAATAGCCGGGGCGTGCGAAATTGGATATTTCATAATGCTGGTATCCGGCTGCTGTCAGCCTGTCTATTAATGTGGAGAATAAAGAAACACTCAGTTCTTCATCGGCTTGCTGTACTTTTCCTGCCTGCATCAGTTTGTGAAGTGCTGTACCTTCTTCATAAATCAGATGGTAAGCGGATATATGGGGAATATCGAGGCGGATGACTTTTTCAAGGTTGGATTCCCATTCACCGAGTGTCTGACCGGGTAATCCGTATATCAGGTCGATACTTATATTATGTAGCCCGTTTTCTTTGCAAAGTTCAACGGCACGTAATGCCTGCTCTTTAGTATGGCGACGGTTCAGGAAGCGGAGGTCTTCTGCCTTAAAACTTTGTACCCCCATACTGACCCGGTTGAATGGTAGTGTCCGGAGTTCTTTTACGTATTGGGGCGTCATGTCATCCGGATTGGCTTCGAGAGTAATTTCTTTGCATGAATTGATGTCGAACAGTTGTCCGATAGCGTCGAAAATACGTTTGAAATCTGAGGAGTGTAGTTGGGAGGGGGTTCCTCCTCCGAAATAGATCGTTTCTAATGGCTCTCCGTTTATGTAATCGTGGCGTAGCTCCATTTCCCTGATAATTGCATTTATGTACGGTTCTTTATACTTCATTTCCGTATTCGAGAAGAAGTCGCAGTATAAACACCGTTTGGCGCAAAAAGGTATATGTATGTATAAACCAGCCATTGTATTATCCGAATAAGCGGGTTGCTATTTTTTGTTTGTCATGCAAAGGTAAAGATAAAAAACGAAAAGAGATAATGCCCAAGGTGAAGTTGCCGGAAATGAAAAGGCTGCCGGACTTGGAGTTAACTCCGTAAGTCCTGGCAGCCTTTTTTATTTTTTGACACCCAAAGGGAGATTAATATCTTCCGCGGTTGTATCCTCCGTTATCTCCACGGTCGCGATTGTAGCCACCGCCTCCGCCGCGGTTACCGCCACCACGGTAGCCACCGCCACCGCCATAACCGCCACCGCCGTTGTTAAAGCCTCTTGATGGTCTTTCTGTTTTGGGGCGTGCTACGGTTACGTTTATTGTTTTACCTTCAAATTCTGTTTCATGCAGTTCGTCGATTGCTTTCTGCCCTTCGCTATCGTTAGGCATTTCCACAAAACCGAATCCACGTGAACGTCCTGTTTCACGGTCGGTTATGATTTTAACCGAATCAACTTCGCCATATTGTGAGAATAATTCTTGTAAGCCGTCCGCGCTTGTGCCCCAGCTTAAATTTGAAACATAAATGTTCATTTTTTTGTTTGTTAAAATTGTTATTTAATGAGTGAAATCCGTACAGCGTTCATACCCCGCATGCCACGTTCTATTTCGAATGTTACTTTATCACCTTCGGCTATTCCGTCAAAAGCCATGGAAGCATGGAAAAAATATTTTTCATTATTTTCTGCATCTTTTATAAAACCATAGCCTTTAGATGTATTAAAAAATTCTACACGCCCGTTCAAGGGCAGAATTTCTTCTGTCTCTGTCTTTTTAGGGACAGATATCGCTATTGTTGAGGCATCAATTTCTTCTTTAGGCGCAATGTCCTGAGGAGTGGAATGAATAACCCCGTTTTCGTCGACATAAGCAAGCATTTCTTCAAAACTACGGCTTCCGCTGACGGAACGTTCTTCTTTTCGTTTCTGCTTGTCTTGTCTTTTTTGCTGTTTAATCTTTTCTCTGTCTCTTTTTCCTGTTGTAATTCTTTTTGTCATTTTAAATTAATATAATATATATCGCAGGCATACGTACAATCTGTATGTCTGCAATTTGTTTTGTTTTGAACAAAAGAGCTGATTATGATTCAATTTGGGGATGGTGTGGTCCGCAATAATAAAGCGGAATCAAGCATGCTCAAGAAGATTTCAGAATAACCCTGATTGTTTTTGTACAAACATACGGATAAAATTTTGTAAATCCATTCATTCTATGTTTTTTTGAGATATAGAAACTTAATACATTATATTTTCGCTCTTATTCACAATAAAAAGACGTTCAAACATCGTATCTTTGACACCGTGATAAAACAAAAAGATATGGTTATGTTTAATGTTGAGTCCATACGGAAAGATTTTCCTATTTTGGAACATAAGATATACGATAAGCCTCTTATTTATTTTGATAACGGAGCGACTACCCAGAAACCCCGTTGTGTGGTAGAAAAGATAGAAGACGGTTATTATAATGTAAATGCCAATATCCACCGCGGAGTTCATTTCCTGAGCCAGGCAGCTACAGAGGCTCATGAAGAAGCAAGGCGTACCGTGCAGCATTTTTTGAATGCCCGTTCATCCAACGAAATAATTTTTACACGTGGTACTACGGAAGCGATTAACCTGGTTGCTTCTTCTTTTACCGACGAGTGCATGTCGGCAGGTGATGAAGTAATAGTATCCGTTATGGAACATCATTCCAATATCGTTCCCTGGCAGATACAGGCTGCCCGCAAAGGTATTACCCTGAAAGTCATCCCGATGAATGAAAAGGGTGAGCTTTGTATGGATACCTACCGCAACCTTTTCTCTGAGCGTACGCGTCTGGTTTCGGTTACGCATGTTTCCAATGTATTGGGAACCGTCAATCCGGTAAAGGAAATGATAGAAGAAGCTCATCTGCATGATGTTCCGGTTTTGATAGACGGTGCACAGTCCGTACCTCATATGAAAGTGGATGTACAGGACCTGGATGCAGAGTTTTATGTCTTCTCTGGTCATAAAATATATGGGCCTACTGGTATCGGCGTTCTGTATGGCAAAGAAGAATGGCTGGATAAACTACCCCCATACCAGGGTGGCGGCGAAATGATTGCCACAGTTTCTTTCGACAAGACCGTATTTAATGAGCTTCCATTTAAATTTGAAGCGGGAACCCCCGACTATATAGGAAGTACAGCCCTGGCAGAAGCACTTCGCTATGTGGAACGGGTAGGCATAAACAATATTGCTGCCTATGAAGAAGAATTGCTTCATTATGCAACTGATAAACTGAAAGCGATAGAAGGAATGCGCATTTTCGGTCAGGCAGCTCACAAAAGCGGAGTTCTGTCATTCCTTGTAGGAAATATTCACCATTATGACATGGGAATGTTGCTGGACCGTCTGGGAATAGCAGTCCGTACCGGTCATCACTGTGCCCAACCGTTGATGCATGCTTTGGGAATAGAGGGTACTGTCCGTGCCTCTTTCTCTTTCTATAATACGAAAGAAGAGATAGACGTTTTCGCAGCAGGAGTAGAGCGTGTCCGGAAAATGTTTTAAAAATAAACCTTTGAAAAAGTTTTTATGTGGTATTATCTGAAGAAGTATCCGATATCATTAACGATTATTGCAATTGTTATTTATTTATCCTTTTTTAAACCACCGTCATTGGATGTCGGGAAGATTCCGAATCTGGACAAGTTGGTACATATATGTATGTATGGAGGAGTATCGGGAATGCTATGGATTGAGTTTCTGTTGAACCATCGCCGCTATGAAGATGTATTATGGCATGCTTGGATTGGGGCGGTACTTTGCCCGATAGCCATGAGTGGCATCATTGAAATCCTTCAGGAATATTGTACGACTTACCGGGGTGGGGACTGGTTCGATTTCCTTGCCAATACAATCGGGGTGACATTGGCTACGCTGGTTGCTTATTTTATCATCCGCCCGTGGATGATAAAGAAAAAAACAAACGAATAATTCAATAACAAAAACTCCTTATGTTACTTCCTTTTTTAGAAGCAAACCGTATAGAAGCCGGTTGCGATGAGGCCGGGCGGGGATGCCTTGCCGGTTCGGTGTATGCTGCGGCGGTTATCCTGCCTCCCGATTTTCAGAATGAGGACCTGAACGACAGCAAGCAGTTGAGTGAGAAAAAGCGTTATGCGCTTCGTCCTATTATCGAGCGGGAGGCAATTGCATGGGCGGTAGGAGTGGTAACCCCGGAAGAGATAGACAAAATAAATATACTGAAGGCTTCTTTCCTTGCAATGCACCGGGCGATAGAGCAATTGAAGGTGAAACCCGAGCATCTGTTGATAGATGGAAACCGTTTTACTCCTTATCCGGATATTTCGCATACCACTGTCGTGAAAGGAGATGGTAAATATTTGAGTATTGCCGCCGCTTCTATCTTGGCAAAGACCTATCGCGATGATTATATGAATGCTTTGGCCGAAGAATATCCTGCTTATCATTGGAATGAAAATAAGGGATATCCCACAAAAGCCCACCGGGAGGCTATCCGGGACAACGGAATCACTCCTTATCACCGTAAGACTTTCACCTTGCTTCCTGAACAATTGGAATTGAATTTTTAATACATTCTATTATTCGTTTCCATCGGGCATTTGCGAGGCTTTTTATTAAAGCACCTGTTGCGGGAAGTCGAACAGTACTGTTGCAGTACCCGCAACAACATTATTGCGAGTGTCGCAACAGGGGTATTGCGAATACCTTAACAGTACTGCTTGCATGAGAAAACAAAAAAGACCAAGTTCAGCCGAACCCAGTCCTTTTTTATCTATATGGCGGATTGTCCGCCCTTTATGTCCTGTGAAATATTATTTCAGTAAAGTGCAGGGACAAAGATTATCTTTTTCAATATCTTTGAAATAGTTATAAGTACCCACCTTTATCTCGGCACAAGCAGCTTCATCGGCTACGATGATACCTTTCGGGTGCAATTGCAATGCAGTGATTGTCCACATCTGGTTTACTGCACCTTCTACTACCTGCTGTAAAGCGCGGGCCTTATTGTGACCGTTTACCATAATCAGTACTTCTTTTGCATCCAGTACGGTACCTACACCAACTGTTACGGAAGTCTTTGGCACTTTGTTTACATCATTATCAAAGAAACGTGAGTTTGCAATGATCGTATCTGTAGTCAATGTTTTTACACGTGTACGTGAAGACAGGGAAGAGCCCGGTTCGTTGAATGCGATATGTCCGTCTGGGCCGATACCTCCGAGGAATAGATCGACGCCGCCTACAGCTTTCATTTTAGCTTCGTAAGCATTACATTCAGCTTCCAGGTCAGGAGCGTTACCGTTCAGGATATTTACGTTTTCCGGTTTGATGTCGATATGGCTGAAGAAATTGTTCCACATGAAAGAGTGGTAACTTTCAGGATGGTCTTTCGGCAATCCTACATATTCGTCCATATTAAAAGTGATGATATGCTGGAAGGAGATAACTCCTTGTTTATTCAATTCAATCAGGTTTTTGTACATTCCCAGGGGTGAAGAACCGGTAGGCAAGCCCAGTACAAATGGTTTTTCTGCTGTCGGATTCGCTTTTTTAATCTTTGCAGCCACATAATTGGCAGCCCATTTGGAAAGCTGCTCGTAATTAGGTTCAATAATAAGTCTCATAACGTGTTTTTTTTATAGGAGATTGAAAGCTGCCATACGGCGGCCGGCAATCTCCAGCGTTTATAAATAAGATTATCTTTTGCTTTTCAATTGTTCTGCCATAGCGAGACCCAGTTCACGGCAAGCGTAATATTTATCCGCTTTCAGCCCTTGTTTCTGTTCAACAGGCACACCTACGGTTTCCCATTTCATCTTTTCGCCGAATGCGGCCAGACGTTTTACGGCGGCACCCGCCCAGGTAAATGAACCGAAATAACCGTACAGGCGGTTTTTCACTTCACGCATTTCTATTTTGCTTAAGATTGCTTCCACTTCGGGGAAAAGGCTGTTGCTATAAGTCGGGCTGCCTACTATCAAAGCGTTATATTTGAATACATCCTTTAATATATAAGAAGCCGGGGTCTTGCTGACGTTGTGCATAACGATGTTTTTGATACCGCCTTCAGACAGGGCAGAGGCTATCGCTTCCGCCATCTGTTCGGTATTTCCATACATGCTGCCATAAAGAATAACCACGCCTTCTTCTCCTTCATAACGGCTCAGCCGGTCGTAAATATCTATAGCTTTAGCAATGTGTTCGCGCCAGACAGGACCATGTGTGGAACAAATGGTTTGAATGTCCAGTGCCGACAATTTTTGAAGGGCACGCTGTACCGGATTTCCATATTTACCGACAATATTGGAATAGTAGCGAATCATTTCTTCCCAGAAATGTTCGGTGTTCATATCGGTGTCGATAATTCCGCCATCCAATGTTCCGTATGTACCGAAAGCATCGGCAGAGAAAAGTATTTTATCTGTAGCATCATATGTCACCATAACCTCCGGCCAGTGTACCATCGGCGCCATATAGAAAGCCAATTGATGGTGCCCGATGTTCAGAGTATCCCCTTCTTTCACTTCATGCAATCCGGTAGTGATGCCATGATAACCATCCAGCATTCCGAATGTCTGCTTGTTGCCGATAATCTGTACGTCGGGATATTGCTGGCGCAACAGGCGGATGCTTCCGGCATGGTCCGGTTCCATATGGTTCACGATTAAGTAATCGAGCGTCCGTCCGTCCAGGGCATCTGCTATTTTTTTTAGGAAAATATCAGAATAACAAACGTCTACGGTATCGACGAGAACTGTTTTTTCATCAACAATCAGATAGGAGTTATATGATACGCCGTAAGGAAGCGGCCACATGTTTTCGAACAACGCTTTTTGGCGGTCGTTTACCCCTACATAATAAATTTTATCTGCGATTTCTTTTAACTTGTACATCTTTATTCAGTTGATAGTTGGCAGTTGGCAAGGGGCAGTTGCAAAGAATATTTGAGAGTCTAAACTGTGCTTGCCGGCTGTCAACTAAAAATTAAATTAGTTTACTTTTTTTTCTTAATGCTCTCCAGACGAAATAACAACCCATAAGCACGAACGGAATACTGAGCCATTGTCCCATATTCAGCATCATATCTGCTTCAAACTCTTCCTGATTGTTTTTCAGGAATTCGATGAAAAAGCGTGAACCGAATATGCAAATCATAAATACTCCGAATATTAACCCCTCTTTTTTCCATGCCTCTTTTTTGAAATAGAGCCACATACAAAGCGCGAATGTAGCAAGGTAGCAGCCTGCTTCATAGAGTTGTGTCGGATGGCTCGGGACTGTGAATATGGGTTCTGCTCCCTGTCTCCAGGCGTGCAGGTTTTCTATAAAACGGAATCCCCAAGGCTTATCGGTCGGATGACCGTATATCTCATGGTTCATCAGGTTTCCTAAGCGTATCATTGCGGCAACGAGTCCGGTAGGTACTACCAGTTTGTCGAACGCCCATAGCATGCTGCGGTGGCTGACACGTTTGGAATAGAAATAAATGGCGATGATGATACCCAGTGTACCTCCATGGCTGGCAAGCCCGCCTTCCCAAACCTTTAAGATTTCTACAGGATGGGCTAAATAATAACCGGGGTCATAAAAAAGGACATGCCCTAACCGGGCACCAACTACTGTTCCTATAATTGTATACAATAACAAGGAATCAATCCAGGCAGGATTCAGTTTTTCCTTTTTCCACATCTTTTCCACTATCATGTAACCGATAGCAAAACCGATGGCAAAAGCCAATCCGTACCAACGTATTTCACGCGAGCCGATAGTGAAAATAGCGGGATCGGCTGTCCAGGTAATAAAATCAAGCATATTCTTTTAAGTTGACAGTTGACAGTTGACAGTTGACAGTTAAAAATACAGTTCGAAAACTGTCAACTGTCCCTTGTCAACTGTCAGCTAAATTATACGAGTCTGCGTATCAGGCTTTCTTTCTCTCCGTAAAGCATGTCGATAACCGGTAGTTCGATCATTGTATAAGCTCCAGGCTGTTGTTTGAAGCTTGCGCGGGCAACGGAAACGAGGATTTGTGCAGTCAATGCCGGGTTGTTTATCTTCATGTCGAACTCAACCAGCTGATTCTGAGTTTTTCCAGAAACGCCTTTGCGTACAAGATTTACACCGTGTCCCATATCCAACAGGTTGTCTACACATTCCACCTGCATAACGTGTGTTTCATCGTGTGCGAAATAATCGTCAGCCTTGATAGCTGCTGCTACCTGTTTGAAATCGTAACCGTCTTTTACTTCGATATAGACCATCCGGCGATGAACGCCTGTGCCTAAAGGTATTGTCATGGACAAAGCTGCTTTTACGCCTTCGATAGCTTTAACGGCAACGGTGTGTCCCATACTCATGCCCGGGCCGAAGTTTGTATATGTGATACCTTTCGGAACCATCGCTTCCAACAGGGCACGAACTACAGAGTCGCTTCCCGGGTCCCATCCGGCAGAGATTACAGCTACTGTGTTGTGAGCTTTGGCAACTGCATCCAGCGATTTGCGCAAATCTACAATACCTCCGTGAATATCGAAGCTATCCACTGTGTTGATGCCTAAAGCCAAAATCTCTTTAGCAAAAGTCTCAACGCTGCGGGTAGGAGTAGCCAGTACAGCTACATCTACATTTTCCAGTTTAGTGATATGATCTGTTACGGTATGAGCTTTTAATTCGTCCGGGATATCGTTCGGGTTACGACGTACAACACCGGCTACTTCAAAATCGGGAGCGGCTTCCAAAGCCTCCAATACATACTTTCCAATATTGCCATATCCAACAATGGCAGCTCTAATCTTTTTCATACTTTAGTTTTAACTTTTTCTCAATCGCAAAAGTAGTTATAATTAAGTGATTGACAAGGTGGGTAGGTGTTGTTTTTGCTTAAAAAGAAGACGATACTATACTTTTATTAAGATAAAATAGACCGTCTTCGTACTGTTGATTCGTAAAATATGGCTATTGTGATTCGTTATTTCGGATTTATAGCTTTTCTGAATTGTTGGAACTGGGCTGATAAATCCTCCAAGCGGTCTTCCAGCTCAGCTTGTTTACGATAATATGTATCTTGAATATTAGGAATTTTTGCAGTGAAGTACCATTCGGCAAACCATATTGTGTTTATCTCTTCTTCATATAAGTTGAAATTGGAATAGTTTTGCTTATCCGCATTATCAGACATACATACAATAAATCCATGTTGCCGGAATCTGTTTTTCAGCCGTTTTACATAGGATCTTCCTTCTGAATCACTGACTACATACACGTAATTATCACGTATGCTTTCCCATTCGGAACGTTCCAGTTTATATATAATCAAGTACCCGCCATCCAGAATGGAAGGAGTCATGCTTTGCCCTTTGATACGGACACATAGATATTCACGCCCGTTTTTTGCCATGGTCTGAGGTAAGGAAATACATTCTACTTCCTCTATGAAGTCTGCATTATAATATCCGGCTCCTGCAGCAACAGAAATGTCTACAATTGGGATATGTATACATTCTGTTTCTTTTTCAGTGTGATTAAACTGGATGGGAGCCGGGTATATAGATTGCCCTTTTAGCATGGAACCGCGCCCGGCAAGTAACCAGGCTTCAGAGTATTGGGGATAATTTTCAACAATGGCTTGCAGCCACTTGCTTTGTATATCTGTTCCATTATGGATGGCACGAGACAAAACTCCTTTACTTGCTCCGATTGTTTTTTCAAACGCAGTGATTTTTATCCCCTCATTTATAGCTATCTTCTCTATTCTCTGTAAAATCGTGTCCATAATGTTGAAAATTATTTTCTATTACATTTGTTTTGTTGAAAATTATAAACTAATATTGCATCGTGCTTTTGTTGAAATAATGCCCTAAAGGTAGAAAATTTTATCCAAACTCTCCTGTTTAAAGATATTATATGTGATGAAGAAACAATTTTAATGAATAGCGGCATACCGCATAATATAGAAAGATATGGTCAAGATTAAGCAAGAAAAGAAAATTCCAACCCCAAAAGAGCGGGCAGAAATGGTACGGTTAGAAAAAGAAAGTGACAGAATTTTAGGATTATTGTCCGGTAATCCGACAAATAAAGGATTAATAGACGAACTTAACCGGATCGATATAGCTTATATCCGTTTGTCAGGCGAACTATCGATGGACTATTAGCTGTATGCTAAATATGTTCATACCAAATTTTGATGGATTCAATAACCACTGTCAGCTTATGTCTTATAATAGTAAAAATAGATTATTACGAATAATCGAAATACAGAATCTTGTGTTGGAACGTAAACGGAAAGGCATTACCCAGTTGCATGTTTACGAGACGGAGATATACCCCCGTTATTTCATCTCTTATGCAACTTTCAACCGTTATTTAGCTTATCCTGCCAAACAGGAATTGAGAAACATGGAAAAGAAAAAGGTTTGTGAAGGATAAATCTTTTATCATGTATACTTGTATAGTAATGTAGTCTTTAGTTTCTGATATTAGAATTTGTGGAAAATCAAGTCCTTGTATTTTTGTATATTTAAAAAGGGAAGCTTAAAAAAATAGGCTTCCCTTTGTTTTTGTGTATTGGTTTCCAGCGTTTGTTTTCCATAGCTGATAATAAAAATTATCATGTTTCAAACTTTGTTTTGAGCGAGTCCTTTATGACCTTTTCTTTGCTTCTGTAATCGGTTACAAACAAAATCCGGAGCCACTCCGGAGTCTGTGTAAATAGCATTACAAGCTGTGGAGCAGATATGTGGCAACAATAATAATTCAACATTTTATTAATTAAAAAAACAAACAGAAATGGCAAAATTTATTTTAGGTGCAAAATTAGTAAAACATGGTACACCGACAGCAGACGGAGGAATGGCAACAACATTAGATAAACAACTTCAACCATATCAGGAAACTGTGACTTTTGAAGATGAAGAGGGCGAAGTTGTAAAGCATTATCTGCAAGGATCACGTTATCCTTTCCTTACAATCTATAATGCGGCAGGAACTACCTTGAAATTCTCCGTGCCGATGGATAATGACAATCTGAAAGAGTGGATGGGGGGAGAAATTGTAAATGGCCAGTGGAAGGCTCCGCGTGGTAATTACCAGACAACCCGCAGTTTGCTTTTAAATACTGAATTCGACATTCCTATACGTATTCCGAAGGCAACCTGTTATGGTGTACGGAAGTTTGGAGCTAAAGCTACTGATATGTCTTTGATAGAAATCACTGCTATAGTAGAATTGCCCGATAAAGCGGATGAAGCTCCGATGCTAATAGGTGAAGTAGAAAATCCGGAAGCTTAAGGAATATGGAAAAGCGGTTAACTGAACAGCAAAAAACAGAGATTGAACTTAAAACAATCGATACCTTGCTGGATCAGGGCGTGCAGGTAACATTACCTGCACCCCGCTGTCTCCGGATATTTGGAAAACGTGCTATCCGTTTTCTTGTAAAGCGTCCTGACAGTGAAACCCTGTTCCGCATTTCCGGTCTGTATCTCCATATGCAACGTATGGCAACAACATTGGAACCCGGCAATATCAATGAGGCGCATCGTATGATTTATGAATGTATGATTCCTTCCAGTCGTATTGTTGCTTATGGGATACTTCCTTATTGCACGCCTTTAGGTATTCGTAATCGTTTGTTGGCATGGTTTCTGAGACGAAATTTAGATACACGCCAAATGACGGAATTATGGGTAATGTTGGCAAGTCTTTCGGGGGCTCATGATTTTTGCAACTATATCAGGTCAATATCAGCTCTGAGGATAACGAAGCCGAAGACGACCTGAGCCATGGTGAAAAGGGAGTTAAGGGGCACGTCGAAGGCTCCCATAGCCCTTTCGGACTCATCTATCAGATTGCTAAAGATACGGGTTGGAGTATGGAATATATAAAAAAAATTCCTTATCCGACATTGGTAATGATGCTTGCAGATGCTCCCAGATATGTAAGTAGTAGTGAAGACAAACCTGTTAGAATTACATCAAAAGAACAATTGTTTGGGATGTTTGGCAGGAAGGGAGAACATGTTCATCGTTGATAGCAGTGTGATAATACCAATCGACAAAGGCGGTGTCTTTTTCTGAGAGAAGCCTTTATTCATAAATATAATATCAAATTTATAATGGAACCAATCAAATTAGAAACTATAGCAGAAGGTGAAATCAGCAAAGAACTGGATAAAATACAGTTGGCTGTCGAAGGTATAGGTGATGTCAGTTATACTTCCTTCAAACGTTTACAGGACTGTAGTAACGAAGCGCTCGGCGGCTTGAACCGCGATATTCAGGAGATGATTACGGTTTATCGGAATTATGTTGCTGAATTGCGTAAGAATGAGATTGCAATGGAAGAGCTTAGGGAGAAAGTGAAACAGGGTACTGTTTCTAATGATGATTTTTCGTCTTCCCAATCCCGGTTATCTGTACAACAAGCCGATCTGAAGCAGAAAGCATTAGAATTATGTAATAAAATAGAACAGGAAGTTAAACAGACCTGGAAAATTACAGAGGCTATTAATAAGAAATCTTCAGCAATCACTTTACTGAATGAAAATTATGCGGATTTAAATAATCATCTTAAGTCTGTATCTGGCCTGCAAGCTTTAGGTTTAGAAAAGGATGGCAAGAGTATCCCTTTAGATGAACTGAAAGAAAAAGTGAAATTGCTGAAAGAGCAATATGATATAATAAATGCTTATGAGGAGGGTGAAGGGGCACTTGCGGCAAGAGAAGACTTCAATGGGCTAAAAGCGAATGGCCGGGATTTTACGGATTTTTTGAATAGAGGCATAGATGAACTGAGAAATAAACCAGACCGAACAGATGATGATAATATAAATTTAGGATGGCTTTATAAAACACGTGATGAAACTTCTTCCAATCCGGAGATTGTGGACTTTAAACAATCATTGGCTGAAAAGAGAGCTTTTTATAAAGAAAATCTGGATTTGTATATGGATTATCTTCAAAGTACACGTAGCCTTTGGGAGAAAGACATTACCTTGACCGGTAAGCAGAAAGTAGAAGTCGTTGATGTGGAAATCAAGGATGTGAAAGACGAGCAGCAGAAGAATCTGGATAATTTGCTGAAAAACTATCAGAGCTTTACTACTAAAATGGCAAGTTTAGACAAGGACTACCAAAGGGACATGGAGATTTTAGAGGAAGCAAGTCGATCTTCAACTGAAGAAAAAGAGAAAGATCGTTATAATGAAATAATGGCGTCCCGAACCAATGCTTACCAAACTTCGTTGACAGCATTGATATCTGATAATTCTGATTTTTCCAAGGTCCTTTTTGGCGACATGGAAAACCTTTCCCGATCTGCTTTGAAAAAAGCTATAAATGAAGCTAAACAGTTTGTTGCTGAGAGGAAGCAAATGATGGGGGAACTTTCTCCGGAACAACAAACCCTTATCTCTAAAATAGAGAAAGGAATTGATGCGGCTGAAAAAGAGAGCAGTAGTCGTTTGCCTGAAAAATTGAAGGCTACATCTTCTGCTCTTTCTGAGTGTGCTAAACTGGCAGAAGTTTTTGACAGTGATCTTGCCGATGTAATACAAACTGCGGCTGATGTTGCTGCAGCAGCTGAAAGTATTGCTACCGGTATTGCTAAAATGGGGCAAGGTAAATATTTAGAGGGGGCAGCGAGTATGCTTTCCGGTGTTACAAGCCTTATTAGTGGAATAGGTAAGCGGCTGAAAGAAAATAAAAAGGTTCGTGAAGAATATGAAAAAGGTTTGGTTGAAACCTACAGTAAGGAAATAGGATATAATGCTGTTTTGCGTGAGCGCCTCCGTCTTCAAAAGCAGATAGGTGAAACCAGTCTGGAATATTTTGACCGGATGCAAAATGAATTGGTACGACAGCAAGGTTCTATTCAGAATGAATACGATGAGGTCTGGCAGAAACTAATGGGAGAAGAGTATATTTCTGGTAAGGGATATCGGCATGGTACTTGGTTCCGTAAAGCAAAAACATGGAATGAATATGATAGTCTGGCTGGTAAAAGTTATGAAGAAATAGAAAGCCTTTATTCTCAGGAGAAACTGGAAGGTGAAGCGAAAATCCTGTTTGAACGACTTAAAGCTTTGAAAGAAGAAGGGGCTAATGTTGCTGAAATGATGAAAAATCTGGAGCAGGAGATGCAACAGGCATGGACAGGGACAACAGCTTCTTCTATAGCAGATAGTATTGCTCAGGGATTAATGAATGGCAAGAAAAGTGCAGCAGATTTTGCCAATGATTTTGAAGGTTTGATGCGGAGTGCAATGATACAGGCTATCAAGATGAAATATCTTGAGAAGCCTTTGCAGGATTGGTATGCCGCTTTTGCTGATGTTGCAGGATCAGAGAATGGATTGGATAAAGAGAATATCGCACGATTAAAAAATCAATATGATAGTATCATTGAAAATGCAGGAAAGGCTGCAGCAGATATTGAAAAGGTAACAGGATTGCAACTCGCTCCGGATGCAGGTAGAGAAGCAATAGCAAAGGGAATAGAAAGTATGAGCCAGGAAAGTGCAAATGAATTGAATGGGCGTTTTTCTGCGTTACAATATATTACCAGCAATATCGATACTCATGTCTCCAACATACAGTCTGTACTTTATCTGGCAGCCGAAAGATGGGTGATGATAGAAGAAAATACTCGTTATTGTCGTCGTCTGGAAGCTATTGAGGCAGATATACGTGGTATGAAAGGTGGAATAGATTCCATGGTGAATAAAGGAATATTAATGCGTACACAATGAATGGGACTTTTTATATAGATGGCATTGATGCCTATGAAGAATATGGAATCCGGATTACCAATGGTGGTTATAATGATTTTTTGATTTTCCCGGAGTTGGCAGAGCCTGTTAAAAATGACTGGCCGGAAGAGGACGGAGTGGAAGTTGACTTGGAGAATCCTGTGTTAAAACCGAAAGAAGTGGCTATTACTTTTGTTTCACATCTTCCTTTTAAATCATCCTACGATTTCATTAAATATTTGCTTGATCCTGGGTATCATGCATTTAAGATACCCGTATTGAACAGGGAATGGAGACTACGTTTATTATCGCATCCGGATAACAGAGAGTGGGGGGAGAAAACTTCTTTGACATTGACTTTTGCTGAAGATTTGCCGGATAGACCGGATTATCTCAACTCTTTTATTCCAGGTATTTTTATTCCGAAGTCGGATTACGAACTGGATGATATTTCTTTTGAGCGGTATGGTATTGTGGTTGAAGATGGACTGGATGCCGTGTTGAAATCTCCGACAGTGAAACAAAACTTGTCTCGTGCATTTTCTGGTAGTGATGGGCGTTTGTACGATGTAGGTATGGTGATGCTACAGCCTAAAGATGTGACTCTTAAATGTGTGATGGCTACTGATTCTCTGGAACATTTCTGGCAATGTTATGACGCTTTTTTTCATGCTTTGATACAACCGGGTGAACGTAAACTCTTTTGTAATTGGAGCTATGAAGAATATCCTTGCTATTATAAAAAATGCTCAGGTGTTAACATTGTAAATCTGGGCAAGCCGATTGTGGTAGAGTTTAATCTGACACTTGCATTTACGGTGTTCCGCACAAACGAAAAAGATTATTTTCTTGCAACAGAAAGTGATGAATTAATAGTAACAGAAGATAATGAATTTTATATAGACTTAAAAGAATAAAGATATGCCGATTAAAAGAAGAAAAATATCAGAATTGGAAGAAGCTAAGGATTTGACTGGCTTTTTTACGATAGGTTACCGAGTACTAAACGGGGTAAAGAAGAGTGTTAAGTATGGACTTGAGCATATTCAAACTGCTTACGAGAATATGCTTAAAGCGATGGATGAAGCCAAAGAAGCTACAACGGACATGCGCCTACTTGAGGCGACCGTTCAAGAAAATGAGGAAGATCGTGAAACAGTCGAAAGTCGGCGTGATGCTTCTGAACAGGGACGCTGTAATGAGGAAGAAAAACGTGTAGAAGCAGAAAATATCCGTAAGATAGCAGAAAGTAAACGAGTTGAAGCAGAATCAGGACGTGTTACGGAAGAAGATGCTCGACATAATTCTGAATTAGTCCGTATAAATGCGGAATCTTTACGTGTTAGCCAGGAGAATACTCGGAAGGTTACGGAGACAAATCGAGTAAATGTGGAGGCTACTCGTGTAGCAGAGGAAGGTAAACGTGTTATAGCAGAAAAAGGACGTGTTGATGCTGAAGCTATTCGTATTGCAGAATTTACTACATTAAAACAAAATGCAGAAACAGCGACATCTGATGCAAATGAAACGGCGAATCACCCGACTTATATAGGTACGGACCATTACGTATACAAATGGAATAAATCAACCAAGGCTTATGATAAAATGGATATTTATTGTAAGGGTGATGCATTCAGTATAAAGAGAGTGTATTCTTCTATTGCTGCTTTACAGGCGGATGTAAACAATATGGAAGTTGAGATTGGAGATTTCGTATTAGTCAATACAAATAATGTGGAGGATCCGGATAATGCAAAATTGTATGTTAAAAACAAAAAGATTGACGGGACATACTCTTATGATTTTCTGGTTGATATGTCTGGGGCAATTGGCTTTACGGGAAAAACTCCCCAGATTTCGATAGGGACTGTATCCAAAGGTTCAAATCCTGTTGTCACTCTTTCGGAAGATGGTGTTGATGGTGATGGAAACCCCAAGTATAAATTAAATCTTGTATTGCCCCAGGGGGAAAAAGGCGAGGCTCCTGTTTTAGAAGTAGGAACTGTTACAACTGGAACGTCAGGAAGTCAGGCATCTGCTACATTGGAACCAAATGGTTTAACATCAACCGGTGCTCCCAAATACCGTTTAAATATGGCTATCCCACAAGGACCACAGGGTACAGGAAACATGCAGGTATCTGTATCTGGGCTGGTCTCGGGAAAAACTTATCTGTTCAAACCTTCTGCTAATAATAGCGCTGTTGGTACACTTGTGGAGTTTTCACAAGCTCAGGCAGATTGGGATGTAACGGATACAAGTCTTCCTTCTTTTATAAAAAATAAACCATCTTCGTTCACTCCATCTGCACATAAGCATAAGAAAAGTGAGATAACTGATTTTCCAACTTCGATGCCTGCGTCGGATGTTTATGATTGGGCTAAACAACAGAATAAACCGTCTTACACAGCTTCGGAAGTTGGCGCATTGCCTTCTGATGGTATTGCTAATGCTGCTATAAAGTTACAGACAGCAAGGGCTATTAATGGTGTCGCTTTTGACGGGACCAAAGATATCGGCATTAATTATCTGTACCCAGCTCCAATATTTGCTAATATGAATCTTAATGCTATTACAGTACCGGGAATGTATTATTGTGGAGCCAATGATATTGCATCAACTGTTGTGAATAGTCCTACAAATCATGCATTTTCTTTGCTTGTAGAGCAACATGCAGGATTTAAACAAACTGTTACTACTTATGATTCGGATACAACACAAATAAAAACATATAGTCGAAATTATAATGGACAGCAATGGACAGCTTGGTATAGAATATATACAACAGTAGATAATCCAATTATGGATGATATTGGAGACGCTACTCAAGGTCCGGTTGCTTTAGTGCATGGTTCTTACAAAAGGAAGGTTATAGTTTGTGCTACTAAACCAGATGGTTGGGTTAGTAGAATCGCATTAGGTATATTTGGCCAAAGAGGTTCTTTTGGACCCTGTTTATTATCAGTTGGAATTAATGATTCTGGTACTTCATACAGAGATTTCGTATTTTATAATAGTGGACAATTACATTGTGAAGGTGGTTTCTTTAAAGATTCAGATATTAGGTTGAAGAAAGACATTAAACCACTTAATCATACTTTAGATCAGATTCTAGCAATACCTACTGCTAGTTTTATTATGGATGGTACTCGACAGATCGGTACTATTGCCCAGAAAATAGAAAAAATTTGTCCTGAAATTGTCTCTGATGGTGTTAAAAGAAAATCTGAAGTTCCTGATAATGATGATTGGGAAGTAGAAATTAGAGAAGATAAAGGAGAAAAAATAGAGTATGTAAAGACTAAGAAGGTAGAGTATGAAATGCTGGCAGTTCTTGCACTTGAAGGACTTAAGTTGCTTAATCGAAAGGTTGAAGATTTGAGAAATGAAATATTAAATAAATGAGATATGGCATCAAATGAGATAGCTTCAGTTAAGATGTTACATGATAAATTTGGTTCTGGATATTGGTATCAGTGGGATGAGGCATATTGTGTTATGAATAATGAAATACCTAAAAATGTATTTGATGTTATTGGTAACTATGGTGATACAGAGTGCGTTAAAATAGATGATATAATAAAGAAAGAAGTCAATACAACAGATTACTATATAAGCACAAACACGCGTGGCCTTTATTGGCAAGGTACAGATACTACGACAAAACAGATAATAGTCACATCTTCAAAGCGATATTTTACGAATGGTGTATTAACGAAAACAGAACCAATCGATTGGGACTACACCATAGATGGAGATGAATATCGTTTCGTTTTCAATAGAGTGGGAAATATTTTAAGGGTTAATCCAATTTCTCGTAATCCTTCGGCTAGTGCTTGGAATGTCGGTATAACATTTTCCACAGTTCCTGCGGGTGACCATGTCATCGTAGGATTATCACAAGATAAAATCATAATTTAAAATAGATAAATATGACTATATACGATAAAACAGGCAAGCAAATACTCGACATACAGGTAGACGATAGTAGCTACCGGTATCGTGCAATTAAACAAGGAGATAAGGTTTATCTTTATTTTTCCTTGACTGAACATGTAGAAATACCTTTAGGTGCCTATGTTGACTATCAGGGACAGCGTTATATCCTTTCTCAACCGGAGAACTTGACAAAGCATTACAGTCGGAATATCGAATATACGGTCGAGTTCTGGGGCTGGTGGGAACTATTGTACAGGACCAAATACAAACTGTTATCAGAGAAACCTCATAAGTTGAAATTCAGTTTAACGGCAACGCCTCAAGCCTTCATACGGTTAATGATTGATAATCTGAATTTGCATGATTCAGGTTGGAGGTTTGGAACCAGTGTTGAAGCGACAGAAAAGCTGTTCTCATTCTCCCATGAGAGCTGTATTGATGTCCTTAACCGACTTGCGAATGAGTTTAATACAGAGTTTGAATTTGAAGGAAAAACGATTCACTTTTGCAAAGTTGAGAAGTTCAAGGACTCCCCAATATCACTTAGTTATGGTAAAGGAAAGGGCTTTAAATCCGGTGTTGGCAGAACGAATCAGGGTGATAAGTCTCCGGTGACTTTGTTATATGTTCAGGGCGGTGAACAAAACATTGATAGAGCTAAATATAATAGCCCTACCTTGCTTCTTCCTAAGAATCAGGAGTTGGAATATCAAGGTAGGCGTTATAAGACGGACCCGGACGGTATGTATATCACTCGTGCAGAGAAAGACCTTGTGATCTTTAATGAGGACAGTTACGATGCATCAAATATTTATCCAAGTCGTGTAGGTGAAATCACAGGAGTTGAAACTGAATCGAATGTTGATTCAGATGGTAACTCGGTTATTTTCTATAATATCATTGATGTGACAATACCGGATGCTTTGAATTTCCGTGATTGTAGGTTGAATGGCAATAGGGCGACAATTATCTTTCAGAGTGGCAAATTGGCCGGACGTGAGTTTGACATCATGCAGTCAGACAGTGACCTTACCGGATATAACCATACCACCAGAACATTTAAACTTGTGTCCATGCAGGAGGATGGTATTTATTTTCCGAATGAACATCTTTGCCCGTCCATTGGCGATAAGTATGCTGTATTTAATATTTCTTTGCCGGAAGCATATGTCTGTGACAATGTAACTAAGTCTGGTGCAAGTTGGGATATGTTTCGTGAGGCAGTTAAATATATGTATGAAAATGAAAATACCCCTTTCACGTTTAAGGGGGAACTTGATAGTATCCATACAAAAAAGAATTGGTTAGAAATAGGCAGTAAATTATTACCTGGTGGTTATGTGTTATTCCACGATGATCAGTTTCAACCGGAGGGCATTAATATTCGTATTACAGGTGTAAAAGATTATATCAATAAGCCTTATAGTCCGGAGTTGGAATTGTCCAATGTTCCAGTTGGAGGTTTCGTTTCTTCCGAATTAGGAAAGATAGATGCGAATGAAGTAACAGATGCAGACAAACATAAGCAGTCTATCCAATATACAAAAAGACGCTTTAGGGATGCTCAGGAAACGATGAGTATGCTCGCAGATGCTTTGCTTACAAACTTCTCAGAGTCAATCAATCCTATCGCCGTTGCCACTATGCAGATGCTTGTAGGGGATGAGAGTTTGCAGTTCCGGTTCGTAAACTCAAAAATGAATCCTGCAGTAGTGAATCTGAATGTTACATACAATAATGATTCAAAGATACTATCTGTTCCAGCGGGCATTCTTCAGCATATGACATTAGACATTAAAGAGATATCATCTGTTCACAAATACAAGTTTTGGGATATGGGCTTTTATACTTCACCTTATCTGGAACCGGATAAGAAATATTACCTATATGCAAAATGTAGTAAGAATGACGGGGTCGGGACATTCCGGATAAGTGATAAGGCTATAGCGCTTGAACAGGAAGTCGATTATTACCATTTCCTTGTTGGAGCACTTAACTCCGAGTATGATGGTGAAAGGAGCTATGTATCCCTTTACGGATTTACGGAGATATTGCCTGGTCGGATAATGACTGACCAGATAGTTTCAAAAGATGGGAAGACTTATTTCAATCTGGCGCAAAATGAAATAGGAGGGAATATCAAGTTTATTTCAACGGATGGTAGTTTAAAGAATGTCGCAGATACGGATAAAGTAGCTTGTGAAGCAGAAAAACAGACAAAGGAAGATCTGGCAAAAAAATTAGGGTACAACAATTATGCCGCATTGGAAACAGCAGCGAAAGCTGGTAGTACAATTATAGAAGGAGCTCATATAAGAACTAAATTGATAGACACAGATGATTTAGTTTGTAAAAACCTTGCGGCAGTAAAAGGTAGTATTGCTGGGTTCAGTATCAATGGAAACGGGCTTTCTAATACCCCGTTTAATAATGATGCGTATGTAATATTTCGTAATGATACACATAAATGTTTTGCAGGTATTGGTGGAAACGTATTGCCAACAACATCGGGGCTGAGATCCGTAGCAAGATTTGAAAATGAGGACACTTCTGATTGGTGGGAAATGGGACGGAATATCGCCATGTATCTTTCTGCTAAAAACGGAGCATATAACCATGCTTTCTGTGGCGAGGGCAATGGCACCCTGGACGGATGGATAGAGGGTTACAAGTACAGTAAACTCACACTTACCAAAGCAAATACGATTTATAACAGTTATTCCTGCCTTAAAGATAATAACCGCTGGATAATTTACAGCAGTGTGGATAGAGCCGGCATCATCTTGCCCAAGCTTTCGGAGGTAAGGGGTGCTCTTGGCATAGGAACAAACACAAAGTTCTGCGTGGAATTCACCGTTATCTCGGACCTTGATTCGAGGGACTTCGATATATACGGGAGAAACGGCACTGAAAGCAATGATGGAACCTATCCGTGGAATACTTCCGAATATCCTAATCTTGTACACTGGGATGGTGACCACTGGGATAGCGTGCCAATGGGGATGGGCGACAGCCTTACAGTACTGCTGATTTATGACCCGAATAAAGGGGGGACTAAAGGTGGTTATCCCCTAATATATACGGCAAGAATCATCAATAGGCAGCATTAATGTTTATAATGGAAAGTTGCTAAAAGTGAGTATATTGTAATTTCATTAGTTCTTATTCTAAGGATAGTATATTCAAACTATTTTCAACAACCTTGTAAGTACAGTTTTTTTACTTTTTGTCTTAAAAAAACTCTACTCGTTGTTTTGTCAATTATATATACTAAAAGAAATAGATGTATGAGATTTACATTAAAATACAGGATGCATTATAGGATTCATTTCTTGAAAAGAATTGTAATGATCCTCCTCCGGGTTATCACAGCAGAGAGGCGGCACTGTTTTTTACTAATATGCAAAAAATAGGGTAATGCAACAAAGATAGTAAACCTATATATAATGGAATGGCAGATATGAATACAATACATGCAGCCCTGGAAACAGGCAAGGGCATTTCTGAATTTGGAATGATGGCAATAACTGCAGGCTTTTTCCTTGTGTTATCGGCCCTGATGATGATAGCCTGTTTCCGATGGTTTATGAAGATGATTAATGATATGCTTGTTGCACAAAAGGATACAATGAAACAGTTACTTGATGAAACTCGTACACAAAATGACCGGTTAAATGATATATCGGAAGGGCTTATCCCTGAGACTCAGATGCGTATCAAGACTATTTCTAATATGGCATTTGATTTATCGGTTGAAAAGGTATGTAGGATAATCAAGAAAGTTCGGGCAGAAAACCATATTGCTGACAAACGGGCTACAGTGGTTAAGATAAGGACATTGCTGACGAATCTACATGAAGATCGTAATAGTAAATTTGATTGTTTTGTATATCGTGGGCGGAAACTGTCCACATATACCAATGCTGCTTGGATAGAACAGATTACTTCTGTCATAGAATCTGAAATCTATAATAAAGCAGAAGAGAACAATAGTAGAACATATACAAATGTAAAGTCTGCATATGCGAATATACGATTGGAATTTTATCATAACTTAAACAAATAGGAAGGAACAGAAATGAAAATAAGTGAAAATTTTGAATTAAAAGAGTTTACAAAGAGTAGTACCGCAAAGTTAAAAGGTATAGAAAATAATCCGGGTATCAACGAAATCAGAGCAATTGAAAACCTTGTAACGATGCTGTTGGAGCCGCTTCGGGAAAAATACGGGAAAGTAATGAGAGTTAATAGTGGTTATCGATGTTCAGCGTTGAATGCAGTGGTCAATGGAGTTCCTAACAGCCAGCATGTGAAAGGTGAAGCAGCTGATATAGCTTGCGAGAAACCTGTAGAACTTGTGGAATGTTTGAGAAAGTCAGGGTTGGATTTTGATCAATGTATTCAGTATTCGACTTTTGTCCATTTGTCTTTGAAATTGTCAGGACGGAACAGGCGGCAATTTTTATCCGGGAGATACTGATATGAATTTAGTTAGAATAATTTTTGGAGTTATATTTCTATTTATTGTGTATGGATGCAGAACTAAAGAAATATATGTCCCTATAGAAAGTGTAAAGACTGAATATCAGGATAGGGTTATCCGGGATTCAACTTATTTGCAAGACTCTATATTCTTGAAGATAAAAGGAGATACAGTTTATTTGGAAAAATATAAAACCTTGTATAAGAATACATATTTGCGTGATTCTATTTTTGTTCAGGATACAATATGTGTTCCATATCCAGTAGATAAAATAATAGAAGTGAATCGGTTACATTGGTATCAAAAGCTTCTGGCTTGGATAGGAGTAGGAGGGATAGTCATATGCTTATTCTGGTTGATAAAACGAATTAAAAATTAAATCTTCATGATATTAGTTTTGAGGAAGGAATGAAAGGCTGCTCTGCTTGTGAAAGTAGGGTGGTCTGACTTTTGTTTTTTAATGTGTTTCTTTGTTTTGAAATAAAATCTGTAAAAACTTTCTTAATCTCATTAATAAATGTTTTCTTTGCTGCGATAACAAATACAAAAAAACTTAGCTATGAAGAAAAATGCAGTGTTCGCACTTGCCGGTGTGCTATTATGCCTGGCAGGTTGCAGTCGTAACTCCTCTACTGAGGAACCCGAATTTCCGGCAGATAAATCTTATCCTCTCCAATTCTGCCTTCAAATGAAAAAGGAAGTCTTATCGTTTCCTTCAACCAAAAGTATTCCGGACAATCCTATTCCAGAACCTACAGTGAAAGCTGGTGATGCTACAGAACAAGAATTGAGTGAGCTCTGTAATGCGATCGAGTATGTGGTTTTTGAGCAGGGAGAGACTCCTAAGTTTGTGAAATACAGGCGTGCAGTTGTGGGAGATTTGGATTTCGGTATTGTTTATGATACATTACCCAAAGGGAAGTATCAGTTTTATTTTCTGGCACATAATTCGAAAAAGCCGGAGTTAGCTGGTTCGGTCTTGAACTTTGATGAGGTTTCAGATTCTTTTTATGCTGAATTGGCGAGAGATATTACGGCTGCTGAGTTGGTGGAGGAAGATATATCTTTGCACAGGGCTGTCGGACGAATTGAGTTCAAAGCAATCGATTCTGTTCCTGAAAGTGTAAATCATTTCGATATGCTTGTCTCTAAAAAAATAAAGCAATTTGATTTATCCACTGGTCAAGGAATAGTCAGTGAAAGCGAACAGACCCTTTCTTATCAGTTTACTTCCGAGGATGTAGGGAAAATGGATATGGTTCATTCTTTTTATACATTTATCCCTGCGGTTGTTACTTCTTTTGATGTTAAACTGTCTGCTGTGGATGGTAGTGGTAAATTATTAAGAGAGAGAAATATTACGGGCGTAACTCCTGAAGAAAATAAGATTATTCGGTATACCGGACGTTTATATCGTCATTCGGAATCTGACGATGCTTTCCAGTTGTCGGTTTTTGAAGGAGGGAAGTGGGATCTTGTTGTTGAAAATGAACTGCCGGATTGATAGGATTATAAATAGGAATAGTAATTCTGCATCAATTTATTCATTACCTTTGTTATTGGTATAGAATAAAAAAGATATGGAGTTATGGAAAAAATGAAAATATCAGGATTACTGTTCCTGTTTGCGATATTAGTTGGCTTTACAAGTTGTGACCCGGATCCTTATTTTCCGGAAGATCCGGATTACTGGTTGTGTAATAATGTTTGGGTAGATGATTTTGCTGTAGATAGTAATACTGATTGTTATCAGGAGTTGGTGTTTTACCCCAATGGCAGAGGAGTAGACCGCCGTGAATATTATTCCTATTGGGAGAATGAAACGGAAAGGGTCGTGTTTAATTTTTATTGGAGTTGGGATCCTTCACTCCCTAATTCTTTAATCATGGAATATCCGGATGGTGATTCTTATTTTGATAATGTTCGGATCACCCAGTATCAATTGAGTGGAGTACTGGATGGTGAAAGGGTTATTTTTGATGCGAAATGAATCTTGAAAAAGTAGCTGTTGTTTTTTATATTCGACGGTATCTTTTCTGAAAAAGTAACCGAACAAAAGTTCTTTTGATGGTTGTTGTTCTTTTTTTTGATAGTTATAAGAATTTCTTTTGATAGTTATGCTTTTTTCTTTTCATATATTTCAAAAGAATAAATCATAGGCTGCTTTTTGAAGAAACAACGGCATCTTTTTTTTAATCATCGGGACCTTTTTTGCAAATCGATGGGAAGATTAAAAAAATGGACTGTCTAACAAATCGTAGACAGTCCATTTTTTTGTACCCCCGAGCAGAATCGAACTGCTATCTAATGTTTAGGAAACATCTATTCTATCCGTTGAACTACAGGGGCAACTTTTTCCTTAAAGTGCGGCAAAAGTATAATCTTTTTCGCAAACTGGCAAGTATTCGGGTTTTAATCTATGGAAAGCAGTTTTTAATCAAACAGGCTTTGCATGACTGCAAGAGATTTTATTTCCGGAAAATCGGGAAGGTGCAGACGGTAATATTCAAGCAGACGATTGATTATGTTTACTCTGTCTTGGCGGGAAAATGAGTATAAGGACATGTTTTCAAAACTTATTTTCAGTAAACGGGCAAAGAAAATACTTTCTGTGGGATTCAGATAATGACGGTGCATAGGTGTACAGTTTACGAATGTCCCATTCAATAGATCAAAAAAGGCTCCGGAAGTATATGACTCGGAGTTCGGGTAAATACCCATATAGTGTAATAGATGCAGTAAGAAAACTAAATGGAAGTTGGATACTCCTTTGTCTGTGACTTCTAATAGGCGGATTGATTCATACAGAAATTCAAATAAACGAGGGTCAGGCTCGGTTTCTTTGATTACACGGAAAAGAATTTCAGCAAGGAAAAGAGCCAGTACGTTTTTGACCGGATTGCAAAACAATTCGTTTAGCGGATAACACGATCTGGTTTCACGAATACGGTGTAAATCCCGTTTGTTAAGATGTTCCACTTCCATTTCGACAACAGATAGCGGCATAAATAAAGCTTTAGACACTGTTGATTTTTTCCCCCGGCTGCGCGTGACCAAATAAGAAGCTCTTCCAAAAGCTTCCGTGTACATATATATAATAGAATATTTATCGTTGTATGGAATAGCGTGTAAGACTATCCCGCGCGTTTTACATAACATGTCATTGGTAATTAGGCGTCAAAGATAAGCAATAAAACTGAGACTAAGAGCAGAACGCATAAAGAAGGCTGTAGGATAGCGATTGTGATAGAATGAGAAAGGAACGAAGCCAACGAAAACCCTTAAAAAGCTAATTGAAATCGGAGTTACATTACTATCCCGCTACTTTCTTTTGGTTGGCAGGAGGTTTTATCAAGCTTTCAAAGTTTCTTTTCCTTCCTTGTAATCTGTATTATGGAATTACGTAAAAGTCTATGTTGACATATATTTCAATGGGGTCATTTTTATTTTGGTTAGAAAGGTCAACCTTATTTTGGAGTAAGGGGGCAAATTCGTTTGGTTTACGGGGTCAATCTGAACTGGATTTTCCAACACCGAATGAAAGCGTTATCTTTGCTTGTATAAACAAGTTAAATCGTTGTATAAATATTAGTTGTATGCCCCATTTCACACTCTATACACTCACGACATTGCTCTCTGCGGCAATAATCCTCGTTATGGGGATTTGTCTGTTGGTGCTCTTTGTTCCGAGGGATGCGGAGTTGAAGAATTACCGCATTTCGCGCCGCCTTCTTGCCGGAGCCTATATGGTACTCTCTTCTGTGGGATTGTGGGAGGTTTTCGGGGAGACAGATACCGGTCACAGGCCTATGCTGATGGTATTTACACTGCTTACTGCCTCGTATCAGGCACTGCTGTTCACGCTATCAACCATTACCCTTATCAATATACAGTATATGACTGCTCGCAGGGTCTGGCTGGGAAATGTTCTGCCGATAACATCGCTTGGTGTTGTCCTGTTTGCAATTCTCGGTCTATTGCCGGAGCATCTATTCTATACCTTGTTTTATATAATGTTGGGGCTCTACTGCCTGCAACTAATCTACTATGTAACGGTGTTCATTCGGGAATATGACAGGTATCTTCGCCGATTCGATAATTTCTTCTCCTCAGACGAATACCGCCGATTGCGGTGGATACGAAATGCATTTTTTATGGCAGCCAGTGTGGGTGTTGCCGCTGTATCTTCGCTCTTTGTAAGCACATTTGTATATACCATTTTCACAGCTGCTTACACCATCTTCTACCTCTATTTTGCGGTCAAATATATCAACTACCTGACCATCTTCCACCGTATAGCTCCCGTTATTGCGGAACATATACCCATAACACCGGGTGGCAAAGAGGCAACGGAAGAATTTATCAGCACTGCACTCAACGGGTGGATAGAGCGCAAGGAATTTCTTCGACAAGACATTACTTTAGAAACGCTTGCCAATGAATTGGTAACAAATCAAACCTATCTGTCACGTTATATCAATTCACACTATGGGCAGAACTTTCGCTCGTGGATTAATTCATTGCGTATCGGAGAGTCTATGCGGCTCATAGAATCGGATACCGAATTGTCGTTGGATGAGATTGCCGAGCAAATAGGTATTCCGAGCCGAAGTACGTTCTTTCGTCAATTTACCTCCGTTGCCGGAGTTACCCCTGCCGAATATCGCCGAAAAGTGAAAAGTGAAAATACTCCGACAAAATAAAACCTTCCACCAAAAGTGCGGTGAAGAGTCTTGCCAATGCGGTTTCCTGAACAGGAAATCGCATTTTTTTGCCTGAAATCGCAAAAGTCCCAAAACCCGACACCGATTTATAAGTTTTGGGACTGATGCTCCAACCGCTTCAGAGTACCTTTGCACTGTATTAATTACAAGAGAATTAAATAACGTAATATCATAGAATTATGAAGACATTAAAACTATCAACCCTACTGCTCTTCGGAGCAATCTTACTGCTTACGGGATGCGACAAGGATAAAGACAACGACCCGATAGTAGTAAATTCGGTGGTCATAACTCCGGCAACGCTGGAACTGAATCTCGGACAAACCGAACAATTGACGGCAAAAGTGAGTCCCGACAATGCGGACGATAAGACCGTAATGTGGAGTTCCGCCAATCAAACTATTGCCACAGTCGATGCTTCGGGTAAAGTAACAGCCGTCGGATTGGGGCAGACAACCATCACCGTCACGGCAGGCGGCAAATCAGGAAACTGCACTGTAACGGTCAAAGCGTCAACTCCTCCGGGCGATATCGATATGAATGGCAAAACCACCATTCAAGTGAAGGAAGCTATTCAGGCAGCCCTCGATGCAGGCATCACCGAGTTCAAACTAACGGGCAACATTGCCAACAGTGGCATAGATGGTGACATATTGGACAACAACAATCCTTTTTATAAAAACACCTTAGTCACGAAGGTCGACCTGTCGGGAGTAATCGGCTGGACGGCAGTGGAACTTGACGGAAATAAGCTGACTGTAGATAACACGGTAGGGCTGCCCGGCTACGCATTTTTCGGATGTAGTGCCTTGCAAGAGGTGATACTCCCCGCCGAAGTGAAAGCCCTTGGAATACAAGCTTTCTCTAATTGCAAATCGCTCACCACCGTCAACCTCGAAAACGTTACGCATGTCGGAGTAGTGGCTTTTAGTAGCTGCGCTGCATTGACCTCCGTTGCTCTGCCCGAAGCCATCGCCATTTATGGAGAAGCTTTCGGATCCACCAACCTGACCACTGTCGACTTGCCGAAAGTCACAGCCATCAGCGTGGGTTCATTTACGGGGAACGGAATAAATGGCTCTTTTGCCAAATGCAAGAAGCTGACAGCCATCTCAGCCCCGTTACTGACAGATGCCGGAAACGGCACTTTTAGCGGCTGTGATATTCTCAGCACTATAACTATCCCCTGTATGAAGGCAATTGGTGAAAATACATTCTACGGCTGCAAGTCGCTGAGTACAGTCTCTTTCGAAAATGTAGAAGCTGTCGGGAAAAACGCTTTCAGGGCTTGCTCCGCAACAGTAATCAACCTGCCGAAAGCCACCACGATCGAAGCGTATGCTTTTCTGGAATGTGGCGCACTGACGACGCTTAAATTGCCTGCCGCCACCACGTTTGACAACTATATCGTATCCGCCTGCAACCAGCTTACCCGAATAGAGATGACTGCTGCCGGAGATTTTGGCGGAATCGGAGGAGGTTCGTTAGACAACATGGGTGTATTCGAGAATGCTTTTAATCCGTCGGTTAAGTTCAATAGCACAAACTGCGAACTCGTGTTGAACACGGACAAGCAACCGGGTGGTGCGGCTTCGCCCACCGCTTCGGGCAATTCGTGGGCAAGCGGCACCATCTGGAAGAGCATCACCTTCAAGTGATGGGAGGCGAACGGAGTATCACCTTCATCGCCACACCCGCAAAGTCCGCAGTCCGCAGCATCTCCTCCTATGGCGACCTGATACTGAAATGTACAAGCGTGGATTAGCATTGGCAGACCGTTTCACTCTCGCATGGTAGTCCGAAACAGAAATGTTTCGGACTACTTTCATTTGTGGAGGGATGAATAACTTTATAAAAACAACATCATTAAAAAGATTCTATCATTTATACTGCTCTGTGCAGCCATCGCATTCACCTCTTGCCAAAAGAGTGCTATATTCAGCAACCTGACAGCAAACGGTAGCACAACCGAAGCCACTACAATCCTGACCCTGACCTTCGACAAGGCTATCAAGGAACTTTCGGCCGACGACCTGATTCTGACCGCAGCAGAAACCGGAGCCGTGAAAGGACTACTGACCGCTCCGAGTTCACTGCAAACGCTTATGAACGGTGTATCGTCCTACATTAACGATGAGAAACACGACCTGCATATCTGGCACTTAGAAAACAAGGAGTGTAAAAGGAGAAAGAGAGAAAACAAGGATAATTGATTGAATGATAGAAATGTATGTCTTTTAGTGTCTTTGGATGCCGAGTAGCGAAATAGCAGGAAAAAGCGGATTAGAGCAGACTTTCCGTTTCTAAATCGTTACCCGTTCCTACAGGCGAAAAATACGGCAAACTGGTGACGTTGAATGTCTGGTTATATCACTGTTTGTCTGTGGTTTACATTGTTCGGATAACTCACAAAGAAAGTAATTTTACAAACTAAAAATGTGAGCGTTATGAACAACGAACTGAAAGTATCTTTTTACCTCAAACGAGAGGGTAACACGGAAAGAACAGAAACAAACCAAAATGCCGTTTTTCCGATAATCGGAAAAATCATCATCGGTAACACTATCGCCCAATTCGGTTCAAAACTGAAAATCGAAGAACGGCTTTGGAGTGTAAAATCAGGTCGAGCAATCGGCAAAAGCCGTGTTGCCGTTGAACTTAACAGAGAGATTAATAAAATTAATCTCTCCATACATGCGCATTACAGGGACATTTTAAAGCGGACAGGAAAAGTAACCGCTATCGAAGTGAAGAACGCCTTTCAAGGAATTGCCACAGCACAAAAAAACCTCCTTGTCCTGTTCGGTGAAATGATGGAGGACTTCAAAGGGAGAATAGGCATTGACAGGGCACAATCCACCTACAAGCAGTATGAAGTCCTTTATAAACAGCTTAAGCAATTTCTTCGGGAAGAATACCACGTAGAGGATATTTCTCTTACCGAGTTAGATTTGCCTTTCATCGAAGCATTGAATTTCTTTTTTAGGGTGAAACGCAAGATGAAGCCGAGAACCGTTAAGGCTCGGATTGTCTTGTTAAACAAAGTGATACGTTTGGCATTGCATCGAAGAATCATCACCCGTCCGCCTTTTGACGGTTTTGAATTGGAAAAGACGGAACTTAAAAACAAGTCGCTCACCAATGATGAACTGGACTTACTTATGAAAACTCCCCTTAAATCGGGAACACAACGGTTTATCCGTGATATGTTCCTGTTTTCAACCTTTACCGGCTTGGCTTATGCGGACGTGCACAAACTTTCTTGGAAAGATATTATTACCGAAGATGATGGCAGTTTGTGGATTTCAGCCAACAGGCAAAAATCACATACGGAGTTTAATGTAAAACTATTAAATATCCCTATCCGAATCATGGAGTATTACAAGGGACTTGCTCCCGATGGAAAAATATTTCCGCACATGAGTTTAGGACAAGTGAATGTAGGTTTAAAACGTATTGCAAGAAACTGTGGTATCAACCGGGTATTATCCTATCATGTAGCAAGGTACACGTTTGCTTCTCAAATCTGCCTTTCACAAGGTGTTCCGATTGAGAGTGTGAGCCGGATGTTGGGGCACAAGCATATTGAGACAACCCAACGTTACGCACGTCTTAACAATGAAAAGATAGGCAACGATATGCAGCAGCTATCTGCACGTCTTGCCACTAAATTTAACTTTTAACAATTCCAAATACAGATATTATGCAAAACAATAGAAGCACTTTCGCTATACTCTTTTACTTGAATACCAGCAAAAAGAAAAAATCAGGTAATTGCCCTGTCATGGGGCGTATCAGCGTGGACGGGAAAAGCTCGGCTTTCAGCACGGGTTTAGAGTTATCTCCCGAAAAATGGGATGCCAAACAGGGAATAGCCATAGGCAAATCAAAGGAAGAAACAACTATCAACAAACAGATAGAAAACTATCGGGCTGAACTTGTCCGCCACTATAAAACCTTACTGGAAAACAAAAGCTACATTACTGCTGAAATCCTGAAAAACGCTATCAAAGGAATTGGAATTAAACAAAACAGCTTAATACAGGAGTTTGCTGCATTAGTTGAAGAGAAACGGCAGTCTGTCGGCATTTTGATAGTAAAAACCACCTATACACATCTTTATCGTGCTTATCAGCATTTAAAAGAATTTTTGGGGTATAAATACGGGGTAGCGGACATTCCGTTTACCCAAGTTGATTTTGATTTTATTGAATCGTATGTTTACTATCTAAAAGTCAATTTGCAATTAAGCGCAAGCACAACCAACAATACGATAAAACCATTACGCAGGGTTGTAATGAGAGCCTTAAACAAAGGTTTGATGTATCAAGACCCGTTCTTTGGCTATCGTCCCCAGCGGATAACCATTACGCGGAAATGGCTATCTATGGATGAGATAGAACGGTTGATGCAAATAGACATGAAACATGAGAGTGCTAATTTTATTCGGGATATGTTTCTGTTTTCGACATTCACGGGGCTTGCTTACGTGGATTTAAAGAACTTACGGCATGATAATATTGTACGGCAAAAAGATGGCAAACAGTGGATTGTCTTAAATCGCCAAAAGACCGGAACTACTTCCTACATTCCCCTACTTGATATTCCGTTACGGCTTATTGAGAAATACCGAAATACGGCTTTTACCGGGCTTGATGGAAAGGTTTTTAGGTTATGCACAATAGAAAATGCTGATATTCAGTTGAAAAAGATAGCCAAAGCAGCCAATATTGATAAACGGCTTACCTATCACATGGCAAGGCATAGCTATGCAACCCTTTGTCTTTCAATGGGTGTTCCAATAGAAACGATTAGCCAAACACTGGGGCATCGAAGCATTTCCACTACTCAAATATATGCGGATATAACCCGCACCAAAATCAATGAGGACATGACGAATCTTGCAGAACGGATTGAGGGAAAATATGAATTGGCAAAGTAAGCACATCACAACCAACATATTTTTTCCTTTTTTTCTCTGATAAACATCTCCTATATGGAAAGAATAAATAAGGCAACACTTTTTGGAAATTTACTCTTTTGAGGAACGAAAAAGGAAGAAATTTTCAAAAACCGCTTGCGGCTTGGTGTTGCCGTTTTATTCTTCGAATATACCTTTGTGTTCAGAGAAAGAAAGGATTAGTTCAGTGCGTTTCATTTGAAACGCATTCGAAATTGGCTAACCTAAATAAATCTTTTCTTTAATATCATCAACATAATAAAGTTATGTTACATTTTTGGGGGAGATAAAAATCTACCTAACATGTCTAATCTGCATACTAAAATTAAGAATTTAAAAGATATCCTTTCTTTCAAGCACTAACTTCTTGTTATATTTTGCGATTTTACAAAAATATTCATTAACAACTAAAGGGTCTCCTTGAGGATTCTCGTTTGCATTTCTAACCATACACATAGTACAGAACTCTTTAGCTGAACATTGAAGACATTTAGGGAAATTATGTTTGCGCAAATCTCTTAGGTATTGTACTTTTTCAGAATTATTCCAAATATAATTAATAGAGTTTTCTTTAACATTGCCAAGAATATAATCTTGCCAGCCAGCACATGGATATATATTTCCGTTTTCTGCTATGCAAATAGAGGAATTACAAACACTACAAACAAAATCATTAGGTTCTATGCCTTTTTTCTTTTTAGCCTCAATTTCTATTTGTTTCAAATAAAGTGGATTATTAGTGGCTTTGATATAAATCAACTCTTTTACTTCATCATCTGATAAACGACAATTCAAATTGTTTATAGTATGATTGTATCTTGCGATAATAACGTAATCATCATTGACTTGAATATTATGATTTCTTGCCCACTCAATAACATCACTATAGCAGTCTTTATTTTGTTTCATTATCGGACAACTAATCTGTAATGGAATATCATTTTCAATTAGTTTTAAAATTGCATTTTTTGTTTTTTCAAAACTGCCCTTCATTTGAGTTATCTCATCGTGAATATTAGGATTCATTGAATATAATGAAACTTGAACGCCTAAAAGAGGATTTGCCCTCATCTCACTGATAATTTTATCGTCAAGCAACGTTAGATTGCTGAGAACATTTACTGAAAAATTATATTCGTTGCATTTTTGTAAAAATTCGCAAAAACTTTTATGAAGCATGGGCTCACCGCCACTTAAGGTCAGATGCAATAGCTTCATGTCTTTACATTGCTTCAAAATATCATAAAATAAATCAGAATCAATATGACTTATTTTATTTTCATGCGGGATATAGCAATGTATGCATCTTTCATTGCACTTACTTGTTATTTCTACGTGCAAACTTATGAGTTGAGGTCTGCCATTAAAGTATTCTTCCAAAAAATCCTGTGTGGATTTGTTGGGATGCATAGTTTTTGATGAAAAACTTTTATTTATTATTTCAGGTTCTGAATTTCTGTATGAAAATCTAATATCTTTTTTATAACACTCCTGTATAGTTTCACCTGATACAATAAATCCATCTTGCTCAAGTGTATAAAAGAAATCTATTACATCACTCTTTATAGTGTCAATATCAACATCTATAAACTGCTTACTAATTTTTTTTGTAAGTTCATCAATAGTTTGTGGCTCCATTTCCAATACAGAAAAGAAGACCGCACCACTCTCTGATAAAATTTTATCTCCAATGTTGTTATCATTACTATTTACTTGTTTATACCCAAAATTTCTATTATCAGTTATATACCCGAAAGCTTCATAGTTTCTGAATATAATATTAGATTTTCGTTTGAAATACATAATAATTCCTTTTTAATAATCAGGCGACGATTTTAAAATCGTCGCCTGAATCAATTGATAATTAACGTCCGCCAGGTCCTGGAGGATTACAAGGTCTTCCACTCGGTTTACTATTAGGACGACATTCTGCCATCTGCGTAGTACTTTGCGCTAAAATTTCAGGTTTTTTGTAGCTCATAATTTAATATCTGTTTTAAATTAATACTAATGCCGCTAAGCATTTACAAAGATATAAAAACAGAGTGGCTTTTCAAAGAGTTATAGTGTGTTTATTTAGGTATATTTAAATATAATCTCAATTTTGATAAAAGATTAGCTATACTATCACGCTCCAAAAGTTTATTTTTTCTTTGAAATATACCTTTGTGTTCAGAGAAAGAAAGAATTAATTAAGATTATTCCATTGAAAAATAAGATATTAGATTGGTTACTGCTATTGCGTAGTTCTCACCATCTATAGAATAAAAGCCTGATTTTTTAGCAAATGTACTGCTTTTGATGTTGGCACACTCAATGCCGATATGGTTAAAACCGTACTTTCGGGCTATTCTTGTCAGAAATCGGATAAAGTGCGTTCCGTGCCCTATCCGTTCTTTGCTAAAACTCAATCGGGCGATAATCAGGCAATCAGGTGGAAAACGGCTTTCAACCTTTCTAATACGCAAATATAAATCTACCCGGCTATTTCTTCGGGTGGCTATTATATTATCCACTGTCAGCCATACAAGCGATTTTCGATACTTAAAACGTTCCATCAGATAGCGGTCTATATCGGCCCTTAGTTCTTCATATTCAGTCATCATCTAATCCCTTTCTTCTTTTTCTTCTTGCGTTTCTGTGCTTGTAATTCTTCTACTGGTGCAGCATTATTATTGCCCTCTTCCAATGAGAAGATAGATAATAGAGAATCGCCACTACCGTTATTTTGCTGGTTGTAAGAATGTTTTTCATCTGCCTTGCTATCAAGGTTGCAAGAAATATTGTTTTCTTTTTCACTGGATTGGAATACATCTTTTTTCTTTTCGCCAGTAAAATATTGTTTTGGCTCTTTCAACTCCTGCTCCTGCATTCTCAGTTTATCATCAATGCTTCCGTTCTTCATCGTGTTGAAATACTCAAAGGATTCGGATAATTGGCGGTTGTAACTGAATAGTTTATCAAAGCCTTGTTCCGCTTGTCGAAAGAGATTCACACGGTCGAAGCCACCTTTTATTACTCCGTTCTTGGTGTTTTTGTGGTTGGTAAGCGGTGATAGCTTCTTTTTGTTGGTTTGGTCTTTACGGCTGACAATCAAATGGCAGTGCATATTTAGTTCGTTATTGGAACGGCTACGGTCAAAATGAATTTTGCCATAAAACTTTATATCCGCTTCAGATAGTCCTTTGTTGAAGTTCTTGGCATATTCAGGAATAAACACTTCCCGAACATACCGTTTCATGGCTTCGGCTTTCTCCTGTTCGGTGTTCCCCATTGCCCGAAGCTCGCTTTCCGATGGGCTGACATGGATAGCGTAAAACTTAGCATCTGTTTTCAACAATTGCCCGATATTGGTGTCTATATCTTTAACAACCTTTGATTTGTAGATATTATCCTCCGTCAGATTGAAAAAGCCATCGGTATAGATTCCTTTCTCCATCCGTTCCAAGTCCTCATGTTCCATGTATGAAGCTAATTGACGGCTGCTGCCTGCATTGTCATATGTTCCTCCCGATGGTGGTGCAAAATCTATGTGCATGGTTCTATGTATTTATCAAATTAACGATTTCCGCTTTTAGGTTCTCTTTGCGTTTGCCGTCCATCACGCCACAAATTGATAACTCCGAATAGAGTTGTATCAGTTGGAGCAGCTTCTTATAATCCCGTTGGTGTATCTGATACAGGGCTGTGAGTTGCTTCCTCTGCTGGTTGATTACATCGGCATGTTTGCTGAATTGTTCACTTACTTTTTGCAATACGGCTGTTTGTTTCCCCTGAGTGGATTCCAATTGGGAAAGAATAAGTGTTTCTAATGTTTTACCGATGGTATCAAACCGAACTGCGATAGAATTAGCGGTTCGTATCATGGGATTCAGTTGTTCGTCCTCGTAATGACGGATAAACCGGATAATATCGTCCTGCCGTTTGTTTATCTTCGCCAGCTCCGATTTTACGGATTCCGGTGCTTCCGATGGATTGATACACGCTTTATCAATATAGACAAATACCAAACGGACTATTTCCCCTTTTTTCAGTGAATAGCGTTTGCAGAGCTTATCTATCAGCTTTCCCGTCTGTCGGTCTATCCCGATGGTGGTAAGTGTGGATATATTACTGGTCTTATCCATGATTATAACTTTTTTATAAGGAAAATGAGATTCATTCAGTTGATTATAAGCGAAATACATTTCAGCCTTATAATCACTGTTATAAACGGTTACGAATGTAACTTCTTAAAGCCGAAGGCTTTGCCCCGCAGGGCAAGAGGGAAGAACAGGACTTGTCCAGTTCCCTCTTGCTTCATTTAGCGAAATGAGCCGAGCCACAAGGCAAGGCGATTTCTGCTAAATGGGGAATGGTAGCACTTCATCAGGCGGCAATATTACCCACCTTGTTTTGCTTCGGTTTGCTTATCGAGTTGATTTTCTTTTTTGAACCGTTCATAGGTCTTGCTATCAGCATTTTCTTGAACAAATGTCCGGATGTCAGCCGAACGATAATAGGTCTTATGACTTATCGTAAAGTATGGGAGCTTACCACTTGCCCGATACCGTTGCAAGGTTCGGAAAGATACTTTCAGTAAAAACGCTAAATCCTGATTGTCTAACAGTCGGTCGTTTTCATCCAATACTTTATCAGTATTGATAAGTGATTGCAGGTTCTGACCTATCTCACCCAGTTTTTTCGATAGCTTCTCCATCCACTTATCGAAGTTTTCATTGTCTATATACATTTTGCTTCATTTTTTTAGTTCAACATTATTGTTTTCAATCGATTGATGAAGCAAAGTTCGGCAGAATAGAGAATTTAAAATAGAGGAGTCCGGTATTGACCCCTCTATACATTAAAGGCAAATGGCTATTTATCAATCTATTGCAAAATCATCTTTTTTCATCTTTATTTTTCAGTGCTTCCGCTTGTCGTTTCTTATATTCTTTAATAAGGACGGCTTTTAAAGCATCCAATGTTTTGGTGAGATTACATGATTTGCGTTTGAAGAGTTCGCTTTGACGGTCATAGATACCGTTAAAACTAAATCCGAAAGCCTGTTCAAAAACTTCCGAAAAAGCAATGATAGTTGGATTCTTGCCTGTGTTGTCGATGATACCACCCAACAACATCAAAGCTGAAAGAATTTCAGTCATACCCATAATTCCAAGATGTTGGAACTTAGGTATGACCGATAAAGGTGATTCAAATGTCAATGGAGTTGCCGAAGGAAACGATTCGGGGTGTGTGATTTTGAAATTTAGCAGTTCCAGTTCTGCGTTAATAATCGCCTGTGTCTTTTGTAAGAACAGTTTTTTAAGCGCATTTTTCCCCCTGCCCGTAAAGAGGTGCTGTTTCAAGTGAAGCTATCTCAATACGGGTAGCTACAAGAATCCGATAAGTAGTGGAATAATCATTTCCATTGCTCACCATTCTTATTTGTTCAATAAACTTGCCATAGGCATTTTGCATTTCTTCGTTTGTAACTTCTTGTGAAGTATCAGCCAGTAGGCTGAAAAACTTCGTTTCTAATAAATCATACATAGGAATAATTTTTTTTAGATAGTTAATATTGCTTTTAGTAGAATTAATTCCTAATAATGATATTGATGCTATACTTGTGATTTGATTTATCCTTTACAATCTCTCAGCTAATGAAAATAAGTTGTCCACTTTCAATTCAGGTTCTACAGATAAGAAATAGGTATCTATTCCATCTCTTTTCACAAATGCAGCTCTTAATCCTGAACATAATGCTCCAAATATATCCCAGTCGTGAGCTGCAATTAGCATACATTCTTCTGCTTTTTTGTTTAACAATTTAGTTGCTTCTTGATAAACTTGCTTGTGTGGTTTATATTTGCAAAATAATTCCACACTAATCTGTTCGTTAAACAAGTGGTCTATTTTTGCATTTGCCAGTTGTTTTACCAATAGACTTTGCGAAGAATTAGAAAGAGCCACAATGATGTATCCTTTTTGCCTTAATATTTCGAGAGTATTTACAACATCAGGATAAGGGGGTAATGATGAAAGGGTATCTGACAATTTGACAAATATATCATCGGTAAGATTTACTCCTTTCACCATAGATACTTGCTTTAGAGTATGTACTGCTATTTGAGTAAAACTTTCAAAATTTTCAGTAATTGTAAACACTAATGATTTATGTAATAATTTTGCAAACCACAAATCAAAGATGTCTTGACCAAAAAGATTATTAATCTCTGTTCTGAGTAAATTTAAATCCAAAATGGTTTCATTTATGTCGAAAAACAAAACCTTTGGTTTCTTAAAATTGATTGTATTTTTCATTTTACGACTTGTTTTTATAAAACATACATATATGTATGTTTTATGGTAAAAAAAATTATAATTCTCGTATATACTTAATTATAGATTCAATACATTGATTAAACTTTTCATCATTTTCGTCAATTTTTCGAATCATTCTCATTCCCTCATACGCACTTATCAGGAATAATGCAGTGGCACTAACATCTGTATTTTTGTCAATTTTTTGCTCTTTTTTTGCCCTATAAAGAATATCTTCAATTCCACTTTTCCACTTATTTATGGTGTTCATTAACGCTAAATTGTATTGTTTGGTATTACCTAATTCTGTAATGAATTTATTTAATGGACAACCCAATTCTTTTTCTTTTTTTGTGAAAAGATTTAATCGTTCAGAAAAAGTGTTGCACAAAATCAAAATTGGGTCACCTTCATTATATAAAGGTAATATCAATGCGTCATAAATTCTATTATGAACCTTCGAATGTATTACAGCTAAGATAAGTTCCTTCTTGTTTTTGAAATGATGGTAAAAAGCACCACGTGATAAGTTTATTTTAGAGGTAATCGAATCAATACTTGTTCGCTGTAATCCATTTGTATAAAACAGATTATATGCAGTATCAACTATCAACTGACGAGTGGCTTCCGATTTTTCCTGTTGCTTCATAATGCAAATATAATAAAAACATTCATCTGTGTATGTTTTTATTATATATATTTTCTATTTTTGCAAAAGAGATTATTTGAAACAATGGAAAACCCCAGCAAACTAAAGCAGTTCGCTCGTTTCTATATCGTTACCCATTGTTATACTCTTCTTCTTCAAAAATCTATTATTCAATAGATTACAATCACATTTCTTGTTATTTGAAACACAGGGAGCTGATTTGGTTGTTCACTCGCTACTTCACCCCCCCGAAGAACTGCGCTCGTTCTTCCACCCGATGACCGATGAGCAAGTGCCATTCAAAAGTCTTGTTTTGACCCACTATCGTAAAGCCAACAGCACCGAAGAATTAGCAGATTTATGCGGATATGGGGTACACACCTTTCGTAGAGTATTCAAAAGTGAGTTCGGCACACCCGTCTACCGATGGTTGATACAGAAACGGGCGGAACATATCAAATACCGTCTTTTACAAGTGTATATTCCTTTTGTGGATATTATGGATGAGTTTAATTTTTCATCCCCACAACACTTCAATAGCTTTTGCAAGAAATATCTTGGTGACACACCCGGAAATATCCTTACGGATATGCAACCGAAATTACGAGAATAGGACTCATAAAAAACAATGCCAGTAACTATTTACGGTTACTACCGTTAAGCATATTATGTATGAATTAAGCTTTATATAATTCGAATGCTTATTGTTTATTTCCTGATTATGCGTATCTTTGTGTTAGAGTTGTTTGAGGCTACGCAAATCACTGATATTTAACGCAGTCACACTGTCGCCAAATCGTTACCAGCAACTTCCCGCTTCTCTACTTGATTCTGTCATTCAGGCAGATAGTCAAAAGTTTCTTATCCAAAACAAAGATAACATAATGCGGGAAATATTTGTTTCTGTTTTATCTTTGTCGTTGTATTGTTGAATATAAATTATCTATACATATTAAATTTATGCAGGAGCTTACTCTTACCACCCCGTCGCTGCTGTTTTCGGCAGTATCACTGATATTGTTGGCTTATACCAATCGGTTTATTTCCTATGCAAGCCTTGTCAGGACATTAAAAGAAAAGCATAAGCAGACACATGATCCAAAGGATATGGCACAAATAGATAACCTTCGGAAACGATTGTATTTAACCCGTTCCATGCAGATTTTGGGCTTGCTTAGTTTGTTGTTTTGTGTGGTGTCCATGTTCTTTATCTATGTATCCTGGCAAATTATTGCAGCTTGGGTATTTGGTGTCGGATTGTTGCTTTTAGCAGCTTCCTTGTGTGTATGTATCTGGGAAATAAATATTTCCGTTAAAGCTTTGGAAATTCATTTGCAGGATATGGGTTCTAAATAGAAGTTAAAATGAGATTCTTTATTAAAATTTCCTTTAGAATGTTTTGGTAGTTTATAAAGAAGGTCTATCTTTGCACTCGCAATCAGGAAAACGCTTTCTGAAAGTGCTTAAAGTGAGAGCTTTGACATGATGGCCCATTCGTCTATCGGTTAGGACGCAAGATTTTCATTCTTGAAAGAGGGGTTCGATTCCCCTATGGGCTACAATAAACAGGATTAAAGAATAAATAAAGAGAATATCTAAAAAAATGGCAAATCACAAGTCATCAATTAAGAGAATCAGACAGACTAACGCAAAACGTCTGCATAATAGATATTATGCAAAGACTGCAAGAAATGCAATGCGAGTTTTGCGCGCTACTGAAGACAAGAATGAAGCTCAGGCTTTATTCCCGAAGGTGTGCTCTATGTTGGATAAGCTTGCTAAGAAAAACGTTATTCACAAGAATAAGGCTGGCAACTTGAAATCCAAAATGGCAAAGCACGTAAATAATCTTGCGTAAGACAAACGGTGTAATACTGTATATAGTATAAAGCTGGACTTAAGCCCGGCTTTTTTTAACCTGATGGCCCATTCGTCTATCGGTTAGGACGCAAGATTTTCATTCTTGAAAGAGGGGTTCGATTCCCCTATGGGCTACGTTAAGTAAGAGATAAGGTTTTAAACTTTATCTCTTTTTTTTGTTGTACCTGTTTGTGTTGGCTATTTTTTACGTTTCTTATGTGGTCTAAGTCGATTATTTTCACTATATTTGTTAGCTTTTTGGCAGAAATAGATAAAAACAGAATTAAAAGGATAAAAGACTCATGAGTGAAGAATTAAAGAATACTTCTACGGGCTATTCTGCAGATAGTATTCAGGTACTTGAAGGGTTAGAAGCAGTAAGAAAAAGACCCGCCATGTATATTGGCGATATTAGCGAAAAAGGTCTGCATCATTTAGTTTATGAAGTAGTTGACAACTCTATTGACGAAGCCTTAGCCGGATATTGTACTCAGGTGAATGTGGTTATCAATGAAGACAACTCTATTACGGTTACGGATGATGGGCGTGGTATCCCGGTCGATATTCATGAGAAAGAAGGGAGATCTGCATTGGAGGTCGTTTTGACTGTTCTTCATGCCGGTGGTAAATTTGATAAGGGATCTTATAAAGTTTCCGGAGGTTTGCATGGAGTGGGTGTGTCTTGTGTGAATGCTCTTTCTACTTATCTGCGTGCAGAAGTTCGTCGTAACGGTAAAATATATATGCAGGAGTTTTCTTGCGGTAAAGCGCTTCATGATGTGGAAATAGTCGGTGAAGCAGATTCTACTGGTACGACAATTACGTTTAATCCGGATGCAAGTATTTTTACTGTAACCGAGTACAAATATGAAATCCTGGCGACTCGTTTGCGCGAGCTTGCTTTCTTGAATGCCGGGATTACATTGAGGTTGACGGATAAACGTGTTGTAAAGGAAGACGGTTCTTATAAATCTGATATTTTCCGCTCGGAAGAAGGTCTGAAAGAATTTGTCCGTTATGTAGACCGTTCCAAGGAACAACTTATTCCGGATGTAATTCATATTGTTACGGAAAAGCAGGGCATTCCTGTAGAGGTTGCCATGACTTACAACACTTCATTTAATGAAAGTGTATTTTCTTATGTGAATGATATTAATACGATAGAAGGTGGTACTCACCTGGCTGGTTTCCGCCGTGGGTTAACCCGTACGTTGAAAAAATATGCGGAAGATTCTAAATTACTGGAAAAAGCGAAGGTGGAAATCCAGGGTGATGACTTTCGTGAAGGATTGACTGCTGTCATTTCGATTAAAGTAGCAGAACCCCAATTTGAGGGTCAGACAAAGACCAAGTTGGGAAACAGTGAAGTTACTGGTGCTGTAGACCAGGCTATCGGTGAAGCTTTGGGGTATTATCTGGAAGAACATCCGAAAGAAGCTAAGATTATAGTAGATAAGGTCGTTTTGGCTGCTCAGGCTCGCCAGGCTGCCCGTAAAGCTCGTGAATTAGTTCAGCGTAAGTCTCCGATGACAGGAGGAGGACTTCCAGGCAAATTGGCAGACTGTTCTTCGAAAGATGCTGCACAATGCGAATTATTCCTTGTCGAGGGAGATTCTGCAGGTGGTACTGCAAAACAGGGGCGCGACCGTAATTTTCAGGCAATTCTTCCGCTTCGCGGTAAAATCCTGAATGTGGAAAAGGCTATGGAGCACAAAGTATTTGAAAGCGAAGAAATACAGAATATTTACCGTGCTATGGGAGTTACTGTTGGAACGGAAGATGACCCGAAAGCATTAAATCTAAGTAAACTTCGTTATCATAAGGTGATTATCATGACCGATGCCGATGTGGATGGTAGCCACATCGCAACATTAATTTTGACCTTCTTCTTCCGTCGTATGCGTGCTTTGATAGAAAACGGATATGTTTATCTGGCTACGCCTCCACTCTATCTTTGTAAGAAAGGTAAAACAGAGGAATATTGCTGGACTGAACAACAACGCCAGGCATTTATTGATAAATATGGTGGCGGTAATGAAAATCAGATTCACACACAGCGATACAAAGGTTTGGGAGAAATGAATGACCACCAATTGTGGGATACGACCATGAATCCTGAAAACCGTACGTTAAAGCAGATTACAATTGACAGTGCTGCTGAAGCTGATCAGATTTTTGCGATGTTGATGGGTGAAGAAGTGGGTCCGCGCCGTGAGTTTATCGAAGAAAATGCTACTTACGCAAATATTGACGCCTAAATAGTTTGCTGCCAGTCCTTCCGGCTGGCAGCTTTTTTACATATATTTTATTTATTCATTGTTCAAATTCAAGGCTATGAATATACAAGTCCGCCATCCGAATTTAAAGAACCTGTTCAAGGAAGTTGATAATTTTATTCCAGCAAAAGAAAACCGGCAACCTCCTCGAATAGGAATATCCTCAAACCGGAAAGACGGACTTTCTTGTATAGCGGAAACCTATGTACAGTCTGTACTTCAGGCTGGAGGTGCTCCTGTTTTAGTGCCTGTAATTACAGATATAGAGGCACTTACTGCGGTGGTTAATGGCTTGGACGGCTTGGTGATGAGCGGAGGCGGAGACATTAATCCGCTTTATTTGCAGGAGGAGCCCTGCCCGGAATTGCAAGATGTGGACACCTACAGGGATGAGTTTGATTTGATATTGCTTCGTTTGGCTACAAACAGGCAACTTCCCGTTATGGGAATATGTCGCGGACATCAAATATTGAATGTCGCATTCGGAGGTAGTGTATATCAGGATATATACTCTCAACATGAATGTAAATTGTTGAAACATAGTCAGGCACAGAGCCGTGAACAGGCATCCCATTCTGTGCGTATCACAGATAAAAATTCTAAACTTTATTCCGTGATGGAAGAGGAAGATACTCTTTTGGTTAATTCTTTTCATCACCAGGCTATTAAGGAACCTGCCCCTGAATTTATAGGGACGGCTTTTGCCGCCGATGGAATCAATGAAGCAATGGAACATCCGGAAAAAGATATCTTTAGTATCCAGTGGCATCCCGAAGCTATGGCTTCGAACGGGGATGAACAGATGCTGAAACTTTTTAATTATCATGTAGAGGCTGCACGGTTGTTCAAAGAAGCGAAACGTATTCATCACAGAAATGTGATATTGGATTCCCATACGGATACTCCGATGATTTTTCCCGGTGAATTTAATATTGGAAGGAAAGAAGGCGGAAAAGTAAACTTGCCGCTGATGGAAGAAGGGTTAGTCGATGCTGCTGTTATGGTTGCATATATTCCGCAGGGTCCTCGTGATGATAGTTCTTTGCAGGAAGCTACGGGATTTGCAATGAACCGGTTGCAAGAGATACACCGCCAGATGGAGTTGAACCGGCTCCGTATGTGTATAGCCTATACTCCCCAAGAGGTTCATGTTTTGAAAGCTGCTGGTAAAAAAGCGATTATGGTGGGTGTGGAAAATGGATATGCCATCGGAAAGGACTTAGAGAATATTAACCGTTTCAGGAAGATGGGAGTTTCTTATATAACGCTTTGCCATAATGGTAATAATGATATTTGTGATTCGGCAAGAGGCGAAGCTGAATGGGGTGGTCTTAGTCCTTTTGGAAAAGAAGTAATTCAGCGAATGAATGAAGTCGGAGTGCTGGTGGATATTTCACATGCTGCGGAAAGTACGTTTTATGATGCATTGGAGGCCAGCCGCTATCCGATTATAGCTTCTCATTCGTCAGCTCGTGCTTTGTGTAATCATCCCCGGAATTTGTCGGATGAACAATTGAAAGCGTTAGCGGCTCAGGGGGGTGTCGTTCAGGTTTGTTTGTATAAAGGCTTTATTAATGAGGATGCAGAAAAAGCTTCGGTGAGTGATGCCATCCGCCATATCAATCATATCGTTAACTTGATTGGTATTCATCATGTTGGAATCGGTTCGGATTTTGACGGGGATGGTGAATTAATAGGTTGCCGTGCAAGTAATGAATTGATTAATATTACGATGCGGCTTTTAAAAGAAGGATATAGTGAAAATGATATACAGAAGATCTGGGGTGGTAATCTGTTGCGCGTAATGAATATTGCACAGTCAGGATGTGAATGATAAAAAATACTCTTATATGAAAAAACAAGTCTATATTTTTTGTATCTATTCTCTAATCTGTTGGGGAATTGTACCGTTTGTCTTTGCTCAACAGCAAATGGACGTGAAGAAATTATATGAGCTGACAGACTCTTGTGAAGTAAATCTTCGTTCTTCTCATTCTCCATTGATCGGCTTATCTGCTAACCGGTTGAGTAATGACGGCTCACGAATTTCCGGAACGTATGTAAAGGCTGTACAGATGGCAGGGGGAATCCCTGTAATTATCCCTGTTACGACGGATGGGGAGGTTTTGCGTGCAATTGTTTCCAACTTGGATGGAATAATAATGACAGGAGGAGAAGATATAGACCCTGTATGGTATAAGGAATCGCATCGGAAAGAGTTAGGGGAAGTCGATTCTATCCGTGATATTTATGATTTGAAATTACTGAAACTGGCAATGGACCGGAATATACCCCTTTTAGGGATTTGTAGGGGAGAACAATTAATTAATGTTGCTTTCGGCGGTACGCTTTATCAGGATATACCTTCCCAACGTGAACAGCATCTTAAGCATTATCAGGAATTGCCGGGGAGTAATCCGACTCATAAAGTTGTAGTCAAATCCGGCTCATTGCTGGCAAACATATTAGAAGAGGATACATTGTCCGTAAACTCTTTTCACCACCAGGGAATAAAAGACCTGGCTCCTGGATTTACTCCGGTTGCATATTCCACGGACGGAATAATCGAAGGAATAGAAGCCTGGCCGGATCGTCCTGTTCTTGCCGTACAATGGCATCCTGAAAGCCTGACTTCGGCTGGTGATACGACCATGTTGAAACTATTTCGCTTTTTAGTTGAAAAAGCAGAAGTTTTTTATCAAGCGAAGGAAATGCATAAACGTTTTCTTTCTGTCGATACACATACTGATACGCCTTTCTGGTTTAAGCGTGATGGGTTCAGCATTGCTGACCGCGAACAAAACCGGGTGAATCTTCCGAAGATGGAAGAAGGTTATCTGGATGGTGTCTTTCTGGCTGCATTTATTTGGCAGGGGAAAAGGGATGAAGCATCTTTAAATAAAGCTGTGGCTACTGTTACTTCTTTGGTTAAAGGCATTCATAAACAGGCGGAATTGCATAAAGATCTTTGTGGTATCGCTTATACTCCGGAAGATTTTGCCCGTTTGAAAAAAGAAGGGAAAAAGACATTCTTTATTGGTATAGAGAATGGATATGGCATAGGAAAAGACTTATCCAATATTGCCCGTTTTAAAAAGATGGGAGTGAATTATATTACACTTTGCCATTCTTATGATAATGATATCTGTGATTCGTCCACTCATACGAATAACGAATGGGACGGATTAAGCCTCTTTGGAGCGGAAGTGGTAAAAGAAATGAACAGGCAGGGAGTAATGATAGATATGTCCCATGCGTCGGAAAAGTCTTTTTATGATGTTCTGAAATTGACAAAAACTCCTATTATTTGTTCTCATTCCTCTTCGAAGGCATTGCGTAATCATGACCGTAATTTGACTGACAATCAATTACGTGCATTGGCAAAGAATGGAGGAGTTGCACAGGTTTGTTTGTTGGATGCTTATCTAAATCCGAATAAGAAAAAGGCTTGCTTGTCGGATGCAATCCGCCATATAGACCATATGGTGAAAGTTGCCGGGATTGACCATGTGGGCATTGGTTCGGATTTTGATGGAGGTGGAGGCATAATAGGCTGCCAGGGTGACAACGATTTCATTCAGATTACTGTTAAATTAATAGAGAAGGGATATACAGAAGAAGATATTGCTAAAATATGGGGCGGCAATCTGTTACGTGTATTGAGTGAAGTACAGGCTGCAGCTACAATTAACCAGTTATAAACGATAAAAAATGACGAGACTTATTCTATTAGCACTTAGTGTTGCCATGTGTTCATGTGGACAGAAAAGTTCTTCGGCAGGAACGACTGCCGATACGGAAGTTAAGAAAGAGGTAGAGTCGCCAACTCCGGCGTTTGATGCTGATAGTGCATATGCTTATGTGGCGCGACAGGTGGAATTTGGCCCTCGTGTACCTAATTCTGAAGCACATAAAGCTTGTGGAGATTATCTGGCATCGGAACTTGGACGTTTTGGAGCCAAGGTATATCAGCAGGAAGCGATACTTACTGCTTATGATGGAACAAAACTGGAATCCCGGAATATTATAGGGTCGTTTAATCCGGATCACTCAAAACGGATATTGTTGTTTGCCCATTGGGATTCCCGTCCTTATTCAGATCACGATCCGAATCCGGCTAATTACCATAAACCGTTGGATGGAGCTGATGATGGTGCCAGTGGAGTAGGTGCTTTATTGGAGATTGCGCGTCAAATCGGAATGAAGGCTCCTAATGTGGGGGTTGACATTATTTTCTTTGATGCGGAAGATTATGGAATCCCTGAATTTGCCAGAGAAAAATATAGTAATACCAGTGATACCTGGTGTCTTGGAAGCCGCTTTTGGGGGAAGAATCCGCATACTCCTAATTACAGGGCCGAGTTTGGCATCCTGTTGGATATGGTAGGTGCTAAGGATGCCTTGTTTTATAAAGAATATATATCCATGAAATATGCTGCCCGTTATGTAGATGAAGTATGGGAAACAGCTCGAAATTTGGGATATGGCAAATATTTCATTAATGCAGATGGAGGTGGAGTGACTGATGACCATGAAGCGGTAATTGAAGAAACCGGCATCCCTTGTCTGGATATCATCAACTATGATCCGAATTCGGAAAAAGGGTTCCGCGACCATTGGCATACACAGAATGACAGTATGAGTAATATTGATAAAAACGTACTGAAAGCTGTTGGCCAAACAGTATTGGAAGTAGTATATAACAGATAATAATAAAGACGATGACGATTAACGAACTTCAGGACAATGTAATCGAAGAGTTCTCTGCTTTCGATGATTGGATGGATAAGTATGCATTACTTATTGATTTGGGAAATTCTCTTCCTCCGTTGGAAGATAAGTATAAGACAGAAAGCAATCTGATTGAAGGTTGCCAAAGCCGTGTTTGGTTGCAGGCTGATTATGAAGATGGAAAAATTATTTTTAAAGGTGAGAGTGATGCTGTAATAGTGAAAGGTATTGTGTCTTTGCTTATTGGGGTTTTAAGTGATCATACCCCGCAGGAAATATTGGATACAGACCTTTATTTTATAGAAAAAATAGGTTTGAAGGAACATCTTTCGCCAACTCGCTCCAATGGATTGGTTGCCATGGTGAAGCAGATGCGTATGTATGCTCTTGCTTTTCGTACCAAAGAGCAATCATAGATTGGTGGTATTGCTTCAATCAGAAGAAGTTGGGCATAAATAAATCTTCTAAATAGCTTGTTCGCTTGGATGTTTCTCTTTATTTTTGTCCAACTTGATAATCAATAATGAACGATAACTTATGAAAATAGCAGTTGAAACAGGTACGGATAGGATTCGTATCAAACTTTCCGGACAATTAAATACGCTTACCTCTGTCGATTTTGAAAAAGAGGTGGTGAATGCGATCAATAGTCCTTTCTTAAATGTTGTACTTGATTGTTCCGAACTTAGTTATATAAGCAGTGCCGGATTACGCCTGTTGTTGACTTTATATAAAGGACAAAAAGCAAAAGGAGGGACATTCGTACTTCAATATGTGCGGAAAGAAATTGTGGATTTACTCAAAACTACAGGTTTCTCCTCTTTTCTAGTGATAGAAAATTAAGTTAACAGGAACTCCGGTACATGACAACCACGCTACATATAAAGAATGAGTTGGGAAATCTTACCCTTCTGTCTGAATTCCTTGAACAAAATATGCAGGGAAAGATACTGGATGAAACGTTGCAGATGCAATTGCAACTGGTCCTTGAGGAAGTTGTGGTCAATGTGATTTCGTATGCATATCCCGGAGAAACTGATAAAGATATTTTTGTGGAAATAGGCTGGAATGGCGGGTGTATGGAAATAACAGTTATTGATTCTGGCATTCCTTTTAACCCGTTGGAGAAAGAAGACCCGGATCTGACCCTTTCAGTAGAAGAGCGTCCTATTGGAGGATTAGGCATCTATCTTGTGAAGCAATTAATGACAGATGTCCATTATATCCGCCGGGATGGAAAAAATATATTGACAATGATTAAAGACATGAACTGAAATGGCTGATTTTGACATTAAAGATATAGCGAAACTAAAGCTTAAGCAACAGATTGTTGAGAAGGCATTTCTTGTAGATGTTGTAGCAATCATTTTAGGTTTTTATTATAATTGGGATGCGATAACCGGATTTCTTATACTTGCTCTTGTTATCTTGCAGATTTTTAAGAGCCGCTTGAAAAAACAGCTGAAACAGAAAGAATATCTGGCTAAGATTGTGGAAGAACGGACGATAGAACTGCGTATACAGCGTGACCAGGTATTGAAAGAATCAAAAAAACTGTCAGAAGCGCTTGATGCATTGGCAAAAGCGCAGGATGAACTGGTTCGTAAAGAGAAGTTGGCAACTGTTGGGCAGTTAACTCAAGGTCTGGTGGACCGCATTCTTAATCCAATCAATTATATCAATAATTTTGCAAGTCTTTCTTCCAATCTGATAAAAGATTTGAAGCAGAATATCTCGGGTGAACAGGCTGTCATGTCAAAAGAAATTTTTCAGGATAGTATTGAAATACTTGATCTGTTGAATGGTAATCTGCAAAAAATTAATGAACATGGTTGTAATACGGTTCGTATCGTGAAAGCTATGGAAGAACTGTTGAAGGACCGCCATGGAAATACAGTTCTGACCGATGTATGTGATCTTTGCAGGGTTAACATTGATGTAATCCGTAAATCTTATCAGGAAGAAATTGAAAAACTGCAAATACAGATTAATTTAAATAGTCCATCCGAACCTTTGATGGCGGAAATAGACATTGAGCAGATGAACAAAGTTATGCTTAGTCTATTGAAGAATAGCATTTATGCACTTATGCGTAAGGCACGTAAAGAAGCTTTCCAGCCCCAAATAGACTTGGTGCTGGAAAAGAGGTTGAATGGGACTTTTGTCCTGACCATCCGTGATAATGGCATAGGTATAGAAGATAGTATTAAAGCGAAAATTTTTGAACCGTTCTTTACAACTAAGCCAACAGCCGAAGCTGCCGGCGTAGGTCTGTATCTTTGTCGTGAGGTGATATTGAACCATCAGGGTTCTATTATTGTGAAAAGTGAGAAAGGTCACTTTACTGAGTTTATGATAACTATTCCCATTCATCAAAACAACAATAACAATGAGTGATGAACATTCTGAATTAGAACGCCTGAAAAAGCAGGCAAGCCAGCAAGAGAAAATGGCCTCACTTGGACTGTTGAGTGCCGGTATTGCGCATGAAATCCAGAATCCGCTTAATTTTGTGATTAATTTCAGTAAATTATCCTGTAAATTGTTGCAGGATATGGAAGATATTCTGGATGAATTGCATGGTCAGCTATCCTCTGAGGCAGATGAGGAACTTCGTGAGATTATGTCTGATTTGCAGGGGAATATGTTTAAAATAGAGGAGAATGGGAATCGGGCATCCAGTATAGTCCGGGGAATATTGCTTTATTCCCGGGGAAAAGATGATGAGTTTATTCCTACAGACCTGGCTCAATTAACGAAAGAATATGTATGGCTTTCTTACCATGCGGTCCGTGCAAATAATAAGAGTTTTAACGTTACAATCAGGGAAGACTATGAAGTTGGGTTGCCTTTAGTGAAAGTTGTACCTCAGGACTTTAGTCGTGCCGTTTTGAATTTGATGAATAACGCTTGTTATGCAGTGTTCAGTAAAGCTAAAGGGATATCGGAAACACCTTATATACCGACAATTCAAATTTCTTTGAAGCGGCAGCAGGATCAGATTCTTCTTTCTATTGAAGATAATGGAATGGGAATCACTCAGGATGTAAAAGAGAAACTTTTTACTCCGTTTTTCACAACAAAGCCAATAGGTGAAGGAACCGGACTCGGTTTATCGATTACCAAATCTATTATAGAACAGAAGCATGGGGGGAAGGTTGAGGTGGAATCGCTTCCGGGCGAGTTTACCCGCTTTACAATTATCATCCCTATTCAATAATAAAAACGAAAATAAATGCTATGGCAATAAAAATATTGAGTGTAGACGACGAACAGGACCTGGAAATATTGCTTACCCAGTATTTTCGCCGTAAAATAAAAAAAGGGGAATATGAATTTTTATTTGCCCATAATGGTTTGGAAGCGCTTCAAATGCTTCTTGCCAATCCGGATTTTGATGTTATCCTGAGTGATATCAATATGCCGGAAATGGATGGGCTGACTCTGCTTACCCGGATTAATGAGATGCGTAATCCTGCCTTGAAATGTATTATGGTTTCGGCTTATGGCGACATGGAAAATATCCGTACTGCCATGAATCAAGGCGCATTTGATTTTACTACAAAGCCTATCAACCTGGAGGATTTGGAACGGACGATAGAGAAGGCGGCCGAACAGATCGCTTTTATTAAACAGGCACAGCAGGAGCATTCCCAATTGGAATCAATACAAAATGATTTGCATGTGGCCCAGGAAATACAGCAAACTATTTTACCGAAGACTTTCCCTCCTTTTCCGGAGCTGAAATCATTTGATGTTTATGCTTATATGAATGCTGCCAAATATGTAGGTGGCGATTTCTATGATTTTTTCCGTATCGATCATGACAGGTTAGGGTTTGTAATTGCAGACGTATCAGGGAAAGGGGTGCCTGCCGCTATTTTCATGGCTATAAGCCGGACTGTAATACGGGCAATTGCATTGACCGAGAATTCTGCCGCAATGTGCATGCAACGTTCAAACCTGCTTCTTTGCCAGGAGAGCGTGAACGATATGTTTGTCACTGTATTCTATGGAATACTGAATATCCATACAGGTATGGTCACTTATTGCAATGCAGGACATAATTCGCCCGTTTTGCTCAAGAAAGACGGTGCTGTGTCGGAATTGCCCTTAACCGGTGATATGGTGCTGGGGGCTATTAATGATGCCGTTTATCATGAAAAAGAATTGAAGCTTTTACCCGGTGATAATTTATTCCTTTATACGGACGGAGTGACGGAAGCAGTGAACATTAAGAATGACTTTTATGGAGAGCAACGTCTTTTGGATAATTGTAAGAAGCTGACAGGAAAAGATCCAAAAGAAGTAGTTGAACGGATTACCGAAACAGTTGGCGAATTTGTTATAGGTGCTGTTCAGTCCGACGATATAACCATGTTGTCTATTGCTTACAAAGGATAAGAGAATATTTTAATCATAAAAAAAGCGCTGGTTTTGCTTATATGCTAAACCAGCGCTTTTTTTATTGTATGTTATTATTTCTTATTTCAGCAAAGTATCACGGATACCCAAGATTTCTGCATTAGCAGCTCTTGCTTCCTGTACTGTAGCTGTTTTTTCTTTCAGAGGAGCAATAGTTTCACTGAGTTGTTTCAAATCAGGATAGTAAGCGGAAAGATCTGATACGATTTCGCCCAGCATGTCAACACGTTTTGCCATAGTATCGGAAAGACCTGCAGATGTGGCATCGCCTTTAACTACCAATGAAGGATTTGCCAGCAGGCAAGCATTTTCAGCAGTCATACCTCCCAACATTTCGATAGCTACATCCATTTTGTCTTCAGCAGCCATTCTGTCGATAATTTTGTCTTCCTGTGCATTTATGAATTTCTGTAAATTTTCTTTGCTTGCATCTTTCGGTGCCTGTTCTTTCAGTATATCCAGAACGAAAGTAACATTCAGGGCAGTAGCCAGTTTTGAGATTGCACCTTCTACTTCGCTTGTCGGTTTTTTCATTGCTTTCAGGATATTGCAATCGGACAGATACATACCCAGGGCACGTGCCTGTTGCGCTTTTGTTGTCAGTTCGGAAACTTTTGCAGCAGGCAACATATAGTTGATGCTTCCTACGTTGATAGTAACGTCACCTGTTGAAATCCGGTAAGGAACATCTGAATCCGGCATGTCTTTTAACAGTTGGATTGTTTCTGTTTTCAATTCTTCTGTCAATAAGTCTTTAGGCGCATTTCCTGCGATAACGGCTGCCTCTTCTGTTTTTTCGGCTTCATCATTTGCCTTTTTGGTACCGTTACAAGAAGTCATACCAAACACTAATGCTGCTACAGTGAGCATGCTTAATACACTCTTTTTCATAATATATAATTTAATAATTTATATTCTTTTCTATTTTTTATTCGTCTCTTTTGAGGATACGTCCCGGAAACTCTGCGAATATAGCGATAATCGCTAATAATGCAAAGAATCCGATAACCAATAAATTAAATATATAGGTAGAAAAATAGATTCCTCCTATATTTTTTTCATGGCTGTAGAAGGCGGCTCTTCCCCATTGATTGTCAGGTTTTATGTAAATCTGTCCGATTGCAGGGTAAATGCGATGATTGGCTTCTTTAAACAGATGTGGGTTACCTGTACCCATCACAAGGTCCTCGATTGCGGAATTATGATTATTTTTCTTTAAATTAACAAGCCATTCCTTGCCGTGCTCATTATCAATATTTTCAACTGTTTGTTCCGATAGTGCTGTAAAGTTACGTGCCCGGATATGCAAAGCTTTGTCTACTTTATCCAAGTAAGAGAGATAAGACTCATTTTCTTTTCTGGGTGCAATACGGGCAGCACGACTTAATGCGGCAAGTTCGTTTTCAACCGTTTTCCGTATGTCCGGATTATCTTTAGTCTGTAATTCTTCAGCCAAATGGCGGACTTCCGGGGCATGGATATTTTCATAATACTGTGCCAGATATTTTTCCTTGTCTATAAGGAAGAATATCTTATTATATTCATTGTCCCTGAATTGTTCGACCATTAGCGCTTCAAAAGCCCAACGAGACGGAATCACTTCACCGATAAGCGGCACGATATTTTCGTCGGCAGCCTTGGTGTTCAGGTCATCAAATTTGATAACTAATCCACATAAAAGGATTTGTGGAATTAATAATAGAGGGATTGTTATATAAATGGCAACTACGGAATTCATGGATTGAGATAAAATCAATCCTGTAAGATTGGCTAAAAATGAAATAGCCCATAAAACACTCCACCAGATAAAGAACATCCCAGCGCCAACCTGTATAATAGAATTACCAACCGCAATAAACAGCAATGTTTGGATGCCGGAGATGGCGAAAAGATAAATTATCTTGGAAGTAAGGTAACTGCTCCTGCTTAACCGGAGGAATTTCTCCCTTTTCAGTATAGTCCTGTCTTTTATAATTTCCTCGGCGCTGATACTAAGTCCCATGAATGTGGCAACAATCACAGACATGAAAATGTAAGAAACAAAATTCTTATTTCCTAATAAAGTATACCCTCCATCATCGGTAAATCGGGTAAGAAGTGCAACGATCAAGGCCAGCAGAGGTGCTTCCAAAAGGACAATCAACAGATATTGCCGGTTTACTATTTTAGTCCGGACATTCCGTTCCAGGAAAATGAAAAATTGTTTTAGCCACGACGGTTTCTTTTGATTATTTTCGGGAAGCTCTTTTTCTATAGTTAACCGGTAATCCGGACGGGATGAAATATATTTCTCATGCCATTCTTCCGGAGTGAATTTGCGGATATTGGTCAGATTTCCCGAATCATCGATTTTTTTCGAGTCGATGATATTCAGTATAAGTTCCGGGTTTACATTCCCGCATGTACTGCAAACGCTTATATCTTCGTCGGTATATTTGGCCGCATGTTTAAAGTAGGTAATCGCTTCTATAGGATTGCCGTCGTAAATGGGATACCCCCCGCGGTCCAATAACCAGAGTCTGTCGAATAATTTATAAATTTCGGAAGAGGGCTGGTGGATATTCACAATAACCAGCTTCCCCCGGTGAGTCTGTTCTTTCAGTAACATAATCACTTTTTCCGAGTCTGTAGAAGATAATCCGGATGTCGGTTCGTCAAGATAGAGAATGGCCGGTTCGCGAATAAGTTCCTGGGCAATGTTCAGGCGCTTTCTCTGTCCGCCACTAATTGTTTTACGGATAGGAGAGCCTACTTCCAGGTCTTTTATTTCTTCCAAATCCAGTTCGCAAAGTACGGTTTTTACACGTTGGTCAATTTCCTGTTCAGAGAGATTGGCAAAACAAAGGCGTGCTGTAAACCATAAATTCTGGTATACGGTAAGTTCTTCTATCAATAAATCGTCCTGAGGTACAAAGCCGATCAGTTGGCGTGCTTCAGGCGAGTTAAGCGGATGTCCGTTTATCGTTAAGCTCCCTTTGTCCGGAAGAATTGTCCCGTTTAAGATGCCTAAAAGAGTTGATTTTCCGACTCCGCTGCCTCCCATAATAGCAACCAGTTGCCCGGATTCCAGATTGAAAGAAAAGTTATGAAGCCCATTGTGGCTGTTTTTGAAAGTGAAATCGATATTCCTGCCGGAAAGGGTAATCGTTTCTTTCTTTTCTTTTTTATAAAAGACGGAGAGTAAATCACTATAGTAAACAGGCAGGAACAGAGGGCCTTTTAATACACTGCTTCGTTGCCAGGCATAGAACATATCCGAAGAAAGCGGAATATCGTTCATGAATACGAGTCCGTTGCCATGATAGGTGAAAATCAGTTTGTCGAAGCGGCGGATATACCAGACACGTATAGAGCCTTCCATGCCTTTACGTATGATATGGTTTTCCGTAATATTTTCTTCTTCGCTGATTGTGAGTATAGAAGATGAGGCGGATGTTCCTGTAACGAAATCCATTGTTTCATTGAACTCTTCCTGCGAGATAGAAAAGATATCGGCTACGAGATGGAACAGATTCAGATGGTTCTTAAATTCATCACTGTTGGTATGGGCAAACTCGACAAAGCGGATTAGGAGAAGCAACTGTTCTTCCGCTCTTAACTTGATTTTCATTTGCTCGCATATGTTTCGGATTACATCTTCCTTGTCGATAGGAAAGAGGGAATCGTCATACATACCCCGTAGTTCTGTGTATAATTCAATATATTCTTTGTGGGAACGAACACCGAAATGACTGGAAAGATAGGAATGGACAGCGCGGCTTGCCTGTTTTTCTTCTATCCGGACGACAGAAGCGAAAATGGCAAACAGATTTAATAAACCGTTTAATATGGTTTCATTCATTTTTCGGAATCCTGTAAATTATGTTGCAAATATACTAAGAATGCCGGTTACAGGATTATAAGTGAGTCCTTTATTTTCTTGAGGTAAATACTAAAAAGTAAGGCTCTCCGTAATTTCATATTTCTGAAATCGAAGGAGAGCCTGTAATGTGTATGGTTTTCTATTTGTTATGGAATAATTTTTCGTTACATCCTTTCCGGAACTTCAATGCCCAGAAGCGACATACCCGACTTAACAATCTTTGCTACATTTGCAGATAAAACAAGGCGGAATTTCTTTAACTCCTCGTTTTCTTCACGCAGAATAGAAAAATCGTGGTAGAATTGGTTGTATTCTTTTACCAAATCATAAATATAGTTGGCTATGTAGGCCGGGCTGTATTCTTTTCCTGCCTCACGTACGATGGATGCATAATCTGCAATCATCTGAATTAAAGATTCTTCTTTCTCTGAGATTCCGGTAGTTGTCGGCAACTGTTCCGGAAGTACGATACCCTGTTCTGCCGCTTTGCGTAGTACGGAACGGATACGGGCATAGGTATATTGGATGAAAGGACCTGTGTTTCCGTTGAAGTCGATAGACTCTTTCGGATTGAAAGTCATGTTTTTGCGGGGATCTACTTTCAGGATAAAATATTTCAGGGAGCCTAATCCAACGATTCGAGCGATATTTTCAGCCTCTTCCTGTGTCATCTCATCCAGTTTTCCCAGTTCTTGTGAGATTTCACGCGCTGTATTAACCATTTCTTCCATCAGGTCGTCTGCATCGACAACTGTTCCTTCACGGCTTTTCATTTTTCCTTCCGGAAGTTCTACCATGCCATAAGAGAAATGGACTAATCCCTTTCCGAACTCAAAACCTAATTTATCCAATAGGATTGATAGTACCTGGAAATGGTAGTTCTGCTCATTTCCAACCACATAAATCATTTTATTGATGGGATAGTCGTCAAAACGTAATTTTGCCGTACCTATATCCTGTGTCATATAAACAGAAGTACCATCTGCACGGAGTAACAGTTTTTCATCCAGTCCCTCCCCTGTCAGGTCGGCCCAGACAGAACCGTCTTCACGGCGGTAGAAGATACCTTTATCCAGTCCTTCCAGCACTTTTCCTTTACCTTCCAGATAGGTTTGTGATTCGTAATAAATCTTATCGAAATCAACCCCCATCTTTTTATAGGTTTCGTCAAAGCCGGCGTATACCCAGTTGTTCATCATTTCCCAAAGGGCACGTACTTCAGTGTCTCCGGCTTCCCATTTACGTAGCATTTCACGGGCCTCTGCCATTAAAGGCGAGGCTGCTTCAGCTTCTTCTTTTGTCATGCCCTGTGCTTCAAGAGCGGCTGTTTCTTCTTTCAGCTTATTGCTGAATAAAACGTAGAAATCACCAATCAGGTGGTCGCCCTTTTTGCCCGAAGTTTCAGGAGTTACCCCGTTTCCCCATTTTTGCCATGCCAGCATGGATTTGCAGATATGGATGCCACGGTCGTTTACAATGTTGGTTTTGACAACTTTGTTTCCGTTTGCTTTCATAATTTCCGATAAACTGAAACCAAGCAGATTATTACGGACATGACCTAAGTGTAGAGGCTTGTTTGTATTCGGGGAAGAATACTCAATCATAACCAGAGGCGATTGTTCTGTTACGGGAACAATACCGTATGTAGGCTGCCCGTTTATATTGTTCAGCAGGTCGATCCAGCAAGAGCAATCGATTGTCAGATTCAGGAACCCTTTGATTACGTTGAATGAAGCAATCGCCGGTTCATTTTTTTGCAGATATTCTCCGATTTCCTGTGCAGTCTGTTCCGGAGATTTTTTGGACATGCGAAGGAATGGAAAAACTACCAGAGTGAGGTGACCTTTAAATTCTTTCTTTGTCTTTTGCAGCTGTATTTGGTTGGCAGTAACATCTGCCCCATACAATTCTTTAATTCCGGCAATGATTGCACCGGTAATCTGTTGTTCAATAACCATATCTGTAATACTATATACGGATTTTTATTTTGGACGCAAAGGTACGCGTTTATTTTGTAAAAACCATAAAATCGTTTTGTATAGAAGAGCTCATAGTTATGGTTTTATAAAATCATAGTTATGAATTGGAAAAATCATAACTATGAATTGATAATGTCATTCTTACCCAATAAAAAAGGCACCTTGTAACTCAAGACGCCTTTTTTATTGGGTAAGTAAACGGTTTTTACTTAACGATTTCTGCTAATTCAGCTCCCGGTTTGAATTTAACCGCTTTGCGAGCAGGGATTTCAATGGTAGCTTTAGTTTTCGGGTTAACACCTTTGCGAGCAGCTTTTTCTGTTACAGAAAAAGTTCCAAAACCTAACAGTGCTACTTTACCGCCAGCTTTCATTTCTTCGCCAACTGTTTCAACGAATGCTTCTACTGCTTTTTTTGCGTCAACTTTACTTAAACCGGCCTTTTCTGATACGGCATTAATAAATTCTGTTTTGTTCATGATGGTTTGTTAGTTAATATATTAAACAATTATAGTGATAGTCTGATTATTGGTGCCAAATGTAGTTTTTATTTGATATACGACAAAGGAAAAAACTGTTTTTTTTCTTGATTTACTATGTTTTAATGATGATTTTACAGGAAACTGCCAAAATATATATACCTTTGTGCTTAAATTAGTAAGACATATGATGAATCAAAATAATTCGGGATTTTTGAACAGTATCCCGATGGTTACGAAAAACCTTATCATTATTAATCTTTTATTTTGGCTGGCAAGCCTGGTTCTGCCTAAAGTGGGCATCGATTTGGTTCAATTGTTGGGATTGCATTTTCCGGGGGCCAAAGATTTTTACCCGTTCCAGTTGATTACTTATATGTTTATGCATGATACCCATTCCTTTACGCATGTATTCTTCAATATGTTCGGGGTATATATGTTCGGGCGGGTACTGGAAAATGTCTGGGGGCCAAAGCGTTTTCTTACTTTCTATTTAATTACCGGTATTGGTGCCGGTATCACTCAGGAGTTGGTATGGCTTTATTCGGTTCATTCTTTTGCCAGTGCCAACGGTGTCACATTGGGACAGCTCATTGCCAATGATCCTTCTTTGAACTATCTGATAACAATTGGGGCATCCGGTTCCGTATTCGGTATTTTGTTGGCATTTGCCATGTTATTCCCGAATGTACCGCTTTATTTGATGTTTATACCGATTCCTATTAAAGCTAAATATTTTGTTGTATTTTACGGATTAGCCGAATTGTTTATGGGAGTTGCCAATTATAGCGGCGACTCGGTGGCGCATTTCGCTCACTTGGGTGGTATGATATTCGGTTATTTCTTAGTTCGGTATTGGAAAAAGAAAGACTCAAACAATGGGAGATATTTTTATTAATATGAAACAGATGTTTCGTTCGGGAAATATTCTGGCGAAACTTATATATATAAATGTAGGGCTATTTATTCTTATCAGGCTTGCTGCAGTAATCCTGAAGTTGTTTAATCTGAGTTGGTTCCCTTATTTGCAATATTTGCAAATGCCTTCTTCTCCGGAAGAGTTGCTGTATCATCCCTGGACAATTATTACTTACATGTTTACCCATTATGATTTTCTGCATATCTTATTTAATATGCTTTGGTTGTATTGGTTCGGAGGACTGTTTCTCTCTTATTTCAGCGAGCGGCAGTTGGGAGGTTTATATGTATTGGGGGGAATAGCCGGAGGATTACTGTTTATTGTATCTTATAACATATTCCCGTATTTTAGTAGTGTGGCTGCCAATAGTTATCTGATGGGAGCTTCTGCTTCTGTGATGGCAGTTGTTTTTGCCGTTTCTTTTTACCGGAAGGATCAGGAGATACTGCTTTTCTTGATAGGCAGAGTTAAATTGATTTATCTGGCGTTGTTCACTTTTGTGATAGATTTACTGGCTATTACTTCGGAGAATGCCGGCGGGCATATTGCACATATTGGCGGTGCTTTGTTTGGCATATGGTTTGCCATGCGTATCAAAGAAGGAAAAGATTTGACGGCACCGATGAACCGGATCATAGACTGGGCGGTAAATTTAGGGAAAAGAAAACCAAAGATGCGTGTTACTTATAAACGTCCGGAGACCGACTATGAATATAATGCCCGCAAGCATCAGGCAAATGTGGATATCGACGCAATACTGGACAAGCTGAAACGGTCCGGCTACGAGAGTTTATCTGCTGATGAAAAGAAAAAATTATTTGATGCCAGTAAAAAATGAATGAGGGGTTTAAAGCTGTAAAGATACTATTCAAGTCTATTTTCGGCATAGCCAATGTAATAGTAATTTTGCTGTTTATCGCATCAGCTTTTTCAGATCGTGTGTCTCCGGAAAAAAGTGTTTTATTTTCTTATCTGGGCCTTGGATTTCCGGTTTTCTGCACATTGAATCTACTATTTGTTATTTATTGGCTGTTCCTTTGGGAATGGCGGTTTGTCCTGGTCGGATTGCTGTCTTTTCTGATATGCCAGAAACCAGTAAGGCATTATTTCCCATTTCACGACAGGGTGGAAGAGATTCCTAAAGAAAATGTGTTGAAAGTGTTGACCTATAATGTCATGGGATTCGGGTATAAGGACCACACAGGGGATTCTCCCAATCCGATAGTTCAATATATCGCCAATTCCGGTGCGGATATTGTTTGCCTTCAGGAATATGCAGTAGGCAAATCCCGGAATTTTCTTACGATGGAAAAATTGAATAAGGCTTTTTCGATGTATAAGTATCGTTCCGTGATTCCGGTTGGAACTTCCGGCGACCTGAAATTCAATGTGGCGGTTTTATCCAAATACCCATTGTCCAAATCCCGCAAAATAAAGTATGATAGCAAGTTTAACGGTTCTTCCGTACACCGGGTAAATATAAAAGGTAAAACATTGACCCTGGTAAATAACCATTTGGAATCATTTAAGCTGACAACGGAAGACCGTAGCCATTATTCCGCTTTTATTAAGAATATTAATTCGGAAACGTTCGACGGGCTTCGCGGCTCTATCGAGCAAAAGTTAGGACCGGCTTTCCGTGTCCGTGCGAAACAAGCCGAAGCAGTAGCTGAAGAAATCCGAAAAGCAGACTCCGACTATATCCTTGTTTGCGGCGACTTTAACGATACGCCGATTTCGTATGCCCACCGTACGATACAAGGGCCATTGGTGGATGCGTTTGCTGCGTCGGGACGCGGGATAGGTGTTACCTATAATGAAAACTTCTTCTGGTTCCGCATCGATAATATCCTTCATTCTTCGAATATGAAACCGATGAACTGTACGATTGATAAGATTCGTTATTCGGATCACTATCCGATGTGGTGTTATCTGGAAATGGAATAAACAAATAATAAACATAACTCTGCCGTATATGAATGTCGGCATAAATTAAGTTTGTATGCAGTTGAAACAGATCGTTCCTTCACGTAACTGGTGGAGTTCTTTGCTTGTGAATTTTCTTGGAGCATTGCTTGGTATCATTGTTACATTCGGTTCTTCTTCCTGGTTGGAATATAGAAGCAGGCAGGAAATGGCTTACAAAATTAAGCTATTAACCATCAGTGATATTAACACTTCGATTAAAGCAATGGAAGACCATTGCAAAAAGATAGAACACATTGATTCCATCTTTAGAGCCGTGAATGAATCTTATCCGGATAATCTGAACCGGATGAGCAAAGATACTTTAAATGAGTTTCTAACTTGTTTCGCTTCTCCATCCTTAAGTATAAAAGAAAATTCCGTAGAAAAAACCTTTTCTCAAAGTTTTGAGATCTGGAAAAATTTCGATGATTTGGATTTGCAACATTTGATAAATGGTATTTATGCCATACGGACTAACTTCTATATTCAATATGATGAGTTTTACCAAAAGAAAGCTGCTTTATTTTCCCGTTTCCTGGATAAGGGAAGCATTTCCAGTTATAAAGGAAATGCTCATAAAGGAGTAAAAGCAATGATGGAAATTCCTCAGCTCGAATATTTTGTAGGAGGCGAGATCCGGATCTATATGTTATGTATGAAGATGGACTTGGATATGTTGAAAGCTGCACGCGATCATCTTTACAAGCGGACAAAAATTACAGAGCAGGAGATTGATAGTTTTTTGGGCAGTGAGGACCCATTTGAATATAACAAATCCTATTCAGAAGAAGGAGATTTATAAATAGAATCTTTTTCCTTTCGGGTTGTGGACTGTCCGGTATATCCGGATGGTCTTTTTTTACATAATGTCGGCTTTTTCTCCATTATGTGTTATTTTGATTGAATTAGGCCCTTTGTGGTAACTCTGCATCTATGTATAAAATGCATTTCAGGAGGAATTGAGCCTTTTTTAACGCTAAACCGGAGCTTTTTGTACCGGATCGGGCACCTTTTTCCATTTACTCGGAGGGTAATTTCAATTAGTAGCGGTACTAATTCCAACTATCTGCGCATAAAAATCCAATAATCTGCGCGGCAAAACACCTATATTTTAACTTTAAAACATATATGTTTCGATTTCAAAGCATATATGTTTTGTTTTTGGATGATATTGGGCGGGGGAGCGGTTCTGGAATGGCAAGAAAACCAAACTGTGCTTGGATGATAAATAGATTATTATTCCATAAAAAAAATAACAATATGATTAGGCACGGATTTCACGGATAACACGGATTAATAAAGATAAATCCACATTAATCCGTGTTATCCGTGAAATCCGTGCCTAATAAATCAATTTTCATCCTATATCAATTAGTAAATGCTTTGCCTTCTATTTCTACAAACTGACAAACCTTAACCCCGCGAGAATCGCCTGCTTGCAACCCCTCCCGCGTCTGCATCCATATAACTCGCATATCAACAGGGTATTTTGTCTTTTTGTCATTTTGATAAAAAGAAATCGGCTATGCCGGGCTTGCCCTGTTATATGGCATACAAATAGATATTATTTAGGTTGGACGCTTTTTTCTATGCGCTAATCCGTTTTTTTTCTATCTTGTAGCCAAAATCTAATTTAATGGCTATGACTACTACGGTATTCCTTTTTGTTGCAATTGTCGCTACGGCAATTTTCCTGATACAGTTTATCATGTCGATTTTCTTCGGGGATTTGGATATAGATACCGATGTCGATACGGATATCGGCAGTGTCTTGTCTTTTAAGGGGCTGACTCATTTTTGCATAGGGATGGGATGGTATATGTATATATCCAAAGGGTCGGATATCATGTCGTATGCGGCAGGAATCCTGGTAGGCCTTGTTTTTGTTCTTATCCTATGGTATTTATATAAAAAGGCTTATCAATTGCAGAAAGAAAATAAGCCGGAAAAACCGGAAGCTTTGGTGGGACGCGAATGTACCATCTATTCCCATAGTGATGAAGACCGGTATGTGGTACAAATCGCTATTAATGGTGCATTGAGGGAAATTGAAGTTCGCTCGCTCGGTAACACCCAATATCGTACCGGGGATAAAACAATGATAAGTAAAATAGAGTCCGGCGTAATGTATATTCAATAAAAATCAATATTAATCTACTTAATTCTATGACACAAGAGATGTTAATTATGGTCGCTATCCTGGTGGTAGTGGTCATTGTATCGTTTATCGGTATCCTTTCCCGCTACCGGAAATGTAAGAGTGATGAGGTTCTGGTAGTATATGGTAAGACTACAGGGGAAAAGTCGGCTAAACTTTATCATGGTGGCGCTGCCTTTGTCTGGCCGATAATCCAGGGATATGAATTTCTTTCCATGAAGCCCCTTCAGATTGATTGTAAATTGACCGGAGCTTTGTCTGCCCAAAATATCCGTGTGGATGTGCCGACTACGATTACGGTAGCAATCAGCACTGATCCGGAAGTTATGCAGAATGCAGCCGAACGTTTGTTGGGATTGCAGGCGGAAGATAAACAAAACCTGATTACCGATGTGGTATATGGGCAAATGCGTCTGGTAATTGCGGATATGACAATTGAAGAATTGAACTCAGACCGTGATAAATTCCTGTCGAAAGTACGTGACAATATCGATACGGAACTTCGTAAATTCGGTCTTTATCTGATGAATATCAATATCAGTGATATCCGTGATGCTGCCAATTATATTGTCAATCTGGGAAAAGAAGCGGAAAGCAAGGCGTTGAATGAAGCCCAGGCTAATATTGAAGAGCAGGAGAAGTTAGGAGCTATTAAGATTGCGACCCAAATAAAAGAACGTGAAACAAAAGTAGCAGAAACCCGGAAAGACCAGGATATCGCCATTGCAGAGACAAAGAAGCAGCAGGAAATCTCGGTTGCAAATGCGGATAAAGAACGTATATCACAGGTTGCAGTGGCGAACGCAGATAAAGAGTCGCAAGTTGCTAAAGCGGAAGCCGATAAGAATATTAATATAGAAAAGGCAAATACTGAAAAAGAAAGCCGCATTGCCGAGCTAAATTCTGACATGGAAATCAAGAAAGCAGAAGCAGAGAAAAAAGCGGCCATCGGACGGAATGAAGCCGGTAAAGATATCGCGTTGTCAAATTCCGAACTTGCCGTTACTCAGGCTGATGCAGACAAGAAAGCCGGTGAGGCTGCTGCCCGTTCTGAAGCATCTATTCAGACAGCCCGTGAAATAGCTCAAAAGGAAGTGGAAGAAGCGAAAGCAAAAAAAGTGGAATCTGCTTTGAAAGCCCAGAAGATTGTTCCGGCTGAGATTGCTAAACAGGAAGCTATTTTACAAGCGGACGCAGTGGCTGAAAAAACTATCCGTGAAGCGGAAGCGCGTGCAAAAGCATTGCTTGCGCAGGCAGAAGCGGAGGCGCAATCTATCCGTATGAAATTGGAAGCAGAGGCGGATGGTAAGAAGAAATCTTTGCTTGCAGAGGCTGACGGTTTCCGTGCAATGGTGGAAGCTGCGGAATCTAATCCGGCTATCGCTATCCAATATAAGATGGTAGACCAGTGGAAAGAAATTGCCGGCGAACAGGTGAAAGCTTTTGAAAGCATTAATCTGGGTAATATTACAGTTTTTGACGGTGGTAACGGGTCAACCGGTAATTTCCTCAATCAGTTGGTTAAAACGGTAGCTCCGAGTTTAGGTGTATTGGATAACCTGCCTATCGGTGAAACTGTAAAAAATCTGATTAAACCGGAAGAGAAGGGTAAAAACAGTTGACAGTTGACAAGTGACAGTTGACAGTTATGCTTCGCGCTCGATTTACAAATCGGCTGAAAGCCGAAATAACTGTCAACTGTCACTTGTCACTTGTCAACTGAATCGTCTACTGCTTCTTGTACTGCATCGAATACATTTCCGAATAGTTGTTCGGCAAAGAAGAATGTGGCGTTGCAAAAGAGTTTCGGGTCTTTGATTAAAGCAATTTTGTTGCTCTTTCCGTTGTTTGCAATTACATCTTCTGCGGGGTAAGTTTTGAATTTCTTTTCATCTTTCGGGTCATACTGATAGGTGATATTCCCCAATTCGATGGAATAACCATCCTTGTGGCAGGATATTTTCATTCTGTATTTGACAATCGTCTTATCCGTGTCATTCAGTAGCAATTCAACTTTCGAACTGATTGAAATCGTTCCTTGAGATTTGTTGGAATTAAGGTTCGACATGAAAACATCTTTACCATAATTTTTCTTTGCCCATTTATTAATGATATTGAATAATGTCAATTGGTCCGTATTTTCTACTTCCACATCATCACTATAGCATACTTTGCCATCTTTCATAGGGGCACATACATCTACGTCCCCTTTATGTCCCTGTGCTGTCGCCAACACAGGGAACAGGATCAATAACAGGATAATTAATTTCTTCATAATTTCTTATTTTACCCAGACGTGGATTACTTCACCCATTAATGTTTTCTGTCCGTTTTCGTCTGTTTCGCCAACCTTGCGACATTCGAAAATCATCCAGGCACTGTCTTCTCCTTGCTTGAAGAAGGATATGTTATATAGGTCATTGTTCCCTATATTCTTGTAAACCGTACTTTCCGGATTGATAGAAATCGTAGTAACAGATTTGCCGAACATATTGCCTACACCTTTCCAGGTGGCAGCAGTTTCTTTTACGGTCTGGTATTTATCCGTAGTCACCTGCATTTTACTTTCCGGTAGCATTTGTACTAATGTGGAAGGTACTTTGTCTGCAGTAAAATTAGTATAGCCTTCTTTGCTTGCTGTTTTATTGATGTCGGGAGTCGGGCTTGCTATTGTAGCTGGCATCACTGCTGTAACTTCCTGTTTGGGTGCAACAGATACGGCTTGTACTCCTAATGCAGCAGTAGCTTCTTTAAACAAATTTTCTGCAAAATCGATCGTCTTTTTACGGAATTTGCCGTTGCCCCGATACAGTTTTGTTTTGTTTTTGTTTAAGGCATATTCATCGGTAATCCATTTTTCTGCTGTGTATTTCTCGGGATCGCGTTGGTAAGATACATTATATGAATAGCGGATACCGTTCATTTTAATGGAACAAAGATGGTCTTTGCATTCGATAATAACTCTGTAATCCATCAAACTGCGGTCTAATGATAAGGCGAGGTTTTGGAATACCAGATAATCTTGTCCCACGACTGCGATTTCTCCTTCTTCCTTGTTTGTATAAACAACACGTTCAACTTTAGTGTTGAAACGTGTTTGCGCCCAGTCGAGCATTATATCGTAAATTTGATCTTTAGAAAGTGCAGGAGCATTTATTTGTTCGCTGAACACGACTTTACCGTCTTCTTCCGGCACTGCACCAGCCAAATACTTTGAATCTTCTTGAGCCCAAAGAAGGGATGGGATAAATAGTGTTAATAATAAAAGTTGTTTCATGGTCATTATTGCTTTGTTTTTTTACGAGCAAAGATAAATAATTGTACTTGAAATAAACTAAGAGTGTGACAAATAATTAATCTAATTACTGTTGGACAAAGAAAAAAAGCCTATATTTGCACCCTGTGAAAAAATGAATAATAACATAAATATAAGATTCAAATGCAAAACAAAGGATTTGTAAAGGTCTTTGCGGTCTTACTTATGCTTGTCTGTGCGTTCTATCTGTCCTTCTCATTTGTGACCAGATATTACAATGGAAAAGCCATTAAGTATGCGGACGGAGATCCGGCAAAAGAGAGTGCCTATTTGGACTCGCTATCTACTCAAAAGGTATGGCTGGGCTATACGCTTAAGCAGTGCCGCGAAATGGAAATTAGTTTAGGTCTTGACTTGAAGGGCGGTATGAACGTCGTTCTGGAATTGGATGTGGCTGATGTTATTCGTTCACTTTCAAATAATAACCAGGATGAAAACTTCAACAAAGCATTGGATTTAGCTTATGCTCACCAGGCCGGCAGTCAGAAAGACTTTATCGATCTGTTTGCGGAAGAGTACAGGAAGTTGGATAGCGGTGCTCGCTTATCTGCTATTTTCAGTACTTTTGAGTTGAAAGATAAAATTACTCCGCAGAGTACAGATGCACAGGTAATTGCCATTTTGAAAGAAGAGTTGAAAAGCGCAATCGATAACTCTTTTAACGTACTTCGTACTCGTATTGACCGTTTTGGTGTGGTTTCTCCTAATATCCAGCGTTTGGAAACAGCAGGTCGTATTCTGGTGGAACTTCCGGGTGTAAAAGAACCTGAACGTGTTCGTAAATTGTTACAGGGTAGCGCTAACCTGGAATTTTGGGAAACTTATAATCTTCCGGAAATTTACCAGCAGTTGGTATCTGCCGATAATATACTTGCAACTATTCTGAAATCAGATAATGCAACAGATTCAACAACTGTTATTGCAGAAGAAACTGTTACTACAACAGACTCTGTTCCTACAAATGAAGCAGATTCATTGTTGGCTAAGATTGGTCAGGAAAAACCGGATACACAGCTTTCTCAAAATCAGGCGGAATTTGCCAAACAACATCCCTTGTTTGCTTTGTTGCAACTTAACCAATATAATGGACAGTTAGTTCCTACTTCGGCAATAGCTATCGCTCATACAAAAGATATTCCCAAGATTAATGAATATCTGAATATGAAGCAGGTGAAAGATGTTCTTCCTCGTAACCTGTCCCTAAAATGGGGTGTGAAGGCTATCGATGAAAAAGAACAGTTTTTCTATTTATATGCGATTAAAGTTACAAACCGTGACGGTTCACCGGCTTTGGGCGGAGATGTTGTAACTGATGCAAATGCAGACTTTGTTCAGCAGGCCGGACGTTCAGAACAGCAGGTTAGTATGGCTATGAATGCAGAAGGCGCAAAAGCATGGGCTCGTTTGACTAAAGATAATATCGGACGTCAGATTGCAATTGTGCTGGATGAAATGGTTTATTCCGCACCGAATGTAAACGATGAAATTACAGGTGGACGTTCTTCTATTACCGGTCACTTCACTCCTGAAGAAGCGAAGGACTTGGCAAACGTATTGAAGTCCGGTAAGATGGCTGCATCCGTACACATTGTACAGGAAGATGTTGTTGGTCCGTCATTGGGTCAGGAAGCTATCAGCTCTGGTGTGATTTCATTTGCTTTGGCTTTGATCCTGTTGATGTGTTACATGTGCGCATTCTATGGCATTCTGCCGGGTCTGATTGCTGACGGTGCATTGGTTTTGAATATTTTCTTTACGATGGGTATTCTTGCCTCTTTCCAGGCTGTGCTCACTTTGCCGGGTATTGCCGGTATGGTGTTGACGCTGGGTATGGCAGTCGATGCTAACGTGTTGATATATGAACGTACAAAAGAAGAGCTTCGTGCCGGTAAGTCTTTGGGTAAGGCTATTGCAGATGGTTATTCAAATGCCTTCTCTGCAATTTTCGACTCCAACCTGACTTCTATTATTACGGGTGTCGTATTGTTCTATTTCGGTACAGGTCCTATCCGTGGTTTCGCAACTACAATGATTATCGGTCTGTTTGCTTCATTCTTAACAGCTGTGTTCCTTACTCGTATTGTTTATGAAGCATTGCTGGCTAAGGATAAATTGAAGAATGTAACTTTTGTTACTCCGATTACAAAAGACTTGCTGACTAATCCGAAAATCAACTTCCTTGCTGCTCGTAAGATCGGTTATATCATTCCGGGTGTTATTATTGTGTTGGGTGCAATTTCTATGTCGACAATCGGTTTGAATAACGGTATCGACTTTACGGGTGGACGTAACTATGTGATACGTTTTGACCATGAAGTGAAAACGGATGATGTTCGCGACTTGTTGGATGACCAATTGGCCGGATCGGTTAGCGTAATCCAGATTGGTACTCCGGATCAGGTCCGTGTATCGACTAACTATAAGATAGATGATGCAAATCCGGCAGTCGATCAGGAAATTGAAAACAAACTGTTTGAAGGTTTGAAGACTCAGTTGCCGGAAGGTACGACATTGGAGCAGTTTACGACCCAGTTTATCCAGAGTTCCCAGAAAGTAGGTCCGAGTATGGCGGATGATATAAAGAATAGTGCGATACTTGCCGTTGTTTTTGCAATGTTCTGTATGGCAGCTTATATCTTGCTTCGTTTCCGCGACTTCTCTTTCTCTGCCGGAGCTTTTGCTTCTGTAGCAGTGACAACGCTTTGTATCATTTCTTTCTATACATTGCTTTGGAAGGTATTACCTTTCTCCATGGAGGTAGACCAGACGTTTATTGCGGCTATCCTGACGATTATCGGTTATTCTATTAATGATACGGTGGTTGTATTCGACCGTATCCGTGAAACGATAGGTTTGTATCCGAAGCGTGACCGTTATCAGGTTATTAACGATGCATTGAACTCTACCTTATCCCGTACATTTAATACATCATTGACTACATTGGTAGTTGTATTGTGTATCTTTATCCTGGGTGGTAGTACAATTCGTAGTTTTACATTCGCTATCCTGTTGGGTATTATTATTGGTACTTATGCTACTCTTTTCATTGCAACTCCGATTGCCTATGAATTGCAGAAGAAAAAGATTAATAAAAAAGCTGCAGCAGAGACAGGAAAATAAGAATAAATATTCCATAAATATGAAAAAGGATATGTCCAAAATTGGCATATCCTTTTTTGTTTTTGTAAGGAAAATAGTATATCTATCTTTATGCTTCTAAACATACAAAGGAAGTTTGTTTTGGTCGCTGATTTTCATAACTTGTTGGCCTGTTAAGCCGTTTTGAGCTTACAGATTGTAAGTAACACCTTAATTGTTATATTATGGAAGTACTCCTTGATAAACAACTGCCGGCTTATCCTTCTTTTATTGCCGGAATCCGCCGTGCTCCTGACCGCGGCTATTCACTTACGCCAGCACAAACAGAAGTTGCTTTGAAGAACGCCCTTCGTTATATCCCCAAAGAACTTCATGAAACGCTTGCTCCCGAGTTTATGGAAGAACTTCTTACCCGGGGGCGTATTTATGGTTATAGGTATAGACCGGAAGGGGATTTGAAGGCTAAGCCTATCGACGAATACAAAGGAAGTTGCATAGAGGGTAAGGCTTTTCAAGTCATGATCGATAATAATCTTTGTTTTGATATAGCCCTCTATCCATATGAGTTGGTTACTTATGGGGAAACCGGACAGGTTTGCCAGAACTGGATGCAATATCGTCTTATAAAAAAATATCTTGAAATCCTTACAAATGAACAAACACTGGTGATTGAATCCGGTCATCCGCTCGGACTGTTCAAGTCGCGTCCGGATGCTCCCCGTGTGATTATTACTAATTCCATGATGGTGGGGATGTTCGATAATCATAAGGATTGGCACATCGCTGCACAGATGGGGGTTGCCAACTACGGGCAGATGACAGCTGGAGGGTGGATGTATATAGGTCCCCAAGGTATCGTGCATGGAACATTTAATACTTTATTGAATGCCGGACGCAAGAAACTGGGTATACCCCAGGATAGAGATCTTCGGGGACATTTATTTGTCTCTTCCGGGTTAGGCGGTATGAGTGGTGCCCAACCGAAGGCGGCTGTGATAGCCGGAGCCGCATGTCTTATCGCAGAGGTGGATGCTTCCCGGATAGAAACCCGTTATACCCAGGGATGGGTTCAGCATGTAACAGATAATATGGCAAAAGCGTTTCGTATGGCTGCAGATGCTATGCAGGCAAAAGAACCCGTATCGATTGCATACCATGGGAATGTGGTGGATTTGTTGGAATATGCAGAAGCACATTCTATTCCTATTGATTTGCTGAGCGACCAGACCTCATGCCATGCCGTTTATGAAGGAGGGTATTGTCCGGTGGGCATCTCTTTTGAGGAACGGACAAAATTGTTATCAGATAATATAGATAAGTTTTGTGAGTTGGTAGATGCTTCTTTGCAACGTCATTTTGCTGTAATAAAAAAACTGGTGGCACGCGGGACTTATTTCTTTGATTATGGAAACTCTTTCATGAAAGCAATCTATGATGCAGGCGTTCGTGAAATATCCCGGAACGGAGTGGATGAGAAAGACGGCTTTATCTGGCCTTCCTATGTCGAGGATATTATGGGGCCTGAATTATTTGACTATGGATACGGTCCTTTCCGCTGGGTATGCCTGAGCGGCAAGCATGAAGATTTGATAAAAACAGACCATGCGGCAATGGATTGCATCGACCCGGACCGGCGTGGACAGGATATGGATAATTACAACTGGATAAAAGATGCGGAAAAGAATCAGTTGGTAGTCGGCACACAAGCGCGTATCCTGTATCAGGATGCTTTAGGGCGGTTGAACATTGCACTCCGTTTTAACGAAATGGTCCGGAATGGTGAAGTGGGTCCGATTATGCTCGGACGCGACCACCATGATGTAAGCGGAACCGATTCTCCTTTCCGCGAAACCTCAAATATTTATGACGGCAGCAATGTGATGGCAGATATGGCAGTGCAATGCTTTGCCGGAAATGCTGCCCGGGGAATGAGCCTGGTAGCCCTTCACAATGGGGGTGGCGTAGGAATAGGCAAAGCGATAAACGGAGGCTTCGGTATGGTATTGGACGGTAGCCGGAGGGTGGATGAAATTCTTCGTTCGGCTATGTTGTGGGACGTGATGGGAGGAGTGGCGCGCCGTTCATGGGCACGTAACCCGAATGCCATGGAAACCAGCCATCTGTTTAATGAAAGCCATGCCGGAGATTATCATATCACAATGCCTTTCGTACCGGAAGAAGATCTAATTAAAAAAGTAGTAAGTACCACTTTAAAACACAAAATATGAGCACCTGGAGTAAAATAATGGAATGTGTCCCCAATTTCAGTGAAGGACGGGATCTTGAAAAAATAGAAAAGATAATTGATAAGTTCCGAGCTAAAAATGGTGTAAAGCTATTGGATTATAGTAATGACACCGACCATAACCGTCTGGTAGTAACTGTAGTTGGCGAACCGGAAGCTTTGAAGGATGCTTTGCTTGAAGCAATCGGACAGGCTGTGGAATTAATTGATTTGACGAAACATACCGGACAGCATCCTCGCATGGGAGCTGTGGATGTGGTACCCTTCATTCCGATTAGAGGATGTACGATGGAAGAGGCTATCGCTTTATCGAAAGAAGTTGCCGGAAAGGTGGCATCTTTATATAATCTACCTGTTTTTCTCTATGAAAAATCGGCATCGGCTCCTCATCGTGAGAATTTGGCAGCTATCCGTAAAGGGGAGTTTGAAGGGATGGCAGAGAAAATTAAATTGCCGGAATGGAAACCGGATTTTGGCCCGGTAGAACGTCATCCTACGGCAGGTACTGTGGCGATTGGTGCTCGTATGCCATTGGTTGCCTATAATGTGAATCTGGGAACGGATAATCTGGCTATAGCAGACAGTATCGCTAAGAAAATCCGTTTTATAGGAGGAGGACTCCGTTTTTGCAAAGCGATGGGAGTAGAGTTGAAAGAGCGTGGAATTGTACAGGTTTCTATAAATATGACGGATTATACACGTACCGCTCTTTACCGTGCTTTTGAATTGGTACGTATTGAAGCCCGTCGTTATGGTGTACCGGTAGTTGGCAGTGAAATTGTCGGATTGGTTCCAATGGAGGCGCTTATCGATACGGCTTCCTATTATCTCGGGTTGGAGGATTTCTCATTGAATCAGGTATTGGAAGCAAGAATAATGGAATGAGTATGGAGGAAGAAAATATACTAATACGCAATGCCTCGCAAGTGGTGACCTGTTCCGGGTTTGCTGCTAAAAGAGGAGCGGAAATGTCAGAATTAAATATCATAGAGAATGGTGCCGTTGCGATAAAGGATGGTATTATAACGCATGTTGGTTCGACTGAAGAGGTCTTAAAACAGGTTAATATAGACGACTATCTGGAAATAGATGCATTCGGCCGGGCTTTGATACCGGGATTTGTAGACAGCCACACGCATTTTGTTTTCGGAGGCTACCGGGAGGAAGAATTTTCCTGGCGGTTGAAAGGAGATAGCTATATGTCCATAATGGAGCGTGGCGGAGGAATCCGGAGTACGGTACAGGCAACCCGGAATAGTTTTTATGATGAATTGTTCGTAAGCGGCTATGAAAGGCTGGATGAAATGATGAATATGGGAGTCACTACCGTAGAAGGGAAAAGTGGTTATGGCCTGGAACTGGCAACCGAACTCATCCAGCTTCGGGTAATGAATGAATTAAACGATGAGCATCCGTTGGATGTTGTTTCAACTTTTCTGGGAGCACACGCTGTCCCGGAGGAATTTGAAGGGCATCCGGATAAGTATATAGATCATATAATTGAAGAGATGCTTCCGCATGTCCGCATGGAGCGTTCGGTTACTTTCTGTGATGTGTTTTGCGAGAAGGGTGTTTTTTCACTTGAACAAAGCGAACGCCTGCTGAGGGCGGCACGCCATCATCGTTTCAAATTAAAATTGCATGCAGACGAAATGGTTACGTTTGGCGGTGCGGAACTTGCCGCACGCTTGAAAGCCGTAAGTGCAGACCATTTGTTGCATGCTTCGGATGCCGGAATTAAGAAACTGGCCCGCTCCGGAGTGATTGCAACGTTGTTGCCACTCACGGCTTTCTCATTGGATGAACCTTTTGCCCGTGGAAGAGAAATGATAGATGCCGGTTGTGCAGTAGCATTAGCTTCCGATTTCAATCCGGGCAGTAGCTTCAGTTGTTCCATTCCGTTGCTGTTTTCCTTGGCTTGTATTAAGATGAAACTGACGCCGGAGGAAGCATTAACCGCATTGACTATTAATGGTGCAGCCGCTGTAGGGCGAGCTGATAAAATAGGAAGCATCGACGTCGGTAAAAAAGCGGACCTGGTACTTTTGAAGTACCCTTCTTATAAATTCCTGCCGTATAATGTAGGGATGAATGCCGTGGATACAGTAATAAAAGATGGATTTGTATATATTATTTAAATTAAAATACTATGCTTGCAGACTTGACAATCAAAGGCTTTTTAGCCGAAACAGCCGGTAGCGCCCCAGTACCCGGAGGAGGAAGTATTTCAGCTCTCAACGGCGCGATAGCAACCGCGCTGACTGAAATGGTGGCAAACCTTACAATCGGTAAAAAGAAATATGCCGAAGTCGAAGGCCAAATGAAAGTGATAGCAACCGAGGCTGCTTTAATCCGCGAGCGCCTGATTCGTGATATAGACCGCGACAGTGAAGCTTACGACCGGGTTTTTGCCGCATTTAAATTACCGAAGGATACGGAAGAGGAAAAGGAGGAACGTGCCCGTGTGATACAGGATGCCACAAAAGAAGCCGCTTTAGTCCCGATGGAAGTGGCGGAAGAGGTTGCTTCCGTAATGGAAACGATTATTTATGTCGCCCATAAAGGGAACCAGAATGCAGTTACCGATGCTTGTGTAGCCATGATGGCAGCACGGACCTGCGTATTGGGAGCGTTGCTGAATGTACGTATCAATCTTTCTTCCATTAAGGATGAAAAGTTTGTCGATAAACTGAAGACCAAGGCTGATTTCCTGGAAAGTGAAGCCATACGCATCGAACAAAAGTTACTGGATTGGGTTAAAACCGTATTATAAGTATGAGCAATGTCCATTATATAGGTTCGGAACCGCTTTCCTTTGAGAATATAGAACGGATTCTTACAGGCAATATGAAGCTGGAGATGACGCAGGAGGTGAAAGAACGCATCCAGCGTTGTCGTGATTATCTGGACCGGAAAATCGAACAACAGAACGAACCGCTCTATGGTATAACCACAGGTTTCGGTTCTTTATGCAACAAGAATATTTCGCCGGATGAACTCTGTGTATTGCAGGAAAATCTGGTGAAGAGCCATGCTTGCAGTATCGGGGATGAAGTAAGTCCCGTGATTGTTCGCCTGATGATGTTATTGAAGGCGCATGCCCTTTCTTTGGGATATAGTGGCGTTCAGGTGATTACCGTACAACGTATTCTGGACTTTTTCAATAATGATGTATTGCCGATAGTCTACGACCGAGGCTCTCTCGGTGCATCGGGCGACCTGGCTCCATTGGCAAATCTTTTCCTTCCGCTTATCGGAGTGGGCGATGTGTATTATAAAGGAAAGAAGCGGGAAGCTATTGCCGTGCTGGATGAATTTGCATGGAAACCTGTGAGGTTAAAAAGTAAGGAAGGACTTGCTTTGCTGAATGGGACACAGTTTATGAGTGCAAACGGCGTCTTTGCTTTGATGCGTGCTTTCCAGATATCCAAGCGTGCGGATTTAATAGCAGCTCTTTCCCTGGAGGCTTTTGACGGGCGTATCGATCCGTTTATGGATTGTATCCAGCAAATGCGTCCCCATCCCGGACAGATTGAGACGGGTAAAGCTTTCCGTGAAATACTGGAAGGCAGCGAACTGATAAACCGGAAAAAGGCGCATGTGCAGGACCCCTATTCTTTCCGCTGTATTCCTCAGGTACATGGGGCGACAAAGGATGCCATCCGGTATGTTTCGGGTGTGTTGCTTACGGAAATCAATTCAGTTACCGACAATCCCACAATATTCCCGGATGAGGATAAAATAATATCCGGAGGTAATTTCCACGGACAGCCACTCGCCATTTCCTATGATTTCCTTGCGATAGCTTTAGCCGAACTGGGCAATATTTCCGAGAGGCGTGTTGCGCAATTGATTATGGGACTTCGCGGGCTTCCCGAGTTTCTGGTGGCGAATCCGGGATTGAACTCCGGCTTTATGATACCTCAGTATGCAGCCGCCAGCATGGTGAACCAGAATAAGATGTACTGTTTTGCCGCCAGCAGCGATTCGATTGTGTCGAGCAATGGGCAGGAAGACCATGTGAGCATGGGAGCGAATGCTGCAACCAAGCTATTCAAAATTATGGATAATCTGGATCATATTCTGGCTATCGAGTTGATGAATGCCGCGCAAGGTCTGGAATTTCGCCGTCCGGCACGGACTTCGCCTGTCCTTGAAAAGTTCCTGAAAGCCTATCGGAAAGAAGTCCCTTTTATTGATGAAGATATTATCATGTATCCGGAGATACACCGTACGGTAGCGTTTTTGCGCCGGTATCCGGTTTAGATGGATATAGATTTAAAAGAAAGATGGCGCAAACCTGTATATCTGCGCTATCTTACTTTTAAATCTATATTTGTTATTATCTTTTTTATTTCTTCGTAACAACCACCCGTTTGGTCGGGTCCAGATGTTCGTTGCGGTAATCAATCTGTTTCACTACATTTTCTGCAAGGTCCTGGAAGGCTGCTCCGGTAATTGAATCCGGATTAAGAGCTACCGGTTTACCTGTGTCGCCTCCCTCGCAAATACTTTGTACAATGGGGATTTGTCCCAGTAAAGGAATATCCAGTTCTTCAGCCAGGCGTTTGCCGCCTTCTTTCCCGAACAGGTAATATTTGTTTTCCGGCAGTTCGGCAGGAGTGAACCATGCCATGTTTTCTACAAGCCCAAGCACCGGGACATTTATCTTTTCGCCCATAAACATACTGATACCTTTGCGTGCATCGGCAAGGGCGACTTCCTGTGGTGTGCTGACAACAATAGCGCCTGTGATGGCAAGTGTCTGGACCATCGTTAAATGAATATCGCTGGTTCCCGGCGGCAGGTCAATCAGGAAGTAATCCAAATCGCCCCAGTTTGCATCAGCTATGAGCTGTTTCAAAGCATTGCTCGCCATAGCGCCACGCCATAAAACCGCATCTTCCTTATTCACAAAGAAACCGATGGATAATAGTTTAACGCCATAATTCTCTGCCGGCTGGATTAACTCGCGTCCGCCTATTTCTTCCAGATAAGGACGGGCATCTTCCACATGAAACATTTTGGGTTGTGACGGACCGAATATATCTGCGTCCAGCAAGCCCACTTTGTATCCCTGTAAAGCCAAAGCTACAGCAAGGTTCGCTGCCACCGTACTTTTACCAACACCTCCTTTGCCGGAAGATACGGCGATAATGTTTTTTACATCCGGCAGTAGTTTATCCGGCTCCGGACGCGCTACCTGACGTGAAATTACTTCGATATTACCTTTGATTTCCACTTCCGGTCCTACGTAAGTGAGAATTGCTGTTTCTGCAGCTTTCACTACGGATTTGATAAACGGATCATTCGGCTTTTCAAACAGAAGGGAAAAGCTCACTTTGTTGCCGTCGATCCGGATATTGTCTTCTACCATGCCCATTTCGACAAGGTCTTTGCCGGTTCCGGGGTAACGCACCTTAGCAAGTGCATCCATGATAAGTTGAGGATATATTGCCATAATAAAATTATTTTGAATGAATCTTTTTTATTTGCCGGAAGCCAGTGCACTGCGCTTGCTCCGGTTGAAACTGCGGTAAGGGTCCAGTTCTATTTCCACATCCGGTTCGACCAACTCTTCCCGTTCTTCACAAACAAACTTAATGTATTTGATGTTCAGTCCCCGGTCCAGCCATTGCTGTTCATAGTAGGTGCGGATAGAAAGGATATCGTCTGTAAGTCCCGAATGATATAAATCGTCCGTACTGAACAGTACCGGATAATTATTTGCTTTTACCATCTCGCAAGTATAGGTGTACATAAAGTTACTGTCTGTTTTGAGATGGATGATGCCGTCTCCACTCAATATCTCGCGGTACATTTTCATAAAGCGGGTGGAAGTAAGACGTTTGCTTGCCTTTTTCATTTGCGGGTCGGGGAAGGTAATCCATATTTCAGCCACTTCTCCAGGAGCAAAGAAATGGGAAATTAATTCGATACTGGTACGGAGGAATGCAACGTTGGTCATTCCTGCTTCCAGTGACTCTTTTGCACCGGTCCACATACGTGCCCCTTTGATGTCGACACCGATAAAGTTTTTGCCGGGAAACAATTTTCCCAGTCCTACCGTATATTCTCCTTTCCCGCACCCAAGCTCAAGAACAATCGGGTGATTATTTTTAAAGAACTGTTCATGCCAGTGACCTTTCATTTCAAAGCCTTTTTCCTGTAATGCGGCAAACGGATATTGAAAGACATGCGGATAGCCCGCCATGTCGTCGAATTTTGCTAATTTATTCTTTCCCATGCTGCAAAGATAGTATATTTTTAATTCAGTGCAGGCGCTAAGTTGTATTCTATGCAGGCACGAAGGTTAGCTGAAAATATAGACAATCAGTCCGGCTATTATTACATACGCCAAGGCATACGGGATAGCAGCTTTCAGTATCTCGCCTTCTTTTCCCTGTTGGTTTCCTGCAGAGGTAGCGATAGCAATACTTTGTGGGGAAATGATTTTTCCTCCCGTAGCACCGACGGTATTTGCTGCCGATAGCCAGTTCGGGTCTACATGTATTTGTCCGGCAACACTGGCTTGTAGTTTCCCGAAAAGGATATTGGATGAGGTATCGCTACCGGTGATAAAAGTTCCGAGGCAACCGATAACCGGGGCAAACAGCGGATAAAAACTACCAGTGGTGGTTGCTAATGCAGTAGCAATAACGGAAATCATCCCTGCCATATCCATAATGGTGGATAATCCGACCAGACAAATTACTGTAACGAATGTCTTTTTTAATTGTTTGGCGGTATTCCAAAGCACGATAAACAGTTCTTTTACTTTCGCTCCCTGTATTAATCCGCCGATAAACGTTCCGACGAAAAGCAATACGCCGGCATGGGTCAACCATGAGATTGTGTAATTTACCGTCGAATCTTTAATCGGGAGACTGATATGTGTTACCCAGCTATTCACCAGCGTAGTTCGCAATCCGGGAAATAGAGGGCTCGTAAGAATAATTAAAAGCAGGATGAGCAAGTAGATACTCCATGCATTTAAAATATCTTTTCCTTTCAAATGACTTTGCCGGGCTTTTTCTTCTTTGCCGGCAGTCAGTTTGCCATAAGCAACAATTACCGCAATAGAAAGAATGCTTCCGATGATGGCAGGAGATTCCGCACCCATATAACGGGCAGCAAGATACTGGCTGGCTAATGATACTCCTCCGACTAATAAGGCTAAAAAAAGATTCTTAGGTAATGATTTTACTTTCGGGTCAGTCAGGAAGAGCAGTACAAGCGGAATTAAAAACATCAATACCGAGAGTTGTAATACGGTATTAGCACTCAACACCTGGACATCCAGATTCGTCTCTTTAGCCAGAACCAACACCGGTGTGCCAATCGCCCCGAAAGCCGTAGGTACACTGTTGGCTATCAAGCTGACTGTTGCTGAAAAGACAGGCTTGAACCCTAAACTGATAAGGATAGCTGCGGGAATAGCTACCGCAGTACCAAAACCCGCCATTGCTTCCAGTAATCCTCCAAAGCCCCATGTTAATAATAAAACCTGAATACTTTTATCTGTGGAGATGGAAGAAAACTGTTGTTTAATAATCTCCATCTTTTCCGTCTTCAGTAAAACATTATAGCTGAAGATGGCCATCAGAATAATGAGCAGGATAGGGGAAATGGCTTTCAATGTACCGTACAGGAAAGAATAAAACAAATCATTCGCTGCAAAATGAAAACCGAAAAGGGCTATCAACATAGTGGCGATAAGCGAAATAACACTACTCTTGTCTCCGGGCATCTTGAAAAAGGCCATGAGCACAATTAGTAGTAGAACCGGAATAATAGCAATAATCAGGGTCATAAATAGTTTGTTTTAATTGGAAGGCTAAACATTGTTGTCGGATAATCTTTTTTGTATAACAAATAAACAAGGCATTTTGGTTGCTGTTTATATGCTTTTTTGATAAAAATGGACCAATCCGGATTTATGGAGTTTAAAATGTCTGTTTAATCGTTTGAAAGTGTAAGAGATTCATTGTATGCTAAGAGTTAGTTCTCGGCTAAAAGGAAATGGGCGGTCTATAGTTTATGAGTAAGCAGGTATAGTTCCAACCAAAGTAAAAAAGCTTAACGACCCCGGCTGGTTATTTTAACCACCAAAGTCGTTAAGCTTTTTATCAGGGTCGCAATGTGAGAGGAAAACAGTGTTTGCTCTACACCTGTCCTTATTTTCCTGTATTAATATATTGTATGGCACGCTCCAATTGGGTATCGTTGCCTCTGAGGAATTCAGCTTTATTATATAAAGCCTCTATATCCGGAGTAAGTCCGACACCCTCATAAATATTACCATCTATATTTTTTAATACAGAGGTTGAAGTATATACATATAGCGCATTATTTTCAAAAGTTCCGGTATAGTTGTCATTGAAATTATTATTCAACGGCCCATGCCCGCCTTCTGTCCGTTCTCCGATAAGGCATCCGTTAGGTAAGGCACAGATAGCCATAGGGGTCATTTCTCCCATGCTTAGAGAATTAATGTCGGCTAATGCAACGATAGGTATATTGTCGATGTTCCTGTCAATATTAAGGTCCGGATTCGGATAAATGATGACAGGGGACCAGGGGGTATAATCAAGTCTTCCCATACCGTTTTTAGATTTAGTATATCCGGCAACAACTTCTTTGCTGATTAGCGGTGAAATAATCAGGTTCATATCTGCCAGATATCCACCTCCATTCCCTCTTGTATCAATAATAATACCTCTTAAATTTGGAGTTTCGGCTACTAACTCCAAATAGTTTTCGATAGTGTTTTTTATATTCCGGTTATTTAAATTTGTTTGGATATTGAAAGCACTAAGATATAAATATATAATACCGTTGTCTATATTATAGGAGTAGGTGCTCATGCCATTGCTCCCCTCTGATATTCCGTATTTTAAATTTCTGATACGACCTTTTCTTATATTTGCCGTAATTGTATTTTCTAATTCCTCCATTGAAAAAGGATCATGGTAATATTTTCTTTTTCTGATTTCTTTGTCTCCCGGATTGATTCCCCACCAGACAGATTTACCGGATTTGGACGAGGGATCGGTTTTATATAATAAAAGAGCATAATGATGGTCGATGAGGTTTTCTGTAATTTCAGTAAATAACTCGGTCGCTGTGATCGAATCCTTGCTATTCTCCATTTCCAATGCTTCGAAGCGGGGTTTGTATTCTTTGTAGACCTTATCCCAGTCAGTAGGGTCGACATCCCAAAATGCGTAACTATAATTCATGCCATTCCAGAAAGATTCGAAGATCTCATCCCAGGTCGTCAGGGATTTTTGATCCTGAGGATTTAAGATTGCAGGATTATCTTCTCTGCAAGCGTATAATAGGGAGGTTACGAAGAGTAACAATAATATTTTATAATGTCTCATTTGTCTTGTATGTTAATGTGAACTTTTATAGTGAGTTTATTTCTTTTTGCACCAGTCTCCCAGTGTGAACATGCAGCCCAGCTGGAGGGTAAAGGTATCATTGTAGCGATGTACCTGGTTCAGCATATAGTTTTTCTGTAAATCAGTCAGTCCACGATAATAACGTCCTTCTGCCAATAGTTGGATTTGTGGGGTTAGTTGATATTTCAAACCGAGTCCTATCATTAAACCACCGTCGAAACGGTTATCCCGCCGGGAATCAAAGGGAACTTTTTCATCGAAATGATAAGGAGCCGTGGCATTCGGATCTATGAGACTATAGAAATATTGGTTTTGGTTTCCTTTTGTTTTGCTTGAAACCCAATATCCGGCGTAGGCTCCGGCATTTACAAAACCTCTAAGTTTTTCGCCACCGAATGAGAAATGAGCGTAAACCGGTAATTGCATGAATCCGTTTTTTGTCTCACTGTTGATATCCCGGTACTGATGGCTCCGGTAGGAAAAGTAGTTCTTTTGTGTGTAAGATAAATCTGCTTGTAGTGCAAACCAATCGACGAATTCATATTGAACCGGTATACCTACGGTAAAACCTCCTTTGGAATCATAGTTACGATCGTAGGCATAGCCGGATGTTGTCGACAGGCTGTTGTGTGTGTATCCGGCTTGAACGCCGACTTTCCATTGTGCGGAAACATTGGCACAGTGGAAGGTTGCCAGTAAGACCAGCATCCATCGTAAATAAATCATGTTTGTTTTCATACAAAGAATTTATATTAGAGAGTGTTATTTCAAAAAAAAAGAGATACCATTTGATGATACCTCTCTACTTCTATTGTTCGCTCTTCCTCTTGGACTTGAACCAAGGACCCTCTGATTAACAGTCAGATGCTCTAACCAACTGAGCTAAGGAAGAAAATATGTCTTTCAGTCTTTCCCGATGTCTTTTTGCTCTTCCTCTTGGACTTGAACCAAGGACCCTCTGATTAACAGTCAGATGCTCTAACCAACTGAGCTAAGGAAGAATATATCTTTCAGTTTGAAGCTTTATTTTAGAACCTCTCTGAAATTGCACTGCAAAAGTAGAGGAACTTTTTGAAATATGCAATATCTTTGCTAAAAAATAAAGTAAAAAAGATATCTTCCCTTTAGACTATTTATTTTAATTCATTCGCTATTTGCTGATACAGAGCTGTTTTCTGATCTTCATCCAGGTAATAATATCCGAAGCCATTCTGGTGGGTATTGTCATTTTTGTAACCTTCGTAACGTATTTGCATAATAACCAGATGCGTATCAATGGGAACAATTGTTTTATAGGTGAGCATGTGCGTTTAGCAATAAAAGAAATAGCCTGCGGCAAGCAAGAGTATGAAAATTATGAGCAGGATGGTATTGCCCCAACGGATAAGGAAAGGAGGCATCTGTCCGATTATATTGCGTACTTTTTCACTGCGGAGTTCTATCCGGTCCTGTTCGTCGGAAGCCTGTTGTTTCATCTCGTCGTATTTCATAAGTAGTGCCTGATTATTTAATGAATAAACGGTTTTTAGTATAGTTCAACTCCCTAATTCCAATTGGTTCCGTACCAGATTGAAATAAGCGCCTTTTTGTTCTATCAATGCTTCATGTGTGCCCACTTCCTGAATACATCCTTTCTCCAATACTACAATTTGGTCGGCATTGCGTACGGTACTAAGGCGGTGTGCCACAATAATAACGGTTTTGCCCCGGTAGAAATCCGCCAGATTTTCCACTATGGCACGTTCGTTGTTGGCATCCAATGAATTGGTCGCCTCGTCGAAGTACAGGAAAGACGGATTTTTGTAAACAGCCCGGGCGATCAGGATACGTTGCCGCTGCCCCTGGCTTACACCCTGGCCATCCGGACCGATTACCGTATTATATTTTAAAGGCAAGCGTTCGATAAACTCTTCAATATTCGCAATTCGTGCAGCCAATAACAGGCGTGCCTTGTCTATTTCTTCATCGTCTACAGCTATGTTGCGGGCAATTGATTCGGAAAAGATATAACCGTCCTGCATTACAGCCCCGCATTGTTCGCGCCACCAACGGAGACTGAATGCCTGCAAATCATTGTTGCCGACAGTTATCAGTCCGTCTGCCGGTTTATAATAGCCCAGCAACAACTTGATTAATGTGGTTTTTCCACTGCCGCTTGTCCCGACAATAGCCGTGATTTTACCTTTCGGTATCTTTAAACTGACATCATCCAGTACTTTCGGGGAATGAATGCCTTCGTATTGGAAAGTGACATGTTTTAATTCGATATCCCGTTGGTTCCCATTGAAACCTGTAATCTGGCGTTCGGTAGATTCCTCTTCTTCACGTTGCCGTATCTCGCTCATGCGTTCCAAGCTGATTTGCACATCCTGCCAACCGTAAATAAACTGTACGAACTGTTCGACCGGAGCGCTCAACTGCCCGATGATATATTGGATTGCCAGCATCATACCCAGAGAAAGGCTTCCGCTAATGACGGAAGTTGCAGCAACAATCGTAATTACAATATTCTTTACTTCATTAATCAGGATGCTGCCGGCTTCCTGGCTTTGTTGCAATTTCATGGCTGCGATGTTTGTCTGGAATAGGTCGGCCTGTATATCTTCCCATTCCCACCGGCGGCGGCGTTCGCAATTTTGCAACTTAATTTCCTGCATTCCGTTCAGCATCTGCATTGTTTTACTTTGATTCCGTGCGCGTTGTTCAAAATAGGTATAATCCAGCAGGCGCCGTTTTTTCAGGAAGAGAAACACCCAGGCAGCATATAAGGCGCTTCCGAAAAAGAAAATCAGAAAGATAATCAGGTTATAATACAGCAATACCCCACCGAATACAACGAAACTGAATGCCGAAAAAAGTACGGTCAATGTTTGTGCTGTAAGAAACCGCTCCACCCGCTCATGGTCGTTAATCCGTTGTAATAAATCCCCAACCATCTTCGTATCGAAGAATGCCATCGGCAACCGCATCAGCTTAATCAGGAAATCCGAAAGTAGCGAAATATTCACCCGTGTACTGATATGCAACAATATCCAACGCCGGATAAAATCTACCGAAGCCCGGCTCAGTACCAGCATCAACTGTCCAATCAGAATCAGGTAAATCAGGTTCAGGTTTTTGCCGGCAATCCCTTTATCCACAATAGCCTGTGTCAGGAAAGGGAAAATCAATTGTAGAATACTGCCTAACGCCAGTCCGAGCAATAGTTGTACAAAAAAACGTTTGTATGGTTGGATATAGCTCCATAAGAAGCGTATAGGCTTCTCCATCTTTTGCCGTTCGTCTTTTTTTTCATAGAAAGCCGGTGTGGGTTGCAGCATCATAAGGACTCCTTTTTCTTCACCATGTGTACGGGTACTAATCCATGCGTTGCGAAATGTGTCCTCATTTACTTGAAGAAGGTTCTTACCCGGGTCGGCGATATAAAAAATATGTTCTCCGTTTCGTTTGGTCTTCACGTTATATAATACCACAAAATGTTCCTGGTTCCAATGAAGGATACAGGGGAAAGGTTTTTGTTCGATCACTTTATCCAATGCAATTCGCCCGCATACGGTACGAAAACCTAAATATTCCGCGGCATCGCTGACACTAAGTAAAGAAACACCTTCACGAGTAACCAGGCAAAGCTGTTGCATGGTCTCGGCGGTGTATTCTTTACCATAGTATTTCGCAACCATGCGAAGGCAGGTAGCTCCGCATTCCATTGCGTCGGGTTGCTGTATATGTGGAAAGGGATTTTGCATTATAACCTGTTTATTTCTTCTTTAGCTGCACTTGTGCCTTTATATTTTGAGCGAGTGGAATTAAAACGATAAGTTAATGTCAAACGAACTTGTCTGGTGTCATTATAATTCCACTTTGTGAAATCAGATTCTTCGCCATATAATATTGTAGAGCTTTTTTGAGTTGCTAAAATGTCAAATACTTGTAATTTGATATTAAGCTTTTTCTGAAGAAAAAATTTTTGTATGCTAAAATCAATGCTACCAGAAGACTTTGTATAGTATACATTCCAATTACAGGAGGTTGCATAATTCATATCTACGGATAAAATGAAGCCATGTGGTAGATTTAGTAAATTTTCCCAATAAAAAGTCCATCCCATCTTGTTAAAAGACTCTTTTTGCTTGTTTCTATACATTGAAAAATAAGGCTTGTTTAGGTAGATGGAAAAAGAAGGTTCCCAAATACCCCATTTGGGAGAATAATTAAACATCCAATTTAAAGATTGAAATTTAGGATAATTATTTACTGAAAATAGGATAATTCTATTGTCTTTTGGATATGGAGTAATGCTAAGTGCAATGTAATCCTTAATATTTGAGTAGTTAGCAGCTATTACAAAATCTTTATATCCAATATATAAACCCGCATTACGATCTAATTGAGGCTGTAATGCCGGATTTCCTGTTTCATACGAAAAACGATTGTTGTATTGAATATCACTTCTTAACTGATAAAAATAAGGACGTTTTGTTGTCTCTGAGTAGCTAAGTGAAATTCTAAAATCATTTTTATTGTATGATGCTGAAAAATAGGGGTATATATGGTTGTATATCCGGCTTTGATCAGGCATGTAAAAATTGTTTTCAAAATATGTATAGGATATATTTTCATAACGTATTCCAAAATCAATATTAAAATCTTTTATATTAGCGCTTATATTAAAAAAAGTAGCCAATTTGCGATCTTTTATATAACTGTTTTGGCTTGGAAGAATGTTTTCTGTATTAATAAAAATATTTTTTCTTTCAATAAGACTCAACTCATTTCCTATTTTTAGATTAAAGATGTTTACTTTATATCCTCCTACGATTTTATATGCATATAGCCAGTCTGTTGTTTTATTTATTGTATTGATATCTCTGTTATTATTGATAATACTGGATTCTTTGACAAATTGATCTCGTTCATTATTTCCATTTATATAGTCCATGTTGAAATCAATAGTCCATTTTTTGTTCAAAAATGAATTGTAATACATATTTATCTTATGTCTATTTCCTTTTACATCTTGAATACTGGAGGTGTTTAAATCATCGATTAAGATTTGATCCCCCCAATATTTGGAGACCGTTTCCATATTATGTTTACCGGGAGTTTTTGAATAGTCATAACGTATTCCAATATGATGATTTTGCAAAAAGTTGTAATTAACGCCTACTTGTGTACTCAGATTTTGATTTTTGTTAATTAAAATGTCGTTATCCTCTGAGTGGAAAATCGAATCAAGATATAATTTTTGTGATGAATTTTGTTTTTGCTTTTTTTGGCGATGAAGATAAGAGACAGAACCAAAAACATCAAGCTCTTTATAACGATAATTTAAGTTCAATTGTTCATATCCTGAGTAGCGGTAACCTTTTGAACCGTATGTGCTTGCGTAACCGCTGAAACCTTCACCCTGAGGCTTTATTGTTTTAATTTTCAATACGGATTTTATGGATGCGTCATATTCAGCCCCCGGATTCAATAATAATTCAACTTGAGCAATATCTTTTGCGCTTAGTTGAGACAACTCCGAATTGTCTCTGACTAAGCGATTATTTATGTAAATTTCAGGGGCTCCTTTGCCAAAGACCTGGAAATCTCCTTCGGAACCTAACACTCCAGGTATACGCCTTAGTAGATCGTTTGCTGTTCCAATATCCTGCAATAATGAATTTTGAACATTTGTAACTAACGTAGAGCCTTTCATTTGGTAAGTCGGTCGCTTCGCCTTTATTATAACATTTCTGATTTCTTGTGAGCTCATAGACATATTTATCTTAATCGGTGTTTTATTCTTATACAAATAGTATAAATCATTATAACCGATGTATGATATTTTCAATATGTAATTATTTGGTTCAGGAGGGGATAATGTAAAGCGCCCTTCTTCATTACTTACACATCCTAAAATAAATGTGGTATCTTTTTTATTGCATAGCAGTACATTTGCATAGCTTAAAGGATTATTGTGTTCATCGTAAACAAATCCTTCAATTTGCTGGGCATTAACATCCAAACAACAGATAATAAATAGAAGTAATAATCGGCTAATCTTCATCTTTTTTCTTGTTTATTGATTTGTAATGTAGCAGTAAACATTTTTTTAGCGCATTTTCATCCTTATATAAGGAGCAGAGGTCATATTTCCCATCTTCGTAAAGATTTCTTAATTTAGACCAGGCACATCCTCCCATACATAAAGGAAGGAAAAAGCATTCTAAGCATTTAGGATCATTAAAACAATTACATGCAATCATATAGCGAGTATATAATTTGCTATTGGTAAATTCATTTTGATTAATGTAACCCACAATCTTATCATGGTTACTGACATCGTTCCAACATTTGTATATTTCACCTTCAGGTCCTATAACATAAGAGTTTAATCCTGTCGCAGTACACGTCTTTGAATGTAAGCGAGGATAAAAATCAACTTTTAGGCCATCATTATCATTTAATTCATAATACAAGTTTCTAATATCGCTATGAGACATAGCAATGCAAGATAAACAATTACGTTCTTCATTGTCTATTCTCAATATTCCGGGATAAATTTCAAGATTGAACCCTTTCCACTTGTTTTTTAATTCTTTATAAATATCAACAAAATCATTTTTATTGTTTTGGTCTAAGTTAATTCTTAAGGATAATAATGTATCTGGAAGCTCATGTAAAATCAAATCGATGTTTTTTATTAATCTGTCGTAAGAGCCAGCATGTGATCCCCTAACTTTTCTGATTGTATCATGTCTGTCTTTTTTTCCATCTAATGTGATTTGAATACTGTTTAATGGGTGTTTTTTGAAAAAATCAATGACAGTTTGGTCTAAATTGTAACCGTTTGTAATGATATTATGGACATTGAGTGTGATTGGCAACTCTTCTTTTATGCGGGATATAATTTTTTGTATAACATCAAAAGCGAGTAGTGGCTCTCCTCCATACCATACCAGATTTATTTTTTTTGCCTGTTCATGAGATTTAATAAAACAAAGTAAGTATTCTATTGTCTTATCAGACATTTTTTTATATGTTTTATTTTCTTCAAAGCAATATGGGCATTCAAAATTACAGCTTGTTGTAGGTGCGATTACTAAAGAAAGTGTGTTCTGAGAATATGCTTGAATATTATTCTCTAACCTCATTTGTTGTAAAAAATCATCATCGTCATTTTCTGAAACAATTATATAACTTTTCTCTAATGAAAGAAGTAATTGCTTATCTATACTCTTTAATAGTGAAATATCTCTTGTTTCCTTGAACTTAAGAAGTGTATTGAACAAGGATATGGATATCTGATAGAAACTATTATTCTTGGATACGTAAATTAGATGCTTATCATTGCTTTCATTACTAAACAAGTAAGCATATTTGGAAATTGATTTTTTCATAATAAAAAAATAATTTTCTCGCAACTTTTTTTAGTTGCGAGAAAAGATGATTAAAATATTATCCAAATACCAAATCTGTTCCTGAAGGTATAATGCTGACATTATTATTGCCGCTACCACAAGTACAATCGCCTTCTTTGTCTTTGTTTTTGTTACTGTTAGCTTCTCCACAGCCACAGTTTCCTGGTGCATTACCAGCTTTCACCATACTTAATAGATTTGTGTCCAGCTTTTCATTTTCTAAAAGAACTAAATCGTTTAATTGCTTTTTCATGATGTTCTGATTTTTTTAGTTAATAAATTTATTATTTAGTGTCTTGGAAAATATGTTTTGCAAAACATGATAATGTTATATATCTTTAATTTGTTAGATTGTTATATTTCGATACTCTTCATATCTCTATTTCAATCTTTCTCAATATCTAAATCTTCAGTTTCAACCTAAAACTATTCGTCTAACATGCTATCGTATATCCAGCGTCCTCCTTTGATAAGAGTTAATTCTTCTATCGGAAGAATTTCTAAATTTTTAGTATGCATAATTCTTTTGTTATTTGATTCTGGATACAATATTATACTAAAAAAATCAGATGTTACATAATAATAATCTCATATTTACCTCATAAACCTAAAATATGTCTATTTTTATCTTGTAAAAAGTGGCTCTTATGAAAAATCAATATTGATATTTTCAGTCGCTATAATTACTTTATTATGTTTACAGGGATTTTGGCTTTATGTTGAGTATGCTAATTTACAGTAAGAAGTACAAGTGAAAACAGGCTTAATTTTTACTTATTCTATTCAGGAAGAAGTTAATATACGTTTGGGTGGACTATATAAAAAGACGAATAATTCTAAATGGATTATTAAGTCAGCTAAGGATATGATTTCAGAAGAACGGGCAAAGTTAAAAGGAGATACAATTACTTTAAATCGAGCACGTAAAGACAATTTGGGAGAAACATTGCCTGAAATTTTTACTCAAACACTTCAGAATAAATATTTATTCACAAATCTCATTCGTTTGTCTGCTCTTGACAGCATTTTTCAGGAACGCTTGCAAAAGGAGAGTTTGTCTTATCTTCGTTCTTTTATAACATTATATAATGGGGAGCAAGTAGTTCAGAAAAGATCGGATAGAAATTTTATCCGTTTTTTCCAACTTGTATGGCAGAGATGAGACCTGTCGGGGCGAAAGGACTGATGTTTGTACAAGCTCAAATACAAATTTTACCGAAACAGGTATTAGCAAAATTGTTTTTTATTTTGATTGTATTCTGTTTGATGGCTGTACTTCTTGTTTACTGTCTCTACCTCCAGTTTGTAGTTATCCGGCGTACCTGCAAACAATTGGAAGAGCGTGAAAGTGCAGTATATCGTGCCATTCATGATTTGAAGGCACCTTTGAATTTAGTGTTTACCATTTTGGTTTATACACAGACAACGGTTTCTTTTATCACTACCGATGTTGTCTGTTTGGAACATTTTACGAAACCTGATGGAAAATACTTTGAAATATTCGGATGACGGAGTGGAAATAACTGTTATTCTGAAAGAAGAGGAAGACTTGTTGCAGATAGCTGCATTCTATTACCTCAGGTTGCTGTATATGTGGATTTTGTATATTCTTTTCATTTATAGTCGACCTGCCTCATCTTCCGCAGCAGATTTTCCATTGTAGTTTTTCTTATAATTATTAAATTTCCATGTCAATGTGAGTGAAATAGAACGTGAATCCCTGATTGATTTTACAAAGTACTGAATATTGTTTATTCCACCATAGCGACGTGAATTCATCCATTTGAATAAATCTGTTCCTTGTAATGAAATTGTCACCCCCTTTTTGTCAAACGACTTTCTTATTCCAATATCTATTTTGCCTTTAGGCTTATAGTTCTCATTATCCATGCTTCCTCCTGAATAATATGCCATATCGAGGTTTGCAACAATATCCAATGGAAAATTAAAAGTATTGTTACAAATGACAGTGCCATAAGGCTTGTTGTAATGGAAATCTCCGTTAAGTCCGGGAACTGTCAAAAAGGGCTTATATATGCTTCCGGTTAATTCCCCTTTCCAGCGTCCCCAGTCTTTTTCCAATATGATAGTAGCTCCCAGAAGTTGATAATCCGGAAAATTTGCAGGCTTAGTAACAGTGACTAATACGGATGAAGGCAAAGTAGACTTATTATCCATAATATAATCCTTTATATACTGATAGTTCAGCTTAAACTGTAGAAAGCGATACCCCATAAAAAAATCGATATCATAAATTTTCTGGGGTAATAATAATTGATTGCCGGACCAATAAGTGTATTTGTCGTAGTAACTGACATCATTACTTAAATCACTTAAAAAAGGACGTTTGACACGTTCTGCGAAGTTGATGCCTAATTGAATAGATTTGTATGGATACTTTATTGAGATGAAAGGGAATAAATCCGAATACGATTTATTGGCAATAACTTTATTCTGTTCATAATTTGTAGCTTTAAGATTTTCATATCTTAATCCGACCTCAATTTGAGCTTTTACAAGAGTGAAAGCATAAGAGGCGAAAAGGGAATATTTGTTTTCAATATTCAAGAAATCATTGCTGTTTACGATATTTTGAGGGTTTTGGAAACTGCCATTGGCTCCGATATGACTATAATCCATTCCGAAATTCAGTTTTCCCGCAGACTGTAAATCATAATCAAAATTCAATTTCCCGGCAGCTAAATAATTGTCTCTTAGCCTGTATATATCAACAATGGAAGAGTCCGTTTCTGACTGTTCGATTACATACGAGTGTGCTTTATGGCGTATTTTCATATAATCGGCATCTATCTGCATTTTAAAATGTGGGTTGAAATCTACATGATAGAAAGCGTTTATATAATGATGGATATTTGTGGCATCCGTATAATTATCTTTTTGTAGAGAAGAATATAATTTATCATTCACATAAATCATTGTTTCTCCATCATACAGGTTCCAATGGAAAGGAGAACGTGCATATGTATATCGCATACCAAAAGAGCTTGTCGCGTTCAAATTATAATTGAAACCTGCATTAATGATGTGCCAGTTCGATTTCTCTGTATTGGGCTTGTAGCTGTTTTGTAGACTGACAGTATCCATACCTATATTTGTTTGCTCTGTATATTCAGTATGTTTTGTCTTGTAGTAACTGTGTGTGTAGTCACAGAATATGTTGAATCCATTCTTTGTGTAATTCATATTGACAGTTTCCATATTGTTCAGGAAATATCCTTCCCTAAGTCTGGATAAGGAATATAATGAAAAACCATTATTATTTTTCTTGTTTGTAATGATTTTCAGGACTGCTCTGTTTTCTGCATCGTATTTGGCAGACGGCATGGTTATTAACTCTATCGATTTTATATCGGAAGAACTTAGCCGTTCCAAAACTGTTAAATCCAATACTTTGTGATTGTCGATATAAATAACCGGGTTCCCTTTTCCGATTACTTTTAGTTCATCATCTGCATAAACGACTCCCGGCACATGTTTCAATACATCTTGTGCGGTGCCTAATGAGTTTAGTAATGTGTTGCTTACATTAATCAGCGTATTTCCATTTTTCATGGTCGCGATTGCCCGCTTGGCATTAACCGTGACTCCTGTTAAATTGATATTAGAACTTTCTAAAAAGAACTTTCCTAAAGTTATTATTCCTGCTTCTGTTTTGATGTTTTGGAAAACATCATTGTATCCTAAATAAGAGATCTTTAATAAAAAGGTTCCTGCTTTTTCCGTTTCAAGATGAAACAGACCTTGCTCATCAGTAATACTACCAGAAATAAAACTGGAGTCATTGTTTAAAAGTAGTACGTTGGCATAAGAAGCCGGCGTGTTCCTGTCAAGAAAAACACTCCCTTCTATTTCTACTTTATTCTGTGATTTGATAGTTATCAAACAAAGAAATAGACCTGATAATATATAGATGAATCGTAGCATTATTTGAATGGTATAGGTTTTTGGAGATTTTTCTTACTTTTCAATATGTCGTAATAGTTTTTTAGCGCATATATTAAAGCATTATTATCTTTATAAAGGCAACATAAATTATGTTTTTCTCCAAAAAATAGATTGTTAACTCTACGGCGGGGGCATCCTCCACTACAAATAGGGAATAAATTGCATTCTTTACATATGTCATCATCAAATAGACTTGATGCTGACATATATTTTGATAGTAGGGGTAAATTAACTATTTTGTCATTACATATATTACCTATTATTTTTGTTTTGTCTCCTACTTCGTTCCAACATTTATAAATTTCTCCTTCCGGACCAATTAAATAACAATTCAGTCCGTTCATGACGCATCCTCTGTTTATCGGTGTATAAAAGAAAGAAACATCAATTCCTTTTTGAGGCAGAGAAAAATAGAAATCTTGAATATTTTTGTGAGTAAGGTCCTTGCATTTATTATCAATGCATTCGTTTTCTTCACTTCGTATAAAACCAGGATAAATATAGATATTGCTATAATTCCATTCTTCGATTAACTTTCGTATATAAACAAAATCTTCTTTATTCTCATTATCTATATTGACTCGAATTGTTATATGTGTATTACTCCATGCCTTGCTGACCTTTTTAATATTGTTCAAAATGACATCAAAGGTTCCTTTATGGCTACCCTTTAAAACACGGCGGCTATCATGGATTTCTTTACGCCCATCTAGTGTTATTTGAATTTCAGTTAAAGGGTGCAAATTAAAGAAATCGATAACTTCGTCTGTGATTAAATATCCATTTGTGATTATTTGATGATTTCTTAGCTCTAATTTAATTTCTTTTTCTAACTTACTCCATATTTTCTTTATTACATTAAATCCCATTAGCGGTTCTCCTCCGTACCAACATAAATCTAATGTTTTTGCATTTGTATGTTGGTGTATGAATGATAATAGGTTGTCAATAATGTTTTCTGACATCATTTTTGTTGATTTATTTTGTTCAAAACAATATGGACAATCACAATTACAATTTGTCGTAGGTAAAATGGTTAGTGATAGTGTGTTTTGGGAATAGCATTCCATGTTGAATTGGAATTTCTTTTGATAATAATAATCATGTATAGTTGATTTTTCTATTATTATTTTAGATTTTAACAAATATTCTAATGTATGGTTGTCAAAGTCATCTTGACAAACGTGTTTGCTATTTAATTTGTTGTATAACTTATTCTCTAACTTTATGAAAGCATTTGTTTCTGTATTATATAATAGCCTTACCCCATTATGTTCGAAGAATATGTTATATCTTGATACTTCTAAATTCATATCTTATTGTATTAATAAGGTCTTTAGTCTAAAAAATAGACTAAAGACCTTAATGTTGTTTTATTTTACCAAAGTGGTACCTGCTCCATTGCAAGCACCATGATCGCATTCACAATCTTGATTGGGGGCAATTCCTGCTTTTAATTCAATCATAGATATTGTGTCTAAAATTTCAGGTTGAATCAATTCTTCAAAATCTATGTTTTTGTTGTAGTTCGTTTTATCCATAATCTATTGATTTATATGATTAAATTACTATTTAAGGGTTGCTCCATTGTTGCAAGACTGGTGATCACATTCACATTCTTGATGAGGGGATGATCCTGCTTTAATGTCTCTCATAGATAGTACATCTAGCACTTCGGCTTGTACAATTTCTTCAATTAGTTTGTTTTCTTCTGTTTCCATAATTGCTTGATTTTTAATAATTAATATATTCCATCCTAAAATATTTATTAGTCAATTAGGGATGGGGAATACTCGCTCCCTTATTGGCATTTGGGGAATAGAAATTAGGTTAATTATTTTCTTGTCATCCAAACTTGTGGGTTATTTGTAGTGGTACCTTCAATATCTAAATCATTAGGTTCATACCAATACCATTCATTAGCTCCACTATCATATACCCAGATTCCCCCTTTAATAAGGGCTAATTCTTTCACTGGAAGAATCTCTAAATTTTTAGTACACATAATTCTTTTTGTTATTTGATTTATCATTGGTTGCAATATTATACTAAAAAAATCGGATGTTACATAATAATAATCTCATATTTATCTCATGAACCTAAAATATCTCTATTTTTGTCTTGTAAAAGATATTTTATGAAAAAGTCAATCTGGATATTTTTGATCGCTATAGTAACCCTGTTATGTTTGCAAGGGTTTTGGCTTTGTGTTGAGTATGCCAATTTGCAGCAAGAAGTACAAATGGAAGCAGACTTGATATTGACTCATGCTATTCAGGAAGAGGTGAATTTACGTAGGTCTGGTCCCTATAAGAATCGTAAAAATCCAGGATGGGTCATTCGGTCAGCTAAAGATATGACTCCGGAAGAACGAGCAAAACTCAAGGGGGACACTATTTTCTTAAGTCAGGCGAGTAAAAAGAATATAGGTGAAACATTGCCGGAACTCTTTACTCAAACACTTCAAGATGAGCTTTTGGTTACAAATCCCATTCGCTTGTCAGCCCTCGATAGCATTTTCCAGGAACGCTTGCAAAAGGAGGGTTTATCTTATCTTCGTTCTTCTATTACATTATATAATGAAGAGCAAGTAGCCCAGAAAACGATCGGACAAAAATTTTATCCGTTTTTTCCAACTTGTTTGACAGAGATGAGACCTATTGGGACGAAAGGGCTGATGTTTGTACAAGCTCAAATACAAATTCTACCGAAACAGGTTTTAGCCGAGTTGTTTTTTATTTTGATTGTATCCTGTTTGATGGCAGTGCTTCTTGTTTACTGTCTCTATTACCAGTTGGTTGTTATCCGGCGTATCCGTAAGCAATTGGAAGAGCGGGAAAGTGCAGTATATCGTGCCATTCATGATTTGAAGGCTCCTTTGAATTCAGTGTTTACGATTTTGGATTATACACAAACAACGGTGGACGACAAAGAAGTGTCCGGCTTTATCTCCAAAGGGATAAAACATATAGCTAAGCTGACGGCTACTATAGAGTCGATGATGGAATTGATAAAAAATAGCTCTGGAAAACCTCAGTTAAAAAAAGAACCGGTCGATTTAATAGAAACAATACAATCTATTTATGAAGGGCTACAGGCGCAGTATCCTGAGAAGAAGTATTCTTTTGAAATAAAAAATCAGACATCGGTTTCTTTTATAACTACTGATGTTGTCCGTTTGGAACGTTGTTTACGGAACCTGATGGAAAATGCTTTGAAATATTCGGATGACGGAGTGGAAATAACTGTTATCCTGAAAGAAGAAAAAGGCATGTTACAGATAGGCATTCAGGATACCGGCTGGGGGATTCCAAAGAAAGCACAAAAACGCCTGGGAGAACAGTTTTTCAGAATCCGCCAGGCTGATAAACCTGCGCGTGAAGGGATTGGCATCGGCCTAAGCAGTGTTCGCCAACTGGTGAAGGATTTGGGTGGCAAGTTTAGTTTTGTAAGCCGGGAAGGAGAAGGTTCTACTTTTTTTGTTAACTTGCCACTCTAACATTGATTTTGCCAACTACGCTGTATCAAGATAATCTTTTTTATTGTAATATACCATTCACAGTATCCGAATTTTGAAGTGTCTGTCTTTTGTTGCTGGCCTTTCTTCCCCAATCTAAGTTAAGCGATAATGAGAGATTAACGCTCGGATAATTATTATTCATATCTGTAACTGTAGAGTTGGGGGTGAATCGGCTGTAATCGTACGACTTACTGATGCCTTTCTCGCCGAATAAGTTGTAGGAGGAAATACCTATCTTACCCCAGGAAAACCGATAACTGATTCCGTATGAATCAAAAAAATTGTGAGGGGATACAGTTTCTCCCCAGAATGGCGTTGTATCATCGAGAAAAATGAATGTTAGCTCCCAGTTTTTATAATTTGCCATGATTTGAATCATATAGTAGAAATGTCTATTGTATCTTTCTGAAAACCGCTTTGTTTTGCAGTTCCAAATACATGAGAACGTGATATATCATTTGATTTCATAGCTAGTTATTTAGTTAGTGATAGCAGGTATTGTGAAACACATAATTTCCATTCCGGAATATATATCTTACTTTCGCTTTTATCGGTAAGGTAACGAGTACTTTTTCCTATATTTTTTTACATATAGAAAGAAAGTTGTCACTTAACTCTAGCTGTTTTTGTACACGTGAAAGTATAAACCCAGCACGTTGGCAAAGGGCCTGTTTATTATATAGTGACAAGTAACGTAAGAGCTTATTTTCATCTACCTTATCCACAAAATCAAGATTATATAAGAACTCTTCATACCCTCCGGCAAGGTCTAACCTGTCTGCACAGTCTATGATTGTCCGCTCGAGCTCGGTATAATATATATTCCTGGCTACATCCTTTACAACACCTTCCCGAAACTTGTCAGGGGCATATATATAATCTACATATTCGAATTCAAAAGGTCGAATCTTTTAGGAGCAGATAAATAAATTCGGTTGAACACTTGGTTCTCCCATCCATAAAAAGCCATTGCGGAATGATATGATATATAGGAAAAAGGAACAGATCCACATCCAATTTCATATTTGTTTCCATCTATATATCCATCTTCAGGGTTTAATAGTAAATATACATTCTTCCTTATTTGAGTAATTATATTCCTTTTTTTGTATAATAATGATGAAACTGTTCCCTTATTTGGAATAGGGAATATTTCTTTAGAAGAAACGAAGCGTTTATTTTGTAAGTTTGATGTATATTTACCCATGGCTCTTTTATATATCGTCATAGATAGTAAATATTATATCAAGATTGCAAATATTATAAAGAGATATTTTGAGGGATAAAGATAGTGAATGTGAGTAAATGGAAATAATAATAATCATTTTCTTTTATTAATGATTATTCCTTCTAATCTTAAATACTTATATAATGTAGCACGGGCTATGCCCACTTTTGTACATACGTCATCTATCGTTTTATATTTCCTTTGTTGGTAGGCTTTATATTCTTCGGCTGCTAATTTGGCAAGTTGTTCTGCCTGTTTACTTAAGCCAGGTCTACGACCACCAATACGTCCTTTCGCTTTAGCAGATCTTAAACCGGCTATTGTGCGTTCTGATATTATATTTCTTTCCATTTCTGCAAAGCTGCATAGAACCTGGAATACAAATTTTCCAGTAGGGGAGGAGGTATCAATATCTTCTCAGAAAAAATATTATTGACACCATTCTCTTTTAATGCATCAAGTTGAAGGCCAAGACTTTGATCCGGGGTTGATACGCGTGCATAACCGTATTTCATGTGTTTTTTAATGACAAAAATAGTATATATATGTCTTTTAAGAAATACAAAAAGATATATATCCTGTTTAAGTTACCCGATTTGCTTTTCTATACTCTAATACTTCAAAAGAGTAGAAGTATATTCTTCATTTTGTATTCTCATGGTGGCTCTGTCCCTGAAAATACTTAAAATCATCATCTGATAGACGTTCCTCCATCCATCCCTGATTAAACAGGAGAAATATTTCTAAAAATAGGAGTCTGAGCCGGGTCCCAGTATTTCATTTTTGTATTATAATGCTCTTGCATAGCCTCAAATTCCGGAGAATCAATATCATATTCAGGCTTTTGCCTGCCACAGTTCTGTTTCCCATATACAAATGTCATTGGTGTAGGATAGTCTTTTTTCATCACCTCATGAAACGACTGTTTTTCAGGCCCATACATTTGAAAGAAATAACGGGGATCTTTGTTCGAGACACAACCGTCTTCCCTTCTTGCATAATTTTCCATCGTAATATAATCACTGCCAGATTTGGCTATAACAGAAGCATAATGATAGGGAAACGGATCTTTGATCTCTGTACCCGTAGAGTGATCCATTATATACATGTCGGGGCCGTCTACTCTGCAATCTTCATCGTGAGAGATAGCTCTAATGGATAACATTTCACCAACTTCAGGGTCACAAAACTGATTTATACCTATCTCCTGAATAATATTTTGTAAAATTCCTGTATTAATACTTTCGACATATGGTAGAATATATGCTAGCGGATTTTTTTCAAAGTCAGCCCATATAGTGTCAATATTTTCAATTTCTTTTGGTGGAAAGAAATAATGAAAAATAGCCTTTATAATGGCTAGTATTCTGTACTCTTGCTTTTTTTTTATTTGTTGTTTTAAATAATTTAAAATAAAGAATATTGCCTCATTAGTCCGCATACTTTCTATACCATCTGCCCAGCCATGTTGATTTAATTTTGGTTTTAAAGAAGAGTCGATGGAAGTATTTAATATATGTGGTCCGGCTTCATTGCAGTTTTCGGGAACCTGGACATCTTCTCCTATCTTTTTGGCAATAACATCAATAGGATAAATAGCATATAATGTTTTGTGCTGACCTGTAGCACTTGTAACAGAGATGGTTGCCGAAGAATTAATTCCTAGTCTTATTGGAGAACCTATCTCTTGCAGGACGCTGTTACTTGCGTCCTGAATAGCTCTTGTACCATAAAAAATTTTTGCTTCACGTTTATCCATTCCATCTTCAATGGCAAGATCACCTGTGTCTGATACTCTTAGATTAACTTTATGGTTGATTCTAAGATTTGCTTTTCCGGGTTGATCGGATAAGAATGTGTCTGTTCCTTTTTGAGTACGCCTGAGTTCCTGTGCGAGGAATATACCTTTTGTATCATCCTGAATATGGTATCGCTGTACGATATTCTTATTCGTAGAAGATAAGTGGATTAAAGCAGAGAGCGGAGCTTGCCGGGATGCTCTAGGCTGTTTGTCTAAATTACGGGATACACTTTCGGGTTGTTTGGCATATTCTTTCATAACACAGCGACTTTTTTGTAAGGTGAATATTTAAAAAAGAGATAAGTTATTGAACCATAGGTGTTAACTTTGTGCCCACATCATAATAGGTTACGAATTAGTTATATACAGAATCTTTAGGATTTCTGTGCGTTGCATACTTCAAAAACCTTATGTTGCAAAAGTAACTTAAAAAAATATATATCAAAACGAAGTTCCACCTAATTTTTAGTAGATCCCCTCTTCATCGGTATCTCTTATCATTGTTTATCCATCCCTTTTTGATACCCATAGTGGGTAACTACTATGGAAAAAACAAATTGGTAAAGCAAAATATCAAGAGTTTATGAAACGGCTAACAGTCTAAAAAAGCGCATCGCACAAATTGTAATTACCCTTATATTTAATAGGGGTAATTGTTACTCACCTATTAGATGATATCACCATATTGAAAATCAATAACTGCTCTGGCGCTTTCATCAACCGGCTCAAACCGGGTGCTTCCCCGCTTGGTTCTCATAAATTAGTTCAATCGCAGAGAAATCATCCGGTAGTTCTTCCATATATTCTACTCTGTCCACTCCATCTAATAATATATTATCATCCGAAGAATATTGATAAAGCCCATCAGTACAAAGTATTATATGAGAACAAGGGGTAAGAGTTATCTTTCCTGTTGGTGGATCTTCTCTAAATTTTTTTCCTTTGATGCACCTTGTAAGGTATGTGTCGCAATTTCTATCTTCTTGTTTCGAATTTGTAAGTGCCTGTGTATAAGTTTTTAGTGTGCCCTCCGGTATATCTCAATCCTCCGGTCAGGACGCCTTTTGTATATTTTTTTTCGTAACAGGCTTCTGCAATCAATGAATATCGGCGACCATCCACATTGGATAGATAAGAGGAAAGAATAGAACCTTTATTATCAAAGTATTCAGTATATTGATTTCCATTATTATTTTTCGAATAAGTACCAACTAAATTTATTGATAAGGTTTGTTGTTTAGGGAGTGAGCGGGAATAGTACAAACCGAGAGAAGGACGGTTGGTGGTATATTCCAGATAAGAGTCGCTTGCAAAACCCGAATACAGCTTATTAGTATAGGATAAAGAGCTGAATAGGTCCGAATGGGGAGTATTCACAAAAAGACCATTGAATTTGGCATTAAAAAAATCTTTGTCTTTGATATAGCTGTAAGTCATATTTACAGAGTGGACAATTTGATTCCAGTGATTTTCTCCGTTTTCTATCCTGTTTATGTTATTATTGTCCGGAAAATTGAAGGATTGCTCTCTGTAATGTCCCGAATACATATTATTATGGCTATATAGGTAACTAAATTTTAATTGAGAATGCTTCATGTTTACACCTCCGGAAAAGTAACCGAAGCCCAAACTTCTTGTCAGGGTTTCATTTACTATAGCCGATAAGGAGCCTCCGGTTTCTTGTTTTTGAGTGATATAATTGATAATGCCTCCGATTTCTTCGCCATAGCGAAGTCCCGGATTGTCAAAATATTCTACTCTTTTTATATCTTTAGGCAACAATGATGCAACCTCTTGCGAAGAGGCTTCTACTCCATTGATTAATATTTTTAATTGCTCACCTCCTAACATGGATATTGTATTTTCCTGGGGATTGACAAGGATACGGGGTAATCCTAAACGCCGGGTAGCTTCAAGTCCGTTAATTGATTTTTTGATTTGGTCGTCCGATAGAAAAAAAACTTGCCTGTCGACGGAATGAATCACACTGGATGCTTTTATTTCAACTCCGGTGAGTGATATACTGGAAGGAACTAAAAATAATTCACCTAAATCCACTGATTTATAAATCCCTTTTACATCCATGTATAATTTATCGTATCCGATGCAGGAAATACATACTATACCATCTTTCTCCTGTATGGGAGTTAAACGAAAAGTTCCATTTATAGTTGTAGTGGTACCTGATACAAAGGATGAATCGGGTTTCATCCAGACTATATTTGCATTGGGAATGGCTTCTTTAGTTCTTATTTCTTTTACTAATCCTTTCAGTGAAATAGTTTGGGATACACAGAACTCTGTAACCATAAAGTATATGAGTAGTATAAATGTTTTTTTCATGATTTGTTGTATTAAAAAATTAAAATGCTTTTTATGCTCTCTACTATAAAGACACAATACATGCTTATTCATAACATCTTTAATTCAATCTATGCGATGAAATTGGGTGGCAAATTTGGTTTTGTAAGCCAGGAAGGGGATGGTTCTACTTTTTTTGTTAACTTGCCGCTCTAAGCAATATATACAAATGATGGCGAAGAAGATACTGTTTGTGGAAGATGACCTGGAAGTAGTAGGTTCTCTTATCACTAAAGGGTTGCAAAATGAGGGATATGAGGTCTATTATATGAATTCGTTGGTAGGGCTCAGGGATACATTGCATGCTTTTTTGCCGGATTTACTTCTGTTGGATTTGGAAATCGGTAACCGGAATAGTGCTGAGGTTTTGCCTTCTATCCGTGACATGTACCCGTCATTGCCTATATTGATAGCGTCCTCCCATAATAATGATAATGAAATTGCATATTGTCTCCGCAAAGGCGCAAATTATTATATCAAAAAGCCATATCAAATTAGGGAGATTGTAACTCTGATTCGTATGTTCTGTCCGGACACGCCTTCTCCGGGTATCTTTTGCATACCTGTTGGAAAATATTTTTTGGATAAACAAAATCATACACTTCTCGGACCGGACAAAAAGGAAATAATATTGAAACCAAAGGAGTATCAACTGTTGTGTATGTTGCTTGAGCGCGCAGGAAAGGTTATTTTACGAACGGACCTGTTAGAACATATTTGGCAGCATACAGAAGCAAATGATAGTTTGAATAATTGTATAGCTTGCCTGCGTAACTATTTGAAGCAAGACCCAGACCTGGAAATTAGAACGGTTAGAGGCGTCGGCTATGTATTACTCATGTCTTAATATCTTTGTATTTGATGCGTCTGTTTAAAGTGCGCTTTCTTTTCCAAAATCCTCCCGTTGATTTAAAAAAAAGACCCGATCTTTCCCGGAAAAGATACTTTTGAATAAATCTTTTGATGACTGTGCTTATTCTTTTTGATAGATGTGTTTCTTTCTTTTGATAATTATGTGTTTTTCTTTTTATGATTGTCGAAAGAATGACTTTTTGTGTATTTTCGAAGCAAATGCTTCATGGTATGATGTGCTTTAAAGCCTTGTAAATGAGTATGGCAAATATAAGCAATATATTGTGGATCTCAAAAAAATATTTATCCGGTGTGAGTATTTTTATTTTCATCATCTTCATAGTACGTTTGAGTGCTACTTTTCTACGTTTGAATCAATTAATGCAGGTATTATTAAATTCATTTGTGTACTTTTCGATTGTTTAATAGGGGTTCTGTAGGAACCAATTACTGTCAAACAAGAAGATTGGTAATTTAAATTGTTAAATCAAAAAAACTTTAGCGCAATGAAAAAAATCAAAATGTTTATGGTAGCCGGATTCGCAGCTTTATTACTTGTATTCGGACCTGTAGTGGAGGCTTGTACAGGAACAACAATTCGGGCCACCAATGGAGATGTAGTATTTTGCCGTAATATGGAATGGGATGATGGGTTTGTCCCGTCTGAAATTTTAGTTTCTCCCCGGCATTGTATTTATCAGGCGCATATGCCGGAGCTGATGCCCGGTTTGTCTTGGAAGGGGCAGTATGGTATCGCCGGATTGGCCATAGCAATTACTTCGGTTAATGCTTATATAGATGGAATGAATGAAAAAGGTTTGACAGTCGGTGGATTTTATCATGAAGGTTTTGCTGAATATGCCAACTATTCGCAGGAAAATGCAGAACGTTCGATTTCGTCTCTGGATGTAATTAGTTATTTACTTTCAACCTGTGCCAATATTGATGAAGTACATAAGGCTTTGGAAAAGGTCGAGGTTGTTTATACCGGAAAAACGGTGCTTGGCATTGAGGCTCCGTTGCATTATATGGTAACTGAGCCGGATGGCAAGCAGGTTGTTATTGAATGGAAAGAGGGAAAGCCGAAGTTTTTCGACAGCAAACTTGGGGTAATTGCAAATTCGCCGACCTATGATTGGCATGTGCTCAATGTGGGGAATTATATAGGTCTTCCGTCTATAGAAGTCCAAAAACGGAAAATGGAACATCAGATGATTTCGGCATTGGATGCAGGAACGGATTTGATTGGCTTGCCAGGTGATTTTACATCACCGTCACGTTTTGTCCGGGCAAGTATTTTAACCAATTATGTTCGTCGTACGCCGGATGCGAAAGAAGCCGTTTATCAGGCGTTTCAGATTATGGATAGTTTCAATTCACCAATTTACAAAGATGCTGTTTTAAAAGAAGGTTCGAAGAAAAGCCGTAGCGAAACGTCGTGGACACTTGCCCATGATTTGACAAACCGTGCTTTTTATTATCACACAGCTAATGATCGTATGGTTCAAAAGGTTGATGTTGCACAAATCAATTTTGGAAAGTTGGTTAAGCAAGTTCACCGGGATCTGGATAAAGACGAAATGACTATACTTGACAGGACGGGTGAGATTTCTGAAGGACTATAACCATTACAAGTTGTAGGGGATTAATAAATAATTAGTTAAATAAAAAGAGAATTACCGAACGGTAATTCTCTTTTTTGCTCTTCCTCTTGGACTTGAACCAAGGACCCTCTGATTAACAGTCAGATGCTCTAACCGACTGAGCTAAGGAAGAATTTTGTTTTGTTGGAAAGGTTTATTAATACCTTCCTGAAAATGCACTGCAAAAGTAGAGGTTCTTTTTGAAATATGCAATATCTTTGCCGAAAAAAATAGAAAAAATGAATACGATAGGTTTGGGAAATGCTTTGGTAGATGTATTATTAAAGCTGGAAAGCGATGATGTGTTGGCTGAAGTGGGCATAGCAAAGGGGGCAATGGATATGATTAACCGGGACCAGATGGTTACAATCCGTAAGACACAGGAAAATCTGGAACGTAGCCAGGCTCCCGGCGGTTCGGTCTGTAATACGATGCGTGCAATGGCTTGCCTGGGGAGTAAGACCGGCTTTATCGGTAAAATCGGCGATGATACCGTTGGCGAATATTATGAACAGGAATTGAAAAAAGCTGGCGTAACTCCTTATTTCCTGCGGACCGAGGGTATTTCCGGTAGCTGTACCGTATTGATTTCGCCTGATGGCGAACGGACAATGGGTACTTTTCTGGGCCCGGGACCGGATATCACATCCGAAGAAATCAAAGACGAAATCTTGCGTAATTATAACTGTATATATATCGAAGGATATCTTTTAGTGAATGAAGAATTGGTAAAAGGAACTATGCAAAAAGCGAAAAATGCAGGATTGAAAGTGGCTCTGGATTTGTCGAATTTTAATATAGTCAATGCTTTCCATGGATTGTTGGAAGATATTATCCCGAACTATGTGGATATTCTGTTTTCCAATGAAAGCGAGGCGGAAGCCTTTACCGGATTAAAAGCGCAGGATGCCGTTAAAGCACTTTCCGAAAAAGTGGAAATCTCACTGGTTACCCTGGGGAAAGAAGGAGCTTTGGTCGGTAGTAAAGGACAAGTGATTTCAGTTCCTGCCGAGGGGGGAAAACCTGTGGATACGACAGGGGCCGGTGACCATTTTGCAGCCGGATTCCTATACGGGCAGTCTATCGGCGCTACATTGGAACAATCCGCCCGGATAGGTTCGCTTCTTGCCGGTTATATAATAGACGTAGTTGGAGCACAGATTCCGGATGATAAATGGGAACAAATAAAGTTAAAAGTAAATAGTATATTGGCCTGACTTGCGTTTATTATTTTACATTTACACCGCTAATTAACATATTAATTTTATATGATGCAACGAAAAAAGATAATCATCCTGTTTGGTCTGTTGCTGCTGTTTGGTGGCACAATGCCGGGACTGGCTCAGAAGAAAGATAATCGTTTTGAAGTGAGTAAGAACCTTGACATTTTTAACGCTCTGGTTAAGGAGATGGAGATGTTTTACGTCGATTCGATAGATGTGGATAAGACTGTACGCCGCGGAATCGATGCGATGCTTGGTGGTCTGGACCCGTATACGGAATATATTCCGGAGCAGGAGATGGATAAATTGAAATTTATGACAACCGGAGAGTACGGTGGTATCGGTTCTTACATCCGTGAACGTAAAGAAGGGGGTGTTTATATTATAGAACCGTTCGAGGGAATGCCTGCTGCCTTGGCAGGATTGAAGCCCGGCGACCGTATATTGGCAATCGATACGGTAGACGTAAGCAAGAAATCATCGGATGAGGTGAGTGCCCTGCTGAAAGGGGTTCCCAATACGAAGATGGTATTAAAAATACAGCGTCCGTCTGAAAAGAAACCGCGTGAAGTGGAAATGGTCCGGAAACAGATTCTGGAAAACCAGGTGACTTATTACGGGGTTCGTGGTGATGGTATCGGCTATATCTACCTGAAAGGTTTTACCGATAAAAGTGCACAGGAAGTAAAGAATGCTTTTGAAGATTTAAAGAATAATCATCATATCAAGTCTCTGATTCTCGATTTGCGTAACAATGGCGGTGGTTTGCTGGAGAGTGCTACGCAGATTGTCGGCATGTTTGTTCCGAAAGGGAAAGAAGTGGTTTCCACCCGTGGGAAATTTAAACAATGGGACCGTACCTATCGTACACCGAACGAACCGATCGATACGGTTATGCCGATGGCTGTCCTGATTAACGGGAACTCTGCTTCTGCTGCAGAAATCGTATCCGGCTCCTTGCAGGATATGGACCGTGCCATATTGATTGGTGAACGTTCTTTTGGTAAAGGCTTGGTACAGTCTCCGCGTGAGTTGCCTTATAATGGAAGCCTGAAAATTACAATGAGCAAATATTATATTCCCAGCGGACGTTGTATCCAGCAGATTGATTATACTCACCGTAAAGCTGACGGAAGTGTTGCTGCTATCCCTGATAGCCTGACCTCTGTATTTTATACTTCCAAAGGACGTCCGGTACGTGATGGCGGTGGCATACGTCCTGAGTTCGAAGTGGAAGAACCGGATACTCCGACAATGATGTATTATCTGGTAACGGATTTTGTGTTGCTGGATTTTGCAGCCGACTGGGCACAGAAACATAAAACAATCCCTCCGGTGGAAGAATTTTCTATTACCGATGAAGATTTCGAGGCATTTAAGAAATTTGCTAAAGAGAAGAATTTCACTTATGACCGTCAGAGCGAGAAGCTGTTGAAAAATCTGAAAGAAGTGGCTAAGTTTGAAGGGTATTTGGATGCGGATTCAACAATATTCAACTCCTTGCAGGAAAAGTTGACTCCTAATTTGGAGCGTGATTTCGACTTGCATAAGGAACAGATTAAGAAATTAATAGCTTCGGAAATTATTAAACGGTATTATTTCCAGAAAGGCGTTTTGATGGAAAACCTGAAAGACGACAAAGTGCTGGATAAGGCCCTGGAAGTGTTGGGAAACCAGGAATTATATAATAAAACTTTGAGTACTCCGGAAAAGGTGGCTCCAAAGCCTGCAACCGAAGAAAAGAAATCCGGAAAAGGCGGCGACCTTGCCTACCGATATAATCCGTTCGCACTAATCGGATAAGGTATAACTGAAATATTAACGGGCGCAGATTTAAGCAGGTAATATAAGGCCTGCGTAAGTCTGCGCCCGTTAGTGTATTTTCCGCTTGGAAATACAAGCTTTTTTGAAATAAACCTGCTATTACGGTAAATAACATTATTTTTGCAACCAAAATTAATGTCTATGAAAACACAAATATGTCTTGCAGCCACATGCCTCTGTGCCACATTTTTCTTTCTCTGTGGAAGTATCCCGCATCATTTGGAAGCCAAATGGAAACTGGTATGGGAAGATGATTTTAAACAGCAAAAAGGATTCGATACGGCAACATGGTCCAAAATCCCCCGAGGGACGGCAGACTGGCAGAATTTTATGTCCGATAATGATGCATGCTATGATATGAAGAATGGGAACCTTATCCTTCGGGGAATAGTAAACCCGGACCGTTCTTTGGATACTGCTACTTATCTGACCGGAGGGCTTTACACCAACGGCAAACATGCTTTTTATGGCGGGCGTCTGGAAATAAGGGCTAAATTGCAGGGGGCCACCGGTGCCTGGCCTGCTATTTGGTTGCTGCCCTTTGATACGGCGACGTACCATTGGCCTGCCGGAGGTGAGATAGATATTATGGAACGTCTTAATAGAGATAGTATTGCCTATCAGACCGTTCATTCGGGGTATACTTATATTCAAGGAATAAAAGATACCCCTCCTCAGGGAGGTATTGGTTCTATTGACCCGGACGATTTTAACATTTATGCCGTAGAAATGTATCCGGATAGTCTTGTCTTTTTTATCAATAATTTACGTACATTTGCCTATCCTCGTATCAAAACCGATAAAGAAGGACAGTATCCGTTCGATATTCCTTACTATTTGTTAATCGATATGCAGTTGGGTGGTTCTTGGGTCGGTGGCGTTGATTCCACGGATTTACCCGTAGAGATGCAGGTGGACTGGGTCCGCCATTATCAGAAGGATTAATCTATCTATTTACCTATAAAAACATCGTATGAAAACAGGAAAATTTATTTTAATGCTGGCCTTCCTTGTATTATGCACGAGCTCCGGATTTGCCGCTAAAGGAAAAGCAAAGCATGTTGTAATGATTGGTTTGGACGGTTGGGGCGCTTACAGTGTGGAAAAAGCGGATATGCCCAATGTGAAGAAAATGATGGCTGATGGCGCTTATACATTGAAAAAACGTTCGGTGCTTCCCTCTTCAAGTGCTGTAAACTGGGCTTCCATGTATATGGGAGCATGTCCTGAACTTCACGGGTATACGGAATGGGGGTCCCAGACTCCGGATTTACCTTCGCGTGTTTTGGATGAGGACGGTATTTTCCCGACAATCTTCGGTTTGTTACACCGTGCGGATCCGAAAGCTGAAATCGGTTGTATTTATGAATGGAGCGGAATCCGTTATGTTGTGGATACGTTAGCTCTGAATTATGACAAGCATGTAACTGAGAAAAACAATGTTTCCCAGGCTACTGCCCGTTATGCTGTAGATTATATAAAAAGCAAACGCCCTAATTTTGTAAATATCGTATTTGATGAACCGGACCATGTAGGACATTCCGACGGTCATGATACACCGGGCTATTATAATAAACTGAAAGAACTGGACGGATATATCGGCGAAATCGTAGAAGCTGTGAAAGCTGCAGGTATGCTGGACGAAACAATCTTCATTGTAACAGCAGACCATGGTGGAATAAACAAAGGTCATGGCGGCAAGACCATGCAGGAAATGGAAACCCCATTTATTGTTTGCGGTAAAGGCATTAAAAAAGGATATGAGTTCCAGGAAAGCATGATGCAGTTTGACTGTGCTTCCACACTTGCTTATATTTTTGGCTTGCAGCAACCCCAGGTTTGGATCGGACGTCCGATGAAACAAATATTTAAGTAAGTATTCCAAAAGCGAATTGAAACAAAACAATAAACTTCAAGGGGGTGGTTCTATGAACTGCTCCCTTTTGTATTAAAATAGTATAGTTCTTAATGTAATATGAGTAGCATATCCCTTGATTATATTGTATTTTCATAAAATTATCATATTTTTGCACATATATTGGTTGGCGAAAGTGAAATTAAGTGGCAGCAGTTTCTCTCAGGAGATAATGATGCCTATTCTTGGCTTTATACGGTATATGTGCAAAAACTCTTTCAATATGGTCTTCGTTTTACCTCGAACACCGAGATAATCAAAGACTCTATTCAGGAAGTATTTATACAGCTGTATAAATCTCGGGAACATCTTGCTGTTCCCGAGAATGTTTCATTATACTTATTTGTTTCTCTTAAAAATAATTTGATTAAGACCTTATACAAAGAAGCTGCTTATGATTCGTTTGATCCGGAAACCGTGCAATTTTCATTGGATATACCAACGGTTGAGGAGCAGTACATCGATAATGAACAATATGTAAACCAACGAAAAGAAGTAAAGAAAATATTATCCCTCCTGACACCACGCCAAAAAGAAATCATTTATTACAGGTACATACAGGAATTAAGTATGGACGAGATTTGTGTATTGATGGATCTTAATTACCAGTCGGCAGAGAATCTGATTCAACGTTCTCTGAAGAAAGTGAGGAAATCGTATGTTTCCGTGGAACTGTTTTTACTAATTCTGTCGATTTACTGAAATAGGAAATTTTTTTAAAAAAAGTTCTCTTTAAGTGAGTATAAAAAATAAGAAGCCGTCTCCTTATTATAAATATGACTCGCAAGAGATGGATAAAGACTATACAATATATAACGCCGAACAACTGTTGAATGACGATTACTTTCTGGCATCGGAACTGCATCCGGATGAAGAAAGCCGCATTTTCTGGAAGGAACTGGAGAAGGATGCGTCATTTGCTAAAGAGCTGCAAATCGCCCGTTCTTTTTTGAATGATATAAAGAAATCTGAGAATTTAGTATTCCTGTCTTCAGAGGATGTAAAAGATGTGTGGGAACAAATAATGTCGGCAAACAATCAATTTAGTAATAAAAGAAAAAAAATCTCCAAGATACGGACAGTAGTGGCGATTGCTGCTACTGTCCTTTTACTCCTGACTTTTAGTTGGTATTCTTTTTGGCGTGAAGAACCGGGTGTTAATTATGAAGCGATCCTTCATTCGACACCTCAGACAGATAATCCTGCCGGAAATGTCCAGTTGGTATTGTCAGAAAATAAAACCATGTCGATAGACGGAAAAGAGACGACTGTGGAATACCAGAAAGAAGGTGGTGTTTCCGTTAACTCGGAAGATGTGGAAGTTGAGCCGAAAGATGAGGAAGTGCAATCTTTCAATCAATTGATAGTGCCTGTGGGCAAACGTTCGTCGCTATTGCTTGCCGATGGTACGAAAATCTGGGTTAATTCCGGTTCAAAGGTTATTTATCCGGCAAAGTTTGCAGAGAATAAACGGGAGATATTTGTAGAGGGGGAAATTTATTTGGATGTAAGCCATGACGAAGCGAAACCGTTCATTATAAAGACCCGGCAGATGGAAGTACAGGTGTTGGGTACACAATTCGGAGTATCGGCTTATGAGAATGAACCGGACCAGAAAGTCGTACTTGTTCATGGCAAGGTGAATGTTGCCGTAAACGGACAGAAGAGAACCGTATTAAATCCTAATCAAATGTATCTGTATGACAATGGAAGGAAGATTTCTTCTGTAAAAGAGGTGGATGTCAATGATTATGTGGCATGGAAAGACGGTTATTACCAGTTTGACCATGAATTTTTGGGTGTAATACTTAATAAACTTTGCAAATATTATGGAGTCCGTATTTCCTGGGATTCAAAAGTTTCGGAATTGGTTTGCAGTGGTAAATTGGATTTGCGGGATGATATTAATGATGTTTTTGGTATCCTGCAAAAAGCGGCTCCGATAAAAATCGAAAAAGACGACGAGAATATATTTATTGTTAAACATTAAAACCAATCGATTATGGATCCATGAAATTAAAGGGAAAAAACTACTATGTATTCCCTCCATCAGAAGACACAAATATTAAACTAAATTATAAACTTAAATCACTACAAACATGAAAAAGGATTCGAAGTTTAGGCAGAGTAAATCTAAACAAAAAAGGCTTATACGCGCCATTAAAATCTTTTTCTTCTTTGCTTTCATTGTTATTGGAACAAATTTGTCTGCGGAAACAAATTCCCAGACAGTAAGAGATGTATTTAACCGGATTGAGAAAAATAGTGAATACATATTTTTCTATTTGGACAAATCGATAGACTTAAACAGGAAAGTATCTGTTAATACGGAAAACGGAAAGGTTGAGCATATTCTCGATCAGGTTTTTGAAGGAACAAATAATACGTATACGATTTCAAACCGGCAGATTATCATATCTAAAAAAGATGCACCTGCCGTATCTGAACAAAACCAGAAAAAGCTCCGTACGATTTCCGGTTCCGTAAAAGACGATATGGGACCGATTGCCGGGGCTAATATTTTGGTAAAAGGCACTACTCATGGATGTATAACCGATGCAGATGGTAATTTTACTCTGGAAGAAGTGCCGGAAGGGGCTGTTATTCAGGTTTCCTATATTGGTTTTTTACCGCAGGAAATAGCATCCGGCAATCAAGCCTTGTTTAATATCGTTCTGAAAGAAGATAACCAGGCTTTGGATGAAGTGGTAGTGGTTGGTTACGGTGCTGTCCGTAAAGCGGATTTGGCAGGTTCTGTATCAGTTATGGATAGTAAGAGCTTCAAAGACCAGCCGATAACCCAGGTGTCTGATGCTATCCAAGGACGTGTATCCGGTGTACAGGTTGAAAACAGCAGTGTTCCGGGAGGTAATGTGAAAATCCGTATCCGTGGAGCCGGTTCTATCAACCGTAGTAATGATCCGCTTTATGTAATCGACGGAATTGTAAGGGAAAGTGGTCTGACCGGTATCAACCCGGACGATATCCAGTCTATGCAGGTCTTGAAAGATGCTTCTTCCACTGCAATCTACGGTTCAAGAGGTTCGAACGGTGTTGTTTTGATTACAACGAAAACAGGTAAGGTGAATCACCGGGAAATTACTTTCGATGCACAGGTGGGTGTTTCTTCCGTTTATCATAAATATGATATCCTGAGTCCTTATGAATACGCTACGGCTTTAAGAGAAATCAAATTCCCGAATGCATTTACGGAAGAAGAAATGAATGCGTATAAAAACGGGACAGCCGGTATCGATTGGCAGGATGAGATTTTTCGCACAGGCGTGACACAGAACTATAAATTAGCTATTTCTAATGGTAATAAGGATGTTCAGTATTATCTTTCTGCAAACTATATGGGACAGCAGGGCGTTGTAGACGAAACTTCCAACAAACGGTACCAGGTTCGTGCCAATGTTACTTCGGATGTAACGAGCTGGTTGCATGTAACAGCAGATGTTAATGCTTCACATAACCTGCGTAAGGGGAATGATTTCAGTATGGGAAAGGGAAACCCGGTATGGATTGCCCTGAATTATTCGCCGACAATGACTATGATGGACGACCATGGCAATTATACCTGGGACCCGTATAACTCCATTGCCGCCAATCCGAAAGGAAAACTTAAACTGGAAAGTACAGAGTATTTGAATGACGTGGTAAACGGACGGTTGGATTTGCGTTTCAACATTCTGCCGGGCTTGACATTTACTACAACTAACGGTATCGACTATAATGATGAGAAAAATTACTCATTCAGCACGAAAAAGGTGGAAACCGCAAGCGGAATGGGAAATGGCGATACATACCGTTTGATGTTGCAGAGTTCGAATAACCTGACTTATATGGGCAAATGGAATGACCATTCGCTTACGGTAACAGGTGTATATGAAGCAACTTCTACGGAAGGACGCTACCTGTCGATTACGGGTAAAAGCCTGCTGACGGAAAGTGTTGGCTGGTGGGATGTCAATATGGCTACTTCACATCAGTTTGAAAATAAATATTATAAATGGGGCTTGATGTCTGGGGTCGGTCGTGCCATGTATAATTATGCAGACCGTTATATGCTGACTGCCACTTTCCGTGCCGACGGTTCTTCAAAGTTCCAGAACAAAAAGTGGGGATATTTCCCATCCGTAGCTGTTGCCTGGAATTTGGGCAATGAGGCCTTTATGAAAAAACAACAGGTATTCCAGGATGCTAAAATACGCGCCAGCTTCGGTTTGGTGGGTAACCAGGCTATCGACCCGTATGAAACATTAGGTTTGATGAAACGGGTAAGCTATGGCTTTGGCAGCACGAATTATTATACGGGATACTGGAGCGAATCGCTTGCCACTCCTGACCTGACATGGGAAAAAACACGCCAGTTGGATTTAGGTCTCGATGTTTCCCTGTTGAACCGCCGGTTGAGTGTTTCTCTGGACTATTTCTATAAAAAGACGGTGGATGGCTTGTTGCAGAAAACAATCCCTTACTATGACGGAGGCGGCTCTTATTGGGTGAATGCCGGTGAAATCAGTAATAAAGGTTTGGATTTCTCTATTACCGGGCATATTTTCCAGGGTAAAGATTTGAACTGGACGACTACAGTTACAGGTACATATATTAAGAACGAAGTATTGTCTCTGGCTGGTAGCGATTTCCTTTACGGAGCACCTGCCGCACATGGTATGGTTGAAGAAGTGACTATCGTGAAACCGGGAGAACCTATCGGTTCGTTCTATGGCTATGTATGGGAAGGCTTGGATGAAAAAGGAAATAATGTGTATGCCGACCTGAATAACAGTGGTGGTATCGATGCCGGCGACCGTACCGTGATTGGTAAATCAACACCGGATTTTACATTGGGATGGAACAATATGTTGAGCTGGAAGAACTGGGACCTGAATGTATTCTTTACCGGTTCGTTCGGCGCTAAAAAATTGAACCTGACTCGTTTTACGATGGCTTCAATGGTAGGAGACTCCAAGTTTATTACTTTACGTGATGCTTATGTTAATGGATTTGACAAGGTGGGAGCAGGTGCAGAATATGCATCGTTGACCAGCACTGGTAATACGTATCAGCCGGCTTCTACCCAATGGTTGGAAAATGCAAATTATTTCCGTTTGGATAATATCAGTTTGTCATACAACCTGCCGAAGAAGACTGTGAAATTCGCTGATTTGAGATTGACGGTAAGTTGCCAGAACCTGTTCACAATTACGAGCTATAAAGGTTTCGACCCGTCCAGCTCCGCATTTGCAGGCAGTGGAAACAGTGTAGATATAAACAGTGGTGTGGATATAGGTGCTTATCCTACGCCCCGTACCTGGACTTTTGGTGTAAGAATGAATTTTTAAATCTAAAAACGGATGATAAACATGAAAACAAAAATATGGATTGGTTGTACACTGTTGTGCGGCCTGTTAACCACTTCGTGCAGTGATTTCCTGACAGAAGATGCCAAAGGGCAACTTGACCCGAAGAATTATTATTCGTCACAGGAAGAATTGGACATGAATGTATATGCCCTTTATCAGAAAGTGATGAAAACCCAAGGGTATACGAATATGCAGCTTCCCCAATGGATGGGGGATGATATGACTGCCAATCCCGGTAGTAATAAACAGGCTGCTGCCGAGTTCGATGCTTTTGTCCCGGCGGATAATAATAAAGGGGTAACCGAATGCTGGCAACAGCATTATGTATTGATTAAGGCGGCAAACAAAGTAATAGCTTTTGCTGCGGAAACTCCGACTACCCAGGAAGAAATAAATATTGCAGTCGGGCAGGCTAAATATTGGCGTGCATATAGCTATTTTACATTAGTACGGGTATTTGGTCCGCTGCCTTTGCGGTTGGAACCGGCAAACTCTACTGATGATATTGACTATTCGGCTCCGGTAGCAAGTGTGGAAGACGTATATACGCAAATAGTGAAAGACCTGAAGGATGCAGAGACGATTTTGCCAACCGATTATGACAAGGCGCCCCGGAAGATGTTTGGTGCGAATACCTATATTACTCGACAAGCAGCTAAATCGACTTTAGCAGCTGTATATATGGCAATGGCCGGATGGCCTTTGAAGAAAACCGAATATTATGCCGAAGCTGCTGCAAAAGCAAAAGAAGTGATAGACGGAGTAGATGACTATTCTTATGAATATATATTGGAGAAGAATTTCAAAAATGTATATGCGATGAGTACTAACTACACAAACGAGACAGTAGTCGGTATTAACTATGTGGCCGATTATGGTTGGGATCAGGATTCGCAGCTTACTTCATCCAACTTGTTCGAATCGCTTGGCGGTTGGGGCGACGCTTTTGGCGAAATCCGTTTTTGGAAAGATATGCCGGCCGGCCCGCGTAAAGATGCCATTTACAATCCTAAAATTTTGTTAGGCAACAAAGAAGGCGGTAAATTAGTAGATTGGTGGGAAAAAGATGAAAGTGGAACAAACTACATTCCGGAATATCATCCGATGTTCTCTGTGTTTACTGTAGGTGTGGGAAATACGGATTACGATTATACGAAACCTGCCAGCCAGGATATGACTAACGATTCCCGCCACCGCATTATCCGCTATGCGGAAGTATTGTTGTGGTATGCCGAAGCACAGGCACGTGCCGATGGAAAACCGAATACATTGGCTTATCGTTGTATCAATGATGTACGGGAACGTGCTGGTTTGGACCCGTTGCCGGCAGGTATGAGCGGACAGGCTTTTGCGGATGCAGCCCTGATGGAACACGGCTGGGAAGTGGCAGGAAACTGGTGTGCGCTGGTAACCCGTCGGGCTGATCAGATGCGTATGGAACTGTTGCAGAAAACATTTGAAGACAGGAAGAGAAATGAACCGATAGAGGTTGCTCCGGGTGTGATGGTTCAGGAGTCCGTTCTGGTACCTGATAAGGCTACCTGGCAAGGTGAAAAAACGATTTATGCACCTTATCCAGCTATGGATGCTTCTCTGAATCCTAATTTGGTAAGATAAAGAAACAGATGAAAATTATTTCCGGGCTTTGTATCGTCAGAGTCCGGAAATATAAACTATTGAAATTTTTTTGAGGAAAAACTAAACTCTTTCTTTCAATTCTTTAATCATTATGTTATGAAGTGTAAGCTAATACCATTGCTATGTTTGTCCGTAGCTCCTCTTTTCGGGCAACAGGTCCATATGGAAGCCGTACAGGAAAAGATTCCTACCTATCAAATCGGCAATCCTGAAATCAATCCGATCTTTTTTACCGGGCGTGTCTACCAGGGTGCGGAAGGATATATTTACCCTTATCCGCTCTATGATGTATTGACAGAGAATAAAGTGGAACAGGAATATAACGTGTTGAAACTGAATAATCAGTATGTCGATATATCTGTCTTGCCTGAAATCGGCGGACGTATTTTTTCTGCTACGGATAATACGAATAAATATCATTTCTTTTATACCCAGACAGGAGTGAAACCGGCTCTGATCGGTATGTTGGGCGCTTGGTTATCCGGCGGGGTGGAATGGAATATCCCGGACCATCACCGGGCCAGTACGTATATGCCTGTGAACTGGACGATGGAAGAAAACAAGAATGGAAGTAAAACTATTTGGGTCGGGGAAACAGAATTCAGACACCGTCTGAAATGGTCGGTCGGTGTATCCGTCTATCCGAACCGTTCGTGGGTTGAGGCAAAGATAAAAGTAATTAATCCGACATCGATGATCCAGTCTATGTTGTATTGGGCGAATGTTTCGGTTCATTGCAATGACCGGTATCAGGTTATATTCCCGCCGGATGTACAGTTTGGTGCGGATCATCATAAAGTCTATTTTACCGACTGGCCTGAGGGAGAGACAACGGTTGGGGATGGAAAGGTTGAAGATTTATCCTGGTGGAAGAATTTTACAGGAAGTTCCCGTTCCATTTTTGCATGGGGAAGTGAGATGTCATTCCTTGCCGGTTATGATTATGGCGTTGATGCCGGGACGGTGCATGTCGCAAACAGGCATGTTGTTCCCGGAAAGAAATTTTTCCTGTGGGGAAATAATCCGAACGGGGAAATGTGGAATAAAATATTATCGGATAACGACGGGCACTATCTGGAACTGATGGTGGGCGGTTATTCGGACAACCAGCCGGACTATAGCTGGATTAATCCGGGTGAAATCCGGGAATTCAGCCAGATATGGTATCCGATAAAAGGCATTAAAGGCGTGAAGAATGCAACAGTGGATGCGGCAGTCAATTTTGAACCGGCGGGAGAGCATCTTTACCGGGTCGGATACTGTGCAACGACGTTGTATGATAATGCACGTGTTGTGGTAAAATCTAAAGATCGGGTATTGATGGATAAGCGCATTTCCATTGATCCGGATAACTATTTTTTTGAACAGGTTTCTGTTCCTGATATGGAAAAAGCTTCCGATTTATATACTGCTTTATATGATGCACAAGGGAATCTGTTGGTCGATTATAGTCCGGTAGTGTTGGAAGAAAAACCATTACCTGAAGTTATAGAAGGGACAAAACCGGTAAAAGCATATAAAACAAATGAAGAACTGTATCTGGCAGGTCTTCGTGTAGACCAGTTTAACAATGCCCGGTTGGACTATATGGACTTTTATAATGAAGCATTGCTTCGCGATTCAATGGATGCCCGTGTGAATATAGAAGTGGGCAAACATTATATCCGCCAGGGAGAATGGGAGAAAGCCAAACTGCATTTGCTGCGTGCCCAGGCAAGATTATCGCACGATTATACGAGAGTGAAAAATACGGAGGCCCTTTATTATCTGGGTTATTTGTACCGGATGACGGGTGAAAACCGAAAGGCGGAAGATACTTATTGGGCGGCTACCTGGACACCGGAATATAAGCATCGTTCATTCTATGAACTGGCAGTAATGGCCGTCAATGCAAAAGAGTATGTGGGAGCGTTGGACTTGATTACCCAGTCTCTTTATGTGGGAGAACGTGATTTGCAGGCGCTTACCCTGAAGGCTTATATTCTTCGTATGCTGGGAGATAAGGCGCAAGCATTGGAAACAATCGCCTATATCCGGCAGATAGATCCGCTGGATTATTGGAGTGCAGCGGAAAAAAGCTTGCTTACGGCTGGAGATGCCTCTTTCTTGCGTGTGGGCAATAATTATAATAGTAAAGGAATTATCGCTGTACAGGAAATGTTGGAAGTGGCAAGCAACTATATGACAATAGGAGCGGTAAAAGATGCTTTAACCGTATTGGATGAGGCGATTTCTATCAGTGAACCTTATGCCGGATATCCGTTAGTCTATTATTATAAAGCGGCTAATTTGCTTAAGTCCGGTGATAAAGAAGGTGCGTTAACTTGTATCGGGCAGGCTCAAAAATTATCCCCGCTGGACAACTATCCGTTCCGGTTGGAGGAAATAGGGCTGTTCAGGTCTATATTGGAAGCAAAGCCGGATGATTCGTTTGCCTGTTATTATTTAGGAAACCTGTTGTATTATCTGGGACAGAAAGAAAACGGACTGGATATGTGGGTGAAATCAGTCGAGCTGAATCCTTCCTTTTCTATTGCCTGCCGCAATGCAGGGTTTGGTTATGGACGTACCGGTGACTTGGATAAAGCAATGAAATATTATGATATGGCCATAAAGGCAAATCCCGAAGATGCGCTTCTGCTTACAGAATCTGATAAAATCTATGAACAGGCAAATATACCTGAAACCCAGCGGCTGAAACGGTTGGAGACTCACCTGAAAACGGTTATGAAACATGATGATGCCGTTATGCGTTTGCTTACTTTATACAATATAGCCGGACAATATGATAAAGCTATCCGCATAATGGATAAACGTCATTTCCATTTATGGGAAGGTGGTGGACAAATACATGACATTTATGCGGATTCTCATTTACTGAAAGGCATTCGCCTGTTGGATAAAAAGAAATATAAGGAAGCAATCATTGAATTTGATTTGGCAAACCAGTATCCTGTAAATCTGGAAGTTGCTCCTTCTCGTTGGGGCGGATATGAAGCGAAGGTTTATTATTTGTCCGGAATTGCTTATCAGGCATTAGAACAGCAAGATAAAGCGGAGGAATGTTTTAAGATGTCGGTTGCCGGCAATACACATGATAATCTGGGGGATTTAAATTATTATAAAGTTAAATCGCTGCGAAAATTGAATAATATTAATGAGGCGGATAAGGTTTTGGCGGATATGCAGGATAAATTAAAGCATGTACAGCAAAATCTGATGGATTCGTATGCAAAATTCGGTGAAGCCAATCAGAATGTGCAACAAAGTAATGTGGCTTATTATAGTGGTTTAATTCAATTATTAAAAGGGGATGAGTCTGCTGCTGGAAAAGATTTCCGACAAGCTGTAGGACTTTATCCCGGTAATATATGGGCTAAGACAATGAACAGGGATACGGTTTATTGAATCCTATTTTATACAGGCATATCATAAATATTTAGTATGTTTTGCATCATTCATACGTTTGTGATATGCCTGTTTTTTATTTTTATTCTTAATTTGTGACGGAGGTTTATTTTTAACAATAATAATGTTATCATTTTATTTAATTCTCTTATATTTGCGAATGACCTTAGATATAAGACCGATTCGTCTTCGATGAATCGTCGGAATTATACCCTTAGAGAAAGATAACCCTTTAATTAATGAATTTATTATGGAAATAAAAGAAATCTTTCAAAGTATCAGTAACTTTGTTTGGGGACCGCCATTACTTATCCTACTTGTCGGAACAGGAATTTATCTGACATTCAAATTAAGATTACTTCAAATTTTCAGGTTGCCGATGGCATTTAAATTTGTCTTTGGTAAAGATGAAGAGGAACAGGACGCTTCCGTTCAGGGAGATGTTTCCAATTATGGAGCTTTGTGTACGGCTCTATCGGCATCGATAGGAACGGGCAATATCGTAGGAGTGGCTACGGCTGTCCATACGGGAGGACCCGGGGCTTTGTTCTGGATGTGGCTTGCCGCTTTCTTCGGTATGGCTACAAAGTATGCCGAAGGTGTACTGGCGATTAAATATAGAGAGGTGGATGCAAACAACCAGATGGCGGGAGGTCCGATGTATTATATACAAAACGGGCTGGGTATGAAATGGTTGGCGAAACTTTTTGCGTTATTTGGTGTCGGTGTTGCCTTTTTCGGCATTGGGACTTTCGGACAGGTTAAATCCATATCGGATGCTACGACTATTTTGTTTAATGTGCCGGTAGCTATAACTGCTGTTGTAGTAACCATCCTTGTGGCATTGGTTACATTGGGAGGAATAAAAAGGATTTCGAGCGTGGCGGAAAAAATCGTGCCGACGATGGTGGTGCTTTATCTGCTGGTTGTTTTGCTTGTGTTGATAAACCGATCGGAAAAAATTATCCCGGCGATATTGCTGATCGTAGAGAGTGCTTTTGCGCCCAAAGCCGTTTTAGGCGGGGCTGCCGGTGTGACGATTCTGGTTGCGATACAAATGGGAGTAGGCAGAGGTATCTTTTCCAATGAAGCCGGTTTGGGCAGTTCACCGATTGCAGCAGCGGCGGCAAAGACAAAGTCACCGGTTAAACAAGGGCTGATATCGATGACCGGAACGTTCTTTACCATGTTGGTATGTACGGTTATAGGACTTACAATTGTACTGACAGGAAGCTATGGAGGGCATCAGGAAGGTGCGGCAATGACCACAGTTGCATTTGAAAGGGGACTTCCGATCCCTGTGTTAGGAAAATATGTAGTTAATATCGGATTGATCTTTTTTGCCTTTACTACCATATTGGGTTGGAATTATTATGGCGAAAAATGTATGGAATACCTGATGGGCATAAAATCCATAAAGCCTTACCGGGTTATTTTTATATCTCTTGTTGCTGTCGGTTCGTTTTTACCTTTAGGTCTTATTTTTATTATTGCGGATATCGTAAACGGGTTGATGGCCATCCCTAACCTGATAGGTATTATCGGATTAAGAAAGGAAGTTGTTGACGAAACAAGGAAATTCTTCATAGCGGAAAAAGAAAAGAAAAAGAAGAAGTGAATACCTGCCAATCGGTTTGGAGCGGATAAAAGCATTATATTTGCGCTATGAATAAGCAAGCCTTGTTATTTTATCCGCTTTTGATTTTTATCCTTTTGGTTTTATTTGCAGGAGGGCTGGTGTACGGTGCCGTATCGATACCGTTTGAGAGTGTGTGGAATATTTTGCTGGGGCAGGGGAACGAACGGCTGGCATGGCAGAATATCGTGTTACAATCCCGTTTTCCGCAAGCTGTGACGGCTTTACTTGCCGGGGCTTCATTGGCTGTGAGCGGGTTGCTTTTGCAGACCTTGTTCCGGAACCCGCTTGCCGGTCCGTCTATTCTGGGGATAAGTGATGGGGCAAACCTGGGGGTTGCTGCTATCCTGCTTTACTTCGGCGGTTCGATGAGCTTGGTAACGGACTGGCCGCTGAGTGGATATGTGGCTGTTATACTGGCGGCCTTTATCGGTGCCGGTTGTATTCTGGGGTTGATTATCTATTTCTCATCTAAAGTGAAGAGTAATGTGATGCTCCTGATTATCGGTATCATGATAGGATACCTGGCCTCTTCATTGATTTCCATTCTGAATTATTATGCTTCGACAGATAAGGTACATGCTTTCGTTATGTGGGGGTTGGGTAACTTCTCGGGGGTATCCATCCAGCAACTTCCCTATTTCGGTATATTTACATTGGTAGGATTGCTTTTAGCTATTTTGCTGATAAAACCATTGAATGCCTTATTGCTGGGAGAGATGTATGCGGCAAACCTGGGTATCAAAATCAAGCAGACACGTATATTGATTTTGTTTTGCACAGGGCTGCTTACTGCTACGACAACGGCATTTTGCGGGCCGATATCCTTTATCGGGCTTGCCGTACCTCATATTGCCCGGTTGATGTTGGGTTCTTCCAATCATAAAATGCTGGTTCCGGTTACTTTATTGACAGGCTCTTGTATTGCATTGCTTTGTAATCTGATAATGGTACTTCCCGGAACAAATAATATTCTGCCTCTGAATGCCGTAACCCCGATGCTGGGTGCTCCTGTGATAATTTATGTGATTGTGAACCGTAAGAATATCCAATATTTTGATTGAACGCTATGATGAATAACAGTCCTGTGATAGAAACAAAGCAGCTAAGTATCGGATATCTGTTGAAAGGAGGTAAACGGAAAGTGATACATGAAGCACTGGATTTGCAGTTGTTTGCCGGAGAAGTGACTTGCTTGCTCGGATTAAACGGAGCGGGAAAATCCACTTTGCTACGGACACTATGCGGTTTCCAGCCACCTTTGGGGGGAGAAATACGTTTGATGGGCAAACCGCTGGATTCGTATTCCCAATACAACTTTTCACTGACCGTAGGGGTTGTATTGACGGAAAAGACAAATGCAGGCGGTATAACAGTCTACGACCTGGTTTCCCTGGGGCGTCATCCATATACGGGATTTTTCGGTCAACTGAAAGCGCACGACCGGGAAATCATCGAACAATCGCTGGAGGCAGCCGGTATTGCCCATAAATCACAAAACTATGTATCGGAGTTGAGTGATGGAGAACGCCAGAAAGCGATGATTGCAAAGGTATTGGCACAGCAGTGCCCGATTATCCTGCTGGATGAACCTACGGCTTTCCTGGATGTGACAAGCCGTATTGAAACGATGGTTTTGTTGCATAAACTTGCGGTAGAACAAAATAAGGCAATTTTGCTGTCGACCCACGATTTGGACCTGGCTCTTCAGATGGGGGATTGTTTGTGGTTACAGGAAAAAGGGCATCCCATGTCGTCCGGAACCCCGGAAGATTTAATTATGAACGGAGCTTTTGAAACATTCTTTAGCCGGGACGGGATTGTTTTCGACCCGTCAACCGGGAAATTAAATACACAGGCGCCGGTTTCTCCCATAGGAGTGGAAGGTGATTTCCTGGTTTCTTACTGGGTGGGCAATGCACTTATCCGGAACGGTTTCAGACCTTCTCCGGTAAAAGAAGGGCAGATGAATATAAATTGCCGTTCTGCACATCAACTGGTTATGACTATGCCGGATTCCGCAACGAAAACGTTTACGGACGTGGCAGGGCTTATAAAAGAAATGAAGAATATACGATTATAGATTATGACGAGTGAAATTACCAAAAGGCTGGAATATGAAAAGGTGAGTTCTCTGTTGTTGCATTATGCGATACCGGCTGTAGTCGGTACGATGGTAAATGCATTATACAATATAGTGGACCGTATTTTTATCGGGCAAGGGGTAGGTCCCCTGGCGATGGCGGGGCTTACCCTGACATTTCCCATCTTGTTGTTTTTGCAGGCATTCGGTATGTTGGTCGGGGCAGGTGCGGCTACACGTGTCTCTATCCATTTGGGACGTAAAGCGAATGACATGGCGGAGAAAGTGCTGGGTAATGCCTTGACGCTGACTTTTATTATCTCTGCCTTGACGATAATCCCCAGTATGCTGTTCTTGAAAGAACTGTTGACTTGGTTTGGCGGGAGTGAGCAAACGATACCCTATGCGGAAGAATATTTGTATATTGCCATACCCGGAAACCTGCTGGCTTCATTGAGTTTCGGTTTCAATGCAGTGATGCGTGCATCCGGTTATCCGAAGAAAGCCATGATTACGATGATGATAGGCGCGGTGATAAATGTTATCCTCGACCCTATCTTTATCTTCTGGTTCGATATGGGGATACAGGGAGCGGCTATTGCAACAGTGATTTCAATGGCTGTCAGTGCCGTTTATGTGATGAGCCATTTCCTGAACAAAGAGAGTATAGTCCGTTTCCATGTTAAATATTTCAAACCGGAATCTGCTGTCATATGGAATATCCTGACGATAGGTGTTTCGCCTTTTGCAATGCAGTTGGCGGGTAGTGCGGTTACTATCATCCAGAATCATGCATTGAAGAAATATGGAGGCGATATGGCTATCGGGGCGAATGGGATTATTACCAGTGTGGGAATGCTGCTGGTCATGCTGATTATCGGTATTGCCCAGGGAATGCAGCCGATTGTTGGTTTCAACTACGGGGCGGGGCTTTATAAACGTGTACAGGAGACGTTGAGGCTGGTTATTATTACTTCTACGATTATTACGGGAGCCGGATGTTTGGCGAGCTGGTTGTTTCCCGGTATCATTGTACGGGCGTTTACGAATGACCCCGAATTGATGGCGGTTTCGGAGAATGGTTTGCGGTTGACTTTGGCAGCTTTCTTTGTTGTAGGTTCCCAGATTTCCATCAGCCAGTTTTTCCAGAGTATCGGTATTGCCTGGAAAGCGATGTTTTTGAGCCTGAGCCGCCAGGTATTGTTCCTTATTCCGGCAATTTTGTTCCTGCCGGATCTCTGGCAGTTAGACGGGGTTTGGTTTGCTTCTCCTTTTTCGGATTTTATAGCGGCTATGACAGCCTGGCTATTTTTATGGCACCATGTTAAAAACATGAAAAGGAAGATGTTAAATTGAACCTTTTACTTTACTGATTGTCTACTATATGTAACGTCAATAGATTAGTTATAACTAAAAGAATCAAGATGTATGAAAAAAGTAGTTTTATTATTATTGACTGTCCTGGCATTTAGTTCATGCGCAACGACAGCAGAGCAGCAGAAGCAGAGAGATGCTCAAAAAGCAGCACGAGAAGCACAACAAGCGGCAGATGAAGCAGAAGAAATGGCATTGTTTGAGCAGGGTGTTCAGGCATTAAAGGATAGAGATTTCGTATTGGAGGCTGACAGGGTTGAATTTAAGCGGGGTAGTTTCGTTTATGTCACTCCAAGCACGAACTTCGTATCTATGAAAGGCGACAGGGCAACTATCCAGTTGGCTTTCAACGGCCCGTATTCAGGTCCTAACGGTATTGGCGGTATTACTGTAGAAGGCAGTGCTTCCAATGTAGAAATGAAAACCGATAAAAAAGGAAATATTACAATGAACATGATGGTTCAGGGAGTTGCTGTTTCAGCAAGTGTTTCTATCCGCATGGTGAAAGGTTCCAACAAATGTACGGCAACGGTAAATCCGAACTTCAATAGCGAACGCGTATCGTTTACCGGTAACCTGTACCCTTCAGACCAGTCGAATATCTTTAAGGGACGTGCATTGTAATTGAGAATAGAATATTAGGAAAGAAGGGGTTGTCCATAGACGGGCAATCCCTTTTTCTTTTTCAATTCCCGTGCGGTAGGTCGAACAGTACTGTTGCGATACCCGCACTAACTCTATTGCGGCACCTGCAACAGCCCTGTTGCAGGTATTGCATTAGTATGGCACATCAGATAGACGAAACCTTTCATTGAAGTTCTCTTTGGAGATAAACAGGTTCTGAATCTTCTTTTGTATCTTTGTTCGCTGTTAGAAATATTATAACCAATATTATTATGCAATTATCAATAGAACAGAAAGATATCGATAAGTTTCTTATGGTGGGTGATAAGGTGCTTATAAAACCGAAGAATCCACAAAGTCAGACCAAATCAGGACTTTATCTTCCTCCTACGGTGCAGCAAGACAAAATTCAGAGCGGATACATCATTAAGGTCGGTCCCGGGTTTCCTCTTCCTTCCCAAGCAGAAGAACATGAGGCATGGGAAAAGAAAAATAATGAAGAGGTTCATTATTTGCCATTACAGGCACACGAAGGCGATCTTGCTGTTTTTTTGCAAAATTCGGCTTATGAGATAAATTTTAATGAAGAGAAGTATCTTATTGTTCCACATTCTGCTTTGTTGATGTTAATTAGAGATGAAGGATTGTTCGAATAAGGCCTTTTTCTCTGGCAAAACAGCAGCGAACTCGCTTTTTTGATATACTTTTGCACCGAACACAGAAGATAAACTATCAATAGTCGATTATAATGAATAAAATTGTAAGTAAAGAAAATTTCTCTGCCAATGTGGTGAAACTGGAGGTTGAAGCCCCTTTGATAGCCCGTTCACGAAAGGCAGGACACTTTGTTATCGTAAAGGTAGGTGAGAAAGGGGAACGTATCCCGCTTACTATTGCCGGAGCCGATACGGTAAAAGGAACCATTACATTGGTTATCCAGGCTGTGGGCGGTTCATCTAAGAAGATTTGTGAACTGAACGTAGGCGATTATATTACAGACCTGGTAGGTCCTCTCGGACAGGCTACCCATATAGAAAAAGTGGGTACCGTAGTGTGTGCTGGCGGAGGTGTAGGTGTAGCTCCGCTTCTTCCTATTGTAGAAGCTTTCCATAAAGCGGGAAACCGGGTCATTGTGGTTTTGGCAGCCCGTACGAAAGATTTGGTTATCCTGGAAGAACAGATGCGCGCCAATTCCGATGAGGTGATTGTGATGACGGATGACGGTTCTTATGGTACGAAGGGATTGGTAACTAACGGTGTGGAAAGTGTTATCAACCGTGAGAAAGTGGACCTTTGTGTGACTATCGGACCGGCGATTATGATGAAATTTGTTTCGGCGCTGACTAAAAAATACGAAATACCGACTGTTGCCTCTCTGAATACGATTATGGTGGACGGAACCGGTATGTGTGGCGCTTGCCGTATTACGGTGGGTGGAAAGACGAAGTTCGTTTGTGTGGATGGTCCTGAATTTGATGCTCATCAGGTCGATTTCGACGAGATGTTGATGCGTTTGGGTGCTTATAAAGATATGGAAAAGAAGTAATAAAGCTATTGGAAAAAATGACAGCAGAAGAATTAATAGCAGCCCGTCGTGCCGAACCGTGGAGAGAAGCACTTCGGAAAAGCAAAAAAAATAAAGAACGTGCGGATATTCCCCGTGTTGAGATGAATGAATTGGATGCGGAGTATCGCAGCCATACACGTCTGGAAGAAGTGAACCTTGGGTTGACAAAGGAACAGGCGATGCAGGAAGCACAACGTTGCCTGGATTGTCCGAATCCGACATGTATGCAAGGATGCCCGGTAAGTATCAGTATCCCTACATTTGTTAAGAATATTGAGCGCGGAGAGTTTCTGGAAGCTGCACGCGTATTGAAAGAAACCAGTGCACTGCCTGCTGTTTGCGGTCGTGTATGTCCTCAGGAAAAACAGTGTGAGAGCAAGTGTATTCATTTGAAGATGGGTAAGCCTGCTGTTGCCATTGGTTATCTGGAACGTTTTGCAGCCGATTATGAACGGGAAAGTGGCAGTATTTCCATACCGGAAGTGGCTGAAAAGAATGGAATCAAGATTGCGGTTGTCGGTTCGGGGCCTGCCGGTCTTTCGTTTGCCGGGGACATGGCTAAGAGAGGGTACGATGTAACTGTTTTCGAGGCTTTACACGAAATAGGTGGCGTATTGAAATATGGCATTCCTGAATTCCGTCTGCCGAATAAGATTGTGGATGTCGAAATCGAAGGGCTTCGCAAGATGGGTGTGAAGTTTATTACCAACTGTATCGTTGGTAAGACTATCAGCCACGAAGATTTGCATGAAGATGGATTTAAAGGCATTTTTGCTGCCAGTGGAGCCGGTCTTCCCAACTTTATGAATATTCCGGGGGAAAACCTGATTGGTGTGATGTCTTCCAATGAATATCTGACTCGTGTCAACTTGATGGATGCAGCTAATCCTGAGAGTGATACACCGGTACTGCAGGGCAAGAAGGTGGCAGTAATCGGAGGGGGTAATACCGCAATGGACTCTGTACGTACGGCACGCCGTTTGGGAGCCGAACGTGCCATGATTATTTACCGCCGTAGCGAAGAAGAAATGCCGGCACGTCTGGAAGAAGTGAAGCATGCAAAGGAAGAAGGCATAGAATTTTTGACTCTGCATAATCCGATTGAATATATCGGTGACGAACGTGGACGTGTAAAGCAGGCCCGTTTGCAAAAAATGGAACTGGGAGAACCGGATGCTTCCGGCCGTCGTCGTCCTGTTGCTATCGAAGGTGCAATAGAGACTGTGGATGTGGATGAAGTGATTGTGAGCGTGGGTGTTTCACCTAACCCGCTTATTCCGCGTGCTTTCCAGGGATTGGAAGTGAGCAAATGGGGTACGATTGTTGTCGACCAGGATACCATGCGTTCGGCTTTGCCGGATGTATATGCCGGTGGTGATATTGTGCGTGGCGGGGCTACCGTAATCCTGGCTATGGGTGACGGTCGTAAAGCTGCTGCTGCCATGAATGAAGCATTACAAGCGTAAATTCTATATCCATGAAAAAATTGATTCTCACTTTGTTCGGAAGTATTGCGTTGTGTTCCGCAACTTCCGTAATGGCTCAGGAAACATCTTATTTTACAAATCCGGTTATCCATGGTGATATGGCAGACCCTTCTATCCTGCGGATAGGTGATACTTTTTATGCAACAGGAACTTCTTCGGAATGGGCTCCGCATTATCCTGTATTCACTTCATCGGATCTGGTAAATTGGAAACAGGTAGGGCATATATTCGACCGTAAGCCGGAATGGACCTCTTCTTCTTTCTGGGCGCCGGAACTGTATTATCACAATGGGAAGGTTTTTGCTTATTATACGGCTCGCAGGAAGTCGGATGGCGTATCTTATATCGGAGTTGCGACAGCAAAGGACCCGGCAAAGGGTTTTACCGACCATGGTTTATTGATAGAGTTCGGAACAGAGGCTATTGATGCTTTTGTCCTGGAAGATAACGGGCAGTTGTATATCACCTGGAAAGCTTACGGACTGGATAATCGTCCGATAGAATTACTTTGCAGTAAATTGTCGGCAGACGGTTTGCATTTGGAAGGTGAACCTTTTAGCTTGCTAAAGGATGACGAACGGATTGGAATGGAAGGCCAGCATTGGTTCAAGTATGGGGACTATTATTATATTATTTATTCGATAAACGGTTGCTGTGGTCCGAAAAGTGACTATGCCGTAGCTGTTGCCCGTTCAAAAAACTTGAAGGGACCGTATGAAAAATATGAAGGAAATCCGATCCTGCATGGAGGAGGTGAAGTTCAGTCTTGCGGACATGGTACGTTTACTACTCTTCGGGATGGACGCATGTTTTATCTCTGTCATGCCTATCTGTCGGGAGCGGATTTTTATTTAGGGCGTCAACCCATCTTGCAGGAATTAGTGATGGGAGAAGATAAATGGCCTCACTTTGTAACAGGTGAAACAGCTAAATTGCGCCAGCCTATGCCTTTTAAAGGAGTAGTACAACAGCCTGTTACTGATTTTGAGGATAATTTCAAGGATAAGCAACTTCGCAATGAATGGACTTGGAATTATGTTTATTCGGATATAGATGCAAAGTTCAAAGGCGGAAATCTGTTTTTAAGTGGTAAGCCTAAAAAGGATAGCCGTAATGGTACAGCTTTGTGTGTGCGTCCGTCAACCTCTCGTTATGCCATAGAAACAGCGGTAACAAATAAAAACCAAAGCTTCAAAGGTATTGTAATGTATGGTGATGATAAGTCTCAAATGGCATTGGGTTGTGTAGGCGACCGGTTGCAGTTGAAGATGATTATAGATGGTAAAACCCAGATACTAAATGAGCAGCCACTTCCTGCTTCTCCTGTTTATCTGAAAATGGAAGTGACAGATGGATGTAATTGTGCCTTTTTCCAAAGTGCTGACGGTAAGAAATGGACTGCGGTAAAAGGGATGGATGCCGCCGGTACGGCTAAAGACCTGATTCCTTGGGACCGTGTGGCTCGCCCTGGTTTAATCCATTGCGGAAACGCTAATGAACCTGCCGTTTTCTCTTTCTTCAAAATGCAGAATCTGTAATCTTGTTACAATAAAAATCTTTTAATGATATAAGATATAAATGAAAAGGGGATACCATGCGGGGTATCCCCTTTTTCTCGTAAAAGGCCTAAATCTCTGTGAATATGGTTTTCAACTTTATAGGAAGAAAAGGAAATGGAGGGGTTAAAAACACGAAACACCCCGACTTCACAGTGGAGGTGCTCCTTCTCTTTTATTTAAATCTTTATATTAAAAAAAGGATATATATCTTTATTCGTATAAATGTAATTTTATTTGTATCGTACCTTAATTTACATGTAATAAATACGTTATAATAAATTTTTTAATAGATACAAACATCAATTATTGCTTAGTTCTTGCAGAACTAAGGTCCAGCGAAGTAATAATACGGTATATTAATGCATATCCTTTTGGTAAAGGGGGAAAATCATAGGATAATGACGTTAAAATATAAATGAGAATATTGTGATAGATACTAAGTATCATGTTTTTATGGAAAAATTATGCAAAAATAGCCGCATCAAATACTTGTATTTTAAAAATATATTGTATTTTTGACAAACAAACAGTAAAATGCTAACTTAGTTCTGCAAGAACTAGACATATGTTCTCTACAATATTTCAATCGACCACAATCGAAATACATAATCTTTTTTGAGATTTTCAATAGAGCCCAATTCTATTGTTATATTCTAATATGATTGTATGGATAATAAAAGTAAAAAGCCCCGATATTGCAAACAATACCGAGGCCTTTTGGAAGCTGAGCGGAAGACGGGACTCGAACCCGCGACCCTAACCTTGGCAAGGTTATGCTCTACCAACTGAGCTACTTCCGCAACAATTTGAACTTAAGTTATGTACTCGAAGCGGGACTTGAACCCGCACAGCCGCAATGGCCAAAGGATTTTAAGTCCTTCGTGTCTACCGATTCCACCATTCGAGCTTCCCTTTCTCTTAAGAGAAGAGCGGAAGACGGGACTCGAACCCGCGACCCTAACCTTGGCAAGGTTATGCTCTACCAACTGAGCTACTTCCGCATTGTTTTCGTTTGCGTGTGCAAAGGTAGATGATTTTTTTATTCCTGCAAATTATTGAGTAAAAAAGTTACAATTATCCCGCGTTTTTTAGTTTGTAACGGTTAATTCATGTCCGTTTTCCATAATCCTGTATTTCCTTAAAGCGCATACAGAAGAACCTTTTATAGGTATGCCGCTGCCATTGCCTATGTCATAAATGGTGTTGCATGCCGGACAGATGGCCTGTCCGGTATTGTCTGGAATAATCGTGATGTTTTTAGAGGATTCAACCGGACAACACCGGTCATATGCATAGTACTTGTTGTTATAGCCACAAATAACCAATATGCCGGCGAAACCGGTATGTTCTCCGCTATACCGGGCGGATTGGAATTCTTTGTGGTGTAATAAACCCACAAGTTCTTTATCCCTGTAATGCAAATCTAGCTTTATCCAGACTTTTGCATAAGGGATATCAGACTCTGTGATTTTTGTGCACGATAATGTAAAAAAGAGAAACAGGTAAAATATAACTCGATACATTCATTTTAGGATAAGAGCCGTTTTTCGGCTTCGTTTACCCTATTAAACGTGAATCCATCTAAAATATTTTGTATTAATGCAGAAATATTGTCGTTACAAAGATTACCGATACTACCTTCATGGGTATGGTTGACTTCTTTCGTAGGGATAAACTTACCAGCTTCGATACTTAGTCCAACCTGCTTGTAGGCATCACGGAACGGAACGCCTTCCAGAACAAGGCGGTTTACTTCTTCCACACTGAATAATAAAGCATATTTATCGTCGTCCAAAATATGTTCGTTTACTTTTACTTCCCGCATCATGTGAGTAACCATAGTCAGGCAATCTTTCAGTTCGTCGAATGCCGGCAAGAAAATCTCCTTGATAATCTGCAAATCCCGGAAGTAACCGGAAGGCAAATTATTGCTGATTAATGTAATTTGTTGGGGTAATCCTTGTATTTTATTACATTTAGCACGGGTCAGTTCAAACACATCCGGATTTTTTTTGTGGGGCATGATGCTGGAACCTGTAGTAAACTGGTCCGGCAACTTGATAAACCCAAAGTTCTGGCTATTGAACATACATGCATCAAAAGCCAGTTTGGACAGTGTTGCAGCAATGCCAGCCATGGCGAAAGCAACCGTACGTTCCATTTTCCCTCGTCCCATCTGAGCGTATACCACATTGTAATCGAGTGAGTCGAAACCTAACAGATCGGTCGTCATCTGACGTTTCAGAGGAAAAGAAGAACCATATCCGGCAGCAGAACCTAACGGGTTGCGATTGCATACTTTATAAGCAGCCAGCATTAACTGCAGATCGTCGGCAAGGCTTTCCGCATAAGCACCAAACCAAAGTCCGAAAGAGGAAGGCATGGCTACCTGAAGATGGGTATAGCCGGGAAGAAGAACTTCCTTATACCGGTTACTTTGGGAAATCAACACATCGGATAAAGCTGTTGTCAGTTTGACAATCTCTTGTATCTCTGCACGGGTAAACAGTTTGAGGTCAAGTAATACCTGGTCATTTCTGGAACGTCCGCTATGGATCTTTTTCCCGGTATCACCCAGCCGGCGGGTAAGCATTAACTCTACTTGAGAGTGTACATCTTCTACGCCTTCTTCAATGGTAAACTGTCCATTGTCTGCTATCGCATAAATATTTTTTAGTTCAGCCAGTAAAACCGTGAGTTCTTCTTTGGTCAGCAATCCGATGCTTTCCAACATTGTGATATGCGCCATAGAGCCAAGTACATCGTATTTAGCTAAATAGAGGTCCATCTCGCGATCTTTTCCTACAGTGAAAGTTTCAACTTCCTGATCTACCTGAATATTCTTTTCCCAAAGTTTCTGAGCCATGATATGCTATTTTCATAGGGAATAAACAAGTTCACTCCCAATTAAAAACAAAATTTAATAAGGTAAGGATGCCAATACGGTGGAAATCTTATCTACGGCATCCTGCAAAGGTTTGGCAACCATTTGCTTAATAAAAGGGTTCAAATCAGCACGAACCGTCATTTTCATCCGTGTGTCATTCTCTTCAACCTGCTTAAGTTGAATCCACAAAAACAACGGAACGGGAGAATTGGTCGTTGTAAACTTGATTGTGTTATTCGGTTCGCGTTCTACAATTTGAAATGTAATCTTACCAACAGGGGGAACAGAGAAACTACAAGAATCCTGGTCAAATTCAAAATCTTTTATTTTGTCTTCCGGGATACGGTCTTTCACATTCTCCAGATTGGTAAGATCAGACAACATATTAAAAATACGATCCTCATTATAGGGGATCGTTTTTACTTCGCTAACAAATTCTGTCATCCTACTTATTTTTCAGGGTTCCAGTTTGAAGGATCTTTGCGCCATTCCTGCAGGATTGCGATTTCAGACTGATCGATGTAGTCTGTGCGAAGAGCTTCTTCCAGTACGGCATCATAGTTGCTCAAAGTTGTCAGTGTAACTTTAGCTTCTTTGAATTGTTCAACAGCAATAGGGAAGCCATAAGTGAAAATAGCAACCATTCCTACCACGTCGCAACCGAAGTTACGTACTGCTTGTACCGCTTTCAAACTACTACCTCCTGTGGATACCAGGTCTTCTACAATTACAACTTTTGAACCGGGTTTCAATTCACCTTCAATCAGATTCTCCAATCCATGATCTTTTGGAGTAGAGCGAATGTAAACGAATGGTAAACCTAACAGGTCTGCAACTAATGCTCCTTGTGCAATTGCTCCGGTTGCAACACCAGCAATAGCATCAGCATCTTCATACTTCTCACTAATCGTACGAGCCAGTTCCAATTTAATGAAACTTCTGATTTCAGGATAGGAGAGTGTTTTTCTGTTGTCGTTGTAGATTGGCGATTTCCAGCCGGATGCCCATGTAAACGGATTAGCCGGCTGCAGTTTCACGGCCTTAATTTTTAATAATCTTTCTGCAACTAATCTTTCCAGTGTTTTCATACAACCTAATAAATATGTTTATACCAGTTTGCAAAAGTATACAAAGGTTATGATATAACCTTGAAGTTCTTGAAAAAAATGTGCTGTAAAATCGGATTTTCCCTTATTTATCAGTCATGTGCGATCGCAAGTCCGAATATGCTGATCTGTATGCCGGGAGTACTTAGAAGCGTATTTATACAGGCTTCTATGGTTGCCCCGGTGGTTATGACATCATCGATAAGCAGAATGTGTTTCCCGTTTAGTGTTTCTGCTTCGGAAAGTTCAAATATGGACTGCACATTTTTCCATCGCTCGTATACTTGCTTATGGGTCTGTGTTTCTGTGGAATGTATTCGCCGGATAGCAGTTGTATTGATCGGGATGTTTGTTACGGATTGGATTCCCATAGCAATCCACTCTGCCTGGTTATATCCGCGTTTCCGTTGTTTCTTTGGATGAAGGGGGATAGGAACAAGACAATCGACGTTAGAAAATAATCCTTTATTTATATATTCTAAAGCTGCTATTTTTCCGAGCTGGTAACCCAGTTCCTTATTGCCATAATATTTTAAAGCATGTATCAGTTGTTGCACATGCCCGCCTTTTTCAAAAAGAAGAAAGGCGGTAGCATGAATGAAAGGAATTTTGCCTGCAAACAATTGAGTGGCAGGATTATTGGCTATAGCAGAAAAATGAGAATAGGAGAGGTTGGATAGGCAATGCAAACAAATTTGTTCTTCCCCGTCTATAAGCGTTTTTTTGCATAACAGGCACAAACGGGGATAGAATAAATTTAGTAAATCATTCAAAATCCTCCTCATAGTCTTTTCCTTTTAGCAGTTGTTTGAGGCAACTTGTTGCATATTGGCTTTCAAAACCCCGTCCTGCGGCAAAGCGGAGTAATTTGTAATAGAGGTCCCGTTCATCTTTTCCCCGTGTTGTTTTTTGTTTGTCTTTTAATAGGGAATACAAAATTGTCCGATATTCCTGCTCGTCAATATTTTCGAGAGCTTCAGCCCGGGTTGCAGGCGGAATTTCCTTTTTTTGTAGTTCATAAGCGATTTTGATGCGTCCCCATTTGTTAAAGCGCAGTTTGTCATTGACGAAACTACGACTGAAGCGTGTTTCATCGATGAATTTTTCTTTTAGTAAACGTGAAATAATACGTTCGCATTCTTCCGGGGAAAGGCTGGCAGATTCTATTTTTTTTCGGACATCTTGTATGCAACGTTCACCTGCCGAACAATAAGCGGCTGCACGGTGAAGCATTTCGGCTTCGCTGAGTTGTTTCATCTTTGTGCTTTTATTATGCGGTCACGACTATAAAAGTCTTTCTTTAGTTCAATATTTTTATAACCTTCTTTTTGCAACATATCCACTGTTTCCGGCCCATATTGTGAATTGATTTCGAAATATAGGAATCCGTTTTCTTCTAACTTATCTTTCCCGAAGCGGGCAATCTGGCGATAGAAAAGCAACGGGTCGTTGTCCGGAACGAATAAGGCTAAATGAGGCTCGTAATCGAGTACGTTTTTCTCCATGTCTATTTTTTCTTCATCCTTGATATATGGAGGGTTACTCACTATGATACCGAATTTGCCGGGGATATCCTGTTGTGCCTTTTCGGAGGAAAGTATGTCTGTTTGGATAAATTCCACATGGGTGTGGTTACGTATGGCATTTTTGTGCGCTATATCCAATGCTGTGTCCGATATATCGACGGCGGTAACCTTTGAGTCTTTCAACCGGGAGGCTAAGGCAATGGCTATACAGCCACTTCCTGTTCCGATATCCAGTAGATTTATTTTTTGTCCTTTGTTTTCCTGGATGATCAATTCTACCAGTTCTGCCGTTTCCGGACGCGGTATTAAGACAGAAGGGTTTACTTCGAACTCCATATCATAAAAGTCGGCTACACCTAATACATATTGTATGGGCTCCATCTTCTTCAGGTGGTCAACGATGTCTTTGATTTGTTTTTTTTCTTCTTCAGGTACTGTCCGGTCTTTATCCAGTAACATATGATAAGGTTGAATGTTACAAATCCGTTCCATAATTAGACGGACCAGCCCATCAATTTCCGGCTGCGGGTATAAATCCTGTAGAGATGTTTTGATATAGGCAATGGTTTCAGTCATCTTTTTTTCTACAAAGATACGAATAAGCTGTAAATATTCATACTTATGATTTTCTTAAGTCATAGTTATGATTTTGGAAAACCATAACTATGATTCGGGAAAAACAGTATTGGAGTGACTTAAAAAAATGAAGAAGTTTCGGTTTAAATAATCCGGATAGATACAAATATGTTACCTTTGTGAGTATATTAAGAATCATAGGATGATTATTGAAGAGAAATATATGTCCCGCTGTATAGAACTGGCACGTAAAGGAATGGGGAATGTGGCTCCCAATCCAATGGTGGGAGCAGTGATTGTACATAATGGGAAGATTATAGGAGAAGGCTATCATCGTAAGTGTGGAGAGGCGCATGCGGAAGTAAATGCGATAGCTTCAGTAAAGGATGAATCCCTTTTGAAAGATGCAACTATTTATGTAAGCCTGGAGCCCTGTTCCCATTATGGGAAGACGCCTCCTTGTTCGGAGCTTATTATGCGTAAGGGGATTCCTCGTGTCGTGGTAGGTTGTCTTGATCCTTTCCCTGAAGTTTCCGGACGGGGTATTCGTATGTTGAGAGATGCAGGGGTGGAAGTTGTAACTGGCGTTTTGGAAAAGGAAGCACAGGCTTTAAATCCGGCATTTATGACGTTTCAATTATTAAAACGTCCCTATGTTTATTTAAAATGGGCACAGAGTGCAGATGGTTTTCTTGATGCTTTGAGGAATGATGCTTCTGTTCCGGCAGTAACTTTATCGTCGGCTGAAACGATGAGGCGGGTACATCACCTTCGTTCCAATGTTTCTGCAATAATGGTAGGAACCCGGACTGCTCTTCTTGATAACCCGTCTTTGACTACTCGTCATTGGGCTGGCAATTCACCGGTACGAGTTGTGCTTGATAAAAAATTACAAATCCCTTCCTATTATCATTTATTGGATGGCAAGGTTAAAACGTTGGTTTTTACAGATTGTGAAGCCTCCGGTTGTGAACGCCTGGAATATATCCGTATTGATTATTCAAAAAATATATTGCCGCAAATTCTTCAGGAATTGTATGTACGTAAGTTAAATTCCTTAATGGTAGAAGGAGGAACAACTTTGTTGGAAAGCTTCCTTAAAGAAGATTTGTGGGATGAAATGTGGGTTGAAACAACTCCTGTAAAATTGTTCTCAGGGGTTAATGCGCCAGGCGTACCTTGTAAATATCCGGCTACATCGTCCGGCGTAATTCCTATTGGAAATATGGGGCGAAATGGTACGGAACATTATCTGAGTGTCTATAAGCGAGAGCACTGACACACTAAAAATATTATAAATATTATCGAGTATGGTTTATAAAGCCAAAAATGTTTCTACTTTTGTGCCTTTATATGGAACAAACTTGTTTTTGAATGAAAAAGAAAATAATACTGTTTATAACTGGATGTTTTGTCCTGCTGTTATCTTCCTGTCTGGGATCAGAGAGTACGGACTATGAGTTGAGTAAAGATTGTCAGATTCTATCTTTTTCTTTGTCGAGCGACTCCATGCCTGCATTGAAGAATGTGACCTTTACAATTGATCAGATAAACGGGCGCATTTTTAATGCAGATTCTATGCCTTATGGTACGGTCTTTAAAGAGAAAGTGATTTGTACCGTACAGATGGCATCCACTGTATATACCTGTCAGGTAAAACAGGAGGCAGTGGGCGATTCTACTATTTATTGGAATTTGCAGGACTCCCTGGATTTCAGTAAACCTGTACATTTTACAAATACTTTATGGGATGGTAAAACAACTAAGCAGTATACTGCTCAAGTGAATATCCATACGGTCGTTCCCGACTCAATGGAATGGTCTGTTTATAAAGACAATGTTTTAGGGAAAACAATAAAGGATCAAAGAGTAATGGTTCTCGATGGTAATGATGGAGAGAACTATTTTATGTATATACAGGAGGGCTCCGGATATGAACTGTATACTTCCTCTGTTTCGGACGGCAGGAACTGGACATTATCTGGTGCTTTGAATGGATTTCCTGCAAATGCTGTTTTATCGCAGATGCAGTCTCACAATAGTGATTTATATGTTCCGACAAGTAATGGCGAACTCTATTATACAAAAGATGGTTTTACTTGGACACCGTTGAACCTTGATGGTAAACTTGTCGCATTATTAGGTAGTATAGGTTCTGGTAGCCAGAGTGGAACAAAAGCAGAAACTGTACAGCCTACCTGGTTGGCTGCTATTATCGAGAAAGATGGAAAGAATTTCTATGCGGCTATGGATCAGGAGGAAAAATGGACATACAAAGAGGGAGTGCCACAGATGTTTCCTGTCAAAGGAGGGTTTGCAAGCCTTTCTCACTATACAAATTTCCGCTCGTATTTGACTGTAGTTGGCGGAAAAGATGCCAGTGGTAATTTGATCAATACCTCCTGGCGTACTGATAATGGGCTGAATTGGACAAAATTGACTGAAGAAGGAAGTGATAAAGTTTTCAGTAACCGCGAAGGTGTTGTATTAACAGAGTATGATAATAAGTTTTTCCTGATAGGTGGTATTGATGCTTCAGGAAAAGGATCTTCTGATATTTATCTATCTAAAGACAAAGGTATAAGCTGGGCAAAATCGGATTCTTTGGTTATGATGCCGAAAAATTTTGAAGGACGTGGTTATGCTTCTGTTCATGTGGACGGACAAAATTTTATGTATCTTTTCGGAGGAAAAGGTGCTACAGTATCAAATGTTCTTGACCAAATCTGGCGTGGACGTATTAACCGTCTCGGATTTGCAGATAAAGAAAATGCTAAATGATATAATTAAATGACGTTTTTAACGTTAGAAAGAAAGCAGGGTTTTAAATCTTATTGGAATGAACTCAACTTTCTTTCAGCACATAATTGTGTTTGTATCATTTGTTAGTTTGGCTACAGGAGTAGTAGCGCAAGAATGTAAGTTTGAAATAGGAGGAGCGACGGGTATAACCTATTATGTAGGAGAATTAAACCGGAGTTTCTCATTTAAGGAAATACATCCCGCAGCAGGCATGATATTCCGTTATAACGGAAATTTTAGATGGTCGGTAAAGACCAATTTGTTGTGGGGGCGGATTTCAGGTACGGCAGAGAAACTGCAGAATAAATTGCCTGATGATGTTAAACCTTCATTTAATCGTAGTTTGCTTGATTGTAGCGAACAAGTGGAGTTTAACTTTTTGCCATATGGCGATTCGTTCGTTTTTATAAATACTTGGCGCTATACGCCTTATGTATTTGGAGGAATAGGCGGAACGATAGCGATGGGGAAAAATTGTATTTTTTTAGCTCCTCATATCCTTTGTGGAATAGGAGTTAAGTATAAGGTGCAGAATAGAGTCAACTTAGGTTGCGAGTTCTCGTTTCGGAAATTATTCCGTGACGATTTGGATGTGACGGATGAAAAGAATGATGTTCTGAATAATCCGTATGGAATGGAAAGCAGTATATGGAAGAATAAAGATTGGTATTCTTTTTTGCTGTTGAGTGTAAGTTGGGATTTCGGCTACCGTAAAAAGCCGTGTAACAGTATAAAATAAACAGTAACAGTCGTTACAGATGAAAACACTATGTCGTTGATTGAACAAATTGACAAAAAACGATTGCCGCAGCATGTGGCGATAATTATGGACGGAAACGGACGTTGGGCTAAAGCTAAGGGAAAGGACCGTAGCTTTGGGCACCAGGAAGGCGTTATCTCTGTCCGTAAAGTCGTGGAAGCTGCTAAAAACATAGGACTGAAATATCTGACGATGTACACGTTTTCGAATGAAAACTGGAATCGTCCGGAAGCAGAGGTCCAAGCTTTGATGAGTTTGCTGGTAATTGCTATTCAGCGTGAAACGCCAGATTTGATGAAAAATAATGTCCGTTTGATGGCTGTGGGCAATTTGAACCGTCTTCCTGCTGATGCATATGCAACATTGCAGGATTGCATTGCCCAGACTGCCGCTAATACCGGGACAACCGTTGTTCTGGCAATAAGTTATTCTTCCCGTTGGGAGATAACGGAAGCCGTGAAACAACTTGTGGTAGAAGTACAGGAGAAGAAAATTCACCCCAATGATATAACCGAGGCAGTTGTCTCGGACCATCTGACGACCAAAGGTATTCCTGACCCGGATCTATTGATTCGTACAGGAGGGGAGCAACGTATCAGTAACTTTCTGTTGTGGCAGTTATCATATGCGGAGTTTTATTTTACCGAAGTGTTCTGGCCGGATTTTAGAGAAGAAGAGTTGTATGGAGCTATATTGTATTATCAACAACGTGAACGGCGTTTTGGTAAAACAAGTGAGCAATTAATCTTATAAACAATAGCTGTTATATGTACAAAAAAATAGTGCTGTTTTTCGTTTTTCTGGGTGTAGCGTGTGGCATGTATGCTCAGGAAACTGACACTACCAAAGTTGAGGCACCGGCGGAAGTGCCGGTTATTTCGTATTCATTATCTCCGAAGCAGTATAAGATTGCTGATATTAAAGTAACGGGAATAAAGGATTATGATGATTTTGTATTAATTGGTTTTTCAGGGCTGTCGGTAGGTGACGTAATCACTGTACCTGGCGATGAAATAACTTCTGCGGTAAAACGTTTTTGGAAACACGGATTGTTTTCCGATGTGAAAATCCTGGCAACAAAAATTGAAGGTGACGAGATTTGGTTGGAAGTTCAATTGAAGCAAAGACCGCGTATCGCAGCTGTTAATTATAATGGTATCAAAAAAGGAGAACGTGAAGATCTGGAAGCCCGGTTAGGGTTGCGTAAAGGGTATCAGGTAACTCCTAACCTGATAGATAAAGCTACAACATTAATAAAGAAATTCTTTGACGGCAAAGGTTTTAAGAATGTAGATGTAAATATCGTTCAGCGTGATAATCCTGCTCATGCGGGTGAAGTGATTGTCGATATTAATATCAACAAGAATGAAAAGACCAAAATTCATCATATTAATTTTGAAGGGAATAAAGCGCTTACTGATTTTGATCTGAAAAAGGCAATGAAAAAGACGAACGAAAAGTTCGACCTTAAGCATGACTTTAAGACCAGTATCATGAAAATGTTCAGTACGAAGAAATTTACTACTGAAGAATATGAAAATGACAAGAAAAATATTATCGCTAAGTATAATGAGAAAGGGTATCGTGATGCCGTCCTGATTGAAGACAGCGTTGTGAACTATGATGCTAAGACTGTAGATATTTTCTTGAAAATAGACGAAGGTGAAAAGTATTATTTGAAAGATGTTACATTCGTAGGTAATACTAAATATCCGACAGAACAATTACAGTTCTTGTTGGGAATGAATCCTGGGGATGTCTATAACCAAAAGAAATTGAATGAACGTTTGATTTCTGATGATGATGCCGTTTCAAACTTGTACTATAATAATGGTTATATCTTCTTTGGCGCGGATCCGGTAGAAGTGGATGTCCGTAATGACTCGATTTCTTTGGAAATCCGTATACAGGAAGGTCCTCAGGCTACAATCAACCGTGTGATCATTAATGGTAACGACCGTTTATATGAAGACATTGTTCGTCGTGAGCTTCGTACTAAACCGGGTATGTTATTCAGTCGTGAAGATTTAATGCGTTCAGTTCGTGAAATCGCGCAGATGGGACACTTTGACCCGGAAAATTTGGTTCCGCAGCCACTGCCTGATGCGGAAAACGGAACAGTGGATATCCAGTATAACCTGGTATCTAAGGCAAATGACCAGATTGAATTTTCCGCAGGCTGGGGACAGACTGGTGTAATCGGAAAGTTGAGTTTGAAGTTTACGAACTTCTCAATGAAGAACTTGTTTAATCCGAAGACTTATAAAGGTATTATTCCGCAAGGGGAAGGACAGACATTGACTTTGAGTGGTCAGACGAACGGACGTTATTACCAGGCATATAGTATTTCGTTTATGGATCCTTGGTTTGGTGGCAAACGACCGAATACATTATCTGTAAGCGCTTACTTCTCTAAGCAAACAGATGTTAGTAGCAATTATCTGAGCAATAATTCTTATAATAACTATTATTCCCCCTATGGGTATGGCGGTTATGGTGGTTATGGATATGGTTACGGCGGTTATGGATATGGCAATTATGGAAACTATGAATTGGCATACGACCCGGATAAATATATTATGATGTTCGGTCTGTCTGCCGGTTATGGTAAACGTTTAAGTTGGCCGGATGACTACTTCCAGTTCATGGCAACATTGAACTACCAGTTGTATATGATGAAAGACTGGGATTACTTCCTGGTTCAGAATGGTAATTGCCATAATATTAACCTTGAGTTGATGTTGCAGCGTAACTCTATCGATAATCCGTTGTATACCCGTCGCGGTTCACAATTCATGGTTTCGGTTGCTGCTACTCCGCCTTGGTCTTTATGGGATGGAAAAGATTATGCCAATATGAGTGACCAGAATCCGAATAAGTTTAAACTTATCGAATACCATAAGTGGAAGTTCAAAGCAAAGATATTCTCTCCATTGGCTCCGATGACGGTGAAAAGAACACCGGTATTGATGACACGTGTTGAATATGGTTTTATCGGTTCTTATAACAAGGATAAGAAGTCTCCGTTTGAAACATTCTATATGGGTGGTGACGGTATGACAGGTTATTCAAGTATGTATGCAACAGAAACCATTGGTTTGAGAGGATATGAAAATGGTAGTATTGCCGGTAACAGGGGGTATAATTCTTATGGTTACGGATACTCTCGTTTGTCAATGGAATTCCGTTATCCGTTCTTGTTGGAACCTTCTTCTACGATTTACGGATTGGCGTTTGTTGAAGCAGGTAATGCTTGGGTGGATATGAAAGATTTCAATCCGTTCAACTTGAAGCGTTCGGCTGGTGTCGGTGTACGTATCTTCCTTCCGATGATCGGTTTGATGGGTATCGACTGGGCATATGGTTTCGATAAACCTGACGGTAGTTCTTCAAGAGGAGGTAGCAATTTTCACTTTATCATAGGACAAGAATTTTAGGTCAGGAAATATAAAGTTAGGAATTGAGGATTAAAAATTGAAGATTTATGTGCAGATTGCACTAATTTTTAATTTTTAATCCTCAATTTTCTTTTAATAAATAAACCCTCTGCTATATTTGTAGTCAGAAGGTTTAAATACTAAATAATAGGTGTATGAAGAAAATTATTGCATTAAGCTGTTTGTTGCTCTTTTGTTCGTTTGCAGCATCGGCACAGAAATTTGCTTTGATAGATATGGAGTATATCCTCAAAAATATTCCGTCTTATGCAACAATGAATGAACAGATAAGCCAGAGTTCGAAGAAATGGCAGAGTGAAGTGGATGCACTTCAGCAGGAGGCCCAGAACATGTATAAAAGTTATCAGGCAGAGTTGGGGTCCCTTTCCGCAGAAATGAAAGCAAAGCGTGAAGAGGCGATTGTAAAGAAAGAACAAGAGGCTCAGGATGTAAAACGTAAATATTTCGGTCCGGAGGGAGAAATGTATAAACAACGTGAGAATTTCATGAAACCCCTACAGGATGATATTTATGAAGCTGTAAAAGAAATATCGGAAGAAAAAGGATACCAAATGGTCATGGACAGAGCCTCGGCTATGAGCATTATTTTCGCTTCTCCGAAGATAGATATAAGCAATGAAGTCCTTATTAGATTAGGATATTCAAAATAAATGCGTACATTTGTGCGCTTCAATGCTGATAGTTAAGAATTTGATTAATAACAAGTAATTTTTATAGAGAAATGAAGAAACTGATTATTTTTTTGTTAATGGTGCTCCCATTAAGTGTTTTTGCGCAAGAAGTAAAGATCGCTATTGTTAATAGCCAGGAAGTCGTAACAGCAATGCCTGAATTTGCTACGATGCAAAAAACATTAGCAGATATGGATGCTAAATACAAACAAGAGCTGAAAGTTATGGAAGAAGAATACAATAAGAAGTATGCTGATTTCATTGCCCAGCAGGACTCATTGACAGAAAATATCAAAATGAGAAGAATGCAGGAATTATCTGATATCCAGGAACGTTCAAATAATTTTGTTCAGTTGACCCAGCAGGATTTCCAGAAAAAACAGCAGGAATTGTTTGTTCCTATTCAGGACAAATTAAGAAATGCAATCAAGGCTGTAGGTGATGAAAAGGGTTATACTTACGTATTGGATCCGCAGATTGTTCTTTATACTGGAAATGCAGCTATCGATGCAACTCCGTTTGTAAAAGCTAAATTAGGTTTGAAGTAATATTGTTTATATTATAAGAAAAGGATGCTTTCCAATAGGAAGGCATCCTTTTTCGTCTATATATAAAGGAAAGGTTCTGACTATGTTTTCAAAACAGCCCGGCGCAATAGGTATTTTTGACTCCGGATACGGAGGATTAACCATATTCAATAAGATTCGTGAGGCTATGCCTGAATATGATTATATCTATTTAGGTGATAATGCACGTACTCCTTATGGACCACGTTCATTTGAAGTGGTCTACCGTTTTACCCGGCAGGCTGTTGAAAAACTTTTTGAAGAGGGATGTCAGCTCGTTATCCTGGCTTGTAATACAGCCTCTGCGAAAGCCTTACGAACGATTCAGCAGAAGGATTTGCCTTTATGGGATGCAGAACGCCGTGTATTGGGGGTTATTCGTCCTACTGTGGAATTAATGGATCGTATCAGCCGGACAAAGCATGTTGGTATTTTAGGTACCAGCGGAACTATTTCTTCCGGTTCCTATTCCTTGGAAATAAATAAGATGTTCCCACATATCCGGGTGACAGGAGAAGCTTGTCCGATGTGGGTACCCTTAGTCGAGAATAATGAGTTCGCATCTCCCGGAGCAGATTATTTTGTACAAAAGCATCTGGAACATATTCTTTCCATAGATCCGGATATAGATACCCTTGTCTTAGGATGTACGCACTATCCTTTGCTTATGGATAAAATAAGGCAATATCTGCCGGATGGGGTTACTCTTTTTGCACAAGGACAATATGTGGCAGAAAGCCTGAAAGATTACTTGTACCGTCATCCGGAAATGGACAGACGGCTTACACGAGGAGGGTATTGCCGCTTCCTGACAACAGAATCGGCTGCTAAATTTTCAGAGACAGCATCTATTTTCCTCAGTCATCCGATAGAGGTAGAACAAATCTCAATTGATTAGAGACATTCCTGCTTAAATAATATTTTTGCCAAAAGGAGTCAGAGCAAGAGCTGCCATTTTAAAATGTTGCCGCCCGAATGGGATACCTATAATCGTAATACAAAGTAGTAGTCCGAAAAACAGGTGAGTCAGGCATATCCAGAAACCACCCAGGAATATCCAAAGCACATTCATGATAATGCAGAGGCATCCTCCGGAATTTCCATTATCCGTAACGCGGCTTCCGAATGGCCACAATGCCAGCATTCCCAACTTCATCGTCTGTATACCGAATGGAATGCCTATGATAGTCACCATCAGCAGCAAGCTGGAAATTAAATATTCAATGGAAGTTACCAGACCTCCGAAAATTAACCAGATGATATTTCCTAAAAATTTCATATATAAATCCTTTCTGTATTTAGTGTAAACGTTTCATGCTATCCAATTCTGCAAGAACAGCTTGCTTAACTATAGCAAAACTGTCGCGAAGTTCCGGCTTGACGGGCAAAGATGGAGGAGCCTCCATATGCAGAGGGTTGATAGGTTGCCCGTTTTTATAGACCCGGAAATCGAGGTGGGGACCTGTAGAAAGCCCGGTTGAACCTACATAACCTATAACTTGTCCTTGCTGTACATGGCTACCCACTCCAATGCCTTTGGCATAGCGGCTTAAATGCATGTAAGAAGTGGTGTATACGGAATTGTGTTTTATTTTTAATGTGTTGCCTCCGCCACCGGCATATCCTTTGAATATAACGGTTCCGGCTCCGATACTTTTTACTTCCGTCCCTGTTGGTGCGGCATAATCGACGCCATGATGCGCTCTGTAACGTTTTAGTATCGGATGGAAGCGGGCATTACTGAAGCGTGAGGTAATACGGAAAAAGTCCAGAGGGGCCTTCAGGAAAGCTTTGCGAAGGCTGTTCCCTTCGAGGTCGAAGTATTCGAAAATGCTATCCTGCGTAAAAGGAATTGCCACAAAATCTTTTCCTTGATGGGTAAATATGGCTCCTTCGATGGATGTAATATTTAAAGCTGTGGTATCGTCTATGTAGGCTACATTGTACAGTACCTGGAAAGAGTCCCCGTCTTTAACATCGAAAAAGTCGATCTGCCAGGCGTATACGTCTGAAATTTTAATAGCCAGTAAAGGATCGGCACCGCTTGCTTTGATAACATTCCATAAAGAGGAGTTGAGGGTACCTTGTGTGTACTTTTGTTTTAAAGTGATAGGTTTGCTGAAACTATAAGCGTTGATAGAATCTCCGGTCAGGTCTATTACAGCATAGTCCGTGAGCGATTTTGCAAAAGCTATGTGGCGGATATCTGCCGTACTGTCTTGGGTTGTAAATGTATAATAACACATGCCGGCACGCAGTTTTGTGGGGTCCAGTACTTCTGCTGATGCTTTGGAAATACTGTCTGCTTTGATAGCAGAGAAGCCTAAACTTGCAAAAATAGAGGCAGGGTTGTCTCCACTTTTCATCTTATACTCCCTTACATCCAGAGAATCGATGCAAATACCATATTGGTAAACATGCTGAAGGCTGTCCAACCATTGGCTATCAATATCTTCATCTTCTGTTTGATTTTTATGGGTACAGGAAAAAGCAGAGAGTATTCCTATGACTAAGAGGCAGAGTACCGGTTTTATATTCATATTTTTCTTTATCAACTGACTTTGGGGGTATTATTATAATACGTTATGCTGCAAACTTACAGAAAATAATGTAAACCTGAAAACATATTTTCTGTTAATGCTTTGTATCTTTGTCCTCCTGTTATAAGGAGCATATTTGTTTGTGAAAATGTTAATATTGGCTAAATGCTGGTCGGCTATGGAACATTTTGGGCAAAATAAGCGTCTTATCCATATGAGTGAAGTTTTTATTTATAACATGTGATAATTGTTAAACAAGATGCGAATATGAAAAAGAAGATTATGTCTTTATTGATGATTCCTGTGTTTGCAGGAATTTTGTTTGCTTGCTCTGAAGCCAAAACAGACGCTAAGAAACTGGAAGGTAAATGGAATATTGTAGAAGTAAAAGGTGAAAAAATACTGAAAGAAGGTTTGCCTCAGATGGAATTCGATATGGCAAGTAATAAACTTCATGGTAATGCCGGCTGTAATATATTTAATACGACTGTAGTTTTGGATGATAAAGATGTGTCTTCCATAACTATCCAGCCTGCTGCAACAACTATGATGGCCTGTCCGGATATGGAAACAGAAGATGCTATCCTGAAAGCGATGGGAGATGTAAAGTCGGTAAAAGCAGGACAAAGTGAAAATGAAATGCTGCTGGTTGACTCAAACGGAAATGTATTGTTGGTATTGTCGAAGAATCAGTAAAAATGAAAAAGTTTTTATATCTCTGTTTGATATTTGTCGGAGTAGGTTTGTTTGCCTCCTGTAAGTCGAAGAGTGTAGCTGTGGCTTCTTTCTCTGATTTGGATGGAGAATGGAATATTGTAGAGTTAAATGGGAAAGTACTAAATCCGACAGATTCACGTCAGTTTATTGCATTTGATGTACCTCGTCAAACCTTATCCGGCAATGCCGGATGCAACCGTATGATGGGTAAGATTGAATACGATAATGCAAGAAAAAATATCATTAAGTTTGCCCAGGTTGCTACAACCCGGATGGCATGCCCTGATATGAGTGGTGAACGGGAGTTGCTTCAGGCAATAGAGAAAACCGTTCGTTTTGCTCAGGAGGGGAATGTTACTCCGGTTACCAAAATCGCTTTTTATGGTACAGATAATAGCAAGCTGATGGTAATAGAAAAAAAGAAGTAAGAAATCGTAAGTTTAAAAATGGATATGAAGGAGTTGTCTGAAATGTGTTAGGCAGCTCCTTTTTCTTTTAGCTGATGTGATAGCTGACTTCAGTGTTCCTCGAACTTATTATTCTGTTTCTTTGTTTTTGGAGTTAATTATCCAGTCGGCAGGGAAGGGTAATAGTGAATCTGCTACCTTTGTTTTCTTCTGATTGGAGTTCTATTTTACCGTTTAGACGTTCCACAATTGTAAGGGAAATAGAAAGTCCCAAACCGGTTCCCTGAGCAAATTCATTTTCCTTGTAGAAACGTTCGAAGACTTTTTGGCGGGCGTCTTCCGACATCCCTATTCCAGTGTCTTCCACATAAATACGTACGGTGTTATCCGGTTTATTATATTGGTAACCCAATAAGATATGACCTTTTGTCGTAAATTTGACCGCATTGTTGATCAGATTGGTTATGACCTGAGTGAGCCGATGGCGGTCTATCCTGACGATAACCGGTAATTTGGGAATCCTTTTAATAAATTTAATAGTTGAAGGGATCAATAATAAATGGGTTTGATACAGCTCTTCCAGCAATTCATCAATCCGGCAGTTTTCAAAAGTGAAAGACATACGTCCGGACTCGATTCTTGATAATTCCAGAATATCATTAATCAATTTCAGCAGTAATGAACTGTTTTTATTGATTGTTTCTTTAAACAGTGTCTTTTCTTCTTCACTTAATTCATCATCTTCCTGCAATAGATTGGAAAAGCCTACAATTGCATTTAAGGGAGTACGTATTTCATGGCTCATGTTGGCAAGAAATGCAGATTTCATTTTGTTTGCCTCCTCCGCCTTCTCTTGAAGTATAGTCAGTTTGTTTTCTTTTTCTTTGAACGACTGGATATTAATACATAATCCTATGATCGTTTGATTTTCTGCAGAAGAAAAAGCTCCCTGATTGTAACGAAGCTCCCACCAGGTATATTGTTTTTGATTAAAATAGAAGCGGCATTGAATAGTCGCTTTTGGAATATTCCCGGAATGAATATCTTGTATTGTTTTATCGAGATTTTTCCGATCGTCAGGATGTACCATCTCTACAAATTCGGTTAAGGGGATAGGTTTGGCTTCAATCTGATTGTTTACGTAGAAGTCATTTTCAAAAATAAAATTGTCGTTTTCCATTCTCCATGCATAGGTATTACCCCCTTCCAAGGCCAATTTTAAGAAGTTTTTTTCTTTGACCAAATTTTTTTGTGCCTGGATTTTCCGCTTATTTTCCCTGCGGTACATAAAAATAAGGTGTACGATAATGTATATAAAGGCGAGAAGCAACAGGACTCCTCCTATTACGATGTAGGTATGGTAACGGATATATAAAGGCAAATTATAAATAATGCTACCCTGTGGTAAATCTTTTATATTTATATGGAAACGTTCCAGCTCATACCAATCGAAAGCATAGGTTTTCGGACTTAAGGTGATTGGTATTTTATTTACCGGGGTGCCGGTAAGAATGCGTGCCGCCATGTCTGCGACACATTTAGTTTGTATATCCAATGTCGTGAAATATCCGCCGGTAATTCCCCAATCATTATTAAATCCGTTATTAACAACAGTAAAATTAGGAACGTTGGCAAGACGTCCGATTGTCAACACATTGAAATCCAGGATAATTTGTAAACAAGCCGTGTAGCTGTTGTTTTTAAATATCCCCATTGTTTCTATTCCGTTGAGTTCTTGTGCTTTGGCTGTAAATAGAGCTGACTTCTCAAATGCCCCCGGCGATATAACCGGAGGGAGAGGTTTGTCCGGATAATATAATCCGTCATATAGTCTGATATCACTTTTTTCTACTTCTTGGAGCAAGGTGTGAAATGCCTGCTTGCCGATGAATCGGGTATCATTGAAAAACAGAATATTGGATTTGCCGTATAGTTTTTCAATTAAGTTGATATTTTTCAGGTATTCCGGTTTATCCCAATATCCTGTAACATTCGGATGTTCTTTCAGGAGTTCCCAATTTGGAAAATTTACGCCGGAAAATACGATCGGGAGTTTCTTCACTAAGGGATGGCTACAACTCATTAGTGTGAATGTAGCCTGGTCGTCATTCACTAAAATAATATCGGGTTGCCAGCTTTGTATAGAATCCAGAAAGTGGTACATTTGGACTTCTGTATCTGGCGTAATGGCTTGTTCACAATTTAAATAGATTGTTTGGATTGAACTGTAGATGTCTTTTTTCTCCAATTCTTTTTGTACTAATTCTCCAAATTCGGAATAGGTTGTCAGGTTTTTTGAATAAGAATGGATAATCAGAACATGAAAATGTTTATGATTGCTTTCAATCTTGTGAGCCTGGATATGAAAAGGCTGGAACATGACGAGAATAAAAACAAATATGTAAATAAAAAGTTTCAAGGATGTGACTTGATTTTGTTACCCTGTATTGAACACTTGAAAGTGTATGATTTATAAACTCTTTCACAAAGGTAGCAAATAATTGGTACTAAACGGGTGTTTTAGAGGATTTTTGTAAGGTTATGGTCAAAGCGCCCTTGTTACATATCAATATGGAAATAAGGGCGCTTTTTTTCTTATTTTTTCTTTGTATCCGGATAGTCTGGATATAGGAGATATTTTTTCCTCATTTCTTTGTATTCGTTTAATTGAGGTTCCCAGCTGGCACGTATTTCTTTCTCGCTCAATCCACGTATGATTTGGTAACGCAATTCCTTGGTCCCAGCCAACAGGTCGAACCAATGAGGGCGTGAAAAGAAAAATGCCTGGTCTTTGTCCGCCTTATTATAGAAATCAAAAAGAAAGCGGAGAGTAAGTCCACCCTCGAAAGGGTATTCCCGGAGGTCTATTCCATAGCATTCTTTATCCTTATGCAACGGGTTGGTATCGAAACCCGGCAAAGAAGTAGGAGTAAAGGCAAAGTCTCCATATTTGGCATCCGGTGCGCCGATAATCTGGAACGGGTAATAAGTGCCTCTGCCGATACTGATATTCGTGCCTTCAAAAAAACATAGGGACGGATACAGGCGGATAGCCTGGTCGTTAGTCAGATTGGGGGAAGGCTTTACAGGAAGCCAGTACGGGTCTCCGTGTTTCCAGTTTTCCATCTTGACGATATGCAATTTGCAGGTATCCGGGTTGCTTTTCAACCATCCCTCTTCGTTAATCATCCAGGCAAGTTCCCCAACCGTTAAACCGTGCAAAACAGGAATAGGGTCTACCCCGACAAAAGATTCAAATCCTTTTTGGCGTATAGGACCATCCACAAAATCGTTCGGATTCGGGCGGTCTAATACAATAAATTCGACGTTATTTTCTGCACATGCTTCCATAACGTAATGCATCGTACTGATATATGTATAGAAACGGGCTCCTACATCTTGTATGTCGAAAACAATGACATCCAGCCCTGCCAGCTGTTCCGCAGTCGGTTTTTTATTTTTGCCGTAGATAGAAATAATAGGTACGCCTGTTTTCTGGTCCCGGCTATCTTTGATTTCCTCTCCAGGATCACCTGTCCCCCGAAATCCATGTTCCGGAGCAAACACCTTTTTTACCTGGATACCTTGTTCCAATAACGCGTCCAATAAATGTTTTTGGCTCTTTTCAAGAATGGAAGTTTGGTTAACAACTAAGCCCACCTGCTTGTCTTTCAAAAGGCGGGTGATAACATCCATGCGTTCGGCGCCGAGTTTCAGCGGTGCATTTTGTGGCGTGAAGGCTTGTGTTGTTGGGATTTGCAGCAGCCCAAATAGTAGGAAAACAAGCCAGATAATTCTTTTCATATTCGCTTATTTCTTTTTTTAGAATAGTACAAAAATAGGGATTATAATTTATAAATGATATTTTGTAGGTAGAGAGGCGAAGCCGCTTTTGTTAAAAAATATTAGTAGCCATACTAATTTGAATTACTATTGCTACTAATTGAAATTACTACTGCTACTAATTCCAAATAAGAGCAGTAAATTCATTCAACAATAATCCTTATCTTTGCCTGGCGATAGAAAAGAATAAAACTATGAATCCTTTAGATATACTTGCTAAATATTATGTTCCAGAATCAGAGCTTTACCGGATATTGATTACACATAGCCGTTCTGTAGCCGATAAAGCGTTAGATATTGCCCGGAAGCATCCGGAAATGAATCTGGACCTGACCTTTATAGATGAGGCTGCGATGCTACATGATATAGGTATTTTCTGTTGCAATGCACCGGATATATACTGTCATGGTGAGGCTGAATATATTTGTCATGGATATCTTGGTGCTGAACTGATGCGTAAGGAAGGGTATCCCCGGCATGCGCGGGTTTGTGAACGGCATACGGGAACGGGTATTTCAGAAGCAATGATAGAAGAACGAAACTTACCTCTTCCGCATCGTGATTTTCTACCAGAAACAATGGAGGAACAACTCATTTGTTTTGCCGATAAATTTTTCAGCAAGACAAAACTGGACAAAGAAAAGTCCGTTGAAAAAGTAAAACAGGGACTTTCAAAGTATGGAAATGAAACCGTAGAGCGTTTTGATAATTGGTGTAAACTCTTTTTAGGGGAATAAACAGAGATTGGCTCGCTAATTTGTTATACATTTGCCAGCCGTAACACACTGCAAATAACGACAAAATGTTTTTGAAATATAAATGTCTGCTTATTCTATTGGCTTTCCTTCTCGGAAACTGGAATATCAGGGCACAAATCCTTAAAGCACCCACTGATACTACCCTTGCTGTCGTAGGGGACAGTATTATGCCTGTCCTTCCGGATAGTTTGGCGCATGTCGATTCCGTTCCGAAAAAAACGGCGGGTCTGGATGCTCAGGTCGATTATCAGGCAAAAGATTCCATTATTATGACAAATGGGAACTGGGCGTATTTGTATGGTGAAGGAGATGTGAAATACCAGCAAATAGAACTCCAATCCGAAATTATACAGATGAATCTGGATAGTAGTCTGGTCTATGCCAAGTTCGGACTCGATTCTATCGGGGCGGAATTCGGCTATCCTCTTTTTAAAGATGGAGACCAGCAGTATGAGTCAAAGACCATGCGGTATAATTTTAATACGAAGAAAGGGTATATTACAGATGTGATTACCCAGCAGGGAGAAGGGTATGTGACAGCCGGAGTTACTAAAAAAATGGATAACGATATTCTTAACATGAAGGGGGGACGATATACCACTTGCGATGAGCATGACCATCCTCACTTCTATATCCAGATGACTAAAGCAAAGGTACAACCCAAAAAGAGAATTATCACTGGACCTGTATATATGGTTTTTGAAGATGTACCGTTATATCCGATAGGTTTGCCGTTCTGTTTCTTCCCGTTTTCCAGTTCATATTCGTCCGGTATTATATTCCCGACATTCGGAGATGAAAGTACCCGTGGTTTTTATTTGCGTGACGGAGGTTATTATTTTGCTTTAAGTGATTATATGGACCTTGCGCTGACCGGGGAAATTTATACGAAAGGTTCTTGGGGACTGGCTGCGCGTTCTTCATATAAGAAGAGATATAAGTATTCCGGTAATTTTAATGCTTCTTATCTGGTAACCCGTTTGGGGGATAAAGGATTGCCCGACTATAGTTTGTCCAAGGACTTCAAGATAAACTGGACACATACACAGGACCCTAAAGCGAATCCGTACCGTACGTTTTCTGCCAGTGTGAACTTCTCGACCAGTAGTTACGACCGTAATAATACAAATAGTTATTATAACCAGGATGTGACCCAGAATACGAAAGGTTCCAGTGTTAATATTACCCAGCGTTTTCCGAACAATCCGTTTACCCTTTCGGCAACAATGAATATCAACCAGCGTTCGAAAGACTCGACAATCTCGGTTACTCTTCCGGATATTACGATAAGTATGAGCCGTATATTCCCTTTCAAGCGGAAAAATGCTATTGGAAGAGAGCGTTGGTATGAAAAGATTTCAATGAGTTATAATGGTTACCTGCGTAACAGCATTGATACGAAAGAAAATAAACTTTTCAAATCGAGTCTGGTGAAAGATTGGCGTAATGCAATGCAGCATCAGATTCCTGTAAGCGCTACTTTCTCTGTATTGAAATATTTGAATATATCACCATCCTTCAGTTATACTGAACGGTGGTATACGAATAAGGTCGAGAAAGCTTATGACATGCAGAAAAAGACGGTGGTAGACCGTGATACGACATATGGTTTCTATCGGGTGTTCAACTATAATGCTTCGGTTTCGGCTTCAACTACATTGTATGGAACATATGTTCCTATGAAGTTCATGCAGATTTTTGGAGGAAAGGTATTGAAGATTCGTCATCGTATGGAACCATCTGTTAGTTTCAGCTATGCTCCTGACTTCGGAAGTTCTGAATATGGGTTTTGGAAAGATATTCAGTATGAAGATGCCTATGGAAAGGCAAATACCATTCGATATTCTCCTTTTTCCAGCGGTATGTTTGGAACGGCTCCCGACGGAAAGCAAGGTAGTTTGAATTTCCAGTTGGATAATAATATCGAAATGAAGGTAAAGTCGGACCGTGACTCTACCGGAGAACGTAAAATCAGTTTGATTGATAAGCTCTCATTGGGGATGAGCTATAATCTTGCGGCCGACTCTTTTAAATGGAGCGACCTGAATGTCGGATTGCGTATTAAGTTCTCGAAAAGTTATACATTGAACTTGAATGGGGTATTTGATACGTATACATACGGATATGATGAAAGTACCAAAACTGTCCGCCGTTTGGATATTCCGCGCTGGCAGGCAGGGAAAGGGTTTGGTCGTCTAAGGTCTACCGGTACAAGTTTCTCTTATACGTTTACGAATGAGACGTTCGGTAAATTGTTTGGTAAGAAAGATGCTAAAGACAGCAATAATCCTCCGGACCAACCCAATGCGAATGATCCGGAATTAAAAGAAGTCCTGCCTCCTGAAGGAGAGGAAAAGAAAGAGGGCGGGCGCTTGTTGGGGAGTAAGAAGAGTGCCGGAGATTTTGATTCGGATGGTTATATGATAACCAAGATACCCTGGAGTTTATCGTTCAGTTACAGTATGCAGTTGAGGTATGGAAATTTCAATCCTCAAAAGATGGAATATGATTATGCATTGACGCATTCATTGAGTTTTAACGGTAATTTTCAACCGACTAAAAACTGGCGTTTCAACTTCAATGCTACTTATGATTTCGATGCCAAAAAGATTTCATATATGACTTGTAATATAACTCGCGACTTGCACTGTTGGCAGATGACGGCAAGTTTTGTTCCGGTAGGGCCTTATAAGTCGTATACCTTCAATATCGCAGTAAGTTCTTCTTTGTTGAAAGACCTCAAATGGCGTCAGAGCAGCAACTATCGTGATGCACAGACTTGGTATTAATAATAATGAGATAGTATAAAAAAGGGGCTGTCCAAAAAGTCGGATAGCCCCTTTTGCTATTGTTTATTTCGGTAAAAAGTATTATCTTACCGTTGCAAAAAAACAAACATTATAGCAATGGCTAAGATAGTATTTAAAGAGTTAACATCCAACCAAAATGTACTTTTTCCGGCCAGCTTATCGGAAAAGATAGCTCCCAATCATCCCGTTCGTGTTGTAAACAGTGTTGTAGACGCCTTGGATATTAGTTGTCTGCTCTGGGCATATAAAGGAGGAGGTAGCAGCAGCTACCATCCCCGTATGATGCTCAAAGTTCTGTTTTATGCATATCTGAACAATATCTATTCTTGTCGCAAAATAGAAAAGGCCTTGCAGGAGAATATTCACTTCATGTGGTTGTCTGGTAATAGTACTCCCGATTTCCGCACGATCAATGATTTCCGCGGCAAACGTTTAAAAGAACACATAAAATCGTTGTTTTCAGCCATTGTTCTGCTGTTACAGGAATCCGGCTATGTCAGTTTGGATGTACAGTATATCGATGGTACCAAAGTGGAATCAGCATCCAACCGCTACACTTTTGTCTGGCGTGGTAGCGTGGAAAAGAACAAGGTAAAACTGGAGTCGAAAATACAGTCAATCCTTAGTGAGGTTGACAAACATATCGAGCAGGATAAACAGGAAAGGACACCGGATACCTTACCGGATATGGATTCCTGTGGTTTGCGGGAAAAAGTGGGCGCTTTAAACAAACGGCTCTCCGGGATGAACAAAGCTGAGCAGAAACAAATCAAAAAGTTACAGGAAGAATATCTGCCCCGCCTTGCCAAATACGAATCGCAATTAGAGAAATTAGGGGATCGTAATTCTTTCAGTAAGACAGATGAGGATGCGACCTTCATGCGCATGAAAGAGGATCATATGAAAAACGGGCAATTGAAACCTGCCTATAACATACAGATTGCTACAGAGAATCAATTTATTACCAATCTGGGAATTTACAGGCGAGCCGGAGATACGGGAACTTTAATTTCTTTTTTGAAAGATTTTCGAGAGACTTATCATAGGCAATCCTCTATAGTAGTGGCCGATGCCGGTTATGGAAGTGAACAAAACTACGAGTTTATGGAGAATGCGGGTATAGAGGCTTTTGTCAAGTACAATTATTTCCACAAAGAGCAGAAGCGTGCCTGGAAGAAGGATGCTTTTGCCATACAGAACCTTTACTACAACCGGGAAAGGGATTATTACGTATGCCCGATGGGACAACATATGGAATATAAAGGTCAAAGGAAAAGTAAATCCGATTTGGGATATGTATCCATACTGAAGCGTTATCAGGCACAAAATTGTGAGGGGTGCCCGCTGAAATCTCAATGCCATAAATCAAAGGCCAACCGGATCATAGAAGTTAACTATAACCTTAACAGGTATAAACAAAAAGCACGGGAAAAGCTCATGAGTGAGGAAGGTATTTATCATCGGGGCAGACGATGTACAGAACCGGAAGCTGTCTTTGCACAGATAAAGCATAACTCGGCGTGGAACCGGTTTAGATTAAGAGGGTTGGAGAAGGTAAAAACAGAGTTTACCCTGGTTGCTATTGCACATAATCTAAGGAAACTGGCTAAAAAAGCCGGCTTTCTTTTATTGTTTACTTATTTCTGTAGGATGACTTCTCGAAGAGAGATAATTGAGAAGACCAAAGATGTTTTAAAAATAAAAATGGATAATAAACGGGCAGCATAACAAAAAAAGAAGGCATCCTTTTCAGACACCTTCTTTTTATTGGACTTATATTTTTACCATTCAATAGGAGTTTGTCCTGTAGCAATAAGATAATCGTTTGCTTTGCTGAAATGCCCGTTTCCAAAGAATCCACGATAAGCGGATAATGGTGACGGGTGTGCCGATTTTAGGACCAGATTGCGTGAAGAATCTATAAATGCCCCTTTGCGCTGTGCATAAGACCCCCACAAAATATAGACGATGTGATTCCGTTCTTCGGCCAAACGGTGAATAACTGCATCTGTAAATTCCTCCCAGCCTTTATTCTGGTGAGAACCTGCTTGATGGGCACGAACTGTCAGGGTTGCATTGAGCAGAAGGACTCCCTGGTCGGCCCAGCGTAACAGATTGCCGGTTTGAGGAACCGGCTTTCCTAAATCGCTTTCTATTTCTTTAAAGATGTTTACCAATGAAGGTGGAAAAGGTGTTCCATCCTGTACGGAAAAACAGAGTCCATGGGCTTGTCCCGGCTCATGGTAGGGGTCTTGTCCGAGAATGACAACTTTGACTTTGTCAAATGGGCAATGTTCGAATGCACTGAAGATACAAGGTCCCGGAGGATAAATTGTCCGTTGCTTGTATTCATCTTTGACAAAAGTGATTAACTGTTTGAAGTATTCTTTTTCAAACTCAGCGTTTAAACGTTCTTTCCAGCTCTGTTCTATTTTAACATCCATATATATTAGATTAAATACATTCCTGCTGCACGAGCTTCCTGACGCATATCTTCCGGCCAGATACTTGCCTGGATTTCTCCGATATGTGCTTTACGAAGGTAGAACATACACAGGCGGCTTTGTCCGATACCACCTCCGATACTTAATGGAAGTTCATCATTCAACAACCGTTTATGAAAATAGAGTTCTTTCTTTTCTTCTGCGTTGTTGATCTTTAATTGTCGGAGCAATGCATCCTTGTTTACACGAATACCCATCGAAGATAATTCCAGTGAACGGTTCAGTACATCATCCCATACCAGCAAATCGCCATTTAATCCGACTTGTCCGTTTTCTGCAACAGTAGACCAATCATCATAGTCCGGAGCACGCCCGTCATGCTTTTCTCCATTGCTTAACTTACAGCCGATACCAATGATAAATACTGCACCATATTCCTTGGCTATTGCGTCTTCACGCTCTTTCGGGGTAAAGTTAGGATATTTTTGTAATAAATCCTCGGAATGAATAAAATGAATATCTTGAGGTAGAACGGGACGGATATTCGGGAACATCTCATAAACGAGATATTCGGTTCGTACCATAGCTGCATAGATACGGCGTACGATTTCTTTTAGAAAATGAATGTTTCGTTCTTCTGCTGTCATTACACGTTCCCAGTCCCACTGGTCAACATACAAAGAGTGTAAATTGCCTAATTCTTCATCAGAGCGGATGGCGTTCATATCTGTATAGATACCGTATCCTTCTTCAATTCCATAATCAGCCAAAGTAAGACGTTTCCATTTGGCAAGTGAGTGAACAATTTCTGCTTTGGAATCATCCAAATCTTTAATGGGGAATGTAACTGCGCGTTCTGTTCCGTTCAAGTCGTCGTTTATTCCCATGCCCTTTAGTACGAACAAAGGTGCTGTAACACGTCTTAACCGCAGTTCGGACGATAAGTTTTGCTGAAAAAAGTCTTTAATCTTTTTAATCCCCATTTCTGTTTGGGACAAATTTAATAAAGCTTTATATCCTGCCGGTTTAATTAAATAACTCATATTCTTGTGGCTTTATTTTATGAATAATGCGGGGCAAAGATAATGATTAATGAAAAAAGAGCAATTCAAGTCTTGTTTTTATTTGCAAAATGGCAGTGATTTTGTGTTTATTGTTTGCAAAATATCAAAAATGCTGTTTTTTTCATCCTCGGTTTGTTTTCCTCCGATATTATATATACTTTTGCACTGTCTTTGGTTGGGTAGCTTAGCTGAATAGAGCGTCAGATTCCGGTTCTGAAGGTCGTGGGTTTGAATCCCACCCCGATCACAAAATAATTCCTTGATAATCTGTTGATTATTGAGGAATTATTTTTTATGGGATAACTGCTCTTGCATTGAAATAAACATGGGGTTATCTGACTTTTCATTGCCAGACAGCCCCGTATGTTTTATAGAATTTCGTTTGTGGCTTTATTGAAATACTCGATACATTGTTTGATATCCGGAACCGAGTTGTCCCAGTTGTATTCATATTCGATAGAAAAGACTCCTTTGAAATTCTGTTTTTTCAATTCTTTCAACATTTCTTTTACATTCAGAATGCCGGTACCCCAGATTACATCATGTTGTTCTTGATCTCCTTTCACTTTGGGTGCTATATCCTTGAAATGTAAGGATATGATACGCCCTTTCAGTTGTTTTAGACAGTCAATTTGATTCAATCCATTCCGGCGCCAATGACCGACATCAGCACATGAGCCGAGTAATTTACTGCGTTTAGAAATAGCATTCAGCAGGTTCTCCGGTTTCCAATAGGTTGAAGGTTGTGGATGGTTATGTACTGAAATTTGAATGTTATATTGCTTAGACAGCTTTTCAATCAAATCCCAATCTTTTAAAGCCGGTTCGCAACTGATAAACTCAAGTTCCATCGAAGATGCGAATTGAAACATCTTTTTCCAGTCCGATTCGTTTTCGAAGACGCAAACGCCACAACCAATAATCCTAATTCCTTTTGATGCTGCAAGTTTTTTGATTTCTTTTTGAGTCTGTACGTCCAGATTATAATCAAAAACTTTATTGCCCCATTTTCCGCCTAATTTATGACCGGGGAATATTTCGATATATTTTAATCCGAGTTCCTGAGTCTTGTTTAATGCATCGGTTAGAGGAAACTTATGAAACGAATAGGATTGCATGGCAAGCCTCCAGCCGTTTTTTTCTGCTTTAGTTTGTGCTTGTACAGACAGTACCAATATACAACAGATGAAAGCGATTGTTAGTTTGAATAGTCTTTTTATCATATTATTTTCTATTTATTTAGGCATCTCCGGTAATGAGAAACCGTTATTGTAAGTGTGTTTAATCCATTCATTAGCCATCTCAACAGCATTAAATTCTGAAAAACGCCGGTCGAAACGAGGATCTCCGTCTATAACTTTAAAGTTGTCGACAGTTACAATGCTGATTTTATCATTAGGCGAGAGATTTGTAAATTGCATATTCTTGCCATCCCATTGAAGTTCCCGGTGTAATCCTTGTAAGCGAACAGCCAGTACTCCCATTACTACCATTTCGTTGAACGGACCGGAGAATTGAAAATTAGAAGATGCTTCGATACGATTTTCTGCTGATTCTTTGCAAGCTCGTATCCAATCCTGTTCGTGGGCATTTGTATTCCAGATATCGCCGTTACCTCCTTTTACCCTTGGGATGGTTGCTTGGGGTTGGTTAAAATGTTCCATATCCCTGAAAGGTATTAAAGTTGGATTCATGCCATAACATCCAGTCATTATTTTACCTTTTGAACCGACAAAAATAATACCTCCGTTTGAATCGCCCATCATTTCGCCGTCTTTCAATTCTTCCGGGCGGGGAGGCATCAAACCACCATCATACCAGTAGACTTTTACTTCCGGCATTTTAATATATTTTTTTGCCGGGCGTTCCGGAAATGTATATGTTACGATTTGTGCATGTGGAGGTGAATACAGATTACTCAATGTTGAACTACCTATAACACTTGTAGGATATTTCAGGTCGAGAGCCCAGTATACAGGATCCATGATATGACATGCCATGTCACCTAAAGCACCGGTCCCGAAATCCCACCATCCTCGCCAGTTCCAGGGAGTATAAGCACTGTGATAGGGACGTTTTTGGGCAGGGCCGATAAAGAGGTCCCAGTCCAGTGTCTTCGGGCATTTCATGGCTTCATCCGGTTGCATTAGTCCTTGTGGCCAAATGGGACGGTCGGTCCAGCAATGTACTTCTGTTACTTCGCCGATTATACCCGCATGTATCCATTCTGCTACCTGACGACACCAATCGAATGAATTTCCCTGATTACCCATTTGGGTGGCTACTCTGTATTTTTTTGACAGTTTTGTTAATAAACGGGATTCGTAAACAGAGTGGGTGAGTGGTTTTTGGGTATAGCAGTGCTTGCCTAAAGTAATAGCGTGGGCTGTTACCCCGGCATGTGTGTGGTCAGGTGTTGCTACCATAACAGCATCAATAGATTTACCCATTTCATCAAACATCACACGCCAATCTTTGTAACGTTTGGCTGAAGGATAATCTTTAAATGTTTTGTCTGCGTAATGCCAGTCTATATCGCAAAGGGCTACAATGTTTTCCGTATTCATATTAGCCAGATTACGACGTCCCATTCCTCCGACCCCTATACCTGCAATGTTTAATTTGTCACTGGGTGCTACATGACCGAATGGCCTGCCGAGTACTGAGCCCGGTACAATACTAAACCCTACTGCTGCTACTGCTCCCGATTTGAGGAAGCTTCTTCTTGACATATTTTTCATGATTATTAAAATATAAAATATTATAGATGATATTGTGATTCTTGAAGTTGTGTCCTTTTACTATTTAGACACCCTGGATCACAAAGCTACGCAAGAAGGTTTGTCTTTTTGCTAATTTTAACTTACGGGAATAAAAAAACAAGCAGAGGTAAATATTCCCGTAGCTCCTTTTTTAAGTGGTCTGTTGCTTTTTGACGGTAGCGTTCGATCGTTCGTGGCGATACATTCAGTATTTCTGCTATTTCTTCTTTACTTTTACCTTCTATTCTCGACATTTCAAATGCGGTCCGGTATTCTGGGGGTAGTTTAGAAAGTGCCTCGTTTAATTTATTTTCCAACTCATGCAGCATGTAAATATTATCTCCTCCGGTGTCGTATATGGGAGTTCTTTTTGAAACATATTGCATATAGTCTTCAATTGTTCCTTGTTTTCTCAGATAATTCAGGCATTGATTTTTTACACAAGTAATTAAAAAGTTCTTCGCGGAAATATTACAGTTGATTTTATTACGACTTGTCCAAAGCTTGCAAAAAACATCTTGAATAATATCCTCCCTGTCGGCTTGATTGTCAATGTATCTTCTTGCGTACAGGTACAATGCCGGATAAGCATACTCAAACAGGTGGCGATAGGCTTCTTCGTCGTTATTTAAGGTTATTTGTTTTAGTAGTTTGTCAATATTGGGTATCACATTCTCCATTGCGGGCAAATGTATTTATTTAATTTGATAAAAAAAAGTGTTTTTTCGTGTCGTTATTTTCATTTTCGTTTGTCTATTGAATAGAAAAAGTAATAAAAATGGAAGATAAAAATAAAGAAGAAGCAAAGAAATATTTAGAGGAAGCCTATGCTATATCCAACGATATAGATATCTATTGTTCAATAGATGTAGGCAGTGCATATAGACGAAACCTCCAAAAACTCCATTCGATTAACCGGAAGCAGCTGTTTATGAAATATCTATACCGGGTGGCTGCGGTTCTTTTACTTCCATTGTTGACAACAAGTCTGGTGTTGTCCTATCTTTATATCAATCAGAAAGGAGATATAGGAAGAGGGGAAGTTGTTTTTGCAGAAGTGGTTGCCGCTTCTGGGGCTATAACCCGGTTTGAACTGCCGGACCATTCGAAAGTTTGGCTTAATTCAAAAAGTAAGCTTCGTTATCCTGCACAGTTTACCGGAAAAGAGAGAAATGTGTATCTGACAGGTGAAGCCTATTTTGAGGTTGAAGCGGATTCGATACATTTATTTAATGTAATGACACCATCCGGAGTGAAAGTAACAGCAAAAGGAACCCGTTTTAATGTGAATGCTTATGAAGAAGAACTTGTAGAAGCTTGTTTGGAAAAGGGTATTATTGACATTGGCATAAATAATAGAAAAGTGACATTAAAGCCTCAGGAAATGGCTGTGTATAATAAAGCTACCGGGAAACTTCAAATACAGGTTATACAGCTTGATGAGAAAACAGCTTGGAAAGAAGGCAGATTAATTTTTAGAAATACTCGCATAGAGGATGTATTCAAGCAGTTATCCAAACGCTATAACATTGATATCGAGCTGTCCGGAAATATTGATAAGGAATATCGTGTAAGGGCATCATTTGCCGGGGAGACAATCATACAGATTATGAATTATCTGGAGCTTGCTACTCCTATACAATGGTCGATGACGGAAATGACACAACAGAATGATTCGACATTTAGCCGGCAACGAATAAATGTACGGTTTAAATAATATAATGTGCAACTAAAAAAGTAAGCTTATGAATAAGAATGATACCGGATAGTAAAAGTATATAAAGGAAAGACAGGAAAAAGCGCCAACTTTTTCCTGTCCAAGTCGAGCATCAAATCCGGCGCCAACCGAATTTGATTAATTTTAAAATTATAAATCCATACAAAGTTATGAAAAAAACAAATTGGAACAAAGTATATAAAACGGATTGCTCCTTTATTTATAAATCAATACATATTATGAGAGCTAGTATTGTATTTCTGCTTATTATGATTATGCAGCTCCACGCTGAAGAGTCTTATTCTCAAAAGACTGTTTTATCTTTATCGATGAATGGTGTTTCTGTAGAACAGGTGTTAGACCGGATTGAAAAGGATACGGATTATCGTTTCCTTTTTACAGACAGGTCTGTCGAAGTATCCCGTAAGGTGAGTGTTTCAGTGAATAGTTGCAAAATTACGGATGTGCTGGATTTGCTTTTTAAGGATACAGATGTGGCATATAAAATAGTGGATCGCCAGATTATACTATCCCGGGTTACTGCAGTAGACAAGGAAAGGATAATAACCGGAGTAATTAAAGACTCTAAAGGTGAAACGATTGCCGGAGCTAATGTAATTCAAAGAGGGACCACAAATGGGACTATTACCGATATGAACGGTATGTTTAGTATAAAAGTTCCTCGGAATTCCATATTGGTTGTTTCTTATATCGGCTATATTACAAGAGAAGTTCCTACCGGGAGCAAACAAGTTATGGATATTGTCTTACAGGATGATATGCAGGCTTTGGACGAGGTTGTTGTTGTCAGTTATGGTACACAGAAAAAACGGAATTTGACCGGTGCTGTTGCGAAAGTAAATGGAAAAGAGTTAGCGGACCTGCCAGTCGGACAAATCGGGCAAAAGTTGCAGGGGCAGGTTTCCGGTATTCAGATAAACCAGACAACCGGAACTCCAGGGCAAGGTATATCTTTCCGAATCCGTGGTGCAGCTTCTGTAAATGGAGGAAATGAACCGTTGTTTGTTGTCGACGGAATGCCTATCACAACAGGAATCAATAATATAAATCCGGATGAAATAGAGAGTTTTTCAGTTCTAAAGGATGCAGCAGCAACTTCTTTGTATGGTTCTCGGGCAGCAAGTGGGGTCATTTTGATTACAACCAAACGTGGTAAGTCAGGGCGTACGGAAGTAACTTTTAGTGCAAACTACGGTATTCAGGCTGTTCCTAAAAGTCGTCGTCCGGATGTGATGGATGCTCATTCTTTTGCCCGGTATCAGAAAGAATTTTATGAGGATAAGGCTAAATATGAGGGGTATGCCGATGGTGTTCCGGAACCTTATCAAAATCCTGAACAGTATGGAAAGGGTACAGATTGGTATGATGAAATGATACGTACAGCACCGACTCAGAATTATACCTTGAGTATTACAGCCGGTAAGGACCGATTTTCTTCAGCTATTGTAGCTAGTTATTATAATCAGAAGGGAGTAGTGGATAATACAAATTTTGAGCGCTTTTCATTACGTGCTAATAATGATTTCCAAGTAAATGATAAGATAAAAATAGGATTGAATCTGGCACCTACTTTGCAGCTTACCGATTTGCAAAACACGGATGGTCCTTGGTGTATTATGTCTTCCGGTTTGTTGGCTTCACCGATTTTGAGTCCGTATGAGGAAGATGGTAGCTATAAAATGGCATTGAATGCGCCGGGAATGTTCCCTCAGCCTAACTGGTTGAGAGTATTGAATGAAAGACAGGAAAAGTTTAAGGGGATAACATTATTAAGTAATGCCTTTGCTGAGGTGGAACTGTATAAAGGGTTGAAATATAAAATACAGGCGAATATAGAGTTGCAGGGTAATAACCACAGGCAGTTTATTCCTTCTACAGCCGCTGGTGCAATGTTTGTGGCACCTCCCCAGAAAGCGACCGGATATTATTTTAGTAAGTTCGTATATAACTGGAATGTCGAAAATATGTTGACTTATAACCAACGGTTTGGGCAACATTCGATTGATGCATTGATCGGTTATTCCGCACAGAAATTCCGTGAAGAATATAATGAATTATCTGGTACAGATTATCCAGACGATTCTATTTCGTGGTTGAATGTTGCTGCTACAAAAAATGGTTCGAATTATTTGGAAGAATGGGCTCTGGTGTCGTTAATCGGTCGTGTGAATTATAGTTTTAAAGACCGCTATTTGCTTCAGGCAACTTTCCGTCGTGATGGTTGTTCACGCTTCGGGTCCAGTAATAAATATGCTAATTTCCCTTCTATTTCTGCTGGATGGATTATCTCGGATGAACCGTTTATGGAAAAGGTAACGCCTGTGATGAATTACCTGAAATTGCGTGCCAGTTATGGTTTAACAGGTAATTATAATGTAGGTGGTAATTATAAATATATCCCTTCCATGGGAGATGCCAATTATATATTTGGGGATGCTTTAACACCGGGTAAGGCTCTGAATAGTTTAGGTAATAATAAGCTAACTTGGGAGACGACAAAGCAGTTTGACCTTGGGATTGATTTTAGTTTCCTGAATGACCGTATTTTTGTAATGTATGATTATTATTATAAGTATACGGATGGAATGCTGTTCCGGATTGATATTCCGGTAGGTTCCGGTTTTTCAAATGTAGATGCCAATATCGGAGATTATAAATCGTGGGGACATGAAATCACCATTAATACCAAAAATATGGTGAATGAGTTTAAATGGGATACCAATTTTAATATTTCGTTTAATAAGAATGAAATAATGAAACTGGGCACAAACGATACACCTGTTGGTGGATACACTGCAAACCAGGACTATAATCGCTTACAGGTAGGTCAGCCTATTGGCGTTTTCGTGGGATATGTATTTGATGGTGTTTATATGAATGAAGAAGAATTTGAGTCGCAACCAAAACATGTCACTTCAGAAGTAGGTTCAGTAAGAATGAGGGATGTAAGTGGTCCGAATGGTGTACCTGACGGCGTTATCGATACTAACGACCGTATAATAATCGGTGACCCGAATCCGGATTTTATTTTTGGTATGACGAATGAGTTTTCTTATAAAAACTTTGATTTGAGTATACTTTTGACAGGTTCTGTAGGGGGAGATATAATTGATGAAATGCGCCAGTTTACTGATAATTTGGATGGGGTATTTAATGTTCGCAATGAGGTGGCGGAACGTTGGCGTTCGCCAGAGAATCCTGGTAATGGATTAGTACCCAGAACAAAGTCAGGAACAACGGAATTATATCGTCTGACACATAGTGGGTGGGTGACAAAAAATTCTTATTTGTCTTTAAAGAATATTACGTTGGGGTATACAATCCCTTTCAAGCCGAACGCATATATTTCTAAAGCAAGAGTTTTCTTTAGCGGTCAGCAGTTGGCTGTATGGTCTAAATATAAAGGTATGAATCCAGAAGTTAGTGCCGGTGGTGCCAATTGGCAGTTTTTGGGGGTCGATCGTGTAGCCTATCCAGTACCTCGTACATTTAGCATTGGCTGTAATATTACTTTTTAATTTTAATTTGTAGTAGTTAAATAAGAGCATATTATGAAAAATATATTTGTTATTTTAGCGTTAAGCATGTTAACAGCATGTTCGAGTGATTTCCTTGACATAAAGCCGGAATATTATCCCAATGGCGGTGCTTTTTATGAAACGGAAAACCAGTTTGAGCAGGCAGTAGCGGGTATGTATTCTACCATGAGAGGGACAGTAGGTATTCCTGGATTTATAATGGGAGAGATGCGTTCCGATAATACTCATTACACCCGCTATGAAGCAAACCGGGCATGGGGAGATTATGAAGAAGTTGCAGATTTTACGGACGATAGTGAAGATGTCAATACGAATAGTATGTATACGACTTGTTATCAGGGGATTTCCCGTGCCAATACAATTCTGAACCGTATAGAAGGAAAACCTTTTTCGGAAAATTTTATTCGAGAGGTAACCGGACAGGCTTACTTTTTTAGGGCTTATTATTATTTTTGCCTGGTCCGCTTTTATGGTGGAGTCAGCCTGTATTTGGATGAAGTGAGCGATCCGGAAAGTTCTTTTCTTCCGCGTGCCAGTGTAGATGAGGTATATGAGGTTATTCTTGATGATGCAAAAAATGCTGTATCTTTATTAGATAAACCGGCTTTCCCTCAAAATGGAAAAATTAGTCAAGGAAGTGCACGTATGTTGTTAGCAAAGGTATTGATGACTAAACCTCAGCGGGATTATAGTGAAGCTATCCGTCAGTTGCAGGAAATTATGAAGATGGGATATGATTTGATGTCTACCTATGAAGACGTATTTGATACCAGTAAGAAAAACAATATAGAATCCTTGTTTGAAGTGCAATATCAGCAAGGAAATCAGGGACAGAATAGTGACTGGCTATATCGTTTCATTCCAAAAACAGCGGAGGCCGAATTGATTACCGGTGTTCCTAATTCTAATACAATAGGTGAAGGTGGTTGGAATGTCCCGACTCAGGAAATGGTAGATTCTTATGAATCGGGTGATGAACGATTGCTTTTCTCAATTAAATCTGCCGTGGGAAATACAAACAGTGATGGTTTGTTTGTTTTGGAGGCTGTTTTGAATGTTGATGATTCCCGGATTGGAAATTATAGTTCTTCCTATTATTTCATTAATAAATATCGGCATCCTCACTCAAGACTCATGAACACGGATGATAACTGGCCAATATATCGTTATTCGGATGTACTCCTTTCCTTAGCAGAATGTTATGTGGAGACAAATCAGGCCAACCTGGCGTTACCGTTGGTTAATCAAGTACGGAACAGGGCAGGACTTCCATCTGTATCGACTGTAACGGCAGATTTGGTTGCTGACGAGCGCCGGCATGAATTTGCATTTGAAAATCAGCGTTGGTTTGATTTGGTTCGTACAGGGAAAGCCATAGAGGTAATGACCGAACATGGTAAACGGATGAAGGCTCTTTATCCTTATATTCAGAAAAGAGCTTATAATGTTACAAAGGAGAGACTTGTTTATCCTATACCATATCGGGAGTTACAAATAAATACACAATTGAAACAGAATCAGGGATACAATTAATTTACAGGGAAATTTTTTGGTTAGTTTTTGATGGGCACAGATTTGTAAATAAAAAATCTGTGCCTGTTAATTTGAAGCCTTTAATATGTTTATGTTATGAGTGAAGTCCATAAAATAATATATATATGTTTGATTGTTCTGTCTCTTTCCGGATGTAAAAAAGTTGACAGGATAGAAGTTGTGAATTTACGTTGTGAATATCAAAAAGCACCTTTGGGTGTGGATACCCCTCGCCCCCGCTTTGTATGGAGTTTTGCTGGAAAGAATGGCTTATTTATACAACATGCTTATCAGATTCAGATAGCTTCATCGGTTGGTTTGTTGGAAAAAGGAAAGGCGGATATATGGATTTCCGGCAAAGTTCAGACTTCTGTAGCCAGATGTACATATGACAGTGGGATTTGTTTGGAATCCCATCAACGATATTATTGGAAGGTTATAATTTGGGATAAGCAGGGACAATCAATAGAATCTCCTGTAGATAGTTTTGAAATGGGGAAGATGGGTTTGGCGGATTGGCAGGCTATCTGGATAACTGATTGGCTGGATAAAGATTTCGCTTCGGCTCCTATGTTCAGAAAAGTCTTTGAAGTGAAAGAAAAGCCATTATCTGCCCGTGCCTATGTTTCTGGATTAGGATATTTTGAAATGTTCCTGAACGAAAAGCAAATAGGGAATTCTTATCTGGAACCGGGATATACGCATTTTGACAAACGGGTACTATATTCTGTATATGATATAACTTCGCAGGTTGTAGGAGGAAAGAATGTGGTGGCCGCCGTATTAGGTAACGGTTGGTTTAATATGCAATCCAAAGGTGTCTGGGATTTTGAAAAAGCACAATGGAGAGCGCGTCCACAGTTACTTTGTGAGATACATTTGTTGTATGCGGATGGTTCTACACAAGTTATTTCAACGGATACTGATTGGAAAACTGCAACAGGCCCTTATCTGTTCAATAGCCTTTATAGTGGGGACATATATGATGCAAGGGCTGAAATTGAAGATTGGAAAAAGGTGTCATGTGATGAGACGAACTGGAAACAGGCAAAAGCTGTGTCTGCGGATTTCCAGCCGGTATTACAATCGCAGAATATGCCTCCTGTTCGGATTAAAAAAGAGATTTGTCCGGTTAATATGCACAAGTTTAACGATACATTGTATGTATATGATTTTGGCGAGAATATTTCCGGGGTTTGCCGCCTAGAAGTAAAAGGCGAGCCGGATACTCATGTTTTTATAAAACATGGGGAAATGCTTGATGAAGAGGGACGGTTAGATCAGAGTAACATCGATATCTATTTTACTCCGATAGACTCGGTGGAAAGATTTCAACAGGATGTTTTTATATTGAAAGGGAAAGGGGAAAATGAAGTGTTTATTCCTTCTTTTACGTATCATGGTTTTCAATATGTAGAAATAGAAAGCGATAAGCCTGTTCTGTTGACCATTCAGTCGTTAACAGGGCTGTTTGTTCATACGGATGTTGAACCTGTGGGTATGTTCTGTTGTTCGGATACGGTTTTAAATCGTTTATGGGAAGCTACCAATCGTTCTTATCTGAGTAATTTGCATAGTATTCCTACGGATTGTCCGCAACGGGAAAAGAATGGTTGGACTGCCGATGCATATATTGCCATTGACCTGGCATTGTTGAATTATGACGGTATTTTATTTTATGAAAAATGGATGCGCGATTTTGTTGATAATCAGAGAAATAATGGACGTATTTCCGGAATCATACCAAGTTCTGGGTGGGGATATGACGATTGGATAGGGCCTGTATGGGATGCAGCTTTATTTGTTATACCCTATGCACTTTATATGTATTATGGTGATACCCGTTGTATAGAGCAAGTTTATGAGACTTGCCGGAATTATTTGGAATATCTACAGACTCGTGAAGTGGAGGGGTTACTGACCTACGGATTGGGAGACTGGGTATTTTATAGGGAACAAACGCTGGTAGAATATACTTCTTCCTGTTTTGCTTATCTGGATTATATACGGATGACACAGTTTGCTGAACTATTAGGATATGATTCTGCATATTATAAAGAAAAGGCGGCTGCTTTGAAAAATAGGATTAATGAGAAATTTTTTCATCCGGAAACAGGCATATATGCAAATGGTACACAAACGTCTCAGAGTTTGGCGTTGTATTTGGATATAGTTCCTGAAGAAAAACAATCATTAGTAGCTGAAAAATTGGCTGAGAAAGTGAGAAATAACGGAGGTTCTCTGGATTTTGGCTTACTGGGTAGTAAATATGTTCCGTCTGTGTTATCCCATTATGGCTATACAGAATTAGCTTATCATATGATCGTAAAAGATACACATCCGTCCTGGGGCTATTGGATAAAGAAAATGAATGCTACGACTTTATATGAAACATGGTTGATAGATGAGAATAGAAAGGATGCTTCATTGAATCACGCTTTTTTAGGGAATATAAGTGCCTGGATGTTTAATGTCATAGCTGGGATTAATTATGATGAAAATAATCCGGGGTTTGCACACTTTGTTATTAAACCGCATTTTATACAGGAACTTGATTGGGCTGAGGCTACATATAAGTCAGTTCGTGGACTTATTGTTTCCAAATGGAGACGGGAAGGCGAAACAATTGTGCTTAATGTGACTGTTCCGCCTAATACACAAGCAACTTTGTATACCGATTCTGCCACGGTATTAGGAGGTGGAGAGTATTGCTTCAGGATAAAGAGCAGGTAAGCGGACTGAAACGTGAAATGTAAGTTTATTGAACCTTTTAATGTATTGTTTTGTTTTCTTATAAAATGAAAAATAAAATAATATGTTGAAGATTTATAAATTTTTATTTCCCCAGAAGCCGGATGGAACGGCAATCTCTTTGTTGTTATTAGCTCTTCGTCTTCTTTTTGGAGGACTGTTGTTAAGTCATGGTCTACAGAAGTGGACTAATTATTCGGAAATGTCTGCCACATTTCCAGACCCGTTAGGTGTGGGTAATTCTGTATCTTTAGGCTTGGCTATTTTTGGAGAGATGTTATGTTCTGTAGGATTTATTTTCGGGGCGCTTTATCGTTTGGCTATGATACCGATGATATTTACAATGGGAATGGCTTTCTTTGTTATTCACGGGGCGGATCCGTTTGCCGTGAAGGAGTTAGCTTTCATTTATTTGGTAGTTTTTGTATTGATGTATATAGTGGGACCGGGAAAGTATTCGATAGACCGTATTATATCGGTGCCCTTACACCAAAGACGTTAAAAATAGGGCATAAAAAAAGGACGTGTTATAAAAACATGTCCTCTTTTTTTGTGGGCGTTGACGGATTCGAACCGCCGACCCTCTGCTTGTAAGGCAGATGCTCTGAACCAGCTGAGCTAAACGCCCGAATGTGAAATCCTTTTGGTTATCAGTGGGCGTTGACGGATTCGAACCGCCGACCCTCTGCTTGTAAGGCAGATGCTCTGAACCAGCTGAGCTAAACGCCCAAAAGTGAAATCAATTCGTTATGAAAGTGGGCGTTGACGGATTCGAACCGCCGACCCTCTGCTTGTAAGGCAGATGCTCTGAACCAGCTGAGCTAAACGCCCTTTCATTTTCAGTAAATTTATATGCTTTATCTCTCTAAAGCGCTGCAAAGATACGGCTTTTTTTATTCTCTCCAAATTTTTTGCGAAAAAAGTAGAAAAAAGTTCCAGCTCTGCCCTGTATGTTTAAGAATTATAGTACCTTTGCATCTCTATATTAATAATGTATATGAAATTTTCTACACTAACAGCAATATCACCTGTAGACGGGCGATATAGGAATAAGGCTGAAAATCTGGCTGCCTACTTCTCTGAATATGCACTCATTAAATACAGAGTGCAGGTTGAGATCGAGTATTTTATTACTTTGTCTGAATTTCTTCCGCAATTAAATGCTTTGGCAACAGCGGAAAATAAACAAGCTCTGCGGAAAATTTATCAGGACTTTTCTGTTGAAGATGCAACGCGTATAAAAGAGATAGAGAGCATAACAAATCATGATGTAAAAGCAGTAGAGTATTTTATCAAAGAAAAATTTGATTTACTGTCTTTGCAGGAGTATAAAGAATTTATTCATTTCGGGTTGACATCCCAGGATATAAACAATACATCCGTACCTTTGTCTATCAAAGATGCTTTGAACGAGGTGTATTATCCGGGACTTCAGGAAGTGATAGATCTGTTGAAGCAATATGCTGAAGCATGGGCCGAAATACCTATGCTGGCAAAAACTCATGGACAGCCGGCTTCTCCTACACGTTTGGGAAAAGAAATTATGGTATTTGTGTACCGCCTGGAACAGCAGGTGGCTTTGTTGAAAGCAGTTCCTGTCTCTGCCAAATTTGGTGGTGCGACAGGTAATTTCAATGCACATAACGTTGCCTATCCGGAATATGACTGGCGTGCATTTGGTAACAAATTTGTAAATGAAGTGTTGGGTCTTAGCCGTGAGGAATGGACTACACAGATTTCAAATTATGACAATCTTGCTGCAATTTTTGATGGCATGAAGAGAGTCGATACTATCCTGATTGACTTGTGCCGTGATTTCTGGCAATATGTTTCAATGGAATATTTCAAGCAAAAGATTAAGGCTGGTGAAGTCGGATCTTCTGCAATGCCTCATAAGGTAAACCCGATTGATTTTGAAAATGCAGAAGGTAATTTGGGAATGGCGAATGCCATCTTAACGCATTTGGCTATGAAATTGCCTATATCTCGTTTGCAGCGGGATTTAACAGACTCTACAGTGTTACGTAATGTGGGTGTCCCGATGGCTCATATTGAAATAGCATTCAAAAGCTTAACAAAAGGCCTGGGAAAATTGTTATTAAATGAGAAAGCTTTGTATCAGGACTTGGATCAATGTTGGGCTGTGGTAGCCGAAGGTATCCAAACTATTTTGCGCCGGGAAGGTTATCCGAAACCTTATGAAGCGTTAAAAGCTTTGACTCGTACAAATGAAGGAATTACATCTGAATCGATACGTAGTTTTATTGATACATTGCAGGTGAGTGATGCTGTTAAAGCTGAATTAAAGGCGATTACGCCTCATAATTATACAGGAATTTAGAGAGAAACAGGTGGTAGCCGTGAGGCTACCGAATTATTTAATTATCATTTAATTCGTAGCAAATGAGTACAGAAGAAAGAGATGAAACTCAACCGCGTCCAAGGAAAGTGATACCAAGTATCAGACGAGAAAACACAGACCAGGATTCTGAACGGAGACCTTACAACCAAGGTTATAACAGACCTGAAGGAAACAACTATGAACGGAGATCGTATAACCGTCCTAATTGGGAAGACCGTGGCGGTTATAATTCTTATGGTGACAGACCAAGTCGTCCGCGTACGTACGATAACAACCGTGAGGGTGGTTACAACAAACCTTATAACCGTGACAATGGCGGAAACCGTAATTATGGAAACCAGGGTGGTTATAACAATTCACGGTCGTCTTATGGAAACAACCGGTCGTATAATCAGGGGGGATATGGCAACAATAATGACCGTCCTCATGGTAATAATAATTATTATGGGAATGACCGTCCATCGTATAACCGTCCTTCCCGTCCGAATTATGAAGACCGTGGAAAAGCTTATTCTGCAACTCCTTCAGGTGAAGGTGTTTCAGGAGATGGCATGAAAAAAAGAAGACCTCGTGTTGGTGATGCTCGTGTAACATCATTCGATCGTAATGAACATCGCGATAACAACAGAGGCTATGGGAATAATAACCGTTATGGTAATAGTGGAGGTTATGGCAATAGCGGAGGCTATGGTAATCACAGAGGCTATGGCAATAATGGTGGTGGCTATGGAAATCGTCGTCCGAGCAATAATAATCGTTCCGGAGACTATAATCCAAATGCCAAATATAATTTCCAGAAACAGTTAAAGTATAAGGAAGTCTTGGCAGATCCGAACGAACCAATTCGTTTGAACAAATTTTTGTCAAATGCCGGTGTTTGTTCACGTCGTGAAGCTGATGAATTTATCCAGTCGGGGGTAGTTAAAGTTAACGATGCAGTAGTAACTGAATTGGGAACAAAGATTACGCGTCAGGATAAGGTTACATTCCAGGATCGTCCTGTCCAGATTGAAAGCAAGATCTATATCGTCTTGAATAAGCCGAAGAATTGTGTAACAACATCTGATGATCCTCAGGAACGTTTGACGGTAATGGATTTAGTAAAAAATGCATGTCAGGAACGTATTTATCCGGTAGGACGTTTAGACCGTAATACAACAGGTGTCCTGTTATTGACTAATGATGGAGATTTGGCTTCTAAATTGACTCATCCGTCTTATAAGAAGAAAAAGATTTATCATGTATGGTTGGATAAGAATGTAACGGTTGAAGATATGGAAAAGATTGCAAATGGATTGGAACTTGAAGATGGTGAAATCCACGCAGATGCAATTAGTTATGCCAGCGAAGAGGATAAAAGCCAGGTGGGTATTGAAATCCATTCCGGTCGTAATCGTATCGTTCGTCGTATTTTCGAATCATTGGGCTATCACGTGATTAAACTTGATCGTGTATACTTTGCCGGACTGACTAAAAAGAACCTGGGACGCGGAAAATGGCGTTATCTGAATGAAAGAGAGGTTAATACTCTCCGAATGGGAGCTTTTGAATAAGAAATATAGAGTTAGCCGGTTGAGATGCCGGCTAACTTGTTTTGATTATCTAAGATTAAAAATATAAACATGGAAGCAATTAAAAGAACAAAAATTGTAGATGTACTGAAGAGTGAGGCTTACGGTACGACCGTTAATGTTAAGGGATGGGTTCGTACCCGTCGTGGTAGCAAACAAGTTAGCTTTATAGCTTTGAATGACGGTTCTACAATTAATAATGTTCAGATCGTTGTAGACGTGGAAAAATTAGGGGAGGAATACCTTAAGCCTATTACAACGGGTGCCAGCATAAATGTAAACGGAATATTGGTACAATCTCAGGGAAAGGGACAGAATGTAGAAATTCAGGCTACCGAGATTGAAATTTATGGGACTGCCGATGTGAATACATATCCTTTGCAGAAGAAGGGGCACTCTATGGAGTTCTTGCGTGAGATAGCTCATTTGCGTCCCCGTACGAATACATTTGGTGCAGTATTCCGTATCCGTCATAATATGGCTTATGCAATTCATAAATTTTTCCATGACAGAGGTTTCTTTTATTTCCATACACCTATTGTTACAGCATCCGATTGCGAAGGTGCCGGACAGATGTTTCAGGTAACAACAATGAACTTATATGATCTGAAGAAGGATGAAAACGGCTCAATTATTTATGATGACGACTTCTTTGGAAAACAGGCAAGTTTAACAGTTTCCGGACAGCTTGAAGGTGAATTGGCAGCAACAGCATTGGGACAGATTTATACATTTGGGCCGACTTTCCGTGCTGAAAACTCAAATACTCCGCGGCACTTGGCTGAGTTTTGGATGATTGAACCGGAAGTTGCATTCAATGATATCCTTGATAACATGGATCTGGCAGAAGACTTTATTAAATATTGTGTTCGCTGGGCGTTGGATAATTGTATGGATGATATTAAGTTCTTGAACGACATGTTCGATAAGGAATTAATAGCACGTCTGGAAGGTGTATTAAAAGATGAATTTGTACGTTTGCCATATACCGAGGGTATTAAGATTCTTGAAGAGGCAGTAGCTAAGGGGCATAAATTCGAATTCCCTGTTTATTGGGGTGTTGATTTGGCTTCTGAGCATGAGCGTTTCTTGGTCGAAGACCATTTTAAACGTCCGGTTATCCTGACAGATTATCCGAAAGAAATCAAAGCGTTCTATATGAAGCAGAACGAAGATGGAAAGACTGTCCGTGCAATGGATGTTCTATTCCCGAAAATCGGAGAAATTATTGGTGGATCTGAGCGTGAAGCTGATTATGATAAGCTGCAAAACCGCATCAATGAATTGGGCATACCCATGAAGGATATGTGGTGGTATTTGGATACCCGCCGTTTCGGTACAGTTCCTCATTCAGGGTTTGGCCTGGGATTTGAACGTTTGCTGTTATTCGTAACAGGAATGACAAATATCCGCGACGTCATACCGTTCCCGCGTACCCCGAAAAATGCAGATTTCTAAAATAGAACTGTATAGAATAAAACTTTAGTTGAAAAAGAGGATAGTGGAGTGAATTATATTTACTTTACTTTCCTCTTTTCTGTTTTATTTTTTCCTGACTTCGTCAATGTATGCCCCGGAACTTTTCATCGAACGCTTGTTCAATCTTTTGATGGCGTTTCATGACTATTATTCTGGTCACGTACTTTTATTGGCATAAAGCTTCGTGTTACAAATTTATCTGTCATAACTATCATAATGCATGGTAAAATGCTGTATACAAGATGGTTGTAGTTATGATAGTTCAAAAATCAACTATCATAATTGTCATCATACTATCATAAGGGGAAAATATCAAAATATTGTTTGTCAGGTGTTTATCTGTTCTTCATAAGAACAAGAACCTCGCGTGATCTGCTTATTAGATACCTTATTTCGCTTCAAAAGTTTACTAAAATTGAATATCATCTTCCGTCTCCGCCTTGCCTGATATTTCATGAACAACATAGAAATGTACCATAAATAGTCTGTTTTTTACATTAAATCACTACATATTCATCCCCAAATGCCCATTTAGAGCCAGTTTATACCCAGGTCTGAACGATGCCGACACCTGGGCCTCCAGTAGCTCGACACCCGGGTGCCGAGCACTTTTTAGTACTGCTAATGCAAGAAAAATATACTGCTAATACAAAGATTATCAATGCTTTTTATCAAATGGTGCAGTGATTTATTCTCCCTTGTATTTTGGTTCATTCTTTTACATGAATTTTTACATTATAATGGACTCCATAGCCCCCCTTTTCATATGTGCTTCCTTTTTTGACATAGAGATTGTAGGTGCCATCAATTCCATAATAAAGATCACTTAATTTGGGATTATTTGTAATGTCTAATTCTTTTAAGTACATGTTTCGGCAATGTAATGTTTCCAGATTTTTCGCATTTGTAATATTCAATGATTTGATAAGTGTATTTTCACATTCTAAATAGATTAATTGAGTTGCAGAACTTATATCCAGAGTGTCAATATAATTAACGCCGCATTCAATTGCTTTTAAATTCGTGCATTTTCCAATATTTAAATACTTCATTTTATTGGCACGGCAATCCAGCCATTCCATATTTGTACAATTACTTAAATCTAAAGAATCAGTTCCGATACCACTACAGGATAAGTAACGTAGATTGTTGCAGTTTTTTAGTTCCAGATTTCCTCTTGTAGAAGCAAGTGCGAAGTCTAAAGACATTAATGTCGGACTCTCTATAGTGAAGGTCTTAATCCAATTCATTGCAGAATAATGCCCTTGTGGCCAATCTAATTTTAATCTGTATAAATTCTTGGCTGTTACAGTAACTGCATAGGTCCCTTGCTGTTTATAATTATGTTTGTTTGTAGTGCTGTCTTGTGTCCCGTCTCCCCAGTCTATATATAGAGTCTCAGGTTCAGGACAAGTGTCGTACTGGGTTAAGATTTTATCCCATAAATTAGTTGGGGAATGAGCTGCATTCCATATTTTCTCTGTTTTGAGCAGTAGGGGAGATCTGGGGTTGGCAATGTCTACAGTCATCTTAATAGTTGTAATGTCTTTGTTTATCGCTTGATTTCCAAACTGTGAACAAGCGGTAATCAGCATAAATAATAGCATTAAATAGATAGGCGTCTTTTTCATTTTCATTTATTTTTGTTATTCGTAATAAGTAATTACTTTTCTGTACCGAATCAATAAGTAGCCTTACCGTGATGTCATGTAATATTGTGTTCTTGTTCTACGTCGTGAGAGCTTTCTTTAATGTTAAGTAGGGTTTTGCTAATTCTGCTTTATATCCCGCTTTTATCTGTTTTTAATTAGCAAATTGGTGTAATTTATTTCTATCACTTACTCTCTTTGTTGTGATGTGAGGCAGAGAGTAAGTGATGGTTTTTTATTCTTCATCTTCCAGATTAATCGGAATTTGTTTTTTAAATGCTTCTTTAAAGGATATCAGCGACTCTGTCCGTGCTAATCCTAATGGTTGTAATTTTTTATGGATAATGCTGAGCAGGTGCTGGTTGTTTTTTGCATATATCTTGATAAATAAATCATATTGTCCTGTAGTATAATGGCATTCCACTACTTCCGGTATTTGCCTCAATGCCTCTGTCACAGAGGGAAATTGTCCCGGTGATTTGAGGAATAATCCCATATAGGCACATGTCTCATAGCCTACTTTCGTATTATCGACAATAAATTCGGAACCTTTTATTACTCCCAGATTAGTCAACTTTTGTATGCGTTGATGAATAGCGGCCCCCGATACATTACATTCTCTTGCCACTTCGAGGAAAGGCATGCGGGCATTTCCGATAATTAGTTTTAGTATCTTTTCGTCTAATTCATCCAGTTGATGATGTGCCATAATTTCTGTATATTTGTATATATGTAGTATAGAATCTTACATTCTAAATACAAATATAACTAATCTCTAATGATTAATGGATATTGTTTGGATAAATATTTTAGTTTGTAAGTTTCTTTTTTAGTAATCATTAAAATTGACGTTTTATGAGTTTGAAGCCATCAGTTGTTTGTGTACCGGTGAAGGATGTATCGGATCCGTTGTTGAATCGGATAGAGAAGACTTATAATGATTCTTTTCCGGAAGTAGAGCGCCGTGATTTTGCTCTTGTGCGTGATCTGTTGTCGGACGAACCCCGTTTTGTAATATATGCATTGTTAAGAGGCGATGAATATGTAGGTTTTATCACCAAATGGACTTTTGATGATTTTGCTTATATCGAACATTTTGCTATTGATGCGGCAGCCCGTAATGGAGGTATTGGTGCTAAGGCTATGGAGCAATTTCTTGCCATCTGTGGTTCTCCTATAGTTATAGAGGTAGAAATCCCCGAAGATGAAATGAGTAAGCGTAGAATTGGCTTTTATGAGCGTTTAGACTTTGTTTTGGATTCTCATGTATATTATCAGCCTCCATATCGTCAGGGAGAAGATGGGCTTGAAATGCGCCTGATGAGTTATGGCCAAATAGATCTGTCGGATTCTTTTGATGGAGTCAAGCAAATTATTTACAAACATGTATATGGTGTCAATATATAAAATAAAAAAGGCGGGATCTAAAATCCCGCCTTTTTTAGTAAGTATTTCTCCGGTTAATCAACACGTTGACGTGCAGAATAACTGATCTTCAATGCGTATGCTTCACGAAGAGCCTGTTTTACGTCCGTAATAATACCCATCTTAGTTTCTTTATCAGCTTTGATAGATACAGTCATGAACGGCTGGTCTTCTTCTTTCATACTGGACTTTTCCTGAGCGATGTAATCCTGAATTTCTGATATTTCAGCGAAATTATCATTCAACTGCAAACGAGTTTCAGAACCCATCTTAGCTCTCATTTCCTGAGTCGGTTTACCTACATAGATGAATGTAACCAATGATTTCTTTTCCAACTTCTGAAGTTCAGTTGCTTCCGGAGCACGAAATTCTACTTTCAAAGTTACTTCACGCATTGTTGTAACCATCATGATGAAGAACAAGAAGGCGAACACCAAGTCAGGTAATGAAGAGGTATTTAATTCGGGCATTTCCCTTCCGCCCGCTTTACTAAACTTTCCCATTACTTTTTATCTCCTCCATAATTTTTAGGTTCTGCTTCTGATATCTTCTGCGGATAAATCATCTGCACAGCCTTTTGTTGTTCATCATTCAAATCAGCAAATGCCTTTCCGAATTTTTCTTTAGAAACATCATCTCTCAGTTCGTTATAAGCCTTAGCCAATTCGTTCTGAACGCTGATGTATGACTGGTATTCAGTACCACGGTCATTCTGTAAAGAAATTACGTGATTCTTAGTAACCATTCTTTTTCCGTAAAAAGGAACGTCTACTTCAACCTTTTCAGGTTTATGTTCGTCGTTATAAGGATTTTCAATAAAATCTTTAACCTTATCTTTCAATTGCTTGATGTCGGTGTATTCTCCACCGCAAGAGATTTGGTTACTACTGTTGATCAGTACAACCAGCATATTTCTCTTTTTAACATCAATTTCTTCATTCTTTTTCTGGTCTTTAGGTACAGGAGGCGGCAAACGTCTAGCCAAACCTTTATCTGTGTCCATTGATGTAGTAATAAGGAAGAAGATAAGCAACATGAAAGCAATATCGGCTGAAGAAGTCGCGTTCATAGCGGGTACTTTTCTCTTTTTTCCCATATAGCTTCTTGTTTTATCGATTCGTTATTACTAGATTATTTACCTAAAGCTTTTTTTACAGTTCCTGCAATAACAGCAATGACGATCAAAAAGAACAATACGATTGTTGAGTTGATCCACATATCTGTTACTTTCAGCCAAAATGAAGTATTGTAACTCTGAGAATCAGCATTTAATCCCTGTAAAGGAGTGCCATCACCCATAGAATAAGTAACAAACAGCATGACTGCGAATAAGGCTACTACACCCAGTGACATAAGGGCTGATTTAGGATTAGACTTCAGCACTGTAACAAATTGCCATAATGCGAAGGCTATCATACAAACGACTGTAACAACAAAGATTACATATGTCCAGTCAAGCAAGAGTCCTGTATTTACATACTCTTTATTTTCAGCAGAAGGATCTACGACCCCTCCTCCGAAGAACATACCCAGAACTATGATGGTAATGATAGATGTTACCAATAATGTCCAGCTGGATATTTTTCTTATCTTAGTAACTGCCATAATTCTAAACTATTTTTTGAATTTAAGGTTGTATTTGATAACCAAATCAAGCAATGTAATAGAAGCGTCTTCCATCTGGTTCAGGATAGCTTCCAGTTTGCTCAACAAATAGTTATAGAATATCTGAAGAAGTAATGCTACGATCAAACCACCTACAGTTGTGATCAAGGCCACTTTCATACCACCTGCTACAACCGTCGGGCTGATATCACCAACCTGTTCGATTTTATCGAACGCCATAACCATACCTACTACAGTACCCAAGAATCCCAGAGACGGTGCCATAGCGATAAACAATGTAATCCATGACATGTTCTTTTCCAAAAGACCACCCTGAACACCACCGTAAGAAATGATAGATTTTTCAACCACGTCCAAACCCTGGTCAATTCTCATTAAACCTTGATAAGCGATAGAAGCGATAGGACCTCTTGTGTCGCGAGCGATAGCTTTTGCACCTTCTACATCCCCTTTATCCAAAGCATCTTCTATACCAGACAATAATTTTTTAGTGTTAGTTTCTGCTAAGTTAAGATAAATAATTCTTTCAAGACAGAATGCCAAACCTAAGATCAAAGCGATAGCAATTGTACTCATGAAGTCGGCACCACCTTCGATGAACTTAACTTTCAAAGCTTGGTACAGACCACTTTCAACAACTTGTCCCGCTCCAGCGGCAGCGTCCTGTGCGAATGCTACAGAAGAGATTCCAAGGGCACATAAACCCATGAATGTTTTTGCAAAATACTTTTTCATTGTGTGTTTAATTTTTAAGATTAATAATTCTCTTATTTATTTTATTTTTTGTTATTAATAATATCCATGGTATCAATTGAATATGCGGAGAAAGCGGGATTCGAACCCGCGAAACCCTTTAGGGGTTTACACGCTTTCCAGGCGTGCCTCTTCAACCACTCGAGCATCTCTCCAAAAATCAATCTTAGTCTCCTCTAAAACGAGTGCAAAATACGAAAAAAATCGCATATGCAAACGTTTCAGTGCACAAATCTATAGTTTTTGCCCGACATATGCACAATATCTGGCGCAATAAATTCTACCATACTTAAGAAATTCTTAAACTACATGGGTTTATTGACCTTTTTGAACAAATTCAAGGCGTTATTGCGAGTTTTTTTTACTGTTTCTTCGAGTGCCAATCCGTATGTTTCAGCTACCTTTTCGGCTGTTTTCCAAATGTAGGTCGGTTCATTCCTTTTTCCTCTGTAAGGCACGGGAGCTAAGTAAGGTGCATCAGTCTCTAAAACAATTTTATGTATACCGGTATATCGGATTGTTTCGGATAATTTGGAATTTTTAAATGTAATCACTCCGTTTATACCGATTTTGAAATTTTCCAGTTTGTCTATTTCTTTTAAATCTTCTTCAGTTCCGGTGAAGCTATGGAATACCCCTTTTAAATCGGGTGAATAAACTTTATAAATAGAGTCAAAAACTTCAGCAAAAGCATCCCGGGTATGGATAGCGACCGGAAGGTCCAAGGCAATACTCCATTTCAACTGTTCTTCAAATACAATTTTTTGCTCTTTCAAGTAGGTTTTATCCCAATATAAATCGATACCGATTTCACCAATTCCGCAGTAGGACCTTTTATCTAGGTAAGACTCGATCTGTTTAAGTTGTTCCGTATAGTGTCCGTCCACACTGGTCGGATGCAGTCCCATCATCGGATAGGCAAAATCTGGATAACGGTCGCAAAGATTATGCATTCTTTCAACTGTAGTAAGGTCTACATTCGGAAGAAGCAGGGTATCTATACCGGATTCTTTGGCTTTGATTACCAATTCATCCTGTTCTGGATCGAAATCCTCCAAGTACAGATGGTTATGTGTATCTATGAGTTTCATTTCAGGATTGCCGGTTCATTAAATGAGAGCAGACCTCTTTCAATATATTCAGTTTTTCCGGTTTCACCTGCAATGCTTGAATATGTTCCATTGCACAATTGTAATAATTCTGCATTTTGGCTTCGGAAACCGATTTGAGATTCAATTCGTTATAAATGGCTGTAACAGCTTTGATTTTCTCTTCAGGATTGAATGTCTTTTTGCCGATCCAGGTATCCAGTTCCGTTCTTTGAGACGGATTTGCCATTTTTAATGCATTGATCAGCATAAATGTTTTTTTGTTGCATAATATGTCACCACCTATATTTTTGCCGAAAGTAGCGGTGTTCCCGTAAACATCCAGTAGATCGTCCTGTAGCTGGAAGGCTAGCCCGATATTGATACCAAACTGGTATAGATGTTCTGCATCATCTCTGGAAGCCTCTGCAAGGATTGCACCCATTTTTAATGCGCATGCCAGTAAAACTGCCGTTTTTAGACGGATCATTTCAATGTATTCTTCTTCCGTTACATCGGAACGTGTTTCGAATTCCATATCGTATTGTTGTCCGCCGCAAATTTCAAGTGCAGTAACGGTGAACAGGTCCAAAGCTTCTTTTAATGCATTAGCTTGTGTTTCTCCGATTAGCTGATAGGCAACAATGAGCATAGCATCACCGGATAGGATCGCTGTATTGTCGTTCCATACTTTATGAACTGTCGGTTTGTTTCTTCTTTTATCCGCTTCATCCATCAGGTCATCGTGGAGAAGGGTGAAGTTGTGAAATACTTCCAATCCCAATGCAGGCTTTAATGCTTTTTCGACATCGTCTTTGTATAGGTTATAAGCCATTAAAACTAATGCCGGACGGATCCTTTTTCCCCCTAAAGAGAGAATATATTCAATGGGGTCGTACAAGCTTTTGGGAGGGCAAGTAAATTGAAGCTGGGCAATTTCATGTTCAAGCTTCTGTAAAATCTCATTAAAAGATAACATAGGATTGATTGTATAAATGGAAATAAAAATGGGATAAATAAAAAAAGGCTGCTAATGAAAACAGCCTTTTTATAAATATTTACATGTTATTATTGTAATCTGAATGTTACAGGCACAGTATATTTAACACGTACCGGTTTACCTCTTTGTTTTCCAGGACTCCATTTAGGCATGGTGTTGATCACACGAAGAGCTTCTTTGTCCAGTGATGGGTCTACACCACGGATAACTTCTGCATCAACAATGGAACCGTCTTTATTTACCACGAAAGTACAGGTTACACGACCTTGGATACCGTTTTCCTGTGCAATAACCGGATATTTGATGGATTTGGCAAGGTATTGCAACAAAGCTCCTTGTCCACCCGGGAATTCCGGCATTGTTTCTACTACGGTAAAGATCTGTTGTGAGGATTCTTCTTCTTCTTCAACTACTGCTGGAGGAGTATAAGTCTGAGCCTGTGCAGCCGCCTGGTCATCTTCAGAAGAGAGGATGTCTACATCGTCCAATTGCACATTATCGTCTACTACGTTTAATACTTCGGCAGCAGCCGGTGCTGGAGGAGGTGGAGGAGGTGGAGGAGTGTTCTCCTGTCTTGTAATTTCCACTTCTTCTTCCGCGATGATGTCAGCAACGCCGTCGTCGGTGACAACTTTAATATCACGGTTGCTCCATTCGAAGCCTACGAACAGGATTGCAAGACCCACAATAACTCCCATTAGGAGGCTGGTGAGCTTACCTTTTTCCAGGTCCGCTTTTGGTGATTTCTTAATTTCCATATATTATAATGTTATAAAAATGTGTTTCCCAATGCCGCAAAAATACGAATTATTTTCAATCTCATCCTATGGCAGTGAAAAAATACGTACTTTTTTTTACTTTTTTTGTTGTTATGTGAAGAATATAAGGATATGCAGACTTTTTCATGGCTTTTAATTTCTTTGTTCTGATTACTTGGCGTAATTTTTTGTAGAATTTCCTTTATATCACGCAAAAACGTATAGACTAATATGGTTTGTGTGGTATATTTGCAGGAAAATGATGTTTTATATTAAGAGAAAATCAGAATGAAAAAGATTATAATTGCAATAGATGGCGTTTCGTCGACAGGAAAAAGTACGATGGCGAAAGATTTAGCAAAGGAACTTAGTTATACTTATATCGATACGGGAGCTATGTATCGGGCTGTTACATTATATTGCATACAACATGATTTCTTTAAAAACGGGCAAATTGATGAAGATAAGCTGAAAATGGCGATAGGGGATATTCGTATCTCTTTCCAATTTAATGCGGAAACCGGACGTCCGGATACTTATTTGAATGGTGTGAAAGTCGAAAAGGAAATCCGCGGTATGGAGGTTGCCAATTGGGTGAGTCCCGTGGCTGCATTGGGTTTTGTCCGTCAGGCTATGGTTGCACAGCAGCAGGAAATGGGAAAATCCAAAGGGATAGTAATGGACGGGCGAGATATCGGGACCGTGGTGTTTCCTGATGCTGAACTTAAAATTTATGTAACAGCAAGCCCTGAAGTCCGTGCCCAGCGTCGACTGGATGAGTTAAAAGCAAAAGGGGATACAGTTTCTTTCGAAGAGGTATTAGAGAATGTGAAAAAGCGTGATTATATAGATATGAATCGCGAAGAAAGTCCGCTTCGTAAAGCAGATGATGCGTTGGAATTGGATAATTCCCATATGACAATACCTGAACAAAAAGCATGGCTTTTAGAACAATATAAGAGAGTTGTTTTTGATTAGATTATGATGGAAATAGAAATAGATAAGGGTTCTGGTTTTTGTTTCGGTGTGGTTACTGCTATCGAAAGTGCCGAACGTGAACTGAAAAGTACGGATGCATTATATTGCCTGGGTGATATCGTACATAATAGTCTTGAGGTAGAACGTCTGGAAGCTTCAGGGTTGCGTACCATCGGTCATAAGGAATTAGCTCAACTCCGAAATGAAAAAGTATTGCTTCGTGCTCATGGGGAACCTCCTTCCACATATGAGATAGCAAAGCGGAATAATATAACGATTGTAGATGCGACCTGTCCGGTCGTCTTGCAATTACAAAGAAAGATACATAAATGGTATGAGTCGACCCGTGACAGCAATACTCAAGTAGTTATTTATGGGAAAAAAGGTCATGCAGAGGTTAACGGATTGGTAGGCCAAACGGAAGGTACTGCTATCGTGATAGAGAAAATAGAAGATTTGAGCAAGTTGGACTTTAATCGGAATATCTGTCTGTTTTCCCAAACAACCAAGTCGTTGGAAGGTTTCAGGGCGGTCGTTGCAGAGATACAAAAGCGGATAACAGATGGTATAAAATTTGAATATTTTGATACAATCTGTCGCCAGGTAGCAAGCCGTTTACCCAATATTCAGGCATTTGCTTTGAAACATGATTGGATTTATTTTGTGGCAGGGAAGAAAAGTTCCAATGGAAAGATGCTTTTTGATATTTGCCGGAAGACAAATCCAAATAGTATTTTTATTTCAGACGTGGAAGAAATAACAGAGCCTTTGCCTCCGGGAGTTAAAAGTGTCGGAGTATGTGGAGCGACCTCTACACCCAAATGGTTGATGGAAAAAGTTGCAGTGCGTATACGGGAACTGAATGCATTATCATAATTATGATTTTTCAAAACCATAGTTATGAATTGGGAAAATGATAACTATGAAATATTTTGAAGATGGATACATTTAGTTTTAATACTGCCTTTACTTATGACGAACTGTTGAATATTATGTGAAGTTCTGATAAAAAAGGAATACGTTGACAAATAATTATTACATTTGCTTCGAAAATAAAATTTAGACCGTTATGTCTGCAGTTAAATGTATTGGTATATTGACTTCCGGAGGTGATGCTCCGGGAATGAACGCAGCTATTCGCGCGGTGACGCGTTCTGCTATTTATAACGGGATGTCCGTAAAAGGGATTTACCGTGGTTATAAAGGTTTAATCACTAATGAGATTGAGGAATTTAAGACTCAGAATGTAAGTAATATAATCCAGCGTGGCGGAACAATTCTGAAAACGGCACGTTCCATGGAATTTAAAACTCCGGAAGGCCGCAAACAGGCACACGATAGATTGGTAGAGCATGGTATCGATGCATTGGTTGCCATAGGTGGTGACGGGACATTGACCGGTGCGCGTATTTTTGCCCAGGAGTTTAATATCCCTATTGTAGGACTTCCCGGAACAATCGACAACGACCTGTTTGGCACGGATGTTACGATTGGTTATGATACGGCCTTGAACACCATTATGGAATGTGTGGATAAAATCCGTGATACGGCGACTTCACACGACCGTCTTTTCTTTATAGAAGTAATGGGACGTGATGCCGGTTTCCTTGCCTTGAACGGAGCGATCGCTTCCGGTGCTGAAGCAGCTATTATTCCTGAAATCTCGATGGAAAAAGACCAGTTGGCAGAAATGATAGAGAATGGTTTCCGCAAATCCAAAAACAGCAGTATCGTGTTGGTAGCCGAAAGCGAAGTTACCGGTGGTGCTATGGGGGTTGCCGAACGTGTGAAAAAAGAATATCCTCAGTTCGATGTCCGTGTATCCATTCTTGGTCACTTGCAGCGCGGTGGTTCTCCTACGGCGCAGGATCGTATTCTTGCTACCCGTATGGGAGTTGCAGCAATCGATGCTCTGTTGGATGACCAGCGTAATGTAATGATGGGCATTCAGGATGATAAAATCGTTTATGTGCCTTTCTCAAAAGCAATTAAGAACGATAAGCCGATAAACCGTGATTTATTGGATACATTGCGAGTATCTTCTATTTGATTTGAAGTAGAATTGTTTATTTATAGGGGCTTGATTCTGTACTATATCAGAGTCAAGCTTTTTTTGTGTTAAATTAACAGCTTTCGTGTCAACATTTCTGCCCTTAGATGCGTCTTATTAATATAGAAGTAGATATTAGTATTGTAAGTGTTTAGTTTTAAGATTATATGAAGAACGTCAGATTATTAATTCTAATGGGTATTGTCCTTCTATTTGGAGGGCAATCCCTTTTTGCTCAGAATAATAAGAGCGGAAAAGAGCAATTGGGAGCGGAAGTAAAAGAGATGATAGATAGTAAGCAATTCACTATTGATGTGAATCGTGCCTTGCCGATGGGTGGCAACTCGGTCAACCTGACCAGCAGCTATTCATTTGAGTTGAAGGGCGATTCTGCAATCTCTTACCTGCCTTATTACGGAAGGGCATATTCGGTTCCTTATGGTGGTGGAGACGGGTTACGTTTTGAAAAACCAATTGCAGAGTACGAATGTACTTACGACAAAAAAGGAGTTGCAAATATCAAGTTTGTTACCCGGACTGATGATGACCGGTACCGTTTCAGTATACAGATATACCCGGGTGGTTCCGCTTACATCAATGTTTCACCGACGAATAAGCAGAGCATTTCTTTTCAGGGCGAGTTAGCTCCTAAGAAAGAAGAGAAGAAGTGAATAAGCGTCCTTGTCGGGCGTTCCTTTCGAAAATGCGCTTGTTTACCTTGGCAGTGAACTCGTAATTCTTAAGCCCCCAGTCCGGTGCTATCAGCAACTCTTTGGGGGATTGCGATACAAACCTCTCTACCACAATGGAGGGGTTTAATCGTTCTATAAAGTCAATAACTAATTCAATATATTCATCTGCCGTGTAAAGATGGAACCATTCCGGGTGCTCTGTCTGCTCTTTTGCCATACGGGTGTTCTTTATCAGTTGCAACTGATGCAGTTTTAATGTAGTTAGAGGCAAAGTGGATAATATGTCTGCATGGTGTAATATTTCTTCGCGGCTTTCTCCCGGAAGGCCTAAGATAAGATGGGCACCGGTATAAATACCCTTTCCGGCTGTCCGCCGGATAGCATCTTCCGATTCAGCATGTGTATGCCCTCTGTTAATGCGTTCCAATGTACGGTCGAGTGTGCTTTCTAATCCGTATTCTATCAGAACGAATTTCTTCTCGGCCAGCTTGGCGAAATAATCCAATAAATCGTCAGGCATGCAGTCCGGGCGGGTACCTACTATCAAACCGGCAATATCCTGATAAGAGAGGGCTTCTTCATATTTGGCAATGAGCTTTTCAAGTTCATCATACGTATTAGTGTACGCCTGGAAGTATGCAAGATATTTCATGTCCGGATATTTTTGGGAGAAGAAACGGACGCCTTCTTCCAGTTGCTCCGTTACGCTTTTCTCCGTATGGCAATATTCGGGGCTGAATGTCTGGTTATTGCAATAGGTGCATCCGCCAAAGCCTTTCGTACCGTCCCGGTTGGGGCAGGTAAAGCCGGCATTGATTGATATTTTCTGGACTTTAAAAGGAAACAGTTCTTTTAAAAAGTTCCCGAAATCCCGGTATGGTTTGTTGTTTTGCATATATGCAAAGGTAATTTATAATGGTTAAAGCCCAAGGTGTGGTGGTTAATAATTTGATAAAATGCTATGTGTCTTCCTGTAAACTACACAAATATCCTTTAATAGTAAGCATATTGCTACTGAATAAAGCAAGAAAATACTACCTTTGTATCCTATTCAACACAGAAGTATTAAGATAAATAAAAGTATACATGAGACGATTGGGGTTTGGTGTTTTGCTTTCGTGTTTGCTGGTTGGCGGTCTTTCCGCTCAGAACGGAAGTAAACGTGTTAATTTAAAGGAGATAACAGACGGGCAATTCCGTCAGGTGACAGATGTTGGCGAGATGCGTTCTTTACCGGATGGCGAGCATTATACAGCCATGAATAAAGAGCGGAATATGATTATCAAGTATTCTTACCGTACCGGAAATCCTGTAGATACATTGTTTAATGCCTCCAAAGCACGTGAATGTACGTTTGATGATTTCGAAGGGTATGAAATCAGCAGTACCGGGCATCATATTCTGGTGTGGCGCGATACGGAACCTATCTACCGCCGTTCATTTAAAGCAAATGTATATGATTATGATGTACGTCGTAATTATGTAAAACCGATATCCGATTCCAAAAGTAAACAGATGATACCGACGTTCTCGCCGGACGGGCGTATGTGTGCTTATGTGGCAGACAATAATATCTGGATACGTAAGTTCGATTATGACACGGAAGTCCAGGTCACTAAAGATGGGGAATTGAATAAGATATTAAACGGTATTACGGACTGGGTATATGAAGAAGAATTTGCCGTAACCAACCTGATGTCATGGTCACCAGACAGTGAATATCTGGCATTTGTACGCTTCGATGAGTCGGAAGTGCCCGTATATCATATGCAAACGTTTGGCAGTGGGTTGTATCCAGGATTTTATGATTATAAATATCCGAAAGCCGGTCAGAAAAACTCGGCGGTAACCCTACATTCGTATAGTGTTGCAACTAAAGATACCAAAACATTGAAGATACCTTCCCCGGAAGATTGTTATATCCCGAGAATCGTATTTACCAATAATCCGGACCAGTTGGCTGTAATGACATTGAACCGTCACCAGAATATATTCAATATGTATTATGCAAATCCGAAGAGCGGTGTATTCCGTTTAATTCTTCGTGATGAAAATAAAGCATATATTGAACCGGATTGGTTGAACTCTATCCATTTTACAAATTCCGGATTTACTTATGTGAGTGAGCAGGATGGGTATTCCCATGTATACCTGTATTCTCCGACAGGAGTAATGCAGCGTCAGGTAACTAAGGGTAACTGGGATGTGACGAATTTATTGGGCTACGATGAGGCGACAAAAACTGTTTATTATGAATCAGCTGAAGAGAGCCCGATGCGTCGTGCTATCTACAAAATAGATGCTAAAGGCGTAAAAACGAAGCTTTCTAAGCAGGAAGGAACGAACAATGCCACATTTAGCAGCAATTTCGCTTATTATGTAAATAATTATTCGAATGCCAATACTCCGGTAAAGATTACGGTAAATGAAACCAAATCGAATAAAGTATTACGGGTATTACAGGATAATGCCCGTTTGATAGAAAAGTTGGCTGGTTATTCATATGGGAAAAAAGAGTTTTTTACTGTTCATACGGCATCAGATATCGAACTGAATGCATGGATTGTTAAACCTGCCAATTTTGACCCGTCTAAAAAGTATCCGGTGCTGATGGTGCAATATAGTGGCCCTAATTCACAACAGGTATTGGATAAATATGGATTTGATTGGGAACATTATCTGGCAGCTAATGGCATCTTGGTCGTTAGTGTGGACGGTCGTGGTACCGGTGCACGTGGAGAAGCTTTCCGTAAATGTACTTATCTGCGGATGGGAGACCTCGAATCCAGAGACCAGGTGGAAGCGGCACAGGCATTGGGTAAATTACCCTATGTAGACAAAAACAATATTGCTATCTGGGGATGGAGTTTCGGTGGATATAACACATTAATGGCTTTAAGTGTAGGCAACGGCACTTTTAAGGCAGGTATTGCCGTCGCACCGCCGACCGATTGGAAATATTATGATTCGGTATATACGGAACGTTATATGCGTACTCCGCAGGAAAACTTTGAAGGGTATGCAGCAACCTCTCCGATTCGCCTGGCAAAGAATTTACAGGGAGAATTGCTGATTGTTCATGGAACTGCCGATGATAATGTTCATTTCCAACAGACAATGGATTATGTAGCTTCACTGGTTGAGGCTAACAAACAATATCAAATGTTGGTTTATAAGGACAAGAATCACAGTATCTACGGTGGCAATACCCGCTATCATTTATATACTGCAATGTCTAATTTCTTATTTAAAAATTTATAATGTCAGAACACTTGAGAAAGCCGGATTGGCTGAAAATCCGGCTTGGTGGTAATGAGCAGTTTACAAAGACGAAAAGTATTGTAGAGTCTCATTGCCTGCATACAATATGTACCAGTGGAAAATGCCCGAATATGGGTGAATGCTGGAGCCGGGGAACGGCAACATTTATGATTGGGGGTGATATATGTACACGCTCATGCCGTTTTTGTAATACATTAACGGGTAAGCCGCTTCCATTGGACCCCAAGGAGCCGGCGAATGTGGCAGAAAGTATCCGTCTGATGAATTTGAAACATGCAGTAATCACTTCTGTAGACAGGGATGATTTGCCGGATTTGGGTGCACAGCACTGGGTGGATACGATCCGTTCCATAAAAGAAGTAAATCCGGGAACAACAGTGGAAGTCCTGATTCCTGATTTTCAGGGGCGGCTGGAACTGGTGGATAAAGTAGTAAATGCCGCACCGGAAATTATTTCGCATAATATGGAAACGGTTCGCCGTATTACACCTTTAGTTCGTAGTGCAGCAAAATACGATGTTAGCCTATCGGTTTTGAAACGTATCGCGGAAGGTGGTGTTACTGCCAAAACCGGTATCATGGTCGGTTTGGGGGAAACTCCGGAAGAAGTACATGAACTAATGGATGATGTATTGGCAGCAGGAGTATCGGTATTGACTATCGGACAGTATTTACAACCCAGCCGGAAAAATATTCCGGTATCTGCATATATTACGCCTGAACAGTTTGAAATCTATAGAATAGAAGCATTGGAGAAAGGGTTTAAGAAAGTGGAAAGCGCCCCTTTGGTTCGCTCATCCTATCATGCGGAGAAACATGTATAAATTAGGTAAGAACATTTCCCTCTTATGTATTGTTATGTAGTAAAGGGAAAAACGGGGAATGGAAATGAATAAAGTTAAAAGAAGCCTGGATAATCAAGCCGTGGGGCTGGTGCCATTGCTGCTTTTTATGTTTCTGGATAATTATATCTCTTATTTATTATCCTTTATCATCGGAGTAGCATTTTGTTTCGTTTGTATTTTTTTATTTCAGGTGTTGAAGAAGGACAAGGTCTATCAGTTTTTGTTGTTGCCGTCGGCTGCAACATTAGTGCTCTATTCTATATTTTTGTGTCTTCGGCTCGAACCGGTATTATTTATATACTCTCCGTTGATTACGGAAGTATTGCTGGTTTTTGTGTTGGCTATTTTGGGATTTGCCAAAAGGAGTGTTTTGCGGGCTATCCGGACATCCGAACATCCGAACTACAAGCGTACTTTGATGCGTACAACGTTAAATGAATTTTTCTTTGTCGCGCAGTTGGTGCAGAATCTCTATACTCTTCATCTATTTATTATATTGGTATATAGTATTTTGCCGGAAACAATGCAAAGTGTCCGTATGGACCGCTTTTTGTATAGGGAATTGGGTGTCTTGATCGGTTTGCTTCTTATTATATATGAACAGATACGTATTTATATGATGAGAGGCAGTCTGCGGAAGGAGATGTGGTTGCCTGTTTTAAATGACGGAGGAAAAGTGATAGGATGCATAGCACGTTCGGTAAGCCGTTCTCTGCCTAAAAAATATTATCATCCTGTAGTACGCATCGCTGTGGTTTATGAAGGGAAACTGTATCTGGTAAAGCGTAACAAGGCTGCTTTTGTATCGCCGGATATGATAGACTATCCTTTTACAAGTTATGTCCTGTTTCGTCATACATTAGAAAGTACGGTACGTGAGGCTATAGGCGATCCGGATGGAAAGAAAGAGGTAAATCCCCGGTTTCTGGTCCGGTATACATTCGAGAATGAAAAGGTAAAACATCTGGTTAGCCTTTATGTAATCTGTATTCGTACGGAAGAAGATATGGAGCGCTTTAAACAGCCGGAAGGAAAATTGTGGACTTCAAAGCAGATAGAGGAAAATATGGATTCCGGTATTTTTAGTGAGTATTTTGAGCAGGAATTTCCTTATCTCCAAAATACAATATTACTTGCTGAGAATTTCTGCTGTGTGGATTGTTCTTAGAAATAAATACCGGAAAATGCGCCTATCTGTGTCCTAATTCAATAACCTCCAGGTCCTTTATCTGTTGTCCGTCGATAACAAAACGTAGCAAGGTACGGACCTGGTGGAATCCGCTTTTTCCTGCTGCTCCCGGATTCATATATAAGCAATTCAGGCTCCTGTCATAACAAACTTTCAGTATATGTGAATGTCCCGCTATGAAAAGATTGGGACGTGTATTATACAGGTCTTCCCTGATTGCCGGATTATAACGTCCCGGATAACCTCCTATATGTGCCATCATAACCTCTACCTCTTCCACTTTGAAATGGGCAATCTCCGGATATTGGATACGGAGGGATTGTCCGTCGATATTTCCATATACGGCGCGAAGCGGTTTCAGTGCTGCTAATTTGGCTGCAACCAAGTCGGAACCGATATCTCCGGCATGCCATATTTCGTCACATGTTGAAAAGTATTCCGCATATTTATCATCCCACCAGGCGTGGGTATCCGAAAGAAGTCCTATTTTAAGCATAACAATTTTTTTATTCTGCAAAAGTATTTATATTTACGCACCTAAGTGAAAAATACGATGAATAATTCGCATAAATACTTTAAGCGTGATATAAGTTGGCTCTCCTTTAATTATCGTGTTCTGCTGGAAGCTGAAGATGATACATTGCCTGTGTACGAACGGATAAAATTCCTTTCTATCTATTCATCAAATCTTGAAGAGTTTTATGAAATACGGGTGGCTGAGCATCGTGGAGTCATTATGAAAAAGAATTATACCGACGAGAGTGGGGCGGAGGCGGAACAAACTTTGGCCGAAATAACCCATGAGGTGAACCGGCAACAAAGGGAATATTATCGTATTTTTTCAGAAAAAGTTTTACCGGAATTAAACCGGCAGAATATTTATCTTTATCAGGATAGTGCACCGGAACCATTCCATGAAGAGTTTGTCCGTAATTATTTTAATGAAGAGATTTTTCCTTTCCTTTCTCCCGTGATGATACAGGCGGGCGATATCCGGACTTTCATACGCGATCGCCGCCTATATCTGGTTATTCGCATGATAAAGAAAAGCAAACACTTGTCGGAACCCGGTTTTGTCCCGGAATATCATTATGCATTGATGAAGATACCTTATGCGAAGGTGCCTCGTTTTATCGAGCTGCCGCCTCATGAAGGTAAGTTTTATATTATGTTTATAGATGATATGATACGTGCCAACTTATCCAGCGTTTTTCCGGGGTATATAGTCAAAGGTTGCTACAGTATAAAAATATCCAGGGATGCTGATATCTATTTAGACGATGAGAAGCGTGAAAATATTGTGGAGAATATCCGCAAGAAGGTAAAGAAGCGGAAAATAGGCGCACTCAGCCGTTTCATGTATGATAGCTCCATGCCGGAAGATTTTCTTGCTTTTGTATGCAGTGCATTCGGCATTACATCGGACGATTTGGTGTTGGGGGGAAGATATAATAATTTGCAGGACTTGATAAAATTGCCAAATCCGAAAGGAAAGGAATTGGAACGTCCTGTACCTTCACCGATGCGTATTCCGTATCTGGATGAAATGGGTTCCATGTTCCGTGCCATAAAGAAAAGGGATGTATTCCTGCATTTCCCTTATCATTCGTTTGACTATTTACTTCGTTTGCTGATGGAGGCAGCTTTCGATCCGAAGGTGGCTGAAATAAAGATTACCCAATATCGTGTAGCAGAAAATTCAGCAGTTATTAATACACTTGTCAGCGCTGCCCAAAATGGAAAGAAAGTAACGGTTTTCGTGGAGTTGAAAGCCCGTTTTGACGAAGAAAATAATATGAGTACGGCAGAGCGGATGGAACAGGCTGGTATACGGATTATTTACAGTATTCCGGGCTTAAAGGTACATGCCAAAGTAGCTGTTATACTTCGTAAAGATACGGAAGAGGGGGCAAAGCGGCGTGATTTTGCATATCTCAGCACCGGCAATTTTAATGAGAAGACTGCGCGTATTTATTCGGATATGGCACTTCTTACTTCAAATGCTGAAATAATAACAGATATAAACAAAGTGTTTGCCGTATTGGAAGGAAAGATGTCGGAGCCGACATTCCATCATCTGTTAGTTGCCCGTTTCAACATGGTACCGGAACTGATTCGCATGATACGCCGGGAAATCGAACATGTAAAAGCAGGAAAGAAAGGACGTATCATTCTGAAGATGAACGGACTTCACGATCAGAATATGATAGAAGAATTATATAATGCCAGTGAGAACGGAGTGGAAATAGATTTGATTGTACGAGGTATTTGTTGTCTGGTACCGGATCAGCCTTATAGTGCCAATATCCGTATTACCCGTATTGTGGATATGTTTCTGGAGCATTCCCGTATCTGGTATTTTTATAATGACGGAGCGGAAGATTTATATCTGACTTCTGCCGACTGGATGAGGCGCAACCTGAGCCGGCGCATTGAAACGGCATTTCCTATTCTTGTTCCGGAGATCAAACAGGATATTGTCCATATTCTGAACCTGCAATTGCAGGATAATGTGAAAGCTTGCCGGATAGACGAGAACCTGCATAATAATTTCAAATCTGATAATAATCCTGTAAAAGTACGTGCCCAGTTGGAAATTTATGAATATTTGAAGAAGAAAACGGAGGCTATAAAGTGATTTGGTTTTCAGTAAGTTAATTTAGTTAAGGCTTGTGTGCATTTATTTTGTCCTTTTTAGAAAGAGAATGTCATTGTTAAGAAATAGATAAAAATGTTTTTTTGTTTGTTGGAAAACCATATCTTTGCGCCCGTTTAAAATAGAGATATATAAAATGAGGAAAATTTTAGCTTTAGTAGCTCTATGTATTGTTACATGGACAACTACAAGTGCCCAGGAATTAATTAAGGGCAGCAAGTTTACAGACAATTGGTCTGTTGGTATCAACGCAGGTGCAGTATCTCCTTTAAGTGTCCACACTTCTTTTTTCAAGGACATGCGTACTACAATGGGGGTTGAAGTAAGCAAGCAATTGACACCGGTGTTCGGTTTAGGTTTACAAGGTATGTGGAGTGTTAACACAAGTTCAAGTAGTACAGCTTTTGACCATTCAAATGTAAGTGTCCTCGGTAGAGTAAATATGAACAACTTGATTTGTGGCTATAAAGGTGCTCCCCGTTTATTCGAGGTAGAAACTGTGTTGGGTGCAGGTTGGCTTCATTCTTATGTAAATGGTATTGGCGATGGTAACTTCATTTCCAGTAAATTCGGTTTCAATTTCAACTTCAATTTGGGTGAGCAGAAAGCATGGACTGTTGCTTTTAAACCTGCTTTCTTATACAAATTAGAGGATGACAGACATGTCGGTGGTTATTTTAACTCTAACAATGGTGCAGTGGAATTATTAGCCGGAGTTACTTATCACTTTAAAGGCAGTAATGGTTCTCGCTACATGACATTAGGCAGAGAGTACGATCAGGCTGAAGTTGATGGATTAAACGGTAAGATTAATTCATTGCGTTCAGAACTGGATCAAGAAAAAAACAACGTAAATGCTGCCAACGATAGAATCAATGAACTGGAAGCTGCATTGAACGACTGTCGTAACCGTGAGCCGGAAGTGAAAACTGTGACAACAACTGTAACAAAGACGAGCCAGACCCTGGAATCTGTCGTTACTTTTGGTCAGGGAAGAACTACTGTAGATGCATCACAGTTGCCTAACGTAGAACGTATTGCTACTTATATGAAGAGCCATCCGGAATCTACTGTTTCCATCAGAGGCTTTGCTTCACCGGAAGGTAATGCTGATGTAAATGCCAGAATTGCACAGCAACGTGCCGATGCGGTTAAAAATTTGTTGACGAAAAAGTATCGTATCGCAGCAACACGTATCACAGCAGAAGGCCAGGGCGTGGGTGACATGTTCTCTGAACCGGATTGGAACCGTGTCAGCATCTGTACATTAAATGAAGAAGGAACAAAATAATAGTAATCTTCTATAATTAAAAACGAATAGCCCCGGTCATGATTTAGTACCTAACCGGGGCTATTTTTATGTATATACAGTTACTTTTTATTCGAATAACCGGATGGTTTCCGGTAGATACCCACTTCGTATCCGCCATTCCTGAGGGTATAAATTGTTTGCCCGGTTTCCCAGATTTTTCACAAAGCCTAAAGGAAAACCTTTATAGCGAAGCAATACATATCCTTTTCTTGTGTTTTCGTGTAAAGGAAAGGCTTCTTTTCTCAGATATTTGATAGCATCTTCCCATTCAAGTTCTATAGAAGGAAATACATCCGGATTAAGTTCGGTACTTAAGGCAAGTCCCTGGGTTGGAACTAAATCTTTTCCTTTGAGCTCTCCAAGGCAGATACCGGAGGAGAGAACCTTTAGCCGTTCTTCACATAAGGCAAATACTTCCGGGTAAATCTTCGGATATGCCTGAATAAAATTCTCTTTCCATCCGAGCGTAAATGAATTTATATCCGAAAGAAATCCGAATGCTTCTTGGGGAATAGGAAGGGCTGTTTTCCCTTTTTCTTTTTTCCCTTTGGATTTGATACGTATTTCTTCCACTTCCCCTTCTTCTTTACGGAGGACTGCAAGAAAAAAACCTTCTCCTTTGGTTTTATGAGGAAAGAATCGATAGACCGGAAAATCGAAGCGTAAAGCTCCGGTGATTTGCCATTCGTCTTTTATAGAGACCGGCAATACTTCTGCTCCCAGTTCTTCTGTAATATAATGTATGTTTTCTTCGTCTTCTTCTGTATTGTAAGTACAAGTACTGTATATCAGTATGCCGCCTGGTTTGAGCGCATTCCATATATCATGGATGATACGGCGGCTTCGGGCGGCGCATAAATTTACATTTGCAATACTCCACTCTCCTGTGCTGTCAGTATCTTTACGGAACATTCCTTCACCGGAGCAGGGGACGTCGGTGACGATTACATCAAACATATGGGTCAGGCCTCCGATTTCTTCCGGATCGTTGTTGACAACGATATGGTTCGGATTTCCCCATTTGGCAATATTTTCCGATAAGATGTAACTGCGGCTACGAATGACTTCGTTGCTAACCAAAAGACTGTCTTTAGGAAGTAAGCTTAACAAATGGGTGGATTTTCCTCCGGGAGCTGCACATAAATCGAGACATTTCACCGGGGCAGAAACGTATTGTTGTATAGCCTGTTCTAAAAACATGGAAGATGCTTCCTGTACATAATAGGCCCCGGCATGAAACAGGGGGTCGAAAGTGAAGGACAAACGTTCAGGAAGATAATAACCTGTATGGCTCCATGCTACCGGCTTGCCATTTGCAGGAGGAATTGTCCCTTTAGCCTGGTTAATACGGACACTTACAGGCACATCTGCCTGTAAAGCTGTTTCAAATTGTTCATATTCCGAACCTAACAAGGCGCGTGTACGGGTGATAAAATCTGTAGGAAGTGCCATCTGTTTTTGTTTTCTGTCTGCAAAAATACATAATCCCGGCCTGTAAAGTTGAATAGTATAGTACAAATTTATCATTCCGGATGGTTTAAATAATGAATATCTTGATGATAATCAGGTTTTAACACGATGTTCTTATTCTTAATGTTCAAGTTTCGGAGCTTTTTTATATATTTGCGGAAACACCCGGTTTTGAATATTTATTTAAAATAACAACTATATGAAAACGAAGTTGATTTCTATTGTAGGATTGTGTCTGATGGCGATTCTTACGCTTAATGGATGTAGTAAAGATGATCCCCAGGAAAATCCGGTGAAAGTGACAATATCCGGTACCTCTTTTACTTTTGATGACAAGTACGAATTGGAAATACCTTTTCTGGTATCTCCTTCTGATTATGATGCTTCTTCTGCCGTATTGGTGTATTCGGGGAATGTTAATTTTGTTGGAAGTGGATCGATTGAAAATACTCTTTTTATGCCACCATCAGTGGCAACATCAGTAAAAAGGGATACTTCTGCTGACGGGAAATGGATTATGTCTTGTAAGTTGAAAGATGGCGTAACGGGGAAAGATTTTGCTCCGGGAGATTCTAAATTCTCATACTCTGCAACGGTTTTTTTACGTATCGATGGGGTTGATTACGGTTCGTTTGGTATTTCTGCTTCGAAAAAATAAGCAATGAAAAATCTTTTAGGTCTATTTTTATTTATAATGGTTGTCTTGGCATCCTGTACAAAAGGATTGAAAGACGATGTGGATGCTTTGCAGAAACCGGTACCGTCGGGATTGGTTCTGTTGGAAGATTCAGTCCATAAGGTGGTTAAAGGAGAGGAGTTTGAAATCTATTTCCGAATTAACCCGACCGGCATTGAATTGACAAAAGAGAATATCGAATTGGATTTTATTGAAAGCGATACGTATTTGCAATATACGCCGGAGTTTGGTGAACTGATACCAATTTCCAAAGCCTCTTATGTAACTCCTTCCGGATATTACGAATGTGTAGCATTGGAAGCCGATAAGAATGAAGCAGGAGAAGTTCTGGACGGACAGTGGGTCCTGACTGTTAAAACAAAAGGGGAAGCGAACTTTATGAATAAGTCGAGCTTTTTCCTTGTCTTGAACTATACGGATGCAACCGGACAGAAAAGGCTTATTTCTTCTTCAACAAAGGTAAATGCGCAGATTTTTCCAACGATAGATGAAGGCCTGGTTATTGGTTATTCAAAAGGACAGACCTATCGTGGTGCTGCATCTGGGGACATATTACCCTATCAGATATTGCTGGATGCCAATTATTATAAGAACGATGCCGGGAAATTCTGGGAATACGACCGGAGTTTGATAGCTCAGGTAGATGTAACTCCCGGTGAGCCTGATATATTCGCAGTAGAAAGTGGTTCGACCAGAGCTTACATCACATTAACACCTACTACCCATGATAAATGGACTACTTTTGAGCAATCGGAAGATTTTTCTGTTTCTTCGTCCGTGGGAGTAAAATTAACCGATGTGGCAGGGACAACTAAAGAGGAGGATGTGGAAATTAGTTATTATAAGTCGGAAATTGTGGAACCGCTGGTTGTATCGGCTTCTGAATTAAAGGCTAATGGAAACTTATTGCAGAAAAATCTGAAGGAATGGTTGGATAAATTAGGTATAACGGAGGATTTTAACAAGAATTTGCATCGGACTATATGGGGAAAGCGCATAGATTCTCCGGATTTGATACTTTATTTAACTATGAATATTGATGAAGATGCTAAGCCGTTGTTTAAATGTATTATGAATATTCGTGGTATAGGAATCAAACCTGGCGAAGAAACAGAAGAGGGTAAAGAGACGATGTTGTTTATGACGTGGAATACAACTCCTCAAGAAGACAATGGAAAAGGATTGTATCTTTATGATGTAAAAATTAAAGTACCGATTAAGATAGTAGAGTAACAGTTTAGAGGGTTTTTAATGGAATTGTCCAGATAAGGTTGCGTTAACAGGAATATAATCCGGTGTTGGCGCAACCTTTATTTTATGTCCTTTCCGGTAAAAGTATTACTTTTGCCGGAAACTTAATCAAATGCAAGCATCTTTATACCTTATACCGGTAACCTTGGGCGAAACCGAACATCGGAGAGTACTTCCGGAATATAACCGTGAAGTCATATTATCTATCAAGCATTTCATTGTAGAGAATGTGCGTACTGCACGCCGTTTCCTGAAAAAGACGGAACCTTCTATTGTGATAGATGAACTTACCTTTTATGAATTGAATAAACATACCTCTCCGGAAATGGTTGCCGGTTACTTGCAGCCGTTGGCAAAAGGAGAAAGTGTCGGTGTTATTTCAGAAGCCGGTTGTCCGGCAGTTGCCGACCCGGGAGCTGATGTTGTAGCTATCGCACAAAAGAAGAACTATCCGGTAGTTCCGTTGGTCGGACCTTCATCTATATTGATGTCGGTAATGGCTTCTGGTTTCAACGGACAGAGCTTTGCTTTCCACGGTTACTTGCCAATAGATGCTTCAGAGCGAACGAATGTAATAAAGAAGCTGGAGGGACGTATCTATTCGGAAAACCAGACACAGCTTTTTATAGAAACTCCTTACCGGAATAATAAGTTGGCAGAAGAATTAATTCGTACCTGCCGCCCTTCAACAAAGATGTGTATAGCTTCAAATATAACCTGTGAAGATGAATATATCCATACCCGTCCGGTGAAAGAATGGGCGGGGAAAGTGCCCGACTTGGGAAAGAAACCCACGATATTTCTGATTTACAAGTAAGAAACGAAACAGGTGACAAGTGACAGTTGACAGGTGACAATTGGTGGGATTTTGTCATTTTGACAAAATGACAAAATAACCTGCCGATATGCGGCTTGTATGGGTATAGGCACGGGATGCGTTGCAAATATGCGATTCTCGTGAGGTTTGTATTTGTCGATTTGTAGATGTGGAAGGTAAAATGCTTGCTAATTGATATAGGATGAAAATTGATTTATTAGGCACGGATTTCACGGATGACACGGATTAATAAAGATAGAAAATGTATTAATCCGTGTCATCCGTGAAATCCGTGCCTAATAATATTGTTGCGTTTTTCGAAAAATAACAATCTATTTGATATCTGTGTAAGGTTCGGTTTTCTAACCATTCTGGATCTGCGTCCCTGCCAAATAGCGTCTAAAAATGAAACATATATGCTTTGAAATCGAAACATATATGTTTTAAAGTTAAAATACAGGTGTTTTGCCGCGCAGATTATTGGATTTTTATGCGCAGATAGTTGGAATTAGTACCGCTACTAATTGAAATTACCCTCCGAGTAAATGTAAAAAGTTACCGGATTTTCCCATAAAAGTCCTTTTTACTCCGATAAAGCAGCCCTATTTATCCTAAAAAGCCTTTTATGCTGATTGCTTAGGTCAGCATAAAAGGCTTTATTTTGTAAATTTGTTATGTCTTTTCCTTAAAGACGAACATTTTGTAATATTATAGCCCGGCCATATCTTCCAGCCTAACTGTCAACTGTCACTTGTCAACTGTCACCTGTTTCAACACGCCTTTAAGCTCATGTCCAAGCTCTTAACCGAATGAGTCAGTGCACCTACCGAAATGTAGTCAACTCCACATTCAGCATAATCGCGTAAGGTGTCGAAAGTGATACCGCCGGATGATTCTGTTTCAAAACGTCCACCAATCATCTCGACTGCTTTCTTTGTATTTTCGACATTGAAGTTATCTAACATGATGCGGTCGATACCTCCCACATTCATGGCTTGCTGTAACTCATCGAAGTTGCGGACTTCAATTTCTATTTTCAGGTTTTTACCTTTTTCTTTCAGGTAGTTCTGAGCACGTGTAATCGCCTGTTCGATACCTCCGGCAAAATCAACGTGATTATCTTTCAGCAAAATCATATCGAAAAGACCGATGCGATGGTTCACTCCTCCGCCAATCTTAACCGCTTCTTTTTCGAGCATACGCATGCCCGGAGTCGTCTTACGGGTATCTAAAACATGCGTTTTTGTACCTTCCAGCGCTTTCACATATTTGCGGGTAGTTGTAGCAATACCGCTCATGCGCTGCATGACATTCAGCATCAAACGTTCGGTCTGTAATAATGATTGGACTTTTCCTTCTACGGTGAAAGCAATATCGCCTTTTTTAACTTCAGTTCCGTCATGGATGAAAATGTTCATTTTCAGTTCCGGGTCGAAGTAATGGAAAATACGTTTTGCCATTTCCACACCAGCCAATACGCCATCTTCCTTGATGATTAACTGGCTTTTACCCATAGCTGTTTCAGGAATACAACACAAAGTTGTATGGTCGCCGTCACCTATGTCTTCTGCAAATGCTAATTTAATTAAGTCGTCGATTAGTTGATCCATTTTTTTATTCTATTCTGATTGATTGTATGATTGCTTTGTTTCCGTCTGCCCGGTAAGTAATGTTTACACGGTATTCACCCGAAGCTGTAGGCAACTTTCCTACAAAGAAACCACTATCGTTCTTATCTGCATGATGAACAACCGTAAACCCGGTGGGTTTATTTTTATTGAAAAATGCATTTAAAATCGAAACAGCTTCGTTACCATCACATTTTTTTGATGTACCCGGGAGAGCTACATCCACTTCTGTATCCATTGATCCGTTAAGCGAAGAGGCATTACCTCCTTTGAAAGCATTCGATATCGGGATAATATCAGCTGCCATTACACTAAGGAATGAAAGAAACAATGCCAACGTGAGAAATAATCGTTTCATAAGTTTTCTCCTCTTTTTGTTAGTATTATGATGCAAAGGTATGTATTTTTTCCTGTAACTTAGCGCTTTCAATCTCTAAATGTGAATGGATGAAGATAGCACTGATTGTAATAGGAAAGACGGACGCCGGTTATTTTGTGGATGCCATTAATGAATATAAGAAACGTTTGGTTCATTATATACCTTTCGAAATGGAGGTAATTCCGGACATAAAGAACGTAAAGAATATGTCGGAAATCCAGCAAAAAGAGAAAGAGGGGGAGTTGATTCTCAAATTTTTGCAACCGGGGGATTATCTGGTTTTACTGGACGAGAAAGGCAAAGACTTTACTTCCCTCCAATTTGCCGCTTATCTTGAAAAGAAGATGCATACAATACCAAAAAGGCTTGTCTTCATCATTGGTGGCCCTTATGGGTTTAGTGAGGCTGTTTATGGTGCCGCTTCCGAAAAAATATCGTTAAGTAAGATGACTTTTTCCCATCAAATGGTGCGCTTGATTTTTATAGAGCAGATTTACAGGGCAATGACGATACTGAATAATGAGCCTTACCATCATGAGTGAATCTATAGAGGAATAAGCCAAACAAAAAGAAACCTTTATTTGTTTCTCTCCTGAAACTGAATAAATTAAACAAAGAAACACGTATGGCTTTTTTTACTATTATCTCAATTATTTCTTTGGGACTGGCATTATTAAGTGCTGTGATAGTACTGTTCCACGTCAGTCGCCACAGCCAACCGATGGTTATAATGAATGTGGTCTGGCCTTTGACTGCTTTATGGAGCGGCTTGGCTGGTTTATGGTGTTATTTCTCTTTTGGCAAAACATCTAAAGGCATGGCAAAACAAATGGATATGCCGGAGGATGATATGTCTGCGATGGATATGCCGGATATGAATATGTCTGGTAATATGAAAAGTATGGATATGGAGCCGACTGGTTTTAGGCAAAAGGTAATGTTATCTACTTTTCATTGTGGAGCAGGGTGTACTTTAGCTGATATTTTTGGAGAGAGCTTTGGACATCGTGTTTTAGAAGCGGCAGGTTTATCGGGTATAGGGTGGAACTGGGGGCTGGATTATTTGCTGGCTTTAATTATCGGAGCTTTTTTTCAATATGCGGCAATTCGTCCGATGATGAAGCAGCAATCAGTACCCAAGGTGTTTATAAAAGCGTTTCGGATTGATTTTTTGTCGCTGACCGTGTGGCAAATCGGTATGTACCTGTTTACTTCATTCATATTCTTTGTCGTATTGCCACAACCTTTAGTTTGTAATGATTGGAGATTTTGGTTTGTTATGCAATTGGCAATGTGCGCAGGTTTTATCCTTGCTTATCCGATGAATGGATATTTGATAAGGAAAGGGATAAAACCTGCGATGTAATATCTTTTAGAATAAGCTCCATGCAACCGTAAGTCCTGCCATTACGATGGCAACCATACTCATCAGCTTGATCAGGATGTTGAGGCTCGGGCCGGAAGTATCTTTAAACGGATCGCCAACGGTATCGCCGACAACCGTTGCTTTGTGGGTTTCACTTCCTTTTCCTCCATGGTTACCTTCTTCTACATGTTTCTTAGCGTTATCCCATGCGCCACCGGCATTCGCCATAAAAATAGCAAGGACAAATCCGGTGCTTAAACCACCGATTAACAGACCGACAACTCCCGGTACACCGAATATCAGTCCGGTAACGATCGGGGCGATAATAGCAAGAAGGGATGGTACGATCATTTCCTTTTGGGCTCCTTTGGTGGAGATACCTACGCAGCGTGCATAGTCCGGCTCTGCTTTTCCTGTCAGGATACCGGGGATTTCTTTAAATTGACGGCGTACTTCTTCTACCATATGGCCTGCCGCGCGTCCTACTGCATTCATGGTAAGCCCGCAGAACATAAAAGCCATCATGGAACCGAGGAACATGCCGGAAAGGACTTTCGGATTCATAAGTGTTACATCATAGTAAATCATGAAATCCGGGAAAGAAGCTTTGCTTATGTCGATAGTCCGTCCATCGGCGAAGGATAAAACCGTTTCACCCAAGCGGATTAGTCCTATTTTTATTTCTTCTATATAAGAAGCTAATAAAGCAAGTCCGGTGAGGGCTGCTGAACCGATGGCGAAGCCTTTGCCTGTTGCTGCCGTTGTGTTACCCAGCGAATCGAGGGCATCCGTACGTTTACGTACTTCTTTGCCTAATCCGCTCATTTCTGCATTACCTCCGGCATTATCGGCTATAGGCCCGTAAGCATCGGTAGCCAAAGTAATACCTAAGGTAGAAAGCATGCCGACTGCTGCAATACCAATTCCGTAAAGTCCCATACCAACATTTCCGAAATCAAATCCGGAAGCAAACAGGAATGAACAGATGATTCCGAGAACAACAGCAATAACGGGGATTGCCGTAGACAGCATACCTAATCCGAGTCCGGAAATGATTACGGTAGCAGGGCCTGTAAGCCCGGCTGCTGATACACGCTGAGTCGGTTTATAAGATTGTGAAGTATAATATTCCGTAGCTTGTCCGATTATAATGCCGACTATTAATCCGGTAATAACGGAACAGCTGATCCAGAACCAGTTGTCCAGTCCTAATAAATAAAGGATACCGAATGTGCAGATAGCTATCAATACCGAACTAAGGTTTGTTCCGATAGAAAGAGCTTTCAATAATTGCTTGATTGTGGCATTTTCATTTGTACGGACGGCAAATATACCGATGACTGAGAGTATAATACCAACGGCTGCAATCAACATGGGTGCGATAACGGCCTTGTACTGCATTTCCACATTCCCGGAGGATACGAATGCCGCAGCTCCCAATGCAGCGGTAGCAAGAATAGAACCGCAATACGATTCGTATAAGTCGGCTCCCATGCCGGCTACATCACCTACATTATCACCTACGTTGTCGGCTATGGTTGCCGGGTTGCGAGGGTCGTCTTCCGGAATACCGGCTTCAACTTTACCAACGAGGTCTGCTCCGACATCCGCCGCTTTTGTATAGATGCCACCACCTACACGGGCGAAGAGCGCTTGTGTGGATGCTCCCATACCGAAAGTAAGCATGGTTGTCGTTATGATAGTCAGTTTATGTGTAGGGTCCATGGCTTCCGGAGGAATGCAGGCATTCAATAAAAGATACCAGAACGAAATATCCAGTAATCCGAGTCCTACTACTACCAATCCCATAACAGCACCGCTACGGAATGCAATTTGTAGTCCGCTGTTTAGGGAATTACGTGCGGCATTTGCTGTGCGTGCCGAAGCATAAGTAGCCGTTTTCATGCCTAAAAAACCTGCTAATCCCGAGAAGAAACCACCGGTTAGAAATGCGACGGGCACCCACTCGTTTTGGACTTTAAAACCATATGCCATGATTGAAAACAGGATTACCAGCACAAGGAAAACGGAAGCCACTACCTTATACTGCTGCTTCAGGTATGACATGGCTCCTTTTCGTACGTGCAAGGCAATTTTAGCCATTAACTCAGTTCCTTCACTTTCTTTCATCATTTGCCTGAAGAAAAACCAGGCGAATACCAGCGCAATCAGGGAGGCTGCCGGTATGATCCAAAAAATAGTAGTAATCATAGCAATGAGATTTAAAATTAATGGAAATTTAAACACTTTGACATAAAGCTCTTTAAGGAATAATGAACTTTATCCGTAAATGTAACAAAAATAAAGAGGTAGAGAAACTTTTTCGGAAATAATAATGTTTCATTTTAAAAAAAACAGCATATTTGTCAATATAAAAAGAAACAAAACGCAAATGACGGAAGAAACGAACCATAAAACCTATAAATTAGGATTGGCTCTTAGCGGAGGAGGTGCGAAAGGTTTTGCTCATATCGGGGTTTTTAAATTATTGGAAGAATGCCGTTTGTCGCCGGATATAATTGTTGGAACAAGTGCCGGCTCATTAATGGGTGCGCTTTTTGCCGACGGGTATACTGCGGATGAGATTAAGGAACTTTTCACCGGGCGTGAGTTTTCTGAGTTTGCACAGTTGCAAATACCGAAATCCGGTTTGTTCGACAGTAAACGTTTTCGTTATTTCCTTAAACGCCATTTAAGGACTAAAAATATTGAGGATTTGAAAATCCCTTTGGTTGTAATGGCTACAGATCTGGATAATGGGGAAAGCCATGAATTTCGTAGTGGCCCTATCGTAGACGCAGTAACTGCTTCTTGCAGTATTCCGATAATTTTTAGTCCGGTTGTGATAAATGGCGTACATTATGTGGATGGAGGTCTTTTCCATAATTTCCCGGTATCGATAATCAGGGAAGAATGTGAGAGAGTAATAGGTGTGAATGTGAGTCCGCTTGTACCGCAAAAATATAAACAGACGATTTTTCATATAGCAGAGCGTTCTTACCATTATATGTTCCGGGCTAATACATTGGAAGACCGTGAAATGTGCGATGTGCTCATTGAAGCTGAAGAATTTGGGGATTTCAAAACTTTTGACCTGGAAAATGTGGAGAAAATAGTCAATGTAGGCTATGTTGCTGCATTTCGGTCGTTTGAGGTTGTTGTGCAGGAAAATAAAGATGAAACATTGGTGAAGGCTATTATGGCAAGGACAAATAAAGCGTTGATGCCATAGTAATTACGGTTTTGCTCCGAATTCACCCCTTAATAATTAATAAGTTGATAGTTAAAGCGATGAAACAGACAAATAAAATGGTTATTTACCAGGTCTTTCCCCGCTGGTTCGGGAATTTAAAGTCGTCCCTTGTAAAAAACGGAAGTATAGCAGATAACGGAGTTGGGAAATTTTCAGCTTTTACCTCTGTGGCATTAAATAAAATCAAAGAGCTGGGTATTACTCATGTCTGGTATACCGGCGTTATCGAACATGCAACAACTACAGATTATACGGCCTATCAGATACGCAAAGACCATGCGGCTGTTGTAAAAGGACATGCCGGTTCTCCTTATGCCATCAAGGACTATTATGATATAGACCCTGATCTGGCTGATAATGTAACCAAGCGTATGAATGAGTTCGAAGATTTGGTGAAACGTACACATGATTCCGGATTGAAAGTGATTATTGATTTTGTTCCGAACCATGTGGCACGCCAATATTATTCGGATGTGCGTATGTCGTATGTGGAAGATCTGGGACAGCATGATAATACGTCAAAGGCATTCGATCCTAATAATAATTTCTATTATATACCGGGAAATCCTCTCCAGTTGCATTTTGGTGCCCAGGAAGAAGATTTTGAATATAGTGAATTTCCTGCAAAAGCAACCGGAAACGATCATTTCGATCCTTGTCCCGGAAAGAATGACTGGTATGAAACAGTGAAACTGAATTATGGAATCGACTATGTGAACGGCCATACCCGCCATTTCGATCCTATACCTGATACTTGGACGAAGATGTTGGATATTCTGTTGTTCTGGGCTGGTAAAGGTGTGGACGGTTTCCGTTGTGATATGGCGGAAATGGTTCCTGTCGAGTTCTGGAACTGGGTAATTCCGAAAGTAAAGCAAATGCATGATGTTTGTTTTATTGCCGAGGTTTACAATCCGGCGGAGTACCGTAATTATATTTTTCAGGGACATTTCGATTATTTATATGATAAAGTCGGGTTGTATGATACATTGCGTGCAATCATGTGTAATCAAGCTCCGGCAAGTACTATATCTGCGTGTTGGCAATCGTTGGAAGGTATCCAGCATAATATGCTGAATTTCCTCGAGAACCATGATGAGCAACGAATCGCTTCTTTGTTTTTTGCTAATGACCCGCGTCCGGGTATTCCGGGCATGATAGTGGCTGCTACAATGAATTCAAATCCGGTCATGATATACAGCGGGCAGGAACTGGGAGAGCCGGGCATGGATGAGGAAGGCTTCAGCGGACTTGACGGGCGTACGACTATTTTTGATTATTGGAGCCTCGCTTCTTTGAGGAACTGGATTAATGACGGTGCGTTTGATGGCGGTAAGTTGACTCCGGAGCAACGAACTTTGCGTGAGACTTATAAGAAGCTTTTGAATATAGCAAAGAAAGAACCTCTTATCATAGAAGGAGCTTTTTATGATTTGATGTATGCAAACCAGGGTAATCCGTATTTCAATCCGCATCGGCAATATGTCTTTTTACGTAAATGGAAAAATGAAGTCTTGCTGGTTGTTGTCAATTTTGACAAGGCTGAACAGGCTGTCCGGATTAAAATACCGGCGGAAGCATTTACGGCCCTTGGCTTTGATGATAATAAAGCCGCTATGCTGACTGACCTGTTGACAGGTGAAACCAATATCAGCACACTGACGGAAGCTTGTCCTTATCAGGTCGTGATTCCTGCATATTCAGGAAAATTGCTGAAGTTTACCTACAAGGAATAATAATACAAAGTTATCGCCTTATCTTTCCGGACTTTAAAGTTTTCGGATGATAAGGCGATTATTGTAAATAAGTTTTGTACTTTTGCACCCACAATCAATCTATTTACTTTAAGATAAATATTCGGATAATGAGTGCACAAACTCCTTTCTTGGTGTTTTCGGGAACCAACTCCCGGTATCTTGCAGAGAAAATTTGCAACAGTCTTGGTTGTCCTCTGGGACAGATGAATATCCAACATTTCGCTGATGGTGAGTTCTCCGTATCTTATGAAGAATCAATTCGCGGACGTGACGTATTCCTGGTACAATCCACATTTCCTAATTCTGACAATCTGATGGAACTTCTCCTGATGATCGATGCTGCTAAGCGTGCTTCTGCACATTCTATCATCGCCGTTGTTCCTTATTTCGGCTGGGCTCGTCAGGACAGAAAGGATAAACCACGTGTTTCCATTGGAGCAAAATTAATCGCAGATATGTTGAGTACGGCAGGTATCAACCGTTTGATTACAATGGACCTGCATGCAGACCAGATACAGGGATTCTTCAATGTTCCTGTTGACCACCTTTATGCTTCATCTGTGTTCCTGGATTATATCAAGGGAGAATTGCCTTTGGATAATTTGTGTATCGCAACTCCTGACGTAGGGGGTACAAAACGTGCCAGCAGCTATTCCAAATATCTGGGCTTGCCGATGGTAATTTGCCACAAATCCCGTCTGCGTGCTAATGAAGTAGCAGAAATGCGTATCATTGGTGATGTGGAAGGTTTGGATGTTTTGCTGGTAGATGATATGGTGGACACGGCTGGAACAATTACAAAAGCTGCCAACCTGATGATGGAAAACGGAGCGAAGTCCGTTCGTGCTATCGCCAGTCATGCAGTGATGTCAGACCCTGCTTCTACACGTGTTGACCAGTCTGCTTTGACTGAAATGATTTTCACTGACTCCATACCTTATGCTAAGAAATGCGAGAAAGTAAAAGTATTGTCTGTAGCCGATATGTTTGCTGAAGCTATCCGCCGTGTATGCAGTGGGGAGTCCATCAGCTCTTTGTATGCTATTTAAGTAGAATACGATTATAATTTATATGGAAAAAGGCTGTTTCGAGAGTGAAACGGCCTTTTTGTTTTTGAACTTTTCCATTAATGAATATGCAAGCCTGATGTTTTGTGAGATGTGAAGTTGGTGAGATTCTATTTTATAAGTTTATTTTCTCAATTTGCACAGTATTACTCATGTACTTAGAATAAATGCTTATAAATCAAGGATACTAACCTGTTAAGCATGTTCTGTTTTCATAAAAATTTCACTCTCTGATATAACTTTTTAGTGCCTGTACATATTCCTCGAAAGCCTTTCTCCCGGCAGATGTAATCCTGCAGACCGTGCGGGGCTTTTTCCCTACAAAACTCTTTTCTACTTCTATATAGCCCGCCTCGTTCAGTTTGTCTATCTGTACGCTCAGGTTGCCGGCGGTAGCCTGAGTTTTTTCTTTCAGGTAGACAAATTCCGCTTCTTCCACGGATAGAAGAATGGACATGACGGCGAGCCGGAGCTGGGAATGGAGTAATGGGTCTAATTCTTTAAACATTGTTTCTTGGCTTTATGATTTACGATATGTCCGGGAATAATCATCATAAACACGAACGATAAACCGAAGTAAAGATACCACAAAATTGTAATTTTACCATCCAGTGTGAACATTGTTAGCATATAAATCGCTACTACAAAGGCAACTAAAGGTGTATAAGTCATCCAGCGTTCTTGAACGATAATGCCCGTAATCGAAACGCCGAGTCCGGCATAAATCAGAGACAGAGGCAACATAAGAATGAAATCCACATGATTGGCAAAAATTATTTCGACGGCACCTGTTGTCAGGAATGTGAGGATAAACATACAACCCATCACCTGCCATACCTGGGAAATCACTTTATCCGTATAGGTAATCACCCTCGGCGGTTTTTGTTTCTGTTTATAAGCGATTATCGGCCACATGGCAAACATTAGCATCCATCCCCAGGACCAGATATGGTTTTGAGTAAAGTGAACCAGGGCAAATAAGAGGATAGATAATGCAGCGGTGAAGTATCCCCAAAACAAGAGATAGTTGCCTTTGCCTATTTCCATGTTTTCTTTACTGGAGTTTATCATTCGGGCGATAAGTTCCAGGCTCTCTTTTTCGTTTAATTTTTTTTCTTCCATGGCTTTATTTGTTTTTGTTTTATACGTTGAATATGTTTGTTCAAAGATAACGTCATTGCCTTTAATCATCAATCGTTCCGGCTTATTTTTCATCCAGCCGGTTTCTTTCTGAACCGGAGCTTCGTTCGATGGTTGCCTTTTTTATTTTTTTGCCACTGTTGAAGTTCCAGGTTAAAGAAATTTTGAATGTCCGTCCGATACTCCCGCTCTCATAATGGCTTTGTGTCGTGTAGGCTTCGATATGGCTTGCAAAATCATTATAACGATTCAAGATATTATTGACCGAGGCAGTAATCAGAAAACGGTTTCCGGCAAGTTTTTTCCTGACGAACAGGCTGAGGATATGTCGTGGAGCGATTTCACTGTTTCCTGAGTAAAGGCGGCTTGCTCCATTGTATTGAGCTTCCAGGGTGAACTCTTCCGGTAACTTGAAAGAAGCATTCACATAGGCAAATGCCAGGTAATGATGTGCAAAAGCAGCTTTGCCTGTCATCCGTATATCCTGTTTGACTCCAACGACATTGGCAGTCAGGCTACACCATGAAGTTGGTTGCATAGGAATATTGATTGCAACGAACCAATGGTTTTCGATGTCATGGTTTTCGTAAGTGATATAAGAGACATCCGGGTTGATAGCATCCTGCTTGCAAAATTCACGAATCAGATTGTGATGCAAGTTCCCTCCTATACTTAGTACATACCGGTAATTATAAATAACGGTTGTGCTGAAACGGTTGATATAAGTCGGTTTCAGATACGGATTTCCAATGTTGTAGCTGTAGTCCGATGTTTGCAGGCGGTTCGGATTAAGCATATAGAAAGGCGGGCGTTCGATATTACGGGCATATTGTACGGCGAGCATCCATGTTTTCAGGTTGTTGAAAGCATACCTGATACTTACATTTGGGAATAGGTCGAAATAATCCAGTTTGAGATGGTCGCTCCGGTTAGAGGTCCGGGTATATTCTCCTCTTAAACCTGCGATAAAAGCCCATCTATTGATTTCCGTCGAGAAGGAGGAATATATTCCCATAATGTTTTCTTTGTATTTCAGTGCGTATCCATAAGCCGGAATTATATTCCATTGCCCGTTACCCGATAAGCCTTCATAATTCGAATTATCATCCATAAATGTATAGGTATATTTCACCCCTGCATTCAGGGATGTGCCTTTTTTAAAAGACTTTATAACCGATATATCCGACGTTATCATATCATAGGCCGCATCAGCTTGGCTTCGGTAAGTGCTGTCTTTGTTCCAATTTTTTATTTTTTGCAGGATATGATAGTCATTTTTTCCTGTTGACTTTTTATTGGCATAATCGACTATTACTTTGAAAATGCCCCTCCGGCTATCAAATTTATGAAGATAATTGGCTGTAGCGGCAAATGTATTGTATTTGTTTTTTAAGAAATAATCGCCGTTGCTGTTTATCTGAATCCCTTTTTGGGACAGTTCTGTCCGGCTATCGGAGCCGCCTTTGGACGTTTGCCCGATATATTCGATTTCCGCTCCGAAACTGTTGAGTGTATCCATCTCAAAAACAGTTCCGATACGTCCGGTTCCATACTTGGAATGAACATTAAAATCGGAAAGGCTCGAGAAGTGATTTTCAGTATCCGGATATTCCCGGATAGAAGTCATTACGCTATTGTCTTTCGGGCTGAATGTTGCTGAGGCTGTCGCATTAATCGTCCATTTGCCGGTACGCGCATTGAGTGTTCCGGAAGGGAGATAATTGTTTAAAGAGGAAGACAGAGCCGTTCCCATCATCAGGTTTCCTTGAACACCGTCATTAGGACGTTGCCGGAGTGAGATTTTGATGATACCTCCCCGTGAACTTGCTTCGTATTCGACCCCTGCTATCGGAATAACTTCTATTTGTTTTATGTTTTCCGATTTCAGCGAACGTAAATAGGAGAGAAGCTCTTCACCTGTCCATTTGATTTCGCGATTATCGACAAAAACTTTGGTGCCTTGTGCCCCATTGATGGAAATATTGTTTTCCGTAAGCCATACTCCCGGTGCTTGCGATAATAGTTCGGTTCCGTCTTTTCCGGTAGAAAGAGGAACGGATATAACGAACCGGTCCGCTTTGCGTTCGATATTTTTGGCTTGTACCACAACTTCTTTCAGTGAATAGGCAGAAGATTTTAATGAAAGGGTATCACAAACAGATGAGGATAGCGATATGCTTTTTTGTTCCGGTTCGTATCCGAGGCACTGGGCTATGAATGTATAGGTTCCGCCGGGTATTTCCATTGTAAAATTGCCTTGATCGTCAGTTATCGTTCCTGCTTTTTGTTTGCCGTCCTGTAGTAATATGACCGTTGCATATTCTACTCCGTTCCCCCGGGCATCAGCAAGGTGCCCGGAGTATACCACCGTTTCCTGTTTTTGGGCAATGCCCGGAAAGCAGGTCGTGAGGATAAGTGTGAGGAGTAGCAATCCTTTCATGGTTTTATTCGTTGGAAGGATAATACAATTTCAATTTGATAGTTTCTTCCTCTTTCCGGGTTTTACAATTCTTCATGGCATATCCTTCTGCCGGTCTTTTATCTTCGGTAAAATCCATTTGGTAATTACCGTTTTCATCATGGACGACAGAGAGGTCGAATTGTTCCCATTCGATATTTTCCAGTTTGACAGTTACTTCGCCGTTGTTTGGTTTTGCCATCCCGTAAACCGGTTTGCTCTCTTTTCCGGATTGGGCCATAACCAGGATATTCCCTTTTTCTCCCCGGATATTACTAATCTTTACAATAATAGTGCGCGCTCCGATTTGGCTGCAAATAGAAATCATAGCCAGCAGGCTTAGTAATATGATCCGTTTTATTTTCGGCTGAGCCGGAAATGAACTGTTTTTTTGATTTGAATGAGTTGTTGCTTCCATTGTTTTTTCTGTTTTTAGAATTTATAGCAAACAAGTTTATAATATAAACTACGTGCGGATAAAAAAAGTACGAGAAGCTGCGCATATCTTACTCGTACGCTGCAAATATAAATAAGTTTATATTATAAACCAAGCGAAAGTCCAATTTTTTTGTAATAGAAAGGAGGCCTCTGCGAAGATATTCGGAGTGCGGGGGTAGATGCGTTTTTCAGGTAATTTATATGATATGGAGGGGGAAACTTATATTTACGGGATTTTGAACTCATAACTATCATTTTTGAAATTCATAACTATGATTTCGGAAAATGATAGTTATGAGTTCTTTTTTTACCTGTTTATTTATCTTCATCGATAATCATTCCGCTGCCGAAACAGAGATGATGTTCTTTGTCGTATATAACGCCATATTGCCCGGGGGCTATACCTTGTATTTTATTTTCAGATTCAATACGGTAAAGGTCGCCGATACGGCGGATGCGTCCGGGAGTAAATTCCGGGGTATGGCGAATCTTGAATGTGATTTCTTTTTCACCGGTAAATTCACCCCAAGGATCTTCCGTAATAAAATCGAAGCCGTGCAGGTTGATTATCTTCCCATACTGGGTTTCCGGGTCATAGCCATTGGAAACATAGATGATATTCCGTTTGATATCTTTCTTGATAACGAACCACGGTCCTCCGCTAAGTCCGAGCCCTTTTCTTTGTCCGATGGTATGGAACCAGTAACCATTGTGTTTGCCCAATACTTTACCCGTTTCCAGCTCTACAATCTTTCCGGTACGTTTGCCCAGATAACGTTCGATAAAATCATTGTAATTGATTTTTCCCAGGAAACAGATGCCTTGGCTGTCTTTACGCTTTGCACTGGGCAGTTTTTGTTGTTCGGCAATAGCTCGTACTTCGCTTTTCATCAGATGCCCGATGGGAAACATGAGTTTCTGTATTTGCAAACGGGTAATCTGTCCTAAAAAGTCAGTCTGGTCTTTTACCGGGTCTTTGGCTGTGGAAAGCCACACTTTGCCGTTTATTTCTGTCGTCGTAGCATAATGGCCGGTTGCGATTTTATCGAAATCTTTCCCCCATTTTTCTTCAAAACAACCGAATTTGATGTATTTATTGCACATCATGTCCGGGTTAGGAGTAAGACCGCGCTTTACAGAATCTATCGTATAGCTTACCACACGGTCCCAGTATTCTTCGTGCAGTGAGACGATTTCGAAGCGGCATCCATATTTTTTTGCGATATAAGAGGTTATTTCAATGTCTTCTTCGGCAGGACAATCGATATACCCGTCTTTATCTTCCATTCCGATACGGATATAGAAGATTGTCGGATCATATCCTGCTTCTTTCAGTTGATGAACAACAACGGAGCTGTCCACCCCTCCTGATACTAATGCTGCTATTTCCATGTTTATATATAATTATACGTTGCAAAGGTACGGCATTTTTTTCAATTATGAGGGGGATTGTTTATCGGGCTAAAGTAGGAGAAGAGAGGATATTTCTTTATTTTTGCAAAAAGATAAAATCAAAATAATGAAGAATTTAATAATAACAGTTATGACAGCTATGACTATGACTGCCTGCTCCGGGCAGAAGGCTGGGAATACCAAAACTGAAACAGATGATTTCAATTATGTGGTTGACCAGTTTGCAGATTTGCAGATTTTACGTTATAAAGTGCCGGGTTTCGAAGATTTATCATTGCAACAGAAGCAATTATTATATCATCTGTCGGAAGCCGCCCAGATGGGAAGGGATATTTTGTATGACCAGAATTGCCGGTATAATTTACCGATACGGCGAACCTTGGAAGCTATTTATAAAGGATATAAGGGCGACAGGAAGGATGCACAGTTTGTCGCTTTGGAAACTTATTTGAAACGGGTGTGGTTTGCTAACGGCATTCATCACCATTATGCCGAGGATAAATTTGTTCCGGGCTTTACCCCTGAATTTTTTCAGCATTGCGTAGTACAGTTGGATGCTTCGGAACTGCCGCTTCGCGAAGGTCAGACAGTGGCACAGTTTATGGAAGAAATCAGCCCTGTTATTTTTGATCCTACCGTATTGCCGAAGCGGACGGTACAGAGTGGAGATGCCGATTTGATACTGGCTTCTGCCAACAATTATTATGGGGGTGGTATTACGCAAAAAGAAGTGGAACACTTTTATGCCGGGATGAAAGCCGGAAAAGATACAATTGCTCCGATATCCTACGGATTGAATAGCCGCTTGGTAAAAGAAAACGGCAAAATCGTAGAGAAAGTATGGAAAGTAGGAGGATTATATTCCCCGGCGATAGAGAAAATTGTTTCTGAATTGCAACAGGCTATCCCTTTTGCAGAGAATGCTATCCAGAAAGCGATTATCGAAAAGTTGATTGCTTACTACCAGAGCGGTGATTTAAAGACATTTGACGCTTATTCTATCCTTTGGGTGGAAGATGTTGTTTCGGATGTCGATTTTGTAAATGGTTTTATTGAAACCTATGGCGATCCGCTGGGGATGAAGGCCAGTTGGGAGTCTACCGTGAATTTTATTAATAAAGAGGCAACCAAACGTACAAAAGTGATTAGCGACAATGCCCAATGGTTTGAAGACCATTCTCCGGTGGACAGTCGTTTTAAAAAAGAAAAAGTAAAAGGGGTAAGCGCTAAGGTAATTACGGTTTCCATGTTGGGCGGCGATTGCTATCCGGCAACTCCGATAGGTATTAACCTGCCGAATGCGGACTGGATACGGCGTGATTTCGGTTCCAAATCGGTAACCATTGAAAATATTACGGAGGCTTATGATAAAGCTTCGCAGGGAAATGGCTTTAATGAAGAGTTTGTATGGAGCGACGTAGAACGCGAAGGGCTTGCCAAATATGGTTTTATTACGGATAATCTGCATACGGATTTGCACGAATGTCTGGGACACGGTTCCGGAAAACTGCTTCAGAATACGGACCCTGATGCGTTAAAAGCGTATAGTTCGACTTTGGAAGAAACTCGTGCGGACTTATTCGGCTTATATTATTTAGGAGATGCCAAACTGGTTGAGCTGGGACTTGTGCCGGATGCGGAAGCATACAAGGCGGAATATTATAAATATATAATGAACGGCTTGATGACACAGTTGGTCCGTATCGAACAGGGCAAGAATGTGGAAGAGGCACATATGCGCAACCGCCAGTTGATAGCTAAATGGGTATATGAGAGAGGAAAATCCGATAATGTAATCGAACTGAAAAAGAAAGACGGCAAAACGTATGTCGTAGTGAACAATTATCCTAAACTGCGGGAACTGTTCGGCAATTTATTGGCAGAAGTTCAACGGATTAAGAGTGAAGGCGATTTTGCTGCCGGAAAGAAGCTGGTAGAAGATTATGGAGTGAAAGTAGACCCTGTGTTGCATGCGGAAGTTCTCGGGCGTTATGCCAAACTGAATCTGGCACCCTATAAAGGATTTGTTAATCCTGTAATGAAAGAAGTGAAGGATAAAGCGGGAGAAGTGACGGATGTCGTACTGGATTATACGGAAGGATATGCAGACCAGATGTTGCGTTACAGTGAGAATTATTCATTCCTGCCTTCTTATAATGATTAATGGCTTATGGTTGAAGATACGATAAGAGAAATCCGGAAGCGCCTTCGTCTGGCTATGAATGGCGTTATCTCCACCAGCATGCGGGAGAAGGGGATTACCTATAAGCTGAATTTCGGAGTGCCTTTGCCTGAAATTAAACAGATTGCCGCTTCTTTCGAACCCGGGACGGAACTGGCATCGGCTCTTTGGAAAGAAGATATAAGGGAGTTCAAAATACTGGCAACTTTTTTGCAGCCGGTAGATGATTTCCCTTTAGAAAAGGCCGAACAGTGGACGGCAGAAATACCCTATTTGGAAATTGCGGAACAATGCAGCAGAAATTTGTTTTGTAAATTGCCTTATGCGGAAGACCTTGTATTGGGACTGATATTTAATACACGTGAGGAGTATGCACGGACAACCGCATTCCTTGTTTTAGGTGAGTTGTTTAAAGCAAATAAAAATGTGATTGCTCCGGTGAAAGCGGCTTTTATGATAGAGGCGATGCGTTCTTTGGCTAAACCATTGTTTGCCGCAACCTTTAAAGAGCGGCAGTCTGCCGTGAAGGCCATGAAATTCTATGGGCGGCAGTCCGTGGAACAGTCCGGGCAAATACTGAATGCTTTTGAAACTTATCCGGATTTTGAGAGCCGGCCGGACTTGAAGGAAATCTATAATGATTTGAAATTTGAATTTGATTATTACCGCTAAGGTTTTGCGTTTAAAATAAATGCGCTAACTTTGTCGGTCGCGTGAAGTCGCAACAAGAGAGAGATGGATGCAAAAAGGTACATAGAAATGCAGGAACTGTTAACCCGGTACCTTGCAGAGAAAAAACTACGAAAGACAGAGGAACGTTATACCATATTAAAATGTATATGCACTTTCCCCGGTCATTTCGACATGTGCCTGCTTGCGCAGAAATTGGAAGAAACGAATTTTCATGTCAGCAAGGCAACGCTTTACAATACTTTGCAGGTACTGGAAGATTGCCGCTTGATTGTTCGCCACCAGTTGACGCCTCAGTCTGCCCAATATGAATTGCGTATTTTGGCTGAGACCCATCAGCATTTGATTTGTACGAAATGCGGGGCAATCAGGGATTTGAAAGACGTAACACTGCGGAACGATCTTAGGAATCTGAAAATATCCCGTTTTACTCCGGAGTATTATGCCTTATACATATATGGCATTTGCAGCAAATGTAAGTACCGGCTTCAGCAGAAAAACGGAAAATGAGAATATTAACAGCCTATTATATAAAAAGATGAAAGTAGATGTTTTATTAGGATTGCAATGGGGTGACGAAGGCAAAGGTAAAGTTGTCGACGTGCTGACTCCGAATTACGATGTGATAACTCGTTTTCAGGGAGGTCCCAATGCAGGACATACTTTGGAGTTTAACGGTGAAAAGTATGTATTACGTTCAATCCCTTCCGGTATTTTCCAGGGAGGAAAGGTGAACGTTATCGGTAACGGTGTAGTACTGGATCCGTTGTTGTTCCAGCAGGAAGCAGAAGCGTTGGCTGCCAGCGGTCACGATTTGACAAAACAGCTTTGTATTTCCAAGAAAGCTCATTTAATCCTGCCTACTCATCGTATATTGGATGCAGCTTATGAAGCTTCCAAAGGTTCCGGTAAAATCGGAACTACCGGTAAAGGTATCGGTCCGACTTATACGGATAAAGTGAGCCGTAACGGCCTGCGTGTAGGCGATTTGCTTCATAATTTCGATGAAAAATATGCGGCAGCTAAAGCACGGCATGAAGCTATTCTGCGTTCTTTGAATTATGAGTATGATGTGACGGAGCTGGAAGCCCAATGGTTCAAGGCTTTGGAATATTTGAAGAAATTCAACCTGATAGATAGCGAACATGTTGTCAATAATTACCTGAAAGACGGTAAGTCTGTTTTGGCAGAAGGTGCACAGGGTACCATGCTGGATATCGATTTCGGTTCTTATCCGTTTGTGACATCATCCAATACGATCTGTGCGGGATGTTGTACCGGCCTGGGTGTTTCTCCTCGCAATATCGGTGAAGTATACGGTATTTTCAAAGCATATTGCACACGTGTGGGAAGTGGCCCTTTCCCTACGGAATTGTTTGACGAAACGGGAGATAAAATCTGTGAACTCGGACATGAATTCGGTTCCGTTACAGGACGTAAACGCCGCTGCGGATGGATAGACCTGGTGGCTTTGAAATATGCGGTAATGATTAACGGCGTAAGCCAGTTGATTATGATGAAGAGCGATGTGTTGGATAGCTTTGACACTATAAAAGCTTGTGTAGCTTACAATATGGATGGCAAAGAGATTACAGAATTCCCGTTCGAAATTAATGATTCGATCGAACCGGTATATGTTGAAATGCCGGGTTGGAAGACTGATATGACAAAAATGCAGAGCGAAGATGAATTTCCGGAAGAGTTTAATGCTTATCTGTCTTTCCTGGAAGAAGAATTGGGAGTTCCTGTTAAAATCGTATCTGTCGGTCCTGACCGCGAACAAACAATTATCAGATATACTGAAGAATAAATTATTTTACCATACAAAATGGCAGAAGACCACATCCTGAAAGGACGATCTCCTGCCATTTTTGTTTTTGGCAGGATTTTTGCTTTTCATTGATAGTATAACTACATAAATTTAGAAGATTATGAGCATGTATTGGATCATATTTATTGGGTTTGCCCTTTTGAGCTGGCTGGTTTCTTCCCGACTGAAAAACAAGTTCGAGAAGTACTCCAAGATTCCTATGCCGAATGGTATGACCGGAAAGGATGTTGCAGAGAAGATGTTGCGTGATAATGGTATTAATGATGTGAAGGTGATTTCTACACCCGGTCATTTGACGGACCATTATAATCCTGCAAATCACACTGTGAATTTGAGTGAGTCTGTTTATTATAGTAATAGTATCGCTGCGGCTGCTGTTGCAGCGCATGAATGTGGTCATGCCGTACAACATGCAACTTCGTATGCTCCTTTGAAAATGCGTTCGGCATTGGTTCCGGTGGTTAGTTTCGCTTCCAACATTATGACATGGGTGTTGCTGGGCGGTATGTTATTGATTCATCAATTTCCTCAGCTATTACTGTTCGGCATCATACTGTTCGCTTCGACAACATTGTTTAGCTTTATAACATTGCCTGTTGAAATCAATGCCAGTAAACGAGCTTTGGCATGGTTGAGCAATGCCGGTATTACAAATGCCTACACACACGATAAAGCAGAAGACGCCTTACGTTCCGCTGCTTATACTTACGTAGTGGCTGCTTTAGGTTCTCTTGCTACGTTATTATATTATATCATGATTTTCCTTGGCGGAAGAAGCCGTGATTAATTACATATCATTTTCCCGGACAACCGATTGAAAAGGATTGTCCGGATTCCCGGTCCATTTGTACAGATGGACCGTACTGTTTTGTTGAGGTTTGTTCGAATCATGCGAAATATAGAAATATCCGTTTCCTAAGGGGCATAAACCTGTTGCCCCCCAACGGAAATTCCAACCGTAGACCCCGCTTTCTTTATCATAAAGTCCCTGGTTGCTTAGAGGCAGTACTTTCCGGACTTCTTTTCTGTCGAAACCTTTTAGTTGCATTTTCCGGGCGGGTTTGTTCCAGTCGATAACAAATAATGAATAATTGGGATAAATTTCTTTTTTCCCTTTGTAGACAGCGGCATATGTGTTGCCGGATGCCGGGTCGTAAGCCAGGTTTTGTATGCCATACGTAGTATTACCGGTGAATACAAAATATTTTTCATTCGGTTTGGATGGTCCTTGTTTATGTGGTGCCCCCTGTGAAAGAGCTTGTGCGTATTTTTTCCAGTTTTTTATATCGTACTCGAGCAGGACTTGGTAGTCATTGTCTGTCCGTTTGTTGTCGCCGTAGATTCCGTAGGCAACGTAAAGATATGTTTTACCTTTTTTCTTTCCGGCTTTTGGGGCAAAGCTTACGCCATCGATGCCTGAGCATCCGTATCGGTGGTCGACGGGGTTTCCATGGTTGGTATCGGTTGCATAATAATCATCTGCCACCTCTTTTAAATAGACAGTCGTCATGATACCGTCTTTTTCCGCATCCATTTGCGGGCAGGTTATTTTGTCCGTATCGAAAATGGCTATGTAGAATGCGCTTTCTTTCCGGGAGGCTTCCTCTCCGGCTATGCCTTTGCCGATGGCATCGTTTTTATATTCCAAGGAGCCGTATACTTGTCCGTTTTCCGGATTAAATGTCAGGCAACCTAAATGTCCGGTTAGTCCTTCGACACTACCGATGAGGTTCCCTTGTAAATCGGTTTTTATCAATTTGGTTGTAAAGGAAAAGTACATATAGCCTTTTTCCTGATCGATAGCAATTCCCTGTACATGATGTTTCCCTTGTAATCCGGAGTATATGCGATTGGGCAATTTGACAGGTGCATTGTCGTTTGGGACAATAGCCGGGAGTATGTTACAATGTATTACCAGTATCCAGGTCAACAACAAAATTTTTCTTAGGGAATCAGGTTTCATTTCAAAATAGAATTAGTTAGGTTGGCAAACTTACATTTTATTTTTGTGAAATGCTGTTATTTTTACAAAATGGAAGCTATCCGCATATAAGTTTGGGAAAATAATGTTTGAAAGCATTATCTTTGCAGTCTGAAATTAATAAAGAATAAATATATGCAAAAGCCAAGTATACCCAAAGGTACAAGAGATTTTTCGCCGGAAGAGATGGCGAAACGTAATTATATATTCAATACGATTCGCGAAGTTTATCATCTATACGGATTTCAACAGATTGAAACCCCGGCTATGGAGAACTTGTCTACCCTGATGGGTAAATATGGGGAAGAAGGAGATAAACTGCTTTTCAAGATATTGAATTCGGGAGATTGTTTTGCAGGTATTACAGACGAGGAATTACTGGAACGGAATGCTGTGAAATTCGGAGTAAAGGCTTGCGAAAAAGGCTTGCGTTATGACCTGACCGTTCCTTTTGCCCGTTTTGTGGTTCAGCATCGTAATGAGATAACATTCCCGTTTAAGCGTTACCAGATACAGCCGGTTTGGCGTGCAGACCGTCCTCAGAAAGGACGTTATCGTGAATTTTATCAGTGCGACGGGGATGTGGTAGGTTCCGATTCTCTTATCAACGAAGTGGAATTAATCCAGATTATGGATGAGGTGTTCCGCCGTTTCGGTATCCGTGTTTGCATCAAGATGAACAACCGTAAGATTCTTTCCGGTATTGCCGAGATTATCGGTGAAGCGGATAAGATTGTGGATATTACGGTGGCTATCGACAAGCTGGATAAGATTGGGTTGGATAATGTGAATGAAGAACTTCGTTCCAAAGGACTTTCCGAAGATGCAATTGCCCGTTTACAACCGATTATCATGCTGAGCGGTACGAACCGTGAGAAACTTGCCGTCCTGAAACAGGAACTGAGTGCTTCGGTGGTTGCAGTGAAGGGCATAGAAGAAATGGAATTTATACTCGACCGTATAGATATTCTGTCTCTGAATGCAGAGTTGGAACTGGATTTGACACTGGCCCGCGGTTTGAATTATTATACGGGAGCAATCTTTGAAGTTAAAGCCTTGGATGTCCAGATTGGAAGCATTACCGGTGGCGGACGTTATGATAACCTGACGGGTGTATTCGGCATGGATGGCGTATCCGGTGTCGGTATTTCTTTTGGTGCGGACCGTATCTTTGATGTACTGAACCAATTGGATTTGTATCCGGCGGATTCTTTACTTACTACCCAGTTGTTGTTTGTTAATTTCGGGGAAAAAGAAGCGAATTATTTATTGCCTTTAATTTTCAAAGTCCGTGCTGCCGGTATCCGTGCGGAATTGTATCCGGAATCTGCAAAAATGAAGAAACAGATGGGATATGCCGATACTAAGAAAATACCGTTTGTAGCTATTGTTGGCGAGACAGAAATGAACGAAGGCAAAATCAATCTGAAGAATATGCTGACAGGCGAGCAAAAGCCTGTTACTGTAGACGAATTGATCGAACAATTTTAATGTGTCAAAAGTCTATATAAAGGAACGCAGAATTCGCAGACAGGGCGCAGATTCACGCAGACAATATTTTTTCAATAAAGAATCTGCGTATTCTGTGCCATCAGCGTTCAGTAATAGCTTTTTTGCCACAGCCTCATCATATAGACTTTTGTAAAACCTGCTTTACTTATAAAATGAATATCATGAAAAAATCCTGTTGTGTGTTTTTATTTGCGGGCTTGTTAAGCGCCTGTTCATTCAATCCCCGTGCTTCCTGGGTTACTACTACAGAAACGGCCCCTTGGCAAGAACAACCGGATTTGATTTCTGCCTCTACCGATACCATAAAAACAATCGATGCAACCGTCCATATCGACAGGAAACAGCAAGTGATAGATGGTTTCGGGGCGTGTTTTAATGAGTTGGGGTGGATTTCTCTTAGCCGCTTGCAGCCTGTAGACAGGGAGAAGATTATGGAAGAATTATTCTTCCCTGAGTATGGGGCTAATTTTACGATTTGCCGTATGCCGGTCGGTGCCAATGATTTCTCCCGTGACTGGTATTCATATAATGAAACGGATGGCGATTTTGAAATGAAGAATTTTACGATTGCCAATGACCAGCAAACGTTAATTCCTTTTATCCGGAATGCACAGAAATATAATTCGGATTTGCGTATCTGGGCTTCTCCCTGGTGTCCTCCTTCCTGGATGAAGTACAATAAACATTATGCTTCCGCTTATACCGGTGAGGCCTATGATGAAAAGTACCGTAACGGGCTTCCTGCAGATAAAGCGGGTCATGAAGGTACGGATATGTTTATTCAGGACTCTTTGTATTTACAGGCATATGCCCTATATTTCTCCAAGTTTATTACGGCTTATAAGGAACAAGGCATCGATATTTTTGCCGTGATGCCTCAGAACGAATTTAATTCGGCTCAGATATTTCCCAGTTGTTGTTGGACTTCTTCCGCTTTAGCCAACTTTGTGGGTAAATACTTGGGACCGGCAATGAAGGATTTGGACGTAGATGTAATGTTCGGAACGATGGAGCGCGCCAATGAAGCCTTGGTCGATACCGTGTTGAATGATGCCTTAAGCAGTCGGTATGTAAGTGGTGTGGGTTTCCAATGGGCAGGAAAAGGAGCGATTGGCGGAATACATAAACGTTATCCGGATATGAAATTATATCAGACCGAACAGGAATGCGGAGATGGGCTGAATGATTGGAATGGTGCGGTATATTCCTGGAATTTGATGCGTCATTATTTGGATAATGGGGCTTCTGCTTATATGTATTGGAACATATCCCTGGAACAAGGTGGTATCAGTCGTTGGGGATGGGCGCAAAACTCGTTGGTTGTTGTCGATCCGGCAAATAAAACGTTCCGGTATACTCCGGAATATTATGTGATAAAACATTTGAGCCATTACGTGCAACCCGGAGCTTATAAATTGGAAACAGAGGGAACGTACACGAATATGCTGGCTTTTAAGAATCCCGATGGAAGTATTATTATCGCTTTGGCAAATGAAGGGAATGAAGATAGAAGGATATCAATCCGGATCAGGGATAGAGTTTACCAGCCTTTGCTTGTAGGGCATTCCATATCGACAATCCGGATCGATTAGCTGTTATGTTATAAATAATTTTTCAGAAGATAAAAAGATAATTTTATTATCTGTCTGTTTTTACATCTTATAGAGTCATCCTGTCAGTTGTGTCGGTTTGTCTGTTGGACAGCAGTGAAAAATTGGCAGTCTTTTGGATTTGGTTTGTTTTGGCACAGATTTCGTATAGATGTAAACGTCCGGTTGAGGCGGACTGTGAAAACAACAATATTATTAACATTTAAAAAATATATTAGAGATGAACATTAAACCATTAGCAGACAGAGTGCTGATTAAGCCAGCTGCAGCAGAAGAAAAAACACTTGGCGGAATCATTATTCCTGATTCAGCAAAAGAAAAACCTTTAAAAGGTGAAGTTGTTGCCGTAGGTAACGGAACAAAGGATGAAGAAATGGTTGTAAAGAATGGTGATACTGTATTGTATGGCAAATATGCCGGAACAGAAATTGAACTGGAAGGTGAAAAATACCTGATCATGCGTCAATCTGATATTTTAGCTATCATCTAATTAATTATTGAAACAATAAAAATAAAGATATATTACCACTATGGCAAAAGAAATTAAATACGATATGGATGCCCGCGACCTTCTGAAGAAAGGTGTGGATGAATTGGCTAACGCAGTAAAAGTAACATTAGGCCCGAAAGGACGTAATGTAATTATCGAAAAGAAATTTGGTGCACCTCACATTACAAAAGACGGTGTAACTGTAGCAAAAGAAGTTGAACTGACTTGCCCGTTCGAAAACATGGGTGCACAGTTGGTTAAGGAAGTTGCTTCTAAAACTAACGACAATGCAGGTGATGGTACAACTACTGCTACTGTATTGGCACAATCTATTATCGGTGTCGGTTTGAAGAACGTTACAGCAGGTGCTAATCCGATGGACCTGAAACGTGGTATCGATAAAGCGGTTGCTAAAGTTGTAGAAAGCATCGCAGACCAGGCTGAAGAAGTAGGCGATAAATTCGAAAAAATCGAACATGTGGCTAAAATTTCAGCAAATGGTGACGAAGCTATCGGTAAACTGATTGCTGAAGCTATGCAGCGTGTAAAGAAAGAAGGCGTTATCACAGTTGAAGAAGCTAAAGGTACTGAGACTACAGTGGATGTAGTAGAAGGTATGCAGTTCGACCGTGGTTATATCTCTCCGTATTTCGTAACAGATACGGAAAAGATGGAATGCCAGATGGAAAATCCGTATATCCTGATTTATGACAAGAAGATTTCTGTATTGAAAGATCTTCTGCCTATCCTTGAACCGGCAGTTCAGAGCGGCCGTCCTCTGTTGATTATCGCAGAAGATATCGATAGCGAAGCTTTGGCTACTTTGGTTGTAAACCGCCTGCGTGGTTCTTTGAAGATTTGTGCAGTTAAGGCTCCGGGCTTCGGCGACCGTCGTAAAGCGATGTTGGAAGATATCGCAGTTCTGACAGGTGGTGTTGTTATTTCAGAAGAAAAAGGTTTGAAGCTGGAAGGTGCAACAATGGATATGCTGGGTACAGCAGAAAAGGTTACTGTTGATAAAGATACAACAACTATCGTGGACGGTGCCGGCGACAAAGAAGCTATCCAGGCTCGTATCGGTCAGATCAAGACTCAGATTGAAAATACAACTTCTGACTATGACAAAGAAAAACTTCAGGAACGTCTGGCTAAAATGGCGGGTGGTGTTGCCGTACTGTATGTAGGTGCTCCTTCTGAAGTGGAAATGAAAGAAAAGAAAGACCGTGTTGACGATGCTTTGCATGCAACTCGTGCTGCTATCGAAGAAGGAACTGTTCCTGGTGGTGGTGTTGCTTATATCCGTGCAATCGAAGTCTTGGAAAGCTTGAAAGGTGAAAACGAAGACGAAACAACAGGTATCGAAATTGTTAAACGTGCAATTGAAGAACCGTTGCGCCAGATTGTTGCCAATGCAGGTAAAGAAGGTGCGGTTGTTGTTCAGAAAGTAAAAGAAGGCAAAGGTGACTTCGGTTACAACGCCCGTCTGGACAAATACGAAAACCTTTGTGCTTCCGGCGTAATCGACCCGGCAAAAGTAACACGTGTAGCTTTGGAAAATGCAGCTTCTATCGCTGGTATGTTCCTAACTACGGAATGTGTAATTGCAGAAAAGAAAGAAGAGGCTCCAGCAGCTCCTGCTATGAACCCGGGTATGGGTGGCATGGGCGGTATGATGTAATTCTTCCCATCTATGATAAAAGAAAAGGTCGCTTTCGCAAGAAGGCGGCCTTTTTTATTTAAGAATCAAACTGCCGTTCTTTCTCTATGGTTTCACGTTCTGGACAGAAAAAGCCGGTTCCCAACTCTCCAAATCTACCCGCGCAGATTGCCGCCACTACCCGGAACCTATTTTTTACTATGTTCCGGGTAGTAAAAAAGAACTGCGCAGTCAGTAAACATAATCTGCGCGGGTGGTTATTACCATATTCGTAAATCTTTTATATATTTGTATCCATTGATATACAAAGAGAATGCAGAATGCAGAATATGAAGTCTAAAATGAGTATATATATAACGGTTCTATTGTGGATTGTAATTCCAGTTTTGATACTGAATATAGTAACGTTGGTTTTTTCAAACGGTGATACATTGGGTGTTGCTCTTGTCGGACTTTACTCTTTGATGTTTGTATGTTGGGGCATATTTTTGGCATATAGTTTTTTACTTGGCTATAAGGCAGGCGAGGGTGCTCTCATTGCAATTCCTGTTTTATTGCTGATTGCGGGTGTCTTTTTGTGGCAATCATCGGGTAGTTGGATTGAACCGGGCACTTTGTGGCGGCAGTTTTTGTCTGGTGCAGTACTTTTCGGAGTGCTTCTGTTTGCCGGGCTATTATGCCGGTATGGCGTGAAAACCGGTGGTTTTATGCATTTCGGTACGATTTTGGTATCTGTTGTAATCGGATTTATTTGTATTGTAATTTGTTTATCGCGGATGTGCGGAGCTTATTCGCCTCTTCCGGAAGAACTTTTTTGGAAAGATGCCTATCCGGAAACGATAAAGAATGGGACAGTTCTTTTCCATGATGCTAAAATATATATAAATCCTTTTGACTCCCGGGTAATCGGTGTCTTTCGCTTTAACGACAAAGGTGAATATGTGGGTTTTAGTAGTAGCCGTTATGAATGCCATAAAATCGTAAACAGTGCATTTAAGGTAAATGATGAAATAAAGGCTTCAACGTGCGACTTTGTTTATACGGGTTACGAGCCGTTGTTGAATGATTTTATGGCTGACTGCCGGGATGCGCTTTATGTGAAAGAAAAAGATTACTGTGTATTTCTATATACAAAAGAGGGTCTTTTGTACAGAAAGGAATTCGACTATCATAGTAATGGCATTGTCAAACAAGCGCGTTCCTATACCTATGACCGGGAAACAGGTTTCCACATCGAGGAAGGGAAAACAATTGAATTTGATGAACTTGGTTTTTGTGAAAATAACGGCTTGCTGAGATGGGATATAAATGATTTCCGGAAAACAGATACCGTGATAGCGGTAGAACGTCGTTATGGGCAAGTATATAATCCTACGGTAACGGACAAAAAATATACGGTTTCCCAACAGGCTATAATCGATTCTTTTATTACTGTAGAGAGCCGGACCGGAAATGCCGGCACCTTAAAAAAATATAGTAGCTTGGATGTTCCACTTGATGAATATTATAAATTGGGAACGGTAAACGGACATGTTATATCCGTACATATAAATACGGATAGTTACAAGTGGCGAAATAGAGGTTTGCATGGATTTACTCAGTTGAAAACCGTAGATCAGATGTATACTTTTATAGATGCGCTGGAGCTGAGCAGCCTGGATACGGGGATGTGGAAGAGAATTGGCAAACAATCGTTGGTTGTAGGAGATGATGACGAATGCTATAGCTTTATGATAAAAGAGAATGCCAAAGGAGGCAAAGCGTTGGTTTTATATGTATTAGGAGATTATGCAGTTACGGCAGACTCAAGATTCAGTTTTCACTTGAACCCTTCTGTTCATAAAGATGTAGAGCTGCAAAAAAAGGCAGGGGAGGCATGGGATAAGATGATGAATATTTTTACTGAATATAAGGAAAAAGAGAATTAACAGGAGGTTACTCCTGCACCGCAATCATATACCTTTGACATCCCCTCTTTTTATCTAAAGAAGCCGTATTTGTTGAACTTTTCGTGTTTTCTTTTGTTTTTCGTTAATTCACCTCTATTAAACCAATTGATAATTAATGAGATGAAGAAAAAGATTAACATAGAGAAAGAGGTTGCCGTGACTGTGATAGAGATGTTTAATTTGCAGGTAAATCAGAAAATACGGTTGGGGTGCACGCGTACGGCGGGCAACTACAAAACCTGTATAAGGAAGTTGACCCTTTTTCTGAAAGAGGATGCTGCCAGTTTTACTTTACGGGAGGTAACTCCGGAATGGGTGGAAAGTTGGGTGAGGTATCTGACCACCCTTCATCCCAATCACCCGGAAACGGTCGATTTTTATTTTCGCAATTCACGCGCCATGTACAACCTTTCGCTGGCATCCCTGAAAGACAAGCAGGGATACGTTCCTTTCCCGTTCAAAGGCGTGAAAATAAAGAAATACCAGCCTTCCAAACGGGCATTGACAGTGGAAGAGATGAAGAAATTGCTGGAACCCGGATTCAGGGAAAAGTTGAAAGTGCCCTTGAGAGAGACACTCGATGTACTGCTATTCATTTTCTATGCCCAGGGGATGGTATTCCGGGACGTATATAACCTGAGGTGGGAGATGGTGGAAAGTGAAGGCCGTATCCGCTATGCACGCAGTAAAACGGGAAATCCGGTTGAGGTCGGTATCTTGCCCGAAACGCGTGAAATCATGGAGTGTTATTTTCAGAAACATTCGCCTTTTGTCTTTCCTTTCCTGCACAGTCGAAAGGAGCATAGCAAAAATATCTCGGAAGAGACTGCTCTCAGGCGTATAAATCTGCATGCTTCCCAAATCGGGAAACTTGCCGGGCTTTCGCTGCCACTGACCACATATGTGATGCGCCACACCTGGGCCACGCTGATGCTGGAAAGCGGTAAACCGGTCGAACTTATCAGCCAATGCCTGGGCCACTCCAATATTCGTACTACGCAGATTTACCTTTCCCGTATTTCCTCCGGGAAAGTGGATACGGAAATCAATGACATGCTCGACCAAATGTTGAGGGATACTTCCGCCCCGGCTGGGCAAAGGAAACAGAAAGGCCGGAAAGGTGTAACAACGGGTGCCTCCTCACAAACAAGAAATAACACGATATCCAACAGCGAAAAAGAAACAGAAATATCGGAAGGTAACCTCTTCCTGTACAAAAGTAAAGAAAAAGCACAGTGCACAAGGGAAAAAAATCCGTTTCTTACAAAGAAAGAGAAAATATTCGTAAACTCTTATAGCCCAATTCTATTTTCCGATACAAAAATACATATAACAAGAAAAAAAACAATATTTTCAGCGCCTTTTTTTGAATATTATAATAACAACTTCCTCCTGAAAGATTTAAAAAACGCTTTTATTCCCTTTGTGATAAGGTTTGTATACCTTTGTTTATCAGTATTTTGAATTATATTTTTTATTCTTTTCTCTTTCTTTGTAAGAAACGGAAGATTTGAGTTTTTCTTCTTCTTTGTAAGAAACGGATCTTCCTATAAGGGTTCAGTAACCGGGTTCCGATTTCTATCTGATTGAATATTATATTCAGATGGAAGAGCCAAAAAAGAAATGAAATTTTGTAGCGAATTATACATAGAATATGTTCTTCCATTTGGAAGTAATTTATATTCTCCTCTTAAACTTAAGTAGTGGAGACTTAGGAAAGAATTAAACGGTAACAAAGAAACAAACGATAACAAAGAAACAAACGATGAAAGTTCCCCTCATAGTAAGTGTCCTGCTCTTTTTTTGCATCCCTGCCGCTTTCGGGCAGAACATAGCTGTAAAGAGCAACCTTTTATCTGATGCTACCACCACCCTGAATCTGGGTGCTGAGTTCGGCCTGTCTCCCCGCTGGACTATTGATTTTTCGGCAAGTTACAATCCATGGACTTTCTCCGGCAACCGTAAACTGAAGCAGTTCTTTGTCCAGCCCGAAGCACGTTACTGGCTTTGCGAACGCTTTAACGGCCACTTCTTCGGTGTGCACCTGTTGGGCGGGGCTTTCAATATTGAAGGTATTCCTTTACCCGGGCTCAGTCGTGAGTTCCGCTATGAAGGTTGGGCAGGCGGTGCGGGAGTTTCCTACGGCTACCAATGGATGATAGGCCGGAGGTGGAACCTGGAAGCCTCTCTGGGGTTGGGCTATATGTATGCCCGGTATGATAAATACGAATGTGCCGCTTGCGGCAGGAAACTCGAAGCAGGCCGTACGAAGGGGTTCTTTGCACCTACCAAAGCCTGTATCTCCATTATTTATCTTATCAAGTAGTTCCCTTCCTCAATATATAGCATATATGAAAACAAAAGTCATGTCCTTCCTCATATTATTACAGTTGCTGTCTTTCGGTCCGGTACATGCCCAGAAAGCGGATATCCGGGTCATCGACTCCCACACCTGTTTTGCAAATGATAGTGTGCATGTACGTCTTACACTCAAAGCGCTCGGTCTTCCGTCCGATTACCGTATGGACCTTACCCCTGTCATCTATGGGGGAACGGAAAAAGCCCTGTTGCCTGCTGCTCGGATATCCGGAAGCAGGAACCGCCGTTCACAGGAGCGGAAGGCACTTTTCGGGCGGAACGTTCCGAAAGACGTATTTCTTACCGTTCCGGCTTCCGATACGCTGTTTTATAAAGCTGTCTTGCCTTACAAGCCCTGGATGAACCATGCTTCATTACGTATCGACAACCGTCTTACCGGTTGTTGTAGTTCGCGGTTGCTCGCCTCCACGTTGGCTGCCGTCGACCTGGCGCTTGCCTTACCCTTGCCCGGACAGCCACAGGCGAAAGAACCAGCCGTTGCGCCCGAACCCGTGATTTCCCCTACCGGACAGCTTGCGAAGACAGAGGGCTTCATCCACTGTGACGAATTGTACGAAGCGGAGAAGCAGGCAGCCAATTACTTCCGTGACCCGGATGCCCTGCGTGTATTTTTCCGCCAGGGACGCATAACGATAGACACCGCCTATATGGACAATGCAACCACGCTGGAGCGGCTGGATAAGGCCCTGCGTGTGATGACGGCAGATACAGCCATCCGCATTACCCGGCTGGTGATAGTGGGCTATGCTTCTATTGAAGGCTCGTTAAGGCGCAATACCTATCTGGCAGGAAAGCGCGCGGCCGTATTACGGGAGTATACCGCAGCACGCGGCGTTCCCCTGCCGGACATTGAAACGGTCAATATGGGCGAAGGATGGGATGAACTGCGGGACTTGGTTGCCACCTCCGGGAGTGTGCCTTGCCGGGAGAAGATTTTGCACATCATCGATACGGTTCCCGTGTCCGAGGGGCGTGAGAAACAACTGATGGACCTGAACGATGGAGTACCCTACCGATGGATGATGAAACATTTATTCCCTCAACAAAGGAATGCCGGATACATCAGGCTATACTATACCGGAGCGGAGAAACCATGCCCTGCAACTGCAACAGGCGGAGCTCCGGAATGAAGCAACAGACAAAATCATATATTAATTATTTTTTAAATATCTCGTTTATTTAACTAAATGTCACGTAAAATGAAACAGATGAGAAGTTTCCTCGCAATGGCCCTGGCGCTAACAGCCCTGGCCGGTTGTAACAAAGAGAATGAAGTGCCGGACATGAACCCGGGAGTAGAAGGAGTGAAGACTTATGCCGCCTTTTCGGTAAGCGTAAAAGCAGCGGAAAGCACACGTGCCGCCACGCCCTCAGATGCCAACGCCGATGCAGTGGAGCAGTCGATCAGTACACTGAACCTGTTTATATTCAACGGAGGGGTACTGGAAACTACCGGAACCATCACGTTGGATAACAACAATGTGGGTACTACCACCTTGGTCACCACTACAGGCGCGAAAGAAATCTATGCCGTGGCTAATGCAAAACCGGACATGACACTGGCCATAGGTAAGACGCTGGCTGATTTTAAGGCACTTGCCGTAAACGCAGGAACTACTGATGGGGTAGCGGATAACAATATCGCGGCAACAGGTGCGTTCGTAATGATTGGTAAAACAGAAGTTACCCTGGCTGTGCAAGACGAGGCTAATGCAAAGGGCAATCCGATTGCCATCACCGTTGCCCGTGGTGCGGCCAAGGTACAGATGCAGTACAATACGGCTACCGTAACTCAAAATGCCAACCTGAAGGGAACATTCAGCGAACCGAAGTATCTGGTGGCACAGATGAACACCAAAATGTTCCTGCCGCGCCAGGACTACGAACAGACTCCCGTGGGAGCCACTGCTGACCAGGCAGATACAACTCCCAGCGACGGTACATACGACCACCTGACAACCGTACCTGCCGACATGGCGAATGCCAAAGATGCTGCTACCGCCTGGGACCACAAGTTTACCAACTCTTTCTATACTGCGGAGAATGTAAATGAGGCACCCGTTACAGGTAACACCACTTTCGCGCTGGTACAGTTGAAATACGTACCGGATGAAAGTGAAATCCAAGGAAAAAACAAAGTCTTGGGCGGAGACGGTACTTTCTATCTCCTTTGGAATAAGACTGCCAAAACCGGTACCATCTATGCCGACCAGAGTGAAGCCAACACGGCACAGCAAGCAGATGCAACCAACCTGGAAGTCAAGACCTATACCGACGGTCGTTGCTATTACCGTGTGAACCTTCGCGACATCGCCAAGACAGCTCTTCAACAGAAGTACTGTGTACTGCGCAACCATTTCTACAAAATCAATATTACACAGATTAACAGCCTGGGAGGCTCCAGTACTACCGATCCGGATGTGGTGGTTCCGACAGAGCCGACTACTCCGTTGGAAGAATCAACATATATCTCTGCCGATATCACTATAGAGGCATGGAATGCCATCCTGATGAACGAACCGCTGGGATAACTCCCATACTGGAAACCGGAGCGGATGGGATAGCCCCATCCACTCCTTTTCTCCTTGTATTTCAGGTTATGGAACCTTCCGGAACAGCCATGCCCTGAACTAAAAACGGTATCCGGATATAAAAGCAAAACCCCATGTTATTCAGAAACATCTTTAAATATTTACTCCTGCTGTCGGCAGCCTTGCTCGTCAACTCCTGCATCTGGGACGACAGGGACGACTGCCGCTATCCTGTCGGCCTGCGATTCCTGTTTACACACAACACGCAGGGAAAAGACCTGTTCGATACGGAAGGGATAGATAACATACACCTGTTTGTTTATGATAACCAGAACCGGCTTGCACTGGAACAGCAGCTACACCGCAGCGACCTGGCCCCGGGCAATGTCCGCCAGCTTATGCTGCCGATGGGCCGCTACACCCTGATTGCATGGGCGGGCGACCTTCAGGAAACCTATAGCTATGAATCTTCCGAATACCTTCCCGATGCCTTGATAAAGCTTCGGAGGAATCCCGGAGGTATCACGGACCAACCTGCCGGAAAACTCTTTAACGGGATCTGCATACCCCTGTTCGCCGGCCTTGCCGACAAAGACCAATATGAAGCGGACCTGCACAAAAACACCAATGATGTACGTATCACAATCAAGGGGAAGAACACTTTCATCCCCCGGCCGGAAGACTTCGGCTGCACCATTACCGCCACCAATGGCGACTATACTTTTGACAACCGTACGCATGGCAACGACCCTGTACAATATATCCCCCGGATTACCGGGGCCGGCAGCGAAATACACTGCGATTTTACCGTGCTGCGCCTGTGGGACGGGGACGCTTCCCGTCTGACGCTGACCTACCGCCCCACCGGCGGCACCCGTGCGGAGAACGTCATCTATGACGGAAGCCTCTCGGAACTCCTGCTCAAAAAGCCGGGCACCGACCTGGAACTGGAAGACCGGTTCGAGGTGGTGTTTACCGTCGATAGCCCTGACGAACCGACCGACGTGGTACTCACCGTAAACGGCTGGGAGATAATCGACCATAATTCAGGATTATAATATGAATACAACAACATAATACCTATGCCCATGAAGAGAATACCCCATTACCAAAGCGCTTCGGCCTTTGTGTGCAGGGCAGCACTTGCCGGACTATTGGTGCTGGCAGCAGCCTGCACCAACGACCGCATGGAAGAAGGGCTGACTCCGGAACCGGGGCAACCGGAGCAGGTGGAGGTGAAAATACGCCTGCGTACCAACCAGCCTGCCAGCCCTACGCGTGCCCTGAGCGTGGAGCAGGAAAGCTTGATAAACGATGTATATGTCTTTTTCTTCAATACGACCGATAACAGGGTGTATACCGTGGTGAAAGGAAAGAATGTGACACCCAACGTCAGTGATCCGGCGAAATGGACCTTTACCGCCTCCCTGATTGTAAACACGGGGACGAGGACGACTTTCGACTGTTTGGTACTAACGAATGTAGACGACTGGATGCAGGGTAAGAACCTGGCGGACTTCAACGGGAAAAACTATGATGATCTGCAAACGATGCTTGTGAGCAACGAACTGAGCCCGGCGGCCCTGCCGGCAGCTTCGCCTACGGAAGGGTTGGTAATGTGGGGAAAAGCAGCCTCGCCCATATCTGTACCGGCTGATGCTGCCAGTATTACCGTTCCGGCAATCCGAGCACTGGCAAGTGTGGAGGTGGGGGTGGGCAAAGGCCCGGCGGCAGAGAATCTCGCTACATGGCCCGGCTGGAATGGGAAGGATGCATCAGGAAAAGACATCCCTTTCGTGCTTAAAAAGGTATATGTATACCGTCCCAATAACCGGTATGCCTTTATGCCTCTGGCTACCGTTTACGATGCGAGCCTGCGTAAAGTGACGGCACCTTCGCCCGAAGGGGGAGCTGCGCTGATAACAGCGCCTTTCATCTATGACCTGCCCGCAAGAGCATACGGCATACGCCGTGAAATCTATCTGCCTGAGGCGGATATACGGCAAACCGTTCCCGGTGGTCCGGGGCACACTGGGAAACCCGGCGATGCCGGACATAAAGACCGTTGCGCACTTGTGGTATGCGGCTCGTACAACGGGCATGCCGATAGTTATTACCGGATCGACTTCAATGACAACGCAGCCGACCGCTCGCTCATAGACCTGCTGCGCAACCACCGGTATTATGTAAGTATCACCTCCGTGCAAGGTGACGGGGAAACTTCCGCACAAGAGGCTTACGAGAGCCTGCGCATAAACATGGGTATAGAGATTACAGGATGGACGGACAATTTTCAGGACATCGTATTCGACGGTACGGACTGGATGTATGCGCAGAAAAAAAACATCATTTTGCCCGGAAATGAAGGACAGAAAGGAACCATAGACATGGAGAGTTCTATAGACCCTGCCGACTGGGAAATGAGCTTCGACGGAGGAGTTTCCTATACAAGGAATGCCTCCTTGGAGAATACCGATTTCCGAGTGACGAAACCCGCCACGGCAACGGATGGGAAGCTTGAGATAAAAACACTCCGCGCAATGGCTGAGAACGACCCCGACCGTACCTCTACGCTGACGATAAAGGCAAAGAGGCTGAAGTTTGATATCCGGATAACCCAGAAGCCGGATAATCAGGCGGATTGGGAACAGGAAGGGGGAGAGTTTGACAAGGACTTTTAAATACAATCGACATATGAAACAGAATCTTTGTATCCATACGCTTCTGGCAGTACTGCTGCCGCTACTGGTGCTTCTTGGCGGATGCCTGCAAGAGGAAACCTTCCCCCGGGACATTGCTGCGGGGGTGACTATCTCCTATAGTTTCGACGATCTGCAGACACGAAGCATATCCGCAACACCGGAAGAGAAGAAATTCAGCGATGTGTATTTCGTATTCTATAACGCTTCCACGGGTGCATACGTAGCCTACCAGAAAACCTCCGCACCGGCAGGAAACACAGGAGAGGGAAGTTTCCCGCTACCTATTCCCCAAGCACTCGCGCCGGGCAATACGTACCGCACGCTGATAGTGGCAAATTACGACCGCTACAAGGCAGACGGGAAAACCTTCGATGTGTATATCAAAGAAAACCGCAGCAAGAGTTATGACCAGATGCAACAGGATATGAAGTCGCAGGCGCTTAATAAAGTAAGGGTGACAGCACCGCTGCCCCTGTTTGGCACCTTGTTGGGAAAGGACGGACAGGAGAGCCTTTTCACCGCACCCGAACCCGATGCCACAGGACAACTGCCCGTATCCGTGCGGTTCAGCCGTGCTGTGAGTCGCTTCGACCTAAAAAACAGGGTGGCGGACAAGTTGGTTATTGCCTGGGTGAAAGTATGCAACTACCGTGATGCGGGTTATTTCTTCCATCAGGATGCCCCGTTGGGCGACTTAGTGAAAGGAACTGCCGCTAAACCGCCTGCTGACGTGAACAATCTTCCCGAAGGATGCGTAAAAGTCAATCCGCCGATGGGTGACCCCGCCACAAAGCAGGATATGGTAGACGGCGGGTTGTATGCCTACCCTAATATTGTGGCAAATGCCCTGCAGGACGATGAAAGCACCACCTGTCTGATGATAGCGGGATATTACCAGGACCCGGGCAGCCTCCCTAATACAACGACCCTGACCTACTATCGTGCCAACGTGGCAGACCCCGGACTGAGCCAGGTACTCAAAAGGAATTATGCCTATACCATCGTCATCACCGGCGTGCAGCGTGCAGGCTCGGGCACGGAAGACGAGGCTATGGCGGAGAAAGACCGTCTGTTGGACTACGTGGTGGACGACCAGTGGCAGGATGACGGGGACAACACCGTGGTGGACGAAAACGGGAACTTCCTCTCCGTATCGCGCACAGCCGTGGTGCTCGACCCGCCGGCAGGGGAGGCGTCCACCATCAAGGTGTCCGTAAAGGAAGGCCTGGGATGGGAAACAGTGTTCAGGCAGAATGAGGGGGATGCCTTTAAGGTAGAGAAAGTAGACGAACACTCATTCCTCATTATGACCAACAAGGAAAACAATACGGATTTTGTTAATACTGCACAGCTTGAAGTACGTGCTACGGGCATCCCCTCACCGGGAGACGGTACTACAAATATCCTAAAAATAACCATCAATATAACTCAGCTTTCCATAAAGAACGAAGTGAAAATGTTGTCCGTAGAGGGACAGACCGGGACACTTACCTACGAGGTGCCCGGACAAGGTGCCACCCTCTCATTACAAGTGCTCACCGGAGGAGCTTATGCCTCGTGGACGGCAAATCCGGACCCTTCACTTTCAGGCTTTATCGGAGACTATACGACATACGGGGCTAACAAAGCACGCATACAGATAACGTTTCAGCCCAACGTTACAAATGCCCCACGGAGCGGAACCCTTACAGTGAACCGTAGTCCCGATGATGGGATACCACCAGTAACGATTAACTTCACACAAAAACAAACCGACCATTTGGTGACGATCTTTCCCAATTTCGGCGACCAGGGGCTGACGCTCGAAGGATTTTCGCCCGATCCGGGAAACCCGAACGGGGTGGTATTGGAATATCCTTTCTGGGTATCACTGGCGGACGGACAAAACTATACGTACAAGGTGGAAAGCAATTTCAGGGCGGATACTGAAGCCTTCTTAACATATGACGTACAACCAGTCCGGCCTCAAGCCGCATATACGGCGAGCGCGGACGGAACTATACTGCAGAACTGCGTTGACGGGAAAAAGTTCACGCTGAGCATCTTCCGTACCGGTCCGGGCGATGCCGACCTCACCCGAAGCATCAAGGTGACGGCTGTGCCGAAAATGGCCGGAGGAAAGTCGGAAGAGGTATCGTTTAATGTCACCATACAATCAAGCTGTGATATCGGGGATGTCACTGTGGGAGGATATACGATAGCGGATCGCAACGTGGGTGCACCCTTGAAAACACAGGCTACGATAGCAGGGAATTACTCGACGAACAGGTATAGTCCGGATAATGGGACGGATCGAAAGAAGTGGACAGGGACAATCATTAAAGACAACCAGGAGATGGAATGCAAAACTTTCGGACAGCAAAATTATGGAGATGGTAACGGCTGGATGCCTGCAGATGCAAGTGTGCTCAATTTGATAAAAGGTGAGATATGCACTTCAAGGGAGAGGGTATTTTCAATAAGTGGAGCTAAGAAAAACGGTAGGTATGTAGCGTGTTATTGGCCCGAATATGCGATAATGGTGGATAACAAAGGCCAAACTTTCACAGGATGGTATGTTGAAAATGCACCTGTTGTTGCAGATGTATATGTGGATCCATCAGACAGTAGATCGTATAAATACGATGTTGATAAGCCAGTTCTGGACGTAAGTAAGGGATTCGTTCCATTTAATTTCAGAACAGATACAAGGCTCACTGCATATTTGATTGACAACTCCGGCTTCCCTGGTGCTAGTACTACGGCCAGAGCAAAGAGTGCGGAAGCAAAAGCAAAGGCTCTGTCTCAAGTACCATTGTCGGGAACTATGCTTAGATGTGTTAAGAGATAGGTGGATTAAAAATCCTGAAAATCAATCAATAGGACCGAAAATCCAATAGAACAAAGATATAATTCATTCTTATGAAACAGAAATTTCGCATCCATACTTCCTTTGCTGCCCTGCTCCCGGTGCTGGTACTTCTGGCCGGCTGCATAAGGGAAGAGTTTGATTTCGGCTTTGATGCTGAGGGAAAGGAAGTAACTGTAAATTATAGCTTTGACGACCTGCAAACGCGGAGCATAGCAGCAACACCGGCCGAAAAGAAAGTCGATAAAGTGTATTTCGTCTTCTATAACTCTTCCACCGGAGGCTACGTTGCCTGGCAGGGTGCTTCCGTCCCCGCCGGAAGCGGGGCGGCGGGCAGCTTCTCGCTCAACATTCCGGGGGCACTCACTGCGGGCAGCAAATACCGCACGCTGATTGTGGCAAACTACGACGAGTACAAAGCCGACGGGAAAAACTTCGAGGACTACATACGCGCAAACAACAGCAAGAGCTATGACGAAATGCGACGCATCATGAAATCACAATCCCTTGCCCGGGCAAGGGTGGCAGCACCGCTGCCACTGTTCGGCATACTGTTGGGACAGGACGGTGAAGAAAGCCTCTTCACTCCACCCGCCCCGGATTCTACAGAACCATTGAACGTTTCGGTACGGTTTAGTCGCGCCGTCAGCCGTTTCGACCTGCACAATATGGCGGCAGACCGGTTGGTTATTGCCTGGGTGAAAGTGTGCAACTACCGCGATGCTGGTTACTTTTTCCATCAGGACGCCCCATTGGGAGATGCAGTCGTGAAAGGAACCGCAACCACGCCACCGTCCGACCCGAATAACCTGCCCGCCGGATATGTAAAAGCCGACCTGCCCCTACCGGACACCAACAGGCAGGATATGGCAGATGGCGGACTGTACGCCTATCCCAACATCGCATCATATACCACGCAGGACGACGAACGCACCACCTGCCTGCTCATAGCAGGATACTACCAGAGCGAGACGGGAGGAGGAGTTAATACTACCAAACTGACCTACTACCGCGCCAATGTCGCGGATGCCGGGCTGAGCCAGGTGCTCAAGCGGAACTATGTTTATACGGTAGTAATCAACGGTGTCAAGCGTGCGGGAGCCGATACGGAAGACCAGGCCATGAGTGAGAAAGACCGCTTGCTGGACTATGCAGTAGACGATGCATGGGAAGAGGACAACAATAACACGGTGGTGGACGACAAAGGAAATTTCTTAACCGTATCACGTACTTCCGTCGTGCTCAATGCCTCTGCCAACGAATCAGCCGTGCTAAAAGTATCCGTAAAGGAAGGACTCGGCTGGAAACTCGCCTGGCGGGAAAATGTCGGGAATAATTTCAAGTTTGAAAAAATAGACGATAATTCGTTCCGGATTGTCGCTGCGCACGAAAACAGCACGGTGTTTGTTAATACCGCGCAGCTCGAAGTAGAGGCTACAGGTATTACACCCACCCCCGCCAAGCCCCTGAAAGTAACCATCAACATCACCCAACTGTCAACAACAGGTGAACTGGAGATGCTCTCCGTAGAGGGGCAGACCGGAACAGTGGAAATGTCCGTGCCCGGACAAGGCACTACATTCTCCCTTCAAGTCCTCACCGGAGGGGCAACCGGCTCGTGGACGACATCGGCGGATAACTACCTTTCAGGCTTTATCGGGGCGGATTATACGAAATTCGGAGGCAACAAAGGGCGCATACAGATACAGTTCCAGCCCAATGTGTCGAATGCCCCACGGAGCGGCACACTTACCGTGACCCGCAGCCCGGCGGGAAGCGTGCCGGATGTAAAGATACACTTCACGCAGGAACCCAGCAAGTATCTGGTGACGGTGTTCCCCAATTACGGGAACGACCCGTTGGTGGTGAACGGATTCTCGAATGACATTGGAAATCCGGACGGGGTGGTAAAGGTGATACCCTTCAGTGTGAAACTGGTAGACCCGGAAAACTATACTTTCAAAGTGAAGAGCAATTTCAGGGAGGACGTGGATGCGTTTCTGGCGCTTACCTCGCCGCAGAACGAGACCCCGCCGAGACAAGCCACTTATACCGGCAGCAGCGCCGGAACTACGCTTACGGGCGCGTTGGACGGGCAAATGTTCTACCTGGGCATCTTCCGCACAGGGCCGGGAGACATGCCAATCACGGAGTGCATCAAGGTGACGGCCGTGGATAAAAAAACCGGACTGGAGGTAACGGAAAGGCAATTCACATTTACGGTGACAATAGAGACGAATTGTCGCATCGATGATGTCGACCTGAACGATTTGGGTATCACGGTGGCGGACCGAAATTGCGGGGCGCAGTTGAAGCAGACATCAATAGCACTGAATTATGCCAATCAGGAGAACCATCCGGACCATGAAAATTCGCAGTTTAGGGGGGAGTATTTTACATTCGACAAGGACAAGCTGGCGAGTCGATGTGCAGAATACGGGGACTATAATTATGATGAGTCGGCGATGAAACAAGGCTGGAGACCGCCAGCCAGGACTGAACAGGAGGCGATGGTGAAACTGGTAAGATTCAGCAAGCAAAGAGCCTTTATCGCTTCGGGTGATGCGGTCGGCGGGTATGTGGGATGCTGGCTACCCACGTCCGGAGAACTAACTAAAGATCCTACAAAAACAAGCGGATTATTCTGGTCAGGTGAGTCTCCTTACAACGGTGTTGCCTACTATATGGCAGTACATGCAGGTACCACCAGATCAGCAGGTCCGGGTTCCAATTCGACCGCTCTGAAATTCTCCCTGCGGTGTGTCAGGCCATTACGACCATAAACACCCGGAATATCTTTACTGAATAGAAGGAAAAAGAGAATTAACAGGAGAAAGGCTATTCTTTTTTGAATAAGCATTTGGTATTTCAAAAGAAATAGTTACTTTTGCACCGCAATCGAGAGAGATTGTGATTTAGATAAAAAATAAATGCCCAGGTGGCGGAATTGGTAGACGCGCACGTTTCAGGTGCGTGTGTCGCAAGGCGTGCAGGTTCGAGTCCTGTTCTGGGCACTTTGAAAGCGGATAATCAGTATGATTGTCCGCTTTTTTTGTATATGCATACCGGAAAAGCTCTAAAATAGTAGAATAGTATATGTAAATCGTAAAATAGGTCACTGTTTCTGCCGTTTTTTTATCCTTATATTTGCCTGTAAATTTGTAATAGATGAATTAATATAAACTTGTATAACAACAAGTCCGGATTAAAAATAGGAAGGATAAATTATGAAAAGTATCATTATCACCGCTGCTTTATCTTGTTTGGTTTCGAATGTCTTTGCCGGTAACGAAGTTTCGGAAGAAAGCATTGATTGTAAAGTGGCAAGGCATTATAAATATAGGAGTGACAAGAGTGCCGGTCGCGAGATGTTTGTTACCTATAACGGTATAAAACCATTGAAAAATGCAAGTATCGAGATTTTGGCAAATGGAAAGAAAGAACGGACGCTGCTGAATACGGATAGGCGTGATTCTATTTCTGTATTGCTTCCTCCGGATATAGGGGTACAGAAAGATGATACGATATCAGTTAACTTTCTTATAGGTAAAAAGCAACTGGCATCGAAGCAAGTGGTAATTCCTTATGCCCGCCAATGGACTGTGTATATTTATCCGCATTCTCATGTGGATATCGGGTATACGAATACACAGGCAAATGTGGAATTGATACATAAACGTAATCTGGAGTATGCGATAGAATTGGCTGAGAAAACAAAAAGCTATCCGGAAGGAGCCCGTTTTGTTTGGAATCCGGAGGTAACATGGCCTGTTGAACGATATTTGAAAACAGAACCGGCTGAAAAATGTGAAAAACTTATCCAGGCAATTAAAGACGGACAGATCGCTGTAGATGCCGGCTACGTCAATACAAATACAAGTACGGCAAATGATGAAGAATTGTTTGAATTGTTCAACTATAGTAAGAAACTTGAAAAGCGGACAGGGAGAAGTATTAAAACAATGGTTCAGGTCGATATCCCCGGTGTTTCGTGGGGAGTGGTTCCGGTTGCATCCCAGTTGGGCATTCCTTATTGCCTGGCTCTTTTTAATGGCTCGGACCGTACGGGGCTTGCACATGAAATCAGTTTTAAACCTTTCTGGTGGGAAGGTCCTGACGGAAAGTCGAAGATGTTGTTTTTGCAGCCTGGGGCTTATACACCCGGCGCCCATAATAAAGGATATATGTTTTGGCCGAAGATGGCAGGGCAGACTGACCCGGATAAATTATTGAGAATTGTCAAAACGGATAACCCGCGTGCTAATTTTATAGACAAGTATATAGACCAGATGTTGCCGGAGTTGGAGAAGGCCGATTATTATCCGTTCGATATATTTCCGATGACCTGGTGTATGGCCGATAATACGCCGATTGATTTTGACTTGCCTGAGGCGGTGAAGAGTTGGAACGAAGAGTTTGTTTATCCAAAGTTGCGGATTTGTACGGCAACAGAGATGATGAGTGCTTTTGATGAAAAATATGGTGACCAGTTACCCGTATTGAAAGGCGATTTTACCGAATGCTGGACAGATGGGCTTGGCTCGAAAGCCGGATTTACAGGACATCACCGGGAAGTGAAAGAGCAACTTGTTCAGACCGAAACTCTTTGGAGCATGTTAAAGCAGGGTAGCCAGGAACCATTGCCGGATTTTGAGGAAGCGTGGAGAAATGTGATAATGGGAACAGAACATACATGGGCTTATATGAATCCTTCCCAGCAACCGATATGTGATGAGATATTGAATGTTAAACTCGATTATTTCCGTAATTCCGATAAGATGCAAAAAGAATTACTTGCAGGAACTTTATCGGACATTATCCGTGAGTCTGCTACTATCAGCCTGTTCAATACCTCTTCCTGGGTACGTAGTGAGGTGGTGAAGTTACCTAAAGAGGTTGCAAAAAATTACACATGTGTAGTAGATGTAGAGACTGGAAAAGAAGTTGTGAGCCAACGTCTTTCTGATGGTCGATTGGCTTTCTGGGCTGCGGATGTGGATGCATTGGGAGCTAAAAAATATCGGTTATCGTCTAAGCCGTCTAAGCGGGTTTCTCTGATAAGGATGGAAGAGAATACATTGGATAATGGCATTATAAAATTGAAAGTAAGTCCGGAAACAGGGGATGTGATAAGCCTGGTGTATGGAGGGGAGGAATTTGCAGATAATAAATCGATGTGTGCTTTGAACAGTTATCGTTATTTGAAAGGGGATGATGAAGGAAGCCGTGCGACAAAAGCATATAATGTAAAGGTGAGTGTAAAAGAGCAAGGACCATTGGTAAATTCTTTATTGGTAGAATCGGACGCGGAGGGATGTAGCGAATTAAAGCGTGAAATTATCCTGGTTGCAGGCCAGCCATATGTTTCATTCTGCAATATGCTTGATAAAATAGCAACAACGGATAAAGAAGGCGTACATTTCGGATTCGCTTTTGATATAAAGAATCCTGTGGTTAATGCTGATATTCCGTGGGGAGTAATGGAAGTGGAAAAAGACCAGCTTGAGGTTGCCAACCGGAATTGGATTGCTTTTCAGCGTTGGTTGAATATTTCCGGCGAAGATAAAAATGTGACTTGGTGTTCGCTGAATGCCTGTATGTTTGAAGTAGGGGAGATGAGTGCGAATATTATTGGCGGGGCATTTAAATCGCCTAAGTGGATTCGGAAAATCAAACCGTCGTCCACTATTTATTCATGGGCACTCAATAATCATTGGCATACGAATTTCCCTTTATCGCAAGACGGGAAAATCAAGTTTGAATATCGTGTGTTGCCGGATAAAGGGGCATATGATGTTGCGAAAGCAAATAAATTCGGGATGGAACAAATACGTCCGATGATAGCGGTTCCGGTTGATAAAGACTTTAGCTACCAACAAAATATGACTTTGACAGGAGATGAATCTGTTGCTGTTTCAATGATTAAAACGATAGATAATGGTAAATCCCAAATCGTTCGTTTGCGTTCCGTATCAGATAAAGAACATACAGTAAAACTTGATTGGAAGATGCAAAGTCCTAAAAAGATTACCGTTTGCGAATTTAATGAGGAACCTGGCAAAATACAGATTATTGATGGTAAAGTTCCGGTCTCTTCCATGGGATTTACTACGCTTAGATTAGATTGGTAATATTGAGTATCCGGATATTTTCCTTATATTTACCACCCAAATTAGTGAGTAAGGATGCAACAATATACAGAAGAAGAGATAGTGTTACAACTACGCGATCCTGCCTGTCAAAGAGACGCTTTTTCGAAGATCGTCGGTTTGTACGGGGAAAAGTTGTATTGGCAAATTCGTAAAATGGTATTGAATCATGAAGATGCGAATGATTTGCTGCAAAATACATTTCTGAAAGCTTGGACAAATATTGATTATTTCCGGGGGGATGCCAAATTGTCTACCTGGTTATATAGGATTGCTATTAACGAATGCATCACTTTCCTGAACCGTCAACGTACAATGAATAATGTATCTATTGATGATACGGATGAATTTTTGTTGGAAAAATTGAAGGGAGATGAGTATTTTGACGGAGACGAAGCGGAAATGAAATTGCAGCGGGCTATTTTGACATTGCCTGAAAAACAGCGGGCTGTGTTTAATATGAAGTATTTTGATGATATGAAATATGAGGATATGTCTGAAATATTCGGAACCTCGGTGGGGGCTTTGAAAGCCTCTTATCACCATGCCGTGAAAAAAGTCGAGGAGTTTTTAACAAAAGACATTTAAACCTTTCCTATTCCTATTTGTCAAAAGAATGTAAAAAGAGAGATGATATGAAAACTGAACGTAACAATCTGGACCATTTTAAGGGAAAAAATCCTTTTACTGTGCCTGAAGGGTATATGGAAGGACTGACGGCTAATATAATGAGCCGGCTTCCCGAAAAATCCCCAAAGGAGGAAGCGAAAAAGGTTTCCATGATGGATCGTGTTCGCCCATGGCTTTATATGGCAGCGGTGTTTGCAGGTTTGGGGTTGTTTTTTAAAGTTCTGGTTGGCGATGGCGGTGAACAAAGCCAGAATGCCGATTCTCTGCTCGTGAAATCAAATGTTACAGCAAATAGTATTTCTGCCAAGCAGGAGGCTGAAGATGAAGATTATCTTGAATATCTGGAAGATAGGTATGCGGGTTTTCTTTTGACAGGGGATATAAGTGTAACTGAGTGATAAAAAAATGAAATTATCAAAATATTTTTGTAGGAAGGCTTGTATGAATAAAATATTTTTTATTACATTTGTGGCGTTTTCAGTTGTGTTCTCATTCTGTGCAAATGCCCAGGAAGGAAAACAGCATAAGGACTTTGATAGAGAAGCATTTCAAGCAAAGCGAAATGCATTTATTACTGCAGAAGTTGGTTTGACTCCGGAAGAGGCTGCGTCTTTTATTCCACTTTGTAATGAACTGCAGGAAAAAATGTTTGAAGTAGGGCATGAATGTAGAAAACTCTCCAAGGAACTTAGAAAAAATCCGGAAACAACTGAAGATGTTTATTTAAAAGCAATTGATGAATGCATTAATGTAAATTTAAAGCAGGCGCAATTAGAAAAGGAGTATTACGATAAGTTTAAAAAGATACTATCACCGAAGAAACTTTATAAGTACAGACGTGCTGAACTCAAATTTGCACGGGAATTTATGAGAACTTCCTCCGGCGATAGAAAAAAGAGACAATAATAAAAAAAGATATTATCATTATTTGTGTTTTTTGTTTAGATTTAGTTTTGGCGTTTAAGTTAAGGGAGGGGTGGCGACGTGATGTCGGTTCCCCTTTTGTTCGTTATAACCCTTTTGATTTTGCTTCGTTCCAAAGTATATCCATCTCTTCCAAACTCATTTCTTTTAAGGATTTTCCTTTTTTTATCGTATGTTCTTCCAAGTAGTTGAAGCGTCGTATGAACTTTTGGTTTGTGCGTTCCAGGGCATTGTCCGGATTGATTTTGTAAAGACGGGCTGCATTAATCAAGCTGAAGAATAGATCACCGAATTCGGCTTCCATTTTATCGGCATCCATTTTGTCGATTTCTGTTTTTAGTTCGGTAAATTCTTCATGGACTTTATCCCATACCTGGTCGCGCTGTTCCCAGTCGAAGCCTACATTACGTGCCTTATCCTGGATGCGATGTGCTTTTACGATGGAAGGGAGGGAGGCCGGAACCCCTTCAAGTACGGTTTTATTTCCACCTTTCTCCTTAAGTTTAAGCTGTTCCCAACTTTGTTCTACTTTGCCGGCTGTGTCAGCCTGAGCGTCTCCGAATACATGCGGATGACGATAAATAAGTTTCTGGCACAGGCTGTCGCATACATCCTTCATGTCAAAAGCTTCTTTCTCTTCTCCTATCTTTGCGTAAAATACAACATGAAGGAGCAAGTCTCCCAATTCCTTTTTGATGTTGTTGTTGTCATCTTTCATGATAGCATCGCATAATTCGTATGTCTCTTCGATGGTATTTGTACGAAGGCTTTCGTTTGTTTGTTTACGGTCCCAGGGGCATTTTACACGCAGTTCGTCCAGAATATCGAGCAGTTGCCCGAAGGCTTCCATTTTTTCTTGTTTTGTTGCCATATATATTGTATTAATTTATCAAAGTCCTATTGTATCGATGCGGATATATAAAATGTGCCAATATTCCAATGAAAAGAAATATGGTTTGAAAACTCTTTTCGATTGGTGTATTGGCACATTCCCATTTTATTGACAGATTATTTCTGTTGTTCTCTGAATACTTTTAATCCGTTTTGCAGGAACTGGATGTATTGTGATACATCTTCATTGAAGGCATAGGACGGTCCGAGAGGCTCGCCTTTATCGTTCAATAATATATAGAATGGTTGGGCATTTGCTCCGAATTTGCTTCGTTGCAGATAGCTCCATTTGTCTCCGATTGTTTTCAAAGTGCGTGTTTTGCCATGTTCTTCGATAGTGATTGGATGCGATAATTTGGTTTTGTCGTCTACCATCAATGTGATTAGAACATAGTCGTTCTCCAGCAATTGCTTAACTTTCGGGTCTGTCCATACTGCAGCTTCCATCTTGCGGCAGTTGACACAACCAAAGCCGGAGAAGTCTATCATGACAGGTTTGTTTACTTTCTTTGCATAAGCCATACCTGTTTCGTAATCGTCGAAGGCTGCATGTACTTCACTTTCATATAAGTTGAAATCCTGTGTGTACAAAGGAGGAGCAAAGGCGCTTATAGCTTTTAGCGGTGCACCCCAAAGTCCCGGTACCATATAAACGGCAAAGGCAAATGAAATAATAGCCATGAACAGGCGGGGAACAGATACAAATTTCACGTCGCTGTCGTGACTGAATTTGATTTTGCCTAATAAATAAAGACCCAACAGGATGAATATAACGATCCAAAGTACGATAAATACTTCACGGTCCAGAATACGCCAGCCGTAAGCCAGGTCTGCGACAGACAGGAACTTCAATGCCAGGGCTAATTCCAGAAAACCTAATACTACCTTTACCGAGTTCAGCCAGCCTCCGGATTTCGGCATACTTTGCAACATGTTCGGGAAAATAGCAAACAGGCTGAATGGGATGGATAATGCCAAGGCAAACCCGAACATTCCGATAGCCGGGCCTACTGCCGTACCCATGGAAGCTGCCTGTACAAGTAATGTTCCGATAATAGGGCCTGTACACGAGAAGGATACCAGTACCAGTGTAAATGCCATGAAGAAGATGCTGATAATACCGGTTGTAGAGTCAGCCTTTGTGTCCAGTTTATTTGTCCAGGAAGACGGCAAAACCAATTCAAAAGCTCCGAAGAAAGAGATAGCAAATACTACCAGCAATAAGAAGAATATGATGTTGAATATGGCATTAGTTGAGAGGTCATTCAGAGCGCTTGCCCCAAAAATACCCGTAATTAATAATCCCATCACTAAATAAATAATGATAATGGAGAGTCCGTAAGTGATCGCATCGCGTATCGCCTTTTTACGATCTTTGGTCCGTTTCAGGAAGAAGCTTACTGTCATCGGAATCATAGGCCATACACAAGGTGTAAGCAAGGCAATCAGGCCACCTAAGAAACCTGCAAAGAAAATAAACAGCCAGGAAGTGTCGGTAGCGGAAACGGTCGTATCACCGAATGCTTTTAGCTGGTCGATTACCGGAGTCCATAAAGATACGTCGTCCGTTAATTTATTATTTGCCGTATTCTTAGAGCTTGCCTGTGTATTTTTGTTTGTTTCCGGAGTTGTAGTTTCGGCCGTATTTTCTGTTGTCTGGTTTATTTCCGGTTGTTCGACAGTAGAATCGTTGGTGTCTACATCCGGCGTTTTGTTTTCGGCTGTAGTCATTTGGATATTCTTCTTGTCGAAAGTGAAACTAACGCGGTCGGGAGGAAGGCATGTTTCATCGTTGCACACCATAAATTCAACTTCTCCTTCCACTTTGAACTTGGTAGGTTCCGTTACTTTAATTTTCTGTGTGAAAGAAACAGTTCCCGGGAACCAACGGAGATTCATTGCAAACTGTTCATCGTATACAACAGTAGGCTTTACGGATGGTACCGGTTTGCCAACCAATTCGGCACCTTTCAGCGTTTCGAATGTGAATGAAGTGGATACCGGTCCGCCTTCAGGCAGGTCCTGGTCATACAAATGCCATCCTTTTTCAAGGGTTGCCGTGAAGACGATTTCTTTTTCTGCCGAGCCGGAATCATTCAGGTTGATTTTCCATTTTGCAGGCTGCAGGATTTGCGCCTGTACAGTCAGTGCCATGATTGCCAGCACTAAGGTGCTAAAGAGCTTTTTCATACGATTGTTCTGTTTTATTATTTGGCTAATGAAATAAATGCCGTTGGAATTTGGGTTTCAAAACGCATCTCCTCCCCTGTCGTAGGATGGATAAAAAAGAGCCGTCTGGCGTGAAGCATCAGCCGTCCGGTGGGATCTGTTTCTGCGCCATACTTATAATCTCCGGCAATGGAATGTCCGATAGATTGCATTTGGGCACGTATCTGGTTTTTGCGTCCTGTTTCCAGGTCTAATTCCAGTAAAGAATAACCTCCGTTACTGTTTAATACACGATAGCGGGTAATTGCTTCTTTTCCATCTCCATCTACTGTCACATAGACTTGCATCTTCGCATTTTCCGTCAGGTTGGAAACGATAAGGTCCATGTCCTTTTCCGGGCGTCCTTCCACTACCGCCACATAAGTGCGCGCTGTAATAACGTTGTTCCAGTCAGACTGTAAAGCCTTTTGTACCTTTTGATTTTTTGCAAACATCATCAGTCCCGAAGTGTCCCGATCCAGGCGGTGCAGGATAAATATTTTATTTCTCGGGTCTGATTTTTTTACATAATCACTGAGCAGGTGGTAAGCTGTGCGCTCTTTTACCCGTGTGCTGGACACCGATAACAAACCTTCCCTTTTGTTGACAACAATCAAATCATCATCTTCCCAAACAATATTCAACAGCGGATTATTAAATTCAACTTTTCCCCGTTCATAACTTATTATCACTTCGTCCCCTTGCTGTAAAGGTGTATTAAATAGAGAAGTCACCTTTCCGTTTACCAATATTTGTCCGTGCGATAGAAGAGCCTTGACTGAACTTTTACTTTGTTCGGTTAATAACTTGAACAGAAAAGGAAGTAATGTATTTTCTTCTTCTACTGTTATCCGGCGTCCTCTCGGAGCTCTGGCTTTATCTGTGCTTCTGTAATTCGAGCGTCTTGCCATATTCATTATTATATATAGTGTACAAAGATACTGGCATTTACGGAATACTGCAAGTGATGAGCTCATAACTAAGGTTTATTAATATACCGGTTTCCGGAGTTCTCCTGATGCTAGGGAGATGAAGTTGTTCGGAGGTGCATATCCTGATTTAGATTAGTCGGATGATTTAGATACATTATACATATTATTTTTGTAATTTTGCAACCTGTTGCGGCATAATGCCATATGCAAAATGATAATAAAAGATTAAGAACGAAATATATGGAAATTGCAAGTAAGTACAATCCCGCAGAAGTAGAGGGGAAGTGGTATCAGTATTGGTTGGATAACGGCTTATTCAAGTCGAAACCAGACGGCAGGGAGCCGTATACGATTGTTATTCCTCCTCCAAACGTCACCGGCGTACTTCATATGGGGCATATGCTCAACAATACCATTCAGGATATATTGGTTCGCCGTGCCCGTATGCAGGGAAAGAATGCTTGCTGGGTTCCGGGAACCGACCATGCTTCTATTGCAACGGAAGCAAAAGTGGTAAACCGCTTGGCGAAAGAGGGGATAAAGAAATCCGATCTTACCCGTGACGAGTTTTTAAAACATGCGTGGGAATGGAAGGAAGAACATGGTGGTATTATCCTGAAACAGTTACGCAAGCTTGGCGCTTCCTGTGATTGGGACCGTACTGCTTTTACTATGGATGAAATCCGTTCGGAAAGTGTGATCAAGGTTTTTATCGATTTATATAACAAAGGTTTGATTTATCGTGGGGTTCGTATGGTTAACTGGGACCCGCAGGCATTGACTGCCCTTTCCGATGAAGAAGTAATCTATAAGGAAGAACATAGCAAACTGTATTATCTTCGTTATAAAGTAGAAGGGGATGCGGATGGTCGTTATGCCGTGGTTGCTACTACCCGTCCGGAAACGATCATGGGGGATACTGCGATGTGTATCAATCCGAATGACCCGAAGAATACTTGGTTGAAAGGAAAGAAAGTGATCGTTCCGTTAGTAAACCGCGTTATTCCTGTTATCGAGGATGATTATGTAGATATCGAATTTGGTACCGGCTGTTTGAAGGTAACCCCTGCGCATGACGTAAATGACTATATGCTGGGTGAGAAGTATAACTTGCCTTCCATTGATATTTTCAATGATAACGGAACCTTGAGTGAGGCGGCTGGTTTATATGTGGGTATGGACCGGTTTGATGTGCGTAACCAGATTGAAAAAGACCTGGCTGAAGCCGGGCTGTTGGAAAAGGTAGAAGCCTATGAAAATAAAGTCGGTTATTCAGAACGTACAAATGTACCGATCGAGCCTAAATTGTCTATGCAGTGGTTCCTTAAAATGGAACATCTGGCACAGATAGCGCTTGAGCCTGTGATGAATGACGATATTAAATTCTATCCTCCCAAGTTTAAGAATACATACCGCCACTGGATGGAGAATATCAAAGACTGGTGTATCAGTCGTCAATTATGGTGGGGACATCGTATCCCGGCGTATTTTCTGCCTGAAGGAGGTTATGTTGTCGCAGAAACTGCTGAAGATGCATTGAGGCAGGCAAAAGAAAAAACAGGTAATGCTGCGTTGACTATAGCGGATTTACGTCAGGATGAGGATGTTTTGGATACCTGGTTCTCTTCCTGGTTGTGGCCGATATCTTTGTTTGATGGTATCAATAACCCGGATAACGAAGAAATTAATTATTATTATCCGACCAGTGATTTGGTGACAGGACCGGACATTATTTTCTTCTGGGTAGCACGTATGATTATGGCAGGTTACGAATACCGTGGTGATAAACCTTTTGGTAGTGTGTACTTTACAGGTATCGTGCGCGATAAACTGGGACGTAAGATGTCTAAATCCTTAGGAAACTCTCCTGACCCGTTGGAGCTGATTGAAAAGTTTGGAGCTGATGGCGTACGTATGGGATTGATGATGGCTGCACCTGCCGGAAATGATATTCCTTTCGATGATGCCTTGTGTGAACAGGGACGTAATTTTAATAATAAGATATGGAACGCCTTCCGTCTGGTAAAAGGTTGGGAGGTTGATAGTCGGATAGCGCAACCCGAAGCTTCTGCTATTGCTGTTAAATGGTTCAAGATGCAGTTGGATAAAACGATTGCGGAAGTAGATGATTCTTTCAGCAAATATCGTTTGAGTGAAGCGATGATGGCTATATACAAGCTTTTCTGGGATGAGTTCTCTTCCTGGTATCTTGAAATGATTAAACCGGGTTACCAACAGCCTATCGACAAGGCAACTTACGATGCAACATTGGGATTCTTTGATGCTTTGCTTCGTCTGCTTCATCCGTTCATGCCATTTATTACGGAAGAGTTGTGGCAGGCACTGGAACCGCGTAAAGAAGGCGAAAGCCTGATGGTTGCGCAGATGCCGGAGGTTGCTCCTGTAGATGACGTGTTGTTGACTAATTTTGAAATAGTAAAAGAGATTGTCGGTGGCATACGGACAATACGCTTGCAGAAGAATATACCGAATAAAGATACATTGGCGTTACAGGTTTTGGGAGAACATGCAGAAGACTTTAACTGTGTTATCTCCAAAATGTGCAACTTGTCTGCTATTGATAAGGTGGAAGATAAGGCTGCAGGTGCTGTTTCTTTCCTTGTCCGGACAACAGAGTATGCAGTACCTCTGGGTAATTTGATTAATGTAGAGGAAGAACTGGCAAAACTGAACGAAGAACTGGAATACCAACGTGGTTTCCTTGCATCGGTCATGAAAAAACTAAGTAATGAAAGTTTTGTAAGCAAAGCTCCTGCAAAGGTTATTGAAATGGAACGTAAAAAACAAGCGGATGCTGAAAGCAAAATCAAATCAATTGAAGAAAGTATCGCAGCTTTAAAAAAATAAAGAAAGGTGCCGTTTCGGCGTGTATTTTTCTTAGGTTCTTTATTTTTTAATGAGACAAAAGTCCATATCGGCATTTAAGGTGCAGATATGGACTGTTTTTTTAATAATGAGACAATTGGCTATCGATTTTTTATTAAAACCTCGGTTGCCGGATTTAAATATTTGTTACCTTGCTGCACGATTGGAGATGGAGTTTATAGAAAGAAATGAGCTTTATCTGAGATGAAAAAACAAACTTACTTATGAAACGTATCCTTGCTCTAATATGTTACATGTTATTGAGTATTTCCTCTTCTTATTCTTCTAATAAGGGAAGTGTTGCCGATAGTGTTGCTTTGCAGCAATTATATCAGGTGGCAATTGACCATATCCGAAAACCGGACCGTTTTCAACACATACAAGCCTTACTTGCTGAAGCACGTAAATCCGGCAATGAGAAATATGAAGCCAATGCGATGTTTTTGTTGATGAAGCACTATTACTCTGTCGATCTGGACAGTTTGTTTTATTGGCTGGAAAAATCAACACCTTTGTTTATGAAGCAAAAGAGGTATGAAGATATGTTTCGTACAAAAGCGTGGGGAATTTATGTGCTGACCAAGGCTAAGAGAAATAAGGCGGCATTGGATAGCATACATTCATTAAAAGGTCTGGCTGTAGAGTTAAATTACCCGGATGGAAAGGACATGGCCAACCAGGCTTTGGCTGACTATTATTTATCCAATAACTTAGAAGAAGAAGGCGTAAAACTGTATGAAGAAGTTTTAGCTGAAATGGAACAGCGGAATGCCCCTTTGGTTAAACAGGTCTATATCATCCGGCAATTAGTGAATCTCATACCAGGTCAGGAGCGGAAGTTTCCCTATTTGGAACGTTTGCAACAGATCATCGATTTATGTGATAAAGATGGCATCCGGCAATTGGATAGTGAAAATCCTGTTTCTTTTCTTCGTTATATATTGTATCGTAGTTATGTGATGCTCTATCTCCATATGGATAATTACCCCCGCGCACTGGCTTATCTGAAAAAAACGGAAGATGTGGTAAGAAAAAATAAGATGGGCTATAAAGATTCTGAGATAAAAACGATGTATGCTACGTATTATATCCGTTCCGGACAATATGATAAGGCCGTACCGATCTACGATGCATTATTAGCGTATTATAAGGCATCAGATATTAACAAAACTTATTTGGATGTCTTAAGGCTGAAAGCGGAGGCTTTGATGAATGCGGGTCGTTATCCGGAGTCTTCCGATGTCCTCCTGCATTATGCCCAGTTGAAAGATTCCTTGGCTTCCGCTAATTATTATAAGGAACTGGCGGAAATGCAAGCGCAACATAATGTGGATAAACTGGAGCTTGCAAATAAACAAATGGAACTTCAGGTAATGGCAGACCATAATAAGGTGGTATTTCTTTGGAGTGGCGTAATTGTGTTGGGGGTAATATGTTGTTTGCTTGGCTATTTGGCATATACGGTATATCGTTTTGGAAACCAGTTGAAAGTGGCAAAAGAAAAGGCGGAAGAAGCAGACCGGATGAAATCGGCCTTTCTTGCAAATATGAATCATGAAATTCGAACCCCGCTGAATGCAATAGTGGGATTCTCTCAAATACTGGTGGATGAGGAAGACCCGGAGACCCGTTTGGAATATTTCAATATTATCCAAAGTAATAATGAATTATTGCAACGGTTAATATGTGACGTTTTAGATATATCCAAGATTGAATCGAATTCAATGAAGCTTAGTTATGCACAGTTGTCACTTCCCGAACTTATGGGAGAAATTTATAACGTAATTCGGCTGAGGATGCCCGAAGGTGTAAAATTGGAATTGACGGATTGTGCTCCTTTTGTATTTAATATGGACAGGAACCGTTTGACTCAGGTTTTGACGAATTTATTGACAAATGCAATTAAACATACCCAAACAGGCGTAATCCGTTTTGGTTACGAATTAGAAGAAGCAGCCATCCGTTTCTTCGTACAGGACACCGGAGAGGGAATACCTCAGGAACAGATGGATAATATTTTTAGCCGTTTTGTACAACTGGACAGCGGAAGCAAAGGGGTAGGACTTGGCCTGGCTATTTGTAAGGGGTTAGTATTAAAAATGGGAGGCTCTATCGAGGTTATATCCCGGTTGGGTGAAGGTTCTACTTTTTTTGTTATACTACCATTTGATTTTATCCCCGATTGATGGTGAAATAACATATTTAGATGCAAATGTGGACGGACACACAAAAAAAGATTATATTTGCTATCAGGTATAATAAACTTATCAATTTACTACCATGGAGAAATCAAGAAGGTCTTTTTTTAAACAGGGATTGGCAGGTGCAATCCTTTTCGGTACTACCGGAATAGCCAAAGCAGGATTACCGGACCCGGTAAAACCCAAAGCTACCAAAGCGATAAATCCTTTCCATTTGGGAATGGCTGGATATACATTTGTTAATTTTGACCTGGATACTACGTTAAAGACGTTGCAGCGTCTGGATATTCATTATCTTTGCATTAAAGACTTCCATTTGCCGTTGGATAGTACGTCTGAACAGATTAAAGCTTTTCATGATAAATGCGCATCGTATGATGTTACCGGTTATGCCGTAGGACCTATTTATATGAAGAGTGAAGCTGAAATAGACCGTGCGTTCGACTATGCCAGGCGGGTAGGTGTGAAGACAATAGTTGGAGTTCCTAATTATGAGCTGCTTCCTTATGTAGATAAAAAGGTGAAGGAATATGATTTTAATTATGCGATTCATTTACATGGACCGGATATTAAAACTTATCCTGATGCAACGGATGTTTGGGAACATACAAAAGAACTTGATTCCCGTATTGGAATGTGCCTGGATGTAGGGCATGACTTGCGTAACGGCTGCGATCCTGTTGCTGATTTAAAGAAATATCATACCCGGGTATTTGATATGCACATTAAAGATGTAACAGATGCTTCCAAAGCCGGAGTAGGTATAGAAATCGGGAGAGGAAAGATTGATTTTCCGGCATTGGTGAGAATGATGCGTGAAGTAAACTATACGGGAATGTGCAGCCTTGAATATGAAAAGGATATGAAAGATCCCTTTCTGGGCATTGCCGAGTCGATCGGTTACTTCAAGGCAGTATCGGATATGGCTTAACTATTGGGGTAATATAAAGATTATCTGGTGAATAATTTCATGGCAGGCTTTTAACATTACCTCATTTATATAATATAGTGTATGATGAGAATATCGTTTTATTTGTTGATAGCCTGCTTGTTTGCCGCATGCAGTCCTGTTAATTATATTGGTATCCAGACGTATAATCCTGCGAATATTACTTTTCCGAAGAATGTTCGTAAATTGCTGGTAGTGGATAATGCACTTCCGCAGCCTTCGGATGTGGGTTACCAATACAGTCTGTTTGGAAAGGCGCAGGACACTTGCCGTGCAAGTGCAGATAGTGCTTCCTTTTTTGCCTGTCGTTCATTGGGTAAATCGATTGTTTCGGTTCCTTATTTCAGGGATGTTCTTCTTTATGACCGGGGAACTCGTCAGGATAGTCAATATCTGGTAGATAAAAAAATGTCTTCCGATGATGTTAAGGCTTTGTGTGAGGAAACCGGGGCGGACGCAGTTATTTCTTTTGACAGGCTTTTGTTTAAAATGGAAAAGACTGTGGTTGCTTTTGCAGACGGATATATCGCAGGAATGGTAGAAGTGAAAATGAATGGAGTTGTTCGCAGTTATATACCGGAAAGGGATCACCCTTTGGCAACAGTTTATATGAATGACAGCATTTATTGGATGGAGAATGCCGGTGATCTGAATGAACTGGCGCGTTATCTGCCTTCGCCATCGGATGCTCTACGTTCTGCTGCGGAATATTTGGGAACAAAGGCATCCCCGAATTTTATACCTCATTGGATTGATGAAACCCGTTGGTACTATAAGGGAATAGGAACTCGGTGGAAAGAGGCCTCTGCATATGCTGCCGCTGAAAAATGGGACGAGGCTTATCAGCATTGGATAACTATTTATGAGAAATCCTCCGGTTGGAAAGAAAAAGCAAAAGCAGCATCCAATCTTGCATTATATTATGAAATGGATACGAAATTGAAAGAAGCGTTCGACTGGGCTTCGAAATCTTATGCCCTTTATGAAAAGAATGCAGGAGCAGAGAATCAATATACGAAAATGCAGAAATTGTATATGGATGCATTAAGTGAGCGTTTGACTTCGGATACAAAACTAAATATGCAAATTGACAGGTAATAATCCTATTTTATCTGAATTATTATTACTTTTGACAGATAATTCGATTAAGACGAATAAAGATTAAAAACATATGAGTGCGAATAGTGCAAAGACCCAGTCTGTAATAGAGTCAACTTTCTCGGTAGCAATCAGTAAACTTACTTCTAATGAGTCCGGTAATTTTTATAGCGACTTGTATGTACAAGCCGATCCGGAAAGTGGGGAGTTGCAGATTTATGATGAGAATGAGAACTTGTTAGAAAAGAAAATCATTTTTGACTGGGTGGGATGTCCCTGTGAGAATGATATATTCTATAGTCAGGTGGCAACATCCTTGAAGAATGTCCTTACTCTTTTATCTGCAAAAAAAGTTTTTGAACATCCGAATTTTATGAAACCATTTTCTGTAAGCCTTACAGATGATGACTTCATGGTAATGGAGGAGTTATTATTTCTGGATGATGAGACTTTGCGCGCGGATGACCCTCTGTTGAAAGATTTAGATGCAGATTTGGATGAATTTTTAACGAAACTTCTTTCAGATGTCGAATAGACTTACTACATTTGTGCCCGCATTCGATAATTAAATGTTGCCGAAATAGCTCAGTTGGTAGAGCAACGCATTCGTAATGCGTAGGTCGCCGGTTCAAGTCCGGCTTTCGGCTCTGGATAAAAAAACTGCTACTTTTAGAAGTAGCAGTTTTTTTATGTCTATTGCAATTATAGATTTCCTTCCCTTGTTTTCTGTATCAATAAATAGTCCAGTAAAGTCATGGCTGCCATTGCCTCGACAATGGGAACAGCTCGGGGAAGTACACACGGATCATGGCGTCCACGGGCTTTTAGAATAGTGTCTTCACCTTCCATGTTAACAGTTTCTTGTTCCATTAATATGGTAGCAACCGATTTGAATGCAACCCGGAAGTATATATCCTGTCCATTGGAAATACCCCCTTGAATGCCTCCCGAATGGTTGGTGTGGGTATTAATATCCCCATTATCGTTAAAAAAACGGTCATTGCGTTCTGAACCCCGGTAAAGAGCAGCTTCAAATCCGTCTCCATATTCAAAACCTTTTACGGCATTGATTGTGAGCATGGCATGTCCCAAAGCAGCATGAAGTTTTCCGAATACAGGTTCTCCGAGACCAACTGGAACTCCTTTGGCTACGCAAGTAATAACTCCGCCTATGGTATCTCCTTTGGATCTGACTTCCGCTATCAGTTCTTCCATTTCAGAGGCTTTGGCAGTATCCGGACAGCGGACGATATTTTCTTCTGCATTTTCCAAATTATAATCTGTATACTTCCCTTCCAACTTTAGAGGACCGACCTGTGATGTGTAGGCCTGTATCCGGATGCCTTTTTGTATAAGTGCCAATTTAGCTATAGCACCGGCTACGCATCTGGCTATTGTTTCGCGGGCAGATGAGCGTCCTCCTCCACGTGGGTCGCGGATGCCATATTTCATCTGGTAAGTATAATCGGCATGAGACGGGCGATAAACGTTTTTCATATTGTCATAGTCCGATGAATGCTGGTTTTTATTCCAGATAATGAAACCGATAGGTGTTCCTGTTGTCTTCCCTTCGAAAACACCGGAAAGGAATTGAACTTCGTCGTCTTCTTTTCGTGGTGTTGTAATTTTGGACTGCCCAGGTTTACGACGGTCTAACTCATGTTGAATGAATGCCATATCCAGTTCGATACCAGCAGGGCAACCATCTATTACACCTCCTATTCCAGGGCCATGCGATTCCCCGAAAGAGGTTAGTCTGTATATATTACCGAATGTGTTCATTTTTATAATTGAAAAAGGAGAATTGAAAATTCGAAATTAAAAGAGAACCAAACTGATAATACAAAAAATGGAAAAGTATCCTATCACAGATAATTTTCCATTTTTAATTATCAATTTTTCAATGAATTAATGGCATCCGCCACATCCGCAATTACTGTCGTGATTGTGGTCGCTGCATCCGCTTCCGCAGTCATCGCATCCACATCCGCAACCTCCTGCCGGAGCAGAAAGAGCTGCAATCTCTTCAGCTGTAGGTTCATGAACATCAATAACTTCACCACTGAAATGCAATGTTTCGCCAGCCAAAGGGTGATTGAAGTCCATTACAACAACATCTTCGTTTACTTCCAGTACGGAGCCGTTCATACGATTTCCGTTAGAGTCCATCATGGGAACAGTGTTGCCAACTTTAATCATTTCGCTATCGAATTTACCTTCAACTTCGAAGATGTTTTTCGGAAGATCCAGGACATGTTCCTCCACATACTCGCCGTATGCTTCAGCCGGAGCTATAGAGAAATTAAATTTGTCGCCAACTTCAAGACCTTTTAATGCATCTTCGAAAGCGGGAAGCATAGCACCTGTTCCGTAAATGAATTTCAAAGGTAGTTCAGCAGTTGCTTTTTCCATTAATTCACGTTCTTCGCCTTCGCCTACGTTCAGGTCGTAAGTAACTGCAACGAACTTATTTGCTGTAATTTTCATTATGTAATTGTTTATGTAATAAATAAAACGAGGACAAATTTAAGCATTATTTCCCAGTTCCCTGCTTAATAGATGAAAAATAAAGCAAAGACTTACAATGCTTTTGCTGCTTTCTTTAATGATTCCAGTGCGGAAGCTAAAATAGCACGCGGACATCCGATATTCATTCGCATATATCCTTCACCTCCGGGGCCGAACATACTTCCATCGTTTAGCAATAAACCTGCTTTATCCTGAAAAAGGCTGACCAAATCAGGTTGGTTGAGCCCTAATTCGCGACAATCCAACCAGATAAGGAAGGAGGCCTGTGGGGGATATACTTTGATTTTCGGTAGATGCATTTGTAAGTATTCATTAACAAAGCGTACATTTTCCATAATGTACATTCTCATTTGCTGTAACCATTCCGCACCGTAAGTATAAGCCGCTTCAGTTGCCGTATAAGCGAAGATTGTACCGTCTCCAAATTCTCCGGCCTCAAGGAATGAGTAGAATTTTTCCCGTATATCATTATCCGGAATGATTGAATAGGAGCTTACGATACCGGCTATATTAAAAGTCTTGCTCGGCGCCATGAATGTGATACTACAGGATGCCGCTTCCGCAGAAACCGTGGCAAAAGGATGGTGTGTATACTGGGGAAAACACATTTCCGCATGAATCTCATCGGAGATAACCAGGATATTGTGCCGGAAACAGATTTCGGCCAATTTTACTAATGTATCTTTTTTCCAAACGATTCCACCCGGGTTGTGGGGGTTGGAAAGAATTAAAATTTTGCATTTGTCATCGATAACAGACTCTAAATTTTCAAAGTCCATTTCATATGTCCCATTTACCAACTGGAGGGGATTATATACAATCTCCCGGTGCATACTTTCGGGAACAATGCGGAACGGATGGTATACGGGGGGCTGGATAATTATTTTATCGCCTGGCTGTGTGAAACATTGTAACACAAAACCGATACCTTTGACAATTCCAGGAATGTAACTCAGCCATTCTTTCTGGATTTTCCAGTTGTGTTTGTAATGTACCCATTCAATGATGCTGGTATAATAATTTTCCGAACCATATGTATATCCGAATATTTCATGTTCACACCGTTTCTTTATTGCATTAACAATAAAATCCGGAGTCCGGAAATCCATGTCGGCAACCCATAGCGGTACGAGGTTTTCGTTTCCGAATCGCTCTTTTATAGCATCGTATTTGATACAATTGGTACTGCGCCGTTCTACGATTTCGTCAAAATTGTATTGCTTCATTTATATTCAATTTTCAGTCTGTTGATTGTCGCCAAAGATACAAATTAGTTGACAGTTGGCAATTGACAGTTGAGAGTTATTTCGGCTTTCGATAGATTTATGAACAGGTGAGAGGTGTTGTTATTCAATAGTTGATTGTCGGTTAGCTGAGATTGGGTATAAAAAAAGCCCGTAGATTTATCTACGAACTTTTGTAGTGCGTCCGGGGATCGAACCCGAGTTTCCGCCGTGAGAGGGCGGCGTCCTAGGCCACTAGACGAATGCACCGGCTTAGTTGTCAATCGCTCCGTTTGACGATGCAAATTTAGTAAAAAAATATTTCGTGGTATCTATTCAAAGGAAAAAATGTAATCTTTTTCCGGATGGCTATCATTTTGGTATCATTTTCTATCCGGCACCACTAAAAGGCGTTAAAAATGGTATCAAATTCGTTTCTTTTTCATTGTTCTTACTGTTTATTTATTCTACCTTTGCCTCCTGTTATTGAACAATATACTATTGAACAATTACTAATACCAGTATTAAAATAACTAATATTATGGCAGAATTAAAAGAAAAACTTTTCTCAGAATTCGCACCTGTATCTACTGAAGAGTGGATGGCGAAGATTACGGCAGACCTGAAAGGTGTTCCGTTTGAGAAAAAGCTTGTTTGGAAGACAGGCGAAGGATTTAATGTAAATCCTTTCTATCGTGCAGAAGACATCGAAGGTTTGAAAACGACAGAATCTCTTCCCGGTGAATTTCCTTATGTTCGCGGTACTAAAAAAGACAATGATTGGAAGGTACGTCAAAACATTGAAGTAACATGCTTTAAAGGAGCTAACGAAAAAGCGCTCGACATCCTGAACAAGGGTGTATCTTCGTTAGGCTTCATTATTAAAGGGGATGAAGTAAATGCCGAAAACATTGCAACCTTATTAGAAGGTATTTGCCCGGAATGTGTAGAATTGAACTTTAATACTTGTAATTGCAAGGCTGAAAAGTTAATCGGTATTCTGGCTGAATATTTTAAGAGTAAAGGTGCAGATCTGAGTAAATGCTTCGGTTCTGTAAATTACGATCCGTTTAAAAAGCCATTAGTTAAAGGTAAAGAGAACGAAAACTGGGTGGAAGCTGCCGCTGCTGTGCTCAAAGCCGGTAAAGCACTGCCTCGTTACAAAGTCTTGGCTGTAAATGCCTTTTACCTGAATAATGCTGGTGCGTATATCGCTCAGGAATTAGGTTATGCATTATCTTGGGGTAATGAATTGATGGCAAAATTGGTAGAAGCCGGTTTTGAAGCAGATGAAGTTGCCAAAAAGATCAAGTTTAATATGGGTATCAGCTCCAACTACTTCATGGAAATTGCGAAGTTCCGTGCCGCACGTTGGTTATGGGCTGAAATCGTAGCTGCTTATAATCCTATTTGCCACTGTCCGACAGAATGTCCGAACAAGGCAGATAACGGTTTGTGCCGTTGCGCTTGCAAGATGAACGTACATGCACAGACTTCAGAATGGAACATGACTATTTACGATGCTCACGTAAACTTACTCCGTTCACAGACAGAAGCAATGTCTGCTGCTATTGCAGGTGTTGACTCAATCACTGTTCGTCCGTTCGATAAAACCTATCAGACTCCGGATGATTTCTCAGAACGTATTGCCCGCAACCAGCAATTGCTGTTGAAGGAAGAGTGCCACTTTGATAAAGTAGTTGATCCTTCTGCCGGTTCTTATTATGTGGAAGTTTTGACAAATTCATTGGCAGATGTCGCTTGGAAGTTATTCCTGGAAACGGAAGAAAAGGGCGGTTTTGGTGCTGCTGCTTTGGCTGGCGATATCCAGAAAGCCGTAAATGCTTCCAATGATGCTCGTAAGAAAGCGGTTGCTACCCGTCGTGAAATCTTATTGGGTTCTAACCAGTTCCCGAACTTTACAGAAGTGGCTGCCGAAAAGATTAAAGAAACTGCCTCTTGCTGTTGTGGTGGAGGACATTGCGGTGAAGCAACGATTACAGCTCTTGATTTCTCTCGTGGCGCTTCTCAGTTTGAAGTTCTTCGTTTAGCTACAGAAAAGAGTGGTAAGACTCCGAAAGTATTTATGTTGACTATCGGTAATTTGGCTATGCGTCTGGCCCGTTCACAGTTCTCTGCAAACTTCTTCGGATGTGCAGGATACAAAATTATCGACAATTTAGGCTTCGAAACAGTAGAAGCCGGTGTAGATGCAGCTGTTAAGGCAGGTGCCGAAATTGTAGTTCTCTGTTCAAGCGACGACGAATATGCTGATTATGCTCCTGCTGCTTATAAAGCACTTGCCGGACGTGCAGAATTTGTTGTGGCTGGTGCTCCTGCTTGCATGGAAGACCTGAAAGCTCAGGGTATCGACCAGTTTATTAATGTGAAGAGCAATGTGCTTGAAACATTGCAGGCTTTCAACGCTAAATTAGGAATCGCTTAAGTAGAAACAATTATGAGACCGAATTTTAAAAATATAGATATAAAGAATGCCGGTTTTGCAGCAACAAACGCTGCCGAATGGGCGAAAGCCAATGGCATTGAAGCCAATTGGAAAACACCTGAGCATATCGAGGTAAAACCCGTATATACAAAAGAAGACCTGGAAGGAATGGAACATCTGAACTATGCTTCAGGTTTGCCTCCTTATCTGCGTGGCCCGTATAGTGGTATGTACGCTATGCGTCCTTGGACAATCCGCCAGTATGCAGGTTTCTCTACAGCTGAAGAATCTAATGCATTCTATCGTCGTAACCTGGCATCCGGACAAAAGGGTTTGTCTGTAGCATTTGACCTTGCTACACACCGTGGATACGATGCCGACAACGAACGTGTAGTTGGTGATGTTGGTAAAGCCGGTGTATCTATCTGTTCTTTGGAAAATATGAAAGTTCTGTTCGATGGTATTCCTTTGAATAAGATGTCTGTTTCCATGACAATGAACGGTGCCGTTCTTCCTGTTCTTGCTTTCTATATCAATGCAGGTTTGGAACAAGGTGCTAAGTTGGAAGAAATGGCCGGTACAATCCAGAATGATATCCTGAAAGAATTTATGGTGCGTAATACTTATATCTACCCGCCTGAATTCTCAATGAAGATTATTGCTGATATCTTCGAATATACTTCACAGAAGATGCCGAAGTTCAACTCTATTTCCATTTCCGGTTATCATATGCAGGAAGCCGGTGCTACTGCCGACATCGAAATGGCTTATACGTTGTGCGACGGTCTGGAATATCTTCGTGCAGGTGTGAATGCAGGTATTGATGTGGATGCTTTCGCTCCGCGTTTGTCTTTCTTCTGGGCTATCGGTGTAAACCACTTCATGGAAATAGCCAAGATGCGTGCTGCACGTATGTTGTGGGCGAAGATTGTGAAGAGCTTCAATGCTAAAAATCCGAAATCATTGGCTCTGCGTACTCACTGCCAGACTTCAGGTTGGTCATTGACAGAACAGGATCCGTTCAACAACGTAGGCCGTACTTGTATCGAAGCTATGGCTGCCGCTTTGGGACATACACAGTCTCTGCATACGAACGCATTGGACGAAGCGATTGCATTACCTACAGACTTCTCTGCACGTATTGCCCGTAATACCCAGATTTATATCCAGGAAGAAACAAAGATTTGTAAGGAAATCGACCCATGGGCAGGTTCTTACTATGTAGAAACTTTGACAAACGAACTGGTTCATAAAGGTTGGGCTTTGATTCAGGAAATCGAAAGCATGGGTGGTATGGCAAAAGCTATCGAAACAGGTCTGCCAAAGATGCGTATCGAGGAAGCTGCTGCACGTACTCAGGCTCGTATTGACTCTAAGCAACAGACAATTGTTGGTGTCAACAAATATCGTCTGCCGAAAGAAGATCCGATCGATATCCTTGAAATCGATAACACGGCCGTTCGTAACGAACAGATCGAAATGTTGAAAGAGCTGCGTGCCAACCGTGACGAAGAAGCGGTTAAGAAAGCATTGGCTGAAATTACAGAATGTGTTCGCACGAAGAAAGGCAACTTGCTGGAACTTGCTGTTAAAGCAGCCGGTTTGCGTGCTTCTCTGGGTGAAATCTCTGACGCTTGCGAAGAGGTAGTAGGTCGTTATAAAGCAATTATCAGAACTATATCAGGCGTGTATTCATCAGAAACGAAGAAAGATGCAGACTTCGAAAAAGCTTGTGAGCTGACAGCTGAGTTTGCTAAGAAAGAAGGTCGCCAGCCGCGTATCATGATCGCTAAAATGGGTCAGGACGGACACGACCGTGGTGCTAAGGTTGTTGCAACAGGTTATGCCGACTGTGGTTTCGACGTGGATATGGGACCGTTGTTCCAGACTCCGGCTGAAGCTGCCCGTCAAGCTGTTGAAAATGACGTTCATGTAATGGGTGTTTCTTCTTTGGCTGCCGGCCACAAGACTTTGGTTCCGCAAGTTATTGAGGAATTGAAGAAGTTAGGCCGTCCCGATATCATCGTAATTGCCGGTGGTGTAATTCCTGCACAGGATTATGACTTCCTGTACAAAGCAGGTGTTGCCGCGATTTTCGGTCCGGGTACTTCCGTTGCAAAAGCAGCTTGTCAGATATTGGAAATCCTGTTAGGTGAATAATGACAAAGTAAGACTTTAAAAATAATAGAAGTCTTTTATCATAAAACCGTGCAGTTTCCATCCGGAGACTGTACGGTTATTTTTTATAATCCAAATGAATAGAAATATGAAGCTGAGGCGTGATTGTATAGGGAAGGTATCAGTTGTTTTTACGGCTGTATTAACGTGTGTCCTGCTGGTAACTTCTTGCCAGAAAAATGATGAAGGGAATAATGGCCCGAAAGATGATGTAAATACATGGATATATAAAACCATGCAGGAACATTATCTTTGGTATGGCGAGATGCCGTCTCAGAAAAGGCTTGATTATAATCTTTCTCCGGAAGATTTTTTTAATTCTTTGTTGGTTGATGAGGATGGGGCAATTCTAAATAATACAAAAATAAAGTTCTCTACAATCGAAAAGAAAGATGAAACGACAAAGGCTATATCGGATGCCTTAGATTCATACGGATTTGAATATGCTTCCCTTCGCTTATCCAGTGGTTTGTATTATGCGTGGGTTCTGTATGTCCTTCCTGATTCGCCGGCGGCAGAAGCCGGATTGAAACGAGGGGATTGGATTGTAGGTGTCAATAATACATCTCCTATTATGGATCTTTCGACCTTGAACAGTGGTGCTGCTACTCGTTTCCGAATGGCACAATTCAAAAATAATAAGTTTGTAGAAAATGGGACGATAAATATATCAGCTTCGCGTGCTGTAGAAGATACCCCGTTTCTGAAAGATTCGGTTTATCATATAGATGGTAAAACAATAGGATATCTATTATATAACCATTTTGCTTCCGGTCCGGATAATAAGGATTATAGCTATGATGAAAGGATGAAACAAATCTTTGCCTCCTTTAAATCCGGAAACGTAAACGAGTTTGTTCTTGATTTGCGTTATAACGGAGGAGGATTGGTTACCAGTTCGCAACTCCTGACTTCCCTTTTGGCACCGGCCAATGCTTTAGGTAAAACATTCTGCATTATGGAATATAACGATAAGCATACAGATGATACACAAACATTACCTTTGAAAAATAACAATGAACTGTCGAATGCAAATTTGAATTTAAAACGAATTTATGTTTTGGTTGGAGATTTGACGGCTTCGGCTTCGGAAGCCGTAATCAATTGCCTGATACCTTATATGGGGAGGGAAAATATCACTTTAATCGGACAGAAGACCATAGGCAAAAGAGTCGGGTCTGTACCTTATGGCGATAATGAAGATTACGGCTGGATACTTCATCCGATAACCTTCAATATTTTTAATGCCGACCATAATGCGGATTATGGGAACGGCTTTAACCCGGATGTAGACCTTAATGAGATGGATTATCAACATAATGTGTTATATCCTCTTGGAGACAGAAATGAGCTGCTATTAGGTGCTGCTATCGATTTGATTACCGGACGTACCTCAAAGAGCCCGTCCGTTCAAACCGGTGGAACTACCGAGTTTTCTTATCCTTCCCTGGAAAGAAAAGCAAAAGGATTAATCTATACTCCTGAAAAATAAGATAAAACGATTATAATTGTAACTCATCTGCCAGCTTGTCCAACCAGGCTGGCATTTTTTTTAAGAAGTCGCTACGTTCTCCGGCGTAATTTGGAGCAAACAAATGGATTTGCAAATCCTTGCACTTATCCCGTAAGCTCTTTTCTATCGGGTAATAGCTGACAAGCACAGCTTGTGAAATATCTCCGCCATAAGTCTCCCTGACTGCATCGATTTTGTAAATGTCATTTTGGGTAACGTTTCCGGATTTACATTCCAGAAAGATAAGTTTCTGCTGGTTGTTCAGTAAAACATCGATTTCGTTCTTCGTTTGCGGGTTCCTTTCGTTGGTCTGGAAGATAACACTCTGCCATACTTCCGGAGACTGGGGCCTTTGTTCGCTCCAGTTGCGTACTTCATTGGCAACCAGTGTCTCCCACCATCTTCCTTCAAAATACAGCATGGTGGCATAACTTTGGTTCAAGCGCAATAAAACATATTCCCCCAATGAAATCAACAGGGAACCGTTTCGCTGTTTGAAACGCAGGTTATTGGCGAACAGTTTGGAATTAGGTAAACGTGTCAATTGCCGTTTACAGAAAATGTTGAAAAATTTCTGGATACGGGCATGTTCCTGCGGATATTGTTCGATAAACTGCTTGATTTGCAGGGATGCTTTTACTTCGCCGATACTCAGTTCTTTGGCATCATGGTAATGAGTCAGTTTATTCCCGCTTAACCCGAGAATTTCCTCATTATTAAGAGTACTGTGCAGCGGATGGAATTTGAACGTATTCAGGTGAACGATTTCACCATGTTGTGTCAGGTAAAAAGCCTCCGAATTTGTTTCTTTGGCAACAATAAAAGCAGCAAAAGCCATTACTTTAGTCCCTTCGGATAGGTTGTAGGCAAATTCTCCCTGGTGCTCGCTATGAATCTGGCGACAAACATCGATCACATTATTCCCGTCGTAAGGCTCTGCTTTATACCGGCTGCAACGAATGGATTCCGGCAGCAAAGGATACATAGGTGTTTCAATATCTTTCGTCTCTTCCGTGTATAAAAGATGGATATGGTCGGGACCGAACTCTTTAATACCATGATAAACCGAAGTGATATCTTTGCCGAGAAGAATGATTTGATGTTTCATGATTTCCTGTTTTGAATGGTTAGTAAAGGTAAGCCTTCTCCCGGAAATACGAAAATTTAAAGCTTGATTTATTATAGGGGTACTTTCGTATCTGAGCGAAGCAGTTTTGTAGCAGGCAATTCATGCTGCTGCGCGCGTATTATCCGATGGAACTGAGTAATCACATAAGCAAGAGGGAGCTGTTAGAGAATAGCTCCCTCTTTAGTGTACTGAATTTATAAAATAAAAATAGGGTTAGTTTCTTATTAATGTGTCTATGTGTTGTACTTTTATTATTTACCGGTATTGATATATTGGATGGCTCGTTCCAGTTGTGTATCATTCCCGTTAAGAAATTCATCCTCATTATATAGCGCTTCAATATCCGGAGTAAGGCCGATACCTTCATAAATATTGCCGTCCAAGTTTTTGGTTAGTGATGTGGAAGTATATACTTCAAAAGCACTGTTTTCAAAAGTCCCTGCATAACTGTCATTAAAGTTGCCATTCAGCGGACCGTGGCCTCCCCAAGTACGTTCTCCGATAAGACATCCGTTAGGGAAAGCGCAGATTGCCATGGGGGTTATTTCGCCCATGCTTACAGAATTAACATCAGCAAGTGCAACAATAGGGATATTTTCAATATTTCTTTCAATTTGTAATTGAGGTAAGACCTCATCATAAGAATGACCACTGCTGGCAGGATAGAGAGTCATAGGAGACCAGGGTGTATAATCCAGCCTTCCCATACCGTTTTTAGTACGGGTATATCCAAAAGTGATTGCTTTGGAAGTTAGTGGGGATAAAATGTAGAACATATCTGCCAGGTTTCCACCTCCATTATTTCTGGTATCAATAATAATCCCTTTTAAGTCCGGAATGGTTTTAATTAGGTGGAAGAAGTTAGAGATGGTTTCCTGTATTTGGAGATTGTTTATATTGTTCGAAAGATAAAAAATGTTTAGACGAAAATATACAATACTATTGTCTATACAGTAGGAATAGATATGTATATAGTTATCTCCTATGCGAACATGTGCCTCTTTTAGTTCATTTCTTTTTATACGTCCTTTTTCCCCATTTGTATTGATCGTATTTATCAGAGCATCTTCAGAGAAAGAGTCGTGGTAATACTCTCTTTTTTTTACTTCTTGATACCCGGGCCTAATTTGCTCCCAAATTTGCCCATTTTCATCCTTTATGGATAAAGAGTAGTGATGGTCAATAAGATTTTTAGTCATTTCTGTAAATAATTCTATAACAGTCGTCGAGTCCTGACTGTTATAGAATTTCAGATCCTGAAAACGTGGCTTATATTCCCTGTAGACCGCATCCCAGTCTGTAGAGTCCACATCCCAGAAGGCATAGCTGTAATTCATGCCATTCCAGAAAGACTCGAAAACATCATCCCAACAAGTGAGTCTTATGCCATCCTGTGGATTAAATACGGCAGGGTTCTCTTCCCTGCAAGCGAACAATAGGGTACTTACTAATAGTACCAGTAATATTTTATAATGTTTCATTTGTATTTATGATTAATGTTGAATATCCGGTTCAGTTTATTTCTTTTTGTTCCAGTCTCCCAAAGTGAACATGCAACCAACCTGTAAGGTGAATGTATCATGGTAACGGTGTATCTGGTTCAACATATAATTTTTCTGCAAATCAGTCAGTCCGCGGTAATAGCGTCCTTCTATTAAAAGTTGGATTTCCGGGATTAATTGATATTGCAGACCCAGACCTGTCATCAATCCTCCGTCGAAGCGATTGTCTCTGCGTGAATCAAAAGATACTTTTTCATCGAAATGGTAAGGTGCTTGATTTTGCAAATCTATAATCTGATAAAAGTATTGGATTTGGTTTCCCTTTGCGTTACTCGAAGCCCAATAGCCGGCGTAGGCGCCTGCATTAATAAAACCTCTTAGCTTTTTGTCTCCGAATGAGAAATGTGCATAAACCGGCAGTTGCATAAATCCGTTTTTTGTATCACTTTGTACGTTTTTATACATACCACTACGATGGGAGGCATAGTTTTTTGCGTATATGACAAATCGGCTTGTAAAGCAAACCAGTCAACGAACTCATATTGTACGGGAATGCCAACGGTAAAACCTCCAAGGGCATCATAATTCCGGTCGTAGGCATATCCGGAAGTTGTAGACAGGCTATTGTGCGTGTAACCGGCTTGCACGCCTACTTTCCATTGTGCCGAAGCAGTGGAAATATGGAAGGCAAATAATAATAAAGTCATCCATTGTAGATAAATCATTTTTTTCTTCATCTGTTTTTGTGTTATTTTATTTGATCCTTTTTAGCATTACATCCAGTAGTTGTATCCTTTTTCTTGAGGATTGCTCAGTACTTGGTATCTCTTTATAAAACTTTAGCGTGAGTCTATCACCGGAATGATCAATATCGGCTATCAAGGGAGGATTGCCGATAAACTCTAATTTGAGTGTGGGAGAACTTCCTGGAAATCTGGTTACGTGCCATGTTCCATTCATTCCCTGGAGATTAAAAGAATTATCGGCGTTTAATATGAGTTTGTCGCCTTTATTAAACACTAGAATGATGTCTGGATTAGGATATCTGGCTACTTCTTCTACAGTCCATGTGCCAATCAGTTCCATTGTCAATTCTTTATCCTCTTTTTCACAGGACAACAATGTAAACAGTAACGAACAGATCGAGATGAATTTAATAGATGTTGTATTCATATTCTTGTTGATTATAGTTTATTTATTTTCCCGTGTTGATGTATTGGATGGCTCGCTCCAGTTGTGTATCATTCCCTTTAAGAAATTCATCCTTATTGTATAGCGCTTTAATATCCGGAGTGAGACCGATACCTTCATAAATATTGCCGTCCAGATTTTTGGTTAATGAAGTGGATGTATATACCTGAAATGCTGCATTTTCAAAAGTCCCTGCATAACTGTCATTAAAAATACCATTCAGTGGACCGTGTCCTCCCCAAGTTTGTTCTCCGATAAGGCATCCGTTAGGGAAAGCGCAGATCGCCATGGGCGTTATTTCCCCCATGCTTATGGAATTAACATCAGCAAGTGCAACGATAGGAATATTTTCAATATTTCTTTTGATTTGGAGTTGGACCATGCTTTCGTCATCCTTGGCGCTGCTGGCTGGGTAGAGAATCATAGGCGACCAAGGTGTATAATCCAATCTGCCCATACCGTTTTTAGTACGAGTGTATCCAAAAGTGATTGGCTTGGAAGTCAGTGGGGATAAAATGTAGTATATATCTGCCAGATATCCACCTCCGTTTGCTCTGGTATCAATAACAATCCCTTTTAAGTTTGGAGCAGTTTCGATTAGATTGTAGAAGTTTAGAAGGGTTTCCGATACATCAGGATTATCCAGATTGGATAGGATACGAAATGCACTTAGACCTAAATATACAATATTGTTGTCTATGCTATAGGAATAGATAGTTATATCTTCACTATATCCGTATTTAAAGTCTTTTATACGTCCCTTTTTCTTGTTCATTTTGATAGTCTCCACCAGATCCTCTTCATAAAAAGGCTCGTGGTAATACTCTCTTTTTTTAACTTCTTGATATCCGGGATTAATTTGTTCCCAAAATTGCCCATTTTCATTCTTTATGGATAAACAGTAGTGATGGTCGATGAGATTTTTAGTCATTTCTGTAAATAATTCTTTTACAGTTGTCGAGTCTTGGCTGTTATAGAATTTCAGGTCTTGAAAACGGGGTTTGTATTCTCTGTAGACCGCATCCCAGTCTGTAGGGTCTACATCCCAAAAGGCATAGCTGTAATTCATTCCATTCCAGAAAGATTCGAAAACATCATCCCAGCAAGTGAGTCTTATGTCATCCTGTGGGTTAGATATGGCAGGTTTTTCTTCCCTGCAAGCAAATAATAGAGTACTTACTGATAGTGCCAGCAATATTTTATAATGTTTCATTTGTTTTTATGTATAAATGTTGAATATCCGGTTCAGTTTACTTTTTATTGTTCCAGTCTCCCAAAGTGAACATGCAACCTACCTGTAAGGTGAAAGTATCATTGTAACGGTGTATCTGGTTCAACATATAATTTTTTTGTAAATCAGTTAATCCGTGGTAATAGCGTCCTTCTATCAAAAGCCGGATTCCCGGGGTTAATTGATATTGCAGACCCAGTCCCATCATCAATCCACCGTCGAAGCGATTGTCCCGGCGTGAATCAAAAGGTACTTTTTCATCGAAATGATAAGGAGCCAGATCCTGCCAATCTATAATATCATAAAAGTACTGGAATTGGTTTCCCTTCGTTCTACTCGAAGTCCAATAGCCGGCATAGGCACCTGCATTTATAAAACCTCTCAGCTTTTCGCCTCCAAATGAGAAATGAGCATAAACGGGCAGTTGTATAAATCCGTTTTTTGTATCACTTTGTATATTCTTGTACATTCCACTCCGGAACGAGGTATAATTTTTTTGTGTAAACGACAAATCTGCTTGCAAAGCAAACCAGTTAACAAACTCATACTGTACAGGTATGCCAACGGTAAAACCTCCAAGGGCATCGTAATTCCTGTCGTAGGCATATCCGGATGCCGTAGACAGGCTGTTGTGTGTATAACCGGCTTGTACGCCAACTTTCCATTGTGCCGAAGCAGTGGAAATATGGAAGGCAAATAATATAAAAGCCATCCATTTTAAGTAAGTCATTCGATTTTTCATATTAAAAAATATAAGTGAGTGTATTTGTTACGAAGTTTTTCAAATTGGTTATGTCTTATGGTTGTGTTCTTTTGGGAAGAAAAGGACTGTCAAAATTAGTTTTGACAGTCCTTTAGAATTGAAATGTTTGCTATTTTACTTTTTTACAGATTATTGTTTGATTGTCAATTGTAAGTGTAAGTATATTATCCTTTAAGGCATAGTGTCCGATAGGTCCTTTTTTAAAGATAATACGCTTTCCGTCCATAGTATATGTATCAGTTTCTGAACTTATGAGTTTATACTTATCCGATTCAGGGATATATATTTCAATTTTGAATGAACCATTTGAATCAAAAGTTACTACAACTTTCCCAGAAGCATCAATGGCCTCCCAGGAACCGACAAGTTCCGGATCAATCCTTGTTTTTTCATCTTCATCATCTTTTGAGCAGGAAGAGAATAGCATCATTGGTAGCATTACCAACATAATCATTAAAATCTTTTTCATTGTTATATTTTTAATAAAAGCAAGTGAATTTCAATGTGAAGGCTGAGTTATTCAGCGAAACATTATTTTTCCCAATTGCTTGGTAGTCATAACCGATAGAAAGTCCTAATGCTTCCCCATTATCTTTCAGGTTATAAGCATAACCAATATTAGGAGAAAAGTATAAACCTGTGAATGATGTATTAAGGTAATCAGACTCTGTAAATCCATAACCGATTTTAGCAAGTACAAACGGAGTAAACCCTTTTGTTGATTTCAACCGATACCAGCCTGAAGCAAGTATCTGATGGGTGTAAACTGAATTTGCCTGAAACAAAGGATCATAAGCATGGATTCCATAACCAATACCAATATTCGCTTTGGGATTAAACCTGTAGCCAATAATTTGGGCTTGTACTCCAAGATAGCTTGCACTTTCATCTCCTAAGGCAAATCCCCATCCCAATTGTCCTTCACTAAAAAAAGTGATTCCTTTTTCTTTTTGTGCATTTACATGCATGCATCCAACCAATGTAACTAATGTACATAAGCAAAATATAAATAGTTTTCTTTTCATTTTAAGTAGAATAAAGTTTGTATCGAATAAGTAATATAGCTATTGATTTTCAATATATATCCCCTCCTATTAATACTTTATTGGAAGGGAGTATATGTAAACAATACACTACTTTGTTTCGTTTCAGGTACGTTGTTAAATACAAACAATAAATTGCTGTTTCTCAGCTTGAAAGTGAAATTTACAACAGCTCCTTTGTTTTGCATGAAGATTTCATCCATTTCTTTGAGTGGTTCGAGATCAGAAGTTTTCAACCATTCATCGAAAAGTGTTTGACAGCGGTCTTCGTTCTCAGTAAACCAGAAGCGTTTTTCAGAATCTTCAGTTCCCCCGGCCTTCAACACATTCTTGTAGATTTGCCCCATTAGGCGTGCAGGAACGGCAGTGGATTGTGTATATTTTTCTATTTCAGACACTTCTGATAGTTTGCCGTCCTGGTATTCATAAACTACTCCCGATTGGGAGGAACTCACGAAAATTGTTCCAGCAAAGGATGTTTTAATATCCTTACCTCCATATGTCAGAAGTGTGTCGGTCTCTTCTTCCGGAGTCTTTCCCAGTAGGTTGAGTTTCGTCTCATCTTTGGTTTCACCCCAAAAGGAGTTTCGTATATCGCAGGGAATCACTTTTACTGTATTGGACACTGTGTCTTGGCGGGTATTTTTTCCGTCGGCATCAGGATAAGTAAACTTATAGTCTACTATTGCGCTAACTATGTAGGTCCCTGCTGCGTTGAAGCAATAAGTGGTTTTCAACAAATTATCTGTTTGCTGGATTTTTACCGGTGTAGTAACATTTTCGTTCGGCTCCACGGCAAAATTCGGTTTCCATAACTCCACTCCTTCAGGTTTTGGGGGTATCTTGAAGGAGATTCCTACCGGCTGTCCTACTCCGATATTATTTCGGTCGAAGGTTATTTCTCCTGTTAGTTGGGGAACATTGACTACTGGTTGGTCTTCATTATCATTGTTACAAGCGGTGAAGGTGGTTGCAATACTTCCTACCGCAAATAGGAAAAGGAAGTTTTTGTGGAAAAATTCTTTTACTTTCATGATTACTTAATATTAATTGTGATGTTTTTTAATTGTTCGAGACAGTATACATAAGATTTTAGTAGGGATATTAATTTTCTACTGAAGATAACTTGCGCTTTCATCTCCTAAGGAAAATCCCATCCCAATTGTCCTTCACTAAAAAAAGTGATTCCTTTTTCTTTTTGTGCACTGGCTTGTATGCATCCGGCCAATGCAACCAATGTGCATAAGCACCAAGTAAATAATTGTCTTTTCATTTTAAATAAGCTTAAATTTGTAATATGTTTGTTATTGTTATAATATGAAATCATCCCATTTTATTGAATTTGAAAATATTTTATCTGTTTTACCCTATCGTGTATTTTGTGTAATGGATGTTTTTGATGGAGTATAATGATAATATTGCATTTTTTCAATCTTTGTTGTATTCTTATAAAGACTAAAAAAACGTTCGTTTATCTTAGTCGTATTATTAAAAATTAATTATCGAGTGAGGTGGATTATTCAAAAGTCAAATTATTTGATAATCTTGATGTTATTGTTTGGTTGTTTTAAAAAAGGGGATTATCTTTGCAAACAGAAACGATGAGATAATGACTAAAATAAACGAACGTTTTTTTAGTCATTTGTTTTTATGTATTTTCCTGATATTTAGTAATTTATATCTTTCCTTGTCTGGCGGACCGATATATCTACTCCCAGAAGGACTTTTTGTACGCATACCTCAAATAGCTGCTCACAAATAGTGAAATAAATTTATCTCTTATCTTCTTTGTCGTTACCTTTGTAACATTACAGTAATGCATTATGAAGAAGATAAATTGTTTTATTCCTTATATCTCCCAGGCACAGGCGGATGCCACTATCAAGCTGTTGAAAAGCGAGCCTTGTATAAACAAGATCTATTTGTTATCCCGGATTCCCGGTTCGGAAGTGCCGGATGAATGTGAGCTGCTGAACATTGAAAATATAAATGCCTCTACTTCTTTCAGGACGATTGCTGCCCATGCGGATACAGCCTATACATTATTATATACAAAGTATACAACACTGGAACCCGGACAATTTGCTTTGGAGCGGATGATTGCCATAGCTGGCGATACAAAAGCCGGAATGCTGTATGCCGACCATTATCAGGTAAACGAAGGTCAATATAAACCATCTCCGGTGATTGATTATCAAAAAGGTAGCCTGCGTGACGACTTTAATTTCGGTTCCATACTATTATTCAATTCTGCCGTTTTGAAACAAGCGGTAGCTGCAATGGATACGGATTATCATTTTGCCGGGTTGTATGACCTGCGTTTACGTGTCTCCGAACTGTCTGAACTGGTACACATAAATGAGTACCTTTATTCGGAAGTGGCGGATGATACGCGTAAGAGCGGAGAGAAGCTGTTCGATTACGTTGACCCGAAAAACCGGGCGGTACAGATAGAAATGGAAACGGTATGTACCGCATACCTCAAACGTGTAGGAGGCTATCTGCCTCCGGTCTTCGAGCCCATCACTTTCGATGCCGGCAAATTTGAATACGAGGCATCCGTTATTATCCCGGTACGCAACCGTATACGAACCATAGAAGATGCAATCCGTTCGGTGCTTACCCAACAGGCAGATTTTAAATTTAATCTGATCATCATAGATAATCATTCAACGGACGGGACATCCGAAGCCATAGAGAAATATACTTCGGATGAACGGGTGATTCATATCATACCGGACCGGGAAGATTTGGGGATAGGCGGTTGCTGGAATACCGGCGTGCATCATCCGGCTTGTGGAAAATTTGCCGTGCAGTTGGACAGCGACGATGTATACAGCGGTCCCGATACTTTGCAAAAGATTGTGGATGCCTTTTATGAACAGAATTGTGCAATGGTGGTAGGTACTTACCGGATGACGGATTTCCGGATGAATGAAATTCCACCGGGTATTATCGACCATAAAGAATGGACACCGGATAACGGGCGTAATAATGCATTGCGTATCAACGGGCTGGGGGCACCGCGAGCTTTTTATACTCCGGTATTGCGTCGTATCAACCTGCCGAATACCAGTTATGGTGAGGATTATGCGTTAGGTCTGCGTATTTCCCGGAACTGGCAGATTGGACGTGTGTATGATGTGCTTTATCTCTGTCGTCGCTGGGAAGATAATTCCGATGCCGCACTCGATATTGTGAAAATGAATAACTATAATACTTATAAGGATCGTATTCGTACCTGGGAACTTCAGGCACGGATGCTCTTAAATCAATAAAACGTATGAATGAATTACAACAGCAGGTTGAAGACTTACGCCGGTACCAGTTATCCGACTGGAAATTAGCCAGTGATAATTATGTCGCATTGGGACAGACGCAAACCCGCATGTTTGAAGTGAATGATTTCCACATTATCTTACAATTTAATCCGGAACGAATACGTTCTTCTGCTGCTAAAATAGATGCGGCTTCTTTACAAAAGCGTCCTTGTTTCTTTTGTAACCGCCCGGAAGAGCAGCAGAGTATCCCTTACCGTGATTCTTTCAGAATACTGGTCAATCCGTATCCTATATTTGAGAAACATCTCACAGTGCCGGCTCTTTGGCACGACAAACAGCAGATTTTGCCTTATTATGAAGAGATGCTTTCTTTGGCAGCCGATTTCCCTGATTATGTGATTTTTTATAATGGTCCTAAATGTGGGGCTTCTGCTCCGGACCATATGCATTTTCAGGCAGTGGGAGCAGGTTCTTTGCCGATTGAATGGAATTGGACGAAAGCTCTCAAGGAAATTGTTTGGAGAGGGGAGGCAACCATGCTTTATGCATTGGATAATTATCTGTGTCCTGTGTTTATGCTGGCTTCCAGCCGTTGGGATGAGGCGGTTAAAGCATTTGAAATGTTGTATGCCCAACTGGAAATAAAAGAAGGGGATTATGAACCGATGATGAATGTCGTAACCTGGATGGAAGAAGATGTATGGTATTCGTTTATTTTCCCTCGTAAGGAGTTGCGTCCGTCTTGCTTCTATGCCGCAGAACCGGATAATATCCTGATTAGCCCGGCAACCGTAGAGATGGCCGGTTTTTTTGTTGCCCCATTGGAAAAGGATTTTCAGAAGATAACCGCTAAAGACCTTGAATGTATATTGAAAGAAGTTGCGATTACAAAAGAACAAAAAGATGAAATAGTCCGTAAAATAAAAGCGTTATGAAATATAAACCCACATTGAATAAAACCATTTCCCCTTGGTACTGGGTGCCATCCTTGTATTTTGCCCAAGGAATACCTTATGTGGCAGTAATGATAATAGCCGTGCTGATGTATAAACAGATGGGATTGTCTAATACCGATATCGCCCTGTATACCAGTTGGCTTAATCTGCCCTGGGTGATTAAACCTTTGTGGAGCCCGTTTATCGATTTGCTGAAAACGAAGCGTTGGTGGATTGTTACCATGCAGTTAGTGATAGGTGCAGGTTTGGCGGCAGTGGCATTTTCCATCCCTACTCCGTTTTTCTTTCAGGCTACCTTGGCGGCATTCTGGTTGCTGGCATTCAGTTCGGCAACGCATGATATAGCGGCGGATGGTTTTTATATGCTGGCGTTGGATTCGCACGAACAGGCATTCTTTGTAGGGATACGCAGCACCTTCTACCGCATAGCAACTATCGCAGGGCAGGGGTTGCTTGTTATTTTTGTCGGTTTCTTACTGAACAGGACAAATGATTTATCATTCACCTGGTCTGTTGCCTTTTTTATACTGACTGCTATCTTTCTGGCTTTATTTGTATATCATTTTTTTATTTTACCTGTGCCGGATACAGACAAGCCGAACCGCTCGGTAAAAGCCTCTTCTATTTTCAACGATTTTATTGGAACATTTATCTCTTTTTTTAAAAAGAAACAAGCATTGGCTGGTATTCTGTTTATGTTGTTGTACCGTTTTCCGGAAGCTCAGTTGGCTAAATTAGTCATTCCTTTTCTGGTAGACCCACGTGAATCCGGTGGTCTGGGATTGACAACTGTAGAGATTGGATTTGCTTATGGCACCGTGGGAACTATCGGTCTGGTGCTGGGGGGGATTTTAGGAGGTATTGCAGCAGCTACAGGAGGATTGAAAAAATGGCTCTGGCCGATGGCTTTGGCAATTACGTTGCCGGACGCCGTATTTATTTATTTGAGTATGGCTTTGCCGGAAAACCTGCTGATAGTCAACGTTTGTGTGTTTATCGAACAGTTTGGATATGGCTTTGGCTTTGCCGCTTATATGCTTTTCCTGATTTATTACTCTGATGGGGAATATAAAACGGCACATTATGCCATTTGTACGGCTTTCATGGCTATGGGATTGATGCTTCCCGGCATGATTTCCGGTTGGTTGCAGGAACACTTGGGCTATGTAAATTTTTTCTGGTGGGTAATGGCTTGCTGTATTGTCACTCTGTTGGTTACCTCTTTTCTGAAAATTGACCCTGAATTTGGAAAAAAGAGTAAAAAAGAACAGGCAGATTAAATATACCGGAAATAAATTTCTATATTTGTGCATGCATTGTTCCTGATTCGCTTTCTGCGGAAAAGGATTAAAAGGGAATCGGGTGGAAATCCCGGACAGTCCCGCTGCTGTGAACTTCATTAACGGATTGGGCAACACTTAAAGCCACTGACGTAGGAGTTGACAATGGACAAATGAGAAAAGACAGATATGACTGTCAATTATCAACTGTCAACTGTCAACTGAAAAGTTGGGAAGGCGTCCATTCCGGAAGTAAGTCAGAAGACCTGCAAGGCATATTTTTCGACGGCTTCGAGGAAAGGCCGGAAGAGAACAAATGATGTCTTCACAACAGCTTCAGTTATTCTTTTTATTCCAGTTTTCCCATAAGCCAAATGATTCGTTTTTAATTATTTTGCCATAATAATTAGGAAAAGAAGCATGAATCGACTTACGGGATGAGCTCCGTAAAGAGGTTCATGCTTTCCTTTTGTATCGATTGAACACTTGTATACCAATATTTGTTTTTTATCTGAAAAGTGCGTTTATTTGTATCACATTAATTAAGAAAATGAAAATGAAGAAAATTTATTGTCTTATACTACTTGCCGCAATGGCATTAGTAGCCATACCGGCAAAATCCCAGATAAGATTTGGTATCAAGGGTGGCGTGAATATTTCATCGGTTCACTTTAATGCAAGTGTTGTAGACCGTGGAAATGTAACAGGTTTCAATATCGGTCCGATGGCTGAAATCATGGTTCCGATAGCCGGACTGGGTTTCGATGGTGCTATCCTGTATTCCCAGAAAGGTGTCGGATTGAAGAATTCAAATAATGAAAATGTAAAGAATGATTATATTGATGTGCCTGTAAACGTGAAATGGAAATTCGGTTTGCCTATCATCAAAGGATATTTTTCTGCCGGTCCGTATGTAAGTTTCCGTGTCGGCGGCGAGAAGTTCTGGGATTTGGGCTCTGCTGTTGGCGACCAGTTGAAAGCGCATACTTTTGGTGCAGGTTTGAACTTTGGCGCCGGTGTGGAAGTTGTTAAACATGTACAGGTCGGATTTAACTATGCTTTAGGCTTGACCGACGATTATAGTGCTTCCAAGCTAAACCTGAATGGAAAGAACCGTGGTTGGTCAATCACAGCGGCTATCCTGTTTTGAAACGAGGAATTTATTTAAAATCTATATGCGAAGGGGCCGGGAGCATTTTCTCAGCCCCTTTCTTTTTTATCTTCTTTTCTTCCCTGTATTTCTGCGGAAGAGAATCGTTCCCTGTATCCTAAAGGAGTAAAACCTGTATGCTTCTTGAAGAGAGCCGTAAAATAAGTCGCATCTTCATATCCTATTTTGTAAGAAATCTCCTTGACGCTGAGAGAGGAATTTAACAGTAGGTTTTTAGCTTTCTGTAGTCGTAGTTCCAAGATAAAGTGGGTAGGGGAGACATTCGTGTATTCTTTAAAAAGTTTCCTGAACCAGGAATATCCCATATTCACTTGCTGTGCCACTTCTTTCGGTGATATTCCGGTCAGATAGTTTTCCCTCATAATAATACGTGCCTGGCCGATTCGTTTCAGGATAATATCATTAGTGAAAAATTGGTTGGAATTATAATAGAGAGTCATCCCCAAAATAAGGTTTCCGATTCCGGCTACTGCTTGCTGGGAGGTGGTATGTTCGGAAATCGCCAATTCCATTGCCTGGTTGTATAACTGGATAATGTCTTCCCGTAGTCCGATATTATAGATAAACTGCTTTGTGCTAAAAAATCCGTTATTAAATCTTGCATCTATATTCGGTCCGTGCATGCCGATCCAATACTCCTGCCATCCGGTTTGTTTATCCGGAAAGTAACTATGCCAGGTGTAAGGCGGTATTATCAGCATATCGCCGGCTGCGATTGGAATGTTTTCATTTTGGGAGATAAAGCAAGTACCTTTTCCCCGTGATATGTAAATGAGCTGGTAATTGTCAAGTATCCGCCCGTTTTGAGGGGTGAAATAATAGTCTTCGGGATGTCCTACCTTGGGAGGGTAAGTTGTGTAATCTTTAGGAATTTCAGCTTGTCCTACATTATCGACAATCAATCCCCAAAGTAAATCTCTTTCACTGCTGACAAGATATTTGAATAGGTTCTTATTTTTCATATGATGGTACCAGACATTTGTAGAGACATCTGCAAATATAGGCAAATCAACGGATAAAATGATACTGTCAGAAAATCATGTATAAAAAACAAACTTTTATGCTTTATTGAAAAGTAAAATGTGGAATTTTGCTATTTGGATTGTAAAACTACTTATATAATATTGTTTTGTTATGGGTTTATTAAAGAAGATGGCGGTTTCTGTTCTTTTCACAGCATTGTTTGCACCTGTGTATTCCCAGAAACTTCCGGCAAAGTCAGATTTTAAACACACCAGGGGGGATCTCTATAAAATTTTTGCTGAACCTGAAAGTAAGTACCGTCCCTATGTCAGATGGTGGTGGAATGGCACGCGGGTAGATGAGAAAGAAATACTGCGTGAACTGGATTTGATGAAGCAAATAGGCATAGGCGGTGTCGAGATAAATTCGATCCGTTACCCGGGAGATGTGGATACTTTGGGATATGCCGAACGCCCTTATCTGAGTGATGAGTGGGCGAACAGCATTCGCTTTGCAGCAGAAGCCTGTAAGGAACGGGGACTGGTCTGCGATATGATTGGCGGTTCCGGCTGGCCCTTTGGCGGCGAATTTCTTCCACCGGATAAACAGTTGCAGATGCTGACTGTTGAAACTATCGATATCGACGGTGGAAGCAACGGGAAAGTATTCTCCATTGCCCGCGATGAAATTCTGAAGCGGTCGAATCCACCGATTATGTCGTCAAATCCACATCCACGGAAAGAACTGGTGTATCTCAGGTTACTGCCTAAACATGTGGAACAGTTTACCGAGGGTGTCTATTTTGATAAACTGGTTTCAAACGAACAGATATCATTGAATGTCCCTGCCGGTGAATATGTGTTGTATTGCTTCATTAAGTTTGCAGGTTACATGGACGTTATCGAAGGGGCTCCAGGGGCAAGAGGACCGGTTCTTAACCATTTCGATAAAGAGGCGGTGAAGTTCTACCTGAACAGGCTCTCGGAAAAGATACATTTTAATTCGCCCGGGATGAAAGGCAAAATCCGGGCTGCATTTGTAGATAGTTTTGAACTTGAAGGCGCAAACTGGAGTGATGCCTTGTTGGATGAGTTCGAACGCCGGTACGGTTATTCGTTAATACCCTATTTGCCTTATGTAATACGTAAAATCGGTCACATGGGCGATCCGCTTCCTGAAAAATACGGGAGCAAGTTTTCTGCGCAGGTGACGGAAAATGTGGTTAACCGGGTTCGGAATGATTTCGAACGGTTCCAGATTGAGCTTTTTAAAAAGAATTTTATAGATACCTTGAATGAATGGTGCCATTCCAATGGCCTGCAATCCAGAGTACAAGCCTACGGCAGGGCATTGCATCCATTGGAATCGGCTATGTTTATCGACATCCCGGAATGTGAAACATGGATGCGCGATAATATGGGAAAAGAATTGGATGACCGGAATTCCTATTCCGGACGTGCGCACAGTATGGTCAACAAATTTGTTGCGTCCGGTTCTTTATTGGCCGGCAACGGGGTGGTAAGCTGTGAAGAAATGACAAACGTCGTATATATTTTCCAAACAACCCTGGAAGAAATAAAGGTTGCCGGGGATATGAGCAATATATCAGGTGTGAACCAGTCCATATTGCATGGTTTCAACTACAGTCCCAAAGAGGCGCCGTTCCCCGGATGGATTAAATATGGAACTTATTTCAGTGAAAATAATACTTGGTGGCCTTATTTGCGTAACTGGCTCGACTATAAAGCCCGTCTTTCCGCTCTTATGCAGAATAGCGTACAGCAGGCGGATATAGCCATCTTGCCTCCATTGGAAGATATGTGGTCGACGCTTGGACAGCAGCGTGACCCGTTCCCTCAAAAATGGCATCCTGCATATGCACATGATTTATGGGAGAACTTGCATGAGAATGGCAATGGTTGCGATTATGTAAGTGAACATGTCATCCAGCAAAGCACTGTAAAGAACGGACAACTGGCTTTTGGTCCGAGAGCTTATAAAACATTGTTGCTCATGGAAGTGGAAAGTCTCGACCCTCAAACAGCCGGGAAGTTGGAGGACTTTGTAAAGAAAGGGGGTAAGATTGTTTGTATAGGAACACGTCCTTATAAAAGTGTAGGATTCAGCAATGCCGCTCGGAAAGATGCTGAGGTACAGACGGTAATAAACCGGATTACTCAAAAATATCCGGACCGTTTTGTTTTAGTCGATGCTCCTTCCGATACGGAACCTCTTACCCAATGGTATCAAAAGGTACAAAAGAAATTGGAACTGACACCTTATGTACAGATAGATAAACCGGATAAGTTCCTGACGCAGAATTATTATAAATCAGGAAACCGGGATATATTCTTCTTTACCAACCTGCATATAGAGAAAGGGCATGATGTTCATGTTGTTTTTCCGGATGCCGTTAAAGGCAAAAAGGCGTGGCTATGGGATGCTGAAACCGGAAAAAGATATATCTTACCGCAACAGGGGCAGGAACAAGATTTGCATTTCGGACCTGCCGAGTCCAAATTGATAGTGTTTGATAAAGAACATGATGGAGAGGTTTATAGGCCATTGGCTGAGGAAAGCGAAAACCCGATAGTTGTTTCAGGTTTATGGGATGTGAAAGCTGTCCATGTAGACAAAAGCATAAAAGAGTTTCAGGTAGATAGCCTGACAGACTTTAATACACTTCCTTTTCCGTGGTTCCGTCATTTTGCAGGAGAAATTTATTATTCCATAGATGTAGATGTGGAGAATCCGGGGGATATACATGTGTTGGATGCAGGACTCACGCATTTGGGTGTAACGGAACTTATTCTCAATGGAGAAAAAATAGGTGTAAAATGGTATGGTAACCGTAAATTTGATGTATCCGGTAAATTAGTATCCGGTAAGAACCGGATAACGATAAAGGTAACCACCTTATTAGGTAATTATACAAAATCGCTTACGGATAACGCGCCGGCCCAGCGTTTTGCTTCGGTAAGAGGGTATCGTTCTCTCGGTTTGGAAGGACCGGTAAAACTATATTAAGCATAAAAAAGACCAGTCTTCCATCCGTATTAAACAATGCAGATAATACGAACGGAAGGCTGGCCTTTTGTCTAATGCTGTATTTTTAAATACCATGAATTTTATAGAGTGAAATAGCTCTCTTGATGGATTGCAGGCCAAAATCGGCTGGCTCCAATTGCTCGGAAGGAAGAATGATGATTTCTGCCGCATCATCTTCGGCCTGGGCTTTATCAAAGGTTTCAGCCAGGCACTCGAAGAACATATCAACAGTATGTACTTCGAATCCACAGTAAGGGTAAATGTTAGGAAGTGAAAAAAGATACCGGCAATTCGTGATATCGAGCCCGGTTTCTTCTTTTACTTCACGGGCTACTGCATCTTCAGCCGATTCGTGCATATCGATAAAACCTCCGGGCAAATCGAGTGTCCCTTTTGCCGGTTCTTTGGCACGGCGTACCAGAAGCAGTTCGCCTTTGGGATTTCTGATGAAACAGGCTACGGAAGAAGACGGATTGAAATAATATACAAATCCGCAAGTGGTACATTGTTTGGCTTTTTCGTTGCGTTCCACAAATGTTTTTGCACCACATTTCGGACAATAGATAAACTGATATAAAGGATGAAGCATAAAGTTGAAAATAAAACAGACACGAATTATAGGATATGAATCCTGCATAATCCGTGCCTGAAATGAAATTTAAATGTAATCTTTTATTTTACTTCCCAACCCAGTGCGCTTGCTCCTAATACGGCAGCATCGCTTTCTTTTAATTGAGAGAAAAGTAATTTTGTTTTGCCTTCGAATACTTTCAGCATATTCTTATCCATTGCCTCTTTGATTGGTTTCATAATCAAATCGCCGGCTTTGGTAAGACCGCCGAATAAGATGATTGCTTCAGGACTTGAGAATGCAACGAAATCAGCGAATGCTTCACCCAGCATAGTACCGGTTGCTTCAAAGATTTCAAGAGCGATTTTATCGTTCTTCATTGCTGCATCATATACGTCTTTGGAAGTGATTTCATCCGGATCCAGTTCACGAAGGATACTGTCTTCCTTACGGATTTCCAGATATTCGCGTGCTGTACGTGCTACACCTGTTGCCGAAGTGTATGCTTCCAAACAACCGTGACGGCCGCAACCGCACAAACGTCCGTTGTTACGACGAACAATAACGTGGCCTAATTCGCCGGCAAATCCGTCGTGACCGTATACCAGGTTACCGCCGATTACGATACCGCTACCCACACCTGTACCCAGGGTAATAACGATAAAGTCTTTCATACCACGTGCAGCACCATAAGTCATTTCACCGATAGCAGCAGCATTCGCATCATTTGTCAAAGCAACGGGTATTCCGTCTAATGCTTCGCTAATCATTTGGGCCAAAGGAATTTTACCTTCCCAAGGAAGATTCGGAGCGAACTCGATACATCCGTTAAAGAAATTACCGTTAGGAGCTCCTACACCAATACCTTTTATCTTATCAGGACCACCTGCCTGTTCGATAACCTGCTTCAGCCCTTTAGATAATTCTGCTACATACTCGTTTATATCAGTATATTTACCGGTTTTGATAGAACCGCTATACAAAATTGAACCTCTTGCGTCTACTACGCCGAAAACCGAATTGGTACCACCTATATCGATACCTACTACATAAGGCTTCTCCATGATTTTATCTTTAGATTAATAATGATTCTCTTTTCTGGAAAGCAAATATAAGAGGAATATGGTTAGTTGCAATGATTTTCATCAAAAAAAACGAAAATAAAAGACATCTGTTACCTGTTCCCGTCATTTGACTGGCAATATCTCAATCCAGTAATCATCTGGGTCATTAATGAAATATAAGCCCATTTCATTATTTTCAAAACAGATAAAACCCTGTTCACGGTGATACTCTCGGACCTCATCATAATTCCCGTCTACCCGGAAGCATAAATGGCTTTCGTTGTCTCCCAGTTCATACGCGTCGGTCCGGTCCCTGAGCCAGGTCAGTTCCAGTAAAAAACCGGTTGTATTGTCGGTCAGGTACACCAGGATAAATGAGCCGTCGGCGGCTTCTTTCCGGTGATGTTCTTTCAGCCCCAGTGCTTTATCATAGAAAGCAATACTTCTGTCAAGGTCGAGTACGTTGATATTGAAATGATCAAATCTGCTTTTTATTTCCATAAGTCTTGTGTTTAATTATGATTGGTTTAAAAATCAGTTCCTTCTCCCGGTATGGATAGTAAAACATAACGGCATCCTTTTGACTCGGCATAAGGTCCGAACACCACTACATCGCTCGGGCGTTCCCAGAAATGCATAGGGACAAAGATACCGGTTTTTATCCGGTCTATAAATTGTTGGGCGCCTCGCATAAAGTCTGTGCCGATACGCGGGTCGACCGGAAACATTGCCAAGTCCAGCTCGGTAGTCCGTTTTGTCAGGTCGTCCAATTCTTTCAGATAAGCTTTTTCTGCATCCGCCGCTTCCTTTTGGGTCGATTCGTCTTTCCAGTGCCAGTTGTTCAAGTCGCCGGCATGGAAGATCTGTTTACCATCGGCTTTAATCAGGAAAGAGATTCCGACATCCGTGGAGCCGAAAGCCTCGATATGCAGGTTATGGTCTTCGTAAACATCCCCTTTTTTCAGGTAAATGGCATCCTCTTTAGTTGCCCTGTGGCGTTTCAGGATATCTTTGGAGAAAAGATAGACAATATCTTTCTTATATTTTTTCCATTGGAGGACTTCTGCGTTGAAATGGTCCGGATGAAAATGGGAGGATAGTACATATAAAGTACCGGCCCGGTTTAAAAGTTCTTCGTGTACGAACCCTTTATCCGGGGATTTGCCTGTATCCTTGAAGTAATCGATAAGAAGGGTATAACCGTCTGCTTCGATTGCAAAGCCACTGTGATAAATATATGTAAGTCTCATATCTGTCTCTTTTTTATGAACAAAACACCGGTAAGGCCTTTCTTGTTGTGCAAAGATATGATTCTTTGGCTGTGCGGTTGTATTAACAAATACTATAAAAGTCTATTCTTCTGCTAAAATCCATTTTTTGAAAATAGGCGTTTTTGTTTTGCTGATGATAATCCGCTCCGGTACGGGGAGGGTGAGATTGACAGACAGGCGGTTGCCGAACCACAGGTCGATATCGCGGATTGCTTTCCGGGAAATGATAAACTGCCGGTTGGCACGGAAAAAGCAATCCGTATCCAGTTGTTCGCTGAGCGTATCCAGTGTGCGGTCTACCGGATGCCGTTTCCCATCGGACGTATAGGCGGTAATCTTTTCATTTGCCGTATAAAAGAACAGGATATCTTCAACCGGAAGCGGATAAAATTTGTCGGCAAGCATTACCAGCAGGCTTTTTATCGGATGCCGGCGCTGGATGGTGTCGTTTGTCTGGCGGATATGTTCCAGCCGTTCTTCCGGCCCGAATCTGCGGAGTTTGCCCAATGCCCGTTCGAGAGATGCAAGCGTCACCGGCTTGAGCAGATAGTCGATACTGCTTACCTGAAAAGCCTGGAGCGCATATTCGTCATAAGCCGTAGTGAAAATAACAGGTGCTTTTATATCCACCTGTTCAAAGATTTTGAAGGCGGAACCATCTGCCAGGTGGATGTCCATGAAGATAATATCCGGATGAGGATTGGAACTGAAATAGCGGATACTTTCTTCGATACTTTCCAGTTCGGCAATGACATCGACAGGCATTACGCTGTTCTGTGCCAAAATAGCTTTCAGACTGCCTACAGCAGCCGTTTCATCTTCTATAATGATTGCGTTCATAAGTGTGCAGGGGTATTAAGAAGTGGAAGCGATACTTTGAAATATTCTTTACGGTTTGAAATCTGAATGTCTTTTCCGGTCAGCATCCGGTAACGGCCCCATAAGTTTTTGAGTCCGATACCGCTGCTGTGGCTGTCTTCTATTTTGGGTTGTATATGATTGGATACAACCAATTGCTTTTCTGCTGTTGTGTAAATGTCTATTTGCAGCGGGTACTGTTTGCTTATCACATTATGTTTTACTGCATTTTCAATCAGCGGTAAAATACTTAAAATAGGAAGATACCAAAGAAGTAAAGGAGGATCAGCCTGTATGGAGAAGAAAAGTTTTCCTTCATACCGTACGCCCAGCAAATAGGTATACGCTTTTACGAATTGCAGTTCTTCTGCCAGCGTAACCAATTCTTTCTTATTACTTTGCAGGATATAGCGGAATACATTGGATAGCTCATCCAGATAGGTCAGCGTCTGTTCTTTTTCCCCGCTGCGGATTAAAGAATTAAGCCCGTTCAGCGAATTAAAGAAAAAGTGAGGGTTGATTTGCCCCATCAAGGCATTATAAGAGGCTTGCAATTGTTCCGTTTTAAGTTTTTCATAATCGAGCATCATCTGCTGTTTGCCATGCAAAAGCCGGATAAGCGGGACGATTAGCATAATAGTCAGCAGTACGATTAAATGTTCCATAAGCATCGGATAGGGAAACGGCGGGACTGGCATGATTTTAAAATGTTTTTCATCGTTTCTGTCCCGTTCCCATCTGTGCATTCCGGGTACCGGCCTTTGTTGCCGTGAAAGTTCAATTTTTTCCGTTACCAGATAAGATTCAAACCTGTCTTTTACTAATAGGTTGTATACGGATGGAAATTTCATAAATACGGCAAATGCAACCAGAATGCTGACTACCATAGAAAAGAGAATACTTTTATATTCTTTTTTCCCGAACCACCGGTCTCCCCACTTATACGTTTGATTGTTGATTAGATAAAGCAGGAATGCAAAAAGGAAAAACCATACAAAGGAAAAAATAATCAGTTGGCTTTCAAAGGGATGTTGAGGCCTGTCCGTTATATGCTGTGTACTATCCTTATAACTTGCGATAAGTAATGAAGAGTTAACAAAAAGACTCAATAACACAGATATTGTGAAACCTATTAACAGTTCATTTTTCTTTGTATACGGCATTTCGAATCTGATTCTTTTATGTACAAAGGTAATAAACAGGGGATTGTATTTGAAAAATCTGTCGACGAAAAGGTAAAAAATGTCGCCGAAAAGACTTTATATGACGGTGGATGCTTATTTTTGTATACTGATTAAGACTTTCTTGGTGGAAAGGTAAAAAGCTATTATGATTAAATAAGTGATGAGTATGAAAAAACAATTATGGACTATTTTAGTGTTGGCAATTTTCATGACCGGTTGTAAATCCGACAAACGATTGGTTGATTATGTAAATCCTTTATTAGGAACGGCAACTCTTTGGGAACCGGAAGATTTGGGATATGTGCGTAAAATGAAAGCGCGTACCTGGGGCGCCGAGGTTTTTCCCGGAGCTTCTCTGCCGAATGCGATGGTACAACTCAGTCCGGTAACACGGTTCCGGAGTGGTGCAGGGTATCAGTATGAGGATACCGTTATTTATGGTTTTTCCCATACGAATAAAGGACATTGGAACCTGCTCCATATACCATTGTTACCTGTTACCGGAAAGATTTCTCCCAGTGATTATTGTTCCGGATACAGCCATGCGAATGAATCGGCACATCCCGGATATTACCAGGTGTTTCTCGAAAGATATGGAATTAACGCAGAACTGACATCCACATTGCGTTGTGCTTACCATAAATATACATTCAGGGAAGGGGACGATAAAAGGCTGTTGGCCGATATGACCCGCTCCAACAACCGGGTGACGGAATGGGATATAAAGAAAATGGATGAGCATGTATTTTCCGGTTTCCAGCATGGGGATGGTAAAATGTATTTCTATGCAGTTTCCAATTATGGCATAAAAGATATAGAACAGGCAAAAGATGAGGCGCATGAAGTGTCTTTGGTTAATTTCCTGGATAGTAAAGGAAAAGAACCGTTGGAACTTAAAATAGGATTCTCATTTGTCAGTGTGGAAAACGCTAAAATGAACCTGGAACAGGAAATGCTGAATAAAAATTTTGCGGAAGTTCGTAGCGAAGCAGCTGAAACGTGGGAAAACCTGTTGGCAAAAATAAATGTAACGGGTGGAACGGAACGTGAAAAAGGTATATTCTACTCTTGCCTGTACCGTTCGTTCCTTTGGCCGGCTTTGCGTAGTGATGTAAACGGGGAATATACGGATGCAAAAGGTGAGGTTGCCAACGGAGGGTTCCGTTATTATACAGACCCTTCATTCTGGGATGATTACCGCAATAAACTAATACTGTTAGGTATGTTATCTCCGGATGTTACAGTCGATGTAATTAAGTCTATCACGGATAAGGGGGAGAAGAGAAACGGATATATGCCGACTTTCTTTCATGGCGACCATGCCTCTGTTTTCGTTGCCGGGACTTATCTACGCGGTCTGAAAGATTTTGATTTGAAGCGTGCTTATCAGTTGTTACTGAATAATGCTACGGTTCCCGGACGTGGAGGCAGGCCTTATCTGGACGAATATATGGAAAGAGGCTGGATTGCGGAAAAAGATACGACAAACGTACCGACCCAGGATGAGTATAAAGCCGCTGTTACAAAAACGGTGGAATATGCTTACGACGACTATGCTACTGCTTTGTTGGCTAAAGAGTTGGGCGACGAGGATAACTATAATTTACTGATGAAACGTACCTCCAACTATAAGAACCTGTTCGATCCGGGTACCGGTTTTTGGAGAGGACGTATCGATAACGGCAATTGGATTGAAGATTTTGATCCGTATTATCCTTATTATGCTTATATGTACCGGGAAGCAAATGCCTGGCAATCCCTGTTTTTTGCCCCTCATGACCCGGAAGGAATGATCGCCCTTTATCCAAGTAAAGAAGCGGTTGAGCAAAAGCTCGATTCTTTGTTTACAGAACCGTGGAGAGGCTATGAAGCACATAATATGACTGGATTTATCGGAAATTACTGTCATGGAAATCAGCCGGACCACAGTGTCCCTTATACTTATTATTTTATCGGCAAGCAGGAAAAGGCGCAATGTATGTTGGACAGTATTATGGGGCATTATTATGATATGGGCGCGGATAAACTTGCTTATGCGGGTATGGATGATGCCGGCGAAATGTCAGCCTGGTATGTTTTTAATGCAATCGGTTTATATACATATTCCCCGGCGGATCCGGAATATATAATATCTGTACCTCTATTCGACCAGGTTCGGTTTACTTTAGATGATAAGACCAGATTTACAATCAAAAAGAACGGCAACGGAAAAAAGATAACGAAGATAACTTACGGAGGCAAGGAACTTGACGGATGGTTCATTTCTCATGACCAGTTGAAGGAAGGCAAAGAACTTGTGATTAATGCCTTATAAATCAGAAAAGTATTGGCTTGTAGTCCATTTTTGAACCTGTAGTATTTTGTTTTCGAGGTGGTCGAAAATATTCACGAGGCGGTCATTCATATTTTCGAGGGCGCCAAAAATATGAATGACCGCCTCGTGAACAGATTTAGATAGGAGAAAAATAAAAATAGCCCGTGTCCTTTTAGCGGTATGTTCCGGTAGAAAAATTAATAATCAGGAGGGCTTTGTAGAAACAAAAAAGAGGGAACGAAAAGCTCCCTCTTTTTTATGGCAATAGAACCGAAGAATATTAGTTTCTTCTTTCTTTGATTCTTGCTTTCTTACCGGTAAGTGCACGCAGGTAATACAATTTAGCACGACGTACTTTACCCAGTTTGTTAACAGTGATGCTTTCGATGAACGGTGATTCGATCGGGAAAATTCTTTCCACACCAACGTTTTCAGACATTTTGCGAACAGTGAAACGTTTTTTGTCACCGTGTCCTGAAATACGGATAACAACGCCTCTGTACTGCTGAACACGTTCTTTGTTACCTTCTTTGATACGGTAAGCTACTGTAATCGTGTCACCACTCTTGAAAGAAGGATGTTCCTTCTTTGTAGCAAACGCTTCTTCTACAACTTTAATTAAATCCATTGTTTATAGCTTTTTAATTGTAATGTTTAACGAAACGCAATATAACGGGCTACTTTGTCCCGACAGAGATTACGTAAAGCGGCTGCAAAGTAACGAAATAAATATTTGATACGCAAGTAGGAAGGATTTGTTTTTTCGTTATATTTGGACTGTTTTTATACTCGAAAGTAAAATGAAAAAGATATATATACTGTTTTTATGCTGCATTTGTTCACTTTACGGGAAAAGTGAAATCATTCCAAATATGTATCGTTCAGTAGATAAAGAAAAGATGAATCATTGGGTGGATTCCGTATTCGACTCGATGAGCAGTGACGAGCGTATCGGGCAGTTGTTTATGGTGATTCTTAATCCAAAGGATGATACCCGGAACCTGCAGCGGTTGAAACGGTATATTGATGAAATTAAAATAGGCGGTATCCTTTTCCATAAAGGAGATCCCAAGACACAGGCGCTTGTAACGAACAGGGCGCAAAAATCTTCTAAAGTTCCTTTGTTGATTTCATTGGATGGAGAATGGGGGTTGTCCATGCGCCTGAGCGGGACAACACGGTTTCCGAAAAATATGATGTTGGGAGCTATCGAAGATAATAACCTGATTACCGAATATGGGCGCGAAGTGGCACGCCAGTGTAAAGAGATGGGTATCCATATCAATTTTGCACCGGATATGGATGTGAATAGCAATACGGATAATCCGGTAATCGGCATCCGCTCGTTTGGGGAAAGCCCGGCGGCTGTTGCAGATAAGGGAATCGCGTATGCAAAAGGACTGGAAGAGAATGGCATCCTATCTGTAGCCAAGCATTTTCCGGGACATGGCGATACTTCGGAAGACTCACACAATACGCTTCCTGCAGTTTACCATGACAGAGCCCGTCTGGACAGTGTGGAGATCTATCCTTTTAAACGTTATATTCAAGAAGGCTTTGCCGGAGTGATGACCGGGCATCTTTATGTGCCGGCTCTGGATAAAACAAACCGTCCTTCTTCTTTGTCCGAACCGATTGTAACGGGCTTGTTAAAGAAAGAACTTCAATTTTCAGGTCTTTGTTTTACTGATGCTTTGGCGATGAAGGGGGCGACTTCCAATAAATCGGATAACCCGTCAGTCAAAGCCTTATTGGCAGGGAATGATATCCTGCTCGCACCGGCAGCTCCGCTTTCTGATTTTGCAGCGATAAAAGAAGCCATAGAAGATGGTACGTTGGATCTGGAAGAGATTGAAGCGAAATGCCTGAAAATATTACAGTATAAATATATTGCCGGATTGAATAATTATCAGCCGGTTGAACTCAAAGGGCTTTCCGGGCGTTTGAATTCTCCCCATGCCGCCTGGCTTGCTGCCAAATTAAATTCGGAAGCAATCACTCTGTTGAAAAATGAAAACGACCTGCTGCCGTTAAAGCAGTTGGGCAAAAAGAATACGGCTGTCCTTTCGATTGGCGATGCGGTAGGAAATAGCTTCCAAACGATGGTGAACCGCTATGATACGGTTGCCTGTTTCAGTATTTCCCGTACGGCAACGGCTGCACAGGTTCAGCAGGTTTATAAGAAACTGGAGGGATATGACCGGATTATCTGTAGTGTGCATACCGTCCGTATTCCGGAAAATCCGGCTTTGCGTAAACTGGCGGAAAAGAAAGAGCTGATTCTTGCTTTTTTCACGTTGCCTTATTTTGCCAAGGAATATAAGCAAACGGTAGAAAAAGCAAAAGCAGTTATAATGGGCTATGAGATGACCCCTTTGGCACAGGAATATGCTGCACAGATGGTCTTTGGCGGAGTTGCGGCAAAAGGTAAACTTCCGGTATCTATCCCCGGTCTGTATTTTGCCGGGAGCGGAATTTTTACGGAAAAGACGCGTTTGGGATACCATGAACCGGAGGAGGTCGGCCTGAATGCCGTTCGCTTGAATGAAATCGATTCGATTGTGCAGGAAGGCTTGGATAAGCAGGCTTATCCCGGTTGTCAGGTGTTGGTCGCTAAAAACGGAATGGTTATTTATGATAAATCTTTCGGTTACTTTGATTATACCGGTTCGCAACCGGTAGATAATGATGCCGTGTATGATTTGGCCTCTTCTTCAAAGGCTACCGGAACGTTGCTTGCGGTGATGAAAGCTTACGACCGGAAAAAATTCTCGTTAAACAATAAAATTTCTGAATTTGTACCGGAACTGAAATCTTCGGATAAAAAAGATTTGAATATAAAGGAATTGTTATATCACCAGTCCGGATTGACCCCTTCAATTAATTTCTATCTGGATGCGATGGATAAGGATAGCTATACAGGCAGTTTATACAGCCGTGTAAAAGATGCGGCCCATCCGGTTAATTTTGACGGGAAGACTTATGTAAGGGAAGATGTTGCCTATCTTCCCGGTTTGGTTTCCAATAAGAAAAAGCCGGGGTTTACCACCGAGGTGGCGCGCGATTTTTATTTGAACACTTCTTTTAAAGATTCGATTATCAAAGAAATAAAAGACTCTAAATTAAGAAACCGGGGAAAGTTCAAATATAGCTGTATCAATTTTATCCTTTTGAAGATGATGGTGGAGAAACAGATGAACCAGCCGATGGACAGTCTGCTGGACACGGATTTCTTCCGTCCGCTGGGTGCCTGGCATACCGCTTACAATCCGTTGCACAGGATGGATACTTCGCGGATTGTACCGACAGAAAACGATCGTTTTGTCCGTCATCAGCAACTCCGGGGGTATGTGCACGATGAAGCGGCCGCTTTCCAGGGAGGGGTTTCGGGGAATGCCGGATTGTTCTCGAACGCAAACGACCTGGCTAAAATACTTCAGTTGTACCTGAATTTAGGAGCTTATGGGGACGAACGCTATCTGTCGGCTGAAACAAGCCGGTTGTTTACACAGAGCAAAAGCCCTACGTCGCACAGGGGATTGGGGTTCGACAAGCCTTTGGTCGGTAATCCGCGCGCCTCTACTTGCGGCACACTGGCGCCTCCGTCGGTTTATGGGCATACAGGGTATACCGGGACTTGTTTTTGGGTAGACCCGGATAATCAAATGATTTATATTTTTCTGTCTAACCGGGTAAATCCTACGCGTGCCAATAACAAATTGAGTTCGCTGGACATCCGGACCCGTATACAGGATACGATTTACAAAGCGTTGATGTAGGCTTTTCTTATCGGAAAAGATATGTATCTTTGTCCATCTATTAATAAAATATTATTTACTAAAATACATTATTCATATGTTATTCGGACACGGCGATGATTTTTACAATTCGCAGAATGAGGTGAAAATAAACTTCAGTTCTAATGTTTGGCATGGTGCCAATCTGGAAAAACTTCAGGAACATCTGAACAGTCAGTTTGACAAGCTAACCCGTTATCCGGAACCGGATGCAGCTTCGGTGAAACGATTGTTGGCGCGCCGTTATGAAATAAAAGAAGAGAATATTGTTGTGACCAACGGTTCTATCACCGCTTTTTATCTGTTGGCTCAGGCGTGGAAAAAGGCCAAATCTTTTATTGCTGTTCCTTCTTTTTCGGAGTATGAAGATGCCTGCCGTTTACATGAGCATGAAATCTCTTTCTTCTCGACGGGAGAAGACCTTTCGGAAGTTTCTTTTGAAGGACAGGATTTCTGCTGGCTCTGCAATCCGAATAATCCGGATGGAAAACTGATACATCGTATCGAGTTGTTGAGAATGATAGCGGCCAACCGTCAGACGACTTTTATTATAGACCAGGCATACGTCTCTTTTACAACGGAAGAAATGCTTAAGCCCTCCGATATAAAGAATAATCCGAATCTGATATTGGTACAGTCCATATCGAAGGCTTATAATATTCCGGGGTTGCGTGTGGGGTATATTGTTGCCAGTCCTGAAAAGATAGAGGAAATCAGTAAATATATTATTCCCTGGTCTATCAATGCAATCGCAATAGAAGCGAGCAAATATATCCTGATACATCCGGCCCAGTTTACCCTGCCTATCCGTAAATGGCAACGCGAAACGGCAGATTTTATTTATCAGCTTACCAAATTGGATGGTTTGGAAGTTTTGCCTACTGCTACCACTTTCTTCCTGGTTCGTTTGAGAAAAGGAACGGCTGCTGATTTGAAGCAGTATTTATGGGATAATTATAACATACTGATTCGCGATGCCTCCAACTTCCGTGGATTGGATGAAACCTATATTCGCCTCTCTACTCAAACGAAGAATGAAAATGAACAGTTGATAGAAGCGATACGCGAATGGCTTGCTAAGCAGTAAAAGCGTTTGAAAGTATAAACCGCTGTAAGAGAAAGTTGTCAGAACTCTCTACAGGAAAATAAACGGGCACAGAGATTGGCAGATGTGAAATAAGTCTGCAAAATTCTGTGCCCGTTTTTGTTATCTGTCATAGTACCTTTTTATAAGTTAGCAAGATTGGAAAAGTGACCGGTGGAATGTCCTGTTATCTTTGTCCGGTGAAACAGTATAAGAATATGCAACAAAGAACATCTACAAGAGAAGAATACCTGAAGCGGGTAAACCTGGTGATTGAATATGTGAATAATCATTTGGGAGAGAATATCGATTTGAACCGGCTTGCCGAGATTTCCAATTTCTCACCCTATCATTTTCACCGGGTCATGAGCGCATTTCTGGGGGAACCTCTCGGGACATTTATCGTGCGGACAAGGATCGAGACTGCAGCCCGGTTGCTTCGTTACACGGATTTGTCTATCAGTGAGATTGCTTACAGGGTAGGGTATGGTGCACCTTCTTCTTTGTCGAAAACCTTCCGGCAGTTCTATTCTATTTCACCGAATGAATATAGAAACAATAAAGCGTACACAATTATGAGACCAGAAAAAATAGGACCGGATTTGCAGTTGCAAACCGAAGTAAAAGAGATTCCGGCAAGGGACGTGATTTATATCCGCCTGACAGGTGATTACCGTTTGAATGATTATGGCGGGACATGGAAACGGCTGATAGGTTACGTTATCGAAAATAAATTGCCGATGGGTGACCCCAGCCCGCTTTGTATTTATTATGACGATCCGAAAGTAACCGCTCCGGAAAAGTTACGTACGGACGTTTGCATGGTATTGCCGCAGTCGGCGGAACCAAAAGGGGAAGTAGGAGCACGGCAGATTCCGGCAGGACGTTATGCCACGTTCCTATATAAGGGAGCCTATGAACACTTAGGTATGGTTTATGATACGATTTATGCACAGAAAATACCGCAGTCAGGCTATACCTTCCGGGATGAACCCAGCTACGAACGTTATCTGAATGACCCCTGTAATACCCTTCCGGAGGATTTGCTGACGGAAATTTGTATTCCTATAGAATAGCATGTTGGGATAAGTAAGTTTTCATAAACAATTCTTTCTCTATCCGGTTTTATTATTGAGTAGACATTAAAATACAAGTGCTATGGAATACCGGATAGAGAAAGATACGATGGGAGAGGTGCAAGTCCCGGCAGGGGCTTATTATGGTGCTCAAACTCAGCGTAGTGTAAATAATTTTAAGATAGCCAGAGATACGAACCGGATGCCAAAGGAAGTCATTTATGCTTTTGCATATTTGAAAAAGGCAGCAGCGATGGCAAATAAGGAAGCAGGCGTTTTGTCTGCCGATAAATGTGAGTTGATAGGCAGGGTTTGTGATGAAATACTGGAAGGAAAATTGGATAAAGAGTTTCCTTTGGTTGTTTGGCAAACCGGTAGCGGTACCCAAACCAACATGAATGTAAACGAAGTGATAGCCAACCGTGCCCACGTATTATCCGGGGGTAAGTTGACCGACAAGGAAAAAGTTTTGCTCCCGAACGACGATGTCAATAAATCCCAATCATCCAATGATACTTTCCCGACCGCGATGCACGTTGCAGCTTATAAGCTGTTGAAAGAAGTTACTCTGCCCGGTCTGGAAAAATTACATTGCACTTTATTGAAGAAGAGCCGCGATTTTATGCCGATAGTTAAAATAGGGCGTACCCATTTTATGGATGCCACCCCGCTTACTCTCGGGCAGGAATTTAGCGGGTATGCTTCCCAATTGGAGCATGGGATACGGGCGATTAAAAACTCGATGTCCCATTTAGCGGAACTTGCCATTGGCGGAACTGCTGTAGGTACGGGAATCAATACCCCTCCTGATTTTGATGAATGTGTGTCGAAGCGTTTGTCGGAACTAACCGGGCAACCTTTTGTCAAAGCATCCAATAAATTTGAGGCGCTTGCCACCCATGATGCGTTGGTGGAAGTACATGGAGCATTGAAAACAGTGGCTGTAAGCCTGATGAAGATAGCGAATGATATCCGGATGTTGGGGTCCGGGCCGCGTGCCGGCATCGGTGAACTTCGGTTACCGGAAAATGAACCGGGTTCTTCCATCATGCCGGGAAAAGTGAATCCGACCCAATGTGAAGCACTTACCATGATTGCAGCCCAGGTGATGGGGAATGATGTGGCAATTTCAGTGGGAGGTGCCAGCGGACAGTTTGAATTGAATGTATTCAAACCGATGATTATCTATAATTTCCTGCATAGTGCCCGTCTGATTGGCGAAGGTTGCTTTAGCTTCAACGAACACTGTATAGCTGGTATCGAGCCAAGAAAAGAGAATATTAAAAAGCATCTGGACGATTCATTGATGCTTGTCACCGCCCTGAATCCTAAAATCGGTTATTATAAAGCTGCCTCCATTGCACAAAAAGCCTATCAGGAAAATAAAACCCTGAAACAGGCGGCAATTGAATTAGGGTTGCTTACTGCCGCAGAGTTCGACGAATGGGTGGACCCGTCCAAGATGGTTGGAAAGATAGAATAATACCCTGACTATAAAAACTTGCGTTAACTGGTCAGCCGTTCCTTATCACATCTGTAACATTTCTTCTGGATGAATAGGGGGCGGCTTTTGCATATCCGAGGCGCAACAATAGTACGGGGTATTCTTTGTTGATTGGAAATGTCTCCTGTATTTTATCCGCTAATTCTTTTACTTCACAAGGTTGGTTGAAAAAAGCACAAGCTATTCCTTCTTTACTGGCTGTCAACAGGAAACGTTGCAATGTCCTTCCTGATGCAATCCAGTTTTCGATGGAATTATTTCGTGTCGTGAAAAGAACGAAATAGGAGGAAGTGCTTATTTTCTTGTTATCTCCTTTGTTTTGAATACGACTGTTTAATACGGATCTCATAATTGTTTTGGAAATAAATGCCGGTAGGTCGGGGGCACCGAATACGGCATAACTTAATCCGTCGTGAGTCGCTTCCGAATGCTTTTTATTGAAACGCATCCATGATTTCAGTTCTTCCTTGAATGCCTGGTCGTTCATTTGCCTCTTGTTTCCCTTCAATATATACGGTCTTAATGCTTCAAATTGCGGACTGTTGTTCTCAAAGAAGTAAAGTTGCGTATCCGCTTCTGTTTGGACTGCTTCCAATTTATCGAGGAAAAGGTCCAGGATTTTGTTTCCGTTGTATGTCTGGCGGTTCATTTGCCGTTTTCCTATAAAAGGAAACAAAGGAGAGGGTTGCACATCGGTTGCTTTATGCAAAGTAATTTGAATCACCCGTTCCGTATCGTTTCGTGTTGCAATCCCGACTTTCGTTTGGTAGCCGGCGGCGGATGCTGCGATGCATAAATTTTCAGCAGCGCATCCAAGGCTGATATATAATTCCCTGTGATTCCCGTCAACCACCGGCAATGCTCTGGAAAAGTCCGGTTCTATTGTGATTTGATTCTCTTGAATAGTAAAAATCCAAGGCTGTGTGTTATGTCCGGATGGCGCTTGGGTCGCCAGTTCTATAAGCCGGATATATTTCGTTGCTTCTTCTTCCATTTGTTATTGCCAATCTAAATCTGATTTTCGCAAATGTACAAATATTGTTTCTCTAAATAACGTAGGTCTATGCTCAAAATGATTTCCCTTATATTTTAATGGGGATGTGTAAAAAAGCTATTACTGAACGCCGATTACGCAGAACACGCAGATTATTTATTGAAAAAATATGGTCTGCGTAAATCTGCGCTCTGTCTGCGTAGTCTGCGTTCCCTAATAGATGCTTTTGACACATCCCTATTGGAAAAACCATAGTTATGATTTTATTCGGACGCTTTTTGCAGTTTCTCTGTTTGACCAGTCGGTTTATAAAGGGATATTTGATTGTATGCGTAAAAAGTACGCAAGATATTTGGAGAGGTAAAATAAGTTTCATTTCTTTGTAGTGTGTAAATATTACGCAATAGGTAAGGTTTAGTATTAACCATTTAAATTTTAAGAGGTATGTTAGGTATTAAGCACATTAAATTTGATTCGATGACTTATGTTTTCCATTTCAAGAATGGAAGAGTCAACAGAGAGGGACGTGGTTTGTCATTCTATTATTTTGTACCGAACAGTTCTATTGTTGCCATTCCGATGGGTAGTAATGATTTGCCTTTTATTTTCAGGGAATCGACAAACGATTACCAGTCGGTATCTATCCAGGGACAAATAAGCTACAAAATCAGTAATCCGCAAATGCTGTCGGATGTGTTGGATTTTACTGTTACGGATTCCGGTGCATATAAAAAGAACGATATTGAAAAGCTGAACCAGCGGATAATAAATGAAGCGCAGACGTCTACTTCTTCTTATATTCACGATACCGGTTTGAAAGAGGCGATCCGTTCTGCTAAAGAAATTGAAAATCGTATTTTAGAGGGATTGAAATCATCACCTGCCATTAGCATGCTGGGAATAGAGATACTCGGGGCCAATGTGTTGGCGGTGCAGGCTACTCCGGAAATGGCTAAAGCGCTTGAAACGGAAACGCGTGAACTGCTTCAGCAGGATGCAGACCGTGCTATCTATGAACGCCGTAATTTTGCAGTGGAGCAAGAACGGAAAATCAGGGAATCGGAACTGAATACCGAAATAGCAGTAGAGGAAAAGCAGAAACAAATAGATGAAAAACGAATGGAATCGGAGGTGCAGCGGGTGGAAAATAATCGTAAGCTGCGTGAAATGAACCTGGAAGCGGATATTGCGATAGAAGACCAGCGTAAAACATGGATAACCCGTAAAACGGAAAATGATAAGAAAGAGGCGGAGGCCCAAGGATACCAGTTGGAGGTACGTTTGAAACCGTATAAAGAAATGGATTGGCGTTTATTGACCGCTTTGACCGGTAGTCTCGACCCGCGAAACAATATCGCTCTTGCTTTCCGTGAACTTGCTGAAAATGCCGGGAAGATAGGTAATCTGAATATCACGCCGGATTTGCTGGAAAATTTGTTGAAACCTAAAAATGAATAAAGGTATGCATGTGGAATATGCAATTCTGATAAAGAATAAAACCAGGCTTGAGGCTTTGATTGAACGCTTCAATACAAAGTCTCAGGCACGGTTTTATATCGAAAGGCAAGGAGGTGATTTTAATGATTACGAGAAGGAAGATGCTATCTTTTATGATTCGTTGCATAAATTACAGGCCGGCCTTTCGAAAGTTATCAAATACAAGATTGTGGAACGTTCTTTTCTTTCTTCTTATATATTTTCGGAAAAGAATGTAATCGTAACCATAGGACAGGATGGGTTGGTTGCCAATACGGCAAAATATTCGAGGGGAGTTCCTATCGTAGCCGTCAATCCGGACCCGGAACGTTACGATGGGGTACTGCTGCCGTTTGATGTAACGAATTTCCAGCGGGGAGTGGAGGAGGTAATGGCCGGAACCTGTCAGCTACGGAAAGTAAATTTTGCGGAAGCCCGTTTGAATGACGGACAACGGTTATTGGCATTCAATGATTTGTTTATCGGAGCCGCTTCACATATATCCGCCCGTTACCGGATTTCTTATGGGAATGAAACGGAAGAACATTCATCAAGCGGAATCATTATATCGACCCGGGCCGGTTCGACCGGTTGGCTGAGTTCTGTTTTTAATATGGCATACGGGGTGGCAGGGCTGTTCGAGAAGAATCTGACGCTTAAACATCCGAAGTTAAAAGAGGAACAGTTGTTATTTGTTGTGCGCGAACCTTTTCGGAGCTTGCGGACGCAGACCGGGCTATCGGTAGGACTAATAGACCGGAGGCATCCGTTGCGGATTGAATCATTCATGCCGGCCGGCGGTGTCATATTCAGTGACGGCATTGAATCTGATTATTTGAATTTTAATAGCGGTTCGGTTGTTTCTGTCGGAATTGCAGAAGAAGTAGCCAACCTGGTGGAAATGAAAAAATAATCTGTACATTTGTTTTACTCTAAAGTAAAAACGGATGAACTCTAATTATGCCTCTCAGGATCGTGGCGGTAAACAGGACTATAGGCAGTATCTGGAAGCAATGGATGCCATATCCATCGAAAAGGTGGCTTCGGCCAGTGTCTTTTTTGCACCGGAAAAAGGAAATATCCTTGTGGATGTCGGCATGGCATCAGGAACAAGTACTGCTATTCTTGCCGGGTTATTTCCTGATTTGCAGGTTATCGGGGTCGATATCAATCCCAAAATGGTGGAGATTGCCCGTAAACAATACCAATTGCCTAATCTTTCGTTTCGCATGGATGATGGTGAGGCACTGGATAGTTTTGAGAAAGATTCGGTAGACGGCTTTTTTAATTGTTCTGCAATCCATCATATAACGTCTTATAACGGGTATGATACGAATCGTGCATTGAATACGTTACGGCGCCAATCGGAATTGCTGAAAGAAAGAGGCATTTTAGTTGTCCGTGATTTTGTGAAGCCGGAAGAAAAAGAGGTTATCCTGGAACTTTCCGCTACCGGAGGTGGAAATGTACCATCCGACAGCGATTTGCTTTTGCTTTTTGCAAAGACAGCCCGTAGCCTTGCTCCGGCAACAGAACAAGGTTTCCCGGTAGAAGAATTGGAACCACAGGAAGAAGGAAAGCGGAGGTTCCGGTTATTTTATACGGATGCTGTGGAATTTATTCGGCGGAAAGATTATTATGGAAATTGGGATATAGAGCTACAGGAAGAGTATGGTTATCTGACTCAACGGGAGTTTGAAGACCTTTTTCGGAGTCTGGGTCTACGTATTATCCTGTCTGCTCCTATTTATAACCCCTGGATTATAGAAAATCGGTATAAAGGACGTTTTGCTTTATATGATTTATCCGGAAAGGAAATGGGGTTTCCTCCTACAAATTATTTGATAGCCGGAGAAAAAGTGAGTACTGGGAAAGATATCCGTTTAGTCCGGCATTTGCCTTTACTGGAAACTCCTTATTTAAACTTTGTATCTTTCCGGCATAAAGAGACAGGACAGGTTTATGATATTGTAAAGCGTCCCGAACAGGTTACTGATTTTTTATTGTATTCCCGGGAGGGAAATCGGTTGACGGTGTTGGCCCGTCATGGTTATCCCCGTCCGTTGGCAAATCTCCATACCGGACTTACTGTGATTGATGGGAAATATTTTGGAGGATACATACCGGAAGGACTTGCGATTGGAACCACAGATAATATAGAGCAACAGTTGAAGGAACGTTTCGGGATTGGCGAAGAACAGTATGCGGGTATTGAGCAATCATTAAGTTATTATACATCTCCGGCAGGTATTTGTGAGAAGGTCAATGCTTTTTTGGTTGCGTTAACGGAAAAACCGGATTGTGTTTTTCCGTTGAGGAACGGTATTCCCGGTTTTCAGGATTTCGGTTCTTTACAGCCTTATGATGCTGCGCAGTTATTGAATACGGCACAAACAGGCGCTTTGGCAGAGGCCCGTTTGGAGTTGAATATTTACCGTTTATTTCAACTTTACCTTATATCTTTACCTAAATGGCTGGGAGAAAAGATAACGGTAAAAGAGGAGACATCTCTTTCTTCTGTAACTTTGCCGGATTTGTTGAAACGGCATACTGAATTATTTATTCACAGTGAAAATCCGGCAGGCTTTTTATCGGTCGGTCGTGCCCATTTTGTGGAAACAGGAGCTTGGAACAGTAAAGTTGCTTTGGAATATGTATATCCGGCATCTTTCAGTGCCAATACCTTGATTACATTTCCTGTTTGCCGGGTGAGCGGGCATATTTTTGTCGGTCTGGAAGTGCGCGACCTGCCTGTTCCGCAGTTGTTTGGTGGCAACAGTTCTTTGATCACTGTTCCGGCATGGCGGTTGCCTAAAGAAATAGGCGATTTTAGTGCGTTGTACCGGTATATGGAAGAATTGAAAATCGGAAGATCGTCTGTTATCCGTTACTTCAGGCTGGGTGAAAAATATTTTCCGTCGGTAGGCATAACCCCGGAACAGGTTTATCCATATGTAGTCTGGTTGAATGAACCGGATGATTCACTGGCATGGGTAGACTTGGATGAGCTGTATGCGCATGCCGGACAACTGGAGGATGCCCACCTGCTTATTTGCCTGTATCGGTTAAAACATGCACTGGCGGATTATAATTCAAAATAAAATCCTTTTTGGCTTAGCTCCTCATATTTTTGTTTGTCGAAGCGGTATATTTTAGGTGCCCTGTTCGGGACATCCGGCTTAACCTCGTTCAAGTCGACAAGCAATCCGAAACTCAGCATTTTTTTTCGGAAGTTTCTCCTGTCCAGTTGTGTTTGCAAGACAATTTCGTAGAGACGGTGCAGGTCTGGAAGGGTGAAACGTTCCGGTAATAATTCAAAGCCAATCGGTTGGTATTTGATTTTACCTTTCAGGCGTTCCTGGGCAGTTGCCAGAATACGGTTGTGGTCGAAAGCCAGTTCCGGGACTTCCGAAAGATTAAACCATTTGATATTGCTGGTATCCATTCCGCCCTTCGTTTGGAAATCGGACATTTTTACCAGGGCATAATAGGCGATGCTGACCACCCGGAAACGAGGGTCGCGTTTAATATCGGAAAAAGTATAGAGCTGTTCCAGATAAATATTGGTTAAGTCTGTTTCCTTTTGAAGGATACGGCGCGCGCAATCGTCCGCACTTTCTTCCATTTCGAGGAAACCGCCCGGCAAAGCCCAGCATCCCTTATAAGGCTCGATCGCACGTTCTATCAAAAGCACTTTCAGCTCTCCGCCATCAAAACCAAAGATTACGCAATCTGTCGTGACTGCCGGTCTCGGATATTCATAACTGTATTTTTCCTGTTGCTCCATTTTCTATTTGTCTGTATTACGCAAAGATAGGCAAATGTTCCGGATTGTACCAGTCAATGTGCGGATTAGATAAACGGCATTTGGAAGGAAGCCCGTACTTTTGCGGCGTTTAATAAAGAAAATGATATGGATAAGAAAATGAAAATAATAGTGCTGGTACTTTCATTGCTGGCAGCACTCGAGCCGCTTAGTATAGACCTTTATCTCCCGGCATTTAAGGATATAGCGGATAATTTGCAGGTGGAATTAAGTGAAGTGCAACTCTCTCTTTCTGTTTTTCTTGCAGGTTTTGCTTTGGGACAATTGTTTTGGGGGCCTCTTTCCGACCAGTACGGGCGAAAGAAACCGATATTGATAGCTATGATTCTTTTTACCCTTAGTTCCCTTGCCTCTATTTATGCGAACCAGATCCATCAGCTTTGGGTAATACGCTTTCTTCAGGCGTTCGGCGGTTGTGCCGGAGTGGTTATCGGACGTGCCATAGTGAATGATTTGTTTGATGACAGGTACCGGACAAAAGTGTTTTCCCTATTAACTATTATATCGGGAGTCGCTCCGATTGTCGCTCCTACATTGGGAAACCTTTTGTTGAAATATTGGCATTGGCATGGCATTTTCAATACGACGAGCCTGTTGGGCGTTTTAAGTATTTTATTGGTGGCCTTGTTTCTGCCGGGAAAGAAGCAGGCGGTTGTTTCCCCTGTAGCCCCTAAACCGTCTTTTTCCGTAGGCAGCCTGCTGAAAAGTTATGTACGGGTTACGGCCAATATGCCTTTTATGATATATACCATTATCGGTTGTATGGCTTACGGCAGTTTGATGGTATATGTATCCAATGCTCCCTATCTTATAATGGAAAAAGGGGGCTTCTCCGGCGATACATTCAGTTTCATTTTTGCAGTCAATGCCATCGGCTTGTTATTTGGAACCTATATCATCGATTTCCTGTTGAAGTTCACTTCTTTAAAACGGTTGGTGCGTTATACGATTGGAGTCCAGCTTCTCCTGAATCTGTTGTTATTGGGTTGTGCGGTAGCCGGTAGCCCGGTTATTCCCATGCTGGTATTGATTTTCCTTAATTTGATTCCGGTAGGTTTGTTGCTTCCGGCTACGACCTCTTTGGGACTGTCTTATTTTACGGACGATAGCGGTACGGCTTCTGCTTTTATGGGGTTTTTGCAATTGTTTTTCACAGGATTGTTGTCGGCAGCGGTCAGCTATATGCAGAATGATTCGGTAATACCGATGATGGGCGGTATATTTTTCTGTTCTTTTGCCTCTTTTTTGCTGCTTTCTACCGGAAAAGGACGCCGGGTTATAGCGACTGCCTGAATTGTTCGGGAGTCATTCCGCTCTGTCCGCGGAAGAAGCGGGTAAAATAAGAAGCGTCTTTGAAGCCGAGTTTGAATGCTATTTCCTTAAAGGACAATTCTTCATAGCAGATGAGCCTTTTAGCTTCTAACAGCAGGCGCTCGTGTATCACCTCGATAACGGTTTTACCGAGTGCCTGTTTGATAAGTTCATTCAATCTTTTACAGCTTAAGGATGCTTGGCGGGCATAAAATCCGGAAGAACGTTCTGTTGTAAAATACTTTTCGACTGAGGCAAGAAAACGTTTGACCCGTATATCCATTTCTTCAGCCTGTCCTCTCCCTGCATATGAAGACATTAGTAAAGTGAAGAATGCATGCATATAAGCATCCAGGATTTCTTTTCTTCTTTTTTCGTAAAACTCATCGAAAATGAGTGCAGCCAGCTGCCGTACCGGCTGAATATCTTCTTTGTTGAGGGATATCACAGAAGGAAAATCGTAACCGATGCTGCCTTCCATCCGTAAATCCATCCGGTCGAAATATTTCGGACTGATAGCAAAAAGGTATCCCTGTTGGCGGTGAAGCTGCATTTTGTGTACCTGTCCCTGTCTTAACAAGTAAAGTTGGTTGGGCTGCAAATGATGTTCGATAAAATCGATACTCTGTACGTCATCCTCCTCTGTATCTGTAAAAAACAGGATTTCGTGGAAGTTATGGCGGTGTACGCCATTAAAATTCTGTGTTTCACAGTTTTCTATGGCTTCAATAACGAAAAAGTCGCTTTCGTCCAGGTTATGTACGGGTATATTCTCAGGTAACATCTTTTGAAATTTTCTTTTCCGATAGAATCCTTATTCTTTACTATATTTATTGATGCATTTGCGGTCCCAGTTTATTCCCCGTTTTACGACTTTGGCTGGAATTCCCGCTATGATGACATTCGGTTCGTCGAATTTTCGGGTGACGATGCTTCCCCAACCTACAATGCTATTGTCCGCTATTTTTACATTTTTGCCGATTTTAGCATCCTTCCCTATCCATACATGTTTACCTATCTCTATCCCTTGTGCAAAGTTCAGCGGGTTCCCCTCTAAATCAGTTATCGTATGTGCATCCGTACACCATATGTCGATGCCCCAACTTAGTTGGCTGTCGTCGCCTATGCTGACGGATGAATTGTCTTCCTGCAAATAGATTGTTGCTCCATTGATTACGACCCTTTTTCCGATATTCACCTGGCAATTGTCCGCTTTTCGTGAAACTCCGGCTCCCAATCCCGGTAATTGTCCTATGATAAGTTTAAGTCCGGTCATGCCTAAAATAGCAGAGTACCTTAGAATGAGATTTCCAATAGTTACTGTATTGTTGTCACCTTTCACGATAAGGAGGAATCCTCCGCCGAGCAGTATATCTTCTGCACTTTCTTCTGAGTCGAAATGCAAGGTCACATGGTTGTTATTTCCGATAATGGAAATATTTGCCGAGTTGATTATCTTGCTTATTTTTTCGTTTTCTGAAGCAAAGTAATTTATTTTTTCCTGTGGAAGAACAATGGTGAGTTCATTGTTGTACCCCTTGATAGATAGTGCCTGTTTCATTTTTAATAATTGTATGCAGTCAATTATATGAGTTGCAAAGATAGTAAATCGGATAAAGCAGTGGGCTATTTCTTTGATTCCGAAAGTTTATAATCTAAAAGATGGAGTTTGGATGAATTAAAAGTGTATATCAATACACTTTATTGTGAAACTGATTAAATTTGCAGCCCGTAAACAGTTGGACAAAATGAAAAAGAGTCTTATAGCCTTAGCTTTCGGAACCTTAGGTTTGGGTATTGCCGAGTTTGTCATGATGGGTATATTGCCCGATATAGCTAAAGATTTGGGAGTAAGTATTCCTATGGCGGGTCATTTGATTTCAGCTTATGCTTTGGGGGTATGTGTTGGTGCGCCTGCACTTATTCTTGCCCGTAAGCATCCGTTGAAACATATTCTGTTAGTGTTGGTCGCTATTATTATGGTGGGAAATATTTGTGCGGCGGCAGCTCCTAATTATTGGGTATTGCTGATTGCCCGTTTTGTTTCCGGATTACCTCATGGTGCCTATTTCGGAGTTGGTTCTATTGTAGCGGAAAGACTGGCGGATAAAGGAAAAGGTTCCGAGGCGGTATCGATAATGATTGCCGGAATGACAATCGCAAATTTATTCGGTGTACCTTTAGGTACGTCTTTGAGCAGTGCGCTTTCATGGCGTGTTACGTTTTTGCTTGTCGGATGCTGGGGTATTCTTATTCTTTATTATATATGGCGATGGGTCCCTCATGTGAAAGGATTGGAAGATACCGGATTTAAAGGGCAATTCCGTTTTCTGAAAACACCGGCTCCGTGGCTTATTTTAGGAGCTACGGCATTGGGCAACGGAGGTGTTTTTTGTTGGTATAGTTATGTAACTCCGTTGTTAACAGACGTGTCCGGTTTCCGACCGGAAAGTATCACGGCGTTGATGGTGTTGTCCGGTTTCGGTATGGTTGCCGGAAATCTGGTAAGCGGGCGTCTTTCCGACCGTTATACACCCGGAAAGGTAGGCGCTACGGTTCAAGGGCTTATCTGTCTTGTTTTATTGGCAATCTTTTTCTTTTCCCCGAACCCCTGGGCTTCGGCAATCCTGATGGCGCTTTGTACAGCAGGGTTGTTTGCCGTATCCAGTCCGGAACAAATATCGATTATCCGTGTGGCGAAAGGGGGAGAATTGTTGGGTGCCGCAAGTGTGCAGGTCGCTTTTAATTTTGGAAATGCAATTGGGGCTTATACCGGCGGGTTGGTATTGCAGGCCGGTTACCGGTATCCGGCGCTGACCGGTGTTCCGTTTGCCCTTTTGGGTTTTATTCTGCTAACAATTTTCTATAGAAAATACGAGAGCCTTTATAGGTGAATCCGGTGTATAATCCGTATTTTTGTCTGGAAATCCTGATAAAATTATGGACGATAGCGTACTCGAAAAACTGAAAATACTGGCGGAATCAGCTAAGTATGATGTTTCCTGTGCTTCCAGCGGAACCTCTCGCCAGCATAAAAGCGGCAGTATCGGAAGTGCAGCCGGGTGGGGTATTTGCCATAGTTTTGCTGAAGACGGACGGTGTATCTCTCTACTTAAAATCATGCTCACGAATTATTGTATGTTCGATTGTGCTTATTGCATCAACAGAAGGAGCAATGATATTCGCCGTGCTACTCTTTCCGTAACAGAGTTGGTCAATCTGACCATTGAATTTTATCGCCGTAATTATATAGAAGGGCTGTTCCTTAGTTCGGGGGTGGTACGAAATGCCGATTATACTATGGAGCGGCTGGTTCGTGTAGTGAAGGATTTACGGCTTGTTTATCGCTTCAACGGATATATTCACTTAAAGAGTATTCCCGGTGCCAGTCAGGAATTAGTAAATGAAGCGGGGCTTTATGCCGACCGTATGAGCGTGAATATAGAGATTCCGAACGAAAAAAGCCTGCAATTGCTTGCTCCGGAAAAAGATTTTAAAAGTGTTTTTCAGCCGATGCGTTATATCCAACAGGGGGTTCTGCAAAGTGCCGAGGAGCGGAAGCGCTTTCGTCATGCCCCGCGTTTCGTCCCTGCCGGGCAGAGTACCCAGATGATTATCGGAGCAACACCGGATACGGACAAGGATATTCTTCATCTCTCGTCTGCTCTCTACCAACGTCCTACGATGAAGCGTGTCTATTATTCCGGTTTTATTCCCGTAAATGAGTATGATAATCGTCTACCTGCATTGAAACAACCTCCTTTGGTGCGTGAAAACCGTTTGTATCAGGCAGACTGGTTATTGCGTTTCTACCAATTTAGGGTGGACGAGATTGTAAATGATGCGTATCCTGACCTCGATTTGGAAATCGACCCTAAGCTCTCATGGGCATTGCGGCATCCAGAAGTATTTCCACTGGATATAAATAAGGCGGATTATGAAATGCTATTGCGTGTTCCGGGAATCGGTGTCAAATCGGCTAAGTTGATTGTCGTTTCCCGCCGTTATTCGCGTTTAGGAATGGAGCAGTTGAAAAAAATAGGGGTAGTTATGAAGAAAGCCCAATATTTTATTACCTGCCATGAGCTGCCGATGCAGACGATACATGAGGTCAGTCCTGAAAATGTACGGCGCCTGCTTATCCGGAAAACGGGTAAAAAACAAACGGATGAACGCCAGTTAACCATTCAATTCGGGGAATAAGAAATGACAATTTTTGTTTACGATAAAACATTTGAAGGATTGTTGACTGTAGTCTTCGATGCCTATTCCCGCCGTAGTTTTCCCGACCTTTTACTGGGGGAAGGAGAGCCGTTGCCTCTGTTTTATGATGAAGTGGTTACTGTTTATACGGATGACCAAAAGGCAGACCGTGTCTGGAAAGGGCTACAGAAGAAGATATCTGTGGCTGCTCTTTCTCTCATCACAGTCACCTGGTTATCCGAATTGCCGGGAATCGATAAACTTCTTTTTCGTTATATCCGTAAAGCCTTGGATGCCCCGGCTTCTATCGAGTTGAATTTTGGGGATTCCGATGTGCTGGAAGTTTCTAAAATCAGTAAAAAGGTCGTGAATGAACGTCTTCGTGTCATGCAGTTCCTGCGTTTCCAGAAAGCTGCGGATGGTACTTATTTTGCAGCCGTTGAACCGATATATAACGTAATTTCTCTGGTCGTCCCTTATCTGAAAGACCGTTTTGCCGATCAGAAATGGTTACTTTATGACCTGAAACGCGAATATGGCTACTATCATGATTTGCAGGAAGTGACTGAAGTCCGTTTCGAGGATAAGCAGGCACATCTTCTTTCCGGTCTGCTGAATGAGGAGCTGATGGATGAAAATGAAAAGTTGTTCCAGCAGTTATGGAAAGAATATTTCAACACAATTGCCATAAAAGAACGCCTCAATCCTAAATTGCATCGCCAGCATATGCCCGCCCGTTTTTGGAAATATATGCCCGAGAAACAACCATAAATCTATACATGTAGATTGCTTTCTATATAATTCATAATGTGATGGCCTTTCTACTATTAAAATAATTTATATCTTTGCGGATATGAATATTTTTAAATTTATAGGTGATATATAATGAATAAAATATAAATATACAGGCTTGTATTTAGTGGTTTTTTATTTATTATGAGATCAAATGGAGAATTGCTGGTTAAAATAATAAAAAAATAGATAGAATCGTAAGTACTGTTTTTTATGTGCGTGTCTATCTTTTGTAAACAGGGAGAGAAATATTTCTAATATCGTGAACTATTTATTAAAACAAAAAATTATGAGAATTACAGGAACACCGAAAAAAGGATTACTCCTTACATGTTCGATGGCATTGGCTTTCTTGATGTCCTCTTGTGCGGAGAAACCTCAAAATGTATTGACAGATGCAGAAAAGGCAGAAGGATGGGAACTTCTGTTTGATGGAAAAACGCTGAATGGTTGGAGAGATTACAATGGAACGTCACTGACCGGTCCCTGGGAAGTGGTAGACGGAACTATACAGGCTGATGGTAAAGGTGATGATGCCAACGGTTATATCGTAACAGACAAACAGTATGAAAACTTCGAACTTTCCTGGGATTGGAAAATTTCCCAGGGTGGCAATAGCGGCATGTTGTATCATGTGGTAGAACGTCCACAATTTGCAGTGCCCTATGTGACGGGTCCGGAATACCAGCTGATTGATGATGTGAATTTTGCAGAACCACTGGAAGACTGGCAACGTTGTGGCGTGGATTATGCTATGTATCTGCCTGATTTCTCAACAATAAAAGTAAAACCAGCCGGAGAATGGAATAACTCTAAAATCATCTTCGATAACGGACATGTTACTTATTTCATGAACGGTGAAAAGACTGTGGAATTTGATGCCTGGTCAGACGACTGGCACAAACGTAAAAACAGTGGAAAATGGGCGAATGCTCCTGAATACGGTTTGGCACATAAAGGCGTGCTTTGTTTACAGGACCACGGTTATCCTGCATGGTTCCGTAATATCAAAATTAAAGAGCTTCCACGTAAAACAAAAGAGGTGAATTTGTTTAACGGCGTGGATTTGGCTGGTTGGGAAAAATATGGCACAGAATTGTGGTATGTGAAGGATGGTTTACTGGTATGTGAAAGTGGTCCGGATAAACAATATGGCTATCTGGCAACTCGCGATTACTATGATGATTTTGACTTGACTGTTGAATTTAAACAAGTGGCAGACGGTAATTCCGGCGTGTTCTTCCGTTCATTTATCGAAGAAGGGGTAAAGGTTAACGGCTGGCAGGTAGAAGTTGCTCCTAAAGGCAATGATACCGGTGGTATTTACGAATCATATGGTCGTGGTTGGTTAGTACAGATTCCGGATGAAAAAGAAAATATCCTGAAACCGGGTGACTGGAATACAATGCGTATCCGTGTACAGGGAGATAACGTACAGACTTGGCTGAATGGTCAGGAAATGGTAAATATCAGCGATGAGAAGATAGGTGCCGGACAAGGACGTATCGCTTTACAAATACACGATGGTGGCGGCATTAAAGTTCTCTGGCGTAATCTGAATTTGAAGACATTATAAGAAAAAACTTTAATCTTTTGTTAACCATGAAAAATATATCCAGAAGAACATTTTTAAAGACCGGCGCTGTTGCAGCTGCCGGTCTGACTATTGTGCCGGGTTCGATACTCGGTAAGTCGCACGGGTATACCGCCCCCAGTGATAAATTGAATATTGCCGGTATCGGTGTAGGAGGTATGGGACGCCGTAACCTGGCAAATATGAATACGGAAAACATTGTTGCCCTCTGTGATGTGGACTGGGGATACGCTGATAAAACATTTAAGGATTATCCTCAGGCAAAACGTTTTAAAGATTGGCGTGTGATGTTTGACGAGATGGGTAAATCTATCGATGCTATTATGGTGGCGACTCCCGACCATACGCATGCCGGTGTTACGGCACATGCTATCACATTGGGTAAACACTGTTATACACAAAAACCACTTACCCATTCTGTTTACGAATCCCGTTTATTGACAAAGCTGGCTAAAAAATATAAGGTAGCGACCCAGATGGGGAACCAGGGAAACTCTTTTGACTGGTGCCGCCAGATAGCCGAATGGATACAGGCCGGTATTATAGGAGATGTATATGAAGTACATTGCTGGACAGACCGCCCTATCTGGCCTCAAGGCTTGATGCAACCTAAAGATGGTATGAAGTGCCCGAAAACATTGGACTGGGATTTGTTTATCGGCCCAGCCCAGAAACGTCCGTATAACTCGGTTTATACGCCTTGGAACTGGCGGGGCTGGTGGGATTTCGGAACAGGAGCTTTAGGGGATATGGCTTGCCATATCATGGACCCTCTTTACTGGGCATTGGATTTAAAATATCCGACCAGCGTGATAGGCAGTTCTACACTCAGTAACCTCTATTCTCCTCCCCATGCACAGGTTGTGACTTATACGTTCCCGGCACGTCCTTCGAAAGGTAATGTAAAGATGCCGGAAGTGAAGGTATATTGGTATGATGGAGGTTTGATGCCTCCCCGTCCGGAGGAATTGAAAGACGGGCAGATGATGGGAGATGAAAATGGCGGTATCATTTTTATCGGAACGAAAGGCAAGATTATGACCGGCTGCTATGGCATGAATCCTACATTACTGCCTTTGTCGGATATGGAACATTTTAACCAGCCGAAACCGACAATTCCGAGAGTGAAAGGTGGAAACGGTGATATCTGGTCTACCAATGCGCATGAACAGGATTGGATACGCGCCTGTAAAGAATCTCCTGAAAATAGAACAGAGGCATCTTCAAACTTCCAGTTCTCCGGCCCGTTTAATGAAATGGTGGTAATGGGTGTACTGGCTGTTCGATTGTCCGGTTTACAGGGATTGCACCGCGAACTGAAATGGGATGGTGAAAATATGCGGTTTACCAATATCTCGCCGAATGATAAAATAAAGATTGTGACGGTAGACGATTTCAAAGTAATAGATGGCGACCCGCGTTTCGACCGCCGTTTTGCTGAATTTAATGCTGCTGATATGGCAAATGAATGGATTAAGCATACCTATAACAATGGTTTCTCATTGCCGGAAATGCCTAAGTAAGAACCTCTAAAAGAGAAAAAACTACATGAAACAGATTTCAAAAATAATCATTGCTCTGGTTTGCTGTTTGTTGGCATTGCCGTCACAAGCACAAACGAAAGCTGAGAAGAATGGTTGGCGTTTAGGTATTCAGTCTTATACATTCCATCTTTTCTCGTTGGCGGAAGCCCTTGATAAGACTGAAGAGTTAGGAGTGAAGTACATCGAAGTTTATCCGGGCCATAAATTAGGAGGTAAATGGGGAGATAAGGTATTCGACTTCAATCTGGATGTGCAGACTCAAAAAGAACTGAGAGAATTTGCCGCCTCCAAAGGAATAAAGATTGTCGGAACCGGAGTTTTTGTAACCGATAACTCTGCCGATTGGGAAAAGATGTTCAAGTTTGCCGATGAAATGGGGCTGGAGTTTATTACTTGCGAACCTACATTGAAAGACTGGGATTTGGTGGAGAAACTTGCTAATCAGTATAAAATAAAAGTATCTGTCCATAATCATCCGAAACCGTCAGATTACTGGAATCCGGATAATCTGCTGAGTGTGATTTCTAATCGCAGCAAATTATTGGGCTCTTGTTCAGATGTCGGGCATTGGCGCAGGGAAGGTTTGGACCAGATCGATTGCCTGAAAAAATTACAGAAGCGCATTGTCTCTTTACATTTCAAGGATATTGCTCCTAAAGTGGAAGGAGAGAAAGAACAGCATGATGTTATCTGGGGAACAGGAATCCTGGATGTGAAAGGGATGTTGAAAGAACTGAAACGGCAGAAATTCAAAGGTGTATTCTCTATCGAATATGAATCTAACTGGAATAATTCGGTGCCGGATATCAAAGAATGTATCAAATATTTCAATAAGACAGCAGATGAAATATTATAGTTAGATTAGCTGATTTGCTAATAATGATGCGTACAGACAAGCTTCGTCATGTAGCCCGGTCTGTACGCTTTTCCCGTAATTATAACCGATGAAAAGACAATCCGACGAGGCTATCCTCGTAAGTATCAAAACAGGCGATATGGCTGCTTTCAATGCCCTGTTCAAAGCAGTCTATGTACCTTTATATGTTCATTGCAGGAAGTTTATAGCAGAACCGGAAGAAGCTAAAGATTTGTTGCAGAATGTATTTCTTCGCTTTTGGGAGAAAAGGGAAGAGATAGATATTCATACTTCACTGAATGCCTACCTGTACCGCTCCGTACAAAATGAATGCTTGAATTATATTCGTTCCGTTAAATCGCAGGAGGAACTCGACGAATATTCTCAGGAAGAATTATCTTCCGGGATGAACGGATACGGAATAACGCCCTTTTCCAATCTTGCCATGCTTGAAATAGAACAAATAGTGAATAACACCATCGAACGCTTACCGAAACAATGTAAATCAGTTTTTAAACTGAGCCGGATAGAAGGGTTGAAAAATCAGGAAATAGCCGACCGGCTGTGTATGTCGGTACGTACTGTAGATACTCAGATTTACAGAGCGCTTAAAATATTGAAAAGGGAGTTGAAAGATTATCTGGCAACATAAGTGAGGGAGGTTTTTCAGCAAAAAGAAGAATACCCTTGTAAGTAATAGTCTTTCCTGATGTGTCCTATATAAAAGCAGAGAGGAATATCCGGTTGAAATGAAAGAGTATCTGAGAAATATTGTGGAGGAAAGTTTAAAGGATGAGGTTCATGTGGATGGGGAGTGGAATCGTCTGATGGCTGCAATTGTAAAGCAGCCGGGGGATATTGTTTCGGAATCACCAGAGGATTTTATTTTTTCAGATGATAAAATATGCTGTTGTCGTTTTTGCCGGAGCTTGCCTTTCTTTTTCTATGTTTTGTTTGACAAAAAATAATAGAAATATCCTGCCGGGCAATCCAATTTAAAACATAGATGTTTAACCTTATATTTTTTACTTATGGCAAATCACACAAGAGCATCCGGCTACTGTTACCGGCAAGCTCTGAAAAAACTAACCCTTTTTAGTTTATATGCAGTTGCATTTCAACCGCAGGAAATTGTAGCAGTATCTTCTCTTTCGGTAGCCCCGGGAATTATGACGGTTACCCAAACCGGCAGAAAAATAACCGGCAAAGTTGTAGACCAGAGCGGGGAACCTCTGATTGGCGTGAATGTGGTGATACGTGGAACAACCGACGGGGCGATTACAGACATTGATGGCAATTATGTTTTGGATAATGTACCGGAACAGGCTGTTCTCGAATTTTCCTATATCGGCTATACTTCGCAAAACGTACCTGTAGGAAATAAAAAGCAAGTGAATATCACTTTATCGGAAGACACCCAAAAACTGGAAGAAGTCGTGGTGGTCGGTTACGGCTCGTTTAAGAAGAGTGATTTGACAGGTGCCATCACCCAGGTAAAGGGAGAGGAGATAGCCAACCTGCCTTTACGGAGTGCCGCGGATGCTTTGCAGGGAAAAGCTGCCGGTGTGGTTGTTACATCCAATTCCGGAAGCCCCGGAGCTTTGGGCGATGTCCGTATACGTGGTGTCGGGACGTTAAATGGCAACAATCCGCTGTATGTGGTGGATGGCATGCCGCAGGATAATATCGGTTGGTTGAATGCACGTGATATTGAGAATATAGAAGTCTTGAAAGATGCTTCGGCACAAGCTATTTACGGAGCACGTGCGGCGAACGGGGTTATTTTGGTCTCGACCAAGCGGGGAGCTTCCGGCGATATCTATAAAAGCCATATCGAATTTGATATGAATATCGGTTTCCAGGGCGTGGCAAAACGTTATGAGATGCTGGATGCCGCCGGTTTTATGGACTATAAGAACCGTGCATATGCCGCTGCGGGAAAAGAACTGACCGAAGACTTCGCCACACCGGAAAAGCGGGAAGCCATTCTTTCCTTTCTGGAAAAAAACGGCGGACGGCAAGGTACGGATTGGTGGGCGGAAGTTACCCGTAAGCCCCGGGAAGCTGTGAATCAGAACTACAACTTGGCTCTTTCGGGCGGGATGAATAAGTTAAGATACCGTGCCAGCTTCGGATATATGGACCAGAAAGGTATACTGAAAGGTTCTAATTACCAACGCCTAAACGGCCGGTTGAACCTGGATTCGGAGGTGGCGAAATGGCTGACTTTGTCCGCCAACGTCAATGTAATTTATGAGGTAAGGCGGAATATCCAGGAAAATGATGCTTATAATGCTACCGTCATGGCATCGGCGGCTGCCGACCCGATTACGCCGGTATACCGTGATAATCTGGTGGAGGTTCCGGATTTCTTATATAGCCGTATCTATAACGGATATGAACCGACCAATCCCTGGTCGCGTTACACCGGTGTTATCTATTCGAATAAAGTGAATACCGTAGCCCAGGTGGATCGTTCCGCTTTGAATAGATGGCATGGCATAGCTACCAAAAGCAATATCTCCGGCGATTTCAAACTGTTTCCGTTCCTGACGTTTAAATCCAGTCTCTCGCTCGATTTGCTCCGTAACCAGAGTGATGGATTCACTCCGAAATATTATCTGGATGGCGACGAATACAGCACCTATGCTACGGTCAGCCGCCAAGTCGATAATACGGACTACTGGGTGTTTGATAATTACCTGACCTATAACCAACGTTTCGGTAAACATGCGGTGAATGCGATGGCGGGTACTTCGGCAGAAATGAAAAGCTATGAAGCCATCGGCGCTTCAAAACAAGGGATGGTGAATAATGACCCGAACCAGCAGGTTATCAATGCGGGGACCGTGAATCCGGGAGCTTCCGGTTATACTTCTTGCAATACGCTAAATTCTTATTTCGGTCGTGTTTTCTACTCCTACGACAATCGTTATATGGTTACGGTAAATGCACGTTGGGACGGTTCTTCCCAGTTTGCCGCCGGCAATCGTTGGGGCTTTTTCCCGTCTGTTTCCGGTGGGTGGAACTTTTCGGAAGAAACCTTTATGAAAGGGCTGAGCTGGTTGTCGCAGGGGAAACTGAGAGCCGGTTGGGGAGAGATCGGCAATCAGACGATACCCGGCGGGGCTTATCTGAACACGTTTGTGAACGGTGGTTATTTCCTGTTCGGTGATAAAAACACGGTCCTTTCGGGTGGGCGCGGACAGGTAGGCAATCCGAACCTGAAATGGGAAACAACCCGCCAACTCGATTTAGGATTGGATTTGGCTTTTCTGCAAGGAGCTTTACGGCTGACAATGGATTATTTCGACAGACGTACAAAAGATATGCTGGTACAGGTTCCTACTCCGTCGGCTTTGGGCTTCCCGAATCATCCGTGGGTCAATGCGGGAAGCATCAGCAACCGGGGATTTGAGTTTGCTGTTAATTATGACGGAAAAGCAGGCAAAGAATTTGCTTACCATATCAACGCCAATGTCTCTACCTACAAAAATAAGGTGGTCGATTTGGGTGGCTGCGCGAATATTCCCGGGAAAGGTGTCCATCTCGGCTACTACAGCTATACAATGACCGAGGTCGGTATGCCCATCGGTTATTTTTACGGATATAAAATGGATGGCGTGTTTCAGACACAGGCAGAAATAGATAATTACAAAAACAACGGACAGGTAGTGATGCCGAATGCCAAGCCCGGCGATTTGAAATTCATGGACCTGAACGGGGATGGGAAACTGGATGACAAGGACCGTACTATGATAGGAAATCCGCATCCGGATTTTACCTTCGGGTTGACGTTGGGTGCCGAATGCAGGAACTTCGACTTTTCCGCCTTTTTCCAAGGCTCTGTCGGGAATGATATTTTGAACATCCTGAAATATGATATTTACGGAGGGGTAGGCTGGTATAACGCCCCGAAAGATATCCTGACCACATTCTGGAACGGACCGGGAAGCACCAATAAAAACTTCGCAATCGATGCCGATAGCCGCCTGAACCGCGAAATGTCTTCCTGGTATGTGGAAGACGGTTCATATGTCCGTCTGAAAAATATCCAGTTGGGATATACGCTTCCTTCCGAATGGACAAAGAAAATCACTATCAATAATGTGCGTGTATTCGTCGCCGCCCAGAATTTGTTTACGGTAACCGGATATTCCGGTCTGGACCCGGAAATCGGCGAGTTTAATAATAACCCGATGTATAAAGGGATAGATATGGGTTTTTATCCCCAGGCAAGGACTTTTATGTTCGGGTTAAGCATGAAATTATAAATCAAGAAACAGACTGAATGATGAAACCGATGAAGAATAAAAATAGGATATGGATGGCAACCCTGTTTGCCATGGTTTTGCTGACCGGTTGCAGTGCGGATTTCCTGAACCGCCAGCCGGTGGCTATTTTGGATGAGGAATCTTATCTGAGAACCGAAGATGGTGGCTATAAACTGCTGGTAAATTGTTATCAGCCGATACTCGACCACTGGAACTACCAACAGATGCGGTTCGATTTGGGCGACCAGTTGACGGACGATTGTTCGAAAGGCGGTTCGGATGCCAGCGACCGGGTTATAATAACGGAGGTGGCGCGCGGCAACCCCACTACCACCAGCGAAATGATGTATAACCTTTGGAACCACCGGTATCGTACGGCTATATCCGCCTGCAATGTTTTCCTGGCTTTGGTGACCCCCGAAACTCCCCTTATCCAGGCTGGCGGAGCATTGGTCCCGCTCGGTACCAAACAGCGTTGGATTGCCGAAGCGCATTTTATGCGTGCTTTTTATTATTTTGATTTGGCAATGGCTTTCGCCAATGTCCCGCTGATAGATAAACCCTTGCAATCGGTAGACAGGACGACCATCCGCAAAGCGGACAAAGGGGATGTCTGCAATTTTATTCTGGCAGACCTGAATACGGCGATTGCCGAAACGAATCTGCCGGGAGCATCCGCTCTTCCTGCAAATGAGCTGGGACGTATCACCAAAGAAGCCGGCATGGCTTTCCGGGCGCGGGTAAAAATGTTTTTCGGGGATTATGAAGGTGCAAAAGCCGATTTGAAAGCGGTGGTGGAAAGTGGCTGTTATGATTTGATTGACGATTACCAGACCTTGTTCAACAGTGCTGCCGAAGGGTATCGTTCAAAAGAGGCGGTGTTTGTTACTTCTCGTGCTTATATCTCCAACTATACGAGCGGTAGCGTTTGCCCGCAAATGAATATCGGGCGCAATACTACCGGCGGATGGGGAGGAGAATGCCCTACAAATGATTTGGTAAGTGCCTATGAAGTAGGCGACCCTCGCCTGGTGCATACGGTTATTTCTTCCGGGGATATTTTTTATAAGGCGGATAAGGAAACTACGGAAATTCACGATTATTCGGGATATGATAATTTCCCCCGGCAACATAGCCGCAAGCAATGGATTGATTATTCCAGAAGGCCGACGGGTAACCTGTCGGAAACAGACTGGACGTTTTTCCATATCCGTTATGCGGATGTCTTGTTGATGTATGCCGAATGCCTGATAGAGACGGGAGGTGACAAGCAACTGGCTGCGGATTTGATTAACAAAGTGCGGTATCGTGCTTTCGTAACGACTTCGCCGGCGGATTCCTTTGCAAAATACCGGAAGTTCAACGTAAAAGAGAACGAGCGGGTGACGGAAGAAATATTCAATGCCCGGTATAAGATAAAAGCTACCGATGATTTGCGTTCGGCCCTGCGTCGTGAACGCCGTGTCGAATTGGCAGGGGAAGGACTTCGCCTATATGATTTACTTCGTTGGAAAACATATGTAGCGACCATGCAGGCCTTCAGCAAAACACCGGAAGGGCAATATTCCGGTGCGGGAAGCCGGGTTACGGATAAAACATGGCCTTATCCTATTCCACAGACGGAGATAGATTATGTGGGAGGCTCTTTGACGCAGAATGATAACTATTGAATATCTGTTTCTGAGGGCTAATTTATAGAAAAACTGACGTTAAGGGGAGGTTACAGCACTGCGTAGTACTTCCAATCGCGTTTGATGGTGGTTCGCAGCACTGTTTTATAGCTCCAATCGCGTTTGATGGTAGGTTGCAGTGCTGTTTTATGCCTCTAATCGTGTTTAATGGAAGTTCACGGCATGTTTTGTGCCTCCAATCGCCTTCGATTGTGGTTTGCAGTGCTGTATCTTGTCATCAATCGTCGTTGGAGGTTGTTTGCAGCATTGTTTTATGGCTCCAATCGTCTCCGGATCTATTTCCTCAGGCATTTACCGCAACTTAAATAATATTATTTTGTTGAATTATATATAGATATATTTAACTTGCGACAGCAAAGAGCGTATGGGGCGTAAAAAGAAATTCAAATATTACATCCTGCCGGCCATTCTATTATTGGTTGGCGGTTTATTCCTGCTTAACCTTTATCTTACAAAGCATCTGGAACAGTTCTTGAAAAAAGAACTGATACAACGGACAGCCGATGCCACGGACGGTTTCTATACACTTTCTTTTGATAAGCTGGCAATTAATTTTTTCAATGGAGAATTGAAGATAGAAGGGATTGTCCTGGAGCCGGATTCGGAGGTTTTCCGGGACTGGCAGCAGAAAGATAGTTTGCCGGCAATGTATTTGTCGGCACGTGTCGGGGTTATCGACTTTAAAGGCTTGAACCTGACTTGGAGATGGAGTTATAAACAACTGCATTTCCATTCTTTTGAGGTGAAGCAGCCGGAGGTGAAAGTATTCCAGTCCAATAACTCGTCCTGCACGGAAAAAAAAGAAGATACCCAGGCGCAAACCAAAACTTTGTATGAAGTCATCTCTCCATATATCAATGTGTTGAGCGTACAAACGCTGAACCTGGATAATGCAAGCGTTTCCTATACGGTGGAAAATCCGCTGTCACCGATTGTATATGCACTGACAAATGTAAGTTTCCATGCCTATGGTTTCAGGCTGGATGAAAATTCGTCCGATAGCGGAAAGCTGCTGTATTGCGATAATTTTGATTTTGAAACGAACCAGCCCCAACTTTTGTTGGCGAATAACGATTTTACCCTGAATACCGATAGTATCATGCTAAGTACCGAAGATTCGGTGATTTATATTTCCGATATCAATCTCCAGCCTCAGGATACCTTATGGAAAGCCAGAAAGCAGAAACCGGACCGTTTCTTGGATGCTTTCGTGAAAACCGTGGAAGTGCAGGGCGTTGCATTCCGCCGCGAGAAAGCGTTGAACTACCTGGCTGCCGATGCCTTTACCATCTCATCTCCGGATATAAATGTATATAGTTTTGTAAATGAGAACCATCGTAGAAAAGAAAAAACTAAAGCAACTCCGGTAACGAAAATAGATGCGGATTCGCTGGTGAGGGCATTGTCTCTTTATGAAATCATCTCACCTATTTTGCATAGCGTGGCAGTTCAAACAATAGGTATCCGGCAGGCTAAAATGCAATATTCCTATGCTTTGAAAGATTCCGTTGAGGTTTATAAACTGGCGAATCTGGATTTTAAGGCAAACGGCTTTCGGGTGGATTCCCTTTCCGAAGTGGAACACGGGTTCTGGTATTCCCGTAGTTTTGCCTTTGAAGCAAGCGGGATAGAAGGGAGGATGAGCGCACGGAATCATCGCCTGAATATAAAACGTATGGCACTGGATACGGAAAAAGGCGATTTCAGGATTGAAGGAATCGCCTTGCATCCGCTCTCGACCAAAAGCCGCAACGACTATATGTCCGGAACAATCGATACCGTTAGTTTCACCGGTCTGGTGTACGATAACGGGATTAGTGCGGAACAGTTTAAAATAGACCGCCCGAACCTGCATTATGTGGTAGCGGCTGCCTACTGGAAGGCGGACAAAGAAAATAAGCCGGCGAAACCGGCTGGCAACAGCCATATCGATGTGGAGAGCATTTTAAATCCGTTTTTCCGCTATCTGTCGGTAAAGAAAGTGTCTCTGAATAGTGCCGATTTTGAATGGGACGACCGGAAAGCGGCAGACCCGGTTAGTTATACACTGAAGAATTTCAATTTCTTTGCAACGGATATTTTGGTGGACGAACGGACGGGGAAAAAGCGGGGATGGCTTTTTGATTATGGGAATATGGGCTTTAACTTCAGCCATTTTGATAATTATTTGCCGGGGAAAACGTACAGGCTTTCCATTGGAAAAGGAAATTTCTCTACGGTAAAAGGAATCCTGTCTCTGCATGATATAAAACTTATGCCCCAGGATAGCTTGTGGGAAAAGGCACCGGATACTTATTTCAGTGCATCGGTTCCGGCGTTGTATGTAACGGGGCTGAAGCGTTTGCCTGAGAATCCGCTGCATCATTTGTCTTTAGGCACGTTACAGGTAGACTCTCCCGATATACAAATGTTTAAGGACGAACAGTTAAATCTGTCTGTTTTACTGGATAAGTTTGAAGTGGATAAAATAGCCTGGAAAGATTCATCCCTTCATTTGGGTGCGATAAGCCTGTTGAACCCTTCTGTTTCCTATCAGCCGGTACAACCTAAGAGAAAAGAAAAAGAAACGGTTTCAAAACCTGCATCTTTGGATATTTATCATCTCCTGTCGCCAGTGGCAGGACGTATTTCTTTAGAGAAGTTCGATTTGTCGAATGCGAAAGTTGATTATGCTTTTTGGGGAAAGGGACATACCTTGGAGTATCAGAGGTTGGATACCGTGAACCTTGTGTTGAAGGGACTGATGGTTGATAACAGGGAGCGTCTGTTTAAACTGGATGATATTCGTTTCTCCACCCGTAATTTGGTATTCCCTTTGGATAATGGCTTCTACACTCTTAAGGTCGGGCATGTGGCAATCGATAATACGGATTTGAAGGTGGAGAACCTCCGCTTCTTTTCTCCTTACCCTAAAATGGAATTTGCTTATCTCCAGCCTCAGCATAAGGATTGGTTTGATGTGAGTGTGGGAAATTTATCCCTTTCGAATATCGATATACCCGCTTTGGTTTCCGATAAGGCATTGCGGATAGAGGAAGTACAGGTGAAAGATGCCGTATTGGGTAATTTTAAAAACCAGAAGATTGCAGTTCCCCGTCGTATTGTCCCGATGGTTTATGAAGCGCTACAGAAAGCACCGTTGCAGATCGACATACGGAAATTAGGGGTAAATAATTTTTCCGTCGTTTATGAAGAGCTGTCCAAAAAAGGAACGGTTCCTGGCAAACTGTTTTTTACGGATATGAACGGTACATTTACCGGATTGACCAATATCGTTTCCTTTCCGGAGCAATATATCCGTTTGGAGGCTGACGGCAAATTTATGGGAAAAGGAGGCTTTACCGCTACCTGGATGCTACCGGTCGATTCGTTGAATGACCGTTTCCTTTTGACCGCCCGCATGAGTGATTTTGATTTGACGGCATTGAATGAACTGATAACCCCTTTGGCTCTGGCGCAGGTAGAAAGCGGGCATTTGAAAGATTTTACTTTTAGCACGGAGGCAACCAGCAAAGATGCGACAGTCGATATGCTATTCCTATATTCCGATTTGCGGGCAGTGCTTCTCAAAGAAAAAGACGGCGAGGTGACAGACAAGAAATTCCTGACGGGGCTTGTGAACCGCATATTAAAACACAATAACCCCGATAAAACAAAGCGTGGCTTTAACAAACCGAGACATTCGAATGTTACAATAATAAGAGATCCTTATCATTCTACTTTCAATTATTTGTGGCAAATCCTCCGCCCGGCATTGGTTGAGTCGGTTGGCGTATCCAAGAAAAAGCAGGATATGGCGCAAAATGTGATGACTTTTTTCAAAAAGGTAAAAAACTTCTTCCATAAAAAGAAGAAAGAACCAAAAGAGGCATTGCCGGAAGCGAATGATCAGAATCAACTATTTCTTGAGTTTGAACCGATAAAGTAAAAAAGATTATGGATTGCATTATTACTCATCATCCGGAGAAAAAACGTTTCGAAACGACATTGGAAGGGGTTACGGCATTTGTACAATATCGTTTGTCCGGAGATAAACTGGATATTATTCATACAATAGTCCCTCCTGCAATAGAGGGACGTGGTGTGGCTGCGGCTTTGGTTAAATATGCGTATGATTATGCTTTGGAGAATGGCATGAAGCCGTTGGCAACTTGTCCTTATGCAGTCGTTTGGTTGCATCGCCATCCGGATTATACGAAATAGGGTTGTTTTGCCCTAATAGACTGTTTAATCTTTGATATCTATCCCCAACATCCGTGCTAATTCCAAAGCTTGTAAGGAGGTAACGGTGGCGCCTTTTAATTCGCTGCTGTTCATCAGGCTTACGCGGATGCCGGATATGTCGGAGCCGGTAAAATCGATTCCTTTTAGCGGGGTATGATAAAATTCTGCTTCTTTCAGGTTGCAGTTTTCAAAGTTTATATGGGCGATTTTACAATTTTCCATTGCCATACCAGTCAAAGTACTGTGGTCAAAATTGACATAATTTAGCTTGCTCGTGGAGAGGTTCAGGTAATCTCCTTTACATTCCTGAAAAAGAATGTGGTTAAATATCCCGTCCTGGAGATTTGTCCCCATAAGTTTGCATTCGATAAACTCCACCCGATGGAAGCCGCATCCAATCAGATTCATATTGGATAAATCGCAATTCCTGAATATCACATCACTGAACTGTGATTTCTTTATGCTGCACCCAGTAAACATACAACCGGAAAATGTACAGGATTGTATGGACATATTATTCCTTTTCCATCCGTCTATTCGCTGGCTCTTGAAAGCATGTTCTGTCAAATCTTCTTCATTGTTTCTTACGATATCCTGAAAAGGAATGTCTTCATGAAGGTGTTTTGCCAATCGTGGAGGTGTAATTTTCATGAGGCGGAATTTTTAGATGGGATTGAACTCGAACTTTCGAAAATACCATCTAAGTAGTTTTCGATAATAAACCGGTTGTCCTCGTAATAGACTTTAAAAGAGATTGTTTTTGGACCGTGCTCTTCAACATCATCTGGCTGATTAATATCTATTTGTCCGATTCGTACTAAGGAGTTTGCTTTGAAAAGATAAACGAAGTAGGTAGAACCATAGAAATCGTCTAAGCCAATTAAAAATAGGGTAGAGCTACCTCTTTTATATGCTTTTAAATTTATCTGTCCATAATCCAGAATATCAGCGATTTTATACTCTTTGTTGAATATTGATATGCAAAAGTATGCACCGGCATCTTTACTAAGAACTTTGTAAGAAGAATAACAAGCTGTGTTATCTTCGGTCGTCATATCCGGGTTGACATAGCTGTATTCTATGCGTTCGATTTGTCTATCGGATTTATTGTACTCTTTCTTTATTTCTATTATTAAATCTTCAGGGAGTTGACGCTTATTATTCTTGTGTTCTGCAAATACAGATGAAGTATAAATAAGAAGGAGAAGAATTAAAAGTCCTTTTTCCATAAATTAGTTTCTTTTTTAGTTGCTCTGGTCGCTAAAAACGACTAAAGGGCAAGAACTTACTTCTAAGTTACTTACCCTTTTTGTAGTCGGGATGAGAAGACTCGAACTTCCGACCTCCACGTCCCGAACGTGGCGCGCTAGCCAACTGTGCTACATCCCGTTTTTGATTACGGCTGCAAAGGTACAAATAAATTTGAACTCGCAAATAATTTGCTCATTTTTTTTCTATGAAACTGCATTTTTCTGGTGACGTCTTAGCAAAATCTTATTCTTTCTAAGTCTTGAATATCGATTTGTTGAATAAATGTTAAAGATGAGCATGGTTTTTCGTATCCTCTTGCAGGATTAAAAAATATATCTACCTTTGCAGCGTCTTTAAAAGAAAGACATACATGATGGTGCCATAGCTCAGTTGGTAGAGCAAAGGACTGAAAATCCTTGTGTCCCCGGTTCGATTCCTGGTGGCACCACTGAATATAAAGCAGTTACAATTAAAAGTGGCTGCTTTTTTTGTGTCTTTTCGGTGGTTTTTCCGGATCATGGCTCATACCGAAATCGGCTCATACCGAAATCCTGAGGGAATTTAATTTTATGTATAAATATTCGCGAGTCTCAATATACCTCACCCCTCTTAGTTGTATCTTAAAAGCTTTAATTTTAGCATTAAAGGATTCACTTGCATCATTGTCAGAACGTCTTTTAAAAAAGAAAGGTCTGACGGATGTTTTCGCATATGTGATCTCGACCATTTCTTTATCCAATGCTTCCATTTTTTACTCCCCAAAAATATAATAACCATCTTTATGGATATTTTGATATATCTTTGTATGGGTGAATGTCATAAAAGTATTCAGGAGCTTTGGCATACATCCTAAAAACTAAATTGTAGATTGTATGGCAAATAATTCAAGAATTGAGCGATTAAATTTATATAGCGATTTTCTTAAAAAAAGAATGGGATTAAATATTTATATGCCAAATAGTTATGGTAATCATGATTGTTTTCCGGTGTTATACTTTCTACATGGAAGAAGTGGAAGTGAGGATATAATATTTGATCTTGATATTCTCAGAAGCGTAGATGCTCTGATATGCGAAAAAGTAATAAAACCTCTAATAATAGTTTGTCCTAGACTTGAAAACAGTCGTGGAATTAATTCAGCCCTTACTACAAAAGTTGTGAAATCTTTACATTCAAATGGACTAACAATAAACTTAGGACGATATGAAGACTACTTTATAAAAGAAGTCATCCCTTTTATAGATAGGAGTTATAAAACTATAAATAGTAAAAAAGGACGTTTTATTGGCGGAGTATCTGCAGGAGGATATGCAGCGCTAAATTATGGATTACGATATTCTAATTTATTTTCTAAAATTGGTGGGCATATGCCTGTATTAGAATTAGAATTAGACCAAGAGGACACTCCATACTTTAATACTATTGATATATGGAAAAAGAATAATCCATTATATATTGCAAAAGAATGTGTCATTTCTCCTGATTGTCAAATATATCTTGATGCAGGTAATAAAGATGAAGGTGAATTTTACAATGGTTGTCTTGAACTTCATAATATATTAATCGATCGAAATATTACTGTACAAAATCACATTTTTGAAGGACACCATAATATCGAATACATAAAGTCAAACTTAGAAAAATATCTCACTTTTTATGCAGCTTCATAAACTATAAATATACCAAAAGTGATATTTTGTTAACAAAATTATTGCCTTATGTTTTGATAAACAGAAACTTATGATGTATATAGAAAACATACAATCACTCCTAGGTAGTAGAGATGGCTATAATGTGGAATCAACAAATGGTGTGGTAGCAGAGATTAAGAAAGATGGAGTTGTGGATATGATTCAAAAGAATGTAAATCTGATTGCCTTGCTGTTTCCACTATTACAGGAACAAGTGAATTCTTAAAAGTAATAACATGAAAAATCAAATTGTATCCGATATTCGTCAGGTGCTTACTAATAGCATAGATTCTAAAGTACTTACCGGTTCCGATCGCTATTTTAAGCCGGGTGAGGCTGCCAAAGTCTATGGTGTCAGGATGGGGGAAGTGAGCAGGATAGGTAAGCAGGGTTTAAAGCAAATCAATGAGTTGCCTAAACAGGAAATATTCACTTTGTGTGAGGAGTTTTGGAAGTCAGGTTATCTGGAAGAAGCTGCTGTGGCCTGTATTTGGGCGGAGTCTTTACATGAGCAATACGAGCCTGCCGATTTTAAAGTATTTGAACATTGGGTACATGATTACCTGACCAATTGGGCGGATTGTGATACCTTGTGCAACCATACTATCGGGACTTTTGTTATGATGTATCCTGAATATATTGAAGAATTGAAACTGTGGACTACATCTTCCAGCCGTTGGGTAAAACGTGCTTCTGCCGTTACGTTGATTATTCCGGCGCGGAAAGGTTTATTCCTGGATGACATTTTTGAGATAGCCGATGCCTTGTTGGTTGATAAGGACGATTTAGTACAGAAAGGTTACGGCTGGATGCTCAAAGCTGCCAGTGAGGCATATAGGAAAGAGGTGTTTGATTATGTAATGTCAAAGAAGGCTGTTATGCCCCGTACCGCTTTTCGTTATGCTATTGAAAAAATGCCTGCTGACTTACGAGCTGAGGCAATGAAAAAGTAATATCCCATGAACTATGAATATTGAAGAATTCCGTGTATACTGTTTATCCATAAAAGGCAGTAGTGAATCACTGCCCTTTCTTGGCCATAATGTTTTAGTTTTCAAAGTGATGGATAAGATGTTTGCTTATATACCATTGGATCCAAAAGACGGTATATTCAAGGCAGACCTCAAATGCAATCCCGAAAAGTCGGTCGAACTGCGAGAAAAGTATGACGGGATAACTGAAACGGACTTCAAGACTCCCTTGTGGAACTTAGTCACGTTAGAAAGTGATGTGCCTGATAATCTGATTAAGGAATTAATCCAGCATTCGGTAGACGAAGTGATTAAGAAACTGCCTAAACGGAAGCGGGAAGAATATTTGAATCAGTAATCCGATAGTCTTCTTATTTACAACTTACTCTTTGCTGCAGACCAAATACTAATGAGGGTATCGTTATCATAAAACCAACCTTGCAAGTAGCAGGTGTCGAATCCAGAATTTGTCTCCCTGATTGCAGATTCGGAGAAAAGATGTCTCACGTTTATTGATTGTTTAAATAGTTACTACTTTATCAAATCGGCTATCCATACAAACACTAAGATCGGTGGTGACAAACTTTCCCTTGTGATACAAGCTGAATATGGTTGCCGGAGTTGGGGCTGCTTTTGCTTCTTCCATTGTTGTAAGTTTGATTATCTTTAACGAAAGCTTCCTTTTTCGAACTGTTTCTTGCAATGAATTTTGAATATGATACTCGGTAAACGGGCACCGATTGGAATAATAGACAACGATATCTTCCTTCTTGGGACATTCTCCACTTAAAGTTGCTTCATTGAATGACGGGTTTTCTGCATCCGGATTTAATTTCAGTGCAAGCAGGTTGAATCCATAAGGGAGTGTTTGAACTGTTTTGAAGCCTTGCCCGATAAGCCATTTCCCATCACTCATGAAATGAAATTTCTTTGTCCCCACTACAGTTACCAAACCGTCTTTTCTCTGCTGCTTTGCATCGTCAATAGCTGTTTGAAGCAATGCTTTTGCATAACCTTTTCCTTTGAATACCGGTCTTTAAATCCTCCGGTCTATCTCAGCCAACTTCCCCTTTGTCAGAAAAGGCAAATGCTTCCGTATTTTTTCAATCGGCCAATCCCACCATTTCAATTTCAACAATTGTTCTATTATATCCCTGTCAAACCGTTTTCGTATTTCTTTGGCAGGCGTACCACCTACAATCGTATAAGGGGGAACATCTTTTGTGACAACGGCACGGGCGGCTATGATTGCCCCGTCCCCTATATGGACTCCTGCCATAATTACAGCTTCATAACCGATCCAGACATCGTTGCCTATAATGATGTCCCCTTTGTTATCCCAGGCTGAAGTAATATCCGCTTTGTCCAGTTCCCATTCCTCATAAAATAAGGGAAATGTATAAGTAGATAAAGACTCTAATGAGTGATTGGCACAATTGAATAAAAACTTAGTACCGCAAGCAATGGAGCAAAACTTTCCGATTATTAATCGTTCCTTATGGATAGGATAGTGATAGAGCACATTATTCTTTTCAAAGAGCAACGGATTCGAGACGAAATCATTATAAATCGTATAATCTCCAATTTCAATTTGAGGGTCTTTTACTACTGCATTCAGGTAAACCGTCTGTTTATCACCTGTACGTGGATATATTTTTGTCATCATAACTTTTGCATTTACTATTGTTTTCTTTTTAGATAAATAAGAGACTGCGCCGCCAGTAGAATTACAAAAAGATATTCGGCAGTCATATAGACCGCTAAAGGTACTTTTGTATAGCAACTTAGCCAATAAAGATAAATCAAGTAGGCAACTGTCGTTGTAACCTGAAAGATAAATGTTGTTCTCGTTTTGCCTGTACCGCCAACTGCATTCAGATATACATAACCGGGGAGTGCAAAGGTGTAATTCAACAACATGACGACAAAAGGAATAAAAGCCTGCCGTATCAACAGTTCATTATTCGTATAAAATCCGATAATCCATTGATTACCCAGTAAAGCGATACCTACTAATGGAAATCCGATGAGATAACCCAATTTCAGAATCTTCCGGCAGATAGGGAAAACCGCCTCTTTTTCTCCGGCTCCAATCGTGTTACTAACCAGCGAACCGGTTGTGACCGCAAAAGAATTAGCTATAACAAAGAACATGGCAGATACACTTCTGGTAATATTGGATATAGCCAATTCTGTTTTTCCCAAATGTTCAATTGCAACAAAAAACAGGAACCAGGGAGCAACACTGATAAAAGCGTGAAGCATACTCCATACCGATAAACGAAACACCTTTCCCAGTAAGTTGCCATCATATACCCATTTCAAACCGTATGTATCCTTATCTATTTTCGTCCATAAATAGAAACAGAGTATACCGAAAGAACCCATTTCCGACAGTGAGGAAGCTATTGCAGAACCGGAAATCCCTAGATTAAGGGTAAATATTAAAAAGTAGTTGAGGGGTATGTTTATCAGTACGGCGGTAACCGCAGCCCACGATAACGCCTTAGTTTGTGTAATCCCAACCAAAAAGGAACGGATTGCCAGAAAAGGAAATGAAAACAATAGTCCGAAACTACGCCAGTCCAGATATCGGATTACCGCTTGATAAATCTCAGAAGAAGCTATTAGCCGCTTCAAAATAAGCGGAGAAACTGAAAGGATGAATAGACAGAGAAAGATAGCAAGCCCGCTTAAAAAGGATACCCCTTGGAAAAAGGTCTTGCCTGTTTCTTTATATTTCTGTTCCCCGTTCCTGCGGGCTATCATCACCTGCAATCCGATACAAAACCCGAAACCAAGCATGTAGATAGCCAAATAATAAATTCCGGCAATAGCGGACGCTCCTAATTCAACTTCTCCGACATGACCTAAAAAGAGGGCGTCGGTAATATTGATAAGTTGTTCCATTAAGATGCTCATCATGACCGGAAAGTTGATGAGCCATATTTGTTTGTATGTATAATTCATTGTTCAACTGTATAATAGAATGCTACAGCACACTGTCGGGAAACAGTGTGCTATCTCATAAATCCATAAATAAAAGGATATAAAATCTCTGTGGCAAATAATCGTTATTTGTCAAATAGTTGAATAACTCTATCGGGAAAGGTTATTCATTGAGCGTAGCTATATACAGAGTTGACATTTCATTTGTTGAACAATACAGGTTTACTCATGTTTTACCGTGCAAATGTAGGAAAATAAGCATTGAAGATACTATCCTACGTTTTTTTATTTTACCGGTAATTGAATTTCTGTCAGCCATTCATCTACCGATTCTTTGTTCCAGATGCCATCGATGTAGCAGAAACGGGGTCGCTCGCTTACTTCATAACCGTTTGCTTCCACATAGGCATATAGTTCGGCAAAAGTTTCCGGCATTTTATCGTAGGCCCCGTAATGATTGATACAAAGAGCTACGGGAACTTCCGGCAGTTCTTTGAATTTTATCAGTTCAGAGTCTTCCTTGCGTTCTGCTACCGCTTCAAAATATTCGATGTCGATATCGACACCATACTCATCATTATATTCTACCGTGAAGCAATATTCAGGAGCAGGGCATTCGCAACCTAAACGGTGCATTTCCGGACCGATGATATTGGGACAGAGGTGGAATAATTCCTGATATGATTCTATCTTACGACGGTGCGTAGCAAAAATTCTTGACGGAAGCGATTTTTCAAATACTTTTTCCATAATGTTTTCTTGTTTTTGGAGCAGGGTTTCCAACTTTGCCAGTTCGGTTTGTCGCCACATCAAATGTGCCATATCATTCTTGCAACGTTCGACTTTTTCCTTTATTTGTTCGGTGTCGGGACATTCTTTGCCTTCTTCGAACAATTCGGTAATTTCCTCAAGGCTAAATCCTAACTGTTTCAGATAGACAATCCGGTTCATCCGCCGAAGCTGGCTGATATCGTAATACCGATAGCCGGTCCACTCATCCACTTCAATAGGGATCAGTAACCCTATCTCCTCATAATGACGGAGTGTTTTGACTGTCACCTGACAAAGTTTGGAAAATTCTCCGATTTTAAATTTCATTTTACTTTTCATAAACTCCTGCGCAGTTGGTTTATGATGCAAAGATAAATCCTGCCCTAAGGTACGAGTCAAGAGATTTCATAAAAAAAATAGAATTTGGGCGCCTTATCATTAATCCGCTGATTCGTAATGATTGATGTTATGCTGCTTCCTGTATTCTGTAGGTGTACAGTTATATTTCTTTGAAAATATCCGGTAAAAGGAGGAACGGTTTGTAAAACCCGATTGGAAAACGATTTCATCGATTGTTAGTTTCGTTTTTATAAGCAAGTCCGTAGCTTTTATTAACCGGCTGTTATTAATTAGCTCGGAGAGTGATATGTTTTCCACATCTTCCAGTTTGCGGTAAAAAGTGCGAAGTCCCATATTCATCTTTTCAGCTATCAGCTGGGCAGACAAGTCTTTGTTCCTGATATTCTTATTTATAATCTTTAGAATATCATTGATGAACTTCCTGTGCTCTTTATGGGAGAGTTTACCGTTTTCTAAGGTATACGAACTCAGTGGTGAAGAGAAATATTCCCTTAGGTGTTCCTTTCTTTCCAGCAAGCGGCGTACGGATGATTTTAAGTATTCTACATTAAAAGGCTTGGTTATATAAAGTTCCGCTCCTGCATCCAATCCTTCGGTTTGCCCTTCAATCTCCCGTTTGGCAGACAGCAAAATGAAAGGGATATGGGCTGTTGTTTCATCCGATTTTACCAGCCGTGAGAAAGTCAGGCCATCCATACCAGGCATAATAACATCACTAATGATAAGGTCGGGGTGAACCTCTTTTAATAGTTCCAGGGCTTCAGCCGGGCTGGGACTGGTCAATACATTATAATCCTCTCTGAATATATCAAAGATAAGCCACCGTATTTCCGCTTCATCATCCACAATCAGAAGCGTTGGTTTTAGTTCATCCATCGTACATTCCGGGATTTGCAATGTGGCATTTTGTTCCGGTTTGTAATCAGGCAATAAAACAGCCTCTTCTCTTTCTGTTTCTACAGAAGATGGTTCGAGATAAGGTAATTTCACTCTGAAATGCGTCCATTCATCCGGAATACTTTCCACTTCGATGGTCCCCTTTAATAAATGAACCATATTGTAGGAGATGGCAAGTCCCAATCCGTTTCGTGACCAGAAAGAGGTATCATGTTGTTCGAAACTTTGTAAAATGTGAAACCTGTCGAACAGGGTAGGGATATCTTTTCCGGCTATGCCTTTGCCCGTGTTGGAAACGGTAATGTAGAGGTGGTCTTGTGCAATATGAATTGCTAATCTTACTCTTTTTTCGTTGTCCGTGTATTTAAACGCATTCGACAAGAGGTTTAGGAGAATGGTTACGATAAAATCTTTGTCCGAGTTCCATTTCAGGAAAGGCGCTATTTCTTTTTCAAATCCGATTTTACGGGATTCTGCAACTTCTGTGAATGACTCAGCCAGCTTACCGGCAACCGTTGTCATATCAATAGGCAGGATTACCGGTTGTTTATATCCGGATTCAATCTTATTGAACTCAATCAGGTCTTGAATCAATGAGTTGAGCCTTTCCGCATTTTGCTTGATTATGGATGTGTACTTTTTGACGGAGCCGGTCAGGTTTTTCTGTTCCATCAGGCGGTTGCAGGGACCGTAAATAAGCGTCAGGGGCGTACAAAATTCATGGGATATGTTTGTGAAAAACCGGAGTTTGGATTCGTAGATTTCTTCTTTATGCTTTTGTTCTATCTTTTGCAACTGCTCGGCCTTTTTCTTTTTGTTGCGGGCAATCAGTATTTGAGCAATTAACAGTATGCCAGCCAGCGCCAAAGCTATGTAGATGCAGTAAGCCCATAGAGAGGCATACCAGGGAGGGAATATCCGAATATTGATTTTATAGATATAACTTTCCTTTCCCAATACATGATTGTAATACTTCACATATAATTTATAATTGCCCGGATGGAAATCCGCAAACGAGATGGCATTGGAGTTTCCGTTGTCCGTCCATTTATTTTTATCCCCGTTTAATTTGTAATAATAGGTATATCCGTTTCCGTTCAAGTGGTCTGTCGCAGCAAAGGAAAGGGTGAAAGAGTTTTGGTCGTGAGCTAATTTTAGAAACGTATCGTCTCCTTTCCGGGAAAGGATTTTTTCGATTGGGAACTGTTTGTCCTGTATGGTTATTGTCGTAAAGTAAACAGGGGGCATATAATGTTGCCCTTCGTCAAAATAGTTTTTCCGTATGGCGACAAATCCATTACTGCCTCCAAAGAGGATTGTATGGCTCTTTTCGTCTGTAAATGATGCACCTTCGCTAAATTCCAGAACGGATAGGCCATTGTGCTGGTCGTAAGTCCGGAACGATTCGTTTTCGGCATGATATAAAAGAAGTCCCCGGTTGGTGCTTAACCAGTAACTGAAATGAGAATTAGGCTGAATGCCGTAGATACTATTGTTCGGGAATCCATTGGCATCATTCAGAACTTTATAATCTCCGGCATGATACTTTACCAGTCCGTAATTAGTCCCGATCAGATAATTTCCAAAAGCATCTTTTTGGATAACGTTGGTTTCATTGATTGTATTTCCTCCGAAACGTATATTTTCAAATTCAGACGTAACGCTGTTCAATCTGAAAATGCCTTCCCCTTTATTCATACACCACAGGATGGAATCATTTTCCGGATATATATGATAGAAAAGGTTTGTAAGTTCATCCTCTTTTTTTACGGTGAATTGTTTTATGGCGGTTACTGTGGGGGTGTCTTTCTGCCATTCGAGTTTCGCTTTTATAATACCCATCCCGATTGTGGAAATCCATAACAGGGAGTCCTGTTCGTATATATCCGATACAGATTCAATCGTGTTCTTTTCAAACGATAAAGGCACAGGAATCACTTTGTTGTCTTTGAGCTTGAAATAACTAAGTCCCTGTTCGCTGCCAATCCAGACATTGCCTTGCCTGCTTTCTGCAAAAGAGAGGATTGTATTATCCGGTAACAGGCTATTGGAAGCCGTAACCAATTCCATTTGGTGGTCTTTGATACTTTTATCCGGCTGGAAATCGAAAATCCGCAGGATGCCATCTCCCTTGCTACCCAGCCATAATGTATTTTTCCTGTCTACAAATAACGCATTTATAGGCTGATGCATATTCAGTGTGAAATCATTCAGGCAAGCGGAAGTAATGGAGTATAAATCGATGGAGTAAGTATAGGCCCCATGCCCGGAAGTTCCAATCCATACGATATCCTGAAACCGGTCTCGATATAAACAATTGACTTCTCCCGGTATATCTACCTTCTCAAGGGCATATCCCTTGTTGTTCTTTCTAAGCAGAAATAAACCATCCGTTTTAGAACCAATGAAGTAGTCATCATGAAATTTTAGTAGTGACGATATATTATCTTTTCCGGGCAGGGATGTTTTCAGGTCGCAAATGAAAAGAATGCTTTGAGCCGTGGTATTATATTCATAAAGCGTATAAGTTTCGTCTACAAAATACAAGGTATGATTGTTGTCATTTGTACAATAGAGGATACCTGTCGGATGCTTGTAGTCGGGCATGGGAATAAAGTCAATATCGCCTTGTCCGTTTGTGTGTAAGGAAAAAGAAGAACAATTGCCGTTCTTCCGGACGATCCACAATCTGTTGGAATTGTCAATGAAAAAGTCCGCAACATCATTCGCCCTCAATGCAGGAATGAATTTCTGCTCGAACTGTGTTTGTTTTTTTGATTTGTAATAAATGCTGTTATTGCCTTGTATAAGAAAAATATTATCCTGTTTGTCTTTCTCCAGAAAAGCAATCCTGTTGAACATATCGAACGATTCGATAGCGGAAGTTCTGAGGTCAATCTTATGCAATCCGTGGTAGGTCTGAATCCATACCTGTTTGTCCCCTGTTTGTTCTATCCGGTTGATTCGGCTACCGGTGAAAAAGTTCTCAGTATGTTCCGGGCTATATTTTACGACTTGCTTGCCGTCATACATATCTATGCCCCGGCCTGTCCCAATCCATACGAATCCTTTTTCATCCTGATGGAATGAAAGAATATTGCTGCTGGCAAGATTCTCGGCATTGTTTATTTTCCGCAAGTTGAAGCCTTTGGCAGGAACGGCAATTTGCAAAAGAAGGAAGGATATCAGAAAACAGATACATGTTTTCTTCCCTTTTTTCATATTCAAAAATGAAATCATGGACAAATATAGCTTTATTCCTTCTCTTTACTGTGTCAGATTACGACAAATCCATCTCTTTCCATGACACGCCTGTTAGATATAAAATCACCTTTACTCCAGATAGATACTCCTTGGTTAGCTTTGCAGGACAATTATAAATCAGTAGTTATGAAAAGTACTTTAATTCTAATTCTTTTTGTTTGTAGTTTCAATACTCTCCTTGCCGTTTCTCCGCGGCTAAAAGGAATAATCCGGGAAAAAGGAACAGGCAATCCGATAGAGTTGGCAGATGTTATCTTATTAAAAAAGGGGGGGACGATAGCTGTTTCCTCTGTCTTGTCGGAAGCTAATGGCAGTTTCTTGTTGTCGGATATTGGAGATGGGGAATATTCATTGGTGGTACGGCTAATCGGGTATGATGTATATACACAAGATATGATTCGTCTCCGTTCTTCCGAACCTCTGTTGGATATAGGAATTATCGAGCTGCAACCGCTGGAAGTCGGTCTTTCGGAAGTTGTGGTGGAAGGAACCAAACGACAAATCGTTTATAAATTGGATAAGAAGATTATCGATTCGTCCAATAACCTGATGGGAAGCGGGGGAACGGCGGTCGATATTCTGGAGAACACGCCTTCCATCCGGGTAGGAGTGGATGGCGAAGTGACATTCAGGGGAAGTAGCGGCTTTAAAGTATATATCGATGGAAAGCCCAGTTTTTATTCAGGTACCCAGGCCTTGCAACAGATACCTGCCGGACAGATAGAGAATGTAGAGATTATCACTACACCTTCGGCCCGTTATGATACGGATGGTGAAGTCGGGATGATTAATATTATTACGAAGAAGAATAAACGCGAGGGCATCAATGGCATGGCTAATCTCTATGGCAGTACGGCGCTGTCCAACGGCGTAGACTTTCTTATCTCCCAGCAATTAAATAAACTGCAGTGGCATTTCGCCGGGCATTGGAACCAGCCGATCCGAAAGAGTGATTTTGAACAGGAAAAGACTACGATTGTCGATCATATAACCACCACTTCCATTTCCAATGGTCCGAGAAAAGGTAAAAATTACCATTATGGCTTACGAGGAGGAATCGACTATGCTTTTTCTCCTAAAACGTCGATAAATGCAGAATTGCAAATCGTATATGATAAGTTTACCCGGGATGGAAACCTGGATTATACGGAGGTTCGTACGGATGCAGACGGCAAATCCGTAAAATCGGAGCACAACAGTCTGGATGACTTCGACCTGCATTCGACCGTCAATATCGGAAAAGCGAGCTTTACGCATAAATTTAATGAGGTAGGGCATCAGCTTACCGGTAGCTTTATGCTGGGATACGAGGGAAATCCCCTTGAATATTTCCAAAGCGACCTTTTCGACAAAGAGAACCAACGGCAGCAGGGACATCGTGCCTGGGAGGACGAAATCCGTTGGACGGTGAGGGGGAATATCGGTTACAATTATCCGTATAGCAAGACGGGACATTTGGAAAGCGGTTACCAGTATCATTCTTATCTGGAAGACGGCGATTACAGCATGCAATTCTGGGACCCTGCAAAAAAAGAGTTTTACTGGCGTGATGATATTTATAATACGTTCTATTTCCAACGGGGCATTCATTCCGTTTACCTGTTGGGGAGCGACAGCTATAAAGCCTTCGATGCACAGGTCGGTGTCAGAGGCGAACATACGCATCAGGTATTGCGCAGTTCCATTAAAGGGGCAGACCGCACGGTAAACCGTTTTGAAGTATTCCCCTCTGTACATATCGGCTATACACTGCCCCATGAACAGAAATTGACTTTTGCCTATTCGTACCGTACAAACCGTCCGGAACTTTTCTATATGGAACCTTATATTACTTACCGTGACTACTATACAGCGGAAATCGGCAATCCGGATATACGCCCGGAATATATACATTCCTATGAATTGAATTATAAGAAGACTTTCGGGGAACAAGTTTTTCAATCCAGCCTGTTTTACAGGGCGCGTAAAGATAAAATCGAACGCTTGCGTGTCCCGTATCAGGCAGGCGTGACTCTGGATTCGATGGCAAATGTCGGCAACGACCATGCGTTGGGTATAGAACTAAGCGGGCAGTTTACCGTAAATAAATGGTGGAACCTGAATGTAAACGGAAGCGTTTACTATTACAAGGTGGTAAACCATCTGAATTCTGGAGGAAAGAAGGAAACCAGTACCAATTATGATATTACCGTCAATAACCTGTTTCGTATTCATAAAAATACCCGTATCCAGTTGGATGGAAACTTTGTAGGTCCGTCTGTTACCACTCAGGGACGTTCGGACTCCTTCTGGTTTGTCAATCTGGCTATCCGCCAGCAATTGTTTAGTCCGAACCTGCAAGGTACTTTATCCTTCCGGGATATATTCAACTCCGCCCGTTACCGGAGTGATATTACAACGGCAAATCTGGAATCCATTACCCATATCCGGCCGAAAGATCCGGTTGTCACATTAACCATAAGCTATACCTTCAATAACTTCAAGCGGAGTTCGCAAAGCTCGCGGGATAACCGGGACTTGTTCGAAGGAGTAAACCATTAAAAAAAGTGACTACTTTTGTGCAGTACTAATTAACGGAATAGGGATGTTTATTTATACTGCATGAAAACAATTGATATAACCAGGGAAGAGTTGTGGGCGAAGCAACATTTGTCGGCTTCGGATGTGGATTACGGTGTTTGGGAGCGTGATAAAACCATGCTCCGGCAAATGTCGGAATTAACCCGGAGCTGCACCTTTGTTGTCGATGTCTGTAAATGCAACTATGCTTTTGCCTCTGCAAACTTTGTGGACTTATTGGGGTATGACAGCCATAAGATAGCTACGTTGGAGAAGCAAGGGGATTATCTGGAGTCGCGAATCCATCCGGACGACAGGCAACAATTGGAGATGCTGCAAGTCAATCTGGGCAAGTTTATTTATAGCCTGCCTGCCGGGCAAAGAAATGACTATTGTAATATGTATACTTTCCGTGTACGTAATGCCAAGCAACAGTATGTGCGGGTAGTCAGTAAACATCAGGTATTGGAGCAAGACCGTAATGGGAAAGCCTGGCTCATTATAGGTAATATGGATATCGCCCCCAGCCAGAAAGAGTCCGCATCCGTTGATTGTACCGTACTGAACCTACGGAATGGAGAAACGTTCTCTCCTGTCTTATCATCCGTCCCGGAAATCCTGTTAACACAGCGGGAATTAGCGGTCTTGCAACTTATCCGGCAAGGATTCCTAAGCAAGGAAATCGCCGGAAAACTTGGCATCAGTATCCATACGGTACATATCCACCGTCAGAACCTACTGCATAAATTAGGCGTTCAAAATGCAATAGAAGCCATCAACCAAGCACAGCAATTAGGCTTATTGCCCCATTAACTGTCACCTGTCACTTGTCAACTGTCACCTGTCATCTGTCACCTGAATCACGGTATCCACTCCAAAACCCCCATCACCGGATGTGCTTCCCTCCATGCCTTAAATTCCGCATAGTCGCGTACACCATCCTGAAGAACTGCCTGATAATATTCAACTCCCATAATCTTTTCCGTTTCAGGCGTTTCATATTTAAGTTGGAGGATTGTATTTCTTGTCTCTTCGGTTAGCACTGCGGAAATACGTTCCGCCACATGTTCAAAATATCCGTCATACCGGGAGCCTTTCCGGATATGTATCATATCCATTTGCCAGAGTTCGCCTTCTGCATCCTGATACCAGGCATGCCATTCCACGCAAGCCTCGATGGTGTGGAGCAGATTGGTACATTCTATCTTCTTGATGGATGTGTTTTCCGCCAGCTTGGCCATCGCCTGAAAGCTATCCGCCAGCGTAAGGGGAGAGGAATAAATATGAAAATCGATGTCCCGGTGTTTCATCAACAGTCCGGTCTTTAACGAACCCACCAGATTGATTTCAGCCCCGACGGATTGCCAGATATTTATTATATCTGTCCGGCGAATCACTTCCCATGCTTTTTCCCGGTTCCTTTTTGCTAATTCAATTATTTGCTGCATACATTTTGTTTTAGGCTGCAAAAATAGGCAGAAAGAAATTGATGGGAAATAGCTAATTATAACTACTCAGGTGACAGGTGACAGTTGACAAGTGACAGTTGACAAGTGACAGTTGACAGTTATTTCGGCTTTCAGCCGATTTGTATACCGGGTGCGAAGCCCAACTGTCAACTGTCACCTGTCAATTGTCAACTGATTCACAGTTCCTCCGGTTTATCCCCGTCACTTCCTCCGTTGCCGTCACCAGCATCAGGGTTGGGGCGGTTGCTGTTGCCACTATCGGTTTTGCCGCCTTTGCCTTTTCCATGACGGAGGGAGACGGAAACGCGGAATTCGTCTATCATGGCGTTCCACCAGGTGAAAAGTTCCAGATATTTGCTGTCGCCGTTCACCAGTGCAAGTGCATTCAATGCTTCAACTAACGTTTCGTAGGCGACATCGAATGCCGGGCGAGTATCTACGGATTTCTGCGGAGTGTTGCGTTGTCCGGATTCGGTACGGCGTGCATCGGAGAGGGCGGCGCATTCGGCATTTGCTTTTTTGAGTTCACTTACCCATGCGGTCAGACCGAGGGCGGCGAAATCCGCTTTCATCGTATCGGATTCGGTAGCCTGAATGAAGTTTTCCGTCATACCAGTCTGGTCGTTGAAGCTGAGTTGGGTTGTATTTTTGTATTTGTCGGCAAAGGGAATCAGCCGTTTGGCTGCTGCTTGCTTGTCGGCCTCGAAATGGTTGGCAAACGTTCGTATTTGGCTGAGGATAGCGGATTGCATGGAATCGCGCTTTTTGTCGGCGGCGCGCATTTCTGTGGTCATTACGCTTTTGGTGAGTTTAACCAGGCTGTCGTCGTAAGCCTGTAATGCTTTTCGGAAGTTCTCGAAAGGGCCGGTTACGCCCAATGCGGAGGCTCCTGCTGTTTGGATTTGCTGTTCGATGGCGCGTCCTGCTGCGAGCAGTTCGTTGCTCCGTAATCTTGATTTGGGGAAATTTTGAATTTTAGCCATTGTTATTCTGTTTTTAAGTGGATAATTTATGGATGAAAACGTTCCGTACCAATACGAAAGGGGTACATAGTGCTATTTTATACCTCCGTATCGGTACGGAACGACTTTTTAGTACTATTTTGTGCTTCCGCATCAGTACGGAGTGGCTTTTTAGTGCTATTTGATGCTTTCGTAGTAGTACGAAAGGGCTTTTTAGTACTATTTTGTGTATCTGTACGGGCACGGAGGTGTAAAATAGTACTATGTACCTTTTTCGTACCGGTACGGAGAGGAAATACAGTGCTGTATTCTGTCTCCGTATCAGTACGAAGCTGTTTTTCAACACTGTATTCTGCCTTTGAACGTCTTCGGGGAGATCAATCAAATCAATCGAATACGGTCGGCAATTCGCCGACTTTTCTTATTCTTGGACGCAACGCACTGAGTACCCGCTGGCACGGGTGCCCGTGCCCGTACCCAGCGTGGCACTACTGAAGTACGCGTGGCGCGCACTGTTTGACAGAACCGACGATGACCAGTAGTAGCCGCCGCTACCCTGATAGTAGGAAGCGCCGGAACTGACGTCACGGTAGCCCGCAGCAGGCAAAATGAGCTTCTGGCCACTTTCGGCACCGGCGATGGATAGTAATTTATTAGCAGAATCCCATTCTTTAGTTACAGCAGTATTTCCGGCACCAATTGCCTCCCATTCAGACTGCGTAGGAACACGCCAACCTTCTGGGCAAGGGTCGTACTCGGTTTTAACAGGAGCATCCTCACTACCTTTATTCCACAACTTCTGATACCATTCGCCATCAATCATATCAGCATCGGCAGGATTGTCACTACCATCTTCATTAAAAAGTAACCAGTTATACCAGGTATTAGGGGAAGAAGCACTCTTTACAATAAACTTGTTATCCCATTTGCTCATTTCAGCAAGAGCACCCTGACCTTTTGGAAAACCTAACGGATCGGTTGTACCATCAAATTTATCAGCATCAGTCGTTGTTGCATCATTCGTTGCAGCAAAACCAAACTTACGACCCCACTGGAACAACTGACCGCAAGACTCGGTAATATCGGTATTGGGATCCGATGAAGCCTTTTCAGGCATTACTGTTGCACCGACATTTATCGGAGCCCAGAAGACTAATTTATCATCTGTTGTCTTCATCATGACAGGTTGGAAATCTGTATTTGCGTAATTCGGGCGGCTCGTGATGGTGATGATTTCTGATTTACCCGCATTACCGGCGTCGCTGATCGTTACATACACATCCAAAGGTACTCTCAAATTTTCATCCTGAACGGGGACTTTGACTTCCATACCAATCTTGCCATTTACAGTTGCTCCTGTTATTACCATATCGTTCAACACGCTGACACCGCCGATAGATTTAGCATGTGTGTCATATGCGTGGATTGGTTTAACATCTACAGAAGAAACTCCTGACACATTAAAATAAAGGGTAGCACTGCCGGTCGCATTTGTTATATCAAGCGTCTTGGTTACAACATCCCACTCTATACCGTTCGCAGCCAATTCTGATACATTAAAATCGACAAGGGCTACTTCGGATTTCAACCATTTTGCATACAAAGTAATATCGGCTGTAACAAGAGACTCAAAGTCATACACCGTTACTTTCTCAGGATCGGAATACCAGCCTTTAAACTCGAAACCTGTTTTTTCAGGATTGGCAGGTTTTAGCACTGTCTCTTTATCTAAAACGGATACAGCTTCTATCTCACTACCTCCATCCGTGTCAAAAGATACCGTATAAACCACTTCACCCGGATTAGACCAGCGGGCATACAGGGAAAGGTTTTGAGTAACCACATCCTTCTCAAAATCCCAAACAGTGGTAAAAGCAGTCTCCTTATACCAGCCGAGGAAAGTTTCCCCCTCTTTGATCGGGTCGCCCGGTTTGGTCACTTTGCCCCCTTCGGGTACTTTAACGGGAGACAGGCCGCTGCCCCCGTTGGATTCAAAAGACACCGTGTATTCTACAATTACAGGGTCATCCTTTTTACAGCTTGAAAACGCTACTGTTAATAACAGTAATAGTAATAATGTTCTTTTCATTTTAACTGATTGTTTAGTTGTTAATACATAATACAAAAATTGGTAATTACATCTTTTTTACAAAAAGGCCCTTTACGGACGCAGCCGGCCGGGCCACAACACGCAACCATATGTGAATACGGGCTGTCGCAGCAGCAAAATTTTCAGCAAGACCTTTTCCGGAACTTGAGTTTTTGTCTTTATCATTGTTTTATCCGTTACCCTTTAGTTTTGTCCCATTCTTTGTAAGAAAGAGACAAAGGATAATAACAACAAAATACTCACTGAAATTCAGGATGTTAAGAATCTAATTCTAAATAAAATCAGTTTTGTCGAAAGTTATTTATTAAAGAATATGCGTTAGAGTTTGTTTACGTTTTATCCAAATTACTTGTTTATGTTAGAATAACTTGTACATTTGCAGCCATATAAGCCTTGATTTACAATAAAAAGGCAGACTTGAAAATATGGAATGTCTCTTTCTTACAAAGAAGGAGACAATTATTGTTTACATTCCTCTCTATTTCTTTACTTCCTCGTATAAAACGGTCTAACATGTGTTCGTTTGCTTCGTCAAGCACATGTGAAGGCATGCCTTTCATATAGATACGTGTTACACGTTCCGAACTATGTCCCAATCCTTGGCTGATGACTGACGTATTTACCCCGCACGACTCTAAAAGCGAAGCCCAGGTATGCCGAGCCGAATAGGTGGTAACCAGATTACTGATGCCAAGCATACCGCCCAGCTTTTCAAGATGTCGATTGATACGCCGCAGGGCGGATTTGCAACAGACATTGCCTCCATTGCCCCGGAGTTTTTCGCGGAGGAAGGGAAACAGGTAGGGGCTGTCGGTATCTTTATAACGCTCCATCAACTGTTTCATCTCAGGGGTAATTTTGATTTGCAATGCCACTCCTGTTTTACTGCGGCTGTAACCGATATAGTTGCCATGCACATTCTCTTTCCTGAGGTTGAACACGTCTACAAAGCACATGCCACGCGCATAAAAAAGAAACAAAAAGATATCACGTGCATGGGTCAGATTGTTTTTAGTGCAGAGCGACAGCCTGGCAGGTAGTATGGCTCCCATTATTATCCGCATATCCTCCACCGAAAGCGTACGTTTGGCGGTAGGGGGTACCGGGATGGATACTCCACGAAAAGGGGAAATACCGGGAGAAGACATTATCCCTTCCTTTACCGCCTTGTTATACACTGCACGCAGATTGCGGAAATAGCAGTTTGCACTACCCGCTTTCAGGCCGCATTGTGTTTTGAGGTAGGCGGCATACCTTTCCACCCAGTTTGGTACCATCTCCGAAAGGAGAAAGCCTTCGGCATCCGTGCCTAAATATTTCTGCACAGAGCGTAAAGCACTTTCATAATTGGATGCTGTATGTACATGACCTGCGGCACGCACCCTTGCCACCAACAGACCAAGCCATTCTTCCAATAATACCGGCTGTCCTTCCTTTTTCTTTCTTCTCATTTGTATTCCATCTATTAAATTTACATTGAAAAGTATAAAGATAGACCCTTTTCATCACCTGAAAAAGAAGGCAGGTTTAGCTGGAAATATCTGAATGTGTATGTGTAAAATGAAAAATAAGGGCTGTCTGGAAAAACGTATCTCGTTTAGTCAAACAACCCTTTTCTAAATAATCGGAAAGAAAGTTTTTTATTCTTCGGTAGCGCCACCCCCTACGGCATGGTATAAACTGATAACACCTTGTATTTCATCAAACCGGTCAGCTTCCAGACTTAACCGGGCTTGTAGCAAAGATTGTTGGGCAGTCAATACTTCCAGATAGGTAGTAGTGCCATGATCCATTAATAATTGCGTACTTTTTACTGCGGTTTGCAGGGATGTGACCTGTTTCTCGCCCAGCGTGATGCGTGCACGTGCCGTTTGCCATTGTTTCAGTGCATTGTTTACTTCGCTTCCTGCATTCAGCAAACTTTGATGGAAAGCAAGAGTCGCTTCTTCCTGCTGTGCCTTGGCTATTTTCAGGTTGGCGATATTCGCACCTTTATTGAATAACGGTTGTGTCAATGAGCCGATAGCCTGTAGCAATAAGGCCCCCGGGTTCGAAATGATGCCGCCACCGCTATTCGTCCATCCTACAGAACCGCTCAGGGTGATGTTGGGATAGAAAGAACTGCGTGCCTTGTTTACCCCGTAAAAGGCTTGCGCAAGCGCGTATTCCGCCTGTTGTACATCCGGACGGTTCTTCAATAAATCCAAAGGTATTCCTGTTGTCAATGTCTGAGGAAAAGCCTGATTATCGAGCGTACCCCGTTCGATAGCCTGAGGTGTTTTGCCGAGTACCGTGGAAAGGCTGTTCTCCGCTTCGTTGATTTGTTGGCGAAGCGTCAGGAGGGAGGCTTCTACGGAAAGGCAATTGGCCTCAGCCTGAGATACGGCAGCTTCATTGCTTAAGCCTGCTTTTTTCATTGCATACATGGCTCGTACGTTTTCTTTCCAAAGAGCAGCCGTCCGTTCACTGATGGCAAGTTGTTTATCGAGTAATAAAAGTGTATAGTAGGTATTGGCTATTGTGGAAATTAGTTGTGTCCGGACGGCCTGCCTATAGGATTTTGTTTCTTCGAGAGCGGCTTTCGCACTGCGTTTCGCATTGGTCAGTTTGCCGAATATATCGATTTCCCAACTGGCGGAAACCGGTAACTGGTAACTTTTGGATGCTTTGCTTCCATCAAAACTTCTGATTGTCCCCTGCGGAGTGAGGGATAATGCCGGGAGATAAGCCAAGCGAGAGGTCATTAAAGCCGCCTCGGCTTCCTGTACCCGTAGATGGGCGGTGCGTAAGTCTGTGTTATTTTCCAATCCTTCCTCTATCAGCGCTTGCAATTGCGGGTCGGTAAAGAGTTCCTGCCAGGCAAGTGCTCCGATGCCGGAAGTATCGGTTTCCGCTACTTCCTCCCTGTATAAGTTTTCCGGGACATCCGTTGCCGGCTTATAGGAGGTGTAGATGCCGCAGCCACTCAGTGAGAGGGCTGCGACGGTCAGTAAAAATGTATTTTTATAGTTCATGTTTATTCCTCTTTCTTTTTGCTGTCGAGATATTGTTGTCTCTCGACGGTTTCAGTTACTACTTCCTCTTGTATCTGCCAGTCGTGTGTAGGTTCGAATTGTATCGGACGAACTTTTTCCTGTAAATATTGGAATACGATGAATAAAGTCGGTACGATAAATAATAAGGCAAGCGTACCGATTAACATACCGCCTACGGCTCCGGTTCCTAATGAACTGTTACCGTTGGCACCTACACCGGTTGCCACCATCAATGGAAGCAAGCCGAATACCATGGTCAGCGCCGTCATCAGGATAGGACGCAGACGGGCTTTGGCTGCGGATAAGGCTGCGGAGGTCAGGCTCATTCCTGCGGCACGGCGTTCGGAGGCATATTCAGTCAGCAGGATAGCAGTCTTTGCCAGCAACCCGATAAGCATAATCAACCCGGTTTGCAGATAGATATTGTTTTCCAGCCCCATTAACTTGGCGAACACGAAACTACCCATCAATCCGAACGGAACAGAAAGGATTACGGCAAACGGGATTAAGAAACTTTCGTAAAGCGCACTCAGGATTAAGTAAATCATCAGGATACAGATGGCAAAGATGATCAGTGTTGTATTGCTTTGTTGGTTTTCTTCGCGGGTGATACCGCCGAAGTCGTAACCATATCCTTTGGGAAGTGCCTGCTCGGCTGTTTCCTTAACGGCTTTGATTGCATCACCTGTACTGTATCCGGGAGCCGGCATGGCATTTACGGCAATGGAGTTGTACATATTGAAACGGCTCAGGCTTTCTGCACCATAGCTGCGTGTAAGAGAAACAAACTGGCTGAGAGGCGCCATTTCGCCATTCGCCATCCGTACAAACGTATTGTTCAGTGAGGTTTCGTCCAAACGGTATTGAGGGTCTGCCTGTATCATTACTTTATACACTTTGGAAAAGCGGTTGAAGTCGGAAACATATTGTCCTCCGTAATATCCGGACAGTGTGCTAAGCACTGCATTCGGAGTGATTCCGGCACGTTTGCATTGGGCGGCATCCACTTTGACAGTCCATTGCGGATAACGGATATCGAAGGTTGAATAAGCCATCGAGATTTCAGGACGCTGGTTCAATGCACCCAGGTATTGTTGGGTGGTGTTGAAGAATGTGCCTATATCGCTATCCGATTTGTCCTGCATATGCAGTTCCAAAGCATTACCCATACCGTATCCCGGAATCATACCCGGAGAGATAGCGAAGATGCTTGCATCTTTGATGTCGGCCGTCCTGCCGTATACTTGTCCGATGACAGCTTGTACATGGTCTTCCTCGTTGGTACGTTCGTCCCACGGTTTCAATTTGATAATCAGCATGCCGAAAGAGTTACCCTGTCCTGCCAACAAGCCGTAACCGCTGACTTTCTGGATGTGTTTCACCTGTGGGATACCTTCCAGGCGTTGTTCTATCTGTACCATAATATCATCGGTTGTCTTTAAGGAACTTCCGGCTGCGGTACTGACATTTACGAATAATACGCCCTGGTCTTCATCCGGAACCAAACCAGTCTTGGTGGTATTCATCAATACGGCAAGAGCGGCGATGGAACATGCCAGAAGCGACCAAACCAGCCATTTGCGTTTGATGAAGAAAAGAACGCCTGTTTTGTATTTTTCAATCATAGAGTTGAAAGCCGCATTGAAAGCCTTACGGAAACGGGCGGCAAAATTATTCTTTTGTGTACCGTCTTCGTTAATATAAGGTTTTAATATCAGTGCACATAATGCCGGACTCAGTGTTAATGCGTTGATGGTGGAAATACCTACGGCAACCGCCATCGTCAGACCAAACTGGGTATAGAAAGTACCGGATGTCCCACTCATGAAAGAGACAGGGATAAACACCGCCATAAATACCAAAGAGGTAGAGATAATTGCAGAGGAGAGCCCTTTCATCGCATCGATACTTGCCATATAAGACGACCTGTACCCGACGTCGAATCGGGCCTGCACCGCCTCGACCACGACAATCGCATCGTCCACCACCGTACCGATTACAAGGACTAAGGCAAATAAGGTAATCAGGTTGATACTGAATCCGGCGATAGTCATGAATGCGAATGTACCGATTAGCGAAACAACAATACTTACCGAAGGGATAATCGTAGAGCGGAAGTCCTGCAAGAAGAAATAAACCACCAGGATTACCAGCAGGATGGCTTCAAGCAGTGTTTTAACAACCTCGTGGATGGAAGCAAACAGGAAGTCGTTGGAACTCATCATCTGGTCGATTTCCACGTCTTTGGGTAACTCTTTTTTCGCTTCTTCCAGCAGTTTGTCGATGTTTTGGTTTACCTCTGTTGCGTTGGAACCTGCTGTCTGGAATATCATACAGGAGATGGAGTTATGGCCGTCCATACCGCCTTTGTAGGCGTAGCTGTCTTTTCCCAATTCTACATCTGCAATTTCTTTCAGTTTCAGTACTTCTCCGTCTTCGGTGGAGCGGATAACGATTTCCCCGAACTCTTCGGGTGTCATCAAACGCCCGGTATATTTCATTGTATACTGGTAGGTTTCATCCGAGTTTTCGCCGAAAGAGCCGGTTGCCGCTTCGATGTTTTGTTCGGCAAGGGCTGATGTCACATCCGACGGTATCAGTTTATACTGTGCCATAATATCCGGCTTCATCCAGATACGCATACTGTAGCTGCCTCCCATAACCATCATGTCGCCTACGCCGGAGATACGGAGAATCGCAGGTTTCAGGTTGATGTTGATATAGTTGGCAAGGAAATTGTCGTCGTACGTATTGTTCGGACTGTGGAGGGAGAACATTTGCAGGATACTGGTTTGCCGTTTGGAGGTAGTCACACCCACCTGCGTTACTTCTGCCGGTAACTGTCCGGTTGCTTTGGATACACGGTTCTGTACGTTTACGGCAGCCATATCCGGGTCGGTTCCCTGTTTGAAGTAAACCGTGATATCGACTGTTCCGGCATTGGTTGCCGTAGAGGTCATATAGGTCATGTTTTCCACACCGTTGATTGCTTCTTCCAACGGGGCGATAACACTTTTCTGCAAGGTCTCCGCACTGGCTCCGAAGTAAGTCGTACTTACCTGGATAGTAGGAGGGGCGATGTCCGGATATTGTTCGACCGGCAGGGTGAACAACCCTATAAGTCCTGCCACAACTATCGTGATGGAGATAACTGCGGAAAGGATGGGACGCTCTATAAAAGTTCTTAGTTTCATGATTTCTTTTCCTTTTGTCTGTTAGTTGTTGGATGCGGTTGTCTGTTTAGCCTGTATAGGGGTGCCTTCACGCAACAAGCCTACTCCTTCTGCTACAATGACATCTCCCGGAGCCAGTCCTTCTTCCACAATAAACTCTTTGCCGCCGTTTACACGGGTGACTTTAATTTGTGTGGAAGTTGCTTTTCCGTCTACGACTTTAAAAGCATATACTTTGTCCTGGATTTCGTAGGTGGCGGCTTGCGGGATGACGATACTGTTCTCGCGCTCTGTCGGGATAATTACATTTCCGGAACTTCCGCTATACAATAAACCCTCTTTATTCGGGAAAACGGCACGCAGGCTTACGGTTCCGGTATTCCGGTCGATAACTCCGCTGATGGTTTCTATTTTTCCTTTTTCCGGATAACTGGATTTGTCGTTTAACTGTAGTTCGATTGCAGGCATTTCGGCGAGCGCTTTCGCTTTTGAACCGTACCGGCGGGTAAGTGCCAATAGTTGGTTTTCCGTCATAGAGAAATAAACGTACATATCCGAATTGTCGGAAACGGTTGTAAGCGGTTGGGGCAAATTGGCACTGACTAATGCACCTACACGATAAGGAAGGGTCCCGACTACTCCGTTGGATGGGCTTTTGACTTCCGTGTAAGAGAGGTTGTTGCGGGCATTCAGTTCCTGTGCTTTCATTTGTGCCAGTTGGGCTTTGGCACTCAACCAGGAGTTTTCGGCTGTCTGTAAGTCGAAAGCGGAAACAACATTCTGGGCATGCAGTTCTTTTTTGCTGTCGAATGTAAGTTTTGCCGTATTCAAGGCAGCCTGGGCTGCTTCAACATTGGCGGTAGCCGTTTGTAAAGCGGCCTGATAAGGAACCTGGTCGATAATGAACAGCAGTTGTCCTTTTTTTACTTCCTGTCCTTCTTCTACGCACAACCGGGTGATAAAGCCGGATACCTGCGGGTAAATGTCGATATCCTGCCGTCCGCGTATGGTTGCGGAATAGGCGCTGCTCAATGACTTGTTAGCGGTTGATACTTGTAGTACTTTGTACTCATTGTTTGCCGTCATGGCAGGTTGTTCTTTACAGGAACTGGCGATAATGCATAAAATCCCTACCCCGATGCTGCCTAAGCATCTGGCAATTAAATCTTTCTTCATCTTTTTGCTGTTTTATTCAATAAATCCGGCAGTTGGACTGTTCCAAAACCTAAACCTCAATTAGTGGGTGTTAGAATGAGAATCGTTTGTTACTTTTACTCTTTGCTGCCTTAACTAATAACCGCTGCAAATGTCAGTGTTTATTCCTGTTCGGAAGTGGTTCTTAATCGGATATAATTGTTCCAAATTTGAACTCTTGTTTTAAGTATGGTAAAAAGGTTTATCTTTGGTTCAAATTTGAAAAAGATTGATGGAAGAGCAGGTGTTGCATGTGAGTATAGAAGATTTCCTTCGTCTTAATCTGGATGGAAAATCTTATCAGGACAAATTATTTCTGTTGGAGCTTAAGGGAAATGGGCCTAAGAAGCCTAAAATAAGCGAAGATACGGCTATTCGCCTGGATGCATTTTCTATATTCCTGGTCCGCAAAGGGGAAGTGGACGTCACGATAGATAATACGACCTATCATTTATCGGATAACTTTTTACTCGATATTATGGATTTGCATGTAATCAGAGGCATGCATTTCTCATCGGATTTTCTGGGTTACCATCTGATTATCGAACGGAATTTATTTGGAGAAATAATGTTGAACAGCCGCCGTATGCCGGCTGCCTATATTGCGTCCCGGCTTAGCCGTCCGGTATTGAAATTGAGCGAGGAGGATGGGGAATTACTGGAGAATTGCTTTCACCGTATCGAACAGAATATAGACCGTACGAAACATGCCTGGCAACGGGACCTTGTTTTAAATGAATTGCGGGGCTTCTGTCTGGAAATGAATAATATTATTTATCAGGCGAACCGGGAGCAGGTGAATCTGAACCCGTCGAACAAGGATTTATTATTGTTTTTGTTTATCCAATTGTTGAATAATCATTGTAAGGAAGAGCATTCCGTTACTTTCTATGCCCGTGAGCTATGTATTACTCCTGAATACTTATCCCGCATCTTGAAGAGCTTTAGCGGAAAAACAGTTAATAAATGGATTGCCGAAGCCTTAATGCGTGAAGCTGAAATCTATTTGAGAAATCCGGATTTTACTATCCAGCAAATATCCGATATGCTGAATTTTTCAGACCAGTCCGCCTTTGGAAAGTTTTTCAAGAAGCATAAAGGCGTTTCGCCTTTGCAATATAGAACGAATGTTATAGTTGACAATTGACAATTGACAGTTGACAATTAGCTTCGCGCCCGATATATAATCGGCTGAAAGCCGAAAAAAACTGTCAACTGTCACTTGTCAACTGTCAATTATTTCGCGAGGTTGTTGAGGAACAAGTCCATCATCCGCTTGGCGGCAACGAAGGAGCTTATTTCATTATTAAGCACTTGCTTTTCGGTTGTGCCTAACATGCTTTCAACAGCCGGATTATGGTAGAATGTCTCACGTAATGTATCGTTGATGCTTTCGTACATCCAGTATTTCGCTTGTTCGTTACGTTTATGATTGAAGTAACCGTTCTTTTTGGTGAACTCCATATATTCGCCTACCATATCCCAGATTTCCTTAATACCCAGATTATAATATCCGGAATACGTTAATACTTTGGGGAACCAGCCGGAGTCTGCGGGTGGGAAAAGGTGAAGGGCATTTCTAAACTGGGCGGCAGCCAGATTTGCCTTGTCGATATTGTCTCCATCCGCTTTATTGATGATAATGCCGTCTGCCATTTCCATAATACCGCGTTTGATACCTTGCAATTCGTCCCCTGTTCCGGCAAGTTGGATGAGCAGGAAGAAATCGACCATCGAATGAACGGCTGTTTCACTTTGACCGACCCCTACAGTCTCAACGAATACTGTATCGAATCCGGCAGCTTCACAAAGCACGATGGTTTCACGGGTTTTACGTGCTACCCCTCCCAGGGAACCTGCTGATGGCGAAGGACGGATAAATGCATTTTTCTCGCGTGAAAGGGCTTCCATACGGGTTTTATCTCCTAATATACTCCCTTTGGAGCGTTCGCTACTTGGGTCGATAGCCAAGACAGCTAACTTGCGTCCTTCATTGATAAGGTGCATACCGAAAGCATCGATAGAGGTACTTTTCCCTGCTCCCGGTACGCCGGTAATACCGATACGTACGGATTTTCCGGCATGAGGCAGGCATTTTTCAATGATTTCCTGCGCTACCTGCTGGTGTTCGTATTTGGAACTTTCCACCAAGGTTACAGCCTGGCTGAGGATGGTAATGTTCCCTTTCAATATCCCTTCTACAAATTCGGAAGGGGTGTATTCTTTACGTTGAAGACGTTTCTTCAGGTACGGGTTTACGGTTGGCATGTCCGTCACACCCTTGTTGACCTTTAAACCTTTGTATAGATCGTCGTTTTCCGGATGTTCCATATGGATGTGTATTTATTTTTCAGCGGTTACCTTAACCATACGTACCGGACCGTTCGGATCGTTGCTTACGAAATGGACAAGGGTTTCCAGATTTGTTTTTATTTCTTTCGGGCGCAGGCTCACTTTAAAGGTGGCTGTGGCACCGGGTTTTATTTCTTTTTTTCCTCCAGAGATGTCCAACCGTTCGTCATCACAGGTAGCACTGTAGATAATAAGTGGAGACTTTCCGGTATTTGTAATATCGATTGTTCCGGTAACTTTTCCACCTATCAGAGGAAGACCGCCTCCTTTGGATGGTAATTTCCCGAAATCGAGCAATGTCCCCGATAACTGTGCAACGGGAGCTCCTGCTTTGTCTGCTGCGGATAATTTACTGAAGTTATCGATGATGTTAGCTGCAACAAACAGATGGTCTGTTTTATGTTTTTTTTCTCCGATACTTTCTATCGTTACTGGAATCTCTGAAATGATGCGTCCTTTTTTCTTTACCTCTTTGGCATTGAAAAGGAGCGTAATTTCACCTTTTTCTCCCGGAGCAAGTGTCGACGGTTGCGTTTGTACGGTGAGATAGTGAGGTGCTTTACCTATATGGATGGCAAAAGAGGTTTTACCATCGTTCGTGATATTAATTTTTTCACCCAGCACTTCATCCGAACGGATACTATTGTATACGATTCTCTTTTTCTCCAGTTTTAAATCTCCTATACTGTACGGATAAACGAATACGGGTTGGGTAGGTTTCGGTGTCACATTTCCTTTTATGGCAAGCGTATAGCTGCCTCTTTTGCCGTTACTGTAAATAGAGATTGTTTTGTAGAACGGTCCCGGGCGGCCTTTGGGGTTATAAGTAACCTTTACATCCCCTGTTTTCCCCGGGGCTATCGGTTCTTTTGTCCATTCCGGCTGGGTACAGCCACAGGATGCGGTAATCCGGGTAAGGACCAAAGGACTGTTACCTGTATTTTTAATTATAAATGTATGGCTGGCAGGTCCGTCAGCCTCGGCGATTGTACCAAAGTTGTAGACTAATTCGTCAGCACTTATTGTTGCATTATCCTGCGCCGGTATATTGCTTATAGAAAACAATATACCGGTCAGAATTATAAGTAGTTTCTTAAAATCAGGCATATACTGCTTATACTTTCCAAATAAGTTATTGAACATCTCCCCGGATAGTCAGAATGTAGCTGCCGGTTTTTCCGTTGCTGTAGACAGATATGGATTTGGTAAACGGACCCGGCCTGTCTTTGGGGTCATAAGTGATTTTCACTTCACCGGTCTTTCCCGGAGCAATCGGTTCTTTGGTCCATTCCGGAGTTGTACATCCACAAGAGGCAATAACACGTGTAAGAACCAATGGCGCATCGCCTGTATTGGTTATTTTAAATGTATGTGATACTTTCCCGTCCGCTTCTTTGATAACTCCGAAATCGTGGGAAGTGTTATCTACCGAAATGATTGCCTTCTGTTGTGCCGTAGCCATTCCTGTTGCTAATAAGATAGCCATAAAAATAAAAATAATCTGTTTCATCTTTTTCTATTTATGTTAGCTGTTTACTTGATGGGTATTATAAAAAGCCCATTCTTTATATAGAACAGGCTTTGTTAGTTTTCAGTTCATCACTTGCAAAGATAGCTATTAATACTGAAAAAAGAGTTTATGTTTTGTTATTTTCAGTTTACCGTAATTTCGCCTCCCTCCGTATGTGAAACAAACTCAGGGGCATAAAGGCACTGGATTGTACTGATACCGCCGGAGTACCGTCCTTCACGCGATACGTATACGGAATATTCCAGTACATAAGTACCTTCCGGCAGACTGTTGAAGAAGAAGTTTTCCGAAACATCTGTCGGCGACTGGTAATACCAGGCACCATCCCGCCAGGTGGAACCGGAAATTTGTGTAGCCGGTTCGAAACATCCTGCACGTAAATCTTTCAGGAATACATAATCCATTTCCCTGTCTGTACGGATTGTCAGGCGTACCACCACTTTGTCGCCAATGCGAAGCGGTTGTTCCGGGGAAACCGGACGCAACTGGCGCTCGGAACCGTTGTTTGTTTCAACGAACAATTTCTTTTCCACATTCAGTACGCCTTTCTGTTTTTGTACCTGGTTGATTTTTTCGAAATACTGGTCGTAGACAGCTCCCCATGCAGGTGCACTGCCTTCTTTATGAACGGAGATGGTGTTCCCTGCGGTGTTTTTATTCTTTTCAGGCAATACAACCTTTAAATATCCGGTGGCAGCTTCTCCTTCATTTGTACTATACGTATTATTCCCCCATTTTACCGTGCAGGCATTGTTGGTATTCAACCAATCGCTTCCGGTCAGGAGCAGGGCGTAGATGGCATTGACTGTTGCCGGAACGGATTCCCAGTTCTGGGTACGTTTCTGGTTGAGCAGCCATTGTTTCATCCGGTCTGTTTCCTGAGTGTTCGGTGAAAGCTCGTTGAATACGGACATCAGCAGGCAATGCGTATCGAGTGGGGAAATAAAGAAATTATTATCTCTCCGGTTGTTTGCCCAATACATGCCTTTTTCAGTAGAAGTGGTCGCTGTTTTACGCAACCAGGCGAGAATGGAATTTGCCACATCCTTCTTGCCGTTACGAAGCATCAATAGAGCCGTTTCACCTTTACCGTATAAGGATTGCTTATTCCATTCTTTTTCCGCTCTTGCTGTGTAGAAGCGGATTGCTTCGCGAGCCTCTCCCAATTCTGGAATGTCACGGTAAGAGCTGCGGACAAACAGATAGTTCAGTTGTAAGGGAGATATGAGAGTCTTCTGCCAGTCTTTCGTGTTTGTAGTCAACTGTTCATAATCCTGTTGGATTTGCTTGTCCAGGAAGTTCAGAGCCTTTATCTGCATTTCTTTTTCCTGTTGGTTGTATTCAATGGCATTCAACCGGGTAAGTTGAGCCATGCCGTTCAGAATATACAAGGTAATTTCGCGGCTTGGATACATGCCTTTAAACCAACTCCAGCCTCCGTCCGGAGTTTGTTGTTTGAGCAGTTGTTCCAAAGCGGCAGCTCTTTGTTGGGATGCACGGTTCAGGTCGAACAAAAGAGACAAGCGTTGTTTCTGTTCTGTTTCATTATCAGCTTCCAGTACCCAGGGCGTTTCCTGCAACAGGATATTCTTCAATTCTTCGTTCTTTTCAAGGTTGGATAGCAGGGTAGAGGCTGTACCTCCCTGCGCTTTCCATTGATTGATGACTTTTTGTATCCGTGGATGGCTGTTTGCTATATAGCTGGCCAATGTATTACTGTAATAAGCAGCAAACCAGGAGATAATATTTTCATTATCCGGTTGGGTAATAGTCGGTAATGCCTGTACGGCATACCAAACCGGATTGGCTGTCAGTTCCAGTGTCATGCGGAACGGGGTTCTGCCGGATTGGGATTTGGCGGATGGCAACTGTATGGCCTGCTCGCCTTGTCCCATCAGGAAGAACGGAGTGCTTTCCGTAATTAAGATTTTATCGGAAAGGACAGGTATCAAATGTTGTTCCCCATCACTACCATTTTCAGAATCGGCAATAATGCGACAGATAACAAGGTCTGTTGTTGTCGGTACGGGAAGTGTCCATGATACGGTCGCTGTATTTCCGGCAGCTAAATCAAACGGTTTTTGAGATTTGCTTAGGCATACAACCGGTTGTTCCGTTGCGGGGTTGAGCAATTCCAAAGTGACTCTGCCTGTGATGGATTTGTCGGACTGGTTGATTACTTGTGTACTGATAGATACTTCATCTCCCTGGCGCATGAAACGTGGCAGGTTAGGCACTACCATCAGCGGTTTGCTGGTAATGACTTTTTCGGAGAGATATCCGTATTTCAGATCTTCCGTTTGTGCCAACAGTTGTAATTTCCATGTCGTATTACTTTCGGGCATGGTGAAATCGAAAGAAACATTTCCTTCCGCATCAGTCACTAATGCCGGATAGAAGAATGCTGTTTCTGCGAAGTTTTCGCGTAGTTGTGCCTGACGGTTAGCCGGAGCGATTTCTATTTCTTCTTCGGCAATAATATCGGCAACGGCATTTTCCTGGAGGACTGTACCCTCAACAGCAACGGCATTTTCTACCATAGGAGCAGCATCTGCATAAGCGGAAACTCCTCTGGCAGACTTCGTCATCATTCCATAAGGCCTATTTGAATAAAATCTGGAGGAATTGAGCACATCCAGCCAGTTCAATTGGTCATACTGGAATTGGATGACTTTTAAGTATTTTATATCAACATTGTCATAGTGGGTATACGTAGTGAACGCACTTCCCGGATTGAAGCCCGGCGCCCATATGTTGATATAACGTTGCGGCACGAATGACCAGCCGAATGGCATAATCTGGTCGAGGGATGCATCATACATACTTGCCAGGACTTGTGCCGAGACGGCCATAGAATCCGCATTGGTGATACGGAACTTCCAGTTTTCCTTGCTACCCGGCAGTAAATGGTCGCGGAAAGTTTCCGGACGGATCGTCAGTTTCCGGTCGGGAAGCTGGCGGGTAACCGGTATCTGTTCCATATACGTTTCACCTGCTTTGACAAAAGTGAGTAATACCGTGAATCCATTGCCATCGCTTTCTTTGAACGGAATACGGAATGTCCGGTTTTCATCGCTCATTTCAAATCGTTTCCGCTCGATACATTTCCTGTTGGCATCATATATTTCGTATAAAATATAGGCTTGTTTATCGGATGTACCGAATATAAATTCTGCATCTTCACCCGGCAGGCAAGTTGTCTTTTCTTTGATTAGCCAGGTATGCATGAATACAGGAGGACGTTTGTCTTTTTTGTCATACAGGATGAAATCGGTATCGGTTGTTATTTCTTTTCCGTTCCGGTCTGCCGCTTTCACTTCCAAACGGTAGCGTCCGGATACCAGTGTGCGGAATACGGAATTAGGGATAGCCTGTCCGGTTGAGAAGTTGCCGGAAGCCACTTCCTTATTTATCTTGAACCGTTCAATGCCGTAGGCTGATTTTTCCTGTACTTTTTCATCTAATGCATATATTTTGTAGGTACCGTTAGCCGGTATTTCTTTTCCGTTTATGGTGAAAGCCGAAACATTGGCTGTTGCCGAATCGCGTTCCATTTGTTGTTCGGAGCGGATGGTCAATAAGATTCCGGAATCTCCAACGGAGAATGTGTATTGTGCTTCCTGGGTTTCCCCTTTACTGTCGGTTAATGTTGCCGTAACTTCATAGGTTTGGAATACAGGACGTCCGAAATCATTTTTCATCCGTTCGGGAACAAAAGAGAAAGAGAAATTGCCTTTTTCATCAACTGTTGTTGTGCCGCTTGCCACTTGTCCGAAATCAGAAAAATAAGGCATGTACAAACGTAACCAGAACGGACGTTTGGATATTTGCCATTTGATTTCACCGGTTTGCAATGCCACTCCTGAGAATGTCTTGGCAGAACCTTCTATTTTTACCGGTTTTCCGAAGAATACCTCATCTTCTAATGGGCTGATAGCAACCTGGAAGGTCGGGCGTTTGTACTCTTCTACCCGTATATTGGTCTGTCCCCTGTCGGATGTGATAGAGAAAGAACCACTCAAAACAGATTGAGGAATTATAAATTCTCCGTTGAACGAACCGAACTGGTCGGTTGTGAGCTTCTTATTGGCCACTTCCTGATAATTTGCATCGCGCAGGCTTACAGAGAATGTCCGGTTAGCCACTACATGCGGATTGTCTGTATCTTTTACATAAGCGATGCCCTTGAAGAATACGGTTTGTCCGGGACGATATAATCCACGGTCGGTGAACAAGGATAATTCAATCTGTTCTTTTTCCTGAGGACGATAGGTCCCGGCAGGATAAACAGAGGTGAGAACCGCCATGGTATCTTCGCGTAAAGTTGGACGCACGGCTTCAAACCGTTGCTTTGCAGGAAGTATGGCAAGACCATACCGGTCGGTTTTAACATGTCCGATGGCTACCGGATTACCTTGGGTATTTGTCTTATAATAAGTAACATTTGCTCCTTCTATCGGTTTACCGCTTTCAACGTCTGTAACCAATACATCGGTTGTCCCATTGTTTTGTCCCCGTGTAAGGATACCCAGACGGCTGACGCTGAAACGTGCACTGGTTTCAAGGTTGTTATCAGGTGTCGATACCGTGTATTCATACAATCCTAATTGTTCCATCGGGATTGTCAATGTTGTATCATACTGTGTGTAACTGTTTTTTAAAGGCAGATCGTAGACTGTCTCTTTCAGTAGTTTACCCCGTTGTTTTTGGTTTTTAGGATAATTCTTCCATGCCAGTTCCGGCTGACGGAGGCTTTGATATATGCGTACAATCAGTTTAGGGGTATTTTGGTATTGTATCTGGATGGAGAGATTTTTGCCCGGATAAATATTGTGTCCGGCCTGTGTTCTCAGTTGGGTATTTTCTAATGAAGTCAACGTGTTCTTGACACTGCTTATCCGCTCGTATTTCGGATAGCGGGCAATACATTCTTTACAGGTCGAATAGATAAGCCCTTTGATGGAGTCGTTTTGTTCGGGAGTACCTCTATAAGACTGGCTTTGCAAAACTTGTAAACGTGCAATGCATATTTCAGCAGCAAACGGTTCTTTTTCGTATTGCTTAAATAAACTGTCTAATTTCGACAAATATTCGGAAGACTGGGCGGGCTTGTCCGAATAGTAAAAATTGAACCAATCCAATTCATCCATTACAAGCGCTTTTGTATTTGTCTGGGTACGGCGGAAAGCCAGAAGGGCGTTATACCATTCGGCTGACGGTTGTATGCTTATTGCACGGAAAGCCAGGAAATCATATAAGGTAGGGCGAAGTTCCGGAGAGTCTTTCCCTTTTGTCAAGATAGCATCAAACTGGCTCACCGGCGTTTCCTGCAATAGACCGGCAGGCTGTAAAGAGGCTGTTAATTCGCTTTTGATTTTATCCTGGAACAGATTGGTAGTCCATTCGCGTATATCTTCCGGAACATATCCTTCCAGGTTTGTTCGTTGGTTGATTTTCCAGCGATTGTTTGTATAGTAGGAATCATACATCTGGGCAATCATCGAGTGCAGGACTGCCACACCCGTAGAATCAGTACATGCTTGGGTGTACTTTTCAACTTCTTTTATCAATTCTGGGAGAGACTCGGTATCTTTCTCCATCTGCTCATTCATTTGTTTGATGAGCGACTGGATTAACAACGGTGTGTTTTTAGTCTGAATGGCTTCTATTATCGCTTTTTCTCCGGCGGATGTCCGGTTTGCGTTTACATAGAATGCGGTGACGAGTATCCCGCATACTACAAGTATTAAAACAACAAATGCTCTTATCTTCATATCTGTTTGGGTTTACTTGTAAAACAATCCTATTGAATGAAGGTTTTGCAAATCGGTAAATCAATTTTGTAAAACCTTCTTTACTGTTAGATACAAAGAAAGAGCAAAAAGTTGTAAATTTATTGTTAATTAGAGGTAAATCTTACTTTTTCCGTACATAAGTAAGGAATGTGTACGGGTACGGATTATCAGCGTCTGCCGGAAATTCCTGGCGTTCCACCTCTTTCCATAAATCCCAGTTTACTACCGGGAAGAAAGAATCCGCATCTTTAAATTCATGATGTACGCGAGTAAGATACATCGTATCGGCAAGACTTAATCCCTGTCTGTAAACGAGGGCACCGCCGATGATAAATATTTTTTCTTCTTTTTCGCAGATATCTAATGCATCGTGCATGGATTCGCATGCAAAGCAATTAACGAAACCTGCTTCCGGTAAGGTTGTCAGCACAATATTCTTCCGGTTGGGTAAAGCACCCTTAGGCAATGATTCGAAAGTTTTACGACCCATGATAACGGCATGACCTGTTGTCAGTTCCTTAAAACGTTTCATATCTGCCGGCATACGCCACAACAACTGCACGTTTTTACCGATTGCATTGTTGTCAGAAATAGCTGCTACAATTGAAATATTATTCATAACTTATCGATTTAATAGAACTTTATAAGTTCGATTGTTATTGTTTGTTTATACGGCAACTTCTCCTTTGATGTGAGGATGCGGGTCATAACCCGTCAGGTTGAAATCCTCATATTTAAAATCGAAGATGCTTTTTACATCCGGATTGATTTCCATTACCGGAAGAGAACGCGGTTCACGGGAAAGTTGCAATTTAACTTGTTCCAAATGGTTCGTGTAAATATGGGCGTCTCCCAGCGTATGGACAAAATCCCCGGCTTTGAGACCTGTTACCTGTGCCATCATTTGTAATAACAAAGCATAGGAAGCAATGTTGAAAGGCACTCCAAGAAATATATCGGCGCTACGTTGGTACATTTGCAGGCTCAACCGGCCGTTGGCTACATAAAATTGGAAGAAAGCGTGACATGGAGGCAGATTCATATTATCCAAATCGCCCACATTCCAGGCACTGACAATGATACGGCGCGAATCCGGATTATGTTTGATTGTATCTACCGCTTCACTGATCTGGTCGATTGAGCCACCTTTGTAGTCAGGCCATGAACGCCATTGATAGCCGTAGATATGTCCTAAATTACCATCAGCATCCGCCCACTCATTCCAGATACGGACTCCGTGTTCCTGTAGGTATTTGGCATTAGTATTCCCCTGTAAAAACCACAATAATTCGTATATAATGGATTTTAAATGTAACTTTTTAGTGGTAAGCAACGGAAAACCGTCTTCCATATTGAAACGCATCTGATGCCCGAATACACTCAATGTGCCGGTTCCTGTACGGTCTTCTTTTTTCACTCCTTCATGGAGCACACGCTCAAGCAGTTCTAAGTATTGTTTCATTTTTGAACTTTGATAGTAACATGCAAAAGTACGAAAGTGATTTGTATAAAGCAATAGCCGTAAACTTTGCAGCTACCTTTTATCTGACATTTTTAAACATTATCAAAAGATTGTTATTATATTTTGCAGGTAAAAATGTATATTTGCCTGCAAAATAATATTTAATTTTAATATCGAAATGAAGAGACTATGTATGGCTGTCATGGCAATGTGTTTATTGTTGTCATGCAGTGAAAAAAAAGAGACAACTACACTTTCCGGTCTGACTTCGGCGAACTTTGTATCGGAAGTGGAAGGTAAACCTACCGCCTTGTATGTGTTGAAGAACCAGAAAGGTGCAGAAGCCTGCATTACAAACTGGGGTGGACGTCTGGTATCTGTGATGGTACCCGATAAGAATGGAAAAATGACCGATGTGGTGTTAGGGTATGATAACATTAAACAATATGTGGATTTTCCCGATAATAATTACGGCGGTTTAATCGGACGTTATGGCAACCGTATCGCAAACGGCCGTTTTACTTTGGATGGAACCGAATACCAGCTTCCTCAGAATAATAACGGACATTGCCTGCATGGAGGCCCGTTGGGCTATCATACTCGCGTATGGGATGCTAAACAATTGAACGACCAGACTTTGGAACTGACCTATCTATCCAAAGACGGTGAAGCCGGTTTTCCAGGAAATTTGAATATGAAGGTTACTTATACATTGACGAACGATAATGCTGTAGATATTAAATATGAGGCTACAACAGACAAACCGACAATTGTAAACCTGACAAACCATAGCTATTTTAATCTATCCGGCGTACCGGGTTCCCAGATTTTGGATCATCAGATTATGATTAATGCAGATCGTTATACTCCGGTAGACAGCACATTAATTCCGACTTCTGAACTTGCTTCCGTAGATGGCACTCCGATGGACTTGCGCCAACCGGTACTTGTAGGAGCTCATATTAATGATGATTTCGATCAGTTGGTTAAGGGACGCGGTTACGACCATAATTGGGTATTGAATACAAACAACGATATTAAAACGCTGGCTGCAAAAGCTTATTCGCCGGTAAGTGGTATTGCGTTGGAAGTATATACCAACGAACCGGGTGTACAGTTCTATGCAGGAAACTTTATGGATGGCAATGATGTGGGTAAACATGGTGTGAAGTATCCGCATCGTGGTGCTCTCTGTCTGGAAACACAACATTATCCGGATTCTCCTAACCAGCCTACATTCCCAAGCGTAGTTCTCCGTCCGGGTGAGAAGTATTTCAGTGAATGTATGTATAAATTTACTGTTGAATAATACACCCTTTATAGAGGAATTTTAAAAGCTTATTTTTTATATAGACGACGCAGGATATGCAACATTTGCAATGTTCTGCGTCGTTTGTATTTATATTAAGTAAAGATAATCCTGCTCTTTTTCGGAGCTGTACCGGGTGTATTTACAAGTTCCAGCCGGCAAAAGAACAGTTTCGTCAGCATGAAATAAAAAGTTTCAGCCGTTGAAACAAAAAGTTTCAGCTGTTGAAACAAAAAGTTTCAGCTGTTGAAACAAAAAGTTCCACTCGATGAAACTTTTAGTTTCAAACGTGATTTTTTTTTTGAAACTAAATGAAAGTTCCCGATCCGACCGATAAATTTATGAATTCGGATTTGTTAATGTTTCTTTGCAAACAATATGTTTCATTGATTTTCCATATATTTGCATCATACATATTTACAGCCGGGATTTGAAGTTCAGGCTGTGTGTTATATTGATAACGTTAAGCGTTTAAGATATTATCTTTGGAACTGAAAATCGCCAAGTTTCATGTCGAACAGAGATAATAGACAACTAAACGCTCACGCTTGTTATATATACCAGGTATATATACAGGTATATAATAGAGCGTGGGCTGTTGTTTGTTATTTGTTCGATGGGTGTTTGGCGATACCTCAGTTCCTAATAATAGATTACAGTTCCCACGCTTTCTAATAAATAAGCACCGATCTAAGGGGAATAGAGAGGTAAGGGTTTGATTATGAATTTGGTAAAAAACGAACGTATCGCCATTTGCTGTATATTGCTGGATGTTATGCGCGATGTAAAAGAGGTTATTTCTTTAACCGACAGTCGGCACTATCCCGCTTTACAGGATAAAACAGGTTTAACAGATGAAGATTTTAAGGAAGCATGTTCCTGTTCCGTGTTATCCGCATTAGTTGTTTTAAAAAGTATGCATTACAATAAGAAAATGCTACTGGCACTTACCGTTTGTGATATCTATTCAGAGTGCGAAGCCGTAACATTGAATCACCGGGTAGCTTTTGAAGTATTGATGAATGCAATAGAATGGCCCATTTCATTCTCTGAAATATTAACGATAAGCCGTTCGGAATAGCTTATAAAGGACCGCTACCATTTTTGATTACTGTAATTTCCGTACGGCGGTTTATTTGATTCACTAATTCTTGTTCTTTGTATGTTAATTGTTTTACAAACGTATTAGTCAACGTATCGCCCTCTTTTAAAAAATTAAACTTATTGGCCGTTTTACTATTGATAATTACCGGTTTATTTTTTCCATATCCTTTTGTTTTAAGCCGTTTGGGGCTGATTCCTGCTTTAGCCAGGTAATTTGCAACCGATAGTGCGCGATGTTGTGATAATTGTTCGTTGTATTGTTTTGTTCCTTTTCCATCCGTATGTGCCCCGATTTCAATCTTTATATCAGGATTGTCATTTAATAATCTGAGTATTTCATCCAGGGCTTTCTTTGAATCCGGACGGAAGACAGTCTGGTTAAAATCATAAAAGATATTTTCTATCACAATGGGAGCATCGACCGGCGACAGATAAAAATCGACCATATAGGTTTCGCTTTGTTCTTCCGGTTCTGTTTTTAAAGCGAAACTCTGGTTCAGGAAACCTGAGGCACTTGCCATCATCACATATTTCGTGTTATGTACTAACCGGGTTCGGAAATAACCTGCTTTTTCTGTTTTTATTTTCTTATTCGACCCATCTTCCCCTACGATACGGATTGTTGCACTGTCTATCGGGATTTCATTGATATCCTTAACGATGCCTTCTATATATATGTTGATTGGGGATAATTTAAAAGAGTACGTATCTGTTTGTCCCCGTTTATTGTTTCGGTTGGAGTTGAAAAAGCCTGCTTCTTCATCTTTTTCGATAAACAGTAGATTGAAATCGTCCCCGGAAGAGTTCATGGGAAACTTTAAGTTTTCGATTAGCCATTCTCCGGATGGAGTAGGAGTTGCTTTGAAAATATCCAGTCCACCCAATCCCGGATGGCCGCTGGATGAAAAGTAAAGAGTTCCGTCTCTGCATATATATGGCTCTGTTTCATCACCTTCCGTATTGATAGTGGGGCCGAGATTTTCGATTGTTCCAATATGATTTCCTGTGATATGTACCCGGAATAAATCTTTTCCTCCATATCCTTTCAGTGTATCGGTAGAAAAGTACATGTATTTTTCATCAGAGAGGGATGTGGCATATCCCGTTTGGGGAATAGAATCGGTTTTACTAATCTTATTGACAATATGGCGGGTTGGATGTTGTAACCAGTCCGGGGCCTTTTTGCTGCCGGTGATACCGTTTTTTGCCGGTTGGCTACAGGTATCGGATAGGAGATAACGGTCGTAATAGTTAATGGCATCTTTATATTGGCCATTCTTCTGGTACATTTGTGCCAGATATAAAAGGAGGCAACTATCGGATGTATTATATCTGAGCGCTTGTCGGTAAGCATGAATGGCTTGTTGTGTTCTGTTTGCCAGCCGGTAGCAATCACCCAATTTATAGGCAATAGAACTTCGGAAAGTTCGTTTATGGGGAGAGGCTTTGGCATATATCTTTTTGAAAAGGAGGGAGGCTTCATAATATTCACCTGATTTCATTTTCCTTTCGGCCTTATTCAACCGGTAGGATTGGCATGCCGAAAGGGAAAAAAGTATACATCCGATAAAAATAGAAAATCGTTTCATGGAGAATTTCGTTGCTGTTTTCTATTAAGAACGGATTGTTGCCTCTTTTATTATGAAAGAGTAAAAAATAAATACGAATAAGTGATGTATAGAAATGAAAATATCCGAGAGTCTTGAGGGGCGACGTATTAATTTTCTATCATTTTCAATAGATAGTTATCACTGCCTCGCCTTTCTTTTTGGGCTGAATAAAAATCTATTTTTTGAGGAGTCTGCGGTGTGATAATATTGGAAATGAAAATTGTAAAAGAACCGGCAATCTCTTTGGCACGTGTCTCTTCCTGCTGAGGACAAATTATGATTGTATTATTTTTATTATAGATAGATCCATTTTCCAATACTTTCATGACTTCAGCATAGCTTTTAATGGAGGCTTCCTTTGGTATGATAATCGCATATTTAAAAGATGATTTCCAGATTTCATCCAAATTGGGGTCTGAAATTAGCATTTCTCCATTGTCGCATTTACTTACTTGACTGATGACAGTCTTGTTCTGTGCTATAATATTAACAGTTAACAAACATGATATTACAATGAGCATTAATACCATAATAGATAATAGATTCTTCTTTTTCATAATTGTGATAATTAAAAAATGATGTAATTTATAATTTTCAATCAGATAAACATGGTATGTATAAATAACAGGGAATAGTTTATAATGTCCTTGATTTATTGTTAATATTCTTTTAAAGGGTTCTATTTTGTGGTTTATTATCTTAAATTAATGAATTATTCCAGTGAAGGATTTCCTGGTTTATTACCCTATATTCCCATTCATCATATCATTCCAGTCCTGTGCGGCTTTGATAATGTATTGATAGTTGCAGAACATCCATATAATAATCCAATAGATTACCATTATGGCTATGGAGAGCAGTTGCCTGCTTTTTTTATTATCGATGTGTTTTTTTACTATATAAAGTAGTATGGTCTCAATACCCCATAATATAAGAATCAATATCCAACATCTAAAAGAAGCAAAAGCTTCATAAAAACCAATGTCGAAATCCGGCATGAAAGAAGAATAATAAGCATCTATGTAAAATCCTCCTATAATAGAAATTACAGCCAATAGAACTGTCTCATATTTTTTATAGAGTGTTGTTTTAACCATTTTGAATTTAAAGGTATTCATCCATGGATAAATGGAAATGATAGAACGGCACAGTTATTAATGGATCATCTGTAGTTCTTTATTATCTCTTTTATAAAAGTAGCGAACTATCCCCATAGCTAAGGAAACGGAAATCATGCGATAAGGCATAGTCGTAAATACGTTTCCAGTTACCGTCTACAAAGGCGGAAATCAGAAGCAGTAAAGTGCTTTTGGGCTGGTGGAAGTTGGTTACGATACCCCGTACAATCTTGAACGTATAGCCCGGAGCTATAATTATCTGGGTGGCTGTTATTAATGTCTCTGTGTGGTGGCGGTCCAGATAGTCCAGAATGTTCTGTAATGCCTCTTCCGGAGTCAGCCGGTTATTCTTTTCTTCATATGGCATCCATTGTTTGACAACCAGATCATCGGCTGTCGCATCCGGATTATCAGCTAATGTGACACCCATATAATAAAGGCTTTCCAGTGTGCGGACCGAGGTGGTGCCTACGGCAATGATTTTTCCGATATTCTCTTTTACCCGTTGGATGGAACTGCGGCGTACGGAAATAAATTCCGTGTGCATCTCGTGCCCCTCTATCGTATCGCTTTTAACAGGCTTGAAAGTCCCGGCACCAACATGCAAGGTTACTTCTTCCCGGCCGAAACCTTTTGCATCGAGGTCTGCCAGTACTTCCGGGGTAAAGTGAAGTCCTGCTGTCGGTGCGGCAACAGACCCTTTTATCTTGGAATAAACCGTTTGATAGGTTTGCAGGTCGCTTTTTTCAGTCTCCCGGTGAAGATAAGGAGGAATGGGTAAAATACCTGCCGCATCCAGAATATCGGCAAAAGTATAAGTCGGATGGTTCCAACTAAATTCAATCAGATGGCTGTCTCCACAGGTTTTCTTTTTCTCGGCAGTCAGAACAACCGTTTCCCCATTGATGGCAATCTCCCTGCTCAGTACACCCTCTTTCCATTTCTTCAGGTTTCCGACCAGGCAAGTCCAGCTACAACGTTCCGTCTGTTGGAAGACAAGTGCATAGTCGTGAGGTTCTACCGGTTCGAGGCAGAATACCTCTATCTGTGCGCCGGTCTGCTTTTTAAAGAGCAAGCGAGCCTGAATTACCCGTGTGTTGTTGAACACCATCAGGGAGCCTTCCGGCAGGTAATCGGTTATATTCTTGAAAATGCTTTCACTGACCGTTCCGTTGCGGTAAAGAAGCAGTTTGGATTCATCCCGTTTGGGCAGAGGAAATTTGGCGATCCGTTCGTCGGGCAACGGATAATCAAACTCTTCGATGCGTATTTGTTGAGTAGCTGTAACCATGATCATTCGATAATATATATAGGGCAGTTTTGCCAGTCCGGCTGCAAAAGTACGAATTTATTCCTGTCGGTCGCCGTAAGGGTTGGGCGAATCTGTAAACTTTTCATAAAGACGGACCTCTTTTGGACAGGAATTTCTTTTTCTCTATTTTTGTACGTTAATTAAAAGCCAAAGAATTATGAGTAATATCAAAATAGGAGATAAGATACGTTTCCTCAATACTACCGGCGGCGGCATTGTTCGCAGTTTTAAGGGAAAAGACCAGGTGCTGGTTGAAGATGAAGACGGTTTTGAAGTACCGGCATTGCTTCGCGAATGTGTGGTTGTGGAAGAAGGCGGCATGCAGGTACGTAGTTCGAACAAACCGAAACCGGAGGTCGTTACGCAGTCTGTAGCGCAACCGAAGAAACCGGAACCGGTAGAGGAAAAAGTAGAAGAGACTGTTGAAGGCGAGCGCCTGAACGTCTATCTGGCTTATCTCCCCCTCGACCTGTCGAAAGTCGTACAGGATAGTGGTTATGAGGCTTATTTCGTAAACGACAGCAATTATTACCTGATGTTCAATTATATGAGCCGGCAGAATAATAGTTGGATAATCCGTTATAGCGGTGTCATAGAGCCGAATACCAAAATATTCATGGAAGAATTTGAAAAGGAAACCCTGAATGAACTGGAACGGATATGTATCCAGCTTATTGCCTATAAGAAAGATAAACCGTTCATGTTGAAGAATGCCGTTTCCGTAGAATTGCGTATCGATACGGTCAAATTCTATAAGCAGCATTGTTTTATGGAGAACGATTACTTTGAAGAAGACGCCTTACTGTATCCTATCGTCCGTCAGGATGTCCCGGAAAAAGAACTGTTGGTCTCCGCTACCGAATTACAGGAAGCCATGTATCAGAAAGCCCGGGAAGAACGTCGTGCCCCGCAAAGTATTGTAAAGAAAAAAGCGGATAGCCCGATTCTGGAAGTAGACCTCCATATCAATCAGCTACTGGATAATACAAACGGATTGAGCAATGCCGATATGCTGACCTACCAGTTGGATAAGTTCCATGAAATACTCGCTAAATATGCCGGAAACAAAGGGCAGAAAATTGTTTTTATCCACGGTAAAGGAGATGGCGTGCTCCGGAAAACGATAGAAAAGGAATTGAAAACCCGCTATAAGCAGCATTACTATCAGGATGCTTCTTTCAGGGAATATGGCTTTGGTGCAACCATGGTTACTATAAAGTAGAAGATGGCAACGGAAATAGAACGGAAATTTCTGGTCCGTGGCGATTTCAGCCGGGAAGTATCCAGTGCACAGCGTATTGTGCAGGGATACATCTGTTCCCAACCGGGACGGACTGTCCGTATCCGTATCCGCGGAGAGGAAGGTTTCCTGACGATTAAAGGTCCCTCCGACGATAAAGGCTTGAGTCGTTATGAGTTCGAACAGGAAATACCACTTGCCGATGCAGAAAAGTTATTGGCGCTTTGCGAACCCGGAGCCATCGATAAAGTCCGTCATTTAGTCCCCCACAAGGGACACCTGTGGGAAGTGGATGTATTTCACGGGGCAAACGAAGGGCTGGTTCTGGCAGAAATCGAATTGACCTCGGAAGATGAGGCATTCGACAAGCCGGAATGGTTGGGCGAAGAAGTGAGTGGCGACCGCCGGTATTACAACTCGATGCTAACCAAGCATCCGTACAGTGAATGGAAATGATTTGAAAACAAAATAATGATAAACACCATGAAGAAAAAACTTATGATAACCCTCGCTGCAGCTATTCTCGGATTACCGGCTGTAGCAGATGAGGGAATGTGGCTGTTGCCCTTGTTAAAGCAGCAGAAACTGCCTGAGATGCAGGCTTTAGGATTGAAATTGCAGGATTATGATATTTATAGTCCCGATTCGGCGTCCCTGAAAGATGCTGTAGTTATATTCGGCGGCGGCTGTACGGGCGAAATCGTTTCTCCGGACGGGCTGCTCCTAACCAACCACCATTGCGGCTACAGCCAGATACAACAGCATAGCTCGTTGGAACACGACTACCTGACAGATGGCTTCTGGGCGAAATCCCGTGCTGAGGAACTGCCTAATCCGGGGCTTACCGTTACATTTATCGACAAGATAGAAGACGTGACGGATTATGTAAAGAAAGAACTGGAAAAGGATACTGACCCGAACAGCATGAAGTTCCTTTCCCCTAAATACCTGAACGGTCTTGCCAAAGAGAAAGTCGGCGAGAAATTCCTGCAGGATAATCCCGGAACGGAAGTGGAAATCAAAGCCTTCTACGGCGGTAATGTGTACTACATGTTTACAAAGAAAATCTATTCGGATATCCGTTTGGTAGGTGCTCCTCCTTCATCTATCGGTAAATTTGGTGCCGATACGGACAACTGGATGTGGCCGCGCCATACGGGTGACTTCTCCGTTTTCCGTGTATATGCCGATGTCAATGGCAACCCGGCTGAATATTCAGACAAGAATGTACCGTTGCGTCCGAAACGCTGGTTCAAAATCTCTATCAATGGCGTTCAGGAAGACGATTATGCCATGATGATGGGGTTTCCCGGACGGACAAACAAATATTATACTTCCTGGGAAGTAGCCGAACGCCGCGATATAGACAATGCCGTGCGCATCAATATCCGCGATTTGCGTCAGAAGGTGATGCTGGAAGAAATGCTGAAAGACCCGTCGGTACGTATCCAATATTCAAGTAAGTATGCCGGTTCGACCAACGCATATAAAAATGCAATCGGTAGCAACTGGGCCATCAACAAGCGTAATTTCGAACAAGTAAAGAAAGAGGAACAGGACAGATTGATTGCTTGGTCTAAAAAAGTTTGCGAGCCGAATTATCAGGAAGCTTTGCTGACATTGGAGCAAATTGTTTCAGACCGCAAAGACCTCCGTTTCCGCAGCTGGATGCTGGATGAAGCGATTCTGCGAGGAATCGAATTTAGCAGAGTACCGATTGATGTACAGTCTGTTCTCGATGCTTTGAAAGGTAAAGACAAAAGTGAGAAAGAGAAACAGGTTCGCCTGTTGGATATGGCATATCACCGTTTTGCCAATAAGGATTATTCTCCGGAGGTAGACAAGAAGATTGCCAAAGTAATGCTGAAAGAGTACCGCCGTTTGATTACGCCTAAAAAGCAACCTGCTTATTTTGCCCTGATAGATAAGAAGTTCAAAGGGGATGTAGACCGCTTTGTGGATTACCTGTTCGACAAATCTATCTATGGCAGCGAAGATAACTTCAATAAGTTTAAAGCGCATCCTTCTGTTAAGGCATTGGAAAACGACCCGATGATACAGTTTGCGAAATCTGTGCAGGATGAAAAGAATGCTTTGGATGCTTCGCTGAAAGGTTTTGATGCCGGATATGCCATTGCACACCGTACTTATGTAAAGGGATTGCTTGCCATGTATGGTGATAAGGCTAATTTCCCGGATGCGAACTTCTCTTTGCGTCTGACTTATGGACAGGTAAAAGGCTATAGTCCGCGCGATTGCGATTACTACGGTTGCCAGACTACTTTGGATGGTGTCATGGAAAAAGAGGATTCCACCAACTGGGAATTTGTGGTTCCTGCACGTTTGAAAGAGCTTTATACCGCGAAAGATTTTGGCCGTTATAGCACGCCTAATGGCAAGATGCCGGTAGCTTTCTGTGCAACGACCCATTCTACGGGCGGAAACTCCGGTAGCCCGGTAATGAACGGCAATGGAGAACTGATAGGTATCAACTTCGACCGTAACTGGGAAGGAGTAGGTGGCGATATTCAATACCTGCCGGATTACCAGCGTAGTATCATTGTAGATATTCGTTACGTTCTCTTCTTAATAGATAAGTATGCCGGAGCAGGCTATTTATTGGAGGAAATGGATTTGGTGAAATAAACAAACGGCTGATAAATATGAAGAACGGGAGCATGGACTAAAAAGACACATGCTCCCGTTTTGTTTATAGAAAAATGTAAGATGGAATTTCTTATTCTTGGAGACACCTAACCGAGAACCCAAACCCCCTGCGGTCCGAATACATGTAATCCGTTTTTATGCTGTCGGATAAGTTTATTGTTCTCTTCATACCCCAAGATAGTTTCAATTATTAGGGAATTCCATATCTTTTAATGATAATAAGTTACCGCCATTCTCAATTAAAGTCTTTAAGTTTTTGTGGAATTCATTCTTTGTTAAGATTTTGGTTTTAAACTCAAAGACCTCCCCGGGTGCGCTGTTCTAACGGGAAGCGTGGGAGGTCATATTCAAACGTAAATGTACATCTTTTTTCTTGGCAGGCAAATCCTACAATAGAAAATATCAGTTTGCGTTGTTTATTTCTTCATTCTGCTGATTAACCGTCCTAATTCGCCAATCCACAAAACCAGCGATGTGGAACCGATTATGATGCCCCAATCTTTTAAGGAAAGAGGAATTACGCTGAACATCGGACCACCGAATGTAACAATCAGGTATTGTCCGATTACGATAATCAGTGCCACGAACAGGAAGCTCTTGCTTTCTTTCAGGTTGGCAAAGGCTGAACGTCCTTCCATAAATGCTTTTGCGTTGAACATATTCCAGAACTGCAACATGACAAAGAAACTGAAGAACCAGGATAAATCATGCGGAGTCAAACCGCTTTGTGCATGGAAATAGAACAGTAGTCCCATTAAGACTGCTACAAAAGCAAATCCTACTCCGAATATATTGTATGCCATCGGACGTGTGATGATAAAGTCTCCGTCCTTACCGCTCCGGCGGGGTCTGTCTTTCATAACCCGTTCGTTTGGAGGAAGCGAGGCAAGTGCCCCGGCGGCAAACGTATCCATAATCAGGTTCACCCAAAGCATTTGCGTGATGGTAAGCGGCGACTCGGTACCCAACAATGAACCCATCAATACAATCAGACATGCCGCCACATTGATGGTAAGCTGGAAGAGCAGGAACTTCTGGATATTACGATACAAGGAACGTCCCCACATAACCGCACGGGTAATGCTGCTGAATGAGTTATCGATAATCGTAATGTCACTTGCTTCTTTTGCAACAGAGGTACCGTCGCCCATAGAAAGACCTACCTGGGCCGCTTTTAATGCCGGAGCGTCGTTTGTTCCGTCGCCGGTAACAGCCACAACCGCTTCTTTCTGTTGAAGAAGCTGAACAAGGCGTTGCTTATCTGTAGGACGTGCGCGGCACATGATTTTCAAATCCAGGACACGGTCCAACGCCTCTTCGTCTGTCAAGGCTTCAAAACCGGGACCTGTGATGATATTACGGTCTGTATCTTCTGCTTTCCAGATACCGATTTGGCGTCCGATTTCCTTGGCAGTACCCGGTGTATCGCCGGTAACGATTTTTACGTCTATGCCTGCATTCAGACAGCTTTGTACGGCTGCCGGTACATCTGCACGGACCGGGTCTGAGATAGCAACAACACCCAGATAAGTCAGGTCGGTATTGTGCAGGCGCCCATTTATAAAGAATGCCGTGTCTTCTCCTTCTTCTACAATCTGGTAGGCAAAGCCCAGTGTACGCATCGCCTGGTTCTGATAGTTCAGCAGTTGCTGTTCTATGGTGGCTTTGCAAGCATCTACCGGTTTGTATGTATTGTCTGTGGCAACACGCTGGCTGTTGGCAAGTACGATTTCCGGCGCGCCTTTCACATACAGCACTTTTTTACCCAGCAGAGGAGATTGTACGAGTGTCGCCATATATTTGCGTTCTGTCGAGAAGGTCAACTGGTCCAGAACCGGAGCGTTTTCCCTTAAATCCAGATAGTTCTGGTGTTGGCTGTTTAGCCAGAGAAGCAGGGCGGCTTCGGTCGGGTTGCCTAAGGTCTTGACCTTCTCTTCCGAGAAGTCGAGATATGCTGTGGAGTTGACGGAGATACCTTCTTTTATCAGATTACTTAATTCGTCGTCGCCCAACTGCTGGTCTTTCAGGTTATAGAAGTTTGTTTCGTGTACCTGCATCTGGTTTTGTGTCAGAGTTCCGGTTTTATCCGTACAGATAACCGTTGTAGCCCCCATAGTTTCGCAGGCGTGCATTTTGCGCACCAGATTGTTGGTTTTCAGCATACGGTTCATGCTTAGGGCAAGACTCAGCGTCACACTCATAGGCAAGCCTTCCGGCACGGAAACCACAATCAGGGTAACGGCAACCATAAAGATATTCAGGATATGGGAAATCAAATCCATAACCGGCATGCCGGATGAAGTGAGCAGGAGTTTTGCCAACAGGGCGATGAATGTTACTGCTGCGATGGTATATCCGGCTCTGCTGATTATTTTTGCCAGTCCTGCCAACTGGATTTGCAGCGGGGTATCGATATTGTTATCAATTTGGGAGCCTTCATACACTTTACCGTATCCGGTGGCGTCGCCCACTTTTTCCACTTCCATGATACCGTGTCCGTCTACAACGGTTGTACCGCGCATTACGACGTTTGACGGGTAGGTTGCTTCGTTATCAAAATCAGCCTCATTTGTCGTTTTGCTGATGATGGGTTCGCCTGTCAGCGTGGATTCGTTGATTTGCAGGGAAATGGCTTCGAGTAAATGTCCGTCGGCGGGAACTTCTTCGCCGGTTTCCAGCACCACGATGTCGCCAACGACCACCTCTTTTTTGGGAACCTGGCAAATGTTGCCTTCCCGTATCACTTTGACCATTACGTCGTCGTTGACCGTGTTCAATACATCGAAGGCTTTGTTGGCTTTCATTTCAAAGAAGAAGCCCACACAGGAAGCCAGCATGATGGCAAAGAAGATACCGATAGGTTCGAGGAATGCGGTAAAGCCTTTAGCTTCCGGTCCCCAGCAATGCACGCCGGCAATTATCATGGACAGTAACCATGCAACTAATAAGATGCGAATGATAGGGTCGTCGAATTTTTCGAGGAACTGGCTCCATAAAGAGGCCTTCTTGGGAGGGGTGAGTACGTTTTCACCATACAAACGCCTGTTTTCATCCACTTGTTGTTTGGTTAGTCCCTGATACTGATGTTTTTTATCCATAAATTTATTAATCTGTTACTAAAGAATTACGGGCACAAATTACGTAAAGTCGCCCGACATATACAAATGCCGGGCGTGAATTTCTAAGGATTGGCTGCGAATGACCGGTTCTTACGGGCGAATTACTTCCATACCCATCCGTCTTGCCGGATGTGCCAGAGTGTTCCGTCGGGTGCAGGCATACTGATTTCGTACATGGACGGAGTTGTGTGCAAGCGGATTTGTTTAGCCTGTTCGGGCGTACAAATTTCCTCCGGCTTTAATTCGTTTACCGTAGTGGCATACTGTCCGAATGTTGCAGCATACAGATTCTGGCGGTAATACAGGTTGCGCAGCAGCCATTTCACTTCTTCGGCTGGGTTTGTAACGAAAGGTGTTTCGCCGGTTCCTGCCACTTTATCGGAGAATTGTACGTATCCCCAATATTCCGGCATATGGATGTTGATAACTCCGGTAGGCGCCCATACCCAGTTGTATTCGCGTATTTTATCCTCTCCCTTGATGGGAACTTTAACGTATTGCCCATTCTGTATTTCGGTAGTCCATTGTACACGGGAGAAGTTGACGCGCATCTGTTCTCCGGCTTCCGGTTTCCCTTTCCCGCGCATTACTTCGTAGATGGCAGTCCACGGCATGAACACTTCCACACTCCATGATTGGTCGATGTCGTTCGGATTGTTGAGCGTTCCGTTTATATGGACAGCCGATTGCATTCCGGCAAGTTCCAGATTGTTCAGTACTTGCGGATTATCCCGGTACGGTCTGCTCAGGAAAAGGTCCCAATCCGTACCTTTCGCATTGATTTCGTATTCCAGATAGTTGTGCGTGTCGTTGGTCGGATTCAGGAAGATTTCAAAGTCATTATCATAATAGATAACGGTATCGTGCTGCATCAGGGTAGCCCATACATGCGGCTCTTCCAGAAGGGCGGCAAAGTACATTCCTTTTTCATCGTATGCCATTTTAGCCCTTGTGTTCAGGTAGGGCTTCGGACGCTTGTCGCCTTCAATGTCCACGAAGTCGGAAGTCCAGGGGATAGCGTCCCATTCTCCGGGCGACAGTATGCCGTCCACTTTAATCTGTCCCGGTGCTTTGTAGCAGACATACGTCGGAGGATTAAAGGGGAACTGTTCCGGATAACTGATTGCCTGCTCTTTCGATGCCTGCTTGTTTCCACATGAAAGCAACGTAAGTGTTGCCAGCGATAAAGATAGTAAGATACTTTTGCTCATTTGTATTGCTCGATTTAGTTTGTATTCGATTCTGCGTTGTTTATGATATCCATTGCCGCATCCAACCATAACAGCATATCTTCGGTCATGTTCTGGCTGCCGACAAGTTCTTTACTTTGTTTGTTGCCTAAGCGGACAACAACCGCGTTTTTATCGGGGATGGCAAATATATATTGCCCGTAAAGCCCCCGCATATAGGGAATATCCTGTCCTTTGTAGGTCAGTACCCAGTATTGGAAGCCGTATTGACGGTTCGGTTCGTCCGTTTTAGGATCATGCAAGCTGCTGTCCGGAGTGGTAGCCTCTTTCAGGTAGTTTTCGGAAACCAGTTGTTTGCCGTTCCAGCTTCCTTTATTTAATATCAACTGTCCGAAACGGGCAAAGTCGCGGGCATTACTGTTGAAGCAGCAATAGGCTTTTTCCATTCCGTCTTTTTTATCGAGGCTCCACAGGGCGTCTTCCTCTGCCTGCATGGGAGTCCATAGTTTCCGGGAAACGTAGGAGCAGATGTCTTCCCCGATCGCTTTCTCTACCAGAAAAGCCAGTAGTTGGGTTACACCGCTCTGGTAAATGAATTCTACCCCCGGCTCTTTGATTTCTTTCATGCCGAAAGCGATTTCAGCCAGGTCGTTTCCGTAATAAAGTTTGGTAGTGGGGGAGAAGGGCGAAGCATAAGCCTCCTGAAAGTCGAATCCGGCACTCATCGTCAGCAGATGGCGGATGGTGAGCGGTTTTCCGTTGTATCCGGCAAATTCGGGGAAGAAGTCGCTGACCGGCTGGTCTACGCTCTTAATAAAACCATCGTCGATGGCACATCCGGTGGCAAGCGAAATAATGCTTTTAGCCATCGAAAACGAATTACTGTGGGAAGAGGGCGAGTAGCCGTCCCAGTATTGTTCGAAAAGAAGGGCACTGTCTTTTATGATGACATAAGCAACCGTGCTGTAGTCCTCAAATTCGGGAACATACTTTTCCGGCAGGGATAATGTGTTAAAAACAGCTGCCTCTTTCCAGGGGGCAGGGTCGCCTGCTTTTACGATCCGGTTTTCAAATATCGGATATTGGTCAATCTTCGGGAATAAGTGGATTAGTGTCTGGCGAAGGTAGTAATTGGAGGGTAATGCCAGATACCCTCCAATGCAGCAAACTACCAACAGTATTGCCCATCCTGTTTTTTTCATTTATTGTTCTCCTTTTTCTTCTTCTTTGTACCAGGAAGCGTACATGTGGTAATTCTTAGCAATCTTCTGGTTGATTTCCTTCGCTTGTTCCGGGTCTACCTTCTTTACGAATTTAGCAGGAACGCCGGCATAGATACTGCCCGGTTCCACAATTGTTTTGCTAAGTACCACAGAACCGGCTGCTATGATGGCACCTTCTCCGATGACTGCATGGTCCAATACGACCGAGCCCATGCCGATTAAAGCGCCGTTGCATATTTTAGCGCCGTGAATCGTTACGTTATGGCCTACGGAAACGTCATCGCCAATCTCGATGGTCGACTTTTCGTATAGGGTATGTAATACGGAACCGTCTTGTATGTTTACTCCGTTGCCGATACGGATGGAGTTTACATCACCGCGCAGCACGGTTCCGAACCAAATACTGCAACCCTCTCCAATTTCAACATCTCCAATGATGCAGGCATTGTCTGCCAAGAATGTGTCTTTACCGATTTTCGGGGTAAAGCCTCTTACTGATTTTATTATTGCCATAGTTTTATAGTTGACAAGTGACAGTTGGCAGTTGACAGTTAAAAACAGCTTTGAAACTGTCAACTGTCACTTGTCAACTGTCAACTGTTTAGATTTCTGCTGTTTTATGTTTTAACCACGCTTTCTCCTCTTCGTCAAGGTATGGACTTAGTTTCTCATAGACCATCTGATGATATTTGTTCAGCCAGGCAAGTTCGCGTACCGAAAGCATGGAGGCGATAACCAGGCTGGTATCTATATAACAAAGCGTGATTGTCTCGAAGCTGAGGAATTTACCGAATTCTGTTTCGCTGTCTTCACGGACAACAATCATATTTTCCGTACGGATGCCGTATTCTCCGGCACGGTACATGGCTGGTTCGTCACTCATCACCATTCCGGGTTTCAGTACAACCGGGTTTTCTTCCATTCGGATACTTTGTGGGCCTTCATGTACATTCAGGCAATGCCCGATACCGTGGCAGGTTCCGTGCAAATAGTTGATTCCGGCATCCCATAAGGCTTTTCGTGCAAAAGCATCAATCAGGCAACCGCGTATTCCGGCAGGGAATTTGCATTTGGCAATGCTGATCGTTCCTTTCAGTGCACGGGTGAAATCCTTTTTCATCTGTTCGGTTGGTTCGCCGAGGGCAATTGTACGAGTCACGTCGGTGGTTCCGTCCATGTATTGGGCGCCGGAGTCTAACAGGTAAAGGCTTTCGCGTTTCAGTTCGGTGTCGGTTTCCGGTGTCGGGCTGTAGTGAACCACAGCGGCATTCGGTCCGTAGCTGGATATACTGCCGAAACTGTTCATGATATATAAAGGCTGTTCGGCACGCAGTTCCGTTAGTTTGAAGGCTGCGCTGAGCTCTGTGACTTTTTCGCCGGCTGCCAGTTCCTTTTCCAGCCAGTAGAAGAACTTGGTCAGGGCTACTCCGTCTTTCTCCACAGCATTCCGGAAACCTTTGATTTCAGTTTCGTTTTTGATACTCTTTAGGTGGTTTGCCGGAGATATATCTTCAATCACCGTACAACTTGCCGGGAGGGCATTGTAGATAGCCACATTCGTTTTGTTTCCATCGAGAAATACGACAGTCTCTTCCGGTAGGCGGGAGAGGTAAGTATATAACATGGAATAATCTGCCAGTTTCACACCTTCGTGTTTCAGGCGTTTGATAACTTCTGTCGTCAACTTTTTGGGATTGATAAAGAGCACGCTTTCTTTTTCGGAAATGAAGGCATAGCTGATAACAACCGGATTGTAGGTTACATCCGTGCCACGGATATTGAATGTCCATGCAACTTCATCCAATGCGGAGAGGACAGTGCAATCGGCTCCGGCTTCGTGTACTTTGTCGTTGATGGCAATCAGTTTGTCTTCTGTGGATTGCCCGCTCAATTCGACCGGCATTTCAAACAACGGAGCATCGGGGATTGCCGGACGGTCTTTCCAAATCGGGTCAATCAGGCTGAGGTCTGTTTTCAGCAGGATGCCTTTTTTCTTCAATTTGAGTTTAAGCACGCGTGCGTCGGCTGCGCTGTAAGTTTCACCGTTTAATCCTACGGTCTGTCCTTCGCTCAGTTCATGGAGCAAAAAATCCGGAATGGTCGGTGTTTCCGGCAATATCTTATATAATTCGATACCGCTTCCTTCCAACTGGCTTGCCGCTTGCAGGAAGTAGCGGGAGTCTGTCCATAAGCCAGCTTTGCTGGCTGTGATAACAACCGTTCCTGCCGAACCGTTGAAACCGGAAATCCATTCGCGGTATTTCCAGCAATCGGCGGGATACTCACTCATATGCGGATCGGAAGTCGGGATGATATAGGCATCGATGTTCTGTTTTGCCATTTCTTCCCGTAGCGCTATAATTCTTTCAGAAATGTTCGTTTTCATTGTATTCTGTTTTTTTAGTCAACGTTACTTTGCAAAAATAGTAAATATCGATTAGGAATAATGCTTGTTTAAATATTATTTGCCATCCGTATCCAGTACAAAAACAACGAAAGTACAACTTGGAAATGCTTTGCTAAGTATTCTCTTGTATAAGTATGATTTTTCCGGTTCATAGTTATGAATTAGAAAAACCATAGTTATGAATCGGGAAAATCATACTTATGAGGGGGTAAAGGCATTAGGAACTTAATTTGTTTTTGAGTCCCTGGATTTTTGCGATGTATAATATATTAACGTACTTGTACTGACAACCGGGGAATGTTATTATTTTTGCAATCGCTTATTATAGTTGAAACATACATAACAAATGAATCATATAACCTCTTTGAAAACAGTCCGTCTGAGTGACGAAGCCGATGCCGTAATTATTCTGGACCAGACTCAGTTACCGGGTAAGGAAGAGTATGTAAAACTTTTTACACCAGAAGATGTGTGGGATGCCATCTATAAATTAAAGGTACGTGGAGCACCAGCTATCGGGATTGCTGCGGCTTATGGCATTTATATAGGTTGCCGAGGGATAGAAACAGATTCGGTTATTGATTTTCAGAAAGAATTTGGTCGGATAAAAGCATATCTTGCAGGTGCACGTCCGACTGCGGTAAATCTTGTTGCTGCTTTAAACCGGATGGAACGTGTGCTGATAACTCATCAGCAGGAAAACGTTGCACAGATAAAAGAACTGCTGCGAAAGGAATCGGAAGCTATCCGCGAGGAAGATGCCGTAGCATGTCGCCGGATAGGGGAGAATTGTCTTTCATTGCTGAAACCGGGTATTGGAATTTTGACCCATTGCAATGCCGGTCACCTTGCCGTATCGGAATATGGTACAGCATTGGCTCCGGTTTATTTGGGAGAAGAGAGAGGGTATCATTTTAAAGTGTTTGCAGATGAAACCCGCCCGTTGTTACAAGGAGCCCGCCTGACGGCTTATGAATTAAATAAAGCCGGAGTGGATGTGACTTTGATTTGTGATAATATGGCCTCGTCCGTTATGCAGCAAGGTTGGATACAGGCTGTTGTGGTAGGTTGTGACCGGATTGCAGCAAATGGGGATGTTGCGAATAAGATAGGAACCTCAGGTGTCGCTATTCTGGCTCGTCATTACGGAATCCCATTTTACGTATTAGGACCTACATCGACTATCGACATGAAATGTCCTGACGGAAATTCTATTGTAATAGAAGAGCGTAATCCGGATGAGGTTACAAAGCAGTGGTATACCCAAAGAATGGCTCCGGAAGGGATAAATGTATATAATCCAGCATTTGATGTTACTTCCCATGAGCTAATAACGGCAATTATCACAGAAAAAGGCATTCATTATCCTCCTTATGAAGAGAGTTTGCCAGGAAGAGTTTGAACCACAATCTAAAAAAAAGCCGGAAAGTTTTGCTAATAACGAAACAATCAGTAATTTTGCTGCCCAATTTGTGGATATAGTAATTAAACAATAATAATAAATTAAATTATGATCGTAGTTCCATTAAAAGAAGGCGAAAACATTGAAAAAGCGCTGAAGAAATTCAAAAGAAAGTTTGAGAAGACAGGTGTTGTAAAAGAACTGAGAAGCCGTCAGGCATTCGAAAAACCATCTGTTTCAAAAAGAAAGCAAACTATGCGCGCTGTCTATGTTCAGCATTTGCAACAGGTAGAAGAATAAAAAAACAAAATCTGTCTACCTGACTTGTTTTATTGAATTCTTATTCCTATTTTCGTTGCATAAAAGTTGATGCAACGTGAATATGTTGATTGATTCGTTTTTAGATTATCTTCGGTATGAAAGGAATTATTCCGATTATACAGTGCAGGCCTATTCGAAAGATCTGCAGCAGTTCGAAGATTTTGTAAAAGAGAAAAAAGAAGGCATATTTGTGCCGGAAGAGATTGATACGGATATTGTAAGAAATTGGATTATTTTTTTATTGGATGAGAAGATTTCTCCTGTATCGGTTAACCGGAAATTAAGTTCTTTGAAATCTTTTTTTAAATTCCTTATGAAGCAGGGACTCGTTTCTGTGAATCCATTGAGGTTTGTAGCCGGTCCTAAAACAAAAAAGCCGTTACCTGCTTTTGTAAAAGAGAAGGATATGGAGGTTTTGTTGGATGGGGATGGATTTGATGAGGATTTTGAGGGTGTGAGAGATCGGTTGATGCTGGAAATGTTATATGATACCGGTATACGGCGTTCTGAACTTGTCGGTTTGAAAAAAACGGACGTAGATTATGATGCTTTGCAAATAAAGGTGACAGGTAAACGAAATAAACAGCGATTGATCCCTTTTGCAGAAAGATTAAAAAACTTGATGCTTGCATACACTGAAGTCCGGAATCGTGAAGTTGGAGCAGGGAGCGAATGGTTCTTTGTAAAGAAGAACGGGGAACAAATTTCGGTGGGTATTCTTTATACGGTAGTAAAAAAGAAACTTTCGGAAATTCCTACATTAGCAAAATGCAGTCCTCACGTTTTACGACATTCATTTGCAACAAGTATGTTGAATAATGGAGCGGAGTTGAATGCTGTGAAAGAGTTATTGGGACACAGCAGTCTGGCTTCCACCAGTATTTATACACATACAACCTTTGAGGAATTAAAAAAAGTGTATCATGCTCATCCAAGAGCACAAAAAGAAGGAGGTTAATTATGGACGTTAGAATTCAAGCAATCCATTTTGACGCAACAGATCAATTAGAAGCGTTTATTCAGAAGAAAGTAGCTAAGTTAGAACAATATTTTGACGGTATTCTATCGGCAGAGGTTAGTTTAAAGGTTGTTAAGCCTGAATCTGCAAAGAATAAAGAAGCTGCAATCCGGTTGATTATTAAAAATGGAGATTGTTTTGCTGAAAAGGTAAATGATACTTTTGAAGAATCTGTGGACGAATGCGTAGAAGCATTGCAGAAACAGTTGGTTAAATTCAAGGAAAAAATCAGAGCCAAATAAAAAAAACGGTAGATAAATTTGGTATGTAAGAAATAATGCCTAAATTTGCAGCCGTTTCGCCTTGGTGACGAAACGGCTGTTTTTTGAAGCAGGCTTGCCTCTTTAGCTCAGTTGGCCAGAGCACGTGATTTGTAATCTCGGGGTCGTTGGTTCGAATCCGACAAGAGGCTCAAAAATAGTTGACAGTGGAAAGTTGACAGTTGACAGTTTATGTCGCTTTCCTGTTTTTTATCTGTCAGCTGTCAATTTTCAACTGTCAACTGTTTGGGCAGTTACCAGAGTGGCCAAATGGGGCTGACTGTAACTCAGCTGGCTTTCGCCTTCGGTGGTTCGAATCCATCACTGCCCACACAAGTGAAACAATTCATGAGCTGGATTGGTTCGTTTGAAATTGCGGAAGTAGCTCAGTTGATAGAGCATTAGCCTTCCAAGCTGAGGGTCGCGGGTTTGAGCCCCGTCTTCCGCTCTTTTTATTGCCTGTGTAGCTCAGCGGTAGAGCACTTCCTTGGTAAGGAAGAGGTCCCGAGTTCAAGTCTCGGCACCGGCTCAATGATATTTTTAGAACATGATCATTAATCAAATAAAGAACAATTAAGTTATGGCAAAAGAGAAATTTGACAGATCGAAACCACATGTTAACATTGGTACGATTGGTCACGTAGACCACGGTAAAACTACTTTGACAGCTGCTATTACAACAGTATTGGCAAAGAAAGGTCTTTCAGAACTGCGTTCATTCGACTCTATCGATAACGCTCCTGAAGAAAAAGAAAGAGGTATTACTATTAACACTTCTCACGTTGAGTATTCGACTGCAAATCGTCACTACGCTCACGTAGACTGTCCGGGTCACGCCGACTATGTTAAGAACATGGTTACTGGTGCTGCTCAGATGGACGGTGCTATCATCGTAGTTGCTGCAACTGATGGTCCTATGCCTCAGACTCGTGAACACATCCTTTTGGCTCGTCAGGTAAACGTACCGAGACTGGTTGTATTCATGAACAAATGTGATATGGTAGACGACGAAGAAATGTTGGAATTGGTTGAAATGGAAATGAGAGAACTTCTTTCATTCTATGATTTCGACGGTGACAATACTCCTATTATTCGTGGTTCTGCTCTGGGTGCATTGAATGGTGATGCAAAATGGGAAGATAAAGTAATGGAGTTGATGGATGCTGTTGATACATGGATTCCTCTGCCTCCGCGTGAAGTTGACAAACCTTTCTTGATGCCGGTTGAAGACGTGTTCTCTATCACAGGTCGTGGTACTGTAGCTACAGGTCGTATCGAAACAGGTATCGTAAAAGTTGGTGAAGAAGTTCAGATCATCGGTTTAGGTGCTGATGGAAAGAAATCTGTTGTAACTGGCGTTGAAATGTTCCGCAAACTGTTGGATCAGGGTGAAGCTGGTGATAACGTAGGTCTGTTGCTTCGTGGTATCGACAAAAACGAAATCAAACGTGGTATGGTAATTTGCCACCCGGGTAAAGTGAAAGAACACTCTAAATTCAAAGCTGAGGTTTATATCCTGAAGAAAGAAGAAGGTGGTCGTCACACTCCGTTCCACAACAAATATCGTCCTCAGTTCTATATCCGTACATTGGACGTGACAGGTGAAATCACTCTTCCGGAAGGAACTGAAATGGTAATGCCTGGTGATAACGTAACAATCGAAGTAGAATTGATCTATCCGGTTGCTTGTAACGTAGGTCTTCGTTTCGCTATCCGCGAAGGTGGTCGTACAGTAGGTGCTGGTCAGATTACAGAATTAGAAAACTAATTCAAAATAATAATATAGCCAGTCTTGTTAAGGGACTGGCTATTTTACGGAAGTAGCTCAGTCGGTAGAGCACTGGTCTCCAAAACCAGGTGTCGGGAGTTCGAGCCTCTCCTTCCGTGCTAAAAATCTATAGATTCGATGAAAAAGATAATTAATTATATTAAGGAATCTTATAACGAACTTGTTTATAAAGTTTCTTGGCCAACTAGAAAAGAACTTTCCAATAGTGCAGTGGTTGTTATGTTTGCTTCCCTGATAATCGCTGTCGTAATTTTTCTTGTTGACTTAGGCTTTGAAGGTGTGATGCGTTTCTTCTATGAGAAAATCTTTTAATCAGTGGTAGGTATGTCTGATGTCCAAAAGAAATTTTATGTTCTGCGCGCTATTAGCGGTAAGGAAAATAAAGTCAGAGAGTATCTCGAAGCTGAATTGAAGAATACAGACTTGGGAGAATATGTGTCACAAGTTCTTATTCCTACAGAGAAGACTTTCACGGTACGTAATGGTAAGAAAGTAATGAAAGAAAGAGCTTACTTGCCGGGGTATGTATTAGTTGAAGCTGCTTTAGTAGGAGAAGTCGCCCATCGATTAAGAAACATTCCTAACGTAATTGGATTTTTAGGTGGATCGGATAATCCCGTACCTTTACGTCCCGCTGAAGTAAACCGTATTTTAGGTACGGTGGATGAATTGCAGGAACAACAGGATGACCTGGATATTCAATTTTATGTTGGTGAAAACGTTAAAATCACTTTTGGACCGTTTAGCGGTTTCACGGGTGTAATCGAAGAGGTCAACGCCGAGAAAAAGAAACTCAAGGTTATGGTGAAAGTCTTCGGACGTAAAACACCGCTTGAGTTGGGTTATATGCAAGTTGAGAAAGAATAATACTTTTTTTGTTACGAATTGTATTACTGCTTTCTGTTATCGATGTTATATATCTAAAAAAATTTAGAAACAATGGCTAAAGAAGTTGCTGGACAAATCAAATTGCAGATTAAAGGAGGAGCAGCAAACCCTTCTCCCCCAGTAGGACCTGCTTTAGGTTCTAAGGGTATTAATATTATGGAGTTTTGCAAGCAATTTAATGCCAGAACCCAAGACAAGGCTGGTAAGATTTTACCTGTGGTAATTACTTACTATGCTGATAAGTCTTTCGACTTTGTTGTTAAAACCCCTCCTGTTGCTATCCAATTGTTGGAAGCTGCAAAACAGAAGAGTGGTTCTGCTGAGCCGAATCGTAAGAAGATTGCTGAAATCTCTTGGGATCAGGTAAGAACTATTGCAGAGGACAAATTAGTCGACTTGAACTGCTTTACTGTAGAGTCTGCCATGAGAATGGTTGCTGGTACAGCTAGAAGTATGGGTATCGCTGTTAAAGGGACATTCCCGGTTAATAACTAATAAACTTCAATTGAGATGAGTAAACTTACAAAAAATCAAAAGTTGGCTTTGGGTAAAATTGAAGCTGGGAAAGCATATACATTAAAAGAAGCTTCAGCTTTGGTAAAAGAAATTACCACAACTAAGTTTGACGCTTCTGTAGATGTTGATGTCCGTTTAGGTGTTGACCCTCGTAAAGCCAATCAAATGGTAAGAGGCGTGGTTTCATTGCCTCATGGGACTGGTAAGCAAGTTCGTGTTCTCGCATTATGTACGCCCGACAAGGAAGCTGAAGCAACAGCTGCTGGTGCTGATTTTGTCGGATTAGATGAGTATATTGAAAAGATTAAAGGCGGTTGGACCGATATTGACGTGATTATCACTATGCCTTCAATCATGGGTAAAATCGGTGCTCTGGGTAGAGTATTAGGACCTCGCGGTTTGATGCCTAACCCTAAGAGTGGTACGGTTACCAATGAAATTGGAAACGCGGTGAAGGAAGTTAAACAAGGTAAGATCGACTTTAAGGTAGACAAATCAGGTATTGTCCATACTTCAATCGGTAAGGTATCTTTCAATGCCGATCAGATTCGTGACAATGCAAAAGAATTCATTTCAACTCTTTTGAAATTGAAACCGTCTGCTGCTAAAGGTACATATATAAAGAGCATTTATCTTTCAAGTACAATGAGTGCGGGTATTAAAATTGACCCCAAATCAGTTGAAGAAAACTAATTAAAATTATTGGACAATGAAAAAGGAAGATAAAGGCGTAATTATAAGTCAACTGGCAGAAACTGTAAAATCATATCCTAATTTTTATTTGACTGATATCGAAGCATTGAATGCTGAGAAAACCAGCAAATTGAGACGGGAATGTTTCAAACAGGAAATTAAGTTGGTTGTTGTTAAGAATAACTTGCTTAAGAAAGCATTGGAAAATGTAGAAGGCGATTTTTCTCCTCTATTTGATTCAATGAAAGGCAATACAGCTGTGATGTTCTCACAGGTTGCTAATGCTCCTGCACGTCTGATTAAAGATTTTACTAAAGATGCGAAGAAAGGTCAAATTGCAAAACCTGAATTGAAGGCTGCCTATGTACAGGAAAGTTTCTATGTGGGTGCAGAAAACCTCGACGCTTTAGTAAGCATCAAGAGCAAAAACGAACTTATCGGAGATGTTATCATGTTGTTGCAATCTCCGGCGAAGAACGTTATTTCTGCTCTTCAGTCATCAGGACAAACTATCCATGGTCTGTTGAAGACTTTGGAAGAAAGATAATTTTTTAATTTTTATTTGATAAACAAACATTTAAATCATACAAAAATGGCAGATTTGAAAGCTTTTGCAGAACAATTAGTAAACCTGACCGTAAAAGAAGTTAGCGAACTGGCTACAATCCTGAAAGAAGAATATGGTATCGAACCTGCAGCTGCAGCTGTTGCTGTTGCTGGTCCTGCTGCTGGTGGCGCTGCTGCCGCTGCTGAAGAAAAAACATCTTTCGATGTTGTATTGAAAGCAGCTGGTGCAAATAAATTAGCTATCGTTAAGTTAGTTAAGGAATTAACTGGACTTGGTCTGAAAGAAGCTAAAGATATGGTAGATGGTGCTCCTAGCGCTATCAAAGAAGGAATCGCTAAAGCAGACGCTGAAGCATTGAAGAAACAGTTGGAAGAAGCTGGAGCTGAAGTTGAGCTTAAATAGTATTTATAACCTGGTAATCAGGTGATTTGGTTAAGAGTCTCCCAAAAGGAGATTCTTAACCTTTTTGTGTCTATAATTTCAATAAGTTCAATAAATTCCTTACTAGATGTCTTCAACAGCTGAAAACCAAAGAGTTAATTTTGCTTCGATCAAAAATCAGTTTCCATATCCGGACTTTCTCGAAGTACAATTGAAGTCTTTCCAAGACTTTCTTCAACTTGACACACCTCCAGAGAAAAGAAAGAAGGAGGGTTTGTATAAGGTATTTGCTGAGAATTTCCCTATAGCAGATACTCGTAACAATTTTGTGTTGGAGTTCTTAGATTACTATATAGATCCGCCCCGTTATACAATTGATGAGTGTATTGCTCGTGGATTAACTTATAGTGTACCTTTAAAAGCGAAGTTAAAACTGTATTGTACAGACCCTGATCACGAAGACTTTGATACAGTGATCCAGGATGTATATCTGGGCCCGATCCCGTATATGACGGATAGGGGAACTTTCGTTATAAACGGTGCAGAGCGTGTTGTTGTTTCGCAGTTACACCGTTCTCCTGGCGTATTCTTCGGACAAAGTATTCACGCAAACGGTACGAAGTTGTATTCTGCGCGTATCATACCTTTTAAAGGTTCATGGATCGAGTTTGCAACTGACATCAATAATGTGATGTATGCTTACATCGACCGTAAAAAGAAATTACCTGTAACAACTCTATTAAGAGCCATTGGTTTTGAAAGCGATAAGGACATTCTTGAAATCTTCAATCTTGCCGAAGAAGTAAAAGTTACAAAGACTAATCTGAAAAAAATGATTGGTCGTAAATTGGCTGCTCGTGTTTTGAAGACTTGGGTGGAAGATTTCGTGGATGAAGATACCGGTGAAGTTGTTTCTATTGAACGTAATGACGTTATTATTGACCGTGAATCGGTTCTTGATGCCGATAATATTGAGGCTATTCTGGAATCAGGTACACAAAATATTTTGTTGCACCGCGAAGATCAGAATTTGTCCGATTATGCCATCATCTATAATACGCTTCAGAAAGATCCAAGTAACTCTGAAAAAGAAGCTGTATTGTATATTTACCGTCAGTTGCGTAATGCAGAGCCTGCAGATGAAGCAAGTGCCCGTGAAGTAATACAGAATCTGTTCTTCTCTGAAAAACGTTATGATTTAGGTGAAGTAGGGCGTTACAGAATTAATAAAAAGTTGAACCTTTCTACTAATGATGATATAAAGGTTTTAACTAAAGAAGATATAATCGAAATCATCAAATACCTGATTGAATTGATTAATTCGAAAGCTGTAGTTGATGATATCGACCACTTAAGTAACCGTCGTGTACGTACTGTGGGTGAACAGCTGTATAACCAGTTTGGTATTGGTTTGGCTCGTATGTCCCGTACTGTTCGTGAACGTATGAATGTGCGTGATAACGAAGTGTTTACTCCGATAGATTTGATTAATGCGAAGACAATTTCTTCTGTTGTAAATTCTTTCTTCGGAACAAATGCTTTGTCTCAGTTTATGGACCAGACAAACCCGTTGGCTGAGATTACTCATAAACGTCGTCTTTCTGCCCTTGGACCGGGTGGTTTGTCCAGAGAACGTGCTGGCTTCGAGGTTCGTGACGTTCACTATACGCATTATGGTCGTCTTTGTCCTATTGAAACACCGGAAGGTCCGAATATCGGTTTGATTTCCTCTTTGTGCGTATATGCAAAGATTAATGAATTAGGTTTCATATCAACGCCGTATCGTAAGGTCGTAGAAGGAAAAGTTGATTTCTCAGAAGAAGGTCTGGAGTATTATACTGCAGAAGAGGAAGAAGAAATGACGATTGCACAGGGTAATGCTCCATTGGACGATGAAGGTAAATTTGTCCGTGATAGGGTAAAAGCTCGTTTTGAGGCTGATTTCCCTGTTGTTCCGCCTTCTGAAATCGACTTGATGGACGTGGCTCCTCAACAGATTGCTTCCATCGCAGCTTCTTTGATTCCGTTCCTGGAACATGATGATGCGAACCGTGCATTGATGGGATCTAACATGATGCGCCAGGCAGTTCCTTTGTTGCGTACGGATGCTCCTATCGTAGGTACGGGTATTGAAGCTCAGGTAGCTCGTGACTCCCGTACTCAGATTATGGCAGAACGTGCAGGTGAGGTTGTTTACGTAGATGCTACTTGTATCAAGATAAAATATGACCGTACGGAAGATGAAGAGTTTGTTAGCTTCGAAGACGCGGTTGTTTCTTATAATATTCCTAAATGGCGTAAGACGAACCAAAGTACGACTGTAGACTTGCGACCGATTTGCCATCGCGGACAGCGTGTTGCTGCCGGTGATATTTTGACTGAAGGTTATTCTACTCAAAATGGAGAGTTGGCATTAGGACGTAATGTGAAGGTTGCTTATATGCCTTGGAAGGGATATAACTATGAGGATGCTATCGTTCTGAACGAACGTATGGTTCGTGAGGACTTCTTTACTTCTGTTCATGTGGATGAATATATTCTTGAAGTGCGTGAAACAAAACGTGGTATGGAAGAGTTGACTTCTGATATACCTAACGTGAGCGAAGAAGCTACGAAAGATTTGGATGAAAGAGGTATTGTTCGTGTAGGTGCTCGCATCGAACCGGGTGATATATTGATCGGTAAGATTACTCCGAAGGGTGAATCAGATCCTTCTCCGGAAGAAAAATTACTTCGTGCAATCTTTGGTGACAAGGCTGGTGATGTAAAAGATGCTTCTTTAAAAGCAACTCCGTCACTTCGTGGTGTTGTTATCGAAACCGCTCTGTTCTCTAAAGCTGTCAAAAAGCGTAAGTCAAGACTGACAGACAAGGCGATTCTGCCGAAGCTGGATGAAGAATACGAAATGAAGATGGCTGACCTGAAGAATCTGCTGGTAGAAAAAATATTGACTCTTACTAACGGAAAAGTTTCTCAGGGTGTAAAGGATTATATGAATACGGAAGTGATTGCGAAGGGTGCTAAATTCACACGCAAGGCTTTGGAAGAGTTGGATTATAATGCTGTTCAGGTTAGTAAATGGACTGCTGATGCTGATAAAAATGAGCTTATCAAGCAGGTCATATTGAATTACCTGAAGAAATATAAAGAACTGGATGCTGAACTGAGACGTAAGAAATTTGACCTTACGATTGGTGATGAACTGCCCACAGGTATTGTTCAGATGGCTAAAGTTTATATTGCGAAGAAACGTAAGATTCAGGTCGGTGATAAGATGGCAGGTCGTCATGGAAATAAAGGTATTGTTTCCAAGATTGTGCGTCAGGAAGATATGCCGTTCCTTGAAGACGGAACTCCGGTTGATATTTGCTTGAATCCGCTGGGTGTGCCTTCCCGTATGAACCTGGGACAGATATTTGAAGCTGTATTAGGTTGGGCCGGCCGTTCTATGGGCGTTAAGTTTGCGACTCCTATTTTCGACGGTGCTTCATTGGATGATTTGAATGCAATGACAGATAAAGCTGGTGTTCCCCGCTATGGTAAATCTTATCTTTACGATGGTGGAACCGGCGAACGTTTTGACCAGCCGGCTACAGTAGGTGTTACTTACTTCCTGAAACTGGGTCACATGGTTGATGATAAGATGCATGCCCGTTCAATCGGTCCGTACTCTCTTATTACACAGCAGCCTCTGGGTGGTAAGGCACAGTTTGGTGGTCAGCGTTTCGGAGAAATGGAAGTTTGGGCACTGGAAGCATTCGGTGCAGCTCATGTTCTACAAGAAATTCTTACAATTAAGTCTGACGACGTCGTAGGACGTTCTAAAGCATATGAAGCAATAGTGAAAGGTGATCAGATGCCACAACCTGGTATTCCTGAATCTTTGAACGTGTTGCTGCACGAGCTGAGAGGTCTTGGTTTAAGCTTTACTCTTGATTAATTCAACAACAATATAAGTAGATGAGTTTAGGCTCATCTACTTAACCATCGATAACTCTTTATAAATAAACAATATGGCTTTTAGAAAAGAAAACAAGATAAAGAGTAACTTTTCAAAAATAACCATCGGTTTGGCTTCTCCTGAAGAAATTCTTGAGAACTCCAGTGGCGAAGTTTTAAAACCGGAAACGATTAACTATCGTACGTATAAACCTGAACGTGACGGTCTTTTCTGCGAACGTATTTTTGGTCCGATTAAGGATTACGAATGCCATTGCGGTAAATACAAACGTATTCGTTATAAAGGTATTGTCTGCGATCGTTGCGGGGTAGAAGTTACAGAAAAGAAGGTGCGTCGTGAACGTATGGGACATATTCATTTGGTTGTTCCTGTTGCTCACATTTGGTATTTCCGTTCTCTGCCCAACAAAATCGGTTACTTGTTAGGCTTACCAACCAAGAAACTTGATTCAATTATTTACTATGAACGTTATGTTGTTATTCAGCCGGGTTGTGTAGACACTGTTGCTGAATTAGACTTGCTTTCAGAAGAAGAATATCTGCAGATTCTGGATAACCTGCCTAAGGAAAACCAGATGTTGGAAGATACAGACCCGAATAAGTTTATTGCAAAGATAGGTGCAGAAGCTATCTATGATTTGCTGGCTCGTTTGGATTTGGATACATTGTCTTATGAGTTGCGCCACCGTGCTAGTACGGATAGTTCGCAGCAACGTAAGAATGAGGCTTTGAAACGTCTGCAGGTAGTAGAATCTTTCCGTGCGTCTAAAGGACGTAACAAACCGGAATGGATGATCGTGAAAGTAGTACCTGTTATTCCGCCGGAATTGCGTCCGTTGGTTCCGCTGGATGGTGGTCGTTTTGCAACTTCAGATTTGAATGATTTGTATCGTCGTGTTATTATCCGTAATAACCGTCTGAAACGATTAATTGATATTAAGGCTCCGGAAGTAATCTTACGTAATGAAAAACGTATGCTTCAGGAAGCTGTGGACTCTTTGTTTGATAACTCTCGTAAATCGAGTGCTGTTAAAACAGATGCTAACCGTCCGTTGAAATCTCTTTCTGACAGTTTGAAAGGTAAACAAGGTCGTTTCCGTCAGAACTTGTTAGGTAAACGTGTTGACTATTCAGCTCGTTCGGTTATCGTTGTAGGTCCGGAATTGAAAATGCACGAATGTGGTCTGCCTAAAGGTATGGCTGCAGAACTTTATAAACCTTTCGTTATTCGTAAATTGATAGAACGCGGTATTGTAAAGACGGTTAAATCTGCAAAGAAGATTGTAGACCGTAAAGAACCCGTTGTTTGGGATATTTTGGAATATGTGATGAAAGGTCATCCTGTATTATTGAACCGTGCTCCGACACTGCACCGTCTGGGTATCCAAGCATTCCAGCCTAAGCTGATTGAAGGTAAGGCTATCCAGTTGCATCCGTTAGCTTGTACGGCGTTTAATGCCGACTTTGACGGTGACCAGATGGCTGTTCACTTGCCTTTAGGTAATGAGGCTATTTTGGAAGCGCAGATGTTGATGCTTGCTTCTCATAACATTTTGAACCCGGCCAATGGTGCTCCTATTACTGTGCCTTCTCAGGATATGGTGTTAGGTTTGTACTATATTACGAAGATTCGTAAGAATACGTTAGGTGAAGGTCTGGTGTTCTATGGCCAGGAAGAAGCAACAATTGCATATAATGAAAAGAAGGTGGATATCCACGCTCCGATTAAAGTATATGTAGATGACATCGACGGAGAAGGTAACCCGGTTAGGAAGCAGGTTGAAACTTCAGTCGGACGTTTAATGGTAAATGAATTTGTTCCGGCAGAAGTAGGTTATATTAACGAAGTATTAGGAAAGAAGTCTCTTCGTGATATTATCGGTAAGGTAATCAAAACTTGTGGAGTTGCCCGTACGGCCCAGTTCCTTGATGATATTAAGAACTTGGGTTACTATATGGCATTTAAGGGAGGTCTGTCCTTTAACTTGGCGGACGTACTTATTCCACCTGAAAAAGATACATTGGTTAATGAAGGTTATGAAGAAGTTGAGCAGATTCTTGCTAACTATAACATGGGTTTCATTACCTACAACGAACGTTACAACCAGATTATCGATACTTGGACACACGTCAACAGTAAACTGTCTAACATTTTGATTAAACAGTTGACTGAAGATAACGATGGTTTCAACTCTGTCTTTATGATGATGGACTCCGGAGCCCGTGGTTCTAAAGAACAGATTCGCCAGTTGTCTGGTATGCGTGGTTTGATGGCAAAACCGCAGAAGAGCGGTGCTGAAGGTGGTCAGATTATTGAAAACCCGATTCTTTCTAACTTTAAGGAAGGTCTGTCGGTGCTTGAGTACTTTATCTCTACTCACGGTGCCCGTAAAGGTTTGGCGGATACAGCTTTGAAGACTGCCGATGCCGGATATCTGACTCGTCGTCTTGTTGACGTATCGCATGATGTGATTATTAACGAAGAAGACTGTGGTACACTCCGTGGTTTGATTTGTACCGAGTTGAAGAATAATGAAGAAGTTATTGCTTCTTTGTACGAACGTATTCTGGGACGTGTTTCTGTGCATGATATAGTTCATCCTATTACAGGTGAAATTATTGTAAAAGCAGGTGAAGAAATTCGTGAAGATGCAGCTAAGAAGATTCAGGAATCTCCGATTGAAAGTGTTGAAATCCGTTCAGTATTGACTTGTGAATCCAAGAAGGGTGTTTGTGCTAAGTGTTACGGACGTAACCTTGCAACTAACCGGATGGTTCAGAAAGGTGAAGTTGTAGGGGTTATCGCTGCACAGTCTATCGGTGAGCCGGGTACACAGTTAACATTGCGTACATTCCACGTCGGTGGTATCGCGTCTAACATTGCAACAGAAAATAGTATTACATCTAAATACGACGGTATTCTGGAAATAGACGAACTTCGTGCTGTAGAAGCTACAGAAGGAGGAAAGAACTTCCAGGTTGTAGTGAGCCGTTTGGCCGAAATGCGTATTGTGGATCCGAATACTAAAATTGTATTGCTGACTCATAATATACCTTACGGTTCTAAATTATTTTTCAATAACGGAGATAAGATTTCAAAGGGTGATGTAATTATTGAATGGGACCCGTTCAATGCTGTTATCGTATCTGAAGTTTCCGGTAAAATCGAATTTGAAAGTTTGGTAGAAAACCTTACTTACAAAGTAGAAAGTGACGAAACTACAGGTTTGAAAGAAAAGATCATCATCGAATCTAAGGATAAGACTAAGGCTCCGGCTGCTCATATCGTTGATGAAAACGGTAATTATCTGAAGAACTATTCTCTGCCTTTGGGTGCTCACGTTGTGAAAGACAATGGTGATGCGGTTAAAGCAGGTGAGGTTTTGGTTAAGATACCGCGTGCAGTAGGTAAGGCTGGTGATATCACTGGTGGTCTTCCTCGTGTTACCGAGTTGTTCGAGGCGCGTAACCCGTCTAATCCGGCTGTCGTTTCTGAAATTGATGGTGAAATAGGCTTCGGTAAAATTAAGCGTGGTAATCGTGAAATCACAGTTACATCCAAACTGGGTGAAGTGAAGAAATATATGGTGCCTTTGTCCAAGCAGTTGCTTGTACAGGAGAACGACTATATCCGTGCAGGCATGCCGTTGTCTGATGGTGCTATTACTCCTTCTGATATCTTGGCAATTAAAGGTCCGACAGCTGTTCAGGAATATATCGTGAATGAGGTTCAGGACGTTTATCGTCTACAGGGTGTGAAGATTAACGACAAGCACTTTGAGGTTATCGTTCGTCAGATGATGCGTAAAGTAGAAGTGGTTGATCCGGGAGATACTCGCTTCCTTGAACAGCAGGTTGTTGATAAGCTGGAAGTAATGGATGAAAATGACCGTATCTGGGGCAAGAAAGTTGTTATGGATGCCGGTGATTCTCAGACAATGCAGGCTGGTCAGATTGTAACTGCCCGCAAGTTGAGAGATGAAAACAGTATGTTGAAACGCCGCGACTTGAAATTGGTTCAGGTTCGTGATGCTGTTCCTGCTACTGCAAACCAGATTCTTCAGGGTATTACCCGTGCTGCTTTGCAGACAAACAGTTTTATGTCTGCTGCATCTTTCCAGGAAACTACCAAAGTGTTGAACGAAGCTGCTATCAACGGAAAGGTAGACCGTTTGGAAGGTTTGAAAGAAAATGTAATTTGTGGTCACTTAATTCCTGCAGGTACTGGGCAGCGTGATTTTGATAAATTAGTTGTTGGTGCTAAGGATGAATTTGAACGTATATTTGCCAATCGTAAAAATGTCGTAGACTTTAATACGATGGACAGAGACGATGAATAAAAAGTGATGTCTATATAATAAAAAGCTGTCTGGTAATTCCAGGCAGCTTTTTTTGTGGAAAAAACAAAGAAGTATCTTGTTTTTTTAGTTTGGATAATACCGGAGAGTCTCTATCTTTGTGTATTACCATGAAATTTAAATATTTTGAAATATGAAAAGAATCTTACTTTTATTTGTTGCGGTTTTGTTATCTGCCAATGTCTTATTTGCTCAACGTGCAAAGAATGAGATGAATGTGATGTCTTTTAATATCCGGATGGATACGCCTAACGACAAGGAGAACCAGTGGACATACCGGAAAGATTTGGCCGCCAACGTAATAAAATTCTATGATGTAGATATATTTGGTGCTCAAGAAGTACTGCATCATCAGTTGACAGATTTGCTGGAGCGTTTGCCCGGTTATACTTATGTTGGTGTAGGACGGGAAGATGGTAAAACAAAAGGTGAATATTCTCCGATTTTCTTCAAGAAAGATCGTTTTACAGTAGAAGATAGCGGTAACTTCTGGTTGGCTGAAGATATGAATGCAATAGGGAAAAAAGGTTGGGATGCTGCCTGCGAACGCGTGGCGACCTGGGCTATCCTTAAAGATAAAGTTTCAGGTAAGAAATTTTTCTTCTTGAACACTCATTTAGACCATGTAGGAAAAGTTGCTCGTCATGAAGGTGCTTCTCTGGTTTTAGAGCAGGTGAAAGTGAAAGGAAAGAATTTACCTTCTATTGTAACAGGAGACTTTAATGCTGCTCCTGAGGATGAACCTATACAGGTTTTAACAAATGCCAGTGATTCTCGCCATCTGACACATACACGTACTATTGCTCCATTGCGATATGGACCGGAATGGACATTCCACGATTACGGACGTATTCCTTTCGATAAACGTGAATGGATTGATTATATTTTTGTAAAAGGGAATATTAAAGTGCTGAGTCACGGTGTACTGACCGAGACTTTGAATCATTTGTATCCTTCTGATCATTGTCCGGTAATTTCAACTTTGCTTATTCAGTAAAATATCAGGCCTATGGATGATGCTAATATTTTAGAAGAGCGCATTTCTCTTTCGGCCGAAGATTGTTTTTTGGTCATGCAACGGTCTAATCGCAGTTTTGTATATCCGTTGCATGTCCATTCTGTATTTGAATTGAACTATATAGAGAATGCGTGTGGGGCTATCCGTGCAGTGGGAGACTCGGTAGATGTGATGTCCGATTTAGAATTGGTATTGGTTGCAGGAGGTGTTAAACATGCTTATTCGAATCATACTTGTACCTCTACAGAGATAAGAGAAATAACGATACAGTTCCATGAATCCTTATTTGATAGCCTAATTAATAAACGCCATTTTAAGACGATTAAAGAGATGTTTGAAAAGGCATCTTGCGGTTTGCTGTTTAGTCGGGATGTCATTGCTAAGATCCAACCTGAGTTGCAAAAACTGACCAGTGAGGGGTCCGAATCCTTTCATAACTTATTGCGTTTGATTAATATTCTGAAGGATTTATCTTTGGATACTGATGTGCGTAAGTTAAACGCTTCGAATACGGTTAAAAATTTTAGTGAGGATGATAACGATAGATTGAAAAGGATCATGTTCTTTTTGCATGAAAACTACCACAATACGATATCTTTTACAGAAATAGCCTCTTTGGTGAGTATGAGTGAATCTTCACTTACCCGCTTTTTGAAAAAATGGACGGGAAAGACTTTTATCGATATATTAAATGATATTCGTATTTCAGAGGCGATAAGAAAATTAATGGATACAAGTGATACGATTTCCGAGATATGTTATAAATGTGGATTTAATAATTTGTCAAATTTTAACAGAACCTTTAAAAAGCGGAAGGGTATGACTCCTACGGAATATCGTGAGAAATATTTGAATTCACGCTTTAAAATTTAAGGGATGTAGTGAATTTGTTCAAAGATAAAGTATATAATGACGGAAAAGTATCATATAATGCTAAAAAAGTATTTGGGGGGAGTCTGTTAAACCCTTACCTTTGTATTGTTAATATTAGATAAGAAATCTAACTAAGGTATTACCTTAGTGTAAGCGTCAAGATTATAACGATAAAACACAATAAGGTATTTTTTTACATTGGTCTAAAGAATTGAGAATTAAAAACACAACTGAAAAAAGGCTGCCTGTGAAGGTGGCCTTTTTTATTGGGGTATATCTGATTAATATATTATATTTGTCTCTAAATAATAATCAACAGATAAAATCATGGAAAATAACAATCCGACCAACGAGATTCAAATAGAGCTTTCCGAGGAAATGGCTCAGGGCACTTATGCCAATCTTGCTATCATATCTCATTCTTCATCTGAATTTATATTGGATTTTATCCGGGTAGTTCCAGGAGTGGCAAAAGCTCAGGTGAAGAGTCGTTTGATACTTACTCCGGATAATGCAAAACGTTTGTTGTTTGCTTTACAAGATAATCTGTCTAAATTTGAGGAGCAGACTGGGAATAAGACTGCAAACTTTGGAGATTTCATACCAAAGGGCGAAGCTTGACTTATAAAAGTAAGTGACAAAATAAAAGGAGGCTTCTTGGATAAGAAGCCTCCTTTTATTTTAACTGTGTGTGCAATTTACTTAATCAAGTCTTTTGTTAATTACAATATGACTGATATAACCCAGAATAATTACTCCTAAACCAGCTAAAAGGATGCTGTTTGATATCCCTCCATTCAAAGCTGGTACAGCTAAGATAATAACACCGATAAGGAGTATGATTACCCCCAGATTTTTTAACAATTCATTCATGGTGATAGATATTTTTATGTATTTTTATTTTCTACCGCAAATAAAGTAATAATAACCCGATTGCAAAAATATTTTGGAATAAAAATGATGAAACCCTCGAATTTACCTTTTATATTTGTGTTATAAATAGGATTACATGATGGTACGGATATTCTACATACTCTATATATGGCTGTTTATGGTGCCGGTTTTCATTGTACTTACCATACTTACAGCCGTTACAGTTATTATTGGCTGCTTGCTGGGAGGTGAGCGTATATTCGCCTATTATCCCGGAAAAATTTGGTCATGGCTAACTTGCCGTTTGGCATTGTGCCCTATAACGGTAAGGGGAAGAGAGAATATAGATCCTAAAAAGTCGTATGTATTTGTATCTAATCACCAGGGAGCTTTTGATATATTTTTAATATACGGATTCCTTGGAGTTCCAATCAAGTGGGTGATGAAAGCCGGTATCGCAAAAATACCTTTTGTCGGTGCGGCTTGCCGTGCTGCTGGTTTTATTTTTGTTGATAATTCTACGGTGAAAGCCGCGGCAAAAAGTGTATTGGAGGCTGAACGTTGTTTGAAGAATGGCGCTTCTGTTGTAGTCTTTCCTGAAGGGTCACGTACTTATGACGGGAAAATGATTCGCTTTAAAAAAGGGGCTTACCAGATGGCTGTAGATCAGCATCTTCCGATTGTTCCGATTACATTAAACGGTCCTTTTGATGTATTGCCTATAGGTTCGTTGAATATTCATCGTCACCGGATGGAAATGGTTATACATCCTCCGATTGAAACGGAAGGAATCGATACTTCCCATAAAGGTTTACAGGCAATGGCAGATCATACACGCGATATTATAGCTTCTGCTTTATGGAATAAATATAAATAGGATATATATTCATAAAAAAGGGAAGGTTGCAAAAAACAACCTTCCCTTTTTTATGAATATATTATTTGTTTCAGTTTAATTGTCTGTATAGATTACTGAGTTATTCCCCAATTCTTCAAAATACCTCGTTTACAAACGCTCAGGCTAAATCCAAGATTCTTGCCATATAAACTTCCGGTATCTCCGGCTACAGAGCCTGTAAACTCCCATCCCGTTAATTTCGGATGTCTGTATTTAATGTCAATCATTCCGGAAGCTCCCCGCTTGTTATTCAAGAATGGTGCCGAATGTGTACCCCAAGAGTTCGAAATAGACATCATGAAACGATATGAAACCTGTGGTGACAAATCTCCTTCAGCCCCTAAATACCAAGCGCGTACACGATTGTTTTTAAAACCGAGTGTTCCATCTTTATTATATTCCGGGGAAGTCAGTAAAGGAGAGCCGATTCCACGGTTAAAATAGGAGACACCTGTTACATATTCTCCGTTATTATAGTAATTATCATTGCCACCACCTGGACCTTTATGGACACTGTGGTCAAAATCAATGAAGTGGAAAGGTCCGCTTTGGTCACGGGTTATAAGATATTCCGTTACAACTTTACGTAACCAGGGAAATTGAGGCAAATCTAATTGTATGCCCCATAAACCATCCGTACCATTGCCGAATGTCATGCCTGATTTATCTTCAAAGTAATGCTGGTAGTACGCTGATAACGTCCAGTTTGGTTGTGTATATTGTAGTTTGAAATCATAGGAGCCATAATGGTTTCCCAATACATTCAACTGATCCATTTCTGATGAATCATCTCCGCCCTCTCTTGCAAGAACCGTACGGATAAAATCTTTGAAAGATTGTGGTTGCTTACCGAAATATGGATTAGTGGAAGTTCCTCCCCATTGTGCCCAATGCTGTACACCTATAATTCCGGAGAAAGGAGAACCGTTTTTAGTATCTTTAATCTGTATATAAAGAGATTTATGATGCCAAAGTACATTTTTAATATATGTCTGGCGTTCATTTGCAAAATGCTCCAGGTATTTAGTGTCAAATGAGCGACCTACAGCGAAGTCCCATTTTACTTGCATCCATCCTTTAGTTTTGGGGATAACAGTAAATTCCGGCATGCTCAGGTTTATTTCCGGAATAGGACGTGCATTATGGGAGATAACTATATCACCTGAGCTAAGCGTATTATCCCATAGTGATTTATGACTTTCTTTGCTACCAACCGAAAGTAAAAGGCTTTTGTATCCTAGCTCGGCATAAACCTGCTGGATATAGACATTCTTATACCGGGGAGCTGCTGCAACCAAATCCAATCCGGCACTCCACCGGAAACCTTTGCCGAAATATTGCTGGTGAAATATACCTGCATTCAGATAACCGTTATTGGCTTCCAAGGGGACTATTCCATAACGATTACTAACCATCCAAAAAGGTGTATTTGAACCAGTGGCAACAGAGCCGAATAAATCAGCTCTATAGCTTGTAGAATTTTCTACCTCCTCTGTCTGTGCAAATGTATTTGCGGTATATAAAAGGGCTGTTGCTGCAATAATTGTCCTGAAGACTTTCATTTTATTTAATTTTTTACCCGGCAAAGGTAAATATTAAAATCATCTGTCCAATAGCTCTTTGGAAAAAGATGTCTTTTTTAACCAGTCGAATATGGTTTGATATGTATGGTTTCGATAGGGTTCTTCTGAAAGAATAAGATCATGGATTCCGTTTTGGATAGTGTCACGTGTTACGTATTTTCCTAATTTTTCTCCATAGGTTTGTATATCGTGTACATTCAATACAATATCGGAAACCATGTACTCTTCATGCCATTCTTTTGTTTCCGGGAAAGACTGGCTGGACGACATAACAAGTACCGGGCACTTTAGGCCGATACCTTTTTGTACTGTTTGTTGAGCCTCTTGAATGGCGCGTATCCATCCCGCTTTTTTAGGATGTCCGTTTATCATTTTCCAATCGGTATTATATTCCCATTCCCCTTTGAATTGTTTTAAAAGGCTATGGGCATACGAAGCATCACCATAGCCTTGCACAGTCAGGTTTGGAAATAGCTTTCCTATAAAAGAAACGACAGGAATAACAATATTTTCCATAGTCCATCCGAAATTCCAGTCAAGGAAAGGACTATTTAGTATTAATCCGTCGACGGGCAGTTTTCCCTGTTTACTGTTCAAGTAATAAGGCGTAATAAGTCCCCCGGTGGAATGTGCCATCAACAGTATTTTATCATTGCCTTCTTCACGAATGATAGCCAGAGCCGTATCTATATCGGCAAAATATTCTTTCAGGCTTTTGCAAAAGAAAGGATTTTGATTCGGCAGGATAGAACGGCCATATTTCCTTAAATCCATTGCGTAGAAATTATATCCATGTACTATTACACTATCTCCTAATTGTTTTTGAAAAAAGTAATCATTGTATCCGTGGATATAGAGTATCGCTTGCTTTGTCTCGGGCAATTGTGGTTTTTTGACAAGTGTACAGATTACTTCTCCTTCATAATCATCCGGCATTTGAATCGTTCGTCGTAAATAATCACCTCCCAATACATCCGGGACATATTGGGCATAGATGGCAGAGACAAAAAGAAGCAACAGACTTGTAAAGTATAATTTTCGTATCATTTTCTTTCGATTAGTTTTTAGTATAACGATTTTTAGTAGCTTATTGTTGGGCATAACCAATGCAAAAGTAATATCTTCTTTATATTTCCCTTTCATATTCAGGTTGTAAATTAATCCACAGCGGGTTTGTGTCAGGAATGAAAGGTTATAAATCAGAAATGAAATCTGGCAGTCTCTTATTTTTGATATGTTTGTGCTCAAAAAAGAACTTAAATATCATTATTATGAACCGAATCATTTTAAACGAAACATCTTATTTTGGAGCAGGATGTAGAAGTGTGATAGCTGACGAAGTTTCCCGCCGCGGATTTAAAAAAGCATTTTTTGTAACAGACAAAGATCTGATTAAATTTGGAGTGGCCGCTCTTGTTACGGATGTATTCGAAAAGAATAAGATCCCTTATGAAACATATAGCGATGTGAAGGCAAACCCGACAATAGCGAATGTGCAAAACGGAGTGAAAGCCTATCAGGCATCCGGCGCCGATTTTATTGTCGCTTTAGGGGGAGGTTCCTCTATAGATACTGCAAAAGGGATAGGTATTGTTGCCAATAATCCGGAATTTGCAGATGTGAAGTCTCTTGAAGGAGTTGCCGATACCAAACATAAGGCTGTCCCTACTTTTGCTTTGCCGACAACTGCCGGTACAGCAGCCGAGGTAACTATCAATTATGTTATCATAGACGAAGAAGCTCGTAAAAAGATGGTTTGTGTAGACCCTAACGATATTCCTGCCGTAGCTATTGTAGATCCGGAATTGATGTATTCCATGCCAAAAGGATTGACTGCTGCAACTGGAATGGATGCTCTGACGCATGCTATCGAAAGTTATATAACTCCGGGAGCTTGGACAATGAGTGATATGTTTGAAATAAAAGCAATCGAGTTAATAAAAAAACATCTGAAAAATGCTGTAGATAACGGGAAAGATACAGAAGCCCGTGAAGGTATGGCTGTAGCACAATACATCGCAGGTATGGGCTTTTCAAATGTAGGATTGGGCATTGTCCATTCAATGGCACATCCTCTTGGAGCCTTTTATGATACTCCTCATGGGGTGGCAAATGCTCTGTTGCTACCTTATGTAATGGCTTATAACAGCCAGTCTCCTGCTGCGCCTAAATACCTGGATATAGCTCGTGCCTTGGGGGTTGATACTGTAGGTATGAGTGTGGAGCAAGGTGTAGAGGCTGCAGTTAATGCCGTGAAAGAACTTTCATTAAGTATTGGTATTCCTCAGAAATTGCATGAAATCGGAGTAAAGGAGGGTGATATCAAAGCATTATCCCTCGCGGCTTTCAATGATGTTTGTACAGGTGGAAATCCTCGTCCGACTTCTCCGGAAGAAATAGAAGCGATTTACCTCGAAGCATATTAGTAGCAAGAAATATCGAAGGGTTAAAATAGAAGATAAATAAGAACCGGTACTACGGGTGTCGGTAACATGGAGCACACAGGCTAATGTATATTTACTCCAAGAATGGGGAGTGTTATTTGCATAGGTCTGTGTGTTTTCGTTTTCTCAGGTAGGAAAATAGTCAACTCCTATTTCAGTATAAATCAGTTTCCGGTTAGAAATAAAGAGTTTCATGCTGATGAAACTAAAAGTTCTACACGATGAAACTAAAAGTTTCAGCCTTTGAAACAAAAAGTTTCAAGCGATGGACTTTTTTTGAAACTCAATTATTATATCCGAATAATAGTAAGAGTTTTTTCTTCGTCCTTATTATCTTTGTCCTGTTGTATAATCTTAATGAAAATCAGATGAAACCAATTTGTTATTTTTTTCTTTGTTTCTTATTCTGCATAAGTGCCGGGGCTAAAAACCGAAAAGCTGTATACATTATTATAGATGGTGTTCCTGCCGACCAGATAGAACGGCTTCATACCCCTGCTGTATTCGATATTGCATCCAAAGGTGCTTATGCCCGTGCATATACCGGAGGTGAAATAGGGTCTTACTCCCAAACCCCGACAATTTCGGCAGTAGGCTATACCAACCTGCTGACATCTACTTGGGTAAACAAACATAATGTTCCTGGAAACTCCGATTTAAAACCGAATTATAATTATTGGACTTTGTTCCGTATAGCCAAAGAGCAACCGAAAGATTATAAAACAGCGATTTATTCGAGCTGGACAGATAACCGCACTGTTTTGTTGGGAGAAGGTAAGCCGGAAACAAATTATCTGAAAATAGATTATGTAAGGGATGGGTATGAACTGGATACTGTTAATTTCCCCAATAAGGAAAAAGACTTACGTATTTTCGACATAGATGAAGTTGTTTCTAAAGAAGCAGCAAAAGGTATCCGTATAGATGCTCCGGATTTGAGTTGGGTTTATTTATGGTATACGGATGATGCCGGGCATATAGAGGGAAACGGAGCTTTCTTTGATGACTATGTTCAGAAGGCAGACGCTCAGGTACAACGTATTTGGGATGCTGTAAAGTATCGGGAAGCTAATTTTGATGAAGAGTGGATGATTGTGGTAACCACCGATCATGGTCGTGAAGAAAGCGGGCATGGACACGGAGGGCAATCTTGTCGTGAGCGAACAACTTGGATTTCAACGAATGTACCAGTTAATACTCATTTCAAAAGCAATTTGTTGTCTATAACAGATATAGCCCCTTCTATTTCCCGATTTCTGGGTTTTGAAATTCCACAGCCGGTATTGTGGGAACAGGATGGAATACCGTTTGTGGGGCAATGCGATATTTGCAATTTGAAAACATTGCCTTATGATAACGAGGTATGGCTTACTTGGGACAGCTATTCAAAAGATGTTCCGGTTACTATCTATGTCACTTGTTCCAATAATTATAAAGAAGGGAAAAAAGATGCATGGATAAAGCTTGCTACTGTATCTTCCGGCGAAGGAAAATATCAGGTGGATTTAAGCTCTTTGCCTGTTTCTAAGTTTTATAAGTTTGTGGTAGCGGCTCCCGGCAATCATTTAAACAGATGGTTGGTTAAGTAGTCGTTAAAAATACTATATTTGCCGATATGGAGATCGGGGAAACAGATGAAAAAGCACTTGTAGATGCATTTGCTGGAGGAAGTCATGAGGCTTTTCGTCAGCTATTTGTACGTTATTATCCAAAGGTCCGCTATTTTATTTTTGGATTATTAAAATCAGAAGTGGAGTCGGAAGACCTTGCACAAGATGTGTTTGTCAAACTTTGGGCAAACCGGGAACATTTCTCGGAGGTAAGAAATTTTGGAGCCTATTTATATGTATTGGCGCGAAATACAACTTTTAATTATATAGAATCCAAACAAATTCGTCAGGATAATCTGGATGATAGACTGGCAGATGAAGAAGCCCGTGCTACACCTTATGAAGATTTAGTGGCTAAAGATATGCAATTGTTAATTGATTTGGTTGTGGAAGCTATGCCTCCGCAACGTAAAATAGTTTATAAACTGAGTCGGGAAGTCGGTTTATCAAATGCTGAAATTGCGGAAAAATTACAATTGACAAAGAAAACTGTTGAAAACCATTTGAATTTAGCATTGAAAGAGTTAAGGAATATGATATTAGCGTCTTTTCTTCTTTATTTATGTTAACAATTTGGGTGTAACGTATTGAAAAACGGTCATTATATGATAAACATAACGAAGGAATGAGTAATTTGATAAAAATAATACGCTATTTCTTTTATCACGACATATCTAGTGAAATGGTGGAACGTGTACATAAACGTCTTTCTGTTTCTGGTGATGAGAAAGAAAAAGAACAGATTTTTCAAGCGCTATGGGATGAAACTGGGTTTCCGGAAATCTCATCAGAGCAAACTCGGCAGGCATTCTCCCGTGTAGAGCAACGTATTGGAGTTGTTCATTCTTTGGATAAGAAAAAACGTTTGTCTATTCCGCGTATTTCTTTGTGGTTGCGAATTACAGCTATATGGCTGATTCCATTATTATCGTTGAGTGCAGCATTCCACTTTTATAGAGAAACAAAACTTGTGAAAGATTCTGTAGCAAAGGTCTCTTTTGTAGAACATTATGTGCCGAGTGGAAAACGGGAACAAGTAATATTGCCGGATAGCTCTAAGGTTTGGTTAAATTCCGGAACGTTATTGATTTATCCTTCAGTTTTTGTTGGGGATGCTCGGGAAGTATATTTGTCGGGTGAAGGTTATTTTGATGTACGCAAATCAGAAACAAATCACTTTATTGTAAAAACAAATACATTGAGTGTGGAAGTATTGGGTACGAAATTTAATTTGTCGGCTTATCCGGAAGCAGAAAAGATCTCAGCAACATTGGAACAGGGAGCAGTGAAAGTTCTATTGAATGATTCTGGACGAGCAGGCGGTTCATTCTTTTTGAAACCAAATGAGCAATTAGTGTTAATACAGGCTACAGGGAAGATTGAACAGTTGAATGTCAAGGCTAAAAATTACTCGGATTGGAAAGAGGGAGGACTGTTATTTAGAAATAGTTCGTTTAAAGATATATTGAAAACATTGGAGCGGGTATATAGTATAAATGTACAGACTGAATCATCTGCATATAATGAAAATCATTTGACGATTCATTTTAATAAAGATGAATCCCTTGAAAATGTAATGATGCTTATGAAAGAAATGATACCAGGATTGGAATATAAAATAGAGGGGAATAGGTTATATGTAAAATAATTCTATAGTAGGAAAAGGAAGAAAGTCCCGGACAGGCAGAGAAAATGCCTTATTCGGGACTTTTTTTAATATCTTAACAAATAGGGATTGGGTGTGTTTCTCTTTCAACCTGTCCATATAACAGTACGTACTAATTAGGGTTTATTGTTTAATTTAGTTTGAATTTATGCGATGAAAAAACACCGGATGAGACATGTAGGCTTTTATAGCCTCAGTCTCTTATTAGCTGCTTGTTTGCAAGCGAATGCTCAAAAAATATCCTTTAAAGAAGGAAATATATCATTAAAACAAGCGTTTCAAAAAATTGAAGATGTTTCGAAGTATAAGATTGCTTATAATGAAACTCAGCTTGATATGAATAAAACAGTGAGATTGGACCAGACGAATAAAGATGTATTGGATATTTTATCAGAGATACTATCTGAAACAGGATATATTTATTCTGTGAAAGATAACTACATCATTATAACTTCTGAACAACAGCAGAAAAAACAAAAGACAAAGAAAATAACAGGATTGGTAGTTGATGAAAATGGAGAACCTGTTATTGGTGCAAACGTTATAGAAAAAGGTACGACTAACGGTACCGTGACTGACATTGATGGAAGATATTCTTTATCTGTTCCGGAAAGTTCTGTATTGACAGTTTCTTATATAGGCTATGCCGATAAAGAAGTTAGGGTTGGGACTGGTACAATAATTGATGTTTCATTGTTAGAAGATACACAGGCTCTGGATGAAGTTGTAGTGGTGGGATATGGTACAATGAAAAAAAGTGACTTGACAGGTTCCGTTGTAAATGTTAATCAGGAGCAACTTCGAAATTTACCGGCTACAAGTATAGACCAGAAGTTGGTAGGGCAAGTTGCTGGTGTTCAGATACAGCAGGTCTCTGGAGCTCCAGGTGCGGGAACAGCTATAAAGATTCGTGGAAATGGCTCTATTAGCGCCGGAAACGATCCTCTGTATGTGGTAGACGGCATGCCTTATTCTTCCGGATTTAATCAAAATTTGAATCCGATGTCTTTCATCAATCCTAATGATATAGAATCAATAACCGTATTAAAGGATGCTTCTTCTACTGCAATCTATGGTTCGAGAGGTGCTAATGGAGTTATTATGATTACTACTAAAAGAGGAAATTATGACCAGACTGATGTCTCGGTTTCTTCAATGGTGGGAGTTCAGCAGGTTCCCCAAAAAGGAAGACCTAAAATGATGAATCAGTATCAATTTGCAGAATTGCAACGTGAAAAAATAGGTATGAAAGTGAGACAAATGGAAAAAAGGGAACCGACTAATGCCGATTATCCTGCTGAATATTTACCGGAAAACCTAAAAGGGGAAGGAACTGATTGGTATGATTTAATTTTGCAAAATGCGCTGATACAAGAACATACGATAAGTGTTAATAAAGGTGGCAAAGAATCCAGGTTGAATTTCAGTATGGGATATTATAATCAGGAAGGTGTATTGAAATATACAGGGCTTGAAAGGTATAGTGGAAAGTTGACAATGGAGTCTAATTTAGGAAAACATGTAAAGGTAGGTGCTTCATTACAGCCAACATTTATCCAACAAAAAAGGACTAATACGAATGCGAACAGAGATGATGTGGTTGGTGTTGCTACATGGGGAAATCCGGTTATGTCTCCTTATGATGAAGATGGCAATTTAATACCTTATATCCAGTCTCCGACTTCTAAATATCATTCGGCCTGGAGCTTTATGAATCCTTTGTACGTATTGCGTGAAACCGTTCAAAAACAGGATGATTTTCAGAATTTAGGTATTGCTTTTATCGAGTGGGAAATTATTCAAGGTTTAAAAGCTAAATCTTCTTTGAATACCAATTTTGCCTCAACGAAATATAACCAGTATATCCCAAGTACGGTTGGGGGGGCGAATAAGCCACCTACGGCAGGAACCGGCAAATCGACCAATAATAGAGGAACGAGTTTTAATTGGTTAATTGAAAATACATTGACATATGAAAAAACGTTTGCGAAGAAACATCGGATAAATGCCATGTTGGGCTATACGGCACAAAGAAGCAAAACGGATAATATCAGCTTGAATGCAGATCCTTATGCGAATGATTTGATACAAACAATAAATGCAGCTCAAGCTATTAAATCTTGGGGACAAACTATTGATGAATGGAGTATGGTGTCTTATCTGGGAAGAATTAATTATTCTTATGAAGATAAATACTTGTTGACTGCAACATTCCGTTCGGATGGTTCTTCCCGGTTTGGAGATAAAAACAGATTTGCCTCTTTTCCCTCAGTGGCTGCAGCCTGGCGGGTATCGGAAGAAAAGTTTTTAAAGAATAATCCGGTTATTGATAATTTGAAATTACGCCTTTCTTATGGAAAAAGCGGTAATAACAATATTGGAAATTATGCGCATCTTGCGTCTGTCAGTGCTGATTCTTATATATTCAGCGATACACAGGTTACAGGATCTAATGTTGGAATTAGTAATCCTTATCTAACATGGGAAGAATCAGATCAGATAGATGCGGGTGTTGATGTAAGCTTGTTTAAGAATCGTCTTTCATTTGTGCTTGACTATTATTATAGAAGAAGTAAGAATATGTTACTTAAAGATGTAATACCGGCTATTACAGGATTTACATCTCAAATGGTAAATAAAGGAAACATTCGTAATACTGGTTTTGAAATGTCGATTAATGCAACTCCTGTAGCTTCCGCTTTCACATGGAATGTTAATTTTAATTTGTCATTAAACAGGAATAAAGTAATTTCATTGAATGATAACGGCGATCGCATATTAGCTGGTAGCAACGATGGCAATTCAACTCACGTGACAGTGGTAGGTAAGCCTATCGGACAATTTTTCGGTTTTGTTTTTGACGGGCTTTATACAATCGAGGATTTACAAAATCCGGATGTGGCTAAAAATGCACAAGCATACGAAGGGGGAGTGCGATATAAAGATTTGGATAATGATGGTGTCATTAGTGACATGTTGGATTATACGATTATAGGGAATCCTCATCCTGATTTTATTTATGGTTTAACGAATACATTTACCTATAAAGATTTTGATTTATCGATAATAATGAATGGGCAATGTGGAGGAAAGGTTGTTAATGGTTTGCGGCAAAGTATTGATAATTTGCAAGGTTTTTTCAATGTGGGTGAAGAATGGGTGAACCGTTGGCGTAGTGTGGATAATCCTGGGGATGGCAGACATTATGGAGTTCCGCCTTTGACCCCAAGTTTAGGACACCGTATGTCAGATCTCTGGATAGAGGATGCGACTTATCTCCGGATTTCGAATATTACATTTGGCTATTCCCTCCCTCAACAATTAATGAGGAAAACTGGATTTATAAAAGTATGTCGTTTTTATTTGACAGCTCAGAATCTTGCCACATTTACTAAATATAGCGGTGCTAATCCGGAAGGACAATCTGTGAATCAAAGCAGTGTGCTGGCTCCGGGATTCGATATGTCATCTTATCCGTTATCAAGGACGACTTCTATTGGTATAAATCTTACATTTTAAGTTTAGATGACGTATTTAGTGTTGTTTATCTTTAATAAATTAGACATGAAAAATATAATATACATAGTATTGCTGTTAATGGTTACGGCATGTTCCGGAAGTTTTTTGGAAATCTATCCGGAAACGACATTAAATGAGAAGAATTTCCTCAATTCTGAAAATGAATTTATTCTCTTGGCGAATGGGTGTTACATACCTATGAGAAATTATGAGAAACAAACACATTGGGTAATTGCTGAACTTTCATCAGACAATACAAGTTTCCAGCATAATCCGAATGATGGGGGAGCTTGGCCTCGGGAAGTTATCGATCAATTTCAGGTGGAATCAAGCAATACTATTTATGGGGATTTTTGGAATGCTTCGTACAATGGGATAACTCGTTGCAATAAATTGATTTACGAATTGGGAAGGACTTCAATTTTTTGGGATAACGAACTTTATAAAGACCGTTGTGCTGGTGAGGCATTTTTTTTGAGAGCTTTGTATTATTTTAATTTAGTCCGCCAGTTCGGAGGGGTCCCATTAGTATTGGAACCTATAGATTCAAAAGAAGCTGTAAATATAAAACGGTCTTCAGAACAGGAAGCCTATGATCGGATTGTTGCAGATTTGTTATTGGCAGGTAGTCATTTTCAGAAAGCAGTTAATGTGGAAGAAAATGGACGGGCGAGTTATGCTTCGGCTATGGCGTTACTCGGTAAAGTGTATTTGACTTTACATAAATATAAGGAAGCAGAGTCTTCTCTTAAATCTGTTATTGATTTGAAAAAATATATTCTGTTACCTGATTATGCTAATCTGTTTAATCCGTCGAACAAAGATTTTAAAGAAACGATTTTTTCAGTTCAATATTCGGAAAACAGTGCAGATCTTGCGAATCGATTTATCTTTGTTTTTGCTCCATGGACTTCGGGGGGAGAAGTGACACAACGTCCCAATATTAAAATAAATCAAGGATGGCATGGATGCAATTTACCGACAGAAGATTTAATTAAGGCATTTGAGCCAGGAGATAAGAGGAAAGATGTATCGATAGGTGTTTGGATTGGAAAAGATTGGGATGGCGTTGTTCGTCCGATATCTTATTGTGCTAAATATAAACCACCGGTATCTGCACCAGATGATCGTTGTAGTGATAATTTTCCGGTTCTGAGATATTCGGATGTATTACTCATGTATGCAGAAGCCCTGAATGAGCAGGGACGTACGGTGGAAGCTATCCCTTATGTGGAGCAAGTCCGTAATAGGGCAGGTTTAATGAATTCATTAGCCGGATATGATAAAGTGTCATTGGAGAATTTGATAGCAAAAGAACGTCAGGTAGAGTTTTGTTTTGAAAATCAGCGTTGGTATGATTTGAAAAGGACAGGTAAGGCTTTACAAGTTTTGAAAGAACATGGTATTCGGGAGAAAGCGATGAAATCGTTTTTGTCTCCAAATTCGTTCAATATGTCGGAATATAAGCTTTTAGCACCTATACCTGCAGAACAGATATTAATTAATAAGATTGAACAAAATCCCGGTTATTAACACTTGATTATGAATCCGGAGAAAGAAAAGGTTTTCTTTTTTCGGATTCATAGCTGGATTTGATTAAAAAAATATGATTATGAATAGGTTTAAATTATCAGGATTTGTTTCGCTGATACCACTTTTGTCAGTTTGTAACATAGCAGAAGGCTATTGTCATAATAATGGAGAGGAAAAGCGACCTAATATTATCTTTATTTTGACGGATGACCAACGGTGGGATGCGTTAGGCTATTCAGGGAATACAATTATAGAGACTCCACAATTAGATAGATTAGCAAGAGAAGGGACTTATTTTAGGAATGCTTTTTCTACGACTCCTATTAGTGCAGCGAGCAGGGCGTCGATATTAACAGGTTTGTATGAACGGACCCATGGTTATACGTTTCAAAAGGGTGCATTGAAGGATTGTTATGGACAGTTATGTTATCCAGCTTTATTGAAAGAAAACGGGTATTATACCGGCTTCTTTGGAAAGTTTGGGGTTGATTATAAAAAGGTCCGTGAATATTTTGATGTAGTTGATATGTATGACCGGAATGATAATAACCCAAACAGACAGGGATATTATTATAAAACAATAGATGGAGATACTGTTCATCTTACCCGTTATACAGGCTATCAAGCATTACAGTTTATCAAAAATGCTCCGGCAGATAAACCATTTTGTCTATCGATGAATTTTAGCGCACCTCATGCGCATGATAATGCTCCAGAGCAATATATCTGGCAGGAAAAATCGGATTCCCGATATACGGGGATAACAATACCTCCCCCTCCGCTGGCAGAAGATAAATATTTTGAGATTTTGCCTGTAGAAGTAAAAGATGGGTTTAATCGTTTACGATGGACTTGGCGTTTTGATACTCCTGAGAAATATCAGCATAGTGTAAAAGGTTATTATAGAATGATTAGTGAAATCGACGATGAGATAAAACTGGTTAGAGAGTTGTTGGAGGAACAAGGAATAGCAGATAATACTATTATTATTTTTATGGGAGATAATGGGTATTATCTAGGTGAAAGACAACTTGCAGGAAAGTGGTTGATGCATGAAAACTCAATTAAGGTGCCTTTGATAATTTATGATCCGCGAGTGAAAAAACATTATGACATTAATGATATGGTTTTGAATATTGATGTTCCTAAAACAATTTTGGAATATGCATATGTCCATGTGCCAATTGAATATCAAGGTATAGGATTGAAAAGCTATGTTCGGCAGGGGAAAAATAAAGAAAAGCATGAGGATATATTAATTGAACATCTTTGGGAACTACCACAAATTCCTTCCAGTGAAGGCATTCGGACAGAAAGGTGGAAATATTTCAGGTATCGGTTTATCGATGCACCTGAAGAATTATATGATTTGAAGAACGATCCGCAGGAAATAAATAATCTGGTAGGGAAAAAAGAATATGAAAGCGTACTTAATGGATTAAGGGAAAGATGTAATCGGCTTATTGAAAAATATGAGGATTGAAAATTGTAAACATTCTTTGTTTGTTAACAAAAAGTTTCTACCTTTGCACCGCAAAATTTTTAGTAATAACAAATATAAAACAGCGTTTTATGAACAATTATGAAACCGTTTTCATTTTAACTCCCGTTTTATCTGATGCTCAGATGAAGGAAGCGGTAGAAAAATTCGCGAACCTCCTGAAAGAGCAGGGTGCTGAAATCGTGAACGAAGAAAATTGGGGATTGCGTAAATTAGCTTACCCTATCGACAAGAAAACAACTGGCTTCTATCAGCTGATTGAATTCAAGGCAAATCCGGAAACAATCGCTACTCTGGAAATAAACTTCCGTCGTGACGAACGTGTTATCCGCTTCCTGACTTTCCGCCAGGATAAGTATGCAGCAGAATATGCCGCTAAGAGAAGAAGTTTGAAATCATCTAAAGAAACAGTAAAGGAGAATTAATCATGGCAGCAACTCAATCAGAAATCAGATATTTGACTCCGCCTTCAGTAGACGTAAAAAAGAAAAAATATTGCCGTTTCAAAAAGAACGGTATTAAATATATCGATTATAAGGATCCTGAATTCTTGAAGAAATTCCTGAACGAACAGGGTAAAATTCTTCCGCGTCGTATTACTGGTACATCTTTGAAGTTCCAGCGTCGTGTAGCTCAGGCTGTTAAAAGAGCTCGTCACTTGGCGTTGCTTCCTTACGTAACCGATTTAATGAAATAATATAAAGAGAGGAGACAGAATATGCAAGTTATTTTGAAAGAAGACGTAATCAATTTAGGTTACAAGGACGATATCGTAACAGTAAAAGACGGTTACGGACGTAACTTTCTAATCCCCCAGGGTAAAGCGGTTATAGCATCTGAATCTGCAAAGAAAGTTCTGGCTGAAAATTTGAGACAGCGTGCTCACAAATTGGCTAAGATCAAAGAAGATGCTCAGGCTTTGGCTGCAAAGTTGGAAGGTGTTTCATTAACAATCGGAGCAAAAACAAGTTCAACAGGTACTATCTTCGGTTCTGTAACTAATATCCAGGTAGCTGATGCTTTGGCTAAGGCTGGTTATGAAATAGATCGTAAGATTATCATTATCAAAGAATCTGTTAAGGAAGTAGGTAGCTACAAAGCTCTTCTGAAACTTCATAAAGAAGTTTCTGTAGAAATTCCTTTTGAGGTTGTTTCTGAGTAATTAGAACTACAGATATAGTTAAAAGGGTGATTCCTATTGGAATTGCCCTTTTTTAATTAAAAAAAGACGCTTTTTAGTCCGTAAAAAATATTACATTTGTCCCTGAATTTGCAGTTGAAATTGAAGTGATAAAGAGTACATATCTATCTATATATATAATAATAGCTTTTTTATTTTCTTTTTCTCCTGTATTACAGGCGAAAGAGAAAAGTTTTACTGTTGTTATTGATGCTGGTCACGGAGGAAAGGATCCGGGTGCTCGAGGGACTATAATCAATGAAAAAGCGATTAATCTGGCTGTAGCGTTAGAACTGGGCAGGCTAATTTCTGAAAATCATAAAGATGTGAAAGTTGTCTATACTCGTAAAACGGATGTTTTTATAGAGTTAGACGAACGGGCCAATATAGCAAACAGGAATAAGGCTGATTTATTTATATCTATCCATACAAATGCCGTAAAACGTGGAAGTACGGTCCAAGGTACTGAAACGTATACACTTGGACTTGCCCGCACGGATGAGAACCTGGAGGTTGCAATGCGTGAGAACTCGGCAATCCTTCTGGAAGATAATTACTTGCAGAAATATGAAGGGTTTGATCCGACGTCGTCCGAATCCTATATTATTTTTGAATTTATGCAGAATAAGCATATGGAGCAAAGTATTGGTTTGGCTTCGGAAGTTCAAAAATCATTTACTTCTGCAAAACGTGTGGACAGAGGGGTGCGTCAGGCTGGTTTCCTTGTGCTTCGTAAAACAAGTATGCCCAGTGTGCTTGTTGAACTTGGATATATTTCAACGAAGAGTGAAGAGCGTTTTTTAGCATCTTCCGCAGGACAAAAAAAATTGGCTTCAGCTATCTATAATGCATTTACCAAGTATAAATGGGAGTATGACCGCAAACGTGGTGCTTTAGGACAAATGTATTCTAAACCTGCATTTGTGACTGTTGATAATGAGCCGGATACATCAGGGAAAAGTGAGATAAAGGTAATAGATACGGATTCGCCAGCTCCCGGTAGTGAAGAAGATATTCGCAGGCGTCATTTGGCTGCATCGCAATCTAAGAGAGCAGCAACGGCTTCTAATTCGTCTAAAACAACATCTACATCAGTCGTTCGCCAAGTACCGTCGAAAGGGCAACGGGTTTTTAAGGTACAGATATTGTCTTCCGGAAAAAAGCTTTCGACTAATTCAAAATTGTTGAAAGGTTATAAAGATATAGACTTTTTTGTGGAGAAAGGTGTTTATAAATATACATACGGCGAAACGACAAGTTTTGATGAAGCAAAGAAAATCCGCCGTCGGTTGTTGAAAGATTTTAAAGACGCATTTATTGTTGCTTTTAAAGACGGGAAAAGAGTAACATATTAATTGGATAATAAGATTTTATATTAATAGAAAAGATGAAAAGTTTATTTACCAAAGAGGCAAAGATTGGACTGGTGTCTGTTATAAGCCTGGTATTGCTCTATTTGGGTATTAATTATCTGAAAGGGATTGATTTATTTAAACCGGTGAACCATTATTTTGTGGCTTGTGGCAACGTGAAAGGGGTTACTGTTTCCAGTCCGGTGTTTGTGGACGGTTTTAAAGTGGGACTGGTCCGGAATATTGCTTATGATTATGATACTGTTGATAAGATAACAATAGAAATCAGTCTTGAGGATCATATGAAAATTAATAAAGGTAGCTATATCACTATTGTAAATAGCTTCCTGGGGGGCGGCGAACTGCATATCAAGCTGAATAAATATGTAGATGATTATTTGAAACCGGGCTCAATATTGGAAGGGCGTATGGAGGCTGATATGATGCAGTCCGTACAAAATAATATTTTGCCGCAGGTGGAATTGTTGTTGCCTAAGATTGATTCTATTTTGGGGGGGATCCAAACTTTGGTAAATCATCCGGCGTTGGCCCAGTCCCTGAATAATATAGAACAGACAACGAATAGTCTTGCAGCTTCGTCCCGTCAACTTAATCAGATGCTAAGTAAAGATGTACCGGGTATTATGGGCGATTTAAAGGTGATTACCGGTAATTTTTCTACAGTAAGTACCAATCTCTCCAATTTGGATCTCGCGTCGACTGTGTCTGCTATAAATGCTACATTGGATAATCTGGAAAAGACAACCCGGCAGTTAAATTCAACAGACAATAGTATCGGCCTTTTGCTTAACGATCGTGCGCTGTATGATAATCTGAATGGTACGATGATAAATGCATCCAACCTACTATTGGATTTTAAACAAAATCCAAAAAGATACGTGCATTTTTCTGTGTTCTAAAACATTGCATTTTTTTATCATAGAATGGCTTATTTAGAATAATTCCAATTAAAAGGTGGAAAATAAAAAAGAATCTAAAGGCTTGTATAAAGCCTTTAGATAGAGTGTTATAGCTGTATTGGAAGGTTTTGTTTTTCTGTAGTTCTCCTTAATGAAAAGAACGGGGAAGTGCCCGAAAATAGGGGCTTTCGAGAATTCCTGTTTTCTTAATGCTCTTATTATTAAGTTTTTGCGTTTAACTACCTGAGTGTAAATGGTATATTGAAGATTTAAAACATCCAAGAAAAATCAGACTTTTTTTTTCGGAATTAATTTCTAAACTTTGTAGTCGAAAAGTAAAAATGAAAGTTATAAAGTATAGTTGAGAGAGTAAAAAATCATGCAGACTGAATGTAAGACTTTGTGGAATAAATGCCTCGCTGTCATTAAGGATATTGTCCCTGAGGCCGCTTTTAACACATGGTTCATGCCTATTATACCGCTATCATACGAGGATAAGAAATTCACTATCCAAGTTCCCAGCCAGTTCTTTTATGAGTATCTGGAAGAGAAATATGTGAATGTCTTAAAAGTGACTTTATATCGTGTGATAGGGCAGGGTACAATACTGAACTATCGTGTGATGGTAGATAAAACTACCGGCGGTACGGTTGACTATCCGGCAGAGAATGCTTCGGCTGCAGTAAAGAAAATTACTCCTAAAGATGCCAATAAAGCTCCTAATCCATTTGTGCAGGTAAGTCCTCAGGATTTGGATCCTCAGTTGAATCCTAAATATAACTTTGATAATTACTTTGAGGGGACAAGTAATAAGTTAGTTCGTACAGCTGGTGAAGCGGTAGCGCAGAATCCGGGAAAGACAACTTTTAATCCATTATTTATATTTGGCCCTTCTGGCGTTGGTAAAACACATTTATGCCATGCGATAGGTACACGTATCCGCGAACTTCATCCGGAGAAAAAAGTATTGTATGTCTCGTCTCATTTATTCCGTGTTCAGTTTACGGATGCTACACGCAAAAATACAACGAATGATTTTCTGAACTTCTATCAGAATATAGATGTGTTGTTGCTGGATGATATACAGGAATTGATTGGTATGGATAAGACGCAGAATACCTTTTTCCATATATTTAATCATCTTCACCAGTTAGGTAAACAGTTGATTTTGACTTCAGATAAAGCTCCTGTCGATTTGCAGGGGATGGAAGAACGATTGATTACTCGTTTAAAATGGGGGTTGACAGCTGAGTTGAGTCGTCCGGACTTGGATTTGCGTAAGAAAATACTTAAAAATAAGATAAATCACGACGGCATTGTTATTCCGGATGAAGTATTCAATTTCATTGCAAATAATGTAACGGAAAATGTTCGCGACTTGGAAGGTATCCTTGTGTCATTAATGGCAAATGCCGTTATCAATAACCGGGAGATCGATTTACCTTTAACCAAGCGTGTGGTTAGTCAGGCTGTCCGTCTTGAAAAGAAACAGATATCTGTACAGATGATACAGGAGGTCGTATGTAATTATTATAATCTTGAGCAATCGGTTATACAAAGTCGTTCCCGTAAGCAGGAGATAGTACAAGCCCGTCAGATTACAATGTATTTGGCAAAGAAATATACGGATTGTTCATTTTCACATATAGGGAAAATTGTTGGTAAGAAAGATCATGCTACTGTATTGTATGCTTGTAAAACAATAAAAGACCAGATAGAGACCAGTAAGGCTTTTCGTTCTACGGTAGAAGAGATAGAAGTAAAGCTTAAAAACTGATTTTTTAGTGATATAATGGAGAAAAGGATGCACCGGTTTCGGTTGCATCCTTTTCTGTTTTGGGAAACTTGGGTTTATGTATGGTTTTGACTTTTGGAAAACATTTTGAATTTGTGTAAAATGTAATAGATTGGTAATTAGTGTAGTATTGGTTGAAAGTGGAAAACTATTTAATAATATGATTTTTATTTGTTGAATAATTTGGCTAATACGTAAACAATGTGTAAACTTGTACCGTTATATCTTTATTAAAAACAATAAAACAATCGTGGACCGTAAAACTTACACCTTCGATGAGGCTTTTAAAGCTTCTCTTAACTATTTTACCGGCGATGAACTGGCGGCAAAAGTATGGGTTAATAAGTATGCCCTGAAAGATGCTTTTGGTAATATCTATGAAGAATCACCTATAGATATGCATCATCGTCTGGCAAGTGAAATTGCTCGCATTGAAAAGAAGTATCCTAATCCATTGTCTGAAGAGGAACTTTTTAATTTGTTTGATCATTTCCGTTATATCGTTCCCCAGGGAAGCCCGATGACGGGGATAGGCAATGATTTTCAGATTGCCTCACTCTCTAATTGCTTTGTTATAGGAATGGAAGGCTGTGCCGATTCTTATGGTGCAATTATTAGAATTGATGAAGAACAAGTACAGTTGATGAAACGTCGTGGCGGGGTTGGACATGATTTGTCGCATATTCGTCCGAAAGGATCACCTGTAAAGAACTCGGCTCTTACTTCAACAGGGCTGGTTCCTTTTATGGAACGTTATTCTAATTCGACACGCGAAGTTGCCCAAGACGGACGCCGCGGTGCTTTAATGCTTAGTGTTTCTATCAAACATCCGGATTCGGAATCGTTTATTGATGCTAAGATGGTTGAAGGAAAGGTTACAGGAGCAAATGTTTCCGTAAAAATTGATGATGATTTTATGAGTGCTGTTGTAAATGGAACTTCTTATACACAGCAATATCCGATAGATTCTTCCAATCCAACTACTGTTAAGGAAATCGATGCACAGTCTCTTTGGAAAAAAATTATTCACAATGCCTGGAAGTCGGCAGAACCGGGTGTCCTTTTCTGGGATACGATATTGAAAGAATCTGTGCCGGATTCTTATGCTGATTTAGGTTTCCGTACAGTTTCTACCAATCCTTGCGGTGAAATACCTTTATGTCCTTACGATAGTTGCCGTTTGCTGGCTATCAATCTGTATTCATATGTTGTGAATCCATTTACAGAAAATGCTTATTTCGATTATGATTTGTTTAAAAAGCATGTCGGATTAGCACAACGTATCATGGATGATATTATTGATCTGGAAGCTGAGAAGATTGAAAAAATTCTGGAAAAAATAGCATCGGATCCCGAATCAATGGAAGTAAAACAGAGTGAACTTCATTTGTGGGAAAAGATACGCACGAAAACATTGCAGGGACGTCGTACCGGTGTCGGTATTACGGCAGAAGGTGATATGATTGCAGCATTAGGCTTGCGTTATGGGACAGAAGAAGCAACCGAGTGTGCGGAAAGTGTTCAGAAAACATTGGCTCTGGAAGCATACCGTTCTTCCGTAGAGATGGCAAAAGAACGTGGAGCATTTGAAATTTATGATGCAAAACGCGAAGAAAAGAATCCGTTTATCAATCGTTTGCGTGAGGCCGATCCCAAGTTATATGAAGACATGGTAAAACATGGCCGCCGTAATATTGCTTGTTTGACAATTGCCCCAACTGGGACAACCAGTTTGATGACGCAGACAACTTCCGGTATAGAACCGGTCTTTTTGCCTGTTTACCGTCGCCGTCGTAAAGTGAATCCGAATGATGCGGAAGCTCGTGTTGATTTCGTGGATGAAACTGGCGATGCTTTTGAAGAATATATTGTATTCCATCATAAGTTTGTTACCTGGATGCAGGCTAATGGCTATTCTGTGACTAAAAAGTATACACAGGAAGAAATAGACGATCTGGTTGCGAAATCTCCTTATTTTAAGGCAACATCAAATGATGTGGACTGGTTGCAGAAAGTACGTATGCAGGGACGCATCCAGAAATGGGTTGACCATTCTATCAGTGTGACAATCAATTTGCCGGCAGATGTTACGGAGGATTTGGTGGATTCTCTTTATGTGGAAGCATGGAAATGTGGTTGTAAAGGTTGTACGGTATATCGTGACGGCTCCCGTTCCGGTGTATTGTTGGCAACAGAAAAGAAGAAGAAAAAGGATGACTGCAATTGCATGGAGCCGCCTGTGATTGTGGCAACACGTCCTCGCGAATTGGAGGCTGATGTAGTTAAATTCCAAAATAATCGTGAGAAATGGATTGCATTCGTCGGTCTGTTGAACGGACGCCCTTATGAAATCTTTACCGGTCTTGCTGATGATGATGAAGGAATTATGCTTCCGAAGAACGTGTCTAAAGGAACTATTATCAAAAGTTATGATGACGACGGTAATAAACATTATGACTTCCAGTTCAAGAATAAGCGTGGATATAAAATGACTATCGAAGGCTTGGATGGTAAATTTGACCCGGAATTCTGGAACTATGCCAAGCTTATATCTGGTGTGCTGCGTTATGGTATGCCAATCGACCAGGTTATCAAACTGGTTCAGGGAATGGAGTTGAATAATGAATCTATTAACACCTGGAAAAATGGTGTGGAACGTGCATTAAAGAAATATCTGCCAAACGGAATGGAGGCAAAAGGACAGAAATGCCCGAACTGCGGACATGAAACTCTGGTTTATCAGGAAGGTTGTCTGATTTGTACAAACTGCGGAGCTTCCCGTTGCGGTTAAGCGAGCCTGTAACATAGCTTTTTAGTAATGGAGAATCGAGCATAAAGGGGCTACCTTTATTTTCGGTTCTCCATTCTCTTTATAAGAGAAATTTTGTACCTTCGTAACCAATACAAAAATTTAATACGCATGAAAGTTACCTTTAATATAAATTTTCATACTATCTGGGGACAAAGATTGTGTGTGGTTGGTTCGGTCCCGGAGCTGGGGGCTTGGAATTCGGCTTTGGCAAGGGAAATGATTTATCTGGAGGATGGTAACTGGCAGTTAACTATTGATATTGCTGTTCCCGTCCAGAAAATAGAATACAGATATTTTCTCCGTATAGATGATAAGCAAGTTTTTGAGGAATGGGAAAAAAACCATCAGGTTTTCTTTATCGGTTCAGCACAGCAGTATACTTTGTATGATTACTGGCAAGTGCGTCCGGCAAACCTTGCCTTTTATTCTTCTGCTTTTACAAAAAGTTTGTTTGCCCATCCTTGTAATAAAAATGAACGGGTTATAAAAAGCGGTAAACGTCTGACTATAAAAATATCGGCGCCCCGTGTGGAAAAAAATCAGAGTATTGCGGTTACCGGTAATCAGGACTGCTTGGGAAACTGGCATCCTGAAAAAGCGCTGATTCTTAGTTGTGATACATTTCCTGTATGGCATATAGACCTGGATGCAAATGAGATTACTTATCCTTTGGAATATAAGTTTCTTATTTTTGATGAAAATAACCAACCGCTTTATTGGGAAGACGATGAGAACCGGGTATTAAACCTACCCTCTCAGGAGGTGGGAGAAACCGTAATAGTGTCTGGCCTTTATTTCCGTGATAATCTTCCTTTATGGAGATGTGCAGGAACTGTTATTCCTGTTTTTTCCTTGCGCTCCCAGGAAAGTTTTGGTATTGGCGATTTAGGTGACCTGAGATTATTGGTCGATTGGGCGAAGAAAACTCACCAGCGTATTATACAGGTACTTCCAATGAACGATACGATAACAACCCATACCTGGAGAGATTCATATCCGTACAGCGCAATTTCAATCTATGCTTTGCATCCGATGTACATAAACTTGCCTTTACTTGGTAAATTAAAAGATAAGGGTAAAAATGCATTTTTTGCAGCAAAACAGATGGAATTGAACAGTAAGGAGGATGTAGATTACGAATCTGTTATCAAATATAAGCTGGAATATTGCCGTGAACTGTTTAATCAAGAGGGTCCGTCTGTATTGGCCAGTCAGGATTTTAAGGATTTCTTCTCCAAGAATGAGGCTTGGTTACTTCCATATGCCGCGTATTGTTACTTACGTGATAATTATGGTACTCCCGATTTTACACAATGGACAGATTATTCTGTATTTGACCGGGCTCGCATACAAAATCTTTGTGCAAAAACGAGTAAAGCCTATCCGGAAATCTCATTCTTCTATTTCTTGCAATTTGTTTTGTATACCCAATTTAAATCTGCATCCGATTATGCCCGTAAGAATGGTGTTGTGCTGAAAGGCGATTTGCCTATCGGAGTGAGCCGTACCAGCGTGGAAGCATGGATGGAGCCGCAATATTTTAATATGAACGGGCAAGCAGGGGCGCCACCGGATGATTTTTCTGTGGATGGACAGAACTGGTCTTTCCCTACCTATAATTGGGAGGTTATGGAGAGTGATAATTTTTCCTGGTGGAAAAAACGTTTTGGTAAGCTTAGCGATTATTTTGATTGTTTTCGTATAGACCATATCCTTGGTTTTTTCCGTATATGGGAAATACCTATGGAATATATACAGGGGCTTTGTGGACATTTCAATCCGGCTCTTCCTTTTACAAAAGATGAAATAGAACAATACGGATTGAGTTTTAACGAGGCTAGACTTACAACTCCGCATATCAATCGCGAATTTTTACCGGAATTGTTTGGAGAGCAGACTGAAGAAGTTATTGATACTTATTTGGCACAGTCTTCTTCACGCCATTTTGTTTTAAAGCCATTTTGTGATACTCAGCGGAAAATAGAGAAACTGTTTGAAGGAATGAATGATGAAGTTTCTCTCCGGGTAAAAAAAGGACTGTTTGCCATTGCTAATGAAGTGCTGTTTTTGCGTGATCCGCATGAAGCCGATAAATATCATCCCAGAATATCCGCGAGCCGGTCTTTTATTTACCGTGAATTAAGTGCACCGGATAAATATGCTTTCGATCAATTGTATTGGCATTTCTTTTATCATCGTCATAACGATTTCTGGAAGGCACAGGCATTAAATCGTCTTACTCCATTGGTCTCAAGTACGGAGATGCTGGTTTGTGGAGAGGATTTGGGGATGATTCCGGAGTCTGTTCCGGATGTAATGCATAAATTGCAGATATTAAGCCTGGAAATAGAACGTATGCCCAAAACGGCCCAAAGGGAATTTTCTGATTTGTCAGACTTGCCTTATCATTCGGTATGTACAACCTCTACGCATGATATGACTCCTCTGCGTAGTTGGTGGAAAGAAGACCGGGCAAAAATACAGCGTTATTATAATAATGTATTAAGAAGAGAAGGTGCCGCTCCCGAAGACTGTCCGGCAGATATCATAACTCAAATCATATTTAATCATTTAGGGACCCGGTCGATGTTGGCTATTCTCCCTTTGCAGGACTGGTTGGGCATGGATGATACAATAAAGAGAAAAGATGCAGAAGCAGAGCGTATTAATGTGCCGGCAAATCCAGCTCATTATTGGAGATACCGGATGCATATTCCATTGGAAGAATTGCTCCAAGCCGAAAGTTTAAATAGTAAAATTATCAGTTTGATAGAAAAGTCAGGAAGAAAATAAACTATCATTACCGAAAACAGCACACGCTATTTTATAATAATGTGTGCTGTTTTCGATAATAAATCGTTTTATGATTTATCCGTACTGGACATTTTGCAAACACCATTAAAACGGGCGTTAGGTTCAATTTCAATTGTTTGGGCAAAAATATCGCCATTAATTGCTGCTGTAGACTTCAGTGTTAGTTTTTCTTTTATACAGACTGAACCATCAACTTCTCCAAGAATTTCTGCGTTCTGGGCTGATATGTTGCCAGTAACGCATCCTTTAGGACCTATAACTATTTTACCGTTGCAGCTGATATCTCCCTCTACTTTTCCATCTAAACGAAAGTCTGTATCTGTTACGATATTTCCTGTTACGGTAGTACCGGCTGCCAGTGTGTTATGAAGCCCGCCTGTAGTGTTTTCTTCTTTTTGTTTTATTCCCATCATATATGTCGTAGTTGCTTAATACAAATATAAGACTAAATTTTTGTAGTAAGGTTTACTTTATTTACATTTACAGAAAATAACGGATTATGACAACTAAAATTGAATTGAAAGAAATGAAATTTTATGCCTATCATGGAGTAGCTCTTCAGGAAAAGGTGGTAGGAAATACATTCATTATCTCTTTAATATTAACGGCCCCTCTCCAAAAAGCCACATTAAGTGATGAACTGGAAGATACCATAAATTATGCATCTGTTTATGAGGTCGTAAAACGTGAAATGGATATTCCGTCAAAATTAATAGAGCATGCTGCCGGGCGTATATTAAACGCTTTGAAAAATACTTTCCCGCAATTAGAAGCCATAGAATTGAAATTATCAAAATTGAACCCTCCTTTTGGTGGTGATGTTTACAGTGCATCCGTTATTTTGCAAGAAACCTATTAGTTTGTCTTTGACACCGGTCATAGACTCGTATTTTTTTTGTGGGAGATAGATCCCCTTATCTGTACTTGCTGTGGTAGGCATTGACATATTTCTTTCATAGTTATGATTTCCCAATTCATAACTATGATTTTGAAAAACCTAACGATGAATCCTTAAAACGGTCTGTATTCCATAAATGTGATTATTGGGGAGGGAAAAGTCTATTTTGTTTGTTAATTACACTTATTACAGTACAAATTTATGCTTTGTAGTTAAAGTTATTTTATATGCTATTAAGCTCTTATTTTTCTTGATAGAAAATAAAAACTGTAGTTCTCATAAGACTTGACTAAAACTCAACAAATGTATAAATATTTTCTTATATATTAATGCTATAATTCTTTGATTTTAAAAGTGTAATGCTTAAAAGTCAATGGTTAATGTCGTGAAAATATATGATTCGCAACAACTTTCAAGGATTTTAATTTTCCAAATTTATTTTGATTTTTAACGTAGTCTTATGAGAACTAAAGCCATCCCTTTCTGTAAAGAAAAATTATGGTTGGAATTAGTTGTCTGCATCTTGGTTGTAGTAAAAAAAGTTTGTTATTGGTGAAAATTATAAATCTGGTAAAAGTGAACCAGGGTAGAAAAAAACTGCCTCCGGTAGAAACGGAAGAGCTATGGTAAAAACCAAACAGACGAGGTAATAACAAACATAAATAATAAATATATATGAAAATGAACACAAAACTACAAGGTCTATGTCCCTCATGTAGACCTCTACAGGCACTTGCGGCAAGTGCATATCTGCTTGCCGCCGTGCTGCTTGCTTCTTCCTGTACGGCTGAGTCAGACAAGACAGACCGTACCCCGGTAGACGGAACCGGCAGTGCCAACAAACGCGAAGTGCTTCTTTCCTTTAAGAACAAACTTACCGTAGCCACAACCAAATCGGAAACAAAAGCCGATGCCCCCATTGCTACCAAAGAAGAGAACGCAATCTCCACACTGGATATTTATGTGTTCGCTTCTACGGACGAGGCAGGCACTTACACCTACCGCGAACGCTTCGCTTACCGCCCGGAAGGAGTAGCTCTGCCGGCAGGAGCCAATAAACTGAACCTCGCTGTCGGTACGGACGACGCTACCACCACCGCCCTGCTTGAACTCCAAAAAGGCATGTTCGTACGTCTTTACTGCCTTGCCAACCAGACCGAACTGGTGAATACGGCAGGCGATAAAGTAGAAGACACCTACTTCCAGCCACTCGAATACACGATGGAAACCGGGAACCTTGTCGAAGGGACACCTTCTGAAACAGACTTTCAAAAGCTCCATTCCCCGTTGCTTTCAGCGACAGGCACGGCATTGAACCTCCCCCTTCCGATGGTCGGTTCGCAAACCGTACCCATCGACCTGACCGACTTCGGTTCTTCCGCACGCGTACAAACCGGATTTAAACTGACACGCACGATGGCCCGCTTTGATGTGAGTAATATGGAGACCGATTCCAAATTCCATCTGGAATCCATCTCGATGGGTAACGGACGAAAGGGAGTTTCTTTCTTCCCTGTCAAAGTGTATGGCACGTCTCCTGCGGCGGGTGATGATTTGATAACTTATCCTGAACGTGCTTTTGAAGGCGACAAAGCCAATGAAGGCCTGCAAGTATCTGCTTTCTACAGCTATCCAAGCCCTTCGGCAGATAAAGGTTACCTGATACTGAAAGGAACCTATCAGGTAAACCTGACAGAGACGAAAGACGTAACCTACCGGATACCTTTTGAACAGCCGACAGCCGATGGTGGCTCGGTTGCACTTGAAATAAACAACAACCATAGATATACTATTGGCATTACCAAAGCCGATGAATACCACTTGGACTTCACACTGGATGTTGCCGAATGGGATGAAGGCGGCGAAATAGACGGCCTCGACCCGACTGCCGGTTCAGGTGACTTTGCTTTCGACCCGGACGGGATAGCAAACGCCGCAACGACTTTTGATGAAACAAATAAAACGGTAACGATGCTTCTTGCCGATGACAGCAAGTTTTCCCTTTCCACAACCGCCAACTCTACCATGTCTTGCGCCATCCGTTATGCCGGAAGCAATAAGAACTGCGACTGGCTGGAAGTAAAAGAAGACCCGGCAACAAAGGCTGTAACCGCTTCGACCATCTCCGGCACGGAACATAAGTATATTATCTCCATGAAGGCGGATTATACCGGAGGCATTTATCCACGGGGAATCATCCGTTTTATCGATGACGCTACCGGAAAGAGCAATACGCTGCTTGTCGAAGCATTGTCTTTTGTTCCCGAGCTTACTCAATCCGCATCTGATGGTACAAGCAGCTTTGCAGACAACAAGCTAACTTTGAAAGCAACATCATCTGTTGCAACACCTTCTGTAACGCTTACCGTCAATTGTCAGGGTGGCAGCAAACTGGCTGATTTCCCCGAATGGATGACCGTGGATAAAACGGAAAGCAGTAATGATGAAGATACGTATAAGTTTGAAGTGAAAGTGGATAAGGACGGCTTCCCGACTGCCAATCCGGGCGAGGTTACCTTTAAGTTCCGCCATAAAATAGATAATTTGAAAGAATTGCCCGTAACGCTGGCAATAGAGGATGAACCCTCGCTGGCTATAACCGGCGGTGTCACCAAAGATGATGACGCTAAAACATTGCGGATAAACCCGACAGGCGGAACCCGAACTTTCAGTATTGTTATCAAATCGTTGTTTGAATCCACTCCTGTAAGTAGCGAGTATGATGTTGCCTATGGAACCAGCCAAAATTGGTTGACTGGAACTGATGCCACCAGCATAATCAATAACCGCCGCCAGTATACTTATAGCGGAACAGTAGCCTCCGCTTCCGGTAGCGATGCTGCCTATCAGGCCCATAAAGCCAACCTAAAAATCTCCGTTCCCGGTCAGGAAGTAAAGGAATATGGTTTTTACCGTAGCGCAAATACCGTCACGTATCCTGTCAGTGCCGATAAACAATATACTGCTATCCAAATGGCGGGAAAAGACGGGAAAACCTATTATTGGTCTCCTGTAAATTTGGGTGCTACCGAAATACCTACTACTGTTCCGTCTGCTTCTTCAACAGCCGGTGGAACAAATGACATTACATCCACTTGCGGTCTGTTGTACCAGTGGGGCCGTCAATACGGATTCACAAATACCAACAATAGCGATATCACCAATGCTGAAAAGTTTGATGGTAAAACCGACCCGTTGGGTTTCCCTACAGGTGAGGGCGCCCTTGCCGACATGAGTCCGTGGGATAAGAAGTTTATCGTGTATAGTTCTTCTAATCCAAATACCCAGTATAATTGGTTGCTTTTCACCGAGGGTGCAGATAATCCGTCAGGTAGTGCTATGCCGGACAACGCTTGGTATCAGAAATTATGGAATCTGGATGAGGTTGCTAACAGTTCAATAGTAGCTACTACGGTTCGTAAGACTTCTTCCGACCCTTGCCCTGCCGGTTGGCGTGTTCCTACTGCTGCCGAATGGCAGACTATAGGTGCTGATGATTCAAGCACCGGTAAAACGTGGAACAGTTCTACGCACCTTTTGACAATAAGTGCAGCGAACAGCCTTCAGTTGATTTTGCCTGCTGCGGGCTATCGGGACGGCAGTAATGGTTCGTCCAACGGTCAGGGTTCCGGCGGCTACTACTGGTCGTCCTCGGTGCCGTCCAGTAGTACGGGCGCCCGTAACGTGGGCTTCCTCAGTGCTACGTTCTACCAGGGCACAAACGACAGGGCGAGCGGGTTCTCGGTTAGGTGTCTCCAAGAATAAAAAAAGGTCGGCGAATTGCCGACCGCATTCGATTCATTTAATTTATTTGATTCTTTGAAAAAACTAAAAACCCGCCTTCGGGCGGGTTCATTTTTATATTGTTACAATTGGTAACATGCTGATGTGACCGGCATTTCCTTTGCCGGTTCGCCTGTTGATGGATTTGAAACGAATAAGTATGAAACAATATGTTGTGGCTGCCGGGCAGATGGAATCCATATCGAAACAGATTACAGCATAGCATAAATCGAGTGAGAAAAAATAAATAAAAAAGGCGATTATGTCGAGAGTGCCGATTGCCAAGGTTTCCTGTAGAGGAAAAAGGGAAGAGATAGAAAAAATCCATCGCGTGTACGTGTACCATTAATAACCGTTCGTTATGTTAAAAAAAAGATGAAAAAAAGTAGTAGAAATATTTGGAAGATATGTTCCACAACACTACTTTTGCACCCGCATTCGAGAGAGAACGGCGTAATAGGACATGATGGAGGAGAGGTAAGATAAATCAAGAGCAGGGGATGAGGTTAGCCAGTCTAAGCAATATGTCCAACCACTTCTGAGAGTCGGAGAAAAAACTTCAAATATTTTTGCCGAAAAATTTGGCAGATAAAAAAAACTCCTTACCTTTGCAGCCGCAATCGCAAAACAAACGAAAGCAAAAGTTCTTTGAAAGATTTACATATCAACTAAAGTAGTACAAGAAAACGTAGAAATACGAACATACCGTCAAGGAAAAGAGACTACGATAAAAAGGATAGTTATATTCTGGGCAAGACAAACAAAATTAACAACGAAGAGTTTGATCCTGGCTCAGGATGAACGCTAGCGACAGGCTTAACACATGCAAGTCGAGGGGCAGCACAGGTAGCAATACCGGGTGGCGACCGGCGCACGGGTGAGTAACGCGTATGCAACTTACCTATCAGAGGGGGATAGCCCGGCGAAAGTCGGATTAATACCCCATAAAACAGGGGTCCCGCATGGGAATATTTGTTAAAGATTCATCGCTGATAGATAGGCATGCGTTCCATTAGGCAGTTGGCGGGGTAACGGCCCACCAAACCGACGATGGATAGGGGTTCTGAGAGGAAGGTCCCCCACATTGGTACTGAGACACGGACCAAACTCCTACGGGAGGCAGCAGTGAGGAATATTGGTCAATGGGCGCGAGCCTGAACCAGCCAAGTCGCGTGAAGGATGAAGGTTCTATGGATTGTAAACTTCTTTTATATGGGAATAAAATGCGGGACGTGTCCCGTTTTGTATGTACCGTATGAATAAGCATCGGCTAACTCCGTGCCAGCAGCCGCGGTAATACGGAGGATGCGAGCGTTATCCGGATTTATTGGGTTTAAAGGGTGCGTAGGTCGTAATTTAAGTCAGCGGTGAAAGTTTGTGGCTCAACCATAAAATTGCCGTTGAAACTGGATTACTTGAGTGTGTTTGAGGTAGGCGGAATGCGTGGTGTAGCGGTGAAATGCATAGATATCACGCAGAACTCCGATTGCGAAGGCAGCTTACTAAACCATAACTGACACTGAAGCACGAAAGCGTGGGGATCAAACAGGATTAGATACCCTGGTAGTCCACGCAGTAAACGATGATTACTAGGAGTTTGCGATACAATGTAAGCTCTACAGCGAAAGCGTTAAGTAATCCACCTGGGGAGTACGCCGGCAACGGTGAAACTCAAAGGAATTGACGGGGGCCCGCACAAGCGGAGGAACATGTGGTTTAATTCGATGATACGCGAGGAACCTTACCCGGGTTTGAACGCATTTGGACCGGGGTGGAAACACCCTTTCTAGCAATAGCCATTTGCGAGGTGCTGCATGGTTGTCGTCAGCTCGTGCCGTGAGGTGTCGGCTTAAGTGCCATAACGAGCGCAACCCTTATCACTAGTTACTAACAGGTCAAGCTGAGGACTCTGGTGAGACTGCCAGCGTAAGCTGTGAGGAAGGTGGGGATGACGTCAAATCAGCACGGCCCTTACATCCGGGGCGACACACGTGTTACAATGGTGGGGACAAAGGGCAGCTACCTGGCGACAGGATGCCAATCTCCAAACCCCATCTCAGTTCGGATCGAAGTCTGCAACCCGACTTCGTGAAGCTGGATTCGCTAGTAATCGCGCATCAGCCATGGCGCGGTGAATACGTTCCCGGGCCTTGTACACACCGCCCGTCAAGCCATGGGAGCCGGGGGTACCTGAAGTCCGTAACCGCAAGGATCGGCCTAGGGTAAAACTGGTGACTGGGGCTAAGTCGTAACAAGGTAGCCGTACCGGAAGGTGCGGCTGGAACACCTCCTTTCTGGAGCACAGAGATATGACTATGGTGGTCTCATAAACAAGACAGTATGTTCTTGTACTACGGTTGAATATGTATTCATATATAGATCTCGACAAAAGAAGAGAGAGAAAACAAGAAGCTGGGATGACAATCCCGGGCTAGAAAAGTTGACAGTCCTATAGCTCAGTTGGTTAGAGCGCTACACTGATAATGTAGAGGTCGGCAGTTCAACTCTGCCTGGGACTACTTCTTAAAAGTTGACAGTTGACAATTGAAAGTTGACAGTTAACGATAAAGAAAAACTCAAATCCGGTTTACAGTCAGGGTGTGGGACAAAAAACAGTCCATTGTCACATTTCAACTGTCACCTGAACCTTGGGGGATTAGCTCAGCTGGCTAGAGCATCTGCCTTGCACGCAGAGGGTCAACGGTTCGAATCCGTTATTCTCCACAAAAAAAGGGATATTGGACAACATAGTTGCTTAATTGTCAACTGTCACTTGTCAACTGTCACCTGAAAAAGATCTTTGACGTATTGGACAACTTCAAAAAAAAGTAACAAAACAGAGCAAGCTGAAGATATATCAATCCGGCACTAAGTGGTGCCGTGTATAAAGAAAGTAAGCAAGGGCAGACGGTGGATGCCTTGGCTCTCGGAGGCGAAGAAGGACGTGATAAGCTGCGATAAGCTTCGGGTAGGTGCAAATAACCATTGATCCGAGGATTTCCGAATGGGGCAACCCGGTTGGTAGAAGGCCAATCATTCCGTAAGGAAGGCAAACGTGGGGAACTGAAACATCTAAGTACCCATAGGAGAAGAAAACAACAGTGATTCCGCAAGTAGTGGCGAGCGAACGCGGAACAGCCCAAACCGTTGTTGTTTAGGCAACAACGGGGTAGTAGGACCACGACGTGGCAAAAACTCAGGGAAGTGGAACGTTCTGGAAAGGACGGCAACAAACGGTGACAGCCCGGTACACGACTCCCTGACGCAGCCTAGTGGTATCCTGAGTAGCGCGGGACACGAGAAATCCTGTGTGAATCAGCGGGGCCCATCCCGTAAGGCTAAATACTCCCGAGAGACCGATAGCGAACCAGTACCGTGAGGGAAAGGTGAAAAGAACCTCGAACAGAGGAGTGAAATAGACCCTGAACCCGTCTGCCTACAAGCGGTCGGAGCCACATTAAGTGGTGACGGCGTGCCTTTTGCATAATGAACCTACGAGTTACTTTCTCCGGCAAGGTTAAGTATTTCAGGTACGGAGCCGAAGCGAAAGCGAGTCTTAACAGGGCGACATAGTCGGAGGGAGTAGACGCGAAACCAAGTGATCTACCCTTGGTCAGGTTGAAGGTTGGGTAACACCAACTGGAGGACCGAACCGGTAAGCGTTGAAAAGCTTTCGGATGAACTGAGGGTAGGGGTGAAAGGCTAATCAAACTTGGAGATAGCTCGTACTCCCCGAAATGCATTTAGGTGCAGCCTTTATTTAGTATAGCATGAGGTAGAGCGACTGATTGGATGCGAGGGCTTCACCGCCTATCAAGTCCAGATAAACTCCGAATGCGTGCTATATATTGATAAGGAGTGAGGGCGCGGGTGCTAAGGTCCGCGTCCGAGAGGAGAAGAATCCAGACCATCAGCTAAGGTCCCCAAATAACGGTTAAGTTGAACTAACGAAGTCAGACTGCAGAGACAGCTAGGATGTTGGCTTGGAAGCAGCCATTCATTTAAAGAGTGCGTAACAGCTCACTAGTCGAGGAGTCCGGCGTGGATAATACTCGGGCATAAACCGTTTACCGAAGCTATGGATGTGGTAACACATGGTAGGGGAGCATTCCAGTGGCGTCGAAGGTGAGGGATAACCCTTGCTGGAGTAACTGGAAAAGCAAATGTAGGTATAAGTAACGATAAAGGGGGTGAGAAACCCCCTCGCCGAAAGACTAAGGTTTCCTGATCAACGTTAATCGGATCAGGGTAAGTCGGGGCCTAAGGATAAGCCGAACGGCGATTCCGATGGAAGAAAGGGTTAATATTCCCTTACTAGTACAGTGAGCGATGTGGAGACGGAGAAGTGACAATCCTGCCATCTGACGGAATAGGTGGTTAAAGGGTGTAGACGTCGACGGGTGTAGGCAAATCCGCACCCAGAGTCGAACCTGACAGTATGCCGAGTGCTTGCACAAGGCAATATGGATGTAAACAGGCTCCCTAGAAAATCCGCTAAGCATATCATTGTAGTACCCGTACCACAAACGGACACACGTAGTTGGGTTGAAAATACTGAGGCGCTCGAGTGATTCACGGTTAAGGAACTAGGCAAATTGACCCTGTAACTTCGGGATAAAGGGTCCCACTGTAACAGGTGGGCGCAGAGAATAGGTCCAGGCAACTGTTTAACAAAAACACATGGCTGTGCGAAATAGAAATATGAAGTATACAGCCTGACACCTGCCCGGTGCTGGAAGGTTAAGAGGAGATGTCATCGCAAGAGAAGCATTGAATTGAAGCCCCAGTAAACGGCGGCCGTAACTATAACGGTCCTAAGGTAGCGAAATTCCTTGTCGGGTAAGTTCCGACCTGCACGAATGGTGTAATGATCTGGACACTGTCTCAACCGTGAGCTCGGTGAAATTGTAGTATCGGTGAAGATGCCGATTACCCGCGATGGGACGAAAAGACCCCGTGAACCTTTACTATAGCTTTACATTGAATTTGGGCACTTGATGTGTAGGATAGGCCGGAGGCAACGAAGCAGGTACGCCAGTATTTGTGGAGCCGTCGTTGAAATACGGCCCTTTGATTGTTTGAGTTCTAACCCGCGGCATGCGGGGACACTGTATGGTGGGTAGTTTGACTGGGGTGGTCGCCTCCAAAAGAGTAACGGAGGCTTCTAAAGGTACCCTCAGACCGATTGGTAACCGGTCGCAGAGTGTAATGGCATAAGGGTGCTTGACTGGGAGACAAACAAGTCGATCAGGTAGGAAACTAGAGCATAGTGATCCGGTGGTTCCGCATGGAAGGGCCATCGCTCAAAGGATAAAAGGTACTCCGGGGATAACAGGCTGATCATTCCCAAGAGCTCATATCGACGGAATGGTTTGGCACCTCGATGTCGGCTCGTCACATCCTGGGGCTGGAGAAGGTCCCAAGGGTTGGGCTGTTCGCCCATTAAAGTGGCACGCGAGCTGGGTTCAGAACGTCGTGAGACAGTTCGGTCTCTATCTATCGTGGGCGTAGGAGATTTGAGGGGTTCTGACACTAGTACGAGAGGACCGTGTTGGACAGACCACTGGTTTACCGGTTGTACCGCCAGGTGCACCGCCGGGTATCTAAGTCTGGATTGGATAAGTGCTGAAAGCATCTAAGTACGAAGCCAGCCTCAAGATAAGATCTCCCTAAAGGGTCGTTGTAGACTACAACGTTGATAGGCTACAGGTGTAAGGGCAGTAATGTCGAAGCCGAGTAGTACTAATAGCCCGAGACTTTCTTATACAAGAAGGATTGATATATCAGCAGATGGTGAAAGCCATATGGCTCGAAGAGTTACTCCAAAATATGGAGTTGTCCAGTCAAAATCTTAATAAACGATATTAAGGTGGTTATAGCGTTGGGGATCCACCTCTTCCCATTCCGAACAGAGAAGTTAAGCCCAACCACGCCGATGGTACTGCGTAAAAGTGGGAGAGTAGGTAGCCGCCGTCTTAAACAAGCGAAAGCTGAGAGAGGAAAAGGAGTTAGTCGAAAGGCTGACTCCTTTTTTCGTATATAGTGAAATGGATAAGCACAGAACGAAGAACGAGGTACGCTGATGACGCGGATAGGGCGGATGAAGACGGATAAGAATTAATTTTTTAATTTAAAAATCCGTTCCTATCCGCGTTATCCGTAAACCTCGTTCTTCGAATAGTCAGAGTATACCCTATTTCTGATTTATTTTTTATATTATCTTTGTTGGAAAAGAATATTATACCATGAAGAAATTACATTTATCCTTATTGTTTCTTATTGTTTTTGTAACAGCTCTTGCTCAAGGGAATACGATTTACCGTACTATTAAAGATGTCCCTTATCGTACAACGGGGGATACGTATAGCCTGGAACGTTGTAAACTGGATATTTATTATCCGGAAAATATGAAAGACTTTCCGACAGTAGTTTGGTTTCATGGGGGCGGATTATCAGGTGGTAGTAAATTTATACCTACTGAACTATTAAATTCCGGGCTTGCTGTAATAGCAGTGAATTATCGTTTGCTTCCTAAATGTTCGTTAACCGATTGTATAGAAGATGCGGCTGCAGCGGTAGCATGGGCTTTTCAAGAGATTGAGAAGTATGGGGGTGATAAACAGAAAATATTTGTTTCCGGTCATTCGGCAGGAGGTTATTTGACAAATATGGTGGGTATGGATAAAAAGTGGTTGCAGACTTATGCTATCGATGCTGATTCGATTGCCGGACTGATTCCTTTTAGTGGACATGCAATCAGCCATTTTGCCTATAGGCAACAAAAGGGGATGAAAGATACTCAGCCCAGTATAGATGAATTTGCTCCTCTTTATTATGTTCGTCCGGATGCTCCACCTTTGGTAATTGTTTCAGGTGACCGTGAAATGGAAATGTTGGGCCGTTATGAAGAAAATGCTTATTTCTGGCGTATGATGAAAGTGGTAGGCCATAAGTATACCTATCTATATGAACTGGGAGGATATGACCATGGTGCGATGGCTGGCCCTGCTTTCCATATATTGAAGAATCATATAAAAGATATATTGAAGAAACATTGAGACGGGGTTATAATTCCCCGTCCAGTGTATATCTTAATTCATCCAGCATAAGTGCCACGTCTTTTTCTTCAATACCAGCAATTAACAGGTCCTGGATATCCTGGTTGAATAGTTCCTTGAATTTGAAGAAGTCACCATCTTCTAATTCTACTGCTTTTTTATAAAAAGCAAGTGCTTCTTTTATATTTTGTAAAGCCCATTCCGTATGCCCGGCATTCAGCAGGTCTTGGGCATTCGGTTGGTTTTCGAAGATTTTCTTATAGTAATTGCGTGCTTGGTCATATTTGCCGGTAAGGAACGAACACCATGCAATCGGGCGCCATGCTTTGTGGCTCTTGTTGTCCAGATAATCGACTTTGAAGAAACACTTCAACGCCTCATTATAATTTTTCAATTCCAGATGGCAATGTCCGATGCTGATTTGTACGGTCAGATTGTTCGGATTCAATGTTTCATAACGATGATAATATTTAAGGGCTTCTTCGGGCTGTTTTAAAGAACGGTAGCAGCCTGCAATTCTCCGTATGACCCATTTGCTTTCCGAGTTGATAAGGTCGGCACGCAAATAGGCATTCAAGGCTCCTTTTAAGTCTCCTTCCATTTGCATGCAATATCCTATTTTCTGGAAAAGAATGTCGCTATTTATTTCCGTTTCCGCCAGTTTATTGAATATAACCAGTGCATCATTGAAATAATTTTTGCGCAGGTAATATTCTGCAATCGTAGTCAGGGTTTCCGTATCTGATATATAAGGTTTTAATATGGTCAGATTATGGAAGTCCAGCGGCATGGAAAATATATCATTGAAGTCCAAATGTCCAGGATATAATTTGAAGAAACGGTATAAATCCTGGATATATTGTCCGGAGACGATTTCCAGTTTTCCCCGTTTACTGATAAGTTCTTCCTGGGTTTGTTGTATCATTTCCGTAGCTTGGCTACTGAATTGTCCCATCATCATTTTACGTGCTTCAACAGGCATTTGCATCATGCTGAAGTAGAGCGAGTATTTATCTGAATTACACATAAAAGGAGCTATAGACATGGAGTCGAGCAACTGTCTTTCTCCTTCGCTCTGGTCGGAAAAGTTGCTGAATGAAGAATGTTCAGGAGCAAAAGGCAGTAACCAGTTGCTTAAATCGCGGAAGAACGGGAAGTTTTTGAGATGGACAAAAGTAGAGTGCATCACGTCTGCACCTTCTTGCTGGAGTTCACTGAATTCTTCCATCTTCTTACCCAAAGTACTGTCGGAAAAGAGATTTTCCCATTCCGGATTCATTTCATCTCCCAATTGTTCCGGGCTGAAATCTTTGAGATTTATCTTATTGCTGATTTTGGGGCTCAGTTTCATCATTTCGGGAATGATTTCATCCTGCAGCTTTTTGGTTATTTTCTCGGTTTCGCGTGCCAGGATGAAACGGAGTGTGATGGTCCGGATTGCTTTTGTAAAATCAGGAGCTTCAGCTAAAGTGCCCAACCGGTCTTCTATCCGGGGATATAAAGCCGTACGTTTCCGGTAAGTGTATAATGTTATTAAAATACTGATTAGAGCGCGTATTTTTATTTCTTCATTCGGATGGGCGGCAGCATCAAACAACAGCAATAATTTTTCTCTGTCAAAAGCTGCCTGCAATCCTAACATTAATGCAGAGACGACCTGACATCCTGTCGCATAAGGAAGTTCTGAATCTTGTATGATTTCTTTTATATGGCTGCTTTCTTCCTGGCTAAGCAGGTTTGAAACCCATATTTTATTGAAAAGGGCAATATTAAGTTCGTTGTATTCGGTCAGGTTGTTCACTTCATGGCTGTCTCTTAATTGGCGGAATAAATCCGGATACGATATGGCGGAACGGTTTCCTTGTATCTGTATGTTTCTGCGTTGATTATAAAAAGCAAGCGGGGATTCAATGGCAAGAGCCTTGTGTTTTATAGCGTCAGCCAGCTCATATGTAGAGGCTTGCAGGTTATTATAGATTTGTTCCTGCATTGGGTCTTTTATCCCTTCTACACGGTAACGTAACATATATTTGTAGGTATCTTGCAGTTCGTTCAGTTTATCCTGAAATGTGTATTCCCTGCTTCCGGAAATAAGACTTTGGATAAAATCAAATGCGTTCTTCAACTCCTTGCTATCCAAGGAGCCAATGATGCGATTATACGCTTTATTTATTTCTTGTGGTGTCATATATTATTAACAACAAATGGAATGCCAAATGTATAACAATTGACCTAAATTTTTTATCTTTGCACACCTAAATAATTTAGTAGATGAAGAATATCCGCAATTTTTGTATTATTGCTCATATTGATCATGGTAAAAGTACTTTGGCTGACCGTTTGCTGGAGTATACCAAAACTGTAGAAGGCAAAGATTTGCAGGCTCAGGTTCTGGATGACATGGATCTGGAGCGTGAACGTGGTATTACGATAAAAAGTCATGCTATCCAGATGAAATATAATTATAAAGGAGAAGATTATATTTTAAATCTGATAGATACTCCGGGACACGTCGATTTCTCATATGAGGTATCCCGTTCTATAGCTGCTTGTGAAGGTGCATTGCTTATTGTAGATGCAGCACAGGGTATCCAGGCGCAGACTATTTCCAATTTGTACATGGCTATAGAAAATGACTTGGAGATTATTCCTGTTCTGAATAAAATAGATTTACCTAGCGCTATGCCGGACGAGGTGGAAGACCAGATTGTGGAATTACTGGGATGTCCTCGTGAAGATATTTTACGTGCAAGTGGTAAAACCGGAGAAGGTGTTTTTGAAATACTGGATAGTATCGTAGAAAAAGTTCCGGCTCCGAAAGGTGACCCCGAAGCTCCTCTGCAATGTTTGATTTTTGACTCCGTTTTTAATTCTTTTCGTGGTATTATCGCATATTTTAAGGTGGTAAACGGAGTAATCCGTAAAGGCGACCATGTAAAGTTTATTGCTACGGGAAAAGAATATGACGCCGATGAAGTTGGTGTATTGAAATTGACGATGTCTCCCCGTACTGAGATTCGTACAGGAGATGTGGGCTATATTATCTCCGGTATCAAAACTTCCCGTGAAGTGAGGGTGGGAGATACCATTACGCATGTTGCCTGTCCTGCAAAAGAGGCTATTGCCGGTTTTGAAGAAGTGAAACCGATGGTCTTTGCCGGGGTGTATCCGATAGATAGTGAGGATTTTGAAAACTTGCGTGCTTCGCTTGAGAAGTTGCAGTTGAATGATGCCTCCCTGACATTCCAGCCGGAAAGTTCCGCCGCTTTGGGATTCGGATTCCGTTGCGGTTTTTTGGGATTGCTTCATATGGAGATTGTTCAGGAACGTCTGGACCGTGAGTTTAATATGGATGTGATTACAACTGTGCCTAACGTTTCTTACAAGGTATATGATAAGAAGGGTAATTGTACGGAAGTGCATAATCCGAGCGGTTTGCCGGACCCTACTTTGATAGAGCATATAGACGAACCTTATATCCGTGCATCGGTTATTACCAATACTACTTTTATTGGTCCTATCATGACGCTTTGTCTGGGTAAACGGGGAATTCTGATTAAGCAGGAGTATATATCCGGTGACCGGGTGGAAATCCATTATGATATGCCTTTAGGTGAGATTGTAATTGATTTCTACGATAAGCTGAAAAGTATTTCAAAAGGGTATGCATCGTTTGATTATCATATTCATGATTTCCGACCCAGCAAATTGGTTAAACTTGATATTTTATTGAATGGTGAACCGGTGGATGCACTTTCAACATTGACTCATGTGGATAATAGTGTTACTTTCGGTCGTCGTATGTGCGAGAAACTGAAAGAGCTGATCCCACGCCAACAGTTTGATATTGCAATCCAGGCTGCTATCGGTGCAAAGATTATTGCACGTGAAACGATTAAAGCGGTTCGTAAGGATGTGACGGCAAAATGTTATGGTGGTGATATTTCCCGTAAACGTAAGTTGCTGGAAAAGCAGAAAGAGGGAAAGAAGCGTATGAAACAGATAGGTACGGTGGAGGTTCCGCAGAAGGCGTTCCTGGCTGTGCTGAAATTAGATTAGTATTTTACTTTTGGCTTGACCCAAAAGTAAACAAAAGGTCAAGGCTGCATCATTCAGGCTACTCCGGCGAAAGACTACGCTGTCGTAGCGGAACTCGCTTCGCTCAAACAGCCGCTACTCCGGGCGCTTCGTCTTTCACCTGCGCTTGACGCCTGACTGCTGAGGCCTTTTAGAGGAAGCGTTGCTTCCTCTTGGGATTGCCGATACCGCTTGTTTTGATATAGAAGTAAGGTGTTTCATACTGTGAAACTGTTATTCTATATGAGGACGGGCGGTATCGGCTGTTTTATTTATAAGGCTTCTATTTTATAAAACCTTATATGGTGTTTATTCTTCTATATTGTTATTTTCAGGGATTAATCGGATGCCTTCTTTTTCCAGGGAGATGAGATGTTGTTTGTAGAGGGCTCCGATGGCTTGTTTGAAGGCTTTTTTACTGCAACGGAATAAGGAATAGATGACGTCGGGCTCGCTTTTATCGTGGACGGCAATGTATCCTCCCTGCATTTTTAAGGCTTCCAAGATGGTGCTTGCAATACCTTCTACTTTTTGGTATCCCAGTGGGGTTAGACTGATGTCTATTTTTTCGTCTTCCCTGATTTCTTTTATATAACCTTTCAAACGGTCTCCTTTTTCCAGGCGGCGGAATACTTCGTTATGGTATACTAAGCCCCAATGTGCGTTGTTGATGATGACTTTATATCCTATTTCTGTTTCATCGGCAACTAATAAGTCTACTTCCTGGTTGAATGTGTACTCGGGAACGGTGTTGTCCAGGTATTTATCTATGCGGGCAGAAGCGACGATACGTCCGGTGATATGGTCTATGTGTACATATACCAGGTACCATCTGCCTTCGCGCATAGGCATTTTTTGTTCTTTGAAAGGGACTAACAGGTCTTTCATCAGTCCCCAGTCAAGAAAAGCTCCGGTTTCATTTACGGACTTTACTTCCATAAACTGGAATTCGTCGGCAAGCGCCAATGGTTTGGCTGTTGTTGCTATAATTCTGCCTTCGTTGTCATGATAGATGAATACTTCAATTTCATCCCCAGGCTTAGTGTTTTTCGGAACATAGCGTGCAGGGAGAAGTATCTCCAATCCGTCACCACCATCCAGATAAACACCGAAGTCGAGGTCTTTTACAACTTTCAGCGTATTGTATTTTCCTATTTTTACCATCTTGTTTTCGATTTGTGGCAAACTTACATAAAAAACATGAATCTGAACCAATCGGGCTTCTTATAATACAGGGAGAAGTTTTATCTTTGTATTTCCTTATTGTGTAAAGTAACGACGTCCGTCAATCTTTTTAATAGTAATAGTATGAAAAACTATCTTGTATTTTCTATAGCAGCCTTATTGGTGGGGACTGCTTGTTCCTCTGATAAAAAAACTGAAGGGTTTACCGGTGCTCCTGGGGAAGTGAAGTTGATAACTCTCGATCCTGGACATTTTCATGCTGCATTGGTTCAAAAAGTTTCTTATCCGCAAGTATCCAAAGATGTTTATGTATATGCTCCGGCTGGTTTCGATGTGCAGGAACATTTGAAAAGAATAGAAGGTTTTAATACACGTACGGAGAATCCTACTGATTGGAATGAGGTGGTTTATACAGGTCCGGATTTTCTGGAAAAAATGATTTCTGAGAAGAAAGGGAATGTGATGGTTATGGCCGGTAATAATGAGAAGAAAACCGAATATATAAAGAAAACTCTTGAAGCCGGAATCAATGTATTGTCTGATAAACCGATGGCAATCAATAGCGAGAACTTTAAATTGCTGAAAGAATGTTTTGACATAGCCAAGCAGAAAAATATTTTTCTATACGATATTATGACAGAGCGTAATGAGATAACAACAATCTTGCAACGAGAGTTATCCATGCTGCCGGCAGTGTATGGTGAGCAACTTCCGGGAACTCCGGAAGAGCCTGCTATCGTAAAGGAAAGTGTTCATCATTTCTTTAAGGTTGTGGATGGCAAACCTTTGACACGTCCGGTTTGGTATTTTGATGTGAACCAGCAGGGAGAAGGAATTGTAGATGTAACAACCCATTTGGTAGACCTTGTGCAATGGGAGGCTTTTCCTGAGCAGATTATTGATTATAAAGAAGATATAGTGCTAATTGATGCAAATCGTTGGACTACATCTATTGGGCCGGAAGAATTTACTCAGGTGACGGGTGTGGAAACTTATCCTGATTTTCTGCGCAAAGATGTGGAAAATGATACCTTGAAAGTCTATTGTAATGGCGATATCGTATACAAGCTTAAAGATGTTTTTGCCAAAGTATCTGTTATATGGAATTATACTTTTCCGGAAGGTGGTGGAGATACCCATTATTCTGTAATGAAAGGGAGTAAAGCAGATCTTGTCATCCGTCAGGGAAAAGAACAGGATTATCAGCCGGAATTATTTGTAGAAGCGGTGAAAGGTAGTGATGCTTCGTATGAGAAAGATTTGGAGGCATCCATGGAGAAAATATCTTCCCAATATCCGGGCGTTGCTTTAAATAAAGTCAGGGATGGAGTTTGGCAGGTGGTAATCCCTTCTAAATACAGGGTAGGACATGAGGCCCATTTCGGACAGGTGACAGAACATTTCCTTGATTACCTGAAGGAAGGTGCACTTCCTGCATGGGAGGTACCGAATATGCTTGCTAAATATTATGTTACAACGTCCGCACTCGATATGGCAAAAGCCAAAGGGAAGGAATAATGTTATGATTCAATTAAACTGTTTATATGAAAATGATGAAAAAAATTGTATGTGCCGGTTGTTTGTTTCTGCTTATAAGTTTTTGTTTGCAGGCAGAAACTTTTGTTGTTGCGTCGTATAATATCCGCAATGCTAATCAGGGAGATTCGACTAATGGAAATGGTTGGGGACAGCGTTATCCTTACATTGCCAAGTTAGTCCAGTTTCATGGTTTTGATATTTTTGGGACGCAGGAGGGAAAATATCCTCAATTGCAGGATTTGAAAGCTGCTATGCCTGGATATGATTATATAGGTGTAGGCCGGGATGACGGAAAGCAGGAAGGTGAACATTCTGCTATTTTCTATCGTACAGACCGTTTTGAGGTGTTGGAACATGGTGATTTCTGGTTATCAACGGAAACAGACCATCCGAATAAAGGTTGGGATGCCGTTCTGCCTCGTATCTGTACTTGGGGGAAATTTAAAGATAAGAAGTCTGGTTTTGAGTTTATTTATTTCAACCTGCATATGGACCATGTTGGGGTTCAGGCACGTGCCGAGAGTGCTAAGTTGATTTTGAAGAAAATCAAGGAACAGCCGTCTCATATTCCGGTTATGCTGTCCGGTGACTTCAATGTAGACCAAAACAGTGAGTCTTATAAATTACTGGATTCTTCCGGTGTGATGCGCGATTCTTATGAAATAGCAGAATTACGTTATGCTCCAAACGGGACGTTCAATGGTTTTTATCCGGATCGTAAAACAGATCAGCGGATAGACCATATCTTCCTGACTGACGATTTCAAAGTGCTTAAATATGGTATATTGACAGATAGCTACCGTACCCCAAAGGATGGAGCAGTAGCCGAGAACAACGGGAATTTCCCAAAAGAAGCAAAAATGATGAAGTATGTGGCACGTGTGCCGTCAGACCATTTTCCTGTTATGATTGTAGTAGAAACAGGGAAGTAAATATTATTTCATGGAGATATAAAAAAATCAGGGTGTTTCTCTTTAAAGGAACACCCTGATTTTTTATTTGATTTCTTTTTCCTCCATCATGTCCAGTTCGTTCTTTTCCGAATCTATAAATTTATATTCCAGAAAAGCCAGACTTTGATCAGGAATAACCTGCATACCCATAGAGTATTTCAGTTTCCATTTCCAGCAAAGAGGTAATATACCTCTCTTAATAAATGCTGCTACATAAGGATGTACGTGCAGGGCGAATTTCTTCACATTATGTTTATTAACTAAACAATCAATTTTACCTTCCAAGCTATCGGTAAACAGAATAGAGGGTTTGATAGTCCCGGTTCCAAAACAGGTTGGACAAGCCTCTGAAGTGTCCACATCCATCGCCGGACGGACACGCTGGCGTGTAATTTGCATCAGGCCGAATTTGCTCAAGGGCAAAATGTTATGTTTTGCCCGGTCGCTGGCCATTGCTTTAGACATGTGTTCAAACAGCTTCTGTCGATTAGGGGCTTCCGCCATGTCGATAAAGTCTACAACAATAATACCACCCATATCACGAAGACGTAATTGACGGGCAATTTCGTCGGCGGCGGCGGTATTAACATCTATAGCCGTTTTTTCCTGAGCATCACTGCCCTTTGAACGGTTTCCGCTGTTGACATCGATAACATGCATCGCTTCCGTATGTTCGATAATCAGGTAGGCTCCACTCTTGTATGTAACTGTACGACCGAATAATGATTTAATCTGTTTGGTAATGCCGAAATTGTCAAAGATAGGGAGTTCACTGGTATATTGGTGTACAATATCTTCCCTTCCTGGGGCAATCAGGCTTACATAATCGCGGATATTGTGATAAACATCCGGGTCGTTTACATAAATGTTTTGAAAAGACGGATTGAAAATATCGCGGAGTAAAGCAACGGTACGGGCTGTCTCTTCATAGACAATAGCCGGAGCTTTGACCTTGGTTATTTTAACGATATTATCTTCCCATCTTTTTACTAATGTCTTTAATTCGTGGTCAAGCTCAGCAACGCGTTTTCCTTCGGATGATGTTCGTACGATTACGCTGAAATTCTTCGGTTTGATACTTTGAATAAGCTGGCGTAAACGGGCACGTTCTTCGCTTGATTTGATTTTAGTGGAGACCGAAACCTTGTCGGCAAACGGAATCAGGACAATATATCTTCCGGCAAATGAAAGCTCGGAAGTCAACCTGGGACCTTTTGTTGAGATTGGTTCTTTGGCAATTTGCACCAGTACTTCCTGACCTACTTTGAGCACATTGCTTATACTGCCGTCTTTTTCAATTTCCGGGAGTAATTGTAATTTGGAAATAACAGGGATTTTTTTCTGTTCTCCCAATGCTTGTTTCAGGAATTTCTGTTGCGTGTTAAAATTAGGACCTAAGTCCAGATAGTGAAGAAACGCATCCTTTTTATAACCTACATCAATGAATGCAGCATTCAACCCCGGCATCAGTTTTTTTACTTTGCCCAAGTATATATCACCAACGGCGAAAGAAACATTGTGGGCTTCTTTTTGAAGCTCGACAAGGTTCTTGTCTTCCAATACGGCAATAGATACCTCTTTGGGTTGTACATCAACTACAAGTTCACTAATCACTATAATAAAAGATGGTGTTTTAGATATCAGACCTTCTTAAATACGCAAAGAACAAACTTAAAAGGTCTCTTATTAAGTTTGTTCTTTAGAGTTTCATCGGAAATAGACTTATTTCTTTTTATGTCTATTCTTTTTCAGTCTCTTTTTGCGCTTGTGCGTAGACATTTTATGTCTTTTTCTTTTCTTTCCGCTAGGCATCGTTTTTAAATTTTAAATTAAACTATAATTACTGATTTACTTAACTTCATTCAGGAAAGTTTTTGCTGGCTTGAATGACGGGATGTTGTGTTCCGGAATAATGATCGTAGTATTTTTAGAAATATTACGAGCTGTTTTCTGGGCTCTCTTCTTAATAACGAAACTTCCGAATCCTCTCAAGTACACATTTTCACCCTGAGATAATGAACCTTTTACAATATCCATAAAAGATTCTACGCTATTCAATACCGTCTGTTTGTCGATACCGGTATTTTTTGAAATTTCGCTAACAATATCTGCTTTAGTCATGTCGATAAATTAATTAATTGATTTGGACCTATTAATTTTTTGGAATGCAAATATATAGCTTTTTATTTAAGTGGGAAAAGATTGCTGCTCATTTTTTTCTAAAAGTTTTCTTTCAATTCCTTGGAACTGTGTATGTTTGCACCGGACTATCCGCTGATAGTCTGTTTACAGACCGCTTCTATATTATGTTACAGACAGAAAAAGACTTAGAAACCAGCCGCTTGCTTTTGGGTTGGTACAGCAAAAATAAACGTGAGTTACCCTGGAGGGATTCTTCCGATCCGTATATAATCTGGATTTCCGAGATTATTCTTCAACAGACCCGCGTAGTGCAGGGGATGGATTATTTTCTCCGTTTTACCAAACGTTTTCCGGATGTGGCTTCCCTGGCCGAGGCCGAGGAAGATGAAGTTTTAAAATATTGGCAAGGGTTGGGATATTATAGCCGTGCACGTAATCTGCATGCTGCGGCAAAGGATATAATGGAACGTTTTGGCGGTATATTTCCTTCTTCTTATAAAGATGTATTATCCTTGAAAGGGATAGGTGAGTATACGGCTGCAGCTATCGTTTCTTTTGTCTGGAACCAGCCTTATCCGGTAGTAGACGGAAATGTGTTCCGTGTGCTGTCTCGTTTGTTTGCCATAGACACCCCGATCGATTCGTCGAAAGGGAAAAAGCTGTTCACCGAATTGGCAGCCGCTGTTATGAACCCGGAATATGCTGGATTGCACAACCAGGCAATTATGGAATTGGGCGCATTGCAATGTGTCCCTCAAAATCCGGACTGCGAATGTTGTCCTTTGGCGGAGCGTTGCATGGCATATGGAGCAGGTACAGTCTGCAGGTATCCGGTAAAGCAAAATAAGACGAAAACGCGTAATCGTTATTTTCATTATTTTCATATTATATATAAAGATACGACTTGGCTGAGCCGTAGGGGTAAAGGGGATATTTGGGAAGGCCTTTACGAGTTTCCGCTTATTGAAACGGATGCCCCGGCTGATTTTTGCGTATTGCAGGATACGGACGTATTCCAACGGATCTTCAAGGAGGTAGGAAAAATGAACATCACTGTCGGTTTGCCGAATGTTAAACATGTTTTGTCCCATCAAGTTCTTTACGCTACTTTCTATAAGGTGGAAATAGAACAGGTTGCCAGCGGATTGGATTCTTACTTGCCTGTGCCTGTGGAAGAGATAGAAAAATATGCAGTATCCCGCCTGACACACATTTATCTGGAGAAATTATCCGGAAACTTGTCTGAATGACTGAATTTATGTTTCTTTGCATAGAAAGAATAAAAGATTAATAACATGTCACTGAATAAAGTAATATTGATTGGTAATGTCGGGAAAGATCCGGACGTTCGTTATTTTGACAGCGGAGCTGCTGTAGCTAATTTTCCTCTTGCTACTTCGGAAAGAGGATATACCCTGGCAAACGGTACAGTTGTTCCGGAACGCACGGAATGGCACAACGTTGTTGTGCGCCGCGACCTTGTCCCTTTTGTAGAAAAGTGGGTGAAAAAAGGTTCCGGCCTTTATGTGGAAGGTAAAATCCGTACTCGTAGCTATGACGACCAGACAGGTGTTAAACGCTATGTTACCGAAATCCATGCTGACCGTGTGGAATTTTATAGTACAGGAACCAATACTGGTGGCAACCGCGATGGAGCGAATGCTACAGGTATGGCATCCCAAACAGGCGGACAACCTGCAACAGGGCAGCCCTCTTCATTCCAGCAGCCGGCTGCTAATCCGCAATCGGATACTTTCTCAGAAACCAACAGTGCGGATGATCTTCCGTTCTGATATTGTTTAACTAATACGGTTCCCCTTGGACTCAGACTATTATTTATCGGGCTTATTTGATCAAGTCTCTATACAGGATCTGACTGCAGGTCCTGTTATTGCATTATGTATTGCTATTCTTTTGTTGTTTGTCTCCGGTTTTGTCTCGGCATCCGAAGTCGCATTCTTTTCGCTGACTCCTGCAGATATTAATGATATAAAGGAAGAGAATACTCCTTCTGATCCCTTAATTCAGAAGCTATTGGATCGTTCCGAATATTTGTTGGCATCTATTCTTATCGCCAATAATTTTGTGAATGTGGCAGTGGTAATGTTGTGCACCTACAGTATTAATTCCATTGTTAATTTCTCCGCCGCACCTATGTTAGGGTTTATCCTCGAAACGATTATCCTTACTTTTTTGCTTTTGTTGTTTGGCGAGATTATGCCTAAGATTTACGCACAGAAAAATTCCTTGCGTTTCGTCCGGAAATCCGCTTCAGTACTGAATGTGGTGGAACATATCTGCCGTCCGCTTTCCAAAGTGTTGGTTACATCGACTAAAGTAATAAATAAAGCACTTGTTAAGAAGAAATATGACCTTTCTGTAGATGAATTGTCGAAAGCACTCGAACTGACCTCTACCGAGATACCGGAAGAAAAAGAGATGTTGGCGGAAATCATTAAATTCTACAATAAGACAGCCGATGAAATCATGACTCCGCGTCTTGATATGGAAGACATCGAAATCAAAACAAATTTCCGCGATGTTATAGACTTTATCATTAATTCCGGTTATTCCCGTATTCCTGTGTATGCAGATTCGGAGGATAATATAAAAGGTATCCTGTATATTAAAGACCTTTTGCCGTATATCGAGAAGCCGGATACTTTTCGTTGGCAGAGCCTTATCCGTCCTGCTTATTTTGTTCCCGAAACCAAAAAGATTGATGACTTGCTGGAAGATTTCCGTACCAATAAAATCCATATGGCAATTGTGGTAGATGAATTTGGCGGTACTTCCGGTATTGTAACGATGGAAGATATCCTGGAAGAAATCGTAGGTGAAATATCTGATGAATACGATGAGGACGAGAAACAATTTATCCGTCTTGCCGATGGTAGCCTGATTTTCGAAGCAAAAATACTGCTGACTGACTTCTTTCGTGTAATCGGTGCAGACCCTTCCGAGTTCGGGAAACTGACGGAAGAAGTGGAGACGCTTGCCGGTCTTTTGTTGGAGATAAAAGAAGACTTTCCACGCCGTCGCGAAATCATCGAATATAATGATTATCGTTTCCAGATATTGGAGATAGACAATCGCCGTATCCTGAAAGTCAAATTTAACCGCATTTCCGAAATGGAAAAGGAGGGAGATAAAGATAAAGAGTAATGCCCCTTCTTCTCCAACATACTGCTCCGTTATGGGGCGTCTGGAAGATTGAAGAATCTTCGGACACCCTCTTCTCCCTCTTAAAAAATGGGGAGGAATACCTTCCGGAACTTGAAAATATCCGCATGGAGCATCGCCGGCAGGAATGGATTGCCAGTCGAGTTCTTTTGCAGAAACTTTCAGGTAGCCCCACTCGTATAGCCTATCATGCGAACGGTTCACCTTATCTGCCGGATTCCCCGTTCTATATCAGTATTTCGCATACAAAAGGATATGCAGCAGTCCTGGTGCAAGAGCATCCGGCGGCCGGTATCGATATTGAGTACCGTTCTGACCGTGTAAAGAAGATACGCAGCCGTTTTATGACTCAGGAGGAAGAGGAAGGACTCGATAAAGAGCACGAAACAGAGCATCTGCTAATCCATTGGTGTGCAAAAGAAACTTTGTTTAAGATGATAGGCCGGGAAGAGGTCGATTTTCGTAGCCATCTACATGTCTGTCCGTTTCCATATGCCGAAGAAGGCTGTTTTACAGTAAAGGAAACCCGTTCTGGTTCACCCCGGCAATATCTTCTTGGTTTCCGTGTTTTTCAAGAATTTGTATTGACTTGGAGCCTGGGTAAATAGGGAAACCCCGCTTCCAGTACTGGAGCCAGTATGGCTTCACCGTTGGAGTTATATCATCTCCACTAGTGGAGCCACCTCGATACCAATAAAAAGGAACTGCCTTGCAAGTTGAAGACAGTTCCCTTCCCATGTTTATTATCTGTATCCTTTCGGACGTATTCTCTAATATCTTTATTTCTGCCAGATTTCCCAAGCGGCAAATGCTTGCAAAAGCAGCATTTCCAATCCGTTTTTCACAACAGCTCCTTTTTCTTTGCCTTTTTTCATGAAGAGCGTTTCATCCGGATTGTACAACAAGTCGTACAGGATATGGTTGGGTGTCAGCAGATCATAAGGTATATTTGGGCACGCATCGATATGGGGATACATGCCTAAAGGAGTTGTATTGACGATAACGGTGTATTGCTCCATAATTTTAGGAGTAATTTCTTCGTACGTGATACAAAATTCTTTCGGAGCCCTGGAAACCAGTGTAGCACCGACTCCCAATTGCTTTAGCCCGTGGAATACAGCTTTGGATGCACCACCTGTCCCTAATATCAAGGCTTTGCGGTGGGATTCGTTCATCAACGGCTCTATTGACTGTTTAAAGCCGATAATATCGGAGTTGTATCCAACCAGTTTTAATGTTCCGAACAATCCCTTTGTAAATTTGATGACATTGACAGCACCGATTTGGCGAGCGTCATCGTTGAGGTCATCCAGATAAGGGATGACTTGTTCTTTGTAGGGAATCGTAACATTCAGGCCTTTAAGTTCTGGGTTGCTTTTCAATACATCTTTAAATTCCTTGATGGAAGGAATTTCAAAATTCAGATATTCTGCATCTATTTTCTCTGCTTCAAATTTCTGATTGAAATAAGTCTTAGAAAAAGAATGCCCCAATGGGTACCCGATTAATCCATATTTTTGCATGACCTGTTGTTTTAAAAAAGTAATTGAATTATTGATATTGCCTATCCCTTGCAGGAGCTGCTTTTTAACAGCCCTGTTTGCTGTTTATCGTTTATCCGTACCTGTACTGTAGCCGTGCTTTACCGTTTGCAAGCCGTGTACATCGAGCATATTCCAAATGTAAAAGTCCGTGCCTTTGCCTCTGCAAATCCTTGTTTGGCAAGCAAACCGACCATCACATCTCCTTGTGGCACGACTTTAATAGATGCTGGTAAATAATTGTAAGCTGTCTTTTCCTTAGAGAATAGTTTGCCGATATTTGGAATAACCACCTTCGAATAAATACGGTAAAGTTGTTTCATCGGAAAATGTTCTGGAGTAGAGAGTTCCAGAATCATCAGATGGCCGCCCGGTTTCAGCACACGGTACATTTCGGCAAGCCCCCGTTCTATATTTTCAAAATTACGGACCCCGAATGCCGCTGTTACTGCATCGAATGTATTATCCTCATAGGTTAATGCCGTGCAATCCTGCTGTTCGAATGTGATATGATCCGAGAACCCGGCTTCCGCTACTTTCTTACGTCCAACCTCCATCATCCCTTCAGAAATGTCCGCCCCGATGATACGTTCCGATTTCAACTTCCGGTACATGGAAATGGCAAGATCGCCCGTTCCGGTTGCAATATCAAGTATGGAGGCAGGAGAGAAAGGCTGCAGGAAAGCAATGCCTTTCCTGCGCCATCCTTTATCAAATCCGAGTGACAGGGTATGGTTCAGCAAATCGTACACGCCGGCTATGGAGTCGAACATACGTCTGACCTGTGCGCCTTTGTGCTCCTCGTTATTATAAGGAAGAATTTGTTCCGGACCGTACTTCATCCCCGATTATTTATTAGCAAGGTACTCTGAAACATTTTTCTCGATGCGAGCCAACAAATTGTCGGTATCGCCTTTAACGAATGTTTCGCCGGTGATATGTTCGAATAATTCGATATAACGGTCGCTGATACCTTCTACTATAGCCGGAGTCATTTCAGGCACTTTCTGACCTGCTTTGCCCTGGAATCCGTTTTCCATTAACCATTCGCGAACGAATTCTTTGGAAAGTTGTTTCTGTGGTTCGCCTTTTTCGAAACGTTCGTCATAACCTTCTTTGTAGAAGTAACGGGAAGAGTCCGGTGTATGGATTTCGTCCATCAGATAGATTTTTCCGTTATGTTTACCGAATTCATATTTAGTATCAACCAGGATTAAGCCGCGTTTTTCTGCAATTTCAGTACCACGCAGGAACAATTCCATCGTGTATTTTTCCAGTACGGCATATTCTTCCGGTGTGGCAAGACCCTGAGCAAGGATTTCTTCTTTGGAAATATCCTGGTCGTGTTCGCCGATTTCAGCTTTTGTTGTAGGAGTGATAATAGGTTTTGGAAAACGCTGGTTTTCACGCATTCCTTCCGGAAGTTGGATGCCGCAGATTTCGCGAACACCACTTTTGTATGCACGCCATGCGCTACCGCATAAGTAACCACGTACAATCATTTCCACCGGGAAACCTTCGCAACGTACGCCGACTGTAACCATAGGGTCTGGTGAAGCCAGTTTCCAGTTCGGGCAAATGTCTGTTGTTGCATCCAGAAACTTAGCTGCAATCTGGTTCAACATCTGTCCTTTGTAAGGGATACCTTCCGGCAGAACAACGTCGAATGCAGAGATACGGTCGGTTGCAACCATAACCAAAAGGTCATCGTTGATGTTGTACACGTCACGTACTTTACCGTGATAGACACTTTTTTGTCCTTTGAAGTTGAAGTCTGTTTTAACTAATGCCTTCTTCATAACCTTGTTTTTTGTTGGGCGCTTCGCGAAACGTCCTTGCTTATATGTTCGTTATATGGCGCTTCGCGAAGCGCCGTGTTTTATTTGCTTTATGCTGTTGCGGGCGGGATATTTGCCGGGGTATCCTTGCCTGCTTCTTTTCTTTTTTTACTGTCGAATTTGTCGTACGCCTCGACAATGCGCTGCACCAGTTTATGGCGGACAATGTCTTTTTTATCGAATTCGATTTTACCGATGCCTTTTACTCCCTTTAGGATGTGTAAGGCTTGCACCAGACCGGATGTGGCAGAAGCCGGGAGGTCTATCTGGGTGACGTCACCGGTAATGATCATCTTTGCGTTCATGCCTAAACGGGTCAGGAACATTTTAATCTGGTGGGTCGTGGTATTCTGTGCTTCATCCAGAATAATCACGGCATCGTTTAATGTCCGTCCGCGCATAAATGCAAGGGGAGCGATTTGTATGACATTATTCTCCATATATTCTTTCAACTTGGCTCCGGGTATCATGTCTTGCAATGCATCATATAAAGGTTGCAGATACGGGTCAAGTTTATCTTTCATCTCTCCAGGAAGAAAACCTAATTTTTCTCCGGCTTCGACAGCCGGACGGCTTAATATGATTTTCCTTATTTCTTTGTTCTTTAATGCTTTTACGGCAAGAGCAATGGCAACAAAGGTTTTTCCTGTTCCTGCTGGTCCCGTAGCAAATACAAGGTCATTTTCCTCGAAAGCCTTTACCAGACGTTGTTGGTTTTCCGTACGTGCTACAATCGCTTTTCCGTTCATGCCGTGGATAATCAGATTTTCCTGTTTTACCACAGTAGGGGCTTTGCCTTTTACAATGTCGAGGATGACTTCTTCACTGAGTGAGTTAAATTCTTCGCAGTATTTCTCTATTTCGCGGATTTTCCTGAGAAAAAGTTCGGATTCATCTTCATCTCCGATTACTTTCATCACATTACCACGTGCAACGATACGCAACTTGGGAAACAATGTCTTGATTAATTGCATATTAACATTGTTTACACCGTAGAAAATAACCGGGTCTACGCTCTCAAGAATATAAATTCGTTCAATCATTCAAATTATTTTAATTTGTCTTTTGCAGAGATTTTTTCCACTCGTATTTAAGCTTACAAAATTAGTAATATTCTTTGTCTTCAATATGAATTGTATTATTTTTATTCTGCCTTTTTGTAACCTCCTATCTTTGTGAATGAGAAAATTCCTTACTTTTGTTTGCAAAATGAGAAAATAATGAAGAAAACAGCACTTAGTATATTGCTATTGCTTATCACCTTTTCAGTAGCAGTTCCATTTTCTTCTTGCGGTAAAAAGGAAAAGCGGGGAGAATTGAAACGTATCTGGTACAATGGAAGTTATAATCGTGATTTCAAGGATTTGAATGATCTTCATCTGGCAGAAGCCCAACGTATCGGCATCAAGCCTGCATCAAACAGGGATGAGGCCGAGAAGGTAAAAAAGAAGATGGAAAAAATAGAAACGAATAAGTATTATGAGGTAGAAGAACTTCGTCATTCAATACCTTATCTTATTCCTTCGGCAGCTGATTTATTGGAAGATATAGGACGTAATTTCCAGGATTCCCTTCGAAATCTGAATGCTTCTATTTACAAAGTGAAAGTAACCAGTGTAACCCGTACGATTGATGATATTAAAAATTTAAAGAAGCGGAATACAAACTCTTCTCAAAATTCGGCTCACCGCTATGGTACAACCTTTGATGTTTCATGGGTTCGTTATACAAAGGTAGATGAAAGCGATACGTTGAATATCGACAAAGACCACCTTAAAATGGTTTTAGCTTCAGTACTTAGGGACCTTCACCGGGAGAAACGTTGTTATATAAAGCATGAACGTAAACAAGGGTGCTTTCATATTACCGTACGGAATAGTTGACAAGTGACAGTTGAGATGTGACAGTTGACAGTTATCTCGGCTTCCAGCCGATTTGTATACCGGGCGCGAAGCTTAACTGTCAACTGTCACTTGTCAACTGTCAACTGAAAAAGATAATTGAATTTTCAATTATCTTTTTCAACTCTTGTTTGCCTAACGTACCCAACATCATTTCTTTTGTTCCGTCCATACGGCAAATGAGCAGGGTTGGGATGGTTCGTATTTTAAATGCATTTTCCAATTCTTCCTCATTGTCCACATTGACTTTGTATATATCCAGTTTACCATCATATTCGTTTGCCAGTTCTTCAAGAATTGGTTCCAAACGTTTGCAGTAACCACACCATGGTGCATGAAAGTCGACTATGCAAGGTTTATTCCCTGTAAATTTCCAGTTCTTCGGATCTTCTTCAAAGTTTCCAACTTTTTGTATGAAATCGGCTTTTGTTAATTCAATAGGTTTCATAATTTTCTGTTTTTAATTGACATTGCAAAGATACCGATATTCGTCGTATTGGATAAATAGCAATATAACCTGTTTGGTTGGCAATATTTCCTTTTTAGAATAATTCCGGATAATATTTGCGGATTAAATCCTGATCCCCCTTTTCCAGTTCAGTAATAAGTACCGGTTTGTCCTGAGCTCTTAATCCTTTCTGGTTGATTACATTTATCAGGCTCCAGTCTTTACCCGGTTTATCAGGTGTAGGGTCTGAGGGTTCTACAGCCTTTAAGTCATAACGGGTAAAATCGATAACATAGGCAGGTGAATTTCTTTTGTGCCAGTCCCTCAACAATGCTAACCGAAATTCTTTATTCATAAACCATTTAATCTCCAGGTTATTATAAGAATCTCCTAATCCGGAACCCCGTTCTACGAATTGATAGTTCCAGTCGTCATTCGATTTGTATTGCTCTCTCCAAAGTGTACCGAACTCTCCGAAGGTTACGAAATGGGTATCAGGCCATCTTTTTTTTGTGTCGGTTACCCACATTTTCATGGCATCACAAATAAATTCTTTTCCGAACTCGTGAACCATCTGGGCTTCCCATATATTGGTTACCCATCCGAAGCCGTTCAGTTCCATCCCTTTGTCGAAATGGATAGATTGCGTGTGCATTACTTCCCGGTGTCCCAAGTCGAGTCCCCATCCTTTATACGTTTCAATCGGACCAACACCTCTGCGGCTGTTATATCCGTCGATACCATGTCCGATAGCTCCACTGCGGCGGGCACAGATAAAGTCCATAGTCCAACCGTCCAGGTTTACACAATCGATAAAGTCACTTTTTCCCTGTGCCGGTTTACAGAAATGTTCTGTAGACGGATAGAAAGGATAGGAAGGAGAACCGTCTGCGCCACCGCCATCGATATTATGCTGACTCCAGATAACGGCATGTGCGGTATGAATGTCTTCTTTTTCTGCCAGATATTTCAGGTTGTCGGCAGATAAGAATCCACCCATGATTGATTGGGGACGGTAGCCGTTGCCTACCCATTTTGAAATAATTTGTATTGCTTCTGACATTTCGCGGTTTACCCGTTCGCGTGGCAGGTACATTGCCGGGAAGTATCCTGGGAAATAAGTGATCTCGTCTCCATATTTTTTATGGCATTCTACTACATAATCACGGATTTCCTTATAGTTTTTACGCTGGTCTTCCAAAGCATTCATTGTAAATCCCCAAGTCAGACGTCCATCCGGATTGTTTGTGGCAAAAGCTTCTCTTAAAGCACGAACTCCGTCAAGTGTATGCCAGTCTGCCTCGTCTCTGGGGTGAAGTTTTACATCTCTTGATACTTCCCAGGGTGTGGTACGTATCATGATACACAGAGTAACAAAACGGTTCCCTTTTATTGTTAGCGGTTTGGAACCGGGTTCAGGATTCGCAGCCCGGACATCGGAGGGAAAACCCGTTATTAATGCCAGTAGCAGTACGATTAATGGTCTAAATAAATTTTTCATATATTCGTTTTTTTATAATTAATGGTTACTTTGAGCTTTGTTTGTACAATCGATAACAACTTTGTTATTTTCAGGAAGTATCCTAAAAATGTAGTCAGAATCGGCTTCCGGCTTTTTAAAGGAACCTTCTTTACAATTAATTATATAACTGAAACCGTCAAATTCGGCATTGATGGTTTTTTCCTCAATAGAGGTGAAAGGCAATTTTTTTCCAACGGCCGTTCTCAGTTCCAATGCCCACGAGAAATTAGTGTTATTATCCGGAGCTGTAACTTCGAAACGATCTTCATAGAATACAATATGGAACAGGTGCCCTTCTTTATCTTTACAGGAAACCATCAGTATATCCTTGCCTGTTTCTGTGACAACAGGGTCTGTCAGGATAAGCTCTTCCTTGTTTCCATTGTCCAACTGCACGATACGGAGTCCGGCACGGTCCGTTCCTTCACTCCACATAAAGCCATCGACAACAGGCAAAGTAAAGAATAAAAATTGATTGCCGGTACCTGGTTTGTCCAGATAAGCAGATTTATAATTTTCATCGAATAGATGAATGTCCCTGAAACGGAAGAAATCTTTTCCCCATAACAGGTTTGCACGGTAGTAACGACTATTGAACCAAACCGTTTTATTCCCTTCGCCACGTATATCCGATAATGTGGTAACAGCCGTTGCAGGAGAAACAGCAAATTGTTCTTTAAACCATTTACCTGATTGTTCCAATGTTTCAATTTGTATTTTATTCTCTTTTCTCAGTGAGTCCAGGATAGGTATCTGCATTTCCAGACCTTTGCGCATGTTACTCCATGTAAATGAATTTTCTTGTCCGGCTTGTGCATAGTTGAATGCCAGGCAAGGCTGATTTACTATCGATTCCAGAAAATAATCGACCCATTGCCTGTCCATTCCCGCTTTTTTATAAACTGGTTCAAGTGATATTACCCCTTGTCTTTCATTTCCAAGCCCGTCGTCATATTGATAAATCGGATCGCTTCCCAGCATACGAAAAATAGGTACAGGTATTTGTCCTTCGGTTGTCTGTGCAGGCATGTAGGCATTTTGTTTGCTTGGATAATATGCCTGGTTCCAGTATCCTCCCCACAAGGTATATCCGTCCGTTCCTATTTGGTCTTTGCAGTTACATGAGGCTACGATATGATATTTATCATACATATAAGCTAATGTATGTGCATCGATAAACCAGGAACCCACGGATTTGGGATAACTGCCGAATATTTCTTTGAATTTTGCCATATAGACATCTACTAAGCGTTCCCGCTCTTCTTTGCTGTATCCTGTGCTGAATGCAATATTAGCATGGGATACCCAACTGTGTTCTCCCCGCCATTGGATTCCTGCAGCTTCGATCTGGGGTTGTGTTAATTCCCACCAGGCCCCGATTTCAGACTGGGTATTCAGTTTGTTTTTTAATAAATCCTGATATAACGGATTTATTAGGGCGTCATATTGTAGTAGGAATGTAGCAGGCAAATCATATTTATTTACCAGCTTGACCTGTTCGCATACCGTTTCATACAACAAGCTGTCTGCGTTTGCTACGCGATAGTCGGTTTGACGGATAAAATTGATAATATTAATGATACGGGGTGAAACGTTACTTTGCGCTTCTTTTGTATTTGTTGTACAGCTTATACATAATATACATAGTAGCCATACAGTCCAAATCTGTTTTTTATAAATCATATAGGTATAAATAAAATGCTAAAATTAGAAATAAGATAATGTAAAAAGGGTGCCAAAAGAAGTCAACAGTTTGTTGAACCTCATTTTGGCACCGCACTGCCTATTTAACCTGATTCGTTAGTCCCAACCTGGGTTGTTAGGCTGTAAACTCGGGTTAAGATATAATTCGTCTAAAGGAAGAGAATAATAATAGTTCTTAGGAGCGACAAATTTACGGTTTGCAGCAGGCTCTACGATCAGGAAGCCATCTTCATCTGTCAATCCGGGGTTTCCATCGTTCAACACATTCAAATGTTCATATTCCGAACCTTTCAACTTGATGCCTTTGATTGCTTTCGGAAGTTCTTCTTCAGCCGTTTTCCAACGTCTCAGGTCATCACGGCGGAAACCTTCAAAAGCTAATTCGATAGTTCGCTCACGACGGATTTCGGTTTGCATGTCCAAGCCGTTTGCTGTTACAAAAGCATTCGTCAGATGAGGCATCTCGACACCTTTGCGGGAACGAATTACATTGATTGTTTTATTCAGGATATCATCGCTGATTGCTCCGTCCTTTTCAAAGGTCGCTTCTGCCAAAATCAACAAAACTTCCGGATAACGGATAATATGGTAGTCATACGCATCTTTATCAGAAGGTATCATTGTCTCTGCCATGAATTTATAGATCTTATATCCGGTACGGGTTTCAGGGCGTATCGTAAATTTAGGAGAACATTCTTCTTCTCCCATCTGAGGACTCCAATAAACAGTTCCCGGCATCAGGAATGTTTGTTTCATACGTGGGTCACGGTTTTCATATTCGCTTGCAATTGTGGCATAACCTTTGAACTCGGCATTCGGGTTATCGATTGGCAGACCGGTACTTTTACATAAATACATATCGGCTAATTTTTTTGTCGGTGTACCTCTCCAACCCCAATAAACCGGATGTGCAGTAGAGTGCATGCGAACATCTGTATAATAACGACTGCCGAAAATCTCTTCAGCCGTATCATCTCCGGCATCAATAAACAAATAGCGATAACTTTCATCTCCGGAACCTTCATACAAAGAGTATTGCTTACTACTGATAACTTTATTTGAAGCATCAATAGCTTGTTGGAGCAAGTCCTGATAATCTGCACGGTTCTGATGATATTTTGCCCAAGTTCCAGCAAATAAGGCGACTCTGGCTTTCAGTGCTAATACGGCTCCTTGTGTGATACGTCCTTTTTCATCAGCTGTCAATTCCTTTTGTAATGGCAAGGATGTGGCAATATTTTCCAGTTCAGATAAGATAAAATCCTCTACCTTTTCCCGTTTTTCTCTGCTTCCGTATAATTCGGGGGATTCGACGTCCAGTACTTTAGTCAGAAGAGGCACATCGTTAAACTTTTTTATTAACCGCCAATATGTATAAGCTCTGAAGAATCTTGCTTCCGCAACATAGCGTTGAATTTCAGATTGGTCGCCTTCGTAAGTCTGCGCTTTTTCAATAATAATATTACATTGGCGGACATCTTTAAAGCGATCATTCCACTCATCATCTTTGTTCGGGGCAATTAGTGTTCCGTTGCTGGTGGTATTTTCGTTTAGTTCATAACCTATATCGCTATCTGTATCTTTTGTCCCGAATGATTCCGTACGGGAATAAAGCCAGTTCGCCTCTTTCATAAAATCTTCCGGAGTTTTCCAGTAAAGCTCATCAGGCAGGTTGTCTTTCGGCAATAAATCAATATCCTGACAAGCTGAAAATAACAAAGCGGTAGTGGCAAGACACCCCAATAATATTCTATATCTTTTCATGATTTTTTAATTTTAATTTTTTAGAATACAACATTTATTCCAAAAGAATAATTACGAGCAAACGGATAAGAAACATAACCACCTTCTTCTTCCGGATCCCATCCGCCCGGAGTATTATGCACTTCGAATAAATCTTCACCGGAGAAGTATATGCGAAGCTTTTGCAGACCAATCCTGGTCGTAAATGCAGACGGTATTGTGTATCCCAGTTGTAAATTTTTCAAACGGGCGTAAGCTACATTATGCTTGGTGTTTGTTGATACATAATAATTATAGTTTCTCTTGCTTTTCAAAGTGATTGCCGGATATTGAGCATCAGTTCTTTCTGCTGTCCAGGTTTTTCCGTACCAATATTCGGCTGATTGGTACCATGCTTCAGGCATTGGTTTGCTTGCTTCACCTTCCAGGAACATAGTCCTGCGTCCGACACCCTGAATGAATGCTCCAAAATCGAAGTTCTTGTAAGCAGCGCTCAAATTCAGACCGAAATTATAGCGTGGATTCAAATCGCCTAAATACACAACGTCACCATCACCTTCTTCACCATTACCCAATACTGAGAGTTTGCCATCGTTATCCAAATCTTTGTATTTGGCATCGCCAACACTTAAATCACCGGGAATACCACCGTTCGGGAAACGGGCTTTGTATTCTTCCAGTTCTTGTTCGTTTTGGATAATACCGTCAAATTCATAACCGAAATAAGATTTCAGGGGATAACCTGTCGGAGTATCATTCTTTCCTAATGTAATCAGATTATTTCCAACTCGTTCAACAACCTTATTCCGTGCGTCGCTGATATTGAAACGAACAGAATAACTGAAGTCTTTAATTTGGTCTCTCCATCCTAATGAAATTTCCCAACCTCTGATACTCAAGTGACCGCTATTAGTACTTGGTGCATCAGCTCCTAATATGGAAGGATATGTTTTTGCAATCAACATATTCTTGTTTTCTTTCCAGAAATAATCAAATGATCCGTATAAACGGTTTGACAAGGTCGAAAAATCAAGACCGACGTTGGTTGTACGAATTGTTTCCCATGTACGTGCAATGGATACGATATTTCCGTTGGTTGCCATCTGTCCCTTGTTTCCTGCTCCGAACGGATAGTAGTCTTTGCTTAATGAAATCAATTGGATATAATCGTATAGACCGATACCCGATTGATTACCCATTTCACCGTAAGACGCTCTTACTTTCAAATCATCAAATACGTTGAGTTTTTTCATAAAACCTTCTTCTCCGATACGCCAGGCAGCATTCACTCCTGGGAAATATCCCCAACGGTGGTCCGGGTGGAAACGGGAACTTCCATCTGCACGTATGGTTCCTTCAATGGTATATTTGTTGGCAAATGTATAATTAACCCTTGAGAAGAATGAATTGATTGTCCAGGCTTCTCCTTCACTGTAAGCTGTTTGGTCTTCGGAACTACCTAATTGTAAAGACATGTTTTCCTGTTGGTCGAAATTGATTCGCTTTGCAGAGAACATATCATAATTCTCAGACTCGTTGGATGTACCGACCATAATGTTCAAATCATGCAGCTTATTGAAATTCTTTTTATACTCAGCGTATAAAGTGAAGTTCTTGGAAAGCCTTTTACTATATTTACGTTCAGCGCTGTTCGGAGTACGTTTTTCCCGGACATAGTTATTATCCCAATCGTAGTTGACGATGCTCTTATTGGTAATGTTCTCATCCGAATCATATTTACGGATTACAGCCTGTCCGATTAAATTCAAACCGTCAATAATATTCCATTTCAACTGGTTGTTTATTGTGAAGTTTGTGGTAGTCTTATTCGCTATGCCACCATCTTCCAAAACCTGTGCAGGGTTATCAAATCCTTCGAAGGTATAGAATCCTCCTTCCGGATTTCGTAGCGGAGCCCAGGAACGTGTTTTATAAATAAGTTCCCAGATATTTTGTCCTTCCGTTATACCGGAAGAATAATTTCTGCTACCGGATTCATAGGACATATTAAGATCATAAGTCAGGTTCTTGAAAATTTCGATGCTGGATTTTGCACGGGCGAAATAACGTTTGTTGAGGTCTTCGCCGAATTTCGGTAAACCTTCTTCACGCTGATGTCCTAAAGATATCATGTAAGAATATTTTTCACCGCCTCCGGAGATATTCACATTGTAATTCTGCATATTGCTGTTACCGATAAGCATATCGTTCCAATCCTGGTTTTTATAAAATTTAGGGTAACCGGTCCAGCGTCCCCACTGTGGAGAATCAGTCAATACCAAATCGCTGTTCTGACGGATTAAATCCAATTCATCTGCTGTATATTCTACCGGAAAAGAACCGTCTGTAATTTCTAATGCCATTTCCGCATGTTGCAATAAGTTTGCAGTCTTTTTCAGTAAAGCTGGAGTTTTTATTGAATAATAAGCATCAAAACCAACAGTCAGTTTTTGATTGCGTTTACCGCTTTTTGTTGTAATCAATACAACACCATCGGATGCACGTGCACCGTAGATAGCTGCTGTTCCGTCTTTCAAAACAGAAATGTTTTCTATATCGGCAGGATTTATTGAATTGATATTTCCTTCTGCTCCGTCAATTAAGACAAGTGGAGTACCACCGTTGATGGAAGATACATCACGGATTTTCATTGTCATGTCTGAACCGGGAGCTCCTCCTGAACGGGTGATTGTCAACCCCGGAACTTCTCCTTGCAAAGCAGCGGCCGCATTTTGGACCGGGCGAGCTTCGAATGCCTTGGAATCAGCTGTGGAAACAGCACCACCCAGGTTCGCTCTTTTTACCGTACCGTAACCAACTACAACCACTTCGTCCATTAGCTGTGTGTTTTCTTTTAATTTTATAGATAAGGATGCTTCACGGCCAGGACGTAGTTCCATCATGCTATACCCGATGTAAGATATTTGTAATAGGCTATTGTCGGAAATGTTTATGATGAAGTTACCGTCGACATCTGTAACTGTTCCGTTAGAAGTACCCTTTTCTACAATATTGGCACCGATAATGGGATCTCCATTTTCATCCGTTACTTTACCTTTTACTACTTTTTTGTTTTGTGTAACAGACTGGGCTACAGGGCTTGTTTTTGTCGTTTTTTCAATCGGATTAATCAGGATAAAATTATTTTCTGTAATTTCATATTTGATTCCTTCTTTTTCAAAGATGTGTTTCAGAATCGCTTCTACAGTCTGGTCTTTTACGTTGACAGATACTTTTTTATCTAAATTGATTTTTTCACTTTCATAGATAAAACGATAGCCTGACTGATTTTCTATCAGGAAAAGGACTTCCTTTATCGTTTGATTTTTTACTTCCAGCGATAGCCTGGTTTCCTGTGAATGGACGGCTGCTGAGATTTGAAGTGAAAATATGATCGAAAGCAATGTTGCTAATCTCATAATAGACAGAATCTTTTTAAGGGCCGGATACTGTTCCGACTTTGATATAGTTGAAAAATTCATATATTTGTAATTCGATTGTTAGTTAACACTAGTGTTGCAAGCACTAATTTTAATGATCTGGAATACGGCGGGGAATGTTGCACCATTTCCCGTCTTTTTGTGTTTATGATATTCTTACTTCATAGGCATTCTATTTAGAGGTTATACTTATATTTTTTCCTTTCACGGTATAATCGATATTGCTTAGGCGGGATAAAACCCCCAATATGTCTGTTATGGTTTGTTCCTGTAAAACTCCGTCGTAGTGGATTTTTTTACCTAAATCCTTTTGGAGGGTAATGATAACATCATATCTTCTTTCCAGATATTTGCATACGGTTGCCAGCGACATATGGTCCATATATAATTTATCATTCAACCAACTGTAAGAATGTGAGAGTATGCCTGATACCGGTTTTATTTCATTTGTATGTTTATCGAAGGTGGCCATATCTCCGGCATTCATTATTAATTTATTTTTTCCATGATTCAATTCAATACACCCCTCCACCAAGGAAGCTGATACTGCTTGATCATCTTCGTATGCCTGTAGATTAAAAGAGGTTCCCCATACTTTTAACTGGAGTTCGTTTGCCATTTTTATTACGAAGGGTGTTTTACTTTTTGATACGTCAAAAAATCCTTCTCCCTGAAAATGAACTTCTCTGACCTTTTTTTTCGGATTATATGAATAGGTAATATTGGAACCTGAATTTAATTGGACTTTGGTCCCGTCCGGTAATGTTACTTCCGAGCGGTTACCGTAATCGGCAGTCATGCTAACGGATATTTCCTGTTGTTTGTCGAACATTCCGGTAGTGGAAAGAATAAACAGACAGAGTATTGATGCTGCAACTCCGGAAGTTATATAACCTATTTGGATTAAACGTTTCCGGATATTATTTTTCTTTGTATTTGTATGATTTACTTTTTCCCAGGCACGCTGTGTATCGAATGCTTCCTGTTCTATATAGGAACCGGTTTCTATCCAGATATTTTTGTATTGTTCAAAGTCTTTTTTGTTGGACTCATTTTGATCCAACCATTCCTTCAGGGAAGGAGCCATGTTTGCATCATTTGCTCCATCAGATAAATGGTCTACTATCTGTTCACCTATTTGTTTTTTCAAATCCATGAGTCTTGTTTTTATATATAAGACACAGCAAATAAAAAAAGGTCCTATCCGGATTTTACATTTCTTTAAGTTCCAGGCATTTTTTTAGTTTTTGTAGTGACGTCCAAATTTGGTTTTTAATAGTCTTTACCGAGATGTCCAGCTTTTCTGATATTTCTTTTTGTTTTAAGCCTTTTATCCGGTGAAGAAGCAATACTTCCCTGCTACGACTTGGAAGACGGTTGATGCAGTCATAGAGGGCAATCCGGAACTCTTGAGTTTCGAGCGGGGTTTCTTCATAAGATAAAGTCAGTTGCTCCTCGTTGTTTGTCAGGATATTTAGATGAGATTTGGAACGAATATGGTTTAGAGCCAGGTTTTTAGCCATTTGATATAGATAGCCGGAGACGTTCTCCTTGATGGCGATTTTTTGCCTGTGGTACCACAGGTTCAGGAAAACTTCCTGAACCTGTGGTACCACAGGTTCAGGAAAACTTCCTGAACCATGTCCTCCGTATCGTTCTTATCTTGTAATATAGCGTATACGTATTGGCAGAGACGGGCATAATAACGATCAAACAGTTTGTTGTAACTTACATAATCATTATTTCCGATTGCTGTCATTAGCATTTCGTCAGTGATCTTTGTTTCAGGCATCTATCAGTACATTTATCTCCTTGGCGTTCAAATATACGATATTTTTAATTAAAACAGTAAATATTAAGTATTATGAGAAGTAAAAAGTATTAATAAAAAAGGCTAGACCCGATTTCGGGTCTAGCCTTTTTTATATGAGGTATGTAAAATTAGCTCTGTTCTTTCAGAATTACGTCATGTGCTCCTCCCTCTACAATACTGGTAGAAGAAACTAATGTTATTTTTGCATTTTTCTGCAAATCAGGAATTGTAATAGCACCACAACTACACATAGTTGCAATAATCTTACCCAGTGTAACATTCAGGTTGTCCTTCATCTTACCTGCATAAGGTACATAACTGTCTACGCCTTCTTCAAACTTCAGTGATTCATTTCCACCCATGTCATAACGTTGCCAGTTCTTTGCACGGTTGGAACCTTCACCCCAATATTCTTTTACGAAGTTATTTCCGATTTTTAGTTTTTTCGTAGGAGATTCGTCAAAACGGGCAAAATAACGTCCCATCATCAAAAAGTCAGCTCCCATAGCCAAAGCCAGTACCATGTGGTAGTCATGTACAAGACCGCCATCACTGCAGATTGGTACATATACACCATGTTTTTGATAATATTCGTCACGTGCACGTGCAACATCAATCAAAGCTGTAGCTTGTCCGCGTCCGATACCTTTCTGTTCGCGAGTGATACAGATCGAACCGCCGCCAATACCTACTTTAATGAAATCGGCACCGGCTTCCACCAGATAGTTGAAACCGTCCTGGTCTACTACGTTGCCTGCACCAACCAACACTTTGTTGCCGTATTCTTTCTTAATCCAAAGCAACGTTTCCTGCTGCCATTCAGAATAACCATCGGAAGAGTCAATACACAAAACATCAACGCCTGCTTCAACTAAAGCCGGAACGCGTTCTTTGTAATCGCGGGTATTAATCCCTGCACCAACCAGTAATTTCTTGTCTGCTCCGGATAATTCTTTCGGATTATCGCGGTGGCTGTCATAGTCCTTGCGGAATACGAAATATTGTAATTTCTGATTTTTATCGATAATAGGCAATGTGTTCAGTTTGTGGTCCCAGATAATCTGGTTTGCTTCACTTAAGCCCAAGCCGACTTCTCCGACAATCAGTTTGGAGAACGGAGTCATAAAGTCTTTCACCTTTTTATCTGCCGGATCCTTTTCTGCACGATAATCACGGCTGGTTACCATACCCAGTAATTTACCATTAGGTGTACCGTTGTCGGTTATTCCGATTGTAGAATGCCCTGTTTTCTGGACCAATGCAATTACATCAGCCAATGTGTTTTCAGGAGTCAGGTTTGAATCACTGATAACAAAACCGGCTTTAAATTTTTTTACCTTGCGTACCATATCAGCTTGCGAGTCGATAGGCTGTGAACCGAAGATGAAAGATAATCCACCATTTCGGGCAAGTTCCATCGCTAACTCCGGTCCGGATACAGATTGCATGATAGCCGAAACGAATGGTATATTTAATTCGATTGCCGACTTTTCACCTGCTTTATGCTTTACAAGAGGGGTTTTTAGCGAAACGTTGTTGGGTACACATTCTTTGGTGGTTAAACCGGGAATAAGCAAGTATTCTCCAAATGTCCTTGATACATCGTTTAAGTAAACTGCCATAATTGAATTATATTTACTGGATGATTTTTATTAGGGTACAAAAGTACTCAATTCTACCGTATAATAGAGCCTTTTTGCTGATAATTTTTTCCGTAGAACTTTTAGCCCTTGAATAATGTTCTATTGACAGATTAAGTAAGGAGGATTTATTAATGAAAAAAGTAGTAGATAAAGCGAATACTCGCGGTTATGCAAATCACGGTTGGCTTAAAACTTACCATACATTCAGTTTTGCCAATTATTATAATCCTAATAGAATGCATTTCGGCATGCTCCGTGTTTTGAATGACGACACAGTAGCACCGAGTGAAGGTTTTGATACACACCCTCATAAAAATATGGAAGTGGTATCTATTCCGTTGAAAGGATTTTTGCGCCATGGCGACAGCATACAAAACAGTGAGGTAATTACCCCTGGTTTTATCCAGGTGATGAGTGCCGGAACAGGTATATTCCATAGTGAATTTAACGACAGTCCGGAAGATAAACTGGAGTTTCTTCAGATATGGGTATTTCCGCGTGAAGAAAATACATCGCCTAAGTATAATAACTATGATATTCGTGGTACCCAGAAACCGAATGAGTTGGGAGTGTTATTATCTCCGAATGGAGAATCAGAAGCATCCCTCAATCAGGATGCCTGGTTTTTGATGGGGACATTGGATGCCGGGGTTGTTAAACAATATCAGTTGCATAGTAAAGAAAACGGCGTTTATCTGTTTGTTATAGAAGGCGAAGTTGAAGTAGATAATACCGTACTTTCCAAACGGGATGGTGCCGGATTCTGGGAAACGGATGGTATTACTATCGAAGTGTTGAAAAAAGCGACAGTACTGTTAATAGAAGTACCTATGCATTGATTTATTTCAATGTAAAAGAAGAAAGCAGGCTGGACGGTAATGTACCGTGCCAGCCTTTATATTTTAATAGGCTTTGTCTGTGAGGAAATGAACCATCTGTGAAATAGCCCGGCTACATGCAGGGCAGAACGGGGCATAATCACGCATCATGCAATGGTCTTTCGGACGGTAAATGCCTTTGGATATATAACCACCTCCTTCAAACACTCCGGTCTTATCTTTATGCGTAGCATCCAGAGGTGTGGGGATTGGCGTTCCGGCAGGCAATAAATCTTTCCACTTGCTTTCAAAATCAACTAAAGTGGTGATGTTGGGCTCCCAAGGCTCATATTTCAGGTTATAGAAATCCTGGTAAGCCACTTCCGAAGAAAAATATTCGTCGGCGAGTCCGGCAAAACTGTGTCCGAACTCGTGTGTAAATACAACTGGTGTTTTGGGGTGGTCTGCAGTTCCGCATGCATAGAAGTTATACATTCCGCCCCCTCCGTAAGTATCCGTATTAACCAGAATGAAAATGGCATCGCAGGGAACATTCCAAACGGCATCACGAACGGGTTTCATGTCTTGTGTTGTCAGATAACGGTCTACTCCGAAGGTATAATACCCCGTGTTGAGGGCGGTATTTTTAAATATACCTTTTCCGGATACATCCGTACCGGACTCTTCTGAAATTACTTCTACAGCCCAAACATTAAAATCATTTTTATAATCAGTGAAGGGAGGCGTAGCGAATAATGCATCGGTAAAACGTTTGGCATCTGATACGAATTTTTCCTGTTCATTGGCTGTATAGCCTTCCCCGATAAAAACCAGGTCGACTTTTTCTGATGAATTGCCATTGTTTAAAACCGGATAGACTTTATTATCTTTCAGTTTTCCCCGGTCTATAAAAATGCTGGTTGGATCAATATCCATTTTCAGCAGGGGGTGAAACTTCATATCGGCTTTGTCGCGTGCCGTTATTTCGATAGAAACAATTGATTTCGGGAAAGGAACAGAGATGCTGTTATTCCATGACTGGCTTTCTGTTTTAGCTTGTTCTGTAGTACGCCATTCTTCAAAAAGCGTATTGAATCCTCTCGAATAAATCAGCTTATTACTGGCTTTATCATATACATTAATATAATAGCCTCCATAGTTGAATTTGTCAATCAGATTTTTAATAGGACCTCCCCATACCGGTTCTTCGCGAAGAAGTTGGATCGCTGCAGATTGTGTTTGGGCATTACCACTTAGGGCAAAATCGACCCGGAGACTTTTTTTCTGAAAATACTTGTCGAACTCACTTTGTGCAAAAACGGATAGATTACAAAGGATGGCGGCAAAAAGAAGTAGATACTTTGTTCTCATGTTTTTAAGTGTTTTAATATTGATATGAAATAATTTTATCTTCATGTGTTTCCGGATTTATTCCGTAGATTATTTGATGTTCTTCATCAACAATAAAAGCTGATAAAGAATGCTCTAAGTTTAATTTCTTTATAGGTTTTCCATTCCAATTGTAGATTTCTATAATCGATGAATGATTTTTATCTATATCCCCCCAGGGAATACCGGCATATAATGCGTAAATATATTTATCTGTACATGAAAGGGATTCATAATGTACAATATTATTTTCTACGTTGTATTTGTAATTACCCTTTCCTTCTTTAAAGGTATGAAAATTAGGCGTGTCTTTTGTTCCGATAGATGCAAGTATTTCCAGTTTTTGACCGTTGATTGAGCCAATCTCTATTCGGTCAATGAAAAAATAGGCAAAAGCTACCTTGCTATTAGATGAAGATATCCACGTATCATCAAATTCTGTATAATAGTTACTTCCCATACTTTTCTTTAAGTCGAACGTGTTTGGTAAGGTATCTAATAATTGTTGAGATGAAAAATCCCATAATTCTCTGGAACTGATTTTGCTATTGCTCCTTTTTAATAAGTATAAGTTCTCTTTGATATAATTGATTTCCCAGAAGTAGCGATTATCACTCGGCTTAAGAACGGATTCATTAATGAAAGTTGCAGTAGAGTCAGTCAGTGAATAGCTAACAAATTTATCTGTAGCATGGTCTCGAAATGAAAAAATATTTTCTGGTGTATTTTTATGACTGTGGGCATAATGTATTCCTTAGGTCCATTCCCTATGGGACAGAAAGCATATAAAAATTTGAAGTCAGGAAATGAATAAGTATAAAAGGATTCTTTAGCATTGCTACTAACGTTTTGTAATACAATGTAATTTTTATACTTATAGATATTGCCTATTTTTATAATTTCATTAATAGGAATGCATGTTGGGGATAAATATTCTGTGGTTGGAAAATTTTTGAGTTGTTTTTCACCATTTTTACAAGACAGAGAAAATGCTATGGTTATAATAAAAATACATTTTATAATTGTTCTGGTGATTTTCATTTTATGTAGATTTAAAATAGTAGTACGAAAGTTTCTGTCGTAACTTCCACTCTCGCCTTTAGTCCACGTTTCTTCTAAACTGTTATTTTTATTGTAAAGATAGGTGAAAAAACATATGAAATCAGTTTGTCTACAGAAAAGTTTATCTTCTTTTTCCTGTTATCTAAATAGATGCTGTGTTTTAATGTTGATTAACAGTGTGTTATTCCTTATCTTGTTAAAAACACAGGTAATTCTGAGCTTCTTTTTATAAACTTTGTTTTACTTTGTGTTTTTGAAAAATCAATGTATATGAAACACTACAGGACGTTTATCAGTTTATTTATATGTTTAGTGGTCTGCAATTGGATAATGGGACAGGAAAAGAAAAATCTGAATATTGTATTTATTGGTAACAGCATTACTCAGGGAGTGATACTGGAAAATCCGGCTCACGATGCCCCTCCGGCAAAAGCGGCTCTTTATTTGAGCAAACAACCTTCTGTCGGCTCTGTGAAGTATGCCAACCGGGGAGTAAGCGGTTGTACTACGGTTGATTATTTGCCGCAGACAGAAAAACTGTTTCCGAAAGCTATTGTTGCAGCCGACCAGTTTAAAGATGAAACCTGGGCTACTTTGCTTTTCTCTATTATGTTGGGAACAAACGACAGTGCAATCACGGGACCGAACGGTGCGCCTACTTCTCCGGCTAAATACTATGAGAACATGAAAACGATCATCGATAAGTTATTAGCATTGTATCCCGATTGTAAAATCGTAGTACATCGTCCGGTTTGGTATAGTCCGAATACGTATAACGGGGCGAAGTATTTAGAGGAAGGCTTGAATCGTTTGCAAAGTTATTATCCGGAACTCCAGTCGTTGGTATTGGATTATTCCAAACGTTTTCCCGGGCAAGTCTTTATGGGGGATACGGAGGGGTTCGATTACTTTAAAACTCATTATAAAACAGACCTTTTCCCAGAAGAAGGAAATGCCGGAACATTTTATTTGCATCCGAATGTGAAGGGAGCTGCCGTCTTAGGTACGTTATGGGGAAAAGCTATTATGAATGTACTATAAACACCTCGAAATATGGAAGATCTAATCAATACACGTTGCGGTTGGGCCGGAACGGACGAACTATACATAAAATATCACGACGAAGAATGGGGAAAACTCGTTACTGATGACCGAACCCTCTTTGAGTTTTTGGTACTCGAAAGTGCTCAGGCCGGATTAGCCTGGATTACTATCCTCCGGAAACGGGAAGGATACCGGGAAGCTTTTCTTCATTTTGATGTGGAGAAAGTTGCGCAAATGACATCAGAAGACGTCGAACGATTGATGCAATTTGATGGAATCGTTAAAAACCGGTTGAAAATCAATAGTACAATCAATAATGCGAAACTATATATGGTTATTCAGAAAGAGTTCGGTAGTTTTTACAAGTATATCTTATCATTCTTCCCCAACCAGCAACCTATCGTTAATAATTTCAAGAGTTTGGGGCAGATACCCGGCACATCTTCCGAGTCGGATGCGATAAGCAAAGATATGAAAAAGCGAGGTTTCAAGTTCTTCGGCTCAACAATCTGTTATGCTTTTTTGCAGGCGGCCGGCTTTGTGAACGACCATTTGGAAGGTTGTTTATGCAAAGTGACTCAATAAGAAATGTAAGGCTATAGTCGTTAATGATAAAGGGCTGTTTGACTTTCAATTGTCAGACCGCCCTTTCCAGTTTCTCCGTATTGTATATGGATTATCTTTTACCCAGTTGATGGTCTAGAATGGCAATATGGCAATCGCCAAACAGTTTCAGTTTTTCAACAAGGTTTTTAGCTGTCGCTTCTTCTTCCACCTGTTCGCGGACAAATCCCCACAAGAAATCCTGGGTTGCTTTATCTTTTTCAGCTGCAGCAACATCAACCAGGCGGTCAATCAATTCGGATACATGTACTTCATGTTCGTATACATGTTCAAATACTTCCAGCGGAGAACCGAAAGCCGTAGGTACTACATTTATTTGTTCCAGTTTAACCTGGCCGCCGCGTTTTACAGAGTAGTCGATCATTTTGTAGGCATGCTCCATTTCTTCTTCGGATTGTTTTTTCATCCAGTGTGCACATCCGTCAAGACCGATTTGGGAAAAATGGATATACATAGAGAGATACAGGTTGGATGACCACATCTCAGCCAATATTTGCTCATTCAGAGCGTCTGAAAGTTTTCTACTTAAAATCATAATGGTTCGTTTTAATAAAATTGCTTTTCATTAAAACAAACCATTATAACGTAAGGTTTACCGTAGAACCGGATTATTTGATTTCAATAATTTTTTCTGCTTTTTTAGCTTCTTCTTCAGTCCGTTTGGGAATAGAGATATTCAATACCCCATTTTCGACTTTGGCTTCGATTTTGTCTTTTTCGACATTGTCGGGAAGCACCATTGTCTGCTGGAATTTACTGTAAGAAAATTCACGGCGCAGATAGCGTCCGTCTTTTTTGTCTTCTTTCTTTTCTTCCTTTTTCTCCATCGATACAACCAAATTGTTGTTTTCGTCGATGCGGATACTGAAATCGTCTTTTGTCATACCCGGAGCAGCAACTTCAACCCGGTAATCTTTGTCAGATTCAATGACATTAATTGCTGGAGCTGTAGAGTTTGCTTTAATCATCCAGTCGTTGTCGAATAAATCATTGAATACATACGGTAACCAATTTTGACTTCTTCTCATCGGTGTCATAATACAGTCCTCCAATTATAAGTTAAACATTTATGAATAAATCTCTTGTTGATTTCGTCTTTAATCCGAACTCGTCAGATATATTTCAAAAGATGTGCCATGATGCAGATTGGCACGTTAATAGAAATAAAGCTTGATAAATGAGTTTGAAAATGTAATTCCCAGACTTTGATTTTTATTCTTTCCCTGAATTTGATACATGTTATGTGATTGAAAAAATGACAGTTATCGTTTTAACGAATACTGAAAATCTGGCATAAGACGAACCGTTTTGACATTTATATAGCCTTTGAATATCAAATATGTCTTATATTTGGAGTCTTGTTAATAACTGGTTGAATATGAAGAATAAAATAAAGGCTATAGCCGAACATTTGAAAATTGCCATACATCATAATCCGGTAGAAGTGATATTGACTGTATTATTTTGTATAATAGGTTGTGCATCCTATGATTTAGCTGATAAGGACTGGATTATATTATTGAGTTATTTTCCTGCCTTGTTTCTGGTTACCTATACATTAAATATATTGACCAGGGAAAAACGGTGGCGTTTTGTATATTATGCCTCATTTTTCTTTTTCATCTTTTTTGGGTGGAAAACGAAAGAAGATCTGGTTACATGGGTGATAGCTGTTCTTTTCTTTCTGATTGGCGATTGGAAAACGGAGAATAAAGCTTTTGTCAAAAAAGGCCTTCACTTTCTCCGGGCCTTCTTTTCCGCCTTTCTTCTTGCTGGGGTGGCGTACTTGTTGTCTATTGCAATCTATTATTCCATACAATATATTTTTGAACTGGGATATGGAAGTGAGAGCCGTTTCATGACTTATGCGACAAGTATTGCTTTTGCCGGTGTTTTGCCTCTTTTGTTCCTTACTTTTCATCAAGAGAGGGAGGAGGAAGGATATAATAAACTATTTGATGTTTTGATGAATTATGTCCTCTCACCCGCATTGCTTATATATACGGCTATCCTTTACCTTTATTTTATTAAGATTGCCGTATTGTGGTCTTTGCCCAAAGGGGCAGTTGCTATAATGGTTATGGCTTTTGTTTCTGCAACTTTTGTTTTTAAAGCTTGTCAGCCATTTTTACTTAGAAGATATTATGATTGGTTCTATCGTTTTTCGAGCCTGGCAGTATTACCCGCTCTGATTATGTTTTGGGTTGGAACTTCCTATCGTATCAACCAGTATGGCTATACCGAAGACCGGGTTTATCTGGTGATAGTGGGTGTCGTTTTAACAGTAACAGCTTTGTTATTTATCTTCCGGCGTACGGGAAAATATCTTTATTCTGCATTATTGGCATTCGTATTACTCATTACGTTTACTTATATCCCCGGAATAACGGTAAAAGATATAGAACGGAGGTCGCAAGAGGGAAGAGAAAATACCGGAGGGGATACTTCCGGATATAACTATTCATCTGTTTTTATTGAAAATATGAATCCGGTGGATATTGCATCTTATAAGACTATGCAAAAGGTCTATTCTTATAAAAGGGATACAAGTATGATGTGGACTTTGGTTGAGAGGGATACGCTCTTTTTATATGATAAAAATGAACATTTGATTTTTCGGGAACATATACCGACTTTATTTAAAAGACAGATGGAGAAAGTCGGGCTTACTCCGTTCGATTCGATAAAGAAAGCCGATTATCCGGCATTGCTGCGGATAGAATTGGATTCGGCTTTACTCTTATTGGATGAGATATCTGTGGAACGTTTTTATCCGGATTCAGCCTATACCGTAAATGCTATTTATCCGGGATTTTATTTGCAGAAATAGATTCTACATGATAAGTATCATTTTCCTGTGTCATAGTTATGAATTTTGTAAATCATAGTTATGATTTGGAAAAATGATACTTATGATTTTATTGTAGCATTTGGAATAATTTGTCCAGCTTCGGTGCCATGATAATTTCCGTACGACGGTTTTTAGACCGTCCTTCGGGTGTTTCGTTATTGTCGACAGGCATAAACTCTCCACGTCCGGAAGGTTGGATTTGCAGTGGGTTCACACCGTAATCTTTTGTCAGGATACGAACGACAGAGGTTGCGCGGATTACACTTAAGTCCCAGTTGTCTTTGAAGCGTGCAGTGCTGATTGGTTTACTGTCGGTGTGTCCTTCGATGTAAACGTCGATGTCTGTTTGTTTGTTCAAAACTTCCGCCAGTTTGGCAAGCGCTTCTTTTCCCCGTTTGTCTACATTGGCACTTCCCGATTCAAACAAGAGTTTATCGGACATGGCAACATATACTTTACCGTCTTTTTCCCTTACGGTCAGTTCATCACTGCTGAATCCCAACAAAGCCTCTTTTACACTACTGAGCAATTTCTGAACTTTTGCATTTTGAGCATTAATCATATCCTGCAGTTCATTGATAGTGCGTTCCCTGTTATCCAGTTCCGTCATTTTCTGGCTGAGAAGCGCATTCAATTTTTCCTGTTCGGACATGTTTGCATTTAGCATGTTTTCATAATTACGAATGTTCTGCCCTAAACGCACAGTATCCCGTTCGAGACCGGCAAGGCGTGCATTGAGCTTGTCATTGTCATCCCGGCTGTTGGCAAGTTTGTCTTGCAAATCGTCTCCACGGGCGATGGCTTCCAATCTGCCGTTTTCCGCCAATAAATACTTTTTCTTGGTTACGCAAGAAGAGCATACAAGCAGTGCTGACACTGCAATCAATAAATACTTTTTCATATAAATCACAAATTTGGCGCAATGTAATATTTATTACATTTTACTTATATCTTATTTAAGATATTTGTGCGAAAATAAACCATAATTAAGGCTGTATGAAAATTAGGGAAATAATAAATGCAATATTGCCTTCGACGCGATGGAAACTGTTTGCTATTGTTGTGGGAGGTGTTGTTTGCGGGCTTGGTGCTTATACTGCATTTGCATCCAGGGCTTGGAGCTATTTGTCTGATGACCCGTCCGGTTGTGTAAATTGCCATATAATGGCACCTTATTACGCCACCTGGAACCACAGTTCACATAGCAGGAATGCAACTTGTAATGACTGCCACGTCCCACATCAGAATTTTGCCCGTAAATGGATGTTCAAGGGAATGGACGGGTTGAGGCATGCTGCGGTTTTCACGATGCGGGGTGAACCCCAGGTTATTCAGGCTATCGAGGGTAGTGCCGGAGTAATCATGGACAACTGTATTCGTTGTCATACCCAATTAAATACCGAATTTGTCAGTACGGGGAAAATCAATCATAAGGAAGTTCTTGCCGGTGAAGGAAAAGCCTGTTGGGATTGCCACCGGGATGTTCCTCATGGAGGCACAAATAGTTTGTCGTCTACTCCAAATGCATTGGTGCCTTATCCTAAGACGAATACGCCGAAATGGCTGGAAGAAATGCTTACCGAATAACCGATAATTTTAAAATACGATTCATATGGAAAAGAAGCTGAAATCATGGCAAGGTTGGCTGTTGTTCTTTGTAACGATGGCAGTTGTTTTTGTATTGGGCATGTTTGCCTCGTCTGTTACCGAAAGAAGGGCGGAAATAGCGAGTGTCTTCAACAATAAAAAAGTAGAGATAAAAGGTATAGAAGCGAAAAATGAAGTGTTCGAACCGAATTATCCCCGCGAATATCAAACCTGGACACAGACTGCGGATACCAGTTTTACAAGTCTTTATAATGGTAGCCAGGCGGTGGATGTATTGGCACAGCGCCCGGATATGGTGATTCTTTGGGCAGGATATGCTTTTTCTAAAGATTATTCAACCCCACGCGGACACATGCATGCTATTGAAGACATGCGTCATACGCTGCGTGTCGGTTCTCCGATGACTGAAACTGAAGGTCCCCAACCAGCAACTTGCTGGACTTGTAAAAGCCCGGATGTGCCCCGTATGATGGAAAGTATAGGGGCCGAAAATTTCTATAAGGCAAAATGGGCTGCAATGGGAAAAGAAATTGTGAATCCGATTGGTTGTGCCGATTGCCATGAACCTGAGAATATGAACCTGCATATCAGCCGCCCGGCTTTGATAGAAGCGTTCCAACGTCAGGGAAAAGATATAAATAAGGCGACCCCGCAGGAAATGCGTTCACTGGTGTGTGCACAATGCCATGTGGAATATTACTTCAAAGGAGACGGTAAATATCTGACATTCCCCTGGGATAAGGGGTTTACTGTAGAAGACATGGAAGCTTATTATGATGAAACGGGCTTTTCCGACTTTACTCATAAATTGAGCCGTACACCGATATTGAAAGCACAGCATCCCGATTATGAGATTTCACAGATGGGCATTCATGCACAACGCGGAGTATCGTGTGCTGATTGCCATATGCCTTATAAGAGTGAGGGTGGTGTAAAATATAGTGACCATCATATTATGAGCCCGTTGGCTATGATTGACCGTACTTGCCAGGTATGCCATCGTGAGAGTGAAGAAACCTTACGTAATAATGTATACGAACGCCAGAACAAAGCACGTGAAATGCGTGATCGCCTGGAAACAGAATTGGCAAAAGCACATATCGAAGCTGCTTTTGCATGGGATAAAGGAGCAACAGAAGCGCAAATGGCTCCTGTCCTGAAATTAATCCGCCAGGCACAATGGCGTTGGGATTTCGGCGTGGCTTCACACGGAGGTGCTTTCCATGCTCCGCAGGAAATTCAGCGGATTTTAGGAAACGGACTGGATAAGGCTTTACAGGCACAGTTGGCTGTAAATAAGGTGTTGGCTAAGTTGGGCTATACAGATGAGGTTCCTATGCCGGATATTTCAACAAAAGAAAAAGCGCAGAAATATATCGGTTTGGATATTCCTGCCGAACGTGCACAGAAAGAAGAATTTCTGAAAACAATCGTTCCGAAGTGGTTGGAAGAAGCAAAAGCAAATAATCGGTTGGCAAAGAATAGCTGATATAAGATAGTATGTGGAATAATACGTGGAGATATGCAGAAGGATGGACTATTGGAATAGGCTTGTTTATGACAGGCATAATCCTCCAGTTGACAGTGGGAAAAGTGGATACAGCTTTTGTTCAGTATCCGGTTAACCTGATTTTTGGAGGAGGATACCTGATTATTCTTATTCTTTTACATTTTTTGGGCCGGATAAAAACACCGCTTCGTTGGTTCTCCGGCTTGGAGGCAAGCATAACTTCATTGTTGTCGTTGTTAGTGATGGTTATCTTGATGGGGTTGACCAGACAGGTCGCCCCATCTGAAAATCTTTCAGCAGGCGGATTGGCACGGTTAGGATTTATGCAGATGACTTCTTCGTGGCCTTTCATTCTGTTATTTCTTTATTTTCTATCTGTATTGGGATTGGTTACGCTTCGGAAAATAAGCCGTTTCCGGTGGAAAGATATTCCTTTCTTTTTGAATCATGCCGGGCTTTTTATTACACTTTGGGCAGCAATATTGGGTAGTGGGGATTTACACCGGTTGCGCATGACTGTTTCGAAAGATGCTGTTGAATGGAGAGCTATCGATGAAAATAACAAACTGACGGAACTTCCGCTTGCTATCGAGCTGAAATCATTTGTAATAGAAGAATATCCACCGAAGTTAATGTTGATAGATAATATAACAGGGAAAGCCCTGCCGGAAAAGCAACCGGTTAATTTCCTTGTGGAGGAAGCGCCGTGTTCGGGCAGCTTGTTGGATTGGGAGGTAGAAGTGAGCAATTATTTGCCGATGGCTGCTTGTGTGGCAAATGCAGATACGGTAAATTTCGTAGGCTTCAATTCGGAAGGTGCGACATCCGCATTATATGTTAAAGCCCGGAATAAGCATAGCGGTACTATGCATGAAGGGTGGGTAAGTTCGGGCAATTATATGTTTCCTTATGTAACATTGCCTTTAGATGAGAACATGGTAATGGTTATGCCGGAACGTGAACCGAAACGTTTTGTTTCCGATGTGATTGTATATAAAGAAAAAGATAAACAAAAGGTTGAGGCACAGGTTGAAGTGAATAAACCGTTGAATGTATCCGGCTGGAATATCTATCAGCTGAGCTATGATGAAACAATGGGGAAATGGAGTAATTCAAGTGTTTTTGAATTGGTGCGCGACCCTTGGTTGCCAATTGTATATACCGGTATTTTTCTAATGCTTGCCGGCGCCGTCTGCCTTTTTGTGCAAGCGCCGAAGAAAGGGAGGACTGAATGATGGATTGGGGAAGTTTTATCTATATGGCTATGCCCGCGTTGCTTTGCTGGATAATGGCGGCATGGTGTGCTTATAAACCGAAAGGATTTACTTGGGCTGTAGCATTGAATGGGGTGGGATTGACTATCTTTCTTGCTTTTATCATTGGATTGTGGTTCTCTCTCGAGCGTCCTCCTTTGCGGACTATGGGGGAAACCCGTTTGTGGTATTCTTTTTTTCTGCCGGTAGCAGGAGGTATTACGTATATCCGTTGGCGGTATAAATGGATACTGTCGTTCAGTACATTGTTGGCAGGTGTTTTTATTTTCATAAACCTGCTTAAGCCGGAGATACATAACAAGACCTTGATGCCGGCTTTACAAAGTCCTTGGTTTGCTCCGCATGTGATTGTTTATATGTTTGCCTATGCCATGTTGGGAGCTGCCGCTATTGTTGCGGTATACCTGTTATATCGCTCCCGGAAACAGGCAGTGAGTAGCGATATGATGGCGCTATGTGATAATCTGGTTTATGTGGGGACTTCTTTCCTGACAATCGGAATGTTGTTTGGCGCTATCTGGGCGAAAGAGGCCTGGGGACATTATTGGAACTGGGACCCGAAAGAGACTTGGGCGGCTGCAACTTGGATGGGAAATTTATTATACATTCATTTCAGGCTTCACCAACGTTTGCGGACTTCGGTGGCATTAGGGATATTGATAGGTTCGTTTATTCTTTTACAGGTTTGTTGGTTCGGGGTGAATTATTTGCCCTCTGCGCAAGGTAACAGTGTGCATACTTATAATATGGGTTGATTTATGGTAATTGAAAATTAGAAAATAACATCAAGACTTATGAAAACACTATCAGTTATTATTTCCGGTTTACTTTTATTGAGTTCCGGAATCGTCCGTGCGGAAGAAAACGGGCACAAAGACAAAAAAGAGAATACATTCTTTATGAATGTACAAATACGTCCTCGTGCAGAGTATCGGAATGGCGTTCTTTTTCCTCGTGATAAAGGGGAAGATGCCGCAGGATTTATCAATAATCGTGCCCGTTTGTCGTTGGGATATGAGCGGGAGAATCTTTCAATCGGTCTTTCTGCCCAACATGTGGGGGTGTGGGGACAAGACCCGCAGATTGATAAGAACGGGCGTTTTATACTGAATGAAGCCTGGGCGCAGTTGAATTTCGGCACGGGATTTTTTGCCAAATTAGGACGTCAGTCTCTTGTGTATGATGATGAACGCCTTTTGGGGGGACTGGACTGGAGTGTTGCCGGACGTTACCATGATGCATTGAAATTAGGCTATCAAAATTCAAATAATAAACTGCATTTGATAGTGGCATTCAACCAGAATGATGAAACCCTTATCGGAGGAACCTATTATGCTCCGGGTGCACAACCTTATAAAACGATGCAAACACTTTGGTATGAACATACTTGCAGTAAAGTATTCCGTGCTTCTTTCCTTTTCATGAATCTGGGAATAGAAGGTGGAGACAGCGAGAAAAAAGAGTCTGATACAAAGTTCATGCAGACTTTAGGAACCAATTTATATTATACACCCGGTAATTGGTCATTCGGCGGAACATTCTATTACCAGTTCGGAAAAAGTAAAGCCGGAAAAGATATATCAGCTTTTATGTGGGCTGTTAATGCCGGTTATCAGATTGATCCGCGTTGGAAAGTGGCTATCGGTAGTGATTATTTAAGTGGAGCAGGCAATGACCCGGCCGGAAAATATAAGGCATTCGACCCTTTGTATGGAACACATCATAAATTTTACGGGGCTATGGATTATTTTTATGCCTCTTCTTTTAAAAACGGGTTAAACCCGGGGCTTTGGGATAATCAGCTTTCCGTGGCTTTCAAACCGGTAAAGAAAGTAAACCTTTCTCTTGCTTATCATTATTTTTCAGTAACGGGAGATGTTTATGAAAAAAGTGGAGAGAAAGCAAACCGTGGATTGGGGTCTGAATTGGATTTTCAAGTGGACTGGCAGATAATGAAAGATGTCAAATTGTCGGCAGGATATTCTACAATGTTAGCTGGCAAAACAATGGAATTGGTGAAAGGTGGAGATTCATCCAGTTGGCAGGATTGGGGATGGTTGTCTGTTAATATTAACCCCCGCATTTTTACTGCTAAGTGGTAAGAGTTGTTAGTATTGGAAATTCCTCTATATTTGTAGGAGGATACGTCTAATACTAAAAATAAAACGATGGACATTACAGAAATATTTAAAATACCGCTTTTCAAAGACTTAACTTTGAAAATGCAGGAAGAACTGCTCGATAATTTGGAATATACGATTGATCATTATTCCAAAGGAGAGACAATCATCCGTCAGGGGTCACCCTGTAATGCCCTACATGTTTTAATAGAAGGGAAATTAAATGTGGATGTACTGGATGTTTCCGGCGTAGAAGTACGTGTGGAAACTATCCAGGCGCCGCGTACTTTTGCAACCCCTCATTTGTTTACCAAACAATGTGTTTTCCCTGCAACTTTTACGGTTGAAGAGGATGCAACATTGATAAGAATACCCAAAGACCATTTTTTTAAAGTGATGAGTAGCATGCCTCAGTTACTCCGTAGTTTCCTTTGTGTCAGCACAAGTTGTAATAAATGTATAATGACGAGATTGAGAGTCTTGTCTTTCAGAGGTATCCGCAGCCGGTATATTTATTATGTATTAGATCATTTGGAAAAAGGGGCGGATGTCGCTGTAATAGAGCATAATCAGGTGCAACTTGCAGAATATTTTGGAGTGACACGCCCTGCCTTGTCCAAAGAAATCCGGAAATTAGTAGATGGCGGTTTTATCTTGCTCCTTCCTAAAAATAAAGTGCGAATACTGAATCGGCAAGGGCTGGCAAGTCTGTTATGATTAATTGTTAAAATAGAATGGTCTTTGATTGGTAATATCCAGAAAATCAAGGAGTATATGTGTTAATATGATAATGGCGAAAAAAATGAACGTTTTTTCTTGTCATTGCAAATGTATGGTAAAATTATTAAAAATCAAACTGTTTTTTTTCTAACTGTCAGCATGTGGCTTGTTATAGCTTGTGTGTGAGATTCTTTGATTTTTATACGTATTCGATGAAAAATGACGAAAAAAAACGTTCGTTTTTTTAGTCATTACAGGGTTAACAAATGCAAATAATGAAAAATAACATTCAGTATCCTGTATAGAATTACGAATAACGTGTTAAAACCATTACAACATGCTGAATGATTATATTTGTTATATCTGTATGTCAGGATTTATGAGAGAATCCTGGTTTTGGCTACTTTTATGCGGAGCATTACTCCTGACTATATTTGTTCTGCTTACCGTTTTGTATATAAGGCAGTTGAAAGCAAAAATGAAAGCCCGTGCGTTTAAATTACTGTTGAAATATCGTGATTTATTTAATAATATGCCCCTCCCTTACATGCGCCATGAATTATTGAGGGATGCAGCCGTAAAGGATATCCTTGTGCAGGATGTGAATAAAGCCTTTGAAGAACAAATCCTCTCGAAGGAAAATATCTTATATAAAAAAGGAATGGAAATAAATGGAGTACCCACAGATCTGCTTCAAAAATATATTTCGATGGTGGAAAACGTTCTTGGTACGAAAAAATCATTTATGCTGGAATATGTGTTGAGAGGGCATTTCTATAATTTATTGATTATGCCTGCCGAAGAAACGAATGTTATTGACCTGTTTTTCATTGATATTACAGTGTCGAAGAATTTTCAAAAGCATTTGGAACAGTTGAATAAAAAATTATCGATGGCAATGGAGGCCGCGAATATGATACCCTGGCATTATGACATAAAGAAGAATGTATTCAGTGTGGAGAAGATGAAAACAGAGCAGGATATGGAAAGCGGGGGAACAAAGCATACGCTGATTATGTCCAAACAACTTGCTCTTGAAGAGGGTTTGAATGCTGTGCACGACGATTACAGGGAACAAGTGAAAGAACTGTTTGACAAGTTGATAGGCGGAACCTTGCAAAAAGGACATATCGAATATCAGTTGGGGGACAGGAATATTTACAATACGGATTCGGAGGCTTGGGAGGAGTTGTTAGCCGAGGCGGAATATGATGGCAAGGGAGAACTTTGCGCTTTAGCCGGAGCGTTTTTACCAATCACGGAAAGAAAGTTAATGGAACAGGAACTTCGCAAAGCCAAAGAGGAAGCTGAGAACCTTAGCCGTGTAAAGTCCGCATTTCTTGCTAATATGAGCCATGAAATACGAACTCCGCTGAATGCCATAATCGGTTTTTCAAATTTATTGCCGGAGGCGGAATCTGAGGAAGAAACGAGGGCTTATGTAGAAATTATCGAAAGGAACAGTACGCTTTTGTTACAATTGATAAATGATATCCTCGACTTGTCTAAAATAGAAGCCGGAACTTTGGATTTTTGTTATTTCAATGAGGATGTCAATGAAATGCTGGATGATATTATTTATACGGCAAAAATTCGGAATCAGAATGAAAATGTACAGTTGTTATGTGAGAAAGGACTTCCCAAGTGCATACTTTATACCGACAAAAATCGTTTGATGCAGGTAATTACGAATTTCTTGAACAATGCAATGAAATTTACGGAAAAAGGTTCTATAACCATTGGTTATGATTATATCGCTGGAACTTCTTTGTTGAAATTTTATGTAAAGGATACCGGGATTGGCATACCGGAGGATAAGCTAAAGGAAATATTCAACCGTTTTGTGAAATTGAACACCTTTATCCAGGGTACCGGACTGGGATTGAGTATTTGTGAGACGATCATCCGGCAAATGGGGGGAGAGGTCGGTGTTGAATCGGTTGTGGGCGAAGGGTCTTGTTTTTGGTTTACATTAACTCTCGATAAGTAAGTTTAGTGCAAGCACCCCCCGCTCTGTTTATTGTTTAAATCAATTATAATCTGTACCTTTGCCCGGTAAACAGAAATAGTAATGAAATACAATACAGAAGAAAAAAAAATGGCTATGCCCGAATATGGACGCAATATTCAGAACATGGTGGATTATTGTGTGACCATAGAAGACCGGGAAGAACGCAAACGTTGTGCCAATACAATTATAAATATAATGGGGAATATGTTTCCTCATTTGCGTGATGTGAATGATTTCAAACATATCCTTTGGGATCATTTGGCAATCATGGCGGATTTTAAATTGGATATCGATTATCCGTATGAGATTATAAAGAAAGAAGACTTATATACACGCCCTCCGCGTTTACCGTATAACAATTCCCGTATCCGTTACCGTCATTATGGGAAGACGCTCGAATTAATGATACATAAAGCTACGGAATTTGAAGCAGGGGTAGAAAAAGACCAGCTTATCAAACTATTGGCTACCCAGATGAAGAAATCTTTTCTTACCTGGAATAAAGAGTCGGTGGATGACCGTAAGATATTTAAGGATCTGGACGAGTTGTCGGAGGGTAAAATCGTATTGGACGAAGAAGTCCATAAACTACTGGAAAGCCGGGATATCCTTGCCCGCAATAATACCAACAACAGTAAAAAAAACAACTATACGCGTAAAGGCAGATGAGTTCGTTTGTCATAGAGGGAGGCTATAAATTATCCGGGGAAATCATTCCGCAGGGCGCCAAGAATGAAGCTCTACAGGTGATTTGTGCAACCTTGCTTACCGCCGAAAAGGTAACGATACACAATATACCGGATATCCTGGATGTAAACAACCTGATACAGCTTTTGCGCGATATGCAGGTGAAAGTAGACCATCCGGCTACCGGTACCTACACGTTTCAGGCGGATTCCATAGATTTGAATTACTTGCAGACGGATGAGTTTTTGCGTAAAAGTGCCAGTCTCCGTGGTTCCGTGATGATTGTAGGACCGCTTGTGGCACGCTTTGGCAAGGCTCTGATTCCTAAACCGGGTGGCGATAAGATCGGTCGACGCCGTTTGGATACTCATTTTGTAGGTATACAGAAGTTAGGTGCATGTTTCGGTTATAACCCGGAACGCCAGGTCTATGAAGTGGAAGCCAAGAAACTGAAAGGCACTTATATGTTGCTGGACGAAGCTTCGGTAACCGGTACAGCCAATATCCTGATGGCTGCCGTTTTAGCAGAAGGCAAAACAACGATTTACAATGCCGCATGCGAACCTTACCTGCAGCAATTATCATCTATGCTGAACCGGATGGGTGCCCGTATTTCCGGGGTAGGTTCCAATTTATTGACAATAGAAGGTGTTGAGGCACTCGGAGGGACAACACATACGATTCTGCCGGATATGATTGAAGTCGGCAGTTTTATCGGTATGGCAGCCATGACCGGGTCCGACATCCTGATAAAGAATACAGGTTATGAAAAGTTGGGGATTATACCGGAATCGTTCCGTCGCCTCGGTATAACCGTTGAACAACAAGGGGACGATATTTATGTGCCTTCCCATGATTCTTACCAGATAGATACGTTTATCGATGGTTCTATCATGACTATAGCAGATGCCCCTTGGCCGGGATTGACTCCGGACTTGCTGAGTGTCTTTTTGGTTGTGGCGACCCAGGCTGTCGGAAGCGTACTGATTCACCAGAAAATGTTCGAAAGCCGCTTGTTCTTTGTGGACAAGCTGATAGATATGGGAGCCCAGATTATCCTGTGTGACCCGCACCGCGCTACGGTAATAGGATTGGGAAACCGGTTCAAGTTGCGTGGTTCCAATATGGTATCGCCGGATATCCGTGCGGGAATCGCCCTGCTGATTGCAGCAATGAGTGCCGAAGGAACCAGCCGTATTCATAATATCGACCAGATAGACCGTGGATATCAGGATATAGACAGGCGCTTGAATGCTATCGGGGCACGCATTACCCGTTTATAAAAATCTTTTGCGATGATAAAGAAGGAGGATGTTTTTAAGATAGGGCTGTTTACCAAGCCTCACGGCATAAAGGGGGAAATCGGATTAATGACAAGCAGTGATGTGTTTGATGATTCGGAGGACCTCTATATTGTTTGCGATATGGATGGTATTCTGGTCCCTTTTTTTGTGGAAGATTACCGGTATAAGACAGATAATGTGATTCTTCTGAAATTGAAAAATGTGGATGACGAGCAGGCTGCGAGGGAGTTTTCCAATCGCGAGGTTTTTTATCCGCTGGATAAGATGGAGGATGACTTGATTGGCGATATTACCTGGGATTCATTTATCGGATATCAGGTAATCGATGAGGCTCTTGGCGAATTAGGAGCGATTACGGATGTCGACGAATCGACAATAAACGTTCTTCTTCAGATAGATCATAAAGGAAAAGAAATATTGTTGCCGGCGGCTGAGGAATTGATTCTATCTGCGGATCATGAAAACAAAACGCTGACTGTTTCCGTTCCGGAAGGTTTGCTTGATTTATGAAACTGACTACTAATATACATGGCACGGAAGCAACGAAAATTAAATAAGAAATCATTCTGGCACCGGATACGGTTCAAATATAAACTCTCTTTTTTCAACGAAGGGACCTTGGAGGAAGTTTGGTCGTTCCGCTTGTCACAACTTTCCGCATTTGCAACATTGGCTTTATTCGCTTTTCTGCTGATTGCTTTTACTGCTTTTATCATCATAAAGACTCCGATACGAAATTATTTGCCGGGTTATCTGGATGTGGAAATCCGTAAGGAAATCGTGCAGAATGCGTTGAGAGCGGACTCACTGGAAAGGATGTTGCAGATTCACTCTCTCTATTTGAATAATGTTTCCGGTATTTTATCCGGAACCATGCCGATAGATTCAATCCGTGAGATTGACTCGTTGGCCCGTACGAAACCGGATTATAATATTCCCCGTTCGAAGGAGGAAGAACAGTTTGTAAAAGACTATGCAGAGGCAGAAAAATATAACCTGACGGTCTTGGACCCCCACCAGGTACCTACCGAAGGCGTGTTCTTCTATAAACCGGTAAATGGGGTTGTATCTTCCCATTACGAACCGGAATTGCGCCACTACGGTGTGGATGTGGCTGCAGCTCCGAAAGAAAGTGTGTTGGCAACATTGGATGGGACAGTAACCTTTGCCGGGTTCGATCCGAATTTCGGGAATGTGATACAGATACAGCATAAAAACGGATTCCTGTCTATCTATAAACATAACGAATTATTGCTGAAAGAAATCGGGGATCGTGTTGTGGCAGGTGAAGCGGTTGCTCTGATAGGCAATACAGGGAAATTATCGACCGGTCCGCATTTGCATTTTGAATTGTGGTATAAAGGTAATCCGGTTAATCCCGAAGACTATATAGCTTTTTAATCATCCATGAAAAGAAATTTAGCCATATTAGGCTCTACAGGCTCTATTGGTACACAGGCTCTGGAAGTTGTCAGCGAACATCCGGACCTTTTTGATGTGTATGCCCTGACTGCAAACAATCAGGTGGATTTGCTGATTAACCAGGCACGTAAATACATGCCTGAAGTGGTTGTGATAGCGAATGAACAGAAATATCCGGAGTTGAAAGAAGCGCTGGAAGACCTTCCTATAAAAGTCTGGGCGGGTTCGGAGGCTATTGCCCAGGTGGTCCAGTCGGAGCCGATTGATATGGTACTGACGGCTATGGTGGGCTATGCCGGTCTGAAGCCGACCATCAGTGCGATTAAAGCCGGCAAAGCTATCGCTTTGGCAAATAAAGAAACTTTGGTTGTTGCCGGTGAGTTGATAACCGCTTTGTCTGCCGAACACAAAGTACCCATCCTGCCGGTCGATTCTGAACATTCTGCCATTTTCCAGTGTTTAGCCGGAGAATGGGAGAACGAAGTGGAGAAGATCTTGCTGACGGCCTCCGGCGGTCCTTTCCGGACAAAGTCGCTGGAAGAGCTTGCTACGGTAACAAAGGCACAGGCATTGAAACACCCGAACTGGCAAATGGGAGCCAAAATAACGATCGATTCCGCTTCGATGATGAACAAAGGTTTTGAAATGATTGAAGCGAAATGGTTGTTCGGTGTAACTCCCGAACAAATACAGGTGGTTGTGCACCCCCAGTCGGTAATCCACTCGATGGTACAGTTCGAGGATGGCGCCGTGATTGCGCAACTGGGCATACCGGACATGAAATTGCCTATCAGTTATGCGTTCTCTTATCCGAAACGGTTGAAGAGCAAAGCGCCCCGTTTGGATTTCAATCAATATGCCACCTTTACGTTCGAAGAACCGGATATGAAGCGTTTCCGTAACCTGGCATTTGCTTTTGATGCCATTCGCAAAGGAGGAAACATGCCTTGTATCCTGAATGCAGCCAACGAAGTAGTGGTGGCAGCCTTCCTGCAAGACCGGGTGGGTTTTCTGCAAATGAGTGAAATTATAGAGAAAACAATGGAAAAAGCGTCCTTTATAACGGTTCCGTCTTATGAAGATTATGTGGCTACAGATGCGGAAGCACGGAGGATTGCGGAAAGTTTGTTGAGTTAAGAGTAGTTGAGTTTTAAATAGAAATAAATAGACAGTAGATACTAAATGGAAACATTTTTGATTAAAGCGCTACAGCTCATTCTGAGCTTGTCGATACTGGTGCTTGTCCATGAGTTCGGGCACTTTCTCTTTGCTCGTATATTTAAGGTACGGGTGGAGAAGTTTTACCTTTTCTTTGACCCGTGGTTCTCATTATTTAAGTTCAAGCCTAAAAACAGTGATACGGAATATGGTATAGGCTGGTTGCCTTTAGGCGGATATTGCAAGATATCCGGTATGATTGACGAAAGCATGGATAAGGAGCAGTTGGCACAGCCGCCCAAACCTTACGAGTTTCGTTCCAAGCCTGCCGGGCAGCGTTTGATGATTATGATTGGCGGGGTCTTGTTCAACTTCCTGCTGGCTCTGTTCATCTATTCCATGATATTGTTTACCTGGGGAGATACCTATCTGCCTTTGAAGAATATGAAGGCGGGTATGAATTACAGCGAAACATTCCAGAATGTAGGTTTCCGGGATGGCGATATATTGCTGAAAGCGGATGGTGTGGAGTTGGAACGCTTCGGTGAAGCAAGCTTCCGCCAGGTGGTAAATGCAAAAACGGTAACCGTACTACGCGATGGGGTAGAAGCTGAAATTGCTATACCGGAAGATATGATGCAACGTGTGATGCGCGACAAGAAAGGGTTTGCCGACCCCTTCCGTTTCCCGATGGTTATACGCGAACTGGAAAGCAACAGCCGTCCTGCGGCAGTAGCCGGGTTATTGCCTAAAGACAGTATCGTTTCTATAAACGGTATTTCCACCCCTTTGTTTGAAGATGTATCCAAACAGCTTGAGCAGAACAAGGATGCGGATATAACAGTAGGCTTTTACCGTGACGGTTTGTTGAAATCGTTGACCTTGCATACGGATACAGCCGGAAAGATGGGAGTAATGGTGATGTTGCCGACGGATTTGTATCCGACCGTAACTCGGAATTATGGTTTCTTCGAATCATTCCCTGCCGGTGTAACCTTAGGGGTGAACACCTTGAAAGGCTATGTAAGCGATATGAAATATGTCTTTACCAAGGAAGGGGCTTCCAGCCTGGGCGGTTTCGGTACAATCGGCAATCTGTTCCCTTCGGAATGGGATTGGCGGACTTTCTGGAAACAGACGGCATTCCTTTCCATTATCCTTGCCTTTATGAATATTCTGCCTATACCGGCATTGGACGGCGGGCATGTGATGTTCCTGATTTATGAAGTGGTGGCGCGTCGCAAGCCGAGTGATAAATTCCTCGAATATGCTCAGATTGTGGGTATGCTCTTGCTGTTCTCCCTGCTGATTTATGCGAATGGAAATGACCTGTTCAGGTATTTCTTCAAGTAGAGAATAAGAGATAAACTATATAAGAAGTCGCCACTATCCGGGGTCGTTCCGGGCAGTGGCGATTTTTTGTGTTTATAGATTCCATCTACCTGCGCAGATTGTCGCCATTACCTGGCACATAGTTGCTGCTATGTTCCGGGTAGTAACAAAGAACTGCGCAGGTAATAAAGACGCTCCGTGCAGGTATTTATTACAATGTTTTTTATCTGTTATTCCGTATATAATCCTGTAAAGTGAAATCTTTGGGAGCGGACGGTTTGCCGGGAACCGTCTCCGCCGTATAGATAAATAACTTTTGATGAGATACGTATTTTCATTGCAATTTTACCCCGACTTTATCTCAATCAAAGAATAATCATCATTAATACCGGACAGCTTATGTATAACATCTAAATCGAATCCGTTTATCTCAGATTCTGCAACTGATTGATAAAACCCGTCCGTACATAAATAAAGCGTTACCTGTTTATTCAAGACTGCTGTTCCGATAGGTGGAAGCTCACGAAATCCTTTGCCGTTGACACAACGTGTTAGAAAAGTATTGTCGTATTTTCCGGAACCGAATACATGGTCTTTTGTAAGCAATTCAAATCGATCTTCTTCAGCGGCAAGATATAACCGGACATTACCTTGCCATATATAATAAACAGTATCGCCGACAATAATTACAGCCGTAACTGCTGCCCCCATTTTACATTTCAGTTCCTTGCACAAGGTTTCTATTTGTGTATCTGCTTCGATTAAAGCCCTACGGAGCAAGTCCTCTATATTGTATTGGTCAATTCCTTTCTCCAGGACATCGAAAACTGTCTGGACAACAGTGGTTGCTGATAGATCCCCATGTGACAGTCCGCCCATGCCGTCTGCAAGCACGACAATCGTTTTATCACTCGACAAAGTGGCGTACTTCATGAAATCTTCGTTGACCTTGTGTTGTCCGGGGCAACTGGCACTCTTGATTTTTATATCATTCATCTTCTATAGCCTTTTGAAAAACATCCGCAATAGCTTGCCATGTGTCCCTGACTTGTTCGTAGGTCAATCCGATACTGTGTTCCAATGTCTGATTGATCAAGAGTCCGGCTTCTTCCTGTGCCAGTTCTTCCATGATACAATCGTGGTAGTAAATGAGCTGCTCTTTGTTGAGCAGGAGGGTTAAATCATGAGCCAACCAATAGCCTCCAATAATGTATTCGTCGAAATGCTCCCAGTCATATACTTCCGTATGGAAATTACGGTCTACATTGGCTATGAAATAATTGGAAAGGATGAAAGACATATCCTCCGCATCCTTGTCTGTGCTAAAATGGCGGTCTTGCCAAGCATTGAATTTCAGCAGGAACAAACCGTGCAACGATGCAATTTTAAGCTCGAAATCATCATCTATATGAACGGTAATGGCATCGCTTAGCACTTCATCGAATCCTTTTACAGACATGGCGATGGCCTCTTCGGGCGGCCAGTATATGTAATCGTCTTCTTTAGCCACAACACCGTATGGAACAACATCCAGCTCGTAATCATCATAGTAAAAACGTTGGTGCTTGTGTGTATCTTTATTGAATCCTTCGGCTACCAATATTTTGGTAATACGGTCGAAAGCCCGCCAATCGGGGATAGCTATTGCCACATCCAAGTCTCTGGTCTTGCGGCTTGATGACGTGCTTGCCAACTGTTGCAGAATGATATCTCGGGCGGTTGCGCCGATCACGAAAAAGGTTTGCCCTATGCTGCCGAAACAACCGGTCAGTTTTTTCAGCAATTCCACCAATAGTGGATTACCGATCTTTTCACTTGAAATGTTTAAGTCCATTGTCTAAAAGTCTTTGTGCTATTTCTAAACAACGGGCATTGCCACTTCCCATCAGATCAGCATATATGAGTACAAGCGAAACATGTTTGTTTTCCGTATCCCAATTCCAGAACTTACGGTATATACCTATTTCGCCGTTATCGTCTTGTCTGACAAAACCTGTCCTCATCAGATTGGCGGTAGGGATATCTGTGTAGATGTCGAAACTACCGGGTTCAAGATAGCTGTCTACCATTTGCGCACCGCTTTCTCCACCCCAATACATTCCTTCTGGCAATTTCATCGCCAACCATTTTATCCGATATTCATTATTACGGAAACTCATTCGTCCGAGCAATAGTTTCGGTTTCAACAACTGGTTATAACTTATCGTCCATTGTTCCAGCAGTTTCTTGTGGTTTTTCAAGAATCGGCCTTTTTCCGTCACAAGGACATAATGTAAGGAAATCAATTCATTAATGACATTCTTGATACTTCCCAAAGAAACGCCGGTCGCTTCTTGAATTTCCCGATAGGATTTGTTTACGTTCTCAAAATCATTCAATAGATAGAAAATAACCTTGATTCCCGTTTCCAAAAAGACCGGGTAACTTTTTTCTTTTATTGGTCTGTTTTTCTCTCCGGTATTGGAAAGTTGAAATATCATACGGTTTTTTCTCATATAACGGATATGGAAATTCCCTACACTGTCGAGAACGTTAATACCATGAGCGACAAATTTGTTCAATAAAGCCGGACTGATGTATTGTGCGACCAATAACACCGGTCTGGATTCCATTCCTGCTTTTGCCTGCATGGTTTTCAAAATAGTATTGAATGTAGAAGCTGTTATGCTGTCTTTGATTTCACATAAAAAATCGACATTCATAATGCGGACGACAGTATCAAAAGGGCCGCTATCGACACCTTTCGCCAATATTGCTATGCTGTCGCAAAAATCAAACTTGCCCTGTAAAGCGGTCAATGCCTGATTTAGTATTTCATGTTCAATGAGTCTCATTGTTGTTTTTGTTCAATTATAAGGTTTTGTTCAATTGTATTGAACACTGTAAAGATAATGAACGATTTTGATATGGTAAAATTATTTGTTCATTTTTACATCTTGTTCAATACAGTTGAACACCCTCGTTTATTGAACACCCAAACTCCATCGTAAACAAATCAAGCTTCTCCACGAAGGTGGCTTGGAAGTCGGAACCGTATCATGTTTAGGTCATCCGGTAAAGCCTGTCCTTTTACATATTATTCCGGATATAATCCTGTAAAGTGAAATCTTTGGGAGCGGACGGTTTGCCGGGAACCGTCTCTGTCGTATTGATAAATAACTTTTGATGGTTCGATACGAAACGGTTCAGGAAACCGAGGATGTCGTAGCGGTTGTTTTCCATAGGAATATTGGCCATTTCGTGTCCGGTATCTTCTGCAAGATAGAAATAGTAAGGGGATTGGTTCTCTTTCAGTTGTCCGGCAATAAAATTGGAACCCCAAAGTCCCATATCATTTAATACCGCTTTTTCGAACGGAACGGTCCGGTCTGCATTCCCGTGGAAAAGCATAATGGGGCAGGGGGCATTTTTCCATTGGGGAGCGCCCATGCTGCATACAGCTCCGGCAAATGAGATTACGCCTGCATAATTGAAACCTTCCGGTAGCAACTGTGTCAGTTCGCTTTGATTGCAGATTTCATATTCGGCTTGCAGGACGGTGATAGCTCCGGCACTTGAACCGCAGGCAACAATCTGTTCGGAGTCGATTTTCCAGTTGTCGCCATTTTCAACCACATAGCGGGTTGCGCCGTAGAAGTCCTCTACCGCAGCACCTATTGCCTGTTGCAATGTGGCGGCAAAGCCCATCGGGTCTGCCATTTTGGAAGGGTCTGCATGTTTCAGTTCGGTACGGTAGTCGGTGGAAACCACTACATAACCGTTTTCCGCGAGGAAATGGAAATAAGGAATATAATAAGCTTCATCCCGCTCCCCGCCTTTGAAGCCTCCACCGAAAGCAAAAAGAAGTACAGGCTTGGGCAATGTATCCTTTGTCGTATTTATTACTTCATATTTATCGAGTTTTAGCGTGTCGGTACCTTTGATGGCAAACGGATAGGTTTGCTTGTCGACAACCGGATTATTGCTTTGAGGGACCGGACACGAACATCCCGTAAAACTTAGGATGACGATTGCTAAAACGGTATAAAACAAATGCTTATTCATAGAATATATCTTTTAATAATGGAACCTTCGCAAAGGTATATCTTTTTTTTACTACCTTTGTGCGTTTTCCTGTTTTGTGGAAGGAAATCTATGGCTATCAAAATGCAATCGAGATGAAAAAGAAATCGTTATACGGAGTGCTTGCTGTTTGTTTATTTATGCTGTCGTCTTGCCTGGGAGACCCGGCAAGCAATCTGACGCTTGCAAACCAAGCCGGGGTGGTTACTTTGACCCCTTTAAAAGCTATCTATGTGAAAGGCGGGGATGTCCTTTCTTCGACGGAATTTCAGAGTGCGGCGGTGGATCAGGACGAATGTATCTTATTTGATTATTCATTCGACCCCAGCCTGCCATTGAATACGGAAGGTTCGCTGACCTATAAGACGGCAAATATCTATGCAAATACGCTTACCCGTGTAGGCAAGTGGAACTTATTCGATACCTTGCAGGATACGGTAAAACCGGTAAAAGACGAACTGACGCTTACACTGCTTCAAAACAGGTATGCCTATATCCGTGGAAAATTGTTTTTGTTCGCGGAAATGAACCACCGGACCGCCCAGAAAGATAGTTTTGCCTTGTCGTACAATCCGCAACAGCAATTAGACGGAGACAAGGTATATGACTTATATTTGCGTACAATTCGTCTGACAACGGACGAGACAACTCCCCGTTCGATGATTATACCTTGCGCTGTCGATATCCAGAATTTTATAAACGGAGCCAATACAGTGGAAGAGGACGAACAGAAGGTGGTAAATTTCAGAATCAGGTATGTATCCGGCTTTAATGCCGATACGACGAAATGCGTCTGGAAATCGACAGATGTATTGACCGTAACACAGAATTAATTGCTTAGTTGACAAAAACGGACTACAAAGATGTATAAAGAGATATTTAAGTGGGTAATCGCAATCATTTCCCAGCCGGGCAAGGCGTGGATGATGCTGACAAAGAAGGAGGAAAGCGACGATGAGTTTTTGTCCCGGTTTGTATATCCGCTGATTGGACTGGTTACTGTAGCTGCTTTTCTTGGCGTATTGTTCACAAGGAAAGAATTTGATGTGGAACTGGCGTTGAAATCGTCTATTAAAACATTGGTGTCTTCGTTCGGAGGTTTTTATTTGGGCGCCTATTTCCTGAATGAAGTCTGGCAGGGCTTTTTCAAGCGGGAAAAAGATATGAAATTAATGCAGCGTTTTGTGGGGTATTCCTCTTCCCTGATGTTTGCCCTGAGTGTCGTATTAATGTTGCTTCCCGAGTTCTTTTTTCTTCGCATATTTGTTCTATATACGTTCTATATTGTTTGGGAAGGTGCCGGGCCTTATATGCAGATAGAAGAAAATGCCCGTTTGAAGTTCACCGGTGTGGCAACAGTTATTATCCTGCTGACTCCTTCGGTGATAAGTATCCTGCTTGCATTATTGATGCCCGGACTAAATATCTGACAGATTGTCTTTAAATGAAATGAAAGAAAAGATTAGCAACAACATACAAATCAAGAATAAGCGGGCGACGTTCGACTACGAGTTGCTCGATACATTTACCGCGGGAATCGTACTGACCGGTACGGAAATCAAGTCCATCCGGTTGGGAAAAGCCAGCCTGGTAGATACATTCTGTATTGTGGAGAAAGGTGAGTTGTGGGTGAAGAATATGTATGTGGCTGAATACTTTTACGGAACATACAATAATCATGTGGCGCGAAGGGACCGTAAACTCCTGCTTACCAAAAAAGAATTAAAGAAGATTGAAAGTGCCGCCCGCAACAGCGGTTTTACGATTGTGCCGACCCGACTTTTTATCAACGACAAGGGATTGGCAAAGATTGTCGTAGCCATAGCCAAGGGTAAAAAGGAATATGATAAACGCGATTCCATCAAAGAGCGCGACGACCGCCGTGAGATGGACAGAGCTTTCAAGCGGTAATTACCAGAAATATCCATCTATTTTTACATAGTCTGCAAATGGGGACAGGTCAACACATAATTTCCCGGATATGGAAATGTATAAAAATGGCTTTACCCAAGGCCGGAAAAACTTGTGTCTGGCTTCTGAAGATTATCCTTCCGATATCTTTGTTGGTCCGGATTCTGCAATACTCCGGTCTGTTGGATATATTGTCCGGCTATCTTGAACCCGTATTCTCTTTACTGGGCTTGCCGGGCGAAACGTCCATTGTGTTCCTGACAAGTATTTTCAGCCCCCTTTATGCTCCGATAGCTCTGATAACTTCCATGTCGCTCGGCATTCGCGAGGTTACAATCCTTGCCCTAATGTGCCTTACTTCCCATAATCTGCCGGTAGAGTCGTCCGTACAGGCGAAAACCGGTTCGTCTTTCTGGGTAATGAGCCTGCTGCGGCTGACGATGAGCTTTGTAATTGCTTTTACCCTCAATAAAGTGATGCCTCATACCGGTTGGGGAACGATTGAAATTACCCAGAGTGCCGCCGTTTGCGAGAATCTGTTGGAAGTGTTTGTCCTATGGCTGACTACTTCGACAAAGGTCATTATTACTATTTTGGTGATTGTCACCTTTTTGATGGTGCTCCATTATATTCTGGATGAGTTTAAGTTGATGAAAGGTTTATCCTCTGTCTTTTCACCGTTGATGAAAGTATTTGGACTACCCCATGAAGCCGCATTCCTCTGGTTGGTCGGCAATGTAGTGGGGCTGGCATACGGAAGTGCTATTATGGTGGAGGAAATGAACCGGAAGAAACTCTCCCGGGATGGAGGCAATTTATTGAATTTTCACCTTGCCATGTGCCACTCGTTGCTGGAGGACTCGATTATTTTTGTGACAATCGGAGTCCCTCTGCTGTGGATTGTGGTTCCCCGGCTATTTTTTGCCATTTTAATTGTCTGGCTCAGGCGGGGATTTGGTTATATATATACACGAAAACTAAAACGTCTTTATGAATAAAGAAAAGTTTATCAGCCTCTTGAAAGAGAGAATATTAATACTGGATGGTGGTATGGGTACCATGGTCCAGGGATTTAAGTTGACGGAAAAAGACTACCGGGGCGAGCAGTTTGCCGATTTTCCCGGCGAGTTGAAAGGATGCAACGACTTACTTTGTATGACCCGCCCGGATGTAATCAAATCGATTCATCGCCAGTACCTGGATGCAGGGGCCGATATTTTTGCAACCAATACGTTTAATGCCAATGCCATTTCAATGGAAGATTACGGCATGCAGGAGTACGTACGGGATATGAATCTTGCAGCCGCCCGTCTGGGGCGTGAGGTGGCGGATACCTTTATGGCTGAACATCCCGACCGGATAGCGTTGGTTGCCGGTTCAATCGGCCCGACCAACAAAACCGCATCCATGAGCCCGGATGTAAGCGACCCGGCTTATCGTGCCGTTACCTATATGGACATTTACCGCTCCTATAAAGAACAGGTGGAAGCACTGGTGGACGGAGGTGTCGATATAATCCTTTTTGAAACGACTTTCGATACCCTGAATGTGAAAGCGGGGCTTGAAGCTGCCGATACCGTATTGAAGGAAAAGGGGAAAGACTTGCCTGTCATGTTGTCGCTGACCCTTTCCGCACAGGGTGGAAGGACATTGTCCGGACAGACATTGCTTGCTTTTCTGGCTTCGGTACAACATACTCCGATTGTCAGTATCGGATTGAACTGTTCGTTCGGTGCCGCCGACATGAAACCTTATCTGGCGGAACTGGCGAAACATGCACCTTATTTTATCAGTGCGTATCCGAATGCCGGATTACCTAATAGCTTGGGAGCTTACGATGAAACACCGGAAAAGATGGCGGGGCATGTTAAACCCTTTATAGAAGAAGGTTTGGTGAATATCTTGGGAGGATGTTGCGGTACGACCCCTGCCCATATCGCCAAATATCCTGAACTGGTAAAAGGGGCAAAGCCGCATGTTCCGGTAGCGAAGCCGGATTGTTTATGGCTGTCCGGGTTGGAATTGTTGGAGGTAAAACCCGAAAACAACTTTGTCAATATCGGGGAACGCTGTAATGTGGCAGGCTCGCGTAAATTCCTTCGTCTGATAAAGGAAGGCAATTATGAAGAAGCCCTGACAATCGCCCGCAAACAGGTGGAAGACGGAGCGCAGGTTATCGATATTAATATGGACGATGGTTTGCTGGATGCCGTAAAGGAAATGACCACCTTCCTGAACCTGGTTGCATCCGAGCCGGATATTTCCCGGGTGCCTGTTATGATTGACTCTTCCAAGTGGGAAGTGATAGAGCAGGGCTTGATGTGTGTACAGGGTAAAAGCATCGTAAACTCCATTTCCCTGAAAGAAGGGGAAGAGGCATTCCTGCAACATGCCGCCCGTGTTCGTCAGTTGGGTGCTGCCACGGTTGTGATGGCTTTCGACGAGAAGGGACAGGCGGATACGTTTGAACGGAAAAGAGAAGTTTGCGAACGGGCTTACCGCCTATTGACCGAAAAGATACATTTCAATCCGAACGATATAATTTTCGACCCGAATGTGCTTGCCATTGCTACAGGCATGGAAGAACACAACGGGTATGGGCTCGATTTTATCCGTGCCGTTGAATGGATTAAGAAAAATCTTCCGGGAGCCAAGGTGAGCGGGGGAATCAGTAACCTGTCTTTCTCTTTTCGTGGGAATAATTATGTGCGTGAAGCGATGCACTCGGTATTCCTGTACCATGCCATAGCAAAAGGGTTGGATATGGGAATTGTCAACCCGTCTTCCGCCGTATTGTATGAAGACATAGAACCCGGTTTCCGCACGTTGCTGGAAGATGTTATCCTGGCACGCCGTCCGGAAGCTGCCGAAGAGCTGATAACGTATGCCCAGAACCTGCATATTGATAAGCAGGATGGAGGAAATGCCAAACAGGAAGAATGGCGTAGCTATACTTTGAAAGACCGTCTGGAATATGCGCTGGTGAAAGGCATTGGCGACTATCTGGAAGAAGATTTGCAGGAGGCCCTGAAAGAATATCCCCGTGCCGTTCATATCATAGACGGTCCTTTGATGGGAGGAATGAACAAGGTAGGCGAATTGTTTGGCGCCGGTAAAATGTTCCTGCCCCAGGTTGTGAAGACGGCGCGTACAATGAAGAAAGCCGTAGCTATCCTTCAGCCAGCCATTGAAGCGGAGAAAACCGCCTCCGATTCGGTGAAGGCGGGAAAAGTGGTCTTTGCAACGGTAAAAGGGGATGTGCATGATATAGGTAAAAATATCGTATCCATCGTACTTGCCTGCAATAACTATGAGGTAATCGATTTAGGTGTGATGGTGCCGGCCGATGTGATTGTAAAGACGGCTATTGAAGAAAAGCCTGATTTGGTTTGTCTCTCCGGGTTGATAACGCCTTCCCTGGATGAAATGGTACATGTGACGGAAGAAATGCAGAAGGCAGGACTTTCTATTCCTATCATGGTGGGAGGGGCCACGACTTCCAAGCTGCATACTGCTTTGAAAATAGCACCTCATTATGATTATCCGGTTATTCATGTGTTGGATGCTTCGCAGAATCCGTTGATTGCTGCTAAATTATTGAATCCGGAAACTCACGATTCGTATGTGGAGGAGTTGAATAAGGAATATGAAGCCTTGCGTGCTTCCATGAATAAGAGAAAAGATGTACTGGTTCCTCTGGCTGAAGCCCGTTCCAAACATCAGGTGATTGATTGGGCGGCATATACTCCGGTAGTTCCGGCTCAGTCGGGAGTACAGGTTATACCATATATTCCTTTGGAAGAAATAATTCCTTATATACATTGGACTTTCTTTTTCAGTGCATGGAAACTGCCGGGGAAATTCTCGGAAATAACGAAAATACATGGCTGTGATGCCTGCCGTGCATCCTGGTTGGCTGATTTCCCGGAAGAAGACCGGGCCAAAGCTGCCGAAGCGATGCAGTTATATAAGGATGCCGTTAAACTGCTGGACCGTTTGGTTGAAATGAAAGCAGAATATTGTAAAGCGATCTATGGCATTTTTCCTGCAAATAGCGATGGGGATCATATTTATATGGGAGATGTCGTTATTCCGGTCTTACGTCAACAGGCTAAAAAAGACGAAGATATCTATAAATCGCTTGCCGATTACATCCTTCCGGTTTCGGAAGGACGTACCGATTATGTAGGGGCTTTTGTTGTAACAGCCGGTGCCGGAGCTGAATATCTGAAAGAAAAATTTGAGGCGGAAGGGGATACGTATAATTCGATGTTGCTTCAAACATTAACTGACCGTTTGGCTGAGGCCTTGGCTGAATATATGCATGAAAAAGTACGTAAGGAATATTGGGGATATGTACCTGATGAGTCTTTATCGATTTCAGACTTATATAAAGTGAAATACCAGGGGATTCGTCCGGCTGTCGGTTATCCTTCGTTACCGGACCAGAAGTTGAATTATATATTGGATAAACTGCTGGATATGTCGCAAATAGGAGTGAAGCTGACAGAAAACGGTGCCATGTATCCTACGGCAACGGTCAGTGGTATCTATATCGCTCATCCGGATTCGCACTATTTTATGATTGGTTCAATCGATGAGGAGCAAATGAAAGAATATGCAACCCGTAGAAACTTATCGGAAGCCGAAGCAAGGAAGTTATTAAATAAAAATATCTCCTGATAGAGAACATTTAGAACAGATATAAGATGACGTTGAATCCTCTGGTGCACTTTAAAAAGAAGGCATCAGGGGATTTTGTTTTTATACACCTGTTTATTATCGCTTCTTTTTACTAAATCAACGCCTTCTTTTTGGAAAATCCATGTGTTCTTTTGTTAAATTCAAACCGAAGAAATATTCTTTTGATGTTTGTTCTCTTTTATTTTGATGGATGTGATTTGTTCTTTTTACAGATGTGTATTTTTCTTTTGATAATTGTTGAAATAATACGTATGTGATATCTCGTGTGAATATCCAAGTGGTTTTTTCTTCGAAAGAGGTTGTAAATATAGAAAAGATATTCCGGAATTATGTTTATATTAATAAAAATTGTCAATTGTTATTGTCGATTATTGTTCGGAGTGATTTTTGTAATAGATTGTAAATTAACTGTTTTTGTGTTTATAAAAGGCTAATAAAACGGTCGTTTATTCTTGTCGTTACAAAACTATGAATTAAAATTCAGACAAACAAACGGAAAATTGTAAAATATTTATATGCTTATACTTGTGTGAAAATACAATGTTGTGAAAATACAACAGTCCGAATAGAAAATGACTAAAATAAACGACCGTTTTTTTAGTCATTTTTTGAGGAATACAAAATGTTTGGATAATACACATAAGCCATTCATAAATCTACTATAATGAGAGGTATGCATGAAAAATTGAGAAAATAGCAGGTTGGTGATGTCGTTGTGTCAGGCACAAGTAAGTGGATATTAACTTAACTGATATAGAATATGAAACTGAATTACTTTTATGGGGTTCTTCCTCTGGCTTTGATACTATCGGGGTGTACGAGCAATGATGAGGAGGAAATTAATGGGCAACAGCCTGTTTCTAAAAGAGATGCTTACACCTCTGTGACAATCAAACTTCCAGCTGTGAGTGGTACGAGGGCTGATACGGGGCCTGCACATGATGATGGAGACCCCAAAGAATATGCCGTAAAAGACTTAACCCTCCTTTTCTTCCGTGCACCTGGCGGGGTGGAAGAGAATGAAGGCGATTTTGTATTAAGCGAGTTTCTTACAACACTTCCCGCCCTGCAAGTTCTTCCGGGAGGGGGCGCATTAAATGTCAATTTGCCTTCCGGCACGGCTGATGTGACAGGTGAGATAACTCAGAGTTTTTCGACAGAAGCAGTACCTATCGATAAAACTTCTTCGCGTGTGCTTGCTTTATTGAATTTGAAGGGGGCTTCCGCTTCTCTTAGCAGCGAGTTGGGGAGTATACTGAGAGTCGGTAATACGTTTAAAAATATTAATAGCGCTATTAAATTAGTGTCTATTAGTGATTTGGCTGGGGATAACGGTTTTTTGATGCTTTCGGAACCGGTATGGGATAATACATCCGGTAAGGCGGTTACCCTGACTAAATTTACACCGGGAAGTAAAGAGAACGCGACTGCTAATAAAACTTATATAAATGTGGAAAGAGTAGTTGCTAAGGTCAGCCTTGCTGTAAATGACGTTAGTTACACACAACAAGATGGAGATATGTATTCTTCCTTCAAAATATCTGAAGGTTCGCATACAGGGGATAAAATAGAAATTCTGGGATGGCTTTTAGGCAATACAAATACATATGTATATCCTTTCCGTAAGATCGATAATGGCTGGTCAACAGGTTTTTCTTCTGTTTGGAATAACGGAATATATTTGGGAAAACATCTTTATTGGGCGGAAGATCCCAATTATAAGGAAGGTGAAGGCAATACGTCTCAGTTTAATAGCCCGGTTTTGGAGACTGCAACATGGAATAATTTCACGGTTGGTACGGCTATTCCTTCTTCCGGTGTATATAGTGAATATTGCCTTGAAAATACCTGTAATTATAATATAATGTATAAGGCAAATGTGACACGTATTATTATTAAGGCTAAATATTATCCGAATGCTACGAATCAGAGCGGTGGAAATAATACGTTTGATATGACGGATGGTACCTGGTGGTCTTTTACTTCGGTTGCCGCCCATTATTCTCAAAAGAACCTGTTTAAGCAGATTGCCCAATGGGTCACAGATCAGAAAATTGCTGATTTTCCACAAGACCTTGAAGGTGATAATAATATAGATGCGGCAGAAGATGGTAATGGAATTGTTATAAGTTCTCAATCAAATGGCATTAGCGCTACTTTGACTTCAACCAATGGCAGTTGGTCTATTACACTTGAAAAATCCAGAACGAACCATTATAATCTTTATGCTCTTTCGTATACTCCGAAAAATGGAGCTAAAGTAACGATGGGTGACGCTCTTAAAACGACCTTCCAAAACCAGAAAGGAGAGATCCAGAAATATGACCAGGGAATTTGCTATTACGAGGCTTTCATCCGTCATTTTACGAATGATGAGGGAGGTTATGATACAACCTGGTCGATAGGAAACGATGGTTATGGAGTACAGCAATTAGGCCGCTATGGCGTTGTGAGAAATAACTGGTATAAGCTGACTCTTAATTCGGTTAAGCAGCCGGGAGAACCTACTATCCCCGATGATAAGGAAGTGCCGGTAGATACGGAGACGGCTTATATCGATTGCGATGTCAGTATAGTGGCATGGGCCTTGAGAGAACATGGAATCGATTTATAATTTCATTTGATCCGATGCGTTTCCATTTCCATCAGTTACGGTTGTTGGCTGTCTGGTCCATCTTTCTACCGGTACTTACTTCCTGTATCAGGGAATATCTGGATGAGTGCCCGCAGGAATATGCCCTCCGCTTCTGTTATGATTATAACATGAAGTTCACGGACTTGTTCGCAGGCCAGGTGGGAGACCTTTCTGTCTATGTATTCGACAGGGATGGGGAATATGTCTGCACAGTAACTGATAGTGGAGAGCGTTTACGCGATTCGGGATATAAGTTGGTGCTGCCGCTTGCTCCCGGAGAGTATCGTTTCGTCGTGTGGGCAGGACTCGATGGAGGGTGCTTTGCTCCGGCATCCCTTCTGCCCGGTGTTTCGAAAGAAAGCGACTTGTCGCTTACGTTATATCGCAATGGCAATGGAGAAGTCCCTTGCGACCGGCCGCTTGCCGCTTTATGGCATAGCCGGTCGGAAATTGTAGAAGTTCCCGGACCGGGAACTGAACGTACGGATACACTCAACCTCATTAAAGATACGAACACAATCCGCGTAATTTTGCAACAACGCGACGCTTCGTTCCTCCGGGCTTCCGATTTCGATATACATATCGATTGCCCGGAGGGAAACGGGCTTCTGGCACACAATAACGACTTGCTTCGCGACCAACCGTTAGTTTATCGGCCGTATGCCCTTTCGGACGGAGTGCCCGGCGGTGACCCGGAGTTGTCACAGGTGGTAGCAGACCTTTCTGTCAGCCGCCTTACAGTCGGTGATGCGATGCGTCTTCGTATCGGAAAAACAACCGGAGGAGAAGTTCTGGTTGATATGCCTTTAGTTGAATATCTGTTGATGACGCAGCATGAGCAGGATGTACGCATACTATCGGATCAGGAATATCTGGATCGTCAGGATATGTACACCATTCTCCTTTATCTTGACGGCAATCGTTGGTTCGATAGCTTGATTATCATAAATGGCTGGGCATTGCGTCCCGGTTCCGTAGATTTGTAAGCGTATGGAAAAGTTTCGATATAGATTGCTTCGTTTGTTACCAGCAGGATTCATATGCCTCTTGCTGTCATGTTCCAACGAGGTCCCTATGGAAGAAGAGGATAATCATAGCAGTCTTGTTCCCGAAGGCAAGGTCATGTTGACAATGGCGGTACGGGCAGCTACACCTTTCGGTTCCGGCGATTCCAGTTTGGGAACCGAAGCGGAAAGAACTATCAATTCGCTCTATGTTTTTGTTTTCAATATCGGTACCAGCCAATATTGCGAAGCGAAAAGGTTTAGTACCTACGACATGGAACAAAAAGAGGACGGAAGTTATACGTTTAGCATGCAGGTTACTCCTGGAAATAAACGTTTTTACCTGGTGGCGAATCCCCTGATTTCTTTTCGTGATGATCTGGCTGGTTATACACAGGCAGAATTGCAGGATCTGAAAACGATAACACTTGATAATCATGCGGATGGTGTGACAGAATATAATCCTTCTTTTTCTTCCGGACATCTTCCTGACCAGATGGAGCAAGCCCTTAATACCGGGAAAGGTATTCCGATGTCGATGAGTGTGACCGGGAGAATAGAACTGGATAAAAGTAAGCCACAGGGAGCCTCAGGCTATCAGGGAAATCTGACATTGGATGACGGCTCGGCAAATTTCAATCTGGTACGTGCTGTAGCTAAAATAAAATTGGTTTGTCATGTTCAAAATTATTTGTATGGTTCTAATTTTTCTTTGGAAACACTTGAAATAATACGAAGTAACAGGAGTACTTTTTTGTTTCCCAAATATGATGTGCAAGCGGGTAAATGGGTGATTGATTTTCCTTTTATGATGGAAGGATGTCTGCTGAATAGGACTGTCGGTTTTGAGTCTGGCAAACTGGTGTATGCTAATGATGGGCAATGGAGAGAGTTTGAGCGTGGAACTCATTACTTTTACGAAAATTATTTTGGTCCTACTTTGCCGGATGATACGTTGCAAGGATTGATAGATGAAACGAAGTATACCCAAATACATGTTGTGTGTAGTGACGGGCGCGACAAAATATTCACTCTTCCATACCTGAAACGGAATGACTTCTTGATCGTTACGATAAATATTACTCCCTCTATGATTATTTGTGATGTTAGTCCTTGGGAGGAAGAATCTATTTATCCGGATTATAAAGATGAAATTACAGGAGAATAAGTATGAAGAATCGGATACGATATAAGTTAAGTTTATGTTTGGCAATCTCTTTATTGGTGGTCGGGTGTACAAAAGAGTTGACGGGTGATATTGATTCTGATAAAAATGATGGCTTCATCCGGATTGTATTTGCTTCTTCTGGCTTTACGAAAGCGGATACTGATTTGCGTGCTCCTACGGCCGGTAATGAAGACGGCATACAGTCGTTGGAGCTTTATGGGTTTGCCTGGGGGCCAAGTTATATTTCCGGAGGTGGTATGGCAATCATAAATATATTCCATATACCTGGTAAAAGTCCGATAAATCCATCTGAGGATTGGGGAGTGATTAAAGGGGATACCGCTATTGTGATGAGTACTCTTTTTAGATTGAATGACAGGGGTGAAAATATTAAATATGTAAATTTGTATGCAATAGCCAATATTGCTCAAGTAACTTCGGTCGATGAAACTGCGTTTGCTTCTTTTAAGGCATATAATGATCAGATAACAACAGCAGTGCAGGGCTATATGAGAAAAAGCCAGCCCATCAGCCCGGACGTTGAAAATAAACTGAAGAACTTGGTTGTACAAGTTTCCGGCCTTTCAGCTCCTCTTGAGTATCCGGTAATGGTGCGGACGATGAAAGTGGAAGGAGGCGCTTCTTATATGCAGATGCCATTAGAAAGGGTCTATTGCCGCATCGGATTTTCATTCTTGTTTACCGGAAATTCAGCAGATCAAATTAAAATCAATACGATTACTATCGATAAGACCAGTGAGCAGGGGTATTTGTTTCTGGAAGAAAATGTTTCGGATACTCCTCCTGCGGGAGTTCTTAGATGGTCTGCCGAAAAGGAGATGGTCTCAGGTGTATTCAAAACTGCTAAAGGAGCTGTCTATACGAATGGGGAGCAGCCTACGGGAGGAACCATGCTTACTCTCTATGCAAATCAGGAAAGTAAGGCTCCTCTTTATTTCCGTACTTGCCAGTATCTTTGTGACAGTGAGGAGAACGCGCCTTCCATCACTCTGGAAATAGTTGTTACGAGCGGGGGAAAAACAATCACCCGCGAGTTGACAGCTCCTCTGTATAATTTTGAAGGAGTTGGCAATAAGAAACATTACGGTTTCCTGCGTAATCATTCCTATCAGGTAATCTCCACAATCAATACAAGTACGCTTCGACTGGAAGACGTGACGGTTGAGACGCATGACTGGAACGATCGGCCACCGGTTGATTTTCCCGATTTTAAATGAACATAACGTAATTCTCAGGCAATGAAATACAGCAATATCCCTATTTTATCGGTTCTCCTTCCGTGTCTTTTCTTTTTTGTTTCGTGCCGTGACGATATGTTGGGCCATGGCGCCGGTATGTCCATCGAGGTAGAAGAGGGGATTCCCGGTATATTGACGCTATCGGTGGGTTCCGACGAGCCGGTTTCGCATGTTGTGACACGGGCTACCGAAAAAGAGGAAAAGAATATCTCGTCGCTTTATGTTTTTGTCATAGACGTAACCGGTGAAGGGAATCCGGCAAACTGTCGGATACTATCAAAAAAATGGTTTCCCGACACTCAGAATTTATCTCGTGATGCATCCGGTAAGCTACAGGTCAGTATTCCGGCGGTTTCTTGCAATTCTGTCCGGATATTTGCTGTTGCGAACCTGAATACAGCCAACCAGTTGGCAAACAATGAAGATATGCTTGACCAGTTCCATAATGTAACTACTGAAGCGGAACTGGAAGATGTAACGGCTGAATTGGATTTGATGCGTAATACGGAAAATGCTTTGGTCGATCGTGTACAGGGTAGCCTGCTTTCTTCCGGCCACTTCTATTGTGTGCACCAGAATACATCATCGGCCGGAGAAAATCAATACCCACTTTATACAGACGGGGTAAAATTAGCATTGGAAGAAGATGCCGGCAGATTAATCTTAAAACATAAAGAAGGAGGCAGTAATGCTAAAGGTGAGAACTGGGTTGCAGGTGAGGCGGTTAACGGCAGTATCTGGCTCCATCATCTTGATGCTAAGGTGACTTTTCATGTGAAGCTGGCGAAAGATATGCCTGAAGGGGCTTATTTCAAACTGAAATCCTGGAAAGTGAAGAATCTGCGCAAGCGTTCTTTTGTACATTGGCAGGCAAATGATCCGGTAGGCTCCGGAGATGAACTGGCAGGGACGTCCGACTTGAAAGGAGATTATATCGTTGAGGAAGCCTCTGCTGAAAATAACGATATCGTCAGCAGCTTTTCATTTTATGCTCTGGAAAGCAGGAAGGGAACAAGTACTATTCCTTTTCCGGACATAGAGGCTGTAAAGAGTGCGATGGGAATCTCGGATTTTACAAATGCGGACCAGGCTTTTGCCTTGCGTGAAAAGAAGAAGGGAGACGGCTCTTTCCTTTATGCTCCTTCTGATGCCGCTTATGTGGTGTTAAAAGGCGAATACTATAATCCGGAAGAAAAACTGGAAGATGAAGGCGGATTGATACAACAACGTGCTGCAAATGTCACTTACCTGATTCACTTAGGGTATATCGGCAGGGAAAATATGGAAGATATCTCCTCTGCATCCGGCAGTGATGCCTTGAATAAATTGAACGATTTCCGAATTTTACGTAATTCGTCTTATGTTTATAATGTTACGGTGAGTGGTGCCGATAATATCCGGGTGGAGGCAATGAACGGATTAGAAAACCAGCCGGCTGCCGAAGGGACTGTTGTAGATTCGGAATTTGATCTGCAGGCGGATGCGCATTATGAACAACGTCTGATCGTATTAAATCTCCAGACAGTGGCAGAACATATAGAAACGACGAAAGCACAGTATCTTTATACGGTGAATACACCTTTTACCGGGGGAGCGGTGGAAGTTAAGTTGTTCGATGACGGCAATGATAACCGTTCGTCTACATTGGATGATGGTTGGGTTCATTTTGCATATCTGGGTAACGGTTCCCCCGGAGCTATGACGGAGGTTATGTTGGGGCGCATAGCAGAGGGCGCAGGTTATGGACTGCCTTATACGTATACCTATGATGTAAACCCGGAGGAAAGCTCAGCCCGCAATCCTGTACAGTTGTGGGGGCCTCTTACCTTATTGAAAAACCTGCAGTTGTGGGTGAAGACATATAATGATGCAATTGAAGCCGGAAAGTCTATAAATACAACGAACTCTGAAAATCCGTATATCGAGCTGGACGGAGGTCAGAAATTCTATCTGAACCGTTATTTTACTGTTTATGTGGATGAGTACTATTATACCCAAAATCCGGTAACGGGCACGACCTCCAATACTTTGTGGACGCGTTTTTGTAACACGGACGACCGTACGATGAGTATTTTCCAGGAGAATTATTCAAGCTCTGATACGCATAGTTCTTTCAGCCGTTCGGGGTTGAATATCAGGCAGCGTTCTATCCAGACAATTTATTCCCCTTTGCAGTCTGGCCAGCAATTGGCTATGAAGGCTTATGGGATAGAACATACGGATGAATATGGGGGAAATTACAATGTAGATAAGGAAAAAAAGCATCCTTTTACTCAAAATGATCTAAAAGGAGATATCGACGGATTGGATAATACGTTGCGGGGGCTTTGGGTAAATTCTGTTGCGTCGTCTGTTATCGGTAGTGATTTTGCCTGGAAAGGAGCAAGCCTTCTTTTCCCGTATGACGACCGTACTTCTAACGGGGGAAAAGGGGAAAAGAATAAATGGAGCAGCCGCTATATTACGGTAGCTGCACTTTCCCGTAATCGTGATAATAATCGTAACGGGATTATCGATAAAGAGGAAATCTTGTGGTATGTTCCCGCCCGTTTCCAGTTGATGAATCTTTATATGGGAACATTTCTGATGGATGACCCGCTTTATCAGAGTAAACTTTTGAAAAAAACGAAACAATGCTATGTGACCAGTACGGGCACTAATACAAAATGGCAGTGTTTCCTGATGGCGGATGAAGGTCCTTCTGTGAAATGGTTGAAACAGGACAACACTTTGTTGACGCAGGAGTTTTTGCACGGGAGTTATATCCGGTGTGCCCGTAATCTGGGAATTCCTCCGGTTTTGAGGAATACTCCCCCTTATACAGGTTCGGTTAGCGACTATGCGCATGAGGATATGACAATTACCAGCCCTCAACCGGATGCGGCGAATGTGAATTATACCATTACTTTTAATAAGTACAATACAGCCGGTATGCGTTCATATATCGGTGTAGGAGGTTTGGGCAGCCATACCTTGTTTCAGGCTGCCGCCCGTCCGTTCCATGGTTTTGTTACAGCAAAAAGTCTTTTGGCAACGGATGGCGTTACTTGGGAGGAGGCTTCCCGTTTATGCCGTACTTATTCCGAGCGGGAAGACCGTTCGGATAAGGAAACATGGCGTTTGCCGAACGCGAGCGAAGCTCTGGCGATGTTGCAGAATCTGACCCCTTCTTCAATATGGCTTTCCTCCTCGGATTTAAAGATGTGGACATGTACATTGAGCCTTCATAGTACATCTGTAAACCCTGAATATTTTTGTGTCGATTATGGTGAAAAGAATATGTTCAGTGTGTCATTCCGGGAAAAGGGCTATGTAAGATGTGTCCGGGATACGAATAGCTAATAGAATTAAAAAGAGTATGATTCAAATTGAAACTGTTGGTTTGCAAATGAAAAGCTGTTATCTTTGAAAATCAAAAGATAAGCATCTGCTTTATGAAGGGAAAATGCATATATATGAGAGGGTTGCTTTTGTTCTTATACCTGTTTTTATTGGGGACAAACGCCTATGGCTTGGAAGAGATATCCATTGAAAGTCAAAGTAAGTCAAGGATGGATAGTCTGTCGGTTGTTCTTCGGAATGCAACCGATGTGGATACAAAATTAAAGTCTTTGTACAAACTGTCCATGTTGTCTTGGGAAACTTCTTCCGAACCGGCTTATTTGATACAATTGGCGCAGTTGGCGGAAAAAAACGATTCTATGTCTTATTTTTATCATGCTGTTTCTTCTTTGGGACGCTATTATTGTAATAGAAATATACAGGATAGCTTGTTGTATTGGGGAGGTGTTTTGGATTCGGTCATAAAAAAACATGGAGAAATACCCACAGCCTCTTTTGACTTCCTTAATTATTATTGTCGTTTCTATTTGGTAAGCGGAGAATATGAGTTGGCAATGAATGAAGCTGTTCGTCTTCAGATGTTGGCGGATGAAACCGGTAATCAGCAAGGGGCTGTTTCCAGTAATGAATATTTGGGAATGATTTATTTGATAATAGGTCGTGACCGTGACGCTGTTTCTGCTTTTGAAAAAGGTCTTGCCCTTTTAAAAGAAATGGGAGGACAACCTGATTATGAAATTCAGATAATGTCTTATCTGTTAATTTCTTATTTAAGGCTGAATGAATTGGATAAAAGCCGTTCCACGCTTGAATATTTCAAATATTTATTGGGAAAAATGGAAAAAGAAAAAGATTCCAGTTGGATGAATTATCCGTTCCGGACTAAATATTGTATTTTATATTCCAATTATATGGATTTGTATGTGGCTGAACACAATCGCGCTAAAGCGGAAGAAGCCATGAGAAAGGCAAACGCTTATTTGCATGAAAAAAACAGGAATGATGGTTATTTGATTTCTATTCATAATCTATCATTGGCACGGTATTATTTTTATATAAAAGATTATCCGAGGGCTATCAGAGAAATCGACAAGGTATTGGAAGTCGATTATTCCACGGATCCCCTTAAATTGAAGGTGGAGATATTGAAAGGTGCCGGAAAAAAAGACGAGGCTCTGGCAATAAGTGCTGATTTATTGTCCTTTATCGAGCAATCCAATATTATGTCTTTTACCCGCCAGTTGAATCAACTTCAAACGTTGCATAATTTGAATGAGAAGAAGATGCAGGAACAGAAGTTGTTGTATCAAAATGAAAAGTTGTCTCAAAAACAACGCCAGTTGACAGGCTCTCTTATTTTTTCTTTACTTTTATTGGTTCTGCTTTATTTTTTGTTCCGTTATGTCCATCATGTCCGTCGGTTGAAAGATGATTTGCAAAAGGAGCGGGAGGTTCTGATAGACACATCCGATAAATTGCGTGTAGCGAAGGAACATGCGGAAGAGTCGAACCGGCTTAAAACAACCTTTGTTGCAAATATCAGCCATGAAATACGGACGCCTTTAAATGCGATCGTCGGTTTCTCCGCCTTGCTGCCGGAAGCGGATGACGAAGAGAAAAAAGAATATATCCGGATTATCAGTGATAATACAAGCTTGTTGTTGGATTTGGTAAATGATGTACTCGATTTGTCGCGGATTGAGTCGGAATCATTTACTCTTATACTGCAAGAGTCTTCTATTTATGATTGTTGCCGGAAGGCACAAGATAGTATGCGGCAGAGAGTAAAGCCGGGTGTGAACCTGACGCTGACATTTTCAGATAAGGATTTTATTATGAAGACCGATGTTTTGCGGTTGCAACAATTGTTATTGAATCTGCTGACCAACGCAGCCAAATATACGGAAAAAGGAGAGATTAATCTCGATTATCGAGTAGACCGTGCGAAAAAACAGGTCGTCTTTTCCGTGACCGATACGGGAAGCGGTGTTCCTTTGGACAAGCAGGAGAGCATATTCGATCGTTTCGAAAAGGTCGATGAATTTAAGCAGGGGGCCGGATTGGGATTGGCTATTTGCCGTACGATTGCTGCCTGTTTTGGCGGGACGCTTAGTATCGACTCTGCTTATTCCTCGGGAGCGCGGTTTGTGTTTATACATCCGTTTGGAGAGTGAACAAGGATTTGCTATCTTTGTTTATATGAAGCAAAGTAAAGATTGGTTGAAAAAGATACGTATCCGTTGGATTATCCAGGCTGTTTTACTGGTTGCAATCTGGGTTGTGATGAGGTCTCCGGTTTTAGGAGAATGGTATGCCCGGAAGATATATCCTTTTTTCTCGGCGGTATTGTCCCGTTTTTCTTCTCTATTCCCCTTCTCCGTGGGGGATTGTTTTATTTATGGGAGTGTAGCCGGATTATTGATTTATCTTGTCTATGCCGCTGTAAGGCGACGTTCGTGGAAAACAACAACCGGACGTATGTTGGAATATTTGTTATGGGTATATATATGGTTTTATCTGGCATGGGGATTGAATTATTTCCGGATGGATTTTTATGCCCGCACGCAAATACCTTATGCGGCATATTCTGAAGAAGATTTCCATGCTTTTCTTACTGCTTATACGGATTCGTTGAATAAATCGTATCTTTCGTTTGAAGAAATAGCTCCGGAAACAGTGGCGGAAGAAGTAAAAAAAGAATATAAGGAAATCGCGCCGTTTTTTGCCTTGAACCAACCAGGCGGGCATTTACGGATGAAACCAATGTTGATTTCTTCGTTGATGAGCAAAGTGGGAGTGTTAGGGTATATGGGGCCGTTCCTGAATGAGTTTAATATGAATCGTGACTTGCTGCCGGTCCAGTACCCGTTTACTTACGCCCACGAAATGGCACATGTATTGGGCATAGCCAGTGAAGCGGAAGCAAATTTGTATGGTTATCTGGTTTGTGTCGGTTCGGATATCCCGGAAATACGTTTTTCCGGTTATTTCGGATTATTCCCTTATGTGTTGAGTAATGCCTATCAATTATTGGGAGAAGAAGCGTTTAAAGCGTGGGTACAAACGGTTTTACCGGAGATAAAAGACCTATATAATGAAAAAAATGCCTATTGGCAGGCTTTATACAGCCCTTTTATCGGAGAGATGCAGGATACCGTTTATAACTGGTTTCTTAAAGGAAATAACATACCGACCGGACGGCAGAACTATTCGGAAGTGATAGGACTGTTAATGGCACTGCAAAATCAGGAGGAAAATTAGTTGAAATCTTTTCAGTGGACAAGCTCTGTACAAGCATTGGCAATTGAGCTTTATAATTTGTTAATTAATTAGCGGAAAACTCAAATAACTGTCAACTGTCACATGTCAACTGTCAATTCTTTACCGCTTTGTCTATTTTGAATAAAATCACTACCTTTGCAACATTTTTAGAAGAAAGATAAATATAACGCGATATGAGTAAAAAATTTGCCGAATACTCTAAATTTGACTTATCGAATGTCAATAAAGAGGTGCTGAAGAAATGGCAGGATGGCGACATCTTCCACAAGAGTCTTGAAATCCGCAAAGGACATCCATCGTTTGTGTTTTACGAAGGTCCTCCTTCCGCAAATGGTATGCCTGGCATTCACCATGTTATTGCCCGTTCGATTAAGGATATTTTCTGCCGTTACAAAACGATGAAAGGTTATCTGGTGAACCGTAAAGCCGGATGGGATACACATGGGCTTCCGGTTGAACTGGGTGTTGAAAAAGCATTGGGTATTACGAAAGAAGATATCGGCAAAAAGATATCCGTTGCCGAATATAATGCAGCATGCCGTAAGGATGTGATGAAGTTTACCAAAGAATGGGAAGACCTTACACAGAAAATGGGTTACTGGGTGGATATGGAAAATCCGTATATCACTTATGATAACCGCTATATCGAAACTTTATGGTATTTGCTGAAAGAATTATATAAGAAAGGTTTACTGTATAAGGGATACACGATTCAGCCGTATTCGCCGGCTGCTGGTACTGGGTTGAGTACACACGAGTTGAACCAGCCGGGTTGTTACCGGGATGTGAAGGATACGACTTGTACGGCGCAGTTCCGCATATTGGATCCGAAACCGGAAATGACAGAGTTCGGGGAACCGTTCTTCCTGGCATGGACGACTACGCCTTGGACATTACCTTCCAATACCGCTCTTTGTGTGGGTCCGAATATCTCTTATGTAGCTGTCCAGACTTACAATTCATATACAGGTATGCCGATGACTGTTGTATTGGCAAAAGACCTGTTGAATGCTCATTTCAATCCGAAAGCGGCTGATTTGGCTTTGTCCGATTATAAACCGGGCGATAAATTGATTCCGTTTAAAGTTGTTGGCGAGTGGAAAGGTCCGGAATTGGCAGGTATGCATTACGAGCAGCTGATTCCATGGGTAAATCCGGGAGAAGGTGCTTTCCGTGTTATCACCGGCGATTATGTAACTGTTGAAGATGGTACAGGTATTGTACATATCGCTCCGACATTTGGTGCGGATGACGACCGGGTTGCAAAAGCAAGCGGTATACCTCCGTTGATGATGGTGGATAAAGACGGATTACGCCGTCCGATGGTTGATATGACCGGTAAATTCTATTTATTGGAAGATCTGGATCCGGAATATGTACAAACTTGTATGAATGCTGCTGATTATGATCCGTGGCAGGGTAAGTTCGTAAAGAATGCTTACGATCCGACAAAAGGCGAAAAAGACGAAACACTGGATGTGGAAATCTGTATGATGCTGAAAGCACAGAACCGTGTATTCCGTATCGAAAAGCATGTTCATAATTATCCTCACTGCTGGCGTACGGACAAGCCCGTATTGTATTATCCGCTGGATAGCTGGTTTATCCGTACAACTGCTTGTCGCGAACGGATGATTGAACTGAATAATACAATTAACTGGAAACCTCAGAGTACCGGTACGGGACGTTTCGGCAAATGGCTGGAAAACCTGCAAGACTGGAATCTGAGCCGTAGCCGCTATTGGGGAACTCCGCTTCCTATCTGGCGTACAGAAGACGGTAGCGAAGAAAAGTGTATAGGTTCCGTAGAAGAATTGTATAATGAAATCGAAAAGGCTGTTAAAGCCGGACTGATGGAATCCAATCCTTATAAAGGCTTCCATCCGGGTGAATATACGCAGGAAAACTACGAAAAGATCGATTTGCACCGTCCTTATGTGGACGATATAATTCTCGTATCCGAGAACGGAAAGCCGATGAAGCGTGAAACGGACCTTATCGATGTTTGGTTCGATTCAGGTGCTATGCCTTATGCACAGATACATTATCCGTTTGAAAACAAGGAAGTTTTAGACAACCGTGAGGTTTATCCTGCCGATTTCATTGCCGAAGGTGTGGACCAGACGCGTGGATGGTTCTTCACATTGCATGCACTGGCAACAATGGTATTCGATAGCGTTGCTTATAAAGCTGTTGTTTCCAATGGTCTGGTGTTGGATAAGAATGGTAATAAAATGTCCAAACGTCTGGGTAATGCTGTCGACCCGTTCTCAACAATCGAGCAACACGGTTCCGACCCGTTGCGTTGGTATATGATTACGAATGCTTCTCCGTGGGATAATATCAAATTTGATATAGATGGTATTGAGGAAGTTCGTCGTAAATTCTTCGGTACATTATATAATACGTATTCATTCTTCTCGCTGTATGCTAATGTGGACGGATTTAATTATTCCGAAGCAGATATTGCATGGGCGGAACGTCCTGAAATCGACCGTTGGATTCTGTCATTGCTGAATACTCTGGTAAAGGATGTGGACAGTTATCTGGAAGCATACGAACCGACTCGTGCGGGACGTGCTATCTCTGATTTTGTGAACGACAACCTGAGTAACTGGTATGTACGCCTGAACCGCCGTCGTTTCTGGGGTGGAGGTATGACTACCGATAAGCTTTCTGCTTACCAGACTTTATATACTTGCCTGGAAACGGTAGCCAAACTGATGGCTCCTATCGCCCCGTTCTATGCAGACCAGTTGTTCTTGGATTTGATTGCTGTTACCGGACGCGAAAATGTAGAATCTGTTCACTTGTCTGATTTCCCTGTTTGTCATGAGGATATGATAGATAAGGATCTGGAAGAACGTATGCAGATTGCACAGGATATCTCTTCTATGGTACTGGCTTTGCGCCGTAAGGTAAATATTAAGGTGCGTCAGCCGCTACAGACGATAATGGTTCCGGTTCTGGATGCACACCAACAGGAAAGTATCGAAGCAGTGAAGGCTTTGATTTTGAATGAGGTGAATGTGAAAGACTTGAAGTTTGTCGGTAATTCCGCAGGTATCCTGGTGAAGAGAATCAAACCGGACTTTAAGAAATTAGGCCCGCGTTACGGGAAAATAATGAAGAGCCTTGCTGCTGCTATTCAGTCTATGAGTCAGGATGATATCAATGCTTTTGAAAAAGCAGGCTCATTCTCTTTGAACATTGAAGGTCAAGAGGCTGTTGTAGAATTGGCGGACGTTGAGATCATCTCAGAAGACATACCGGGCTGGCTGGTAGCAAATCAGGGACGCTTGACAGTCGCATTGGATATTACTGTAACGGATGAATTGAAAAAAGAAGGTTTGGCACGTGAATTGGTAAACCGTATCCAGAACCTGCGTAAGAGCAACGGATACGATATTACGGATAAAATTGCGGTAACTGTTCTTTCTTCGGACGAAATGGATGAAGCAATCAAGGATTTCGGTTCATACATAGCAAACCAGGTGCTGGCTGTAAGTGTTGAGATTGAAGAAGAAGCGATTAGCGATGCAACGGAGCTGGATTTTGAAGATTTTAAACTTTCAGTCCGTATCGAAAAAGTATGAATATAGAATGAATAATTAATGATGAGGAGTGAATAATTCAAGAAATGCACTATATTTGCCTTCAAGTGAAGGTTATTAACATTAGTTTGTTCTTCATTCTTCATTGTTGATTAATTATTATTAATTTAAAAAACCATGGCAGAGAAAACGAGATATTCGGATGCTGAACTCGAGGAGTTTCGCACCATAATATTAGAGAAGCTGGATAAAGCGAAAAAAGATTATGATTTGTTGAGGTCCGGTGTAACTAATTCGGATGGTAACGACGTGGCTGATACATCTCCTACATTTAAGGTTTTGGAAGAAGGTGCTGCTACTTTATCAAAAGAGGAAGCAGGCCGTCTGGCACAGCGCCAGATGAAGTTTATTCAGAATTTACAGGCGGCTTTGATTCGCATTGAAAATAAAACGTATGGTATCTGCCGTGAAACGGGTAAGTTGATTCCAAAAGAAAGACTACGTGCGGTACCTCATGCAACTTTGAGTATTGAAGCTAAACAAGGAGGCGCTAAGTAAATGAAATATTCCAAAGGTTGGGGAGCAGTGTTAATTGTAATGCTGCTCCTTCTTCTTGACCAAGTTTTGAAAATATGGGTGAAGACCCATATGCAATTACACGAATACAAGGAAATAACTTCGTGGTTCTATATTTATTTCACGGAGAATCCAGGTATGGCGTTCGGCATTGAAGTAATAGGAAAATTATTTTTGTCCGTTTTCCGTATTATTGCAGTAGGGTTTATCGGTTATTATCTTTACAAATTGGTGAAAGACAATTATAAATTTGGTTTTATAGCCTGTGTTGCACTGATATTTGCCGGAGCTATCGGAAATATAATAGATTCAATCTTTTATGGTGTCGTATTCAATCATAGTTTTGGTCAGGTAGCAACCTTTATGCCAGAAGGTGGAGGATATGCACCCTGGTTGCATGGAAAAGTGGTGGATATGTTTTATTTTCCTTTAATTAAAACTACTCTACCGGATTGGTTGCCCATTTGGGGCGGACAGGATTTCGAATTTTTCCGTCCTATTTTTAATTTGGCAGATTCTGCTATTTGTGTGGGTGTGTTTTTGTTACTGATATTTTACCGTCACACTTTATCGGAAAGTCTTTCTAAATCAGAAAATAAAAAATAATAGTATGCGGAATTGGCTGCATAAATATGGTTTTGTCATATTTTTGGGTATGATAGCGGTGGCTTGTAGTAAAGTTCCCGGCGGGCTTCTGTCGGAGAAGGATATGCAGTCCGTGCTGATTGATATGCAATTGGCAGAAGCCATGATTTATCAGTATCCGGATAAATTCCCGGACGAAGCTCATAAAAAAGCCGTGTTCCAGTCTGTTTTCCAAAAGCATGAGATAACGGAAGCTGTTTATGATTCTTCTTTGGTTTGGTATGGCCGCAATCTGGATATTTATATGGGGGTATGCGACCGTGTACTTGCCGAATTGAACAAACGTCAGAAGGCTCTTGGTGACGTACAGATTAATGTAACTGTCGATAAAGAAGATTCAATAGATATATGGCCACGCCGCAGGTTCCTGACTTTAGAACCGGATGCTATTTTTAATGGAGTTGCATTTAATGTGGAGCCTAAAACCAGTTATTCTTCGGGAAGTGCGTTTGTTCTTGGTATGAATGTCTGGGGTATTAACGAAAAATGGAAATATAAACCGGAGGTTCGTTTAAGTGTATTCCAGGGAGATACAACTATAACTGTGAATAAGAAAATATCGAAGGACGGTTATTATGAAACGATCGTAAAGAGTCTTCCAACCAAGCGGGTGAAAAGTGTTTATGGACATATCTTTATGAATAATGCAGATTCGGCTTCTTATTATAAAGTATATGTGGATAGCCTGAGCCTGATGAAATATAACTACGGGCGATTGGATGAAATAGCTAAACCTGATAGTACCAAAAGCGAGTGATGCGGCGGGTAGCTTCACATTATACATATTACCGGCAACTTTATCGTATGCATTATGTCGAACTGGATAACCAGAGGGCTTTTACTGGTGTTTTCCCTTTGGATGGGGAAATTGCAGGTACGGAATTTTATGATGGGCTACTTGTTCCAGTCGCATGTGGTGAAGAAATGAAATCTTTGGAAAAAATCTCTGTTTCTATCCAATGGGAGACAGGAAAGTCCCGCACCGTAATACTATCCGATGTCTTAAAACAAAACGGTTTTTCTTTGGATATAGAGGCTGGTGATTCGGTACAACTCCTTCTTTTAACCGGCATTTCCTTGCCGCCGGCGGAATTCTGCACAGACAACAGCCGTAGCAATGGCTACATTAAGCGACTCTGAGGTTTCTCTTTCCGGCGGAAAACTTGGAATATATAGTTTCTCGTTTATCAATGCTTCGATTTCAGGGCGTATGCCGTTGCCTTCATTTCCCATTATAAGAATACCGTTGCCGGATAATTCTTTGGTATACATATTTTCCCCATCCAAAAAAGTCCCGAATAATGGGATACCTTGTTGTGACTGCTTTTTGAGATATTCCTTCAGTTGGGTATAATGTACGTTGACATGCGCTAAAGCTCCCATTGTTGCCTGTACCGTTTTGGGGCCGAATACATCGGCTGTATCTTGGCTGCAAACGATGTGCTCGATGCCAAACCAGTCAGCCAACCGGATAATTGTGCCTAAATTTCCGGGATCTTGTATGCCATCCAAAGCAAGGACAAGGGATGTTTCGGGATGTACGTCTTCCAGTTTCCATGTCGGATACTTAAATACGGCTAATACATCCTGGGGATTTTTCAGGAAACTGGCTTTCCGGATATCATCTTCTTCTGCTACAAGCAATTCTTTTGCCGGGATGTCGCCTTGGGTAGCCATCCATGATGGTTTAGCTACTAAAAGTTCACATTCGAAGGCGTTCATCATGTCGGCAACTAATTTATTCCCTTCTGCTACGAAGGCATTTTCTTCGTTTCTGTATTTTTTAAGTTCAAGCGAACGGATATATTTTACTTTAGCTTTACTTAGCATATTTGTTCTTTTTACAAAACAAATGTACAGGAATTTATTTAATTTCAACTACATTTGCGTGCGTAAAAGCTCGAAGAATGAAGGGAAACCTCCGTATATTATATTTCATAAGTCTTGCATGGATACTGGCAGCCTGTAGTTCGACAAAGTTTGTTGGCGACGGGGAATATTTGTTGGATAAGGTAGAGATAGAAACGAAAGGTAAAGTCTTTAAAACATCCGACGTAAAACCTTATTTGCGGCAACAACCGAACTTTAAAGTGTTCGGCTTGATGAAATGGCAGCTTTTTGTCTATGATTGGTCCGGAAAAAATGAAAAGAGATGGATAAACAAACAGCTTCGAAGGATAGGTGAACCTCCTGTTATACTCGATACTTTGTTGGTAGACCAGTCGGTTAACGAACTTCAACGTTTTTGCATCAATAAAGGCTATGTCAATGCAGAAGTCTCTGCTTCGATTGATACATCCAGGCATAAGAAAGCTGTCGTAACGTACAATATAGTACCGAATGAACCTTACCGGATTAATCATTATAGAATGTCATTGGATGATCCGGTAATTGACAGTATTGCCAGAATGAAGCCCCCGCACCGCTCTATGTTATCATCTGCATTCCGTACTTATTCGGATGATTATACTTCGCTGATAAAAGACAGTGCACTGTTTGACCGGGATGTGCTGGATAAAGAGCGGCAACGTATCACTACATTATTGCGTAGACGCGGATATTATGCATTTAACCGGGATTACCTGTCTTATGTTGCGGATAGCTCTTTTAATCGTAATATCGTTAATCTTTATATGCTTCTCAAGCCTTACCGGCTTCAACAACAGGATGGAACCATTGCGGATACTTTACACCGTCCTTATTATATCAAAGATGTAGCAATAGTAACGGATTATGACCCGCTGACGTTGGATGAAGATGCATCCTTTGTGCGTGATACGGTAGATAATAAAAGCGGCGTAAAGATCTTGTACGGTAAAAGAGGGCATTCCATTCGTCCGAATGTGTTGAGAAGAAGTAATTTTATCACTCCTGGAAAATTATATAATGACCGGAGTGTGGAACAGACTTATTCGGCCTTTTCAACATTGAGGTCTTTGAGGAATGTAAATATCCGTTTTTCGGAAATCGAGGAGAATGATACAATGAAACTAAATTGTACAATTCTCACATCCCCAGCAAAATTGCAAGGATTCGGGGTAGATGTTGAAGGAACTAACTCTGCCGGTGATTTGGGATTTGCTTCCAGTTTGAATTATCAGCATCGTAATATATTTAAAGGTTCCGAAGTTTTCTCAGCAAAAATCAGGGGGGCTTTTGAGGCTTTATCCAAGCAAACGAGCAGTTATTGGGAGTTGGGGGCCGAGACTTCTATTTTATTCCCCCGGTTTTTATTTCCATTTGTTACTGATAATTTTAAGCGCAGGCTCAGGGCGACAACTGAATTAAAACTTAGTTATAGTTTTCAGACGCGTCCGGAATTTCAGCGTGCCATTCTTTCCGGGGGATGGAGTTATATATGGCAGGATAGGAGTAATTCGCAGGCACGCCATGTCTTTAAATTGCTGGATGTGGATTATGTACAATTGCCTAATATAGATTCTACATTTAAGTCTACATTGCCGGAATCTACATTACTGTACAATTTTACCGACCAGTTTATTGTTGGTGCGGGGTATACTTATTCGTTTAATTCTTACAATCCGGAAAACCGGCTCAGGAATACACATTCTATGCGTTTTTCTTTTGAGATGGCCGGAAACTTGTTGTATGCATTATCTAAGATGACAGGTTCTGAAAAAGATGCAGAAGGACGTTATAAATTTTTTGGTATCAATTACTCCCAGTTTATAAAAGGAGATGCGGATTTCAGTAAGCGAATTGTTCTGGATAGCCGTAACCATATCGCTTACCATATTGGGATAGGTGTAGGATTTCCGTATGGAAATTCAAAAATGTTACCTTTCGAACGTAGTTATTTTTCCGGTGGGGCAAACAGTGTGAGAGGCTGGTCTGTACGTTCACTCGGACCGGGTGGCATGCCGATAGATTCAGTTAAATCATTTGCCCAGCAGATTGGTGATATCCGTTTGGATTTGAATGTGGAATATCGAACAAAGTTATTCTGGAAATTCGAAATGGCTGCGTTTATTGATGCAGGCAATGTCTGGACATTCCATAAATATGAAGATCGCCCGAATGGTAATTTTGATTTTTCCCGTTTTTATAAAGAGATAGCTGTTTCATACGGACTGGGTCTTCGTCTGGACTTCGATTTCTTCCTGGTTCGTTTCGATACCGGTATGAAAGCATACGATCCTCAGCGTTCGGGTAGAGACCGCTGGGCTATCCTGTCCCCGAATTTCAAGGACAATTTCGCTTGGCATTTCGCCGTTGGTTATCCGTTCTGATAAAAAAAGATATGAAGTCTTTGCATAATTAAATAAAAATGCTACCTTTGCACCGCAAATAAGGATGGTTCCGTAGCTCAGCTGGATAGAGCAACGCCCTTCTAAGGCGTGGGTCGAGCGTTCGAATCGCTCCGGAATCACAAATTAAAATTAAACCCCTCTGTAAATAAAAAAATTACAGAGGGGTTTAATTTTGTACTGGCAAATTTACTGGTAAAATGGGATCATACCGAAATCCTGAGGGAATTTAATTCTAATGGATTATGTTGAGTAAATTCAAAAATCAATGTAAATAAAACACATTCTCTTAATTATTTAGTAAGATGTACCCATTCAAATATGTTGCAAAATAAATCCAAAGTAAATAAGGCAGGAATAAGAAAGAGCTGACTTTTTTGATTGGATAGCTCTTAATCGCATACATTGTCACACATATGTCGAGTATAAGAATATCGATGAATCCTAATAAAGGATTTTGTAAATAGAAAAATAGGATACTCCATGCAAAATTGAAAATTAACTGGATACCAAAAAGCCTGATCAATGTCTTTCTCTTTATTGAGTCAGAGACTGATATTATTCCGATAGATATTCCAATACAGAGGTAGATAATGCTCCACGCAATCGGAAATACTATATTTGGAGGTGTTAGAGCCGGTTTATTGAGAAGCGGGTACCATGTTTTAATAGCATCTGCCTGAAAATAACTTGCAGTCAATCCGACAAAGAAACATATCAATATCGGAATAATTATTGCGACAACCTTTCTCATGTTCTTGTTGGGATAATATCATTTAGCTTTCTTGTATAACAAGGGAAGAGTCGTTCTGGTTTTAATTTCCACTTACAATCAACAGTTTTGCCGGTTATCGCAAAATTGGATTATATTTGCGGGGCAGGATAAAGATGGAAAAGGATGGATTTTGAGCATTTTTACATAACATGGTATTCACGTGCGAAGTGTTTTGCACGGGAATATGTACTCTCGGAAGAAGACGCTGAAAATATTACACAAGATGTTTTTCTGGATCTCTACCAGAAACAATCTTTATTAAATGACCAGATAAACAGGGTTGCCTATCTGTTTACGGCTGTGAAGAATAAATGCATCGATTATCTTCGGCATAAACTGTTGGAACAGGAAGCCGCTAAAAAAATGCAGGAAGAGTTCTCTTTATCCCTTCAGATGAAATTTGATTCGTTGGAATCTTTTGATACGGATTGGGGCTCGGAACGAAAATTGGAAAAAATAATTCAGAAAGCCCTTGACTCTTTACCGGAGCGTTGCCGTGAAATCTTTATAAAGAATAAGTTGGAAGGGAAAAAACAAAAGGAGATAGCCGATGAATTATGTATCTCGGTGAAAACCGTAGAAAGCCAAATGACAATTGCTTATAAAAAGTTGAAAGAAGAATTGAAGGACTATCTGCCATTACTGATTTTCCTTTTTTAATCGTTTTCAAAAGAAATATAAAAATCTTTTAGGGGATTCTTTTAGCCTGTTCGTTTACTTAATAAAAAGAAAAGAGAAGTGGACGAACGAATCATCAAATATTATCAGGGAGAGTTGGAAAGAGCAGAGGAAGAATCTCTATTAAAAGAAGCCTGTCATGATTCCACATTAAAATCCCGTATGATAGCATATCAGCAGCTGTACAGTTTAATGGGATTGCAAAGTGCTGCAGCGGATATATCACTTGGAAGAGCAAAATACAAACAATTTAAACGGCTTGTAGAACGGCAGAAAAGAAGATTCTTTATCCAACGTTGGGGACGGTATGCCGCTATATTCATCATCGCGATACTCTCTTCCTGGATAGTGTCATTGTATTATTATTCCTACCATATGAAACCGGAAGCGATTGCCATGCAGCAAGAACTCTATGTGCCGCCTGGCCAACGTGCCGAACTGACATTGCCGGATGGCTCAAAAGTGTGGTTGAATGCCGGTTCAAGACTTACTTATCCTTCTACTTTTACAAATGAACGGAGAGTTTCCCTTTCAGGAGAAGGGTTCTTTGTTGTGGCACCGAATAAACAGGTCCCTTTTATCGTTTCTACATCTACGATCGATGTAAAAGCATTGGGTACCGAATTTAATGTATCTTCCTATCCGGCAGCCGGATATACGGAAGTGTATTTGCAAAAAGGTTCAGTGAAAACCTATTTTCCGGATATGGAATCCACTGGAAAAATATTGTCTCCGGGACAATGTTTAGTCCAGAATGGATATAAACTTGAACTAAAGGAAATGGACCCGGATATGTTGCTTTGGCGTGAGGGACTTTACACATTCAAAAAACAAAAACTGGGTAGTATTATTGAGAAGCTGGAATTATATTACGATGTAAAAATCAATGTGAAAGATCCGGAGATTTTAGATTATGAATATGTCGGTAAATTCCGCCAGCGAGATGGCATCTTAACCATCCTTCAAGTGATACAGAAAATACATAAATTTAAAATAGAGAAGAATGAAGAACTGAACCAAATCACATTATCCAAGTGATAAAATCGAATCATTAGTTGTTAACACTTAAAACAGAAAAGCCTATGAGTCCGTGAAAAGTATAAAAAGAGAAATCGGCAGATGTTCCCGCACCTACCGATTTGACAAGTAAACCCATTGAGATTAAAAATAGTATTTACTTAATAAAGCAAAGGTATGAAAATAAATTCTTTGTTAACGCATATAGTGTGCCACAAAAAAAGCAAAAAAGCATTCAGAGTTATGAAAATGACCTTTCTACTTATATTAGTGTTTGCCTCCCATCTGTTTGCTGTAAAAGGTGAGGCACAGAATGTGATAGTTGAGTTCCGGTCAAATAATCTTTCGATAGAAGAACTGTTTAAAGAAATAGAGCAACAGACCGATTATCTGATTATTTACAGCACAAGCGAGATCCGTTCGAACTTCAATGTTACATTGAGCAAGAAAAAAGCAAAAGTTTCAGAGATTCTGGATGAAGTATTAAGCGGTAGGAAGCTGAAATATGAATTTACGGATAATTACATTGTCCTATCGGAATCATCTCCGGATGGAATGCCACAGCAAGGGAAAAGAAAAATCTCAGGAAACATTAAGGATGAATACGGGAGTCCGGTTATAGGAGCCAATGTCGTGGAGAAAGGGACAACAAATGGAACGATCACAAATGTAGACGGAGATTTTAATTTGACAGTATCGGATCATGCTGTTTTGGTAATTTCTTACATTGGATATGAGGCCAGGGAAGTTTCCGTAAAAAATCAGCAAACAATGGATATCGTTCTTCATGAAGATACGGAAGCCTTGGAAGAAGTTGTTGTTGTGGGTTATGGAACACAGAAGAAAGAGAACCTGACCGGGGCTGTCGATGTAATCAATAAAGAAAGCCTGTCGCAACGCTCATCCGGTAATCTGTCGCAATCGATCCGCGGATTAGCTCCCAGTATGAATTTTTCATTGAATTCGGCAGGATTCCAGCCCGGAGCGGATATGGATGTTTCTATTAGAGGTATCGGCTCGTTGAACGGTGGTAGTCCTTATATCCTGATAGATGGTTTTCCGGGCGATATGAATCTGGTAAATCCGGAAGATGTTGAATCCATTTCCGTATTGAAAGATGCTGCCGCTTCAGCTATTTACGGTTCACGTGCTCCCTACGGCGTAATTCTTATCACAACAAAAAGCGGAAAGAAAAGTGAGAAAATGAGCATAACCTATTCAGGGATGATGATGATTAATTCGCCACAGAAATTACCGAAATCTCTCGACTCATATACCTATTCCCGTGTGCAGAATGAAGCAGGACGTAATTTAGGCGGAGCACCGATGAGCGAATCGGCTATCGACCGTATCATTGCTTTCCAGAATGGCGACTGGGATGAACTAAGGAGACTTATGCCTAATTATCCGGCAGGAGCAGATATAACATCCGGTGCTTATCCGAATGGAGATACATGGGATAGTGCCAACCTGAATTATGCGGATAACGACTGGTGGGATATTCTTTTCGGGAGCAGTGTAAACCAAAAGCATGATGTATCGATACAGGGAGGAACGGAGAAAGCTTCTTATTATTTCTCCGGAGGTTATCTGGACCAGAAAGGCGTATTGAATTATGGAAAAGATGTGTTCCGCCGCTTTAATTTGTTGGGAAAGATGAATATTGCCATTACGGATTTCTTTGATGTCAGTTGGGAAACCCGTTTTTCACAAAAATATAGGGAACGTAGCAGCCATTGGAATGGTGCGGATTATACCAATACCTTTAAATATGTGACTCGCTGGCTCTACCCATTCTCTCCGCTTTACGATGGTTGGGGAAATATTTCACGCGCGTCTATGTTGCCTTTTGTTTTGTCCGGAACAGAAACCAGCAAGAATCTTGATTACTGGAATAATTTGAGAGCAGAGATAAGACCGTTGAAAGGATGGAAGATTAATGTGGATTTTGCATATAACACCCAGTCTTATAATACATCCAATCTGCACCGGGAAGCGATTGCTTATACTGTTGATAATAAGCCTTACGCAGCAGCGGAAACAAATCCGAATAACCTGACGAAGCAGAAATATGACAATTATTACTGGAATACTAATATATATACGACCTATACGTTCAATATAAAGAACGAACATAACTTCTCGGTGATGGCAGGTATGCAATTGGAAAAAGGTATGAATGACCAGATTTCTGCATATAAAACCAATCTTATCGTAGAAGATATTCCTGCATTCCAAACGGCAACCGGTGCGATTACGCTTAGTGATATTTTGGGACATAATGCAACGCAGGGCTATTTCGGACGTATAAACTATAACTATAAGGAAAAATACTTGCTGGAAACCAATATGCGTTATGATGGTTCGTATGTATTCAGACAGGGAAACAGATGGGGATTTTTCCCGTCGGCTTCCATTGGATGGAGCGTACACAGGGAGTCTTTTTGGAAGCATGTCCAGCCTTATGTAAATACACTGAAAATTAAAGCCTCATGGGGGCAGTTAGGCAACCAAAATGTAAATCCTTACACCGACCTTTCACTTATCCCTTTGCAAACAGGAAAGTTGAACTGGATATTTGAACCTACCGGAGGAAGAAGAATCGGATACACGACTGCTCCGGAGATTGTGAATAGGCATTTAACCTGGGAAACGGCAACTACAACCAATCTGGGACTGGAGACTTCGTTTTTCGATAATAGATTGCAAGCTACTGTAGACTTATTCGAGAGAAGGACAACCGATATGGTAGGACCTTCGGAAAGTAAGCCGGGTGTATTAGGTGCGAACGCCCCGAAAATGAATAATGCTACGTTACGGACACGCGGTTGGGAAATCTCTTTAAACTGGAAGCATACTATCAATAAGGACTTTTCTTATTTCGTAAATCTGAATCTATCTGATTACAGGTCTGTAGTTACGAAATACAATAATCCGACCGGAACACTTTCCACCTGGTACGAAGGACAGGAAGTTGGCGATATTTGGGGATATACGGTTCATGATTTATTCCGCACCCAAGCTGAATTGGACGATTATTTGTCGAAGAAAGACCTTTCTTTCCTTGGTGCGACCTGGCGTACGGGGGATGTAAAGTTTGAAGATACCGATAATAATGATAAAGTGAACAATGGGAAGAATACGGTTTCAGACCATGGCGACTTGTCTGTTATTGGAAACGACCAGCCCCATTATATTTTTGGCATTATGCCTGGATTTAGCTATAAAGGATTGGATTTCTCCATGTTATGGTCCGGTGTGATGAAAAGGGATGTCTTCTTTAATTCGGATGCCAACCTGTATTGGGGATTCCATTCTATGTGGTGGGAAGGAAACCTGCAACCCCGGAATTTAGACTATTTCAGGGATGAACCGGGTACTAAATATGTCGGCCTGTATGAAGGTGACGCCAATATAAATACGGATGCATTTTGGCCGAGGCCTTATTTGAACGGGACGGAAATAGATAAGAACTACAGCCATCCTAACACAAGGTATCTGGCAAATGCAGCTTATATAAGAATGCAGAATATCCAACTGGGATATACGTTCCCTAAAAAGTGGACGTCAAAAATAAAGCTCGAAAAAGTCAGAATCTATTTTTCAGGCGACAATTTGCTCACGTTTACTTCACTCCCGAATGGTGTGGATCCTGAAATACCCAATAATGCAAATCTGACTTATGGTGCAGACCGGGTATGTTCTTTTGGTATAACTGTTTCCTATTAAACTTACATGATAATAAAATAGAATAGATATGAAAAAGATAACAATATATATATTCTTCATTTTAACGGGATTCACTTTGAGTTCGTGTGAAGGTTTTATTGATTTGTCTCCGCTTGATAAAATTAGTACGGACGATTATTGGCATGCTTCCAATGATCTGGAAAATTATATAGTTCAGTTTTATCCGGGTTTGGTAGGTTCCGAAATGGTTCAGTTCGATGCCGGAAATTCAGATGATTTGGTTTACCAGAATTTGAGTGTTATTCTGCATGGACAACGTACGCCAACTACCGGAAACTGGATTGGCGAATGGACTAATATACGCAATGTCAATATATTCTTTGATAATTATGGAAAGTGTAAAGACCCGTTCGACCAGTATAAGCATTATGTAGGGGAGGCGCACTTTCTCAGGGCATGGTACTATTTTGGCTTGTTAAAGAAGTATGGGGACTTGCCTTGGTATTCAAGCGCTTTGGATATTGACGACGAAGAAGGGCTGATGCGCCCGAGAGATTCGCGTATATTAATTGCAGATAGTATTTTAGCTGATTTGGATAGAGCCATAGAATATTTGAATGTCCGTTCGGCAGTAGGCAATCTCCGGATAAATAAAGAGACTGCTTTAGCATTTAAAACACGTGTCGCTTTGTATGAAGGAAGTTGGCAGAAATATCATGCCGGCGATGATTTCGGAACAAAAGGTGCCGATCCGGATAAGTATTTCCGCCAATGTGTGGATGCTGCCGAAGAATTGATACGGGGAGATTATACAGCAGGTATTTATAATACGGGAAATCCGGATAAGGATTACTATAATCTATTTGGATTTGATAATATGTCTGCTATCAATGAGGTATTGTTATATCGTGCTTTTAATATGGCGGACGGATTGACGAACCTGACACAACATTATGTTACGGAAAGGAATACATCGAAGGGGGCAACTTGGGACCTGGTATCTTCTTATTTGGGAAAAGACGGCAAGCCTTATAATTATCTGGATGCCAGCTCTGCTAATAAAGGAAATAAATTCCTGACAAAGATAGCAACGGACTGTGACCCGAGATTGAGTTTTACAATCTGGATACCCGGTGATTTGATGAGTGTAGCGTTTAACAAATATTTTAGCCGTCCGGATTTGAACGAAGGGTTGAACTGGCTATGCCAGACCGGATTCCAGCCTAAGAAAACATCTAATCCGTCTTCCCAGGGAGCAGGAGATCCGGCAAACCATACATCCCAGACCGGTTATATTATTTTCAGATATGGAGAGGTATTGTTGAACTATGCAGAGGCAAAATATGAATTGGACGGAACCATAGTTACCGAACAACTTAATTTGCTTCGCAAACGGGTTGGAATGCCGGACTTTACAGTTAATGCACAGGCTACAGACCCGAATCGTATCGATTATGGTTATCCCGTATCAGATGCTTTATATGAAATTCGAAGGGAGAGACGTGTGGAAATGGCATTTGAAGGACATCGGGAAGAAGACCTTATGCGTTGGGCTGCTCATAAACTGTTTAAAGATAAGAGACCTAAAGGATATCCGTTCGATAAAAGTGAGTTTCCGGAATATTCTCCGGCATTAGACGGAAACGGACTTATCGATTATTGGGCAGACTTGCTGCCTAAAGGTTATAAGTTCCGGGAAAAACAAGATTATTTGTATTCTATCCCACAGGATGAATTAACATTGAATCCGAATCTGGAGCAGAATCCGGGTTGGTAAGAAATTGGTAATTTTTTATCAGAAAAAATCATATGGTAAAAAAAATAATTTTAGCTGTAGTCGCTTTTAGTCTTTTGTCTTGTCAGGATAACAGGACGCAAAAAAGCAAGGATGTATTCGAGCCGCTTCCTCCGAAATGTGTTCAGTTAAACGGTTATCTGGACAATTATATAGAAAACTCGATTGAACACTGGAACAAAGGGGTTATCCCTTATGACCGGTTGGTCGGTTTTTTCAGAACAGGGAGACCTCAGTTTGCTTTAGGGGAAATGTGGGGCAAAGCCGTTCGTTCGGCCTGTATGTTTTATCGTTATACACAAGATGAGGAATTAAAAGCGATTATAGATGAAACAGTGAAAGACATCCTTTCCACCCAGCGTGAAAACGGTAGTATCAGTTGTGTCGAGATTGAGAATCAACCGGAGGAGAGTGAACTGTGGGAACGAAAGTATGTGATGTTGGGGCTTGAAGAATATTATGATTGGGTAAATCCGTCTCCATTGGTGCTTGATGCGTTGAAAAAGCAGGCGGATAATATTATCTCCATCATAGGACATGCTCCCAAAACGGAAATAGTAGATATAGGATGGAGTGCTACGAATATCGGGCATGAACCCTGCCATATTGAGTCGAGTACATTGCTCGAACCATTCATGCGTTTATATAAGATGACAGGCGAACAGCGGTACCTGGATTTCGCAACCTATATCGTGGAAATGGGAGGAACGAAACATTATAATGTTTTTGAAATGGCTCTTAAAAATGTAGAACCTTATAAAATGGCAGGTCATTATCCGAAAGCGTATGAAATGTTATCCTTATTTGAAGGTTTGGTAGAATATTACCGTGTGACGGAAAATCCTACGGTTAAGCAAATATTGCTGAATTTTTATGAGAATGTCAGGAAAAAAGAAATAACAATCATTGGCAACGGCGGTTCGGATCAGCCTTATCATCCGCAGGTAATGGGCGAGGCTTGGGGAAATACCGCTATCGAACAGACAAATCCGGATATTTCACGTATGATGGAAACCTGTGTAGGTGTCACATGGATAAAGTTCTGTAGCCAGATGTTACGGCTTACCGGCGATCCATCCACAGTGGATGAGATAGAAAAATATGTCTACAACGGATTGATTGGGGCGATGAAACCAACCGGTGATGGTTTCAGCTATGTTAATCTTTTGAACGGTCCTAAAGTAAATGGGCATGGCTGGGGATGGAAATTCGATGATTTGCATGTGACCTGTTGTAATCTGAACGGTCCTATGGGCCTGGCATATATTCCGTTTGTTGCAGTAATGAATGCTGCGGATGGTCCTGTCGTGAATTTATACAATGCCGGTACGGCTACAGCGAAATCTCCCGGAGGCAAAGAGTTGAAGTTGCAATTAGTCACAGATTTTCCCGAATCCGGAAATGTTCGGATACATGTAAATCCATCCGGAAAAGAGAAGTTTAATTTGAAACTGCGTATTCCGGAATGGAGTGAAAATACAGTTATTAAGGTCAATGGGGAAACACTTGGCAAAGTCAAACCGGGTGCCTATTTCGATATTTTGCGGGAGTGGAATGTGGATGATAAAGTCGAAATAGTGTTCGATATGAAATGCCGGATTATAAATGCACCAAAGGGTAGTAATCCGGCAGGATATAATTTTCAGGCATTAAAATGGGGACCGCTTGTGATTGCGAGGGACGAAAATCAGGATTCCAATTATAATAAACCAGTGCGGGTGGTTTCAGATACCGGCGGTCTGGTGAATATACGGAAAGTCCAGCCTTCGCAGCCTGGAACACATCTGGAGTTTATAGTTCCTACTACTGATGGGGAAATCCGTATGTCGGATTATGCATCCATCGACGGATGGCACGGTTCCGGTGTTTGTACCTGGTTGCCGCTTAAGTGATATCTAAAAATAAAGTAGAACCACTTTGATATAAAATAAGCTATTGTATGAAACTAATTATAAGTACTCTATTCGCGTTCCTGTTTTGGGGTACGTGTATAGCGAAAGACGATATGGTTTATTCGAACCGTTATTATCGATTGGTTGTGGACTCCGGTTCGGGCGCGATAAAAGCGATAGAAAAAAACGGAATGAATCTGATAGCCGATGCAAATCGGAAGGAACCTCTTTTTACGGTCCGGTTCAGGCATCAGGCAGATTCAGGGAAAGTGCATGAATATAATGCGTTGCAGGCCGGGAAAGTCAGTGTGGAACACGAAAGGAATGTCATAAAGATTCTATTCTCTGATTTTCCGGGTAGTTATATGGATGCCGCTGTTTCTATCAGAACGGACGACTCTTCTCCGCTTATCTGCTGGAATATATCAGTGGATAATAAAAGTCCTTATACACTTGAACATATCGATTTCCCTAATGTAACGGTTCGTAATGATTTGGTAGGGAATGGCGGTTCCAGCCGTATCTTCTGGCCGGGAAACGAAGGGTGCCTGATAGAAGATATGGAGGTAAGGGAAAGAGGAGGCTTCAGATATGCACCTATAGAATTTCCTTACATGGGGTGTGGCGGCATATATCCTACGGCTACCCAGATGCAATATATGGCCTATTATACCAGTCAGGGCGGATTGTATATGGCGGCGCACGATGAACAATGTAATCCGAAAGGCATAGAGTTCTTCCGGGTTGCGGAAAATCGGATCAAACTGAACTTCCGGTTGTTTACAGGCGGGGCGGCTAAAGGGCGGTATACGATGCCTTATGATATGGTATTAGGTGTTTTCGACGGGGATTGGTATGACGCATCTTCCATATACCGGGACTGGCGTGGATCTTCCGGTATGCCGGTACCTCCGAAAATAAAAGAGAATGAGATGCTACCTGAATGGTATTTTGAATCTCCTGTCATTGTATCCTACCCGGTCAGAGGAAAAAAGGATTTGGGAGATATGACCCCTAACGGGATGTATCCGTATGTCGAGGGAATCAAAGTTATCAATAAATTGAATCAAGATTTTGATAACAAGATAATGGCATTGTTGATGCACTGGGAAGGCTCGGCTCCCTGGGCGCCCCCTTATGTATGGCCTCCGTTCGGTGGCGAAGATAAATATCTTGCTTTCGTTGATGCGTTGCATAAACAGGGAAATCTGGTCGGTTTGTATGCCAGTGGTATCGGTTATACGTTGCGTAGTAATACGGATACGACCTATAATAAATATGACGAATACAATAAGATGCATCTTTCCGGAATAATGAAAGTGGCTCCTGATGGAACATTGGCAAATAACGGAACCTGTGCAGGACCACATGCACAACGTATCGGATATGATATGTGTCCGGCAAATCAGTTTGTGGAAGATGTGGTTGTAGACCAGATTACAAAAATAGTAGAGAGCAATACCGATTATATTCAGTATTTCGACCAGAATCATGGAGGAAACTGCTATATGTGTTATGGTACAAATCATGGTCATGGTTACGGACCCGGTCTCTGGCAGGTTGAGGCGATGAGAAAAATTTATGAGAAAGTGGAACCTGTCTTAAAGTCGATGCCCAATAAACCGTTGATAGGTTGTGAAAGTGCTGCGGCGGAAGGTTTTATCCCTTATCTTTTATTTAACGACAACCGGTTCAATCTGAATCTCAGTATCGGGGCGCCGGTGCCTGCATATGCCTTTGTTTATCATGAATATATCAATAATTTTATGGGAAACCAGGTTGGGGTGAGCTGGACCGTAAAGCTGGATAAGAATCCGTATAATTATTTGCAGCGGCTGGCACATAGTTTTTGTGCCGGCGACTTGATGACGGTCGTGATAGATGATAAGGGTGACGTTATTACTTCATGGGGGGCTTCGTGGGAAGAGGAAAAGCCGAATCAACAAGACATCCGGGCACTTATTCGTAATCTGAGTGCATGGAGAAAAGGTGTCGGAAAAGAATATTTAATTGAGGGCAGGATGTTGAAACCGCTACCGGTTAGCGGTTTGCAAAATGTCCCAATGACAACTACTACCGATAAAACGATAAACTTTGATTCTGTTTTTATGTCTAACTGGCAACTTGATAATGGTTCAAAAGCCCAGATTTTTATCAATTATCTGCCCTATGAACAGGAAATATCCCTGGATGTGAAAAGTCTGAAAGGTGTCAGGTTACATAATCTGCCACAGGATTATAAAGGAGTAAAAGTTTCCGCAGGAAAAATCGTTCTTAAAATTCCGGCGTTAAATGCAGTGATGCTTTCTTATGCCTGAATAAAGATTTTTAAAGACTGGTATTACCGATAGAAGAGTGTAGCAAAACCGATATTACAGGTTGCTGCTACACCCTTCTTCTTGTTTGTTTGAAAAGCCGGAGATGCTAATCTGAATTAAATCTAGTTTCAATTTTTTTTTCTGTTTTGAAACTCTTTGTTTCAAAGGCTGAAACTTTTTGTTTCAACGTGTGGAACTTATAGTTTCATCGGCTGAAACTTTTTGTTTTATGCTGTTGAAACTTTTAATATGTGAGTAGGAACTTTTACAGACCAGGGGGCTATTGTTTTTTTTACCAGTTATATTCGTCGGTATAGTAATCGTAGACTGGCTCTTCGGTGATTCCCTTTTCTTTGAAAAGCTGTAAGATGTAACGTTGGTCGTCGGGCGAAAGCGCATGTTCTTTCCGGTAAAAACGATAGTAGAGGGATTTGTTGAAATGGTTAATCATTTCGTTCCTGAGTTCTGTGGCATCTTTGTGGGGGACATTATCAAGTAAATGGGTGATACCCCATGCCATATGGCTTTTTGACTGTGGTTTGAAATGGGGGCAGGTGTGCCCATTTGAAAGGAAACATGCCGGATTCACAATCGTGATGAAACTTCTGTCCGGTGTATTGTTTATAGCAGCTAAACGGCGTAGGCAATCATTTGTTTTCGGGCATTGGTCATTGAAGCAATGCGCGAAATAACGAGGCACTGATTTGTAATCGAAGCCATCTTTCCTGATTTTCATAACTGAGTCTGTTTTACGTTAGATTTTTATGTGTAAGTTTCGAAATATGAATGGTACAAAGGTAGCAACAATCTGAACAAATTGTCCCATTTAGCGCAGAGATAGCCAAAGAATAATGAGGTCTTTTATTCCCAGTCGCTGAACTCGAAACTCAGTTGTTCCCATTGTGCTTTATCCGCTTTCTCTTCATGCGGGTTGGAGACAGAAAGCCCGATCAGGCGGATCGGGTGGGTTGTATATTCTATATCATTCAGTAGTTGTTTGGCTAAAGGCAGGATGTCTGCCAGTACCGAAAGCTCTTTAGGTTGTGTGATACTACGGGTTTTCTGGCTGAAATCGTGGAATTTGATTTTCAAAGTTAACGTATTCCCTTTAAAGCCGGAATGTTGCAAGCGTTCGATAAGTTCGGTTGCCACATGGTAAAGTTCTATGATGACGGACGAGCGGATGGAGATATCTTTTTCGAGTGTATGTTCGCAGCCTACGGATTTCCGGATACGGATGGCTTCGACCGGGCGTAAGTCTATCCCTCTGGCAAATTCATAATATAATGCTCCGGCTTTGCCGAACTGGCGCGTCAGCATTTCTAAGGAACAGGTCTTTAAATCTGTTCCGTTATGGATACCTAGCGTATGCATCTTCTTGGCTGTTACCGGGCCGATGCCCCAGAAGGATTCGATAGGTAGTTTATTAATAAACTTTTCAGCCTGTGCCGGATGGATGGTACAAAGACCGTCCGGTTTGCGGAAGTCGGATGCTATTTTTGCAAGGAATTTATTGTAGGAAATCCCGGCTGATGCAACCAAATGGAGTTCTTCCCGGATACGGCGTTTGATTTCTTTGGCTATATCTACGGCAAGTAGGATTCCTTGCTTGTTTTCGGTTACATCCAGAAAAGCTTCATCTAAAGAGAGTGGCTCTATTATATCCGTATAGTCGTGAAATATTTCGTGGATTTGCCGGGAGACGGCTTGGTATACATCCATTCTACCCGGAACAAAAATCAGTTGGGGGCAGAGCCGTTTGGCTTTTTGTGAAGACATGGCGGAACGTACGCCGAATTTCCGTGCCTCGTAGCTTGCTGCTGCAACGACACCCCGTTCTTCGGCATGTCCTACGGCAATGGGTAAGCCCCGTAATTCAGGGTTATCCCGCTGTTCCACAGAAGCGTAGAATGCATCCATGTCGATATGTATGATTTTTCGTTCCATTAAAATCCGTTCATCGGAATCAGTACTGTCGGAATTAACAGCAAGAACCCGAGAATCACCAGCAATAAAATAAATTTCCATGCCCACCGGAACCATTTGTCGTAAGGAATACGGCTTACTCCCAGAACGGCAATCAGGACTCCGGAGGTCGGAGTCAGAAGATTGGTAAATCCGTCACCGAACTGGAATGCCATTACCGTAGCCTGTTTGGATAGACCGATTAAATCCGAAAATGGTGCCATAATAGGCATTGTCAAAGCAGCCTTGGCACTTCCGGACGGAATAACCAGATTGATAAGCGTTTGTATAACATACATCATACCGACTGTAGCTACCTGTCCGAGCCCGTCCATTCCTTGGGCAAGACTGTGGAGGATTGTGTCTATTACAAGCCCGTCTTTTAAAATCACTATAATTCCTCCGGCTAAACCTACCACCAGAGCGGCACTCATAATATCTTTACACCCCTCCATAAATAACTTAACAAGTTCGTTAGGGGTTCGGTTGTTGGAAATTCCAGCCGCCAGTCCGAGGGCAAAGAATAAAGTGGCAATTTCCATGATATACCAGCCATATCCCATTACTCCGGTAATCAGATAAAAAATAGTGAAGAACAACAGGTTTAATATATACAGATGTACTGTTTTCCGGAGAGCGGCAACAGATGTTATAACAAATGCAACAGTCAACAGGGGTAATAATGGTAATCCTTCTATTATACTGTTCCCTATTTTTAAACTGGTGACCGGGTAGCATATAGAAAATATAATTTGTATGATAGTGAGTGCTCCAAAACAGCCCCAGGCTGTTTTAGGAGTATGGTATTCTATTTCAAACGAGTTGTTGCCATGCAAATCCCTCCAGTACTGGTCTTCTTCATATACCAGGGAAAGGCGGGGGGTTTTCTTTACTCTGGCTGCATATCGTAGTATATAGGTAAAGCCTACCACATTAATGACCAGCCAACAGAATATGCGGTATTCAATACCGGAAAAGAGAGGGATTCCGGCTAATCCCTGGGCTATTCCTATGGTAAAAGGATTGAGTATCGCTCCGGCAAATCCTAATCCTGCCGCGACGAATACCATGCAGACACCTGTTATAGAGTCGTATCCCATTGATATGGCCATAGGAACCAATACCATACAGAAGGCAATGGTTTCCTCACTCATTCCGAATACAGCTCCGAAAATACTGAATAGAAGCATGATGGAAATCAGGAGGAAGTTTTCCACTCCGATTTTCCGGAGAAAGCGGTTGTTTTCCATTCTCCGGGCGCGGCGCAGGAAGCTGATTGTGCCGATGTCGAAGGCTTTACTATCATTTACAATCCAGAAAGCTCCCCCGATTATCAGGATAAAGACAATAATATCCGCTTTATCAACGAAGCCTTTATAGAAAGCAGCGAATACCTGCCAGGTTTGGGGTACATGTTCGACAGCCTGGTAGACTACTGTTTTTTGTCCTTCAGCATTAATTATTTCAGTGTATTGCCCTCCCGGTATAAACCAGGTTAAAGCAGCACAAAAAAGTATGATATAAAATATAATAACGTAGGTATGGGGGATTTGTCTTTTCTTCATGATTTATTATTTTCTTCTTCTGTTATTTCCTCATCGTTGGTGAAAGCTCCGATTTCCGGAATGATTGCACGTGCTTCGCGGTCGCTTAATGTATCCACATCTTTTAGTTTACGTTGGATAGCACGGGTGCGGGTTCCTAATACTTCTTCTATTTGCCCGCTGGCTGTTTGCAGGTTTTTCTGGGCTTTTTCCAGCATTCCGCCGACTTTTTCAAATTCTTTTTTGACTGCACCAAGGATTGTCCAGACTTCTCCGGAATGTTTTTGGATGGCAAGTGTACGGAATCCCATTTGCAAGCTGTTGAGGATGGCTGCTAATGTCGTAGGACCGGTAACAACTACTTTATAATTACGCTGTAAATCTTCCAAAAGGGAAGAACGGCGTACTACTTCGGCATAAATTCCTTCGAAGGGCAGGAACATGATACCAAAATCGGTGGTTGCCGGAGGGGCAAGATATTTGTCGGAAATGTCTTTTGCCATTTTCTTTATGGTAGTTTCCAGTAATTTGCCGGCAGCTTCTATAGCAGAAGCATCAGTCTGGTCGTATGCGTCTAATAATTGTTCGTAGACATCTTTGGGAAATTTAGCGTCGATGGGCAGGTAGACAAATTCGTGCATGTCGTCCCGTCCGGGTAACTTGACTGCAAACTCAACAACGGCGTCTGAGCCTTTCTTTGTATGTACATTGGCGTCATATTGCTCGGGGGCAAGGATTTGTTCCAATAACATGCTTAGTTGGATTTCTCCGATATTTCCCCTTGTTTTTACGTTACTGAGTACCCGTTTTAATCCACCTACGTCTTGTGCCAAGGTTTGCATTTCTCCTAATCCTTTTTGTACGCTTTCCAACTGTTCGGTAACCAGGCGGAAGGATTGCCCGATTCGGTCGTTCAGCGTTTTTTGCAGCTTTTCATCTACGGTAATACGGATTTCTTCCAACCTTTTCTCTGTATTTGCCACTAAAAAACGCTGTTGTTCGTCCAGATTTGCGAACTTTTCCCGCTGTAGATTGTTGAATGATACGATACCACGATCGAAAGCTTCACGAAATTCGTTCATGGAACGTGTTAGCTCTTCGCGGTTATCCCGGGCAACGATACGGCTTTCTTCACGGTTAAGTCGGAAATCTTCACGGAAATTTTTTTCTATACGGTCGAAAGAACGTTGCATTTCGTCAAAAAGGCGCTTCAGTTCATCTGTCGTGTCCGACTTGTCTTGTTTGGGTCGTAAAATAAGTTGTAAAATAATGATAATAACGAGTATACATACAATAAGCCAGTCCATGTTTTTCTTATTTTTCGCCAAAGATAGGAAAAGAGTTTTTGTGTTAAGTAATTAAAAAACATTAAAAAGGGAAACTTTCTTGCATATACATTGGTTTACATTGCGCAAAGCAGCTTATATTTGTATGCCGCTTTGAGAGTAAGGAACATAAAATACTACAAAAAATGGCAAAAATTACATTTAAAGGTAATGAGGTAAATACCAATGGTACTTTACCAGCAGTAGGAGCAGAGGCTCCGGATTTTAAGGGTGTAAAAAATGATTTATCAGAATTATCCCTGAAAGATCTGAAAGGAAAGAATGTTGTAATTAATGTATTTCCGAGTTTGGATACAGCAGTTTGTGCCGCCTCGGTAAGACGTTTTAATAAAGAAGCTGCTTCTCTACCCAATACAGTAGTTTTAGCAGTATCAAAAGATTTACCATTTGCGCAAGGACGTTTCTGTACTACGGAAGGTATAGATAAAGTGGTTCCACTTTCTGCATTCCGTTGTTCTTGCTTCGAAAATAAGTACGGGATGCTTATGGTCGACGGTCCGCTTAAAGGTTTATTAGCCCGTGGCGTGATAGTAGTTGACGAAACTGGTAAGGTTGTTTATGAAGAACTTGTTTCCGAAATAACAAACGAGCCAAATTACGAAGCCGCAATCGCTTCGCTAAAAAACTAATAAATTTGATTATTGTTTTTCATTGGTTAAAGTTAAGGGTTAGTGTAGGAGGCTGTCGGATGTGAATCTCGCAGCCTTCGTTTTTTTAGTTGACAGTTGACAAGTGACAGTTGACAGTGTTTTTAGCTGACTAAAAAAATAAACGTGGGTTCTTTTGTTACTTGTCAATTATCAATTATTTTATGAATAACTGGAAAAGAGTATTCGCTATTATATGGACCGGGCAGTTTTTTTCCATACTAACCAGCTCGATTGTCAATTTTGCAATTGTTTTGTGGCTTAGCTTTGAAACGAAATCTGCTGAGGTACTGGCTTTTGCAACGATAGCAGCTATGCTTCCCCAGTCGATATTGGGATTGTTTACCGGTATTTTTATCGACCGATGGAAAAGGAAGCGGGTGATGATTTTGGCTGATAGTTTTATTGCTTTTTGTACAATGATTCTGGCTGTCTTGTTTTATCTGGATATAGCCCGGATAGGACATGTGTATATTTTGCTGGCAATGCGTTCGGTGGGTTCTGCGTTTCATATGCCGGCGATGCAGGCTTCCGTTCCTTTACTGGCTCCAAAGTCGGAATTGATTCGTATTGCCGGGATAAACCAGATAATCCAGTCGGCATGTAATATTGCCGGACCGGCTTTAGCTGCTCTTTTTATCTCGTTTATGAAGATGACGAATATCCTTTTACTGGATGTGATAGGAGCGGCATTGGCTTGTACTTCGCTTTTGTTCGTGACGATTCCTGACCCGGAAAACGAAGAACGAACGCAAAAAGTCCGGTTGCTGAAGGAGGCAAAAGAAGCGTTTACGGAAGTACGCAATCAAAACGGGCTGTCCTGGCTGTTCATCTTGTCCATTATAGGTACATTCTTTATTATGCCGGTGAGTGTGTTGTATCCGTTGATGACTCTTAATCATTATTCGGGAAATGCATATCAGATTAGTCTGGTAGAGGCAGCCTGGGGAACAGGGGCTTTGTTGGGCGGAGCTTTTCTGGGAATGAAAAAATTCCGGATCAATGAAATATCATTGATTAACTGGATGTATATTTTATTGGGTTCCACATTTCTGTTTTCGGGAGTCTTGCCGGTTTCAGGGTATCCGTTGTTTGTCATATTGACAGCTATAGGTGGTATTTCGGGTTCCCTTTATATGGCATCATTTACAACCGTAGTCCAAACCCGTATTAATCCGGCTGTAATGGGACGGGTATTTTCTTTTTATATGAGTGTAAGTATGCTTCCTTCTATGATAGGTCTGATGAGTACCGGATTCCTTGCCGATACGATAGGTATTGGGCATACCTTTATAATCGGTGGAGTTTTGGTCGGGATAATAGGAGTTGTCTCTTTCTTTATTCCTTCAATAATGGCGTTGAGAAACAGTTTCCGGAAATAAACCAATCTGATTTGTAGAATGCTGTTGGTTTATATCAGAGTTGCTCGCAAATTAATTTATAGCCGATACCTCGTACGTTCAGTATCTTGATGCGGGGGTCTTTTTCCAGTTTATGGCGTAGTTTGGTAATAAATACATGCAGGCTGCGTGCATTGTAAAAGCTATCGTCTCCCCATAAATTGAGAAGAATATCTTTACTGTAAATAGGTTGGGTTTCGTTTTCGCATAAACGCTTTAATATTTCTGATTCTTTGAAAGAGAGTGTATTGCTTTCTCCGGCTATTAATAAGGTTTGAGTTTTAGGATAGAAAGTATAAAGCCCTATTTCATAGAATCCGGCCTTCTCTTCTTCTGCTTTACTTTTGCTGAGAAGAGCTTTCGTGCGAACAATTAATTCCCGTAGGCTGAAAGGCTTGCGTACATAATCGTTTGCTCCTGATTCGAACCCGGAAACAATATCATCGGTAGAGGAACGGGCACTGAGAAACAGAACCGGAGTTTCTTTATCTTCTTTCCGGATCCGGCTTATCATTTCAAAACCATCTATTCCCGGCATCATAATATCCGCAATAATTAAGTCGGGGTGATATTTATAATAAGAATCGATTCCTTGTAAACCGTTGTTTGCAATCACCGCTTCATACCCCTCGGCTTCGAGCGCATCCTGGATAATCATAGCCAGGGTAACTTCATCTTCAACAATTAGAATCTGTTTTGTATTTTTCATGTTTTTGTGGTAATATGATAGTGAAACTACTGCCTTTTCCGGGAATGCTCTCTACTTCGATTGTTCCGTTATGCTTTTGAACCATTGTCCTGACATAAAATAATCCGATTCCATATCCTTTTACCGGATGGCCTTTTTCGTTGGGTATGCGGTAAAATTTATCAAAAATGTGTGGCAGGTTTTCTTTGTTGATACCTATGCCATTGTCTGTTATCCTGATTTGAATATGGCCTTCTGTACCTGTGGCACTTATTCGGATGACCGGATTATCTCCGGAATATTTGATTGCATTGTCTATAATGTTACTGATAACATTATATAAATGTGTCCGGTCTGCATCCAAACAGATTGTGTCCGGTTTGATTTCTAACTCAGTTTGGAATGGCTTGGACGACTTGATTGTTTGTTGTTCTATGATTTTGTCAATCAGTTCCTTTAATTGAGTTGGCTCGAATTTGAGTTTGAAATCTTTTTTGTGTTCCAGGCTTAAAGAAAGTATTTGCTCTACCATACTGCTGAGTCGCTGAAGTTCTTCGTGGCAGATGTGAAGGTATTTGTTAGTCTTTTCTTTGTTTTCAATAATGTTATAATGAATCATGGCTTCGATTGCCGCATAGGTAATGGCTATCGGAGTTTTTAATTCATGGGTGACATTATGGGTAAAATCATCTTTTAGCTGTTCGACTGTTTTCTGGTGAAGAAGGAAACGAATCATATAAGTAAACGAAATGACCAGAATCAGGAGGATAAGGAATGAAGATAATAAGATACCGGTCATCATCCGGATGGTACTCCATTGGGTGGATTCTGCATAGATGTAATAGGCTTTGGGCTTATATGTCGTGTATTTCCACTGGTAGAGTTCATAGTTTGATAAATCGGTATTTTCAGGAATGGAAGAGGCAATAATAGAACTGTCTTTTAAATCGATTATTTTAGTAAAATGCCGGATATCCAGACCATTATTATGCAAATGAGAGGTTAGGATACTGTCAAAACGGGCAATGCCAATCGGGGCAATTTTGTTGTCGATGATTTCATGAAGGGACTGTTGCATTTGTAATCCTAAAAGACCGAGGGAGCTGTATGCTTCTCCGACTTTTACCGCGGTACTTTTCAGCATCCACTGGTTTTCTTCACTGATATTTTTGTATAGGTTCGTGTCTAAAGGAAGGATTTTATAGGTATCGGATTGTACTGAGTCTTTACCTGGAAACTTAGTCGAAATACCAAAGTTCCCTTCAGAATCAACAATACTGCTTGTTTCCCGCTGTTTTTTCAGAATTTTACTAATCCGGTCGGCACGATCGAATAGCTCTATATGATCGGCATCTTTGATCGCCTGCATGATAGTTTCTTTATTCCGTTTTTGGTAAACATGATATAAATCGGTTATCCAGAATAATTGATAGACAAATATTCCGGACAGGGAAATGATGACCAATAGAACAATGTATTTGAAGGACGATTTCATATAAACAAATTTAAGGAAAGTTTGATTATGCCGGTTTATTTAGTAAGACTAAATAACATTCAATGGACAGGTGTTATATACTCTTATCAAATAAGAGGAAAGTTTGGAAGTTCCGGCAGAACATCTCAATTTTGACAAAAAAGAAAAATGCCATGAAATATATCTACTCTTTGTTGATAATCCTCTTTGGTGTTTCTAATGAGTTGTATGCACAAGAAACGAAAGGTTCAGGGCGCATTGTCATGAACGATAGTATCGAAGTGGATTTGCCCGAAGTTTTTATTAAAGCTGAACATCCTTTGGTGAAAATATCAGAAGGCAAATTACAGTTTGACGTGCCGAGTCTGATAAAGAGTAAGCCGGTGGATAATGCCTTTGATATATTAGGAGAATTACCAGGTGTACAGAAAGAGGGGGATAATGTTTCTATTATCGGAACGCCAGTTACGGATATTCTGATAAACGGGCGGAAAAGTTCAATGAGTACTGAACAGATAATCGATTTACTTAAGTCGACATCGGCCTCCAAAGTTCGCCATGTGGATGTTTTGTATAGTACTCCTCCTCAGTATGGGGTACGGGGGGCTGCGATTAATATATTGATAGAAAATGACCGGAACTTGAAAGATGTGCTGAAAGGAGAGGTTACTTTCGTAGGAAAACAAGGCTATTATTTTTCTCCATCCGGTAGGGCAAATCTGTTTTATATAGGAAAAAGATACTCGGTAGATGCTTCTTATTCTATTGGTTATAATCAGGGGAGGAATGAAGAGGAAATGTTAGCTCAGCCCACAGTAAATGGCGAGTTGTATGATATAAGGCAGGACAATTGGTATAAAACGCATAGTCTGTCTCATAAGGTGAGGACTTCTTTGGATATCGATTTGAAAAACCGGGATAAATTATCTTTTTCTTATACCGGCAGCTTTTATGATCCGAACCAAATTTCCCGGCGTGGAGCTGTTACGGAGTTTATGGGATTGAACCGGATAGAGACAGAGAGTGAGTTATATTCTCATTCATTGATGCATAGTGCACGTGCGGATTATGTGGGGCATTCAGGTTTGAATATAGGAGTGGATTATACTTTCAGCCGGGATAAAGATATTCAGGTGCTTGTGAATAAATTGGATAAAGGTGGCGAACAATCCATTTATACCTTATTCCGGCAGCGTGTGAACCGGGGAAATTTGTATCTTAATAAAAGTCATAAGCTACCTCAGGGGTGGGTTTTGAATTATGGGATTGAAGGTCCCTATTCGGATACTTGGAATGAATCCGGACAGGTATTTAAAAACGGAGAAGGGGAAGATGATGTTTCTTTCAGTTTACAACAAAAGGATTATGCGGCGAATGGCTTCATCGGTTTTACGAAGAAGTTTGGGAAAAAAATATCTTTGGATGCTTCCGTCTCTTTACAATACTATCGGGCTACTGTTGATTCGGCTGGGGAGAAAAGGACGCTATGGAACCGGATTAGTCCGTTTCCTCAGTTGACTTTTACTTATCGGAGTACCCCTTCCGGTGTATGGATGATTTCTTTTTCAAGCGATAAATCGTATCCTTCTTATTGGATGACAACTCCGAATGTCCACTATATGAATGTATATACGTCTATTGTCGGCAATACGGATTTAAAGCCGCAATATACGTATACAGGAGTGGTGAATTATATTTTGAAAGGGAAGTATGTCTTTGGTGCGGTTGCTTCGATACAACCGGATAAGATATTGCAGCAGACGTATCAATATCATGACCGGATGCAATCTGTTTTCCGTACAATTAACCTGGATGTTTATAATACATTCCTGCTGATGGCTGTGATACCGTTTAAAGCCGGAAATTTTATGAGTTCAAAATTAACTTTATCGGGAGCGGTATTGCATCAGAGAGGTGTTTTGTATGATATTTCATTTAATCGTACGAAATTGTTTGGAAGAGCCGCTCTGACCAATACATTTTTCCTGACAAAAGACAAGAATGTATCTTTGGAACTGAGTGGTTATTGTATCTCGCCTGTTATTCAGGGATTATATGATATTGAGCGTATATCGAATGTCTCTATGGGGCTGGTCTGGACTTTTGCAAAGAATAAAATGCGGTTGACTTTGAGAGGGGAAGACCTTTTTCTCGGGCGTTCTCCGGTTACATGTATTGACGAACAGGGGCAAAAGAGCCGGATGAAGCTATTTCAGGATTCCCGGAATGTAACGTTAACGTTACGTTATAGTTTTGGTGGTTATAAAGAGAAAAAAGTGAAAGCGGTTGATACCTCCCGTTTTGGAACCGGAATGTAAGGGATAGGCGGTTGATGTATTATTTTTTATAGCTATCTTTGAATTCCTATTCAGATATGGTTTCATGAACAAAAAGATACTTCAACTGGCATTTCCTTCCATCGTTTCTAATATAACGGTACCCTTATTGGGGTTGGTGGATGTCGCAATTGTAGGACATTTAGGCTCAGCGTCTTATATCGGAGCAATTGCGGTAGGAGGGATGTTATTCAATATCATTTATTGGTTGTTCGGCTTTCTCCGTATGGGAACGAGCGGCATGACTTCACAGGCTTTTGGGCAGAGGGATTTGAAAGAGGTTGCGCGTATTTTGTATCGGGCTGTGGGAGTGGGGATGTTTATTGCATTATTTCTCTTGCTATTACAGTATCCGGTCCGGAAAATAGCATTTGAGCTTTTGGATACGACACCGGAGGTGGAGCAATTGGCTACTTTATATTTTCATATTTGTGTTTGGGGAGCACCGGCTGTTTTAGGCTTATATGGCTTTTCAGGCTGGTATATAGGAATGCAGAATTCCCGTTTCCCTATGTTTATTGCTATTACACAAAATATTGTCAATATTGTGGCAAGCCTATGTTTTGTGTTTTTCTTCGGAATGAAGGTCGAAGGGGTTGCCTTAGGAACATTAATTGCACAATATAGTGGTTTTCTGATGGCTTTATTACTCTGGTTCCTTTATTATGGACGGTTAAAGATTCGAATGCGTTGGAAAGAGATAATGGAACATGGCGCTATGCGCCGTTTCTTTGGAGTGAATAGTGATATCTTTTTTCGAACGCTTTGCCTTGTTGCCGTAACAACCTTTTTTACTTCGACCGGAGCCCGGCAAGGCGATGTTGTGCTTGCAGTGAATACATTGTTGATGCAATTGTTTACCTTATTTTCTTATATAATGGATGGCTTTGCCTATGCGGGCGAAGCGCTTACCGGACGGTATATCGGTGCACGCAACTATGCTGCCCTTAAGCGTATGATACATTTATTATTTGGCTGGGGAATAGGGCTATCGCTTTTGTTTACTTTGCTTTATGGTGCCGGCGGAAAGAGTTTTCTTAGTTTATTAACAAATGATTTGACAGTAATAGGAGAAGCATCCCATTATTTTTATTGGGTATTAGCAATCCCTCTTGCAGGTTTTGCTGCATTTCTGTGGGATGGCATACTGATAGGTGCTACTGCCACCCGCCTAATGTTGTATTCCATGTTAGTAGCTTCCGGAATATTCTTTTCCGTCTATTATCTTTTTTATGGTATAATGGGCAACCATGCATTATGGCTGGCATTCATCCTTTATTTACTGTTACGTGGTATCATGCAATGGGCTTTATGGCATCAAAAACAATCGGCAATTTCATTATCGTAACCTATCGTGTGCCCATTGCTCAGGATTGTTTAAAATATAATTAGATATATTCCAATAAGCCGTCTCATTCCGTATAATATGTTCATAATAATTCCGTTGCCATAATTTTTGATTGTGCAAATCAACCAATTTCGTTGATTGATATTTAAAAAACGCAATAATCCGCCCCAACGTCACCTCGTAGGGGCGGGGTTCGCCCGCCTTTTCCCTGTTCGCCATTTCCGCATCGCCATTAATTTTAATAATCGCATGAAAATGATTGGGCATGACAATATATTCAAAACATTCGATGTTTGGAAATTTGTATTCCAAACCCAAATAACATTGTTCAATTATTTTACCGTGATTGTTTAATATCATTTGGGGGATTAATATGGGGTGGGCGGACCCCACCCCTACGTGGGGAACGTTTTTGATCTCGCCGAATAAATGTTGGCGGGCGTGGGTGCATATTGTTACAAAATATAATCCTTCTTGGGAATAATCGTATCCTTTCAAACGGATGCTGTGGCGATGGTGGATTTGTGGATTGTAATTCATAGTTTGGTTTTGTTTAAATTGTGATAATGGCAAATGTATATAAAAAAACCGGGAATCCTTGTGGAGGCCCGGTTTTTTATGGGATAGAAGCTGGTTACTGTCTGTAATTAGCTAATTCGTCAGCATTGAATTTATTGATGAAGTTGCAGTGTTTTTCCACTTCTGCTTCCGTATAATTCAGATAAACGTTTGCTGATTTGGCGAACATTTCCGGTGCTTTGGTTGCATCTTGGATTAACAGGTGAGCCATGATACAATCAGCAGCCATTTCCATCAGACGACGGGCTACAAAATCAAGTAATTCCTGGTTCTGTGTTTCTTTAACTGCATTTGTACAAGCTTCAAACTTGTTAGTCATTTCTTTCAAACGTCCCATCAGACCTTCCATTTCCGGAGAGCATGGGATAGTTTCAAATTCACGGAGAGTAGCCAGATAAGAACCATTGGTTACATAACGGATGGCTGCAACCGTCTGCAACTGAGTAGTACCTTCATAGATAGAGGTAATACGCGCATCGCGATAAATACGCTGGCAAGCATATTCCAACATGAAACCGGAACCGCCATGGATCTGAATACAGTCATAAGCATTCTGGTTGGCATATTCGGAGTTCATACCTTTAGCAAGCGGAGTGAAGCTGTCAGCCAATTTAGCGAATTTTTTCTGTTCCTGACGTTCTTCAGGAGTCAGTTTGCGTTCGCGGCTGATATCGTCCAATGCCTTATAGATATCAACATAACGAGATGTCTGGTATAATAAGGCGCGACCGGCATCCAATTTAGCTTTCATTATAGAAAGCATATCATAAACAGCCGGGAAATCAATAATAGCTTTACCAAACTGTTTGCGGTCTTTTGCATAAGCCAAACCTTCGTTGTAAGCAGCTTGACTCAAACCTACGGATTGAGCAGCGATACCTAAACGGGCACCGTTCATCAATGCCATTACATATTTAATCAAACCTAATTTACGGTCTCCGCAAAGTTCAGCTTTTGCATTCTTGTAAACTAATTCGCAAGTAGGAGAACCATGGATACCCAGCTTGTTTTCGATACGGCGTACATTTACACCCCCTTCACGTTTGTCGTATACGAACATAGACAAACCGCGTCCGTCTTTTGTCCCTTCCTCAGAACGGGCCAGTACAAGATGAAGATCTGCATCACCATTGGTAATGAAACGCTTCACACCATTCAAACGCCAACAGTTTTCTTTTTCGTCGAAAGTTGCTTTCAACATTACAGATTGCAGGTCGGAACCGGCATCCGGTTCGGTAAGGTCCATAGACATTGTTTCTCCGGCGCAGATACGCGGGATAAAACGGCTATGCTGATCTTCATTACCAAATTCATATAATGTTTCGATACAATCCTGTAGTGACCATATGTTGCCAAATCCGGCATCGGCAGCAGCAACGATTTCTGCACACATCGTGTACGGAGTGATCGGGAAGTTCAAACCACCGAAGCGGCGCGGCATAGTCATACCGTTCAGACCGGCTTTGACCATGGCATCCAGATTTTGTTTCGTACCGGAAGCGTATTCTACACGGCCATTGGCACAATGAGGACCTTCTTCGTCAACGCCTTCTGCATTGGGTGCAATAATCTCTCCGGTGATTTCACCGGTGATTTCGAGTACTTTGTCAAACGAATCCATTGCATCGGCATAATCTTGCGGTGCATAGTCAAACTTATCTTTATCGCTGTAATTGCGTTCTTTCAGTTCGCAAATACGTTCCATCATCGGATTATTCAAGTGATACTTGAGTTCCGGAATGTCTGTATAATAATTTGCCATCTCTTTACTTGCTGTTCTGTTTATAATACTTAATCATCTTAGGAATAACTTCTTCCACACTACCGTTAATCACATAATCGGCAATCGTGTTGATAGGAGCATTCTCGTCGTTATTGATAGAGATGATGATACCGGCATCCTGCATACCTGCGATATGCTGAATTTGTCCGGAAATACCACATGCGATATACAGTTTAGGGCGGACAGTTAAACCTGTCTGACCAATCTGACGGTCATGATCGCAGTAACCTGCATCTACAGCAGCACGGCTGGCGCCAACTTCAGCATGAAGTTCTTTTGCCAATTCGAACAGCATGTTGAAATTTTCTCTCGAACCTACACCATAACCTCCTGCTACTACAATAGCAGCACCTTTCAGGTTATGTTTAGCTTTTTCAACATGGCGGTCGATTACTTTAACGATATAGTCTGCTTCGCTAACATATTTGGCAACATCATGTTTAACAACTTCACCTTTATAGTTTGCATCTACTATTTCTTTTTTCATTACCCCTTCGCGAACAGTTGCCATTTGAGGGCGGTGTTCCGGGTTAATAATGGTAGCTACGATATTACCGCCAAAAGCAGGACGGATCTGATATAAAAGGTTTTCATAGGTTACTCCGGCTCTTTTGTCTTCATGAGAACCGATTTCAAGTGATGTACAGTCGGCTGTCAGACCGCTGGTTAATGCGGAAGAGACACGCGGGCCCAAGTCACGGCCTATTACTGTTGCTCCCATCAGGCAAATCTGAGGCTTTTCTTCTTTGAATAAATTAATCAAAACAGAAGAGTGGGGCAGAGATGTATAAGGGAATAATCCCGGAGCATCAAATACATGCAGTTTATCTACTCCGTAAGGCAAAACTTGCTTTTCGATGCCTTCCAGACCGGAGCCTGCAACAATAGCTTCAAGCTGGCAGTTTAACTGGTTTGCTAACTTACGTCCTTTGGTAAGGAGTTCAAGGCTTACGTCAGCAACAGTTGTGCCTTCAAGCTCACAATATACAAATACATTATTCATAATTTTATCCGATAGTGTGGTTAGCTAACAGTTCAACAATCAAATCTTCAATTTCCTTGTCGGAACCATTCAGCGTTTTGCTTTCTTTTGCCTGAAATACGATATTCTGGATGGCTTTTACTTTTGTAGGAGAACCGGATAAACCGCATTGTGCAGTATCTCCGTTAACATCAGCAACGCTCCATTCCTGAATATTCAGGTAAGGGCGGGTTTCATATAGTTCCGGGTATGGGAGTGCAGTCAGACCTTCCGGGTGACAAGCTGCAGAAGGATTCTTTTCCTGTGCACCTAAAGCCCGTTTGTATTTCATCACCAATTTGGCATTGCGCGGACGGCAGGGAGCAGCGGATCCGTTTACCGTAATAACGATAGGTAGCGGGCCTTCTACAGTTTCCACTCCTCCGTCAATATGGCGTTTTACTGTGATACGTTTAGCACTTTCGTCAACATTCAGGATTTCTTCCGCGTAGGTAATCTGTGTTAATCCTAACTTTTCGGCAACCTGAGGGCCTACCTGTGCTGTATCCCCGTCAATAGCCTGACGACCGCCGATAATGATGTCGTAATCTTTGATTTTCTTAATTGCCGTGGCAAGCGCATAAGAGGTAGCCAGGGTATCGGCACCGGCAAAGGCACGGTCTGTTAATAAATAACCGCCGTCCGCTCCACGGTATAAACCTTCGCGGATAATTTCGGCAGCACGTCCCGGCCCCATGGTCAACAGCGTAACTGTAGTTCCGGGGTAAGCATCTTTCAGGCGCAAAGCCTGTTCCAATGCATTCAGGTCTTCCGGGTTAAAGATTGCAGGAAGAGCAGCACGATTGATAGTCCCGTCTTCTTTCATTGCATCCTTTCCCACGTTGCGTGTGTCCGGAACCTGTTTCGCTAATACAATAATTTTTAAACTCATATTATAGGAATATTAGATTTCTATTGACTTGCAATATTCTTTGATATTTAATTATCAAATCCTTGTCAATCTTACTATATATTGAGTTGCAAAATTAGTCAAACATTCTTTATCTCAAAGAAATTGTGGTTGGAAAGTGCACACTTTTGTTTTTTTTGAGCAGCATATAGAGAACCTTATAATTCATAAACATTTCTATATTTTCCGGTGTTGGATTAATAAAAGGTAATATGAATATCAATATCGGCAATATCCGCAGAGAATATACTAAAGGTGGGTTAAATGAGAAAGACACCCCTTCCGATCCCTTTGATTTATTTGAACATTGGCTTGAGGAAGCTATAAATGCGAAAGCCAATGAACCTACGGCGATGCTGGTTGCAACAGTATCACCTGAAGGAAGACCTTCTGCCCGTACAGTTTTATTGAAGGAATTAAAAGAAGGCAAATTTATTTTTTATACAAATTATAACAGCCGGAAAGGAAAGCATATCGCAGCTACTCCTTTTGTCGCTTTGAGTTTTGTGTGGCACGAATTAGAACGCCAGGTACATATCGAAGGGGCGGTTGAAAAGTTACCTCCTGAAATCTCAGATGCTTATTTTAAGACTCGTCCTTATAAAAGCCGTATTGGAGCCCGTATTTCTCCGCAAAGCCAGCCGATAAGGAGTAGAGCTGAAATCGTGAAACATTTTATTCGTGAATCGATGCGTACATTTCCTAAGGAAGTGGAGCGGCCTGCCAATTGGGGAGGATATGCTGTAACGCCTGTGCGCATCGAGTTCTGGCAAGGGCGGGAAAGCCGTTTGCACGACCGTATCCTTTATACTTTAGAGCAGGATGGAAATTGGAAGAAACAGCGGTTGGCACCATAAATAAAAATAACCGGAGCTAATATCACTATCAACTCCGGTTTTTAAAAGTGTGTACTTTATCTTTTTTATTCGTCAGATAAAGTAAGGTTTTGGATTATATATTTGTAATAATTTGTTTTTTAGTTATTATCTGCAACATCCCACCATACACGTGTATCCAGATTGTCGGCACCTTGTGTTGCAATAGCTGTGTCATAATTCGCTTTATTCGTATTGTAATCATCCGGGTAATATACACGGCGATACGGAATATGTGAAATTGTGGCAGAAGGTCCCGGTTTAATGTTCGGAACATTTAAGCGGCGCCAATCAGACCATGCTTCAACTCCATTTTGCATAAAGTTTGCCAGCCAGCGTTGCATAGCGATCTTTTCAATTTTTTCAGTAGGAGAACCGGTCAGTTTGATTACATCTTGTGCCATATATTTATCGAATTCAGCAGAACTTATGCCATATTGATCGAAAGAAGCTTTTATACCAGCTTTGTATAAGTCTTCTGGATTTTCATTGATCCAACCGCGGACAGCAGCTTCTGCTTCAATAAGTAAAATATGAGACGGAGAAATTACAACAATAGGAGCATTTTGCTTATAATATCTTTTGTTAAAGAATGCCATATCCTCATATTTTGCAATTTCAGATTGAGTGATCCCGAAAGGAACACCTTTGTATTCACCTCTGGAATTCGGTTCTGCATATTCAGCTAAACGTGGATCTTTATATTCTATAAGTTGATCCAGGATAGTTTTAGAAGGGGCAAAGTCTTTACGTCCGCCTGAAACGATATTTGTATATAATGGATTTTCGTTGTCTGTTTCTTCCAGGAATTTATATTCAAGAAGTTCACTGTTCTGAGTCATTCCACCATCTGCATAAGCTTTGGCAAAACGAGCTTTCCCTGTTTCAGGAGCGACATCGGATAGTTTAATAGCCATCATCATGCGTAAAGAAGCATTGAGCTTTTTCCAATTACTGACATTGCCCTGATATAAGATATCATTTGTTTCATTTAATGACCCGGATTCTTCGAACTGGCTGTAAGCCTCGGTAAGTTCTTTATCCAAGTCTTGATAAATAAATTCCTGAGTATCATATTTGGGAGTAAAATTGGCATCGTCTCCTTTCAATGCTTCTGTATAAGGAAGCATACCCATAATATCAGTCAGGTGCATGTAGTAAAATGCGCGTAATGTACGGCTACTGGCCAACTGGTTGTTAGTACTTCCTAAATAAATAACGTTAGAAGCATTTTTTGTCGCTTCATCCGTATTCATTTTGATAATAGTTTCCAGATTCCTGATATTATCATAGTAGTAGGGGCCTGTATTAAAGTCTGTTATACCAAAATCGGAGTATTGGATATTTTGACGTTCAGACAGGTATTGTGGAAACAACTGTGTCCATGGATTGTAATTGGCAACATAAGAAAATGTATAAACTCTCTTACAGGCATATGTGAACAGATAGCGTGTATCTGCCTGTGAAGGGTTATTCGGGTCAATGTTGTCATCTCCGAAATCCCCGCAACTATTAAAAGATAATAGTCCGATTAATGCTAATGCAAATAATTTTATTTTTTTCATAACTTAATCCTTGTCTTTAAAATTAGAAGGTAAGATTTACAGTAAAACCAAATGTGCGAACAGAGGCTGCTTGGCCACCTTCCACATAATTGTAACTAGCTGCACCCATTTCTGATGGATCGATATTTGGTACTGCAGAGTAAATTAGCCAAGGGTTCTGAGCAACGAATGATACGCTGGCTTGTTTAACACCACAATTGATTCTCTGTAAGAAAGCACGTGGAACATCGTAACCTACGGATAATTCACGCATTTTTAAGTAGCTTGCTTTGTATACATAATCTTCCCAAATTGTACCTTTACGACTCTGGTAGTAATAGTTCGCATCCACATAAGCTGTAACCGGAGTGTAAGAACCATCTTTGTTTTCGACAACTCCATCTACGCGTACACCACCACCATCTGCTACGCTTGAACGAATAGGATTTCCTTTATCATTTACACCAGTTGTTGATTTTAGCAAACCAGAACTTTCACCGAACATATTTGTTGCGGAAGCAATTGCTCCTCCAACCTGGAAGTCGAAAGACATGCCTAAATGGAAATCTTTGAAACGTAATGAAGTGGAAAAACCACCAGTCAAATCCGGTTGAATATTACCTAATTCTTCCTGGGCTGTTGTTTCCAATAAAGGAGCATATGGTCCATTTTTATGATTCGGATCACTTCTTTCTTGTAAAATAATGCGTCCTTCAGGATCTTTTTTCCAAGTTGAACCACGAATTACGCCGATAGGTTTTCCAACTTCAGCATATGAATAAACGCGTGTAGACCAACTTCTCCAATAAATCTGGTAAGTATCCTGTCCTTCGATTAATTCTTCCAATGTGTTGCGGTTGTGGGATATATTGGCATTTAGTTCCCATGTCCAGTCTTTTGTCTGGATAATCTGGCCTCCCAAAGACAATTCAATACCCCGGTTTCTAATTAAACCTGCATTCATTTTACGACTTCTGTAGCCACTGGCTGGAGTTGTATTTACATTAATAATCTGGTCTTTTGAGTCACGGTTATAGAAGTTGAAATCTCCCCATAAACGATCTTTAAACAGACGGAATTCGGTACCTATTTCGTAAGAAGTGGAAATTGTCGGTTTGATATATGGATCTTTTAAATTGGTAGGACTCCAAAGGTTTGATATTTGTCCGTATTTTACCAAGTTCCCATCACTGTCTTTTAATACATAAGTCGGGTAGACATTGTAAGGATCCATTGTAGAACCAACCTGTGCCATAGATGCTCTCAGTTTCCAGAATGATAACCACTCTGCATTTTTAATCCAATTGCTGGCGATTGCAGCTACAGAAACACCACCATACAGGAAACTGTTTTTGTCCGGATGTAATGTAGAGGTCCAGTCATTACGCAAAGAGAAGTCAAAATAATAAGTATTGTCCCAGCCTACAGTAGCAGTACCATAAACACTTTGGTCGTGTTGTTTTGTTTTTTTGCTGCTACCACCCGGCAAACCGACAGAAGCTGCAGTATTGAAAAATCCATCCATAAACAGACCATTACGTGTAAAAGCGCCTAATTCGTCCAGATTATATACGCGATCTTCAAAAAATAAAGCTGCATCTACTGATAGTTTATCTTCAACAAAACGATTACCCCATGTTAAACGGCCCTGGGTTTGGATATCTGATAATTGACTTTGATCCTGAGTATATTCCGAAACTTCTCCATGGATGTGTTCCGGTAGACGTAATTCTTTTTTGTAACTACGTATATTTCCATTCACCCTGATACCGGCTTTCAGGTTAGCTATAATATCTAATTCAGCATCTCCACTAAATACATTCCATTGATAAGTCTCATCATTATTTATTTCATTGAATAAAGCAAATGGATTTTCATGAAATGCAGCTGTCAGATTTGTTGGACTGGTAATATTCCATGTACGGAATGAACCGTCTTCACGTGTATAATTCTCTTTTAAATCTTTCAGATTCACATTTGTATGTCCCCATTGTTCATAAGAGTAAAGCGCATTACCTAATTCCTGGTATCCTTCTGCTGCAGCATTATGATTCTTACGGTAGGTATACTTATAATCCAAAGAAACTTTTAAGCGGTCAATAGGTTTGAAACTTACTTTTGCGGATAAGAAACGACGTGCAGCATCACTATTTGGAGTAACGCCATTACGAGAGACATTAGTAAATGATATACGACTTGAGTAATCTTTTCCGGATTTGGAGAATGCAACATTAGTTGTATTGCTGATGCCTGTTCTAAACAAATCGTTCAGGTTCATCTGTGGAGTCCACTGAGCTGTTTGTCCGAACCGGGGATCTGTCGGGTCCCAAGAATACCAAGGTGCATATTCACGTCCATCCAGTTTAGGTCCCCAGCTGGCATCATTGTTATAGTCATAGTAGTTAACGCCGTCCATCTTTTGCAAATAGGAAGGATGTTTGCTTGAGTCGTATTTGAATACTTTCATATCAGCATCGGCTCCTAAGTAACCTCCGCCATATTGATCCTGCAAATCGTAGCGGATATTGGCTTTATCCCATGCAAGCGTATGGCTTACTGTGATTTCACTATGTTCTCCAGTTCCTCCTTTAGATGTAATAATAATTGCACCATTACCACCGCGTGCTCCATACAAAGCTGTTGCGGCCGGACCTTTCAATACGTTTACAGAAGCAACATCATCCATATTAATAGATTGGTTGCTGGTAATAACTCCATCAACAACATAAATAGGTTCATTACCTCCAGCATTTGTTAGAGAAGAAGTACCACGTAATACAATTTTACCAGCATCAAATGTTGCACCGGAGGAACCTAAAAAGCGGACTCCGGATACTTTTCCTACTAATGCATTATTTAAATCTGTTTGGCGGGCTTGTATCAACTCATCAGCTTTCAGTTGCTGGGTTGCATAACCTAAAGATTTCTGTTTACGAGTTAATCCTTGTGCGGTAACGACTATTTCTTCCAAATCTTGTGTGTCAGACTGAAGAACGACATTTACTCTTGGCTTTACAGCAACATCTTGTGAATTCATACCTACAAACGAAATTTGAAGGATTTTACCTCCTTCCGGAACATCCAGAGCAAACTTGCCGTTGGCATCTGTTACAGTTCCTACTGTTGTACCTTTAACAACGATAGAAGCTCCGATAACTGGTAGCCCGTCATCAGCAGAAGTAACAGTCCCTGTTACTTTTGTTGTTTGGGCAACTGCTAATCCTGTACATATAATAAAGGATAGCAAACTGAAAATCAATTTTCTTATCATATAAATAATAGATTTGTTTGGATATTGAAATGAATAGTAGACACACTTATTTTGACCAATTTACATTTTCTTATATGCAATAGTCTTTGCAGAACGAAGTCGGGAATAATTCGCTTAAAATCAGTATGTTATGATATTCAAAGGAGAGGGTAAAAGATAAAGAAATCTATTGTACAAATATATTTTTAAATCAGAATTCCGGTTTAAGTTGCAGTTATACAGTGGATTGGTTTGTTTAAGTATAAAAAAGGGTAGAATCAGATTGATACTCTCATTCTACCCTGAAAATATAACCAAATGTAAATTATAGCTATAAATAATAATCGTATTTTAATTAAAATTCAGTAAAAATTTCCGTATGGGAATTTGCTTTATACCTTCATTTGAATTTCCTTCTATTTCATCCATCGTTATAACCATTTTGGGATAATTATCTTTAATAGCAAGAAGGTTGCCAAATTCCCGTTCATACGTTTTAGGGTCCATAACTGAATATGCCACCTGTATATAAATTTTTTCCCCGTTTTTCTCTCCTACGAAATCAATTTCTTTATCTCCGTCTCTGCCTATAGATAGGTTGTAACCATGGACAAGAAGATGATGGCAGACAATATTCTCCAAAACTTGCGCAATGTCATTCGCTTTGAAAGGACGGATTGCATGGCGTATACCTAAATCTTCAAAATAATATTTTTCTCCTATCTGGAACTGTCGTTTTCCTTGAATATCAAAAGGACGAAGTCGTTTTACAAAATAAGCATTGTTGAGATAATTCAGATATTCCAGTATTGTTTTAGGAGGAAGTTCCACACGCTGGGATTTGAGATATTCACTGATTTTATTGGCAGAAAATAAATTACCGATTGTATCTGCAAGATATACAGTTAAATCTTGTAGCTGTCTGACGTTTCTGATATTATACCTGTTTACCACATCCTTTAAAATAATCGTATCATAAATACTTCTGAGGTAATTGGAAACCAATAATTCATCAAATGGTAAATTGACCAGATATGGTAATCCTCCGAACTTATAGAACTTAGTAAATGAGTCAGAGCTATCTTCCAGTTTGTGGAATTGTAAAAATTCATTGTAAGTCAGGCTGTACACTTTAAATTCGATATAGCGACCGCTTAGATAAGTTGCTAATTCACCAGATAGCATATTGGCATTACTTCCAGTACAATAGATATCAAAAGTCCCTTCGGCAAAAAAATGTCTCAATGCTTTTTCAAAACTTGCAATATCCTGTACTTCATCGATAAACAGGAAGCATTTATCATTAAAATTTTTACGTTGTTGTGTTACATAGTTTATCAAGTCTGCGTAATCCTTTAAAGTATCAAACTCAAATAGTTCCTTATTTATATAGATGAGGTCGGAAGACGGATACAATACATGTATGTGATCCATTAACTGGAAAAGTAGAAAGCTTTTCCCAACACGGCGCTGCCCTGTCAATACCTTGATCATTTGTGTATTGATAAATGGTTTAATACGCCCAATATATAATTCTCTTTTATAATATTCCGGAATCTTCATATTATGTTACTTATAAGTAAAACGTATTGCAAAAATAGGAATTTTATTTCTTATAAGAAACAGAATTATATTCCTTAGATGTTCAGATACAACTAAATTGTCATAAAAACTCTTATTCGGACAGATAAATATAAAACCGGTCAAGAAATAATATCCGGACCGGTTTTTTGTTGAAGTATGTTTTATGAAAAAGTAAGGCTTATCGGACTGTTACTATAAATAATGCATAATTAAAATTGCCGCTAATTATATAACCTTCCGGCACACTCTTTATTACTACCGGCAGGGAATATTTGCCGGCTGCCAATCCGGTAACGCTGACCTTTAAGTCGGTCGTAGTTAACTGAGTCTGTTTAGCAATAGTCATAGTAGCCGGTAGCGTGTAAGCTGATGCCGGTAATAACGTATTATTTCCTACCAGACTCTCATCCACCCCTAAACCAACTACAATATCTTCATTTTGATCTCTCCAATCAATGATGGTGTAGTTTACCATTAACTGGAACGTGACATCCTCGCCCTTTGAACTGGTAGCAGTGCTACTGTGGCTTGATACATAGGGCAGTTCAATAACCGGTTTTACTCCACTGAAGTCATCTAACGGCTCATCTTTCAGACACGAGGGTAGTAATAGTGTCATACATGTCATCATCAGAAAAAAATATATTTTTGTTTTCATACTTGTATGTTTTTAGATTTTACAGATAAATAGGTGCCTTCTCTACATCATCATTTTTCTTGTCCCAGAAGATTAAGGAATTGAAGATGTCAATCTCTCCTTGTGCGTCAAAATTGTTCGGATTGATATTTTGTTCATTGCTGGGATAAGGGAATCGTGCTATAAGCTTGCTCCCTTTTACTAAGCTATGTGATGCATGCAAGACCGGATAGTCTGTTCTTCTTTGTTCGGACCAGGCTTCCTGTGGGTCGATCATATACAGGCTCAACCATTTTTGTGTTTGAATGGCACACATCTTTTCTTCTGTGGTAGCCATCAAGTCCCAATTGACGGTCTTTTTATTCTGTGCCAGATAGATAGCGGCTGCTTCTGCTGCGCTGGTGGTGATTGCCGGTTTGGTTCCCGGTTCTTTGAATCCTTCATCTTGCATGGCTTTTTCATACATCTGCATGGCTCCCGTCACTCCTGATTCATAATATTTTTTGGCTTGGGCATCACCTCCGGGAATCATACCGCGCAAGGCGGCTTCTGCCAAAAGGAATTCGGGTAATGACCCGGATATGACGTAAAGATCGCTACTGGGAGCATCTATCAATGAGGAAGAGTGTCCTAATACGCCATAACCAATTTTGCTGGCATATTCTGCCCTAGCTGGTTGTGATTGACCAAAAGGAGTACCGATATAATATTCATTTTCCAAACCGAATTTTGAGTACATTGTATGATTGGTATTATCATCGCCCAGATTTTTACGTGGTTCAGCATATACGCGTAAACGTGGATCTTCATTATCACGCAAAAAATCAACAAGTTGCGAAGAAGGCATATACTCCCGGTGGCGGGATAATTCGTTATCCAGATAGTTTCTTGCCCAATATTCATAAAGAAGGTTCATTTTGCCGCTTGCTTTGTAAAAGCCAGGATTAGCTGTTATTATTTCAGACGCAGCCAGGCATTTATCTTTAATGGCATTCACCTGCTCAGATACGTCTTGTACATTTGATATACGCATAAGCAAACTCAACTTGATTGTGTATGCATAACGTCTCCATAGCTGTAAATCGCCTCTGCAGTTGATATCGGACTTCTTTAAACTCCCTAGATCCAATAGTGGGTCGCTTATAGCTTCGTCAAACTGTTGAATCGCATAATCAATTCTTTTAAGAAGGTCAGCATATATATCTTCGGCTTTATCATATTTAGGGGTGGTATTCTCTGCTCCCAGCAAAGCTTCCGTATAAGGGACATTTCCAAATAGGTCCACCAGTTCACGGAATTCGATAATAGTCAATGTCTCTGCGATACCAATGTAGGCGGGATTTTTATCTTCAATTGCTTTATTCTTGATTACCAGTAAGTTTTCCGATCGGGCATACCTATAAATCCAATAGTTATTTACATCCTTCGGGTTTAATGTTCCCAATAGAAAAATGTAATTTCCCGAAAATGAACCCGATTTGGTGATTTGTCCGCATACCTGATTAAGCCCCAGATATCTCACCCTGTCATTATTTATGTCGTTCTCCACATAGGTTAACAACTGATCCATAGAGACTGCTTCCTGCGAAACATTATTCGGTGTATAGTTGATGTCCAGCCAATCAGAGCAGCCGCTACAGAGTAACCCGCTTAATGCTAATGTATATAATGCTATTTTTTTCATGAGTCTGTCCTTTTAGAATGAAATTAATAAATTGAATCCGTAGCTTCTTGAACCAGCAGCTCTTGTTCCTGATATACCACTTACATTACTGCTACTTGCCGTGGTATAGTCGGGGTCTCCCCAAACATTGGTACTGGGGGTCCACATGAACAGGTTGCGTCCTACTACGCTCAACGATGCTCTTCGGATGAATTTTACTTTCCTTAATAAGATGTCGGGAAATTCATAGCCCAAAGATAATTCACGCAATCTCCAGGATGCACCACTTACGGTTATCGGGCTGCTTATGGCCTTATAAGTGGTGGCCCAGAAGTTCTTACCGCCGGTATTGACTGTGATGTTTGTGTTTTCCTGATAGCTGACATTTCCTGCCGCATCTGTCACTTCAATAACAGAATTCGGGAATACGAAACGTTGGCGGCCCATTAAGCCGGATGCATACGAAGTTCCGGTAAACAACATGTCATCTTCAATTCCAAAATAAGTAGAATGGCCACCACGGTAGTCGAATGTAGCACCCAGTGAAAATCCTTTCCATTTCATTGTCGAGTTCAAACCGATACGTATAGTCGCATCTGAAGTGCCTAAGCCGATCTGTTCGCCGGTTGTAGGCAAACCTGTTTCTGCATCTACAATTACTTTTCCATCCGGACTGCGTTTCCAGTCAGAACCTTTAATCATAGGATATTTTTCACCTACAATAGCATAGCCGCCATCACCCAGGGAAAGTTCCTTTTCATCACCTGCCAATGCGACAACCCGTGTATCGATGAGAGTCAGATTACCGCTTACATTCCAGTAGAAGTCACCAAATCTTAAAAGCGGGGTCAGATGTAAATCAAATTCCAAGCCTTTACCACGCATGGTACCGGCGTTGATGTAACGAGAACTAAAACCAGTAGAGTAGGGAATGCTGACGTTTGTTGTTTGGTCCGTAGTTGTTTGTGTATAAGCGGCGGCTTCCAGTGTGATACGGTTATTCAAAAATCCGAATTCTGCACCAACTTCATATTCGGTCGTGAACTCTGGCTTAATATCGCGTGTGCGTAAATTCGGGCTTAAAGAGAATGCGGTCAATGTTCCATAAGGGAAATAGTCTGCTTTATTCACAATATTCTCCAAATTGTAGGCTCCGACATTCACAGTTCCGACTTTGGCGGCCGAAGCACGCAATTTCAGGTGATTCATAATATCGCTCTTTATTGCAGGGATGGCATCTGTTAATACTACAGACAGATTGGCTCCGGGATAAAAGAAAGACCAATGTGAGGGATCGAGCAATGAAGTCCAGTCATTACGTCCGGTGATTTGCAGGAAAGCCCAATCTCTGAAACTTAAATCCAAACTGCCATATACGCCAAGTTTACGGGTACGGGTCCAACTATTCGAACCGCCTAATTCGCCTGCACGGTTGGCTACATTGAAAACGTCGTCAACAATCAAACTGCCTGCACTAACCGTTTTAGTTTCATAATAGTATTCGTTGAGAGAATAACCAACCATTGCTTTCATTGCAAAATCATCATTGAATTTATGTTCTCCAAAGGCCATAAAATCAAGGTTTAATGTACTGCTTAAAGTACTGTATGTAGAGAAGCTTCCAATTTCATCGCTGGAAGCATATACATAATATTTCTTAGCCCAATCAGTGTAGTGATAAGCATTAGCCTTAGTATTGCCATGCGTATTATTCACATTTATACCTGCACGTCCCATGAAGCGTAACCATTTTGTAGCTTGATATTCAAAATCGGCAGAACCGGTTATGCGGTCTTGACGTGCGCTACGACGATAAAGATCAACAGAGTGCCATGGGTTTTTATAATAACTGTTCACCCATTCGTTCGGTGATGCGCCGGTCCCTATTTCAGTTGTATTCCAGTCTTTATAATCTGCCATATCTATATTTCCGGATACGTTGAGCAAGTCCTGAATACCATTCTGAGTATCATTAGTCAAGTCGAAAGAAGTGTTGATATAAGATAGCCTGGCGCTCACTTTGAGGTTCTTGTAATTTCTGCTGGCATTGAAACGAACCGTTTGACGCGTTCTTTCATCATGAATTGTTGTACCAGTCTGATCCAGGCGCTGGTAGGATAAATACATGCTGCCCCGGTCATCGGCAGAAGAATAAGAAATATCATTTTGTATACTTGCGCCGGTTTGATAGAAATTCTTACGACCATTTTTTACATAGGTGTATGGTAATTGTCGATAGTAGCCATCCTCTGTTCCATCGTTAATCGGATTTCCGACGTTGACCATTTCTCCATTGAACTCTGGTCCATATTGTTGATTCTCATCAGACACATATCCGCTCCAAAGCGGGAGCCCGCTTAGTGCATCCGGTTGGCCGGCACCGAAACGTGTCTGATATTTGGGAAAATAAGCTGCATTATCAAATGTTGTGGTCAATGAATAAGTAATACTGGGCTTACCTTTTGTACCACTTTTGGTGGTTACGATTAATACGCCGTTAGCTGCATCCGAACCATAAAGTGCAGCAGCCGAAGCTCCTTTTAAAACGGAAATGTTGTCAATATCATTCGGGTTCATTGCTTGTAAAACATTAGTAGGGGTCGGCACTCCGTCCAGAACCAACAAGGCTTGATTGTCCCCTTTAAAAGATCGTGCTCCACGCAGGGTAATGCGGGTTGTTTGATCCAATCTTGGAGAGGTGATATTAATAGACAGACCGGATACTTTTCCACTTAATGCTGCGGTGGCGTCCGAACCTTTTGCCATAGTCAACTGCTCTGCGTCCACTTTAGCGGTGGCATAACCAATAGCTTTTGCCTGCCGCTGGATACCCAAAGCCGTAACAACAACTTCGTCTATCAATTGTGCGTCTGCTTTCAGGCTAACCTTTAGATTCTCCACAGCTCTCACTACCTGCGGAATCATTCCCACAAATGAAATTTTCAATTGTGCACCTTGCGGAACATTGTCAAGTACGAATTTACCTTCTATATCGGTAATCGTTCCTTTAGATGTACCCACAATTAATACAGAAGCGCCAATAACAGCTTCATTGTTATCGGACGATAACACAGTACCTGCAACGGTAATTGTCTGTTGCGCAAAGACAACCCCAACTCCCATAAGGAGGAAAGTGATTAAGGCGAAGAATCTGTTTTTCATAAATCCTTGTTTCGTTTGTTCTTTACTATTTTGCTACTCTCTGTTACATAAACTTTTTATCATAGTATATAGGTTGGTTTGTTACCTGCCCATGTTGCACAATTCAGAAAGGTTTGATTGTTGCATTCCGGCTATCCATTCCTACAAATGAAATCATCATAGTCTTTGCAGAACTTGGTATATAAGGAATTACTTATAATAGTTTATCTTTGATTTTCAGGTTAATAAGATATTTCTTTCTATGAGAATCATGCTTGAATCTATCAATTGGTAGAAAATGAATTGTGTAAGTCCTGTTTATAGCTATCATCGAGCACTGTTAGTAGTCAAGTTTTTATATAAAGATTTATTGTCAAAAAGATTATTTTTTCTTGAGTAGTATAACAATATTTTAGAATAGTGCTATGTTTACTTACTTATAAAAAGATAGATACTGTAATTAAGATTTATTTGTAATATAATGATAAAATAAACCTTTCACTGTGATCGTTTCTTTAGTAAAACTAATCCGTTCGTAAGGTTGAAAAAGTTCTTTTGGTAAGATAACGGAATTTTAAAAGAAACATATATCGTTTTTCTGAAAAATCAACCATCATACTATCATTTTTTTATTAAATATCATTTAATCAGTATATTACGCTATGATAGTTCCCTTTTTGACTGTCATAGCATCTATCATAACTGTCATTTTATATTAAGATAGCATATCTATGTTTTTTAATCGATATACTGTTATATATTAATAGTATAACGACTAAACCTTCTTTGCACCCGGGTGTTGGAAGTATGAACACCCGGGTGTTCGTATCATCCAGACGGGGGTGTGAAATGTCTTTATACCTGCATTCCGACAACAAAAGTAAGTGCCCCCGTAAAATAATAGAGCAGCCTTTAAATAAATAGTATAGAGATGTATTGAATAAATATAGTAAGCTCTTTATAACTACTTCTTCTTTGCAGTGAAAAGAACGATATTTTAGGGGAAAAATCACATTATGATGGTTATAATGATAGTTCAAAAAACGACTATCATAATATATAACATTGATTCTTTGATGGTTAGCAAAGATATGATAGTATGATAGTTGATTAGTGAATAACTTTATATAGATATGTCGTATATATGCTATCAGTGCATTTTTCTGTCATCACTTCGTTAAAATCCATATATTGCGTAATTTTATATTTTGATTATATATATTATATGTATTCAAAAAAGGTGAATTTCAGATTTGCTCATTGAATATCATTTTATAAAGGATGCTGGAATATCCTGATTGTTTCATTTTCGACCATAGAAAGTCATGGATATTTTAGATATCAATGTTTATTTTTAATTATAACTTCATTTTTTTATAAATATATGCACTGAATTAAAATATTTTTGTATAAATTGCGCCGTGTCTAAAAACAAAGCTGTTATAATTAATTTAAAAATGTGTTTATGGAAAGGAAATTAGTGTTGTTGTTGGTCTACCTATTAGTAGGTATAGGCATTTTGACGGCTCAAACCTCCCAAGTAACAGGTATGGTAAAATCTTCAGAAGATGGATTACCTATTATTGGAGCCACAGTATTGATACAAGGGACATCACAGGGAACTGTAACTGATGCCGATGGTAAATTTGTTATCACAAATGTACCAAGTTCTGCAAAGACTCTGATGATTTCATTTGTTGGAATGATAACTCAGGAAGTGCAAATAAAACCTGGGTTTATGACGATAACCTTAAGTGGTGATAATAGAATTCTGGATGAAGTTGTTGTTGTAGGTTATGGAACAACACGCCGTGAAGCTAAGACCGGCTCTATTGTGTCTGTAAAGAGTGATGAACTTGCAGAGTTGTCTGCTACATCATTTGATAAAATGTTGTCAGGTAAAATGGCGGGTGTGCAGATTACTTCCAATACCGGTCAGCCTGGTGGAAATTCACAAATACGTATTCGTGGTATCAGTTCTATCAACGCCAAGAACGATCCGTTGTATGTAGTGGATGGTGTAGCTGTAATGTCCGGAGACCAGAGCTACTTTACCAACAGTAACAACGCGATAGCTATGATTAACCCGAATGATATCGAAAGTATTACTGTATTGAAAGATGCCGCAGCTGCTTCCGTTTATGGTTCACGTGCAGCTAATGGGGTAATCTTGGTTACTACAAAATCAGGAAAAGAAGGAAAAAGCCGCTTTACGGCTCGTGCTAAGTTCGGTTTTTCCAATTTGGCAAACGATAATGATTTCGGATACATGAACGGTGAAGAATTATTAAGCTACCGTCGTCAGGCTGTAAGAAATGCAGGCTATGATCCGGATGATCCAAATGCAATGAAAGGTGCTTATTATTTCCCGGAAAGTATTTTACAACGCGAAATGACTGATTGGATTAAGTTGTTAACACGTACAGGTAAAACCCAGGAATATGAAATTTCAGCAACCGGAGGAAGTAATAAAACTTCATATTTCAGTTCTTTCTCTTATCATAAAACAGAAGGTATTTTTGAAGGTGTCGATTTTCAAAGAATGCAAGGCCGTGTAAATGTGGACCATGAGTTGAATAAATATTTAAAGACAGGTGTTCGTATCAATGTAGGTTATATGAATAACAATGACGTGCCGATGCAGTCTTTGTACTATGCAAACCCAATGTGGGGTGGTGCTATTCTTCAGCCTTGGACTCCTCTGTATAATGAAGATGGTTCATATAATATGAAGATGTCGGAAAATGGTAATACAAATCCCGTGGCTACTTCTATTTATGATAAACAATGGGAAAAACAATATCGTTTCAACGGTAGTATGTATTTGCAATGGACTCCGATTAAAGGATTAGTTATCAAAACAACTAATGCTGCTGAAATGAATTTCACCGAAGGTTTACGTTATTGGGATGCCATTACCAATTCAGGCGTGGCAACTTATCAGGGTTCAAATCGCCAGTATCGTTTACTTACTACATCAAATACAATTACTTATGAAAATAAATTCCTCGAAGACCATAACTATCGCGTATTAGTTGGTCAGGAAGCAACTCATCAGACAAACCATTATACTTATCTTTCTGCCAGAAATGTAGACCCGGCTATTCCTTATCCAAATACTGCTCCGGACGGTGAAACTTCCGCTGAATATGGAATTTATACCAATACATTGATGTCATTCTTCGGTATATTGGATTATAATTATGCCGGCCGGTATTACTTACAGGCATCAGTCCGTGGTGATGGTAGCTCTCGTTTCGGTAAAAACAGCGTTTGGGGAGCATTCTATTCTATCGGTGCTTCTTGGAATGCACATAATGAAGCCTTTATGGAAGATGTGGATTGGGTGGATTTGCTGAAAGTACGTGCCAGCTATGGTGTGAACGGTAATAATAATATTGATGATTACAAACAGTACGCAGTATACGAACCTTCTACTTATAACGGTTATCCGGGGTATCGTCCTTCTACTCCAGTTAATGATGATTTGTCATGGGAAAGAAACGGTGCTTGGAATATCGGTATCGACTATAGCTTCTTACAACGTTTTAGCGGTAGTATTGATTTTTATTCCCGTAAAACAACAGATATGTTGCTTGACAGACCTTTGTCCAGTACTTCCGGATTTACAAAACAGATGCAGAACGTAGGTTCTTTGCGGAATAGCGGTTTTGAATTCCAGTTTGATGCAAATATTATTAATACGAAAGCTGTTCAATGGAATGCCGGTATTAATCTCTCTACCAATAAGAGTAAAATTCTTGATTTGGATGGCGACGAAATGATTGCTAACGCTGATTATAGCGCACTACGACATATCAAGGGGGAAAGATTGTTTAGCTTCTATTTACGTGAATATGCCGGTGTAAATCCGGATAACGGTGAAGCTCTTTGGGTAGCGGAAGATGGTTCTATTACAAATAACTTTAATAAAGCTCGTTATATCAACGCCGGCAGTCCTGAACCTACAGTTACAGGTGGTTTGCATACAGATATAACCTGGAACGGTATTTCTTTAGGCGTTCAGTTTGAAGGTAAATTCGGTAATAAAGTCCTGATATTCGAAAACCGCTATTCTCATTCTGATGGAAACCAAATGGCGATGAATCAGGCTAAGAGCGCATTGAATTATTGGAAACAGCCGGGTGATACGGATTGTAATCCGAAACCGGTAGCAGGTAATACCAGCAGTTCTTATGATGGATATTCAACCCGTTTCCTTGAAAATGGCAGCTATGTACGTATTAAAGACATTACATTATCTTATACATTACCTAAAAAATGGTTGAATCCGATAGGATTGAACAATCTGAAGGTTTATGCAAGCGGTTCGAATGTTTATACATTCCATAATGTTGATTTCTGGGATCCTGAACGTGGTGTTGAAGGTGTTGGCAATGGTATTTATCCGATGACCCGTTCATTTGTGTTTGGTATTGATTTGTCATTTTAATTAACTTAACTAATAAGAGTATATGAAAAATATATTGATATATGGTTTAACAGCATTGGCAATAGGCTGTGTTTCCTGCAATGACTTTTTGACGGAGGAACCGGTTGTTAAATTGAAAACAGAAACCATGTTGTCTAATTATGATGGTTTGAGAAAAGCTACTCAAGGTGCTTATACTTATCTCTATGATGGTACATGGTATGGTTCGGAATTTGTTCTGAGCTGTGAATTGAGATCCGGTAATGCAAAGAACCCTACTAATACGAATTTTACTTCAGGACGTTTGACGAAAGAATATAGTTGGAACTATGTTCCGAGTTCAACTTCCAACTTGTGGAATTATGCTTATTATACAATTGCAGCAGCCAATAATGTGCTTAATAATGCAGACGGTAAAGAATCTACAGATGTAACGACTCAGGATTTGAATGATTTGAAAGCAGAATGTTTATTCTTGCGTGCTTTAAGTTATTTTGATTTGGTTCGTACGTATTCACAACCTTATACCTCTGACCCGAATAGTTTAGGTGTTCCTCTTGTTTTTGTTACAGAAAACGGACTTCCGGCACGTAATACAGTAAAAGAGGTATATGACCAGGTTGAGAAAGACTTGCTGAATGCGGAAACATTGATAGCTTCCGGCCGCTATAATCGTTCTGAAATAACGGACTCATTTGCAATGGCAAGTAAACCGGCTATTCAGGCTTTGTTGTCGAGAGTTTATTTATACATGGGCGAATGGCAGAAATCAGCAGACTATGCGACTAAAGTGATAAACGATTATCATTTTACGCTGTATACGAAGGAAGAGTTTACTAAATTCTGGGGACGGGAAGTTGCAGAAGATGGTAAAGAAGTGATTTTTGAAGTTTATGGTTCTTTGAATAATGAATACAATGAATATTGGGAAGAAATTTCCTGGATGACGAATCCGGATGGTTATGCAGATGCCGCATCCAGTGCTGATTTGCGCGATCTTTATGAACCGGGAGATGTACGTGGTACATTATTTAAGAATCATGAAAATGCGAAAGATCATTATTGGACAACAAAGTATCCTGGTAAAAACAATAACAGACCGACTGCTAATAATATCATCGTACTTCGTTTCGCTGAAATGTATTTAAACCGTGCGGAAGCAATCGTTCGCGGTGCTACAGTTGCAGGTGTTACTGCTGCTAGTGATTTGTTGCAAATCACATCAAATCGTGGTGCATCTACAGTTCCTGCAACATTGGAAAATATATTGTTGGAACGTCGCAAAGAGTTGGCATTTGAAGGTCACTTGATTTATGATATGGCAAGAACCGGTACTGCTCTTCACCGTGTGGATTATCAGGGCTCTGCTACTGCAAAAGACATACCTTTCCCGGATTACAGATGGGCATTGCCTATTCCGAAACGTGAAATGGATGCCAACCCGAATATGGTACAAAATCCTGAATATTAATTTTACAGGAAGGCTTACATTTTCCGTTATCCGGGAAGGTAAGCCTTCTTATTTATAAAACATATGAATATGAAGTCAATCATTCGGTTTTTATTTTGTTTCATATGGATGTCGTATGTTACTGTTTCAACGGCTTTGGCTTATACTCCGACAACAAAGTGGCCTTATTTGTATGAGAATTTCCAAGAGGGGGTGGTCTTTTTTTCTCAAGGTGAAAAAACAAGCCATCTTAAATTGAACATACATCTTCAAAATGCCACACTTCATCATCTGGACGGAGATAATATTATTCAGGTAAACCCTTCACGTATTACAAAAGTCGAAATCGGAAACGATACTTTTATCTATATGAACGGAGTTCTTGTCCAGGTAATAAAATCAGATAATGATCATATGCTGGTGAAGCTTGTAAAGGCTGATTTTAAGGCCTTGACAAAAGGTGGAACCGGGGCTTATGGCATGACGACAGAAGTTTCAGCTACTGACGATTTAAGTTCTTTTCGATTAGGGGAAGGTAGCACTACGAACCTGAACTATAGCCAAATGAAATTGGAACAGAGTGATGGCAAAGAATTGCCTTTAATTAAAGAATACTATTTTATTTTAGGAGATAAAATTATTGAGGCAACCCGGAAAGATGTAACGAAATCGCTTACGGAAGCGGGGCAGGCACAATTAAAAGCCTTTATCAAACAGCATAAAATAAAATGGAAAGACGAGTCCGGTTTGATTAAACTATTGGATTTCTATAAGAGATAAAAATATTTCCAGTCTTAAATAGACACACACACTTAGACTTAAGGCCAGGATTTGTAGTGATTACAAAGCCTGGCCGTTTTTTGTATGTCTATTTCTTAACCTGATAAGATTGGTGGATTGCCTTGTCAAATGCGGCCCAATGTTCATCCGTCATACTGTTAGGTGTGAACAGGCAAACACCGGCAGCACCGCTTTCCATAGAGCCTTTTACCGCTTCTTCTATTTCAGAAGGCAACAGTCCATGTCCTTCCGGGTCTTTAATCTGAGCTTTGTTTTTCCAATCATGGCAGATGAATAAACCGCTGTAAACCGGTTTTTCTCCGTTCACGGAATTTACTTCTTCCTCAACAACTTTCCCAACCCATTCAGGACCTTCTAAGTAAAAGTCGTTATAGTTCATTGGGAATATAGCATCTATATTCCATTTGTTCCATTCCTGGCGTACCATCTTTTTTGCATATGAGTCCGGACCAGGGAATACTGCAGCACTGATTTTTTTGCCTTTTGCATGTACGGAATCCGCAATACGGTTTACCAGTTTGGTAATCAGGTCACAACGGAACTGTGCCCATTCTTTGCATTTGGAAGGATCTTCCACGCTTTTAATATCGATACCTGTCGCAGCTTTAAAATCTGCAACGCATTTGTCGCAATAGCAATAATCGGCTACAGGATATTCTTCATTCATAATAAGCCCGTATTTATCCCATAAGCCCCGAGCCAGTATAACGTCTACGAAACGGATATAATCGAGATGTACATAATCGACTTCGGGAATATCTGCTACTTTTCCATACATGTCAACCAAATAGTTGGCAACCTCTTCACGATTGGGACACATGAATTTGTAGTAAGGTACATAAGCCTGTACGTTGTAGGTGGATTCACCGTTACGGTTTACAGCATACCAGGTGGAATCCACATCACCCTGGACCATTGCCGGTATCCATCCGTGATATTCCAATCCGTTTGCATGGGCTACTTTAGCTGCACGGCGATGTTTTTCCACATCATGTCCGGCGTTATAACAAACGCCATCCAGTCCGTGCGCTTTCCATTTGCTGAAATCAGCTTGTAAAGTTTCTTCGGTGGTATTTTGTCCTTCACCTTGCCACCCGTAAGCTTTGATTTTTGTTTCCGGCGTTTTCGAGCAGGCTGTCATCAGGGCAACTGTTGTAAAAGCAAGTAATAATTTGTTCATCAGATATTTTTTAGTTGTGTTTTTTTAGATGTTCCAGAGAAAAAAGGGGAGTGTGTCGAGAGTCGAAATTAAGGAACGCAGACTACGCAGACGGAGCGCAGAAGAACGCAGACCTTATTATTAATAAAATAAGTCCGCGTTTCTCTGCGTGTCTTGCGTCATCTGCGTTCGGCAATAGCTTCTTGACACAAAAACAAGAATATTACAGTTCGCAAGCGCAAAGAGAAGGTATCAGGTTGCGATCGCCATATGCGTTGTCTACGCGGGCGACATTAATCCAGAATTTACCTTCATGCAACCATTCCAGCGGGAAGGCGGCTTTACTGCGAGGATATTCATGTTTCCATTCATCAGCAGTGATTTCGTATTCAGGATGAGGAGCATTTTTCAGCACGTTATCTTCTTTAGAAGCTTTACCTTCTTCCACCTCTTTGATTTCCTTCCAGATACATTCCAATACCTCAACAAAACGGTCAAGTTCCGCTTTGCTCTCACTTTCGGTAGGTTCTACCATTAAGGTACCGTGAACCGGGAATGAAAGAGTCGGTGCATGATAGCCGAAATCCATCAGACGTTTTGCTACATCACCTTCATCGATACCGGAACGTTCTTTAATTGTACGGCATTCCAGTATAAGTTCGTGACCTACGCGGCCTGTAGCACCTGTATAAACGATGCCATATGTATCTTTCAGCTTAGCAGCCAGATAATTGGCATTCAGGATAGCTGTTTTTGTAACAGTTTCCAGTCCTTCCGCACCTAACATACGAATGTAAGCATAGGTAATCGGTAAGATACCTGCACTGCCATAAGGAGCGGCAGACACCGTATTCAAATCACTGCCCCATGTTACCGGATGAGAAGGCAGGAACGGAACCAGATGAGCGGCTACGCAAATCGGACCTACACCGGGACCACCACCACCGTGAGGGGAAGCAAATGTTTTGTGAAGGTTCAGGTGACAAACATCGGCACCAATTGTGCCCGGATTTGTCAAACCGACCTGTGCATTCATATTGGCACCGTCCATATAAACTTGTCCGCCACATGCATGAACAATATCACACATCTCTTTGATGTCTACTTCAAAAATACCGTGAGTAGACGGATAAGTAATCATGGTTGCTGCAAGATTATCCTTGTTTGCTTCTGCTTTTTCGCGGAAGTCAGCCAGATCGATATTACCATTGTCATCACATTTAACTGTTACAGTAGAGAAACCGCACTGGATAGCACTTGCCGGATTTGTACCGTGTGCAGATGACGGTAAAAGGACGATACTACGATGTCCCTGACCGATACTTTCCAGATAAGTACGGATTACACGTAAACCGGTATATTCTCCGGCGGCACCTGAGTTCGGTTGTAAAGTAACCCCCTTAAATCCTGTGATTTCAGCCAGATAGCAGCACAGGTTTTCAATTAGTTCTTTATATCCTTCAACTTGTTCTTCCGGAGCGTACGGATGGATGTTCTGGAATTCCGGACGGCTCAATGGCAGCATTTCAGATGCGGCATTCAGTTTCATTGTACAAGAACCCAAAGAAATCATGGACTGAGCCAATGAAATATCTTTGCGTCCCAAGCGAGTGATATAGCGCATCAATTCGGTTTCCGTATGGTATTTTTTGAATACGTCTTCCTGTAAGAAATCAGATGTACGCGCAAATTTCGCATCAAAATAAGTTTTTTCAGGCACGGCTTCTTTCAGCATATAATCTTTACCGGCAGCACCTGCAAAGATATATAGCAATACGCCTATGTCGGTTGGTTGTGTTGTTTCGTCTACACTGATACCAACCTGTCCGCCTTCAAAGTAGCGCAGATTCACTTTACATTCCAATGCAATTTCACGCAAAGCATTAATGGACACATGAGACGGCAGTTCGATTTTCAGTGTATCGAAATAATCTTTGTTGAGCTGTCTGTAACCCAGTTTTTCAAGTTCGGAAGCCAGGAAGCCGGCAGAAGCATGGATACGCCCTGCTATGTTCTTCAGTCCTTCAGCACCATGGTATACAGCATAGAAACCAGCCATTGTTGCCAATAAAGCCTGAGCCGTACAAATATTGGATGTTGCTTTTTCACGTTTGATGTGCTGTTCGCGGGTTTGCAGAGCTAAGCGGTAAGCAGCATGGCCGTAAGCATCTTTGGAGATACCGATAATACGTCCCGGAATCGTACGTTTATAATCCGCTTTAGTTGCGAAAAAGGCTGCGGACGGACCTCCGTAAAACATCGGGATACCGAACCGTTGGCTGCTTCCGAATACAACATCTGCACCCCATTCTCCCGGAGGTGTAAGCAATACCAGGCTCATCAGGTCTGCTGCAACAGCAACACGGGTTTCGTTCGCATTTGCACGAGAGATAAATTCTTTATAATCTTCAATAGAACCGTCTGCATTCGGATATTGTACAATAGCACCGAATACTTCCGGTGTGAATTCAAATGTCTTATAGTTACCAACAACCACCTTGATACCTTGGGGAACCATGCGTGTATTGATTACTGCCAAAGTGGAAGCAAATACATTTTCGTCTACAAATAATACATTGGCTCCGGCTTTTGCCTGTGCACGGCTCCGGCTTCCGAAGAACATCGTTGCAGCTTCGGCGGCGGCAGTTGCTTCATCCAGCAATGAGCAGTTTGCAAGAGGCAGTCCTGTCAGTTCACAAATAACAGTCTGGAAATTCAGTAACGCTTCCAGACGTCCTTGCGAGATTTCAGCCTGATAAGGAGTATAAGAAGTATACCAGACCGGGTTTTCAAAAACATTACGCTGGATAGGAGCCGGGCAAACAGTGTCGTACCATCCCATTCCAATGTAGGAAGTAAATACTTCGTTTTTTGAAGCCAGTTCGGCAATGTGTTCTGCGAACTCACGTTCAGTCATGGGTTCAGGAAGATTCAAAGGCTCTTTTAAGCGGATGTTCGACGGAATTGTCTGGTTAATCAATTCGTCTACCGATTCCACGCCAATAGCTTGCAACATAGAAGGAATATCTTCTGTTGCGACGCCTACATGACGGTTTACAAATTTATTTGTATCCATAATATTAATGTAGTTTATAAATAGGGATTATTTAATTTTTCATCAATGATACGTGTTTCCGGTCCATGTCCGGGATATACCACAGTTTCGTCCGGTAATGCCATCAGTTTGTCGTTGATAGCTGCTATCAGAATATCATGATTGCCTTCCCAAAGGTCCGTACGTCCGATGCTTCCTGCAAATAAGGCATCCCCGACAATGACAAAACCATTTTTTTCATTATAAAAGGCAACACTTCCGGGGGAATGTCCCGGTACTGTTAAAACTTTTAATTCGGATTTGCCGAACTTGATAATTTCGTTACCGACTAATAGCTTTTCTACCGGAATATTCTCTATATGAAAACTTAGTCCGAACAACTTGGCTTGTGCATCCGGTGACGGAAGAAGTTCCACATCCAGCCTATGTGCCTGCGGTTTTAATCCATATTTCTTATATACAAACGGATTTCCGAAGATATGGTCCAGATGGAGATGGGTACAAAGGAGATGTTTTACTATCAGATTATTCTCTGTGATAAAGTTTTCCAATTCAATTTCTTCTTCCCGCCGGCAACAACCACAGTCAATGATTACCGCTTCACGGGTCTCATCGTAAAGTACAAATGTGTTTTCCTGGAAGTAGTTAAATTCAAATGCTTTTATTGATATCATAATGGCACGTATACTACTTTTTTAGTTTTGAAAAATTCTTCTTTGAAATAGTCTCCCAATTCGATGGTAACAGCTTGGTTGCGAAAAGGAAATACTTCACTTTGCAATTCTCCGCCCTTCAAACAGATTAAACCGTTCGGCAACGCGTTGTGTTGCTGTTTTTTTATGTTTTTACGAGCTATCTTTACCAGATCGGAGAGGGGCATTACAGCGCGGCTGACAACGAAATCGAATAATTGTTTTTCTTCTTCGGCCCGGCAATGGCGGAATGTTACATTTTTCAGTCCGATGGCCTCTGCTACTGCTTGCCCGACTTTTATTTTCTTCCCTATGCTGTCTACCAAATGGAAATTTACTTCCGGGAATAATATGGCAAGAGGAATACCGGGAAAACCGCCTCCTGTACCGATATCCATGACAGACGAGCCTTCTTTGAACTTCAACATCCGGGCAATTCCCAGAGAATGAAGCACATGATTCAGGTATAGATTGACAATATCTTTGCGTGAAATCACATTTATTTTGGCATTCCAGTCGGCATACAGGTCATAAAGAGCATCTATCTGCGTTCTTTGTTGTTCTGTAAGCTCCGGAAAATAAGATTTAATCGCTTCTAACTGGGAATGGATAATAGACAAATCACTATCAGTATCTTTCACTTCCATGCGTTTGAGATGTTGTTTCAATTATTAATAAACGGAGCGATAATGCTATCCTTTTTCAACAAATGCTGTATATCCTTATAAGGAAGGAACACATTGATTGTTCCCACTACATAAGCGGCAATTTCATATTCGTTGAAAGTATAGTTAATACCGTCTTCCTCAATTAATATATTTCCGTTGGGGAAAATTTCATCCACACTGAAGAATCCCAGATTTTCCAGATCTTTGGGATTTTCCACCTCATTTTGCTTGGCAATATGATCGGTCAATATTTTAGCCAGTTCATCCTGGTAGTTTTCTACGAAAATCTCTTCCTCTGTAATCGGGTCGCCGGTATTCAGGTTGATAGAATGATTATTGGCAGAATGTGAACCATGCGCTCCACCTGTATAGTTTTCGAAATATACAGTAAAACTGAGGATATCGTTTTTATTGAGTGCAATTTTGTCGGACGACATTTCATAGTAGGAATACCAGGCTTCTACCGGGGCATCTTCTTTCTTTGTCAGTTCATCCTTGAAATCTTTTTCCAGGTCTTTGTATGCATTCAGGTAATCTTCCGTGTATTTAGCAATTGCATCTGCAGGAGCTAAAGTCTCATAAGTCTCTCCGAAATAAGCCAGTACAAACTGTTTTTGAACATTCTTCAGTACCTCTTTATTCGTATATTTAACAGGATATACGAAATTCATTTGGAGGTTGCAGTTCGGGTTGTCCTGATTTTCCAATAAATGGTAGGTTTTATCTACCTGGATTGAATCGAACGTAATATTGTTTTCAGCCACTTGTTTCGTTTTCGGGTTACAGCCTGCCGCAAATATTCCAATAAGAAAAACTGCGATAACAGCTTTGTACAATTGTGTATTCATCGTAATTACGGATTTAATATTTATGATGCAAAGATAAAAACATATTATTTAGGAAAACGCGATTTGCCAAAAATAATGCAAATAGCATAGGCCTAAATATTTATGTTTTTTAGATGCAAATGAGATAAAGTAGAATTTACTAAGTATGAACATCTTTCCGGTCAAAGTATATAAAGGATTCGTCAGCCCCCTATAAACGGAAAATGGCAACCATCCATACAGATAGCTGCCATTTAACACTGATTGTGAAAATGTGGAAATACCCGGACTTCACAGTCGGGGCACTTTCCTTTTATTTGGTAATGTGATATCGTTAAAGCTCTGGTTAACTTTTGTCCTGATTCAGTTTCCCAAGAAGGATTTTTCCCGGTCGGAACTTGATACTCATTTTTGATGGTATCATACATTTCTCCCCCGTCTTGGGATTGTGTCCTTTCCGCTCTGTCCGTTTATATAGATAATAGGAGCCGAAGCCTTGCATAATCAAGCGGTCGTCTTCCTTGAATACATTGGCAAGTTCCTCATTAAACGCATTGAGGAAATATGAAATTGTATGGGGAGGAAGAGACATATGCTTTGACATCCGTTTTATGAATTCTGTTTTGTTCATATTAATCCCTTAATTTTTTTAAGCTCCATTTTCTAATGAAATTGGAACAATTATAACTGAAAATGGAGCATATCAAATCGATATAATTTGATGGGCTATTTGCCGATCTTTTTTATTCTTGAATACACCGAACAGAACCACCTAGGCCACGGGATTCCTTGTCAAAAATAGGGTTAGCAGTAGATATAAATACCTTTGTTGCATAAGTAGAGTTTAACCAAACTGATGATGTCCAATAGTAGCCACGTTCCCCCTGTTTATTGGAACTGCCGTTAGAAAAGAGGCGGTGGCCCGCAGCAGACAAAACGAACTTCTGTTCACTTTCTGTATCTGCACCATCGATAGCCAGTAATTTATTTGTATCATCCCAATTCTTAGTTACAGCAGTGTTTCCTATACCGATTACCTCCCATTCAGAGTGTGTCGGAACACGCCAACCTTCAGGACAAGGATCGGTCTCCGTTTTAACAGGATTTTCCTCAGTGCCACTATTCCATAACTTCTGATACCAAGCATCAGCATCAGCTACCATTTCTTCAGCAGAAGGATTATCCTCATCTTCTGCGAACCTCAACCAATTGTTTTGGAGATTAGGATTAGAAGAACTAGTTACAATAAACTTATCGTTCAACAGATTCATATCGCTTAAATAACCTTCACCTGTAGGGAAAACATTTCCTGTATAATTCTCACTATCTAATGTCTCTTGTTTGTTGGTAGCCCTCACACCTGACTTACGTCCCCACTGGAATAACTGACCGCAAGACTCGGTGACATCTGTATCTGCAGTATTTGGTACTGATTCCGGCATTTTAGTCGCACCCACATTTAGCGGAGCCCAAAAGACTGTTTTACCATCAGTCGTCTTCATCATTACCGGTTTGTACTCTGTATTATAATAGTTCGGACGGCTCTTGATGGTTATTACTTCTGCATCTTCAGGATTGCTGATATCGCTAATGCTTACATAAATATCCAAGGGGACATTCAGAGTCTGAACAGGCGTTTTGATATCCACTCCTATTTTATTATTACTTACGGCAGCACCCGCAACCAGGATTTCATTCAGTTTATCTTCACCTCCAATGGATTTGGCATGTTTGTCGTGTGCAACCATCACACTGTTGGGGGTTATGGTATTTGCACCTAATACGTCAAATGAAAGAGTACCGCTCTTTTTTGCGTTTGTAATGTCCAACGTTTTAGTTTCTGGATACCATATGACGCCGGTTCCTGCCAAGGCTGATGTACTGAAGTTCTCCAAAGCAATTTCAGACTTTATCCATTTCGCATAAAGGGTTATATCACCGGTAACCGGAGAATTAAAATCATATACTACCTGTTTTTCCGCATCGGAATACCAGCCTCTGAACTTAAAGCCTAATTTTTGAGGATTGGCCGGCATAGTCAATTTCTCGTTGGCTTTAACAGAAGTGTGTTCCATTTCATTACCACCATCGGTATCGAATGTTACGGTATATACAGCTTCACCGGGATTGGACCAACGGGCATACAATGTGATGTCTCCATTCACTACGTCTGTTGCAAATTCCCATGCGCTTGTATAAGCGGCATCTTTATACCAACCTAAGAAACTACAATCTTCTTTGATTGGGTTGGTCGGTTTCGCCAATTTGTCTCCTTTATTAACAGTCAAGGGTTCCACCTCGCTTCCTCCCTGTGCGTCAAAGGTTACGACACAAGCCTGAGCCGCTTCAACCCATTTGGCATAAATCGTTACATTACCCATTACAGTTTCCTTGTTAAAGTCCCAAATCGTTGTACAAGCAGCTTCCTTGTACCAACCGGAGAAGATATAATTCTCTTTTGTCGGGTCTTGCGGTTTTGTTACCTTTTGGCCTTCCACCACCTTCAAGGCATCGATATTACTTCCTCCCTGTGTGTTGAATGTTACGATGTACTCTGAGATGACTGGATCATCCTTTTTACAGCCTATGACGATTACCATCATAAGCAACATCAATGAAATTAATTTTCTCATGATTTAAAATAATTAGTTTGTTAATTAATGAATATAAAGTATACATGATACAATCGTATTTTTTTTATTGTATAGGCACGTAAGTAACACCTCTTCAATCAGGGTGTAATATAGATTTATATGTAGTATAAGAACTGCATACGTGGTATATATCTTGTTATTAATATCCCTTACTCCCTTTAGTTTGTTGTTGTAATATTTATAAATTCCCTTTGTATAATACAAGTTATTAAAACGACTTAGTTCTATCTGAACTTTAATAAAATGAACTAATTAACATTGAATATTAAGGAGTATAATAAAATGAATAAAATTAAATGTTTGATATTTCAGTATAAATAAACATCTTGTATATATCATAATGATGGTTAACACAAGGTGTTAAATATAAAATATGTAGTAAATAAAACTGTTAAATTGTTTGGATTAAAAAAATATCATATATCTTTGCAATGTGAATTAATAAGTAGGGAATTAGTTCAGATAGAACTATGGAAAAAATCTCGTTTAATCATTCTTATTACTTCTATTAAATCTTTTGATTTTCAATAATAATACATAAAACAGTTCTGTCCACTTAAACTGTTTATCATCTTTTTAACTCTACAATCACTTCATTTTTCATACCTCTGGAGATCAAGGCAATCATTACATTTCGTCAATCTCTGTAAACATAAAATGGCAACCACCCTACAGATAGCTGCCATTTAATACTGATTGCGAGATTTTGGAAATACCCGGGCTTCACAGCCGGGGCGCTTCCCTTTTATTTGGTAATGTGATATCGTTAAAGTTTCGGTTAGCTTTATTAATCAACAAACTTTATTTCAATTCTTTTTTGGGTGCATTCCCGATATAAGAAATATTCTTCATAGAGAATTCTTGTCCTGATTCAATTTCTCAAGAAGAGTTTTCCCCGATCGGAACTTGATACTTGTTTTAGATGGTATCACGCATTTCTCTCCGGTCTTCGGATTATGCCCTTTACGCTCTGTCCGTTTATATAGATAATAGGAGCCGAAGCCCTGCATGACCAAGCGGTCGTCTTCCTTAAATACATTGACGAGTTCCTCGTTAAATACATTGAGGAAACAGGAAATCGTATGGGGAGGAAGAGACATACGCTTTGACATCCGTTTTATGAATTCTGTTTTGTTCATATAGATTTTTTGCTATAAAATCTCCACCTTTCTACTAATAGTAAGAAAGGTGGAGTATAATTAAATCAACTGGTCGGCAATCGAAGAATAACCTTAGTTAATTCGCCGACCTTTTTTATTCTTGGATGCAACGCACCGAGCGCCCGCCGGTACGGATGTCCGTGTTTGTGGTCAGCGTGGCATCACTGAAGCGCACGCTGTTACACTTGATATCGCCTGACCGAACCGATGATGACCAGAAGGCGCCGCCTTTACCCTGATTGCCGGGAATGCCGGTATCACCGCCACGGCCGCCCGTAGCAGGCAAAACGAGCTTCTGCTCACCTTCCGCATCTGCACCAGCGATAGTCAGTAATTTATTTGTAGAATCCCAATTAGTTACAGCAGTATTGATTGCCTTCCACTCGGAGATTGTCGGAACACGCCAACCATCAGGACAAGGATCTGAATCGGTTTTAATAGGATTTTCTTCAGTGCCACTATTCCACAACTTCTGATACCAAGCATCAAGCAGCATATCTTTTCCTTCAGGATTATCCTCATTTGCAACAAACCTCAACCAATTACCTTGGAGATTAGGCTCAGAAGAACTAGTTAGAATAAACTTACCATCCCACCAATCCATATTGTTTAAATAACCTTCACCTGTAGGAAAAACATTTCCTGTAGTATTCTCTTTATCTAATATCTCTTGTTTGTTGGTCGCCCTCACACCCGATTTACGTCCCCACTGGAATAACTGACCGCAAGACTCGGTGACATCTGTATCTGCTGCATTTGGTACTGATTCCGGCATTTTAGTTGCCCCCACATTTAGCGGAGCCCAAAAGACTGTTTTACCATCAGTCGTCTTCATCATTACAGGTTTGTACTCTGTATTATAATAGTTCGGACGGCTCTTGATGGTTATTACTTCTGCATCTTCAGGATTACTGATATCGCTAATGCTCACATAAATATCCAAGGGAACACTCAGAGTCTGAACAGGAATCTTGACATCCACGCCCATTTTATTCTCTACAGCAGCACCCGCTACCAGGATTTCATTTAGTTTATCTTTGCCACCAATGGATTTAGCATGTTTGTCGTATACTGCCACCACACTGTTAGGGGTTATGGTATTTACACCTAATACGTCAAATGAAATAGTTCCACTCTTTGTTGCGTTTGTAATGTCCAATGTTTTAGTTTCAGGATACCATATGATGCCGGTTCCTGCCAAGGCTGATGTACTGAAGTTTTCCAAAGCAATTTCAGACTTCATCCATTTGGCATAAAGGGTTATATCACCGGTAACCGGAGTATTGAAATTATATACTACCTGTTTTTCCGCATCGGAATACCAGCCTCTGAACTTAAAGCCTAATTTTTGTGGATTGGCAGGCATTGTCAATTTCTCATTGGCTTTAACGGAAGCAGGTTCCATTTCATTGCCTCCATCCGTATCAAACGTTACGGTATATACAGCTTCACCGGGATTAGACCAACGCGCATATAAAGTGATGTCTTCATTCACTACGTCTGTTGCAAACTCCCATGCACTTGTATAAGCGGCATCTTTATACCAACCTAAGAAACTGCAATTTTCTTTTGTAGGGTTGGTCGGTTTTGCCAACTTTTCGCCCTTATTAACAGTCAAGGGGGCTACCTCGCTTCCTCCTTGTGCGTCAAAGGTTACGACACAAGCCTGAGCGGCTTCAACCCATTTGGCATAAATCGTTACATTACCCATTACGGTTTCCTTCTCAAAATCCCACACTGTTGTACAAGCAGCTTCCTTGTACCAACCGGAGAAGATGTAATTCTCTTTTGTAGGGTCTTGCGGTTTTGTTACTTTTTGTCCTTCCACCACCTTCAAGGCGTCAATGTTACTACCTCCCTGCGTGTTGAACGTTACGATGTACTCTGAGATGACGGGGTCATCTTTCTTGCAGCCTACGACGATTACCATCATAAGCAGCATCAATGAAAGTAATTTTCTCATGTTTTTTAATAACTTAGTTTATAAATTGTATGAATATAAAGTATACATAATACAATCGCTTTTGCTTTATTACTCATCATATGTGGATATGTGAATAACAATTCTTTCATCAGGGTAAAAATAGCTTTTCATGTGGCATGAGAACTATATGTATAATATAGAGTTTGCTATTTAATTATCCCCTTGTTTCTTTATGTTTGTTACTATATTGTTTATAAAACCCTTTAGTTAATACGGGTTATTAAAACGACTTAGTTCTACTAGAACTTTTATTAAACAAATCTATTATCATTGATTATCAACGTGAATAGATATGAAAATAGAATTAAATATTTGATATTTCAGTATAAATGAACTTCTTATAAATATTATAATGCTGGTTAATGCAAAGCATTAAATACAAAATATATAGTAAATAAATTCACCAAATTGTTTGGATTTATAAAATATTATATATCTTTGCATCAAGAATTAAAAAATAGGAGATTAGTTCTAGTAGAACTATGGGATTTCTTTCTATTAAAAACCATATTTTTTAATATCAAATTGTCTGATTTTCAAAAATAATAGACGAGGTGTTGTTATTGCTTTTAAAATTATTATTCTCATTGAAATTTCATTCAGGCATTATTTTTTCATAAGACAGACGGAATTGTTATATACAAAGCCACTCCACCTTCACAGGCAGAGTGGCACAATAACAAATTTTACAATTAATGTATAACTACTATTTCTTTCTCTATGCGTAGCAAGTCAGTAGGTTGAGATAAGACCTTTGGTCACTAAGAACCAATACACTCATGTATCATTTTAGGGAAGGGTGTCGTCTAACAGAATGATACCTGCATATATATGCTGTCCCGGAATATTCATAGTTATGGTTTTCCAAAATCATAACTATGAATTGGAAAAACCATAACTATGAACGCAAAAAACGGACTTCTTTTAATAGTGTGTGGCGTTAACAATGAAACTATTGATGAAATAATATAAAAATAAAGCATATCCTGTTTTTTTCAATTACTTAATGCGCTATCTTTGTCGCGAATAAAATGAAAATCTGATATCATGTGTACGCACACCTGATTCAGTAAGGTATCAAAAGAATCTAATTTATGTCTTATTCTAACTATTATGCTGTCTCCGGGCTTTTTCACGGGGCAATGTCGTCAGCCATGGGAACACAGTTGGATGTATTGCTTTTAGGGAAGGAACCAAAGTTGTTGGGAGAAGCATGGAATGAGGTGGAAACCGAAGTCAGGCGGTTGGACAGGATGTTAAGCCGTTTTGTTGCAGATGGCGAAGTTGCGTTGGTGAACAGGGATGCCGGACATTTTCCTGTATCTGTAAGCGATGAACTTTGGGCTATTTTGCAGGAATGCCGCCGGTATTATGAGTGGACAAACGGTTGTTTTGATATTACGATGCAGGATTTCAGCCGGATACTCTTGTCGGATGCCGATAAAAGTGTTTTTTTCTTTTCGGAAACCATGCAGATAGATTTGGGAGGATATGGGAAAGGCTATGCACTGCAAAAAATACAAACGGTGTTGAAGCGGAAAGGAGTGACGGATGCGCTTGTTAATTTTGGTAACAGTTCGGTGCTTGCCTTGGGCAGTCATCCTTGCGGAGCGTATTGGCCGGTCAGTATAAATAATCCTTATACGCAAAAATGGCTCGCCGATTTTAAGTTGAAAGACTGCTCCCTGTCTACTTCAGGGAACATGCCTTCAAATCCCAGGCATATCATTAATCCGCATACCGGTTTATATGTGGAAGATAAACGAATGGTTTCGGTGATTGCTGATGACCCGCTTGTTGCAGAAGTGCTGACAACGGCTTTTATGATACTGCCCGACGAGCAGGTGGATACGGTCGCCGGGAAATTTGATATTTATGAGAAACATCTATATACATTATGAGTAATGAAGATATTTCAGCCGGCTTAAGCCGCCGGGATTTTTTTAAAAACATAGGAATGATAGGAGGGGGAGGACTTCTTTTGTCTTCGTTCCCCTGGCTTCAGTCATGTAATGCCGATGATAAAAAACGGGTAGCAAAAGAGAAGGTACGGATTGGCTTTATCGGGACAGGTTCGCGCGGGCAATATCACCTGAATAATATGAAGGAAATTCCAAATGCCGATGTTGTGGCTCTCTGCGACAATTACGAACCGAACCTAAGAGCGGCATCAGCCATTTACCCGAAAGCAAAAACGTTCGATGATTACCGGAGAATTCTCGAAATGCCGGAGGTTCAGGCTGTAATGATAGCTGTACCCTTATATGAACATGCCCGTTTAACGATAGATGCCTTGCAGGCAGGTAAGCATGTATTTTGTGAAAAGTCGATGTCTACAACACCCCAGGGATGCCTGGATATGTATAATGCGTTTAAACAATCCGGTAAAGTAATGTTCATCGGACAACAACGCTTGTATGACCCCAAATATATCCGTGCGATGGAAATGATACATTCCGGTGTTATCGGGGAAATCGGAGCGGTCCGTGCTTATTGGTTCAGGAATAATGACTGGCGCCGTCCTGTCCCTTCTCCGGATTTGGAACGGAAAATAAACTGGCGTCTGTATAAGGAATATTCCGGAGGATTGATGACGGAACTTGCCACTCATCAGTTGCAGGTTGGCAACTGGGCGTTGAAAATGATACCCGAAACAGTAATGGGTTCCGGTGATATTGTTTATTGGAAAGACGGGCGTGAAGTGTATGACAATGTGAGCCTGATCTACCGGTATCCCAATGGGGTGAAGATGAATTACGAGTCTGTCATTTCCAATAAATTCTATGGACTGGAAGAGGAACTGCTTGGCAGTAAAGGGACTATGGAACCGGAAAAAGGCAAGTATTATTTCGAAGAGGTGAAACCGGCGCCGGGTATCCAGCAACTTATCAACCAGATTGAACATAAGGTATTTGATAATGTTTCCTTTGCCGGACCGAGCTGGGTTCCTGAAACGGCATCCGTAAATAAAGGGGAAATGATTATGGATCATGTTACTACTCATAGCGGGGAATCTTCTGTAGGTGCAGTAGGCGACGGCTCGATGGAATTGGTAACGGCTTTCTGTGAAGCGGCTATAACCGGAAAACCTGCCCCTAATCTGGTAGAGGAAGCCTATTACTCCTCCGTTCTGGCCTTATTGGGCTTGCAAGCGATGGAGGAAGAGCGGGTTATTCATTTCCCGGACGAATATAAAATACCTTATTTAAATTTTGCATAAATATGAAAGATATCCATATATCGGTCAAAAGGCAGAAGCTGGAAATAAAGATATTCTGTGCTTGTATCCTTCTTGCCTGTCTGATGAATATTATATCCATTTTGTCCTATCAGACCGAATGGTCCGAATTGTGGACACAATCTCTCTGGATGCTGGTGATAGCCTGCATTCTTTATGGTTTGTCCATCTTATTGCGTTTGCTGTATTATGGGGTACGCAGCCTGAAACATTAGCACCTGAAGAGTTTGCAGTTGGAAACTAAATGATACATATTTTAATTAATATAAAATATTTGTCTATCTTTGGGGCGGAGAATTAGATATAATCAGGTTAAGAAATGTAGATGGCGTCCAATAATGATGACATATTATTGTTAAAACTGATAAAGCAAGGAGATGAACTGGCATTTAAGCATTTGTTTTATCAATATGTGGATTCACTGGAACGTTTTGTGATGTATTATATTCACGACAGGGAGAAGTCTCAGGATTTTGTACTGGACATTTTTACTTATATCTGGGAGAACCGTAAAGATTTTGAGATCAAGCTGACTTTGAAAGCTTATCTTTTCCAGGCTGCACGGAATAAGGCTTTTACATATATCCGGGATAAGAAAGTACCGGTTTATCTGGAAGATGTAGGAATATCGGAAGTATCCCAGGATTATAATCCGGATATAGAAGTGCAGGAATTGCACCGTCTTATACAGGAAGCTGTTAATCTTCTGCCGGAAAAGTGCCGGGAAATTTTTAAGAAAAGCCGTGAAGAGAGTTTTACCAACAAGGAAATAGCCGAACAACTCCATATTTCAGAAAAGACGGTTGAGGGACAAATAACTATCGCGCTACGGAAAATCAGAACCCATTTAGGAGATTCTTATTCTTATTTGTGGTAAAAAATGCTTGCGGATTAGGGGATACGTACCTTTTTTGCGTCTATCTTTGTAATGGAAATCAGTATAATTTAATTCTCAATACCATGAAAAAGTATTTACTATCTTTTTGTGTCGCTTTTCTATTGTTGTTATCTTTCCCTGCTGCCGGGCAAAATATTTTTATGGCAGACCCTACCATTTTTGTAGACAACGGAACTTATTATTTATATGGTACGGGAGGAAACTCTAACGAAGGATTTCAGGTTTATACATCCAAAGATTTGAAAACATGGGAGGGACCTTGTGGTGCTTCCGACGGATATGCGTTGAAAAAAGGGGATGCATTCGGAACGAAAGGATTCTGGGCTCCTCAGGTTTTCCGTTATAACGGGAAGTATTATATGGCTTATACAGCGGATGAATTTATAGCCATTGCTTCATCCGATAGCCCGTTAGGTCCTTTCCGTCAGAAAAAAATCGCCAAATTGCCAGCGGATACCAAACAGATAGATCCCTACGTGTTTTTTGATAAGGACGGAAAAATCTATTTATACCATGTACGGCTGACAAAAGGAAATCGTTTGTTTGTAGCTGAAATGAATAAAGACCTTACGGGTATTAAGAAAGGGACTTTAACCGAATGTATTGCTGCCGTAGACGATTGGGAAAATACCCAGCGTGTAGAATGGCCTGTTTCGGAAGGCCCTACCGTTATTCGTGAAAAGGATACGTATTATTTTTTCTATTCAGCAAATGATTTCCGCAATATTGATTATGCTGTAGGTTATGCCACCTCCGATTCTCCCTATGGCCCTTGGAAAAAACAGGAAGGAAACCCTATTATCAGCCGCCGGCTATTGGGACATAACGGAACAGGACATGGTGACATTTTTATTGATAATGACGGTGTTATGAAATATGTATTCCATACACACAATTCAAATAGCGTAGTAGGGCCGAGGCGTACTGCAATTATAACAATGAAAGCAACTGAAAAAGACGGCAAACAAGTATATAGTGTATTGCCTGAAACTTTCTATTTCCCTCATAGCAAGTAAAAAAATCAGAATATAAATAAACGTATGAAAAATGTACTTGTCTTCTGTACAATGGCTTTAGTGGCATGTACCGGACCGAAAAGTAATGAAGTAGAGGTGGTGGACCGTCCTTCGACGGCTACCCGCAATGAATTTTATGTAAGCAACCGCGCTCCCTTGCAGCCGCAGCAGTTTATTAAACTACCTGCCGGGACAATCCAGCCGGAAGGTTGGCTGAAACGCCAGCTGGAACTGCAGAAGGAGGGTTTGAACGGTCATTTGGGCGAGATTAGCGCCTGGTTGCAGAAAGAAGATAATGCCTGGCTGAAGACCGGCGGTAAATGGGGATGGGAAGAAGTCCCTTACTGGCTACGTGGCTATTCGAACCTGGCTTATATCATGCAGGATAACCTGATGCTGAATGAGTCAAAGTTCTGGATAGAGAATATTCTGAAGAGCCAGCGGGAAGACGGTAACTTTGGCCCTGTCCACCTGAATGATGGCAAACAGGATTTCTGGCCGAATATGATTGTTCTTTGGATTATGCAGTCTTATTATGAATATTCCAACGATCCGCGTATTCTTGATTTTATGACACGTTATTGTGATTATTTGCTTACAGTTCCGGATGAAAATTTCCTGTCCAGTTATTGGGAAAACAGCCGTGGCGGCGATAATCTGTGGAGTGTCGCCTGGTTATATAACCATACCGGTAATGAAAAATTATTGTCGTTGGCAGAAAAAATACACCGTAATACTGCAGACTGGACCAAATCTACCCAACTGCCTAACTGGCATAACGTAAATATAGCCCAGTGTTTCCGTGAGCCGGCTACTTATTATATGTTTACCGGTGATTCGGCAATGCTTGCCGCCAGCTATAATGTACAGAGCCTGGCGCGTCGTACTTTCGGACAGGTTCCGGGTGGCATGTTCGGAGCTGACGAAAATGCCCGTACCGGCTTCTTTGACCCTCGTCAGGGAACGGAAACTTGTGGTTTTGTAGAACAAATGGCCTCGGATGAAATCATGTTGCAGATATCCGGTGACCCGTATTGGGCCGAGAATTGTGAGGATGTGGCTTTCAATAGTTTTCCGGCTGCTTTGATGCCGGACTATAAGGCGTTGCGTTATATCACAAGCCCGAATCATGTATTGAGTGATTCAAAGAACCATCATCCGGGTATAGACAACAGGGGGCCGTTCCTGTCCATGAATCCGTTTAGTAGCCGTTGTTGCCAGCATAACCATGGCTTCGGATGGCCTTATTATGCAGAGAACCTGATATTGGCAACCCCGGACAATGGTATGGCTGCCGTATTGTATAGCGCTTGCAATGCAAAAGTAAAGGTAGGTAATGGCACTGAAGTTTCCATCCGGGAACAAACAAATTATCCGTTTGAAGAAACGATTCGTTTTACATTGCGAACTTCGGAAAAAGTGGATTTCCCTCTTTATCTGCGTATCCCTGCCTGGTGCAAGCATGCTTCTGTTTCTGTAAACGGAAAGAATCTGAATGCGGATTTGGTTGCCGGTAAATATGCCAAAATCTCCCGTGAGTGGGAAGATGGGGATGAAGTGGAGCTGGCAGTTCCGATGGAAATCGGTTATCGCCAGTGGCAGGTGAATAAAAATAGTGTCAGTGTGGATTATGGCCCTTTGACATTGTCGTTAAAGATAAAAGAAGATTACCAACAAAAAGACAGTAAAGAAACTGCAATCGGCGATTCCAAATGGCAGGAGGGAGCTGACGCCTCTGCATGGCCTACTTATGAAATTTATCCGGGTAGCCCATGGAATTATGCGCTACAGTTAGGAACTCCTATCACTGTTGAACGTAAAGACTGGCCTACCGATAACAATCCGTTTACTTTGGAAAATGTTCCATTGGAATTTAAGGCGAAAGGTCGTCTTGTACCGGAATGGAAAGTTGACGAGTATGATTTATGCGGCGTATTGCCTTATGAAGATGCCCGCAAATCCGACCGGTTGGATGAATTGACTTTGGTGCCGATGGGGGCGGCACGTTTGCGAATATCCTCTTTCCCAACAACGGAATAAAAAATAAAAACGGTATAAATCTGATGGGATATTGGTAACCGTCCGCAATAACGTATTGAAGCCTGCAATGCCTTTTGAAAACCTTCAAAAGAGACGGTTACGCCTAAAGCGTCTGCACCTGCTGTTTGGATTTGCAGTTCGATGGCGCGTCCTGCCGCCAGCCATTCGTTGTTTCGTAGCCTTGATTTGTTAATCGTTTGAATTTTTGCCATGTGAATCATGTTTTAAATGGATGTTGAATAAAAAAATAGTTCCGCTTGCGAGCGAAATGGTTTTACAGTGCTGTTTGGTGTCTCCGCCGACGAGCGAAGTGGTTTTGCAGCACTGTTTGAAGCGTCTGCTGATGCGCGAATCGATTTTACATCACTGTTTTATGGCTTCGCTGGCGAGCGGAGGTATCAAACAGTGATGTGTACCACTTTCGCTCGCCAGCGGAATGGAAATACAGTACTGTTTTTTGCTATCAATCGAATGCGGTCGGCAATCGCAGATCAGCCTTAGCTAATTCGCCGACCTTTTTTATTCTTGGAGACACCTAACCGAGAACCCGCTCGCCCTGAGGCTTACGTCCTGGCCGAACGTAGCACTGCCGAAGTACACGTTACGGGCGCTCGTACTACTGGACGGCACTGACGACGACCAGTAGTAGCCGTAGGAATCCTGATCGTAGGACGAACCACTACTGAGGCTCCGATAGCCCGCAGCAGGCAAAAGCAACTCAAGGTTGTTCGCTGCACTTATTTTCAGGATATTATTACTATAACTTTTACCGGAACTGGAATTATCTGCACCTATAGCTACCCATTCAGCCATAGTAGGAACACGCCAACCGGCAGGGCAAGGGTCAGAAGGTGTCTTACGGGCAGTCTTTGTAGCATCGACAGTTGTACTGGCTACCTCATCCAGATTCCATAATTTCTGATACCAGGCACTGGCCTGCATGCTACTGCCTGACGGGTTATCCGTACCCTCGGTGAAAAGCAACCAATTATACTGCGTATTTGGATTAGAAGAACTATTCACGATAAACTTCTTATCCCACGGGCTCATATCGGCAAGGGCGCCCTCACCAGTTGGGAAACCTAACGGGTCGGTTTTACCGTCAAACTTTTCCTCATTGGTGATATCGCTATTGTTGGTATTTGTGAATCCATATTGACGCCCCCACTGGTATAATTTACCACAAGTGGTTGTAATGTCATTTGTACCACCGGCTGTTGAAGAAGCGGCTGGTACGGTAGTAGGTATTTCGGTAGCACCCAAATTTACAGGAGACCAATAATACGTTTTCCCGTCTTTTCCCGTCATTTGGATGGCGGTATAACGTTTCATATCGCTGACTGGATAAGTGACCGTATTGGCACTGCGGTAAAAGTCATATTGTTTTACTGTGGTACTTCCGCTTTGAATATTGAGCACAGCTTTGTTCGCCTGATAAAGCTTATCATCACCGTTACAAGCGCTAACTTCTGCTTTCACATCATAAACGCGCCGGTTATTGCCAACTGTAGGGGTTGCCACTTCGGTTGTAAACCAGGATAAATCACCACCAAAAGCAACATCACCCGATGTTTGGACAGAGGGAGAAAACAAAGACGCGACTTTTACCGTCACAGTTCCACCGGCTGTTCCTATTCGCAAGGCGCTGCGGCTGCCGATTGTTTTGGATTCAAAATCAGAGATTGTACAAGAAGGGGTAAATGAGGGTTCATCTTCTATCGACAGGGTTACTGGCAATTCTTTCAATGCATCCAGTTTATGTTGGAACTTAAAGGTTATTTCGCCCGGATTGGCAGTCGGGAAGCCGTCCTTATCCACTTTCACTTCAAACTTATACGTATCTTCATCATTACTGCTTTCCGTTTTATCCACGGTCATCCATTTGGGGAAATCAGCCAGTTTGCTGCCACCCTGACAATTGACGGTAAGCGTTACGGAAGGTGTTGCAACAGAGGATGTTGCTTTCAAGGTCAACTTGTTATCTGCAAAGCTACTGCCGGTAGAAGGTGTACCGGATAGGCTCAGTTCAGGTGTAAAAGATAGTGCTTCGACAAGCAGCGTATTGCTCTTTCCGGTAGCGTCATCGATAAAACGGATGATTCCCCGTGGATAAATGCCTCCGGTATAATCCGCCTTCATGGAGATAATATACTTATGTTCCGTGCCGGAGATGGTGGAAGCGGTTACAGCTTTTGTTGCCGGGTCTTCTTTTACTTCCAGCCAGTCGCAGTTTTTATTGTTTCCGGCATAACGGATGGCACAAGACATGGTAGAGTTGGCGGTTGTGGAAAGGGAAAACTTGCTGTTATCAGCAAGAAGCATCGTTACCGTTTTGTTAGTTTCATCAAAAGTCGTTGCGGCGTTTGCTATCCCGTCCGGGTCGAAAGCAAAGTCACCGGAACCAGCTGTAGGGTCGAGGCCGTCTATCTCGCCGCCTTCATCCCATTCGGCTACATTCAGTGTGAAGTCCAAGTGGTATTCATCCGCTTTGGTAATGCCGATGGTGTATCTATGGTTATTGTTTATTTCAAGCGCAACCGAGCCGCCGTCGGCTGTAGGCTGTTCAAAAGGTATCCGGTAGGTTACGTCTTTCGTCTCTGTCAGGTTTACCTGATACGTCCCTTTCAGTATCAGGTAACCTTTATCTTCCGAAGGGCTTGGATAGCTGTAGAAAGCAGATACTTGCAGGCCTTCATTGGCTTTGTCGCCTTCAAAAGCACGTTCAGGATAAGCGATTAAATCATCATCATCCGCAGGAGACGTGCCATATACTTTGACGGGGAAGAAAGAAACTCCCTTCCGTCCGTTACCCATCGAAATGGATTCCAAGTGAAATTTGGAATCAGTCTCTATATTGCTCACATCAAAGCGGGCCATCGTGCGTGTCAGTTTAAACCCGGTCTGTACGCGTGCGGAAGAACCGAAGTCGGTCAGGTCGATGGGAACGGTTTGCGAACCGACCATCGGAAGGGGTAGGTTTAATGCCGTGCCTGTCGCTGAAAGCAATGGGGAATGGAGCTTCTGAAAGTCTGTTTCGGAGGGTGTCCCTTCGACAAGGTTTCCGGTTTCCATCGTGTATTCGAGTGGCTGGAAGTAAGCGTCCTCCACTTTATCGCCTGCCGTATTCACCAGTTCGGTTTGGTTGGCAAGGCAGTAAAGGCGTACGAACATGCCTTTTTGGAGTTCAAGCAGGGCGGTGGAGGTAGCGTCGTCCGTACCGACAGCGAGGTTCAGTTTATTGGCTCCTGCCGGCAGAGCTATTCCTTCCGGGCGGTAAGCGAAGCGTTCGCGGTAGGTGTAAGTGCCTGCCTCGTCCGTAGAAGCGAACACGTAAATATCCAGCGTGGAGATTGCGTTCTCTTCTTTGGTGGCAATGGGTGCATCTGCTTTTGTTTCCGATTTGGTTGTGGCTACGGTAAGTTTGTTCTTAAAGGAAAGAAGCACTTCGCGTTTGTTTTCACTGCCGGTTCCGTCTGCCGGGGTACGGTCTGTCTTATCGGACTCAGCCGTACAGGAAGAAGCAAGCAGCACGGCGGCAAGCAGATATGCACTTGCCGCAAGTGCCTGTAGAGGTCTGCATGAGGGACATAGACCTTGTTGTTTTGTTTTCATATTCAATCTATTTATAGTTTATGTTTGTTATTACCCTATCCCTGTAGTCTTTAATCCGCGTTTTTCTCGCCATCCGTGTTAAAAATCAATTTGCGTCTGAGAACTATCCAATCGGATGGTTTTTATAAAAAATAGAACCGGCAGTTCAATTAAGACTACGTTAAAAATTAGGATATCTTAATAAATTTCATGCCGTGAAAGTTGTTGAGATTCATAAATTCTCAGGATTTTGAGAATTTTCTATAATCAATAAGCATTAATAATCAAAGGCTTATAGCATTAATATGTAGTAATATCTTTATACATTTGTGAAATCTTAACGTAGTCTTAATTGGACTAAACAATCTATTTTTAGCGTTTCAAGCCGTAATTGTGCATAAACAAACTCATAGTAATGATTTCGGGAAACCATTACTATGAACTAACAGATATCATTTAAATAGACCTTTATTTTAAAACGGAGCGTTCTTTTCTATCCGGATAATTTTACCGCTTGCAGGATGTACAAACTCGATGGCTTCCGCATGCAGATAAAGCCTTTCCGCTTTTTTTCCGTAAAGTTCATCCCCGACAATGGGACAGTTCAGCCCTTCCGGATGGGCGGAATGGACACGTAGTTGATGGGTTCTTCCGGTAAGCGGGTGAAAAGCAATGCGCGTTTGGGTTTCTGTATGGCTTATGACCTGATAATTGGTAATGGTTGTTTTGCCTTGTTCCCTGTCTGCAATTTGGCGTGGTCTGTCGTGCAGGTCAGGACGAAGCGGCAAGTTAATTGTTCCTTTTTTCTCTGCAGGTATGCCGTCAAGCAAAGCGATATATCGTTTTTTTATGGTACGGTTTTCAAATTGGGCTTGCAGATGTTGGTGAGCCTCCTTTGTTTTGGCAACAAGCAACAGACCGGAAGTAGCCATATCGAGCCTATGCACAATCATTGGGCCTGTTGCATCAGGGTACATGGAGTGCATGCGTTGCTCTATCGAGTCTATGTCTGTCTTTCCGGGAACCGAAAGCATGCCCGCCGGTTTGTTCACTATCAGCAACCATTCGTCTTCATACACAATTTCAAGCTCCGTATCTTTATAAACATCTTTGGCCAGAGGATTTTCTTCCACATCCAATCCTTGCAGCATATGTTTCAGGATAGGCTCGCATTTCCCTTTGCAAGCCGGATAAAAGTATCCGTGTTTACGAATCTCACCGACAGGCGAATTACCCCACCAGAACTCAGCCATGGCAACCGGTTTTAATTGGTGTAAGTAAGCATATTGCAATAGTTTCGGAGCGGCACATTCTCCGGCTCCGGCAGGAGGGGCCCGATGGACGGTTTGCTCGAAAATATCACAGAGGCTCTCTATTTCTTCACGGGCATTGAACAGATGGTACTGGTCGAACAGTCTTTGTTGCAGCTCAATCGACCTGTCTTTGCGTACTTCTTTAAAATAGGCTATCTCGTTCGTGAAAACGTCTATTTCGCGCTGTATGGCTGCAATACGGTTTTTCCACTCACGTTCCATCCGTTTGAGTTCGGCTTTCTGGAATTGGCTCTCTTTAATTAAGGCGGCCAGTTCCGTTTCATCCGGATTATTTTGGCGGCGGCTTTCCCGGGCTGCTTTTGCCGCTTTCATCGCCTCTTTTGCTTCTGCCAGGGCTTTTTCGGCTTTCTCTGTTTCTTCTTTAAGAAGTTGTTTGTTGAGCAGTAAAGAGGGGTGATTCTGTAGCATTTCAATCCGGTCGTTGATTATCGATATGTATTTTTCAACGGGCTTGAAAAATCCGTCTGGTTCCGATAAGTCATAGATGGGAGGGACGAAATAAGAATGGCAACTCTTTCCGGCGATATTACCGGAGAAAGCGGCAAGATAGCCTATTCCGCCTGTTGTATCCTTTACGATCAGGACTCCGAACATTTTTCCCTGTTGCAGTTCTTCCTGCCACATTTCTTGTGTTCGGATATACTCCTGAATCTCATCTGCTGCGATAACACATAACGGATGAGGGGTATAATGGAATGGATAGGTAAACTTTTCCGGTAAGCTCAGGTGCGAAACCGGGGTACTGAAACGGTGTAGTATATCGGTAGTTTTATTCATAGGTTATGTCTCTTTTGTCATATGTAAAATGGGAAACGGTTTCCCCATAGGGTCCATCGCATCACGTCCGGTTATTTTAAATCCCCGTTGCAGGTAAAAACGGAGTGCCTGTTCGTTTTGCTCGTTTACATCTACACGACGGATATGCTTTTCATTCAGGGCGAAATCAATCAATCGCTTGCCGTATCCTTTTCCCTGTTCGCCGGGATGTACAAAGAGCATTTCGATAAGGTCATCGCTTAAACCTGTGAATGCGACAATCCTGTTTTGTTCGTTCCGGATGATATAGAGATGGACCGCTTTGAAGTACTCATTACGGACCAGCGGTTTGTAAAACAGGATATCATCTTCCGTCAGGAAATGGTGCGAACTGCGAACGGATGCTTCCCAAAGGGTAGCCAATTCGTCATAGTCTGTTTCCTGAGCCGGTTCGATAGCTTGGAAAAAATCTTTTCTCAGGTAAATCATATCGATAAGCTGTTTGCCCGCTTCAAACATCGGGTGGTCGTAATTGTCTGTGAAGAAGTTCGGGATGCGGTGTGAGTAAACAAATCCGCAATCTTCGTAAAAAGATAGCGTCAGCGGACTGTCGCCGGTTCCGACCAGCATTGTTTTGCTTTTCCCTTTATAATAATCGAACAGGTAGTGTATCATTTGTCTGCCATATCCCTGTCGTTGGTATTGTGGATAAACGGCAATGTTTTTCAGTTCGTATACGCCGTTTCCTTCATGAGTAACTACACAAGTACATTTCAGGTCGTCTTTATAAAGTGCGAACATTTCTCCCCGTTCCAAATAAAGGTCTATCATGGATTCCTGTTCGTCGGCAAGCAATAGCAGGTCGAGGAATTGTTTTTTATTCCCAGTAACGGGGATGATTTTTATATCTGTAGGTTGCATCATAAATGACTCTTTTTTGTTAGACAGGCAAAGAACCGAATTGGTATTTTCAGTTTTGCCTGCAAAGTAATCATTTTTCCCGGGAACTCCGGTTATCTTTGCGGTTCATTTTAATCGTATCGGGGTATGCAGTATGCAGAGCTATTATATCGTTTGACAGTGGATTGCAAAGATAACGGGAAACGTTTTCAGGTAAAGGACAGAATACGGGAAATCAAATCACTTTTGGCACAATCGGATTACCTGCTATTATTTGAAGGTGATTTATCTTTGATTTACGGTAAAGCGCTACCGGAGACGGATGAATATAAAGTGCTTGTTTCTTCACACATCGATTGTGTGTATGAAAACTGTTTTGCAGAGGAAGTCGGGGAATGCTGGAAAGGCACTTTTGACAATAGCGCCACGAACGCAGCTGTTATCGATTTGATGTTGAGGGGTGAGTTAGGCAGTTCCGTCTTGGTTGCTTTTACCGGTGATGAAGAAAAAGACGATGGAGGAGCAATAGAAGTGCTGCAATTTCTCCATGAAAAGGAATGTTGCCCTGAACGGGTTATTGTTCTTGATGTTACGAATGAAGGTGAAGAGGAAGAAGTTGCATTCTCTATGGAAAACGACCGGAATTTTGACCTGCTAACCGGATACCAGCTTATCGGCCTGTTACAATCAGAAGAGGTCGTATGGGTTTTTGCCCATGATGCGGAACCGGATGAGACATGGGTATATGGAAAGGCTACCGGAAACGGCTTTCCGGGCATACCTTGCCTGAGTTTATGTCTACCGGTTGTTGGCGATATGCATGCGGAGGCAGGGGTTTATTTATATAAATCCAAAATCGAACCTTATAAAGGCATTTTGAGTAAACTGGCAAACTGTGCGTTCGGATAACGGCTATTTGTTATCCGGCACCAATTTCTTCCGGTAATACGAGTTTGCCGTATAGAGTGCGGCTGCCGGGTTGTTGCCTGTGATACGGTCTTTCGTAACCAGGGTGGTAACATACGCATCCGAATATTTATAAAACAGGCTGTCGTGCCCAACACACAGTCCGATTACGACATTCAGGTCGGTATGTGCTTCATTTAGCAGGCGCGCCTGAAGAATGGGGTTACACATGGCTGCTCCGATATTTTCACATTCCTGGGGAATGCCGATGGATGACTTGGATTTCCCGGCTACTTTGCATAGTACGGAATAGGGTTCGAAGCCATTGGCCCGCAGGATACGGGTAAAGATACGTGCTTCATTGAGAAGCCCGATACAGTTGGCGATACCTATCCGGTGTGCATTGATTTTACGGGCGAAGGCCATGATTTCTTCCACGCGTGTCCATTGGCAGTAGCCTTCATATTCCACTTCTGCACTGGCAACCATGATGTCGTGGTTGCGCCCTTCTTCATAACGTTCCAAGGCCCATTCCATATCTTCCGGTTTCAGGTGGGTTGTCAGGCAAAAATCCGGATAGGTACGGTCTTTGAATTTACAGTTCTGTGTCCCGCAGTCGGTGCAGGTAAGCGTTGTATCTTTTTGCATACTTCTTTTTTATTCGAGATAAATCATTCTTTTTGTCATACCTCCGTCGATGGTGATGTTTTCACCATTGATAAAGTCGTTTTCTTTCTGGCAAAGGAACAGGCACATACGGGCGATATCTTCCGGTTTGCCTACTCGGCGTGATGGGTGCTGGTCGTGGTCTTCCTGCCGGAGTTGTTCGTAGTCATGGTTCTGTATCCATCCGGGAGCAATGGAGTTGACACAAATGTGCCATTCTGCCAAAGACAGAGCCAGCGCATGCGTCAGTGAATAGATACCTCCCTTAGAGGCTGCGTAACCTTCGCTTCCCGGTTCGCTCATCAGGTAACGGGTGGAACAGATATTGATGATTCGCCCGTATGGATTAGGCATAGGTAGCGATTTACGGTGAATAGCCAGTTGTCTGGAGGTGATAAACACCGGACGGAGATTGATGGATAAGATACGGTCGAAATCTTCCACTTCCGTTTCTGTAATGGGTGAGAATCGGCTTACTCCCGCATTGTTGATAAGTACATCGATATCTCCCCAATCTTTAAAAACTTGTTGCATGCATTTTTCAAGGGCCTCTTTGTCACTTACGTCGACCGGATAGAAAATTGCACCGGTTTCTTGGCTTGTTTGCTCTCCCAATGTCGCATTACAGTCGCAGAAGGCTACAAGGCAGCCTGTCTCTGAAAAGGCTTTGACGATAGCTTTCCCGATTCCGTCAGCCCCTCCGGTTATAAAAACTCTTTTCTTGTCCAGTCCGGCAACCGGTTGCTCCGGCTTGACAGGATGAGTTATTGTTGTGGGTTTCTTCCCGTATTTACGGGCTTTTTCCCAAGCGGCCTTCTTTGCGTTATATTGTTCGTATTGTCTTTCGATGTAATTGTCTGCCATAGATTTCGCTTTTAAATGGTAAACAAATGTAATCAAAATTTGCAGAATGGAAACGGATATATATAGTAGTTGTGGGATTGAAATTAGGTTTGGGAAATATTGACGTAATTTGCAGAGTGAAATAATTGTACTTGATAAAATGTCATATCTTTGCTGCAAACATATATTTTGCTTATCGTAGATTTTTGATTATAAGTAGGTATATGAGTTTTACTTAAAGATAATATGTAGATAAACATTTAAGGGCATGGGATATTTTGCAGGAGGGGGTTCTGGCAAGGGATGGAATTTGTTTTATTTCATTTTGACACCGGATGAGTTTAAAGAGCTATTCGATGGACTGTCTTATTCGTTTATAGAGACGGGTTCGCGCGTTGAAATGAATTATCGGGAAACTTCTAAAAAAGATGTATTTCAAGCATATGAAGAGTTTTTTGAACGGATTCTTATAGGAGAAGATAGTTTAAGCAGAGAACAACTTTGGAAAATAGAACGCCCTGTTAGAACTTCTGTAATAGATGATATAAACAAGATTTCTTTTGTTGATATAAAAGATGAAAAAGGGAATCCCATACCTTTTAAACTTGTAGACCCCCAAGAACCTGTAATTAATATTGATCCCTTTTATTTATTTTGGTCGGCAGAACGGGAAAAACTGAGTGTTGTCTATATGAATGAACCGGGGATTATCGGTTTAAGACTCTCTTTCCCTAAATATATTACTTGGTACAATCAGGATAGTTCCGATACACGAGATACTACTTCGTATGAAAGTGCTTTATTGTTCGAAACTTTAGTGAAACGCATAAAGTCTGTTTCAAAAAAAGCAAAGGTCGAATGGTCTGGAAAATTGTTTAAACCAAACTTCTGGGTGAGTCCGAAAGTGTTGGAATTTATTAATAGAAATAAGTATTTACAGGCAAACGGATTAGTTATCAGATAGCAATTAGTTTTATTCATGTTGCTGATTCTGTAAATCATAAGTAACTTATTATTACTTTCGATGCAGCATACATAGCTGCTTGAATGATAGGTTATTGCAATTTAATCGGTAGAAAAGTTGTTTTTGAGACCTCTGAGACTTGTTTTTGAGGCTGTTTTACACTCTTTTCTCAATGAATCAGAACCATGAGGAAATATTGTATCCTCAATGAAGTTCACCTATCTTCTATCCGACTACAAAAGTACAAAATTCCGTGATGTTTTCACCGATAATGTCAACTAAATGCAATAGATTTTCATGGATATTGTTTGCTGACCAAAAGAGAAAAAATCAGTCGAAGCCTTTTTATTTCCTTCCCCTTTGTTTGACTTAACTTTATTACCCGTGTATATAATAACGGTCATTAAAGTCAAGTTGAGAATGGAATTATATCTTTTTCTTTTGGCAAGCAAAATAGTTCTTTGATATGATTGAGTGTATGAGGACTAATTTACATTCTATGTAACGAATAACATATTGTTTGTTTACAGGTGTATATAGTGCTTATAAATTAACATTATGGCATTTAGTTTTTTGAGTTTCTGCTCAAAATGGGTTATGTGTATGGTTAATTATGCAATGATGTGCATTTTTCTATGTGTAATATATCATTAAATAAACAAAAAGTACTACCTTTGCATATTATATGATAGATTGATTATGGCGAAGAATACAATGGGTACAAAGTTGCCTCGAAAATTGGAGCAGAAGATGCAAGTTGTGGGCGAACAGATTAAATTAGCTCGCTTGCGTAGGAATCTGAGTATTGCTCAGGTGGCAGAACGTGCAACTTGTTCTCCGCTTACTATTTCCCGAATCGAAAAAGGTGCTCCTACTGTTGCAATGGGAATTTATCTTCGTGTATTGTATGCTTTGCAACTGGATGATGATATACTATTGCTCGCCAAAGAAGATAAAATGGGAAAAGCTTTGCAAGATTTGAGTTTGAAAACAAGAGAACGTGCTTCTAAAAAGGAATAAGCGATGAGAAAGTTGTACGTATATGCCGATTTCGATTGGCTCAAAGAAGTGGAACTCATAGGCGAATTGGGCTATGAGTCTCTCCGTGGTACGGATAGCTATAGCTTTACATTCAATAATGAGTGGTTGAAAAAGCACAGCGATCTGTTTTTGAGTGACGACCTGAACAATTATCCCGGTCAGCAATATACACAACCGGACAAGGATATATTCGGATGTTTTTCTGATGCCTTGCCGGATCGTTGGGGACGAACTTTGTTGTTGCGTCGTGAGCAAATTGCGGCAGCGGAAGAAAAGCGACCTGTAAGGAGATTGTCATCTTTCGATTTCTTGACCGGTATCGATGATTTCTCTCGAATGGGTGGATTCCGTTTTAAAGAAACCCCTGATGGTGAATTTATAAATGTAAGTGAATCGTTGAAAATCCCACCTCTGACAGATATTCGGGAGTTGATTGCTGCCAGTGCTGAGATTGAGAAAAGCGAAGAAAATAATATGCTTCCTGATAGGAAATGGATTGCACAACTTGTGCAACCTGGGACATCATTAGGAGGAGCACGTCCTAAAGCCAATGTTGTAGATACGGATAAAACTCTTTATGTGGCTAAGTTCCCGTCGCGCAAGGATGACTATGATGTCGGACTTTGGGAGCATTTCAGCCACTTGCTTGCTACAAAAGCAGGAGTAAACGTAGCAAAAACCAAAGTGCTGGCAACTGGAGAAAAATATCATACATTGCTGTCACAACGTTTCGATAGAACAAACGATAGCAAACGTATTCATTTTGCATCCGCAATGACCTTGTTGGGATTAAGTGATGGAGATAATGCAACTACTGGACACGGCTATTTGGATATAGTTGACTTCATTATTCAGAACTGTACCGATGTAGAGCGAAACCTGCAGGAACTCTTCCGTCGTGTAGCCTTCAATATCTGCATTGGTAACAGCGATGACCATTTCCGCAATCATGGTTTCCTGTTGACTGCAAAAGGGTGGATATTGTCTCCAGCATATGACATGAATCCCACGCTGAGTGAGTATCAAAGTTTGCTTGTTTCATTAACTTCTAATAAAGCAGAGCTGAGTATTTTGCTGGATGCTTGCGAAGACTACATGCTAAACCGTAAAACAGCAGAAAAGATTATTTCGGAGGTTATTGAAGCTGTAAAAGGATGGCGCGAATTGGCAACACGATTAAGTATTTCCAAGAGAGAAGCGGATATGTTTGCCGGAGTGTTGGATGGGCGATATAAGGTGGAATGACTATTATAGTGTGCCAAATTACCAAGCAAAAATGCGCCAAATTGCCAAACGATACGAGATAGATGGTTGATTTGTATGTGATTGAATAATAAGATGCGATTGAAGTTTTGTGTTATGCTGAGCGAACATAATGTTTGTGTAGCATAATTTTTTGAAAGATGAAATTCATTGATGAAATAGATAAAAGCGGTAAATGTGTTTTTGTGCATAGCTTGATGCCAATTGTAGTCATTCCTTTAAATGATGTTTTTGTTGCTTATATACTTGGCTATATGAAGAATTAGATGTATTTTTGTTTGTAATTTAACGAGGATAATTTAAATACTAATGTCGAATAATCAACAAATGATGCTGAATAGAATAAAAGTGGTACTTGCAGAAAAGCAAAGAACCAATAGATGGTTGGCAGAGCAAATAGGTAAGTCCGAGAATACAATTTCAAGATGGTGTTCCAATAAGTCACAACCATCCCTTGATATGCTGGTTAAAGTTGCAGAATTACTTAATATTGACCCTCGTCAGCTCATAAATGGTGAGACAAAAATTTAGTTATGGCAATAAAGAAAACTCAATTATATAGCATACTTTGGGAAAGTTGCAATATCCTACGCGGAAGCATGGACGCGAGTCAATACAAGAACTATGTATTGACTATGCTGTTCTTGAAGTATATCAGCGACAAAGTTAAATCTGATTCAGATATATTCTTTGACCTTCCAGAAGGATGCTCTTTCAATGACATCGTTGCCCTTAAGGGGAAAACCAATATAGGCGAGGAGATTCAGAAGAAACTCCATGCCATAGCTCGAGCGAATCCTCGATTGGATCACATTATCAACGAAGCTGATTTTGATGACTCAACTAAACTTGGAACAGGGAAAGCTAAGGTTGATACATTGACAAGCCTCATTTCTGTTTTTCAGCGAGATTTTCTTGATTTTAGTAAGAACCGTGCTGGCGATGACGATCTTATCGGAGATGCGTATGAATTTCTGATGAAGAATTTTGCCGCAGAGAGTGGTAAAAAGAAAGGTCAGTTTTATACTCCTGCTGAGGTTTCTCGTTTAATGGCTCGTCTGATTGGCATACATAAAGACAATCGGCCGCAGATTTCCATATATGATCCGACTTGCGGCTCGGGATCATTGTTGCTTCGTGCTGCTGCGGAATATTCCAAGCATCGCGATGGTGTTTCTATATTTGGTCAGGAACTAGATGGTGCAACACGAGGTATGGCGGTTATGAATATGTATCTTCATGGCTATGACGACCCGGAGTTAGAAGTCGGAGATACTATTGAAAAGCCATTCTTCAAATCAACATCAAATCAACTGGAAACATTCAACTATGTCGTTGCCAATCCTCCATTTTCTCAGAAAGGATGGATAAAAGGAGAAATTAAGACTAATGACACCTTTGGCCGATGGGGAAACTCCGACAATCTACCGCCCATTCCACCGGTTGGCTATGAAGATTATGCATTTTTGCTCCACATTATCAAGTCTATCAATTCCCAAGGACGGGGAGCTTGTATATTGCCAAACGGAGTTCTGTTTCGTGGTAATGAAGAGGAGGCTGTTAGGCGGAAAATTATTGAGAAACGGTATATCAGAGGTATTATAAGTCTGCCTGCAAACTTGTTTTTTGGTACTGGAATACCAGCTTGTATTATCATTATTGACAAAGCTAAGACTTCGACATCAAAAGGCATTTTTATGATTGATGCTCGCTCTGGATTCGCAAAAGATGGAGCAAAGAATCGACTTCGTGAACAGGATATTCGTCGTGTATTTGATGCATGGGAAACTCTTGAAAATCTCGAAGCAAATGGTAACCTTGATGATAAAGAGGAAACCATACCTCATTTTGCTCGATTCGTACCTTACACCGAAATTACCAACGAGCGAAATGACTGCAATCTCAATGTGTCACGTTATATAACACCAGTCGATACTGAAATTCAGCAAGATCTTTATGCTCACCTCAAACTAAACGGAGGATTACCTGCCAAGGATGTAGAAGATGGATTTTCCTATCTTTGGCGCCACTGTCCGACACTCAAAGACGAGCTGTTTGAGCCATTGGAGAAAAATTATTATAAACTGTGCGTCGGACGTAACGAGATTCCAAAAACTATTACACACAATAAGGAATTCAGTACTTTAAGTGGATTCTTTTCGGAAGCAGTAGAAGAATGGTATAAACTTGTGTCACAACAGATGTTTGCGCTTGCTCTCGGATGCCAGCCTAAAAAAATTATAGCAGACTGGAGTGAGTCACTCCTGGAAATGCTCTCCGAAATCGATGGTCTCGTTGACAAATACACGATATATGACATATTGCTAAACTATTGGAATTCAGCCATGCAAGATGATTGTTATCTGATTTCTCGTTATGGTTGGACGGTGGAATTGTCGTGTGATGTTCTTACGACCGATAAAAAATCTAAAGAGGTAAGGTTCGTTTCTAAAAAGAATCCTACCTTCAGGGATTATAATTGCGATTTGTTGCCAGTTCATGTTGTTATCAATCGATATTTCAAAGAAGAGAACGAGGCGGTCAATAAAGCTGAAGAGCGTGTGTTACAACTCAAAGGAGAGATAGAACAGATGGAGGAGGAATACTCTGAGGAACTTAATGATACTGTTAACGAAATTACAAGCAAATATCTTTACGCTATATGCCCGAAACCATTGGAGGGAGAAAAAGAAGTTTTAGAGTCATATCTTGCTATTAACGAAAAAGGAAAGATTGGCAAAGAGAAACGCGAAGCTATTATCGTCAAAAATCGGAATGTATTCGATTGTCTTAGCGACATGAGTGTAAGTGCAATTAAATATCGATTGAAGGAAGTTGTTAATTATGCGGCATTGCCAGATGATACCATTAAGTTATATAAAAAATATATTGACTTTAACAGAGAGTTGGCTGATGCTAAGACAGATGTTAAACAAAAGATATCAAAGTTGACCAAACTTGTTGTTGCAAAATATCCTACTTTACAAGAATCGGAAATTAAGGGTATGGTTGTCAACGACAAATGGCATACTGCTATAGTTGGAGGAGCAATTAGTGCGGCTTTCGATGTAACCGTGGATATTGAACAACAAGTTACTGCTCTTGTTGATCGTTATGCTCACCGCTTATCCGACATTGACGCTTCAGTACGAGATCTTGAAGAAAAAGTAAATTCTCACCTCGCTAAAATGGGTTTTGAATTATGATTGAAACTAAATTCAAACAAACAGAGTTGGGATTGATTCCTATGGACTGGGCGGTTTTCCGTTTAGGAACTATAAGCGACATTAAAACAGGTCCCTTTGGTTCTTCATTACACGCATCTGATTATGTTCGTTATGGTACACCAATTATTACTGTCGAACATTTAGGTGAACCGTACATACTTCATGCTACGAACACACCATTGGTTGGGGAAAGAGATAAGAAACGTTTGGCTCAATATTCTTTACGGATAGGCGATATAGTATATAGTAGAGTCGGTTCTGTTGACAGAAATAGTGTTGTAACCGAACAAGAAGAAGGTTGGTTATTCTCTGGACGATTATTAAGAGTCCGAAATACTTTTGGTTATAACGCATCTTATTTAGGCTATCATTTAAATAGTTATTCAGCAAAACAGCGTATCATTTCTGCTGCTGTTGGATTGGGAATGCCATCAATTAATACAAAAATATTAGGAGAACATTCTGTTATTCTACCAAAAGACGTTAACGAACAAACGAGAATTGCAGAAGCATTGAGCGATGTAGATAAGTTAATTCGTGAACTTGATACTCTGATTGAAAAGAAACGGTCTATAATGCAGGGGACAATGCAAGATCTTCTAACCGCTCGTCGTCGACTTCCTGGTTTCGATGAACCATGGGAAGAAATGGCGTTTAAGGATTTGGGATATACTTATAACGGACTTTCAGGGAAAACTGATTTTGATTTCGGACATGGCGATTCTAAATTCATTATGTTCGTAAATGTAATTTATAAATATACTATATCTCCAAATTATTTTGAGCATGTCAATGTTTCCAAAGGCGAAAAACAAAATAAGGTTCAAAAAAATGACCTTATATTTAACACGTCTTCTGAGACCCCGGATGAGGTCGGAATGTGTTCATGTGTAACGGAAGAATATGATGATTTGTATCTTAATAGTTTCTGTTTTGGCTTAAGATTTTATAAGCCCAATATCAATCCAAGATTTCTAACATTTCTTCTTCGCAGCAAAATTGGGAGAGATTTAATGATGGAATTAGCACAAGGATCTACTCGATACAATCTTCCTAAACGAAGATTTTTAACTTCGAAAATTCGACTTCCTAAAGATATACATGAGCAGAATGAAATAGCATCAGTTCTCTCTGATATGAATGACGAAATTGAAGAAATTGAGGTGAAAAGGGATAAATATATTGCAGTCCGTCAAGGTATGATGCAGCAGTTATTAACAGGAAAAATTCGTTTGATATGAACACGATACCATTAGTAGATTCAGAACGCGTAACCCAAAACCGTGTTGTTAATCTCCTCCACAATTACTGTGGTTATCAGTATCTTGGATATAAGCAAGATGCCGATAACCTTCCAATTATCCCCGAAATTCTTGGAAAGTTTATAAAAGATACACAACATGCCTCGAATACCGAGATTGATAAAGTACTTCGCTTGCTCGATTTGGAGATAAGCCGATGCCATGACAAGGATACGCTGTTTCAGAGCAATCTGAACTTTTATAGCTATCTGCGCTATGGAGTAAATATTCAAGGTGATGACGGACAAAGTAAAACTATTAAGATTATCGAGTGGCTAGAGGATAATGTGGCCGATAATATCTTTTCTTTGGCAGAGGAAGTAACTGTCCGCCGTAATATAGAAGAATACCATACACGTCGTCCAGACATAGTCGTATATGTCAATGGAATGGCACTTGGAGTTATTGAATTGAAGAAATCAACTGTTAGTGTTAAGGACGGTGTACGCCAACAGATTCGTAATAATGGTAAAGATAACGAGATATGTCACTTTTTCGTGCCTGCCCAATTTCTTTTTGCCGGAAACGATAGTGAAGGAGTGCATTATGGTACAATACTAACTCCGGAAAAATTTTGGTTACGCTGGAAAGAACCGACAGGTCAAAGCTATCCTAATGATACACCCACTCCCGAACCAATTCCTGAGTTATTTTCAAGAGCAGAATTTCCTAATGAACTTGATCGTTCATTGCTTCAGATGCTTGAACCGAAAAGAATTTTGCGTCTTATCCATGACTGCGTTGTATATGACGGAGGTATTAAAAAAGTTTGTCGTCCAAACCAATATTTTGCATTCGAGGCAGCAAAACCACGCATCCGCAATAAGCAAAGTGGTATTATCTGGCACTCGCAAGGTGCCGGCAAAAGTTTGATGATGGTATGGCTGGCTCAATGGATATTGGAGAATATCCCAAATGACCCGCGTGTTGTCATTATCACGGATCGTGATGAACTCGACAAGCAAATTGAGAATGGATTTAAAGATGCCGGTCATAAACCAATTCGTGCCAAAAGCGGAAATCATCTTCTTTTGATGCTGTCAGAAGTTGAACCGAATTTGATTTGTACCCTTATCCATAAATTCGGTATTGCAGGACAGGAGGAATCTGCTTTTTCTCCAAAAGAGAAGAAACTCCGAGGAAAGCGCTCACCGGAACAGTATATGGCTGCACTTGCCGAAAAATTGCCTCAAGGGTTTAAGGCTAAAGGCAATATATTTGTCTTTGTTGATGAATGCCATCGTACACAAGGTGGTATACTCAACAAAGCTATGAAAAAAATCATGGGCGATGATGTTATGCTCATTGGTTTTACTGGGACTCCATTGCTGAAACAACAAAAGAGTAAACTTACATCGAGAGAAAACTTTGGCAATTATATCCACACATATAAATTTAATGAGGCGGTTAAGGATCAGGTGATTCTCGACCTACGTTATGAAGCTCGCGAAATAGAGCAGAATCTTGAAAGCGAGCAGGCCGTTGACCAACTTTTTGAACACATTACACGCAATCTTAGTCCGAAAGCAAAAGAGGAGTTAAAAAGCAGATGGGCTGTGATGAAGAATCTTTTTTCGAGTCGTGACCGCGTGCGTAAGATTGTAGCTGACATTGTAAAGGATATGCAACTCATATCATGCCTTCGTGAAGGTTGGGGTAATGCAATGCTGGTTTGCGATAGCATTTATCAGGCTTATCGTTGTTGGGAGGTCTTTCAGGAAACACAACTTAAAGGACATTGTGCAGTCGTTTCAAGTTTTAACGGTAAAGATGCGAGTCCGGAAGAATCATCTTCGGGCGAAACACAAAGCGAGGCTGAATATAAAGCAGAGATGGCTAAAAAGATGTTTAAGGACAGCACTCCCGAAGAATTTGAGGAATGGGCTAAGACTCAATTTGTCGACCATCCGGGTGACATGAAACTTCTGATTGTGGTAAGTAAACTACTTACTGGTTTTGATGCTCCATCGGCTACCTATCTCTACCTTGATAAGAAAATGGAGGGGCATGATTTATTTCAAGCTATCTGTCGCGTAAATCGTACAAACAACGAGCATGAAGAAAAAGAGTTCGGGTATATAGTCGACTACAAACAGCTTTTTAAGAATATTGAAGATGCGGTCAATGATTATACTACTGGAGCATTTTCAGATTACGACAAGGAAGATGTGGAAGGATTGTTAACGGATCGATTTGAGAATGCCAAGCGCGATTTGGACACGGCACTTGAACGTGTAGAGCATCTTTGTGAGCCTGTTGCTTATCCAAAAACGACCAACGAATTTTTTGATTACTTTGTATTCGACCAACGCAGCACGGAACCTGATGAAGAAGAAGCTGCAACTATCCGAAGTGCCCCCATACGCGAAGCCTTCTATAATGCTGTAAAAATTCTTGTGACCCGTTATTCTGCAATTGCGCTTGAAATGGAGAGAGCTGGTTATACGACTGAAGAGGCGCAGACTATATTTGAGTGTATCAAGAATTTTGATAATATTCGGAATGCCATAATGCGCCGTGCCGGAGATATTGTTGACATGAAGCTGTATGATCAGCAGATGAGAAACATACTTGATATGTATATAGATGCCAAGCCCTCAAAGGTACTCGTCATGCTTGAAGACTTTTCATTTCTTGACCTTGTGCTTGACGGTAACTCAGAGGAAGCAGAACATGAGGCTGAGGAAGCACTTGGAGGAAAGGATGGTGTCGCTTCAACGATTACTGCCAATGTTCGTCGTGTAGTTAACCGTAAACGTGAGAGTAATCCAGAAGAATATAGAAAATTCTCAGAACGCATAAATCGACTGCTCGCAGAGTATCGCCAAGGAGTTCTTGACTATAAGGAATATCTCAAAGCAATAGCTGAGTTAGCTCGTGAACTTGGGAATCGTATATTTGACCCTAGACTCGACACTCAAGGCAAACAAGCATTATTTGATAATCTAGGCGAAGATGTTGCATTAACTTTGGAAGTCTATCAACTTATCAAAGTTAATGCTAAGCAAGGATTTAGGACGAATGATGTAAAGAAAGCTAAACTTCGTAGGGTCTTAGAATCATTTACTGCATCTAAACCATTTGATGTAGATGGCATCCTCCGTATTGCAATAAACAATCCTGAGTTTTAATGCACACCATAAAAGTAGCAGATATCGAAATTGAGGTTGAACGCAAATCTATTAAAAATTTGCATTTGGCTGTCTATCCTCCAGATGCGAGGGTGCATATCTCTATGCCTGATTATCTGACAGATGATGATGCTAGAAATTTTGTCTTGCAAAAATTGGAATGGCTTCGAACTCAGATAGAGGAAGTTCTTGCCCAGCCTCGACAAACGAAACGGCAATTCGTATCGGGCGAGAGTCATTATTTATTTGGTCAACGGTATCAACTTATTGTAGAAGAGTTGCCTCACTATGCAAATAGTATGGAACTTAAAGGTAACAAACTTTATATGTTTTTGAAACCTGGCACTTCTATTGAAACAAGAGCAGAACTAATGCGTACTTGGTATAGATCGCATCTTAAAAAGGAACTGACATCAATGCTCCAATATTGGGCTAATAAACTTGAAGAGAATCCTTTTGAATGGCAGGTCAAGCAGATGAAAACTGAATGGGGCAGTTGTATTCCTTCAAAACGTCTGCTTATCTTTAATCTTGAACTTGCCCGAGTACCACGTGAGTGCATTGAGTTTGTGATTGTGCATGAGTTCTGTCATTTTAAAGTCGATAATCATAACAAAATTTTTGAGATGTTGATGACCAAACGTCTTCCGAATTGGCGCACTTTGCGCCAAAAACTGAATGCATTTGTAGCACTACCATACAAAGAATAACGCACACTTATGAATCGAATTATACTTATCGGCAACGGCTTTGACTTGGCACATGGGCTTCCTACTAGATATGAAGATTTCATAAACTGGTATTGGGAAAAACGAGTTGACTCTTTTACAGGAAATATTACATCTATATCAGAGGACTGTCTTTGTTCTATCAAAATTACTTCAGACAACTACAATCGCTGTTGGAATGTCTTTGCATTTTATCTTCCTAAGTATTTTAATAAACCGTCCGGTAAAGAGATAATTGATTGTATTGCCAATGATTCTAAGTCCTTTGAATTTTCATTGTCTCCATTTTTTAAGAGTATATGCACTTCTATTGAGGCCAAAGGATGGGTTGACATAGAAAAGGAATATTATGATTTATTGCGAAATTCAATTATAAATCCAGACAACTGTGATTATACAATTTCTGAACTCAACAAGCAATTACATTATACTCAGGAACTTTTAGCTCAATATCTTTCTTCTATCACAACTGATAATATAAAGTGCAATAAGGAGATACAACGTCAAATTTATGGAAATATTCGTAAAGACGATGTTAGTATTTCACAATTACAGGTTTACTATGACTATGTAGATTATTTAATCCAACAAGACAATGCGTACCAACAGTTACTCTGTAGATATGGTTATGAAGGTTCCGATAGGCACTTTACGGCAGAGGATATCAAACAGCTCAGAAAGCAGTTTATAGGTTCGTCAGAGATAGAAGAAATTTACCTAAAGGATTTAATAATTCCTGAGAATATTATGTTACTTAATTTTAATTATACTGAAGTAGCAGACAAATATGGGGGGCTGAAAGTTGCAGCTATAAATCATATTCATGGAGACTTGAATAATCCTAATAGCATAATATTTGGTTATGGTGATGAGCTTGATGAGGATTATAAAGATTCCCTTAAACAATCAGATAATGAGTGTTTAAGAAACATCAAATCTATAAAGTATTTAGAGTCGGGAAAATATCGTAATTTACTTCAGTTCATTGAATCTGCTCCATATCAAGTTTATATCATGGGGCATTCTTGTGGTAACTCGGACAGAACGCTGCTAAACACCTTGTTTGAACATAAAAACTGTGTTTCAATAAAGCCATATTATTATCAAAAAGATGATGGCTCAGATAACTATCTGGAAATAGCACAAAATATATGTCGTAATTTTACGGACATGAAGCTAATGCGTGATAGGGTCGTAAATAAAATGTTTTGTGAACCATTACCACAATATATTAAATGATTTTGTTATGGCAAAAAATATAGAAATACGAAATAGTACAGCAGAGTTTCTCATATTTATGCTTGAAGGCAAAGAGGGTGGGATTCAAGTGATGTATAAGAATGAAACCATTTGGGCAACCCAAAAGGCGATGGCACAGCTTTTTGATGTAGGAGTACCTGCAATCAGCAAGCATCTTAAAAATATTTTTGAGAGTGGTGAGTTGGACGAATATTCAGTTATTTCCAAAATGGAAACAACTGCTTCGGATGGCAAGAATTACAACACGACTTTCTATAATCTCGATGCTATTATCAGTGTCGGATATCGTGTTAATTCTGTTCGTGCCACTCAGTTCCGGCAGTGGTGTACGTTTGTCCTCCGGCAGTTTGCCATCCGTGGATATGTGCTTGACCATAAGCGAATGGAGAACGGGGCTTTCTTAGGTGTGGATTACTTTGAGCATTTGCTTGCCGAAATAAGGGAGATAAGGCTGAGTGAGCGTCGTTTTTATCAGAAACTCACGGATATCTATGCTACGGCAATAGACTATAACAAAGATGCTCCGACAACTCGTCTATTTTTCAAGAAGGTGCAGAACAAAATACACTATGCCGTACATGGGCATACAGCAGCGGAGTTGATAGTTGAACGAGCCGATGCGAATAAGGAGCACATGGGATTGAACACTTGGGAAAATGCTCCGAATGGAAAAATTGTCAAAACAGATGTGTCTGTGGCTAAGAACTATTTGCGAGAAAAAGAATTGGAGGAAATGGGCAGAATAGTCAATGCATCGCTTGATATGGCAGAGAGTATGGCTATGCGTCATATACCTATGACAATGGAAGATTGGGCAAAGCGAATAGACAAATTCATTAATCTATTTGATAGTCCGATATTGCAGGATAGTGGAAAGGTTTCTGCCGAATATGCCAAAGAGTTTGCTGAATCTGAGTTTGAAAAGTACAGGATTATTCAAGACCGTCTTTTCCAATCTGACTTTGATAGATTTGAAGATAATAGTCTTCCTGCATCGGATGTTGAATAATTATAATGTCATTTTGAGGTTGGCAAAATCGCCTTTGGGATATGGCAGATTCATGTCGTTAAATTGGCAAGCGTTCGGACAATAGTTCTGTGTTCATCATCTAGTATCTGCATTTATGGTGGCCGACGTTACTCCAGGATACCACTTAAAAGCAAGAAAAGAGTTCACATAAGAGTTCATAAAAGAACCAGTAGGGTTCATAAAAGAGTTCGTAAAAGCACTACTGAAATACGCTTGCCGATGGTAATTGTCAAACAGAGGCTACAAGGGTATTACAAGCCCATCCAAAACATGATTGCGTGGAGAGTTAAGGTATTCTATAATCGCAATAAAGCCATATCCTGCTTGCCTGGGATTGGCAACTTCTCACGAGCGATTTATCTCTTGGGGTATTAGGCTCCCCATACAAGATAATGTCTGTACAACGGGCAAGCCCGTGGCTTAAAAAAGACGTGCTTTGAAGTAAAATGTTTGATATTTATGGCTTTGATTGACTGTCAAAGACGATTAAGAGAGAACAATTGTCGTATAAATGTGTATTTATATGGCAACTTAAATGGCATTAATGTCACATTTGGTGTTACAGTAGTGCCGATTCAGAACTTCTAAATTGTATCAGAACATTTGACCAACAGAGAAAGTGAGCAAAAGGCCGAAATTAGTTTGGCATTTGGCATATCGTTTTGCCGGTACTCGAATATGAATTGTTCCAGCAGGTTTGCCGAAATATAACAGAGGCCTCATATTGAAAAAACAACGAAAATAGAAATTATTTTGTCAGTAAAGTGTCATTTTATATGCCAATACAAAGATTGCTGTTTTGTCATAACCTTAATTGTACAGGCGTCAAAATCTACAAATGGTAGAAGAGGAACAATCTTTCCATACTGATTGCCACAATCTATTCCAAAGGAATTATACACAAGGGCGTTGGTAAATAAAAATGGCAACGACCAGTTCCGTGGATTATCATGAAACTAGTCGTTGCATTTAAACTTTGACTTATATACGAATGGACACTTTTAGAATAAAGTCAAGTGGAGAGTCAATAATGGTAATCCGGCATGAACCGATAAATGCCGCGGCTTTCCTGAACCACCATCCGTTTGTTCGTGAGAAACTTAATTATCTTCACAATCTTGTTGTGATTAAATTTCGTTCCTGCCAGTTCGTAGGCAGTGGTCAGTTCTTCTTCCAAAGCCTTATATCCCGAAATAGTTTCTCTTCCCTCAAAAGCCAGTTCGAGAGCCTTGCGATGGATTGTTTCGTGGATGTCCCTATAAGGGGAGAAGGGTTCCTGTTTGGGACGACCTGCGCTTTTCTTGGTCGGCACATAGTCCGGCAGAGGTTCGGGAAGTGATTGGTCATTGATGCAGAAGGCGAATGGCAGAAAGTCTTTGGAACGGGTATGCACACTTTCCACTTTGCTGATGTTGTTGTCGTCCTTGTCTTTTTCGATTTGGATGACAGTCTCAGCCTTGTTGTTGATTTCCGTGCCAATGTGTCCACGGGCATTTTCATCGCTTTTGTTCTGATGAAGGATGGTGTGAAGATGAATCTGGTATTCGTCAGTCCACTGCATGAGTTTGGAGATTACGCATGTGGCTTCACACGGTGAATTGATGTCATATACCAAGTCACGGATTCCATCAATCACCACAAAACCGAGACCTTCAATATGACTGATGGCATCGTCTATGATAGCCAAACGCTCCTTCGGATTGAACTTGCGCAAAGCGAGAAAATAGAAACGGTCGCAATCCTCATTAGCCGGCAACTCTGCCAGTTTCATGATACGATGCATTACAATCATACAATGGTTTTGACTTTGCTCTGTGTCGATGTAAAGGATGCGGTTCTTTCCTTCAGGGAAGTCCGTTGTGTAGTTAAGAACTTCCTTCCCTGACAAAGCTGCTGCCACCATAGCCGACACATTGAAAGTCTTTTTGCTTTTAGCCTTGCCTATAGATGCACTGAAATTTCCCAATGTCCCGATAGCCACTTCGCCTATTTTCAGAACTTCCGGCTCCTGTTCGTATTCCTTTTCCAAGCTGAGCATTGTATCTTGCCATCTTGTAGCGACCTGAGCAAGATCTTCAATGGGTGCTACCGTTTCCATACTCACCAGCTTTTAGGATTGGCTTTGCGACGTGTAGTTGCAAGCATTCGGGCGTGTTCTTCCTCTATGCTTATAGGCGTTTCTCCTTTTCTTCCGCTTTCCAACCATTTGTCCAATTCATCACGATAGACAAACAGGTGCTTGCCTTGTTTAATGATTGGAATACCTCCATGTTTGGCTTTGTAATAAAAGGATGATTTCGAGATATCTAAATATTCGCAGACTTCATCAACGGTCATTGGAACATGGGTATCCTTTTTTACCTCGTTATGCTGCTGATGAAGTTTTTCTGTCAGCAGGTTTTCCATACTTGAGATTCTCTCGCATAGTTCGCCTACCACTTCCGGTAGGTCATTGAAGGTTAATTTGTTTCTTTGCATGATATAACATTGTTTTTGTTAAACATGCTGCAAACCAATACAATGATGTAATGCTGACAAACCTCAGAAAGCAATAATATTTCGGTCTGCGTTGAATAACCCTAATTGATTGAATCTAAGTCCGATTCAGAGTCGTTCTTCATACATTTGAAGTGATAATCTCCGGTTTTAGGAATATCAAGTGCTATTTTGCAAACTCCGCTTGTCCGAAGATTTTTAGCCAGATATTTAATCGAAGCATCTTTCAGTTCATGTGTGAACATCGTATGTATGAATGTAGCTCTGTCTATAAGGGAAATGTTCAATCTCTCTCCGATGTTCCACACAAAGTGCATCAGGTCGATAGAACGGAGGGGATTATCTAATCTTGAACGGATTGGCTTGTATAATTCAGATTGTCCGTGTGCGAAATACTCTATGTTTTCATGCAGAATTTCAAGATTTTCTTTTGAGAGAAATTCAGTCATTACAAAGGTGGTGTATTCATGAATGACACGTTTAATGTCTGCCTGTCTTTCGGATTTTTTACGTTCAATTTCGGCGACACGCATTTCATAATTATCCATATAGTCGTGTTTTACACAGTTTTCTACAACTGGCTTTTCCAAATTTATCTCCCAGCCCTCAGAATATGTGGATTCAATCTCCTTAATCTGTTCTGTCCGTTCAATATGGAAAGGTTTTACTTGCTTGCCAAAAGACAAACTCAATTCATTCTTTGTTATGAATCGGAAGAAGAAATGCTTAAGTACTCCACAGGCGAGTATCATTGCCGTAATATATAGAATAACTGGAGTGGAATATTCCATCATGTCGATATGGCAATTAAGATATAAATAGGAGTCTGTTGCCCAGTAAAGGATGACACTTACTGAAAGTATGAACTGGTTCTTTGAGGAGAGATTTTAATACTATTCGTCATAAACTGATACTGTTTGAGTTTTACAATAAGACAAATGTATATGTAGATTTCCAAATAGTTGCTGTTTGTAATGGATAATCGTTCAGGATTTAAGAAAAAATATGCTCAGAGTATGATTTAGAGCAAAATATCATACTCTGAGCAATAAAAACGGGATTATTTGAACCTTAACTCTTACTTGCGGATTAAAGAGATTCTGTTGCTGGCTTCACGCTTGTTACTGTCCACAACTTTCATGTACCGTTGTGTCGTGGTGATACTTTTATGTGCCATATTACTTTGAATGGTACGTATGTCTGTGCCGGCTGCTCCTTGAAGTGTTGCATATGTTCTTCGGTAGGAGTGGAAAGTGATATTCTTGGTAATACCGGCTTCGCGAATCCACTCTTTCATAGGTTGCTGTGTCCAACTTCGTTTCAATCCTTTAAATACTAATCCGGTTTTTTCTGGAGAATAGCCAATCAATTGCAGGGCTTCGTCGCTGATTGGAATGATGTCCTCTGTTTTGGTCTTTTGGGTAATTGTATGGACACATTTTCCTCCAGCTGCAAAGTCAACGATCTCATGCCATTGTAACGATAGTATATCGCTGATTCTGAGACTGGTCAAACATGAGAACAATGCTGCTGTCTTCAGAATCGGCTTTTTGCAAGGTGTTTCTGCCAATTTGTATAGTTCTTCCACACTTAGATACTCTTTTGGAGTATCTTCTGTTTCAATTTTATCCAAAAAGTCATTGATATTGGTCTTGATTAGCCGATTGCGATAAAGGATTTTCAAAAGTCCCCTGAATGTTGACCAATAGCCGGAAGCAGAGTTCTTTGAAATGCGACCGTCACGCCTGAGTTGCTTGGCATTTAGCAGATACTCACGAAACTTATTACAAAGGTCAATATCAATTTCTTCAAAAGTACATTTGCCATGAACGAAGTTGTAGAAATGGTGGTACACAAATTCCCACTTTTGGTCATGCTTGCGAAGCTGCTTGCGGTAGTATTCCAGAAAATCCGCTTTGAGTTTGTGCCTGTCAAAGAAATCATACCTGTCATTAACGATAGATTCAAAGCGTCGGCATCGGATGGCTTCCGCCTTTTCCGACATAATTGCATTGAAGTTGCGTTCACGTTCATTCTTAGGATTGGCATAAATATAAATGTTCAATCCTTCGTAACGGATGGTTTTCATTGTTTCCTGGTCACGATACCCCGGATAATAATCCAGATAGAAAGAAAGCATCCCATGTTTTAAAGGACGTGTTCTCAATGTTACTGTTTTACATTCTAACATAGTTACAATTATTATTGGTTTATACTTGATTTGCTGCAAATGTCCGTAATGGCTTGACACAGACAATGCTCATTTTTAGAATCATTTTCTGGTCTGCATAAATTCAGGATTAGTCTTATTTTCGGGCTCCCATTACATGGTCAAATTCCACTTTCAGGAATCTCACGAAACGACCTTTCTTTTCACGTTTGATTTCGTGGAATTGTAAAACTCCATAAACAGAATCTCTGGAAAGGCTATATTTCTTCATGGCTTCCTGTACGGTATAGTATTCCGATGAATCATCTTCTGTTGTTTTCTTCGACAGATCAAAGTGTAGTTTGGAATAGAATATCTGACCATGTTCTTTCTTTGAAGGGATGTTGTTCCGATAGACATGGGAACGGATGGCTACACGTGTCATTCCGTACTTTTCCTCGATTTCTTCCGGTGTGTACCATTCTGTTAATGCATCATCCGTCTTGTATTTGGCAAAGACAGCATCAATATGCTTCTTGCTATAATAGTTGAACTGCCGGATACGGATTTTTGGGATATTGTTCTCTCTTGTATATGCCCAAATCCATTTTTGCGATACTTTGTACTTTTCGGAAATTTGCTCGGCAGTGTAGTACTCAGTTATATCAAGGTCATCTTTAATTCTTCTTCGTTCATAGGGGCGCGTTTTAAGCATCAGCTCAATGTCGGCTCTGCGAATAATTGACATCCTTGCACTGATTCTTGATGCTCTCAGCTTATCCTCCTTGACGAGCTTATAGATGTATTGACGAGAAACGCCCATCAATTGTGCTGCTTGTGCGAAAGTAAAGTAATCTTGATGGTCTAACTTACTTTTGACTTCTATCAATTCTTGTAATTCACGAAGTTCGATTCTTCGTTCTTTCATACGGTGTTTGTAGCCTTGACTGGCACATTGATGGCTACAATAATTCGTAGTTGTTTTCTTCGCAATGAATGGCTTGCCACACCATTGACAAATTCTTTTTACTTCCATGTTGTTTTCTCCATATTTTTAATGAAACCATATAGTTTTAATTTCGCTTTTTGTCTACCTATGTAAACCATTGTCAACACATGTTGTGGACTACCTCGCTGTGACATCGTGGTTTTTGGTTCACTTGTTACGCGGTAGAAATACGGTAGAAAAATATGGTGAACAACACTATCCAATCGCTATGAACTGGATTTTTGGAAAATAAAAAAGTCGCTGAATTTCAGCGACTTCATTATAGTTGGTTCTAATTCGTTGCGGTTAATTGCGATATATCATTTCCCGATGCAGAACCTCTCAAAAATATTACCCAGTACTTGGTCTGTAGTTACTTCCCCTACGATATCCGAAAGGTGGTAAATACATTCACGCAAATCCTGTGATATGAAATCTCCGGATAAGTCAACGTCTAATCCTTCTTGTACCCGGCGGATGGATTCAAGGGCACGGGTCAGGGCCTCATAATGACGTACATTGGTTACAATGATGTCATTTTGTGATAATGATGGGATATTGGCAGCTTCAATTAACAGCTGTTCTAATTTCTCAATACCGTTTTTTTGTTTTGCGGAAATAAAGATAGAACGAATATCATTAGGTAGATTTGCCGGGATAATATGGGATGTTTCTTCTATCAAATCTGCTTTATTGAAGACAATGATGAGTTGTTTATCTTTGCAACGCGGAAGAATTTGGGATGATAATTGGGCAATTTGTGAGGAAGCCTCCCTTGTATCAATCATCCAGAGAACAATGTTTGCCTGTTCCAGTTTTTGGAAAGTACGTTCTATCCCGATACTTTCAATAGTGTCATGTGTTTCACGAATACCGGCTGTATCGATGAAACGAAATAAAATACCTTGCAGGTTTACTGTATCCTCTATCACGTCGCGAGTTGTTCCGTGGATATCGCTGACAATCGCTTTCTCTTCATTTAATAAGATATTCAGTAAAGTAGATTTCCCAGCGTTTGTTTCTCCAATGATAGCAACGGGAATACCATTTTTTATGACATTACCCACACTAAAGGAATTAGCCAGTCGGGATATCACGGTTTCAATGTGAGAGGCTAATGTCTTCAGTACGCTACGATCTGCAAACTCTAATTCTTCATGGTCACTAAAATCCAGTTCCAGCTCCATTAAAGAGGTGATATGCAGGAGTTGCTCGCGAAGCTCTTTCAATTCATTGCTAAAGCCACCTCGCATTTGATTGAAAGCCAAACGATGTTGTCCGGCGGAAGTTGAAGCTATCAGGTCTGCAACCGCTTCTGCCTGGCTAAGGTCCATTTTCCCATTAAGAAAAGCTCGTTGTGTATATTCGCCGGGAAGAGCTGTACGACAACCTGCGCCAATCAATAATTGCATAATTTGTTGCTGGATATAAATAGAACCGTGGCAGGTGATTTCCACTGTATCTTCCCCTGTAAAAGAGTGGGGGGCACGGAATAATGCAACAAGGACATCATCAACTAATTCGTTTTCCCGGCGAATACTTCCGTAACGTAACGTATACGCTTTCTGGGACAATAAGTTCTTCCCTGTTATGTGGGGTTGAAATATTTTGTTGCAAATAGCTATGGCTTCCGGTCCTGATACACGGATAACAGCAATACCTCCGGCTCCCGGAGCAGTTGAAATGGCGCAGATTGTGTCGTTCATTAATTATACAGTGATAAGTTCGTATTCTTGTGTCCCTAATCCTATCTTTTCAGCATGTTCCAGACCCGATTGCCAGTTTGTTTCCGGATGCATCAGGTGGAATTTGTCACAGTCTTCCAAATGGTCATGATGAGGTTTATCTGAAAGACGGTTTCCTGTTTCCAATATAGGTGCTTTGATTACAATGTCAGCACAAGCTTTGTCCAATGCCACTGGGTCAAAAGATGCAGCAATACCCAGATCCGGCACGATTGCAGCATCATTATGGTTCCAGCAGTCACATTCGGGAGAAACATTCATGATGAAACTGATATGAAAATGAGGCTTATCCAGTAATACAGCTTTCGTATATTCTGCAATTTTACAGTTTAGCCGTTCGGATGTATCATTGTCACCCATAACAGCAGCATCATATTGGCAAAGAGCAACACATTGCCCGCAACCCACGCATTTCTCATAATCGATAGTTGCAATTTTGTTATCATCCAAATGGATTGCATCGTGTGCGCAATGTTTTACGCAGATATTACAACTTTTACAATGTTCGCGGTTTACAACCGGTTGTGCGGCAGAATGTAATTCCAGCTTTCCTCCGACACTGGCACAACCCATACCTAAGTTTTTCAAGGCACCGCCGAAGCCGGTTTGTTCATGTCCCTTGAAATGGTTCATCGTCAGGATGATGTCTGCGTCTGCAATGGCAGCTCCGATTTTAGGCGCTTTACAATATTCGCCATTTATTTCTATTTCGCGATAATCTGTTCCTTTCAAGCCATCGGCTATGATTACATCACATTTTGCAGAAATGGGATTGAAACCATTTTCCATGGCACTTTGAAGATGGTCTACAGCATTAGCACGACGACCGGAGTAGAGTGTGTTGCAGTCTGTCAGGAATGGTTTGGCTCCAAGACTCCGAAGTAGAGTTGCTATGCGTGCTGCATAGTTAGGACGGATATAAGCCAGATTTCCCGGTTCCCCGAAATGAATCTTGATCGCTACAAATTGATTTTTGAAATCAATGTTTGAAATACCAGCACGTTTAACGAGCCGTTCCATCTTGTCCAGCAAGTTGCTCGTAGGTGTTGTGCGGAGATTTGTAAAGTAAACTTTAGACGTACTCATTCTTCTATTGGTTTTGAGTACAAACTTACATAATTATCTCTTATTTTTGTATCGTTCAATATTAAATCTCAGAAATATGATAGATGTAATGAAAAACAGGAGGACCATCCGTAAATATACAAAACAGGATATTCCGGATACTTTATTAAATGAATTGCTGGAAGTTGCCGCCCGTGCATCAAACACTGGGAATATGCAATTATACAGTGTGGTGATTACCCGTGACCAGGTTAATAAAGAAAAGCTGGCTCCTGCCCATTTCAACCAGCCAATGATTACCCAGGCTCCGGTTGTCTTAACTTTTTGTGCGGATGCCAACCGTTTTGTAAAATGGGCGGAACAGCGGGATGCGGTGGCTGGATTTGATAATTTGCAGACTTTTATTGCTTCTACCATTGATGCAATGCTGTTTGCTCAGACCTTTTGTAATGCCGCAGAAGAAAAGGGATTAGGGATTTGTTACCTCGGGACAACGGCTTATAATGCAGACCAAATTATCAAATCTTTGTCATTACCGCGTCTGGTTGTGCCTATTGTTACGGTAACAGTTGGCTATCCGGACGGCATGCCGGAGCAGGTTGAACGTTTGCCTTTAGAGGCAATTGTCCATCAGGAAATTTATACAGATTATACCCCGGCTTCTATTAATGCTCTATATGAGGCAAAAGAAGCATTGGAAGTCAATAAGCAATTTATTAAGGAAAATAATAAAGAAACATTAGCACAAGTCTTTACGGATGTTCGTTATACCAAAGCAAATAATGAACATTTCTCAGAAGTCTTGCTTCAGGTACTGAAAGATCAGGGATTTCTGAAATAAAAATGATACACTGTAGGGGCAACATCTGCCTCTACGGTTGCAATATGGTTACGTTATAGTGCATAAAAAGTCCGCTTTCTATTACTCCGGTGATGGATTTGATGGATTTTTCCAGATTGGTTGGAATATTATTGAACCATACATCCAGAATAAGATTTCCATTTTCAGTGATAACAGGACCGTCTTTTTTATCCGCCATACGTATTTTTATTTCTTTGGGGTTATAGGATCTAAGTACATGGTCCACATATGTCAGAGCCTCTGGAAATATTTCAATAGGAACAGGAAATTTAACTCCAAGTTTGGAAACTCGTTTTGAAGCGTCTGCAATGATATAGGTTCTGGGACTGGCATTTATCAGCAGCTTTTCTTTGAACATGGCGCCTCCACGTCCTTTTATCATATTAAAATCATTATCTATTTCATCCGCTCCGTCAAATGTCCAATCCGGGCGATATTCCCATAAAGAAGTAACAGGTATATTTAAATGTGCACAAGTCATTTTGATTTCCTGTGAGGTGGGGATGATACGGATATGTAGATTTTCCTCTTTTATCCGTTCAGCTATTTTTAGTATTGCCAGATAGGCCGTGGAGCCGGAACCTGCACCAATTATATCTCCGTCTTTGACTTTTGACGCGATCATATCGGCAACCTTTTCTTTTTCTTCTCTATTTGAAATTGTTTTCCCCCATTCCAAAGATGTCATAATTGTATTCGTCCATTCCATGATATTGCATTTATATACTATAAACAATGTGGAAAGGATGGATGTTTCAGATGCGGTCTAAAACTGTTTCTATCAGTCCGGTAATGGACCCTTTGTATTCCGTGTTCATATCTTTTGCCACACGTCCTGCAATGATACAGCAAACGGTCATGGCACGATGTCCCATCAATGCCGACAGACCGGCTAAGGAGGAACTTTCCATTTCAAAGTTAGTGATTTGTCTACCGTTATAATGGAAGGCTTCTATTTTTTCATTTAGTTGAGGGTCTGCAAGCGGAAGGCGTAATTTACGTCCCTGTGGACCATAGAATCCGTTGGCTGCAATTGTTATGCCACGAAGAATGTCGTTTTGAGTGATTTGTTCAATCAGAGAGGAATCTGCAGATACAACATAAGGATGTATACCGGATAGTTTCCATTGCAGTTGTTTATGAAGTTCTGCTTCAAAATCCATATCGCGTACCTTTTTCGAATCTGCATAGAAATACAATACGCCATCAAAGCCGATAGACTTTTCCGCAGCAACATACGTACCGACAGGCACAAACGGTTGTAGTCCTCCGGATGTTCCTACACGGACTAATGTAAGTTGCCTGAATTCTTTTTTTATAGTTCGGGTGTTGAAATCGATATTAGCCAATGCATCCAATTCATTCAGAACAATATCAATATTATCCGTACCAATACCATGTGACAAAGTGGTGATACGTTTCCCTTTGTATGTACCGGTAATCGTATGAAACTCCCTGCTGGAGACTTCACACTCTTTCGTATCGAAATAGGAGGCAACCATACTGACCCGTTCCGGGTCGCCAACCAAAAGAATACGGTCGGCAAGCTGTTCCGGTTTCAGATGCAGATGGAATGCGCTTCCATCTGCATTTATAATTAGTTCTGAAGGGGCTATCATATGACTTGTTTTTAATCTTTAAGCGGTTTGGATGGATTGTTTGCCGGCTTGGCAATAGCTTCACGCATGCCAGTGTCTGCTTCGATATTTTTCATCTTATAATAATCCATGATGCCAAGATTGCCGCTACGGAACGCCTCAGCCATAGCTTTTGGTACTTCTGCTTCAGCTTCAATCACTTTAGCACGAGCCTCCTGGGCTTTTGCTTTCATCTCTTGTTCTATGGCAACGGCCATAGCGCGGCGTTCTTCGGCTTTCGCTTGTGCAATGTTTTTGTCGGCCTGCGCCTGGTCCATTTGCAGGAAGGCACCGATGTTTTTACCTATGTCGATGTCTGCAATATCAATAGATAAGATTTCAAAAGCAGTACCGGCATCCAATCCTTTACGCAAAACCAGTTTGGAAATTGAGTCCGGGTTTTCAAGTACTGTTTTATGATTCTCCGAGGAACCGATAGATGAGACAATACCTTCACCTACACGTGCCAGAATTGTTTCTTCGCCGGCACCTCCGACTAACTGTTTTATATTGGCACGGACAGTAACACGTGCTTTAGCAATTAGCTGGATACCGTCTTTGGCTACAGCTGTAACTGGTGGGGTATCTATAACTTTGGGGTTTACAGACATTTGTACTGCCTCAAATACATCACGTCCTGCCAAGTCGATAGCTGTAGCCATCTGGAAGGGCAGGTCTATATTTGCTTTTGATGCGGAAACCAGGGCATGCACTACTTTTTCTACATGGCCACCAGCCAGATAGTGGGCTTCCAGCTCATCGCGGGTTAATGTTTTTAATCCGGCTTTATGGGCTTCGATCATGGCACGTGCAATCACGTAAGGGGGCACGTTACGGATACGCATCAAGAAGAGCTGTATCAACGAAATATTTACACCGGATACTTTTGCCGAAATCCAGAGCAGGAAAGGCACATAGTAGAAAAAAATTGCCAGCAGCAATATCGCTGCTCCAAGTAAGATTAAAGGAACTAAAGCTACTTCCATACTAATAATGTTTATTCGTGAGTATTTGTATTATTTTTTACTTGTACAATAACGTTGTATCCGTCTATCCTTATAACCTCGACAGATGTATTTTCATCGATCAGTTCATCCATCGCTTTAGCTTCAACAACGATACCGTTAATGCGGGCTTTGCCTATCGGGGCAAGGCGTGAAATAGTTATGCCTTCATCCCCCGGTTTGATGTTCAGGTCGCGCGTGGAAACCAGTTTGGAGTCAATATCCGTTTTTAATGCCACTTTACTGAATGATTTAGAACGCAGTAACCAGGCAAAAGAGGCTCCAAAAGCGACTAAGGAGAGGATTAATGTCAGGTTGCCTGTCCAAAAACTGATGGAATAAGCATAAAAAAGTCCTCCTGCAGCAAACAAAAATCCTCCGATTCCTGCAACCGTGATTCCCGGTAACATGAATATTTCCAGTAAAACCAGCACAATGGCTATGAGCATCAGGAATATGATGATAATTGTTTCAAGTAACATTTTATCGTTTCTTTAAATAATTTATTTCTGCATTACGAGCTTTTTTTTCCAATTCTTCCGGTTGGTTAAGCAGCTTGCTTAATTGTTCTTCAGCTTTAAGTATTGAAGGTTTCAACTGTTCACGACGAGCCTTATTTCCTGTCGTATAAGAAGTACGCAAGTTATTCAGCTTTTCATTAAGTTCGTTGATTTGCTTTTTTACTGCAACAACCTTTTCGTAGTAACTTTTTGCTTCCGGACTTTTAATTTCTTCCCATGTGTAATAAACTACATTATTACCGATCACAAATTCAAAGTCTTTATCTATTTTCTGTTCACCATATGGAATTTCAGTATGTGACAGACGGATTAAATCCGTATAATTCATTTCTGGTTTCCATGAGTCTTGGATGGCAGAAATTGCAGCACGTGAACGTTTCAGATTGATGTCGTCACTATCTACACGGCTATTATCCGTATTGGGGATAAACAGGTATACACAGACTTTCCCTTCAGGCTGGAAGCGGTCGGAAACAAACCAACCTAATCCTTTTGTTTCATCCAATACCATCATATAATCATTGTATGGGGAATTAAAAGGCATCCCCAATTGTTCCGGCGACAAATAAGAATCCGAATTTGTATTATAGCGAGTAACAAATAAATCGTAGCCACCGATAGAACCATTACCTTGAGAGGCATAATACATGGTAACGCCATCAGAAAGAACAAAAGGATAGTTATCATCATCTTTACTATTGATATTCATCGGTAATTGTTTTTCATCCCCCCATTTATCCATCAATTTGGACTGAGTATAAAGGCAGTATCGGGAATCATCGGTAGGATGTGCATAATATATTTTGTCTCCTTTCTGGTTCATGTATACGGCAGAATGAACCGGTTCGTTAGTCTGGAAAAAGTTGCTGTAAGTATCCAGAGTTCCGCTTTCTTCACTTAGTATATAAGCGGAAAGAAAATCATCCTTGTCCACAACCATACTGTCTATGATTTGGATGTTTTCGACTTTTTCCAACATGCGTTGGGAATTTTCTGCTATTTCCAATATGGCAGCAGCAGCTTCCGTATTTTTCTTTCTTTTTTCCAACTGGCTGATATATTCATCCAACGTTTCAATCGCATTACTGAAACGATATGTCTTTGTATAAACATTTGCAAGATAGGGATATGCATTTTCTACTTTTCGTTTAGCCGCCACTTTCAAATGTTTTTCAGCTCCGGCTAAATCTCCTGTTTCATAGCAGCATACCCCATACCATTGATTATAGGACGCGTTAGAAGGTGCTTGTTTGACAAGCTTTTCAAATGCGGGCTTTGCTTCAGCATATTTGCCATCATTGTATAATTTTTTAGCTTGGTCTAAGCTCTGTGCCTGTAAACCGCTACAGAGTAATGTAATTCCAATTGTATAAAACAGTTTCTTTGATAACCAGTTCATTGTACCTTAAATATATGATATCGTTATACAGTTTCAAAGATAACAATATTTTCTGTTGAGCACACAATTAGCCTGATAAATATGTATTTTTGTGCCCGATTGTAAAATTTTATATGGTAAAGCTGACAGCAGAAGAATTTCTGTTCCGTAAGGTGGAAGAGAAAGTGAAAAGGGCTATTTTTGAATATGGACTGATACGGGACGGAGACCGTGTGCTGGTTGGTCTTTCCGGGGGGAAGGACTCGTTGGCATTGGTTGACTTATTAGGCAGGCGTTCTAAAGTTTTTCATCCACGCTTTGAAGTCGTGGTCACTCACATTGTCATGTCGAATATCCCATATCGTTCGGATATGGAATATTTGAAAGGATGTGCTGATGAACACGGACTGCCTTTTTGTGTGCATGAAACCAGTTTCGATGCTTCCACAGATACACGTAAGTCACCTTGTTTTCTTTGTTCCTGGACGCGTCGTAAAGCATTGTTTGACGTAGCCAAAAAATATAATTGTAATAAGATTGCCCTTGGCCATCATCAGGATGATTTATTGGAAACATTATTGATGAATATGATTCACCAGGGGGCTATCGGAACAATGCCTCCGCGTTTGAAAATGGACAAGTTTGATATGGAGATTATTCGTCCTTTATGTTTGGTGGAAGAAAAAGAGTTGCTCCGTATAGCGGAATGGAAAGGATATCGTAAGCAAATTAAGAATTGTCCCTATGAAAGTGGCTCCAGCCGTTCGGATATGAAAGAGATATTGACTCGCTTGGAGGCTATCAACCCGGAAGCTCGTTACAGCCTTTGGAGTAGTATGTCCAATATACAAACAGATTATTTACCTCATAAGATAAAATAAAGTTATGCAAGGAGTTTATACTATTTTGCTATTGATCGTATCGAATATATTCATGACATGTGCCTGGTACGGTCATTTGAAATTGAAACAACAGTTCAGTTGGTTTGAACATTTGCCGCTTATCGGTGTGATTCTTTTTTCATGGTGTATTGCTTTTTTTGAATATTGCGCACAGGTTCCGGCAAATCGCATCGGTTTCAGGGAAAATGGAGGACCATTCAACCTGATTCAGTTGAAAGTTATACAAGAAGTGATTACATTGGTCGTTTTTATCTGTTTCAGTACGATCGCTTTTAAAGGGGAAAGCTTTAAATGGAACCATGCGTTGGCTTGTGTGTTACTTGTCGCAGCTGTCTATTTGGTATTTAAGAAATAGGACCTGTAACTGATTATACCATACGGAATATTATAGAATAGCCGTTTCTGCATCCAGATATGCAAGGATGGCTTTTTCTTCATCCGGATGAAACCATTTGATTTCCGTATCTCTTTTAAACCATGTCATTTGCTTGCGGGCATAAACGCGGGAATTACGTTTGATTTTTTCAATTGCAAAGTCTAATGTCCACGTACCATCCAGATAGTTGAAGAGTTCTTTATATCCAACAGTATTCAAAGAGTTAAGATTACGATAAGGAAAAACGCGACGGGCTTCTTCCAGAAAGCCATCTGCCATCATTTGGTCTACACGGCGATTGATACGTTCGTATAATTCTTCCCGTTCCCGATTCAGTCCCACCTGTATAATACGGAACGGGCGTTCTTTTTTTGTATTTGTCCGGAAAGAAGAATAAGGCTTGCCTGTCATTCGGCAGATTTCGACAGCATGGATAACCCTTTTGTAGTTACTGCGATCTACTTCTTCATAATGAATCGGATCTGCTTTTTTTAATTCCTCCAGAATAGGAGCAAGCCCTTCCGTTTCATACTGTTTGTAAATGGTGGAACGTATCTCGGGTGTTACGGTAGGAATATCATCTATACCTTTCGTTACTGCATCGATATACATCATGGATCCTCCTGTCATAATTACGGCCGGATGTGTCTGATGTAGTTTTCCAAGAAGTGTTATAACATCTTCTTCAAAATTACTTGCACTATAATAATCTGTGAGCGAAAGTGTACCAACCTGATAATGTTGTACACGTGCCATTTGTTCTGCAGTAGGGGCTGCAGTACCTATAGGAAGGTCCTTATAAAGCTGACGGGAGTCGGAAGATATAATAGGAGAACCGAAATGTTCTGCAATCCGCAAACTCAGTTCTGTCTTGCCGACTCCTGTCGGTCCTAGCAATATGATAAGGAAATTCATTTAATCAAAAGCGTTCATCATCGTAAGGGTTATCCATCGGACCTTCACTTAACCCGTCGAAGCCTTCTTTATCCAGTTCATCGATGTCATATTCCGAATCTCCATAGAAATCTTCTCCGATTTCAGTAGTTCCGCTTTTTGCTTCCATTTCGTCAAACTGTAAGGCTTGTAAAGGAGGTTCGCCCACCGACTTGCTACATACGGGCGCGTCCAAATCTTGTCCAGGAAGGATTTCGCGCAGTTCCATGAAAAATGCGCGTTCAGTTAAATAGTCGAAGACAAAAAGCAGTTTTTGACGTTCGTCCTCAAGTAATTCTTCCAAACGGGTATCTTCCATTATATAGTTATCCACTTCAGATGTGGTATCCATTTCTACAAGAGTAATTTCTGTGTTTTTGCTCCAATCGTCATCACAGATAAAGAATGAACACATTTGATCTTTCGTGTACCCAACAGAGTCCATGATGGCATTATATAAGTCCAGAAAAGTTGCTTCCGAGTCAATCTTAATCTCGCGTTTGAAGTTGTCTGCTTCATCTGATAGAATTAGAAATCTAAATACCATAATTGTTCTTAGTTTTTGTTGGTTCAAAAGTAGTAAAAATATTTGTTCCCATTATATTATGGCACAAAAAAAGGGCGAAGTTTAGCTTCGCCCTCTTATATGGATAATAAAATGAATTATAATTCATCAATAGAACCTCTGACGATGCCTCGTTGTGAAGATTTTATAAAGTTGAGAATCAGGTCTCTTTCTTCACTGGCTTCATATTCGGTTTCAATTGCTTTCATTGCTTCCGTATTATTTAATCCACGGGTATATAATGTGCGGTAAATATCCTGGATTAAAAATACTTGCTGATTGGTAAACCCTCGACGGCGCAAGCCTACTATGTTGATACCGCAATATACAATCGGATCGCGTCCGATTAATGTATAAGGAGGAATATCTTTTCCGATGCGTGAGCCGCCCTGTACCATTACATGTTTTGAGATACGTGAGAACTGGTGTACAAGACTACCTCCGCTAACAATAGCAAAGTCATCTATTTCCACTTCCCCGGCAACTTGGGTTGCATTACCAATGATGATATTGTTTTTCAATAAACAATCGTGTGCAATATGTGAATAAGCCATAATGAGACAGTTACTTCCTACAACTGTTTTGCCTTTGGAAGCTGTGCCACGGTTTATGGTTACACATTCTCTCAATGTAGTATTATCTCCGATTTCTGCAGTAGTCATTTCTCCTGCAAATTTTAAATCCTGTGGAATACCTGCAACTACAACTCCAGGGAATATCTGGCAGTTTTTACCGATTCGTGCCCCATTCATAATGACTGCATGCGAATGTATGTGGCAATTATCGCCGATTGTTACATCTTTTTCTATTACGGCAAACGGGTCGATCCGGACATTCTGTCCAATCTGCGCTTCCGGATGTACGACTGCTAAGGGTGATATATCCATTACCTTATTTATTATTTATTTTTGATAATCTGAGCCATGAATTCAGCTTCACTTGCTAATTTGTCTCCGACAAATACATATCCTTTCATTGTGGAAATGCCTCGACGTATCGGTGCTACTAATTCCAGACGTAATATTAATGTATCTCCCGGAACAATTTTCTGACGGAACTTTACTCCGTCTATCTTCATAAAATAAGTGGAATAACGTTCCGGTTCGTCTACGGAGTTAAGAACGAGCAAACCTCCTGTTTGTGCCATCGCTTCTACCTGCAATACGCCGGGCATAACAGGTTCCTGCGGGAAATGCCCCTGGAAAAATGGTTCGTTTGACGTTATGTTTTTAACGCCGACAATATAATTGCCACCTATTTCAATGATTTTATCGACTAAAAGGAACGGATAACGGTGAGGCAGTAGTTCCCGGATACGATTGATATCCATAATAGGAGCCACATTCGGATCGTAAACCGGAGCCTGTACTTCGTTCATTTTAATATCCTTGCGGATCATGCGAGCCAATTGGTTGTTGATTTTGTGTCCCGGGCGTGTTGCAATGATACGTCCGCGTATCGGTTTACCGATTAAAGCCATATCACCGATAATGTCAATCAGTTTATGACGTGCCGGTTCGTTATCAAACACCAACGGTTTGTTGTTTATATAGCCTAAACCTTTGACATCCTTATGTGGGATTCCTAATTCGTCTGCTAATTTATCCAGATTTTCCTGAGGAATCATTTCATCGTAAATAACGATTGCATTGTCAAGGTCACCTCCTTTAATCAGGTTATTTTGCAATAACATTTCAACTTCACGTACGAAGACGAATGTACGGGATGCTGCTAATTCCGTCGGAAATTCGCTCAGATCGTTTAATGTCGCAAATTGATTGGAAAGGACCGGTGAATTGAAAGAAATCAGAGCATTTACACTAAACTTATCGTCCGGAAGGATAATAAGTGAAGAACCGGTCTCTTCATCTTTTACTTCTATTTTGTGCTTTACGATATAATAATCTTTCGGGGCATTCTGTTCAACAATGCCAGCCTTTTGTATTTCTTCGGAATAGAAACGGGAACTGCCGTCAAGGATTGGAAATTCAGGAGCATTTACTTCAATCAGGCAGTTGTCTATTTCGTAAGCATATAGAGCAGCCATTGCATGTTCAATTGTACTAACCTGAATACCGTTTTTGGAAAGAACGGTCCCTCTTTGGGTTCCTGCTACATTTTCGGCTACCGCATCGATAACCGGTTCTCCTTCCAAATCCACCCGTTTGATTTTATAGCCATGGTTTTCCGGTGCCGGGTTAAATGTTATTTGTATATTTAGTCCGGTATGTAACCCTTTCCCCTGTACTGAAAAGCTCGTAGCAAGCGTCTTCTGTTTCTGCATACGTTTCCTTATTATTTATTAAGTTCCTTTTTTAATTCTTCTATCTCGCGTTGCATTTGTCCCATAGTCCGGTACATTTCAGGTAAACGGCCGAAAATAGCACTGGAACGCATAAATGCTTTTGCATTAATGGCGGGCGCACCCAATAAAGTAGTAGCTTCCTTTACGTCACTGATTACACCGCATTGTGCACCGAATACCACATGGTCTGCTACATGGATATGTCCGGAAAGTCCGACCTGTCCGCCAAACATACAATGGCTGCCGATCTTTACAGAACCGGCAATACCTACCTGTGCAGCCATTACTGTATTTTCTCCAACTTCTACATTGTGAGCGATTTGTACCAGATTATCGAGTTTTACGCCACGTCGGATAATTGTCGAATCCATAACCGCACGGTCTATAGTCGTATTAGCTCCGATTTCAATATCATCTTCCAATATAACATTGCCGAGTTGTGGTATTTTATTGTATTTCTCACCTTCGGGAGCAAAGCCAAAACCATCCGAACCGATAACGCAACCAGCATGAAGGATACAATTATTACCGATTATACATCCGTCATAAATGGTTACATGCGGATAGATAATACAGTTATCTCCGATTGTTACGTTGTCTCCGATATAAGCATTCGGATAAATGCGGCATTTATTTCCCAGTTTTGAATTTTCGCCGATATAAGCAAAATTGCCGATATAACATTCTTCACCCATAGATGCGGATGCTGCGATGAAAGCAGTCGAGTTAATACCGGCTTTTTTTTCTTTTGCTTTTTCTACCATGTTAAGCAGGATAGCCAGTGCACTGTAGGCATTGTCAACTTTCACTAACGTGGCTTTTACAGGCTCACTCGGTGTAAAATCATTGTTCACTAAAACAATACTAGCCTCAGTATTATAAATATAGTGTTCGTATTTCGGATTAGCGAGGAATGTTAATGTTCCAGGTTTTCCTTCCTCTATTTTCGAAAAATTATTTACTTTTACTTCAGGGTTGCCTTCGACGGTTCCCCCTAAAACACTCGCTATTTGTTGGGCTGAAAACTCCATTACTATTCAGTTAATTGTATTTATTTGCAATTGCCCGGTGCTGTTTTTCCCAGGACAGTTTGCAAAAATGGTAAAAAATATTGGAATTACCCTTATCCTTTACAAGGAATAATTCCTTTATCATGCAGATAACCTGCCATTTCGCGCTGTACGGTTTGTGCGGCTTCACGTGCAAAATCTGCAAATTTTTCTGATTTATCTACATAAATAATCGCTCTGGACGAATTTACCAGCAAACCGCATTGGTCGTTCATTCCATATTGAGCTACTTCTGCCAGGCTTCCGCCTTGTGCCCCGACTCCGGGAACCAAAAGGAAGTGGTTAGGAACATATTTGCGGATGTCGAGAAACATTTTTCCCTGTGTAGCACCGACTACATACATCATTTGTTCGTCATTCGCCCATTCTTGAGATTTTTTCAATACTTTTTCAAACAGCCGTTCGCCATTTGCATCTTCAGTCAGTTGAAAATCATGCGAACCTTTGTTTGATGTCAGGGCCAGCAATATAACCCATGCTTCCGGATAAATAAGAAATGGCTTTACGCTATCTTCTCCCATGTAAGGAGCTACAGTAACTGCATCCACCTTAATGTGGTCGAAGAAAGAACGTGCATACATTTCCGAAGTATTTCCGATATCGCCGCGTTTGGCATCGGCAATGATAAACTGGTCCGGATAGTTTTCCCGCAAATAAGCAACAGTCTTTTCAAAAGCCAGCATGCCTTTTACACCCATGCTCTCATAAAAAGCCAAATTCGGTTTGTAAGCTACGCAAAAATCAGCGGTAGCATCAATAATTGCTTTGTTAAATGCGAAGATGGGATCTTCTTCTGCAAGTAAATGCTGCGGGATTTTCTTTATATCGGTGTCAAGCCCTACGCAAAGGAAGGATTGTTTCTTCTTGATATTTTCAAATAATTGTTGCTTGTTCATATTGTGTTGTCTTTTAGTCTAAAGTATATTTATAATTCGGACTCTTTTAACCGTTCTGCATTTTCCGCCACAATTAAATGGTCCAGGCAATCTTGAATTTCACCATCCATAAAAGCAGAAAGATTATATATCGTATAATTTATACGGTGATCGGTGATACGTCCTTGCGGATAATTATAGGTCCGGATTTTAGCAGACCTGTCGCCTGTAGAAACCATCGTTTTACGTTTCCGGGCGATATCATCCATATATTTCTGATGTTCTTTATCATAAATGAACGAACGCAAGCGGGTTAATGCCCGTTCTTTATTTTTGGGCTGGTCGCGTGTTTCTGTACATTCAATCAAGATTTCCTCACTTTCGCCTGTATTTGGATTTCTCCAGACATAACGCAGGCGGACACCCGATTCAACCTTATTTACATTCTGGCCACCGGCGCCACCGGAACGGAAGGTATCCCATTTGATTTCTCCTTCGTTTATTTCAACGTCAAATTCATCGGCTTCGGGAAGCACAGCTACGGTTGCTGCAGAAGTGTGGACACGTCCTTGTGTTTCTGTTGCCGGTACACGCTGCACACGATGTACGCCAGATTCATATTTTAATGTACCGTAAACTTTTTCTCCGCTGACGGTGAAAATGATTTCCTTGTATCCTCCCGCAGCACCTTCGCTACAACTGGACAAAGAAACTTTCCAGCCTTTCATTTCGCAATACTTGACATACATGCGATATAAATCACCGGCAAAAAGGGCTGCTTCATCACCACCCGTTCCCCCGCGTATTTCAACGATGGCATTTTTATCATCTTCCGGATCGGCTGGAACCAGCAGCAGCTTGATTTTTTCTTCCAGTTCCGGGATACGTGCCGTGCAACTTTCCAGTTCTTCACGTGCCATATCCCTCATTTCCTGATCTTGCTCCGAATCCAAAAGTTCGCGGGCTTCTTTGATTCCATCCAACGTCCTTATGTATTCTTCACGAGTGGATACCAGCATTTCCAGTTCGCGATATTCTTTATTCAACTTGACGTACCGTTTCATATCGGCTATAACCGCCGGGTCGGTAATCAGTGTACCGATTTCTTCGAAACGGGCTACCAAGCCATCTAATTTCTCAAGTAAACTGTTTTCTGCCATGTATAGATATCAGTATGTAAAGCGACCGTTTTCGCTTTCGATAATCAGTTCGTTCTTTTCTGCTTCCTCTACGAAGCCTACAATTTGTGCATCGATACCAAAACTCTTTGATATTTTAATCACTTCTTCTGCATATTCCGGTGCAATGTAGATTTCCATCCGGTGTCCCATATTGAAAACCTTATACATTTCACTCCAGTCCGTACCGCTTTGTTCCTGGATAATACGGAAAAGAGGAGGAATTGGGAACAGATTATTTTTTACGATACGTTTGTTTTCAACGAAGTGTAAAACTTTAGTCTGTGCACCCCCTGAACAGTGTACCATTCCATCGATATGCTGGCGCAATTTATCCAGCAATACTTTGATAACAGGTGCATAAGTACGGGTAGGAGAGAGTACCAGTTTTCCGGCATCTATACCTAATTCTTTTATTTTATCCGTTAATTTCAGATTCCCGGAATAAACAAGTTCGTTCGGAACCGCAGCGTCATAACTTTCAGGATATTTGTCTGCCAGATATTTTGCAAAAACATCATGACGGGCTGAGGTCAGGCCATTGCTGCCTGTTCCGCCATTATATTCTTTTTCATAAGTGGCCTGCCCGAAAGAGGCCATACCAACAATTACATCACCGCCTTTTATGTTTTTATTGTCGATAACGTCAGAACGTTTCATACGGCAGGTAACCGTACTGTCTACAATAATGGTGCGGACCAAGTCGCCGACATCGGCTGTTTCACCGCCGGTAGCATAACAACCGACTCCCATTTCCCGAAGCTCAGCCAGCAGTTCGTCAGTCCCGTTGATAATAGCAGAAATAACCTCTCCCGGAATTAATAATTTGTTCCGCCCGATAGTTGAGGAAACTAATATATTGTCTACTGCCCCTACACACAGTAAATCGTCGATATTCATGATAAGGGCATCTTGTGCAATACCTTTCCAAACAGAAAGATCGCCGGTCTCTTTCCAATACATATAAGCCAGTGACGATTTGGTCCCGGCTCCGTCGGCGTGCATAATATTGCAGTATTCAGGGTCACCACCCAGAATGTCAGGGATAATCTTACAAAATGCTTTGGGAAATATTCCCTTGTCGATGTTCTTGATAGCGTTGTGAACATCTTCTTTTGAAGCGGATACACCGCGTAAATTGTAACGTTGGTCGCTCATTGTTTTTGCAAATTTGTCGGCAAAGATACTATTTTTTGTCTTATTTATCTAAGTTTTAGTACATCTCCTTCTTCCGGTACATAATCCCCGTCCTTTTTGTTCATCTTATACAAACTCTTAATTTGTATTCCATATTTCTGTGAGATGCTATGCATGGACTCTCCGACCTGTACAACATGGTCGTAAGCCGGTTTGTCCGCTTTCTTTTTCTTCTTTTCCAGATAGATGATATCTCCTTCCTGCAAAGGAAAATCCTCCGGTATTTCATTGAACTTTTTCAGCTCTTTAACTTTAAAGTCCAGGCTCCTGGCTATATTTTCCAAATTATCATTGTCTTTCGCATATACATATAATAATCCGAATGTCCGGTAGACCGTATATTTAGAAACAGGAACAGGCTGCTTTTGTTTTGTTCGTGTACTTTTTATGCCTTTCGCGCTATCGTAGCGGTATAATTCATAGTCTTCGATAACCTTGATTAGTTTATTGGCATAAGCGCGGTCTGTTGCATAACCGCATTTTTGCAATCCTTTTGCCCAGCCTTTATAATCTTTGATATTTAATTTGAACAGTGGAGCATAACGGGGACGGTTTACTAAGAAAAGTGCATGGTCCTCATAAGAATCTTCTACTTTGGGATATTTGCGGAAACATTCCCCTTTGTAATCGTCATCGTGGTATACACGTTTACCGCCCCAATCCGAATGGCATTTTATACCGAAGTGGTTATTTGATTTGCGTGCCAGTACACTTTGACCGGCTCCGGACTCAAATATGCCCTGTGCCAGTGTAATACTTGCCGGAATACGGTATTTTTTTTGATGCCGGATAGCAATGTCGCTATATTGTTTGATGTACTTCTCGTAGGAAGGTATTTTTCGTTGCCCTTCTGCTTCGGTATTTAATGCAAATGCAAGAACGGCGGTTAGAAAGAGTATTCGTAATGTGAACCGCATAGCTGTTTTTTGACTGTAAATAATAAATCTCACAAAGATAATTATTTTAGAATACATATATTATATTTGTTACTTTAAATACATTTCTATGAAAGAGATCCGAATAGACACCCGCATAAGAATTTATGCTCCGGGAGAGTTGCAGGAAACGGAACAAATGTTGCTTACTGCCGCTTTGGAAGCTACTGAACATTCTTACGCTCCTTATTCCCACTTTCGTGTAGGAGCTGCAATATTATTGGAAAATGGGATTGTTGTAACCGGTAGTAACCAGGAAAATGCCGCTTATCCTTCCGGTTTGTGTGCGGAGCGGGTTGCGTTGTTTCATGCCGGTCACCAATATCCGGATGTTCCGGTAGCTATTCTCGCAATAGCGGCTGTAGCAGAAGGAAAACAGGTGAAAAGTGTTTCTCCTTGTGGGGCCTGCCGTCAGGTTTTACTGGAAATGGAACAGAAGTCGGGTAGGTCGATGAAAGTTTTGCTTTGCGGAACAGAAGAAGTGATAGCAGTAGAAAGTGCGGAAGCTTTGCTTCCTCTTTGTTTTGGAAGTAAAGATTTAGGTAAAGGAAATTAATTCGCTTTTCCAACTTTCCAGGCTTTTGGTAGGTCTGCATTTTGTCGTTTTGACATTTTGACAAAATAGCCTTGTTCTCCTTGCGATGTATGAGCTGGGATACGAGAAAGCTTCGAAATAGGCTGTTCTCGTGAGGTTTGGTTTTGCCTGTTTGCTGCTGATAATGCTGTGTGTCTTACTGATTGATATAATACTGATATTGATTTATGGGGACGGATTTTACGGAAAACACAGATTAATACATGTTGTATCTTTATGAATCCGTGTTTTCCGTGAAATCCGTCCCCAAACATATTGTTGTGTTTATCTGGAGATGACAATCTATTTGATATCTGTATAAGGGTTGGTTTTCTATCCATTCCAGTGTTACCTGTCTGCCCAATAACATCAAAAAACAAAGCATATATGTTTCAATTTCAAAACATATATGCTTTGAAATCAAAATATACATGTTTTATCTGCGCAGATAGTTGTTTTTTAGTGCGCAGATAATTGGAATTAGTTGCGGAAACCATTGGAATTATACTTCGAATACATGGAAATAGGTTCCGGATAGTGTATAAAATCCTCCTTTTTAACACAAAAAAGAGTCCGGTTCTCCCTGGAAATTCTCTTACAGACCCCTTTTGAGTTAGTGAAAAAGGCTTTATTTATTCAATGTGTTATGAGAAGAAATAAAAGGCTGACATTATGTAAAACAAAAAAAGGGCTTGCCTGATTAGCCAGACAATCCCTTTTATATATGAATTTTAGTTCAGTATCAGATACCCAATGATGCTTTAATGGCTTCAATCTTTTCGGTAGCAGCTTTTTCGGCAGCAGGAAGTTCTTCGAGGCTATTTACTTTGGAGTGAACTTCACAATAGAACTTAATCTTAGGTTCTGTGCCGGAAGGACGGATAGAAACTTTCGTATTGTCTTCCGTGAAGTATTGGAGCACGTTGGAAGTTGTAGGCATATCCAATGTCAATGTCTCTTTTTCGGCATAGTCAAAGCCTTTCAATGAAGCATAATCGTAGAAGTAAGCCACTTTTGAACCGGCGATTTCCTGCAATGGATTTTCGCGGAACTTTTTCATCATCGCTTCAATTTCTTCTGCACCGCTCTTACCTTTCTTAACGACAGAGATACCTTTTTCTTTAGAGAAACCGTATTGTACATAGATTTTCTGCAACAACTGGTACATTGTCATGCCCTGGTCTTTTGCCCATGCTGCTATTTCTGCAAGGATGGCACAAGCTGAAACGGCATCTTTATCGCGAACGAAGTCTTCGCAGAGGAAGCCATAGCTTTCTTCACCACCACCGATATAGCTTTTCTTGCCTTCGTTCTTTTTCATTACATCGGCAATCCATTTGAAACCGGTATATACATCGTATAACTCTACTCCGTTCTGTTCTGCGATAGTACGGATTAGCTCTGTTGTTACGATAGTTTTTACAATATATTCCTTTCCTTTTACTTTTCCGAGTTCTTTCCAGCGGGTAATCAGATAATAAACGAACATCAATGCTGTTTGATTACCATTCAGCAGTACCCATTCGCCTTCATTGTTCTTAACTGCTGCACCTACACGGTCTGCGTCAGGGTCGGAAGCCAATACCAGTTCGGCATCAGTTTCTTTTGCTTTTTCCACTGCCATAAATAGAGCTGCCGGTTCTTCGGGGTTCGGAGAAATAACTGTAGGGAAATCTCCGCTTACGACATCCTGTTCGGGAACGTGGATGATGTTCGTAAAGCCGAAAGCTTTCAAGGTAGGAGGAATTACAGTAACACCTGTACCATGAATAGGGGTATAAACGATTTTCATGTCATGGTGACGGGCAATGGATTCCGGAGACAAAGAAATCGTTGTCAATTCCTTTATATATTGTTCGTCAATTTCTTTACCGATGATTTCGATCAGTTCCTTATTGCCTTTGAACTTGATATCGCTTGCATTACGGATTTTGTTTACTTCGGCAATCGTATTACGGTCGTGCGGAGCAATCATCTGAGCACCATCGTCCCAATAAGCTTTATAACCGTTATATTCTTTCGGGTTATGGGAAGCTGTCAGGATAATACCGCTTTGGCATCCCAATTTACGGATTGTATAAGACATTTCCGGAGTTGGACGAAGGTCTTCGAATAAGTAAACCTTAATGCCGTTGGCAGAAAAAATATCGGCTGATATTTCAGCAAACTTACGGCTGTTGTTACGGCAGTCATGACCGATAACCACTTTAATTTGGTCTAATTCAGCGAATTCTTGTTTCAGATAATTAGATAAGCCTTGTGTGGCAGCACCTACCGTATAAATATTCATGCGGTTGGTTCCAACTCCCATGATGCCTCTCAACCCGCCGGTTCCGAACTCCAGATCTTTATAAAAAGATTCGATTAACTCTGTAGGGTCTTCATTGTCCAACAAAGCTTGTACCTGAGCGCGGGTTTCAGCGTCATAACTTTTAGTAAGCCATGTTTGGGCTTTACTTCTTACCATTTCTAACAGTTCGTTGTTTTCCATGAATATGCTTTATATTTAGTTGTTTTACAAACTTATTAACGAAAACAAAAATATGCGAATAAATTGTTTAATGCAAATTTATAAGCTTCATATTTTCAAAATAGTTGTCCTACCAGACAAAAGGATAAGTGTAATGGGAACGGTTTCCCGCAGCGTCTTTGACCTCGAGTGTAAGTATATGTTCCCCCTTTTTTAACCGTTCGCTGTCGAATCTATATGTGATGACCGATTTATTGTTCATTTCAAAAAGAATAAATTTGCCATCAACTTCTCCACGATACGTCTGGACTCCGCTTAAATTATCGCTTAAACGGAAAACAAAGGCTTTTTTATTAACCCATGTTGCGGGATTGATTGGAGTGACGACTGGTGGTACGGTATCTTGGGCTATCGTATAACTTCCCAGTTCCTTGATATCAGCATCTATCCATCCGTTGCGGTATTTGCCGCCAATCCATGAGTACCGTCCGTTCTGTACGCGTACAATGCCATATAATTGTTTGTTTTCCAGTGAGTCCTGTTGCAGGCGGATGGATAATTGCGCCGATTTGTGGATTGCCACGGGACTGTTATGTAAAATGTGGGTTGCCGCCAATGCTTGTTCGTTTTCTTTTACGGCATAACGGAAATAAAGGTCATTGTACAAATTCCCTTGAGGGATGGTAAGACGGATGCCTTTGGCTCCGAAACGGTTTTCGCTTCCCCAATGGAATAGTTCGGTTCCTGTAGTTTCCGGATGAGGAATATCCTGCTCTTTTCCATCAATCCATACAGATAGTTTCGTCGTATTGCCGAAAGCATCGGCAAGTGTATAAACCAAATGGTAAGTACGTTCTTTATTGATATGGAGAATGCCTCTGTTTACACTTTCTATAAAACGCAGGCGATTGCCTGGTTCGACAAAGCTTCTGATATAAAAAGAGCGGTGGTCTTTCCATTCTTCATAATCAGTGAAGCTGTTTAGGTAGCGTGTTTCATCAAAAGCATATTGGTTTAGGTTACTGTGAAAAATAACCAGGCTGTCTGCCGTCAATGTAATGTCTTTTACACCGTAGATATTGGCTGTATTATCCATATGGTCATAAGTCTTTACGGCAAGCCCTATATCTCCCCACGCTTCTATTTTTCCGGTGAGAACGTGTTTGCCATCTTTGGCTGTTACCGGTTTTAACTCCAGTTTCTTTGCTTTCCCGTTTACAACGCCGGACCCTTCCATGGGAACAATCAGAATCCCCTGTATTTTAGGAGGACGGGTATCAGTGATACGGTCCATGAAATAATTTAGCGGGTCCATAACCTCTTCGCTTTCCGTGTCTCGTACTTCAAAATGTAAATGGGGACCTCCGGAACTTCCGGTATTACCGCTGAGGGCTACAACTTCCCCTTTTTCGACAGGCAGGGTATCCGGCGGCAGGATAAGGTTTACGTTGAAACTCTCTTGTGCATATTGTTGCTCTTTTACATAATCCGCAATTTTTTTTGAGAATCTTTGTAGATGACCGTATACGGTAGTCGTTCCGTCCGGATGGGTTATGTAAAGTCCGTTGCCATATCCCCAAGGGCTTACGGATATACGTGAGACATAACCTTCTTGTACGGCATGGACGGGTTTTCCTTCGACTCCCTGTGTTTTGAAGTCGATGCCGGAATGGAAATGGTTGCTTCTTAATTCTCCGAAATTACCGCTTAACAGGATAGGGAAGTCGAACGGATTGCGAAGTTGCTGAGCTTGCGATTGATAAGAACCGGTACAGAGCAACAGTGCTGCCAGAAAAATATGTTTAATATTCATTGATCTCATTTTTATGAAAACAAATGTACGGAAAAAATAAATACCGGAAATTATTTAACACGAATCGTAAAATCCAGGAGTAATGGTAAATGGTCACTGTATCCACCTTCGTACTTGAATCCGTAATAGGTACGGAAAGGGCGTTCTCCCCGCCAGGTTTTATCTTTTATCAATAGGAAAGGATGGGCATAAATACGGAAACTGTTAGGTTTTGTATGCATGGCGGCAGTACTGTCGGTTAGTGAGGAAGAAATGATAACCTGGTCTATCTTGCTCCATTCGCCTTGATATTTGTGACTTCCCGGAGGGGATACGGGTCGGTATCCGGAATACATATTATGGAGAGTGAGAGAAGAAGAATCGGGCAGGGATTCTTCTCCGATTAATTTTTTACGGATACTTTCATTTTCTGGGGTATCGTTAAAATCACCCATAATCAGGATTTGGGAATGTTTCCGTATTTGATGGAGAGAGTCGCAGATTGTACGTAAGGTCAGGGCTGCATCGAATCTGTCTGTTTCGCTTTCTTTTTCTCCTCCATAGCGAGAAGGAAAATGGCAGACAAAAACGTCTAATGTGTCTCCGGAAATAACTTTGCCCCACACGTGCAGGATGTTCCGGGTATGTTTATGCTTTTTACGGCTAAAGCGTACCGGATATTCTGTATTTCCGAGATAGCCGAATTTGTCTTGTTGATAAAGTAAAGCCACATTGATGCCACGGATATCATTTCCATGTGTCATGCAATAGTGGTAATTCTGTAGTCTTAAGGGGGTACGATGCAACAGGTGGGTTAATACGGTATCATTTTCAACTTCGCATAATCCGACTAAAGCAGGGGTGTCCCATTCTCCGGCCGCAACAATCACTTTGGCGATTTGCTGTAGTTTGTGATAATACCGTTTGTTTGTCCAATGCCGGTTACCGGAAGAAAGAAAATCATTATCTTCTTTTTGAGGATTGTCTGCGGTATCGAACAGGTTTTCTACGTTGTAACTCATTACCCTGAAATCCTGTTGTTGGGCAGTTGTCCATAGAGGGAACAGAGTAAAGAAGAAAAACATAGTTAAGGTTTGGTTCATATTTGTTGTTTATCAATTATTTCGCAGGAATGCTCTTTAGTAATTCCAACAGGTGCGTCCACCATAAACCAACCGTGTCAATCTGTATGCGTTCGTTTGGTGAATGGACATCACGCAGTGTCGGACCGAATGAAATCATGTCCAGATGCGGATATTTTTCAAGGAATAAACCACATTCCAATCCGGCATGAATAGCCATTATTTTAGCTTCTTTATTAAATAAGCGTTTGTAGGTTTCCTGGGCAACTTCCAGTATTTGTGAATCCGGATTAGGCGCCCAGCCCGGATAACCGTCGCCATGGGTTACAACTGCACCTGCCAATTTGAATACAGAAGCTACTTGGTTTGCAATCATGTTCTTGTAAGATTCAATCGAACTGCGTTGGCTTGTTCCTACAACAATCATATGGTCTTTACCTTCCGCATCGGATTTCATTTTAACAGAAGCCAGGTTCGTTGATGTTTCAACCAGACCTTCGATGTCGTGACTCATTCCGATTACACCATGCGGGCAGGCATGAAGTGCCCAGATTAGTTTTTCGGCTTCGGTATTGCTTAAGCAGGTAGCCGGACGATCTGTTGATTCCATGGAAATCCGTACATTCGGATCAACATGCTTCAGTTCGTTTTCAACATCTGCCGTGTAATTATTTAATAAAATACGGGCTTTTTCTTTGTCTTCGGAATATAACCCGATAACTGCGTGGGCTTCACGGGCAATGGCATTACGCAGGTTACCTCCATCGATAGAACATAGAGCAAAATCTGCTTCTTTAGCTAATAAGTAAAGGTAACGAACCAGTATCTTATTTGCATTACCCAAGCCTTTGTGTATTTCACCACCTGAATGCCCGCCGTTTAATCCTTTGATATTGATAGTGAAATATTGCATATCCGGATTGGTCTTGCGAGGCATGTAATGGAATATAGCCTGTGTATCTTTACCTCCGGCACAACCCATGAAAATTTCTCCTTCGTCCTCGCTATCCAGATTCAACAGGATTTCACCTGTCATAAATCCTTTTTCAATTGCTTTGGCTCCGGTCAGGCCTGTTTCTTCATCTACAGTGAATAAACATTCAATAGGACCATGTTCGATGTCGTTGGATGCGAGAACTGCTAATTCTGCAGCAACACCGATGCCGTTGTCTGCTCCCAATGTAGTTCCGTTCGCGCGCAACCAGTTACCGTCTACGATCGTTTCGATCGGGTCGTTGTCGAAATCGTGTTTGGTATCATTATTTTTTTCGCAAACCATATCCATATGCGACTGTAAAATAACCACCGGTAGATTTTCTTTTCCAGGAGTTGCCGGCTTCGACATCAAAATGTTTCCTACGGCATCTTTTTTAAGGGCTATATGATACTCTTTTGCGAATGATTCTAGAAATTCAATCATTTTTCCTTCCTTTTTGGAAGGACGTGGTACTTGTGTAATCTGATGGAAGAACTTCCATACGATTTCTGGCTTTAAATCTGTAATCTTCATAATGTTACAATATATTATTGATACTACTTATATAGTTAATTATATTCCTTCAAAAGGAGTCGTATATGAAAAAAAGTAGAATTAAATATCAAAAAGGTACTTTCTATTCACTTAAACTCTTATATTTGCGTTCACAAATATAGAAAAAATGCTTACAACGTTATTGATTACAGCTATAATTCTTGTTATTTGCGTTGTGTTACTGTCTGTAAAAGTTTTGTTTAAAAAGGGAGGGAGGTTTCCTAATACACATATAGAAGGTAACAAAGCGCTGGGAAAGAAAGGTATTTATTGTGCTAAAACCCAGGACAAGTTAGATAGCAGGCAGAAAAATCTATATGATAAACTGAATGAAATAGAAAAATAAAAAATAAAAAGAGATTTAATTTACACTTTATGAAGAACATTAACTACGTTATTAATGGTGTGCTGGCAGTCGCTGTCGTGATCTTGTTTGTTATGCAGTTTTCCACAAAAAAGGAAGCTTCTGTCGCTCCGGCATTTGCTGCAAATGGTGATTCAACGAGTTTGCTCCCGATCGCTTATGTCAATGTAGATTCTTTGTTACAGAATTACAATTATGCAAAAGACCTGAACGAACGGATTGTAAAGAAACAGGAAGATTATCGTGCAAATATTAATCAGAAGATGAAAACTTTGCGTGCAGAAGCTGCAGATTTCCAGCGAAAACTTGAAAATAACGCATTTTTGACTCGTGCAAGAGCTGAAGAAGAGAATCAGCGTCTGATGAACAAGCAGCAGGAACTTCAGGAGAGCGCTGCTAAGCAGGAACAGGAATTGGCTGCGGAACAGTTGAAGTTGAACGAACAACTTCGTGATACGATTGTAGCTCAGCTGACTGTTTATAATAAAGATAAAGGTTACCAGTTTATCTTTAGTAACACAATGGGTGACAATATCCTGCTGGCTAATCCGGCTTATGATATTACCGCCGAGTTGTTGGAGATTCTGAATAAGAACTATTCATCTTCTTCCAAATAAGGATAAGTAAACAATTTATTATTATATTGAACCGGTATCCTGTCAGAAGGGTACCGGTTTTTTTTATGCGATGGTTGCTATATATAAGGTAGCCCTCTATACTGTAATTTGATTACGTACTTTTAAAAAATCGACGCGTACTTTCACTGAAAAGTACGCGTCGATTTTTTCTTTTGATAGATGTTAAAAGAAAGAAATACTTATATGGAACTTATTAATTATAATTGTCAAAAGAAAAAACAACAACGGTCGAAAGTATTTTTCGTCGGTTTGAAATCCTCAAAAATAGGCGTCGAATTTAAAAAAGAACCTGTTGTTTTGTGGATTTTATTTCTTTGGAGAAACAAATGCTGTGTAAAGTTGTAAAATAGCAGAGATGGTCAGGCAGATAATCCATTCTTTTCTTTGACTGAACATAAGTGCAGATGCTACTAATCCAAGAAAACCTGCCATAATATTAGAACGATGTAAGCGTTTCGTCCGGAAATCCATGTCTTTGGTTGGAATCGTTAAGTAGTAAATAGCAATACCAGCAGTACCTACGGCAAACAGGTAGGGAGCTACAGTTTGAAACTTCAGGTTTAGAATGGCACCTGCCAGTACGAGAATTGCGGAAATATTAAAAATAGTCGCTTTTATTTTTTCGTTCATTTATTTATTTCTTGATGATATATACGTCTTCATTCGGTTTCTTCATGTAGTATTCTTCGCGGGCAAAGCGTTCAAGGCCTTCTTTGTCTGTGTGAAGGTCATTTAATTTCTTGCTGTTTATTTCAATTTCTTTCTGGTAATGTTTGATTTCCTTTTCCAAACTACGGATTTTTTCGTCGTATGTGTAACGCTTGTACAGATTACTGTCGCCCACGGTAAAAGTAAGCGCAAGAAAACCAATGGTTACCAGCCAATAGGCGTTAATCCTGGATAAATACTTGTTGTAAAACTCTTTTATGCGTGACATCGTAACATCATTTTTGCAAAGGTAAATGAATTATTTTGTATATCTTTGTATTGTCAATAAAAAAGCAGAGAATGGATAATTATATTGTTTCAGCAAGGAAATACCGTCCTTCTACTTTTCGTAGTGTGGTAGGGCAGAAGTCCTTGACAACTACACTGAAAAATGCAATACAAAACAACAAGCTGGCTCATGCATACCTGTTCTGCGGTCCCCGTGGAGTAGGAAAGACTTCTTGTGCCCGCATCTTTGCAAAGACAATTAACTGCCTTAATCCGACAACTGACGGGGAAGCTTGCAACGAATGTGAGTCCTGTAAAGCTTTTAATGAGCAACGTTCATATAATATCCATGAACTGGATGCTGCTTCCAATAACTCGGTGGAAGATATACGTGCTTTGATAGACCAGGTCCGTATCCCGCCTCCAATCGGAAAATATAAGGTATTCATAATAGATGAGGTGCATATGCTGAGTTCAGCAGCTTTCAACGCTTTTTTGAAAACATTGGAAGAGCCGCCTCATCATGCACTTTTTATTCTGGCTACGACAGAGAAGCATAAAGTATTGCCTACTATTTTGTCCCGTTGCCAGATTTATGATTTTTCCCGTATCTCGATAGCGGATATGGTTGAACATTTGCAATATGTATCTTCATCCGAAGGGGTGACGGCAGAGCCGGAAGCTTTGAATGTAATAGCTCAGAAAGCGGATGGCGGTATGCGTGATGCCCTGTCGATTTTAGACCAGGTAGTAAGTTTTACCAATGGGAACATTACGTATCAGGCTGTAATCGACAATCTGAATGTACTCGATTACGAATATTATTTCCGTTTGACGGATGCTATGTTATCCGGGAATGTCAGGAGTGCTTTGCTTATTTTAAATGAAATATTAAGTAAAGGCTTTGATGGACAAAATATTATTACCGGATTGGCTTCCCATTTCCGTGATTTATTAGTTTGCAGAGATGAATCGACCCTTGTTTTATTTGAAGTTGGGGCATCTATACGCGAGCGTTATAAAGAAATGGCAAAACGTTGTTCGGAACAGTTGCTGTTTAAAGCGATAGAATTGGCAAATAGTTGTGACTTGAATTATCGTGCCAGCCGGAATAAACGTTTGTTATTAGAGCTGACACTCATACAGCTTTGTCAGTTAAGTATGCCCGGACAAGCGATGGAGGATAAAAAAAAAGGACTGATTGAGCCTATCTCTTCAGGAGGGCAAGCAAATCAATCGACTCAGCCGGCAGCTGCAACGCAGGCTACTACTTTCCAGTCTGCACCGCCTTTACAACAACCGGTATCTTCTTTCCAACATACGGCTCCGGCTCCACCTCAGCAATCAATGAATGGAGGAGTATCTACGATTCATAATATGGTTCCGCAAGGACCTCCTCCGGAGGCACGCATAAAACGTCCGGCACGTCCGCCGCAGTTTGGAACGTCAATTAAAGATATAGGAGCGAAACGCCCGGAAGTTCAGGCCACTACACAGACGGCAACAGTAACACAAGATGTCGTTTCTCCTTTTTCTCAGGATGATTTGGTTCGTTGCTGGGAGGCTTATGCTTCTTCAATCGACAAGAAGGTCTATCTTAAAAATACAATGATAAATTGTAAGCCAACGTTGCAAGAGAACTTTATGTTTGAAGTTGGCGTCCATAATCCGGGGCAGCAGGATGAATTGACAAATGGTTGTATCGATATTTTAGGTTATTTGCGTACTCAACTGAAAAATACCCGTATCCAGATGAGAGTTCGTATCATCGAGTCGAATGAAAAGCATTTGGCTTATACTTCGACCGAAAAATATGAACATCTGCTAGAGATTAATCCTGTATTGGGAAAATTAAAGGAAGAGTTTAATTTGTCATTAGATTGATATCTCAGATTTATATCATTGATAGAAATAAAAAATGCGAATAATACGGATGATTCTATTCCGCGTTATTCGCATTTTATTTATGTATTATTTATTAGAGTTCTCTTAACCAGATGTTACGGAAGCTAATCGGTTCGCTTGGATCTCCATGCGACTGCAAGATGATAGGACCTGCATCATGTTTTTCTATTTTCGGGAAACCGATATATTCTGTTGTACCTAAAATCGTTGTATTGTTTTGCAGTACGACTCCGTTTTGTATAACTGTTACACGGGGAGGTACGCGGTAAGTGCCGTCTTCTTTAAAGATAGGAGCGCTATAGATAATATCGTATACGTTCCATTCGCCCGGTTTACGCATTGCGTTTGCCAATGGAGGGGTTTGTTTGTATACACTACCTGTTTGACCGTTTACGTATGTTTCGTTATTATAGCAATCCAATATCTGGATTTCATATTTCCCTTGCATAAAAACTCCACTGTTTCCACGCGCCTGGCTGCTACCTGAGATTTTTTCAGGGACACACCATTCAATGTGCAACTGGTAGTTGTTGAATTTTTGTTTGGTTTGGATATCGCCCGTTTTTTTATCTACGGTAAATACTCCATTATGTACGTTCCATTTAGCCGGTCCTCCGTTAACGCTCTCCCAGGCTGATAAATCTTTCCCATCGAAAAGTACGATTGCATCGGATGGTGCCGAATTTGTTTTAATATCCCCAGGAGTAACAATCTTTGGTTGAGGCGTCCAGTATTCAGACATACCGGGTGTCATTTTTTCGGGTTGGGGATACTGTTTTTGCGCGGATAAGGTACCGGCACATGCCGTACAAGCCAAAACTGCCAATGCAGTCTTCATTGTAAGATTTTTTTTCTTCATGGCCTAAATTTTATTAGATTTATAAATTCTGATTGCAAATGTACAAAAAAACAGAGATGTTGGTAACAGGATGTTGTTTTTTTAAGGCAGAGACTAAAAAGTTAACTCTGCCTTTTAATTACATGCCTTTATGTGTAAAAAGTCTTTGTTCCGCCAGTTGCTCGTATTTTGTACCCGGGCGGCCATAGTTGCAATACGGGTAGATGCTGATACCACCGCGAGGGGTGAATATACCGGTTACTTCTATGTATTTGGGGTTCATTAAAGCAATCAGGTCTTTCATGATGATATTGACACAATCTTCATGGAAAGCTCCGTGACTTCGGAAACTGAACAGATAGAGTTTGAGGCTTTTGCTTTCAACCATTTTTATATCCGGAATGTAGTCGATGTGGATTGTAGCAAAATCCGGTTGACCTGTAATGGGACAAAGACTGGTAAATTCCGGACAATTAAAGCGTACCCAGTAATCGTTTTCCGGGTGTTTGTTAGTGAACGCTTCCAAAACTTCCGGTGCATAATCTTGCTTGTATACAGTGGAACTGCCTAATAAGTGCAATTCGTTTTCGTCTTTTCTCGTATCCATATTTTTTAGTTGACAATGGTCTGTCTATTTTATTAATCTATTTATTTTATCTCTTAAAGCTGCCAACTGTCACTTGTCAACTGTCAATTGCTTCAGGTATTTTTCTAATCCTTCCCTGCGAAGTTTGCAAGCAGGGCAATGTCCGCAGCCATCTGCCAGAATGCCGTTATAGCAGGTTAATGTTTGCGTACGTACAAGATCGAATACACCTAATTCGTCGGATAATTGCCATACTTCACTTTTGTCTCGATCCATTAATGGGGTATGGATTACGAATTGTTCGTCCATTGCCAGGTTTAATGTGACATTCAGCGAGCGGACAAAAGTATCACGGCAATCCGGATATCCGCTGAAATCAGCTTCAGATACACCTGTTACCAGGTTGAAGATTCCTTTGCTCCGTGCCATAATAGCGGCAAAGGTAAGAAATACCATATTCCTGCCGGGGACAAATGTGTTCGGATAACTATCTTCCGGTTTTTCCTGATCCATCTCAATTGCATTGTTTGTAAGTGAGCAATTCGGATCTAACTGACTAATCAGGGATACGTCCAGAAGATGGAACGGAACGTTGGCATCTGTAGCGATTTTTTGTGCAACTTCTATTTCGAGAGAATGCTTTTGTCCGTAAGTAAAACAAACGGCTTCAACATGTTTAAAATGCTTCTTCGCCCAAAACAGGCAGGTTGTGGAATCTTGTCCACCGGAGAAGCAAACCAAAGCGGCTTCTTGATGTTTCATATATATTCTTGTTTTTAATACGTGGTTTAGCAAGCACACGGAAAAGAAAATATTCCTTTTCGATGCAAAGATACGGATTTCTCTTCAATAATTTTTTAGGGTGAGGCTTGAATGAATAGAGCTGACTTTATATTAATTGCACAATATTACTGTATGTGTGCTGCACATTTATGTGATAATTGTGCAATATTAAAGAAAAGTATCTTATCTTTGCCCACGTTTTTGCGTCTTGGGAAGGCGTAAGAGAATAAGTATTAACTAATTAAATTTTTATGAAAAAAGTTATCGCATTAGCGTGTTTATCTATGTTACCTATGACTTATGCAGCGGCAGAAGGTTATCAAGTAAATGCACAAAGTACAAAACAAGCTGGTATGGGACATGTCGGGGCTGCCATGAAGTTGGGAGCGGAGAGCATGCATTTCAATCCGGCCGGATTAGTATTTATGGATAAGAATGTGGATTTGTCGGCTGGTATAACAGGTGTGTTTGCAAATGCAAAGTTTACAAATGGCGACTATACCGCGAAAACAGATAATAAAGCCAGTACTCCTTTATATGTATATGCAGGTTTTAAAATTTATGATAACCTGGCTGCCGGTATCAGTTTGAATACTCCTTATGGAAGTTCTATTAACTGGGGTGAGGATTGGAAAGGAGCTCATTTGGTTCAAAGTATTTCTTTAAAAGCATTTAATATTCAGCCAACTGTTTCCTGGAAAATCATGGATCGCCTGAGTATCGGTGCAGGTTTGATGATGGAATTTGGTAATATCTCTCTGGATCGTGCTTTGATGGGGCCGGGTGCCATGACTAATATGGCAGGTGCAATGGTAAAACAGATTGTTGCTGCTCATCCTGAGTTGGCACCTGTTATTTCCGGAATGGTAGGTCCGATACAACAGCAAATGGCTAAGTATGATGACGCATCGGCAGCTTCAGTCCAGTTGAATGGTGATGCCGGCGTTCGTTTAGGATTTAATGTGGGTGCGATGTTCGATATTAATGAAAAATGGACGGTTGGTGTTTCTTATCGCTCGAAAGTAACAGCTCGTGTAAAAGAAGGTAATATCGGCTTATCGTATGCTAACCAGGATGATTTGAATAATATTTTGGGACAGGTACGTGGTTTGATTGGGGAAATGGAAGCAATGGGCATTAAATCTCCTATACCAGCCGACCAGTTGCAGGTTCCGCCGTTGGAAAAAGGAACATTCTCTGCTGAACTGCCTTTACCTGATAACTGGAATGTAGGTGTAACTTATAAACCGACAAACCGTTGGACTGTATCCGGTGAAGTTCAGTTTGTTGGTTGGGGTGCTTATAAATCATTGGATGTAGAGTTCTCTCCGTCAAGCTTGTCCCAATATAATATCAAAGCTGAAAAGAACTATCATAATAGCCGTATTTACCGTGTAGGTGCACAGTTTGCTGCTACAAAACGTTTTGATGTTCGTTTCGGTGCTTATTATGATGAGTCTCCGGTAAAATCAACATTCTTGAATCCGGAAACACCGAGTATGGATAAATTAGGTATTACAGCCGGTTTGAGTTTCCGTCCGGTAAATAATCTGTCTGTAGATTTTGCATTCTCTTATGTAACCGGTTTCGGTCGTGATGGCTCTTATACGGATAAAGATATCTTTACGAAGATGGACCGTACTTTCGGAGGACATTATAATGTATATGCTCTGATGCCGTCCATCGGTTTGTCTTATGCTTTTTAAGGATTTGATATCCTGATCTTTTAGTCTAATAGATAGATAAACTTATATCAGTAGCCGCTTGGGATAGTTTATTCCGGGCGGCTTTTTTATTGAATTATATGAGATTTGCTATCATATTCTATTTAGCTTGTGCTTTTAATTCGTAATTATGGATTGAGATGCTAAAAAAATAATATGGGATACCGACAAACAACTGGCTGCCGTCTCAATCCGGATGCCGGAGATAGGGGAAGTGATGGGGATAAACTAATGCAACTGTAAATCAGGTGACAGTTGGGTCGGTTTCGCGGAGGAATTGTGAAGTTTGTATGGGTCGTAAACAACAAAAAAAGACAGTCTCGTGATGAAACTGTCCCTTTTTTAATTATTTAGAAGTAATGTAATTAATTCTGAATCCAACGAACATACGCGAAGTCCATACGATGAGGCAATTCTTTGTTTACAGGATAAACGCGGAAACCTACTTTATGAATACCAGCTTCACTTGGCGTTGTTGTAAGTTCAAAGAATAATTTGGAACCTTCTTCTTTTTTCAGTTTGAACGGTTCTACAGACAGTATTTCCAACTGATGTTTTTCGTTTTCTTTAGTTACAACCATTTCCACGCCTAACATACCTTGTAGTTCGTGACGGTCGATCACTAAATTGAACTTGTAATTCTGTCCTACAACCGGCCCGTCTGCATTGAAGTCCATATTGCTGGTGAATGATTCAACCTGGAAGCTATCCCAATGTTCTGCAACTTCTTCTTTCCATGCAGCAATTCCTTTAGCTATTGCAAAGCCGTTTTCCGATAAATGTGCAGAACGGGTTGCCAACTTATTGTAGAAACGGCTAACATAGTCGTCCAACATACGTTTCATTGTATAATCCGGTGCAATCTGAGACATTGAGTTCTTGATGTATTGAACCCATTCAGGAGAATATCCTTTACTGTTCTTTGCATAATACAACGGAATAATTTCTGTTTCCAATGTATGGTAGATAGTAGCGGCATCCAACTGGTCCTGATATTGCTGGTTCTCATAAGTACGCTTGTCGGTCAAAGCCCAACCAGCTCCTTCTTTGTAACCTTCATACCACCATCCGTCTAATACGGAGAAGTTCAATACACCGTTCATTTCTGCTTTTTCGCCGGATGTTCCGGAAGCTTCCAATGGACGTGTCGGAGTATTTAACCAAACATCGACGCCTGCAATCAGGTGACGTGCCAAACGCATATCGTAGTTTTCGAGGAAGATAATCTTGCCTAAGAATTCCGGACGGCGTGAAATTTCAACAATGTGTTTAATCAATCCCTGTCCGCCACCGTCTGCCGGGTGAGCTTTACCTGTAAATACAAACTGGATTGGGTATTGTTCGTTGTTTACAATCTTAGCCAGACGTTCCAGGTCAGTAAATAATAAGTGAGCACGTTTATATGTTGCAAAACGACGTCCGAAACCGATCATTAATGCATTCGGATTGATCTTGTCGAGAACGGATACAACTTTGGCAGGATCACCTTGGTTTTTCAACCAGTTTGCCTTGTACTCACTCTTGATATATGAAATGAGCTTGTCTTTCAATGTTCTGCGGATAGCCCAAATATCATCGTCAGCTATATTTTGTATAGCTTCCCAGTATTTTTTGTTAGACTGGTCTTTGAAGAACTTCTTGTCAAGACGTTCGGCAAAGAAACGTTTCCATTCGGTGGATGCCCAAGTTGGCATATGTACACCGTTAGTTACATAACCTACATGTAATTCGCTGGGGAAATAACCCTTCCAAACCGGAGCAAACATGTGTTGTGATACTTTTCCGTGCAGCCAGCTTACGCCGTTTGCTTCTTGACACGTATTCAAAGCAAATACGCTCATGGAGAATTTCTCGTTTGAACCGGGGTTTTCACGTCCCATATCAATGAATTCCTGCCAGCTGATTCCTAACTTGCCTGGAAATTCTCCCATATAGCGACCGAACAAACCTTCATCAAAATAGTCGTGTCCGGCAGGAACCGGAGTGTGAACCGTGTAAAGGGCAGAAGCACGAACAACTTCCAATGCCTGGTTGAATGCCAGACCGTCGTTTTGGATATAATCAACCAAACGCTGTGCGTTGATAAGGGCTGCATGTCCTTCGTTACAGTGATAGATTTGTTTTTTGATGCCTAATTTATTTAACATCAGGATACCACCGATACCTAACAGGTATTCCTGTTTCATACGGTTTTCCCAGTCGCCACCATATAATTGGTGTGTAATGGAACGGTCCCATTCACTGTTCAGAGGAATATCCGTATCCATTAAATATAAAGGAACACGTCCTACACTTACTTTCCAGATATGAGCGTAAACGGTACGTCCGGGATAAGGTACTTCCAATACCATTGGCTCGCCGTTTGACTGCAAAACCTGTGTAAGAGGCAGTGCATTGAAATTCTGTGCTTCGTAGTTGGCAATCTGTTGTCCATCCATAGACAAAGACTGAGTGAAATAACCGTAACGATATAAGAAACCGACAGCTGTCAGGTCAATGTTGCTATCGCTGGCTTCTTTCAAATAATCCCCTGCTAATACACCTAAACCTCCAGAATAGATTTTCAGAATGTTGGTTAAACCATATTCCATACTGAAATAAGCTACAGACGGTTTAGTTTTATCCGGTTTTGCATCAACGTAATCCCTGAAGATTGAATAAACGGCTTTGATTTCAGACATTAATACGTCGTCAGCCATAATTTCTTCAATACGTTTGTAAGACAGACTTTGTAACAGAAGCACAGGGTTTCCCTGTGTTGATACCCAAAGTTCTGCATCAATCTTACCGAACAATTTAGCACCTTCATGATTCCATACCCACCAAAGGTTAGTTGCCATCTCGTAAAGAGGGCGTAGAGGTTCAGGAAGCATGGAGTGAGAATAAACATCCTTCCAAATCGGGCTGTTTGCGTTATTCGCTTTAATTTTCATTATCGTGAAGTTTAAAATGTTTCAATAAATATAAAAACTTAGTTCTCTTTTTGTCTAAAAGTGGTGCAAAGATAGTATTATCTCGCTAATTATGAGAGTATTTTAATTATTTCTTTCTTTTGATTTTGCCAATGCCATATTGAAAGCTTCTTCATAATAAACAATGAATTTGCTCCATTCGGCTTTGCTTGCCAGCTCGAAACTCCTTGTACGGATATTATCTATTTCCTTTTCATCTTTGCCTACGAGGGTCAGAATAGAGTCGGTGATGGCATCTGCTACTTCAAAATAATTAAAATCGTTACGGTTGATAACAGCAACACCTTCGCTTATGTTATTTCCGGATACGCTTTTCTTTGCCCAAAGGCCAAAGCCTGCTAAGTCCGTCGTAATGGTGGGTATGCCAAAAGCAATACTTTCCAGAGGAGTATATCCCCACGGTTCATAGTAGGAAGGATAAACCGTTGCATCCATACCGATTAATATGTCATAATAGGGCTTATTCAGAATGCCATCGTGTCCATCCAGATAACAGGGAACAAATATGATTTTAAGCTTATCGGAGGCTGAATTGGTAAAGCCTACGTGTGAGATATGATTCAGTACTTTGTCCTGTTCCATCATGTTCAGCCAGTGTGTTATGAATGGCATTTGCATGGGAGATGTAGTCCGGTAATTTTCTTTTATGGCTTCTTTGAGGTCACTCCGGGCATCGCGAACCCAAGCTGGGACCATAATGAAAGCCACTACTTCCCGTTGCAGCTTTCCGGAAGTACGTATCCGGTTCATGGCTTCGATGAAGACATCTATACCTTTATTCCTGTACTCATAACGTCCGCTGGTAGATACGAGAAATGCATCAGGTGAGATCGAGCATCCCAATAGTTTTTCTGCCATATTGAGTAATGCCCGGCGTGCCTCGGCACGTTTGGACGGATATTCTTTTTTATTGGGTACAAAATTACGTTCAAAACCGTTTGGAGTGACAATGTCGGGAGCTTTATCCAGCAATTGCTGGCATTCACGTGCTGTGATATCACTTACTGTAGTAAAACAGTCCACGTAATATGCTGCTTTCTTTTCCAGAGAATGTTTGGCTTCCATGTTCAACTCATGTGCCATTTGGTCGCCGTTATAGCCGTTCATGTAGGCATATAAAGCTTTATTGTTTCCGGCAATGGAGCGTCCGATAGAAGTTGCGTGGGTGGTAAACAGGGTTGCGATCGCCGGTATTTGTTTCCGGATATATAAAGCACCCATACCCAGCATCCATTCGTTGAATAGGGCTGCTACTTTTTTATTTTCCAGTTTATGATAATGGTAAAAACTTTCGATCACTTTTCCTACCGCATAGGCAAAAATACAAGACTCATCGTAATCTCCGTATGCGTGTATGGAGTCTACCTGGAAATTTTCCCATATAGAATAAAAGAAAGCATCTCTTTCTTTAAAAAACGGTTTAAAATCCACGAGTACAACGGGAGGTGTCCCCGGTACATTCCATCGGCCTACTTTTATCTTTAAACTGTCTGTGGTTTTTGCATAAGCTTTCCACTCTGCGAACAGAATATCGTCTTCGATAAAATCAGCGGGAAGAGAGTTATTCCATACATCCGGTCCTATAAAGATTAATTTATCTTTAAAGTGTTGTTGTAATGTATGAGCTTTGGTTGAAAGGACCGTATAAATGCCTCCAACTTTGTTACACACTTCCCAACTGCTTTCAAAAAGATATTCTGGCGTTGATATTACGTTATTCATAAACGATTTTGTTTATAATCAGATGATTCAGGGCGCAAAGATACGTCTTTTTTATCTTTTTTTCCAACTGTAGATGTTATTTAATAAATGAAATACGTAGATTTGTAAATATTTTAAATTAATCAACTATGGCAAAGAGAAGAATTTTGAAGAAAGATATCGGTTATGTAGCCGGAGATTTATTCTTGGAAGCATTGGTTTGTAAGCTGTATATTCCAGGCGTAGATCTGGAAAAAACAGATGTACTGTTGTCCCGTATTTTGGATATGCAGGATAATTTTATTTCGCGTGCAAACCATACTGACGGAAAAGACAATAAGAAGTTGGTAAAAGACTATTATCGTAAGCTTCGTGCTGATTTGCAGGAAGAAGTAAACGCTATCGGGGCAGAAATAGGGGAGCTAAGCAAAGAAAAATAAAGAATGAAGAAAGCTATTTGTAAGGCACTTCTTCGATTGGTTGGCTGGAAACTCGGTCCGTTAATCGAAGATGTGCCTAAATGTGTTATATGTGTTGCTCCGCACACCAGTAATTGGGATTTTATTGTCGGGAAACTTTTTTATACATCCATAGGGCGTAATGCCAGTTTCTTGATTAAGAAAGAGTGGTTTTTCTTTCCATTTAATTTATTGTTTAATTGGTTGGGAGGGGTACCGGTAGACCGGCATAAGCGGACTTCTGTTACAGACCAGATGGTAGAACAGTTTAATACCCGGAAGGAGTTTCAATTGGCAGTGACACCGGAAGGTACTCGTAAGCGGGTGGATGAATGGAAGAAAGGTTTCTATTATATTGCTCAAAAGGCAAATGTTCCTATCTTAATGGCTTATTTTGATTATAAGAAGAAGGAAGCCGGTTTCAAAGGCGTATTTTATCCTACGGGTGATGCAGAAAAGGATATTCGTGCAATTCGTGAAAAATATAGAGATGTAACGGCTTGCCACCCGGAAAATTTCGTCCAAATTTAAATCTTATGACAGAGAATTTGCGTATTAGCATGCTCCAGTCCCATATTGTTTGGGAAGATCTGAATAAAAATCTTGAACATTATGAGAGCTTGCTTTGCCGTGTCGGCGGGAAGACCGATGTTGCTGTTTTGCCTGAGACGTTCACTACGGGTTTTTCTATGCAGGTGGAAAAAAATGCAGATGCGGCAAATGGTGTAACTGTTGCAACTTTGAAAGGATGGGCTTTAAAATATAAACTGGCAGTAGTTGGTAGTTTTATAGCAAAAGAAGAAGGAAAGTATTTTAACCGTGCCTTTTTTATAACTCCCGAAGGGGAGTTGTCCTTTTATGATAAGCGACATTTATTCCGGATGGCTGGTGAGGATAAACATTTTACTCCCGGGAATAAACGAACTGTTATTAGGTATAAAGGCTGGAACATTTGCCTGCAAGTCTGTTATGATCTTCGTTTTCCGGTGTGGAGTAGGAATGTTGGCAATGAATATGATGTATTGATTTACGTTGCCAACTGGCCGGAAGCACGTAGAGTTGCCTGGATATCCTTATTGCAAGCCCGAGCTATAGAGAATGTAGCTTATGTATGTGGTGTAAACCGTGTTGGGATAGACGGAAAAGGTTTTCTCTATAGTGGTGACTCGATGGTAATTTCTCCCAAAGGGAAGAAATTGGCTGATGTAGGCAAACGCGATGCGGCAACTCGTACATGTACACTATCTAAAAGTGATCTTGAAAATTTCCGTCAAAAATTTCCGGTCTGGAAAGATGCAGATCATTTTGTTTTGGGAGATATGTAATATATAGTAAAGGAATGATGTCGTAAACCTTTAAGTCCGTATTTCAGGTGGGGGGGATGTTATTCTTTGTCTATGACATAAAAAAAGCGATTGTTGGATTTAATCCGGCAATCGCTTTTTTATCTTATGTGGGAGAAGTATATGTTATTTTACTTCCTCAAAATCTACATCTGTTACACCACCGTCTTGTTTATTGTTTCCGGCGTTACCTCCAGTTTGCTGTCCGCCGAAGTCCGGTCCTGGTTGTGCACCACTCTGTGCATTCTGAGCGTTATACATTTCCTGACTTGCAGCCTGGAATACACTGTTTAGTTCTGCCATAGCAGCATCGACACCTGCGATATCCTGAGCTTTATGAGCTTCTTTCAGCTTATTCAAAGCTGCTTCGATAGGAGCTTTCTTATCAGCCGGAAGTTTGTCTCCCAGGTCTTTCAACTGTTTTTCAGTCTGGAAAATCATACTGTCAGCCTGGTTCAGCTTGTCAATACGTTCTTTTTCTTTCTTGTCTGCTTCAGCATTGGCAGCAGCTTCTTCTTTCATGCGTTTAACTTCGTCATCGCTCAAACCGCTGGAAGCTTCGATACGGATACTCTGTACTTTACCGGTTCCTTTATCTTTTGCAGAGACATTCAGAATACCATTTGCATCAATATCGAAAGTTACTTCAATTTGAGGTATACCACGTTGTGCAGCAGGTATTCCATCAAGGTGGAAGCGACCGATTGATTTATTATCTTTAGCTAAAGAACGTTCTCCCTGTAAAATATGGATTTCTACAGATGGCTGGTTGTCAACAGCAGTTGTGAAGACTTCGGATTTCTTAGTCGGAATAGTTGTGTTAGACTCGATTAATTTTGTCATCACACCACCCATTGTTTCGATACCTAATGACAGCGGAGTGACATCCAGCAATAATACATCTTTCACTTCACCGGTCAATACTCCACCTTGGATTGCTGCACCAACAGCAACAACTTCATCCGGGTTAACACCTTTTGACGGAGCTTTACCAAAGAATTTTTCAACGATTGCCTGTATTGCAGGAATACGTGTTGAACCACCAACTAAGATAACTTCATCAATATCCGAGGTGCTCATGTTAGCGTCTTTCAGTGCTTGACGGCACGGTTCGATACAAGCTTGAATCAAACTGTCTGCCAACTGTTCGAATCGAGCACGAGTCAATGTCTTTACAAGGTGTTTAGGCACACCGTTTACCGGCATGATATACGGTAAATTAATTTCTGTGCTTGTTGTGCTTGACAATTCGATTTTTGCTTTTTCAGCAGCTTCTTTCAAACGTTGCAAAGCCATCGGATCTTTACGTAAGTCAACACCTTCTTCGCGCTGGAATTCTTCAGCTAACCAGTCGATGATTACGTGGTCGAAGTCATCACCTCCTAGGTGAGTGTCACCATTTGTAGATTTTACTTCGAATACACCATCTCCTAATTCCAGAATAGAGATATCAAATGTACCGCCACCCAAGTCGAATACGGCGATTTTCATATCTTTATTGCTCTTATCCAAACCGTAAGCTAAAGAAGCGGCAGTCGGTTCGTTTACAATACGGCGAACATTCAATCCTGCAATTTCGCCAGCTTCTTTAGTTGCTTGACGTTGTGCATCGCTAAAGTAAGCAGGAACAGTGATAACAGCATCTGTTACCTCTTGTCCCAGATAATCTTCTGCTGTTTTCTTCATTTTCTGAAGAACCATTGCAGATATTTCTTGTGGAGTATATAAACGACCATCGATATCTACGCGTGGAGTATTATTGTCACCACGTACTACCTTATAAGGTACACGGGATATTTCTTTTTGAACCTGGTCGTAAGTTTCACCCATGAAACGTTTGATAGAGAATATTGTCTTTTCAGGGTTTGTAATTGCCTGGCGTTTTGCCGGATCACCAACCTTACGTTCGCCACCTTCAACAAATGCGACAACGGATGGAGTAGTTCTTTTACCTTCGCTGTTTGCAATAACAACAGGTTCGTTACCTTCTAATACTGCAACGCAGGAGTTCGTTGTTCCTAAGTCAATACCTATAATCTTTCCCATAATTGATAAATATTTTAATTGTTATTATTTCCTTTATAATTGCTACTCTAATCGAGTTGCACAAATTGTTGTACAAATCATATGCCAAAGTAACAACGGAAGGATTGGAAAAGTTCTCTTGTCATAAATCATGACAATACGGCAGAAGTTGTCAACGATAGTTATTTACAGCATGGTCTATCTTTAGATGGCAGGGTGGAAGATTTGGTTAAGTTTTTGTTTTTAGCTGATTTATTGGCATTTATTTCTTTCTTTAGGTTACATCCCCGGCAACCGCAACAAGGATTGTTTTTTGTTGTGGGGCGTGTCAGAAATTTGTATATTTTAAAGCCGATGTTGATAACGACAAAAATACCGATAATGATGATTGCTATATCCTGCCACATAATTGTTACCCGTTAAACAAGTTAATTAGTAAACTTCCAGTTTGGAATACAATAAATGAAACAATCCAAGCAAGGACACATGTATAAACTATGACAAATATTCCCCATTTCCATGAACCTGCTTCATGTACGATTGCAGATATGGTAGCAATACATGGGAAATAAATTAGAACAAACAGCATCAGGCTAAGCGCAATAAGAGGTGTGAATACCAGTTGTCCTTCTGCATTTCTGTCCTGCTTCAGTCGTTCGGACAGGGCTTGGCTGTCGTCTGCTTCTCCTGTGTATAGTACACTAAGAGTACTGACAACTACTTCTTTAGCTGCCATTCCTGTTAGCAGGCTGACACTCATCTTCCAATCGAATCCTAATGGAGCCAATACAGGTTGAACCGTTTGACCGATACGCCCGATATAAGAATTTTGCTGATGTTCTATTTTTTTCAGATGTTGTAATTCTGTTAATGTTTCGTTTTTTGTTTCCGAATAGGTTTCTGATTGTTCTATTTCTGCTATTTGCTTGTCATAAATGTCTCCTTTTTCAGTGTGACGTGGAAAATAGCCGAGAAACCATATTATAATAGAAGCAACCAGTATGACTCCTCCCATTTTATGCAGGTATTGGCGTGCTTTTTCCCACATATGAATGAGGATGGATTTACCGGTAGGCATTCGGTATGGGGGTAATTCCATAACAAAAGGCACTTCTTCTTCCTTGAATAAGGTACGTTTGAATATACGTGCCATTATTACTGCCAGTAGAATACCGGTTACATATAATGAGAGTAAAATAACACTTGCATTATGGGGAAAAAACGCTCCGACAAGTAATACGTATACCGGCAGGCGGGCACTGCAACTCATTAATGGGTTGACAAGCATGGTTATCATCCGGCTATTGCGGCTTTCAATGGTACGGGATGCCATAATAGCCGGGACATTACAACCGAATCCCATTACCAATGGGATAAATGATTTTCCATGTAATCCCATTTTATGCATGATTTTGTCCATGATAAATGCAGCACGTGCCATGTATCCCGAATCTTCCATAAATGAAATGAACAGATAAAGTATAAGGATGTTCGGTAAGAATACGATAACGCCTCCGACTCCCCCAATAATACCATCAACCAAAAGGTCTTTGAGCGGTCCTTCATTCATATGGTTACGAACAAAATCTCCAATTATGCCAACCAGCGATTCTATCCACTCTTTCGGATATTCTCCTAAACGGAAAGTAGCTTCAAACATAATCCACATGAACAGGATGAAGATGGGGAAACCTAATACCTTATGAGTGACAAACAGGTCGATAATTTGTGTGCTGGTAGCTTCCTTTATTTTATTTTGCTCAAAGGTCTCCCGCAAAGCTCCGGATATGAAACCGTAGCGAGCATCGGTAAAAGCTGTTTCACAATCTTCGTTCAGCAGTTTCTCTATTTCGCTGGCTGCATGATCCCGTTCGAGGATAACAGAATCCGAATCAGGTAAAGCTTTTACAAAAGCATCTATTTTAGGGTCACCTTCCAGTAACTTAATGGCAAGATAGCGCTTTGACAAACTCTTTCCGACATTTCCGTTTTGCTTTAATTCATGCCTTACGTTGTATATCGCTTTTTCCAGCACTTCACCGTAATTAATATGAATATGGCGGAGTACAGGATCTTCTTCTTCGTATACTTTGATTACCCGGTTGAATAAATCTTCAATACCAAACCCTGTTTTACTGATAGTCGGAACAATTGGAGTTCCAATCATACGGGATAGGGATTCGTGGTCGAATTTGTCACCGTGTTCTTGTAGTTCATCATACATGTTGAGGGCGATAACCATACGGACATCCATATCGATTAGCTGGCATGTCAAATACAGATTTCGTTCCAGATTGGATGCATCTACAACATTGATTACTACATCCGGATGTTCTTCATTCAGGTGTTTACGGACATAAAGTTCTTCAGGAGTGTAGGCAGACAGGGAATAAGTTCCTGGTAAGTCTACTATTTTAAAGGTATATCCGTTTTGGTGGAAAGTTCCTTCTTTTGCATCAACAGTGACACCACTATAGTTTCCTACATGTTCGTGTGCCCCGGAAGCGAAATTGAATAAAGATGTTTTTCCGCAATTTGGATTCCCAACTAAGGCTATATTTATTGTTTTACCTTTACGAAGGGCCATTGCCTGGAGATTCTCTTCTGAAGATATTGTATATGAATTGGCTGTATGGTTCTCCAACTCTTGTCGAAGTTCTTCATTTTCTAAGTCGGCAGTACTGACCACTTCGATCATTGCAGCATCGTTTCGGCGTAGGGAAACATCATAACCCATAACGCGATAATGGATGGGGTCCTTTAATGGCGCATTCTGGATGACATCCACTTCTTTACCTCTGATAAATCCCATTTCGATAATGCGTTTACGGAAAGCACCGCGTCCCATCACCTTTACTATAATCCCTTTTTCGCCTGTACGAAGTTCTGATAGTCTCATCTTTAGCTAAAATCTCATGCAAAGGTACTATGAAATGATTTGGCAGACAATACCTACTAGTCGGTATTTTTTTTAGTTTTGTGGCAGTAAAAAGAATGGAATGATGGAGTTGGATTTATTGAATAAAATTATTTTGAGTTTGGGGGCCAATAATAACAGTGAAATAAATATTGCGGCAGCCGACGATTTATTACGTAGCAACTTTGTTTCTATTCATTTTTCCGAGCCGGTTTATACGGAGCCTATCGGGGATATAAAAACGGGTTTGTTCCTGAATCAGGTTGCTATTGCATATACTTCCAACTATCCGGATGAAATAAATAAGATATTAAAACAGGTAGAACGTGCACTTGGGCGTACTCCTGAGAGTAAAGAACAAGGGATTATTCCTATAGACATTGATTTGCTCCAATGGAATGAGCAAGTATTAAAACCTGATGATCTACAAAGGGATTATGTCCGTTCACTTCTTCGTACTCTTTCTATTTTCTGAATTAAGTATAATACGAAAAAACAGCGCGAAACAAGCTATTTTATTGCTTTGCTACGCGCTGTTTTTATATGAGAGTTTACGAATACAATTATTTCAATTTTTCAAAAATCAAAGCTGATAATTCTTCTGCCAGTTCAGGATTGTCGGCAACACATTGTTTTGCTGCATCGCGTCCCTGACCTAATTTTGTATCGTTATAGCTGTACCATGAACCGCTTTTTTTAATGATATTCAGTTCTGTACCTAAATCTATAATTTCTCCGGAGCGGGAAATCCCTGCGCCAAACATGATATCAAATTCCGCTTTGCGGAAAGGTGGGGCAACCTTGTTTTTTACAACTTTAACGCGAGCCTGATTTCCTTTAACTTCATCTCCGTCTTTTAGTTGTCCGATACGACGGATATCCAAACGTACGGAAGCATAGAATTTCAGAGCATTACCTCCAGTTGTTGTTTCCGGGTTACCAAACATAACGCCGATCTTATCACGCAATTGATTGATAAAGATACAAGTGGTATTTGTTTTATTGATAGCTGCAGTCAGTTTACGAAGTGCCTGAGACATCAAACGAGCTTGTAGTCCCATTTTACTATCACCCATATCTCCTTCCAGTTCAGCTTTTGGTGTCAGGGCTGCAACAGAATCAATAACAACAATGTCTACAGCTGATGAACGAATTAACTGGTCTGCAATTTCCAGAGCCTGCTCTCCATTATCCGGTTGTGAAATCCAGAGATTTTCCACATCAACACCTAACTTTTCTGCATAAAAGCGGTCGAAAGCATGTTCTGCATCGATAAAAGCAGCAATACCTCCCATTTTCTGAGCTTCAGCAATCGCATGGATTGCCAAAGTAGTTTTACCGGAAGATTCCGGACCGTATATTTCGATGATACGTCCTTTGGGGTAACCTCCTACGCCTAATGCCGCATTTAGTCCTATTGATCCAGTAGGAATGACTTCTATATTTTCAATATTTTCATCACCTAATTTCATAATGGACCCTTTGCCGAAATCTTTTTCGATTTTATCCATTGCCGCACGTAGCGCTTTCAGTTTGTCTGCATTTACAGCAGCTTTTCCAGCAACTGGTTGCTTACCTTCTTCAAATAAATTATCTTCTTTTGCCATTATCTTAATTGTTATAGTTTAAGGATTTGATTTGCATGGTCTTTAGTCTTTACCTCTTTGGGACTAATGATATGAGTTACAATGCCTTCTTCATTAATAATAAAGGTTGTACGGAGAGTTCCCATGTATGAGCGTCCGTACATTTTCTTTTCAGCCCATACCCCGAACTCTTGCTGCAAAGTAGTGTCAGTGTCAGCAATAAGGCTGAAAGGTAAATTTTGCTTTTCGATAAATCCCTGATGAGACTTGGCACTATCCTTGCTTACACCAATCACTTCATAGCCGGCAGCTCTCAATTCTTCATAGCCGTCACGTAGACTACAAGCTTCGGCTGTGCAACCACTGGTGTTGTCTTTCGGGTAGAAATAAAGTGCCAGCTTTTTCCCTTTGAAATCGCTTAATTTTATTTCTTTTCCGTTTTGGTCAAGCCCAAGTACCTCAGGAGCTTTATCTCCTATTTGTATTGCCATATGTTTTTTATTTTTGCTTGATATTATAATTCAATATTAACATCGAACTGCTCATGCCAAGGCAGGCCTTGTTCGTTTAGTTCCTTCATGAATGGATCCGGATCGAATTCTTCAACGTTCCAGACGCCTGCTTTTTTCCAAAGTCCCTTCATGAAGAGTTTCGCACCAATCATAGCAGGAACACCTGTGGTGTAGCTAACAGCTTGTGCACCGGTTTCTTTGTAAGCTGCTTCATGGCTACAGTTATTATACACGTAATAAGTACGATCTTTTCCTTCCTTATCAATACCACGGATACGGCATCCGATAGATGTTTCTCCAGTATAATTTTCTCCTAAATCTCCCGGATTAGGAAGTACTGCTTTCAGGAACTGTATCGGAACAATTTCTTGTCCGTTGTACATAACGGGGTCTATGCGGGACATACCGATGTTTTGGATTACACGTAAGTGAGTCAGATATTCCTGTCCGAATGTCATCCAGAAACGGGCACGTTTGATCGTTGGGAAATTTTTTGTCAGACTTTCCAACTCTTCATGATACATTAAATAGGATTCGCGTGGACCTATATTCGGATAGATTAGTGGCTGATGTACAGACAACGGCTCTGTTTCAATCCATTTTCCGTGTTCAAAATATTTACCACGTTGTGTAATTTCGCGGATATTTATCTCTGGATTGAAGTTGGTCGCAAAAGCTTTGTGATGGTCGCCTGCATTACAATCTACAATATCCAGATATTGAATTTCTTTAAAATGGTGTTTAGCTGCATAAGCAGTATATACACCTGTTACTCCCGGGTCGAAACCACATCCCAGAATAGCAGTCAGTCCTGCTTTCTCAAAACGGTCTTTGTAAGCCCATTGCCAGCTGTATTCATATTTAGCTTCATCCAGCGGCTCATAGTTAGCTGTATCCAGATAGCTAACACCATAAGCTAAACAGGCGTCCATGATGGAGAGGTCCTGGTACGGCAAAGCGAGGTTTACAACCAAATCTGGTTTGAAGGAGTTGAACAAAGTAACGAGTTCGTCTACATTGTCAGCATTTACCTGAGCTGTCTGTATCTTTACATTTGTAATATCTGCAGCAATTTTATCGCACTTGCTTTTTGTACGACTGGCCACCATAATATCGGTAAAGACATCTGCATTCATTGCAATCTTCTTAACAGCAACGGTACTTACCCCTCCTGCACCAATAACTAATACTCTTCCCATTTACAAATAGAATTAATCTTGTTAATATACAATTTACAAGGTTTTAAACCTAACGACAAAAATACGATGAATATTTTAATAATACTACATCGTACCCTAAAATAAGTAACTTTCGATTACATCCTTATTATTAGCATATTAAGCTCTATAATATTCTTATAGCGGACTTCATTACTTATATTTTAACTATGTAGATATCTATGTTGAATACTTTGTCTTCCAATCCCTCCTGTTGCAAATATATCAGAGGGTTAAATATTTTACCATTATACCGGACTCTGAGAATGATGTCATTATCTTTTTTGATAAGTATTTTAACATCAATAAACATGTTAGAAAACACAGCTGTAGAAAATGTGTTTTTGTTAAAATCTTATTTATCAAGAAGATTAAGATTTTTGATTATTGTGAATTCTAAATAAATATGAAAGGGAATTTGTTTTTTTATTTTTTAAGTAATACATTTGGTCTTGATATACTATCAATTTTATAGTTGTAGTTTTAAATCGTAAACTTAAAACCAAATATACATATGAGTTATCTTAAATTTGACAAGACAGTGATGATAAACCTGGAGGAGTCGTTAGCTCGTGAGGTACTCCGTACCAATCGGAAAGGGGCTTATCATTGTACAACTGTCGTTGATTGTAATACAAGAAAATACCACGGATTGCTGGTTATGCCTGTTCCGGAGTTGGATGATGAGAACCATGTGTTGTTGTCATCTTTTGACGAAACGGTGATACAGCACGGTGCGGAATTTAATCTTGGATTACATAAGTACCAGGGAAATAATTATAGTCCAAAAGGACATAAATATATCCGGGAATATAGTTGCGATACGGTACCCCGTACTGTATACAGAGTGGGAGGTGTTATTTTCTCAAAAGAAAAGGTTTTTTCTTTAGCTGAGAATCGTATTATGATTAAGTATACATTGGAAGATGCCCATTCTGCCACAACCTTGAGATTTCGTCCGTTTTTGGCATTTCGCAGTGTGAAAGAATTAACTCATGCAAATGGAAATGTGAACCAATCTTATACGGAAGTTACCAATGGTATAAAAACCTGCATGTATCAGGGGTATCCTGAGTTATATATGCAATTTAGTAAAAAGGTGAAGTTCGTATATGAACCCTATTGGTACAATGGTATTGAATATCCAAAAGAGCAGGAGAGAGGTTATCCTTATAAGGAAGACTTGTACGTTCCCGGATATTTCGAAGTCCCGATTAAAAAAGGTGAATCTATTTTCTTTAGTGCCGGTGATAGTGCAGTTGCTACTACCCGTCTGAAAAGCCTGTATGAAACAGAAGTAGATGTACGTACACCACGTACAAGTTTTTTCAACTGTTTGAAGAATTCAGCACAACAACTTTATTTCCGTCCGAAAGATGATGATGCCTATCTGCTGGCTGGTTATCCTTGGTTTAAAGTGAGAGCGAGAGATTTATTTATAGCTCTTCCTGGATGTACACTATCTATAGACGATCCCGTTCGGTTTGAGAAGATTATGCATACAGCAATACCAGCTTTGAAAGCATTTATGGAGCATAATCGGTTTGATTCAGTCATTCGTGAGATTGAACATCCAGATGTGGGTTTATGGGCTATTTGGGCTATCCAACAATATGCAAAGAGTGTAGGTTTGGAACGTGCACGTGAATTGTATGCAGATATTATTTATCAAATTATCGAATATATTTCCGGTCAGAAACATCCGGATATGAAATTGATGGATAATGGTTTATTATTTGCTAATGGACGTGATAAAGCCATAACCTGGATGAATTCTACAATTAATGGTAAACCGGTTGTACCACGTTCTGGTTATATTGTAGAGTTTAATGCTCTTTGGTATAATGCACTTTGTTTTTATACTGAACTGACAGGTGGAGCGCCTATCGAGAAATATGATAAGATTATCAAAGCTGTGGATGTTTCTTTCCCCGAAACATTTATCAACGGATGTAACTATTTGTTCGACTCAGTGAATGGTTCTATGGTTGACTGGAGTGTACGTCCGAATATGATATTTGCAGTCGCTTTATCTTATTCTCCATTGACCCGCCTGCAGAAGCGTGCAGTAGTTGATATTGTTACTAAAGAGTTGCTGACTCCGAAAGGGTTGCGTTCTTTGAGCCCGAAAAGTGAGGGGTATAAACCTTATTATGTCGGACCGCAGTATGAACGGGATTTATCATATCACCAGGGAACTGCGTGGCCGTGGCTGCTGGGTGCCTATCTGGAGGCTTATCTCCGTGTATTCGGAAAAGGTGGAGTCCCATTTGCCGAACGTATGCTGATAAGTATGGAAGAGGAAATGTCATTACATTGTATCGGAACAATACCGGAATTGTTTGACGGAAATCCTCCGTTTATAGGCAGGGGAGCCATTTCATTTGGAATGAATGTGGCAGCTATTCTCCGTGTAGTAGATTTGTTGAAGAAGTATAACGCCGAATAAAACAATACCATATGAAAGCATTGATGTTTGGATGGGAATTCCCTCCTCATATTTTAGGAGGTTTAGGTACGGCAAGTTTTGGTCTTACACGTGGTATGGCCATGCAGCCTGATATGGATATAACTTTTTGTATTCCGAAACCTTGGGGGGATGAAGACCAGAGTTTTCTGAAAATAATAGGAATGTGTAATGTTCCGATAGTGTGGCGTGATGTGAATATGGATTACGTGAAAGAACGTCTGTCCAAATATATGGATCCGCAGAAATATTATGATTTGCGGGATCATATTTACGCCGACTTCAGCTACAGGAAGGTGAATGATTTAGGATGTATGGAGTTTTCCGGACGTTATCCTGATAATTTGCTGGAAGAGATTAATAACTATTCTATTGTGGCAGGAGTTGTGGCACGGACAGAGCAGTACGATATTATTCATGCTCACGACTGGCTGACTTATCCAGCTGGTATTCACGCTAAAAATGTAAGTGGGAAACCATTGGTTATCCATGTACATGCAACCGATTACGACCGTAGCCGTGGAAATGTGAACCCGGATGTATATGCAATAGAAAAGAATGGAATGGACAATGCCGATCATATTATGACTGTTAGTAATCTGACACGCCAGACTGTGATTGAGAAATATCATCAGGATCCTGCAAAAGTGACGACCGTCCATAATGCCGTGGAACCGATGAGCCCGGAAATTCTGGCCATACAGGATAAAAAAGGGGTGAAAGATAAGGTGATTACTTTCCTTGGACGCATCACTATGCAAAAAGGACCTGAATATTTTGTAGAAGCTGCTGCAAAAGTATTGGCAAAAGCTCCGCATGCACGTTTTGTTATGGCAGGAAGCGGCGATATGATGGACCAAATGATTCGTTTGGCTGCTGCTCGTAATATTTCGGATCGTTTTCATTTTACCGGTTTTATGAAAGGAAAACAGGTTTATGAAGTGTTGAAGGCTAGTGATGTGTACGTGATGCCTTCAGTTTCCGAGCCATTTGGTATTTCTCCTTTGGAAGCCATGCAGTGTGGCGTGCCGTCTATTATATCCAAACAATCCGGTTGTGCTGAAATCCTGGATTATGCAGTAAAAGTGGATTACTGGGATATAGAAGCATTGGCAGATGCCATGTATGCAATTATTACTTATCCGGCTATGCATGAATTCCTGAAAGTGGAAGGAAAGAGAGAAGTTGATAATATAAAATGGGAATATGCCGGACAGAAGGTTCGCCGTATATACGACCAGGTGATTAATAAATAGAATAGATAAAAATTAAAACAAGATATTATGAAGACGATCTGCTTTTATTTTCAGATACATCAACCGTTCCGCCTGAAAAGATACCGTTTCTTTGATATAGGAAACGATCACTATTATTATGATGATTTCCAGAATGAAGAAATTATCCGCCGTATTACCGAACGTTGTTATCTTCCAGCCAATAAGGTGATTTTGGATATGATAAAAACAAGTGGCGGAAAGTTTAAAGTGGCATTTTCTATTTCCGGTATGGCTTTGGAACAGATGGAAATTTATGCTCCCGAAGTAATTGATAGCTTTAAAGAACTTGCCGCTACAGGAAATGTTGAATTTTTGGCTGAAACTTATGCACATTCTCTTTCCTCTTTAGGTGATCCTGCTGAATTTCAGCATCAGGTGAAGAAACAGGAAGATAAGATTAAGAGTCTGTTTGGAGTTAAGCCGAAAGTATTCCGTAATACTGAATTGATTTATTCTGACGAAATTTCGGAAATGGTTTATCAGATGGGATATAAAGGCATGTTAACAGAAGGTGCTAAGCATATTCTGGGATGGAAAAGTCCGAACTATGTATATTCATCTTGTGTAGAGCCTAAGCTAAAATTATTGTTGAAGAATGACCGTTTCAGTGAAGATTTGTCAGAACGGTTCAGCAATTATAGCTGGAATGAATATCCTTTGACTGCAGATAAGTTTATGTCGTGGATTGCTGAGACTCCGGAGTCAGAACAGATTATCAATTTGTTCATGAACTATGAAGTATTAGGCTCGTTGCATCCGGCAGAAACAGGTATTTTTGAGTTCTTCAAAGCATTGCCTCGTTTTGCAGCAGATAAAGGAATCGGATTCTCTACCCCTTCTGAGGTATTTAACCTGATTAAACCGGTAGACTGTATTTCCGTACCTTATCCTATGTCATGGGTTGATGAAGAAAGGGATTGTAGCTCATGGTTAGGTAATGTATTGCAGCAGGAAGCTTTCCATAAGTTGAATGAAATAGGCGAACGTGTTCGTTTGAGCCAAACCCGCCGTATTCGTCAGGACTGGTATTATCTACAGAGTAGTGACCATTTCTACTATATGAGTACTAAGCATATGGGTACAGGTTTCAGTCCATACGATAACCCATATGATGCATTCAATAATTACATGAATGTGTTATCTGATTTCATAGTTCGTGTGAATGCAGAATTCCCTGAAACGATTGAGAATGAAGAATTAAATTCTCTTCTGACTACAATTAAAAATCAGGGAGAGGAAATTGAAGGTTTACAGCAAGAAGTAGATAAGCTGAAGAAGAAGTTAGCAAAGAAGTAATATAATAATGCTTTTAATAAGGAGGATACCAACAGCATATCCTCCTTTTTTATTTGATTCTTAGAATTCAAGTAAAATTCCTTAAACAAAAGAAGCACCTGTTTTTGATTGAAACAGGTGCTTCTTTATTATATCAATTTATTCTATTCTTTATACTTTATGCTCACCACTCTGATTTCCATAGCATCTTTGTCAATGCGAAGTTTAACTCCGGCAGGTCTCAGAAAGTTACTGATTGCAGAAGTATATTCTGTAGATGATCCGTAATAGTCACTTGAAGTGGATGTTTTACGTTCTACAGGAATAACACTCAAGACTAAATCTTTTTCCGGAGCTTTCTCGATATGATCTTTTAGCAAATTGGAGAGATTACCGAATGTATAAGTACGTGTTGATGTTGTGTATTGTCCACGATATGAAGTCCTGTTATTTTCGACCTTACTTTCCTTAAAGAAAGTGTCTACCGAATCTTTAGGCAATAGTAACAGATTGTCTGGTGCTTTGAATGCAAAATCCCATTTTTCTTGAGGTTCAGCCTTCAGGTTGAATGATAGGTTGCTTAAAATACGGCCCTTTATAATCGGGGCAATTTCTTTTGCCGGGATAGTTAGCTCCGTGTATACGCCTGATGGACTTTTTATATAAGCAAACTCGTCACTTGGTTTGAGTAATTCGTCTAAATTCTCATTTTGGATACGATTTAATTGGACAACTTCCGAAGTCACGCTAAAAGATTCGTTTGTTTTGACAATTGAATCTTGTCCGGCAGACCCTTTGACTATATACTTATAGTAGATAGACATAATGGAAGCATCAATATTCAAGATATTTCCTGTACCCATTGTAGTTGTAACATAGATACCGGGAAAGAATTCGTTGAAGGCCTCTTGATTTTTAAATGATGCCGGATTATTTTGCGTTTGATCGTAAAAACGCTGGCCTATTTCCAATGGCATTTTAATTTTTACACTGGGCTGGAATGTATAATTTCCATTAGAGTCTACTGCTTTTCTGACAGAGTCAGGAACAGTTACATCATAAGCAGTATAAGACTTTACTCCAAAATTGGAGTTGGGATTATAATAATCCTTTGGATCGGCATTTGTATAAAAATATCTGGGAAGCGCTTTGTTTACCTCGTACAATTGGACAGTCATCGGAGCAAGCGAGTCTCCCACCCAGCTACTATATAATATCCGGAATTCAACAGAATCAACCTTGCCGTTTATCGGAGTCTTTTTGAAACTGAAATTTTCCGGGCAGTAGAACTGGCAGAGGTAGTCAGACTTTAGATTGCCATATAATGGATCATAAATTTCTCCCAATGAACCATAAATAGTTCTTGCATATACAGAATCTGTTTTAACTGTTCTACCCTTGATGTAGAAAGTGTCAGCATAGACAATCACCCCATCTGATTCAGGCATGGTATTCATTCCTACCTGATGCAGCGTATCATCACAACCACTTAAGATTGATAATCCTAAGCTTAATCCAAGTAACACATGCTTGATTTTCATCTCTAAATTATTTTGAGGCTAATATGACATCATAAAATTCATTGAATTTGTCCATATAAATATCTGGAGATTGATAGGGGAGGAATTTAATATTTTTCTTGGTCTCTATATAATCCAGAATATCCTGATTAATAGTTTCACTGCCTTGTATTATACCGTCAGACATGTCGATCGCAAGTTTGCTTAGTCCAACAAAACTTGTATCGTTTTTAATACTTTTCAGGTCACTATCTTTTGCTCCGTCATCCTTCAGTTTGTTTATAAATTCTTTTCTGAACGGAGTTGTAAAGTCGTCGTTATAAATAGAATATACTATTTTTGCATTTCGAAGACATGGATCGTCAGCATACAATCTTTTGATGTAGAGGGCAGTTAATGCAGACATCCATCCATGACAATGGATTACATCCGGAATCCAACGGAGTTTTTTTACAGTCTCCAAAACACCTCTTACATAGAAGATAGAACGATCGTCATTATCTTCGTATTCATGATCATTTTCATCTTTTATAGTGTGTTTTCTTTGGAAGAAATCATCATTGTCGATGAAATAGATTTGCATACGAGCAGCTTGAATGGACGCTACCTTGATGATAAGCGGATGGTCTGTGTCATCAATGATGAGATTCATACCAGAAAGGCGGATCACTTCATGCAACTGATTGCGTCGTTCGTTAATGCTACCGAATTTCGGCATGAATGTTCTGATTTCACGACCACGCTCTTGTATGCCTTGCGGCAAATTTCTGCATATCGTTGCAATCTCTGATTCTGGAAGGTAGGGTGTTATTTCTTGGGCTATAAACAAGATTTTTTTTGCATCCATTCTGTAAATTAGTTTTATAAAGTCGGCACAAAGATAATAAAATTCTTTCATTTACGGTAATTATTTAGTTGCTTTGCACCGTCAATAAGCATCTAAGCGATGAAAATAGTAAGCAGTATCAAAGAATTAAAAAGTTATCTTGCTATAGAAAAGCAGAATAACAAGAGAATTGGTCTTGTCCCGACTATGGGAGCATTGCATAACGGACACCTCAGCTTGGTAAGGCGTTGTGCGGAGGAAAATGATATATGTGTGGTGAGTGTATTCGTTAATCCGACTCAGTTTAACGATAAAAATGACTTGGTTACTTATCCTCGCACATTGGATAAAGATTGTGCTCTTTTGGAACCGGCAGGTTGTGATTATGTCTTTGCTCCTTCTGAAACAGAGATGTATCCGGAGCCGGATACCCGCACATTCGATTTTGGCACAGTCTCAGCAGTGATGGAAGGTGCGCGTCGTCCGGGGCACTTCAATGGTGTAGCCCAGGTTGTCAGCCGGTTATTCTATATCGTAGAGCCAGACAATGCCTATTTCGGAGAAAAAGATTTCCAGCAGATTGCTGTGATTCGTGCAATGGTCAAACAGTTGAATATCTCTGTAACAATCAATGACTGCCCGATTATTCGCGAAGCAGATGGGTTGGCTTTGAGTAGCCGGAATGTTCGTTTAACCCCCGAACAGCGTCAAAAAGCGCCGCTGATTGCTCGTACCTTAAAAGAAAGTACTAACTTTGCAGCCGGAAAAAGTGTACAGGAGGTAATTGATTATGTTGTAAATACGATAAATGCCGACCCCGTAATGCGTGTTGAATACTTTGAAATAGTGGACGGGAATACAATGGAGTCTATCCATAACTGGTCGGATACGACTTATCCGGTGGGTTGTATTACCGTATATTGTGGAGAAGTTCGTTTAATCGATAACATAAAGTACTAAAAAACTGACGTTGCTACTTTTTCCTTAATAGCAGAGTGGAAATCAATTTATAGAAAAGACGATGTTAATAGAAGTAGTTAAATCGAAGATTCACCGTGTTACGGTGACAGAAGCAAACCTGAATTATATCGGCAGTATCACTGTTGATGAGGATTTGCTGGATGCCGCAAACTTGATCGCCAACGAGAAGGTCGCTATTGTAAACAACAATAACGGAGAGCGTTTTGAAACTTATATCATTAAAGGGGAACGTGGCTCTGGTGTCGTTTGTTTAAATGGAGCAGCTGCCCGTAAAGCCCAGCCGGGTGATATTATTATCATAATGTCATATGCATTGATGGATTTTGAAGAGGCTAAAACATTCAAACCATCCGTGGTATTTCCTGATACGGCAACAAATAAATTGATATAAGCATCGATAGCAAAAATTAGTGCAATATAGCAATAATAGAAAGCCTGTCCGATGCGACGGGCTTTTTTTATGAGTAAAATTTACCTAATTCTTATTTTTATGGTATATACCAATAAGCAAATTTGGAATGTAAGTTATCCGATTTTTTTAAGCCTTCTGGCACAAAATATTATTAATGTAACAGATACTGCTTTTTTAGGTAGGGTAGGAGAAGTTGAATTAGGCGCCGCAGCGATGGGAGGCTTATATTATATCTGTGCTTTTACGATAGCGTTTGGGTTCAGTACCGGTTCTCAGATTGTAATGGCACGGCGCAATGGGGAAAGAAACTATAGAGAAGTCGGTCCGGTAATGATACAGGGAGTCTTTTTTCTGTTGATTTTGGCAGCTGCATTGTTTATCTTATCCCGTCTCTTTGCTGCGGATATATTACGCGTATTGATTTCATCAGATACGATTTTACATGCAACGGAGGAGTTTTTGGATTGGCGTATATTTGGATTCTTTTTCTCTTTTGTTAATGTCATGTTTCGTGCTCTATTTATCGGTATAACGCGAACAAAAGTGCTGACAATTAATGCAATCCTGATGGCGGTAACCAATATTATACTGGACTATCTGTTAATTTTCGGTTATGGCGGTTTCCCTCAGATGGGAATAAAGGGCGCAGCGATTGCTTCGGTTATTGCGGAAGCTGTTTCTATTTTGTTTTTCCTGGTTTATACGCGTTTGACGGTCGACAAGCGTAAATATGGCTTGGACAAGATAACATCATTTGATTTAAACTTGCTAAAACGGGTATTAAGTATTTCAATATTTATGATGTTGCAATATTTTATATCAATGAGTACCTGGTTTATGTTCTTTGTTGCAGTAGAGCGGTTAGGACAGCGTGAACTTGCTATAGCCAATATTGTACGCAGTGTTTATATTGTGATGCTGATACCTATTAATTCCCTCTCAACCACGACAAATACATTCGTAAGTAATGCGATTGGAGCGGGACACATCAACCAGGTGATTCCTATTATTTCAAAGATATCTAAATTATCGTTGGGAATTATGGCATTGTTTGTTGCCATTGTCTGTATTTCTCCGGAAACTATACTGTCCATTTATACAAATGAAGTACGGTTGTTGGAAGATTCAGTCTCGTCGGTCTATGTTATATCTGTAGCCCTGCTGGTTGCCGCAGTTAGCAATGTCGTGTTTAATGGCGTTTCGGGAACAGGAAACACCCGTTCTGCCTTGTGGATAGAGATTGTTACGCTTGTTTTTTATTGTTTATATGTTTATGTGGTCGGAATGCGCCTGCAGGAACCTGTTTATATTTGTTTTACGGTAGAAGCAATCTATTATACAGGATTGTTATTATTGTGTATGATTTATTTGAAAAAAGGCAATTGGCAGAATAAAAAGATTTAGAGGTTTACATCCTTTTTTGTACCTTTGCGCCTTATTCATAGATTTGAAGATAAAATAAATACATATACGAATTATGTTTGAAAATTTAAGCGAAAGGTTAGACAGGTCGTTTAAACTGTTGAAAGGTGAAGGAAAGATTACTGAGATTAATGTTGCGGAAACATTAAAGGATGTGCGCAGAGCTTTACTCGATGCCGACGTAAATTATAAAGTGGCAAAAAGCTTTACTGATACAGTAAAGGATAAAGCTTTAGGGCAGAATGTGCTTACTTCTGTAAAGCCCAGTCAATTAATGGTGAAGATCGTTCATGATGAACTTGCCACTTTGATGGGAGGAACTGCAACAGATGTAAATCTGGAAGGGAATCCGGCTATTATTTTAATGTCAGGTCTTCAAGGTTCCGGTAAAACAACATTCACAGGTAAGCTGGCCAATTTGCTGAAGACGAAAAAAAGTAAGAAGCCGTTATTAGTAGCTTGTGATGTTTACCGTCCGGCTGCTATTGAGCAGTTGCGTGTTGTAGGCGAACAGGTAGGTGTACCTGTTTATATGGAACTCGAAAATAAAAATCCGGTAGAAATAGCCATGAATGCTATCCGTGAGGCACGTGCCAAAGGGAATGATGTGGTAATTGTGGATACGGCAGGCCGTCTTGCTATTGATGAGCAAATGATGAAAGAGATAGCAGCTATAAAGAGTGCTATCCAACCGGATGAAACTTTGTTTGTAGTGGATGCCATGACCGGACAAGATGCAGTGAATACGGCTAAGGAATTTAACGAACGTCTGGATTTCGATGGTGTTGTTCTGACAAAGCTCGATGGTGATACCCGTGGTGGTGCCGCCCTTTCTATCCGTACTGTAGTGGATAAACCAATCAAGTTTGTCGGTACAGGCGAAAAGATGGATGCACTGGATATCTTCCATCCCGAACGTATGGCAGACCGTATCCTGGGTATGGGTGATATTGTTTCTTTGGTAGAACGTGCACAGGAACAGTATGATGAAGAAGAAGCTAAACGTTTACAGAAGAAGATTGCTAAGAATCAGTTTGATTTTAATGACTTCATCTCCCAAATTCAGCAAATTAAGAAAATGGGTAACCTGAAAGAACTGGCATCCATGATTCCGGGTGTAGGTAAAGCATTGAAGGATATTGATATCGATGATAATGCCTTTAAGAGCATAGAAGCAATTATTTATTCCATGACTCCGGTAGAACGTACAAATCCTGCAATTTTAAACGGTTCACGCCGTCAGCGCATAGCTAAAGGTAGCGGTACTTCTATTCAGGAAGTGAATAAGCTGATTAAGCAGTTCGATGAAACCCGTAAGATGATGCGTATGCTTACCACGGCAAAACCGGGTGGAAAGAAATTCCCTTCACTTAAAAGATAAAACCAAAAAGATATATGGAAGAACAACATTATCAATTATTGGACGGAAAAGCTGTTTCTGCTCAGATGAAGCAGGAAATGGCAGAAGAGGTAGCACAGATTAAAGCTGCCGGTGGTAAAGTTCCTCATTTGGCTGCTATTCTGGTAGGGCATGATGGTGGTAGTGAAACATATGTGGCAAGCAAGGTGAAGACTTGTGGAGAAATAGGTTTTAAATCTTCTTTGATTCGTTATGAAGACGATGTGACGGAAGAGGAACTTCTCCGTAAGGTAGATGAACTGAATAATGACCCGGATGTAGATGGTTTTATTGTGCAGTTGCCGCTTCCTAAGCATATTTCCGAACAGAAGATAATCGAGGCAATTGATTATCGTAAAGATGTGGATGGCTTCCATCCTATTAATGTAGGACGTATGTCTATAGGTCTTCCTTGTTTTGTATCGGCAACGCCTGCAGGTATTCTGGAATTGCTTCGCCGTTATGAAATACCTACACGGGGTAAACATTGTGTGGTATTAGGCCGTAGCAACATTGTTGGTAAACCGATGGCTACTTTGATGATGCAGAAAGCGTATCCGGGAGATTGTACGGTAACGGTTTGCCATAGCCGTTCTGAAAATCTGAAAGAAATGTGCCTCAGTGCTGATATAATTATTGTAGCGTTGGGGGTTCCTGAATTCCTGAAAGCTGATATGGTGAAACAAGGAGCTGTGATTGTTGATGTGGGTACGACCCGTATGCCGAGCAGCGTAACTAAGAGTGGTTTCAAACTGACTGGTGATGTGAAGTTTGATGAGGTGGCTCCTAAATGCTCATACATTACTCCGGTTCCGGGTGGTGTTGGTCCTATGACTATTATTTCTTTGATGCGTAATACCCTTCTTGCCGGTAAAAAAGCAATCTATAAATAAAATCTGATTTTTAATAACGGAAGTAATGGTTTTCTTATAAAGTGGGAAAATAGTTACTTCCGTTATTTGTAATAATCGATAACCTTTCTTCTCCTACTTTATGATGAAGTACCTCTATTCTTCCCTGCTACTTCTCTTTTTCTCTTTCAGCTTATCTGCACAAGATAGCTTGACTGTTATTTTTGCCGGAGATGCCATGATGCATCAGGTGCAGATAGACAATACACGGGATAATAAATCTTTTGATTTGGACGGGTATTTCCGGAATATTGCAAAAGAGGTAAAAACAGCTGATGTGTCAGTGGTTAATCTGGAAGTTCCTTTAGGTGGCGAACCTTACAGTGGCTATCCTGCATTTAGTGCTCCGGACGAATTTGCTGTGGTATTACAGGAAGCTGGCTTCAATTTTTTCTTATTGGCAAATAATCATTGTTTGGATAGAGGGGCGAAAGGGTTGGCTCGTACGATTCATATACTGGATTCTTTGGGGATACATTCGACTGGAATATTTCTGGATAACGAGCAGCGTATTCGTTCTTATCCAATGCTACTCCGTAAAAATGGTTTTCGTATCATTATGCTGAATTATACATATGATACAAACGGGATACGCATTAAGTCTCCCTATACTGTTAATTATATAGATAAGAAAATTATGGCAGCGGATATTGCGGAGGCTAAACTGTTTAATCCTGATTTTATTATAGCTAATATGCATTGGGGGATAGAGTACAGCCAATTACCATCGAAAGAACAGAAAGAATTGACCGATTGGCTCTTTGCCCAAGGTGTGGATTTGGTAGTGGGCAGCCATCCCCATGTTGTGCAGCCTATGGAATTAAGAAAAGGGGAGGGAGGATTATATAAACAACTTGTTGTTTATTCTTTAGGTAATTTTATTTCCAATATGGGGAGGGAAAATACCCGGGTCGGAGCTATGGTGAAAGTCGTGCTCTGTCGTAGAAGATTGGAACGTTATATTTCTTCCGCCCGCTACGTTTTGGTGTATTCTGAGCATTATAGAAATGAACGAGGAAAAGAAAGTATTCGAGTTATTCCGTCTCTTCCTCCCGTTGAAATGGATAGTGGCGATTTATTTTTTGAAAATACAGTCATAAACCAACAAATGAAGAGTGTTCGTACGTTGTTGGGAATTAACAATATAGATGTGGAAGAGTATTTTGTTGAATAAAATTGAGTAAAAAATATGTGCGAAATATTTGCAGATTAAAACAAAATACATATCTTTGCACCGTCTTAAAGAAAACAAATCAATAAGACTTACATGGTGATTGTAGCTCAGTTGGTTAGAGCATTGGATTGTGGTTCCAAGGGTCGTGGGTTCGAGCCCCATCTTTCACCCCTTCTCATTATAATAAAAAAGACTACCTCACATTAAGGTAGTCTTTTTTATTATATAATTTCTTGTTTTATATTTTGTTTCCATGAATAATAGCAGGACGTAACCGATGCTTTACATAAAAAAGTCCGTTTGTTTCATCCTTTTTTATTTCAATAGGCATATGTAGATATTTTTCTGCAAATTCATAAGGGTAATGAGTATATCCGTTTTCTTTTAAATATCTATAGTAGTTTAACAGAGGAGATTGCGGTTCAAATATTTTATACCAGGTATAAGGAATATTTCCATAAATAAATTTCTTCAGTGTTTTTCCCAAAGTTGTTGTCATGTTTGTTTTTTAGAGTTGTTATTCAAATAGGTTATAACTGAAAGACTAAATAGGTAATCCCATATCGTCATGAAATGATAACTGACAGATAAGTGATTCGATCCATTGTTCGAATATCCTCTATCTGTCAATTGCCATTTGTAAGGTTATTACTTCGTTTTGTAGTTAATCGTGCCTGTTGCTTGATTTGTAGGCATTACCAATACTTCTGCAATCTGTACATGGGCAGGAGCGGATGCTGCATAATAAACAACTTCTGCAATATCATCACCATTCAAAGGATGGATGCCTTTATAGAAATCATCAGCCCGTTCTTTATCACCACGGTAACGTACTACAGTGAAATTAGTTTCAACCATACCGGGTTTGATGTTTGTTACGCGCAACGGAGTATCAACCAAATCAATGCGTAAACCATCCGATAGGGCTTTGACTGCAGCTTTTGTTGCACAATATACGCTGCCACCCGGATAAGCGGCATCTCCAGCAATGGAACCGATATTAATAATATGGCCACATTCACGTTCCACCATTCCCGGGACAATCATGCGAGTCATCGATAATAAAGCCCGGATATTGGTGTCGAGCATAATATCCCATTCGTCTAAATTCCCTTCAAACTCTTTATCGACGCCTATAACTAATCCTGCATTATTTATTAAAACATCTATATTTTTCCATTTACCTTGCAGAGACTCCACAGCAGAGCGCATAGCAGAACGGTCGCGTACATCAAACGGCAGTGTTAACACATTGGTCCCCTTTGCGGTGAGTTCTGTTTTCAGTGCATTCAGTTTTTCTATATTTCTGCCATTCAATATTAAATCAGAGCCCATTGCTGCAAATTTGCGTGCACAGCCTTCGCCAATACCGCTGGTTGCTCCTGTGATGAAAATGATTTTATTTTTCATGCTAATTATTTATTATGAAACGATAACGCAAAAATAAGAATATATTTACTTTCAAGTCAGGTAATAGGAAAAATTTGATGATGTATACGCTGGATGTGCTATTTTTTATCGAATAAGATGATAGTACCGTTATTGGTTGCGTAATGATGTGCAAGGTGAATCGTCGATGGCTTTTTCCCGTTTCAGGGAAGGTCCGCGGAATAATCCGGATAGTGCTTCTTTGGGTTTATTAAGTTGGTCGGTTACAAATCCCGTTAAATGCTGGTTTTCCTGCTTTATAACGTGTATATTTGTACACCCATCTGTTTATTTATTGAAATTATAGATTTATTCGAGTTATCTTCAAAAATAATTTCAATAGTAGTTGAACTTGCTTTTGATATATATGTAAATTATTTTTGACGGTTATCATCCATTATTATGATAATTGTCAAAAGAAAATTTATACGTATAGAAATCAGGAAAAGAAGCCGTCGATTTTAAAAAAGAAGCTAATCAATTCGACGGTTCTTTTCGTCTGTTTTTAGCATCCTCCTCCTAATGCCCGGTATAACATGATTTTCTTATGGCATAAATCCGTTACAATGTTAATCCGTTCCAGTTCACTATCCAGATACCGTTCTTCAGCAGAAAGCACTTCGAGGAATCCTGTATAATTCAGTTGGAAAAGTTCGCTGGCATTGTTTACCGACCGTTGATGGGCAACTGTTTCCACATCTTTCAGGCGTACACGTTCCATCTGGCTTTTGCCGGCATAAAACAAATCCAATACTTCCGTGTAGGCATTTAATGCTGTTTCATGATATTGAGACAAGGCGATGCGCTGGGATGCTTTCGCTTCATTCCACATAGAGCGGATTTCATTCCTGCGGAATATGGGAGCAGTAATACCCGCAGCCAAGTCATAGATTAAGGATGCAGGAGATTGAAACCATTTTCCGATGTCGAAAGCATTGAATCCTCCGCTTGCACCCAATACCAACGAAGGATAGAAGGCTGCTTTGGCAGCCATTGCATCGGCTTTTGTCGCGATTAGTTCCATTTCGGCGGCCCGCACGTCCGGACGTAAAGTCAATAAATTAGCGGGAATACCTTCGGCTAAAGGGAATGGGAGCTTTTGCAGTTCGTCAAATGACATCCGGGAAATCTTAGAAGGAAATACGCCCAGCAAACAGGAGATTGCCCGTTCTTTTTCACCAATCATCTGCCTGTTTTCCAATAGCATGCTTTCGATTGCCAGGACACGTACCTGAAACTGGTCTACTGCCAGTTGTGTTTCCGCTCCTTCCTTTTTTAGCTGTTGCGTCAGGTCATGGGAACGACGGGCGCTGTTCAAGGCATTTTGTAATACCTCTTCCCGTTTATCCAGACTAATCAATTCATAGTATTGTGTTGCCAGATCGGATATTAACAGGGATTGGGCAAAGCGGGTGGCTTCGACGGATGCCATCCACCGGGCTGCGGCTGCCTGTTTTTTTCTGGTCAGTTTACCCCATATATCCGCTTCCCACTGGAAATTGAGCGACAAAGCGAAATTCCGGTAAGGATCGGGAATATGTTTTTCCTTAGGAAGAGAAGGAACGTTTGTTTCACTGTTTCCGACACCGTCCATTGTATATTCGCCAAAACGGTTGACAGACGCGTTAATGCCGATACCTATTTCCGGTAGTAGTAAACCTTTGGCGCGTTGCAAGCTTGCCCGGCTCATGTTGATACGTTCTATACTTTGCCGGAAGGAAAGGTTGTTTTGCAAAGCAGCCTGAATATATCCCTGTAAAATAGTGTCTTGCAGGAAGACATCCCATGCCAGTGGTTCGACAAAAGTCGTATCGTGTACTTCCCCGCTGTTCCGGGGAAGTGAAATACGTTCATCCTGTGTCAGTTCCGGTGTTTTACAACTGATAATGCCCGACAGCATCAGCAGGTAAATACCGATATATTTTATCTTAATATACATATTCTTCTTCTTTTGATTGTTCTCTTTTTTTCTTTAGATAGGTTGCCAGTGATTCGAATATCACATAGAGTCCCGGAATCAGGAAGATGCCGACAAAGGTTCCGATGAACATACCGCCTGCGGCAGCCGTACCGATAGAACGGTTACCCAAAGCACCCGCTCCACTGGCAATAGCCAAGGGGATCAAACCGCTAATGAAAGCGAATGATGTCATCAGGATCGGACGGAGACGGCTGGTTGCCCCTTGTATGGCGGCTCCCATAATGCTGACGCCTTCTTTCCGGCACTGGTTGGCAACTTCGATAATCAGAATGGCATTCTTTCCTAACAAACCGATTAGCATCACCAATGCCACCTGTGCATAAATATTATTTTCCAGTCCGATAGCATAGAGCATGAAGAAAGAACCGAATACCCCCGCCGGGAGTGAGAGAATAACAGGAAGAGGCAGGAACAGGCTTTCATACTGTGCGGCAAGTAGCAGATATACGAAAATCAGACAGATAGCGAAGATAGCCAGTGCTTGTCCGCCGGACTCTTTCTCTTCCCTTGCTACTCCGGACCATTCGATATCGTATCCGCGAGGCAGGACTTCTGCAGCGATTTCCTCTACAGCCGTTAGTGCTTCTCCCGAACTGATTCCCGGAGCCGGTTCCCCTGTAATCATGGCTGAGGTGAACAGGTTATAACGGGTTATCTGGCTGGGACCGTATACACGCTCCATCGTCATGAAATTAGAATAAGGAACCATATTGCCTTCCTTGTTTTTCGCATACAGGTTGAATAAGTCTTCCGGATTCATACGATATTCCGGTGCTGCCTGAAGCATCACTTTATACATCTGGCCGAAGCGGACGAAGTTAGATGAATAGAAACTGCCGACATAAGATTGCAGTGTCTCCATCGATTCATTCACATCGATACCTAATTTTGCCGCTTTAGCGAGGTCGACACGTAGCAGGTACTGGGGGAAGTTCGGGTTAAAGCCCGAAACAACCCCTGTCAGCCGTGGGTCGGCATTCAGTTTGTCGATAAAGGCTTTTGCCACTTCATCCAGCTCGGCAAAGGTCCCTGCCGTTTTGTCCTGCAAACGTAGTTCGAAACCGCTGGCATTACCGAAGCCGGGTACTGTAGGAGGGAGGAAGAACTGAATGTCGGCATCTTTGATGTGTGAGACACGTTCGGCATATACACGCATCAGTTCTTCGGCTGTCTGTTCGCGTTCGTTCCAGGGTTTCAGGTTAATCATACCCATACCGAAGCTGGCACCTTCCGTTTCAGTCATCAGACTGTACCCGGCAAGGGTGGAGATGGTTTCCACCTCTTCCAAGGGTAATAAGGCGGCCTGTACCTTGTTGAGGGCGGCTTCCGAGCGTTCCAAAGTAGCCCCGGGAGGTGCATCTACATTTACATAAATCATCCCCTGGTCTTCATTCGGAATAAAACCGGAAGGTAAAACGAATGTCATTCCCCATGTAGCAAGGCAAAAAATGAGTAAAGTCGCATAAGTCAGTACCCTGCGGTTCAGGAATAATCGCAGGTTCACTTTATAGCGGCGTTCCAGTTTGTCGTACCGTTTGTTAAATCCGGAGAAGAAACGTTCGAGAAGGTTCTTTTTCTTCTTATTGTAGGAAACCGGCTTTAATAACAGGGCACATAGTGCCGGTGAAAGTGTCAACGCATTTACTCCGGAGATAACAATCGCCACGGCAAGTGTAAGGGAGAACTGGCGGTAGAAGATACCGACCGTACCGGACATAAACCCTACCGGGATAAATACGGCAGACATTACCAGGGTAATAGCAATAATTGCACCCCCGATTTCACGAATCGCCTTTTCTGTAGCCTTCACCGGCGGCAGTTTCTCATTGTGCATTTTTACATGCACAGCTTCGACTACGACAATGGCGTTATCCACTACGATACCAATTGCAAGCACCAGAGCGAAAAGAGTAAGCATGTTGATGGAGAATCCCAGCATTTGCATAAAGAAGAATGTACCGATTAGCGATACCGGTACTGCGATTGCCGGGATTAATGTAGAGCGGAAGTCTTGCAGGAACAGGTATACAACGATGAATACCAGTAAAAAGGCTTCCAGCAAAGTACGGAGTACCACAGAGATAGAAGCATCGAGGAAGCGGGATACGTCATACGAGATATTATAATCCATACCCGGTGCAAAACTACTTTCCTTGATTTCTTCCATTTTGACTTTGATGTTCTGAATGACTTCGCGTGCGTTGGAACCCGGACGCTGTTTAATCATGATCGATGCAGATGGTTTACCGTCGGTCATGGATATCATGTTATAGTCTTCCGAGTCAAATTCGATGGTAGCAACATCTTTCAGGCGGAGGACAGAACCGTCAGGCAATGCTTTCAGTACAATCTGACCGTATTCTTCCGGTGTACTGAACTTTCCGCTATATTGAAGAACATACTGTAACTGTTGGGGGAGTTTGTCGGAACTGATACCTGTTTTTCCCGGTGCAGCTTCGATATTTTGAGAACGGATAGCTGCCGTTACTTCCTGGGGTGACATGTTATAAGCGGCAAGCCTGTTGGGATTCAGCCAGACACGCATTGCATAGTCACGGCTACCCATGATTTCAACAAAACCGACCCCGTCGATACGTTTCAGTTCCCGCAGGATATTGATATCGGCAAAGTTGTAAACGAATTTTTCCGTATGTGTGGTGTCCGAACTCATAATATTCAGGTACATCAACATACTGTTTACTTCTTTTTCGGTAATTACACCGGCACGGATAACTTCTTCCGGCAGCTCGTCCAATACGGTAGTCACACGGTTCTGGACGTTTACGGAAGCCACATCCGGGTCAGTTCCGACCTTGAAGTAGATCGTGGTAAGCGACATACCATCGTTAGTACAAACGGATGTCATGTAAGTCATCCCCGGAACCCCGTTGATTGCACGTTCCAATGGGGTAGCTACCGTTTTAGCCATAACATCGGCATTCGCACCTGTATAACGGGCTGTTACGGTAACGGATGGAGGAACGATGTCCGGGAACTGTGTAATTGGCAACGAATTGATTGCCAATAAGCCTAACAGGGTGATGACAACAGAAATCACACCTGCCAGAATAGGACGTCTGATAAATATTCCGAACATACTGTTTATTTATTGTTTTCTGGTTTATTTGATAATTCTGTTTTCTCACGGACTATTTGAGTATTTACCATTTCCGGAACGATAGTCATGCCATCGCTTACTGTCTGTACACCTTCATATACAATGGTAGTCTGGTCTGGTAAATCTTTCGTTACGTAATAGGAACCGTGACGGGCAAGAGGTTCGAAGCTACGGACACTCACTTTACCTTCTTCATCTACCGTATAAACATAAGTGAAATCCTGAATTTCAAAAGTGGATTGTTGAGGTACCAGAATCACATTCTCCATTTGGGTAAGCATACGGATCTTGCCGGATACCCCGTGTCTTAATAGCCGTTCGGGATTGGCAAAACGAGCACGGAACGCAATAGAACCGGTACCGCGTTCAAAATCTCCTTCTACAGTTTCTACGGTTCCTTTGTAGGGATAAGTGGTCTGGTCGGATAAAACCAGTTCGAGGTTGTCGTATTCCGACTGGTCTGCTCCGCTCAACTGGGTTCGTTTGTATTCCAGATATTCCTGTTCGTTTATTTTAAAATAAGCAAACATTTCCGATACATCCGTCAGAGAGGTTAGCAAACTGGTAGGGGTAACTAAACTTCCTGCCTTAAACGGAATACGGTCTACATATCCATCGAAAGGAGAGGTTATCGTTGTATAGGAGTAGTTTGTTTCTGCACGTTGCAACCTTGATTTTGCCTGTTGCACTTTCAGGCGGGCTACGTCTATTTCCGTGTTTGCCAGTTCAAGGCGGATGGGAGAGATGATATCTTTATCGACAAGCCGTTTTATCCGGTCGGCTTCCACCTCTGCCATTTTCAACTCGGCTTGTACCTGCTTATAATTGGCTTGTGCCTCTTTTACCTCTTCATAGAGTTCGGCAGACGAGAGCTTAAACAGTATCTGCCCTTTCTTTACATGTTCTCCTTCATCTACAAAAACAGATTCGACAAAGCCTTCTACTTTGGGTTTTATTTCTACAAACTGTACGGCTTGTACATCAGCCACATACGACTGGGGAATTTCAATCGAAGTACTTGTTAATTTCATTACGGGAATAGGATCTTTCCCTTTTGATTTTTTTTCCTGACTTCCGCTACATGCAGTCAGGATGGAGATTGTAAATAATAAGGATAGTTTGGCGGAAAATAATCTTTTCGTCATAAACCTTTCTGATTAAATTATTTGATTATGTACAAATGATTACAGTTTCGTTCCCGGTCAAGAAAACGAAAATATAATCGGTTAATTGTATGAGTAATAGGGAGTCTGTAAATAATACAGACCGATACGTAGGTGGTTACTGATACTTAAACCACTACGGGATAGAATAAAAAGAAATGTCTAAAGCAGAAATGTGCTGAACCAAATAAAGTTGTCAGCTTTGTGAAGATTGTGGAATAGGGGAAGTGAAGAACAGATACGCAACTCCAACGATTGGATTAGTCCATGTAAATCCGTACATGTGAACCAATCGGAAATTAAATCGATTTCAAATGCTTGTAGCTGTATGTCTTCCTGACGAACGGTACGCAGGGTAGCATGATCGTCGAAGTCCAGTACTTCCGGGTTATTCTGATTAATGGATATAATAGAAGTTTGACGGAATGTTTCCGGGAAAAAATCGCTACCGAAAGAATAAAATTGCAAAAGCACTAACATAATCACCAAAGTGATACGTTGATGTACTTTAAATATATGATTGATTATCTTTGGTAACATATCTTTCTACCTGAAAAACTTGTTGCAAAGATAATCAATCTTTCTTTATTACAAAAGGAATGTTAATTTAACATTGTCGGAAGAGGTCTCTTTGCTCGCAAAGACCCATGGGCTTTATTTATTACAAAAATAAGGAGCAAGTCTGTTCTTCTTTTGCATCCGGCAAAGTTATAATAGTTGTTTCCGGTGATTCTTTTTGCAGGTATTGGGCCAGATATTCTATGGTGTTGGCTTCGATTAATGGGTCGGCTTTTGGAAAAAGATTATATACGAGCGCTTTTACCGGAATACCGTATTGTTTGCAGGCATACAAACTGAGCAGGGTATGGTTGATACTGCCTAATTTACCGGAAGTAACCAGGATAACAGGGTATCCCTGCTCTTTAATATAATCGATAGTCAATGAGTCAAAATCATTCGGAACCATTAACCCGCCGGCACCTTCCAGTAATACGTATTCATATTTTTCCTGAAGTTGCCGTGTTGCTGCAGTGATGACAGAGAGGTCGATATTCCGTTTATCTTTTGCTGCAGCCATATGGGGAGAACACGGATAAGTAAATATGTAGGGGCAGGTTAGTCCCTGTTTGTCTTCTTCCGTAAAAGGAATACCTTGCAGTTTCCGGTGCATTTCAATATCTTCCGATATTTCTTCGCATCCGGTTTGAATCATTTTCTGGGTGATAACTGTTTTTCCCTGTCCTGCCAATGTACGGGCAAGAATGCCGGTAGCATAAGTTTTACCGATATTCGTATCGATACCTGTGATGAATAATACTTTACCTTTCATATGGATTGTTATTTTCTTTTTACCGCCAGTATGTATAAAGGACAGTATGTTAATTTGACTTGATTATCAGTCGTGTGGAACATCCTGGTGTAGCGTATGCAGAAATCTTCTTGCATGCTGCGAGTCCAGATGCCACTTCCGGTAGCGGTAACTCCGGTTGCTTTTAGGTGACGTAATACATCCATAGGAGTGGGGAAATTGAGCGTAATTTCTTCTTCTTCACTATGAAGTACGTGGAAATCAGAGGATAACCATTGAGATAATTGTCCTACGTCCGGATAGTTGAGCCCTCGTCCTGTTAACTCTTTTATTTCATAAAGGTTGCCGGGGGCAAAGGTGCTGAATAGTAAAATCCCCTTATCTGCCAGTAAACCGGATAATCTATGCAAGAATTTTTCCGGATGTTTCATCCATTGAAATACGGAGGCAGAAGCTATCAGGTCGTATTTGCCCGGGAATAGAAGTTGTTCTGCATCACCGGAAATGAATGTGTAGGATTCCTCTTGTAGAATCCGGTTGATTATTTCTTTACAATCTTCACAAAGGTCGTTGATTGTCCATTCATTTATATGGCATTGTTCTTTCAGTTGTTTGGTAAAACCTCCGGTTCCACAACCTATTTCAAGTATGCGACTGTAGTCAGTGCCGGCATGACGGATGAGTAGTGATACCAATTCTTTGCATATGATATGCTGGGCATTGGCATGACGGTCATAACTTTGCAAGGCACGGGTAAAACGATTTGCGATATGCCAGGTGTCTATTGTTTCCATAGCTCGTTCCATTGTTTCCATCGATAAAAAGGATAATGAGGTGCTTCTATTTCCGTAACCGGGCAACGTCCGTACCAGTAGTTCCGTAAGTTTTGTATGGGGAAAATCAGATCGTTTACCGATAAGATACTGCATGTCCAGAGATTGGTTTCCACCGGTTTGTAGGCTTGGTAGATGGCATGCAACTCTTCCTTGATTTCTTCTATTGGGCGGGAAGGTATCGTTTCATATTGTTGCAGTATATCCTTGTTTCCGCACATCCGCCGGTTGAAGCGGTACATGCCAGCCGGAGTAATATTTTCCAATGTTCCCCGGAAAATAGCTTCCGGTATGCCGTATGTATCATGGATTGGATAGGGCGTTCCGTTGATGGCTATGGCTCCGGTTATGGGGAAGGGTGCTTGTTGTTTATCCAATACGATGGATGCTGCCCATACTCCGAGCGACCAGGCAATGATATGTATTTCCTGGTAGCCGGACAAATCTTCCGTAAAAGAAAGATCCTGATAGTTATAGCAGATCCATATATCCGTATCTTCATCAGCCTCTATCCCTTTAAAAAGTAGGGGAGGTGCTGACCATCCGGAGAAGATAAGGAGTAACTTATCCTTTTTATTAGCTGTTTGTTTGTATATATTCATTTTATCTGTCGTTTATGAGTGTTTCTTTTTTTATCCCCAGAAATTTTTAGTTTCATGCCTTGGAACTTTTAGTTTCATCGGGTGAAACTTTTTGTTTCATCAGCATGAAACTTTTTTCTCAACGTTATGGAATTGTCTGAGAAAGCATATCTTTTTGATATATATGGGCTTATCGATTCAATTTTGAATTAGGTTAAAAGGAATAAGTTTTTGATATCTTCCATATTGATGGAAGCTGTCAATGAGAAGCGTATACGTGCTGTTCCCTGTGGAACTGTAGGGGGACGGACTGGCAGGCAGTAAAACCCTTTTCGTTGCAATTGAAGGGCTTTTTGTATACAAGCCTCATTTTCTCCAATGATAAAGGGAATGATATGGCTGTTGCTTATTTCACCACCTTTTCCTTGTAAAGCTGTTGCTAATAACCGGCTGGTTTGAGAAAGTTGCTGACGTTCTGCGGTAAATTCGGGTAAGCGGTCGAACAGGAAGCACGTCCAGGCTATTTGTGCGGGAGGTAACGCTGTACTAAAAATGAGGGGACGCATCGTGTTGACCAGATATTCCCGGATCGTTTTACTGCATAACAGGTAAGCTCCCATGGAGGCTAATGCTTTTCCGAATGTCCCTACCAAAAAATCGATATCTCCGATACAATTTTGTTCTTCTGCAATACCTAAGCCGTTTTCACCACGGACTCCGATAGCATGGGCTTCATCTACGTAAAGCATGACATCGGGATAGTTCTTTTTTAAACGGACTAATTGTTGCAGGTCGGCTATATCTCCATCCATGCTGAAGATGCTTTCCGTTACGATGATTGTCTGTTCATACTGTCCGCTGGTTTTGGATAATAACTGTTCCAGATGTTCATAGTTATTATGTTTATATCGCTGAAATGGCGCTCCACTCAGTAAAATACCATCTATGATGCTGGCATGTACCAGCTTGTCGGCAAGGATTAACGTCCGTTTATCTGCCAGCGCAGGCAATATGCCGGTATTGGCATGGTAACCGCTATTGAACAGAAGGGTAGCTTCGCGACCGAAGGCTTTGCACATGTGTTGTTCAAGTTCTTCGTAAATGGAAAAGTTTCCCGTTAGGAGACGGGAGGAACTTGATGATAAAGGCAGGTCTGTTTCCTGCAACCGGGCAAGGAATGAATCCCTTAAGTCTATACGGGAGGCGAGTCCCAGATAATCATTGGAAGAGAGGTTCAGCATTTTTTTCCCTTCTTTCTCAATCCATTTCCCTTGATGGCGGACTTCCGGTAACCTCCGGAGATTTCCGGCGGCTTCCAATGTATTTAATACTTGGGCATAATCTTTCATCTTAATATATTATGAAGCATGATTGTCTACAGATAATATTTCGAGTAATCCGCTTGTCAGTTGGTGCAACTCTTCTTTGGAGATGATGAACGGGGGCATCAGGTAAACCAGTTTGCCGAAAGGGCGTACCCAGATTCCTTTTTCTACAAAACGGCGTTGGAGTATGGCCATATTGACCGGCTCTTTCATTTCCAGAACGCCGATGGCTCCTAAAACCCTGACCTCTTGCACATTCTGGAATGCGGATGCGGGTGCCAGTTCTTCTTTGAGTTGGCTTTCTATTGCATGGACTTTCTCTTGCCAGTGGCTATCCAATAGTAAGGAAACGGAAGCGGAAGCAATGGCACATGCCAACGGGTTCCCCATAAAAGTAGGGCCGTGCATAAAACAGCCTGCTTCACCGGAACAAATGGTATCGGCTATATGCTTTTGGGTAATGGTAGCGGATAAAGTCAGGTATCCCCCGGTCAGCGCCTTTCCGATACACATAATGTCTGCAATCACGCCGGCATGTTCCCAGGCAAATAGTTTTCCGGTACGTCCGAAACCGGTTGCTATCTCGTCGAAAATAAGCAGAACATTGTAATGGTTGCAAAGTTCCCTTGCTTTAATAAGAAATTCCGGTGAATAAAAGTACATACCTCCGGCTCCCTGGACTATCGGTTCGAGTATTAGAGCAGCTATTTCCCGGTGATGTTTTTCCAATAGGTCTTTTAATGGATGAATAGCCTCTTCTTTCCATTCTTCATGGAATTTAACGGAAGGTTGAGGAATAAAGTATTGGACAGGAAGACTGCCTGAAAAAATGCCGTGCATACCGGTTACCGGGTCGCATACGGACATGGCATGCCAGGTATCGCCATGATAACCGCTTCGGATGGTCGCAAACTTACATTTTTGTGGGCTACCGGATGATTGCCAGTATTGGATAGCCATTTTCATGGCCACTTCTACGGCAACAGAACCACTGTCTGCAAAGAATATTTTATCCATTCCGGGCGGAAGTAATGGTAGGAGTTTATTAGCCAGTTCGACAGCCGGTTCATGGGTAAAACCTCCGAACATGATATGGCTCATTTTTTCGAGTTGCTTTTTGGCAGCCTCGTTCAGAACCGGATGATTGTATCCGTGTACGGCTGCCCACCAGGATGACATGCCGTCTATCAGTTTTCTGCCATCTTTCAATGTAATGGTGACGCCATCTGCACGGTCTACCTGATAAACCGGAAGCGGGTCGATGGTGGATGTATAGGGGTGCCAGATATGGTCCCTGTCGAATTGTAAAAGTGTATCTGTTATCATTTCTCCCAGTCTGTATTTTCGGTTAATGAATAGTTTTCCGATGTAAATAATACTTTGTCTTCTGCCACTTTGCTCCCTATGGTTGTTAGCAAGTCGCCAATAATAGCCGAATTTATTCCTATATAGAGGGCTTTTCTCTGGGTGGCTTCGCTTAATTGTGCACGGCCTCCGGAGAAACGTAAATAGGCATTCGGATTGATGAAGCGGAACAAAGCGATGGTGGTCAGGAATTCTTCATCGGAAAGGGGAAGGATTTTGCCTAACGGAGTGCCGGGTATCGGTTGCAACATGTTTAAAGGAATGGACAGGATGCCTTCTTTTTGTAAAAACAGTGCCATTTCTATCCGCTGTTTAACCGTTTCCCCCATGCCGATGATTCCTCCTGAACAGATGCGGAAACCTATCTCACGTGCGGTCCGGATGGTTTCAAGCTTTTGCTCCATGGTGTGGGTGGTACATAAGGAACTGAAATAGGAGGGTGCTGTCTCAATGTTGCAATGATAGTTTTCCGTTCCGCTATCATAAAGCGTTTGTAGCTGTTCCCGGCTGAGTAAACCCATAGATGCACAGCATTTTATTTTGCATGTCTGTTTGATTTGCCGGATAGTCGCGGTTATCTTTTCCATGTCTTTGTCGGAAACCCGCTTTCCACTGGTGACTAATGCGAATCGTCCTATTCCTTGTTTAGCGTTGTATGCGGCATGACGAACGCATTCCTCCGCCGGAAGTAAGGGATATAAGGTGACTTTTGTTTTGTAATGTCCGGATTGTGCACACCATTTGCAATCTTCGCTGCAATTGCCGCTTTTGGCATTGATGATGGAGCATGTATCGAATTTGTTTCCCATAAAGTGGCGGGTGATTTCATGGGCTGCCTGGTATAGAGCCTCTTTATCCGGAGAGCCGGCTAAAGCTAAAGCCTGCGCTTCATCAATCGTTTTACCGGATAGCACCTGTTGTTTGATTGTTTCTATCATTCTATTAATTATTTAAATTCATTTGGGTATAAACGTAAAAAAGCGGGAAGTTCCAGCCCGTAGACTGAACTTCCCGCTTTTTCGGAATATTTTAATTGTATTAAGGTATAGACAAGGGCAGACTCGATCTGCTGTATGTTTACCTGTACAAATAGTGAAGCCAATAATAGGCGAAACTCATTTATTGTATCCCATAAATCCTTTAACGAACATTCATCCGTATTGTTTTCTTTCTCATCTACAGTTTGTAACTGTGATAAAACGGAAGTGTGTACTGCTCCGTTTTTAATTTGGAATCGTTCGGATACATTTGCTCTAAGTTGCCCGATTGTTACCGCCCGTTGTACACTGATAAATGCAGCATATCCCTTCCGGCTCCATCTTTTGAAACGGATGGCGGCTGCAGTGGACAGTTGACTGTGGGCAGTTTGTTTCATTGTTTCAAGAATAACCGGATGTTATTTTGCAACTTTTTCCAATCGCTTCATGATAGAGAAGATGAACAGTGCCGATAGCAGGCAGCATACGATCAGTACGCTCCATACCATCCAGAGTTGCATACCTCCCCATAGATAACCGATAGTTGCTACCAGATAGTTACCAATGGCAGTTGCAACGAACCAGCCACCCATCATCATACCTTTGTATTTCGGAGGTGCTACTTTAGAAACGAAGGAAATACCCATCGGAGAAAGTAACAATTCTGCAAATGTTAATACCAGGTAAGTGGAAATCAACCAGTTCGGGGAAACTAATGCATCCGCGGAGATACCATTTGCTTCAACGTCAGCCGGAGTAGGCAATCCTAATGAACCTAATGCCATGATAAGGAAACCGCAAGCAGCAATCACCATACCGATACCGATTTTACGGGGAGCGGAAGGTTCTTTTGATTTCTTAGCCAGATATCCGAACACTGCCAGTGATACCGGAGTCAGGACAATGACAAAGAAAGGATTGAACTGCTGGAATATCTGAGGAAGGATGTTAACGCTCGGATCCATAGAACTGTAGTTCAGGCCTAACAATACTAATGAGATCAGAAGGACAATTCCGGAAATTCCTTTTCCTTTTCCTGTTTTTGACTGGAATACGGAGAATGCGGAATATACGACAACCAGTAAACAGGTCAGGTTTACGATATTGAAACCTAAACGGTCAAGACCGCTAATTGATTGTGCCGTATAGTCACGGGCAAAGAATGTCAGTGTCAAACCATTCTGGTGGAATGCCATCCAGAAGAAAATAACAACAGCAAATACCAACAATAAAGCCTGGATACGGTCTTTTGTCTGTTGCGGAGTCAGTTCTTCTTCCTGTACGTTTGCCGGTTTTGCCTGCTTAGAGTTGTAATCGGCATGTTTGAATGTAGGACGGAATACAATATAGATAACCATTGATATAATTAATGAGATACATGCAATGGCAAATCCGTAATTATAAGCTTCTGATAATTTGTCAATATAAGTATTACAGAATGCTGCAGTATCTCCAACGAAATTCTGCGAAGCCTGTAAGCTTGCTAATGTAGCAGAACCTTCGGTTGTAATGGTTCCATTCAAGAACTGATGTGCTAACGACGGGATTTGGGGTACATAAGTAAATCCGTTTTTGCCTAACATATAGTTAGTGATCATTGTAGCAGCTGTGGGAGCATACATGGCACCGATATTGATTGCCATATAGAAAATGCTGAAAGCAGTATCCCGTTTAGCTTTGTATTCGGGGGCATCGTAAAGGTTTCCTACCATTACTTGCAGGTTCCCTTTGAAAAGGCCTGTACCACACGCAATTAAGGCGAGAGCACCGAACATTAAAACTTTTCCGGAACTTGCAGCTGTCGGGATGGAAAGCAATACATATCCGATAAACATAATGACAATACCGGTTGTAACCATTTTGCCGTATCCGAACTTATCAGCCAAGATACCCCCAATAAGCGGCATAAAATAAACAGCGGCCAGGAATGAACCGAAAATAGTAGATGTCTCTGCTGCTGAAAATCCGAATTTCGCTTGCAGGAATAAAGTAAAAATAGCGAGCATGGTATAATAACCGAAACGCTCACCCGTATTCGCTAAGGCTAACGCGTATAACCCTTTAGGTTGTCCTTCGAACATAAAATTTAAGTGTTTAGATGATTAGATAATACTTATTGAATTATTTGTTTTATAGAGCCTGTTTCCGGATAGAAATAAACTTTTACCGGAGCTTTTTTGTCTTCGAACATAACAGGAGCCAACCCTTCGCGAGTTCCGAATTGAGTAATCTGGGCTTCTCCTTTATATAATGTTTTTTTGTTTAGGCTGATTTCAATAGCCGCTTTGCCCGGAATATTATAAATAATTCCTTTTAATGACTTTTCTTTCTTTGCTGCTTCTTTGGCATCTAAAACAGGAGCACGTTCGATTGCTTTTAAATTCAGATATACCGGAGCGCCTCCCAAATCATCGGCATCCACAACTCCTAATTGTTCGGAAAAACGGAATAGAACATCTCTTTCCAAATCATCTATAGGATCGATTGTTACGGAATAGCTGGATGTATCTTTGGTGCGTACACCTGTAAACAGGTTAGTAAGTGCTTTTTCTTGTTCTTCCAGTTGTTGGATTACAAGTTTCATAGCTTCTCCATCGGGAGGCAAATTGTCTGCTTCACCAGTTAATATGTTTAGACGGCTTTCGCGTATACGATAGATTTGTTTAGCTGCAACTTCAGCTTGTTTGGCTGTTGAACCTGCCATAAGTAATTCTTCTGAAAAGACAGAGGTATCTGTCGGTTTTATAGGAGATGTATTTTTCTTTCCGGCAGCGTTTTGTGCTATTTCATCCGGTGTATATTCGGCATTAATAGAACAAAGTAGCCCTTCCTCTGTCAGATAAGCATAAGGAGCGACGGTTCCACTTTTAAATTCTACGATGTATGTATTTTCCGGATCGGGGATTCCTTTGTTTATCAGTTTGATTTTACCTAATTCATAATAAATTTTGTCTTCGGTAATCGCATCTTTTACTCCAAGGTATTTTTCTGCGTATTTATAGTAGGGACCGGCTTTGCAGGATACTTTAATTACTTCAGCGTCAATTATTAGTGCTGTTTTTGGAAGTGAATAAGTGATGCCAAAATTATTAGCTTTGACTGCATTTTTTTTGACAACCTTTGTTTGGGCTGTAGCGGATAAGCTAAGAAACAAGCTTATGACTAAAAGAATTGAATTCTTCATATTCTAATCTTAGGTTTAATCTTCTAAAACAAATGATTGTACAAAACTATGAAATATTTTGTTAGAAACCAACGGGGAAATGTCTCTTTTGCATGCTAAGAGCGAGGAATAGGGAAGAAAAAAGGTTAGCTTGAGAGAAAAATCACAACAGCCCGCAGGTGGCGGAAAAGGAGATCGAGATATCAGGTTTGGTTAATATTAACCACCTGGGACTGTTCCTGCCATAAACGTGTACAAGGAGCACACACGCCATAGCATCTACTTTATGACAAACGTACCAATTAAATATCCTAATTTATGTGTCATTGTCAATGTATAATTACCATTTTCTGCATCTAAGCTAACAGGGAGGCTTTCTAATCCAGTAGATGAAATACAATCTTCATATACAACAACACCGGTTTCGTTATCCGTAACAGTAACTGTTAAATCTGATAATGGAGTTGTAAATTGAATCGTTAAAATTTTACCATCGATAGATGCTGTAGGGGGAGCAGGAGGAATAGATCTAACATCTTCAGGACCCCATTCACCTTTGGTTGGAATTGTGTCACAGAATACGAATTGTGTGCAAAAAATGCAGCAAACAGTAAGAATTAAAGTTGAAATTAAATGTCTCATAATACTAAATATAAAATTATGGTGAAAAATTGTATTAGCTTTGAGACAAAAGTAGTTTACACTCAATGTTCGCTTGAGTGAAAACTGATGACAAAAAAATGACAACTTGTATCTATTTAGAAATCAGCAATAAATTTGGTGAAATTCTCGGCGTTGGCAGGTTCGTTAGTGAATTTTTTGTATAATCTTCGACGGCATTGGGAAACACCGGAACTGGTGATATGTACGATTGTTGCTATCTTTTTAACAGGTACATCCATTTTGGAGAGATAGCAGATACGTATTTCTTCCTGGGATATTTTAGGATAGAGTTTAATAAGCCTGTTAGTGAAATCCGAATAGGTCGCATCTATGAGTTGACGCAGTTCAAACCACTCTGTAGAATTTAACTGAACTTCTTCTTCTCGGTGGATTTTTAGATATAAAGAGGCACTATGAAAATCTTGTTCTAAAACTTCAATAGCTCCTTGTTTTTCAATAATAGTCCTGTTTTCCATTTGGAGCATGACTTTTCTGGCTTCATACAATTGTCTTTGAACTTCAGTCATTTGGGCTTTTTCTGTTGACAAGATATTCTCTAATTGTGCAATTTGTTTTTTATTGTCTTCCAAATATTGTTGGCTACGTTTATATTGCTGTTCTTTTTGTTCTAATTGCCTTTTCTTTTTATTTTGTTCCCGTTTATAAATGTATATACCTACAGCTAAGATGATAACAAAAAGGATTATAATCTGATAAACTAATATAAGCCTGTCGGTTGCTTCTTTTTCAAATTTGATTTTTTCTTTATTTATTTGCTGGTAATTGAACATGCTCTGGGTGAGGCGAATGTTCTCAAAATGAGAACGATTTGTTATGGAGTCTCTTAATTGTTCATATTCAAGAGTATATTTAGCAAAATCTTTTAAATTATTTTCTTTTAAAGCGACTTTTGCCAAACGTTGGAAACTTCCAGCTTTAGTATAAAGGTATGAACTCTGAGTACTTTTCATAAGGCAAATTTTTGCAGAGTCAAACATCTGTAATTCTGAATAAAGTTTTCCTTTTGAGAGATTTATGTGGTCTATTGTTATTTTGTTGACAACAGTCGCAACAGCTTTATTCAGATATTTCTCAGCATCTTTATATTCACCTTTATTAAAATGTAGATTCCCTAAATCAACAAAAAGGGATGATGCGTTGCTTGGTGTAGAGTAAGCTATTGCTTTTTGATAGTATTTGATGGCACTATCAGGTTGATGCGTTTGCGTATATGTTCGAGCAATATTTCTTAGTATATATGAAATGTTTAGAGAATCTTGTTTTTGCTCCAAAAATGTATAATGTAATGCTTGTTTATAAAGAGGTAATGCCATATCATAAATATCTTGATAGGCATAAAGTGTTCCTAAGTTACTACTGATTCTGATAAGCAATTTATATTCTTTTGAATTTTTACCGATCTCCAGTGCTTTTAAGTAATATTCTTGTGCTTGCAATGCATCTTGTAAATCACTATAAACGCGTCCCATGCAATAATAAGCAAGCATAGTATAATGGATGTCACTATGTTTTTCAAAATATTTGACAGCTATTTTGCAAATAGAGTCGGAGGTATGGATTATGAAATTCTTGTCTTGTGCCTGTGTAAGTAGTAAGCAGTAGAGCGCATGGTTATATTTCGAGAGCTTTTGTTTGTCAGGCAGGTTGTTCAATATATTTAAAGAACTGTCGGGTTTACTATCTATTAACTGTTCTGCTAATTGAAGTTCAGGAGAGGGTGAGTAGTTGTAACAACACGTCATGGAAAGTAAGAATAATAATACAACCCCTGTCAAGATTGCTATATGTTTCAAATATGCATTCATAATTGTCTCCTTTTTAATTGTGATGTACGTTTGTTTTCTTACATATAAAGTCATGTGTGGTTAATGTTAAGCGTAGGTGCAAGAACAACAAAATTACTCATTCAAATAAGGTTTTGCATACTTGAATGTTTAAATAACTGGTTTTTAATAAAGTAGATAGCGTGACTTTTTGTGCAAACGTCTATAAAGCAAGGCACTCTCTTTTTTTGACAAAGAGAATACCTTGTTTCCTTTAGCATAAATATTTATTTGATTTGTTTGAAAGCTTTGCCAAGCATTTCTATAATGTCTCCTGCTACCATACTTTCCTCTGAACGGTAAATAGCTGCGAGATCTCCTGCTGTTCCATGTAGGAATACTCCTGAAACTGCTGCAGTCTCAGGTTCCATCCCTTGTGCGAGCAATCCTAAAATGATGCCGGTTAAAACATCTCCGCTTCCGGCTGTTGCCATTCCCGGATTTCCGCTGTCATTAAAATAAACATTACCAAGAGGAGTACAGATTGCCGTATAGGCTCCTTTCAATACAACAATCAATTTATGTTCGATAGCAAAAGTCTGCGCTTTGATAAGCCGCTCATATGAATTATTACTTTCTCCGGCAATCCTGTCGAATTCTTTAGGATGTGGAGTCAGAATGCTATGAGGTGGGATGCGTGCCAGTAAATCTTTGTTGGATGCAATCAGATTAAGAGCATCCGCATCTAATACAACTGGTTTTCCTATCGGTTGCAATATGCGTTCTAATGCGACGGCAGATTCCAAATGTTGTCCTAATCCCGGACCTATGCCTATAGCCGAATAAGCGGAAGTATCAGGTACGGTTGTAAAATAATCCGGGTGGGGGTCGAAACTTAACATCGCTTCCGGAAACGCTGTTTGCATGATTTGTTCGCCTCGTTGCGGTATATGGACGGTCAATAATCCGGCCCCACTTCTGAGGCAGGCACGGGCGGATAATAATGCAGCGCCCATTTTTCCCTGGCTGCCGGCTATTAATAAGGCATGTCCGAACGTCCCTTTGTGAGAGAAACGGCTGCGTGGTTGGAATACGGCTGCCATATCTTCTTCCTCTACTAAAGAATATGAAGTCGGGGTATTTTCTACAATATAAGGGTCTAAACTGATATCGAGTACCTTCCATTCTCCTACATACGGTTCATTTTCAGGTAAAAAGAATGCCAGTTTAGGGAAGCTGAATGTGAGGGTTAAATTCGCTTGTATAATGGATTCCGATTCATTGTTCCTGTTATCTTCGCCAAATAATCCGGAAGGAATGTCTATTGCTACAACTGTGGCTCCCGATTGGTTTATATAATTGACCAGTGCGGGAAATCCTCCGGAAAGAGGCCGGTTAAGACCAGAACCGAATAAACCGTCGATTACAACATCCCGGTCACCCAGTGTAGGAGGAACAAAATCATCTTTTACTTCCGTAAATTCAATTTTATCCATGCCTAATAACCGTTGTTTATTTAATTCACAATCATAAGAAAGATGTTCTGTCGGATTAAACAAATAGGTTTCAACGCGGTATCCTTCGTCTATCAGTAAGCGGGCAATGGCAAGAGCATCTGCCCCATTGTTGCCTTGCCCGGCAAAAATGACAATACGTATTTGTTTGGAATAGCGCCGGCAAAATTCATGCATGAATACAGTTGCTGCCCGTTCTACTAAATCGATAGAGCTGATCGGCTCATTCTGAATAGTATATTGATCCAGTTCTTTGATCTTGTCTGTTGCGAATATTTTAATCATAAACTATCTGTTATCAAATCATTTTTGTATGCAAACTTAGAGAAAATAATTTAATTAACCGATTATTTAGGAGGTGGATAAGTTTATAGATATGATTAAATGAAAAAGTTGTACATTTGTATCCGCAAAAATTATACGGAATGGATAAAATCCAATTAAAAGATAAAGAATTTGAACTCTTTATTCCAGAAGAAGAGATAAAGCGTGCTATTGGAAAGGTGGCGGAACGTATCCGGGTAGATATAGAGGGGGTAGATCCGCTGTTTGTCTGTGTTTTGAATGGCGCTTTTATGTTTACGGCAGAATTGATGCGTCAGCTCGATGTCCCATATGAAGTAGCGTTTGCCCGTTATTCATCCTATAAGGGGACGAATACTACTGGTACTGTCCGCGAGATTATGCCATTGGAGTCAGATGTAAAAGGGCGTACCATAATTTTATTGGAAGATATTATTGATACCGGTCTTACAATGACCTTTGTAAAGGAAAAATTGCGAGAAGAAGGTGCTGCAGATGTGAAACTGGCAACCTTATTATTTAAACCCGAATCATTAAAATGCGATTTGAAGCCGGATTATGTGGGTATACAGATTCCCGCAGATTTTATTGTAGGATATGGGCTTGATTTCGATGGTTTGGGACGTTCTTTCAGGGATATATATAAGATCGTAGAAGCTTAAAAGTTAAATCGGAATAAGATAATAGTGAATAATTAATGTATAATACAGGCAGTTTTTTGATGTGGATTGCCTTTTAAAACGAAGCTTTTATGTTAAACGTAGTTATTTTTGGTGCTCCGGGTTCAGGAAAAGGGACACAGAGTGAGTTGATTATCAAGGAGTATGGCTTGGATCATATTTCAACAGGTGATGTTTTGCGTGCAGAAATGAAAGGTGAAACTGAACTGGGAAAGATTGCAAAAGGTTATATTGACAAAGGACAATTGGTTCCGGATGAATTGATTGTAGACATGTTGGCAAAAGTGTTGGATAGCAAGAAAGCATCAAAGGGTGTTATTTTTGACGGATTTCCACGCACAATTCCTCAGGCAAAAGCATTGAAAGAAATGCTGAATAAACGGGGAACAGATGTTTCTGTCATGTTGAACCTGCATGTTGAAGAAGAAGAACTGATTAAACGTTTGCTGGAACGCGGTAAGATTTCCGGCCGCTCTGATGATAATCTGGAAACGATTAAGTCCCGTCTGGATGTTTATCATACACAGACTGCTCCTTTGGCAGATTATTATGTGGGTGAAGGCAAACACGTAGCCATCAAGGGTATGGGTACAGTCGAAGAAATCTTCGGTCGTATTAAAGATGCAATTAATAACTTATAAATGAAATAATGTGCCGGTATGCCGATAACGGCTTATTGGCACATTCGTATATTTACTTTTTAAATAGTTTATTTTATGGCTGAATCAAACTTTGTAGATTATGTAAAGATCTATTGCCGTTCAGGAAAAGGAGGCAGAGGGTCTTCTCACTTTCGCCGTGAGAAATATATTCCGAAAGGAGGTCCCGACGGAGGCGATGGAGGGAGAGGAGGCCATGTCTATCTTCGTGGAAACCGGAATTACTGGACACTTTTGCACTTGAAATACGAACGCCATATCATGGCAACAAGTGGTGAAAGTGGCAGTGCCAAGCGCAGTTCCGGAAAAGACGGTGAAGATAGGGTAATTGAAGTTCCTTGTGGCACCGCTGTTTATGATGCGGAAACAGGAGAGTTTATCTGTGATGTAACGGAAGACGGCCAGGAGGTAATGTTGTTGAAAGGCGGAAGAGGTGGATTAGGTAACTGGAATTTTAAGACAGCGACTAATCAGGCACCCCGTTATGCACAGCCGGGAGAACCTTCGCAGGAACGACTGGTTATATTGCAACTTAAATTGTTGGCAGATGTAGGTCTGGTTGGTTTTCCGAATGCCGGGAAGTCTACTTTATTATCTGTTGTATCGGCAGCTAAACCTAAAATTGCCAATTATCCGTTTACAACATTGGAACCGAATCTTGGAATTGTCAGTTATCGTGATAACCGTTCATTTGTAATGGCGGATATCCCCGGGATTATAGAAGGTGCCAGTGAAGGAAAGGGGCTGGGCTTACGTTTTTTACGCCATATCGAACGGAACTCGTTACTTTTATTCATGATTCCTGCAGATGCGGATGATATTAAAAAGGAATATGAAATACTTCATAATGAACTTGTCCAATATAATCCGGAATTGTTGGAAAAACGCCGTGTTCTCGCCATTACGAAGAGTGACATGTTGGATGAAGAGTTGATACAGGCATTATCGGAGGATTTGCCGGAAGGTATTCCGTTTGTTTTCATTTCATCTATAACCGGACTGGGCATTGTGGAGTTGAAAGACCTTTTGTGGAAGGAATTGAATACTGAAAATTTCCATGAAGTGGAACGCATTATTCATAAGAACATAGATGTTAGTTCGCTACAGTTGGATGATGACGATTTTGTGATTCCTCTGGAGGAGGATGATCCGGATGATGACGGTGATTATGAAGAATATGATTGGGATGATGACGATGAAGGAATTTCCAAATGATAAAGTAAAGATGTTGCAATTTCCCGGATTAAACGGTGATTGCAACATTTCTCATTTTATAACGACCCGCCATGGCGGAGTGAGTAAGGGCAACTATGCATCTTTTAACCCGGGGGAGTTTAGCGGGGACGATACAGAGGCTGTCAGGTTGAACCGTGAGTTGTTGTCGGCGGCAATTGGCATTCCGCCGGAGAGCATCTATGCCCCTTATCAGATACATGAGGCTGGGATCTTTGCAATAGAAGAACCTTTTCTGGATTTTTCGTTGGAAGAGCAAAGGAGATGCCTCAATGGAATTGATGCCGTAGTGACTGATGTGGCTGGTATTTGCATTGCAGTTTCTACAGCTGATTGTGTGCCGGTCTTGCTCTATGCTCCGGATAAAAAGGTGGTTGCTGCTGTTCATGCCGGGTGGCGTGGAACCGTAAAGCAGATAGTGTTGAAAACAATCCGGTTTATTGCAAATAAATATGCTGTCGATCCCATACATATAAAGGCAGGTATTGGTCCGTCCATTAGCCGGGAAGCTTTTGAGGTTGGAGAGGAGGTGGTCAGAGCCTTTGTTGAAGCGGGAGTTTCTCTTAGTGATAGTATGGTACGAAATGAACGGACAGGAAAAGCCCATATCGATTTGTGGGAAGTGAACCGGGGTCAATTATTGCAGGCGGGACTTTTGCCGGAAAATATAGAAATTGCAGGCATTTGTACGTATGCTGAACATAAGGATTTTTTTTCTGCTCGTCGTTTAGGAATTAAGAGCGGACGCATTATGTCTGGTATTATTAAAAAATAATATTTGTAGTTTATGGAAATTCATGTTTCTATTTCAGATGAAGTACAGGAAGTTTGTCCGGATTTACATGTCCTGGTAATTGCTTGTGATGTAAAGAATACAGTATCGGACGAACAATTGTGGAAAGAAATAACAGATGAGGAAATAACGGTCCGTGCTTCTATGAAACTGGAGGAAATAAATAAGTGGCAGCCTGTTTTTGCAACTCGTCAGGCATATAAGCGTTTAGGAAAAGATCCGAACAGGTATAGACCTTCGGCCGAGGCTTTACGTAGGAGGATACTTCGTGGGTTGCCTTTGTATAAGGTGGATACACTGGTGGATTTGATTAATCTGTTATCGATACGGAGCGGTTACTCTATCGGAGGTTTTGATGCATCCAAGATTGTGGGTAATGAATTAATATTGGGTGTTGGGCGTGAAGGTGAAAATTACCAGGGTATAGGACGAGGCGATTTGAATATTGCGGGGCTTCCGGTATACCGTGATGTCCTGGGAGGGATAGGAACTCCGACCAGTGATGAAGAACGGACAAAAATCAGCTTGGATACCTCCCGCTTGTTAATGATTATAAATGGTTACTCAGGAGAGGACGGTCTTGAAGCTGCCGGACGGTATGGTGTGGATTTGTTAAGAAGATATGTTTCAGCGATAAATATACAGGCAGAACTTATTTCAGGGGGAAAACGAACGGTTTTATTGCTGTAATTGTGTTAAATGTGGTTTTTAAGTGTAAAAACGGTCGCGATTTATGCTAAAAAACATCTATTTCCTTTTGTTTTAATCGATTAATCTTTATTTTTGCCCCGGTTAACGAATAAACAAAAGAAAAAAGAAACATGATCGAAGTGATTGGAACAAACGCCGGCCTCGTATGGAACGCTTTAAGTGAAGGCGGTAAAATGAGTGTAAAGGCAGTTAAAAAGGCAACTAAAATCAAAGCAGAAAAAGATATGTATGCTGCATTTGGTTGGTTAGCTAAAGAAGGCAAATTAGTCTTTGAAGAAATTGACGGAGAACTTTATGTTGCGTTAGTGTAAACAACGTAGCAAATCTTATTGGGGAGGCTGTTCGGATTGATTATTTGGACGGCCTTTTGTATGCCTGGACCTTTTCTGCAAAAAAACAAGGCTAATATTGCTTATTTCAATTCAAAAGTTTACTTTTGTCTAGAATTTGGTGTGAAATGACCGAAGATCATAAAAGATTGTTATCTGTTTTTGAAGTTAGAGTTCGCGATTTGATGGCGCTGTGTAATCGGCAGAAAGAACAAATTCGTGAGCTTCAGGATGCTTTAATACAAAAAGAGAATGAACTCCAACAGACAACAAAAGAGATTGAAGGGTTGAGCATCAAGTATGATAACATGTTGACTGCACGTGTTGTTTCTGTAAATGAAGGAGAAATGAAAAGTGCAAAGATGCGGTTGTCAAAGTTAGTGCGGGAAGTAGACAGGTGCATTGCACTATTAAATGAATAGAGGCGATGGACGATAAGTTTCTTATACATGTAGAAATAGCAGATAAAAGCTATGGGTTGTGGATTAACCGGGAGGATGAACAGTTAGCGCGGGATGCCGCCAAACAAATCCGGACGAAGATTAACCAGTATCGGTTGAGTTTTTCACAGTCTGAAGTGGATGTAAAAGATTTGTTAGCCATGGTTGCTTTTCAATTGTCGATGAGCAATTTGCAATTGGAGAAAAAAAATGATACAAATCCCTTTACAGAGAAGATACAAGAACTTACGGATGATATAGAAAATTATCTGAAGGATAAGTAAATATACAGTATTAGAATAAAAATTTTCCGCACTACCGGACAAGGAATATCTTGTAAGGTGAGTGCTTTTTTTGTATATTAAATTATGAATTTAAATTATATGTAAAATGGGAATGAATATAATCATATCAATCGTAACCTTCTTTCTCGGAGGTTTACTCGCTTGGTTGACAATGCGGTTCCTTCTGAAATCAAGGTACGATAGTGTGTTGAGGGAGGCTGAAAAGGAAGCGGAAGTGATGAAGCAGAAGAAATTACTTGAAGTAAAAGAAAAGTTTCTTCACCTGAAAGCCGACTTGGAAAAGCAGGTCGCTTCCCGCAATTCTAAAATCCAGTCTGTGGAGAATAAGTTGAAACAACGTGAATTGACATTAAACCAGCGTCAGGAAGACTTGCAACGTAAAAATTGCGAAGTTGATACGGTAAAAGAAAACCTGGCTGTCCAATTGGAGCTGGTTGACAAGAAAAAACAGGATTTGGATAAACTTCACCAGAAAGAAGTTGAACATTTGGAAGCCCTTTCCGGGTTGTCTGCAGAAGAAGCTAAAGACCGCTTAATTGAATCTTTGAAGGATGAAGCTAAATCCGAAGCTACTTCTTATATCAACGAAATTATGGAAGAAGCGAAGATGGCAGCCAATAAGGAAGCAAAGAAAATCGTTATCCAGTCTATCCAGCGTGTTGCTACTGAAACTGCTATTGAAAACTCGATTACAGTATTCCATATCGAGTCTGATGAGATAAAAGGCCGTATTATCGGTCGCGAAGGCCGCAATATCCGTGCTCTTGAAGCAGCAACCGGAATCGAGATTGTAGTGGATGATACTCCCGAAGCAATCGTTCTTTCCGGTTTTGACCCGGTTCGCCGCGAGATTGCCCGTTTGGCTTTGCATCAGTTGGTACAGGACGGACGTATCCACCCGGCACGTATCGAGGAAGTCGTTACGAAAGTCAAAAAGCAGGTTGAAGAAGAAGTGATTGAAACAGGCAAACGTACAGTGATCGATTTAGGTGTTCATGGTTTGCATCCTGAGTTAATCCGTATGATCGGTAAAATGAAGTACCGTTCTTCTTATGGTCAGAATTTGTTGCAACATGCACGTGAAACAGCTAATTTATGTGCGGTAATGGCTTCTGAACTCGGCTTGAACCCGAAGAAGGCGAAACGTGCAGGTCTGTTACATGATATTGGTAAAGTGCCTGATGACGAACCGGAATTGCCACACGCAATACTGGGTATGAAACTTTGTGAGAAATACAAAGAGAAACCGGATATCTGCAATGCAGTAGGTGCCCACCATGATGAAGTTGAAATGCAGACTTTATTAGCGCCGATTGTACAGGTTTGTGATGCTATTTCCGGAGCCCGTCCCGGTGCTCGTCGTGAAATTGTGGAAGCTTACATCAAACGTTTGAACGACCTCGAGCAATTGGCTCTGTCTTATCCGGGCGTGGTTAAGACATATGCAATACAGGCAGGCCGTGAGTTGCGTGTCATTGTAGGTGCCGATAAGATTGACGATAAGGATACGGAAAACCTGTCAAATGAAATCGCCAAGAAGATTCAGGATGAAATGACTTATCCGGGACAGGTCAAGATTACGGTAATCCGTGAAACACGTGCAGTAAGCTATGCGAAGTAATTTTATTAAATAGAATACATGCGGAAAGATAAAAAAAGCGGGTCAGGAATGGCCTGCTTTTTTTTTATGTGCGTTTTGGGGTTTTAGTGGCGTTTTTGCTAATATAGCATAGAAATATTGTCTATATTGCTGTTTCTGTTCGAAAAGTAAGGATATTTAGGTCGGTTTAACGGGCATTTTGCATGTATTGTAATCCGGGTGGCAGAGGTGGTCAGGCCCGGGTCCCGACAGGTTCGACATCCGGGTGTCAAGTAGTAAAACATACTATCTATTTCATTTAAAGTAGCTTATCTGATAAGAAAAACAAAGGTATATAGCATTTTGGAATGAAGATGTTATGATAGTATGATAGATACCATGATACTTGAATTTGGTAACTGTCATATTGTATTTTCTTGTAGTATAGGCTGTTGCCGGATTTATGACAGTTATGATAGTTCTATTCGCATAAAGTTTCTTGAAAAACAAAAAAGATAACTTCATTGCAAAGTTATCTTTTTTATGAAACGGTCTTATCCTGAAATAACGTTACAGCAACGAGGTAACCTGCTTGTTATTTTCCGTCTCTTCTTCTTTATACCAGTTGATTTTCCGTGAGAAGAACATAATGGTTCCCAGTATAATGAACAGGCCGATGCTTCCAATCAGCAATGCGACATCTTCGAGTTGCAGGATAACATACAGGAAAATATACAATAAACATAACATGCCGGTGAGTGCTCCGGTCTGTATTTTGTTTTTGAAAATGCTATAAGTATAAGCAGATATTAGTCCGATGGTGGCAATACTCGCAATCAGGTAAGCGATACCAAAATTTATCTGTTCGGAAATGGACAGGAGCAAGCTGTAGAACAGGATTAATGCAAAGCCGACCAGCAAATACTGGATAGGATGGATTCGTCTTTTTGTCAGCGTTTCGACAAAGAAGAAGACAACGAAAGTCAGGGCGATAAACATAATGGCATATTTGGCGGAACGCATGTTCTGCTGATAATGGTTTACCGGGTCTATCAGGTTTACGCCGAACGAAGAGTCTTCGAATGAGTTTCCCGGATAGTCTATCCACATTTCAGGAATACTGCGGTTGAAGCTGAGGATACTCCAGTTTGCTTCGAACCCTTTTTCGGAAATGTTGTGCTCCGGAGAGAAATTACCGATGAAACCGGGGGCGTTCCACTTGCCCGTAATATGGACTTTAGTCGTCTTGCCTATGGGTATGAAATTGATGTTACTACTTCCGTTCAGTTTTAATTTGCAGTTGAATGTTTGTGGCTGGTCAAACAGGGATTGGACGGTGTTGTTTAATGGCATGACCAGCATTTTTCCTATTTGCGTATCCTGATTGCCGGTGACTTCGACCGACAACTGTTTGTTGTCCAGCCTGAAGTCGATATTTTCTGTTATACCCCTCAGGTCCGAAACGCCAATCGACAAGTAAGCCTGTTCCCAGTGGATAATACTGTTTTCCAATTTAGGGAAATTGATTTTATCGAAATTACCCGTTATGTCTATCTCGCTTTTATAAAGGATTGTTTTGTAAATGCCATAGTATCTTTCTTCCGGGAATAACTGTGTCTTGATATTCAAATTCTCCGGTGTAATGTTCAGTATATGTTCCTGGATGTTCGTCGTCTTGTCGGCATTTACCTGTGTGGTGCTATACGGAATGGAAATGATAGGGCCACAAAAGGTCTGGGCATTACTCCATTTATTGTTGATTTTTTCAATCGTTTCTAAACTGCGGTTTTGCCTTTCCTCGATGAGGTTCTGTATCATTAATCCCGGAATCAGGAGAATGATAGTTAGAAAACCGATAATCAGAGCTTTCAATGTGATGGACTGATTGATTCTTCCTGTTTTTTTTAATGTTGTTTCCATAATTTTAATCTGTTTGTGTGAATGAAAAGTACTTTGTTATTCAAAGTAGATAGGTAAAAAAAATTATTTGATAAGTTCTTCTAATGCGTTCAAATGTTCTTTGAAGCTTTTCCGTCCTTCTTCAGTGAGTGTATATTGTGTATTGGGCTTTCGGCCGATAAATTGTTTGGAGGACTGGATATATCCGATAGTTTCCAGGGCTTTCAGGTGGCTCGCCAGGTTCCCGTCGGTCAGCTCCATCAGTTGCTTCATCGTATTGAAGTCAGCCGATTCATTCGCCGAAAGAATAGACATAATACCTAATCGTATGCGGCTTTCAAAAGCTTTATTTAATTTGAGTATTATGTTTTTCATTCTTTTTTCAAATCATATTTAATATACATCGCTGTTCCGTAAACAATATGGCAGGCTCCGAATCCGATCGTCCACAGTGGGAGGCTCCAGGCTGGGAGCAGGACTGCAAGTATCCCCAATATGATTTCAGTCAGGCCTAAATAATGGACTTCATCGAGTGTATATTTGGATACATTAATCAATGCCAGCCCATAAAAAGTAAGTGTCATTGCAATAGCTGTTGCCAGGTCGCCGCGCAACAGGAAAATAAGGGTGAAGATGCCGCCTGTCACCAAAGGGATGCTGAGATTGTACACAGTCTTTTTTATCAGGCTTTTGGACGGTTTTAGGTTTTTCTTGACCGATTTCCGCCATGAGAAATAAATCCCGGAACAAATAGAAAGAAGTAAGATGACGGAAGCATCCGCTACCAGTAATGTCATTTTGTGGAACATGGCTTCATGGGTAGTGTCGAGATTAGCAGCCAAAGGTTCTTGTAGAATATGGAAATAAGCAAATGCCGCGCCTATACTCGCAATAACCCCGGCTGTAATTCCGGATAGTCCGCTCAATGATAGAAATTTGGATGATCTTTCCATCATTTCGCGAATCACTTTTATGTCTTCTATTTGTTTGTTCATATACTTGTGAATAAAAGTACTTTGTGCTGCAAAGTTAATAAGGTTTCAGAATATACCAAATAATAGACACTTTTTTATTCATTAAAATAAACAAGATTATTCAGGAATAGCGTTACATTGAAAAGTTATGCCACAGTAGATGAGCCACCGGAAGGGGATAGGTCTGTATAAAAAAAGGGATGTGTCAAAAGCATATATTAGGGAACGCAGACTACGCAGACAGAGCGCAGATTTACGCAGACCATATTTTTTCAATAAATAATCTGCGTGTTCTGCGTAATCTGCGTTCAGTAATAGCTTTTTGACACATCCCCATGGATGCCTTGGCTTGTATTAAAAACCGTAAGTTTTTAATTGTAATTGTAACCTGTTTTTCCCTGTACACTGCCTTCGCTGCTTACAGGTATCAAGGTGAAGCCCCATTTGTATTCGCGATTGGCAGGTAATGAATAAGCCGGTTCCGGGCGTGAACCCCAGCTATCATACCCGGCAAGCCCTTCTTGTTTCAAGTCGACGCATACTTCTACGAAATTGCGGGGAGTAATATTGTTGACATGTGTCTGGCGGCGCAATACGTTCTTTGCTTTTTCTTCATCGTGGTTGGCAATTTCTTCAGGAGTGAAGTTATTCCATTGGCGAGGTAAACCGACCTGCTCTTCATCGTCGAAATCTTCGATGGAGTTACGCAAAGCGTTGAACCCGATCAGATTATCAGCTTCAATCAAGAGGCCTTTTCCTTTGCCTGCTGTCAGGGCTACCCAGCGGGTATCGCCATGATGGCCGTTTTCCTGAGGACGCACATAGGGGTAATACATGGCTTCGGCAGTCGTTTTGTAAAGGTCTACCAATGTACCGGCCTGGCGGTCCCAGTAATTTTCTTCCGGTCCGCGTCCGAAATATTGAACCGTATTCATCGTTGCCGGTAAACGGAAACGTACGCCGATACGTGGCACATTCAGTTTGGATGCAGCTTTACGGGCTTCTTCTCTACCCGGGGAGAATGTAGCCATACGGGTAGCTTCGGATATTTCGGCTTCAGTGGCTGTCATCTCCGTAGATGTGAACTGTGCGGAAACGTTTACTACACCGCTCGGATAAATCTTATAATTGACGATGTACAGATTTCCAGCCGGTAACAGGTAATTTACATTGACAATTGCATTGTTGCCATCCATCTTAACTGTTGCATCTGTTACATTGAAGTCCTTGCTGCTCTGTTTCCAGATTTGTTCGCGCTTGGGAGCGCCGTTTCCATAATCATTGTCCGTCGGAGCACGCCAGAAGTTCGGTTGAATACCGAAACCTTCGCTGAAATATTCTGTTCCGTCAACTTTATATGAAGTAACGACTCCTGATTTTTTATCAAAAACGAAGTTGACTTTTGAAGAAGTCACTTTCAGATTATCGCCTTCTGTGGATACTGCCAATTTCGGTCCACCTGCTTTGTAGGCTTTCTTGTCTGCTGTAACAGGCAATAAGAACTGGTCATGGGCAATCGTGTGTCCGGTAGGGACAACGCCATCTTTTTTATTTGTAGTGACTGCAAAGTCTACAAAATATTCGACACCGGCCTGGGGTTTTAATCCGGCAACCGGTACTGTAATTTCCGTTGTGGCCTGTGGTGCCAGGTCGAGAGCTATTTTACTGCTTTTTACCACTTTGCCGTTTGCTTTAACCGTATAATTAACCGAGTAATCTTTCAGGTTCGTGAAATAGAAACGGTTCGTGATTTTGAATACGCCATTCGCCAGGTCTACTGCCTCAAAGCCTACATTTTGATGAGCATATTTAACTTCGGCCATGGCCGGATGCGGGTTGCGGTCCGGATTAACAATACCATTGCACAGGAAGTTACCGTCACTCGGAGCATTTACCCCAAAGTCGCCGCCATACGCCCAGAATTCGCGTCCGTTTTTATCTTTTTGCAGGATACCCTGGTCCACCCAGTCCCAGATAAATCCGCCTTGCAGGTTCGGATATTTGTAGATGGCTTTCCATTGGTCCCAAAGGTTACCGCTGGAATTACCCATAGCATGGGAATATTCAGACGGGGCAACCGGCCGGTCGCTTCCGTTTTTACCGATTTCTTCCAGCCATTCGGCACTCGGATATTGCGGAACATACATATCTGTGTTCCATTCCCAAAGAGCACGTTCATAATTAACCGGACGGTTCATCATTGTTTTTTCTTTGTCTTTCAGATACAGGTACGTCTGATAGAAATTGTATCCGTTGCCGGCTTCGTTACCCAGCGACCAGATTGTGACACTCGGGTGGTTTTTGTTTCGTTCATACATATTGATGGTACGGTCCATATGCGGTTTCAGCCATTCCGGATTGTTCCCTAATGTACCTCCCTTACGCAAACTGTAATACATACCATGTGATTCGATGTTTGCTTCATCATATACATACAAGCCATATTCGTCACATAATTCGTAGAATTTGCGGTCTTGCGGATAGTGGCAGAGGCGGACGGCATTCAGATTGTTGAGCTTCATCAATTCAAAATCTTTACGCATCAGTTCTTCTGTTACATAATGGCCGGTTTCCGGATTGTGTTCATGGATATTTACCCCTTTGAACTTAATGGGTTGACCGTTGAACAACATCACCGTATACGGTTTTCCGTTTCCGGCAATCTGGTCGATTTGTTTAATTTCCATGCGGCGGAAACCTACGTTCTGAGGAATAACTTCCGTTACTTTTCCATCTTCTTTTACAGTCATCAGGACTTTGTACAGGTTCGGATGTTCTGCGTTCCAGGTTGCCACATTTTCCAGATTTTTGTCGAATGAAGTGGTAGCCACGCTATTTGCACTGACCCAGAGTTGGTTTTCAGCCGTAGCTACGGTTTTGCCGTTGGCATCCAGTAATTCGTAAGTAACGTCTATATTTTTAGCTTTATCCGTATGGTTCTTGATGTCTACAGCCAAACGGAAGATACCGTTTTTATATGTGTCGTCCAATGTAGAAACAATGCGATAATCATTTACTGCGATTTTAGGTTGCGACCATACATACACATCACGTTCGATGCCGCTGATACGCCAGAAGTCCTGGCATTCCAGATACGAACCGGTGCTCCAACGGTATATTTTCAGTGTAAGTATATTTTTTCCCGGTTGAAGATATTTGTTAATCAGGAATTCGGCCGGATTTTTAGAATCTTCGCTATAGCCGACTTCTTTACCGTTTACATATACATATAAACCGGATTTGGCTCCGCCGATATGCAGATACACATCGCGTCCGTCCCAATTTGCCGGAATTTCAAAGTCGCGACGGTAAACACCTACCGGATTAGCTTCCGGCAATAACGGTGGTTGTGGGTTACGTGGTTTGAATTCGTAGCCATGATTGGTGTAAATGGCTATACCATGTCCTTGTACCTCCCAGTTTCCCGGAACCGTAATATCATCCCAGGATGCTGTACTGACAGAAGGGTCGGTAATATTGTCCGGAAGATTTTTATAAGAGTCCACAAAATAGAATTTCCAGGTTCCGTTCAGCAGGGAATAGAATGGACTCTTTTCATATCTTGAAGAGAGAGCCGTTGTGCGGTCTCCATAGCTCATAAAAGAAGAGCGGGGGTGTTCTTTGTTTACAGCAACAACCTGTATATCCTGCCAATAGGGCTTTTGAGGTTGTTCTGCCTGATTGTTGGCGAAAGCAATACCTATCATCGAGCAACTTAAAACTCCGGATAGCATTACTTTTTTTATCGTGTGTTTCATATGCAATGTTTAATTTAGATTAGCCAATAAAATAGACAGTTGACAAGTCGCAGTTGACAGTTTTTATTACTCTTTGGCTTTTAACTGTCACTTGTCACTTGTCAACTGTCACCTGATTTATCTTGCTGCGTAGAAAGAATACCCTTCTGCTACTTGTCTGAATGCAAGTACGCCAGCCTGGCTTAATTCTACGTTCATTTCTTTACCGTCCGGCAAAAACATAACAACTTTATCGTCTTCTTCGAATTTTAAAAGTTTAGTTGTTTCACCGTCAGCTTCTACACTCCAGCTCTTATCTGCTTTGTCGAATACAAGGTCCAGTGATTTTTCTTCGCCTTCTTTTTGGATATGGTAACCGTCAGTCTTTGTTTCTACGGTAAATGTTCCGTTTTCCGTATCGATTGTTTTTGTTGTACCGGCATCGGCTACAGGGCTGTTTCCACTCCAAAATTCAATAGAATTTAGAACCAGTACATCTGCAAGTGCGGAGATTTCATATACAGGAACAATCCAAAATGCAATAAAAACAAGTTCATTGACAAATTTGCTGTCAATATTTTTGTTCCAATTTAGAAGTTTGTTAGTTAAACCGAAAGAACCAATACAAGAGGAGAATAGTACGCTACTAACTAATGTAGTTGCTACCAATAATGTTAAACTTTTTTTCTTCATGAATTATAAATATTTGTAGTTATCGAGGACGAAGATAGATAAAATCTGTGAAATAAGGTGGTTTATCTATTGATAATATATATTTTAATAAAAAAATAACCGGTAAAAGTATGGACTCTTTTCTCGGCACAGATCAAACTCAAAGAAGGTCCATGTCTGTTCTTTGCTGAATTTAACGCCCGTTCCTGTAATACCTTGTCCGAAGATACTTCGTTCAAAAACCTTTGCTTCTCAGATTTGAATTGATATCATACATTATTTTCCAGGGCATTAGATGATTGAATTTGCATATTGGTTATTCGTTGAGAAATAAAGCGTGTAACTTTATCTGAACACCTGCCTGTTTTTCCTTTTAACAGAACTCTGATTAAAGTTGGTATATAAATTAATCAAATGTATTTAGGATATTTTAGAAAGAAAAGATGACCTTATGTTAAGGTTATTAACTCAGTTCTGATAGAACTAACTAAATCTTAATTCGAAGCAAATATAATGCTATTTTTAGTTTTGTGTTCAAATTTAACTCAAAATAACATATAAGTGTTAATTGGACTATTGGCTCATACTGATTTCACTATTCAAAATAAATCCTACATATTAATGTACATGGTCTTATTTTCAAAGGATATATGAACGGCTAATAATGCCTGTAAGGATTTAGAAAATAGTAACTGTAATTAATAGATATTTTTATGATTTTGATGTAAGTTGCTGTAATATTCTTGTTATAAGTGTTTTATGATTTTTGTGGCGGTAAAAATGAAATTAGTATTCTTGAACACTCAAAATTGCCATTAATTTATAAGATAAATATTGATATTGTTGATAATTTTAGGTTATAAGGTATATTAAGAATAGGGAAATAAGACGATAAAGTCTATTCAGAAGAACATATATTAACAATTTGTTTGATTTTATTGAAGTCGTATAAAATAGAAAAGAGGCCCGAAATATCAATCTGTAATATAGGCTGTTTAATGCTATTTAAATCTGTATTTAATTCATAAAAATATCTGTTTATCAGTTTGTTATATGTATCGATACTATTTTTGCGATGTGTTAAAATTAAAAACTAATTCTTGGCTAATTGACTTCGTTCTATCAGAACTATGTTATAAGAATTTTGTACCAATGAGATTTTTATAAAACGCTGTTAAGATAAGTGGTTTTTGTTTACCATGATTAAGAATTAGAGTGAGTGAGTCATGAACTATTTTTTGTTTCGGGCTTATTTTTATAACAATAAATAATTAAACAAAAAACAATTTAGTATGTTGAAAATCGCAAGACCTGTTAGCCTTATGTTGCTGTCGGCTGCATTATGTTCCGGTGGGACAATGTATGCTATAGACAATACGGCAACACCCAGAGTAGGTATTTCTCAGCAACAAAAAAGTTTGAAAGGAACAATTGTAGATGATTTCGGTCCTGTAGCCGGAGCTTCTGTTATTGTGAAAGGCACTACAAATGGCACTGTTACTGACATGGATGGAAACTTCGTTCTGGATGTAAAGAACGGAGACGTTATCCAAATCTCTTTTATCGGTTACTTGACCCAGGAAATCAAATATACCGGACAATCTACTTTAAAAGTATCTTTGAAGGAAGATACGCAGAAATTGGAAGAAGTCGTTGTTGTTGGTTACGGTACACAGAAAAAAGCCAATATGTCCGGTGCCGTAGCTTCTGTCGACAGTAAAGAATTGACCAATCGTCCTATATCGAACGTATCTTCCGGTATCCAGGGGTTGATGCCGGGTGTAACCGTAACAGCCGGTGAAGGACGTCCGGGGCAGGACGGAAGTAAAATCCGTATCCGTGGTGTCGGTACGTTGAACTCTGCTGATCCGTACATCTTGATAGATGGTATTGAAAGCGGTTCGATGGATAGCTTGGATCCGAACGATATTGAAAGTATTTCCGTGTTGAAAGATGCTTCTTCCGCTGCTATTTATGGTTCCAAAGCGTCAAATGGTGTAATTTTGATTACAACTAAACGCGGTAAAACCGGTGATCCCCGTATCTCTTATAATGGATATGTAGGCTTCTCAAATCCTACAGCAGTAATCGACCGTATCAGTTCTGCCGAATATGCCATGTTATACAACCGTATAGACAAAGATAATGGCAAGGCTCCCCGCTACAGTGATGATGACATCCGCAAATTCGAAGACGGTTCCGACCCTTACGGACATCCGAATACAGACTGGAATAAAGCGGCTTACCGTACAGGTCTTTTGCATAAACATAATGTAAACATCAGTGGTGGTTCGGAAAAAGTAAAATATATGGCTTCCGCCGGTTATCTGGGGCAGACTGGTATTTTACCGAATTCCGAACGTAAGCAGTTTAATGGCCGTACCAATCTGGATATACAGTTGACAAAGAAATTGACTGTCCGTATGAATATGGCTTATATCAAAAATGACTATAAAGACCCGAACTCAAACTACGGTGGTGGTTGGTCGGATCAGATTATCCGCCAATTAAATATTATCAGTCCTATGATTCCGGTAAAGAATGAAGACGGAACCTATGGGGCAACAAATGATGGTAACCCTATCGCATGGTTGGATGTAAATCAAACGGTTGATAAATACAATCAGAACTTTACAGGGTCGTTGGCTGCTGACTATCAGATTATCGATGGTTTGAAAGCAACAGTGAGCGGTGCTTATGTAAATGATGACCAGCATTATAAAGCTTTTGTAAAGAAAATATTGAATGATCCGTCTCAGGCTGCAAGACCGAATGAATTGACAGAGTCTTTCACGAACTGGCATCGTGCTAACTTCGATGTTCTGTTGAACTACGACAAAACGTTCGGACTACATGGGTTAAAAGCGATGTTAGGTTGGCATACTGAAAAATATAAAGTTCGCTATAATTATGCAAACCGTCAGAATTTCCCGAATAATGATTTAAGTGATATGAACGCCGGAGCGGAATCCACACAAAAAAATTCCGGTTTTACCCGCGAACTGGCTATGTTGTCTTATTTCGGCCGTGTGAATTATGACTATGCCGGTAAATACTTATTGGAAGCAAATTTCCGTGCGGATGCTTCTTCTCGTTTTGCTCCGGGACACCGTTGGGGATATTTCCCGTCTTTCTCAGGTGCATGGCGTATCAGCGAAGAGAGCTTTATGGAAAGTTCAAAAGAATGGTTGAACAGTTTGAAGATTCGTGGCTCATGGGGTATGCTGGGTAATCAGGATGCATTGAGTGACGGAACGCCTACGGGTGGCGACTTTTACCCTTGGTTGAATACCTATAGCTTAGGGGCAAACTATCCGTTTGGAGGAAATCTGGTAAATGGTTATTATCAGGCAAACTATAAGATTGAAGACCTTTCCTGGGAAAAATCAACAACCTGGGGGATTGGTTTCGATGCCATCGTAGGAAATCATATCAATATTGTTTTCGATTATTACGACCGTAAAACTACAGACATTATTATGGAAGTACCGGTTCCTGCCGAATTTGGGCTGGGGGCTTATAAAGATAATGTAGGTGCAATGCGCAACAGAGGTGTTGAAATCCAGTTAGGATATAACAACCGTTGGAATGACTGGTCGCTGAATGTGGTAGGCAACTTTGCTTACAATAAAAATAAGATTGAAAACCTGGGTGGGGTAGACCGTATGACTGATGGTGATTATTTGCGTAAGATCGGTTCTCCTATACATTCTTATTATGTATATAAAGCAGATGGTTTCTTCCAGTCCGATGCAGAAGCACAAGCCTGGATGGATAAATATAAAGGAAAAGACGGTTATCCGTTCGGCCTGGATTTCAAAGGGGGTGACTTACGTTACGTAGATACGAACGGCGATGGCAAAATTACGGCAGAAGACCGTGAATTGTATAAAACAACCGATCCGGTGATAACATTTGGCTTGAATGTAAATGTAGGTTTCAAAGCATTTGACTTATCTATGAACTTTACAGGTGCTGCAAATGTAGGACGTGCATTTACCAAAGAAGCCTTTGGGGAATTTTCAGGTAGTGCCGGACATCCTTCAAAAGCATGGCTCGATTCATGGACACCGGAAAATCCGGGGGCAAGTATGCCGCGTGTTGCCGAATCCAGAAAATCTCCGAGCGAATCGTCTGTTGTAATGTCCGATTTCTGGGTAATTAATACAAGTTACCTGCGTATGAAAACATTGCAGTTGGGATATACCCTTCCGAAGAGTATTTTAAGACCGGTAGGTATAGAGAATGTTCGTGTTTATTATTCTACGGAAAACTTACTCACATTTGATAATATGCCGCTAAATGTAGACCCGGAAACTGTTAGTTCGCGTTTGTCAAGTTATCCGTTGGTAACCACTCACTCCTTTGGTGTAAACGTGACATTCTGATAAGTAACGACCATTTAATTAAAAAGAATTTTTTATGAAAAGATTATCAATATATTTATTGGCAGGTGTAGCCGCTTTGACTACTTCTTGTTCTGATTTTCTGGATACATTGCCGAATGATGCAATGTCCCCTGCAACTACATGGAAGACTGAAACGGATGTCGAAAGCTTTGTTGTCGGTTGCTATAATGGATTGTTGGATGGCGGTTCCATTTTATATATGGACTGCGGTTCCGACATTGGTTACAATAACTTTCCCTGGGAAGGATACCGTGCTATGGGAGACGGTTCATTGGCGAGTGGCGACGAGAGCCAGGCTTCATTTTATAATTTTTCTATTATCCGTCGTTGTAATACGGTGTTGGACAATATAGACAAAGTCACCTTTACGGATGAGAAAAAGAAAAAAGACCTGATAGCCCAAGTAAAAGCAATCCGTGCTTACCGCTATTTTATCATGAACTGGTGGTATGGCGGTGTTCCTATTATCGGAACTTACAACACGGCAGAAGAAGCACAGGTCCCGCGTAATTCGGAAGCTGAAGTCCGCGAGCAGGTTGCCAAAGACTTGAAAGATGCAATTGCAGATATTAATGAAACACCGGAAGCACGCGGCCGGATTGCGAAAGGCGCAGTGCTGGCAATAAAAATGCGTGAGGCTTTGTATTATGGTGACTGGAAAGAAGCTAAAACAGCCGCACAGGATATTATCGACCTTAAACAGTATGAACTGGAAAAAGGGGAGCCGGATTCTTATGCCAAGCTGTTTAAATTATCCGGAACAGCCTCTAAGGAAATTATCCTTGCCGACCAGCGTATTGCCAATTTGTTCGGTTTGGGAACTATCGGCCAGATGTATAATAATGCAGATGCCGGTTGGTCTTCAATCGTACCTACACAGAACCTGGTTGATATGTATGAGATGAAAACCGGCTTGACGAAAGAAGAAGCAGGCAATGCCTATGATCCGGTTCATCCGTTTGCAGATCGCGACCCTCGTATGGCTATGACTATCCTGTATCCGGGACGTGATTGGAGAGGAGCGGTTTTGAATACGCTGGATAAAACAGTCTATGATAAAGAAGCAAAAAAGGATGTCGATAATAAAAATTTCCCGACTTATACGGATAACGCCTCCAAGACGGCTTTGACATGGGCTAAGTATCTGGACCCGATAGACCAGTATAGCAATATCTGGGATACTGGTGCTTGTCCGATCGTTTTCCGTTATGCTGAAGTACTCCTGACGTATGCCGAGGCGGCTAATGAACTGGATGGCCCTTCCGATGTTATCTATGGATACTTGAATGATATACGCAACAGGGCGGGAATGCCGGATGTGGATAAAGCCAAATATAATACAAAAGAAAAGTTGCGTGAACTAATCCGCCGTGAACGCGCGGTTGAATTGGCTGGTGAAGGTTTGCGCCGTGCCGATATTCTGCGCTGGAAAGATGCAAGCGGAAAGATGCTGGCAGAAACCGTATTAAACGGTCCTTTATATCGTATTTCCGGAAAGATCGACTACAATGAGCAAGATCCTTATAAACGGGCTGTAGTTGATACGGATTATAAGAAGAAGGATAACGAAATTGAAATTCGTAAGTTTGCAACGAAGAATCGTTATTTGCCGATTCGCCAGACAGTACTCGACAAGAATCCGAAACTGAAACAGAATGATGGTTATTAATTAAGCGTTTATACCAACAGAAAGAGAGGTCGTCCGGCAAGTCCGGATGGCCTCTCTTGTTTTCCGCCCCTTATTCATTTTGCGACAGCTTCTATATTATGGATAAATTGTATCTTTGCAGTTCTAAAAAGAAAAAGATATGATTTCTGTAGAAGGACTGACTGTAGAATTTGGCGGGTTTACCCTTTTTGATGATGTTTCATTTGTAGTAAATAAAAAAGACCGTATCGCTTTGGTTGGAAAAAACGGGGCGGGAAAGTCTACTATGCTTAAAATATTTGCCGGTCTGCAATCGCCGACTTCCGGTGTTGTCAGTGTTCCTAAAGAAGTTACAATCGGTTATCTTCCCCAGCAGATGCAACTGACGGATACCTGTACAGTGCGCGAAGAAGCGGAGCATGCCTTCGAACATATCCATGAAATGGAGAAAGAAATCGAGCGGTTGAACCTGCAATTGGCGGAGCGTACCGATTATGAAACAGATTCTTATCAGAATTTGATTGACCGTGTAACCCATTTGTCCGAACATTTCCAGATGATGGGCGGAAACAATTATCATGCGGAACTGGAACGTACATTGATAGGTTTGGGATTTAAACGGGAAGATTTCGACCGTCCGACATCCGAATTTAGCGGTGGATGGCGTATGCGTATCGAGCTTGCCAAGCTATTGCTCCGCAAGCCGGATGTCCTGTTGCTGGACGAGCCTACCAACCACCTGGATATCGAGTCAATCCAATGGCTTGAAAATTTTATCGCAACCCGTGCCAATGCGGTTATCCTTGTTTCGCACGACCGTGCCTTTATCGATAATACGACTTTCCGTACAATCGAAATCGAATTAGGAAAAATTTACGACTATAAGGTTAAATATTCCGATTATGTGGAATTGCGTAAGGAGCGCCGTGAACAGCAACTTCGTGCTTATGAAAACCAGCAGAAGAAGTTGGCGGATACGGAAGCTTTTATCGAACGTTTCCGCTATAAAGCTACAAAATCCGTACAGGTACAGTCCCGTATCAAGCAGCTTGAAAAAGTGGAACGTATCGAAGTGGATGATGTGGACTCTTCAATGCTGAACCTTAAATTTCCTCCGGCTCCCCGTTCCGGCTCTTATCCGGTGATTACGGAGAATGTGGCAAAAAGGTACGGCGAACATTTGATTTTTCAGAACGTTACTTTTACAATCAACCGTGGCGATAAAGTTGCTTTTGTAGGGAAGAATGGCGAAGGTAAATCTACTCTTGTAAAATGTATTATGGACGAGATCGATTACGAAGGAAAACTGCAACTCGGACATAATGTGAAAATCGGCTACTTCGCCCAGAATCAGGCACAACTGCTGGATGAAAACTTAACCGTATTCGATACGATAGACTATGTAGCGGAAGGAGATATCCGTACAAAAATACGCGATATCCTCGGCGCTTTCATGTTTGGCGGAGAGGCTTCCGACAAGAAGGTAAAAGTATTGTCCGGTGGAGAGCGCAGCCGCCTTGCCATGATTCGCCTTTTGCTTGAACCTGTCAATTTACTGATACTCGATGAGCCGACGAACCATTTGGACATGCGTTCGAAAGATGTGTTGAAAGATGCGTTGAAAGAATTTGACGGAACGGTAATTGTCGTATCCCACGACCGTGAGTTCCTGGATGGGTTGGTAGATAAGGTATATGAATTCGGAAACCAGCGCGTGGTAGAACATCTGGGAGGAATTTATGAATTCCTTGAACGTAAGAAATTGGATAGTCTGCGTGAGTTGGAACGTGCCGCTCAGGTATCGTCCGTAACAGACAATGAAGCACAGCCGTCACAGAATAAACTCTCATACGAAGCCCGTAAAGAGCAGAATCGTTTACTGAAGAAAATAGAAAAGGCGATTGCCGAAGCCGAAAGTAAAATAGCAGCCCTTGAAGCATCCATCGCGTCTGTCGAGGCTCGTCTGGCAACTCCGGAAGGGGCATCTGATACCTCCCTTTACAACGAATATTCCACATTGAAAAAAGAACTGTCCGATACGATGGATATATGGACGGAACAAACCATGGAATATGAAGAGCTGGCGAAGGAGTGCTAAAAAATAAAATTTAAATAGTATTTGAGCAACATTGTTAAATGAAAGTAGCTACTTTTGCGTTGAAAAAACAAAAAACAACGCGAAAGCTTAATTCTTATAACATGTTAACTCAGATTATCAACGGTAAAATCCTTACCCCGCAGGGCTGGTTGAAAGACGGTTCTGTCCTGATAAGCGATAACAAAATTCTTGAAGTAACAAACTGTGACCTTGCAGTGATAGGGGCAACCTTAGTAGACGCCAAAGGTATGTATATTGTCCCCGGTGGTGTTGAAATCCATGTACATGGAGGAGGGGGACGCGACTTTATGGAAGGTACGGAGGATGCATTCCGTACAGCAGTTGCAGCACATATGCAACATGGTACTACCAGTATCTTCCCGACGCTTTCTTCTTCTACGATTCCTATGATTCGTGCAGCTGCGGAAACGACTGAAAAATTAATGGCAGAAAAGGATAGCCCGATATTGGGATTACATCTGGAAGGCCATTATTTTAATATGAAGATGGCAGGCGGTCAGATTCCGGAGAATATTAAAAATCCGAATCCGGAAGAATACATCCCGTTACTGGAAGAAACAAATTGCATCAAACGTTGGGATGCGGCACCCGAACTGCCGGGAGCCATGCAGTTCGGTAAATATATTACATCGAAAGGAGTACTGGCATCGGTAGGCCATACACAGGCAGAGTATGAAGATATCCTGACAGCGTATGAGGTCGGTTATACACATGCTACCCATTTCTACAATGCAATGCCCGGTTTCCACAAACGCCGTGAGTATAAATATGAAGGTACGGTAGAGAGCATCTATCTGATAGATAATATGACAGTGGAAGTTGTGGCGGACGGTATCCATGTTCCTCCTACGATTCTCCGTCTGGTTTACAAGATCAAAGGGGTGGAAAGAACTTGTCTGATAACCGATGCGCTGGCTTGTGCGGCAAGCGATAGCCAGGTGGCATTCGACCCGCGTGTGATTATAGAAGACGGTGTTTGCAAGTTGGCAGACCGCTCGGCTCTTGCCGGAAGTGTGGCTACAATGGACCGTTTGATCCGTACGGTAGTCCAGAAAGCGGAAATTCCTTTGGAAGATGCTGTACGTATGGCTTCGGAAACTCCTGCACGCCTGATGGGTGTGGACGACCGCAAAGGAACTTTGCAGCGTGGAAAGGATGCCGATATTATGATTCTCGATAAGGATTTGAATGTACGTGCGGTCTGGGCGATGGGTAAGTTAGTGGAAGGAACCAATAAATTGTTTTAAAAGGAAAGGTTATGTTGACACAAATAATAAACGGACAAATCCTGACTCCGCAGGGTTGGCTCAAAGATGGCTCCGTGCTGATAAGTGATGGTAAAATCCTGGAAGTAACAAATAGCGACCTGGCTGTTATCGGTGCAACGATCATCGATGCCAAAGGGATGTATATCATTCCCGGTTTTGTTGCGATGAATGTGCATGGTGGCGGTGGCTACGACTTTAAAGAATGTACGGAAGAGGCTTTCCGGGGAGCTGTCAATGCCCATAGGAAATATGGGGCGACTACGATATTCCCGACACTTTCCTCTTCTTCCAAACCGGCTATTTGTAAAGCCGCTTCTATCTGCGAGAAATTAATGGCAGAGGAAGATAGTCCGGTTCTGGGGCTTCATGTGGAAGGCCCTTACCTGAATGAGAAAATGGCGGGAAACCTGTATGATGTAAGGTTGCCGGATAGAGAAGAATATGTTTCAATCCTGGAAAATACAAATTGCATCAAACGTTGGGATGCAAGCCCGGAACTTCCGGGAGCACATGAGTTTGCACAATATGTCCGTTCAAAAGGGGTTTTGGCTGCCATTACCCATACCGAAGCTGAATTTGAAGATATCAAAGAGGCTTATAAAGTAGGTTTTACACATGCCGCACAGTTCTACAATGCAATGCCGGGATTCCATAAACGTCGTGAATATAAATATGAGGGAACGGTAGAAAGCGTCTTTCTTATGGACGATATGACGGTTGAGGTGATAGCAGACGGTAAGCATCTGCCTCCCACGATTCTCCGTCTGGTTTACAAGCTGAAAGGTGTGGAACGTACCTGTCTGGTAACGGATGCGCTTTCTTTTGCTGCGAATGAAGGGCGTCCTGTACCGGATTCTCGTATTATTATTGAAGACGGCGTAGCGAAACTGGCAGACCATTCGTCTTTGGCCGGAAGTATTGCTACGATGGATAAGTTGGTTCGCACGATCGCCCAAAAGACAGATATACCTTTGGCGGATGCTGTTCGTATGGCATCGGAAACTCCGGCTCGCCTAATGGGGGTAGACGACCGTAAAGGCACTTTGCAACGTGGGAAAGATGCGGATATAGTTGTCCTTGACCGTAATCTGGCAGTACGTGCCGTTTATTCGATGGGCAAATTGGTTCCGGAAGCGAATACTTTATTTTAGCAAATTCTCCGGATAGAGATAGGGAAACAAGATAAAACACGAAAAAACACGAATGAAAGGAAATTCGTATATATTTCCTTTCATTCGTGTTTTTTGTTGTCTATACTTCATTACCGATGGATTTTGTCATATAATAGGCATCCGAGCCGTCGTGGTAATAGTTCGGTTTGATATAAGACATTTCAAAACCGTTTTTCTTATACAGTCCGATAGCCGGATTGTTGGTAGTTTTTACTTCGAGTGTCATCTTCCGGGCATTGCATCCTTCTGCATATTCGAAAGCCTTGTCCATAAGCAACTGCCCCAGTCGCATTCCCTGGCAGCTGGGATGGACGGCAATGGAATAGATACGTAGATTATGCGTCCTGGAATTGAATGATAAAGATAAATAGGCAATAGTCCTTGTCCCTGCCTGCAGGATAAAGAAAGCGCCTTTACCCCGTGTCATCAGATAAACAAACTGGCTTTTGGTGAAACTGTCTTCTTTAAAGCAAAGTTTCTCTATTTCCAGTATGGACGGAAGATCGTCCGGTTGGGCATCCCGGATGGTTATTGCACTTTCCATATCAGAAGAATTTCATATCGACGGCACGTCCGAAGTGGTTGAGAATCCTGTAATAGAGTTCATCTCCCAGGACTGCATCCTCCAGGTCGTGGTCGATACTGGGGTTGTCGTTAATCTCGATAACGATGGCCCGGTCGTTGACCACTTTTAAATCTACGCCGTATAATCCTTTTCCGATAAAAGAGGCAGCTTTCAATGCCGTATCCAATACTTTGCGGGGCACCTGATAGATAGGTATCGTTTCAGCCAGGCCGCAACGGCTGCGCCCGGATGCATAATGGCAATAAATCTGCCAGTGGTTCTTTGCCATATAATACTTGCAGGCATATAAGGGTTCCCCGTTCAGGATACCGATACGCCAGTCGAATTCAGTAGGTGTAAATTCCTGTGCCAGTAGAATGGCAGACTTCTCGAACAGTACGTCCAATGCTTCCTTGCATTCCTCTTCATTGTTGACCTTTTTCATCCCGATGGAAAAAGAACCGTCCGGTATTTTCAGGACGAAGGGAGTTCCTACTTTTTCAACGATCTCTGCATATGAATTTTCATTGGAACGGAATATCAAAGTGGAGACCGGTGCGGGTACTTTCTCTTTTTCAAACAATTCTTTCAGGAATACCTTGTTGGTACAGCGGATGATTGAAATGGGGTCGTCTATCACAGCCATTTTGTTTTGTGCTGCCAACTGGGAAAGATGGAAGGTATAATGATTTAAGGAAGTCGTTGTACGGATAAACAGTGCATCGAATTCCATCAACCGGGTGGCATCTTCTTCTGTGATCAGCTCCGCATGAATATCCATCTTTTTCGCAATTTCCAGGAATTTATTGATAGCCTGCTTATTGCTGGGAGGAAATTTCTCTTCGGGATCATACAGGATTGCAAGGCTGTAGCGGGAAGGGCGGGTTGATTTCGGAGTACGCCAGATGCGTTTGTTAAAACTGTCCAGTGTATTGGCAAAATAATCCTGCTCTGCATCATTCAGTTGGTTGAGGGGGAGGAACTGCACGCTTTCAATTTGGTTCCGGCTGCGGGTATTGAAGCTGACTTGTAATAACGGTGCCGGATAATTCTCGAAAATAAACCGGGCAATCCGTTCCAGTCCTTTTTCTTTGCAGGTGCCGAAATAAATATTTAAATACCAGATATCATCGGTGATATTATTTTTCTGTATCCATTGGTAACATAATTTTTGCAGGTTTCTATCCATGCGGATACCTGTACCGGTTTGAACTTTGTTGATAATATCTACGCCGGGGATTACTTTCTGTCCTCTTGTCTGTGCCAGTAGTGAGCAATAATATCCCTCGGAATTATAACTGTAATCGTTACTTACATTGATAACGAATTTGCGTTCTTTTTCTATGGATTTGGATTTTAAATAATCGGAAACAGTGAGTATGCTGCTTGTCTTGCAATAGGGTTCCCAATCGTCCAGGCTGTCTAATAAAATTAAGACATTGTTCATCGTCGTTGAATATTAATATAGCATTTTAAATATGTTTAATGAGCGCCAAAGATAGAGATTAATTCGACAGTTTATTCGGAGTGATGAAAATAAATATTATGGTTGTAAGTGTGTGTAAATTAGTTGTTTATATTGTGTGTGGGCGGCGCAGATTTTATATGTGGCTTTTTAACTTGCTTTTGAGCCGGGGAGAGATCCGGCAGAATGATATTAAAGCGTGGAAATATCCATTTATAAATAAAATTGATGTTATGCTGTGGAAGAATATCTTTTATAATTGTTATATTTGTAACTTAAGTAAAAAAATAATACTAAATCAAAGATTAAACATGAAAACAGACCTGAGTTCTCAGATTACTCTGACGCGTATACCGCAAAGGTACTATCGTCCGGAAAATGCTTTCGAGCATTCAGTTTTAACACGTTTGGAGAAGATACCGACTACCATTTATGAATCGGCAGAGGAAGGCTCTCTTGCGATTGCAAAGGAAATAGCCACTCAAATCCGTAAGAAGCAGGAAGTGGGTGAGAACTTCGTTATCGCTCTTCCCGGAGGCCGTTCCCCTCTGAGTATTTATAAGGAATGGATACGCATGCATAGGGAAGAAGGCCTGAGTTTCCGTAATGTAGTTATATTTGTAGAATATGAATTCTATCCGCTTTCTTCGGCAAGCGCAGGTAATGTGTCCCATTTGAGAGAGGCATTATTCAACCATATCGATATTGCTCCGGAAAATATTTATGCTCCGGACGGTGCCATGCCGAAAGATGCGATTCTTGATTTTTGCCGTACCTACGAAGAGCAAATACAGTTGGTAGGTGGTCTCGACTACATTTTGCTGGGAGTTGGTCCGTCAAGCAATATCATGTTCAATGCAGCCGGTTCGACTTCCGGTTCGCGTACCCGCCTGGTGCTGTTGGAAGGTGGAGCCAGAAAAGAAGCGGCTCGTACTTTTACTTCAGTGGATAATGTTCCGGCCGGTGTAATTACCATGGGGATTTCTACCATGATGAAAGCCCGGAATGCCGTCTTGATGGCTTGGGGTGAAGATAAAGCGCCGATTATTGCAAAGACGGTGGAAGGTCCGGAAACGGATGCTATTCCTTCTTCTTTCCTGCAAGTTCATTCGAATGCAAAGGTCGTTCTGGATTTGTCTGCCGCCTACGACCTGACACGTATCAGCCATCCCTGGTTGGTTACCAACTGCGATTGGGATAATAAACTGATTCGCCGTGCTATCGTATGGCTGTGCCAATTGACGGGAAAACCGATCCTGAAACTTACCAACCGGGATTACAGTGAAAACGGTTTGGGTGAACTACTTGCATTGTTTGGTTCTGCTTACAATGTAAATATCAAGATATTCAACGATATCCAGCATACGATTACCGGATGGCCGGGCGGTAAACCGAATGCGGACGACTCCAACCGTCCGGAACGTGCTACTCCGTATCCGAAGAAAGTAATCGTATTCAGTCCGCATCCTGATGATGATGTGATTTCAATGGGTGGGACCCTGCGCCGTTTGTGTGACCAGCACCATGACGTACATGTTGCTTACCAGACATCCGGAAATATTGCCGTAGGCGATGAAGAAGTAATCCGTTATTGCGAATACCTGAGTGACGTTAGCGACAAGTATGCTGCCGGAGGTTCTCCGATTAAGGATAAAGCGGAAGAAATTATTAAATACCTGCGTTATGAAAAGGTAGAAGACGGTGGCCCGGAACGCAAGGATGTGCTTTTCATGAAAGGTACGATTCGCCGCGAAGAGGCCCGTCACGGATGCCGCTATTCAGGCGTGAAAGACGACCATGTGCATTTTCTGGATTTACCGTTCTATGAAACCGGTATGGTAAAGAAAAATGATTTGGGTGAAGCGGATAAGAATATAGTGAAGAACTTATTGCTGGAAATAAAACCGGATCAGATATTTGTAGCCGGTGACCTGGCAGACCCGCATGGAACCCATAAGGTTTGTTTGGATGCCGTACTTGCAGCAATCGACGAAGTAAAAGACGATGAATGGATGTTGAATTGCCGCGTATGGATGTACCGTGGTGCATGGGCAGAATGGGAAATGGACCATGTTGAAATGGCTGTTCCTATCTCTCCTGAAGAATTACGCCACAAACGGAATGCAATCCTGAAACACCAGTCGCAGGCAGAAAGCGCTCCGTTCCTTGGAGACGACGAACGTCTGTTCTGGCAGCGTGCGGAAGACCGCAACCGTGCTACGGCAGACCTGTATCATAAGTTGGGGCTGGCTTCATACGAAGCAATGGAAGCATTTGTGCAATATATACCTCTCCGCTAACAGGTAAAGGTGTGAAATAGAAAAAGCCGGTTTTCATTTGGGAACCGGCTTTTTTAGATATAGAAGGGTTGTCCACTTCAATAAAAACTTTCATAAAAGATGAATAAAACGGCCGTATTATTAAAAATATACGGTATTTTTGCCCAACGCCTATACTGTCTGAATTGCTTACGCAGAAGGACGGAAATGTTTTTAAGAAATCATTTCTGTGTGCTTTTTACATTCAAATAGGGTTATCACTTAGTATTTTTACATATCACCTATTCAATATTGCATTCACATGAGTATAAAATACGTACTATGTCTTCATCTAATATCAGTAACTTGTTGTTTTTGCCATAACTTTTCATTTTCTGAATTGTTGTAGTTTGCGACATCGGACCGGGAGCTTTGCTTCGGGATTCGGTTGCATATTAAATTATTCATATATTAATTTAAATTTCTATGGCATCAATAAAATTAATGTTGAACTTGAGCCGGAAGTTGAATGATGGGACCTATCCGTTGGTTTTCCAGGTCATTCATAACAGGCATAAGAAAATCCTGTATACAGGGGTTCATGTGACGAAAGAAGAGTTCGATTCTGAAAAAGGGAAGGTTAATACCGACCGGAGAGTGAATGTGAAAATAAACCGTGATATTCGCAAAATGTACCGGTTGCTCAGTGAACGTATTCGTGAGCTTGAAAAGTCCGGTGAGGAATACAGTGTATATGACATTACATTGGGTACATACCGGAAACCTGTAAAATGTTTTTTTCTGCTCAAATATATCGATACACAGATAGTATGGAAAAAAGAGATGGGGAAAGAGGGCATTGCAGCTGCCTATCGCAGTACCAGGCAGTCGTTATCCGGATATATGGGGAATAAGGATATACGGATGTCTCAGGTTGATTCGCTATTCGTAGCCCGCTATATAGACTTTTTAAAGCACAAAGGGGTAGGAGAAAATACCGTGAATTTTTATATACGCAATTTCCGTACCTGCTATAATCTTGCGGTAAAAGAGGGATTGGTTTCGCGTGGCGGGTATCCGTTCAATGATATACATACCAAACCGTGCCGTACCATCAAGCGTGCTTTGAGCCGCGAAGACATGTCCCGTTTGTTACATCTTTATTTTCCGGAAGATTCTGTTTTGCGATTTGCACGGGATCTTTTTTTATTTAGCTTTTATACACAGGGGATGTCTTTTGTTGATATTGCTTTCCTGAAACAGAAACATATTTGTGGTGAGATAATCAGTTACTCGCGGCATAAGTCGAAGCAACTGATTCATATTGGAATTACCCCTCAGATACAGGAGCTATTCAACCGCTACGGAACTAACAGGAAAACGGATAATAAAGAGTCTTATATTTTCCCTATTATCAATCCTGAGGGGGCGGGTAAAGAACAAATTTCCGAATACAGGCAATACCGGTCATCTCTCTCCCGCATTAATCGTGCATTGAGGAAGATTGCCGGCGATTTGGGGCTTTGTGTCCCATTAACCACTTATGTGGCGCGCCACACCTGGGCAACTCTGGCCCGTGACAATGGTGTACCGATTTCAACGATCAGTGCAGGGTTGGGGCATACGACAGAAAATATGACGCATATATATCTAAAAGAGCTCGATATAAACCACCTCAAACAAGTCAACAGGATGATGAACAATCTTATTTAAATGTTAAATTGATATTCAATGTTTCTTACATTGGATAATAATCATTACATTCGTGAACATTCGTATCTATTACGAATAGAGACACACTACCTGGTTAAGATTATACAAATCTAATTTCACTTTGCAAAGATAGAGTGTTTTTCCGTACGCCAATATATATAAAAGTCCAACAAGTTTTATAATTAGTCCATTTGATTAAAAAATATATATTTATTGATTTTCAATATCATAATGTTCTATCAATTGTTTAGGTGTACAGCCGAAATGTTGTTTGCAATAGTGTGTAAAATGCGCTTGCGAGTCGAACATAAATTTTGCCATTAATTCTTTCACCGTTGCGCCGGGATACATTGCTTCATCCAATATTTGGCGATTCCTTTGTTTCACAATCCAGCGTTTGGCTGTCATTCCGAATACATTTTTGAATTTAGTAAAAAAACTGCTCCTTCCCATATTGGAAATGGAAATGAGTGTCTCAATACTGTCTGCCTTCTGGTAGTTTTCCATAATCATTTTCTTAAAACAGAAATCCTGTCCTATGATGGGGTAAAACAGTCCGGCAATTTCCTCCTTTGTATAAAATCCACGTATTAGAAAGAACAGTTCTTTTTCCATTAATTCATGCAAATGTCCGCAACTCATTCCATTCTTTAAGCAATACGTAAGTACTTCCAGATAAGGTGCAAGTGGATAGCGAATCTCTGTGGCTTGGAAATCATACTTTATCGTTTCGCAAATACCTGCTAACGACTGTAATACAAACATGTCGCAACTACCCGGAGGAGTATCAAATGACAATGCAACTAGTTTGGAATCGCTACTTCCCCAACCGCTGAATGTAGACATTTTAGGTAGCAACACCATTGTTCCGGCACTAAACATACGTTTTTTGAACTGATCCTGACTGATGATAAATTTCCCATCGAGAAATATCAGTAAATAATTCCAGCATGCACATTCCTTCCGGATAAATATCTCTTGCTCTAACTCAATATATTTAAAACCGGATTCCACTTGATTTAAGTAGTTCCTACACGAACGATGCTCTTCTATGTAAAATAGCTTGTTAAGTAAAATTTCATCTCTCATAAGCCCCTATATTCAATGTATTTGTATTTCCTGTTTCAGTATTATTTCAGCATTGTTTCAGTGTCTGATATCATAATTTACTTATTTACAAAGTGTTATGGGTATTAATTTTACAAGTGTATTTAAATGTAATTCGTATAAAGTATACGTTTTTCTTCTGTATAATCAGTATGCCATGATAATCAGACACTTATGCAAGCCATAAATTACTTCGCTCTCTATTCGTAATAGAGCTATACAGGAAATTGTATTTAGATTCATTATAGGGGACTATTATCTTATTTATTAATTAAATATCTACGAATGAAAGTAAGAAGTTTATTATTGTCGATGTGCGCGATAGCGGCATTGGCAAGTTGTTCAAAGAACGACGATGGAATCCCAGGTGCGGGAAGTGATGCCCCGGAAGCGAAAGTTATTCTAAAATTAGCAGGAAACGGCGATCAGGTGGCCAGTAAGGCTGCAGGGTTACCCACTAATGACGAGCTTGCAGCAAGTAACGGAACCATAAATAACCTTATGGTGTTTATTTTTAACAATACAGGAACCGTTATTACGAAGCAGTTTTTTGCTTCTCCGGGCGCAGGTCCTAATGAAGTATCGACCACGACGGATGCCCGTGACGTGGCAGTTATAGCCAATGCCAAAGAGGACATGTTTACTACTGTTGCAAGTAAGGATGCACTCAAGGCTGTGTTGGCAAATATACTTACTGGCGATAATCCTACAGATGCCGTAACTCAGAAGGATGATAATCTTTATATGTCAGGAGTCGGTACGTTAAGTACATTCGTAGAACAAGCGGATAAAAGTATGAAGGCTACAGTAACTGTACCATTGAACTATTTATCAGCCAGAATACAACTAAAGCAGATTACATTTAATGGTAAAGATGTAACAGATAATAAATATGTCCAATTAGCCGCGTTTGCCGGGGATGCTACTGCTAATTTTACCATCACACGCGTATATCTGATGAATGTACAGAGAGCGACACATTTCCTGCCTGTTACTGATGGCGGCACTAATTATATCGTACAAGGAGATAAACAATATACAGGGGGTGTTGCATGGAATGATCCATGGACTGGAACGGTACCCAATCAGTTCAAAAATAATAATGAATATACAATAGAGGCTGCTCCTGCTGTGTTCAAACCTACAGCAAATGCAATTTCGAATATCGGACATTGGTACACATTTGCAAATACCGGTGTCGGAAATATAGCCAATCACCCGACTGCACTTGTTGTTGAAGTGCAATGGAGAAAAGTGAAAAAAGATGATTCTGTTACTCCTCATGTTGCTGAAGAAATTCAAACCTTGTATTTCACAACTTATTTTGGAGGGGGAGACAAGGATGAACTTCAACCAGGTAATGTCTATACCGTATCTTTGGCTTTGAATGGTAACTTTAAACCTACCAATGATGGTGGTAGCGGTGGTGGTGGTACTACTGATCCGACCAAGCCGACTGTGAACAGTTCTGTGGAAGTTACTGTTACTCCGGCAACCTGGACACTTGTACCGGATATCTCTAAAGAATGGAAATAACTCCTGAATTGGTATTATGATTGATATGTCCCTCCAGCAGGGCATGCATACTTATTAATAAGTATCTGCCACGGCAGTGTCCGTGGCAGATATTTTAAACTACAAAGAAATAAAATAAGAAAGAATATCCATTATGACAGGTGCCTATAAATTCCGGTTCGCGCCGGGGATATTATCCTTTATGTTCACACTACTGCTGTTGTCGGGGTGCATAGCCGAAAATACCGATGATTGTTTCAAGGGTATCCCCCTGAAGGTCAGTTTGCCTGCCGACGTGCCACAAGAAACAATAAAAGATATGAGCCTCTATGTATTCGATGATAAAGATTTTTTGCTGGATATACTCCCAGTGGATAATTCGGAATCTGTCATCTTAAATTATCCAGGCATTCCTAACCTCCATTGCGTGGCCTGGTGCAATACGCAAGACGGTACAATGCTTGTCAGCCCTCTGAAAAAGGGCGATTCATGCTCCGATGGTTTCATCTCACTGAAACCCTCTGTACCTACACGGGCGGAGAAGAGCATATTCACCTCTCCGACTGATTTATTTTACGGAGAGCTTAAAATAGAAAATAATACAACGTCTAATCAAACGGAAGGGCAATCTATGGCTATTTCCCGCATGACGGCGTCAATGAATATAACATTACGAGGATTGCAAAAACTCACCGGTACAGAGGATGGGGATTATTCGCTTGTTATCTATGAAACATACAGCAGGATAGACTTCAACGGACATTACGGAGGCGAACTTGCCTCGTATTCCCCGGTAATGAACCGGGCGGACAACAAAGATTATGTGGTTCCTGCGTTCTTGCTTTTTCCTGTGCCGGACGGAAACGGACTGACGATAGATATCTATCATAATAATTCCCTGCTTAAGAGTTTAAAGACCGATGGCGGGGGAAACCCGATTGTTCCTGTGGTTGGCAAAACCCTGAATCTCTTATTGGATTTTGAAGGTTCTGCCAATGTAGAGATTGCAATCACAGGGTGGGGAGAAACTTATGTCTGGAAAGAATACAATTGATTCCTCCGGAACCGGAGAAATTAAAAGAAATAATATGAAGATAGAGAAGAATTATATATCGAAGTTGAATGACTTGGTAAAAGTCGTTGGGCTAATTTTCTTACTGGGAGCTTGTCAGAACGATGACCAGTACAACGCGCTACGGGAGGGGCCTGTCCTGGTCAAGCTCTCTGTATCGACTTCCGACGCGGGCAACGCTTCAGGAAGCAGTGCGGATACAGATTCGCAAATTTCTTCCATTTATATTCTTCAGTTTAATGCTAATAATGACTCTTACGGTACCCTGCGTTATGTGGCGGAGGGACACAGGAACGCCAGTGGATCATATACCGCCAACTTGTTGCAAAGTATGGACGCAAATGATAACTACAAACTTGTTATTCTCGCAAACCTCCCTGACTATGGATTTCTTTATGGTTTGTATGGCAATAGCTATGAAGATGTGCAGCGAACTTGCCTGAGTGAGGCAACGCCCGATCCCCTTGTTTTTGATGAAACCCATCTGTACCCTATGTTCGGAGTGGTTAATGGAGGAGCCTCCGTTCAGGTGAAGGATGGCACTGCGTATAACAGCAGCACAGAGCTAATTCGTGCCGTAGCCCGTGTGGATATCGGCATCGGTACTAAGAATACAGACTCGGATGGTACTATTATATCATGGACGAAAGGCAAGGTTCCTTTTACCATGACTGAAGTACAAGTATGGCGGGCTGGACAGAGATACACATATATGCCGGCAGTGGAGAACTACCATTGGAATACTGTCACTTCCGGCGGTGTTTCTTCAAATAAAATCGTGATAGACCGTCCTTCTGAGTCCGGTGGAGCAACGAGTACGAAAACTTATAGCGGTACTTCCTATATAACGAACGGTACTTACTGCTTGGGACAAATCTACCTGCCCGAAGCTGATTTGCAGTGGGGGAGCGTATATGATGCCCGGCATGCTAACCGTTTAGCTATTATTGTAGGAGGTTATTACAATAACTCTTCTCAGCTATCTTACTATCGTGTGGACTTTACCAACGATAATTCCGGTGAAAAAATGGATATCCTACGTAACCATATCTATCAGTTCAGTGTGACCAAGGTAACGGACGAAGGTTATCCCACAGCAGAGTTGGCATATAAGAGTGTGCCGAAAGATATTAGTTTCTCTGCCAATCTTGTAGCATGGACATCATCCAATCCGGTTCCCATACCTTCAATAACCGGCTACCGCATATCATATGGAAGATTGAATGGTGAGATTTTGCTATGGGATGCTACTACCAAGCTCAATGTTCCACAGAAAAAATATGCTTGGGGAAATAATCAGAATATGAGATTTGATTACAACGAATTTTATGGCGAAGCAAATAGCTTTTACGCTGTACAATATCCGGTTGGCATTCAAAACGGGCAACTATATGCCACAGTGGAGGCTGCTTTTAATCTGGAGGGAGCATATCCCAACCTGATGGTATCCGGCGATGATATAGTTGATGTGCAAGGTAATGAAAAAATTGCATGGAAAACGAATAACACTCTTACGGCTTTTGATATTTGCCGTAACTATCAGGGGGAAGGGTATAACGACTGGAGACTTCCGCGACTTTCGGAACTGGCATTAATCTATTTAAACAGGCAAAGTCTGGAATCGATGAGAGGGTTCTCGCCATTCAGTGGTACTTATTGGAGTGGGTCGGAATACCTGGTAAGTAATTCGGATTTAGATAGAAAACATTCCGAACAGGCTTGGGGTATGAATTTTGAAGCCGGCAATCCTCGCAATGCGGCAAACCATGCGAAGACGGAATTACTTAAAATCAGATGTGTACGGCAAGTACAGTAAATGAAACAATATTATATGATAAATATGGATATTCAAAAGAAACATCGCTTATCCGGAGCAATCATCATTGTATCGTGCTTTTTATTATTGACAGGGGCATGCGAAAAAAGTGACGGGATTGAAACCGGAGCTCAAACAAGAAATGTATTCCTGAGTTTCAACGCGTCCACGACAAATCCAACCGTTACTGAAACGAGGAGCGTTGAATCCATCAATGGATTTACCGGGAATTCTTATACATTTGGCATGTCCATTACGAAAAATAATAGCTTGCATAGTGAAGTTTTTGAAGGATCTGGTGATTTGACAGCCACAATGAGTAATCCCCCGCAGATACCGGGCGGGGAGTGGAACTGGAGTTTTAAAAAAAATACTGATAATCAGCTTGTAACTCCCCAAGGGCCTGAAGGAAAACCGTTAAAGGTAATCGCTTATTATCCGGCCATCAGCGGAACCGGAGCTTTTACTAATGGAATTCCGTTTGATTTTTCCGGAACTACTAATCCTAAACAAACAGAAATACTCTATAATACCAATACCTCATATATAATCTCCTCGTCATCCGGAGAAGATAAAGCAACGATCCCCTTACAGTTTCAGCATGCCTATTCCTGGATAGTTATTAACGTGACGAAATATATAGCGAAGGGCACATTTAATCTGACCAGTGTAGCTATAGATAATTTATCGGGAGAATGGATTAAAAATAAAGGAAATATCAGTCCCGAAACCGGATTGGCAATGGAGGGAAGTAGTACCGGTCCGATAGGAGAAGTAAGAAGTCCGCAAGCACTGTCTGTGGGTTCTCCTATAACATACGAATTTCTGGTTCCAGTGTTTATGGATGCAGGAGTCAAAGATGAAGATATAGTCATTACAATGATGATTAACGGAAATAAAGAATTGTTTCCCATTAAGAAAGAACATCTGAACAAAGACGGAAACACATATGGTTTCAGACAAGGCTATAAAAATACTTATAACCTTGAGTACAATAATTCGTCTATGAACCTACGTCTTTTAGATTGGACATCAGCAGATATAAATGAAAATTTTGGCGGAAACCAATCTGTTCCTGCAAATTATGTAAAAATAGACTATCAAAGCTATGATGGTAGTGGTCGACCACCACTGTGGACGTCAGCGGATAATAATGTTAAGTTTCCTCAAATGTACACGGCATCAACTATCGGAAACCATCTGTTTGAAAGTTATCTTACTACTGTGAACTATGGTGCCAATGGTGCATATGTACCTGCCAATCCAGTAATATCTCCACCTCCTGCGGGAGGAATAATCATAGCTGACGATCAGAATGTAGCTTCCATGGAAAAAGTCTATCCGATATTTCAGATGACTACGGAAGATATTTCCATTGAACCGGTACCGTGGGAGGATGATAATGGAGATTTGGTCGCAAAAGAAATCTGCAGAAAATATAATGGAGGAGGCTTTCATAATTGGAGACTTCCGAGGGCCTCTGAGCTCAGAGCCTTATTTGTATATTTAGTTTATAATGCGGGCAATAACACTTCGCTGTCGAAATTGAACTTTTCTGCTGATAAAAATCAATATAAATTATATTGGACGGGTACTGAAGTAAACGAGAATCAGGCGTGGGCCATGTACTATTATGACGAAAGTAGAACTAATTTTCAACGTAGGGGTCCGATGATATCTCCACAAGACAAAAAAATGAAATTAGCTGTGCGTTGTATTCGGGAAATACCATAAACAATGATATTTAATTAATATATAAACGAACCATATTCCTATGATTAGAATATTAATATCCTTAATATGTATATTTTGTCTGATATCCGGAGGGTGTACAGATGACAATATGATGTCTTCATCTCCAACACTTCTTCCGGGAAAGACTGTTCCTGTAAAACTGAGTTTGAGTACGGAGGCTTATAGCACTCCATTTACGGGAGAAACACGTGCCGGAGGAGGAAATTCGGTTTTGTCCGTTTCGACTCCAGGTATGGATATAGAATTGGTGGAGACACCGGTTACGAGAGTCGGTACAGCTATTGATGAAGAAAATGCCATCTATAATTATACCTTATTGCAGTTTGCGGGGACGACTGCTACTTCCACTCTGTATGGTAAGAAAACATATCCTTGTCCGAATGGAGTAATTGATACAAAAGATGTGGAGCTTAAGCTAACAACCACAGGCTCCGGTGGAACAGCCGTCAAGCACAGATTCGTAGTTATAGCGAATGTTAGTCCGGGGGATTTTAATTCTTTGCAAGAAAACAGTTCTACTTATTCGGATTTGCAAAATCTGAATTTCGGATTGAATGGAAATCAGAGTTTTCCATTGCGTGAATTAAGTGTGAGTGGGATTAATAAAAAAACAATGGTCATGTGCGGTTTGGTTGATGCAGTCATTGCGGCTTCGGGCAAACAGATAGCTATTGTTTTACAACGTACGGTGGCAAAGGTTACTTTTAACATACAAACAGATAATGCGGATTTTAGCAAATTTGAAAACTGGGATGTATCATTGATGAACATCCCCAATAAAAGTTACTTTAATACATTAGGAAGGACGGCGGTTTTTCCTGCTTTGGATGAAAAAAAACTGTCTTCCTCTTATTGGAGCAAAGTACTTACTACTCCGACCATGGGGGATGCTCTTCCTATTGGTGGAAAGTCTTTATATATACCTGTTAATCTTCAGAAGACAGTGACTACATCCACTCTGCTTACCCGTCGTAACTTTTCGCCATTGGGTGGTACTTACCTTCAAATTATGGGCAGGGAGATGTCGCCGGGGGGAACTACTGCACTGCCTGTTGTAAAAGATTTTGTTCTATATCAGATTTTTCTGGGGAAGAATCTCACTACTGATTTCAGTATTTACCCCAATTATAACCAGACTTACAATATAACTTTGAAGGGCAGGATAGAGGATGATAGCAATGTGATAAGGCTTATTCCCGGTAAATTTTCCGGAAAGCTTGTGGCATATAGTAGTTCAAGTAATACCCCTTTACAGTCAACAACTGATCCAACTGCCGTAAAATGGGAATACTCCCAAAGAATAGAAACCTATTTTGCAGATAGTCCTTTTCCATGGCAAGGATCGGGAATAGAGGATTTAGGGAGGTATGACTTGAGATGGTATGCAGGAAGTTCATTCAGTAATTTAGGAGCAACTTCTTTGACAGACGGTTACGCTAATACCCGAACACTACAAGGAACTACTATCACATATATACACTATCCGGCGGCTTTGGCATGTTATATGGGACTGAATGGTCTGGGCAATGCAGGCCAACATGACTTTACATGGTATCTTCCTTCCATAGGAGAGTTGATAGGCACGTGGGTTGCTTCCTCAAGTATGGTAAGCCAGCAAAGTCCCAGCTATTGGTCTTCTACGGCCCTTAAAGATGTTCCTCAAGCCTTTGTAATCACAAATGAAGGAGAAGTGAAAACCGCTCCTGTCAATGAGGATAGTAATCGTCATTACGTACGAGGTTGCCGGAATCCGGATAAAGTTACCGCCAACAAATAGAATATAATTCTTTAAAAAGTGAAGATTATGAGTTTCAAATACTATATCACCCTGTCGGTCGTTTGGATATTGATTGGTTTGCCATTGGATGCTTTTGGGCAATATATCCAAAAAGAGTCGGTTAATGGCGTAAATTTCGCCATTATTTACTCGGAAGGATTAGCAAAATCTGCTCAATGGGACCTGGGATTTAAAATGATGAGAAACGGGACAACCATCCGTCATCAGGTTTCTGGGGGAAATGGCGGGAATCTGAATGTCAATGACAGAATTCCGATGCGTTTCATCGTAGCTCCCACAGACGTGGCTAATGTCAGTTGGATTCAGGCTGCGGGTGTAACCGGAGGTAATGGAAATCTGAGTGCCGATTTCACAGGAACAGCAGATACAGGATGCCGCAACTATGGTAAAACTGCGCATGGTACCGGACGTAAATGGCGTGTTCCCACCCAACGCGAACTGCAACTGATGTGGTTGTTTCGTGAACCGATCGGCATTATCTATCCGCAAGCGAAAATGGAAGATGCATCGACAAAAAGCTACTGGGCTTCCACAGAGAAAGGTGCCGATAATGCCTGGTTTTTCGATTTCAAGCAAGGTGTTCCCCGTTGTTTCTGGCAACCAAAAACGACCTTGAGTAATGTGAGATGCGTAAGTGATTATTAATCAGTAATAAAAAAGAAATATGGAGATTCCGGAATTAGTAATGGATAAAGAGCGTAAAAACCTGTATCACATTTACTTGTTTTATATGAATGATACGTTTTGGGCCTTTGGATATTCCGCTTATTACCTGAGTATCATATACCCGGTATTGGAAGCCACTAAAGAGGCCTTAGAAGATCATGGAGAGTATATGCCTTGTGTACATGTCCCTGAGTCATATCTGTTAAAACTCTCGGATTTCTATAATACATTGGTTTCGGACACATACATACAGATTAGCGCTCCGCCTATTGCCTACTGCTATCGGAAAGCCTATGGTGAATGGTGCGGAAAACTGACTAACAGCCAACTAATATAAACTCCTTATATTGAAACATCAATGAGACGATTCATACGATATTGTTTATTATCTTTTATCCTATTGTTTGCAGGTAGTCTTACGACTCACCTGCATGCCCAGTTTTATTCGGTGCAAACCAATACGTTGAAATTGGCCACTACCACATTCAACGTGGAAGGAAGTATGCTCCTAAGCGAACACTGGACCATAAATATGGGGATTTCGTATAATCCCTGGAATTTTAGTGATACGAAGAAAATCAAACACTGGTTGATCGAACCGGGTGCCCGATACTGGCTTTGGCAACCTTATGCCGGTAATTTTATTAGTATGTATGCCATGGGGGCCCGGTACAACATGGCTTGGAGCGGTGAATATCGTTATCAGGGTTGGGGATATGGTGCCGGAATGACTTATGGACGTACCTGGTTGCTCGGTAAACGATGGAATCTGGAAGCAGAAGCAGGTCTGGGTTTGTTGATTTCTCCTTATACCAAGTATCGCTGCGAGCATTGTGGGGACAAAGTCGGATCAGGAACCTATTATCTTCCGGTACCTAAGCTTGCACTGAGTTTGGTTTATCTGTTCTGAGGTCTGTACTCAGGCTAACCTATGGATTTATGAAAAGTACAAAGAGCATCTGCATCTTATTCTTTATGGCAATAGTTACTGCTTGTTCTCCGTTCGGAAGGCTGTATAAAGAACAACCCAGAGTAACGCTGGCATTGCCTGCAGGACAGCGTGTAAACCCACTTGCTGTTGTGAAGCAAGATACTTTGGTGCACAGTACCGTTAACCCGGATTTTATATTTGTCACAGCCACGGGTGATTCCGTACCTGTAGGTGTATCGGCCGAGTGGGACAGTATCAATAAAGAGAATATCAGCACTGTCATGATGGATGAAATTGTGATTTCATCACGATCTGTACGTAATACAGCCGAACGGGATGGAAAAATCAATGTGGAGTTTGTAGTAACGGTTCCCAAGGAATTGCAGGCAGAAAACTGGATGGTTAATATCCGGCCTGTCCTGCTGAAAGGTGACCTGCCTGATTCATTGAGAGAGCTGCGCTTTACCGGTTCTAAATTTCGTGAACAACAGGAAAGGGACTATCGGCGTTATGACCGTTTTCTGGAAAACATTATCCCCGATTCGGTTAATTTTTACCATACATTTGTCAACTATCATGCTTTCGAACGTTATCTGGAACGACTGAAATGGTATCAGCGCGGACTGGAGCGTCGCTGGGCTATACTTGATGTCAAAAAGCGCCGTCCGGACCAGCTGTTGCAACGCTTCGATTTTTTTAATAAGAAAGCTATCCGGCTTGATACGTTGCTGAAACAGCGTATGCAATCCGATGCTTACCGGATGATAGACCGGCAGCAGTGGCAATATAACCAGGCCTGGGAGCGTATGAACGATACGGTACGCTATCTGAACAAATATTTGCCGGAACGTTTTCGTTTTTTCAATATGCGTGCGGATCGTCTTACCGATAAACTCCGTACCCGTTACCATAATAAAATCGAATATCAAAAGCTTTCCATGCCCGGCGATTCGACAAGGTTATGGAGTAATTATGTAGCAAAGGTTGCGCGTGGGAACCAAAAGGCGGAAGAGCTGATAGCCCGTAAAAGATATTTCTATGAGCTGGCACTGAATTCTTCTGTTAATTCTCCGTACCGGCAGGAGAGGTATCCCGGTGGGGTAAATCCGGAAATATACTATCCGCGTTTTATCTTTTTTAATGAAAAAATGGAAAGGCTGAGTGCAGGATTATATATGCATTACCGTATAAAAGGGGCACGTGCGGAAAGCGGGCAGGGAATTAAAATGCTGAAAGCCCTGATAGCCGGCAAAGATACCACTTCAGCTTATCTGAACCGTAGCCAGTTGGCAGAGAAGTACACGAAAAGGTATCGGAAAATAAAAAACTTTTTCCCGATGTATCATTTCCGCCGTCCGGAAGCCGATATGCTTCCTCTTTCATGGATAGCCGGGAAAGCAGACACTGTGCCTACCCGCAGGATGCTTCTTTCACAGTTCTCGGAGAAGGATATTTATGATTATTATCAAAAACAGATTCGTCCGGATACGCTTTTACCGGATACGGGAAGTATCCGGAAGCAATATGCTTCGCGTTTCAATTTCCTTTATAATTTCCTGCCTGTATACACGTTCCGGCGTGAAATCCCGGACTCTGTTCAACGGCACATCCCCAGCGTGAAAGTAGTACGTGATTTTAAATACAGCCTTTTCGACTCCGCATCTACCATAAATTACTATACGAAACGTTATGAACATTTTCGGGCTGTTTATCCGCAATACCGCTTTATGCGCCGGCTGTATAATATAAATCCTCCTGCCATGAGGTATGCCGCCCGGCAGGAAAAGATCGGAAAGTGGATAGACCGCATCAGTTCGGTGGATTCGGCCAGTTTGGTCAAGATGTTTTATAATACGCAGAAGATTGCACGTAATGAGGCACGTAAAGCGATGCGGGATGAGAAATTCCGGGACATCGTACGTTTTCCTTTTAATTCCGAAGCACGTCTCGATACGGTGATTTATGCTGCAGGACAAGTATATTTCCTGTACTCCGAAAATATTCAGGCCGATGAAAATTCATCCCGGATGAAAGTCTATCTGACAGGTGATGTGGTAAGCAGTACCGGTACCAGATATCCTTTACCGCTCTCGGACACGCTGACTTATCTGGTCAGTTCGATGATGAAGTTTGTGGATGAATCTCCCCGGTATGTCCGAAAGATTGTAACGCGGGATGCGGAAGCCAATGTGAGTGTCGATTTCACCTTTCCTAAAAATAAGTTCAAACTGGATAGTAAAATAGAAACCAACCGGGAAGGATTGAAGAAGATATATGACTTGAGTCTTGACTTGATGACAGATCCGGTCTACAGGATAGACAGCCTGACCTTATTTGCCACTTCTTCTCCGGAAGGAAACTGGAAAATCAACGGTGAAATAGCCCGGAAACGTGCAGAGTCTATCCGTTCTGTTTTGGAACGTGATTTTGCTATGCTGTATGATTCTTTGGCTATCAATACCAGCGTTGAGGTCGATGCCTCCGGTAAAATGATCCAACTGGAAACTGCAGATGAGATACCAAATCTGCCGAAACTTGTCAAGATACGGACTATTCCGGAAGATTGGGACAAACTGACTCGCCTGATAATAGCAGACCGGAATTTTGTGGGAAACAAGGAAGCCGTCCTGAAACTTATCTGGAAAGAAAACGAACCGGACCGCCGCGAGTATTTAATCAGAATACGTTATCCAAAAGAATATGCATATATGTATGATAAATTATACCCGCTCGTGCGTTCGGTAGATTTTCATTTCAGTCTTTCGCGGAAAGGTATGCGGCAGGATACGTTGTACACTACGGAGCCGGATACTACTTATGCCCGAGGGATGGAGTATCTGAAAAAGCGTAAATATGAACAGGCACTCGAAATATTGCGTCCGTATGCAGACCGGAATACGGCGTTGGCATATATGTCATTGGGATATGATAAAGCTGCTCTCCGTATATTTGAGACGTTACCTCAACTTGCTGAAATTAAGTATCTGCAAGCCATTTTGCAGGTGCGTTTGGGAGAAGAAAAGAAAGCGGTATTATTATTGCTCAGTGCAGCAGAAATGGATGAAAAAATCAAGTTCAGGGCTAATCTCGACCCGGAATTGTCTGTATTGGTGAAAAAATACGGATTATTTCAGGAAGATGATTTTTGAGAGGGAATGAGGGACTATTTAATGTTGTTAACCTATCTAAAAGAGCCGGCTCCCCTTTGGGAAAACCGGCTCTTTTTTAGTTTAATTGTTTACTTAATAGGTTGTACCCTGAAATACGTTGGATTGTGAATAAGGGAGCAATGTTCCGGTCATAGTCAGATCGTTGCCTGAGAAGTTCGGATCGACAGTTACCGTTGCATTGTTTGTTGCGCTAAACAATACCAGATTGACTGTTGCGGAAATAAAGATACCCTGTACGTTCATGGAAAGGTAAACATTGCCGTTATTCTCTTGTTTGATCTGGATATTTGAAGCACTGCCCTGTACGGTGATACCTCCTAATCCGTTAGGACCGGGATAAGGGGAGTTGGAAGCAATCTGAACCATCGCCTGTCCGTCGTTCAGTGAAACGAAGTTTGTGTTTGAATTGACATAATACACACGTCCGTTCAACGGTTGTACGGAGTTGGCCTCCAAAACGAATGATTTGTTTGTGATTGCCTGCATGGCATTGTTGAAAGCCTCTTCACCCATCACTGAGTCCTTTTCAAGCCGTGCTTCTCTTTTTTCTTTTCTTTCCAGTTTCTTTTCTGCTTTTTCAGCACTCTTGCTACTTTGAGCCTGAACCTGTGTCATACCGCCTAATACGAAGGCACACACCACCATTAAAGATAAAATTCTTTTCATACGATTTAGTTGATTTAGTTTAAAACGTTTTTTTAAAATGTATAGAAAAAACAACCTAATAAGGAAATTGTTCCTGCCCGTATGGGAAATACAGATATAATAACATTCTGTTTGAGTATTTACGTTAATCCGTCAAAGAGTTATTCAAAGTTGTCTGTTCTGGACTGTTTTAATGGAATAATCCTGTATTTTTGTAGTAGATATAAGATAAAAAGTATGAAAATAGACGTATGTTTTTCGCCGGCTTTGTATCCGGTATATCATAATCCGGAGGCTGTCGTCGTCGTGGTAGATGTGTTTCGGGCAACGACTACAATGGCGGCTGCTTTCGGTAACGGTGTGCACAGTATCCGCCCGGTAGCAACCATAGAAGAAGCGCAGGCTTATAAGGAAAAGGGGTGGCTGGTTGGTGCGGAACGCAATGTGAAACGTTGTGATTTTGCGGACTTCGGCAATTCTCCCCTGGATTATACGCCTGAAAAAGTGAACGGGAAAGATGTGGTGTTTACAACAACCAACGGAACGCGTGCCATTACGATTGCACGCGATGCCTACCGGGTAATAACAGGGGCTTTTATCAACTTGCAGGCAGTAGCCGGTTATTGCCTGGCGCATAAACGTGACGTGGTTGTATTATGTTCAGGCTGGCAGGATAAAGTGAATATCGAGGATACCCTTTTCGGTGGGGCGCTGGTCGAAACTTTATTGCAGACCGGTTTGTATGAAACAGGCAGCGATGCGGCTGTGATGGCCCGCGATATGTGGAACACAAACAAGCAGGATTTGATGGCTTATCTGGAACCGACCGACCATATGGCACGCCTGAAAGCAAACCATCTGGAAGATGCCGTTCCTTATTGCCTGACCTTAAGCAGTACGGATAAGGTCCCAGAACTGTCTATCGAGAATGAAATATTGATACTAAAATAATATGCTACGAATGGAAAAACAACCGGACAAAATACGCTTCGGCGTTATAGGAACGAATTTTATTACAGACTGGGTACTTGCCGGGGCACGGCAGGATAAACGTTTTGAGCTGGTAGCCGTATGTTCACGGAAACAGGAAACGGCAGATGCATTTGCAGCCAAACATCAGATACCCTATACCTTCACTTCCCTGGAAGAAATGGCAAAAAGCCCTTTGATTGATGCTGTTTATATCGCTACTCCCAATTTCCTGCATGCAGAACAAAGTATCCTTTGTATGAAGCACGGCAAGCATGTATTATGTGAGAAGCCTTTTGCTTCCAATGCAAAAGAAGTCAGGGAAATGATTGCCGCATCTAAAAAATATAATGTCACCTTGATGGAGGCAATGAAGCCTACTTTAACCCCGAACTTCCTGTCTGTCCGCGAAAATATAGCACAGGTAGGTACGATCCGGCGGTATTTTTCATGTTATTGCCAATATTCTTCCCGTTATGATAAATTTAAGGAAGGCATTGTTTTAAATGCCTTTAAACCGGAGCTGTCTAACGGAGCGATGATGGATATAGGTATATATACGGTCTATCCGATGGTGGTATTGTTCGGCCGCCCGAAAAAGATACAGGCATCCGGTGTGGTGCTCTCTTCCGGTGCAGATGGGCAGGGTGCTGTTAATTTTGAGTATGACGGGATGAATGCCACAGTGCTTTATTCTAAAATAGCCAATTCCTCATTACCGACGGAAATACAGGGGGAGGATGGAAATATCTTACTGGACCGTATTAATATCATCGGCAAAGTGACCTTTACGCCTCGTCCGGTGGCCGCTTCAGGCAAAGGACCGTCAACGGAACCGCAAGATATCAGTGCCGTTACGGATAAAGATGAATACTTTTACGAAGTGGCAGAGTTTATCGACCTGGTATTAGCCGGTAAACGCGAGTCTGCTATTAATAGCCATGAAAATTCCCTGATAACATTGGAAATTATCGATGAGGTCCGCCGCCAGTTGGGCATTGCCTACCCGGCAGATAATAGATAAATAACAGGTGTTTTCCAGATATTATGACTCTCGGAAAAGTATTAAACATGGATGTTCATCATGTATATTCATATTTTTTTATATATGTTTGCATGTGATGTGTTAGAGCAAGGGAGTGAATAGATGGATAAAATAACAGATGACTTATTTATTCTGAATTTAATAAAAGCAGGGGATCATTTGGCTTTCAAGCATTTGTTTGAGTTATATTTCCCCTGTTTGTGCCGTTTTATTCGCTTATATATCAGGGAACCTGGAGTTGCAGAAGATATTGTATTGGATATATTTGCGGGAATATGGGAAAAACGGGAAACCCTGCAAGTAGAAATCACTTTGAAAGCCTATCTATTTCAGTCGGTACGTAATAGGGCATTGAACTATTTAAGAGATAATGACCGTTTTGTTACGTTAAATGATTTTTCTTCATTGGAACGGTTTGAGAATGATGATACTTTTGAGATAAAAGAGCTACAGCGTTTGATACAGGAAGCAATTTTGTCTTTATCCCCTAAATGCCGGGAAGTATTTAATAAAAGCCGGACGGAAAACTTATCGAATAAAGAAATCGCCTATCAACTAAATATAACGGTAAAAGCCGTAGAGGCGCAGATAACCAAAGCTTTAAAGCAAATACGAGCTTACTTGGGAGATGCTTATTCTTATTTGTGGTAAATCTTTTTTTATAATCTTCAAAAAAACATAAAAAATGGAGTAGGGTTCTATTCCTTTGATGTGTCTTACTGTAAAAAGAAGATTTATTTTATGCACAAGAATATACCATGGCAATTAATTATCTCCCATTTGAAAGGGGAAACAAGTGAAGAGGAAAAGCAGTTTTTTCAAAAATGGCTGCTTTTAAATGAAAATGCTGCTTTGTTTTATGAACTGGAGACTTTATGGAATGATATTCGCGAAGAGGCTTTGTCTTATGAGCCGGATACTTCCTATTATTGGCAACTGTTGGAAAATAAAATGAATAGTAAGGGAACTTGCAGGAATGTGGTATCCTTACGGAAATACCGTATGGTGGTGGCGGTTGCTTCTGTTTTGTTGATAATCTCACTTACTTTTTCAGCCTTATATGGAACCGGACATTTTAATGGTTATCCGAATACCCGCTTGGTTTATTCGGCATTAACCGGAAAATCGAAATTATTGCTACCGGATAGCAGTACGGTTTGGTTGAATACAGGTTCAACATTAGAGTATACGTCAAATTTTTCGGATAATCGTGAGGTTTCGTTGAATGGGGAAGCCTTATTCGATATAAAGAAAGACGAACAGCATCCTTTTATTGTTAATGCCTCGGAAATGAAGGTGAAAGTACATGGTACGCGTTTTGATGTAAATTCTTATCCTGGAGAGGATAATATTTCAGTAACACTCTTCCGGGGGTCGGTATCTGTTGCTGCGGGAGGACAGGAAACTTATTTGCATCCGGGAGAAATCGTTCAGTTGAATAAGAAAGATAAAACCTTGAATGTGGGACCGGCTGATGTTTCTTTCGAATCTTTCTGGGCAAACGAAAGTATCCGTTTTGAGGCAAAGTCTCTCCGTTATATCGTCCGCTATCTGGAAAAATGGTATAATGTCAAAATAGATGTGGATGCAGCTGTTCCGGATACCTTGGCATATACATTTACCGTTAAAAACGAATCATTGGAAGTCATTCTCCGTATCATGTCGCGTATCAATCCGATTTCATACGCGTTTGATGAGAACGACCATGTGAAAATAACATATGTGAAACCCCTAAAAAAGTAATGCCTATGAAATAATACGGACTATATAATAATAACAGAAGGCCTAAGTAAACACTTAAGCCTTCCCAGGGAGCAAGCTCTCTAATTTAAATAGAATCATTCACAGTCTGCTGTTCAAATTTGGCCGTTTGTGCAGACTATGAAGTTAACTTTAAATTCATACAAATATATGAAGAATAGAAAACAATTTACTAAAAGAAGGGATTGTTTATTGGTTATATTTTTTCTTATATGCTTTTCTTTCCGTTTGTTAGCTTCTGAGGCAACAGATAAAAAAATAACAATCTCATTTTCAAACATACCATTGAAAGAGGCTATCCGGAAGATAGAGCAAGTAAGTGGTTACACATTCTTTTACGACAGTAATAAGACAGACCTGGCACAAAAGGTTAGTTTGAAAGTTTCCGACCAGCTTATTGATGTGGCTTTACAGTCCATGTTGAAGCCAACCAACCTCGAATTTGAAATTACGAATAAGCAAATTGCATTATTTATTAGACCCGGGATAGTAGCGCAGGCTAAGAAATCGTTACATAAGGTAACAGGTATGATTGTGGATGCCTTAGGAGAACCTGTTATCGGGGCAAATGTTTTGGTAAAGGGCTCATCTAACGGTACGATTACTGATTTGGAGGGTCGTTTTTCTATCGAAGCATCGGATAATGATGTACTGCAAGTCTCTTATATCGGTTATCTGGCACAGAATATCCCGGTTCAAGGTAAAAAAAATCTGACTGTAACGATACGTGAGGATACCCAAAAGCTGGAAGAGGTAATTGTGGTTGGATATGGAACACAGAAAAAGGTAAATCTTACCGGTGCGGTAGAACAGGTGACCAGTGAGGTGTTTGACAATCGTTCCATTTCAAATGTTACCCAGGCTTTACAAGGAACAATTCCCAATCTGAATATTACGATGACGGATGGCAAGCCGACCCGTACAGCCGAATATAATATTCGTGGAACCACATCTATCGGGCAGAAAGGTAGTGCGTTGGTTTTGATAGATGGCGTGGAAGGCGATCCCAGTATGTTAAATCCGAATGATATAGCAAGCGTATCTGTCTTAAAGGATGCTGCCTCTGCTGCAATTTATGGTGCGAGAGGCGCCTTCGGTGTTGTGCTAATTTCTACAAAGAATCCGTCAAAAGACAAGACTTCGGTGACTTATTCCGGTAATTTCACCGTGAAATCACCTACAAAAGTTCCGGATGTAGTAACAGATGGCTATACATATGCCAAATATTTCAATGAGGCGTGGAGTGCATATTATGACTATTCACAAACTCCGCAGAATATAAATAAGACGCTGAAGTTTTCACAGGAATATCTGGAGGAACTGAGACGTCGCTCAGGAACGCCCGGATTGCCGGAAGTCGAAATCGGACCGAACGGAGATTATGTATATTATGGTAATACGGATTGGTATAAAGAATTGTATAAAAAATCCACATTTGCCACGGACCATAATATTTCCGTTTCCGGAAGTAGTGGAAAGAGCAGTTTCTATGTAACCGGTCGTTATTATGGGCAGGACGGGTTGTTCCGTTATAATACGGATGACTATAAGTTATTCAATTTGCGTGCAAAAGGCTCGATACAGGTATTCGACTGGTTGAAAGTAGATGATAATCTGGAATATTCCAGTATGAATTACCATAATCCGTTGAATGTAGGTGAAGGCGGAGGTATCTGGCGCAATATAGCGGATGAAGGACATATCTTGTCTCCGATGTTTAATCCGGACGGTACATTAACTCATTCGGCTGCTTACACAGTAGGCGACATGTGGTATGGAAAGAACGGTATAGATACGGACCAGCGAATTTTGAAGAACACAGTAAGTGCTACTGCAAGTTTCTTTAAAAACAAATTGCGGATAAAAGGAGATTTTACTTTCCAGAATACTGATAACGACCAGACCCGAATCCGGGTACCGGTTCCTTTTAGCCGTCGTCCGGGTGTAGTGGAATATGTAGGCTCTTCTAAAAATGATATCCAGAATACAAATAAGACAACTACCTATCTGGCAAGTAATATCTATGGGGAATTTGAGGATACCTTTAAAGATAAACATTATTTCAAAGCAATGCTGGGATATAATTATGAACAGTCCCAAATGAAGAACGTCAATGTGTTGAGGAACGGTTTGATTTTTGACGATGCTAAGGATATGAATATGGCTCTTGGACAGACTATCAATACGGGAGGGGGATATTCGAAATGGCGTTTGTCCGGAGGCTTTTTCCGTTTGAACTATGTGTTTGATAATCGTTATTTATTGGAGGTGAACGGACGCCTGGATGGTTCTTCCAAATTCCCGTCAGATTCCCAATATGCATTTTTCCCATCTGTCTCTGCAGGTTGGAGAGTTTCACAAGAACCTTTCTGGAAAGTTCCGGAAGAAGTATTTTCCGATTTGAAGATACGTGCATCTTACGGTTCTTTGGGAAATGGTAATATTGACCCGTATTCATTCCAGGAACTGTTTAAGATTCAACAGTCTGAACGGATATTAAATGGAATACGCCCGCAGTATACCAGTCAGCCGGCTGTAATCCCTCTAGGCCTGACCTGGGAGAAATCGACCACATTGAATTTGGGATTGGATTTATCGTTTTTGTCAAATCGTCTGCATTTCTCGGGTGATATATATCAGAGAAAGACTACCGATATGTTTACGGTAGGGATGTCTCTTCCTGCTGTTTTCGGAACGGATGTCCCAAAAGGAAACTATGCCGACCTTACCACAAAAGGGTTTGAATTAAGTGTATCTTGGCGAGACCAGTTCCCGTTGGCTGGTAAACCGTTTAATTATGAGTTACGTTTCACTCTCGCTGATTATCAGTCGACAATAGATAAATATAATAATCCGGAAAAGAAATTAGGTGACGGTTATTATTATGAAGGAATGAAAGTCGGAGAAATCTGGGGATATGAGACGGAAGGATTTTTCACCTCGCAGGAAGATATAGATACTCATGCGAAGCAGCCTTATTTTTATGCGGGTGCTACGGCTGGACAATGGTTACCGGGTGATATCAAGTTTAAAGATTTGAATGGAGACCGTGTGATCGATTATGGGAATAATACGGTAGACAATCCCGGAGACCAGAAAATTATTGGTAATAGTGAACCCCGTTTCATCTATAGTTTTAATTTAAGTGCCGACTGGAGAAATTTCTTTGTTTCTGCTTTTTTCCAGGGTGTAGGTAAGCAGGACTGGTGGCCGGGCTCGGAGGCTTCTTATTTTTGGGGAATGTACAATCGGCCTTATAACGATATGCCTAAATCTCATTTAGGAAATATCTGGAGTGAAGAAAATCCGGATACTTATTTCCCGCGTTTACGAGGTTATGCCTCAGAAGAGCCTTATGCGGAATTGAATCTGAAACAAACACGCTATTTACAGAATATAGCTTATATCAGGATGAAGAATCTCCAGATTGGCTATACGTTGCCGCGTAGCATCGTCTCAAAAATCAGAATGCAGAATGCTAAGGTGTATATTTCCGGGGAAAATCTTTGGAGCTGGTCTCCTTTCTACAAACATTCGAAGGATTTGGATGTCGAGGCTGTGAGAGGATCTGATAAGGATTTGACGGAAGGTAATTCCGGAAACGGATACAATTATCCCATATTGAAAAGTATTAGCTTCGGTTTATCAGTTACATTCTAATTAAAGAGATACATTATGAAAAAGATAATATATACAATAGGTGTCGTAGCTCTGTTCTCTTGTAACTTGGATGAAATTCCTGTATCAGAGGTAGCTAAGGATCCTGTATTCAGTACTGAGAATGGTTTGGAATTATATTCCAATTCCTTTTATGATATATTGCCCAGCCCTTCCAGTGCACATCAGGCGGATAATATGTGTGATTATGCGGCACGGGCATTGGTTCCTTCTTTTATTATGAAAGATGCGTATGGTCCGCAACAAAGTGACGGATGGGAGTGGGAGAAACTCCGGAACGTGAATTATTTTATTCAGAATTGTACGGATAAGAAGGTATCGGAAAGTGTCCGGATGAATTATCTGGGGTTAGCACGTTTTTTCCGTGCCTGGTTTTATTTTGATAAAGTAAAACGGTTTGGGGATGTCCCTTGGATTAATAAAGCAATGGAAGTCGATGATCCCGATTTATATGCAGGGAGAGACGCACGGACTTTGGTTATGGATTCTGTATTGGCGGATTTGAATTTTGCCTGTGAATATATCACGACAACGAATGACCCGAATAGTTCCTTGATTACAAAATATGTGGCACAAGCCTTTAAATCGAGAGTATGTTTGTTTGAAGGTACTTTCCGTAAATATCATACGGAATACGGACTGACTGAGACAGCAAGCACTTGGTTGACGGAAGCAAAGGATGCAGCAGAGAATGTGATGAATCATTCCGGGTTTAAGTTGTATACTTCAACCGGGACGGAAAAGTCTTATCGGGATTTGTTTATCAGTAAAAAGCCTGTGTCATCGGAAGTGATGTTGGCTGCCGTATGCGATCAGTCGCTGAGTGTCCTGAATGATGCGAACTGGTATTGGACAAGTGCGACTTATGGGCCTCGCCTGAACCTGATCCGGACATTTGTGAATACGTATCTGAATATAGATGGAACTCCTTTCACCGATAAACAGGGGTATGAGACAATGGTTTTTATGGATGAAGTGAAGAACCGTGATAAACGCTTGCAACAGACGATACGTATGGGAGACTACAAACGTATTGACGGCGGAGTTGAAACTCCTGCTCCTCCTGTTTTTTCTTATACCTATACCGGATACCAACCTATCAAATATAGTCTGGATGATGTATTTTATGATAGTGGAGCGAATAATGACAATTGTATTCCTGTAATTCGTTATGCGGAAGTGCTATTGAACTATGCGGAAGCGAAAGCCGAACTGGGTTCTTTAACTGATGAGGATTGGAAAAATACAATTGGAGCTTTACGCGAGAGAGCCGGTATAACAGGAGGCCTGGATACAAAACCGGTAAAAGCGGATACCTATTTGCAAACGCACTATTTTCAGGAAATAACAGATCCGTCCTTGCTTGAAATCCGTCGTGAAAGAGGCATAGAGTTGGTGTTTGAGGGGTTGCGTTTCAGTGATTTGTTACGTTGGAAGAAAGGCGATTTGATGACCATGCCGTGGAATGGTTTTTATGTCCCGGAACTGGATAAGCCAATGGATTTGAATGAAGATGGCATTCTGGATGTTTGTTTTACAATGAACGAAAATGTGGAGAATCCTGTATCTGGAGTAACGTATATTGTGGTATCGGAAACAAAAGCGGGTAAAGTGAATCCCCAGCGTTTATCTGGAAATACAAAAGGTGAATTGACTTGGCTGAACAATATCCCCCGTGTATGGGATGATAAACATTATTTATATCCGATTCCGGAAATGGATATAATCATGAATCCTAAATTGGAACAAAATCCGGGTTGGTAACGAATCTATACAACTGAAATAAACGAAAGTATGAAAAGAATATTTTTAGCGATTACACTGCTTTTTGCAGCATTCATATTAGCACATGCGGAAAACAAAGAAGTTTTGAAAATCGGAACTTTTAATTTACGAATGGATACTCCCTCGGATGGAGATGATTCCTGGTCGCATCGAAAAGGAATGGTCAAAGACTTATTGCGTTTTGTGGATTATGACTTGTTTGGTACGCAGGAAGGCTTTAGTCACCAATTGAATGATATCCTGCAATTGGGTATCTATAAATATATTGGTGCAGGAAGGGATGATGGAAAGGATGCAGGTGAACATTCCGCCATATTTTACCGGGCAGATCGTTTTAACGTATTGGAGCAAGGTAATTTCTGGTTGTCGGAAACACCGGATAAACCGGGTTTGGGCTGGGATGCAACTTGTTGTAACCGTATTTGTTCGTGGGGTAAATTTGAAGATGTGAAAAGTGGAAGGCAATTCTATTTTTTCAATGTCCATTTCGACCATGAAGGAGTTGTTGCCCGCCGGGAATCTTCCCATTTAATGATGAAGCGTATCAAAAGTATAGCTGGGGATATGCCTGTTTTCCTGACAGGGGATTTTAATGCATTCCCAACGGACGAGCCTATACAAATACTCGATAAAAGCGGTTTCCTGAAAGATGCTTATAAGATTACAAAAGAGCCTCCTTTCGGCCCGGTGTGTACCTATCATGGGTATGACAGTACGGTAAAAACAGACGAACGGATTGATTATGTCTGGGTAACCGGCAATATCGCAATAGATAAGTACGGGGTGTTGACCAATACATTGTATGGCCGTACTCCTTCCGACCATTTTCCGGTACTGGTAGTTGCCGAGTTCTAAAAGAGGATTACAATTCTTGATTTATAAGGACCCTATTTCAGGCAGCAGAGGAGTGATATTTGATCTCCCTGTTGCCTGATTTATTGGATGGGTTTAGGATAAAACACAGAGCCATTTATACCTGATAACGGGTCATAAATGGCTCTATGTTTATTTGAAGAAGTTGGTGGAACGATTACTGTTCCATCAAATAGGCTTTGAAACCTGCAAAGTCTTTCTTAAGCTCGATGCTTTGTTTTTCTCCTTTCATAAATGCCTGTAATTTGGCAGGTATCTCGATGTCTGTATCCAGAATCTTATCGACCGTGCCTTTAAACTTGGCGGGATGGGCTGTTTCCAGAAATACCCCGGTTTCGCTGGCGCTGAGTTTATTGTCTGTTAAAGCCTGGTAACCGCATGCTCCGTGAGGGTCCAGGATATATCCCGTATTGCAGTAAACCTGTTTCATTGTGGCGGCAATTTCTTCATCCGTGTACCGGTATCCTTTTATCAGGGAAGTGATTGCAGTGTGCGGGTCTTCCTGTTTACCGAATAAATCCATGATACGTGCGAAGTTGCTCGGATCGCCTACGTCCATAGCATTGGCAATGGTCGGAACGGAAGGACGCGGGGTGTAAACGCCGGAACGGAGGTATTCGAGGAAGACATCGTTCCGGTTGTTGGCTGCGATAAACCGTTTGACAGGCAATCCCATCCGGTGGGCGAATAATCCGGCAGTGATGTTCCCGAAGTTCCCGCTGGGGACGGATACAACCAACTCATCGGCTTTTCCGGCTTTGTCCAGTTGGGCATATGCGTTGAAATAGTAGAAGGACTGCGGAAGGAAACGTGCCACATTGATGGAATTGGCGGATGTCAGTTTCATATGATTGTTCAACCCGGCATCCATAAATGCGGATTTAACCAGCGCCTGGCAGTCGTCGAACGTCCCGTCAATCTCGAGTGCCGTGATGTTCTGTCCTAATGTAGTGAACTGGCATTCCTGTATGGGGCTGACTTTGCCTTTGGGGTACAGCACATAGACATGGATGCCCGGGACACCCAGGAACCCGTTGGCTACCGCACTGCCCGTATCGCCGGAAGTGGCCACCAATACATTGACTTGCTTCAACCCTTCTTTTTTGATGAAATATCCTAACAGGCGTGCCATGAAACGTGCCCCCACATCCTTGAAAGCAAGGGTGGGGCCGTGGAAGAGTTCCAGACTGTAGATATTGCCGGCTACATGGACGGCAGGCGTGTCGAACGACAAGGTGTCTTTGACAAGGGTATCCAATGTATCCGGCTCTATATCGCTGCCGAAAAATGCCCGGGCAACGGTACAGGCTATTTCGTGGAATGATTTATTTTTTAAGCCGGCTATGGCTTCTTTATCCAGTTTGTCGATGTGCTCGGGCATGTATAAGCCCTTGTCGCCGGCAAGTCCCTTTACAACGGCTTCTTCCAGTGAAGCGGCAGGGGCTTGTTTGTTGGTACTGTAATACTTCATGATAGTAATTCTTTTATAAATTGGTCTTTTTCTAAAATGCCGTACTTCCCGTTTTCTACGGAGAACTCGTCGAAGCGGGTTACGCTGTCCGGTTCCTGTCCCGGTTTATAAATCAGGAAAGGCACAGGGATGTTGGTATGTGTACGGATGGAGCAGGGGGTAGGATGGTCCGGCAATACGGCAATGGCAACCGGTTCGTCCCATTTCTGCAAAGCCTCGTATAGAATGCCGACGGCACGTTTGTCCAGGTTCTCGATTGTCTTTATTTTGAGTCCGACGTCGCCTTCGTGTCCGGCTTCATCGCTTGCTTCGATATGGAGGTAAACGAAATCGTCTGTTTTCAGGGCTTCGAGGGCTGCTTGCGCTTTGCCTTCGTAGTTGGTGTCATAAAGTCCGGTAGCTCCTTCTACGGTGATGACTTTCAGGCCGGCATAGACGCCGATACCCCGGATTAAGTCGACAGCGGATATAACCGAGCCGCCATTGAATCCGTACATCTCCTGCATTGTCTGCATGGCCGGACGGTATCCTGGCGACCAGGGCCATATGCTGTTGGCCGGGTCTTTTCCCGAAGCGATACGTTTTTGGTTGACCGGATGGTTTGCCAGTATTTCCTGGGATTTCAGGATAAGCCCGTTTAATAAATCGGCTGTCTCCTGTGCTTCCGCTACTTCGGCTTTCACCATCAGCGGACGGAAGGGATGCAGGGGTACATCGTGGGGCGGCGTACAGTCCAAACGTTTATCGCCGCCTTTTATGACTAAAAGATGACGGTAGGAGACGCCTGTATAAAAGTGCACACGGTCGGAGCCGAGTTTCTCGTTCAGGAATTGGATAAGTTGGTCTGCCTCCCGGGTTGTGATATGCCCGGAGGAGTGGTTTTTCAGGATGTCTCCTTCCACGCAAACCAGGTTACAGCGCATCGCCATTTCACCCGGTTTGAGTTCGTAACCGATACTGGCTGCTTCCAGAACGCCGCGCCCTTCGTATACGGTGGGCAGGTCGTATCCTAAAACCGCCATATTGGCCACTTCACTTCCCGGATGAAAACCGTCGGCTACCGTTTTTAACCGTCCGGTAACTCCCAGCTTCGCCAGTTTGTCCATGTAGGGAGTCTCTGCATATTGCAGCGGGGTCTTGCCTCCTAAAGCCTCTATCGGCTCGTCGGCCATTCCGTCTCCCAGAATGATAAGAGTCTTCATGTTAGTTGACTTATTAGTTGACAGTTGACAGTTGACAGGTGACAGTTAGGCTTCGCGCTCGGTGTATAAATTGACTGAAAGCCGAAAAATAACTGTAAGCTGTCAATTGTTCTCTGTTTGTCAGCTGTGGATTGAATTGTTTTTACTTGTTTTTATAATGCTTATTGTTAATCTTATTAATTCCCTGCAATCGTCAACAATAGAGACGTATTCGGCATTAGTAAGAAACTGAGTGTCTTTTAGGAGCGTAATCCAGTATTCGCTTTCATTTGCCTCCTTTAAAGCTATGTTTACTTTACTGATGAAATCGGCACGGGATTGTGCTTGCTCGCTTTCCTGTAATAAAGCTCCGATAGCTGTACCACTGCGTAAGAGTTGCTTTGATAAAACAAATTCCTTACGCTTACATAAAACCTTATAAAGGTTCACAATGCGTATTGCAAACTTATACGCTTTCTCTCTCGTAACGTTTTTTTTCATAAAGCTTGGTATGGTTTTAGTTGACAGTTGACAAGTGACAGTTGACAGTTAAGCTTCGCGCTCGGTGTACAAATCGGCTGAAAGCCGAAAAATAACTGTCAACTGTCACCTGTCAACTGTCACCTGATCAGATGTTTGCAATTGATATTATATCTGCGAATACGCCGGCTGCCGTAACATCGGCTCCTGCGCCGTATCCTTTTATAATCATGGGGTATTCGTGGTATCTTTCGGTGGAGATCATGATGATGTTGTTGCTGCCTTCCAACTCGTAAAAGGGGTGGTGGCTGTCCACTTCCTGGATATCGATGGTGCAGGTTCCGTTATCCATGGTGGCAACGAAACGGAGACGCTTGTTTTCGGCTTCCAGTTGTTTTCTTTTTGCTTCAAATTCTTCGTCCAGGTTCCGGATGTTTTTCCAGAAATCTTCGAGGGAACCTTCAAAATAGGCACTGGGGATGAATAAGTTGCATTTTACATCTTTCTGCTCTACCTTGTATCCGGCTTCGCGTGCCAGGATAACCAGTTTGCGGATAACATCCTTGCCGCTCAGGTCGATACGGGGGTCGGGTTCCGAGTAACCTTCTTCCTTTGCCATTTGTATGGCACGGCTTAAGGGGATATCGGCGCTAACCGTGTTAAAGATGAAGTTCAATGTACCGGATAAAACAGCTTCCAGCTTGGAGATATGGTCGCCGCTGTTCCGCAGGTCGTTCATTGTGTTAATAATAGGAAGACCGGCTCCCACATTCGTTTCGAACAGGAACTTGATGCCACGATGGCGTGCTGTCTCCTTCAGATTCATATAATTATCGTAGGGGGAAGAGGCAGCCAGTTTGTTGGCAGCTACTACGGAGACGTTGTTGCTTAATAACTCTTCGTACAGGTGTGCTACTTCTGCATTTGCCGTACAGTCTACGAATACGGAGTTGAATATATTCATTTTCAGAATTTCGTCCCGCAGGTGTTCCGGTGTGCTTTCCTGACCGTTTTTCTTTAACTCGTCGATGCAGGTTTCCATGTTCAGCCCTTCGCGGCAAATGAGCGCATGTTTGCTGTTGGCGATACCTACGACATTCAGTTTCAATCCGTTCTGCATCAATTTCGGTTGTTGGATACGGATTTGTTCCAGTAAATTACCGCCTACCGTTCCAACTCCGGCGATAAAAAGGTTCAGAACCTTGTATTCGGACAGAAAAAAGGAATCGTGGATGGAGTTCAATGCTTTACGCAGATACTTCAGCTTGATAACAAATGAAATATTGGTTTCTGAAGCACCCTGTGCACAGGCTATCACACTGATACCGGCACGTCCCAGCGTACCGAACAATTTGCCGGCAATACCCGGAGTACGTTTCATGTTCTCGCCGACGATAGCTACGGTAGCCAAATCTTTCTCCGCAACCATGTCGCTGATTTCCCCTTGTGCACGTTCAAGGGCAAACTCTTCGTTAAGCACTTCTACAGCAAGTTCTGCATCCGCATTACGGACGGCGAATGTCGTATTGTTCTCGGAGCTTGCCTGTGATACCATAAATACGCTGATACCGCTTTTGGCCAAAGTCTTAAAGATGCGGTAGTTGACGCCGATAACACCAACCATACCCAATCCCTGCACTGTAATCAGGCAGGTATCGTTGATGGAAGAGATACCTTTGATAATTGCTTTTCCTTCTTCTTTTACCTTTTCCTTGGAGATATAAGTCCCCGGGGCTTCCGGATTGAAGGTATTCAGGATACGGATAGGAATATTTTTATGATATACCGGATAAATCGTAGGAGGGTAGATAACTTTTGCTCCGAAGTTACATAACTCCATTGCTTCCGTGAAAGTCAACCGGTCGATTACGTATGCCGAGCTGATTACACGTGGGTCTGCCGTCATAAAGCCATCCACATCCGTCCATATTTCCAGAACAGAAGCATCCAGGGCGGTAGCCAGGATAGATGCCGTATAATCGGAACCACCTCTTCCCAAGTTCGTAACTTCACCGTTTTCGGCACTGGAAGAAATAAAGCCGGGAACCAGTGATACTTTAGGCAACGGGTTGAAAGTTTCCTGTATCAGTTCGTTGGTCAGCTCGAAATCGACAATATGTTTGTTAAACTGGCGGACAGTTTTGATAAATTTACGGGAATCGAACAGCTTTGCATCTTTGATTACATTGGAAACGATTAAAGAAGAAATGCGTTCGCCGTAGCTGACAATCGTATCGGATGTTTTTGCAGAAAGGTCATTAATCAGGTATACTCCTTTAAATATATTGCCCAGTTCATCCAGTAAGTTCATTACTTGTTTCTGGACTTCAATCCGTTGTTTTTCATCCGGTATAACCCCTTGTATAACGTCGAGGTGGCGGGTGATGATTTCGGAGTATTCCCTTTCGTAACCGACATCTCCTTTGGCCGCCATGGAGGAGGTTGCAAGTAATTTATCTGTAATGCCGCCAAGTGCGGATACGATAACGATTACAGGCTCTTCAATAGCCTCTACTATTTTTTTTACACTAAGGATGCTGTTAACGGAACCTACGGATGTTCCACCGAATTTCAATACTTTCATCAGTACGTATTTATTTAGGATGACAACAGGCCAAATAGCAATGGAGCATTGTAAAGGATAAAAATACAAGCCACGCCTGATTGACGGTTGTCCGTATTTTACTATTATATAAATCTGATTGTGAATAAGGAAATGAATGCAATACGATGATTGCCACAAAGTGGGACCTGGTCGCCACAGTTGTTTATTTGCAAATATTAACCCCCCAAGGGGTCATCAATGCCCATGTGTAATATGTAACACAAATAATAGTCATTTGCAGAATTTTCTTCTGTTTGTTTTTACGGCAGCAATATTACACAATATTTTTCAGATGCAAGCATTTTTTTGATTGAAAGTTGAAAAATGATAGCAAAAAGTGTAATCTTGCAGCAAGAGGGCATGTGTATAATGAAAAGATAAATAAAATCTTACCAGATTTGGATTCCTGTGCTTACTTGCAATTTGTAATAATTTACCAGGTAATTGATGCGTGACTGTAGCAGTTGCAGTTTACTGCTTGAAAAATTTGTCGAACTGGTTAGTAGTTCGAGGTTTGTGATGCTTCCTGCTTTGTAATTTACCTTGGCTTGTGCGTATGCTTTTTCTGCTAGGGCGACTTGTTCGGTAAGCTGTTTTATCTGTTCATAGTTGGATTGCAGCGTATAATAGTTCTCGCTAACCTGTTGGCGGACTTGTCTTTCAACCAGATCTTTCTGGTATAAAGCGGAATTGTAGGCGGAGTGGGCGAGGGATGTGCTTTGTTTGCGCCGTCCTCCTTCATATAAAGGAATGGAAAGGGTAACGCCTGCTTCATAATTCAGTTTCATCCGGTCTATATGTATCGGATAACCGTTTTTTGCTCCGGCGGAAGCGGCTAAATCGAGAGATGGGTTATAAGCTCGGCGGGCGGCACTTTCTTCCAGTTTGGCGATGGCTAATTGTTTGTCTGCAATTTGTAACTCCGGACGTGAGGTATAAGCTATAGTAAGTAAATTATCCAAGGAGGTTAAATTGCTTTTTATTTCAAAGTATTCGTTTAAAGGCATAGTCTCTGTGATTAAGGTATCGGCCAGGACGGATAATTGTGTTTGTAATGTATGTAGATTACTGCTTAATTCCGTCAATTGGGTATGGATTGATGCTTGACTGACTTGTGTATTTAATAGATCGAAGGAAGTTGCCGAACCGGATTTAACCCGGATTTCTGCTTGGCGCAGCATCTCTTCGTAATCTTTTAGTTCCTGATGTTTGATTAAAATTGCTTGTCGGGTAAAGCAGTTCATATAATATAATTGTATGGTATTTAATGCCAAAGACTGGAATAGTTCTGTTTGTTGCAGTCGGGAGAGTGTTTCTTTTTCTTTGGCTGCTTCTATTTTGGGACGGTTCTTGCCAAAGTCATAGATGAGTTGGCGGAGTGAGATACCTGCGTCATAATTATTTTTAGGGCTGAATGATAAGTCCATCTCATCAAAATGTACCGTTGCTACCGGCTCGATACGTGTATAAGAGGCGGATGCGTTTAAAATGGGAAGTAGGGCTGCCCGTGCCATTTTTATATTGTAGCCAGCACTTTTTACTGCTTCTTCTGCTTGCTTAACTGTGGGATAAGTAGTCATAACCCGCTGGATAGTGGCATCCAGTGTCAGGGTGTCTTTTACTTGTGCCGGAGTCTGATACGACAGGCATAAGAATAATATTATAATGTATAAAGGCTTTGACATTTTATATGATGTTTTTTATTTGACTTTCTTTATTTGTTTTACCCGGTGAAGCCATATAATAGGTAACAGGCAAAGCAGGGTAACGATGAATGCAATAAAGAAATCATCGTTAATCCCTCCGATATAGGCTTCCAGGTCAAGGCGTTTGACAATCATTTGCTCGGCAAGCGTTTGGGCTGTCTGTGCTGTTGCACCTGCTGTTTGCCGGGCAAAAAGGCTTAAGTTTTCGACGGTTTGCTGATATACTTCTCCGGTGTAGTTTAATGCTTCACTGTAACGTTGGGTATGGTAACCAGTACGTTGTGTCAGGATATGGCTGAAAATTGCCACTCCAAAGCTACCTCCCATCTGCCGGATAATGTTGGTAATGCTGGATGCCTGTGCCATCATATCGCTTTTGATGTTGGCAAGTGATAATGTTAATAAAGGGGTAAACAGGATTCCCATCCCTATGCCCCGTAGGTACAGGCTCATCATGATATACCATTTCTCTGTCAGGAAAGACAGGAAAAAGTTTAGATAGAAACTGACAGCCATCAGGATAAGACCGGCTGCAATTAATATTTTAGGATTGATTTTTTGTCCTAAGGCTCCCGCTGTGGGAGAACAGAACCCCTGGATAATACCGACCGGAATAAAGAACATTCCCGCCTGAAACGCAGAATATCCTAAGTTATTCTGTAGGTAAAGCGGTATAAGGAAAGTACTCCCGAACATACCGATACCGAAAATAAATATCATTAGGTTAGACAAGGCGAAGTTCCTGTCTTTAAACACTCTGAGATTTATTAATGGATATTTTACTGTCAGTTCAAAATAGATAAAGAGGATGAAAACAACGGCTGAAATCCACATGGAACCTAATACAACCGGACTGTTCCAGCCTTGTGTATTGGTGGATGAATTAACTTCAGAGAGCCCATACATAAAGAGGGGCAGAAAGATACCGGAGGTAATAAATCCCGGAACATCAAAAGGCGGTGGTGTTTCCGCCTTATATTCTTTTTGTAAAATAGCAGTAATGAACAGAGCAATAGCTCCTACTGGTACGTTTACATAAAAGATATAGTTCCAATTCAGATTATCTACCAGGTACCCACCGATAGACGGTCCGAAAGAAACGGAAGCGGCAGAAGCGATTGCCCAAAATCCCAATGCCATACCCCGTTGTTGCGGGGGAAAAACATTACTGACAATAGCCATGCCTACCGGCATGATGGCACCGCACCCGAAACCTTCTATCACCCTCCAGAAAATCAGTTCTTCGATAGAGACAGAATTTCCACACATGAAAGAACCGAAAGTAAACAATAACAGCGACAGGAAATAAATCCGTTTGTAACCGAAGCGGTCGGCAAGCCATGCTGCTGCCGGAAGGATACTTGCAATAGCCAGCATATACCCGGTTAATACCCATTCAGCTGTATTAATACTGGCACCGAGCGTTCCCATAATAGCCGGTAAACCTGTGTTTACAACGGTCGAGTCGAGAACTGCCATAAAGGTACCAATCATGATATTTCCTAATACCAGCCATTTATAGCTTCCTTTCTGTATGTCGGCAGAGGAACTCATTCTTTTTCTTTTATGATTTTGACAGTGGCAGACATACCTGAAACTAATTTAGGCTTTACTTTCTCTCCGGATTTTCCGGAGATATGGTCTATCGATACTTTTAAAGGGACACGTTGTGCTACTTTTGTGTAGTTTCCTGAGGCATTGTTGGGTGGAATGAGTGAAAATTCCGAAGCTGTATTCGAACCGATATAAAATATTTTTCCGGAGAAAGTTAAATCCGGATAAGCATCTAATGTAAAGGTTGTGGGTTGTCCCAGGTATATGCTATTGAATTTGGTTTCTTCCAAGTATACGGCAACCCATATATCTTTGCCTTCGTTAATCGTAAAGAGGGTTTGTCCGGATTGGACAATATCGCCGGGTAGTGACCAACGTTTGGCTATGACTCCATCTGCCGGTGCTGTAATCCGATAGTAGTCTAAGGTAACACGGACCGACTCAATGGATGCACTTGCTGCATTGATCGCAGCTTCGGTTGAGGCAATTTGGGCTTTGACTACATTAATCTGATTTTTAGCGACACTTACTTTTATTTGATTGCTTTTATAAGCTTCTTCCATATTTTGAAATGTTTCCTGCGAAATAGCATCCCCTTTATATTGAGTCTTTGCACGTTGATAGTTTAATCCTGCCTGTTCGAATGCTATTTCCGCCAGTTTCAGGTTGTCTGTGGCAGTTCGCAGGTTTTCTTTATTCAATTTGAGGGAGGCAGAGAGTTGTTCGCGTTGTGCAATGGTTTCTTGAAGTTGTGCAACGATATTTGTACTGTCCAGTTCTGCCAGTAGCATACCTGCTTTTACAGTATCACCTTCCCAGGCATATAACTTTAACAGGGGAGCCATTACACGGGAGGCAACGCTTATCCGAAAGCTATCCAGATTGGCATCGTCCGTTGAAATATATTTCCGGTAGTTCCACCACCAGAGGACTGCTGCAATAATAGCGCATGTTAATACGATAATTAGCCATATCAGGCTTTTGTTTGACGTTTTTTTGTTGGATAGGCCAGTTGTTGTATCCATAGATTTAGTTTTGTACAATTTTATAGTCCTAAAACAAACAAATTATACAAAAGTTTTTGATAGGATACAGCTTAACTTAATCTACATCTGTTCTTTCTTTCTCCAGATCTTCCCGGCTCTTACTTTGTGTTACCAGGTATACTCCCACAAAAACAAGGACTGCGGATACTATTTTTTGTAAAGAAAATGTATCCTGCCCGATCATTACTGCAATCAGGGATGCTATAATGGGTTGTATATAATTATACATGCTGACGGTGGTAGGGCGTATCCGTTTTAATGACATGGGGATGAGTAAATAAGGAAGGAATGTTGCTCCGAAAAGAACATAGAACAAAGCTGAAAGCGCCGTCCAGTTCCATTCTATCTGATGGAAAACGGGAGCGTCGAGGATATGTTGATAAGTGATCGGGAATAATGTCAGTGAAGTAAAAAGAAACATCCATTTCATCATGGTAATAGATGAATATTTCAAGGTCAGAGGTTTGGATAGCACCAGATAGATGGCGTACATTAATCCGCTGACAATTATCATAAGATCCCCATCCAGACTGCTGCTTGTCTGGACTGTATGTGTGGAAGACAAAACAAGGATGACTCCTCCGCTTGCACCCAGGAATACACCGAATGATTTTTTTCTGGTAATAGGTTCTTTTAATATCAATGCGGCTAATAACATGACAAAAATAGGAACGGAAGTGGCAATAATAGAAGCATCAACCGGTGAAGTCCGGTTCAATCCTACTATAAAAAGTCCCTGGTTGATTCCGACTCCACATAAAGCACAGATAAAAAGCATGCCTAAATCTTTTAAGGGGACTTTTTCTTTTGCTGTAAATAAAGAAACCATCCAAAACATGACACAAGCAAAAAGCATACGCATAATGGTAAGCCCTTCAGGTGGCACATGCGTGGGTAGTAAGTATTTGGAAATTGGCATATTAACAGCAAACAAAATGTTTGTGATCAAAATTAATATGTGTCCTTTTAATTTTTCTCGATTCATAGTAGCAATTGTATAGATTTGGAGGAAGCAAAGATACGATTTCTGATTTGTTTGGCTCTAAAAGTTATACTTTTTAATCTAAAGTGTCATTTAAGGATTTATTAAGGGTCATGGAAAAAGTTCCATGTATTGTATCTCCCATGGAAAAAACTGATATGTAAAAATTATAGTAGATTTCTGTTATTTTGAGATTATATTAGGTATAAAGTTGGTAAGTGATATTTTTAAACTCTTGGAAAAGCATAGGTGTTTTTTTATATAAATTTTGAATATTAAGGTATGCATGGAGTTGTTTTGATGAAAAATATTTCTTGCTGTATGATTATTTTATATTCATTTGAAAGAAAATCATTACTTAAAAATAACGAAATTTGAAATTAGGATTTGTATTTCATAAATTACATAATTATAATAAGTCTGCTGGATTAATTTTATTAAATATTGTTATGCATGCTTTGAATATTAATTAGTTTGTGAATATTGTTACTGTTTATGTTGTTTATAAATGAGATTAATAAATGGATATGTATTGTTGTTTTTATGCAAAATAATAAAATAGTGTGCTTGCTGTTGCTTTTGGTATGTAGATTTATGTCCATGAGTTTATATTAACTATATAGGAGGTGTTATTGTTTTGGTAATTACTAATATTGTTCTATATTTGCATCATGAATAAACCATATATAATGTGTTTTTTCTAACCCTTTATAGGAACAAAACCTTAAGTAATTCAAAGCTTTCAGAAGTTATTCCCTTTGGGAGTGACGAATATTTGTATAGGTGTAAAATAAATTAACTAGATGAAAACCAATGATTTGATAACCTGTGTGTTAAAAAGGAAATATTTTAGCCGTTGGTTAGTGTTTTTAATTGATTTGTTCTTTTCCCTTACTTCAACCTTGATTGCGTTAGCTCTTGTAAACTACCTTTCAATAGCAGTAATAACAAATCAAATTTCATGGATAATTTTAATCTCTTCTGTATGTTGTAGCATTATTAGTTTTTTCTCGCTTCAAACATACAAAGGGATTATTCGTCACTCGTCTTTTACAGAGGCAGGGCGCATTGCTATTGCTTCTTTATTAAAAGTCTCTCTTATTGTTCCTCTTGCTTCTGTTATAACGACAGGCTTGTCATTGAAAACTCTTATTTTAGGTGGGCTAACCGATCTCTTCCTTACATTTTTTATTCTTACTCTCCTACGTGTAGTTTTAATTACAATCCATTCTTTTATTGTTTATAGTATTACTTCCTATCGGGGAAGATTTTTAATATTTGGAACAGATTCTCCAACATCATTATTGAATGAAATATCTATGCCGGACCAAAAAATATACCGGATGAAAGGTTTTCTTAATATTGGTACGCGCACATCTTTGAGAATCGGTAAATACAAAGTTTATTCAATCATGGAACAGGTGGAATTCAACCGCTTGGTAAACCGGAAGAATATAAGAGCTATTTTATTTACTAACTACCAGGATGTAAAGGCAGAAAGTGAGCGGCTAGTCCGTTATTGCGAGAAGAAGAAGGTACGCATGTTGGTCCTTCCCTCTATTGATGAGTTGGAAAAAGGTAAAGCTGTCCTTCGAAATCTTCACGAAGTTCGTATTGAAGATTTGTTAGGTCGTGATGAAATTCAAATCAATATGTCTGAAATAGCAACATCTTTGAGAGGTAAGACTGTGATGGTTACGGGTGCAGCCGGTTCAATAGGTAGTGAGCTATGTCGGCAGTTGTGTGCATTTGGCTTGGAGCATCTTATTTTATTTGATAGTGCCGAAACCCCGATGCATAATATTCGTTTAGAATTGGAAGAAAAGTATCCAGATGTACTATTTACTCCTGTAATGGGAGACGTACGTATGCCTTCACGTGTAGAAAGTGCTTTTAAACGTTACTATCCTCAAATAGTATTCCATGCTGCAGCTTATAAACATGTTCCTTTGATGGAAGAAAATCCATGTGAGGCAGTTCATACAAATGTTTATGGGACCTGTAATATAGCAGATATGTCTGTAAAATATGGTGTGGAAAAATTTATTATGATTTCAACAGATAAGGCCGTTAATCCTACAAATGTGATGGGGGCTTCGAAACGTTTGGCTGAAATTTATACACAAAGTTTGAGTATTGCAATCAATAAAGGAATCTTTCCAGGTAAAACACGTTTTATTACAACTCGCTTTGGAAATGTGCTGGGAAGCAATGGGTCTGTTATTCCCCGTTTCCGGGAGCAAATGGAAAAAGGAGGACCTTTAACTGTTACTCATCCGGATATAATCCGCTATTTTATGACAATACCAGAAGCGTGTCGTTTGGTTTTGGAAGCGGCTTTTATGGGAAAAGGAGATGAAATATTTGTATTCGATATGGGAACACCTGTAAAGATTGCAGATCTGGCTCATCGGATGATTGAACTTGCAGGTCTTGTTCCTGATAGGGATATTGAGATAAAATATACGGGACTTCGACCAGGAGAGAAATTGTATGAAGAATTATTGGCTGTGAAAGAAAATACGATTCTGACAGAGAATGAAAAAATCTTTCGTGCCAAAGTACGTGAATATGATTTTACTGAAATTAAAAAAACTGTTACTGATTTGATTCTATTGGCTGTAAAAGTAGATAAGATTGAGACAGTAAAGATGATGAAAAAACTTGTTCCTGAATTTAAGAGTAAGAATTCGGAATACGAGGAACTTGACAATAATAAAATAGTTGTAGCGTAAAATGAAAGTGTTAGTAACTGGGGGAGCCGGCTTTATCGGTTCCAATTTATGTGAAGTCTTGTTGAGACAAGGGCACACAGTAAGGTGTTTAGATAATTTTGTGACTGGTAAAATTGAAAATCTATTGCCGTTATTAGAACAATATTCGGGAGTTTTTGAATTGACGGTCGGTGATATACGGAAGCTGGAAGATTGCCAAAAGTCGGTGGAAGGAATGGAATATGTATTACATGAAGCCGCATTAGGTTCGGTTCCGCGTTCTATTAAAGACCCGATAACAACTAATGATGTAAATGTCGGAGGTTTTTTGAATATGTTAGTCGCTTCCCGTGATGCAGGAGTGAAACGTTTTGTTTTTGCGGCTAGTTCTTCTACTTATGGAGACTGTCAATCTTTGCCGAAAGTAGAAGAGGTAATAGGTAAACCTTTATCACCTTATGCGATTACTAAATATGTGAATGAATTGTATGCGGATGTTTTTTCTAGGACTTATGGATTGGAGTATATAGGATTACGATATTTCAATGTTTTCGGCCGTCGTCAAGATCCTTTTGGTGCTTATGCAGCAGTAATACCTCTGTTTGTAAAACAACTAATGAAGCATGAAAGTCCGGTTATTAATGGTGATGGTCTATACAGTCGGGATTTCACTTATATTGATAATGTCATTCAAATGAATCTATTGGCTCTTACTACAGATAATTCGGAAGCTGTGAATCAAATATATAATACGGCTTATGGAGAGCGGACTACTTTAAATCAGTTGATCGGTTATTTAAGGGAGTATTTGAGTGAATATGATCCATCTATTGCAGGAATAGATATTATTCATGGACCAAACAGAGTAGGAGATATACCACACTCTTTGGCTTGTGTAGATAAAGCAAAAACACTTTTAAATTATACTCCTCAATTTAATATGAAACAAGGCTTGCAAGAAGCTGTGAAATGGTATTGGGAAAATATTTAACTAATGAATTAATCAATGAAAACAGAAGTAAAAATCGCTGTAATCGGCTTGGGATATGTAGGGTTACCTCTTGCTCGTTTATTTTCCACAAAGTATAAGACTGTAGGTTTTGATATGAATCAGACTCGTGTCGATGCTTTAATGTTGGGACATGATGCCACACTTGAAGTCTCGGACGAATTGCTACAGGAAGCATTGGCTAATGGTTTTCTTTGTACAGCCAATGTTGAAGATATCCGTGATTGTAATTTTTATGTCATAGCAGTACCTACTCCGGTTGATGTTAATAATAATCCGGACTTAACTCCTTTATATGCTGCAAGTACAACTGTAGGTAAAGTGATTAGCAAAGATGATATCGTTGTTTACGAATCAACTGTTTATCCTGGTGTTACGGAAGATGAATGCATTCCGGTTGTAGAAAAAGTCTCAGGTTTAAAGTTTAATAAAGATTTTTTTGCAGGTTATTCACCGGAGCGGATAAATCCTGGTGATAAAGAACATACAGTAGAAAGAATAAAGAAAGTTACGTCTGGTTCAACTCCAGAAGTAGGAAAGATAATAGACTTGGTTTATGCTTCTGTTATAATTGCAGGAACACATTTGGCTCCTTCTATAAAAGTGGCTGAAGCTGCAAAAGTTATTGAAAATTCTCAGCGCGATATCAATATTGCTTTTGTAAATGAATTATCCAAAATCTTTAATCGGTTAGGTATTGATACTCAAGATGTGTTAGAAGCAGCTTCTACAAAGTGGAATTTTCTCCCGTTTAAGCCTGGATTAGTCGGAGGGCATTGTATAGGCGTAGATCCCTATTATCTGGCACAATGTGCGCAACGTTATGGGTATAATCCGGAAATTATATTAGCTGGACGCCGTATGAATGACGGAATGGGAGAGTATGTAGCGAATGAGGTGATTAAGCTAATGCTAAAGAAGGGAATCCAAGTATTGGAAGCTAATGTTTTGATATTGGGTTTTACCTTTAAAGAAAATTGTCCAGATGTGCGTAATACGAAAGTAATAGATATTTATAAAGCGTTGAAAGAATATGGAGTAAATATCACTGTTTATGATCCTTGGGCAAGTATAAACATTGCTTATCATGAATATAATGTTGAGATAAAAAATGAGTTGCCAAAATGTAAATTTGATGCTGTTATACTGGCAGTTGCTCATAAGGAATTTCAGGTATTGGATATTTCAGACCTATTGAAATCTGATAATGTTGTTTTTGATGTTAAAAATTGTTTGAACAAGAGTTTTATAGACGGTAGATTATAACTTTTATTTTATATTGGATGGCATTGAACCAACTTAAAGCCGGAGCTTTTTTGTCTTATGTATCAATAGGTCTGAATAATATAGTAGGATTACTCTATACTCCATTTATGTTGCGTATGATGGGGCAAACTGAGTATGGGCTTTATTCTCTTGTAGCGTCAGTTATTGCATATTTAACTGTATTGGATTTAGGCTTTGGAAATGCAATAATTAGATATACAGCAAAATTCAGGGCTGAAGGAAAAATACAGGAACAATATGAAATGTTTGGGATGTTTTTTTTATTATATAGCGTTATTGGAGTTATTGCATTTTTAATAGGACTTGGTTTATATTTTAATGTTGATTATCTGTTTGATGCAACAATGGATCCTTCCGAATTATATAAAATACGGATAATGATGCTTTTAATGATATTTAATCTGGCATTTACATTTCCGATGAGTATATGGGGCTCGATAATTTCAGCATATGAAAATTTTGTTTTTCAAAAGCTGGTGAATATTGTTCGTATAATATTGAATCCTTTAGTTATGATAATTATGTTGTATGTAGGATATCGGGCTATAGGGATGGTTGTTGTGACAACAATATTTAATATATTGACTTTGTTGATAAATTGGTGGTATTGTAAGAAGAAATTGAAAATACGTGTTTATTTTAAAAAAATAGAGTGGCATTTTTTTAAAGAAATATCAGTTTATTCGTTTTGGATATTTCTTAGTGCTATTATGGATCGAATTTATTGGAATACTGGTCAATTTATATTAGGTATTTATTCGGGTGCTGTTGCTGTTGCAGTTTTTGCTGTAGCTATTCAGTTACAACAGATATATATGGCGTTTTCTTGTGCAATATCAGGCGTATTTTTGCCCAAAGTAACAGCTATGGTAACACATGATAATAATAAAAATAATATCTCAAATCTATTTATTCGTACAGGTAGAATACAATATATTGTAATGGCATTTATATTAACTGGTTTTATTTTATTTGGAAAACCTTTTATCCATTTATGGGCAGGCAGTGATTATGAGGATGCTTATTGGATTGCCCTTTGTTTTTTTATACCTCTGACTGTTCCATTAATACAAAATATAGGGATTACAATATTGCAAGCTAGAAATCAAATGAAATTTCGTTCAAGTCTTTATGTCTTAATAGCGTTGTGCAGTTTATTTATATCAATTCCACTTGCTAAGCTTTATGGAGGGATTGGTTGCGCTATAGGTACATCTTTTGCTCTTTTCATGGGACAAATAGTGGTGATGAATATTTATTATTATAAAAAAGTTTTTATAGATATAATTTCTTTTTGGAGAGAGATATGTAAAATGTCATTTGTTCCTTTGTTAGTGGGTGGTATTTTCTATGTGTTTTTATATAATATAAATATTAATACGGTTGGTATATTGATGTTATATATGTTATTATTTGGTGTCGTTTATATCCCTTTGTTTTGGTTTATAAGTATGAATAAATATGAGAAAAACTTATTTGTTACACCAATGAAAAATATAATGTCAAAAGTCGGTTTATGATTGAAATTAAAGATAATAAAGATTGCTGTGGATGTAATTCTTGTGTACAGAAATGTCCTCAATCTTGTATAAGAATGCAGGAAGATAAGGAAGGTTTCTTATATCCTTTGATAGATTATATAGCATGTGTAGATTGTGGTATTTGTGAAAAAGTATGTCCTATCATTCATCAGAAAGAGGAGAGAGAACCTTTATTTGTATATGCAGCTAAAAATAAAGATGAAATAATACGTTCAGAAAGTTCATCCGGTGGCGTTTTTACATTATTAGCAGAACAAGTTATATCAGAAGGAGGGGTAGTTTTTGGTGCTAAGTTTAATACAAATTGGGAAGTAATACATGCTTTTACAGAAACAATAGAAGGTTTGGCTGCTTTCCGTGGTTCTAAATATGTACAGAGCTATATTGGAGAAACTTATGTGCAAGTCGAAACTTTTTTAAAAACAAAACGTAAAGTCTTGTTTAGTGGAACTCCTTGTCAAGTTGCAGGTTTAAAAGCATTTCTTCGAAAAGAGTATGAAGATTTATTGACTATAGACTTTATTTGTCATGGAATTCCTAGTCCTATGGTGTGGCGGAAATATTTGGAAGAATTACTCGTTCGTCAGAATATTGGAAAAAAAGTTATTTCGTGTTCTTCTGATATAGAATATTTAATACGGAATATATCACAGATAGAGTTTAGAAATAAGAAATTCGGATGGAAGAAATATAGTTTTTCTATTACTTTCTCTGTTCCTGTTAAAGATGAGGTTTCCCTAAAAATACTTTTCTCAGAGTCTTTAAAAAAAAATATCTTCTTGCGAGGTTTTTTGGCAAATTTATATTTACGTCCGGTTTGTTATAGTTGCCCGGTAAGGGAACTAAAAAGTGGGAGCGATTTAACTATTGCTGACTTTTGGACTGTTGATAGATGGCATCCTGAAATAAAAAATGATAACAAAGGACTTTCTTTATTATTGGTAAATAATAGTAAAGGTAATTCATATTTGCAATTAATTTGTGATAATATGAACTTATGGGTCTCTGATTATCGAATAGCAAAGATTGTAAATCCTTCTATTATAAGAAATGCAAGTATAGATAAAAAAAGATATATATTTTTTGATAGAATAGATAGGTATGGTGTAATTGATAATGTAAAATGCTTGTTAAATAAAACGCTTAAACAGCAATTTTATTCTTTGATTAAAAAGATATATATTCGGATAAAATAAAGAATAATAAAAAAAACATGGTAGTAGGAATATTGACATTTCATTTCGGAAATAATTATGGTGGTATATTGCAGTGTTATGCGCTCTGTAATGTGCTGAAAAAATGGGGATATGATGTTAGAGTAATTAATTATAAACCTTCTTCTTCTTTTTATTATCGTTTTGTTAGAAAAATAAAAATGTTTGATAACTTTTTGGACTTATTGAAGTATTCTATCGGTTTTTTGAATTTTACTACTTCTGTGAAAAAGGATATAAATACATTAGATATTTATAAGGAAAATATTTTAAATGAATTTGATAGTTTTCGAGAAAAGTATTTGAATTTAACAGAACCTGTAAATGAGAAAACTATAGGAAATATATGTGGAGAATTTGATGTTATAATTGTAGGTAGTGATCAAGTTTGGACTTCATTGTATGATAAAAATTCTATTTACTTTTTAAATTTTGAACCCGCCTTTAAAGGAAGGAAGATCGCATATGCTGCTTGTTCTGCACATAAGTTTGTCTTGGATAAAAGAAAAAAAGAATTGTTGAATTATTTAAAGGAATTTGACTTTATATCAATTCGAGATAAAACAACTCAGGATTTGGTGAAAAATATTACAGGCAAGAATGAATTGATTGTTGCGGATCCTACATTATTATATGATTTTGATGAGTTTATAAGTTTAAAAGAGACTCCACCTTATATCTTGACTTATATTTTAGGTGATGATATAAAGGGAGGGCATTATACTGCTCTTAAAAAAATAAAAACTAAATTTGGAGATATACCTGTTAAGTCTATAATCATACCTTCAAATAATACAAGCTCTATTGCAGAGTACTCAAATGAAGTGTATTATGATTTACATCCGTCAGAATGGGTGAATATGTTTGCAAATTCCACCTTTGTGTATACGGATTCTTTTCACGCTATTATGTTTGCATTGAAATTTGATAAACCTTTTGTTGCTTATTATGTAAATCAAATTAGGATGTCTAGATTGATTGATTTAAAAGATCGATTTGGATTAACTAATATTGTTAATAATGCAGAAGAAATAAAGGAAATGTATATTTCTATTTCTTTAGATACATTCTCAAAAGAGTCTTTATCTTTACTAAAGAGTAAGTTGTAATATATGTTCCCTTATATTTTATTACTTATAGTCTTGATATTTGGGGTTTGTTATGAGCTTGGTATTTTTTCAGGTAGGGTATGCTATAAACATACAGGAATGCATGATTTGTATTTTACTTGTGGATGTTTATTGGCATTTATTCTTACGGGTTTCAGAGATATGATGGGAGGGTATGATGTTTTTGTATATGCTTCTTTTTTTGATTCTGTACCAACTTTAAATTCTATATTGAATATACAGACTTATGATCCAAAACTGTTTGCTCATTTTGAACCAGGATATTTATTTATTAATTCAATAATAAAAACATTATATAATAATACATACTTCTTTTTCTTTATAGTGGCATTATTGGTGTATTCATTTGTCTATTCAACCTTATATAGGTATCCCTTTATGCTGTTCTCATTTTTTATCTTTGTCTCCAAATTCTTTATTGTAGGATTTGTATATACACGCCAGTTTATTGCAATGTCTATTATTTGGTTTGCTTTGAAGTTTTTGGAAAAGGATAAGAAATATGTATTTCTTGTATTTTTATTTATAGCTGCATCTATTCATTATAGTGCTCTGACAGTTTCTTTAATTTTATTGATTTATAAATGGCGATTTTCTCAAAAAATATTATTGATATTATTTATTGTTTCATTGTTTTTGGGTATCACTCCTTTTATTAAAATATTAATGTCTTTTGTGAATCAATATATGTCTATGGATAAGTTGGATGGATATGCAGAAAAAGCACAATCTGTTTTTCATATACCTTATTTTATTGAAACTTCATTTATGGCTTTTATGGCATTGAAGTATAGAGATAAAATATATCAAATGAGTCCGAGGTATGTGATAATGTATAATATGTTAGTTCTTTATATAGTGTTTTCCTATTTAACATTGAGAGATGCTGGGGTGGTTCGCTTTATTTGGTATTTTGTGATTGGATATTTAACATTATTTCCTATACTTATCTATAAACTTGTGAAAAATAGGTGGTTGCTTATATTTTTTATCGCTCTTTATTTTTCATTTGTTTATTTTCGAAATGTAACAGTAAGAGATGATGGATCTAATGTCCATTATCGGACTTTTATTTTAAAAAATTGAATATGATAACAGTATTTACTCCTGTATATAATCGTGCTTATATATTAACTGTCTTATATGATAGTTTATGTAAACAAACATTCTCGAATTTTGAATGGCTAATTGTAGATGATGGTAGTTCTGATAATTTGGAAGAATTGATCTCTTTATTTATAGAAGAAAATAAAATATGTATTAGATATTTTAGACAAAATAATGGTGGGAAACATCGTGCGATTAATTATGGTGTACAATTGGCAAAAGGTGAATTGTTTTTTATTGTAGATAGTGATGATTATTTACCTAAAAATTCATTGGAAAGAATTTTTAGTCATTATATAATGATAGCAGATGATAACTCTTTTGCAGGTGTGTGTGGGCTTAAATGTTATCCGAACGGCACAAGTGTGGGAGGTGATAAGTCTTTTTGTATATTAGATTGTACTTCTCTTGATTTTCGTTATAAGTATTATTATTCTGGAGATATGGCAGAAGTTATAAAAACAGAAGTATTAAAAGAGTATCCATTTCCGGATTTTGAAGGAGAACGGTTTTGTGCTGAAAGTTTATTATGGAATCGTATTGCTCAAAAATATAAATTTAGATATTTTCAAGAATCAGTTTATATTTGTGATTATTTGGAAGACGGACTTTCTTTTTATTCTGTAAAAAACAGGATGAAAAGCCCAACTTATGCAATGTCTAATTATTCGGAACTTTCGAGAATGAATATACCGCTTAAAATAAAATTGAAATCTTATGTGAATTACTGGAGATTCTCTTTTTGTTCTTCATATTCTTTTATGAATAAAATTAAGCAGATAAATTTATTTTCTGTTTTTTTACTTCCTTTTGGATTATTACTTCATTGTAGGGATCTTAGAAAATGAAAATACTTCAAGTTATTACTTCTTTAAATACAGGAGGTGCAGAAAAATTATTATTAGATATATCACCTCGATTAATTAAAAAGGGACATGAAGTTGATATTCTTGTGCTTCGGGATAGTGATACTCCTTTTCGTAGGCAATTAGAGAAAGAAGGTGTGAAAGTTTATTCTATATCGGATACGATGAATTATTACAATCCACTGTTTTGTGTAAAATTATATCCTTTTATAAAAGGTTATGGTGTAGTACATGTTCATCTATTTCCAACTTTATATTGGGTCGCATTCTCAAATATGTTTCATAGGAATAAAATACCACTTGTTTATACAGAACATAGTACTGATAATGGCCGGAGGAAGTATAGGTGGTTAAAGTGGATAGAAAAAATTGTATATAATCAATATGAACGTATAATTGCAATATCGGAGGGGGTATATAAAAACTTAACACTTCATTTATCACCCCAGATTCCAGCTATAATTGTACATAATGGAGTGGATGTGGATTTAATATCTAAAGCAGAGGCAATCTCTTTCCCTTTTTTATTTCCGAATTGTAAACATATAGTTCAGGTAGCAAGTTTTAGAAAGCAAAAAGATCAGGATACGGTAATACGTGCATTAAGTTTGTTGCCGGATAATTATCATTTGTCATTTGTAGGAGCTGGAAGTAGGATGGAAATTTGCAAATCCTTGGCAACTGAGTTAAACGTAGAAGAACGAGTTCATTTTCTATTGCAATCTACAAAAGTACCTAATATATTAAAGTCTGCAGATATTGTTGTTATGTCCTCTCATTATGAGGGTTTCGGTTTGGCGGCAGTAGAAGGTATGGCTGCAGGAAAACCTGTTTTGGCAACAAATGTTTCTGGATTGCGGGATGTCGTAAATGATAAAGATTTACTTTTTGAAGTAGGTGATTATATCGAATTGGCAAATAAGATACAGATGATCTCCGAACATGAAGATGTGTATAGGAAGAAATCATATGCTTGTTTACAACAGGCTTTTCAATATGATATTCAAGCTACGGTTAGTGGTTATGAACAAGTCTATAAAATTGTTTGTCAAAAAAATGAATAGATATGCTTAAATTGATTCGTATAACAACTGTTCCCCAATCTTTAAAAACACTTTTAAAAGGACAGCTTCATTTTATGAAGCAATACTATGATGTAGTGGCTGTTTCGTCCGATGGTGAATGTTTTGCCGAAATGTTGAAAGAACAAGAGGTTAGAGGTGTCTGTATTCGAATGACACGAAAAATTACTCTTGTTGCGGATTTAAAGGCATTGTTTGCCTTAATATGGTTGTTTATAAAAGAAAAGCCCGAGATTGTACACACACACACACCTAAAGCCGGGCTTTTAGGAATGCTTGCTGCACGTATAGTTGGAATTCCATGCAGATTGCATACGGTTGCCGGACTTCCTTTATTGGTTGCAACTGGCAAAAAAAGGAAATTATTGAATTTTGTCGAGAGGCTGACTTATACTTGTGCAACTCATGTTTATCCGAATTCTTTTGTTATGAAACAGATTATTATTGATAATGGCTTAACAAAAGCAGATAAACTAAAAGTGATAGCAAATGGTAGTTCGAATGGGATAAATACATCCTTTTTTTCTGTTGATTCGTCTTTTGGTAAATTGGAACGGGATTCAAGTGTTTTCACATTTTGTTTTGTTGGACGTGTTGTTCGTGATAAAGGAATTAATGAATTAATAAATGCATTTGCCAGACTCTATAAAGAAAATAGTAAAATACGGCTGGTATTGATTGGTGTTCTCGAAAACAGTTTAGATCCGGTATTACCGGCAACGGAAAAATTGATACGGACTCATCCTGCGATTAACTTTGAAGGTTATCAATCAGATATTCGCCCTTTTCTAGCAGTATCCGATATTTTTGTTTTTCCAAGTTATCGGGAAGGTTTCCCGAATGTGGTAATGCAGGCTGGCGCTATGGGTGTTCCTGCTATTGTAACCGATATTAATGGGTGTAATGAAATTATTATACAAGATAAAAATGGGGTGATAATACCTCCAAAAGATGAAGAAGCTTTATTCTTTGCGATGAAAGATTTAGCATCGAGTCCTGAAAAAGTGAGTCAGTTGGCTGCTAATGCGAGAGAGATGATAACCTCACGTTACGAACAACGCTTAGTGTGGGAGGAAATATTAAAAGAATACCAAAAAGTCATATGTACAAACATATCTTCAAACGTGTCATAGATTTTTCCGTTGTTTTTTGTGTGTTATTAGTTATTTGCCCTTTGTTGCTGCTGATAACTATATGGTTATATTTTGCCAATAAAGGAGCAGGTGCTTTTTTTACACAAGAACGTCCGGGGAAGGATGGAATAAGTTTTAAAGTAATTAAGTTTAAATCGATGACGGATGAGTTGGATGAAAATGGGAATTTGTTACCAAATGAGCAACGTCTGACTCCTGTAGGTTTGTTTATTCGCAAGACATCGATTGATGAATTACCTCAACTTTTTAACGTCTTGAAAGGAGATATGTCGTTGATTGGTCCTCGCCCTTTGAGAACTGATTATTTGCCTCTTTACAGTAAAGAGCAGACAAGGAGGCATGAAGTACGTCCGGGTATAACTGGATGGGCACAAGTAAATGGGCGAAATGCCATATCTTGGGCTAAAAAGTTTGAATTGGATGTTTGGTATGTAAACCATATTTCTTTGGTGTTGGATATGAAAATTATTTATTTGACAATTCTGAAGGTCCTGAAACGAGATAATATAGATGCGGATGACAGGGTCGGTGCAGAGCGATTTAACGGATATAATTAATTATGAAAAGTGTTATTATTGGGGCAGGAACTTACGGTCAGGTTTACTATGCTTACCTCCATGATATGGGTGTGAATGTTATCGGCTTTTTAGATGATAATGAAAAATTGTGGAATACGCTTGTTTTGGGTATACCGGTACTTGGGGGTACAGATTTATTGGAAAAACAGAGAAATACAGGGATGTTTGAGGCTGTATATTGTCCTATTGGTAATAATCGTTTGCGTGTTCATTTTTTGAAATGTGCAGAACAGTTAGGATATGAAATTCCTAATTATATCCATCCGACAGTGGCTTTATCTCCTCATGTTGAAATAGGAAAAGGTGTTTATATCCTATTAGGTACGACTATTATGCCTTATACTCAGATAGATGATTATGTAATGATTAGTATGGGAGTACATCTTGCCCATCATTCATACTTGGCAAAAGGAACATTTTTATCTACGGGAGTCAATTTCGGAGCTTCTATATCGACTGGTGAATGTGCATATGTTGGTATTAGTGCTACGATTATGACAGGTTTACATATATTAGGTAAAGATTGTCTTGTTGGAGCAGGAGCTGTTGTTGTAAAAGACGTTCCGGATAGAGCGGTTGTAGCAGGAGTCCCTGCCAGGATTATAAGATATCAAGAATAAATATATCATGCGTGTGTTTCCTTTATTTCTAAGCTAAAAATGATTGAAAATGAATAAAAGAATTTACCTTTCTTTAGCCCATATGTCCGGTCGTGAACAAGAGTTCATAAAAGAAGCCTTTGATACGAATTGGGTGGTTCCTTTGGGACCCAATGTCGATGCCTTTGAAAAATTGTTGGAACAATATTTAAGTACGAGTGATGAATCTGGAATAGAGAATCTCGGTTGCCATGTTGTGGCACTTTCGGCTGGAACTGCAGCTCTTCATTTGGGACTTATTCAGTTAGGAGTTAAGCCTGGCGATGATGTGATTTGCCAGTCTTTCACATTTGCTGCTTCTGCAAATCCAATTTTGTATTTGGGAGCAACTCCAGTTTTTGTAGACAGTGAATCGGATACCTGGAATATGAACCCTATCCTGTTGAAAGAGGCAATAAAAGACCGGTTGGAAAAAACAGGTAAACTGCCAAAAGCAATTATTCTCGTTCATTTATATGGTATGCCTGCAAAAATGGATGAGATAATGGCGATAGCCAGATATTATAATATTCCGGTATTGGAGGATGCTGCTGAAGCTTTAGGCTCCGAATATAAAGGGCGTAAATGTGGCATTTTCGGTGAATTCGGAGTTTTGTCGTTCAACGGGAACAAAATAATAACGACATCCGGAGGTGGAGCTTTGGTTTGCCGGACAAAAGAAACTGCTGAACGGACTATGTTCTATGCAACCCAGGCACGTGAGAATGCTCCGCATTACCAGCATGAACATGTTGGTTACAACTATCGGATGAGCAATATATGTGCCGGCATCGGACGTGGACAGATGACCGTATTGGAACAATTCATCAAACGCCGCCGGGAAATCCATGCGTTATATGCAGCTCTATTGAGAAAAGCTCCGGGTATAACGGTACATCAGGCACCTTCCGCTGATTATCATTCCAACTATTGGCTGACCTGTATCCTTGTCGACCCGGATAAGGCAGGTTGTACCCGTGAAGATATTCGTCAGCGTTTAGCAGAACAAGATATCGAGACTCGTCCTCTTTGGAAACCGATGCATTTACAGCCGGTATTTTCCCAAGCGCCATTTTATGGTGACGGTACTTCCGAACATTTGTTTGACATTGGTCTTTGTCTTCCTTCAGGGCCTACTTTGACTGATGATGATATTTGCAGAGTGGTAAATGCGGTTTTGAATAATTGATTACAGAGCAAATATAACCGCTTGTTTACGGACTTGGGACACGAAGTGAATCGAAAGTATTTTGAAGTTTATATGCGTTTTTTGTGTATTTGGATAATTATATTTTTGTTACTCCCTACTGGGTTTTTGAAAGCTCAGTATTCAATGGGTACGACCGGATTTTTAAATATTCCTTCGGCGGATATGCAGCCAGACGGAACATTTATGGGTGGAGGAAATTATTTGCCCAAACAGATGTTGCCATCCTCGTGGGGATACAACACTGGAAATTATTTTGTGAATATGACTTTTCTCCCATTTTGGGAAGTGGCATATCGTTGTACATTGCTTCGTGGCGAGTTTAAAGCAGGAACTAAATGGCAACAAGATCGCTCTGTTTCTGTCCGTTTACGTCTTTTAAAAGAGGCGAAGTGGTGGCCGTCGATTGTTTTAGGAAGTAATGATGCTTTTACAACGAATCAGTTGAATATGTTTGGTGAAGTAGGAAAAAACCGCTTTTTCTCCTCAGTGTATGGGGTGGCTACAAAACATATTTTTCTATCCGGACATGATCTCGGAATTACGTTTGGTATTAATGTACCTTTTAGTAAAAATAGTTATAAGCAAGGTGTGTTTGGTGGGATTAGCTATAGCCCGGTTTTTTTCAGGCCACTAACAATGATGATGGAGTATGATACTACAGATGCGGTGAATATTGGAGTTGCGGCCCGGTTGTTTAACCATTTATCCTTACATGCTTTCTGCTATGACTTTAAAACGGTCTCTGCAGGAATACGTTATGAAATCCAATTGATAAAGAGATGATGCGTCAAGTATTTTTATTTACATCTTTTCTGATATTTGTATGGGGGTTCCCTTTTGGTGCGAAAGCAAATAATCAATCTGGAATCTCGGCAGTGGCGGATAGCTTGGTAAAGATGGGATTGGAGAATGTCCGTGTAAATGAGAAAGGGGATGTTCTCCGTATTGCTTATGAAGATAAGGTACATCGTGGAACTTATCGTGGATTGGCAGTCGTAATCGATAAATTACTTAGTGATGAATCTATTATTACTCCGGTGCATCTTGTTGTTCTGGAAAATCGTATTCCTCAAATAGATGTCCGTATGTCAGTAACTGCTATTTTTGATTATCGAAAAGGTTTGATTGATTGGAAGGAGTTTGTTAATTCTTTAAAAATCAGTTATGATACGGATGAAGATATGAGCATGTTAGTTGAAACTCCAACTATGAACCGTTCCACAGGGAAAGTAGATGTTGTTCTTTATCCTCAAGTAAGTTTGAATAACTCTTGGTTGGATAAATTGTATGGAGTAGTGTTGAACATTGCCCCTGCTGTGGAGGTTTGTCTTTGGAGAGGAGCTTCTTTTACCGGTCAGGTAATCTTCCCTGTTTGGAATAATATGGGAGGTGAATACGATTATATTCGTCCTGGTATGTTGGTATTACGGCAAGAACTACGTTTTCCTCATAATTTGTTTGCATCATTTAGTATTGGGAATTTTAATGCGGACAGAATGGGAGTGGATGTATCGTTACTTTATCGCTTAAGTAATGATCGTTGGGCTTTCGGATTAAATGGAGGACTGACAGGTTCATCAACTTTCTATGGAGGAAAATGGGAAGTCGCCCAATGGAAAAAGATAAATGGTTCTGTATTGGTACAGTATAATGAACCCTATTATCAGTTGGAATTTAATCTGCGTGCATTACGTTTTATTTACGGAGATTATGGAGTACGTCTGGATTGTATACGTCATTTCGGGGAAGTTTCTGTTGGACTTTTTGCAATGTGTGCAGGTGGACAGGTGAATGGTGGTTTTAATTTTGCAATCCCGTTGCCCCGTAAGAAAAGAAGTAACAGGCGTGCCATACGTGTTCGTCTGCCGGAATATTTTGATTGGGAATATCAGGCACGGACAGGGGGGTATTATGAAAAGCGTTTAGGAAGAACATTTGAAACCCGTCCTGATGAAAACCATAACCGGAGTTATTATAATCCGGATTTTATACGAACCAATTTGGAACGGTTGGAAAAGTGAGTGTGTTAGTTGTGTTATTAATTATCAAATAATTATTTAAATTGAAACAGAATGAAAGCGAAAAGTAAGTTGATAGCCGGATTGTGTTTTTGCATGTTGGCTGCAATGAGTATAGGAAGTGTTTCCTGTAGAAAAAGTGAACCTACACCTGAAATTGTAACTAATCCATTAGATGCTGTGGCTTACTATATTGTAGGGCATGTACATGATGGTACTAATGGTTTAAGCGGTGTAAAAGTAAGCACTTCCGGTGTCGAGGCAACGACTGATGCCAACGGAGAGTTTAAATTGGATGTAAAAACGAAAGGAAACCATCTTATTGAATTTTCAAAAAATGGTTATATTCCGGTTTCTGCAGATGCAACAATTGCGTCAAGTGCGACTAAACGTAGTAGTGTTATGATGACTCAGGTTATGACGAAAGCGAATGATCCTGTGGTTGTTAATCCGGATAGAGAAGTTGTAATAACAGGAGGTACGACAAGTCCTGCTTCTTTGACTTTTCCTATAGGTGCGGTAAAAGAGGCTACTGGTGTCACTGTTACAGAGTTTGTAGGAGGTGCTAAAAAATCGCCAACCCATATTAGTTTATCTATGCTAAATTGTCAACCAGATGGACTATCTTTTGACGTACCGGTACAAGTCTCTGTAAAAAACCAGACTAGTAATGCTATTCATTTTGTTGATGTACTTCATTTTATCGAAAAAAATGGGGTGTGGAAACAAGCAGGAACAGCATCTTATGATGCAAATGATAATGCTTATACAACAAAGCTGAACAGTTTTTCAAACCATTCATTTGGTCCGGCTCATCAAGTTGTCTCTTCAGGAACTTCAGAAGAGAACCTGGATGAAATAGTTGTAGATAATTTGAATAATATGGCGGTTAAAGAGTCTGAAATTAAAGGTGCCCAAAAAATGGGTTGGGAAATAAATGGAGACTTGAAAGCTTTGTTAAAAGCAAAATTTCCAAGTTTGACTGATAGTGATATTACTGCATTGGCAACAACAATTCAACATGCGATAGCTTCAACAAAGGGTAGCACTCCGGGTGTACATCAGTCTACCATTTCTTTTGGAAAGGCTAAAGTGAGCGGAGATACAAAAATGACGCTTACTTTACTTTCTGATGTCCATACTGAAAATATTGCATTCGAACTTGCCGCTCAGAATTCTTCTTCAAGTTTAGAGGTGCCTGTTAAGACATACAGTGGAGTTTCTGCTAAGATTACATACCAATATGGACCTACCCGTACAGACCATTCCGGAGGGGGAGGTGATTAATAATTTTTTTATTGACAATGAAAAACTTAAAATTTATAATTATGTACATGGCTGTCTTATTAACAGCCTGTACTTCTCCTAAAAAAGTACTATACCTGCAAGATGTGGACCCTTTTAAAAAGCAGGAAATTGATCAGAAATATGAAGTGATTATTCATAATGATGATTTGCTTTCTATCGTGATAAATAGTCGGGAGCCAGAATTAGCACTACCTTTTAATATGCCAATGGTAACGTATCAATTGGGTGCACCTGGTAGCCAATCAGGGCAACATCGTGTATTAGGATATTTAGTAGATGCAAATGGGTATATTGATTTTCCTATTCTAGGTTCGATAAAAGCTGCGGGATTAACCCGTTTGCAATTAACAGATTTAATTAAGGATAAATTAGTGAAAGGTGATTTATTGAAAGATCCGATTGTAACAGTCCAATTCCTTAATTTTAAAATATCAGTAATTGGTGAGGTTACGCATCCGGGGAGTTTTAGTATTACGGGAGATCGCGTTACTCTGTTGGAAGCATTAAGTATGGCTGGTGATTTGACTATTTATGGGAAACGTGATAGGGTTGCTGTAATTCGTGAAAAGGATGGCATACGCACTATCCAATATCATGATTTACGTTCGTCAGATATTTTTGAGTCCCCCTACTATTATCTGCAACAGAATGACATCGTATATGTTGAACCTAATAAAACAAAATCCGGGCAAAGTGGAATCAATCAAAATAATTCGGTAGGGGTATGGCTATCAGCTGTGTCGGTTTTAGCCTCTGTTATATCGTTACTTGTGACACTTTCAAAATAAATAGGATAAAATAACCCTTAAAACTCATATGAATTAGAATATTGTATAATAGAGATTTGGAAATAGGGCTGAATACTCTGTAGACAATTGTTCATAAAATAAAATTAAATGGAACCAAATCAAGAATTAGATAACCATTTGTTGCAACAGGAAGATGATAGCTTGAACATAGGGGATATGATTCGTATAGTACGAGCTCACTGGCTTTGGTTTGTATTATCGATAATTGTGTGTTTGGCTATTGCTTTTGTTTACCTGAAATGGGCTCCGAAACAATATACACGGACAGCTACAGTATTAATCAAAGATGAAAAAAAAGGTGCAGGTGCGATTAGCGAATCTTCTGCATTTTCTGATATCGGGATGTTTAGTATGAGAAGTAGTGTGGACAATGAGGTCCTTCTGTTTCAATCTAAATTGTTAATGCAAAATGTAGTGAAAAGACTTAACCTAGACATAAGGTATACAGTGAAACGTGGTTTGAGAACAACCGATTTGTATACTCAAAGTCCAGTTGTTCTGGTTTTCCCAGAATCAGAATCTAATCAAAAATTTTCTTTAGCTGTTACACCAATAGATGAGAGACGTGTCAAACTTAGTAATTTTGAAGCTGAGGGAATAGATACTTCAGAAACGAAGACAGTTTTAATGGGAGATACGGTACAAACCCCTGTTGGAAAGCTGATGGTTTCTCCCTCTTTTTATTATACGGGAGAGTATATAGGGAAAACTATTCAGGTACAAAAACAGGATCGTGATGAAGTTGCATTACGTTTTAATCGTAATTTACAGGTTTCTCTTGCCAGTAAAACCGCATCTATTATTAATTTGACATTGCAGGATGTATCTATTCCTCGCGCAGAAGATGTTATAAATACTGTAATTTCAGTTTATAATGAAGACGCAGTGAATGATAAAAATCGCATTATGGTAAACACCTCGGATTTTATTAATGAGCGTTTGATCATCATAGAAAAAGAACTAGGAAATGTCGATACAAATATAGAATCGTTTAAGCGTGAGAATAAATTGACGGATATTGTTTCGGAAACTGGAATTTATTTAAGGGAGAGTAGTGAGTATAACCAGACTGGACTTAGTTTGGAGAATCAGTTGATGTTGGCGCGCTATATTCATAATTATCTGCTGGATCCGTCAAAGGATTCTGAACTAATACCGATGAATACGGGTATTGCAGATATGAATGTGGAATCCCAGATAGCTGAATATAATACGATGTTGCTAAAACGGGACCGTTTGGTTTCCAGTAGTAGTAACCGGAATCCTGTTGTAATGGATTTAAATAATTCTCTTCAGGCGATGCGACAGACAATTATCCGTTCTGTAGATAATTTAATTGTTAGTTTAAATATTCAAAATAAGAATGTTCGTGCCAGGGAAGAACAAACTTCTAAAAGAATATCTGCTGTTCCTGGACAACAAAAGCAAGTACTCTCTATAGAACGTCAACAGAAAATTAAAGAAGAGTTATATCTTTACTTATTGAATAAACGTGAAGAAAATGCATTGTCACAAGCTATAACAGAGAGTAATGCACGTATTATTGATCCGGCTATGGGAAGTAAGTCTCCTGTTTCTCCAAAATCGATGATTGTTTTGTTTACAGCATTTATTTTAGGAGGACTGGTTCCTGCAGGTCTGTTATGGTTATTTAAAACTATCGATACGAAAGTGCGTTCGCGTAAAGATGTAGAAGATAAAACTACTATTCCTTTCCTTGGAGAAATTCCTCTTCGTGATAAAAATAAAAAGAAGAATGAGGATATGAAAGAAGGTAAATATGATGAGGTCGTTATACGCGAGGGAGGACGTGATGCGGTATCGGAAGCTTTTCGTATTGTTCGTACAAATATGGATTTTATGCGTGTGAAGGCTACTGAAATGAAGGTTGTGATGTTTACTTCCTTCAACTCAAATGCAGGAAAAACTTTTGTTTCGATGAATCTGGCAATGAGCTTCGCTTTAGCTAAAAAGAAGGTCGTACTTGTCGATCTCGATATTCGTAAGGGTACCCTTAGCTCCCACGTTCACAACGCGAACGTGGGGATGACAAATTATTTATCAGGAAAAGTTGAAAAAGTCGAGGATATTATTCGTAAAAATGAGTTGCATGAGAACCTCGATATTATTTATGCCGGTCCGGTTCCCCCGAATCCTGCTGAATTGTTGTTAAGCGATCGTTTAGAAAAATTGGTGTCAGAGTTGAAAAAATGTTATGATTATGTAATTCTGGATAATGTTCCAAGTGGTGTCGTTGCTGATGCCGCTATTGTTAATCGTGTTGCCGATTTGACGATTTATGTAATACGTGCAGGCTTGTTTGATCGTCGCCAGTTACCGGAATTAGAACGATTGTATCGCCAAAATCAATATCGAAACCTATGTTTGATATTGAATGGTGTCCGTTATAAGAAAACGGGTTACGGATATGGCTACGGTTACGGCTACGGTTATGGTTATGGATATGGCTACGGTTATGGTAATGAGAAATCAAAAGAATAATGAAGAACATTTATCGACAGATTTTATGATATCCTTCTTTACAGGGAAAAAGAATATTCTCCATACGGGATTATTGGAGAAAATGGGGGATATTCATTGTCATTTATTGCCAGGTGTTGATGATGGAGTAAAAACAGAGGACGAAGCCATCGATTCTTTTATTGCTTTGCGGGAAATGGGAGTTAGGTCTTTCATACTGACTCCACATGTCATGGAAGAAATATCGAATAATACACGGACTGTTCTGGAAGGACACTTTAATTGTTTTTTATCAAAGGTGCCTGAAGGAGTCGAAGTCCGGTTGGCTGCGGAATATATGCTTGATGCTAATTTCTTAACCCATATGAAAGATGGTTTATTAAGTATGGGTGATAATTTTGTATTGGTTGAAACGTCTTATCTTTCACCTCCTCCGGAAATGCAGGATATGATTTACGAGATACTTTTAAACGGGTATCAGCCTATACTGGCCCATCCGGAACGATATGTTTACATGACCGATAAAGATTATGTCCGTTGGAAGCAAGTAGGATGTAAATTTCAATTGAACTTGTTATCACTTAGCGGATATTATGGCAGATCCGCGTTATTGTCTGCCCATAAATTGATAAAAAAAGGTTTTTACGACTTTGTCGGTTCTGATTTCCATAATCTGAAAAAATATAAAGAAGGATTAAAACACCTCTACCTTTCTTCTTCCGAAAGGAAAGAAATAGAAAAACTGCTGGTGAATAATCAAAATTTGATGGGTGATAGTTAATAGCTGATTAAACAAGCAGGTGAATCCTTTTTTATTGGCGGCACAGGTTACAAGTCTGTAATTTGTGCCGCCTCTGTTTTTGTACTTGGTATTATATATGAAAATCGAAGATATTTGTGTAAATTTGTTCTTTATACAAGTATATAAAAATAAAAAGGACACAAATAGATGAAACCGGATCGAATTATTGAAATATGTGCCAATTCTGCACAAAGTTGTGTGGAAGCGGAAGCAGGAGGAGCCAGACGGGTAGAGTTATGTGCCGGAATACCGGAAGGCGGAACAACTCCCAGTTATGGAGAAATACGTACAGCGCAGACTTTGACTTCATCCATTGATATAAATGTGATTATCCGTCCGCGCGGGGGGGATTTCCTGTATACGCCGGCGGAGATACAATCCATGCTCTATGATATAGAGATGTGTAAGCAACTGAAGGTACATGGTGTCGTATTCGGCTGCCTTACGAAAGATGGGGATATAGATATCGATTTGATGAAGCGTTTGATAGAGGCGGCGCATCCTCTATCTGTAACTAGCCATCGTGCTTTTGATGTTTGCCGTGACCCGTTTACAGCTTTGGAACAATTGATAGAACTGGGTTGCGATCGTATACTCACCTCCGGACAGCAGTCGGATGCTGTAAAAGGAATCCCTTTGCTGGCCGAATTGGTAAAACGTGCCGGAGACCGTATAATCATTATGCCGGGGTGTGGAGTACGTGAAAATAATATCGCGGAAATAGAAGAAAAAACCGGAGCAAAAGAGTTTCATACTTCAGCGCGTAGCATTGTATATAGTAAGATGGAGTACAGGAATGAAAATGTACCGATGGGCAGCAGTATCGTATCTTCCGAGTTTGAAACGGTGGAAACAGACCGTAAAAAAGTGGCAGCTTATTTATAAACCAATAAAATAGAGAAAGATGGAAAACGAAAAAAGAATTTACCGTTCGGACAAAGGTATGATTGCCGGAATATGTGCCGGAATAGCTGATTATTTTGGATGGGACCCGACAATGGTTCGTATCGGATATATATTATTGAGTATTTTTACGGTATTTTCCGGAGTATTGGCTTATTTGGTCCTTTGGATTGTAATACCGAAACAACCTCGTGAATAAAGAATGAATTTTGAATTATCGTCCCCTTTCAGTCCCACAGGCGACCAGCCGGAAGCTATTGCAGCCCTGTCCGAAGGAATAAGGAGCGGCATGCCTTTCCAGACATTGCTTGGGGTGACAGGTTCCGGCAAGACATTTACAATCGCAAATGTCATTAAGGAAGTACGGAAACCCACCTTGATATTAAGTCATAATAAAACGCTTGCTGCACAGTTATATAGTGAGTTCAAAGCATTTTTTCCGAATAATGCAGTAGAATATTTTGTTTCTTACTATGACTATTATCAGCCGGAGGCTTATTTGCCGAGTACGGATACGTATATAGAAAAGGATTTAGCTATTAATGATGAAATAGATAAGCTTCGTTTACGTGCTACGGCTTCGCTGCTTTCCGGTAGAAAAGACGTTATAGTCGTTTCGTCCGTATCCTGCCTGTATGGTATGGCAGACCCGACTGCGTTTGCAGAAAAGGTAACGCATTTGGAAAAAGGCATGAAGATCGACCGGGATAAACTGTTGCGTCGTTTTGTCGATGCTTTGTATGTGAATAACAAACTGGAATTTAACCGTGGCTGTTTCCGGGTAAATGGCGATACCGTAGATATATTTCCTGCTATCGAGACATTTGATGGTGCAGCTTATCGTATTGAGTTCTGGGATGATGAAATCGACCGGATTTCTTCTTTTGATCCACAAACCGGGCAAGAAATAGATGAACAGGATGAATTGAATATCTATCCGACTAATTTGTTTGTAACAACACAGGAACGTATTAATATGGCGATCGGCCAGATTGATGTGGACTTGGGTACCCAGGTGAACTTCCTCAGGGAAATAGGAAAGCCGTATGAAGCGAAACGTTTATATGAAAGAGTGACCTTTGACTTGGAGATGATACGTGAACTGGGGCATTGTTCCGGTATTGAAAACTATTCCCGTTATTTTGACGGAAGGTCAGCCGGAGAACGTCCTTTTTGTTTACTGGATTATTTTCCGAAAGATTTCTTATTGGTAGTAGATGAAAGCCATGTGACTATTCCGCAGATACGTGCCATGTACGGTGGCGATTATTCCCGTAAAAAGAATCTGGTTGATTATGGCTTCCGCCTTCCTGCCGCAATGGATAACCGTCCGTTGACCTTTGATGAATTTGAGTCACTGACCCCATTGGCAATTTATGTGAGTGCAACTCCTGCTGATTATGAGTTGGAAAAAAGCGAGGGGGTTGTTGTGGACCAGGTAATTCGTCCGACCGGATTGCTTGATCCTGTCATCGATGTTCGTCCTACTCTAAACCAGATAGACGATTTGATGGAAGAGATAAATATACGTTCGGCGAAAGAAGAACGGGTGCTGGTTACAACGCTTACCAAGCGTATGGCAGAGGAATTGACTACTTATTTACTTCGTATGGGAGTCCGTTGTAATTATATTCATAGCGATGTGGATACGCTGGAACGTATCCAGATAATGGACGATTTGAGGAAAGGTTTGTTTGATGTCCTGATTGGCGTCAACCTGTTGCGTGAGGGACTCGATTTGCCTGAAGTATCACTGGTGGCTATTTTGGATGCTGATAAAGAAGGTTTTCTACGTTCCCATCGTTCGCTTACCCAGACTGCAGGACGAGCTGCCCGTAATGTGAATGGCAAAGTTATATTTTATGCAGATAAAATTACGGCAAGTATGAAACTCACTATGGATGAAACAAATCGCCGGCGTGAAAAGCAACTTGCTTATAATGAACAGCATGGCATTACTCCTAAGCAGGTAGTCAAAAATAGTATATCTCTGGTTGCAGAAAAGCAACAGCCGCTTGTTGCCGAACCTTATGCTTATGTAGAGCCTGAACCCAGTTTGGTTGCAGATCCGGTAGTTCAATATATGAATCGTTCACAGTTGGAAAAAACAATTGAACGTACAAAGAAACAGATGGCGGAAGCTGCCAAGAAACTGGATTTTATAGAAGCTGCCCAGTTCAGGGACGAATTGGTTAAATTGCAGGCGTTGTTGGAAACAAAAGTTGATTGAGAGAAATAATAAGGGAATATGAAAAATAATAGGCTATTACTACTTTTATTTGTATTGTTACCTCTGTGTTGTGCGAAAGCACAATCTCCGGTTTATTATACAGATGAGGACATGAAAATCTATGAACTTTTTATGAAGTCCTGGGAGAAAAAGAGGAATTATCTTGTCGGGGATTTGATGACAGGTACAGCCAGATTTTTTCTTTCCTGTCCCTATGTGGCATCTACTCTGGAAAAAGAGCCGGAAGAGTTGGTTGTTAATTTCCGGGAAATGGATTGCATGACTTTAGTGGAAACAGTAACAGCTTTGGTTCGGACTTTGCAAAGTGGGGATGCCTCTTTTGATAACTATTGCCATACTTTGAAAAATATCCGTTATAGGGATGGCGTTATCAATGATTATACGGACCGTCTTCATTATACTACAGACTGGATTTTTGAAAATGAACGGAAGGGGATAGTGAAGGATGTTACTAAAGAAATAGGAGGGAAGCCGCTTACTATGAACTTATCTTTTATGTCAACTCACCCCGATAGTTATAAACAATTGAAAGAACATCCAGAATATGTCTGTAAAATAGCGGAGAAGGAACAGGAGATAAATTCTCGGGAATATTATTATATTCCGGAGAACGAAATAAATGCTCGTGCCTCTGGTATAAAGAATGGCGATATAGTTTGTTTCGTGACTTCAATAAAAGGATTGGATATTTCCCATGTAGGGATTATTTCCAAGACGAAGGATAGGCTGAGTTTTTATCATGCTTCTTCTTCGCAGAAAAAAGTCGTACTGAATGAGGAACCGTTACAGGATTATGTACAAAGCATAAAACGAAATAGCGGGATAATGATACTTCGTCCACAACCATTTCATTGAAATAATTCGAATGTGAATTTCACCCCGATACTTTGGTATTCGAATTTTTTGAATCCTGCAAAAATAGCAATATTGAAAATGCTGCTACCGACTCCGTAGCCTATCTCTGTATAACTGGGGATGACAGGCAACCAGAGCTGACTCAGGTAGAAACGTTCGGATAGTATATATCTGGATGCCCTGGGTTTAGGCTTCAGAAGTTGCATAAGAATAAAAGGACTTTCATACATAAAATGAGCTTGTACATATTTGTCGGAGGCATTGTACCATTCGCTTCTCAGCTGATTGAATACACCTCCGAAACGATCCGCCCATGATTCCGGGAAATTTCTCCGGGCAAAGAAATGGAAGTCGGCAAAATAGATGGACTTGGCATTAATAAACATACCTCCGCTTATGTGGTAATTAAAACGTCTGGCTAACCCCAGTTTAATACGTTGATGTATATCTGCTTCTATGCGCCAGTAATCTCCCGTACTTTTTCCGACTCCGGGTATGCCTGTCGCAACCTCCAATGACATAGTAGGATAGAAAGAGTGTATATATTCTTTGCGATATCCATCCATCCAATAGTATTGCCTGGGGGTGTAGGAAATGCCTATTACAGGTGTAAAATCGTTATAGTTCCCATTTAAAATATCCGAAATATCTCCGTTTATTTTTTTATTACTGTCTTTCTTAACCTGTATGCGCCTGTGATATGATAACCCGGCAGATAGCTGAAAGCCATTGAATAACTCTATGTTGTTCCGCAGTTCTACATAATAATGCTTGAAATAATCGAAGTTCAGGTCATCGATATTGAATGTGGAGTCTTTAAGGAGCTCATTAATTTCTTTCATCATTTCAGATGAGTATCCTTCATTACTGTTTCCTATACTCAGGCTTAAGGTTCCCTGTTTGTCAGGTCTGTATTCCCAATCTGCTGCTACTGTGAAAAATAATTGTTTCCGTTTAAATACATAGCCAATCTCCGGTCGGAAACGCAACTGTCTGTCTTTGGCAAATGTTTTACTGAGACGTAGCATTTGCCAGTATGTAATACCATTGCTGCCCGAATAACCGAACTGGACCGGATTTAATAATCCTGAATATTTAAGGCGTGTTGTCTTGTAGTCCAGATTGATTGTATTGGTTAGTTTTTCAGTGAGTTTCAGATATTTTTGGATATTTCCCGTATCGACTTTTTCGACTGTAGGTTCTATTTCTTGCTGATACATCTGACTTTCTTCAGGTGTAATGGGCATATCCCGTTTGCGTTTCCAGTATGTGGAATCATGGATAATGGGGATTGTGTCTGAAGATAAATCGAAGTATGCACTTAAATCAAGGGACCTTTTATTCTCTTCATCATTTTCTTCTATCCATTCGACTGCTTCATATTTGAAAGAAGAATGGTAGGTGCTTACCACTTCGTTGCCTAATACGGAATAGCGTAATTTTAAATCGGCTGTAGCCGGAAGAATAAAATCCTGATGGCTTTTACCGAAGGTCATTACAAGGTTGAATTCTGCCAGGGAGAAATAACCATCCATATCTATTTTCTCAATACTGAATGTTTTGTCTATTATATACAGATATCCGCTGATTAATTTCTGGCTCCATTGTTTGGGTATAAAATGTATTTTGAAAATCTTGAGATCATTCTCGTAGAATGTACTGTCCAGATTAAACTTATAAAACTTGGAGGCATCTTCTGCAATCGGAGTGATAATTCCCTCATTATAAATAGTGGGAGAATATACATTTAGATTTAGGAATGTCAAAACCTCTTTTTGTTTGGCACTATTGGGTATAGTATTTCCGTTTATCGCTTTAAAATCATGCAGGAAACTGTTTGGCGCATTGAATTGTGAATGGCTGAGCATTTCAAAAAACATATCTTTGGTTTTTCTGTCAACCGGAAAAATATGATGCGCAAATAACATCAGGAAATTCTGTTTTACAATTTTGCTCCTGCCTTTTATATAAATATCCGCTTCATAATGGGATAGTTTGTTTTGGCATCTGTCTGCATTTTTAATTACTAATTGCATAATAGAATCTCCTTGCCTGATTGATTCTTTTTGGGAAGAATTGTTCAGCAGCGTAGGATGTCCATAGTTACCATCCGGTTTTGCTACGGTGCTCATAGTAAGTAAGAGCAAGATGATTATGTAAAAAAGTTTTTGCACCAAATGTCTACCCTTTCTTTGCAAAGTAAGAAATAAAATTGAATAAATTGATGAGGTAGTTACTATTTTCTTTAAAAAAGGATTGCATCAGTGCGTGCTTTTTTTGAAAATCAGAGGCTGAAATATAAATTGGTAAATACGTACATATCGCTGTAAAATCAGATAAATTGTGAGACATTAGGATTTGATTTACAGTCTGAAAGATATCGGGGTCTATGAATTGTATTATTTTGCTCAAATCCTTTTTTCGTAAATAATATGTTTTTATCTTTGTGTCATAAAAGTATGTTATATAGCAGTCGTGGTTAAGCAACAGAAAGAAGAGGTCGATCTGTCGGCCAGTTTAGCAGAGGTATGGAGAGTTTTGACCGATAAGGAACGGGAGATTCTCCGTAGTAATTCGACGATCCAGCATTTCAAACGTAATGAGTTGATTTATTGCGAGGGCGACGAACCAAGGGATATGATGTGCTTGCTAAAAGGCAAAGTGAAAATCTTTAAGGAAGGTGTAGGAGGAAGAAGCCAGATTATTAGAATGATTAAACCGGTGCAGTATTTTGGTTATCGTGCTAATTTTGCTCAGGAAAATTATCTGACTAATGCTTCCGCTTTTGAAGCTTCGTCAGTATGTCTTATTCCGATGACGATTGTCACAGAGCTATTGATGGGAAATCCCAATCTTGCGATGTTTTTTATCCGCCAGCTGTCTTTTGATTTGGGCGTAGCGGATGAACGTACGGTTAATCTTACCCAGAAACATATCCGGGGGCGGTTAGCCGAATCTTTGTTATTCTTGAAGGATAGTTATGGTTTGGAGGAAGATGGTGCTACATTGAGTATTTATCTGTCCCGGGAAGACTTGGCTAATCTTTCTAATATGACAACCTCAAATGCCATACGGACTTTGTCTACTTTTGTTTCGGAACGAATTATCGCTATCGATGGAAGAAAGATAAAATTAATCGATGAGGAGAAACTGAGAAAGATCAGTAAGATGGGATAAAAAATTAAAGAAGAAAAAAGGGGAGGATTGGGATTAAAAAGAAATAATACCCAATCCTCCTCTTTTTTTATTTAATAGCTTCACGTATACGTAAGAGACGTGTCAGTAATCCTTCCAGTAAATCCAGTTGCAGCATATTGGCTCCATCGGATTTCGCTTTAGCCGGTTCTGGATGAGTTTCAATGAATAATCCGTCTGCTCCTACGGCAATCGCTGCTTTGGCAATTGTCTCGATCAATGCAGGAAGACCTCCGGAAACACCGGTTGTTTGGTTGGGTTGCTGGAGTGAATGCGTAACATCCATAATTACCGGAAAGCCAAATTGCTGCATTTGCGGGATACCCCGGTAGTCAACAACGAGGTCCGTATAACCAAAAGTCGTTCCTCGTTCGGTAAGCATCACATTATTATTTCCGGCATCTACTACTTTTTGTGCAGCAAACTGCATAGCTCCCGGTGAAAGAAACTGCCCTTTCTTGATGTTTACTATTTTCCCTGTTTTAGCTGCTGCGACTAATAAATCTGTTTGCCGGCACAGGAATGCCGGGATTTGAAGTACATCGACATATTCGGCAGCCATAGCCGCTTCGTTTGTCTCATGTATATCGGTTACAGTCGGTATATGGAATGTTTCATTTACTTTACGTAATATTTTGAGCGCTTTTTCATCTCCGATACCGGTGAATGAATCGATTCGTGAGCGATTCGCTTTCCGGTAAGAACCTTTGAATATGTATGGGATATTCAATTTTTCAGTGATACCTGTTATTTTCTCAGCAATGCGTAAAGCCATATCTTCTCCTTCGATGACACAAGGACCTGCCATCAAAAAGAAATTATCGCTTTTATTGAATTCGTTTATTGTCAGCATACTATATGATTTTATTGTTTCTTTTATGGAATAAATGATGGTTTCAGGTTAATAATGCCATTACTTTTTGAATTTTCTCTTCGGTTGGCAGAGAGGCATCAATCCACTGGATTTTGCAACCGCGCCGTTCCATTCCGCGGAACCATGTCATTTGTCGCTTGGCAAATTGATGGATGGCAATTTCCAGTTGGGTAACCATTTCTTCATAAGATAATTTGCCAATGACATATAATGTAAGGAATTTATATTCCAATCCATAATAAATCAGATCTTCCGGAGCTACTCCGGACGCAATAATGTTGCGGACTTCTTCCACCATTCCTTCATCCAATCGGGTCCTCAGACGGCGGGATATTTTTTCCCGGCGCAATTCCCTATCGATATGAATACCTATTACCAGGCTGTTTACCGGTTCATATTCATTGCTGTCAGGTGCCTCGTTTTTGTAATATTCTTCTATTTCAATTGCCCGGATGGCACGTTGTGCCGTATCCACATCCGTTTTATTGTGTAAAACCTTATATCCGGCTAATATTTGTTCCAGTTCAGCCAGCGGCTTGTCTTTTAACTGTTCCCGCAATTCCGGATTCTGTGGTACATCCAGCAATTTGTATCCTTTTAATACGGCTTCGATATACAGTCCCGTACCCCCGCAAAGAATGGGCAGTTTACCTTTTTCTTTTATGGCTTGATAAGCCCGGTAAAAGTCATGCTGGTATTCAAAAACATTGTACTTGTAGCCCGGATCGCAAATATCAATTAAATGATAAGGGATATTTTTTCCATTGACGGTATAGTCGGCAAGGTCTTTACCGGTTCCAAGGTCCATGGAGCGGTATATTTGCCTGGAATCCGCACTGATAATCTCAGTATCCAGACGTTCGGCAAGAGCTGCGGCAAAAGTAGTTTTACCGGAAGCTGTAGGCCCGAGTATTGTGATGAGCTGGTATGTTTCCATTGCAATACAAAGATACAAAAAAAGCCGCCCTTAAACAAGGACGGCTTTCATACTATTTTGTGTTGGATTATTTACCAGCGATAACGCGAGCCATTTCACAAACTTTGTTTGAATAACCCCATTCGTTGTCATACCAAGAAACGATCTTAGCGAAGTTAGCATCCAAAGAGATACCAGCTTTAGCATCGAAGATAGAAGTATTGGCACAACCACGGAAGTCTGTAGAAACAACAGCATCTTCAGTGTAACCCAGTACGCCTTTCAATTCGCCTTCAGAAGCTTCTTTCATAGCTTTGCAGATGTCTTCCATTGTAGCGTTCTTTTCAAGAACAACTGTCAGGTCAACAACAGAAACGTCAGAAGTCGGAACGCGGAATGCCATACCTGTTAATTTGCCGTTCAATACAGGTAATACTTTACCTACAGCTTTAGCAGCACCAGTAGAAGAAGGGATGATGTTTTCAAGGATACCACGGCCACCTCTCCAGTCTTTCTTAGAAGGACCGTCAACAGTCTTCTGAGTAGCTGTAGCAGCGTGAACTGTAGTCATCAAACCTTTAACGATACCGAACTTGTCGTTCAATACTTTAGCGATAGGAGCCAAGCAGTTAGTAGTACAAGAAGCGTTAGAGATAATGTCCTGACCTGCGTAAGATTTGTGGTTAACACCATAAACGAACATAGGAGTAGCATCCTTAGAAGGAGCAGACATGATAACTTTCTTTGCACCAGCCTGGATATGTTTACGAGCTGTTTCGTCTGTCAAGAAGAAACCTGTAGATTCAACTACAACTTCAGCACCAACTTCATTCCATTTCAAGTTAGCAGGATCCATTTCTGCAGTCAAACGGATTTTGTTGCCGTTAACTACCAAATTGTTACCTTCTACAGCAACTTCGCCGTCGAAACGACCGTGTACTGAATCATATTTCAGCATGTATGCCAAATAATCAGCATCCAAAAGGTCATTGATACCTACAATCTGAATGTCATTGCCGAAGTTCTTAACTGCAGCACGGAACACCATACGTCCGATACGGCCGAAACCGTTAATACCTACTTTAATCATTGTAATAAAACTTTTATGGTTTATTGAAAATATTATTTATATCATTCATCTCAGAGAAAACAAGGTTTGAACATCGTTCATCTTCTTGTTTTTAACGACTGCAAATGTAGTCATTTTTTTTATTGAAAATAGAATTGTTTAAGAAAAATATGCTCTCTAACATAAATTAATTTTTGCAGATTACTTCTTTTTCTTGAATAGCTTGCCTATCACCCAGTTTTGAGCTTTTCGTATTCCCCAAGTTACTAAAAGCGGGCGTACAACATCCCATGCAACGGGCAATAATCCTTGCGCAACAGAAAGATAGTCGCTCATGCCGAGCGGGACGGAAGTTACCGGAACGGCAGACAAATCCGGATTGTTTTCCGCTGCTTTGGATTTGGCTTTTGTTTTAGGAAATAGAAGAGTGGAAACCCCCGACATAAGAAGGGACCCGGCATTGTCTTGTATGTAGTTGAACTCTTCGTTTAACTTTTGTTCCCGCAGCAGGCATTCCTGTTGAATGCGTTGCTTGTCAGAAATCAGTTTCTCCAGAGGTGTCTGCTGGTTGTTCATTGTCTGTCGCTTGATTTTTATCTTCGTTTGAGGTCAATGCAGCGATTACTACATTCAACACTTTCTCGCTGATTTTATTTTTGTTCAGTATGATAATTCCGATCAGAAGTACATATAATATTGCAACAATGGCAAAACCCGAACCGACTGAACCGAATATGTCTCCCAGGAAAAAGCCTAAAGCCAGGAAGATGAATAAAATGGCGAAGAACGCCAAAAACAATAAAATAACACCATATGAAAGAACAGCGATAACTTTCCCTGTTCTTTCATATGTGCTTAATTTCAGGAGTTCCAGTTTTAATTCCACATACTCTGAAAGATCTTTTTTCAGCTCGCGGAAGATTTCACCTGATTCTTTCTCCATAAATTATTCTGCAACGATTTCCTCGGTAGCTTTTACCACTTCAGCTTTACCTTCTTTGTATTTTGCTATAGCGGAATTGAAGCCGTCTTTTACTTTACCGACTACATCATTAAGTTCTTCTAATAATTGTTCTCTTTTATCTGTTGCTGCTAAATAACCGACAGCAGCACCGACAGCCGCTCCTACTACGAGGCCTAATAATAATTTTGAATCTACGTTTTTCATAACTCTTTCTTTTTTTATGTTGCTACTAAGATAACGCAAAACTTTGAATGATAGTTTAGGTTTGCATTAACTTTTGTGTTAATTAATGTTGTTTCAGGGTCTTTACCGCCACCCAGTTGTTTTTCTCCGTATAGGAGAGCAGAGCCAACTGGTTTTTGTTGCATTCGGCTTCAATCGCAGGAATATCTTCTTTGTAGAATCCGCTCATATAAAGCACCCCTCCGGGTTTCAGGCAAGATGCATATGATTTGATATCGTTTAGTAAAATGTTTCTGTTGATGTTGGCGAAAACAATATCGAACGTTCCGAATGTAGGAATTTGTTCGGCGCCTCCCAATGCGATTTGAATATCTGTTGTATGGTTCAGGCGGGTATTTTCAAGCGCATTGTTATATGCCCATTCGTCAATATCGATGCCTACCACGCGTTTAGCCCCTTTCATTTTTGCAAGGATAGCGAGAACGGCAGTTCCGCATCCCATGTCCAGTAATTCTTTGCCCTCGAGGTCGAGTTTCAGCATTTCGCTAATCATCAGGTACGTCGTTTCATGGTTGCCGGTACCGAATGCCATTTTCGGGTCTATAATAATTGTATAGGTATAACCGGGCTCGGGTTCGTGGAATGAAGCGCGGATAATGCAATCGTTTCCTATACGGATTGGTTTGAAATAATTCTTTTCCCATTCTTCGTTCCAGTCCTTACTTTCAACCAGGCTTTCTGTGTAATGGATTTCAACATTATCCAGAGGGAATGTAGCCAGTTTGTCCTGTAAATCTTTTACATTATAAAGCTGGGCGGAGATATAGCCTTGCAGCCCGTTTTCATTTTCCGTGAAACTTTCAAAGCCTATTTCTCCCAGTTCGGAAGCCAGTATGTCATTTATGATTGAAACTTCTACCGGAGAAGTATATGTGAAGCTTAGCTCGTAATAATTCATCTTTCTGTTTTTTGTTAATATCGTATTTCGCAAATATACACGATAAATCCAAAAAGTAACAGATAACAGGGCTTTTTTTCTCAGTAGAGATAAGGATACCGGGATAATAGTGTCAAAATAATAGGGTTAAATGTCATTTTTGACACTTATATCATGTGAAAAAATATTTTCTTTATCCCTTATTTGAGAAATCAGCGATAAAAAACTCTTATATTGTTATGAGAAAGATTAGTTTGTTTTTATGGGCTGCACTGGCAGTCATTCTTGTTAACTGTACTTCGGTACCGAATGTGGAAGTGAAAAAACTTCGGGTGGAAATGAAAGAAAATCCGGTAGGTATAGATATTCCGCAGCCTCGTTTTTCCTGGCAGATAACATCCGGAACGCCTGCTTTGGAGCAGGAGTATTATCAGTTGCAGGTTGCGGCTTCGCCGGAGCAACTGAAAGGGGGGGATTTGATATGGGACTCCGGGGTGGATTCTACCTACCTATGCGTGTTGGTTCCTTATGCCGGAAAGCCTTTGGAGTCGGGTAAGACGTACTACTGGCGCGTAAAAGTGAAGACAAACCAGGGGGATGCCATCTGGAGCGATGTGGGTAGTTGGACGATGGCATTCTTGAATGCTTCCGACTGGAAAGCTTCTTGGATCGGTCAGAAAGAGATGGCAAACCAGGGAGAAACAGACCAGGGAAAAACCCGGCTTGCAGCTCGTTACCTGCGAAAAGAATTTGATGCAGGCAAACCGGTAAAAAACGCTCTTCTTTATATTTCCGGGCTTGGTTCTTCCGAAACCTATCTGAACGGGAAACGTATAGCGGAAGATGTTTTATCCCCTACGGTTTCTCTATATACGGAAAAAGTATATTATAATGTATATAATGTAACAGATTTCCTGACATCCGGCAAGAATACAATCGGAGTGATGTTGGGTAACGGACGTTATTTTTCCATGCGGAATCCGGGAATGACGACGTTCGGCCTTCCCCGTTTGTTGGCACAGCTGGAGGTAGAGTATGCGGACGGTTCAAAGGATATCGTATCGAGTGATACTTCCTGGAAAGTAACTTCCAAGGGGCCGATTGTCGCCAACAATGAATTTGACGGGGAAGAATATGATGCTCGTCTGGAATTAGGCGACTGGAATAAGAACGGATATGATGATAGCGCATGGAAAACTGTAGACCTGATGGAGGCTCCCGGCGGAAAACTAATCGCACAGCCTAATCCGAATATCTGTATACAGGAGAGAATAAAACCTGTCTCCATTACCGGACGTCCGGATGGAAAGTATATTCTAGATATGGGGCAAAATATGGTAGGATGGTTGTCTGTTAATTTAAAAGGGAAAAAGGACAAACCTGTTACTATGAAGTTTGCCGAGACATTACAGAAAGACGGTTCTCTTTATCTGGCAAATCTGCGTTCGGCCAATGTAACGGATATCTATACGCCTGCCCGCGACGGTAAGTTCAGTTGGGCTCCCGTTTTTGTATACCACGGTTTCCGTTTCGTGGAAATAGATGGACTCGATTATAAACCGGAGCTTTCGGATTTCACGGGTGAAGTTATTTATGATAAGATGGAAACCACCGGGACATTCGAGACATCTAACCCGGTAATTAACCAGATATTTAAGAATGCTTACTGGGGTATTCGCGGTAATTACCGGGGAATGCCTACGGATTGCCCGCAACGTGACGAACGCTTGGGCTGGTTGGGCGACCGTGCAACCGGCGCTTATGGCGAATCGTTTGTTTTTGATAATGCGTTACTGTATAAGAAATGGTTGCAGGATATAGAAGACTCGCAAAGTCCGGAAGGTAGCATCTCGGATGTTTCTCCGAATTATTGGGTACTTTATAATGACGATGTTACCTGGCCTTCTGCGTTTTTTTATATTGCCGATATGATATATACCCAGTATGGGGATGATTCGGCTATTCGCAAGCATTATCCCGCTATGAAGCGCTGGATGGAACACATGCTTGAAACAGGCATGAAAGACAACCTGATTGTAAAAGATACGTATGGCGACTGGTGCATGCCGCCGGAATCCCAGGAATTAATCCATTCGCAAGACCCGGCGCGTAAGACCGATGGAACATTGTTGAGTACGGCTGTTTTCTATGACTTATTGAATAAGATGACTTGTTTTGCCCAATTGCAATGGAACTATGATGATATGTCTGTTTATGAAGACCTTGCCGCCAAGATGAAAAAGGCATATAATGAGAAGTTCTTCAATCCGGAAACGGCAGAATATGCAAACAATACGGTAACTGCCAATATCCTCTCTTTGCGTTTGGGGCTGGTACCGGATGGCTATGAAGCGAAAGTGTTTGAAAATATCGTGAAAAAGACCGAAGGGGATTTTAAAGGCCATGTAAGTACCGGTGTTCTGGGTATCCAGCATCTGATGCGTGGACTGACGGAAAACGGCAGGGTAGATGTGGCATATAAGATTGCAACAAACGATACCTATCCGAGCTGGGGGTATATGGCTAAGAACGGGGCTACTACTATCTGGGAACTTTGGAATGGCGATACTGCCGATCCTGCGATGAACTCTGCCAATCATGTGATGCTGCTTGGCGACTTGCTGATTTGGTATTATGAAGACCTGGCCGGTATTAAATGTACGCCAGGTGCTTTATGTTATCGCCATATCGATATGGCTCCTGTTTTCCCGGAAGGGTTGGAGCATGTATCCGCATCCTATCAATCGGTTTACGGTGAGATAAAAAGTGCATGGAAGAGAAAAGACGGAAAATTCAGTTGGGATATCACCATACCTGGAAATACTTATGCAACAGTCTGTATTCCTAAAGATTTTGGTGTGAAGGTAACCTCTTTGCCCGGCATCTGTGAAATAAATGAAGACGACCAATGCATAAAGGTAGAAATAGCTTCTGGTTCTTATCATTTCGGAAACTAATGGCGTTTGTTGAATAAGCGATTGTTTTCGTTACTAAATTAGATCAACCTTAAAAGAAAGGAATTGTCTGGCTCTGAAAAGCTAGACAGTTCCTTTTTTTTGTTGTCCGGAATATATAGGGATGTGTATCTTCCGGATTTACCTTTTTTGTGGCTTAGAGATGTTACAGAATGTTGGCTTTTTGTTGTAATTCGTGACACTTTTGTAAAATAAAGCCTTTTGTGGTAACTCATGCTTTGTGTATGGATCGTGTTTTAGGCGAAACTGGAGCTTTTTGAGCGCAAAAAAGGGTGGAATTGTATAGAATTCGGTACTTTTTCCTATTTACTCTAAGGGTAATTCCAATTAGTAGCGGTACTAATTCCAACTATCTGCGCATAAAAAAGCAATAATCTGCGCGGCAAAACACCTATGTTTTGGTTTTAAAACATATATGTTTCGATTTCAAAGCATATATGCTTCGTTTTTATATGTTATTGAGCATAGACGCGACTCTGGAATGGTCTGTAAAGCTAACATTACTCGGATATCAATTAGCTTACTATCTTCCCAAAAACACAACAATATGATTAGACGAGGATGCCGCGTAAAACAGGATTAATACATGTTGTATGTTTATTAATCCATGTTTATTCGCGGTATCCGCGTCTAATAAATTAATTTCCGCATCATATCAATTGGTAACATCTGAGTTTTTTTAGCGAACAAATAGATAAATTTCAACTCCGCGTGAGTCGCATATTCGGAATGTGCTCCGGAGCTTGTTCCGTGTAAGCAGTGGAGAAATGGGATGTCGTGTCATTTTGATATTTTGTTATTTGGTATACAAAATGATAGAAATGCTCATAACACAATTAATTATTTTATTCCCTTGCGTATTTGTTGTTTACGAATTTAGATGAAGAAACTAAATATGAAAGTTCTTTCAGGAGAAAGTATTAGTATTTTGATTCCAAAGCATATATAGCGAAAAATATCCATAAAACATTTGCATAATAATTAGAGAAACTGTAATTTTGCACACTGAAATTCTGCAGAGGGTAAACAAGTGATACAATGAAGCGTATCCACCCCCGGGACATAACCTGTTATAATAATAAAAACAGATGTACGTAATCGTAGAAATTAACGGACAACAGTTCAAGGCTGAACAAGGAAAGAAATTATTCGTTCACCACATCCAGAACGCTGAAAGCGGTGCTGTTGTTGAGTTTGACAAAGTATTGTTGGTTGACAACAATGGTGAAGTAAAGGTAGGTGTTCCTACTGTTGATGGCGCAAAGGTAGTATGCGAAGTACTGTCTCCGCTGGTAAAAGGTGATAAAGTGCTGGTTTTCCACAAAAAGAGAAGAAAAGGTTATCGTAAATTGAACGGTCACCGTCAGCAGTTCACTGAAGTGAGTGTTAAAGAAATTGTTGCTTAACGTTTAAAGGAGAAAAGAAGAAATGGCACATAAGAAAGGTGTTGGTAGTTCTAAGAACGGCCGTGAATCACAAAGTAAAAGATTAGGTGTTAAGCTTTTCGGTGGCGAAGTTGCTAAAGCCGGTAACATTATCGTTCGCCAGAGAGGTACTGCTCATCATCCGGGTGAAAACGTAGGTATTGGTAAAGACCATACTTTGTATGCTTTGGTTGATGGTGTTGTTACTTTCAAAAGAGGTAAAGAAAACAGATCTTTCGTTTCTGTAAAAGAAGTAGTAGCAGAAGCGTAAGTAATTTCTGTAACACGAAATAGAAAACAGGGTATCCCCAAGGGGTATCCTGTTTTTTTATGCCCTTTCGTTTTTAAATAAAAAGAAATCCCGTTTTATAGATAACACATCCCTTATATTTGCATCGGATGATACGTCTGCCTGCTTACTCTCTTTTGAAATTTAGCTTATTTTTATTATAAGGTAGCGTATTTGTTTAATTTACAATATTTCTTTGTTAAAAGGGAAATTGCCGGCTTCTTCATGCAAAATAAAAAAAGTTGGCATTTCCTAATCCCGCCCGGACCTTTCCTTTTCGGATGTATCTTTATCTAATCAATTAATATTCAGAACTATGGTGTATGCTTATGTAAGAGTCAGTACGGATAAACAGAGTACTGAAAATCAACGTTTCGAGATAAATAACTTTTCGAAAGTCCGGGGTTTTAAAGTAAATAAGTGGGTTGAAGAGACTATTAGTGGTACCACCAATGCCCGTGACAGACAGTTGGGTCGATTATTAAAGCAGGTTTCAAAGGGTGATATTCTTATTACGACCGAACTATCAAGGCTTGGGCGTAATCTGATGGAGGTGATGAGTATCCTTCATCAATGTATGGAACGGGATATTATAGTATTGACCGTAAAAGAAAAATATGAATTGGGGAATAACATCAATAGTAAGATACTTGCTTTTGCTTTCAGCTTGAGTGCGGAGATAGAACGAAACCTTATCTCCCAGAGAACCCGGGAAGCCTTGGCTCGCAAAAGGCTGGAAGGGGTGAAACTCGGTCGTCCCAGAGGTGGTGAAGGCGGAAAATATAAGTTGACGGGAAAAGAAAACTTGATATTGAAAATGGTAAAAGAAAAGCGTTCAATGAAAGAAATCAGCCAGAAATTAGGTGTAAACAGGCAGACTTTAAGAGATTTCTTACGGATTATTTATCCGAACTGGAGGGAATATAGATATGTTAAGTAAATCAGTCTTTTGCGACTGATTTATCAGAATGTTAATCATTATTGAAACAAGAAACTGTTTGCTAAAATGTGTGTTTATGTGAATTAAGTATTTTACAAGGAGAATAGACTGTGAAATCTTTTTGAATGAAGAAGTTAGTGTTGTCTGTAGTATAGGAAGCCGGATAATAAAAGTGTTTTTAATTTTATCTAATAGAAGTTCCATTCATATTGTCTGTTGGAAACCATATTCCTTGGGACGTATTATTTCCCTTTGTTTTATAGATTATTATACTATAATTTATTTATAGTAGATAAATATGTTATCTTTGGCAAAGTGGTTTCTTCTTATGCGAAAGAACGATTGTGGAACTTTAAAATAGAAACAGTATGGAAAAAACACTTGTTATCCTGAAACCTTGTACCATTCAACGTGGCTTGATTGGTGAAATCGTATCCCGTTTTGAAAAAAAAGGTTTGCGTCTGGCTGGTATGAAGATGACCTGGCTGACAGATGAAATTTTGTCGGAACATTATGCCCATCTGAAGGAAAAATCATTTTTCCAGCGTGTAAAAGATGCAATGGCGGTATGTCCGGTAATCGTGTGTTGCTGGGAGGGCATAGATGCGGTGCATGTTGTACGCCAATTGGCAGGGGCTACGAACGGAAGGAATGCACAGCCGGGTACTATCCGGGGGGATTACAGTATGAGCGTGCAGGAAAATATTGTACATGCTTCCGACTCTCTGGAAACAGCCGAGGTGGAATTGAAACGTTTCTTTGATGATTCGGAGATTTATGACTACAAACTGAATAATTTATTGAGTTTGTATGCAAACGACGAATTCTAAAAATAAAAGGGCCGGAGAAACTTAAGTCAGCTTAACTTCTCCGGCTCTGATATTTTAGAACCTTTTTAGCTTTATTCTCTCGAACCAGCTAAAACAACCTAATTACTAATCTAAAATCTAATACCATGAAAAAACACACTACGTATATATAACAAGCCGTTTGTGGAAAAGTTCAGAATACCTTAAAGAATCTTGCCCCAGTTGTATTATTCCCGAATTGCAGCTATATTTGTACAGCATTAAAACAAGAATATAGACAATATTAAACGAAAAAAGATATGCATAACTGGTTTGAATGTAAAGTCTCCTTTGAGAAAATCCTGGAGAATGGAATGCAGAAGAAAGTAACGGAACCTTATCTGGTGGATGCTTTGTCATTTACGGAAGCAGAGGCCCGTATTATCGAGGAAATCCGTCCTTTTATAACCGGAGAGTTTACAGTAACAGACATTAAACGCGCCCGCCTGTCGGAATTGTTTTTCAATGAAAATGGTGACCGTTTTTACAAAATTAAAGTCTACTTTATCACTTTGGATGAGAAGAGTGGAGCCGAGAAAAAAACAGCGGCACAAATGTTGGCACAGGCTTCAAACCTGAAGGAAGCGATAGCTGTATTGGAAGACGGGATGAAAGGTACTATGGCAGACTATACGATTGCTTCGGTTGCAGAAACCCAGTTGATGGATGTCTTCCCTTTCGATGCAAATAATGTACCTTCTGAAAAATCAGAAGAGGAACGGATTGCCGAACAAAAAAATCAAGCACCACAGGTATGAGCATCACTCAAAATATAACTGAACTAAAGAAATCGTTACCGGTAGATGTCACGCTGGTGGCGGTTTCCAAGTTTCATCCTGTCGAGGCTTTGAAAGAAGCTTACGATGCAGGACAGCGTGTATTTGGTGAGAGCCGTGCCCAGGAACTTACAGCCAAGCAGAAGGTGTTGCCCGGTGACATAGAATGGCATTTCATTGGTCCTCTACAAAGTAATAAGGTAAAAGATATAGCTCCCTTCATCCATACTGTCCAAAGTATAGATTCGTTGAAACTATTGCGTGAGGTAGATAAATTTGCACTTCGCAATGAGCGTGCCATCCGTGTTTTATTGGAAATTCATGTGGCGGAAGAAGAAGCAAAACATGGATTTAGTCCGGACGAATGTCGCGACTTGCTGGATAGTGGCGAATTGGATGCCCTTCATAATATCCGTATAGGAGGGTTGATGGGAATGGCTACCAATACGGACGATACGGATAAGATACGGCAGGAGTTTCATCAATTGCGTGCACTTTTCGATGAATTGAAGGCTTCTTATTTTAAAGAAAATCCTGATTTTAAAGAATTATCGATGGGGATGAGCCACGATTATCCGGTTGCAATTTCCGAAGGAAGTACAATGATTCGTGTGGGAACCAGTATTTTCGGTGAACGTGAGTACTGAGTTTTTAACCATTTTAAATAACAGGGGAGGATATTCCATAAAATAAATATCTATTTTTGTAAGTGTTGAATATAATTGAATCTGAACATGATTGACATGAAAACTCAATATGCGGGACTTACGCTTCGTAATCCGCTGATTGTAGGAAGTTCCGGTTTGACTAATAGTCCGGAAAGAAACAAGGAATTTGAAAAGGCAGGGGCGGGTGCCATTGTGCTTAAGTCTCTTTTTGAAGAACAAATAGAGATGCAGGGTGATGTCTTGATGCAAGAGTCCGATTATCCGGAGGCAGCAGATTATATACGTGGATATGTAAAGGTTAATCTGGTAAACAAGTATCTGGAATTAATCCAGAAGACAAAACAACTCTGTACCATTCCTATTATTGCCAGCATCAATTGCTATAAGGCGGATGCCTGGATTGATTTTGCACGTCAGATAGAACTTGCAGGAGCAGATGCACTCGAATTGAATGTATTCTTTATGGAAACGGAGTTGACTTTCAACTGTGATGCTATGCGCGATCTGTATGTCAACATTATCCGTAAAGTAAAGGAGACGGTTTCCATCCCCGTTATGGTGAAAATAAGCAAGATGGTGGGAAATATTCCTGCTCTTGTGAATATCTTAAAGGTAAACGGGGCGGATGGAGTCGTTCTGTTCAACCGTTTTTACCAGCCGGATATCGATATTAATAATATGCAATTAGTTTCAGGTAATGTTTTCAGTAATCATTCCGATTTGAGCGATACATTACGTTGGACCGGTATTGTTTCAGCAAAGGTACCGGGTATCGGTATTGCTTCTTCAACTGGAATCCATGATTGGGAGGATGTTATCAAATGTTTGTTGGCTGGTGCTTCGGCCGTTCAGATGTGTAGTGCAGTCTATACACACGGCGGAGAAATCATTTCCCAGGTGCTTACTTGTATTGAAGAATGGATGCATCAGGCAAACTATCACTCTTTACAAGAGTTTATCGGTAAATTGAGTTACACAAATGTACCCGATCAGAGTATGTATGAACGTTCCCAATTTATGAAATACTTCTCAAACAGGGACTAAACGATTTTAAATCAAAATGCAAAAAAGGGATATGCTCATTGTAGTATATCCCTTTTTTGCATTTATATATTTCTATTTATAATTTATTTTCTACTGGAAACTATTTATATTGGAAATAATATGTATCTTTGCAACCAAACAAAAGAAAAATATGGAATCAATTTGCATTATAAAGGATATATATAAGACGTTATACCAATTTGAGAAAGCATTTGCAGACGTGCATGAGATAACAATCAATGAGGCCATGCTGCTTTGTTGCCTAAAAGATGGAGAAACAAAGTCTGCCGGAACCATCTGCGAATATATCGGTTTGTCGAACTCGAGGGTATCCAAGGTGATAACTTCGGTTGAGAATAAAGGATATATCCGCCGGAATATCAATAAAGAGGATAAAAGGCAAATGTTTTTCTCACTGACATCCGCCGGAAAAGAGAAAGTACGGCAGATGATGAATGCGGAATTGCGCTTTGACGGCTTATTCGGGAAATTGCAGCGTTGCATGGAAAAAGGGTAATCCCTTTTTTTATCCAAATAGTTTCTAATAGAAAATATGTATAGTATAAATAATATAAAAGGACAAATAATGAAATATTTAATTATCGGAGGCGTAGCCGGTGGAGCAACCGTGGCTGCCCGTTTGCGTAGAATGGACGAGAGTGCGACAGTTGTTTTGTTTGAACGTGGAAAATACGTGTCGTATGCGAATTGTGGTTTACCTTATTATATAGGGGGAACAATCAGCGACCGTGAAAAACTATTCGTTCAGACGGTAAAAGGTTTTACCGACCGTTTTCGTATTGATATCCGCACGGAGCAGGAAGTGATAGCTATCCATCCTGAGAAGAAACAGGTGGAAGTGAGGCGACTTTCTACAGGTGAGGTATATACGGAGAATTATGATAAACTTGTTTTATCTCCCGGTGCAGAACCGCTTCGCCCGCGGATAGAAGGGATAGACCATAAGAAAATATTTACCTTGCGGAATGTACCGGATACGGATACAATAAAAAATTATCTGGTTCGGGAAAATCCCCGTCGTGCAGTTGTTGTTGGTGGTGGTTTTATCGGTTTGGAAATGGCGGAAAACCTTCACGAAGCTGGTGTTCATGTGGACGTGGTCGAAATGGCGAACCAAGTGATGGCTCCCCTTGATTTTTCAATGGCGGCAATCGTACATCAACACCTGACCGATAAAGGAATCGGATTGTTCCTGGAAGACGGAGTAACCCGTTTTGAGGATATAAATGGAAAAGTCACGGTCCATCTTCGTAGCGGTAAGCAAATTGAGGCGGATATGGTATTATTGAGTATCGGTGTACGTCCGGAAATAAAATTAGCGAAAGAGGCCGGTCTAGAAATCGGTTCGCTGGGTGGTATTGCCGTTGATGCATATATGCAGACTTCCAATACGGATATTTATGCTTTAGGTGATGCCGTGGAGGTACAACATTTGGTAACGGGCAAGCCGGCTCTTATTCCGTTGGCAGGGCCAGCAAATAAGCAGGGACGTATAGTTGCTGATAATATTGTTTTCGGAAATAAGGAAACTTATCAGGGAACAATGGGTACTTCTATCGCTAAGATATTTGACCTGACTGTTGCTACGGCCGGTGCGAATGCGAAATTACTAAAGCGGGAGAAAATAGCTTATGTATCTTCTTATACACATTCCGCATCCCATGCCGGATATTATCCGGGAGCTGTGCCCTTGTCTGTTAAAATATTATTTGCTCCTACGGATGGACGTTTGTTGGGAGCACAGGTGGTTGGCTTCGACGGAGTGGACAAGCGGATAGAAATGTTGGCCCAGGTTATCCAGCGGAAGGGTACCGTGGCAGACCTGATAGCTTTGGAACATGCCTATGCGCCTCCTTATTCTTCGGCAAAAGACCCGGTAAATATGGCCGGTTTTGTTGCAGAAAATATCTTGTCGGGCAAATCAAGAATTATTCATTGGAGAGATATCGAAACACTGGAACCGGAAACAATCCGTATCGATGTGCGTACTCCCCACGAATACCAGTTGGGGACTATTCCGGGATTTATCAATATACCGGTAGATGTATTGCGTGAACATTTGGATGAATTGCCGAAAGATAAACCGATAGTCGTTACCTGTGCCGTAGGTCTGCGAGGCTACTTGGCATACCGTATCCTTACGCAGTCCGGATTTAAAAATGTCCGTAACCTATCCGGAGGATATAAAACCTGGAACGTGGCAACTGCTAAAGTAAAGCATGTAGAACCTTGTGTCCCTGCAGATAGTGGAGAATGTATTCCTGTTTCGGATATGGTGTTGAAGGTGGATGCCTGCGGATTGATGTGTCCTGGACCGGTACTTCAACTGAAGAAGAGTTATGAAACATTGAAGGACGGCGAACAATTGCAGATAACGGCAACCGACCAGGCATTCGGCAAAGATGTTTCTGCCTGGTGTAAGATGGTTGGTGCGGAATTGGTTGCAGTGAAAAATAAGAATGGGGTAGTAGCTGCTACTATCCGGAAGAATGAACAACCGGAAACTTGTCCGGTTACCCGTAATCAGGGTGCAGATAATAAGACTTTGATTGTCTTTAGTGACGATTTGGATAAAGCGCTTGCCTCTTTTGTAATTGCTAATGGTGCTGCTGCTACCGGAAAGAAAGTTACCATGTTCTTTACCTTCTGGGGATTAAATGTCATCAAAAAGCGGAATAAACCATCGGTTTCCAAAGATATATTTGGAAAAATGTTCGGTTGGATGCTTCCTGCCCACAGTGGAAAACTGAAATTGTCTAAAATGAATATGGGAGGAGCAGGAAGCTGGATGATGCGTCTGATAATGAAAAAGAAACGTATCGATAGCCTGGAAAGCCTCATGGAACAAGCTGTAGAGAACGGTATCGAGATGATTGCCTGTACTATGAGTATGGATGTGATGGGAGTGAAAAAAGAAGAGTTGATGGATAATGTTACTTTAGGGGGAGTCGCCTCTTATCTGGAAAGGGCGGAAGAAGCCAATCTCAATCTCTTCATTTAACAGGTAGATAATAAATTACGCAGATTCCATGGCATTTATATTAGAATCCCGGAATCTGCGTAATTCTTTTTTTATTGGAGAAGCAACTGTATACAATCAAGTCCGAACATATACTTTGCTCCTTGCGATTGTTTGTTAGTGCCTGCTATCTGAACTCTTAGTTTAATTTTTCCTGATTCAGGATAGAACATTCCGAGATTTATTGGTTTGGAATTTGTAACAATCTCATTGTATCCGTCAAATCGAACATTGGTAGGCTTATCATTTACAGAAAAAGAAAGGGTACCATAGTCTTTGGCGAGAGTCGCATACAATACCATCTTATATTTTTTATTTTCCAAATTACTAAATTCGAATTCAACAAAATCACCGACATTACCATTAGGGAAAAGCAGATGTTCCGCTCTGCTCCATTTTCCATCAGGGAAACCGGACATTCCTTGTTTTTCTGCTCTCAAAGAGGGCGTTTTATTTGTGATATCCATTGTTTCGAATTCAATGGAATTTGGAATGCTGTAGTTTCTCGGATTTTCAGGAGCGGGAAGAAGAGTCTTTGTTACTTCGTCGATGCCGGATGTTCCAACCGCTTTTGAATCGTAATCTCCATACCAGAAAATAGTAGTGGCATAATCTACAGAACCTTTCTGCCAGGATAACATTTCAATGTCGAAAATGAATTTTTTCCGGAAAGGTATTACATCCAGATTTCGTGTACGCATAAATGCATTATAGCCATGCGAACTGGGAAGGTCTGCACGCGGAGCGCCTCCGAAAGGGGTATGGAATGGCACAACGGGAGCCCAGGAGCAATTATAATAGTCCTCAGTACCGGTACCGAAATGAGAAGGGAATGTGTCATCGTCTACCCATATTTTTTCGTCTCCTTCACCATACCATGCTGGGGAATGATTAAAGAGAGTGAGAAGGTCACCTGCATATATACCACGTCCTTCTATTTGGGCAAAACGCCATTCAGAACATTGGCCTTCCGGATTATTACTTAATTCGATAGCGTTTTCCTGTTTCCAACTTGCATGAAAATAAAGGGAACGTTGTTCATCCCATTTGTAGTTATCAATGAGAGCACTCATTCCGGCTTTCACTTCATATTGGGAATAGTTAATTAGTTCGATATTCGCATGTTTCCGGTAAGGCATTATCCAACGTACGGTTACATTACCTTTTCCATCCGCATCAAGGTACCAGCTTTTTACGTAGGGTGCGCCAAAACCTCCACCGGAGAAATCACTTAAAGGAACCCAAACGGTTTCTTTCCCGTCAAACTGCGCTTTGACAACCAGTTGCCTCATTATTTCGGCATATAGGCTGCTATCGGTTATGTTGATATTGAAATTCAGTTGCCGTATGGCCTGTTCTCCTTCCGGACAATTCAATTGCATACTTGTACCGTTTGCCAGTGAAGAACTTTCCTTGATTTCCTTTCCCTTGGATACCGGATGTTGCAGGGTAGAAGTCACAGATTCTAATAGAGGTGCTAATGTTTTAGCTTCTTCAAAATCAAATGTTTTAACTTTTGTCCCTTGTGGATAAGTACGGTAATTGATATGATAATACCGGGGAGTACGTCCCATACTTACTGGGCTTTCAAAGACTATTTTACAATGTTCGGCATACGGTATCGGAAGGAAAAGTGTATTTCCTCCGGTTTTCTCAACCTCTTCATTATAATGAGTATGTCTGAAAGCCAGGCCATCCAATAGGGGCAATCCTGTTTTGCTCAAATCGAAACCTTCAATAATCCAGTCTGGTTCCGCAGAGTGATTAAAATAGAATTTGAATACACCCTTTTTATTGTTGGTCGTTATCCACATACGGGTGATTACTCCCGGTCCTTCTTCATCGAACAGAACTTGCTTCACTACATTTTCTACAGTATCTATTGCTACCGCTCCGAATCCGTCGTCATTGGCAAACCATCCGGGCTGGTTGGCCGATATGGAACGGCGGTCGTAACTACTAACCTGTTTACAAGTATAATACGGTTCCGGAAAACGGGACAAATCTTCCACAGAAACCATTTCTTTAAGAAGTGATTCCAAAGTAATGGTTTGCTGTGGTTTTGTACAACTAACGCTGGTGAATAAAAGTCCCAGGCAGATTGTCCGTATAAAAATGTCTTTGAAGGATTTCATAAAACAGAATGTATTTCTCATCTCTGTTATTACTTATTAGGTAATTTAGCAACCTTGAAACTTAACTGGTGCTTGCCTGCTTCCAATTCCATTGTCTTATCACCTTTGACATAGTCTGGCAGATAGAGAGTAGCAGAACTGTTAGCTGGAATAACAATCTCACATAAAATGGTATTCTTTTTCCATTCCCATTTCGATATGATTTCTCCATAGGGAGAGTTATGTTTCGCTTCGAAATGTTTGAGTTCTTTTACGAAATTAGGACGTAACAGGATGTGTTTGAATCCAGGTTGTTCCGGATCAGGGAAAATACCTCCCAACCCTTTGTAGAACCATCCGCCGATTTCACCGAACATCATATGGTTGTCTGATATATCGCGTTCTGCTTTCAAATCCCAGTTTTCCAATAAGGTGGTAGCTCCGTTGACAATCCACCAGCCCCAGGAAGGATAGGTATCTTGTGCGGCTACTTTGTAAGCGGTCAGCGGATATCCGTTTTCGCTCAAGGCATTCAGAATAGCTTTTGCTCCTAATACACCTACATCCAGATGGAATCCAGCTTCTTCTACTTTTTTAGCCAGGTTTTGAGCAACTTTGGCAATCATATCTTCAGGTACGATTTTCCAGAACAGAGGGACGCTCAGTTCTGTTTGGCTTCCGTCTGCATAAATACCTGTTTCTCTGTTCAGATATTTTTCATTAACAGCATTTTTGATTTTCTCAGCCAGTGCCGTATAGTGTTTATAATCATCCTGTTTATTGAACAGTTTAGCTGCATTTGCCAGAATTTTGGCATCGGCATAGAAGTAAATAGAAGAGGTGAGCTCTTTGTTTGAACGCGATTTTACAGGAACCCAGTCGCCACGTCCCCAGATAGTCAGATGATTCGGGCTGATACGGTCTACATAGTTAACATAGCGTTTGATGTTTTCGTAACAATCAGCTAAAGGTTTGCTGTCTCCATAAAACATGTACAGGTTCCATGGAATGATGGCAATTGTGCTTGTCCAGTCTAATCCGTTGTCTGTTCCGTAACCCCATCCTCCGGTCGGTATGATATCAGGAAGGACACCGTTCGGTTGCTGTTCGTCCCGATGGTCGGCAAGCCATTTTTCATAGACTGTGATTCCATCAAAGTTGTATAAAGCGGTTTCGATAGCTAAATGTCCGTCTCCTGTCCATCCGTTTTTCTCACGTTGGGGGCAATCGGTCGGATATCCCATCAGGTTCGACAGATAGGCATTGTTGGTAGCCCAGCATAATTTGTTTATCAGTTCGCTGGAGGTATTGATATTTCCCACGGGAGGAACATCACTGTGCATAAAGTAGGCAGTCAGGCTGTTCTGATTGAGTTCAATCGGTTTGTCGCTGGTAACTTCCACATAGCGGAAACCTTTATAATTGAATTTTGCCATGTATTCATCCTCGTTACCACTCAGTATTAGAATATCTGTTTGGAAAGGATCTTTTTCTTTATCTCCTCTGTAATACACGTCGATATTAGACATGTCAATACGTCCGTTATCAAACAATCGTTCTCCATGTTTGATTCTGACTTCCGTTCCGGCTTCTCCGGATACGTTTATTTTAGTTACGCCCGACATATTCTGACCGAAATCAAATACATAAGTATGGTCGTTTATTTTGTTGACAGACTTGGCAGGAAGAGTCAGTACATTATGAATCGGACGAATTTGCTGTGCTGTTACATTTTGGGAAGGAGCTCCTCTATATCCGACCCCATGCCATTGGGAATCGTCAAAATCGGGTGTATTCCATCCTTTCTGTTCCAGGCGGGCGTCATAATGTTCCCCAGTATAAATACTGTTGAAAACCAATGCGCCGGAAGATGTTTTCCAGCTAAGGTCAGTGGGTATCGTTTCTACGCTACCATCACTATAAGTGATGCGAAGATCCATACAGAATGTAGGCCGGTTACGCCAGGGAGCCCGGTCGAAATCCCATACGGCTTTGGATTGGTGGTTATACCATCCGTTGCCTAAAAGTACACCGATGGCATTTTTCCCGTTTTGAAGTTGTTCGGTTACATCATAGGTAACATAAAGGTTACGCCTGTCGAAACGGGTATACATCGGGTCAAGACGGTGGTTTCCAATCTTTTCCCCATTGATATATAATTCATATAATCCGGCTACTGCGATATAGGCACGGGCTGATTTTATTGTTTTATTTGCTGTGAATTGTTTACGGAAATAAGGGGCTGGTTCATAGTTAATATCTTTTCCGTCGCCAATCCAGGCACCTTGCCAGTTTTTGATATTCATCATACCGGTTTCAAAGGAATTGACAGAAGAGGTACTTTCTTTATTTTCCATATCCCAAACCTTTACTTTCCAGTAATATTTGGTATAGGGAGACAGTTTTTCTCCGGCATAGGTAACTAAAATATCACTTGCTGTTTGTTTCTTCGTATCCCATTGGTTTCCTTTGCCGGAAACGACATCAAGGGAATCTGTGCCTACAAGTATTTGGTAGGCAGTTTGTTTGGCTCCCGCTCTGGTATCATCTATATTCCATGATAACCGGGGAGAAGGATTATCTATTCCGATTGGATTTTCCAAGTGGTCACTCTTTAGATTGGAAGGGGTACATTGCGATTGTCCCTGTACCAATCCGATGCTCGAAAAAGATAAAAACACTAGTGGTAATAATAATTTGTTCATATAATATTTATTAGTCATTGAAATCGTTTGTCTTTAAAAACTTGCCAGCCATGCTTTCAGGTCTTGTTGCATTTCTTTGTGGTATTTAAAATCTTTGTTGCAACCCCAGCCATGTCCTCCGGAAGGATAGATGTACAGAGATGCCGGAACTTTCTTTTCTTTTAGGGCTAAATAATAATATGTTCCGTTTTTTGTAGGGACGGCATCGTCATCATCGGAGAAAACGATGAATGCTCTTGGAGTCTCGCTGGTAACCTGTTTTTCATTTGAATATAACTCTTCGAGTTTCTGGGATACATCTCTTCCTAATAAATTATCGCGAGAGCCCATATGGGTAAAAGATTTATCCATGGTGATTACAGGATAAAACAAGACTTGGAAGGCGGGACGTAAATCCTGTTTGATATGGGTCGCAATGGTTGAAGCCAGATGTCCTCCGGCAGAAGACCCCATAATGCCTATATCGGCTGGATTTATATTCCATTCTTTTGCATTTTCCTTTACCAACCGGATTGCTTCTTCTGCGTCGGAAAAAGGAACTTCTTTAACGCCTCTGGGCATGCGATATTTTAAGACAGCAAATGCAATGCCTAATTCGTTAAAGAAAGGAGCCCAGTCATACCCTTCATGGTTGTATGCCAATCCTCCGTAAGCACCTCCGGGACAAGCAATGATGATGCGTCCGGTAGCTACTTCTTTCTGAGGTAAAAAGACACGTAATGACGGTTTGTAGTTCTGGATATTATCATCGAAAGGCGTATGGTCTATTCCATTGGTATTAGGAAGCCCGTTCGTCCATAAATCAACGTTGAACTCTTTCGCCGTACATTGAGCTGCTACTGGATTGTTTATAAAAAGAAATATCCAGAGGATGAATAAAGATGTAATTGTTTTCATAATATTAAATTATAGTTTACCGTATTTTGTATGAAACTCTCTATTGCCTGTTTTTTGTAACAGACGGATATCCTTAACCTGTCTATCGAATAAAATAAAGAGCTTTATCCCGTTATCTTCTAATAAGGTAAAGAGGTAAAGCTCTTTTATATAAATCCGATTAGAAGTGAAATTCCGTTAACCGTTAAATTTATTTTGTGGTACAGTTAATTACCAGTTTATTTCCGGCAGGAACGAACCTCAGTACATAATCCGTATTGTTGCCTTTGATAATATTGCCCTTTCCACATGATATTTTATAATTAAAGCCTCTGAATTCAGAGTTTATCGAAGATTTTTCGAAATTTTTGAAAGGCAACCGGTCTATTCGGTCTTGCGGCACTTTCAATTCGAGCATCCAGTTAAAATCTTTATCCTTAGCTTTGCATGAAATCTTTATTTTATCTTCGTTAAATGCAAAAATAAAATTATTTCCGTTTCCATCTGCGGATTCAACATTTAATGTTGTTTCGGAGGGTTCGGTAACAACAGGGTTTGTCAATACGACTTCTTTTTTGTTCCCGTTTTTATCTATACTCACGATTCTAAGCCCGGTTTTTGCTTCCGGGGTACTCCAGTAAAACCTGTCAACAACCGGCAAAGTATAATAGAAAAACTGTCCTCCGGTACCCGGGGTGTCCAGATATTCCGATTTGTAATTTTCATCAAATAAATGGATGTCCCTGAAACAGAATCCGTCTTTCTCCCAATAGAGGTTGGAGCGATAATAACGGCTGTTATACCATACAGACTTATTACCTTCGTTGCGGACATCGGCGAGTGTTGTGATTGCTGTTGCCGGAGTCGTGGAGAATTGTTCTTTGAACCAGGTACCGGATTGTTCCATTGTTTCCAATCTGATTTTACCTGCTTTGCTTAAAGTGTCGAACATCGGAAATTGCATTTCTAAACCTTCGCCCATGCCTTCCCAGGTAAATGAGTTCTCTTGTCCGGCTTGTGCATAGTTGAATGCCAGACAAGGTTCGTCGACGATAGATTCCAGAAAATATTCAACCCATTTTTTATTTTTTCCGCCTTCTTTGTAGACAGGTTCAAGCGTGATAACCCCCTGATAGTTGGTACCTACTCCTGAGTCATATTGGTACATCGGGTCGCTGCCTAACATTCGGAAGATGGGCACGGGTACTTGATTTGCGGCAGTCTGGGCTGGCATATAAGCATTTTTCTTACTTGGATAATATGCCTGGTTCCAATAGCCACCCCATAAAGTGTACCCATCGGTACCAACCTGGTCTTTACAGTTGCAAGATGCTACGATTCCGTATTTTTCATACATATATTCCAAAGTATGGGAATCTATGAACCAAGAACCTACGGATTTAGGGTATTTGCCATAAATTTCTTTGAATTTTTTCATGTAAGCATCAACCAGCTGTTCCCTTTCTTTCAGCGTATATCCCGGAGTAAAGGCAATATTGGCTGTAGATACCCATGAATGTTCTCCACGCCATTTTATTCCGGCTGCTTCTACATGGGGTTGGGTGATTTCCCACCAGGCTCCGATTTCACATTTGGAACTCAACTGGCTTTTCATCAACTTTTGATATTCCGGATTAATAAGCGCATCGTATTGGAATAGGAATGTTGCTGGAAAATCATATTTATTGACCAGCTCTATTTGTTTTTTGACAGTTTCAAACAAAAGTGCATCCGAGTTTTCCAGACGATAATCTGTTTGTCTGATAAAATTAACGATGTTGATAATCCGGGGAGCATCTCCTTTTTTCTTCCCTTCAATGTGATTCGAACTAAAACAACCGAAAGTAATGGTTGACAATACTAGTAGACAAAATGTAATTTTTCGATTCATTTTTGTTATTTGTAATGTGAATAATGGTCTAAAGTGGTCTAAAAAACGCTCTAAAATTAGTCAGTTTTTTCATATATTGAAGAGAATATGTTACAAAAGTTCATATTACAGAGGCTAAACAAAAACAAAAAGCGTTGATTTATACAAACTAATTTGTTCAGAATCAAAATTGTTTGTATAAATCAACGCCTGTGTGCGTTTGATAATCTTCTATTTAATCATATCAAAGCCTGTATAGGGAACTAAAGCCTTCGGTATGCGGATACCTTCCGGTGTCTGGTTATTTTCAAGCAATGCTGCAACGATACGCGGTAAAGCCAATGCGCTACCATTCAATGTATGGCAAAGCTGAGTCTTTTTGTCTTCTCCACGGAAACGGCATTTCAGTCGGTTTGCCTGATAGTTTTCGAAATTGGAAACAGAACTTACTTCCAACCAGCGTTTCTGAGCTTCGGAATACACCTCGAAGTCGAAACATAAAGCAGCGGTAAAACTAATATCGCCACCACATAAGCGAAGAATGCGGTAAGGCAATTCCAATTTAACCAACAAACTTTCCACATGAGCCAACATTTCTTTCAAAGATTCGTAAGAATGTTCCGGTGTGTCTATACGAACGATTTCAACTTTTGAAAATTCATGCAGGCGGTTCAAACCGCGAACATCTTTACCATAAGAGCCTGCTTCGCGACGGAAACATTGTGTGTAAGCACAATTCTTAATCGGAAGAGATTTTTCTTCCAGAATAACATCACGATAGATATTTGTTACCGGAACTTCGGCGGTCGGAATCAGATACAAATCATCCAGGTTACAGTGGTACATTTGTCCTTCTTTGTCAGGTAACTGTCCGGTACCGAAACCGGAAGCCTGGTTTACAACCGTAGGAGGCATAATTTCCAGATAACCGGCATCACGTGCTTCGTCCAGGAAGAAATTAATCAAAGCGCGCTGTAAACGTGCACCTTGTCCTTTATAAACAGGAAATCCTGCCCCTGTGATTTTAACACCCAGGTCGAAATCTATCAAATCATATTTTTTCGCCAGTTCCCAGTGGGGGAGGGCATCTTTCGGAAGTTCGGTTTCCATACCCCCCATTTTTTCCACGACGTTATCTTCGGCACCGTTTCCTTCCGGTACGCTTTCGTGAGGAATATTCGGGATGGTATAAAGCAAGTTTTGCATATCTTCGGCAGCTTGGTCCATTTCAGCCTGAAGGCTTTTGCTGGCTTCCTTGATTTCAGCAACACGCTTTTTGGCAGCTTCGGCTTCTTCCTTTTTCCCTTCTTTCATCAGCGAACCGATAAGTTTGGAAGTGGAGTTCACCTCTGCCAGGTTGTTATCTAATTGTGTTTGTGCACTACGTCTTTTATCGTTCAGTTCAATCACTTTTGCGATGCTTTCTTTTGCATCTTTAAAGTGTTTCTTTTCCAGACCCCGTATCACCCGGTCTGTTTCTTCCGTAATTACTTTAAGCGTCAACATACTTTATATGATGTTTTTATTTGAGGTGCAAATATACATAAAAAAGTAACCACGGGATATCATTATTCACTACTATAATATTTTACTATTATAATATTATCATATTATTTTACTCTTCCTCCGGTCAGCCAGGTTCGCATATAGTATGGTTCGCTCAGGCTGCTGACCATAACTCCTCCGGATGTGCTGGTATGGATAAATTTTCCGTTTTTCAGATAAATGCCCACATGGGTAGGTACTTTTCTTTTGCTTTTTCCTGTACGGAAAAATACCAGGTCACCTTCTTTCAGATTACCCCGGCTTACTTTTTTACAGTTATGTTTGAGCATATCGGCAGAAGTGCGTGCCAGTTTTTTCCCATAAACATTTCTGTAAACAATGCCGACAAAACCGGAACAATCCACTCCTCTTTTGGTGCTTCCTCCCATCCGGTGGGGCGTACCAAGCCAATGGGCTCCTTCGTTGTAAAGAAAAATATTGTCATTCGGTGTGATGTTCACACCATATAATCTGGAAAGTTCCTTGGGCCCTTTGAAATCCGCAGGCAGAGTTATTTTTTCTTGTTGTTTGCTTTTACAGCCTGTAATCAATAAAAGCAGGCAGAAAATGGATAATATATAGGTATAGTATTTGTGCTTCATTCTTGTTTTAATGTATATTCTTTGGGGTAAAGATAAGAAATTCCTCAAACCTGTGGTAAAAATGTAAGGGCTATCTTTCTTATTTGAGGTTCCCGAATGGCTATCAGAGTTGCTTCAAACGAAAGTTCGACCCGGGGCAGACAACAGTCCGTCGGGGATCGAACGACATTCTCATCCAGTTTTATGAAAAATGGAAAAGGGGAAATTTTTATATTTTATCAGGCAATTGTAATATCCGGATTCAGATAGACATCCTGGATGGAGTTGAGCAACTCGATACCATCCTTCATCGGACGCTGGAATGCTTTGCGACCACTGATTAATCCCATACCTCCGGCACGCTTGTTGACGACCGCTGTATATACGGCATCTTTCAGGTCGGATGCTCCATGCGATTCTCCACCGGAGTTAATCAATCCTACGCGCCCCATATAGTTGTTGGCTACCTGATAGCGGCACATATCTATCGGGTGTTCGGTTGCCAGTTCCGTATACATCTTCTGGTCGTATTTACCAAACTTGATGGCAGGGAATCCGCCATTGTTTTCCGGTAATTTCTGTTTGATGATATCGGCTTTAATGGTAACTCCCAAATGGTTAGCTTGTCCGGTAAGGTCGGCTGCCGCATGATAATCAACACCGTCTTTCTTGAAGTCACTGTTCCTCAGGTAGCACCAGAGTACAGTAGCCATGCCCAGTTCGTGTGCATAATCAAAGGCTTCGGCAATTTCAATAATTTGCCTGCGGCTTTCGGCGGAACCGAAATAAATCGTAGCGCCAACAGCGGCGGCACCCATGTTCCAGGCATCTTTTACCGTACCGAACAAGATCTGGTTGTAAGAGTTAGGGTAGGTAAGCAGTTCATTATGATTTATTTTTACCAAAAATGGTATTTTGTGCGCGTACTTGCGGGCTACGGAGCCTAAAATACCAAATGTGGAAGCAACTGCATTACAACCACCTTCTACAGCCAGTTTTACAATATTTTCCGGGTCGAAATAAATCGGATTGGGAGCAAATGAAGCTCCAGCCGTATGTTCGATATCCTGATCGACCGGAAGAATGGACACATAACCGGTATTGGCCAGCCGTCCGTGTCCTAAAATCCTTTGCAGGTTATTTAATGTCGGGAGGTTACGGTCCGATTGTGTCCAAATATCGTCAATAACGGAAGGAGACGGTATGTGTATCTGCGATTTATCAATTGTTTTGCAAGAGTGGTTTAGCAGAAATTCACTTTCATCACCTAATAAACTTATAATTTTTGAAGTATCCATAGTTGTAGACTTTTAAAATATAACATAAGCTACTCGGGATTAGTTCTATAGTTTTTGTCAATTAACAGATAGAATATATTTATCAATGTTTGCAAGGCTTTATGGATTGTTTCGTTAAATTTGCATCACGGAACCAATAAAAATTAATTTTACGTATATGAAAAAGAAATGGATTTGCACAGTGTGCGGTTATGTTCACGAAGGAGATGAAGCTCCTGATTTTTGTCCTCAATGTAAACAACCGAAAAGTAAGTTCAAAGAATTGGTAGAAACTACAGGTGCTTTGCAGTTTGTAGACGAACATGTTCTTGGCGTTGCTAAAGGTGTTGATCCTGTAATCCTGGAAGGATTGAATGCCCATTTTATGGGTGAATGTACAGAAGTCGGTATGTATCTTGCCATGAGCCGTCAGGCTGACCGTGAAGGTTATCCCGAAGTTGCGGAAGCCTTCAAGCGTTATGCTTGGGAAGAAGCTGAACATGCAGCTAAATTCGCAGAACTTTTAGGCGATGTGGTTTGGGATACAAAGACTAACTTGAAAAAACGTATGGAAGCTGAAGCTGGAGCTTGCGAAGATAAAAAACGTATTGCTACTCTGGCTAAACAACAAAACCTGGACGCCATCCACGACACAGTTCATGAAATGTGTAAGGATGAAGCCCGTCACGGCAAAGGCTTCGAAGGTCTGTATAATCGTTATTTCAAATAATTCTGTAAATTCGTTAACTGAGAAAACGGTGAGGGCGTATTCCATTAGGGGGTACGCCTTTTTTTTCGATTAAGGTGTTTTTACGTACGGGCCTAGAAGTAATGGCTTTTATCATGTTCTGCTAAATACCAACCTTATGGAGAAAATATCCAAGCATTATTTTTCACTTCCGGATGTACTTGTACTCCAATAAGTGGTTTCTCCCAAGAAACCCTTCTTTTACCATTCCGTGTGTTTTCCGGGAGCATCAATCCATTTCTGAATTGTAAGATAGTTTTTGGGGATTCATAGTTATGGTTTTCGAAAATCATAACTATGAATTTGAAAAAACATAGTTATGAATTGAAAAAACATAGTATGAAAAAATAAAAAACTTAGTTCTATGTAGACTAAGTTAAAACACTACAAATATATAAACAAATTGCCATATATTAGCTATGTAAATGCCTGATATTTAATAATAAATACTTATATAGGAAACTGCTGTGCCCTGAAAATATATGATTGATAACGCCTTTCAGAGATTGCTGTTTTTGAAATTCTGCCTTATTTTTAACTTAGTCTACATAGAACTTATATCCTTTATAAAAAGATACTGCTGATTTAAAAAGTCTTAGATGATTATGGAAACAAAATAGATTCTATGTTTAATAGGTTGATAGTATGACTAGGGTAATAATGGCACGAACTACTAAATATAAATAATATGGAAACAAAACTACAGGTACTCGCAGCAAGTATATATCTGCTTGCTGCCGTATTGCTGACATCCTGTACGACAGAATTGGACAAGACAGACCGTATTCCCACAGATGGAACAGGCAGTGCGAACAGACGGGAGATATTACTTTCCTTTAAGAACAAACTCACAGTAAAAACAACCAAAGCGGAGACTCAAGCTACAACTAAAGCGGATGCCCCCATTGCCACCGAAGCAGAGAATGAGATTGTAACCCTCGATGTATATGTATTCGGAGCTAAAGCTGAAGGCGATGCTTATACCTTCCGCGAACGCTTTGCCTACCGTCAGGACGGCTCGGCTCTTCCGGCAGGAGCAAAAGAACTTAACCTTACACCAAGTACGGATAATGCCACTACTACCGCATTACTGGAACTACAAAAAGGACTGTTTGTTCGCCTTTATTGCATTGCTAACCAAACGGAACTGATTAATCCGGTAGATGGAAATCCGGTAGCAAATACTTATTTCGCGCCGCTTACTTATGATATGGAGACAGGCATTCTGAATGACGGAACCCCTTCCGAAGAGGATTTCTGCAAATTCCACTCTCCTCTATTAACCGCTGCTTCCGAGGCATTAGGTTTGCCTCTTCCTATGATCGGCGCACAAACAACTCCTATCGACTTAACGGATTTCGGTTCTTCTGCACGTGTACAGGTAGGGTTTAAAATGACCCGTACAATGGCTCGCTTTGATGTTAGCAATAAGGAAAACGAATCTAAATTCCATCTGGAATCTATCTCGATGGGAAACGGACGGAAAGGAGTTTCCTTCTTTCCCGTCAAAGTATATGGCACGTCTCCTGCAGCGGATGATGATTTAATTACCTATCCTAAAAGTATTTTTGAAGGAGATAAAGCGAATGAAGGCTTACAGGTATCGGCTTTCTACTGTTACCCCAGTCCATCGGAAGATAAAGGCTATCTCATATTGAATGGTACCTACCGGATAAACAAAACAGAGGCAAAAGAAGTATCTTACCATATCCCATTTGTTCAACCAACAGCCGACGGCGGTTCTGTCAAATTGGAAATCAATGCCAACCACCGGTATACTATAGGTATCACAAAAGCAGATGAATATCACCTGGATTTTACGCTGGATGTGGACGAATGGGATGAGGGCGGCAATATCGACAACTACGACCCGAACGCAGGAACAGACGGTAGTATTACATTGGAAACCCCGGAAGCCTTTAAAGATAAAACGACTTATGATGCTGATACCCGTACTGTTACCATGACAATGGAAACCGGTAGCAACTTCGACCTTACCCTGAACAATAATGCTCCTTTGACCGTACAGAAAACCTATGAAGGCGGATTGAATGCACAACAGTATGACTGGCTCGAAGTAGGCGGACCGGTAGAAACAACTACTAAAGCTGCAACGGCGGGTTTCCAGTATAAATTCAGCCTGAAAGCCGATTATACCAAGAAACAGTATCCCAAAGCTATTTTACGTTTTACAGATACGATGAGCGGGAATGAAACAGTTGTTTTCATTATATCTGACTTTCAGGCTCCAACGCTATCCACTCCTGCTTCTGCCTCACTCAATGCAGAAGCGGATAGTAATATTCCATCCATAACAATTGCAGGAAATTGTGTAGGAGGCTCTATTATAAGCGGTCCGGAGTGGCTGACTTTTGACAAGACGGAATGTACCGCCGACGATTTCTCCTATACCGTAACGCTTGACCCCTCCAAAGAAGGTTTTCCGACAACAGTACCCACAAACCAAACCATTCAAATTATTAATAGCATGGCGGATGACAAAAAAGTACCTGTTACTGTAAGTTTCAGCGAACCAGCCCCTTGGTTGGCAGATGATATTACCGAACAGGACGAATACAATCCCTCTTATGGATATCGTGTAGGAACCGGCGGAAAAACAATGACCGTATCATTCTACAGCATGTTTACAGCTCCGGAACTGTCTACTACCTATGACAATTCATATTGTTCTTCTTTAAATGGAGGCGATGTTTGGCTAAATGGCTCTAAACTTGAAAAGACAGAGATAGAAAATAACCGCCGCAAATATACATACCATATTGTTGTCAATGAATCGACCGGAACCGATGCCGAATACCAGCTCCATAAAGCGACAGTAAATATTAAACATAAAGGAAGCAGTATTAAATCTTATACCATCTGGCGGGGAGCTTCTTATTATGGTCATCCGGCAGGAGGTGGTAGTCCGTACTATACAGCAATCAAAAAGGGTAGCTATTGGTGGGCTCCTGTTAATTTGGGTGCAAATAGTATCCCGGCCAGCGGGACGGATACTGACGGGATTGGTTATCTTTACCAATGGGGGCGTAGGGATTATACATTGCGAGGAGGCCCTGTTCAAAATGGTCCCCAAAGTAGTTCGACTCCTGATAATAATGTATTTTACAAAGGTAAAGATTGGATAACTCCTGAGGATGCAAGCCTTTGGCAAAATGGGAAGAATGATCCCTGTCCTTCGGGTTGGCGTGTCCCGACTGAAAATGAATTTAAAACGTTAGGAACGGGGGAATATGCCGGTGGGTTGCTGAAAATCAATGCAGATGCAAATTGTCCGCAAATAATTTTGCCGGCAGGAGGCGGACGTAGCTATGTAGATGGCTTAAATTCTTATTTTGGGGGGAAGGGACGTTATTGGTCTTCGACTCCATCGAGGGAAGTCTTTTTTAATAGTGGAACAATCTTTTTTCAGAGTTCCCCGCGTGGAGAAGGTTTTGCTGTCCGGTGCATTCGGGATTAAAAGCTGTTTTTTTATCTTTGCTAAAAGACGAAAAGCGCCACCGACCTGTATTTTTCAGGTGGATGGCGCTTTTGCCACTAGTGGTTATTGTTTGTTATTGCAATCTAACCAATCTATAAACTAATTGCTGGATAGCTTCCTGGTAGTCGTCGAGGACTGACTGTGAGAATGCTTCAGGGAATAAATCTCTGTGTTTTTCTACATATTGGTAGAAATCAGTAGCATGCTTAACGATGTCGACCGGTGTTTTTGTTTCGGGAATCGTAATTTGCAAATTTCCGACAAGTGAAATAGTTGTTTCGGTAACACGGTCTAATACATCGGTCAGGGAGCCGATAGCTTCATCCAAAGACATATGTTTGGCATAACTGCCTGCCCCTGTTACACTCCAGTGGAAAAGTTTCAAACTGTTGTTAAAGGCGAAAAGTTGTCCTACAAACATTGCAATTTCTTTATTGGAAGATTGCATTGTTGCCTGTTCTGATTTTTTTACTGATGTTGTACTCATACTCATTTTAGTTTTGTATTTTCTGTTTGCGTAGTTAGAACAACACACCCTGCAAGAAAGTTTATAAAAAATCATGCTGTTTTACTACGAACTTTTTTCTTGCCTGCTTTGTTCCCTTTACGTTCTTATTTATGGTATTTATGTCGTAAATGAAGACGATTCGACAAAGGTTCTCCTTTACCAGAGTGATAATGTAAGACAAAATGTCAGTTTTAAGCTTTGGTATCTGTTTTGTTGAAATATAGATAAAAATTAGAATAATAAAAAAGAATAGAAAGGAGTATAACAATATGAATTTAAACAATTTCACAATTAAATCACAAGAAGCAGTACAACAGGCTGTCCAACTTGCTGCCGAAAACGGGCAGCAAGCTATCGAAGCTGTGCACTTGCTGAAAGGTGTCATTATGACGGGTGAAAGCGTTACCAATTTCATTTTCCAGAAATTGGGCGTGAATATCCAGAATTTGAACCGGGTGGTGGATGCGCAAATCAGTTCGTTGCCGAAAGTATCCGGGGGAGAACCTTATTTGTCGAGCGAGGCAAATAACATATTACAGAAAGCAATCAGCTACTCTTCCAAGATGGGTGACCAGTATGTATCGCTGGAACCTATTATTCTTGCCTTATTTACAGAGAAGAGTACAGCTTCACAGATATTGAAAGATGCCGGGGTTACGGAAAAAGAACTTCAGCAGGCTATCGACGAGTTGCGCAAAGGTAATAAAGTGACCAGCCAGTCGGCAGAAGAAACGTATGATGCATTGGGTAAATATGCAATCAATTTAAATGAACGCGCACGTAGCGGTAAGCTCGATCCGGTTATCGGACGTGATGATGAAATACGCCGTGTGCTTCAAATCCTGAGCCGGCGTACAAAGAACAACCCGATTTTAATCGGCGAACCGGGTGTCGGTAAGACTGCGATTGCCGAAGGGCTTGCACACCGTATTGTACGTGGCGACGTACCGGAAAACCTGAAATCCAAACAAATATTCTCGTTGGATATGGGTGCCCTGATTGCAGGAGCCAAATATAAAGGAGAGTTTGAGGAACGTCTGAAAGCGGTAGTTAATGAAGTTACCAAATCGGAAGGTGAGATTATCCTCTTTATTGATGAAATCCATACATTGGTAGGAGCCGGAAAGGGAGAAGGCGCCATGGATGCTGCCAATATTTTGAAACCGGCATTGGCACGTGGTGAATTGCGTTCTATTGGAGCTACGACCTTGGATGAATACCAGAAATATTTTGAAAAGGATAAAGCGCTTGAACGCCGTTTCCAGATTGTAATGGTAGACGAACCGGATGAGTTGGATGCAATCTCTATTCTGCGTGGTCTGAAAGAGAAATACGAAAACCATCATAAGGTACGTATTAAAGATGATGCCATTATTGCTGCCGTTCAGTTGTCATCCCGTTATATTACCGACCGTTTCCTTCCCGACAAGGCTATCGACTTGATGGATGAGGCGGCAGCCCGTCTGCGTTTGCAGATAGACTCTGTGCCGGAATCCCTGGATGAAGTTTCCCGCCGTATTAAACAGTTGGAAATCGAACGTGAGGCTATCAAGCGTGAAAATGACAAGGCTAAACTGGAACAACTGAATAAGGAAATTGCAGACCTCAAAGAGGAGGAAACCAAGCAGAAAGCCCAATGGCAGAACGAAAAGGATCAGATTAACAAGATACAGCAGAATAAAATCGATATCGAGAACCTGAAGTTTGAAGCTGACAAGGCGGAACGTGAAGGCGACTATGGTAAAGTAGCCGAAATCCGTTACGGAAAAATCAAACAGAAAGAAGAAGAAATCAAGGACGTTCAGGAGAAGCTGAAAACGATGCAGGGAACTGCTGCCATGATTAAAGAAGAAGTGGACAGCGAAGATATAGCCGATGTGGTATCCCGGTGGACTGGTATCCCCGTCAGCAAAATGATGCAGAGTGAGAAAGAGAAATTGCTCCGTCTGGAATCCGAATTGCATGCCCGCGTAATCGGTCAGGAAGAAGCTATCACAGCTATTTCCGATGCAGTGCGCCGTAGTCGTGCCGGCTTGCAAGACCCGAAGCGCCCGATAGGTTCATTTATCTTCCTCGGTACCACAGGTGTCGGTAAAACGGAGTTGGCAAAGGCTTTGGCTGAATATCTGTTTGACGACGAGAATATGATGACGCGTATCGATATGAGTGAATATCAGGAAAAATTCAGCGCCACTCGTCTGATTGGAGCACCTCCGGGATATGTCGGATATGAAGAAGGTGGCCAGCTCACGGAAGCAATCCGCCGGAAACCTTATTCTGTCGTATTGTTCGATGAGATAGAAAAAGCTCACCCGGATGTATTCAATATCCTTTTGCAGGTATTGGACGATGGACGTCTGACAGATAACAAAGGGCGTGTTGTCAACTTCAAGAACACGATTATCATCATGACCAGCAATATGGGGTCTTCTTTGATTCGTGAAAACTTTGAGAAGATCACTCCTGAAAATCATGATAAGGTAGTGGATGAGACAAAGATACAGGTGTTGGAATTACTGAAAAAGACGATACGTCCGGAATTTCTGAACCGTATTGACGACATTATCATGTTTACACCGTTGAATGAAGAGGAAATCCGGCAGATTGTAACTCTTCAGTTGAATAGCGTGAAAAAGATGTTGGCTCAGAATGGCATTGCACTTAACTTTACGGATGCTGCCCTCGATCTTATCGCATCCAAGGGATATGACCCACAGTTTGGTGCCCGTCCTGTAAAACGAGTTATTCAGAAATATGTGCTGAATGAGATGTCGAAGGAAATCCTTGCCGGCAAGATAGGCAAGGAACATCCGATTACAATAGACCGGAACGGAGAGGATCTGGTGTTTAAAAACTAATAGAATCGAGTCTATATAAAGAACAGTCCGGCTGATTGTCGGGCTGTTTTTTTTATGGCATGAGGATTTTATGTATGTTTGTATATATTGTCTTGAAAATTATAGCTTATGATGTTAGATGTCAATCAGGATACCTGTATTAAATGCGGTAAGTGTGTACGGGTATGTCCTTCCGGTATTTTTACCCAACCTAAAAAGGGTGATCCAATCGGGTTGGTTCATATAGGGAGTTGTATTGTTTGCGGACATTGTGTGGATGTCTGTCCTACAGATTCCGTGCTACATAGTGATTTTACTCCGGAAAAAGTACATACAATCGATTATAGCCGGATGCCGACGCCGGAGCAGATGATGTTGCTAATCAAGTCCCGCCGTTCTAACCGGAGCCTAACCTCCAAACCAGTTCCTAAAGAAATGTTGGAGCAGATAGTAGAGGCAGCCCATTGTGCACCGACTGCTACCAATTCGCAGATGCTTTCCTTTACTGTGGTGACGGACCCACGGAAACTTCATCTGGTAAGTGATTATACGATTGGTGTTTTTACATCCCTTGCCAAACATCTGCTGAATCCGGTTGTGAAATGTATGTTGAAACCGTTTATGAAGGATGTATATAAATATGTCCCGGCATTTCAGCGGATGAAAGAAGAACACGAAGCGGGCAATGATCCCATTCTTCGGAAAGCAACGGCACTTTTGATTATTCATGCTCCCAAATCCTACCGTTTTGGAGGTGAAGACGCCAATCTGGCTTATCAGAATGCATCCTTAATGGCACAGTCTTTAGGCGTAAGCCAGATTTATATGGGCTTTGTCCTCACGGCGATCCGGCAGGAAGGAAAAGATACGTTGGCCCGGCAGCTTGGAATAGACGGAAAGATTCAGGCAGTTATGGCACTGGGGCTTCCTGCATTCAAATACCCGAAATATACGGACAGGAAAGATATTTCGGTAAATTATATAGAATAATTCTTTATTGAGTGATACTGTTTTATGAATGGGCTGTTTATTCTATAGCCCATTCTTTCATTTCATACATATCTGAATATTCTTCCCATTCCGGGTCGAGTTCGGTGTAAATGGAAATAGGCAGAAGTTCAAAAGGAGCCAAAGCCTCATTCAAACGTTCACCGAATACGCGGACTGTGCGGGTATAATATACCCAAATCCTTTCACCGCTTCCCGTATAGACTCCGGTCAGGATGGACAGTTTGTCTTTTTCCATCGCTTTCTTCAGTACTTCCTGCACTTCGTCGATTTGTTCGGCTACCGTTTCCACAGGCATGCCTTTGTCGTCGGCTTCGTATTTCCAGGTAATCTCGACCCGTTCTTTAAATTTGCCGGACTGTATAAATTCAGTCAGTTCGTCGCGTCCTGAAACTGTTATGAGTTGGCCGTTTTCATTTTCAGACAAGGCTGTGAACCATTCGTTGCTTAACTTCATGCGTATTCTTTATTAAAATGATTTTGATCAGATTCTTTTTTCTATGAAAGACAGGTTCCTGCAGAATGCTAAGTTTCAATGCATATCCGTCTTTTATCAGGAAGCAAAGGTAACAAAAAGGAATAAATATCAATTCCCTTCAACCGGACTATTGGCAAAAATACCTATCTTTGCAACAATGCAGTCTGCCGGTCTGTCGCTCATTGCAAAATGGGAGGAAAGTCCGGGCAACACAGAGCACCATACTTCTTAACGGGAAGCAGTCCGCAAGGGTTGAGTAGCGTAACAGAAAATAACCGCCGGCTTGCCGGTAAGGGTGAAAAGGTGAGGTAAAAGCTCACCGGGTTCCATAGCAATATGGAATGCCGTACGTCTTATGGGTTGTAAGGTCATGTATACCGGCGTATGTAGGATTGCTCGTCCGATGCCGGGGGGTAGACCGCTAAAGCTTACTGGCGACAGTAAGACGAGATAAATGGCAGGCGCTTCCGTGATGAACGGAAGTACAGGACCCGGCTTACAGGCAGACTGTATTTTTTATCTATTCTTATGAAGGCTTCGGATAAAAAAAAGACGGAAAAAGAAAGTCTGGGTGAACGGATAGAAGCGTTGATTACGCGGATAATACGTTTCGTCACTTACGATATTTGGCGGATTACCGAAAATGAAGTAAGCGGGCTGAGGGAGCTTTATATCAATACCATCAAGACCATTATTCTGGCTGTCCGCGGTTTTCTGAGCGAAAACCTGCAAACAAAAGCATCCGCACTTACCTATAGTACCTTATTGGCTATTGTCCCTTTGCTGGCTGTATTGGTCGGGATTGCAAAAGGGTTCGGTTTCCAGGGGACAGTCCGGCAGGAGTTAATGGATTATTTCCCCGGGCACGAGCTGGAGCTGACCAAGGCTTTTGAATTTGTGGAAAGTTATCTTGCGCAGGCTCAGGGAGGTATTATTATCGGCGTCGGTTTGATTTTGTTGTTTTATACGGTGGTCAGCCTGATTTCATCGGTAGAAGATACATTTAATGATATCTGGCAAATCCAGAAGTCCCGTCCGTTTTACCGGAAAATTACCGATTATCTGGCGTTATTTCTTATCCTGCCTGTATTGATGACGGCTTCAAGCGGTATCTCAATCTTTATTTCCACTTTACAGAATAATTCATTCCTGAGCCAGTATGTGTTTTTTACACCTGTGGTGGAATTCTTTTTGCATATCACGCCTTATTTTATCACCATATTGGTATTTACCGGATTGTATGTTTCGTTGCCGAATACGAAAGTACGGTTTATAAATGGCCTGGTTGCCGGGATAATAGCCGGATGTGCTTTCCAGTTTTTCCAGTTTATCTATATCAGCGGGCAGATTTGGGTGAGTAAATACAATGCGATTTACGGAAGTTTTGCCGCGTTGCCTTTGTTGTTGTTGTGGTTGCAGCTCTCCTGGCTGATTTGTCTTTTCGGGGCTGAGATATCTTATGCATCCCAGAATGTGAAGAAATTCAGTTTTGAACGGGATAGCAAGAATATCAGCCGGCGTTATAAGGATTTCCTGACTTTGCTGATAGCTTCCCTCATTGTGAAAAGGTTCGTAAAAGGGGAAAAACCGTATACGGCAGACGAACTGTCGGATTCTTACCGCATACCGATTCGTATTACCACCCAGATACTTTACCTGCTTTCGGAATTAAATATTATCATCGAGGTGAATTATGGCGAAGATGCCCGTGTTGTGCATTACCAGCCAGCAATGGACGTGAACCAGATAACGGTTAGCTACCTGTTGCAGAAAATGGATGAATTTGGCTCGGAAAACTTTAAAATCGACACGAAAGGTTTGTTTAATAAAGAATGGAAAGCCTTACTGAAAACGCGTGAGGATGTGATTAAGGCTAACGATAACATCTTATTAAAAGACCTCTGAGAATGGAAATGGAAGGCGAGCAGTTGATAGTGGAGAAGCCTGATAAATGCGACCTTACCCACGGGACGGTCTGGCGGGTGATAGTCCGTTTCACATTGCCTTTGCTGGTCGGAAACCTGTTGCAGCAACTCTATAATGTAACGGATAGCATAATTGTCGGGCAGTTTTTGGGAAAAGAGGCTTTGGCCGCCGTATCGGCTACTTTTTTTATCTATTATTTTATTATTTCACTGGTGATAGGCGTCGGAAGCGGGACTACGGTTGTTGTCTCCCAGCTTTTCGGGGCAAAGCAGTATGATAGGGTACAACTTGCCTTTTCTTCCTTTTTTATCTTTATGCTTGTTGCCGGGGTTATTCTTTCCATATCCGGGATTATATTTGCCGAACCTATTTTCCGTCTGACCAATACGCCGGAAGAGGTGATACCGGGGGCTGTCGCTTATTTCAAGATATATATAGGCGGGACTTTTCTTTTTGTCACATTCAATAGTGTCATTTCTATTTTGCGAGGGGTAGGCGAGTCTGTGCGGCCTATGCTGTTTATCCTTTCCACTACGGTCTTGAATATCGTCCTGGATTTGCTTTTTATCGTTGTCTTCAAATGGGGTATCGAAGGGGCGGCACGTGCTACGGTGATTGCCCAGGGGATAGGGATGTGCATTGCTTTGGCGTATGTGAATAACAAACATCCTTTATTGTCGGTGAAAAAGAAGGATATGCTGTTCGACTGGAAACTTTTTGTGGAAAGCCTGAAAATAGGTTTGCCTACCAGTGTGCAGCAATGTGCCATTGCCCTCGGATTGATGGCTCTGTTGGGTATTGTAAACAGTTTCGGGACAAATACCCTGACAGCTTATGGGGCTGCCGGTAAGGTTGATGCGATTATAACGCAGGCTGTACTGACTTTATCCGGTGCCCTTGCTGCTTTTTGCGGGCAGAATATCGGTGCCGGGCGGATAGACCGGGTGAAAACCGGACTACGTTTTACGATGCTGGTGAATATTGTGTTCGGCTTATTGACATTCTCCGCCATTTATTTTTTCGGAGAACAGATGATGCTTGCTTTTACCAAAGACCCGGATGTGATTGCTATCGGAAAAGGATACTTACTGATTGTCGGCGGATTTTTTATTGTGCATGGCGCATTGAATGTGTATAATGGCGCATTGAGAGGAGCAGGGGATACCTTGTTTCCCATGATAACCAGCTTGGTCTGTTTATGGCTGATTCGTATTCCGCTTGCTTATTATCTTAGTTCCTGGCTGGGATATTCCGGTATATGGTGGTCGATTGGCATTAGTATCAGCATCGGTTTTATTGTAACTTGTTTCTATTATAAAGCTGGTATATGGAAAAGGAAATGTGTTGTTAAATAAGAGGGGGCAGGGTTTGATTGTTCCCAAATATCTTTAAAAATGTCCCATTTTGTGGTTATGTTGTCTTAGAACTGTATGGGACACTGTTAGAATCAGGACTGTGTGTTATTTTTGTATCGAATAACGTTTTTGAAGAAGTCAGCTAATAACGGAAAAAGAACGCTCTCTACGATGAAATATGATCTCTACTATCTGATAATAGAAATAATATTGGACCTTGTTAGTTTGGTGCTGGGTGCTGTATTGATAATAAAAGCCGAGGATAACCGCTTACGGAAGATTTGGGGGATACTGGTTGTCTTTCTGGCACTCGTGATGCTCCAATGTAATTTCTTTTGGTTATATAAACTAAGGATAGGACTGGTGGAAGATAAATTCTATCTTCTGTCGGTTTCACGCATGTTGAAGTGGTATCTTGCCGCTTTTATCTTTTCTCTTTTTCCAATAGCATCTTTGCGCCCCGGATGGCTGACAACTTTACGATTGGTCATATTCATATTGCCGGTTAGTGTTATTATGGTGATCGCTTTTTGTTATCAATGGTTTAACGGGTATTTTACGACACTGACAGGTATTGGAGATGTCGTTGTGAATATCGATAAACTGGATGTACGATTGCGTTTAGGTATTTTTGCGGTGTCTATGGCGTCTCCTCTGATAAATTTTATTATCCCTTTTTGGGCAAGATGGACAGGACCTGTGCGCAGGATGAATAAACAGATGTATGTATATTGTGCATGCTATATAGTAACTTTTTTGCTTTATATATTGCTGACTCTTTTCCCTTCCGGATTGATTTTTAATATGTATGGTTATGTGATAGAGGTCTTGCCGGTAGTTTTTACTATTATGTATTTAAAGAATGAAAATCCATTCTCATATCCGGCTGAAGCTATGAGTGTGAAACCGGATGAGGAAGAGGATAAAGTATCTCCGGCTGTTTCTCCGGCTGTTTACAAGCTTTATGAAATCATGACGGAATATATGGTAGCGGAGAAGCCGTTTACTTCGGCAGAATATACCATACAGGAATTGGCGAATCAACTGAGTGCAAAACAAAGCCTGGTAATAAAAGCGATTCAATATGGAGGATTTACCGGATTCCGGGAATATATTAACTATTTACGGTTGGAATATTTTAAGCAGTTGGCAACTTGTTCGCCGGGAACTTCAATCAAGACGTTGATGTTCCATAGCGGGTTTAATTCCCGTTCCAGTTTTTACCGCCATTTTGCGGAGAAAGAAAAGATGTCTCCTAAAGAATTTATAGAAAAACTGCCTGTGGAAAAAGAGTGAGGAGGGCTATAAGGAAGGTTATTCCGGTATGGATTATGTCGATTCGGGTCGGCTTAATTCATACCGGATTTTTTTATTTATTTGAATTGCATCATCTTGCTGATATATTTCCCGACGATGTCGAATTCCAGATTGACAACCGAGCCTTTCTCTATTTGGCAGAAGTTGGTATGGTCGTGTGTATAAGGGATAATTGCCACCTGGAAACTGTTTTTCTGTGAGTTGCAAACCGTGAGGCTTACACCGTTTACGCAAACAGAACCTTTTTCCACGGTCATATATCCCTGTTGCGCCATTTCTTTGTCAAAAGGATATTCAAAGGTATAATACCAGCTGCCGTTGGCATCCTCCACGCTTGTGCAGACCGCCGTCTGGTCTACGTGTCCCTGTACGATATGCCCGTCCAATCGGCCGTTCATTATCATGCTGCGTTCCAGATTAACGAGTGAGCCGGGCTTTAAAAGGCCCAGATTGGAGCGTTCCAGTGTTTCTCTCATGGCTGTTGTAGTGAACGTATTCCCTTCTTTACGGACGACTGTCAGGCAAACGCCGTTGTGGGCAACACTCTGGTCAATTTTCAACTCATCGACAAACGAACATTCCATTGTGATATGGATATTGTCTTTGTCCTGTTCTATTGCAACAACTTTAGCTGTTTCTTCTATAATACCTGAAAACATAAGATTGTGTTTTATCGTTATCAACACCAAAGGTAAGGAATAAAAATGAGACCAAGAGCAGAGTGCGGAGAGAAGGTTGTAAAAAAGAGGTTTAAGTTTATTTCATCATCCTTTCACTGTCATTCTGCCGACTATATTATGACGGGGGCATTATTGGATGGCTTCTATCTTATTTTTATATTTTTCCCATCCGGCAGCCTTCTTATATTTGTCTACCGAACCAGATGGTACTGTTATCTTGAAATCAGTGGGTAGGTTAGCGCCTAAAGGATTAGGATTATAACCATCATAGGTAAATGTTGGAGGATTTGCAGCCTTACATTGCAATTTTTTCAAGGCGGTGCAGTTCAAAAAAACACTTCCACCTATATTTGTCAAAGTACTGGGTAATGTAATCTCCTCTATCCTGCTACATCCATAAAAAACATTAGCGTCCAAACTTCTCAGCTTCCCCTCCTCTATTGTTATAGTTTCTAAACCAGAGCAATTATAGAATGCACCCCAACCGAGACTTTCTACCGATGCCGGAACATTAATATTCTTTAATGAACTACATTCGGCGAAAACGGATAGAGGTAAAGCATTTACTTTATTTCCTATTTTGATATCGGATAATCCAGAGCAATTAGAAAAGGCAGCATCACCGATATTAACCAACCTTTCCGGTAGATTCACAGTGGATAATGCTTTACAACTAGAAAAAGCATTATTACCGACCTCTGTCAAACTTTCCGGTAGCTTCACAGTCGTCAGAATCTTATTGTCAGAAAACTGCCCATCGGGAATAGCATTTCCCTCCAAGGTCGCATCTTCCAGGTCTATCTCCTTTAGTGAATTTAACTCTTTGATTTTATCCATATGATCCGACGTTAATGTTCCACTGACTTTCAGTTTCTCCACATCGGGGCGTTTACCCAACATGGCTATCAGGTTATCGGCATTGCAATAGAAATAATCGGAAGCTATCGTGCGGATGGGGAGGGCATTCATTCCACTGCCGTCAGAAACTAGAATAATTGTCTCCACAGGGCCTGCCCATTCCGGATGGCTACTACAGTCTGACACTGATGGGGAAGTGATGTTGATGTGACTATTTGCTCTGTCCAAAGTAGCCAACCAGCCTGTAGGGGCAATCACAACAATGGTGGAACCGGAGTTCAATCCGGAGTAGGTGAAGGTGGCTGTTTGACCGTATGCTATTGACCTTATATATTCATCTTCTACTGTCTGACCATCGGGATCTGTTATAACCAGAGACAGTGCAGCATTATAGCGTGGAACGGTTATTTTTTGTCCTGACACTTCAAATATGACATAGCCAAAGTTGGTATTATCTATTATTTCAATAGACGAGCCAGTATTGGTATCGCCTTTGTCGCCGGGCACTTTACTCCATGTCTTTCCATTATCAACCGAGAGATAGAGGGCGTCATCCTGCCATGTGCCGGCGATAGAAGCTTCTGTTAGTTGGCGACCGGTTTTCAGTTGTGGCGTGACAGGGTTTCCGTTAGCACGAATCGGTTCTCCGTTGGCATCGGTCACCAGGGAGCCGTTCAGCGTCCAGTACCAGTTACCGTCCTCTTCTTGTTTCAGGCTGATGAGTGAAATACCTTTCTGACTATTCAACAGGGTGATGGTTCCATACTTTTTAAAAGTAATAGTATATCCCTTTTGGGTGCCGCCCTCCATGACGGGAACGATAGAAAGAATATAGTCGCTCTCATCGGTTATTGCCTTCAAAATAGCGATTTCATCACTGGCTTGTTTCTGCCATGTTTCCAGCGCGGTAATGCGCTCTTCCTGTTTCCTGATGGCATCCCAAATGGCTTCATCATTATACTTACAGCCGGCCAGTGACAGTATTGCGATGGCAATCAGAAGTAGGTTCTTTGTTTTCATCTCTTGTATTGTTTAATTATGAATTTGCCTAAATATCCGTTTTCCATCCGAACCATTCTTCCCAAATTACAATTTGAGAACTCTTTTTTACCATGAAAAATAAGCAATTGATAGAAATACCTCTATCCGGAAGAAAAATGATAAGAATACCTATGCCGGTTACCGGGCACTGTTCTTGCGGAAGAGCGCGGGGGAAAGGCCGGTTTTGGTTTTGAAAAGACGGTAGAATGTTTGCTGGCTCCTGAAACCGGCGGAGAAAGCAATGTCGAGGATGGTCGCACAGTCGGCCGAATCGGACAGCCGTTCGATAACTTCATGCAGTCGGAAGTCGTTAATATACTGGTTGAAATTTTGGTTCTGGATGAGATTGATTACTCTCGAAAGGGTATTGCGGTGTACATCGAGCCGGGTTGCCATCGAGTCGAGCGTCAGGTCGGGATCGCGGTAAAGGTGTTCCTCTTTCAGTAAAACATGCACCCTGTGCATCAACAGACGGTCGTCGTCGGCAACAGGCAACGGTAACTCTCCGGCCGTCTGCTTCCGGGCCCATTCGCGGCTACGCTCTACCAAGATACGGTAAGCGCTCCGTTTCTGCCGGTAGAACATCCATAATACAAGCAATCCGGCAGCAAGCAACACGCAGCCGCCTGTAATCCATCCCAGCAACCGGCGTTGCACGGCGATCCGGTGGGCTGCCGTCTCCTCCCGTTGTGCAGCCACCTCCTGTTCCGCCCGGAGCACTACCTGTGTATTGAACCGTTCTTCCCGCCGGTGACGGACAGCAGTAGCCGAATCGAGGTAAGCCTGAAACAACGGCATATCGTTCTTCTCTGCATAATACTTATACATCAACGGATACAACCGGAGATAAACGGGATTGTCGGCTCCGGTCTTCCCTTTATGCAGGTAGACAAGGGCCGAGTCGATCATGGCTTTTACCTGCGCCGGGTCTTTTTTAGCCTGATACACTTCGCCCAGTCCGGTGAAGATCGTGGCGGCCAGGGTATGGTTCCCTTCCTTGCGGGCAAAGTCGGCGGCATTACGGTAATAATCGGCCGCGTTATCGTACGATCCCCGCAAATACAGGTTATACCCCAGTTCGACCAAAGCCAGATGATCATAATAGGGACGGAACTTGATCATATCGCGGCTGGTTATAATGGAACGGAAATAGTAATCGGACGAGTCGAGCTGCTGCTCCGTACGGAAATAGTTGCCCAACTCCACACGGGCGCGGATATTGGAACGGTCGAAAAAGAAACGGGTCGTATCGACCAGCGCTTCGCGAAGGTAAGAGAGCGCACGGGGATAATCGCGGAAATCCATATAGGCCCGTCCCAGATGGAAAAACATTTCCCGCCGCTCGGAATATTGCCGGTCGGTCAGTTTATTGAGTTCCTCCACGACACAGGGGGCGAAAGCAAAGGCATAGGCATAATGCCCGGTGCGATAGTTGGATATAAAATCGAAGTTCATCGCCCGTATCCGGGATACGGCATCGCCTTCTTTTCCGGCCCGCACGGCAACTTCCCTGACAATCCGGTTGCAGACCTGCAAAAGGCTGTCTTTATAATAATCGAGTACCGAAACTTTCATCAGGTCTGCTTCGTTGGCCAGTGCTTTACTCTTATAGCGGCGGGCGGCATCACGCATACGCTCCACTTCTTTTTCCGCTTCTTCCAGGCTCATATAGGAGACATAATCATGGTAATAATAGTATAATTCGTCCGGCAAAGCGGCATATCCTTCGGTGGCATACCGGTAAAACAATGTATCGGCATTAAACAGGTACTTGCTCCGGTCTTCCTCGCTCTTTTCGCGAACCTGATACAGGTGGTGCATCGGGTTGTCGTACATATGCAACAACAATGTGTCGGGAACAGCGGCAAAGGCTGTTGCTCCGAGTATGAAAAACAGAATACAAAACAAGGTTCTTCGGGACATTGTCGTTACTATTAATAAAAGTGTATTCTTATATTCCCATGTAAAGTTGGCATAATATCACAGATAATCCAAAAAAACATTAGTTTTTTATATCTGAATTGGATGTAAGCTATGAATATCAAGGTTGTTGTTTTAATTCAATCTATCTGTTAGTATACAAAAAATCACTATATTTGTTATTTATTAGATAATACAAAAACAAAAATAATATGGAAGTTGATAAAGTAGACCGGTTTTTGCTGGCTAATGAGAGTAAATTTCCCGATTATGAGATACCGATTCACCGTCTGATCGATTTGCCGCCGGAAAAAGAGGCGCTTTTAGAGCATACGAATTTCTTTCGTCCGGGAAGGATTTGGCTTGCTTCCTTTTTCCTTGGGGTTATAGGATTAGACCGTTTCCTGATAGGAGATTGGGGTAAAGGTATTTGCAAACTGCTTACGGCCGGAGGCCTGGGTATCTGGTATATTATCGATTGGTTTTTGATTATAGGGGTTGCCAAAAGAAAGAATATGGAGAAACTGGAAAAGATAGTGGAGCCGTAAAACCTGCTAAAAACAATATAAATGATTCATCCTGCCTGGTGTGACTGTTGGTGAAAATGCCATTGTTGCAGCCGGAGCAGTAGTAACGAAAGATGTCGTGGATAATGCTATTGTTGGCGGTGTACCTGCAAAATTTATTAGAAATATAGAAAATAGAGCAGTTGTAAATAAATAGAGGCAGAACAATGTTCCGCCTCTATTTTATTCAGTTATAATTGATTTTAATCAACTTATTTTGCTTGTTCCAACTGCAATGTTTTAGTAGGCTGGTCGCAAACTTCAGTCGGACCGAAGTACTGGATAGGACCCGGATACACATAGCTTGTTGTTTCAGCCCATTCGTCACGCTGGGCAGCGAATGCTTTGAAAGGAGCGCCGTCCAGCTTAACCAATGCTTTCTGGATAACCGGTTTCATTTCGCCGTGGCGTTTTTCCATGTTCATCATCATAGTTACAGGGATACCGCCTGCAATCCATTCGTTGGCCGGAGCTGTAGTGTTACGTACAGAAGACATATAACCTGTTTTGCCGGCAGCAATCAGGCAAGAAGCCGTATAACCTAAAGAATAGCAGTAGTCTGCATCATAGTTAGACGGAGCTGCGCAACGTCCTTCGTAGCCGAAGAAGTGATGCTGGGCAGAGAATTTACCGGTATATTTGCCTTCGGCTTTCCATTCTGCAAGTTTCTTGCCAACCATTTCAGACAATAACTTTTCTGTTTCGATCAAAGAAACCTGAACGTTTCCGTGCGGGTCGCGATCCAAAGACAACTGGCGGGCTACACCTTCAGGAAGAGAAGCATACAGGTCGGAGTTTTCTTTTGTCAGTTTGCTGATGATATAAGCGCGCTGTTCGCTCTTCTTAATCATCTTGAATTCTGCATCGTGTTTAGCCAGGAAGTCGTTCAATTCAGCAATCAGGCGTTTCATAGCCGGAACAAATTCGATCAGGCCTTCGGGAATCAATACGGTACCGAAGTTGTTGCCTTTAGCTGCACGTTTAGCAACGATCTCAGCGATATATGTTACGATGTCGTCCAGCGACATGTTCTTCGCTTCAACTTCTTCAGAGATGATACAGATGTTCGGCTGAGTCTGCAAAGCACATTCCAGTGCAATGTGAGAAGCTGAACGTCCCATCAATTTGATGAAGTGCCAGTATTTCTGGGCAGAGTTACAGTCGCGTTGGATATTGCCGATTACTTCTGAATAAACTTTACAAGCCGTGTCGAAACCGAAAGAAGTTTCAATCTGTTCGTTTTTCAAGTCACCGTCGATAGTCTTCGGGCAACCGATAACCTGGACACCTGCACCGATCGCTTTGTAATATTCAGCCAATACGCAAGCGTTTGTGTTAGAGTCGTCACCGCCGATAATAACCAACGCTTTGATGTCAAGTTCTTTCAGGATTTCAAGACCTTTGTCGAACTGGGATTTTTCTTCCAGTTTAGTACGGCCTGAACCGATCATATCAAAACCACCGGTGTTACGGTATTCGTCGATAATGTCGGCAGTCAATTCCATATATTTATGATCAACCAGACCACCGGGTCCCAGGATGAATCCGTACAGGCGGGATGCTGCGTTGTGAGCCTTGATACCGTCGAACAAGCCTGCAATCACGTTGTGACCGCCGGGAGCCTGGCCACCGGAAAGGATTACACCAACATTCATTGCCGGCATTTCTTTCTTTTCGTTGCTTTTTTCGAAAGTAACGATAGGCATCCCGTACGTGTTGGGGAATAACTCCTTGATTTCTTCCTGATTGGCTACTGATTGTGTATATTCACCGTCTACGGCTTTTACAGCGCCTTTCAATGCAGCGGGTACCTTGGGTTGGTAAGCTGCTCTTGCAATTTGTAGTGCACTCTTTGTCATTTCTTAATTTGAATTTATTTAGAAATTATCTGATTCCTGATTAAAGGCGGTGCAAATATAGATTTTTTTCTTTAATTATGAAAGGATATTTTGCCATAGAACGATAAATCAGTTCTTGATTTTGAGCGGGAGTTTTCCTATTTGACATTTATATGGGTATTTCTGACAAAATGATAAAATACCCCTGTTATGCTTTTAGTATACGGGTACGTATGCAGGAGGGGTTGCGAATATGCTGCTTATGCGGAGATGAGATTTATTAGTTTGTTGATATATATTACAAAATACTTACTAATTAACAAGGTGAAAAAATGTTTTTTTAGGCACAGATTACACGGAAAACACGGATTAATAAAAGTATAACATGTATTTAATCCGTGTTTTCCGTGTAATCCGTGCCTAATCATACTGTTGAGTTTGGTGGAATATGGTAATCAATTTGATATCTGTATTAAGTTCGGTTTACCGACTATTCCAGAGCCGCGTCCCTGCTCAGTAACATCAAAAAACGAAACATATATGCTTTGAAATCGAAACATATATGTTTTAAAGTTAAAATATAGGTGTTTTGCCGCGCAGATTATTGCTTTTTTATGCGCAGATAGTTGGAATTAGTACCGCTACTAATTGGAATTACCCTTAGGGAATATGGAAATAGGTTCCGGATAAGGTAGAAAAAGCTCACTTTTAGTCCATAAAAGGGCCCGGTTTTCCCTGGAATGCCTTCAGGATATAAAGTATAAGTCAGGATAAAAGGGTTTATTCTGACTTATTGTTTTTTATTTGGACGGAAAGCTATCTTATTGAAAATGGAAGCGGGGAGGGGTTCTCCCGGAGGAATTTACGATTCGTGAAGCTTTTTGTAGTTATCGATTGCTTTCTTTACGGAGCCGGCTACAAGCAGGAGGTTATGGGCTTGCTCGTAGGAGACTCCCAGTTCGTCTACAATCATGCGGGTTCCGCGGTCTATCAACTTCTTGTTCGTAAGCTGCATGTTTACCATTTTGTTCCCTTTTACCCGTCCCAGCTTTATCATTGCTGTGGTAGATATCATATTAAGTATCATCTTCTGCCCGGTGCCGGACTTCATCCGGGAGCTTCCGGTAACAAATTCCGGGCCTACAATCATTTCAATGGGAATATCAGCTTCCGCCGCCATTGGCGAATCCGGGTTACTGGTGATGCAAGCTGTCAGGATACCGTTTCTACGCGCTTCCTTTAAAGCCCCAATCACATACGGGGTGGTTCCGGAAGCGGCAATACCGATTACGGTATCTTTTTCATTGATGTTGTGTTGCTGTAGTTCCTGCCATCCGCGTTGCTGGTCGTCTTCCGCATTTTCGACGGCAGAACGGAGTGCCGTGTCGCCTCCGGCAATCAGCCCGATGATGTAAGTAGGAGGGATTCCGAATGTAGGGGGAATCTCCGAGGCGTCCAATACCCCTAATCTGCCGCTGGTACCTGCTCCCATATAGAAAATACGCCCGCCTTGTTGCATCTTGGGAACAATCAGCTCGACCAGCTTCTCTATTTGTGGGATGGTCTTTTGTACAGCCAGGGCAACCTTTTGGTCTTCCGTATTGATATCATCCAGAAGTTCGCGGACGGACTTCTTTTCCAAATCGTTATATAAAGAAGGTTCTTCTGATATTTTAATGAATGGCATAATCGTTCGGTTTAAAGAATTACACAATTTCAGTTTGCAATGAATGGTAGGATATGAGCCCTTCCATAGGACTTTGGATAATCTTACCGATACGGATGCCTGTATTCCCGGCAGCTTCGGATAATATATCTTTGTAGTGGTATGCAATGGAACCGGCAAAACTCACAGCGTAATTATGGTAATCGTATCCCAGTACATTCCGTGTGATAAAGTCTGTAAAGCTGCTGAGTACAAGCTGGTGTATCTTGGGTTCGTCTATATGCTCCGCAAGGAACGGGGAAAGGCTTGCCAGGAAACGGTTCGGGAATGGTTGGCGGTATACCCGTTCGATAATGTCTCCGGGAGTAAGGTTATATTGTTTCAGGAACTTGTCTTTCAGCTCCTGCCCCATCATCCCTTTCAACAAGTCGCCTACTAGGCGTTTGCCTAATACGGCGCCGCTTCCTTCGTCCCCGAGGATGAATCCTAAGGGGGAGACATTGTCTACAATGTTTTTGCCATCATAAAAGCAAGCATTGGAGCCGGTACCCAGGATACAGGCAATGCCGGCCTTTCGCCCGCATACACTGCGGGCGGCGGCTAAAAGGTCGGTGTTGACTTCCACACGGGTTACGTTTGTATGCTGTATGATGACATTACGGACCACTTCAACCTTATCGACAGTACATCCGGCTCCGTAAAAGTAAATGGCTTCTAATGCGCTATTTCCCAGTTGGGGCAACAAGACTTCGGAAATCTCTTTTCCGATTTCTTCTTCCGACTGGAAATATGGATTCATACCTTTTGTCTTTATCGAACGAGTTAATTTACCCTGCTGGATTACGCTCCAATCTGTTTTTGTAGAGCCACTATCTGCTATTAATATCATATGTTTAATTTCCTTTCCATTCCAATACCCCTATTTCTCCTCCGGCAGAGGTAAACACTACTTTGTGACGGGACAGGGGGTAGACTGTGTTTATTAAAGAACTTCCTATTCTGTGCTTCCACAGGACTTTGCCTGTTTTTGAATCGAGTGCAAATATAAGTCCGTTTTTTGTACTTCCAAACACTGCATTTCCTTTCTCTTCAATCATGGAGGGGGCAAACTCGTAGCCAAAGCCTGCATTTGATGCCCATAACAGGACAGGCTGGTTTCCTTGGGTTGAAAAACAAACGATGGTATCATTCATCGTTTTTGCATAAACCCGCTGTTTGTCAACAGAAAGGCCGATAGTCTCGCGCACTTTGGCTTCGTGGGTACGCCAGATGGTTTCTCCGGTTTGCAGGTCGATGGCTGTCATTGCACGCTGAGGGTCTACAATGAATACTTTTTCTCCTACGGCAACAGGCCATACGGCGGCAGGGGAGAAGTGCATGCGGGTTAACCCGCCTGTCCATTTCCAAAGGTTTTTGCCATTGGTTTTATCTAAGGCGTATAAAGTATTGTCCCATGCGCCGAATACAACTTTATCGGATGTTACCAGCGGACGTGTTTCCACATAGCCTTTAACTCCGGTATAGGCCCAGATAACTTTTCCTGTTTTTATATCGATAGCACGGAAAGTATGGTCGCTGGCTCCGATATAGGCAATTCCTTTTTCAATGGTTACGGCGCCGAGAACCGGTTCGGTAGCTGCTGCTATCCATTTTTCTTTACCGCTTGCAGCATCCAGGGCATATATGTTTTTGTCGGCGGAACCAAAGACAATGATACCGTTTTCAACAGCGGGAGTCCCGATGATGCGGTTGCCTGTTTGGTAAGACCATTTCTTCTTTCCGTCTTTTACGTTATAGCAGGTCAGTACGCCTAATCCGTCTCCCACATAAAGATTGTTTTTATAAACAACGGGAGAGGCATAGATACCGGCTCCGGTTTGGAGTATCCAGTCCTCTTTCACTTGGCTGTATTCCTGATTGACGGAGAAGTCCGGGCGTTTGTCTATTAGCTTGTCTTCTTCATAATATTTAGCTTGCATAGACAAGGATGCCCATTCCTTCTTTTCTTCCCCGATTCTTTGTTCGTAGACGAAAAGGGAGTCGGGAGTGATTTCAAAAATAGAATATCCTCCGACATTATCGCTTGCCCGTAAATTGCTGCGGCTTAAGATGCCCGGTATTCCATCATATGAAAGAAAACGGTTGCTGTGGTAATGTCCTCCCAATACAACGCGAATGTTATAAGGACGGACGGCATCTGTCAAGTCATACCAGTTGTCTACATCTCCTTCCTGTAGCGGAAAGTGGGTGACCAGTATGACGGGCTTTTCTTTTCCTGCATTCTTTAACTCGCCTTTAAGCCAGGTAATGTCTTGAGGCGACACATGCCCGTCTGCCATGCGGAGTAAAGGACCGGTGTTGAAGCCGAGAAACAGGATGCCGTCGTGTTCGAATTTAAACCGTTCGCTACCGAATAGGTGTTCGAAGTAAGTGGCTCCGGATTCACTCCATTTGGTATCGTGGTTGCCGGGGATGATATAATATTTGACGGTAAGCCGGTCCAGGATGGATTTAGCCTTTTCCAGGGATTCACGGTCCCCTTCTTCCGTAATATCTCCGGCTACAAGTACGAAATCGATTCCCGGGGTGTTGTTGATTTGATTTACAGAATTTTGCAAATCTTCTGCCGACGTTGTTTTCGGTGTAATATGCACATCCGTTAACAAGGCGAAACGGAATTCTGCTGCCTGAAGCTGGCAAAGCAGAAAACAAAGAAATAACAGGATGGACGATTTTTTCATGGTGATAAATGATTAATTATTTGATACTGATTGTCTTTCCGGTAAACCTATACTGAGGATACTCAACCCGATAAATGTAAATAAAGCATTGAATATAAGCAGTTCGTAGCTAAAAGAGTATCCGTTGAACCATGCCTCCGAGTTTTTATGCAGGATAAAACAGAGCAGGGGAGAGATAAGGGCGACTAACGGGATATATTTATCGCGTACATTTCTTTTGGTAAATACTCCGAAGGCGAACATGCCGAGTATCGGGCCATACGTATAACTCGCCAGAATGTACACGGCATCGATTACACTTGTATTATTCAAGAGATTAAAGATGATAATGACAAGTCCCATGATGATAGCCATTCCGACATGTACCCGTTTGCGGATGCGGGTAATCTGGTTTTCCGTTTTCTTCTCTATCTCTAATATGTCTACAGTAAAAGAGGTGGTCAACGCGGTAAGTGCGGAGCCAGCCGTTGCATAAGCCGATGAGATAAGGCCGATGATAAACAGGATGCCTACGAATACCGGGAAATAACCTCCGGTTGCAATCATAGGGAAGAGTTCGTCGCTCTTTACCGGGTTTTGAATGCCGTGCCGGGCGGTGAACATGAACAGCAGTACGCCAAGCATCAGGAATAAGGCAATGACGAAGAATTGAAGGATACCACTGGTTATCATGTTTTTCTGTGAGTCCCTGAAGTTCTTGCAACTTAAATTCCGCTGCATCATATCCTGGTCCAAGCCGGTCATGGCAATAACGGTGAAGACGCCTCCCAGGAACTGTTTCCAGAAATATTGCTTTTCATTCACATTATCGAAAAAGAAGGTGTGGGATAAATCACTTTTAAAGATGGCGGTGCACATGGCTCCGAAATCGAGTTGTAAATCGGAAGCGATAAAATAGATACATAGTCCGACCGAAACAACCAGACAGAATGTTTTTAATGAATCTGTCCATATCAACGATTTTACCCCGCTCCGGAATGTATAAAGCCATACCAGCGCTACAGTAAATAATACATTCATACTAAAAGGTATATGAAAAGGTCCGAACACCAGCAATTGCAGAGTCAGGCATACCAGAAACAGGCGGACAGAAGCTCCCAGCATTTTAGATATAAAGAAGAACCATGCGCCTGTTTTATGGGAAAATGTTCCGAACCGGTTTTCAAGGTATCCGTAAATGGAGACTAAATTCATCCGGTAGAATAAAGGGATAAGAACGAATGCGATGATAATCTGCCCGACTACAAATCCCAGTACCATTTGCAGATAAGCAAAACTGTTTACTCCAACCATTCCGGGAACAGAAACAAACGTAACTCCGGATATGCTGGAGCCAATCATTGCGAAGGCTACAATATACCAGGGCGATTTCCGGTTTCCGACAAAAAAACCTTGATTGTCGGATTTTCTTCCTGCAATGTATGATACAAGGAATAGTATCAAGAAGTATAATACAATTGTTATAAGTACAGAAATAGGGCTCATAGGTATGCTGATTTAAGTTAGAGAAATTAGGAAAAGCGGATACTCGATGTTTGTTTTAGCAAAGATAGTTTTAATTTTGTATTAAGAACTTATATTTTATTATTTTATGAAATGTAATTATTAATTTAAAATTTACATTCTTCTTTCTATCTCCATATTGTTGTTGGCGGTATTCGCTAAATTCCTAAAAACCTTCTATATTTGCATAAAAAAATAGTCGGGTTATGAAACTTATAGCAGAAACTGGTTCAACAAGGACGGAATGGGCTTTAGTAGAAGGCGCACATTTAATACATCGCGTTTTTACGGAAGGGATTAATCCGTTTTTCCAGAACAGGCGTGAGATAAGCAGAAGTATTAGATTGGGATTGCCGGAACTGTTTTTTAAGAAGAAACTCGACCATGTGTATTTCTATGGGGCCGGATGTACACCTGATGAGAAAAGGAGTATATTGGAAGCCTCTTTGGTTGCACAGTTCAAAACACCAGTACAGGTGGAAAGCGATTTGCTGGCAGCCGCCCGGGGATTGTTTAAGAATGAAGCCGGTATCGCCTGTATTCTTGGAACCGGTTCTAATTCATGCTTTTATGATGGGGAGAAGATTGTGAAGAATGTAACTGCTGCCGGATATATATTAGGAGATGAGGGTAGCGGTTCTGCTTTAGGTAAATTGTTTTTATCGGATGTAATGAAGGGGTTGGCTCCTAAATATTTGATGGATGAGTTTTATGAAAAGCTGATGATTACTCCCAGTGATGTTATGGAGTCCGTTTATAACCGTCCGTTCCCTAATCGTTTTCTTGCTGTGATTTCCTATTTTCTTGCGGACTATATGGATGATGAATATGTTTATAATCTTTTGGTCCAAAACCTGCGGAGTTTCTTCTCCAGAAATGTCTGCCAATATGACTACCGGGATTATCCATTACGTTTTGTCGGTTCTGTTGCACATAGCTATTCCAAGGTTCTGAAAGAAATAGCCCTTGAATACTATGCGAATCTGGATATGATTAGAGAAACTCCTATGGATGGCTTAATAGAATACCACGCTATAAATAACATAGGTTAACAAATAATAGTATGCTTTATATCTTGCAATCCGCTTTAAAAGCAGATTGTAGCTCTGTTTCTTGTTGTTAATATATAATCTATAATATTAAATTAGTAACTATAAAACGTAATAAATCTAAATACATGTTTGTGATATGAAAAAATAATTTCATATTTGTAAAAGAAACGAGTGTTGATATATATTTACTAAAATATAGTTTCGTTGATTATTAGTTTTCAGAAAAGGAGATTTCGGGAACCAAGTCCATAGAGAACTCAAGTTTATTATCCATCGTTTTTTGTTATTTTTATTTATATCGTATCTTAAATCCTAACATATTTAATAGGAAAAAGACCAATTTGCCTGGCTCATATTCCAAAGTAGAGACTAAAAACGAGTAAAAACATTCTTTTTACATCGAAAAGAACAATACTTGAATTAGTTCTCTATGAACTTGTTCAATCCATGCTAAACTCTTTAAATAGATGGCCTATGAAACAAAAGACGACAAGAATAGAAATTCCGGAAAGTATTCTTTGTAATCTAAATCATTCCAGCGCAAAATCATTTTAAGTCTTGGAACCTAAAAGATTCCTTATGTAAATATCGTTTGTTATAAAATCTAATTTAAAGTCTGTATGAAAAAAAGTAACAGGAAAAACACATCAGAGTGGCTTATCCTCATATTGGTAGGGCTGCTTATTTATTCTCCTGCATGGGGCCAAAGTAAAGAGCGGACGGTCGGCGGAAAGGTAGTAGAGGCTAATGCTACTCCTATTATTGGGGCGACCGTTGTGGTGAAGAACTATCCTAATATTGGAACAATTACTGACGTAGACGGAAACTTCAATTTTCTTGTACCGGATAAGGCGCAGGAATTAGAAATTTCTTTTGTAGGATATAAAACTCAACTGGTGAAGATTACAGGTGCGCCTCTGCATGTTGTTTTGCATGAGAGCTCGCAGGATCTGGAAGAAGTTGTTGTCGTTGGGTATGGTACACAGAAAAAAATTAATTTAACAGGCGCAATCGAACAGGTGGGTAATGAAGTTTTCGAAAACCGTTCGGTTGCCAATGCTACACAAGCATTACAAGGAGCGGTTCCTAACCTGAATATCTCTTTGGAAGATGGTAAGCCGACCCGTTCCGCATCATTTAATGTACGTGGTGCAACTTCTATCGGACAGGGGGGTAGCGCTTTGATTTTAATTGATGGTGTGGAAGGCGACCCTGCCATGCTGAATCCGAACGATATTGAAAGTGTCAGTGTTTTGAAAGATGCAGCTTCTGCCTCCATTTATGGTGCCAGAGGTTCTTTCGGCGTTGTTTTGATTACGACAAAAAGTGCCAAGCAAGGCAAGACAATGATCAACTATACCGGAAACTTCTCTTTGCAGTCTCCTACGAAAACTCCTGACTTTGTATCTGATGGCGTTATCTGGGCTGAACATTTCCGGAATTCATTCTATAACTTCTACAACTACCTTCCTACCAATATTAATAATGGCATGCAGGCTTATTCGGACGAATGGCTGAATACATTCAAACAGCGTAAAGCCCAGGGGATAACAGACGAAGTTGTTAAGAATGAAAATGGAAGCTATACCTATTACGGTAATACGGACTGGTATGATTTATTATATAAGGACAATACTTTTGCGCAAGACCATAACGTAACAGTTTCCGGAGGCAGTGAAAAAGCAGACTTTTATATATCCGGACGTTTTTATGATTATAAGGGGTTGTACAATTATAATCCGGATACTTATAAATCATTGAATATCCGTGCAAAAGGATCTTTGAAGGTTTTTGACTGGCTACGTTTGAACAATAATATGGAATTTACCAATACAGACTATCATAGCCCGTTTGTAGCTTCTTATAGTTTTAATATCCAACGGTATATTGAAGTGGCCGCTTTCCCGACTATGCCGCTATTCAATCCGGATGGGACGTATACCCGTGCTGCCGGATATACGCTCGGCGCTTTTATGGATGAGAAGAACTATCAGGACAAGAATAATAAGATGTTGAAGAATACGACGAGTTTCAGTGCAAAATTCCTGGATAATAAATTGCGTATCAATGGTGACTTTACATTCCGTTATGGCACGTACCAGAATGAGAGAAAACGCGTGAAGGTGCCGTTCAGTGAAAAAGAAAATACGATTTCTTATATAGGAACCAACTTCAACGATTTTACGGATGTGAATAACCATACGCTTTATACAGCAACCAACCTGTATGCCGAATATGAAGACACCTTTGCCGAAAGCCACTATTTTAAAGGTATGGTCGGATACAACTATGAAACCTCTAAATATAAGGAGTTGACCACCCAACGCAACGGATTGTTGCTGGAAGATGCCGGAAGTATTAACCTGGCATTGGGAGAATCGGTTACCACTTCTGCTCTGGTAAGAAATTGGAAAATAGCCGGTGCATTCTTCCGTTTGAATTATGGCTTTAAAGACCGTTATCTGGTGGAAGTGAACGGGCGTTATGACGGTTCGTCCAAGTTCCCGACAGACCAGCAATGGGCATTCTTTCCATCCGTATCTTTAGGATGGAGAGTGTCGGAGGAACCGTTCTGGAAAGTGAACGAAGATATTTTCTCTGATTTGAAAATCCGCGGTTCTTACGGTTCGTTGGGCAATGGTAATGTAGACCCGTACAGTTATCTGGAATTATTGAAGATTGAAACGTCAAACCGTGTATTGGGCGGCAGCTTGAATAAATATACAAATTCCCCGGCCGTTATCCCGTTGAGCCTTACTTGGGAAACGGCAACAACCACAGATATCGGTGCGGATTTCGGCATGCTGAATGGCAAGCTGCGTGTAACTGGTGACTATTATATCCGTAAAACCAAAGATATGTATACCGTAGGTGTTACATTACCGGAAGTATTCGGCGCCGAATCGCCTAAAGGAAACTATGCGGATATGACTACCCGTGGTTGGGAACTCTCCCTTAGCTACCGCGACCATTTTACATTGGCAAACAAACCTTTCAATTATGAAGTCCGTGCCACATTGCATGATTACAAGTCTGTAATCGACAAGTATAACAATGCGACAAAGAACCTGGATGATTATTATGAAGGCATGACCGTCGGTGAAGTATGGGGCTATACAACAGACGGTTTATTCCGTTCGGATGCCGATACAAAAGGATATGTGAATACGATTATCAAGGCCTCCAACGATGGTAGCTGGCATGCCGGTGATGTGAAATTCATCGACCGCAATGAAAATGGTAAAATCGACTATGGGGAAAATACGGTAGATAACCCCGGTGATAAAGTGGTATTAGGAAACACTGAACCCCGCTTTATTTATAGCTTTACCCTAAGTGGCGATTGGAATAACTTCTTTCTTTCCGCATTCTTCCAGGGGGTAGGACGCCAATATTGGTTCCCGGGCCAGGAATCCAGTTTCTGGGGACAGTACAACCGTCCGTATAACAGTTTGCCTTCATGGCACCTGAATAACTATTGGACAGAGGAAAATCCGGACGCTTACCTGCCTCGCTACGCTACTTACAACGGCGCTTGCGGTTGGAGTTCTGTTGCCACAGACCGTTACCGCCAGAATGTAGCTTATCTGCGTCTGAAGAATTTGCAGGTCGGATATAATCTTCCGAAACAGTGGATATCCAAACTTTATATGCAGAATGCCCGTGTTTATCTCAGTGGTGAAAACCTGATTTGCTGGTCTCCTTTGTATAAACGGACAAAAGACTTTGACGTATCGAATGCTTCCTCCGGTAAAGACTCTGATTTGAATGATAACAAGATGGGTGACGGTAACAGTTATCCGCTGTTGAGAAGCATTTCTTTAGGTTTATCTGTAACATTCTAATTTGTATACGACATGAAAAAAATCATATATTTATTATTTGCCGCAGGTTTGTTGCTGAACGCTTGCCAGTTGGACGAGAAGCCGGTTACCTCTGTGGATAAAGATGCTATTTTCGGTTCGCAGGACGGGTTGCAAACCTATTCCTATTCTTTCTACAATATGTTGCCTTCGGGTATCGATGCGCATTATCAGGAAGGTTATATGGTGGATTACGGTGCGTTGAATGCTATCGGTAACTTTATTTATCTGAATGCTTACAGTGAAACCGTCAGTGGCGGCTGGGACTGGGGGGATTTGCGGAATCTCAATTATTTTATCGTAAACTGCACGGCAAACGACCGGGTGGATGAAAAGATTCGTAATAACTATTTAGGTATAGCCCGCTTCTTCCGCGCTTATTTCTATTATAATAAGGTAAAGCAGTTTGGCGATGTACCCTGGATAGATAAACCTTTGGATGTGGAAGATGCAGCCTTGTATGCGCCTAAAGATTCCCGCGAGAAGGTAATGGAAAATGTATATGCCGACCTTCAGTTTGCTTGTCATAACATTACGGCTACGGATGCAACCGGCTCGCTGGTTACCCAATGGGTTGCTTATGCTTTGGCAGCACGTGTCAGTTTGTTTGAAGGCACTTTCCGCAAATATCATAATCTGAGCCTGGAAACATCGGCTGAAACTTGGTTGAAGCGTGCCGTAGAGAATGCCGAATATATAATGAAGCATTCCGGAAAGAAGTTGTATACGGCAGAAGGGGTAAAAAAATCTTTCCGTGCAGTATTCACAAGCGACGACCCGAAGACGGACGAAGTATTACTGGCTGTTTGTTCAAGTGCGGACCTGAGCGTTTATCATGATGCCAACTGGAAATGGACTTCTGCTACTTATGGAAGCCGCCTGAACCTGATACGTCCGTTTATCAATACTTTCTTGCAATTGGATGGAACTCCGTATACAGACCGTCAGGGTTGGGAAGTGCAAGACTTGTTTGACGAATGTACGAACCGTGATTACCGCTTGTCCCAAACAATCCGTACCCCGGGATATATGCGTGAAGGTAAAAAAGCCTTGCCGGACTTTGCAGGTTATGCCCGTCTGGGCTACCAGCCGCTGAAGTTCTGTGTGGACGCAACGGATGGCGACTCCAAGACAATGAACACCAATGCAATTCCTTTGTTCCGCTATGCTGAAGTCTTATTGAATTATGCAGAAGCAAAAGCCGAATTGAAAGAATTGACAGATGAAGATTGGGCGAATACGATAGGAGCGATACGTTCCCGTTCCGGTATAACCGGCGGATTATCTGCTAAGCCGACTCAGATAGATGCGTATTTTCAAAGCAATTATTTTCCATCCGTATCAGACCCTGTATTGTTGGAAATTCGTAGGGAACGTGCCGTTGAACTTTGTCTGGAAGGATTCCGTTTCGACGACTTGCGCCGTTGGAAATGCGGGGAACTGTTGAAGAAGAGTTGGTTCGGCATGTATATCACGGCAATTAACGAGCCTTTGGATATCGATCATGACGGGACTCCGGATGTGATTTATTATACTACAGAAGAAGGGCTTGCCGCAGCTAAGGCGCATATGGATTGGGAAAAATATGGCTCGACGTGTGCAACCGTCCATGTTAGCACTGATCGTTCTTCCAGCGATTTGCAGGTAGTTCCGGTTTCTTCCGGTACAGGTTATTATCTGGCATGGGATACTCAGAATGATTCGAAAAGGGTATGGGGTAAGAAGCAATATCTGTATCCGATACCTTCTTTAGTGATGGTCAAGAATCCGAATATAAAACAGAATACCGGATGGGAAGACGGAGCGACTAATGATGGTAATTAATACCGTATTTATAATCGCACGTCGATGACACAGGATTCACAGGCTTACGCAGGCCAATTTGTTAAAAATCAATATTATCTGCGTAAGTCTGTGTTGCCAGTGTATCCCGTGTTCTAACTATGATTGACTTTTTACGCCTTTCCTTTTTTATTCTGCCATAAAACACTCAGGATGAAAATATATTTACGTATTTTTGCATCGAACGTCTGTAACTAATAGATAAAAATAGTTTTAAATGCGTGTATATATGAAAAAGATTCTTCCTCTTGCCGCAGTTGCTTTATTAATGGCAGCTTGCAGTGAAAAACCGGGTTACGAAATTACCGGTACGGTCGCTAATGCCGATTTAAACGGCAACTATGTCTACCTGTATGAATATGGCAAACCGGATGTTATGCCTTTCGACAGTGCTTTGGTGACAAATAACACATTCAGTTTTAAAGGCACCCAGGACGGTTCCATGCTTGCAACCATCAGTTTTTCTTCTGATGTAGTTCCTGAACAACGTGGACAGGCTACTCCGTTCAAAACAGCTTTTACGCTTGAAAATGGGAAGTTGTCAATTACTCTCGACTCTACATCTGTAGTGGTAGGAACTCCTGCGAATGATGCCGAAAAGGCTTTTAAGGATGCTATTGCTCCTTTCCAGGCAGAAATGAAGAACGTGATAGCGGATATGCGTTCGGAAGATAAGTCTATCGTAGATGCTGCTGAAAAGAAATATGATGAAATAAGCGATAAAATAACAGAGGCTGTATGCAATTATATTCTTCAGCATACTAACCAGAAGATGCCGGCGAAGTATCTATCGGACTATCGTTATCAGTTGAATGAAGCGCAGCAGAATGAAATCATTTCCAAAGCAGATTCAACATTCAAATCTGTTCCGGGCATCGATAAGCTGATGGCTCATTTGGATGTATTGAAAACAGTTGCCGTAGGTAAGAAGTTCGTTGATTTCGAAATGGCAGACCCGAAAGGTGAAATGCGTAAACTTTCTGATTATGTAGGCAATGGTAAAAATGTAGTATTAGTTGATTTCTGGGCTTCCTGGTGCCCTCCTTGCCGCAAAGAAACTCCGCACTTGGTAGAGTTGTACAAGCAGTATAAGAATAAAGGTTTTGAAATTGTCGGTGTTTCCCTGGATAGCAAAGCAGATGCCTGGGCTAAGGGTGTAAAAGACCTGAAAATAACCTGGCCGCAATTATCAGACCTGAAAGGCTGGCAGAATGCCGGTGCTGCTCTTTATGGAGTAAACAGCATTCCTCACACTGTATTGGTAGATAAAGACGGAACAATCATCGCTAAAAATATTCATGGCGAAGAAATCGATGCTAAATTGCAGGAGGTTTTGAAATAAGCCGGTAGCGGTAACAATACAGAAAGTATATCAAAAAAGATTGCTGAATGCAGATGTCTGTGTTCAGCAATCTTTTTTTTGCCCACCTTCTTAATCAGAGAGTTTAGATATTTCTTCTGTGGATAAACCTGTGCATTGGATGATTACATCTACCGGAATGCCTTGTCTCTTTAATTTGGCTGCTATTTGACGTTGGCTTTCGGCTTTACCTTCTGCTTTACCTTCTGCCAAACCCTCTGCTAACCCTTCTGCCAAACCATCGGCACGGCCTTCTATCCAACCGGTTTTGATAACGCTACGCTGATAACGGATTGCTTCCATATCAGAATAATACTGCTGCTTATCACTCGGACTTAGCTGGTCGATACGCAGGCGTTCGCTGGCTTCCTGTAAACCGGGGGCTGTACTGTCATGTTCGATCTCACCTGTTTTAAGGAACTTTATCCATTCGTCGAGAGGCGTTTTAGCTTGTTCGTTAAAACCGTCCACACGCAACACATAATATTCGGGGAAGATGTCACCCGCCTCGTGACGCACGAATTGCTCACGCTGGCGTACGGAAAGTTGAAGGACATCATTATAATGAATGCCACGGAATGTGGTATAACCATGATACACATAGTCCTTACCCTGCCCTAACTCGAAATAGACGATGTTTATGGAATAGACCTTACGGATGATTCCATATTCCTGGCCTTCGTTGATATAATCGGTAACGGCTTTGGAGGCGCCATACAACATACGGTGGAAATAATCCAGTTCACGGTTATTCTGGACTTCAATGATGATAAGCTCGCCTTTGCTGTCCTCGGCAAGCATATCCACACGATTGAATTTGTCGTCGCGGGCATCCTTATTGCCTTCGCTTTCGAGCAAACGTACAATTGTGATCTTCTCTTCAAGCAAGGTGGAGAGAAACCCTTCGAGAATAACGAAATTTGATTTGTTACGCAAAAGCCTTTTTACAGCCCGATCAAAACGAACCAATGCAGATTTATTTTCCATAGTTATATTATTTAATATGAACATCTTGTTACAAAGGTAACATTCTTTTTGAGCATCAACGTTTTTACTTCATATTTTCTGGTTGTTTCTAAAAAGAAAAAATTTTCTATCCTTTTCTTCTCAATCCTATCCATGTCAAAGAACGTGTTTTCTCCCTCCAATTTAATTCATCGGTTTCATTTATAAAATCGTCGGCATCTTTTATAAAATCGTCGGCATTTTTTGTCAATTTCATCCCGCCGAAATATTATTTCAATAACTATTGAAAGTACTTTTAATAATTATAAAAAGTAAGTTTGATAATTATAATTTTTAGTTTTGATATATATCAAAACTAAATTTTGACACATGCTTTATCAGAAAAGTACGGCTGTATTTAAAAAAAGAAGGGGATGAAATTGAAAAAGATAGGGGTATAATCTATTAGGCTTTGGAAGTATGGAGGAGCCAGGTTTACGGATGACACGAATTATGCTGATTTAGAAGGATTTCTTGTATATGATAAATTTAGAAACTATTGTAATAAAATGAATTAAAAAAAGAAGGGGTGAAAAGAAGGAACTTTTTGTATACAGTTTTATTGAATAGAGATTTTGTTTGGTTGTTTTGATTGTATATGCATTAATACATAGGAGTTGAATGCGTATTTTAAATGACTAAAAAAACGTTCGTTTATTTTAGTCATTGCAAAGGTATGTATTAAAAATCGTAAAACCAAAAATAAAAATTATACAAATCTAATACTCTTCAAGTTAGGCATAATGTAACAATCCTATAATTAATGATTTAGATGAAATATAAAGCGCGAAAATAAACGAACGTTTTTTTAGGCTTTGTTTTTCGTCTTGAAAGTGAGAAATCAGTATGTGATTCGTGGTTCCCTTTTTGGGAGTGACGAACCTCTTTGCGGATAAATAACAATACTTTAAAGCAATGAAAATCAGTATTTTTCATTGAATCAATATGGAACCTCTTCAAATAAACCGATATAACCAGATTGTAAATATTCTGATTCTGTTCGGTGACCTTTTTATTGTCAATTCATTGTTTTACCTGCTCTCTTCGAGTATGGGCAGACATTTGGAACTGAGGCTTACACTCCCCCAAATACTTTTGATTATCAGTCTTTGTTATCTCGCCTTTTTTGTGCGTGGAGGAATTGTTGTGTATAGACGGCATGTTTATGCCTACCAGATCTTAAGGCGTGTTTTTTGTAATGTGTTCTTTTTTTCAGTCTTGGTAGGAATGGTGTTGGAGACAGGTAATTTTGCCCATGTATTTTCTCTCTTTTATCTGATTTATGTAACATCCTTATTTTTAGCTATCAGTGGGTATCACTTATTCTTCCGCTGGCTAATCAAAGAATATCGGTATATGGGAGGAAACCTTCGACATGCAGTGTTGGTAGGCAGTACTGATAATAATAAGGAATTATACCATGAACTGACGGATGACTCTACATCGGGTTACCGGGTACATGGTTATTTTGATTATAAGCCGAGTACGGATTTCCCTGAGACTTGTCCCTATTTGGGTACACCGGATAAGGTACAGGAATACCTGTCTAAACATTCGTTTATCGAACAATTGTATTGCTGCCTTCCATCACAGGACCGTTCGGCAATCATATCCATTATCGATTATTGTGAGAATCATCTGGTTCATTTTTTCAGTGTTCCGAATGTCCGCAACTACTTGCAGAACCGGATGTACATGACTCTGATAGGCAGCGTCCCAGTACTGAGCTTACGGCGCGACCCATTAAGGCATACGGAGAACCGGGTTGTTAAACGTACATTCGATATCCTTTTTTCCGTATTGTTTCTTTGTACGCTGTTCCCTTTTATCTTTTTGTTTGTATCGATAGGCATCAAACTGACAATGCCCGGTCCAGTGTTCTTTCTACAGAAGCGTAACGGTTTGAATGATAAGGAATTTTATTGTATCAAGTTTCGTTCAATGAAGGTAAATCAGGAAGCAGATAAGCTTCAGTGTACAAAAAACGATCCCCGTAAGACGAAGTTTGGTGATTTCCTTCGCCGTTCGAATCTGGACGAGACTCCGCAGTTTATCAATGTATTATTGGGTAATATGTCTGTGGTGGGTCCCCGTCCGCATATGGTCAAACATACGGAGGAGTATTCCTGCCTGATAGATAAATATATGGTCCGTCATTTTGTAAAACCGGGTATAACCGGTTGGTCCCAGGTAACGGGCTTTCGTGGAGAGACAAAAGAATTGCTGCAGATGGAGGGTCGTGTGAAGGGTGATATCTGGTACATTGAAAATTGGAGCTTTTGGTTGGACCTGGTGATTATTTACAAGACAGTAGTAAATGCATTCAAGGGAGAAGATAAAGCATATTGAAAAACAAACAGACAGAAAAACAAAAGAACATATTCTGTCCATATTCTTACAATAAATATGTCCTTTTGTTCTTCTGTCTAAAAAATATATGTGTATGATAATAGCGATTGATTTCGATGGAACGATAGTGGAACATAAATACCCTGCAATCGGCAGGGAGCTTCCATTTGCCATCGAGACATTAAAGAAATTACGTGATGAACGTCATAAATTGATATTATGGACAGTCCGTGAAGGGCGTTTGTTGGAAGAAGCGCTTGCTTTTTGCCGTGAACGCGGCTTGGAATTTTATGCGGTGAACCGTGATTATCCGGAAGAGGAGAAAGGACAGAACAATCATTTTTCACGAAAGCTCAAGGTAGACTTGTTTATAGACGATCGTAATTTGGGTGGATTGCCGGATTGGGGCACTATCTACGAGATGGTAAGTAAGAAATTATCCTATGAGGATTTAATACGGAAATACGAGGAGAATTATGAGCCGGAGAAAGGAAATGGTTTTTTTGCCCGCTTATTCAAATAAAGAAAAGAAATACGAAAAAGAAATCATGGAGATAAAGAAACTACTACTGTTTGCATTACTTACAGTCTTTATAACAGGCTGTACTTCTTACAAAAGTGTCCCTTATTTGCAGAACCCGGAAGTGGTAAATAATTATGGGAAGGAACTTCCGATGTATGATGCAAAGATAATGCCTAAGGACTTATTAAGTATAACTATTAATACAACAGACCCGCAAGCTGCTGCCCCATTTAATCTGACGATTCAAACTCCAATGAATGCGGCGCTTACGAATATCAACACGACAACACAGCCCACTTTGCAACAATATCTTGTGAATAATCAGGGAGAGATAGATTTTCCTGTGATAGGTAGGTTACTGGTCGGTGGTTTAACGAAAAATCAGGCGGAAGAGCTGGTTCGTGAAAAGTTGAAACCTTATTTGAAGGAGAGCCCGATAGTAACGGTTCGTTTGTCAAACTATAAAATATCCGTATTAGGGGAGGTAGCCCGTCCCGGAAGTTTTACCGTGAGCAATGAGAAAGTGAATGTTTTGGAAGCACTTGCTATGGCAGGTGATATGACGGTTTATGGAATCCGTGATAATGTGAAGTTGATTCGTGAGGATGCGACAGGTAAACGTGAGATTATCAACCTGAATTTGAACGATGCGGACTTTATAATATCTCCTTACTATTACCTGAAACAGAATGATATTATTTATGTGACACCGAACAAGACAAAAGCAAAGAACTCCGATATCGGCAACAGTACGACCCTTTGGTTCAGTGCCACATCCATTTTGGTATCCATAGCCAGTTTATTAGTAACCATATTCAGATAAGTAAAAAGCGAAAAATAAGAGATTATGATTGACGGTCAAAATACAGGAAATAATCAGAACGTGGAGGAAAACGTTGATTTTTATGCCCTCTTTTTTAAATACATGGTTTACTGGCCCTGGTTTGTTGCAAGTGTACTTGTTTGTTGCATTGGTTGCTATATTTATTTACGTTATCAGGCTCCGGTTTATAATATAACGGCTTCCGTATTAATTAAGGAGGAAGATAAAAAGGGAGGCGGTGCAAGCAGCCCAATGTCCGCCATTCAGGATTTGGGGATGTTCTCGATGACGAATAACTTTGATAACGAAGTGGAGATTCTACGTTCCCGCACTCTGATAAAGAAAGTCATTTGTGATTTAGGTTTATACATAAGTGTGGCTGAGGATTGTGTGTTCGGTTATGACAAGCCTCTTTATAAAAGTTCTCCTATCAATGTCTACATGTTTCCCGAAGAGGCGGATAAGTTGGAAGAGATTTCCAAAATATGGATAAAATATACGAAAGATGAAAAGCTGTCCGTTGAGTTGGAATATGTGATAGATGAAGAGAAAGAAACCATAGAGAAAACGTTTGATACGCTCCCGGCTGTTTTTCCGACTCCGGTAGGTGTGTTTTCGTTTACGAAAAATGATTCTGTTTTGACAGCAGATGAAGTTACCGATTTAATAGCTTATGTGAATTCTCCAACCCGAACAGCCGGAGAATACATCGAAGATTTAAATGTGGAACCAACTTCTAAGACAACGACAATTGCCAAATTGAGTTTTCATAATACAGTAGAGGAACGTGGAATAGACTTTATAAATTGTTTGATAGCCTTTTACAACCAGGATGCAAATGATGAAAAGAACGAAGTCGCTCAAAAAACAGCGGAATTTATAGAAGAACGCATAGGTATCATTAACCAGGAACTGGGTAGTACGGAAAGTGAATTGGCGGATTTTAAACAACGTTCAGGTTTAACAGATTTGACGAGTGATGCCCAGATGGCATTACAGGAAAACTCAAAATATGAATGGCAACGTACAGAAAATTCTACGCAGATTAGTTTAGTGAAGTTCTTGCGTGAATACATCAATAATCCTGCGAATGTGGAAGAAGTGATACCAGCGAATGTCGGTTTACAGGATCAGAACCTGACATCTGTTATAGATCAGTATAATACGATGTTGATAGAGCGCAAACGTTTGCTTCGTACTTCATCAGAAAGTAACCCTGCTGTAATTAACCTGAATACGGGAATTGAGGCAATGCGTCATAACGTACAGACAACAGTAAACAGCGTACTGAAAGGACTGCAGATAGCAAAAGCAGATATAGACAGGCAAGCAAATAAATTTGAGGGACGTATCAGTAATGCTCCGAAGCAAGAGAAAGAGTTTATGACAATCTCCCGTCAGCAGGAAATAAAGGCAACTCTTTATATTATGTTGTTACAGAAACGGGAAGAGAATGCCATCACATTGGCTGCTACTGCAAATAACGGACGTATTATTGAAGAACCTTTACCTGATAAATATCCTGTATCACCTAAAAAAAAGATATTTATGTTAGCCGCTTTGGTCTTAGGTTTAGGAATCCCTGTAGGCATCGTTTATTTGCGAGATTTATTAAAATACAAGATAGAAAACCGCGAGGATGTAGAAAAGATAACGGATGTATCTATATTGGGAGAACTTCCTTTAGTGACAAAAATGGAAGAGCAAGGAGCTATAGTAATTCGTGAGAATAAGAATGATATGATGGAGGAGACATTCCGTGGTCTTCGTACAAACTTACTTTTTATGTTGGGGAAAGATGAAAAGGTTATTCTTTTTTCATCGACTCAACCGGGTGAAGGAAAATCATTTGTTGCAGGTAATATGGCAGTTAGTTTGGCTTATTTGGGTAAAAAGGTGATAATCGTAGGTATGGATATTCGAAAACCCGGTTTGAATAAAGTTTTTAATTTATCCCGTAAAGTAGAAGGTATTACAAATTACTTAAGTGATCCGGACAATGTCAGTTTATTTGATATGATTCAAAAATCAGATATCAGTAAGAACCTAGATATTTTGCCAGGAGGTCCTATTCCTCCGAATCCTACGGAGTTAGTAGCACGTGATATACTTGATAAAGCGATTGATCAGTTAAAAGAACATTATGATTATATCATTTTGGATACAGCTCCGATTGGTATGGTGACGGATACGGCTGTTATAGGTCGTGTAGCAGATATGTGTGTGTATGTTTGCCGCGCGGATGCTACGCCAAAGGTGGGCTTTGACTATATCAACACATTGTGGGATGAGAAGAAATTTAAAAAATTAGCAACAGTAATCAATGGCATTGATATGAGTAAGCGGAAGAATAGCTATGGATATGGCTATGGTAAAAAGTACGGGTATGGTTACGGTCATAACTATGGTTATGAGAAAAAGGGGAAATAGGATTAGTATTATTCCTGAAGCTTATAGATGTTCTAATAATTTATCAGATAAAAAGATTCTCAAGGCAAGTAGATGTTTAATAATTTAATTTCGAGTGTAGAACGAAGTTCTATTGTTAAGAGAAATATAATATGGTCTTTTATTGTCAAGGGGGTAAGTATTATTATTACATTAATAATAGTTCCTATGACATTGGGATATATATCATCAGAACTTTATGGGGTTTGGTTAACTTTATCAAGTATAGTTATATGGTTTGGCTTTTTTGATATTGGTTTTACGTTAGGATTAAAAAATAAATTAGCGGAAGCAATAGCATTAAAAGATTGGAATAAAGGTAAATCTCTAATAAGTACTACTTATTTTTTGATGTTACTGATTTTTATTCCATTATTTATATTTCTAGAAATAATTTTGCCATTTCTTAATATCTCTTCATTTATAAATGTTGATTATTTATACAATTATGATATAATAAGAGCATGCCGAATCTTAATATTGTTTTTTTGTTTGCAAATGATTCTAAATGTGGTAATATCTGTCATAGCCGCTTTTCAGAGGGTTGCATTGTCTTCTGCATTATATGTTATAGGGAATATATGTTCTCTTCTAACTATTTACATATTTACTAATACAACAGTTCCATCATTATCTTTATTAGCAATAGCTATTTCTGGAATGCCAGTAATTGTTTTGCTTGTAGCAACATTTATATTGTATAGCAATAAATTAAAATCAGTAAGACCTAGTATTATATATATAGATAAAAAGTATATAAAAGAGTTACTACCATTAGGTTTTAAGTTTTTTTTGATTCAAATACAATATGTTGTATTATTTCAGACTACAAATATTCTTATAAGTAATATTTCAGGACCGAAAGACGTAACAGCTTATAATTTAGCATACAAATATATCAGTGGTGTAATGATGGTTTATACTATAATTTTATCTCCTCTATGGCCAGCATTTACTGATGCTTATGTAAAAAAAGATTACGTTTGGATGCGAAATGTTTATAAGAAAATGACAAAAATATATTATATATCTATTATTATAGTAGTTGTTATGGTGTTAATCTCTCCTTTATTTTATAACCTTTGGATCTCTAACAAGGTAGAAGTTCCCTTGAGTATGACTGTAACTGTAGCAATGTATATAATTATATGCAATTGGGATAACCTCCAAGTAAATTTGATTAATGGAATAGGAACAATAAAATTACAATCATACATTACGACAATAGGTCTCATATTACATGTTCCATTATCTTTCTTATTAGGTCGTAATATAGGTATAGGAGCTACTGGTGTTATACTTTCAATGATAATCATAAATATAATTTACAGTGTGTTTTTTACAATTCAGATAAACAAACTTTTGCATGACAAAGCTGAAGGAATATGGAGAAAATAAATTTAGAAAGGTTTAAAATATATCGTTTATCTAATATTATTGCATTGATTTATCGTATCTTGCTAAAATCTGATTGTCTTAGATATATTTTATATAAAATAAAATATGGTAAGAAACTACAATGCCATTACACGTCTACTATTGAGAAACATTCCATTTTTGAGGGGGCTAATCGGATTTATAAACATGTATATTATTCTGGCGAATTAGGATTTGGATCGTATATAGGAGCATATTCTGAGCTGAAAGCCAATATAGGACGTTTTACAAGCATTGCTCCCAATGTTAGATGTAACACAGGGATTCACCCGATAGCGACGCCCTATGCAACAACATCTCCAATGTTTTATTCACTAAAGAAACAAAATGGATATACATTTGCTAAGTATCAGAATTTTAATGAATTTAAAAAATATGTTGAAATAGGTAACGATGTATGGATTGGAGAGAATGTCTTTTTATCGGGAGGTATCCGTATAAATGACGGAGCTATCATATTGGCAGGCGCTGTCGTAACAAAAGATATTCCCTGTTATGCGATTGCAGGAGGAATACCTGCAAAAGTAATAAGTTATCGATACGATGCTGAAACAATTAAATTTCTTTTAAATATCAAATGGTGGGAAAAAGATACAATATGGCTTGATAAGAATTGGTTGCTTTTAAATAATATAGAAAAACTTAAAGAATATTTTCAGAAGAGATAATTGCAAGGAATGTAATATTAACTATGTAGATATAAAAATAATACATCATAGTTGAATGAAAATATTTGCACCAATACTTAGTCTGTTATAATGATAAATATGAAAATAAATCAGTTAAAATTTATTGTTTTTATACTCAATTGTATTTTTGATAAATAAGATACAGTATGATAAAAGAAAGTAATTTGACATTTGTATTTATTATACTTCAGTTAATAGCATTGGGGGGAGCTGTAAATGGATTTACTAGTCATTCGAACATTGTAATAGTGTTGAGTTTGTTGTATTTTTATCGTTTTAAACAAAACCTAACTTATAATATACGTCCGTTTATAATGGTGCTATTTGTTATTGTATTATGGCGATTTATGCTAAAAGAAAAATATCCTAATATTACTTTCTTAAGTGGAAGATTGTATGATGTGCTGTTTTGTTTTTGCATTGTAAGAATTCTAGGAATTAAAAAATATTTTTATTATTTTGAAAAAGCAGTTTCAATGCTTGTGTTGTTAAGCTTTTTTTTATGGATACCCATTGCTATTTTCCCTGATATAGGAGATTTATTGTCTCAATATACCTTGCCTATTTTTTCAAAAAATACATGTGATGGAACATGGGGTATAGTAGGATTTTCAAGTAAATATAAAATAGGTGAACAAGGTTTTTTTCTTCGTAATCTTGGTTTTGCATGGGAACCTGGACGTTTTGCTTCTATTGTGGTAATAGCCTTTATGATTCATTTGTATAGAAATAATTTTAAGTTATTGCAAAAGAATTTTTTAATTCTTTTGTTTGGAATAATAAGCAGTCAATCTACAACGGGATATATGGCATTTATTATTTGTGTTTTTGCCTATTTTAAAAATGGGGAAAGGAATATTAAAGGTCAGATTGTACGTTATGCTACAATAAGTATTTTTATTGTTGTTTTGGTTTCTGCTCCATTTATGATGAATAAAATGCGAGATATATTCAATAACGATAATTTTTTAACGGATAATACAGCCCAATGGTATATATCCGAAGAACGTGTATATGTTCCTCAGAGGATTGAAGGCTTGGTCTTGGAACTAATGAATATAAAAGAATCTCCTTTAATTGGTTATGGTGATAATTCCATTAATTCATTTGTACGTACATATGTATTTAAAAATGTTGATATTCGCTTATCTAACGGGTTATTACAAATTTTTGCAATTTTGGGAATTCCATTAGGATTATTGATTTATATATGTTTATATAAGTCATCAAAGATGATATCTAAAATCTATAATGTACGTGGGGATTATTTTATATTCATTGTTGTATGTTCGATAAATATATCTTATAATTTCTTTTGGGAACCATTATTATTAGCTGTTGTATTATACTGTTTGTTTCTCCCAAAAGATGATCGGATATTGCTAAATATAAAATAAAAATATGAAACCAAAAATAACAATTGTTATTGCTACATATAATTCGGGAAGAACATTAAAAAAAGCTTTGGATAGTGTAATGTCTTTAACTTATCAAGATTGGGAATGCTTGCTTGTTGATGGAATGTCCAATGATAATACGCTTAATATTATAAAAGAATATGTAGAAATAGATGATCGTTTTAGATATATATCTGAAAAAGATACAGGCATTTATGATGCCTTTAATAAAGGATGGCGTAATGCAAGAGGTGAATGGGTTTTATATCTTGGTAGTGATGATCAACTTACACCTGATGGAATTACTGCTTTGATGACTGTTAAAGCAACTGATGAAGCTATTTTAAGTGGTTCAGTATTTTTAATAAAGCCAGATAGAAGCATTAAAAATTGGAAATCAGTAGGATATGAAGGAAATCATCAAGCTAAAATAACTAAACGTTCCTTGCTTGAGAAATTAGGAGGGTATGATATTAGTTATAAAATTTGTGCAGACTCTGATTTTCATGTTCGTCTTAAAAATGAAGGTTATAAAGTTTTAAATATAGATGAGCCCATAGCTTATTTTTCGATGGATGGTATATCTTCTGACTTTTCTTACGTCTGGACTCAAACAAAAGAACGATATAAGATTTATTCAAAAGATAGATCAGTTAAAAGTCCATTTATAAAGACATTTTATGTCATGAGTTTTAATATAGGTTCATTTATATATCGAAAATTACTTGGTATATTAAATAAAATGTAGTAAATGAATATAGCGGTTATTTTTGCAGGAGGTTCTGGACGTCGTATGAATACAATTGCAAAGCCTAAACAGTTTTTAGAGTTTCGAGGGAAACCAATTATAGTTTATACGCTTGAACACTTTGAGAATCATTCTGAAATAGATGGTATTATTGTAGTTTGTATTAAAGAATGGATACAATATCTTCAGAAATTAGTTACTAAATTTGAAATAACCAAAGTAAAAGAAATAGTCTCTGGAGGAGAAACGGGACAAGATTCTATTTACAATGGATTGGAGTCGGCTGCATATTATTATCCAAAAGATAGTATAGTTTTAATTCATGATGGAGTGAGACCTCTTATTACTCAGCAGACAATCACTGATAATATTGAAACTGTAAAGAAGTTTAAATCGTGTATCACTTGTGTACCTGCAACTGAGACTTTTGTTATAGATAATCATGATCATACACTCCGTATACCTAAGAGGGCTGATTCTCTGATAGCCCGTGCTCCTCAAAGTTTTATCTTATCTGACATTCTATCAGCACATTATAGGGCAATCAATGAGAATAATCATGAATTTATAGATAGTTGTTCAATGATGAATTTTTATGGATATAAAATACATACGATAATAGGTCCCATGGAAAATATAAAAATAACTACACCATCAGATTATTTTATATTTAAGGCAATGATAGATGTATATGAAAATCAGCAAATATTTGGATTTTAAATGATTAGTAATATTTTAAAAGAAGATATAAAAAGATTTGTAATCTCATTTGAATCTTACGAACAGTTTAGAAATAGTTCATTCTTAATAACAGGTTCTACAGGTTTGATTGGTTATACTCTTGTGTTATATATTGAGGCATTAAATAGAAAGCATGATTTAAATATTAGAATCACGTGTCCTGTACGTAATATGGAAAAGGTTTTTAAGAAGTTTAATCAGGATATGAATGAGGTTGAATTTGTAAAACAAGACCTGATAAGTTTCATTAGAGATACAGAAAAAAACTTTGATTATATCATTCATTGTGCAGCTCCAACTACAAGTAAATATTTTGTGGAATATCCGGTAGAGACATACGAAATGATATTACAAGATACTCTTGAAATATTGAAATACTGCAAACAAAACAATGTTGATGGATTTGTTTATGTTTCATCTTTAGAATGTTATGGTAGTATAATGGATGAAAATAAACCAATAACAGAGGATATGCAAGGATATATCAATCCATTAGATGTAAGAAGCTCTTACTCTATGGGTAAACGTGCAGCAGAAACTTTATGCTATGCATACTTTAAAGAATATGGAATTAACGTAAAAATCGCACGTCTGACACAAATTGTTGGTCCGGGAGTTTCAATAGATGATAATCGTGTTTTCGCTCAATTTACCAGAAGAGTGTTGGAAAATTCTGATATTATTTTACATACATTAGGAGAATCTTCTAAACCTTATTGTTACACAGGAGATTGTATATTAGCACTACTCCTAATATTATTGAATGGAGAAAGTGGCGAAGCTTATAATGTTTCGAATGATGAAACTTATATATCTATAAGAGAATTGGCTGAATTTCTTAGATGTAAATTTAATCCTAATATTAGAATAATAACGGAGCATAAAAAAAACTTAGGTTATGCACCTGTAACAAAGCTTCCTTTAAACTCAGATAAGCTCAGAAATTTAGGATGGAAACCTAAATATGGGTTATATGAGATGTTTTACCGATATATGGAGAGTATAAAATAAATAGTAGTTATATTTTGAGAAAGTCTGGCGGATGAAAAAAGATTTATCACATTTGAGTGAATTACAGAAATCTGAGTTAAATATACTCAAAAAATTTGTGGATATTTGTAAAAGGAATGATATTGAATATCACATGACAGGAGGATCACTTATAGGTTTAGTCCGTCATCAAGGTTTTATACCATGGGATGATGATATTGATGTGTTAATGACACGTAAAGAATATACTAAGTTCTTGGCTATTGCAGAAAAAGAATTACCTATTAATATGTATCTTAGTACTTTTGATACTCCTGGACATATTTGGTTAGTTCCACGTATAATTGATAACAATACTCAATTTTATCTTAACAATGCAATTAAGAAAAAAACGACAGGAGCATGGATGGATATCCTTGTGTTTGATGGTGTTCCGGCTCCTGGTTTTAAACGTAATATCTATTCTTTTTTTTATCTTTTGTCAAGAATGTTATATCAATTTTCCAATTTTAGTGTAGCTGTAAATATAAATAAAAAACGTCCATTATTGCAACGTATAATTATTGATTTCGCTAAATTGTCTCATGTGGAAAAAATACTTAATCCTGTTAAAATGGGTCATTTATATAGAAAAGTTTGTAGCTATTATGATTTAGATAAAATGGATTATGGTGCTTCATTGAGTGGCTCAATGTTAATGAAAGAATTCATTCCAAAGAAATGGATAGGAAAAGGATTTTTAATGCCTTTCGAAGATATTATGGTATATGGAATAGATGAAAATGATTCTTATCTTACGCACTTCTATGGTGACTATATGATACCCCCATCTGTAAATGATAGAAATAGACATAATGTAACAATAAAATAAATCAAAACCATTTTAATATGAAATATGTGGTTTTAAAAGGTTGTGCCGGTTTAGGTAATAGACTAATAACAGCTATGAAAGCAATACAGTATGCAAAAATAACTGATAGATGTCTTTTTATAGACTGGTCTGACGGTTTATTAGGACCGAAAGGAATAAATATATTTGATGAATATTTCCAAATAGTAGATAAAGAAATTAAATTATTAAATACGAATGATAAAAGCAAAAATATATTATTATATATATTGAAAAAAGGAGCTTCATCATACCCTTATTCTTTAAATGAAAAAGATATTAATGAATCTCTTTATGATTGTTTTTATTGTAATGATACATTGATTTCTAAAAAGGTTCCATTGTATAGAGTTATTATTTCTTTTTTGTTTAAATATAAGCTTGGTATGTTGTTTGGTTTACAATGCTGGATAAGGAAACCAAAAACAGGGGTTGGTTATAAAAAAATGCTTTTAAATATAAATGGTGATGATTGCTTTTGTCTTGGTGGTAGTCTAAAAAGAAACATGAAAGAAGATATTGTTTTATTTGCTGATTTTAGACCGCTATGTAATATGTCTGAATTTAATACTACAATTAGATTAAGAGATACGTACAGAAAACGTTTTGAAAAGTTTGCAAAAGAGAATGGATTAAATAATGCTATAGGTATTCATGTTAGATATACTGATAAAAAACCTAAACGTAAATTAGTTTGTTTGATTAATATTATAGAAAGAATAATGTTGAATGATGAAAATATGAAATTATTCTTATCAACAGATAATCTGGATATTCAAAATATGTTTAAGACAAAATATAACGATAGAGTTATTATCTATCCTAAATATTTGCCGGAAAATTCTATTATAGGGTTACATAAATGGGCAGAGATAAATGTATCTCAAAATCAAAAGAAAATAATGTTTGAAGAGTCTTTGGCAGATATGTATTTATTATCTATGTGTAAATATCTTTTTTGGCAGGGAAATTCTTCTTTTAGTTATATTTCAAAATTATTGAAAGATGAAAAATCTACAACTGTAAATTGGTTAGGGTGGTTAAGATAAATATATAGAAATGGCAAATAATAATATTCCATATCCTACGGACGCAAGTATCATTTTGACTTACAGATGTCCTATGAAATGCGTAATGTGTAACATTTGGAAAAATCAAACAAACAAGAGTGAAGAAATTGAGGCTAAGGACTTAAAGTCGCTACCCCGGTTAAAATTCATTAATTTGACAGGTGGTGAACCGTTTATTCGTGAGGACCTAGTGGATATTGTGGAGGAATGCTACAGGCATACTGATCGTATTGTTATCTCCACATCAGGATGGTTTGAGGATAAGATTATACTACTGGCAAAGAAATTCCCCAATATAGGCATTCGTATTAGTATGGAGGGGTTAAGTCAAAAGAATGATGAATTACGTGGGCGCATAGGAAGTTTTGATAAAGGGCTTCGCACGTTATTAATTTTAAAAGATATGGGATTAAAGGATATTGGTTTTGGATGTACAGTATCAAATAATAATTCGAGTGACATGCTTTCTCTCTACCTGTTAAGTAAGTCTCTCGGGATGGAGTTTGCAACAGCTGCTTTCCATAACTCATATTATTTCCATAAAGGAGATAATATCATCACGAATAAAGATGAAGTCTGTAGAAACTTTAAGCAACTGATTGAATGGCAACTTAAAGAAAATCACCCGAAGAGTTGGTTTCGTGCATGGTTTAATATGGGTTTGATTAACTATATAGAAGGAGGTAGACGTATGTTACCTTGTGAAGCAGGTTCTGCAAATTTCTTTATCGATCCATTTGGTGATGTATACCCTTGTAATGGATTGGAAGAAAAATATTGGAAAAAGTCAATGGGTAACATTCACGTGACTCACAACTTTATGGATATTTGGGAGAGCAAACAGGCACAAGAAGTGCGTTCTATGGTACGTAAATGCCCGAAAAATTGTTGGATGGTAGGCACTGCTAGCCCTGTAATGCATAAATATATTAAATACCCCTTGCTTTGGGCTTTGAAAAATAAAATTCGCAGCATGCAGGACAAATCAATATGTTTAGATAAAAAATGGTGTAATGTAGGACAGAACCTCTGCCAGGGAGATTTAAGAGATGAATTTTGAGTGATATTTTCTTATTTCATTTGATGTGTATTGAGACGAATATTGGTAGAGGTTCTATATTTTACAACAACAGGAAAACCAGAATGGATACTTGACCACAACAATATAAATTTTGTGCATTATTATTTCTATCGGGTGGTATACTTATCTCTATCGTAAATAGATATTAGAGTTTGATAAAAGTCATAAAATAATAATGAATTTGGTAGTTATTGGCACTCGTGGTATTCCTTATATCATGGGCGGTGTAGAAACACATTGCGAGGAATTGTTTCCTCGGATTGTGGAGAAAGGTATAAATGTGACAGTCTTTCGCCGAAAAAATTATGTACATGATAATTTAACAAAATGGAATGGAGTAAAATTAATTGATATAAAAACACCAAAAAAGAAATCTTTTGAAGCCATAATACATACATTTAAAGCTATTCTGAAAGCAAAAGCAATAAAAGCTGACATTGTACATATCCATGCCATAGGTCCTGCATTGTTAGTTCCTATAGCCAGATTGCTTGGTATGAAAGTTGTATTTACTCACCACGGGATGGATTATGACCGAGATAAATGGGGAAGAATAGCCAAAATCATGTTGAAATTGGGTGAATGTATGGGAACTTTATTTGCAAACGAAGTTATCGTTATATCGAAAGTTATCTATGATCTTCTGGTGAGGAAATACGGTAGGAAGGATTGTCATCTTATATATAATGGTGTACCACAACCTGAAATATGTGAATGTCTGGACTATTTTGAAGAACTGGGCGTTAAAAAAAAAGAATATATTCTATGCACGTGCCGTTTTGTCCCCGAAAAGAACTTACATCATTTGATTGAGGCTTATGTCTCTTTGCGTGAAAGTAAAACGATAAGTAGTAATATGAAATTAGTATTGGCTGGTGATACTGATTTTGAGGATAATTATTCCTTGAGATTAAAAGAGATGGCGCGTAAAAATGGAATAGTTTTGACTGGCTTTATAAAAGGTGATAAATTGCATTCTTTGCTAACTAATGCATGTTGTTATTGCCTACCCTCTAGCCACGAAGGATTACCTATCGCATTATTGGAAGCTATGAGTTATAGGTTACCAGTTGTGGTAAGTAATATTCCAGCTAATATGGAAATAGGATTGAATGAGAATAGTTATTTCCCTTGTGGTGATATTGAGCAGCTTATAAAGAAGCTAGGTGTAATTGCTTCACAGCCATTACAAAGGGTTACATATGATATAAGAAAATATGACTGGGATTATATCGCTTTACAAGTGAAAAATGTGTATGATAAGCTTATGCCTTGTGACTTTGATGCCACCAATAAATAGCCGTAAGATAAGCAAGTATCATAATGCTTACGTACAGAAGATTTATTTTGATAGGAGGTGATTAGACCATATTATAAACGACACATAGAGAAAATGAGTAAACATTTATATATGATTATTACTCCGGTGTACTTTATGTCTGTTGTTGGAACTTGATTTTATATTTGTAATTTATATATATAAATTTATGAGAAAAGTAGCATTAATCACAGGTATTACTGGCCAAGACGGTTCATTTTTAGCCGAATTTTTATTGGAGAAAGGATATGATGTGCATGGTACAATCCGTCGCTCGTCGGTGGATTTTCGTGAGCGCATTGCTCATTTGGAAGGACAGTTGAACTTCCATCTTCACTACGCAGATTTGAGTGACTCGATGAGTATACTACAGGTGGTAAATAAAGTTCGTCCAACAGAGATATATAATCTTGCGGCACAAAGTCATGTGCAAGTCTCGTTTGATTCGCCAGAATTCACAGCGGATGTAGATGCAACAGGAGTACTCCGTATATTGGAGGCTGTGCGCCAGTGTGAAATGACAAAATCTTGCCGTATCTATCAGGCTTCCACTTCCGAACTTTATGGTAAGGTGGAAGAAGTTCCTCAAAATGAGAATACACCATTCCATCCTTATAGTCCATATGCAGTAGCCAAACTATATGGTTATTGGATTGTAAAAGAGTATCGAGAGGCATATAATATGTATTGCTGCTCAGGTATTCTTTTTAACCATGAGAGTGAACGTCGTGGCGAGACTTTTGTAACTCGTAAAATAACATTAGCTGCAGCTCGCATTGCGCAGGGGAAGCAAGACAAACTTTATCTCGGCAATTTATCATCACTCCGTGACTGGGGCTATGCGAAGGATTATGTAGAATGCATGTGGTTGATTTTACAACATAAAACACCTGAGGATTTTGTCATTGCTACAGGAGAACAACACTCGGTAAGAGAATTTTGTTATTTGGCTTTTAAACATGTTGGCATCGAATTAGAATTTATGGGAATTGGAGAAAACGAGAAGGGGATAGATAAAGCTACAGGAAGAGTTCTTATAGAAGTGTCAAAGGAATTTTATCGTCCTACAGATGTTGTGAATCTCTGGGGTGATCCTACTAAAGCGAGGACAGAATTGGGATGGAATCCTGCTAAGACCAATTTTGAGGAGTTAGTTAAGATTATGATAGAAAATGATATGATGAAGGTTGCTATGGAACATGCTGGGGAGAAAGTGAAGACAAATCTTGTAGAGTATTTGGAAAAAGGTATCGTAAAATAATTCAATTATGTCATTAAACAAAGATTCAAAAATTTATGTGGCGGGTCATCACGGACTAGTTGGTTCTGCTATTTGGAAGAACTTAAAACAGAAAGGTTATAAGAATCTTGTTGGTCGTAGCCATAAAGAATTAGACTTACTAGATGGTGTAGCGGTGAAGACTTTTTTCGAAGAGGAAAAACCTGATGCAGTAGTGCTAGCTGCAGCTTATGTGGGTGGCATCATGGCAAACCTAAATTATCGTGCGGACTTCATCTATCAGAACTTACAGATACAGCAGAACGTGATAGGTGAGAGCTTCCGCCATGAGGTAAGGAAACTTCTTTTCTTGGGAAGTACTTGTATCTATCCTCGTGAGGCTTCACAACCAATAAAGGAAGAATATTTGCTTACTTCACCTTTAGAATATACTAATGAGCCATATGCAATCGCTAAGATTGCAGGGTTAAAGATGTGCGAAAGTTTCAACTTACAGTATCACACAAACTATATTGCTATAATGCCTACAAATCTGTATGGTCCCAATGATAATTTTCATTTAGAAAATAGTCATGTGCTACCAGCGATAATTCGTAAGATTTATCTGGCAAAATGCTTGAATGAGGGTGACTGGGATGCAATAAGAAAGGATCTTTATTTGCGACCAGTTGAAGGTATGAACGGTTCAGACTCTCAGGAAAAAATCCTCGCAAAATTAGCAAAGTTCGGAATTACTTCAAAAGTTGTCACACTTTGGGGTACAGGCACTCCTCTACGCGAATTCCTTTGGAGCGAAGATATGGCAGATGCTTCTGTATATGTATTACTAAATGTTGATTTCCATGATACTTATGAACCTGGACGTATCGATATTCGCAATTGCCATATCAATGTAGGTACAGGTAAAGAACTTTCCATAAAATCTGTTGCTGAGATGGTTATAGCGGAAATTGGATTTAAGGGTAAACTGTGTTGGGATGTTTCGAAACCAGATGGTACGATACGCAAACTGACAGATGTTACTAAACTACATAATCTTGGATGGCGTCATAAGGTAGATATTGATGAGGGTATTCACAAAATTTATGAGTGGTATCTGAATAGCATTTATATTAATTATAAATAATATGGGATTGATTTCATAAATCCACATATATAGAATATCTATAGAGCTGTCCGAATTTACGGACAAATCAGTAAAACCTTCTCTGTTAGAATACTAGACATGAATCAGCAACATTAACAATATCTCCATCCAACCCTTCTTTCAGCCACTGCCGAAGATCTTAAAAGAATGGGTCTGACCTTTTCTACTATTTCACTGTCTTTACAGTGGCATTCCGGGCGTGAGGGATAAATTTTCCCCCTCCCGGAATTTTCATGAAAGAACAATTGATTGCTCTGTTTGACGGACATAGACCTTCCGTCCGAAAGTATTATGAGTATTTAGAATGCATGCCTCTCGAACAAAGAGGCATTTTTTGTAAACAAACGTATGGTATCGCCCTGGCTGAATGGAACGAACTGGGACCGGCATACCAACAGTTTTTTATCTGCCTGATAAAAAAAGAACGGCAACAATTTGTTGATTATATTCGGCAAGAGACGGTACTCGGTAAGTTTTTGTATGAAGCGGATGATTTGAATCTGTTACTGAAAGTGCTTAATTTATGGATGCAACCGTATAAAAACAGTAAACCTTCTTATACGAAAATTTCTTTTTCTTTGTCACTCGCCTTCAAAACAGACTTGTCTCTCAAATATTTAGCAGATAAAATCAGGTATTCACAAATGGATTCGTTTGATTTTGCCGAGTTTTTGGAAAAAAGCAATGGGATAGAATAATTGCACGATGATTTCAGCCTTATCCTATCATACCAACAGATTTTTGTCAAAAGAGATTCCTTGCCACTGCTTTTTTAACGGTTTTTCGCTATCACACATTTGTGCTGTTCCCGATAACGGGGATATAACTTAAAAAACAATTTTAATTATGGCACAAGGGTATGTATTGGTGCTCCGTCCGTCGGACCCAAGTAACAAAGATTCAGAAAAGAAGTATTATGCAGTATCAAAAAGTACTGGAGAAGTAGACCTGAATTATTTAGGAAAACTGATTGCCGCACGAAGTGCAGTCTCTTCCGCTGACGTGAAATCGGTATTAGATAACTTGAATTTTTTCACGGATTTGGAATTGCAGGAAGGGAAAATCATACGATGGGGTGAATTAGGTAGTTTCCGTATTACTGTAGGAAGTGAAGGGGTTAAAGATAAAACAAAATTTAATGCAAGCATGGTTTGGCCATCCCGCTTGGTTTTTACTCCCGGGGCTGATTTAAAAGGGACTAAGCGGTTACTGAAATTTTCACATGTCGGAGAGACTGGTGAGAAATCCAATGATGGAGAGAGTGACGGAGATAAACCGTCTGAACTTTAATTGTCTGATAATGGATGATTGAATATCGCTCCTATATGAAAAAAGTGACGATTCAATTGACAATGGCAATCCTGCTCGTATTGAGCGGGATTGTCCTGATTTTCTCCGGTTTCTGGATAGCACCGGCAGGAGAAATTCATAATAGTGTGTTAGTGGCTTTCGGAGAGGTCAGCACGTTTGCCGGAGCATTATTCGGCGTGGATTACTCATACAAACTGAAAATTGATAATGGAAGATTAAAAGCAAAAAAAGATGAAAGAAATAATTAGTGAACATTTTAATATGGATGAATTTATTTACAGTGCAACGGCAATCGAACAAGCTCTTGACAATACTCCGCCGATTGAAGCGCAGATAGCAATCCGCAACTTGGTGAACCGGTTACTGGAACCTTTGCGAGGTTATACAAATAAGCCTCTTATTGTATGAACCGGATGAGTTAAATCTATTATTGAAGGTGCTTAATTTATGGATGCAACCTCACCAAAGCATTAGCCCTTCCTACACGGAAATCTCTTTTTCTTTGTTACTGGCTTTCAATATAAATCTGTCGATTAAATATTTATCAGACAAAATCCGGTATTCCCGAATGGATTCTTTTGATTTTGTGGAATTATTGGAAAGAAGCAGGGGAATAGAGTAATGGCAGAATCTCTGATTAAGATGCATAGAATAATTCCTGTAATGTGTTGTTTATCTTTCTTATTTACCGTAAATTTGGACACATCATAATAATCTTAACGCCTATGTCTGCTCAAATCACTTTAAAATGGAAAAAAGATTCGACTTTTGAAACGGAGTTGAATGGTCATCCTCTCATTATCGACACCGCAGTAGAGAATGGAGGTAACGACGAAGGACCACGTCCAAAAGCTCTTATGCTTGTAGCTTTGGCAGGATGTACGGGAATGGATGTTGCCCCTCTTTTCCGAAAAATGCGAATACGTTTTGAAAGCTTGTCTATAGATGTTACAGCCGGAACCTCGGATGGCATCCCCATGGTTTATACAGATTTTCATGTAACTTACCATGTGGTCGGAAACCCGGCAGACAGTGCAAAAATACAGAAAGCTATCCGCCTGTCCCAGGAAAAATATTGTGGGGTAACGGTTATGATGAAGAAAATAGCCCCGGTAACCTGGTCCGTAATCCTGAATGGTACTCTACTTGATGTGGATTTTACCGACAAATAACGAACAACGCTTATTGCACGGCTAAATTTAAAATTTTATCTTTGTGCGGTCTTAATGATAGCGATTTTACGATAAAAATAGCATAAAGTTTTATTATCACTTTAATATAATAAATTAGCGATTATGATTTATTCACATGAAGTTCAACACATGTGTGTTGTAAAAAAGGGAGCTAACCACCAGAGTGCTCCGATTCCTGAAGAAGGAAAGTGGGTTAGAGCAACTCAGATCACAGACATTTCTGGTTTGACTCACGGTATCGGTTGGTGTGCACCGAAACAGGGTGGATGTAAACTGACTCTGAACGTTAAGGAAGGAATTATCCAGGAAGCTCTTGTTGAAACAATCGGTTGTTCCGGTATGACTCACTCTGCAGCTATGGCTTCAGAAATTCTTCCGGGTAAAACGCTGTTGGAAGCTTTGAACACTGACCTTGTTTGTGACGCTATCAACACTGCAATGCGTGAATTGTTCCTGCAGATCGTTTATGGTCGTACACAGTCTGCTTTCTCTGAAGGCGGTCTGCCTATCGGTGCAGGTCTGGAAGATTTGGGTAAAGGTCTGCGTAGCCAGGTAGGTACTATGTTCGGTACTTTGGCAAAAGGTGTTCGTTACCTGGAAATGGCTGAAGGATACTGTACTCGTATGGCTTTGGATGCTGACGATGAAGTAATCGGTTATGAATTTATCCACCTGGGCAAATTCATGGATATGGTAAAGAAGGGTATGGATGCTAACGAAGCACTGGAAAAAGCCAAAGGTTCTTACGGTCGTTTCAAAGAAGCTGTAAAATATATCGATCCTCGTAATGAATAAGAAAACATTAACACGCGTCCTGTGGGGACTGATTGTTATCACTGTGATAGCAACGGTTATTACTTATTTTGTGATGAAACCGGATCGTCCCTGGATGGCTTTCTATGTAGCCTGTTGCGGAGGTGTGCTTGTTTTCAATTTTCTGATATCTTTATTCCTGGTAAATAAGAATTTAAAAAAGTAAAAATAATATGGCTTTATTTGAAAGTTATGACCGTCGTATCGATCATATCAACGCGGTTTTAAAAGAATATGGCATCAACGGTATCGAAGATGCAAAAGCAATTTGTGATGCAAAAGGTATCGATCCTTATACAATGTGTAAGGAAACACAGCCTATCTGTTTTGAAAATGCTTGTTGGGCTTATGTAGTAGGTGCTGCTATCGCTATCAAGAAAGGTTGTGTAAATGCTGCCGACGCTGCTGAAGCTATCGGTATCGGTTTGCAGGCATTCTGTATTGCAGGTTCTGTAGCTGAAGACCGTAAGGTTGGTATTGGCCATGGTAACCTGGCTGCCCGTCTGTTGCGTGAAGAAACAAAATGTTTCGCTTTCTTGGCTGGTCACGAATCTTTCGCAGCTGCTGAAGGTGCTATCAAGATTGCTGAAATGGCAAACAAAGTTCGTAAAGAACCGTTGCGTGTTATCCTGAACGGTCTGGGTAAAGATGCTGCTAAAATCATTTCACGTATCAATGGCTTTACTTACGTTCAGACTCAGTTCGATTATATGACTGGCGATGTTAATGTAATCGAAGAAAAAGCATACTCTACAGGTTTGCGTGCTAAAGTTAAGTGCTATGGTGCTGACGATGTTCGTGAAGGTGTTGCTATCATGCGTAAAGAAGGTGTTGATGTATCTATCACAGGTAACTCAACTAACCCGACTCGCTTCCAGCACCCTGTTGCAGGTACTTATAAGAAAGAATGTATGGAAAATGGTCATCCGTACTTCTCTGTAGCATCAGGTGGTGGTACAGGCCGTACTTTGCACCCGGATAACATGGCTGCAGGTCCTGCTTCTTATGGTATGACCGATACTATGGGCCGTATGCATGGTGACGCTCAGTTTGCCGGTTCTTCATCAGTTCCTGCTCACGTAGAAATGATGGGCTTCCTGGGTATGGGTAACAACCCGATGGTAGGTGCTACTGTTGCTGTAGCGGTTGCTATTGAAGAAGCTATGAAGAAGTAATTAGTTACTTTATATAATTAAAAGGGGCTGTCCAAAAAGTCGGATAGCCCCTTTTGCTATTGTTTATTTCGGTAAAAAGTATTATCTTACCGTTGCAAAAAAACAAACATTATAGCAATGGCTAAGATAGTATTTAAAGAGTTAACATCCAACCAAAATGTACTTTTTCCGGCCAGCTTATCGGAAAAGATAGCTCCCAATCATCCCGTTCGTGTTGTAAACAGTGTTGTAGACGCCTTGGATATTAGTTGTCTGCTCTGGGCATATAAAGGAGGAGGTAGCAGCAGCTACCATCCCCGTATGATGCTCAAAGTTCTGTTTTATGCATATCTGAACAATATCTATTCTTGTCGCAAAATAGAAAAGGCCTTGCAGGAGAATATTCACTTCATGTGGTTGTCTGGTAATAGTACTCCCGATTTCCGCACGATCAATGATTTCCGCGGCAAACGTTTAAAAGAACACATAAAATCGTTGTTTTCAGCCATTGTTCTGCTGTTACAGGAATCCGGCTATGTCAGTTTGGATGTACAGTATATCGATGGTACCAAAGTGGAATCAGCATCCAACCGCTACACTTTTGTCTGGCGTGGTAGCGTGGAAAAGAACAAGGTAAAACTGGAGTCGAAAATACAGTCAATCCTTAGTGAGGTTGACAAACATATCGAGCAGGATAAACAGGAAAGGACACCGGATACCTTACCGGATATGGATTCCTGTGGTTTGCGGGAAAAAGTGGGCGCTTTAAACAAACGGCTCTCCGGGATGAACAAAGCTGAGCAGAAACAAATCAAAAAGTTACAGGAAGAATATCTGCCCCGCCTTGCCAAATACGAATCGCAATTAGAGAAATTAGGGGATCGTAATTCTTTCAGTAAGACAGATGAGGATGCGACCTTCATGCGCATGAAAGAGGATCATATGAAAAACGGGCAATTGAAACCTGCCTATAACATACAGATTGCTACAGAGAATCAATTTATTACCAATCTGGGAATTTACAGGCGAGCCGGAGATACGGGAACTTTAATTTCTTTTTTGAAAGATTTTCGAGAGACTTATCATAGGCAATCCTCTATAGTAGTGGCCGATGCCGGTTATGGAAGTGAACAAAACTACGAGTTTATGGAGAATGCGGGTATAGAGGCTTTTGTCAAGTACAATTATTTCCACAAAGAGCAGAAGCGTGCCTGGAAGAAGGATGCTTTTGCCATACAGAACCTTTACTACAACCGGGAAAGGGATTATTACGTATGCCCGATGGGACAACATATGGAATATAAAGGTCAAAGGAAAAGTAAATCCGATTTGGGATATGTATCCATACTGAAGCGTTATCAGGCACAAAATTGTGAGGGGTGCCCGCTGAAATCTCAATGCCATAAATCAAAGGCCAACCGGATCATAGAAGTTAACTATAACCTTAACAGGTATAAACAAAAAGCACGGGAAAAGCTCATGAGTGAGGAAGGTATTTATCATCGGGGCAGACGATGTACAGAACCGGAAGCTGTCTTTGCACAGATAAAGCATAACTCGGCGTGGAACCGGTTTAGATTAAGAGGGTTGGAGAAGGTAAAAACAGAGTTTACCCTGGTTGCTATTGCACATAATCTAAGGAAACTGGCTAAAAAAGCCGGCTTTCTTTTATTGTTTACTTATTTCTGTAGGATGACTTCTCGAAGAGAGATAATTGAGAAGACCAAAGATGTTTTAAAAATAAAAATGGATAATAAACGGGCAGCATAACAAAAAAAGAAGGCATCCTTTTCAGACACCTTCTTTTCTAAAAATATAGAAGTGCTTCTTATTTAACCAAATTATGGTTTTTGAATACTCTATGAATAGCTTCCAATGCATAATCAAGCTGTTCTTTGGTATGTGTAGCCATTAAAGAGAAGCGGATTAACGTATCTTCCGGTGCTACAGCAGGCGAAACAACCGGATTGACGAAGATACCTGCTTCAAACAATTCCTTAACAATAAGGAATGTTAAGTCGTTGTCGCGGATAAACAACGGAATAATCGGAGTCGATGTGTGACCGATTTCACAACCCATATTACGGAAACCATCCAAAGCGTAGTGTGTCAGATCCCATAAATGCTCGATACGTTCAGGTTCCTGCAACATTATATCGAGTGCTGCACTGGCAGCAGCTGTTGCCGACGGAGTGTTGCTGGCACTGAAGATATATGAACGTGAGTTATGACGAAGATAATTGATCGTATCTTTATCCGAAGCGATAAATCCACCTATTGAAGCAAGCGATTTACTGAATGTACCCATAATCAGGTCTACATCATCTGTAACACCAAAATGGTTACAAGTACCGCGTCCGTGGTCTCCTAATACTCCTAAGCCGTGAGCCTCGTCTACCATAACACTTGCGTTATATTTCTTTGCTAAAGCAACAATTTCAGGTAGTTTGGCAACATCACCTTCCATACTGAATACACCATCGATAACGATTAGTTTCACCTTGTCCGGTTCACATTTCTGGAGTTGTTTTTCCAGAGAATCCATATCGTTGTGTTTGTACTTTAATTTGGTAGAGAAGGATAAGCGGTGACCTTCAATGATGGATGCATGGTCCAATTCGTCCCAAAGGATATAATCTTCGCGTCCGGTCAAGCAGGAAACAACACCTAAATTTACCTGGAAACCTGTGGAATATACAATAGCATCATCTTTTCCTACGAATTCTGCCAATCGTTTTTCCAACTGAATGTGCAAATCCAAAGTTCCGTTAAGAAAACGCGAACCGGCACAACCTGTACCATATTTTTTTATGGCTGCGATAGCTGCCTCTTTGACTTTCGGGTGGTTTGTCAATCCGAGATAGGCATTGGAACCAAACATCAGGACTTTTTTACCACTAATCATTACTTCTGTGTCCTGATCGCTTTCAATCATTCTGAAGTAAGGATAAATTCCAGCAGCCATTGCGCGCTGAGGTGCATCGTACTTTGATAATTTCTCTTGTAACAGTTTCATATTATAATAAAGAGAATGATTTTTCTCGCTACATGTTATTCTTAAAAAGAACTCAGGATTTTAGGCCTGCATATTATCTATGTTTCGGCAAATCCAGCCGCAAAAGTAGTAAAAAAATAACTTATAGTAGCCTAAATGCTTTAAAAGTTTTACAAAAGCATTATTTTTGTCTTTTCAAAGTAAGCTAAAAAAGGATGGATAATCATAAAATCAATGTACGTGCAATAATTAACCCTATTTCTGGTGTTGGCTCAAAAAGGAAAATACCTAAGATGATAGAGAATGCTTTTCGTGATTGCGGTTGTAATCTGGAAATATCTTTTACCGAATATCCCGGTCATGCAAGCGAATTAACCAAGTTGGCTGTCGATCAAGGTGCAAATTGCATTATTGCGGTAGGAGGGGATGGGACTGTGAATGAGATAGCTCGTGCTATGATACATTCGAATGCTGTGTTGGGTATTATACCGAAAGGTTCCGGCAATGGTCTCGCACGGGAGTTGCATATCCCGATAGATGCACGTCGTGCATTGGATTTAATAGTCAAGGGACATAAAACGACTATCGATTGTTGTAAAGCAAACGGGCGTATATTCTTTTGTACATGCGGTGTCGGTTTTGATGCGGCTGTGAGCCAAAAGTTCGCAGGAGAAAAACGCCGTGGCTCTCTTACCTATATAAAAAATACGGTGGAAGAATACCTGAGCTATAAACCTGAACCTTATGAACTGTTGGTGGATAACCAAACAATCAAAGAAAAAGCTTTTTTGGTGGCTTGTGGAAATGCATCCCAATATGGTAATAATGCATTTATTGCTCCTCATGCAAATATACAGGATGGTAAAATGGATATAACTATATTGTCTCCATTTACTCCATTGGATATAGCTCCATTAGCGATTCAGTTGTTCACTAAGCAAATAGACCGTAATAGTAAAATAAAAACTTTTAAGGGACAATCCGTTACGATAATCCGTCAAAAGCCGGGTGTAATGCATCTGGATGGTGAGCCTATTATGGCCGATAGCAAGATTGAAATCTCTATCATTCCTAAATCATTGAATGTATTTACCCCGGAAACCGTATCCTTCACTGAAGAAGTTCATAACCTGTTTGGAGAAGTATCCCGTTTCTTTGATAAAAACCTCCCTTACATCTTCAGATAAAAATCTTTTGTCAGAGATATATAGTCTTTAGTGTATTGGTGACGGGCTTCTTCTATAACTAACTTTTCCGTGATCAAAGAGTTGGGCGATTCCGAAAGTTCAACCAGGAAACGTTTGGGAGAAGCCCCGGGTACAGGTATGATATCTGTTCTTTTGTTTATATATAAGTTGTTCTCTTTTGCTATGGTGGATAAATAATCCAATAGTTCAAAAGGTAAAATTAACGCGATTCGTCCGGAAGATGACAGTAACATTCGGGAGTTTTTGACAAGGTCCGGGATTGAGAGTGTATCCGTATGCCGCGCTGTATTCCTGTTTATATTCGGACATTTAAGGGAATTTACAAAATAGGGAGGATTGGATACAATTAGATCATATCTGCTTGTACATGTAGCGGAATAGTCTGTGAAATCCGTATGAATAGTACGAATACGTCCGGCAAAAGGGGAAGCCGCAACATTATCCATCGCTTGTAAGCAAGCTTCCTTATTTATATCTATCGCATCGATAAGTGCATTGCTCCTTTGTGCAAGCATTAAGGCTATAAGCCCTGTCCCGGTTCCTATGTCCAATATGTTTTTACATGATTCCGTATTTGCCCAAGCGCCCAATAGAACACCGTCCGTGCCTACTTTCATCGCACATTTATCGTGGTAGATGGTAAATTGTTTAAATTGAAAATATGAATTAGCCATGCTTTTTTATAATGTCGGATGCAAATGTAGTCAGATATGAGTTAAAAACATTAACTTTGGCACGATTATTGAATAGACACAATATAATGTATAATAGTTTAGAAGAATGGCTGTATTAAACAGGCTTGACAGATTTGGGAGTAATATATGAAGAAAGATAAGATAACAATGTTCGCTGAAGAGGTGTACAATGACTTGGAAGATAATATAGGTATTGTAATGCCTATTTTAACGGATTGTGATGTAGATGAGGATTTTACGGAAGGAGTAGATAAAGTGGGAGAAGAACTGCCTATATTACCGCTTCGTAATATGGTATTATTTCCGGGTGTGGCTATGCCTGTTATGGTTGGGCGCTCTAAATCCATGCGCCTGATAAAGGAGGCTTCCCATAAGAAAAAATTAATAGGTGTTGTTTGTCAACGGGATATGGAAACAGATGATCCTGAATTTAAGGATTTGTATCCGGTTGGAGTAGTCGCAGAAATTGTGCGTCTTTTGGAAATGCCGAATGGTACGACAACTGTTATTCTTCAGGGTAAAAAACGTTTTGAACTGAAAGAGTTGACTTCTGTGGAACCCTTCCTGGTCGGTAAGATTTCTATGTTGGAAGATAAAATGCCTGCAAAAAACGATAAAGAGTTTGAGGCTTTGACTTCTACCATTAAGGATTTGACAATCAAAATGATTTCGGCAAATGCGGAACCTCCTCGCGATTTGATATTTTCAATAAAGAATAATAAGAATATTATTTATCTGATCAATTTTGCATGCAGTAATATACCTACCGGAGCAGCGGAGAAACAGGACTTATTATTGATAGGCGATTTGAAAGACCGTGCTTATCGGTTATTGTTTATTCTGAACCGTGAATATCAGCTAATAGAATTGAAGGCTGCTATTCAGATGAAGACGCATGAAGATATCAATCAGCAACAGAAAGAGTATTTCCTTCAACAGCAGATAAAAACAATTCAGGAAGAATTGGGAGGAAATATCAATGAATTAGAGATTAGAGAGTTGCGTGAAAAGGCAGCCAAAAAGAAATGGTCTTCAAATGTTGCTGAGATTTTCGAAAAGGAAGTACGCAAGTTGGAGCGTTTGCATCCACAATCTCCAGACTTTTCAATCCAGACCCAATATGTACAGAATATCGTAAATCTGCCTTGGAACGAGTACAGCAAAGATAACTTCAATCTGGCGCATGCCCAAAAAGTATTGGACCGTGACCATTTCGGATTGGAGAAGGTAAAAGAACGTATCATAGAACATCTTGCCGTGTTGAAATTGAAAGGAGATATGAAATCTCCGATTATTTGCCTGTATGGTCCTCCGGGAGTTGGTAAAACCTCTCTGGGAAAATCTATTGCAGAATCCCTGAATCGTAAATATGTCAGGGTTTCATTAGGCGGTTTGCATGATGAAGCGGAAATACGTGGGCATCGCCGTACTTATATAGGTGCAATGTCCGGGCGTATTATCCAGAACTTACAAAAAGCTGGAACGTCTAACCCTGTGTTTGTACTTGATGAAATAGATAAAATTACAAATGATTTTAAAGGGGATCCGGCTTCTGCTTTATTGGAAGTTCTTGACCCGGAACAAAATAACGCTTTCCATGATAACTATCTGGATATAGATTATGATTTAAGCAAAGTGTTGTTTATCGCTACGGCAAATAACCTGAATACGATATCCCAGCCATTGCTGGACCGTATGGAACTGATTGAGGTTAGTGGCTATATCATGGAAGAAAAAGTGGAGATTGCAGCCCGGCACTTAGTCCCGAAGCAACGGGAGGCGCATGGCATACCGAAGGGAAAAGTAAAGTTTCAGAAGAAAACTTTGCAAGCAATTGTAGAATCATATACTCGTGAAAGCGGAGTCCGCGAACTGGATAAGAAGATTGCTAAAGTCATGCGTAAATTGGCTCGTAAAATAGCTGCGGATGAACCGGTTCCGACTCAAATTTCTCCGGAAGACTTGCATGAATATTTAGGTGCGGTAGAATATACCAAAGATAAATATCAGGGAAATGAATATGCGGGAGTTGTTACCGGATTGGCTTGGACTGCTGTAGGAGGAGAAATCCTTTTTGTAGAAACCAGTTTGAGCAAAGGAAAAGGCTCCAAGCTGACATTGACCGGTAACTTAGGGGATGTCATGAAAGAATCTGCCATGTTGGCACTTGAATATATTCATGCACATGCATCGCAATTTAAAATTTCAGAAGATTTATTCGAGAGCTGGAATGTACACATTCATGTACCGGAAGGGGCAATACCTAAGGATGGTCCGAGTGCCGGTATAACAATGGTCACTTCATTAGTGTCTGCATTTACCCAGCGTAAGGTAAAAAGTAATTTGGCTATGACAGGGGAAATTACCTTGCGTGGAAAAGTATTGCCGGTAGGAGGTATAAAAGAGAAGATACTTGCCGCTAAACGTGCCGGCATCAAAGAATTGATTCTCTGTAAAGAAAACCAGAAAGATATTGATGAAATTAAACCGGAGTATCTGAAAGGCTTGAACTTTCACTATGTTGAGGATATTCGCCAGGTGGTTGATTTGGCTTTGTTGAGGGAGAAAGTTGCAAATCCTTTGTTTTAAGTAGTTTGAAGTGAACCCTAAAAGTTTTTTGCCCGACTTTTAGGGTTCATTTCACAAAACACTTTCATAATTGGATGCCGTATGCACGTGACCGGCAACACGCTCTCCTGTAACCAACCGGTCTAACCATTCTTCCAGCCTTACCGATAATCCCTTCTTAACCTTTCTTCCCTTCTTCTTTTCTCCATTTGTATTACACGATATTAAAATCGTATTGAAAAAGTATAGGGATATACCCTTTTCATGGCCTAAAAAGAAGGCGGACTCCATAGAAAATCTCCCCGGAAAGTCCTCGAAATTGAAAAACAACATCTGCCACGAAAAATGACATCTAATATTATTCATAGTTATGGTTTTCCGAAATCATAGTTATGATTTTCAAAAACTATAACTATGAATCGGAAAAAGCATAATATTTTATCATTACGAAGCAAATATAAGCCTTATATTTTTGTATCTGAAAGAAAAAATATCTTACTTTTATAAGCAGAGTTGCACTCTTTCTATCAAAACCTATAAAGTCCTCTACAAACATAAAATGGCAACCACCCCTACAGGTCGCTGCCATTTAACACTGATTGTAAGAATACGGAAATACCCGGACTTCACAGCCGGAGTATTTCCCTTTTATTTGATAATGTGATATCGCTAAAGTTTCGGTTAACTTTTATCTACAAACTATATATCTAAATTGAAATACCAGAATTTTATATAAATTCTTCCCAATACAATAGATATTCTTTATTTAGAACTTTTGTCCTGATTCAGTTTCCCGAGAAGATTTTTCCCCGGTCGGAACTTGATACTCGTTTTAGACGGTATCATACATTTCTCCCCGGTCTTGGGATTGTGTCCTTTCCGCTCTGTCCGTTTATATAGATAATAGGAACCGAAGCCTTGCATAATCAAGCGGTCGTCTTCCTTGAATACATTGACGAGTTCCTCGTTAAACGCATTGAGGAAACAGGAAATCGTATGGGGAGGAAGAGACATACGCTTTGACATCCGTTTTATGAATTCTGTTTTGTTCATATAGATTTTTACTATTAAATCTCCACCTTCCTATAATAGTAAGAAAGGTGGAGTATAATTCAATCAACTGGTCGGCAATCGAAGAACAACCTTAGTTAATTCGCCGACCTTTCTTATTCTTGGACGCAACGCACCGAGCGTCCATCGGCACGGGTGTATGAGGTAATGCCCAGCGTGGCACTACTGAAGTTCGTGCAGCTAGCGTTGACATTGCCTGACGGAACCGACGACGACCAGCAGTAGCCGCGGCTACCCTGAAAGTTGAAAATGCCGGTAGTGTGGCGGAGGCCCGCAGCAGGCAAAACGAGCTTCTGTTCACCTTCTGCATCTGCACCAGGGATAGTCAGTATTTTATTTGTATCATCCCAATTCTTTGTTACAGCAGTATTTCCTGCACCGATTGCCATCCATTCAGAGGCTGTCGGAACACGCCAACCTTCAGGACAAGGATCAGTCTCCGTTTTAATAGGATCTTCTTCAGTGCCACTATTCCATAACTTATTATACCAGAGATCGTCTTTCATATCCGCTCCTTCTGGATTGTCTTTCTCTGATTCAAATAACAACCAATTACCTTGGAGATTAGGATCGGAAGTACTACTTACAATAAACTTATCATCCCACAAATACATACTGCTTAAGTAACCTTCACCTGTAGGGAAAACTTTTGCTGTATAATTCTCACTATCTAATGTCTCTTGTTTGTTGGTTGCCCTCACACCTGATTTACGTCCCCACTGGAATAACTGACCGCAAAACTCTGTGACATCAGTATCTGCTGTATTTGTTACTGATTCCGGCATTTTAGTCGCACCCACATTTAGCGGAGCCCAAAAGACTGTTTTACCATCAGTCGTCTTCATCATTACAGGTTTGTACTCTGTATCAGCATAGTTCGGACGACTCTTGATGGTTATTACCTCTGCATCTTCAGGATTGCTGATATCGCTAATGCTCACATAAATATCCAAGGGTACACTCAGAGTCTGAACAGGAATCTTAACTTCCACGCCCATTTTATTATCTACAGCAGCACCCGCTACCAGGATTTCATTCAGTTTATCTTTGCCACCAATGGATTTAGCATGTTTGTCGTATGCTGCTAACACACTGTTGGGGGTTATGGTATTTACACCTAATACGTCAAATGAAATAGTACCACTCTTTTTTGCTTCCGTAATGTCCAATGTTTTAGTTTCAGGATACCATATAACGCCGGTTCCTGCCAATGCTGATGTATTGAAGTTCTCCAAAGCAATTTCAGACTTCATCCATTTCACATAAAGGGTTATATCACTGGTTACAGGTGCATTAAAATCGTAAACTGTAACTTTTTCCGGATCGGAATACCACCCCCTGAATTTAAAGCCTAATTTTTGTGGATTGGCAGGCATTGTCAATTTCTCATTGGCTTTAACAGAGGCAGGTTCCATTGGATTACCTCCATCCGTATCGAATGTTACGGTATATACAGCTTCACCGGGGTTAGACCAACGGGCATATAAGGTTATGTTTTCATTCACTACATCTGTTGCAAACTCCCATGCACTTGTATAAGCGGCATCTTTATACCAGCCTAAAAAACTACAATCTTCCTTAGTCGGGTTCGTCGGTTTTACAAGCTTGTCACCCTTGTTAACAGTCAAGGGGGCTACCTCGCTTCCTCCCTGTGCGTCAAAGGTTACGACACAAGCCTGAGCCGCTTCAACCCACTTCGCATAAATCGTCACATTACTCATTACGGTTTCCTTCTCAAAATCCCATACAGTTGTACATGCAGCTTCCTTGTACCAGCCGGAGAATATGTAATTCTCTTTTGTCGGGTCCTGAGGTTTCGTTACTTTCTGTCCTTCCACAACCTTCAAGGCATCAATATTACTTCCTCCCTGTGTGTTGAATGTTACAATGTACTCTGAGATGACCGGGTCATCCTTTTTACAGCCTACGACGATTACCATCATAAGCAACATCAATGAAATTAATTTTCTCATGATTTTAATAACTTAGTTTGTTAATTAAGAATATAAAGTATACATAATACAATCGCATTTTTAATTATTCATTGCATAGGTACATGAATAACACTTCTTCAATCAGGATATAACACAGCTTTTACATATAGTATAAAAACCACATATGTAGTATAGAGTTTGCTATTTAATATCCCTTACTCCCTTTAGTTTGTTACTATAATATTTATAAATCCCCTTTAGTTAATACAAGTTATTAAAACGACTTAGTCCTATCAGAACTTTTATCAAACAAAACTATTATCATTGATTATCAATATAAATAGATATGTAAATAGAATTAAATATTTGATATTACAGTATAAATAAACTTCTTATACATATTATAATACTGGTTAATACAAGACATTAAACACAAAATAGATGGTAAATAAAACTATTAAATTGTTTGTATTTAAAAAATATCATATATCTTTGCAGTATGAATTAACAAGTAGGAGATTAGTTCTGATAGAACTATGGAAAAATCATCTTGAATTATACTTCCTTTTTAATATTAAATATTTTGATTTTCAAAAGTAATAGATAAAATATATTTGCTTCCTTTGAATGGATTATTTATTTAAAAATCTCATATATGCATTGCTTTTCATAAGACAGGAAAGATTGTTTGTGTAAAAAAGCCGCTTGACCTTCACCAGGACAGAGCGGCTTACTAACCTATAAACTAATACCATGAAAATACTATTTCTGGCTCATACCGAAAATCTGAGGGTTTAAAATAATAAATCGTATCTTAGCCTGAGTAAAAAAGAAAAGCAATGAGTTACGATGAATTTCTTCGTTTTATCTTTCCAGATGGAATGTTCGATTATTTTGAGTTGTCAGATTTCCAAAAAAAGCCAGATCAGGTAGAAATATACTTTGAAGAGAAAAATATACATTCCACGGAATATACAACAGATAAATTAGAGAGCAAGGGTTTTTACGAACAAGTCAGGATGCACGATTATCCGATGCGTGGTCGTACTTGTTTATTGTTTATCAAGAAACGTCGCTGGTTCAATCACCGTACAGGTAAATATGTAAGCCGCAATTGGAAATTAGTGGCAGAAGGAACGCAAATAACGACAGAGTTTGCGTCTTTTTTAAAAGCATTGGATCGACTCTCGAGTTCTAAGCATTAGTCTTTTGGCGGATCATTACGGGATGGATGCTAAACAGCTGGAGTCGCAATACAAAAATCATCTGAGTCATTTTAAGAATTGGGAACAGCGTTCCCATGCCCAAGAGTGGATTCTCTTCGAGAAAAACATAGGGCCCTATGTCGGGCTGGACGAAACAGCTCTTTCTTCAGGAGAGTTGTATACAATCCTGATAAACAAAGATGCGAAAGGTAAAAAAGGTACCATCATCGCCATGGTTAAAGGTACATCCGCAGAAAAGGTTTCTCAAGTATTGCTCAAACTTTCCCGTCGCAGGCGTTTTCAGGTTCGTGAAATCACCTTGGACATGGCTCCCAATATGGCTCAGATAACCCGTGTTTGTTTTCCTGCCGCCAAACAGGTTATCGACCGTTTTCATGTTCAGAAGCTCGCTTTTGAAGCTGTACAGGAAATGCGTATAAAGGCACGATGGGAGGCATTGGATAAAGAAATGGTCGAGCTTACCTATGCAAAAACATCCGGTCAGCCCTTTGTCCCTGAAACATTTGAGAATGGGGACAGCCGCAAACAACTGTTGGCAAGAAGCCGGTACCTTTTATTCAAGAAAGATGAACTTTGGTCTGAGAGCCAAAGAAAAAGGGCCAGGATTCTTTTCCGGGAATATCCCGATATTAAGAAAGCCTATTACTTAAGCATGAGGCTGGGCTTGATATATCACCAGGTAAAATCGGCAGATATTGCCTTGACACGCCTGGCACATTGGTATGACGAGGTAGACAGATCCGGTTTTCTTTCTTTTGGAACTGTAGCCAGGACTATACAAGCACATTACTTAAATATTGTTGCCTTTTTTAGAAGACGACCAACCAATGCTGCAAGTGAATCCTTCAATGCTAAAATTAAAGCTTTCAGGGCACAACTCAGAGGGGTGAGGGATGTCACTTTTTTCTTATTCAGGCTTGCTAATATTTATGCTTAAAATTTAATCCCCTCAGGATTTCAGTATGAGCCGATTTCGGTATGATTTTGTACTAAAACAAAAAAGCTACCAATCAAATTGGTAGCTTTTTATGCGGAAGCTGGGGGATTCGAACCCCCGGTACGGTTACCCGTACGACAGTTTAGCAAACTGTTGGTTTCAGCCACTCACCCAAACTTCCTTGAGTTTTGCGCTTCTTCCCTAGAATTGCGCTGCAAAGATATGCTTATATTTCTGAATAAACAAAGCTTTTTAAGGATATTTTTTGATAAAAAGCCACTTTGCAGCGCAGTTCCTTGGCAATCAGAGATTTCTATTTTAGTATAATTGCCGGATTATCTAAAAGCTCACGAACGGTTAAGGATCCTGCATAATGCTGGTTGCTGGAAATGTATAAACGAAATGTTACAGTGTCGGAAAGTTTGGCTCCCGCTTCTACCTGAAATGAATAATAACTGTTACGGTTGGTTGTAAAACTGTTTACAATATTCTGGTTGGAAGAAGTAACACTATATCGTGGAATATAATATGCTGTTCCGTTTGAATTAACCATAATCGTATTACTTAAAAGAGGACTATTCTTTGTCAGTACATTATCAAAATAGACAGTCGAATTACGGAAACCGTCTGCCGAGAGAACTATGTCTTCGGCACTGGCATCTTTGTTAGAGATAAAATTGACACTTTGGGTTCCTGTTACAGGAGCCGTATAAGTTCTTTTATATCCTCCGTTCTCTGCAATCCAGTTGACATCGTTGGTTGTCAGATTACTCGTCTTGATATGGACTGTAAGCGGATAAGAAGCTGGTGCGTTGTTTGGCACAGATACGTCAAACCTGACTACAGCAGTGCTGCCTGAACCATAGTTTACAATATTATTATTATTGACAGATACATTATTGAAAGAACGGGATTGTATAGGTACGTTGGCTGTGTGGAAGTAGTCGTTCTCTATTGTAATTGTCTCATCACTGTCTTCCGCACTGGTTTTGAAATTTAAGGTATTTTCTCCCGGGTTATAGACCCAGTAAATATACTTGTAAGTACCATTGGAAAATTCTATTTCCATATCTTTATTGGACCCGATAGGATATAGGTTACTTGTTGAGATTTCACATTTCAACGGGAATAAGTAAGATGGAATCATTGTTGGAATTTGGAATGTAAGCGCAACTTCCTGTTCCTTTTCCGTATAAGGGTTAGGGGATATGCTTGCCGGTTCAAAGCTATATAATGCGGTAGAAGTGACAGTGATTGTTCGGGATAACACACCCGCTTTCACCTCAATAGATGCTTCGTTCTGACCTGCTATAACGGCAGCAATATCAGCCGTGATGGTTCCGTTGCCATTGTAGCTGAGATTACTGAGGATATTTGCCTGGTCATAGGCTACGGATACATTAATTTTAGAATCGGCAGCGATTCCGTTCTCTGTATAATGCGTAGCTATTGTGAGCTTCCCTGCTTTGGTGAATAAAAAATAAAGCTGGCTGACCGTTAGTATATTATTATTGTTGTCAGAGATAGAAGGAGAATCCTTGAATATTTCAGCATAGATATTGTTGGATGGTTCCGAACTCATAGCATCCTCAAAATTAGTACTGCCATGTGCCTGCTGGTTGAAGCCTTCAATAACAACCCGGTAAAGAATATTTCTAACTATGGTATAAGGACGCTTATTGGTATCAAGGAACTGGATTTTATAGAATAATTCCGGTCCATTGTCCAGTTTCCCTTTTATAATAAGGTAACATTGGTCATTGGAGTAATTGGGATTCTCGAACATATATTTCGGTTCAACCGTACAATCGTTTGCGTTTTGGCTTGTTTTGGAAAGGCTGCCCGGCAGTAGGGTCGGTTTATCATCTTCTATCAGGAACGGGTTAGGGGTACGTTCAGGGATAAAAGGCGATACTGTTCCGGATGTTGTATAATTACAAAGGGCATATCCTGTCAGTACGAAGTTGGGCACATTGCTTTCCACCGTTACTTTTGCCTGGTTGCGGAATAATGTAAAATTAGCGGAGGAAGCGGGTTGTGTTATCTCGCTTCTTCCCCAGAATATCATTGTATTGCCATAGAGGGATGGCAATAATTCGCGTTCGTCTTTTTGTAAAGAACTATTGTCATCAAATGCTGTCCAATCGTAGTTGGCTATGGCATGAATGAAACCTGCTTTGTCGGTGACCTGTGCAGTGAAACTGCCGCTACTGTTATTCATTGTAAGTTCGTCAGCATGTACGCGTTCGAGGAATAAACCTTTGGCATCAAATACCAGCAGCCATAAATCTTTTAGATCATAATCGATATTGGCAGCCCGGGTTTGCATCTGCAATTCCGGCATGAAGACAGACCCGCTAAACTTTATTTTTCCAGCCATGCTATTGTCCGGTACCAGATTATCGTCCTGGCAGGAGGAGAAAACGAGGCTGATAAATATATAGGTATAAATTAATTTTTTCATCACATCTGTTTTTTAGCTTTTATTTGACATCTCTGACACATCTGACCGAAGTAAAAAGAGAGTTGAAGTCGGTCGTATTTCCTACGCGAGGGTCCATAAAGTTGACAGCTCCACTGGCTCGTGCGCTCCAGTACCATCCACCTTCGAGAATTTCTTTTACATCACAGGCTTTTATATTCTGGAGAACATCTGTCAGGTAGACTTCTGCTAATGTCGGCATTCTCCAATCACTGTAGCGTTCGCCTGTCGTTTTGTCGTTTTCCACGTAATCCCTGCATTTTAAGCGGGATGAAGCGTAATCGCTTGCGGTCGTAACACCATATTGTGATGCCAGCATTAAGCGGGGAGAAATACGACGGTTGTTGTCCTCATTGTCTATTGTAGCACCTTCACTGTCTGTTTTGGGGTAGCCCAGTATACCATAGTTGCGGATATATTTAGCATATGAGGCTCCGAGCGCTGGTTGAGGAGCATAATGGTAATATCCGGACGGAAATGTTTCATCGAACTCGTCCGGGTCAGGCAGTGTCGAGAAATCGGCAACAAATGAACTGATAATATACATTTTATTATTGTTCTGTCCCTGACTGCCTCCCGGTTCATCCGCTGAAATATCCGCTCCGATGTACAAGGCCGGATATTGGGCAACAGTTACTTTTTGAGTCAGCCCGGCTCCGTTCCTAACAGTAAACTCTATTGCTTTTTCTACAAAATTGGTCGGCAACGAGCTGTTTATCCGGATGGCTCCGTTCTTTACTCCGGACTGGCAGATAATGTTGACGCCATTGGTATTGTTGGCAATCGCTGTTCCGTTCACTTTTATGTCTGTGACTTCTACATCCGGTGTGGATGATTGGAACGTTGTAGTGAATTTCGTACTGTTCGGTAAAGTGATGTGCGTATCTTTCACATAAATGAAATTGATACCTTCTACTGTAACCAGCACTTCTTTGGTAGACCAATCCTGAATAATAAAAGTACCTTTTATTTCGGTTGCGGCTTCGGGGGTTGCAGCTCCCGGTTGGTCAACTTGTACGATAATATCATACAGGTAATTACGCTGTAATTTATATAAAGCCTCTTTCTCGGCAGTTGTTGCTGCATCATTTGATGAAAGCCGGTAGTTAAGGGGTACTTTATAATAATTCTGTGAAATTTCCGTGCCCTCCGGACTGATTACCGGAATATTGACGATCGCATATGTTTCGTTACGGATATTTTTATTCCAATCATTCGGATAGGAGTACAAGATAATCCGGCTGTTGTTGCCGGCACCCGAACTGATGTTGGTAAATCCGGTCATACTTTGCAAGGTTTGCGAGATGATTGTTCCATTGTCCAACGCATTTCCACTGGCGGCATACTGCATGAATTTCTTACTGATCTCGGTAGTAGGAGATGCCGTGTAACCGTTTGTATAAGTCGTGGTGATACGGATTTTTGCTGCAGCTCTTTTTACGGAGACAACTATTTCCTTGTCGATAACGAGACCATCATTCAATACCATGGAAGTCCGCCCATCCATGATGAAATAATCCTGGGTCTTATCCGGATTAAGAGAAGAAACGGTTAGGTCATTTAATTCGGAAAGCGTTAATCCTCCGGCAGGTATGTTGCCGGTATAGTTAGCTAAAACATATGTAGTATAGCTGGTTTGCGAAATAAACATGTCCTGGGTCGCTTCCAATGGAAGGAGATATTCTCCAATGTTTGTCAAATCAGTTTCCGGTTTTTTACGTTCGTAAGAGGCACAAGTTTCATCCCCATCCCGATAGATGAAAACATCGAGAGTGTTGATTAGATTTTCATTCAAATTGTCTTCTCCCGGTTCAACCAGGGCACGGGTACTTCCGGAGGCTGATAAAACCAGTTTCAGGGAAAGTCTGTTTGCTGATGTTAGCCCGTTATTCATGTCATCTTCCTGCGTACATGCAAGGAAGATAGAAAACAGGGTAAAAAGTATTATATGGTTATATCTTAGTTTCATAGTCGAATGTCCTCCTTTACCGGTTTTATTTGTATTCCGTTTGAGTAATTAATATATCGGTGTCACTGTTCCCCGGAAATTTGCGTTTGCCATTTTGTTCCGGGTTAATTTTCAGTTTGGTTCCATTGACGGTTATATAGAAGCTGCTTGTTCTTAGTTTACCATCCCAAGGTTTTGTTGCACCTATACGTATGGTATGCGTTTCCGGACCGGCTATTCCTCTGGAAGTAGCAATGGTTCCGGCTTGTTCGCCTGTGGTTGCGAATGCAAATTCAAGACCGTTGCTCAGTGTTGCAGTCCATACGGCTCCGGCAGGAGCCGTCAATTGGAATGTAAAACCTGCATAAGAGGTCTGGTTTTGCGATTGTCCGTTTTTGATATAAGGAAACTGTACGAATCCTCCCAAAGCCCCGGCATCATTACCATTCAGTGCTTCCAATGAATAATCCGTGTCATTTACCTTATTACCGATTTCCGAATGCGAGACCGTCCAGGGTTGGACAATGGTCCGGAGCAGTAACTTATTATCCGGATACTCCAACATGGCGATGACCGAATAAACCGTATTCCGTAGTAAACTGTATTTATCTTCATTATGTCCACTATCGGTAATATATCCTTTATAAATATGTTTTACCCCTTTTATTTCAGCAGTGATGCGTAAATAAGGAGTTATATTATCATCCGGTGTGGGCGAAGCCATAATATTCTGATAACTGTAAAATATAGCCTGCGCATTTTCCGGAGCCAGGTCGACAGCATCCATAGACATCGTATCCAATAACGCGTCGAGTCCGGTTGTTATGTTTTGCTTTTCAACCGGCGATAACATTTCCCTGCTTTTGTACTGCCCGTTTGTGTTCGTTACCAGGTTGACGAGTTCGACAGAGATAACATGTACCGGTATATCCTTTAACTGGTTGTTTTTAAACATATGAATATCCAGCCGTGAAACCAGCCGTTCCATTGGTATGTCTACATATGTCTGGACATTATCGATGGTTACAGTCTGTTTTCCCACCATCGGGATACCCGATGCCGTAAATGCCTGGTTATTATTGATCGACCATTGTTCCAGTTCTTCCCGTGTTGTAGAACCGGTTAAAAGGATGGACGGAGTTATTCCCGCCTCATTATAATTCCCGATTGCATAAATCTCTTTTGTTTGCGGAGATATATTTACAGACCGTGTTATTTCAGTAACAGACTCCGGTTTGATTTCCGGAATAAGTTCAGAATATTCGCAGACTCCGTTCGATTCATTAAAGATATACAGGGCGAGGCTGGAAAAACTGCTGTCTCCTGCTTTTGCCAGGTTATCATTTGTTGCCAGCGTCGAGATATAAAGCTTCAGCTTATTATCTTTATTATCGGGCGTAATAGATTCATCCCGGGTGCAGGCTGCTAGGAACAGAATTAAAAGCAACAGGCTGATCTTCCATATATTTTGATAATTTGTGTCCATAATCTAAATGGGCATGTTTCCTATGCCGGGTTTTATGTTTTCTTCATTCCAGGGAGCTACAGTGATAGCCATTCCATTAAAACGAAAACGTATGCCAACCAGCACTTCGTTTTTTCCATGGACGGAAATCCCATATTCCTTCATGAATTGTTGTAAGTTTAGTGTATATAATGTAGCCTGAGAGTCATTATCTTTCAGGGAAACAATGATATCATTCTCATCTTCAAACCGTAGTACATTGAACCTACTGGTATAACTTGTCATCTCTTCATTGGAAGATACGGAAGGTAGATAAGATATGCGTTCTTGGGAAAAGTTTTTGTTGAAATTGACGTTGGAACTCAAATTTCCTACTTCAATACGGAATGGAACATTTTCGTTTTTAGTCAGTTTCAGGGTTCCGGTACCAAGTACCTCTATCTGCATTTTTATGTGTGCACTGTTAAAGTATACGGTATCTTCGCTTGAATGGCTCGTATCTATTTCTATATCTTTTATGCCTACATACAGGCTGTCATTTGTAGAAATAGTCTCACCGGTAAAATAGCGGGGAGCTGCAACAGAAGCTAATCCTCTTGCCGACGGATTGTTTATTTGCGTATCAACGTATGAGTTTCCCCAGCAAACCACTTTGTATAATCCGTCCGGCAGGTTTAATTCGATGCCTCTGCGTGTGGACAGGTCATGTTGTTCCAATGTAATTGCTTCAATCAATGCATCGTTCACATTATAAACATACAGGTTTACCTTCCCGATTTTATCAGGAAATATTTCCCGATTCTCATCCCCCAGATAGCTGAAGTATAAGAATGTATTACAAGGTTCCAAATCTTCTCTGATACATCCGGTAAAGAGTGCAGACAGAAAGAAGATACAGAATATGCTTATGTGTTTCATATTGTTTTACTGTATGTTAAGTTCTCAAATATGTTTCGGACAGGGTGTAAGAGACCTTTCCCCATGCCAGGCATGGAGTGTCATGGATGTTTCTGTATGGGGAAAGGGACTGGCTTTTACTGTTCGAGGTCAAAGCCGGGAATGATGGTCTCTTCTTTCCACGGTTCTATACTGACTTTGACTAATACATTATACTGGATATTTCCCAAGTCGTTATCCAGCATGGGGATTAATTCGATGTCCATATTATAAATCGTGCCCGGTTTAAAGTCGGAAGCTACCATTTCGGTATTGATATCTTTGTAGTATTTTACCACATTGGCAAAACGAACATCGGTAATCAATGCCGGGTTAAATACCGCTGGGTCTGTGGATGCAAGGTTTTCGGTTTTAATATTGGCTAAATCCAGATGCAGTTTCGGCACTTCCATTCCCGGGAAGAAATTGAAGGCATAACATTTTCCGTTCAGTGCAGTAGGCAATGGTTGGTAGTTTGTCCCGTCAAACTTGTTGTAGCTGGCAAAAGGTGCAGCATCCAATGTCGGGTTATTTTCAAAAAGCCACTGGCCGTTGGTAATATGGGACGTGAATGTCGTATTATTGCATAATTGTTCCAAATTGCCCGGATTATTATATGCATTATAGAATCCATTCATATAAATACCCATGATGTCTGCACTGAAATTTGTCCAGGATACAGTGGCGGTTTTATCTACACTATTAATCTTTCGTGTAAACAGGAACGAACCATTGGGTTTGATTGTGATGCTCTTTATCTGTAGGCGGGCAACGACAGGAGCGATGGAAACTGATGCTGTATACGTTTTTCCGGAGGTTGGGTCCGGCTCTACAGGCTCGCTTTCAATGGGAGTCAGATCATCGTCGAAACCACTATAAATAACCTGGGACCCTTGCTGGTCTGTCAAAGTCGTGGAAATAACATTGTTGTTTACGGCATTTCCCGGATTTCCATAAACATAAACTTTGGAGACTGCTTTGGCTATATTGATGAATTTAAGTCCCAGGGCAGGGTCGATCAATTTGTTCCAGTCGGAGTTCAGCACATTATCTTTGGTGACTGTTCGCGAAGTGACAACGGTTCCGTTTACATCGGTCAGATAAATTAATACACTGTTCACATTCATAGTATCTTTGGTAAACAAATCAGTCGGGTCGGAGGCTTTGGTTGAGAGTCCACTCAAGCTAACTGATATATTTTTACTTTGGTTTACCGTAGCCAGATCTTCGTCATTGTCTTTAGAACATGCGGTCAGGGCTAAAACTATTGATATGCTTAAAAAAGTACTGTAAATTTTCATAAATTGTCCTTTCTCTTTTCTTTTAGTTTTTAATAATTGTGTTTTTGTTGTTTAAAATCGATTACCATTAAACAATCATTATCTGAAATAAGTTTTGGTAGACTATATATCTATGGGAAAAAGATATTAATTTTGCTCCTCATTCTGACATTCAGTATATTATTAACAGATATGAGTGAAAAGAAGTTGCCTAAGCGCACGATTATCATAGGATTACTTTCTGTTTGCCTGTTTTTGTTGGCAGGAACAGCCTTTTGGGGATACCGTCTCGTTCTCGCCCCTAATTTTGAATTATCAAAAACCGTATATGTATTTGTAGACCGGGAGAAAGACTTTTCCGATTTATGCCGCCAGTTGCAGGATTCGGCGGGTTGTATGCATCCGGGTAGTTTTAAGCAGTTGGCCGGAATGCTGAAATATCCGGAGAATATGCGGACCGGACGGTATGCCGTACATCCCGGAATGAGTAACCTCAAATTATTGAATGACCTGCGTCGTGGCCATCAAACGGCAACAAAGCTGACTTTTAATAACATCCGTTTTAAAAAAGATCTTGCAGAACGGTTAAGTGAGCAGTTAATGGTAGAAGAGGATGAGATACTGGCGTTATTGAATGATTCCGCCTATTGCGCCTCCTTGGGGTTTACTACAGAAACGATTAATGCCCTTTTTATACCCAACACTTACGAGGTTTATTGGAATATCCCGGCGGATAAACTTATGCAGCGTATGAAACGGGAGTATAATGCTTTCTGGACGCCGGCCCGTCTTGATAAAGCCAAAGCAATCGGACTGACCCCCGTGGAAGTGGCCACCCTTGCTTCTATTGTGGAAGAAGAAACTGCTGCGCCGGATGAATATCCTATAGTTGCCGGTTTGTATCTCAACCGCCTGCACCGGGGAATACCTTTGCAAGCCGATCCCACAGTGAAATTTGCCATAGGCGATTTTTCGCTGCAACGGATTTTGTTTGAACATCTTGAAATCGATTCGCCTTACAATACGTATAAGTATGCTGGTCTTCCTCCGGGACCGCTCCGCATTCCTACAATCAAAGGATTGGATGCCGTATTAAATTATATGCAGCACAATTATCTTTATATGTGTGCCAAGGAAGATTTTTCAGGCAGGCACAATTTTGCGGCAACACTGGCAGAACATAATCGCAATGCCAATCGTTACCGGGCGGAACTGAACCGGAGAGGAATCAGGTAGAACCAACCGGATGAAGAATATCCGTTTAGCTTTTGTTTTAGGCTAAAAAAAGTATCTTTGTCAATTGAATAACAGAATTGTATCAATTCAACAAAAAAATATTTCATGGAAAAACATCTATTTTTAGGGGATGAGGCAATAGCACAAGCAGCTATTGATGCCGGATTGTCCGGTGTTTATGCTTATCCCGGAACTCCGTCGACTGAAATTACCGAGTATATCCAAGGCTCGGCAATCGCACAGGAAAGAGGTATCCACAGCCGTTGGAGCACAAATGAGAAAACTGCAATGGAGACTGCTTTGGGTATGAGTTATGCCGGAAAACGTGCACTTTGCTGCATGAAGCATGTGGGTCTGAATGTGGCAGCCGATTGCTTTATGAATGCTGCTATGAGTGGAGTGAACGGGGGAATGATTATTATTTCGGCCGATGACCCTTCCATGCACTCTTCCCAGAACGAACAGGACAACCGTGTATACGGCAATTTCGCTATGATTCCGATGCTTGAACCTTCCAGTCAGCAGGAAGCGTATGATATGGTATATGACGGTTTTGATTTATCGGAAAAGTTAGGTTATCCTGTCCTTGTCCGTATCACTACCCGTATGGCACATTCCCGTGCCGGTGTGTTACGCCGTGAAATGAAACCGATGAACGAGATGCATACACCGGAAGACGGCCGTCAGCGTTTTATCCTTCTGCCGGCATTGGCTCGTAAACGTTTTAAAACGTTGCTGGCAGCTCAGGAAAGTTTTGTTGCAGAATCTGAATCATCTAAATATAACCAGTATTTCGATGCTCCGAATAAGGAACTGGGTATCATAACAACCGGTATCGCTTTCAACTACCTGTCTGAGAATTATCCGGACGGTTTTGAAAATCCTGTTTTAAAAATCAGCCAGTATCCGCTGCCTAAAAAGCAAATAGAGAAATTGGTGAGCGAATGCAAGGAAATACTGGTTTTGGAAGAAGGCTATCCGGTAGTGGAAGAACAACTGAAAGGCTTCTTAGGATTGACTATCCCTGTACACGGACGTTTGGACGGAACCTTGCAGCGTGACGGCGAACTTACTCCGGATGCAGTAGGCAAAGCATTAGGTAAGGATATTACCAGTTATTATGCGCAGCCGGAAGTGGTAGAACAGCGTCCGCCCGCATTGTGCCAGGGTTGCGGACACCGCGATATGTATGAAGCATTGAATGAAGTGTTGGCGGAATATAAAGGCGCCAAAGTTTTTGGAGATATAGGCTGCTATACATTGGGAGCTTTGCCTCCGTTCCGTGCAATCGACACATGTATCGATATGGGGGCATCCATTACAATGGCAAAAGGCGCTTCGGATGCCGGAGTTTACCCTGCTGTATCTGTAATCGGGGACTCTACGTTTACTCATTCGGGCATGACTGGCTTATTGGATTGCGTAAATGAAAATACCAATATCACGATCGTTATTTCCGATAATGAAACAACGGCAATGACTGGCGGTCAGGATTCGGCAGGTACCGGACGCCTGGAGTCTATCTGTGCTGGTATCGGGGTAGACCCGGCGCATATCCGCGTGATGATTCCCCTGAAGAAAAACTACGAGGAAATGAAGTCTATTATTCGTGAAGAAATTGAATATAAAGGGGTATCCGTATTGATTCCGCGCCGCGAGTGTATACAGACATTAACAAGAAAGAAAAAAGCAAGCAAGAAATGAAAACAGATATTATACTATCAGGAGTAGGAGGACAAGGTATCCTGTCTATTGCTGCCGTTATCGGCGAAGCTGCATTGAAGGAAGGTCTGTATATGAAACAGGCGGAAGTACACGGTATGAGCCAGCGTGGGGGAGACGTACAGTCCAACCTCCGTCTGTCCGACCAGCCGATTGCATCCGACTTGATTCCGAAAGGACAGGCCGACCTGATTATTTCACTGGAACCGATGGAAAGTCTGCGCTATCTGCCGTTCCTTAAAAAAGAAGGTTGGCTGGTGACCAATTCACAGCCTTTTATTAATATCCCGAACTATCCGGAGATAGAAAAGGTAAATGCCGAATTGGATAAATTACCTCATAAAGTCGTACTGGATGTGGAAGCAATTGCTAAGAACGTCGGTTCTCCCCGTACTGCCAATATTGTGATGCTGGGTGCTGCCGCTCCGTTTATCGGCATTGAATATGATAAAATAGCGGATGGCATCCGCCGTATCTTCGGACGTAAAGGCGAAGAGGTGGTGGAAATGAACCTCAAGGCTTTAAAAGCCGGTTTTGATGTCGCTCAGACGATGCGATAATATAGTAGCGGGGGCGGATAAAAAGTCCGTCCCTGTTTTTCCGTCAAACAAAACACATAAATAGTATGAAAAAGTCTCTCTTACTCTGCTTATTCACTCTACTTGCCCTTTCTTGTAAAGCGCAGGATGATGGCGACATTGTAAAGGTGGGCGATAAAATGCCGGCTTTCACAATTGTTTCGGACAACGGACAGCAACTTTCTTCCGCTTCTTTAAAGGGAAAAGTGGTCCTGGTGAACTTCTTTGCTACCTGGTGTCCCCCTTGCCAGAAAGAACTGGCGGAAGTCCAGAAAACGCTTTGGCCCAAGTATAAAGACAATAAAAATTTTGCCCTGCTGGTAATCGGACGGGAACATACGGATGCAGACCTTTCCAAATACAACGAAAAGAAAGGATTTACATTCCCTTTGTACCCGGATAAAAACCGTTCCATCTACGGCGCATTTGCAAAGAACCTGATTCCACGCAGCTATCTGGTTGATAAAAGCGGGAAAGTAATCTATACATCCAAGGGATATAACGACGAAGACTTTGCCTCTTTGATGAAAGCCATAGAGACCGCATTAAAATAAATAACCATGGAATGTAAAAGCGTACATATCGTCTATTTTTCTCCGACACATACTTCTGCAAAAATAGCTTATGCCATTGCCGAAGGGATGCATTTTAAATCCTTGTTGGAATCAGACATCACTTATAATACTCCAAAGGGAACAGTGGATATCTATGATGATGAACTGACGATTGTTGCTGTTCCCGTATATGGAGGGCGTGTTGCCGAAACAGCCATGGAGCGGCTTCGTGCTTTCAGGGGACATAAATCTCCTGTTGTGCCGGTTGTCCTTTACGGAAACAGGGACTATGAGGATGCACTTCTTGAATTATCCGATACATTGACTGCTCAGGGCTTTGTTGCAGTATCCGGTGGCGCTTTTATCGGCGAACATTCATACAGCCGCGAAGAGATGCCGATAGCAGCAGGTCGTCCGGACGAGGATGATTTGCAGATTGCCATGCGTTTCGGGCGCGACATATTGCTGAAGATGGATAAAATATCCTCATTGAAAGGAGTAAAGAAATTAGCGGTTAAAGGGAATTTCCCCTATAAGGTGAAAGGACCTTCCACCCCTCAGGCTCCGGTTGTAAATGAAGAAATCTGCAACCAGTGCGAATATTGTGAAGGGGTATGTCCTGTTTCTGCCATCGTCTTTACCGACGGGGTGGCTTTTACAGACCCTGCTTCCTGCATCAAATGCTGTGCTTGCGTGAAAGAATGTCCATTAGGTGCCCGCTCTTTCGATACCCCTTATACGGCCATGCTTTTCCAGAATTTCAGTGCCCGCCGCGAACCGGAGTTGTTTATTTGAGTATGCTTTTGTTTGAGGAGGCTGTGTCAACCGGGAGATTGATATGGCTTCGACTTCCCGGTTGACGCGACTTCAACCGAGTGATTGACACTGCTTCAACCGGGAGATTGACATGGCTTCAATTTTTTTGATACGGTTTTTTCCCTAAATCTGCATAAAAAGAGAAATCCGGGCGTTTATTTACAGTCTGAAAACTTTATCTTTGTGAATATCTTGAGATTGTAAAACCACTAATACCAATGTATAGTATGAAAACGCACCTTTTCTTGTTGTTATTTTTCTGTTGCAGCCTGTCTCTGTCCTCGCAGATACGTCTGGAAGGATATAAACAGGCGGACATCAATCCTGATTTGCTTGCCGGGCGCTGGAACGCACGCTGGATATCCGTACCGGACGAACCGGCCAATACGTATGGGGTCTACCATATGCGTAAAACATTTGAACTGTCTGAAATCCCGTCTCGTTTTATTGTCCATGTTACGGCGGACAACCGCTACAAACTGTACCTGAACGGCAAATTTGTGTCGTTGGGACCCTCACGTTGCGACATTTACAACTGGAATTATGAAACAGTAGATTTGGCTCCTTATCTGCAAAAAGGAAAGAATGTGCTTGCTGCTGTGGTTTGGAATTATGCGGAACAGAAGCCGGTGGCACAGATAAGCTATAACCAGACCGGATTTTTATTGCAGGGAAATACCGGTGCAGAAGCAATCGTGAATACCGGAGATTCGTGGCTTTGTATGAAAAATAAAGCCTATACCCCATGGCATAAACCCGTTTACGGCTATTTTGTGGTCGGTCCGGGCGAATTGGTTTCGGCTGCCAACTATCCGTGGGGATGGGAACAACCCGGCTATGATGACAGCGGTTGGGCGAAAGCGCGTGCCGGCATGGAAGGTGCAGCAAAGGGAGCACGCGATTATCCCGGAAGGCTGCTTGTTCCTTCTCCCATTCCTCCGATGGAATACAAGCAGGAGCGGCTTGCCTCTGTCCGTTTGGCTGAAGGAATTAAATGCCCTGCTGCTTTTTTGAAGGAGAAAACTACTTTTACTATTCCGGCGAATACGAAAGTCCATCTTTTGCTGGATAATGAGAAATTGACTACCGGCTATCTTTCTTTACTATTCAGTAAGGGACGGGATGCCGAAATTTCAGTGGGGTATGCCGAAGCACTGTATGAAGATAAGGTGAGTGGTACGACAAAATCTTATTCCCTTCCCGTAAAAGGAAACAGGAACGATATCAAAGGAAAACGTTTTGTAGGGTATGAAGACAAAGTGATTGTCGATGGAGGTAGCGGGCGCAGTTTTACATCCCTCTGGTGGCGTACCTGGCGATATTTGGATGTGAATATCACCACAGCCTCGGAACCCTTGGTTTTGGAAGATATATACGGGACGTTTTCCGCCTATCCGTTTCAGAAAGAGATAAGTTTCTCGGCTCCCGGACATAGCGATTTGAACGAGATGCTGGAAATCGGCTGGCGTACGGCACGCCTCTGTGCGAACGAGACCTATATGGATTGCCCGTATTACGAACAATTGCAATATTTTGGAGATACCCGTATCCAGGCAATGATTAGCCTGTATAATACGCGGGATGCCTATATGGTGAAAAATGCCATCGAACAGGGACGGCAATCGATTGTTGCAGATGGAATTACAATGAGCCGTTATCCTTCTTCCGTCCACCAGTTTATTTCATCTTTTTCCCTTTGGTGGATTTGTATGGGGCACGACTATTGGATGTACAGGGGAGACGAAGCGTATATGAAGTCTTTATTGCCCGCCTACCGCAATATCCTTGCCTGGTATGAACAATGGTTGAAACCGGACCATAGCCTCGGATATGTCCCTCACTGGTTTTTTGCCGACTGGGCTGCCGGATTCCCGAATGGCGAACCGGTTCGCGAAAAGAATGGCAATTCCGCTTTTCAGGACCTGATGTATATCCTGACTCTGGAAGCGGCGGCCGAAATGGAGCAGGCTTTCGGAATGCTGACGATGGGAGTGCATTATCAAAAAGTAGCAACCTCCATACGCAATACGATAAAAGCAAAGTATTGGGACGCCGCACGCGGCCTGTTTGCCGATACATACGACCACCGCAGTTATTCCCAACATGTAAACTCATTGGCGGTATTGGCTGGAATCGTAACGGGAAAAGAGGCTACGGAGGTGATGATGAAGACGTTGAGTGAAGATGATTTGATACAGTCCACCATCTATTTCCGTTATTATGTACATCAGGCATTAGGGAAAGCAGGCATGGGAGATTTGCTGCTGGACAACCTGCAAATATGGCGGGACCAAATGGATTTGGGACTGACTACCTGGGCCGAAATGCCGGAGCCGTCGCGTTCGGATTGCCATGCCTGGGGAGCAAGCCCGAATATTGAATTTTTCCGTATTCTGCTGGGAATAGACAGCAAGGCTCCCGGTTTTAAAAAAGTACGGATTGCCCCGTCGTTGGGCATATTGAAAGAAGTGTCCGGTACGATGCCGCATCCTGCCGGAACTATCTTTGCCGGTTATAAAGTAGACAAGAAGGGGAAACTTACGGCACGTCTGGTGTTGCCGGATGGTGTTACAGGAATATTTATCTGGAAGGGAGAACAATATGAGCTGCATTCCGGCGAACAGGTTTTGTCTGTAAAGTAGTGTCTATATGAAGAAAGTCGTTATCGCCATAGATTCTTTTAAAGGTTGCCTGACCTCCGTAGAAGTGGGACAGGCGGCAACCGAAGGTGTGAAAGCTGTTTTTCCTGACTGCGAAATTTGTATGCTTCCTGTTGCCGATGGCGGCGAAGGGATGTTGGATGTCCTGGTCACAGCAACAAAAGGGCACTATGTCTCCATTCAGGCACATGGTCCTTTGATGGAGTTGCGTGAAGCCCGCTACGGCATTTCCGGTGATGGTAAGACTGCTTTGATAGAAATGGCGGCAATCAGTGGTCTGCCGCTTGTTTCGCCAGACAAACGAAACCCGATGCTGGCCACAACCTTTGGCACGGGCGAATTGATTAAAGATGCTCTGGAACGCGGATGCCGTGAATTTATAATCGGTATCGGAGGAAGTGCTACCAATGATGCCGGTCTGGGGATGCTTCAGGCTTTAGGATTCCGTTTTCTGGATACAGCCGGACAGGAATTGGGACTTGGCGGCAGGATGATGGCGGCAGTTGCTTCCATCGATACGGAACTTATACATCCGGCATTGAAGGAGTCACAATTTACCGTGGCATGCGATGTGCGTAACCCGTTTTACGGTCTGGAAGGAGCCGCCCGTATTTTTGCTCCCCAAAAAGGAGCAACGCCAGAGATGGTGGAAGAATTGGATGCCGCTATGCGTATGCTTTCCGGAGTGATAAAACAGCATACAGGGAAGGATATATCCGGTTATCCCGGTTCCGGAGCTGCCGGAGGTATGGGAGGGGGATTGCTCGCTTTTCTACACGCGGCATTGAAACCGGGAATACGTCTTTTATTGGATACGCTCGCCTTTTCGGATAAGATAAAAGGTGCCGACCTGATTATTACCGGCGAGGGGAGAGCCGACCACCAGACAGCGATGGGGAAAGTCCCGTCCGGTATTTTGGAAGAAGCAACAGTGCAAGGTGTTCCTGTCGTGTTATTGGCTGGCAGTATAGAGGATGCCGGTGTGCTGAATAAGGCAGGCTTTTCCGGAGTGTTCTCTATTACTCCGGGACCTGTGTCTTTGGAAAAGGCAATGGAACCTGCCTTTGCGTATGAGAATGTAAAACAACTCGTAACCCAACTTTGCCTTTTTAGAAAAGCAATGGGAACAGACAGATAGGTGAAATAAATTCTCACTCATTTGTCAGGAGAATATTAATAGATGGTTATTTATGGAAAGTGAAAAAGAAAAAGCGAAAGCAGGTAGACTGTATGATGCAAATTATGATATGGAATTACTCGCAGAACGAAAAGCGTGTAAGGAAATATGTTATGAGTTCAATCATTTACGTCCCTCGCAGACAAGCGAACAGGAAAGGCTTATCCGGCAGTTATTGGGTAAGACCGGGAACAGCTTTGTAATAGAACCTCCGTTTTATTGTGATTACGGTTACAATATTGAAATAGGAGAGAACTTCTATGCGAATGTAAATTGTGTGGTTCTGGACGGGGCAAAAGTGACATTCGGAGACAATGTATTTATTGCTCCCGGTTGTGGGTTCTATACGGCAGGGCATCCCTTGGATGTGGAACAAAGGAACCGGGGATTGGAATATGCTTATCCCATTATTATAGGTAACAACGTTTGGATAGGCGCGCAGGTTTGTGTCATGCCTGGGGTAACCATTGGCGACAATACGGTTATCGGTGCGGGAAGTGTTGTGACAAAAGATATACCCTCCAATGTCCTTGCTGTAGGAAATCCCTGCCGTGTGCTTCGGGAAATAACGGATGCGGACCATAAGAAGTAAATAATTAGGAACAGCTTTAATAGCCGGTATGAAAAAGCCGGGTTGCACGACTCTATTTTATAAGAGGGGCAACCCGGCTTCACTCAATCAGTAAGGTTTTTGTTTATAAATTAAGTATATCTGGAAAATTCTTTGAGTGTTTTTTGATATTTTCCAACAGAGCTTTCTCTCTGTCGTCTATTTTGCCATCTTTTTGTATGTGTTGAAGTAACCATTTGGCTTCTTCTTCATCTATTTCTCCCGGAGATTTTTTGTCGTCCAGTAAAAAATTGGTTATTGCGTTTACAAAAAAGGCATCCCAACTTAAATCATTGTCTTCTTTTATGACCTCGTCATTCAGTTCAAAAAGAAATTCAGCTTCTTCTTTGTCTATAATCCCGTCTTCGTAAAGAAGTTCTTGTAGTAATTCAACTTCTTGTGCATCGATGCGTCCATCCATAAGTATGGATTGCTTGAGTTCTTTAAAATGTTTCATTTTCTAAGTTGTTTTTATTGTTAAAGAATAAGTGAGTGTCTATTAGATATTGGAAGCAATGTATATAAATAATTATATTCTGCATAAAATAGACTCAAATATTAGTCTTTTTTTGCTCACTACATGATATTCAGACCATTTATGAACTATTTTAAACAGAGTTGTAGAAACTCTTAGAAGAATAAAAGTCTTGCTTAAAAACGCAAATAATTAATATCCTAAAAAGATGTTATTTATTCAATCCTTCTAATAGCTTTTTTCCAGGTTTAAACTTAATACTTGAACGAGGGGGAATAGTGCAGGCTGTTCCTGTCTTTGGATTACGTCCAACCCGTTCAGTTTGTTTCCATACATGGAAAGCTCCAAACCCCTTTAAAACAAGGCGTTCGTCTTCTTTGAATATTTCTATAATTTCATCATTCAATATATCAATGAAATCTAATACATCTTTGTATGGTAAAGATGTTCGTTCTGATATTCGTTTTGCTAATCCTATTTTATTCATATTTGCAGGAGTGATAATTTAAGATTTATGAGATTTTGTATAATTAAATGAATAAGAACATTGCTTGGCTTTTAGTCTTGATTTATATAGATCAATATCGTAAAATATACCGATTTATATAGGTACAATATTTAACAGAAGCGTAGTTCTGCTTGAACTACATATAATTTGAGTCAGATATGTTGATTATTCATATATGAAAATACTTGTTTATGCAAATCTCGTATGTAAAATAATATATAATATTGTCTATTGTTGTAATATATGCGGTTAAGTAAACGCTTGAAAGATAAAAAAATCAATATAAAAGTGATGACTATACTTTTCCTTTTGAAATATATTATATCTTTGTGTAAAAATAAGAAAGTATGCTGTTAGTTCAAGCAGAACTACGTTTTTTTTAGCTACTAAATGTAATTGCTGTACTGCTTGCATCGTATAATTTTCAATACTTATAAAGTTTTGATTTGTATCTATATTTGAGGTAAATGTTAAACCGAAAAAAACAAATAATTCTATTTAAAAACAACTTTATTTAGTTTTTCTCCGCTGTCTTTTGCTTTTCCGTTTCGCATATCCTTCAGTCATATATATTTAATTATTCGAGAATGTTTTGTTGTAATTCCGTTTTTTGTTGTTCCTTTATAGTGTTAAAACAAGGTATGCAATGGAGGAACTAACATCTGTACAGATAAATTTTATCAAAGAACACTTAGCGGACGACCTAACCCGTTTATTACTTTCTGCTTCTAAATATCCGGATTTGGATATTCCTTTTTTGGCTGACCAGATAGCAGCAAGGCGGCAGATTAAAGATAAGTTGCCTTCCTGGTATGCTAATTTATCTCTGATATTCCCTTCCCGTATCTCAGCGGAGCAATGTTCATCCGAGCAGACGGCCGGTTATAAGCAGTCTTTGGTCGAAGAGAATCATACAATGTGTGATTTGACGGGGGGATTGGGAATAGACAGTTATTTTTTCTCGTGCCGTGTAAAACATCTTACTTATATAGAACGATTTCCTGCGTACTGTGAAGCTGCACGTCATAATTTCCGAATATTAGGTGCCGATAATATCCGTGTTATAAATGCAGACACAACGGAGTATGTGAACGAACTTCCGGCGGTAGATGCTTTTTATATAGACCCGGCCCGTCGCGGCGAGTGTAATAAGCGGGTATTTGCTCTGTCTGATTGTGAACCGGACTTGCCCGTATTGCTTCCTGTACTTTTGCAACGTGCTCCGAGAGTAATCGCAAAATTGTCGCCTATGGCAGATATCCGGTTAACACTGGATTTGTTGCCGGGAACAGCTTCCATTCATGTTCTTTCTGTAAAGAATGAATGTAAGGAACTTCTATTTGTAATTGAGCGGGGCTATTCGGATGTTCCGGCTGTCCATTGTGTAAATTATCTGGCGGATGGTTCTACAGACGCTTTCCGGTTTACACTGGAAGAGGAACAGGATGCGCCTTTGTTGTTGTCCGGCAAAGTAGGGAATTGGCTGTATGAACCCAATGCTTCCATACTTAAAGCCGGAGCATTCAAGCAAGTAGCGGTTGCTTTAAATGTGAAGAAATTACATGTAAGCAGCCATTTGTATACTTCGGAAGATAAAGTGCCCGGTTTTCCGGGACGTATATTCCAGGTGGAGGAAGTATTGCCTTTTAATGGAAAGTTATGTAAGGGGTTATCAAAGCTGATTCCTCGTGCAAATATAACGGTCCGCAATTTTCCTCTTGCCGTTGAAGAATTACGTAAGCGGACAAAAATATCTGATGGCGGTGATATTTACCTGTTCGCAACTACGCTTGCCGATGGAGAAAAAGTTTTGATAAAGTGCAGGAAATAATAATTATCAGAGCGAATTATGCTTGTGGACAGTTTCTGCCGACGTCTTTTTTTTGAAAGGTGCATACGTATAATTGTCTGCAAACTGATGAGGCATTGGCTCATATGATTTAACTGCAATTCGATTCCCTTTTTTACTGAAAATCAGGCATTGGTCTTTTAACTTATGCTCTGCAAAATTGAATACCAGATTCGGGTCGAAATACTGCCCGTTTACCCGGACTTCCAGATGGACATGTTCGGTAGTAGCTCTTCCGGTACGTCCGGTAAGTGCTATGGGTTGACCCGCTTTTACTCTTTCTCCTGGTTTTACAAGATTTTTGGAGTTGTGGCTGTAGAGTGTTTCCAATCCGTTGTAATGACGGATTACCACTAAATTTCCGTAGCCATAATAACTTTTTGCCAAACGGACAATACCGTCAAAAGCAGCAAGCACTGTATCATTTGCACAGGTTTTTATGTCTATTCCCGTATGGTTCCTGCGGCGTCCTCCAAATGGGGAGATTACTTTTGCTCCCGGCAACGGAAATGCAAAATCTTCTTTCTGGATAGATGCTAAATCAATAATGAGCGATTTACTGTCTGCCATTAATACAGGGTCGGGAACAGCAACATCGTTTTTCTCCCTCTGGGAAAAATTCTCATTGATGCTTTTACGTGGGGATACGACTTTATTCAGTTCGGGAGCTTCCGGAAGCAGGAAAGCTATATCTGTAGTGGGTAGGGGGATATCTATGGTGATTGGTTGCAGGGAAACCGGTTCCAATGTGGTATTGGAGGAGGTCTTTAAAATGGTATGACATGCTCCCAAAGCAAACAATCCTAATATTACTATCAGTGTATAGCGTGTTTTCTGCATCGTGTAAAAATTTATAGTTTGCAAAAATAAGAAAAAGTGCAGAGAAATTCCACCTTATTAATCAGGACTTTACAAAACCTTCTGATTTGTTTGGATTTGTTTGGATTTTCTTTTCATCCATCCGCGCAAATAGTTTCCACTACCCGGAACATAGTTTCTGCTATGTTCCGGGTAGTGGAAACTATGTTCCGGGTAGTAAAAGAGAACTGCGCAACTACTTACCACTGTATTTCTTATGTCTTTTTGGGCAGGGTCCGAACTTACGATTACGGGAATATCTTATATTATTTATTATCGGTTTTATTGCCGGATAGAAAAGAACGGGCTATCCCCATTTCCAATCCGCGTAGTTCGGCCAATCCGCGTAAGCGTCCGATACAGGAGTATCCGGGATTGGTTTTCTTTTTTAAATCATCAATCATTTGATGCCCATGGTCCGGGCGCATGGCAATGGAGCAACCCCGGCGTTGCTGTAATTCGAGCAATGCTTTCATTACACCATACATATCGACATCCCCTTCCAAATGGTTGGCTTCATAGAAATTCCCGTATTCATCCCGTTTGGTACTGCGGAAGTGGACAAAATCGATACGGTCGCCATAACGTTCCATAATACGAGTCAGGTCGTTATCACTACGGACTCCAAATGAACCGGTGCACAGGCATAAGCCATTACTTTGGTTCGGGACAGCTTCAATCAGTTTCTGAAAATCATCCGCTGTGCTCAGTATGCGGGGCAGGCCGAGAATCGAGTAGGGAGGATCGTCCGGGTGGATGACCATACGCAAGCCAACTTCGTCGGCTACCGGAGTGATTTCCTTGAGAAAATAAATCAGGTGGTTACGCAACTTTTCTGCATCGATATCTTTATAACGTTCCAGTTCAGCCCTGAATTGTTCCAGTGTAAAACTCTCTTCCGAGCCGGGCAGACCTGCTATCATGTTACGGACAAGCAATTCTTTTTCTGCTTCACTCATTTGGTTGTAACGGGCTTTTGCTATGGCTTTATCGCTCTCGCTGTATTCTTGTTCTGCAGCCGGACGTTGCAGGATATACAGGTCGAATGCCATAAATGCAGCACGTTCAAAGCGCAGGGCTTTGGAACCATCGGGCATTGTATAGGCGAGGTCTGTACGGGTCCAGTCCAATACCGGCATAAAATTATAGGTTACAATCCGGATGTCGCAAGCTGCCAGGTTACGAAGGCTTTCCTTATAATTATCGATATACTTTTGGAAATCTCCGGTTTGTGTTTTGATATGTTCATGTACGGGTACACTTTCTACAACGCTCCAGCGTAGACCGGCGGCTTCTATCAGTTCTTTTCGTTTTTGGATTTCATTTACGGTCCATATTTCCCCGTTGGGAATATGATGTAGTGCATTTACAATTCCTGTTGCACCTGCCTGGCGGATATCCGAAAGGCTGACAGGGTCGTTCGGACCATACCAGCGCCATGTTTGTTCACATAAATACATAGTCTCGTCTTTTTTGAAATTAAATGGAAAAAGCATCGAAACCACCGTCGACGACAGCTACAGTTCCGGTTACAAATCGGGATGCGTCACTAATCAGATATTGAATCGTACCGAATAGTTCGTCGGGGGTACCTAAACGTCTGAACGGAGTATGGGCAATTACAGAAAGAGCACGTTCCGTATATGAACCATCCGGGTTTGTCATTAATGTCCGGTTTTGTTCCGTCAGGAAGAAACCGGGAGCAATGGCATTGACACGTAATCCTTCTCCGAATTTGATGGCAAGTTCGCCGGCAAGATATTTAGTAAGATTGGAAATAGCTGCTTTGGCAGCTCCGTAACCTACCACACGCGTAAGAGGGCGCAGAGCCGATTCGGATGAAAAGTTTACAATTGCTCCCTCTTTCTGTTTTGCCATAACTTCGGCAAAGACCATTGTCGGGAGTACGGTTCCGAACAGGTTCAGGTCGACCACTTTTCGGAAGGCATCAATATCCAGATCAAAAATAGTTTTTTCCGGGGGGATGGTGGCACCTGCCATATTACCTCCGGCTGCGTTGAGCAAGGCATCGATACGACCATGTTTTGAAAGAATATCTTTTTTGTTTTGTTCAAGAGTTTCTTTATTTAAAACGTCTGTTAAGTAGAAGCTTGCATTTCCTCCTTTAGCCTTAATTCCGGCAACAAGCTGTTCGCCGGTTTCTACGGCACGATCGAGGATAATAATCTTAGCGCCTTCTTCTGCCAGATGTCCGGCGATAGCGCTACCTAAAATACCGGCACCGCCGGTAATCAGGACCACTTTGTCCTTTACGCAAAATAAATTAGCCATATTTTTATTGTTTTGTTGTGATAATTCCATAAGTTGTGCTCGCGCACACATTATTGCAAATGTATGTATTTATTTAACATGCCAAAGTAAGAGGAGAAAAAAATACCCTATAAAAGTGCTCCTTAACTTTTATAGGGTATTATGAGTTGCTGGTACAGATGTTGTCTTTAGATATAATTATTATAGTAGCTGATATTCTCTTTTATCAGGATATCTATAGGCATATAGTTTATCTGAGATACTTCTTCTTTTAATACCAAATGATTAAACAGGGCACGTACGGAGTTTAGTCCCTGTACCTCCGGGCGTTGCGCAATCAGGTGGGTAATATGACCGTTTTGGAGGTAATGCACATTGGCATCGATCACATCATAACCGATAAGTTTAAATTTCCGGTTCCGGCTTTCGAAATAGGCTCCGAGAAGATGTACCCTCGAATTGAAGATGATCCCGGCATTTATTTTATCATGTTCTTTTATGAAGTTATCCAGAATGGTTTTGTTTGCCTCTAATTCGTCTGCATGAAGTTGTACGGTGTAAATCTGTCCTTTATGGCCCTTTTCCGACAAATAGCTTTTGAAACCATCTTCCCGTTTCATGATTTGCGTTACCTGTTTTTCGCCTTTACGGATAAAACGGAAGATGGCAACATCTTCATCCTTGGAGATTTGTTCAAATAATAAACGTCCTGCAATATATCCGGAATCATATGAGTTGGTACCATAATAGGCAATACAATTTGTATTTTCTATCAAAGCATCTATCAATACATACGGAATTTCTTTTTCATCCAGTATCCGGATAAGTTGCAGGACGCTGTTTTGAAATTGAGTTGCAGTAATAACCCCTTGGCAATCTGAATTTTCAACTTTTGGAATTAGTTTGTCGAAACTACTTTTGTCATATTGATTAAAGAACATCCTTTCAATCTCTACATTGTAGCTGAACAGTTCCTTCTCTATTTTGTCTATCCCCAGGCAATATTTTTCCCAATATTCACCTTGAGTGTAGGAAGGTATCAGTACAATGAAATGATATGTTTTTTTGAGAGCAAGCGAACGGGCTATCAAATTGGGATGATAGTCTATTTCCTTTAATACTTGCTCTACTTTTTTCTGTGCTTCTTCCGAGACTTTTCCGCGATTATGCAGAATACGGTCTACTGTTCCGGTTGATACACCGGATAGTTCAGCAATGTCTTTAATTCTATATGTCTTTCCCATGAATAGAAAAGCTACCGTTAAATTTCTTCGGGGGTTTCTAATTTAATCGTATTTAATTTTCTGAATGTATAACAATACATTGTGTAAACAACAGGTGTGGTTACAAATATTCCCACAACCAGCAGGATTAAGCCGACCAGCATTATACCAAGCATGGCTAAACCGAGCAGGAATAACGGCATCACTTGTTTGTCAGTAATTTCCCAACTGCGTTTCAATGAATCAAGAATGCCACAGTCCTCTTCAACGATGAATGCAATGAAAAATTGCAGGCGGATAGCAAGGTAAATGCCCGGAATGATAAATAAAATGCAACCGATACCTATGGCTATAAAAACTAAAATGGAAGCGACAATATATGTCAGTATTTTGCGGGATTGCTGGCCGTAAGCTGAGAATTGAGGCTCTTCTCCGTCCAAAGTCTGGAATATGTTTTTATAATATCCCATGGTGAAAAGACCGGAGATGATTAAATTAATCAGTGATGCAATGATTTGTCCGGAAACAGACTTCTGAGCCGGAGTAGTAAACAGTGTGATAATCATGGACAGAATACAAAATCCGATCAATAATCCCACCAAAACCCAAATCTGTGATTTGACGGATTTCCATGATGTGTGGAAAACTTCCGAAATGGTAAACTTAGATTCCATATGAATTAAATTTTATTAGGTTATATTTAGCTGTAAAATTAGGACAATTTGTTTAATAAACAAACACTGCGCACATTTTGTGTTGCAATTTGAACGAATAGATTTTCGAAAGGTCATAATTGAGGTATGTGGTTGATATTGAAATGTGAAAAATAGAAGTTTTTTAGTATAAAAGAATGTATAATCTAAGAAAGTGAAGTGAAAAGATTTTACATTTGTACGTTTTTTCAAGAAAAACGCAGAGTTGTGTATGAAGCGTCAAAAACCGAAGATTATAATTATGGAAAAATATATGGCAAGTAAATCGATTGAAATATATTAATTATAAATATGGATAAACGAATGCTGAAAATTACAGTTACCCCGTTGAGGCAAATAGCGCTATTTGCTGTGGGAATGTCTTTGTTAACTGCCTGTGGAAACAGTCAGAGTGGTGCGAAATTGGGGGATGATGAATTTACTGTTATCGAGGTGAATTCTGCCACCAGCGATCAGACAACTTCTTATCCGGCTACAATCAGAGGTACGCAGGATATTGAAGTACGTCCCCAGGTTTCAGGTTTTATTGTAAAACTATGTGTTGATGAGGGAGCAACGGTTCGTAAAGGACAGGCTTTGTTCCAGATTGATCCTACGCAGTATGCAGCTTCAGTCCGCCAGGCAAAGGCTGCAGTAGAAATGGCTAAGGCAAATGTAAATACATTGACGTTAACAGAAAAGAATAAAAAAGCATTGTTTGATAAGCAAATCATCAGTGAATTTGAGTATCAGACTGCAATGAACCAGTTATTGTCCGCTAAAGCCAGCTTGGCACAGTCGGAAGCTTCTTTAATCAGCGCAGAGCAGAACTTGTCGTTCTGTACGGTAACAAGTCCTTCAAATGGTGTGGTTGGTACATTCCCGTATCGTGTGGGTAGTTTGGTTAGTGCTTCTATTTCCCAGCCGTTGACTACCGTTTCTGAAATCGGTGATGTTTATGTTTATTTTTCTATGACGGAAAAAGAATTATTGGGACTGACACGTGCAGGAGGTACATTGAAAGAACAGTTGGAAAAGATGCCGGCTGTACAACTTCGGTTGTCCGACGGTTCCATGTATTCGGCAGAAGGTAAGATTGACGCGGTAAGCGGTGTTATCGACCAGTCTACCGGTTCTGTAAGTATGCGTGCAATCTTTCCGAACGATAAGAATGTATTGAGAAGTGGCGGTACAGGAAATATTATTTTCCCGTATACAATGAATGACATCATTCTGATTCCTCAATCTGCAACAGTTGAAATCCAGGATAAGAAGTTCGTTTTTGTACTGCAGGCAGATAATACAATAAAAAATACGGAAATCCAGGTTTCTAATTTGGATGATGGTAAATATTACCTTGTAACAGACGGTTTAAAATCAGGAGATAAGGTTGTGATTGAAGGAGTACAAAACCTGAAAGACGGTCAGGCTATCAAGCCCATCTCTCCCGAACAACAACAAGCAAAGTACCAGCAGGCATTACAAGACCAGCATGACGGTAATTTGAAAACCGCTTTTAATTAATATATAAGGTAAAGAATAGGGCAAATTGCTGTTTGCCCGATAAAAACGTAGAATATGAAATTAGATAGATTTATAAACCGCCCGGTACTCTCTACGGTGATATCCATCCTGATAGTTATCCTGGGTATATTAGGCTTGCTATCCCTGCCTATTACCCAATATCCGGATATTGCCCCTCCAACCGTTTCGGTGAGAGCCACTTATACGGGAGCAAATGCACAAACTGTACTGAATAGTGTGATTGCACCGCTGGAAGACCAGATCAACGGTGTTGAGAACATGATGTATATGACCTCTAATGCCTCTAACAACGGATCTGCCGATATTTCCATTTACTTTAAACAGGGTACGGACCCGGATATGGCGGCTGTCAATGTGCAGAACCGTGTTTCTATGGCACAAGGCCTTTTGCCAGCTGAGGTAACTAAAATTGGTGTTACGACCCAAAAGCGCCAGAACTCCATGCTGGTTGTATTCTCTGTATATGATGCAGAAGACCGTTATGGTTTGAAGTTCCTTGAAAACTATGCTAAAATTAATCTGATTCCGGAGGTACAGCGTGTACCCGGTGTAGGTGATGCGAATGTGTTAGGTACGGACTACTCTATGCGTATCTGGTTGAAACCGGATGTGATGGCTCAGTACCACCTGGTTCCTTCTGATGTATCGACGGTTTTGGCAGAACAGAATGTGGAAGCGGCTCCCGGTTCGTTCGGTGAACAGGGTAACCAGTCGTTCCAGTATACAATCCGTTATAAAGGACGTTTGCAAACTCCCACCGAGTTTGAAGATATGGTTGTTAAGGCACTGCCTGACGGTGAAGTCCTTCGTCTGAAAGATATTGCCGATATCGAATTGGGTCGTTTGACTTACAGTTTCGTGAATAAAGTAAACGGACATGATGCCGTTACTTGTATTGTATACCAGATGGCTGGAACGAATGCGACAGAAACCATCAATGACATTCTGGAGCTGTTGGAGAAAACAGAAAAGACAATGCCTCCCGGCATGAAAGTTGACGTTTCCATGAATGCCAATGACTTCTTGTATGCTTCTATCCATGAGGTTATCAAGACTTTGTTGGAAGCATTTATCCTGGTATTTATCGTAGTATATATTTTCTTGCAGGATTTGCGTTCAACCTTGATTCCGGCTATTGCGATTCCGGTGGCTTTGATTGGTACATTCTTCCTGCTGTCGCTGATAGGTTTTAGTTTGAACTTGCTGACTCTTTGTGCTATGGTGCTCGCCATTGCGATTGTGGTCGATGATGCCATAGTCGTCGTCGAGGGGGTCCATGCAAAACTGGACCAGGGTTATAAATCTGCGAAACTGGCTTCTATCGATGCCATGAATGAATTGGGTGGTGCTATCGTTTCCATTACATTGGTTATGATGTCCGTGTTTATCCCGGTAAGTTTCATGAGCGGTACGGCTGGTACTTTTTACCGGCAGTTCGGTTTAACGATGGCTATTGCTATCGGCTTGTCGGCTCTGAACGCATTGACACTGAGTCCGGCGTTGTGTGCGATGTTCCTGAAGCCGCATGAAGAAGAAGCTCATTCAAAGAAGACAACGTTTGTTTCCCGTTTCCATGCTTCATTTAATGCCGCATACGATTCTTTGCTGACAAGCTATAAGAAACGAGTTGTATTCTTTATTCAGAAGAAATGGCTTTCATTTGGTTTTGTAGTCGGAGCCATTGTACTATTGGTTGTTTTGATGAATATTACACCGACCGGTATGGTGCCGAATGAAGATACAGGAACCATCATGGGAGCTGTAACACTGCCTCCCGGAACTTCACAGGAACGTACTATGGAAGTAATGAGTAAGGTGGATAGCCTGATTGCTTCCGACCCGGCAGTAAAATCCCGTACGGCTGTTACCGGTTTCAGTTTTATCGGTGGCCAGGGTTCTTCTTACGGTTCATTCATTATCAAGTTGAAAGATTGGGATGAACGTTCCATGACACAGAGTTCGGATATTGTGTATGGAAGTTTGTTTATGCGTGCTCAGAAGATTGTAAAGGACGCACAGGTATTGTTCTTTACTCCTCCGATGATTCCGGGGTATTCTGCTTCCAGTGATATCGAGTTGAATATGCAGGATAAAACAGGAGGTAGCCTGGAGAAATTCTTTGATGTGACAAAAGACTACATGGCTGCTTTGAAGGCTCGTCCGGAAATTAAATCCGCACAGAGTACCTTTAATCCGAATTTTCCACAGTATATGATTGATATCGATGCCGCTGCTTGTAAGAAAGTAGGTATCAGCCCGAGTGATATTTTGATGACTATGCAGGGATATTATGGTGGTTTGTATGCATCAAACTTCAACCGTTTCGGTAAGATGTACCGTGTAATGGTTCAGGCAGATCCTTCATTGCGTACGAATCTGGAATCATTGAAAAACGTGAAAGTAAAGAATGGCAATGAAATGGCACCTATTTCGCAGTTCGTTTCTATCAAGAAAGTATACGGACCGGATATTATCAGCCGTTTTAATATGTATACCTCTATTAAAGTGATGGTTGCTCCTGCCGACGGTTTCACCAGCGGCCAGGCATTGAAAGCATTAGAAGAAGTTGCCAGTACGACACTTCCTGCCGGGTTCGGTTACGAACTGGGAGGTATGGCTCGTGAAGAGGCTGAAAGTAGCGGAAGTACAACCGGTTTGATTTTCTTGCTCTGCTTCGTATTCGTATACTTATTGCTGAGTGCCCAGTACGAAAGTTATATTTTGCCGTTGGCCGTATTGCTTTCCGTTCCGTTCGGTTTGATGGGTAGCTTCCTCTTTGTTCAGGGATGGGCGGCATTGGGTAATATCCCTGCATTGAAAATGATATTGGGGACGATGTCCAATAATATTTACATGCAGATTGCCTTGATTATGTTGATCGGTCTGTTGGCAAAGAATGCGATTTTGATTGTAGAGTTTGCCCTCGACCGGCGCCGTATGGGTATGAGTATCACATGGGCGGCTGTATTGGGTTCTGCAGCCCGTTTGCGTCCTATCCTGATGACCTCATTGGCTATGGTGGTCGGATTGTTGCCTATGATGTTCGCCTTCGGTGTAGGTGCTCACGGTAACCGTACATTGGGTACTGCTGCTATTGGAGGTATGTTTATCGGTATGATCTTCCAGTTATTTATTGTTCCGGCATTGTTTGTGGCATTCCAGTATCTGCAAGAGAAATTTAAACCGATAGAATGGGAAGACCTGGACAACAGCGATCTGAATACGGAAATAGAACAGTACGCAAAAACAAAATAAGAGAGATGATAATGAAGAAACAGATTATATATATGGTATGTGCAACTGCTTTGCTGAGCAGTTGCCATATCTATAAAGCATACGACCGCCCAAAAGATTTGGATACTGCCGGTATTTACCGTGACCCGGTATCGGCAACAGATACATTGGCTGCGGATACGACCAATATGGGTAATATTTCCTGGAAAGAAATATTTCGCGACCCTAAGTTGCAGGCTTTGATAGAAGAAGGGTTGGAAAACAATGTAGATATGCAGGCTGCGGTTCTTCGTGTGGAAGAAGCCAAAGTATTGCTTACTTCTGCTCGTTTGTCTTTCCTTCCGTCTATTAATCTGGCACCGCAGGGGGCGATTACGAAGATGGAAAATACCGGCTATGTGAAGTCATATACATTGCCGGCTGCTGCAAGCTGGGAGGTGGATTTATTTGGCAAGCTGTTGAATGCAAGCCGTGGACAGAAAGCCACTTATTTGCAGAGCCAATATTCACAACAGGCTGTACGTTCACAGCTTATCAGTGGCATCGCCAATACGTATTTCACTTTGCTGATGCTCGACCGCCAGGTGGAAATAACCTCTGAAACGGTTGATATCTACGAAGAAAACGTACGTGTTATGGAAGCGATGAAAGAAGCCGGCATGACTACCGAAGCGGCTGTTGTGCAGATGCGTGCTGTTTACCATCAGGTTTCCGGTTCTTTAATCGAACTGAAACGTCAGGTTCGTGAAGTTGAAAACTCCTTGTCTGTATTATTAGCTAAAGCTCCGCAGCAAATTGACCGCGGAACGCTTGATGAACAGGTGATACCGGAAGAAATTATGGCTGGTGTGCCTCTGCAACTGCTTGAAAACCGTCCGGATGTGAAGATTGCCGAAATGTCGCTTGCCAGTGCTTATTATACGACTAATAAAGCACGCGCCGCTTTCTATCCGGGGCTGAATATTACAGCCAGCGCCGGTTGGACAAACGGTTCAGGTGTTACGGTTGCCAATCCGGGACAGTTTATGTTCCAGGCTTTGGCTTCGCTGGCACAGCCTATCTTTAATAATGGCAAGTTGATAGCTAACTTGAAGGTCTCGAAAGCGGAAGAGAAGATTGCCCAGATGAATTATCAGCAGGCAATTCTTGAAGCAGGCAAGGAAGTCAGTGATGCTTTGCACCTGTATGATGCAACAAACAGGAAGTTGCTACAGGATAAGTCGCAGATTGAAGAACTGGAAAAGGCAGTAACCTATACAAAGGCTTTGTTCCAGTCTGCACAATCCACTTATCTGGAAATCTTATCAGCCCAGCAGAGTTTGCTCAGTGCACAACTGACAGAAGTATCCGACAATGTTCAGCGTATGCAGGCTGTAATCAACCTGTATAGTGCCGTAGGTGGAGGAAGAGAGTAAAAACCTTTTAAATACAAATATTATGATTAGTCCGTTAGCTTATGTGGATGCCGGTGCAAAGTTGGGAGAGAACGTGATTGTTCATCCGTTTGCATATATTGATAAGAATGTGGAAATTGGCGACGGCTGTGAGATTATGCCGCATGTCAGCATTATGAGTGGTGCCCGTTTGGGAAAAAGAAACCGTATCTTCCAGGGAGCCGTTATTGCGGCGGAACCTCAGGACTTTGAGTATAAAGGGGATGAAACGGTTGCTGTTATCGGTGATGATAATGTAATCCGTGAAAACGTCGTTATCAACCGTGCAACGAATTCCGGAGGACAAACCTTTATAGGAAACGGCAACTTCCTGCATGAAGGGGTACACATTTCGCATGATACGCATATCGGCAACCATTGTGTATTAGGTTACGGCAGCAAAGTATCCGGGAACTGTTTTTTTGAAGACTATGTCATTTTCGGTGGCAATGTCCTGATAAGCCAGGGATGCCGTTTAGGAACCTGGTCGATGACACAGACCGGTTGCCGCGTCCGTAAAGATATACCTCCTTATATTGTTGCCGCCCAGGAACCGGTAACCTATTACGGGGTCAGTTCCGTAATACTTTCCCATCAAGGGGTAAGTGATAAAATTATTAAGCATATCGGTCATGCTTACCGTATTGTTTACCAGGGAAAGAGTAGTATTTTCGATGCATTGTTGATGATTAAGGACCAGGTTCCGATGAGTGCGGAGATTCAGCATATCGTCGATTTTATCAATGATTCAAAACTGGGTGTTATCGGAAGATAATACATATCCAAATAAAAGAAGAAGCTGTCTGGTAAATTGAAGCCGGGCAGCTTCTTTTTTGTTATGCCGCCATCCTCTGCTGACCCGGTGCAAAAAGTTAACGTAATTATAACTGACATAACTGTCATAGTAGGTTTAATATTCTGTTTAATAGCTTATTATCTTATGATAGTTGTCTGTTTAACTATCATGGCAACTATCATAACTATCATAGCAACGCTGTTCCGGAATACGATACATACTTGTTTTTCTTATTAAATAAACTGCTTAATATGAAAGAGATAGTATGTTATTGTTCCTGACATCCGGGTGTCGGAACCACTGAGACCCAGGTGTTGCTACATGCAAAATGCAGGTGTAAACCCGTTTGTATTCCTTGTCTTTCCAGTTTATCTATTATGATTTTCCGGTTTTTCTGCCTGATATGTGCTCTTGGCTTCAAAGAAAAAGAGGATAACTCCGTAGAGCCATCCTCTTTATATAATCAAAAAGTTTATTTGCCGATTAAAGAGCGCCAACTTCTTTCAACGCTTCGTTTGTTTTGTGAACGGCTACTGCACTCTTAGCGAACAATTCTTTTTCTTCAGCAGTCAGTTCCAGTTCAACGATCTTTTCGATACCGTTTTTACCAAGGATTACAGGAACACCGATGCAAAGATCTGATTCGCCATATTCACCTTCCAGATATACTGAGCAAGGAACCATCTTCTTCTGGTTGTGGATGATAGATTCAACTACAAATGCTCCTGCTGCACCCGGTGCATACCATGCGGAAGTACCCAGCAGTTTAGTCAGTGTAGCACCACCAACCATAGTCGCAGAAACTACTTCCTGCAATTTTTCTGCGCTCAACAGTTTGCTAACAGGGATACCTTTGTATGTAGCCAAACGAGCCAAAGGAATCATAGTTGTGTCGCCGTGACCGCCGATTACCATGCCTTCTACTTCGTTAGCATTGCAACCTAACGCCTGAGACAGGAAATATTTGAAACGAGAGCTATCCAAAGCACCACCCATACCGATAATACGGTTTTTCGGCAGACCCAGAGATTTCAATGACAGGTAAGTCATTGTATCCATAGGGTTAGAGATAACAACTAAGATAGCATTAGGAGAATATTTCAGGATGTTCTGAGCTACGCTTTTAACGATACCAGCGTTAACACCGATCAGTTCTTCGCGAGTCATGCCCGGTTTACGAGGTATACCTGAAGTGATAACAACAACATCAGAGTTGGCTGTTTTTTCGTAATCGTTAGTGCAACCTACAACTGTAGTATCGAAACCCAGCAGTTGAGCTGTTTGCATCATATCCATTGCTTTACCTTCGGAAACACCTTCCTTAACATCAAGCATTACAACTTCGTCTGCCACTTCATTGAAGGCAAGAACATTTGCGCAAGTAGCACCTACATTACCGGCGCCAACAACTGTTACTTTAGACATAATAATAAGTTTTATATGTTTTACTTATAATAATACTCTCTCATTTTTACCGTGAACAAAGGTACAATGTATTGCCGAATAAAGAAATATTTCCGTATATTTTTGTACACATTGATTATTAATTATCGCTAAAGGCTTATTCTACATAAAGTACCAATCCTTTCAGATATTCGCCTTCGGGATGATATATGTTTACAGGATGGTCGCCCGGTTGTGTAAGCTGGTGCAGGATACGAACACTGCGCCCTGATTGTGCGGCAGCACTAAACACGGCAAGGCGGAAGTTTTCTTTGCTTACAACTTGTGAACAGGAGAATGTGAAAAGGATGCCGCCCGGTTTGATTTTTTCGAAAGCGATGGCATTCAGTTTGCGATATCCCTGCAATGCATTGCGAAGTACATTCTTATGTTTGGCAAAGGCAGGAGGGTCCAATATGATAAGATCGTAATTATCTCCCATCTTTTCAAGATATTTGAATGCATCTTCCGCAAATGCCTGGTGGCGGGAATCTCCGGGGAAGTTCAATTCTACGTTTTTATTTGTCAAAGAGATAGCTTTGGCCGAGCTGTCTACCGAGTGTACAATTTTTGCACCTCCGCGCATTGCATAGAAAGAAAAGCCTCCGGTATAACAAAACATATTCAGGACGGAACGGTCTTTGGAGTAATGTTCCAGCAAGGCACGGTTCTCGCGTTGGTCAACGAAGAAACCGGTTTTCTGTCCTTTTTGCCAGTCCACACAGAATTTCAACCCTTTCTCGATTGCGATGTCTTCAACATCACCTCCGTACAGGTAGCCGTCTTCACTGCCCAGGTTGGCTTTGTAGGGCAGCGTCGCTTCCGATTTATAATAGATATTCTGTAAAGAATCTCCCAGTACCACTTTTAGCGCTTCCGCTATCTGGTGGCGGGCGAAATGCATACCTACGGAATGGGCTTGCATAACGGCTGTATGAGCATACATATCGATAACTAACCCGGGAAGGTTGTCTCCTTCGCCATGCACCAGGCGATAGGTGTTATTATTGTCTACACCCGCTAATTGTAAGGTTTGCCGAAGTGTATAAGCAATACGAATCCGTTCTTCCCAGAATTTATTGTCGATAACCACTGGCTTGAACGATAAAATACGTACTGCAATACTACCGATCTGATAGTGTCCGATACCCAGAAAACGTTGATTGGCTCCGTATATTTCCACCAGGTCTCCTTCTTCTGGTTTTCCTTCAATGGATTGGATAGCCCCGGAAAAGACCCAGGGATGGAATCTCAATAACGATTCTTCCTTTTTCGGTTTAAGGAATACTTTACAATAGCTCATTTATACTTGTTTCAATTGATTATATATTCTAAGACATGCCCATGCATCCAATGCCGCATATTTTTTTTGTGCATCTGTTAATACATCTGCTTCCCAGTTTGTGAGGCGCTGTCCTTTCGAGATTTTTTTGTTGAAGAGGATTGCATAAATCTTTTGAAGGCTTGCATCTTCAATCCCGAACTGGCCTACATAATTCTGAAGGTCGAGGAAGTTCTCCGGCTGTATGTCCGTACGTTTTCTCATTGCGCCGAAGTCGTCCCGTAAGGAGAGGCCTATTTTTTTTATATCCGTGTTCGCCAGAAATTCCTCCAAAGCTTCAGGAATGCCTATGCGGTTTACCCGGAACAGGAAACAGGCTTCATCGGTTGAGATTTGTATAAGAGAAATCTTGAACCGTTGTCCTTTCTTGAAACTGGGACGTGTTTCCGTATCGAAACCGACTTCTGTAAATTGCGACAGATAGCATACCGCTTTCCGGGCATCCGCTTCGGTGTCGATGACGATAATCCTTCCGGTATATTCTTCTATGGATAATTTTGATATTTCTTCTTTGCTTATGGAATGTGTATATTGCTGTATCATTTTTCTTCGTTCGTTTCTAAATCATCTTCTTCGTTGTAACGTATGAAATGAAGAGCTTTAAGTGCGTTTAATAATTGTTGTCCCCAGAATTCACGGAAATTAGTCCGGCATATGGCAATCGCTTCAAGCATAACTTCCTCGTTCCCCTGACGGAATAAGGAAATAAAATTGCCCATATCCTGATATATGTCTGCCAGATTTTCAGAAATAAAAGCAGCGATAGGAGTATCGCTGTATTGCATATCCGCATGGAATGTTTCCAGATAGGAATCTTTGTCTCCCAAAAGAGAGGCGATCCGGGTACGGACACTTTCATACATATCTTCCGTAACGGTTTGTTCCGGTTCGATGTCTTCATTTTCTTCTACAGGCGGAAGTAAATTAGCTTTCAGGTATAACAAGGGTAATAGCTTCACAGCTTTGTCTGCGAAATCCAACCAGCCGGATTGTCCTGCACTCTCGGCGAATGTACAGAATTCCAATGCTACCGTTACGAATTCCAGCGTATTATGTTCATATATCGGACTATTCTTTTTTTCAATGCTCATTGCTATATAGGACCTTATAAATTATCCTTGCAAAAGTAAGAATTATATTTGGAACGAGCAGGTAAATGTCCTTATAAAAGTTGAAAGGGGGAGGGGTAAACCAAAAAGAGATTACCGTTTCCAGCAATCTCTTTTTGGTTGTTTGTGTCCTGTTTAAGGAGCGTGTTGTCTTTTATTTACGAATTAATGCGATGGCATTATCTCCCATAAGTGCTTGTTTGCAATTAAGGGTTCCGTCTTTTTGGTTATACGTAAATGTGCCTTTTTGAGCGCCTAACATATCAAAAGAAAATTCACCTGTACCTTTCTTGGCATCATAAGTATAGGTTATCGCCTGATCCTTGAGAATATCTCCTGCAGCAGATGTTACATTTAACGTTCCGGGTAAACCGCCATTAATAGCATAAGGGTATAATACGATATTTACAGATATTCCACCTGCTATTGTTTCTTTATTCACCCAGGTACCGGCAATGGAATTAGGAAAAGTTGTTTTTGTTACCGTATAAGTTCCTAACTCAACTGTGCTTGTAAAGTTGACAGCTAACTGGTCGCCTCCGTTAGATTGTAAAGTTGCTTTAGACGGTCCTCCGTCTGTTGTTTCAAAAGTTACGGTTGCTGTACCTGTCGTCTGATCATATACATACCGTCCGTCATATGAGCCACTTTCTTTTTCACCGGGAGCGGCAATTGTGATGGTACAAATTTGACCACTGCTTGCGCTACTTGAAAAAATAACATCGCATGTATAACCTGTGGAGCCATTGCCACCGGTCCATACACCATCAAGAGTTGCCGGATACGTTGTCGGATCATCTTTTTTACAAGAAACGCAAGCAAGGCATACCATAAGGATAACCCCCAATTTTGTCATCATCTGTTTCATAATTTAATAATAATTAGTTTGTTAATAATTTGAATTGTATATTTTAGTTTGTTAGTGTTACTAGGTTTTGTGCTTTTATTTTCATTACCTGAGTGACAATAAGAAATTAAAAGTTTTGCTGCAAACATAGGTGGAAATTTCATAAAAGGGTGTTAAATCTCTTGTACTGGCTTTTGTTGGGACTTTTTTTTGATGAAATGGGAATGTTTGAGGTATATCGGAATATTATTTGTTGAAAAATGGGAATATGTTTTTCTTGTTATACTGTGACTTTTGAGGTATATAGACAAAAAAGGCGGGTAACCTTTTCGGGTTACCCGCCTGCTGAATAATTAATTTAATCGACTCTCATGTGAAAAGAGTGTTTTATTTTCCTTTAGCCAAGGTGTATGTGAATTCATCAATTTCACCTTTCATTTTACCATCAGGTGATAGTTTGAATACATAAGTTTGAGCTTCTGCACCTTCAACTGCAACCTTGAATTCAACTGTACCTGTATCTTTAGTGTAGCTGCAAGTTCCTGCCATTGTTTTTGCCTGAACACCGTCAACCTGTGTTATGATAGTACAAACCTGACCACCATCGATGGCTTTTGCATCAATATTAGCAGTCATTGTAGCAGTTTTACCATCTTTGTCACCTGTTCCTGCCCATTTTCCGGCAACACTTGCGGGGAAATTGGTTTTAGTCACGTCATATTTAGGATATTCTATCGTACCAATTACAGATACAGTTAAAATATCACCTGCTTCATTAAATTGTAAAGTTGCACTGATTGGACCTCCATCTAAAGATTTTTCAAATTCTACATCGATTCTTCCTGCTGAAGCATCATAGGTAAAATGTCCCTGTCCGGTAAGTATGTCATCTTGTCCTGGACTTGAAATTGTGATATCACAATAATTGCCAACGCTACCGCTTACGGTAAATACAACATCGCAATTATAACCTGTAGAGCTATTGCCTCCGCTCCATACACTGCTTTCGATAGTTGCCGGATATGAATTGTTGTCGTCTTTTTTACAAGCCACGAGAACTAAACACATCATAAAAACTACGCTTAAACTAGTCAATAATCGTTTCATAATCTAACTAAATGATTTTGTTGTTAATATTAATTTGACACTTTTGAAGTCTGGGTGTCTGTTTTGAGAATAAAAAACTAAAACTAAAACAATGATTAAAGTACTTTTGTTCTTAATACTATCTTTTGTTGAAAATCAGTTTTTTCTAAGAGTTAAGTAAATCTTTATAAATAAGGGGTTAAACATATAGTTCCTTTAAATTACTGTGAGATGTTGATTCCGGATAGGGGAATCAAAGTGTCCTTGAAAAGTCCTTTTGGATTGGTCCATTGTTTTTGGGTTCGCATATTCATTAATGGTTATTGTTCCTTTTCTTTTTCGCATACAAATATATGAAAACTTTTGTAATACAAAGTCGGTGTTTCTATGAAAAAATCCAACCTTAACTCTGTTTAACTATGATTTTGATACAAAAAACATGTTAAATCTATCATGTTGCTTATGAATTGTAAGGCTTGGGTGGGATTGTTGCAAGAATAGTCCGGATACACTATTTCACATTCTGATAAGTCTATCCGGAGGTTTCCATGCATTGAATAAAAGCGTATCCGAATTTAAAACAGAGAACCTAAATTCGTAAGACTGCAAATTAAAATATTCTGTGTACATTTGCGGGTTGTAAATATATCAGTATGGCTAAGAAAACGACTACAAAGCAAAATAGCAATAACGGGGAGAGTAAGTGGAGCCGGATCAAAATCTTTTTTAAGAGTGAGCGGACTCGTTTTATTACAGGATTAGTTATTTCCATTATTACAATATATGTGGGGCTTGCCCTTATATCCTTCTTTTTTACAGGTGCAGCGGACCAGAGTAAGATAGAGAATGTCCCTCTGGGTGATTTGGTAACAAACCGTGGGGCTGTGGACAACTGGACCGGAGTAAGAGGTGCGTTCCTTGCCGATTTATTGATGAACCGCTGGTTCGGTATTTCATCCTTCCTTATATTATTGTTTTTAGGGACCGTGGGAGCCAAGCTGATGAACCTGAGCAAGGCCTCTATATTGAAGCGTTTCCTGTTTTGTGCAGCCATGCTTGTCTGGGGGTCCCTGTTCTTTGCTTTTATCTTTATCGAAGGATATGAAGATACCTTTATTTATTTAGGAGGACAACACGGTTACTATTTGTCGGAAGTGATGATGAATAATATAGGTATACCCGGCACCCTGTTGTTTTTGCTGGGCATATTCCTGATTATCGCCATATTTACCAGTAAACGGACGATCCCTCTTCTTCAGAGTTTCTTTTCTTTCGGCTGGTTGAAGAAACGCCTGAAAAAGGAATCGGCAATAGATGAGGAAGACGATACACCCGTCAGCCCCTCGTTGACAGAACAACCGGACGAACAGCCGGAAATGGATGATTTTGTATTCGACACAGAGAAAGAAATCCGGGAAGCCCGGAAGGAGAATCCCGTCAAACAGCAAACATCCGCTTATAGAGCCGAAGTGGAAGAAGACGGTTTTGTGGTAACCGTCCCGGAAGAAGAAGAAACATACAATAACTCCAATGACCCCGACACTTCTTTAGATGCAAGCGAAAACGAAGCCGACCCCCAATTCACGGTGGAAGTCGCTTCCGGCGATGATGAAGCCTACGATGCTTCGGTGCAGGGAGATTACGACCCGAAACTGGACCTCTCGTCTTTCCGCAACCCGACAATCGAATTACTAAAGAAATATGATGTCAGCGACCACCAGGTCGATATGGAAGAACAGATGGCTAACCAGAAACGTATCAAGCAAACGCTGGAAAGTTTCGGTATCAGCATCTCTTCCATCAAGGCAACGGTTGGACCGACCATTACCCTTTATGAAGTGATTCCCGATACAGGTGTCCGTATCTCCAAAATCAAGAATCTGGAAGACGACATCGCCCTGAACCTTTCGGCTTTGGGTATCCGTATCATCGCCCCGATGCCGGGTAAGGGTACCATCGGTATCGAAGTGCCGAATAAAGACCCGCAGATTGTATCCATGCAGTCGGTGATCGCTTCCCGCAAATTCCAGGAATCAAAATACGATTTGCCTGTTGTGCTGGGTAAAACCATTACGAATGAGATTTTCATGTTCGACCTCTGCAAGATGCCTCACCTGTTGGTGGCTGGTGCTACCGGACAAGGTAAGTCCGTCGGTCTGAATGCCGTGATTACATCCTTATTATATCGTAAACATCCATCGGAGTTGAAATTCGTGCTGGTAGACCCGAAGATGGTTGAGTTCGGCATCTATTCGGAACTGGAACGCCATTATCTTGCCAAGCTGCCGGATGCGGACAAAGCCGTGATTACCGACTGTACGAAGGTAATTATGACCTTAAACTCCATCTGTAAGGAAATGGACGACCGGTATGAGTTACTGATGAAAGCCCATGTCCGTAATATAAAGGAATACAACGCTAAATTCATCTCCCGCCATCTGAATCCCGAGAAAGGGCATAAGTTCATGCCGTTTATCGTGGTGATTATCGACGAGTTCGGCGATTTGATTATGCAGGCCGGAAAAGAAATCGAAACCCCTATCGCCCGTATTGCCCAGAAAGCGCGTGCCGTAGGTATCCATATGATTATCGCGACACAGCGTCCGTCTACCAATATCATTACCGGTATTATCAAGGCGAACTTCCCGGCGCGTATGGCGTTCCGTGTGATGCAGATGGTAGACTCCCGAACCATTTTGGATGCACCGGGTGCCAACCAGTTGATAGGCCGTGGCGACTTGCTCTTCTCGCAAGGCGGCGAAACCAACCGTGTGCAATGTGCGTTTGTCGATACTCCGGAAGTGGAACAAATCGTAAATTACATATCCGAACAGCCCGGCTATCCTACCGCCTTCATGCTGCCCGAATATGTGGGTGAAGGAGGCGACGACAAGGCTCCGGGCGCTGTTGATTTGTCCGACCGCGACCCCTTGTTTGATGAGGCAGCACGTCTGATAGTCATCCAGCAGCAAGGTTCTACCTCCTTAATCCAGCGTAAGTTTGCTATCGGATATAACCGTGCGGGTCGTCTGATGGACCAGTTGGAGGCTGCCGGTATCGTAGGGCCGTTTGAAGGAAGTAAGGCACGCCAGGTATTGATTCAGGACGAGTACAACCTGGAACAATTACTGAACTCCCTCAAGTAAGCCTTTTATGTATAATGTTTATTGAATTTTCATCTTATGAAGAAAGTAATATACCTGTTCATTTCCCTGTTCTGCCTCTTTTCGGAAGCAGGCGCACAGAATGTGGCATCCATACTCGATAAAGCCGCTTCCATTTATGAAAAGTCCAACGGACTGTCGGCCGGCTTTACCATGCAGGCAAGTTCGGATATGGATAACGTATCCGAAAGTTTTGACGGTACCATAGATATTAAAGGAGATAAATTCGTGCTGAAAACTCCGGATATGGTGACTTGGTTCGATGGAACAACCCAATGGACCTATCTGGAACAGACTGAAGAAGTAAATGTATCCACCCCTACGGGAGAGGAGCTACAAATGACAAATCCCACCTTGCTGTTGCGTTCCTATAAAGAAGGTTTCAATGCGAAATATATGGGTAGCAGCACGGCTTTCAACGGAAAGACGGCACACGACATAGAGCTGACTCCGAAAAAGAAAGGCACGATTGTCAAAATCGATTTGCAGGTGGACAAGTTTTCCAACCTTCCGGTATCCATCTCTATTACAGCTAAAAACGGCATCAGCAATACAATACGTATCGGCAAAATGAAAACCGGGGTAAACCAACCCGACAGTTTCTTTGTTTTTAACGAAAAAGAGTACCCGCATGCCGAAGTCATAGACTTGAGGTAATCTTAACAGTATTCATTATCAACTATCAATTTTAAAAACTATGAGTGACTCTACAAACGAAAAAGTTCGTTGCCTGATTATTGGTTCCGGTCCTGCCGGATATACGGCTGCCATTTACGCATCCCGTGCAAATTTGTCTCCTGTCCTTTACGAAGGGATACAACCGGGCGGACAGTTGACCACCACTACGGAAGTGGAAAACTTCCCGGGCTATCCGGAAGGTATCACAGGTCCGGAGTTGATGGAAGATTTGAAAAAACAGGCAGCCCGTTTCGGTGCGGATATGCGTATCGGCATTGCCACAAGTGCGGATTTATCGGCTGCTCCCTATAAAGTGACCATAGACGGTGAAAAGGTTATCGAAACGGAAACCCTGATTATCGCAACCGGGGCCACCGCTAAATATTTAGGATTACCCGACGAACAGAAATATGCCGGCATGGGTGTTTCAGCCTGTGCAACCTGCGACGGTTTCTTCTATCGCAAGAAAACTGTAGCTGTAGTAGGGGGCGGGGATACTGCTTGCGAAGAGGCCCTTTATTTGTCCAGCCTTGCCAAACAGGTATACCTGATTGTCCGTAAACCATTCCTGCGTGCATCGAAAGTAATGCAAGACCGGGTGATGAAGGCTCCGAACATCACTGTATTGTTCGAACATAACACACTGGGCTTGTTTGGTGAAGACGGCGTAGAAGGTGCCCATCTGGTAAAACGTATGGGCGAACCGGATGAAGAAAAAGTGGATATTGCCATCGACGGTTTCTTCCTTGCCATCGGTCATAAACCGAACTCGGATATCTTCAAGCCGTGGGTGGATACGGATGAAGTAGGTTATATCAATACAGTTCCGGGAACTCCGAAAACCCGGGTGCCGGGCGTGTTTGCTGCCGGAGACGTAGCAGACCCGCATTACCGCCAGGCAATTACTGCTGCCGGTAGCGGATGCAAAGCAGCTATCGAAGCTGAACGCTATTTATCCGAAATCGGGAAATAATCCGGTGAAAGGAATATAGGGCGAGCGACTATATATAAGGAAGCCGTGTCAGAGCCTAATCTGACACGGCTTCTTTACATAACAGAACTTGAGACTTCCTCTTTTGGCTGAGGATAAACAAGATACAAACGTCTGAACTCCCAAAATCAACGTTCTTTACAATAGCTTTTTCAGTTCCTCAATGTCCGGCAGAGCATTACGAAGTCGTTCCGGCATATCTTTGGATGCATGGTAAGTAGCAACTCCCATCGGCTTGTTATAATCACGAACTGCAAATTCTACAAAGGTTTGATTCATTTCCCTACAAAGGATTATTCCGATAGAGGGATTTTCGTGCGGCTTTCTGATATATGTATCTAAGGCGGATAGATAAGTATTCAATTGCCCCAAATAAGATGTACGGAATTTTCCAGATTTCAGCTCGACCGCAACCAGGGAATTAAGCTCCCGATTGAAAAAGAGCAAATCAATGAACATTTCTTCTCCTGCAACCTCCATGCGATATTGATTGCCTATAAAACTGAAATCTTGCCCAAAAGTCATGATGAATTTTTTCACGTTAGCCACAATCGCCTTTTCTACTATCTTTTCGTCTAAATCCTCCTCTTGCTCATTTAATTCCTCTACATTGATGAAATCAAGTAAGTATTCATCTTTGAAGGAACAAACAGCTTTAAGTGCTTGCTTAGTATCGGGCAATGTTTGTGTGAAATTGTTAGGTAAAGTCCCCCGATGGCTGTAAAGGTCTGCTTTTAAGTAATCCCTTAAAATATATTTACTCCAATAGCGAGTGGCACACTCATGTATATAAAATAACCTTGCTTCCAAAGTCTTAGCTTTGGATATGATTTCAGTATGATGACTAAAGCCGATTGAAAGGAAATCAGTCCAATTAAATTCGTCAGCTACTGGCTGGCGAATTACGCTCAACAGTAATTTTTCGTCTAATACCAAATCGTCAGCCATTGGCTGGCGATTTAAAACGGACTCCCATTCTTCATAGAAAATCCGCATATTTTTTATATTTGAAGCTGAAAATCCTCTTAGTCCCGGCAATTCTTTTTGCAGCAGAGAAGATATCTGTTCAATTGCACCTTTCCCCCAAAAGCCAGTACGGGAGTTTTCTGACACGTAACGTCCAATGCCGTAATAAAGGGATAGCTGTTCCTTATTCACTGATGCAACAGCACGATACTGACTGCGTAGGATAGCTTCTTTTATAGTCTTTACTGCTTCTGTATAATTCTGATTTATATCCATTTGAGCTTTGTTATATGCGGCAAAAGTACAAAAATAATGCTGGTGAAAAGAGAAAGCAAAGATGTTTTTTCTTTTTGCCATTTGCACCGATTCTGCCCAACGATATAGTATTTTATCCGAAATCGGGAAATAATCCGGTGAAAGGAATATAGAGCAAGCGACTATATATAAGGGAGCCGTGTCAGAGCCTAATCTGACACGGCTTCAGTGTATAATCTGACGGTGTTTCAGTGCCCCGTCTGACACTGCTTCAGCGCCTCGTCTGAAACACCTTCAGACGAGGCGCTGAAGCAGTTCCCTTAGTACAAGTCCGCATATAAAAGTAAGTCTGACATAATAATGATGTTTATTTGTGCCTGCTGCCGATGTTTGATGGGGCAGCAGGCGGGTTATGTATAAATAATGAATCAGATGAATCGAATGCAGTCGGCAATCGAAGATCAGCCTTAGCTAATTCGCCGGCCTTTAATCTTCTTGGATACACCGAACGGAGAAGCCGAGCGCCCTGAAGTTTATGGACTCGTTCAACGTAGCACTATTGAAGTACATGTGGCTGGCGCCCATACCATCCAACAGAATCGACGACGACCAGTAGTAGCCGTTGGAACCCTGAAAGTTGGACGAACTGACATCGTGGCGCCGATAGCCCGCAGCAGGCAAAACGATCTGGGGGTAGCCACTATCTCCATCTACGTTAAATAAACCACCGCTGCCATCCCAAGTGGTTGCTTTCCCGATAGATTTTAATTCATCGATAGTAGGCACACGGTATCCCGGAGGACAAGGGTCGTTTGTCCCTTTACTACTACCGTTCCACAAAGTGTTATTTTGAATGTTTAACCAGTCCCAAGGTTCGTTGGGCGCTGTATAAAATGTATTATCATTAGGTCTGGAATTACCTATAGGACCGGAAGCTGTAGAACCACCATGATTCGTGGCATCCTGACGCCCCCACTGGTAGATATTTCCGGTTCCTTCTACTTTCCCGGGACTGTTTCCATCACCAGCCTGAGCCACACGGGTAGCACCGCAATTAACGGGAGCCCAATAATAAGCACCTTTCCTGATAGCGGTATAATAAGGAGAAGCACTGGCGCTCCCCATCGGATAACCCACATAAGAAGCACCACGCCAGATTGTATAAGATTTAACAGTTGTGCTATTCTGTTTGATATTCATTACTGCCTTGTGAAGCTGGTAAGCGGCATCCGTTCCACTTGAACCAACCACTTCTATGTTGTAAGTGTATTTGCGGCGGTTGTTAACAACCTCTGTTTTTAACAGTTTGGAACTGTTTAGCCAGGTATCACCACCGTTCTTTGAGGAACAATAAGTGCCATCGTAAGATGCTGATAATTCAGGGGCTACAAACATCCCGTAGAAGGATACTGTCATCGTTTTTCCTATTGTTTTCACACGGTATCCGTCCGATGTCTTTTCATCAAAATTTGCAAGGTCTTCCACCAACCATGCATCCGCCTCGGTAAAGCTAACCGTTACTTCGGAAGTCTTGTTTGCATCTGCCTTGTTCTTAATCGTGATGGTCTGTGCAGAAGGTAATGCATCAGGGAAGTTCGCTTTAGAAGGATTCAGTTCGATGACATAAGAGAAATTTATTTTATCTGAGCTTGTTGTTTTATAAGTCAGCCACTCGGGACCTTCTATAGTGGAACCGCCGATGCTTTTTCCAGTTATTACCAGGGTCGGTATCTTATTGTTTGCTTCGGTATGAAGCGTTACGGTAGCCGGAGAAGTCAGAAAAGGTTCTCCCGGGGCGGCTTCCACTATCACAATATTTTCATTCCCGTCCATCCCATTAGTAAAGCGAAGGACGGCTTTCGGATAATCATCCTTATCGTAACCGGCTTTAACGGATACTGCATATTGATAACCTGAAACGGCAGCTTTGGTAACAGGGGTCGCTGCGCTTATTTCCAGCCAGTCGTATTGTTGGGCGGCAACACTGCCGGAATAGGTTTTTTGCAGCTTGGGTTCACTACCGGTTCCAACTTCCACCGTAAAGCCATCACCGGCATTCAAGGTTCTCATTGTTACAATACGGGTGGTGGCATCATAACTTATCTTATCTATCAGAGCATCAGGAATAGCAATAGTAGTACCTGAACCGTCAGTGCCTGCATTCGGGTCGTACTCGTCTATGCTGCCGCCTTCATCCCATTCGGCTACATCAAGTGTGAAGTTCAGGCTGTATTCGTCCGCTTTAGTGATACCGATGGTATACCGGTGGTTGGGGTTGATTTCGAGTCCAACCGAGCCTCCATCAGCGGTTTGTTGCTTGAAAGGAACCTTATAAGTTACTTCTTTCTTCTCCGTTAGGTTTACTTGGTAGGTACCGTTCAGAATCAGGTAGCCCTCATCTTCCAACAAACAGGGATAACTGTAGAAAGCCGATACCTGCAAGCCCATATTTGCCTTATTTCCTTCAAAAGCACTTGCCGGGTAAGTAATTAGCTCCCCGTCTACAGCAGGGGTAGCGCCATATACCTTAGCAGGGAAGAAAGTAGTTCCCCTCCGTCCATTTCCCATCGAGATAGACTCCAGATGGAATTTAGAGTCAGCTTCTATATTGCTTACATCGAAGCGTGCCATTGTACGGGTTAGTTTGAAGCCTACCTGTACACGTGCTGAGGAACCGAAGTCTGTCAAATCAATAGGTGTAGTTTGTGCGTCTGTCATCGGGAGGGGTAAGGCTAATGCCGGAGAGGCATTCGTTAGCAATGAGGAATGGTATTTCTGAAACTGTAGCTCAGTAGGTATACCGTCTGTCAGGAGTCCTGTTTCTATATCATAAATAAGTGGAGTGAAATCGGTATCTGCTACCGGATTTCCATCGACCGGATTAATTAAATCTGTTTGATTGGCAATACAATAAAGGTGAACGAATACCCCTTTTTGCAGTTCTAAGAGTGCTGTAGTAGTAGCATTATCCGCACCCGGTGTAAGGTTAAGTTCTTTTGCTCCTGCCGGAAGTGCCGAACCGTCTTGTCGATAGGAGAACCGTTCGCGGAAAGTATACACATCACCTTCTGCTTTCGCTCCGAATACATACACATCGAGTGTAGCAATTTCGTTTTCTGCTTCGGTGGCAATGGGAGCATCCGCCTTTGTCTCTGCCTTGGTTGTTCTCACTGTGAGCTTGTTCTTAAAAGAAAGAAGTACCTCGCGTTTGTTTTCACTGCCAGCTCCATCTGTGGATGTACGGTCTGTCTTGTCTGCTTCTGTTGTACAGGAAGCAAACAGCACGGTGGCAAGTAAATATATACTTGCCACGAGTGCTTGTACCGGTCTGATAGAGGGACATAGACCTTGTAGTTCTGTTTTCATCATCATAGATATTTAATTGTTTATGTTTGTTATTACCCTATTCCTTAAATGTATCGAAGAACCAGTAATCCGTTTATATCCGCCTAATCCGTATCATCCGTAAACCTGGTTCTTTGTGGTGTCTGATTCTTTTTCATTCAAAAAGATATAATTCCGAGTCCATCAAAGACTACGTTAAAAATTAGGGAATCTTAAGAAAATTCATGCCGTGAAAGTTGTTGAGATTCATATATCCTCACGATTTCGAGGGTTTTCTATAAGCAATAAGCCTTAATAATCAAAGGGTTATGGTATTAATATGTAGTAATATCTTTATATATTTGCTAAATATTAACGTAGTCTTTGATGGACTCGCTATAGATTATTGGGTAATTTATTACAAAATATACAGGAAAAGTCTTCCTTTTAGAGTGGTATCCTATGTTTTTCCTTATGTGTGTAATACAGTGAAGGGCAAAAAATAGCCTAAAGTCATAAAAAACTTTAGGCTATATCTCATTTTAACCGCTTTTGCGGCTTGGTTTATCTTCTCTCTCTGAATTATCAGAGTTTTGGTCTACAGTATTATTTCAATGCCTGTTCAATATCCGCAATAATATCACCTGCATTTTCGATACCTACAGACAGACGGATTAAATCAGGAGCAACCCCGGCTTCGATCAATTGTTCATCGGTAAGCTGGCGATGCGTATGGCTTGCCGGGTGCAATACACAAGTGCGCGCATCGGCAACGTGGGTAACGATACAAATCATCTTCAGGTTGTCCATGAAACGGATGGCATCTTCGCGTGAACCTTTCAAACCGAATGCAATTACGCCGCAAGTACCGTTAGGCATATACTTCTTAGCCAGTTCGTAATACTTATTGCTCTTTAAGCCAGGGAAGTTAACCCATGCCACCTGCTCGTTGGCTTCCAGCCATTCTGCCACCTGCTGTGCATTTTTACAGTGCTGAGGCATACGCAGATGCAATGTTTCCAGTCCCAGATTCAACAAGAAGGAATTCATTGGCGACTGGATAGAGCCTAAGTCTCGCATTAATTGGGCGGTAGCTTTGGTCATATAGGCCATTTTACCGAATGCCTTTGTATAAGTCAAGCCATGATACGATTCATCCGGTTCGGTCAGCCCCGGGAATTTGTCTGCATGGGCATTCCAGTCGAAATTGCCACTGTCTACAATGGCACCACCCACAGCTGTAGCATGTCCGTCCATATATTTGGTAGTGGAGTGGGTCACGATATCTGCACCCCATTCGAACGGGCGGCAGTTGATAGGAGTGGCAAACGTGTTGTCCACAATTAAAGGAACACCGTGTTTGTGGGCGATGCGTGCGAACTTCTCGATATCCAGTACATTCATACTCGGATTAGACAGGGTTTCTCCGAACAACGCCTTGGTATTCGGACGGAAAGCTGCCGAGATTTCTTCTTCGGAAGCATCCGCATCGACGAAAGTAACTTCGATGCCCAGCTTTTTCAGCGTTACGCTAAACAGATTGAATGTTCCTCCGTAGATAGTGGATGAGCACACCATATGGTCGCCTGCCTCGCAGATATTGAATACGGCATAGAAGTTGGCAGCTTGTCCGGAAGCGGTAAGCATAGCACCTACGCCACCTTCGAGAGCCGCTATTTTGGAAGCAACGGCATCGTTGGTCGGATTCTGAAGACGGGTGTAGAAGTAACCGCTCTCTTCCAAATCGAACAAGCGTGCCATCTGTTCGCTGGTTTCATACTTGAAGGTTGTACTTTGATAGATAGGCAAAACGCGGGGTTCGCCTTTTTTCGGTTGCCAGCCCCCTTGTACGCAGAGGGTTTCCGGCTTTAATGAATTATTCATAAAGTAAATGCTTTTACTGTACTATTGTTATTGAACGGCAAAATTAGCGAATAGTTTGATAGTGTCACAATATTTTCTTTTGTAAAATGCGGAACCAGAGGAATGCCACAATCCCTTTTAGGATACTGGATATACTGATTGCCCACCAAACACCTGCAACCCCCAAACCTAAAGCCGTCAGCCCTATTGCCATCGGAATGCGCAGGCTATTGAATGTAATACTGATGATAGCAGGCGGGATGGTACGTCCTGTTCCGTAAAACAACCCTTGCATGGTTATCTCCAACATCATAAACATCATCGAATAACCGTCGATACGCAGGAATATGCCTCCGGCTTCGTAGGCCGCCTGTTCCGGTACAATCAGTGAAAAGACTTCGCTACCGAAGAAAACGAACAGCAGCGTACAGAGTATACCGAAAATAGAAGTCATTTTCAGCGTGGTATGATAGGCGCCTAAAACCCTTTCTTTTTGCTTTGCCGCGTAGTTCTGGGCTACAAAGGCACTCAGTGCGGTACTGAATCCCTGGGAGGTATTCCAGGCTATCGCTTCGATTTGCCCTCCGGCAGTCAACGTCATTAACCCGATATGACCGCCATAGGTGGATGCCGTACGAGCCATTAATACATTGATAATGGCAAACAGCGTATTCAGCATGGCTACCGGAAGCCCCAACCTGAAAATATGTTTGCTCGGCGTGCTTTTCAATGGGACAAAGAAACGGAAACCGCCGAACAGGGGATGCCGCTTTTTTAGCTGGTAAACAAACAGGGCGCATACAGTTCCTTCCGACAACCAGGTTGCCCATGCCGCCCCGTTGGTTCCCATATCCAGAACGAGGATAAAAAGCGGGTCGAGTATCATATTCATGGCAAGCCCGCATCCGTTGATATAGAACGGTATCTTGCTCTGACCTGCCGCATTGTGGATACCGGTGAAAGCCGTTGTCAGGAAAACGAATGGAAAAGCAGTCGCAATAATCCGCAGGTAGTTGACTGCATTTTCGGCAATAGGCGCTTCCAGCTTATATATATCGATAATCGGATGGGCAAAAATAAACAGGACAAGTCCCCAGCATAGCGACAGGATAAGGGCGATGGTCAGGTTATGTGAGGCATAGTTGCGGGCATTCTCTTCATTCCGTGCCCCGATGCTTTGCCCGACGCTAACTTCCGAACCCACCTTGTTCAATAAGGCAATGGAGTTGGTCATCCAGGTCAGGATACCGACTGCACCGATAGCGGCGACTGCTTCACTGCCGAGGCGTCCTACCCATGCCATATCCGTAATACTGTATGCCATCTGGATAAACGAAGTACCCATAATGGGTAAAGCCAGATTGAATAATTGCCGTTTAATCGGCCCCTCTGTCAGATTTTTAGCTCCTTGCATATTCTTTGTTTATTGTGCCAGCGAGAACCTCAGGCTGATTCCGTAATTGGAGTCGCTTGTTGGATAGGCGCCGCTGGTGACAAGCAATTTATTTATTTGTAAATCATAAAAAGCCCGCACTGTTAATGAACGGCTTAGTCCGTAATCCACAGACAGCCGGGCTGATGTTATTGCACTGCCGCCGACGGCTTGTGATATATTCTGCTGTATCCTCCGTATTAGCGATTGTACCCGTTGGAAAGAAAAATCCATCCGTGCTATCAGGTCGTTACTGAAATTGCGGGTGCTCTTTATTCTTAGGATTCTGTTGAATTCCGTCAGCTTATACCCTAAACCGATAGTTATCTTCTGGCTGAAAGATTCCACCAACAGGCAGGAGGTGATATTTAAGCTCAGATTACGTGTAGTCGTATAGTCCGAACGGAATGTAAGATGATTGAGTAAGGATATATCGATACCCAATAACGGACTGAAACTTTCCGTGATGCTGACCGAAGGAATATCATAAGGAGAAGAGGGTACGGGTTTTCCATTCGAAAGGGATTGGATATATCCCAGTTCTTCTTCGCCACTGCCCAGCCAGTCGGGGAAAGACGAATAAGCGCCCACCGAATAGGTACACCGGTATTGATGGTTCAGCGTGATGCTCCGGATATATTTCCGGACAGCCGGAATACGCGACAGGCCATTATACGTGATGCGCCAGTTCGGCAACATACGGAATACGGATGGAAAAGGGGAGGTTTTTATCTTATCCGGGTTTTGTCCTGTATAAGCCGCGAGAAATGCGGGTATCAGGACATCCGCCGAGTTCGGATTGACTCCGTTTTCGTGGTTGGCTCCCGAATGATACGGGCGTTTTCCCAATTGCTGTTCGTGGATAAAACCTTTATCCGGATAGAGTTGCCCGGTATATTTCTGTTCCAATCGCCGGGCTATTGTTTCCCTGTTTTCCAGAAAGCAGTTGAATATGGAAGAGGTATAGTTATTGTCTGCACGTCCGCTTTTCCTCAATGCGCTGCCGAGGGCGACAGTTGTTATCGAGAAATTTCCTCCCGGTTGTTCGGGCATATCCTTATACATATAATAGATGTCGCAATTCCGGGTATCATTCCGGAGTGCTTGTAATTCTATTTTCAGACCGGAGACGGGTTCGAGTCCGGTACGTATTTCCAGAAGGCTTACCTTGTTTAACAGGGCAGGTGTCTGGTTGCTTTGCGTTTGGTCTATCAACCATCCTTTATCAAGGGATTGCCTGATATATTTTCTGTTTACGGAACCAAAGGCGAAACCGATTCCCGGAGCCAGCCCGTTGGTAGTTCGTCCCTGTCCGAAAATATCTCCTATTTCAGGCCGGAACCCGGTCAGCATCATTCCTGCCGTATGGGTGTACCGGACATGCAGGCGGCGGAGCATTGCCAGAAAGCGACAGATACCCTGTACTTTTTTAGGATATAACATGGCAAAATTCAAACTACTGTTTAGTTGGAATTGCCGTTGGTTTTTGACTGTATTTCCTAATTCGATGTCTTGTCCGGAATCTGCTCCACGATACCAGTTATAGGTAGCCTGATAGTTGACGGAAGTTTGTATCCAGCGGGTAGCAGCAGAATACCGGAAGGGCAACTGCCAAGTAACGGACATCTGCTGGTCGTATTGTATGGGAGTTCCCAGGTCTGCTATGCTTCTCAATACTGAATCTTTCCAGAGCTGGTATTGGTCCGGATTCAGTTGTTTGTTTACCTGCATATGTGGTTCCTCTATGCGTGCATTGGTTCCCGAGCTGAAACTGAAATTCAGGTCTTTGAATAATTGCCAGTTCAGTCTGAATGCCCTGTCCCAATAGAAATCCTGGCTGAATGTAACCGGGATATCGTTTTTTGTTCCCGATGTTAATCCTTCCAAATCACGTAATTGTTGTTCATAGTAATTACGCGTCAGTTCCGTCCTGAAATAAATGGACGGAAGCGGATTGACAGACAAGAGCTTGATCGGTTTCATAGCGGGCACAAAGTTATAATTAAAATTGAGATGGTAATCTTTCGTATTCTCATATTCGGTTTGCGGGTTCTTTCTCCGGGATACGTTATAGGTATATCCTACGGAGAAGTTGGCGGGGTCGTAAGGTTTGGGAATTTTGCTCTTTATACCAATCCGGATATTGTTGAGTGAAATGCTTTTGCTAACGAACCGCTCCTGTACGTAGTTGTAAATGGAATCTTTCGAACTTTCGGCAACCGTTTTTCCGAGTATGTTCTTTAAGGGTATATCCGGATCGAACGGGTTATATTCTGGTGTGTATGTTTCATTGGAACAGGAATAATAAAGTGGGATGCTGGCTTTTACTTTGTCGGGAAAGAATTTGCCAAGCTGTATGGAGGTGGCTATGTGGTACTGCTTGAAGTCTTCCATCCGGCGCTCATATACGGATTGGTCTAATGCTCCGAAACCGGCTGTTTCTATTTGTCCCCTTATATTGAACGTTGCAAAGTCGGAAAGGACGATATGGAGTTGGGTATTTGCCGCCCATCCGTTTTTATCATCCAAGCCGGTAAGCCTTAATTCATCGAACCATACTTCAATATCCTTTTTGTCGGAAGAGCGGTTCCGGATTCCCAGCATAATGGTTCGTATATCCGATAGGGAGGGGTTGCCGGATATGCTGATTTTGTTTCGGGTGTTATTGGGGTCTTGTTCAGAATAACGGTTAAGGGTTGCATTGCTTCGGTTGGTTTTCAGTGTGATAAGGGAATTGAGTGGGATGTCCAGCCTGTTGTTTGCCTGCCATACGGCTTCCCGGTCTGTTTGGGTTAAGGTGTATTGTCCGTGAGGGGTCAGGGTTAAAGGCACTTCATATTCGTAATAGTTGTTTTTGTAGTCGGAGCCGATACGAATGAAGTAGGTAAGTTCATTGTCATTCAGGTTGGTGATGTCGTCGGGTAGGTTTTCTGCATGGACAAATAACTGTAGCCGTTCATATCTGCGTAAATCATAAGATACATTTTTATAGACAGCGCAGGCGTCTGCCGGATAGAGATTGGTAACTTTCAGGGAAAGGGATTGTTCGTTTTCCTGCCTTAATTGGGGTTGTGACGTATCTATTATACGGTCCACTTCGGGTGGTAATACATAATTTACGGGTTTCCTATCGCTGTTTTCTTCATAGCTGACGGTGGAAACTTCTACTGTTGCTTTTGGGGATGAAGCAGCCGGAGTATCAGACAGGTTTTGTTCATAAACACGCCATTCGCCTCTGACCAGTTGAAGGCTTGCAAGTCGAAGGATGGTTGTCTCGCTAAAACCAGTCATGTAAAGTCGCATGAAACGGATACTTTTGAAATCTTGGATGTTCCCGATGTTTTGGCTGTATTGTTTGACCGGTATTTTAAATTGGAACCATCGCACTTCTTCCTCTGTATTGTTTGGAAGCTTGACGGATGATACCCGTTTGTCGGAAATAAAGTTTGTACCGATAACCGTATCTGCCGGGCGAATGGATATTTTATATTCAAAATAGTTCTCGTGTTCGTTCAGTGTATAATCCTGGTTGATGTCTTCTATGTCCGGAATGGATTTGGCTGAGGTGTTATAGCTTTCGTTGCTGCTGCCGGATTCCCGGGAATTACCTTCCGTACCGTTGTATCGTTTATAGCGGGTCAGGATATTAGCTTTTTTCCTGTCGTAATCGGAACCTCTGAAATAGTGGTATTTATCTCCTGCCGGGTCATGGAACGGGGAGAGCTGGAAAGGGTCGTTTTCCATTTGTTGTAATGTTTCTGCGCTTAGTTTTGTCCTGAGTTTGCGTAGATATTCGGCGTAGGTTCCGAATGTGGCTTCCGCTTCGGATGATAATCCGTTTAATCCGGCATCTTGAAGGTTTCTTGCTTCTGAGGTATTGTCGAAGGCATATAGGGTTGCCGGGAGTTTAGGGACTTTTCCCCATACGGTGGTTTCTGTCTGTTCAGTATCTTCATTGACAGGCAAGCCGTTTTCAAAGAATTTCTTCCCGTCTTTCAGTATGTCTTCCGATATTTCTCCCAGATTAAGGTATAGGTCGCCTCCTCTGGCCTTTGCATTATGCATAAAGGGGTTCATTAGCCAGAACTCGATGTATTCGATATTGGCGACTTCAAAATCGCATGGTTCTATTTTACGCATAATCCCTCCGAAGCGTTTTTCGGGAGAAAGAAGTGTTCCGTCCGTATTTATGTTATCGGCATCCAGATTATAGGGACCCCGTTCTGCCGGATAATAAGCCAGGTTGAGTATTTTTAACGTGTTGTTTTCATTATTGGAAAGTTGCCGCTGAGGAAAGAGTTCGTTTACTTGTACGGCACGGATGTAGTGGTTGGATAATTGTTCTTTATCGATATGCTTCGGTCGGAGGGAGGAATGTTCGCGAGTGAATAGTTCGTCGATAGAATACCATGCCAGCAAAGCCCTGTTTTTCCCATAATTAATATCATTGGTCAGGTTGGCTTCGGGAAAGAGTGGTTGGCGCGTATCCTGATAAGGTACGCTGGATAGTTGCCAGAAATAAGGATCTTTCAGGTCTATATAGCTGCGGGTCGCTTCAAAATCGTCCAGATAGGAGTAATCGCCGGTTTCCTTGTTTTGATAATGCCCGGCTATCAGATGGGCAAATTCGGCATTAAAGGAAATGCGGCTGGGGTTGGTTAAATGTAAAAGAGGTATTTTGTTGGCTAACCGGGTCAGCCAGCGGTTTTCTCCTTTATAAGCGAGGTTGAATCCCCATAAGGTATTATTTACGCCCTCATTTCCAATGGATGTCTTGATTGTGGAGGACCTTTCGGATAGATGCATAAGCGTGGCACCTAATGTCAGATGCCTGTTCAGCCGGTATGTGAGGTCAAGACCTATCATTGTTTTCCGCTCCGAATATCCGTCAGCCTGGTTATCGAGTGATATGCTGACCGGGGTTCCTGATGTTTTGATTTCTTCATTCAGGATGGTAACGGTTCCTGTGGTATAATCGATAATGTAGTCTGTGTTTTCGGATAAGGTCCTTCCATTTGCTGTGACATGGACGGAACCGGGAGGGATATTGTTTGCTCCCAAAGATATCTGGTTTTCGCTGGCTGCTTTGTAAGTCCCGCGTAGAATGAATTTGTTCTTTTCGGCAATTTGCCTTGCCACAGTAAGTGTGGAATCGTATAGTTCCTGATAAATATATTTACCGGATAGGGTATGGTTTCCTATTTGTTTTTGCAGATAGCTTCCGAATGGTTCTACAGAAGGAAAGATGATTTTCCCGTTTTCGGAAAGAATTGTATAGCCTTCCATAAAATCGAAGAAGCCATCCGGCCGGCGTTCATTGTTTTTATCCAGATTGTCGAGGTTCATCACACGAAGTAATATTTCATTTGCCCTGTTTCCTTCCGGCAAACTATTTCTGTAGGTTCCGGTCGTATCGCTTCTGTAGAGTATTTGCAGGTTGAATTTATCCTTTTGGATGGAATGGGCTTCTAAGGAATAAATATTCTTCATCATCAGGTTCCAATAGGGCATTTGTGGGGATAGGGAAGTTCCTTTCAATAATTTTACATACAAACAGGCCGTTGAGGATTGGGTGTGGTCTGTGGCAAATTCTCCCACCTGGTGTACTTGTCCTTCGGAATCGGTATAACTATAGGCTACTCCCAGACTTTCGCCTGCTTGCAACCGGGTTTGCAGGGAGATGTATCCTAATTGCGAGTTAAGCGTATATTCTGAAGGGGCGAGCATCCGGGCATTGTTTATTTTTTCATAGTCTGTACCGTTAGCGAGGAAACCGTTGAATAACTGATTGACGAGCTCGATATTACGGGCATCCGGATATTGGCTGGTTAAGGTGGTATATAATGTATTTGCTTGGTTATAAGGCTTGTCCCGGTTGCCGGTAGGGGCGATTTGTTTGTTGTGGATATGTTTGTGTTCGGCAAGGTCGGAGAAAGCAATAAGGTTACGAACCTGCTCGTAGCTCCCTTGTTTATTGGTAATCCATACTTCTATTTTATTGATTTTGATGCTGGAAGTAATTGCCGGAAGGTTCTTGATGGAAGTTTCGTAGGTGTCACGGAAATAATGGGAAAGGAAGAAATGCCGGCTCTCATCATATTGGTCTGCTGCCAGTTCAAAAGTTTGGGTCTGTATATTGCCTTTTGAGTTGATGGTTTTGAGTTTGGATTTTTGTTGGGCGAACAATGTGTTTAATCGTAGCTTTCCGAACTGTAAATCAGCTTTTAATCCGAATAGGGCCGCTCCGCCTTTAATCAGTGAGTTTCCGGTAACCATGCTGACATTTCCTGCTTCTATGGATTTGATAATCTCATCTTCTTCTCCCGTATAGGCCAGTTTGATTTTTTTAGCGTCGAAATCGAAAGTGGCATCCGTGTCGTAATTCATTTTAAAAGCCACTTTACTGCCGGCAAAGGCTTGGACATCCAGTCGGATATCCTTATCGAAGTTGAAAAAGGAACGGTTTCGTGCTTTTTCGGGTAGGGAAGGGTTCTGTATCCGGCTTTGCTTTAGTCCGAGAGAAATTTCGGCTGAGCCTTGAGCTTTGATACGGACGCCTCCCGGACCGAATATGCGTTCGGCAAGATTAGCATGTGCCGGCAGGTTGCCGGGGAAAAGAGGAGGGAGTGCCGCATTCATAAACTCTTCTTGATTTCTCAGGTGGAAATAAGGATGGATGAATTGCAGCAGGTTGCCGTTTATCTTTTGAGAGGCTTTTTGAATAACGGGGTTCGTAAGGAATTTGTAGTAAGAGATTGTATCGTTTGTTGTAGAAATGGTATGTAACAAGCCGGATGATATAGACGGATAGGATTGCCCGTTTATGTTTTGCGCATGTATATGGATGCAAAATGCACTGGTCAGGATGCCAAGCAGGCATCGTAATCTATATTTTTTCATATGTCAGGAGTTGGTATAAGTAGAGATAACGAAGCGATACGAAATGATTCCATATCAGGCTCCGACTATAACTACTGTATAGGCAGTGCCTGATATGGAATGTTTTTCCTTAGAGCATACGGAGCGCGGTCTTTACCACTTGCTCGACGGCAAGCGCAGGCGAACCTTTCAATATCGTGGATACGGCTTTTTGTGAAGCTGCTTTCTGGAAACCTAACATAACCAATGCCGCTACCGCTTCTTCTGCCACCGCACCATTTCCGGCAAGGCGTTCACCGGATGTTCCGGTAAGGCCTTCTATAGGTTTAACCTTGTTTTTCAGGTCAACCAATATACGCTGGGCAGTCTTCAAACCGATACCTTTGACGGCTGTCAAAGCTGTTTCGTTTTTCTCTGTTATCACCCGTACCAGTTCGGATGGGGAGAAAGAGGATAGTATCATCCGGGCTGTATTGGGTCCCACTCCCGATACGGAAATAAGTTGCAGGAAGATTTCCCGTTCGGCTTTATCAGCAAAGCCGAACAGCAGATGGGCGTCTTCACGTATTATTTCATATACGTAGACTTTTCCGGTTGGCTTACCATTGTAAAAACTGTATGTATTCAGGGATATGTTCAATTCATAGCCTATCCCTGCACATTCCAGAATCATCCGGGCAGGGGCAAGTTCTATGATTTCACCTTTGATATATTCAATCATTTTGGATTGGATTTAATATGTGCTACTTTATCTATAACGCAAAATTACAAAAAAGAGTATAACTGGGGAAATATTTGTTTGAGCTTCACCCGTCAACTGCCTGCTGTTTAAAAATGTGTGTCTGTAAGGTCTTGTTTTTATTGGCATGTAGATTTTAAGAATAAAATGCTTAGGTAAATAGCTTCGTTTTTGGCAAAAAGGATTATATTTGAGACTTGAAATAATCTTAGTGTAAGTGTATTGTATGTTTCTGATTAACATGATGGAAGGAGCATAATATCTAATTAATTTACTTAATCGATAAAACCATGAAACAAGTTAAAGGAATTTTAATCCTCTTATTGTGCCTGTTTGTTGTCGTACCGGCAGATGCAAAGAAAAAGACCCGTGTAATTGCCCATCGCGGCTATTGGAAAACAGAAGGCTCTGCGCAAAACTCACTTCGTTCATTTGAAAAGGCCGGTGAAATAAAAGCATACGGCTCAGAGTTTGACGTTCATCTGACCTCCGACAATGTACCGGTGGTTTTTCATGACAATAAAATAGAAGGAATCGTTATCCAGCAAACTCCTTATGCAGACCTGAAAGATAAGAAATTGCCGAATGGGGAAACCCTTCCTACGCTTCAACAGTATCTGGAAAATGCCCGAAAGGTAAAGAATATAAAGCTTATTTTTGAATTGAAATCTCACGCTACTCCTGAACGGGACCGTGAGGCTGCGGCTATTGTTGTAGATATGATCAATAAAATGAAGCTGCAAGGGCGTACCGAGTACATCGCATTTAGCCTGGAAGCTGCAAAGGAGTTGCACCGTCTGGCTCCGAAAGCGGATGTTTACTATTTGAACGGAAACCTTTCACCCAAAGAATTGAAAGAATTGGGCTTTGCCGGATTGGACTATAATTATAATGTAATGAAAAAACATCCGGAATGGTTTCAGGAAGCAAAAGATTTAGGGTTGAAAGTTAATGTATGGACTATAGATAAACCGGAACAAATGAAGGAGATGATAGAAATGGGCGCAGATTTCATTACTACCGATTTACCGGAAGAGGCATTGGAAATAGTGCAACAATATCGCTGACAGCCTTAATACGATTTCTTACCAATGTAAAACTATAAATTAAAAAATTGACCAATGAAAAGATTTCAGATTGTAAATCTGGCAGTATTTTTTGCCAGTGTAATGGTATTGTGTTCTTGTGGGAAGGACAATGACTCCCCGGTAGTAACGAAAACCCGTGTAATAGCGCATCGCGGCTATTGGGATACGGATGGTTCTGCTCAAAACTCCATTCGTGCATTGGAAAAAGCTGCGGAGATCAAGGCTTATGGCTCTGAGTTTGATGTTCATCTTACTTCGGATGATGTAGCAGTAGTTTTCCATGATAATAAAATCGGTGGCCTTGAAATTCAGAAGACTCCTTATGCACAGTTGAAAGATAAGACATTGACGAATGGTGAAAAGCTACCTACTCTTCAGCAATATCTGGAAAAAGCACAACAACTGAAGGATATAAAGTTAATATTCGAATTAAAATCACATTATAATGCCCAACGTGATATTGAGGCGGCACAAGCTTCGGTAGCCATGGTTAAAAAGATGAACCTGCAGGATCGTACGGAATATATTTCATTCAGCCTGACTGCTGTTAAGGAAATACACCGTCTGGCTCCTGAAGCGGATGTTTATTATTTGAGTGGCGATATTTCTCCGAAAGGATTGAAATCTTATGGTTTGTCCGGTTTGGATTATAATTTTAGTGTGATGCAGAAACATCCGGAATGGTTTCAGGAAGCAAAAGATTTGGACTTGAAAGTAAATGTATGGACGGTAAATGATGTGGCGATCATGAAGGACATGATTAAAATGGGTGCTGATTTTCTTACTACGGATAATCCGGTGTTAGCTCTTCATGTGGCAGACAGTGTGGTGGTAACACAAAATGTTTTACATTTGCAGTATTGAATGTAAATGTAACATGAAGAAGTATTGTTTTTTATTCCTTTTCGTCCTGATTATACAACTTGCTGGTGCTGTGGAAGCGCCTAAAAAAGAAATTCGTGGAGTTTGGCTTACCACAGTTTACGGGCTGGACTGGCCTAAAAGGCCGGCAACAAACGAAGCAACCCGGAAAGCCCAGCAACAAGAATTGTGTGATATACTGGATCGTTTACAGGATGCAAATTTCAATACGATATTCTTGCAGGTCCGGTTGCGGGGAGATGTGATATACCGCTCTGCAATCGAACCTGCAAGCAAAACCTTTTCCGGAAAATACGGGGTAACACCCGGCTACGACCCTTTGGCTTTTGCTATTAACGAATGTCATAAAAGAGGAATGGAATGCCATGCCTGGTTTGTCACGTTTCCGCTCGGAACGGATAAAAATATAAAGGAGCAAGGTAAACTATCGGTCGTTAAACGTCATCCTAAACTTTGTAAACGCCATAATGGCGAATGGTATCTGGACCCGGGAGTCCCCGAAACATCGGATTATATACTTTCCCTCGTAAAAGAAATAGTAAACGGATATGATATTGATGGCATTCATTTTGATTATATCCGTTATCCGGAAGAAGCCAAAAAATTTCCGGATAAGGCGTTATATAATAAATATGGAAATAAAAGACCGTTAGCCGAATGGCGGCGGGATAATATAAACAAGATGGTTGTCCGGATTTACGATTGGGTGAAATCCGTAAAGCCCTATGTGCAGGTAAGTAGTTCGCCGCTTGGGAAATATAATCGTATCGAACGGGTTCCTAATGCAGGCTGGACGGCTTATGAGAGTGTTTTCCAGGATCCGAAGAAATGGATGGAGCAGGGAAAACAGGATATGATAGTTCCTATGATGTATTATCTGCATGATAACTTTTTCCCTTTTGTTGATAATTGGGTTTCCAACTGTAACGGCAGGTTGGTTGTTCCCGGATTGGGAGCTTACCGTATGAAGAAAGAGGAAGCGGACTGGACGATAAATGACATTACGGATCAAATTGATTATAGCCGTTATTTCGGGGGAGCAGGCTGTGCATTCTTCCGTTGTGCCAATGTGTTGGATAATGAAAAAGGGCTGTATAGCGAACTCCGGGATAAGTATTATAAATATCCGGCACAACTTCCGCCACTTACCTGGCTGAACGATTCGATTCCGGCTTCTCCTGAAGAAATCCGGGTGGAAAAGGAAGGAAATGAATTGAAACTGTCCTGGAACAAGTCTGGTGCAGATACCCGGACTTATACCATATATGCTGCTGCGGCAGATACATTGAACACGGCTCTTGCCCGGAATATATTAATGACAGGTATTCGTGATACGGTTGTTTACTTACCGGTAGATACGACTAAAGAACGCGGATATACATTTTCCGTATCGGCATCGACCCGTTATCATATAGAGGGAACTCCTTCACGGGAAACGTATTACTACCTTTCCAAATTTCCTAAATAATACTAACCGTTAGGAAAAACTAACATAAATATTTTATCTTTGCCGCCATGAAGAATGCCCTGACATACTTGTTTGTGGTTTTTCTGGCAGCACTTGTTTTCTATGGTGGTGCCGGAGTGAATCTGGTAACCTACTGCTGTACGGATTGCAGTTCGGAAGGGGTTACGGCTTTGCTCGAAAGTAAATGCTGTGATATACACCACCACCATCACTGCGTACCGGAGAAAGGAGAGATGTCTCCCTGCTGCCACTCCGGGGATGGGGATTGTTGCAGTATGGAACGTATCAGTTTCGATTGGAGTTCTTTTCATTCTTCTGATATAAACCTCCAACCTGTGGTTACGGATTTATTGTATTCGGATTCTTTCCTTTCCGTTTTACCTTTGGTTTCTGAATTGAAAGAACCGTTCTATGCTGATAGAACCGGTCCCTCGTGGGTTTGTCCCCGTATTTATTTATCCCTCCTGACTACTCTTTTGATTTAATTATCAGACTTGTATAACGTATGTTTCTGCTGTGTGTTGCACGGCAGGAAAGGCTGTTCGTATATATCTGATATTTAAATTAAATTATATTTATGTTGAAACAATTCTACATTATTATATTATTGTTTTTTGTCTTGCCGGTTTCGGCGGATAAGTGGGTGAAAGGGCATGTGTTGGATGAACATGGCGAGCCTGTTATCGGTGCTAATATTTATTGGGAAGGAACACAGCAAGGGACAACATCCGATGCCAATGGTTTCTTTGAGTTGACGCAGAAAAATGGGAATAAGAATTTGGTTGTAAGCTATATTGGCTATACTACATCTGTTATTCCTGTTACCGATACAAGTAAACCGTTAAAAGTAATTCTTGTAGGCGAGGTCGCTTTACAGGAAGTGGTGATTAGCGAGCGCAAGATGGGAACGATTGCTTCCCGGACCAGTGTGTTGCAGACACAGAAAATAACCTATGACGAGATATGCCGTGCAGCTTGCTGTAATCTGGCTGAAAGCTTTGAGACAAATCCTTCAGTGGATGTCTCTTATTCGGATGCGGCAACCGGAGCCCGGCAGATTAAGTTGCTGGGGCTTGCCGGTACATATGTCCAGATGTTGACGGAGAACTATCCGAATTTCCGTGGTGCTGCTTCTCTTTACGGGTTGGATTATGTACCCGGAGCTTGGATGGAGAGTATACAGGTTTCAAAAGGAACATCTTCTGTGAAAAACGGGTATGAAGCTCTGGCAGGACAGATTAACGTGGAGTTTAAGAAACCGCCTACGGCTGATATTTTCTCTGTGAATTTATTCGGCAGTGATGCCGGGCGTTATGAAGGGAATGCGGATGCTTCCTGGCATATCAATGACAAAGTTTCAACAGGCTTGCTGGTTCATTATTCCAATGATAAGATGCAACATGATGGAAATGACGACGGTTTCCTGGATAATCCTCTGAAGGAACAGGTGAATGTGATGAATCGTTGGTATCATAAACTGGATAAATATGTAGCACAGTATGGTGCCCGTTATCTGCATGAGAGTCGTACCGGTGGGCAGGATACCAAGCATCATAATTTTGTAGACCCGTACCGGGTACATCTGAATACAAACCGTGCGGAACTGTTTACCAAACAGGCGTATATCATCGATAAGGAAAAAGTGGAAAGTGTAGCTATGATTCTTTCCGGTTCATACCATGAACAGAAATCCATGTACGACCGGACTCCTTATAATGTATATCAGAAGAATGTATATGCCAGCTTGTTGTATGAGAAAGAGTTTTCTCCGGCCCATGCCTTAAGTACGGGACTAAGTATGAATTATGATGGCTTTGATGAAAACTTGCGGCAGGACGGTGTAGAGAATTTGTACGACCGTACCGAAATAGTTCCGGGAGCCTATGTACAATATACCTATAATTGGAGTGATAAATTAACGGTACTTGCCGGCATACGTGCCGATTACAGTTCTTTGTACGATTTCTTTGTAACACCCCGCCTGCATGTAAAATACAATCCGTTTAACTGGTTCCATATCCGTGCTTCAGCAGGAAAAGGTTTCCGTACGGCAAATGTATTGGCGGAAAATAATTTCCTGCTGGCAAGTAGCCGGAAAATGCGTATAGCAGATAATCTGGACCAGGAAGAAGCTTGGAATACCGGTTTGAATCTATCTTTTTATATCCCATTGTTCGGAAAGGAACTGACTGTAAACGGTGAGTGGTATTATACCAATTTCCTGAAACAAGTGGTGGTAGATATGGATAGCGACCCGCATGCCGTAAGCTTTTATAATCTGGACGGTAAATCATATTCGAATAGTTTCCAGATAGAAGCAACTTATCCTTTCTTCCGTGGCTTTACGCTCACAGCTGCTTACCGTTATACGGATGCAAAAACGGATTATAAAGATGCAAACGGGGTCGTTTCACGTCTGAAAAAGCCGCTTGTCAGCGATTATAAAGGGCTTGTTACGGCTTCGTATCAGACCCCGTTGAAGAAATGGCAGTTCGATTTAACCGGGCAGTTTAACGGAGGCGGGCGAATGCCTGTACCGGATAAAACCAATCCGTTATGGGATACGGACTTTAAGGCGTATACGGTTGTAAATGCCCAGATTACGAAATATTTCCGTCGTTGGTCTATCTATGTAGGGGCTGAAAACCTGTTTGATTTCAAACAATCGCATCCCATTATCGACCCGGAAAATCCCAGGGGAGATAACTTCGACGGTTCCATGGTATGGGGGCCGGTACATGGCCGTAAGATTTATGCCGGACTCCGGTTTAATATCAGCCGGGATTAACAAAAAGAATTATTCATTTATTTAATACTTTATGTATATGAAACAATTAGTAGTAGCTTTGATTTGTGCCGTATTTACTTTTTCCACGGCCTATGCACAGGATGCAAAAAAGAAGAAAGAGACCGTGAAATTCTTTGTTGAAGGAATGGATTGTGCTCATTGTATTAAAAAAATAGAAAATAACATTGCATTTGAGAAAGGGGTTACCGACCTGAAATGTGATTTGACTACCCGCACGGCTGTTGTTACTTATCGTACAGATAAAACGACAGAAGTTAAATTGGCAGAAGCATTTAAAAAGATAGGACTGGATGCTGTCGTTGCAAAAGAAGGAGAGGCTCAACCTGCCGATTCGTCAAAAAAAAATAATTCTAAGCATGAACATTAACATGATTATATGACAGAAGATTTTATCTTTGCAGACGATTCCGGTTGAAACTGTGTTCGTCCGACAAAAATAAGAACATTGTTATAGAAACACGGAGTTTTCATTTATTAAGAAAGTGGACTCCGTGTTTTTGTGTTTTTAAAATATTTTTTCGTTAGACATGCAGCATTTCCCGAATAAATAGCATCTATTAATTGTACAGCCTCGCAAGAGGCTGTGAAGGTACACACTGAATGACGGAGAAACAACTGATAGAAAGTTGTAAAAAGGGGGAGCGTTTAGCTCAGAAAGAATTGTACGATACGTATTCCCGTAAGATGATGGGAGTTTGCCTGCGTTATGTGAATGACAGGGAGACTGCCCGGGATTTATTACAGGATGGTTTCGTCAAGGTCTTTACCAGTATGGATAGCTATACTGGCCTCGGTTCGTTTGAAGGTTGGCTTCGGAAGATCTTTGTAAATTGTGCGTTGGAATATTTACGTAAGTCGGATGTTTTGCGTGAGGCTGCCGATTTGGATAATTCGGCAGAGCTTGTCAATCCGGACAGCTCGGTCATATCCGAAATGTCGGCGGCAGAACTGATGAAGCTGGTACAGCAATTACCGGCAGGTTTCCGTGCAGTATTCAACTTGTTTGCCATTGAAGGTTATTCACACAAAGAAATCGGTGAGATGCTGGATATAACGGAAAGTACTTCAAGGTCGCAGTTTACACGGGCAAAACAGTTATTACAACGCCAAATTAACACAATGTATTGAGAACAGGATGGAAGAGAAGGAAAGAGATGCATTAGATGATTTGTTCCGTTCGAAATTACAAGATTTTGAAGTGGATACAATGCCAGATGATTGGGATGCCATTGCCAGTCGTTTGCCAGGGAAAGTGTCTGTACCTCTCCGACGTAAACTATACTATTGGAGTGCTGCTGCTGTTATTTCATTATTAATGATAACCGGCGGTGTCTATATATTCAATAAAGATAACCGGCAGCAACCTATAGTAGCAGCTATACAGGAGCAAACAGATACCATAGAATCCCAATTGATAGAACAGAAAGCAGAACAGGTGACTGTTGCGGAAGTTCCGGCTGAAAAGAAAGAAACTCCGGCAAAAGCGATTGCCCGGGTACAGTCTAAACCGGTAGCTGCTAAAGTTGCAGCCAGGTCTTTACGAATTGGGAACAATGTAGAAGAGCCGGCTACGGTTTTAGATACAGTTCAGGTTGCAGCAACAATCGAGATGGCAACACAAGTTGTTGCAGAAGAGGAAGCAATCAGAGAAGATGCCGTTGAACAACAGCAGGCGGAAGAAGTGCAGGCTGTAGCAGCCAATACATTGATTGCCGATGCATCTCCGGTTACTAAGAAGAAGCAACGCAGATGGTATTTTGGAATGGGAGGCGGTAGTGTTACTGCCGGAACATCGAGTTCACTTAATATGTATGCCTTGAAAAATACATTACTTCCCGATCCGGAATTGATGTCGCTTAATTCTCCTTATTTTGACAGGGATGCAGCGAAAACGAATATTCATCATAATACTCCGATTACAGTCGGGGTGGGGGTAAGTTACCTGTTGAGTAATCGCTTTTCTTTGCAATCCGGATTGAATTATACGTTTTTGTCCTCTACCTGGGAAACAAACGGATATCCTTTCTGCCGGGAGACAAAACAGAAATTACATTTTATCGGCATACCTTTATCTCTTTCTTATAGGATAGCAGAATGGAAAGGTATCCAGTTCTATGCAGCGGCAGGAGGAATGGTTGAAATGAATGTTGCCGGTAAGTTAAAAACAAAGATGTTTGTCTCGGAAGGGGAAGGTTCCGTATCGACGGAAACGGAACACGTACGGATGAAACCGTTACTTTGGTCTGTGAATGCCCGTATAGGTGCCAGCTATCCTTTATGGCGTTTCCTCAGTATTTATGCAGAGGCAGGTGCCGGATATTATTTTAAGAATGGAAGCGATATAGAGACGATTCGTTCGGAAAAACCATTCAATGTAAATCTACAGGCCGGTTTTCGTTTTGGATTTTAGTATTATAAATATAGATAAATAGCGAATATAAAATTTAAAAGTAGAGAAAATGAAGAGACTTAAAGTTCTAAGTTTGGCAGCAGCTGCTGCCGGTGTGATGTTGTTAACTTCCTGTATGAAAGGAAATAGCTCGTATTCTACGGCAGATTATGCCTTAGTGGAAAGTTCCAGTAAACCTCCTTATCAGAAATTAGTTTACCCGTCTTCAGATTATCCTTTATATATTTCAAATGCAACAAACATTTTGGAATTGAAGGATGGAACTTGTATGGCAGTATATTATACGGTAGATAATGATGCTGCGGAAAATGCGAATTTTGCAACAAAAGGTTATAAAACTGCAACCTTAGCTGCAAATTATAGTATTATTAAAGATTCACCGATGGTTTTAGGTGCCTCTGACACAACAAAGGTGCTTGATCCTGTTGGTGATAAAAAAGAAATACTGTTTACCTCTTCTAAGATAGCATCTTTTGTTTCAGGTACTTCTAAAAAGAGATTGTTTATTGAGGCTACTTTGCCTAAAATGCTGACAAAGCAGGAAAATGACTATATCTTGTCTTGTGACTTTTCTCAACAGCCGGAAACAGTGAATGGAGAAAACGTTTATACCATATTTTTCCGTGGAAAGAAGAAAGCTGATGGAGAAACTCCTACAATAGAAGGTGCATCTGTTGCTCATGCTTTTGAAGCAGAAAATTTCTATAATTATGCAAAGAGCAAAGCGACAAGCCAGTCTGGCAGTGACAAGAAAATTAGTTTCAGACTTAAGTTCCCGAAAGAATTTAATGCTGATTCAACGAAGATAAAGACTTGGGGAACATCTGATGTTGTAACATTTGTTATTCCGGCAGAATCGTAAATATAAGTTTTAGGATAGATATAAAAAAGGGATTGTCTTCAATTTATGAAGGCAGTCCCTTTTGTCATTTTGATAAAATATCCTATTCTTACGTCTTCTGTATGGGGCACGGTTCGGGAGGGCTTGCAAATATGTCATTCTCGCGAGGTTTAGCTTTATCAGTTTGTCAACGCAGATGGACTTTAGGTAGCTAAAAGATAAGGCGCGGAATTTATTTATTAGACGCAGATGACGCGAATGAACGCGGATTAAGAAATACAAAATCTATATTAATCCGCGTTTATTCGCGTCATCTGCGTCTAATCATATTGTTGTGTTTATCGGGACATAATAATCTATTTAATATCTGCGTAAGGATCGGTTTTCTTACCATTCCAGAGCCGCATCCATGCTCAATAACATTTAAAAACGAAGCATATATGCTTTGAAATCAAAACATATATGTTTTAAAGTCAAAATATAGGTGTTTTGCCGCGCAGATTATTGTATTTTTATGCGCAGATAGTTGGAATTAGTACCGCTACTAATTGAAATTAGCCTCTGAGTAAATAGGAAAAAGTCCCGGATTCTATACAAAAAGCCTCCTTTTAGCGCTAAAAAGGGATGGTTTTCCCCTGAAATGGCTTTCATATAAACCGGTTGAGTTAGTAAAAAAAAGGTTATCCTGTCAAAGTGTTGCTTGATGGGATGAAAGATTGACTTTCTGTAAAACAAAAAAAGGTTGTCCAAATCGTTGGGCAACCTTTTTTTGTTCTAAAATGAATTATTTATTGTTTCAATGTTTCGTTGATGGAAGCTAAAATCTTTTTGCATTTTTCGTCTGCCGGATTCAATGCGATAGCCTGATCCAGATAATCTTTCGCTTTCTTCATCTGCGTATCCGCTTTATCTTTTTCTGCGTTATACTTGTCGGCATCTGTTGTTGCCAAAGGAGTTGCAGCAGTCAGGATTTTAGCTCCTTCATTATAATACATAGCTCCGAGGCTATATAAAGCATTTCCTTTATAGGTTTTGTTTGCTACAACTAATACGTCTTTGAATAGTTCTTCCGCATCGTTTATTTTACCGGCTTTCTGGGCTGCCTGTCCTTTTTTCATGCAATATCCGTACAGTAACTTTTCCAGGTTCTGATTGTTTGGATTTGCTTTTAATCCGGCTTCAACCGTAGATGTAAATTCTGCAGCTTTATCCTGGTCGCGTAACGACATAGCCTTTCCAACATAGGCATTGTCTACATTTTTTCCTTTTTGAATAGCCATGTCGTAAAACTTAACGGCATCATCATACTTTTTCGCATTAAATGCTGCATAGCCGCAGTTGAATACACGGTCTGCATCTTCATAGTTCGTAAGTTTTAAATACTCGCTGTACTTAGTTAAAGCTTCTGCATAGTTTTTCGCTTTCATAGCAGCGTCCCCTTCTGTGCAAAGTTTGTTTGCATCAGCATCTTGTGCAAATAAGTTTCCAATACTAAGGCAAAAAGCCAATAATAAGACAATTTTCTTCATGGTGATTTATTATTTGTTTAAATTTAAATTCGGACTAAGTTAGTAAGTGTAGAGGAAGGAGAGAAGTTTTTTTTTATTTTTTTAGATTTATAAAGAAAAAGGAAACATTGGTCTTCTGCTTTATGGGGATTGCATTATCGATAGATATGGCATGAATCTTAAAGAAGGGAGGGAAGAAGAAGGCTTTTGGACCGCGGTTTGTTGTAAGGAATACAGGCAAGGTTGATTAAACCGGTTGATTATTAAACAAAATAAGGGAATTTGAGCTTTTCAGTAACCTGTCTGTATTCCTTTATGGTGGATTTATTCGATAGGATAGCAAGGTAATCCGAATGCTTCGGCTACGGCCGGATATACGATTTTACCTTCTATGATGTTTAATCCGAGGGCAAGGCCTTTATCTTCTTTACAGGCTTTTTGCCATCCTTTGTCTGCCAGTTTAATGATATATGGCAGTGTGGCATTTGTCAGGGCCAATGTAGAGGTTTGTGGGACTGCTCCCGGTATATTGGCTACACAATAGTGGGTAATGCCGTCTACTTCAAAGATAGGCTCTGCATGAGTGGTCGGATGGGATGTTTCAAAGCAGCCTCCTTGGTCTATTGCTACGTCGACCAGCACGCAACCCTTTTTCATTAGTTTCAGCATGTCGCGCGTAATCAGGTGGGGGGCTTTTGCCCCGGGGATTAAAACAGAGCCTATAACGAGGTCTGTTGTAGGCAATTCCTGTTCTATATTATGGGCGGATGAATATAATGTCTTTACATTTGCCGGCATAATTTCACTTAAATAACGCAGGCGGGGTAATGATATATCGGCTATAATAACATCTGCTCCCATACCGGCAGCCATTAAGGCTGCGTTGTGCCCGACAATGCCTCCTCCAAGAACCAGTACCTTTGCCGGTTTAACACCGGGAACGCCTCCCAAAAGAATACCTTTGCCTCCTTGTGGCTTCTCCAGGAAACGAGCGCCTTCCTGTACGGACATGCGGCCAGCAACTTCACTCATGGGGATAAGTAGCGGAAGGGTCCTGTCCTGATTTTCTACTGTTTCGTAAGCAAGGCAGATAGAACCGCTTTCCATCATGGCGCGGGTAAGTTTTTCTTCGGATGCAAAATGGAAATAAGTGAATACCAATTGCCCTTTGCGTACCAGCGAATATTCTGCGGCAATGGGCTCTTTTACCTTGACAATCATTTCGGCAACATTGTATACATCTCCGATACTGGGAAGAATTTGAGCACCTGCCGCCTCATAGGCGGTATCGGAAAATCCACTGTTTTCTCCTGCCGTATGCTGGATGTAGACAGTGTGTCCTCTTGTTACTAACTCTTTTGCTCCGGCGGGTGTAAGTGCCACGCGGTTCTCATTGTTTTTGATTTCTTTTGGGACTCCGATAATCATAATGTTAGTATTTTATAGGTTTATGGTCGTAATATACGATTTTTTTGACATTATGTTATTTTATTCTTGAAAATATTAGAAGATTTTTTATAAAACTTATTAGATAAACTTTCGATAAAAAGAAAAATCCCATTCATTGCGGGGGGAAGTTCTGGAATGGAGGCGGCTGAATGAGGGATATGTATATGAAAAAAGGTGTCACAATTGCTTGCAACACCTTTTCTATTGATTCTTGCGAACTTGGTTATAATCCTTGTCCGTGACAGTTTTTATACTTCTTTCCGCTACCGCAAGGGCAAAGGTCGTTACGGCCTACTCGCTTTTCGGCACGAACCGGAGCCTGACGCGGTTGAGGTGCAGCCTGGCCTTCCATCGTATTGTTTCCGGAAAGGTCTGACTTCTCCGTACGGTATTTGCTCATATCCTCGTGACGTTCGGGAGCTGCCTGCTGTACGGCTATACGCTGGCGTGCTGCTTCAGCCATTGCTGCTTGGCGTGCTGCCATTGCCTGCTTTTCTTCTTCAGTCGGCTCTTCGCGTACCGGAATCTGGCCACGCATCAGGATAGCTGCCGTTTTACGGTTCATGGAATCAACCATCGTCTTAAACAGGTTGTATGATTCGAGTTTGTAAATCAACAATGGGTCCTTGTTTTCGTAGCTGGCATTTTGTACGGAGTGGCGCAGTTCGTCCATTTCACGTAAATGTTCTTTCCATGCTTCGTCGATGGTATGCAGTACGATTGATTTCTGGAATGCTTTGGTAATCGCTTTGCTTTCGGTTTCGTATGCTTCTTTCAGGTTACAAGAAACGTTGTACATGCGTTTTCCGTCTGTAACGGGGATCAGGATGTTTTCATACATCGCTCCCTGGTTTTCATATACCTGTTTGATAACCGGATTGGCTACCTGAGTCAGGCGTTCCATACGACGTTTGAAGAGTTGCAGGGCGCTGTCGAACAGTTTGTCTACCAGTTGTTCGGATTTAGTGCTCCTGTATTCTTCTTCCGTGAATGGGGATTCCATTGCGAATGTTTTGAATAATTCCAGTTTGAACCCTTCATAATCGCTTTCTGCATGTTGTTCAACAATAGCGACAGAAGTATCATAGATTGTATTCAATACATCCAGTCCGATACGTTCTCCCATCAAAGCATGGCGACGGCGGGTATAGATTACGTTACGTTGTGAGTTCATCACATCGTCGTATTCCAGCAAACGTTTACGGATACCGAAGTTGTTTTCTTCCACTTTCTTCTGTGCACGTTCAACAGACTTGCTCAGCATGTTGTGTTCCAGCACTTCACCTTCTTTGAAGCCCAATTTGTCCATCAGCCCGGCAATCTTTTCAGAAGCGAACAAACGCATCAAATCATCTTCCAGTGAAACGAAGAATACAGAAGAACCCGGGTCTCCCTGACGTCCGGCACGACCACGTAACTGACGGTCTACACGGCGGCTTTCATGACGCTCCGTACCGATAATAGCCAAACCACCGGCTGCTTTTACTTCCGGCGACAACTTGATGTCGGTACCACGACCTGCCATGTTGGTTGCAATGGTTACGGCTGCGGTTTGTCCGGCTGTAGCTACAATCTCGGCTTCTTTCTGGTGCAACTTCGCATTCAATACGTTATGTTTAATCTTACGCATGGTAAGCATACGGCTCAGCAACTCGGAGATTTCGACAGATGTCGTACCTACCAGTACCGGGCGTCCGGCTTCTGTTAACTGAACGATTTCTTCGATTACGGCGTTATACTTTTCGCGTTTGGTCTTGTAGATACGGTCGTTCATATCGTTGCGGGCAATCGGGCGATTGGTCGGGATAACGACAACATCCAGTTTATAGATGTCCCACAACTCACCGGCTTCCGTTTCGGCAGTACCAGTCATACCGGACAGCTTGTGGTACATACGGAAGTAGTTCTGTAATGTAATGGTTGCAAATGTTTGTGTAGCGGCTTCCACTTTTACACGTTCCTTTGCTTCGATAGCCTGGTGCAAGCCATCGGAATAACGGCGACCGTCCATAATACGTCCGGTCTGTTCGTCTACAATCATTACTTTGTTGTCCATCACAACATATTCATCATCCTTTTCGAATAAGGTATATGCCTTCAATAACTGGTTGATTGTATGGACACGTTCGCTCTTAACAGAGTAGTTGGCAAGCAGTTCGTCTTTCTTTGCTTGTTTTTCTTCATCATTCTGGATATGTTCCAACTCGGAAAGCTGTGAAGTAATGTCCGGAAGAACGAAGAATGTAGGGTCGTCGGTCTTACCGGTCAGCAAGTCGATACCTTTATCTGTTAATTCGATGCTATTATTTTTTTCATCGATCACGAAGTACAGTTCGTCTGTCGCTTCGTGCATATGACGCATGTTTTCAGACATGAAATATTCTTCAGTCTTCAACATCTGGGCCTTGATACCCTGTTCGCTCAGGAATTTGATTAGTGCCTTATTACGGGGATATCCCTTGAATGAGCGGTATAATTGGATAGAGCCTTCTTCCACTTCCTTCTGGTCGCTGCTTGCCATTTTCTTTTTGGCTTCAATCAACATTTTGGAACAAAGGTCTTTCTGTGCATTTACCACAACTTCTACATTCGGACGGAACTGCTCGAACAATTGTTCTTCGCCGCGTGGAATAGGGCCGGAGATAATCAACGGAGTACGGGCATCGTCAATCAATACGGAGTCGACCTCATCGACAATCGCATAATTATGTTTGCGTTGTACCAAATCGCTCGGGCTGATTGCCATGTTATCACGCAGATAGTCGAAACCAAATTCGTTGTTGGTACCGAATGTAATGTCTGCATTGTATGCTTTACGACGGGCATCGGAGTTCGGCTGGTGTTTATCGATACAGTCTACAGACAGACCGTGGAACATATACAGCGGTCCCATCCATTCCGAGTCACGTTTAGACAGGTAGTCGTTCACCGTTACAACATGTACACCGTTGCGTGTCAATGCGTTCAGGAATACCGGCAGGGTAGCAACAAGTGTTTTACCTTCACCGGTCGCCATTTCTGCGATTTTGCCTTTATGAAGAACGACACCACCGAACAACTGCACATCGTAGTGAACCATATCCCAGGTGATTTCGTTACCTCCGGCAATCCAATGGTTCTGATAAATGGCTTTGTCTCCCTCGATATGAACAAAATCGTAGCTTGCTGCCAGGTCGCGGTCGAAATCGGTGGCTGTTACCTCGATTGTTTCATTTTCAGTAAAACGGCGTGCCGTATCTTTCATAATGGAAAATACTTCCGGAAGGGATTCTTCCAGGACAACTTCCATTTTTTCGGTTATACTCTTTTCTATCTTGTCTACTTCAGCCCAGATTGCTTCACGTTCTTCCAGTTCTTTATCTTCAATACCTTTACGCAGCTCTTCCACTTTGGCACGGTCTGTAGCTACATAATCCTGGATGCGTTGTTTGATTTCGTCTGTTTTTGCACGTAACTCGTCGTTGGAGAGTTTTTGTATAGACGGATAAACCGCCTTGATTTTTTCCACATAAGGCGTAATCTCCTTAAGGTCTCGCTGCGACTTGTTGCCAAACAGCTTCGTCATAAATTCATTAAATCCCATGATATAATTTTGTTTTATTTATTTTTAGTTAGTCGGGTCGAATCAGTTGACTGTCGGCAAGTGACAGTTGACTGGGAAATACCTTTGGTCATTGTTGCCGGTATTTTCAACCCATTCATTCAGTAATAGAATATGTACGAGAGGTTAACTGTCAATTGTTACTTATTAACTGTCATTTCTCTCAAAGGTAAACTGAGAGATGCATTCGGTGGCCTGATCCTTAGCACATGGGTTACCGTAGGGGCTACCTCTGTGGCTTTCACTTCACGGTAGATATGTTCGGGCTTGATGCCGTTACCCATAAATACCAATGGGGTTAGAACTGCATTATTTCGTATTACTTTTATTTTTTCCTTCGGATTATCGTAATTGATTACCCATCCCGGCTGTAACTCGAGAATGAGGTCTCCACGGGTTGACAAATGAGTACCTTGCAGATATTTGGCTGTGCGTTCGTTCCAGTTTCCCGTACGCAGTACATGCTCTGTAACAACATATTGCACTCCACTGAACTCACGTAAAAATTCAGCCGCTTTTTCCTGGATGACTGTCAGGTCCAGTTTGGCATCTTCAATCGCTTTGCGGTTCAGGTATATCTGGTTGTTGTAGTAGCCTTTTACCCAATTGTGCTGCTGGCCATAAATAGCCATCAGGTACATATTGAGCAATGCAATACAACGTTTCGGATGGAACTCTCCGCTTATCAGGGATAATCCCTCTGCATATTCTTCTTCGCTTTTATAGTATCCGGAGCCGGTGAATACAATTAATGTATTATGAAGACCGACCTTTTTGTCTATTTTATCAATCAACTGCTCGATATCTTTGTCCAGTTGATAGTAAGTATCTTGTATTTCGCGGGTATATTCCTTATTCATATTACCGCGATAGTTTCCGGCATAGTAAGTGATAGCCAGCATGTCCGGACAACTTCGTGTACCAAATGCCCCATATTCCAGGAACTGGAGTGCCAGACGGTTGATTTCCTTATTAATAAAAGGAGAAGTTTTCAGATTAAAGAAACATGAAGTTGTGTTCTCTTTAAATGTATATCTGAAAGGAATCTCGTCTAATACATAAGGAAAGGCATCGAACTTTTCAAAAGGAAGAGAGGGAGTCCATACCATTTGTTCCAAACGGGCGGAAAGGGATTCCGGTCCGTTGTTATAACGGTCTACATACCACGGAATACCTTTATAATAGGTAGTTGTCGCCCATTTTCCGTTATAATCGTCCATCCAGAATGCGCCATTGGCTGCATGACCTGCTGAAAGAATCGCACTTTCCGGATTAGGTGCAATGGAGTAAACGTCGCTTCTGCCTTTAGACGCAATTTTCAATTCGTCTCCGATAGTCGAACTGATTAATTTTTTAGGTGAATAATTTTCTTTAGTATAGTTACCTAAATAGTTCGGGTCATTTAGTATGGAGAATTCTTTTCCTTTCTCGAAATCATACGTTCTGTCACCGGAAATACCGTTGAAGGAGGGATTGCTACCTGTAAATAAAGTGGCAAAAGCACTGGCTTCATCTATATCGGAAAAGTCAAAACGAAGGTTGTTGTATACCATGCCTTCATTCAGTAACCGTTTGAAGCCCCGTTCTCCGAATGTATTATAAAAGTACTCGATATAATCGCCCCGTAACTGATCTACAGTGATGCAGACAACCAGTTTGGGGGTACGTTGTTGTGCTTCCAGATTGGTTACAACCAGAATCGCAATCAGTGATGTTAATATTTTTCTTACCGGATGTTCCATAATTTTCTATATACGCCGTATCCCGAACGTAGCCAAAGGCTCATTACTAAGGGAATAAATGCTGTGTTTAAATGCTGCGGAATAAAATACCAGCCAGCCAGCATCAGCGTAAGCGCCGCAAAGTTAATAAAATGATAATAATATGCCGCCTTTCTGTATTTTTTTACGGCAAACAAAATGACTGCAATTAAATTGAACGGTTGCAACCATATGATAGACCAGTTCGGCCAAATGCTTGGATGTGTGGAAATAAAACATAGAAAGAATAAAACGGCTCCTGCCATTCCGGCCATGAAAAACAACACACAATCTACTATACGGAAATATTTTTTCTTATGCCATTCTATTAATGTAATGGCTAATATGAGGAAGAAAAAAGCCCAACAACAGAATAAGGGTGTCAGAAAACTTTTTTCCGGGATCGAATCATCCGTTATTTCTTCAATAATACATTTTGTCGAACTGACCAGTTTTTTCTCCGAACCATCGGTCCCTTTTACCGTTGCCTTTTCAAAAGCATCTTTCAGATAAACAGGCAGGAACATTTCTTCATGCGGGGTGGCTATACGGTCGGTCGGGCTGCCTAAAGCAAGGTCGCATCCAAAAGTGAGCCAAGGCTTGTTGCGCGTACAATAATTAATCATGTCCCGGAATGTTTGCGGTTCACCCGGGCTATTATAGCTTACCTGTCCGTTTATGTACTTTTCAATAATAGCGGCAGGGCGCGTTGCACAATTATCAAAAAAGAAATTGTAACGATATACCTGGTTTTCCGGCTGGTTGTTTATCAAAAGGGCTTGCCAGATAGCTCTTTTCTCCCGGATGTCCAGGTTTAGTTCCTGTTCTATGACTTCGCTTCCGCGCATTTCATATTCAATCATAAACTGGCGGAATGTTTGTACGCCCAACCGGTAGTCTGTTTCTCCTTTGGCAAACCTGTAAATGAAGTTGGGTTTAGAGAAATCGAATATGCCATAATTGAAAATATGGTCGATATTATTTACCGGGTCGTTGATACGGATTGCAGAATGTCCGTATACGGTATAAACCTCGTCGTCAGAAGGCGAAACCGTGAGCAGGCTGATTTTTGCTTCATCACTAAGTATTATCTGGGCACGGAGCGGCAGAAAGGTTAGTAAGATAAAAAACAGAAGCAGGCTCTTTTTCATATGTAAATAATGTTGTCTGTAACTTTTTTACAAAGGTACATGATTTTCCCGGATTATCTTTTAAATAGCCATAAAACAAACTCATAGTTATGGTTTTTGAAAATCATAGTTATGATTTCGGAAAACCATAACTATGAAAGCAAATAAAAAGATAAAGGTCCGGTTCCTCCATATGGGTGAAACCGGACCTTTTATTCTATCAGGTTGATAGTAGGACAAACATTAAAATGTCATAGAGGCATATATACCAAAGTGTTTATCCCCGGCAACCGGGCTGATAGACAAATTATGTTTTTGTGCAAACGGGCGTGTAAAAATGTAAGCACTGCCTACACCTATAGCCGCCCCGGCTGCAACATCCCACCAGTCATGTTTTTTTGCATAAGTTCTACTCCAACCAACATAAGTGGCAACGGCATAAGCCGGAATACCCCATTTCCATCCGTATCTTCGCTGAATAAATGCCGCACCCGTAAATGATACGGAGGTATGCAACGAGGGGAATGAATGATTATCACTGCCGTCCGGGCGTTCTTTTTTTACGATATATTTCAAGGCATAAGTTAATCCTACGGCAGAAACTCCTGCTAAGGCTCCTTGTTTTAACCCCTGCCAATCTTGTAATGCCAGAACGGTAGCTAAACTTGCAACCGGTGTAACGAACGCTAATATATCTCCTGATGTTCGTACTGCTTTACGGCTGCCACTTATTTCTATTTCTTGCGCTTTTCCTGAAAAACAAAAAAATAAAGAAAGAAATATTGTAAGAAGATATTTCATCTTACGAACAAATCCTTAATTATTTACTTTTTTCCAGAATAACACGGCTTAAACGTGCCTGAATTTGCATCAGGGTAACAACGTCTAACTCGTCAAAATTAATGTCGTTGAGTTTAAATTTTTCTTTTGTCGGAACGTGAACGATTCTTGTTTCGCTCATTTCTTTTACTAAATCATCAACTTGCTCTTTAATCTTTTCTGCTCTTTTTACAAAATTTACTGTACGTGCCATAATTCTTAATTTATTATTTAATTAAATGATGACGCAAATATAAAAATAAGAGAATTATAAAACAATAAAAATGTATAGTTTATATGATGTTTCAGAATAAATTCCCGATTTTAGGAATAAAAATAATTAATCCGACTGTTGCTGCAGCAATGGCAAGAATTAAAACGGCTCCGGCTGCAAGGTCTTTTGTTTTTTTGATTGCTTCATTGTAATCCGGAGATACCAAATCGGCCAACGCTTCAATTGATGAATTAATTGCTTCCGCGGCAAATACGGCTCCGATTACGATTGAAATGGCAATCCATTCCGTGGATGATAATCCAAAAAAGAATCCGGCTATTAGTACGCATATTGCGGCAAAGCAGTGTATCCATGCGTTATGTTCTTTTTGTATCAATAACCGTATTCCGTTAAAGGCATATCGGAAGCTGGCTATTCTCTTTCGGAAGGTGAAACCATTATTTTTCATATCTAATCTGTCTTTTTTATTTGCAGGCAAAGATACGAATATAACCGGAAAAGTAAGAAAATGATTTGTCTGTCTAATTTTTTAGTCGGAAAAGTTTATTTGGTTTGCTGATTAATTCTGTTTTGAAGCTGATTTATAGAAATGAGAAAATATATGAAAATGAGATGATTTTAAGATATGAGGGAGCAGATATTTTTCAATATCACTGGATAGATTTGTCAATAATGGATATTTTATGTGTTATTTTGGAAGTTTAATATTGGTGATAGGGGTTTATATAAAAGCGATAAGGGGAAATTTATGAATCTTTATGGATTGTGGGAGTTAAATTCTTTTGAAAGCTTGAAATATAACCAGTGCCGATGATTAGTCTGTTCAGAACTCCGTTTTTTTAGTTGCTAATTCGTTCAGTTATTCTAATCGAGTGAGATGCATTCTTATGATGAAGAAATCTACTTCAAAGGCAGTAAAAAAGTTATCTGTGGTATGGTTGGTGCCTCATTAAAAACGGACACACTGTTCATTATCGGACATTCTTGATTTGTCTATTTATCAGATAATCAGAGGAGTATATTTTTGGCATAAGTTTTGCCTACAGGATGGCAAAATAATACAATAATGAAGAAGATATACATAGTTATCACGTCTCTTTTATTGATCAATGCCGGAATGAAAGCTCAGGAACAGGATACGGTCCGCCTTTCTTTGAAAGATGCAATTGGGCTTGCACAGCTTCAGTCGGTTGATGCTGCGGTTGCTTTGAATGAATTGAAAACTGCATATTGGCAATATCGGACACATGTCGCGGAACAATTGCCGGAAATTACCTTTTCAGGAACACTTCCTGCTTATAGCCGGCAGTATACCCGCTATTTGAACAGTGATGGTATTTATACATTCGTCCAAAACAATACCTTGGGCATGAAGGGAGATCTTTCCATCGACCAGAATATTCCGCTGACGGGAGGTAAGATTTCATTGAACACTTCACTTGAATTTACCCGCCAACTTGGCTCCGGGGCTTTTAATGAATTTTTGAGCCTTCCTGTCGGATTAACGCTTAATCAGCCGATTTTCGGAGTAAATGATCAGAAATGGAAACGAAGGATAGAACCGGTCCGTTACCAGGAAGCAAAAGCAGCCTATGTCGAGAGCGTCGAAAAGGTAACGATTACGACAATTACCTATTTTTTCAATTTATTGCTTGCCAAATCAAAGCTGGCTACTGCAGAACAAAATTTACAGAATGCGGAGAAGTTGTATGAGATAGCGCTTGCAAAACGTAAAATAGGACAAATATCCGAAAGCGAACTGATGCAGTTGAAACTGTCAGCCTTGCAGGCTAAAGGGAAAGTAACGGAAGAACAATCCAATTTGAATGCCAATATGTTCCAACTTAGGGCATTTCTTGGATTAGGCGAACAGGACGTTATCGAACCTCTTGTTCCGGAAACTGCACCTGCATTACGGATGGATTATCAGATAGTGCTTGAAAAGGCTCAGGAAAACAATTCTTTTGCTAAAAATATTCTCCGTCGCCAGCTTGAAGCGGATTATGATGTGGCAATTGCAAAAGGGAACCGGCGCAGCATTAATTTGTTTGCATCGGTTGGCTATTCCGGCAAAGACCAAACGATAGGCACTGCCTACCAGAATCTGAATAATAATAATGTAGTGGAGGTTGGTGTTTCCATTCCGCTATTGGATTGGGGAAAACGCAAAGGGAAAGTAAAAGTAGCAGAGTCTAACCGCGAAGTCGTTTTATCCAGGATTCGCCAGGAACAATTGAACTTTAACCAGAATATTTATCTTTTGGTAGAGAATTTCAATAACCAGGCAGCCCAGTTGGATATTGCGGAAGAAGCGGATGAGATAGCCCAAAAACGTTATAAAACCTCGATTGAAACCTTTATGATTGGGAAAATTAATATTCTTGATTTGAATGATGCACAACAATCCAAGGATGATGCCCGGCAGAAACATATCGAGGAATTGTATTATTATTGGAATTACTTCTATAATATCAGAAGCCTTACTCTCTATGATTTCCAGCATAACCGAACCTTGGATGCGGAGTTTGAAGAGATTGTTAGAAAGTAAAATCCTATTGAATGCTAATGATTAATTCGTTACTTTTGTAACACAAATAACAATATGAATGATATTGATCGTAGATGATGATGCCGCTGTTCGTTCTTCGCTTACCTTTTTGTTGAAGCGGGCAGGATATGAGCCGGAGGCTGTTCCGGGTCCGGAAGATGCGTTGGCAGTAGTACGTACTATTGCTCCGGAACTTATATTGATGGATATGAATTTTACCTTGACCACCACAGGAGAGGAGGGAATACAACTCTTAAAGCAGGTAAAGATATTCCAACCGGACGTACCGGTTATATTGATGACTGCATGGGGCTCTATTTCCCTGGCAGTACAAGGGATGCAGGCCGGTGCGTTCGATTTTGTAACAAAGCCTTGGAATAACCTTGTCTTACTGAAATCTATCCGGACAGCTCTCGAACTGAGTGAACAGAAAAAAGAGCAGAAAGTACCTCTGAACAGAACGGATGCAGACCATAAATTTCATTTTGATAAAATAATAGGTCAAAGTACTTCTTTGATGGAAGTGCTGGGTACTGTTTCCCGTATAGCTCCTACAAACGCTTCTGTTTTGATAACCGGTGAGAGTGGAACAGGGAAAGAGCTGATTGCAGAGGCGATTCATGCAAACAGTCCCCGGATGAAAGAACCTTTCGTGAAGGTGAATCTGGGTGGATTGTCCCAAAGCCTCTTTGAAAGCGAGATGTTCGGGCATAAAAAGGGAGCCTTTACAGATGCGTATATAGACCGGACCGGACGGTTTGAAATGGCAAATAAGGGTACAATATTCCTGGATGAGATTGGGGATTTGGAACTTTCCTGCCAGGTAAAATTATTGCGTGTATTACAGGACCAGACCTTTGAGGTATTGGGCGATAGCCGTCCCCGGAAAGTGGACATCCGTGTGGTAAGTGCAACAAACTGTAATTTGAGGGAAATGGTAGAAGCACGTACGTTCCGTGAAGATTTATTTTATCGGATTAACCTGATAAATATCCATTTGCCTGCACTCCGCGAGCGGATGGAAGATATACCTCTTTTAGCGCGTTATTTTGCTGATAAACAGTCTGAATCGAATGGACTTCCGAAGGTCGGTTTTTCATCCGAAGCATTGGTTTATTTGCAGCGTTTACCATATCCCGGCAATATCCGCGAATTAAAAAATCTGGTAGAGCGTACCATGCTCGTATCCGGTAAAAGTATTTTGGATGTTTCAGATTTTGAAGCCCAAAATATGTATAATATGTCTTCTAATAAACAACAAATTACAGCTGTTCCGTGTGGAATGAGGTTGGATGAATTGGAGAAGCAAACTATTTTACAGGCATTGGATACTCATGGAGGAAATTTGTCTCATGTGGCAACCGCTTTAGGAATTAGCCGGGCAGCATTGTACCGGCGGTTGGAAAAATATGGTATCCCTATAGAAAAATAAACAAAAGACGAATGAGGATTAAAGGTTTGTTTTGGGTATTGACGATACTGCTTTTGTGTTCAATGGCAGTAATCTCGTATTATGTTTTTTATTCTTCCTCGATTCGTTTGTTTTTTGTTGTCGAAGGGCTTTTGCTGCTGACTGCTGTTTATTTGTTTATTTTCTATCGCCGTATAATTAAACCGTTGCATATCATAGGTAGTGGTATGGAATTGTTGAAAGAACAGGACTTCAGTTCCCGTTTAAGTAGGGTTGGGCAACCGGAAGCAGACCGCATTGTGGATATTTTTAATAAAATGATGGAGCAATTAAAAAATGAACGTCTTCATTTGAGGGAACAAAATCATTTTTTGGATTTGCTGGTTAATGCTTCTCCGATGGGAGTGATTATTCTGAATCTGGATAGAGAGGTTTTGTCCGTCAATCCTGCCGCTCATAAGATGTTCGGAGTACCGTTTCTTTCGGAAGTCCAGGGTAAACGATTGGAACAGATTGATTCTCCTCTGGCTTTGGAACTGACAATGATACCTCTTTACCATTCCCAGACAGTTCGCCTGAATGATGCCAATATATATAAATGTACGCATTCTTCGTTTGTGGATAGTGGCTTTCACCATTCATTTTATCTGGTTGAGATATTGACACAAGAAGTTTTTAAAGCAGAGAAAAAGGCATATGAGAAGGTTATCCGTATGATTGCCCATGAGGTAAATAATACGACAGCCGGTATAACGTCTACACTGGATACATTGGAAGCAACATTCAGTGAAATGCAGGATACGGAAGATATATGTGAGGTACTTCGTGTGTCGATTGAGCGTTGCTATAGCATGAGCCGTTTTATTACCAATTTTGCCGATGTGGTCCGCATACCGGAACCCCAAACCAGTATACAGCCTCTGAATACCGTGGTAGTATCTTGCAAGCGATTTATGGAAATGGTTTGTCAGAACAGGAATATTCAAATTATCATGGACTTAGCTCCTGTATCGCCGAAAGTATCTTTGGACACGACTTTGTTTGAACAGGTTCTTCTTAATATTATAAAAAATGCTGCCGAGTCGATCGGCAGCGATGGAAAGATTTATATTCGTACGACTGAAGTTCCTGTCTGCCTCGAAATTGCAGATACGGGAAAAGGAATAGATAAGGAAACGGAAGCAAAGTTGTTTAGTCCATTCTTCTCAACAAAACCTAATGGGCAAGGTATCGGACTTATTTTTATTCGTGAAGTGTTACAGAAACAAAACTGTTCTTTTTCCCTTCGTACTTATGCGGATGGATTGACACGTTTCCGAATCTTATTTGAAGCGAAATAACGTTTTAGATAAGGTCTCTCAATAGCCAGCCTAAATAAATCAGATAAAAAATAAGCAAGACGAAACCTTCCGCACGGGATATTTTCTGTCCGCTTTTAACTAATGGCAATAATAGAATGGAAAAACCGATCATTACCAGCAAATCGATATAATTCACATTTTTTGCCTGTATCGGATGTATCAGGGAACTGGTACCGGCAATGGCAAGTACGTTGAATATGTTGGAGCCGACAATATTGCCGATAGCCAGGTCTGGTTTTTTCCGGGCAGCAGCGATAATAGAAGTAGCAAATTCCGGCATACCGGTTCCTGCAGCAACGATTGTTAATCCGATAACTGCTTCGCTGATACCAACTTCCCTTGCAATGGCAACGGCATTTTCTACTAATAGATTGGATGAGAATATAAGAATAACCAGTCCGCCTGCCAGGTAAAGCAAATCTGTAGACCAATGTTTGGGTTGATTTTCCAGTTCGACATCGGCACTGTCTTTTCCGTGTTTACGTGAATAGTACAGGCTGAATAAAGTATAAAGAATAATACCTAAAACAAAAAGGCCACCTTCAAGTCGTCCTAAATATCCGTTCCAGAAGAAAACGGTTAGTAGGATTGCTGCCAGTAGCATGATTGGAATGTCTATTTTTGTAAGCTGTTTTTCTGCTTTCAGCGGATAAATGATAGCAGAAATTCCTAAAATTACTCCGATATTAAAAATATTCGAACCAATAATATTTCCGATAGCTATATCCCCTTGTCCGCTTAAGGTTGCATTTAAACTGACGACTAATTCGGGAGAACTTGTTCCGAATGCGACAATCGTAAGTCCGATAACCAAAGGAGATATTTTGGCTTTCATAGCCAGCGCGGAGCTACCCTGAACCAACCAGCCTGCCCCGATATAAAGTGCGACTAATGAAAGTATAAGTAATGTTACACTTGTGACCATACAATAAGAGTTTATAAGAATGTCCGGTTTCCTGTTATCCGGCAAAGTTATACCGTATCCAAATAAACAGCAAGTTTTTTATAGGCAGAAAAACGTATTTCAGAAAACCTCGAGATCACCACGAAGTAAATAACAGGAAACCAGGGACATTCAGTCAGGGTATTTGGGATTTTATTTAATAATCAAATTCTTCCGGGGGATTTTTAGCATCCTGTCGCATTGCAATTGCACGGAAAACGACCATCAGGATACAAATAATACCAAGTACACCCATTGTACAGTTTTTTATTACTACGTCATGGAGATCGCTTGTTCCCACTAATACTAAAGAAATAAATGACAACATTAGAGTTGCATCTACCAAATCCTTATTGATTTTCATATTTTTTTGAATTTAAGTTATTCCAAATAGATTTTTATTCCTCATCAGCAAGCGTGTTGTCTTGTTCTGTGGAAGGTGTACTTAGGCCTCTCATTATGCCATACAGACCGGCGCCAAGTGTTACCATTACTACTACCAGTTTCAAATAATCATTTGTGATGATTGAACTGCACGCAAGAACACAACCGATGATGGTGATAATGATATAAATATAAATACGGGATTTACCTGATTTTTTATTATTAGAAGACATATCTTTTTGATTTTTAGTTAATTATTAAATTGATTGTATTGAAAAAACACAATAAAGAAATGTATGGAAATAAAATCCCCATAGCACATACCATGAATGTATAATTAACTAAATAATGATTCTTCGCAGGGCATAGACATGATACCCCATACGGCAAAGCAAGGTGGAAAGGTTAGTTATTTGACATATCGTTACTTCTTCAGATACTTTCTGCAGAAGATCTTCTCCTTTCAGTCGGAAGTATTGAGAAAACTTCTCCTGATATTTGAATAAACGTATATTTAGCGTGTTTGATGTATGCTGAACAACTCTGCGTGGAGTAAGACAATTACTCCCTTTCAGTTCACTGCTTAATACTTGCAAATGATGGTTTATATCGGATGAGCTTTTTTCTTTCATTACGGCTTCCTGCTGCTTGGATAAACCATCAACAGTACTGCTGCTTACCTTCTCTATCGGGATAAAAAGCAACATGCCGAACAATAGTGTTAATATGAATAGAAAACTTCTCATGCCGCAAAGATATATGAATTCTTATAAAAACAACAATCATATAACTTTTTTTGTTTCTATTTTTGTAGGCGAAAAAAAGAAAATGCAATTATGAGTAATCAAAAAAATCGCTTGCAAGCTTGGTTTGAGGCGGCTCGGCCTAAAACATTGCCAGCATCAGTCAGTCCTGTGTTATTAGGATGTGCTTTAGCTTATTATGATGGATATTTGACCGTATCTATCACTGTTTTATGTTTTCTGGTAGCTGTTTTTGCCCAAATAGCCAGTAATTTTGCAAATGATTATTTTGATTATAAAAAAGGTGCAGACAATGAAGACCGTTTGGGGCCTGAACGGGCAGTAGCGCAGGGATGGATTACTCCGAAAGCAATGTTGGCAGGAACTTTTATAACTTTGGGATTAGCTTGCCTGAGCGGATTGGTTTTAGTCTGTCTTACAGATTGGCGTCTTATTTTTGTTGGCATTGCGATAGCTCTCTGTGTTCTTGCTTATTCAGCAGGACCGTTCCCTTTGGCATATAATGGGTTGGGGGATATTTGTGTTTTGCTGTTTTATGGGGTGATTCCGGTTTGCTTTACTTATTATGTACAAACAATGTCTTTTTCTTTATTAACTCTTTTATTATCTATTGCGGTAGGTTTGTTGTCTGTAAATATATTGGTTGTCAATGATTACCGGGATTATGCACAGGATAAAGCGGCTGGCAAACGAACTACGATTGTATTGTTTGGCAAGCGTTTCGGACGTTTTTTTTATGTGGTAAATAATATACTGGCTTTTATCCTTATATGCCCGTTATTGATAGATGCTCCCTGGTGGATTCTGTTCGCTTTCGGAATTGTGTTTGGTTTGATGTTTATGACCAGCAAAGAGGTTTTTACCCGCGAAGGTAAAGATTTGAATATAACATTGGCGCATACGGCACGCAATGTGTTTTTGTTTGCTTTGATATTATCCGTATTGTTTATATCGGTGGTTGTTCTTTAAACCGGTTTTTAACTTGTTCCGTTAGTTGTGTTTTATTTCTATCGATTGTCTATGTATTTAATTTTTGGATAAATGATGGGATAAAATTCTACGTATTCCCCTCAATGCTTTCTGTATGGATTTGGAGAGGATAATTATTGTTACCGCCAGTATGATTAGCAGAATGCCTAATGCAAGGTGTAAAGTAAAAGGTTCTCCGAAAATCAAAACTCCGACACATACAGCCGTAACCGGTTCCATCGCACCAAGAACAGAGGTTAATGTCCCTCCGATATTTTGTACGGCAAGAACCAGTGTTATATTGGAAATTACCGTTGGTACAACAGCCAAAAGTATCAGGTTCATAAGCGACAGGGCATCCGGTATCGGCTGGATACCTTGGTTTGTGCTTGCTTTAATGGCGAACATGCAGGTACTTACGATAAATACAAAGAAGGTCATTTTTCTTCCGGACATCGCTTTTACCCTCGATTTATTTACAGTTGTGATGTATAAGGCATATCCGATAGCGGAAAGCAATACAATGAATACTCCTATAACACTCATACTCACATCTCCCTCACTAATGGAAAGACGGGCTACTCCGCAAATGGCCAGACCGATAGCTGCCAAAGTGACCCAAGAAGTCTTCTCATGGAAGAACAGTAACATAATCAGCGTGACAAAAACTGGATAAGTAAAGTGCAGTGTTGTCGCAATGCCTGCGGACATAAAGTTATATCCCCAAAAAAGGAACATCGCTGAAGCTGTGTAAAAGAAGCCAAGTAAAATGAGCACGGGAATGTCCTTCTTTTCTATGCGGAATGACTCTTTTTTTACCGTCATGATTATTGTTAGGGCCAGGGAGGCAAACAGGAAACGGTAGAACAGGATGGAGTCGAACTGCATCCCTTTAGCCATCAACGGCAAAGTAAATAAGGGTATTAAACCGAAGGTTGCCGCAGTGATGATACCATAGGCAAACCCTTTAATGTTGTTCATATATTGCTTCTTTTATAAATCAAATATCTTTTACTTTCAATATATTGTATGATGTACCTACATCGTATACATCGCTACCGTCTATTTTCTTGATATATTTTACCACTTTTATGGTAATAGGCAGGATGATGACTTCGTATGCTGATTTCAGTACAGCTTGTGTTCCTATCATAATAAAAAGCTCTTTAACCGGGATTAGTCCGGCAAATGCTATCGGGAAAAATATCATCGAATCGGCACTTTCTCCAACGAGGGTAGAGGCAATGGCGCGTAATGAGAAATTTTTTCCGTTTGAAGCAACTTTCATTTTACTCATTACATAGGCATTCAGGAACGAACCGACCAAAAAGGCAATCAGACTCGCTATGGCAATACGTGGCGCCATTCCAAATACAAAATTGAATCCATCTTCTCCTTCCCAGAATGGAGCCGCCGGCAACATTACAGCCAGTTGGGCAAACCCGATTACCAGAAAATTAGATGCAAATCCGCTCCAGATAATCAAACGGGCTTTTTTAAATCCCCAGACTTCTGCGATACAGTCATTGATGATATATGAAATGGGAAATACGATTAATCCAGCTGTTGCAGTGATACCGCCAATCTGTATGACTTTTGTTTCTAATAAATTGGAAGCTACCAGGCAGATATTGAATAAAATACCCAGCAGCATAAAAGGAACGGTTACTGTTGTTTCTTTTTGCATAATTCTTGTTTTTTACGAGGTTTATCAAGCACTCGGGAAGTTAAAACACTTCCTTAGCATATCAAATATTTTATCGGGTGCAAAGGTACGGATTTATTTTCATAAAAGAAGGATACATCCGCTCTGTTCAGAGGCGGAATGTATCCTTCGGACCATTTTGGCATTAGTGCTAATTATTTGAACTATTAAAAATAGACTTGCACACGTGCTGATAGAAAATTAAAATGTTGATTTTCTTTGGCTCCGTTGATACAAGCATGGTCATAATTTAAACGTAAGGTGATAAATTTCTTCCAATAGTAATTGCAAGCCAGTGACAATTGCTTCTGTTTTCCACCTAAAATATTGGCTTCCTGGTCATTCAAATCCAGATAAGAATACCGGGCAACAAATTCCAAAGAACCGGGTTTGGGTAACTTCAACCGTGCCCATTCATTGGCATATGAATATCCGTCGCCGATAGCAAGGAAACCTATTTGCCCATAAGTACCCAGTGCCTGGTATTTAGGCAAATTTTTATACCTGTTCGTCTGTATATAGAAAAACTCTGATTGCAGGCTGAATTTATGAATTGCCCCGATAAATTCTCCGGCAACCTTAAATGTATTTCTGGCATCGGTAACTTTTGCTTCCACAAACTTCTGGGAATTAATCGGACTACCTAATGTAGCCCCGAAAGTCACATCCCTAATGTTACCTTCCTTTGCCGGGTCCGGCCTGCGGAAAGTAGAGGCTACGCCAATATGTACAATTCCCCCTTGTTCTTTAACAGGATTGAATGCAATACGCCCGGTAACAGCATATCCGTCTGTTTGTGTATAGTTGATTTTCTCCTGGAAATGCGTATCACCGAATACACCTCCGGCATACCAGAACCAACCTTTCCATCCGATGTACTCGATACCTAATTTTCTACCCGGAGCAAAAGCTTCTGTGACAGCTCCGGCACTGATAAATTTGATATTGGCCGAACTTTCCATATAATCAATACCGAAAGGTTCCCCAAAGTGTCCTGCACGGACATATGAGTTCGGGTGGAAGTCATATTCAACAAAAATATCTTTCAATGAAATCTTGTTCTTAGAGAAGCCAAGCTCTGCCTTTCCTTGGAATTTCTGGTATTTACCTTTTATACCCAGGCGAATATCGCTAAAAGTGGCACCACTGCCTAATTTAGGGTCAGAGTTGGAAAATGCGGTTCCGTCAAGATAAAAGCGTCCGATGGGTGTAACGGAGAACTTTTCCGGTTTTTCTTGGGCAAATGAAGTCCCTATTGCCAGGAATATCCCGGCAATAATACAATTGACTTTTTTCATAATGATTTGCTTAGTAACCGATTACGACTTTACTTTCTTTCGGGTTAGTTACGTTGCTCTTCACACCCCATTCTCCCGTAATATATTTGTAGTTGCCTTCAGGTACATCGTTTGAATAAACGATGATGGTACGAGGATCATCTGTCCAGTATTGTTTTACTGTTTTGTTGTCCATTTCTTTCTCAACTTTCTGGTCGTCCGGATTTACAATCATTTTCAGACCTACAGAGGTGTTCATCATTTCCATGTCGCCGCGACTGTTTCCAGCAGAGAATAGCGGTTTGGCTTTAATAAATGTATTGACAACTTCTGCTTTACCATTGTCTTGGGATACAGGGAATACCAATTGGTCGGTGACGATACCTTCTGCAGTTACCAGAGATTTGACACCCAGGATGCGGTCTTCGGGAATACCTAATTGCTCGGCACAGAATCTTTGGTACAGTAATTCGGGAGAAGCAGATATAATCCAGAGTTCGAAGTCATACTCTTTCAGGTTGGCGAGCAACTGTTTCATTTCCGGGTACATTTTGTTCTGGTATTTTTCATGAAACATGTCGTTACCTATTTTCTGTATTTCATCGGAAGTCAGCCCGGACAAGAAACGGACACGGTTCTGTACGAAGTCGACACCTACATTATTTCCATGTAATAGTTGGTCTACAATCGCCATTTTTTCTTTTGATTTCTGGTCTTTCTTTCCAGCATACGTTTTTTGAGCATAATCGTATAAGGCTTCATCCGCCAGATAATAGGGGACTTGTCCGAAAAGTGTTCCGTCGCAGTCGAATACTGCCACTTTGCGGGTTTTCATGGGAACAGTTGATTCTAAGAATGCTTCCAGTTGGCTGTTTACATCATCGGAGAATCCTTTAATGGGCTTGTAAACAAATGTTTGGGCATCAATACCGGCAACAATAAATAAGAATGCCAGCGTTACGGCTAACAGTTTAGGGAATCTGACTAAAGTTTTCATAACAATGTGTTTTAAATTGGTCTATAGAGAATTTTTCGTAATAGATCTATATAAGGGTATTTTTTATTTCATTGATTCTCTGTGACAAATATAGAAATAAGTCTGAAAATAATTACATTTGTTATCGCTAAAGAAATCTGTTTAAAAACAAGTTATTATGATGAACATTAAGTTAGGGTTGCTGGTTACATTACTTATGCTGACAACAACCGCCCTTGAAGCCCAACAACAGGACTGGGCTCAGTTTAATCGTTATGAAGAAGCAAACAAGTCTGTGAAAACAACTCCTAAAGCTGTATTTATGGGTAATTCAATTACCGAAGGCTGGTGGGGTAATGATGCTCAATTCTTTAATGATCATCAGTTTCTGGGACGTGGAATCGGTGGTCAGACTTCTTCGCAAATGCTGGTACGTTTTCGGGCCGATGTGATTGATTTGAAGCCGGAAGCAGTAGTGATTCTTGCCGGTACCAATGATATAGCCCAGAATACCGGTTATATTTCATTGGAAAATATTTTGGGAAATATTATTTCTATGGCGGAACTGGCAAAAGCTCATAATATCCGGGTTTTGCTTTGCTCTGTATTACCGGCTTATGATTTTGGATGGCGTCCGGGGCTGGAACCTGCTCCAAAGATTGCCCAACTGAATAAAATGATAAAAGAGTATGCCGATAAAAACAAGTTGACTTATGTGGATTATTATTCCAGTATGGTTGACGAACGTGGCGGACTGCCTGAAAAATATTCGAAAGATGGTGTTCATCCGACATTGGAAGGATATAAGGTAATGGAAAAGATTGTGCTCGATGCACTTACTGACTAAATATTCTTTTATTATACATCAATTATAAAAGGCAGGAAGATATTTTTTTACAATATTTTCCTGCCTTTTTAATCATTATATGTTTGTTTTAAATCAATAATCCTGCGGCCACTTCTTCTGTAACTGCGTCACCTTTGATTGCAGCAACCAATGCAAGCGCAAATTCCATTACCAGACCGGGCCCTTTACCTGTAATAACATTCCCATCTTTTTCTACAGCCTCTCCGGTAGCTGTTGCTCCGATTAATGTTGCTTCAAAGCTTGGATAACAGGTCGCTTTACGTCCTTTCAGCAGGCCGAGACCACCCAGAACAAGCGGCGCTGCACAGATAGCGGCAACAATCTTTTCCTGTCTGTACTGTTGAAGTAATGCTTCTTTTAACGGCTCGCAAGCATTCAGGTTATTGCTTCCGGGCATACCTCCCGGAAGGATTAAGGCGTCGGCTTCCGTAAAATCAGCATCAGTGAATAACAAATCTGCTGTTATTTCAACACCATGTGCACCGCAAACCTTCTGTTCGCCTGTGATGGAGACAGTTTTTGCTTCGATACCTCCGCGACGTAAAATGTCGACAGTACCGATGGCTTCCATCTCTTCGAAGCCTGTTGCTAAGAATACGAATGCTTTCTTCATACCTTTTTTCTAATAGGGGTTATACTTATTTCAGTTTATATACATATGTGATTGTACCACTTTGGTTGTTAGTTCCTTGAATACTGTTGAATTTAGCTTTCTTTGCAGCATCCAATGCACTTTTACGCATTGAGGCATTATCAATATTTGTTCCTTTCCCGATTTCGGCTAATATTACATTGCCTTTTGGGTCTACTGTTATATTAATAACAATTTTACCTTCTTCCTGGATAGTATAAGCAGGACGGGGAAGACCGCCGGCACCGATGGAGCGTCCGTTCAAGTTGAAAGAACCATAGCCGCCAACACCTTCGTTTGCTCCGTGGTCAGAGTTTCCAAATGGGCTGCCCTGGTTGCCGGTTCCGGTTTCAGCATCACCCTGGCTGTTGCCTTTTGCGCTACCCATACCGAATGCACCGGCCACCTTGTTTTGGATGGCTTGCTCCTTCTTTCGTTGTTCTTCTGCAATACGTTTCTTTTCAGCTTCTTCCTTGCGGATGCGTTCTTTTTCCTGTTCTTCTTTCCGTTTCTTCTCTTCTTCTTTTTTACGCTCTTCCTCTTTTTTCTTTTTCTCTTCTTTAAGAGCAACGCTTTCTTCCAGATCTTGAGTGATTAGTTCCTCTTTCGGGGCTTCCACTTTAGGTTCCGGAACGGGCGGGGGAGGAGTGGTTGTTTCCTGAGGCAGTTCCTGGCCGGTATATTGAGGTTCGAAAGTGCCGGCTGCGGAATTTACATTACCGAAGTTGACCAGTACACCTCCATCTTCATCCGGAACGACCGTTTTCAACACACAGAAGTACAAGAACAGCAGAATAGCCAGGTGAAAAGCTATCGAACCGACTAAACCGTATATGTCATCTTTGTTAAACTTCATATTATTTCAGTTGACAGTTGATAGTTGACAAGTGACGGTTACCAGCGACAAGGGTGTCGGCTGTCACTTGTTAACGGTCAACTATTTTTTAGCTCTGGTGGCAAGCACCATCTTGAATTTGTTTTCGTTCGCAATATTCAAAATCTTTACAATTTCTTTATAGGGTACCGTTTCGTCTGCATATAAAGCTACGAACATTTCAGGTTCTTTTGCGTAGCTATCCTGCAAGAAAGGAGTAATTTCATCAAATGAAACCTGCGTTTCCCGCTGGTTACCGAATGCGACATAGTAATTCAGGTTTGCATCAATAGTGACACGCGTCAGCGGTTTGGCTGCCGTTTGTTTCTGGGCTTGCGGCAGAGTCACTTTAATGGCATTCGGAATCACTACGGTTGAGGTAACCATAAAGAAAATCAACAGCAGGAATATGACATCGGTCATAGAAGCCATGCTGAAACTTTCATTTACTTTTGTTCTTCGTTTTAAAGCCATAATTTTATAAGTTGACAGTTGTCACTTGATTAGTTTGCAGGTTCATTTAATAAGTCCATAAATTCCATGGTGCGGGCTTCCATTTTATGGACAACATTGTCGACCTGTGAAACCAGGTAGTTATAGGCAAAAAGGGTAATGATACCTACAACCAGACCACCTACCGTAGTAACCAGGGCTTCATAAATACCTCCGGACAGTAAGGAAACGTCTACATTTGTACCGGCATTTGCCATATCGAAGAATGCACGAACCATACCGGTAACAGTACCAAGGAACCCTAACATCGGGGCACCTGCTGCTGTCGTGGCAATCAAAGGGAAACCTTTTTCCAGTTTGGCAATTTCGATATTACCGACATTTTCGATAGCAACCAATACGTCATTCATCGGACGTCCTAAACGGCTGATACCTTTTTCAATCATACGGGCGGAGGGAGTATTGATGCTGCGGCATAACTTGATGGCAGAATCAATCTTGCCCTGATGGATATAATCTTTAATACGGTTCATGAAGTTTTCGTCTTCTTTTCCTGCACGGCGGATAACCATCAGGCGTTGGATGAATATATAACATGCCATTAATGATAACAGCAATAATACAATCATAATCCATCCCCCTTTGAAGGCGAGGTCTATTACATTAATTTCAGCTTCGGTCGGGACGGTTACAGCCGTTAACTCCGGCATCTGTTCTGCAGCCTGTGAACCTACAGCCTGCAGGGAAAGTAGAATACTCATATTGGATTAAATTAATTGAAAATGAATACTTAACATTGTTTTTCAGCCAGAACTTTTTTATTTGTTCAGGCATTCTTTGTATAATCGGATAGTTTCTTTCAAGCCAAGATACAAGGCATCACTGATAAGCGCATGTCCGATGGAAACCTCGTCTAATCCCGGTATATTCTTACTGAAGAACTCCAGGTTTTCCAAGCTCAGGTCATGGCCGGCATTCACACCCAGTCCTAAATTCTTAGCCAGACGTGCCGCCTCGATGAAGGGGGCGATTGCTTCTTCCTTGTTTTTGGGGTAAAGAGTAGCATAAGGCTCTGTGTAGAGTTCGATGCGGTCGGTACCTGTTTTAGCAGCTAATTTGATATTTTCGAGGTCTGTGCCGATAAAAATTGAAGTACGTACACCTTGTGAAGTGAATGTATCCACCAGCTCGCTTAATTGGTCGAAGTGGTCTTTTACATTCCAACCGGCATTGGAGGTGATGGCATCTGGTGCATCCGGAACTAATGTAACCTGTGTCGGTTTCACTTTTAATACAAGGTCGATAAACTTGTCGGAAGGATAACCTTCAATGTTAAACTCTGTTTTAATCTCCGGTTTCAGGGCATATACATCGTTATATCTGATATGTCGTTCATCAGGTCTGGGATGAACCGTAATGCCTTGTGCTCCGAATATTTCGCAATCTTTAGCTACCTGAACTAAGTTGGGAGTATTGCCTCCGCGTGCGTTACGAATAGTTGCAACCTTGTTAATGTTTACACTTAAATTTGTCATCGTATATCGTTATATCTTTTTTCTTTCATTACTTTTGCACAAAGTATCGGCAAATTTAGCAGTATTTAGGGAATTAACAGAATAATGTTGGTAAAAGATTTCATAACGAAGGAACCTCCTGTGTTAAAAAGTTTTGACACAGGAGAGTATGTCTTGGCTCTGATGGATGATTTCAAGTTGAAGCATCTACCGTTGCTGAGTGATGGAGCTTATAAAAGTCTGGTCTCGGAGAAGGATATACTTACCATGCCGGACATTGCTTCCACAATCGGTGATTTGACGATTTTTGCCCCGGGCGTAACGGAAAACAGCCATATACATGAGGCCCTGTCTTTAATGTCCCGTTACCAGTTGAGCCTGCTGCCTGTAATAAGTCCCGAAGGAGAATATCTGGGTGCCGTTACACGTGATAAGCTGGTGGATATTTTGGCTGAACTTTGCTGTGCGGAAGCATCCGGTAGCGTATTTGTTCTGGAAGTAACGCCACAGGATTATTCGCTTACAGATATTGCCCGCCTGATAGAATCCAATAATGCACATGTATTGAATCTCTTTTCCTATACGGATAAGGATACCGGACGTCTTCGTCTGATTATCAAAATAGACCTGGAAGATGCTTCTCCCGTAATCCGCAGTTTTGAACGGTTTAACTATACGGTTCTTTATTATTTTATGGAGAAGGGAATGGTGGATGACTTGTTGCAACAACGGATAGAAGAACTGGTACATTTTATGAATATATAAACCGGTAGTATGAAAGTAGGTGTATTTGGCAGTGAGTACCAGGCTGAGAAACAAAATGTAATCAAGCGTTTGTTTGAGAAACTCCGTCAGCAGGAATCGGAAATTTATATCGATAGCCGTTTCTACTCCTTTCTGACGGACGGGTTGGATTATGAACCTCCTGTTACCGGCATATTGATAGGTGATGAATTTGATTTGGATGTAGCCCTCAGTGTCGGTGGAGATGGTACGTTCCTGCGTACGGCGGCCCGTGTGAACAAACAGAATATTCCTATTTTAGGTATCAATACTGGACGTCTGGGTTTTCTGGCTGATATCAGTAGCAATGAGATAGAGGATGCGTTGGACGAATTATTCAAAAATTATTACAGGATAGAAGAACGTACCCTTTTGAGGCTTTATACGGAAAACCATTCTTTTCAGGGATACAATTATGCACTGAATGAAATTGCCGTATTGAAGCGGGATACCTCTTCAATGATTACGATTCATACCTTTTTGGACGATGAGTATCTGACTTCTTACCAGGCGGACGGTCTTGTGATAGCGACTCCCACCGGTTCGACCGCCTATTCGATGAGTGTGAACGGACCGATTATCCTTCCGAAGAGTAGCAATGTGGTATTAAGCCCTGTCGCCCCTCATTCATTAAATGTACGTCCGCTGGTTATTCCCGATTCATATACCATTAAATTAAGAGTGGAGAGCCGGAATGAATATTTCTTGATAGCATTGGACGGGCGCTCGGAGATATTCCCGGCAGGCATTGAATTAAAAATCAGTAAAGCAGATTATACAGCGAAAGTGATAAAAAGATATAATCATACCTTCTACCAAACCCTGCGTGAGAAACTTATGTGGGGAGCAGATACACGCATGAAATAGCTGGAAAGTATGTTTTATAGCATGTATTTGTTAAACCTGGTTAAATGAATGAGAATTCCAAGTGAAAATATATGCTACATAACATAAAAGCTGTATATTTGCACTGTGTTTTTCATGGTATTAGATTTAAGGTTAACAATGAAGATTGGCTGTCTGTGAAGATGGCCTTTTTTGTTTTTGTACTATAAGGAATTGTCCTATCTTTGCGGCTGAAAGTCGTTCTTTTGTGTTTATACTAAAAAGAAAAATCTGTGTCTTCTGCCTTGCGTAAATTCCGAACGCTTTTGTGAACAATACTCTTTTTGTGGAAGAGTAGGGTATCTGATTAGCTTACTTTTATTACTAATCATATCATAATTGAAAAACAATGAGAAAAATTATTTTACTGATGATGCTTGCCGTAGTAGGGATAAGTTACGGTTATGCGCAGGAGAAAGAGTCTATTCCGTCGTGGGCTAAAGAAACCAAAGAACAGAAAGCCAAACGTATGGCGTGGTGGACACACGACCGTTTCGGGATGTTCATCCATTGGGGATTGTATAGTATGCCGGCAAGAAACGAAAACATGAAAATGATAGAAAGGACAAGCAACGAGAGATACCAAAGGTATTTCGATTATTTCAATCCCGATCTTTACAATCCTGCCGAATGGGCTGCTATAGCCAAGGCTACAGGAATGAAATATGTGGTTGTCACTACTAAGCACTTGGACGGTTTCTGTCTGTGGGACACAAAATATACGGATTTCAAGGTAACCAATACTCCATACGGTAAGGATGTACTTAAAGCTCTGGTCGATGCATTCAGGGCCGAAGGTATCCGTATCGGTTTTTATTATTCGATGATTGACTGGAATCATCCTCATTATACTTACGACCATGCCCATCCTAACCGACCGGATTCTGAGGAAGAACGGAATGAAGCCAACAAGAACCGCGACATGAAGAAGTATCAGCAGTACATGAAGAACCAACTGACTGAACTACTTACCGAATATGGTCAGATCGATGAACTTTTCCTCGACTATTCTTATCCGGGCAAGGGGCATAAGGAATGGGATTCCGAGGGTATGTTGAAACTGATTCGCAAACTGCAACCACAGATTATAGTCGATAATCGTGCTGACTTAAATCATACCTCGTGGGGATGGGACTTCCTGACCCCTGAACTATATGTTCCTTATGAATGGCCGAAAGTAAACGGTGAACGTGTACCTTGGGAAATTTGTCAGACTTTTGACGGATGGTCGTTCGGTTATGCCCGCGACCAGCAGACATGGAAAAGTACCAGACAGCTTGTAGTGATGCTTGCTGAGACTGTTAGTAAGGGAGGAAATCTACTTATGAATGTCGGACCGACAGGCAGGGGTACTTTTGAAGACCGTGCTGTCGAACGGCTCAAAGGCATTGAGGAATGGATGAAATATCATAGTCGCTCGATATATGGTTGTACGCAGGCACCCGATGAGTTTCAAGCTCCGAAAAACTGTCTGCTCACCTATAATCCTGAGACGCACAGGTTGTATATACACGTATTGGAGTGGCCGACCAAATCATTGCATCTTCCGGGATATGAGGGTAAGGTTAAATACGCCCAATTGTTGAACGATGCATCAGAGTTGGGATGGTATACGCAGACGCATGCCGATCCCGGAGCGCATACGGTCGAGACGTCTAAACCGGGCGACCTTATTATGCCTGTTCCGGTAAAACAGCCTAATGTGCTCATGCCGGTCATAGAACTTATGCTTGAAGAGTAATTCTATCCGTTCGGAATTTGAGATTCCTTTTTTACGCTTATATTTGTGACTCCATCTATAGAATAGGAAGAATATGTACCATATATTAGTTGTAGAAGACGAGCCCCGGGTGGCAAACCTGATAAAAAGCGGTTTGGAAGAATCCGGTTATCAAGTGATGTTGGCATATGACGGAGTAATGGCATTGCGTTTGTTTAAGTCGGCTACCTTTCACTTGGTTTTATCGGATATTATCCTACCCAAGATGGATGGTTTCGAGTTGTGCAAAGGTATCCGGCAAATCAATCCGAATGTTCCTATATTGATGCTTACGGCACTGGGTACCACCGACGATAAGTTGGAAGGCTTTGATGCCGGAGCGGATGATTACATGGTAAAGCCGTTTGACTTCCGCGAATTGAATGCCCGTATCAGAATCTTATTGAAGCGTAAAAATGAATCGGTAGTGGAGCCACAGCCGGAAGAATTGACTTATGCCGACCTGAGTATCAATTTAAAAACGAAGACAGTATACCGCGGGGGAAAAGAAATCCGTCTTTCCCCCAAGGAATATAATTTATTGTATTATATGGTAGAGCATGCCGAGCGTGTACTTCCCCGTACCGAGATAGCCGAAAAGGTATGGAATACTCATTTTGATACCGGGACTAATTTTATAGATGTTTATATCAACTATCTGCGTAAGAAAATAGACCGTGATTTTGAGTTGAAGCTCATCCATACAAAACCGGGTATGGGTTTTATCCTTACCAAAGCCTATGAAAATCCGAAGTAAACTGGCGATACGTTATACAGGGGTGACAGCCGCTATTTTTCTACTGTTGATGCTGGCCATTTATTTGTTTAGCGAACAGAACCGGAGTAGTGCGTTTTTCCGTGATTTGAAAAAGGAGGCAATAACCAAAGCCAACCTGTTCTTTGAGAACCGGGTGGATGCCGAAACCATGCAGTCTATTTATCTGAATAACCGGGATTTTATTAATGAGGTGGAAGTCGCTATTTACGATACGACTTTCCACCTGTTATATCATGATGCGATAGATATAGATATAGTCAAGGAAACACCCGATATGATTCATCGGATAGTGGAGAAAAGGTCCATAGAGTTCCTTCAGGGAAATTTTCAGGCAATCGGCATTATTTATGATTTCCATGGAAAAGAGTATATTATAACGGCGGCAGCTTATGATGAATATGGTTACGACAGGTTGAAATCTTTACGGGCGATGCTGATTTTCCTTGCATTTCTGGGTATTACCATTTTAGTCGGTGCCGGTTATTTTTTGGCACGGGCTGCTTTATCCCCCGTTTCCGATATAGTGAATGAAGTGGAAGGTATTACAGCTTCACAAATGAACAAGCGTCTTCCTGTAAAAAATAAAAAAGATGAACTGGGAGAATTGAGTGAAACATTCAACCGTATGCTGGAACGTTTGGAAAATGCTTTCTGTTCCCAGAAAATGTTTGTCAGCAATGTGTCCCACGAACTTCGTACACCTATGGCAGCCTTAATTGCCGAATTGGAACTGGCAACCTTGAAAGAACGTTCTCTGGAAGAATATAAAGGTGCAATTCGTAATGCCCTTCAGGACTCTCATAAGATAGTAAGATTAATTACCGGCTTGCTGAATCTGGCAAAGGCGGATTATTTGCCGGAACAGATAAAGATGGAGCAAGTAAGGCTGGATGAATTGCTGTTGGATGCCCGTGAAGTAGTTTTGAAAGCGAATCCGGATTATTCTGTTATGTTGCTATTCGAGCAAGAGGCGGATGATGACTCTGTCCTTACCGTATCAGGAAACAGTTATTTGTTGAAGACTGCTTTTGTTAACCTGATAGAAAATAATTGCAAGTTTTCCTCCAATAAAACATCTTCTGTCCGTATCTCTTTTAAAGAAGCTATTTCTGTTATCAGCTTTTCCGATACCGGAGTTGGAATGTCGGAAGAAGATTTGGAAAAACTGTTTATCCCTTTTTATAGGGGCGACAATCAGTCCGAGGCGCCCGGTTATGGCATAGGTATGACGTTGACTCATAAAATCATAGCCTTGCACCGAGGTTCAATCCGGGTAGAATCGGTAAAAGGGAAAGGTACTACGTATGTAGTTGAATTGCCTCATATTTGAATGCCTGATGTCATAATCCTGTCTCAAAAACTATGTTTTACAGCATATATCTGTTAAATCAGGTTAAAGTAATGAGAATTCCAAGTGAAAATATATGCTACATAACATAAAAGCTGTATATTTGCATTGTGTTTTTCATGGTATTAGATTTAAGGTTAACAATGAAGATTGGCTGTCCGTGATGGATAGCCTTTTTTTTTGCTCTGAAATGACATACCTTTGCAATGTTTTTTGAATGTCAAGTTTCTAAATAATCGATATGAAAAGAGTATTTTGTCCTAAATGTGATAATCAGTTAGCTTTTGATGAAACAAAATATCAGGAAGGAAAAATCCTTGCTTTTGTTTGTCCTCAATGTGGTTCCCAGTTCAAAATAAAGTTGGGAAGAAAAACTGTCCGTACCCGGGATGGTTTGGAAAAGGAAGTAAAGGAACCGGATTTCTCATGTGGGCATATAACGGTTATTGAAAATGTATTCGGATTTAAACAGGATTTACCTCTTGTGATGGGTGATAACGTCATCGGACGTCGTAATAAGGATACGGATGGTGTGGATGTCCCTATCATTACCAGCGACCCCAGTGTGGGACGTAAACATTGCATAATTAACGTAAAAGAAAACAAGCAGGGAGAGTTGGTGTATACCTTGCGTGATTTCCCCAGTCTGACCGGTACATTCCTGCGTAGCGTTTTGTTAGGGAAAAAAGAGCAGGTACGGATTGAAGAGGGTGCTGTTGTCACTATCGGAGCCACGACATTTATATTGCACGAAGCCGGATATAAGGAAGAGGAATAATTGCATTAGGATTTAATCTTAATGCTCTCCGGGGTAAAAATTAATCTCTTACATCAGGGCGATGAGGGAGATAGGGGGAAAAAATAGTTCAGGTTTCGGAATGATGGATACAAGATTCCTTTTTATCCCCGGAGTAGCAACTAAGATTCAAACTTCATTATTGTGTATATTTGTTTAGATACTGTGGATAAAACAAGTCTATTGGCGTTTGGATTATGCCCTTTAACGTAAAGAAGTTAAAACAAAATAAACAAACCTTTAGATTTTATCGGTTAAAACCTTTCTAAGTTTCTTTTACTTAGTGTTTTATTGGCTGTTTCCGGCTACTTATGTATTTGTTAAAAGCCTTTTACTGAGTGCTATCCGGACTGAGCAATTTATGCTGATTGGGAACAATCCCCGTTTCCGCCTTGTTATAAGTCATAAAATTCGCAAAAACTAAATTTAAACGATAATATGATTTATTACTTAAGGTATTTCAGCATCATCCTGTTGATGTTTCCTGCTTGTGCCTTTGCCCAAACCCACGTTATGGAACTCTCGTTGGAGCAGTCATATTCGTTGCTTCAAAAGGAGAATAGAAGTTTGAAACTGGCAGGGAAGGAGGTTGAGCTGGCAAAAAATGAACATCAGAAACTAAACGCCTTCTGGTATCCCACTCTCAACGCGACCGGAGCTTATCTCCACATGTCGAATCCGGTGGAAGTACGTCAGCCCCTTAACCAGTACACAGACCCGGCGAAGGATTTTGTCCATTCTATCCTGCCCGACGACCAGCTTATTTCATCCATTCTCGATAAGATAGGGCAGAACACACTGACATTCCCGTTAGTCTCCCGGAATGTAACCTCTATCGATGCCAATCTGACCTGGCCTGTTTTTACGGGAGGTAAACGTATCTATGCCGGAAAAATCGGAAAGGAACTGGTTTCTATCGCCGAGATAAACAGGGAGCAGGTAGGAGCCAACCAGCATGCATTGCTTATCGAGAGCTATTTCGGTTTGCGCCTGGGGCAACGTGTGGTGGAAGTGAAAGAAGAAACGTATAAATCTTTAAAAACCCACTATGACCAGGCAGTAAAGCTGGAAGAGCAGGGAATGATAAACCGTGCCGAACGCCTGTTTGCCCAAGTGAGCATGGATGAAGCCAAACGGGAACTGGAATCGGCACGCAAAGACCTGGAAGTGGCTTCCCAGGCATTAAAAAGCCTTATCAATATGGAGGATGATACGGAAATCCGTACAACCACCCCGCTCTTCATCAACGAAAGTTTTCCCTCGGCCGGTTATTTCAAAGAGATGGTTCCGTATAGCAATTATATGGTGAACCAACTGAAACTACAGGAAAGCATAGCCGGAAACCAACTCAAAATGGGACGAAGCGCTTATTTCCCGACGATTGCTTTAATTGGCAAACAGACGCTTTATGCAAACGGAGTCGATAAATACCTGATGCCCCGTACTATGGTGGGTATCGGTTTCACATGGAATATATTCGACGGGTTAGACCGCGAGAAACGTATCCGCCAGGCACGCCTCACCAGCCAGTCGCTGGCTATAGGCAAAGAGAAAGCGGTAACCGACTTGCAGGTTGGCGTCGATAAATTCCATACCCAGATGCAAAATGCACTGGATAATGTAAACGCCTTGAATACGACACGCGAAATGAGTGAAGAACTGGTCCGTATCCGCATGAAGTCTTTCCGCGAAGGAATGGCCACCTCATCGGATGTGGTAGATGCCGAAGTCATGCTGTCGAAAGTTAAAACAGCTTTCCTGCTCGCTTATTACCAATACGATGTGGCACTTGCCAACCTGCTTTCCGTGTGTGGCATACCAGAGCGGTTCGAACAATATCGCAGGGAAGGAAAAACAGAAATATAAAACATCATAATCACTATGGATAAAACAAAGAAATATCTATCGGTCGCCTTCGTTGTCGTATTAGGCGTCGTTATTATCATTTCGGCAATAGGCATGTTGTTGCTGAAAAAGAAACCGGTCATTCTCCAGGGACAGATAGAAGCTACGGAAATACGTATATCCGGTAAGTTGCCCGGTCGTATCGATACCTTCCTTGTCAAAGAGGGGGATTATGTGAAGGCGGGTGATACTTTGGTAGTAATCAACAGTCCCGAGGCTTTGGCAAAATACCAGCAAGTCAATGCCCTCGAGAATATCGCCCGTTTCCAGCATCAAAAGATAGACGAGGGAACCCGTAAACAAATCGTTACGACGATGAAACAGTTGTGGGATAAATCGAAATCCGACCTGATGCTTGCCAAGACCACCTACACCCGTGTGGAAGCTCTTTATAAAGACAGCGTGGTCCCTTCCCAGCGGTTGGATGAGGTGAAAGCCGTTTATGAAGCAGCCCAGGCTGCCGAACGTGCCGCTTACAGCCAATACCAGATGGCTTTGGAAGGTGCACAGGTGCAAGACAAAGAAAGCGCCCGCTCGCTGGTAAATGCTGCCGCAGGCAGTGTGGAAGAAGTTGCCGCCCTCCTGCAGGATGCCCGGCTGACAGCTCCCGAATCCGGTCAGATATCCTCTATCTTCCCCAAGCGGGGTGAGTTGGTGGGTGCCGGAATGCCAATCATGAACCTGGTGGTGTTGGACGATGTACACGTGGTGCTGAATGTGCGTGAAGACCGTCTTCCCCATTTCCGGATGGGAGGAACCTTCAGGGCGGATATTCCGGCTATTGCCCGCGAAAATATCGAATTTAAAATTAATTACCTCAGCCCGCTGGGAAGCTTTGCAACCTGGAAGTCTACCAAACAAACCGGCAGTTACGATTTGCGTACCTTCCAGATACATGCATTGCCGACCTCCAAAGTGGACGGACTCCGGCCGGGTATGTCTGTATTGGTAAATCTGGATAATGTAAATGAATGAAATAAAACAACATAGTGCCTTTTATTCCGTCTTCCGGCGTGAACTGGACCGGATGGTGTCCCGGCGCCTGTATTTCGGTGTCTGTATCATCCTGCCTTTGTTTTCTATCTTCTTTATGTCTACCATTTTCGGCAACGGACAGATGGAAAATATACCGGTAGGCATTGTGGATGAAGACCAGAGCGCTACTTCGCGGGAACTCTCCCGTCAGGTGGAAGCCGTTCCTACCTTCCGCGTCACCCGTCATTTTGTGGATGAAGAAACGGCAAGGAAAGCTACGCAGGCGAAAGAGATATACGGATATCTGGTCATCCCCGATAATTTTGAAGCGGATGCCGTTGCCGGACGTGATGCAACTCTTTCCTATTATTATCATTACGCTCTGTTGAGTGTCGGGGGAGAGGTGCGTGGCGCATTTGAAACCGTGCTGAGGACTTTATCGTTGGCTCCGGTCGTCTCTGTGGCAACCGGTATGGGGATAGGAGAGCAGCAGATTTCTTCTTTCCTGCTACCGGTAAAGTCGCAAAGCCATCCCCTGTTTAATCCGGACCTCGACTATTCGGTGTATCTGAGTAATCCTTTTTTCTTTGTCTTCCTGCAGGTGCTTGTCCTGCTGACGACTGTTTATGCCGTAGGCAGCGAGATAAAGTTCCATACCGGCGATGACTGGCTTGCCGCCGGGAAGATGAATATGTTTGTGGCGGTTACAGCCAAGCTATTGCCCTATACCCTTATTTTCAGTGTAATGGCAATATTGGCTAATTATGTGATGTTCGGCATCATGAATATCCCTTTTTCCTGTGGATTCTTTGTCTTGAACCTGACGGCGGTTTTGCTTGTCATCGCTTCGCAGGCACTCGGGTTATTCCTGTTTTCCCTGTTTCCGGCTATGGGCATTATTATCAGTATCGTTTCGATGGTCGGTTCTTTGGGGGCGACTTTATCGGGCGTTACGTTTCCGGTTCCATCCATGTATGAACCTGTCTATTATGCCTCCTATTTCTTTCCGGTAAGGCATTTTGTGGAGATTACCCAGAATCTGCTTTACGGGGATTACGGCTTTGCTTATACATGGTGGAATTTCAGTGTACTTTTCTGCTTCCTGCTGACGGCATTGGTGATGCTGCCTCATCTGAAGCGGGCAATATTAAGCGGTAAATATGAAAATATTGAATAAGATACAAGAGATAGTTTCCGGTATAAGCGGAATTATCCGTGATGAATTCCGTACCATCTCCGGCAGTTACGCCATTCTGCTTGTGCTGATGGGCGGAATATTCGTCTACGGGTTACTCTATAATTATATGTATGCACCTGACCTGGTTCGTGAAGTGCCGGTTGCGGTCGTGGATAATTCAAAAAGCGAACTGAGCCGTAAGTACATCCGCCTGCTGGATGCTACTCCGCAGGTACATATCCTGTCTACCGGCATGGATTACACCGAGGCACAGGATTTGATGAAGAAAGGAGATGTTGCAGGTATCCTGTATCTGCCCTACGATTTCGAAGACCGTGTGGCACAAGGAGATGAGTCTATATTCATCCTATATGAAACGACCAGTGCTTTCCTTTATTATATGGCGATGCAGGAAGCCTCGTCTGCTTCTATGCTGGCACTGAACGATGAGTATCGTGCGGATATGGTCGTCTTTCTGCCTGTAAAAGACGCAGCACAACTGGCTTCGGCCCAACCGATTCAAGTTGTCGGAACCGCCTTGTTTAATCCGACGGAAGGATATGGCAGTTACCTGATTCCCGCTGTCCTTATTGTGATTATCTTCCAGACATTATTGATGGTGATAGGCATGGTTAGCGGGAGGGAACGGCATAAACATCTGTTGAGGCGCTATGAACCTACCTGGAAATGGGCGGTCAGCCTTGTTGCCGGAAAAACATTTGTCTATACAATGCTTTATGCGGTATTTGCCCTTTTCCTGTTGGGCTTGATACCCTTGCTATTTGATTTGCCGGAAATAGGGAATGGCATGTATATTATAATGTTGTTGATACCGTTCCTTCTATCCACCTGCTTCTTCGGGCTGACGGCTTCTTTGTTCTTTACCGATTCGGATGCCCCTTTGCTGATGATTGCTTTCTTCTCTGTCGGCTTGATTTTCCTTTCCGGTGTTTCTTATCCGATGGAGCTTATGCCCTGGTATTGGCAAGCCGTTCATTATGTGGTGCCAGTAGCTCCGGCAGCTTTGGCATATGTCAAGCTAAGTTCGATGGGCGCCTCGATGGCCGAGATACATGTACAATACCTGACCTTGTGGATACAGTGTGCGGTGTATTTCATTACTGCCTGCTGGGTATATAAACGGAATTTGAATCTGTAAACGATTTTCAGGAAAGGTCAAGTATTGACACCCTGTTTTCAAAACATAGGTGTTTTGCATTTAAAACATATATGCTTTGCATTCAAAACACCTATGTTTTGAAAACAGGGGATATGTGCACTCTTTTTATTGCATTTCCCAACGAATCGTTATCTTTGTGACAATTCATAAATGATAAATTCGCATGGACTTTAATATAAAAGATAAAGTTGAATATATGATTGCTTTGATAAGTGAGTTTGCAAAAGCACATTCACTTACATCCAGTCAGGCATATCGTTACTTGGAACGCTATAAAGCAATAGATTTTATCGACAAGCATTATGATATAGCCCATACACAACGTTTTGAAGATGTAATCTCGGATATAACAGCTTATTGCCGGCGCTTTGGAGGAGCAATTCAATGAAACTTTATCATGGAACAACAATTGACATAGAGAAAATAGATCTCCGGAAGTCTAAGCCAAACAAAGATTTCGGCAAAGGATTTTACCTCTCGGCAGACAGAGAACAGGCGATGGCTATGGCAGATTATAAAGCTGAACAGATAGGTGGTAATCCGGTAGTCAATATCTTTGAGTTCGATGAAAAGATGTTGGAAAGTTCTTCTTTGAAAGTGAAAATATTTACAGCATATGATACCGAGTGGGCTGATTTTATTTTTGCAAATAGGAACAACCCTACATCGAAAAATATATTTGATTATGATATAGTAATAGGTCCTATTGCAAATGATCGCGTTGGTCTCCAGATACGTAAGTATATGGAAAAAGAAATTGATTTGCCTACTTTCATAGAACGGCTGAAATACATGAAAGGAATAACGATTCAATATTACTTTGGGACAGAATGTGCAATTAATTTATTAAAGAAAATATGAGTGATGCTGACTATTTGATAGAAAGTTTATCAAAAGACCTTGTCTTGTTGCTGATGGAGGATTTTAATATGGATATGAAGACAGCCTTACATACTTTATATACATCGGATACCTATGCCAAGTTGCAAAATACAAAGACCGGACTCTATTTTCAAAGTCCTCTCTACGTTTATGATTTTTTGAAAAACGAAATAGAAAAAGGCAAAATGGAATAATTAGCTATTTTCAAATATATTGATGATAATTCCTTACATTTGTGCCCATATCTGATAACATGAAATAAAAATGAAACGAGTACTGCTATTTATGTTTTTTTGCAGCCAGTGCCTATGGGTATCTGCTCAGAAGAAAGCACCTAAATGGATTGATAAAGCCCAAAAAGCTGTAATTAGTATCACAACCACGAATAAAACAGGCAAACAGCTTACTGGAACCGGTTTCTTCATCTCCCAGACGGGCGAAGCTGTCGCATCTTATGATTTGTTCGAAGGTGCCGTGCAGGCTACCGTAACCGACAGTGAAGGAAAGACATTCCCGGTTGAACATATTTTAGGGGCCGACGAATTATACGATGTGGTAAAGTTCAAGGTTGCCGTGCCTAAGAAATCTGCTTCCCTTGCCATTGCGGCCGAACCGGTCGCTAACGGAACAGAGGTTTATATGCTTCCTTATTCTACCGATAAGAAACCGAACTTCCTTTCCGGCGCAATTACGGAAGTAACCAACCTGAAAGACAGTTATAAATATTACAAACTGAATATCCCTTTCGACACAAACAACCTGAGTGCCCCGCTGCTTACCCCGGAAGGTGAAGTGCTGGGACTTGCACAGGCTGACGCTTCAGGCAACAAAGATGTTTGTTATGCCCTGTCTGCCGGTTATGCCAATAGCCTGGCTATTGCTTCCGCCGATTTCCTGAATGCGGTTTATAACAATATCGGAATCAAGAAAGCATGGCCTGCCGATGTAGACCAGGCTACCGTAGCCCTCTATCTGGTAAACAGTTCACAGTCTCCGGAAAAACAACTGGAAACAATAAACGACTTTATCTCAACCTTCCCCGATAATTCCGAAGGTTACCTAAGCCGCTCCAACCTGTATGCATACAACCGGGCTACATTCGGAAAGACTCCTGCCGAACAGGAAAAATACCTGACGATGGCTTTGGAGGATATCAAAACAGCTTCCAAGTACAGTGACAAGAAAGGGGATGGTTATTTCAACCAAGCTAAACTTGTTTTAGGTGTTGCCGCCAACGATACGACACTGACAAATCCCGCATGGACACTGGATGCTTCCCTCGATGCCGTACAGAAAGCAATCAAAGAAGAAGACCTCCCTGCTTATCGCCAGTTGGAAGGGGATATTTACCTTGCCAAAGGGCAGTTCAAGGAAGCTTATGACGATTACATGCTTGTAAACAATAGCGATCTGGCCTCAGCCTCTTCCTATTATTATGCAGCAAAAATATTGGAGAATATAACCGGATTTAATATCGGCGATGTAATCTCCCTGCTCGATAAAGCGATTGAAAAAGCCCAGGCTGCCAATAATCCCGAACTTCCGACTTATGTATTGGAACGTGTGGACTGGAAACTGCGTCTCTCCCAATATCCCCAAGCCATTGCCGATTATGACTTGTATTATGATTTGATGGGCGGACGTGTGAATGCACAGTTCTATTACCTTCGTGAACAGGCTAAGTTCCGTGCCGGAGATTTGGAAGGTGCTTTGAAGGACATTCAAGAGGCAATAAAGAATAGTCCCGAAACTCCTGATTTCTATGCGGAAGAGGCATCCGTTTACGTACGCATGCAGAAATATGCCGAGGCATTGGAGAGCATTAACAATGCATTGAAGATTGCTCCTGATTTTGCCGCATGTTACCGTCTGAGAGGCGTTTGCTATGTCCGTATGGAGAAGAAAGCCGAGGCTTGCGAAGCCTTCCGGAAAGCCAAAGAGCTGGGTGACCCGGTTGCCGATAAGCTGATAAAGGAACATTGTAAATAAAAGATACATCCGTCCGGTTGTCCGGATGCAGATAACATAGACGGGCGCAGGATTCTGTGCCCGTTTGCATTTAATTTAATCCCACAAACTTAACTGAATGCCGCCCTTGTTCTTGTCGTCGGGCTTTTTAGCATCTCCGTAAACCGTTTTCCCTCCGTATTTATAGGAAGTGTTTCGTTCATGTTCCACCCAATCGTCGAAGTAATTGCTGGGAGTATAGTTCTTCTCCATCTCCTGGGAGATTTTAGACAGGTTCTTTAGCGCATCCGATTTATCATTGTCGCCCATCTTCGCCCGGTGGATGGCTTTATTGAATACTTCAATCGTTTCATCATATACACTGGTCGGCACAGGGAACGGGTGTCCGTCTTTGCCTCCGTGGGCAAAAGAGAAACGTGCCGGGTCGGAAAAGCGGGAGGGAGTCCCGTGTATTACTTCACTGACCAACGTGAGCGATTGCAAAGTTCTTGGTCCCACACCTTCCAGCAGTAATAAAGATTCCATGTCGGAAGTGTTTGTTTCGTGTGCCAATAGTAGTGCGGCTCCCAAACGTTTCAGATTGACATCTTCCGCCTTTACCTCGTGATGGCGCGGCAGGATAATGGAAACTTCCCGCATCAACTTGTCCGGTGTTTCTTTGGTTAGTTCCAGGATGCCCGCTTTGGTGGGTGTCGCGAGCTTGTCTGTCAGGTTCAGTATTAATCCCTGGTTCTTGCCACAGACGGAAGTATGAGGCTCTTCCATAAAGGATTGCAGGGTGGAGGATAACCAGTGGTAACGGCGTGCCATACGGCTGTTTCCATTCATCCCTTGTTGGATAACAGCCCATTCGCCTTCCTGCGTAACAACGAAGGAATGGAGATAAAGCTGGAAGCCATCCTGTACGGCTGTATTATCTACTTTGGCGGAGAGTTTGCTGCACCTTACCAGTTCGTCTCCGTTCAGCCCGGTCTTTTCTGCAATGCCTAATAGTTCGGCCGGGGTTTGAAGCGAGGCTTTCCCACGTCCTCCGCAAACATATATCCCCAACTCGCCGGAGCGCTGGTTGATAGCCTTCTTCAAAGCGTGCATGACAGAGGTTGTAATCCCCGACGAATGCCAGTCCATCCCCAATACACATCCCAGCGACTGGAACCAAAACGGGTCGCTGAGCCGTTGCAACAGTGCCGGACGTCCGTATTCCATAACAATCGCTTCTACTATGGCTCCACCCAGTTGGCACATTCGTTGGGCTAACCAGGGCGGAACAGTCCCGTAGTGGAGGGGTAAGTCTGCATATCCTCGTTTCATGCAAGCGAAGATATTTAAAAAAGTAACAGGTTATCCGGTTTCTAACAAAAGATATGATATGTTTATACTATCTTTGTCTGGATAGATAAAAATAAAAGGTATGATTGGGGCAATTGCAGGTGATATTATCGGCTCTATATATGAGTTCGAAAATATCAAGACAAAGGATTTCCCTTTGTTTCTAAGAAGAAGTGACTATACGGACGACTCGGTTATGACAGTTGCTGTAGCCGACTGGCTCCTGAATGGTGGTGATTTGGTGAAAGTTTTACAGGCTTACGGAAATGAATATCCTTGCCCGATGGGAGGATACGGCGGATGTTTCGGCTTTTGGCTGGGAGAAACTGACCCTAAGCCTTATAATAGCTGGGGAAACGGTTCGGCTATGCGTGTAAGTGCTGTGGGATGGAAGTTCGACACATTGGAAGAAACCCTGAAAGTTGCGGAAGAATCTGCCGCTGTCAGCCATAACCATCCTGAAGGCATAAAGGGGGCGCAGGCTACAGCTGCCGCTATTTTCCTTGCCCGTACCGGCAAGACCAAACAGGAAATAAAAGATTATATCGAAACTACTTTCCATTACAACCTGAACCAGACGTGTGACGAAATACGTCCAACTTATTCGTTCAATGAAAGTTGTCAGGGTACGGTACCGGAAGCCATCATCGCTTTTCTGGATAGCCGCGATTTTGAAGATGCTGTCCGTTTAGCCGTATCTTTGGGAGGAGATTCCGACACACTTGCCTGTATCACCGGAGGTATCGCTGAGGCTTATTACGGAGTACCGGAGAACATCGTGGAACAGGTAAAAGACAGAATCCCGGTCGAGTTCTTCGAAATAATACAAAAGTTCAAGAAGCAGTTGACAAGTGACAATTGACAGTTATTTTCGGCTTCCAGCCGATTTGTATACCGGACGCGAAGCCTAACTGTCAACTGTCACTTGTCAACTGTCAATTATTTTAATATTGTCTGCAAAAATACCGTGAAAGGAACTGCCAGTTCTCATGGATAATCGCCTTGCCGCGTTCCGGGCTGAGCAGGCTCTTGGTCTGTGCATCGGCAAGCATACCACGCTCTTCAAGCTCTTTCAGTAAATACGCTTTGCAATTCGGGACGATGAAGAAAGACAATGCCTGGTTTTCGGCTTTCTTTTCGTCGTAGAAAGGATTACGTTCGTCTTTGATATACTCAACTCCCTGTGTCAATAGCTGCAAGCCTTCGGTAGGAGTGGCATATACGGCAAACTTGCGTTCGGTTTCGTCGTTTACATCCTTTCCGTCCCCCGGGTCGAGTCCCAGCTTGTCGGTGGCAAACTCCATAAACTCTTTCTTGCTGTGTAAGTAAATCAGCGGATGTCCTTCGGAAGCCGCCATAAACTTATCGAAATGCTCTTTGAATACCTCCTGGTTCTGGGCGATTGCCGGGTCGATGAAGTTCTGGGTCTTTTCTCCTTCGGCAACGAAGTTCTCATGGTCCGGATGTGTTTCGGGCAAGATGAGAGCTAACCATTTGGCTGAAGTATAAGCCAGGAATGCAGACTTGCTGATGTGTGCCAGCGAATCGTGGATAATCATAATGGCTTGCGGGTTGTTCGCATTGTCCGGATTCTCCTTGTAATAGGCTTTGAAAGTCTCCGTCATCTCTTCCGAGTTACCTACAAACAGATAAGAGTTGTAGTGGAACCAATGAAGCAGCTCATTATACCGTTCGGTCGTTTCGTAGCGAGTTTCCGGGTCAAAGAGCTTTTGCATCTTTTCGTTTTCCGGCGCTGTTGTCCATTCATCACAGAATAGCTTGTAGATTAAGCGTGCCGTTTCGCCGTTCGCTTCGTTGTCCGGATTGACGAAAGTACCTTTACGCGCCCCGTGGTATTGCTGGGTATAATGCCAGAGCAGGAAGCGGATATCTTCGTAGTTCACTTCGTCGTCGTAATAATGGTCGTCGGGCGTATAGAACGGCAGGTATTTGCCGAACATCTCCTTATGGGCAAGGATAAAGGAACGCCAGATGTTCAAACCGGAAATCACATCTTCAAAGTAAGCGGCCATACGGATACTTATCTGCGAGACTTCTTCCTTGTCGAACGAGTTCGCCAGGCCGGTCTCTTCCATTATATCGTAGATACGGTTGGCTATGCCTGTATAATAAAGGTCTGTAGGAGCCGATTGTTTATAGGGGTGCAGTTGCAGCCACTCTTTCGGATAGATTTTAATGTTCTTCATAGAATTGAATTTGTACCTTAAATTGATAAAGACACAAAAGTAATAAAAACTCGTTTTGTACAAACTTTAAGCCTGCCTAAAACATGCGGTATCCCTTATCGGAATAAAATGAGAAAGCCGTCCATCTCCCGACGAACGGCTTTCCTCCAACACTTCATGAATTATATAAAGAATTAATACGCTGTATTCTGCGGGTCGAAGTTGGTCCAACCTTTCAGCCAGTTGTCTGCATCGGAATCGCTTTTGAATGCACCGATGTAGTCTACTTTGTCGAAGAAAGAGTCGTTTAGCTTGGCATCACCGAACAAGTCGCTGTGTCCCAGCAGCGGGCTGCCGCTTTTCGGTCCGTAGTTGGGAGAAGCCGCCATGCTGTTCGGCTGGTTCAATCCCAGTTCGGTGATTGTTTCAAAATACTTGTTACCCGCCTGGGCCAGGAAAAATTCATGCGAGAAAGACTTTCTGCCGGCATCTTCATCCTTGCCGTTGGTAGAATACTGGTCTTTCCATGATTTGTTCACATCGGACCCTACTACGGTCATGCCGGCAAAGTAGATGTTATTCAGTTTCAGTTCGCCTTCGGTAGCCCATGTCTGGGTGGTACCCTTCTGGTTGTCGAGCAACAGGCCTACCGGATATCCCATCGCCACAGAGTTGAAGCAGCTCAGCTTACTGTTGCGACGGATTTGCATAGCAGCCTGGAAAGTCCCCATCTTGGAACCATTGTTCGGGTACAGGTCACCACCGTTGATATAATCGGAAGTATTGCTAAAGTCGGCAGCCTGTCCGATAGGGCCTACGAAAGTAACGTTGCTGAACGTACAAGTCGTGAAAGGTTCTTTTGTCGAGCCATCCGCATCGTTGTCCGATTCAAAACCGTTGGATAAAGACGTATCGGCCAGTTTCGGATGGCGTACGCTCAACAGGAATTGCAGTTTGCCGGAGAAACCGTTGTCCGTATCGAACTCGTCATCCCATCCGTGGTAAGCCACCAGATATTTACAGTTTACCGTACCGCCGAACCATTCGTACGAGTCGTCGTTCGAATAAGAAACCTGCAGGTGGTCAATCTGTGTGCCGCTACCTACGGAACCGAAAGTGATACCGTTGATTTCCTGGTCTTCCTTGAAAGGATAGCCGGCAAACTCGACACGTACATAGCTGATGATACCGGAATTGTCAGCATCGTCCTGACCGCCGTACATCGTTCTCGGTCCTCCTTCTATCTGCTTTTCCACACCATTGTTCTTTGCCTTGCCGCAGACGATTAATCCTCCCCAGTCGCCCGGACGACGTGAACCCGGAGCCTGTTCGGATGTCAGTACGATAGGTGCGTCGGCCGTACCTTTCGCATACAACTTGCCGCCACGTTCCACAATCAGGGCCGCTTTTGTTTCTTTGTCCCCTTTGATAACCGTACCCGGCTCGATAGTCAGTTCCACTCCGTCGGCCACGTAACACCAGCCTTTCATATGGTAGGTTCCTTTCTTGAGCGTGTATTTGCCTTTCGGCATTTCAAATTCCTGGTCGCCGTTACCCAACTGCGTCATTGTGCCGTCTTCCGCTTTGAAAAGCAGTACGTTTTCCAGCAGTTCATTGTTGCCGTCAGGGTTTGGAACATCTTCCGGATTATTCTTGTCGCTGCAAGATACCATCATGGATGCAACACAAACAGTCATTGTGAAGAATAAACTTGTCAGTCTTACCTTTTTCATACTCTCATTTTAAGTTTAAATAAATACTATAAGATGTTTTGATAAATGTTTGTAGCCGGTTTATAAGCTATAGCTCAGGGTGAGGAAGAAGTTCCTTCCCGGCTTGTATTGTTTGGTGATTTGTTCCCGTTCCTGTAGCACATGGTTCGAGTCGTAGAACTTCGGATATTGTATGAAGGTCACTTTCTCGCCCAACAGGTTGCGGGCACTGACTTTCACTTCCCAGCGTTTCGCGAACTTCTTGCTGAAATTCAGGTCGATGGTATTGCGTGCCAGTTCGTAGGTATCGGGGAAATCGTTGTTTACGGAGCCACCTTCGGTCAGGTCCGCATTTCCCACTTCCATGATACGTTTGCCAATCCGGTTGTACAGCAGGCTGGCATTGATACCGTACCGCTCGTTCTGGTAAAAGATACCGGTGTTGATAAGGTAGGGAGACTGTCCCTGCATCGGGCGGTTCTTGTCCATGCTGCCGGAGTTGAAATGTACTTTACTGTTGATGTATGCCCCGTTGAAGTTCCAACTAAAGTCCTTCAACCCGATAAAGTCGAGGTTCTTCTTAATCTCTACCTCGATGCCGTAGTTGTCGGCGCTTTTGGCATTCACATAGGTGTAGGTATAGCTTCCCCCGTTGTCGATGTAGGTCCATTCGATCGGGTTGTCGAAACGTTTATAGAACAATGCGACGGAAAGTATCTCGTTGGGTGTCGGGTAATACTCGTACCTCAGGTCTGCATTCTGTATATAGGCAGGTTTCAGGTTCGGGTTACCCATTACACTGCTGAACAAATCGAAGTCGTAGTATACGGAACCCGACATTTCCCGAAATTCCGGACGGTTCACCGACATTCCGTAGGCAAGCCTCAACTGGTGCTGTTCGTTGAATTTATAGCTGGTGTTCAGGGAGGGGAACAAACGGTTGGTCGGATACTCTTCCTGTTTCGTTTTCCAATCCTTGATGGCAGTGTAGCTCGTCAGTTGCATCCGGTTGTATTCATAGCGTACACCGGCATAAACAGCCAGCTTGTCGATGGGAATGTTTACTCCCAGGTATCCTGCCGCCAGGATGTTGTTGCCTTTGTAGCTGTCGCGGTTGTCGGTATCTTCGTATGCGAACAGCTTGTCTGCCCCGAAGTATTGCGGGGTCAGTATCTCGTTTACCACATCCAGATATTCGAACCCGGAAGGGATATTGGCACGGTTCCAGCGGTAGAAGAATGCCCGGTTGTTGTATTCGCGGCTGCGGTATTCCACATAAGCACCGGCTTTCAGTGTAGGACGCAGGTTGCCGATATTGAAGTCGCGCTGGTAGTTGAGGGCGGCGGAGCCGATATGCTCGTCCAGGCGGTAGAAGAAACGTTTGATTTCATTCTGGTCGATACGCATTTCCCCTTCGTGCGAGTCGCCGGCAAAACCGTTCTCTTCGCGGTTGATGATACGGCGGTCCGGTTGGTTCTTGTTGGCATACGCATAGCCGACGCTCCAGTCCAGTTTCGAGTTGTCGCGGTTGTGCGTACCCGTAAACTGCCCGTTGTAGGTGGTACGGCTGCTGTAGAAATATTCCTGCTGGTCCTGGATATATTCCCCGCTGTTGAACAGGATTCCTTTGCGTGTCGTATAGCGGCTTTGTCCAAGCTGGTTGATGATGTTCTTGAACTCGTACTTATTCCGGTCGTCCGGCATAAATGTAAGGTTCACCATACCGCCGAGGCGTACATCGTTGCTGTACACATTGTCCGTATACTTATTCTTGTAGTCCGCCTGGTCTTTCACAACATCGTAAAGGCTGTAGCGGTTGTTTTGCATGTCCAACTGGCTTTTGTAGGCATTGGTATAGTTTACGGCGGCAATCAGGGCGAGGCGTTTACCGTCTTCGAGGTCGAACTTGCGGTTCAGGGACGCATTCAGACGGAGGTCGGCAAGCGGTGTCTTCGTCTTGATACCCCAGTTGTTGTTGAAACCATTGCGGGTGATATGGTCCACAGCCGCTTTGTCGTCGTTGTTCAGGCGGCTTGTATAGGAACCGTCCAGCTTGCGCATTCCGTTGTCGAAGCCTAAGAAATCGGTACCGCTTCCCGGGCTGTACATAAAGTCGCGGAAATGCGTACGGTCGTTCACGCTTCCTCCCACAGAGATGGAGAAGCCGTTCCGGTCGGGAACATCTTTGGTATTAATTTTGATAAAACCTCCGGAGAAGTCGGCGGGAAGTTCGGGAGCCGGGCTTTTCACCACAACCATATTATCCATTTGCGAACTGGGGATGATATCGAAGGAGAAGGCACGTGCATCCGCTTCGGAACTGGGCACGGCACTGTTGTTTATCCATACATTATTATACCGTTGCGCCAGACCGCGAACCATCACAAACTTGCCGTCTATCACGGAGATACCCGGTATGCGGCGTATCACTTCGGAGGCGTCCCGGTCTTGTGTGCGGGTGATTTGCTGTGAGGAGATGCCCGATTGTACCAACAGGCTGGCTTTGGTAGCTTTCAGCATGGCAAGGTCTGTATTCTGTTTTACCTGTGCCACCACGACAACCCCTTCCAGTGCGAGGCTTGCTTCTGCCATTTCCGCATTCAGGACGGTCTTTTTGCCTTTGGCGATTTCCACGTTGTCCAGTTCGATGGTATTATAGGAAATGTACTTGATAATTACTCTATAGGTACCGGGTTTCAGACCCTCGACAAGGAAGTTGCCATCTATATCGGTGACGGTTCCGGTTGCTGTACCGGCTATTTCAATGGTTGCACCGATTAATGGTTCCTTGTTTGATTTATCTGTCACAGTACCCCCGATAGCGCCAGTATTGCCATCCGCCCAAATGCTTGACGTGTAAAAGAACTGTATGAACAGGAAGAGGCAATACTTCAGATAGACATTTTTCATAACGTTCGTTTTCTTTATATAATTTGCCGCAAATATAGGGGAAGGGGTATTGCGTTTTTATGACAGCGAAGGGACGATATGCTTACATGTTTATTACACTCCTGTAATACCTTCCTTCTGCCTGTGGGACGGAGCATATGTATCCCCGTTGCCCGCTATTCAACAGGTGGGCGGTGGAGGACACTTCCCCTTACCGTGGGAGGCAGTGCAGCATTGCAATGCTGTACTTCGCAGCACTACAATGACGCATATCGCAGCATAGTAATGCTGCACAGCGTCACCCGAAGGGGGGACACAGTGTCTACCACCCGTAGCCGCTATGAAGCAACGGGCGGATGTAGCAGGCGGGTAGGGAGGCGGATGCAAAGTGAAACGGGAATGTCACAGCTTCAACATTTTACTGAAACATCCCCCTTCTATTTTTGCATCGGATTAATTAACAAGCAAAGAACATATGATAAAGAAAGCATTGCCTGTGGTTCTGTTCTCAGCCCTGTCGATAACAACCTGTCTGGCTCAAGACCTTGTTCTGAATGAGGGACACTATTATACGGACGAAACATTAACGCAACTCTACACCGGCCGGTATACTGAATTTTATGACGATGGCATGTTGAAGATGGAACTTTACCTGAAGGACGGCAGGCCCGAAGGTACGTATGTCGTTTATTACCCCGATGGGAAAATCGCCGAAGTACGTGCCTATTATCAGGGACAGTTCCACGGGGAATGGCGTACCTATAATGAAGCGGGCAACCTGATAGCCATTGCCTCGTATAAAGACGGATTGAAAGACGGCCCCTGGCGTATCTGGAACGACAAAGGCATCCTCGTCTACGAAATGTTCTACACCCACGGCAAAAAGAGCGGCATCTGGCGCTCGTGGAATGACGAAGGGGAACTGGGAAGCAGATAGCAGTTGACAGTTGACAAGTGACAGTTGACAGTTATTGTCGGCTTTCAGCCGATTTGTATACCGAGCGCGAAGCCTAACTGTCAACTGTCACTTGTCAACTGTCAACTGCTATCTGCTTCCCAGGTCGTCATAAAGCGTCTGTAAAAGCGCTTTCCCTTTGCGGAGGCGCAGTTCGCTTCCGGATTCCGGTTCTTCGATGAGCGGTCGGTCGGATTCGTTGTCGAATACGGAGACGCCAGTACTGTCGATGAAGCCGAAGCCGTTGGTAAAGGTATAGAATGCGAATTGCGGATAATTGGGGTCGAGCAGGTCTTTGCTGAATGTAAAGTCCTTATGCGGCAATTCCATCTGGCCGAGCAGGGTGGCGGCAAGGTCGGTCTGGTTGGCATAGGTGTCTACTACGACCGGTTCTTTTATCGCTCCTCCCAACCAGAGCATCGGGATATGGAACCGCAGTTTGCCGAACTCCTGAATGTTTTCCGGATACGGGTATCCGTGGTCGGCAAGCAATATCACCAGCGTATTTTTCCATACGGGCAATTCTTTCATCTTGTCGATAAAGCTGCCGATGCAACTGTCGGTAAAGGCTACCGAGTTGGGATATAATTCGTCCAGATGGTGGAAGGGCACATCAAACGGCTCGTGACTGCTGAGTGTAAGGAAGGTACTGAACCAGGGTTTATCGCCGGGACGTCCTTTGATGTCTTCGTACAGATGGTCGAAAGTCAGGTTGTCGTGTACTCCCCATTTGGAGAGGCGGTCGGCTACCGGGAAATCGGTGTCGGCGGTAATCTTGCTGTATCCCGAGCTGTAGAAATAGCTTTGCATGTTGGTGAAGTTTATATCTCCCCCATATAGCATATCGGCCGTGTAACCTACTTCGCCAAGGCTTTTGGCAATGGATGGCAGGGTTTGGCTTTTTGCCGGATACTTCATGATGGATGTGGTGGGTTGTGCCAGATAACCGTTCAGTATGGCTACCGTACCCCGGTCGGTGCGGAAGGAGTTGGCATACATATTGGTGAACAGGATGCCTTCCTTTGACAGGCGGTTCAGTTGGGGCGTTACGGTACTGTCGCCACCTACGGCTCCTACCACATTGCCGGAGAAACTCTCCAGAATGATTATCAATAGATTCGGACGGTCGGTATTCAGCAGTTTGACCCGGCTGCTGTCGGTCGGTTGCATGGGTACGACCTTGCCTAATAGTCCGTCGTACAGCTCTTTCCGTTCTTCTTCGGGAAAGAAGTTGAACTGCTCCGAGAAATTCTGTTGCTTGGTGAGCGATGCAACCAGGCTGAAACAGGGATTGATAGCCGAATGGTTCAGGAACTGGTTCTTGCTGAAATAGACCTTCCCCACATTTGCCGTGGCTGTGCTAAGCCCTCCGCGGATAGCAACGAATTGCAATCCTCCCAATAAGATGAAAGCAACCGTTCCCACGAGGCGGAACCGCGTAGGTGTATTGGGAAATAATGGAACGATAAACCGTTTCAGTATCCAATACATCCCGAATGCATAAACACCGAACATCAATAACTGGACGATGAATTGCCCTACAGGAACGCTTGCCATAGCATTGGCTGGCGATTGGAGGTAGAAGAAAAGCGTGGAATCGAGCCTGAATTTCCAGTATCCGTACAAGGCGACATCCACTGCAAAGATGGCGGCAACCAGTATTGCCATCACGCAGAAATAGCCTGTCAGTGCTTTCCGGTAGAAAGTGCCGGGCAACCATATCGAGACTAATGCAAGCAGCCAGGGAATGATGGCCAGGTATCCCGATACCGTCATATCCAGCAGCGCCCCATGGGCGATTACCTGCAGGTAATCAGTTAGCGAACAACTGTTCGCTAAAGCATGGTTGTAAAGCATAAACACAGGCTTCTGGATAGCGAGAAGTAGAATCCAGATAATGAACGTAGCCAGCAGGAAGATGATTCTTTTCTTCATGAGATGCTTTTTTGGAGGGTGAAAACAGTTGACAGTTGACAAGTGACAGTTGACAGTTATTGTCGGCTTCCAGCCGATTTGTATACCGGACGCGAAGCCTAACTGTCAACTGTCACATGTCAACTGTCAACTGCTTTGTCAATTGTATAGTTTTTCTCTTAGCTCAGCGATAGCTGGGTCGGAGATGTAGTCATCGTATTCCATCATGCGGTCGATGATGCCGTTCGGAGTCAGTTCGATGATACGGTTTGCCACAGTCTGGATAAACTCGTGGTCATGACTGGAGAAAAGAACGTTTCCTTTGAATGCCTGCAATGTATTGTTGAATGCCTGGATAGATTCCAAGTCCAGGTGGTTGGTCGGCGTATCCAGAATGATACAGTTTGCATCGGTCAGCATCATACGTGAAATCATACAACGCATCTTTTCACCTCCCGACAATACGTTTACCTTCTTCAACAGCTCTTCGCCGGAGAACAACATACGGCCGAGGAAGCCTTTCAGGAATACTTCATTCGTATCCGGCGAGAACTGGCTCAACCAGTCGATCAGGTTGTAATCCGAGTTGAAGAATTTGGAGTTATCCAGCGGCAGGTAAGTCGTGGTGATAGTCTGTCCCCATTGGAACGTACCGGCGTCCGGTTTTTCTTCCCCGTTGATAATCTGGAACAAAGCGGTCATGGCACGCGGGTCGTGGCTGATGAATACGATTTTGTCGTTCTTCTCCACATTGAAGTTCAGGTCCTGGAACAATACCTTGCCGTCGATTGTCTTGGTCAGCCCCTTTACTTCCAGAATCTGGTTGCCCGGTTCGCGGTTCGGAGTGAACAGGATACCCGGATAGCGGCGTGAAGACGGTTTGATTTCTTCGATATTCAGTTTTTCCAACATCTTCTTGCGGCTGGTAGTCTGTTTGGACTTCGCTACGTTGGCGCTGAAACGGCGGATGAACTCTTCCAGTTCCTTTTTCTTTTCTTCCGCTTTCTTGTTCTGGTTCTGCTGCTGGCGGAGTGCCAATTGGCTGGACTCGTACCAGAAGCTATAGTTACCGGCAAACATCTGCAACTTGCCGAAGTCGATATCTACCGTGTGTGTACAAACAGAGTCGAGGAAGTGACGGTCGTGGCTTACCACCAATACGGTGTGCTCGAAGTTGGAAAGATAGTTTTCGAGCCACATAACGGTTTCGAGGTCGAGGTCGTTGGTAGGCTCATCCAGCAGCAGGTTGTCCGGTTGTCCGAACAGGGCACGTGCCAAAAGCACACGTACTTTCTGCTTACCGCTCATATCCTTCATCAATGTATAGTGGAATTCTTCGCTGATACCCAGGCCGCTCAACAGGGCTGCCGCATCGCTTTCCGCATTCCAGCCTTCCATCTCGGCGAATTTTTCTTCCAGTTCCGATACGCGGATACCGTCGGCATCGCTGAAATCGGGTTTGGCATAAAGGGCGTTCTTTTCGCTCATCACTTCCCAAAGGGTGGTGTGCCCCATCAATACGGTGTCGATTACCGTGTATTCGTCGAAAGCGAAGTGGTCCTGGCTCAATACGGAAAGGCGTTCGCCCGGTCCGAGGGATACCGTACCGCGGGTAGGGTCCAATTGCTTGCTGATTACGCGGAGGAATGTTGATTTACCTGCACCGTTTGCCCCGATTATACCGTAGCAGTTGCCCGGTGTGAACTTCATATTTACATCCTGGAACAGGATGCGCTTTCCGAACTGTACGTCCAGATTGTTAACCGTTATCATATCTTGTATACCTATTAAATTGCTATAGAGTGCGCAAAGGTACAAAAAAAGAGGTACGAATGAGCTATATTCATCAAAACAAAACACCTATGCCTTGATTTCAAAACATAGGTGTTTTACGTTTAAAACATATATGCTTTGAAAACGAAACATATATGTTTTGATATAAGGGGCCGGACGACTCCTTTTTCTTTACGGGAATAACCGGAAAATATGAAGTAAAAGCGTTGATGCCCGAAAAGAATGTTACCTTTGTAGCAAGATGTTCATATTAAATAATATAACTATGGAAAATAAATCTGCATTAGTTCGTTTTGATTGGGCAGTAAAGAGGCTTCTGCGTAACAAATCAAATTTTGTTATCCTCGAAGGGTTCCTTTCCACCTTGCTTGAAGAGAAGATCACGATTGTACGTTTGCTCGAAAGCGAAGGGAATAAGGATGCCCGCGACGACAAATTCAATCGTGTGGATATGCTTGCCGAGGACAGTAAAGGCGAGCTTATCATCATTGAAGTCCAGAACAACCGCGAGCTGGATTACTTTCACCGCATGTTGTATGGCGCCTCCAAAGCCGTTACCGATTATATCAACGAAGGCCAGGAATATGGAATCATCCGTAAGGTCTACTCCATAAACATCGTCTATTTCGAGTTGGGACAGGGCAAGGACTATGTGTATCATGGTTATACCACATTCCGTGGCATTCATTATAATGATGTCCTTCAGCTGTCCATACGCCAGCGTGAGCAATTCGTGCGTCACGAGGCGGGTGACATCTTCCCAGAATATTATGTGTTGCGTGTGGACGGTTTTAATGAACAAGCGAAAACGCCTCTCGACGAGTGGATAAGGTTTCTTAAAACGGGTGAGATCGAACATGACAGTACAGCCCCCGGTTTACAGGAAGCCAGCGAACGCCTGCGTATCGACCAGCTAAGTCCGAGTGATAAGCAGCAGTATTATTCCGATATGGAAGCAATCCGTTATCAGCGTAGTGTTATCAAAACCGGCTGGATAGAAGGCCGTGCCGACGGTTTAGCGGAAGGTTTAGCGGAAGGTTTAGCGGAGGGTAAAGCAGAAGGCAAAGCGGAAGGATTGGCGGAGGGTGAAGCGAAAGGCAAAGCCGAAAGCCAGCGTCAAATAGCTGCCAAATTAAAGAGACAAGGCATTCCGGTAGATGTCATCATACAATGCACCGGTTTGTCCGCAGAAGAAATATCTAAACTCTCAGATTAAGACATACTCTTTTTCTTATCAATCATACCCCGATATAGTAAAAAACCAGAGGCACCTAAATAAGTGCCTCTGGTTTTTACTATGCATTATGTGCGGTTATTTATAATCCGAAAGATGTCAAAGTCAGGAAAGGTCAGGGTCGGACGACTCCTTCTTTACTTGTACAAACCTTCGCGTGAAAGCTGGTGGTCCAGGTTGGCAACACCCAGTGTCACGATGGCGATAACAGTAGCTGCATGTTGCTGGTATTCGGGAATGCTCTTGCTGTAAGTATCACGTTCGGTATGCCATATCTCGCCGTAGCTGAAGTTGTATCCCTTGATATCATCTTCCATAAAACCGATTGTGGGAACACCTTCCACTGCAAATACGGAAGCATCTGTGCCGCCCGCTTTGGTTGGTTTGGTACGTGCCGGAGACTCTTTCACTTCAAAAGGATATTCCGGATTGATACGGGTAACGGGAGCGCATATTTTCACGAAGTCGTTATACATCGCTTTCGGTACGCGGATACCAACCGGAGGAGTAGGGCCACCGTCGCGGTTGAACAGGTTGGATATTTTATCCAGTTTCTTTGCATTAGCCTTCACATAAGCGGTAGCGCCTAACAGGCCGAATTCTTCACCGGCGAAGGCACAGAACAACATGGTGCGTTTCGGTTTTCCGCCTGCTTTCATAATCATACGGGCAGCTTCCATTACCGGAGTAACGCCTGAACCGCAGTCCACACCGCCGGTCGCAATGTCGAAAGCATCCAGGTGGCCGCTTGCCATTACACATTCGTCCGGATATTTGCTCCCTTTGATTTTACCGATTACGTTATGATATTTAACCGGTCCCATGCGGAAATGGTTGCGGATGTCGAATTCGAGGAAGAAGGTGCGGCGTTCCTGTACCATCTTCTTGATCATAGCGTATTGGCTTTCGTCCAGCTTGATGTCGCAAACGGTAGGCAGGTTGTCGAACGTGAAGTTCGGGTCGGTCATAACCGATTTGTCGTATAAGGCACGGAGGGGAACTTTTGCGGATTGGATGAATCCCAGGACTCCTGCTTCGCACATTTGTTTATAGAACAAGGCGGGAACATCATTCCGGTAGGGAAGGAGCGGGGTATTCTTGCCGTTTACCCAGTTGTCTTCATCTATCTTATCGTTCTTGATGGCTATCTCTTTGTTTTCAGCTATCACTGCGGCGCGGATGGAATCACCTTTGGCTGTGCGGTCGATAGGCCAGCCTACGTTTGTACCGTTCACCAGTACCCAGGCACCTTTCAGTTGTCCTTTCATCCGGTTGAATTCTTCCTGTGTGCGAGGTTCCATCAGGACATGCCCGCGTTGGATGCCCTTCGTTCCGGCGGTATAGGAAGGGGTGACGAAATGGAGAGGCATGCTGTTGTCTCCCAGAAGACGTCCGAACCAAGGACCCCGGTTGAAGCCTACAGGCAGCGTACCGGCTTCCTGTATTTCTACTTCCAGCCCCCATTCTTTGAATTTGGAAGCTACCCACTCGACAGCATTGTCGTAAGCGTTGGAGCCGATTACACGTCCGCCGATGCGGTTTGTCAATACATCGAGATGGTCCATTACCTGATTATCGGTTTGCCCGATTTCAATGATTTTGTTGACAGCGGCATCTTGTGCCGGAAGATGGGATACAGCCATACAAGCGATGGCAATACCGATAAGCAAAGTTCGTTTCATGTCATATTTGTTTTTAAGGTGATGCAAATTAATAGATAAAAATGGGTTGTTCCAAACGAATCGGAGGTAAATGTGATGGAAACGTTATAAATTAATGCAAGCCGTATCATAATAATTAAATATATTTGCACCCAAAATCAGGGGAAGTGAAATATCTGCGTCATCCTATATTGAAATACCTGTTGATAGTGCTTTTCATAAGTTACTATGCAGGAGGTGTTGCCTTTACGCATGTTCACCACTATACCACCTATACGATTATCCATTCCCATCCGTATTTGCCCGGAGCCGACGGGCAGCCTCATCATGACCATAGTACGGATGCACTGAATACGATCGAGACCTTGGAACATGTCACGATGGATGTGGTTCCTTTTTGGGTTGTCGGTGCGGTATGGATACTCCTGTCTGTCTTTTCATTCGAACACACGCTTTCCACATTTACACGAATCCTTCGTGGCTGTAAGTTAAGGGCACCGCCGGCTTATTAGTTGACAGTTGACAAGTGATAATTGACAGTTAGGCTTCGTGCCTGGTTTATGAACCGGGTGGGAGACTGCATAACTGTATTTTATCCTCTCTCAACTGTCAACTGTCACTTGTCAACTGTCAACTGAATAATAACTTACACACATTATATTTATATGAAACAATTGTTTTTACTATTGCTTCCGGCAGTGGTATTCATGTCTTGTCATAGCCGGAAACAGGATGACGGGAATGCTGTTGCCGTAACATTAAAAGGAGATACGATACAGGTAGGAGCCGCTTCTCCCATTCTTTCCCGCCTGAAGACAGAGAAGATACAGCCCGAACTTTACAGCATTGAGTTCAGTACTTCAGGGGTTGTGAAGGCCATACCGTCCAATTATGCAGAAATAGCTTCGCCGTTTGCCGGACGTATCACGAAGTCTTTTGTCCGTCTGGGACAGAAAGTCGTGCCCGGTAGTCCGGTATTTGAAATCAGTTCACCGTCTTTCTTTGAAACGGGGAAAGTCTATTACCAGGCAAAACAGGAGATGGAGCTTGCCCGTAAAAGCCTTAAACGCGAACAAGACCTGGTACGTAACCGGGTGGGCGTCCAGAAAGAACTGGAAGAAGCCGAAGTGAACTACGAGTTGAAGAAGAAAGATTTCGAGAACGCCGAAGCCGCTCTGAAAGTGTTCCAGATAAATCCGGATGAGTTAGTGCTGGGACAGCCGTTGGTGGTCCGTTCCCCGATAGCCGGAGAGGTGGTGACAGACCGTATGGTAATCGGCCAGTATATAAAGGAAGATGCCGAGCCTGTAGCCGTTATCGCCAACCTGAATAAAGTATGGGTGGTTGCCCATGTAAAAGAAAAGGACTTGAACCTGATAAAGGCATTGAATGATGTGGAAATCCGTCTGGTAGCCCTGCCGGAGCAGCCTTTCACCGGAAAGATTTACCATATCAGCGAGATGCTGGATGAAGAAACACGTTCGGTTGAGGTATTGATAGAATGCGACAATACTTCCCGCCAGATGAAACCTGCCATGTACGGAACCGTGAAGCTGAGCGATAAAGCCGCCGAGGTAATCCGTATACCGACATCCGCTATCCTTCAGGAAGAAGAGGACTGCTATGTACTGGTATCGTTAGGCAATAACGAATACCGGAAGCAACGGGTATCGGTTGGGACTACGGCAGATAATAAAACCGTTATCCTGTCCGGTCTGGTTCCCGGTGATGAAATTGTGACAACAGGAGCGTTTTACTTATTAGATGCCCGGTAACGCCCTATGAAAAGACTGATATATATAGCGATACACCGGCGAGGGCTGATGTTCGTGTTGTTCCTGTTTTTAGCCATAGTAGGTTATTACTCATGGACACGGTTGGCAATTGATGCCTATCCCGATATTGCCGATACGACTGTGCAGGTCGTTACCCAGGTTCCCGGTCTGGCTGCCGAGGAGATAGAACAGCAGATCAGTATCCCTATCGAACGGGCGATGAACGGTCTGCCTGGTTTGAATGTCATGCGTAGCAAGAATACGTTCGGGCTTTCCACTGTCGTGCTTGTGTTTGATGACGGTATCGACGATTACTGGGCACGGCAGCGTGTGCAGGAACGTCTGGGGGATGTGGAACTGCCTTATCATGCGACTCCCGGATTGAACCCGCTGACATCGCCTACCGGAGAAATCTTCCGTTATGTGCTGGAAAGCGACCGGTTGGACCGGCGGGAACTGACAGACCTGCACAAGTGGGTGATTATCCCCCGCCTGAAACAAGTGACGGGTGTAGCCGATGTCAGTAACTTCGGCGGTATCACTACCCAGTACCAGATAGAGGTAGACCCGCATAAGATGGACCAGTACGATATAACCTTGGGTGATATCACTGAAAAGATAGAAAAGAATAACGTAAATGCCGGCGGTAGTATGCTGAGCCGGGGTGATTTAAGCTACGTAATCCGTGGAATCGGTCTGGTAAAGGATTTGGACGACCTGGGACATATTGTCCTTAAAACAGTGAATGGCGTTCCTGTCTACCTGAATGACATAGGTAAATTGAAATATGGCAACCTGGAACGTAAAGGAGTACTCGGCTTTACCGACAAGGACCGTGACTTCTCGGACGGTGTGGAAGGTATCGTGCAGATGCTCCGCGGAGAAAATCCTTCGACGGTATTGGAAGGAGTACATGCAGCCGTAGACGAACTGAATAACGAGACACTGCCGGAAGGAACGCATATCCATGTCTTTATGGACCGTACCGATTTGGTGAATATGACATTGAATACGGTATCGCATACGCTTTTCGAAGGAATGGTCTTGGTTATCCTGGTGCTTATCCTTTTCCTGGGTAGCTGGCGCGGGGCTTTGCTGGTTGCCCTTACGATTCCTCTTTCCTTGCTGATTGCCTTTATCCTGATGCACCTGACTAATATTCCGGCGAACCTGCTTTCTTTGGGAGCCATAGACTTCGGTATATTGGTGGATGGTGCGATTGTGATGATGGAAACAATCCTGAAGAAGCGTGAACGCCATCCGGAAGAGATATTGAATGAAGAGTCGATCCTGCGCCGTACGACGGAAGTGGCACGCCCAATCTTCTTCTCCACTTTGATTATCATTACGGCTTATCTGCCTTTGTTCGCTTTCGAGCATATTGAAAGCAAACTGTTTACTCCGATGGCTTATACGGTAGGTTATGCTTTGCTGGGCGCTTTGTGTGTGGCTTTGCTGCTTATCCCCGGACTGGCGTTTTATGCCTATCGTATGCCGCGTAAGATCTATCATAACCGTTGGCTGGAAAAGCTCTCGGAAGGGTACAATAAACAGATAACCGCTTTGCTTGAAAAGCCGAAACGGGTCATTCTGCCTTTTGTTGTGATTCTGGTAGGTGCGGGTATCCTTAGTTATACGGTAGGTAAAGATTTCCTTCCTCCGTTGGATGAGGGGGCTATCTGGATACAGGTGCAATTGCCTCCGGGTATCTCCATAGAGAAGTCGAAAGCGATGGGAGCAGAGCTGCGTAAAGCGTTGAAAGAGTTCGACGAAGTCTCTTATGTGATGACACAGGTAGGGCGTGACGATGAAGGAGCAGAGGCTTTCTCCCTTTCCCATATCGAATGCGGGGTAGGGTTGAAACCTTATAATACCTGGAAATATGGAAAGACAAAAGCCGACCTGATAGAGGAAATGTCTGCCAAATTATCTACTATGCCGGGCTACTCGGTAGGTTTCTCACAACCTATCATCGATATGGTAATGGATCAGATAGCCGGTGCACACAGTGACCTGGCTATGAAGATATACGGGGATGATATTACCGGAACCCGCCATATCGCGGAGCAGGTGGCAAATGTACTGAAACGGATACCGGGAGCTGTGGATGTGGCGGTGGACCAGGAACCTCCGTTACCCCAGTTGCAGATTATAGCAGACCGTGACCGTATCGCACAGTATGGGCTGAATGTCTCGGATGTAGCCGATTTGATAGAGCTTGCTATCGGCGGTCAGGCTATCTCCCAGATATTTGTCGGCAGTAAAAGCTATGATGTGATTTGCCGTTTCGGGGACGAAGACCGCAACTCGCCGGAACGTATCGGTAGCCTGTTGCTGACAACCGATGCCGGAGCCAAGATTCCTCTTTCGCAGGTGGCTGATATTAAAATGACAACAGGAGCCAGTACCATTACCCGTGAAATGAATAAGCGGCACCTTACCGTACGTGTCAACTTGCGTGGCGTGGATTTAACTGCTTTCTTGGAAAAGGCAAACCGTTTGATCGATAAGGAAATAAAATACGACCACGATGCTGTCCATCTGAAATGGGCCGGACAGTTCGAGAACCAGCAACGTGCGTATGGACGGTTGGCTGTAGTTGTGCCCCTGGCTTTGGGTATCATGTTGCTGTTGCTGTTTGCCGCCTGTGGAAAGTTCCGTCAGGCTGCCCTGATGATGTGTGTGGTTCCACTGGCTTTGTTTGGCGGTATGCTGGCTTTGAATGTCCGGGGAATGACCTTGAATGTCTCTTCGGCTGTAGGTTTTATTGCTTTGATTGGTGTAGCTATCCAGAACGGGGTGATTATGATTTCGCATATCAACAACTTGCGTACCCGCGACCGTGCATTCAAAGAGGCGGTAATAACCGGAACCAAACATCGCTTCCGTCCTATTCTGATGACGGCTACCGTGGCAGTGCTGGGTTTGCTTCCCGCTTCGTTGAGTACGGGCATCGGTTCCGATGTACAACGTCCGTTGGCAACCGTAATTGTATACGGGCTGCTGTTCGCTACCGTGATAACCTTGTATGTATTGCCTGCCTTGTATTATATGGTAGAGAAACATTATCTGGATAAAGAACCCTTGTCTGATGCTGATAAAAGTATCGGAAGCGGAGAGACCTTATTATAATGTATTAACCTCTGAAACAGATATAAATTAAAACATCGAACAAATGAAAATATATCTTTCCATCCTCTGTTTGTGCGCATCATGTATAGCGTCTGCCCAACAGATTGTACAACTTTCATACCGCCAGTATATGGAGAAGGTTGCAGAAGGGAACCTGGAATATGCCGCCGAACGGCTGAATATCGATATCTCCGAAGCTGAACTGACAGCTTCGAAGGTATTCAATGACCCGAATCTTGCTGTTTCTTATTTCAACAATGAAAACCGTACCCTGCAAATGGGTGAAGGTGTGGAAGTGGAACTGAGCAAGACTTTCACCTTTGGCAAACGGGGTGCCGGTATCGCCCTTGCACAGAGCGAAAGTGCATTGACAAGGGCTCTGCTGAACGACTATTTCCGTAACCTGCGTGCAGATGCAACGGTAGCCTATCTGGAAGCCCTGAAGCAGTATGAATTGTATAAGGTAAAAGAGAATGCTTATGAGAATATCCGGCGGCTTGCTGAAAGCGACAGTGTCCGTTTCTCTCTGGGGAAAATCATGGAGATAGATGCTACGCAAAGCCATTTGGAAGCGGATATTCTTCAAAATGAATTATTGCAGGCTGCGGCAGAGTTACATAATGCTTACTCTAATCTAAGCCTGTTGATTGGTTCTGCAACACGTGACACGCTTTATCAGCCGGAAGCGGGATTGCATATCCCGTCCCGTAGTTTTATTGTAGGAGATTTGCTTGCCACTGCCAATGAACAGCGTGCCGACCTTGTTGCTGCCCTGAAGAATAAGGAAGTCGCATCGAGAGCTTTGAAAGTGGCGCGCCGGGAACGTAATACCGATGTGGATTTATCCATAGCCGTGAGCCGGAACGGCAGGGTATATAATGAAGAAGCTCCCGCACCGCCTTTCACAGGTGTTACGGCAGGTATCGCTATCCCTCTTAAATTCTCCAATTTTAATAAGGGAACCGTCCGTGCAGCACGTTTCAGGGAACAACAAGCCGAGATGCAATATCAGCAGGCTTTGCTCCAGGTACAAAATGAAGTGATGCAGGCATACCGTAATTATGTGGTATTCTCCAGTCAGGTACAACATTACGAACAGGGAATGTTGCGTAAGGCACGTGAGGTAATCGACGGAAAAGTGTATAGCTACAACAGGGGAGAAGTATCCTTGTTGGAAGTACTGGATGCCCAGCGAACCTATGACGAGGTGCAGGCACAATACATAGAAACCTTGTTCAACCATAGCACATCGCTGGTAGAACTGGAAAAGAGTGCCGGGATTTGGGATATTGAATTATAAAGATTGGCATGAGTAAATTTGTATTATCTTTGTCCGGGTTATCTGCTGAACGCTACTAAGTTGCGGTGTAGGATAGCCAACTCGAAGATAATAAAAAATATACATATGATATTCTATTTCACAGGAACCGGAAACTCTTTTTGGGTAGCAAAAGAATTAGGCAAAGCCCTGAATGAACCTGTCGTATCCATAACCGGCCAGTTGCAAAGCGGGGAAAATGAATATACCTGGACCCTTCGGGAAGATGAAACCATCGTGTTTGTCTATCCGGTCCATTCATGGGGACCGGCAATTCCCATGACTCGTTTTGCCTCCCGCCTGAAACTTTCCGGGTACCGGAAACAATCTGTCTTTTCCGTCTGTACCTGTGGCGACGACTGCGGTTATACCGCAGATATGTTGGGAAAAACACTTGCTAAGCGGGGCATCACCCTCACCGCCGGCTATTCTGTTATCATGCCGAACAACTATATCCTGATGCCCGGCTTTAATGTCGATACGAAAGAAGTGGAGCAACAGAAGTTAAAAGATGCTCCATTGCGTATTGCTGCAATTGCAGAAGCTATAAAAGAGCATACAGACGTTAATTTATATAAGAAAGGAAGTGTGCCTTTCCTGAAAAGTTATCTGGTTAATCCTCTTTTTGTTAACTTTGCAACCGGAAAGAATTCTTTTCATATCACGGATACCTGCATATCCTGCGGACTGTGTGAAAAGATTTGTCCGACCCAAACAATAACACTGGTCGATGGCAAGCCCGTATGGGCGAATACCTGTGTTCAATGTGTCGCTTGTATCCATCGCTGTCCGGTACGGGCAATCGAATATGGAAAAGAGACCTTGAAGAAAGGGAGATACCATCATCCGGATATTAAATAATAAACACAATAAAGATGAAGCAATTCGTATTAGTAGCGCTGACTGCCCTGTTGATGGCAAGTTGTCAGGAAACGCCGAAAGGTTATGTGATAAACGGAGAAGTATCCGGTATGCCGGATGGAAAGATCTATCTTAAATCCTTCCGTAATAAAATGTTTTTTGATGTAGACACCGCCGAGATAAAAGACGGTAAGTTTACCTTTGAAGGTTCGGTAGAACAACCTCTGTTGTATGGACTGGCTACGGAACAGATGAATTATCCTATCCAGTTCTTTATCGAAAATGCACCGATGAATGTAACGATAAGCGGAGATGGCGATGTAATAACTGTCGGAAACTCACCGGTGAATGACATCTTCCTGCCGAATGCCGAAAAAATATTTGAAGACGGTTATAATATCGATAGCCTGATTACCAAATATCCGGATTCTCCGGCTGCCGCATTCTACCTGTACCGTTATTTCACCTACCAGTTGCCATTGGATGAATTGAAGGCAACCCGTGCTAAAATATCTCCGGCATTGGCAAACAGTCCGTATGTGAAGGATTTGGATGGCATTATCAAACAATTGGAAAATGTACAGATAGGAAAAACTGCTCCTGAATTTTCATTGCCCGATACAGCAGGCGTTTCTGTCTCCCTGTCCGATTTCAGAGGGAAATATGTATTACTTGATTTTTGGGCATCCTGGTGTCCCCCTTGCCGCCGTGAAAATCCGAATGTCGTAAAAGCATTCCAGGAATATAAGGATAAAAACTTTACGATTATCGGTATCTCACTCGATAATAATAAAGATAAATGGATGAAAGCCATAGCCGACGATAACCTGGCCTGGACACATGTCTCCGACCTGAAATACTGGGACTCCGAGATACCCGCCCTTTATGGTGTACGTGGTATCCCTGCCAATATCCTGCTGGACCCGAACGGAGTTATCATTGCACGGAATATAACAGGTGAGGATTTGCATAAAACACTTCAAGAAGTAATAAAATAACCGATGAGGAAATCAGTTTTCCTGCTTTTATCCATCCTTCTCTACACCTCTTTGCAGGCTGTGGAGAAGGATGTTTTTAATGAAGCAGTCCGTAATGCCGTTGCCCGGCAAATGAAGGCCTATCCGAAGTCTACATTAAAAGATTTGTATAAAAATTTCTTTCAGGATAAGTTTGGCCCGGGACATATCATTAGCGATACGACCTCTGCCGGAAACTATTTGCGGAGGGAGTTAGCTTCCTATTCGGAAATAGAAGGAGAGATTGCCGAACCTACCGGATGGGAGGGCAATTTCTATCGTGTAAACCTGTCCGTTATAAAAGAAGGGAAAATCCCTTATCAAACTTATTTTGACGCTTTTATCCGCAGTGTTCAGGGAATACAGCCTGTTGCTGTTTCCGACTGGCAAAAAGAGTGGCAAGCCATTGAATTAATTATCCGTTCCATGAATCTGTCCCTGCCCGGTTATGCCGACGACCGGAAAGAAATAGAGGAGCGTTTAGAGCGTGGCGAATATGTGGGGCACCATAGTAAAGTGTTTGAGGAAACCTATTCTCCCCATTATCGTATCATCAGTAAGCAAATATTTGAAAAAGAATTGCAACCTATGTTATAATATACTTATAGCCTGAAACTTATGGCTTGTCCTGATAGTTTTATTGTCAGATAGGATAAAGGTTATAACATAAATATGAGAATTGCAATCAGCGGTAGTTCAGGCTTTATAGGAAAACACCTTACAACATTTTTTGCAGGGCAGGGAGACACAGTCATTCCTTTGCCTCATTCCTTGTTCGGTAAAGAAGACGGCAAAGAATTGGAAGTTTCGCTTTCCGGTTGCGATGTTGTAATCAATCTGGCAGGTTCCACCATTAACCAACGATGGACGAATGCTTCTAAAAGAAATATGTTAAACAGCCGTATAGAGGTCACCCGCCAACTTGTTTCCGTTATAAACCATATGCCTGTCAAACCATCCCTTTTTATCTCTGCTTCGGCTGTCGGCATTTATCCCGATAGTGGAGTTTATACGGAAAGTAACCTGTCCGAAGGCCGTGGTTTTCTGGCGGAAGTTTGTAGCCGTTGGGAAGATGAGGCACAGAAACTTTCTCCCGATGTACGCCTTGCAATTACACGCTTTGGTGTGGTATTGGGAAAGGATGGAGGTGCATTTCCTAAAATGTTGCTGCCTTTCCGTTTATTTGCCGGAGGAAGAATAGCGTCTGGCAAACAAGGGTTTTCATGGATACATATCGATGATGTATTGCATGGTATACAGTTTGTTATCACCCGCGAGCATCTCTCCGGCATTATTAATTTTGTCTCTCCTGAACCGATAACCAACCAAATATTAACAGAAAGTATCGCTAAAGTACTACACCGTCCCGCTTGGATTCCTCTCCCTGCTTTTATCTTTCGTTTATTGTATGGAGAAGGCGAAGCCATGATTACCCACGGACAACAAGCCTATCCCGCCCGTTTATTATCAGCCGGCTATATTTTCCGTTATACGGATATACGTCGCGCGTTATATAGCCTTATCGGATAACTTCAAAACGATATTCCTCCTTCTACAGCCTTTTTTGTATCCTGATTGAATTTATGTTATTTGTGTAATATTTATTAAACTAAATATTAACATAAAAATAAGATTTATAGTGGTAAAAATAGGTTGTATATATTATATGTATTAAAATATAAGGTCTATGGTAAAATATAAATGACTAAAAAAACGTTCGTTTATTTTAGTCATTGCAAATGTATGTATTAAAAACGGTAAAACCAAAAGAAAAAATTATACAAATCTAATACTCTTCGACTTAGCTATTATGTAACATTCCTATAATTAAACACTTACATTGAATTTGATCGACTAAAATAAACGAACGTTTTTTTAGTCATCTGTTCTGCGTTTCACTTTTTGAAACAGCTAAAATAAACGAACGTTTTTTTAGTCCTCTTTCAATCAAAAGAAAGTGATAAATCAGTAAGCGATTCGTTAGTCTCATTTGGGAGTGACGAACCTTTTCGTGAACAAATAATACACTCTCATCTTATGAAAATCAGTGCTTTAATTACATTAGCATTGGGTACGAAATATTTTAACCGCTGGGTAATATTTCTTGCCGACTTATTTTTTTCAACCGGTTCCACCCTTACCGCTTTAGCTTTTGTTTCTTATTTATGGATGGGGGGAATTACAGAGGCCACACTTTGGACGATATTTCTATTATCCATCCTTTGCAGTGCGTTAAGTTTCTTTTTATGCCAGACCTATAAAGGAGTTATCCGTCACTCTTCTTTTACGGAAACAGGACGTATCGCCATGGCTTCTTCCTTGAAGATCGGTCTGATCGTACTCCTGTTAGTCGTCATTCCTGTCAATCTTCCTTTCCGTATACTCTTCTTAGGCGGATTAATCGATCTGTTTTTTACATTCTTCCTGTTAACGATTATCCGTGCCATCCTCATTATAACCTATTCAATCATAACCGATAGCGTAGCCACCTCTTGTGGCAGGTTCTTAATTTACGGGAAAAATATTCCGGCTACCTTATTGAGTGAAATATCCATTGCAGACCAACAAACATTCCGTATAGGGGGGTATCTCCTTATCGGTTCGCATACTTCCATGCGTATCGGCAAATATAAAGTCTATTCTATTGTTACTCAGTCTGAATTTAACAGGTTGGTAAACCGTAAAAATATTAAAGCGATACTGTTCGTAGACTATCAAACCGTAAAAGACGAAAGTGAGCGTTTGGTTCGCTATTGCGAGAAGAAGAAGGTCCATATGTTGATTTTGCCCTCCGTAGATGAACTCATAGAAGGTAAAAGGACCTTGCGTAATCTTCCGGAAGTCCGTATTGAAGACTTGTTGGGGCGTGATGAGATATGTATCAATATGAATGAGATAAGTGCATCGCTTAAAGATAAAGTGGTGCTGGTAACAGGTGCAGCCGGTTCTATTGGTAGCGAACTTTGCCGTCAGCTCTGTTCTTTCGGTTTAAAACAGCTTATCCTGTTCGACAGCGCGGAAACGCCCATGCATAATATCCGTCTCGAATTGGAGGACAAATATCCGGAAGTGGAGTTTTTTCCAATCATGGGCGATATCCGTATGATAGCACGTGTCGAAAGTGTATTCAGCCGTTATCATCCTCAGGTGGTTTTTCATGCTGCCGCTTACAAACATGTTCCTTTGATGGAAGAGAATCCTTGTGAAGCCGTCCATTCCAATGTCTATGGAACCCGTAACGTAGCAGATACGGCCGTCCGGTACAATGTGGAGAAATTCATAATGATTTCCACGGACAAGGCGGTAAACCCGACGAATGTCATGGGAGCCTCCAAACGCCTTGCCGAGATATATGTCCAAAGCCTTAGTATCGCAATCAGTAAAGGCCTGTATCCCGGTAAGACCCGCTTTATCACGACCCGTTTCGGAAATGTCTTGGGAAGTAACGGTTCCGTTATCCCCCGTTTCCGTGAACAGATAATGAAAGGAGGTCCCCTAACCGTAACCCATCCCGATATCGTCCGTTTCTTTATGACCATCCCCGAGGCCTGCCGTCTGGTTCTGGAAGCTGCCTTTATGGGTAAAGGAGATGAAATCTTTGTCTTTGATATGGGTACTCCCGTAAAGATAGCCGACCTTGCACGCCGCATGATTGAACTTGCCGGCCTTGTCCCTGATAAAGATATAGAGATAAAATATACTGGCCTCCGTCCCGGCGAGAAGCTCTACGAAGAATTACTTGCAACCAAAGAGAATACGATCCCAACCGGAAATACAAAAATCTTCCGAGCTAAAGTGAGGGAATATGATTTCAATAATGTCTCCACAGTGGTCAATCACTTGATAGATCTGGCTATTAAGGTGGATAAGTTGGAGATGGTAAGAGTTATGAAGTGGATTGTGCCGGAGTTTAAGAGTAAGAATTCGGAGTATGAGGTGTTGGATAAAGAAAAAGCAACAATATAAAACAAGATGAAAGTATTAGTAACGGGAGGCGCCGGTTTTATCGGTTCCAACCTCTGTGAAGCCTTGTTAAGTCAAGGACATACGGTAAGATGCCTGGATAATTTTGCAACGGGCAAAATTGAAAATCTTTTGCCTTTGTTGGAACAATATCCGGATACCTTTAAACTCATAGTTGGTGATATCCGTAATTTGGAAGATTGCCGAAAAGCAGTGGAAGGCATGGAATCCGTATTACATGAAGCGGCTTTAGGCTCCGTTCCCCGTTCCATTAAGGACCCGGTTACAACAAACGATGTTAATATCGGAGGCTTTCTGAATATGTTGGTTGCAGCACGCGATGCAGGAGTCCGGCGTTTCATCTTTGCCGCCAGTTCTTCCACGTATGGCGATAGCCAATCTTTACCGAAAGTAGAGGATGTAATAGGAAAGCCATTGTCCCCTTATGCAATTACCAAATACGTAGATGAATTATATGCAGATGTATTTGCCCGTACCTACAGTATCGAATATATCGGTCTGCGTTACTTCAATGTCTTTGGTCGCCGTCAGGACCCGTTCGGTGCTTATGCCGCCGTTATCCCCCTGTTTGTAAAGCAATTGATGAAACACGAAAGTCCTGTTATTAATGGCGATGGCGAATATAGCCGCGACTTTACTTATATCGATAATGTCGTTCAGATGAATCTGTTGGCTTTAACTACGGAAAACCCGAAAGCCATCAACCAAATCTATAATACAGCATTTGGCGAGCGTACCACATTAAACCAATTGGTGTCTTATCTGAAAGAATACTTAAGCGGATACGACCCGGCTATTGCCAAGGTGGAAGTTTTACACGGTCCGAATCGTATAGGTGATATACCTCATTCGCTGGCTTGTGTGGATAAAGCAAAAGAATTGTTGGGATATAATCCCGAATATAGCATGAAGGACGGTTTGAAAGAGGCTGTTAAATGGTATTGGAAGAATCTATAAACAGACAATAATTAATGAAAAAATGAATACAGAAGTAAAAATAGCCGTAATCGGTTTGGGGTATGTCGGATTGCCTTTGGCGCGTTTATTCTCTACAAAGTATAAGACAGTAGGCTTTGACATGAATCAAGCACGTGTTGATGCTTTGATGGCAGGACATGATGCCACGCTTGAAGTATCGGATGAATTATTACAGTCTGCGATAGCAAACGGTTTTGTCTGTACGGCAAATATGGAAGATATCCGTGACTGCAATTTCTATATAGTGGCAGTACCTACCCCCGTAGATGAAAATCATAATCCGGATTTAATGCCTTTATACGGAGCCAGTACCACGGTTGGTAAAGTAATCAGTAAAGGTGATATCGTAGTTTACGAGTCGACTGTTTATCCGGGAGTAACGGAAGACGAATGTATTCCCGTAGTAGAGAATGTTTCCGGTTTAAAATTTAATGAAGACTTTTTTGCAGGCTATTCACCGGAACGTATTAATCCCGGTGATAAGGAACATACAGTTGAAAAGATAAAGAAGGTAACTTCCGGTTCCACCCCTGAAACAGCTCAAAAAGTAAACCAAGTATATGCTTCTGTAATAACCGCCGGAACCCATTTAGCTCCATCCATAAAAGTTGCCGAAGCCGCCAAAGTAATAGAAAACTCCCAGCGGGATATAAATATCGCATTTGTAAACGAGCTATCTAAGATATTTAACCGGATGGGAATCGATACGCAAGATGTATTGGAAGCTGCTTCAACCAAATGGAACTTTTTGCCGTTTAAGCCGGGATTGGTAGGGGGGCATTGCATTGGCGTAGACCCATACTATTTGGCACAGTGTGCACAACGGCATGGATATAATCCGGAGATTATATTGGCTGGTCGTAGGATGAATGATGGGATGGGGGAATATGTGGTGAATGAAGTGATAAAACTGATGTTGAAAAAAGGTATTCAGGTACTAAATTCTAATGTATTGATTCTCGGGTTTACATTCAAAGAGAATTGTCCGGATGTGCGGAATACGAAAGTTATTGATATTTACAAAACATTATTAGAGTATGGAGTGAATATTACGGTCTATGATCCGTGGGCGAACCCTGCAATAGTGAAGCATGAGTATAATATGGATATTGTAACCGAGTTGTCCATGGATGCAAAATTTGAAACCGTAATTTTGGCTGTTGCCCACGATGAATTTAAAAGGATGGACATTGCTTCTTTCCAATCTGATAATGGAATCACGTATGATGTAAAAGGGGCACTGACAATGCATGTTAATGGTAAATTATGATTGTATCGTCCATTTATACCCCTATATATGACAATGAGTTCAAATCATTGTTATTTATAATCATTTGTTCCATATTAGTCTCCTTATTCATAAAAAGCTCAAAATCTCGATTTAGTACATTTATTCTTTTGGGATTTATATTGCGGCTGCTACTGATGTTTGCCGACTATTATAAATGGTTTCCGATACTTAATTCAGGTGTAGATAGTGAAGCTTTTAATAGAATTGCAGTGATGAATCAAAGTTCATCTGAAATCCTGTCTAGAACGAACTATACTTATTTCCTTACATTAATATATTATTTGACAGATTCGTCCAGGTTGATTGCACAATATTTCAATGTTCTTTTTGGTTTGGGTGTCGTTATTCTTGTACAGAAAAGTATTGCAACGTTTCGTGTAAACCGGAAGGCTGAGAATGTGGCAATGGCTGTGGTAATCCTTCTACCAAATCTGATTATATTTTCAGGCATTTTACTAAGGGAAGCTTGGGTCGAGTTTTTTGTGGCTGCATCCTTGTATTGCTTTTTGAAATGGTTCCGTACAGGTGGTACCCAATACATGGTGTTCGTGATAACTTATATGCTCGCTGCTATGTGGATGCATTCTGGAGTTGTTGGATTGTTAGCAGGTTATCTTGTTGCTTTTATTACTTACAATCCTCGTAAGTATAGAGTTGATTTTTTGTCTGGTACTATTTTTCGACTAATTCTATTGGTTTTATTGGTTGTAGGCTTTATGGGCTACTCTGAGATGTTTACTGGTAAATTTAATAAATATGAATCGGTTGATGATATTGTTGATGTAACTAATTACAAAGGTGGTGGAGGTTCGGATTACTTAACTTGGATAAATGTAAATAGTGTTTCATTGAGTCTGCTTTTTTCACCATTGAAGATGCTCTACTTCCTTTTTTCACCATTACCAACAGAATGGCGGGGAATAAATGATGTGATTGGCTTTTTAATAGACGGGAGTGTGTATTTGTTTTTAATATATAAAATAGTTCGTTCTGAAGTTGCGTCAAGAATTCCTAAGCTATTGAAACGCTATTTGCTAATCTCAGTGTTGGTTGCAACTTTTATTTTTGCCTATGGAACAACAAATGCTGGTACAGCCTTCAGGCATAGAGCGAAGCTTTTGCCGGTAATCCTTATTACGTATGTTGTTTCTACCGGCGTACAAAGAAAACAATCAAGAAAATAATATAGAAATGGAAACAAAACCAATTGCCATTTGCAGGAATGAACGTATATGGCATCATAAGGGAGATTGGAGTGTCCAAATGATTGAGTATTGCGAGAAAGCTAAAATCAATTACGAAATGGTTGATCCGTATACTCCGGTTTTTATTGAACAGATGGACAAATACAGTGTTTTAGTGTGGTGCATCCAAAATTACCTTTGGGCTGATTTATTAGAAGCTCGTAATATTTTGCGTATCGCTGAACGGAAAGGTTTACGTGTATTCCCAAATCAAAATACTTCCTGGCATTTTGATGATAAGATTGCTGAAATGTATGCTTTTAAATCTATTGGAGCTCCTATCCCGAAGAGCTGGGCATTCTACTTATTAGAAGATACGCTTCATTTTTTGCGTAAGGAGGCAACCTATCCTTTGGTTGCAAAACTTCGTTGTGGTTCCGGAGCAAGCAATGTGAAACTGCTCAGGAATCAATCACAAGCAGTAAGATACGCACGACGGATGTTTTCACGCGGTTACGATCCGTCTCCGAGTCTTCTTTATAAAGCCTATTCTAAAGCTCAGTCGTCGCACGATTGGAAAACGATAATCAGTAGAATTAAGAAGGTTACTGATTTTCTTTATACACGTTCTCATGCCAAACAAATGCCTATAGAAAAGGGATATTGTTATTTTCAAAGTTTTGTGGAGAATGATGGTTACGACATCAAAGTAATAGTAATAGGGGATAAACTTACCTATATTATTCGTAGTGTTCGAAAGGGAGATTTTAGAGCATCTGGTGGAGGGGATCTTTTCTATGATAGAGCTTACATAACGAAACAAATATTAGAGTCTGCATTTGACTCGGCTGATAGGCTTGGATTACAGTGTGTGGGATTTGATTATGTTGTAGATAAATCAAGTGGTATAGGATTGATTATTGAAATGTGCTATGGCTTTGATTTTGAATCTGCAACCGCAGCAGGTGGATACTTTAGACGGGATGGTGTTTGGATAGATGAACCATTGAATATACCAGTTGAAATAATATCAAATTTAATGCATGGTTGACAATGTAATTATTGCTCTAACTACGAAATAGAGGACATTGGATAATAATAAACAAATATAAGATGGAGAAATATCTAATATAATTAAAAAAAATATATTTATTATTAGTCTATTAGCCCTTGCGTTTAAGAGGAAGTTTTGTCGGTTATAATGCGAAAATTATCTCACCTCCAATTTTCCCTCATAGAGTTACGAAGTTGATAATATCCATGCTGGGGGTATATGTGTTGTGATTTCAGAGCAGAGGCGTCTTTCAAAATATGCTTATAAATTAGGCTATGGGGATGGTGATATTGCACTTCTGGAAATTAATTTAATAAATCAAGGTAGTTGGTTTCCTCAGATTGTCTGTGAGAAAGGTCTATTTGGTGAGAACTCCGGAAAAATAATAAAATTACTAAAGAATGAATAGAATCTTACATGTATTTTCGGTAATGAATCGGGGAGGTTCAGAAACGATGATTATGAATTATTATCGTGCAATGGATCGAACGAATATTCAATTTGACTTTGTAGTCCATACTCGGGAAAAGGGTGCTTATGATAATGAAATAGAAAGACTTGGTGGGCGAATATATTATGTGCCATTTTTATACGGATACAATATCTTTACTTACCAGAAAGCGTGGGCGGTCTTCTTTAGAGCTCATCCAGAGTATAAAATCGTCCATGTTCATTATTTCACTGTCGCTGGGGCAATAATGCCCGTTGCCCGTAGATGTAATGTCCCCGTTCGCATTGTTCACTGTCATACAGCATCAAATAAGATGCCATTTTTAAGACTAATAAGATTCCATTTACTACATTCTTCGGCTATTCGCAATGCTACAGACCGATTTGCCTGTGGCAAGGATGCTGGTAAATTTTTCTTTGGAGAAAAGAGATTTACCATTATGAATAATGCAATAGATGCTTCATCGTTTCGTTTTAATCAAGAGCTGAGAGAAAAAAAAAGGGAAGAACTCGGTTTAAGTGGCAAGTTTGTTATTGGTAATATTGCCAGATTTAATATACAGAAAAATCATACATTTATAATTGATGTTTTTGCAGAAGTTTGTAAGATTAATTCTTGTGCAGTACTGTTATTGATCGGTGATGGTCAACCTCTAAGAGGTAAGATTGAGCAAAAAGTAGCAACTTTAGGTTTGACTGATAGGGTCATCTTTGCCGGTGTGCGTTCTGATATTCCCGAATTGTTACAAGCGATGGATGTCTTTCTTTTCCCTTCGCTGTGGGAAGGACTTCCTGTGACAATGATTGAGGCACAGGCGGCAGGATTAAGAGTTGTGGCTTCTGATACGGTAACAACAGAGGTAAATATTACGGAGTTGGTAGATAACTTATCATTGAATAGTTCACCAAAGATATGGGCCGAAAAAATTAATCAATCTGGTTGTGATTACTTCCACTCTGATACATTTAACCAAATATGCAATGCTAATTATGATATAAAAAACAATGTTATTTGGTTGGAAAATTATTATAAAAATATTCAAGGTGATGAATAAGATAAAGATACTTTACTATGGTTTGTCAACAAGGCAAGGTGGTATAGAAACATATCTAAAGAAAATATTTGATAACATTGATCGTAATAGGTTTGAAATATATTTTATTAAAGTAGCAGATAAAGTTTGTTTCGAAGATTATTTTAAGGAAAAAGGGGCTAAATTTTACTTCATAGGAAGACGAAGTAATCCCTTTTATTACATCAAAATGCTGGTGCAATTATTTAGGAAAGAGAAAGTCAGTATTGTTCATGTAAATCTTAATACACTTAGTAGTGCGGAGTTGATTTACATTGCATTACTATATAAATGTAAAGTTATAGTCCACAGTCGAAGTTCAATGAATGCCGGTTCTGTGCTTACTTTATTATTACATACCTTGAATAGGTATTTACTACGAAACAAAAATGTAACAAGAATAGCTGTTTCTGATGTTGCTGGCAAATGGTTATTTGGTTCCAGTAATATATACAACGTATACCCGAATGGTGTCGATACATGTAAGTTTATATATAATAAGACTTCAAGAAATGAAATACGAAAAAAATATAGTATTTCAGAAAATGATGTTCTAATTGGACATGTAGGTCATTTGAGTTATCCTAAGAACCAGTCATTTCTTATCAGATTATTGCCAATGCTACAGCGATTAAATAAGAGTTATAAACTAATGCTTGTTGGTGATGGTTGTGATAAACAGCGATTAATAGACTATGTATCTGAAATTGGAATGATTGATTCTATATTTTTTGTAGGTAGACAAAATGATGTTGAAAAATACTATTCAGCATTTGATATTTTCTGTTTCCCTTCATTTTTTGAAGGTTTCCCTAATGCTGTATTAGAAGCTGAAGCTTCTGGATTGATTCCCATTATCTCGGATCAACTAACTACAGAGGTTATGTTAGAGAATAGAGCTCAACAAATACCTCTTAAGGAGTCATTGTGGGTAGATGCAATATCAAAGTGTAAAATTAGTGACAAGAGAAAACATGCGGTAGATCTTATTAAACAGGCAAAACTTGATGTCACTTCAGAAGTAGAGCGATTGGAAAATTTGTATATAAGTATGATAAAATGATGAGTGATTTTTTTAGGCGATTTAAACAGCAAACATTTAGTTTAAGAGTTAATGTGACAGACTCTTGCCCTTTCTATATAGATTATTTTAAGGTACTAAAAGAAATTAATTCAAATAAATATTCACTTATCATTAATGCGGATCCTTTTTTATATTCATATAAAGATATTCTTTATCTTTTCTATGAAGAAAAAAATATAGATACTCCGGGAGTTATTAAAATGACAAAATCAACAGATGGAAAGATTTGGACTGATTCTGTTATCATTATTAAAGAAGATTTTCATTTATCATTCCCTTTTGTTTTTGAATATGAAGATCATATTTATATAATTCCTGAATCAAATGCTGATAAGTCTATTAGAATATATATTTCTAATTCGGATTTGTCAGAATGGAGATTTGAGAAAAAGATTCTTGAGGGAGAACACTATAGAGATAGTTCAATCATAAGGCATAATAATACTTATTATATTTTTACAACAGTAATTGAAAAAGGTGAGTATGTTTTGAAATTGTTTTATTCGGATTCCCTTTTTGATAAATGGAGTGAACATCCAAAGTCTCCTATAGCGCGTGGAATGAATATAGCTCGTAATGGAGGTGCTGTATTTCTTTTTGAGAACAAATTAATACGACCTGTGCAATATTGTTTTCCATATTATGGAAAAGGATTAGGTTTTTGTGAGATAATGACATTGTCAAAGAATGAATACGCGGAAATGTTATTTATGGATAATTTTTATCTGAAATCAATTCCGTTTTATAATCAGGGAGGACATCATTTTTGTATAACTGAATTTAAAGGTGAAAATGTAATAGCTACAGATAGAGTGCGGTACTCCTTCTCTTCTCGTTCAATATATAATGGAATTAAACGGGGTGTGAAAAAATGTTTGGGGATTTGGGGGTGATAGAATATTATGGGTAAAATGCAGATATATTATTTATGAATAGTATTGAAGCTATATTATGTATTAATAAACAAAATATGAATAATGTCTAAGATTACGGATTTGTCAAATTCAAAGCAGGTTTTATGGCTTGTATTAGGTAGTATTATTTCATTCTGTTTTGCTATTTTTTCTACTGCTATATTAAGTAGATATTTTACAAAAGATGATTACGGAACATATAGGCAAGTTATATTTATTTATACAACATTACTTGAGATTTTTACATTTGGTTTACCTAAAGCATTCAGTTATTTTTTAGCTCGAATATCGGTGGAAAATGGTAGAGGGGTTTCTAATAGATTAAATTTTTGTCTTATTCTTATAGGAGGTGCCTTTTCTGTAACACTACTTGTTTCTTCATCTTTGATTGCACAATTGTTAAATAATCCAAGTTTGTCATACGCACTTAAACTATTTTCACCTGTACCTTTGTTTATGCTTCCAACAATGGGGCTTGATGGAATATGTGCAACCTATAGAAATACAAGAAAATTAGCAGTATATACTATTTTTAGTAGAGTTGTGATGTTTGTTTGTATTGTATTTCCGGTCATTTTGTTTGGCGCTAATTATTTGGTTTCAATCATTGGTTATTCTATCTCATCAGTATTGATGTTTATTTTAGCTATGTATATGAAGAATTCTTTTTATGTGGGTTTTGTCTCAACTCATTGTATTGTGTCTTATAGAGAGATATTTAACTATGTTCTTCCTATATTGGGTGGCTCTTTATTTTCTATTATATTTTCTTTTTTAAGTAATTTTTTTGTGAGTAGATATTTTGGGACTCAGGCTTTTGCTGTGTATGCAAATGGAACTTTAGATATACCTTTTGTGACAATCTTAACAACTTCAATAACGGCTGTTTTGGTTCCGTTATTTGCGAATTATTCTTCTATAAATGCTAGAAAAGAAATGTTGTTGTTGTGGAATAAATCAGTAAGTAAAATAATTATATTGACTTATCCAGTAGTTTTATTTTGTGTGGTTTTTGCCAATGATATTATTGTTGTTTTATATGGGGAAAAATATCTTGGTTCGGCTGTTTTTTTTCAGATAAATTCTCTCTCTAATTTATTTACTATAGTTAATTTCTCTCCTTTGATTTTTGCGATAGGAAAAGTGAAACAATATATGTTAGTACAAGCTATATCTGTGATTTTATTAATACCATTACAATATATTATGGCAGAATATTTCCATTCATTATGCTTGATATTGTTGTCTTATATTTTTGTTAGAATTATTATTATAATTATGTATATATATATAATGTCTGATTTTTTGAATGTTCGATTTTTTAATCTTATACCCTGGAAGATAATATTAAATATTCTATCGGTTGTTGCCTTTATATTGTTAATTATTAGGGCACTGCTAAATATTGATAATCATATTGCCGATTTGTTTGTTGGTGGTGGTGTTTTTATTATCTCGTATTTCCTTTGGTTGAAAATAATAAAGAAAGATAAAATGTATGTGTCTATTATAAAATCAATAATTAACTGACTTAAATAATGCTATTTAAAAATGTAATCTTGTTCAGTTTGCCTTGGGGTAGGCTATATCTTAGATATCGTAAGGTTAAGATCGAATCTTCTTACTTTGATTTTCTTAAATTTAAAATGGGATTTTGTAAAACATATTGGAAATTAGATAAAACGGCTAGGTGTTACAGTCCATTAGATATTTATGTTGGTATAAATTCTAGTATTGGTAGACCTTGTAACGAATTTAATAGTGGTGATAATGGGCGTATATTTATTGGAAATTATGTTCATTTGGCTTGTAATATTGGTATCCTGTCTGATGAACATAGCTTATATCATCAAGATAAATATGTGGGTAAAGATATTCTAATTGGTGACTATTCATGGATTGGCATGAATAGTGTTATATTGAAAGGTGTTAAACTTGGACCTCGAACTATTGTAGGTGCAGGTAGTGTTGTAACTAAAAGTTTTCCCGAAGGTTTTTGTGTTATCGCAGGAAATCCGGCTAAAGTAGTGAAGTATTTAGATAAAGATAAATTTATACCTTACAAATATGAAGAGGAATTTTATGGTTATATACCCAAAGAACAGTTTGAAAAAGTCAAGCATAAGTATTTAAGTAAAGAAATTATAGAAAAGATAGAAAATGGCATATTTCAGTTTTGAATAGCAGTTGTATAATAAATATTATTACAACACTTGTTTTTTTAGAATAAAGGTCCTTGTAAGTAAAAATAAGTTTCAAATTTTAATGGAAGATGATATTATGGATAAAGACGTTTTAATTGTAGGTGGTGATGGTATTAATATGTTAGGTCTTGTTAGAAGTTTTGGAGAAATGAATATAAAGCCGTATATAATTTGTATTTCTCCAAAATTATCCGTAGTTTCTGTTATGTATAGTAAATATGTGAAAAAAGTATATGTTGTAAAGACAAATGCTGATTGTATAGAGAAAATGATATCTTTGTTTAAGAATACAAAAAGTAAGCCTGCTGTATTTACAACAAGTGACCCTATAACGTATGCAATAGATCTTAAATATGATTTGTTAAGTCAATATTTTATTTTATCTAATATAAATAATAAACAAGGAGAAATAGTACAGTTTATGAATAAAGATAAAATGAGTAGATTGGCAGAGAAGTTTGGATTGAGAACTCCGGTATCTTTTATTATAAATCGAAATGATGATATAACTAAAGTGAATGTAAAATATCCTTGTATTACCAAATCGATATTAAGTGTATATGGAGGTAAAAGAGACGTGTTTATATGTAACAATGAAGTGGAACTTTTTGCTGCAGTAAAAGAGGCTAATAGTGACCAATTGCAAATTCAAGAATTTATAGACAAGAGTATGGAGCTAATTTTTTTTGGAGTAGCAAATAAAGAAGATATAATAATCCCTGGTGTCGCGAAGAGTCTAACTACAACGAATGGATTTTATAGTGGTTATGTACAATTAACTCCTATAACTGAACAGTATAATGAAATCATGATGAAGCAATTGGATTTTGTTCGTAGTTGTAATTATACTGGTCTTTTTTCCATAGAATACATCGTGGACAAAGAAGGTAATTGCTATTTTATGGAAATTAATATTCGTAATGATGGTTATACATATATTGTCAATGCCGCAGGAGTGAATTTACCATATATTTGTTTTCAGTCGCTTATTGGTAATATAAATATTGACATTCAAAAGGTTTGTACCAGAACCGTAGTAGCTTTAGAAGAGGACTTGGATTATTGTCAATCAGTAAAAACAAAAAAAATGTCATTTTTCAATTGGCTGAAAAGATTGAAAAATGCAGATGTATTATTGTTTTATAATTCACAGGATGTAGTGCCTGCTATATATTTTATATTTTTAAAAAGACTAACTAGCGTATATCATATGCTAAAATAAAATCAATGTGTTGGTTTTGATTTATATAATGAAGATCTTAGTATTATCAAGTCACACCTTCTCTTTATTCTGGTTTCGTATAGATATGATGAAATCGTTTATCCGATTAGGTCATGATGTTATTGCGGCAGGTCCTGACGATGAATCTTTGTGGAGAGCTAAATTTGAATCAATGAATATCAAATATGTTCAAATTGAAGTTTCCCGTAATGGCTTGAACCCATTGAATGATATAAAAACATTTCTGTGTTTGAATCGCTTGTTAAAGCAAGAAAAACCGGATAAGGTGTTTGCATATCAAGCTAAAACAATTGTTTATGGTTGTTTGGCAGCCAAGAAGAATAAGATAAAAGAAGTTTATCCAATGGTGGCAGGTTTGGGTTCAATTTTTAGAGGAACAGGAGTAAAGAATACATTAACGAAAATTGTGATGCAAACGTTATACCAATTGGCTTTTGCTTGTAGTGAAAATGTATTTTTTCAGAATAAGGATGATAGGAATGAATTGGTTCAACATCGCTTGTTGGATGAATCTAAAACGGTGTTGATAAATGGCTCGGGTGTGAATTTGGAGAAGTTTAAACCTTCGTCATTACCTGCAATTCCTACTTTTCTTTATATAGGACGTTTGATACGTGATAAAGGTATTATGGAATATTTGGATGCTTGTAAACAAATAAAAATTCACTATCCGGATGTCCGATGTTTATTGGTAGGACCTTTTGACAGTAATCCTTCTGCATTAAAGCCTGAGGAACTACAACCTTATATTGATAAAAATATTATCGAATATTATGGAGAACAATCGGATGTTCGGCCTTATATAGTTCAATGTAGTACTTATGTATTGCCTTCTTACCATGAGGGTACTCCTAAAACTGTATTAGAGTCAATGGCTATGGGAAGAGCTATTTTGACTTCGGATGCCCCTGGTTGTCGAGAAACGGTTATAGATGGGAAGAATGGTTTTTTAATTCCTGTAAAAGATGTTTCGACATTAGTACAGAAAATGAAGTTTATGATTTTACATCAGGATTTGAATGCTCAAATGGGTAAAGCGAGTTATGAGATAGCGGTAGATAAGTATGATGTGAAGAAGGTCAACCATTGTATTATGAAAACAATGAGACTTATAAAATGATAAATTATATATCTGGTTAATAGCTCTTTGTTGGATACGATATAGCGTCAATTCATGTTTTATGCTCTAATCTTTGTTCTATTGTTTGTGGTAGAACTAATTTATTTCCGTATTGCCAATCGGTGTAATATCATTGACAAGCCGAACCAACGTTCTTCCCATACCTGTATCACGTTACGGGGAGGCGGTATAATTTTTTATATCGGAATCTTGTTGTACACAATTATTTATGGCTTCCAGTATTTCTGGTTTTTCATAGGGCTTACATTGATTGCAGGTATTAGTTTTTGGGATGATGTTCATTCCGTACCTAATAGAGTACGATTGATATTCCATTTTATGGCCATGTTGTTGATGTTTTTACAATGGGGATTGTTTACTGGTTTTCCGTTGTGGTACATTTTAATTGCATTGGTGTTTTGTACAGGTATTATTAATGCTTATAACTTTATGGATGGAATCAATGGGATAACTGGGGGATATAGTTTGGTTGTGCTTGTGGCGTTGGTATATATTAATTCCCAGTTAGTGCGGTTTGTTCAGCCGGAGTTTGTTTATGTAGCGATTTTGTCTGTCTTGGTGTTTAATCTATTTAATTTCCGGACAGTGGCAAAATGTTTTGCAGGAGATGTAGGGGCGGTGTCAATAGCCTTCATTATTCTGTTTTTGTTGGGTAAACTGATTTTGCAAACGGGTGATTTAAGTTATATCATCTTATTGTCCGTATATGGGGTGGATAGTGTTTTTACAATTACACATCGCCTGATGTTGCGTGAGAATATTTTTGAGGCGCATCGAAAACATGCCTATCAATTGATGGCCAATGAATTGAAAATTCCTCATATTGTGGTAAGTGGATTTTATATGTTATTGCAAATGTCGATAACGATTATTTATTTGGCTCTGCCTGAATATCATAGTATATGTCTTGGAGGCGCGCTCTTGTTACTTGGAGGAATGTATATTTTGTTCATGAATAAGTATTTTGTATTACATGGAGCTTAGGCTCTGGATTTATAATGTGGTTTCTATCAGAAAACAGAGTCATTTTTAAAACACATGGAAAGTTTGATAACCTTGAAATAATTAATAACAGACTCAGATATAGGTCGTGTTATTTCAGTAACCTATACCTGAGTAATATCATCACCCCATAAACCATTTATAGAAACACCCCGCTCCCCCGAGTAGCATCATGCTGTATCCCGAAATTCCGAGCCAGTCGGCTTGCGGGCGGTTGTGGAGAGCGAGAGGACCGCTCCGATGCAGCTTACCGTTACTTCCGTCTCCCGCATCAGCAGGGAGAGGAGAGCCAGAAGGAGCAGGTAGAGGGCCAGGATTCGAGGGCGGATTGGTTGGATAGGGAGACGGGCAGGGGCAGTTATCCGCCGTTTTCTTCTTGCGTGGGAAGATAATCCGCGCAAGGACAGTAAGGAAATCGAGAATAGTTTCAAGGACTTTCATATTAGAAGATAAATAAAGGTGAATAAATTCGGGAAATAATATAATAGTTGACAGTTGACAAGTGACAGTTGACAGTTAAAGAAAAGACAGTAACGGAAGAAACAAAAACACTCGTCCGGACAAGAACCTCCTTTCTTATGTAATACCGACGCGAAGCAACTGTCAACTGTCAACTGTCACCTGATTTGTCAACCTGTTTACAGATTGATATCAACATTTTTCTGTATGCCTCCCTGTTGTCGCCATTCACTTCGCTGATGTATTTGCTGTAGGCGATTTCTTTGGCGAAGGCGGCAGGTTGGAAACTCATATCGGCGGCGCGTGGATAGGCATGGCGGATCAGGCGGGCATAATCCATGAAGGAAGAAGCCGGGTCAGGGTAGGCGCGGAACGAGAGGGAACCTTCGGATATCAGGGCTTTGGCGCCGTGCCACCAGACATTCGGTTTGCCGTATGCCGTGATGCCGAAAAAGTTATGATACTGTACGGCAAGGACACTCTGTCCCCAGCCCGTTTCGATAGCCGCCTGTGCGACAATCACCACCGGATTAATCCGGAAAGCCGCCCCCGCTTTTACGGCAAGGGGCAGGTATAAAGCAATGAATTCTTTTTTTAGCATAATGTTTTTTTTAGTTGACAAGTGACAAATCAATTGACAGTTGACGATTCAGTTGACAGTTGACAAGTGACAGTTGACAGTTGCTTCGCGTCAGTATTACATAAGAAAGAATATTCTTGTTCGGACGAGCATTTTTATTTTTCCCGTTACTGTCTTTTTCTTTAACTGTCAACTGTCACCTGTCAACTGTCAACTGATTTGTCAACTGTCACCTGTCAATTGACAAGTCAATTGACTAGAGTTCCTCCGGTTTGTCCCCATCACTCCCCCCTGAGTTGCCGGGGTCGGTGGCAGCGTCTTTTTTGGGGACGTAGCGTTCGAAGGAGGCGTTGTTTACCAGGTTTATCAACATGGTGCCGGGGTAGAAGACGATATGGGCGCGGTTGAAGAGAGAAGTGTTGAACTCGTCGATGGTTTTTGCACCTTTGCTACCCGCCACCATGCGAAAACTGCCGAACTCGCCCAGATGGACCGATTCGCCGTCGGAAAGCGCTTCGTTCATCACCTTGAGCAGACCGTCGAGCACGAGGAGGATTTCACCGCGGCTGGCGGTACAGTAGTTCTCGATACGGGTGCAGATTTTGTTGATCGTCAGCTTTTTCGTGATGCTGGTTTGCGCATGGTAAAGCGTATCGCCTTCGGCAGCATCCTTACTCATGTTTTGTCGCTTGACTAACGTGTAAACTAATGGCATAATTTTTAGAGTTTAAAGTGTAAGAATTTAAAGTTTGAAAATTAAGAATCGGGAATTAAAAACACGTGTATTAATTTGTACACAACAAAGATACGGCAGGCTAAAATCCCGGAGTCCGGTAGAGGCTGTTAGCGTCGATTACGAACCATTAATAGTTAAGAAAATAAACTACTTGAACCCCATTCCGAAACATAGGTGTTTTGCATTCAAAACATATATGTTTTAAAATCAAAACACCTATGTTTTGAAAACAGGAAAAAAAGAAAGAACGCCATATAATCGAAACAAAAAACAAATTTGTAATGAAAATAAACAACGATAAATATATGTTCGAAGATATCGGGCAATTCATTGGGATTTTAAAAAAAAGTAAATGCGATAACGGGAAGGCATTTGTCGTTTCCACAATTAAGAGACTATATAGAGCGTGAGGAGAATAGTGAAGATTTGCTCCTTTCACTCGTTTTGTTGTTCGGCAGCAAATCCGTTGGCAAATATAAATCATGGCATCCGTTGAAGCATCGTTTTTTTGAAACGTATAGCGATCAGATACATGCTTGCTGCGGATATGATACCGGTCGTCTGGAAATACAAAAAATAGAGTTGCCATCCCCCGGCCTGTTTCTCCATTATATGGGTGCGATGAGACGTTCCGGAATGATGGGCGATTGTTCGTATTCAATGCTTTCCGGTTATTTGGATTTGATATTTAATATGGGAAGTTCCGAAAGTACGGTTTTAAATAAGCTGAAAGAACAAAATCCCGAATTTGAATATCTTGCAGAGCAGATGAATGCGGAAAAAAAGAAGTTCAAAATACGTGAAGTGGAATTATAAGTAATTTATTAATAGTGTTATATGGCTTCTTTCTTTTGTTTTTATCCAAATAAAAATCCGCAAAAAACAGTTTTTTTTTAGTCGAAAACAAGCCCGATATTTGTGACATGGGATGAAAAAAATGTTTTCTGAAAAAAAACTTGAAAATCACGTATTATAAATAATTATAAGAGAATACTTACTTATATATTAAAGAGAAATTTCACGGGCAATGCCGTTTGCCTTTCACGCTATATTATAAATATATGTTTATCAGGAAGTTTCAGAAATCAAAGTCGTTTCATACCCCATTTCATTAAATTTAATCTATTAAAAATGAAAAATTCAACGAAAGAAAAGAGAGTGGCGGATTTTATGGGACAATCGTATGTCTGTATTCCCCGTAAAGTGTTGAGAATGCTGTTAGAAGGCAATAGTCGTGAGAAGAAAATAGGATTTGTCTATCTGTCATTATTGGCAAAGGCTTATTTTATTGATGGTTATGTCGTTTTGAACAAGCATCCTTATAGTTGCAGGCGTGGTGAATATGTAGGAACTTGCAAGCATTTGTCCTTGTGTACAGGTATGAGTCAGGCTTCTGTTTGCCGTATGTTGAAATGGCTGGTAAAGGAAGGCTTGGTGGAAATGTATCCTTTGGAAGATGGCAGTCGCATCCGTGTAAATGAGTACGATTTGTTGACGGTTTCGCGCGTAACCGGAAAAGTAAAAGATACTATGGCCCCTTCCCCGTTCAGCCGTTTTGCCGAAGCGGAACACCTGCTGGGCGGACGCAGTATGGAACGTGATTTGGCAGCCCTCGAGGCAGAAAGGGGGGAAGCATGAATACGGGGGAAATGATGCACGATGTATCCGTGGAAGATGTGGAAAAGGCATTGGTGTGCTGCATGATGGTGTCGGTGGAAGCTCCGGTGTTTGCCGAAGGCCGGTTGACAGGGGAGATGTTTTCCGATGCCTCGTTAGGGTTTGTTTATGAGGTGATTATGGGGCTTTACAAGAAAGGCATACAGCCGGATATGGTGTCGGTGGAAGCCGGGATGCGGCAGGCGGACGAGGCTCTCTGCAACAAGTTGGGCGGACTGTCGTTCCTGTTGCCTTACATGCTGAATGTGCGGCATGGCGGCAATGTGCCGTATTACGTGGAAGAGATGCGGCGGCAGTATAAGTTGCGCTCTCTGGCGATGCTGTTCAGTACGTTGGCATTCAAGGCCGGGAAAGTGTCTTCCCTGCCGGATGAGTTGGCTGAGGAGGCCGACCGCCTGTTGATGCAGTTCCGGCAGGATACGGCGGACGGGCTACCGGTACGCACGGTAGGAGAACTGGCGGTGGAAGCCGTCGAGTGGCACAACTGCCGCCTGAAAGGGAGCCGCGGGACGGAACAGGTGCAAAGTGGCCTTGCCGAGTTCGATTATGTGACCGGTGGCCTTCACAATGCCGAGCTGACGGTTGTTGCCGGACGTCCGAGCGACGGGAAAACGGCTGTCAGCCTCCAAATGGCATTGAATGCGGCACGTGCCGGGAAGTCGGTATGCTTCTTCAGCCTCGAGATGTCGAGCCTGCAAATGCTGAACCGCATCTTGGTGGGGATGACGGGGGTGAACCCGGATAGTTTGCGTGTCTGCAAACCTTCCGCCGGTGATATGACCTTGCTGGAAAAGGCGGCGGCGCAACTGAAGGATTTGCCTTTCTATCTCGATTATACGGCCGGTTCCACGGTGGAGGAAATCCGTGCGAAAGCCATGCTGCAACGCCGGTTGGACAAATGCGACCTGATTGTGGTGGACTACCTGCACCTTTTGGGCGGCGACCGCCAGCGGGGAGAGACGCAGGAGCAAATGGTGGGGCGCAACATCCGTGCACTCAAGCAACTTGCATTGGATGCGAATTGCCCGGTATTGGTTGTTTCGCAGATGAACCGTGCCTGCGAAACGCGTCCGGACAAGGCTTGTCTCCCGGTGATGAGCGACCTACGCGACTCCGGAACCATCGAACAGGTGGCGGATTGCGTGGCGTTTGTCTACCGTCCCGAACGGTATGGTATCACCCGCGACGAGAAGACGGGCCATAGCCTGGTCGGGGTCGGCAGGATTTATATATCGAAAAACCGTAACGGAGCGACCGGCATAGCCCGTTTCCGCTACAATTCATCCTTTACCCGTATCACGGATTATATCCAACCCGGTACGCAAACCAGTTTGATGCTATGACAAAACAAGAGATTAAAGCCCTGAAAGCCTCCCTGTCCATCGAGGAGGTAATCGGGCGCTATATAAAACTGACACGGACAGGACGCTGTCTGACAGGGCTTTGTCCCTTCCACGGCGACCGCCACCCCTCCCTCTCGGTCAACCCGGAAAAGGGCACTTTCATCTGCTATGCCTGTGGCGAAAAAGGGGATGCCATTCGTTTTGTGCAGAAGATGGAAGGACTGAGTTTTAGCGAAACGCTAAATCAGTTGACAGTTGACAGTGGACAATTGACAAATCAGTTGACAGTTGACAGTGGACAATTGACAGTTGAAGAAAAAGACAGTAACGGAAGAAACAAAAACGCTTGTCCGGACAAGAATACCCTTTCCCAAGTAAATACCGACGCGAAGCAACTGTCAACTGTCACTTGTCAACTGTCAACTGATTTGTCAACTGTTCTGAATTTCCTGACCCCTTGCGGTTCAGGAAATTCAGAACTCACCCCCGCCTGGCTGGATTTTGAGGTCGGGCAGTCGCCTTGCCGGATGGAGGGGAAGATGAAAGCCATGCGGAACCGCCTGGTGTTTCCGATACGGGATGAAGAAGGGGAGTTGGTGGGCTTTGCCGCACGGCGGTTGTCGGACGACAATCCGGATGTGCCGAAGTATATCAATACCTCGGCGGCGGACGGGTATAAGAAAGGGGAAACGCTTTACGGGCTTTACCGGGCGAAGGAGGCCATACGCCGTGAAGGATGTGTCTTTGTGGTGGAAGGCTATAAGGATGTGCTGGCGATGCATGCGGCAGGGTTCTGCAATACGGTGGCGCTAAGCGGTACGGCGCTTTGTGAAGGACAACTGATGTTGTTGAAGAAATACGCCATGCCGGTTTATTTGATGTTGGATGCCGACCGTGCCGGCCAACGGGCGGCGGCATCCATACTGGCATGCCTTGGCAGGGAGGGGATGGAGGCTATGAACCTGCTGTTGCCGGAGGGGGAGGATGCGGATTCCCTTTTCAGGAAGGCCGGTAAAGCCGGGTTTGTATCCGGAATAAACAAAATGCTACAGGAGGCACAGCCTACCGGCGAAGGTTTGCTGCTCCGCCGTATCCGCAAAGGCATCCGGTTGATAGCGGCAACGGCGGAACCGGAAGAGCGCGTCCGCCTACTGCGCCTGCTGGGAGAAGTAATCACAACGCTGGGGCGTCTGCCCGAAACGGTTTCCCGCCCGGCAACCATGGATTGGAGGTGGGTATGAACCGTTGGTTTGACGAGGAAAAGAAATGGAAAAGCCGCAGCCTCTCTTTCCGGAGGCTGGGGATGATGTATAGTCCCGATGTGACTCCCGCAGTGGCTTCCCGCCGGCTGAAACGGTGGATAATGACGAACCCGGAGTTGCCCGCCTTGTTGGCTGCAACCGGCTGGACACCTTCCCAACGGATACTGAATCCCCGGCAGGTATCCTGTATTGTGGAGGTGTTGGAAACGCCTTGATTTGAAATACGAACCGAATGGATATAATAAAAAGACGCTTTAAGCTACATTATTTCTGGATAGCCGGTTGCCTGCTGTTGCTGGCGCTGCCTTTGCGGGCGCAGTATGCGATGGGGACAACTGGCTTGTTGAACATCCCCTCGGCGGATATGCAACCGGACGGGACTTTTATGGCGGGGGCTAACTATCTGCCCCGGCAACTGTTGGCTGACGAATGGGGCTATAACACGGGAAATTATTTTGTGAATATGACCTTCCTGCCTTTCCTGGAAGTAGCTTACCGCTGTACGTTCCTCCGGGGAGAATTCAAGGATGGGAACAAACTGCAACAAGACCGTTCGGTATCCGTCCGCCTGCGCCCGCTGAAGGAAGGTACATGGTGGCCTTCGATAGCGGTCGGTTCCAACGACGTGTTTACAACGGGCAATCTGAACCCTTTTTCGGAGGAGAATGGGAACCGTTTCTTCTCATCTGTTTACGCCGTAGCCACGAAGCATTTGCTCTTGAACGGCCACGACATCGGATTTACATTCGGCGGGAATGTCCCTTTCCGCAAAGACAGTTATAAACAAGGGCTCTTTGGCGGCATCACATACAGCCCTGCGTTCCTGCCCCCTGTCCGGTTGATGGTGGAATACGACACGACGGACGCGGTGAATATAGGAGTTGCCGCACGGTTGTTCAACCATTTTTCACTGTATGCGTTTTGCCACGACTTTAAAGCGGTATCGGCAGGTGTGCGCTACGAAATCCAATTGATAAAAAGATGACACGGGTAGAATATTCGACGCGGATTAAAATTTTGACGCGGATTACGCGGAAAACGCGGATCAGGGAGAAGAATTTAAATAGAACGGATAAAGAATATATTTTTCTTAATCCGCGTTTTCCGCGTAATCCGCGTCAAAAAATCATTAGCGTCTGTCTTCTCCTGTTTATCAGCCTCTGCTTTCTCCCTTTCCGCGTAGAAGCAATTCCCGCGTCGGATGTGTCGGCCGTGTCGGAAGGTTTGGTGAAGCTGGGGATGGAAGATGTCCGCGTAGGCGAGGAGGGCGGTATCCTTCGTGTCGCGTATGAGGATAACGTCTACCGGGGCACGTACCGGGGACTGGCTGCGGTGGTATGGATGCTATCGGCAGACAGCAGCGTGAACTCGGCTGTCCATATCGTGGTGCTTGAGAACCGTATTCCCCAGATATCCGTCCGTATGCCTGAAGAAGCCATCGCGTCATACAGGGACGGAGTATCCGGCTGGCAGGAGCTTATAAACAGTCTCCAAATCAGTTATGCGACAGATGAAGATATGCAAATGTTAGGCCGCGTCAAAGCGGAGAACCGCTCTGACGGGAAAGTGGATTTCGTATTGTACCCGCAGGTGAGCCTGAATAATTCGTGGCTCGATAAGCTGTATGGGACGGTACTCAGTGTGGCTCCCGCAGTGGAGGTGGGGCTTTGGAAAGGCGCATCGTTTACCGGGCAGGTGATTTTTCCCGTTTGGAATAATATGGGTGGGGAGTACGACTATATCCGTGCCGGCATGCTGGTGTTCCGTCAGGAATACCGTTTCCCGCATAACCTGTTTGCTTCGTTCAGTATCGGCAACTTCAACGCCAATCGTATCGGTGCGAATGTTTCCCTGCTGTATCGCCCGGACAATGACCGGTGGGCCGTGGGCGTGGACGGAGGGGTGACGGGCTCCTCCACCTTCTATGGCGGCAAATGGGAAGTGTCGATGTGGAACCGAGTGAACGGTTCGGTCTTGCTGCGGTATAACGAACCCCGCTACCATTTGGAGTTTGACCTCCGGGGGGCACGGTATGTGTTTGGCGATTACGGGGTACGTCTAGACTGTACCCGCCATTTCGGGGAGGTTTCCGTAGGCCTGTATGCCATGTACACAGGCGGGAAGACGAACGGAGGCTTCCATTTTGCCATTCCGTTGCCCAGGCGCAAGCGGGGCAAACACCGGGCTTTCCGTATCCGTCTTCCCGAATATTTCGACTGGGAATACCAGGCACAGACCGGTAGCTATTATACCCGGCATTTAGGATGGACGTATGAGACGCGTCCCGACGAGAACCATAGCCGGAATTATTATAATCCGGAGTTTATCAAGGCAAAACTTATGACAGGTGACAATTGACAGGTGACAGTTGACAATTGACAGTTGACAATTGACAGGTGACAATTGACAGGTGACAAGTGACAGTTGACAGGTGATAGTTGATGGGAGAATTTCTTAATTAATATTTATTCATTTATTTAATTTACATGAGTATGAAAACAAAAAGTGTGCTGGTGGCAGGACTTTCTTTATGCCTGCTTGCCGCAATGAGTGTCGGAACGATGTCGTGCAAAAAAAGCGACCCGGTTCCTGAAGATGTAACGAACCCGCTTGACGAGGAAGTGTATTACATCACCGGTAAGGTGACGGAAGGCACGGCTGCCCTTTCAGGCGTATCGGTGAAGGTTTCCGGTGGTGAAGCCTCTACCGCAACCGACGGGACCTATACCCTTTCGGTAAAGAAGAAGGGCGATTACCAGGTCTCTTTTGAAAAGAGCGGTTATATTTCCGTATCCGGAAATGTGACTATTGCCTCCTCTGCCGCCAAACGCAGCAGTGTGGCCCTTTCACAGACATTGACAAAAGCCAATGCCCCGGTAACCGTAACAAAGGACGAAGCCGTAGAGATTCACAGCGGTGAATCCCAGGAAAAAAGCGTTACCACCTTGCAAGTTCCTGCCGGTGCGGTGAAAGAAGATGTTGCCGTAACCGTTACCGAGTATGTACCCGGTGCACAGAAAGCAACTTCTACCGCTATTGCCAGCCTTTCGACTATCAACTGCCAGCCTGACGGTTTGGTCTTTGAAAAGCCGGTGAAAGTATTGGTGAAGAACCCGACTAATCCGACCGTTCATTTTGAAAATGTGGCCCATTACAAAGAAGTAAACGGCGCATGGCAAAAACAGGGGCCTGCTTCGTATGACACGCAGTCCAATTCCTATGCGGTAGAGCTGACCGGTTTCTCCAACCACTCTTTCGGACCTACTTACACGATTGCATCTACCGGTACTTCTTCTGAGAAACTGGCTGACGTGGTAGTAGACAACTTGGGTGTGATGGAAGCCAAAGAAGCGGATGTAACAGGCAAACAGAAATTCGGCTGGCAAATCAACGGTGACCTGAAAGCGTTGCTTCAGAAGTCATTCCCGTCATTGAGCAGCGAAGACCAGGCTACGCTTGCCGCATCTATCGAAAGTGCCATTGCATCCTCCAAAGGCTCGAATGCAGGAGTGACGGAAGCAGCGCTTTCTTTAGGTAAGGCAAAAGTTAGCGGCGACACGAAGATGACTGTCTCCTTTACCGCCAAGGTTGCGGAAACAACCGGTACATTCAAGCTGAGCTACAACGGTTCACCTACCGACTTTGTGGTTCCGGTGAAGACCTACAATGGTGTGGATACGAAGATTACTTACGAACAAGGTAGCAGCCGTCCCGACCACTCAGGTGGAGGCGGAAACTAAAAGGTCTTGTAAGATGAATTATTTGAAATGGACAATGTTGTGCATGGCGGTGGTTTTCACCGCCTGCACTTCCCCTAAGAAAATCCTGTACCTACAGGATGTTCCGGTGTCGAGTGAGCAACAAATAGCGAACAAGTATGAAGTGAAAATCCATGCGGACGACCAACTTGCCATTATGGTGAACAGCAAAGAACCGGAAGTGGCAATCCCGTTCAATATGCCGATGGTGACGTACCAGTTGGGAACGACCGGGACCTATTCGGGGCAACAACGGGTACTCGGTTATCTGGTGGATACGGATGGTTATATCAATTTTCCAGTGCTGGGACGTATTCCGGTGGAGGGATTGACGCGTATGCAGCTGACCGACCTGATTCGTGAAAAACTGATCGCCGGGGATTTTATTAAAGACCCGATAGTGACGGTACAGTTCCTGAACTTTAAAGTATCTGTGATGGGAGAAGTAGCACGTCCGGGCAGTTTCAACATTACAGGCGACCGCATTACGCTTCTCGAAGCGTTGGGAATGGCAGGAGACTTGACCATCTACGGGAAACGTGACCGGGTGGCGGTGATCCGTGAAACGGACGGCGTACGTACCATCCGTTACCATGATTTGCGCTCGTCGGATATTTTTCTTTCACCTGATTATTATCTGCAACAAAATGACATTGTTTACGTGGAACCGAATAAAGCACGTGTGGGACAGAGTGAAATCAACCAGAATAATTCGGTGGGAGTATGGTTGTCGGCAGTATCGGTACTGGCCTCCCTCGTGTCACTGATAGTAACTCTCTCCAGATAAGTATAGAAGAATTTGTAAAAACGCACAAGAATATCGAATGGAACCGAATCAAGAAATAGATAACCAGTTACAACAGCAAGAGGAAGAAGGAATGAATTTAGGAGACATGGTTCGTATCGTACAGGCCAACTGGCATTGGTTTGCCCTGTCGGTTGTAGTCTGCCTGTCGGTTGCCGCTTTTTATCTCCAGTGGGCGCCGAAAGAATATATCCGTACGGCAACCGTCCTGATAAAAGACGATACGAAAGGGGCGGGGGAGGCTTCTGCCTTTTCAGACCTCGGGATGCTTAATATGAAAAGCAGCGTGGATAATGAGGTGCTGGTTTTCCAGTCGAAACAATTGATGCACAATGTTGTGAAGCGTCTGAACCTGGATGTAGGGTATACGGTGAAGCAAGGAATACGTACGGTGGAACTTTATACTGAGAGTCCTGTCCATCTGGAATTTCCGGATGCGGAACCGAATCAGCGGTTTGCCTTGGATGTAGTTCCTCTGGATGAAAACAAAGTGTCCTTGTCTGGTTTCGATGCCGGTTTGGTGGATGTGTCCGGGCCGGTTTCCGCAGTTTTGGGAGATACGGTACAGACTCCGGTCGGACGTGTGGTAGTGACGCCTACATTGTACTATACAAGCGAGTATATGGGGAAAACAATCTCTGTCAGCAAGAAAGACCGGGATGAAGTTGCCATTTATTTTAACGGGGCTTTGAAGGTGATGCTTGCCGGTAAGACAGCTACGATTATTAACCTGACTTTACAGGATGTTTCCATTCCCCGTGCGGAGGATGTGATTAATACCCTGATTGCTATTTATAATGAAGACGCGATAAACGACAAGAACCGGATTACGGTAAATACTTCCGAATTCATTAACGACCGCCTGATTATTATAGAGAAAGAATTGGGAAGCGTGGACTCCGATATTGAATCTTTCAAACGTGAGAACCGCCTGACGGATATTGTATCGGAAACCAGCATGTACCTGAAAGAGAGCAGCGATTACAATAAAGAAGGTTTAGGGCTGGAAAACCAGTTGACTCTGGCGCACTATATCCGCGATTATCTGGCTTCCCCCGCTAAAGAAGGGGAGCTTATTCCTGCTAATTCCGGTATTTCGGACATGAGTCTGGAATCGCAGATCGCGGAGTATAATACGATGTTGTTAAAGCGCGACCGCCTGATGTCGGAAAGCAGTGACCGCAATCCGGTGGTGATGAATCTGAACCAGTCGCTTATAGCCCTTCGCCAAACGATTATTCGTTCGGTGGACAACCTGATCGTGAACCTCGATATTCAGAATAGGAATATAAAGATGCGTGAAAGCCAGACGTCCAAGCGCATAGCGGCTGTTCCGGGGCAGCAAAAACAGGTGCTTAGCATAGAGCGCCAGCAGAAAATCAAAGAAGAGCTTTATTTGTATTTATTGAACAAACGGGAAGAGAATGCTTTGTCGCAGGCTATTACGGAGAGTAATGCCCGTATTATAGACCCTGCTTCGGGTAGCAAAAATCCGGTCGCTCCTAAGTCTATGATAGTGATGCTTGCTGCAATGCTGCTTGGCTGTATGCTGCCGGCAGGTGTATTGTGGTTGATGAATATTGTGGACACGAGGGTTCGTACCCGCAGGGATTTGGAGGAAAAGGTAACAATACCGTTCTTAGGTGAAATTCCGGAACGGGGGGAGCATAAAAGAGCTTTCTTTATTGGAAAGGAAAAGAAGAAGAAAGAAGAGAAAACCGAAATTGTTGTTCGTGACGGTGGTCGTGATGCTGTGTCCGAAGCCTTCCGTATTGTCCGTACAAATATGGATTTCATGCGTGTAAAGGCAAAGGACCTGAAAGTAGTAATGCTTACTTCTTTTAATCCGAATGCGGGTAAGACGTTTATATCCATGAACCTTGCGATGAGTTTTGCCCTGGCGAAAAAGAGGGTCGTCCTTGTCGACCTCGATATTCGTAAGGGTACCCTTAGTTCCCATGTTAGTGCCACTAACATGGGAATAACAAACTATTTATCCGGTAAAGTTGGGAACGTGAAGGATATTATCCGCAAGGGCGAACTTCATGAGAACCTCGACATCATCCATGCCGGTCCTGTTCCTCCGAATCCTGCCGAGTTATTGCTTAGTGACCGTCTGGATGAACTGGTTGCCGAACTGAAAGCGCATTATGATTATATCATCCTCGACAATGTCCCGGGAGGCGTGGTAGCCGATGCAGCCATCGTAAACCGGGTGGCGGACCTTACCATCTACATTATCCGTGCCGGCCTGTTCGACCGCCGGCAATTGCCCGAACTGGAACGTTTGTACCGGCAGGAGAAATTCCACAACCTTTGTTTGATTCTGAATGGGGTTCGTTACAAACGGAGCGGGTATGGATACGGTTATGGCTATGGCTACGGCTACGGATATGGTTACGGGTATGGTTATGGCAACGAACATGATAAGAACAGCCCTGTATAAGGGGGTACACTTCAAAAAGCTATTACTGAACGCTGACGACGCAGAATACGCAGACAAACGCAGATAATAATTAGAATAAATTAGTCTGCGTAAATCTGCGCTCTGTCTGCGTAGTCTGCGTTCCTAATATAGACTTTTGATATATTCATCCAAAAAAATATTTTATGTTCTCCTTGTTTTCACGAAAGCGAAATATCCTCGACACAGGCTTGTTAGCAAATAAGACGGACGTTCACTGCCACCTTTTACCCGGCGTGGACGATGGTGTCCGTACGGAAGCCGAAGCGGTTGCCTCGTTAAAGGCATTGAATGAAAGTGGTATCGCCCGTTTTGTGTTTACGCCCCATGTGATGGAGGAAATGCCTGATAATACGGCCCGGTATCTACAGCAAAGGTTTGAGGCTTTCCATATGCTTATTCCTTCCGGCATAGAGGTAAAGCTTGCAGCGGAATACATGCTCGATGTGCGTTTCCGTTCTCATCTGGAAATGGGGCTTTTATCTATGGGGGGACGTTCCGTTTTGGTGGAGACATCTTACCTCTCGGCCCCTCCGGATGTGGACGCCATGCTCTATGAGATTGCCCTTGCCGGATATACGCCTGTCATCGCCCATCCTGAGCGTTATGTGTATATGGAAGGTGAAGGATATAATAAATGGAAAGCAGTCGGTTGTGCGTTACAGCTGAATATGTTGTCGTTGGGAGGGTATTATGGGAAGTATGCTTATGAGATATCGCATAAACTATTGAAAAGGGGGATGTACGACTATACAGGGACAGACTTCCATAACCTGAAAAAGCATAATTGGGGGATGGAACATCTGCAACTTACTGCTTCAGAACAGAAGCAGGTGAGGGGGCTTTTAGAAAACAATGCTGCCTTGTGGTAGTCGGAAATTATTTTGATTTTTCACAAACAGTTTCTAAAAGATATCCAAAACCTTATATTTAAGTATACATAATACAAAAATTGATTTGGAACGTTTGGGATGTGATATCTCGAACGTTCCTTTTTTATATGTATTCCGGATGTAATATGGACGGGTTATTCGTCGTCGGTGTCGAAATCGAAATCGAAGTCGAAACCGTCGCCCATCTCATCCGGGCTGGTGAATTGTTCCAGTTCGCGGCGGTCTTTCTTGGTGGGACGGCCTAATCCGCGGGCACGGTCTACGAAACCGGAGATACGGTTCATTTCCAGGATTTCGTACTGGTCGGGAGTGGTTACGTTCTCCAGGAAATCGGGCACTAATTTAGCTCCCATACGGCGTTCGGTGAGCGCCAATACTTTGAAGGAAAAGGTAACGGGTGGTTTACGCACCTGGATGACGTCGCCTACCTTGATCATGCGGGAGGCTTTTACGTTGACACCACCGATCATGACACGGTTTTTCTTACATGCCTCGGCGGCGATGGTACGGGTTTTGAAGATGCGGGTTGCCCACATCCATTTGTCGATACGGACTTCGTTCATATTTTTCTCTGTCGGGGCGGGGTCTGCCCGCCCTATGGCGGATGATCCGTTGGGGCGGGGTTTGCCCGTCCTATCGCGGATGTTCCTGATGACCATAGGGGCGGGCGGACCCCGCCCTTACGTTTATTTGTTATTATATTGGTTCATTGTTATTTGGACACCGGCGAGGCAGAAGCTCTTGATGATTTCGATGGCGCGTTTCAGCTTCTCCGGCATTTGCTCCAGTTCTTCCGGGGGGAATTTACCGAGGACGTAATCGATTTGCCCGCCACGGGGGAAGTCGCTACCGATTCCGAAACGGAGGCGGCTGTACTCTTGGGTGCCTAATAGTTGCTGGATGTTTTTCAAGCCGTTGTGTCCGGCATCGCTGCCTTTGGGTTTCAGGCGGAGTGTACCGAAGGGGAGGGCAAGGTCGTCTACGACAACCAGCAGGTTTTCAACCGGGATATTTTCTTTTTGCAACCAGTAGCGGACAGCGTTTCCACTCAGGTTCATAAAGGTATTCGGCTTCAATAGGATGAGCTCGCAATTCTTCACGCGCATACGGGAGATTGCACCGTATCGTTCTTCGGTGAAAGGTGCGCCTCCGTCTTCAGCCAGCGCATTCACAACCCGGAAACCGATATTGTGACGGGTTCCCCAGTATTCGGAGCCGATATTTCCCAGTCCGGTTATCAGATATTTCATTATCAGTCGGTTTAAACGTAAAACGAATAATTCTGTTGCAAATTTACAAAAGAAAGGGAAGAATACTCTGCTGAATATTCTCCCCTTACAACACATATCGTGATAAATTCTTATTGTCCCTTAGCCTGAGCACCACGAGCGGCACGAGTCAACTGAACAGCGCAAACAACAGCGTTCTTAGCGTTCATCAGTTCAAGACCTTCGAAGTGAAGAGAACCAACCTGCATAGTTTTACCTAAGCCCAGGTGGTCTACATTGATCACTAATCTTTCAGGGATTGTATTGTAAAGAGCTTTTACTTTCAGTTTTCTCATCTGAAGTGTCAGCTTACCACCGGCTTTAACACCTTCTGCGTGACCTTCCAAAACAACAGGCACTTCCATTACTACCGGTTTGTTTTCAGATACTTCCAGGAAGTCGATGTGCATGATAGCGTCGCTTACCGGCTGGAACTGGATATCTTTCAGGATAGCCATTGTCTTTTTGCCGTCGATAGTCAGTTCGACAACGAAAATTTCCGGAGTGTAAACCAATTTACGAACGCCTTCAGTTGTAACGCTGAAGTGAGTTACTTTTTCGCCACCGTACAGAACAGCAGGGATTTCGTTGTTGCTACGCATTGCCTTCAAGGCTCTTTTCTGATCAGCAGAAGTAGCTGCTACTTCTCTTGTCTTTCCTTCTAATTGGAATGTTTTCATTTCTTTAATTTTTTGTGTTACTCAAAATTAGATACTTTGCTTTCTAATTTTCCCATCACACGGTACGGGGTTAAAAGCGGCGCAAAGGTAGGATTTTTTTTGTAATTATCAAATCATCTCCGGGATTAAATATCCTTTTTGCTTTAAAAGGGTTTCCGTCTGTTCCCATAACAGCCCTTGAACAGGGTGACGGAGGATACGTTTCGGGAGTTTCTTCTCTTTACAGTTTGCATAGCAATAGCCGCTCTTGCCCTCTACCTGTTCCGACAAAGCCAGATGGATGGCTGTTGCCGCTCCCTGTTCCGCAGTCTTGATAAACGGCCGGAAGAAGAGGTCGGTCAATGGGTCGAACCAGGCATTCATGGTAATCATTTTCGTGCTGACGATACCGGGGTCGGAGGCATTGACGAGGATGTTCCGTGCTTTCAGCCGTTCTGCCAGTTCGCGGGTGAACAGGAGCAGGGCGAGCTTGGTATTGCTGTAGACCGGGATACGCAGGAAGCGTCCGTTCTTGCCTTTTTCGAAAAAGTCCCTTTCTATTTTTCCGATGGCGTATGTACACGACACGGTGTTTACTATCCGGGCACCCGGTTGCATAAGGGGCAACAGGCAGCGGGTCAGTAAATAGGGGGCTACATAGTTCACGCTGACGATGGTTTCCAACCCGTCTTCCGTCCGGCGGACGGGGATTGTCAGGACACCTGCGTTGTTGTGCAGCCTGCTGACGGGGCGCCCTTCTTTTAAGATTTCTTGGGCGAATGTATAGGTAGAGGCGAGAGAGGCCAGGTTGATTTTCCGTACTTCTATATCGGGGTTGCCTGTTTCCTCTTTAATCCGGTCGCATACGGGTTGTGCGGTATCCGGGTTCTGGCATGCCATGATAACGGGATATCCTTCTTTTGCAAGGGCGGATGTGATAATCCGTCCCATTCCTCCGTCGGCACCGGTTATGATTGCAATTCCTTTTTCCATTTTTATTTATATTCCAGTTTTTCGATTTCTTTCAAGATACCTTTTGGCAGGTTCTTCATTTGTTTGTGGCATGCCATTTCGAGGCTGTACATCCGGGCGATGCAATAGTTGCTATGCCCGCAGTCGCAGCGTGCATGTTCGTCTTCCTTCATATGGTTGACGAATGCCGGGTCGTTCAACAGGGCACGTGCCATACTGACAAATTCGAATCCGTCGTTTAATACTTCGTCTATCTTTTCGCGGGATACCAAACCGCCTACGTATACCAGAGGCATTTTCAGGGCGGCACGGAATTTCAGGGCATCTTCCAGGAAATAGGCTTCCTTGAATGGTTCGGTGGGTATCATGAAGCGTCCCGCCATCCTCACTCCGACGGGCAACCAGCCGGCAGGCATGTAGTGGGTCATCGTGCGGATAGGCATGGCGCCGCGCATTACATACATAGGGGCTTTGCTTACGAAGCCGCCGCTCAGGATAAGGGCATGTGCGCCGCATTCGTCCTGCAGGGTACGTGCCACCTCGAGTGTTTCGTCTAACTCCATTCCTCCCTTGAAGCCGTCGCGCATATTCATTTTGACCAGTACGGCCATATCGGAACCGGCGGCTTTCATTACTTCGTCCATGCACATTTTCATGAAGCGCATACGGTTTTGCAGGCTGCCTCCGTATTCGTCTTTCCGGTGGTTGGTATAGGGCGAAAGGAACTGGCTGATAAGGTAACCGTGGCCGGCATGGATTTCCACAGCATCCATTCCTGCCTCGCGTGCCAACCGTACGGCGTTACCGAAGGCTTTGGGCATCGCCATTATTTCGGATTGTTTCATTCCACGGACAATCGTCGGCGAATAGATATTGAAACCGCTTGAAGCGGAGATGGGGGTACATCCGCAGATGCTTTTATGGGACATGTTGCCGCAATGGCCGAGCTGTACGGAGGCGGCAGCTCCTTCTTTATGGATGGCATCGGTGATGGCACGAAGGCCGGGGATGATTTCCTCGCGCATCCATAACTGGCGGTCGAAGGATAAGCCGCTGCGGGTTACGGCGGCATAGGCGAGGGTGGTCATGCCGATACCTCCTGCTGCTACGGATTTGTGGTAGTTATAGAGCATTTCCGAAGGGGCATTTCCTGGGCACATACTTTCGAATGCAGCGGCGCGTATGGTCCGGTTCCTGAGGGTGAGCGGGCCGATTGTTGCCGGTGTGAATAGCTTTGAGTTTGTATTCATGGGTTGTAGTTTTTTATAATATGGGGCAGGCGGACCCTGCCCGTACACGATTGAGATTCCATCGGGGCAGGGTCCGCCTGCCCTGTATTTTGATAAGATGCTTTTATAATTAGTAGATGAAAGGGATGATTCGTTTCCGTTTTCCCAATTCATTGCCGAACATCATTTTGTATTTATGATAGATTGTATTGGCACGGGGTACGAGGTTGGCAATGGTCCACCAGGCGAAGACTGCTCCGCTTGCGCTCCATGTCAGGATGGCAAAACCGCACCATTCGATGATTTCCCCGAAATAGTTGGCGGAGGTTACATAATTAAACATGCCTCCTTTAGGCAAATAATGGTTGGTATCGCCCGGTTTTCTTAAATGCCTTACGATATAGTCCGATTGTATGTTGATACCCATACCGGTGAAGAAAAGCAAGGTTCCGATGATGAATTGAGGGGTACTCAACCACTCATCGGTATACATACCGGCAGGTGCCAGGTGGAAGAGCCATTCTCCCTGCATATAGCCGTTCAACAGGTTGAAGGTGATACCCATCAGCATGATACCTGCAGGCATTTTACTGTTTCCTTTTATCAGAAGGGGGAAAATGAATGCCCGTTGCAGGTAATGCAATTCGAAGAGCAGGAAGAAGAGGAGAGGAGCTGTGTCGAATTGCCTGTCCGATGTACTCCATAACAGAAGCATTACGATAAAGACGGGAGCTTCCATGCATACCCATGCAATCCGGTTGGGAATGGGGTAACCCCATTTCTTGTCGAACAACATGCCGTAGCCGGCTTCCACAAAATATAAGGCTATAAAGACAATGGCAGCTATTGCTGCCATACTGATCAGGAAGATGGTGAAATATTCGTTTGTCATACTGGGATAAGATTTTATGGTTTCTGTTGGTATTGAATCGCTTTGCCCTGTACATATTTGAAGAATACAGCTTCTTTCATCTCTTCAAAAGTACAATCCAGCGCCCGGTTTGAAATACAAATGGGGGAACCGTAGTAATTTTGTTTGAGTTCGAGTGTCCTCTTTTTGCTGCGGGTAGGTTCCCTATTGATGTATTCCTGGGGATTGGATACTTTCAGCACGATATATTTGTATTTAAGGTTCTCGAGATCGTTTATGATTTTAATATCTTCAACATCTCTCCATAAAACCGTACCGATGCGGCAGCCGGTCGATATGTCATAGATGCCTTCTTCCGAGATATACATCGCTGTAAACTGTTCTTTTGCCAGAAGGTAAAAAGCCTTCAGGCAAAAGAAAGTGATAAGCAAAAGGAAAAATCCCAGCAACATGAAGACCAAACGCCCGTTTCCTATTTTGAGGTGGCTCGAGACGATAAGTCCCCCTATGCCAAAGAACAGGGAACCGATTGTAAACAGGAGCAAGCCTCTTTTTTTCTTGCCGCTTAGTTTGAATTTGATTACTGAAGATTTTTCCATAAAAGATACTCGTATTTAATTAAATCGTTTTTTCAATATTCCACACAAACGCGCGTAGCCCCTGGGCTTCCGTTTGTTTGTCCATTTTGTGCAACAGGTCAAGAAAATGGTCTACTTTTTCGTCTTCGACCATTGTCAGTATGGATGAGTTCAATGTCGGCCATGCATGGCTTCCGTAATGCGGTTCGCCTGTTCTGGAACCGCGTCCCTGGACTTCATCCCAATAGGTGAAACCACGGATATTGTTACGGTCCATGATACTGAGTATCATTTCGTAATACGCCTGATTGAATGATATAAAGATTGCTTTCATAATTTTTGCCAGTTTTTATTATAGTTGTTCCAACACGTTCAGTTCAGCCAGCTTTTTACGCTTGCGTTTTACGCCGTTAGCTGCAAAGATACAATAAACTGTCGGTACGATAATCAATGTGATTAATGTAGATACGGATAATCCCCAGGCTACTGTCATACCCATCGATTTCCACATTTCCGAACCTTCGCCTGTACCTACAGCCATCGGGATCATACCTAATACGGTGGTCAATGTCGTCATCAGTACCGGACGGAGACGGGATTTGCCGGCTGCTACGGCTGCCGTAAGGATGCTTAATCCGCGTTCGCGGCACAGGATAGTATAGTCGATCAATACAATACCGTTCTTCACCACGATACCCATCAACATAATTACCCCGATTAAAGCCATTACACCCAATGGCGTTTGCGTAATGGACAAACCTAAAATCACTCCAGTGAAGGCGAACGGGATGGAGAACATGATTACGAACGGGTCGGTCAGCGACTCGAACTGGGCTGCCATCACGATAAATACCAGAATGATAATCAGGGCCATCAATGTACCGAGGTCTTTGAAGGTATCCTGCTGGTCTTCGTATGTACCACCGATTATATAGCTGATGTCCGAGGGAAGGTGCATCTGTTTCAATTCTTTCTGTGCAGCTTCCACCAGGTCGCTCAATGCTGTTCCCTGCGCGGCAATGGCGGATACGGTGATTACACGTTCACGGTCTTTACGTTCGATTGTGGGAGGCGTCATACGTTCTACTACGACACCTAAGTCGCGGACGCGGATACCTTGTCCGGCATTGTTATATATAATGATATTCTCGAGGTCTTCGATCGATTCCCTGAACTCCGGGGCATAACGTACCTTGATGTCGTATTCGTCTCCATCTTCACGATATTTGGAAGCTGTGGAACCGTTGATACGGTTACGCAGGTACATGGATGCTGTCGTGATGTTCAAGCCGTTGAGGGCAAGTTTCTCGCGGTCGAAATCGATCTGGTATTCCGGGATATAGTCCTTACGGCTGATGTTTACCTGCGAGCAACCTTTGATACTGCCCAGTCTTTCGGCAAGTTCGGCAGCTACAGCGTCTGTCTTGGCAAAATCGAAACCATAGATTTCAACATCCACCGAGGTTTCGCCACCCATCATTCCGGAGCTACCTCCGGCTAATACCTTGAACTCTTTGATTTCCGTATATTCGCTTAAATCCTGACGCATCAACTCGCATATTTCGGTCAAGCCTCTTTCGCGGTCGCCTACACTCGACAGGTTGATGTTGATGGAGATGATATGGGAACCGTTGTCGCTTAATTGAGCGAAGGTGTTATCCGTATCCGCCTGTCCTTCCGTGAAGTTGAATATCTGGATTTCGGGATATTTTTCACGGAATTGTTTGTCTACACGGAGAGCCAGGTCGCGGGCGATTTCCTGACGCGTACCGATCGGCAATTCGATGGTGACACCGATACGGGCATTGTCCTGTGTCGGGAAAAACTCGGTTTTTATTGTAGGCAACAAAAACATACTGGCGGCAAAGATTGCAAATGCACCGAATACGACTGTCTTACGGTGATGCACTGCCCAATAAAGGAAACGGGCATATCCGTGGTCGAGTGCATTCAATGCTTTCTCAATCGGAGTGAAGAACAGCACATATAAACGTCCTTTCTTCGGGTCCAGACGAAGCATCTGGGAACAGAGCATCGGAGTCAGTGTCAAAGCGCCGACTGTAGATACAATCATAATGATACTGACAATCCATCCCAACTGGGTGAACAGGATACCTGCCATACCGGTTACCATAGTCAGCGGAAGGAATACAGCCAGCATGGTCAATGTAGAAGCAATAACGGAGATAGCCACCTCGTTGGTCGCATGTACGGCCGCTTGTTTCGGCCTGCTACCGCGTTCGATATGGGTCGTGACGTTCTCCAGTACCACAATCGCATCATCCACCACCATACCGATCGCTATGGAAAGCGAGCTCAGTGAGATAATGTTCAGTGTATTTCCGGACGCCAGCAAATAGGCGAATGCGGCAATCAACGAAATCGGAATCGTCAGGATAATGATAAATGTAGCTCTCCAGCGTCCCAAGAATACGAATACGACCAGCATAACGACGATGAACGTAATCATAATCGTTTCTTTCAAACTGTCGATTGTATTCAGGATGTTGGTTGAAGTATCCATGATGACACCCAGCTTCACGTCGGAAGGCAGACTGGCTTGTATCTCCGGAAGTTTGGCATGTACCTTCTTGGCAATGTTTACGGAGTTGGCACCGGACTGTTTCTGAATAACGATCATACCTCCCTTTACGCCGTTGTTGTAGGTTTCCTGGGCGCGTTCTTCCACAGAGTCTTCCACCTTTGCCACATCACGCAGGTAGATGTTTTTCCCGTTTTGCGAACCTACTACGATATCCAGCATTTGCCGGGCATCGGTAAACTCGCCTTGTACACGCAGTGAATAGGTATTCGAACCGATATCGATGCTACCACCGGGTGTATTCCGGTTTTCCTGGGCGATAATAGAGGAGATGCCTTCGATGGTAAGCCCGTAAGCTTCCAGTTTATAAGGGTCACAATACACCTGTACCTCACGAATGGGGGCACCGGAAATAGATACGGCACCTACGCCGCTGATACGTGCCAGCGGGTTTGCCACCTTGTCATCCAGGATTTTGTAGAGGGCATTGGTACTCTCTTCCGCTGTAACGGAAAGAAGGAGGATAGGGATATCGTCGGTACCGAATTTGAAGATAATCGGATTCTCGGCATCATCCGGAAGGGAGGATTCTACAATATCCAGCTTGTCGCGGACATCGTTGGTAGCCACGTCTATATCCGTACCATATTCAAATTCGAGGGTAACGATCGAGATATTTTCCCTGGATTGAGAGGTGATATGCTTCAGGTCGCTCACACTGTTCAACACATTTTCCAGAGGCTTGGACACGTTCATTTCAATATCTGAGGCACTGGCTCCGGGATAGGCTGTCATGACCATAATCGTGTTGGTCTCTATTTCCGGCAGCAAGTCTACAGACAATCTGGTTAAGGAAAAAAGCCCGATGATTACGACTGCCACGAAAACGAGGGCTGTTGTTACCGGCTTTTTTACCGCTGTTCCGTATAAACTCATATGCTGTATTTCTTACTTGTCAAGTTCAACTTCCATTCCATTATTCAAACGGCTCTGACCGGTAATGACAACCTGGTCTCCGTCTTCCACTCCGGATATGATTTCATATTTATTTCCCATACGGCGTCCTAATTCTACTTTTTCATAGGATACTTTGCCGTCTTTGTATACATAGATATAGCGGTCGCCGGCGCCGGATTGTTTTACAATAGCCTGGTCGGGAGCCACAACGTTGTTCTTTGTACCGAAGTTCATGGTAACGCGGGCAAACATACCCGGGCGTACCCGTTCGTTTTTGTTCGCTATCTTTATTTCTACCGGGAATGTGCGGGTTGCCGGGTCGATAGTCGGATAAACGAGGCTGACGTTCCCTTTGAATACTTCGTCTCCGTATACATCCAGTTTCACATCGACTTCGTTCCCTTTTTTCACTTTTGTGAAGTAGCTTTCCGACACATGAACCAGCAGTTTGACCGGTTGGATATCTTCAATGATGAAAACAGGATTTCCTCCGCTGTACATGTCTCCGCTATCGTAATTACGTGCAGTTACCACTCCGGTGATGGGGCTTAACAACTGGGTATTCTCATGCAGGTTCTTGTAAGCGGCACGGCTCACTTCCAATTGGGTTTTCTGGGCATCCCAGGCAGATTTGGAAGCACCGCCCACTTTGTATAGTTCGTCGATGCGTTTAAATTCAAGTTCCTGGTTGTCGAGTTGTATCTTGGCTTGCTTCAGGTTGGTTTCATCCATTTTGACGAGCACTTGTCCGGCTTTCACATGGTCGCCTACTTCGGCAAACAACTTGACGATGCGGACCGGGCTTTGAGGAGCGATGTTATTGCTTATGTTCGCTTTTACTGTGGCGGTAAACTCTCCGATCTGGTCTACATTCCGGGCAGATACGGTTTCCACTTTTACCTTGACCTTCTCCTGAACGGTTTCTGTATCGGCTTCTTTCTTTCCTCCTGCACATGAAGCCAGCAGAGCCAGGGAAATGAACGGCAAGACCTTGTATATTTTTCTTGTTTTCATATTGTGATTTATATTTATTCTGTTTGTATTCATTTATATTGTTATTGATGTTCTTGTCCCATAATTTTCTCCAGATCGGATTTCGCTACGATGTAGTTGAAAATTGCTTGGTTGAAATTCAGCCGTGCTTGTGTAAGAGCCAGCTCGGCATCATTCATTTCCAGTAGCGTTCCGGCACCGGTATCGTATCGTTTCTGTGAAATCAGGTATCCGCGTTCCGCCTGTTCAACCCCTTTACGGGCGGCATCGAATTGCTTGACGCAGGTATTCATATTATCTATATTCTGCTTAACGGCCAGTTGCAGGTTCCGTTCGGTATCTTCCCTTTGCAGGTTCAGCTGTTCCATGGATACGCGGGTTTGCCTGATTTTATAATATTTGCTTCCGCCAGTAAATATGGGAATGCTCAGGGACACGCCAATCACGGAATAAGGATTCCAGCGGTAATCTTTGAACTTGAAATCGTTGTTCATAGAGGTCCACTGGTACAATCCGGTAAGAGACAAGGTAGGCAGGTAGTCGAACTTCTGCATCAGCAATGTTTTGCCCAATTGTTTGCTTTGGATATCCAATTGCTTCAAATCCGTATTATTGGCCAGTGTGGTGTCGGTGGACAGGAAATCTGCAAACAGCTCATTTTCGTAATCCGTTAATGTACCGCTGCATTCAATACCTGTATCCAGGTCCATACCCAGTAATGCTTTTAGTTGCCATTTGGCCAGGGTAAGGGCATTTTGTGCCTGAAGCATGTTCGGTTCGCTGTTCTTTACCGTTACATCAGCCCGTATCAGGTCAAATTCGGCTACTGTACCCTGTTCGTACTTTTTCTTGATGTCCAGGTAGTTTTGCATGGCATTGTCGTAGCTCTCCTTAAATACCTGATAGGAATCGTTGGCCAGCAATACATTATAATAGCTTTTCTTTACCTGGTTCACCATCGCTATTTTGGATGAACGGGCTTGTTCTACCGCCAGTTCCACATCGATACCGGAGATAGACAGGCTTTTCCACAAAGAGGCATTGACAAGCGGCATGGAGGCATTGAAGCCAAGGCTCCAGTTGTTATCGCGCCCTACTTTGATGCCTTTGCTCAAATCGACATCAGAGGAACTTCCATTGGAACTTTCCGGGGGCGTTTCGGTACCCATTCCCATACCTGAATCGAAACCGTCCATGTACATTACCTGTTTCTTCAATGTACGGTTATAGTCTGCCCCAAAACTTATCTGGGGGAATAAAGCGGCATAGGAACCTTTTTTCGCATACTTTTTCTTTTCTATTTCCTTGTTGGCAACTTTTACGGTCGGATTTTCGCTCAACGCAATCTCTAAAGCCTTTCCTAAGTCAAGACGGATGGTGTCCTGAGCTTTAGATTGGCTAAAGAGCATGAAGGGCAAGAGCAGTGTCGCTGCCCAGGTCATCTTTTTTCTGCTTAGTTGTTTCATTTTAAATAAGTTTGAATATGAAAAACTTTTATTCTTCTGATTGGTATTTATGTTTTAATAAATAACGGTCTAATATCGCAATACCTTTGTCTGTGGAAATTCCCCGGAGAAAGGTAAATACAATCGTATTGAAAACTTCCTTTGTGGAATGTTTGCAAAATGTGTTGGACGGACGTATCATTTTTGCCTGTTCCTTAGCCAGTAGGGCTACGATTTCAAAATTGATATCCGGCTGGAATACCCCTTCCTTCACACCTCTGGCTAATAACTTCGTGCACTTTTTCTGAAATGCCGATTTCTCTTTTTCTTTTTTCAGTAGTGCTTTCGGAAAATGCTTCAGGTCATCATAAAATTTCTGGTTGAACCAACGTGTATGTTTCATCAACTCTTCATAAAACAATAGCATAACGTCCAATGCCGTAACCGGTTCTTTTTCCAGTTGTTCCATGAAGGTACGCATATGGGTGTAATTTATGTCCATGCTTTCTATCAACAAGGTTTCTTTGTTGTCGAACAGTTCATAAATGGTCCGCTTAGAGATATTCATGTTATGTGCAATATCATCCATACTTACATTCTTAATGCCATATTGAGAAAACAGGTTGAATGCTGTTGACATAATATGTTTTTTTATTACCATAAATTTTATCTGAAATCATTCTTTGTGGGCAAAGGTCGCGTATCTATAGAAAACCGGAAAGGTTTATTCAGTGAAGAAACTGGTTTAAAACGAAAGTGGAATTGGGTGATAATTGGAATATGAGGCTTGTTTGTTGGTAAAAAATGAAACTTTCTTTGGTTTATAGAGAAAATGGTTATCTTTGCTGATAGAACAAATAGATTAAGGATATGAGTATGGAAAAACTTCCTTTAGTAGAGTTGGAGGAATTGAATAACAGTATAATTCATCGTGATAATTTTCAGGACGTTTTATCAATTGCTGATTTAGGAAGAAATTTATTGATGGAAGAGTTGAACCCTGAACATACTCCTCCGATGCGTTTGAATGCGCTTCTCATGGTACTGGCCTTGGAAGGTACGAGTGAAATCAGCCTGGACTATATTCCTTATACTGTAGGTGCGAATAGCTTTGTCACGATTATGCCCAGCCATACATTCCAGTTGAACCGCGTTAGCGAAGATTTTAAAGGAATACTGATTATTGCATCCAAGGATTTTCTGGAAGAATGTAATGTGGGAAACCGGAACCCCTCCCTTGTCAACTATATGACAATCAAGAAAAATCCGTGTACCCAGTTGGAAGCAAAGGAAGCTGTCAAATTGGTGGCTTGTCTGGATGTGATAAGAGGCAAGATGAAGGAGCATACCCATTTTTACCAGAAAGAAGCCGTTACGCTTTCTTTCCTTAGTTTTCTGGTCGAGCTGGCAAATACTTTTATGGGAAAGGCAAACCGGCTGGTGAAGCCTACGCTTACCCGTAAGGAGGAATTGTTTGAGCAGTTTCTCCAACTGTTGTTCGAGCACTGCAAAGAGCAGCATGTGGTTACTTTCTATGCGGATAAGCTCTTTATCACTCCCCAATATTTATCATTGATATTGAAAGAACTGACGGGGAGGTCGGCAAATAAATGGATCGACGATGCATTGATAGTGGAAGCCAAGATCTTGCTGAAAGCTCCCCAAGCCACGGTACAGCAGGTAGCGGATGAGCTTCATTTCTCCGACCAGTCCACTTTCGGTAAGTTTTTTAAGAAACATATGGGGATTTCCCCGATGGAGTACCGTAAGTCTTAACAAACGGTACTCCGGCTATTTTATCTTTTACGGAATTTATACCAGTTGATTAATTCTGATATTCCGTAAATAAGGCTTGCTACGCCAAATATGACAAAGGTATTGGCTGCCGCCCCGAACGGGTAAGCCAGAATCATGATTCCGGTAATAAGAATCAGTATCGGAACGATATAAAAGGCAAAAGGAACCACGCTCCATTTACGTGCCGATACGAGCGAGACAATCTGCTGTACGCCTCCCAGCACCAATAACGCTCCCAGGATATACATCAGGATACTTACGAAGAACTGCGGCATGATAACCAACCAGGCACCGAACAGGATACTTCCAGCCCCGTCGATCGGGAACATGGGACTGGGTTCTCCTTCCACTCTTTCGCGGGTGAAGTAATTCAGTAAAGTGAAAATCCCTGGCAGGATAAAGCAGATACCTATGGTGACAACCAGATAAGTAATAGCAGCTTCGGGCCATAATACTAATACAAGTCCTAATACGATAGCAAAAATACATCGCAGGACAGAACCATTTAAACTCTTCATCTTTATATGTTTTATAATTAGTCTTTACTTTATATAACAGCGAAAGTACACTATTTTCTTTTTCTTTTTGTCACTTTCTCAGATAAAGTATATCTTTCACATTCAAAACATATATGTTTTAATTGCAAAGCATATATGTTTTAAAATCAAATCATATATGTTTTGAAAGGTGTTGTGTGATGGAACAGAAAAAGGAGGAAGTTCGCTATTGGATTGAAAGACTGGGTATGCAACCTCATCTGGAAGGAGGATACTATAGTGAAGTGTATCGTTCGGAATGGTGGATACCGGTTGAGGGAATGCCTGCTCCCCGCAGGGTTCTGACTACGATTTATTATTTATTGGAAGATAAGGCTTTTTCTGCTTTTCACCGTATAAAGTCTCCTGAGAGTTGGTTTTTTCATAAAGGGATGCCTTTGCTTATTTATTCTTTTGAAGAGGGAAAGTTAATTTGCCGTGAGTTATCGGACAGGGAAGAGGGGAGCCTGCAAGTGACGATTGAGTCTGGTATTTGGTTTGCAGCCCGGTTGAAGGGGCAGAAAGGATTTACGCTGGTGAGCTGTGCAGTGGCTCCGGGATTCGAGTTTGAAGATTTTGAATTGGCAGACAGGAAAGATTTATTGGATGGATATCCGGAACATGAGGCTGTGATATTGGGGTTGACAAGGCAGAAATAAAAGGTGAATTTTATCTTTTTATACAATAAAAATACCCTGGTGTCTTTGTGAAGTACACCAGGGTATTTTGTATATATCAATAGTATCCTACAATTTTTCAATCTCATCCAACCAAAGCTTCGCCATTGCATCACTCGGCATACGCCAGTCTCCGCGGGGGGATAAACTAACCGAACCTACTTTTGGACCATCGGGCAGGCAACTGCGTTTGAATTGCTGCTGGAAGAAACGGCGGAAGAAAATATGTAGCCATTCCTTTATGGTTTCCTTGTCATAATTCCCGTTAAATGCTTTCTGTGCCAGATAGAATATTTTGGCAGGGTGGGAACCGAAACGGAGGAAATGGTACAGGAAGAAATCGTGCAATTCATACGGGCCGACTAAATCTTCCGTTTTCTGTTTGATGTTTCCATGTTCGTCGGCAGGTATCAGTTCCGGACTGATAGGCGTATCGACGATGTCCAGAAGCGTCAGGCGGGAAGCCTCGTCCACTTTATAGTTGGCAACCCATTCGACCAGATATTTCACCAAAGTCTTGGGGATACTTCCGTTTACACCATACATGGACATATGGTCTCCGTTATACGTAGCCCAGCCGAGAGCCAGCTCCGAAAGGTCGCCGGTTCCGATAACCAGGCCATTTTCCTGATTCGCCACATCCATCAGCAGTTGGGTACGTTCGCGTGCCTGGCTGTTTTCATAAGTAACATCATGTACCGACGGGTCGTGGTCGATATCTTTGAAATGTTGCAGGCAAGCCTCCTTGATAGATATCTCTTTCAGGGTAACGCCCAGCGAACGGATCAGATGAACGGCATTGTTGTAAGTACGTCCGGTTGTACCGAAACCGGGCATTGTGATACCTATTATTTGTTCGCGCGGAATATTCAACGCATCGAACGTCATTACTGTAACGAGCAAAGCAAGTGTCGAATCCAATCCGCCGGATATGCCGACTACGGCTGTCTGGGCATGTGCATGAACCATCCGTTTGGCAAGGCCGGCCACCTGTATATGGAATATTTCTTCACACCGTTCTTTCAGGGCATCCCCGGAAGGCGTGAAAGGATGCGGGTCTATGGAACGGGTCAGTTCGAATGTTTCAGGAGCCTGCATCCGGAAACCTACGGTTTGCGTTTCCTCTTTCAACAGGGAAGAGGCGCCATACATAAAGCTGGTGTTTACCTGGCGGTCGTTTTGCAGGCTTTCTATGTCAATCTCGCTGATGATAAGTTGCTCTTCCATGGTAAAGCGGGGAGACTCTGCTAATAAGTTACCGTTTTCGGCAATGATACCGTTTCCTGCAAATACCAAATCCGTACTGGACTCTCCGAAACCGCAGGAGGCATACACATATCCCGCCATACTACGGGCTGACTGCTGGCAAATCAAAGCACGCAGATAATTGTGTTTGCCAATCAATTCATTGCTTGCAGACAGGTTGAAAATGATATTGGCTCCTTCCATCGCCAACAGCGAACTGGGAGGAACGGGAACCCAAAGGTCCTCGCATATTTCGATTCCTACGGAAACATCTCCTGAGTTAAACAGTAAATGGCTGCCAAGCGGATAACTTTTGCCACCGATGCAGATACTCCGGTTACGCAATTCCGAAGCGGAAGTGAACCAGCGTTGTTCCTGAAACTCTTTGTAGTTCGGTAAATAGGTTTTCGGGACTACCCCTAAGATTTTTCCTTCCTGGAATACTACGGCAGCATTGATAAGCCTGTTCTCCGTCCGTAACGGAACACCCACAATAGACAAGATGCCGAGGTCTGCCGTATCGGCAATTAGTTTCAGCAATGCCTTTTCCGCATTATCCAGCAAGGTTTGCTGGTTAAATAAATCGAGGCAGGTATAAGCCGTAACAGAAAGTTCCGGGAAAGCCATCATTTGTACGCCCTTTTCAGTGGCCTGTCGCATCAGGTTTTCAATCTGCCCTATATTATAAAAACAATCCGCAACCAGCACATGAGGTACCGCTGCTGCAACTTTTATAAATCCGTAGTTCATAATCTCTGTGTTTTATGGGCTTCAAAGATAGCTGTTTTAGATGAAATATACGATGAAAAAAGGAAAGGTGTAACTAACCGGTATTTGCCTCTGATTTCTGGGAAGTGTTGAATTATTGAAAATAAGATATATGAATGTTATAAATTTTTTCTGCATTATAGCGCTTGGTTTATTTGCTTTGGGCTGTTTTTCTTATTCGGTGAATAAAAGGATTGTTTGTATAAATAAAGAAATATTTTATATATTTGTGTGCATTAGGAAAAAGAGATTCTTTATCTGGATTAAATATAATGAAGAGAAAAATATTGTTGTTATTCTTTATCATCTTGTTTTTGCCTGGTTTTATTTTAGGAAATGAACCGGATACAGGGTTAAAGTTTAATGCACATACTCACTTAGCTGAAAATCGTACATCGTTAGTGCTGGATGCAGGAAAAGGTATAGCTCTGGAACAAGAACTGGCTATATCTTTTGATATGTTGGTGCGTAAGGAAAATTCATATTTTGGATTTATATTCCGGATCATTACGGATACGGACCAAAATATAGATTTGATTTTTTCATTGGATAAGCAGTATAAACCGTTCCCGGAGTTTATAGTGGGGGATAATACGTATCCTGTTACACAACAGGTGAAGACAGAAGAGTGGTTGCCGGTGGAGGTTCTCTTTTTGAAGAAAAAGAAAAGTATTTCATTTACATATGATAGTTTGTCTTTTGAAATTCCTTTTTCATTTGAACATGTGAAAGATGTATATATATCATTTGGAAAATGTAATCATGGAAAATATGCTTCTAATGATGTCGCTCCGGTAGATATAAAGAATATAAAGATAAAGGAAGACAATAAGGTGATCCGGCATTGGCAATTAAGCAAACACAGGGGAGATGTTTGTTATGATGTGGTGTCCGGTAAACAAGCAGTGGCACAGAACCCTTCATGGAAAATAGATGAACATTGCACATGGGAGAAAGTCACAACTATCTCGGTTGACAATAATGTACAGTTGGCTTTTGATCAGAAACGTACCCTGTTATATATAGTACCGGATCAATCCAGGGTAATAGCTTTTAATCTGAAAGCTATGCAGAAGAGAGAAATTAAGGTTAGGAGTGGTTTTCCTGCAGCGGGCAATTTTTCGCAACTGGTTATGGATACTTTACATAACCAACTGATATCTTTTAATATAGATAAAGAAGAGGTCTCCTTTTTCTCGTTTGAGGATTCTTCCTGGACGAAGAAAGACCAGCCTTCTTATGAAAGCGTTTTTTGGCATCATTCTTCTTTATTTTCAATGAATAATGATTCGTCTATCTTTATTTTCGGAGGATATGGAGGATATAAGTATAATAATATACTGGTACAGGTCAATCCGTTTAACAATGTATGGCAAAGACATATGGTTAATAATATATATCCCCGTTATTCAGTAGCGACAGCCATTGTCGGTAAAGATTTATATATATATGGTGGACGGGGAAGTAAAACCGGGCGTCAGGAGCTGGCAACGGAATATATGTATGACTTGCATAAAATAAACATAGAAACAGGTAAAACCACTCATCTCGGGAATTTTGCCTTGGATAAAGCTACTTATCTTCCGGCGGAGAATATGATTTTCAATTCGAAAGACAGTTGTTTCTATTTACTGACGGATTTTGAAGGAGGGCATTTAATGAAACTTTCTTTGAAGGAAAAGAAAGTCAGCCTAATGGGGGATGTCATGGCAGAAAAAATGTCCAGTTTGCATCTGTACAGGAATCTTTTCTATGAACCTGTTGCTTCGAAGATATATGCTGTTTATGATAAGACTCCGCAAAACAGTCAAAAGTCTGTTATTGTATATTCGATGAAATATCCTCCTTTAATGGTATCGGATACTATTCAGCCTTTGGAACCAGGGTATAAAGTTAGCCTTGTATGGAGTATTGTTTTGATAGTAACGATTTCTTTGGCTTTCTTTTTTTATTACAGGAAAAAGAAAAAAATAAGTAAGGTGAATAGTTCTGTCTCTGTAGAGAAGGAGGAAGTTCAGGAAAAAGAATCTTATTTTGATTTGAGTAAACAGAATATCTGTCTGTTGGGTGGATTTTCTGTGATAGATAAAGCAGGCGGGAACATCACGAACAGCTTTAGTCCGACTTTGCGTAATTTGTTATTAGTGTTGATTCTATATTCGGATGGACCTAAAAAAGGTATTATTAGCTCAAAGCTGGATGAATTACTTTGGGGAGATAAGGATGAAAATTCGGCGCGGAATAATAGAAATGTATCTATCCGCAAATTACGTGTATTGTTGGATGTTGTAGGCGAGGTGTCGATTACGACAAGTAACAACTACTGGACAATAACGTTCGGACAGCATGTTTTTTGCGATTACAACGAATTGATGTATTTTTTGCATAACCGGAAAAGCCTGGAAGATAAAACACAGTTTCTTAAGTTTCTGGAATTGGTATCTTTCGGAGATTTATTGCCGAATATGCAGATAGATTGGCTGGATCCTTTTAAATCGGAACTGTCGTCGGCTGTGATTGATATCTTACTGGACTTCTCACAAAAAGAGGATTACAGGCAAAATAATAAAATGATTATTCAGATTGCAGATGCGATTTTTTTCAATGACCCTTTGAATGAAGAAGCATTGCAATTGAAATGTGCCGCTCTATTTAATTGTGGAAAAACAGGTTTAGCTAAAAATACGTATGATAATTTTTGTAAAGAATATAAAAACCTGCTTGCAGTCCAATACGAGAAGACTTTTAATCAGCTTATTGAAAAATAAAATATAAAACAGGTCCTCATTGTTGTGTATTATCTCTGGATGAAGTGTTTTCCAGTGAAAAAACTATGCTTAATCATGAAATTAAGTCCCTTGTTAAGTATGTATTCTCCGGATTATTAAGAAGTCTCCGTTTTATTTGCACTACATTTTTGTAATTAAAAAAGTATGCCATGAAAAGAAGATTTTTGTATGTTTTGTTTACATTCATATTTATTTCAACATGGGTAAGAGGAAACCATTTGGTTGTATCCGGTGGCGAAGGGTATCCTTTGATTTTCCCAGGTACCGGAACGAAGAATATACGTGTATCTGTTCACTTGGATACTCTTTCTTCCGGTGTGGAATTGTATGCAATCGTAAAGAAGGCCAAGGGCGGTGAGGTAATAGGCGAGAAATTTGTAAAGCTGGATACAGGTTTACATCATGATTTGCCAATTGATTTTGAATTTCCTCAATGGGGCTATTACAGGTATGAGGTCCAATTGAGAGATATAATAAAAGGAACTGTAATCGATTCCGTATCGACAAGTATCGCTATTGTTCCGGAAAGGCAGGAAATAGGCCCTTCTGATTTTGGAACCTGTACACATTTTGGACATTTTAAAGGTTCTGTACCTTATGGATTGGATTTGATACGGTTAGTGGGTTTTTCTTCTATCCGGGATGAAATATTCTGGGATCGTGTAGAGCTGAAGCCAGGTGTGTTTTCTTTTGACCCCAGATATGACAGGTATGTGGATGCGGCAGTCGAGAGGGATATACGGGTTTTAATGATTTTAGATTATGGGAATCCGTTACCCGGCGAGAAAACAGCTCATGGATTTCCATTGGATGATAGTGGCCGTAAACGTTTTGCCAGATATGCTGAAGAAATGGTAACACGTTATAAGGATAAGATTTTTCTATGGGAATTATGGAATGAACCGTCCAAAGCCTTGGGAATAGATCCAGGGACCAGCTATTTTGAGTTATTGAAAGAAGTTTATCCGGTAATAAAAGCGGTTCAGCCTCAGGGAGAGTTTATATGTTCTGGAGGGGCGCCCAATTTAGTGGACGGAGCTTATGTCAATCCTATATTTAAACGTGGAGGGGCGTCTTTTATGGATGGTTTTGCCATGCATACATATGTGGCTCCTTATGGTCCGGAAGACGGATATGAAACGAAAGGACATCCGTTTCTGAAAAATGTATCTGTACCCTCTTTGTGGCCTCATTATGGAAAGATGGCTGAACAGCAATCGGATGGGAAAAATAAGCAATTAGATGTCTGGATTACGGAAATGGGCTGGCATTTGGCTGATTCGTTACCTACAAGCAAAGGTGAGTCTCTTTTTATCGACGAATATCGCCAGGCGGCTTATATAACCAGGTTGTTTTTGTTAGCCCGGAGATATCATACGACTAAATGTGTTTATTTGTATGATTTTCAAAACGATGGAGTCGATTTAAAGGAGAAGGAGCATAATTTTGGAATCATAAGAAAAGATTTCTCCCCGAAAGCTGCTTATCCGGCAGTAGCCGTATTATCCCATTTGCTGGCTGAAAAGAAGTTTGCAAGAGCATTACAAGAAACAACAGATACAAAAGTTTTCTGCTATGGAGAAGGCAAAGAAGAAGTAATAGCGCTCTGGAGTGTAAACCGTTATTGGGAGCCGTTGGAAAGCCATAGTAAAACGATATCACTTGATATCGGCAGGAAAAAAATAGGATTGATTGACTGGCAAGGGCAGAAAACAGTTATGGAGTCGGTAACAGGGAAATATACTTTACCCATCTCGGAGAATCCCTCTTTTATTGTATATGAGTAATGTGTAATGAGCCAGATCTGATATAATATATTGGAAAGCAAGGAAAAACCGTAAAATTAATTGATAATTAAGCGGCATTAATTGTGGAAAATCCGGGAAATTAATTGAGTGGCTTTTTCTTTGCTCCTGAAAAATAACAAAAGACTAATTTTAAATCTAATCGTCTAATATGGTAAGAATTTGTAAAAACAGATTATGGAAGTTCAGAAAAAATTGTAGTTTGTTGCTCAGTTTTTTTGCTGTATTCCAAGTGGAAGCCGGTATCTCGGGGCTTGTTGACCAGAAAGCGGATACGGTGGAAGTTCTTTTCGGAAAACAAAAACGTACATCGGTTATTTCTTCTATTTACTCGATAGCAGGAGATCCTCTTAAGAATGTACCGAATTTAAACAGGAAAAATACTTTGACAGGTTTACTTCCCGGGTTAACAATCATGCAGACAAACGGAGAGCCCGGCGAGGAAGGTGGGAACATGTTTCTTCGCGGACAAAGAACATTAGGTAATAATACTCCTTGGGTTTTAGTAGATGGCATCCAAAGAAACATGGATATGCTTGAACCCAACGAAATAGAAAGCATCACCATCTTGAAAGATGCGGCAGCCACGGCTATTTATGGCTTAAGAGGTAGTAATGGCGTTATATTAATCACAACGAAACGAGGTTCCCAACAAAGGTTGACTATCGACTTTGATGCACGTGTTGCCATGTCATCACCTGTGAAATTACCTAAGTTTCTGGATTCTTACAATTATGCATCCCTTTATAATGAAGCGTTAATCAATGATGGGCGGCAGCCTTTTTATAGCCAGGATATGTTAGATGGGTATAAACAAAATGCCGATCCCTATCTGTATCCTAATAATGATTATCTGGATATGTATCTGAAAGATTATTCGGTACAGCAAAAGTATAACCTGAGTGTAAGGGGAGGCGGCAATATTGCCAAATATTTTTTCGCTGTTGGATATACAAGCAATTCCGGAATTTATAATGTAGATAAAAATGCAAATACATATAATACCAATGCCAGTATGGATATGTATTCGATTCGTTCCAATGTCGATTTGAAAGTAAACCGGAATCTGGATATCCATTTAAATCTGGCTGGACGGATTCAGGACCGTACTTATCCGGGACAAAAATCTAACAGTGTAAGTAGTATCTTAAGTTCATTATATAAACTTCCGCCTAATCTATTTCCGGAAAGGTATATGGGAGAGTATTTGATAGAGGGAACCGATGATATGGTAGTGAACCCTTTGGCCGGTAATGCCCAGTATAGGAATAATCCTTATGGATTACTGAATAACAGCGGGTACTCTGCTTATAAGTCAGTGGAAGTTAATTCTACCATATGGGCTGATTACAAATTGGATTGTATTACTCCGGGTTTAAAGGCTACAGCTTCTTTAAGTTATGACAGCCGTTATGCCAAGAATGCCAATCGTTCAAAAACATTTGAAGTCTATGAGTTGATTGATGAAAATACGGTAAGGCAACATGGAACTCCCGGTAAAATGAATCCGCAATGGACACCACAATTCTATCAGCGACGACTTGATATTCAGGCAGGGTTGGATTATTCACGCTCTTTTGGCAAGAATGAAGTATCAGCGATGTTGAAATATAATTATAATGAATACCGGGAGGTGAATACAAATGGTTTACCTAACTTGAATTCCAGTTGGTTAGGACGGTTTGCTTATGCCTATGACAGCCGTTATTTAGCTGAATTTTCTTTTGCTTATGCAGGTACGGAACAATTCCCGAAGGGAAATCGTTACGGTTTTTTCCCTGCCGGAGCGATAGGATGGAATATTGCTAATGAAAGTTTTATAAAAGACAATATTGATTTTCTTGATGTTCTGAAATTGAGGGCTTCTTATGGATTAACCGGTAGCGATAAAGGCATCCCTTATTTCTATTATATAGAAAATTATGCACAAAGAGCATCTATAACAACCGGAGTAAACGGGGCTGCTCCTTCGGCTACAGCTTGGTATAAGGCTTTAGTGGCTAATCCGGATATAACATGGGAGAAAAGTAAAAAAGCGAATATAGGGTTGGATGTAGCTCTATTTCATAATTCATTGAATTTTTCATTCGATATTTTTAAAGAACGTTCCACTGATATTCTGATTAGCAGTGGAAAAATACCTGATTTGTTTGGTGGGATAATCCCGCAATTGAATCATGGCATAGTGGAGAATAAAGGATTAGAATTTTCTATCGGATATAATGATAAGATTGGCGACTTTGCTTATTATGCAAATTTTAATCTGGCAGCGACAAAGAATAAAGTAATAAACAAAGATGAACAGGATTGGAAAGAATCTTATCGTTATACGACCGGGCATCCGGTGGGCGAACAGTTTGGACTGATAGCAGAAGGTTTGTTCCAGAGCCAGGAAGAGATAGATAAAGCTCCGAGTCAGGCTTTTTATGGAACAGTCCGGCCTGGTGATATCCGGTATCGTGATATGAATAATGATGGCAAGATCGATTCGGATGATATTACCCGTATAGGAAGAAATCAGGTTCCTTCAATTAATTATGGATTGTCTATAGGATTTAGTTATAAGAACTTTGATTTTGGTGCTCTCTTCCAGGGAACGGCCCAGTCGCAGGCTATGGTGACCGGAGCTCTAACATGGGAATTTTACAATAATGGAAAAGTATTGGAGCATCATTTGGATCGTTGGGCTTATTATACTGACCCTGCTACAGGGCAGGTAGTTGATACGCGTGCTACGGCAACATATCCTCGTTTGTCGTTGGCTGAAACGAATAATAACCGCCAGAATTCCACTTTTTGGCAAAAAGACGTAAGTTATCTTCGTTTGAAAACATTGGAACTTGGCTATTCTTTCGATCAATTCCTGAAAGGCACATTCATTTCAAAGGCCAGGCTTTATCTGAGCGGCTATAATTTGTTAACCTGGAGTTCATTGAAGGATATGGATCCGGAAATGGCAACCAACGAATTTGAATATCCTATACAGAGAACATTTAATGTTGGTGTAAATCTAACTTTTTAAAATGGAGAGAAAATGAAAAAACATAATTTATTTTGCTTGTTAGGTACTTTTCTGCTGGTGGCATTTACATCCTGCGAAATGCTTGATAGTAAACCACTGGATAAAATAGAGTCTTACGATGTTTTTAAAGATAGCACACGTGTAGATGCTTATGTGCTTGGGCTATATAAATATTTACCACAAGGTTATAATCGTTTTGATAATCAGGCAATGTTATCATCGGCTACCGATGAATCTACACAATGTATATCGAATAATGGCATGACTCCCTTTATAAACGGTTCATGGGGACCTACGTCAAATCCGGATGCCGGATGGACGAATTATTATGAAGGAATTATGATGGTTAACTTGCTGTTTGAGAATATAGGTATGTTGTATCCGTCGACTTCAGAAGATTTTAAAAACAGTGTATTGGCTGAAGCGCATTTCTTAAGAGCTTACTACCATTTTGAATTAGTGAAACGATTTGGAGGTGTTCCGATTATTACTAGGACATTGACTGTCAATGATAGTCCGGATATTCCCCGTGATTCTTATGCGGATTGTGTGGATTTTATTGTGAATGAATGTGATTCGGCAATTTTGTATTTACCTACAGTGGAAGTGGCTGCTCGTGTAGGACGGGCAACCGGAGTTGCAGCGATGGCACTAAAAAGCCGCATGTTATTGTATGCTGCCAGCCCATTGTTTAATGGTCCGGATGTGACCGGTAGCAATAATCCGTTGGTAGGTTATGGCACGGAAAATCCTGAAAGATGGAAGGTCGCAGCTAAAGCTGCCCATGATTTGCTGGAATTTTATCCCGGAACAATTTCTCTTTTCAATACAGGGGCTAATGCAATGTTGAAATATCAGAATTTGTTTACTACACCGGCACTGGCACAGAATAAGGAAAATCTGATGGTTAAAACGCGCCAGCAGGATAATGAAATAGAGAAAAATAATGCACCGATTGGTTATACCAATGCACGTGGCGGAGTTTGCCCTTCCCAGAATCTGGTAGATGCATATGAAATGAAAAACGGGAAAAGTATCCATGAAGAAGGATCAGGGTATAATGCAAAAAATCCTTATGCCAATCGTGATCCCCGTTTTGCAGCATCAATACAGTATAATGAAGCGACTTGGTGGAACCGTAAAGTTGAAACGTTTATTGGAGGGTTAGATGCATCTGATGCTGATATTAACGCGACGAAAACAGGGTATTATCTTCGTAAATTTAGTAATCCGACTGCAATTATTTTTGGAAATACGAAAAATGGTATTCATTATTTTCCTCTGTTCCGGACAGGTGAGGCCTTGTTGAATTATGCAGAAGCAATGAATGAGGCATATGGTCCGACGGCTAATCCGTTTGGCGATGGTAGAACTGCAAAATGGGCTGTTGATGAAGTTCGTAAGAGAGCTGGTATGCCTGTTGTTCCGGCGAAAGGATTGACTTACGAAGTAATGAAACAAAAAATAGTGAATGAAAGAAGAATTGAATTAGCATTTGAGGAACATAGACATTGGGATATACGTCGTTGGAAAATAGCGGAACAAGTTTTTAAAGAACCTATTAAAGGGGTTCGTATCGAAAAGGAAGGTACATCTTTTAAATATACTTATTATGATGTCGAACAACGGATATTTTCTCCGAAAATGTATTTGTATCCGATACCTCAAGGTGAATGCTATAAAAACAAAGCATTGGTTCAGAATCCATTATGGGGTAATTAAAATCTTAAATTATTTATTAGTATGAAAAATATAACTACATTAATAATTATTTTCTGTTTGTTTACATTTCAACTTTTTGCACAGCAAACAACAGTTTCCGGACGTGTAAGTGATGAAGCTGATATAGAGTTGGTTGGTGTTAATATTGTTGTAAAAGGAACAAATAAGGCTACTATTTCTGATTTGGACGGAAAATTCTCACTATCAGTTAATAAGGGAGACATTCTGGTTTTTTCTTATGTCAGTTATGAAACGAAAGAGGTAAAGGTCCAGAATCAAAAGGTTTTGAATGTGAATCTGGAGCCTAAGGTTTCGGAGCTTGATGAAATCGTGGTCATAGGTTATGGTACACAGAAAAAAGAGTCTGTAGTTGGAGCTATCTCATCTGTAAAAGCGGATGATTTGAAACAAAGTGCTTCCGCAAATTTAAGTAATGCAATAGCCGGACGTATTTCGGGAGTGATGACGAAGATGGTTTCCGGTCGCCCCGGTGCAGATGATTCTAAAATATATGTCAGAGGTATGGCTACGATGAATGATGCGACTCCGCTGATTTTAGTAGATGGGGTGGAACGTAGCTTTGACCAGATCGATCCGGAGGATATAGAATCATTTTCTGTTATGAAAGATGCTTCTGCTACGGCAGTATATGGAGTCCGGGGAGCGAACGGGGTCATATTGGTAACAACAAAACGAGGTATGAAAAATAAACCGGTGGTTTCATTGAATACTTCTGTCGCAGTACAGTCGCCGATTCGTTTACCCAAGCCTTTGGATGCCTATAATTTTGCGCTATTGAAAAATGAAGCGATTCGTAATGACGGCGGTGATATAAACTCGTATGATTATTCAAGTGATGAAGATTTACAGCATTATTTATTGGGTGATTCTCCTTTTACCCATCCTAATAATGATTTGCTTGATATGTTCTTGAAAAAATATACCCCTCAGGCACAAGTGAATCTCAATGTTCGTGGCGGTACGGATTTTGTCAAGTATTTTGTTTCTGCCGGTTTTCTATATCAGGATGGTATTTATAAGCAATATGATAATACGGATTATAGTACGAATGCCAATTATAAACGGGTGAACTTACGTTCGAATCTGGATTTTACAGTAACAAAAACGACTCAGGTGAGTGTGGATTTGAGTACCTCATTACGTTCCAGGCATAATATTGGTATGAAAAACAGGCTTTCATTTGATAGTGGCCCTGAATCGAATAACTTATTTGAAGTACTGATGCGTCAGCCGGCTAACTTTATGACCTTGAAGAATCCGGATGGAACTTATGGAGCCGGTAGTATGGACCCGATAGGTACAGGCATGAGAAATCCACTTCAAATTATAGAAAGAGGAGGATATTATCATGTAAATAATGATGTCTTGGAAGGTAATTTTAAATTAAATCAGAAACTTGATTTTGTGACGAAGGGGTTGTCTGTAAAAGCTATGGCCGGTATTACAGCTTTTGAATCTTCAAGTCAAACGTTGACAGAATGCCCATATACTGTACGATATACTAAATTTGGAGAGTATGATAAATCGATTATGACAGAGGAAGTTTTGCCCTCTTTGTCAACGCAGACATTGGATGATTATCAACGAATTTATCTGGAAGCCTCTTTAAATTATGCAAGGGATTTTGGACCGCATAAAGTAACGGCTTTGGCCCTGTATAACCAAACCCAATATATATCTAAGGCAGCTGTACCTTCCGGGTATCTGGGCTTTGTCGGTCGGTTAACCTATAGTTTTAAGAACAAATATCTGGGAGAAATTAATATGGGCTATAACGGATCCAATCAATTTGCAGAAGGACATCGTTATGCTTTATTCCCTGCATTTTCTGCTGGCTGGGTGATTTCCGAAGAAAAATTCTGGAAAGAGAATGTTCCGTTTGTAGACTTTTTTAAGATTAGAGGATCTTATGGAGAAGTAGGGAATGATAAATTAGGCGGTCAGGCATATCTCTATCAGCATATTTATAATCCGGGCAATGCTAATTTTGGTAATTATAATTTTGGAACGACCCCTCAGGCTTTAAATGGTTATACGGAAGGAAGGTTAGGCAATGAGCTGGTAACATGGGAACGTGCCAGAAAAAGCAATGTGGGTATCGACCTGCGTTTATTGAAAGGCAAACTGACCGTGAGCGCCGATTATTTTAGAGAAGACAGACGGGATATATTATTGACCAATCAGTCTATCCCCAATGTTTTAGGAATAGGGTTGCCTCCGGAAAACATAGGTAAAGTAAGGAATCAGGGTGGTGAGTTGGAACTTGGTTATTCGGATAATATTAACAAGTTTAATTATTATGTTAAAGGGAATGTTTCATATGCACGGAACAAAGTTCTTTTTAAAGGTGAGTCTCCCCAGTTGTATGACTGGATGGCTACGACAGGACAATCGTTAGGACAACATTTTGGTTTGGTTTGTCTTGGAATGTTTAAAAGTCAGGAAGAAATAGATGCCAGTCCGAAACAGTTTGGAGATGTTAAAATTGGGGACTTGAAATACCAGGATTTGAATAATGACGGTGTCATTAATGGGTATGACGAATGCCCGATTGGTTATAGCAATGTTCCACGAATTCAGTTCGGATTATCAGCCGGATTTGAATGGAATGGGTTGGATTTTAGCATGCTGTGGCAAGGCGCAGCCCAATTCTCCGCATATTTTGCTTATGGTGCGGTTTGGGAATTTATGGATGGAGGCAATGTACAGGAAATGCATTTGAATCGTTTTAATCCCGAAGATCCTTCAACTTGGGATACGGCAACTTATCCTCGTTTACATAATGGAAATTTCCCGAATAACCATCGTAAATCTGATTTTTGGTTGAAAAAAGGTGATTATCTCAGGCTTAAAAATTTAGAGATAGGATATACTTTCCCAAAAACGTTGCTTAGCAAAGCAGGCATTTCCCGTTTACGTGTTTTTGTTAGCGGAACGAATTTGTTAACATTCGACTATGTTAAGAATTTTGACCCGGAAACGGAGCAGGAACGTGGGTACAACTATCCTCAAATGGCACAGTATACGTTAGGTTTTAATTTCCAATTTTAAAAACAGGTAGCAATATGAAAAAATATTATATATACTTTTTAATGTCAATATTGGGACTGTCTGCTTGTCAGCAAGATGGTGTAGGATTATTGGATAAAGCAGAGTCGGGAGATATGACAGAGGAGAAAATCTTTTCGGATGGTATTTATGCCCGTAAATATATAGCAAACGTATATAGCCGGTTACCTAAAGGATATGCTCGTTTTTCCTTTGCAAAGACTCCTGTTTATCTGGGATGCTGTACGGATGAAGGACAGCAAGGACCGATAGGTATGTTGACGCAGGCATTATGGTTTAATGAAGGAACCTGGAATGCTGTCAATATTCCCACGGAACTTCCGGGATGGGCCCAAGGATGGACTTCTATACGTCCTGCAAATACGTTTATACAAAATATAGATAAGGTTCCCGTTAATGTTCAAACAGGTATGACCGAAGAAGAGAAAAAGCGATTAAAGGAAGAAGCCCGTTTTTTACGAGCTTTTGCTTATGCGGATTTGGCCCGGTCGTACGGAGGGGTTCCTATTATTAATATTCCGTTAAATTCTTCCAGCCCGGAATTATATATGCCGCGAAGTACATTTGATGAAACGATAAAGTATATAGTGGACCAATTGGACTCGGCAGCTATGGTACTGCCTGCTAATTATCGTTTTACGGAACCGGAGGAATATGGACGTGCGACATCCGTTGCGGCGAAAGCAATAAAGGGACGTACCCTCTTGTATGCAGCCCGTCCTTTGTTCAACGATCCTCAAAATACAAACCGAATTGTTGCGGGTGAATATGATGAGGGAAAATGGAGGGTGGCAGCCGAAGCAAATGCCGAGGCAATCAAACTTGCTGAAGCGAATGGCTACGGATTACACATTGAAGCTAAAGATAAAAAGAGTAGTTATGAGAAGTTTTTTGTGACTCGTGTGAATGATGAAGTAATACTGTCTTATATGAAGCCTCAGGATAAGAATTGCGAGTTGCGTCAGTTGCCTAAACGTTTTTTGGCTGCTAATAGTGCTGTGGCAGGCTATTCGTTACCTACCTTGGATTTGGTGGATGATTATGAGATGAAAAACGGTAAAAGTATTCATGAGGCAGGTTCGGGTTATAATGAACAAGATCCGTATAAGAACAGGGACCAACGTTTTTATGCTTCTATTTTTTATAACGGGGCGGACTATAGAGGACAAAAGATTGAAACATTTAGAGGGAAGGCTGGTACCAAGGTCGTTGATGGAAAAGATTATAATTCGACTTATGTGAATACCGGTTTTTATTTACGTAAGTTTGTGGATGTGACAATTGATCCTAAAAAGTCGGAGTTGGCGGACCATAATTATCCGATTATTCGTTATGCCGAAGTCTTGTTGAATTATGCCGAAGCAATGAACGAAGCTTTCGGACCGGAGGTGGACGGTTTAGGAAATGGAAAAACAGCCAAATGGGCGATCGACCAGATTCGCGACAGGGCTATGCAACCGGCACTACCATCCGGTTTGGGTAAAGATGAAATGAGAACCCGTATTAAACGCGAGCGGCGTATTGAGCTTGCTTTTGAGGAACACCGGTTCTGGGATGTGAGACATTGGAAAGACGCGGATTCACAAAAACAGGTATGGCTTCAGGTTATAGAAAAAGATGAGAAAGGGAAGTTGACTTATAGCCGTGAAAAGCGCGACAGGGTGTTTGAAGCTCCGAAAATGTTTTTAATGCCCATTCCATTTGAGCAAGTAGCAAATGGCAGCTATGAACAAAATCCTGGCTGGTAGGTTGAAGAAGTTCTTTGTGTGTAGTTGATGTATACTATTTATTCTCATTCCGATGAGAATAGAGTTTCATGCTGATGAGAATTTTTTCTCGCTTGGATGAGAAAAAATTCTCACAGTATAAAAATGAAGTGAGAAAAGCCTCCTTTTATTAAATAGGTAAGGAATAATTAAACATACGAATAATGAAAAATATTTTTTTAGGTAAATGTGCAGTTACTCTTGTTACCATGTCTGTGTCCTGTCAGGGATATGCACAGCAGAATAGTAAGAATAACCAGCCTAATATAGTTGTTTTCATAGCAGATGATGCAGGTATGGACTATGGCTGTTATGGCAATAGAAATATATCTACTCCTAACATCGATAAATTGGCGGAAAGAGGAATGCGTTTTCAAAATGCGTTTCTTACCTCTCCGCAATCCAGTCCTTCAAGAACCAGTATGATGACTGGAATGTTTGCACATACGATCGGAACACAGGATTTACATACTGGGATTGATGATAAGACAAAAATGATGCCTTATTATTTTAAACAGGCAGGATATAACACCGCATGCATGTTGAAAACCCATTGGGGACCAAATGGAGACAAGCAATTCGATACGATTATAAAAGGGGGATACTTACCGGACCAAGGACCGTTAAATGATCAGTTGTATATGAATTATAGTCGCTTTTTGGATGAAACGAAGGATTCTCCTTTTTTCTTGTGGGTCGGCTTTATCGATCCTCACAGACCTTATAATCGCAACAAATGCGATCAGAGAAATTCACCGGATCATGTTACGGTTCCTCCTTATTTGGTTGATGCGCCGGATACCCGTCGTGATTTGGCAGATTATTATAATGAAATATCCCGGATGGATGGAGACATAGGAAAAATGATGGCCGAATTGGAGAAACGTAACCTGTTGGAAAATACGATTATCGTTTTTTTGAGTGATAACGGAATGCCATTTCCAAGGGCTAAAGGAACTTTATATGATTCCGGAATCCAGACACCTTTGATCTTTATGTGGAATAATCGGATAATTCCGGGCTCTGTTCATAAAAATGGCTTGATCAGTACGATTGACCTGGCTCCGACTTTATTGGATCTTGCCGGCATAAATATTCCGGAGTGCATGTATGGAAGAGGATTCAAGGATTTGTTGTTCGATTCGTCAAAGAGAGGGCGCGAATATGTTTTTTCCGAACGGAACTGGCACGATACAGACGAGTATATTCGTTGTGTCCGGTCTGAAAAATATAAATTGATTTATAATGCTTATTATGAATTACCTCATGGAACCTCCATGGACTTGAGCACCAGCTTGAGTTGGTATGATTTGAAGAATGAACAACGCAACGGAACATTAAAAAAGGAACAAAGCCAGATTTTTGCCTGTCCGAGGGCAATGGTTGAAATATATGATCTGGAAGCTGATCCTGACGAATTGAATAATGTAGCGGATATGGAAAAATATAAGGCTCCGGGTCGTAAACTGGCAGATCAAATGATTAAATGGCAAAAAGAAACAAAAGATCATCCTTGGTGGAAAAATCGTAGAGGTGATCAGAACGACAGAATTACGGGTTTTCCTTTATTTATGGCGCGTCCTCCTTTATGGGTTGACTAAAATACTGAAATGTTTATGAGATGTAAAATACAATATAATAATATACTTCTTTGTGCATCTATCTGTTCATTGCAGGTTAGTACTGTTTATGCACAATCTGTTGAAAAGAAAAAGCTTCCTAATATTCTTTTCATTATGTCTGACGATCATACTTCACAAGCTGTTAGTGCTTATGGAGGTTTGTTGTCGACCGTGCTTCCTACGCCGAATATAGATCGGTTAGCCAGGGAAGGAGCGATTTTAAAGAATTGTTTCGTTACTAATTCAATCAGTACTCCGAGTAGAGCCTGTATTCTTACAGGACAGTATAGCCAGAAGAATGGGGTTTATACATTGGCGGATAGTTTGGATAGTTGTTTGCCTACTTCTGCTACTTATCTGCATGACCAGGGCTATCAAACGGCTGTTATCGGTAAATGGCATTTGGGTTCGGAGCCTGCAGGATTTGATTATTACTATGTGCTACCCGGGCAAGGTGTTTACGATAATCCCGGGTTAATAAAGAAAGGGGATTGGCATGCAGGAAAGAATGGCGGACCGAAGCCGACGAAAAATCAAGGGCATTCAACTGATATAATCGGTGAAGAGGCTATCCGGTATTTATCATCTGTGGATAAGGAGAAACCCTTTTTCCTGATGTGTCATTTTAAAGCGCCTCATAGACCTTGGAAACCGGCTGCCCGCTTTAAAGATTTACTAAAAGATGTGGAAGTGCCCGAACCGGATAATTTATTGGATGCTTATGAAGGTAAAGGTAAATTTAGCAAAGAAATTAGAATGGGACTGGAATTTATGAATCATATAGATTTAAAAAATGAGCCGGTGCCGTCTGGTTTATCTGTAGAAGAAAAGAGACACTGGATATATCAACGTTACATAAAAGACTATTTGCGCTGTGTTGCGGGTGTTGATGAAAATGTAGGACGCATATTGAAATATCTGGATGATAATGGGCTGACGGAAAATACAGTTGTAGTTTATACGGGTGATCAGGGTTTTTTCTTGGGCGAACATGGGTGGTTCGATAAGCGTTTAATGCATGAAGAATCATTGAGAATGCCTTTTTTAATCCGGTATCCTAAAGAAATTGTACCTAAAACAGTGAATGATGATATCATCTTAAATGTCGATTTTGCTCCATTGTTTCTTGATTATGCTAATATACCTCTGCCTAAACAAATGCAAGGTAAAAGTTTCAGGAAAAACTTACAGGGAAAACGGGTTGCCGGTTGGCGTAAATCGATGTATTACCGTTATTGGCAACATGCGGACGGGGCACATAATGCAACTGCCAATTATGGAATCAGGACGGAACGTTACAAGTTGGTTTATTATTATGCCCGGTCGTTAGGTAAAACAGGTACGAGTAACAAACCTTTAGAACCTGAGTGGGAATTGTATGATTTGAAGAAAGATCCCTGCGAGATGAATAATATCTATCATCAACCTGCATCACAAAAGCTAATAAAGAAGTTAAAATTAGAATTATTGGAATTGAAAAAACAATACGAAGATGAAGATACTGCATATCCCGAAATGCAGGAGTTGAATAAGGGATATTTTTGGTAGGAAGACAATAACTAAGTTATTGAAATAGACAGGAGGTAAATCATGAAATTAACACGAAGGGATTTTATTCGGAAAGCAGGGGTAGCGGCTGGAGTATTATTGTTTCCGCCTACTATACATGCTTTGAGCTTTGGAAAAAAGAAACGTCCGAATCTGGTTTTTGTTTTTGCAGACCAATGGCGTGCACAGGATACGGGGTATGCCGGAAATACGGATATATATACCCCCAATATAGACAGGTTGGCCTCGGAAAGCATTAATTTTAGATATGCAGTCTCATGTATGCCGGTGTCTACCCCTTATCGGGCAACTTTGTTAACAGGACAATATGCTCAGAGTCACGGATTGTTTTTAAATGATGTACAGTTGAATCCGGAAGCAAAGTCGATAGGGAAAGTATATAAATCGGCAGGATATAATACGGGGTATGTCGGAAAATGGCATATTAATGGAAACGGGAGAAGTAATTATATTCCTGAATCGAATAGACAGGGATTTGATTATTTTAAAGTACTGGAATGTACACATGATTATAATAAATCCCAGTATTATGATAATAATGATAGTTCGCCTAAATGGTGGGAGGGGTATGATGTGACGGCACAGACCAATGATGCATGCCGGTATATAGAAGAGTATTCCCGGAAAGAAAAACCGTTTGTTTTATTTTTGTCATGGGGACCTCCTCATAACCCGTATGATTCGGCACCGGAAGAATATCAGAAGTTATACAGAGACAAAGATATTAAGCTAAGACCCAATGTACCGGACGCTTGTAAAGGTCGTGCTATTAAAGATTTGAAAGGATATTATGCACATATCTCTGCCATGGATTCATGTGTCGGGCAATTACAGAAGACAATAAAACAATGCGGTATAGATAAAAATACCATTTTTGTCTTGACATCGGACCATGGAGATATGTTAGGCTCTCAGGGGTTACAACGAAAACAGCAACCTTATGATGAGTCTATCCTTGTCCCGTTTTTACTAAAATACCCTACTGATTTCGGTAATAAAGGAAGAACTGTAGATACGTTATTTAATTCGGTGGATATTATGCCGACTTTATTAGCTATGTCCGGTTTGCCGATTCCGGATGCAGTGGAAGGTAAAAATATCTATCCTATACTGAAAGGTGAAAAAAAAGATAGAATAGAAGGCACTTTGATTGAATGTATAACCCCTTTTGGTGAATGGGAACGGCGTAGTGGCGGACGGGAATATCGCGGAGTACGGACCAAAAGGTATACCTATGTAAAAGATTTGAATGGTCCCTGGCTTTTATATGATAACAGGAAGGATCCGTATCAGCAAACTAATCTTGTACAGGATGAGGGATATACAGAAATACGTTTGCAGTTAGATGGTTTATTGGCACGTTTATTATCAGAAAAGAATGACGAGTTTTTGCCGGGTGAGAAATATATAGAAAAATGGGGATATAAAGTAAATAAATGGGGAACAGTAGAATATACGCCTTAATGCTTTATTTTTATTATAAATATAATGATATCATGAAAAATAGAATCTTATTTGTGTTTTTGATTTTGTCGTATAGCTTTTTCTTTGAAAATGCGGAGGCGAAGAATCCGGTTGATTATGTAAATGCGTTAATAGGGACGAATAATAATAGAAGTTTTTCTCATGGGAATACTTATCCTGCTGTTACGTGCCCGTGGGGTATGAATTTTTGGACTCCTCAAACGGGAATGATGGATGATAACTGGATATATACATATAATTCCGATTCAATCAGGGGATTTCGTCAGACGCATCTACCAAGTCCGTGGATTGGGGACTATGGAACCTTCAGTATAATGCCGGTTTCCGGTGAACTTCGTGTAAAGGATTCAGAAAGAGCCCAATCGTTTTCACATGCCGAGGAAACGGCAACCCCTTATTATTATTCGGTAAAATTGCAGGAAGATGAAATATTGGCAGAAATTACGGCAACGGAAAGATGCGGCTTTTTGAAATTTACTTTTGATAAAAAAGATAGCCGCTATATCGTTCTTGACGCATATCATAAAGGGGCTTATGTAAAGATTGTTCCGGAAGAAAAAAGAATAATCGGATTTTGCAAAAATAGTAATGGAGGGACGCCTGATAATTTTGCCAATTATTTTATAATCGATTTTGATCAGGAGTTTACTGGTTTTGGTGTCTGGAACCGGAAAGAACTTTTCGCTGGGCAACAAGAATTGAAAGAAGAGTATGCAGGAGGATATGTTCAATTTTCAAAGGATATTAAACAGATTCATGCCAGGGTATCTTCTTCCTTTATATCTCAGGAGCAGGCTGAACGGAATTTGTTTTCAGAAATAGGAAGCAAAACGTTTGTTGAGGTAAAAAACGAAACTAAGGCAGTCTGGTCTGAGCATTTGGGTCGAATAGAAATAGATGGCGGAACAGAAGAACAACTCAAGACTTTTTATTCAAATTTTTATCGTACATCTTTATTTCCACGTAAATTTTATGAATATGATGAAAAAGGGGTACCAGTCCATTATAGTCCGTATGATGGAAAAGTGCATAAGGGGTATATGTATACCGACAATGGTTTATGGGATACGTTTCGCTCTTTGCATCCTTGGCTGACAATGATGTTCCCTTCTGTCAGTACGGAAATAATGCAATCCCTTGTAAATACTTTTGAAGAAGGGGGATGGCTTCCCAGTTGGTCCAGTCCGGGATATCGGAACTCGATGATTGGCTCACATGCCGTATCTCTTATTGCAGATGCTTATAAAAAAGGGATTACAGACTTTGATGTACAAAAGGCATATGAAGCCGTTAAAAAGGATTGTTTTGAAAAGGCACCGGTTCCTTATATGGGACGGTATGGTTTTCAGGCCTATAATGAAAAAGGATATATTCCTTATCCGGAATATGAACAGTCAACTTCTATGTCGCTGGAGTATGCGTATGATGATTTTTGTATAATGACTCTTGCCGGTTTATTAGGAAAGTCCGATGAACAGGCTTTTTTTGCAACCCGGGCAAAGAATTATGTAAATTCGTATGATGCTTCGACTGGTTTTATGCGTCCTCGTAAATCCGATGGCAGTTGGTATGAACCTTTTAACGGTTATTTATGGGGCGGGCCTTTTACAGAAGGGAATGCATGGCAATATACCTGGAGTGTTTTTCACGATGTGCAAGGGTTGATTGATTTGATGGGAGGGGATAAAGCATTTACCAATCGTCTTGATTCTATTTTTATCGCTCCGCTTAGCAGTCCGCTGTATGGACGTTATTTTAATGAAATAGCTGAAATGCATGCTGCCAGTATGGGACAGTATGCCCATGGGAATCAGCCGGCACAACATGTTTCTTATTTGTATGTTTATGGAAATCAACCGTGGAAAACCCAACGGTTAGTTCGTAAAATAATGAATAGGCTTTATAACTATACTCCGGATGGATATTGCGGGGATGAGGATAATGGACAAACATCTTCCTGGTATCTTTTTAGTGCTTTGGGATTTTATCCGGTGTGTCCCGGTACGGGAGAATATGTGTTAGGCAGTCCACTTTTCCGAACAGTAAAACTTCATTTGGAGAATGGAAAGACGTTTAAAATAGAAGCTCCGGACAATATAGCCTCATCTGTTTATATTCGGGACAAGAAAATGAATAATAGTCAATATTCTCCTTGGTATATTACTCATAAGGATATAATGAAAGGAGGCGTGTTGCTTTTGGAAATGGGAGAAAGGCCTTTAAAGGACATCACTTCAGGAAAGAGAAACTTCCCATATTCTTTATCAAATAATGGAAATAGCAGATGAAATACATAAAACTGATATTGCTTTTATTGATTAGTCTTTCCCCTCTTAAAAATAATGCAGCAACCCAAATTGAAAAGACCGGTGCTGTCAATTTGAGAGCCGAGTATTTACAGAATCCGATCGGATTGGATGTGATTTCTCCACGTCTTTCCTGGCAGATAAAAGATGTCCGGGAAAAGGGCTGTCAGTATGCCTACCAGATTCTTATATCAGAAGATTCGGCTTCTTTGGCGCATAATAAGTCTATCCTTTGGGATTCAGGTAAAATAGTATCTTCTTATTCTACACAGATAGTTCCGGACATCGTATGTGTACCGCGGACAAAATATTATTGGAAAGTCCGTTGTTGGGATAAGAATAAAAAGAAAATGCCGGATTCTGACATTGCAAACTGGGAGACCGGTTTGGGTGGGGAATGGAAAGGTTCGTGGATTACAGATTCTTTGGATAAAGAGTTGAAACGTGCTCCTTTGTTTCGTAAAACAGTGGAATTACAAGATAAAGTTCGTAAAGCACGCGCTTATATTTGCGGTTTGGGGTACTATGAACTATATGCAAATGGAGAAAAAATAGGTAATCATATTTTAGATCCGGCCTATGCGCGATTTGATAAGACTGCTTTGTATGTAACTTATGATATAACATCTTATCTTAATTCCGGAGAAAATACATTCGGAGTGATTTTAGGTAATGGATGGTATAATATCCAGTCTCAGGCTGCATGGGATTTTCATAAAGCTCCCTGGCGGAACCGGCCTTCTTTTATTCTCAATATATGCGTGGAGTATGAATCTGGAAAAACGGAATGGATTGTGTCCGATTCTTCTTGGAAATGCACTTTGGGGGCTATTATGTATAATAATCTTTACAGCGGAGAATATTATGATGCAAGAAAGGAACAACAGAATTGGAATAAAAGTAACTTTAATGCATCAAAGTGGAAATCTGTAAAGTTAGTGGATTGTCCGTCTGCCCGTGTTGTTGCACAGACAATGCCTCCGATTCGGATAAAAGAACGTATATCTCCTGTTTCCTGTAAGAAGCTGGGGCCGGGTATGTATGTATATGATTTGGGGAGGAATATAGCCGGTTTCTGTAAATTTGTTTTTGAAGGCATACCTGGAACAAAGATACGAATGAAGCATGGAGAAAAACTTTATCCTGACGGGCGTGTGGATATTTCTAATATTGATTATTTTTTTAATCCGGAATTACAGATAGAGGAGCTACAAACAGATTCTTATATTCTTGCCGGTGGTCGGCAGGAGGAATATATACCTCGTTTTACTTATCATGGCTTTCAATATGTTGAAATTATATCAGATAAGCCGATAGAGATGGATATTCAGTCGGTAGAGGGATTGGTTGTTTATACGGATTTGAATTCAACAGCCTCTTTTTCTTGTTCAAATGAATTATTAAATAAGATATATAATGCAACTAACGCTTCCTATGTGGGTAACCTGCATAGTATACCGACCGATTGTCCAACGCGGGAAAAAAACGGTTGGACGGCAGATGCTTATGTTGCCATAGAACATGCTTTGTTTAATTATGACGGGATTACCCTGTATGAGAAATGGATTCGGGATTTTTATGATGCACAAACAAATGACGGACAATTACCCGATATCGTTCCGACAGGAACATGGGGATATTCCGGAGGAAATCCTGCTTGGGATATTGCATTTTTTGGAATACCGAACGAAATATATATGTATTATGGCGACTCTGCCTTGTTAAAAGAATCTTATCCTTATTATAAAAAATACTTGTCTTTCATAAATAAAAAGGCTGTGGGGCACCTGTTAAATATTCGTTTATGGGATTGGGGACAATTGAAAACGAAAACTCCGTTGGAACTTACATCTTCTTGCTATTATTATATGATGAATAAGTTGATGGCAAAATCTTGTCAACTTAATGGATTTTTGGATGAGGCTGAGAGATATGAGTTATCTGCCGATACGATTAAACGGGCAATTAATAAAAAGTATTATGACAAGCAATCCGGGAAATATGCAAATGGAAGTCAAACCTCTCAGGGACTTACTTTATTTGCAGGAATTGTGCCGGAGGGAGATGAAAAGAAAGTAGCTTCCGTTTTGGCAGAGTCGGTAATTAAAAATAATTACTTTTTGGATTTTGGCCTGTTTGGGAGTAAAGCTGTATTAAATATGCTGACAGCATATGGCTATCAGGATATTGCTTATCGTATGGTGACTAAAACAGAATTTCCATCATGGGGATATTGGATTACGAAAAAACAAGCAACTACGTTAATGGAAGGATGGACTGTTGATGATTCCCAATCATTAAATCATGTTTTTTTAGGTGAAGTTTCTGCCTGGATGATGAAAACATTGGCTGGTATCAATTATATTCCTGATAATCCCGGATTTAAGCGTGTACATATAAAGCCGGTTCTTCCTTCTGACGGATTGGATTTTGTCGAAGCTTCTTATCATTCGATTCATGGGGAAATCTATTCAAGTTGGAAAAAAAGTAAGGATGAAATAGTTTATTCATTTATTATTCCTGCTAATACCTCAACCTGTGTAGAACTTTTGTGTAAGGAAGAAGAACATGTTTTTATTTATGATAACAAATCATTGGAAAACTGTTCATCCATTTCCGGGATTCAGAAAAAAGAGGGGAAATTATCTTTTTCTTTACAATCAGGGAAATATACTTTTTATGTGAGACCGTATAAATAGAATTTTTAAGAGCTATTTGTGTAATTTGCAAAAGAAGAGGAGTCATACTTCGCAGTATGCCCCCTCTTTGCAACACAAAACAATCAACAAAAAACTACTGTCTGAATAGTGAAATATTAATCATCTGATAAATAGTAGTTCTCTGTATTTAGGTAAGGTCCAAATCTGGTCGTCTACAACAAGTTCCAGCTTGTCGATATGATAGCGGATTGCTTCCAGCATCGGAACGATTGTATCGTGGTAAGCAATTGCCTTTTCCCGTTCGGATTCAATCTTATTGGCTACCTTTCGGGCTTCTATCATTTCGTCTACTTTTTCTTTGATGAAGTTGGTACGGTTGGCAATGTCTTCGATAATTTCGAGGTTACGGGAAGACAGTTTTCCGGCTTTGTCGGCAGGAAACAAATCTTTCATCTTATAGACATTATCAATCAGGGAAGACTGGTATTTGGTTGCTATCGGGATGATATGGTTCATTGCCAGGTCGCCCAATACACGAGCCTCTATCTGTATTTTTTTAGTATATGTTTCCCATTTGACCTCATTGCGCGCTTCCAGTTCTTTCCGTGTCATGACGCCTGTCGATTCAAACATCCGGATACTGCTTTCTTTCAGGTAGTTGTCGAAGATAACCGGAACACTTGTTTCACAGTCCAGGCCGCGGCGTGCCGCTTCAGCTTTCCATTCATCACTGTAGCCGTTGCCATCGAAATGGATTGCTTTACATGCTTTAATATCTTTGCGGAGTATTTCCAAGATTGCAGCAAACGTTTCTTTACCTTCTGAAATTTGGGCATCTACGTCCGCTTTGAATTGTTTCAGTTGTTCGGCTACAGCTGCATTCAAAGCCAGCATGGCTGAGGCACAGTTTGCTTCGGAACCTACCGCACGGAACTCAAAACGGTTTCCGGTGAAGGCAAAAGGAGACGTACGGTTGCGGTCTGTATTGTCAATCAAAAGTTCGGGGATACGGGCAATATCCAGTTTCATACCCTGTTTGCCGGCAAGCATCAAATCCTCCGGTTCGCTCTTTTCAAGGTGTTCCAATACTTGTGATAACTGGGCGCCGAGGAAGCTGGATATGATAGCAGGAGGCGCTTCATTCGCTCCCAGGCGGTGTGCGTTGGTTGCACTGGAAATGCTTGCCTTCAGCAGACCGTTGTGACGGTATACAGCCATCAGCACGTTTACAATAAATGTGATGAAACGCAGGTTGTCTTCCGGTGTTTTACCCGGAGCCATCAGCAGGATACCGATGTCTGTACCCAGTGACCAGTTATTATGTTTTCCCGAACCATTAACTCCTTTGAATGGCTTTTCGTGCAATAACACCCGGAAGCCATGTTTACGGCTTATCTTGCGCATTAACGCCATTATCAACAGGTTATGGTCGTTTGCCAGATTGCATTCCTCGAAGATAGGAGCCAGCTCGAACTGGTTTGGAGCTACTTCGTTATGACGGGTTTTCAAAGGGATGCCTAATTTGAGGGCTTCTGTTTCCAGGTCTTTCATGAATTCCATCACGCGGGTAGGGATGGCTCCGAAATAGTGGTCTTCCAACTGTTGGTTTTTAGAACTTTCATGTCCCATCAGTGTACGTCCTGTCAGCAATAAATCGGGACGTGCGGCATAAAGCCCTTCATCAACCAGGAAGTATTCCTGTTCCCATCCTAAATATGCATAGACTTTCTTTACATCCGGATTGAAATAGTGGCACACGTCTACTGCTGCTTTATTTACGGCTTCAAGTGCTTTCAATAACGGAACCTTGTAGTCCAGGGACTCTCCGGTATAGGCGATAAAGATGGTAGGAATGCATAAAGTGTCGCCTACGATAAATGCTGGCGAGGAGGGGTCCCATGCCGAGTAACCGCGTGCCTCGAAGGTATTACGGATCCCCCCGTTAGGGAAACTGGAAGCATCCGGTTCCTGCTGGATAAGTAATTTCCCGGAAAATTCTTCAACCATTCCTCCTTTGCCGTCATGTTCAACGAAGGCATCATGCTTTTCGGCAGTACCTTCAGTCAACGGGTGGAACCAGTGGGTATAATGGGTTGCTCCCCTTTCAATCGCCCACTTTTTCATGCCTTCGGCTACAGCATCGGCTGTTTCTCGATCCAATGGAGTTCCATTGTCAATACAATCCACAATTTTTACGTACGCCTTTTCCGGAAGATATTTGAACATTCTCGCACGGTTGAAAACATTCTGTCCGAAATACTCGGAGGGACGTTCGGCAGATGCCGGTACTTCAGCAGCGCGTTTCTTAAACGCTGTTTCCACTACTCTGAATCTTAATTTTGACATAATACCTGATTTTTAGAGAATTAGTAATGTGAATGCTTTTCGAAAAGGCATATAGAGTGCCTGCCATCGTCAGTCGGGGATGGTTGGCAATGGTTTAATATCAAGTAAAATCAATAAGTCAGACAGACACTTCTATACAGGCCTTTTCGTTTTGTTAGATAACCTAAAAAACTTATTCTTATAATGAGATTCCCAATACGAGGAATACATCGTCGTGTTCAGGAGATGCGATTACTTCGGTAAATATCGGCAACGAGAAGGATTTGGTGATTTTTATATCCTTGCTGGCTTTTAGCGAGATGCTGTTGAATCCGAATCCGTCGCTATACATTCCGGTCCAAGGCGAGATACCGATAGATGGTGTAAGGGTGACGCCTCCCCAGACATCAAATTCGTAGGCTGCTTCAAAGTAGGATGAGAAGTATTGCTTACCTTCTTCATCTTTGTCACCTCCGGCAAACATCGTGCTCCATGCAAGTGTAAGAGGAAGTTTCTCGCCGAAATTATATGCAACTGTTCCTTCAAAGTAATGGTCGGTTGCATAACGCCCGTAGCGGGCGCCCTGACCGGACCACCAATAGTCCGTAACGGCCACTTCAAATCCTTTGATTTGGTAACCCAGTGTAATATCGAATTCCTTTGATTTGAATTCGTCGGCAGAGGTCGAGAAGTCCGTAGAGCCCCAGGCCTCCAGGCTAAAGCCGGCATACTTCAATGTCAGGCTGGGCTGAATGGAAGCGCCGGCATCATATTCCCCTCTCCATACATAACTGCTGACGATGTCGGCTGCCGGAGTTACTTCAAACTTTTTCTTTTCCTGCGCGGAGGTTGTAAATGTAATAAGCAGAGTTACAACCGTTAAAAACAGACTTCCGGTAATCGTATTTGTTTTCATTTTATTCTTTTGTGAAAATATAGTTAGACTTTTTGTATAGGTTTGCATATTATCTTTAAAGCAGCCACTTTTTAATTCTGCTCATCGCTTCCAGGGTGTCGTCTCTGTCACCAAAAGCGGTAAGGCGGAGATACCCTTCGCCACTGGGTCCGAATCCCACACCGGGAGTTCCTACGATATTGACTTCATAGAGCAGTTTATCGAAAAATTTCCAGGAGGAGAGGCCGTCAGGGGTTTTCAACCAGATATAGGGAGCATTTTCTCCGCCATATACCCTCAGGCCACAGTCCTGGAGACCTTTTTTCATAATGCGGGCATTGGTCATATAATAGTCGATAGTTTGTTTTATCTGCTCTTTTCCTTCCGGCGAATAAATGGCTTCGGCACCACGTTGCGTAATGTAGCTTGTCCCGTTGAACTTGGTGCTCTGACGGCGGTTCCACATTTTGTTGAGTCCGACCCGTTCGCCACTAAGTGTGAAAGCATTCAGGTCTTTCGGTACTACCGTATAGCCACAACGGACTCCGGTAAATCCGGCTGTTTTAGAGAAGCTGCGGAACTCGATAGCAACCTTCTTCGCGTTTTTGATTTCATAGATGGAATGGGGAATCTCCGGATCCTGTATGTATGCCTCATAGGCGGAATCGTACATAATCAGGCAGTCGTTAGCCAGCGCATAGTTCACCCATTTTTTCAGTTCGTCTTTGGAAAGGGTGGTTCCGGTCGGGTTGTTTGGATAGCAGAGGTAGATGATATCCACTCTGCGGTCAGGCAATTCCGGCACGAAATTATTTTCTTCCGTACAGGGGATATAAACAACATCGCTCCATTTGCCGTTTTCCAGGACTCCTGTGCGTCCACTCATCACATTTGAGTCGATGTATACCGGATAGACAGGGTCTGTAACCCCTATGCTATTGTCGTGGCGCAACATATCGCCGATGTTCCCACAGTCGCTTTTCGCTCCGTCGCTAATGAACACTTCGCTTGGTTCCAATGATACACCTCGGCTTGCATAATCGTGCTTGATGATGGCATCTATAAGGAAAGAATATCCCTGTTCGGGCCCGTATCCATGGAAAGTTTCTTGAGATGCCATTTCATTTACCGCTTTGTGCATGGCATCGATAACAGCAGGAGCTAATGGTTGGGTCACATCTCCGATACCCATACGGATAATCTTTGCTTTCGGATGTGTCACCTTGAAACTGTTTACCTTTTTCGCAATATCGGAAAACAGGTAGTTGCTTTGTAGTTTCAGGAAATGTTCATTAATGAGTGCCATATTCGATAGATCGTTTTTATGTTGTTGTGTTGTGTCTGTTTTTATTGTATTTATATTTCAATTTCACCTTCAAAGACTTTTACTGCTTCACCGGTCATATAGACTTTGTCGCTCTTTTCGTCCCAGTGGATAGAGAGCGGGCCGCCGTCCATAACAACTTCTGCCGTCCGCCCGGTTTTACCTTGCAGGATGGCTGCTACGGCTGTAGCACAAGCTCCTGTACCGCAGGCTTGTGTGATACCTGACCCCCGTTCCCATACACGCATCCGTATTTTATCCGGACTTAGTACTTGGGCAAATTCAACGTTTGTCCGGTCAGGGAACTGCGGATGATTTTCCAGTAAGGGTCCAACCTCAGACAAGTCTATCTGTGCGATATTGTCGGTAAAGATAACAAAATGTGGGTTACCCATCGAAAGGATGGTTCCGGTATAGACTTTATCCCCGGCTTCCAGTTCAATGGCTATTTCTCCGATGGCGGGAAATCCCATATCTACTGTCACTTCCGTAACCGTTTCTTTGAATGGAGTTCCGTTTACCGGGGTAGTTTTGAGTTGCAGTTCTTTTATACCGGATGGTGTTTCGAGCGTAACGGTCTTTTGGGTTGTCAATCCTTCGTCATATACATATTTGCCGATGCAACGGGATGCATTTCCGCACATCATGGCTTCGGAACCATCGGCATTGAAGATACGCATGCTAAAATCGGCAATTTCCGATTTCCCTATTAAGACTAACCCGTCAGAACCAATTCCGGTGTGTGGAGCGCTTAGTTTTACGGCAAGTTCGTCCGGGTTTGCTATTGGGAAAGAAATTGTATTTACGTATATATAGTCGTTCCCGGCTCCATGCATTTTTGTGAATTTGATAGGTTTTGTCATTTTATCTCTTTTTATTTGCTTATTGTATCTTTTTGTTTTGTTGTATTGCAAATATACGACGTTTTGATTTTATATGTCATTTAAACGTGTCTGAATGTTTGAAAAATATACACCTGATGATAATTTATCATGAATAAGTGTGTTAAATCTAATAAATCGTAATCTAATAACAATGTTTACAAGTATATTGTAAGTTGTGATAAGTGAAAAGATGTTGAAATAGGGTTAAAAGAAAAAGGAAAGGGATTGAATGTGAGCCTAAAGACAATAAAAAGTCATCAAATAAACCATATAGTAATAGAATATGATTATTTGATGACTTTTTGTTATGGTATAGATGAAACCCCTTATTTCTGGAATACTTCCGGATATTTGTTTATAAAGTAGACCGGTGTGCAACTCCAGGCATGGCAATAGCTGTTTATCGGGAAGAAACCGTATGGAGACTGAGCGTCGTTGTTCGGGTCGTATACTTCCCAGAATGTATCGGCACCGCGTTCAACCATACTTCCCCAATAATCGAGCACCAGTTTACGGGCTTCCTGTTGCATGCCACATTGTAAGAGGGCTTCGACTACATAATGATAGGCGTAGGGGCATCCCGGATAAACCGCATCCGGCATCGACATAACGGTCGACATGGCTTTTACTCCTTCTTTCTGGTTTAGTGTACCGGATAAAATCATCCATACTTGCGAGAGATAGGAAATTTGTTTGTCTTTTCCACTCAGCATAACTCCTTGTTTCTTATCATAAAAATGATTGCGTGCCGCTTTTTTCATTTTTCCGGCGATAGTGTTCCATTGGGTAGCTTCTTTTTCTTTGCCTAAAAGTTTAGCCAGTTCATAGCTATGTTGCAAGGCAAATATGGTAAGTCCCTGCATGGAAGCCTGGCGGTCGTAACCGTCTTTCCAGTCGAATACCAGCCAGTATTGGGGCTTTTTGTCCATGTCGTAAATCCATTCGGGAGAAAATTGCCGGAGAGCGATTTCTATTTGTCGTACGACGACGGGCCAGAGGTCTTCGGCTGTTTCACGGTCGCCGGTTTCTTTCAGATATTCCAGCAGGGATACATTATATATCAAAGCATAATCTAATGTATGGGTTCCCTGTTGCGGATGCGGATGCGGGTCTTCCAGGACAGTGGCATGGAGTAACCCTTCATTGTTGGAAAGGGCGGCAAGCAGATAGAGGCAGCGTTTGGTCAGGTCGTGGTTTTTGAATGACACGGCGTTTGCCAATGCTTCGAGGTAAAGGTCGCCAATCCAGAGACGGCGGTCGCGTTTGGGACCGTCTTCATAGACTGTCTGCATGCATTCTTTCAAAGTCGCGAGTCCCACATCATTTATTTTCCGGATAAGCGGGTCTGTTCCTTCTGCTAATTGCATGGGGGTCATATTGACGGAAGTCTGTGCTTTGAAAGATAATTTATCGAATACAAAATCGAAGCCGGGAGAAGAACCTAATACATCTATTTTCAGATACCGGAATGCCATACGGCGGGGAATGGTTATCTCAGCAGGTACATACATGATTGTTACGGTTTCGTCCTGCAACCATGCGCGTGATAGTCCTCCGGGGAATGGGTCGAAAGGAGTATTTAGCTCACCGGGAACTTCTGCAAAAGTAAATTTCAACCGTATCGGGGCATCGGATTCCCGGTCGGAAAGGAGTTTCAGGGAGAATGTAAGATTTCCTGTCAGGTGTTCTCCGAAATCGAGGATAATGCCGGATTGTTCTTTAAAAGATTTTCCGAAGAAGCGGGAAGGACTTCCTGCATCTTCCATCCGCCAGCCTTGAAAGGCTTTTGGGTCGTTGACGGATTTAACAATCCGTACCGGTTGTATCTCTTTGTAAATGAGCCCAGGCTTACATGCTTCGCTTTTACGCAGCCATTCTTTACTGTCTTTGTAGTACGTGCTTTGTGCCAGGCAGGGGCTTGCAAGCGAGGCAAGGAAAAGCCCGGCGGTCAACAGGATTTGTTTCATGGTAATATGGTCTAAATAATGAATTATAATAGATTAGGTTTCAAATATAAAATAAATTGGTAAGTTCTTTCATATAAATAATTAATTTATTTTCAGAAGATAGAAGTCGTATAAAGTGTAGAACCATTTTTCCTTGTTTATTTTGTATCATTCCATGCAGGTACGATTTGAGATTTTGGAGGGGAATCGTAAGTAAAAATAAGTACATACGGATCCGGATATAACCAGGTCCGTATGTACTTATTTTTATATCCGTATGTGGTTAAACTTACATGCGCACGTATCTGGAACCACTTATGGGAATAGTTTCAGTAAGCGGATTCATGTATTCCTTTTATCGCCCGCCCACTTGGTTCATTCATGTTTTTAAAAGTAGCATCCCAGGCAAGGGCTTCCGCTGTGGAGCATGCTACACTTGGAACAGACGGAACGCTGCGTGCAGCATTTTCACTGGGAAAATGTTCTTCAAAGATACTACGATAAAAATATTCTTCTTTGTTTTGCGGCGTATTGGTAGGAAAGCGTTGTGCTGCATTCGCCATTTCTTTATCGGATATAGCCAGTGACGTTACTTTTTTTAATGTATCGATCCAACTATACCCCACACCATCGGAGAATTGCTCTTTCTGTCGCCATGCAATTTCTTCCGGTAACATATCGGCAAAGGCCTCACGGAGGATTTTCTTTTCGATGGTACCTCCCGGACACATTTTTGCTTGTGGATTCAGGCGCATGGCTACATCCAGAAATTCTTTGTCGAGGAACGGTACGCGTCCTTCCACACCCCATGCACAAAGGCTTTTGTTTGCACGCAGGCAGTCGTACATATAGAGTTTGCTCAATTTGCGTACGGTTTCTTCATGGAATGCCTGGCTATCAGGTGCTTTGTGGAAATAGAGATAGCCCCCGAAAACTTCATCAGCACCTTCTCCGCTCAGTACCATTTTGATTCCCATACTTTTGATAACTCGTGCCAGTAAATACATAGGGGTAGAGGCGCGGACTGTTGTTACATCGTATGTCTCTATGTAATAGATAACGTCGCGGATGGCATCCAGTCCTTCTTCTATGGTATAATTTATTTCGTGGTGAACAGTACCGATATAATCAGCGACTTTACGGGCTGCTACCAGATCAGGCGCTCCTTTAAGGCCGACGGCGAAGGAGTGAAGTTGAGGCCACCACGCATCAGCCTTACCTTCGGTTTCGATGCGTTTGGCTGCATATTTTTTAGCGATGGCTGAGGTGATGGAAGAATCCAGACCTCCGGAAAGTAGAACGCCATAGGGTACGTCGCTCATCAATTGGCGTTTTACAGCGGCTTCGAGGGCGTCGCGTAATTCCTGGACGCTTGCCGGGTTGTTTTTTACATTGTCATATTGCATCCAGTCGCGGACATACCAGCGGGTGAAGTCTTTGTCTTTGCTGTAGAAATAGTGTCCCGGAGGGAATTGGTTGTAGTGGGAGGCGTAGCCTTCCAAACCTTTCAGCTCAGAAGAAACGAGCAGATGCCCGTTGTCGTCGTAACCGATATATAGGGGGATGACGCCTATCGGGTCGCGGGCAATCAGATAGGTATCTTGTTCTTCATCGTATAGGGCGAAACCAAAGATTCCGCTTAGCATTTCTACACATCGTACACCGTACTGGGAGTAGAGGGCAAGGATGACTTCGCAGTCGCTGCCGGTCTGGAAATCGTATTCGCCTTTTAATTGTTCACGGAGCTTGCGGTGGTTATATATTTCACCGTTGACGGTAAGGATAAGTTTGCCATCTTTGCTTTTTAGGGGCTGACCTCCGGATGCGGGGTCTACGATGGAAAGGCGTTCGTGGGCGAGGATGGCTGTTTTACCTTGGTAAATGCCACTCCAGTCAGGACCACGATGACGGATTCGTTTACTCATTTTCAGGGCTTGCTGCCGGAGTTCGGCGGCGCCTTTACGGATGTTGAAGATTGCTGTTATGCCACACATGATTGTTGGGTTTTGTTGTTTTCCGGTTTGCCACCGGGCAGGCTCTTCATTTCTTTTGGCTTGACCCAAAGAAATGAAGCAAAGAAAAAGTCAAGACCTCTGCCGATAATAAGGGTAGGGGAACTGTTTCAATTTTTATTCAATAAGTACTTGTCGATATTCTCTGCTGCTTTTCGTCCGGATGCCATGGCGCGGACTACCAGGCTGGCTCCACTGACGGCATCACCACAGGCGAAAAGGTTGGTGCCGGGGATTCGGGTGGAGGGGGAGACGGCAATATGCTTGCGTTCTGTTATGGCAAGAGAGAGTTCTTTAACCAGTCCTTCCTGTTCCGGCTGGATGAAGCCCATGGCGAGGAATACTAAATCGGCTTCGATGATTTCTTTCTTACCTGTCTTTTGCATTCCAGGACGTTCGCCATTTGTTGCAGGATACCATTCCACTTCTTCTACTTCTACACCACGCAGGATATTTTTTTCACCGATAAAGCGGCAGGAAGCAAGGTTCCAGCGGCGGATACAACCTTCCTCGTGGCTACTGCTGGTTTTCAGCACTTGCGGATACATGGGCCAAGGGGTTGCCGGATTGTTTCCAATGGGTGGTTGGGGCATGATTTCTATTTGAGTCACGCTTGCGGCACCCTGACGGTTGGCTGTTCCTACACAATCGCTTCCGGTATCACCTCCTCCGATAACCAATACTTTTTTCCCTTTGCAATTGATAATGCTTTTGGTGGGTATGGAGATACCTTCGAGGAGACGGTTTTGCTGGGATAGTAATTCAAGGGCGAAATAAACGCCTTTTAGATTACGTCCTTCAACCGGGAGGTCGCGGGGAACTTCGGAGCCGATAGCAATGCAGACAGCATCGAAAGTTGTTGTTAACTCTTTTGCTGATATTTCACTGCCCACCAGGGTATTTACCCGGAATGTGATTCCTTCCTTTTCCATCAGTCTGATACGGCGGTCGATGATGTTTTTCCCCAGTTTAAAGTTAGGGATACCGAAACGGAGTAATCCGCCGGGAAGCTCGTCTTTTTCGAAAACAGTTACTTCATATCCTTTACGGTTCAGTTGGTTGGCTGCTGTCAGGCCGGCGGGACCGCTACCGATTATGGCGACACGTTTCCCGTTACGTATAGGTTGGACAGGGTGGATGTATCCTTCGCGAAAAGCAATTTCTACTATGGAGGCTTCATTTTCGCGGATGGTGACCGGCTCGTTGCAACTTAGTTTCAATACACAACTTTTCTCGCAGAGTGCCGGACAGATACGTCCGGTAAATTCCGGAAAGTCGCAGGTCTGTTCCAACACATGGTATGCTTCTTTCCATTTGCCTTTATATATAAGATCTTGCCATTCCGGCTGTTTGTTGCCGAGCGGGCATGCCCAGTGGCAGAAAGGTACGCCGCAATCCATGCAACGGGATGCCTGTGTACGACGGTCGCTACTGTTCAGGGTTTGTTCTACTTCGCTAAAATCGTCTATGCGTTCGTGTACAGGACGATAGCCTGCTTCTTGTCTGTGTATGGTGAGGAATGCTCTTGGATTTCCCATATTATTAATTAACGGTTGACAAGTGACAGTTTCTGCCTCTTGTCGGATTTATTATATATCGTTTTTTATTTATAGTCTATCGATAGCCGACAACTAACTGCCAATTGAACTTTGCCGACTGTCAACAGTTTAATAGTCTCTTTGCATTTCTGCTATTTTTTGTTGCAACTTCTTCATTTGTTCTTCCTGTAATACTTTTTTGTATTCGATGGGGACGATACAGATGAATTCGTCTACATACTTCTCCCATTTATCCAGCATCATACCGGCAAGTTGACTACCTGTATAGTGATAATGCTTGCGGATTAGTTCATGCAACTCTTTACGGGTGGCACTGTCTTCTATCAGTGAGAGTTCCACCATTTCCATATTGCAATAGTAGTCGAAGTCTCCTTTCTTATTCCAGACATAGGCAACACCGCCACTCATTCCAGCAGCGAAATTACGTCCAGTATGTCCGAGTACGACAACGCGTCCTCCGGTCATATACTCGCAACAATGGTCACCAACACCTTCCACTACGGCTATGGCACCGGAGTTACGTACACAAAAACGTTCGCCGACACATCCATTGATATAAACTTCTCCACTGGTAGCGCCATACATCAGGGTATTCCCTGCAATCGTATTGTCTTGTGCTACGAATGTGGAGCGGACTGGGGGCATAACACTGATGCGTCCCCCACTCAGTCCTTTTCCCAGATAGTCATTCGCTTCCCCTTCAAGGCGGAAGTTTATACCGTGCGCAAGGAAGGCGCCAAAGCTCTGTCCGGCAGAACCTTTAAATTTGATGTTGAGCGTATGTTCCGGAAGACCGGTATTGCCATAACGTTTGGCAATTTCCCCGGAAAGCATGGCGCCAACCGAGCGATCGGTATTGGCTATTGCATAATCTAAAGATATTTCCTGTTGGTGTTCGATGGCAGGCAGGGCGTGGCGGATGATGTCACGGTCTTTTACACTGTTTATCCGGTGAACCTGTTCTGTGGTATGATGAATGGCATTGAACGTTGCTTGTTCAGGCATGTGAAGCAGGTGAGTGAAATCCAGCAAATCATGTTTGTCGATGCCATCAGACGGTTTGCGTATAATCAGGTCAGCACGTCCGATAATATCATCCAGCTTTGTGTAGCCCATTTCTGCCAGGTATTCGCGTACTTCTTCGGCAAGGAAATTGAAGAAGTTTACCAGATATTCGTGTCGTCCATGGAAACGTTTGCGAAGTTCTTCATCTTGTGTGGCAACTCCTACCGGACAGGTATTCATATGGCATTTGCGCATCATGACACAACCTAAAACAATCAGGGCGGATGTGGCGAAACCGAATTCTTCGGCGCCCAACATAGCCATCAGTATAATATCGCGTCCGGTTTTTAATTGGCCATCGGTTTGTAGGCGTACCTGACCGCGCAGATTGTTCATAACCAATGTCTGCTGAGTTTCGGATAATCCCAGTTCCGGCGGTAGTCCGGCATAACGGATAGAGCTTATCGGGGATGCGCCTGTTCCTCCTTCGGCTCCGGATATGACGATGCGGTCGGCTTTTGCCTTTGCCACTCCGGCTGCGATAGTACCCACTCCGCTCTCGGATACCAGTTTTACACTGATTTCGGCATGCGGGTTGACATTTTTCAGGTCAAATATCAGTTGGGCCAGATCCTCGATCGAGTAAATATCGTGATGGGGGGGTGGAGAAATCAGTGAGATACCAGGAATGGAATGGCGTGTTTTTGCAATGATATCGTTTACTTTATATCCGGGTAACTGTCCGCCTTCGCCGGGTTTGGCTCCTTGGGCTACTTTGATTTGTATTTCATCGGCATTTACCAGATATTCCGTGGTGACACCGAAACGCCCGGAGGCAACCTGCTTGATGGCAGAGCGGAGAGATAAACCGTCTTCACGCGGAATAAAGCGGGCCGAGTCTTCGCCACCTTCACCGGTATTACTGCGCCCGTGTATCTTGTTCATTGCCATAGCCATTGTTTCGTGGGCTTCTTTACTGATAGAACCGAAGCTCATGGCACCGGTAACGAAACGTTTCATTATTTCTCCGGCAGGCTCGACCTGTTCTATGGAAACAGGTTGTCGTTTTTTGAAAGTCAGAAAGTCGCGGAGGAAGATAGGCGTCTCTTTCTCGTCCACTCGTTGGGTATATTCTTTGAATTTCTTGTAGCTGCCCAGGCGTGTAGCCAATTGCAGGGTTGAAATTGTCTCAGGATCCCAGGCATGTTTTTCTCCGTCTTTCCGGAAACTATAGATGCCTTTGTGTTCCAGCATCGAATCGGTTGGTAAGTCAAAAGCCTGATGATGCAGGGTGATGGCATCTTCTGCTATTTCGTCCAACCGGATACCACCTACATTACTGGTTGTACCGCCGAAATAAGTATCGGTAAGTTCACTGCTCAATCCGATGGCTTCAAAAAGTTTGGCTCCCCGGTAGCTTCGGATGGTACTGATACCCATTTTACTCATCACTTTGAACAACCCTTTGCAAAGTGCTTTGATATAATTTTTGCGGGCAGTTTCGTAGTTGAGTTGGATTTCTTGCCTGTCAGCAAGGTCTTTTAGGATAGCGAACACCATATACGGGTTGATTGCACTAGCCCCATACCCCAATAGTAAGGCGGCATGCATTACTTCGCGCATTTCTCCGGTTTCTACCACAAGAGCGGTTTGTACACGTTTTTGCACCGAAATCAGGTGGTGGTGTACGGCGCTTACAGCTAATAGAGAAGGGATGGGGGCATATGCCGAGTCTATATTTTTATCACTCAGGATGATGTAGTTAACTCCATCTATAACCGATTGCTCTGCCTGTTTGCAGAGTTGGTCGAGAGCGGATTTCAAACCCTCACGCCCTTTTGCCGCTTCGAAAAGCATCGGAAGTTTGACGGATTTGAATCCTTTATAGCGGATATTGCAAAGAATATCCAGTTGGGTGTTGGTCAATATCGGATGGTTAAGGCGTACCATTTTGCAATGCCCCTCACTTGGGGTCAGGATATGGTTGCCTACTGCGCCGATATATTCCGTGAGACTCATTACAAGTTCTTCACGAATAGGATCGATAGGCGGGTTGGTTACTTGTGCAAACTGCTGGCGAAAATAGTTATAGAGTATTTGCGGACGCGAAGAGAGTACGGCAAGTGGCGTATCGTTACCCATTGAACCGATAGGTTCCGCACCGCTTATACACATTGGGGTGATGATACGTTCCACATCTTCCCGGCTGTAACCGAATGTACGTAATAGTTTGTTATAGTTTTCTATCATATGGGGGATTTTGCGCCCGGATTTCAGTTCGTCCAGTTCCACCCGGTTATTTGCCAGCCAGCTTCGGTAAGGCTGTGCATGTGCGAGTTGCTCTTTCAGTCCGGTGTCGTAATAGATTTCACCTTTTTCTGTGTCTACCAATAGGATTTTACCAGGTTGAAGGCGTCCTTTTTCTTTTATTTCACTGGGTTCGAAATCCATGACACCGACTTCGGATGCTACGACCATCATCCCGTTTTTAGTAATCAGGTAACGTGCCGGTCGTAGTCCGTTACGGTCTAACATGCCACCGGCATACCTTCCGTCACTGAATAGCAGGGCGGCAGGACCGTCCCACGGCTCCATCAGTATGGAGTGGTATTCATAGAATGCTTTTAAATCTTCGGAGATGGGATTCTTTTCATTGAAACTTTCAGGTACAAGCATGGCCATAGCATGGGGCAGGCTCATTCCTGAAGCTACAAAAAATTCCAGTACATTGTCCAGTGAAGCACTGTCGCTCATTCCCGGTTGGATAATCGGGCGTATCTCTTCAATATCCGGAATGGCAGGCGAGGAGAGTACACTTTCACGTGCCTCCATCCAACCCCGGTTACCGCGTATTGTGTTGATTTCCCCGTTGTGGGCCAGCAGCCGGAAAGGTTGTGCAAGGCTCCATGTCGGAAAAGTGTTGGTACTGAAACGGGAGTGTACGAGAGCCAGCCCACTTGTCAGATAGTTGTTCGTTAAATCCGGGAAATAATGGCGGAGTTGCATGGATTCCAGCATACCTTTATATATAATGCTCCGGGTAGAAAGGGAAACGATATAAAAGTCTTTCTTATCCGGAATATCAGAAGCTGTAATCCGTTTTTCTATCCGCTTGCGAACCATGTATAATTTGAGTTCCAATGCCTGTTGGTCGTCACAACCTGTGATAAAGATTTGTTTGATGTCTGGTTCCGTATCTTTTGCCTCTTTTCCAAGTATATCCGTATGAACGGGGACTTTACGGAGATGCATCAGAGTTAGTCCTTCTTTCTCAATCTCTTCAATCATTATGCTCAGGATGGTTGAGCGTTGTACTTCATCTTTAGGAAAGAAAACCAACCCGGTTCCATATTTACCCTTTTCCGGTACGGGAATGCCTTGTAATAAGATGAACTCGTGTGGAATTTGCAGCAGGATACCTGCACCGTCGCCGGTTTTATTATCCGCTCCTTCTGCACCGCGATGACGCATATTCTCTAATACTTTAAGGGCAGACTCTACTATATCATGCGATTTGCCGCCATGGATGTTTACTACCAATCCTACGCCACAAGCATCGTGCTCATTAGCCGGATTATATAATCCTTGCTTGTTGTTCAAATAGCTTCTTTTTTTCATCGTTTGTTGACCTTATGTCTGTGTGTTATCTATTAATGTGTCAAAATGCTTGGCAAATATATAATATTGATTCCAAAATGTAAATACTATGGGTGGATTTGTTGACAATATTTTGGGTAATACAATACGTTTTCTTTCTATTTGTTATGCTTAAGGTGTTTATTTGTGATAAATTGAAATATTAATAATGTGTTTTGGTTATAAAATGAAATTTCATTTATTGTTTTAGGGGATTATCTAAATGTTGATTTTTTGAATCTAAATGAACATTTGAATGGTAGCTATGTGGTAAAAAATAGTAAATAAAATATAGTGTGGAAAGAAGAAGTGAGATAACAGATGTAAGACTATAAAAGATAATTGATTATGGATTAAGTTCTGAAAGAACTCTGTACATTTTATATCTGTGCAAAGATATGAATTTTTTATGTTGTTGTGTTATTTTTACTCAAAAAATGCATTGTCATTTCATTTTTAACAATTCGGAGAGATAAGAGTCTTTCTTGTATAACTAACGTTTAATAAGAGGTTTAAGTAAACTAAAAGAAAATCACCCTTTTAAAGTGTATTTATTCGAATCTCTGAATATATGTATAATACATTTAAAAATAATACTTTTTATAATAGGGCTTCCAGATGAAACAATAGAGATATGCCTTTTTTATGAATCTTTATTGTCTATTGAATATCAGCATTTTATTGTGTTTTGCAAAAGTGTTTTTAGTCGAGTTCTTTCAGAACCAAGACAACCTTCACTGAAGTTCTATGGGAAACTGATGAATTTGAATCAAAATGGTTCTACAAATGAGGGACGTTTAAGGTTTATAAAATCTCGTACATATTTATATCTCTAATTTTAATAAAAAAATAACGCTGGAAATATAAAGAACATTCTTTCAAATAAAATAAAAACACAAATTATGTTGAAACAAATCAAACCTATCAGCTTAATTCTATTGGCAGGTGTATTTTGCCTCCCGGAAAGCATCTATGCTGTTTCCGGTCCTGCCAGTCAAAGCGTAAGCGTTTCCCAGCAAAACGGGAAATTGTCAGGTACAGTGGAAGATGCCTTAGGACCGGTCCCCGGTGCATCTGTAGTTGTGAAAGGAACAACCAATGGTAATATTACCGATTTGGACGGTAAGTTCACATTGGAGGGTGTAAAGAATGGGGATATCATCCAGATATCTTATATTGGTTACACTACTCAGGAAATAAAGTATACAGGGCAAACTGTATTGAACATTAAGTTGGCGGAAGATACCCAGAAGTTGGAAGAAGTGGTGGTCGTTGGTTATGGTACACAAAAGAAAGTGAACCTGACCGGAGCCGTAGGCATTGCCGATGGGAAAGTACTGGAAGACCGTCCTATCGGAAATATCGCCCAAGGTTTGCAAGGCGTGGTTCCTAACTTGAACATCGATTTTGCGAGTGGTAACCCGACTGCCAAGACAACTTTCAATGTCCGTGGCGCAACATCATTGAACGGTGGACAGGCATTGGTATTGGTGGATGGAGTCGAAACCGACTTGTCTTTGCTGAATCCTCAGGATATTGAAAGCGTTTCCGTATTGAAGGATGCCGCTTCAGCTTCTATTTACGGTGCCCGTGCTGCATTCGGTGTTGTATTGGTAACCACCAAAAAAGGGAAAAAGTCTCAGAAAGTCCAGGTAAATTACAATAATAATTTTTCCTGGTCTGTAGCATCCCGCCTGCCGGATGGAGTTTCTTCCGATAAATGGGTTCGTGCCATGAACCAGGCTAATATTAATAATGGTAGTGGAGCCTATTTTACAGAAAACCAAATAAATGCAATCGATGCTTATATGGCTGGCACAGGCCCTTCCGCTTTTTTGGCAACAGACGGTACGATGACTGCTGCTGGCGAATGGGCTTATGCCGGAAACACCGACTGGTTTAAAGAAATGTACAAACCGGCTTTTATGCACCAGCATAATGCCAGCATCAGCGGTGGTTCGGATAAGACTACTTATTACGGTTCCATCGGATACAAGGGACAGGATGGTATTCTTGCCTATGGCACCGACACATACAAACGTATCAATATGTCGTTCAACTTTAGTACACAGGTAACCAAGTGGTTGGAATTGACATTCCGTACGAAGTATAACCGTAATACATCCGATAATCCGTATGCGGATGCTTATATGGGCAGTTCTCCCTTCTATGAAGTATACCGTGCCTTTCCGTTTATCCCGATGTATTTGCCGGATGGCGAACATTTCGGAGGTATCGCAGGGTCCAACTTTAACTATAATATCGTAGGACGTTTGGCTGAGGCAGGACGGGATAAAGTAAATTCGGATGACTTCTGGTATACGGCTGCCTTTAACCTGACTCCGATTGCCGGTTTGTCTATCAAAGGGGATTATACAGGAAATAAATTTTATAAAGACCAGACACAGCATACCAAGACTATCTACCAATATATGCCGGAAGGAAGTTCTTTGGCTCCGGGTTCGGCCGGTTCTCCCAATGGTGTAACAACAGCACGCTACGGGGATACTTACCAGGCATTGAACTTATGGGCTGAATATAAAAAGTCTTTCAATGATATACATAATTTGGGTGTGATGGTCGGTTACAACCAGGAAAGCAAAAAAACGACCAAACTAAGTGTTACGACCAGCAATTTGTTTGACAACAACTTTCCGGTAAGCGATTTGGCAAGCACACATAACCTGCCGGATGAAGAAGCGACTATCTGGGCTGTACAAGGTGCATTCTTCCGTGTTAACTATGATTTTAAACAGCGTTATCTGTTGGAAGTAAATGGACGTTACGACGGTTCTTCCAAATATGCAAGTGGCGACCGTTGGGGATTCTTCCCTTCCGTATCGGCCGGTTGGCGCATTTCGGAAGAAAAGTTCTTTGAAAATGCACGGAATGTATTTGATAATTTGAAAGTAAGAGCCTCTTACGGTTCTCTGGGTAACCAGGTTACGGATGGCAACTTCCAATATATGAGTTTCTTAGCAAGCGAAAGCCTGAAATATCTTATCAACGGTAATGTGGCAAGTGGTTTGAAACCGCCGACGTTGGCAAGTACGAATATTACATGGGAAAAGGTGTATACTTCCAATTTCGGTTTGGACTGGACAATGTTGAACGGCCGTCTTTCCGGTTCTTTCGACTATTATATCCGTAATACAAATGGCATGGTTGTAAACAAAACCTATCCGTTGGTTTTGGGAACTACCGGTGGTAAGGAAAATCTGGCAGATATGCGCACGAATGGTTGGGAATTATCATTGACATGGAATGACCGTATTAATGATGTAGCCGGAAGCCCGTTTGAATATTCCGTAGGGGTAGGTTTGTCCGACAATACTTCTACTATCACTAAATATGATAATCCGAGAAAGAGTTTGGACGAATCATTCTATGAAGGTCAGAAACTGGGAGAAATCTGGGGATATGTAACAGACGGGTTTATCAAAGATAAAGCGGAAGCTGAACAAATGGCTACTACACAGAAGTATATCAGTACAACTTGGATACCGGGTGATATCCGATATGCTGATTTGAATAATGACGGTAAGATAGATGAAGGAAACCGTGAAGTAGGGGATTCCGGTGATAAGAAAATAATCGGTAACAATACTCCGCGTTATAATTTCAATCTCAATTTGAGTGGTTCATGGAAGGGATTCGATTTAAGATTGTTCTTCCAGGGTACGATGAAACGTGATATTTGGTTGGACGATAACTCTTTCTGGGGATATAAGACCGGTATCTGGTGGGCATCCCTAAATGATTATATCGTAGATAATTCATGGAGCGAAACCAATACAAATGCTTATTACCCGGTTCCGACATGGAGCGACAGAAGTAAACAGGCACAGACAAAATACCTGCAGAATGGTGCTTATATTCGTCTGAAAGATGTCACATTAAGCTATACGCTTCCGAAACGCTGGATTTCCCCGATAGGAGTCAACCAGTTGAAGGTTTTCTTCAGCGGACAGAATTTGTTTGAAGTAACAGGTTTGTATAAATATCTGGATCCGGATATCGTGGGTAGCCGTAAAGATAACGGTGACCTGGCTGTTTCAGATGGAGGAAAGGTATATCCGTTTACTCGTTCATATTCATTCGGTATCAACGTAACATTCTAAATTAAACAAAGAGCATGAAAAAGATAAATATATTATTCGGAGGTTTATTGCTCCTTGCAGTGCAAAGTTGTAATGTATTGGACAAAAGCCCGTTAGATACAATCGATACCCAGCGTTATTTTTCTACGGCAAATGCTTCTGCTTTGGAACAATATTGCAACGATTTGTATCCGAAATTGATAAAAGGACATGGTGACCCGCAGACATATGGGTTCGGTATGATGGAAACGGATTTTCAGTCGGACGACCTTCTGCCATGGGATATGAATACGGTCGCATTCAGTCAGCAGACAATTTCTACAAAAGATGACGAATGGAAATGGGAGAATATCCGTGCTTGCAACGATTTTCTGGCAAATTATGAATTGTCTCCCGAGATAGAGTCTGTAAAACAGCGTTACGCCGGAGAAATTCTTTTCTTCAAATGCATGGATTACTTCAATAAAGTACGTCGTTTCGGCGATGTGCCCTGGTATGATAAGGCATTGGTTCCCGGCGACGAGGATTTGTATAAAGCGCGTGATTCCCGCACCGTAGTGATGGCTAATGTATTAAAAGACATAAATCAGGCTATTGCATGGTTGCCGACAAAAGCGACAACAGGTGTTTCCCGTATCAGCAAGGATGCGGCACTTGCTTTGAAAGCACGTATGTGTTTGTTTGAAGGTACTTACCGTCGTTACCACAATATTGAAGGTGACCAGGAATTTTTGCAGGCTGCTTATGATGCGGCAGGCGAATTGATGAAACCGGAATATGGTTATGCTTTGTTTGTAGGTTCCAAACCTGAAAAGTCTTATTATGAACTGTTTATTCAGGCAGATTACAATAGCAACAAAGAAGTTATATTATCTAAAGAATATGATCCCGGTAAAAGTATGGGTAATAATGTAACCCGCCAGATATATAAAGGTTTGGAAAGACCTATCGGCTTGAGCAAGGATGCAGTAGACGATTATCTATGTGCTAACACAGGTTTGCCTATTTCTATCTGCGGTTGTGAAGGACATACGCAGCATACTACATTAATTGCGGAATTGAAAGACCGTGACCCGCGTTTGTTACAGACTGTTCCGACACCGGAAGCCGGTGAGTTTACTTATTATCTGGAAGGCAAACGTCCGGATATCGGAAAAATAACATCCGGTATCGGTTATAGCACATCGACAGGTTATGCAATTGTCAAATTCTATAATCCGGGTGAATTATCCGAAACACACCATCAGGGTACGGAAGATGCTCCGATTTTCCGCTATGCGGAAATTTTGCTGACCCGTGCAGAGGCTGCAGCAGAATTAGGTTTAGACCCGGAATTGGACAAAACAGTAAACGCTTTGAGAGACCGGGTCGGTTTCAAATGGCATTTAACTGCAAGCCCGAAAGAAGACCCGAAATTGGTTAGCGAATATCCTACTATCAAAGGTCCGAATGCAAACCTTATCCGGGAAATCCGTCGCGAACGCCGTGTTGAATTAATGGCGGAAGGCTATCGTTATTACGATTTGATGCGTTGGGCTTGCGGTGAAAACCTGAATAAACCGAAACTGGGTATTATTCCGGATAAAGCCACGAGTGAAAGTGATCCGACCGGGTATAATGATAAGGATTATGATAGTATTGTAAACGAATTAGGTCTGGTAAATGGATCCGTGGATGTATATACAAAACGTGTAACCAACCCGAAAGCCATGTTTACTTCTCCTAAAAACTATTTGTTTAATGTTCCGACGGCCCAGATAGGTTTGAATCCGAATCTGCTGCCACAGAATCCGGGTTGGGAATAAAAAAATGAAATAAAAACATTTGGCATAATTAATATTGAAAGAGATTTTTGTCAAATTCATCCAGTCCACCGTAGTGATTACAGGCGGACTGGATATTTTTTATGGCTTTTCTGAATCATAACTATGGTTTTCCGAAATCATAACTATGAATTGGAAAAATCATAACTATGAGTTTAGAAAATGGCTATTGCTAAAATAAGAAAGCCTGACAGTTTTTGAGGATATCTTCATAACTGTCAGGCTTTCTTATTTTGTAGTTTTTTATTCCTTATACCTGTAATGCCAATGTGAAACGGCATCCTTTATTATATTCCATATCGATGGAGAGATTACCGTTTATTTTATTTGCGATCAGGGAACAGATAGGCAGGCCGAGTCCGTCGCCTTCAGCCAGGTCTTTAATTTCCCGGAAAGGTTTGAATATGTTTTCTTTTTGTTCTTCAGGAATACCGGGGCCGCTGTCGGATATGATGAACTGGCATAAATGAGCTCCTTTTTTCTTGAATACCAATCTTATTTTACCAGTAGAAGTATATAATGCGGCATTTTTCAGCAGATGTAACAATATTCTTTCCAGTTGCTCCGGATTTGTTTTTATCTCCAGGGAAGGAGCATCTATGATGGTTTCAACTTCCGGCTGAACATCCTCTTTAATTTTGTCCATGATGTCTTTGCAGAAGTTACTTACGTTAAAGGACTGCTTTTCGTAAGTTTCCAGCAAAGAATTTTCCAGTTCGGAAAGTTCCTGGATGTTTTCACTGAATTGTTTCAGGGCATCTATCCGTACTTTGATTGCTTTAGCCTGCTCCGGAGCGGCAGTTCCCAGTTCCTGAACGGAAGTATTCAGTTTATCCAGGGTCGGTTCCATCTGAGCGGAAATATTTTGGATGAACTTGGTTTGTTGTTCATTATGCTCATTGGTGGTCTGGATGATTTTCTTTAATTTCTTATTGAGGATAATAAAGCGCAATAAAATGAATATGACGAAAAGTAGGGCGGCAATAAGGATTGCGGCGAAAGTACATAATCCGATTATCATGTATTGTTTGCCGGCAAGCGTGTTGTCTTTATCCTGAATGGTTTGCAGGCTGTCGTCGTATTTCAGTTGCAAGGCTCCCAGCTTGTCTTGTGCCGTGAGGGCTTTGACTGAATCGGTCCAGACAATATATTTTTCGTATGTACGTTCCATCAGGGGAGCGTTGTTGGCTTTTCGGGCGATTGCTATCAGGTTTTTATAGCATTCGCTTACTTTATCATATTCTTTCTTTTCCTTGTGCTGATTGGTCAATTTCTGGAAATAGCTGTCTCCCTGTTCATTTTGTCCGAACGTATAATAGAAACTTGCCTGGGTATATAATAAATCGTCGGATAGTTGATTGTTGCCGGATTGTTTGGCTAAATTATCCAGTTCGTTAAGCTGGTTCTGGGCTTGTGCCATGTTTTTGAGCTGTATATACATTTGCAGGCGCTCTTTGGTAATGGCGAAGCGCTGATCATAGAATGTCTTTTGTGCTTTCTGCTCTTCATCGAAAAGGAACTGGTTCATTTGCCGGCATAGGTCGAATGCCTCTTTATAATAATTCTCGCGGTAATAAAGCGAGCTTGCTTTCGTTCCGCATTCGATGGCTTGTGCATATTCACCTTTATTGGCAAATGCTTTGTAAGCCTGAATAAAAAGATAACGGGCCTTTGTATAATCTTTTGTTTCAAGACTACTTTGTGCCTGTTTCATCAATTCGTCTGCTCTGTTTTGTGCCTGGAGGGTAGTGCAGAAACAAACGACAACCATGAGGATGTAATACCTGATTTTCATAATACAAAATTTAATTTGAAACAAATATATGTATTTATTCAAAATTAAAGTCAGCCTTACACTGAAAAAGTTTGGAAGGGAAAAGCATTGCATGTAGGAAAAACAAGCGACTGTTCCTGCGATTCGGTATGATAATCATATGGATTTTGGGAACGGAGGGATGCAGGATTACAGCAGATATGTTTAGGACTTTTGTAAATTGTTTATTAAACAGTTGCCTCCATCTTACAGTTTAATAGATAACAGTATCTTTTTTCTACGTATTTATTAAAGTGTCGAAAAAATATCGTTTTATAAAATAAATTAACTAAATGCCGGATAAAGTCCTTATTTCTATTAATGTGTCAAATATGTTTTGTTTGCATGAGCAATATGTAATATATTGTAAGTATCTTTGCAACCAGAATAAACAAGATTGAACCAAATGGAAGTACTTAAACATGAGTGTGGAGTCGCCATGGTCCGGTTACTGAAACCTTTAGAGTATTATCATCAGAAGTATGGTACCTGGATGTATGGCCTCAACAAGCTCTATTTGCTGATGGAAAAGCAGCATAACCGCGGTCAGGAAGGAGCCGGTTTAGCCTGCGTAAAGTTGGAGGCAAGCCCCGGTGAAGAATATATGTTTCGAGAAAGGGCCTTAGGGACAGGAGCGATTACCGATATATTTGCAGCCGTTCATAATCACTACAAAGACTGTCCGCCCGGTAAATTAAATGATCCCATTTACGCTAAAACGAACCTTCCTTTTGCAGGAGAGCTTTATATGGGCCACCTGCGTTACAGTACAACCGGGAAATCCGGTATTTCCTATGTCCATCCTTTTTTACGCCGCAACAACTGGAGAGCCAAGAACCTGGCATTATGCGGTAATTTCAATTTAACTAACGTACAAGATATTTTTGATGAGATAACGGCCATCGGGCAGCATCCGCGTGCTTATGCAGATACTTTTATCATGCTGGAGCAAATCGGGCACCGTCTGGACCGGGAAATCGAACGTCTGTACCAGAAGTTTGAAGGCGAAGGCCTGAAAGGTATGGAGATTACCCATGCAATCGAATCAAATGTAGATTTGTCGAACATGTTGAAACGTTGTGCCCCGCAATGGGATGGAGGATATGTAATCTGCGGCCAGACCGGTAGCGGTGAAATGTTCAGCGTGCGCGACCCCTGGGGTATCCGCCCTGCCTTCTATTATGCGGACGACGAGATAGTTGTTCTTGCTTCCGAGCGCCCGGTTATACAAACAGCAATGAATGTACAGGCTGAGGATATTAAAGAGCTGAAACCTGGACAGGCTGTCCTGATTAGCAAGGCCGGCGAATTTCGTACCTCGCAAATCGTGGAGCCGAAAGAAAACAAAGCCTGCTCTTTCGAACGTATCTATTTCTCTCGTGGCAGTGATGTGGATATTTATAAAGAACGTAAATGTTTAGGTAAAAATCTGGTGCCGGCCATCCTGAAAGCTGTTGACAACGATTTGAACCATACCGTTTTCTCCTTTATTCCGAATACGGCGGAAGTCGCTTATTTCGGCATGCAGGAAGGGCTGAACGAGTATCTGAACAAGTTAAAGAAAGAGTGGATAGCCGACCGCAACCATTTAATTAAAGAAGAAGAACTGGAACAAATACTTTCCATGCGTGTTCGTTGTGAGAAAGTAGCTATAAAAGATATAAAATTGCGTACCTTTATCGCCGAAGGGAACAGCCGTAATGATTTGGCGGCGCATGTATATGATATTACCTATGGCAGTATTGTTCCTTTCGAGGATAATCTGGTGGTGATAGATGACAGCATCGTGCGTGGAACCACTTTGCGACAGAGTATTATCGGTATCCTGGACCGTTTGCATCCGAAGAAGATTGTGATTGTGTCTTCTTCTCCGCAGGTTCGTTATCCGGACTACTACGGTATCGATATGTCCCGGATGAATGAATTTATAGCGTTCAAAGCCGCGGTTGCTTTGCTGAAAGAGAGAGGGCAGGATGAAATAATCCTGGAAGCCTACCGGAAAGCAAAGTTACAGCAGATGCAAAAAGACGGAATGATTGTGAATTATGTAAAAGAGATTTATGCTCCGTTTACCGATGAGGAAATCTCAGCCAAAATGGTTCAGTTGCTTACCCCTCCCGGAACGAAGGCGGAAGTGGAAATCGTTTATCAGACACTCGAAGGCTTACATGCTTCTTGTCCGAATCATCCCGGCGACTGGTATTTTTCCGGCGATTATCCTACACCAGGCGGTGCGCGCATGGTGAACAATGCGTTCATTAATTATATGGAAGAAGAATATTTAATCAGGTGACAGTTGACAGTTGACAAGTGACAGTTGGGTTTGTGACTACCGGCTGCCACTTGTCAACTGTCACTTGTCAACTGTCAACTTTTAAAATTATGCAGATAGAAAAAACGGCAACATTAGTTCTAGATGACGGTACTTGTTTTCGTGGCCTTTCTTTTGGCTGTGAAAAAGATGTAACCGGCGAAGTCGTGTTCAATACCGCGATGACCGGTTATCCGGAGAGTTTGACCGACCCCTCTTATGCCGGTCAGCTAATGGTTTTGACTTATCCTTTGGTAGGAAACTACGGAGTACCTCCCCGTACTTTTGAAAAAAATGGTATCTCCACTTTTATGGAAAGCGAGAAGATACATGCAGACGCCATTATTGTGAGCGATTACAGTCATGAATACAGCCACTGGAATGCGGAGGAAAGTCTGGGCGACTGGTTAAAGAAAGAACAAATACCCGGAATTTACGGTATCGACACCCGTGCATTGACAAAGAAATTGCGTGAACATGGGGTTATGATGGGACGGATTGTCATTGGTGATGGGGATTTGCAGTTCTCGGCCCCCAATTACGGCGACATCAATTATGTGGATAAAGTGTCCTGTAAAGAGATTATCTGCTATCAGCCCGACGGAACCAGCGAATCATTCCCGGTAGAGTACTTCAACAACTCTCAAATGTCGACTCTCAATCCTCAATTGAAACGAGTTATCCTGGTAGATTGCGGAGTTAAACATAACATTATCCGTAACCTGTTGAAGCGGAATGTAGCCGTGATACGTGTCCCCTGGAATTATGATTTCAACGGTTTGGAATACGACGGGCTTTTCATTAGCAATGGGCCCGGCGACCCGGATACCTGCGATGCCGCCGTTCAGAACATTCGCAAGGCACTTGGCGGAGACAAACCCATCTGCGGAATCTGTATGGGAAACCAATTGCTCGGTAAAGCAGGAGGGGCTTCTATTTATAAATTGAAATACGGTCATCGTAGCCATAACCAGCCGGTTCGCATGGTAGGAACGGAAAAATGTTTCATTACCTCCCAGAACCACGGTTATGCGGTAGACAATGATACTTTGGGTGCCGAATGGGAACCGCTTTTTGTAAACATGAACGATGGTACGAACGAAGGTATTAAGCATAAAACGAAACCATTCTTCTCTTCCCAGTTCCACCCCGAAGCATGCAGCGGGCCTACGGATACGGAGTTTATCTTTGATAAATTTGTAGAGTTATTATGATACAGGGTTGGAAGCCATTAAAAAAGAAGCAAACATGAAAGAAGATATAAAGAAAGTCCTGATACTTGGTTCCGGCGCTTTGAAGATTGGCGAAGCCGGCGAATTTGATTATTCAGGCAGCCAGGCATTAAAGGCAATCAAGGAAGAAGGCATCCAAACGGTGCTTATCAATCCGAATATTGCAACGGTACAAACTTCAGAGGGAGTTGCGGACACAGTTTATTTCCTGCCCGTTACTCCTTTCTTTGTGGAAAAGGTCATCGCAAAAGAACGCCCCGAAGGCATTTTGCTGGCGTTCGGCGGTCAGACGGCACTGAACTGCGGAGTCGCTTTATACCAGAGCGGCGTACTCGAAAAATATAATGTGCGTGTATTGGGTACTCCGGTACAGGCTATCATGGATACGGAAGACCGCGAATTGTTTGTCCGCAAACTGGATGAAATCGAGGTGAAGACAATCAAGAGCGAAGCCGTGGAGAATGCGGCCGATGCCCGCCGTGCCGCTGCTGAATTGGGCTATCCGGTTATTGTCCGCGCCGCTTATGCCTTAGGAGGTCTGGGTTCTGGTTTCTGCGATAATGAAGAAGAACTGGATGTCCTGGTGGAAAAGGCATTCTCTTTCTCTCCCCAGGTACTGGTGGAAAAGAGTTTGAAGGGATGGAAGGAAGTGGAATACGAAGTGGTCCGCGACCGTTTCGACAACTGTATCACCGTTTGTAACATGGAGAACTTCGACCCGCTGGGCATCCATACCGGCGAAAGTATCGTAATTGCTCCTTCGCAAACCTTAAGTAATACGGACTATCATAAATTACGCGAGCTTGCTATCCGTATCATTCGCCATATCGGTATTGTAGGCGAATGTAATGTACAGTATGCCTACGACCCGGAATCGGAAGACTACCGTGTGATTGAAGTCAATGCCCGCCTCAGCCGCTCATCCGCTCTGGCATCCAAGGCAACCGGTTATCCGTTGGCTTTTGTGGCAGCAAAACTGGGATTGGGATACGGTCTTTTCGATTTGAAGAACTCGGTAACCCGTACGACCAGTGCTTTCTTTGAGCCGGCTCTCGACTATGTGGTATGTAAAATCCCCCGCTGGGATTTAGGTAAGTTCCACGGCGTGGCCCGCGAGTTAGGCAGCAGCATGAAGTCCGTTGGCGAGGTAATGGCTATCGGACGTACCTTTGAAGAAGCTATCCAGAAGGGGCTTCGCATGATAGGGCAGGGCATGCACGGTTTCGTAGAAAATAAAGAACTGGTTATATCCGATATAGACAAAGCGCTGCACGAACCGACAGACCGTCGTATTTTCGTTATCTCCAAAGCATTCCGTGCCGGTTATACGGTAGACCAGATACACGAGCTGACCAAGATAGACCGCTGGTTCCTTCAAAAACTGTACGGAATCATGCAAACGTCCAAAGAACTGAGGCAGTTGACAGTTGACAGTGGACAATTGACAGTTAAAAAAGAATATAAAGAACAATTGTCACCTGTCACCTGTCAATTGTCACCTGTCACCCTGTTGCGTAAAGCAAAGCAACTTGGCTTCTCCGATTTCCAGATAGCCCGTGCCCTCGGTCTGGATGAAGATATAGAAAAAGGGATGATGCTGGTTCGACAGTTCCGTAAGGAGTATGGAATCCTTCCGGTGGTGAAACAGATAGATACCCTTGCCGCCGAATATCCGGCACAGACAAACTACCTGTACCTGACTTACAGCGGTACGGAAAATGATATTGAATACGAAAACGACCATCGCTCTATCGTAGTGCTCGGTTCCGGGGCCTACCGTATCGGTAGTTCAGTGGAATTTGACTGGTGTGGTGTGCAGGCACTTGAAACCATCCGGAAGGAAGGCTGGCGTTCGGTGATGATTAACTACAACCCGGAAACCGTCTCCACCGACTATGATATGTGCGACCGCCTGTACTTCGACGAGTTGACGTTCGAACGCGTGATGGATATTCTCGAACTGGAAAACCCGCACGGCGTGATAGTCTCTACCGGCGGACAGATTCCGAATAACCTTGCGATGCGTCTGGACGAACAGCATGTCAATATCCTCGGTACATCCGCCAAGAGTATCGATAATGCGGAAGACCGCGAGAAGTTCTCCGCCATGCTCGACCGCATTGGGGTAGACCAGCCGCGCTGGAAGGAACTTTCTTCCATGGACGACATCAACCAGTTTGTAGAAGAGGTAGGTTTCCCGGTTCTGGTACGCCCGAGTTATGTACTGAGCGGGGCGGCAATGAATGTCTGCTCCAACCAGGAGGAACTGGAACGCTTCCTGCAACTTGCCGCCAATGTAAGCAAGAAACATCCGGTGGTAGTCAGCCAGTTTATCGAACATGCCAAAGAAGTGGAAATGGATGCCGTAGCCGATAAAGGCGAGATTGTGATGTATGCCATCAGCGAACATATCGAGTTTGCCGGCGTGCACTCCGGTGATGCCACTATCCAGTTCCCGGCTCAGAAACTGTATGTGGAAACCGTACGCCGCATCAAACGTATCAGCAAGCAGATTGCGAAGGAACTGAATATCTCCGGTCCGTTCAATATCCAGTATCTTGCCAAGGGGAATGAAATCAAGGTAATCGAGTGTAACCTCCGTGCCAGCCGTTCTTTCCCGTTCGTCAGCAAGGTATTGAAGATAAACTTTATCGAACTTGCCACCCGCATCATGCTGGGCTTGCCGGTAGAGAAACCGGGTAAGAACGAGTTCGACCTGGATTATGTAGGTATCAAAGCCTCCCAGTTCTCCTTCAACCGCCTGCAAAAGGCAGACCCGGTGCTGGGTGTGGATATGGCGTCTACCGGTGAGGTGGGCTGTATCGGCGACGACCTCTCTGAAGCCGTTCTGAAAAGTATGCTGTCCGTAGGGCTTCGTATCCCGAAAAAGACCGTCTTGCTCTCTACCGGAACACCGAAGCAGAAAGTAGCCATGTTGGATGCAGCCAAGATGCTGGCAAATAAAGGATACACCTTGTATGCAACCGGAGGCACACATCGTTTCCTCGAAGAAAACGGCATTCCGAACGAGCGGGTCTACTGGCCGAGTGAAGAGGGCAAAGAACCCCAGGCGCTGACCTTGCTCCATGAAAAGAAGATAGACATGGTTGTGAATATTCCGCGTGACCTTTCAGCCGGAGAGTTGAACAACGGATATAAAATCCGCCGTGCCGCTATCGACCTGAATGTCCCTCTTATCACCAATGCCCGTCTGGCAAGTGCTTTCATCGAAGCCTTCTGCACGCTGGGTATGGATGATATACAGATAAAGAGCTGGCAGGAATATAAATAACAGATATAATCCGGTAAAGGGAATGTGTCAAAACGATTTTGATACTTTCTTTTAGGCACGGATTCCACGGATTTCACGGTTTTAGTTTATAAGAACCGTGAAATCCGTGGAATCTGTGCCTAAAATTTTGTCGTTATGTAAGTTGTTATGTGCTTTTGACATACCCTCTTTAATGGGTAGGGTGTGGATGTATGCAACTATACGTCTATACCAGTCAATATAAATCAAAACCTGCGAAACATATTTTCATCAACAAGGGTTATATAAATGTTATAACAAATAAACCAATATGAAGATAGGACTTTTTATTCCGTGTTATATCAATGCGGTTTATCCGGAGGTGGGGGTAGCCTCTTACAAACTATTGAAAAGCCTTGGATTGAACGTGGATTATCCGCTCGACCAGACGTGTTGCGGCCAGCCGATGGCGAATGCTGGTTTTGAAAATGAATCGTTGAACCTGGCGCTCCGTATGGAAGAACTGTTTCAGGAATACGATTACGTAGTGGGACCTTCCGCCAGTTGCGTGGCATTTGTGAAAGAAAACCATCCGCAGATATTGGAAAGGGCAAACCATGTATGCCTGAACCAGGGTAAAATCTATGATATTTGCGAGTTCCTGCATGACGTGGTAAAAGTGGATAAACTGGATGCCGTATTCCCTCATAAAGTGAGTATCCATAACAGTTGCCACGGGGTGCGCGAGCTGCTTCTTTCTGCTCCGAGCGAGTTGAATATCCCGTATTACTCCAAACTGCGCGATTTGCTTTCGCTGGTAAAAGGAATCGAGGTGTTCGAGCCCAAGCGAATCGACGAATGCTGCGGCTTCGGCGGTATGTTTGCCGTGGAAGAACCTGCCGTGTCCGTTTGTATGGGACAAGACAAGGTAAAAGACCATATGAGTACCGGAGCCGAATACATTACCGGTGCCGACAGTTCTTGCCTGATGCACATGGAAGGCGTTATCAAACGCGATAACCTTCCGATAAAAACCATTCATATCGTTCAAATATTAGCCTCCGGATTATGAGTACGAAACATGCAAAAGCAGCAGCCCGCTTTATAGCCGACCACCAACAGGAAGCCTGGCACGATGAAACCCTTTGGATGGTCCGTGTCAAACGAGACAGGATGAGCCGCACCCTTCCCGAATGGGAACGCCTGCGCCAGCTTGCCTGCGATATCAAACTGTATTCGAACAGCCATCTGGAAACCCTCTTGCAGGAGTTCGAGAAACAGGCACTTGCCAACGGCGCCATTGTCCACTGGGCGAAAGATGCGGAAGAACATAACGGGATTGTCCATCAAATCCTTCGCGAACATGATGCGCATACCTTGATTAAAAGCAAGTCCATGCTTACGGAAGAATGCCATATGAATGCCTATCTTCAGTCGCAGGGCTATGATGTAGTAGAAAGCGACCTGGGCGAACGCATCCTTCAGTTGATGCACCTAGCCCCCAGCCATATCGTAATGCCCGCTATCCATATCAAGCGGGAAGCCGTAGGCAAAATGATGGAGCAGGAGATGGGTACGGAGAAAGGCAATTCAGACCCGACATACCTTACCCACGAAGTCCGCAAGAATATGCGTGAGAAGTTCCTTCATGCCGATGTAGCCATGACGGGTGTAAACTTTGCCGTTGCTTCGACCGGCGAGATTGTGGTGTGCACCAATGAAGGGAATGCCGATATGGGAACCTCTTTCCCGAAAGTGCATATAGCCGTTATGGGAATGGAAAAGATTGTACCCGACCTCGAAGCATTGGGCGTATTTACTCGCCTGCTGGCACGTTCGGGCACAGGGCAACCCATCACCTCTTATACCTCCCATTACCGCAAACCGAAAGAAGGAGGGGAATTCCATATTATTATCGTGGATAACGGACGTAGCAATATCTTGTCCCGCCCGGACCATATCCGTACCCTGAACTGTATCCGTTGCGGGGAATGTATGGACACCTGCCCGGTATACCGCCGGAGCGGGGGATATTCCTATACCTATTTCATACCCGGTCCTATCGGCATTAATTTGTCGATGCTGAAAGACCCTGTGAAATATTCGGATAATGTATCCGCCTGTTCGTTGTGCCTGTCGTGTTCCGATGTCTGTCCGGTCAAGATAGACCTGGGCGAACAGATTTACCGCTGGCGTCAGGACTTGGATGAGGTAGGAAAAGCCAGTACGGAGAAGAAGTTAATGTCCGGCGGCATGAAGTTCCTTATGGAACGTCCGGCTCTGTTCAATACCGCACTCAAGTTTGCCCCATTGGTAAACAAGATGCCCCGTTTCATGATATACAATTGTTTGAATGTCTGGGGAAAAGGACGCGAAATGCCGGCCTTTGCCAAAGAATCCTTCAACGAAATGTGGAAAAATAAGAAACTATAAGGGTACGACATAGTCTCGTAAGGGCGAGGTCCGCTCGCCCTTTTCCCCCGCGAAATAATAAAGGGCGAGCGGACCTCGTCCCAGTATAATATAATAAAGGGCGAGCAGACCTCGCCCCAACCGATATGGACTCAAAAAACGAAATCTTATTAGCCATCCGTACACACACCGGCAATCGCTACGAAAAGCCATCCGTCACACTGGATGCCATCAGTTACCCGGACAAGGCAGCACAGTTTGCCGAATCCCTGAAAGCAGCCGGAGGTACAGCCCTTTTCCTTCAACCGGAAGAGGATATAAATGAAGTAATCCGCCGCCATTTCCCGGAAGCCGAACGCATAGCCTCCAACCTGCCGGATATTACCTGTGCCACTTTCAATCCGGACGATTTGGACGATCCGAGGGATTTGAACGATACCGACCTTGCCATTGTAAAAGGCGAGTTTGCCGTAGCAGAAAACGGCGCCGTCTGGATTACCCAGCAAGTGAAGCATAAAGCGCTTTATTTTATCTCCACCAACCTGGTGATACTGGTTCCCAAAGAGGAGATTGTAAATAATATGCACGAAGCCTACCATAAAACGGAACATGCCGATTACGGTTTCAGTTTCTTCGTGTCCGGTCCCTCCAAAACAGCCGATATCGAGCAGGCTTTGGTATTCGGGGCGCATGGGGCGATGAGCGTATTGGTACTGTTTGTCTGAGATAAACCGAAGTGAATTCTGAAAGTCTGACAGAAACTTATTTCAAACGGAAGTCCAGAATCGAATTTTTCTTTGATTTTGAGTTTTGCAAGTTTGTGCAGATATATTTCGGGATTACAGTCAGGAATAGTGTTCTTATGGGCAAAGTGGTATTTAATCTTTGCCTGGCTCATATAGATTTAATTTTGCTTTCGTATAAATGAGAGAATGAACACTATTCTGCGGTTTTCATATTTTCAACCTGTTCATAGACAGTTTCAAACTCTTTTTCGGTAATAATGGTTGCTTTACCTATATCATCAGACAAGTCGCAACTTACATCTTCGTTGTCGCAATCCCAAACATCATTTTCAGCATTATAGCTAACACATCGAACAGCGTCATTGCCAATAAATTCCCAGTAAAAAATCCGGTTATTATCTTCATTGACTTTAAAGTATTGTTTGATTGTATTAAGATGATATTTGTTTATCAGAACTGAAACCAACGATTGCTGAATCTGCCGTATGGCGGGAACGGAAAATTTTGCTGGTTGCAATTCAATATCAACACTGAAAAAATAGTGTTTGTACTTGAATTTTACACATTTCGCAATATCTTCTATCAAGCTCGCAGTCAAATCATTTTTGATATTATTGAAGGCTTCTTTTGTGGATGTGCATATTGGCAGAGCGCAAGAGACTGAAATTTCTACATTATTGCTTAGTTCAAGAATCTTATCATATTTATTTCTCTTCAATCTGTAGTAAATGTTTAGAGACTCCACTTCAACAGCTGCACTTCCGTCAACGATATAAAAAAGATTATCGCCACCCACTTTCTTCATTATCTTTTCGAACTGCTTGTCGTTGGTGTTGTCGCCAATGTAGTATGCTGCAATGAAAGACAATACTACCGATGCGATTAACAAGACAGTACCAATCTTACTGTGCTGGAAATGGACATACACTATTATAATCCCTATTACCACACAGAGCATTAAGAGACCCTTAAGTTGTACATTCGTTTTCATTGCTTATATCCTTTCTATTGTTTCGCTTTATCTTTTATGACGGGGATGTTGAAGAAGCCGTTTTGAAGAGTGAAGATGTAGGTGTCACCCGGATTGGCTTGGTCGTAGGTGGTTTTGCCTACTCCTATACTTTTGTCTTTGAAGTTTTCGCTTTTAAAGTGGAAGATTATTGTATAGCGGTGGTAATTTATTCTTTTACCACCATAACGTACTTTGTTGATTACCGTTACTGTTTCTTCATAATCAGGGTGATTCGTTGGCAGGTAGAAGTTGAGCAAAAATATTATGCTGAAGATAGCTGTTGCTATCAGCATTGCCATCACCGAATGTATGAACGCATAGAATATACCCCCGAGGTACTCTTTCCAATTCCAAACAATGTCCTTGTCCCGGATCAAACGGACGACACCTATTGCAAGACCGATTATCGCAAATGGTATGTACCAACGGTTGTAACTTACCAGTGTGTTGTTTCCTATTTCGAGTGCCAAAAGACAGAAACCCAGTGCAGGTAGGATAATCCACCAAGGCAAATTCTTGGATTGACCTTTTTCTGCTTTACTATGTCGTTTTTGCTGTTTCATGCAACATTGAAATTTACGATTGGAGAACTATTTCAACAACTTTCTGTCATCATTGATGTCGCTTTCCAAGACACTCATCTGATGAATGGCAATTTGGTTTAGTTTAATAAGTCGTTCTCCTTGTGATATGCCCTGTTCTATAAATACGGCATTCAGGTTTTCCATATTCGATAGGCAAATTAATTCGTTTACAAAGTTAGTTTTAAATTCAAAACATATATGCTTTAAATTCAAAACATATATGCTTTGGATTCAAAACACCTATGTTTTGCAATCAGGCTAATAACATACTATAAATGCCACATTCCTTCCTGATTTACATTTTTTTCTGTATTCTGTTCTGATTCTCATTTTTATATTTTACCTTTGCGGTATAATTTTATAAATACTCCGATGAAAATATCTAAGTAAGCCGGTACCAAAAATATGAATAAGAACGCTTCCTAATCTTTCCGGGGGCGATATTTGGTATAACCTTAACCGGCTTTGTGCTATCTCCGGCACTATGTGAATTTCCCTTTTTAGTTTTAACATTTTAATTTTTGAGAAAGTTATGTGCATATCTGTACATCAATTATGCTATGTTCATGCCGATAAAGAACCACTGTTCCAGCATATAAATCTGATTGTAAATAAAGGAGACAGAGTTGCGTTAATCGGTAATAATGGAACCGGTAAATCCACTTTGCTGCGTATTATTGCAGGCGAGTTGAATCCTTCGTCCGGTGATGTGGTTTGTTCCTCGCAACCTTATTATGTGCCGCAACATTTCGGGCAGTATGATAACCTGACAGTAGCTGAAGCCCTTCGGGTTGCTCCTAAACTGAAAGCATTGCATGCCATCCTGAACGGAGAAGCAACCACGGATAATTTTTCTATCCTGAACGACGACTGGGATATAGAAGAACGTTGCTTGTCGGCTCTGGCTTTTTGGGATTTGCCTTATTTGAGGCTCGACCAGCCGATGTCCATGCTAAGTGGCGGTGAAAAGACAAAGGTTTTTTTATCCGGTATCCAGGTTCACTCTCCGGAAATTATTCTGATGGATGAACCTACCAACCATTTGGATGTGTCAGGCAGGCAAAAATTGTATCGTCTGGTGCAGACCGGGCGTGCCACCCTGTTAGTTGTAAGCCATGACAGGACTTTGCTGAGTCTGTTGCCAGCCATTTGTGAGTTGGAGAGAAATACGGTAACCTTGTATGGTGGTAATTATGATTTTTACAAGGAACAAAAGGAAATAGCCTTGCAAGCCTTGCAAAACCAGTTGGATGAAAAAGAGAAGGCTTACCGTTTGGCTCGTAAAACAGCCCGGGAAGCATTGGAACGTAAGGATAAGGCAAATGTCCGTGGTGAAAAGGCGAACATTAAAAAAGGGTTGCCCCGTATTATGTTGAATTCATTAAAAAGTAAATCGGAAAGAAGTACGGATAAGCTGAAAGAAATACATGAGGATAAACAGGCTGCCCTGTTGGCTTCGATAAATGATATCCGTAAAAATATTCCTGACGGCAGGGAATTGCAGACCGATTTTAATTCGCCTAATCTCCATGTGGGCAAGATTCTGGTTACGGCAGACCGGATTAATTTTGGTTACGCTTCTTCCTGCCTGTGGAACGAGCCTTTGAGTTTTCAGATCCGGAGTGGCGACCGTATCCGTATAAGCGGGGGCAACGGCAGTGGTAAAACCACTTTGGTGAAATTGCTTTTAGGCAGCTTGGAACCTGTAGAAGGCCATATTGTACGGGCCGGTTTTACATCCGTTTATATCGATCAGGAATGTTCGTTGATTGATGGAACCTTGACCGTTTTTGAACAGTTGGAACAATTTAACACTGCCCATAAACCGGAGCATGAACTGAAAACAATCCTGAACCGTTTTCTTTTTCCCTATGGGACCTGGGATAAATCCTGTTCTTGTCTGAGTGGGGGAGAGAAAATACGTTTATTGTTCTGTTGCCTGATGGTAGGAAATAATACCCCGGATATATTTATTTTGGATGAGCCGACGAACAATTTGGATATACAAAGTGTTGAAATTATAACAACAACAATTCAGGATTATAAAGGTACCGTTTTGTTGATTTCGCATGATTTTTCTTTCGTAGAAGAAATAAAAATAGACCGGACTATCGAACTTTTTGCTTCCGGTACTGTTATTAAGATATAGTGTTTTTCATGGTATTAGAATTAAGTTAGATTAGGTTATCCGTCTTGTTCGTGAGAATAGGGCGGTTTTTTTATTTTATCCGTCTTGTTTTCATTCTGCATTTATTAGTACCTTCGCAGCAAAATAATTGTCAACAGTCAATTGTCAACTGTCAACTGGATCCACATGCAATTTACAAACAAACAGATTCTTCATATTACATTTCCGGTATTGATGAGCCTTATGATGGAGCATCTGATTGGATTAACGGATACTGCCTATCTGGGACGTGTCGGTGAAGTCGAATTAGGAGCTTCCGCCCTTGCCGGCGTTTATTATTTGGTTATCTATATGTTGGGCTTCGGTTTCAGTATCGGGGCGCAGGTTCTGATAGCACGCCGGAACGGAGCCCAGGAGTATAAGCAGATCGGTTCGGTCTTTATGCAAGGAACACTCTTCCTTTTTTTATTGGCTGCATTGTTGTTTACGGCATCTCACTTATTTTCGCCTTTATTCCTGAAGAAATTAATCAGTTCGGATGCAGTCTATGAGGCTACATTGAAATATATAGACTGGAGGGTTTATGGTTTCTTTTTCTCTTTTATAGCTGTAATGTTCCGTGCTTTTTATGTAGGTATAACGAAGACGAAGATATTGACAGCCAACTCCATCGTGATGGTATTGACAAATGTCGTGTTGAACTATATCCTTATTTTCGGTAAATTGGGTTTCCCTGCGTTGGGAATAGCCGGAGCTGCTATCGCATCTTCAATATCCGAAGGAGTGTCCGTTCTCTTCTTTATCATTTATACCTATAAGAAGATTGATTATAAAAAATATGGCCTTTTCGAATGGGCGGGTATCAATTACCGGATACTGAAGCAAATCCTGAATATCTCCCTTTGGATAATGGTACAACATGGAATTGCTTTCCTCGGATGGTTCATTTTCTTTATTGTAATGGAACGGCATGGCGAACGTCCGTTGGCCATAACCAATGTGGTACGGAGTATTTCTTCATTTCTGTTTATGTTTGTGAATGCTTTTGCATCGACTACCAGTTCGATGGTGAGTAACCTGATAGGAGCAGGGCAGGCAGATGATGTGCTTGGCTTGTGCAAACGTACAATACGGATTTGTTATTATTTTGTCTTGCCTTTAGGCCTTTTGATTGCATTGTTTCCGGAATTGGTTTTACGTATTTATACGGATAATCAGGATTTGATTGCTGCATCGGTGGACTCCCTCTGGGTGATGTTGTCTTCCTACCTGATAGCAGTGCCGGCGTTTATTATATTCTTTAGCGTATCAGGTACGGGAAATACAAAGACTGCACTGCTTATCGATATGGGTAGTATTTTTGTATATGTATTATACGCGTATTGGATCGGTATCGTTGTAAAGGCGGACGTGGCAGTTTGCTGGACTACCGAACATGTATATAATCTGATGATTTTAACTTCAGTCTTTTATATGTGGAAAGGGAACTGGCGAAATAAAAAACTGTAATATTATCGTTTGATTAGGACCGTAAGCCGTAATGATAAATCAAAGAAAATCATTTTTGCATTTACATTCTGTCCGATCTGTTGTTCCGCTTTTGCCAGTTCTTCCATAATATCAAAAACATTCCGCTCATTGATAAAAGGGGCAAATTTTACGGAGAAACCCGCTTCGTCCAGGTTCATGTAATTCAGTTCCGGGGATTGGAAACGGTACATAAAGTTTTCACGTATCAGATGCTGGCAATAGGATAGGAAATTCTTTTGCCGCTCGCGCCCGATACCGGCAAGCAGGTCTGCCATCCCTTTCATCCCTTTTACATTACGTGCCCAGGAATTTCGCATCATCCCTTTAAATTGTTCGAGGAAGAATTTGTTTTCTTCTCCCAGGCTGATTGCTTCAATAGCCTTCAGGTAGTTCCCATTAGCCAGATGAGCAATGTGTTTGGCATCTTCCGGCGCCAAACCGAATTGCGAAACCATGGAGGCGGCAATGGCTTCCGGATGGATTCCCCGTACATTGATACGTTGGGCACGCGACAAGATTGTACCCAATATTTGGTCGGGTGTTTCGGATACCATCAAAATGACGGTATTCTGAGGCGGTTCTTCTATTATTTTCAGTAATTTGTTGGCACAGGTGGGGTGAAGCTTTTCCGGTAGCCAGATTAATAGAACGCGGTATGTAGCCTCGTATATTTTGAGACTGAGTTTACGGATGATTTCATCGCTCTCTTTCGAATAAATCAATGCTTGTGAATTGCCGGCTTCCATATAATCCAGCCATCCGTCTATATCAAAATAAGGACGTTCTTTCAGAAAACTTCTCCATTCCGTAAGGTAATCATCGCAAACCTCTTTTTTCTTTTCTTTTTTGGCAACAATCGGGAATACGAAATGCAAGTCCGGATGTGCCAGTTCATCGTATTTCAAACAAGAAGGACAATGACCGCATGAGTCTGTTTCCGTACGGTTTGTACAATTCAGGTAGCGGGCGTAAGCCAAAGCCAACGGAAATGCGCCTGCACCTCCCTGCTCCGTGAAAAGCTGGGCGTGCGGAACAACACCGGTTTGTGCTGATTGTATAAGTCGTTTTTTTATGTCTTCCTGACCTATGATATCTTTGAAATACATGTATATGCCTTGTTGGTTGATAGAGCAAAGATACAAATAATCGTGTGGATTCTAAAATGTATGGTGAAGAAACGGACATGGATGACTGATATTATAGGATAGCGTGTTTGTTAACAAAATGTCAGCAAAAACTGTTTTATATATGATTTATTGGACTTTGTTTGGCGTAAAATAAATAACTGATAATATATTTTGATTTCAAAATGTTAGTATATATCTTCGTGCCCATAAATAAGAGATAAAGTTGCCGGATATAATATATGTTCGTATGTATTCGCACAAAACAAGAATAAAAACATTTTAAAACAAGAAACGATATGGAATCTAAAATTACAGGAAAAACTCGTACCGAAAGTGATTTGATAGGTGCTCGCGAAGTACCTGAAGAGGCTTTATATGGTGTGCAAACATTAAGAGGAATTGAAAACTTCTCTATCAGTAAATTCCATCTGAATGAATATCCATTATTTATTAACGGCCTTGCCATTACAAAAATGGCTGCTGCCGAAGCGAATTATTCTTTAGGATTGCTGACAGCCGAGCAGTATAAAGCAATCATGCAGGCTTGCCGGGAAATTCTGGACGGACAGCATCATGACCAATTCCCTGTGGATATGATCCAGGGAGGTGCCGGTACTACTACCAATATGAATGCCAATGAAGTAATAGCGAACCGGGCGCTTGAAATTATGGGACATCAACGCGGGGAATATATCTATTGTTCGCCAAACGATCATGTGAACTGTTCGCAATCAACCAATGATGCTTACCCTACAGCTATCCATTTGGGAATGTATGCCACCCATTTTCATTTGCTTCCGTATCTGGAAGCGCTAATCGCTTCTTTCCGCAAAAAAGGAAAGGAATTTGCACATATTATTAAAATGGGACGTACGCAGCTGGAAGATGCCGTACCAATGACATTGGGACAGACTTTCAACGGTTTTGCCAGTATCTTGCAGGATGAAATAGCTCACCTGAACCATGCTGCCGAAGATTTTCTGACTGTCAATATGGGAGCCACTGCCATCGGTACCGGTATTTGTGCAGAGCCCGGATATGCAGAGAAGTGTATCAGTGCATTGCGTGAAATAACCGGTTGGGATATTAAATTGGCAGCCGATTTGGTTGGAGCCACTTCCGATACCTCTTGTCTGGTAGGATATGCTTCTGCGATGAAACGGGTATCAGTAAAAATGAATAAGATATGTAATGACTTGCGTTTATTGGCAAGCGGTCCGCGTTGCGGATTGGGAGAATTTAATTTGCCAGCCATGCAGCCTGGTTCTTCTATTATGCCGGGTAAAGTAAATCCGGTTATACCTGAAGTCATGAACCAGATAGCATATAAAGTAATCGGAAATGAACTGTGTGTAACGATGGCCGGCGAAGCTGCCCAAATGGAATTAAATGCGATGGAACCGGTGATGGCCCAGTGCTGTTTTGAATCGGCAGAATTGTTGATGAATGGCTTCGAGACTTTGCGTACGCTTTGTGTGGAAGGTATCGTGGCAAATGTGGATCACTGTATTGAAGAAGTTCACCATAGCATTGGAGTCGTAACAGCCCTGAATCCTGTAATTGGTTATAAGAATTCCACTAAAATAGCCAAGGAAGCACTGGAAACAGGCAAAAGCGTATACCAGCTTGTATTAGATCATGGCATTCTGACAAAGGAAGAACTGGATACTATATTGAGCCCGGAAAATATGATCCATCCGGTAAAGTTGGATATAAAACCCAGAAGATAACAAGAGTCTTTTATAGAAGCTTTAATAATATTACACTGGAGCCAAATTTAAAATCCTTCGGATATAGTCGAATGATTTGTCCGAAGGATTTTTTGTGCAAATCTATTTGCTTTATTAAGATGTATAACAAGGTGCTTGTTGACAAAATGATATTTATGCGCTCTGTGTATACCCTGTATGAATTGATTTTTGATGTTATGTTATTTAATTCTTGATATATTTTATTTCAAAATGATATTTTCTTATATTTGCAAGAAATATAAACCGTAGATGGCGACATGAATCATCCTAATACAAAGACATCAATTTTATTGATATATACAGGTGGAACTATCGGTATGATAGAAAACAAGGAAACAGGAGCATTGGAAGCTTTTAATTTCCAACATTTGGAAGAACATGTTCCTGAATTAAAGGAGTTGGGACATACGATAGATTCCATACAGTTTGACCCGCCACTGGATTCTTCGTCGATGGGACCGGAGTCATGGACGGATATCGTCCGGGTGATTGCAGATAATTATCATCATTATGATGGTTTTGTCGTATTGCATGGAACGGATACGATGGCATTTACGGCTTCAGCCCTGAGTTTTATGCTTGAAAATCTGGATAAGCCTGTTATCCTTACCGGTTCCCAATTACCCATAGGTATGCTTCGCACGGATGGCAAGGAGAATTTGATAACGGCTATAGAGATCGCTGCAGCCCGTGAAAATGGTATGCCGGTAGTACCGGAAGTTTGTATTTTTTTTGAAAATGATTTGTTAAGAGGAAACCGAACCTGTAAAACCAGTGCGGATAATTTTAATGCATTTCATTCCTATAATTATCCATCTTTGGCTCATGCGGGTATTTCAATCCGGTATGATAATACACAGATTTACCATCCGGTAGCCCGTAAACCTTTAAAACCTCATTATCAACTCGACCGCAATATTGCGATCTTGAAAATTTTCCCAGGTATTCCGCCGCAAGTAGTGGAAAGTATTTTGAACATTCCCGGCCTGAAAGGAGTGGTAATGGAAACTTTTGGAAGTGGGAATGCTCCGGGTGACGAATGGTTTCTTAATATTTTAAAAAATGCGGTAGAACGTGATATTGTCATAGTAAATATAACCCAATGTCGTGCCGGAAGCGTTGAAATGCATCGGTATGAAACAGGGCGTTGGCTGTTGGATGCCGGTGTAATAAGCGGATACGACAGTACGACCGAATGTGCTTTGACCAAACTGATGTTTTTGTTTGGAAGCGGTATGAATTCTATGCAGGTCAAGGAACACATGGGCTGTTCATTAATAGGAGAAATAACGGTGAATGATTAAAGCTTCTTGAATAGTTAAATCTTTCATTATGTGATATTTTTAACTTTAATTTATTGCATGTCAAATTTCTTTTATAGACCTTTGCACTCGTAAACTATTTGTAAGGTGAATTAGAAATTTATTATATAAAAAATAACCCTGTTCTGTTAATTAACAGACATAATTATTAATCCTAACAACGTTAAACAATGAGAACATTTATTATCTCAGTGGCTACCATTCTATTGGTAACCGGGTGTGAGAAGTCTCACGACCTTAATCAAGACAGTAACTCTGAAGCAAAAGTAAAATCGGAAGCTGTTATTTCTTTGCAAGGTGATGACCATGCAGACTATTCCAAATTAACCGTTTCTTCATCAAATGGTAATCAATCAAATTTAGTTATTAACAAAAGTATCGTTGAAAACAGTGCAGAAGCTGCAAACTTTAAGGTAGGCAACACTATTACAGCTTTTACATCACCTAAAGATGCTCTTATCGGTAAAATTCTTTCAATCAAAGAAGAAGGTAACTCTTACGTAGTAGTAATTGAACAAGAGTCAATTGCTTCATTATTTGAAAGCCTTGACGTGGATTTGAGTTTGAATCAATTAGGAGAAAACGGTTCAGAAACAAAAAGTGCCTCACATACAGGTGGTATTGTATATCCTGTTAGAATTATCGGTCAGAATGAAAACGGTGAAGATGTAATCTATAACAACACACCTGCAACACGTGCATCTTGGGATAATTCATTCGAGTATCCTTTTAACTTCTCAATTCCTTTGAGTAAAGACAAACAATCTGCAATTTCAGTAACTAACGGTTTGGTAAAATCTAAAATTACCACTATACTAAATGTACAGATAAGCTGGTTTAAACTTAAAAAGTTTGAAGTGTCTATGCAAGGTTATATCAATGCAAATGCTCCGGTGAATGTTAAATATAATCTGGATAAAGAATACGATTATAATAAAGAGTTCAAAACTACTATCAACACAGAAAAGTATTGGGCTGTTTATAAAATCGCAGGTATTCCTATGGTTGTTGAGTTTACTCCAAGCGTTAAATTTAGCGGTTATGTGAAAGCAAATGCTTCTGCTGATTTGAATATCGATTTAGGAATGAACACTGAATTCAAAGCCGGTGCATATTATACTGGCAGCTGGAGCAAGGTTGCATCAGCAAAACCTGAATTTAAATTTGAAGTATCCGGAGTTAGCTCTCCTCTTCAGGTTCAGAGCAGAATTGGTATTGTTCCAAGTGTGAAATTAAATTTGCTTGGATTTGTATTAGGCGAAACAGAATTGGATAGCTATGCTACAGCTGATGTAAATGCATATGTTAAAACTCCGGCCGACAATGGTAAGGGCGAATTAGGCATATCTCTTAAAGCTTCAGCATATGTTGCCGGATATGTTGATTTAGGATTAGGTGCATTTAAAAATTCAAGCACATACAAGAAAGATTTTAATATCTATGGTCCGAGTGAATTTTTAAACAAGAGCTGGACAGTACCTTACAATAACGTAGGGAAATAATCAGCAGGATACAAAATTCTTATAAAAAAATACCGTTTTTATTTGCAAATAGTGAGAGAATATCTATATTTGCCGACGTAATAACAAAAACAGTGATGAGAACATTTATAGTAAATACATATTGGTGGCGCTTCTTACAACTCAAAAGGTCGTAGGGAAAGCAGTCCTGTGTGTATATAATAAATGAAAATATAGTAAAAGGTCTGTCGCACTTGCGGCAGGCCTTTTTTTATTGCGGAAAAACAAACAAGAATAGATAAAATGAAAACGTATTTAGTAGACAAAAACGGTTATTATGGTGAATTCGGGGGTGCTTATGTACCTGAAATACTTCACCAGTGTGTGGAAGACTTACAGAAAGCCTATCTGGAAGTACTGGAAAGCGAAAGTTTTAAGGCAGAGTATGAGCAATTACTTCGTGACTATGTAGGTCGCCCTTCACCTCTCTATCTGGCTAAACGACTGAGCGAGAAGTATGGTTGCAAGATTTATCTGAAACGGGAAGACCTGAACCATACCGGTGCCCATAAAATCAATAACACGATCGGACAAATCCTGCTGGCACGCCGTATGGGAAAGAAGCGTATTATCGCAGAGACTGGCGCCGGACAGCATGGGGTCGCTACAGCTACCGTTTGTGCCCTGATGAATATGGAATGTATTGTTTACATGGGCAAAACGGATGTGGAACGCCAGCATGCCAATGTCCAGAAAATGGAGATGCTTGGAGCGACAGTCGTACCTGTTACCTCCGGAAATATGACATTGAAGGATGCTACGAATGAAGCAATCCGCGACTGGTGTTGTCATCCGTCCGATACCTACTATATCATTGGTTCGACGGTGGGGCCTCATCCTTATCCCGATATGGTAGCACGTCTGCAATCTGTTATCAGTGAAGAAATAAAGAAGCAATTGAAAGAGCAGGAGGGACGCGATTATCCCGATTATCTGATAGCCTGTGTAGGCGGAGGTAGCAATGCTGCCGGAACAATTTATCATTACATAGACGACGAGCGTGTAAAACTCGTGCTTGCCGAAGCCGGCGGCAAAGGTATTCACTCCGGGATGAGTGCCGCTACCATACAGTTAGGCAAGAAAGGTATTATCCACGGCTCCCGTACTTTGGTTATGCAGGATGAAGATGGACAAATAGAGGAACCTTATTCCGTTTCGGCTGGCTTGGATTATCCGGGAATCGGTCCGATTCATGCAAATCTTTCGGTGAGCCATCGTGCCACGATCCTTGCTGTGGATGACGATGAAGCCCTGGATGCCGCATTTGAACTGACCCGTCTGGAAGGAATAATCCCTGCACTGGAAAGTTCGCATGCCTTGGGAGCCTTGTCGAAAGTGAATTTTAAACCGGAAGATGTGGTGGTACTTACCGTCTCCGGACGTGGCGATAAAGACATGGATACTTATATTAATTACAAAAACAAATAATAGACCGGATATGAACTATTCATTTAAGACAATAAGCAAAAAGGTTCTCGGCGACCTTCACACCCCTGTAAGTATCTATTTGAAGGTACGGGATATTTATCCGGAGTCAGCCTTATTGGAAAGCTCCGATTTCCATGGAAATGAAAACAGTCTTTCTTATATAGCCCTCTGTCCGTTGGCAAGTATCGGTATCAATAATGGCGAATGTACGGCCCAATATCCTGACGGGGCAAAGGAAGTCACTTCCCTGACAGAGCAATATAATGTGGCGGAAGCCATGAATGCCTTCCTTTCACGTTTCAATATTGAAGGGGCTGATAAGAAAGCATGCGGTTTATTCGGCTATACCGCTTTCGATGCTGTCCGTTACTTCGAGCATATACCTGTTATGGAGGCACACCACGAGGAAAATGATGCACCTGATATGTTATACATATTATATAAGTATCTCCTCGTATTCAATCATTTTAAAAACGAACTAACCTTGATTGAGCTATTGCAACCCGGCGAATCGTCCAATCTACAGGAAATGGAGTCACTTATAGAGAACCGGAATTATGCGTCTTACAATTTTCAGGTATCCGGACCGGAGACATCTCCTATTACGGATGAAGAATACAGGGCTTCCGTTCGCGAAGGAATCCGCCATTGCATGCGCGGGGATGTATTCCAGATTGTGTTAAGCCGCCGTTTCGAGCAGCCGTTCCAGGGCGACGACTTTAAAGTGTATCGCGCTTTACGCAGCATCAATCCGTCACCCTATCTGTTTTATTTTGACTTTGGCGGTTTCCGTATCTTTGGTTCTTCACCTGAGACACACTGCAAAGTTACCAATAGGCATGCAAGCATAGACCCTATAGCCGGTACAGCTTTCCGTACCGGAGATGTTGCTTTAGACAAACAAAGGACCGAAGCATTGCTTGCCGACCCGAAAGAGAATGCCGAACACGTCATGCTGGTCGATTTGGCGCGCAACGACCTTAGCCGTAATGCCTACCATGTACAGGTCGATTTTTATAAAGAAGTACAATACTACAGCCACGTTATCCACCTTGTATCCCGCGTAAGCGGTGAAATCAATCCCGGGAGTAATCCCATAAAGACTTATATCGATACCTTCCCGGCAGGAACTCTGAGCGGTGCTCCGAAAGTGCGTGCCATGCAATTGATTACAGATATAGAGAAACATAACCGTGGCGCATACGGAGGATGTATCGGCTTTATCGGTTTCGACGGAGATTTGAACCAGGCAATCACTATCCGTACATTCGTTAGCCGTGGTAATGTCCTATACTATCAGGCTGGAGCAGGAATTGTGGCAAGAAGCAATGACGAGCGCGAATTGCAGGAGGTAAACAACAAACTGGGTGCTTTGAAGAAAGCGATTGACCTTGCCGAGAAACTGAAAAATTAAATGCAGACCAACTAAAAACAGAAAAGACGTATGAACGTATTATTATTCGATAATTATGACTCCTTCACTTACAATTTGTTACATATCCTGAAGGAACTGGGTGCCGATGTCGAAGTGCACCGTAATGATAAAATCTCATTGGATGAAGTAGACCGTTTTGATAAGATATTGCTTTCGCCGGGTCCCGGCATACCTGAAGAGGCCGGCATTTTGCTCCCTTTAATACAACGTTATGCACCGACAAAAAGCATATTAGGCGTTTGTCTGGGTGAACAGGCTATCGGGCAGGCATTCGGGGCAGGACTTATCAACCTGACGGAAGTTCATCACGGAGTCTGTTCGGATATCCGTCTCAAGGCATCCGATTCATTATTTGCCGGTCTTGAACCAGGGTTCCGTGCCGGGCGTTATCATTCATGGGTTGTGTCTAAGGAGAACTTCCCGGAATGTCTTGAAATCACTGCAGAGGATACGGAAGAGGGACAGATCATGGCACTCCGCCACCGTGAATATGATGTAAAAGGCATACAGTTCCATCCCGAATCGGTCCTTACTCCAAAAGGGAAGATTATTTTGGAGAACTGGATACGCGGCTAAGTCTGTTGTTGAATCGAAGTACTAAAATTAATAGCTAAAGAAAATGAAAGAAATATTATATCGCCTGTTTGAGCACCAGTATTTAGGACGGGACGAGGCTCGCCGGATACTTCAAAATATGGCGGAAGGCAAATACAACGACTCGCAAATAGCCAGTCTGATTACTGTATTCCTGATGCGCAGTATCTCCGTAGAGGAGTTGACCGGTTTTAGAGAAGCACTTTTGGAAATGCACGTCCCGGTAGACCTGTCCGAATATAAACCGATTGATATTGTCGGGACAGGCGGGGATGGCAAGAATACGTTTAATATCAGTACCACATCTTGCTTTGTTGTTGCAGGGGCCGGTTATCATGTCGTGAAACATGGTAACTATGGTGCTACTTCCGTAAGCGGAGCCAGTAATGTGATGGAGCAACACGGTGTGAAGTTTACAAACAGTCTCGACCGGTTGAAGCGTTCTATGGATACCTGCAATCTGGCCTATCTGCACGCGCCTTTGTTTAATCCGGCCTTGAAAGCCGTTGCCCCGGTACGTAAGAGTTTAGGTGTCCGGAGTTTTTTCAATATGCTCGGACCGCTTGTAAATCCGGTTATGCCTGCCTATCAGTTGTTGGGTGTATATAATTTGCCGCTTTTACGCCTTTACAGTTATACCTATCAGGCAAACGGGACTCGCTTTGCTATCGTCCATAGCCTCGACGGGTTTGATGAAATTTCGTTGACATCGGACTTTAAGGTCTCCATGCCGGATAAAGAGAAGTTGTATACGCCCGAAATGCTCGGGTTCTCCCGTGTAACGGAAAAAGAACTCGATGGCGGTGAAACCGTTGCCGAGGCTGCACGTATATTTGACAATGTCCTGAATAACCGTGCTACGGATGCACAGAAGAATTGTGTGATTGCCAATTCCGCTTTTGCCATCCAGGTGATATGCCCGGATAAGAAAATAGGCGAATGCCTGGAAGAAGCCCGTCTTTCTTTAGAGAGCGGAAAGGCCTTGGAAACATTCAGGAAGTTTTTGGAATTGAATAGCTAAGTTGCGAGTATGAAAGATATTCTACAAGATATAGTTGCCAATAAGCGAAAAGAGGTAGAGCGGCAGAAACAAGCTGTCAAACTTCAAACTTTATTGGGATTGGGAGGCGATCGTTTAGAACGTGCCACTCATTCCATGCGGGCTTCGCTTGCTTCGTCTCCCTCCGGCATTATCGCCGAGTTTAAACGCAAAAGCCCCTCAAAAGGATGGTTGCATCCCGGTGCCGTTATCGATGAGGTGGTACCTGTATATGAAAAGAATGGCGCCTCTGCATGTTCTATCCTGACCGATACCGATTTCTTCGGAGGTTCGTTAAGCGACTTATGCCGTGCCCGTTCGATGGTAAACCTTCCTTTGCTCCGTAAAGACTTTATTATAGATGAATACCAATTATATCAGGCCCGTGTAATGGGAGCTGATGCCGTTTTGCTGATTGCAGCCTGTCTGACCTCAGATAAATGTCTGGAACTGGCAGAGTTGGCACATACGTTAAGCATGGAAGTCCTGCTCGAAATACATAGCGAGGAGGAATTAGAGCACCTGAATCCTTTCATCGATATGTTGGGAGTGAACAACCGGAATCTGGGAACCTTCCATACCGATGTAGCGAATTCTTTCCGGTTGGCAGAGAAATTGCAAGCCTATACCGGGCAGCAAAATTTATCGCCTTTGCTTGTCTCTGAAAGCGGTATATCTGATACCGGTACAATCACCAGTCTGCGTGAAGCCGGTTTCCGTGGCTTTTTGATAGGGGAGACTTTTATGAAAACCGGGCAACCGGGCGAAACGCTTGCCTCATTTATAGGAGAATTGCCATGTTAATCAAAGTATGCGGCATGCGCGACCCCCGGAATATCCGTGAAGTATCCGAACTGGGTATCGATTGGATCGGTTTCATCTTCTACCATAAATCATTAAGGCAATTGACAAATCAGTTGACAGTTGACAGTGGACAATTGACAGTTAAAGAAGAAAATACAAACGCGAAGCAACTGTCAACTGTCACCTGTCAATTGTCAACTGATTCGTCACCTGCTAAAGTGGGTGTTTTTGTCAACGCCACCATCCGGGAGATGATGGAAACGGCTTCCGATTACCGACTGGACTATTTGCAATTGCATGGAAACGAGTCGCCGGAGGATTGCCATACGCTGCAAAAGCGGGGTTTCTCACTGATTAAAGCCATATCCGTGTCGTCCGGGGAAGATTTGGAGAAAACGAAAGACTATGAAGGGCGCGTCGATTATTTTCTGTTCGATACGAAATGCAGTGGTTACGGCGGTTCGGGAAAAAGCTTTGACTGGTCAGTCCTTTCTGCTTATCACGGAGATATGCCTTTTCTGCTAAGCGGCGGTATTTCACCGGAAAGTCTGGAGGCCGTACGTCATTTTAGTCATCCCCGCTTTGCCGGTATCGACCTGAACAGCGGCTTTGAGATAGAACCGGGATTGAAAGATGTTGGAAAGTTACGGGAGTTTATTTCCCATTTGAAGTAAAAAATAATCATTAGACATAAAAAACAATCATAATATGAATCGCATTACGAACTTATTTGAAACAAAGAAAAGCAACATTTTGTCTGTTTACTTTACTGCCGGATATCCCAAACTGGAGGATACGGCTATTGTACTGAAAGCACTTCAGGATAAAGGTATTGACATGGTAGAAGTAGGTATTCCGTTTTCCGACCCGATGGCAGACGGTCCGGTGATACAGGCGGCTGCGACACAAGCCTTACGTAACGGGATGTCCTTACAACGGTTATTCGAGCAATTGAAAGCTGTCCGTTCGGAAATAAATATACCTGTTGTTCTGATGGGGTACCTGAACCCGATTATGCAATTCGGCTTTGAAGCATTCTGCAAACAATGCGTGGAAGCTGGCGTGGCAGGAATGATTATCCCCGACCTGCCTTTTGCCGATTATATGGCGGATTATAAGGAAGTGGCGGAACAGTACGGTTTGAAAATGATCATGCTTATTACCCCTGAGACTTCGGAAGAACGTATCCGCCTGATAGACGAACATACTTCCGGTTTTATTTATATGGTATCCAGTGCCGCTACCACCGGGGCGCAACAGCGTTTCGATGAGCAAAAGCAGGCCTATTTCCGCCGTATTAACGGAATGAACCTTCAAAACCCGCGCCTTGTAGGGTTCGGCATTTCCAACAAAGTGACTTATGAAGCGGCAGCCGCCAATTCCTGCGGTGCCATCATCGGCAGTAAATTCGTGCAGTTGTTGGGGAGTGAACCTACTCCAGCTGATGCTGTAGATAAATTATTGGATAGTTTGAGTAAATAATAACTGTTTAGAGCTATCGAAAATTACCTGTGCGGATTGTCAAAACTATCTGCGCAGATCTTTTCCACTACCCGGAACATAGTTACGATTATGTTCCGGGTAGTGGAGACAATCCGCGCAGGTAGATGAAGAGGGGGGTAAACCGAAAAAATTAAGCATGGCAATGTAATTCTCCGATAAATAGGTTATTTTTGTACCTACAAATGACAAAAACAACGTCAATAATCTAAATTCTTATAAATGAAAACATTATTTCTTTCTTTATTGCTGGCAGGTTCAGCAGTAACGGCATCCGCCCAGCAACAAAGTTTCTGGAAAGAAGACTTCTCGTCAGGCAAATTACCTGCCGGATGGACTGTCGCCGATTCGTCAAAGACCGGCAAGTGTCAATGGATCGTAACCGACCAGCCTTACCCGGGGTCTTTTCAGTTCGAGCAACAAGCGCCTCCTATAGCTTCCACCAGCCGGGGATTTCATATGCAATACCGCCCGGGTGTTGTAACCGGTGAGGAAATAACCAAATGGAACCAGCGTGGTGAGTACCCGAACGGGTATTTCCAGACTAACGCTATCGATTGTTCCGGTAAAAACGATGTAATACTGAAATTCCAGCACCTGTTCCGTTGGAACAACTGGTTTACCGGTAACCATGCCGGTCTGTGGGTTGGTGTCAGCAACGATGGTACTAACTGGAAAGAGTACAACGTAATCGATAAAATCCCGGCTGCCACCCTGTTGCATGCCCCGATAAATGAAGAAATCAATATCAGTGAAGTGGCAGCGAACCAGAAAACCGTTTACCTGCGTTTCTTCTGGCGCGATATCTTCTCCTGGTACTGGATGGTGGATGATATTGAACTTACCCAACCGTTCGATTACGACCTTGCCTTGGAAGGGGTTACCTCCCATAAGGAAGCCGGAAATACATTTACGAAGGAAGATGTATTGAAGGTAAAACTGAAAAATGTCGGTGCGAAAGCCATACATGAAAACTTTACGGTTACCGCCTCCCTGAACAACGGGCAGAAGCTGACAGCCGAAGTAAATGCTTCGCAGAAGCCGATTGAAAAGCAGGAAGAACGCGAAGTGTCTTTCCCGGCAACAGACCTTACCCAAATGGGCTCTTATAAAATAGAATTTGCCATCGATTACCCAAAAGACCAGCGTGTGGAGAATAATCTATTGAAAACAAACCTGTATGCCGCCAAGATGAATTTGGGCAACTTGACGAAATTTAATAAAATCAGTAATACGGAATATGAATTTGTTTCTGGATATGCCAAGGTAAAACTCATGTTCTACCGGGATGATATTTTCCGTATCTGGCTTGCACCGGATGGCGAATATACGAATCCGGCAGCGAACTCGATTGTCGTGGATTATGGAGTGAAGAACCCGAAAGTATCCATGAGCAATGCCGGGGAGTATTATAAATTCTCCACTCCCCAGTGTGTAGTCCGTGTTTATAAGCATCCGATTCGCTTTGCCATGTACGACAAAAACAATAAATCGGTCTTGTTTGAAGAAGCCGAACCCATCTCTTTTGGATTGAAAACAACCCAGAACCTGCGCCGTAGTGCGGATGAAGACTTCTATGGTTGTGGCATGCAGCAAGGGAACTTCTCGCATAAAGGAAAAGTGCTCGACATAGCTGTTACCGGCTGGGATGAAGACCAGTCATCCAACCCGGCTCCTTTCTATATGTCGACCAAAGGATACGGTGTGTTCCGTAATACTTTTGCACCCGGAAAATATGACTTCAACAGTTCCGCTGTTTCAGAAAAAGCCTATGATGACGGTTTCAAGATGTTGGGATATACAAGTAATCTGACACACGACGAAAACCGTTTCGATGCCTTCTATTTCTTCGGCCCTTCTTTGAAGAATATCCTGAATGATTATACCGATATCACCGGAAAGCCGTTTATGCCCGCTATGTGGATGCTTACGATGGGGGATGCGGACTGCTATAATAAAGGCGAACAACGTACCGGATGGAAACAAACCACTCCGGATGTTATCTCGCAGGTAGCCGATAAATATGTGGAATACGATATGCCGCGCGGCTGGATTCTTCCGAACGACGGTTACGGTTGCGGCTATGTAAAACTGGATTCTGTCGTTTCGGAACTTCATAAGAGAGGCTTCCATACCGGATTGTGGACAGAGAACGGTGTGGATAAGATAGCCTATGAAGTAGGTACTTGCGGGACACGTCTTTGTAAACTGGATGTTGCCTGGGTGGGCGAAGGATATGAGTTTGCATTAAATGGTTGCAAGTCCGCATTCGAGGGCATTCAGAATAATACAAACGAAAGAGGTTTTGTCTGGGCTGTCTGCGGATGGGCAGGGACACAACGTTACTCTACCGTATGGAGCGGCGACCAGGTAAGTAATTGGGATTATATCCGTTACCATATTCCGACCATTACCGGTGCAGGTCTTTCCGCTATGAATGCGGCAACAAGCGATGTGGACGGTATCTTCGGCGGTTCGCCAAAGACCTATACACGCGATTTACAATGGAAAGTCTTTACCCCGATATTTATGACGATGAGCGGTTGGGCGGATGCCGACCGTCAGCCGTGGATTTACGGACATCCTTATACCGACATCAATCGTAATTACCTGAAACTGAAAATGCGCTTGAATCCCTACGGATATTCTTACTGTCACGAAGCGCATACAACCGGTGTTCCTATGGCTCGCGCCATGGTTCTGGAATTTCCGAACGACCCGGTTACCCGCGATACGACTACCCAATATCAGTTTATGAGTGGCGAATGGATGATGGTCGCACCTGTTTATACCCGCCGGAATGTGCGTGAAAACATCTATTTCCCAGCCGGAGAATGGTATGATTACTGGACCGGGGAGAAATATGAGGGAGGCAAGTGGCTGGATAAATATAATGCAGGACTGGATATATGTCCCGTATTTATCCGTCAGGGAGCCATCATCCCGATGTATCCCGATATGAATTACGTAGGCGAGAAGCCGACCGATGAACTTACCCTCGAAATTTATCCGTACGGCAATACCTCCTTCAACCTGTATGAAGACGATTGCCTGACCCGTGATTATGAAAAAGGGGAATTTGCACAGACCTTGATTTCCGTTTCTGCCCCGGAAGGAAAGCCGGGCACGGTTACAGTGAATATCGCTAAGGCAAAAGGCGATTTCAAAGGACGCCATATGGAACGTACGTATATAATCGACAGCCGTTGTGCCGAAGCACCTAAGACGGTAACGGTAAGCGGTAAATCCGTAGCTGCAATTTCAGCCGCCGATTTCAAGGCTGGAAAGGCCGGTTGGTATTTCGATGCTTCCGACCGCCAGGGACGTTTGAAGATACGCACGGCACGTCTGTCCACAAATGCAGACCAGCAAGTGGTAATCGAGTGAATAAATCTTTATCGGAGGTAAATTCCAAACATATTTATATCTTTGCGATATTGTATAACCTAATAAAACAGATGTGTTATGAGCGATAAGAATGATTTGATTTACGATGAAGATGACTCTGTAGCATTTATCCAGAATTATCTTCCGCAGGAATTGAAAGGCAAATTCAGCAACGACGATATTAATTATATTGTAGACCTGATTTATGAGTTCTATGAGTCTAAAGGTTTCCTGGATGAAAATACCAGTGACGATGCGGAAATCGATATCGATGAAGAGGAACTGGTGAACTATGTAATAAAGAATGCCGAAAAGGACGAAGTAGGTAAATTCGATGCCGAAGCAATCACATTTATCGTGCAGGGAGAGCTGGAGTATTGCGATTCCATCAACATGTTCGATTGATTGTTTGTTATACAACTGTAACATAGTTTATAAACAGAAAAGAAAATGAAGAACTGGAAATTATTATCGGTATTGTTACTCTGTATGGCTGTTTTGTTCAGCGGTTGTAAAACATGGAATAATACGGCAAAAGGTACAGCTATAGGTGTTGGCGGCGGTGCTGCCGTAGGTGCGGGTATTGGTGCTTTGGCAGGTAATACGGCATTAGGGTCTATTATCGGTGCGGCTGTAGGTGGTACGGCAGGTGCTTTGATTGGAAAGAAAATGGATAAGCAGAAGAAAGAACTGGAAGAAACCCTTCCGCCGGAAACGACTGTCGAGACTATCAACAACGGCGAGGCTCTGAAGGTTACGTTCGATTCCGGTATCCTTTTCGCAACCAATTCGAGTACATTGAGCGATGCATCCAAAAGCGCACTGCGTAATTTTGCCAACAGCCTGAAAGCAAATCCGGATACGGATATTAAGATTGTCGGTTATACGGATAACACGGGTAGTGTGGATTACAACCAGACCTTGTCTGAAAAACGTGCCAAAAGCGTGTACGACTACCTGATGTTGCAGGGCATAAGCAGCGACCGTATGTTTTACGAAGGCAAAGGCGTTCATGACCCGGTTGCCAGCAACAGCACACCGGAAGGACGTGCATTGAACCGCCGTGTGGAAATTATCATTCTTGCCAACCAGAAGATGATACAGGAAGCACAGCAGGGAACATTGAGGTAATAGTTCTAACTTTAGAGAAAATAAAAGCGGTATAAATCGGGTGTGAAGCCGGGTTTATACCGCTTTTTTATGGTTTACCGGCATTTAACGATTGTTTATGCCCGTTTCAAAATCTTCAAACAAGTTAATTAACATATTCGTAAGGAAAGCTAAGCAAACCTTTTTTAGTTCATATTGTTTAAATAGTAACTTATATATAAGCACAAATAATAGTATAAACTGTTTTAAACGTTGAATGAGATGAAAAAGATTCTTCCATTTTTCTTGCTGGTTCTTTTATTGGCATCCTGTCAGAAAGATCCGGATATGTCAAAACTAAGCGATGATTTCGTTGTGTTTACAGACTACAACAAAGACGCCAATTTTAATTCGTTCACTGCCTTTTATGTTCCTGATAGTGTGATGGTAATAGGAACTAATGAAAAGCCGGAATTTTGGACCGGAGCAGATGCACAACCTATCGTATCCACACTGGTCAAAGCAATGGAGGCACGTGGTTATACCCGTACAACCGATAAGTCGATTGCCGAACTGGGCTTACAGGTCTCTTTTGTGAAAAATGTAAATTATTTCACTAATTATTATGACAACTCCTACTGGTGGTGGGGATACCCCGGATACAGATGGTGGTCTAACTACTGGGGTGGCTGGAACGGATGGTACTATCCATATCCTGTTGTGTACAGCTATAGCGTAGGTTCACTATTGGTTGAAATGGTAGATTTACAAACACCGATTCCCGCAGCAGATGCAAAACTTCCTGTTTTGTGGACTGCCTATATGACCGGTCTGCTGTCTGGTTCCGATAAAGTAAACAACCAGCTTTCTATGCGTGCTATCGAACAGGCATTTGTTCAATCCCCTTACATCGTTAAATAATTAAGCGAGAATTAATGAATCATTTAGAAACGGGTATCCGTTTTGATTATAAATTTAGGTTCTTATGAAAAAGATAAATAAATCAATAAAATTAATCGCTTTACTTATTGCCTGTTTAGCGATTCCATCACTGGCTGGCGCCCAGGTTGTAAAGAATATGTATTTCAATATCGACTGGCAAATCAATTCTCCTTTCGGCCAGAGTTTTGCCGACCGTACAAGCGGTTGGGGTGCCCATGGAGAAGCCGGTTATTATGTTATTCCTAATTTCTCTGTCGGTGCGTTTATTTCCTATCATACGAATAATAAGTATATCGACCGCCAGACGATTCCGGTAAGCAGCACATCGGTTGTTACTTCCGACCAGCAACATTCTATTTTCCAGTTGCCTTTCGGTGCGGCATTCCGTTATAATGTTTCTCCGGAAAACCAGTTCCAGCCCTATGTAGGTTTGCAGTTGGGTGCAAGTTACAGTGAAATGTCTACTTACATGAACGTACTGAAAATGTACGACCGTAACTGGGGATTTTATGTAGCGCCTGAAATCGGTATGAACATGTATTTCACTCCTGATAAGAAAATAGGTGCACACATTGCTATGTATTACAACTATGCAACAAATAAAGGCAGTGTCCTGAATTATAATGTGGATGGTTTAAACAACTGGGGCGTACGCCTTGGTATCGCATTCTAAAATATAGGAAGTTTGTTCTTTTAAGTGTTTTATGTAGTTTATTTGAAAACGGGAGGTACAGCCGGTAGCTGCCTCCCGTTTTTTTTGTCTTTTTTTAATTCTTTCCGATTAAATAATCCAAAAACGATATAATTGTAGGGGCTGTTTGGAAAATTATTAATTTATAGTGTTAAAATGCGGGTTTAGACTAAGTAGTTTTATTTTCTCGTTGGTATATAATAAAGTATTTTGGAAACAGAATGTGAAAAATATATAACTTGGATTTAATGCTAACTCTAATAATATTAACCTATGAAACAGCTTTTTATGGCAACTTTTGTTGCTTTTTTAGGGGGAACTTCACCTGCCGAAGCGTCGGATGTGTCTCTCCCGGAAGTTAACCTTGCAACTCCTGTCATCTCACAAAAATCAAAACAAATAACTGGTACGGTGATAGATGACACCGGGCTCCCTGTAATCGGAGCCAATATTTTGGTAAAAGGAACTACGAACGGGACGGTTACGGATGTGGATGGGAAATTCACCCTCGACAATGTATCGGAAGGCGCTCTTTTAATCGTTTCTTATATCGGTTTCCTGGAGCAGGATGTTAAAGTTTCCCACAATAAAAATGTCTTTCATATTACCATAAAGGAAGACACACAGAAACTGGACGAAGTTGTAGTCGTTGGATATGGTACGCAGAAGAAAGCGAACCTGACAGGCTCTGTCTCGACCGTAAAGTACGGGCAGGAACTGGAAAACAGGCCGATTACCGACCCGTCTCAGGCTTTGTCCGGTAAAGCGACCGGTGTATGGGTAAGCCAGAATTCCGGTTCACCGGGTTCGGATGGGGCTACGATACGTATTCGCGGTTACGGTACATTGAATAACTCGGACCCATTGGTATTGATTGATGGAGTGGAAGGCCGTATGGCTGAACTCGCTCCGAATGATATTGCTTCCATTACCGTGTTGAAAGATGCCGCTTCAGCCGCAATTTACGGTTCCCGTGCTGCGAACGGGGTTATATTAGTAGAAACAAAGAAAGGTTCAGGCGATAAAGTCAGTGTAAATTACACAGGCTATTTCGGCATGCAACAACTGGGACGCCGTTATGATATTATATCCGATAGCCCGGAATACATGGAGTTATGGAACTCCGCATTTACCAATAGCGGCAGCAATCCGCTTTTCCCCCAAGATGTAATAGATGCGTTCCGCAATGGGAACGATCCTTATAAATATCCGAGTACAAATTATTTCGACGAAGTTTTCCGCACCTCCTTCACTACCCAACACAACTTATCAGCCACGATTGGTGGCAAAAAATCACACAGTTACATTTCTTTAGGCTACCTCAATAATGATGGTATTATTAAAAACACGAACTCGGAACGCTACAACCTGACTATTAATACCGAAGCAAAAGTAAACGATTGGCTGAAAATCGGCGGCAGAGCGCGTATTATGCGCAAGATTACGACCCGCCCTTATGATGGTATCAACCGTGTTATTTACATGATGGCAAACGGTCATCCGTTTTCCACGCCTTATTTGCAGGATGGAAAGACATTCGGTGGTACGCAGGCGCTTTATCTTTCGGGCGACAAAGCCGGGCAGCCGATTGTGGATACCCGTAACCCGTTCCCTGATTTGTATAACGGACAGAGCCAGTTTATTAATACTTTCATGAAAGGGAATGTGTATGCGACTATCGATTTTATGAAAGGATTGAGCCTGACCGCACAATACAGCGGGCAGTATAATAATAACAATAACGACAAATATAACGAGACGCATTATTGTTATACCGACCTCGATGGTTCCAATAAGACTAAACCGCTGGATTACCCGTCTACCTTGTATGTGTATCGCGGTGTTTCGGACGAATATTATTCCACCTTCTTTGCCAATATGAATTTCGATAAGACGTTTAATGAAATACATGATATTTCGGCAGTAATAGGTTTCCAGCAGGAATCCATGACCAAACGGGTGACGACGGCACAGAAAACTGATCCTTCGAAAGGAGATATACACCAGATAAATTCAGGAACAAAGAATCCGACTACGACCGGTAATAAGTATCTCTGGCGCATGCTTTCCTATTTTGGACGTGTCAACTATGCCCTGATGGGTAAATATCTGGCGGAAGTGAATCTGAGAGCGGATGCCTCTTCCCGCTTTGCCAAAGGAAACCGCTGGGGGTATTTCCCTTCATTCTCTTTGGGATGGCGTTTGGGTGAAGAACCTTTTATCAAAAAACTGAATATCTTCGATAACCTGAAGGTCCGTGCTTCCTGGGGTAAGTTAGGAAACCAGAATATCGGTTCGGGTAGCAACAGCGACTATTTCCCGTATCTGACTGTAATTACGCAGGATTATGCAAACAGCTATAACTTTAAGAACACACTGGCTCCCGGTGCGGCTATTACCGGTCTGGTAGACCAGAATATTACCTGGGAAACCACGACGACTACGGATATCGGTCTGGATTTGGGCTTTCTGAAAAACCGTCTGAATATAGAGGCTGATTATTTTGAAAGAAGGACCTCCGATATTATTGTACAGTTGCCGATACCGACCGTATTGGGCGGACTGACTGCTCCGTTCGAAAACGTAGGAGAGATGTTGAACCGGGGTGTCGAAATAAATGTGAACTGGCAAGACCGCATCCCGGCTTCCGATTTCAGCTATAGTATCGGTGCCAACCTGACTTATCTGAATAATAAAGTGACCAAGTTCAGGGGCGGAAAATCTCCCGACCAGCTTTATCTGATTCGTGAAGGATATTCTTATAAAACATTGTATGGTTTTATTCAGGAAGGAATTTATCAGAGTGATGACGAAGCCAAGCAACATATGCATAGTAACGGCTACATACCTGTGGCGGGAGATATTAAGTATAAGGATGTAAACGGCGATGGAAAACTGGATTATAAGGATAAACAGGATATGGGAAATACCATTCCTAAATTCACTTATGGCATCAACGGTAATGTGGCTTGGAAAGATTTTGACCTGAGTTTCCAGTTTTCAGGTATTGCCGGAGTCCATGGGTACTACCAGAATGCATGGACCGAACCTCTGGGTATTTCAGGAGGTACCATTACCAAGAGATGGCGGAATGCATGGACGAAAGAGAACCCGTCGGACGAATTGCCGCAGATTAAAGTGAACGATACCTGGAACAGGCAGCAATCTTCTTTCTGGGCATGTAATATGTCGTGGCTGAAACTGAAGAATATCCAGGTAGGATATACTTTACCTACAGAGGTAGCCAATAAGATTTTCTTGCAGAAATGTTATGTATACCTGAATGCTACGGATGTATTTACCATTGTAAGCAACAAATACGAGGGATTCGACCCGGAACGGGATACTTTCTCCGACGGATACAACCACTATCCGATTCCCCGTGTGTTTTCAATCGGTTTGAACCTTTCTTTCTAATGTTGAACTTTTCTAATAATCACGAGATATGAAAAAGATAACAGCCATTCTGTTTTTTATCCCAATATTGTTTTTCTGCTCCTGCGAGAGCTATCTGGATATTCGTCCGGATGACAAAATAACCGAAGAGACTTTCTGGACAACCCCGGAAGATGCCACACTTGCTTTGAATGGCATTTACAGTGTGCTTCGTAACGACTATGTATATGGCTACGGAGGCGGCGAAGATGCCTGTACGCCGAATGCTTACCAGTGGGCATACTGGGAAGGACAGCATATGCAGGTAGGCGACGGGTCTATTTATTCCGGTTCGGGAGGTATCGTATCCGAACGATGGAAATTTTGTTATCAGGGAATTTACCGGGCAAACTATTTCTTTGAGAATATAGGTAGGATACCCAATATGGATACGGTAGAAAAAGAAACCATGTTAGGTGAGGTCCATTTTTTGCGTGGTTTGTTTTATAGCCTGTTAGTACGTTCTTATGGTGGTGTGCCTGTGATTCTTAAAACGCTTACTCCGGAGGAAGGCCGGCAGGTAACTCGTGCGACAGCCGATGCAGTCTGGAAACAGGTACATGAAGATTTTGACAAGGCGATCGGGTATTTGCCTAAAGATGCCTCCGCAAACGGTCATGCAACTTTAGGTTCGGCCTATGGGATGAAAATGAAAGCTTATCTTTATAATTCGCAGTGGGATAAAGTGCTGGAATATTGTGATAAGATAGACGAATTAAAGAAATATGATTTATACCCCTCTTACCATGGATTGTTCCAATATGAAAATGAAGGAAATGTTGAAACACTGTTTTCCGTATGTTTCATGGATGGACCATATTCGCAGGGTAGTATGTTCGACAGACGCTGGCAGCCCCAGAACCTGAAATATGGTATAGATGGTTCCAATTCAGTGGCTCCGACCCAACTGTTGGTAGATGAATATGAAACGATAGACGGTTCTCCTGTAGATAAAAACAATCCGTATGAGAATCGTGACCCCCGTCTGGATTTTACCATTTTACGTCCCGGAGCCAAGTTCCAGGGGCAACTTTATCCAACGGAGATAAAGAACCATACCGGGCAGAAGGTCGGTTTTGCCATACGTAAATATACGATAGAAACCATGCAGGTGGTAGCTGGTCAGTCTCCATTGGATTTTATGGTACTGCGTTATGGAGATGTGCTGCTCTGCCGTGCGGAAGCAATGATTGAAACCAATACCGATATAGATGGCGCTATCGATTTGATAAACCGTATCCGTACCGAACGGAATGATGTGAAGATGCCTCTACTTAAAAGCGGAATGGGACAGACGGAAGCCCGTAAAGCCCTGCGTCATGAACGGCGTATCGAATTAGCTTTGGAAGGGCAATTCTGGGATGATATCAAACGCTGGAATGCCGGGCCTGAATTTTATCCATGTAAAGTGATAGGCGGACAAGGCGAACTGATACAAACCAAGTTCTCGAAAGGATACGACCTGAAAAAGAATAATTTGTTGCCGGTACCGGATAGTGAAATCTCATTAAACCCCGGTCTAACTCAGAATCCGGGCTATTAACTTAGAATTTATAGGCTATGAAATACAAAGCATTGTTTTTGTTTGCAGCTGCCTTATGCAGCGGGGTTTCCCCGGAAGATGCAGCTGCACAAAATCAGAAAAAAACTCCCTTATCCCAAAACAGTAAATCTCAGGGTGCATTTGTTACGATAACTGGTATTGTAACGGATGATTCCGGTATGCCGATTATCGGAGCGAATATCTGGGCGAAGGCGTCATCGACCGGTACGAGCTCCGATCTGGATGGGAAATTTACGATTAAAGTCCCTGTCGGCGAACAGTTGACAGTTTCATATATAGGTTGTGTTACCCAACAAATAAAAGTAACAAAAGCCTCATCCCTGACCATTAAACTGGAAAGCGAAGCCATGGACCTCGATGAGGTAGTTGTGGTAGGCTACGGTACACAGAAAAAGGAACATGTAACAGGTTCTGTAACTCAAGTATCGGCAAAAGAGTTGACTAAAGTACCAATGACCAATGTATCCAATATGCTTGTCGGCAAATTACCCGGTCTGGCGGCTGTACAAAATTCCGGACAGCCGGGTGCCGACCAGGCAAGCATTTCCATCCGCAGTTATGGTACGTTCAACGATTCTTCCCCCTTATTGCTGGTCGACGGGGTGGAACGTACTTTCAATACGATGGACCCGAACGACATAGAGAGCGTCACTATTTTGAAAGATGCGGCAGCTTCGGCTGTTTACGGGGTTAGAGCGGCACACGGGGTGATTCTGGTTAAGACCAAACGAGGGTCCAAAGACCAGAAAGCCAATATTACCTATAGCGGTTCTTTGACGTTTTCAACCAATACCCGTTTCCCGAAATTCCTGAATGCACCGGACTATGCCCGATGGCATAATAAAGCGCGTCAGATGGATAACCATGCCCCTTATTTCAGTGAAGAAGATATAGCTAAGATGGAAGCCGGTTATGATCCGGACGGTATTTTTGGAAATACGGACTGGGTGGATTTGGCGTTTAAGAATTTCGGCGCTACCCAACAACATAATATATCTGCCGTAGGTGGAAATGAAAAAGTACAATACTTCGTGAGCGGCGGTTTTATGGATCAGGATGGTATTGTGAAAAATACGAACTTCAAACGTTGGAACCTGCGTGCAAATATAGATGTGCAGATTTCCAATAATTTGAAATTGTCGATGAATATGGCAGGGCGTATGCAGGAACAGAAATCCCCGGGATTTAGCATTTCTTCAGATGCCTATAACAGTCCTATCATGATGGCAACCCGCACATTGCCGATTATACCTGAAACCTACAACGGTTTGCCCGCAGCCTGGGGAGGAGAGGGAGGAACCCGCACCTTCAATCCGGTTGCCGCATTGGAAAGCAGCGGTTTTAACCAGAATAAGAAAAGTGTTTTTGAAAGCCAGATGACTTTAGCCTATGACATCCCTTTTATAAAAGGATTGCAGGCAAAGATGTTTGTGAGTTTTGACAAAGATTTTACCGAAACCAAAGGATTCCTGACCCCCTATAAAGTGGCTACTTTCGATATAGAAAAACGCCAGTATAATACCGTTACAGCGGAAGGAACAGGCAACGGTTCCCTGTTCCAGTCCGCTTCAAGCGGTCAGAAGTTTATGCTTCGCCCTTCCATTGAATATACGAATACATTCGGCAAACACGATGTCAATGCCTTATTCCTGTATGAGCAGACCAAGAATGACGGCGGTAATATGCAGGCGCAGCGAAAAAAATATTTACTGACGGATTTAGCAGAATTGAGTATGGGGCTCGAAGATGTGGAAAATTCGATACGTGGCAGCAGTTCCGCTTCCGCAATGGCGGGTTTTGTAGGACGTCTTAATTATGCCTATGCAAAAAAATACCTTGCGGAGTTTGCATTCAGGGCAGACGGTTCGTATAAGTTTGCCAAAGAGCACCGTTGGGGCTTTTTCCCTTCACTCTCTTTAGGGTGGTTGATGTCGGAAGAAGCGTGGTTCAGGAATGCGTTGCCTAAAATCGACAAATTTAAGGTCAGAGGTTCTGTCGGTTTGCTGGGACGTGATAATACAGCCGCTTTCTTATATAAGCGTTTGATGGCTTTAACAGCTTCGCCTTCTTATATCATAGGAGAGACCTATACTTCCGTTTACGGTCTTTACACCTTGAACTCTATTCCTTCTTCCACTTTGACTTGGGAAAAGACGCAAACTTGGAATGGCGGGATTGAAATGACCATGTGGAACGGATTATTGAGCGTAGACCTGGATGCATTCTATAAATATACGTATGATATTCTGGAAAATGTATCTGCTACATACCCGCCGTCTTTGGGTGGCAACTTCCCTTCAACCATTAATTCCGGCTCGGTATCCGTAAAGGGATTTGAGTTGAAGCTGGGGCATCGTAACCGGATACAGAAAGTGCATTATAGCGTGGATGGCTATCTGACCTATGCCAGGAATAAGGTATTATCCCGTTTGCAAAGCTCCAATTTGCCGGAATGGCAAAGTCTGATAGGACATCCTATCGGCGAAATACGGGGATTTAAAGCGATAGGTCTGTACCAGACGCAGGAACAGTTGGATAACCGTCCCGAAGGTCCCGGCGGCACACAGCGTTTGGGGGATATTATGTATGAAGACATTAACGGGGATGGAAAAATAGATTCTCACGATATGGTTGTTATCGGGCATTCTTCCCTTCCGGATATGAACTTCTCCCTGAATATGAATGTGGAATGGAACGGGTTCGATATCAGTATGCTGTGGCAGGGGGCAGCCATGAGAGACGTCGCTATCAGCGGGGCATATGCGTCGGGGACAAACGACCAGACCCAGTTCTCGAGACCTTTCTATGGCAATGGGAACTCTCCGTATTATTTGCTTGAAAATTCCTGGACCCCGGAAAATACAGATGCGGCATATCCCCGCTTGGGTGTGGACTGGAACAGCAATAATGCCTGGGCAAGTTCGTGGTGGATACGCAACGGTTCATATCTGCGCCTGAAAAATGCACAGGTCGGATATTCTGTTCCGTCCCGGATACTTAAATGCACAGGCCTGCAACGGTTAAGGGTCTATGTGTCGGGAACCAATCTATTGACATTCGACCATCTGAAATATCTGGACCCGGAAATGCCAAACGTAAATAACGGTTATTATCCGCAGCAAAGGACATACAGTGTAGGTTTAAATGCAACATTTTAAGGAGAGCGAATTATGGAAAAGAATATTATATATTTGATAATAACCACGGTATTACTTTCTTCATGCAGTGTATTGGATGTAGATGTGAAGGATAATTATTCGGAAGAAGTCGCATGGAAAAATGAGACGAACCTGGATTTATACGTACTCGGATTGTATTCGGCATTAAAAGAAACAAATAATGCGGAGATAGGCGGAACCGAACTTTCAGACGGTTATGCGGATATCTTGAAATATAGTCTGACTTCCATGTCGGCAAGTTATCATAACCGTGTATTGCTGATTGAGAATTTTATTACACCGGATAACGGGCAATTGAAAACCTGGGGTAATTATGACCGTATCCGCCGGGATAATGAATTTATTTGTGATGCACCGACCAAAGGCGCTCATCTGAAACCTGAATTTTTGAATATACGTGTTGCCGAAGCCCGTTTCATGCGTGCTTATCTGTATTATAAAATTATCCGGAACCATGCCGGCGCTATTTTACGTACGGCAGAAGGGGGACAGGTGGATAACCAGGACCAGAAAGATAAAGCACGTTCATCCGAGGAAGATTCCTGGAATTATGTGATAAAGGAGTTTCAGGAAATTGCGGAAATGCTGCCGGTTTCCTGGGATAAGGATAATACAGGCCGTGTAACGAAAGGAGCCGCCTACGGTTTGATGGCCCGTTGTGCTTTGTATGCGAAACAATATGATAAAGCTATCTGGGCGGGACAGAAGGTTGTTGATCTGGAAAATCAGGGAATCTATGGCTTGCAGCCTGACTATGCAACAATCTTTACCCAGGCATTTAATAAGGAAATCCTGTTGGCGGTATATTATAAGAAGCCGGAAGTGAAACATTATTTCGACCGTTATTTTGCACCCTCGGGCGATATCGCCGACAGGGGCGGCTGGGCAGGTCCGACTGAAGAGCTTGTCAGCCAGTACCAGATAAAATCGGGCGGCAAATATGTGGACTTTGACTGGAACAACAGCGAACATGCAGCAAATCCTTATGTGAACAGGGAACCTCGTTTTTATGCATCCATCCTTTATAATGGTGCTCCGTGGAAAGGCCGTACCCTTGAAACATTTGTGGGGGGCGCTGATGGATATATCGATTATTCCCAGGGAAATAATAAGGCTACGACAGTGACGGGCTATTATATGAAAAAGTTCCTGAACGAAAAGAATACGAACTTCGATATCGATGGCAGCGATTCTTTCTGGGTGGAAATGCGCTATGCGGAGGTTTTATTGATTATGGCTGAGGCTTATGCGGAAAGCGGTGATATGACCCATGCACTTGCTGCGCTGAACCGGGTAAGGGAGCGTGCCGGTATTTCTCCCCGGAACACATCCGATAAGGAAGAGTTTATGAGTTTCCTCCGTACGGAAAGAATGGTGGAACTGGCTTTTGAAGGACATCGCTACTGGGATTTACGCAGATGGAAACTTGCCCGGGGCGTGCTTCACGGACAGCGTATGCATGCTACCAAAATCACGAAAAAGGCGGATGGCACATTCTCTTACAAACAGGTTGCATGTGATGATGCAAACCGTTATTTCCCGGAGAAATATTACCTGATACCTGTTCCGAATTCTGAAATCCGGAACAATACGAAATGTGTCCAAAATCCGTTATGGTAAATTATACAACCTTTAAATCGTATTCGTATGAAACTCGATAAATATATAAGAACGTTCCTCCTTTTGTCTGTTATTCCGGGATTTATGTCCTGCCATAAGGCCGACGAAGTGAAACTGGGAGACAAGAGTGCCGTTCTTGACATGACAGCACAACTGTTTAACAGTGCCAGTGACAAGGTTTGGCAGGGGATATTATCAGCTAACCAGGATAGTATCTATTTTGATATTCCGTACTATTTGTCGGATACGGCAGCCATAAAGCCGGATTTGACGAAGATGATATTGCGGGCGAATCTTCCTTCCGGAGCTGTTGTGACTCCCGAATTGGGAGGTCTGAAAGATTTATCCAAACCCTATCCGGTAACTGTGCAGGCTGGAAACGGCACGCAACATGCGTATGTAATCTTAGCCCGTCTTTTGAAAAGCGATAAAAAAGAGATGACGGGATTCTCTATTCCTTCATTGAACCTGAAAGGAATAAATGCTTCGACAGATACAATCAAGTTAATCGTACCTCCCAAATTCGACCAGAATCTGTTGAAGCATGTGGTGCCTTCTTTTACCCTTTCTCCGTGGGCGTCTGTTTCCCCCGGTATGGATGAGCCTCAGGATTTTACAAAGAATGTGGTTTATACAGTGACGGCACTGGATGGAAGTACAAGTACGATAACAGTCGTCCAGTCGTATCCAAAGGTATTGGAGTATGGATTTGGCTTGACCTATCTGATGTGGCAGAAAGATTCTGATGCCGCCGGCTTTACCAGAGGCTTGGATTGTGGTTTGGCTGTATGTGGGGATAAACTGATTGTGGCAAGACGGAACCTTGCATTCTCCATCTATAATAAGTTGACAGGACAATTGCTATCCGAGCATGTAAATATTCAAGGGACGGATGCGGACGGCGTAGGCGGCATTATTTTCGGAATAGATACGGACGACAGGGATAACCTGCTTGCTGTTAATTTTACCCGGATAGCAAATGCCGGTAATATATTGAAGATTTTCCGCTGGAAGGACGGATTGAGTAATCCGCCGGAAGTTATCCTGCAATTGCCGGTGACTCATTTTGCGTCGGAGACAAACAGGGGTATCGATTTGGGACGCTCTATTAAAATAGCAGGAGATATAGATGGGGATGCCCAGATAATGGTTTCGATGGGCGGGAATGGTACGGATGAAAACCGTTCATTAAAATTCTCTGTAAAAAACGGGGTGATAACCAATGCCGCGAATCCTGAAATTGTTGCAGGAGAAGGTGTCAAGTATAAATGGAGAGGTAAATCCATACCTACGGCTGCAAGCGACAATACTCCGTATTTCGTGCTATCCGTCGGAACGGATAAAGGACTTGTTTATATGGATGAGAACAGGAAAGCGTTCTTGTTCGAAACCAATGAAAACAGTTCCGCTTTTTACAATAATACGGTTTACAGTATTGCCTATGGTGAGTTCAACCATGCAAAATATATGTTTGCCGCTTCCGGAAACTGGGCGTACCAGACCAAGTTATTGGGATTTGATGTTACCAATCCGTCTCTTATCCCGATTGATAAGAATGATGATGCCTATTATAAGAAATTCAATGTGTTTACTTCGTTGCCTAATATCTTGCAGTTTGCGAAGGGTGATAACGAGAATGCAACGGGAGACATTGCCGTAAAGATGAGCGACGACGGAAATAGCATCTATGTATATATGTTGGTGACGGATGCCGGAATTATGGCATATGAATTAACTAAATATGAAAATGTGAATTGATAGTATATGTATAGCGATAAACATAAAATGAATAAATCATCCGGCAGGAGCCCGCGTGCTTTGCGTTGCCTATATGCGGCAAAATGCTTTTTCCTTTTTCTCATCATTTTGCTATCCAGCCTTCCTGCGATGGTAAAGGCGGAGAAAACCGAAAAGCCCAAGTATATTTGGTTGGATGCGGAAGCCAATTATAAACGCTTCTCGAACCGGGATACGATTCGTTATTATCTGGATAAAATAAAGGATACCGGGTTCAATACGATCGTTGTGGATGTCAAGGCAACCGATGGCTTTGTCCATTATAAACGGACAAAACATATGCACGATGCCCGTCCCCAGCAGAAGTGGGATTATTTGCAGTTCTTTATCAAGGAAGCGCGAAAAAGGGATTTGAAAGTTGCCGTATCGGCAATGATATTCCCGGCAGGACGTCCGGCAAAGAAAAAAGGCGTTGTTTATGCAGATAAGCGGTGGGATGGAAAAACGGCTATCGAATACGCACCGACCGGAATGATGGATATACGGGACGACAGTACAAAAGTAGCCGCTTTCTTGAATCCTATACTACCGGAGGTGAGGGAATATTGTCTTGGGTTTATAAAGGAAATCGTATCTAACTATCAGTTCGATATTTTTGTCCTGGACTATTGTCGTTATTCGGGTGTCGAAACCGATTTCTCCGAAGCCTCCAGAATTGATTTTGAAAAGTATATCGGTGAAAAGGTTCCGGATTTCCCGACCGATATTTTTACTTGGGAGAGGGACAAAAAAGGGGATTGGTATGTAAAGGACGGAGTCTATGCCCCTTTATGGTACGAATACAGGGCGATGGTGATACATGATTTCATTAAAGAGGTGAAAGGGGAAATCAAAAAAATCCGTCCCGATATGGGATTGGATTATTGGGCTGCTTCCTGGCATCATGGTCTGTACCGGCAAGGTCAAAACTGGGGTGGTAATGAATACGACCCTTATGGGAAATATCCCTGGGCTTCCAAAGAGTATAAGAAGACCGGATTTGCATCGTACCTGAGCCATTTTATGAATGGTGCATATCTGAGCAAAGTGTATGGGAAAAGTGATCCGGAGTCTATGGAGTACGCCTATGCCAAAGGACGTGAAATAATAGGAGGGGAAACGATTATGCTGGGAAGTATTTATGCCCTGGCTAAAGATATAATGGAGGATGCTACTTATTTATCGTTGACACAAACCGACGGATTGGTGGTGTTTGATATTGTACAGGTAATTGAGTATGATTTGTGGGATACATTTAAACGGGCAATAGACAAAGCAGGTTACTAAGTTGTATCTTTTTGTAAGAAAGCAAAATATAGAATGAAGCAGGCAATCAGAAATATATGTTTGTTCTTCCTGTGTCTGGCTGTATATCCCTGCCAGGCACAGGCCGATTTAAAAAATATCGGATTCAGTGGGACTGTACGTTGTGAGGGCAAGCCGGTGGCAGGTGTTCCGGTCACCGATGGTATCCGGATAACGGTTACGGATAAACAAGGGCATTATTATTTGCAGAGTTCCCGGGACGCTGAATTTATCTATATTTCCACACCGTCGGGCTATGAATTGTTACCAGGTAGTTTTTATTTGCCGGTGACGGATAAGTCTGCCAAAAAGCAACGTTTTGATTTCGCCTTGAAGCAATTGCCGGTGGACGATAATAAGCATGCTTTTTTTGTTTGGGCAGATCCTCAGGTCTATGTGGATAGCGATTTGGAGCTGGTTGCGGCTTCGGTAAAAGATATGCAACAACTGATAAATGCCAATTATGAAAAGCTGCCGCTTCATGGTATTCTATGCGGGGATATTGTAGGAGACGACAAGTCTTATATGCCCAAAGTGAAAGCCATACTGGAAACAGGTGGTGTTCCGTTTTTCTATACTCCGGGCAACCACGATGTGGACAATGCACGTACGGACGAAGGAGCTAAAAAGACTTTCAAACAACATTTCGGTCCGGATTATTACTCTTTCGACAGGGGAAAAATCCATTATGTTATCTTGGATGATGTCTTTTGCGTGGGGCGCAGTTCGGCAACCATCGCTTATCTGACGGAGAAACAGCTTAATTGGCTGGAGCAGGATTTGAGCAGGATAGAACCGGGCCGTACGGTGGTTGTCTCTTTCCATATCCCGACGTATACCCGTGAGGCACGGAATAAGGAATGGTCGAAGGAATCGAATCATTCCGCTTTGCAAAACAGGCGTCAATTGTATAAGATTTTGTCTCCCTACCGCACGCACATTATGTCGGGGCATACTCATTATAACGAAAATTTTGTATTGGCGGACAGTTTGTATGAACATGTACACGCCGCACTTTGCGGACAGTTCTGGCAAGGGGACGATTGCAGTGACGGCACTCCGCAGGGATATGCCGTATATGAAGTGGATGGCGATTCGATTTCCTGGTATTATAAATGCCGGGGAAAGGATAAAAACTGCCAGTTCCGTGTCCATCCGTTGGGGACGAATCCGGAAAAACCGGATGCCGTAACCGTAAATGTCTGGAATTATGACCCGGCATGGAAAGTATACTGGTATGAGAATGGAATAAAACAGGGAGAAATGATTCAATATAAAGGGAATGACCCTTTTACTGCGGATTTTTATCGCAGGAATAAAGGGGCATTCCGTTATGATTGGTTGGGAACCGCATCGACCGGACATCTGTTTTACGCCGTGCCGTCTTCGCCGGAGAGCAAAGTGTCTGTTGAAGTCATCGACCGTTTCGGGAATCGCTTTAAATAAGCGTATATTATTTTCGGAGCGGTTGCCATTTCATATATGTTCCGGAGCGCCACAGCCATTCCAGCGGTCCGTACCGGAACTTTTTCAGCCAGTAATGGCTTCCTGCTATTTGCAGTACCGTGTAGCCCGTACATAAAAGCATTGCAAAGAATGTTCCGAGATATTCTCCTAATCCTAAACCAAACCGGACAAATAACAGGACACCGATAACCGATTGTGCTATATAGTTGGTTAGCCCCATCCGTCCGTAACTTACAACGGGAGCCAGTGCTTTTTGCACCTTTTCCGAACGGTAGGCCCAAACGATGAATACAATCCATAGATAAGCGGACAACAGGTTAATCATGTTGCCGGCAGGCATGGATATCCAACCTTCAAGATTATCCGGATTACTTCGTGGCATGTACGGTTGTAATAAGTAGAGCAAAGCCAGAAGGATTGCTGCTACTCCTGCCCACCGGTAAAGGATCGTACGGTAGATATTCAGATTCTCGAATAAACGTATCCTTCCGACAATTAATCCCAATGTCATGAATATACGCCCGGATTGCACTTGGTAGTTCAGTTTACGCATCATCCCGCCGGTAGCGTTTTGAATAGCCATTTCCTTAAAATTGGTAGCCGGCTGTATGCGTGCGGGACGGGCATTTGCCTGAACCGATTCTTCCTGCTGCTTGGGTTGGTTAAGGGCTTTATATCCCACAATACCTAACTGTACGCCGCCAAGGAGGAAAAACAAAGCGAGCCCAACCAGAATCTTATTCGATAATTTATACATCAACACCAGCGGGAAGCCGAGGATGGCATAAATACTCAGGATATCCAAACGGAACACCAGGCTGTGCAGTAAACCGATAATGAGCAATAACGTCAGCCGCCAGAAAAAACGGGAGCGGAAATCAATCCCTTTTTGTGCGGCGCGGTCCATCTGGATAAAGAAACTTAATCCGAAAAGCAATGAGAAAATAATATAGAATTTAGACGCTACAAAGTATTGGATGAACCAACGTGCAGCCTCGTTCATAGTTCCTTCCCAGGGAAAAAATTCGGGGGAAGAAGGGAATCCGACGCCAAAATATTGCATAGCGTGTGTCAGGCAAATACCGATTAAGGCAATTCCGCGCATGGCATCAATAACTGTAATCCGGGAGGAAAGACTTTTTACCTTGTCAAACGTGTTCATTTGCATAAAAAACAGGTTGTTTATTTGTATATTAATGATGTGGCAAAGATAAGGTGAATGAAAAACATGGGAGTTATACAAATTACAGGTAAAAGTATAGTTTTTACGGTAAATGAAGTTTTGTAGGTATTGAAGAACCAGCCTGATTCTGTTTTATATTCTGAAATTATTTCATGTTTCGTTTCCGTTTGTTAAATTTGTAGCGGGTTTATGATAACTTATAACGTTCCGCATAAAATACGCCGCATGTTTGACATTTCATTGGTAGAAAAACTAAAAAAAGGAGACCGGGAAGCTTTCAACAGTTTATTCCGCTATTTCTATCCCCGGGTAATGGCCTATGTTGCCGCTATCGTAGAAGATGAGGCGGCGGAAGACATTGTTCAGGATGTTTTTCTATATGTGTGGGAAAATCGTAAAAAAATGTATGCCGGCGAAGGTTTCCATTCCTATCTGTTTCAAGCGGCCTATACGCGTTGCCTGGATTCTTTCAGGAAAAACAGCTCGATGGAAAAGTATAACACGCATCTTTACGAAAAACATCTGGAAGATTACCAATCCCTGCTGAAAGGAGACACTCCTGTTATGGAAGAACTTTACACCAAGGATTTCTATCACCGTTTATATGAATTGCTTGAACAGATGCCTGCACAGCGCCGTGAAGTTTTTATCCTTAGCTATATAAAAGGCCTGACAGCCAAAGAAGTTTCGGAACAACTCCGGATGCCTCAGCGCACGGTGGAAAGCCATCTTTATCTGGCCCTTAAATTCCTGAAAGGGCATATGTCCAAAAACGATTATTACATGCTTTGCCTTTGTCTTTCCTATTCCCTTCTTTCCCAAGGCGTACATACGATTGGCGCCTGATATCCTATTTTATCCGGAAACGTCCTCTGTCGAGCGGCCCTTGATGTTGGTAGCGATATATCTTCGGCGAAACGCCTACCACGGGGATGAACGACTGCGTAAGGTTGGAATTGCTGCTGAAACTGCAATGTTGGGCGATTTCGTCCACGGTCAAATCCGTGTATTTCAGCATCAACTGTGCCTGATGCACCAGATAGAGGCGGATAAATTCCGATGCATTTTGTCCCGTAAGGATTTTCACGAAAGCGTTCAGTTCGGGGGCCGTTACGCCTATTAGCGAGGCGATGCCTTTGACCGTACGGTAGCCGGAGCGAAGGTAACGAAGGAAATCGTCCAATGCATCGATGCCCGTGGCAGGATTTGGGTCGGTAAGCTTCTCCCAATAGATGCTGCCGTCGGGACGGTACTTGCGTTCGTAGGTAAAAGGCGAAGCATAGAGCTTCTCCAGATTGAACTGCGGGGGCTTTCTTTGAATTTTCATGGTTTATAGAATATGTTTAATGCAAAAATATAGTTTTATTTGGTTTAAACATATTTTTTACCATGAAAAGAGGCGGTCGATTATGGTATCCATATATAAATAACATGATCCAACACGATTTTTTTAAGTTTACGTAATTGAATAACGGCTTTATATATGGTTTTCTTTATTTATTATAATCAGATAACGGCTTCTTACATGAATTTCTTTATATGCTGTAATCATATACCATGTTCGGATGTGATTTATTTTATTTTTACATATTGAATCCTAAAATAAATCGATGTTTTTACGAGGCAGGCAGGGAAGAACAAGCCGCCCCATACGGATGCTGCCATAAAAAAACAGTCCTGATTTGAAAAAAATATCATTTTAGCTCAGTAAATTTCCGGGGTAAACCGTTTAGCTTACATAAAAAGGAAAAATGGACTTTGATTATACATTGTTAGCGAAATATCTGATAGATGCACTCTCCCGGGAAGAGTCGGAGGCAGTGACGGAATGGCGTAATCTTTCGGAAGAGAATGAAAAAATCTTTTCCGGACTGGTCAAATTGCGTATTTCCCGGAAGTATATGCAGTATAATACACCTGAACATATAGAAAAGGCGTTGGATGTGGTAAATACAAAGATAAACAGGACATCCCGTTTCCGTCTTTTCCGTTCGGTCATGAAATATGCGGCTGTGGCCCTGCTGCTGCTTTCTCTTTCATATGCGGGTTGGGAATATTATAAGCCTGAAACCTGTGTGACGATTGCCGTAAAGCATGGGGAGGATATGAAACAATTTATGCTGGCAGACGGAACATCCGTCTGGTTGAAAGGCGGGTCTTCCTTAAAATATCCTGCGTCTTTTGGAAAAAAGACGCGGGAAGTCTCCTTGCAAGGAGAAGCGTACTTTGACGTCTCAAAGTACGCAAATGCCCTTTTATATATCTACTGAATATCTGCAAATAAAGGTGCTGGGTACGGCCTTTGATTTAAAAACAGACCTTGCAAACAAGAAGATAGAAACGACCCTGGTAAGGGGCAAAGTAGCTTTGCTGGACCAAGACCGGAATGAGGTGATGACTATGTCGCCGGGAGAGAAAGTTACTTATACCCATGCCAATCATCAATATATATCGGAAAAGGTAGATGTAAATCTGTGTGCAACCTGGCGGTTGAACCAATCCATTTTTGAAAATGCCACACTACGGGAGATCGCAAACCTGCTTTCTGCCAAATACAACGTGAACATAAATATCGAATCGTCCGAACTGGCCCGGCGCAAATTCAGGTGCGTGTTCAATAAGGATGAAAACTTGCAGGATATACTGAATTTATTGGGATATCTGGCTCCTGTCCGTTACAGGATAGAAGGGACGGAGGTCTTTATATGGGAAAGTACAACTAAAAAATGAATGCCTATGAGGAATTAGACGGAAGAAGAACAATTAAACACATTACAGAAACATTACAAGCTATTTGTAACTGAAAAATTAGTACTAACAAAACAAATCACATGTATGAATAAAAAAGCATCTATTGCCACTCTGGCAATGTTTTTGGCTGCCGCATCTCCTGCATTGGCAGTAAACGACGCACATGCTTTGTATGTGAATCTGGAACTGGCTTTAAACAAGACAACAGTCGGTACAGTCATACAAAGCATAAGCCGGCAGACGGGTTATGAATTTTCTTATGATGAAGCATTATTGAACAAAGAAATTTCGCAGGTTTCAATCAATGTAAAAAATAAACATATAGAAAGTGTCTTGAAACAGGTTTTCAGGAATACGGGCATCTCGTTTAAAATCGTGGACAACCGGATTTTCTTGAAAGACGAAACCCGGAGAAATTCTTCTTTCTCCGAAGCGGAATATAAAAATGCCGTTAAACAACAGAAGAAAAAAACGATAACGGGTACGATTATCGACGATAGCGGATTGCCTGTTATCGGTGCGAATATTGTAGTGAAAGGCTTGACGCAGGGTACGGTAACGGATCTGGATGGCAAGTTTACATTGCCGGATGTTCCGGATGGTGCCACCTTGGTGGTTTCGTATATCGGTTATCTGGACCAGCAGATTCCGGTAAATAATAAGACTGCGTTCAATATTACTCTGCATGAAGATACGCAGAAACTGGATGAGGTCGTTGTGGTAGGTTATGGCGTCCAGAAGAAAGTGAACATGACCGGTTCCATTTCGAATGTAAAAGCGGAAGAACTGACGGCTATTCCGAACTCCAACCTTTCCAATTCATTGGCGGGACGTGCACCGGGTATGACAATTACCGGCAACTCCGGTTTGATGGGAGCGTCTTCGCAGATACGTATGCGCGGCGGCTTCGGTGACCCGCTGTTCGTTATCGATGGCATTATTCGTGACAAGGAAGCTTTTGATGCCTTGGAACCGAATGAAATCGACCAGTTGAGTTTCCTGAAAGATGCGGCAACTGCGTCTGTGTACGGTTCGGCTGCCGGTAATGGCGTTGTACTGGTGACAACCCGTGGCGGTGTGAAGAACAGCAAGCCTGTATTTAACTATCAGGGAACCTATTCATTCAGCAAGCCGACCAAGGAACTGTTCTCAGATATGTGGTCTGCCACAGATGAGTTGGCTTATCAGAATAAGGTGGCCGAGTTTAATGGAACAAAACTGCCGAACGGTCAGGCCGAATTTGATTATTTTAAAGACAGGAGTTATAATATAAACGATTGGATCTGGCAGAACCCGTGGAATACGAAGCATTCGTTGAGTGTGACCGGCGGTTCGGAAAAAGTCCAGTATTATGTAATGGGTAGTTTTCTGGGCGAGGAAGGCTCTTATGAAAACCTGAAAAACAAGAAATACTCTTTGCGTTCGAACATTACGATGAATTTGTCGAAATATATCTCCATGAATGTGAACCTGGCTGCCAATCAGTCCGACGACAAGCGTTTTTACTGGCCGTTCTCGGATGACGACGACCAGGTGGTATACGACTTGTACCGTTGTACATTCAACTCCCTTAAAACAACGCCTTTCTATTCATATCTGGACGGCACGCCGGCTAATGAACAGACGGATTACCCGATTTATCCGGATTTCGGCTCCTGGCAGGGATGGAACGTGGTAGACCAGGTGATTGGCGACCGTTACATTAAGACCCGCCGCAGGAATATGAACGGCATCGTTTCGTTCAATGTGGACTTGGGCTTCCTGGTAAAAGGGTTGTCTACTAAAGTAACGGCAAACTATGTGGGCAAGGATTTCTCCCGTAAGAAATATATGACTTACCAGAAAAACTATAAATTCCAGCAGGCAGATCCGAGCGGAAACCGTTTCTTGCCGGCACCGTTGAATGTCGACGAATATAATATCTTCAACTTCAGCCAGAATTATGAAAACCTGCATTATCAGATGAAATCCTTGTGGAGCGAACAGTTCAACTGGTTCGTCAACTACAATAATTCATTCGGCAAGCATGATGTAGGTGCGATGGTCGTATTCGAACAGGCATCCAATGGGGGCGAATATGTACAGGCGAAAGGGGAAGACCCGCTGACGCATATCGACCAGATGTTTGTATTCTCCAGTGATGCGGAACGCCGTTGGGGAGATGCGGAAGAATATACCGGCGGACGTTTGTCGTGGATCGGCCGTTTCAATTATACCTACGACCAGAAGTATATCGCCGAGTTTTCTTTCCGTTATGATGGCAATACCTTGTTCCCGAAAGACCATCGTTGGGGATTTTTCCCTTCCGTATCTGCTGCATGGCGTATCAGCCAGGAATCGTTTATGGAAAGGACATCGGATTGGTTGAGCAACCTGAAATTACGCTTCTCCTACGGTACGACCGGTAATGATTTGGATTTGAGCAAAGACCCGATTGATAAAATTACGGCATTCTCGTTTATCCAGAAATATGAAAGAGTGACAGACAAACCGTATGTGTTCGGTTCGAATCTGGCGAACGGAATCAAAGCGGGGGATACGCCGAACCTGGCATTGACATGGGCTACGTCTACGACTTATAATGGCGGTTTGGATTTCGGTTTCTTTGATAATCGCTTGAGTGGTACATTCGATGCGTTCTATCGTAAGGAAACGGACATCTTAGGCCCGCGTACGATTTCCATACCGAGCACCTACGGACAGAGCCTGGCTCCGGAAAACTATGCGGCCCGCTCTTGGCGAGGTGGCGAACTGGCTTTAACCTGGATGGATAAGGCTGCAAAAGGTGCAATCGACTATTCTGTTTATTTGAATTTAGGTTTCTCGCGCGACCAGTGGGATATTCTGGACGAATCGGCAGTATATAAAGCAGGCGGAAACCTCGAAAACCTGTCGAAGATTGGTATGTCCGACAGCCGTTTGATTGGTTATAAGGCTGTTGGCCTTATCCGTACTCAGGAAGAAGTGGATGCTTTGAAGGCAAAAGGTTTCAAACAGTTTGGCCGCGATCCTTATTTGGGAGGTATTTTATATGAAGATACACGAGGCGATGGATATGCTCCCGGACCGGATGGCAAGATTGATGGTAATGACTATTACAATTTATTGTCAGAGAATACGACTCCGCGTATCAACTATGGTTTTGGCGGTAAAATCAAATGGAAAGGCATCTCGGTGGATGTTCACTTCCAGGGCGTAGGTAAATATGATCGCGCGGTAGGCGGTGTAGACGGCGGTTTCTACCAGCATGGCGGTGCGACCCGTCCTTATTTCCCAATCTGGACGAGTGATGATTGCTGGAGCCTGGATAATCCGGATGGAAAGTACCCGCGTGTGGTTGGCCAGAGCTGGTATGAATCAGGAGTGGGAAAGACCAGTTTCTGGTTGAGGAATGGTGCTTATTTGCGTTTGAAGAACCTGAATGTCGGATATGATTTGCCGAAAGCAATTTTACGCCCGTTAGGTCTGACTCAGGCACAGATATTTGTAAATGCAACGAACCTGTTCTCTATATCCGCTATTAATGAATTTATGGACCCGGAACAGGAATACTATGATTCTTATCCTCTGATGAAGACATTTACATTTGGTCTTAACTTTACATTCTAATAATCATGAAGAGTATGAAATTGAAAGAAATAAAATATGCAATCTTGTGTACTGCCGCTGTTTTGGGCGGAGTAACGACAAGCTGTAATACATTGGACATCGATAACTTGAACAGTTATGATGAAACAATGGTCTGGACGGATGTGAACCTGGCAACTGCCTATGTGAACAATCTGTATGCCGAATGTTTCGGTAATTGGAATTCTGGTGCGGATGCAAACTCGGAACAATTGTCGGGTATTGAGTTCTATCTGGGAAAGATTACAATTACCGGTGGCGATTATAAGAAATGGACATATAATGAAATCCGGCATATCAATGTTGCCATTCAGCAGTTGGAGGCAAGTACGATAGACAAAGAGACTGCTAATTCATTGTTGGGGCAGGCTTACTTTATGCGTGCTTATATGTATTATTGGATGGTGCTTTATCATGGAGGCGTACCTTATATCACAACTCCCCAGGATAAGGATACGGACGATTTGTATGTTCACCGTACAAGTACACCCGAATGTTTTGATAAAATGATTGCCGACCTTGAAAAAGCAATTCCTCTGTTGCCGGAAAAAATAAAAGGCGATTCTCCCGATTATGGACATATAGACCAGGTTTTTGCTAAATCGTGGAAAGCGAAAACTTTATTGTTAAAGGCTTCTCCGCAGTTTAACCCTAAAAATATGTATGGTAATAAATATTGGGAAGAAGCTTACACGGCAGCAAAAGAGGCTTATGATTTCTGTGTGGCACACGGGGTGGCTTTGACGGAAAACTATGAGGATATCTGGGTGAAGGAAAAGGGGCCGGAAGTGGTATTCCCGGTTGTCAATTCGAATCCGAATAAAACTTCTGTATGGGAATATACGACTCGCCCGGCTTCGGTCAGCCGTGATAAGGCATATAATAATCCGACCTGGGATTTTGTAAAAGCCTTTCCAATGCTGGATGGTAAGAAGTTTGATGACCCGTCAGGCAAATATGCTAAGACCGAAGGTGAACTTTTGCAATCATTCTGGGTAAACCGCGACCCGCGTTTTGAAAAGGTCGTTTTGCATAATGGAGCAGAATATCCGGTGGCGGGCAAACCGACTGGTTACAGGCAATACAATGCGCTGGGATTGTGTGATCCGGGCGACCAGTATGGTATAAATCCGAATGCTCATGTGAATGCTACGAATAACGATATCTTTACCGGCATGTATATTTATAAGGCCTCGGACTTATCTTTATCCCAGGAAAAAGTTATGACATATGATATCGACTACATTCTGATGCGTTTTGCCGAAGTAATGTTTATTTATGCCGAGGCGGCGAATGAAACAAACCATTCGGATGTATCTGTCCAAATGTTGAAGGATATTCGTAAACGTGCCGGAATCGAAGCGGGCACGGATGGCCTGTATGGATTGAAAGTGGGCAGCCGTGAAGAAATCCGTCAGGCAATTCTGGATGAACGTAATGTGGAATTGTGCTATGAAGGACACCGTTTCTGGGATTTGCGCCGTACACGCAATATGATGCAGTTGAATAACCTGACAAAATATGGTGTGGAAGCCATTGCAATCAATCCCGACGGTTCGGAAATGGATTTGAACAAGGCTAAGGAATTGGCTCTGAAAAATGAATTGAAACCGGAAGATTTCCGTTATGTAGTTCGCCAGGTTCCTTATACGGATGCAGCAGAGAAAAAGTTTATCATTGAAGAATCTTTCTACTTCTTCCCGATTCAACAAGTTAATATAGATGAAAATCCGAATTTAGAGCAAAATTCTAATTGGGGTGGGACATTTAATCCGACGATGGAATAAAATAATAGTTTATCTTTGCAAGGACGCGGTTGACAACTGCGTCCTTGAATTTCTGTAACGTCAAATTTTTAATACTTTATAATATCATGAAAACAAAAACCTCATTGTTGCTATTAGTGTTACTCTTTACATTTTCGTTTGTTAAGGCCCAGGATAAAATTACAATCGGGGTTATTCAATATGACCACAGTGATATTGATAAGAGTTTTAAAGAACTGCACGAACTGGGCTTCGGCTCTTGCCAGCTAAATTATAAAAATACAGTGGATAAGGCTTTTGCCGATAAAGTAAAAGCGGCATCCAAAAAACATCAGATAAAAGTGACAACGTTAGTAGGTGTTCCGGGACATTGCGTATGGAATTTCCGTCAGGGCCCGGCTACTATCGGTTTAGTTCCGAAGGAGGGACGCGAAGAAAAATTGGAAACTTACAAGAAGATGATCGATTTTTGTGTGATGGCAGATATACCGGCCATGCATTCACATTTCGGATTTATTCCGGAAGATCCGTCTTCTGAACAATATAAAGATTTTATCCGGGTGATGAAAGGATTGGCAAACTATGCCAAAGAACGGAATATCATGATTTATTTCGAGACAGGGCAGGAAACGCCTACAACGCTGATTCGTGCGATTCATGATATAGGAACAGGCAATGTTTTTATCAATTGCGACCTCGCTAATCTGATCATGTACGGTAAAGCAAATGCTTTGGATGCAGTGAAAATGTTTGGCAGCCTGATTAAGGAATTTCATGCGAAAGACGGTAAATATCCGACAGACCCTTATGAGTTGGGTGCGGAAGTCAATATCCCGGAGGGTGAAGTGAATTTCCCGGCAGTTATTGCCGAACTGAAAAAACAGAATTACCACGGTTCGCTGACTATTGAATGTGAGTTGAACGGCAGCCAACGGGACTATATTATTAAGACCCGCAAATACTTGCAGGGATTATTGGATAATTAATAATTGAAGCTTGATTTATAAAATAATTAATTATTGATTCGCTGAATTATTAAATAATTAATATATTTGTCAATCTTCTTTTTTAAGGAAAGGTAATTAAGTACTTAATCGATATAAATAGATTATACCATGAAGACAAGTAGAAGAGGGTTCCTAAAGACCCTTGGGGGGGTGGCATTATTCTCTATTGTGCCGCGCCATGTGTTGGGGAATGGATATATTGCCCCGAGTGATCAATTAACTAAAGGTATTATTGGTACCGGTGGTATGGGACGCGGGCATGTGAATTATGCCGGTACACGCCTGGTTGCTGTTTGTGATGTGGATAAAAAGCATTTGGAACTGGGAAAACAGCTGGTAAAAGATAAAATCGCCGCTTATCATGATTTCCGTGATTTGATTTTGGATGAGAATGTGGACATTGTGCACATTGCAACTCCGCCGCACTGGCATGGAATTATGTCTGTTGAAGCAGCAAAAGCCGGAAAAGACGTGTGGTGTGAAAAGCCTATGACACGTACTATCGGGGAAGGCAAGCGGGTGATGGAAGCCATGAAGCAGTATGGACGTATGTTCCGCCTGAACACCTGGTTCCGTTTTGAAGACCAGTTCTATGGACTGGGAACGCCCGTTAAACCTTTAAAGAAATTAGTGCAAAGCGGTATGTTAGGCTGGCCTTTGAAAGTGACAATCAGTAAACATACGGGTTTCGACTGGAAATTTTATTGGGTAGGAAAAGATTACTTGGAACCACAATCGGTACCTGCCGAACTGGATTATGACATGTGGTTGGGCCCGGCTCCTTATAAACCGTATAATGCACATCGCGTACATCAGACTTTCCGCGGATATTGGGATTATGATGCCGGAGGTTTGGGAGATATGGGGCAACATTATATCGATCCAGTACAATACATTCTGGGTAAAGATGAAACCAGTCCTGTAAAAGTGGAGGTAGATGCTCCTCAACAACATCCGGATGCTGTAGGAACCTGGCGTTCTATTACATATACGTATGACGACGGTTGCCAGATCGTATTGTGGGGTGGCGATTATGGTGATCCGAACACGCCTTATATCTCAGGTCCGAACGGCAATGTATATAAGAATTTCGTTTGCGATATTCCTGATTGGGAAAGAAAGCTGGCTGAATATCCGGAACCGGAACCTCAGGTGACTGATTTTATCGAATGTATCAAAACCCGCCAACCTTTTGCTCTGAATGAACGTAATGGTTTCAGGTCTGCTACGATAGTAAATATGGGAGGTGTGGCTCTGCGTCTGAACCGGACGTTGAACTTTGACCCTGTGAAGTTGGAATTTGTTGGTGATGAAGCTGCAAATCGTTTACTGGAACAGCCGATGCGCGGACCCTGGAATATTTAATAGATGAGAGAGTAGACTTTTGAATTGAAATAAATCAGAGAAAATGAAAAGAACATATATATCGATAGCCGCTTTGTTACTGTGCAGTAGTATGCTGGTTGCACAGGCTCCGGCCAACCGTACTGCAAAAACGATTGCAGCTGATGTGCTTGCCCAGATGCCGGCAGCGAAGCAGGCTGAATACAATAAATTGATAAACGACTTGAGTTCGACCGGCGAAGAAGGGGTTCTGATGCTGGTGAATATGATAAACGCTCCGGGTAAGGGCAGTAATGCCAATGTGGATTACGCATTGAGCGGATTGACTCATTATGTAATGGCTAAAGGAGAAGAGAGTGCACGTTTGACAACAGCCAAAGCCTACATGAAAGCATTGGATATGTTGACAGACCGTGAATCGAAAGCATTTATTATCCGCCAACTTGAAATTCTTGGAGAAGATGAATGTATCGATACGCTTGTCTCTTATCTAAATGATGAAAGTCTCAGCGGTCCGGCTGCGCGTGCTCTTTCTGCCATAGGCAGCGAGAATGCGGGGAAAGCTTTGGTCGCATCGTTAATGCGCCGTTCGGGTACATTGCAGACTCAGAAGGATATTGTCCGTGCCATTGCACAGGCACAGGTCCCGGATTCCGAGGCCGCTTTGAGAGCATTATTGGGTTCCAGTGACCCGAACATGCAGAAAGAATTGTTTTATGCGTTAAGCCGTGTCGGAACAAAAGCCTCATTGCCGAGTCTGGCAGAAGCTGCCGCTGCTGCCGGATATACGATGGATAAATTAGGTGCTAATGAAGCTTATATCACATTAATCAAACGCATTGCCGCACAGGGCGATTTGCAGACAGCGGAAAAAGCTGCGAAAGATTTGATGAAGAAAGCGACAAAGGCTGATGCTTTGCAAAGCCGGGAAGCTGCTTTGCAGATTTTGCTTGCAGTTAAAAGTGGTGAAGCTACCAAACAGGTTGTTGCTGCAATGAAAGATGCAGATAAGGGCTACCGCAATGCTGCATTGAATTTTGCCTCCGATTATGCAAACCAGGCTATGTATGTCGAATTAATGAAGGTGATGATGAAAGCCAAACCGGATGTTAAGGTCGATATTTTAAACTGGCTCGGACGTGAAGCGAAAAGACCTTCACAACATGATATTATCAAGAATCTGGAAATTCGTTTCGACCTTCCTGCCAAACAGGTTTTGCTGGAACAGTTGAATAAAGGGGAATATCCGGTGAGAGAAGCTGCTGCATGGACAATTGTCAAGATTGGTGATCAATCATGTATCCCTGCTTTGGCGAATCTGCTGAAGAGTGACGACAACCAGATGGTTCTGCTGGCTCAGGATGCATTGATTGCATTTAATGGCGATATTGATGCTGCTGTAGCAAAAGCCATACCTGCTGCCGGTAATGCCGGAAAGATTGCCGGACTTCAATTATTGGCTATGCGTAATGCAACAGCAAATATTAATACAGTATTGGAACAGACGAAATCCGAATCGCCGGAAGTTGTGGCTGCTGCTTACGTTGCATTGAAGGATGTGGTAAGCGACCGTGACTTGACAAATCTTTGTGGAATGTTGGAGACTGCCGATGCTTTGGCTATCCCACCGTTACAGCGTGCTGTAATTTCTGCTTTGTCTTTCTTGCCGAAAAATGAACAGGCTTCTACAATTACACGCCGTATGATACAAGCCGGTGATAATAAAAAATCTTTGTATTATGTGGTACTGGCTTCAACCGGACAACCGGAAGCCTTAGCTACAATCGTGAAAGGATTCCGCACAAGTACAGGTGCACAACGGGATGCTGCATTTGAAGCTTTATTGAACTGGAAAGGCATTGAAGCTGCCGATGAACTGTTTAATATCTGCAAGGAAAACACTTCTTCCAATTATTTCAATCCGGCACTGAATGCATATGTCAAGTTGGTTTCTAATCCTGCAATCACAGGTGAAAATCGTTTGTTGAAATTACGTAAGGCTATGGAAATAGCTAAGACAGATCAGCAAAAGATTGAAATATTGAAGCAGATTGAAAAGACTGGAACCTTCCTGGGTATGTTGTATGCCGGTGAGTTCCTGAACCAGAAACCTGTACAACAGGCTGCCGCTAATGCTGTTATGAATATTGCATTAGGCAATAAGGACTATACAGGAACAAATGTCCGCGACTTGCTGAATAAGGTGATACAGGTGCTGGATAATCCGGATGCCGGTTACCAGAAAGAAGCCATCCGGAAACATCTTGCAGAAATGCCGGCCGGTGAAGGGTTTGTTTCCATCTTTAATGGCAAAGACCTGACCGGATGGAAAGGTTTGGTAGAGAATCCGATTGCACGTGCTAAAATGAAACCCGCTCAATTGGCTAAAGCTCAGGAAAAAGCAGATGAACAAATGCGTAAAGACTGGGTGGTGGAAGATGGCATGATGGTTTATGTAGGTTCAGGTTTCGATAATCTGTGTACAGACAAGCAGTATGGAGATTTCGAAATGTATGTAGATTGGATGCTTGATCCGGCAGGACCGGAAGCTGATGCAGGTATCTACCTTCGTGGTACGCCTCAGGTCCAGATATGGGATACTTCCCGTGTGGATGTCGGTGCACAAGTAGGTTCAGGTGGTTTATATAATAACCAGGTGAATGAAAGTAAGCCGTCTAAAGTTGCCGACAACAAATTAGGAGAATGGAATAGCTTCTATATTAAGATGGTGGGCGACCGCGTAACTGTTGTCCTGAATGGGGAAAAGGTCGTGGATGATGTTATCCTGGAAAACTATTGGGATCGTAACCAGCCGATACCTATGATGGAACAGATTGAATTACAGGCTCACGGAAGTAAAGTTTACTATCGCAACCTATATGTAAAGGAACTGGAACGTAAAGAACCGTTCAAACTGTCTGCCGAAGAAGCTAAAGATGGTTTCAAGGTGTTGTTTGACGGAACAAATATGCATGAGTGGACCGGGAATACAGTAGATTATACATTGGAAGATGGTTGTATTTCTATGATACCGAGCAGAAGCTTCGGAGGAAACCTGTATACGAAGAAAGAATATGGAAACTTTATCTATCGCTTCGAATTTCAATTGACTCCGGGGGCTAACAATGGGGTAGGTATTCGCACTCCGATGGAGGGAGATGCCGCTTATGCAGGTATGGAAATCCAGATACTTGATTGCGAACATCCTATTTATAAGGATATTACCAAATATCAGCATCATGGTTCCGTTTACGGGATTATTCCAGCAAATGCCGATCATCCCAAGGCTTTCAAACCTGTGGGCGAGTGGAATGAGGAAGAAATTGTGGCTAATGGAGATAACATCCGTGTAACAGTGAACGGGGTGGTTATCCTTGAAGGTAACATCCGCGATGCTGTGAAAAACGGTACTCCCGACGGAAAGGAACATCCGGGATTGTTCAATAAGAAAGGACACATCGGTTTCTTAGGTCACGGCTCTCCGGTTAAATTCCGCAATATACGTATCAAGGAATTGAAATAATATATCATATTAAAAAAAAGTCAGCGGGGATCGGTTAAATACTGATTCCCGCTTTTGTTTTGCGAAAAGTATTGAATTTTAAAAGGAATAAAGTTTGTTTGTGTGACTTTTTATATCGATTTTTGCTTTCAAATAGCAAATAACTTATATGGAAATAGATAAATACCAGTTGCTGCTGGATAATGCCCAGGTAGGTTGGTGGGAAGCCGATTTTGAAAATGGGTATTATATCTGTTCGGATTATTTGGTTAGCCTGATGGAGCTGAAAGACAAAAGAGTTTCTTTTCTTGATTTTCTGATGCTAATCCATGAAGACTACCGGGCCCGTATTGCGAATGAATTTTCTTTTTTTAAAGGGATTGGTATTTATGAGCAGATATTTCCAATGAAAACATGCTATGGTTTCAAATTTGTCCGTACTAAAATCTGTGAACGTAAAATTGATGAGTCCGGTAAAATAATTGTATTGGGTATCCTGCAATTAATACCCAATAAGGAGTTTAACGAAGAGTCGAATGCAAGTAATGAGCTGGATAGCATACTCCGGCATTTGGGAAGTGTCTCCCGGGCTTTGCATTCATTTATTCAGACAAACGATCTTCCGGGTTCTATCCATTTGGTACTGACAGAGATATTATATTCTATCAATACGAAAGGTAGGGCTTGTATTATGGAATATAACAATGAATTGCGAACCCTAAGTTGTACTTACGAGGTATGCAGTGAGGGAGTTAAAACTGTTCGTGATTCTTTGCAGAATATCTCTGTAGCCACTTTGCCCTGGTCTACGCAAAAAATACAAAAATTATATCCGGTATTGGTTAATAATCTGGATGAATTGCCGTCGGAGGCAGCCGAAGAAAAGCGTTATCTGAAACAGAGAGGAGTGCTTTCCCTGATATTGATACCTTTGGTAATAAAGAATAAGGCTTGGGGATATATCGGTATCGATATAGTAGACAAGTACCGTATATGGAATCTTGAGGACTACCAATGGTTATCGTCGATAGCTAATATTATTAGCATTATTACGAAAATGGCGAGAATAAACGAAGCATTGGATCATAGTGAGAAACTTTTGCGTAATATATATACCAATATACCGGTAGGTATTGAATTATATGATCAGAATGGCTATCTGGTCGATATGAATAATAAGGATCTTGAAATATTCGGTGTGGAATCGAAGAAAGCAGCATTGGGTATCAATGTTTTCGATAATCCGGTTATACCTCACGAGGTAATAGAAAAGGTCAGAAACCGTAAGTCTGTGACTTTCCGTTTAAATTATTCTTTTAAGCTTATCACGGAGAATAACTACTATCCGACAAAGAAAGAGGGAACCATCGATTTGCTTACTAAAGTCAGCATGTTGTATGACAGTCATGGTGAATTGATTAATTACCTTTTTATAAATCTGGATGACACTGATAAAACAATTGCATATAACCGGATTGAGGAGTTTGAGTATTTCTTTACATTAGTCAGCCAATATGCGAAAGTAGGCTATGCTAAATTCGATTTGCTTACCTGTGAAGGCTATGCTATCAGTCAATGGTATCGGAACCTGGGAGAGAAAGAGGGAACACCCCTTCCTCAGATAATAGGTTTGTATAATGCGGTACATCCGGAAGATCGGGAAGTAATGATTCAATTCTTTGAAGACGTTAAGCAAGGGAAAGTGAATAGTATTCGTAAAGAGCTGCGTATTAAAAATGAAGATGGCTGGAAATGGATACGTGTAAATGTAATGCGTAATATGCAGGCGAATGATCCTTCCAAACTGGAAATGATTTGTGTGAATTATGATATTACGGAATTAAAGGAGACGGAGCAGCAGAGAAAGAAAGCAGAAGAGCTGGACCAGCTTAAGTCTGCCTTTTTAGCGAATATGAGCCATGAAATCCGGACCCCGTTGAATGCGATTGTTGGTTTTTCAACATTGCTGGCAGAAACGAATGATGAGGAGGATAAAGTGCAGTTTGCTGATATAATCCAGAAAAATAATGAATTGCTCCTACAATTAATATCAGATGTCCTGGATTTGGCGAAAATAGAGTCCAATACTTTTGAAATGAAACCGACCGACATCGATTTGCAGGAATTATATAAGGAGTTGGTAGTTTCCTTACGGATAAAAATTACGGAAGATGTTGATTTGATTTCTTCTCCCGGGCTTCAACCTTGCATTTTCTATTGTGATCGTACCCGTTTGACACAGATACTGGCTAATTTTGTTAATAATGCGATTAAGCATACGGAAAAAGGTTTTATTCTATTAGATTATCATGTCTATCCCCATGAAATAGAATTTTCAGTAACTGATAGTGGAGAGGGGATGAACCCGGAAATGACAAAGTGTGTTTTTGATCGTTTTTACAAAGGGAATACTTTTAAGCAGGGAACAGGGCTTGGTTTGTCTATTTGTAAAAGTTTAGTAGAGCAGTTAGGCGGAAAAATCGGAGTAAAGTCAGAGTTGGGAAAAGGTTCCTGCTTCTGGTTTACTTTACCCCGTTAATTCCTTATTCTTTTTCACCATAGGCAAGGTCGCCTGCATCGCCTAATCCGGGAACGATATAAGAATGCTCGTCCAGGCCTTCATCGATAGCAGCAACCCATATTGTCGTAATATCGTCCGGCATTTTTCTTTCAAGATATTCGATAGCTTGTTTACTGGCGATGATAGAAGCTACATGTATATGGGCAGGATGTCCTTTGGTCCTTAAAGCCTCATAAGCCAATTCCATGGAACTGCCGGTAGCCAGCATCGGGTCGGTTATGATTAAAGTCTTGTCGCTTATCCGTGGCGAAGCAATGTATTCGATATGAATATCAAAGTTCAGACGGTCTTTATATTTACGGTAGGCAGAAACAAATGCATTTTCCGCGTTGTCCAGATAGCTGAGGAAGCCCTGATGATAGGGAAGCCCTGCACGCAGGATTGTACTGATAACAACATTTTCATCCGGGGTACTCATTGGTGCGAAGCCTAAAGGCGACTGGATTTCTTTGGTGCTGTAACTAAAATCTTTACTGATTTCGTAGGCCATAATTTCACCGATGCGTTCGATATTACGGCGGAAACGTAAACTGTCTTTCTGGATATTAACGTCGCGTAGTTCGGCGACAAACCTGTTTAATATGGAATTGTTTTCTCCAAGGTTAATTATTTTCATGTGAATTGTATTAATTTGGCGCGAATTTAATACAATTAGATTGGGAAGAATAATTTTTTTTCTGAAAAATAGATAACCCTGAATACCCGGTTTAAAATGGGTATTCAGGGTTTCTGTTATGTAACCTTAATTTATTACTTTTTTTCTCCCTGGTTGTTAATTGCATTAAGCAAATACTTTCCTGGTTTGAATTTCACTGTGGTTCTTGCCGGAATCATTACCGGAGTACCTGTTTTCGGGTTACGTGCTAAACGGCTGGTTTGTGGGCGTGGGGTTAACGTTCCGAAGCCGATCAATACGATCTCTTCGTTTTTGGACATGGCTTCGGTTACGATGTCAATGTACGCATCCAGCATCTTCTTACTTTTTTGCTTCTGCATTCCAGCCTTTTCTGCTAAGGCTTCAATCAGTTCTGCTTTGTTCATGAGTGTTTTGATTTTAAAAAAAATTTGTATACATAAAATTGGTCTAAATGTCTTTCTTCCTTCACCAAGGAAGAATTTGACTTCCATACTTATTAAACAAAGGTTTCCGCGAATTGTTACGAGTAGGTAAATAAAAAACGTTAAAAATGAGCGATTTATGGAACCTCCTGTATTTCTTAATTTATAGCGATAAGAGACGATATTAGAATATTTATAGTTATTTTTGTCCTCCCAAATAATAATAAAACAAGTATGAAGATAGAAGAAAATTACTCGTTGGAGGGGCATAATACATTTCATCTACCAGTCAAGACCCGTTGGTTTATGGAGTATGCAAGTGAAGAAGAGTTGTCGCGGATTTTGCATGATGAGTACTTTCAAGAGTGCCGTTCTCTGCATATAGGCGAAGGTAGTAATTTACTTTTTATTAATGATTTTAATGGAATTATTTTACATTCACGGATAAAAGGCATTTCGGTAGAAGAAGAGACTGAACATTCTGTTTTGCTTCGTGTCGGGGCAGGGGAGAATTGGGATGATGTAGTTGCTTATGCCGTGGAGCATGGATGGGGAGGTATAGAAAACTTGTCCCTGATTCCGGGAGAAGCCGGTGCAGCAGCAATTCAGAATATCGGTGCATACGGCGTGGAAATTAAAGATGTTATCGAAACGGTGGAGACTTATAACCAGCTTTCATTTGAAAAACGTATCTTTTCCAACCGGGAATGTGAATATGGCTATCGGCGGAGTTATTTTAAAGATGAAAAGAACGATCCTTATATTGTAACCTATATAACCATTCGTTTGAACAAGCAACCACAGTTTTCTGTTCAATATGGAAATCTGGAAGATGAATTGTCCAAGTATCCCGAAATAACGTTGCAGGCTGTCCGTGATGCGGTTATTGCGATACGGCGCCGTAAGCTTCCGGATCCGGCAGAGCTGGGAAATGCCGGCAGTTTCTTTATGAATCCGGTTATTCCGGTCGCCCAGTTTGAGAAGTTGAAAGTCCAATACCCGGACATTCCTTCCTATCCGGCAGGTGATGGCAAAATAAAAGTTCCGGCAGGCTGGATGATCGAGCAATGCGGGTTTAAAGGCAAATCGCATGGAGCTGTAGGTGTTTATGAAAAACAGGCATTGGTTTTAGTTAATCTGGGAGATGCCAGAGGATACGAAATAGCACTTGTCGCAGAAAGTATCCGTACGGCTGTACAAGATAAATTCGGCATAGAGATTATGCCGGAGGTTAAATATGTTGAATAATGGAAATTACGTTTTTAGGAACAGGAACTTCAACCGGAGTTCCTGAAATTGGTTGTACCTGTGAGGTTTGTACCAGTTCCGACCCCCGTGATTGGCGTTTACGAACTTCAGTTTTAGTAGAAACGGAGGGAAAAAGAATCTTATTGGACTGTGGTCCGGATTTCCGTTGGCAGATGATAAAAAATAAGACCAGCCAGTTGGATGCTGTCCTTATTTCACATGAACATTACGACCATGTCGGTGGTTTGGATGACTTACGTCCTTTCTGCCGTGTAAAAGGGGTGGATATTTATGCGGAGGATTATGTGGCAGAGGCCATAGAAACCCGTATTCCGTATGCCTTTCGTGTAAATAAGTATCCGGGCGTACCCAATTTGGAATTACACCGGATATCAGAGGAACCGTTTGTCGCTGCAGGTATTCCGGTTATACCGATCCGTGTAATGCATGGCAAACTTCCGATTTTGGGATACCGTATCGGGAATATGGCTTATGTAACGGATGTCAAATACCTGCCGGAAGAGGAATATGATAAGCTGAAAGGATTGGATGTTTTGATTATTACGGCACTTCGTAAAACAATCCATCCTACACATGAGACTTTGGATGAGGCTTTAGCAAATATAGAACGTCTGCATCCGAGAGATGCTTACCTGATTCATATGGGGCATAGCATGGGTCTTCATGCGGAGGTTGAAAAAGAATTGCCGCCTCATGTGCATTTGGCTTATGACGGTTTAAAGGTTACGATATAATGCGGTTTACCGGTTGCAACCGGTATAATAAACGTTTTCGCCCTCTATATTAATCTGGTTTTGAATGTGGAATTGTGGAAATATCTGTTCTATACGCAAGGTCAATGTATCGGCAAGCGCCTGGTAAAGTGAATCTGATGTTTGAAAATAAGGAACGCTACCGAAGCAACAGATATTCCCTTCACTCATGAAAATATCAGCTCCTAACCAATAGTCGTTTATTCTCCATTCCGTTGAGTTGCCGGTTTTCACATACAAGTCCAGGCTGTCTGAATTAATCATCAGGTTAAGCGGTGCATTCGGGTCGAATGTTTTTCGTAACTGCTTTTGTCGGGCGGAAAGTGTATGTGGGGAACTTGCCAGTATATCGGCAGCCTCTTCCAGCAACTTTTTGCTATAGCTTGCCACATAGATATTATGGTATTGGAAACAACCGAAAAATTGGTTTCCTGTATCCGGATAATAACTGAATGTAATGTCTCCCTTTGTTTGTATTTGTGGGGCAAAGGAGTTGAAAAACTTTTCCGGAATCTTATTGCCTACCGGTGTATTCGTTTTAGAATAATATACAATCCCTTGCGGGTGGAAAGAAAGGAGGGTAGTCGATTGCTCTTTATTCTCAGAAAGAAGGGATAGGTATATATCCGGTATTTTGCCGGTAAAAGCATCATATACGGGTTTGGATGCAAGCATATGCTTGGTAAAAGAAACCGGACGGTTTATTGCCAGTATGGCATAGGGGTTGGGAGCAGTCAATGCATATAAGTCCGTTTGTATGGTCTTTTTCTTGTTTTCTATATTTCCGAAAAAGAACCAGATAACCGATAATACGATGATGACCGCTATCGGAAAAAAGATTATTTCCCACCGGATTCTCATGCTTTTGTGTTCATGAAATACTTGCACCATTGCTTTAATCCGCATGTTTCACATTTAGGTTTGCGGGCAATACAAGTGTAACGCCCATGCAGAATAAGCCAATGATGAGCTATTGGGATTTTTTCTTCCGGAATATGTTTTACAAGTTCTTTTTCTGTTTCCAGCGGTGTTTTGCTGTTGTTCGTTAATCCGATACGGTTGGCTACACGGAACACATGGGTATCCACAGCCATAGCCGGCTTATTATACACAACGGAAGCGATTACATTCGCAGTCTTGCGTCCTACTCCGGGAAGTTTTTGCAATTCGTCGATGTCCGAAGGAACCACACCTTTGAAATCATTTACCAGCATTTTTGCCATGCCTACCAAATGTTTGGATTTGTTGTTCGGGTAAGAGACACTGCGTACGTATTCGAAGATAACTTCCGGGGTGGAAGCTGCCATTACCTCTGCTGTAGGAAAATCCCGAAACAAAGCCGGGGTAATCATGTTAACCCGTTTGTCTGTACATTGTGCGGACAGGATTACAGCTATCAGTAACTGGTAAGGATTATCGTAATGCAATTCGGTTTCGGCAACCGGTACATTCTTTTCAAACCAATCCAATACACCTTTATATCGTTCTTCCTTGCGCATATCTTTATTTAATTAGATTCATAACATTTTTACCAAGAAATAATCCGAGGAAAACTGCAACAAGACCCAATAGGTTGCTTGCCAGGATATTCAGGAAGGCAAGTTTGTACTCGCCTGTTTTCATCAATGTCATTGTATCTAATGCAAACGAAGAGAATGTGGTAAATCCACCGAACAGTCCGGTAAAGAGAAAGATTCTGGCGTTGGCGGACAGACTTGTGTATTCGGCGATGCTCCAACAGAAACCAATAAGAAAAGACCCTATGACATTAACAGAAAGTATCCCGAACGGAAAGGAGTAAAGTAGCGAACGCTGTACCCATGTCGAAACACCGAAACGGAGTACGGTGCCGATTGCTCCTCCTGCCAAAAGTAATAAAACCTTTATCATATCATCTTATCCTTTGTGTGTTTTCCCCGGGTTGGTTAATGACCCGGGGAAGATGGTAATTGATTTAGGTTTCCAATTTAATTGGCTGATTCAAACTCACGCAGGAAACGGACATCGTTTTCCGAGAACATACGTAAGTCCTTTACTTGGTATTTTAAGTTTGTAATTCGTTCGATACCCATACCCAAAGCGTAACCTGAATATACTTTGCTGTCGATACCGCAATTTTCAAGTACGTTAGGGTCTACCATACCGCATCCGAGGATTTCCACCCAGCCGGTACCTTTACAGAAAGGACATCCTTTTCCGCCACATATGTTGCAGGAAATATCCATTTCGGCAGAAGGTTCGGTAAACGGGAAATAAGAAGGACGCAGGCGGATTTTCGTATCTGCGCTGAACATTTCTTTCGCGAAGAATAACAAAGCTTGTTTTAAGTCGGCGAATGAAACGTCTTTATCAACATATAATGCTTCCACCTGATGGAAGAAACAATGTGCACGGTAAGAAATGGCTTCGTTGCGGTATACACGTCCCGGGCAGATAATACGGATGGGCGGTTCCTGATTTTCCATTGTACGGGTCTGTACGGAAGATGTATGTGTACGAAGTAACACGTCCGGATTATGCTGGATGAAGAATGTATCCTGCATGTCGCGTGCCGGATGGTCTTCTGCAAAATTCAATGAAGAGAATACATGCCAGTCGTCTTCGATTTCCGGCCCTTCGGCAATACTGAAGCCCAAGCGTCCGAAAATGTCACAAATTTCTTTTCTTACGATTGAAAGCGGATGGCGGGTTCCTAATTCAATAGGATAAGCCGTACGGGTAAGGTCGATATCGTCGTTTGCCGTTTGCTCGTTACTGAAACGTTCTTTCAGTTCATTGATTTTATTTTGAGTTGCCTCTTTTAATTGATTGAGGTGCTGACCCACTTCACGTTTTTGTTCTGCCGCAACGTTACGGAAATCATTCATCAGTAAGGAAATCTGACCTTTTTTACTGAGGTATTTAATACGTAAAGCTTCCAGTTCTTCAGCATTTGCAGCTTGCAGGTTTTCTACTTCCCGAAGCAGTGCATTAATCTTATCGATCATTTCTAACCATATTTTATTTTCAATGTGCAAAGTTACTCCTTTCTTTGGATACTGCAACCGATTACAGGAGGTTTTTTAGATAAAATATAAGTTATATCCCGCTTTTTATCATAATTTGTAAGGGAGGAAAGACATAGTGAAGGAGCTTTGGATTGTGTATATATCATCTGTTTTCAAAACATACATGCTTTGCATTCAAAACATATATGTTTTAAAAACAAAACACCTATGTTTTGAAAACAGGCCATTTAGGATGAAATTTATTAGTTGGATTTCTTCCCCTGATTAGCTACAGCTTCCATCAATTTCTTGATTTCTTCCGGGTCGCCAAGGAAGTAGTCGTTTGTCAGGTTTTGGTTTTCATCGAACTCGAATACATAAGGTACGGCTGTTGGCAGGTTCAGATGCACGATTTCATCATCCGGAATATTCTTCAGGTATTTAATGATACCGCGCAAACTGTTGCCATGGGCGGCAACCAATATCTCGTCTGCCGTTTCGAGTGAAGGGAATATCACCTCTTTCCAATAAGGCAAAATCCGGTTTACCGTATCTTTGAGCGATTCCGTACGGGGTAATTCTTTGTCCGGTACATCCTTGTAGCGGAGTTCGAAGCGGGGATTGCGCGGGTCATCTTCTTTTAGGGGAAGAGGGGCGATGTCGTAACTGCGGCGCCAGATAAGTACTTGCTCGTCTCCGTACTTTTCGGCGGTTTCGCTCTTGTTTAACCCTTGTAGCGAGCCGTAATGTTTCTCGTTCAGCCGCCAGCTTTTCTCTACGGGTATCCAATCCTGGTCCATACGGTCCAGCACACAGTTTAAAGTCTTTACTGCACGTTTCAGATAAGAAGTATAGGCTTTATCAAACTTAAATCCTTTTTCTTTCAGCAAATTGCCGGCTTTGGTCGCTTCTTCAACACCCTTGGGGGTGAGGTCTACATCAGTCCATCCGGTAAAACGGTTCTCTTTGTTCCAGGTGCTTTCGCCATGGCGAAGCAATACGATTCTTTTCATTTTTTCTTATTTAGTTATGACTGTTCCATCTGATTATATAACAAGCCGTGGAGAGGAAAAGATTCGTATTACAGAAGTTTTCCATAAAAATATATATCTTTACCGCCGGTTTAAAAACATTAGCTATATGGCTTTGAAGCGTTTTGGAGTTTCTTTGGAAGATAATTTACTGGAATCGCTGGACCAGTATGTGAATGAGAATGGTTTTGCCAACCGTTCCCAGGCGATCCGTTTCCTGATAGAAAAGAACGTTGCAGAGAAGAAATGGCAATGCAACCATATCGTAGCCGGTACCATCATCATTATGTACGACCAGGTACGTAAAGAGATCGCCTCCCGGATAACAGCCATCCAGCAGGGGTATCAGGATGTGATACTTTCATCTTCCCAATATTATGTGAATCGTAATTTTTGCCTGCATATTGTAACGGTTATGGGGACTGCAAGCCGCTTGACCGAACTTGCCGACAAGTTGACAACAATTAAGGGAATAAAACATGGCAAGTTGGTAATGAGCCGTGCCGATTGACTATTTTTTTACATCTGCGGTAACACCTTTTTAATTAATCGTGTTACTTCTGAACTGAATGTATTGATAAAACTATTTGAATATTATATGAAAAAAGAAATGTTATTTGTGGCGGGACTTTTATCGGGTGTTTCTGCTTTTGCATCAGACCCTGCCGCTATAGACAGTTTGATTAATCTGAAAGGTGTAGTTGTTTCTGCAAATAGGATTAATGTGAACCGGAATAGTGTTCCGCTGACTATTTCCGTCATTGACAGGGATGAAATAGAGGCAAGCAGTGAGTCGGCCTTGCTTCCGGTGTTATCGGAGCGTGTACCCGGATTGTTTGTCACGCAAAAGGGTATTACCGGATTCGGTGTCTCGGCAGGTTCGGCAGGAACTGTAAATATCCGTGGAGTAGGGAGCGGTAATAAAGTATTAATGTTGTTTGACGGCCAGCCACAATGGGCAGGTGTGTTCGGGCATTCATTGCCGGATACGTATGTGGCTTCGGATGTGGACAGGGTGGAAGTCATACGCGGGCCGGGGTCTTTACTATATGGTTCCAATGCAATGGGAGGAGTGGTCAATATCATTACCCGTAGGCATAAGCAAGAGGGAAGACGTACGCAGGCCCGTGTCATGTACGGCTCTTTCAATACTCAAAAATATATGGTTAATAATGGGTATAATATCGGTAAGTTCAGTAGCTTTATCTCTATAAACCATGACCGTACGGACGGACATCGCCCTAATTCGGATTTCCATATTACGAATGGTTTTGCCAATTTGGGATATACTATAAACGACCGTTATAAAGTGACCGGAGATGTGAGCCTCGCAAAATCGAAGTTCCAGAACCCGGGTAAAATAACAGCGCCGATATTGGATAATAAGATGGATATTCTTCGAGGAACCACATCTTTCGCACTGGAAAATAAATATGATAAGATGAGTGGCGCTCTGCGTTTGTTTTATAACTGGGGAAACCATGAAATTAATGACGGATATGATCCGGGAGAAAAGCCGCTGACCTATTTATTCCGTTCGGACGACCATAATGTAGGTGTCCTGCTTTATGAATCTTTCCGTCTGTTCAAAGGAAATACTTTTACGGTAGGTATCGATTATAAGAACTGGGGTGGACATGCATGGAATAATAATGATGACGGCAGCAAAAGTGAACTGGTTGATAAAACGGTAAATGAAACGGCCGGATATGTGATTATGCAGCAGGATTTGTTTGATATGTTGAGCCTGAATGCCGGTGTGCGCTATGAACATAACAGTACGTTCGGTGGCGAATGGGTTCCGCAAGGGGGTGTTACTGTGCGTCCCTTTGAAGGGAATACAATCCGTGCATCCGTATCCAAAGGATTCCGTAGTCCGAATATCCGTGAAATGTATATGTTTGGAGCTGCCAATCCGGATTTGAAACCGGAGAGTATGATTAATTACGAAGTTGCCGTCGGCCAACATTTTCTGGATGGAAACTTGTTTGCCGAGGTTACAGCATTCTATATCGATGGTAAGAATATGATTAGCTCGGTAAGTATCAACGGAGATAACCGTCCTCCGTTTAAGAATCGTAATGTGGGAACTTTCACTAATAAAGGAATTGAGTTTGAAGCACGTTACCAGATTTGCAAGAACTTGAATGCAGATATGAATTATAGTTACTTACACATGAACAAACCTATCCCGGGAGCTCCTGAACATAAGTTTTATGCTGGGGCAACTTATATGCCGGGACGTTTTACTTTCAATGTAAGCGTACAGTCCATATTTGGATTATATACGGATGATGCCTGTACGAAGCAGGAAGATTTTACTACCTTGAATGCAAAAGCCGCTTATCGTTTCGGTAGTCGTGATAAAGGTTTGAACCTGTTTGTGAAAGGTGAAAATCTGACGGCTACACGTTATTCAATTAATGATGGCTTTCCTATGCCTAAGGCAATTGTAATGGGGGGTATTGATGTTACATTTTAATTAATACGGTTTCTGTTTCTACCGGTTTTAATCACATGGGCATATAATGGCGGCTATCAAGTATAGGGGCGCTGTTATATGCCCATATCGTTTTATTTATAAGTCGTGTAACCGGATTTATTTTTCAAAAGTAATTGTCCAAACCCTCAAACTGTAGTTTTTTGTTATCCATACCGGAATTTTATTGCTCTCCCGTAAATTAAAATTTCCGATTTCAGAAATCTTTGCTATTCTTAACCCGCTCCCGGAAATCCAAACCGCTTAATTATTGGTTCTAATAAAGACTAATGGAGTGAAAACAGTCTTAATAATATATTTAAAGTATGATACGAAAGCTTTTAATCCGGGATCTGACTCTGCGTGATGGTCAGCAATCAGCATTTGCTACCAGAATGACTCAGGAACAGATAGACAGAGTGCTTCCTTTTTATAAGGAAGCTGGTTTTTATGCAATGGAAGTGTGGGGTGGAGCGGTACCTGATTCTATCATGCGTTATTTAGGTGAAAATCCTTGGGAGCGGCTGGAAAAAATTAAGTCGGCGATAGGAGACAGTTCCAAGCTCACTGCACTTTCAAGAGGTCGTAATTTATTTGGATACAATCCTTATCCGGATCATATAATCAAAGGTTTTTGCCGTAACTCGATGGAGGCGGGATTAGATATTATGCGGATATTTGATGCATTAAATGATGTGGATAATATTAAATCCACCGTGCGTTATGTAAAGAGGTTCGGGGGGCTTGCCGATTGTGCAATCTGTTATACGATAGATCCTCATTTTTCTGCTACCGAAAGAATAAAAGCGGCCTTGCACGGGCATCCGTTGCCTAAGCCTGTTTTTACGAATGAGTATTTCCTGGATAAAGCCCGTCAACTGGAGGAGTTGGGTGCTGATATGGTGACAATAAAAGATATTAGCGGATTGATGCCACCGGCAAGATGTGCCGAATTGATTCGTCTTTTCAAAAGGAACCTGAAGGTTCCGGTAGATTTCCATACACATTGTACGCCTGGGTATGGTTTGGCTTCCGTGCTGGCGGCTATAGTGAACGGTGTCGATATTGTGGATACGAATATCTGGTATTTTGCCGGTGGCCCAGCTGCTCCGGCGGTGGAATTGGTTTATATCTTTTGTAAGAAGTTGGGGATTGAGTTGGATATTAATATGGAAGCCGTAGCTAAAATCAATGGCGAGTTGCATAAGATAAGGAAAGAATTATCAGCCTTTGATACGGCACATCAGTTTCCAAAAGCTTTTAATCCTTTGACCGACAGGATGCCTACCGAAATCGATCGCTTTTTTAATGATGCGATTGATGCTGCCCGGAAAGACAAAGAGAGTGATATGCTTCTTTTCTGCCGTGCAATTGAAGAGTATTTTAATTTTCCGGAACCGAATGAATTAGTGAAGGATGCACAAATCCCTGCAGGAATGTATGCCGGTATAGTAGCCCAATTGAAGCAGATGGGGCAGATCGATTTGTTAGAAAAAGCGATGTCGCTGATACCACAAGTGCGTATGGACGCTGGCTTGCCTCCATTGGTAACGCCAACCAGCCAAATAATCGGAACGCAGGCAATCACCAGTGCATTGAATATAGAGCAGAATAAACCGATGTACGACAATCCGTCGTATCAGTTTATCGCATTGGTTAAGGGGGAATATGGAAAAACTCCGATACCGATCGACCCGGAGTTCCGTTTGAAAATAACAGGTTCCCGTGACGAAGTCCCTTATGACCCGTCGGAATATGAGATGCAGAAAAATCCGGTGCTGGAAGAAACCGGCATATTACTTGCTGAAAATGAAAAAGAAGTTCTGCTGTTGGAGTTATTCCCGATGATGGCTGAACGCTTTTTGGTTAAACGGAAGAAGAGACGGGAAGAAATTCGGTGAATGTATATTTTTGACAATCAGCCATTCTGAAAAGAATCGTATAAAAATGAAAAAGAAATATGTATGAATGCTTGCATATTTCAAATAAACCATCTACTTTTGCACCCGTCTTCGAGACAAGGAAAGATGGCAGAGTGGTCGATTGCGGCGGTCTTGAAAACCGTTGAACTGAGAGGTTCCCGGGGTTCGAATCCCTGTCTTTCCGCAGAGAAGCCATTGGAAATGAAATTTTCCAGTGGCTTTTTTAAAGAGAGAAACAACCGAAAAGGAGAGATGCTCGAGTGGTTGAAGAGGCACGCCTGGAAAGCGTGTAAACCCCTAAAGGGTTTCGCGGGTTCGAATCCCGCTCTCTCCGCAAAGTGTACTAAAAGGTGTTTATGATATGTGTAGACTAGAACAGGTACCAAACTGTTTTAGTCTTTATTATTTTGTATTATAGAGAAGTTCATTGCAGAATTTGGTAATTTGGTGCAACTTATTGTTAGATTTTACTGCGGCAAGCGGCCCAATGGAAGATTACCTGCTTATTTTTAAAATCTTTATGGGTATGAAAATAAGCATGGATGGAACTCAAACTGTTTCCTATTGTATAAACCCTGCTTATATCATTCAGATTATCATCAGCAGAATTAGTCGTGTAGGGGAAGATAACAATATCTTCGTTGTTGTTATTTTGATACACTTTCAATATTTGCCTGGAGCTATTGAGGTCAATCTCCGGAAGTTCTTTATCAAACCCGGCGATTTTGTAATCGCTGGTATTACCCATATCTACGCTTTCAAATTTTGTGGCATAAATATAATGCTCTTTGTTAGTACCGGTTTGGCTTACGGTATCCTGTCCCAAAGCTATGTTGGGAATAATATCCATATTTAAAAATTTTCCTTCTCCAACATAGAAATTTACAGCGCTCAAATTTTCCGTGGTTGCTCTATTAGTCATATAACCATGCCCTGTAATGAAAACATTTACAATTTGGGAAATGATGTTCTTTTTCTCTGTCAGACTCTCCGTACTCCGGCTGACATAGATATGCATCATATTTCCATCATTGTATTCATCCCATTCTATTTCAAGGCTATTTTTAGTCAGGCTTAATATATTCATATCCCATGCATCCGAATTGTCGACATATACGGCATGTATAACTTTCTCTGCCGGATTATAGGTATATGTACAATAATCTATTTTGTTATCCTTATCATCCAGTGCTTTAAGGGTATAGAAGTGGGTATTGTCTATAATCACGTATTTGAATTCATCAAAATCTTTGATCTCCTGCCCTTTGTAAAGGACTTTGTCCACATGCCATATTCCTGTTAAAGTTAAGCTCTCATTTTGGTCTTCATTAGATTTGTGACATGCTGCAAGGCTTACACAGAATAGAATCAGCAATAAAGTTTTACCTAAAAGATTAAAATTTTTCATTGTCTCTAAAGTTTAAGAATAAATTGGTTTTTAAGAAAACACAGGGTTTATTTGTTAAAATATAATCAGTATATAAAAACTTCAGACAAATGTAATCATATTTTTTAGAAATAAAAGTGTTAATATGTTTCTGTAAATCAGCTGTGTAAATATGATGATTGTGAGGGCTTTAATTTTCAGAAGGTCAAGAGTAGAAATGTTGTTTCCAAAATCAATATTATTTTGTTTGTTTTTCCGGATTATAACTATGGTTTTCCAAAATCATAGTTATGAATCGGTGAAAACATAACTATGATTATTTGGAACCGGTATCTTATGTCGTACTATATTAAGTTTAGAACGGAAAGAGCAGGGGCAAAACCAAAATCATGACAATTCCCATAATAATTTGCAGAGGCAATCCCACCTTTACGTAATCCATAAAAGTATATTGTCCGGCTGGCATTACCAATGCGTTGGGTGGAGTTGAGAAAGGAGAGGCAAAACACATGCTGGCTCCCAAGGTTACGGCAAAAAGGAATGGATAAGGGCTTACCCCTATCTGCTGGGCGCTTTGCAGGGCAATGGGAGCGAGCAGTACGGCTGTTGCCGTATTGCTGATAAACATTGTCATTAGAGAGGTTGTGAAGTAAATGCCTGCCATCAGTGCCAAAGGACCATAAACTCCTAACCCGCTAACCAATGTATTTGAGATGTATTCCGAAGCTCCTGTTTTCTCCAAGGCTAAAGACATGGGAAGCATGGCGGCTATCAATACGATACTTTCCCAGTTTATCGTTTTGTAGGCAGCCTCTACGTTTCGGAAGCATCCGGTTAATATCATTAAAATTCCTGCTATCATAACGGCCGTAACCGGAGCAATAGGGATGAAGTCGAATACCATCATGGCTATCATCAACAACATAATTGCAGCAGCTATAGGGGCTTTATAATCTAAAGTAACCTTTGCTGCTTCATCCAGTGGCTGTCCTAAAACAACCCAGTCGGAGTCATCTTTGCTAAGGCGGGCTATATTGCTCCAGGTTCCTTGTACCAGCAAAACATCTCCATTATGTATGCTTTGGGAGCCCAGGTCTTGTAATAGGTATTCTTGTTTACGACGGATGCCCAGGATATTTACATTAAATTTATCACGGAAACCGGCTTCCTTAATCGTCTTGTTTATGAGGCTGGAGGAAGGCATCAGGACGATTTCTGCAATACCTATATCGTAAAATTCCAAAGAATTGCCAGTGCTGTTTGCTTCTTCCGTTGTATGCTCGTCCAGGATGTTTAACCGGAAGTCTTCTGAGAATTGTTCTATCTGGTTGAACTTGCCGGAAATATACAAAATATCGTTTGTTTGCAATATCGTATCCGGTGCTGCAAGTTTCTGGGTAATGGTTTTCAGAAAACGATGCTGGGAAGCATTTCCTCGTCTCACTTCTAAAATATTTAAACCATATTTACGTCGTATATCTAAATCACTAATGGTTTTCCCTTGCAGATGGGATGTCGGTATTACTTGCAGGCGGAACAGGTTATTGGAAATACCATATTCTTTAACCAGTTGTTTTAAAGATTTTCCGGAAAGGGAGTTTTCTGAATTATTTTCTCCCTTTTTAGACAGGAACCATTTGCTGAGAGGTATTAATATCAATGTTCCGACAGTTACACAAATAAGACCGACCGGAAGAAAAGAGAAGAAAGATAAGGGTTGGAAACCTGCGGAGGTCAATGTGTTTTGTATCACAAGGTTAGGAGGGGTACCGATAAGTGTCATCATACCTCCCATGCTGCTGGCAAAAGCAAGTGGCATCAACAGCCGGCTTGGATTCATTCCGGCACTGACTGCCAGGCTGACTACAATGGGAAGCATAAGAGCCACTGTTCCTGTATTACTGACAAAAGCCCCGATTGCTGAAGTAACTAACATAATCAGTAGAAAAAGCCTGAGTTCGCTTTTGCCGGCAAGCTTCAGGATACGGCTGCTAATCATCTTTGCCAATCCGGTCTGGAAAATAGCTCCTCCTACTACAAACAGGCCTACCATCATAATTACAACAGAGTTGGAGAATCCGGATAAGGCTTCCTCTGGTGTCAGTATATGAAATACCAGTAAGGCAATTAAAGCACAAAGTGCCACAATATCAGAACGGAACTTGCCATTTACGAAAAATATGGCAGAAAGAACAAGAATAATAATTGTTGTCAGCATAGTATTTTAGCTACTAATTCGAGTTGTGTGATATTAAAGATTTGTAGATGGAAACATATCCCTCCCTTATCATAAACAAAATAACAGGTAATTTGGTTTTCTGCATAATGTAACGATTTGGCAGATTTATCATTTTGCTTGGTTTTCAGAACAAATTAAAATGTTTTAATGCTTCAAAGTCTTTCGTAAGATGTTAAAATTCTTATCTTTGTAGACAAACGTAAATAATAGAGATTATAACCCTCTTAAACTTATTGCTTATGATTAGAAGATTACTTTCGTATGATAATTCCCAGTTACTCAAAGTTTTTAACCTCGATTTCCCACAATTAGCGATTATGGCGGAAGAAAGTGAGAATGCAGAGCTTTTTGGAGAAGCTTTACGTTCTTATGTATCATCCCGCAGCCGCGAGAATGGTGAAGGCGACAATACAGGGAATACCGCTGCGAAATGTATTCTTCAATTGATTGAGTATAACAATACGACAGTTTCCGAACTGTCTACCGGGGAAGATATGCCGATAGGAACAATCACTTATTTATGGAAGTTCCTTACCGGAAAGCTTACGGACGACGTTTCTCCGGATTTGTTCATCGATTTGTACAAACAAGTTGAATTACTGGAAAAACCGGTGGAGATAATACCGGACCGTACTGTACTGAAGCGACAAATGAACCGTTGGCCTACCGGATTGGACGAAGAAGTTATAGCGATACGGACATTCAACAAAGAACGTATTGTTTCGGGATTAATCCGTAAAATAGAACGCCGGCATGCACCTTCTTCCAGATATCAGTTTACACCGGAAATGTCGTATGAAGAAAAATACTTTAAGGTAAAAGAGTGGTGGGAAACTGCGCGTTTCCATTTGGCTATGGCAATCAAAAGCCCTACGGAATTAAATTATTTCCTGGGTGGTTCTTTGTCGGAAGAGATGATGGATTTATTGATGCAGGCAAAGAAAAAAGGGATGCCTTTCTTTGTAACCCCTTATTATTTGTCTTTGTTGAACACAAATTCCGTAGGATATGATGATTCGGCAATCCGCTCTTATATCCTGTATTCAAATGAGTTGGTAGAGACATACGGCACGATTAAGGCTTGGGAGAAGGAAGATATTGTTGTTCCGGGGCATCCGAATGCTGCCGGTTGGTTATTACCGGACGGACATAATATCCATCGCCGTTACCCGGAAGTCGCTATTTTGATACCTGACTCCATGGGACGTGCTTGTGGAGGTTTATGTGCCTCTTGCCAACGTATGTATGATTTCCAGAGCGAGCATCTGAATTTCGATTTTGAAGCATTGAAACCGAAAGAATCCTGGGATAAGAAGCTTCGCCGTCTGATGCGGTATTTTGAAGAAGATGCCCAGTTAAGGGACATTTTGATAACCGGTGGAGATGCGTTGATGAGCCAGAATGCAACTTTACGTAATATATTGGATGCCGTGTATAAGATGGCAGTGCGTAAACGGAAAGCAAACGAGAATCGTCCCGATGGGGAAAAATATGCCGAATTGCAACGGGTTCGTTTAGGTTCGCGACTGCCTGCATATCTGCCGCTTCGTGTAACGGATGAATTGATAAATATCCTTCGGGAATTTAAAGAAAAAGCCTCTTTGGTAGGGGTTACCCAATTTATCGTACAAACCCATTTCCAATCTCCGTTGGAAGTTACGCCGGAAGCTAAACGGGCTATTGAAGCTATTCTTTCGGCAGGTTGGACTGTTACCAATCAGTTGGTATATAATGTGGCTGCTTCCCGTCGTGGACATACTGCCAAATTAAGGAAGGTGCTAAATTCAATAGGTGTGATTTGCTATTATACATTCTCTGTAAAAGGATTTAAAGAGAATTATGCTGTCTTTACCCCGAATAGCCGTTCTTTACAGGAGCAGCAGGAAGAAAAAGTATTTGGTGTAGTTCCCAAAAACAAACAGAAAGAATTATACCGTCTGGTTCGTCATGAACGTCCGTTGGGAAAGAAACTGATGAGTTTCTTGAAGGAAAACCAATTGCTGTTTGCTTCCACCGACCGGAATGTCCTGAACCTGCCGGCTATTGGTAAAAGTATGACCTTTACTACAATCGGAATCACTTCGGAAGGAAAACGTGTCCTGAAATTCGAGCATGATACAGGGCGTCATCATAGCCCTATTATTAACCAGATAGGGGAAGTCTATATTGTAGAAAATAAATCCATCACAGCCTACCTGAAGCAATTGCAGGAAATGGGAGAAGATGTGAGGGAATATGCCACAATCTGGCATTATACCGAAGGGGAAACCGAACCCCGTTTCAGCCTGTATGAATATGCCGAATATCCGTTCCACATCACAGAAAAGATGACAAATCTTGAATTGGAAAGCGACTAAAAGTGTATCTTTGTTTCGCTAAACCAAGATGAGATGATACAAAACGAACGAGAAATACGACATGAGCATGTGTTACAGGCTGTTCGTCAAATGATGACGGCTGCACGTACTGCTCCGAAAGGAAAAGGCATCGACATTATAGAGATGGCGATGGTTACGGATAACGATATCCGCCTGCTCTCCGAAAAGCTGGTTGAAATGGCTGGCGAAACAGGATTGAAATTCTTTTTACGTGATGCCGATAATATTTTGCAGGCGGAAGCCATCCTGATTATCGGCACGCGTCAGCAAGTACAAGGATTGAATTGTGCCCATTGCGGGTTTGCCACTTGCGTGGAGAAGCCGCAGGAAGTTCCCTGTGCCATTAATTCCGTCGATTTGGGTATTGCTATCGGTTCTGCCTGTGCTACGGCTTCCGATTTGCGGTTGGATACCCGGGTTATGTTTAGTGCCGGACTTGCAGCCCAGAATTTGGGTTGGTTGGGAGAATGCAAATCTGTCATGGCGATTCCGGTAAGTGCCTCATCTAAAAATCCTTTCTTTGACCGTAAACCGAAAGAACAGAAATCATGATAAAGTTTAATAATAAGCTGGAACTTCGTTATTATTTTAACGATAAATCCAACTATATGGATGCAATGGTAAAGCATCGTTGCGAGAAAGAAGTGCTTGCCATGATACGTACCCTGGCAGATATGCTGGATGTGAAGATGACCGTTCACAGTGAACCATACGGACAAGAAGGTTTTAAGGAGATATGGGCGGTGGCAGGCGAAAGTACCCGTTCCATTTCTATCGTATTGAATCTGTTTATGCAGGTATTTACCCGCCAGTCTTTGTTATTGGGTGGACAGCCTGTGGCAGACCGTACAGCGGCGGACGAGGAAAAGATGCAGAAAGAAATAGCATTGTTGCGCCGTAACCTGAAACTGAAATCTCCGGATGCGCTTATTCCCCGTGAGCTGATAGAACTGCTTAGCTCTATGCCCAAGTTCTGTAAATATAAATCAAATTTCTATGAAGCATTGCGCGGCTATCCGAAAGTGACGAAGATAACCTGTCGCGAGCTGAATGAAAATAACCGTAGCCGTTCCGGTTCCCTGGAAGTAAAGCGGGAGCAGTTTGATTATTATATCCTCCGTTCGGATGATTTACCCCCTGTAAAAGATAATAAAGCAACGATTGAAATCATCTCTCCGGTATTGAAAGACAGCCGCTACCGTTGGAAAGGCATCTATAATAAAGGAGGAGAGACTATCGATTTCTATATGAACGATGAGGATTTCAAGAAACAGATGTTCGATGAAAAGGTATCCTTTACAAGTGGCATGTGTATCGACTGTGTATTGGAGATAGAACGTAAACTAAGCGAATTGGGTGAAACGGTCAACGTAAGTTATACGGTGAAGACCGTTATCCGTACCCGTTTCGATAAAATGGAAATCATTACTCCGCAAGGAAAGCGCCATTTGCGTAAACTGGAAGCGGAAAAGAAACAGCTTACCCTCGATTTGTTCGGGTAAGGCGTATGGAAATAAGATAATATGGCGAAAACGAAAACAGTTTATGTCTGCTCCAACTGCGGGGCGGACTCTCCCAAATGGATTGGCAAATGTCCGAGTTGCGGCGAGTGGAACACCTATGTGGAAGAAGTGGTAGCTAAAGAATCCGCATCCAAACGTCCTGTTGTTTCCGGCTTGGCGGACAGGAACACTAAAGTGCGCCCTGTCCTGCTGCGTGATATTACTTCGGAAGAAGAAGCACGTATCGATTTGCAGGATAACGAACTGAACCGTGTATTGGGAGGCGGACTGGTGAAAGGTTCGCTGGTTCTGATAGGTGGGGAGCCGGGTATCGGTAAATCCACGCTGGTATTGCAAACTGTTCTGGGACTGAATAACCTGAAAACGCTCTATGTGTCAGGTGAAGAAAGCAGCCGCCAGCTTAAATTGCGTGCCGACCGTTTGACACATCAGAACCCGAACTGTTTTATTTTGTGCGAAACCAATCTGGAACAGATATTCGTACAGGCTCAGAACGTACAGCCGGATTTGCTTATTATCGATTCTATCCAGACTATATTTACGGAAATAGTGGAATCATCTCCCGGAAGCGTATCGCAGGTAAGGGAGTGTAGTGCCGCTATCCTGAAGTATGCGAAAGAGACGGGAACCCCGGTTCTCCTAATCGGGCATATCAATAAAGAAGGCAGTATCGCGGGGCCGAAAGTGCTCGAACATATTGTCGATACCGTTCTACAGTTTGAGGGCGACCAACATTATATGTACCGTATCCTCCGCAGTATCAAGAACCGTTTCGGGAGTACAGCGGAATTAGGTATTTACGAGATGCGCCAGGACGGTCTTCGGGAAGTGAGCAATCCATCGGAACTTTTGCTGACTCAAAACCATGAAGGGCTGAGTGGTGTGGCAATTGCCGCAGCAATCGAAGGTATCCGCCCGTTTCTTATCGAGACGCAGGCGTTGGTCAGTTCGGCTGTTTATGGAACTCCGCAACGTAGCGCTACGGGTTTCGACCTGCGGAGGATGAATATGTTATTGGCTGTCCTTGAAAAGCGTGCAGGCTTCAAACTCATCCAGAAGGACGTCTTTCTGAATATTGCCGGAGGGTTAAAAGTAAACGACCCGGCTATCGACCTTGCCGTAATCAGTGCGGTGCTTTCATCCAGTCTGGATATAAGTATCGAGCCGGGTATCAGTATGTGCGGCGAAGTAGGGCTTTCCGGCGAAATCCGTCCTGTAAACCGTATCGAACAGCGCATTCTTGAAGCAGAAAAACTGGGATTTTCCCGTATTATTATCCCTCATAACAATCTGAAAGGTTTCGACCCGGCTAAATGTAAAATACAAATCGTACAGGTAAAGAAAGTGGAAGAAGCCTTCCGCCATTTGTTCGGTTAAATCATTCTCCAAATTATTATTTTCCATGATACAAGAATTACAACTTCGTGTTCTCCCGGAAGAAGCAGCAAACGAACAGTCTTTGAAACAAGTTGCCGCCCGTGAAACCGGTACGCCTCTTCAACACATCCATGCTGTCCGTCTGTTGAAACGTTCGATAGATGCCCGCCAGCGGACTATTTATGTAAATGTGAAACTGCGTGTTTTTATTGACGAGATACCGGAAGAGGCTGAATATACATCCGTGGAATACAAGGATGTGTCGGGAGGGAAACCGGTTGTAGTCGTTGGTGCCGGACCCGGTGGGCTTTTTGCCGCTTTGCGTCTGATAGAACTGGGGCTTCGTCCTGTTGTTATCGAACGGGGTAAAAATGTGCGCGAACGAAAGAAAGATATCGCCCTGATTAGTCGCGAACATAAAGTGGACAGTGAGTCGAATTACAGTTTCGGGGAAGGGGGAGCCGGAGCTTATTCCGATGGAAAGTTATATACCCGTAGTAAGAAACGGGGTTCTGTAGATAAAATATTAAATGTATTCTGCCAGCACGGTGCCAGTACATCCATTCTGATAGATGCCCATCCGCATATCGGTACGGATAAGTTACCCCGTGTAATCGAGAATATCCGCGAACAGATTATTCGTTGTGGGGGAGAAGTGCATTTCGAAACCCGCATGGATGCTCTGATTATAAAGAATGAAGAAGCAATCGGTGTTGAAACAAATACCGGAAAGACGTTTTATGGTCCGGTTATCCTTGCTACCGGGCATTCGGCACGCGATATATACCGTTACCTGTATCAGCAACAAATTCCGGTCGAAGCGAAAGGGATAGCAGTGGGTGTCCGTCTGGAACATCCCCAGGAGCTTATCGACCAGATACAATATCATCGTCGCGAAGGACGGGGCAAATATCTTCCTGCTGCCGAATATAGTTTCGTAACGCAGGCTGCTGGACGCGGGGTGTATTCTTTCTGCATGTGTCCCGGTGGTTTTGTTGTTCCTGCGGCAAGCGGACCGAAACAAGTGGTGGTGAACGGTATGTCTCCTTCCAACCGTGGTTCCCGTTGGGCTAATTCGGGTATGGTTGTGGAGATACGTCCGGAGGATTTCCCTTCTCTGTTGGAACATGAAGTATTGAAAACCGAGACAGGCGAACCTGTAAATGCCGATTCGCCATTGGCATTAATGGCTTTTCAGGAACGATTGGAAGAGTTGTGTTGGTTGAATGGAAATATGCGTCAAACAGCACCGGCACAGCGGATGGCTGACTTTATCAATAAAAAGAACTCTTTCGATTTGCCCGAATCTTCCTATACTCCGGGCTTGTTGGCTTCCCCTTTGCATTTTTGGATGCCCGGGTTTGTTACCGGTCGTTTGCGTGAAGGCTTCCGCTATTTCGGCAAAGTGTCCAAAGGTTTCCTGACGAATGAGGCGCTTATGATTGGAGTTGAAACCCGTACCTCTTCGCCGGTTCGCATCTTGCGTGATAAAGAGAGCTTACAGCATATTACGATTAAAGGACTTTTTCCCTGTGGCGAAGGAGCCGGTTATGCAGGCGGCATAGTGTCTGCCGCTATTGATGGCGAGCGCTGTGCGGAGAGTGTGGCGGCGATGATTCGATAAGAAAAGATGAAAAACCTGCTTTGCAGGATGTCGTTTTTTGTCTTGTTTACATAACACTTTGATGAAATAAAGCCTTTTTCGCTAACTTGTATATGGAAAGAAAATCTCTTTTCAGGAAGATTTCGGCAGTTTTTCATGACAAAAACGGACAATTTTACCACTATCCGGAACCTAATTCCCACTATTCGAAGGATATTTCCAGTTATCTGTACAGATAATCCCAACTGTCTGCGCAGATAAATATAGCTGTTTGCGCATATAAAACATGTATATTTTGACTTCAAAGCATATATGTTTCGATTTCAAACCATATATGCTTTGTTTTTGAAGGTTTCCGGATAGAGATGCGACTCTATAATGATAAAAAAAACGAACCTGATGCATATGGCAAATAGATTGTTCTATCTAAAAAAAACATAACAATATGATTGGACGCTGATGACGCGGAAAATGCGGATTAATACGAATAATGTATTTCTTAATCCGCGTTTTCCGCGTCATCAGCGTCTAATAAATTAATTCCGCCTCCTATCAATTAGCTATTATTCAGTCATTATCGGCAACAAACTGATAAACCTTAACCTCGCGAGAGTCGCATATTTGGAACCTCTTTTGGATATTGCTCCGACAGGTAATGTATGAACAGGGTATATTATCAATTTGACAAAAAGAAAACTGCCACTTCACATATGAAAATAGTATTGCCTATTTATAGTCTTCCAATTTTTCCCGAATGTCATCTTCTGATGGGAGTATATTTTTATCTATAGGGATTAGATTCTTTAATTCATACTTAGATATGCTTATTGGTTCATGGCTTTTTTCTACAGTCCATTGAGCTACTAGATCATTTTTTTCTTTACAAATAAGTAGGCCAATAGTTTCATTATCTTCCTTTTCTTTTATTAAATGATTGACTGCTGAACAATAAAAGTTAAGTTTGCTGACAAATTCTGGCTCGAATTTTACAACTTTCAACTCTATAACAATATATCTGCGCAGTTTTATATGATAGAATAACAGGTCGCAGAAGTATTCGTCCCCGTTCACTTCCAGCCGGACTTGTCTACCGACAAAAGCAAAACCATTACCGAGCTCAAGTAAAAAACGGGAAATATTTTCTTCCAAGGCGATTTGCAATTCCCGTTCTTTATAGTCTTCATGTAGAGCTAAGAAATCAAAGTTATATGGGTCTTTCAATATCTCTTTGGCGTAGTCACTATGAACATCTGGTAATGTCTGCTGAAAATTATTAATTGATTTACCTTGGGACTCGTATAGTTTGGTATCTATCATATTGAGTAAAACGGCTCTGCTCCAACCATTCTCTAAAATCTTTTGTATATAAAAGAATGATTTTTCTAAATTCCATTTTTTATCTAATATGTAGCGGATATGTCCCCAAGGGATACGACAAACAGAGTCTTTTATAATTTGTGCCACAGTTTGTGGCGTAATTGACATTTGGGGGGCGAGCTGCAATTTAGCCACAAGCTGTGGCGTAAATGTATCTATCTGGGAAAAAGTAGAATACATTTGTACCATATATTGAAGATTTCTTACAGAAAAGCCCCTCATATTAGGGAAAGAGGTAGATAAATCATGGCTCATGCGTTTGTATAATCCACTGCCCCAAACAACGTTTGCTTTCCGCTTAATTATATCTTCTCCTATAAACCAGTATAAACGAATCATTTCTTCATTTACACTAATTGCTGCCTTCAATTGCATTTGTCCGACCTTTCGTTTTAAATCGGTAAGCCATTGAATATACTCTTTCTCTAATACGATATTATTAGCCATATGTAGAATTTTAGATGTATAGTTGTTATCTAATTATGGCGAATTCGACATAATTAAGATGTTTTGGTTGTAGCGCAAAGATAGTAATACCTTATTTATATTTATGAATTAACCGGTATTATCTTGATTCTTCCGCTTTCCACCACGAACCGTTCGTCATGGTCGGCAAGAAACCGGATTGCGGTAATGCATTTTTCCATAGGGAAAGGGAGTGCCCCTGTTACTTCTTTAATGTCTTTTGCCTCATCCGTCAGGTTTGCCAATAGCGCGTCGCGAATTGCGTTAAAGTCTTTGTTGCTTAGTCCTGAATCATTTTTGGCAAGACAAGTATCGCAACATCCGCAATCTTCCGCATCCTTTTCTCCAAAATAGGTGACAAGCATACGGCTGCGGCATAACCTTTCCTCATTGATGTAATTCAGGACACAGGTAATCCGTTTTTCAAAACGCTCTTTCCGTTCTTCATACGCAGAGCGGGGGATGACAACATATTTAGTCTCTTCTCGGGTTCGCCTGTAGATGATGAGCGGTGTTTTCTTTTGGGGAATATAATTTACTATCCGGAATTTAGATAAACCTGTCAGAATATCGTATAGCTCCTGTTGGCTGATGCCAGCGCGTGTAGCAATAACCCCTTCATTTATATACACATAATCGGCAAACAGTCCGGTATAGGAACGAAGGATAACCTGTATAACTTCATCCGTTTTTTTATCCTGATTCCTGTAACGGTACAATTCGTCGCGGGTAGCATTAAACATCAGGCGTGAGGCATTATCCTGCTCTTCCGTATATTCAATGTAACCCGCCAATTCCAGAATCTTAAGGGCGTGATGCGCTTGTAAGAGCGAGAATTTATAGGCCGAACAGAAATCTGCCAATGAAAAATCGTGAACCGTATCCAGTCCGAATCCTACCGCTATCTGATAATAGTTGCCCAACGCCTCGTATACACGTTTGATAAAGTCTTTATCCGGGAACTCATCGGAAAGCCGCTTTTTAAGTTTCGTGCAATCCCCGTCCGAGCAGAGAGCTACGGCATAGGCTTTTTGTTCATCCCTTCCCGCACGTCCTGCCTCCTGATAATATTCTTCCAGTGATCCCGGCATATCGATATGGACAACCAGACGTACATCCGGTTTATCTATACCCATCCCAAAAGCATTGGTGGAAACAATCACACGGCATTCGTTTTCTTTCCAGCGTTTTTGGCGAAGACTCTTTTCCTCACGGTTCAGCCCGGCATGGAAATAATCTGCCGAAATACCCGCCTGTTGAAGAGCCAAAGCTATTTCCTTTGTGCGTTTCCGGTTGCGGACATATACGATAGCCGTACCGGGAACTTTTCCCAGGATATAAGTCAGCGTTTCTATTTTATCTTCCGTATGCCGTACGATGTAAGCGAGATTCTTACGTATAAAACTTTTCTTGAAAACATTCTTTTCTTTGAAATGCAATCGTTCCTGTATATCATCCACCACTTCCTGTGTAGCAGTAGCGGTAAGAGCCAGTACGGGAATGCCGGGCAGTTGTTCCCGGATATCGGCAATGCTGAAATAGGAGGGACGGAAGTCGTACCCCCATTGCGAAATACAATGGCTCTCGTCTACTACCAGCAGGCAGACGTTCATTGCTTGCAGTTTAGTCTGGAATATCTCTGTGCCTAATCGCTCCGGCGATACATACAGGAATTTGTAATTACCGAAGATGCAGTTTTCAAGCTGGGTGATAATCTCCTGCCTGCCCATCCCGGAATATACAGCCGTCGCTTTAATGCCAAGACGACGCAAGTTATCCACCTGGTCGCGCATTAAAGCAATCAAAGGGGTAACGACAATGCAAATACCCTCCATCGACAATGCCGGAACCTGGAAGGTAATGGATTTACCTCCGCCTGTAGGCATAAGTCCGAGCGTATCCTTCCCGGCGCAGACAGAATGAATAATGTCTTCCTGCAAGGGGCGAAAAGCCGGGTATCCCCAATACTTTTCTAATATCTCATGATAGATATCCACTTTTGTCCTTCACATCTCTTCTTCTTTAATATCCTTAATCATCAATTGGATGGAAGTATTCCCGTTGTAGGTATTCTCCTCGATGGTGTAGCAGATATTAAAGGGTTTCATAGTTTTAATATGTGTATTATGCTTGTGCATGCCGAAGGCGATGCCATGAATAGGCGTATTCGACTTGTCGTCTATCATTTCCAGTTTGATGTGTTCCAAGTCTTTGCCTACCAATTTGCTGGTACCATAGTCTTTAACTCCTAATGAACAGAAGATGGGTTTTTGGTTATCCGGTCCGAAAGGACTCATTTTCTTCAGTTCGTTTACAAATTTGGAATTGATGTCCTGAAGGTCCAATATCGCGTCGATATCGATTTGTGGAGTCATTTGTTCTGGGATGATTTCGTCGGCAGCCAGTTTGAGGAAACGGTCGATAAAGGCATCCAGGTTTTCTTCTTTCAGGGATAATCCGGCTGCATAGGTATGTCCACCGAAGTTCTCCAGCAGGTCCCGGCAATTTTCAATCGCTTTGTATATGTCAAAGCCGGTGATGGAGCGTGCCGAGCCGGTAATCAGTTCGGACGATTTGGTCAGTACCACTGCCGGACGGTAATATTTCTCTGTCAGTCGGGAAGCGACGATGCCGATAACGCCTTTATGCCAGCCTTGGTTGTACACCACAATGGCTTTACGGTCTTCCATGTTTTCAAATTCATCGATGATGGCATTGGCTTCGTCGGTAATCTTCTTATCCAGTTCGCGGCGTTCGTCGTTGTACTGGTTGATGCTTTCGCTCTTTTCACGTGCTACATCCACATCCTTGGCAAGCAACAATTCAACCGCTTCTTTTCCGTTCATCATACGTCCGGAAGCATTGATACGGGGACCTATCTTGAATACGATATCACTGATGGTAATCTCTTTTCCCGTCAGCCCGCAAATATCGATGATACCTTTTAAGCCCAGGCTCGGATTACTGTTCAGTTGTTTAAGCCCGTAATGGGCGAGGATACGGTTTTCACCCGTAATCGGTACAATATCCGACGCAATGCTGACAGCTGTCAGGTCAAGCAGCTTTTCCAAATCGGAAAATGGGAAGTTATTGCTTTTGGCAAACGCTTGCATAAACTTGAAGCCGACTCCGCAACCCGATAAATGTTCATACGGATATTTCGAATCTGTACGTTTGGCATCCAGTACGGCTACGGCCGCCGGCAACGTATCATCCGGCATATGGTGGTCGCAAATAATAAAGTCGATACCTAACTCTTTGGCATACTCAATCTTTTCGATTGCTTTGATGCCACAGTCCAGCGAGATAATCAACGTGATGCCATTTTCTTTTGCATAGTTAATGCCTTTGTAAGAAATGCCATATCCTTCATCATACCGGTCCGGAATGTAATAATCCAGTGTGGATGAATAAGGGCGCAGATACTTGAAAACCAATGAAACGGCTGTAGTCCCGTCTACATCGTAGTCGCCATACACCAAAATCTTTTCTTTATTACCCAAGGCTCTGTTTAGCCGCTGGACCGCCTTGTCCATATCCGGCATAAGGAACGGATCGTGCAGGTCGTTCAGATTGGGTTTAAAGAATTTCTTAACCTCTTCTACAGAAGTAAGTCCTCTTTGAACAAGCAAAAGACAGATAACCGGACTTAATCCCAGTCCGGCAACCAGCTCATCTCTTTTATGTAACTCTTCTTTTGTAGGGGTTTGAAAGTTCCATTTGTTTGTCATTATATATTGTTTTTTTCTTTTTTATCTCTCTCGGGATGAGATGTGCCATAAATAATTACATTCATAACCTCATAATCATGTAACCGATAACCTTAAAATCCGTAAGCATTATGTGATACGGCACTCTCATTTCAATCCGTAAAGTTAGAAATTATAAATGGATATTCAACTATGAAATATATATGTTTATTCTAATTATTATACGTTTTCGTCTCCTCACAATTTCAAATTCTTTCTGTTTTCTTATTTAAATCCATGAATGATTTGTACATTTGCCTCGTTATTGGAAAACAAATGATAGAAGATATTAAAAAAGCTTGTGAAGTCCTCCGTGCCGGGGGATTGATACTTTATCCCACTGATACAATTTGGGGGATAGGTTGTGATGCGACTAACGAAGAAGCTGTAAAGAAGGTGTACGAGTTGAAGAAGCGGTCGGATAATAAAGCGATGCTGGTTCTAACCGATTCACCGGTTAAACTGGAAACTTATGTTTCTGAAATTCCGGATATCGCATGGGACTTGATTGAAGTGGCAGATAAACCTCTTACCATTATCTATTCCAATGCGAAGAATCTGGCAAATAACTTGTTAGGTGAAGATGGCAGTGTAGGCATACGGGTTACAAACGAAGAGTTTTCCCGTAGACTGTGCGAATCATTCCGCAAGCCTTTGGTTTCTACATCTGCTAATGTGAGTGGTGAACCTTCTCCTGCGAACTTCTCGGAAATATCGGAAGAAGTTAAAAATGGAGTGGATTATATAGTCGGATACCGTCAGGACGATATGCAGAAGGCAAGCCCTTCCAATATTATTAAGTTGGGTGCCGGAGGACTGGTGCAGATTATCAGATAGCGATTTCTGTTTGGGTTGACAGTTGACATTTGATAGTTGACAGTTAAAAACAGGTTGTAGGAAGTGGATTTTACAACCGGATAAGGTATAAAAAGAAAGAATGGCGAAGGAAGGTTTATTTTATAGGCTCCTGCTGTGGCGGGACAAACATATTAAGGAGAGAAATTTCATTTTAATCATCAGTTTTCTGGTGGGAATATGTACGGCAGCCGCCGGTATCATATTGAAACATTTGATTCATCTCATTCAACATTTATTGACAAACAACTTTAACCAGGATGGGGCAAACTATCAGTTGCTGCTTTATCCGGTTATCGGTATTTTATTGGCAGGCTTATTTGTTAAATATATCGTAAGAGATGATATAAGCCATGGGGTAACCAAAATCCTATATGCCATCTCACAGCGTAAAAGCCGTATCAAACCTCATAATACCTGGAGTTCTATTGTAGCAAGTTCCGTAACCATCGGTTTTGGCGGGTCAGTCGGAGCGGAGGCGCCTATTGTTTTGACAGGAGCTGCAATCGGTTCCAATCTGGGACGTCTGTTCAAGATGGAACAGAAAACATTGATGTTGCTGGTTGGTTGTGGTGCAGCCGGGGCGATTGCCGGTATATTTAAGGCTCCTATTGCCGGACTGGTATTTGTGGTGGAAGTTTTGATGTTGGACTTAACGATGACTTCTGTGCTTCCTTTGCTTATATCTTCCGTTACGGCAGCTACTGTTTCCTATGTATTTACAGGAACAGAGGCTATGTTTAAGTTTTCCCAGACCGAAGTATTTGAGATTGCCCGTATCCCCTACGTATTATTATTAGGTGTTTTCTGTGGTCTGGTTTCCCTTTATTTTACGAAAGTAATGAACCGGATAGAAGGTATGTACCGTAATTTGGGTATTTACTGGAAAAAATTTGTAGTGGGTGGTTTAATGCTGAGTATTTTGATATTCCTTTTTCCTCCCCTCTATGGTGAAGGTTACGATACGATTGGTTCATTGTTGAATGGACAATTCGGCCATATAATGGATCAGAGTTTGTTTTATGACTTGAACGGAACGTATTGGGGGGTACAAATATTCCTTGTGCTGATACTTCTTACTAAAGTATTTGCTTCCAGTGCTACGAATGCCGGAGGTGGTTGCGGTGGTATATTTGCACCGAGTTTGTACTTGGGTTGTATCGCCGGTTTTGTGTTTGCTCATGCATCCAACTATTTTCCATTTACGATGTATGTATCGGAAAAGAATTTTGCTTTATTAGGGATGGCAGGGGTGATGTCCGGAGTTATGCACGCTCCGCTTACCGGCGTTTTTCTGATTGCGGAACTTACCGGAGGATATGACTTGTTCCTTCCGTTGATGATCGTATCCATCAGTTCTTATATTACGATCAAAATGTTTTTGCCTCATAGCATTTATTCCATGCGTCTGGCACAAAAAGGAGAGTTACTGACTCACCATAAGGACCGTGCCGTATTGACATTGTTGAATACAGATGCTGTTATCGAGCGGGATTTCCTGACCGTTTCTCCGGACATGTCTTTGGGTGATATGGTAAAGGTTATAGCCAAGAGCGGTCGAAATTCGTTCCCTGTTATTGATGATAAAGGTATTTTGCTGGGAATTGTATTATTAGATAATATCCGGAACATTATGTTCCGTCCGGAGTTATATAACCGGTTCCATGTTTCTAAATTTATGGTATCGGCTCCGGCAAAGGTACAGATTGGTACATCGATGGAGCAGATTATGCGTACTTTCGACGATACGAAAGCATGGAATTTGCCTGTGGTAGATGAAGAGGGCCGCTATGTCGGCTTTATGTCGAAATCGAAGATATTTAATTCATACCGCAAAGTATTGGTAGAAAACTTTTCAGGAGATTAAAGATGATGAAGAAAGAAGATTTGCGAATAGTGTATATGGGAACTCCCGACTTTGCTGTCGAGAGTTTACGTGCCTTGGTAGAAGGTGGTTATAATATTGTAGGTGTCGTAACAATGCCGGATAAGCCGGTGGGACGCCATGGAAGTGTTCTTCAGGCAAGCCCGGTTAAACAATATGCCTTGTCGCAAGGACTTCCGGTTCTTCAGCCGGAGAAGTTGAAGGATGAAACATTCCTTTCCGGCCTTCGTGCCCTGAATGCCGATTTGCAAATTGTTGTAGCTTTCCGTATGTTACCGGAGGTTGTATGGAATATGCCTCGTTTGGGAACATTTAATTTGCATGCCTCTTTATTGCCTCAATACCGAGGTGCTGCTCCTATCAATTGGGCTGTTATCAATGGCGATACGGAAACCGGAGCTACCACCTTTTTCCTTACACATGAAATCGATACAGGTAAAATAATCCGTCAAAAGCATCTTCCTATAGCGGATACGGATGATGTGGAAAAAGTGCATGATGCCTTGATGGAAATGGGCGCCGGTTTGGTTCTTGAAACTGTCGATTTATTATTGGAAGGTAAAACCGATGCCATTCCTCAGGAAGAGTTTTATAAAGATCCTTCCGAACTTCGTCCTGCTCCGAAGATATTTAAGGATACCTGCCGTATCAACTGGAATCAGCCGGTTAAACGTATCTACGATTTTATTCGTGGTTTGTCTCCATATCCTGCAGCATGGACAGAGCTTGTTTCTCCGGAGGGAACCCGCTCTGTTTTAAAAATATATCAATCCGAGAAACGTATGGCGGCTCATGACAAGCCTGTAGGTACAATTTTGACAGATAAGAAAAGCTATATAGATGTAGCTGTAGAAGACGGTTTTTTACGCTTGTTGTCTGTACAGTTGGCAGGAAAGAAGCGACTAGCCGTAACCGAATTCTTAAATGGTTTCAAGCAAATTGGTGAATATCGGGTAGATTTGTCTAACCAGGGGTAATAAACAGCCTCAATATATTATATTCCCCTTTTTTTGTAGGGAGAGTGTTCCATAGATGGAGTACCCTCCCTTTTTTTGTTATGAAAATCTTTCTCTTTTTTTATGTTTAGCATTATATGTTATTAACGGATAAAGCAGGATGTGAAATAATGTAAGTGTAGATTTGTTTTTTCTTGTACGCATTGTTTTGTAAATCATCCCGTCGATTTTATAAAACTTCCCGTTCTTTTGTATATTTCATCCTTTGGAAAAATACTTTTGATGAATGTCCTTGTTTCTTCTTATAGAGATTGTTCTTCCTTTTTATATATATTGTTTTTTGTGTTTGATAGTTGTCGAAAGAATATTAGATAGGTTACTTTTCTGTGAAACATTCTAAGATATTAAACAAAGCATACTGCAAATATGGTAATTTAAAGGGTAGATGCAAAATGTATTTGGTAAATATTTTGTCGCTGATCTGATTTTAATTAACAAATATAGTCTGTAAAAAATTGGTTATTAGAAAATTAAATTTCTGTTGTTGTAAATTAGCTTAAAATTAGATATTAAAGATTATTCTTTGGATTATAGGGAATTATAATCATTTTGGGCAATTGTTGTGTGTTTTTTATATTGCGATTTGCTGTATATCGGTTGATGTGTATGGAGTATGTTATTTTTAAAAATGACTAAAAAAACGTTCGTTTATTTTAGTCATTGCAAAGGTATGTATTAAAAACCGTAAAACCAAAAGAAAAAATTATACAAATCTGTAACTCTTCAAGTTAGGTACAATGTAATAATCCTATTATTAATGACTTACATGAAATATAAAACGCTAAAATAAACGAACGTTTTTTTAGTCCTCTTTTCACTAGTGCACTTTTGGGAACGAATAAAATAAACGAACGTTTTTTTAGCCGTTGTTTTTCTTCTTGAAAGTGAGAAATCAGTATGTGATTCGTGGTTCCCTTCTTGGGAGTGACGAACCTTTTTGTGAATAAATAACAATACTCTTAGATGGTGAAAATCAGGATTTTATTAGTTTGTACTATTTGTGGTACCCTCAGCATTCATTTGCATCGGCTTTATAGAGAAAATCTCTACTATTTTTTATTAACAGGAGCTGAAAGTTCTGTTGTTTCATATCCAGTCGATTAAACTCTTACTTACGCCTTGTGCCGCTCTTTATATATAGGAGTGGGCTACTTATTTGAAAAAACATGGAAACTCTTCAGATAAACCGATATAACCAGATTATAAAAGTCCTGATTCTACTCGGTGACCTTTTGATTGTTAATTCGTTGTTCTGCCTACTTTTTTCCAGTCTGGGCAAACATTTGGAATTACGCCTCACACTCCCCCAAATACTTTTGATAATCAGCCTTTGTTACCTCGCATTTTTTGTGCGTGGAGGGATCGTTGTGTATAGACGCCGTGTTTATGCCTATCAGATATTAAGGCGTGTTTTTTGTAATGTGTTCTTTTTTTCCGTATTGGTCGGGATAGTGTTGGAGATAGGCAATTTTGCCCATGTGTTTTCCCTTTTTTATCTGGTTTATGTAAGCTCTTTATTCTTGGCAATCAGTGGATATCACCTGTTTTTCCGTTGGCTTATCAAAGAATACAGGCATCTGGGAGGCAACCTTCGCCATGCTGTGTTGGTAGGCAGTACAGATAATAATAAAGAGCTATACCATGAACTGACGGATGATTCTACATCCGGTTATCGTGTACATGGTTATTTTGATTATGAACCGAATACGGATTTTCCGGAAACTTGCCCTTACTTGGGTACACCGGATAAGGTAGAGGTGTATTTATCCAAACATCCGTTTATTGAACAGTTGTATTGTTGCCTTCCGTCACAGGACCGTTCAACGATCATCGCTATTATCGATTATTGCGAGAACCATCTGGTTCATTTTTTCAGTGTCCCGAATGTCCGTAACTATTTGCAGAACCGGATGTACATGACTTTGATAGGCAGCGTCCCGGTACTTAGTTTGCGGCGTGACCCGTTAAGGCATACGGAGAACCGGGTTGTTAAACGTACATTCGACATCCTTTTTTCTGTATTGTTCCTTTGTACGCTGTTCCCTTTTATCTTTTTGTTTGTGTCGATAGGTATCAAACTGACAATGCCCGGTCCGGTATTTTTTCTTCAGAAACGTAATGGTTTGAATGATAAGGAATTTTATTGTATCAAGTTTCGTTCAATGAAAGTAAATCAGGATGCCGATAAACTTCAGTGTACGAAAAACGATCCGCGTAAAACCAAGTTTGGTAATTTTCTTCGCCGTTCGAATTTGGATGAGACTCCGCAGTTTATAAACGTACTGCTGGGTCATATGTCTGTAGTCGGTCCGCGTCCGCATATGGTAAAACATACGGAGGAGTATTCTACCTTAATCGATAAATATATGGTCCGTCATTTTGTAAAACCCGGTATAACAGGGTGGTCTCAGGTGACGGGGTTCCGTGGAGAGACGAAAGAATTATGCCAGATGGAAGGGCGTGTAAAGGGGGATATCTGGTATATCGAGCACTGGAGTTTTTGGTTGGACTTGGTGATTATCTATAAAACGATAGCAAATGCATTTAAAGGAGAAGAAAAAGCATACTGAAAATATATAATAACAAGAGAAGAAAATATGATAATAGCGGTAGATTTCGATGGAACAATAGTGGAACATAAATATCCCGCAATAGGCAGGGAGCTTCCATTTGCCATCGAAACATTAAAGAAATTAAGGGATGACCGTCACAAATTGATATTGTGGACAGTGCGTGAAGGGCGTTTGTTGGAAGAGGCATTGGTCTTTTGCCGTGAACGCGGATTGGAATTTTATGCGGTGAACCGTGATTACCCGGAAGAGGAGAAAGGACAGAACAATCATTTTTCACGAAAACTCAAAGTAGACTTGTTTATAGACGATCGTAATCTGGGTGGACTCCCCGATTGGGGCACTATCTATGAGATGGTCAGTAAGAAATTATCGTATGAGGATTTGATGCGGAAATACGAAGGAGATTATGAACCGGAGAAAGAAAAAGGCTTTTTTGCCCGCTTATTCAAGTAAAGAAAATAAATACGAACAGGAAATTATGAAGATAAAGAAACTACTACTGTTGGGATTGTTTACAGTATTGGTAACCAGCTGTACATCTTATAAAAGTGTCCCTTATCTGCAGAATCCGGAGGTTGTAAATAATTACGGCAAGGAACTTCCGATGTATGATGCAAAGATAATGCCTAAGGACTTATTAAGTATAACCATCAATACAACAGACCCGCAAGCTGCTGCACCATTTAATCTGACAGTACAGACCCCGTTAAATGCAGCTCTTACGAATATTAATACGACAACACAGCCCACTTTACAACAATACCTTGTAAATAATCAGGGAGAGATTGATTTTCCTGTGATAGGTCGATTGCTTGTCGGTGGCTTAACGAAGAACCAGGCGGAAGACCTGATTCGTGAAAAGTTGAAACCTTATTTAAAGGAGACCCCGATAGTAACAGTCCGTTTGTCAAACTATAAAATATCCGTATTGGGAGAGGTAGCCCGTCCGGGCAGTTTTACCGTGAGTAATGAAAAAGTGAATGTCTTGGAGGCATTAGCCATGGCAGGTGATATGACTGTTTATGGAATCCGTGACAATGTGAAATTGATTCGTGAGGATGCGAATGGCAAACGTGAGATTATCAACCTGAATTTGAACGATGCGGACTTTATAATATCTCCGTATTATTGCCTAAAGCAGAATGATATTATTTATGTGACACCGAACAAGACAAAGGCAAAGAACTCCGATATCGGCAACAGTACGACCCTTTGGTTCAGTGCCACATCCATTTTGGTATCCATAGCCAGTTTGTTAGTAACCATATTCAGATAAGTCAAAAGCGAAAAATAAGAGATTATGATTAACGGTCAAAATACAGGAAATGATCAGAATGTAGAGGAAAGTGTAGATCTTTATGCCCTATTTTTTAAATACATGGCTTACTGGCCCTGGTTTGTGGCAAGTGTGCTTATATGTTGTATAGGATGCTATATTTATTTACGTTATCAAGCTCCTGTTTATAATATAACTTCTTCTGTTTTGATTAAGGAGGAAGATAAAAAGGGGGGAGGAAGTAATAATCCAATGTCCGCTATTCAGGATTTGGGGATGTTTTCTATGACGAGTAACTTTGATAATGAAGTGGAAATCTTACGTTCACGTACTTTGATTAAGAAAGTTATTTGTGATTTGGGGTTATATATCAGTATAGCAGAAGACCGTGTGTTTGCTTATAACCTGCCTCTTTATAAAAGTTCTCCCGTTAATGTATATATGTCCCCTGAAGAAGCTGATAAATTGGAAGAAGTTTCTAAAATTTGGATGGAGTATACTAAAGAAGGGAAATTATCAGTAGAAGTGGAATATGTAATTGATGAAGAGGAAGAAACAATAGAGAAAACATTTGATATGCTCCCTGCTATTTTTCCAACTCCGGTTGGTGTATTTAGTTTTACTCAAAATGATTCAGTTCCTGTTTTAGATGATGATATCAATTTAGTAGCTTATGTGGATTCTCCGACCCGAACTGCGGGAGATTACATCGAGAATTTAACAGTAGAACCAACCTCTAAAACAACGACTATCGCAAAACTGAGTTTACAGAATACCGTAAAGGAGCGTGGAATTGATTTTATAAATCGTTTGATAGCCTTTTATAATCAGGATGCGAATGATGAAAAGAACGAGGTTGCCCAAAAGACAGCAGAATTTATAGAAGAACGCATAGGTATCATTAATCAGGAGCTGGGTAGTACGGAGAGTGAATTGGCAGATTTCAAGCAACGTTCAGGCTTAACTGATTTGACGAGTGATGCCCAGATGGCATTACAGGAAAACTCAAAATATGAACGGCAACGTACAGAAAATTCTACGCAGATTAGTTTAGTGAAGTTCTTGCGTGAATACATCAACAATCCTGCGAATGTGGAAGAAGTGATACCAGCGAATGTTGGTTTACAGGATCAGAACCTGACATCTGTTATAGACCAGTATAATACGATGTTGATAGAGCGCAAACGTTTGCTTCGTACTTCATCAGAAAGTAACCCTGCTGTAATTAACCTGAATACGGGAATTGAGGCAATGCGTCATAACGTACAGACAACAGTAAACAGCGTACTGAAAGGACTGCAGATCGCAAAAGCGGATATAGACAGGCAAGCAAATAAATTTGAGGGACGTATCAGTAATGCTCCGAAGCAAGAAAAGGAGTTTATGACAATCTCCCGGCAACAGGAAATAAAGGCAACACTTTATATTATGTTGTTACAGAAACGGGAAGAGAATGCCATCACATTGGCTGCTACTGCAAATAACGGACGTATTATAGAAGAACCTTTACCTGATAAATATCCTGTATCTCCTAAGAAAAAGATATTTATGTTAGCCGCTTTGGTTTTAGGTTTAGGAATCCCTATAGGCATTGTTTATTTGCATGATTTATTAAAATATAAGATAGAAAACCGTGAGGATGTAGAAAAGATAACGGATGTATCTATATTGGGAGAACTTCCTTTAGTGACAAAGATGGAAGAACAAGGTGCTATAGTGATTCGTGAGAATAAGAATGATATGATGGAGGAAACATTCCGTGGTCTTCGTACAAACTTACTTTTTATGTTGGGGAAAGATGAAAAGGTTATTCTTTTTTCATCGACTCAACCGGGTGAAGGAAAATCATTTGTTGCAGGTAATATGGCAGTTAGTTTGGCTTATTTGGGTAAAAAGGTGATAATCGTAGGTATGGATATTCGAAAACCCGGTTTGAATAAAGTTTTTAATTTATCCCGTAAAGTAGAAGGTATTACAAATTACTTAAGTGATCCGGACAATGTCAGTTTATTTGATATGATTCAAAAATCAGATATCAGTAAGAACTTGGATATTTTGCCAGGAGGTCCTATTCCTCCGAATCCTACTGAGTTAGTGGCACGTGATGTGCTTGATAAAGCGATTGATCAGTTAAAAGAACATTATGATTATGTGATTTTGGATACGGCTCCGATTGGAATGGTGACGGATACAGCTATTATAGGTCGTGTAGCGGATATGTGTGTGTATGTTTGTCGTGCAGATGTGACTCCTAAACTTGGATATCAATATATTAATGTGCTTCGTGACCAGAAGAAGTTTAATAAGCTGGCTACGGTTATTAATGGAATAGATTTGACATCTCGAAAGAGTGGATATGGGTATGGCTATGGCCAGAAGTATGGTTATGGGCATAAATATGGCTATGGATATGGTTACGGTAACGAGTGAAAGGGATATAGTAAGAACTGTAAAACTTTATAAAAGAAATGAACTTATGATTGGTAAAATAATAAGAATTGGTGAAGAAATTAGTGCCAATATTAAAATTGACTTTAAAATCGGATTGGCAGTGAAACTTCATTCGAATGATGTATGTAGCTGTGATGGTAGTTTTCATATGGAAGGTAGCTACTAAAATGACAGTTATTTCTGCATAAAAAATATTAAGTTTATTAGGCTAAAAATCAGATGACTGATGCTGTTTGGGAGACTTTAATCATATTATAAGTTATTCGATGAATATTGGATTCGTAAAAGATTGTTATGGATGTGGTGTTTGTGCCACTGCATGTCCACAAAATATAATAGAAATTATCTTAAATGAATCGGGTTTTTATGAACCTTCTATTTTAGACATTTTAAAATGTACAGATTGCGAATTGTGTTGTGATGTTTGTTCTTATCTTCACGAAGATCTTACGTTACATAATTCGGCCGTACATAGTTTCGCAGCTTGGAGTAAAGATAAGAATGTTAGAAGAAAATGTTCTTCTGGTGGTGTTAGTTTTGAAGTTGGGCGTGCTCTGATAAACAAAGGATATGGAGTTTGTGGTGTTCGATATAATGCAGAAATAAATCGTGCAGAGCATTATATTGCTTCTACAGTGGAGGAACTAATCCCTTCTATTGGAAGTAAATATATTCAAAGTTATACGGTGGATGGCTTCAAGGCCATAGACCGGAAACAGAAATATTTGGTGACAGGCACTCCCTGTCAAATAGATTCTTTTCGCCGTTATGTTCGAAAATTTAAGAAAGAAGAAAATTTCGTATTGATGGACTTTTTTTGTCATGGCGTTCCTTCTATGTTAATGTGGAACAAGTACATTAAGAAAGTGGAGAGAGCGATAGGCAAAGTCACCTACGTGTGGTGGCGCAATAAATTGACTGGTTGGCATGATTCGTATGCGATGGTTATAAACAGTGAGACATACAATGAGAAAAATAATATGAGTAATTCTTCGGATTTATTAACAATAGAAAAAAAGAGCAAGTATAATTCTCGCCTTTCTCAAGGTGATGTTTTTTATCGTTTGTTTTTGAGTGATACTTGCTTGGGAAAAGCCTGTTATGAGAAATGTAAATTTAAATATGATCGTTCAGCTGCAGATATTCGCATTGGTGATTTGTGGGGGAAAATATATCAATATAATGAAGATGGAGTAAGTGCTGCTGTTGCTTTCACACAAAAAGGATGGGAATTATTACATGAGTGTAACTTAGAAATTGTAGAACATTCCTTCGATGTTGTAGCTGAAGGACAAATGAAAGAAATGCTAATACGTGATGGACTTTATGAAAAGATGAGAACTTTACTTCAAAGGGATGATTTGGATATAAATCAGATATATGCAAAATTATCGGTTGCTTTGAAATGGAGGAAAGTGAAGAACAGATTAAAACATCCGATGAGAACAATAAAGAATGCGTTGAAAAAAATAGGGAGGTAATGATGATATGTACAATTATTTGTTATCTGTATATAATCTATGGTATATCATTATAAATTTTTGCATTACAAGACTATCAGGTAGAAATAACATAAAGTAAAAATATAAATCTATTACGTAATGGCTTGTTTTTATTTAATTAAAAAAATAGCAGTTAGTCTAGATATAGAAAAAATATGTCGATAAAAAATTATATAAAACGAGGTGTAAAGTATATCCTTACAGGGGAACCAATAAATCATATCACAGCCAATATCGTTACATTGGCACCTAATGAGCTTCTAAAAGGGCGTACAGCACTTATTACAGGTGGAACGGCAGGTATAGGTAGAGCAATAGCTAAGGCTTTTTTACAAAGTGGTGCAGATGTTGTTATTACAGGTCGAACGAACGAACGTTTGGTTTTCGCTTGTGAGGAGTTGAAACAGGCAGGCACGACAGGGCTGGTTTATAGTATATGTATGGATAATAGAGATGTCTCGTCTTTTTCGGTTCACATTGATAGAATTTCAGAGAAAATTAGAGGTAATATAGATATTTTAGTGAATAATGCTGGTGTCTTAGGTGGTGATATAAAGAATGTGACAGAAGAAGAATACGACCAAATCCTAAATACGAATTTAAAAGGAGTCTTTTTTCTTTCTAAATTCTTCGGTGAATCTTGGAAAGAGAAAGGAGTTGCTGGAAATATATTGAATATAGCTTCTTCTTCAAGTTTGAGACCGGCTGTATCGGCATATACACTAACGAAATGGGGAATTAGAGGATTGACGCTCGGTTTAGGTAAGAATTTTGCACCCTATGGTATAACTGTTAATGGGATAGCTCCTGGACCTACAGCTACGCAAATGATCATAAAAAAGGAGGCAGATAATATCACTTTTCCCACAAATTCTTTAGGCCGACTTACTATGCCTGAAGAAATTGCAAATATGGCTGTATTTTTAGTCAGTGATATGGGACGTTCAATTATAGGTGACATTGTTTATATGACAGGGGGATCGGGGCTTGTTACTTTAGACGATGTGAAGTACTCATTTTAGGACACAACAATGACGAATATAAATAGTGAGAACAATAAAAGAATAGCTAAAAACACACTGTTATTATATTTTCGCATGATATTCACGATGTCGGTGAGTTTGTTCACTAGTCGTGTGATATTAGCTACATTGGGGATAGAAGATTACGGAGTAAATAATGTAGTGGCCGGATTTGTAACGATGTTTTCTTTTTTTTCAGGTTCTTTAGGTGCAGCTATCAGTCGTTTTCTAACTTACGAATTAGGTAGTGGAGATGCAGAGAAATTGAAAAAGATTTTTTCTACGTGTGTAAATGTGCAATTGTTGATGTCGCTTTTCGTGGTAATCTTAGCTGAGACTATTGGAGTATGGTTTTTAAACACTCAATTGAATGTCCCCGAAGCGCGAATGATTGCAGCCAATTGGGTGTTCCAGTTTGCGATTCTTGGATTTGTTTTCAATCTAGTGAGCATTCCATACAATGCGTCCATTATTGCCCACGAATGCATGGACATATTTGCATATATCAGTATATTGGAAGTGATGTTGAAGTTGGTAATAGTCTATATGCTGTATATCTCTCCATTTGATAAACTTATAACCTATTCCATTTTGTTTGCTGCCGTTGGTCTAATAATTAGAATTGTATATGGTATATATTGTAAACAACATTTTGCTGAATGCCATTATCACATGATTTTGGATAAGAGAATGTTGAAAGAAATGTCAAGTTTTGCTGGTTGGAACTTAATGGGGACAGGAGCCTATCTGTTTAATACACAGGGTGTAAATATCATAACGAATATATTCTTTGGTGTGACAATAAATGCTGCCCGTGGAATTGCTACTCAAGTGGAAGGGGTGGTGAAACAGTTTGTGAATAGTTTTACAACGGCTTTGAATCCTCAGATTACTAAATCGTATGCGGCAGGCAATAAGGATTATATGTTTAAATTAGTCTGTAGAGGTGCCAAATACTCCTACTTTCTCATGCTTTTTTTTGTCGTTCCATTTATGTTTGAGGCAGAGACTATATTGAAATTATGGTTGAAAGAAGTTCCTCCGTATACTTCTTTATTTTTGCGGTTAACATTAATAGGGGCAATGTTTGATCTTTTGGGAAATTCTACAGCTAATGCTTGTTGGGCCACAGGACAAGTAAAGCGTTACTATCTGTGGGTAGGTACAATTGGTGCTAGTGTCTTTTTTATTTCATGGGGATTATTTGCTTGCGGATTTCCTGCATATATGGCTTATTTGACCTTCATAGGTGTATATATAGTGATTATTTTTGTGAAGTTGTATGTTCTTAAGGATTTGTTGGAATTTCCGGTGCAGATGTATTATCAAGAAGTTTTTGTCCGTATCATTCTAGTAACTATTACGGTTTTCATTATTCCAAGCATTCTGTATCTCATGATGGAAGCAAGTATCTTTCGTTTCTTGTTAATTTCGGTCGTAAGCGTGTTATCTATTTTGGTATGTATACTTCTATTGGGGTTAGAACGGTCTGAGCGAACAATAGTGGTTAACAAGGTCCAGTTGATAATTAAAAAAATGCATAAATAAATTATGGAACAATATTATACCGATGAACGAAATGTTCAGATATTGATAGCTTTGCTCAAATCACATGGTATTAAGCGAATTGTAGCTTCTCCCGGTTCTACGAATGTGACTTTTGTTGGTAGTTTACAACAAGACTCCTATTTTGAAATATATTCTTGTGTGGATGAACGATCTGCGGCCTATATGGCCTGTGGATTAGCTGCAGAGACGTTAGAACCCGTAGTATTGAGTTGTACGGGAGCAACTGCATCTAGAAATTATTTCTCTGCCTTAACGGAAGCGTATTATCGTGGGTTACCTATATTATCGGTAACTTCTACCCAAGAAAAGTCTAAAATAGGGAATTTGATACCGCAGGTAATTGATCGCAGTGTACAGCCGCATGATATTGTGAAGTTCAGCGTACATCTTCAAACGGTAAAAGATGAAGATGATGAATGGAATGTTACCTTGAATGCGAACAAAGCAATATTGGAACTAAACCATCATGGTTTTGGACCTGTACATATTAATTTAACCACTCGTTATAGTCGTAATTTTAAGATAAAGGAACTGCCTAAAGCTAAAAAAATGATGCGATATATGTTAGGTAGTAATCTGCCTGAACTACCTAAAGGGAAAATTGCAATATATGTTGGATCTCATGGACGTTGGACGGATAATTTTACAAAAGTGGTTGATAAGTTTTGTGAAATATATAATGCAGTGGTTTTTACTGATCCAACGGCGAATTATTATGGAAAATATCGTGTAGCATACGAACTCGTAGCTTTGCAAAAAATAGAAGATGAAAACAAAAAAATGGATTTGCTTATTCACATAGGTATGATGTCGGATACAGCTGGCATTGTAAGACCTAAAGACGTATGGCGCGTATGTGAAGATGGAAAATTAGCAGATAGATACAAAGTGCTGAGTAATGTGTTTGAAATGCCTGAACAAATATTTTTTGAATATTATATAAAGGAAAGCGAAGGAAATAAAGGAGATGATAGTTATATTAAATCGTGTAGAGAGGCAATAAATCGTATAGAGAAAAAACTTCCGGAGTTACCTTTTTCACATATATGGGTAGCTTCCAAATTATTTGATAAATTGCCACAGAATTCAACTTTGCATTTAGGTATTCTAAGTCCACTTCGCTCTTGGGGCTATTTCACTTTCGATTCAACTATTGAAGTATATTGTAATCAGGGAGGCTTTGGTATAGATGGTAATATGTCTTCTTTGGTAGGAGCATCATTGGTAAATTTAAACAAACTGTATTTTGGGGTAGTTGGCGATCTTTCTTTTTTCTATGATATAAATATTTTGGGAAATCGTCATATTGGCAAGAATATTCGAATATTACTCATAAATAATTCTCTTGGTGCGGAATTTCATTTGTCTAAACAATTGAACTGCATTTATGTAAATGGAATTAGTAAATATATATCTGCCGCAGGTCATTTTGGTAATCAATCTTCAACTTTGGTAAAGCATTATGTAGAAGATCTAGGATTTGAATATATTGCGGCTTCGAACAAGGAGGAATTTTGGAGAGAGTATAAATATTTTGTTTCTTCTGAAATAATGGATAAACCCATAGTCTTTGAAATATTTACACAAGTTGAAGCAGAAAATGAAGCTCTAAAAAAAATGATGGAAATTGAAATCTCTTCAAAAAACAAGTTGAAAAATAGTCTTAAGAATATACTGGGAAACTCTATTGTAGATGTGATAAAGAATGTAAGTATTAGATGATTTGAATGTTGCTATTTTGAAAAAATAATATTATAATACTAAATATATATCCTCAAGTATGAAATACTACTTTCCAATACACCTGAATGGTGGCAATCGCGGTTGTGAAGCGATTGCGAAGGGTACTGCCTTAATTTTAAAAGAGAAAAAAGAAAATTTGATAGGTCTCTGTACAAATATAGAACTTGATCATCGTTTAAAGGTAGATGAGTTTGTGACTTTGCATCCCATGCGATCACGTAATCTGATGTTCCGTATTAATAATAAACTATATGGTATGGTAGAGTCAGACGAGTGGAAGCGTAAGCAATTTTCTTATCATTATGAATATATGTCATTTTTGAATCAATTAAAAGAAGATGACATAATGCTTTCCACAGGAGGAGACATGATGTGTTACCAAGAGAATCAGGTGGTTTATACAGTCGATTATCTATATAAACGTGGTATTCGTTCTATTTTATGGGGATGCTCTATTGGAGAAAATAATATTACCCCTCGCAAGTTAAAAGCTTTGAAACAGTTTTCGTTTATTTATGCCCGTGAAACATTAACACAAGAGGTTTTGGAGAATTATAATATCAATAATGTCGTGGTTTATCCAGATCCTGCTTTTGTGCTTGAGCCTATAAAGTGCAAGCTTCCTGAATGCTTTTCGTTAGGGCAAGTTGTAGGAATTAATTTAAGTAACTATGTTATGGGGGGATTTGCTTTAAAATCAGAATTTGCAAAAGAAGTGGACGGTCTGATAAAGCACATTCTTCAAAATACTGATAATCAGATATTACTTATACCTCATGTGTTATGGAAAGGGCAAGATGATCGTATCATCAGTAATTTAATCAAGGAAAAATATCATTCGGATAGAATTTCCATCCTTGATAGTAGTAATTTGAATTATTGCCAAATCAGATTTGTTATTTCAAGGTGCAGTTGCTTTATTGGTGCACGTACTCATTCTGTTATTTCTGCCTATTCAACTTGTACACCTGCAATAGCGCTCGGATATTCTATTAAATCAAAGGGGATAGCTAAGGATTTAGATATGCCTCAAAATACGGTTGTAAATAGTTTAAAAACAAAAAAAGGGGATTTAATTAGTGCGTTCTTATTTCTATCAAATAATGAAAATGAATTAAGAAATAAGTTGAAAATGAAGATTGATAAATATAAGGAAAATGCTTGGAATATTATTGAAATAAAAAAATAAAATATAAATAATATAATATTGTTGAAGTTTTTTTGTAATCATAGCTTCTATAATCAAGTGTGAATATAAATTAAAACGATGTGGATGTTATTTGCAACTAATACTGTAATAATTACTTATGAAATTAGATATAATTGCTCGATATATAATTTATAATTATTTCTTGCTAACAGCTCTTGCTGGATTTGGGAATATGTTAGGAATCGGTATATTGCTAAAATTAGATCTTATTTTACTTTTGTCTGGACTTTATATTTTTTTTTCATCTTCAATAAAGAAGATGCAGAAAATAGATATTCTGTTATTGTTATTTTTGTTATGTATATCTATTTCAAGTGCACTCAATAACTATTCTTCAGATTTATTATATTATGGGCTTAGATATCAAATATTATTAACTATATTCTTCTTTATTGGGAAAAGTGAATGGTTTGCTGACTGGAAGTTTTTTGATAAAATGCAAATACCTATTATAACAGTTTCATTAATTGGATTGTATTTGTATTTAGTACAACCAAGTTGGTATATGGTATGGAAATTACAATCAACAACCGAGTTTTCCAGTGAAAGTCGTATTCTTGAAATGACACGCCTTTCTGCTTTTTGGCAGTATCCTTATTGGGTAAGTTATGGTTGTGCTTTGTTATATCATTATAAATTATATATGATGTTTATGGGGAGTGTGAGAAAACAAGATGTACTAATCATCTTTTTTTTATTTTTAATCGTTGTGCTTACTCAACAAAGAGCTCCTTTATTATTTATAGTTCTTTCAACGGTGTTTTTTTATATATATTCCTTTTGTTCGAAATCAAAATATCAATATAAGAAATTCAGAAGAGCACTAAATATTTCTATTATTGTTTTGTTTATTGCTGTTTTATATGTATTATTTAATATTTTGGATGAAGACCGAATTGTTTTTATGATTAATAAAATTGTTTCTGTAGATTCTAATAATACTTCTTTCTTGAATGAACGATTAGGTTTGTATAAAGATTTTCAAAATATTCCTGTGAAATTTTGGGGAGATGGAATTGGTCGTTATTCTCATTTAGCATATCAGCAAAATAAATTAGCAATTACTGATTGTCAATATATACAAACATTACATGAGACAGGATATTTTGGTTTTATTGGATACATAATTATTTTTGTATATTTAATTATTAATGGAGTGAAGAATATTAAACTAAATATTTTTGAAATAGGTGTATCTGTTTTTTATTTAATAGCAATGATTGGAGCAAACCCTCTTAGCAATCAGGGTATTCATACTGTATTTTTTTGGATATGCTGTGGTCGAATGATTAATAACAATTGTCTGCGATATAAACAAAATGAATATGAAAAGAGTAATTGCAATTAATCTACCTCAATATCATCCATTTAAAGAAAATGATGAATGGTGGGGTAAAGGATTTACAGAGTGGACGAATGTGACGAAAGCAAAACCTCGTTTTTTAAGACATTATCAGCCTCATTTACCGTCCGATACAGGGTTTTATGATTTGCGTTTGCCTGAAGCAAGGAATATGCAGGCCAATATGGCTCATGAATATGCTATTTATGGCTTTTGTTATTATCATTATTGGTTTAATGGAAAGCAATTAATGGAGCGTCCTGTTAAAGAAATTTTAGCGAGTGGACAGCCGGATTTCCCTTTTATGCTTTGCTGGGCTAATGAAAATTGGAGTAGAAATTGGGATGGTAAATTTCGTAACATTCTTATAGAGCAGCATTATTCAGAGGAGGATGATATAGAACATATGCGTTATTTATGTGGTGAAGTTTTTAAAGATACTAGGTATATATGCATAGATGGGAAACCAGTATTTGCTATATATCGTTCTAATTTTTTTCCAAATATGAAACATACAATTGATGTGTGGCGTAAAGTTGCAAAAGAGGAGTATGGAATAGAACTATATTTAATCCGAGTGGAGAATGAACTGGATTTTGGTCCTAAATATCTTGACTGTGGCTTTGATGCTGCAATGGATTTTCAGCCTTTGTTAATGGGGGAATTTAATGCATGGTGGCGAAATCTTCCATTTAGAATAATGAATCATTTATTTAAAGGAAAATATCAATGGTTTAATAAGCATTTTAGTTATGCTTCGTATGTAAAATATCGAATGAAAAAACCAATGGCGAATTATAAATGTTATCCATGTGTCTCACCGGGTTGGGATAATTCTCCTCGACGTAAAAAACCTCCCTATATGGCTTTTGTGGGGAGTACTCCCGATTTGTTTAAGATGTGGTTGAAAGATACTTTATCTCGTTTTAAGCCTTTTAGTAAAGAAGAAAATTTGGTTTTTATCAATGCATGGAACGAATGGGCAGAAGGTAATCATTTAGAACCTGATCAAAAATGGGGAAGACGATATTTGGAAGTTACAAAAGAAGCAATAAATGAAACAAGTAAAGGGTAGTGTTTTATGAAAATGCCATTAGTGACAGTGATTATACCTAATTATAACCATGCAAAGTATTTGAAACAGCGAATTGACTCTGTATTAAATCAAACATATACTTCATTTGAGGTCATTATCTTAGATGATTGTTCGACGGATAATAGTAAGGATATCATCTTGTCTTATAAAGATAACCCACATATTTCAAATATTGTTTTAAATAGCGAAAATTCGGGAAGTACGTTTAAGCAATGGAACAAAGGATTTGAATTGGCAAAAGGAGATTATATATGGATTGCAGAGAGTGATGATTATTGTGATTTGAATCTGTTAGAATTATTACTAACACAAATACGAAAACATTCTTTAACTTCCATAGTATATACTAGTTCCCATTTAGTTGATGAAAAGGGACATTACATAAAAAAAATAAGAAAGAAAGGCGTTCAAATATTAGGAGGGGAAGCTTTTATCATGAAACATATGATGATGGGAAATGCCATATTAAATGCTAGTTCTGCTATTTTCTCGAAAGAGGCATTGGGTAAATGTAAGTTAGATTATACTACTTTTAAAGCTGGAGGAGATCGTTTGTTCTGGATTTATTTGGCAGAACACGGTCGAGTAATACATTTAAGGGAAGCACATAACTATTTTAGACAGCATAATAAAAAAGTAACCTCAAATGCTGCGAAATCTGGTTTAGGATTTATAGAATCATTGAAAATATATGATTATTTAAAATCACATGGATATTTATATGGATTTAGGGAGCATTTAACTCATGGTTATTATATGTGGTTAATTGGGCATGTAAAGGGCTATGAGAATTCACAAGTAAAAGGTCATATATATGATCTATGGAAACCAAAATGTTCCCATCCCATATTAAATGAATATTTGTTTATTCTTTATCGCATATATACAAAACTGATAAGTTTATTTTAAACAATTCTTATACAATTTTTTAAGTTATGAAAATACTAACAATTACTTGTCATAATGTATATAATTTTGGTGCATCATTGCAAGCTTATGCTTTACAGCATTATCTAGAAGAATTAGGGCATGAGGTAGAAATTATTGATTATCGTCCCAGTTACTTATGTAAAAAATATGATTGGAAATCATTTACAAGTAAAAAATATGATAAATTGAATAGTCTTTTTATAACAAGATGGATGTTTCGTATAGCTAAATGGTCTTATTTAAGATTTTCACTAGGACGTAAAAAATGCTTTGATGAATTTACTAAGAATTATTTGAAATTAACCGATAAGACCTATCAGACTATTGAAGAATTGGAGATGGCTCCTCCTTGTGCTGATATTATTATAGCCGGGAGTGATCAAATATGGAATCCTTTATTTCCCAATGGCAAAGATCGCAGTTATTATATTGATTTTGCTTTATCACAAACTAAACGAGTGTCGTATGCTGCTAGTTTTTCTGTAGAATACGTTCCTGACGCAGATAAAGGATTTGTAAAAGGAATGTTGTCTAAAATGGATCATATCTCAGTAAGAGAATATCAAGGAGTAGACATCCTGAAATCATTGGGTATAAAAAATGGTGTAAAAGTATTGGATCCAATCTTTCTTCTTGATAGAAGTTATTGGGAGACATTTATGCATAAAGGCTCAGAAAAGGATTATATATTAATTTATGACTTTGAAGGGAGCGACTTGATGAAGCGTGTCGCTTTATATTTTAAAAGGAAAAAAGGTTGGAAGATTTATTCTATTAATGATGCATTGCCTCGATTGTATGCGGATAAGAATTTTACTAAGGTAGGACCACAGGATTTTCTTTCCTTAATTTATAATTGTAGTATGTTCTTGTCTAATTCGTTTCATGGAACCGCTTTTGCTGTTTATTTTAATAAACCTTTTTATGTATTTGGGCTAAAGGGTATTAGCTTAAATTCAAGAATGGAGAGCCTGCTGCGTTCTGTAGATTTAAAGGATCGCTTTATTACGGAAAATATTGATATAGAAAAACATCATTTAAATTATGACTTTAATAAAGTGAATTTATTAATAGAGGAAGAGAAAAACTATTCTAAGCAATTCTTGGATTCTGTATTGAAAACTAACTAAAAAGATCGTTTATATGACTCTTTTATCAATCTGTATTCCTTGTTATGGACGAGTGGAATACGTTAGGAAAACTTTGAAAAGTATTTTTATAGATAATGCTGATGCTCCATTAGAAAAGTATGAAGTTATTATATCAGATAATGATTCTAATCAGGCAATTAAAGTATTGACAGAAGAATTTAAGTACCCTAATCTGAGATATTTTTATACCAATTGCGAAGGATTCATGAATTCTTATTATGTGTTGACTTATGCACAAGGAGAATTTTTAAAACTGCATAACAGCCAAACTTTATTTAGAAAAGGGAGTCTGAGTAAAATTATTTCCGAGATAAAGAGTAATATAGAAAATAAGACTTTAATCTTTTATACAAATGGATTATTGGGAAGTCGTAAAAGTCAAATCTATTCTAATTTTAATGATTTTATGTACAACCTCTCATATTGGTCTTCATGGAGCAATGGGTTTAATATATGGAAATCAGAATTTGATAAGATAGACAAAAATCTGAAGTTAAATAAATTGTTTCCTCACACTTCCTTGTTTCTTACTCAGCATCAGGCAAAATTGTTTTGTATAAATGATAACCTATTATTTGATGTACAAAGAATACCTAAACGAGGGGGACATAATAAATTTGAGGCATTTACAATTGAGTATCCTTCGTTGCTGGATGAATGTTGTAAGAAAGGGCATATTTCAACGAAATGTAAAAAACACATATTATTTGGAATTATGGTACAGTTTCTTCCGTCTTTACTTTTTAATAAATACATTATTCGAATAGAAACATTTGATGATACGGGTTTTAGAGACAACTTGAAGAAAAATTATCCTCCTTATGCTTATTGGCTTGTTTTAATTTCAGTTTTAGGTGTTCCTTTTAGATTGCTCTGTCGAAAATTAAAAAATAAAAGATGAAGGCTAAGATATTCTGTCTGTTTTTTCTTATAGTATTAGAATTTATAGTATGTCCGCAGAACGGTTGGGCACAAGACAATACTATTCCTATGATTGGTGCCTACTATTTTGACGGTTGGTCCGGAAAAAATAATTCTCAAGAACTATGGGCACAAGAAGCCCCCACTCATCTGACAGAGAAGCTATATAATGATTATAACGAACGTCAACCAATTTGGGGGTGGAGAAATGATGATTTAGCTATAATGGAGCGTCAAATAGATATTGCTTCCCAAAATGGCATTACTTTTTTCCTGTTTTGCTGGTATTGGAAAAAAGATAAGGGTGAGATGGATATTAAAAGTATAGAAAATCATGCATCGCATACTAGTTTAAAGCTCTTTATGAAAGCTCGCAATAAGCATAAAATGAAATTCGCTTTATTAATAGCCAATCACCAGGGAGCTCGGATAGAAGGAGAGGAAAATTGGTTGAAAGCAATGGATTATATGGCGGATACATATTTTCAAGATAGTCAATATCTTAAAATTGAAAATAAACCTGTAGTGGCATTCTTTAATGCCAAAGCGGCTGCTCCATCGCTTATCCAAATGAATGACCACTTAAAAGCTAAAAATTATGCAGGCCTGTTTTCGATATCCTGTAATGATAAGAGTAAGAAATATAGTGCAAATTCGTGGTATAATATTCGTGAACGTGAGCCAGGATATACTTATAGAAAAGAGTATGAAATTTTAGTGAAGAATACAGAAGTAACTTGGTACACTTATCCTGAAGAGTACAATATTATACCATTGGTGATGGCAGGATGGGATCAACGGCCATGGGAGAAACAAGAAAAATCTCTTTATTATGTGAATAGGTCGCCTAAACTCTTTAAGCAGCATCTCAAAAATGCTGTGCGATTTGTGAATGAAAGAGGTTGTAAACCTAAAATGATATTGATATATGCTTGGAATGAATATGGAGAGGGTGGATATGTAGCACCTACTCTAGGAGACCCAAAAGGTGAATATTTGAAAATGATAAAAGAAGTAATGCGTTAGATTATGAAAATAGCATTTATCAGTACCCGTGGCATCCCAAATAACTATGGGGGCTTTGAACAGTTTGCCGAATATATTTCAGTAGGGTTAGCGGCACGTGGGCATGAAGTTGTTGTTTATTCTCCTCATTTTCATCCTTATAAGCAGGATATTTATAAAGGGGTACGTGTCAAGCATATCTATAGTCCAGAAACTTGGATGGGTAGTTCGCTAGGGAGCTTTTTCTATGATTTTGCATCACTGAAGGATGCATTAAAAAAAGAATATTTTGATATCATTTACGAAGCTGGTTATACGAGTATTGTACCTGCTTATATTTGGTTTAATGTGAAGAAGATTAAATATCCTATATTTACAACTAATATGGATGGTTTGGAATATAAGCGTACTAAGTTTAACAAGTGGGTACAGAAATTCATTTTCTGGGAAGAACGTACTACTGTGAGACATAGCCATTATTTGATTGCTGATAACATGGGGATTCATGATTATTATAAGGAGAAGTATAATAAGGAGAGTAAATTTTTGGCTTATGGTGCAGATATCCATGAAGATTATGATGAATCGTTATTGACAGAATTTGGTTTGCAGCCTCGTAAATACTATTTATTAGTGGCACGTCTGGAACCTGAAAATAATGTTGAAATGGCTATACAGGGCTTTTTGGTATCAAACGAGATAGGTAAAAAAGAGCTTATTATAGTTGGAAAAACGAATACCCGTCATGGCAAATACCTCGTAGAAAAATATAGTATTTATTCCGGTATTCGTTTTGTAGGAGGAATTTATGATTTTAAAAAGTTGAATTCGGTCAGATATTATTCGTTTGCTTATTTTCATGGGCATAGTGTGGGTGGTACGAATCCTTCTTTGCTGGAGGCAATGGCGTCAAGTTGCTATATATTAGCACATGATAATATCTTTAACAGGGCAGTGTTGAAAGATAATGCCCACTATTATGCTTCTTCTCAAACTGTTACTAAGCTACTGAATTCTATCTATGAGTTGGATGGGGCTTGGCGTAATAAGTTTATTGAAAACAATTTGCGAGAGATTCAGAACGAGTACTCATGGGAAAATCTGATAGATAAACACGAAAAATATTTTTATTGGTTACTTTCTCAGAAACAATGAATTGCTATCTTTGTTCATAATATTATTATGGATAGTTTAGCTAAAAATATTTATAAACAACTTCTATACAAGAAGAAACAGCATTTATTCTAATGGTGTTGTTTGGTAAGTGTACATTTTGCCAATTGATATTATCTAAAGAAATTGTTTTCTGGGTATCGTTCTTTAAACTACAATATTTATCGTGATAAATTTGAAAAGGAATTAGCTTGACTGCTATTTTTCTATCCTTTCGTTTTAAATGAAGAAATTTTTATTTGTATTTCTGCTGTGTATGATATGGCAGGAAAGTTTTTCTCAGTATATATTATGTAGATGGAACTATCGGACTTCTGTACATGCCTACTGTTGATATGCAACGGGATAAGACATTCTTGTTCGGTGCTTCCGTCAGGTGGATTGATATTTAAAGTGCATTTAAAATAGCTAATACTATATTTATTAATATGAAAGGAATAGTTCTTGCCGGTGGTAGCGGTACTCGTCTGTATCCTATCACTAAGGGAGTAAGCAAGCAGCTTCTTCCTATTTTTGACAAACCGATGATTTATTATCCCATTTCGGTCTTGATGCTGGCTGGTATCCGTGAGATTCTGATTATTTCCACCCCCTATGATCTGCCGGGCTTCAAGCGCCTTTTGGGAGACGGATCGGATTACGGTGTAAAGTTTGAGTATGCCGAACAGCCTTCTCCTGATGGCCTTGCACAGGCATTTATCATTGGTGAGAAGTTCATTGGTAATGATTCTGTATGTCTGGTATTGGGGGATAATATTTTTCACGGAAATGGATTCAGCACCCTGTTGCGTGATGCCGTACGCACAGCGGAAGAAGAACTGAAAGCTACAGTGTTTGGCTACTGGGTGAACGATCCGGAACGTTATGGTGTGGCAGAATTTGATGTGGAAGGTAATTGTTTGAGTATCGAAGAAAAACCGAGGCAGCCGAAATCAAATTATGCAGTGGTGGGCCTCTATTTTTATCCCAATAAAGTTGTGGAAGTTGCCGGGAATATTAAGCCTTCCGCACGTGGCGAACTGGAAATAACGACAGTGAATCAGCGTTTCTTGGAAGATCGTGAATTAAAAGTACAAACGTTAGGACGTGGTTTCGCTTGGTTGGACACGGGAACGCATGATTCATTGGCAGAAGCTTCGACTTATATAGAAGTCATTGAAAAACGTCAGGGCTTGAAAGTTGCTTGTTTGGAAGGAATCGCTTATCGTAAGGGGTGGATAACGGCAGACAAGATGCGTGATCTTGCCAAGCCGATGCTGAAGAACCAATACGGTCAGTATCTGCTTAAAGTTATTGATGAAGTGAAACGTACAGGTAAAGAAAATTTGGATTGAAATATGGAGGTTATAAAAACAGGAATAGAAGGTGTGGTGGTTATTGAACCGCGCATCTTTAAAGATGGAAGAGGGTATTTCTTTGAATCCTTTTCCCAACGAGAGTTCAATGAAAAGGTGATGCCTGTCAATTTTGTACAGGATAATGAGAGTATGTCATCGTATGGTGTGATGCGCGGTTTGCATTTTCAATGTCCACCGTTTACACAGAGTAAGCTGGTGCGTTGTGTAAGAGGTGCCGTACTTGATGTGGCAGTAGACATCCGGAAGGGTAGCCCTACTTTCGGGCAGCATATTGCGGTGGAACTAACTGAAGAAAATCATCTCCAGTTCTTTATCCCTCGTGGATTTGCCCATGGTTTTGCAGTATTAAGTGAGACTGCAGTTTTCCAATATAAATGTGATAATTTCTATGTACCACAAGCCGAGGGTGGTATTCAACTGCGCGATGAAAACCTTAGTATTGACTGGAAGATACCTGTTGTCGAGGCTATCCTGAGTGAGAAGGATTTGAAACATCCTTTGTTGAAAGATTATGACTCTCCGTTTGATTACAATATTAATCTTTACGAATGATGAATATACTTGTTACAGGTGCCAATGGTCAGCTTGGCAATGAGATGCGCAGAGTGTCGCTGGAAAGCCGGAACCGTTATCTCTTTACAGATGTAAATGAACTGGATATCACAGATATGGCAGCTGTTCGTAATATGTTGATAGAGAAACATGTGGATGTGATTGTAAATTGTGCCGCTTATACAAATGTAGACAGGGCGGAGGATGACTTTGCCATGGCAGATTTGCTGAATAACAAAGCTGTGGAGAATCTGGCTGTTGCTGCTCGGGAGATAGATGCAACGTTAATTCATGTATCTACGGACTACGTGTTCCGAGGAGATAAAAACATTCCTTGTCGTGAAACTTGGGAAACTGATCCGTTGGGTGTCTATGGAAAGACGAAATTGGCGGGTGAGCAAGCTTTGGTAAAGTCAGGATGTAAATATATCATTTTCCGCACAGCCTGGCTCTACTCGCCTTTCGGGAAGAACTTCGTAAAGACCATGCGACAATTGACCGGCACGAAGAATTCGTTAAAAGTGGTTTTTGACCAAGTTGGCACTCCTACTTATGCCGGAGATCTTGCCGCTGTGATCTATAAAATAATCGAAGAGAAATTACTGGATCATCAGGGTATCTATCATTTCAGTAATGAAGGGGTATGTTCATGGTATGATTTTGCCAGAGAAATCTGTGATTTGAGTGGTAATAGTTGCGATATACAGCCCTGTTACAGTGACGAGTTTCCCTGTAAGGTGGAACGTCCTCATTTCTCGGTGCTGGATAAAACAAAAGTGAAGGACACTTTCGGTATTAAGATCCCGTATTGGAAAGACTCGCTGAAAAAATGTATTCTCGAATTGAAAGCCGAATAATAACTACATATAGTAAAATTGAAAAATATGGATTCATTCAAACGCAACATAATTATAACCGGTGGTGCAGGCTTTATCGGTAGCCATGTGGTACGTCTTTTTGTAAACAAGTATCCAGAATATCGTATTATAAATCTGGATAAACTGACTTATGCTGGTAATCTGACGAATCTGAAAGATATAGAAGACAAACCGAATTATACCTTTGTTAAGGTGGATATTTGTGATTTCGAAACTATTCAAGAACTGTTGATGCGATACCAAGTAGACGGCATCATCCATCTTGCCGCTGAAAGCCATGTGGACAGAAGTATCAAGGACCCGTTCACTTTTGCACAAACCAATGTGATGGGCACACTGACGCTGCTTCAAGCTGCCAAACTGTATTGGGAATCCCTGCCGGAAAAGTATGAGGGGAAACGTTTCTATCATATCTCTACCGATGAAGTATATGGAGCGTTGGATTTTGACGGAACTTTCTTTACGGAGGAGACTAAATACCAGCCTCATAGTCCGTACTCTGCAAGTAAAGCGGGAAGTGACCACTTTGTTCGGGCCTTTCATGACACGTATGGTATGCCGACTATCGTGACGAACTGCTCTAACAATTATGGCCCCTACCAGTTTCCTGAAAAACTGATTCCACTTTTTATCAACAATATACGTCATGGAAAACCGTTACCGGTATATGGTAAAGGAGAGAATGTACGCGACTGGCTGTATGTGGTGGATCATGCTCGTGCCATTGATCTCATTTTTCATCAGGGCAGGACGGCGGATACATACAATATAGGTGGTTTTAATGAATGGAAAAATATAGACCTGATAAAAGTTATAATTAAAACCGTGGATCGTCTGTTAGGAAATCCGGAAGGCTATTCTTTAGATTTGGTTACCTATATAACAGATCGTAAAGGACATGATTTACGTTATGCTATAGATTCCAGCAAGCTGAAAAATGAATTGGGATGGGAACCCAGTCTTCAGTTTGAAGAAGGCATTGAGAAAACGGTAAAATGGTATTTGGATAATCAGGCTTGGATGGACAATATTACATCCGGAGATTATCAAAAATATTATGATAACATGTATAAATAGATCACACTCTCTTTAAAATACAACTTCCTTTTGGAAATAAGATATTACCAAAACCTTACCCTTTAGTATTACATAATACAAAAAGTTATGTTTGGAACGTTTGGGATGTGATATCTCGAACGTTCTTTTATTTGTTCAAATTGGTTTAAAAATTAAGGGAAGAGGATACTTCACAGAAAGAATGTATCCTTTTCCCTTATCTTTTTTTACCAGATATGTGTACGCATATCTTCCTGTATAAACAATTTATCACCCCACTGTACATCAAATGCATTATACCATGCATCCGTATGAATCACAATTCCATTAACACGGAGCTTGGGTAAAGAGTGCACGTCCGTTTGGGTTGCTTTAATCGCATGTTCTTGTGTATAAATAGCTTTCCAGGCTTGGGCGAATGACAGATAAAATTTCTTTTCTTGGTCTTCCAGTTCGGAGCCTTTGAAACCCTCATTTGCTTTTTTCTCCATAAAAGTTTGGTGGGCTATTTCCAAACCACCCAAATCAGCAATATTTTCACCAAGTGTCTTCTCGCCATCAGCTTGTAATCCCGGCCATGCTTCCATAGAGTTAAAACATTCGACAAAAGCTTCTTGTCTCTTTTTAAATTCCAGTTTGTCAGCAAGCGTCCACCAGTCTTCAACTACACCGTCCTGGTTGAATCGTGAGCCATTGTTATCAAAACCATGCGTCATCTCGTGTCCGATGGTTGTAGCTCCGAGAGCTGCATAATTGAAAGCGTCAGAAACCGATAAATCATAAACAGGAGGAAGCATGGTTGCTGCAGGAATAATCAAGGAGTTGAGAGGTGGATAATAAAATGCATTTACGATATATAACGGGTTTTTCGGAATTACAAAATCCCAAGAGCCTTCTTTAATGGATTTCCCGGAGATACTGATGTTGAATTTATAATTTTGTTCTCTGCACTGCATAATATCCGCACATAGGCAGTTCCCACTTAAACGGGGACTACCCAGTTCATTCCATGTATCAGGATAGCCGATATTAAATTTCATAGCTTCCAGTTTTGCTATCGCTTTGCTTTTGGTCGTACCACTCATCCAGTCCAGATTCTCTATGCGGCGTTTAAATATGTTTCTCATTTCATTGGCCATTTCTGTACCCCGCTGTTTGTAAGAAGGATCGAAATATTTTTCCACATACAGCTTACTTGTATGATAGGTCATGAATTGTTTTATAGCATTGTTTATTAGTGAATCTGCGGGCATAATTTCATTGTAGAATAATACAGCTTCTTTTTGACGGAATTCCATCGGTAAATAATCCCGATTACTCTGTATAATACAATTTTCTATATAATCTTTTAATATTTCCGTATCTTGCTCTGATATAATATCAAGAATGGGAATAGCAGGTTCATAAATTTTTGTGAGTTGGGGGTCTAATCCCATACTTTCAATAAAAACATCCCAGATAGAAGATGCAGCCTTTGTGTTTGTTTGCGACAACTTCTTTAAACGACTGTAGTTATCGGCATCACTCCAATATTTTAAAGTGTAAGAATCTGGATTTGTACAGATTGCAATCGAACGTTCAATATTGATGGCATTGTCCGCTTTCCGATAAGCATCTTCTTTACTGTATCCTATCATTTGAAAGCAGTAAGCAATCCATTCTTTATATATATTAATATGGGAGCTGCCCGGTTGATAGTAGTAAGAATCCGAATAAAAGGTGTACCCTGCATTTAGGCGAGGTGCAAAAATTCCATTAATAGGTGCTACTGTGACAGAAAAGAATGGTTTGTATCCTAAGCTGATAATTTTTCCTATAGCTTTCAATAAATCTGCTTCCGAATATATATTTTGAACTGATTGTAAATGCTTTTTCAAAGCATTGATACTGTTTTGTTCCGTTAGCAGATTATTTGTTCCGTCTTGTCGCAGTTTAGTAATAGTAGGGTCATTTGTAGAATCAAGCAGCTTTTTAATATTTTCTATTTGTTTATCATAAGCTTCCTCATTAATACCATAAATATTTTGTCCGGGGGGAAGTGTAGCCGTTCCTAACCATTCTCCTAAAGCATATTCATAAAAATCATTTCCCGGTAAGACTGTTTCGTCCATATCATCACTATATGACCAAGGCAGCGGATCGGTAGTTGAGTTTCTGGAATCATCGTTGCAAGCAGTTAATAGCAGTATAAGTAGCTGCGTACCAAACAGGATTTTGGCTATTTGCAAAGCAAAACAAAAAAGAGAGTTTGTTTTTCTCATATATTTGTTATTCAATTTGTAATAAACTTTCACAAAGATATAATAATTAAGAACATGTTGTATATCATAACTTAAAGTTATAATCTATTCGGTATTTTGATAACCTTTGGACGGTTTATCTGTTGTATCTTTGCCGGCTGAAAAATAAAAACATAAGTGATATAAACAGATGAATACAATTGAGCAAGTTTTGACAAAGTACAACAAACCATTATTTATCCTTCTTTTTATTCTTTGCCTGATGCCCTTTATTTCACCGGCTATAGCCTTGTTCTTAGGTCTTGCTTTAGGAATGACAGCAGGGCAACCGTTTCCTGTGTTTAGTAAAAAGACTTCTAAATATTTATTGCAGTTTTCAGTCGTTGGTCTGGGTTTTGGCATGAATTTGCATGAATCTTTGCAAACAGGAAAAGACGGAATGATTTTTACAGTTGTGTCTGTCGTTGCGGTTCTCGTTCTGGGAATGTATCTGGGTAAACGTCTGATGATGGACAAAAAGACTGCTTATTTGATTTCTGCCGGTACGGCTATTTGTGGGGGAAGTGCAATAGCTGCTGTTGCCCCGGTAGTAAAGGCGAATGATAATGAAATGTCCATGTCACTCGGAACGATTTTTATATTAAATGCTATCGCCTTATTTATTTTTCCTCCTATCGGGCATTTGTTAGGAATGACACAAGAGCAGTTCGGAATGTGGGCGGCAATAGCTATACACGATACCAGTTCGGTTGTGGGTGCCGGAGCTGCTTATGGTGAGAAAGCGCTTGAAATAGCAACGATGGTTAAACTGACCCGTGCGCTTTGGATTATTCCGGTTACAATTGCAACCATGTTCCTGTTCAAACAGAAAGGTGCCAAAATTAGTATTCCTTGGTTCATTTTCTTTTTTATCTTGGCTATGGTTGCAAATACATTTTTATCTATTCCTGAGGTGGTAAGTTCTTCACTTGTCTGGACTGCAAAGAAAGGGTTGACGGTAACTTTATTTTTAATAGGCAGTGGCTTGTCCCGTAAGGTGATTAAACATGTTGGGGTACGTCCTATGGTACAAGGTGTCATTCTTTGGATATTCATCGGATTGATGAGTTTGGGGGTAATCATGTTGGTAGAATAACGACAGATTTACTTATTTGTATGGCAATAAATTATTACCTTTGCCGACTGAATAACGAAAATAAAGAATGGCTTCAAAAGTAACAAAAGGTATTATTATTGCATTTTGGGTGTTGTTTGCCGCAGGGGTAGGAATAGTAGCCCTGTTGTTTACAGCAATTGCCAATGGTTCTATCGGTTATATGCCTCCGGTAGAACAACTTGAAAATCCGATAGATAAATATGCATCCCAGGTCATCTCTTCCGATGGAAAAGTACTGGGATCCTATGCACATAGTAAAGATAACCGTATATATGTCAATTACCAGGACCTGTCTCCTTATTTGGTAAAGGCATTAATAGCAACAGAAGATATTCGTTTTTCCGAACATAGCGGCATTGATGCACAGGGTCTATTCCGTGCAGTTGTGAAGCGTGGCCTTTTGATGCAAAAAAGCGGTGGTGGAGGTAGTACGATTACCCAACAGCTTGCCAAGCAATTATTTTCGCCCAGCGCCGATAATATCATGGAACGCTTGTTCCAAAAACCTATCGAATGGGTGATAGCCGTACAGTTGGAACGTTTCTATACCAAGGAAGAGATTGTCAATATGTATTTAAACAAATTCGACTTCCTGTATAATGCCGTTGGTATCCAGTCGGCTGCCCGCGTCTATTTTGGAACGACTCCCAAGAACTTAAAAATAGAAGAAGCCGCAACATTGATAGGAATGTGTAAAAACCCATCCTATTTCAATCCGGTACGGCAACCGGAGCGTACACGTGGACGCCGTAATACCGTATTGGAGCAGATGGAGAAAGCCGGTTATCTGAGTAAGGCGGAATGTGACTCTTTGAAAACATTACCTCTTACACTTCGTTTTACCCGTATGGACCATAAAGACGGTCCGGCTCCTTATTTCCGTGAATATCTTCGTTTGGTAATGATGGCAAAGAAACCGGAACGGAAGAATTATGCATCCTGGCAATCCCAGAAATTCAGTGAAGATTCATTAGCATGGGAAACCAATCCTTTATATGGCTGGTGTAATAAGAATAAGAAAGCCGATGGTTCCAATTACAATATTTATACCGACGGTTTGAAAATCTATACAACCATAGATTCACGCATGCAGAAGTATGCGGAAGAAGCGGTACAGGAACATTTCAGTAAGACTTTGCAACCTTCTTTCTTTAAAGAAAAGCAAGGTAGAAGTTATGCCCCGTTCTCCCGTTCTGTTTCAGCTGGCCAGGTTGATACCATGATGGTACGTGCAATGCACCAGACCGACCGTTACCGTGAATTGAAGAAGAGCGGAATGAAAGAAGACGAGATACGGAAAGAATTTAAGAAACCTGTGGAAATGCGGGTATTTACCTGGAGCGGACCAAGGGATACCATAATGTCTCCTTTAGATTCCATCCGTTATCATAAGAGTTTCCTTCGTACCGGTTTTATGTCTATGGACCCGCGGAGCGGACATGTCAAAGCATATGTCGGCGGTATAGACTATAATGATTTTCAATATGATATGGTGAACGGTGGACGTCGCCAGATAGGTTCTACCATTAAACCGTTCCTTTATTCACTGGCTATGATCGAAGGATTTAGCCCTTGTGATGAAATGTTGCATGTGCAGCAACAGTTAACGGATGAGAATGGCATATTGTGGACCCCACGTAATGCCAGTGCTAAACGTATTGGTGAAAAAGTCTCCATCCAGTGGGGATTACAAAATTCGGATAACTGGGTAACAGCATGGCTGATGGGACAGATGTCTCCTTATACATTCGTACGTCTGTTGCATTCATTCGGTTTGAAAAATCATATCGACCCGGTTATATCCGTTTGCTTGGGTACACCGGATGTTTCGGTAGCGGAGATGGTAAGTGCTTACACAACATTTGCGAATAGAGGTATTCGTGTAGAGCCGCTTTATGTAACCCATATTGAAGATCCGTATGGAAATACGATAGCCAACTTTAATCCCCAAATGAGCGAAGTCTTGACAGAAGAAGCCTCTTATAAAATGCTTTATATGTTGCGCAGCGTTATGGATGGAGGTACAGGTAGCCGTGTTCGTTTCCGTTATGGAATCAAAGCTCCAATGGGAGGGAAGACAGGAACGACGCAGAACAACTCCGACGGTTGGTTTATGGCATTTACTCCGAGTTTAGTATCCGGTTGCTGGGTAGGAGGTGAAGACCGTTCTATACATTTCGACCGCTTGCAAGATGGACAAGGTGCCAGCATGGCATTACCTATCTATGGTTTATATATGCAAAAAGTCTATGCAGACAAGACTTTGGATTATTCTGAGACAGAAGATTTCGAAGTCCCTGAGCAATATAACAACCCTTGTAAAACGACAAACGAAGAAGATCGTAAGCAAATACCTACCGATGTAGGGGGCATTGACAAGATGTTTGAATAATATTTCTTAAATTCAGGCACGGACTATCCGTTTCCCATCTTTTAATATTCAAAGTGGAGAATGGGTTTTCGTGCCTGACTTGTGTAAAGCCTTCTGTCTTAATTATTTCATAACGCATTTTTTATCAGATTTTATTTGTTAGATTTGTAGATGTTAATCTTTAAAGATGCGTAATATGAAACGTGAGTTATTAATTTCTCAATTTTTAGACACTGGAAAAGATTTCGATTTCATAGTTATAGGCGGTGGAGCGACGGGACTGGGTGTTGCATTGGATGCAGCAACGCGTGGTTATTCTGTTGCCTTGTTCGAAAGATCGGACTTTTCTAAAGCGACTTCCAGCCGGAGTACGAAACTGGTACATGGCGGGGTACGCTATTTGGCACAGGGAGATGTAATGCTGGTGTTTGAGGCATTGCATGAGCGCGGGTTACTACGAAAAAATGCTCCTCATCTGGTAAAAGACCAAACCTTTCTGATTCCTTGTTATCGCTGGTGGGAAGGACCTTTCTATGCTATCGGTCTTACAATGTATGATTTGATGGCTGGTCGTCTGGGCTTCGGACGGTCTTTATGTATAGGTCCGAAACGTGCTGTCCGTAAAATACCCAAGCTTCGCAGTAAAGGATTGAAAGCCGGTGTACTTTATCATGACGGGCAGTTTGACGATTCCCGCCTTGCTATTAACCTGGCTCGTACGGCTGTAGATGCCGGGGCCTGTGTACTTAATTACACAAATGTGGTAGGCTTGCTGAAAGATGAAGCCGGTAAAGTTTGTGGTGCGGAAGTACGCGATGAAGAAAGCGGTAAAGTATATAAAGTACGTTCCCGTTCTGTGATCAATGCAACAGGTGTTTTCGCCGATGAAATCCTGCAGATGGATAAGCCGGAAAAACGTCCGATTGTACGTCCCAGCCAGGGAGTGCACCTTATTCTGGAATCTTCTTTCCTTGATAGCGATTATGCCGTTATGATTCCAAAAACATCCGATGGCCGTGTGTTGTTCGCTGTTCCCTGGCACAATAAAGTAGTGGTAGGAACTACAGATACATTGATGGATAAATCGTTGATGGAACCTGTAGCCTTGGAAAAGGAAATCCAGTTTATTTTGGATACGGCAGGCAACTATTTGACACGTCCGCCGAAACGCAGTGACGTACAGTCTGTATTTGCAGGTCTTCGTCCTCTTGCTGCGCCCCGTGATGAAGGAAAGAAAACAAAAGAAATTTCCCGCAGCCATAAACTGATGCGTGAAGACTCTGGATTGGTAACGATTATCGGAGGTAAATGGACTACTTACCGTAGAATGGCGCAGGATACGATTGATTATGCACTTCGTGATATGAATATACAGATAGAGGATTGTATAACAGAACATTATATGATACATGGCGCCCGTCCTAATCCGGATTTCAATAATCCTTTGTATGTATTTGGATCGGATGAGGATGACATACGCAAGTTTGAGGCTTCATCTCCGGAAATGGAGGAGAAGTTGCATCCTCGTTATGCTTATACGAGAGGTTTGATTGTCTGGATTATCCGGAATGAAATGGCTCGCACCATTGAAGATATTTTGGCTCGTCGTCTTCGCCTGTTGTTCCTGGATGCCCGTGCGGCTGTAGAGGTAGCTCCTGTAGTTGCTGATATATTAACAGAAGAATTAGGTAAGGATGAGGCTTGGAAGATAGAACAGAAAAAGCAATTTACGAAAGTTGCTTCTAATTATGTATTGGATTAATGTAAGAATTTAAAGATTGAATTTGTATGGACCTTAAAAGTAAATATGTATTGGCAATAGACCAGGGTACTACTTCTTCAAGAGCTATCCTGTTTAACCATCATGGAACCATTATAACACTTGCACAAAACCCGTTTCAGCAGTATTTCCCGAAACCGGGTTGGGTGGAACACGACCCTAATGAAATCTGGTATACACAGTCGTCTGCTATCAAAGAGGCAATGGCTAAAGCAGATGTTACCGATGAACATATTGCTTGTATCGGTATCGCAAACCAGCGTGAAACAACAATTATCTGGGATAGGGAAACCGGTTTCCCCGTATATAATGCAATAGTCTGGCAAGACAGGCGTACAGCCGATTTCTGTGAAGATCTGAAAGCACAGGGATATGCTACTATGATTCAGGAAAAGACCGGGTTGATTATCGACGCTTATTTCTCCGCAACTAAGATACGCTGGATATTGGATAATGTAAAGGGCATTCGCGAACGGGCCGAACGGGGTGAATTGTGTTTCGGCACAATCGATTCCTGGTTGGTTTGGAAACTGACGCGCGGTACTCATTTTATTACGGATATTACGAATGCTTCCCGCACGATGTTGTTCAATATTCATACACAGAAATGGGATAAGGAATTGCTGGAATTGTTCGATATTCCTCTCTCTATGATGCCGGAAGTAAAAAGCAGCAGTGAAGTTTACTGTCAGACAAGTACCCCTTTATTTAAAACCGGTATTCCGGTTTCCGGTATGGCTGGCGACCAGCAGGCGGCACTTTTCGGACAGCTCTGTACGGATGTGGGGATGATAAAAACCACTTATGGAACCGGTTGTTTCATGATTCTGAATACAGGAAACAAGCCTGTTATTTCCCAGAATAATTTGCTGACAACCATTGCCTGGAAGATTAATGGCGAGGTTGTTTATGCGCTCGAAGGCAGTGTGTTCGTTGGTGGTGCTGTAGTACAGTGGCTACGTGACGAACTGGGATTGGTACGTGATGCTGCAATTACGGAAGCAATGGCAAATTCGGTACCGAATAACGGCGGCGTTTATTTTGTTCCGGCCCTGACCGGTTTGGGCGCTCCCCATTGGGACCAGTATGCTCGTGGAACGATTATAGGTATCACCCGTGGAACAAGTGCGGCGCATATTACGCGTGCAGCCCTTGAAGGTATATGTTACCAGGTGTATGATGTGCTTACTGCTATGGAAAACGATATTCATACCCGTCCGAAAGAAATCCGTGTGGATGGTGGCGCCATAGCCAATAATTTCCTTATGCAGTTCCAGGCTGACATCAGCAATTGTCCGGTAGTACGTCCGCAGGTGCTTGAAACAACAGCTTTGGGCGCAGCTTATCTGGCCGGGTTGGCTGTCGGTTACTGGAAAAACGTGGATGAACTGAAAGAGCAATGGTCGTTGGATAAAGTGTTCAGCGCCGAGATGGCTCAGAAAGAAGTCGATACCTTGCTGGAAGGATGGCATAAAGCCGTAGGACGTTCCCTTGACTGGGCTTCCGAATAAGAATAGATGTGATAATTTAATTTGATTTAAATCGTAATACCCTATGACACCATTTTTAGCCGAATTAATAGGAACAGCCTTGCTTCTTCTGATGGGAGGCGGCGTTGTTGCCAATGTATGCCTGAAGAACACGAAAGGACACGGTGCCGGTTGGCTGGCGATTACAACAGCCTGGGCATTAGGTGTTTTTATTGGAGTTGTAGTTGCCGGACCGTATAGCGGGGCTCATTTGAACCCGGCTGTCACTATCGGGCTTGCTATAGCCGGTTCTTTCCCTTGGAGCGAGGTGGGCGGATATATTGTCGCTCAATTACTCGGAGCTGCCATCGGTGCGTTTTTAGTGTGGCTGGTTTATAAAGACCATTTTGACATAACCAGTGATAAGGAAACCCAGTTGGGCGTTTTTGCAACTTCTCCGGCGATAAAAAATACGTTATTGAATTTTATCGCGGAAGTTGTCGGAACTTTTGTCTTGATGTTTGTAGTCTTTTACATAACAGGAGGTGCGGTAACCATGGAAGATGGGAAAAGTACCTTACCGGTCGGTTTAGGCTCGATAGGTGCTATACCTGTTGCCTTTACCGTGTGGGTAATCGGTTTGTCGCTGGGCGGGCCAACCGGATATGCAATTAACCCGGCACGTGATTTTGCCCCGCGTCTTATGCACTTTATCTTACCTATCAAAGGAAAGGGGAGTAGCCATTGGGGATACGCCTGGATTCCGGTTGTAGGACCGATAGCGGGCGCTGCCCTTGCCGCTTTATTGTTCCTGTTTACGAATTATTGAGTCTTAATAATTTACTATATTTAGAGATCGAGATTGTTCGTGCTAAATTCGATATCAGCCTGTCGGGATTGACAGGCTGATGTTTTTTATATATCAGAAGAAATCTCTACTTTTGTGAATATTAAAACAAAAGAAAGTATGAGCAAGACACTGATAAAAGACGCCACAGTCATAAATGAAGGACGCATCTTCAACGGTTCAGTCCTGATTGAAAACGATAAGATCGCAGCCGTTTATGAGGGAGAACTTCCTCCTTCCGCCCTCGAAGGAAAAATAATAGAAGCCAAAGGCAAGTATTTGTTGCCGGGTGCTATCGACGACCAGGTTCATTTCCGCGAACCGGGATTGACTCACAAAGGAGATATTTCCAGTGAAAGCCGTGCTGCCGCAGCCGGTGGAGTTACTTCTTTCATGGATATGCCGAATACCAAGCCGCAGACTACGACGTTGTCCGAACTGGAATGGAAATTACAGCGCGGAGCCGAGACATCAGCAGTCAACTACTCTTTCTTCTTTGGAGGAACCAATGATAATATGGATGAGATACGCAAACTGGATCGCACACGCATTCCGGGGCTGAAGTTATTCCTTGGTTCTTCAACCGGAAATATGTTGGTGGATAAAAAGGAGAGCTTGGAACGTATCTTCGGGGAAGCCGGTATGCTGATAGCTATCCATGCCGAGAAAGAGGAGGTTATCAAACGTAACCTTGCCTATTATACCGATTTATACGGTCAAGACCTGGATATATCCTTCCATAGTAAAATACGTAGTGAAGAAGCATGTTATGCCTCTTCTTCGGAAGCTGTGGAACTTGCCACCCGCCTAAATTCCCGTTTGCATATCCTGCATCTTTCCACGGCGAAAGAATTGACTTTACTCGGCAATAAGCTTCCGTTGAGTGAGAAAAAGATAACAGGAGAGGTCTGTGTACATCATCTTTGGTTCCATGATGGAGATTATAAGTTGTTCGGCAACCGTATTAAATGGAATCCTTCTATTAAAACATTGGAAGACCGTACCGCCCTGCGTGATGCTGTCAATAATAATACAATCGATATTGTGGCAACCGACCATGCTCCACACCTTCTTTCAGAGAAGGAGGGCAGTTGCCTGAAAGCTGCTTCCGGTGGTCCGTTGGTTCAGCATTCGTTGATTGTTATGCTTGAACTGGCTTCTGAGGGACGTTTTACTTATGAGAAAGTAGTGGAGAAGATGGCTCATATGCCGGCAGAACTATTTCGTATAGACCGCCGTGGGTATATCCGTCCCGGTTATTATGCCGATTTGGTTCTGGTAGACCCGCAAAAGACATGGACGGTGGAAAAAGAGAATATCCTCTATAAATGCGGTTGGTCTCCGTTTGAAGGCTATACATTCCATCATGCGGTAACGCAGACATTCGTAAACGGTCATTTGGTTTATGACAATGGTAAGATTGATGATGACTTCAGAGGAATGGAAGTAAAGTATACCCTATAAATAAAATCATGAACTTTTGTGAGACAGCCTAAGCGTTACTTCAACGTTTAGGCCGTCTTTTTTTATATTGTATAATGTCACCCTTTTTAGCTATTGGCTGATATTTTGATAGAATAAAGCCTTTTTTGCTGACTGAGCATGTGTTTGTGAAAGCGTTTTTAGGGGATATTGAGAGCTTTTTAGTGTGAATAAGGTGGATTTATATGGAATTTGGGACCTTTTTTTATTTACTCGGAGGGTAATTTTAATTAGTACCGGTACTAATTCCAACTATTTTCGGACTAAAATCTAACTATTCGCGCGGATCAAAACACCTATGTTTTAACTTTAAAGCATATATGTTTTGAATTTAAAGCATATATGCTTTGTTTTTAGATGTTATTGGGCAGAAATGCAAAGCTGGAATGGTTATAAAACCGGACTTGACGCTAATATTAGATAGATTATTATTACCTGACAAACGTGACAATATGATTAGACGCGGATGACGCGAAAAACGCGGATTAATAAGCAAATAACATGTATTAATCCGCATTTTCGCGTCATCCGCGTCTAATAAATTAATTTCCGTCTCTAACCAATTAGCAAGTATTATGCTATCTGCGGCAACAAAGTGATAAAGCTAAACCTCGCGAGAGCAGCGTATTTTCAATCTCTCACGCTATGATGGTCATGCAGGCGATACACGAACAGGGTCTATTGACATTTTGATAAAAAGACAATTTCCACATTCCTGATGTATTGTGAGACTATCCGGTTCCTTTCTCCCTTTGTACAATCTATGCCCCTGCATAAATAAGGAAGCCCAAGCCGATAATGAATAGAATAAACATACCCATATTCAGTTGGTTTGATGCCTTTGGTGCTCCTTTAAATTCTTTCCAGATTAATATTCCCCATAGAGCGGAAACAAGCGTGGCACCTTGTCCCAGTCCATATGAGATGGCTGCTCCTGCCTTTTCGGAAGCAATCATGCTGAATGATTGTCCGATACACCAGATAACCCCGCCTAAAATACCAACCATATGTGTGCTTAGGTTTCCTTTGAAATAACCGGATATGGAGACAGGTTCTCCTTCTACCGGGCGTTTCATCGCAATCGTGTTGAATATGAAATTGCTGGCGAATACACCTAAAGAGAAGATAAATACGGCAGTATAGGGAGTTAGTTTTCCCGGAGCCGGATTGGCAAAGTTACCCAAGTCCATTGAAGCGGCAACAAAGCGGTAGAAGAATGACATGATAATACCGGCGGCGATGGAAATAAAGATACCTTTGCCTGATACCTTTTTCGACCCTACCAATGCTTTTTTGTATGCCAGCCCGTTCAGTATAATGGCTATAGTGATAAATACAACGCCGATAAATATATACATCGGTTCCCCCTTTGCCGATCCGAAGTAGTTAACAAGAACACCGAGTACCAGTGCCAAACCTATGCCGACAGGGAATGCAACCGACATGCCGCAAATAGCTATTGCCGCCGACAATAAAATATTGGCAGCATTGAATACGATACCGCCGAAGAAGGCGCTTCCCATATTCATACAGTCAGCCTGTGCCAGATTCGTCAAAAAACTTTGCCCTTCTGCTCCCGTACTTCCCAATGTAAAAGCGGAAAGGATGGAGAAGAGCAATACCCCGATTACATAATCCCAATAAAAAAATTCATACCTCCATGTCTTGGAAGCGAGCTTCTGTGTGTTTCCCCACGAGCCCCAACAAAGCATTGTGACTACACAGAAAGCAATTGCCAATGGATAATTTTGTACGATAAACATAGTTTTCTCTATTTATTTAATGGTTGATGCATCATATAATTTTCTAATAAAGCAGCCACTTCTTGATGCGGCATTTTTTCAATCAGGCGAAGGTCTTTCCCTTTCTCGTTAGGTTCCCAGTCGTTATTTCCCTCTTCATCCACGACTTTGAATGTACCTCGTTCTGCCGTATAATAAGGTTCATATCCTTTGATGGCAACCAATACGGCTGTCTGGTCCCAACTCATACGTCCGTCGGGGTCTCCTTCGGCGAAGCTAAGGGCATAGGCTTCTTTTACCGGATCGTTTTCGGTATTCATTTGTACCAGTTTTTTACCAGTAAGGACTACATTTCCGATTTCCCAACCGCTGAATATAATTTCAGTAGGCCATTGTTCTGCCACAATGCGCGACGAGGCTGCATCACAAAAAACGTTGAACTCTTTGCCTTTAGGGAAAACACCGGCCATGGATACTAAATGGTTTACTTTTTTTGCAACCAGGTCCTTGCCGTTAAGAGGGCAGTACTCGTCTCCTTCGGATTGCAATAAGTTACTCAGGTTGGTGAAGAAACCTATCGTACAAATTACAACGCTATTATCCGGTTGGGAACTGAGCACCTTGCGATATACTTTAACCGCATCGGTTGCATCGGATGTCTTTGCTGTCTTATGCGGATATTTGGCAGGTAAAACATCTGTCCATTTTGTTTTATGCCAGGTCGTCAGTGATACGCCATTTTTACTTTTCGGAGCACCCACAGGAATATCAGGGCGCTTAAAGTAGGTGTTCAACACTTCGATACAAGGAATCACCCTTTCGTCACAGTTTGAGGATACGGTAGCAAGAATATTGACCTCTCCGCTGTCCGCCAATGCGTGCATAACGGCAAAGGCTCCGACGTCATCGTAGTCTGGACCTAAATCCGTATCGAGAATTAAGTTGACGGATTGGGTATTCTCTTCATTAAATCCGTTTTTAACCGTTTTTCCTGTGCAGGCAGCTAAGAACAGGACTGTGCAAATTAAAGGAAGAAATTTATTCATGGTATTATATTTTTAGATGTTTAATCGTTATGACGGTCCGCGACATTCTCTGGCGTGTCGGAATACACTAAAGCATCATTGAATTTTACGGAAGCATTGGAAACCGGGTTCAGCCATTTAAAGGTGAATACATGTTCGCCTTTAGGTATCCTGTATTTCCAAAACAACTCATTACGGCGTTTGAGATAGGATGCAGGGAGATTGGCTGTTTCCGTTAATTCCCCATCCATATACATTTCTACTTTTGCCACATATTTATCGTCAGGACATTGGACAAAGCCTTTAAACACAACACCGGTTCCGGTTGTTTTAACTTCTTGTACATCCTGAATTTCTTTATACAGATTGATACGCTCAATAGGGTAGAGCCCTTCGAATGATTTTTCGTAACGGACAGGGACAGGGTGTTGGCAAATAATGGTAATTTCCTGCCCGTTTATTGTTCCTCCATTGCGTCCTATCATTTGCAATGCATGGTTGAAACTCATTTGGTACGCTTTTTTCAATGAGATATCTGTGTAGGCGAGATTCATATCCTCAACCTCTTTCAGGTTATCCAACCAACGGTCCGGTATCAGGTTGTAGCCTAAAATCGTGCCAAGGATACCGGCTGCAGAAGCCGGGTTACAATCTGAATCTTGTCCGCAACGGGTTGCAATGTCCATCGTTTTATAAAAATCTCCTTCTCCATACAATAATCCGATCAGAATATAGGCACTGTTGATGACCGCATCGATGCTGAAAGGCATGAATACGCCATCCGGGCAACCAACTTCTTCCGTCCATTTCCTTTCACATTCAAACCAGGTCCTTTTCCAGTCGTCCGGAAATTCTTTGTGCCACCGGATAACATCACTCATACACTGGTAATAATTACTTTTCTCGGGTATTGTTTTCAATGCTTCCGTAACAATAAATTCAATATCATCGGAAATGAAGGCGAGTGAGTACATGGCGCCAATATACACACCTCCGTACCAACCGTCTCCATAGGTCATGATATGTCCGATTTTATCTGATATTTCGGAGGCTGTATTGGGCATGCCCGGCGACATAAGCCCGGCATAATCTGCTTCAATCTGGTAATCCAGGTCGTCGGCATGCGGATTGTTCAGCCAATGTCCGGAAGCGGGAGGCATAAGTCCTTGCAGGATATTGTAGCGTGCCGCCTGGTTTGCATGCCATAAAGTGTAACCGGCGTTGGCAAAGGCTACGGCGAAAGAGTCGGCTGGTGCATCCAGCCCGAGACGGTCGAATACATTTACAAAAGTAAGGTCCATGTAGACGTCGTCATAAAGTCCGGGAGCATGTTCGTACCACCATTTGATATAATGGTCCGGCCATAGGATAGGGACATAATCTTGTATGATAGTACCGTTATATTTAAACTCGGTAGGTCCGCCGTATGTGCAGCCGATAGTTTGTCCTGCCCAACCTCCCTTAATCTTATCCATCAGCCGCTCTCCTGTGATGAGAAAGGTTTTCCGGGCGGGTTCTTTTATTTTCTTTGTCGGCGAGGAACAGGAGCCACTCAACATTAAAGTGATAGCTGCCGCAATCCAGATCGTGTTTTTCATAATAATATGTATTTATAGGGTTAGAATATATCTACTTCGTTCCGGTAAGGAGCGGATGATTGCGCACCTACCCGTGTGACGGATATGGCGGATGCTTTGCAGGCGAAGCGTACGGCTTCCGGCAGGCTGCGTCCTTCGGATAAAGCAACAGTCAGGGCGCCATTGAATACGTCGCCGGCGGCTGTTGTATCTACCGCCTCTACCTTCAGTGCCGGTACCATTTCCACATCCTTGTCACAATAAGCCAAAGCTCCTTTTGAACCGAGGGTAATGATTACATTTTGGACTCCCATACCTACCAGAACCTTTGCCGCTTCGATGGCAGATGTTTCGTCCGTTATTTTTATTCCGGAAATCATTTCGGCTTCCGTTTCATTGGGTGTTATCATATAAAGGTGCTTCAGAAGGGAAGGAGACAACGGATGAGCCGGAGCCGGATTTAAAATTACTTTCTTTCCAAGGCGATGCCCCTGCTCTGCCACATATTCCACTGTTTCCATGGGAATTTCGAGTTGCATCAGTATCAGGTCGGCTTCCGCGATAGCTTCGTCTGCTTTATTCAGGTCGGATGGTAATAAATTGGCATTGGCTCCTGAGGCGACGACAATACAGTTTTCTGCGTTTTCGTCGACAGTGATTAATGCAACTCCGGAAGGATGTTCGGAATCCGAAAAAATATAGGATGTATTGATTCCTTCTTCTTCAAAAAGTTGTTGGGACTGGTGGCCGAAAATATCACTGCCTGTTTTACATATAAAAGTAACCTGCCCGCCCAGGCGTGCTATGGTGACAGCTTGGTTAGCTCCTTTCCCTCCCGGATTCATAAAGAAGGAACCTCCTAAGATCGTCTCTCCCGGACGTGGCAAATGACGGGCTTTGATTACCATATCCGTATTGCTGCTGCCTACTACCAAGATTTTTCTCCCTGCTGTTTGAGTCGTTTCCATGTTGGTTTTTTATATAAATTAAGTGTTTACAATGAAGTAGTGCAAATATAGATTTATAAAAGGAATCCTTTTATGTATAATTTATTTGTAAAGATAAACCTAAATCGATAGATTTACATTCTCTAAATAAGATAATGTCATAAAAATCAATAAAGTATATTTATGAAAACATCCACAATCCCAGAGCAATTAGTCCTGCTTGTACGGTCGTTGACCAAGGCAGAAAAACGTTATTTCCGTTTATATACGGGTATTCAAAGCGGGGAGAAGAATTACATGATCCTTTTTGATTTAATAAACAGCGAACTTTCACCGGATGAGATTTATGAGCAATATTGCCACCAACTGGATGGTAAAGGACTGGAAATGGCAACTAAACATTTATATCGTGTGGTACTGGATTGCCTGGAACATTTACGGGATAAACAAGATATGCAGGCTGCTATTTTCAGTGCTATTACAAAAGCTGATATATTATTTGAACGTTCCTTGTTTGATGCTGCCTTTGTTGAACTCGAGAAAGCGAAAAGGCTTGCTTTAGCCAGTGAAAATGACCCGTTACAACTGCTTATCCGCCGGACTGAATTGAAATACCTCGGTGCTTTGGGATTTGAAGGGCTTAGCGAACGGGAACTGGTAAGCAAACAGATGAAGATTCACGATATAATGAAATATTCCCGTAATGTCAACCTGCATCTGCAATTATATGATATTCTGAAATATCGCATAGCCTATAAGGGGTATGCCCGTTCCGAGAAACAAAAAGGGGATTTGAACGATTTAGTGTTGAGCGAACTGAACCTGATAGCCAACAGTTCTTATAAAGGGTTTGAGGCAAGGAAGCTGCACCTCCTGTTTCAGGCGACTTATTATCTGAATACAGGCAATTATAAATCGGCTATCCGTTTCTATAAAGAACTCATTACCCTGTTTGAAACAAACCGGCATCTCATTCAGAACCCTCCGCTTTATTATTTAAGTGCGATACAAGGGGTGGTGGATAGTTTGCACATTGCTGGTCTATACGATGAAATGCCTTACTTTATTTCTTGTCTGGAGGATATTACAAAAGGGGATTATCCCATTGGGTTTATACTTGAAGTTCATGCCATGGTTTATTTGTATAAGTTTTCTGCATTACTGAATACAGGCTGTTTTGAAGAGGCTCTTCATTGGATGGAAAGTAAAGAGGAAGACCTTTTTAAGAAAATCTCCCAGCTCGGTTTGGAAACGCAGTTAAAGCTTAACCTGACTTTGCCTGTCCTGTATCTTTGTCTGGGCGACATTAACCGGGCACGGAAAAGCATGAAGAATATCTTTGGTTCGGGTAAGCTATACCATACGTTTCCTTCTTATAAGATAGCCCGGTTGATAAATCTGCTGGTTCAGGCTGAGTCGGGCAATTATGATTTCTTTGAGAATGAAATCAACTCCATCAAACGTAATATCCGTTACGAGAAACAAACGTACCGGACGGAAAAATTGCTGTTTCGCTTTATCAAGGCATATCCGCTGCCTGTTTACCGGAAATCTAAGGAGAAGCTGTGGCAGCAATTCCGTAAGGAGAGTATTCCGGTCAGACAGGATAAGTACGAACGTCAGCTATTGAAGACATTCGATATCCTGGCTTATATAGAAAGTAAGCTGACGGATAGGCCATTGTCCGAAGTCATGGTTTCACCTACCTGATGTCAATCAGTTTATGGGTTTGCAGGCTGAGGCGCCATTCGGGATGGCAGAGGATATAATCGACCACCTCTTCCGTATTTGAGCAGGAGCAGGGTTGCAGGAAATGCCAGTCCGCCTTTAAAGCTGCATAAGCTGATAAATCTTGTCCGGTGTAAACTACTTTCACCTCATCGATATGTTGCAAACGGACGGGAGCTCCTTCTTTAGGGGAACAGGTAATCCAGTCGATGCCGGAGGGAAGCGGATGGGTTCCGTTTGTCTCTATACATATATATTTACCTGCCTTATGCAGTAATTTGATAAGAGCGTCATCTATCTGGAGAGAGGGTTCGCCTCCTGTCAGGATAACTGTATTTGCAGGAAAAGAAGAAATTGCCTCTATAATCTCATTGTCGGACATATATGTACCTTCTTCATGTTTCGTATCGCAGAAGCTGCATTTTAAATTGCAGCCGGAGAACCGTATGAATACGGCAGGTGTCCCGCTATGATAGCCTTCTCCCTGGAGGCTGTAGAATATCTCGTTAATCTTTTTCATAGATGGCGGTATTTCCTTCGGATTCTTTTACTTCCACTTTGTAGCAAGTAGGCAACTGGTCGCATATCCACTTTGCTATATTTTCTGCGGTAGGGTTGAATGGTAACACATCGTTTAGGTTTTTGTGGTCGAGTTGACCTTTCACTACTTGTTTGATGTGGCTGAAGTCGATAACCATTCCATCGGCATTCAATTCCCTGGAACGGCAGTAAACGGTAATAATCCAGTTGTGACCATGCAGATTTTCGCATTTACTGGGATAAGAGAGCGACAGGCTGTGAGCAGCCGAAATCTCCATTTGTTTGATAACGGTATACATATTTATTGAAATAATTAATAAAAGATTAGTACCTAATGTCACCTCGGTACATGCTGCAAATTTAATGCTTTTTTATGGGTATCTTCTTTTTTGTATGTGTATTGAAATATTAAAAAATGAATAACGTGTTTGCAAGTCTTATAAACTATATCTTTAATGCGATTTGATTGAAAAAAGCAACAATCTTGTAGGTAAATGAAATATTTTGCCTTAATTTGCTTCAAAATCAAATAGATTTGATGTTTTTTTCTTATAAGTACTGATATTTAATCGGTGGAGTAATTTTGTTAAAAAATAGAAGAAGCTGCAAATAAGTTTCGATAACTTTAAAAATATGTTGTAGAATATCTTTTTTTATTTGCCCAGTCTTCCAAAATGCTTCATCTTTGCACGCAGATAACCTAAACAATCTTTTTGCCTTAAAGACTAATACCTATTAAACCTATAAAGAGGGCCTTTGAGAAAAGGCCCTCTTTATTATTTTACAAACCAGATGATAAATTCAGTAACTTTCCGTTTCTTCGATTTTAGATGAAATCTTGTTTATCGCATCATTTAATTTTTCCTCAGCAGGGATGATGTTGAAATTTCCCCAGAACTGTTTGTCGTATACAAAACGGGTATCAGAGAAAATGGTACGGGTTGGTTGAACTTCGTTACGGGTGAAGCGGCTTACGCCCGAAGTATCTATTTTGCAAGTAACCATTTCGAAGTAAGCATGAAGCGGAAAAGTATTGAATAACTGCTTTTTCTTTTTTATTTTGAAATGGAGGTCGCCACGGACATGGTTAATGTAATAAAGCCCGTTCCATAATTTATAGGACACCGTGTAAATCACTTTTTGAGGTGTGATTTTATAAAGGCGGCTTCTCTTTTCTACCAGCATCCCGGCTGCCTGAGTGATGTATTTGGGATTGATTTCGAAACGGGCATGCAACAGGGCTGAGTTTTCCGAGTCAATATAGATTTCTCCCCGGTATAAGGGAGCACGGATGTCTTTTTTCTGTTCGAAGCTGATAACGTTGGCTACCCGGTTGTCTGTTATAACGACATCCGTGGAAGAATACGTATACATTTCCTCATTTTGATACGGAGTCAGAAAATCCGGCATTTCTTTTATCAGGTCCAGCATCAGGCTGGCATTGATACCGGATTTCATTTTGGTAATTAATGTATCCCGTTCGTCATTGTTTGTGATTTTGCGCATTTTCAATAATTTCACCTGGTCGGAGGAAGACGCATTCGAGTAAGGAGCTTTGTATATTTTAAAGATACCTTCGGTCAGGTTCACGAATTTATTCTTTCGTTCGATGCCTTCCCTGTAAAAAGAGGTGAAGTAAACCGGGAATTGAGCATAGTTCTCTTTCCTTTTCTCTTCCATTTCACGCAGTATCCGTAGTGGATTTCCGATGCGTACGATTACTTCCTGTAAAGAAATAACTTTAGGTTCCAGTTTTATCATGCAACTGCGTCCGGCAAGGAGGCTGGTTTCCATGGATTGCAGTTCGTAGCCCAGATGGGAGAAAACAATTGTAGATGTATTCAGCGAGTCCGGTAAAATAAGACGGAACTCCCCGTTACTGTTCGTTACACTGCCGATGGATGTGTTGAGAACACCTACTGTCCCGGCCTCGATAGGCAATCCGGTATATTTATCAGCCAGAGTCCCTTGTAAGATAAGGAAGGAATCTTTTTCTATCGTGGGAACAGTATCGGAAGGAGCAGGGGGAGCTTCTTCCGGTTTGCCGGAGATAAGGATATGATTTCCGATTACGCTTAAATCCAGGTTTCTGTTTTCTGTTATCAGATAAATCGCTTCCCGGATACTGTAAGTCCCTTTTTTTACCGGAACGATTTTTTCATTGTCAATAATGTTACTGTCATAAATAAAAAGAAATCCGGACTGTTCGGATACCTCATTGAGCAGACGGTAGACCGTCCCTTTAGTCTTAGATAGCTTTATCATGTGTGAAAGCACATCATCGCCTTTATCCGCCCGTACGGTTCCTGCCAGCAAAAGAAACATGCCGGCGAGGATACAGGATATCCGATAGAGGTTGATGGCTTTTTTCATGATGGTTGCGTTTATTCAGACAAAGTTATCATATTTCCGTTTTGTGTATGTTTCAAATGAAGTACACGGCAGATTAGCTCGCTCATCGTTTCCGGCGTATTGTTGTAGAAGGTAACGGTAAGCAACCTGTTTTCCAGTTCCGGTGTTGTCCGGATTTGTATATCCGGCGATTGCAGGTTCAATACACGGAGGATATTCCCTAACTTTTCATCTTTGAAGCGAATCCGTTCGGTGTACCGGTTGAATACTTCAGCATCCCGGGTCTGTTCTTTATGTAATTTATCGGAGTGGAGGAATACGGTTTCCCCAGCTTTTACATGGATATTTTCTCCGCTTTTCTTTGAGGTAACTTTTACTTCACCCCGTTTAACAGACAGTTCGAAAGGACTTTTTTCGTTACTTTTTACATTGAAGGAGGTTCCTAACACCTCGACTTGCACACTCTCTGTTTCGATAAGGAAAGGACGTGCCCGGTTTCCTGTGATGTCGAACAGGGCATTGCCGGAAAGGCTGACTTCTCGTTTGTCGGTAGAGAAATGCTCCGGATATTGAAGGGAGGTATTCTCTGTCAGATAAACGATGGAACCGTCTTCAAGTGTCGTGACCAGGCTGGTTGTGACCTCCGTATTCTGCCGGGTGAGCAGTGAAGGTTCCTTTGCAGAGGAACCTTCATTACGCAGAAGGGTTGTGTATAAAACGAGGCAGAGTATTGCAGCAACCGATGCTGCAATACCCCACTTCCTTAAAGCCAGGTGCAATATATGGCGGGGCTTTGCATTATCCAGCAATCCTTCTTGGTCGAGCCGGGTATGGAGTTTGTTCCATGCCTGGTCTGTTTTGATTTTATTTCTTTCTTTAGTTGTCATTCTTTATCGTATGTAATTCTCTATTTCTTTTCTTAAGGCGAGCAGGGCTTTTGTCATTTCCGCCTCGATGGTTTTAACCGAAAGGGAAAGTTCGTCAGCTATCTCGGCATATTTTTTACCATCAAAACGATGCATCCTGAAAATCTGCCGGCGCCGTTCCGGTAGCCGGGAAAGGGTTCGGGTTATCAATGTTTCCAGCTCTTTGTATTCAATCAGTTCCAAAGGGTCGGAGGTTTGATTCTCCCTGTCTTTGTTTGATAAAACAGCATCCCGGTAACGGCTTCTTACTTCTGCCTGCTCGTAGTACCGGAGGGATTGGTTCCGGACTGCCCCGTACAGATAGCTTTTGATGGAATGAAACACTTGCAGTTTCTCTTTTTCTTTCCAGAATACGTAGAACAGTTCCTGTACAATCTCCTCCGCAACATCCATTCGTCCGGTAATACTGGCGGCATACATACAAAGCGGGGTATAGTATTGGCGGAAAACATTTTCAAATGTTTTGACGTCCCCTTCTTTTATCTTTGTCAGTACGAATAAATCGTTCAGCATCCCGTGGTGATTTGTTTGCCCAAATATAATGATAACTTTCCTCCGCAGGTTAATCCCTGTGTTGTTTCTTCAGTTTGTTTACCGCATTTTCAAGCGACTCGGTAGGTTCGATGATATTGTAGGCACCCCAGAAGTTTTCATCTGCGAAGTTGGATACTTTATCGGACAATGCCTGCGAGGCTTTGAAGGATTCCCGGTATGGAATACTGTTTACATTTTCATCTTTGCCGTCTGTTACCACCATTTCGGACAGGATTGTATAGTTGGTAGAGAACAGCCTGCGTTTCCAGTCGCATTTGAAGCGGATGCCATTCCGTATATAACTCAGGTAAGTCAGCCCATCGCGTTGTTTATAGTTGACGAAGTAGGATAATTCGACCGGCTTGAAGCGCAGCCCGAACGGTTTCTTCCGCAGGATAGCCTGCGTAGCCTTGTTTTTATCGTCCATATTTAGGAAGAATTCGGCACGGGTGAAGGACAAGTGTTCTTTGTCTATATATAGTTTACCATAGTATAAAGCGAACGGAAGGATTATTTGTGGCGTGAAACTGATTGTATATTGCGGACGGTTGTCGATAGTAGTCGGCTCTTCCATGCGGAAGTTGTACCACTGGATGGTTTCCATATCGAGCAGGATATCCGGATTCTTTACAATATCCACATAGATAGACATATTCGGGCCGCCTAATAGTTTTACGGCAAGCGTATCGCTTGCTTTCTGGCTTAACAGCTTGCGTCCTTTGTAAATTTGAACACGGTCGCGTTCGGCACTTTCTTTATAAGACGTTTTGTAAACATCGATAACCGCTTCCGATATACTGATGTAGCGACGTCCTTTCTGGGCTGTTTCCCGATAGAAGCCGGTCAGCATACTCGCTTTCGGATTATAGTTTTCCGGTATTTTCCGGATGGCTTCTTCAACCAGATAACGGGCGTCGCGTGCATGGATGATTACTTCGTCCAGCATATTGACATAGGGTGTCATCCAGATTGTCTGGCCTTCTATATTCTTTCCAGCAAGAGGAATTTCGGTATTGTAATAGCCGAGATGGGAGACAGCCATCTTCCGGGCATGGATGGAGTCTTTCACTTTGAAAGAAAATTCACCGTCGGCGTTTGTTACGGTACCTATCGAACTGCCCGGAATGGAAATGTTCACATATTCCAGACGCTTCTTGTTTGATTTGTCTTTTACCACGCCACTGATAGTGATGTAATCATCTCCACTTGCAGTGTCGCTTTGTGCGGACATGGGAACAGCATTGCATAACAACAATAGCATCAAGAGGTATCCCAGCGATTTTTTGTACATGGCTTTCATATCTTTCGTTTTTAAATGATTTATTTACTTGCTTGTACTAATAGGTTCGGTCAGGAATGAAATACCCTATGGTTTTGCCGGATTATTTTCTTGTTTTTTATATTTGTGTGTACGTTTAAGCTTTAACAATATGGATATGAGCGATTTTTGTATGGGAGTCCAGCATATAGGTTTATCTGCCTCCGGAAATCAGAGAGAGAAATGAAGGTGTATATTTCTTTAATAAATAATGGAGTGCAACTCCTGCAAATAAGAAAAGAAGTGCACTCCCAAAATATAAAATGATAAGATGCCATTCATGGTGAGGGTGTAGGAATTTGAAACTTGCTTTGATAAGCAGAGCAAGCGGTATTCCATGAAAAGCGTAAACAAAGAAGCTGCTTTCCGCCAGAAACATATTTATTTTCCAGTTCCCTTTATCCAGAAATGTAGCCGTGAAGGAAATGACAAACACACATCCGACAATGATTCCAATCCGGTGCAAAGATTGGCACCATATTTCATTTATAAAGTAAAGATTGCAGGTCACTATGATTATATAAAGGATAGCAGACTGCAATAACAATGGCTTCATCTCTTTTATAAAGTATCTTTGGTGGATACTGAAAAAAGCACCAGTAGAAAAAAAGAATAAAGACATTATGCTGAATCCCGGTAAATTAAACCACCAATTCATAACCCAAAGTATACCCAATATAAGTAATGTGTACTGTCGTAAATACTTCAATAGTAGATAAATTAGTGGAGAAAATATCATCATAACCATTAAATCACGCATGAACCAGAGTTGATAAGCGATGGGGGTATTTACATATCCGTCATGACCGACACTTCCCCATAGGGCATTTAACCAGTATTTCCAGTCCGCAGCGAATATTATATAATCAGGAGATAATAATGACGGATATAAGACCCGTATTGAAAAAAAGAAGCTTATAACTGATAGGTTCCAGAAGAGATAGGGAATCAAAATTGTTCGTACCCTCTTTTTTAGTTTACCTTGGTAGGTTGATAAAGTAAAAGAGGTTTTATAGAAAAAGAGGAATCCTGAAAAAAAGAAAAAGAGGGGAACAGCCAAACGGGCTAAGATTTCAGAAAAAAGGTTTGAGATAATAGTATAAATCGGAAAATCTGTTTCGGGTATCATCGCATTTCCCATGACAGAAGTGAGATTGGAATGTATCAATACCACCCCGATAATTAAGGGAAAGCGTAAAAATGCAATCGTTTTCGACTGTAATTCATCGTCTTTCATTGTAAAAGTCTATGTTTAAAGGGTTCTAAATTAATCACGTGTAAGGGTTTCTTCATCAGAAAACAAAAGTAGATAATATTTAGAAATCCGTATAAGAGGGACAAGCTATTTATAATTTATTTTTACTTTTGGATCAAACTAACAAATGCAGTTTTATGGATATAAGTGTTTTCATCAATAATTACAGAGAGGCTTTTGGCGAGAAAACCGAATTGCCTGTTGTCTTTTGGTACTCCGAAACCGCAGTGAATCCGGTTGATAAAATCGGAGGGTGTTTATTTAAATGTATGAAAGAGGTGAGGGGAGGGCAACCTGTCAGCCTGAGTGTCGATACGATTGGTTGCGGAGGTGGTAAATTCTATACCGGATTTACGGATATGCCGGAAAGAATACCCGGTTTTGTCTCATTGAAAGAGAAGTACAAACAAACACCGGAGCAGGTACAGGCGTTTATTGATGAATTGCAGTTACCGAGAGCGAAAGCCAACTATCTGAATTTTGCCCGCTTGGATAAGGTCGGAAGCTTCGACGGGCTGGAAGGAATCCTGTTCTTTGCTAATCCGGATATGCTTTCAGGTTTGGCTACCTGGGCCTTTTTTGATAATAATGCACAAGATGCCGTAACCTCTTTATTCGGTTCGGGATGTTGTCTGGTGGTTGCCCAGGCCGTTGTAGAAAACATACGAAAAGGACGACGGACCTTTATCGGTCTTTTCGACCCTTCCGCACGTTCTTATTTCGAACCGGATATTCTTACCTTTATGATTCCTATGTCAAGATTTGAAGAAATGTACCATACAATGCGTGAATGTTGCTTATTTGATACACATGCTTGGAAGAAAATAAAGGAAAGAATTGGTAAAGCAGTTGACAGTTGACATGTGACAGTTGTTTCGGCTTTCAGCCTATTTATAAGACCGAGCGCGAAGCCAACTGTTACATGTCAACTGTCAATTGTCAACTGTTTCCAGCACCGCCGGGCAATGGTCCGAATGAACCGCCTCGTTCAGGATGAAGGCATTCTTTATTATATCTTTTGCCGGTTCGCTGACCATGCAATAATCGATACGCCATCCTTTGTTCTTGGCACGGGAGTTGAAACGGTAGCTCCACCAGGTATATTCCTGCTTTTCCGGATTGAGGAAGCGGAAGGAGTCGATATAGCCTGCAGCAAGGAAGCGCGTCATCCATTCCCGTTCTTCAGGAAGGAAACCGCTGTTGGTGGCATTACGTACCGGGTCGTGGATATCGATTGCTTCATGGCAAATATTGTAGTCGCCGCATAATATCAGGTGGGGACGTGATTTCTGTAATTCAACCACATACTTCTGAAAGTCTTCCAGCCATTCCATCTTGAACGCTTGCCGTTCGTCGCCGCTTGTTCCGGAAGGATGGTATACACTGACCACCGATATGTCTCCGAAATCGGCACGGATAAAACGGCCTTCGTTATCATATTTCTCTATCCCCATTCCGTACTCCACATGGTCGGGAGTGAGGCGGGTAAGTATCGCTACACCGCTGTACCCTTTTTTCCGGGCACAGAAAAGATAGGCTTTGTATCCCAATTCCTCAAATACCTCAGCAGGGAATTGTTCCGGTTGGAGTTTGGTTTCCTGGATGCAAATCACATCCGGTTGCTCTTTTGCGAGCCATTCGGGGAAACCCTTGCCAACGGCTGCACGCAGACCGTTTACGTTGTATGTAATTATCTTCAAAGCTATAAAGTTTTATGTGATTAATTTTACCAATCCAAAGATAGATAAAAATGCCGCTCGCTAACTATCATAGAAACAAATTTCAGGCGGGAAGGGATGATTTTTGAAAGAAAAAAACGGATTTGTGCTTATTGAACGTAAACGTTTGATACATTTGCAGCAGCAAAAAGAAAAAACAACTATAGAGAAATTGAAAATGGAAGACTTTAGCTTTGAAGCCCGAGTGCTTCATACGCCTTACGAAAAACCGGATGCTTACAATGCCCTGTCTATGCCGGTTTACAACAGTGCCGCTTATGAATTTGAAACGGCTGAAGCAATGGAGGCTGCTTTCTGTGGACGCACTCCGGACCATGCATATTCAAGGATAACAAATCCTACGGTACAGTATTTTGAAGACCGTGTACGCGTTGTGACAGGCGCGATGAGTGTAACGGCTTTAAATTCAGGTATGGCAGCAATAGCAAATGTTCTGATGACAATTTCCCGCACGGATGCCAATATCGTAACCTCTCCTCATCTTTTCGGTAATACCTATTCGTTGATGAAAACGACATTGGCGGCTTTTGGTGTGGAAGCACGTTTTTGCGACCTGACCAATCCGGCTGAGGTGCGTGCGAATATAGACAGTAATACATGCGCCATTTTCCTGGAAGTGATAACCAATCCGCAAATGGAAGTTGCCGACCTGCGATTGCTTTCATCCATCGGCAAGGATTTGCATATCCCATTGATAGCAGATACGACCGTTGTACCTTTCTCTGTTTTCAATGCACAGAAGTTGGGTGTCGATATCGAAATCGTATCCAGCACTAAGTATATATCGGGAGGAGCTACCAGCATCGGCGGTCTTATTCTGGACCACGGCACATTCGACTGGAGCCACTTTATTACATTGAAACATTGGTATGAACAGTTCGGCGAGAAGGCTTTCACTGCCCGTTTGCGTAAGGAAATCCACCGGAATCTTGGCGCTTACATGACGCCGCAGGTTGCTTATATGCAAACCCTCGGACTGGAAACCATGCAGGTTCGTTTTGAACGTCAGGCGTCTACCTGCCTTGAATTGGCAAAACGTTTGCAGTCGCTCGGCGGTATCGTATCGGTAAACTATACCGGATTGGAGAGCAATCCTTTCTACGAATTGAGTACCTCCCAGTTTGGTAAGTACCCCGGTGCCATGCTCACATTCGATTTGGCTTCGCGCGAAGTATGTTTCGCTTTTATGAACCGCTTGAAACTGATTCGCCGGGCAACCAACCTGTTTGATAATAAGACATTGGCAATCCATCCTGCCAGTACCATCTACGGCTCGTTCTCGGAAGAACAGCGGCAGGGCATGGATATCAGCCAGCAGACTATCCGTCTGTCTGTCGGTCTGGAATCTGTCGATGATTTGTACGATGATATAAAGCAGGCTTTGGAATCTGTCGGATGAGAACGCTTATATTGGCAGATAACCAGGATATAACAAAAGCCGGCATCTTATACTTTACCGATAAGATGCCGGGCTTCGGACTTGTCTTGGAAGCTGCCGACCGTAAAGAGCTTCTGCAATTATTGGTAGTACATCCGGATGCTGTCGTTATCCTCGATTATACATTGTTCGACCTTGCCAGTGCCGATGAACTGGTCATCCTGCAAGAACGTTTCGACAAAGCCCATTGGCTTTTATTCAGCGAAGACTTAAGTGAAGATTTTATCCGCCGTATCTTATTCAGTACCCAATCATCCAGTATTGTGATGAAAGATGCTTCAGAGGATGAAATCAGGACTTCCCTGCAATCTGCTCTTGATTCCGAACGCTTTATTTCTCAACGTATCAATAACCTGCTGTCGAACCATAAGGTAGAGCGGGAACCCAAAGAACATCTTATCCTGACTGCGACCGAAACCGAAATTTTAAAAGCAATTGCTTTAGGCAAGACCACCAAAGAAATAGCAGCCGAGCGTTTTTCCAGTATCCATACCATCACGACCCATCGTAAAAACATCTTCCGTAAACTGGAAGTGAACAATGTGCATGAGGCAACCAAATACGCCCTCCGTGCCGGAATTATCGATTCTGCGGAATATTATATTTAGCAGTACTGTTGCGGGTATCGCAACGATCTTATTCGATATATCGCATGTGCATTATTTCTCTTTTCGGACATACCCTTGTTTACACCATATCTTCCCCAGTCCTTACAATAGCGACCTTCAATGTTTTATGGAACGGGATAAACCTGGATATGACAGCCATGACGATGGCGAACAGTAAAGTGTATCCGAGCAAAGTTTTTAAGCCTAACAGCAGACCTTGTGTTTGCAGGGTATTGTAGAGGGTATTGGTTGCTAATTGTGCGGCCTCTTCCATAGGATGTCCTTGTGCCAGGGCATTATTTAGAGCTTGGTCATATTGGCCGGCGGCAATCGGGTTGTCCATACGCATGTTTTCTGAAAGGACAGACATGGATTGCAGTTGCAGACGGTAAATCATATTGTTAAAGAAAGAAGTGGCAAGTGCCGGCGCCATTACCGAGCGGAAAGTAATCAGGAAGAACGCATTATAAATCATTAGCTTCGGGTCGAGGTCTTCTACCACATACACACCGAAAGCAATAAAGAGGATTAACATACCCATTCCACGGAAAAACATCGGTAGGTAGAGCATTTCGTAGGTTCCATCCGGACGAATGCCGAAATAGAGGATTGCCAAATAGACGACAAAACACGACATACCGCCTGCTATCAGTATCCTGAAGCGCCATCGTTGCCATTTAAACCACCAGTAGCAGATAAATGCACCGCACACAAATCCCGGTATCATCCAGAGATATAAAGAATTGGCATGTACACTGTCTATCCGGAGCACAGAGTTCAGGTAGCTGGTAAGCAATGAACTGGAAGAGGATAGCACCATCGTAATAATCATAAACAGATAGCCTATCAGTGCTTTGCTGCTGTTCAGAATCGAAAGGCGGATAAAAGGCGTTTTCCTTGCCTGTTGCCGGTGTATGAAAAGCCAGAGCAGCAGCGGGGCGATAAATGTATAAGCCAATATCTTTCCCGAAGAAAACCAATCGAGCGTTTTACCGTAAGTCGCTACATAAATAATCATCAGCATGGCAGAAGCTCCCAGCAGCATGCTTTTCCAATCTATTTCCCGGAAAGGAAAGCGGATGGGACGGCGGGCGTAACGGAAAAACAACAGGACGAAAAGAATAGCAACCAACAACAAGCTCATCACAAAATAATACATATGTTGCCATTGGTAGGAGTAAGCGAGCTGGGCTGTCAATGCCATGGATATTTGTCCGCCGGAAAAAACAATCGGGTAGAAGTAGGCATAGAATTCGCTACGGACATTTTTCGGACTGAAAAACGGTTTGGTCATAATGATAAATTCCAGCATAACAAAAGCTTTCAGTATGCCGATAAAGAAGCTGCATGTAATTACAATTTCCATTTGCGTCGCATTGGCACAAATAAAACTCAATATGGCCTGTAGCAATAAGTCGATCAGCAATACCGTTTTTGTGGTAATGACCGGGCGAAGTAAAGGAATAATAGGGTAGGCTATTGCCATACCTGCCGAGGTTGCATAATAAGCCATCCGGATATCTTCGCTCATGACCCCCAATGTGCCCGACACTTCGATAATGTCGCCTGTATAGGCTCCGTTGACCAATGTAATGGGCAAAACGATGACAAAAGCCGTGATAAGTCCTAACCATCGTGGCACCCAGGGGCGAATCGGAACGTTTAATGCTTGCAGGCGGTTCATAGGGCAGTTGGTTAATGGCTGAGTAGAGCTTCCGTTTCCACCATCATCCCTGCACGAAGCAATTGCATGTCTTCGGGAGAAACATCTTCCAGGTCGATGCGGACAGGGATACGTTGCTGGATTTTTACGAAGTTACCCGCAGAGTTGTCTGTCGGAACCAAGGCATATTTGGAACCGGTAGCTTCGGAGATGGCGGTTACAACGCCGTGGAATGTCCTTTGTTTGAGTGCATCTACCTTAATCAGCACTTTTTGCCCGATAAATATGTTGGCAATCTGCGTTTCCTTATAATTGGCGGTAATCCATTTGTCCTGTCCACGTACCAGATAGGTGAGGGTTTGCCCGGCTTGTACCAGTTGGCCTTTTTCAAGAGTACGCCTCCCCATGTAACCGTCGTAGGGGGCCGTAACGACGGCATAGCTGAGATTCAGTTTTGCCATTTCCAATTCGGCTTCTTTACGGAGGATGGCGGCATCGGCGCTGCCTGTCTTTTTGGTCGTTTCCGTATATTGCGATTGCGCCGCCTGCTTCTGATGGAGCAGGGCATCGTAGCGTGCCTGCATCGCTTCGTAATCGGCTTTTGCCTGTTCGTACTGCTGGCGGGAAACGGATTCTTCTTTCAGCAGGTTGGCATAGCGGAGGTAGTCCTGTTCGAGATGCCATAGGCGGGCTTTTGTTTCGGCGATATTTGCTTCCTGTACCGAAACATTCACTTCGGAGGTATGAATCCCGGAACCCAAGGCATCGCGGGCGGCACGTGCATCCATCAGAGCCGCTTCGGCATCCTTCAACTTGATGCGGTATTCGCGGTCGTCGAGGATAAGAAGCGTATCTCCCGCTTTTACAAACTGGTGTTCGGTGAAACGGACATCATTGATATAACCCGGCACACGGATGTTGACCGGAATGATATATTGGTCTACCACAGCGTCGTTCGTGATTTCGTAGTTGGCGTATTTCCAGAAGTAATTGATCGTCCAGGAAATTCCTCCCAATGCGAGAAGGATACAGACCGTATTGAGGATGATATTCCTGATTTTTAACCGAATCAGTTGCCTTCTTCTTTTATGGTGGTTGGATGTATTCATCTTTTTATGGGTTTATAGATTACCACATGCGTGCATAAGTTGATAGTAAGTATAAACAGCTTCACTTTGTGCTGTAGTGAGTTGCAGTTCGGCTTCGAGCCTTACGCTGCTGGCGTCCAGCAGGTCGGTAAGGATAGAGAGCTGGTTGAGATAACGGTTGTTCACGATCCGGTAGTTTTCTTCCGCCTGTCTGACCGATAGTTGCAAGGCCTTTATCCGGTCGATGGCTTCCTGGTGGCGGATATAGGCGCTGCGTACCTGGATACGGATTTCCTGCATCAACTGTTCTTCCGCATTGTGCCGGAGGTCGACGTATTGTTTTGCTTCGTGCATTTTATGTTTATTCCGGTAGAGGGAAGAGAGATTGTAGGAGAGACTGAGGGCAATATTCCAGTTATTGGCGAACACATCCTCCATGGTCGTGCTGAGCGGGCGCGATAATGTATTGCCAGCCCGCACGGAAAGCGAGGGCAGGTAATCAGCTTGGGTAAGCCGTATGTCGTTTTCGGCAAGGCGTGTATTGTAACGGGCTATTTGCAGGCCCGGGAAGTTGGTATAAGCCTGTTGTATGTAAGCTTCGCAATTGTTGAGCGAGGGTTGTACGGATAATAAGGATGTATCCGGCAACAGGAGCAATGTTTCATCCAGCCCGAGCAGAATGTCGAGTTGTTGGGAAACGATAGTGATATTGTCTTTTGCTTCACGAAGAGCCAGTTCGTCATTCGTCAGTTGCAGTTCGCTGCGTATTTCGTCGTTGCGCGTTACGATGCCTTCTTTCCATAGGCGGCGAATATCGTCCAGCCTGCGTTCTGATTCTTCGATGTTACGTGCAAATACTTCTGTCTCCTTATATAAAGAGAAAAGATCCGTGTACTGACGGAGAAGCGAAAGCTTTATATCTGCCTGGTCGCTTGCCGTATTGAGTGACGCTACCTGTTTCTTTAAAGTGGCACGCCGGATGGAGTTGCGTATTCTGCCGCCCTGGTAAAGAGGTTGTGTTACCTCTACATTATAGTTATGCGACCAGTCCGGCATGTCGGGATGTGTAGGATTGGTAAGTCCCTGTTTGAAGATGGTAGGTTGGCCGATATAACCTGCCGTGGCTCCGATATTGATATCCGGTAGCCGGGATGCCTGTGCTGCCTTTTCTTCTTCGCCGGCAATAATTTCCTGTATCCGGCTGGCTTTAAGATGCAGATTGTTTGCCGTCCCCAGTTTGAAAAGGTCATCGACAGAAAGAGGATAAGCCTGTTGCTGCATTTGCGCAGCAGCAGGCTTCGTGAATATCAATAACAATAATAAACTATATTTTATCCAATATGTCATCCAGTTTGTTTAAAAGTTTCATGAACGATTCGATTTGTTTGGGAGTCATCCCAATGCCTACCTGGTGATAGATTTCGTTGAGGAGAGGTCTGACGCGGAGGGAGAGTGCTTCTCCTTCAGGGGTGAGGTGGATAAGTCTGTTGCGTCGGTCCGACGGGTCTTCCCGGCGTTCTACCCAACCTTTTTTCTCGAGATTGTTGATAAGGTAAGTCAGGCAGGATTTGTCTTTGGCTGTCTGTAGTGCCAGATATTGCTGGCTTACTCCGGGTTCTTTCCATAAACGGTGCATTACCTGGAGCATTTCGAATGTCATGTCTATACTGTTTGATTTTAATACCCGCTGAATCGTTTGGCGAAAGTTCATTCGCGTTTTTAGAATCTGGAGCATTAATTCGTGTGCCGCTTCGTTGTTGGTCATTGTTATTTGCTGTTTTCGGCACAAAGGTAGAAAATATCCCTGGAATATTAGTCAAATGTTTGACTAATTATTCCGGAGTCTTTCTTCCACGTCGCCCAGAATGGTAACCCGTTCGAGCGAGAAGGTATGGTCGTGTGTCTGGATATATTCCAGTAAGGTCTTGGCTTGCAGGAGCATCTCTTTTTCTTTATCCGGGTAGAGGTAGCTTTCCTCGATAAGCGTTTTGATAGCTATTTCCAGGCGGAGGATACCCCCTTCGTCGTCCTGGTTCAGACGGTCGATAAGGGCTTCGGGGGATGTGCCCATCAAGGTTTCCCTGTCCAGTTTCAGGGAACTGTATACCGTTTGTATCATCTCCGGTATTTTGCGGGTTGCCCCGTTGTTGCGGTTCGTAATGATTTGGAGCACCACCTTGGCGAGCTCCTGTATCTGAACCATGATAAAGTCTCTTTTTAGCATATTATTCTACGGTTACACTGATTATACGTATATCTTTTTTGGGGCGATCGTAAGCATCTTTAGGCTGTTCGGCAATCTGGTCGAGGATATCGAAGCCTTCGGTCAGTTCCCCGAAGATGGTATAATGACCGTCTAAATGGTGGCAGCCGCCAACGGTGGTATAAGCTTTGCGCTGTTCGTCGGTAAAGACCAGGTGTCCGGGTGTCGCTAAGATCATGGAGTCGACATCCGCACTGATTTTACGCATCCGTTTGGTGTATTCGCGTTTGTTTGTCTGTTTCAGCATCTGCATGTCCATATAAACAGGCTTGTATATTTTATCGATCGCTTTTTGGCGGATGTCTTTGTTGGCAATCAGTTCCAGCGTATCCAGTTCGCCGCTTCTGTACACTTTGCCTTGTACGATAAAGAACTGGGACATATCTGACTTTTTCTGTGGGTTTACGTCGTCGTTTTGGCGGGGAGCGGCAAATGCTCCGCGTTTATGGAAATATTGTGGTTTCATCTCCGGCAGGATTTCCGCATTGCGGTCTCCGAAACCACACTGGGCTCCGGCAGGCGCATTCCGTGAGTCTGGTGCTCCGCCCTGTATCATGAATTCTTTGATTACACGGGTGAAAAGCGTACCGTTGTATTCTCCTTTATTGGCACGGTCGATAAAGGTACGGACATGGTTGGGTACGTCGTTGTATAAGCGTACCTTCATTGTGCCTACATTTGTCTTTATAATGACTGTTTTTTCGGAATCCTGTGCCCAGATAGAAGCTACACAGGCTGATAAGCATAGTAAAATGTAGTAAATCTTCTTCATCTTTTTTTATTGATTTGGTGGGTAAAGATACAGTTTATGTTGTTAAACACAAAGTAAAGAGTTATATTTGCAACCTTTTTTCAGGGCAAATAATAAACTTAAATATAATATGGATTGGATAAATGATTTGCTATGGGGCGAGGGCATAGGGCACTCAATTCTTTTACTCTCCTTTGTCATTGCAGCCGGCATTCAATTAGGAAAAATCAAAGTGTTTGGCGTTTCTTTAGGCATTACGCTGGTATTGTTCGTCGGTATTATCCTCGGACATTTCGGTTTTACGATTAACCACAATGTAATTCACTTTTTTAAGGAATTCGGTTTGATTCTCTTTGTCTATTCTGTAGGTATGCAGGTAGGACCGGGTTTTTTCTCTTCTTTCAAGCAAGGAGGAATAACCTTGAATATGCTTGCCTGCGGGATTGTGTTTTTAGGTGTTGCAACTGCTATTATCTTGCATTTTGTGACGGGTATTCCGATGCCGACAATGGTGGGTATCTTATCCGGAGCCGTAACGAATACTCCGGGTCTGGGGGCTGCCCAGCAGGCTTATTCCGATATGCACGGTGTGGGAGATAATACGATTGCTTTGGGATATGCCGTTGCTTATCCGTTGGGTGTAATCGGTATTATCCTTGCTATTATATTTGTCCGTTATGCCTTCCGCGTAAACTTTGACAAAGAAAATGAGCAGTTGAATAACGAGGACGCTTCACATCAGAATGAAGCCAAGCCTATTTCCTTAATCGTAAAGAACCCGGCAATTTTCGGTAAAAAGGTCAGCGAGCTTTCAAACCTGCTCGAACATCACGATTTCGTGATTTCCCGTATCTGGCGCGATAGCGATAAGAAGATTGAAATAGCATCCGCCAATACGCAGCTTCAGGAAAATGATAAAATCTTTGTTATTACGACGGAAACGGAAGCCGAAACAATCAAGGCTTTTATCGGAGAAGAAATCGATATGGAGCGTAAGCAATGGATTCGTATGGAAAGTCAGTTTGTGAACCGTCGTATCCTGATAACAAAACCGGAATTGAACGGTAAACGTTTGGGACAACTCAAGCTGCGTAAGCTGTACGGTATTAATATTACCCGTATCAACCGTGCCGGTGTCGATTTGGTAGCGACTCCCGGTTTGACTCTTCAGGTGGGCGACCGTGTGAATGTGGTAGGTACGGAAACGGCAATCTCCAATGTAGAGAAGGTGTTGGGAAATTCCATGAAACGTTTGAACGAACCGAACCTGATTACCATCTTTATCGGTATAGCTCTGGGTATCATATTGGGTAGCCTTCCGATTTCTTTTCCCGGTATCCCTCAGCCTGTCAAGTTAGGTCTTGCCGGTGGTCCGCTGGTTGTGGCTATTTTAATCAGCCGTTTCGGATATAAATATAAACTGGTTACGTATACAACCCAGAGTGCCAATCTGATGTTGCGCGAAATCGGTATCACGTTGTTTCTTGCTTGTGTGGGTATCAGCGCCGGCGACGGTTTCGTCGATACGATAGTAAACAACGGTGGTTTCGCCTGGATAGGTTACGGTTTTATTATCACGATTGTTCCGTTGCTGATTATCGGAAGTATCGGACGTTATTTCTGCAAAATCAATTATTTTACTTTGATGGGAATGATTGCGGGAAGTACAACCGACCCGCCAGCACTGGCTTATTCGAATGCTACGGCAGGAAATGATGCTCCTTCGGTGGGGTATGCAACCGTTTATCCGCTGGCCATGTTCCTCCGTGTCCTTACCGCACAATTACTCATATTATTTTTTGCCTGATGGGGGCCGTGGGTATATCTTCTTTAATAGATATTAGCCATACTCACTAAGGGTTCATATAGTTTTTCAATATCCTGAGCGTCCAGCTCGATAGTCAACTGGTCTCCCGCCTGAATAATCATTCCGGCGGGAGGCTGGTTTTTATGGCTGCGGTGTACATTTATAATGATACAATCTCCGGGGAGTTTTAGCTTATCTGTGGGCTTTCCGTCCAGGAATGCTCCTGCCATTACTTCCACATCGAGTGTTACCCTTTTCTGTTTTTTGAACAGGGGCTTATTAATCATTTCTTCATACAACAGGACGTCGAAAGGCTTTATTTCCAATAACTGCGTAAAATAATAGGTAAGCCCTCCCACAACGATGGAAGGATAGAATACCTCAAAATGTCCGGTGATTTCGGTAATCAAAATGATTGCTGTAATCGGCGTACGTATCACGGCAATCAGGAATGCAGCCATCCCTATCAACATTACATAACTTACATTCTCAGGTCCGATTATCCCTTTCTGCACAAGTATCAGGGCACATAATTTGCCGACTAATCCGCCCGTCACAAGTGTGGGGATAAAGCTACCTCCGGGCAAGCCGGATGAAAAAGAATAAACGGTAAAGAACATATGCAGCAACATCATCCCCCCAATCCAGTATAGGTTATTGCTTCCGCCTATTGCCTGCTCGGTGAGGAACTGTTCGCCTCCTCCGGTCAGGTCTGTTACGGTAAGGGAGATGATATAAGCAACGAATACAAGTCCCAGCAACTTAATATATTCGGGTTGCTTGATACGCGGATATAGCCGTTTGACGTGTAGCATCAACTGCGAATAAAGCTTACCGAACAGAGAGATGATTACGGCAAAAAGCAAGAATAGTTTTATCTGTAGCCCGTTTGGAAGGTCGGGAGCTATCGCCTGTATCTCATGATAGGGGTTGATAGGAAACATCATGCTGGCGATTGCTCCGGCAACTACACCTGCCAGCAGGGTGGTAATCGCTGTCTTGGGTGCATCGAAACGTTCAATCGATTCAATTACCAAAGTCGCTGCCGCAAGTGGTGCTGCAAATGCCGCTGCTAATCCGGCTCCAGCTCCTGCTGCAAGCAACTGTTTCCGTTCCCCGCTTAATACATGCCCCCATTTGGCGACCAAATCGCCGATATAAGAACCCATTTGTACGGAAGGTCCTTCCCGTCCCATGGATAATCCGCAGCTTAAAGTCATCACCCCTCCTGTGAATTTAGCCAACAGTTGGCGGAACGAATGCAGATAGCCGATTCTCCCGTTGATGGCAGCCCGTGTCTGGGAGATTCCTCCGCCTGAAATAAACGGGTATTGCTTCACCATCCAGGAAACAATGATGAGCATTCCCCATAGAATGAAGAAAAACAGGATGTGGAGATACCAGGGTGGGGATGAATCGAAGAATGCTTTCCGCAGGTTGTAAAATAATTGCAGCAGGTAGTGGTAGGGTACGGCGACCGCTCCGGTCAGCAACCCCACTATCAGGCTTACGAAATATAGCCTGGCGTCTACTAATTTCAGTTTTATTCTTGTCCTGTTTATTTTCATAAGCTCGTTTAAAACAAGCTTGGGTGGGTTTTGGTTGATATTCTTTTGCCGCTTAACAATCCATTAAATAAAATGTTGTTTTTCCCGGTCATAGTTATGGTTTTCCGAAATCATAGTTATGATTTTGAAAAACCATAACTATGAATTGATAAAATACCCGTATGCAGGTTCTTGTTTAGGAGAGGGAAGAGGGGAGTTGCAAGTATCGATACCCTGTTTTCAAAACATAGGTGTTTTGATTTTAAAACATATATGCTTTGCATTCAAAACACCTATGTTTTGAAAATGCTGTCTTTTTGTTTCGGGTATTTCGTATCTTTGTCAAAACAAAATCTTTAAACCAAGTAATATCATGAAACACGTATCTGTGGGGAAGCTCCTGTTTGTAGCTTTTGCTTTGTTGTTGGCCTGTACGGTATCGGCACGTAAGCCGGTTAAAACACTATTGATTACGGGACAGAATAATCACAATTGGCAGGTTAGCCATGTCGTATTGAAGCAAATATTGGAAAATTCCGGACGTTTTGAGGTGGATTTGGCGGTCTCTCCCGGGCAGGGAAAAGATATGTCCGGATTTGTCCTTGACTTTACGCCTTACCAGTTGGTCGTACTCGATTACAATGGTGATGCCTGGCCGGAAGAAACCAATAAGCATTTCCTGGAATATGCGCAAAGCGGGGGTGGAATAGTTGTTTATCATGCTGCCGATAATGCTTTTTCCGGATGGGCTGAGTTTAATAAGATTTGTGCATTGGGCGGTTGGGAAGGACGCAATGAAAAGTCCGGCCCGTATGTATACTGGCAGGATGATAAGTTGATAAAATACAGTTCGGCTGGGGTAGGCGGCTCGCACGGGCAACAACATGAGTATGTATTGAACGGTCGTAACAAAGTCCATCCTATAGTAAAAGGGTTACCCAATAAATGGCGTCATGCAAAAGACGAATTATATGACCGTATGCGTGGACCGGGAAATATAAAAGATATTCTTTTTACTGCTTATTCCGATAAGGAAACCGGAGGTTCCGGCCGCGAAGAGCCACTGATATTTACTGTCGATTACGGGAATGCACGTATTTTCCATACCATGCTCGGGCATGCAGGGGAAACCGTAGAAGATAATCCCGCCATGCAGTGTGCCGGTTTCCAGGTATTGCTTCTTCGTGGAGCCGAATGGGCGGCAACGGGGAAGGTAACCCAGAAAGTACCGGCGGATTTCCCGACAGAAAACCAGTGCTCTTACCGGAAATCATATAAGTAGCTTTCCTTAAAGCGGATATTCTTCAAAGGCATACAATGCAGTGGAAAGATAACGTTCTCCTGTGTCGGGAAGCAGGGCGACGATTGTCTTTCCTGCATTTTCCGGACGTTCGGCCAGTTTCAGGGCGGCATAGACGGCAGCTCCCGATGAAATGCCGACTAATAAACCTTCCTTCTGGGCAAGTTCGCGGGAAGTACGGATGGCATTGTCTCCTTCTACCTGTATAATTTCGTCTACAACGCTTCCGTCATAAGCTTTCGGGATAAAGCCGGCACCGATACCCTGTATCTTGTGCGGACCGGGTTTGCCTCCGGACAGGACAGGTGAGTCGGTCGGTTCTACAGCTACAATTTTTACATTCGGATTGTGAGCTTTTAAGCCTTTGCCTACACCGCTGATGGTTCCGCCTGTGCCTACACCGGCAACGAATATATCCACCTTGCCATCCGTATCACGCCAGATTTCCTGTGCGGTTGTCTTTTCGTGTTTGGCCGGATTGGCTGGGTTCTCAAACTGTTGCAGGATGATGGAGCCCGGAGTTTCGTTGCGGAGCGCTTCTGCTTTGGCTATCGCACCTTTCATGCCTTCCGCTCCTGGAGTCAGTACCAGGTTGGCTCCTAATGCTTTCAATAAATTACGGCGTTCCAGGCTCATGGTTTCAGGCATGGTGAGTACCAGTTTGTAACCTTTGGCAGCCGAAACGAATGCCAGTCCGACTCCGGTATTGCCACTTGTCGGTTCGATGATGGTAGCACCCGGTTTAAGGAGTCCTTTCTCTTCTGCATCTTCAATCATCGCCAGTGCAATCCGGTCTTTTACGCTACCGGCAGGATTGAAATATTCCAGTTTACCGATTAATTTGGCTTTTAATCCTTTGCTTGCATTGAAATTTGATAACTCCAACAAGGGAGTGTTACCGACAAGGTCGGTCAGTTTTTTTGCTACGTTTGCCATATCTGTAATTTTTTAGTGTTTATCTATTTTTCTTATTGCAAAGATAAAGATAGCTATTCTACTGGTATATACCATAAACAGGGTATATTTACATTTGGTTCTTACTTCCTGCATGAAAAAAAGTGGCGGGAAATAGCCTCCGGGTCTTGCATATTAAAAAATAATATCTACCTTTGCACCCGCAATCGAGAGAGATTGAATGCCTCTTTAGCTCAGTTGGCCAGAGCACGTGATTTGTAATCTCGGGGTCGTTGGTTCGAATCCGACAAGAGGCTCAAAAGAATTGACAATGGAAAGTTGACAATTGACAGTTAGGTGTCGCTTTCTTGTTTTTATCTGTCAATTATTAACTGTCAACTGCTTGGGCAGTTACCAGAGTGGCCAAATGGGGCTGACTGTAACTCAGCTGTCTTTCGACTTCGGTGGTTCGAATCCATCACTGCCCACAAAATAAAAAAGACCTGGAAGAATTTCTTCCGGGTCTTTTTTATTTTACGTATATCTTCCGTTTTATTTAAACACGAGGATTCGTTTGTCCAGCGGGCTGATCTCTTTAGGGCCGGGTTGTTGTGTAGGAGTGCCGAAAGGCATTTGGGCTATCAGGTCCCATTCGGGGTCGATGTTCCATTCTGTACGGATAGCTTCGTCTATTAACGGATTGTAATGTTGCAGGGATGCTCCTAATCCAACGTCTTCCAGCATAGTCCAGATTGCCAATTGGTGCATGGCGGATGTCTGTTGCGACCAAAGCGGGAATTTTACGCTGTAAGTAGGAAAAGAATCTTGTAGATGTTTCACCACCTTTTTGTCTTCAAAATACAGAATCGTTCCGTAACCGGAAGCAAAACTATTGTTTATTTTTGCTTCGGTAGCTTTGAAAGCCTCTTCAGGGACGATTTTCTTTAATGTCTCTTTCGTGATTTCCCAAAGGCGTTTGTGCTGGTCTCCCAACAGGAGGACAATACGGGTGGATTGTGAATTGAAGGCAGAAGGTACATGCTTGACAGCATGGTCTATGATGTCTTTTATTTCGTTGTCTGAAACCGGAGAACCGTTTGTTATATGGTAATAAGTTCTGCGATGCGCTAATGCTTCTTTAAAGTTTCGTGTCATAATTGTTTATTCTTTAATTGTAGTCATTGTTAAAACAGAATATCGGAGGCTTTTGTTTACAAGTGGTAGATGTTTTATTAGGACTCTCCTGTTTAATTTCTTTTATGTTTTTATCAAGAGAATGAAATATATCTTTAACTTCGTTGATATTCCAACTCTATGGTTGGTTAAATAAATGAAAGCAAAACGTCTTTTTATCCTTATTTATATAGGACTTAGCTTATTAAACTCCGGCTTGCGGGCGCAGGAAGTTTATCTTTTAAAGGGGGGATACGAACTTGATATCTCGTTTTCGCCGGATAGCATGCAGGTATTTACTTTAAGGCATGAGGCGATGAGCCGGGTGATAGAAGAGGACCCTTTTCTGCGTTATAGTGGAATTGACTTTAATGCTTATTTGGTGTTGGACCGATGGGAATCTCAATGTGACGTGTGCCTGTATTTGTATGAGAAAAGTTCAGGAAAGAATTTGTTTAAGGATAAGCGATATTATGAAAGCGGTTATGATATGGAGCACGAGTTGTTGTTATATCTCGATACGGATGAGAAGGCGAATCCCGAAGGAAATCTGACATTGCTTGATTTGCATGGATTGTCGGAGATTCATATCGATGTAAGTGCGTTCATTACGGAAAAAGTATTTCCCGTTTATTATTGGACTGAGTTCAGAATAAACAAGGTGGATGATGGTTATGTGTCTATTACTTATGAAGGAGAAGGTCCGCATGTTACCCGAAAATACAAGAGGGAGCTTATCCGGACTCTTAACCATAAATAGAAAATTTATTTCATGAATAATTGGTTTGTTTAAAAATAATTTTTACCTTTGCGCCCTGTAAAAAGAGAGAAACTCTATTAGAATCTTCGTTTTTGTACATGATGCTAGTTCAGAAAAGGGAAGACAGATAGCAGGAGTTGACTTAAATTTCTAATTAACAAAAAAAGAAAGATAGCGATGTCTAAGATTTGTCAAATTACCGGAAAGAAAGCAATGGTTGGCAACAACGTTTCTCACTCTAAAAGAAGAACGAAGCGTAAGTTTGATGTAAACCTGTTTACAAAGAAGTTCTACTGGGTAGAACAAGATTGTTGGATTAGCCTGAATATTTCTGCTGCAGGCTTGCGCACTATTAATAAACTTGGTTTGGATGCAGCAATTAAAATGGCTGCTGAAAAAGGTTATTTAAACGCTTAATTTAAGGAGGAAAACGAAGATGGCTAAAAAAGCGAAAGGTAACAGAGTTCAGGTTATTTTAGAATGTACCGAACATAAGGAAAGTGGTATGCCGGGTACTTCAAGATATATCACTACAAAGAACAGAAAGAATACGACTCAGAGATTGGAGCTGATGAAGTACAATCCTATCCTGAAGAAAATGACATTACACAAAGAAATTAAGTAATAGGAGATTAAACAATGGCAAAAAAAGCAGTTGCAACATTTAAGAAAGGTGACGGTCGTACCTATTCAAAAGTGATTAAAATGGTTAAGTCCCCGAAAACTGGTGCTTACATTTTCCAGGAAGAAATGATTCCTAACGAAGCAGTAAAAGATTATTTCGCTAAATAATTGGCGTATATGATATTTAGAAAGAGGTCTTTCCCGATTGGGAGAGACCTCTTTTTTTATGCATATATCCGGTGACGTATTAAATATTTTCTTAATTTTGTTCGGGCGAACAGAAATGTCTGCCAGATGTTATATGAATAAGTAATATAATTATATAAATAGTTAAGAACCATGAGATTTGATGTATCCAGCACCGCGCTGTTATCCCGTTTGCAGTCTATCAGTAAAGTGATCGCTTCTAAAAACTCGTTACCCATCCTGGACAGCTTCCTGTTTAACCTGGATGGTAATAAGCTGACCATAACAGCTTCAGATGCTGAAACTCGTCTGGTTACTTCTGTCGATGTAATGAACGCACAGGGTGCCGGACTTTTTGCTGTGTCGGCTAAAATCCTGCTCGACCCGTTAAAAGAGTTGCCGGAACAACCGCTTACTTTCGATATCAACGATGAAAACCTGGAAATCTTTATCCATTTCCAGAATGGTAAATACAACTTCATCGGACAGAAGGGGGATACCTATCCGCAACAAAAACCGTTGAACGAAAATGCGATCTCCATTGTAATGGATGCACAGATGCTTCTGAATGGTATCAGCCGTTCTTTATTTGCAACTGCCGATGACGAGCTTCGCCCGGTAATGAATGGTATTTATTTCGATATCCATACGGAAGACCTTACCTTTGTGGCTTCCGACGGACATAAATTGGTACGCTTGCGTAACCTGTCTATTCAATCACCGGAAAGAGCGGCTTTTATCCTGCCTAAGAAACCTGCCAATCTGTTGAAAGGATTACTTGCAAAAGAAGCAGATAGCGTTCATGTAAAGTTTGATGATAATAATGCTTATGTGACTTGTGAGAATTTTGAAATGGTTTGCCGCCTTATCGAAGGGCGTTATCCGAATTACAATAGTGTAATCCCACAGGAAAATCCTTTCAAAGTAACAATCGACCGCGTTTCTTTCCTGAATGCGTTGAAGCGTGTGTCCGTATTCTCCAATCCGGCAAGCAGTCTTGTGAAGTTGCAGCTTAAGGATAATGTGATGGTTGTTTCTGCACAGGATATCGACTTTTCTACATCTGCAGAAGAAAAAATCATGTGTAATTTCGATGGAACCGAATTGAGTATCGGTTTTAAAGCTACTTATCTGATTGAAATTTTAAGTAACATCAATTCCGAAGAAGTTGTCTTGGAATTGGCTGATCCTTCACGTGCCGGTCTGATTATTCCTTCTGAAAATGAAGAGAATGAGGACTTGCTGATGTTGCTCATGCCGATGATGTTGAATGATTAATAAAATTAAAAATGCAGTTAAATCTTAGAAACCCGTTGATTTTCTTTGACTTGGAAACAACGGGTATAAATATAGTAAAAGACCGTATCATTGAAATTTCATTCCTGAAGGTTCATCCGAATGGGAAAGAGGAATGTAAGACAAGGCGAATTAATCCGGGTATGCCCATCCCTCCGGAGTCTACAGCGATTCATGGTATTACGGATGAGGATGTGAAGGATTGCCCTACATTCAAGGAGATAGCCAAGTCTTTGGCTGTGCAAATTGAAGGATGCGACCTCGCCGGATATAATTCCAACCGTTTCGATATACCTTTACTTGCAGAAGAATTTCTTCGTGCAGGAGTCGATATCGATTTAAACAAGCGTAAGTTTGTGGATGTGCAGACTATTTTCCATAAGATGGAACAACGAACGTTATCTGCTGCTTATAAGTTTTATTGTGATAAGAGCCTGGAAAATGCCCATACGGCAGAAGCCGATACGATTGCAACTTATGAAGTGCTGAAAGCCCAGTTGGACCGTTACCCCGATTTGCAAAACGATATAAATTACCTTTCACAATACTCCAGCTTTAATAATAATGTGGATTTCGCCGGACGTATGGTGTATAATGATAAGGGAGAGGAAGTGATAAACTTCGGCAAGTACAAAGGGCAGCTTGTTGCGGATGTGCTGAAGAATGACCCGGGATATTATTCATGGATTATTAATGGGGATTTCCCGTTGAATACAAAGAAAATGCTGACAGAAATAAAATTGAGAGGTTTTAATTCTAAATAAAAGCATTCGTAACTTATGTTGAAAAACAAACATATCATTTTAGGAATAACCGGTAGCATTGCGGCTTATAAGGCTGCTTATATCATTCGTGGCCTTGTGAAGAAAGGGGCTGAAGTTCAGGTTGTAATAACTCCTGCCGGAAAAGAATTTATTACACCGATTACCCTTTCTGCTTTAAGCAGTAATCCGGTAATCAGTGAATTTTTCTCTAATCGAGACGGTTCATGGCACAGCCATGTGGACCTTGGTCTTTGGGCGGATGCCATGTTGATAGCACCTGCTACGGCTGCCACTATTGGCAAGATGGCTAATGGGATTGCCGATAATATGCTGGTGACAACTTATTTGTCATGCAAAGCTCCTGTCTTCGTTGCTCCGGCAATGGATCTGGATATGTTTGCTCACCCTACTACCCAGCAGAACCTGGACCGTCTCCGTTCATTCGGCAATCATATAATTGAACCGGGAGAAGGGGAGTTGGCCAGCCATTTGGTAGGAAAAGGGCGAATGGAAGAACCGGATAAAATAATAGAAGTCCTTGAAGACTTTTTTGCTTCCCAAACTCAACTTCAAAAAAAAAAGATTGTTATAACGGCGGGTCCGACCTATGAGAAGATAGACCCGGTCCGTTTTATCGGGAATTATTCTTCCGGTAAAATGGGGTTTGCTTTGGCTGAGGCTTGTGCGGAACAAGGTGCGGACGTTACGTTGATAGCCGGACCGGTATCCTTGAAAACCGTTCATCCGAATATCCATAGGATAGATGTAGAGTCCGCAGAAGAGATGTATCAGGCTGCGGTTGCGGCCTTTCCGGATGCAGACGCCGGTATATTGTGTGCTGCGGTTGCTGATTATCGTCCGGAAATACAAGCTACGGAAAAAATCAAACGGGAATCGAAAGGGGATATGACGCTTCATTTGGTTCCGAATAAAGATATAGCGGCTTCCTTAGGCAGCATGAAACGGGAGGGGCAGGTCTTGGTAGGCTTCGCTTTGGAAACAGAGAACGAAACCCAGTATGCGGAAGGCAAACTGAAACGGAAGAATCTGGATTTTATCGTTATGAATTCATTAAGGGATGCCGGCGCAGGATTCCGCACGGATACCAATAAGATTACAATTATAGACAGTAGAGGAGAAGTAACGGCGTATCCGCTGAAAAGCAAACAGGAAGTAGCTACAGATATAGTGAATAAATTGGCGTCTTTTCTGAAATAGGAAATATCTCGTAAAGAATCCGTAATCTGACAACTATGCTGAAATCTTTATTTATACAGAATTTTGTCCTTATAGACAGCTTGGATATCCGGTTCGACAAAGGCTTTTCGGTGATAACCGGAGAAACGGGTGCCGGAAAATCTATCATTTTGGGAGCTCTTTCGTTAGTGCTCGGACAGCGTGCCGACGGAAAGAGTATTAAAAACGGTTCGGACAAATGTGTGATTGAGGCTGTATTCGATATTTCAAAATACCGGCTGGAAGAATTTTTCCTGGCAAATGACCTTGAGTATGATGCGGAAATCTGCATTCTGCGCCGTGAGCTTTATGCCTCCGGTAAATCCCGTGCTTTTGTAAATGATTCTCCTGTATCGCTTACTGTCATGAAGGAGTTAGGCAGCCGTTTGATAGATATTCATTCCCAGCACCAGAATCTCCTTTTAGGGGATAACCGTTTTCAACTGAAAGTAATAGATGTAATGGCCGAGAATGAAATTCTGCTTATTCTTTATCGTAAGGAATATACCCATTATCAATCTTTGAAAAGGGAATTGAGAGAGTTGGAAGAAAAAGTTGTCCGGACTAAGCAAGAAGAAGATTATGTGCGTTTTCAACTGGAACAACTGGATGAAGCAGGTCTGGTTGCCGGTGAACAGGAGGAATTGGAACAGGAACTTGAGACTCTTTCGCATGCGGAAGAGATAAAAGGTACTTTATATAAAATCACTCACTTGCTGGACGGGGAAGAACAAGGTGCCGTACAATTGATAAAGGAAGCCCTTTCTGCTGCCGACAATCTGGAACGTTATTTCCCGAAAGCAAAAGAAATAGCCGAACGGCTTCGTTCTGCCTATATTGATTTAAGCGACCTTTCTTCGGAAACGGATGTGTTGAAAGAAGATATAGAATTTAATCCGGAACGTTTGGACTGGGTGAATGAACGCCTAAACACGCTTTATTCCCTGGAACAGAAGCACCGGGTATCTACGGTTGAAGAATTGATGAGCATACAGAAACAGTATACAGCCCAACTTCATGAAATAGATTCTTTTGACGAACAGATTCGTCTGGTGAAGGAACAACTGGAAATATCTTATCAGGAACTTATCCAACAAGCATCCGTGCTGAGCCAGCAACGGCAAATTGCCGCTAAAGCGATTGCAGAACAACTGGTAGAAAGGGTAATGCCATTGGGTATGCCGAATACACGTTTTGCTGTAGATTTCGTATCACGTCCCGAACCTGAAAGTGACGGAATGGATGAAATACGTTTTATGTTCTCTGCCAACAAGAGCGGCGAATTGCAACCGGTTGCACAAACAGCTTCAGGTGGAGAAATCTCCCGGCTTATGTTATGTATAAAGGCAATGATAGCCGGTTTTACCGCCCTGCCTGCTATTATCTTTGATGAAGTGGATACCGGAGTTTCCGGGGATATAGCTGATAAGATGGGAGATATTATGCAGGAGTTGGGAACGAAGATGCAGGTTATTACGATTACCCATCTACCCCAGATTGCTGCTAAGGGAAAAGAACATTTCTTTGTTTATAAGGAAGATACGACCGACCGTACCATTACCCGTATCAAGAAACTTGCCAAAGATGAACGGATAAATGAAGTGGCACGTATGTTGAGCGGCGCTTCACTAACCAATGCATCTATAGCAAATGCCAAGGATTTGCTGCGTGCTAAAAATTAATTTGTTTTAGCTGATTCCTATCCGGTCCAGAATGATATCCCCTTTGTCCTCTTTATTAAAGATAAAACGTATTTGAGTCAGACCGGATAGATTCGGATATTTGTCTTCCGTTTGGAAAGCAGATAAGGGAATCTCTATATATTGTAATACCTTTTCGGCAACGTCTTCCTTACCTAAAGGAAGCAGGGCATGAGATTTGGACAAATGAGGTATTAGTAATGGAGGAAGCGTGTAAAATGAAGAAAAAGCTTTCTGTACGCATCTCCCGTTAAAGGTGAGTTCAATCGTAAAATCAACCATATGGATTGTGTTCGAATTGTTGGCAATAAAGAAAAACAAATTCTTTTCAGAGGTAATATTCAGAGCCTGTAAAGCTAACGAATCGAGTTGTATTGTATATTGTGGGAACATAGTTGAAGCCGTATCTTTTTTATCCCAGCCCAGATAAACCACGGAGGTCAGTTGGGAGGTGCCGTCATTATCTTTGAATGTCAGAACTTCTTCTTTCCAGCTTTTTAAGTTTTCGCCGGATAAGCTGCAATCTTTTAATGTCGCTGTAGTTACGTCCAGGTCTTCTTCAAAATCGGCAATATATTTAAAATTGGAGTCTTCGTATTGATTGACATAATACTCTTTGGGTAATATATCCTTCGCTAACCGGTAATCCTTTAAAACCGGAAGATATTCCGTATGGCCTTTTAATGAGGCGTCTAGAAATGCGGAAATGTATATTTGGGCGATTTTGCGTTGATCATTTTCGTTCATCAAAGGTTTTAAATTGAGTAAGGATGAAAATGGAAATGAGATATCCTTCCGTCCCCAAGCGGTATTAAATTGCCCGTGATTAGCCGTATAAATATATAATGTTGACTTGAAATGGAAATTCGTATCCGTAAAATGGAGGTTGTTATATTCCCGATTGCCAGCCATATAAAATACATCCTGGTCATATCCTCCCTGCAAAAGCAGATAGTCTGTATTTTCTATTTCCAATGGTATATCTTTTTTTAGATTATAATAGGCTGTTGGAGCGATTTCTATGATTCCTTTGATGGAGAAATTGAAATCGAAATTTTGATTGGCGTCACCATAATACTTTTTTTGCTTATTAATCGCGGTGGCTAAAGGTACGGCACGGCCTCCTCTGGAATGTCCGATAAGAGCTATATTATCCATATCTACTAATTGATAGAAGGGATTATTTTCTTGTCGGTCCCATTTTCTCCAATTTTCAAGATGTTTTAAAATTAGCCATGCTCTTGTGAACATCTCATTATGGGCATAGTCACCACTCCAGTTAGAATTCAGAAAATTTTCATCAATGGAAGCGACTATATATCCCCGGCTTGCCAATAAAGAGGCGATATACTCATAGCCGGGATCCGAATATTCGTGCATGATATGGTTTCCATGTACAAATACGACTAAAGGGAATCTGCCATTACTGTCCGGATACCATACACGTCCGTTAATAGGGTAGTTCGTAGCGTCGAATCCCCAATAAGTTTTTCTTATCCAGTTGTCGAATCCGGAAGTTTGATTGAAAAAGGGCGTGGCATCAACCGATGAGGTTTTTATATCACATAATTCAGCAAATTCGGGTCTGTTTTTATCGGTTCCACTTCCATAGAATAATGTTTTTACTTTGTATTTGCCTAAAGCAGAAGGATCGAAGATGATATTTTGAGTCGATTTTTGATTCCAGTAAGTCTCTGATACAGGGTTTGCATTCTCACTTCCTTCATTTACCAAAAAGTGGATAACGTATATATTTAGTCCTAATGCGGTTAGTAACAATGCAATAGATCTTTTTTTTCGTATGCCTGCGGTATAAGCATATCCGATAAATGCACCACAAAATAATTCGAATCCGATAAACATCCGGCTGGCATTCGGATAGGGTAATAATCCAGCCAGAATGTAGGTTGCAGAGCAAATACCGACAAACCAAGGGTTAAACAGCCTTATGATGGCGAATCCCAATTTCGATAATAAAGCTATCAGTCCGGAGATAAGTCCAATTACAATTAAAGCAATAACAATATCGATAACAGGTGATATTCCGAATTTGATAAAAGAAAGGCTGAGAAAAGTGATATAGATAAACATAGCCGCCAATATGCCTATTGCTGCTCCTTTCCACGACTTCTTCGCTATGTGGGTAATTGTAATGCTACAAGTTTTAAACAGTGAGATAAATTTATTCTTTATCATTATAAGTAGATTGCAAATAGTTGGATGATGAAAAAACGGTTACAAACTTAGGCCTTTTTTTATAATAACCTGTTTAATTGATATTAAATAAAAAAGTATGGCATCTGATAGGATGTTAATTGTCGTCTTGCCAACAAAGAAAAAACTTTATTTTCTTTTCGGACACATTATTAGTATCTTTGTGCAGACGCAAAACGTGAAAAAGGAAATATAGATTTTATTATCAAGTTGAAACGACATGAAGAAAGTAAGTTTTATATTTATATTGGTCCTGTTATTCAGTATACAGGGGCATGCACAATTCTGGATTAGTTTTGGTTGGAACGAACCCCATTGTCAGAACTGCCTTTGGATGGAGCAGGCTATCCGGATGAATAACTGGCAAGCAGCCGATTATCATCGTACTATTCATAAATACGGACAGAAAATAGAAAAAGAAGCACGCAAGCATTACCGCTATTGGGACCAGAGTGCACGAGCTATCTTCAAATTGAGAATGGAGCGTGACCGCCGGTTACAACGAATCCTTTCTCCTTCACAGTTCCGTTTATACGTACGTCTTGTTCGTGAAGCTCCTACCCGTATCCATGATTATCAGGGTTGGTTTAATAATCCTGCTTATTCACATTATCGTCCAAGTGATATTTGTTTCCGTTATGAAGACCATTATTGGCATAGTGACTGGGAGTATGCAGGTAGCCGTTGGTCCAATCGTTTTGATGAGAACCACTGGTACCGGGGTAAATATGATCGTCCGGGACATAATGACGGACATTACCGCCCTCAGACACCTCCACGTCCCAATCATGATAATGAACATTTCAGACCTGACCGTCCTACGCGTCCTTCACAACCTGCGCGTCCGAATCGTCCAAGTCGTCCTGAGCAGCCGGTTCGTCCAGAACGTCCAGAGCATTCAAATCGTCCGGAAAACAACCGTCCTTCTCAAACTCGTCCGGATAGAAACCGGCAGAGGAATGAGGTGAAGAAAAATGACAAGGATAAAGAGAAACAAGCAGATAAAGAACGAGTACGGTCAAATAAAAACGACCGTACCCGTAGTAAATCCCGGATCTTAAAAGATTCTTGATAAAAGTTCAGACGTAAAGCTCGATATGTTTTTGTAATTCTACTTGTAGTCTTGCTGTCATACGATTCTGTGTTAAATGTTGTATTTAACTTCATTCAACCATTTTACGGTTTCTGGATCGCGATGGTCCAAAAAGGCACTTTCTTGTTTATCCAATGTTGAAATCAGTGCCATATCTTCGGTTGAAAGAGTAAAATCAAATACATTGAAGTTTTCGATGATGCGCTCTTTGTGGATAGATTTGGGAATAACTACGATATTTCGTTGTATCATCCAGCGTAACACTATTTGAGCAACGGACTTTTTATATTTTTCTGCCAGTGCTACCAATATTGTATCTTTAAACAGATTATTTCGTCCTTCGGCAAAAGGAGCCCATGATTCTGTCCGGATACCCTGTTCCGTCAAGAATTGTTGTGTCTTTATTTGTTGACAGAAGGGATGAAGTTCGATTTGATTGATTGCCGGAATAATCTTTTGGTTACAGATAAAGTCCATTACCCGGTCAGGTTGGAAATTACTGATGCCGATAGCTCTGACTTTGCCTTCTTCATACAGTTCCTCCATGGCGCGCCAGGAACCATATACATCTCCATAAGGCTGGTGAATTAAATAAAGATCGAGATATTCGAGCCCTAAACGTTCCAAAGATTTTTGAAAAGCTTGCTTTGTACGTTCATAACCAGTGTCTTGAATCCATAATTTAGTTGTTATAAAAAGCGCTTCACGGGCAACACTACTTCGTTTGATAGCCCTACCTACGGCTTCTTCATTAACATAGGCTGCTGCTGTATCAATCAAACGGTATCCTGTTTCTATTGCATCATAAACGCTCTGTTCGCATACTGTAGCATCAGTAATTTGATATACTCCAAAACCTAAAACGGGTATTTCAATGCCATTGTTTAATTTTATTGTTTCCATATTCTCTTTATTTATGATTTTATTAAAACAAAAGTAGGGAGGAAGGAGTTGATTACAGCTAAACATTTTACGGATGGTTGTATACAAAATACGGATTTTCGTTTTTTTGTATTAGATTTGTAAATCAATTCATATGAAAAAATGAGTTTCAGGGTAAGTAGACGTACATTATTATTGATAGCCGGCTGTGTGTGGGTGATAGCCGGTGCAAATATTTTGCGTATAGGCGTCCTTACTTGGATGACAGATGAAAACTATTGGCTTTTCAAGATAGGGGAAGCTATTATTATTTTTTTGCTGTTTTTCCATTTTGTATTTCGCCGGTTATTTCATAAGCATCGGGAAAGGATTTCGCGAAAAGGGGAGAAAAATTGTCCTTTTTCTTTCTTTGATGTAAAAGGGTGGGTTATAATGGTATGTATGATAACCTTTGGAATTATGGCGCGTTATTTTCATTTATTGCCTAATTCTTTTATTTCCGTTTTTTATACAGGACTGTCGTCTGCACTGATTATTACAGGAGCTATGTTTTTGCTGTATGGATTTAAAGAGGAAAGAAAATTATAAAAGAATTTTAAATATCCTGTGATTGTCGAGTCGATTTCGTAAATTTGAAAAATCACGAAATTTTTTTTAAAAGTTACCTTATGATCGACATTCAACACTTTACCCCTTGGACTCTTTTTACCGATATTGGTTTTATTTCTATTCTTTTGCTGATAGGCAAAGTAATACGTGTGTATGTAAAGCTGGTTCAGAAACTTTTTATTCCGCCTAGTCTGTTAGCAGGATTACTTGGATTAACCTTCGGTCCGAATGGATTGGGGTGGATTCCTTTTTCTGATAACATTGGAACGTATGCCGCTGTATTAATTGCTCTTGTGTTTGGATCTCTACCTCTTTCGTCTCCAAAAATGTCAATGAAACTGATTTCAGGAAGAGTTGGTCCCATGTGGGCGTATGCCCAGGTCGGGATGTTGATGCAATGGGGATTGGCAGGTCTATTCGGACTTTTTGTTATTAAGCAAATATGGCCTGATTTAAATGATGCTTTCGGAATAATGCTCTCTACCGGATTTTATGGAGGGCATGGTACTGCCGCAGCTATTGGGGCCGCGTTTGATGGATTAGGCTGGGAGGATGCATTTAGTTTGGCAATGACAACAGCAACCGTTGGAATCATATGTGCTATTATCGGTGGATTGATAATGATTAAGTGGGCGGCGCGTCATAAACAGACTTCTTTTATATCTGATTTTGACGACTTGCCGGATGAATTGAGAAGTGGTTTGTTGCCCGAAAATAAGCGGGAATCTATCGGTACAGCAACAACCTCTTCTATTTCGATAGATAGTCTGACTTTCCACAGCGCATTAGTCTTTGTAATAGCCCTTTTGGGGTATGCAGCCAGCCAATGGGTGAAAATCCATTATCCGATGCTGGAATTGCCAGTGTTCAGTTGTGCATTTGTGATCGGATTGCTTTTGAAACAGGTGTTTGACCTTACACGCGTCTCGACTTATATTTGCCCTGTTACAACCCAGCGTTTGAGCAGTTCGTTTACGGATTTGCTGGTAGCATTCGGCGTTGCTTCCATTAAGTTAGGAATTGTTGTGAAATATGCAGTACCTCTTATTGTTCTCATTGTCGGTGGGGTTATAATTGTTTGGGGCATTACTTTTTATTTGGGTAGACGGCTTGCTAAAACCTATTGGTTCGAGCGGACTATTTTTGCTTGGGGATGGTGGACCGGTACAATGGCGATGGGTATAGCCCTTTTGCGTATCGTGGATCCAAAACTGGCAAGTAAAGCGATGGATGATTACGCGTTGGCTTATCTGCCTATTGCTCCTGTTGAAATACTTCTTATAACTTTTGTCCCTATTCTTTTTGTGAATGGTTTTGGTGTTTGGCTTTCACTTGCCTGTGTAGGTATCTCTCTGCTTATTTTGTTGTTTGCCCGTAAAATGGGTTGGTGGAATAAAAAGGCCGTTGCATCTAAATAATAAAAGGCTATGCTGCGATTCGAACCGGAACGATAATATTCGTATATTTGCACTTCAAATAAACGGAAGTAATTACATGAAGGAAAATGAAATGGTATTCGGCATACGTGCCGTGATAGAAGCTGTCCAGGCTGATAAGGAAATAGATAAAATATTGGTGAAGCGTGACTTGCAGGGTGAGCTTTCCCGGGAACTTTTTGAAGTGCTGAGAGGAAAGGAAATACCAGTTCAACGTGTACCGTCCGAACGTCTGGATCGCCTGACGCGTAAGAATCACCAGGGTGTAATTGCTTTCATTCCGGCGGTTACCTATCAGAAGCTTGAAGATATTATCCCGTTTCTTTACGAACAGGGAAAGAACCCGTTTATTGTTTTGCTGGACGGTGTTACCGATGTACGTAATTTTGGGGCAATAGCCCGTACTTGCGAATGTGCCGGAGTAGATGCTATCGTAATTCCTGTTAAAGGTAGTGTAACGGTGAATGCAGATGCGATTAAGACATCGGCAGGTGCTTTGCATGTATTGCCTGTTTGTAAGGAAAAAAGTATTACGCAGGCCATCCGTTTCTTGCAGGAGAGCGGTGTAAAGGTATATGCCGCGAGTGAAAAGGCCTATGAAAACTATACATCAATAAAATATGACGGTCCCGTTGCCATAGTTATGGGAGCGGAGGATACCGGGGTTTCAATGGATAATTTGCGTATTTGCGACAGTATGGTAAAAATACCTCAGTTCGGGACAATCGGCTCTTTGAATGTTTCGGTTGCATCTTCTATTTTAATTTATGAAGTGGTACGCCAACGAATGAATGAACAACAGTCATAACATTATATAAATAAAAGAGAGACAATGAAGAAAGTTATCGCAACAAAAAACGCACCTGCTGCCATTGGTCCTTATAGTCAGGCTATCCAGGCCGGTAATATGCTTTTTGCTTCCGGTCAGTTAGGCATTGACCCTGCTACGGGCAATTTTGTAGAAGGAGGAGTGAAAGAACAAACAGCACAAGCTTTTAAAAATGTTCATGCTATTCTGGCAGAAGCCGGATACAGTATCGATAATGTAGTAAAAACAACTGTGTTTCTTGCTGATATGGGTGATTTTGCAGCTATGAACGAAGTATACGCTTCCCAGTTTGAAGGTACATTCCCGGCCCGCTCTGCCGTAGCTGTGAAGACATTACCGAAAAACGGTTTGGTAGAAGTGGAAGTAATTGCAGTGAAAGCATAATTTTTTAGCTATATGCCTTTTGATAATCCGGTCCGAATAGGGGTGATTCCCTATCTGGACCGGATTTTTTTATTCTTTTGTCAGCGATATTTCCAGTATTTTAAAGCAGGATTCGCAGTCACTTTCAATGAAGTCGACTTTTAAGGTTCCTTCTGGTAAAGGAGGAAAATGTAGTTTAAAAGGATATTCGCCGGATTCCGGCATAGTGAAACGTTCATCCGGTTGTATACCATCTGCTGATTTTAACAAGTAATGGGTTCCGTTTTCTGTTTTCAGATAGGTATCCTTACTGATACTAACCCAGTATCCAGGCGAATTAAAAGCCTTCATATGGAAGATCGTTTCAGTTCCGGTTACTTCTATGCGATTAATTTCTATGGTTTCTGTATTCGTTGATTTCGCGGTAGGAAAATCGATTATTGTTGTGTTACCTTCTTTTTTGACAGTCATGATGCGGTTTGTTTGGTTCATCCACTTGTTCAGTTTGCGTTTGAGTAATCCGGGACTGTATCCGCTCCAGCTATGCAGGATGATTCCTTCCGGTGAAATAATGACATAGTGAGGTATTCCCCTTACATTATATTTGGCTGCCAATCCGCTCATACCTCCAAAGTCATTCAGGTTTGCCCACGGCATATCTTTTGTTTTAGAAATTTCTTTCCATCCTTTTTCCGTATCAGTACTCAGGCTGACAAGGGTTACTTTATCTTTTTGGGTTTCGGAAATCTCTTTCATTTCCGGTAAAGCCATCATACAGGGACCACAGCCACGACTCCAGAAATCGAGCAGGATATATTTACCCTTATAATCTGCTAAATGATGGATATTTCCTTCCAAATCATAAAGGTCGGCATCTGCTATTTCATCGCCATCCTTTACGGCGAGGGGAGGATATAAATTGTTGGTAATTTCTTTTCCGATTGCAGATTGTTTTTCGCTATCGGGTAGCTTTTTATATAAAGCAAGAATATCCTCTTTATAAAGGAAATTTTCCACATACTTCGTAATCATGCTTAAGCCCCGTAGTTTGTTTATCCAGATAGTTTCGACAGGAGTCTGCTGCATAATTTCAATTTCTTTTTTTGCAATGGCAAATCGTATTGAATCACCTTTCTGTCTAAGTGCATCTATTTCTTTTTTTAATTTGTCATTCTCTTCTGTAGGAAGATTCCCGGAACGCAAAAGAAGAATCTTTTCCATCATTTTTATAGATAGTTCTTGTTCCATATTGGTTTCTGCCAGCGTCGCTTTTTTGTATTGATTTAAGGTCTGTTGTTCTTTGATGTTACTGGATACATCCCAAGTCCGTAGCAGTTTGTTATTGCCGCTTATTGTGCTAACGGTATTTGGTGCAACCCATACTTCCAGCCAGGTGTTGGGAAAACCTTCTCCCTGAACTATAATTGATAATGCTTCCGGTTCGTTGTCGGCTGTTTGTCCTTTAAAACTAAAGGATTCTTGAATCACTGTAGCTTGGGCAATGGTGCTCATTACTTGTCCGTCACTTCGGAATAGTGAGATTAAAGTGCTATCTTTCAGACCGGCAACTTTACCCTTAATTGTGAACTCATTTTGGGAATATGCAGTCGTGGCTGCCAGAAATAATATTCCTGTAAGTAGTGTTTTTATCATGATAAGTACTATTTAGTATATGCTTACTATTGCAATAGTACGGTTTTATACTCAAACAAATGCATATTTGGATAAAAAAGATAGATTATCGTCCGAATAATTTACTAATCAAATCTTTCCTTCCGAGTTTTTGTAATGCCAAAGTGATTTGTTTGCGAAATTCCGGCTTATACCAGAAGAAAAACAAGCGCTGTGCTAGTTTCTGTTCTTTCGTGCGTGCCGTATATACTTTTTCCAATGTATACGGATGAAATCCTGTATAATACATTTCAGTGGCGAGCGTCATCGGAGTGGGTGTGAAATCCTGTATCTGTTCCAATTGGAAATGGAGTTGCTTGGTTTGGACAGCAAGACTTGCCATGTCTACTTCCGTACAGCCGGGATGACTGGAAATAAAGTAGGGGATGAGTTGCTGGTTCAATCCTTGTTTCTGGTTGATACGGTCGAATATCTTTTTGAACTGTCCGAATAATTCGAAAGAGGGTTTACGCATCATCTTTAATACCCTATCTTCCGTATGCTCCGGGGCCACTTTCAAACGGCCGGATACATGGCGGGCTATTAGCTCTTCTGTATAAGTTTGTGCAGACCGGTTCAGTTGTTCGTCGTCGTATCTGTGTAATAATAAGTCGTAACGGACACCGCTGCCAATAAAAGAACGTTTAATTTCCGGCAGGCTATCCACTTCTTTATATATTTCAAGCAATGGAGTATGGTCTGCATTCAAGTTCTTGCAGACAACAGGTGAAATACATGACGGCTTCTTGCATTTGGCACAAATCCGCTGGTCTTTACCCCTCATCCGGTACATGTTTGCGGAAGGACCTCCCAAATCACTCAGATACCCTTTGAAATCAGGCATCTGAATAACATCTTTTACTTCTTTCAATATCGACTCTTTGCTGCGGGAAGCTATAAATTTGCCTTGATGTGCAGAGATGGTACAGAAAGCACATCCTCCGAAACATCCACGGTGTATATTGACTGAAAACTTAATCATTTCGAAGGCCGGAATAGTCTTCCCTTTATATTTGGGATGAGGCAGCCGGGTATAAGGCAAGTCGAAAGAAGCATCAATCTGTTCTTCCGTCATAGGAGGGAAGGGAGGATTAACAACAATCGTCCGGTTGCCGGTTGTCTGTTGCAGAATGCGGCTGGCATTATATTTATTTGATTCTTCTTCAATATGGCGGAAATTCTTCGCCTGTTTCAGTTTATCTTTCAGGCATTCGTTATGCGAAAATAGTTCGATGTCATCCGTACCAGCCTGGATTTCTTCTTTTTTTGCCAGATAAACCGTTTGGCGTATATCCTTTAGTTCATGGAATGGAGTACCCGCTTGCAGGCGTGTAACCAGTTCCATTAAAGGCAGTTCTCCCATGCCATAGATAAGCAGGTCGGCTGGACTGTCTGCCAGTATACCGGGCAATAGTTTGTCTTGCCAGTAGTCGTAATGAGTCAGGCGGCGCAGGGACGCTTCGATACCTCCTAAAACAACGGGAATATCGGGATATAATTCTTTTAATATACGGGTGTATACAATACTCGGATAGTCAGGACGCATGCCTGGGCGACGGTCCGGAGTATAGGCATCGTCACTGCGTAGCCGTTTATTGGCTGTATAATGATTAATCATAGAATCCATAGCACCGGCAGAGACACCGAAAAAGAGACGGGGCGCCCCTAATTTTTTGAAGTCGCGGAAGTCTCCCCGCCAGTCGGGTTGAGGCACGATAGCAACGCGCAGCCCCATGGCTTCGAGAGTACGCCCGATAACGGCAGCTCCGAATGAAGGATGATCAATATAAGCATCTCCACTGAAAAATATAACATCTATATAATCCCATCCACGGGCTTCGACTTCTTTTTTGGTGGTAGGCAACCAGGCCTCCGGTTTATATGTTTTCATGTTGCAAAGATACGTATTTTCTTATCGATTTTGTTTGTATGTAAATCCTATAACTTATATTTATGGAAGATTCAAATTAGTGATTAGCTGGAAATTTTTACTTCATTTATCTTTGTTTCCGAAAAGAAATGTAATCAACCAAACATTATTGGGGCGAACATGTTACTTATTAAAGCTAAATCATTTAAATAATATAGATATGAAAACATTAACAGACGAGAAGCTGACGATAGTAGGTGCAGCAGGTATGATTGGTTCCAATATGGCTCAAACAGCTTTAATGATGGGGCTTAGTTCTGAAGTTTGTCTTTACGACCCGTATGCTCCCGGTTTGAAAGGGGTAGCAGAGGAAATGTTCCAGTCCGGCTTTGATTACGCTCATATAACTTATACTTCTGATATCAGCGAAGCATTGCATGGTGCCAAATATGTTGTTTCTTCCGGTGGCGCTGCCCGTAAAGCAGGTATGACCCGCGAAGATTTACTGAAAGGTAATGCTGAAATTGCTGCTCAGTTCGGTAAAGATGTGCGTGCATATTGCCCTGATGTAAAACATGTGGTGGTTATTTTTAACCCGGCTGACATTACAGGTTTGATTACTTTGCTATATTCCGGTTTGAAGCCTTCACAGGTAAGTACCTTGGCTGCATTAGACAGCACTCGTTTGCAAAGTGCATTGGCAAAACATTTCGGCGTTCGTCAGAATCTGGTTCGCAACTGTCGTACTTATGGTGGACATGGCGAACAGATGGCTGTGTTTACTTCTACGGCAACAGTTGATGGCCGTCCGTTGCAGAAATTAATCGGTTCTTCTGAGTTGACAGACGAACAGTGGGCGGATATAAAACAGCATGTTATCCAGGGAGGAAAAGAAATCATTGATTTACGTGGACGTTCTTCTTTCCAGAGCCCGTCATATCTTTCTATTGAAATGATACGTGCTGCTATGGGAGGCGAAACATTCCGTTGGCCTGCCGGTACTTATGTACATTCCGGTAAATTCGACCATATCATGATGGCTATGGAGACAGAAATAAGTAAAGAAGGTATTTTCTATAAAGAAGTGGAAGGCACTCCGATGGAAAATGCAGAACTGGCCCGTAGTTATGAACACTTATGTAAGCTTCGCGATGAAGTGATCGGTATGGGTATTATACCGGAAATCCATCTATGGCATACTTTAAATGAACATATGAAATAATATTTGTGTATTAGTCGCAAATAGATTGTTAGGTTAGGCAAAAGAGAAAAAGGCAGTTCCGTTAAATCGGAACTGCCTTTTTTGTTATGGAATATTTTATTCCTTTGATAGAGCTGAATTTATATTATACCACGAAGAGTGAATTTGTTAACAAAACCTTTTTTTGAAATGCCAGGGTAAGGCATTATTTCTCTAATTATCGTATCTTTGCCCGGCACAATCAAATCATCTAAGATATAACCGTCATCTGTACTGACTTTACGCGGTATTGTGCGATGGCTGGCATTACAACAACTTGAATCCATACAAAACATCATGACCCGAAAACATATACTTGTCGTATCGAGAGGAATCCCCGAAGCAGACAATCCGCTGGAGGGAATATTCGAATGGGATCAGGCCCGAGTTCTTGCAGTTTCAGGTATAAAGGTGACTTTTGCCGTAATCAATTTCAAGGTTGTCAGAAGGAAACCGTGTAGTCGGATACATGATTATATCAGGGAGGGGATTCATGTATATGAGGCAGCCCTGCCGCTTGACCTGATATTCCGATTAGTTCCATATCTGATATGCAAGGTGATGATCAGTTTGTCAGTAAGAATTTACCGTCTGGCAAAAACGATATGTGGTTTCATGCCGGTAAAAAGACAAGGTAAGGACTTAAGGCCAGGCATGGCAGGTAACCGTTCTTTCCAGTCGGAGATGGTTGGAACGAAAATTGTTTGCCCCGTGTAACTCATACACGGTTTCTGATATAATCCAAACCGTTTTTACATGCTGATTTATGAAAATATCCGAATTATCAGGAATAATAAAGAACGTATCAGCCAAAGGTCTCCTCTATATGGTAGGAGCCGGATCGCTTAACAAAATATTAGCTTTTAGCTATACCGTATTCCTTGTCAGGATTCTTGACAAACATGATTATGGCATATATGGTTATGTGATGAATATCATAGCCATGTTCATGATATTCGATGGCCTCGGAGGCAACAATGCCTACTTGCAGTTCGGTTCGGCAGCATCATCCGTACATGAAAGAGAAGCCTACTTCCGTTACAATAAGAGACGCGGTATAATAGCAGACCTCTGTATGTCGGTCGTTATTGTAGGCTATGCATATTTTCTCATTCCCGACACAGAGGCCGGCAAACTCCTTATGCTTGCGGCATTTCTGCCGGCATCGGCATATTTGCTCTCATTATTTCAGATAGACAATATCGTACGCCGTAACAACCGGACATATTCATGGCTCATGACCTTCAATGCGGCAATACTTATGGCCGGCACTCTCGTCGGGGCATATATATGGGGACCTGTAGGAATGATTGTAATGCGCTATCTGGCAACAGGCATATCAGTCATATGCGCATCCATCATGTGCCGCAGGCCATCGGCAGTACGTGTTGATGGATTACCACGTCTTCCGGTAACAGAAAAAAGGCAGTTTGACAAATTCGCACTCATCACCATGTTCAACAACGGTATATCCGCCATGACCGGGATGATAGACGTATATCTCATCGGCCTGATTATGGATGACATGTATGCGGTAGCCGACTATCGTACGGCCTCCATTATCCCGATGGCCCTACTGTTTATCTCCTCCACACTCATGACATTTCTTTATCCGTATTTCGCCGAAAAAAAGGAAGATCCCGTATGGGTGAGACATAATTATATCAGGTTGCTTAAAATTATCATACCTTTTTTTCTGATACTTTCGGTCTCTCTCATTCTGGTCGGGCCATTTTTGATACCACTGGTTTTCGGAGACAGCTATACAGACTCCGTTCCGCTTTTCACAATCATATGCTGCGGTCTTTTTTTTGCGACTGCTTTTAAAATTCCTGCCAGCAATCTGATAGTCGCTATGGGTAAGGTAAAAATCAACTTTTATATCGCAGTCGGTTCCGGGCTGTTCAACATACTGTCAAGCGTAATCCTTATAACCAGTTTGGGACTGTATGGCGCCGCTATATCTTATATGGGCATACTCATGCTTACCGGCATTACCAACACGATATGTATGTTCAGGTTACTGAAACGGCGTTGATGGAATAGCATTCGCGCCACATTAGAAAACAAAAGCGTAACGAACGCTTTTTCAATCGCTTCGCTACGCTTTGCTTAATTTAGCAATCTTGCTATCTGTTTTGTTTTATCTTACAAATTCCTTTCCGGGTAGAGGGCATCCCACCATTCCGGTTCGTCTTTCAGCCATTTGGCAAACCATGCGTAGATACTGTTTTGCCATTCCGTACGTTTTTTGTAGTCTACTATACCATGGTTTTCTCCGTCCACTTGTACGAACTCAACCGTTTTGCCAAGTAACTTAAGAGCAAGGAACATCTGGATACTTTCTCCCAAAGGCACATTGGTGTCGGCATTGCCGTGAAGCAATAGCAACGGCGTTTTGATTTTATCCGCATTAAACAACGGGCTGTGCTTTGTATAAAATTCAGGATTGTTCCATGGGTAGGTTCCTGTATTGGCAACCGAACAGTAGCCGTATCCCCAATATCCTTCTCCCCAATAGCTGCTTAATGCGCTGATACCCGCATGGCTTACAGCTGCTGCGAATAAATCGGTACGGGTTTGCAGGTATTGTGTCATAAAACCTCCATAACTGGCTCCGATACAACCGATTTTCTTGGAGTTTACAAAATCGTGTTCTTTACAGAACTTTTCCGTACCCAAAATGATTTCATCAGCCGTATAATCGCCCCAGGCATTTACGTGACGTGCTGCAAATTCTTGTCCGAAACCGGTAGTTCCGCTCGGGTTAAGCGTATAGACCACATAACCCAGAGCTGCATACATATGCATGGAATAGCGCATTTCCAACGCACGGTTCGTTGGGGATGTTCCACCGTAGTAATAGACAATCATCGGATATTTTTTAGATGCATCGAAATTAGGCGGCAGATAGTAACGTCCCTGGATAACTGTACCGTCTGAAGAGGTGAAGTTCCAGTCGTGTGCTTCTCCCAATTGGATATTTTCCAATCTTTTTGCAGAGAGATCTTCAATCAGACGGTTCTTCCCGTTTTTGAGGTTATAGGCATACAAACGATTCGCGTTTGAAATGCTTTGTCCGTAATAGTACAGAACAGGCGCATTGTCTGCCAGCGTATAGTTGGATATAATATCCTCCGGCAAATCCAGGCGTTTGATTTTCCCGTTTGCCGGATTGCAGGTGTAAAGGCGTTGGTAATCCTGGTCTTCTGTCAGCATGTAGATTAGTCCGTCAGTATGGTTCCATGAGGCTCCGGTTACATTAGGATTGAAGTCTTTAGTAAGAGCTGTTGCTTTGCGGCTTGCCAGATCATACAGGAAAAGCTGCCCGTCATATGTGTTTGATATTTGTCCCTGTTTGATATTTAACCCGATATTGTCGAATGCTTCTCCGGAACCGCTAACCAACAATTGCTTTCCGTCCGGAGAGAATGAACCTCCGTTTACAAATTTCTTGCCTTCCCAAATCGTATCGACAGCCATGGTTTGGAGATCCAACTTGTATAAAGAGTTGCTGGAATGGGGCAGCGAAGTGTAGTCCTGCTCGCTGGTACTGAACAGAAGATAACGGCTGTCTGCACTTACATCATTGATGAATGTATTGGTATGGCCATAAGTCAACTGTTCGTAAAGACCGTTTTTCAGGTTATACCGCCAGATAAAATAGCGGTTGCGGAAACCAGGAAGGCGGTCGTTCGGTTCGAGGATACGAAGCATGTCAGGACCATCTTTCGGGCCTTCTTCACGGATGGTATAGAGTAAAGTCTCTTCATCAGGAGTGAAAGAGAAGTTGCCCTCCGGCAGATTGTTGGCAAGAACCTCTTCCTGCATAGTGGCAGGGTCTATGGTAACCAGTTCCAGGCCGTTCATTCCGGTACGGGTAAAATACATCTTATTGCTTTTAGGCATCCAGGAGGCATTCAGGACAAATCCTTTGTCCTGTAATAAAATACGTCCGGTAGTAGCATCACGCAATTGGGCGAATTGTTCGCTTTTGCCGTTATCCAAGTGAGTGTAATATTTGATAAGTACAAATTTGCCGTCAGGAGAAAGGCTTACTCCACTGTAATTGGTTCCTGTCAGCATATCTTGTAATGTATAGCGCTTTTCCGGGTTTAAGGAAGCTGTGACCTCTGCTTTTCCCGGATTTTTAAAGATTGCTTTCAGTGTTGGCGGGCAAGTATCTGTGTCCATAGTGAGGTATTTCACTACGACTTCATATCGGTGAGGTTCCATTGCCAATTCGGAAGTTGCACCTACAGGTTTATTATTTACAAATACTTCGAAATTACCGGAACCGGATACTTCCAGCGAACCTTTTACATAGCGGTCGCTATTCAGATAGAAAGAGAAAAGATGAAGGGCATACCCTTTTTCCGGTGAAGCAAAAGTTATTTTCCCAGCTGTATCGGCATCGAGTACAGTTGCATTTTCCAACACCCGGTCAGCTGGGAGTGTGGATTTCAGGAGGTCTTTGACTTCAAATTTTTTACCGTTTACATTCAGGCTGTCTGCCATGATGGGCTTATTTACGGGAATAGGCCCGGCATGCTTGTATTGCATGACTTTAATATCATCCGCTGCATACAGTGCAAAAGTGGATAATAATAGCGTAGAAATTAATGCTATTTTTTTGTTCATATATCAGGTGTTTAAGAATTTCGTATGCCGGATACCATGTATAATCGGTTGGTATCCTGAATCGTTTGTATCCGGAAATAAGGTTCCATCATCTGTGCGACTTCTTCCGCAGGAGGTAGGCCGAATGAAATCCTGACAGCTTGTTTGTCATGGTGCATGTTTATTTTGTCCCTGCTTTCGCTGTGGCAAATCACCAGTTCCCCTCCCGGATGCAAAAGTCCGGCAAGATGAGAAATAAGTTCTTTTTGATTGGAGAAATGGGGGAAAACACTATACGCTATGATATAATCGAAACGTTCGTTTTTCAGGTCCATTATATCCATACAATGAAAATCGACTGTTTTTACCGCATATTTGCAACGGGCTTTTTCAATCATAAATGAAGAAAGATCCACTCCTACAATTTCTACAGGCGAATAGGGCAGAAGAAAACTTTCCAGTATGCCGGTTCCACATCCTACATCGAGTATACGCATGCCTTTCCGGAGAGTCGTTTGTTCCAGAATCTCATTGATCTTATCAGGCCCATGCTGGCATAACTCATCCCAGCGGTCGGCAAGGCTGTCGAAGAAGTCTGCTATGGCATTCATTCGAGAGCTCCTTCCCATACAAAACAATCCGGAAATTGTTGTTTCAGTGAAGTCGTTTCTTTAAACAGTCCGAATACGGATGAACCGGAGCCGGACATGGAAGCATATACTGCTCCAGCTTCATAAAGAGCTTCTTTTATCGTTGCAATAACCGGAAACTTAGGGAATACACTTGGCTCAAAATCATTAGCCATCAGCTTTTTCCATTCATAAACCGGCAGTTTTGCAATTTCTTTCAGTGAAACAGACGGTGTTGCAGGTTTAACCATCGAATAGGCTTCAGGAGTGGATACGGCTACATCCGGCTTAACCAAGCAAAGATGGTAGCCTTTTAGCGACAGTTCCACCGGTTCGAATATATTTCCCGTACCTGTAGCAAAAACAGGTGTATTCCGTATAAAGAACGGGCAGTCCGCCCCGATGGAAGAGGCAAGCTCTTCCAGTTCGTTTTCGGGAATGGACAATCTGCAAAAGTCATTGAGAAGTTTCAGCATAAAGGCCGCATCAGCAGAGCCTCCGCCTAATCCCGCTCCAAAAGGGACGGCTTTCAGCAGATGGACTTCCAATTCGGGAATGTCATATTGTTTTTTTAATAAATTCAGGGCTTTTACCACAAGGTTTTTTTCTACCGGAGCATCTACTTGTATGCCTGTTTGCGTGAATGAGAAGGTTTTCGCTTCAACAATTTCAAGCGCGTCTTTTACAGGAACAGGGTAGAAGATGGTTTCGATATTATGATAACCGTCCGGTCGTTTACTAACGATATTCAGCCCTAAATTTATTTTGGCATTCGGGAAACAAATCATAGTGAAATAGTTTATTTAACGCTGTCCTTCGCCAATCATTTCTTCGGCAAGAACAATATCTTCGTCTTTTTTGATATTCGGTAATTCCAATCCGTAACCTTTAATCCGGTCTTCACGTTTCAGCAGTAAGGATATAAAGAGAGCCATTATGCCGAAACATGTGAAAATCATCATTGGAATTGTATAGTCATAAGTCGGTTTACCGTCGATATTACCGGTGACGCAGTAGCTGTCCAGCACTTTTCCAATCAGGTAAGGAACCCCCATCAATCCCCAGTTCTGTACCCAGAAAATCAAGGCATAGGCTGTTCCCAGTTTGTTTTCCGGTATGATTTTCGGAACGGAAGGCCACATAGCCGAAGGTACCAGTGAAAATGCAATACCTAACAGGATAATCAGTATAAGGGCAATAATCCAGTTGTTCAGTACCGGGATAGAGAACATCAGATGGATAAATACCAGCATGACAGCTCCGACAATCATTATGGTTGCTCCTTTTCCTTTGCGGTCGTATAGGTTCCCGAAGAAGGGAGTCAGCAGGATATTGCCGAATGGGAGAAGGGCAGGAATCGTACCCGACCATTCCGGGGCAATGCCGAATTTATTAATCATCAGGCTGGGCGCATATTTAAGGAAGGGGAATACGGCGGAATAGAACAATACACAAAGTAAAGCTACATACCAGAATCCTTTTAAGGTAACGATGCTCCAGATATCGCTGAAACGGAACGGCTCTTCCGGTTCTTCATCATTCACTGTCTCTGCATCTTCCGCATCCCGTTTCTTATCCATGATGACAAATACGATAAAGGAAAGCAAACCGATGCACAAAAGGATTAACCCGATAAGAATAGGCATGCTGATTGAATTATTGAAAGCGCGGCTCAACAATGGAGTAATACCGATTGCCAATCCCGTACCGATACGTGCACAAGCCATTTCCAAACCCATGGCAAGCGCCATCTCTTTGCCTTTAAACCATTTCACAATGATTTTGGAAACAGTAATACCTGCTATTTCCACACCTACGCCGAATAAGGCATATCCTAACGATGCCACCAGCAGGGTGTACGTCCATTCTGTTCCGAAAACAGAGATTGTGGCTCCACCGAAATCGTGCGATATGCCGAACCATTTGGCAAACACACCTATAATCATGATACATGTAGCCATAAGACCGGTGAAACGTACTCCCATTTTATCGAGTATCATACCACCGAAAATCAGCATCAGGAAGAATACGTTAAACCATCCGTAAGCGCTGGTAAACTTTCCATACTCGTCTCCGCTCCAACCTAAGCCTCCGCTACCGACGGGTGATTGCAGTAAATCCTGAAGCGGCGCCATCATATCTGTGATGAAGTATCCGCAGAGCATAGTAAATGCGACGAGTGCCAGAACGGTCCACCGTGCTGTTTTCGACTCGCTTAATTTTTTTTGAATTAGTTCAGTCATGATATTTATTTTAGATAGAATTAAGTTGCATAGTTTCTTTGTCGAATAAAGGAATGGCGTCTGCCACAATAAAAGTACTGCCTCCGATAAAAATGACATCATCTTCCCCGGCGCGTGCCAGGGCTTTGCCGACGGCTTCCGGAACCGTGTCGCAAATAGTACCGCTCAGCCCGTGCATTATACCTTTTGCTGCAAATTCTTCGGCCGGCATAGCCCGTGGAATAGAAGCCTGTGTGAAGAAATAGAAAGCATCCTGAGGCATAAGTTCCATCACGCCGTTGATATCTTTATCATTTACCATGCCTACTATCATAAACAGATGTTTATGGCGTTTTTTCTCTTCTGCCAGTTGCATTTGGATGTATTGCCAGCCTCCTATATTATGACCGGTATCACAGATTACTTTGGGCTTTTGTTGCATGATTTGCCAACGTCCCATTAAACCTGTCAGTTCCACAACATGCTCGAATCCTTCCCTTACGGCTTGTTGGGTAATTTGTATATCCTGCCTATTCAATAAGTTTAAAGCTCCCAATACGGTATTTGCATTACGTACTTGTACGGCTCCACCCAATTCGCCGGACAATTGTCCATATTCGGTTGAATCGAAAGACCATTTTCCGGTATCCATCAAATAGGATTCTCCTAACAAGCCGGCATCCTGTGCAAAATAAACCGAAGTATTGTTTTTTACTGCAGTATCTGCAAAGACTTTGACAACGCTTTCCCTGTCTACTTCACCGACTAATGCCGGTACGCCGTTCTTGATGATACCGGCTTTCTCGAAAGCTATTTTTTCGACTGTATCCCCCAGGAATTGAGTATGGTCGAGACTTATATTGGTGATAATACTTAAAACCGGTGTGATGATATTGGTGCTGTCCAGACGTCCGCCCATGCCTGTTTCGATTATGGCAATATCGACTTTTTCGGAGCGGAAATAATCAAAAGCTAATGTAGAGGTCAGTTCAAAAAAGGAGGGTTGGAGCGGTTCGAAAAAGGATTGATGGTGTGTTACAAAGTCAGTAACGTATTCTTTAGGTATCATTTTACCGTTTACGCGGATTCGTTCTCTAAAGTCGACCAGATGGGGAGAAGTGAAAAGTCCCACTTTATATCCGGACTGTTGTAAAATAGCTGCCAGCAGATGGCTGACGGAACCTTTGCCGTTTGTACCGGCTATATGGATTGTTTGGTATGCTTTGTGGGGATTTCCCAGATAGTTGTCCAATGCTATACTTGTTCCAAGTCCCGGTTTATAAGCAGAAGCCCCGCTGTGTTGAAATACCGGTATACTGGTGTATAGATAGTGCAACGTTTCTTCGTAAGTCATGTTTTTGTTTTTAGAGTTTCGCAAATTTAGATACAAATACTGTAGGAAAAAAGCATTTGTCTAAAATAGTACGGACGGAAAGACGAATATCGATGATTGAATCCCGTGTTAATTATTACACGACAAAGATATCGCGGGTAATAATCCCGGAGTCGGATAGCGACCATTAGAGTCGATTAGAAACCATTAATGATTAAGAAAATAATTGACTTGCCTTCATTTCAAAACATAGGTGTTTTGCATTCAAAGCATATATGTTTTAAAATCAAAACACCTATGTTTTGAAAATAGGGAAGACGCTTCATTTTTGTGATGTAGGATGGTACAAGGATGTATTCTCAAAAAAACAAGAAAATCCCGATTTATAAATAGTTATAAGAAGAATCTTCCTTCTATATTAAAGAGGAGTGCTCATCCTGGGTGTTCACTTTGAATTTGTAAGGTGTTATAAATGGTTGTTAGTCTGTAGGTTTTGGGTAGTCAACATTGTGCCATACCCCCTGCTCACTAATAAATTTATTTGTAATGAGAAATTTAACGGGCAAAAACCGGATATCGGGATTCCTGGAGCAGTCGTTCTTATTAAAAGAAAAAAGGATATGTCCGCGGGACATATCCTTTTCAATAGGTAATATATATTTTACCAATTAGTTTCTTGGAAGTGCTTCTTTAACTACCATCGGGCGACCGGCATATTCTGCACCGTTCAAATCATCGATAGCTTTTTTTGCTTCAGAAGCTTCTGGCATTTCTACGAAAGCGAAACCTTTAGATCTTCTTGTGTCGCGGTCAATGATCAATTTTACTGAATCAACTGTTCCGTACTCTTCCATTACTTCTCTCAAATCTGATTCCCTAACCTGGTAGTTAAGGTTTCCAACATACATGTTCATAGATATAAAAATAAAAAAATTAATAATTTAACAATACAGTTTAGATAGTCCTTAATCAGAAATGGAGATACTCAGTGTTAACAACCGAGGAAATACATGTGAGAGTTCAGAGCGAAATAAATCTTTTATTGTTTCGGCTACAAAGGAAAGCATAATATTTGGAATGTGCACTATTTATTTCCTTTAAAACAGGGGGATTATAAGCTTTTTTATGAAATAAGGGGGATAATAGGTGCATAGACGGCAGATTTTAGTTCTTCTGTTTTATTTGTACCTTTGTATTCGATTATTAAAAATGAAGGATAAAATGAATAAACAGCGTGTTACCTATACACCGGTCGGAGGTGTTTGCTCGAAGATGATGATTATTGATTCGGAGGATGACGTGATTAAGGGAGTACAAATCGTGGGCGGTTGCCAGGGAAATACCCAAGGGCTTTCTAAGTTGTTGGTAGGGATGAATGTACAGGATGCCATCCGGCGCTTGGAGGGTATCGATTGCCGTGAACGTGGTACATCGTGTCCGGATCAGTTGGCACAGGCTTTGAAGAAGATCAGCAAGTAATCTTCTTTTGTGATTTTCATTTAACCGGAATCAATTATATATAAATTCGGCGGTTGTAAGAAAAAACAGCATGAGTCCGTGGATGCTTCCCGATTCGGGAAGTCTTGATAGAAAGGCTGGAGGAAGGAAATTGTGAGTAAAGTAAAGCCGGATTACGATTTGTTACTAAACGTAATCCGGCCTATAAGTTATTTTGTCCAGTAATCGACAACCGTAATGGCTGATGCTTTATTCCCTAAAACTTTTCCAAAAGCTTTGTGGGCAGGATGTATCAGGTAGGTATCCCGGTCTTCCTCAGAGTAGAACGTCAGAAAGAAACAATGGGTTAACCCCTGTTGCAGTCCTTCCGGGCTACAATCCGTACCCCATTCGTAGCCTTTTATCAAATCGATTTGGGAGGGAAGGGCTCTGAAGGCATCTTCTACTTTTTTGATTTGTTCGGCAGAAACTTCCGGTTTAAATCCTAACATTACTACATGGCGGAGGACTTTTTCCGGTTTTTTAGGGCCTGTGCAATCAACCATCAATACGGATACCAGTATTAATGAGATAGTAAAAAGTCCGAATACAATCTTTTTCATACAATTTTTTATATTACAACTCATAAAATGTTTAACAGATAATTATAAAGCCGGTAAGATATGTTCCCAAATCAGGTTGAGTTCCGCTTGCATATCCCCAATATCGGCTGTTACGGCTATTACGGCATCTTTTTCCGGTAATATGATAATGTATTGCCCGCTGGCTCCGTCTGCACGGACTCCATTATGGCGGCAACGCCACATTTGGTAACAATAGCCTTGTAACCAGTCGGAATCTTCCGGCTTCATCTTTACATTTTCCGGGCGTACGCCTGCGGGTAAAGAAGCTATTTTGGAAGTGGTGGCTTCTTCTATCCATGCGGCAGGCAGTAGCTGTTTCCCTTCCCAAACACCGTTTTGGAGAAATAATTGTCCCATTTTCGCCATATCTTCCGTTGTCAGATATAATCCCCATCCGCCGCAATTAATGCCTTGAGGGCTTTCGTCCCATCGAGGGTATGCGATGGATAGAGGTTGGAATAGCCTGGCAGATAGGTAGTCTACGATTTTTTCTCCTGTTACTTTTTGGAGAATAGCCGATAGCATATAGGTTCCCATACTGTTGTAGACGAAGTATGTACCGGGTTTGTGCTTTACCGGAACCGATAAAAATTCCTGAACCCAGTCAACGCCTTCCTGTTTCCGGATACTGTTTGTAGGGTCTGTATCATGTCCACAGGACATCGTTAATAAATCCTGTATGCTCATTTCTTTCAAATCAGGACTGATTTCTGCAGGAAGTTTGTCAGGGAAAAAAGAGATAACTTTATCTGTTACTTTTAATTTACCTTCAGATACAGCAAAACCAATAGCTGTTGCAGTGAAGGTTTTACTTACCGAATATAAAATATGAGGTTTGTCGGCCGCTCCTTCACCCATCCATTTTTCGGCAAGCACTTTGCCATGTTGAAGAACCATGATGCCGTGTAAATCTTGTTTGGAGTTCTTTACCGCTTTCAGGTAGTTAGCCATTGCTTTTGAGAATCCGGCAGGAACTTTTGCACGTGGTAAAGGCTTTGCCGGTTTTTCCTGCTCAGTAAGGATACAGTTTGTAGGACTATCCATATTGTTTATGGATAATGGTTGTTCGTTTCGGGCTGATAAAGAAAAAACGGATGCACACAAAAAACATCCGTAGATCAATTTGTTTGTATTTTTCATAATGTATAATTAATATCTTTGTGATATTTCCGTACAAAGATAACGATTATTTGTATTACTGTTGTTCATAGGCAGTTGCTTATGAGGTTAGAATTTGTAGCCGGATAGTACGATATTTTTTTTCTTGCTCATGGTTTTTAAAAGCTTCATATTCTTTTGGTGTGCTTTCTCTCCGTAAGGGGAGTTCTCATGTATAGTTCTTTTATTTAACAGACTTTTTATATTCTCCAATAATTTAGCGTTCTCAATATGGACACAACTCCATAATTCCAGTACTTCGACCCAGAAATCATAGATATTCCATGCCTCTTCTGAATATAGAAAGTCAGACATGCTTCCCTGAGGCTTTTCTTTTATATACCTCTCATATGCCATATTCAGATCGGAGCTGGGACCCGGATAATCTGCTAAAATAGATTTGATTCTTGTACACCGCTCGTTCGGCTGGTGCACATGTCCTTCAGGATCGGTCCATGGCATAGCCAGTCTTTCGATATTTTTTCCAAACTCAGGGTCCTCTTGTACATATTTGGTCGTATCTACCATGAGGAATGTCATCATACCCGAACACATCATGCACGGTTCCAGGGTGGTTATAATTTGTAATCCATCCAGATAAGGTTTAGAATACTTTTTCATATAGCCTTGCATCAAACGAACTTCGGCATGTTGTGTTTTGTCATTGTATTGATTAACGGAATTTCTTTCAAAAGCAATGATAGAGTCACCTTTTGAATCATATAACAGTGCTCCGATATTGTATCCTCTCGATGGGGATATGTCTTTCCTTTGCCAGTCCTGATAGACATATGCCATTGCAGCCAGTGAGAGGATATGATTTCTTTCTTCTTCAATACTGAGTTGGTTAACCGGTTTAGAACCAGCGGATATGCTAACTGTAAATAGTAGGCAAATAGCCATGATTTTTGTTTTCATAAAGTAGTATAGTTTGTAAAATTATACAGTGTTATTTAAATTTTATATACAAATGTAGTGAGGGTAAATGGATTAACCAAGGTATTTCCTGTTTTAAATTTCTGTCGTCTGCCATTGCCCGGAGATAAATTTATGCGATCGGTTTTCTTAACAAGTGAACAATTTTGCAAATAGATGAGTTATTACAAAACAAGAGCTGAGTGAAAAAGTAGCTGGTGAAAAAATGGTATTATTACATAAAATATTGTTTTATAGTTAGATATGTCCGTATGTTTAGGTCTGCATCAGAATAAACAAGCTCTCTTGTGAATGATATGTTTTAATTTGAAATTAAAAATAGTTAAAATGGTGTTTAATCCTGGGTTTTTAATAAATTTCAGCCGTTTTCGGATGGATAGAGAATCTTAACAGGAAATCATCTTTCCGATAAGTGTAATTCCTTAACAATAAAGATGCTATGGTAAAAAAACTTTTAATCCGTGATTTGACGTTGCGTGATGGTCAACAATCTTCATTTGCAACTCGTATGAGTCAGTCAGAAATTGATCGTGTCCTTCCTTTTTATAAGGATGCAGGTTTTTATGCAATGGAAGTATGGGGCGGGGCCGTTCCGGATTCTGTTATGCGCTATTTGAATGAAAATCCGTGGGATCGTCTGGAAAAAATCAAGGCTGCAGTGGGTGATGCTTCTAAGCTTACGGCATTGTCCCGGGGACGTAACTTATTTGGATATAGTCCTTATACCGATGAGATTATAGAAGGTTTTTGTCGAAATTCCATTGAGTCCGGTTTAGGTATTATGCGTATTTTTGATGCATTGAACGATGTGAATAATGTAAAATCGACTATTAAATACGTAAAGAAGTATGGGGGCATAGCCGATTGTGCAGTTTGTTATACTATCGATCCCCATTTTTCGATGAAAGAACGTTTGCATTCGATGTTTTCGAAGCATAAACTGCCTCATGCCGTTTTTACTGACGAGTATTTTTTGGATAAGGCGAAACAAATGGAAGCTTTAGGAGCGGACATGATCACAATAAAAGATATGAGCGGTCTGATTCCTCCTAAACGGGTGGCCGGTTTGATAAAATTATTCAAAAAGAATCTTTCCGTACCGATTGACTTCCATACACACTGCACTCCGGGCTATGGATTGGCATCTGTTATGTCGGCGATTGTCAATGGGGCAGATATAGTCGATACGAATATCTGGAATTTTGCAGGTGGCCCGGCTGCTCCTGCAGTTGAGCTTATTTATCTGTTCTGTAAGAAAGCGGGAATAGAGATTTCTGCCAATATGGAGACTGTGGCAAAAATCAATGCGGAGTTGTTTACTATCCGCAAGGAATTGGAAGCCTATGATGCAGTCAAGCAGTTTCCTAAGCCGTTTAATCCGTTGACAGACGCTCTGCCGGAGGAAATAGATAAGGCTTTTGATAAAGCGCTTGAATTGGCACGTGCGGATAAAGAAGAAGAATTGCTGGAGGTTTGCCATGCCATAGAAAAATATTTCAACTTCCCGGCTCCGAATGAACTGGTGAAAAATGCAGAAATACCAGGTGGTATGTATACCAATATGGTTGCCCAGCTGAAACAATTGAAATCGGAAGCTATTTTGGAAAAAGCGATGGAGCTGATACCTCATGTCCGTCTGGATGCCGGTCTTCCTCCATTGGTTACTCCTACCAGCCAGATCGTAGGTGCGCAAGCTGTAAACTGTGCGTTGGATTTGAAGAACGGTAAACCGATGTATTCCAATGTGTCCAATCAGTTTGTCAATCTGGTGAAGGGAGAATACGGAAAGACTCCGATTCCAGTTGATCCTGACTTCCGCTTCAAGATAGCCGGGGTACGTGAAGAAACTCCATATGATACGTCTAATTACCAGATGCAGCCCAATCCTGTATTGGAAGAATATGGTGGGGTAAGACTTGCGGAGAATGAGAAAGAAGTCCTTCTGCTGGAACTGTTCCCTCTTGTTGCTAAAACATATTTGACAAACCTGAAAAAAGCCCGTTATGAAGCCGAACAAGCTAAGAATGTGGTAAAAGAAGAGGGTAAAGTTGAAAAGAAAGAAGAAAAGGTTATTAAACATCAACCTGTTACCGGACATGTTATAACCTCTCCGATGCCAGGTAAAATTCTTTCAATCAAGGTTAAGGTGGGTGATGCTATTAACCGGAACCAGGATTTGCTGGTTTTGGAAGCAATGAAGATGGAAAATAGTATCATGTCGGATTATAAGGGTGTTGTTAAACAATTACTGGTTGCGGAGGGCGATATAGTTGCGGCTGATGCCCAGTTGGTAGAGCTGGAATAAAAGTGTAATTTCGGTATAGAATAAAAAAGTGGTGCTATGATGCTTGTTCATTTTCATAGCACCGCTTTTGTGTATTTGGCGGTAGGTATTAAATAATATCCAGACCCGTTAACACGCCTAATAAAAGGAATATCGTTCCTGTTATTTTATTAATCCATTTGGATATCGTAGTGTTGCTTATTAATCTGCTGGAGAATGAAGCAAAGAAAATGCTTAATGCCAAAGTCCAGCATATGTTTATGGAAAGATAGGTAATGCTTAATATCACAAAAGGCAAATGGCTCTCTATTTCCGGGGAGATGACAAACTGTGGAAAAAATGCCAGGAAGAAGAGGATGACTTTGGGATTTAGTAAATTGGTAAGTATGCCGGCAAGGTAACTATCCCTGTGCCGGGATATATCCATTTGCTCATTTTTCATTTCTGATATAATCGGCTTTCTTTGGCAAAATTTACTTATGCCCAAATAGATAATATATGCAGCTCCGGCATATTTTATAATGGAAAATGCGATAGGTGAATGTGCAATTATCAGAGAAAGTCCTAATGTTACAAATGTTGCATGTATCAGAATCCCCGTGTTAATTCCTAATGTTGCATAGATACCGGCTTTTTTCCCTTGTATGATCGACCTGCTTAAGATGAAAAGCGTATCGATGCCCGGTAAAATTGAAAAAAATAGTGACGATAAAATAAAAGTGGCATAATGCTCTATTCCTGTATTCATGATTTTTCCATTGGTTCAAAGTGCGATACAAAGATAGTGTTCTTTTTACAATATTTCTATACGTTTAGGTAATTTGCTTGTTTTCATATAATCCTGTCGCTTTTTGTTTAAATACAGAATATTTTGGTTGAATTGAGATATTTCAAGTCCTAAAAGAATAATATCTCGGAAAAATTTCTATCTTAGAGGCATAATCATTAAATCGAAAGATCATGGGAGCAAAGAAGAATTTTGTGTTGGATACGAATGTAATCCTGCACGATTATAAGTGTATTGAGAACTTTCAGGAGAATGATATTTACCTTCCGATTGTGGTATTGGAGGAGTTGGATAAATTTAAAAAAGGGAGTGATCAGATTAATTACAATGCCCGGGAATTTGTTCGTCAACTGGATACCATAACCAGTAACGATTTGTTTTTGAAAGGAGCGTCCTTAGGACCGGGTAAAGGAACTTTGCATATTGTTACTGGCGACAAATATCAAGATAAGATTTACCAGTCATTTCCCGAAAAGAGTGCCGACCATCGTATTCTTTCCTGCACTCTCTCCGTGGCAGAAGCGGAAAAAGATAAAAAGGTGAAAACAATCCTTGTCACGAAAGATATTAACTTAAGGATGAAGGCCCGTTCTTTAGGTATCGAGGTGGAAGATTACTTTAATGATAAAGTAGTGAATGTCGATATTTTTGAAAGAGCTCAAGATACATACGACGGAATAGATGGGGATTTGATTGACCAGATGTACGCTTCTCCCGAAGGAGTGGATGCTGATTTGTTTGATATTAAATCAAAGTTACAACCGAATGAATGTTTTATTTTAAAAAGCGTACGTAATTCAATTCTTGCCCGTTACAATCCTTTTACGAATAAGTTTAAAAAGGTGGAAAAAGGGACTAATTTCGGTATTATGCCTCGCAATGCGGAACAGACTTTTGCTTTTGAGGTTTTAAATGATCCGGATGTGAAACTTATAGGGCTGACGGGAAAAGCCGGAACAGGTAAAACTTTGCTTGCATTGGCATCCGCATTAAAACAGGCTAATGTATATAAACAGATTTTGCTTGCCCGTCCTATTGTGGCGCTTGCCAATAAAGATTTGGGATTCCTCCCCGGTGATGAGAAGCAAAAAGTGGCTCCTTATATGCAGCCTTTGTTTGATAATCTGAATGTTATAAAAGGACAGTTTGCACCGGGAGGTTCTGATGCGCGTAAAATAGACGATTTACAGAAGAATGGGCAATTGGTTATCGAGGCGTTGGCATTTATTCGCGGGCGTAGCCTTTCTGAAACGTTCTGTATTATTGATGAGGCGCAGAACTTAACACCTCATGAGATAAAAACGATTATTACCCGTGCAGGGGAAGGTACAAAGATGGTATTTACGGGTGATATCCAGCAAATAGACTCCCCTTACTTGGATGCACAAAGTAATGGATTGGCTTATATGGTGGATAAGATGAAAGGGCAAGATTTATTTGCCCATATCAATCTGATAAAAGGAGAAAGAAGCCAGTTATCCGAGTTGGCTTCGGATTTGCTATAGTTCTGTTTTGGAAGAAGAGGCTGCCTGAGAAGTTTTGAAGTGTACTTTGACGAAAATGGTACATTCTCCAGATAGCCTCTTTTTCTTGATATCCGACGTATTTCATTTATAAATGAGATGTTTACATCCGGATATATTAATTTAACATTAACCTTTTCTTCATTTTGTACGGTTGGAACAGCTTTTGTATTTACCACTATTAAGTCTGTCGCAGCATTCTACAGTAATATGATTTCAAAGAGTAATTATTTAGGCAGATAGGATTTTTGTTTTTAATATTTCTTCAAATATTGTCGTTTCAATGCCAAAATATCATGTGTTATATATTTATATATGACAACTTTGGTGGCATTAACATTTATATCTAAATTTGCATGGCAATATAGAGAATAAGCCATGAAAATTATGAAATTACAGGGTACGGAAAAAATGTTGTATGAGCTCGTTGCGCCTTTAGTCATGTGCCCGGCTATCTTGCGGCAGAATAATAATTACCCTTTTAAGACATCACGGAACCATATTTGGTACGTAGCCCTTCATGATATGAGTGTAGTAGGCTTTGTTCCGATAAAAAAGGGAAGCAGTCATTATTCTATAGACAATTATTTTGTGAGTGGGGATAATTCCTCAATTCTAGGTGAACTTCTTAGTGAAGTAATAAAGGATTTATCTTCCTTGTCTTCTCTCGTGGCCGTCGTGCATAAACGTCATGTAATGGTATTTGCTCAAAAAGGTTTTCAGACATGTATTGAGTGGAAAAATTATGATAAAATGCAATATCTTCCGGAGGTATAGTTATGATACGAAGAATGGACGTGTATGAAGCAACGGAGAGAAGATTGAAAATAATATTTGATTATTTCGATTATGTGTATGTGTCTTTTTCAGGAGGGAAGGATAGTGGTGTGTTATTGAATTTGTGTATAGATTATATCAGGAAATATGCTCCGGGAAGACGTTTAGGTGTATTTCATATGGATTATGAGGTGCAATACAGGCAAACGATTGAATACGTGGAAAAAGTTTATGCTGCGAATCCTGATATTCTTGATATTTATCATTGTTGTGTCCCTTTTAAGGTTCCGACATGCACTTCCATGTTCCAGCAATATTGGAGGCCTTGGAGTGAAGGTTGCCGGGATATCTGGGTTAGGGAAATGCCTCAATCATGCCTTAGGGCAAAGGATTTCGATTTTTTTAAAGAAGACTTGTGGGATTATGATTTTCAGAATTTGTTTCCTTTTTGGTTACGTAAGCAGCGGAAAGGGCAGCGTATTTGCTGCCTCGTCGGAATTCGTACCCAAGAGAGTTTTAACCGGTGGCGGGCAATTCACAGCAATAAAAATTACAGGAAACTGGCAAACTATAAATGGACTCATAGGATGGGGTATTACACGTATAATGCATATCCTATTTATGATTGGAAAACTCAAGATGTCTGGATTGCAAACGGAAAATTCGGTTGGCCATACAATCATCTGTATGATTTGTATTATCAGGCGGGTATTCCTTTATCCAGGCAGCGTGTGGCGAGTCCGTTCATATCCCAGGCGATGTCCACGCTTTTTATTTATAAAGCCATAGATCCGGATATGTGGGGGAGGATGGTTGGTCGTGTTAATGGTGTCGGTTTTGCCGGCATGTATGGAAATACTTCAGCTATGGGATGGAGAACCATTAAGTGTCCGCCGGGATTCTCCTGGGAGAGATATATGTATTTTCTGTTAGATACGTTACCTCAGGATATTCGTGAGAATTACTTGAATAAGTTGAAAGTCAGTCGGAAATTCTGGAAAGAAAAAGGTGGATGTCTTAGTGAAGAGACAATCGTCAAGTTACAGAAGGCGGGTATTCCTATTATTGTGGAAGAAAGTACGGCTTACCGTACAGATAAGAAGCCTGTACGGATGGAGTATATCGATGATATAGATATATCCGAATTTAAAGAAATACCGACCTATAAGCGTATGTGTATCTGTATTTTGAAAAATGACCATATGTGTAAATATATGGGATTTTCTCAAACGAAACAGGAAAAAAATATAAGACAACAAATAATGAATAAATATAATTTTTATAAACATGGAAAATTATGTTAGTCCGGCATATGAGGTCAAGGCTGTACCTATTGAAAAAATTGTCGCTAATAGTTATAACCCTAATGTTATAGCTCCTCCGGAGATGCGTTTGTTGGAACTTTCTATTTGGGAAGATGGATATACGATGCCTTGTGTCTGTTACTATCAGGAAGAAAATGATTTATATGAGATTGTAGATGGTTATCATCGGTATTTGGTAATGAAGACATCTCAAAGGATTTATGACCGTGAGAAAGGTTTGTTGCCTGTGACGGTAATAAAGAAGGATATTTCGAATAGGATGGCTTCAACTATCCGCCATAACCGAGCCAGAGGTATACATAATTTGGAGCTTATGACCGAGATTGTAGCAGAATTAGTCAAATCGGGAATGTCTGACAACTGGATAATGCGTAATATTGGGATGGATAAGAATGAATTGCTCCGGTTTAAGCAAATTTCAGGATTAGCAGAATTATTCCGGGATAAAGAATTTAGCATGTCTGACGATTGGTTAGAGGAGGATTAGCCGGGGATTATTATTAAGAAGAATAAAAATCAAAGGGGGATATCCCCCCCATAAAGATTTAAATAGTTTATAAATAGCAAACGGCTCAATTGTTAATATCTTTCCTCAGTATGAAATCATCCATATAATACCCATTCCCTATATGGAGATACCTTGTCGTATGTTCGTGAAATCCCATGTGTTTATAAAATCCGACAGCCTGGTTGTAGCGGTTTACGTTTATTTCTATCGTAAATGGACCCGGATGAATGCTTTTCAGGTACTCGGTGCCTTGTTCTATGATAAAACGACCTATACCGGATCCGTGTAGCGAGGGGAGCGAATATATTTTCTGGAAATTATAAAGGTCTTTGTCTACGGTTTCGATAGAAAGATAGCCGGAAGGGACATCTTCTGATGAAATGATAAAAAATTGGTGATGCAATTCTTCCATCTGCTTGCGTAGATTTATCGGAGCGTACATCATATCAAACATATAACTTATCTGTTCGGGAGACAAAATATTTTTATAAGTCGGTTCCCAGATTTTTGATGCCAGCGAGTTAATCAACAGGCAGTCGTTAGTAGTTGCTTTTTTTATAGAGAACATATTATTTTGTATTAAGACGAACAAAATTACAAATATTTTGGAATAACTGATTTTTTAGCTTGATTTTACATTTATTTCTGGGTCAGTTCATGAAAAAGAATAACTTTGTGGGCGTTTAATACTTTTAGGAAACAAATTTATAAATATATACAGAAATGGATACTAAAATTCAGGAACTGACCGACAAAATCTACAAAGAAGGAGTAGAAAAGGGTAATGAAGAGGCACAACGTATCATTGCCGATGCAAATGCTCAAAAACAAGCCATTGTAAGTGAAGCGGAAACAGAAGCAAAGCGTATTGTCGCTGAAGCTCAGAAGCAGGCGTCTGAACTGAAAAAGAATACAGAAGCCGAGTTGAAATTATTTGCAGCCCAATCTGTAGAAGCATTGAAAAGCGAGGTGGTAAACCTTATTACGGGAAAAATCACATCTTCCAATGTGAAAGCTGTAGTTTCTGATAGTGTATTTATGCAAAAGATTGTTTTGGAAATGGCTAAAGAATGGGCAAAGAAGGAAGCTATTACTATCCAGACAGCCGATGCGGAAGCTCTTACCAAATATTTTGAAGCCAATGCCAAGGCTTTGTTGAATGCCGGAGTAAAAATCGAAAAGGTAAATGGCAAGGATGCCTCTTTCACTATCATGCCAGCCGACGGTTCTTATAAAGTGAGCTTCGGTGAAGAAGAATTTGTTGCATTTTTCAAAGAATTCCTGCGTCCCCAGCTGGTTGAAATGTTGTTCTGATTATGAGTAAATATTATTGCTTAATAGCAGGACTCCCCAATATCGCCCTCGATGATAGTAAAGTACCTTATTCCATTTCTGAATTCAGGAAAGAACTGGACGGTATATTAACGAGCGCCGATAAAAAGCTGATCGATTTGTTCTTCCTGAAGTTTGATAACAGGAACCTGATCGCTCATGCAAAGTACCCGGACCGGGATCCGGATCCCAGGGGATATATCACTTATGATGAATTCATCGCTTTGTTCAGAGCATTGAAGGATGAAGAGAAACTCCCGAAGAATGATAAAATACCTCCTTATTTTAAAGAGTTCTTCTGTAGATATATGGAAAGCGAAAGTAAAGGCGTCAAACCTGAAATTTCGTGGGAAGACCAATTAGCAGCTCTATATTATGCATATGCCATGAAGTGCAGTAACCGTTTTGTGGCAAACTGGTTTGAATTAAACCTCAATATCAATAATATGCTTACTGCGATTACCTGTCGTAAACATGGTATAGAGAAAGCAAATTACATTGTGGGAGATAATGAAGTTGCTGTAGCCTTGCGAACATCCAATGCCCGTGATTTCGGTTTGGGGGATTTGGTGGATTACCTGCCGACCTTGCAACGGATAGCTGAAGAAACAGACCTGATGGTTCGCGAGAAGAAAATAGATTTACTGAAGTGGGAATGGTTGGAGGAATACACTTTCTTCAAGCCGTTTGATATTGAAAGTGTATTTGCCTATCTGCTGAAACTGGAAATGATTGAAAGATGGGTGACCTTGGATAAGGCAACCGGAGAAAAAACTTTCCGTGAAATTGTGAGAGCAATGAAGAAAGGCAGCGAAAATGCTCTGGAAGAATTTAAAAGAAACAATGATAAATAAATTATGGCTACGAAAGGAATTGTAAAAGGGATCGTTTCCAACCTCGTTACCGTTGAGGTTGACGGACCGGTTTCACAAAATGAAATCTGTTACATTTCCGTAGGAGGCGTAAAGCTGATGGCGGAAGTTATTAAGGTAATAGGTAAGAACGCTTTTGTGCAGGTGTTTGAAAGTACTCGCGGTATGCGCGTGGGCGATGAAGCCGAGTTCGAAGGACACATGTTGGAAGTAACTCTGGGACCGGGTATGTTGTCACGCAACTACGATGGTTTGCAGAATGACCTGGATAAAATGGATGGTGTTTTCCTGAGACGTGGGGAATATACATTCGCTCTCGATAACGATAAGCTATGGGATTATAAACCTTTGGCTAAAGTAGGGGACAAGGTGGCAGCCGGTGATTGGCTGGGCGAAGTGGATGAAAACTTCCAGCCGCACAAAATCATGGTCCCATTTACTTTTAAAGGAACCTATACAATCAAGAGCCTGGCTGATGCAGGACAGTATACAATCAACCAGACTATCGCCGTTCTTACGGATGAAGCCGGGAAGGATGTAGAAATAAACATGATACAGAAATGGCCGGTAAAACGTGCCATCACTTGTTATAAAGAAAAACCGCGTCCATTCAAGCTGTTGGAAACTGGTGTCCGTACAATCGATACTGTGAATCCGATTGTGGAAGGCGGTACCGGATTTATTCCCGGTCCGTTCGGTACAGGCAAAACAGTACTTCAGCATGCTATTTCCAAACAGGCGGAGGCCGATATCGTAATCATCGCAGCATGTGGTGAACGTGCGAATGAGGTGGTGGAAATCTTTACCGAGTTCCCTGAACTGATAGACCCGCATACCGGACGTAAATTGATGGAACGTACCATCATTATTGCAAATACTTCAAACATGCCGGTTGCCGCCCGTGAGGCGTCCGTATATACGGCAATGACCATTGCCGAATATTACCGGAGTATGGGATTGAAAGTATTGTTAATGGCAGACTCTACTTCACGTTGGGCACAGGCTTTGCGTGAAATGTCCAACCGTTTGGAAGAACTTCCCGGACCGGATGCATTCCCGATGGACTTGTCTGCTATCGTTGCAAACTTCTATGCACGTGCGGGATTCGTTCACCTGAATAATGGCTCGAGCGGCTCCGTAACCTTTATCGGTACGGTATCTCCTGCCGGTGGTAACTTGAAGGAGCCTGTAACAGAAAATACGAAGAAGGTAGCCCGTTGTTTCTATGCATTGGAACAGGAACGTGCCGACCGTAAACGTTATCCGGCTGTTAACCCCATTGACAGTTACTCCAAATATCTGGAATATCCCGAATTTCAGGAATACATAGCCAAACATATCTCTCCGGCATGGATTGACAAAGTAAATGAAATCAAGACACGTATGTTGCGTGGTAAGGAAATTTCCGAGCAGATTAACATCCTGGGTGATGATGGTGTACCTGTGGAATACCATGTGATTTTCTGGAAATCGGAATTAATTGACTTCGTAATCCTGCAACAGGATGCTTTCGATGCGATAGATGCTGTTACCCCGTTGGCACGTCAGGAATTTATGTTGGATAAGGTAGTTCAGATTTGCCATACGGAATTTAAATTTGACTCCTTCCTCGATGTAATGGAATATTTCAAGAAGATGATCAATATCTTCAAACAGATGAACTATTCCGAATATGAGAGTGAACAATTTAAAGAATTTAATGCACAACTGGACGCATTACTTGCGGAGAATAGAAATTAAAACGAGGTTTTATGAAAGCATTTCAAAAAATATATACAAAGATTACCCAGATTACAAAAGCTACCTGTTCGTTGAAAGCAACAGGAGTAGGGTATGATGAGTTGGCTTCCGTAGACGGTAAGTTGGCCCAGGTGGTAAAGATTATCGGTGATGAGGTTACGTTGCAGGTATTCTCCGGTACGGAAGGTATCCGTACGAATGCCGAAGTAGTGTTTATGGGCAAAGCGCCTTCTTTGAAAGTGGGCGACCAGCTTGCCGGACGTTTCTTCAATGCCTATGGCGAACCAATCGATGGCGGGCCTATACCGGAAGGTAAAGAGGTGGAAATCGGAGGCCCTTCTGTGAATCCGGTACGCCGCCAGCAGCCTTCGGAACTGATTGCTACTGGTATTGCAGGTATCGACTTGAACAATACCTTGGTAACAGGACAGAAGATTCCGTTCTTCGCAGACCCTGACCAGCCGTTCAACCAGGTAATGGCAATGGTGGCACTGCGTGCCCAGTCCGATAAGATTATCCTGGGTGGTATGGGGATGACAAACGACGACTACCTGTTCTTCAAGAATACATTTAGCAATGCAGGGGCTTTGGACCGTATTGTCAGCTTTATCAATACAACGGAAGATCCGTCTGTAGAGCGTATCCTTATCCCGGATATGGCGCTGTGTGCTGCCGAGTATTTTGCTGTGCAGAAGAATGAAAAAGTGTTGGTATTGCTTACCGACATGACCAACTATGCGGATGCTTTGGCTATTGTATCCAACCGTATGGACCAGATTCCTTCCAAGGACTCAATGCCGGGTTCATTGTATTCGGACCTTGCCAAGATTTATGAAAAGGCCGTACAGTTCCCCGATGGCGGTTCTATTACGATTATTGCCGTGACCACTCTTTCCGGTGGCGATATTACCCATGCCGTACCCGATAATACCGGTTATATTACCGAAGGCCAGTTATACTTGCGTAAGGATAGCGACGTAGGTAAGGTTATTGTAGACCCGTTCCGTAGTTTGTCCCGTTTGAAACAGTTGGTAACAGGTAAGAAAACGCGCGAAGACCACCCGCAGGTGATGAATGCTGCCGTACGTCTGTATGCCGATGCTGCCAATGCAAAGACAAAGATGGAGAATGGTTTCGACCTGACCGACTACGACAACCGTACACTTGCCTTTGCAAAGGATTATTCCGAAAAGCTGCTGGCTATCGACGTCAACCTGAATACGACAGAAATGCTCGATGTGGCCTGGGATTTGTTCGGCGAATACTTCAAGCCTGCCGAAGTAAACATCAAGCAGGCATTGGTAGACAAATACTGGAAGAAGTAAGGGCAACATCAGGTTGCTTCAACGAAAAATATAAAATATGGCAATAAAGTTTCAATATAATAAAACCTCCCTTCAGCAATTGGAAAAGCAACTGAAGATGCGTGAGCGTTCCCTGCCAACGATCAAGAGCAAGGAAAGCGCACTGCGTATCGAAGTAAAGCGCACCAAGGATGAAGTGACAAGATTGGAACTTCAGTTGGAACAGGAAATACAAAGCTATGAGAATATGGTAGCCTTGTGGAACGAGTTCAATCCTGAACTTATCCGGGTAAAAGACGTCTCGCTCTCTACAAAGAAGATTGCAGGCGTGATGGTACCGTTGCTGGATGAGATTCAGTTTGAGATTGGACGTTACAGCCTGTTCAATGCCCCGGCATGGTTTACCGATGGTATAGACTTGCTCAAGAAATTGGCACGTACCGGTATAGAAGCCGAGTTTTCGGGGATGAAACTGGAGTTATTGGAGCATGCGCGGAAGAAGACTACTCAGAAGGTCAACCTCTTTGAGAAAGTGCAGATACCGGGCTATAAAGATGCGATCCGTAAGGTGAAACGATTTATGGAAGACGAAGAAAGCCTGTCCAAATCGTCACAAAAGATCATGAGAGCTAATCAGGAAAAGCGTAAAGCAAAAGAAGAAGCAGAGGAGGCTGAAGTATGATAGTAAAGATGAGCAAATATGCCTTTATGGTATACCATAGGGAATATGATACGTTCTTGGATACACTTCGCAACCTGGGTGTCCTGCACGTAAAGGAAACCAATTCTATCCTCGACAATGCCGAGTTGCAGGCACTGATAGCCGAACGGAAGCAGGTGAATCAGGCTATACGTTTCTGTAAAGCCCTGAATTCGCAGAATAAGGGAGTTACACTTGCCCCGGCTCGCGAGCTTACTAAGAAAGACGGCTTGAAGTTAGTCCATAAGCTCGAAGATTTGCAGGAAAAGAAGTTACAATATCTCGCAGCTAAAGCTGCATTGGAGAAGGATATCTCCTATATGGAAATATGGGGCGATTTCAGTTATGCCAACTTCAACCGCCTGAAACGCGCCGGATATGACGTTACGTTCTTTTCTTGTCCGACATCCAAATATGAGCCGAAATGGGGAGAAGAGTATAATGCTTTTCTGGTGAACAACTACCAGTCGGTTACTTATTTTGTTACGGTAACGAAGGAAGGGACACCCATCGAAATAGATGCCGAACGGCCTAAGATGCCGGACCGCGGTTTGGCGAAGTTGCGTAAAGGATATGACTTGTTGCTGGAAAATATGAAGCAACTGGAAAACCGGTTGAAAGAATATGCTGCCTGCCAATACAACACATTAATTGAAGTGGAGAAGCATATCCAGAACGAATTTAACCTGTCCAATACCCTTGTTCAGACCGACCGCGAGGCGGGCGACAAGCTGATGCTTCTGGAAGGATTTGTTCCTACGGAAGAAGCTCCGGCTATGGAAGAAGCGCTTGAAAAAGACGGTTATTACTTCCAGCAGTTGGATATAGAAGAGGGAGATAAGGTACCCATTAAGTTGCGGAACAATAAATTCAGCAAGTTGTACGAACCGATTACAAAGATGTTCTCGCTTCCCAATTACAGCGAATTTGACCCGACTCCGTTCTTTGCTCCGTTCTTCATGCTGTTCTTCGGGCTTTGCTTCGGCGACGGTGGATACGGCTTGTTGGTGCTGATTGTTTGTACGATACTGAAGAAGAAGGTTAATCCGGACTTTAAACCCTATCTGACACTGTTCCAGTATTTGGGACTGGCAGCCGTGATAGTCGGTACTTGTACCGGTTCATTCTTCGGTATAGAACTTGCAAAAATTCCGGCATTGGCATCTGTGAAGGAATACTTTGTAAACAGCGACAACCTGATGACCTTCTCAATCATTATCGGATTGGTTCAAATCATATTCGGCAAAGCTGTTGCGGCATTGAAAATTATGTCACAGAAAGGGACCAAGTATGGTATAGCCCCGTTTGCCTGGGTATTTATCATTACAGCTTTATGCTGTGCTTTCGGCTTGCCGATGCTGAATGTCCATCTGCCGGAAATAGCAACGAATATCTTTATGGGTATAGCTGCCGTAGGCGTATTGGTGGCATTCCTGTATAACACGCCGGGCAAGAACATCTTCCTGAACTTCGGTACAGGATTATGGAATACCTACAATATGGCATCCGGCCTGTTGGGAGATACCTTATCTTACATCCGTTTGTTTGCAATCGGATTGACCGGTTCTATCCTGGGTGGTGTATTCAATTCGTTGGCAGTGGATATGACGGAAGGCATGAATGTGGTATTACGCGTGATTTGTATGCTGCTTATTTTGCTGGTAGGACATGCTATCAATATCGGATTGTGTACAATCAGTTCGCTGGTTCACCCGCTTCGTCTTATTTTTGTGGAATATTACAAGAATGCGGAATTTGAAGGTGGCGGTAAGGAATACCAACCGTTCCGGAAATTATAATCAAACAAGTAAATTAAATAATAACAAAAGAATAAATTAAAACAGTTTTTATTATGGAACCAATTTTATTAGCTTATCTGGGTATTGCAATAATGACAGGTTTAACCTTCATTGGCAGTAGTTATGGTGTAACAATCTGCGGTAACGCAGTAGTGGGAGCAATGAAGAAAAACCCGGATGCACTGGGTACTTATATTGCGTTGAGTGCATTGCCTTCTTCACAAGGTTTGTACGGTTTCGTTGGTTATTTTATGATGCAGAAATTCCTGGTGGAAGGTATTTCCATGTTGACTGCAACGGGTGTATTCGGAGCAGGATTGGTATTAGGATTTGCCGGTTTCTATTCATCTATCCGCCAGGCACAGGTTTGTGCTAACGGTATTGCCGGTGTAGGTGCAGGTCATAACGTATTCGGTGCAACTATGGTGATGGCCGTATTCCCCGAATTGTATGCTATCCTTGCATTGTTGGTGGTTATCCTGATTGGTGGTACACTGCCTGTAGCATAATATAAAATAAGAGAGTAAAGGAAAAGGCTGCTTCTTCGGAGGTGGCCTTTTTTTGTTTATTATCAAAATGTCATTTTGACATTTTGATAATAAACCTGTATGCTCCTTCTTTTGTATGGGTAGAGAGACGGCGCCTCTTTCAAATATGCCGCTCTCGCGAAGTTAAGGTTTGTCGATTTGTCATAAGAAATGACGAAGGGGTTACTAATTGAATGGAGTCCGGAAATTGATTTATTAGGCACGGATTTCGCGGATTACACGGATTAGTAAAATACGTCATATACTAATCCGTGTAATCCGCGAAATCCGTGCCTAAATATAATGTTATGTTTTATGAAAAATAACAATCAAATTGATATTCCTGTCAAGTCTGGTTTTATAACCATTCCAGAACCGCGTCGATACCCGATAACATCTGAAAACAAAGCATATATGCTTTAAAATCGAAACATATATGTTTTGAAGTCAAAACATACTGCTTTTATCCGCGCAGATAGTTGTTATTTACTCCGCATATAGTAGTCTTTTATGTGGAATATAGGTGGAAATTTATCTTGAATAATGGCATTTATGTGCCGGATAGTGGTAATATTGCCTGTTTTTGCAGGTAAAAACGCCTGAGAAAATGCTGGAATGCGATTTTTATTTATAGGGATAGTTAGCATAAAGAGTGATATTTGATAGTATTGTCGTTTTTTCTTCCAAAAAACTGTCATTTTTCTAAAAATGGTGATGCTGGTGGTTAAGGATAAAACCTTATTAATCGGTTGATTTTTGAAAAAACATTATCTATTTTTGTAAAAAATACCAAATTTCGTCAGATGAAAAAACATGTACTATTTATGATGCTGTGTGCCGGATTACTGCACGGCACAAGCGCCTACAGCCAGTCTTCGGAACGGCTGCCCGGTTATGTACAAGCAGAACGGTTTACAAAGGAAAAGCTGAATACAATGCTTTTTTCTACCACTGTAGACCCGCATTGGTTCCAGAATGGCAATAGCTTCTGGTACGAGTATAAAACAAGCAACGGCAACGCCTGGTATGTAGTCAATCCCTCGGCTAAGAGCAAACATCCCTTGTTCAATCTGGATGAAATTGCCTCCCAGCTTACAGAGATTGTGAAAGACCCGTTTACAGCCCAGCAACTTCCTATCCAGAAACTGGAGGCTCAGGCCGACGGACGTACTTTTACTTTCCAAATCACTTCCTCCCAAGACGCCAAGAAAGACAGTACAGACAAGAAAGATGACAAGAATAAAAAGGAAATTTTCTTTTTCTCTTATGATTATCCGACACGCAAATTGACCTGGTTGGAAGATAAGAAAAAAGAAACCGAATATCCGGATTGGGCTTCCTTCTCGCCGGACGGAAAAACGGTGGTTTATGCAAAAGACCTGAACCTTTACCGTATGTCGAGGGAAGATTATGAAAAGCTGAAGAAAGATGATAAAGACAGCACCGTAACCGATATCCAACTGACTACATTCGGTGTGAAGGATTTCGGCTTTGGACAACCTTACAGCCTGTTGAATACGGATACTTTATGCAACGGCAAGCGGAAAGCCGTGTGGGGGATTGTATGGTCGCCGGATTCCCGCCATTTTGCCGTAACAGTGGAAGACAGCCGCACTGTAAAAGACCTTTGGGTAATAAACTCGATGGCATCACCCCGTCCTACGTTGGAAACCTATAAATATCAGATGCCCGGCGAGAAAGAAGCTCCTGTAGAACATCTTTATCTGTTCGACATGAGCAATAATTCTTATAAGGAAATCCGCACGTCTGCATTTAAGGACCAAAGTTTAGGCCTGGTGCGTAAACCCCGTTTGCAGAAACAACGTGATATGAAAGAGCAGGCTAATTATTGGCTGGGTGATAACAAACGTTTCTTTCTTACCCGTTCAAGCCGCGACCTGCACCGTATCGACATCTGCTCGTATACTATCGGCGAGGACAGTATACGTCCGATGATTGAAGAGCGCATGAATACTTATCAGGAAATTCGTCCGCTGGCTGCCGTTAATGATGGGAAAGAGTTTGTCCATTGGAGCGAACGCGACGGTTGGGCGCACCTGTACCTGTATGATGATAAAGGCAATCTGAAGAACCGTATCACCTCCGGCCCCTGGCATGTAGACCAGATTGTAAAGGTGGATGATGCAAAGCGCGTGGTTTATTTCCTTGCCAATGGAAAAGAAAAAGATGAAAATCCTTATTATGAACACCTGTACCGTGTAAACCTGGATGGTTCCGGTTTGCAGTTGGTGACCGAAGGGGATTATTTCCATAACGTACGTATCGATGATAACGCACAGTATATCGTAAACAACTATTCACGTGTGAACACAATTCCTTGTACCGATTTGCTGGATAATACCGGACGCAAGATTATGAAACTGGAAGAGAGCGATTTCTCCCAATTGCTGGCAGCCGGATATAAATTCCCCGAACCGTTTAAGGTAAAGGCGGCTGATGGCGTTACCGACTTGTATGGCGTTATGTATAAGCCCTTCAATTTCGACTCGACGAAAGTATATCCGATTATCGATTATGTATATCCGGGCCCGCAGGTGGAAGCTACCGTTTACCCGTTCAGCCGTATGAGCGTGCGTACGGACCGTTTGGCTCAAGCCGGCTTTATTGTGGTTTCTGTTGGTAACCGCGGAGGACATCCGAGCCGTTCCAAATGGTATCATAACTATGGCTACGGTAATTTGCGCGATTATGGATTGGCAGACCAGAAAGCTGCTATCATCCAGCTTGCCGATAAGTACAAGTTCATTGATGTGAACCGTGTAGGTATCCACGGACATTCCGGTGGCGGCTTTATGTCTACTGCTGCTATCCTGCAATATCCGGATTTCTTTAAGGTAGCCGTATCTTGTGCAGGCAACCACGATAACCGCATCTACAACCGTTGGTGGAGTGAAACTCATCATGGGGTAAAAGAAGTGGTAACGGATAAGGGGGATACTACATTCGTTTACCAAATCAAGACAAACCCGGAGATTGCCAAGCAATTGAAAGGCCATTTGATGCTCGTACACGGTGATATCGACAACAATGTACATCCGGGAAACAGCCTTCGCGTAGTTGACGCCCTGATTCGTGCCAACAAACGTTTCGATATGTTGGTATTGCCGCAACAGCGTCATAGCTTTGGCGATATGGACGAATATTTCTATTGGCGTTTGGTCGATTATTTCTCCCAGCATTTATTGGGAAAACAGGAAACTTCTGTGAATATTCCCAATCGCTGAATGTAAAATAGAAGAAGAGACTTGGTAGGGGATGTGTTAAAAAGCTATTAGGGAACGCAGATTACGCAGAACACGCAGATTATTTATTGAAAAAATATGGTCTGCGTAAATCTGCGCTCTGTCTGCGTAGTCTGTGTTCCCTAATAGATGCTTTTGACACATCTCCTTTTTATTCGTATACCTTTATTTCTCTGTTTATAATAGATGGGAGGATTTATTCCCAATATTTTTGCAATTTCAATAAAAATCCATATGTTTGCTGTGTTCTACATATTCAAATAGAATGTGTTAGGCGTAATTCGATTAGATATGCTCGTTAAATCTTACAGACGGCTTTTCAACTGCCTGATGTTCTATTCCAGGTAGTTTTTCTTTTCTTCATTCTTGCTTTCCGGCAAGAGGTAAATCTTTATCGGCTATAAACAATATGAATCTGCGTTGCGGCAGTCGGTTGTTTGTATGCTTCATCTTCAAACTAAAATAAATACTTATACAATATGGATACAATCACAGCACAGCGTGCACCTCGCAGTGCATCGAATTTTGCCCCGGCAGTTGAGGCAAATGAATATGGAATGAACGAACGTATCAAACGTTTACGTAAACAAACATTTGAAGCCGAGCCGTCTCTGTCTATCGAACGGGCGTTGATAGAAACCCGCTTTTATAAAGAAAACTACGGTAAATATCCGATTCCGGTTCTTCGTGCAATGAACTTTCTGGAAATCTGTAAACAGAAAACTATTTATATCGGGGATGACGAGCTGATTGTGGGCGAACGTGGCCCTAAGCCGAAATGTGTGCCTACTTTTCCGGAGCTGACCTGCCACAGTGTGGAAGACTTGCATGTGCTGAATACCCGCGAACTGCAACGGTATACCATCAGCCAGGAAGATATAGATACCTACGAACGCGAAGTAATCCCTTATTGGGAGGGACGGACCCAGCGTGAACGCATCTTCAACCATGTCCCGAAAGAATGGAGGGAAGCCTATGAAGTAGGTATGTTTACCGAGTTTATGGAACAGCGTGCGCCCGGTCATACCGCTCTCGACGGAAAAGTGTACCAATACGGTTTGTTGGATTTGAAAGAACGTATCCAAGCTGGACTGGATAGTCTGGACTTTATGAATGATCCGGAGGCAACCGATAAACAGGAAGAACTGACTGCCATGTCTATCTCCTGTGATGCAGCTATTCTTTTTGCGGAACGTCATGCAGACTTGGCAGATGAAATGGCTATGACGGAAAAAGACCCGAAGCGTGCCGCAGAATTGCGTCGTATCGCTGAAGTTTGCCGCTGGGTTCCGGCCCATGCACCGCGTGATTACTGGGAAGCTATCCAAATGTATTGGTTTGTGCACCTCGGAACCATTACCGAGCTGAATGGCTGGGATGCTATGAATCCGGGGCATTTCGACCAACATTTGGCTCCTTTCTATGAAAAGGGGATAGCGGAGGGCAGTTTAACCCGTGAGCAGGCTAAAGAACTGATGTCTTGTTTCTTTATTAAAGTAAATAACCATACCGCACCTCCCAAGGTAGGCATTACGGCAAAGGAGAGCGGGACCTATAACGATTTTACCAACCTTAATATCGGAGGAGTAAAGGCGGATGGAAGCGATGGTGTGAGTGAAGTTTCTTACATAATGCTTGAGACTATCGAAGAACTGCATATCCTTCAACCGGGCAGTGCCATCCATATCAGTGCCCGTACTCCCGAACGCTTCCTTCGTGCAGGATGTAAAGTAATCCGTCAGGGACATGGTTATCCTTCCGTATTCAATCCGGATATTTATATCCAGGAGCTGATGAGGCAGGGCAAATCTTTGCAGGATGCCCGCGAAGGCGGTTGTAGCGGTTGTATCGAAGTAGGAGCATTTGGAAAAGAGGCGTATGTATTGACCGGCTACCTGAATGTGCCTAAGATACTGGAAGTGACATTAAATAATGGAATAGACCCGGTATCCGGCCGTAAGGTCGGTCTGGAAACGGGCGACCCGCGTAAGTTTACCACTTATGATGAACTGTATGCCGCTTTTATGGAACAGGTCCGCTACTTCGTGGACATGAAAGTACGGGTCAGCAATTATATCGACCGGATGTTTGCCAAATATGCCCCGGCAACATTCCTTTCCCTCTTTATTGATGATTGCATAGCTAAAGGACGTGATTATTATAATTGCGGTCCGCGTTATAATACAACTTATATCCAGTGTACCGGCTTGGGAACTATCACCGACAGTCTTTCCACTTTGAAGAAACATATATTCGAGGATAAGCGTTTCACGATGGATGAGATGCTGAAAGCAATGGCGGCTAATTTCTCGGGGGCAGAAGTGATGAGGCAGACTATCCTGAACCGTACGCCTTTCTTTGGCAATGATGATGCATATGCCGATGAAATAGCTGTCCGTGTATTTAATGATTTGTATGAAACTATCGAAGGCAAGCCGAATACAAAGGGCGAATGTTTCCATCTGAACATGTTGTCTACTACCTGCCATGTATATTTTGGCAAGGTAATGGGAGCAACTCCCAACGGCCGTCTGGCGGGTAAAGCAATCTCCGACGGAACATCTCCTTCTCATGGAGCGGATACGCACGGACCGTCTGCCGTAGTTAAATCCCTTGGTAAATTAGACCAGGTGAAGAGTGGAGGAACTTTGCTGAACCAGCGTTTCCTGCCCAGCCTGCTGAAACGGGAAGAAGATATTTCCAAGTTGTCATCCCTGATCCGTTCTTATTTTGCTCTGGGTGGCCATCATATCCAATTCAATATAGTGGATACGGAAACTCTCTATGCCGCCCAGAAATGCCCTGAAGACTATCGTGACCTGTTGGTACGTGTAGCCGGTTACAGCGATTACTTCAACGATATGAATGCAGACCTGCAAGCAGATGTGATTGCACGGACGGAACAGGAAGAGTTTTAATAGTTGACAGTTGACAAGTGACAGTTGACAGTTAAAAGAAAAAACAAATATTGTCTGTATTTTAATTGTCAACTGTCACATGTCAACTGTCACATGAAAAAAGTGGTTTATGTTAGTTTTCGATATTAAAAGATATGCCATCAACGACGGTCCCGGTATCCGTATTACCATTTTTATGAAAGGGTGCCCGCTGTCGTGTGTATGGTGCCATAATCCGGAAGGATTGTCTGTCGGGAAAGAAAAACTTTATACAAAGAAGAAATGTATAGGTTGCCGCACTTGTGTGGAGGCATGCCCTTCGCAAGCACTGGCATTGACAGCAGAAGGTATTGTAACGGATACAGGCCGCTGTACGCTTTGCGGAATGTGTGCGGAGGTGTGCCCTTCTTTGGCAATGGAGATTTCCGGTAGGGAATATTCCACAGCCGGATTGATGAAAGAGATAGAAAAGGAAACGCTTTTCATGGATCGTTCGGAAGGAGGCGTTACTTTCTGCGGAGGGGAACCGTTGATGCATCCGGCGGAATTATTGGAACTGCTGAAATGTTGTGGCAGGCAAGGTATCCACCGTGTAGTGGATACGACTTTGTTTGCCCGTCCGGAAGTAGTAAAAGAAGTCATGGCACATACCGAATTATTTCTGGTGGACCTGAAACATATGGATTCAGCCAAACATAAGCAGTATTGCGGAGTGCCGAACGAGTTGATTCTTTCCAATTTGAGAATGGTTGCCGAGGCAGGAAAAGAGTTTTATATCCGTATCCCATTGATAGATGGAGTGAATGCGGATGAAGAAAATATAACCCGTTCCGCTGAATTTTTATCATCCCTTCCCTGGAGCCGGAGAACCGTTAACCTGCTTTTGTACCACGATATAGGCAAAGGGAAACATGAAAAGCTGGGTACGGTTTATAATTCCGGCCATCTTGTAATGAAAACTCCGTCGGATGATACGGTGAAACGTTGTCAGGCCATTTTCGAACGCTTCGGCATACAGGTTATAATCGGCGGATAGAAAAAAGAAGTTCTGATTTTATTCCACCTGTATTTTTACTACTACTTTGCGGATATTACCTTGTCCGATACCAGGGGCGTGTCCGTCTTCCGGAAAATAAACAGCGAATTGTCCCGGATAGATTTTTGTGAAAGCAGTAGGGCGGTCTACATAGAAGGTAATGTCTTTCTCTTCATTGTAGGGAGCTTCTTCTTCCTGTAATTCGCAACCCGGTTTGAAACCTATTTTTTCAACGCCCAATAAAGGCATTTGTATGTCGATATATTTTTTGTGTGTTTCGATAGCTGCGTCTGTTTTGTCTTTACCGGTGAGGCTGGCTATGCTAACATAAAGGCGGGAACCGTCCAATTCATATTTGCCGTCTTCCATTGTAGAGAAATCTGTAGATTTTAGATAGTCGAATGCTTTTTTGAATAGAGGGTGCAGACATTCGATTTTGGTAGAATTGTTCAATGCGTCGAGTATCATACTTGTTGTTTTTGATGGTATTCATCCATTTGAATACGAAGCAAAGGTCGTATATCTAATTGTTAAATAATAGACGCTTACTGCAAATATTTCTATTAATTGGGTTTTGCGCAGAGCAACCTATGAAAATAATAGTTTGATATGGGAAGCTAAGATAACCGGATTGGCACTACTTTTGTTATACTGTATATGAGTAGAAAACTTATTGGGAAGAAGTTATGAAAGATATAGAAACAAAAACACTGCCTGTGCTGGAAATGAGCTGTGCAGTGTGTGCAAATAATGTGGAAGAAACGGTGAAGAATCTTCCGGGAGTTGAAGTGGCTACTGTCAATTTTGCCGCCAATACGCTCCGGGTTACTTATAATCCCTCGCAAATATCTCTGGAACAAATGCAGGATGCTGTCCGTGCAGCAGGCTATGATCTGGTGATAGAGACGGAAGACCCTGTAGCTGTACAAGAGGAAATGGCACGTAAACATTATCATATATTGAGAAGGAATACGATAGGCGCCTGGGTACTTGCCGTGCCTTTGGCACTTATAGGTATGGTCTTTATGCATATGCCTTTTGGCAATTGGATCATGATGGTGTTGGCATTGGTTATTATGGTATTTTTCGGACGTTCGTTTTATGTGAACGGTATCCGGCATGCCTTGAAAGGAAAGGCGAATATGGATACATTGGTTGCACTCAGTACCTCTATCGCTTTTGTATTCAGTCTTTTCAATACGCTTTTTCCTGAATTTTGGTATCATAAAGGGTTGGAACCGCATGTTTACTATGAGGCATCCGGGGTTATTATCGCCTTTGTCTTGCTTGGGAAACTGATGGAAGAACGGGCTAAAAACAGTACGTCTTCAGCGATTAAGGGGTTGATGGGGTTGCAACCGAAAACAGCCCGGCTTGTAAAAGATGGGACGGAAGAGGAAGTTCCTATTGCATCACTCCGTATCGGGGATGTGGTAAGTGTCCGCCCGGGAGAGAAAATACCTGTGGACGGTACGTTGCAGCAGGGTAATTCTTCCGTAGATGAAAGCATGCTGAGCGGTGAACCTATCCCCGTGGAAAAGTCGGCAGGCGACCGTGTTCTTGCCGGGACAATCAATCAGAAAGGAGCCTTTACAATGGTTGCTACCGGAGTCGGAAGTATGACGGTTCTTGCCAGGATTGTCCAGATGGTACAGGAGGCACAAGGCAGTAAAGCGCCTGTACAGCGCATCGTTGACAAAATTAGTGGTATATTTGTACCTGTAGTGGTCGCTTTGTCGCTGGTTACTTTTGCCTGCTGGCTGGTAATAGGAGGAGAGTCCTATTTTTCTTATGCTTTGCTGTCTGCCGTATCCGTGCTGGTGATTGCTTGCCCTTGTGCTTTAGGTTTGGCTACTCCCACCGCTTTGATGGTAGGTATGGGCAAAGGTGCCGAGCGCCACATTCTGATAAAGGATGCGTTTGCACTGGAGAATATGTGCAAGATAGACACCGTTGTATTAGACAAAACAGGTACATTGACTGAAGGAGTACCGGAAGTAACCGGCTCATTCTGGGTTTCCGGCGAGAAATCCCAATGGCTGGATATTCTTTATACGGCGGAACAAAAGTCCGAACATCCTTTGGCTTCGGCTATTATCCGCTGGCTTGAAGCAAAAGGAACTTCAACTTGTGAAGCGACAAATTTTGAAAGTATTACCGGGCGTGGCATACGTATTGAAATAGATGGCGAAACGTATTGGGCAGGAAGCAAAGGTTTGCTCGAACTGTCCGGTGCGGAATTATCTGGCATGGCGGCAGAACGGGTACAGGAATGGCAGGATGAGGGGCGTAGTGTTGTTTTCTATGGGAAAGCAAAACAATTATTGGCTGTATTTGCTATTTCCGACCGGATAAAACCGACATCGGCAGAAGCCGTCAAAGAATTGAAAAGGCTGGGCATAGAAGTCCATTTGCTTACCGGCGACGGAATGAAGACTGCCGGACAGGTTGCGGCAACTTTAGGTATAGAGCATTACAAAGCGGAAGTAATGCCTGATGATAAGGAAGCCTATATCCAATCCCTGCAAAACCAGGGAAAGAAAGTAGCGATGGTAGGCGACGGTATAAATGATTCCCAGGCACTGGCACGTGCGGATGTAAGTATCGCGATGGGGAAAGGTACGGATATTGCCATGGATGTGGCTATGGTGACATTAATCACTTCCGATTTGATGTTGCTGCCGGAAGCGGTCCGTCTTTCAAAACAGACAGTACGGTTGATTTACCAGAATTTGTTCTGGGCATTTATATATAATTTGATTGGAATCCCTTTGGCGGCAGGTGTATTGTTCCCGGTAAACGGCCTATTGCTGAATCCGATGCTGGCAAGTGCGGCAATGGCGTTCAGTTCCGTTTCGGTGGTATTAAACAGCTTGCGGTTGAAGTTTATGAAGTGAATAATTAATAAAGTTTGAAATTATGGCAACAATGAAATTTAAAACAAACGCGAAATGCGGCGGCTGTGTGGCTGCTATAGGTCTGAAACTGAATAAACTGATGTCTTCGGACCAATGGTCTTTCGATCTCTCGAATCCGGACAGAGTATTACAGGTCACGGCAGAGATTGCCCCTGAAACGGTTATTGCAGCAGTAAAAGAAGCCGGTTATCAAATAGAGCCGATAGGCTGAACATTGGATGAGAAATCAAAGACAAACTCATGGTGAGGAGGTGGCAAATGTGCTGACTCACGGTGCAGGAATGATATTCGGATTGGTCGCCATCTATCTGTTGATGTTGGCGGCTATCCGTAATGGTAATCCCTGGGCGATAGCCAGTGCTGCCGTGTATGTGGTTTGCATGACTTCCTCGTATGTTACATCTACTTTTTATCATGCTTCCCGGAATGCGCGTCAGAAAAGGATACTTCGCCGTTTCGACCATGCTGCGATTTATCTGCATATAGCCGGAACGTATACTCCTTTTACCTTAGTGGCTTTGCGGCAGGAAGGATATTGGGGATGGACTTTATTTGCCATCGTATGGATAGCTGCCGCCATCGGAGTCTATCTCAGTTTCCGGAAAATGAAAAAGAAAGACCACCTGAAAACAGTTTGTTATTTGGCGATGGGTTGGGTGGTCGTCATTGCATTCAAGCCTCTGGTAGATGTTTTCCAGCAAACGGGAACCATGCATATATTATACTGGTTGATAGCCGGAGGACTTTGTTATACGGTCGGATGCGTTTTCTTTTTCTTTGACAAATATAAATATATGCATCCGCTCTGGCATCTCTTTGTTTTGGGCGGAAGTGTATGCCATTTTATTTCTGTTTATCTGTTGGTGGCGTAAAAGTTTTTTTAACCGATACTTTTGTATGTATACATCGGATGTAAATTACATTTTGTTTGATTGCTATTTACATCCGGTGTAATACTATGGAATAATACCTGTTTGCATATTTATATTCAGCGTTACTGTAACCGGAAAGTTACAGGTACGGTATACTGGACCTTTACGGTTTTCCCTTTTTCTTTGCCGGGAGTCCATTTAGGCATCAGTTTAAGTACGCGCAATGCTTCGGCATCCAATAGGGGGGTAACTCCTGATTCTATTTTGTAATCCGACAGGCTTCCATCCTTATTAACGATAAAGGATACCGTTACTTTTCCCTGTTCCCCTTTTCGTTGTGACTCTTCCGGGTATTTTATAGTTCTGGCAAGATATTGGAATAATGCACTTTGCCCTCCCGGGTATTCAGGCATTATTTCACACGTGCTGTATATTTTGTCATCTTTCGGAGGAAGAGGTGTTTCGCTATCAGAAGCTACAGCTGTTGGCTGCGGTGCGGTTGCTATTTCCTGTACAGAAGCCTGGGGAAATGCTTGTTCTGTCAATACGCGTGCCATGGCATCGATATTATTGATTAATAAGAGCCCGGTTACAAGCGGTATAAATGCCAGGTACTTTACTTTCCCGGCACTATTTGTTCTTTTTTTATTCAACATAGAGATTCTTCGTTTTAATGGTAAGACACTAAAGTTATTATATAATTTTGCTGCAGCCGTGTTCGGGTGTTCCATCCCGATGAGATGGTATTGGTACTCCTTTTTATTATATCCGGCAAGCATGACCTGATGGTCTGCCAGATATTCGTGATTGATACTGATTTCATTTTTTAATAACCAGGCAAACGGATTGAACCAGCAGATAATACATACCAATTCCCCCAGTAGCACATCCAGGGAATGGAATTGGCTGGCATGGGTTCTTTCGTGGACAAGTATTTCTTCCAATGCCGCTTTACTATGCTGGGAGGGAGCAACGAAAATCCATCCGAAGAAGGAGTAAGGCTCATCCGGTTCCGGAAGAAGGCATACTTTTATTCCGTTGATTACCGCTTTTTTGTTTTTCAGCCGGATACTTATCACCGTGGATAGTTCGATAAGACATCTGGTAAACAGGATGATAACCCCTGCTATATAAATGAAACCGATGGTTCCTCCGAGCATGTTTTTCCAGTTCCAGGCTGAAGATGCAACTTCATTTGCCGTAATCACAGTTTCTTTAGGTAATATGGCGGAGTAGTAAGTAACCATTTCCGCAACATTTCCGCGTAGTGATAACCAGGAAGTGATATCCGGAAGCTGATATAAAAAGGCAATCAGGTAAATGGATAACAAAGCTCCTCTTCTGAGCCGGAAGAACGTGTCTTCCCGAAAGAGCAGGCGGTAACAGATATATAAAATAGCTAACGCGATGTTTACTTTGACAAAGTAAAGAATTATAGAAGTTACCATATGATTCGTCTGTTTAAATGATTACTCTTCGTTTTCAATCTGATTCATTAAATCCTGCAAATCATTCTTAGAGAGTTTACGGTCGCGAACGAAAAAAGAAACCATTTCTTTATACGAACCTGTAAAATAGTTATGGACTACATTCGACATGAATGTGCGTTTATAATCCGCTTCTTTAATTCGTGGCGTAAATTGTGTAATTGTTCCGAATTTATTCGGGGTTACATAGTCTTTCTTTTCCAGATTGCGCACTACAGATGCAACACTGGTATAAGGGGGACGGGGTTCCGGCATTTCATTCAGAATATCACGAATAAAACAAGGGCCCAGTTTCCAGATGTACAACATTATTTCTTCTTCCTGTGCAGTTAATCTTTCCATATCTGTTTTTTAATTTACAGTATATTAATCTACTACTTTTTCGCAAAGCTACTAAAATTAAGTAGCAAGCAAAGAGGTTCACGTGTAAATAATGTTAACGGAAATGAAATAGAGGGGATATTACTTCCATCTACTTACTTTTTCCGTAGTATCGGCAAATTGGGCGGATAGAGATTTCATGCGTGCCTTTAAGAGTATTTTGCGTCCTTCCAGGGTACGGGCATTGATTAGCTCGCAGTTGCCTACCCGTTTTCTCCATTGAAAGTATAAATAGGAGGCAAATTCTTTTTTGCATCCGAGGGATTCCGGTACGGCATGGAAATCGTTTTGAGTTGTGTAGAATAAAGATTTGCTTTTTCGTATAATCAGGTAGCGGGGATTGTTTACAGGAGAAACAATTTCGGACAATGCCCCGATAAAGACAGAATTTTCATATCGTGTGCCTCCTTCGAGATTACAGAAAATACTTCCGTCTTTATTAAGCTCAGTAACCACATTAAGTTGGTTCGTATGGATTACTCCGGCTTTTCTTAGGGCAAAGACTAAAGCTTGTCCTATTTTGTTCAGGTCTTTGGTAATATCCCGGTATCGTATATACAGGTAAAAGGCATTCCATGCTTCTCTACCGAAAATGATTATCCCGAAAATCCCGATAACCAATAAATAGAGTTTTACGCCTTCCCAACTGTGCCGGGCAAGTTTCAAAGCATTGAACAGCCCTTCCATAATGGATTCTCCGAAAACGAGGAGACCGGATGTCAATCCGGCAACCAGAGAGGATATCGTGCGGTTCAGATATAATTTCTTTAAGGTTTGTGCCGGTTCATACTGGGTTTCTGCCGACATGTGTATTTCTTCTGTCAGACGTACCCCACGGCTCAGGGCATCATTCCAGATAAAAGACAGTTCGTTTCTTTGCGAAGCATGCATAAAGGATACCTGGTTGATACTTTCCGCATTATTTAAATTGGAAGGAAGCCCGAGACGGTTCAATCCGTTTTCAATGCCTCCGTTTTCAAGATAAGAGACTCCGACAAAGCTACGGAAACGTCGCCTGAGCATATCAATGTCTTCACCTCCCTCGGGCGATGTGGGATCGAGGCTAACCAGATGCCAGATATTGCTTGTTTTATCAGGATTGCCTTTTTCGGTGCGGATCGCTCGCCCGCGCATTTGATTGGACAAAACGAATGAACCGACAAAGCTGGCTAATATTAATGTATTCAGGGTTGGAGCATCCCAACCTTCCCCTAAAAGAGATTTAGTCCCTATCAGCACTTCTATTCCGCCTTGTTGGAATATTTCAGTAACAATTTCCACCACTTGGCTCCTTACACTTTCCGTCAAAGAGATTTGTATATATCCGGTATCATATGGCAGGGGAGAATAAGATAGCTTTTCTATTTCCCGCCGTTCTGCCTGCGATTCGAGCTGTTCGGATACTGCTACAGGAAGAATTACGATACTTCCGGTCAGTATACCTATCTGCATACCGTTTGTGTTGCTTCTCCTTAGTTTTTCAAAAATGGGAATGACACCGAGTTTATTCAGGTGTAATGTATTTTCTTCTGCATTGGAAAGAAATTCCTTGCGTATATAATCGGCAAGGATTACCATGCGAAGGCTTTTCCCTAATTGCAGGTATTCAAAATCGGTAATCTGCTGTATGCTGTTTAGCTTGCCGATACTTGTGCTCAACAGGGAGGAAATTTCTTTATTTTGTAAAAGTGTAATCCGGTTGCCTTCCTTTAACCCGTAATGTACCAGTTGACGTTCCAGCTTCTCCCGGTGTTTCTTGCTGTCGGGAAACAAATCCGGTTCTTTTATCAGATAGAACTCAAGTAATGTTTCCGCCCATTGGAAATCGAAAGGGGGAATATCTGTTTTTTTGTTTCCCAGTATTTCCCAATGGGCGGAAGGAATCTTTTTTCCGATACTGTGAAAGAAAATGAGTAATGATGAGTAATAAGGAACATTACTATAAATCCAGTCCAGATTTTTAAAAGGTTCCTGCCAGATGGAAACCATTTCCAAAGCATGAATAAATTCCGTATCTTGTTTTAATTCCTGAAAGAATTGTTGTGTCTGGTCGCGGAAATTCCGGATAAGAGCATATTCTTCGCCGGAAGGTTGTGAGAAGCAAATACAATCCTGATGCGGGCATAAATCGCCCTCAGCTATAAGTTCCGGAACGGTGATTTCCGAATCGATCGGACCGTTTAGTTCTGTATAACGTTGCCATTCGGTTGGGGAAACATCGTATGGAGGAGTTGCCGTTAGTCCCACAATAGTAGGTTTCAATAGTTCTTTCAACCGGATTAATACATTCCACCACTCGTTTTTCAGGTGATGGGCTTCGTCGGCTATAATGGTTTGGATACCTTCTTTTTGAAGTTTTCCGGATACCTCTTTTATTAGTGTGGTTGAGGAATGTTTGCTTTCCGGGTCATAGCATGCGGCATGTAAGCCCTGATAGGTGGAAACGGTAACAAATGCCGGGTTATGAATATCCGTCGAAATCCATTCCGGGGCTTGTTCTGTTTCCAGAAAAAGCTCGCAGAAGCGACTTATCCACTGGTTGCGGATTGCTAAGGTCGGAGCTACGATCAAGGTGGGTTTATTCAGGCGAAGCATTACTTCAAGTCCCAGAACCGTCTTGCCCGAACCGGGAGGTGCTACTATATGAAGATTGTTGTCATCCAGATAATTTTTTAATTCGGAAAGTATTCGTGCCTGGTAATTACGCCAGGTATATTTAAATTTTATTCCTTCAGGAAAAGTATTCATATAGCAGTTGTTTGACTTGTGAGCTTGTTTTCGTAAAACCTTCCGGCGTTGTTTAACCGGATGATGTACAAAAATAGGAAAATTATCTAATCCGTAGCGGTTCTGCCTAAGGTTCATTTTAGGAATGATAGTTATGGTTTTCCAAAATCATAACTATGAATTGGAAAAATCATAACTATGATTTTTTTTGGCATGTTTTATAGTCCGCGAATGTTTAAGACCCGGAAAGTGTCAAATAAATATACACCACTGTCCAATAATTTGACAGGTATAGAAATTTATGATTTTTGTAAGTTGTTGTTATGTAGTGTTTTAATGTTTTGGCACGTAATTTGAATTTTAATGGGAAAGTGATAGAGAAAAAAATAATTAGTAAAAAACAAATACAGTCATGATTAAAATTGAAGGTTTGAGCAAATATTTCCGGACAGAAGAAGTGGAAACAATAGCATTGAATAATATATCTTTAGAGGTGAAAGACGGTGAGTTCGTTGCTATCATGGGCCCTTCCGGTTGCGGTAAATCTACTTTATTGAATATTTTAGGTTTGTTGGACAATCCGACTTCCGGAAATTACTGTCTGGCGGATAAAGAAGTGGGGCATCTGAAAGAAAAGGAACGTACCCAAGTGCGTAAAGGAAATATCGGTTTCGTATTCCAGAGTTTTAACCTGATAGACGAATTAAATGTATTTGAAAACGTAGAATTGCCGCTTACCTACCTGAAAGTAAAGGCAGCCGAACGTAAACAGATGGTGAATGATATCCTGAAACGAATGAACATCAGCCATCGTGCCCAGCATTTTCCCCAGCAGTTATCCGGTGGTCAGCAGCAGCGTGTGGCGATAGCCCGTGCAGTCGTATCGAATCCGAAAATCATCCTTGCCGATGAGCCTACCGGTAATTTGGACTCAAAGAATGGTGCTGAGGTAATGCAGTTGCTTACCGAATTGAATAAGGAAGGAACCACTATCGTAATGGTAACCCACTCCAAACATGATGCCGGTTTTTCACACCGTGTGATTAATTTATTTGACGGTAGCATCGTTTCATCGGTAAGTGAGTTTATATAATAGTTATAGTTAACATTTTAGCATAGACACATTTCAATGGTATATCCTGCTTGCGAAAGTGGGATATATCTTAGTTTCTAAATAAAAAATAGATAATGATGAATAATCTCTTAAATATAAGATCTTTCTTTAAATTCCTGAACCGGAATAAGGCTTATACGGCAATCGATGTGTTCGGGCTGTCTGTTTCGTTGATGTTCGTTATCCTGATTGCTACCTATGTTGCAGGAGAGTTGTCGACCGACCGCTATCATGAGAATGTCGACCGTATATATGTTTTAGGCAATGGCGAATATACCGGGTCGGCATGGCAGGTAGGTTACCGTTTGGAAGAGCGTTATCCGGAGGTTGAGAAAGTATGTCATGTAATCACCCGTGTTTTTGATGGTACTCCACTTCAAAAAGGAGATGTTAATCTGACAGCCAATCTGATGCTTGCCGATACGACTTTTTTCGACTTTTTTAATTTTCCATTGGTCAAGGGCAGTAAAGAGCAGGCATTGGTGGCAAAAAACGCAGCTGTAATTTCAGAATCGTTTGCCAATCGTTTTTTTGGTAATGAAGACCCGATGGGTAAAACAATCCGGATCAATGATAACTTATCGTTGATCGTCAACGGTGTTATGAGAGATATCCGAAATTCGGTTATCCCTGATGAAGATATTCTGTTCCGGATTGAAAACATCCATGCTTTGACACAGAATGAAGGTATGTTCGGGAATTATAATAGCTATGGGGCTACTAACGTCTTCGTCATGGAACGTAAGGGCGCCGATATTTCATCCCGTTCGAATGATATAAGGGATTGGTTTAAGACTTTTATTCCGATGTTTGAAAGGGGACGGCATAAAGCCGTCGATTTTGTCCCATTGAAAAAGTTATACTTTTGGGAACAGGCCAATCCATACGGAATGTATACCATAGAAAGAGGCAACTGGCAGTTTGTGATGATTTTGTTGTCGGTCGGTTTACTGATTTTGTTGTTTGCCGTCATCAATTATATTAACCTGACTGTGGCACAGACTGGTTTCAGGGCGAAAGAAATGGCAACCCGGCGGTTGTTAGGTTCTTCCCGCAAAGAATTATTTTCACGCCTGATTATCGAATCGACAATGCTTACGGCCGTTTCTTTCCTTGTCGGTCTACTGCTGGCATTTTTCTTTGTTCCTTTCGCAAGCGATCTGCTTGAAAAGAAAATAGACCTGGCCGGGATGATAACCCCGCTGAACGCAATAATCGTAATACTTCTGATAGCCTTGATAGGATTCATATCCGGGTTGTTGCCGGCTATTGTTATCTCGAATGCGAAACCGATAGAAGTAGTACGGGGTACTTTCCGGAAGCAAACGAAAATGGTATTCAGCAAATTCTTTATTGTTTTTCAGAACACGATTACCATTTGTTTGATTGCATCTTCCATTACGATGTTTTTGCAGGTAAAGTATTTGATAAAAGCTCCGTTAGGTTACAACACCGTTCATATTATCGATATAAGCGGCTCGGAATTGCCTGACGAGCAAACCTGTTATACGCTGATAAATGAGTTGAAACAGTTAGCCTGCGTTAATCAGGTAGGAGTAGGGCAGGGTACCCCTTTTAATATGGGAATGAATTATACCGCCCATTACGACAATAAGGAAATTAGTTTCCAGATAATCCGTTGCAATAAAGCGTTTTGCGATATTCTGGGATTTCAGTTTCTGCGCGATAACCATGTTGCAGGCTCCTCTAAATATTATCTGACCGAAGGGGCCATGAAGGCTTTGGAATTGAGAGAGAATGCCACGGAATTTGATTTTTCAAGTTGGGGAACTTATCCCGTAGGAGGTATCCTGAAAGATTTTCAGTTACGCAATATATTGCAGAAGAATAGCCCGGTTGTTGTTATTATGAATGAGAACAGGGATGAACTGGGACAACCCCGCAATATTCTGGTCGAAATAAATGGTGATCCTTATGCTGCCCGTCAGGAAGTGGCTGCTGTTTATAAGAAAATTACCAGAATGGGTTTTACCGGCAAGTTTATGGATGAACAGGTTGAAGAATCGTTTGCCGCCCAGCAGCAGACGTTGAAGATTGTGATGATTTTTGCCGTGATTGCTATTCTGATTTCCTTGTTAGGCTTGCTGGCCATGTCGACCTATTTTATCCAGCAGCGTTCTTCTGAGATAGCCATACGTAAGGTATTCGGTTCGACAAATGCACAGGTACTTATCCGTTTGGTGAAAGCCTTCCTGATTTATGTGGCAATAGCCTTTTTCATTGCCATACCGGTTATCTGGCATTTTATGAGTGGATGGTTGTCGGCTTATTCTTATCGGATTACCCTGTCACCCTGGGTTTATGTGGCTGCCGGATTGTTTTGTTTTATGATTTCATTTATTACGGTGTTCTTCCAGAGTTGGAGAGCTGCAAATACGAATCCGGTGGAAAGTGTAAAGAATAATTAATTTATTTAGGAGAAGAGCATGATGAATAATCTATTTAGTATCCGGTCTTTTTTAAAGTTTCTGAGCAAGAACAAAGCCTATACGGCAATCGATATATTCGGGCTTTCCGTTTCGTTGATGTTCGTTATCCTGATAGCCGTATATACGGTTCAGGAGTTTTCGACAGATAACTTTCAGGAAAACCGGGACAGGATATATGTTTTGGGATATGAAGAGAATGCCGTCTCCGGTGTGCCTGTTGCCTATCGTTTGCAGGAACGCTATCCTGAAATAGAAAAAGTTTGTCCGGTTATATCCAATAATTTCAATAAGTCCATTGTCCGGGTGGATGATAAGAAACTGGATGCAGACCTTTGTTTTGCCGATTCGTCTTTTTTTCAAGTATTTTCTTTCCAGTTGGCGAGTGGCGACCGGGAACAAGCATTGAAAGCCCGTAACAGTGCGGTTATTTCGGAAACTTTTGCACGAAAGTTATTCGGAAGCGGCGACCCTATAGGAAAAAGTATCCGTATTACTGATTCTACTTCCGTAATGGTTACAGCAGTTATGAAGGATTTCCGTAATTCGATTATTCCTTATGCCGATTTGTTACTGAGAATAGAAGGAGCCGGTGAATTTAATCCGAGTCTGGGAATGAATTCTTATAATAATGCCGGGGCGACCACTCCGTTTCTTCTGATGAAAGAAGGAGCGGACTTACGGTCGAAGTCGGAAGATGTGAAAAATTATCTGAAAGAAATTTTCTGGCCTTATAAGATGGATTTATGGAAAGAAGTAACCCTTACACCCATGAAAGAGTTATACTTTTCAAATATAAGCAATAATGGTAATTCGGGAGACAGGCGTTTCGTTATCGTTTTAATGTCGGTAGGTATTTTGATACTTATTTTTGCCGTTTTCAATTATATCAACCTGACAGTGGCCCAAGCCGGACAACGTGCGAAAGAAATGGCGACCCGCCGTTTGTTGGGTTCTTCCCGCATAGAGTTGTTTATGCGGCTGATGATGGAATCTACATTGCTGACTGTAATTTCTTTCGTATTGGGATTTTTGCTGGCTGTGGCAGTTCTACCTTATGCGAATGATTTGCTGCAGACCCGTCTCATTTTGGCAGACCTTTATAAACCGGAGTGGATGATATCCGGTGCGGTTCTGATATTGCTGATAGGTGCACTTTCCGGTCTGTTGCCCGCGATACTGATATCATCATCCAAACCGATAGATGTTGTACGCGGTACTTTCCGCCGGCAGACCAAAATGGTATTCAGCAAATGCTTTATTACCTTTCAAAATATCATTACGATAGGAATGGTTGCCGCATCTATTGTGATGGTGTTGCAAATTAATCATTTGATACATGCGCCATTGGGGTATAATACTTCTAATTTGCTTGAAACATCCAATAGTTTCCTCACTTCGAATGAACGGGAGGCGGCACTCGATGAAGTCCGGAAATTACCTTTTGTGAAACGCATAGGCCTGACGAAAGGCATGCCTTTCAGCGGTAGCAATAATATGACCGGAACTTATGAAGATAAGACACTTAGTTTTCAGCAGTTCATTATGGATAGCACGACTTTTAATATGCTTGGATTCAAGATATTGAGAGAGAATCATCTGACAAATACCGGTTGGTATCTGTCGGAAACAGCAATGAAGGAAATGGAATTGCCGGAAGATGCTCCGTCTTTTAAGTGGGGAGACCAGCCGACTCCTATTGCCGGTATTATTCGTAATTTCCAGCCACGGGGAAATATCACAAACCAGGACCAGCCGATTATGCTTCGGATAGATAAAACGGAAGATGTAAAATATCCCTGGTCTATAGTTATCGAGATTACAGGTAATCCGTTTACTGCTTACGATGAAATCCGCTCTATTTACGAACGGGTCTCCGGGGTAGGCTTTGAGGCTACATATATGGATCAGCAGATACAGGATTCTTTCGAAGCGCAACGGCGATTAGCAACGATTGTAATTGTTTTTGCCTGTATTGCCATACTGATTTCCCTCCTTGGGCTTTTGGCTATGTCTACTTACTTTATTCACCAGCGCGCACAGGAAATAGCAATCCGTAAAGTAATGGGAGCGGATAATGCCGGTATTCTGCGTAAATTGATATTTACCTTCCTGAATTATGTCGGGATTGCCTTTATCATTGCAACTCCTGTTATATGGTATCTGATGAATATATGGTTGTCCGACTATTCATACAGGATTAACCTTAATCCGCTGATTTTTGTTGTTTCGGGTTTATTCTGCCTGATTAGCTCGTTGGCAGCTGTTTTTGTACAAAGTTGGAGAGCCGCAAATACGAATCCGGTGGAAAACGTAAAAGATAGCTAAACCGCCGAGTGTCAAATAAATATACACCACTGTCTAATTATTTGACAGTGATATGTATTTGTGATGATTGTAAGACGTTGTATTTTAATAAATTAGTATTTTGGCACACAATTTGAATTTGTAATAAAGAGTTATAAAAAAGAATATTTAATAAATAAAAAATACAGTCATGATTAAGATTGAAGGTTTAAGTAAGTTTTTCCGTACGGAAGAGGTGGAAACAATCGCGTTGAATAATGTTTCTTTGGAAGTGAAAGATGGCGAGTTTGTCGCTATCATGGGCCCTTCCGGTTGCGGTAAGTCTACCTTATTGAACATTTTAGGATTATTGGATAATCCGACTTCCGGTGATTATTATCTGGCAGACAAAGAGGTGGGCCATCTGAAAGAAAAAGAACGTACCCAAGTACGTAAAGGAAATATCGGCTTTGTATTCCAGAGCTTCAACCTGATAGACGAACTGAATGTATTTGAAAACGTGGAATTGCCGCTTACTTATTTGAAGGTGAAAGCAGCCGAACGCAAACAGATGGTGAATGATATATTGAAACGAATGAACATCAGCCATCGTGCCCAGCATTTTCCGCAGCAGCTATCCGGCGGTCAGCAGCAGCGTGTGGCGATAGCCCGTGCAGTCGTATCGAATCCGAAGATAATCCTTGCCGATGAGCCTACGGGTAATTTGGACTCCAAGAATGGTGCCGAAGTAATGCAGTTACTCACCGAACTGAATAAGGAGGGAACCACTATCGTAATGGTGACTCACTCCAAACATGACGCCAGTTTCGCACACCGCGTTATCAATCTGTTCGACGGTAGTGTTGTGTCGTCGGTGAGTGAGTTTATTTAATAGCAAGTTTTGAATTTTTAGTATACAATTGTGTTTTGATATATCTTGCTTGTGAAAGTAGGGTATATATTAAAAAAGAATATACAAATGAACAATTTATTAAATATCAGATCATTTTTCAAGTTCCTGAAAAAGAATAAAGCATATACGGCGATCGATATATTCGGACTGTCTGTTTCTTTGATGTTCGTAATATTGATATCCGTGTATACTGTGCAGGAATTATCTGTGGATAATTTTCAGACAGACAGGGATCGTATTTGCATTGTAGCCCACAGTGAGGGTACTGCAGTGGCAATACCGATTGCTTATCGTTTGCAGGAACGTTATCCGGAGATAGAAAAAGTGTGCCCTGTCGTTCTGAATAATATATCGGACCTGCAGGTTTATTATGGTGATAAGAAACTGAAAGCGGAAGCCTGTTGTGCCGATTCCACTTTTTTCAATTTCTTTTCATTCAAATTACTGGCAGGGAATAAGGTCGAAGTATTGAAAGATCGGTATAGTGCGGTACTCTCCGAAACATTTGCTAAAAAGATGTTCGGCATAGAAGACCCGGTAGGCAAAAGTATACGCATTAGCGATTCTACTTCGGTTATCGTGACAGGGGTTATGGCTGATATCCGTAAATCGATCATTCCTTATAAAGACATGGTAATCCGTTTGGAGCGCGCCCAGGAGTTTAATGGGAGTTTGTCGATGACCAATTATGGAAATGCCGGCTCTACAACCGCTTTTTTAATGATGCATGAAGGAGCGGATTTACGTACGAAGACAAAGGATATTTACGATTATTTCAAGACTTTCTTCTGGCCGTACCAGATTGATGTATGGAAGGATGTGGAAATCGTGCCGATGAAGGATCTTTATTTCTCTTCGTATGATTATTCTTCCCTTAAACAGGGGGATAAGCGTTTTGTGCTTGTTTTGATGTCGGTAGGTATTTTGATTCTGATATTTGCCGTATTCAATTATATTAACCTGACAGTGGCCCAAGCCGGACAACGTGCTAAAGAGATGGCGACCCGCCGTTTGTTAGGTTCTTCCCGCAAGGAGTTGTTTATGCGGCTGATCATGGAGTCGACATTGATGACTTTGTTTTCCTTTATCCTCGGCTTATTATTTGCAATTGCCGCATTGCCTACTGCCAATAACTTGTTGGATACGCGTATCGACCTGTTGGATATTTGTACTCCGGCTTGGATTATTGCCATTATCGTACTATTGTTATTGATCGGATTCCTTTCGGGGTTATTGCCGGCTTTGTTGATTTCTGCATCCAAGCCCATCGATGTGGTGCGCGGCACTTTCCGCCGCCAGACTAAAATGATATTCAGTAAAGGGTTTATAACCTTCCAGAATACGATTACTATTGCTACACTTGTTGCCGCTTTGGTGATGGGGATGCAAATCAACCATATGATTAAAGCTCCTTTGGGATATAATACGGATAATATTTTGGTGTCTTACAATGTGTTCAGGTCAGACAATGAAAGAAGCCTGGCTACCGACCGGTTACGGCAGTTGCCTTGTGTCAAGTCCGTTGGTTTTTCGGAAGGAACTCCTTTCAACGGAGGGAATAATCTGACGGGTGTATACGAAGGCAAATCGCTTAGTTTCCAACAATTGGTACTGGATAGTGCCACTTTTAAAATGTTCGGTTTTGAAATTAAGAAGGATAACCATGTAGCGTCCGCCTCCGAAACGTGGAGTTGGTACCTGACGGAAAAAGCGTTTAAAGCCATGGAACTTTCAGAAGATGCCCAGACTTTTGATTTAAAAGGTGATAATCCGGTTCCTATTCTTGGCGTGATTAAAGATTTCCATTTACGGGATATAACTTCGGAAACTCCTCCGGTAATGCTTCGTTTTAAAGATTTCAGCAAACCGAATAGCTGGCCGTGGAATATATTGGTGGAAGTTCAGGGTGATCCGTATACTGCTTATAAAGAAGTAAGTAAAGTTTTTGAAGATGTGTCAAAGATTGATTTTGAAGGTGAATATCTGGACCAGCAGATACAGGAAACATTCGAAGCACAGATTCGATTGGTTAAGATTGTTACGATTTTTGCCTGTATAGCGATTTTGATATCTTTGTTGGGATTACTTGCCATTTCTACTTATTTTATCCAGCAACGTTCGCAAGAGGTAGCTATCCGCAAAGTGTTTGGTTCTGACAACCGTGCTATACTTATCCGTTTGGTACGTACATTCCTGAATTACGTGGGTATCGCATTTTTGATAGCAACGCCGGTAAGCTGGTATTTTATGGAACAGTGGCTGTCTGATTATTCCTACCGGATAAGCCTGAATCCGTTTATGTTTATAGCCGCCGGATTATTCTGTCTTTTAGTATCTTTCGTATCTGTATTTTTCCAAAGTTGGCGGGCTGCAAATGCAAATCCGGTGAATAGTGTAAAAAGTAATTGATATTTTTGTTTGGAAATGGATAAGGTGTTGCAAAAAGTCGTTTGCATTTAGCAGAATCGACTTTTGCAACACTTTTTATTTTCAATTAAATCCGTACCTTTGTCTCCTTAAAAGAAACAACAACATATAATTAAGGTATGAGCGATATCAAAACAAACGAAGAAGAAGGCAAAAAAAGCCTGAATTTTATCGAAGCAATGGTTGAGAATGATTTGGCTAAAGGTAAAAACGGAGGACGTATCCAGACTCGTTTCCCGCCGGAGCCAAACGGATATCTGCACATAGGACATGCCAAGGCTATTTGCATGGATTTTGGAATTGCCGAACAGTATAAAGGTATTTGTAACCTTCGTTTCGATGATACCAATCCTGTAAAAGAAGATATGGAATATGTGGATTCCATCAAGGAAGATATCGAATGGCTCGGTTATCACTGGAACAATATATATTATGCATCCGACTATTTCCAGCAACTCTGGGATTTCGCTATCCGTCTGATTGAAGAAGGAAAGGCTTATATAGACGAACAATCGTCCGAACTGATAGCCCAGCAGAAAGGTACGCCTACACAGCCGGGTACGAACAGTCCTTACCGCGACCGTCCGATAGAAGAAAGCCTTGCTTTGTTCAAAAAAATGAACAGTGGTGAAGTGGAAGAGGGGCAAATGGTTCTTCGTGCCAAGATTGATATGGCGAATCCGAATATGCATTTCCGCGACCCGATTATCTACCGGGTGATTAAAACTCCCCACCATCGTACGGGAGATACATGGAAAGCCTATCCGATGTATGACTTTGCGCATGGACAGAGCGATTTCTTTGAAGGGGTAACCCATTCTCTCTGTACTTTGGAATTTGTGGTGCATCGCCCGTTATACGATTTGTTTATCGATTGGCTGAAGGAAGGCAAAGATCTGGATGATAACCGTCCGCGTCAGACCGAGTTCAACAAATTGAACCTAAGCTATACACTGATGAGCAAACGCAATCTGCTGACTTTGGTAAAAGAAAACCTGGTGGAAGGCTGGGACGACCCTCGTATGCCGACTCTCTGTGGATTCCGCCGTCGTGGTTATTCACCCGAATCTATCCATAAGTTTATTGATAAGATTGGTTATACAACCTATGATGCCCTGAATGATATCGCATTATTGGAAAGTGCCGTACGTGATGATTTGAACGGACGCGCAACCCGTGTATCGGCAGTGCTCGATCCGGTGAAACTTGTCATTACCAATTATCCGGAAGGGCAGGTGGAAGAAATGGAAGCCGTCAATAATCCGGAAGATACGGCAGCAGGCACTCATATCATAGAGTTCAGCCGTGAATTGTGGATTGAACGGGATGACTTTATGGAAGATGCTCCAAGCAAATATTTCCGTATGACGCCGGGTAAGGAAGTTCGTCTGAAAAATGCGTATATCGTAAAATGTACCGGTTGTAAGAAAGACGAAAACGGTAATGTTGTTGAAGTATATTGCGAATACGATCCGAATACCAAGAGCGGTATGCCGGATAGCAACCGTAAAGTAAAAGGTACGCTTCACTGGTTGAGTTGCGCTCATTGTTTGCCGGCTGAAGTGCGTTTATATGACCGCCTTTGGAAAGTAGAAAATCCGCGGGATGAATTGGCTGCCATCCGTGAAGCCAAGAACTGTTCGCCATTGGAAGCAATGAAAGAAATTATCAATCCGGATTCATTGAATATATTGACCGGTTGTTATGTGGAAAAATATTTGGCAGATGCCAAACCGCTCGATTATTTACAGTTCCAGCGTATTGGCTATTTTAATGTCGACAAGGATTCAACTCCTGATAAATTGGTATTTAACCGTACGGTATCGTTGAAAGATACCTGGAGCAAGATCAAGTCGTCGAATTGATCAAAATCAGTAAATTATTGAAATGAAGAAAGAAGAGATTTCTCGTCTGTTGCAACGTTATCTGTCCGGACGCGAAAGTGGGCATGATGCCTATTTTGATGCCGATGAAATTGATATACTGTTGGATAGTTTTGAAGAATCTGACGATTTTACTTATTATGATGGAGTCCTGGCACTTGGGCTTAGGCTCCATCCCGGCAATCCGGACCTGCAAATAAGGCAGTGTAAATCATATGTATATAATGAGGATTATGAGAGTGCGCTTACTTTAATCGACTCCATTGCAGAGAAAGGTAATCAGGAATTGGACATGCTTCGCCTTGAATGCTATGTTATGCAGAATACCTACGATAAGGTTGTGGAGTATACGGAGCAATTGATAGCGGCAGATTGCGAGTATCTGGAAGTCATATTTGAATATACCGCTCCTATTTTAGGGGATATGGAAATGACAAAAGAAGCTCGCGATTATATTAACCGGGGCTTGATGCTTTTCCCGGATAATCTGATCCTGAAAGATGAACTTTGTTATAATCTGGAAGTGGAAGGCGACTTCGAGCATGCAATCCGCATATGCAACGAACTGATTGATAAGAATCCTTATTCGTATGACTATTGGTTTACATTAGGTCGTTTGTATTCCATGACTGCCGATTATGAAAAAGCGATTGAGGCTTTTGACTTCGCACTTACCTGCGACGATTCGGATGACGAGTTGAAGACACTGAAAGCGTATTGCCTGTATATGAATGAAAATTATGAAAAGGCAATCGAATTATATAATGAAATTGTAGTAGACGAGGATTCCCGGCTGCGTGCCGCTCCTTTGTTGGCGGAATGTTATATAAAGCTGGATGAGTTTGAAAAAGCGTATGGTATCCTGAAAGAACTGATTGATAAACGCGGAGATAAAGAAGATGCCAGCACGTACCTGAGTTTTATCCGTTGTTGTGCCGAAACAGACCGGGAGGAAGAAGGTTCCCGGATGCTTGAAGAAGCCTACAAACTGTTTCCCGATAATGTCCGTATACTTTCATTGATGGCTATATCCAGCCTGGACGAAAATGGAGAGAGCCGTGCCGAAGAACTGACCAACCGTCTGTTCGATGCGATAGATAAGGCGGAGGATACTCAGTCTGAAGATCTGGATGGGCTTATGCAGGCTGGGAAATATCTCTATATGCAGGGAGATGCGGAACGGGCTTTGAAATGTTACAACAAAATATTGAAAACCAATCCGGGTATGCCGTACCTGCATTTGAATATGGCAATGGCCTATCTGATGAAAGGCGATATGAAGCATTTTGGAGAGCATTATCGGAAAACGACTCCTGAAGAAATAATGCAATATTTAAAAGAAGCGGGTGCGGATGTGGATATGTTAAAAAGAGATATGCTGGGTAAACAGATACCGCCGGAAGAGCTTGCGTCGGAATTTCTTAAAAACAAAGATAACAAGAATTAAAAATGAACAGAAGTCTGAAAGAGTATGGTCTTTTGGTATTAAAGGGTATGGGCATGGGAGCCGCCGATGTCGTACCGGGTGTATCAGGAGGAACAATTGCCTTTATTGTAGGTATCTATGAAGAATTAATCGATTCAATCAAAAGTATTAATGCCGCCAGCCTGAAGATGCTTTTTACCGGAAAGATTGCCGCTTTCTGGAAAGCGATTAATGCAAATTTCCTGTTTTCTATCGTTGGAGGAATTGCAATCAGTATTTTTTCGTTGGCGAAACTGATTACTTGGTTGCTGACTGACCATCCGGTGCTGGTATGGTCTTTTTTCTTTGGCTTGGTGCTTGCTTCTACCTGGTTTGTTTCGAAAGATATTAAGAAGTGGGATTGGAAAACTATTTTAAGTTTTATAATAGGGGCTGTTGTCGCTTTTTATATAACGGTGGCAACTCCTGCCGAGACTCCATCGAACTTGTTTTTTATATTCCTCTGCGGAGCGATAGCCATATGTGCTATGATTCTGCCGGGGATTTCAGGTAGCTTTATTCTGGTATTGTTGGGCAAGTATTTTTATATCATGGAGGCAGTAAAGACCTTTAATATAAAGATAATCTTGGTATTCATTTGTGGAGCGGCAATCGGTATAACCAGCTTTTCGCGGGTATTATCATTCGCATTACGCCGTTTCCATGATATAACGATTGCCGTACTGGCCGGTTTTATGCTGGGTTCACTGAATAAGGTATGGCCCTGGAAAACCGTAGTGGAAACGTATTTTGATAGCCACGGTGTAGAGAAACCTCTGATTGAAGTAAACAGTATGCCGGACCATCTGGTTGGCGAAGCTGTCGGTTTGATGGTACTGGGTTTTGCTATCGTATATTTCCTTGAAAAACTGTCTGCCAAGACAACTAAATAAGACCGTTTTCAAAACATAGGTGTTTTGATTTTAAAACATATATGCTTTGAATGCAAAACACCTATGTTTTGAAAACAGGATAAAGAAGGGCTGTAAAGAAAATAGACACCCTTGTCAAATAATTGGACACTGATTATCTGGAATAGTTTTACTACTATTCTAATAATCAGTGTCTTTTTTTATTTGGCATATATTTTGCTTGTGTTGGATAAATAATGAATATCGATATGAAAACAGTGCTACGGAACTTCTTGAGCGTACTTCGCCGTTTTAAAACGGCCGCTTTGCTGAATGTATTAGGATTGAGTGTGGCCTATGTCGCCTTTATGATGATCATGATGCAGGTGAACTACGACCTGTCTTTTGATACCTTCCATCCGAATGCAAATTCTATCTTTCGCATAGATCCGAAAATGGGGGATAGCTTTGTCGCTGTCAACAGTCGTCCGTTTGCCCGTTTGTTTACGGAGTCGTCTCCACATATCAAAAGCGGTTGTATTCTATTTGGAATGAATGAAAACCGTTTCTTCTCCATTGAACATGACGGGCAAAAAACAGGATATAAGGAAGATATCCGGACCGTATCTTCCAGCATATTGGATGTGTTTACTTTCGATATGGTGGAAGGAAACAGCCAGGCATTAGAGGAACCGAACAGCGTCATCCTGCCCGAAAGCATGGCACATAAGCTCTTCGGCAATGGTTCTGCCATCGGAAAACAGCTTCTAACGGATAAGCAGGGAAAATCCCCATTACAGGTAAAAGGCGTATATAAGGATTTTCCGGAAAATACGTTACTGGCAAATGTAATCTATGCTGTGATTGATGAAAAGGTAGATTATAATGATAGGGGCGCTTGGAATTATGAGTTTTTTGTCCGTTTGGATAGTCCTGAAAATAAGAAGGATGTACTGGCTAATTTTGTGGAAAATTTCGATGCTAAAACCTATTTTGCAAATAGTATGGGATTGGATACACTGGTGTTGCAAATGACTTCATTGCCGGAAATACACTTTCTGAAAAATGTAGAGTACGACATGGTTCCGAAAGCCAACCGGCAGACTGTATTTATCCTATGTTCCATCGCCATCATTATTCTGATTATTGCAGGTATCAATTTTACTAATTTCAGTACGGCGTTGACACCGATGCGTATCAAAAGTATCAATACACAAAAGGTACTCGGAAGCTCAGATAAAGTCTTGCGTACCGGATTATTGGTAGAGGCGATTGGCACCAGTTTCATTGCCTATCTCATATCGCTTTGGGTGTTGATTATGATAGGACAGACACAAATTGCTTCATTGGTGGATGGCAACTGGTCTATAGGAACACATCCGTTCATTATTGGAGGAACAGCCCTGATTGCAGTTGCAGTTGGATTGCTTGCCGGTTTGTATCCTTCTTTTTATATCACATCTTTTCCTCCGGCATTGGTTCTGAAAGGGAGTTTCGGGCTTTCACTTTCCGGACGCCGTATGAGAAATGTGTTGGTGGGAATCCAGTACATCGCTTCATTTATTCTCATTATCAGTGCGTCATTTATGTTTTTGCAGAATTACTTTGTACAACATGCTCCTGTCGGATATGACAGGGACCAAATGATTGTTGCCGAGTTAAACACTACAATCAATGAGAACAGCAATGCTTTTGTAAATCAGTTGAAAACCTTTTCAGGGATAGAGGATGTTACCTTTTCACAGTTTGCCATATCGAGCCAGGACCAGTATACAAACTGGGCCCGCGATTATAAGGATAAGCAAATCCGTTTCGAATGTCTCCCCGTATCCTCTTCTTTTTTGGAGGTGATGGGTATTCAAGTACGGGAAGGACGCGGTTTCCGTCCGGAAGATGACCTGAAAGACAGTGGATGTTTCATATTCAATGAAAAAGCTCGTGCCGAATATGGGTTGGAACTGAATGAAAAGTTGGCTGACGGTGAAATAATTGGTTTTATCCCGGATATTAAATTTGCATCTTTGCGCCAGGAAGTTTCCCCTATGGCATTTTACCTATGCGGAAAAAATCAGTGGGAAAAAGCGTTTTGGGGATATAAGGGAGATGGCTTCTATTATAATATAGCATATATCAAGGTGAAAGCCGGAACCAATTTGCAGGCGGCAATGGAACATGTAAACGCTTCTTTGACAAAATTGGATTCTGAATATCCGTTTACTGTACGTTTTTATGATGAAATCCTGCAACAGACTTATGAAAAAGAAATGAAAATAAGTATGCTGATAACTTTATTCAGCCTTGTCGCCATATTTATTTCTATAGTAGGAGTATTCGGCCTGGTTGTATTCGAGAGCGAATACCGCCGGAAGGAGATTGCTATCCGTAAGGTACTGGGTTCCACTATCCGCGAAGTTTTGCTGATGTTTAACCGGGGATATCTGACTATACTTATGATTTGTTTTGTTTTAGGTGCTCCGGTGGCATGGTATGGGGTTTCACGTTGGTTGGAAAACTTTGCTTACCGTACTCCGATGTATTGGTGGGTATTTCCTCTTGCGTTTTTGATTGTAGGAATGATAACAGCCGCTACGGTAACGTATCAGAATTGGTGTGTGGCAAGTGAGAATCCGGTAGAAAATATAAAATCGGAGTAGCTTGAAGAAGGATATTGATCATATTATAGTACCGGGAGTGTAAAGAAAATTGACACTCTTGTCAAATAATTAGACACTGTTTGTAAGCTATGGTTTTTATATCGTGTTGATAAACAGTGTTTTTTATTGTTTGGCATATTTTTTGCTTTTGTTAAATAAATGATGAATCGATATGAAAACAGTCTTACGGAACTTCTTGAGTGTGCTCCGTCGCTTTAAAACAGCTTCGCTCCTGAATGTATTGGGATTGAGCATCGCTTATGTGGCTTTTATGATAATCATGATGCAGGTAAATTATGATTATACGTTTGATAGCAGTACACAGAATGCATCATCCATTTATCGTCTGGAATTTGTTCATGGTAAAGGTTCACAGGCTGTTGTCAGTCGTCCTTTTGCACGGGCATTTACTGAATCGTCACCACATATTGAAGCAGGAGCTATTACAGCTTCGTGGCAGCAGAATAACTTTTTCTTTGTAGAACGCGAAGGTTCAAAAGTCGGTTATAAGGAAGCCTGCTGGCCTGTCTTGCCGGAGCTGACGAAAGTTTTTCATTTTGACTTTATAGAAGGTTCCGAACAGGCATTGGAAGAGCCGAATGCCGTTCTTATTCCGGAAAGCATGGCAAAGAAACTTTTTGGGAATGAGCCGGCGATGAATAAACAGTTGCTTTCGTCCAATCTGCAAGAAGATGCGAAGATAGTGAAAGGTATCTATAAAGACTTTCCCCGCAATTCGTCTTTGCAGAATGTTATTTATTATGCAATTCCTCCGAAGGAAAATTATGATTCCTGGAATAATCAGAATTATTTCTTCTTTATCCGGTTGGATGATCCGTCTAACCTGGAAACCGTTATCGATAATTTCAAGAAGAACTTTGATGCCAAATCTGTATTTGGCGAAGACTTTGAATGGGATAAAGACGGTCAGGGGATACGATTGACTTCTTTATTGGATCTTCACTTCTCGAAGAATGTCGATTTTGATAATCTTCCGAAAGCCAGCTCTCAGACGCTAATGGTATTGATTTCCATAGCTTTTGTTATTTTGCTTATTGCTGGTATTAATTTTACGAATTTCAGTACGGCACTTACTCCGATGCGCATTAAAAGTATAAATACGCAAAAAGTGCTGGGGAGTTCGGACAGGATGTTGCGTGGTTCATTGCTGGCAGAAGCTGTCGGAATAAGTATTGTCGCTTATCTGTTGGGGTTGGTTATACTGTCCTTGTTGAGTGAGGGGCCGGTTGCTTCGTTGGTGGATGCAGATATGTCGTTTTCCGTACAACGGAATATTCTTATAAGTACGGCCGGAGTGTCTATTCTTGTTGGGCTTCTGGCTGGAACGTATCCGGCATCTTATATAACATCTTTCCCACCGGCTCTGGTGCTGAAAGGAAGTTTCGGACTTTCTCCCAAAGGACGGCAGATGAGAAGTGTGTTGATTGGTGTCCAGTTTGTAGCCTCTTTCATTCTGATAATAGGTGCTCTTTTTATGTATTTGCAAAATTATTATATGCAAAACACCCCGTTGGGATATGATAAAGATGTGATAATAACCGTAGGATTGAATGGCAATATCAATAAGAGCCAGAAGGCTTTTGTCAATCAGGTGAAATCTTTTTCCGGTATCGAGGATGTAACTTTCTCCGAATCATTGTTATCCAGTGGCGACCATTATATGGGATGGGGGCGCGACTATAAAGATGAATCTGTTAATTTCCAATGTATACCCGTTTCCTCCACATTCCTGAAAGTAATGGGTATTGAAGTAACCGGCGGACGCGATTTCCGTGAAGAAGATGAATTGAAGGATACCGGTTCGTATATATTTAATGAAAAAGCGCACTCCCAATATGATTTGCAGTTGAACGACCGAATAGGGGATGGTGAGATTATTGGGTTTATGCCGGATGTGAAGTTTGCTTCCTTCCGTATGGAAGTGTCTCCCATGGCATTCTATGTATGGGGTAAATATTACTGGGGACGGGAAAATACAAATTACTTCAATGTTGCTTATATCAAGGTAAAAGGAAGTAGTAATATGCATGCCGCGATGGACCATATTCAGGAGTCTTTGCGGAAGTTCGATTCCGAATATCCTTTCAGTGTGCGTTTCTATGATGAAGTATTGCAACAGACGTATGACAAAGAGCTTAAAACAAGTTACCTGATTACTCTTTTCAGCCTTGTTGCCATATTTATTTCGATAGTGGGAGTTTTCGGATTAGTTGTATTTGAAAGTGAATACCGTAGAAAAGAGATAGCAGTACGTAAGATTTTAGGTTCTACCATTTCGGAAATCTTATATATGTTCAATAAATCTTATTTCCGTATTTTGGTTATCTGCTTTATATTGGCAGCTCCTGTAGGATGGTATGCGGTGAGCAAATGGCTGGAAAACTTTGCTTATCGGACGCCGATGTATTTTTGGGTCTATTTGTTGGCCTTTGTTGTGGTGGGTATTATAACCGTGCTGACCGTTACTTACCAGAACTGGCATGTGGCCAATGAGAATCCTGTCAATAATATAAAGAACGAATAATATAAATTAAAAGCATACAGTCATGATTAAGATTGAAGGTTTAAGTAAGTTTTTCCGTACGGAAGAAGTAGAAACAATCGCGTTGAATAATGTCTCTCTGGAAGTAAAAGATGGCGAATTTGTGGCTATCATGGGCCCTTCCGGTTGCGGAAAGTCTACCTTATTGAATATTTTAGGCTTGTTGGATAATCCGACCTCCGGTAATTATTATCTGGCGGATAAGGAAGTAGGACATTTAAAAGAAAAGGAACGTACCCAGGTACGTAAAGGGAATATCGGTTTCGTATTCCAGAGTTTCAACCTGATAGACGAATTGAATGTATTTGAAAACGTAGAATTGCCACTTACTTATCTGAAGGTGAAAGCAGCCGAGCGCAAACAGATGGTGAATGATATCCTGAAACGAATGAACATCAGCCATCGTGCCCAGCATTTTCCCCAGCAGTTATCCGGCGGTCAGCAACAGCGTGTGGCGATAGCCCGTGCTGTCGTATCGAATCCGAAGATTATCCTCGCCGATGAGCCTACGGGTAATTTGGATTCCAAGAATGGAGCTGAAGTAATGCAGTTGCTTACCGAGTTGAATAAGGAAGGGACTACTATCGTAATGGTAACCCACTCCAAACATGATGCCAGCTTTGCACACCGCGTTATCAATCTGTTTGACGGTAGTATCGTATCATCCGTAAATGAATTTATTTGATAATAGATATACCCTGTAACCGGTCAGGGATAATTCATGGAAGGCAGCTTAATAGGTTTAGGCTGCCTTTTTTATGAATCAAACTTCCGCTTCCTTCTTGCGGTAGGCAGATGGGGATATTCCCATGATTTTAGTGAACATGCGGGAGAAGTAGGCCGGTTCTTCAAATCCTAACTTGATGGATATTTCGTTTAACTTTAAGGGAGTAAGCTCGATGTATTCGCATGCCTTCTGTATCTTCAGGCGGATAAAGTAACCCATGGGAGAAACACCTGTCTCTTTCTGGAAGAGCATGGAGAAATGGGAGGGCGAGTATTTGAAATAGGAAGCAAGCTGCCCTAAAGTCAGATTCTGCTGGATATTCTCGCGCATATAGTGGATTACCCGCGAAGAGAACGGATATTCCTTTTGGCTGGGAATCATAATATGCCGGAATTGTTCCAGATAGATAAATGAAGCAAGGAACATATACAGGCACATGGAGGAGTAAATCATATATTCCTTAATGTACCCCATAGAAAAACTGCTGTATATCTCTTCAAATAATTGCAACCGGTCTTGCAGCCGGGAATACTCGTTAGGCAGGATGGAAACGGGCATCGGGTGGGATGGAAGGAACTGCTCGCGCAACTTCCCCTGGAAATGTAACCAGTAGATTGTCCATGGATCTTCTTCATCAGCCCCGAATGAATAGGGGATGCCCGGCGGGATGATAATATATTGATGTTTTTCGACTGCATATTCTTTCCCTAAAATACGGTACCAACCTTTTCCTTCGGTACAATAGATAAGCATTGCATAATCGCAACCCTGATCTTTTTGAACAAAATGGTATTTGACCCGGGGGAAAAATCCAATCTTGCGTACATATAAATTACTGATTAACGGCTCCAGCCGATAACTTGCCAGCAAATCTTCCGGAAGGAAAATCAGCCGCTCACCTTTAAAGCCCTCTTTAATCTTTGCCATCTTCTAAAATCGTAAGATTGTATAAGTAAATCGGGACAAATGTACTATACCCTTCTGAAATATTGAAATATTTTTGCAAACAAAGAGTTGAATGTATATCATTCAATAAATCGAATGATACAGAAGGATAATTCGGATAGTTAAATCAGGACGAAATAAACAGAATGAGAAAAAGTAATTACGATAAGGCACCTGCTACATCAGTAGAGGGTATGCTTTGGAAAGGATGGGGTTCAATCCGGGAAAAGCTGGCAGAGGAACATGCAAAACGTACCGGTCGCCAGATATGGGTTGTTGAATGTTATCAGGGCGTTCACCATGAAGAGTTGATAAGTGAACTGAAGGCTCTTCAGCCTGATGGGTTTATTGATACGGAAGAACTTTTTAAAACGCAGGAAGAAATAGGTGCAATGACTTATCCCTTCCTTACAGACGACCGCCTGTTCGGATTCCGTGCTCCGTTTTTGTATAAGGATTTTTTAGATGCTGAAAAAGTGTCTGCCTGCCAAAAGAAGTTAGAGCAGACACAAGGATGGATTATTATATATGGACATGGAGCAGCAGAAATAGTCGCGAATCCGGATGTTCTATTGTACGCAGATATGGCCCGTTGGGAAATCCAGATGCGTTCGCGTAGGAAAGAAATTAATGGGCTGGGGGTAAACAATAAAGATGAGGCTCCTTCTTTCCATTATAAACGTGGTTACTTTATCGATTGGAATGTTTGTGATGCACTGAAGAAAAAGTTGTTGCCGAAAGTGGATTACTGGCTGGATACCCATCAGCCGGAGCATCCTAAAATGATTACCGGGGATACCTTGAAAGAGGGATTGGAGAAAACAGCCCATAGCCCTTTCCGTGTTGTTCCATTCTTCGATCCGGCTCCATGGGGCGGACAATGGATGAAAGAAGTTTGCGATTTGGATAAAAAGCAGGAGAACTTCGGTTGGTGTTTTGACTGTGTGCCGGAGGAAAACAGCCTTTACCTGAAAGTATCGGGTGAACTGTTTGAAATGCCTTCCAATAATCTGGTGTTTTATAAAACAAGAGAATTGTTAGGCGGTCCGGTTGAAGCACGGTTCGGGCAGGATTTTCCGATACGTTTCGATTTTCTGGATACCATGGGGGGCGGCAATTTGAGCCTGCAAGTGCATCCTACTACCCAATATATCCGTGATACGTTCGGTATTTATTATACGCAGGATGAAAGTTATTACCTGTTGGATGCGGAAGAAAATGCAACTGTCTATTTAGGACTGAAGACCGGAATCGATCCGGAAGAAATGATTGCTGCCCTAAATGAGTCGCAGGAAACCGGAAAAGCATTCGATACGGAAAAATATATCAATAAGTGGCCGGCCAAGCGTCATGACCATTATCTGATTCCGGCAGGAACGATTCACTGTTCAGGTGCGGGAGCCATGGTATTAGAGATTAGCGCCACTCCCAGTATCTTCACATTCAAACTATGGGACTGGGGACGTTTAGGGCTGGATGGCTTGCCTCGTCCGATTAATATCGGGCATGGTTCACACGTAATCCAATGGGAGCGCCAGACCGATTTTGTTCGCCATCACCTGATTAACCAAGTAGAAATGGTAGCAGAAGGCGATGGATGGCGTGAAGAACAAACAGGTTTGCATGAAAATGAATTTATCGAAACCCGCCGGCATTGGTTTACGGATATCGTTCCCCATGATACGGACGGAGGAGTAAATGTCCTGAATGTGATAAAAGGGGACGAACTGATTGTGGAAAGTCCTACGAATGCTTTTAAACCGTTTGTTGTTCATTATGCAGAAACGTTTATTGTTCCGGCATGTGTCGGTCAGTATACGATCCGTCCTTATGGTTCTTCCGTTGGCAAATATTGCGGTACGATCAAGGCATATGTGCGGTTCAGACAATAAATAATGAAGAAAGGGCATAATCTATGTATATAAATGACAGTCGTATAGTAATGACATTAGATGCAGGAGGTACGAATTTTGTATTTTCTGCTATCCAAGGAGGGAGAGAGATAGTAGCACCGGTGACTTTTCAGGCGAAAGCTTGTAATTTGGAGTTGTGTTTAGATAGTTTGGCAAATGGATTTAAAATAGTTCAGGAGCATTTGTCTGAGCCACCGGTTGCTATTAGCTTCGCTTTCCCCGGACCTGCCGATTATGAGGCAGGGATAATCGGGGATCTTCCTAACTTTCCCTGTTTCCGGGGAGGTGTGGCATTAGGCCCGTTCCTTGAAAATCTCTTTGGCATACCTGTTTTTATCAATAATGACGGGAACTTATTTGCTTACGGAGAAGCACTGGCTGGTGCACTGCCGGAATTGAATCATCGATTGGAAACGGCAGGGAGCAAGAAACGGTATAAAAATCTTTTAGGCGTTACTTTAGGCACAGGTTTTGGTGCCGGAGTTGTGATTAACGGTGAACTTTTATCCGGTGATAATGGTGCCGGGGGAGATGTCTGGTGCTTGCGGAATAGAAAATATCCGGATTACATTGTAGAAGAAAGTGTAAGTATCCGTGCCGTGAAACGGGTGTATGCAGAACAATCCGGAGACTTGTCCGATAGAACGCCCAAAGAAATATTCGATATCGCCGAAGGGCTTTGCCCGGGGAACAAAGAAGCTGCAATTGCTTCTTTTGCAGAAATGGGAGAACTGGCAGGAGAGGCGATAGCATCTGCAATTACTCTGATTGATGGTATCGTTGTTATAGGAGGCGGTTTATCGGGGGCATCCAAATATATTCTTCCGTCTTTGCTGGCTAATTTGAATAGTACAATCGGTATGATGGATGGAAGCCGGTTCGGACGTATACAAATGAAAGCGTTCAATCTGGATGATGAGGAAGAATTTGCCCGCTTTGCAAAAGGTGAAGCTTTGAAAATACCTGTTCCCGGATGTAATACTTTAGTGGATTATGATCCGATGAAACGAATAGGCGTGACTGTCAGTAAGCAAGGTGCAAGCCGTTCTATTGCAATGGGTGCCTATGTTTATGCATTGAATCATTTAAAATAAATAAAGAATATAAATACCATGATACATAAAATAACAGGAGGATTATTGTTTTCTCTTCTTTTGGGTATTACAGCCTGTTCTGTTTCGGAAAAGAATACCTCGCTTGAAGAATTAAGCCAGTATGTGGAGCCTCGTATCGGAACTGCACATTGCCGTTGGTTCCATTTTACTCCGGGCGCTATGCCTTTTGGTATGGCTAAACCGGCTCCTTCTACGAATGGGCATATTGGAAATAAGTCCGGTTGGGAAGCTACAGGATATGATTATCGGGATAATACAATAGAAGGTTTTCCTTGCCTGCATGAGTTTCAGATAGGTGGAATTGTATTGATGCCGACTTGTGGCACGCTGAAAACCGTTCCCGGAGCTGTAGGGGATACGGCCGGCACAGGCTACCGTTCCCGCTTTGACCGGAAGGATGAGATTGCAACGGCAGGGTATTACTCTGTTCTTCTAAAAGACTATTCAATTCGTGCGGAATTGACAGCTACGCCTCGTGTTGCTTTTCAACGATTTACATTTCCGGCAGGAAATGATAACCATATTCTTTTTGATATAGGAAACCGTCAGGGAGAAAGTGGTGCCGTAAAAGATGCCAGTGTGGAACTCAAACCGGATGGACGGATTGAAGGTTGGGTAATCACGGAACCGGAATATGTAAAGAAATATCAGAAGGGCGCAACGGTTCCTTTATATTTTTCTGCGGTACTGGATAAAGAACCTTCTGAATATGGTGTCTTTAATGGAGAAAATATACAGGCCGACCGAAAAGAAACTTCAGGAGTAGGTGCCGGTTTATATTTGACATTCCGGACGGAAAAAGAAGAAAGCGTAACAGCTAAGGTCGGTTTGTCTTATACTTCTGTGGAGAATGCGCGTTTGAATCTGGATGCAGAAGCGGAAACTCTATCTTTTGATGATGCTTTGGAACTTTCTCATAAAACTTGGGAAGAATATTTAGGGCGTATCCGGGTAGAAACTCAGGTGAAAGAAAATAAGGTGAAGTTTTATACCGGTTTATATCATGCGCTGTTAGGAAGAGGTCTTGCGAGTGATATAAATGGGGCTTATCCGCGCCATGACGGTACTGTCGGACAGATTCCTTTGCAGGATGGAAAACCGGTACATAATTTATATAATACGGATGCCGCCTGGGGAGCGCAATGGAATTTGTCACAACTCTGGGCATTGGCTTATCCTGAATACTATTCGGATTATGTAAGCAGCCATTTATTGGTTTATCAGGATGCCGGTTGGCTGGCGGACGGTATCGCTAATAGCCGGTATGTTTCGGGAGTCGGGACAAACTTGTTGAGCACAATTATTGCAGGAGCTTATCAATGTGGTATTCGGGATTTTGATATAAAGAAAGGATATGAGGCTTGCTTGAAAAATGAACTGGATGGGGAAAACCGTCCGTTAGGTGCCGGTAAAGTAGATACCCGTGAATTTGTAAAATACGGTTATGTTCCTCATTTGGAAAATGGCGACGGTCCTCATGAAGCATTTATGTTCTCTGCTTCCCATACGTTGGAATACTCTTATAGTGCCTGGGCGCTGGCTCAATGGGCTAAACAATTGGGGAAGACTGAAGATTATAACCGTTTGATGGATTTGTCGAAAGGTTGGGAACGGATTTATGATCCGTCCGTAAATTTCGTCCGTCCTAAAAAGAAAGACGGTTCGTTTATCGATAAGTTTGAACCGATGGAGGTCTGGAGAGGATTTCAGGAAGGTAATGCCTGGCAATATACATTTTATGTGCCCCATAATGTAAAAGGATTGGCAGGGAAAGTCGGAATCGATGTTTTCAACCAACGGTTGGATAGTATCTTTACCGTATCACGGAAGCTTATTTTTAGCGGAGGAAAGGAAGTTGGAGCTTTTGCCGGCTTGCAGACTTTGTATAACCATGGCAACCAGCCTTGTTTGCATATTTCATGGATGTTTAATGAAGCAGGGCGTCCGTCTTTGACACAGAAATGGGTGCGTGCCATACTGAATGAGTTTTATGGTATAGATGGCATTCATGGATATGGGTACGGACAAGATGAAGACCAGGGACAGCTTGGTGCCTGGTATGTTATAGCCTCTATGGGATTATTTGATATAAAGGGATTGACTGATGAACAACCTGGTTTTGCGTTAGGCAGTCCATTGTTTGACAAGATTACGGTTTCCTTGAATAACCGATACTATCAGGGAAAAGAATTTGTGATTGAAACAAAGAATAACAATCTGCAAAATGATTATATACAATCAATGAACCTGAATGGTAAAGTCTGGACAGATACCCATATTCCGTTTGATGAAATTATCAAGGGAGGACATTTGATAATGGAAATGGGCAGCCAGCCGAGAGATGTATATACAAATAACTAAATCTGCATTATGGAAGCTCAATTGAATCAATATACGAAATCCGGTTCCGCTATTTTCCCTATTTTATTCGGTTTTTTTATCATGGGGTTTGTAGATGTTGTGGGAATTGCTACAAACTATGTGAAAATGGATTTCGGCTTGTCAGATACGTTGGCAAACTTACTGCCTATGATGGTATTTCTTTGGTTTGCCTTATTCTCAATTCCGACCGGTATTTGGATGGGGCGGCATGGTCGGAGGAAAACTGTGGTAATTGCTTTTGCCATTACCGCAGTGGCCATGCTGATACCCCTGTTATTCTATGATTTCATTTGTATTTTGCTTGCCTTTGCATTACTTGGCATAGGCAATACAATTTTGCAAGTTTCTTTGAACCCGATGGTGGCTCAGGTGGTCAATCCGGGGAAAGTGACAAGTGTTCTGACGTTAGGACAATTTATTAAGGCGATTTCATCTTTTTTAGGTCCGATTATTGCAGGTGTAGCTTCTTCTTTCTGGGGAGATTGGAAACTGATCTTTATTGTCTATTCCTTGACCTCGTTATTATCCATTTTATGGTTGGTGATAGCTATCCCGAAAGACGAACGGAGGGAAGAGTCTGATGCCTCTTTTGCATCGACCTTGTCTTTATTTAAAGACACAAAAATATTGATGCTGTTTTTAGGTATTTTGTGTATTGTGGGTATAGATGTAGGATTGAATACGACTATCCCTAAATTGTTGATGGAAAAGGTGAATATACCGTTGCATGAAGCAGGGTTGGGGACAAGTCTGTATTTTGCTGCCCGTACAGGCGGTTCTTTTCTGGGGGCTATCTTATTGGCAAAGTTGCCGGCTCGCCCGTTCTTGCGGATAAGCATGTTGTTGGCGATTATCGCTTTTATAGGATTGCTAGTTTCGGATGTATTGTGGATGATGGGCGCAATGATTGTGGTTGTGGGGTTAGCTTGCTCAAATGTCTTTTCTATCCTGTTTTCATTTGCATTGGAGCATAAGCCGGAACAGTCTAACGAAGTTTCAGCCCTGATGATTATGGGGGTATCGGGGGGAGCGTTGATTACTCCCTGCATGGGAGGTCTTGCAGATGCTTTCGGTCAGGTTGCTGGTTTGCTACTCCTGTTAGTGTGCATGTTTTATATAGGTTTCATATCATTAAAAACACAATAAAATGAGAAAACGAGGTTTGTTATTAGTTGGAATGGCAATCATGGCAAGTGTATTTGCTATTCAGGCTTCTCCTGATTTTTCGGGAGTTAAAGTCCGAACGTTGCCTGCTGTCTATAAATCGAAAGGAGGATTGACACAGAAGGTAGAAATATCCGTTAAACATGAAGGCGAGCCGGCAATGGCTATGGTTCAGTTTGATGGGCAAAACCGGAAAGTAAAACTGGTTCCCGGGGATAATGTGCTGGTTTTTGAAATACCGCAGGTTCAGTCTGCGAGAGAAATACCATTAGTGTTTACGTTAGGAAAGGAGAAGGAAACTTCTTCTGTAACAGTAGAGCCTGCCCGTCACTGGCAGATGAATATGGTTCAGCATACACATACGGATATAGGATATACCCGTTCGCAAATGGAAATATTGGCGGAGCATCTTCGTTATATCGATTATGCACTGGATTATTGCGATGCAACGGATAATTATCCGGATTTTGCCAAGTTTCGTTGGACTTGCGAAATTTCCTGGGCGGTTAGCGAATATCTGAAATGCCGTCCTGCCGAACAGATTGCCCGTTTGAAACAGCGGGTGAAAGAGGGACGTATAGAGTTGGCAACCATGTATCTGAATTTTGATGAGTTACCCGACGAGCAAACGCTTGCTGCTTCCTTATATCCATTAAAACAGTTCAGGGAAAATGGAATGCGTGCCGAACTTGCCATGCAAGATGATGTGAATGGTATCGGTTGGTGCTTTAGTGAGTATTTTGCGGATGCGGGAGTAAAATATGTCAATATGGGAACACATGGTCACCGCGCATTGATCTGTTTTGATAAACCGACTGTCTTTTGGTGGGAGTCTCCTTCCGGTAAGAAAGTTTTGACCTATCGTGCCGAACATTATAATCAGGGAAACTTTTTCGGTATACATACAGATAATTTTGAGCAGTTCGAAGAACGGGTATTGGCTTATTTGGACCAAATGCAGGCAAAAAACTATCCGTATGATATTCTCGCAGCACAACATTCCGGATATTTTACAGACAATGCACCTCCATCAACGAAGAGCTGTGAGATGCTGAAGAAATGGAACGATAAATATGAATGGCCGAAATTACGTACGGCTGTAGCCAGTGAGTTCTTTAAAACAGTAGAAACTCAGTACGCAGACCAGATACAGACAATCCGTGGCGCATGGCCTGATTGGTGGACAGACGGTTTTGCCTCTGGTGCCCGCGAAGCTGCAATTTCACGTGTGACTCATTCTGATATTATTTCCAATCAGGCAGGACTTTCTTTCGCAAAAATGATGGGAGCAAAGTTGCCTGTGAATATCAATGAGCAAATTGACAATATTAATAAAGCATTATTGTTTTACGATGAACATACATTCGGCCATAGTGAAAGCGTTCGCAATCCCTATGGATTGGAAACTTGGGAACAACGTTCTTTAAAGCAGTCATATGCCTGGGAAGCTTACCGCCACTCCGGATTGTTAGGGGAGGCAACATTGGGTATCCTTCAATCGTTCGTTCCTAAAAGTAATGTACCCTCAATTGCTGTATTCAATACCTTGAATTGGAGTTATAGCGGCATAGCAAAAGCTTATATCGACCATCAGATTTTACCTTTGGATAAAGATTTTGAAATAGTCGATGCACAAGGTAATGTGATACCTGCACAAGCAGGAGAAAATCGTTCGGACGGAACTTATTGGAGTTTGTATGTAAAAGATGTACCGGCATTAGGATATGCTCAATATTATATAAAGGTAAAGAATTCTCCACGTCCGGAAATGAAAACTCTTCCGGCATTGGAGCAAACACATGTGGAAAATCCTTGGTATGCCATAGATTTTAATATCAGGAAAGGTACGATTAGTAAATTATTCGATAAAGAATTGAATAAACAGTTGACAACTCCGAATGCGGAGTGGGAGATGGGGGAATTTATTTATGAGATCATCGATAGCCGCCATCCGATGGAACAATATCGGGCTCCTCAGTTCTTACGTCGCCGTCCGGAAAAGATTCGTTTTGAACGATATGAGCAAGGTCCTATTTGGGATACTTATCGTTTCCGTGGAGAAACTGTTGCCGGCCGTGAACCGAATAATTTGATGGTTGAATTTCGTGTGTTTAATGTTGCTAAGAAAATAGAAGTCGTTTATCGTTTACGCAAGAAAGCTGTAACAGATCCGGAAGCAGTCTACATATCTTTCCCATTCGAAGTGGAAAAAGGAAAGATCCATTTAGATGTACCGGGCGGAACAATAGAAGCTGGTGTAGATCAGATTCCAGGTTCGTCTAATGATTGGTATACCGTACAGAACTTTGCAACGGCACGAAATAGTGAGTCACAGGTTGTGATGGGTAGCCAGGAAATCCCTTTGATGCAGTTTGGTGCGATTAATACCGGACGTTATAAAGCGGGTGCAGTTCCCCAATCGACAAACATGTATTCATGGCCTATGAATAATTATTGGGTAACCAACTTTAATGCAGATCAAATGGGAGAATTACAATGGAGTTATTTCATTAATTCATCAAAAGATAATTCGATTGAGTATGCAACTAAGTTTGCCTGGGAGAATAGAATCCCATTCCTTACTCGTGTACTACCGGCTGGTAACAAGGAAACTGCTATTGTACAACCTGCTTCTATTTTTAATATTGTTTCGGAGAATATTTTATTAGTGAATATGAAGCCTGTAGAAGGTGAAAATGCAGTTATGCTTCAACTTCGTGAAATAGGAGGAAAGTCTTGCCAATTTGCTGTTACTTCAGATAAGGTAAACTTTAAGAAAATAGTAGTTTGTGATGTGGTGGGTGAGCCGGTTTCTTCTAATTCTTCATTAGCATTTGCACCGTGGGAAAATAAATTTATAAAATTATCCTGGTAGATATTTTTTAAAAAAAAGGAAAATAGGACAGAGTTCAGATAGAACTAAGATAAATTTGGACGATGTTCTCATAAATATAGCATCCCTACTGATAGTTATATGTTAAAAAAAGCATAACAATCAGTCAGGGATGCTATATTTGTGCCTCAAATATGGAATAATGAGGCATATGTACGAACAGAAATAGTAATGTGTTTTAGTTAGTTTTTAGTTTATTGGGAAATTTTTCTATATTTGTAGTGTGAAAAGGATTAGTTCTATCTGAACTCATGTTAAATATCAAGTAGGAATGGTAATGGGAGATCTTGGTTATAACAATGTTGATATTCAGACCGATTTTGACAAAATCTATGTCATGTATTTTTCCCGTATGCACCGTTTTGCAAAAGAATATGTTCTTTCAGATGAGGATGCTGAAAATATCGTGCAAGATGTTTTCTTAATGTTATGGGAAAAAAGGACGGTCTTAGATGTGCAAGTGAGCTTGCTCTCTTATCTTTTTTCTTTAGTGAAAAATCGTTGTCTGGATTTTTTACGACATCAAATAGTAGTAGAAGACTACAAACAAGAGTTAAGTGCTAAGTTAATTGCATTAGAGCAATTTAACTATACTTTTAATACAGATGAAGATTTAGAGCGATTATTTTCATCAGCAATTGATAAATTACCGGAACGATGTCGTGAAATTTTTATTAAAAGTCGTTTAGATGGAAAGAAGTATCGCGAAATAGCGGAAGAACTCCATTTATCCGTGAATACTGTCGAAAATCAGATGACAATTGCTCTGAAGAAGCTCAGGGCTGAATTGAAAGACTATCTTCCCCTGTTATTTATCATATAAATGTTAAATAATATTTATTTTAAATACCCTTTTAGTGGTAAATAAATCTTAAATCGCTCTATTCTACAAAAGCGAAAAGAATGCACCAATTAATAGTAAGATATTTTAACGGAGAATTAACAGAAGAAGAAAAAAAACTGTTGTTCTCCATGATGGATACAGATGCGGATTTAAGGAAAGAATTCGTGGCTGCTCAGAATTTGCGTGCATTGACATCTTGTTTACCTCAAAAGGGAGATACTATTGAAGGTTTGAATCAACTGTCTGTTTTTAAGCAGACACGTATAAAGAAAACATTTAGGATACCATATATACATATTCTTGGATATGCAGCTTCAATTTGTATTGCTATATTTTCGACATGGATGTTGATGCAGCCGGAAAAAATACAGAACGTGTCTCCTGTTACATATGAAGAATTTATTACTCCGTCCGGTCAACGGGCTATGGTAAGATTGCATGATGGAACTACAGTATGGTTAAATGCCCGTTCTGTTCTAAAATATCCGAATAGATTTGAAAACGGGGAGCGTAAGGTGGAGCTGAATGGAGAAGCTTTTTTTGAAGTGGCTCATGATGCTAAAAAGCCATTTATCGTTTCGACTGAAGATTTGGATATAAAAGTATTAGGAACGAAGTTTAATGTATTTGCATATAAAGGGCGTAAAGAGTTCAATACGTCTTTAGTTGAAGGATCTGTTAAGATTTATCAGTCGAAAGATGAAGAACATGCTGTTTCATTAAAGCCGAATGAACGTGTTGATTTGGTTGGAAACAAGCTTATCAAGCGGAATTTTGATAGTATGGATTTCCTTTTATGGAGAGATGGCATTTATTCATTTGACGATGTCTCTTTTGCCGAGATTATCAATAAGTTGGAATTGTATTATGATATAAATATAGAAGTGAAAAATTCTAATTTGAATGCATATAAATTTAGTGGAAAGTTCCGTCAAAGAGATGGCGTTGAAAATGTCCTTCATACTTTGCGGAAGGTAAAATATTTCTCTTATGTAAAAGATGAAGAACACAATAAAATAACAATACGGTAATAATTAGTAAGTGATATAAATATGTATAACCTATAAATCTTATTATTGCCTATGATATAAAAAAGAGGTCCTAACAAAAAGGACCGGAAAGTGTTGCAGCACTCTCCGGTCGGCGCTAACACAAAATTCACACATTATTAATGTATTAACGAAATTAACGAGGTAAAGTTATGAAAAAAGAATCGAAATTTCTAGATGTCATGAAAATTTCAACCTTTCTTCTTTCCGCTTGTGCTTTTTCGACATTTGCAGCTCCAACAAGCTCGCAGAATGCGAAGGTCAATATTAACGGGAATGGGATTACGATCGGTGATTTTATCGATCAAGTAGAAAAACAGACAGATTATTTGTTTGTTTATAGTAAAAATGAAGTCAATACTAACGAAACGCTAGCTGTAAAATCTGGAAACAAAACAGTTTCTCAATATTTGAATGAAGCGTTTGGAAATTCCAACGTTAAGTTTGCTTTTGAAAACGATTATATCGTTTTAACAAAAAATGCTTCTCCGGTTGTTCAACAAGGTAAGCTTGTTAAGGGAGTTGTAAGAGACATGAACGGAGAGCCTATTATTGGTGCAAACGTTATTGTAAAAGGAACAACAAACGGTTCAACTACAGATATTGATGGTAATTATTCAATAGAAGGTGTTCCGACTGGCGCTGTATTGCAGATTTCTTATATCGGTTATTTAACTAAGGAAATTACAGTTGGAAACCAATCTTCAATTAATGTAGAGTTAGTGGAAGATACTCAGGCTTTGGATGAAGTCGTTGTAGTTGGTTATGGTACTATGCGTAAGTCCGATGTAACGGGTTCTATTGCCAGTACAAAGGGTTCTGATATCCTTAAAGCTCAGTCTTTTAGTGCATTGGATGGTTTGAAAGGTAAGGCTTCCGGTGTAAATATTTTCTCTAACTCAGGACAGCCGGGTGCTGATATCCGCGTTCTTATCCGTGGTGTAAGTACGATCAATGCGTCAACAAGTCCGTTGTATGTTGTAGACGGTGTGGTTATGGAAGATTTCCGTTTAGTTAACCCTAACGACATTGAAAACATTGAAGTATTGAAAGATGCTTCTTCTGCAGCGATCTATGGTGCTCGTGGTGCGAATGGTGTTATCTTGGTAACTACTAAACGTGGTAAGACTGATGGCGAAGGCGTTTCTGTTTCTTATCAGGGTTCTGTAAGTTTTGGTAAGGTAGCCCGTTATATGGAAACATTGTCTGCTTCTCAATGGCAAGATGCTTTCATGCAGGGATTGGCTAACTCCAATACATATCACGGAACAGATTATTCATTGAATAAGGCTGACCATTTTACGGACCGTCGTTATTTTGATGCAAACGGTAATGCAATCTATGATACCGATTGGCAGAGAGAGGCAACTCGTACAGCTGTATCTCACAACCATCAGATCAACATTCAGCAGGCTGGCAAGAACTCTACAATGGGTGCTTTCTTGAACTATACAGACCAACAGGGTGTATTGCTGGAATCATACATGAAACGTATGAATGCCAAGATTGCTTATGATGCAAAACCGACAAAATGGTTATCTACTTCTGTAAACTTATTGGTTAACCATGCTTGGGGTAACAATACAGACCATGGTGATGGCGGACAAAATGCGCTTCGTACCATGATTGAAATGCCGGCTTGGTATCCAATTTATAATCCTGATGGATCATGGGCAGACAATAATACTGCAGAGTTCCACGAAGTACTAAAACATGCTGCTAAGGATGGTAAGAAAGCTGAATATGTGACTTTCTCTGGGGAAGACGGAGCAAACCCTGTTCACTTCTTAAAGACAGTACAACGTAAACAATATCGTACTCAAATCTTTGGTAATGTTGGTTTAACATTCCATATTCTTCCGAATTTGGATTTAAGAACCCAGTTCGGTGTGGACGGTCACATCAATACAAACCGTGAATATGGACCTCGTGATGTGCACGACTTCGGTAAAGGTGATTTAGGTAATGCATATCAGACTAGTTCTAATACACTTTACTGGCAGGAAGAAACTTATTTGAACTACCAGAATGTATTTGGAAAACACCGTGTTAACGGTATGTTAGGTTTATCTTGGCAGGAACGTACATATGAATATTTCAATGCTACAGCTAAGACTTTCTCCGATGATTACTATGGCTACCATAATATGGGAGCTGGAACACAGCGTCCTTCTGTTGGTTCTGGACATGACCGTTGGGCAATGAATTCATACTTCTTGCGTTTTGGTTATACTTTCGATGACAGATATATGGCTACAGTTACAGGTCGTGTCGACGGTTCTTCAAAATTCGGTAAGAATAACAAGTATGCGTTCTTCCCATCTGCAGGTTTGGCATGGTTGATTTCTAATGAAGGCTTCATGAAAGATAGCCCGGTAATTAGCATGTTAAAATTACATACAAGTTACGGTCTTATGGGTAACAGTGAAATTGACACATATCAATCACTGTCTGTGATTGCTCAGGAAAAAGCAATTATCGGTGGAGAAGTTGTTTCAACATCTCGTTTGGAAAATATGCCGAATAATGATTTGAAATGGGAAAAAACAGCTCAGTTTGACTTAGGTGTTAATTTAGGTTTGTTTAAAGATCGTTTATCTTTTGATGTATCTTTCTACCATAAGTATACAAGCGACTTGTTGTATAAACGTCCATTGCCATTCTCTACCGGTTATTCAGAAGTTATGGCTAATATCGGTGAAGTGTCCAATAGAGGTCTTGACTTGATGATTAATGGTACTCCGATTATGAATCGTGATTTCACATGGACATCTACATTGAATTTGAACTTTAACAAAAATAAGGTAGAGAAATTAGGTGCTAATGATGAAACTATCTGGGAAAACTGGGGTGCACTGAAAGTGGGTGAATCTTTGTCTTCTTTCTCCGGATTTGAATGGTTAGGTATTTATGATTCAGGTGACCAGATCGGACGTAGCAAAATTGCAACAGAAAAATCAATCTTAGGTAAAGGTTTACCTGATTGGACCGGTAGCTTTATCAACAACTTCAGCTATAAGAATTTTGACCTTACTTTGGATATGCAGTTCATGTGGGGTGTTGATGTATTGCAAGATTTCTTGCACTCAACTCAGTCTCGTTTCTTAACATCAGGTCTTTCTACTATTTTGACTGATGCTTGGACTCCGACAAATACTGATACCAATGTACAGATGATTTATAACCGTCAATATGGTGATTCATATAGCGATCAGAATTTCAACTCTTCTTGGCTTGCAGACGGTTCTTATTTCCGTTTGAACCTTGTACAGTTGGGTTATACTTTAAGTAAGTCTGCCGTACAAAAAATCGGTTTACAGAATTTACGTGTGTATTTCAATGTAAACAATGCATTTATGCTTTGCTCTAAAGATTTCAAGGGATATGATCCTGAATCATCTTCTAAAAATGCGACTTGGGGACAGAACGTAATGTTCTTCGCTTATCCGAAGGCACGTACATTTACATTAGGAGCAAGTGTAACATTCTAATAAAAAAGACAATTGTATGAAAAATATAAAAAGTATAGTATTAAGTGTGGCTGGTATGTTTGTTTTAGCAGCTGCAACATCATGTACTAGTTTTTTGGAAGAAGAGCCATTAAACAAAAAGACAGATGGTCAATTCTGGACTTCTGATGCAGATGCACAATCTGCTGTGAATAGACTTTATATTCAAGGTGTTCCAGATTTGTATAAAAGCCGTAATAATGGTTGGCATCCGACAAGATTAATGTACGGAGGTTTAATGTCCGGTTTATTTACTGATTTAAAGAAAGATGGTGATTTTTCTGCTAATACAGAAACAATGAACATAACTTTCCAGACAGTATCCAGCGATATTAATAACTTATGGGAGCAATTATATAAAGCTATTGGAGAATGTAATGTTATTGATGTTAGATTACCGGAAATGGTAGAAGCTGGCATTATTTCAGAAGATAGAAAGAATGAATTGCTTGCACAAACTTATTTCTTCCGTGGACTGTCTTATTATTATTTATTGAAGGAGTTCGGATGTAAAGATGGTGAAGCTCAGGACGGTGGTAATGGTGGTGTACCTTTGGTATTGAAACCTTACGACACAATTGATCCGGATGTGGTTCAGCAGCCGCGTGCATCTATTACTGCTGTTTATGAACAGATTGAAAAGGATTTGAAAGAAGCCATCAAGTATTTGCCGGAGAAGACTTTCTATAACAATGGAGGTCGTATCACAAAACCGGCAGCACAAACTCTGTTGGCTACTGTATATTTACAGTGGGCTGGTTATCCGGTACAGAATACAGCTAAATATGCAGAAGCTGCTCAGATGGCAGAAGCTGTAATTACAGGTGCTTCTGGACATGACTTGGAAGCAAGTGATGACAATCAAGACTATAGTGCATTTAATAAGGTTAAAACCAGCAAAACTTCTAATGAGATCATTTATGCATTGGAATATGATTATTCATTAGATACAGGTCTTGGTAATCCGTACATTAATTGCTGTTTGACAAATGAAGCTACAGGCTGGACAGAAAATGATGGTAGCAAAGTATTTAATACAAGTGTATTAGCAAATATGTATAAAGCTAGTGATTGTATTATTGACAGTTATGTTTCTGGTGATGTTCGTATTAAAGAAAAGAATTTCTTCTTTAAAGAGTACACTTCAAATAAGGGAAAAACATTCCACTGCCCGGAACTTGACAACTACTTCTGGTTTGAAAACAGTGCTATGATTAATTCTCAGGGTAGTAGCCTGAATTTCCCTGTATTCCGTATGTCTGAAGTTTATTTGATTGCAGCAGAAGCATTCTTGAAACAGGCAACTCCTGATGCAGGAAAAGCAAGAGATTATCTGAAAAAAGTTAGAGAACGTGCATTTACAGTGAATGGTACTCTAGATCCTGCTTGCGTTATACCTGCAACAGTTACAATTGATGATATCTTGACAGAACGTTTACACGAACTTCCATTGGAATTTAAAGTTTGGGATGATATTCGTAGAAATCGTTTATATCCGCAATTGCAGTCTGATAAATCTTTGAAATGGGTAGACATTGCAACAGCTGAAACATACAACAAACGTGATGGTAAGACTTTTAAAACTAACCAGCACATGTTGTTATGGCCGGTTCCGCTGAAAGCAATGGAAAATAATCCAAAGCTGGCACAGAACCCAGGTTACTAATTGACATATTGATCCACCTGTGTAACGGGCTGATCTATATCTATATGGAAGGGTATAGCTGATTCAGCTATACCCTTCTTTTTTAACCTTTAAAAATTATAACATGAAACAAATTCTTATTTCTTTATGCCTTATTGCCGGTCTGGGATTTGATGCCTCGGCTCAAAAAACGGATTTGACAAAATATGTGAATACTTTACAAGGAACAAATTCAAAACATGAATTGACAAGAGGAAATACCTATGCCACGACCGCATTGCCTTGGGGTATGAATTTCTGGACACCACAGACTGGCCCGAATGGTAGCGGATGGATTTATCAACATTTTAAAGATTCTATCCGTGGCTTCAGGCAGACACACCAGTGCAGTTCCTGGACAAATGACTATTCCGCTTTTTCTTTGATGCCTGTTACTGGCAAATTAGAGGTAAATCAGTATAAAAGAGCAGCTAAATTCAGCCATAAAAATGAGATAGCTCATCCGGATTATTATAAAGTTACTTTTGATAATAAAATTACTACAGAAATGTCACCTACAGAAAGAGGTGTACATATGCGTTTTTCATTTCCGGGAAAAGGAGAGTCTTATGTAGTATTAGATGCAAATAATAGAGGCAGTTGTGTTAAAATTATACCCGCAGAACGTAAAATAATTGGTTACAATAAAAATGCAAACCATAGCGTTCCTAAAAATTTCGCGAACTATTTTGTTATTGAATTTGATAAACCTTTTGAATCGTACGGAACATGGACCGGTAATGAAGGTTTGATTGCAGAAGGTAATACTGATGCAGAAAGTGAATATACTGGTGCTTATATCCAATTTAAAAAAGGTTCTAAGGTACAGGCTAAAATAGCATCTTCTTTTATTAGCTATGAACAGGCAGAGTTGAATCTGAAACAGGAGTTAGGTTCATTTAAATCTTTGGAACAGACACGTGCAGCTGCAAAAGAAGCCTGGAACAAACAATTAGGTAAAATTCAGGTAGAAGGTGGTTCGGAAGAATTGAAGTCTACATTCTATTCCTGTTTCTTCCGTTCTATGCTTTTCCCGCGTAAGTTCTATGAACATGATGAAGCTGGTAATCCTATATATTACAGTCCGTATGATGGAAAAGTTCATGAGGGATTGATGTATACGGATAATGGATTCTGGGATACATTCAGAGCTCAATTCCCTTTGAATGCTATTTTGCATCCGGAATTCCATAACAATTATATTACGAGCTTGATTACGGCTTACGATCAGAGCGGCTGGTTACCTTCATGGTCTTTCCCTGGTCATCAGGGTGGTATGATTGGTAATCATGCATTATCGTTGATTGCAGATGCCTGGGCTAAAGGTTTCCGTTCCTATGATCCGAAACATGCTATGGAAGCAATGTTCCATGAAGTAACTAATAAGGGGCCTGGCGGACCGGCTAATGGTCGTGAAGGTTGGAAAGAGTATTTTATTTATGGTTATGTTCCATATCCAGATGTACGTGAAGCAACAGCTAAAACATTGGAATATTGCTATAATGACTGGTGTGCAATGGAGTTTGCAAAGATGACAGGACAGCCATTCTATGAAGAACAGTTTAAAAAGCAAATATACAACTACAAAAATGTATTCGATCCTTCTGTAGGATTTATGCGTGGACGTCAGAATGATGGTAACTGGTATCCTAATTTTGATCCGACAGAATGGGGCGGTCCGTTTACGGAAGGTTGTGCATGGCATTATGTATGGTCTGTGTTCCATGATGTAAAAGGGTTGATTGATTTAATAGGCGGAGATAAATCGTTTGTTGCTAAATTGGATGCTGTATTTTCTTCTCCTAATACATTTAAAGTTGGAACTTATAACCGTGTTATCCATGAAATGGCTGAGATGGAAATGATTAATATGGGACAATATGCTCATGGAAACCAGCCGATTCAGCACATGATTTATTTGTATAACTATGCTGGAGAGCCTTGGAAATCACAGAAATGGGCACGTAAGATAATGAACGATCTGTATAATTCGACTCCTGATGGTTATCCGGGTGATGAGGACCAGGGGCAGACTTCTTCTTGGTATGTTATCAGTGCAATGGGGTTGTATTCAGTTTGTCCGGGTACAACGGAATATGTAATAGGTAGTCCGGTATTCCCGAAAATGACGATACAACTTGAAAATGGTAAGAAGTTGGTTATTGAGGCAGAAGGCAATAGTTCTGAAAATGTATATATACAGTCAGCTTCTTTGAATGGAAAACCATTTACAAGAAACTATCTGCAATATGACGAGTTGATGAATGGTGGTGTTATTCGTTATCAGATGGGTAATACACCTGCTCTTAACCGAGGAACATCAATGGCTGACCGTCCGTTCTCTTTGTCGAAATAGCAGAAACTTTGATTTATAAAAATTGACGAATGCTCTCTAAAAAGAGAGTATATCAGAGGATCATAAAAAAGTCTCGTTTTTTATGATCCTCTTTTTTTTGTCTTTCCTCAAAGCGATCAATTTATTTCATTCCGTTTTTAGCTGTCTGTTAATTTAGATATAAATACTTTTCAGAAAAACTTCTCTAAACATTATCCGAATGAAAAGATGATTATCATCCGTTTCTTCCCACAATTCATTGGCATCTTTTACCAATTTCATCCTTTAGAAATATACTTTTGATAGTTGTTAAAAGTAATTTTCATATTGATTTTTTTTAGTTTGATAATTATTATAATTCAGTTTGATAGCTATCAAAAGAATATTTCAAAATATGGTTTTTCCGAAAAGTACGGCTGTTTTTTTTAAAAGGATGGGATGAAGTTTGAAAAAGGAAGGGTGTACTTGAGGAGATGAAAAAACATGTGCGCAGGTGGCACTGATTGGATTGATTTAGATGGATTTATCTCGGTGTATTGTAAATTAAATAATTATTATGATAAAATAAATTAAAAATACAAGGTGGTAGTAAAAGTGTGTTTTTGTATGTAGAGCTGTACTTAATTGGTGTTTTTTGAGAATTTGTTTGATATGCTTATTGCATACATGTTGATATATATGGCTTATGTATTTGTTTTGTAATGACTAAAAAAACGGTCGTTTATTTTAGTCATTGCAAATATATATATAAAAACGGTAAAAACAAAAGAAAAAATTATACAAATCTGAGACTCTTCCAGTTAGCTAAAATGTAATAATCCTATTATTAGTGACTTACATGGAACATAAATGACTAAAATAAACGACCGTTTTTTTAGTCATTTTTCGTTAGTCTGTATATGGGGCTGACGAACTTTTTTATCCTCAAAAATAAACTCTGTATAATACCTTATATGTTGATTTTGTTGTGTTTAGTAATAGCAATCGTAGTATCACCTATGTTTATTTCACACCAGTTCGTGGTTGCATATAAAAAACGATTGCTTAATATACCCGATAAAAGTAAAATACGCAGTAAAGAAGTTTCTCGCTTTACAACGGGTTTGCGTTACCAGTTAGGATATACCATTCTTACCACTACCCTTAACTTTTTAATGTTTGTGTGTGGATTTTCATTCTTTACCAATGATTTCCGGACGTGTTTCATGTTTGCTCTTGCAACGTTAGGCGTCCTTTCTCTTTTCTTTTATTATAATGTATTCGGGAATTTAGAATATTCTCGAACGGTTTTTATGGGGGATACCGGAAGCCCAGCCTTGGGTTTTTACTGGTATTTCTCACTATTCGGTGTGCAATATACTGTCTTTCGGAATATCCGTCTCCCACATATTCTTGGATATATCCTTTCAATAGTATGTAGCTATATTTTCGAGAGGGTTGTTAATGCAATTCGGAGAATATATAGAATGCCGATAAATATAATAAGTGAGCTAAATATGATGTATAACCTCTAAATCTTTTACTGCCTATGAGATAAGAGAAGTCTGGATAAAAGAAGACCGGAAAGTGTTGTGCGCCTTTCAGGTCTATAAAAACACAAATTCAAACACAATTAAGTATTAACGAATTAATCAAGTAAGTTATGAAAAAAGAACCGAAATTTCTGAATATCATGAAAATTTCAACCTTTCTTCTTTCCGCTTGTGCTTTTTCAACATTTGCAGCTCCAACAAGTTCGCAGAATGTGAATGGTGATATCGACGGAAATGAAATTACGATCGGTGGTTTTATCGATCAAGTAGAAAAACAGACCGATGATTTGTCTGTTAGCAGTAAAGAAGTAAAAAATGCATCTCCGGTTGTTCAACAGGGTAAAATCGTAAAAGGTGTTGTAAAAGACATGAACGGGGAACCTGTTATTGGTGCAAATGTGGTAGTAAAAGGAACAACAAACGGAACAATTACAGATATTGATGGTAATTATTCAATAGAGGGAGTCCCAGCTGGTGCTATCCTGCAAATTTCCTATATCGGCTATTTAACAAAAGACGTTACAGTAGGAAACCAGTCTGCAATTAATGTCGTATTAGCAGAGGATACTCAATCATTAGATGAAGTAGTGGTAGTTGGTTACGGTACAATGCGTAAGTCCGACGTTACCGGTTCTATCGGTGTTGCCAAAGGCGAAGATTTGACTAAGAACCAGAACTTTAGTGCGTTGGAAAACTTGCGTGGTAAAGTTTCCGGTGTAAATATCTTCTCGAACTCCAGTCAGCCGGGTGCTTATAATAACCGTGTTATTATCCGTGGTATGGCAACAATCAACTCTTCTTCGGACCCGTTGTATGTTGTGGATGGCGTGGTAATGGAGAACTTCGGATTAGTAAACCCGAACGATATCGAATCCATGGAAGTTTTGAAAGATGCTTCTGCAACCGCTATCTATGGTGCCCGTGGTGCAAACGGTGTTATCATGGTTACAACAAAGCGTGGTAAAAAAGGTGGAGAAGGCGTCCAGATTAGCTATCAAGGATCTGTTAGTGCCAGCCATATTGCACGTAAAATGGATTTGTTAAATTCCCAGGAATGGTGTGATACCTTTATGAAAGGGTTGGAAAATGAAAACACTTATATGGGTAAAAACTGGTCGTTAGACCGTAGCTACTGGTTCCATGACCGCGATTATTTTGATGCAAATGGTAATCCGTTGTACGATACGGATTGGCAGGATGAATCAACGCGTACGGCTGTGTCTCACAACCATCAGTTGAATATCCAGCAAGCCGGCAAAAATTCATCAATGGGTGCATTCCTGAACTATACAGACCAACAGGGTATTGTAATGAATACGTATAATAAACGTTTGAATGCAAAAGTAGCCTATGATGCAAATCCTACGAAATGGTTATCTACAGCGGTCAACGTGTTGGTAAACCATACCTGGGGTCGGTATACGCCGGAAAATGGCGGTGGTCAGGATGCTCGCCGTACAATGATAGAGATGGTGCCTTGGTTGCCGGTCAGAGATAAAAATGGTGATTATACGACAAGCACTACTTCATTGTCTGAAAGTAATTATTTCGGTTTGGAAGGAATGTCCAACCCGGTTATGATTCTGGATTTACAAAAACGTATGAGGTATAATACTCAGATTTTTGGTAATGCAGCTTTAACATTCCATCTTCTCGATGGTTTGGATTTAAAGACTCAGTTCGGTATCGACCATCATAATATTACATATAGAGGGTATTCATCTATTTCTTTGAATAATATCTCAATGCCTAATGGTTGGGCTGAGTTTGAAAATTGGAATACAATGTACTGGCAGGAAGAAACTTACCTGACTTACAACAAAGCATTCGGGGAACATCGTTTGAATGCTATGGCAGGTATATCTTGGCAGGAACGTACAGAACGTTGGAACAAATCCCGTACAGAAGGTTTTGCTGATGATTTCTATGAAGATAATAATATGGCAGTAGGTACGAATCCTAATTCTCCGGAATCAAGTTGGAATCGTTGGGCGATGAACTCCTATTTCTTACGTTTTGCATACACTTATAAAGATCGTTATTCTGCAACCTTAACCGGTCGTGTCGACGGATCTTCTAAGTTTGGTGAAAATAATAAGTATGCATTCTTCCCGTCAGCCGGTTTGGCATGGAATATTTCTCAGGAAGATTTCTTGAAAGATAATAAGACTATCAGTATGTTGAAAATCCATACAAGTTATGGTTTGACAGGTAACTCGGAAATCGGTTCTTATAAATCATTAGGAAAAACAAGTGCCGGTACACATTTGATCGATGCTAAACGTGCTCCTTATTCTTATATTAATACAATGTCAAATCCTGATTTGAAATGGGAAAAAACAGGACAGTTTGATATTGGTATTAATTTAGGTCTGTTCCAGAATCGTTTAAGCTTTGATGTAGCTTATTATAATAAGAAAACTACTGATTTGTTATTAGATTGCCCGGTTCCTCATTCTACAGGATTTAATTCGATTTATAAAAATATCGGTGCTGTAAGAAACCAGGGTGCTGATATCATGATAACAGCTATTCCTGTACAGAATAAAGACTTTAATTGGAGTTCGACTATTAACCTGAACTTTAATAAGAATGAGATTCTGGCATTGGGTGATACAGATGCAGATGTTTACCTGTATGATTGGGTAGGCGGCGGCAGTATCTTACGCGTTGGCGAAAGTATGGGTAGCTTCTACGGCTTGGAACGTTATGGTGTTTATACTAAAGAAGACTGGCAGGCAGGCAACTGCACTCAGGATCAGGTAGGTCGTGCAAAACGTTCAAAAGACAAAACAATTATCGGTAAAGGTTTACCTGACTGGACGGGTAGCTGGATTAACAACTTGTCATATAAAAACTTTGATTTGACATTGGATTTACAGTTTGTATGGGGTGTTGAAACATTACAGCGCTACTTCCACTCAACTTATGACCGTTTCGGTATTACCAACGGTTTGAAGAATATTTTGACTGATGCATATGACGGAACAAATCCGGATGCAATGCAGCAGATGATTTATTTGCAAAGCGGTGAACATAATGGAGTGAAACATGCCGGCCAGGATACTACAACCGACTCTCAATGGGTGGCTAATGGTTCTTACTTGCGTTGTAACTTGCTGCAGGTTGGTTATACATTTGATTCAAAAGTGATTAAAGGCATAGGTCTGTCCGGATTACGTTTGTATGCAAGTGCTAATAACTTATTCCAGATTGTTTCTAAAGATTTCTTAGGATATGATCCGGAATCAACCTCAGAAACAGATGGTAAGTTTGGTCAGAACATGACATTCTTCTCTTATCCGAGAGCAAGAACATTTACATTTGGTGTTAATGTAACCTTTTAATTAACTCATTAAATTGAATATATATATGAAAAAAATATTAACAACAGCATTTTTATGTGCTGGCTTAATGAGCTTTACGGCTTGTAGCGACTTTTTGGATGAAACTCCGAAAACAGAGTTGACAACTGTTGGTTACTATACAACGGAAGCCCAGGCATTAGCTAACGTAAACTATTTATATCGTACAGGAGCTATTCGTCAAATAGCGTCGGCACCAAGTGCATACGTAGGAAGCTTTGCTTCTATTACAGGTTTCCTGACTGGCTATTTTTCTAATAGTTATGAAGGACAGGAAATTGTTTGTAAATATGCCCGTGAACTGAACCGTCAGCAATATACGATGCAGATTTCAGGAACGATGGACGGTGTTTGGGATGCTTGTTATAAAGCCATAAATGTGGCTAATGCAGCGATTAAGCATATCCCTGGAATAAAGATGGACGAGAATGTAGCTAATAAGTATATTGCTGAAGCCAAATTTTTCCGTGCATTTAATTACTTTTATCTGGTAAAAACATTTGGAGATGTTCCTTTCTATACAGAGCCTTATGTAGTAGCTGAAGATATGGAGTTGGCTCGTACTGCTGCTGCAACTATTTATGCTCAGGTAGAGAAAGATTTGCAAGAGGCTACTGAGATATTGCCGGAAGCTAAATTTGCAGACAATGCTCACCGTATTACAAAATATGCTGCTGCAATGATGTTGACTACCGTTTATATGCAACAGGGTAAATATACAGAAGCTGTTCCGTATGCAAGAATCGTGATCAACTCTCCTCATAGCTTGACCCAGAATGGTGATCAGGGAGCTAATAGTGCATATAATAAATTGCGTTCACTTGATGACTTGGATGAAGTTATTTATGCTCAGGAATATGATAATGCAGTCAATACAAGCGATTGGTTCCCTACCTATTCTGTTAGTTCGAGTGCTGTCTCCGTATTCAAAAAATATTCAATCTTTGAAAGAGTTTATGGTCCTACCGATGGTTTTTTGAATGTATATGATGAAAATGATTTGCGTAGCAAGCCGAATCAATTTTTCCACTGGAAATATACAAATCCGGTTAATGGAGCGGTTTGGGAGTCTAAAGTGGCAGGTTGCTGGTATTATTTCGATGAAGATGCTTTGTTGAATACTGGTAAAGGAACGAAAGACTGGAATATATTCCGGTATGCCGAAGCTTTGTTGGATGGTGCCGAAGCAATTGCTCAAAGTACAGGTGTAACAGATGAGGCTGCAGGTTATTTAGCTCAGGTACAAGCACGTGCACGCTTGGATGGTAAGACCGCAGAAGATATTAAACCTACATTACTTGCATTATCTAAACAAGCCTTTATTGAAGCTTGCTGGACAGAACGCCTACGTGAATTCCCATTGGAATATAAGATTTGGGACGACTGTGTACGTACCGGCAAATTCCCTGTAATTTCTGCAACGACTCCGGGTCAGGTAAGTTATGTTGATTTGATAGGAGCAAAGAATGCTTCTGGAGCAACATTTAAAAAGACAGACCTGTTATGGCCGATATCTGTAAATGAAAGACAGAGAAATCCGAACCTGACTCAGAATGATGGATATGAAGAATAATTAATAGAAATCTATAAAAGGAACTATAACTGAGTACTATAAAAGGGGAGGATGCTTTTCATTCTCCCTTTTTTAATAAATAAGTATTGGACAGTTTATTTATAGGAGTGGTTTCCTCTGGTACATTCAATTTAGAGGGAGACATCTTTGATTTAAATTCAATCTTTTCAAATTTCAATCAAAGTAGCTATTATTCGGCCTTTTTTTAATTATTTGTATTCTTTTTGCTCCATATTGTTCCTATCTTTGTAACGCATTGCTAACTGTCGTAGGCAATAGATTTTAAGCGTTTAAGATTTTTATATTAATTAAATAATTATATCATGAAGAAAAGAAGTGTTTGGGCTTTGGCTTTGGCTACTGTTTTGATGTGGGTGGGGAAACCTGCTTCGGCGGCTGAAAGCGGGGCTTTTGATCCGGTAGAGTATGTAAACCCGTTAATGGGAACGCAGTCTACTTATGAATTATCAACGGGAAATACGTATCCTGCGATTGCTCGTCCCTGGGGTATGAACTTCTGGACTCCGCAAACAGGTAAGATGGGAGACGGATGGCAATATGTATATACTGCAAATAAAATTCGTGGTTTCAAGCAAACCCATCAGCCAAGCCCGTGGATTAACGATTACGGACAGTTTGCCATTATGCCAATCGTCGGCAAACCGGAATTTGACCAGGATAAACGTGCCAGCTGGTTTTCTCATAAAGGGGAAATCGCTAAAGCATATTATTATAAAGTATATTTGGCAGAGCATGATATCGTAACCGAGCTTACTCCGACAGATCGTGCAGCTATGTTCCGTTTTACTTTCCCGGAAAACGAACATTCATATATTGTTGTCGATGCTTTGGATAAAGGCTCTTACATTAAAGTAATACCGGAAGAAAATAAGATTATCGGTTATTCGACAAAGAATAGCGGTGGTGTTCCTGATAATTTCAAGAATTACTTTGTTATTGAATTTGATAAACCGTTTACTTATGAAGCTACATTCGCTGATGCGACTTTGAAAGAAGGAGCAAAAGAACAATCCAGCAACCATGTAGGTGCTGTAATTGGTTTCAAAACTAAAAAAGGTGAAATCGTTCATGCAAAAGTCGCTTCTTCTTTCATTAGTTTTGACCAGGCTGCTATCAACCTGAAAGAGTTAGGCAATGATAATTTCGATACATTGGTACAGAAGGGTAAGGACGTTTGGAATAAGGAATTAGGAAAGATAGAAGTTGAAGGTGGTAACTTGGACCAGTATCGTACATTCTATTCTTGCATGTACCGTTCTTTATTGTTCCCACGTAAGTTCTACGAAATTGATGCAGCGGGACAGGTTGTCCACTACAGCCCTTATAATGGAGAAGTATTGCCGGGTTATATGTTTACAGATACAGGCTTCTGGGATACCTTCCGTTGTCTGTTCCCGTTCCTGAACCTGATGTATCCTTCTATGAATAAGGAAATGCAGGAAGGTTTGATCAATACATATAAGGAAAGCGGATTCTTCCCTGAATGGGCAAGTCCGGGACACCGTGGTTGCATGGTTGGTAACAACTCTGCTTCTATTCTGGTGGATGCTTATATGAAGGGCGTAAAAGTAGATGATTTGGAAACTTTATATAAAGGCTTAATCCATGGAACTGAAAATGTTCATCCTACTGTTTCTTCAACAGGTCGCTTAGGACATGAATATTACAACAAATTAGGGTATGTTCCTTACGATGTAAAGATTAATGAGAATGCAGCCCGTACGTTGGAATATGCTTACGATGACTGGTGTATCTGGAAGATAGCTAAGGAATTAGGCCGTCCGAAAAAAGAATTGGAATTGTATGCCCGCCGTGCATTGAATTACAAGAACCTGTATGACAAAGAAAGTAAATTGATGCGTGGTAAGAATGAAAACGGAGAATTCCAGTCTCCATTCTCTCCGCTGAAGTGGGGGGATGCCTTTACAGAAGGAAACAGCTGGCATTATTCCTGGTCTGTATTCCATGATCCTCAGGGATTAATCAACCTGATGGGGGGTAAAGATTCTTTCGTAATGATGCTTGATTCCGTATTTGCTGTTCCGCCATTGTTTGATGATAGTTATTATGGTGGAGTAATTCACGAAATCCGTGAAATGACCGTAATGAATATGGGTAACTATGCTCATGGCAACCAGCCGATACAGCATATGATTTATTTGTATAACTATGCCGGCCAGCCCTGGAAAGCACAATACTGGTTACGTCAGGTTATGGACCGTATGTATACTCCGGGACCTGATGGTTATTGTGGTGACGAAGATAACGGACAGACTTCAGCCTGGTATGTATTCTCCGCTTTAGGTTTCTATCCGGTTGCTCCTGGTACAACTCAATATATTTTGGGTGCACCTCTGTTTAAGAAGGCTACTCTTCATTTTGAAAACGGAAATAATTTGGTAATTAATGCTCCGAACAACAGCGACAAGAATATTTATATCGAGTCGATGACGTTTAACGGTAAAAATTATACGAAGAATTATTTGGATCATAATGATTTGTTCAAAGGCGGTGTTATCGATATCGTAATGGGTGACAAACCTAATTTAAAACGCGGTATCAATCCGGAAGATATGCCTTATTCATTTTCTGTAAACGAGGAAGGAATCAGTAAACTTTCTCCGATATCAGTAAAACCGAGTAAAAAGAAAAAATAAAACAAGTACAATGAATTTTATTCATAAACCGATAATGTCAGGCATAGCAATGTGCCTGACATTTTTCGCATTTTCTTGTACCACACAAGAGAAAGTAGAAAACAAAACAGACTATACTGTATATGTAGATCCTTATATCGGATCAGGTGAACACGGACATGTATTCGTTGGCGCGAATGTCCCGTTCGGAGCTATACAAGCCGGACCTCAGAATATCCATAAAGGATGGGACTGGTGTTCCGGTTATCATTATTCTGACAGTGTAATTATTGGTTTCAGCCATACTCATTTGAGTGGAACCGGCTGTGCTGATTTGGGGGATATTTTATTAATGCCCTATACTGGTGAGGTTCGTACCGCCCGTGGCGAACAGGATAATATTGAAGGCACAGCTTCTTCCTATTATAAGCACGCAAATGAGACCGTATCTCCGGGTTATTATTCACTGTTGATGGATAATGGCGTGAAAGTTGAACTTACAACAACAGAACGTACGGCTTTGCATCGTTATACTTATCCGGAAGGAAGTGAGCAACGTTTATTGATAAACCTGAAAGAGGGTAATGGCGACAGGGCGTATGAGACTTACCTGAAAAAGATAGATGATAATACAATTGAAGGATTCCGTTTTTCCAAAGGTTGGAGCCCGCGGCATAAAGTGTATTTCACTATGAAAACAGACCAACCTATCGAATCATTAGCTGTATTTAATGATGATGCAGTGGCTGGTAACGATGAGTTGAGTGGCGAATCGGTAAAAGGTGTCGTAACTTTCAAGAACAATACTCCGAATGTACAGGTAAAGATTGCAATTTCGTCTGTAAGCTGTGCAAATGCATTGGCAAATATGAATGCCGAAGTTGAGCATTGGGATTTCGATCAGGTACACAAGGACGCAATTGATAAATGGAACAACCAGTTGGCATCTGTTGTTATCGATACCAAAGATGAACGTGCCAAAAAGATTTTCTACACATCTATGTACCATGCATTCATTGCGCCGACGTTATATTGTGACGTGAATGGAGACTTCCGTGGACATGATGATAAGGTTTATACAAACAATAACTGGAAGAACTATTCCACTTTCTCTTTGTGGGATACCTACCGTACATTAAATCCGTTGTTTACTATTATTAAGCCGGAAATGGTTGGCGACATTGTGAACTCATTCCTGAGCATCTATGATCAGCAAGGCAAATTGCCTATCTGGCCGTTGGTAGGAGGTGAAACGGAATGTATGCCCGGTTACAGTGCAGTTCCCATTATTGCAGATGCTTATTTAAAAGGCTTTACAGGTTTTGATGCGGAACGAGCATATGCCGATATGGTTTCTTCCGCTACTTATGAGAAACAGAATGGCGTGCCTTATGTACTGGAAAAAGGGTATATCCCTTGTGATAAGATTCATGAAGCAACCTCTATTGCTATGGAATATGCTGCCGACGATTGGGGCATTTCGCAAATGGCAAAGAAAATGGGTAAGACTGAAGATTATCAGACATTCCTGAAACGCGGTAAATATTATGAACAATATTATGATAAGGATATCAACTTCATCCGCCCGAAAATGAATGACGGAAGCTGGCGTACTCCTTACAATCCGTTCCGTTCAGTCCACGGTGTTGGTGATTTCACGGAAGGTACCGGCTGGCAGTATACATTCTTTGTTCCGCAACATCCGGAAGGATTGATTGCCTTAATGGGAGGAGATGCGAAGTTTGTTTCCAAACTGGATTCCTTGTTTATTGTAGAAGGTGATATGGGAGAGGGGGCGTCCAGCGATATCAGCGGTCTGATTGGTCAGTATGCACATGGCAACGAACCCAGTCATCATGTGGCTTATTTATATCCGTATGCCGGTGAACAATGGAAGACTGCGGAAAAAGTTCGCTTTATTCAGGATGAGTTTTATACAGATAAGCCGGAAGGTGTTATCGGTAATGAAGATTGTGGTCAGATGTCCGCATGGCATATCATGTCTGCTTTAGGATTCTACCAGGTTAATCCGTCGAATGGTGTACTTGTGTTCGGTAGCCCGTTGTTTGACAAGGCTTCTGTCCGCTTGCCGGAAGGAAAGACATTTGATATTGTGGCACAGAATAACAGTAAGGACAATATTTATATCCAGTCCGTGTTATTAAATGGAAAGCCGTATAACAATTCTTATATCCTGTATGATGACGTTATGAAAGGAGGAAATCTTACCTTTGTAATGGGGAATACTCCGAATAAGGATTTCGGGGCCGCTCCGGAAAATCGTCCGAAGACAGCAGAATAATCTGTCCTAAGTCCAAAATTAAAATAAAAACGTATGAACAAGACAATCAAGACAACAGTAGCGTTACTGGCATCCGCATTCTTGCTGGGTGCCTGCGCTCAGAGTGGTGACAAAGGTTCTGCCCTTGATCCGGTAGACTATGTGAACCCCTATATGGGTAACATCAGCCACTTATTGGTGCCTACTTATCCTACAGTGCACCTGCCAAACAGTATGTTGCGTGTTTATCCCGAACGTGCTGATTTCACAGGTGACCTTTTAGGTGGATTGCCAATCATTGTAACCAGCCATCGCGGAAGTTCGGCATTTAATCTGAGTCCGTACCAGGGAGATGAAGCCGGTTTGAAACCTGTGATTAATTATAGTTACGACCAGGAGAAAATCCATCCGTACCGTTACCGGGTTTATCTGGATAACGAGAATATAGATGTAGACTTTGCTCCATCTCACCAAAGTGCTGTTTATGCAATCACTTTTGAGAAAGACGGCCCTGCTTATCTGATATTCAATAGCCGCAACGGCCAATTGCAGGTAAAAGATAATGCCGTTAGCGGTTACCAATATGTAGATAAAAAGACAAAAGTTTACCTGTATGCCGAAACCGACCGGAAGCCTTTAAAATCCGGTGTACTATCGGCTGAAAATGTAAACTATGACCAGACATCGGTAGAAGGAAGAAACGCTGCGATTGCTCTTTCTTTCGGTAATGATGTAAAGACTTTGGGTGTTCGTTACGGTATTTCATTTATCAGCGAAGAACAGGCAAAGAAAAATCTGGATCGTGAAATTGCTGCATATAATGTAGACGTCGTAGCGAAAGAAGCTAAGAACGATTGGAATGATGCTTTAAGTAAAATTCAGGTTCAAGGCGGAAGCCAGGACGATAAAGTGATATTCTATACTTCTTTGTACCGTTGCTATGAGCGTCCGGTGAACTTGAGTGAAGACGGACGTTATTACAGTGCATTCGATGGTAAGATTCATGAAGACAACGGACGCCCGTTCTATACGGATGATTGGATTTGGGATACTTACCGTGCTACTCATCCGCTTCGCGTCCTGATTGACAACGAGAAAGAAAGTGATATTATCAATTCTTTCCTGTTAATGGCAGAACAAATGGGAACAAACTGGATGCCTACTTTCCCGGAAGTAACAGGGGACTCGCGCCGTATGAACTCCAACCATGCTGTAGCTACCGTTATCGATGCCTACCGTAAAGGTGTCCGTGGCTTCAACCTGGAGAAAGCTTACATTGCGGCAAAGAAGGGTATAGAAGAAAAAACATTAATTCCCTGGTCTGCAGCACCGGCCGGTTGGTTGGATGAGTTCTATAAGGAACACGGATATATTCCGGCATTGAAACCGGGGGAACAGGAAACCGTTCCGAATGTATCTATTTGGGAAAAACGTCAGCCTGTAGCTGTCACTTTGGGTACGGCTTATGACCAGTGGTGCTTGTCGCAAATAGCCGCAGAATTAGGAAAATCCGATGAGGCGGACTATTATTTGCGCCAGTCTTATAATTATCGTAACCTGTTCAATCCTGAAACCCGTTTCTTCCATCCGAAGGATAAAGACGGCAAGTTTATAGAGGGTATCGATTATCGTTATTCCGGAGGATTAGGAGCACGCGATTATTATGATGAAAACAACGGATATGTTTACCGTTGGGATGTACAGCACAATATTGGTGATTTGGTTTCTATGATTGGAGGCAATGAAGTGTTTACCGCTGCATTGGATTCCATGTTTGATACCCCGCTGGGTATGTCTAAATGGCAATTCTATTCTACATTGCCCGACCATACCGGAAATGTAGGTCAGTTCTCAATGGCCAACGAACCGAGTTTGCATATACCTTATCTGTATAACTATGCAGGTCAGCCGTGGAAGACCCAGAAGCGTATCCGTACATTGCTTAACCAGTGGTTCCGTAACGATTTGATGGGTGTCCCCGGAGATGAAGACGGTGGTGGTATGTCTGCATTTGTTGTTTTCAGCCAGATGGGTTTCTATCCTGTGACTCCGGGTTCTCCTACTTATAATATAGGCAGTCCGTTCTTCACAGATGTGAAAGTCGATTTAGGCAACGGCAACGTATTTGAAGTAAAAGCAAATAATGCTTCTGCTGAAAATAAATATGTTCAGTCTGCCAAATTGAACGGTAAAGCATTGAACCAGCCTTGGTTTGATCATAGCGAAATCGCTTCCGGCGGTATTCTGGAACTTGAAATGGGACCGAAAGCAAACAAGGAATGGGGGATTGCAACTCCGCCTCCTTCTGCAGCACCGATGCCCAAATAGTTGACGGTTGTTTCAGCTTTTGGCCGATTTGTAAAGATATTCAGTAAATATCTTTAAATAAAAAATCCAACTACCCCTCTGGGAATTAGTTGGATTTTTTATTTTATAAAGGATGCGATATCTAATAATTAATCAAGTGTTGTCTAATTGTCACTTGTCAATTATTAACATTTTTCTGATCAAGTCTTCTAATTCTGCAATTTCAACCGGTTTCACAACATAGTTTGTAAAGCGGCATTGTTCCGCCATTTTTCTTTCTTTCTCAAAAGCAAAGGCCGTAAGGGCAACAATAGGTACAGTTTCTGATAGTTCCCTGATTTTACATGCTGCTTCAAAACCATCCATTACAGGCATCCGTATATCCATCAATATGAGATTCGGTTGTTTCTCTTTGTATAAATCTACAGCTTCCTGCCCGTTCCAGGCATGATATAATGTGTACGTTTTGCCTAATAAGGCATCCATTAGCTTATAGTTCTCGACAGTATCTTCGGCCACAAGGATACTCTTCTCTTTAGACGGTTCCCTATGGGTTAGCGTTTTGTAAAATTTATTGGGCGCTTGAACATCTTCATCTTGTTCTTTTCCAAGAGGCAATGTGAACCAGAAGGTTGAACCTGAATCAGCTTTTGATGTTACGCCTATTTTTCCTCCCAGGCTCTCGATAATCGTTTTACTGATAGTCAGCCCCAATCCTGTGCCGGGCTTGAAATCATTTACTTTGATGAAACGTTCGAAAATACGGTTTGCATCTTTTTCGGAAATCCCGATTCCTGTATCGCTGACACTCACACGTAAATGATCCCCTTCTTTGTTATAGGATAGAGTGATGGAACCTTCTTCTGTAAACTTGATAGCATTATTTACAAAGTTTGCAATAACCTGTGTGATTCTTTGCGGGTCTGTTTGCAGGTGGATGGAAGGCAGGTTTTGGTCAAACAGTAATTTGACATCCGGATTGGTATTATCCAGATTAGCCAAATATATCTCTCCGCATATTTCTTTGATATTGGTATCTGTAATATGATAATTGAACGTTCCCGCCTCTATTTTGGAGAAATCCAGAATATCGTCAATCAGATGCAACAGCAAGTCATTATTTTTATGAATAATATTCAGATACATTCTACGTTCGTCGGCGTCATTTGTCTCTGCCGCTATATCGGAAAAGCCAACGATTGCATTTAAAGGAGTTCGTATCTCATGGCTCATATTGGCAAGGAATGCAGACTTCAGTTTGTCGGCTTCTTTGATACGTATCAATTCATTTTCACCTTCCCGCTGTTTGGTTATATTGGAAGTATAGCTTACAATTTTGCTTGGTGTACCGTCTTCATTGAACTTATATGCCCGGACGTTTGAATTAAACCAAAACAATCTACCGTTCAGGATACGGCGATAAGTCGCTACATAATTATTTATCTCGCCATTTATCAGGCGTCTGAATAAATTGTAATAGACTTTATCTATATCTTCGGGATGTAAAGTACTGATGAAGTCCTGAAGGCAGGTTGGTTGCTGCTCCTTTATATAAGATAAAGTTTCACTTTTTTCCAGGTCGTCATTCAAGCCGAAATCTACGGTTAGTTTTTCAGTGGCAACAGTATATTCCCACATAAAAGATTCTCCGGTATCGACTGCCACCTTTAATTTGGCAAGGTTGTCTTGGATGACCTCTGCTTTATGATGGTTTTCCGTATTATCATATACAATGTATAAATAACCGAAAACCTGTTCTTGCAAATCCTTCAGGATAATGGCTTTTACCAGCAGGTGTTTAACCGTCTCTGCTACATCACTTTGGTAATAGCCGGTATTTTTGACTGTCACAAAATTGTAATCGAGCGAGAACTCCACATCTTCACCTTGTTTCTGCTTTTGTTTTACCCATTCCGGGATATTTGGATTTTGGAAGATGTTGACACCTATTACATCCCGGGTAGTTCCGAATATATCCAAATCGGCATTATTCAAGTCCAACAGATTTCCTTCTTCATCATATAATTCGACTCCCCACGGCAGCTTTTCAAAAATGAGGCGGAATTTAGCTTCGCTTTTCAGTATTAATTTAGCCGAATATTCGAGCTGGAATTTGCTGTGCTCCTGTTCTATGGCTATGGAAACTATGTCGGCGAACATAAGCAGGTTCTCTATATCCAACGAATTCCATACGCGGGGAGTTTCTACTGCATCCAATCCGATAAAGCCAACAGATTTGCCATTGCATACTACCGGCAAGGCAAGTAGGGAGGCAATATTTTGCATTTGTAATAAATATTGTACGGGAGCAGCATCTTCCGGCATTTGAGAAACATCATTTACAATAATATGCTCGGCATTCTTTATTTTATCAACCCACCAGGTAATTTCTTCTGTGGGCAACTTACGCAATATGTCTTCGCGCATAGATACGATGCCGCTGCTTGTTACTTCATGGGTAAAGTCAAGCAGATGATTTTCTTCATCCAGAATGCCGATGTATACTCTGTCAGCTTTAAAAAAACGGAGAATTAAGAGGAGTGCCTGGTCGATAACATCATCATTGTCTTGTCTCAGTAACAGAGAAAGAACTTCGGACATGGTTTTTCTTAATGAAATTAAATTGACAAACACATGATTTTCATTTATGTTATCTTTCTCATCCGAAAACTTTTTTTGTTTTAACTGTTTTATCTCACGTATTAAATCCTCTTTGGAATAATTCTCATACATGTCCATCCTGGTCTATTTTTAATACTACAAATTTATACAATGTATTTGATATTCAATGTATATGTTTATGAATTATTATTGTGAATATTTTGTAACCGATTATTCATAACAGGCAACGAATCTTTGACGTTTGCTTATTGAGGGAAATAGTTGTATCTTTGTCTATCTATAAAGAAGACAGGGATTAGATTACATGACAAAAAATAACGATATAAATTGGTATGTATTATATACATCACCAAGGGCTGAAAAACAAGTGAAAAGCAGAATTGACGCACTGGGTGTAGAATGCTGGCTTCCACTTCTTCATACTCCCCGTGTATGGTCCGACCGGGTTAAAATGGTCGACATCCCTCTGTTTAATTCCTATTTGTTTGTACGTTGTACAGACCCGGTGTTAAGGACTTTAACCCGTGTATACGGTGTCGCACGCATTGTCTATTACAATGGTAAGCCTGCCATTGTGCGGGAGAAAGAAATAGACTCTATCCGGGAATTTCTTGAAAAAGCGTCCAATCATGTGCTTTGCCCCGGCGAAGAAGTGGAAATCCTTTGCGGAGCCATGAAGCATGTGTCCGGAAAAGTCAAGAAGATTAAAAAGAATCACTTGCTGCTTTATTTGGAGCAGTTGGGAGCTACCGTTTGTGTCCGGCTGGATGATGTGGCACGCGTTAAGAGAGTCAAGTAAATCTTCTCCATGTCGACATTGGCTCTTACCCAATCGGCCAGCTTGTCATATTGCTCTTCCTTGAAGGCTTCGTAGTTGAAAGGAGTTGAGTCTGTTTCCTTATCAAATCCAAAAGCAAGGTTGTCCAATACTTCCGTATTGTCGAGGATACCGTGCATATAACTTCCCCAACACCGGTTGTTCAGGTAATATCCGTCTGTCCGTCCGTCTTCCAGTAAGGCGACGGGGCTGTCGGGGGTATTGTTCAATAGGGTGGTGCGTCCCATATGTATTTCGTATCCTTTGCAGTTGTGCCGGGTCTCAGGGGAGATTGTATTCTTTTGTTTTGGTATAAAGGAAAAAGTGCTTTGTTTGGTTATTTTTTCCTGTTCGATGATTGTGCATTGGGGGAGTAGTCCGAGTCCCGGGACTGCCGGGATATTTCCTTCCAGACCTTCGGGGTCTTCCAGGCGTGCTCCCATCATTTGATAGCCTCCGCAGATACCGATTACTTTTTTCCCGTTTTTATACGCTCTTATAATTGCTTCGGCCGTACCGTTTGCACGCAGGCTTTGTAAATCGGAAAGCGTATTTTTAGAACCTGGCAGCAGGATAATATCCGCCTTTTCTATCTCCTCTATATTATTCGTATAATAGGCATTGAAACGAGGGTCCATATCCAGCACATCGAAGTCTGTAAAGTTAGACATCCGTTTCAGCAAAATAATTGCCACATTAATTTTACCGTCCCGGTAGGTGTTGGTTTTCATATCGAGCGCCACGGAATCTTCTTCTTCTATCTTTATATCCCGGAAGTAGGGGATAACGCCTACTACCGGAAGGCCTGTCAACTCTTCCAATAATTTTCTACCTTCTTCAAACAGGGAGGCATCGCCACGAAATTTATTAATGATGATACCTTTCATTAAGGCGCGTTCTTCCGGTTTTAGCAAAGCAATGGTTCCGTAAACAGAGCCGAAAACTCCTCCGCGGTCTATATCTGCTACCAGATAAGTAGCGGCATCCGCCTGCATAGCCATTCGCATATTGGTTATGTCCCGGTCGCGAAGGTTTAATTCAGAAATACTGCCTGCACCTTCCAGTACAATCGGATTATATTTGTCTTCGAGGCGTTTGAATGCCCGGATGGCTTCTTTAAACAATTCTTCCTTCTGGTTTTGTATCCCGAAATAATCCTTTGCCGACATGTTTCCTACAGGACGTCCGTTAAGCACCACTTGCGAACTTTTATCATTTGTAGGCTTTAACAAAATGGGATTCATATCCGTATGCGGAGCAATCCCGCATGCTTCCGCCTGTACTACCTGGGCACGTCCCATCTCGCCGCCTTCCGGAGTAGAGTAGGAGTTAAGAGACATATTTTGCGCTTTAAAGGGGGCCGGATTGTAGCCGTCTTGTTTGAAAATACGGCAAAAAGCGGCATTGATTACACTTTTTCCTGCATCGGAACAGGTGCCTACGAACATAATCGGTTTAAGAGACTGCTTCATATGGATTGCTTGTCGGATTTCTTTCAGCCTACAAAGCTAATAAAAAAAACATACCGTAGATAATCCTTGCTATACAGTATTCGGCAGAGTAATCCGGAATGTCAGAATGATATTGTTTCCTCTTTATTTGTGTCATTATTGTCGTATTATCCCTTTTGTGCTGACTTGTAATATATGCATAGGACTCATTTCGGGAGGAATAGGAGTCTTTTTTATGTTAAAAAGGAGGCATTTCAGTAGAATCCGGCGACTTTTTACATTTACCCTGAGGGTAATTCCAATTAGTAGCGGTACTAATTCCAACTATCTGCGCATAAAAATACAATAATCTGCGCAGCAAAACACCTATATTTTAACTTCAAAACATATATGTTTCGATTTTAAAGCATATATGCTTCGTTTTTAGATGTTATTGAGCATGGACGCGGTTCTGGAATGGTCTGAAAACCAAACTTGACGCAGATATTAAATTGATTACCATATTCTGATAAACACAACAATATGTTTTGACGCGGATGACGCGGAAAACGCGGATTAATACAGATATTATATTTCTTAATCCGCGTTTTCCGCGTCATCCGCGTCAAAAAAATAATTTCCGCGTCCTCTCATTTTGTGGCTATAAGTCCATTTGTGTTAACAAACTGATAAATCTTAACTCCGCGTGAGCATCATATTTGCAAGAGGTGCCGCCTCTCCCTCCGTATAGAAGCAGCAAGATATAGGTGTATTGTCAAAATGTCAAAATATCATTTTGTCGTAATCCGTAAAACGTACCTGTCTGTTTAAACAAAAAAGAAAAGGATGTGCCGGAATACCCTTACAGGTATTTTGACACATCCTTTCCTTTTTATCCTATAAGAAAAATCTTACACTTATTCAGCAGGAGTACCTCCGGAAGAAACAGTTTTGCTGCGTTCGATAGATTGCAGAGCCAGATAGTTGTCTCCGAAGTTTTGCAGGTTGTCGATTTCTGTTTCGAACTGGTCGAGGTGTGCTTCTTCTTCTACTACAAGACCTTCGAAAATCTTCTTCGTAGCAGAGTCTGCATGCTGAGCACATTCGTTGGCCCAGTTGTTATAATCGTCAACGCTTCCGGTTTCCATTTGTGCGGCTTTTTCAAGCATGGCTTTCACATCATGGATTTTTTCTACCGGGCCTGAACATTTCATTTCAACTTCCCCTTTCAGGAAAAGGATACGTTCGGCAAGACGTTCCACATGCATCATTTCTGTGATAGCCGTACGTTTGAACAGGCTGGATAACAAATCATATCCCATGTCGTCCAGACGGAAATGGAAATACATGTACTGGTTTACGGCAGTCATTTCGTCTGCAACCGCTTTATTCAGCAGTTCGATGCTTTTTTCTCTTTTAATCATAATCATTAAGTTTTTAATCAGGTTGAGTTTATATTATCTAAGTTATATTATGGGTGTCAAAGTTAATAGATTTATCGAGTGATTGTCATTCCTGTCAAGGAAATATTTTATCTTTGTACTATCAGATTGTTTGAATAAACGAAGAAAATAATGACGAAAGTACAAGAAACGTTGGCTGCATTGCCGGAAGAAAAGAAAGCATTATTTGTACCGGTATTCGGTACTATCGATAAATTTTATACAGTAGTATATCTGATCGCGCGTAATGAGCATGTCACCGACCAGGAAAAACCCGAACGCTATGAAGACCGTTTGCAGGTAATACGCCGGATACGAAGCCTTGTTGAGAAAATGGTTACCTCATTCGGCTTGGAAGGAGAAGAAATCATCGCCGATATTGCCAGCGACTATTTTGAAGACTATGTAAATTACAGGACACCGGAATTAGATATAACAAATGAAGACTTTGTCGGAATCATCCAAAAGATAGCCCAAAGTTGATTAAATAACTTTTTTTTGCACAAACTGTGCCTGTATGTGCAGAATAACCTCTAATTTTGTGGGTTGCCTGACTCTGCTTGGGAAGTTGAAGAGAGTGATTGGTTTATTTGGGTTTATACAAAATTTAGATGAGATATTTTGCTAAGATAGGGCACTGGTTGTCCTCACAAGAACATTTATTCTTTTTGTTCGGATTGTTATTTATTATCCCTAACTGTTTTCTGTTTTTTACGGAACCATTGCCTGTGACGGTAGGTATCGCTTCTATCATATTGCCTTTGGCATTCTGGTTTGCCATATTGCTGCTGGCCCGTAAACCCGGAATTGTTGTCTGGTGTTTGTTGCCGAAAGTAATATTGGACGGAGGACAGTTGGTGCTGTTGCATTTGTTTGGCGAGTCGGTTATTGCAGTGGATATGTTTCTGAACCTGACAAGTTCCAATGCCTCGGAAGCCAGTGAATTATTGGGGAATATATTTGTAATTATTATTTGCGTCTTCTTTTTTTATACGTTGCCTACTTTATGGCTGGCGGTTTATTCCATACGGTTGAAAGATAAATTACAATCCGGTTTCCGTAAGAAATGGGCGTTGAGAAGTTTGGCAATGTTTCTTGTAGGCATCTTGTTATGTTGCCTGTCACCCCTTCAGGGACATCCTTTCTCGTGGAAAGATGATGTCTATCCCGCCAATGCACTGTATAATTTATATTTTGCAATAAATAAGGCCGGCAAGAACTCCAATTATCATAAGACATCCGCAGATTTTAAATTCAATTCTACACGGACGGCGCATGCCGACGGGAAGCGTGAAATCTATGTGCTTGTTGTAGGCGAGACTTCACGGGCTATGGAATGGAGCCTGTATGGTTATGAACGGCAGACTACTCCCCGCATGGAGAAACTGGATGGTTTGGTGCATTTTAAAGATGTGGTAACACAGTCAAACAATACACATAAGAGTGTTCCGATTATTCTTTCGGCAGCAAGTGCCGAAAATTATAACATCATATATGATGAAAAAAGTATTGTGACGGCTTTCAAGGAGGCCGGTTTCCGTACATTGGTTATAGCCAACCAGAAACTTACCACCTCTATGATCGGTGCATTTTATCGTGAGGCTGATACCTTCATCGATATGAGTAGCTTTAACACGGGGTCTTATCTGACATCATTGCATGACGGGGCTTTATTACCCTATCTGGAAAAAGAACTCAATAAAACGGATGATAATATGTTTATCGTTCTTCATACATATGGTTCCCACTTCAATTACCATGAACGTTATCCGGATGATTTCAAATTCTATACACCGGATAAGGCCAGAAGTATCAGTGCCTCTTATAAAAAGGAATTGAGGAATGCGTATGACAACTCTATCCATTATACGGATTATGTATTGGGCGAGGTGGCTGATATGCTTGCCCGTACCAATGCCTGTTCTTCCATGCTTTACCTGAGCGACCATGGAGAAGATATTTTTGACGACTCCCGCGAACGGTATTTGCATGCATCTCCGATACCGACTTACTACCAGCTTCACATCCCTTATATTATCTGGTTCTCCGAGCCCTACCGGGAAACATTTCCGGACAAATACCAGACAGCTCTTGCGCATGAGGCTGTACCGGTTAGTACGAACAGCGTATTCCATACGATGCTGGATATTGCCAGTGTAAAGACAGACCAGGCGGATTCTACCTTGGCTCTGACAAATAAAGGATTCGTTATACGTGATCGTATGTATCTGGGTGACCACGATGAACCGGTTCCTTTCTGGAAGATTGGTTTGAAGAAGGCTGATTTTATGATGTTGGATAAAATGAAGATTGCCTACGGTAAAGATTAATGGCTGGACCGAACGGACATATTACGCTTAAAGTAATATTAGGATACCTGTTGCTGGTGGCAATGGCAGTGGGTTCGGTTGTGTATATTTATGACGTAATAGGCAAGATAGCGGAAGAACAAACACCGGATAGTTTATCTCATAAAAAAGTATATTTGGTTACCAATACATTGTCTCTGCTTTATGAAAGTGAAGCGTTGGGACAGTTAATAGGTATGCCTCAAGGTCAAATCTCCCATTTTAACCGGACATTGAATAAGGCTATCCATAATATGGATACCTTAAGTACTTTGGTCTCTCCTGATTTATCTCCGAAAATCGATAAGATAAAAGCCTTGATTGAACAGAAAAGGCGGAATACCCGGGTGTTGCTGGATACTTGGAAAGAGACGAATACGGAGCATTTATATAATCAAAATATTGAAAAAGTCATTGCCCGGCAGGATACCGTAATCAAGCAACTGGATGTTCAGGAGCGAGTGATTGTACGTCAGGATTCTGTTGTTTCTCCAATCGTAAAGAAGCCTCGCGGGTTCTTCCGCCGTCTTGCCGATGTATTCTCGCCTCCCAAAGTGGATACGACACTTGTGTTGAACACAACCCGGCAGGTCGTTACCGATACGTTAGTCCGGGCTTTTAATCCGTCGGATACGATTGTTTCGGTTCTGAATAATTTGCGTGACAGTGTGGCCGACCAGCGGAAGTTGTTGATGGACCGGTTATTGGAACGTGCGGCAGTGCTCCGCTATGATAACAGTGTGATAACGAGCCGTATCAATCAGATGCTCCGGGATATAGAAGAAGAAGAGATGAATGTCTCGTTGGAAAGGATACAAAAAAAACAGGATTTATTGAGTGAGACTTCTGTTCTGATAGGGGGAATTGCTATTGCGGCACTTGTCGTTGTGGTTATCTTTATTATTATGATTACCCGGGATATTTCCCGTAGCCAGTATTTTCGGCAACAATTGGAAAAGGCTAAATTGTATGCAGAAGATTTGCTGCATAAGCGGGAAAAACTGATGCTTACAATCAGCCATGATATTCGTGCCCCGCTTTCTTCTATTATCGGATATATCGATTTATCACTGGGACGTCGCCCGGACGAACGGCAACGTTATTATTTAGAGAATATGGCAGGTTCGGCCGACCATATTTTATCGCTTGTAAACGGACTGTTAGACTTTCACCGTCTGGAATCCGGACAGATGGAAATTCAGGCAGTCCCATTTGATGTGCGGATTCTTTTTAATGAAATCTATGGCAGTTTCAAACCGATAGCGGATGCTAAAGGATTGGATTTTATCTTGAATATGAAAGAGGAAGGTTGGGAGTTTCTCTATTCAGGTGATCCGATTCGTATCCGCCAGGTAGTAGGCAACCTGCTTTCAAATGCAATAAAGTTTACCCGTAAAGGACGTGTTGTTTTGATTGTGAAACTGGTAGATGATTTTACACGGCTGGTGGTTATTGTCTGCGATTCGGGGCCGGGTATCCCGAAAGAAGAACAAGAAAAGATATTCGGGGAATTTGCCCGTTTATCCGGAACGGAGAAAGAAGAAGGTTTCGGCCTGGGCCTTTCCATTACCAGGAAATTGATCGAATTGATGGGAGGGGAACTGACTCTGGAAAGTGTGCCGGATAAAGGAAGCGATTTCACGGTAAACCTGCCTCTTGAAAAATCAGATGTACAATCTTTGCCTGCAAATTCGTTGCCGGAGGAAACTGTTGAAGCTGTACCTGAATCAAACGGGCGTGATATACATTGCCTTTTAGTAGACGACGATCCTTTACAGTTGGCTTTGACGGAAGAGTATTTGAAGCAGCATCATGTGCTGGTTACTTGTTGTACGGATTCTTCTTCCGTTATCGAATTGTTCGGACAAGCCTCTTTCGATGTAGTCGTTACCGATATACAAATGCCGGGAGTAGATGGGTACCAACTGCTTGATATAATTCGTAAGTCCGGTATACCCGGTACGGATACGGTACCGGTAGTTGCTTTATCTGCGAGTCTGGAGAACGAGCATAACCATTATCTGGAAGCTGGTTTTACCGGATTTCTGAATAAACCGTTTACGGCGGAACAATTGATTACTTTGCTAAATAAATTGTTGACAGTCGATATCCATACAAATACTTCTGCCGGATTGGATTTTACCTCCCTTACCGCTTTTGCCGGAGATGATAAGGAGGCTTCGGCCTCTATTATCCGGACATTTACAGAAGAAACAGGCAAGAATCTCACCCTGCTGGAAGAGGCATTGAACACAATGGATAGAGAGTCGGCAGCCAAAGTTTCACATAAACTGCTTCCTCTTTTCACGATGCTTGGTGCAACTACGCTGGTTCCTCTTCTCCGGATGTTGGATAAGAATGATGAGGCATTGTCTGACGATGGTTGGAAAAGATTATTGTCTGATGTAATTGGTCAGGCGCGGCAGGTCCTGCAACAAGCAGTGGATAACCTGTAGAAACAAGTGTGGAAATTTTCCACACCTGTGATGCCTGTTTCCCCATAAACGATACATCTTTATCTTTTGTCCGGAACATTCATATCGTTTTATCTGTTCAATTATAAGAGTTTAGAAAAACAAATGCCGGGATTGTACGGTTCTGGCACGGATTTCGTAGTATATTAAATACGAAAGGCTATAAGCGTTTCTACATTTAAACCGTTTTATTAAGTAGTAATAAGTCCGAGTATTGAATTAAGTCTGCAAAACAAGAAGAGTACCTCCGCAAGGGTACTTTTTTTGTTTTATGCCATATCTTTAATTACTTTTGCCGCAATTATAAATTTTACTTGTTAATACCATGAATATCGGACTTCAAAGTAAATCCCCGCGTATCGAGGTGGTGGATGCATTACGTGGCTTTGCTGTAATGGCGATTATGATGTTGCATAATATCGAGCATTTTAACCTGTATGATTTTCCCACCCCTTCGTCTCCTTTTATAAAAATGATGGATGGATACACCTGGAATACTTTGTTTTTTCTCTTTTCCGGTAAAGCATATGCCATCTTCTCCCTGTTGTTCGGTTTTAGTTTTTTTATTCAGTTCAACAATCAGGCACAAAGAGGAAAAGACTTCCGCCTGCGTTTCTTGTGGAGGCTTTTCCTGTTGTTTATTATCGGTTGTTTCAACGGTGCCTTTTTTCCCGGGGATATATTGGTTCTCTATTCGATTATAGGGGTTGTGCTGGTCCTTGTTTGTAAGTGGAGCGACCGGGCTGTGCTGATTACTGCGATTATCCTGATGCTTCAACCGTTGGAATTGGCTAAGTTCTTTTATGCGATGATGAATCCCGATTATGTAGGAGGTGTACAACAATGGCAGATACATGGCGACCGTATGTCGAAGTTCCTCACCCAGCCTGATTTTTGGGCAATGGTAAAATCTAATTTATGGGATGGACAGTTGTTTAGTTTGTTATGGGCATGGGGATACGGGCGTTTTTTCCAGACTGCCTCTTTGTTTATGCTTGGGATGTTGCTTGGACGCCGCCGTTTATTTGTGAACCTTTCTGAGAATCGTGTGTTCTGGAAGCGGGCTTTAGTGATAGGATTGGTTGCATTTGTTCCTTTATATTATCTGTCACTCTCTTTACCGGCATTGTTTAGTAATAAAGAAATGCTGACACCTATTTCTACCGTTGTTTCTTCCTGGCGTAATTTTGCTTTCATGTCGGTACTTGTCTCTTTGTTTATTTTCTTGTGGCAGCAGGCTTCTGCATATAAAGTCCTGTATGGGCTGGTACCTTATGGGAAGATGAGTCTGACTAATTACCTGACACAGTCTATAATAGGCTCATTTATCTACTTTGGCTACGGGCTTTCCCTGTACGATGATTTATGTGTTACTGCCAGTTTTGGGGTATCTGTTTTATTATTTGTCCTGCAATTGGGTTTCTGCCATTGGTGGTTAAAGAAATATAAACAAGGTCCGTTTGAAGGTGTATGGCGTAAAGCTACCTGGATTTTCTCCTGAGATTTCGTTAAAATCTATATCTTTGTATACGGAATAAAAATAAATACTATGCCGTCTATACTTATTATAGAAGATGATATAACGTTTTCTTTGATGTTGACAACCTGGCTTGGAAAGAAAGGGTTTGAAGTTGTAACATCCACATCGGTTTCTGATGCGAAGAACCGGATAGAAAACGTCTCTTTGGATCTTATCCTTTCGGACTTGCGTCTACCGGATGGGGATGGTATTGATTTGCTGAGATGGATAAGAGAACGGAATACCTCGGTTCCTTTGATAATGATGACAAGCTATGCGGATATACAAACAGCCGTACAAGCCATTAAACTGGGGGCTTCCGATTATATAAGCAAACCTTTGAATCCGGATGAACTGCTGGGAAAGATTCATGATTTACTAAAAGAAGGACATACTGTGCCTACGGTTGCTTCTCCTAAGAAGGCGGAGCGGCGTCCGGCTGAAAACTCACAATATATAGAAGGTAAGAGCCCGGCTGCCCGGCTGCTGTATGAACATGTAGGATTGGTTGCGCCGACCGATATGTCTGTACTTATCACCGGTTCGAGTGGAACAGGTAAGGAGTATGTGGCACGCCGTATCCATGAGCAGAGTAACCGTAAGAAGGCTCCTTTCGTTGCTGTAGATTGTGGTGCTATTCCTAAAGATCTGGCAGCTTCTGAATTTTTCGGGCATATCAAAGGTTCGTTTACAGGTGCAATAGATAATAAGGAGGGTGCTTTTATTGCGGCTCAAGGAGGTACCATATTTCTGGATGAAATAGGAAATCTTTCTTATGAAGTGCAGGTTCAGTTATTGCGGGCTTTACAGGAACGTAAAGTCAAGCCTATCGGTAGTAACCAGGAAATTCCTATTAATGTCCGTCTGATATCTGCTACAAATGAGAATTTGCGAACGGCAATTGAAAAAGGGGATTTCCGCGAGGATTTATATCACCGGATCAATGAATTTACAATTCGTATTCCTGATTTAAAAGAGCGTCAGGAAGACTTATTATTGTTTGCCGATAGTTTTCTCGACCAATCGAACAGTGAATTGCAAAAAGATATTATCGGTTTTGATGCGGAAACAATCCGTATATTCCAATCTTATTCATGGCCGGGGAATCTTCGTCAGATGAAGAATGCTATCAAGTACGCAACTTTGCTGGCTACCGGAAGTTATATTACGCGCAAAGAGTTGCCGGAAGAACTGACGGAGGTACAGCCGGTATCTTCAAATATCCAACTGAAGAGCGAAGCACATGAGAGTGAATTGATAATAAAAGCTTTACAGAAAGCCGGAAACAATAAAACGAAAGCTGCCCAATTGCTGGGAATAGACAGGAAAACGCTTTATAATAAATTAAAGGCTTACCATATCGAATAGGTTTTAGAAAAGAAAGCCTAACGAAAAACTCATGACATTTGTCCGTTTGTCTATAGACATCAGCCCTGTTTGGGTTGTATTGGTTTTTATTTCCCTGAAATTGGATTCAACTTCATTCAAGCCGAACTCGTAAGTGAAATCAAAGAATAAACGCCAGATACTAACCCCGATCCCGGTTGCAATATTGATGCCGTAGGGGGTGCTTTCGCTTATGTACTCACTGGGTGTTTCCACGAAACTTGCCGAATAACGGTTTTTGTAATTATATTTTAGATTCGGGCCAACCATCAGGCTAAGCGCATAGGGACCTTGCTTGACGATATAATATCCAATCATAATCGGAATTTCCAGCGAAGTCGTTTTATATTCCAGTTTACTGTTTTCTTGTACTGTTGAAGTTGCTGCGGTTGTGGAAGCTAAAGGTATTGTAAAACGGATATCACCTTCCGCATAACGCCAGGATAAACTGGGTTGTATGAAAAAGCGGTCGATATTTATTCGTGCAAAAGCAGCAGCAAGAAAACCCACTTTATATTTCTGACTGATATTTTCAGCTTCAATATCATTAATTGTCAATGAATTGATAACGGGAAGGGTGGCACTGAAGCCAACTTTTCCTCCCCAGTTAAATGATTTATCCTTGATTTGTATAAACTTCTGGGCATTTACAGGTATCAGGAATAAAAACACAAACAGCCCTATAAAGTGGATTTTTCTCATTGGTTATTTTTTCTTTTTTACTGACCAGCCGAATTTACCGACCAGCTCTCCTAATTCATAATATTTACCATGCGAATAGGCCAACAGTTCTGCCCGTTGCATGTCGAAAGCTCCGGTTTCGGGGTCCAGATATTTGTCGTCAGCCTGTACATTTACAACCTCAGCGATAAACATATCGTGGCTGCCTAAAGCAATAACTTCTTTCACCCGACATTCGATGCATAGAGGTGCTTCTTCAATAATGGGAGCCTTCACAACTGAAGCTTTACCCGGTGTCAGGTTCATTTCTTCAAATTTGTTATGGTCTTTTCCTGAATTTACTCCGCACCAATCGGTTGCGTATGCCAATTCTTTGTTGGTAAGATTGATGACAAACTCCATGTTCTTTTTCAGAATGGGATAGGAGTGACGTTCCGGGCGTACGGAAATATAACACATCGCAGGGTTAGTACAGATTGTACCAACCCATGAAACGGTTATAATATTATATTCTGAAGGCTCGGAGCCGCAACTTATCATTACCGCCGGCAATGGATATATCATTGTTCCCGGCTTCCAGTCGTGTTTCATTTTACAATAATATCTTCTTTATTGATTTTACGTTCGCAATAATGGCATTTAACGGTACCTTTTTCTCTGTCGATTACTTCGAAGCGGGTAGGCATCGGCTCATTATTGGTAATACATTTCGGATTGTTACATTTTACCAGACCGATTAGCTCGTCCGGCAGGGTAACCGTCTTCTTTTCCACCACTTCATAGTCACGTATAATGTTCAGAATGACGTTGGGAGCAATCAGGGCTATCCGGTTGATCTCATCTTCTTCAAAAAATTTATCCGAGATTTTAATCATTCCTTTACAACCCATTTTGTTGCTGTGAAGATTATTTCCGATAGTGATTGTATTGTTCATATTTTCCAGCCCCAGTAACTTTGCGACTTTAAATAACTGGCTGGGGGGGATATGGTCGATAGCAGTTCCGTTTTCTAATGCGGCTACCTGCAATTCTTTTTTCTTTTCTGCTGACATAACTTTATTAATTGAAATTGGTAAATGATAATTGACAAGTAGCAGTTGACAGTTGACAAGTGACAGTTGACAATTGAAAGAAAAGGCAATCATCTGTCATCTGTAAATTGTTACTCGTCAACTGATAAGTTTAGCACTTCGCTGATAATAGCCTGACGGGCAAACAGTCCGTTGCGGGCTTGCTGGATATAATAAGCTTTTGGATTATCATCCACATCGTAAGCAATTTCGTTCACGCGAGGCAGCGGGTGCAGGATACGCAGGTTTTCGCGGCTGTTTTTCAGCATGTCGTTTTTAAGAATATACACGTTCTTTACCCGTTCGTATTCTTCCAGGTCGGTGAAGCGTTCGCGTTGTACACGGGTCATATACAGAATATCCGTCTGATTGATAATATCTTCGGTGAAATCCGTACACTCGTTGTATTTGATGCCATGCTTGTCGCAGAAGTTTTTTTGTTCGTCGGGCATGCGCAGTTCTTTAGGCGCTACGAAATTGAACGTAGGATTAAAGTGGGACATTCCGACAATCAGGGAGTGAACCGTACGGCCATATTTCAGGTCGCCTACCATCGTAATTGTGAGATCTGTCAGTTTTCCCTGTGTCTTTTGGATGGAATATAAATCCAGCATGGTCTGCGAAGGATGCTGGTTGGCTCCATCTCCGGCATTAATGATGGGAACGTCTGTTATTTCCGAAGCATAACGTGCAGCACCTTCAAGATGGTGCCTCATGATGATAAGATCCACATAATTGCTGACCATCAGGATTGTATCTTTCAGTGTTTCGCCTTTGGAAGAACTGGTGGTCGAAGCATCGGAAAATCCGATTACGCGTCCGCCAAGCCTGTTGACTGCCGTTTCAAAACTCAGGCGAGTACGTGTGGAAGGTTCGAAGAAGAGAGTCGCAGCCACTTTACCTTCCAGTACTTTCCGGTTGGGATTTTCCTCAAACTTCCTGGCGTTTTCCAGAATACGAAGAATGTCCTCTTTGGAACATTGATCAATAGAAACTAAACTTTTACTTTTCATTGTAATGTGTATATTCTGTCTATATGTGCAAATTGTATTAACAAAGGTACGTAAACTATCTTTATTATAAATAATCTGTATGCGAATATTTCATTTTTTAGAAACTCATACGGAAAACAGTACGAATATCAGGTTGGGATTCAACCGTCAGCGTTCCTCCATGCAATTGCATGATACGGTGGGATATACTTAAACCGATACCGCTTCCTCCGGGTTTTGTGGAAAAGAATGGGGTAAAAATAACAGGTATTTGTTCCGGTAAAATGCCCGGCCCATTATCGGTTATTGTTATTTGGACTTGCTCGGAAGCGGAAAAGGCTTCTATTAAAATTGTTCCGTTTGTTTGCCCTTTTATCGCTTGCAGGGCATTACGTATCAGGTTAATTAATGCCAGTGTTAATAAATTCTGGTCGGCGTGAAGTATTAAATCATCCGGGGCTTTAAAATGTATTTTGTTACCCTCCGGCTCTGCATGCAGCAAACGTTCCAGCTTATGGAATAATTGGGTTACACATATTTCGCTTCGTTCCGGTTCCGGCAGGTGGGTTAACCTGTGATAGGAGTCCAGAAATGAAGAAAGATTTTTGGCTTGGCTATGGATTACGTCCAGCCCTTCCTGTATTTGTTCGGGGGTATATATGCTGGAGTATTTTAGTAAATCGGCAGATAAGGTACGGATGGGAGTGATGGAGTTCCGTATTTCATGTGTCAATACACGTAAAATACTTTCATAGTACAGACGTTTTTCTTCTGTTTCGTTCCGGTTTTTACTAAAGAGTTCTACAATCCGGTTCATCTCCGTGCATAAACTTTTTAAGAACGGATCATCTGTTGTTCCGAGGTATCTCAGACTTGTATCTTCATTGCGGATGGATTCGAAGAAGACGGATATTTTACGATTCATAGCATTCATCCACCGGATTTGTGATAAAGCGGTTAATACGACAATTATCAGGCATATCAGGGAAAGAAAATAAGAAGTGCCCGTCGTGAGTAAGGCAGAGCCGAGAACCGAGCAGACTACAATCAGAAAGACACTTCCGATAATTTTCAAATATAGTTTACGATTTACCATAGTCTTTCGGATTATAAACCATACTTTTTGATTTTATTGTATAAAGTCTGGCGGCTGATGTCTAATTGCTGGGCAACAAGGGAGAGGTTTCCCTTTTTTTCTTTCATCACTTCTGAAATAAATTGTTTCTCCATCTCTTCCAGCGTATAATTATGGGAGGAAACAGTATCCGGTTCATCATAAAAATCATCAATGTCAAGCATATCGGAATCAGCAAATAAAAGGGCTCTTTCTACGGATTGCTGGAGAAGGGATAAATCGCCTCTTCCTGCCATGTCGGAAAGTTTTCTGAATGCTTCCGGAGTTAATTCCGGGAAAGGTTTGGCATAGGCTGTTGCATATTTTTTTAATAAGGCTTTGATGATTTGTTCCGGTATCGTATTTATGCCTTGCGGTTTATGCTCCCATACGTTTATTACAGTATTTATCAGTTTATCGTTATCCCATGGTTTTATGATAAAATCGGATGCTCCTTTTTTCAGGGAGGCAACAGCAAGTTCGATATCTCCAAAGGCCGTTATAAGGATAACAGCCGGCGGATTCTCGTAGTTCAGAATATGCTCCAGCCAAAAAAGCCCCTCTCCGCCGTTTTGTTTGCCTGTTCCAAAATTCATATCCAGTAGAACAATGTCGACATTACCGCTTTTTAGCAGGGAAGGCAATAATACAGGTGAAGAAACCGCTATTATTGTTTTAAATTCATGGGATAAAACTGTCCGCAAACTTTTTAATATAGCTTCATTATCATCGACTACTATTATTTTCCCGTCACGCATACTCTTTTATTTAAACGATATACAAAGATATTATTTTACATGGACGTTGCTATGCTGTTCTTTTCTATTCTTAAAAAAGGGACAGGATTGTCCAAAATCTGGACAAATAGAAGATAAAATAATTGTTTCCGGTTCTTTTGCTTGTGTGGAGTTTATGTTTGAAATAGTTTTGGGGTACCAAAATAGAAAGAAATGAATGCAGTATCCTTAAAACTAATATTTCGTAGCTGGTGGCGAAACAAAACGTTTGCCGTAATTTCCCTGTTGAGTCTTGCTGTCGGAATGGCTTGCACCAATTTGTTGATAGCTTATGTTATTTATGAGTCGGGCATAGAGTCCGGGAATCCGAATAAATCACATATTGTCTATATGGCACAGGATTCTCCTATGACCACAGGGCAGAAAGTTTCTTATATAGTCGGTGATATTCCCGTACTCTTGAAAGACCAATATCCTGAAGTGGAGGATTACTTGCGTATGAATATTGGAAATACACCTTTTATCACTATCGGTGAAAAACATTTCGACCCAATCACAATACTTATGGCTGACCCGTCCTTCCCCCGCTTTTTCCCCTATGAGGTGTTGGCCGGAGATTTAAACAAGGCATTAACCCAACCGAATGCGATTGCTTTAAATGAGAATTGTGCAAAGATTTTTTTCGGAAACGAGGATGCCATCGGGAAAATCTTTTCGGCGAAACTCCTCTATGAAAATGAAACAATTACCTATGAGGTTGCAGCTATTATTAAAGACTATCCCCAGTCTTTCTTAAAGTTCGATGCGATAACCGGTGCCCCCAAAGACTTTCCCGGTGGTCCTACATTATTGCTGGTAAACGATTTATTCAATATCGATACTTTTGCCGGAAAACTTAAGGCCGACAAAGTCCCGACTTTTCAAAATGAAATCGGGCAATATTATTTCTATACGCTTCAAGAAAGTTATTTCCAGGAACAGGAATATATACAAGAGACTATTCCCTACATTAACCGGAATCAGAAAGACTTGTTGTACGTAGGGTTATTTTCGGCTATTCTTATATTGATAATTGCTTGTTTTAATTATGTCAATCTAAGTTTTTCCCGCATTTTTCAGCAGGTAAAGGTGATTTATATCCAGAAAGTGACGGGAGCATCCTCCGGACAAATCCATCGTCAACTATTTACGGATACATTCCTTACCGTACTCATTGCTTTCTTTTTATCTTTATTGCTTACCCTGGACTTTCTTCCGTTATTTAACCATACCGTATCCGGGCGTATTTCTATAGCGTTTTTCTTTGGCGAGCAGGTTTTACCGGTTATAGGAGTATTAATCCTCTTGCTATCCGTTATTCCTTCTCTTTATATGAGCTATAAAATTACCACTTTATCTCATACTGAGTATAAATCATTTACCACGGGTTTCCAAAAACGTACAATCATTGCCGGACTGTCTATCGCACAGTTTGCCATTTCCATCAGTTTGGTATTCGCTACCTTAACAGTACGGGAACAATTGAATCTTACTCAAATGAATGGCGAACGTTATCGGAACCTGATAGAGGTTGGCGATTGGACAGGAAATAATATTCCTTATATACAAACGTTCGCGAAAGAAATCCAACGTTTTCCTTCTATCGAAGAGATGTGTCTGTCAAAAGGTTCGATTATTAATTTCGGATTACGGCAAATTATCCTAAAGAACGGGAATGGCAGTGAAAATTATTATTCTCTCGCCCAATTCTGTGGAGATAGCTCATTCTTAAAGATTATGAAAGTGCATGTATTGCAAGGACTTCCCGAACAAGAAGCATTAAAGCTATATGCCACTCCCGTATATATTAACGAACAATATGTACATCTATTTGTACCCGACGGTGAGAATCCTGTAGGCAAACCTGTTTGTCTTTACGATAAGGAATATGAAAAAGAAAACAAGGAGGGAGAACCAATTTCTATTATTGCCGGGGTTGTCGAAAACCTATATACGGGAACTTTACGGCAGGAAGTTTATCCGAGCTTAACTTATTTGGTGCAAACTCCGCCTTATAGTGCTGTCCATGTCCGGCTTAAAGAAGAGAATAAAGCAGAGACTTTGGAGCTATTGAAGAAAACCTGGGAAAAAATTAATCCGAATGCACCCTTCGATTATAAAGATATATATGAGGAATTTATGGTGGCAAACAGGAAAACATTCGAATTAGCGAAATTACTTACCATGTATTCAATCATTAGCCTTTTATTGACAGCTTTCGGGTTATTTGGCATCGCTCTTTATGCAATCGAACAGCGTACGAAAGAAATCGGTATCCGTAAGGTTAACGGAGCTACGACCGGAGAAATTCTGCAATTATTGAACCGCCGGTTTGTTGTTTGGGTAGGGATAGCTTTTGTTGTTTCGGCTCCGGTTACCTGGTATCTATTAAATCGTTGGCTGGAAAATTTTGTATACCGGGTAAGTGTTTCCTTTGGAATATGTTTGTTTTCCGGAGGGATAGTATTGGTGTTGACTCTGCTTACCATAAGTTGGCATAGTTACAGGGCTGCTTCCCATAATCCGGTGGATGCGTTGAGGAGTGAATAGGGCCGATAAAAGAGACGTGCCAATCAATTCAAGATTTTTAGAATCGATTGGCACGTTATAACTATTTTATTTATTGTAAATATTCAACCAGTTTTGTCGGTAGATAGAATGTGTTGTTTTTATCCACATACACAACAACAGAATTCAGGCGTACTTCATCCTGCCCTTTTTTACCTATTGTTACGATGTTGCTGAACGGAGTGATATTGATTTGTTTCTTTTTGTTCTTAACAACTAAAGAAGGAGATCCCTTTTCATCTTTTGCCGGAATGATTTCACATTTGAAGTCTTTGAATACTTCTGTATGAGGGGCAAAATTCTGAGCAGTCAGTTCATCCAGTTTTCCATTAAGACCAAACAGGGAACAGAGGTAATGATTCAATTCGATATTTGTCAGCATTCCTAATGTACGTGTATCCTGAGGATGGTAAGCCGCCAGAAATACGTCTTCACCGGTATGGCCTCCTGTCGTAAAACCAAAACAGGTTTTGGAGGTAATTAATTTGGACATGAAAGATGTTAGAGAACCACTATATAAAGAACCTTCCACATTATCGGAAGAACGTTTGTCTTTTGGAATAGGACTGTTTTTATAATCTTTGCAGTTGTTCAGTGCATTCAGTTCTTCGGGGGTCAGTTCGAAACCTGCATAGGTACGGAATACATCTTGTACTTCGGAAGCAGGAACGCTGTTTACTTTATTGGCGAAACCTTCAGCTGTCAGTTTATATAATGAGAACTGATAGAAAAGTTGGTCTTTGCTCAGCTTATCATAACCTTTACAACGTGCTTGTCCGATACTGACTCCGCCATTACCGTGGTCAGGTGCGATAACTACTGCTGTTTCACCATTTTGACGGGCAAATTCCAAAGCAGCACCACATGCACGGTCGAAAGCAAGGAAGTCTGTAGCCATGCCTACAGGGTCGTTGGCATGAGCAGCCCAGTCTATTTTACTACCTTCAACCATCAGAAAGAATCCTTGAGGGTTTTTAGACAGTTTTTCAATCGCTTTACGAGTCATTTCTTCCAATGAAGGCTGTTGGGCCGGGTCGCGGTCGATGTCGTAATCCATTTCCCGGTCAGCAAATAAAGCCCACATTTTATCTCCGGTGTAAGTACGCATGGAGTTGATATCATTTTTGAAAACACCCCATCCGTTTTCTTTTAAATAAGCTTCACTTTCAGCAGGTAATAAAGAAACACCACCTCCGATTACAACATTCAGCTCATTGTGAGCCATTTGCGGTGCAATCCATTCGTATTTACCACGGTTGTAACTATGTGCGGAGCAGTCAGCCGGAGTTGCATGTGGAAATTCGCATGTAAATACCAATCCGGTAGATTTCCCTTGTAGCATTTTGGCAGCTTCCAGTACTGTAGTCAGGGGCTGGAATGCCCGTTTAGGATCTGTCGGGTAAATATCATCTTCGACATCACTTTCCGGATAGGTGGAAACATATCCGGTACGGCTGGGCTGACCGGTCATATAGCAGGAAGTTGTAGGTGCGGAATCCCCAATCGGAGCATTCGATGAGTGGGTGCGAACTGTCCCGCACAAATACGGGTCGATATTTAATTTTGGTTTATCCGGATTAGTATACCATTGCAACCAGCGTGCCATAGATACGGTAGATAGGGATGTTCCATCCGGAATAAGGAGAATAACATTTTTGACCGGCTTGACGTTTTCCACATCCTGAGCTTTTGCCGGAATAAAAATGATTGCCAACAGTAATAAAAATGCAACCGTTTTTTTCATGAGAATATAGTTTATAGGTGAATAATTTCTTCTTTGGACAGAGTGAGTTTTTCAATACCGTTTTCCGTAACAAGGAAACTGTTTTCGATACCGACAGCACCTACACCCGGAATAACAAATTTAGGTTCGAGGGCAAATACCATGTTGGGAGCCAGAACTTCTTTCGACCGGGGAGTCAGAACCGGCAACTCGTTAATCTGGATGCCAATGCCATGGCCTACGAATTTTGCCTGTTGCTTTGTTCCCATAAAATAGGGAAGGAGCCCTTCGTTTCCAACTATTTTTTCTGCGATATTATATAACTCGGCACATGCTGTTCCCGGGCGTGCAACATTTTCTATTTCGCTTTGTATAAAACGTGAAGTTTCATGAGCCCGGTAAGCAAGGTCCGTAAGACGACCTACGGCAAATACACGAGTCATGTCAGTCATATAAGATGTATAATTCCCAGCCATGTCTACCATAATAGCTGTGCCTTCTTTTAGCAGAGTTCCATTTGCACCTAATGGGCAGGAGGCATCTATTCCACCGCCACCTAATGCGAAATCAAAAGGAGAGGGAGTTTCGGCGTTTTCTCCGGCAAGGATACTTCCCATGAATATATCCATATTAGCACCGAATGCGCGGAACAATCCGATAGAGCCGTTTTTGCGCATCCTTTTCTCTATTTCATATTGAAATTCCAGGTCTGTCATTCCCGGGCGGAAACATTCGGGTATTTCCGCATATGTTTTAGCATGCTGTTTGGCGGAGATACGGAATTGGGAGATTTCCCAAGGTGTTTTTATTTCTCTGAGTGTACGTATCAATGCTGTGGCATTTGCAGTCTCTTTCGGATTGAATACGTTTTGTAAACGGACATAATCATTATAAGTCAGCTCGTCTGCTTCCAGTAAAAGTTTATCAGGCATTTTCAGTCCATGAGCAGCAAATAGCTCCGGCATTTGCTCCGGTTTGCGTATATATTCTACCTGATTGCCACTCAATCCGTTCGGACGTTTAATGAAGAACCAGGGAGCTCCTTCTACCGGCAGATAAAAATATCCGCTATAAATACGTCCGGTTGTATAATACAGATTCACATCTACTGTAAGCAGGCAACCATCAGCATTTATTTGCTTCATTGCCTGCTGTATGCGATTCCATTTGAGTTGGAGATCGCCGATTAATTCTTGTTGTATCATCTTCTACATTTTCATTTATCAAACTTCAAAGGTAAAAAATTAAGTTAAGCAAGATATGAAGAAGATGTTATTTTTGTGTGTCTTTTTTGCTTTCAGTGTGATTTTTACTTCAATAATTGCGAATACGCTGTTTCACATTTTCGAGTAAGGCTTCTTTATAGAAACTCAGTTCTTGCAAATGAAAACATCCTTCTCCGAATAATTTACTCAGATTGGGCTTGTAATAATATTTAGTGTCCAAACCGGATAGCATTAATACATGCTGAACGGTATCTAAACGGACTGTTACAGTGTCGTCTAAAATAGCAGGGACCGTATCAGTCCGCCAATTCAACGGGTTTATACAAACTGCATTTCCGGATAGAATAGAGGGAATGGCTTTTTCTGAAGCTACGCTATTGTAACAAATCGTAACACCAGTATCTGCGACTCCTGTAGCAGGCTTTATGTTTTTATACGTTTGAAGCTCTTTTTCTGAAATGGTAAAGCCTATTACATAAGCTGCCACCATTCTTTTCTGTACCTCTTCGGGTAAAATCTTCAATAATTCGATAACAGCTTTTCCGCCTTGGCTAAAACCTGCCAGAATGAAAGGGCGACCGTTATTTTTATATTGAATATAATAAGAGAAAGCATCTTTTATATCATCCATTGCTATCGGAAAACGTTCGTTTACGACTTGTTCGCCTTCCATCCATGAGTCGAAAGTAAGTTGCCGGTAATAAGGAGCGAAAAAGTTGCAACTGTCTGCAAAAATAGATTCGGCTAATACATAAGATGCTTTCATGAGCCGGCGTTGTCTTTCATCCGTTATATCTGCATAGTGTTGAACCATCCCGTTTTTGTCGGTCCAGTCACGTACGCAAGTTGGCAATACGTAAAAAACATCGACAAGTGTATGGTCTGTTTCCCGGGCACTTTGATACCAATAGGAGGCATCTCCATAACGGGACGTTTTATCGGAAGCCTTACTGTTAGAGCAAATGGCTAACAATAAGAAAAATAAAAGAATGGATGTTCTCATGACTGTTTATCAAAACTGTTCCAGTACCTGAATCCTTTTTTCAATAGGAGGGTGGGTGGCGAAAAGTCCACTCAGTCCGCTTAATGCGCTGCTTGCTTGTTTGCCCGGATGTTGGATAAAGAGTTGTGCCACATCTTCGCGCTGTACGGCTTCAATATCCGGGTCGGCGGATATTTTACGCAATGCACTTGCCAACGCCAGTGGGTTCTTTGTCATTTCAGCAGAACCGGCATCTGCAAGATATTCCCGCTTGCGGGAGATTGCAAACCGCATTAATATCGAGAAGAAATAACCGATAGCCGAGATGATCATGATAAGCACTAATATCAGCGCCGTGTTATTTTTATCGTCTCTTCTGCTACGGGAAAAATTGGAATAGTAGACCGAACGCATCGCCATTTGTGAAATCATGGCAAAGATTCCAACGAAGACAATAGAAATAATAAGCAGGCGGACATCATGGTTGCGTATATGGGAAAGTTCGTGTGCAATTACGGCTTCCAGTTCCTGGTCATCCAGTTTCTCTATAATCCCTTTGGAAAGAGTTATTGTATATGTCCGTTTATTTATCCCGCTGGCAAATGCATTCAGTGAATCATCATTGATAATGTTGATTTGCGGCATTGCCATCCCTTGGCTCATACACAGGTTTTCCACAAGGTTATATACCCGTTTATTCTCTTTTCTGCTTAAAGGCTCTGAGCCTGTGGCAGAATTGATGATGCTTGTATTGGCAAAATAAGCGATAATAAACCAGATAAGCACTCCACCTATTACATAAGGAGCAATGTGAACGAACATTTCTGTAGAATAAGCCAGCAGTTGAGGAGTAGCCACTCCGTCATCATTATAAGCCAGCATATTCAGCAAAAAACAGAATAGATATGTCAACCCTATGATCAGGCAAGGAAATAAAAGCAGCAGAAACAATGATTTAATATTGTTTCTGCTCTGCTGGGTTTGAATACCAACGTACTCCATATCTTAGAATTTGATTTTGGGAGCTTCTTCCAATGTGGCACGTTGTTCTCCCAGGTCGAACATTACTTCTTTATGGAAACCGAACATGCCTGCAATCAGATTGGACGGGAATGTCTGTACAGCATTGTTCAGCTCTTTCGTAGCGGAATTGAAATAACGGCGGACTGCTGATAGTTTATTTTCCAGATCGGCAATTTCTTCCTGCAATTGGAGGAAATTCTGGTTTGCTTTCAGGTCCGGATATGCCTCCAATGTTATTTTCAATCCGGAAAGGGCAGATGTCAATACATTTTCTGCTGCAATCTTTTCATCGATTGTTTTTGCGCTCATGGCACCATTACGGGCATTGATAACTCTTTCCAGTGTTTCTTTTTCGTGTGAAGCGTATCCTTTTACCGTTTCCACCAGTTGAGGAATGAGGTCGTGGCGCTGTTTGAGCTGTACATCGATGTCGGCAAACGCATTTTCGCGATTGTTGCGTAGCTTAACCAGTGAGTTGTAAAGGGAGATAATCCAGAATACAAGGATTACGATGACTGCTATTAAAATAATGGTTGTTGTACTCATTGTTTTTGATATTTTGTTTGTTAATAAATAATACTCGTTAATAAATTACTTAATTTGTTTTGAAAACTATAAATGGTTTTGTCCACTTTAAAGACTGTCATTAATGACTATCATATGTAAATGCAAACATACAAAAAATATCTTTCACAGTGAAAAAACAGGAAGATATGATGAAAGCTCCTGCGTTATGTTTTTTGGGATTCATAGTTATGATTTTTCCAATTCATAGTTATGATTTCAAAAAATGATAACTATGAGCATCTGGAAGGAACCTGCTTTTAATGGGGGAGGAAACAGAAACAACGGCTGATGGTTGTTTGTGCAGGAAAAAGACATATATTTGTACTCTTAATCGATTTTGTTAATTCAATATTTAAAACAATGGGAAAACAACAACAATCCCGGCGATTACTGTCGTTGGATGCCCTGAGAGGGTTTGATATGTTCTTTATTATGGGGGGAGCCTCCCTTTTTGTCGCGCTGGCAACATTATTTCCGAATACTTTCTTTCAGGGGATAGCCCATCAAATGCACCATGTGGAGTGGAATGGCTTAACGCATCATGATACGATATTTCCATTGTTTCTTTTCATCGCCGGTATCTCGTTTCCGTTTTCTTTACAAAAGCAGCGGGAACAGGGGAAGAAAGACGTTGAAATTTATAAAAAGATTATACGCCGTGGATTAACACTTGTCCTTTTGGGTTTTATTTATAACGGCTTATTGAATTTTGATTTCGAACATCAACGTTATGCCAGTGTGCTGGGTCGTATTGGTTTGGCATGGATGTTTGGCGCTTTGATTTTTGTGAATACCCGTACCATTACACGAATCTGGATAACAACGGCTATTCTGGTCGGATACTGGTTGCTGCTGGCTTTTGTTCCGGCACCGGATGGCAATGGAGCGGGAGTATTTACAATGGAAGGCTCTTTGGTAGGTTATATCGACCGTTTGTTGCTTCCGGGGCGTTTGCATCTTACGATACATGATCCGGAGGGAATCTTTTCGACAGTGCCGGCTATCGGAACGGCTTTGCTGGGTATGTTTACCGGCGAGTTTATCAAGTTGCAGAAAGATGGGTTGACAGATAAAAAGAAAGCCGGTTATCTGGTAGTTGCCGGGGGCGTTTTATTAGTTGCAGGTTTGCTTTGGGGACTCATTTTCCCGATTAACAAGAATTTATGGACAAGCTCATTCGTTTGTGTCGTAGGGGCCTATTCCGTATGGATGTTTGCTCTGTTTTTCTATATTGTGGATGTGCTTAATTTCCGTAAATGGACATTGTTCTTTACTGTAATCGGAACGAATTCCATTACAATTTATTTGGCGCAGCGATTTATTGATTTTACTTATACTTCGGACGCTTTGTTTGGTGGAATAGCCGGGTTGGTACCGGAAACAGCACAGCCATTAGTCGGTTCGCTGGGCTATATTGCCGTTTGCTGGGGATTTATTTATTTCTTATATCGCCAGAAAATTTTCCTGAAAGTATAGGCTATGGAGCAGGCAACTACTTATAAACGGCTGGAGTCGTTGGATGTATTGCGGGGTTTCGACCTCTTTTGTCTGGTGGCGTTAGAAGGTGTTCTACACCCGTTAGGACATGCCATTGATGCCTCATGGTATAACTCTTTTCTATGGTGGTTTTCCCATGTGCAATGGGAAGGCTTTTCATCCTGGGATTTAGTGATGCCTCTCTTCATGTTCATGGCTGGTGTTTCTATGCCGTTTGCATTATCCCGTTATAAGACAATGCCGGATAAGATGGCTGTATATCGCCGTATCGGGAAACGCGTATTGTTGCTCTGGATATTCGGGATGATGTGCCAGGGTAATTTATTAGGACTTGATCCGGACCGTATTTATTTATATTCCAATACGCTTCAATCCATAGCAATGGGGTATTTGATTGCTGCCTTGTTGTTCCTGCATGTACGTCCGGCAATACAGATAGCCACGGCTGTTGTGTTATTGTTGGTCTACTGGGGAGCTATGCAGTTCATATCTGTGGATGGTTTTGGCGGTGGCAATTATACGCCGGATGGAAATCTTGCCGAATGGATAGACCGTGTTGTGTTAGGACGTTTCCGTGACGGGGCTGTTGTACAGGATGGACAGGTTATATTTCTGGAAAGTTACCGTTATACCTGGATATTGAGTAGCCTGAATTTTGGCGTGACTGTCTTAACCGGTCTTTTTGCCGGACAAATATTGAAGAGTGACAGGGCACAGAAGCGTAAATACCAACTTCTCTTCATCATAGGAACCATTATGGTTGCCGCAGGCTGGTTGTGGGGATTGCAGTTGCCTGTTATTAAGAAGATATGGACAAGTTCTATGGTGCTGGTAAGCAGCGGATATTGCTTTTTGTTGATGGGGCTGTTCTATTATTGGATCGATTATAAGGGACATCGCCGGAATATAACATGGCTGAAGGTTTACGGGATGAATTCTATCGTAGCCTATATGTTGGCTAATGTTGTTAGTTTCAAATGTATAGGTACTTCCTTGTTTCACGGATTGGAACAATATATAGGAAATTATTATCCGGCGTTGATAGCAGTGTCGAATGCATTGATTATTTATGTAATTTTGTGGCTGCTTTATAAACGTAACATATTTCTAAAAGTTTAAGACACGTAAATAAAAAATGGAATCAATCAAACAGATATACCGGATAGGTCACGGACCTTCCAGTAGCCACACTATGGGACCGATGCGTGCCGCTCAGATGTTTCTGGAACGAAACCGCGGTGCAGTACGTTTTAATGTCACCTTATATGGAAGTCTTGCCGCAACGGGAAAAGGCCACATGACGGATGCTGCGATTCTTGAAGTGCTGACCCCTGTAGCAAAAACCGATATCACCTGGGAACCGAAAATATTTCTTCCATTTCATCCGAACGGAATATTATTTGAGTCGTTTGACGAAAGCGGTGAAGTGCTTGATAGCTGGACCGTTTACAGTATAGGTGGAGGTACACTTGCTAATGAAAGTTTCAATGAACTGACAACTGCACGTGTATATGAAATGCAAACCATTAAAGAAATACAGGCTTGGTGTGAAAAGACAGGACATTCTTACTGGGAATATGTAGAGCAGTGCGAAGGTCCGGAAATATGGGACTATCTGGCAGAAGTATGGGAGGTGATGCAACAGGCTGTTCGTAACGGATTGGAAGCAGAAGGTATCCTGCCCGGAGGTCTGGGACTTCGCCGGAAAGCATCGGATTATATGATACGTGCCAAAGGATATGGCAATAGTATTAAAAGCCGGGGGATGGTTTATGCTTATGCATTGGCTGTATCAGAAGAAAATGCAAATGGAGGAAATATCGTAACTGCGCCTACTTGCGGTTCTTGTGGGGTAATGCCGGCTGTGCTTTTCCATTTGAAAGAATCCCGTGATTTTCGTGATTCCCGCATTCTGCGTGCACTGGCCACAGCCGGACTATTTGGAAATGTGGTTCGTACGAATGCTTCCGTATCTGGTGCAGAAGTGGGCTGCCAGGGTGAAGTAGGCGTTGCATGTGCTATGGCTGCCGCTGCTGCCAGTCAGCTATTCGGCGGAACTCCTGCCCAGATTGAATATGCGGCAGAAATGGGATTGGAACATCACTTGGGATTAACTTGCGACCCGGTATGCGGATTGGTACAGATTCCGTGTATCGAACGTAATGCGTTTGCTGCCGCCCGTGCACTGGATGCCAATACGTTCTCGAACTTCTCCGATGGCAAACATCGTGTAAGTTTCGACCAGGTTGTGGAAGTAATGCGCCAGACCGGTAACGACCTGCCCAGCCTTTATAAGGAAACATCCGAAGGAGGATTGGCAAAAATGGAACGATAAAACAGGAATCTCTTTTATAATACACTTTTGTGTATTATCTTTGCTCTCAAATAACATATACTCTAAAACCTTGATTATGACGGAACTTGAATTTGAAGAACGAAAAAAGATCTGTAAGGATCTATTCTTGTATTATTCGAAGAAAATAGACTATGATGAAAATGTAACTTCAATTCAGGATGTCATAAAACAGATTGACGTTATTTTAGATATGTATTTGGAGTTAATAAAATAAATGTATTATGAAAGAGTATTCAATAGATAAATTTTTTGCATCCGAGGAATTGAAAGAAGAATTTCTTCTCTTCCAAAAGATGACGGCAGAACAAAGAGAGGCTTTTGGTAGAGCGAATAAAGCCAAAGTCGCTTCTTTGTCTGAAGATGAAAAGCGGGAGTATTATAAACAAATGGCATATGGATTGCAAGTCTTGAAAGATGAAGCAGAAGAGCTTTCTTTATATGAAAAGATGGGAGCAATAACAAAGTATGTATCTTTGTCACAAATAGCCCAGGATTATTTTGGAAAGTCGAGGCATTGGCTGTACCAGCGCTTGAAGGGATTGATGGTGAATGGCAAAGAGGCTCAGTTTACACCGGAAGAGAGACGAAAACTGGCAGAAGCATTGCTCGATATCAGCAAGAAAATACAAGAAACCGCATTAAAAATAGCTTAATTCTTAATTCATAGTAAATGAAACATTTTATTCTTTGTGCAGCTTTGGCAGGCGGCGTGTTGATGTCCTGCCAATCTAAGAAAGCGTCGGAAGAGGTTGCTACAAGCGGCAACCCGGTATTTGAAGGATGGTATGCCGATCCGGAAGGCATTATCTACGATGACACATATTGGATTTACCCGACGCGGAGTGACTTATATGAAAAGCAGACTTTTTTTGATTGCTTCTCTTCCAAGGATTTGGTAAACTGGACAAAACATGAAGCTATCCTGGATACGGCTGCTGTAAAGTGGGCGAAAATAGCTATGTGGGCGCCTTCTGTTATCAGAAAAGATGGAAAGTACTATCTCTTCTTCGGTGCAAACGATGTACATGAAGGCGAAATAGGTGGTATCGGCGTTGCTGTGAGCGACCGCCCTGAAGGTCCTTATAAAGACTTGCTGGGAAAACCGCTTATCAACGAAATTGTAAATGGCGCACAGCCTATCGACCAGTTTGTCTTCAAAGATGACGATGGCCGTTATTATATGTATTATGGCGGTTGGGGACACTGTAATGTCGTTCTTTTGAACGATGACTTTACCGGTTTGCTTCCTTTTGAAGACGGAACTATTTATAAAGAAGTAACACCTGCCAACTATGTGGAAGGACCGTTCATGCTTAAAAAGAATGGTAAATACTATTTCATGTGGAGTGAAGGCGGCTGGGGTGGTCCCGACTATTCCGTAGCTTATGCTATTTCGGATTCACCTTTCGGTCCGTTCGAACGCATCGCTAAGATTCTTGAGCAGGATCCGGAGGTAGCAACAAGTGCCGGACACCATTCAGTACTTCATGCACCGGGCTCGGAAGATTATTACATAGTATATCATCGCCGTCCGCTGGGTGATAAAGCACGCGACCATCGTGCGACTTGTATCGATAAAATGACGTTTGATGAAAACGGATTTATCAATCCTGTAAAGATGACCTTTGAAGGCGTCCCCGCTCAGACGATAAAGAAATAAGCAGTATTTCCTGCTAAAAGATATTAAAATAGAGGTACATATATTGTATCTCTATTTTTTTTTCTACTTTTGACACATGTGTCAGACATAATAGACAAAATATTTAATAACATATATCAATATGAGTACAGAAGAACTTCAGGACATGGAATGCCGCATTATCGAAGCCGCCAAAACAGTCTTTGTGCGGAAAGGATATGAGGCAACCAAAATGGGGGATATAGCAGCCGAAGTCGGTATTAGCCGTACGGCGATGCACTATTATTTCCGGACAAAGGAAATGTTGTTCGATGCCATATTCGGCCAGTTAATAAGCGTATTATTACCGAATATTGCAATCATTGTGGATGAACCGACTACCTGTCTGGAGAAAATACCTAAAATCGTCAATTTATATGTGTCTATGATGCAGGCAAACCCCTCGTTCCCCATTTTTGTGATAAACGAGTTCAACCGGGACCCGGAGCATTTGTATCGTACAGTGTTGAAAGAACCGTCACGTATCCAGCCGTTGATGAAGTTTAAAAAGCAAATGGAGGAAGAAATGGAGAGAGGATTATTGAAGAAGATGCCTCCTGTTTATGCCGCTTCGACTTTGATTGGTCTGGTTGTTTTCCCTATGTTGGTACGGCATCCGTTAACCACTGTGTTTTTAGATGGAGACGATAAGCGCTTCGATTCATTCATAGAAGAACGGAAATCTTTTATTTCGGATATGATGATTCGTTTACTTACGCCGGATAAATAAGTAAAAACAATTAATAATAAGATGAATATGAAACGTTCGATCTTTACAATCCGGATGCTGGCAGCCTGTACTTTCATGCTCTTTTTTCTCCAACCGGAGAAAGTGAGGGGGCAAGAGGTTATCACTTTATCCGAATGCTATGAATGGGCACATGCCAATTACCCGTTGATACGCCAGCATAAGCTGATAGAACAAACGGAGCAATACAATCTGTCCAATGCAACCAAAGGGTGGCTTCCCCAGTTATCCGTCAGTGCAAAGGCGACCTATCAGAGTGATGTGACGAAATTGCCTTTTGATGCGGAAAAACTTTCCGCCCTTATCCCCGGATTGGAAATACCTACATTGAATAAAGACCAGTACCAGGTAGTAGCCGAAGTAAACCAGACCATCTGGGATGGAGGTACAATCCGCTCTACCCGTCAGTTGACACAAGCGCAGGCAGTAGCCGACCGGGAGCAATTGGAAAGCGATTTATATGCTTTGGATGACCGCATCAACCAGTTGTATTTCGGTTGCCTTTTGCAGGATGAACTATTGCGCCAGAATGGCCTATTACAGAAAGAACTGCAAATAAACATTGACCGGATTGCCGCAATGATAGACAATGGAGTTGCCAACCAGTCGGATTTGGAAAGTATGCAGGTCGAACTGTTGAATGCCCGTCAGAAAGAAATCGAACTGAAAGCCGGTCGTAAGGCCTACGGTCAGATGCTGGCAGTCCTGATAGGCAAACCCTATACCGGGCAACAGACATTGCAAATACCGGCATTGCCGGGAACTTCGTTGTCCGGTACAATCAACCGTCCGGAACTGCGTGTTTTGGATGCCAGGAGCAATATGCTTGACATACAGAATAAGCAGGTGACTGCCGGACTTATGCCCCGTATCGGTGCATTTATACAGGGCGGTTACGGGCGTCCGGGACTGAATATGCTGGAGAATAGCTTCGAGCCTTTCTATATAGCCGGTGTCCGTCTCTCCTGGAATATGGGGAAACTCTATACTTTGAAGAATGACCGGAGGAAGATTGAAACCAACCGTCAGGCGGTGGAAGTACAACGGGAAACGTTTCTGTTTAATACTCGCCTCCAATTATTACAGCAGAATACGGAAATACGCAAGATAACCGATTTGATGAAAAAGGATGAAGAGATTATCCGGCTTCGTACCAGTATTAAGAATGCGGCGGAAGCTAAACTTGCCAATGGAGTTATTTCCGTTACCGACTTGATACGTGAAATCAATTCCGAGGATATGGCAAAACAGACGGCGGCTGCCCACCGTATCCAGCAATTGCAAGCCATCTATAATTATATGTATACAACAAACGAAAAAGAGTAAATAAGGGTTGCTTTCAAAACATAGGTGTTTTGCGTTTAAAACATATATGCTTTGAAATCAAAACACCTATGTTTTGAAAACGGAATAAAAGAACTTAAATAATAGCTTATGAAACGATTCATTTTACATACAATCAGTTTATCTGTCCTTTTCCTGTTTTCCTGTAGCGGGAACAAGAATGATTTCGATGCCACCGGCGCATTCGAGTCGACCGAAGTATTAGTCTCTTCCGAAGCAAATGGTAAAATCATGGAATTAAACCTTACCGAAGGCGACCGGTTGAAAGCCGGGGATGCAATCGGGTTTGTGGACAGTACGCAACTCTATTTGCGGAAAATGCAATTGGCTGCCGGTTTACGTTCTGTCGATGTCCGCAAACCGGATATCCGTAAGCAGATAGCGGCCCTTGAACAACAAATAGCCGTGGCACGCAGTGAGCAGCAACGTATGGAGAACCTTGTGAAAGCGAAAGCCGGCAATCAAAAGCAGGTGGACGATATCGTCAATAACATCAAGGTACTTCAAAAACAATTGGATGCCCAGTATTCTACCTTAAATAAAACAACGGGAGGAGCAGATGCCGAAGCGGAAGGTATCCAATACCAGATTATGCAATTGGACGACCAACTGCAAAAGAGCCGTATCGTAAATCCTGTAACCGGAACCGTGCTGGTTAAATATGCCGAGGCGGGAGAAGTAACGGCCGCCGGTAAGCCCTTATATAAGATAGCCGACGTAGACCTGCTGTATCTTCGTGCTTATGTAACAGCCGACCAGTTGTCCCGATTGAAACTGAACCAGCAAGTACGTGTATTTGCCGATTACGGAGAAAAGGAACGCCGGGAATATCCGGGAACGATTACCTGGATTTCCGATAAATCCGAGTTTACCCCCAAAGGAATCCAGACAAAGGATGAAAGAGCCAATCTGGTATATGCCATCAAGATAGCCGTAAGGAATGACGGGTATCTGAAAATCGGTCAATACGGTGAAACTGTTTTCCAATGAATAATGTAGTCATTCAACATATCAGTAAGAGTTATGGTAATATCCCGGCTTTGCAGGATATTACCCTGGATATCCAACCGGGTGAACTGTTCGGGCTAATCGGACCGGATGGGGCGGGGAAGACCTCCCTGTTCCGTATCCTGACCACCCTCTTGCTTGCCGATAGCGGAACTGCTTCGGTCTGTGGCTTGGATGTGGTCCGTGGCTATAAAGAAATTCGTAAGCGCGTAGGTTATATGCCGGGACGTTTCTCCCTGTATCAGGACTTGACGGTAGAAGAAAACCTGAACTTCTTTGCAACCGTATTCAATACGACAGTGGAGGAAAATTATGATTTGGTGCGGGATATCTATGTCCAGATCGAACCGTTCAAGAAGAGGAAAGCCGGCAAACTGTCCGGAGGTATGAAGCAGAAATTAGCTTTGAGCTGTGCCTTGATACATCGTCCGGAAGTGCTTTTCCTGGACGAACCGACTACTGGTGTCGACCCGGTATCCCGTGTAGAGTTTTGGGATATGCTGGACCGCTTAAAGAAAGAAGGTATCACCATACTGGTTTCTACCCCTTATATGGACGAGGCTTCACGTTGCGACCGGATCGCCCTGATGCGTTCGGGGCAATGCCTGTCGGTAGATACGCCCGATGGTATACGCTCTACCTTTGTCCGGCCTTTATATGCCGTCCGGGCATCTTCGATGTATAAATTGCTTATCGATTTGAGGACTTATCCGGATACATATTCCTGTTATGCGTTCGGTGACTCGCATCATTTGACCTTGAAGGATGCCGGAAGTAATATTTCCGGTTTACGGCAATTCATTACGGAGAAAGGATATACCGGTTTGGAAATAGAACGGATAGAGCCGTCGGTGGAAGATTGTTTTATGGCTTTGTAATGTAAAGAAGTATCGTTATGAATGTAATAGAAGTAACAAACCTGACAAAGCGTTTCGGAACCTTTACGGCTGTAGACCATATTAGTTTTGATGTGGGAGAGGGCGAGATATTCGGCTTTCTCGGAGCCAATGGTGCCGGGAAGACCACTGCCATGCGTATGCTTTGCGGCTTATCCGTCCCTACATCGGGGCAAGCGCAGGTTGCCGGGTTCGACGTATATAAGGAAGCCGAACAAATCAAGCGGAACATCGGATATATGAGCCAGAAGTTTTCCCTGTACGGGGATTTGAAAGTCTGGGAGAATATCCGCCTGTACGGAGGTATTTACGGGTTATCCGAGAAAAAACTAAAGGAGAAAACAGACGAATTGCTCCATGTACTGGGATTGGAAAGCGAACGGAATACCCTGGTCGACGCCCTTCCCCTTGGCTGGAAACAGAAACTTTCTTTCTCTGTTGCCGTAATCCATGAACCCCGTGTGGTCTTCTTGGACGAACCGACCGGTGGAGTAGACCCGGTTACCCGCCGCCAGTTCTGGGAACTGATATACCAGGCGGCGGAACGGGGTATTACCGTCTTCGTTACGACCCACTATATGGATGAAGCCGAGTATTGCAACCGTGTATCCATCATGGTAGATGGTAAGATAGAAGCGTTGGACAGTCCGGTGGCTCTGAAAACCACCTTTAAGGCTCATAATATGAATGAAGTATTTCACGCATTGGCACGTAAAGCAACGAGAGGAGAATAGAAACATGAAACAATTCCTGTCTTTTGTCCGGAAAGAATTCCTGCATATCTTTCGTGATGTGCGGACCATGATGATTTTATTGGGTATTCCCATTATCCTGATTATCCTGTTTGGTTATGCCATCACGACGGAAATCAGAAGCGTGTCTGTTGCCGTATTGGATCAAAGCCGAGATGAAATAACCTCGAAGCTGATCGACCGTATCGATGCCAGTGAATACTTTGACCTGTATAAGGTAATAGATAGCGATAAGGAAGCCCGGCAACTTTTCCGCCAGGGTAAAGTGAAGCTGGTGGTCGTATTCCCGGCTGATTATTCTTCTTCGTCCGATGCTGCTGTCCAACTGTTGGCTGATGCGACAGACCCGAATGAAGCGACTCAGCTAACAGCCTATGCAACGGCAATCATCAGCCAATGGAAGAGCGAGAGCCAGATGGCAGGCAAAGCGTCTGCCGTTTATCCGACCGGCATTTCCCCGGTGGTGCATTTACTCTATAATCCCCTGATGAAGGGAGCCTACAATTTTGTTCCCGGTGTCATGGGGCTGATTCTGATACTGATCTGTGCTATGATGACATCCGTAGGCATTGTGAAAGAAAAGGAAATGGGCACGATGGAGGTCCTGTTGGTTTCTCCAATGAAGCCTATTTATATAATCCTGGCAAAAGCAACCCCATACCTGTTGTTAAGTATGGTAAACATAGCCACCATCCTTGCGCTGTCTTACTTTCTGTTGGGAGTTCCGATAGCAGGTAGCCTTACGTTGCTTGTTTTCGTTTCGGTGTTGTATGCCTTGGTTTCACTTTGCCTCGGACTGTTGATTTCTACGGTTGCCGATACGCAGAAGGCAGCCATGCTGATTAGTGCCATGGTGCTGATGCTTCCGGTGATATTATTGAGCGGTATGGTGTTCCCGATAGAGAATATGCCGGCTATCCTGCAATGGCTCTCTCATATCGTACCGGCTAAATGGTATATTATAGCTGTAAAAGATGTAATGATTAAGGGACTGGGAACCGCAGCCGTGATGAAAGAAATCTGCATATTAGGCGTAATGGTGGTCGCATTGGTTGCCTTGAGTGTGAAACGTTTCAAAATCCGTTTATAATAACAGGCTTATGAGAACATTACGATATTTGCTCGAAAAAGAGTTCAAACAAATCAAGCGGGACCGTTTCCTTCCCCGCATCATCTTTCTTGTGCCGTTGATGCAGTTGATTATTCTGCCTTTTGCCGCCAATTTTGAAATGAAGAATATCAACCTGAGCATTGTGGACAACGACCATTCCGTTGTCTCCCAGCAGTTGGTGGATAAGGTACTTTCATCCGGTTATTTTCGCCTTTCGGATGTATCGGCACAGTATAACGAGGCATTGGCTACCATAGAGGATAATACATCCGATATTATTCTGGAAATCCCGGTCGGTTTTGAAAAGCAACTGGGGAGGGAAGGGCAGGCCGAAGTCTTGATAGCGACCAATGCCGTGAACGGAACCAAGGGAGGTATCGGTAGTTCTTATCTCTCTTCCATCATTCAGGATTTTAATGGTGAAAAGGGTTTCGGACCGGATAGGGAACAAATCGGAATCCTCTCCAGTAACCTGTTTAATCCGCATTTGAATTATAAGAATTATATGGTTCCCGCTATCCTTGCTTTCCTGATGACGATTATCGGCGGGTTCCTTTCCGCCCTGAATGTGGTAAGCGAGAAGGAGAAAGGAACGATAGAGCAGATTAATGTGACACCTGTGCCGAAGTCCGTTTTCCTTTTATCGAAGCTGATACCGTTCTGGGTAATCGGATTGGTATTGTTAACGGTTGGTATCTGTATCGCATGGCTGGTTTACGGGTTGTTGCCTGTCGGTAATGCGGGAATTATTTATTTGTTTGCAGCAGTTTATCTTATCGCATTTACCGGATTCGGACTGGCTATCTCGTCGGTTTCGTCAACGCAGCAGCAGGCAATGTTTACAGCTTTCTTTTTCTTTATCATATTTATATTGTTGTCGGGTTTGTTTACCCCGATCAGCAGTATGCCGGAATGGGCGCAGAAGTTGACTTTGTTTAATCCGTTGCGTTATTTCGTCGAAGTGATGCGTATGGTGTATATGAAAGGGAGTGTCCTGGCAGACCTTTCCGTGCATTTTATAATAATAAGCCTTTTTGCCGTCTTTTTTAATGTGCTGGCGGTGGTCAGTTACCGGAAAAAAGGATAAGCATATTGAGTTGTACGATCTGAAAGTCCGGGTTGTACGATTCGGAAGTCTGAGTTGCTCAACTTACAAGCCTGAGTTGTACGACTCAGAAGCCTGAGTTGCTCAACTTGCAAGTCTGAGTCGTACGACTCAGAAGTGTGAATTGCTTGACTCGGAAATCCGAGTCGAGGGTATGCCTTTTTATTTGTAGATGCGGTCTGTTTTTCTCTAAATACGTTGTAAACCGCAAATTACCAAGCCTTCTTCTTGCGTATATCCGTAAAGCCATTAATTTTGTGTGTGTTTTTATTATACAAGCTTTACAAATCGATATAAAACCGTAGATACGGGTAACTATAATAGAAGATACCATGACAAGGGAAAAGATGATGGAACTCTGGAAAAAAGAGTTCGAGAATAGTTATTATCAGTGGAATCTGACTCCACAAGTGTATGAATATTTAGATGAAAAGACAGATCATCTGGTAGGTCCCGGAACTGTAGGCAGCAAATATTATGCCTATTATGAGGATTGGCTCGTAAGGGAACTGGATGGCGAGAATGCCGAACTGGCACGACGCATGTTGATAGTTATTTCCAAGATACGTACGAACGGTCTGATCAGCTCCTTCTATAATGCGGGAGAGGTGAAGGTTTGTTTGCGCATCGGCTACGACTTCGAGTCGATATTGAAGCAGGGAATCATACGCCACGGTTCCAATATCAAGCCTTCCGTGCTTTATCAGGTTGCCGAGTTGATGGCAGAATACTGTCCTAACGAGTCTGTGGAGTTTGCCGACCAACTGCTGACGGATAAATTCGCAGCATGGAAAAAGCAAAATGCAGATTTCGGCTTGGCCCTTTATATCGCAGTCGTGATGCTGAAAAAAGACGCTGCCGGGTATAGCCGTTATCTGCCGGCATTGGTTTCGGCGGTAGAGAAAGGCGGGGATTATGTTTTGTACATGCTGTATAAAGGATATGCCCTCTCACCGGAACTCAAAGATATTTTATTGCAACGCATACAGGCGAAAGCCTCGACCGTGCGCAGCTTGAATTTCATGATGGAGAAATCCGAGGTCCCGGCTTTGCTAAAAGATATAGGCGCTCCTATGTGGCCTTATTATTACCTGGTAGCAACGGATGTTTATTCAAGTATCGACCGGGCTTCCGCTCTTCTCAAATTATATAATGAAGATAAGCAGACGTATCTGGATACCTGTTCCCATCTGTTTGAAGACCGTGGTTCGTGGGATGCTGCCTACGGATTATTTATGCTGGCAGTCCTGATGAAACATGGCGAAGGGGAATCGATGCGGCTTGCCGCCGATAAAGTGATTCTCTGTACCATGCTGCGTCTGCTCAATGAATACAACAATAACGGCAATCAGAACCGCTTCACGGAAGTGGAAATTATGGATGAGCATACCACAGCGGACGAATGGAGAACTAAACTGTCGGTTATCAGTTCTATCAGTTGGGGACGTTCAAGAATCGCAATCGGGGCATTCGGTTTATTGTATGAATATATCCCTCTGGCAAAACGTTTTATAGATATCCTGTTGCTACAGCCTAAGAAAGCAATCAACATGAATAACGTCTCCTGTGTAATCGCCCAGCTTGTGAGTGCCCGGAAAGACTGGTTGCATGTACCGGCACGCGAAAGCATACAAATGCTGTTGAATGCCAATAACGAGTTTACAATGAAACAGGTATTTAAAGCCTACAGCTATTTTTCTTCGGCATTGGACGGAGCCTTGTCGCGCGAGGATGTAATGGAACACGAACCAATGGCGTTGGATTTGCTTACAAGCGGCGAACTGAGCATCGAGGAAACGATCGAATGGCTGAAATTCATTTATGCAACTTGTGAAATAAAAGAGTACCAGCCTTTGATTAGCCTGCTCTCCAATAAATCCAAGATGCTCCGTAAAGAAGCAGAAGCCTTGATTGCCGATAATGAAGAATCTGTGCGTCCTACCCTGGAAAAACAATTCCCCAAACTCAAAGGCGATGCTTTGGCAGCCGCTAAACGTTTGCTGAAACGTTGGGACAACGAGCGTAAGTTCGGAGCAGGCTTTACCTTTACCAATGAAACGGTTATCGAATATTGTACGGACAATAATGATAAGGACAATGCGAAATATATCTCCTGGATACCGGAGAATATGATGACCGATGTCCGCTTTGCCGACCTTTCCGGTAAAGTTCCGGCCGTAGTCATTCAATATATCCTGTCCGAATATATGAGTCTGGAAGAACCTTATAAGATAAAAGCATGCGATATGGTAGTCGCCCAGCTTCATCCGCAGGATTTCCAGGCGGCACTCGAAAATATCTATCAGTTCTGGAAAGATAACGGAGCCGAAGCAAAGAAGAAGATGGTCATGGTTCCCTATTGCATCTATGCTTCCGATACCCAGATTCTGGCATTGAAGAACCAGTTGCGCGACTGGGCGGATGCTGCCCGTGGAGCTATTGCCGCGTTTGTTGTGAATGCCATAGCCATGAACGGTGGCAGTGTCGCTTTGATGATGATAGACGGAATGTCTGTCAAATTCCCGAGCAACCAGGTGAAGAATGCGGCAAAGGCAGCCTTCTCATTCGCCGCCAAAGCACTGGAAATACCGGAAGACGAACTTTCGGACAAGATTGTCCCCACTTTGGGATTCAACAAGGAAGGGGAGAAGGAACTGGATTATGGTCCGCGCACCTTTAAAATAACCCTGATGCCGGACTTCTCGCTTTCTATCTTCGACAACGACAAGCAAAAGACAATCAAATCCATGCCTGCTCCCGGCGCAAACGACGATACGGTAAAAGCAACAGCAGCGAAAAAAGAGTTCTCCGAGCTGAAAAAGCAGATGAAGGCAACCGTGCAAACCCAGACAAACCGTTTGGAAAAGGTATTAATGAACGGTCGCCGCTGGACCGTAGATGCCTGGAACACGCTGTTTGTGGAAAATCCTATCATGCACCGCTTTGCCACTGGTTTGGTTTGGGGAGTATACGATGGAGACACATTGGTGGAAGCCTTCCGTTATATGGATGACGGAACATTCAATACCGTGGATGAGGATGAATACGAATTGCCGGAAAAAGCAAGCATCACACTGGTACATCCGATAGATTTGTCCGCCGAGACATTGGCCCGGTGGAAAGAACAGTTGGACGATTATGAAGTCGTACAACCCTTACCTCAATTGACAGCACCGGTTGTTACATTGGATAGCAGCGACCGCAATGGAAAGAGAATCATACGGTATAACGGTATTGTCGCCTTGTCGGGCAAGATTGCAGGAATGGCGAAGAAGTACAATATGGTACGTGGCGAAGTATTGGATGCCGGAAGTTATACCTGTTTCCATTGGGTGGATAAGTGCCTGAATGTAGCTGCCCAGTTGAACTTCGAATATATGTATATGGGACAGGAATACAACGATACGGTAACCTTGGGAGAAGTCCTGTTCTATCGCCTGGGTGAAGACCAGTTGACTGATGACGAACCGAAAGACAATGTATTGCTGGATGTTTCAGACGTTCCGTCCCGTTTCGTAAGCAGTGTGCTGGGTGTATTCGACCAATTAAAAAGTGAATAAGCAAACATGAACGATAAAGTACAGAAACCTTTGATGGAGATGCGGTATGCCGACGAGCTTGCCGCACTCCGCAAACAAGATGCCGGAGCCTCCCGACCTGCCAACTGGCAGTTATCCCCGCGTGCCGTCCGCGCTTTTATCTTAGGACAGAAAGAACCGATAGAACTGGATGGCAAACAGGTACGTATTACTCCTAAATTCTTTGGCGATGACGCCTTGGTGGAGCGTTCTATCATTACGCTGGCAGGAAACCGCGGTTTGATGCTGGTAGGCGAACCGGGAACAGCAAAGACAATGCTTAGCGAATTACTCTCGGCAGCCATTTGCGGTATCAGTACGAATACCGTACAGGGTACGGCGGGAACCAGCGAAGATAATATCAAATACTCCTGGAATTATGCGCTGTTGCTGGCGAAAGGTCCCGTAAAGGAAGCACTCGTCCCGTCTCCTGTCTATATAGGAATGAAAAAGGGTATTATCACCCGCTTTGAGGAAATCACCCGTTGTCCTCTGGAAATACAGGATAGCCTGATTAGTATTATGAGCGACCGCGTCCTGAATATCCCGGAACTGGGAGAGGAAGGCTTGCTGTTTGCATCGAGCGGCTTTAACGTAATCGCAACAGCCAATACCCGCGACAAGGGTATCAACGAAATGAGTAGTGCCTTGAAGCGCCGTTTCAATTTCGAAACCGTCGAACCGGTGCGGAGCGTAAGCCTGGAAAGCAAGATTATCACCGACCAGTGCAGCAATATGCTTGCCGCAAACGGGCTCGATATGCCGGTTCAGGAAGAGGTCGTGGATATCCTGGCTTCCACATTCAATGAATTGCGTAGCGGTACCTCATTCGAGAAAGCCAAGATACAGAAACTCTCCGGAGTGATGAGTACGGCGGAAGCTGTCTCGGTGTACTACCAGTCGGCCCTCGACGCTTATTATTATGGCGACGGAACCGTAAGTATGCGTTCGCTGGTGCAAAACCTGATGGGAGCCGTAATGAAGGAGAATAAAGACGACTTGCCTAAATTGAAAGACTATTTTAACGGAGTGGTGAAGCTGAAAGCCGAACGAAACGGAGGAAGATGGAAGGAATACTACGAGAACCGGACTTATCTGAAATAGAGAAGCTGTTCGAGCAAAGTTACAAGGCGGACAGTCCGGTGGTGTACTTTCCCGTGCGTCACCATTCGCCTGCCTGTGCTCTCCATCTGCGGCGTACGATTGAAGCCTATATGCCGGACTTGGTACTGATAGAAGGACCATCCGACTCGGAACAATTGCTCCCTTATATCGCCGACAGCAGTTCCGTTCCCCCGTTTTGCATCTATTACAGTTATGACGACAAAGAGGGAAAGGTAGACGAAGAGCGGGAAAAGTACCGTGCCTATTATCCCTTTCTTACTTATTCGCCCGAACTGGTGGCAATCCGGGAGGCTGCGGCGCGTAAGGTCCCCGTCCGTTTTATCGATATGCCCTATGCCCTTCGTCTGATTAATAAGGTGAAGGGTGAGGAAGCGGAAACCCAGTATTATTATAACGAAGACAAGGAGTATGAAGTGAACCTTTATACATCCCGTATTGCGGCGCGTGCCGGATGCCGTACCTTTTCCGAGTTCTGGGAATCCCATTATGAATTGCAGGCGGAACAGTCCGATACCCGTTCCTTTGTGCGGAATGTCTTTTATTTGGGTTGTTTCATGCGTCTGGCTACTCCGCCAACGGAACAGTCGTTCCGGGAAGACCGCCAGCGCGAAATCTATATGGCAACGGAAATACGAAACGCTCTGCCGCACTATAAACGCATTCTGGTAGTAACGGGCGCTTTCCATGTCTGCGGGCTTATGGAGTCGGTTGCTTCCGGGGAAAAACAGTCGTTGGTTTCCTGCAATAAGGAACTGGTGGCTTCTTACCTGATGCCTTATACGTTCCGTGAAGCCGACAGTAAGAGCGGTTATGCCGCCGGAATGCCATTCCCTGCCTTTTATCAGGCAATCTGGGAGAAGATGGAGAAGGGGGAGAAAGACGTTTACAATTCGGTGGTACTGGATTATATCATCAAGACGGCGCGTTTTGCCCGCAAGACACAGAGTATCTCTTTGCCCGATGAAATCAACGCCCTGAATATGGCACGTTCGTTGGCATGCCTGCGGGGAAAGAAAACGGTCGGTGTATATGAATTGCTGGACGGCATCCGGAGTTGTTTTGTAAAAGGAGATGTGAACGCAACAGCCACTTTTGAAGTGGACTTCCTGCACCGTCTGCTTTCCGGTATGGGAGCGGGAAAGATTATAGCAGGCGATTGTATTCCTCCCGTAGTACGCGAGTTCCGTGCCTTATGTGCGCAGCACCGCCTGAAAACATCTACTGTGGAGCGTCAGGAAGTCACGCTCGATATTATAAAGAATCCGGCGCATTACAGGAAAAGCCGTTTTCTCCATCAACTGCTGTTTCTTGAAACGGAGTTTTGTATCCTGCAATCCGGTCCCGATTATGTGAACCGGAAAGATAAGAACCTGGTACGTGAAATCTGGGTATGCCGTTACAGCACGCAGGTGGAAACCCGCCTGATAGACCTTTCCGTCTATGGGGCGACCCTGTCGCAAGTCTGTGCTTCCCTGATAGAACGGAACTTCAAGGACAGCATGACCGCTGAGGAATTGGGTAAACTTCTGATTTCCGTTCAGGTGATGGGTGTGGAAGGTTTCTATTTACAGTATGAAGACAAGCTCCGGCAAGTGATTCTGAACGAGAAAAACTTCGTAAGCCTCTGCCAGTTGATAAGCAGTATCCGTTATCTGGCGCATATGCAGCGGTTGATGGATGGCGATGTGGTACCCGCCTTGCCGGGATTGGCGCGCCTTGCTTTTAAAGAGGCCCTCGAACTGATACCGCTGGTATGCCAGGTAAACGAAGACGAAGAGCAGGGAGTATGCGAGCAGATGCGCAACCTGTATAACCTGACACTGGAAACAGACCTCTGGTTCGACAATGCCGCATTTTCTACCGAGGTGGATAAAGCCTTGCAGGATGGTTTCTGCAACAGCCGCTTCTACGGTCTTTGCCTTGCCATCCGGTATAAGGAAGGCGAGGTGGAACAGGCTGTTTTCTGCGACCGGATATCCACCTATCTTGAAAGCAGTATCGGACAACCGGAACAAGCCGCATCCTTTGTCTGCGGTGTTTTCCTTGTAGCGCGTGATGTCCTTTTTATGGATACTCGGATACTGGGAGCCATCGAACAGGTCGTTATCGGAGCCGGCAACGAGCAGTTCCTTACCATCCTGCCGAACCTGCGTTACGCCTTTACCAACTTCCTCCCGATGGAATTAGACCGGTTAGGCAAAGTGATAGCCGAGCAACATCATGTGTCGGAATCCTCCCTTTCGGGAAGCCTTGTCGCTTCTGCGGGGGAAATACAACAGGGTATGCGTCTCGACGCGCTTGCTGCCGATGCGCTTAACGAATGGAACTTATAAGAAAATGGACGAACAACAAATCATAAACCGCTGGCGGCTGATACTGGGCGAATTTGCCGGGGAGAATCTTCCGCTGAATCCGGAAGATGCCGAAATGGATGCCGCCCTCGGTTTCCTGTACAACCGCGAATATGGCAAAGACCAGGGGATGCGTATCGAAGGACAACGTGGGGGAAGGGGAGCCTCGATGCTGAGTGTCCCTGCCTGGCTGAAGCAGGTGAAACGGCTGTTCCCCCAGAAAACCGTCGAGATTATGCAGAAGCAGGCGCTCGACAAATACAATCTCACCCAGTTGCTTACCGACGAGTCGGTGCTCCGGCAGTTGGAACCCAATATCGGCTTGCTGAAAAATATCCTTGCCTTTCATAATATGATGCCGGACAACGTAAAGAAGTTGGCATATACGATTGTGAACGATGTGGTGAAAGAGATTGAAAAGAAACTGGAGATAAAGGTGAAACGAACCTTTTACGGGCGTAAGCTCCCGATGTCCAATTCCCACTACAAGATATTCCGTAACTTCGATTTCAAGCAGACCATACGCAAGAATCTGAAAAACTACAGCCCCGAATACGGTACGGTTATCCCGGAACGGTTGTTCTTCAACCAGAACGTGCGCCGTTATAATCCGTGGCATATCATTATACTGGTGGACGAAAGCGGAAGTATGACCGACTCGGTTATCTATACCGCTGTTATGGCGTCCATCTTTGCCCGCCTGCCGTTCCTTTCCATCAAGCTGGTTATTTTCGATACCTCCATAGTCGATTTGAGCGAGCATACGGACGACCCGGTCGGTATCCTTATGAAGGTACAGTTGGGAGGAGGAACCGATATACACCGGGCTTTGGAGTATGGGAAGAAACTGATTACCGCGCCCCAGAAAACGATAGTCGTTCTGGTCAGCGACCTGTACGACGGAGCCAGCTATCATTTTATGTACCGCTCGTGCCGGGACATACTCGAAGCCGGTAGCCGGTTGTTTGTGCTGCCTGCCCTCGACTATTCCAGTATGCCCTGTTATGATAAAAATGCAGCCCGTACCCTTGCCAATATGGGAGCGGATGTAGCTGCCATAACCCCTGAAGAATTAGCAGAATGGATCGGAAAAATCATATCATAGCTACCGGGGATTGCCATCTTCTGGCAGAGCAGTTCATCCCTTTTGCTGACGAAGCGTTTCTGGTGACGCTGGCAAACAAAGGACTTTATAAACGTGCCCTGAAAGACCTGGAAGCCGTCGAGCAGATAGACATTGCCGTGTCGGGCGAATGTCTGGAAGTGAAATGGGAAGATGTAATCGTCCGTTTGCTGCCGGATGTGGCACAGAGCGCCTGTAGCTGTCCCTCGAAAACAGTCTGCAAGCATATCCTGATGGCTATCCTTTCGGTGGCGGACTATGCCGCATCGGCAGAAAGCAGTGCGGGAAAAGAGGAAACACAGCCGGAACCGGATGAGGTGTCTCCCGTAGCCGAGCCTTGGAAAGCCTTGAAGGAAGCGGATATAACACAGCTTCGCAAACAAGCCGGGAAGAAATTGTTTGAAGACACGCTCCGGCTGATACAGGATGGCTGGACTGCCGACTTTGTGGAAGGCAATATGCTGGAGGCCACCATCAACACCGAAAACGTAACGGTTTATTTCCCGAAAGAAGACAGCCTGAACCGTGCCGTTTGCAAATGCGGGAGCAGTGGTTTGTGCAAACATAAACTGATAGCCATCCTTTCCTACCTGAGCAATCAGGGAAAACTCTCCGGCTCGTCCGATGAACCGACAGCTCTTTCATTGATAACGGAAGATACCGGACGGTTGCTGGAAGCGGCGGATGCGTTTGTAACGGGAATACTCGATAAAGGTTTAATCAACTGCGGGGAGAATGAGGTTGAAGCGGCCATCCAGTTTTCTGTCAAGATGGAGACTTCCGGGATAGGGAATCTGGCACGCATGTTCCGTTCTCTTTCGTCCGATATCGAGAATATGGCAGGCAAGCATGTCGGATTCAGCCCGCTCACAACCTTTGCCACCTTGTCGCGGTTGCATAATACGATGAGGCTTGTCTTGCGTAACGCACAGAATACGACGCTTATCAGCCGGTTGATAGAAAGTACCCGCTCGGATTACTATACGACTCCGGTCGGGCATTTTACGGCGTTGGGTGGGTATCCGTGGCAAACCCGTTCCGGATATTTCGGTATAACTGCCTATTTCTTTTATCACGAAAAGCAAAGTATCTGTACCTATACCGTCAGTCTGGCGGGGTATTACGAGCAGACGCAGGAACTGATGTCTGCCGAAAACCTGCGGCGGCAGTTTGTAAAGAATGAGCATTGGGGGGACAATTTGTCTTTGTCGGTACTGTCCCGTTCTTCTTTTACGCTTCGTAATTTCAAGATGAACCGGCAGAACCGTCTGTCGTCTTCCGCCCAGACGCTCTGTGAAATAACGGGCACGGTAGACCATGCTTGCATACAATCGTTTTCGGAAATAGCTTCTTTGTTTGACTTGTCGGACGGGGCAGCAGGCAACGGGTACGATTATTTTAGCAAAAGGCAGCCGGAACAGTTGGTGCTTGTTCCTTTCGTGCGTCTGGGCTGGGTAACGTTTAACCGCACGGAACAGAAACTTACCTTTACGATGGAGAAAGAGAATGAAGAACCGGTAGCCGACGGTGTATTGGATTTTAACGAGATGAACGAGCTTGCCATCCGTGTGCTTGAAACGATGGGGAAACATGTCGATTGCAAGCCCCGCTATATGGTTTGCCGTAAGAATGCGGGCGGCTTGGTTCCTGTTTCCATCATAGGGGAGAAGGGGGTAGAGAATTTTTACTTTTAAATAACGCGTATATACAATGATACTGGATAATCTTTTGAAAGAGTTGGAACTCCTTTTGTCGGACATTGCCTTTGCCGGGGTTCGCAATGTATTGCCGGTCACTTTGCAGAAAATGGAAGAACTGAAACATTGGATGAAGGAACTGGGAATGTCCGAAGGCATGCGCCGGATAGACGCTTTCTCCGTTTCTGTCCGCAAATATCAGGCGGGAGAAGGTACGGCGGAAGCGGCGGTGTCCTGTTTATGTGCGTTGGAATGTTATCAGAAGACGGTTTCCGGCTTGCAGAATTTATAGTTGGATAAAAGTATATGACTGTTTATATAAAGACAAAATTTTAGGCACGGATTACACAGATTTCACGGTTTATTTAATATTGTATTTGAAACCGTGAAATCTGTGTAATCCGTGCCTAAAAGAAAGTACCAAAATCTTTTTGACACATCTCCATCTGTCTTTTCTATAATGTAACAGAAATGTAACATCTTTTCTCATTCCAAACTGCGGGTTTTACCTATATTTGCCTCCTTAACTACAAGAAGTAAAAACCCTTTTTCTGCTATGGAATATATTCAGTTTATTATCGATTTTATCATGCACATCGATGTGCATCTGGCTGAGTTGGTGTCGGTGTATGGCGTTTGGATTTATGCAATTCTTTTCCTGATAATCTTTTGCGAGACGGGGTTGGTGGTGACTCCTTTCCTTCCGGGCGACTCCCTGTTGTTTGTTGCCGGTGCGCTGGCGGCTTTGCCGGGCAATCCGATGAATGTGCATTTGATCGTGCTGAGCCTGATTATTGCCGCTATCATAGGGGATGCTTCCAACTATCTGATAGGGAGGTTCTTCGGCGAGAAGCTGTTCAGTAATCCGAAATCGAGGATATTCAAACAAAGTTATCTGGAAAAGACACATCATTTCTATGAGAAGCATGGAGGCAAAACGATTATTATTGCCCGCTTTGTCCCGATAGTACGTACGTTTGCGCCTTTTGTGGCAGGTATGGGACATATGAGCTACCGCCATTTTGCGGCGTTCAATGTGGTAGGGGGGATTTTGTGGGTCGCCTTGTTCTCGTATGCCGGTTTCTTTTTCGGAGGGCTGGATATTGTGCAGAAAAACCTGAAACTGCTGATTGTCCTGATCATCGTTATCTCTATTATTCCTGCGGTTGTCGAGGTATTGCGGAATAAATATGCAACCGTGCGGGTACGGCGGAAGTAGGAAAAAGATACTATTTATATTGTGTTTATTTGCTGAAGCCGTGTCAGAGCCTAATCTGACACGGCTTCAGTGTATAATCTGAGGGTGCTTCAGTGTCCCGTCTGACACCGCTTCAGCGCCTCGTCTGAAGATGCTTCAGATTAGGCGCTGACGTAGCTCCCTTAAGGGGTGGGTTTAGAGTTCTTCCGGTTTGTCGCCGTCGCCGGGTACGGAGAGGAGCAGGGGATATTGATAGGAGCGGGGTTCTTTAACCGTTCCGCCACGTCCGTACTGGGTGGTCGCCTTTACATAGTAGTCGCCTTCCGGCAGGGTATAGGGAACCATGACTACCAATTTTGAAGGTAGGTTGTCTACCAGTACCTCGGCTTTTACGGGTGTTCCATCGGCTGTTGCGGGAATAAAGTAGAAGCCGTTGCTTGCGTTGTCGCCAAAGATACGGAGGTTGGTTCCTTCCACGATAATCGGCATGCCGGTGATAAGGGTTTCCGTACCGTCTACGGCGTTGGTTACCTTGCCGATAACCGGGCCTGTTTTGGCGGCTCCGTTGATAACGACTGTCGTTTGTTTGAGTTTGTCGCGTAGGGTTTTGCCGGATGTGTAGCTTACGGTTAATGTGTGTTTCTGCGGGTCGAAGTTTTCAGTTTCACCGTCGAAGCCTCCCTTTATCTGGGGGATATATTGCCCTACGCCGTCCACCACGCACTTTCCTTCGGCGATGGCGATGGATTTCTCCTCATCTGCCATACGGAGGATGTTCTCAATGGTTTCCGGACGGTATTCGGTACGTTTCTTCACGATACGACTTGCAATATCTGCATTGCGTACTGTCCCTGTAATTTTGGGCTTGGCGCTGAAATCGCCTTCTTTCTCGGTAAGCGGATTGTCGTACAAGTCCGCGTATAAAAGTAAATCAGACATAATATAAGATGTTTATTTGTGCCTGCTGCCGGAAAATGGGCAGCAGGCAGGTTGTATTATTTTTAGCATCGAATCAATCGAATGCGGTCGGCAATCGCAGATCAGCCTTAGCTAATTCGCCGACCTTTTTATTCTTGGAGACACCTAACCGAGAACCCGCTCGCCCTGAGGCCGGTGGCCTGGCCGAACGTAGCACTGCCGAAGTTCACGCTACGGGCGTACGTACTACTGGACGGCACTGACGACGACCAGTAGTAGCCGTAGGAACCCTGACCGTAGGACGAACCGTCATTGCCGTTCCGATAGCCCGCAGCAGGCAACAGTAACTGAAGACTGTTCGCTGCACTTATTTTCAGGATATTATTACTATAACTTTTACCGGTACTGGAATTATCAGCACCGATAGCTACCCATTCAGCCATAGTAGGAACACGCCAACCGGCAGGGCAAGGATCAGAAGGAGTTTTACGGGCTGTCTTGGTGGCATCGACTGCAGAATTGGCTACCTCATCGAGATTCCATAACTGCTGATACCAAGCATCAGCAACCATACTACTGCTTGACGGGTTATCCTTTCCATCTTCAAAACGTAACCAGTTACCTTGGGTATTAGGGGAAGAACTACTATATACGATAAACTTTTTATTCCAAGGGCTCATATCGGCAAGGGCGCCCTCACCAGTTGGGAAACCTAACGGGTCAGTTTTACCGTCAAACTTTTCCTCATTGGTGATATCGCTATTGTTGGTATTTGTGAATCCATATTGACGCCCCCACTGGAATAATAGACCGCAAGTTGCTGTAATATCATTTGTGCCACCGGCTGTTGAAGATGCAGACGGAACAGTGGTAGGTATCTCGGTAGCACCCAAATTAACAGGAGACCAATAATACGTTTTACCGTCTTTTCCCGTCATTTGGATGGCGGTATAACGTTTCGTATCGCTTACAGGATAAGTGACCGTATTGGCACTACGGTAAAAGTCATATTCTTTTACTGTGGTACTTCCGCTTTGAATATTGAGCACAGCTTTGTTCGCCTGATAAAGCTTATCATCACCGTTACAAGCGCTAACTTCTGCTTTCACATCATAAACGCGCCGGTTATTGCCAACTGTAGGGGTTGCCACTTCGGTTGTAAACCAGGATAAATCACCACCAAAAGCAACATCACCCGATGTTTGGACAGAAGGAGAAAACAAAGAAGCGACTTTTACCGTCACTGTTCCACCGGCTGTTCCTATTCGCAAGGCGCTGCGGCTGCCGATTGTTTTGGATTCAAAATCAGAGATTGTACAAGAAGGAGTAAATGAGGGTTCATCTTCTATCGACAGGGTTACTGGCAATTCTTTCAATGCATCCAGTTTATGTTGGAACTTAAAGGTTACCTCGCCCGGATTGGCAGTCGGGAAGCCGTCTTTATCCACTTTCACTTCAAACTTATACGTATCTTCATCATTGCTGCTTTCCGTTTTATCCACGGTCATCCATTCGGGGAAATCAGCCAGTTTGCTGCCACCCTGACAATTGACGGTAAGCGTTACGGAAGGTGTTGCAACAGAGGATGTTGCTTTCAAGGTCAGTTTGTTATCTGCAAAACTACTGCCGGTAGAAGGTGTGCCGGATAGGCTCAGTTCAGGTGTAAAAGATAGTGCTTCGACAAGCAGCGTATTGCTCTTTCCGGTAGCGTCATCGATAAAACGGATGATTCCCCGTGGATAAATGCCTCCGGTATAATCCGCCTTTATGGAGATAATATACTTATGTTCCGTGCCGGAGATGGTCGAAGCGGTTACAGCCTTTGTTGCCGGGTCTTCTTTTACTTCCAGCCAGTCGCAGTTCTTATTGTTTCCGGCATAACGGATGGCGCAAGACATGGTAGAGTTGGCGGTTGTTGAAAGGGAAAACTTGCTGCCATCGGCAAGAAGCATTGTTACCGTTTTGTTAGTTTCATCAAAAGTCGTTGCGGCGTTTGCTATCCCGTCCGGGTCGAAAGTGAAGTCACCGGAACCGGCAGTCGGGTCGAGGCCGTCTATTTCGCCGCCTTCATCCCATTCGGCAACATCCAGTGTGAAGTCCAAGTGGTATTCATCCGCTTTGGTAATGCCTATGGCGTACCGGTGGTTGTTGTTTATTTCAAGTGCAACCGAGCCGCCGTCGGCTGTGGGCTGTTCAAAAGGTATCCGGTAGGTTACGTCTTTCGTCTCTGTCAGGTTTACCTGATACGTTCCTTTCAGTATCAGGTAACCTTTATCTGCCGAAGGGCTTGGATAGCTGTAGAAAGCAGATACTTGCAGGCCTTCATTGGCTTTGTCGCCTTCAAAATCCCGTGCAGGATAAGTTATCAAATCATCATCCGCCGCAGGAGACATGCCATACACTTTGACAGGGAAGAAAGAAACTCCCTTTCGTCCGTTACCCATCGAGATGGATTCCAGATGGAATTTGGAATCAGTCTCCACATTGCTCACATCAAAGCGGGCCATTGTACGTGTCAGTTTAAATCCGGTTTGTACGCGTGCGGAAGAACCGAAGTCGGTCAGGTCGATGGGAACGGTTTGCGAACCGACCATCGGAAGGGGGAGGTTCAATGCCGTGCCTGTCGCTGAAAGCAACGGGGAATGGAGCTTTTGAAAGTCTGTTTCAGAAGGTGTCCCTTCGACAAGGTTCCCGGTTTCCATCGTGTATTCGAGTGGCTGGAAGTAAGCGTCTTCTACTTTATCGCCTGCCGTATTCACCAGTTCGGTCTGGTTGGCAAGGCAGTAAAGGCGTACGAACATGCCTTTTTGGAGTTCAAGCAGGGCGGTGGTGGTAGCGTCGTCCGTACCGACAGCGAGGTTCAGTTTATTGGCTCCTGCCGGCAGAGCTACTCCTTCCGGGCGGTAGGCGAAGCGTTCGCGGTAGGTGTAAGTGCCTGCCTCGTCCGTAGAAGCGAACACATAAATGTCCAGTGTGGAGATTGCGTTTTCTTCTTTGGTGGCAATGGGGGCATCTGCTTTTGTTTCCGATTTGGTTGTGGCCACTGTAAGTTTGTTCTTAAAGGAAAGAAGCACTTCGCGTTTGTTTGCATTGCCGGTTCCGTCTACCGGGGTACGGTCTGTCTTGTCGGACTCAGCCGTACAGGAAAAAGCAAGCAGCACGGCGGCAAGCAGATATGCACTTGCCGCAAGTGCCTGTAGAGGCCTGCATGAGGGACATAGACCTTGTAGTTTTGTTTTCATATTCATAGATATTTAATTGTTTATGTTTGTTATTACCCTATTCTTATATCTTTAATCCGCGTGTTTCGCGTAATCCGCGTCAAAAACAGATTCGCCTCTGATAATTATCCAATAGGCTTTCAAAAGATATAATTCCGAGTCCATCAAAGACTACGTTAAAAATTAGAATATCTTAATAATTTTCATGCCTTGAAAGTTGTTGAGATTCATATATCCTCACGATTTCGAGGGTTTTCTATAAGCAATAAGCCTTAATAATCAAAGGATTATGGTATTAATATGTAGTAATATCTTTATATATTTGCCAAATATTAACGTAGTCTTTGATGGACTCGCTATTCTATTTTTAGCAGATTATAAGAAGGAGGGAGCTTTTTTCATTGCTTATTTATTATTTCTCTTTTGGGCAGTGGCTTTCCTTTATTTTTGGTAGGGGCAAAAAAATAGCCTAAAGCTTTCTTATCACTTTAGGCTATCCATCGTATTAATTGATATTTAAAACAAACTAATCAGCAAAGCTATATTCAATAATGTAACCAACGCCCCCAATACAACCAGCAGGATTGTAGTGGAACGGCTATTTACATACTTGCCCATAACCTTTTTACTGGATGTCAGGTAAACCTGGCTGAATACCGTAATCGGCAACTGGACGCTTAAGAGCATCTGCGATAGAATCAAGCCTTTGAACGGGTCGTCTACCAGAAAGATAATAAGCAATGCCGGAACGAAAGACAATATCACACCCAGTTTGGAGTGCAAGTCTTTATGGTTGTATGCTTCTCCGTAGAACCCCGCGAAAATGGAAGCCCCTGCAATACCGGAAGTAATGGTGGATGAAACACCGGCAAGCAACAACGCTGCTGCAAATATCACTCCGGCATTATTCCCTACCAACGGAACCAGCAGTTGCTGTGCCTGGTCCAGCTCGTCCACTTTGATATTCTGCTTGAAGAACGTGGAGGCTGCCAGTATAATCATGGCGGAATTGATAGCCCATCCGATTACCATCGAAAGCAACGTATCGTAAAACTCATATTTCAATTGCTTCTTGATAATCGTTTCATCTTCCAGGTTCCATTCGCGGCTCTGGATAACCTCCGAATGCAGGAACAGGTTGTGGGGCATCACGACAGCCCCCAGCACACTCATGATAATCAACATGGAGTTTTCGGGAAAAGAAGGTTTCACCCATCCCTGGATAGCCGCTCCCCATTCCACATCTACCAGTGCCAGTTCATACAGGAAAGAAAGCCCGATAATGGAGACGAACATAATAATCCAGCGTTCTATCTTGCTGTAAGTATTCGTGAACAACATGCCGAGGCATACTACTGTAACGATTATCGAACCCACCTTGATAGGCATACCGAACAGCATACGCAGGGCAATGGCTCCACCCAGTATCTCCGCCAGCGAAGTGGAAATACTGGCAAACATCGCCGACCCCAATATCGGGCGGCTTAGTATGCGGGGCATATACTTATTCGTAGCTTCCGAAAGGCATAGCCCGGTAACAATCCCGAGGTGCGCCACATTGTGCTGGATAATAATCAGCATAATGGACGAAAAGGTAACTACCCACAACAGGGCATAACCAAATTCCGAACCGGCCGCCAGATTGGTAGCCCAGTTTCCCGGATCGATAAAACCTACGGTTACTAATAATCCCGGACCGATATATTTAAGCAAATCCAGCCCTCCTGAACGCGGACGGTGGTTTATTTTGAGTTTGTCGAGTAAATTCATATGTTCAGTTGACAGTTCACGATTGATGATTGACAGTTAATAGTTGTTTTAATAACGATACAAAGATATGGATTGTTCAAAGAAAAAGAAACTTTGGAAGATTGATAATCCCTATCACCCCATAAATCCCCCTTCTTCTTTAACTGTCACCTGTCAATTGTCAACTTGCTTACGTGAACGTCAGTATAAATGTAGTCTTTTTCGCCGCCGGTGCGCTTTTCAGGGCAATGCTTCCGCCGGACAGGCGCATGATTTGGCGGGAAATAGAAAGCCCGATGCCGCTTCCGCCTTCTTTGGTGGTGAAGAAAGGAACGAAGATATGTTCCGCCTCTTCGGGTGGGATAACAGGGCCGTTGTTGCTGACCTCTATCAGAACGGCTTCGTCTTCGTTGCAATAGGCCTTTATTTCGATAAGCCCGTCGGTTTGTTCGCTGCCGATGGCTTGCATGGCATTTTTCAGCAGGTTCAATACCACTTGGGATATCAGGTTCTCATCGGCATACACAATCAGGTCTTCCGGTTCGACATGTATGCTGAACGTGATGTTCGGGAAGTTGTTGTGGTGACGTGCCAGTTGTGCCATGCGTTCCACAAACTTATGCACATAGAACAGCGAAGGTTCCGGGGTAGGGATATGGGTAAACTTGCGGTAGGATTTCACGAAGGAAATCAAACTCTTTCCGGTGGTGCTGATTACTTCCAGCCCGTTGCGTATTTCGCTGTCTGCATCTTCGTGCATGGATAGCAGTGTGTCGCTGAGGGAAGTGATGGGAGTGACCGAGTTCATGATTTCGTGTGTCAACACACGGGTCAGGCGTATCCACGAGTCGATTTCCTTTTCATCCAACTCACTGTTTATATCGTTGATGGCAAGGATACGGACATGTTTCTCCTGCAAGGTCATTTCCGATACGCGGATGGAAAGATGTACGTTTCCTCGCTCGTTTGTAAAAGAAACCTGCTGTTTGGTGCCCGGTTGGATGTTGGTAATCATTTGTTCCAGTCCGTCGTCGATACGCCCTAATTGGCGGACATTGGTGAATACCGTCATGCCGAGTAAGCGAAGCGCTTCGTTGTTGGTTTGGAAGATAGTCCCTTTGTCGTCGAGAACGATGATCCCCGTATTGACGGAGTTCATAATCAGCTCGTAGTATTTCTCTTTCTGTACGGCGTCGGCTTTTGCCTGAAACAGGATTTGTGTGATACGGTTCAACGATTCGCTTACCATCTTGTCGTTGGACGAGCGTCCGCGTGTGGCATAGCGGAAAGCGTAATCGCTGTTGTCGATGGCATCGAACATAAATGCTACTTTCTGGGCATACCGTTTGTCGGAAAGCAACATCAACCGCAGGTAAAATAGCCAGAAGCCACAGGTCGGAACGAAACATACCCAATTTTGTTTCATGGCGAAACAGGTGCCGAGTATGGTCAATCCGATAAAGATGACGAAACGGAAGATGAAGTTATGGTACAACCCTTTCAGCATAGTTCGCAGTTATAACCCGTAACGTTTGATCTTATTATATAATGTCTGCCGGGATACGCCCAACTGGCTGGCAACTAAAGAAAGGTTGCCGCCGCATTTATCCATTGCATTCTTAATCATGTTGTATTCCATCTCTTCCAGCGTGGTGATTTCCTTTTCAAGAGTATTCTTCTGTTTGGGAAAATCGAAGTCGGAGGCTTCCAGCACATCCCCTTCGGAGATGATAACGGCTTTTTCTATGGTATGTTCCAGCTCGCGGATATTTCCGTACCAAGGTTGTTCTTTCAACTTCTCCTGTGCATCGTTGCTGAGGCTGATTGCTTTTTTACCATAGATATTGGCATATTTGGATAGGAATATCTCTGTGAGCGGTACAATATCTTCCGGACGTTCCCGCAGGGCGGGTATCTTTACATGGATGGTATTGATACGGTAAAGCAAGTCCTCGCGGAACTGTTCTTTCCAGACCATATCCTGTAAATCGCGGTTGGTCGCACATATCAGGCGGATGTTGATAGGAATGGGTTTGTTGCTTCCTACACGGACGATGCTGCGCCGTTGTAAGGCGGTGAGCAGTTTCGCCTGTAGGTGATAGGAGAGGTTTCCTATCTCGTCAAGGAAAAGGCTGCCGTTGTTGGCTACTTCAAACTTACCCGGCCGGTCGGCACGTGCATCGGTAAAGGCTCCCTTCACGTGACCGAACAGTTCACTCTCGAACAAAGTCTCGGTGATTGCTCCCATATCGACAGGGACCATAGCCTCTTTCTTGCGGGTAGACAGCAGATGGATTTCGCGTGCCAGCATTTCTTTACCTGTACCGTTCTCTCCGGTAATCAAGATATTAGCATCTGTTTTAGCAACCTTCTCTATCAGTATCCGGAGTTGCTGCATGGCACTGCTTTCTCCCCAGAACATGCCGCTCTCTTTGGAAATAACCTGCTTCTGCTGTTCCATAGACGAGCCTTTGCGCTTAGCGGCGCGTATGTTGTATGCGGATTGCAATGTCTCCAGCAGTTTTGCATTATTCCAGGGTTTCACGATGAAATCGGTTGCTCCTTCCTTGATGCCCCGTATTGCCAAATCAATGTCTGCATAAGCGGTAAAAAGGACTACCTGTACGGATGGGTCTTCCTTCTTTATTTCAGCCAGCCAGAACAGGCCTTCGTTCCCGGTGTTGATACCGGCGCTGAAATTCATATCCAGAAGGACAACGTCTACGGTTTCGTCGTGAAGTATTGTTTTTATCTTATTGGGGGTGGAGATGGTGATTACCTTCTCGAAACAGGTGCCTACCAACATCTGTACAGCGGTAAGAATCCCTTTGTTATCGTCTACTACCAGTATGGTACCTTGTTTTGCCATTTGTTATTTGAATCTGAAAAGAATGTTGCAAAGATACATGATAGGATGGTAAATAGGGCACATTTGCGATACAAAAACTGTATTTTTTATATCTTTGCGCTTCCCTGAATAATAAACTTGATAAACTTGAACAATGAAAAATAAAATACTGCTGGGTGGCATTTTATTATTTGGCTTTATCTGTCCTGAGATACAGGCGCAACAAATAACTCGTTTAGCAGAGCTGGTGGCAGTGCAGGATACAGTTTCCCCTTCCGATACTCTTCAATCCCCGTTGAAAAGGAAAAATAAGGTATTTGCCTATCTGAATCGTTTGTTTCATGGAAATGTAGACCGTACTTTTGAGCGTAAGTTCGATATGAATTTGGTGGCGGCACCTTCCTATACCCGTGAGGCGAGTTTCGGACTGGGTGCTATCATGACCGGGCTTTACCGGTTGGACCGTTCCGATTCCATTATGCAGCCATCCGATATATCTATTGCTGCCAACGCATCTCTTCTGGGCTTTTATTCGATAGTGGCGAAAGGAAATAATCTTTTTAAGGGGAACAGAGCTCGTCTGTCCTATAAAGTGGCATTTACAAACAAGCCTCTGAATTTCTGGGGAATTACGTATGATGATTGTGCCGTCAACCCTAAAAGCAAATATACCCGTAAACAGATAAAGTGGGATATCGATTATGTATATAGGCTCACAAAAGAATTTTATATCGGGACTACCTCTACATTAAATTATGCGGATGTGTCCAAAATAGAGAATCCTGATTATCTGTTGGGACAGAACCGGACTTATTTTTTTGCTGGGCTGGGTGTCCTTTTGCAGTATGATACAAGGGATTTTATTCCTAATCCGCAGCGTGGGGTATATCTGATGCTGAAGGAAGTGTTTTATCCTGATTTCTTTGCAACTTTCAACCGGAACCTGTTTGCTACGACTGTTATATTTGATGTCTATCAGAAAGCATGGGAAGGAAGTGTGATTGCTGCGGATATTTACGGGCAGTTTAATAATAAGGATTTACCCTGGCCGCTAAGGGAAGAGCTGGGTACGGGTGGGTTCCGTATGCGTGGATACTATGGCGGGCGGTATATCGACAATAACCAGATCGCTTGCCAGGTGGAATTGCGCCAGCATATAGCCGGACGTTTCGGTTGTGTGGTCTGGGGTGGAGCAGGAACGGTATTCCCTACATTGAAGAAATTCGACTGGGCACATATTCTCCCTAATTATGGTTTAGGACTCCGCTTTGAATTTAAACATAATGTAAATGTGCGTGTCGATTATGGTTTCGGCAAAGGAACGAGTGGGTTTGTGTTTAATTTCGGGGAAGCATTTTGACTGTCAACTATTTTTACATCAGTGTCTAATTTTTTGACACAGGTGGCTTTGGAGTATTCTGTTTAATGTATTGCTTTATAGTGTTTTATCTGTTTTGGCACGCTCTTTGCATTTTATAGGGTAGAAAATAATATAGCAATGAAACAAATAGTACTAACAACAGTTCTTTCTATTAGCCTGGCAATGCCGGGTATGGCACAGGAAAAAAACTGGGACATGAATGATTGTATGCGGTATGCCGTTGAAAACAGTCCGAAAGTAAGGCAGCAGATATATACCAATAATACGTATAAAGCCGAGCATCAATCTGCCATCGCCTCTTTCCTGCCGTCTATTTCGACTTCAGTAGATGCACAATACCGTTATGGTCGTTCCGTAGACCCTAAGACAAATACTTATACCAATACCTCTACATTTAATAATGGGTACGGTGCTTCTTTAAGTATTCCTTTATTCCAGGGAGGAGAACTGATTAACCAGTGGAGACTGGCAAATGTGAACCGCCATATGGGTAGAAATGATTTGCGGAAACAAAAGGATGACCTTGCTATTAATGTGATGTCTGCGTATGTAGATGTTCTTTATTATCAGGGAACCGTGAAGATGTCCGTTGAAAAACTGGAAGAAAGCCGCCGTACTTTATATAAAGCCCAGCGCCAGGAAGAACTGGGCTTGAAAGGCAAAGCGGATGTGGCACAGTTGGAAGCCCAGGTTGCAACCGACGATTATAACCTGACCCATCAGCAAAATCTGTACAATACAGCAATGATGACTTTGAAAAATGCAATGAATTTTCCTACCGACTCTGTTTTATCAGTCGATACAATTGTACCGGTTAATGAGTATGTATTCTTTGACGAATCGGTAAGCGATATATATGAACGGGCATTGGATAATGACCCTACCGCTTTGCAAGCCGCTTTCCAATATAAGGCAAAACGAATCAGCTATCAGATGACAAAAGGAAGGTTGCTTCCGAGTATCTCGTTCCAGGCAGGTATTTCTACCAGCTATTTCAAAGATTTGAAAACAGGTGATGAGACTACTCCATTCCGCGAACAGTTCAAGAATAACCGGGGTGAATATCTGTATTTCAATTTAAGTTTTCCGTTGTTTGATGGTTTGAGTCGTATAACCAACGTGCGCCGTGCCCGTAATAATATGCGGATTGCTTATGAGCAACAGACGGAAGTGAACCGCCAGTTACAGATGGATATAGAGCGTGCAATCCTGGATCGTGAAGGCTATGCGAAAGAAGCGATCCAGATGGAAAAGAAAGTAAAAGCGGAAACACTCTCTTATATGGTTACGCTCCGTAAGTTTGAGGAGGGATTGATGAGCCCGCTGGATTTGCAGACCAGCGCTAATACGTTGCTTACTTCTAAGGCTGATTTACTGCAAAAGAAATTATTATATATCATAAAATGCCGCCAGGTGGATTACTATAAAGGGCAACCACTGATTTCGGAATAACAGGTTTACTCAATTAGCAAATAATAAAAACAGATAATCATGGATATACAATTAGAAAAAAAGAAAGGGATTCAGAAAAAGCATATTCCTTATATCGCAGGCGGAGCTTTTATTCTCATCTTGGTTGGATGGATTATTTTCGGAGACCATGCATCGACCCTGAAAATAGATGCGCGTGGTATCAATATCGGCAATGTGACTAAGGAACAGTTTAATGATTTTGTACGTGTAGACGGACAGGTTCAACCTATTACGGTAGTACAGCTTAGCCCGGAAGAGGGAGGTATCGTACAGGAAAGGGTAGTGGAAGAAGGTGCACAGGTGAAAAAGGGTGACATCATCGTACGTCTCTCCAATTCGAACCTCGATTTACAGATATTGGATGCAGAAGCTCAGTTGGCTGAAAAACAGAATTTCCTGCGTAATACACAGGTGACAATGGAACAAGACCGCTTGAGCAATATGACGGAGCGTTTACAACTGGATGCCGATATGACCCGCTTCCGTCGTGCTTATAACCAGCAGAAACGTTTGTATGAAGAAAACCTGATTGCCAAGGAAGAGTATCTGAAAGCGAAAGAAGACTATGAACTGGCAAGTAACAAATATGACCTGGTGGTTGAACGTCTGCGTCAGGATTCTATTTCCCGCACCATCCAGATGGACGAAATGGAAACCAGTTTGGCAAATATGCGTCGTAATATCCAGTTGGTTCATGAGCGTAAGGAACATTTGAATATCCGTTCACAGATTAATGGCGAGCTGGGTTTACTGGATGTCGTATTGGGACAAAATGTGTCTCCGGGACAGAAAATAGGCCAGATAAACGACCTTTCCGATTACAAGATTGAAGCGATGATAGATGAACATTATATCGACCGTGTAAAACAGGGTTTGAGTGCAACCTTCGACCGCCAGGGAACAAACTTTGCCCTTACCGTGCGTAAAGTATATCCGGAAGTTCGTGAAGGTAAGTTCCGTACCGATTTCGTCTTTACCGGCGAACGTCCCGATAATATCCGTAGCGGACAGACCTACTACATCAACTTGGAACTGGGGCAACCTACCGAAAGCGTAATCATTCCTCGCGGAACTTTCTTCCAAAGCACAGGTGGAAACTGGATATTTGTTCTTGATAAGGATGGCAAGAAGGCTTATCGCCGTAAAATCCGTATCGGACGCCAGAACCCGCAGTATTACGAAGTTGTGGAAGGTCTTGAACCGGGCGAAAAAGTGATCGTTTCCAGCTACGAAAGCTATAAGGATAACGAAGTATTGGTTTTGGAATAAATAAGATATAGTATATTCTTTCCTGATTGTCGGGAGAATTTATAATAAAGCATGTATGTTTTGCGTTTAAAACATACATGCTTTATTTTATTTGAACCTTATCCATATGTTCATTCGGATGGGAAGGAGTGTACTGATATATTTATACTAAAACAATAGAAAAATGGAGATTCAAAACCAAATCTTTAATTATGCAGCTTTACTTAAACAGGTAAAGGCGCGGGTTACACTTGCACAGAAAAAAGCTATCTATGCAGCCAATGAGGAAATGCTTTCCATGTATTGGGATATAGGTAAACTTCTGTATGAAAGCCAGCAACAAATCGGTTGGGGAAACAATGCACTTGAACAACTATCTAATGACCTAAAGAACGATTATCCGAAAGTAAAAGGTTTTTCTTCCCGTAATTGCAGGTGCATGGTTCAGTTCTACAAAGAATATAATCAGGAACTTACAATTTGGCAACGGCCCGTTGCCAAATTAGGTGTATCTGATATTATCCTTCCAATAAAGCAATTAAGCTGGTCACATAATATTGCTTTAGTGCAGAAGGTTAAAGATTTGAAAGCTCGTTATTGGTATATGATTCAGAGCATAAAAAGCGGATGGACTCGTGATTTTCTGATTGAAGCCATTAATCAGGATTATTATCATAGATATGGAGCATTGGCAAATAACTTTGATGCTACCCTTCCTGAAATACAAGCTAAGCAGGTAAAAGAAACCCTAAAAGATCCTTATATATTTGATATGTTGACTTTCACCGACGAATATGACGAACGGGATGTAGAATTAGGTTTGGTTAAGCATATAGAAAAATTTCTTCTCCAAATGGGTGCTGGTTTTGCTTTTATGGGTAGGCAATATCACATAGAAGTATCAGGTAAGGATTTTTATATTGATATTCTTATGTATGATGCTTTTCTGCACCGTTATTTAGTTGTGGAATTGAAAAAAGGAGAGTTTCAACCGGAATATATAGGTAAACTCAATTTTTATTGTTCGGCAGTAGACGATATTCTTTGCCGAAAAGGAGATAATCAAACAGTTGGATTATTACTCTGTCAAAATAAAGATCGCATTATGGCTGAATATGCTTTGCGTGATGTACACAAGCCAATAGGTATTTCTGATTATGAATTAGGGGCATTATTCTCTGATAAGGACAAATTTGGTCTTCCTTCCATTGAAGAACTGGAAAATAAGCTTAGTCAGGATTTACAGAAAAACAATAAGAGTATAATTTAATAGTAATAATAGATAGACTATATTAATCGTACCCTTTCTTTATTTTTGTTGAAATAAATTGTGTGTCTAATTATTATACAATCTTGTCAAATAATTAGACACCTGATTTTTTTAGGGGTAAGGTTAATTTGTTGGGCTTTAGTGAATAAGGTGCTTTGGCATGTTTTTTGATATATTTTAAGAAAAATATAAAAAGAACAGGGGTATGAAAAACATTATTGTCTCATTTCGCTCATTATTCAGGAAAGGACGGCATAACGGGTTCAAGATATTGTCTCTTGGAGTTGGATTGGCAGTAGGTATGGTACTTATCGCCAAAGTCTGTTTTGAAGTTTCTTTTGATAATTTTTACCCGGAAGCAAGCCGCATTTACAATATCCGTGAGAATGTATCCGTCGGTGATAGGGATTTGGAGGCCTTTCATTATGTGAGCGGTGGAGTAGCACCGGGAATGAAAGCGGAAATACCGGGTGTTGAGGCGGCAACCCGTTGCCAGAGAATAGGTGTGGAATTGATTCTTACTCCTGATAAAAACAAATACAAAGCACGTTTCATAATGGCGGACAGTTGTTTTTTTGATGTCCTGCCCCGTGAAATATTGGTGGGGAATGCCACCGAAGTTCTTTCCCGTCCGTTGTATGCATTGGTTTCCGAGCATATGGCAGAAGTAATCGGAAAAGGTAAAGATGTGGTGGGCACTTCTTTCGAGATGGCCTCCTTTCCGGGAGTAGAAATTACGATCGGTGGTATATTCAAAAATGTACCGAAGAATACCCATTTATACTATGATATAGCTGTTTCCTTGTCGTCTTTAAGGAAGGTGTCAGGATGGTCTAATGAAGATGATTGGTTCGGAGGCGACAGCTATGCAGCCTATGTCCGGTTGGCTCCGGGACTTCGTGGCGAAGCACTTGAAAAACCGATGGCGGAAATGTTGGACAGGCATGTCGATTCGGAAAAATTGAAAGAGAACGGGATAAATTACAGTTTGTTTCTGACTCCTTTGGAAAAGGTTTATGCCAGTTCGCCGGAAACAAAGCAGATGGCTGTAATGCTTTTACTGATAGCGTTTGCCATTATATTTGCCTCTTTGATGAATTATGTATTATTGGAAATATCATCGTTGGTGACCCGCTCGAAGGATATTGCTGTGCATAAATGTTACGGTGCATCCGGAAAAAGCATTTCGAATATGATATGTTCGGAAACCTTCCTGAATTTGATTTTGTCTATCATTATAGCTGTTTTGTTGATTTTTGCATTTCGTGGAATAGTGGAAGAACAGTTGAATACCTCTTTAAGAGTGATGTTTACGCTGAATACCATACTTCTGTTAGCCGGGGTGTGCCTGTTGGTGTTCTTGTTGGCTACCTTGTTACCTTCCCAATTATTTTCAAGGATACCGGTGGCAACTGTATTTCGTTCTTATACCGAATCCCGTCGTTCCTGGAAAAAGGTGTTACTCTTTATCCAGTTTATTGCCGTTGGCTTTTTAGTGTCATTGCTTGCTATTATAGGTTTACAATATGAGCGAATGATAACCGACGATCCCGGATATTCATACGACCGGTTGGCATATTGTAGGATCGATGGCGTGAAGTCTTCAGCCCGGAAAGCCGTTATAAACGAATTAAATAAATTACCGGAAGTAGAAGGTGTGGCTACATGCGAGAACCTGCCTATGCGTAGTGGCTCCGGAGATATTGTATATCGTGAAGGAACGGATGAAAGTGTATTGCATTTTGTAGACCTTTACGAAGCGGATATCAATTATGTCCCTTTAATGGAAATGGATGTCATTCAGGGCAAGGCGTTTGATGAATCTTATACCGATTCTTCCCGTGTGATGATGGTTAGCCGGATGATGGCAGACAAACTTGCCATAGCTATGGATTGGAAAGACGGTGTGGTAGGGAAGACATTGCGTGTGAGTGGACATTCCGACCCCAGTTATGAGGTAATTGGCGTATATGATGATATCCGTACCGATGCTATAAACAGCGAATTAATGGCTCCGTCCGCTTTGTTCTATGGAAATTATGCAGCAAGGAACTTAGTGATAAAGTTCCATAATTTGACTGCTGAAAACCTGAAGAAAGCAGATGAACTGATAAAAGGGATGCTTCCGGATAAGGATGTATCGATTGTTTCTTATTCCGTAGGAATGAAAGATTTATATGCTGACTCTCTCCAATTCCGTAATTCTGTTTTATTGGGTGGAATTATTACATTGATTATTACGCTGGTAGGATTGATTGGTTATATCAGTGATGAAACAAACCGGCGTGGAAAAGAGATTGCCGTACGTAAGATAAACGGTGCTACGGAAAAGAATATTCTCTCATTGATTTCTTTGGATGTATTATATATGGCATTGCCGGCTGTTATAATCGGAACTATTATTTCCCGTTTTGTTGGGGAGAAGTGGCTACAGCAATTTTCGGAAAAGATACCGTTGAGTACAGGTCTGTTTATATTCTGTTCTGTAGTAGTGATAGTGGTTATATTAGCAACTGTAGTATATCGTTCATGGCAGGTTGCGATAGCCAATCCGGTGTTGAGCCTGAAATCCGAATAACCATCTTGAACCTGTGTCTAATAATTATACATCATTGTCAAATTATTGGACAGTGTCTTGCCGGAATGTATTTCATATGTTTCTGTTAATCATTTAATTATGTGTTTTGGCATGCTTTTTGGATATTTTTTGGAAGAAAAATAATAGACACAAGATATGAAAAACTTCATGATTGCACTTCGTTCTCTTTTTAAAAAAGGAAGAAGTAATGGTATTAAGATTTTATCCCTCGGTGTCGGGTTGGCAATGGGGTTGGTTTTGATTTCTAAAGTTTGTTTTGAAAGTTCTTTCGATTCCTTCTATCCGGACAGCGAACGCATCTACCGGATGAATGAACAAATAGAACGGGATGGCCAGTTGAAGACCTTTAACCAGGTGAGTGGTGCTGTTGCCACAGGGATGAAAGAGGAGATACCCGAAGTGGAGCTGGCTACCCGTCTAACCTATATAAGCAGCGACAATACATTGTTTACGACGGAAGACAAGGCTCGTTATTCAGCGAATTGTGTGCTGATGGCTGATTCGAACGTATTTGACGTATTGCCGGTTCCTATTTTATTAGGAAACCCGAAAGAAGTATTGGCGCGTCCCGGTTATGTGATGATTTCACGTAAACTGGCAGAAAAGATGGGAGGTGTCGGCAGTGTGGAAGGGAAAACTTTTCAAATGTACTCCAATCCCAGTAAAAAATATATAATAGGCGGTGTTTTCGAGAATATACCCGAAAACTCCCATCTTCGTTACGATATGCTTGTTTCCCTAAACGGCATGAACGAATGGAGTTTGAAGAATTGGGTAGGCAACGACCGGTATCTCGCCTATATCAAGTTATATCCCGGAGTTTCTCCTGAAAACCTGAAAGTTCCCATACGTGCGATGATGGAACGGCATGTAGATATGAATGAACTGCAAAAGGCAGGCGTGGATTATAATTACGGATTGACTCCGTTGGCAGAAATGCATAGTGCGACCGATGAAGTCAGGGATATGAACAATATGCTTCTGTCTCTTGCTTTCGTTCTGATATTGACAGCCGTTATGAATTATGTCCTGATTGTTCTTTCTACATTGATGGGACGGACAAAAGAAGTCGCTGTCCATAAATGTTATGGTGCTTCAGACAATAATTTGTTGGGGATGATTATGTCGGAGACTTGTTTGCATATGCTATTGTCACTGGTTGTTGCAGCATTCTTAATCTTATTGTTTAAGACGAAAGTGGAAGTCTTGCTGGGAGCTTCATTAGGCGCCTTGTTTACACCTCAGACCCTTATCCTATTGATAGGTATTTGTCTCCTTGTATTTTTAATAACAGGGCTGATTCCGACCTATATGTTCCTGCGTATTCCGGTGGCAGCAGCTTTCCGCAGTTACAGAGAGTCCAAGCGGTATTGGAAACTATGCCTGCTATTTGTCCAATTTGCCGCAACAGCTTATTTAGTGGCTTTGTTAGGGGTAATCAACCGTCAATATGATAAGATGATAAATGATAATCCGGGATATAGTTATGAAAAACTATTTTATTATGAATGTTCGGGATTGAGTGAAACAACCCGTGAAAGCACCCTTCAGGAGTTGGCAAAATTACCGGTAGTAGAAGAAGTCTCATCCTCTTGTGGTCTGCCTATTTATGGAGCTTCGGGAAACAATGTCTCTTTACCGAACGATGACCGGGAACTGTTTAATATCGCTGATTTGTATTGGGTGAATGATAATTTCTTTTCATTGATGGAAGTTCCTGTTATAGAAGGGGAAGCGTTCCGCCAGGATGGTTCGTCGAGCGATAAGGTAATGGTGAGCCGTTCGTTTGCCGAAAAAATATCAAAGATGGTAGGTTGGCAAGATGGAGTTGTAGGCAAAGGCCTCCATATTTCAGAACACAGCCAGTCCAGCAATGACATATTTACGATTTGTGGCGTATATGATGATATTCGTATAGGGTCTATAGCAGATGCAGACCCTGATTTACGTCCGACCGTTGTATTCTGGGGAAAACAGCAGCCTTCAACCCTGTTAGTGAAATTACGTGAAGTAACGCCCGAAAACGTACAGAAGATTACAGACCTGTTGGCGGAAATGTTGCCGGACCGGGATATTACAGTAGGCTCTTATAAGATGGATATGGTGAATTTGTATCAGGAATCAGGTAATTTCCGTGATGCAATCCTGATAGGTGGTGTGGTTACTTTGATTATCGCACTGATAGGTTTGCTGGGATATACGGCAGACGAAACCAACCGTCGCGGACGCGAGATTGCCATTCGTAAAGTGAACGGGGCAACCTCAATGAATATATTACGCATGATTTCCAAAGATGTATCTTTTATCGCTATACCTGCTTTGATTGTCGGGATATCCGTGGCGGGTTTTTCCGGGGAAAAATGGTTAAAGCAGTTTGTGGATAAGGTTCCGCTTAATTTGCCGTTATTCGTTATAAGTGCATTTTGTATTTACCTGGTGATAATAGCCTGTGTATTCTATCGTACCTGGAAAGTGGCCAATGATAATCCTGTAGAGAGTTTGAAGGCAGAGTGATTCTGAATAAATTAATACTACATAATGATGAAACAGTTCTTTTATGCTGTCAGTTACCTGAAAAACACATGGGGAAATAATCTGATTAAGATATTTACCCTAACGTTGGGACTTGCTATCGGATTGATATTATTTGCCCGCATTTCTTTTGACCTGAGCTATGATAAATTTTTGCCGGGAGCGGAGAACATCTATCAGGTACAAACCGTATATACAACGGGTGTGGGTACGGAAGAATCCAATACGATGGATTATTCGAATACTTTCCAGCCTGTGGCTCCGACTATGCCTTTCGAAATACCGGGTGTTGTAGCAGGGACTTCTATACTGGAGAGTGGCGAGACGGTTGTTTTTGAAGGTGTGGACCGGTATACGGTAAAAACGATTTATGCCGATACGATGTTCTTCAAAGCACTTCCGTTTAAAGTGTTGTCCGGCGACCCGCAGGAATTGAAAGTAGACCGGAATGTGATGTTGTCAAAATCATTGGCTGAAACTATATTTAAAGGGGAAGACCCTGTCGGGAAAACTCTTTTCGACGACAAGGCGCATAAAGTAATATTGACGGTAGTCGGTATATTTGAAGATGTTCCCGAAAACAGCCATATGGACTTTAATTTGATTTATTCGATAGTCGGTCGCAGCCGTAATAGCTGGAATGGGGGTGACGGATATGCCGGATATGTGCGTCTGCAGCCCGGGACAAATGTGGATAAGCTGAACCGGGAAGATATACCTGCCATGCTTGCCCGCCATATGGATCGTGAATCGATGAAAAAAGGAGGGTACTCTTTTGATTGTTATTTAAAGCCGCTTGTAAATTTGCATACGGATAATAAGGAAACGAAGCAGACACTGGTTGTTTTGTCCATCCTTGCCACCTTGATTTTGCTATCGGTTTCGTTGAACTATGTGATGATATCCATTTCTTCACTTGCCACACGTGCCCGTACAATGGCTATCTATAAAAGTAACGGTGCTACTTCGGGGAATATATTTTCTATGGCGATGATAGAGACATTAGTACTGGTATTAATCGCTCTGATATGTACAGCTTTGCTTATTCTATTATTTCAGGGGCAGGTCGCTTCATTGACAGGCGTTTCTTTGAGTGCATTGTTCTCAGGAAAGCAATTGCTGATAGGAGCGGGATTAGTCTTGTTTGTCATATTGCTGTCCGGCATTATTCCTGCCCGTATTTTTGCAGCAATACCGGTAACGCAGGCTTTCCGTTTTTATAATTATAGTAAAAGAGGATGGAAACAGGGTTTGCTGTGCGTGCAGGTTATATGTGCTGTTTTCATGGTTACTTTCCTGTCTATTATCCTGTTGCAATACCACCGGGTATTAGATAAGGATATGGGATATGAATCGGATAACCTTGTCTTTTGCAAACTGGATAGTGTCCCTTATGCAAGGCAACAGGTATTAAGGGCTGAATTGCTCCGTTCCCCGGAAGTAAAAGAAATCGCTTTTTCGGTGTCTTTAGCTTGCGAATTTTTTTCAGGGACTCCGTTGATGGACGAGGATTTAAGGGAAATATGTACCGTACGTTTTGATTATGTGGATACCAGTTATGTGAACACTTTAGGTCTGAAGCTGATGATGGGACAAAACCTCCCGCATGAAATGGGGGAACCGCAGCCTATATTGGTAAACCGGCGTTTAGTTGAAAAAATGCATTGGAAAGATGATCCTGTAGGTAAAAAGATACACGTAAGTAAGAATCTTCAAAATGCAGGAGTGATTGTTGGTGTTGTGGATAATTTTGTGGTCGGTTCGCTTTTTACGGAGCAAACACCTGTGATGCTTTATGGCATTCCGGAAGAATGGAGGAGTTTATTCCTGACAGTACGTTTGCAGGAAATGTCGCCCTCTTCAAGGAGTTCTCTCGAAAACCGTTTGCGCGAGTTATTGCCGGACGAAGATATTGTTCTGATATCTTATCGGGATTATCTGCATGAATCCTATCGGGATACCGAACGTTTTCGTGGTTCGGTTGCCATTGCCGCAGTCTTTATGTTACTTATCACGTTGATGGGATTAATTGGGTATGTATCCGACGAGATTCGGCGGCGGAGCAAAGAAATTGCTATCCGTAAAGTAAACGGGGCAACAGCTACGGATGTCTTCAGGCTTCTTTTACGGAATATAGCTTGGTTGAGCATACCTTCGGCAGTTATCGGCTTGTTGGGCTCTTATATGGCAGCATTCAAATGGCTTGAACAGTTTGCAGAGAAGATTTCCTTGAATCCGTTTATCTTTATCACATCCGGTATCGTTTTACTCTGCGTTATATTTATTTGCGTAGTATTACGTTCCTGGCATGCAGCCAATGAGAATCCGGTTAAAAGCATTAAGCTGGAATAATTAGGGATACAGATTATAAATGGAAATCCTCCGATGTATTCAGATTTGCATCGGGGGATTTTTATTTTTTATCCCGTCAGGGCAAACGCATTAGGAATAAAAGTAAAAAGCTCCGTTTAATAATTACTCCAAAAACTTGTCATTCATAGCTGCCGCCATTATTTTTCTTTTAATCGATATTTTGGCAGGATGCATTTTTAAGACAGGCAGCGCCAGTTTGTTTAATGCAGACAAATTCATCATGGCTTTCCTATCCATTCTAATGAAATCTTCTCTAAAAGAGACATCAAGCTGCCAGTGTAAATTATTCTCTATATTCCAATGCTTTCGTATGGAATCCATGGCTAACCTTGCGTCCAGTTCCAATGAGGAAATAAAATATTGTGTCTCTTTTGTCATCTTCTTTGTGGTAAGATTCTTTACAGTTGTCGTGATACAGCTGTCAAGTTCACTCTCATTAGAACTCTTACGATATTTTTCCAGAATATCGAATTCTGTAAAGCCCAAAGTTGGGTGGATTTCTGAAATATTTTGTATCTTAGACATATCTTAGTTTGAATATTTCACCCGTTTTGGCCGTCAAACCTTATTTTCGGGGGAATACCTAAAGATACAAAAAAAAGCCAACTAATTCGCAATGCTTTTATTATGAATTAGTTGGCTGATTTTGTATTATTTGCTGAATATCCCTGAGTAAACAATATCATTCAAGGATGATAGTATGATTCTTATCAATATCCAACAGGTAGATAAAAAAGAAAGGAGCTGTCCAAAAGTTAAATACAAAACTTTTGGAGTGCAGTCCACTCTTCATATAACAACCCTTTTATTGTTTGACATCCCACCATACACGTGACATGAAAGAATCACCTTTATCCATACGGCTGACAGCATCATTGTAGTTATTCATATTAACCTGAGATTCTGTTGACGGATATCTGAAACGGCGAGGAATAGAACCATCCGTTGCACTGGAACCATAAGGGTTGGCAGGATCATACGGAGACTTTAAATCCGGATAACCGGAACGACGCCAGTTGGAATATGCTTCATAAGTATTACAGAAACAGTTAATCCAATATTGCGTGTTAATCTGTTCTAAAGCTTTGCTCTGATCAAACGGATTTTCGTCCAAATAGGTACTGATTGCACCCGCACCCAGATACTGAGCATACAAACTCGATGCTTTCGGGAACTGGGCAAATTGTTCCATGGCTGCACGCACACCATTTTCGTAATAAGTCTTTGCATCTCCACTTACCCAACCACGAACAGCAGCCTCTGCCAATAAGAATTGAGATTGTGCATAAGTAATAATAAATGTAGGTGCTTCCGGATCGGAATAGGTATAACGGTTTACCGTTGAATATTTACTCCTATATCCGTCCAAATAATCTTTATCATTAAATTCAGGATACGTTTTACCAATAAACCATTGATTTGTTTTATCATTGCTGTAACCGGAAGGAAGGCCTTTTTGAACATCAGGTTCTGAATTCCCATATTGGTATGAGCTACCACTCTGAATGGATATTGTTGGATCGTCACAAACAGTTCCTATCAAAGCCAAGCGCGGATCTTTTGTATTCTTCAGCATATTAACAAATACATCATTCAAAAAGAAATGCCCACAATCCATATGTGCGAAAATTTTAGCATACGGTTCTGCCGAATCATCATTGGTATTGCCCCCCGGATGATTCAATATCGCATTCTCCGCATTAGAAGTAATCAGACCGTTGGCAACAGCCTTCTTTACCCAGTTTTGTGCCGTAATCGCATCGACTTTTGTCAAACGCATGGCCAAACGCAACATCAAAGTATTGGCGAACTTTTTCCATTTAGCGGCATCGCCCTGATAATAAACATCATGGGCAATCATTTTAGCCGTCCCCGCATTCAGACTGGCCTGAGCTTCATCCAGTTCTTTCAACATATCAGTGTAAATATCCTGCTGGGTATCGTATTTCGGATAAGAAAATTCTAAAGGACGACCGGCTTGTGAATAAGGAATATCTCCATAAAGGTCTGTCATTCGGCTCATTAAAAGGACTCTGACAATACGAGCCATGTTGTAATCAATCACATAATCCGGTTTATCTTTCCACAGGTCCATTACAGTCGTAATATCACGTATAGCACCACGATCGCCGGAATAAATATTCCAATAAGAGGCAGAATAGTCATCATTATACAGATAAAGAGCATATGTCCACCAGTTTTCATCAATGGCTGCTATATGTTGCATCCATTGTCCGCCATAGATACAACCGGCGCGCCAAACATCCCAATCCGAACCTAATCCCTGATGTTGAGCATTCGTAAACACCATTTCATAAGGGACATTCCCTTCGTTCATGTGCTCCGGATCGATATTTACATCGCCGAAATCGCTACAGCTTGTGTTGACAAACATCAATCCTACTGCCGCAAATGCATATTTAATATATTTATTCATAATATGTTCCGTCTATTTTGATTAAAATTTAACATTAACATTGAAACCAATACTTTTAGTTGCCGGGTAACCGTTCAATTCCAGACCCTGTCCGTTTGTATTGTTATAAGCAGATTCCGGATCGATATTGTCGGTATGTTTGATGATCGTCCATAAATTACGTCCTACCAAAGAGATATTCAAGCCCTTTACCACTTTTAATTTTGTCAACAGAGCCTGAGGGAATTCATAACCGAGAGAAAGTTCGCGCAACTTCAGGAAGTTGGCATTGTACACAAATTCTTCAGCGATATTATTATTTGCGATGCCTGAATAATAGGTCTGAGCATCTACCTTAACATTATTAGGAACATAATTTCCATTGGCATCCTGCATTACACCGGCACCAATAATTTCTCCTCTGGGATTGTCAGCCGTACGTCCAATTAACGTATTTTTGTGTAAACCCTCACCATAGAGGGAATAGTTCGTTCCCGAGAATATTTTAGCGCCTACTTTGAAGTCTAACAAGAATGCCAGAGAGAAGTTTTTATATTTGAACGAGTTACTCCAGCCACCGGTCAGGTTGTAAACGCCATTGCCCAAACTGGAAAGTTCATCTGCTGCCTGAGGGATACCATCTTTGTAAACAATCTGCCCCTCGTACCGTTTGTATTTATAACCGATCAGTTCGCCATACGAAGAACCCACGATATTCTGGACACTCACATTACCTGAACGGGAAGTAGCGCCATCAATCTGCAAACGTTCTACGCCTTCACCCAAATACAATACTTTACTGTCATTGTAAGCTAAATTTAATGTCGTATTCCACTCAAAATCTTTCGTATGAACCGGAACTACATTCATCATAAATTCAAAGCCCGAGTTACGAATTTCACCGACATTCATAATCTTAGACCCGTAGCCGGAAGTACCAGAAGTAGAAACTACCGCGATATCATCCGTTGTTTTCTTCGTATAGTAAGCCATATCGAACGACAAACGGTTGTCCAGGAAGGCCAAATTCAAACCGACTTCATACTCTGATATCCGAACCGGTTTCAATGCCGGGTTCGGATATTGATCATTATTATTCTGAGTAATTGTGCTCTGGCCATTTACCGTATATTCTCTCAACTTATAAAGCAACAGATTCTTATAAGGATCCGTACCGTTAGATGCTGAAGCATAGGAACCACGAATCTTGCCGAAGGTAAACCATTCCGGCATTTTGAATGTATCGGTAAATACCCAAGATAAAGTAGCCGACGGATAGAAATAGCTATTGTTTTCCGGAGACAAGGTAGAGAACCAGTCGTTACGGCCGGTCAGGTTCAGGAATAGCTGGTTCTTCCAACCCAGGTCGGCGGTAGCATATACAGAATTTACACGATATTCACTATATATTTTGGAAGCCCGTTTGTCACCCAGGTTATTTACAGACCACAAGCCGTCTACAATAAACGGACGGCCACCGTCTGTCGGCGTATATTGTTTGGTAATAGTGCGCTGGCGGTTGCCACCCAATGTAGCAGCAACAGACCAATCGCCGAACTCCTTATTGAAAGCGATCAGATAGTTCAGGTTCATTTCTGAGAAACTTTTGGAATATTCTACCATAAAACCGGCAGGGTCGGCAGCAGCACCCATTGGCTGCACCTGCTTGAAGTCCATGTTGAAACCGTCACGCTGAACAGATCCCTGAACAGACAACCAGTCGGTAATATCATATTTCAAGGTCATGGCTCCCGTTAAACGGTTTTTGTTCATGTCGTTGGTCTTCCGATACTGCAACCAGTACGGGTTATTGAAATAAACATTATCACCGCCCAGTAATTCGGATCCGTCTGCTGCCGTACCCCAATCACTATCGGCACTACCTCTTTCCAGCCAACGGATATCGAAAGAGTTACCCCGGTGGATCAAAGAAGCATTGGTATTACCGTTACCGTCCGCCAAGTTGGAACGGCCATTCGTCTTTTCAAAAATATAGTTGGCATTCACCATCAAATGCAGGTTAGAAAGGATATCGTATGTGGTGTTCATATTAATACCCTGCTGCTGGTCGCCGGCATTTGGCAAAATACTTTTTTCATATACATTAGATACCCCAAAACGATATGTGATCTTATCGGATGCACCGCTGATAGCGACAGAGGCCGATTCGTTGAGGCCAGTACGGTAGAAATTTTTCCAGTTATCAATGTATGAATAGTCATATGTATTGCCTAAGAAGTTTACCGCATTACCGCCATCCAGAGCTGCACCCCAGCTGGACTGCTCTGAATTCTTGGCCGAGTTGACATCTGCCGGACGGCTGCCATACGTTCCCTGGCCGAATTCTTTCTGATAATCGCGATAATCGTAAATCGTATTAAATGTCAGGTTATTATTGAACTCAATGGAAACCGGTTTGCCTTTTTTACCTGATTTGGTAGTAATCAGGATCGCACCGTTACCTCCACGATAACCGTACAAAGCAGAAGCAGCAGCGCCTTTCAATATCTGGATCGATTCGATATCATCCGGATTGATGTTGTTCAAACCGTCACCCATATCTATTCCACCCCAAGTTCCGGCGCTACCCAAGTTCTGGTTGGTAAACGGAACGCCATCTACTACATACAACGGCATATTATTACCCGTCAAAGAGGCATTACCACGAATAATAACACGAGAAGAACCACCGGCGCCGGTTGCATTACCGGACACACTAACACCGGCTACTTTACCCGTCAACGCGTTACCCAAGTTTGGGTCACGCGCTAAGGTGAAATCTTCACCTTGAACTTGCGTTGTCGAATACCCCAAGGAACGTGACTGACGTTTAATACCCAAAGCAGTCACCACCACTTCATCGATCTTCTGTGTGTCTTCAGCCAATTTAACATTCAAGGAAGGTTGTCCCGTGTACTTAATTTCCTGAGTTACATAACCAACGAAGGAGATTTGAATAATATCTCCATTTTTTACGCCTTCTAAGGTAAACTTACCATCCATATCGGTAATATTACCATTGGTAGTACCTTTTATCACCACAGCTGCTCCGGTTATAGGACCTACAGCATCCTCTACAATACCTGTGACTTTTCCTTTTTGTTGGGAAATGTTCATGCTTTGATTGGCCGGCTCCGTTATTGCATGCATGTTTCCTGGGAGAGAAAATGCACCCGCCAATAAAATCAAGCTAATAGGTTTAATTTTTTTTAGCATAATTTGTGTTTGTTTTGTTGAAATAATCCAGTGCTATATGAAATATGGAGACTTTTAGCATTTTTTACTTAGTTCTAAAAGAACTTAACTAAAAAATACTTTCTTGAAATGAGATAATGTATTGATATCCAGAATGTAATAAGTATTGATAAAAAGGCATATCACAATTGTTATGTCTGTTAGCTCTATAGTGAAAAAATATTATTTTTAAATATATTACACATATATTCAAAGGTTCGAATAAATTCACTTTAAAAGGGTGATTTTCTTTTAGTTTACTTAAATCTCCTATTAAACATCAGTTATTCAAGAAATACTCTTATCTCACCAAATTGTTAAAAACGAGGTAATAATATTTTTTTTTGAATAAAAATAACACAACAATATAAAAAAATCATATCTTTGTACGGATATGAAATATGCAGAGTTCTTTTAGAACTTAATCCATAATCAATTGCTTTTTTACAGCTTTAACCGGGCATCCTGCCAACAAAAAGTAAATGTTCCTGCAAAATATAGAGTAACAGCTTGTAGAAAAAAGAGAGAAGGATATACAAACAAGAAAAACGAGATTTACCCTTGTTACCGCTCTTTTTATTAGAAATCAATCTCTACGTCATATCAATATGAATCAGTCCGAAAAGCCTTTGGTAAATCCATGAGTCCCAGCGTTAGACTCATAGACTCCAGAAGTGTAAGGACGTCCCATCACATAGATAGCAGTGAAAAGGGTATCGATGGTGGCAAGAAAGTTAAAGGCAGAAAAGAGCATATTATTGTTGATATGCTTAGATTGCCTATGGCTATCAAAGTTCATGCTGCCAAATCATGTGTTGTGATACATCCAAACGTTTGGATGTATCACAACTACTGTAAAGAATCTTACCACAAAGAAGGTGACAAAAGAGACACAATATTTTATTTCCTCATTGGAACTGGACGCAAGGTTAGCCATGGATTCCATACGAAAGCATTGGAATATAGAGAATAATTTACACTGGCAGCTTGATGTCTCTTTTAGAGAAGATTTCATTAGAATGGATAGGAAAGCCATGATGAATTTGTCTGCATTAAACAAACTGGCACTGCCTGTCTTAAAAATGTATCCCGCCAAAATGTCGATTAAAAGAAAAATGATGGCGGCTATGAATGACGAGGTTTTGGAGCAATTATTAAACGGAGCTTTTTCCTTTTATTCCTAATGCGTTTGCCCTGGTTATTCCGTACTAATTTGTTTTCGGCGTGGTCGAAAATATTCACGGCGCCCTCGAAAATATGAATGACATGGCCGAAAATATAAATGACCACGTCGAAAACAGATTTTCTGCTGTAGTTTTTGAAATAGGTACGGGTATAAAATAAAAATACTTCCGGTAGGAGAAACATTTCCTTTGATAGAAATAAATTTTATTAGATACAATCTATCCCTTTATTTGTAAAGCATAACCCTTTTCGTACATTTGTGAAAAATAACAACGTAAATCGATATTATGATTAACACTTTGACATCATTGCGATTTCTATTTGCATTGATGGTTTTTGGAGCACATTGTTATGTCATTGACAATTTCTTTAGTACCCATTTCTTTAAAGAAGGATTTGTTGGGGTTAGTTTCTTTTTTATACTGAGCGGTTTTATTATAGCCTATAATTACCAGGAAAAATTTGAGGAAAACAGAATAACCAAGCGTACATTTTGGGTGGCACGTTTTGCACGTATTTATCCTTTGCACTGGCTGACGTTGTTTATTGCCGCCGCATTAGGAAATTATGTGATTGCATCGGACGCACTGGATTGGTGCAAGCATTTTTTGACCTCGTTTACATTGACAAATGCCTATATACCCCAAGCAGATTATTTTTTTTCATTCAACAGTCCTTCGTGGAGTTTATGTTGTGAACAGCTTTTCTACCTCTGTTTCCCATTCTTTATCCCCATCACAAAGAATTATAAACATTTGACCTGCTTTTTTGTAATTGCAGCCCTATTGGTTCTTGTCGGAATGTATTTCACTCCCGAGAACTATATAAAGGAATATTGGTACGTTAATCCGATTACCCGATTGCCTGATTTTATTGTAGGGATATTACTTTTCAGGTTATATAAATATCTAAAGAACAAAAATATAACATCCCGGCAAGGGAGCATATTCGAAGTTGTATCTGTAATCCTGTTTTTGGCATTTTATTTCTATGCGGCCGAAGTACCTAAAGTGTACCGGTATTCTTGCTACTACTGGTTGCCCGTAGCATTGGTTCTGGTTAGTTTTGCCTTGCAAAAAGGCATTTTGTCTCGTATTTTGTCTAATCGTTTGTTGGTGATCGGCGGAGAAATCAGTTACAGTTTCTACCTGATTCACCTGTTTATCTTGTTGTCTTATGCCGAATGGCAAAAAGGGAGTAGTATCCATATAGCCTGGTACATCTCTGTCCCGGTGCTTTTCTGTATCACTGTCTTATTGAGCCTGCTTTCATATTATTATTTTGAAAAGCCAATGAACAAACGCATTAAAATAGTATTGAATAAATAACGGTTACTTTTTGCGATTCGTCCGTCTTATTGCTTGTTCTGCTCTGACTTTCGGTTTTATTGATTACCTTTGCATTTCAAAATCCGAAACAAAGTAGACTGAATGATAGATTTTAATGCAATCCCATCTCCCTGCTATGTGATGCAGGAGGACTTACTTCGCCGGAACCTTTCGCTTATTAAAAATGTAAAGGAACGTGCAGGTGTTAATATCATATTAGCATTTAAGGCTTTTGCCATGTGGAAGGCTTTCCCGATTGTACGCGAATATATCCCGTATTCTACCGCCAGTTCCAAATATGAGGCACAGCTTGCTTATGAGGAAATGGGCAGTCCGGCACATACTTATTCGCCGGCATATACCGAAGCCGATTTCCCGCTTATATTAAAATATAGCAGTCATGTGACGTTTAATTCGTTATCGCAGTTTGAACGGTTTTATCCAATGGTGCAGGCAGACGGTAACCGGGTGTCGTGCGGTTTGCGGATCAATCCTGAATATTCGGATGTAGAGACGGATTTATATAATCCGTGTGCCCCGGGTTCAAGGATGGGAGTCATCAGTGATTTGCTCGGAGATACATTGCCGGAAGGTATTGAAGGCCTTCATTTCCATACGTTATGCGAGTCTACGTCTTATGATTTGGAGAAAACGCTGGCTGAAGTGGAAAAACGTTTCGGCCGGTTCCTGCCCCATATCAAATGGTTGAATATGGGAGGCGGCCATTTAATGACACGGGAAGGGTACGATACCGGGCATCTTATTTCTTTGTTGCAATCCTTCAAAGCCAAATATCCCAATTTGGAAATAATAATGGAACCGGGCAGTGCATTTGCCTGGCAGACCGGATTCTTGCTGACTACCGTTGTCGATATTGTAGAGAATCATGGAATAAAGACGGCTATTATCGACGCCTCTTTTACCTGCCATATGCCGGATTGCCTGGAAATGCCCTATAAGCCGGTTATCCGGAATGCAACTGAACCGCAGGAGGGAAAGCCGACTTACCGTATCGGTGGAAACAGTTGCCTGAGTGGCGATTATATGGGAGACTGGTCGTTTGAAGAACCGCTCAAGGTGGGCGACAAGCTGATATTTGAAGATATGATTCATTATACGATTGTGAAAACAAATATGTTTAATGGAATCCCTCATCCGTCGCTTGCTTTGTGGAGCCAAAAGAATGAATTAGTCATGTACCGTACATTCGGTTACGAAGACTATAAAAACAGGATGAGCTAAGTTGAGTTAACGCATGGGTAGTAGACAACAGGCAGCAGAAAAAGGGAAAATGAAGAATAATTGCCGGCTGTCCATTGTCAATTGTCAACTGTTTAGTAATTTAGCGCACTCGTTGCATCAGAAAACAATTTTTAGCTTTTATAGATATGGGAATTTTTAGCTTTTTCAGTAAAGAGAAGAAAGAGACTTTAGACAAAGGGTTATCAAAAACAAAAGAGAATGTATTCTCTAAGCTAACCAGAGCCATTGCCGGAAAAAGCAAGGTAGATGACGAAGTACTGGATGATCTGGAAGAAGTATTGATCACTTCCGATGTCGGGGTAGATACTACACTGAAAATAATATCCCGTATTGAAGAAAGAGTAGCAAAAGACAAATATGTCACGACCCAGGAGCTTACGGCTATCCTGCGTGAAGAGATTGCCGCTTTGCTGACGGAGAATAATACCGAAGATGCCGAGACATTCACTCTTCCCGAAGATAAGAAACCGTATGTGATTATGGTGGTAGGTGTCAATGGGGTAGGCAAGACTACGACTATCGGCAAATTGGCTTACCAGTTCAAGAAAGCCGGTAAGAATGTTTATCTGGGAGCTGCCGATACGTTCCGTGCCGCTGCTGTGGAGCAGCTTGTTATCTGGAGTGAACGGGTAGGAGTGCCTATCGTAAAACAGAAGATGGGTTCGGACCCTGCTTCGGTTGCATTCGATACGCTGAGCTCGGCAAAAGCCAATGGTGCGGATGTGGTGATTATCGATACCGCCGGACGTTTGCATAACAAGATAAACCTGATGAACGAGCTTACCAAGATAAAGAACGTAATGAAGAAGGTGATACCCGATGCACCCCACGAGATATTGCTGGTGCTGGACGGTTCTACCGGACAAAATGCGTTCGAGCAGGCAAAGCAGTTTACTGCCGCTACAGAAGTGAATGCTTTGGCGGTTACCAAATTGGACGGAACGGCGAAAGGCGGTGTGGTAATCGGTATTTCCGACCATTTCCGTATCCCTGTGAAATACATCGGACTGGGAGAAGGCATGGAAGATTTGCAGGTATTCAACAAAAAAGAATTTGTAAACTCTCTCTTCGGAGAATAAATAATGACGCGGCTGACGCGAAAAACACGGGTTAAAGGAACGAATTAGAATATGCGGAAAAATAAGGTAGATATTATCACTTTGGGTTGTTCTAAAAACCTGGTGGATTCCGAACAACTTATGCGCCAGTTTGTAGCTAATGGGTATACGGTAGAACACGACCCCCATAAGATAAACGGGGAAATAGTCGTAGTGAATACCTGCGGCTTTATCGGTGATGCACAGGAAGAATCTGTAAATATGATTCTGGAACTTGGCGAAGCGAAGAAAAAAGGCAAGATAGGCAAGCTTTTCGTAATGGGATGCCTCTCCGAACGTTTCCTGAAAGACCTCGAAAACGAGCTGCCGGAAGTAGACCATTTTTATGGGAAGTTCAATTGGAAGGAACTGCTTTCCGACCTGGGTAAATCTTACTATCGGGAACTTGCATCCGACCGTGTACTGACTACTCCCAAACATTATGCTTACTTGAAGATAGCGGAAGGGTGTAACCGGACCTGTTCTTATTGTGCAATCCCTATCAGTACGGGACATTACCAATCCATTCCGATGGAGGATATAGAAAACGAAGTACGCCTGCTGGTAAAACAAGGCGTAAAAGAGTTTCAGGTGATTGCACAGGACCTGACGTATTACGGGCTGGATTTATACAAACGGTACGCTTTGCCGGAACTGGTTGAACGTATTTCCGATATACCGGGCGTCGAATGGATACGCCTGCATTACGGTTATCCGTCCCATTTCCCCTATGATTTGTTGCGGGTAATGCGTGAGCGCGATAATGTCTGCAAATATATGGATATCGCTTTGCAGCATATCAGCAATCCGATGTTGAAGAAGATGCGCCGCAACATCACCAAGGAAGAAACCTATGCCCTGATAGAACGGATGCGGGAAGAAGTGCCGGGAATCCATCTGCGTACGACTTTGATGGTCGGGCATCCGGGGGAAACGGAACAGGACTTTGAAGAACTGGTGGAGTTTGTCCGGAAAGCCCGTTTCGAACGTATGGGAGCTTTTGCTTACAGCCATGAGGAAGGTACCTATTCCTATAAACATTATTCGGATGATATAGACCCAGAAATCAAGCAGGAGCGCCTGGACACGCTGATGCGGATACAGGAACGCATTTCCGCCGAGACAAATGTGTCTAAAATAGGCAAAACATTTAAAGTAATCCTCGACCGTGAGGAAGAAGACTTTTATGTGGGGCGAACCGAATTTGATTCGCCTGAAGTTGACCCTGAGATATTAATCTATAAGGACCGCGAACTTGTCCCCGGAGCATTCTACCAGGTGGAAATCGAAGATGCACAGGCATTTGACTTGTACGGAAAAGTGTTGTAATGATATAAAAACTGTAAACAAATTTGCCTGTTTACGAAAAAATAACTAATATAGCTGCATAATCTATTAATGGATGCGGACATGAAAAATAAGGAGCTGATAACGGAGCTATCCCACCGTATGGGGTGGACTGCGCAGGAGGTGACTGATACACTTTCTGTATTGAGCTCTGTGGTAGGTTCTCGTCTGGTAGACAACGATACGCTCTGCCTGCAAGGTTTCGGACAATTTGAAGTAAAGAAGAAAGCAGAGCGGATTTCTGTCAACCCTTCCAATGGTAAACGCTATCTGGTCCCTCCTAAACTTGTTCCTGTGTTTAAACCGGGCAGTACCTTGAAAAATAAACTAAAAGACTTGGGTGACAATGAATAATCGGCTGACCATACAGGACTTGGCCGGTTTACTGGCAGACCATACCGGAAAAGATAAAAACGTAACCGAACGTTTCCTGAGAGAGTTTATCGCGATTGTGTCTGAAGGTGTCTTTGCCGATAAAATCGTAAAGATTAAGGGGCTGGGAACATTTAAGATAATTGCCGTGGAGAAACGGGAGAGCATCCATGTGAATACCGGCGAACGTTTTCTTATTCCTGCACATTATAAATTTTCTTTCCTGCCTGATAAGGAACTGAAAGAACTCGTCAATAAACCATTCTCCTTTTTTGAAACAACAGAAATAGGAGAGGATGTGGACTTTTCGGATATGGATGTTTCAGAAGACACAGAAGAAAAAGAAACGGAAGACGAATCTGTGGAAGAAGTCATGCCGGAAGAGCAATTACTTTCTCTGCCAGTAACGGAATCCTCAGATGAAACAGAGGAGGGGCTTCCTGTAGTGGAAGAGGAGGCTATTGTGGAGAATGAAACTTCCCTTGAAGAAGAAGCTATTACAGAAACTGTAGAAGAAACAATCCCTGAAAATAAAGAAGAGGCAGCAGACTGTACGGTTGCAGCAGCAGCAGATGCGTTAATCGCTGAAGAGCCTGTTGTAGAAGAATCTGCTATGGAAGAACCAATCGTACAGGAATCAACTATAGAGGAAATTCTGGAAGATGCCGCTGTGAAAGAAGAAATAGCTCCGGAAGAAGTTATCCCGGAAACGACTGTTTCCGAAGAAACTGCCGTACAACCGGAAGAACCGGTATCCTCTAAAAAAATAATACTGAACAGCCGTACCCTGATAATTTCCGCAATTGTTTTACTGCTTGTCGGTATCAATATAGGACTTTATCTGAATCGTGAATTTTTCAAGAAAGAGGAGGTGGAACTTCCAGTTGCGGAAGATGAAAATATAGCTGTGGCAACCCCTTCCGATTCTCTGGATTTGGCGAAACAAGCCGTGGAAAATGATAAAGATACGATTCAAAAGCATTCCGCTACGGATACAGTTGCTCCGGCTTCCGGTATTCCGGCCAAAGAAGAAAAAGCCCCGGTTGAAACCTCTGCCAAGAAAGAAATAGGACTGGTGAAGATTGCTTCGGGCGACCGGTTAACATTGATTTCCCTGAAATATTACGGACATAAGATATTCTGGGTATACCTCTATGAATATAATAAAGATGCGATTAAAGATCCGAACAATGTGCCGATAGGGACTGTTATTAGAGTCCCGGCGCCTGAACTGTATGGGATTAATGCGCAAAGCCGTTCGTCTATAGAAAAAGCTGCTGCACTTCAAACTCAAATACTGGCGGGAGCCTTGTAATTGAAACCTTTGCTTTTAAGTAAAATAAAACAAAATAGGAACCTGTCGGTTAGTATTATTTAACTGCGAAAGTATAAAATACGAATTTAACATTTCTAATTTTGTGCATCTCAAAAAAATAAGTAGAAACAGTAACAATAAAAAGAAATAAAAACTATGAGTCAGACAGTAGACATTCGCGAGTTGAACGCGCGAATTGAAAGCAAAAGTTCGTTTGTGAACATGATTACCATGGGAATGGACCAGGTGATTGTAGGACAAAAGCATTTGGTTGAATCATTATTAATCGGTTTGCTTTCGGATGGACATATTTTGCTGGAAGGTGTTCCCGGTTTGGCAAAAACATTGGCAATTAAAACACTGGCATCATTGATTGATGCAAAATATAGCCGTATCCAGTTCACCCCGGACTTGTTGCCTGCCGATGTGATCGGTACAATGATTTACAGTCAGAAAAGCGAAGAGTTTCAGGTAAAACAAGGCCCGGTCTTCGCTAATTTTGTATTAGCGGATGAAATAAACCGTGCTCCTGCTAAAGTACAGAGTGCTTTGCTGGAAGCGATGCAGGAACGCCAGGTTACTATCAGCGAAAACACTTACAAGCTGCCGGAACCATTCCTTGTAATGGCAACCCAGAACCCGATCGAGCAGGAAGGTACGTATCCGCTGCCGGAAGCACAGGTAGACCGTTTCATGCTGAAGGTCATCATTAACTATCCGAAGAAAGAAGAAGAAAAACTGATTATCCGCCAGAATATTTCAGGTATTAAGCCGGATATCAAGCCGATATTGACAAAAGATGAAATTCTGGAAGCCCGCAAGGTAGTCCGTGAAGTGTATCTGGATGAAAAGATTGAACGTTATATCGTCGACATCGTGTTTGCAACCCGTTTCCCGCAGGAACATGGTCTGGCTAACCTGTCAAACATGATTTCGTTCGGTGCTTCTCCCCGTGCATCCATTAACCTGGCATTGGCAGCCCGCGCATATGCATTCATTAAGCGCAGAGGCTATGTGATTCCGGAAGATGTACGTGCTGTTTGCCACGACGTAATGCGTCACCGTATCGGTTTAAGCTATGAAGCAGAGGCAAACAACCTGACTTCGGAAGAAGTAATCAGCGAAATCCTGAATAAGGTTGAAGTTCCCTAATATATCTTCTGAACGGGGATGCAATATACCCTGTATTCAAAACATATATGATTTGATTTCAAAACATGTATGTTTTAAACGCAAAGCATATATGTTTTAAAAACGGAACATATATCTTTTGAAATTGGAGTATTTATATTAGAGAGAAAGCGTATTCTATGGAAACAAGTGAACTATTAAAGAAGGTTCGTCGGATTGAGATAAAAACGCGTGGCTTGTCCCGCAATATCTTCGCCGGTCAGTACCACTCCGCATTCAAAGGACGCGGTATGGCATTCAGCGAAGTGCGCGAGTACCAGTACGGCGATGATATCCGCGACATCGACTGGAATGTTACCGCACGCTATGTACGCCCTTATATAAAGGTGTTTGAAGAAGAGCGTGAGTTGACGGTAATGTTGTTGATTGATGTGTCGGGTAGCCGGGATTTCGGTTCCGTGAATGTAATGAAGAAAGAAGTCATTACGGAGATTGCCGCAACACTTGCTTTCTCGGCGATTCAGAATAATGATAAAATCGGTGTGATATTCTTTTCCGATAAGATAGAGAAGTTTATCCCTCCGCAGAAAGGGAAAAAGCATATCCTTTATATTATCCGCGAGCTGATAGACTTCCAGCCGGATGATAAGAAAACGGATATTACCCAGGTCCTGAAATACCTGACGAATGCAATAAAGAAACGTTGTACGGCATTCCTGATTTCCGACTTTATCGACAAAGACGGTTTTAAGGATGCACTTACAATCGCAAACCGCAAGCATGACGTGGTGGCTATCCAGGTATACGACCGCCGTGAAACGGAACTTCCGTCTGTCGGTCTGATGAAAATCAAGGATGCGGAAACCGGAGCGGAACGTTGGATCGATACCTCTTCGGCAAGCGTACGCGAAACCTATAAAAAATGGTGGGACCGCCGTCAGGCTGCAATGAACGACTCGTTCAAGAAATGCCGCGTAGACTCCGTGTCTATCCGTACGGAAGATGATTATGTGAAGGCATTAATTGCTCTTTTTGATAAACGTAATTAAAGCATACAAATGAAATTGATACATAAAAGCATTCTGTTTCTCGCTCTTATAGGGCTATCCTTTTCCGGGGGAAAGGCATCTGCACAGAATACGCTGTTGGATGTGAAAGTGGATTCGGCAGCGATACTCATCGGAGAGCAGACTGTTTTACATTTAACGGTAACAGCCGATAAAAATAAGGAGGTACAGCTTGTTATCCCCCGCGATACATTGATGGCAGGGGTAGAGGTATTGGATATACCGAAAGCGGATACTACCGAGATAGACAACGACCGCCTGTTAATCAAACAGGATTTGTTGGTTACTTCTTTTGACTCCTCGCTTTACCTGCTTCCTCCGTTCAAGGTGATAGATGGCAAGGATACGGTCTATTCCAATCAGATAGCACTGAAAGTATCTACCATTCCTGTAAATACGGATAAGCCGGAAGAGTTTTTTGATATAAAGAATGTATGGAAGCCGCCTTTCGTGCTGGCAGATTACTATCCGATTATCTTCGGCGTGTTGCTGGCTCTGTTCCTGATTTGTGTAATCGCTTATGTAATCAAGCGTTTGCGCAACCGCCAGTCGCTTATCCCGTTCAAGAAGCCGGAACCGAAGTTGCCGCCTCATGAACAGGCAGTGAAGGAACTGGATGAAATCAAGCAGCAGAAACTTTGGCAGCAGGGACGCAGCAAGGAGTATTTTACAATGATAACGGATACATTGCGCCGTTATATTGTGGAACGTTTCGGCATCAATGCTATGGAAATGACCTCCGGCGAGATATTGGATATTATCCGCAAAACACCGGATGCATCTTCTGTGTATGACAACCTGCAACAGATTCTGTTATTATCGGATTTCGTGAAATTCGCCAAGATGAATCCGTTGCCTGATGAAAACGACTTGAGTATGACGAATGCTTATCTGTTTGTCGACAAGACCAAACAGGAAGTGGTAGAGGTGGCTCCGGAAGAACAAAAAGAAGAGAAACCTGTTGAAACGAATGATACAACTGTAATTAAAGAATAAAATGGTATTTGCAAATCCTACATATCTGTATTTGTTATTACTGCTCATCCCGATGATCGGATGGTATATCTACAAACTCAGCAAAAACCAGGCAAGTTTGCAGGTATCCTCTTCGCAGGCATTCGATGTTCCGGGAGCGGCATCATGGAAGGTGTATCTGCGCCATGTCCCGTTTATATTGCGTATGGCTGCCGTTGCCGTATTGATAGTCATACTTGCGCGCCCGCAGTCTACCAACAGTTGGCAGAACTCGTCGACCGAAGGTATCGATATTGTACTGGCAATGGATATTTCCAGCAGTATGTTGGCGCAGGACTTGAAACCTAACCGTTTGGAAGCGGCCAAGGATGTGGCTGCCTCTTTCATCAACGGACGTCCGAACGATAATATCGGATTGGTCGTTTTTGCAGGAGAGAGCTTTACACAATGTCCGTTGACAACCGACCACTCCGTATTGTTGAACCTGTTCAAGGATATCCAACCGGGTCTTATTGAAGATGGTACTGCGATTGGTTTGGGACTGGCCAATGCCGTGAGCCGTATTAAAGACAGCCAGGCTAAGTCGAAAGTGATTATTCTGCTTACCGATGGTATGAATAATATGGGAGAGATTGCTCCGGTAACCGCTGCCGAGATTGCCCAGACATTCGGTGTACGTGTTTATACGATTGGTGTCGGTACGAAAGGGGAAGCGCCTTATCCGTTCCAGACAGCATTCGGCGTGCAATACCAGAATATCCCGGTAGAGATTGACGAGCCTACTTTGAAGCAAATCTCGGCAACTACAGGCGGACAGTATTTCCGTGCTACGGACAATGCCAGCCTGAAAGAGATTTATTCGGAAATCGATAAGATGGAGAAAACGAAAATCAGCGTACAGGAATACAGTAAGAAACAGGAAGAATATAAGAACTGGGCTTTGCTGTTGTTCGCTCTGTTGCTGGTTGAGATTTTATTGAGAAATACATTGTTAAGAAATATACCGTAAAGAAAGAAGCTTATGTTTCGTTTTGCACATCCGGACTTTTTATACTTGCTGTTCGTTCTTCCCGTATTGATCGCATTCTATGTGTATGCAATCGTGTTGAAGAAGAAAGCAATCAAGAAATATGGTAATCCAGAACTGTTGTCGGAGTTGATGCCTGAGGTATCTCCCAAACGCCAGCACTTGAAATTTTGGCTGTTGTTCGGGGCCATTGCCATGGTTATTATTGTTATTGCAGGACCGCAGTTCGGTTCCAAGCTGGAAACAGTAAAACGCCAGGGCGTGGAAGTGATGGTCTGCCTCGACGTATCCAATTCCATGATGGCGGAGGATGTTTCCCCGAACCGTTTGGAGAAAGCCAAACAAATGTTGTCTAAGTTGACAGACGGTCTGTCGAATGATAAAGTCGGTTTGATTGTATTTGCCGGTGATGCTTTTACACAGCTTCCGATTACTTCCGATTATATTTCGGCAAAGATGTTCCTTTCGTCCATCAACCCGTCGATGGTTTCGGCTCAGGGAACGGCTATCGGCTCGGCTATCAATCTGGCGATGCGCTCATTTACCCCGAGTGAAACTTCCGACAAGGCAATCATCCTGATTACCGATGGTGAGAACCACGAAGGAGATGCAGTGAAAGCGGCGGCAGCGGCGGCTGAAAAAGGTATCCATGTGAATATAGTAGGTATGGGAGACCCGAAAGGTTCGCCTATCCCGGTTGGCGGCAACAATGACTATATGAAAGATAAGGAAGGAAATGTAGTCATTACCAAACTGAACGAAGAGATGTGCCGTGAGATTGCTGCGGCAGGGCATGGTACTTACGTGCGTGCCGACAATACCAACTCTGCATTAAGAGCCTTGCAAAAGGAAATCGATAAAATGAATAAATCGGAACTGGATAGCAAAGTCTATTCAGAATACGACGAACGTTTCCAGACTTTTGCCTGGATAGCTTTGATATTGCTGTTGGCCGACTTTATGACGCTCGACAGGAAGAACCGTATATTCAGAAAAGTGAAACTGTTTTCTTAATGGAATGAATGAGATGAAGCGTATGCAAAAATCAATAATATGGATGACCGCTTTTATGTTCTGCTCAGGTGCCGTGTTTGCACAGAAAGCGGAACGTAAAAATGTGCGTGAAGGGAATAAACTGTACGAACAGGAAAAATATACCGAAGCGGAGATTGCTTACCGGAAGAGCTTGGAAGTAAATCCCCGCTCTGCGGAAGGAACCTACGACTTGGGAAATGCTTTATACAAGCAGAAGAAATTTCCGGAAGCTGCCGAGCAGTATCAGTTGATAGCGGGGCAGGCAGAAAAGATGATGGAGACTCCTGAAGGCAAAGCACGTTTATCCGAGATTTTCCATAACCTCGGAAATATCGGCATGCAGAATAAAGAATATGCCAAAAGTGTTGAAGCTTATAAACAATCCCTGCGTTTTAATCCGAAAGATGACGAAACGCGCTATAATTTAGCTTTGGCACAAAAATTGTTGGAAGACCAGCAGCAACAGCAACAAGATCAGGATAAAAATCAGGATCAGGATAAAAAAGACGATAAGAAAGATGAACAGCAGCAGGATCAGCAACAACAACAGCAGGACCAGCAGCAACAGGATGATAAAAAAGACAATAAGACTCAGGAACAACAGCAGCAAAACGAACAGATGAGCCAGGATAATGCTCAACAGATGCTGGATGCCTTCCTGCAGGACGAAAAAGACACTCAGGAGAAAGTGAAGAAAGCGCAGGCCCAGCAGCAACAGCGCCGTAGAGTTGAAAAAGAGTGGTAATAAAGGGATAAACAAAAATAACGATATATAATGAGGAAATTAGTTTTCTTATTTGTGCTCTTCGCTACATTCGGGTTGGCAGCAAAAGCGGCCGATGTAACGTTTAAAGCATCTGCGCCTCCTGTGGTTGCCATGGGAGAACGGTTTAATCTGACGTATACGGTAAATGCGGATGGGAAGGATTTGCGTGTACCGGAACTTTCTGATTTTGATGTATTGATGGGACCATCCACTTCTACAAGTATGAGTACCCAGCTTATCAATGGCAGTTTAAGTACGGAAACGTCATTGACCTTTACGTATGTTTTAATGCCGAAGAAAGAAGGTACGTTCAATGTCGGTCCGGCTACAATCAAAGTGAAAGGTTCCAATTATTCATCAAATGCATTGGTCATAAAAGTTCTTCCTGCTGAAAAGGCGGACGAGGTTGCCAAGCAAAATAATGATGGAACCCTCCGTGTATCTAATGATGATATATTCCTCCGTATCAATGTTTCAGATAAAAATGTATATGAACAGGAAGGTATATTGGTTACATTCAAACTGTATACCAGAGTTGATATAGCAGGAATCAATCCTCCTAAGTTCCCGGAATTTGACGGCTTTCTGGCTCAGGAAATAGAATTGCCTGAACAAAAACAATGGACACTTGAAGATTATAATGGAAAACGTTATAAAGCGGTTGTTATCCGGCAAACTGTCCTTTATCCGCAACGCTCCGGTAAGATAACGATTCCGTCGGGAAAGATGGATGTTATAGTACGGGTTCCGGCTCCACAGAAAAGGAGAGGTAGTATATTCGATGACTTTTTTGAATCTTCTGTGGATTTGAATAAGATGTTGACGACGCCTGCCGTTGCAATCGATGTGAAGCCTTTGCCTTCCGGTAAGCCTGCTTCATACGGTGGGGCTGTCGGTAATTATACAATGACTTCCAGTATCAGTTCCAACAATGTGAAAACGGATGAAGCGGTTACTGTTAAGGTGAATATATCCGGTAATGGAAATATTAAGCTGGTGAAGAATCCGGAAGTTGTTTTCCCGAATGATTTTGATGTGTATGATCCGAAGGTTACTTCCGATATTAAAGTAACCTCTTCCGGTGCATCCGGCAGCAAGACGATCGAATATATGGCAATTCCCCGTTATGCCGGCGATTTTGAAATACCGGCGATAGCCTTCTCTTATTTTGATCCGAAGTCAGGTACGTATAAAACAATCAAGTCCGAACCTTATAAATTGCATGTAGAGCAAGGTCAGGGGGGAGGAACGGCTGCTCCTGTCGTATCTAATTTCAGCAATAAGGAAAGTGTAAAATATCTGGGAAAAGATATCCGTTACCTGAAAGTGAACGGTATTCATTTTATTACGAATAACGAAATATTCTTCGGCTCCTTCATGTACATTTTATGTTACCTGATTCCGGCTATCCTTTTTATTGTATTCTTTATCATTTATCGTAAACAGGTAAAAGAAAATTCAGACCTTGCTTTGGTTCGTACCAAGAAAGCAAACAAGATGGCTGTACGCCGTTTGAAGAATGCCGGCAAGTTGCTGAAAGAAAACAAGAAGGAAGAATTTTATGATGAAGTACTTCGTGCAGTTTGGGGATATCTGAGTGATAAGTTGAACATTCCACAGTCTAATTTGAGTAAAGATAATGTAGAAGCCGAGTTGACCCAGTACGGTGTGGACGAGGCGTTGATTAATGAATTTATGGAAATCCTGAATACTTGCGAGTTTGCCCGTTATGCACCTACACAAGCATCGGATGCTATGGATAAATTATATGAACAGACTGTAGATGCCATTGGAAAAATGGAGAATACAATTAAAAAGTAATCGCATGAAGATGAATATCAATATGAAAAAAATACTGTTCTTCCTCTTGGTACAGTTCGTAGCTTTGGGCGTATATGCGCAGGAAACTGCTATCAAGGAGGCGGAAACTGCCTATACGCAGGAAGATTATAATAAAGCAATTGAATTATACGAAGGCATTATCAAAAGCCATGGCGAGTCTGCCGCAATCTTCTATAATCTGGGGAATGCCTATTATAAGGCAGGCAAGATTGCTCCGGCTATCCTGAATTACGAACGGGCTTTAGTATTGGATCCGGGAGATAAGGACATCCGTTTCAACCTGCAAATGGCACGTCAGAAAACTGTAGATAAGATTGAACCGGTAGGCGGTTTCTTTTTAAGCCAGTGGTTTGACTCTATCCAGAATATGGCCGGAGCCGATTCCTGGGGAAAGATAGGTATTCTGTGTTTTATCTTGTTTATCGGATGTCTGATTATGTTCTTCTTCTCCAAATGGATTCATTTGAAAAAGATAGGCTTCTATGTCGGTCTTCTATTGTTGGTCTTGGTGATATTCTCCAATATCTTTGGCCAGCACCAGAAAGCGGAAATGCTTAACCGGAATAGTGCCATTATTTTTGCTCCGACTGTTACCATAAAAAGTTCTCCGGATGCAAGCGGAACGGATTTGTTCATCTTGCATGAAGGGACGAAGGTTTCCATAAAGAGCAAATTAGGGGATTGGAGCGAAATAGAAATGGAAGATGGCAGTGTCGGATGGATGCCTACAAAAGATATACAAGTAATTTGACAAACTCTGTAATTTTAAATCTAACCCTATTATGGTAGAAAGAATATTGACTTATGAACGCGATTTGTTCTTAGCGCTTAACGGCAGCGATAGTGCTTTCCTGGACCGCTTTATGTGGTTGTACACGGGAAAATTTATCTGGCTGCCGTTGATTGCTTTTATACTCGTCGTACTTATCTATAAAAAGAATTGGAGAGAATCGGTACTGGTTTTACTGGCTATCGGTTTGGTTGTATTATTGTGCGACCAGTTTACATCCCATTTGTGTAAACCTTATTTTATGCGTTTCCGTCCGACCCATCATCCTGACTTTATGGAACAGGTAAAAGTGGTGTTCGACTATCGAGGCGGGTTATACGGGTTTATATCCGGACATGCAGCCAACTCTTTTGGTGTTGCCCTTCTGCTTTCCTGTATAATGAAGAATAAGTTGTTCACCTGGACTGTCTTTCTTTGGGCGGTTCTGATGTCTTATACGCGTATTTATCTGGGCGTACATTTTATCTCGGATATTGTTCCGGGAGCGATTTCCGGGCTTATTTTCGGATATATTGTTTATCTGGTTTACCGTTACGCCAGAGGAAGGCTGGTTCCCGGTGCGGATTTGAGTAAATCTCCTTATTCGGTACTGCGGGGAAATCTGATTGTCTATGGAATCTGGGTAATGACGCTGATAGTTATTGTATTTAATGTACCATTGGTTTCCTGTTTCCTGAAGTAAACGGAATAAGAAACCTGACAAACAAACCTACACAAATATGAAACTCACATCTCCGTGGACAGGAATCCTGTCTTTTATCATCGTACTTTTTATGATGCCGTTAGGACATGCTGCCATGATTCTGATGGAAAAAATACTGGGACATAACCTGCTTTATCTGGCAGCCCTTTTATTGGGCGTGATAGGGGTGGGTTTGCTTGTTTTGGGCATTTATTCCAAGAAAGAAATAACCGCTACTTTTGCCGGGTTATTCGGCGGAATGCTCGTTTGGACCGGATGGGTTGAATTTGCTTATGTGTATTATGCAAACCGTTACGGGGTTCAGCCTCTCATTGAAAATGGGGAAATCGTTACCAAGCCGGAATATTTAATCATGCCTTCGTCGGTCGGTTTCTGGGCGATTATCATGTTGTTTTATATTTTCAGCATCAAATCGAATTGCGTTTTGTTTACCTGGATACAGGATAAGTTGCATTATGGAACGGCAAAGAAGGCAGTTCTGGATGAACAACAGGTAAGCCGTCTTCAACCGGTTGTGCGCAACCATGCGATGACTACATTTATGGAAATGAATATCATCATGTGGACTTGTTATATCGTACTTCTCTTTGTTTACGATGAACGGTTCTTTGGCGATCATCATCCGGTAACATCCATTATAGCATTCGGTTCGCTCGCCTGGTCTATTTATTTGTTTGTTAAATTATTGAAGATAAAGAAACTGGGATATGCTATCCGTTATGCTATTCCTACTGTGATTATATTCTGGACATTTGTGGAAATCATGGGAAGATGGGATATGCTGAAAGAAATCTGGGTGGAGCCGTCCCATTATTGGATGGAGATGACGGTCATGCTTGTTGCATTTGTCGTTCTGTCGGTTGTTCTGTTCTGGAAGCACAGGAAATAAGGTGTCTATAAGGTAGAAAAGGAACTATATATCAAGAAGTAGCCCAACTCACAGATTTGAGTTGGGCTACTTGGTTTTCTGAGTCGGGCAACTCAAGTTTGCGAGTTGAGCAACTCAGACTTGTGAGTCGGGCAACTCAGGATTTTGAATTGAGCAACCCGGAAATAACACCTGTTGCAACGATATTTCATATTAATCCGAAGTAATGCTGTGTGTGGCTTGTTCCCGGATTTGCGAAGGGGACAAACCGCATTGCTGCTTGGTAAATTTGGTCAGGTGGGCCTGTGAAGAGAAATTCCAGTCAAGTGAAATTGTCAGGAAGGTTTTGTTTGTGTTCTGAATATCGTCCAGGACTCTTTCCGTTTTGCGCCTCAGCATCCATTGGTAAGCCGATTCGTTAAAATGTTTTTTGAATTTACGGTTGAAAGTCGAAAGACTGATATTCGCCATTTTGGCAAACTCCTCTACGTTCATTACCGACCGGTAGTTTGAGAGGATAAAATGGCTGAAGTCTGTATCCTGACTTAAAATAGGATAGAAGAAATTGACCAGTTGCTCTTTTGTGTAATAGGCTCTGAACAAAATAAAGAGTTCCTGAAGTTTGAGCTCTTGCAAATGTTTGCATCCGATGTCGTCTTCCAGGTAATTATTGAGTAAAGAGAGAAATAGATGTATTTCTTTCTGGATTCTTAAAGTGCTATAGTTGTAAACCGATTCTTTTTTATATTCGGATAATGATTCGAGATGAATACGGTTGCATAATTTGATGTCATTGCTGAAACAGCAAGAGGTTATACGGCTGTCTTTTTTCACTTCGATGGAATAGTTACTGCCTGCCGGTATCAACACAATTTCATTTTTGTGCAGGATTCGGTTATAGACTGTATCCGTACTGAGTTCAATTTCTCCTTCAAGGATGAAAAGAAGGATTGATTGGGGAGTATCAATTTCATTATGTTTTAGCCCGGATTGTAGAAGGAAAATCTGAAAAGAGCGTTTTGTGGATTGGCAAAAATTGTTACATGCAAGATGTTCATTTTTATAAAGAATTCCCATAATCGATAGTTACTTTATGCTTTGTTATAGAATAAAACAAAAATATTAGACCTTTGTTAATATTAAAGTGTGTTAACTGATTGCGTGTGTGGCAGATCAGTTCATTGTGAAGGAATGAATAACCTATTCCCCAGGACAATTTCCTCAATCATCCAAGCCCATAGATTTGCCATGATTAAGGAATAATTATTTGTCAGATCTCCGTTAGAGTTGTCAATACGCGAACTTTTTTTCAACTCATTACCGGAACCTATACCGAAAAACTGCGAATCACCGACATAAACGATTCGTTTTTTCTTATCTATCCCCAGTATCATACGTCCATCGCCTTCCGGATTTGGGGTATAAAGAGGGGGACGACCGGAGCCATCGTCTCTTACCACGTCCTTAAATACGATGAGTGGTACAATATCCGGGCTATGCACTTCCATACGTCCCCACCATACATCTTCCAGCCAATATCCGCAACTTGTAATTTCTATATTCTGTAAGGCCGTGAAGGGACCTGTCCGGAAGAAATAACTATTGTCGGCATTGACGGCAAATGAAGCGATCATATCTTCGCGTACCGGACCAGTGTCGCCTATTGACGTGTTTGTCCCTCCGTTATACCAGTAAGGTGTGACATCGTCCCGCAATAGTTTCAAGATCTGATAATTGGTAGTCGTGGCATATTCGGGATGCCGGCTGCTGTAACTGTCGGTAATGCCAGGGTCTTTCCAGTCGAATCCAAGAATAAGGACCCGGTTGTTACGGGCTCCGAGCCAGTCCAATATGCGGCGTGCAGTAATGGAATCCGGACGGGTATTGTTGGCTAAAACAACAATATCCTGTTGCGCCAGCTTATCATAGGTCAGTGCATCTTTGATCGTTATGCCTGGAACTACGGAAGTATATTCGATACCTCCGATCTGGATGGTCTTTCCCGGTCCGAAATGCTTATCGAGTATTGCCCGCATCGCTTTTGCACTGCTGTGATGCAGGCCTCCGATTTCATCGGAACTCAATACACGGATGATTTCGTTCCGGTTGCGATTGGCGGATTGGGTAATCGTAATCATTATTTTCCACCGGTTGACATGTATCATCAGATATTCGGAATAATCGGAATAGCTGTTGTTAGCCTGCCTCGCGCTGAACTTGAGTTGTTTCTGTATTTTATTGTTTGCATCGGGAACTTCAATAAATGAAACATCAAACCGCTCGCTCGATAAAGAAGGGGACGGTTCGTCTGTGTTGATCGGATGCCCTTCCATATCTACCCATTGCAGCCGTTCGCCGGTTAAATCAGTATCGATAAGAATAAGTCCTTGCGAATTTTCCCTGTATTGCAACCTGACATGCCGGCTGGATACTCCATAATGATGTTCCCCGTCGAAATGCATGTCGGTTGTATATTCCTCCCAGGATTCGACAGTGGCTACCATCCCGAAAGATGCATTTTGAGCCGCTTCTAACGGAGTATCCCAGCCGGCAGCCGATACTTTTTGTATGGCGAACAGATAACGGTGGTTCCGTAAGATTTGTCCGAAAGGTTGCCCTGAAGGATTGAAGTCTATCCGGTAGTATACCTTTTTAGAGGGATAAATGCCATCATTGTAAATACCTCCTGCTACAAGACAGGTCGCATCACTGATTTGCCTGTCGGTTGCTGGTGCCGGAGCTTCCGGAAGGTATATCTGTTCGATGGCAGTACTTTCGTTTGCCACATTTTGTTGAGGCATAGGGAAGTCTGCCGGATAGAAACTTGCCTGGTCGGGAAGAGAAGGGATGTCAACTTTGGGACCTCCTGTGTTATTGGAGGTTATTTGATTAGGTATAAGTTGTAACTGGTTATACGGCCGGAATATTTGTATGCTTTGTAGGGTAAACTTTCCGGTTGCATCATAATTATAGACATCGGCTCTGGCAACGGAGCGCAACATCTTTATATAGATGTTATCGTTGACTTTCCCAGCTTCAAGTCCGGGCAATACATATTCGCCATACATAGGCAGGCTGCCTGTGATCTGTTCGGGATTGCCATCTCCCTTGCCTGATTCACGGATAAGCTTTTTTTTTATTTGGGCTTCTGTGTCGCCTGCAGATGGATGCCTTTCTGCTACTGTTTGGTTGGCATTGGCTATCAGTATCAGTTTAATCGGATTATCTGAGGATTTGAGCATAGCTGAGAAGATGGTCGTATAGCTGTCTGGACGGCTTATATGGGTTCCTTCCACACTGTATAGAAACCGGTATTCGGAATCGGCAGACGTCTTCGAAAAGACCAGTATACGTATTTCCTCTATTCGTTCTTCCGTATTCAGACTTTTAGTCTCTTGCTTTCGGGCGGCAGGCATATTGATACTCAGCCGGACAGCGATCCGGTCTTCTACCTGTTTGCTGTTCCCGTCGCTAATAAGTGACGGGTCGGAACAGGACAGGACTGACAGGCTGGATACGAATAAAAAAAGCAACTTGCCTGTGATTCGATTAAAAGCTTGATTTCTTGTGTTCATTTTATTACCATTCAACCCATTGTTCTATTTTATCCCAGGGACTCGTTTTGACATATACACTTACTGCCTGACGTAAGTCGATTAGCAAGTTGGTTGTCTGTCCGGACGGAAGAACAATAGGATTTCCGTTTAAATCAGAATTTACACTAGCTATCAGTATATCAGCTCCGCTTCTGCTGCCTGTCTCTTTTCTGTAAAGATATACCATTACGTAATCTTCCATTTTATCGTTTGTATGAATCAGGTTGAAAACCGGCGGAGACACAAAATCGTTATTTTCGAGCGTAATGCCACTTTGTTTAATTTCTATTACATGCGGGACAGGTGTTCCTCTGAAGTCGTATCCGCTATTATTAAGACGGATCACGAAGTAATAATTTTCAGCGTTGTAAAAGGAGGGGAGTCCGCGGGCGGTAATATATATCCGGGCATTCTTTCTGGAAATGACAATTTCTCTGTTTTCTGTTCCGTTATACGGGTCTTTCATGACCGGCAGAATACCGAAAAAGAGGTCGTCCATTCCTTTGTAGATGTTCTCATTATTTTCGGAAATAATGGAAACTGTCGAATTATCAAGAGTGTTCGAGGAAGTAATCTCGGTAACTTGCTGATTCCCGCCCAGATTCCCCCAAACAGATATCCAATTATGGCTGTTTTTTTCCAATTTGATTGAAACTGGTATCTTTTGCCTGATCTGAAGGGAATCCATGCTGATTGTGTAGAGGAACTGTTCATGTTCATTGAAGATGAACAGTTTGGTATGGCTTACTTCCCCGGACGCTGTGATATCTTTCCCGGTAACTGCATCAACGACTTTGATTGTAATAGAATATTCATCTTCACATTCCTGCAGTCCTTCGCGAATACAACTTATCTGCAATAGGATTATCAATAGTGGAATAAAGCTTCCGACTGTTGATTTTACCATTCCACATCCTGTACCAACGGACCTTCCCAACCTTCTGTAGTAACCGTAACATCGATAGCTGCCGGATCGCCCGGACCATCCGGGTCGGTTGTTCCACTACCTAGTTTTTTCAAGGTGACATTCAGGATATAGCGGGTGTTGCGTTTGATAAGTGTCCCGTCTGCACTGCCGGTAATCGCATTATTAATACGGAACGGGAAGTGGGTGACATTTCCTTTGTAGGTTCCGGTTATTGTCAATAATGTTTCGGAGCCTGTTTCCTGATTGGGAAATACATAGAAGAAATTGTCAAATACTTTGGGACTGCCATTCGGTTGGTCGGTAGATATCTCATCCTGCAAATAATTGGGGGTGGGTACTATGCTTTCAGTCCCATTGGAACCTCCGTAGAATGGTCCTTCGGAAATAATGGTTACAGGGCCTATATTTGCTTTTGACTTTGCTTTTTGAATGCTTACATGCATCAGGATAAACGGGTCGGTGTGTCCGCTTTCAGGAGCGATTGTGACCGAGCCGAGTTCGATTTTTGCCACTATACGTCTGATGCCGACTGTTATCGGAACAGGAGCTCCGCTTGTCAGCGTCAGTTCCGTAGACTCGCCGCTCATGACTAATCCGGTTGTTGCCCGGTTATCCGGGTTTTGCAGACTAAGATCGAAGGTGGCAGTTTGGAAATCGGAGTAGTTACTGATTGTAGGGAATCCGACTGGAAGATTGGCTACGATAACGATCCGTTTTGTTCCGGCTGTATTCAGCCCGTCTACCAATGTCGATCCTGCTGCACCATTGCTGACAATACCGTCTGCCTCTTTTTCCAGTACGCCACTGTTATAATTGAACACGTATACTTTATAGTTGACAATCTTGCGTTCGTCTGTTTCTGTATCGGAAGTACTTCCGGTTGCTTTTGAAGATAGGCTTTCGCCTCTTAGGGTAATGGAGACAGAGGCTTTTTCGCCATTACTTTTTTCATTCATTTCATCATTATTACAGGCTACAAACAGAGCCAATGTAAATAGTCCGGTGATTAAATTACTTTTTGTTCTCATTTTTAATTTGGTTGAAATGTAACAATTCGTTATTATGATTTTATGTGTACAAATTTACAGTGCCGGAAGTGCTTGTTTCTTATATAAAAATGGCGTTATATTATATATTTCAATCAAATAGTAAAAGTGATTTATTCTCAGTTGATTAGGTTTTGTTAAAGGCAAAAAACGTAACGAATGGGGAAAATATGCAGATATATTCTTTAAGGTATTTTATTAAATAACAAAAAGAGGCTATCTAATAAATATGAAGTGAATCAATCCTCCAATTTAGATAGTCTCTTTTAATATTTATAAGCCGGGTCGCTTCGGATTATTCCGGAACATAGATGATTTCCCCGTTTTCCAATTCATAGGCGATACCCACCTTTTTCCCTTTCTTTCCGGACTTTTCCTGGTTTTCGGACGGTTTGTATTTCGTGATGTTTTGTCCTTCTTTCGTAATGATTTCCATATTTTCTTTGCCCGGGTTCTTTACCATGGTGTAATCTTCCTGTGAGAAGATTTCCGTCATGTTGAATTTGGATACGAGGGCGACCATTAAAGCGACGGCGAAAACCATGGCTACGTCGAACAGATTCGATAACATAGCTACCGGGTCATGGTCTTCAGGGGTATTTAATATTCTTCGACGGCTCATTCGTTTACGGCTTTAGTAGTTGTTAATTTTGTCTGGACAGTAAATGCTCTCTCTTTCTGCAGTTCCGACAGGAAATCCAGATAAACGAGGTCGGATGTGAACCAGCGTTGCTTTACTTGCAGTAGGATGAAACCCACAGCACCGGAAAATAGGCCGAGCACTGTTGTGGCAAATGCCACCTGCATGTTGTACGCCATGGAAGAAATGTCACCGGTAGACAATCCGGCCAAAGCCGGGCCCATCGGAATCAGCGTCCCCATCAATCCTAAAATCGGTCCGAACTTAACCAACACTTTGTATTTACCCAATTCGGCATCGGCTATTATTTCATATTCGGAAAGGATGCGGTTGGCAGTAGCTGTACTCGATACGGAAAGGATTGAACGTGCCGTATTGTTAAACAGGTTGTCCGGTTCGTCATTCAATTCTTCCGAGAAATTACGAATGGAAGATGCATCCAGCCCTGCCATACGCAGGCGTAGTTGTTTGTCTTGTTTGGCCCGTTGGATATATTGGTTTACGAAGCTGCCCAGCATAATAATGCTTTTAGCAAAAAAGAAAAGCAGTCCTACAATAACAGGTACGAGCAACCCGCTTGAAATCCAAAATAAAAGATTAGATACTTGTTCCATGATGATATGAATGTTTTGAATTTTTAATACGTTTATAATGACGGACAACCAGTGTCCATATATATCCTGCAATAAAGATGGCAAACAGGACAGCCAGTGTCCCGGCACACCCTATCCAGTCGACCGGTGTTGCATGGTTGTAGACAGTTGCAGACGGATGAAAGATCGTACAGCAGATAACCAGCATACAGACAAAAAATGTCAGCAGCACAATCAGTTCGATTAATAAATCCTTTTCTGCAATCAGTTTGCGCATAAAGAAAGAAGCGCCTCCGAAAAGTAAGACCACCCCGATTGCCAGTCCGGCACTTGTCCGGAAGAAATCGACCCCCGTCAGATTGAAGAACAAGCTGATATGAATGTAGTACAGAGCAGGGAAGACCAGCAATGACGGCATATACCTGAAAAAAACCGTATACCAGGCAAATGCTTTATTTTCGTCCCTGTCTTTGAACCGGGCAATACAAAAGTAGCAGGAGAGGAGCATGTCGACCATTACAAACAGTGAGATGTTCATCATAGCCGATTGCGTGGACAATATACGTTGCAGTTCCAGTTTATTGACTTCCATCGCGTAGGGATGGCAAAGCAGTACGAATACGCCAAGCAGGAGACTGAAGGCAAGCCTGTACCAACGGTTGGGTAGCAGGCTTGTCATAAACAGGCTTTTCAGAACTGCGAAAAGTGAAAGTAGAAGCAGAATATATTCCATCGCTATTTTCTCTTTTTATTTTTTTGATTCTTTTTCCGAATAAAGAATACCAGCAGGAACAGTATGATAACCAGGCAGAAACTGATGAGCGTCCGTGTGAATGATGTTAACTGGTTCGGTTTTTCCGTTTCATTCATTTTCATGCTTTTATCTTTCTTCAGGACGACGCTTTTATCGTCGCCGGCTACGGTTTCATTGCGTGCCGTTTCTATTTTGCTTTGGTATGCTTTTGCTTGTTCCTGTGGCATTTGCTGTGCAATAAACGATTGAAGTTTGCCATTGTCGCAAACAAAGCCACTGCATCCTGCATCATATTTCTTAACCAGTTCGCTATGCAGTTCGGCCAGTCCTTTCAATTGTTCGGGGCTTGCTTTCCAGTATCCTTTGCGTGCCGTTTCCATCATGACAGCCGTAACTTCTTGCAAAGCTGCCGGATTTTCCTTTTCAAAGAAAGATTGGATACCTACGTTCAGTTTATCATTTACAAAGATGTCGTAATACTGGTTCCAGATTTCGTTGTCGATAGCTTTCGGTTTCATTACGTTCCAACCGTAGGTATTACGTATGGTTTCCATCATGGCATTGGCTGCGGAAGCACCTTCTTTTACCTGTTCCTTCATATAGGCCGGGTTGAAGAGGGTAGAGCGGGTTTCCACTCCGATAGCTGTAGTCAAATCCTGCAAGCGGGCTTTATGCCGGTTACGGAGGTCGTTGAAATAAGCATCCGGGTCGTTTCCTGTCAGGTTGCGTACGGTAAGGCTGATACCTCCCATAAACTCATACACATGGTCGAGGCTTAGTGCACCCCACGTATTACTTTGGCGGGGTTGTACAACCGCTTCCGTATTCTGTAGAGCCGCTTCAAAAATGCCTGCCTTGAAATTGCCGAAATCTTTGTCATTGCCATATACGGCACCCATGTTATTCAGGTACACATTGGCTATTTCAGATTCGTTTTCCCACCGGTCGCCGCTTTCCACCATCGCAGTGATGCCTGTTCCGTACATACCGTTGGCACCTCCGAAGACTCTCTGGGTGGCATACTCGCGGGCTTCTTTAGGGCTGAATCCCTTATCCAAAAGAAGGCGTTCCGCATCATTTCTTCCTTTGGCAACGAAGTTGTCGCCGTTATCTTCCGCACTGGCAGCCATATCCACCGCTTTTTGTATCAGCGTAAGGCGGGAGGCGGCAACATCACGGAACTGGCCGGAAGTCTGTATGACGACATCTACACGCGGGCGTCCTAACTCTTTCACATCAATCAAACGGATATCCAATACACGGTTGAACTGGTCGCGTACCGGTTCAACCCCCAGCAGGTACAGGATTTGTGCAATGGTAGCACCTTCACTTTCGATGAAGCTGCCGGACCAGAGTGTAAAGCTGACCTTCTGGGGTGTTTTGCCTCCATGTGCCTTGGCATGTGCAGCCAGCAAACTGTTTGCCAGTTCTTTTCCTTTCTCCCAGGCGGCAGGCGTGGGAGTAGCTTCCGCGTTGATACCGTATAAATTGCGTCCTGTCGGCAATACATTCGGGTCGGCAATCACGTCTCCTCCGGGAGTCGGCGCTACATAGTGACCATTCAATGCGTTAACAAAAGCATCCAGCTCGGATTTCGGACTGTTGCGTAAGTAGTCGCGGTAAGTATTTACATTTTGGATGGCCTGACGGATATTCAGGACTGCATCGGCAAACACGATATCTTCCTTGCTGACACTATCCATCTGTTGGGAAGCGCCGCTCATTCCGTCGGCAGGTTTCTTCCGGGTGGTTGTATCCTTGACTTGCTGTGCATCTTTTTCAAGCATCTTTTTTACAGCATCCGGCATCTTGCCAGTCTTTGGAATACCGGCAGGATGTCCATGCCCTTTGATGGCAGGTTTCTTTCCTTCTTTAGCGTCTTTCTGCATTTTTTGCATCATGGCAGCCATCATCCGGTTCATTTTGGGTTCGGATGCTTTCTTTATTCTCTCCGCTTTCGCTACCGTTTCGTTCGAAACGCCGAGGCTTGCCAGCAGCGAAGGGTCGTTGGCGAGAGACGGATTTTCTATTACACGCTTCACGGCAGCTTGTGCTTTTGTACGGTAGCGTTCGTTGAAGAATGCCTGGCTCTCAATCTCTTTTTGTGTTACTTTATGTTGTACTTTATCGAGGTTGGCAAGGCTGAAGGCAATCGGCTCCGTGCACATCAGCTTGACGGAAGATGTGATTTTGCTTTCTTCATAAGGAACACCCAGTGTATAGACACCCCCTGTAATCTTTTCGCTACAAAGCTCTTCGGCGAAGTTCTCTATTTTCTCGATGGCTTCGTCGGAATAGGCTACCGTGCGGATACTGTCCAGTTGCAGGTCGCGGTGCAAGCCCATGTGAATGGTTTGATTCTTGATTTTGAGGTTTAGCGCTTCATCGCGGATATCGGTAGCCAGATAGCGTTTGATATCATTTAATAAACCGTTGACTTCACTTCTCAATCCGGTTTCCATAAACGGGGGAGTCAGATGGCTGATAGTTACCGCATAACTGCGTCGTTTGGCAATCAATGCTTCACCTACGTCACTGATAGTATAGAGGTAGAAGTGGGGAAACGAACCGACCAGGCGGTCTGTCCAGTCCTCAGAAGAAAGCGCCACTTGTTTGCCGGGAATAAATTCCAGGCTACCGTGTGTTCCGAAATGTATCAGGGCATCAGCCTGGAAATCTTTTTGTGTCCATAAATAAGATGCAATATAATGGTGAGGGGGAACTTCGTTGGAACCATGTACGGCGGCAAAAGAGTTTTCACCCGTACCTTGTGTGGGCTGGGGAAGTAATACCACATTACCTAAATCGATACGGGTAACAGCTATTTCATTGATACCGTTTTCTTCTTTCGTGTAAAAGTCTCCCAAATGATTCCCGTGGCGCTTCGTCAGCGTATCCAGCATGGCAGGTGTCAGTATATCTTCCAGCCAGCCATAATATGCCGGTTCGGCAACCCATGCCGGATAACCGGATTCAAGGTATTTCTTTATGTTGCCTTCGGCATAATGGTTGAAAACGGGACCTTGTTCCATCAGCATTTTCTCAAATTTCGCTTCGCTATCCGGCAGGTTGGAGACATCGTATCCTTCCGCTTTCAACCTTTTCAGGAAATTGTAAAGAGACGGGGTCACTTCCAGTCCGGCAGCGGTCAGCGCATTTTTGCCCGGTCCTTTGTAGTAGTAGATGGCTATCTTTTTATCCTTATTTGGCAAGGTCTGGAGTTTCAGGTAATTGGCTACCGTATTGCTGAATTGTTCCAGCCTGCCCGGAATGTTTTTGAACAGATACAGTCCGTCTTCGTCGATGAATTGTGCATTCAGGGCAAACGGGGCAAATCCTCCGTCCAATTCAGGAGTTACGATGCTCTGGCTCATAAAACCGCCCGACATGCCTTTCTTGTCGGCCATCCAGTTATCGTATGTATCATTGATTGTGATGGGGCAGAACATCGGGATATTTTCCTGCTTCAACCATTCCACAGCTTTTTCGCCTTGTCCCATCAACAAGCGTCCGTGAGGCATATAGATAACGGCTGCCGGATGTATTTCCTGTAATATTTCAAGGCGTTTGGCAAATGACGAAATCGGGTATACATTCATATTCCGTTGTTCCAGACTGCATATCAGGGAGTCCAGATGGTCTTTGTTCGTATCGAACGGACCAGCCATCCCGACCATCAGGGCTACTTTGGGGGCGCCTTTCTTATAGAAGCCTTTTTCCTTATAATACTTTTCAAAAGCATCTACGGTTTCGAATATTTGTTCGTCGTCCAGATGAAACAGCACGTCGGAACTGATTTCTACAGGTTCTTTAATTTCTCCTGTGAAGAATTTCTTACCGGTCAGGTCTTTCCGGATATAGTTGAACAGGCTGCGGTAGTTAACCGAACCTCCGTTCGACAGATAATCTCCTGTCTTTTTCTCCTGTAGGGAATCGAGACTGCATATCTTGTTCATCGGGTCGGTTGCCGCTGTCGAGATGATAGGAATATTCTTTTCTTTAAGCTGTTCCAGCAGCGCACGGTGTTCATCCGTCATACGGATACCCATGGCGAAAACCAATATGGCATCGTAGTCTCCCAGTTTGTTGAAATCATCAAGGCCCACTTGTTCCAGCTTGATAAAATTGTTGTCTAAAGATTTACTCATGCGGGCCACCTGATAGTTAGGGAAGTTGACCAGCGCGACCTTGGTCGTCCCGGCCACTCCGTTCCAGATGATCCAGATGATGATAAGAAGGAGAAGTGTACCTCCTAATAAAATTTTCTTTCTCATATTATATCGCTAATTTTTTATCATTTAAAATATTTCGTCAATGTCGATGGATATCCCGGCCATAAAAGTCGTTCCCGGAGAAATAGGGGAATTGGCTGCATACACCTTCGGTTGGTAGTTGAAGATATTGTCGACACTCAACTGGAGCATATATGCTTTGTATATGCGTTGGGAAAGGACTATTTTCCACATCTGATATCCCGGATAATGGACAAAGCTATAGCTGCTGCCCTGTGTATCGTTGGCTTCGTAAGTATCCAGTTTGCTTAGGAAACGTCCGTTCAGGGCTACATTCAGATTGTAGTTTTTACGTGAAAGTTCGTAGTTGACGCCGACAGTGGCGGAATGGGGACGGGTAGAACTTACATTCAATCCGTTTTGTTTCAGGTTCTCATGTACATAGGCATAAGCTGTTTTTACCGTGAAACCATACGGGCATTTTACTGCAATATTCGCATCCAAACCTCCGATTCCGGAATTATCCACATTGGTATATACGGCTGTTTTATCCGTAGAGTTATATACCGTTGTTATTTTCCGGTGGATGTCGTTGTAATAACCTATTACGGATATATTTACACGGTTGCGGGTATATTCCGCAGAAACGCTGAAATTATTGCTAAGCTCCGGTTTCAGGTCAGGATTACCAATGATGCGGAACCATCCCAATCCTCCCATGTCCCAGTTCGTATACATCTCTTTCAGGGAAGGAGCACGGAAACCGCGGGAGTATGAAGCACGCAGGGTAAAAGGTTTCAGCTTATACATAAGCGATGCACTCGGACTGAAATGTGCTCCGAACGAAGAGTAACAGTCCATACGTAAGCCGTATACAACATTGAATTTTTTTGTTATATTATAGTCGTGCTGTGCGTACAGAATGTAGTCGTTGGTCGAGTAGGTATCTCCACTGAACTGGTATGACATCAACTCGTCCCTGAAAAATTCGGCACCTCCGATCAGCGTACTCCCTTCGGTGAAAGAGTGGGTGTATTGTGCCCGTGCTGTCTGCTGTGTATTCCGGTAGTTAAGCGTATCCATATCTTTTTTGATGTACCGGTCGTACTTGTTATACCGGTCGAACAGGTAAGAAACATCCAGGTTCTGCTTCTCGGATATGTTATAATTCATCCGGAGGCTTCCGTTAAAGTTACGGTAGCGGTCTTTTACATTTTCTTCGTAATTGTCTACATCCCGGAAATAGAATCCTCCTTTTCCTGTCAGTGTTATTTTTTTATTGACAGTCCAGGTTAGTTTCTCGTTCACATTATAGTCGTGCCCACCGTTTACCGGAGAGGATTTGCCTGTCGTATCGGTCAGCAGGTAGGTATCTTTGTTTTTGTAATTTACGGAGGTCAAACTGCTGATGTTTTGTTTTTTCAGTCCGATTGTTGCTCCGTAGCGCTGTTCATTTTTACTTCCGTAATTGCCATAAACATTCACGCTATACGGTTTATCCGCATTTTTTGTGATGATATTTACAACTCCTCCGATTGCATTGGAACCATACAGGGCGGAAGCTGTACCTTTTACGATTTCGATACGTTCTATTTCGGAAGCATTCAGGCGGTTATAATCCACATTATTCAGCGTTTCGCCCGCCATACGTTCTCCATCTATCAGGAACAGGATATATTTGCCGCTCATACCCTGGAGGTGGATAGAAGTCTGCCCGTCCATTTCGCGGGTAAATTCCAGCCCCGGTAATTCGGTTTCCAGCAAATCCTGAACGGTAACAGCATTGATACGCTGTATATCCTCTGTTGTAATGACGCGGGTAATAACCGGTGCGTCTTTTAATAGTTTGGGAGTACGAGTGGCCGTCACGGTTACTTCATTCAGGTTCAAAGCATCTTCTTTCAGCTTGAAGTTGATGGTCGTATCCTGATGCAGATAGAAACTTTGCTCAAAGGGAACGAAGCCGGCATATTTTACAATGATGGAGTATTTTCCCGGACGGGGAATGATTAGTTTATACTTCCCGTTTGTATCTGTAGCCACTCCATACGTTGTCCCTTTAATCAGAATATTAGCGTAAGGAAGTGTTTCTCCCTTTTCATCGGTAACAGAACCAAGAACCTGCCGGGGAGGTTCATTCGCCGACAGGTTACTAAATATCAGTGTTGAAGCTAACACCAATAATGCTATTTTCATATAAGATTGAATTTTATTTTACAGGATATACATAGTTGAACGTAAAGACACCCTTGTTTCCTTCCTCATCCATATAATCGGTGAATTTGATTTTAGCATATTCGCCGGATTTGGTTTTAACGATGTAGACAAGGTCTGTCTTGGAGTAAAGTGGCGGCATATTGCTCAGGTCACGCAAAGTAGCTGCGCTTAGCACTTCGTTGACGGAACCGCGTGCATATCCGATGCCGATCTTATCGTCCATCATGCCGCCCATGTCCACGATTAAGCTGTCACTCTTTATGTCTTGTATATAATCGCCTGTCGGGATTGTAGTTACGTTGGATATTTCTTTTTCTGTAGTTGCCAATACGGAACCGCCGTTTGTCTTTTTATCATAGCTGTGGAAAGCTATATCCCAGTCGAAAGTGCTTTCATCTACGTTGGCCGACTGTTCCATCGTTCCTTTGTAGGTCGCTTCGATAGGCCCCATTCCCATAGCCTGCATTGCTTTTACCACAATACTCATCTGCAAGTCGATATTCGAATCGGCTTCAATAGTTCCGGTACAGGAAATGGTATAGCTACCTACTGTCTTATTTTCTGCTTTTAATGTCCATTTGCTTTTTTCAACGGAGACAGTCGCTTCTGTTTCAATATTGCCCATTGATTGATTTCCGCTTTTGAAATCTTTCAGGATTATTTTTACCGTATTCTTATCTATACGGCTGATTTCTAATTTTTGGTTATCGCTGGAACCTTCATTCGTTCCGCCTGAGGGAAGTGTGAGCGAATAGTCAAGCTTTCCATTGTATGTTCCGCCAATCGGTTCAATCTCATGTTCTACAGTGGAACCGTCTGAAAATTTGAAATAAATCCATTTGTCATAGGCTTTGGAATTTACGGTTGCCGTTTTTACATCCTCATTCAGAGGACCTTCCCCTTCGTTATTATTTTTATCACAGGACACTAGTGTCAAAGCACCTGTAAATAAAACAGCTGTTAAATAAAGAACTTTTTTCATTTTGCGTTTGATATTAAAATATAGTTATTTTTATTCAGTTGCAAAGTTCCGGGTTTTGTAGAATGTCTGAAATACCGATAATTGAGTAAAATAAAGCCGTGAATACCTTAAAATAGGTATATCATAATTAAAAAAAATAAGATGAATAGGTTTCGGCTTGCCGTTATGTTGTAGTAGCCTTATATTTCTTAATCCGCGTCTAATAAATTAAATTCCGCTTTATAATAAAAAAGGGAACTGTCTGAAAAAAGACAATTCCCTTTATACTAAGATTTAAATCTTATTCTTTATTTTTTCATCCTTTTTCAGGCGTGCATTACCAACAATGGGGTATCGGTGTGGAATAACATCTTTCGTGCAATGCTCGGGTTGAACATTCTTGCCAATATATTCCTGCGATAGGTGCTTAATGCAATAATTTCAATCTGATTATCTCTTACAAACTTCTCGATTGCCAGCAATAGATCGCCATCAGCCAATACGGTATGGGTAATGTTTGCATCCGGATATTGTTTTTTGAAATATTCGTTTACCCCGGTTAAGCGGATTTCGTTCCATTCATTACGGCTTGTAGAGATATTGAACAGGTGAATATGGAAATTGTACGGTTTGATGATTTCCATAAATTCATCGAAGGCCACTAAATCACGCTGGTTGAAAGAGGTGGCAAATGCAATGTTTTTAGCTTCGCCTAAATCTCCGAACGGAACATTTTCGGGAATGGCAAGAATCGGAACCTTATTTACTTCAATTACTTCACCCGTTACACTACCAATCAGGTCCATATCCTTCTGGCTTTTACCGCGGGTACCCATGACTATCAGGGTAGGGTGATATTCCTTGCTGTAAGCAATAATTTCTTCTTCAGGCAATCCTTCACGAAGAACGTAATTGTATTTTACTTTAGGCAGTTCGCCGGATTTCATTTTCCGGTTGATATGGGTACAGATATTTTCCATATCCACATGAACCCGTTTCAATATATTCTGTACGGTTTCTTCTTCACCAATCTGGTAAGTCAGGGTATCACCCATTGGAATGGCGGATGGGAAATAGGGACTGAAATAGGCATGCATAATCATTACTTCGGCGCCAATCTTATGTGCATGATTGATACCGAGTTCGCATGCTTTGATTGAGTAGTCGGAGAAGTCTACCGGAATAAGGACTTTCTTAATCTGGTTGCTCTTGTCTTCCTCTTCTTCTTTTTCCTCACTGAACCATTTGCTGTCTTCTATGATACGCAATGCGTGAGGCAGATCACTTTCTTTAATACGCACACGTACTCCTGCCGAAACAACCGGCTGGATTTGGTTTACATTATGTATGTATACCTCAATTCCTTCTGTTTCAAGTAATGTTTTGAGAATTTGAGCTTTCTCGAACGTGTGAATCGCTAACGTTACTAATTTATCTTCCATATGCGTGTGTTTTTATTAATGAAACAATCGGAAATACCAATAAGTTGATTAAAACAAAAAATCCCACAGCAACTATTTAATTTTAGCTATGGGATTTTCCTGTAATGTTGAATTTCTTTACGCTTGCTGTGCTTCTTCAGATACAGGATTTTTCTCTGCCAATATCTGTAAAGCACGGTCAAGTATAGTAGTGTCGTCTAATACAACCAAACCACCGTCTGGTCCTGGTTCTATATGTATCCCACAACTTTTTCCATCTTTATAATTATACCCACCGAAATAATTACGTACTGTTTCAACAGTCAGTCCTAATTCATCAGCAATACGGTGGGTACTTCCGTCAGGCAGACTGTCTTTCAGTCTACGAAGTTCATTGAATGTAATAGTCTTTGCCATGGCTTCATTATTTTGAAGGTTAATATTTTGTTTGTTTTAATGGCACTAACTTAGGTATTAAAAATTACAGGAACAAATTATTTCCGGAAAATAAAGTAAAATGCAAATATGCTTTACGGCATGTAATTTTAACATATTCATTTTCAGTAAACCCGTAAAATCCTTTTACCATTCTTCCTCTTTTTTCTCTATCGGCAGATTATCATGGAAATGCATCGATGCATGTGTACCGTCGCAGAACGGTTTATTGGAGGACTGACCGCAGCGGCATAAAGTAACTCTGTTTCTGATTTCATAACTTTTTCCGTCCGCACTTTCGATCCGTATGCCGCCTTTTACCCAGATTGGTCCGCTTACTTTGATTCCCGGATCTTCTATAAGGCCGATAGACGGTTTGAAAGGAGGTTCGAATACTTTATCCGTTTGTTTGTCCCATACAACCAGCCGACCGGACGGACAGTGTCCTACCTCATGTCTGACAAGTTCTTTTTCCTCTTCGGTGCGGGCTCTTTCCACAATATTCCATACACGGCCATACGCGTCGCAGAAACGGGCGAATGCACAATACTTTTCGTTATCGGCAAGCAATAGGGCAGGTCCTTCTATTTCTTCGGCTTTTTCCAGCAGGGGGCGTTTGCTGCTTGTTTCCTTAGGTTCCCAATCGACATGAACATGCGAACCGTCGCAAAAGGGTTTATGATTCGAACATCCGCAACGGCAGAGTGCTACCGGGTTGGCGGAGTTGTCGAACGAAGTTCCTTTGCGGTAAACCCAGGAAGAGCCTTCTTTGTTAGGAACTATGATTTCCTGGTCGATGGGAGGGTTGCCATAAACAAGATACGGACCGTCGGGAGTAATTTTGATATAAAAGGTATCGGGGGCCGGAGTTGACCCTACTTCTGTCAGTTTTTGTTCGTTTTTAGCCATGATGATTATGTTTAAGATTGTTATTAAGTAAACAAATCCTGTTCTTTATTAGTTCACGGATAATTCTTGTTTATCTGTTGTTTAAGAGCGATTTGCCAGGGAATTGAAAAAGTTCGAGCCTCGTCAAACAACAGTCCGGCGAGGCTCGAATGAAAAGTACTCCGGATGGTTTTGGTTGATTTCCGGAGAAAGGTAAAAGTAGTATTTTAGAGGTAAGGTATAATAGTTATATAAATACCCGTAATAATAGCAGAGGTGATAACCCCTGAAATGTTAGCGCCCAGTGCGTCTCCTAAAATAAAGGAGTCCGGATTTTCTTTGCTTACCAGCTTTTGGGCAACTTTAGCCGTTGTCGGCACACAGCTTACCGCAGCGATACCGATAACTGGGTTATAGTTTCCACGCTTGATGAAATACATGATGTAACCGCCCATAATACCGCCGATACCGGATAATAACAAGGCTGTAACACCTAATACCAGTAATTTCAGGATTTTCGGGTCGAGCAACAGTTTGGCATCACAAAGTACGCCCAGCAACAGACCTAACATAAATGTGGAACCGTATAATAACGGGCCGCTTACAAAATCATAAATATGTTTCATTCCGGATTCGCGGACAGCCACACCCAGAAACAAAGAGAAGAACAGGGGAGATGCTACCGGGAAAAGGAAACATAACACAGCACAAAGGATCACTGAGAATGCCAGTTTTACTTTTGCATCATAGTTCTTAGGCGGTTTGGTAGATGTCATTTTGATTGCACGCAAGCGCTGTGGTATCAGAAGTTTAACCAGATAAGGATATCCGCCGTAAGTTAATCCTAAATATAAATAAGCGACGACTGTAATCGGAACAAAGAGATGTTTTGCCAGAACCAGAGAAGTAAATAATACCATCGGTCCATCGGCTCCACCTACCATGGCAACAGATGCGCTTTCATTCAGAGTCAGTCCCAATGCACTGGCTATAGGTAAAGTCAGGAATGTACCCAGTTCGGCACATAAGGCAAGGAAAAGGCTGGCAAAAGGTTTTTGAAGCAGGAAACCTACATCCAGCAGGGTGCCGATTCCCATAAAAACAAAGCAGGCAATCAATCCGTTACTGAATGTGAGTGTGTAGACCGGCTGTAGAAAATCTATCTGCATGGTCGTCATCAAAGCGTCCGTGTCTTCAAGCATCGGGTCGAGGAACAGGTTTCCCAATCCGCCTTCCGGCATAATCAGGGTTCCGCAGTTTATGGCAAGCATACCTAACCCCATCGGTATCATAACCATCGGTTCGAGTACGCCTTTCCATCCTAAATATACAAGCAAGCCTCCGAGGCAAATGAGAAAAACACGGGTGGTAGCCAGTATCCATCCACCGGCAGCCATTGTTCCAAATCCTTGGAACAAACTAAAAAAATCAATATTTTCCATATAAATTCATTCCTTTTCTGTAGAAGGATTATTTTTATCTTCTTTATTTTTCTTCAAAAATTGTTCTTTCTTATGGAGATACATCATGTGCGTATCACGCGGATAATAGTAGTCCATCAGATTGAGCCGTGAGGAGCCGTGGCTAACTCCATGATAGTATCCTCCCTGTTTTTTCTTTAACATGTCGGTATTAATACCACGGCGGAATTCTTCCCGTTCATCTTCCTGGGAAATATTTTCTTCCACGTCGTTAAACCCTAATAATTCTCCGATTTTTGCGCGTAGTTTGTTTATTTTGGAAATCTGAGCCATTTCTTCGTTATGGGAGTGATAATAATCCATTGAATCTGCGCTGATTGCAATAATTTTGATCACGCCGGCTACAAAAAAGCCAATAGCGAAGGTTAGCCCCATCATTTCCAATGTAGAAAGAAGTAGACTTAACATAATTTTATAATTTTAAATTTGTCTGATAGTATAATTACATAACAAAACACAACTATATAAATGTTTTGAATACAATCGGGTTAGACTGACAATTCTTTTCAGTTTTAAAAATAAAGAGGTCTAAAGTAAAATGGGATAAGAATTGCTAAATAACAATTTTTCGTATAGCGTATATCCAGTGTCCGGAACGAATACGAAGTGAAGAACATTCATAAGAGCGGTTTATCGATAATATTTCTGAGGTCTTATTCAGTATTTCCTGTCCTTTCTGATAGAATAGGGTTAATTGTTTTACTGTTTCTTTGATTAATCTCTCGCTGCCTCTGCCCTGTGTTTGGAGTTGGCGGCAATTTGTGAAAATAGCAACGCTTTGTGAGGAAGAAAATTCTTCATTCGTTAACGTATCCTGCTTCGGTTCCTGTTGGAGATGGTTCGTTACCATCATTTCCTGCTGGGAGAAAATATGGGATTCTTCAATAGTTTTACTTTTCTGATTCAAGAAAAACAAGAAGCACAACGATACTATGAATAAAATCTTTCTAATCACGCGGCGAAGGTATGAATAGTTACCGAATAAAAAAGTTTCTGTTGGAAGTTTTTAGGTTAAAAAAAATAACCATTATTTAATCTCCGTGATGCTATGTTTATGCATGCTAAAAAGAACAAACGGTATTCTATGTAAATAAACAATATATTATATAACCCTGTTTCATAGGACATCTAAACAAAAAACTTATGAATTACGGTATTAGTGTTTTATTTAGGGCAATTCCATTGCTTATGGCGTTGTTTTGTTTCGGATACGGATGGTTCGTCACCTCCTACGGAACAGACCCGAACCGGATGGTTGCAGGTCCGGTAGTATTTTCCTTAGGAATGATTTGTATAGCTCTTTTTTCTACTGCGGCAACAATTATCAGGCAACTGATCGGTACATTCGGTTCTGTTAGTAAATATGTACTGCCTGCAGTAGGTTACTTGTCTGCAATCCTAACGGTAATAGGGGGCATATCAGTGATACATGGTTCTGTGAACTCGACTTCATTTGTTGCAGGGCATGTAATATGCGGTGTCGGTTTAATTACGGCATGTGTCGCAACAACGGCAACTTCATCCACCCGCTTCACAATGATTACAGTCAATTCAAAGAAAAGTGATCATGTGATGCCATCCGAGGCTTTTAGCAAAGAGCAGGGCGCACTATTAATAGGGTTGGCAATTCTTTTTTCTTTAATTGCCTGGATATGGGCCTTTGTCCTTTTATCGAAAGGTAATATATATCCGATGTATTTTGTAGCGGGTCATGTGATGGTTGGTCTGGCCTGTATTTGTACGAGCCTTATTGCTTTGGTGGTTACGATTGTCCGGCAGATACAAAACCTGTACTCTTCTTCAGAACGGACATTGTGGCCGGTACTGGTCTTAATCATGGGTTCTCTCTGTATTATTTGGGGAATAATCCTGGCAGCAGGAAGCCTCGACCCCTCTATCGGTTCTACCGGTTATATTATGATTGGATTGGGCCTGGTCTGTTTGAGTATTTCCAGTAAGGTCATATTGCTTTCAAAAATATGGAGGCATGAATTCAAGTTGGCAAACCGTATACCACTGATACCGGTCTTTACTGCATTGACTTGCCTTTTCTTGTCGGCATTCATTTTTGAAATGGGCACATTGCATGGATATAGTTTTGTACCGGCACGGGTTTTAGCCGGATTAGGAGGAATTTGTTTTACATTATTCTCTATCGTCAGTATTCTGGAAAGTGGTACCTCTTCTAAATAGAGGCTGTACCGGCATCTAATAAATAATGAATCCGATAGCTGTCGAGCTAAGATTTTATGAATGGGATGGTTCAAAAAGAGCCATCTCTGTTTTTAAGAAAAGATATTCCGTTATTTATACTATCTGTATCGTATATCCCTTTGGAGTATCTTTACTTCAACTTATATAATTATGGATAGTGACTTTATAAAACTAGATATTTCAAAGGATTTCGTTGTACGGGATAAAGCAGGCAAAGAGGAGTTAACTAAATATTGTTTTATCCTTTGTAAAATGAGGGCAGGGGGATTTTTCCTATGTACAAAAGGCACTATCCGGATAAAAATCAATTTAGGGTTGTTTACGATTCAACCGAATGATTTTATAACTTTATTACCCAATACTTTTTTTTATGTATCCGAGCTCTCGGATGATGCAGAAGTTTCCTTTGCCGCATTTTCATCCCGTTTTTTGGAGGGTACCAATTATATTAAAACAATATCGAGCCTCATACTTAATCTTACGAGGAATCCGGTTATACATTTATCGGATGATATTATAGATGTGTACAGAATATTTTTTCAGTTGCTTGCCAAGACTCAGAACGAACCGGGTTCCATCCTGTTTGAGGATTGCATGTGTTCTGTACAGGATATATTGTATAAAGGGGTTATTAATATGTATAAAAAGTATAGCACCTGGAAGGAGCCTGTGATGAACCGGGAAAAAGAGATTGTACATGAATTTATACAACTTGTCTGGATGAATTATACGCATGAGCATAAGGTCTCTTTTTATACAGCACGACTCCGTATCTCTTTTCCTCATTTTTGTTTTGTGATTAAAAAGGTGACGGGAATGACGCCTCGGGACATTATTGCCACAGTTATTATATCCGACGCGAAAGTACAGTTGAGGTCGACCACATCATCAATAAAAGAGATTGCAATAAATCTGGGTTACCATAATGTATCCTTTTTTGATAAATATTTTAGGCGGTATGTAGGTATGACTCCTTTGGAATATCGAAATACGAAGTAAAGGTAAACAAATTTATAGGGTTATGGAAGATATAAATACAGATGAAATAGCAGGAGTTCATTCAGTTTCAATGACAGAAACGGATTTGGAAAATTTACGGTCATGTACATTAAGGGATTGTGTGATTGTCCTAAAGGCAGACGGTACGATAGATTTTATTAATCCTCAGGCGCAAGAGGAACTTTACATATCGGATGCCAAGGTTGTAGGCATGCATTATAGTTCATTCTTCATTCTTAAGTATAAAGAGTATGATTGTTTTCCGGAGGTTTTGGCTTCCCTGAAAGATAAAGCCGGTTTTATACAATATCAGAATGATTTATTTATACATTGCCTGAAAAATGGAAGCCGTTTTCCTGCTATCTGTAAAATAACAGGGTTGTTTGATCAGGGATGCCTGAAGAAAATTGTTATTTTATTCCTCAATATAAAAGAGGAACGGATGCAGTCTTATTTTTTAAATATGACACTTAACTCTACAAAAATATTCCCCTGGTTCTATGATATGGAGCGTTCTGTTTATGTTATGACTCCTGAATATTTTACCTATTTGAAACTTCCTAACGACCATCATAATGAATTGACCGCAGAAGAGTTTGTCGATTTGGTATTTCCTGATGACCGTGAATCCTTGTTTTCCGCTTTATCCGATCAGATGGGAGGCGATTTGTATACAGCTCCGGTTTCTTTTCGACTTCGTCGTGGGGATGGTACCTACGAGTGGATGGAAGGACGTTCCACTTATCTGGCGCAGGAGGTGTCCGGGCTTCCTTACCGGATTGTGGGTATCGTTATGAGTATCCAGAAAATGAAGGATAAAGAAGAGGAAGTGGCTGTTGCCAAACGGAATGATGCCCAAAAGAGTGCATTTCTTGCTAATATGAGCCATGAGATACGTACTCCGCTGAATTCGATTGTCGGTTTCTCCATGTTATTACGTGATATTGAAGGTTTGGAAAAGAATGAAATAGTCGAATTTGTGGATATCATCAATAAAAATTGCGAACTTCTTTTAAGCCTGATAAATGACATACTGGATATATCCAAAATCGAAGCCGGAACAATGGAATTCCGTTATTCCGAGCAATCTTTAAATAAATTATTGGATGATATTTATGTCTCCCAGCAATTGAATATGCCGCCAGGTGTTGAACTTAAGTTGGAATTAGCCGAAAAGGATAAGATAATTTTTATAGATCCCGTTCGTTTGAAACAGGTGATTAATAACCTGATAAACAATGCAGTTAAGTTTACAAATAGGGGATACATCACATTCGGGTATTTATCTGAAACACCGGGGAACGTGACATTTTTTGTAAAAGATACAGGCAAGGGGATTTCGGAAGAAGACCAGAAACATATATTTGACCGCTTTTATAAGATAGACCATTTTTCACAGGGAGCCGGTTTAGGACTTGCTATTTGCCGGACTATTGTGGAGTATTTTCATGGAACGATCCATATAGAATCAAAAAAGGGAGTGGGGACTTGTTTTAAAATAGTGATACCGGAAAAGCTATAATTATTATTTTTGTACATAAAAAGATTTTGTATGTACAAAGATAAGTAAACAGTGGCCTGTACCTATGAGTAAAATCAAATCGGAGGGACTTTCTGCCATTTTTAAATCAACCTTTTTTATCGCATATCAATAGAAAAGGTAGTGCCTGGTTCAAAGTCTATTTGCCTGGGCACACCTTACATGGTATATTTCTACAGGTCTATTTATATTCCGAACAGGAATGCAAGCGGTTTGCTGGTTTGAAACTTGCCGGCTGCATTTCCTGCATATATCTCTCCGTTTGTCAATGTCAGTTTCTTGACCGGTGCGCCGGCATTGAAGTCTAAATCTTTAAAATTAATCCAGAAAATGTCCGGGCTTAAGGTCGATTCGAAATAATACACTTTATTCTTTTGGTCTGCCACTGTACGCCAACGGGTGGATGCAATATTCGGTTGTTCCGGAATGGATATTCCTAACGGAACAGATACATTTCTCATGACACTGAATACGCCGGCTACAGCTTGCCGGTAATCGGATGTCTGTGGAAGAGCTTGAATATAGAAGGAAGCACGGACAAAGCGGTCTGATGCACGGTTTGTTCCCGGCAGCATTACCAGACCACCGATTTGTTTCCAATACTCATTTAGTGTCAGTTGTTTCTCGTAGGTAGGGGAATTTGTCATAATCTGGCATTCTCTGCCTTCATGAATAATCAGATTCCCATCGATATATTCGAATATGGCACTGTTCCCGGTTGCGTCGGAAATAGAAAGATGCAGGGTCGATTTGGAACCATTAGGTAAATCCGGCGCATCTATCCGGAATAAGTCTTTACTGAGTTCTTGCACAGCTTCATCTACAGTGGCAAAATTATCCAGTACATATTGTGTCCAGATACTTATCCCCATGACCGGACGGTTATCATTGGAGCGGTCATAACGTGATTCTGTAAGGAAGAGCAGGTTCGCTACCAGCCCTTTTTCATTCATGCCGTCGCATACTCCTATATCATATCCAGCCGTCGCCACACTCCCGTATTTGGAAGTCCATTTGATAGTATTGTTTGTATTTCCGGCTTGCTTTTGTATTCCTCTGGGAAAAAGATAGATATTGGATTGAGGATCTTCTTTCCAGTCCATTGTTCTTCCTGTAACAATCATATTATCAGGTCCCAGATAGACCGCCCGTGTACAAGCTTTGTTTTGTTCGGGAATAGCAACTAAAAAGATAGTAGCCAAAACTGTAACCAATAAACCCCTTGTTATCATATGAATGATTTTTTGTTTAAGAATACCTATATAACAAGGGGTTTAGAGAATATGTTTAATTTGTGTCCAGAAGTTCTGATTCTTTAATGCGTGATCCCCAAAGGGCATAGTAAAGCATTACCAATTCGCATATAATAACCAGTATCCATGTCCATTGCCATGAACCGAAAAGGTCGGCTAAAGCTCCTTGTATTACAGGGAAGACAGCACCACCGAAAACACCCATCATGAAGACCCCGGATGCTTTGGATGTATATTTCTTCAATCCTTTTATGGCAAGTGTAAAAATACATCCCCACATAACAGAGTGGAATAGTCCGATAGCCACCAGTACCCACAAATTATGTGTAAGGATACCGACTACTGCAAATACTGTTGCTAAGACAGTCGTTACTGTCAACTGGATACGTGGGGATATATTGGTTATCATGCTGGATATAATACGCCCAACCATCAATCCTCCCCAATACAATGTGGCCAGTAATGCCGGAATGCCTAAATCATATCCCCACAGCATTAAATGTTTATTCCCGAGAAACGATAATCCTTGTCCGGACAGTTCCAGTTCTTGTGCATGCAAATTGATATTAACCCCGATGGAAACTTCGGCACCTACATAAAAGAAGATGGCAATTACACCTAACTTTAAATGCCTGAACGACCAGATGCTGCGTTCCAATGTTTCATCTCCGGAGGTTTTAGTGCCTTGCAGGTCCGGTAACGACAGCCGTTGTGTGATAAAGGCAGTCAGGGCGATAAATGTAGCCAGTAAAATAAAAGGGAACATCAGTTGGCGCACATGAACTTCCTCTATCGGTACTCCGCGGAACATCACTCCCGTTACGAAGAACGGGGCAATCGTGGTTCCGAAGGAATTAAAGGCACAGACTATGTTCATGCGCTGTACAGGCTGTGTACCCGGTACATCATAAGCTGCCACATAGGGATTAATAACTACTTGCAAAAGAGTCGCCGAAGTACCCATCAGGTAGGAACCGCATAGAAACATGAAGTATCCGTAAGGAATTTGTGCCGAGGCGATTCTGACGTAGTAATCCGGATAGTTTACAGTGAACCATGAGGAGAAAAAGAAAACCATGAGTCCGGCAACCATTATACCTAATGCGCGCAACAATGTTTTCTTATATCCATAGGCATTGATCCATTTGCCGCCAAGTGTCCCGTTTAATAAATAAGCCAGAAAAAAGAAAAAGGATATAAGGGTGATGAACGTATTTTTCAGTTCACCGGCATTATCCAGAAAAGCTATTTTCAGCGGGGCCTGGCATTGTCCGTTTACCGTAGTCAGGAAACCGACGATGAAATAGATAAATATTAATACGATAAACGGTCCGAGTGTATACGTCTGTTGTGTTTTCATGCTCGTACAAGTCTTTTTAGAGGATACTTTCGAGAGTTGCCATAGTGCCTTTCCGTTCAATGTCATCTACCATTTTCAAGAATAAGGAAACGAATGCTTCGCTTTTCTGAAGGTCGGTACTGCGGAATGGGGAGATTTTAAGGAAATCAACCGGTTGGGATGCTATTAGCTGGTAATCTTCATCGGTGAGCCATGGATCGTTTATTTCATAAGATGCTCCGTGGTCGTCTACCGGGCGGTTTAAATATCGCCGATAGGCGGCAGCCCAGAAGGTAATGCGGGTCAGGTCGGCTTTGTCTGCTATCATCTTTATCAGATTGGGCATGATATATACGGGCGTTTTGGATGCTCCGTCAAAACAAAGGCGGCTTAACTGGTCGCTTACGCTACGATTTGCAAAACGCTCGATGAGTGTTTGTTTGTATACTTCCAAATCAGTTGTTCCCGGTGCCGGAACATAAGGGGTAATATCTTTGTCCATAAAAGTACGCAAATAGTTGGCAAAACGTTCGTCGCGCATTGCATCGTCCACTTTACGGTAACCGCTAAGGAATGCCGGATAAGAGAGTAAGGTATGGGAAGCATTGAGTAAGCTCAGTTTCATATTTTCATAGGCGGTTACATCATCGGTAAACTCTACACCGACGCGTTCCCATGCCGGGCGTCCGGCTATGAAATTGTCTTCGATTACCCACTGGATGAAATCTTCGCAATAAACCGGAGCTTCATCGTTCGTTCCGTTCTTTTCGTTTAAGCGGGCAATATCATTTGGGGTGACTGCCGGGGTAATACGGTCTACCATCGCATTCGGAAAAGTTACGTTTGTTTCTACCCAGGAGGCGAGTTCCGGGTCTTGTGCTTTGATGAAGGAGGTAAATGCTTTACGGGCTGTATTGCCATTATGCTGGAGGTTATCGCAGGAGAGGATTGTCACAGCTCCGTGTCCGGTTTCTTTACGGCGGCGTAAACCTTCGGCGATATATCCGAATACGGTTTTAGGTGATGCCGGATTCTGTAAATCATGTTGTATGTCCGGATTATCCAGTATGAATTGTCCGCTTGCCTTATCTATATTATATCCGCCTTCAGTAATAGTCAGGGTGATGATGCGGATAGATTTGTCAGCCATTTTGTTTAATATGGCTTCCGAAGATTCTCCCGCCCAGAGTAATTTCACGATAGAACCTATTTGATAGGCTCCATCATGCCCGTCTCGTCCGCATACGGTCAGCGTATAAAGATTATCTTGTTTATGCAGAGCCTGGTATAAACGTTGGTCGTTAGGCAATAAGGCTACTCCACAGATACCCCAGTCCCGCTGGTCTTCATCCTTGAGTAAAAGATGGGTATAAAAAGCCTGGTGTGCACGGTGGAAATTACCTACGCCAATGTGCATGATGCCGGTTTGTACTTGTGTACGGTCGTAACTTACAGGAATAACTGATGTTTTCATGATTGTTATATGTTTAATGGTGAATTTAGATTTAAACTGTAGAAGCAAATTAAGAGAAATAGGAAGTAGGGAAAAAACAGTTCTGGCTTGAATTTTTATGCAATCGTTCTCGCAAACGTTCCCAAAATCTGCAAACGTTCTCATATATGATATTGTATCAACAAATGCTAATCCTTTTTTATTGGCTTGCAAATGAGAACCGAAACGATTATATTTGAATTCTTAACTCAATACATGTTATGAAGCACGTAACAATTAAAGAGATAGCACAGCAATTGAATTTATCCGTCTCAACAGTGTCAAGAGCATTGGCGGATGATAAGAATATACGCCGGGAAACCAAAGAAAAGATACTGGCACTGGCGGACATGTTAGGCTATAAACCCAATCCGGTAGCATTAAACCTGAAATATGGGCGAACAAATACCATCGGAGTGATTGTTCCCGAGATGGTGACACCTTTTGCGTCATCCGTGATAGAGGGCGTTCAGCAGGTTTTATATCCTCAGGGTGCGAAAGTAATTATCGCCCAATCGAATGAGGATTGGGAGAGGGAAAAAGACAATTTGTTGTTGATGGAGCGGTTCCGGGTAGATGGCATTATTATGGCTTTATGCCATCAGGATGCGAATGTCGAAGAGTGTGTACGTATCCGGAACGGAGGTACACCGATTGTTTTTTACGACCGTGTCCCCTCAAAATTAGATGTAACGAAGGTTGTAATAGACGACTATAGTAAATCTTTCCTTTTGACGGAGCATTTGATCCGTAGTGGTAGGAAACGTATTCTTTATTTGCAGGGACCGTCCTACATTCATAATACAAATGACCGGTTGCTGGGCTTTAAGGATGCATTGTATAAGTTTCATATCGACCACGACCCTTCATTGATAGTACGGACCCGTGTAAGTATTCATGACGGAAGGGCGGCTATAGAGGAAATTTTGTCTAAAGGCATAACTTTTGATGCTGTTTATGCATTTACAGACACGCTGGCTATCGGGGCAATGAACGTGCTGACCGAAAAAGGATTCCGGATTCCGGAGCAGATTGCTGTAGCCGGTTTCTCCGGTACGATACTTTCGACCATTGTAAATCCTCATCTGACGACAGTCGAACAGCCGCTTATCCGGATGGGACAAACGGCCGCCGAATTATTGCTTGAAAAGATAAAGGACCCATCAATTCCTCCTAAAACGGTGGTGCTTGACGCTGAAATTAAACTTCGTGCATCGACCGAAGGACAGGCATGACGGGGTGGTGATTGTCAGAAATTAAATTGGATAACCGCCTGTATACGGTTGGCATGTCCGGATTGATTATCCTGATTGGTTCTGCTTCCGTGTAAATATTCAATGCCGGTATGCCAATAAGGTGAAAATCTGTAGAAAAGATTGCATACGTAGAAATCACCGCACCGGTACTCTTTTGTCGATAGATTTTCTTCTTCTTCGGTTATACCAGCCTGGCTATAGCCAAAAGTAAATGGCATTTGAGGAAGGATATTATATTGGATACCGGCAAACCATGCGTAGGTTTTGGGGGCAATCATTTCTCCCAGTTTATTTACATCATTTATCAGGTCGAATTTGGATGTACCCAAATCCGAGATATAAGCAGCCAACCCTCGTCCAATCGTGCCTTCTCCAAATAGCTGGACTTTAGGACCTATTTTAAAGGTACCGCTTAATTTTATACCCCAGCCGATAGCTCTGTCAACTTCTGCTGTTACACTATTATAATAAAACAAGTTTCTCACAATGCCGGATAGACGGACATGGCCATCTTTCCATGCATAATTTATGTAAGCCGGAATATCCGGAATGCGTTGGTAGATGTCATGGTTTAAATATCCGTGTGTTATCAGTACACTGGGATATTCCAAGGATGCAGCGACTTTAATTCCATTTTTCCAACCATATTCGTAACGGATTAATAGGTTACGCGTAAGGGCGAAACCATTGGGACCCTCAAAATCGATGGTGGAAAAAGAAGCTTTCAGGTCGCAAAAGGTTGAAAATGTTTGTCCGAAAGTGGCTCCCATATAAGAAATATAGGCTTCACGTAATCGAAGTGCCTTGTTTGTTCCTCGGAAGTCTGTAGACAGATATCCTTCAAGTACTCCTTTTTTGGTTTGAATCAGGGTTTTAAAATAAAGCCGTGACGTAGAAGCATCCATTAGGAATCTTCGATCGTTTCCTTCCAGGGGATCGATCATAATGGAATAAGGTATAAAATCCAGATGATTAATGACTCCTCCGAAATCATATCCTGTGCGGAATTGAACGAAACCTCCGATGGCAAAGATTGCGTTGGCTTTGGAATCTGTTATCAGGAATCGTGGCATACCGTCCGGTTGTAGACCGGCACGAATGTTCTCTTCAAAGGATTTAATGGCTTTGCTTTTTACGGATGGGTCATTATTTTGTCCTAAGACAATGACCGTAGCAGAATCCTTATCTTCTTTTTCCCCTTTTTTATTTTGTGCATAGGTTGTTCCGTTAATACTTATCAGAAGTATTAATAGCTTGGTAAAGTTGGGTGTTTCCATGAGTCTTTTTCTTAGTCGGGTGTTTATTTAGAAAGTCTTTTTCTGTAAGGAACAGGAATCTAAGTATTCTCTTGTTAAGTTCCTTGTGTGGGGCATATCAAAACTATATATTTCTATCCATAGGCTCTCCTTTCATTGATTAAAATTGGGTTAGTTAATAATTTTCGGGAAATTCCATGCCTTTATTGCTTCATGCACTGCCCATAAGCGTTTTCTATGGCGGGAATTACCCTATTATAGACCTCTTGAACATCCACAATGTTCAACCCTTTTTTCTCCCATGAAGGTATTTGGCTGTTAAATGTATCGAAAACCATATCTTCTGTTTTTTGAAGTTCCTGGATATATCCGGTTCCGTCATTATTCCATAAAAGCCTCCAGTTCAGATATTTCTGTCCGTTTCCTCTATGGAGCGAATACACCTTGTCTTTCAGTTGTGAGGCGTATAAACAGAGCGGTGCTGTTTTTATATTTTTATCATAAATTACCAGTTTCGGTTGGTTTTCTCCCATTTTTACCCAAAGAGGAATGGCTATGGATGTCGGAGGGTATCCTAATGCTGTCCAAAGGGTGGTGAGTTCCGGGTTCGTTCCGGGCTTAACTCCTTGTATGACAATGGCAGCAGTCGATTCGCTTCTCGGAATCATATCCTGCTCAACAAACCATCCGCTTGTGCGATTCGGACTTTGCTGTTCGTTCTTGAGGTCTATATCCAACTGGCTGTTATAGAAAGAGCGGGAGGCTTCCTGTAAAATCCGTTGAGGAGTATATCCTTCGTGCTGCATTTTCAGGAAAATGGCAGTAGCCGTGTTATAACGTATATATCCGAGCCCTTTGTCTTTCTGTCCTTCAAAAGAGAAGTTGGTATAAATCAGATAACCGTTGGGGGCCAGTTTTTCATCGTTAACATCCTTCTTGAAATACCGGTCGTTTTTTGTTTCAAAATAAGCCGCCCCTCCATAAGCATCGATTACTCCGAAATTTGCTTCCACACGCATAGGGCGGGCTAATGTATCCAGGAAATGTTCGAAATCCTGTACGGTTTTGCATATGTTTAAAGCTTTCCGCATCAGTGAACCTTCATGGTCCATCACCTTTACATCATCATCTTTCAGGTTGAATGAGGCTGTATTCATGATACAGAAACCGGCTTCATTACTTCCTGTCCAGACAGCATCGTCGGTATTATTGCTATTCACCAGCCCCAGAAAGTTATACCCTCCGTCATTAAAAAATGCCATGTGGTTGAAAGGTGTTTCCGTGTCCCGGTGTTTCCACATAAGCGGACGTCCGTCCGGAGTTACTTTACCTGAAATAATAATGGAAGTGCAGGCTGCTATATCCTGTATGGATATAAGCAGGCATGCCGAAATAAGGCCGATAATTGTTTTCATAAAGTGTGTTTGTTATTTAGTTTTGTCTATAAAGAAATGATTTTTCCTTCTTTTCTGCTTTCTTCTGCAGCAAATGCCATCAGATGGCTCGCCAGTGAATCATCCAGCGGGGTACTCATCAGAGATGCATCTTGTTGGCGGATAGCTTCTATCCAGTCGCGAATCATACCGGCATCGCCCCCTCCGTGTCCTACACCTTCATAATTGAGGGCATCTTCTGCTTTTGTATCGTAAACTTCAGAAACTCCTGTGGCAAAATTCGTATAGGTAAACGTTTCCATGTCGCCTACAATATCGCCGTGTGTTCCCATAATACGGGTGCGTCGTCCTCCATAAGAGGTAAATGCTTCTATTGAAAAATTGACGGTAACGCCTCCTTCGAAGTCCATCAGCATCATATAATGGTCGGGCTGATTGTTTTGGCAGTGGTAGACGCATTTGCCGTAGTTACCTGTTTTCAGGTTTTCAAGAATAGCTTCCCCTTGTTTGTCCGGGTCTTCCGGCAGGTCGAATACATAGAGCCAGGTCCGGTCGCGGTAATAAATTTTCAGGGCGGAATAGGGGCAGGTTGCTTCTGCCGGGCATCCGTCCGTACAACGTTGGGGCGCGCCTTCCGGGGCTTTGTCTGCTTTGAAATGAGACAAATCCCCGAATGCAACTATTTTCTTACAGGGCTTGCCGATAATCCAATGTAAAATATCGAGGTCGTGACTGGATTTTGCCAAAACCAACGGTGTGCTTGCTTTGGAATCCCTCCAGCTTCCCCGGACGTATGAATGGCTCATATGAACATGGTCTACCGGTTCGAAATGCTGGATACTGACTAATTCTCCTATTTTTTTACTGTGGACCATTTCCTTCAATTTTATGAAGTACGGGGAGTAACGCAGCACGTGGGTAAGACAAACGATTCTTCCTTTTTCTTTCGCATAGGCAACCAGACGGCGGCATTCTTCTTTTGTTTGTGCAATCGGTTTTTCCAGCAGGATATCATACCCTAAATCCAGTGCTTTCATACAGGGGGCATAATGCAGATGATCCGGAGTGGCAATAATCACAGCATCAGCGAATTTGGGGCGGTTTAATAATTCTTCCCAGGTGGCCACGCGGTTTTCCTGCGGTACGTGATATTTGTCGCCATAGATATTCCTGCGTATTTCCACTAATTCGGCAATACCTGTAATTTTTAAATCTTGAGGATGTTCGAGGGAGTAATCTCCGTACAATTTACCTCTTCCGCTGGCTCCTAATACAATAGCCGTGACAGGAGCTGTCATGTCTTTCTTCATGGTATTTTTTCTTGTAATAAATAAAGGGAACTAATTGCTCAAATATACGTGTTAATAGAAGAGTTTACAAATACGCGAACCGAAAAAGATTGAAATTCTACTGTTCTTCTGAATGGAAACTCTGATAAAATGTTAGCGTTTTGCTTTTATAAATGATATTTTGATGGAATATAACCTTTTCTGTTGACGTGCAATGTATGCATAAAAGCCTTTTTAGGGAAGAACCGGCTCTTTTTTGTGTTAAAACGGAGCATTTTCTCTACTATCCGGCACTTTTTCCCATTTACTCCAGGGGTAATTTCAATTACCTGCGGTACTAATTCCAATAATCTGCGCGGCAAAACACCTATATTTTAACTTTAAAACATATATGTTTCGATTTTAAAGCATGTATGCTTTGTTTTTAGATGTTATAAAGCAGAGACGCAGCTCTGGAATGGTTTGAAAACCAAACCTTATTTGAGTATCAAAAAGATTGTTATTACCCACTTAATACAACAATATGTTTAGGCATGGATTTCACGGATTTCGCGGATTAATAAAAATGCAACAGGTATTAATCTGCAAAATCAGTGAAATCCATGCCTGATAATTGATATCCCCGTTATATCAATTAGTAATTATTTTATCATGTATATTGACAAACTGATAAAACAAAACTCTGTGAGAGTCGCGTATTTGCAATCGATCCCGGATATAGCTTCGTACAGGCGATATGGGAGAGGGGTGGTTTGTCAAAATGTCAATTTGTCATTTTGAGTTTCCTACAGGCTGGATATGTAGAGCGGCGCCGCCATCGGAAGCGAGCGGTAATAGAATCTTATCCCTTGCGGTAACGGTGAAAGTTTCTTTTACAAGATGGTTCGGATTGGTATCCGTGTCTTTAGCATCAAGGCTGAATAACCGTAGCGGATGCATCATCGATACGAACAGGAACGATTTGTTTGTTTTTCGTATTATTGATGTCATATTGCAATATCCGGTCTAATGTTTTCAATCCGTGGAGAAGGGCTTTCTGCGTTGCCCCTCTGATAGAGAGTTTATTTGCCGATATATCGAGTATATAATGTTCTTTCCCTTTTATGTCAAAGTCTGTCCAGAGTTCGATAACCGAATTGCCTTTTGCCCGGAAACCTCCCATAATGGCACTTTGCCCGAATCTTTCTCTCAATATGCGTTGTATTTCAAACAAGCAGGATGCCTGCTTCGGCAGATTTGTTTTTATTACGGTTTGCGGAGTGATAGTGAAGTTCTTTGTTCCTTTTACCTGCCCAAAAGAGAGTGTCGTCACTAACAGCAACAACAACATAATATTAAATTTCTTGACAATAAAAACCATAAATTCATTTATTTAAGATACTGTATCAAGGCATCGCATTGCTCCATGTATTGTTGCAGTGTGTCTGTCATTTCCGGCATTTCATGGAGTAAATCGCTACATACCTGTTTGGCTTCGGGCAGTTCCATCAATTCCGAAAAGTTTTTTTGCATTAATTCTCTTTTAGGCGGATAGCTTTCCGGAAGGTTGTCGTGTAGTAACTGATAGTAGCTGATGGACAGTGCAATTTGTTGTATTTGCTTTGTCTGCCCATCGGGATACTGTTCCAGTTTGGCAATTGCTTCCATATACAGATGTTGCTGCATTTCGACAGCAGCCGGATAATCACCCAATAAGACCAATGTCTGCAATATATAGATGCGGCAAGTGGCAAGTTCCTGCTCCGGCAACGGTAGTCCGCTCAGGTATTCAAATCCCTTTTTTGCCTCGATGAGAGAGAGCAGACGTTCCGGCGATAGTGTACCCGGATCTTGGGTTTTTAGCCATTGATGGCAAGCAAAACTTACCATGCAACGGTGAAGCAAGCGTGATGGATCATTTTCATTTCCCATATAAGACGCATAGCGGTCGGCTTCTGCAAATTCGTGCTTGCCGATAAATTCGTATACCATGCGTTTGCAGAACTCCGGAAATAAAGATTTCTGTTTCTCCTTCCATAGTTTGTACGGAGCCTCCCAACCGGCAAGGAAAGACATTTCTTCTTCTTCAAAATCGAAATCCATCTCGTTCCCATAAGCTTCCGCTACTTCAAACGCTTCGGGAACAGCCAGTAGTTCGAGCAATGCCCGGATTCTTTCCGGTTTCGGAGCATTGTCATCGTCCAAACCCTCTACCACGCAAAACAGGGGGAAGAATGCATACCAATGTCCCAGCGTATCAGCCCCTCTTTTATCTCCTTCCGCAAGTGCCTTTGAAGCCAGAGAGACAATCTGTTCCGCCAATTCCAAAATATTGAGCGGATGAAATTCCGCCTTTGGCGATGCCGGAAGAATACTTTGCTCCAGTAGTTTCTTCCACAGCTCAGACCCGTAGGTGACACAACACATCCCGGAACTGCAATCCATATATGTGCCGTCATCCAAGAAGCCTCCTTCTTCAGCAAGCTGCATAGCCTCACTACACTCCGGTTCCGGCAGCTGCTCCGGCGGCAGAAGAAAAAGATACCCGAGTTGTTCCAGTTCATCCCGAACTCGCAAGACAGTGTACCCACAATCCATTTGATTCTGAAGCTGATAAAGGCTATAACAAATATTTTGCGCCAAAGGTGGAACAGGCGAAGCGGTTGCCACTGTTATCACAGAATACTCTATCAAGCTTTCTATCGCGTGCATTGACATGATCGTTGTAATTTATAAGGATTACATAACTAAAGATATTTGTAATATAAAGGAAAATCTTTATCATCGAACGAAAAATCAAGACTTCCGATGAAGTTTTACAAAAATATAAAAAAACAATAATTATGCAATAACAAAAAACGATACTAATAGCACCGCAAACCTCTGGAAATTTAAAATAGAAACATATACTTTTTCAAATCTTGATGCAGGCGGGTTAAAGCCATCTTTATGTGGTATTTAACCGTGTTTATAGAAATTCCTAATTCTGTGGCGATTTCTTCATTTTTTTTATGTTCAAAGCGACTTTTTCTAAAAACACGCTTACATTCATCGCTTAATTTATTGATGGATTTACAAATCTCCTTCTCTAACTCATGTTCCAATAATATCCCTAACGGCTGTTCTTCGGATTGTATTATAGCATCCCACCCCGATGCTTCAGACTCTATCGTCGAGAGACGAACTTCCTTCTTTTCCTTTTCTGATGAGATATGGTTATAACAACGGTTCCGTACAGCCCGCATTAAATAAGCACGAAGGGAACTATTGATATCCAATGTGTCACGAATTTCCCACAAATGGAATATCACATCTCCAACTATGGTCTCTGCAAGAAATGGATCCCTGACCAGCTCATTTGCGAATTGACACAATACGACATAATGACGATCGTCTATATATCGATACGCATCTTGTTCGCCATTTCGTAACTTCTGTATTATTAACAGCTCCTTGACATCCATCTCTTCGCAAAGATGAGATTTAAAATCGAAAAACACAATGGATGGATAAACTGATTTCCTGTTTGTAGTCAAATCCCCTACACATGTTCCTTAATGGATCACCGTTCGTTTTTTAATTGTAGAAACAGAAAAATGGTTCCGGGTATTAGTATGATGCCGGCGGTAACCAGTAAGGCGGTTTTCAAAGAGTAAAAGTCGTTCATCCATCCGATAAAAGGGGCGATTGCTGCAAACATCAGGCGGATTATGAAATTACGGATGGAAAGGACGGTTGCCCGCATTTCCGAAAAAGTCATCTGGTTGATGTAGCCTTTAAGGATAGGCGTTGCGAATCCTCTGAAAATATAGAATATAAGAAGAATTGCCATACCTATATAAGAGAGATTGAAAGCCAAAGCAATGTATCCTCCGGAGATGATAGTTAATATAAGTATTCCCATTTTTTTTGGACCGAAGTAATTGTCTATCCGGTCTGACCAAAGCGCAGCAAAACCTACCGTCAGATTTAGCACTGTCCAAATAACGCCGTACCATGATATGGGTGTTTTCAGATAAATCAGTACCGGTTGTACAAACCATGCCATAGTCAGTGTAGCTGCGCCAATGACTCCGGAAAACATAATATTGTAGCACAGCTTTTTATTTGTAACAAGCGAATATTTGATAATCCTTATAATCTCGCTTGCCGGGTTTTGCAGTTTATTCTGGATTTTCCACTCCTGTAGTGCGAAAGCCGCAGGAATACCTGTAAAAGCAATGCCGGCCTGGGCATAGAATGGCAGACGCAATGAGTATGCTGCTAATAATCCTCCGAATATGCCGGCAAGCGCTTCTGCAAAATTGCCTATCATTGTAATCCTGCCTTCATAACGAAGGTATAGGCTTTCTTTTTTATAATGGGCGGTCGTATCGTATAATAAAGCGGAATCTGCTCCGTTTACCAAGGTCTGTCCGGTTCCCAATAGGATTTCTGCAATCAGGAATGCTTCAAAAGTAGAGGTAAAAGAATAACAGAGGTAACCGAAAAAGAATAAGATACATCCGGAAATCAAGCAATTGCGCCGTCCCCATACATCTGCCAGGTAGCCGGAAGGTATTTCCAAAGCTACGGCGGCTACGGAATATACGCTTTTAAGAATGAACACATCTTGCAACCCTAATCCATGTTTTTCATAAAACAATACGATGATAGGCATTACCAGGGTGAACCATTTGGATAATTTAATAATGTAGAGTGCAAGTATATTTCGTTTCATTCCAAGGCGTATTATTCTCTTCGGCAGGCAAACTTACACAAAAAAACTTTATTCTCCCTTGTCTTTGTTAGCGCATTGATATAAAACAAGCTCATAAGTATGGTTTTCTCAAATCATAGTTATGATTTTGGAAAACCATAACTATGATTTGAAAAAATGCAATTATGAAAAAGAATAATGCACGATTTGTTCGGTGCTTATACAGAGAGAGAAAAGTTGTCGTTATGATTGTTAATTCCTAAAAAAGTTCTTACTTTGCGACAATTTTAGACTATTAATTAGAAAAGTAACAAACTAATGCCATGATTTGGAATGAGACTATTGAATGTATGAGCCGCGAGGAAATGCGGAAACTGCAAAGTATCCGTTTGAGACGAGTTGTTGAACACGTATATCATAATTCTCCTTTCTACCGTAAGAAAATGCAGGAAATGGGAATTGTCCCGGATGACATTCAATCAATAGATGATATTGTTAAACTCCCGTTTACAGTTAAACAGGATTTACGCGATAATTATCCCTTTGGGCTGATGGCTGTGCCTATGTCCGAAATTGTTCGTTTACACGCATCATCGGGAACGACCGGAAAACCGATTGTAGTAGGTTATACCCGCAAAGATTTATCTATCTGGTCGGAAGTGGTGGCTCGTTGTTTAACAGCATATGGATTGACAAAGAACGATTCCGTACAGGTTTCCTATGGTTACGGATTATTTACCGGAGGTTTGGGAGCCCATGGCGGTGTTGAAAATATCGGCGGAACTGTGATTCCTATGAGTAGCGGTAATACACAGAAGCAAATTCAGTTGATGCACGACTTCGGGGCAAAAGGGTTGGCTTGTACTCCTTCCTATGCGCTGTATCTGGCTGAGACTATCCACGAATCGGGTATTCCTCTGGAAGAATTCCAGTTGCGTGTCGGTGCTTTTGGTGCAGAACCCTGGACAGAAAACATGCGTAAGGAACTGGAAGAAAAATTGAATATTAAAGCGTATGATATTTACGGACTGACAGAAATCTGTGGTCCGGGAGTAGGGGGCGAGTGCGAGTGCCAGAACGGTACTCACTTGTGGGAAGACCATTTCTTCCCTGAAATAGTAGACCCTGTAACCTTGCAGCCTGTGGAACCCGGGCAGCAGGGCGAACTGGTATTTACCACTTTGACAAAAGAAGGTATGCCGATGATTCGCTATCGTACCCGCGACCTTACGCATCTTATTTATGAAAAGTGCGCTTGCGGACGTACCACTGTACGTATGGGACGTATCCTCGGACGTAGTGATGATATGATGATTATTCGTGGTGTAAATGTATTTCCGTCGCAAGTAGAATCCGTGATTCTGGAAATGCCGGAATTCGAACCGCATTACCTGATTGTGGTAGACCGTGTGAACAATACCGATACCTTCCAGGTTCAGGTGGAAGTACGTCAGGAATATTATTCCGATGAAATGAATAAAATGCTTGCGTTGAAAAAGAAAATAGCCAACCGCCTGCAGAGTGTGATTGGTATCCAACCGGATGTAAAGATCGTGGAACCGCGCAGTATCGAGCGTAGTATGGGAAAAGCCAAACACGTAATCGATAACCGCAAATTAGTATAACCCCTAAAGATTGAATGCTATGTTAATTAAACAGTTATCTATCTTTCTTGAAAATAAGAAAGGACGTTTTACGGAAGTTGCAAAGATATTAGGTGAAGCAGGTGTAAACATGTCTGCATTTACAGTGGCTGAAAATTCGGATTTTGGTATTCTCCGTCTGATTGTATCAGACACAGAGAAGGCTATCCTGGTATTACGGGAAAAATTGTATGCGGTAAGCGTAGCCGATGTGGTTTGCCTGCATTGCCCGAACCAGCCGGGTGCATTGGCTAAGGCAATGGATATTATTACATCAGCCGGTATTTTTGTTGAATATATGTATGCTTTTTCACAGGGAGAAGCAGCCAATGTCATCATCCGTCCGGACAATGTAGAGAAGTGTGCGGAGGTCTTGAAAGCTAATAAACTGGAGCTGATTGCGGCCAGCGACTTATATAAGTTGTAAATATTAACGTTAAGCGCTTCGTTTATTTGTTGGAAAACCGTAACTTTGCGCGCTATTAAAAGTATGTGAATGAAAAAGGTTGTATTTTTATTGATGATGATGACTGTCTTGCTGTCTTCTTGCGGGGAGTATAACAAGATACTTAAAAGTACAGATTATGCATTGAAATATTCGTATGCAAAGAAATATTTCAATGCCAAGCAATATTCAAAATCTGCTACGATTTTAGATGAGTTGGTCCCTATTTTTAAGGGAACCGAATATGCCGAAGAATCATTGTATTTATTGGCGCAGAGTTACTACGGCCAGAAGGATTACCAGACCGCGTCGCAATATTTTAACACCTATTATTCGACTTATCCGAAAGGTGAATATGCCGAATTAGCGCGTTATTATTCCGGCTATGGTTTGTATCTGGATTCCCCGGACCCCCGTCTGGACCAGAAACAGACCTATGATGCAATTAACCAGTTGCAGCTTTATCTGGAATATTATCCGCAGAGCGAACGGGCAAAGGAAGCTCAGGATATTTTGTTTGAACTGCAGGAAAAACTTGCTTATAAGGAATTGCTTGCAGTCCGGTTGTATTTCAATTTGGGTACCTATATGGGTAACAACTATCTTTCAAGTGTGATTACAGCACAGAATGCCTTGAAGAATTATCCTTATTCCAAGTATCGCGAAGAATTTATGTTTTATATTATCCGTTCCAAATACGAAATGGCACTTGTCAGTGTGGAAGAAAAGCTACAGGGACGTTACCGCGACGTAGTGGATGAATATTATAACTATACGAACGAATATCCGGAAGGACAATATTTGAAACAGGTGCAGAAGTTCTACGACTATGCCAACAAGAGAATAACAGATACGTATTAACGATATAAATCAATAAAGTGTAAGTATGGATTACAGAAAAACGAACGCTCCAGCGAATACGGTTACCCGCGACATGATGAAGTTGTCTGCCGACACGGGTAATGTGTATGAAACAGTAGCTATTATTGGTAAACGTGCGAATCAAATTTCTGTTGAAATGAAACAGGATTTGGAAAAGAAACTCCAGGAATTTGCTTCTTACAATGATAATTTGGAAGAAGTATTTGAAAACAGAGAGCAGATTGAAATTTCACGTTACTATGAAAAACTTCCGAAGGCGACATTAATCGCTGCTCAGGAGTACGAAGAAGGTAAGGTTTATTATAAAAATCCTGCCAAAGAGAAAAATAACTTCTAAGAATTTTGGATTTGGGAATTGATGGTTGATGGATCAATTTCTCAATATACGAGATAAGGGGCAATTGTATGGCAAGCTGGTTTATGTAAGCTTGGTTTTACCAGTTGCCCTTTTTGTTCAACCTTCAATTCAGATATTCCGGTGTTCAATTTTTGATTACTCTTATGATACAAAGAATACAAACCGTATATTTATTTATAATAGCAATTTTATCTGTTGCAATGTTATTTATGCCACTTGCTGTTCTACAGTCGGGTGACCAGTTTATGTCTTTTGATGCAACAGGTATCAGTACAATGACAACACAACAGCCTGAGCTGATTTACCCGACATGGGGATTATTTGCTTTGAGTGCAATTGTGGCTTTGATTGCATTATTTACAATCTTCTTATTTAAGAAGCGTATGTTGCAGATTCGTCTTTGCGTGTTTAATGCTATTTTGATGCTGGGCATTTATGGTATGTTTGGCTTTTTTATCTGGAACCTGAAAGGGCAGATGGATAATGTGGCAGTGTCATTAAAGTTTGCTCTTGCATTTCCTCTTGTTTCTCTGATATTGGATTATCTGGCTATCCGTAATATTGGAGCGGATGAAGCATTGGTACGCTCTTTAAATCGTTTAAGATAAGGCGTCTGGTGATGAATTATTAATGCCGGTGGACTATCGGTTTTTCCTGAAATAGTAAGAGGATGTCTCAATCACTGGGACATCCTCTTTTTTGTAGAAAACCTAATAATCAATTTACCTAACCTAATACTCGATTATCAATTTTCCGCGTTAAGGTTTTCAGTCGTGTTTATTTGTCTAACTCTAGCATTTTCGTTTAATAGGGAGAAGTGTGGGTTAATCAACTATAACCTCATCAATATATACCCACGTATTTTGACCAGGGCGTACATGGTCTTTTGGACATATGCCCGGATTACCTAATTCAACCTTTAAATATTTACCTGTCGCGTTTATGTTATCAAATATTTTGTCTTCTGTCCGTATGCCTTTACGAAATATTTCGTCCGTAGTAAAAGTCTTTTCCCTGACTGTTGTGAATATGGTTCCGTCATTGGAAAGGGCCAACCGGATATATTTAGGTATATGGACAGCCATCCCGTAATTGGTGATACAACCGATTGTCACCTTATGGATCGTTTCTTCTTTTTGCAGGTCTATGATAAAGGATATGTCCTGGTTATACCATCCGCACCATTCGGAATCTGTATGTTTATCACTACCCCGTATACTATTGGTAATCCGGTAGACATCATTGTTGTCTTTACAAATTACAGGACATGCTGTTGCTTTATTCCATTGAAGGGGCAATACCAGTGTTTCTCCTTTTTGCTGTTCTCCGACAAAAGTTGCGGCCTTAATGGTCGTATTGCCGGTTATAGACAATGTATCACTATAAATTGGAGATGTGGCAACAGGCTCAGACTCATCTGTAGTATAACGGATTTCAACGTCCGGCCGGATACAGGAGAGAGATACATTCAGTACATTTCCGATTCCTTTGACGGAGTGGTCGAGGTTGTACATGGAATGGGCATAGTTAATTCCCATTATATCGTAATGTTGTGTAAGGTAGTCCAAACGTTTAAGGAAATCCGTCCAGTCTTTTGTGCCTTCAGGCGACCAAGCTGTTTCTGCAAATGCTGCCAAACGGGGGAACAGTAAATATTCCGAATCTTCCGGGGAACGGAGAAATTCTGTCCATAAGCAGGCTTCCATGCCAATCAGATTCTGTATGGCTTCCGGCTTCCAATCTTTTTGCACAGGCTCATAATCATAAACGTCTTTTAGTGTGTTATTGCCAAAGTAGGTACGGGGTTCGAACCATTGAGGACCTTGGTAACGAATCAGGTATAGGACGTTTGCTGGAGACATAATGAAAGGATGCCCCTGGAGCCCCGCCTTATATCCGGCTTCACCCATTTCACGCCAACCACAGATAATGGTGCCGTCGGGTATGGTACTATTTGTCAGTTCATCCCATCCGATAACTTGTTTGCCTTTGCTTTTTATATACTCGGCCATTCTGTTTATGAAATAGCCTTGCAAATCTTCAATATTAGTAATACCTTCTTTTTTCATCCGTTTCTGGCAAAGCGGGCATTTTTCCCAATAATATTTGGAAGCTTCGTCTCCGCCGATATGGATATAGGAAGATGGGAATATGTCTGAAACCTCATCAATCACATCTTCTAAAAAGTGAAATACATTTTCATTACCGGCACAATAAACATGCTTGGCGGCATCACCTCCCAAACCGGGTAAAACTCCGATAAAATCTTTTACCACCGGACAAGCCAGTGACGGGTAAGCCGCAAGTGCAGCATTGCTGTGGGCAGGCATCTCTATTTCCGGAATAATTTCTACGTTTTTATCGGCCGCATAATCTATAATTTCTTTCATCTCTTTTTGAGTGTAGAAACCACCAATGGGAGTTGGTTCACCTTTTACCGGATTTCTTCGTTGGGGGAAATCTCCACTTCGTTCAACGCGCCATGCTCCGATTTTCGTTAGTTCCGGATACTTTTTGATTTCAAGTCTCCATCCGTTATCATCGGTTAGGTGAAGGTGTAGACGGTTTAGTTTGAGCATAGCCATACCGTCAATTAGCTTTAATATATTTTCTTTAGGCATGAAAGTTCGTGCCACATCCAGCATCATTCCCCGGTATGGAAAACGAGGGCCGTCTTTTATGGTTGAAGAGCGTATTTTCCATTTCATGTCAGGGACCAGTGTCTTGCTTTCTATTTCCGGGGGAAGCATCATCCGTATTGTTTGTACTGCATAGAAAAAACCGCCGTTATCTGCTGCTGTTATCCGGATATGTATTGGGTTTATATCCAAAATATAATGTTCCGGTGCAATAGTCGTATCCGTATAAAAATTGATAGACGATAAGTGATAATTAGCAGGAGTTATCCTGATTTCAGGTGTGAACCCTGTTGGTTTACTAAGTAAATCAGCCAATTGCCAGGCAACAGTAACCTGCGTGTCATTTTCTATATTTATTACGGTATTGTCATCAAAATGGAAATAGGTGGATTTGGTTGCAATTTCTATAGGCTTAGGGGTAATATCCAACTGATTGTTTGTGGTAGTACATTGCACAAACAATAGAATAAAAACGATTGGTATAATTTTTTTCAAAATAAACATTATATTAGATGTTTTAGATCTGTCCGGTTAATTATATGGCGTATGTTTTGAGCAAAAGTATCTCTAAGACTTAATAATCATGTTCAATATTATCTAATAATGTTCCAAAATTGTCTTTTTTTAATATCTTTGTGATATTAATACGGTTAAAAGAAAAGACCACAGCTGCCATGAAATCTATATTGTTAAATATATTATTGCTGTTTATATGTATACCTTATATAGAGGCTGCTACCCAGTATTATTTTAAACAAATATTTTTAAAGAACGGATTATCTCAATCCACAGTAAGTGCAATCCTGACAGATTACAGAGGCGTGCTCTGGATTGGCACACAGTTCGGTTTAAATAGTTTCGACCAACAACAAATAACTCCTTATTATCAAAATAAGAATAATGACAATACACTTCCACATAATAATGTGCTTTTTCTGTGTGAAGACGAAAAATTAAATTTATGGGTGGGGACGGAAAACGGACTTGCCCGGTATAATAAAGAGAAAGACAATTTTATACGGATTACTGACGGAAATGAAGCCATTGTCGTTTATTCTTATGTATTGACAGATGATGGTATTTTCTTTTTTGGAAATGGTAAAGTTTATAAGTATTCATATATGGATAATGTATTGCATCCTGTTGAAATAGTTACCAGTGAAAAAATAGAGAGTGCCTTTACGGAAGCTTGTTTATATGATTCGGGTAGGAGGGAAATATTATTGGGATGTCGTTGGGGCGGAATGTGGATATATCATTATGGTACCGGGAGATTGCAAAAAGCACCTTTTACGCAGGAACAGAATATAACAGCTCTTTATAAGACTTTAGATGGGACTGTCTGGATTTCATCTTATGCTAGAGGGGTTTTTCATTATGATCGTGAAGGAATATTGAAAGAACATCTTACATCTCCCGGTTTGTTAAGTAATAATATTGTAATGGACATGAAGGAGAAAGACGGCAAATTGTGGATAGCTACCGATGGGGGAGGTATTTCTGTCTACGATCAGGAGTCTTGTTCTATGGAAGTGATAAAACATATATCCGGTGATCCTCATTCTATTCCTGTCAATTCATTCAATTGTCTTTATAATGATGCGGAGAATAATATGTGGGCTGGTAGTATACGTGGCGGATTAATAGGAATGAAAGAAATTTTTATTAATACCTATCAGGACGCGCCTTTGGGCTCATCAAAAGGCCTAAGCAACAGGACGGTTACCAGTATGTATGAAGATAAGGACAAAATGATATGGATGGGAACCGATGGTGAAGGACTTAACCGCTTCGATCCTGCTACCGAAATGTTTCGCCAGTATCCTTCCACGTATAGTGCAAAGGTTGTCTCCATAATCAGCCTTGGTGATTCAGAATTGCTATTGTCTTTGTTTGGAGACGGGTTGTACCGCTTTAATAAAAAGACAGGGCTTATAAATGAATACAGGGTTGCCGGAGATGAAAAATCGCGACAGATATTCCGTTCAGGTTTTACTGTGCATATGTATCGTCTGAACAAAGAACGGTTCTATCTTTTTGCAGATAGTGTCTATCTGTACGACCAGCCAAAGAATGAATGTACAGTAATCCCTTGTATGGATAAACAGGTTGCCTTATCCGCATTGCAATTGGTGCAAGGAACTGATACGGTTTGTTATTTACGGGGATCTGCCGGTCTTTTTAAACTGGATTGCCGGAATAATTTATTGTCTGCGTTTTATCGTCCGGACAAGTCTATAGGAACAATTAATGCAGGTTGTCCGGATAAAGAAGGTAATTTCTGGATTGGAACTACTTCCGGCTTGTATTGTTATGAGGTGGAAAAACATGAGATGGACTCGATAGAGAACGAACAGTTGGTAGGTTGTACATCTCTTGCCTTCGATTTTCATGGACGTCTTTGGGTTGGAACGCATGACGGGATGTTTGCTTATATGCCGGATGATCAACGTGTGATTAATTTTGGCGAATCGGACGGCGTTTTTGCCAAGGAATTTATTTTTAAATCACCATTGGTTTCTTTTTCAGGAGATGTTTATATGGCGGGTATAAGTGGATTGGTCCGTATTAAAAACGATTTGCAGTTTACGGAAAAAAAGGAACCTGTGGTCAATTTACTGGATATAGCATTGAATGGCATCTCTGTGGGAGCAGAAGTTGCAAGAAACAGAGGCTTGATAACTATCCCCTGGAATTATACCTCTCTCAATGCAAAAGTTATTGTAAAGGAAAACGACATGATGAGAAGGGTGTTATTCCGTTTTTATATACGGGGGGAACAAGAGGAGATTGTGCAGACTTCCAATCCAGTGCTTGCTCTTCACAACTTGTTTGTCGGAAAACATCATATATACGTGTCCTGTAATAAAAAGTATGGAGGTTGGAGTTCTCCGGTTAAAATATTTTCTGTAGTGGTTACCCCTCCCTGGTGGAGGAGTTCATGGTTCTATCTGTTATTTATCGTTGTTTTGCTAAGTGGTTTTGGCTGGTTAACTTATCAGGTAATCCGTAGGCGCAAACCTGAAGCAACTGCGGATGTAGAAACAATAATAATCAGTAATCCGAACGAACAGTTTTTGGCAAAACTGAACGAAATAATCAGCAATCATTTAACCAATCCTGATTTGGATGTGAATTTTGTGGCAGAACAAATGGCTATGAGCCGTGCCTCCCTCTATAGTAAGCTGAAACTTGTGGCAGATACCAGTATAGGAGATTATATAAATAAACTTCGGATGGAAAAGGCACTACTTTTATTAGCTGACAAGCAATTGAGTATTCAGGAAGTCTCGGAAAAAGCAGGTTTCACTCATCAACGATATTTCAGTACCGTATTCAAACAATTGTATGGAATGACTCCTTCCCGCTATCGTCAGGAACATTTTTCGTGATTATTTAATCACAGAAAACATATACGTTAACTTCACCGAAATAACCTGGTTGGATGATTTGGAGAAACGGTCTTCTTTCCGGCTGTTAAATATATCGCTAAGTCCGTAATAATAACGTCCTTCCAGTTGAAAAGAGCCGATACCAGTACGCAATTCCATGCCCGGCCCTCCACAGATACCCCAATCAAATCGCTTCTGTACGGCAAGATTATGTTGTTGGTTCTCGATATTAGGAGATGCTCCATTCAGGTTTTCGTCAGTACTTTCACTCAGGGCATATCCGATTTTCGGTCCTAAATTGACAAAAGCCCTGAAACGGTCGCTACCGAAATAGATATGAGTCAGGAACGGTATTTCTACATAGTTGATAGTTCGTGTATATTTATACTTAGTATCTTCAAACTTTTCATCCCAGCCGTATTGGGTAAAATTGATTTCACCTTGTAGTCCCAGATTTTTTTCTGTGATCCATCGCACGCTAACTCCACCGCTGTAGCCCAGTTTCATCTTTGTGTTCACTTTATAAACAGCGAAACTGATTTTTGAAAAGTTCGCACCAAAAGAACCTCCTATCAACAATTCTTTTTTGAAAGGTTTTTTTTGTGCCTGTCCACCGGCAGCCACAGTCAGTGCTATAATGAGTGTTACAATTATTTTTCGAATCATCTTATTTCGTTTCGGGTTACGTTATAATCGCTTTGATAGTGTACAATAAAAATATTTGTATTGATGAAACCGCCCCAGTTGTTTACACGGTGGAAATCAAAACCAGTCTGAATACTCTTATATTTGATATTATCCAGATTATTCTCAAAGTTTGTACCATATTTATTGATGGCTCCCAGGAAGAACATGCCGGTATCAAATCCCAGGATTCCGTATTTAGGGAATGTGTTAATCAGATTCTTACTGAACCAGGTTTTATAATGCGTATAGAAACTGGACACATCCTGCGAAAGGTTATCCGCATAGAAGTTACTGTAGATATAAGTATTCAATGCATAAAAGTCATCCAGGCATTCGCGGGTATAAGTTTGCCATTCCGGATATCCGAACAGAGTCATCATATATTCCGGTTTTGTTTCGGCAATCATGCGGAGCGGAGATTTTATTTTGTTCAATGCATTCAAAGAGCTGGAAGTCGGTACGACAATATTTCGTTTTCCACTTTCCAATACACTTGCTATATCTGTCTGGAAAGAATCTCCATTGTAATTCATTTCTTTATAACGGATATTACGTTGTCTCATCTCAGCTTTAAAAGCTTTGATAAAATCCGCTTTTTCGTCCTCATCCTTTATATTCAGTAGAATGATATTGTCTTCTGCAAACAAGTCGCAGCCTGCCTGTGAGGCGTTGGCATATAAATAGGAGTGAGGTGTATTTACTTGATATACGTATGCATTAGACAAAACATCGTCATTCTTGGAGGTAAAAGGGATCACATATTTGATTTTATTTTTCTGGGCGAAATTGGCAACCAGTTTAATTTGATCGTTTTGGACTGCACCTATAATCAGGTTGGTTTCTTTCAATGCATCCGTATTCAGCACCTCTTTAATTTTTTTTGTACCGTTCCCTGTGTCATAAACGGAAAGGTCAATAGAGCACCCGTTCTTTTGCAGGCTGTCTACAGCAAGCAATAGTCCTTCGTAATATTCAATAAAACGGGATGTTGTTGATGACGGATGGGGCTCTTCAGCCATAAACGGTAGCAAAAGAGCTACTTTTATAGTATTTACCCGTTTTATATTTTGGGGAGTTGCAAGCAATGCATTTACATCCCGTTCTGCAGGAGTTGCCTTCTCGACAGTTACACTTTCTTCTGTCTCTACCGGGATTTTAATGACCATACCGGCTTTAACGCCCCCTTTTAACTTGGGGTTTAGTTTGATAAGTTCATTGCTGGAAACGTTAAATTTCCGGCAAATACTGTACATCGTTTCTTTTTTCTCTATTTTATATTCGATTTCTTTCGTTACTGTCTGAATTTCGGTAACGGGCAGGCTTTCCAATGGAGTAGCCGGTATACGGATATTCTTGCCGATGGTGAATGTCGCGACGGATAATCCGGGATTAGCGTTTATAATATCTGCTCCCGGAACTTTATAACGGATAGATAAAGAATAGAGTGTTTCACGCGGTTGGATCGTATGGTAAATGTAGCCATCTCCTTTTTTATCGGTAGCCCCTGTCATCGTATCGCGTTGGGGTATTTTTAGAGTTGCTCCGGCTTTAATATACTCTTTGCTTCCGGGGTTCAAACGGTAAATATCATCAACTGTGACTCCATACATGGTAGCAATGGCATATACTGTCTGTCCCTGTTCTATAGTATGATAAAATATCTCATCACTTTGCCCGCTGGTTACGATAGTTTCAGGCTTGTTGTTTTGCGAATAAACGGTTACACTTCCAAAACTCAGAAAAGATATTAAAATGTAAATGCTAATCCTATTCATTTGCTGATTGATTATTTCACGCAAAGATAGAAATAAAAACCGAAAGATAATGCAGTAAGATGTATTTAGGGGAGTTCCCTGTCGCTGAACGAAACAGTTTACTCCCCTGAATAACTCTTATAAATTCATCAGGTCATTGAGCGATTCGCTCATGCTTGGATGAGTGAAGATGAAATCCCGGAGGAATGTATAATCTAATCCGGCTTTCATGGCGATAGCCACACTGTTTATCATTTCGCTTGATTCCGGAGAAAATAAGGTACATCCCAGGATTTTATTCGTATTTGCATCTATAACAACTTTCATCAAACCATCAGTTTCATCGATTGTTTTGGTTCTTGGGATGGAGGCAACAATAACTTTGTTCGTTTTTACTGTAAATCCTTTTTTCTTTGCCGTTTCTTCATTCATGCCGATATGCGACAGCGGCGGGTCGATAAAAACAGAATAACTTACCGGTTCGCGATCTCCCGTGTTCCGTTCATGGTTCCCGAACAAATCCTCTCTGATGATACGATAATCGTCCAGGGAAATATAAGTGAATTGTAATCCGCCTTTTACATCCCCGATTGCACGTATATTCGGAACCGTTGTTCTTAAATGATCGTCTACGATAACAGCTCCCCGCTCATCTGTTTTCACACCTGCTGCATCCAGGTTTAGTCCGGCTGTGTTAGGTCTTCTGCCTGTGGCAAGTAGAATTGCATCAGCTTCCAAACGAAGCGTTTCTTTTTGTTCCGTATCTTCGTATAGTACGGCCGTTTTATCTATAGACTGGACTTTGGCATTCAAATGGAATACAATTCCTTTCTTTTCTAAGGTCTCTTTTACCGCAGCTGCAATGTCCCTGTCTTCCCGTGGTATGAGTTCGGAATATCCTTCAAGTACTGTGACCCTGGAGCCGAAAGACGCAAACATGGAAGCAAATTCCAATCCGATATATCCACCTCCCACGATTACCAGATGTTCGGGCAACTCTGCCAGCTCCATAATGGATGTACTGGTATATACAGCCGGATTTTCTTTTATTCCGGGAATAGGAGGGATGACTGTTTCGTCTCCCGTATTGATGAATATTTGTGGAGCCTGTATATGGAATGTCTCTTCCTCGGTAACGACTTCAATAATTTCCGGGCTTATAAATGAACCGTTGCCGGTATACACCGTAATGTTGGGATTATCTGCCAGATTATGGTAATTTTTTCCTCGCAACAGAGTTGTCACCTGTTCTTTTTTAGCAATAGCTTGCCTGTAATATGCTTTCTTTTCATCCCATGTCGCTGTTTTAGGAGCCAGTTTTGCCTGGTGCACCAACGTTTTGGTCGGTATACAGCCTATATTTATACAGGTTCCTCCATACATTTTGTCGGAACGTTCCACCATAGCTACTTTTTGATTCCTTTTTGCCAATTCGGCGGCAAGGGTTTTACCACCTTTGCCGAACCCGATAATAATTGCGTCGTACTGTTTCATAACCGCTTTTATTTGTGTTGTTGTAAAATTCTTTTAGCACAATCCGATAATACAACGATTGCTCCGGCAAGAATGGCTGTGTCTTTGATAACCAGGCGTCCTGCTCCCGTTAATAGTGGAAAACCATGTTCGCCACTACCCAAATCCGGGACCCATACTTCAGGGGTGGTAAACAGGAAGGAAAGCGTGCCTAATGTCATGATAATCGCCAGTCCGGTACCTATTAAACCTATTTTAGGGAAGAAAGTTCCCAAAAACGTTAAGATTCCGATACTCATAATCAGGATTCCTAATCCATAAGAGAAGCCATATGTGTTGTTCTGCTTATGCCAGTCATGTTTTTCCTGATTAAATTCACCTTCTTTCAGTTTATATTGTTTGTATTCCGGTGCGCTGTTTGTGTAAAAGAAACTCATAAAAGGACTGTTTGCCACGAACGGAACAATTCCTTCGGCTTCATAATTCCAGAATTTCAGTCCGCCTATCCAGACGAAGATAATCAGGATTGCCACACGGATCAGGTTAATACCCAGTTTTTGAGTAGAAGCTGCCATATTCAGGAAAGCAGTAAAAAGAGTTTGTAATTTTGCGATCATTTTGCTTTATGTTTTTAGATGTTTAACTGATAATGCAAAGATCGATGGTTTTTCCTGTGTAATAAATGGCAATTTTACTGCTTAAGTTGGCAATTGTTCCCGTTTTTCCCTCTTCCTGTAGTCCGAGATACTTTCGTTTGTCATTTTCTTGAAAAAGCGGCTGAAAGCAGCCAGTTCTTCGAATCCCAGGATTTCACTGATTTCTTTGGCACTTTTATCCGTATAAAGTAAAAGACGTTTGGCTTCCGCTTCTATTCTTTCATGGATGATGCGCAGAGGCGAGGGGATTCCATATGAAGAAAAAAGATTCGACAAGGTTTTAGGAGAGCGGAATAAAAGGTCGGCATAATCCTGAACTTGTTTTTTCTCTTTAAAATGGTTGTCCACCAATACATAATATTGCCGGATAATATCAAAGCTCTTTTCTTTTTCAAGGTTGACCTCAAATTTCTCACGGGCGATACGGGTACAAGTAATGATGAAACGTTTCAGGATAATACGCAGCATTTCTTCCTGCAAATTATCCTGTATGGAACATTCACCCATGAAAATACGAATAATATCATGCAGGTTTTCCGCCTGTACCGGGCTTAGTTTTAAGCGGGCAATGTTAGAAGAACCATTGAATAACAGACCATTACAGGAGACTTCATTGTCGTGCCCGTAAATGCAATAGAAGTTGCTGTTGAACAGGAAAGTAAGATATTCTCCTTCTACTTTTTTTATTTCGATATGATGCAGCGGCGTCAACGAAATTATTTCATCTTTTTCAAGATGTATGATTACGTGGTCTATTTCTATATCTAATGAACCTGCCTGTACCCAAATAAATTTGTAAAGGCTCTTGTTATTTTGTAAAACAGAATCCTCATGGAAGCGGAAAGTCATTGCAATGTTTCCGTCAAGAGAGGTGTTTAGATGATATTCCATATCTGTCAGTTTTTAACGAGATTGTAAATATACGGACTTTTGTTATTTTTTGGCTGCGCGGAGCGGAAAGATATAGGGAAAAATTGTAACTTTGGAAGCCAAATCAAGGATAATATCTTACAGATGAAATTTACAAAAAATAGTATAATCAGTTTTCTTGCAGGAAGTGTAATTTGCCTTACCGCCTGCCTGTCTATAGGTTCCACCGATTCAGAAAAAGTGAAAGAAGAGCGTCCGCTGGTGTCTGCGGTAACAATGTCGCCGGAAGTGCCTGCGTCCGTTTCTTTTTGCGGGAAAGAATATGACCTGACACGTTATAATATGCATGAAGGTTTCGACCGTGAGCTGACAAGTTTTACTTACCAGCATTCTGTAACATTGTTGGTTCTGAAGCGTGCCAACCGTTATTTCCCTATCATAGAACCAATACTAAAAGCGAACGGTATCCCCGACGATTTTAAATATCTTGCCGTTATAGAAAGTTTTCTGGAACCGCGAACCGTTTCTCCTGCACGTGCTGTCGGAACCTGGCAATTTATGGAAGGAACTGCCAAGCAGTATGGGTTGACTATTACCGCTACGGTAGATGAGCGCCGGAATGTTGCTAAATCAACGGAAGCGGCATGTCGTTATCTGAAAGATGCCTATGCCAAATACGGCGATTGGGCCACAGTCGCCGCATCTTATAATGCCGGGATGAGACGTATTTCCACAGAGTTGGAAAAACAAGAGGCTGACAGTACGTTCGACTTATGGCTGGTAGAGGAAACTTCACGCTATGTATATCGTATCATGGCAATGAAACAGGTGTTTGAAGCCCCTTATAAATATGGCTTTGTTCTTCGTCCGGATGACTTATACCGGCTGATAGAATGTGACGAAGTAAAAGTTTCTTCCGATATACCCGATCTTGCAATATTTGCCAAATCGAAAGGGATTACTTATGCTGACCTGAAACGCTTCAATCCCTGGCTGATGGACAGGAAGCTCCAGACGTTAGGTAAAACTTATACACTACTTATACCAAGGGAAAAAGAAATGTATTACGACAAGTCCAAGACCAAAGTACACAATCCGGCCTGGGTTGTAAAATAGTTGTTGAATTTATATGAAAATGAACGATAAGAATGCATTGGAAGGAGGGCGCATTTCCGTTTTAGGCGCCCGTGTCCATAATCTGAAAAATATAGATGTAGAAATACCTCGTAATAAACTCTCGGTGATTACCGGTATGAGCGGTAGCGGTAAATCGTCGTTGGCGTTCGATACTATTTTTGCGGAAGGCCAGCGGCGTTATGTGGAAACTTTCTCCGCCTATGCCCGGAATTTTCTCGGAAATATGGAACGGCCGGATGTAGATAAGATAACCGGATTGAGCCCGGTTATATCCATCGAACAAAAAACGACCAATAAGAATCCGCGTTCTACCGTGGGTACCACTACTGAGATATATGACTTTTTCCGTTTGCTTTATGCAAGGGCAGGGGAGGCCTATTCCTATTTGAGTGGGGAGAAGATGGTAAAATATACCGAAGAACAGATTCTTAATTTAATTCTGGAGAAGTACCGGGGAAAAAAGACTTACCTTTTAGCTCCACTGGTGCGGAACCGTAAAGGACATTATAAGGAACTGTTCGAACAAATCCGGAAGAAAGGATATATAAATGTACGTGTAGACGGCGAGATGAAGGAAATATTCCATGGCATGAAGCTCGACCGTTACAAGATGCACAGCATAGAAGTCGTAATCGACAAAATGATTGTATCCGAAAGCGATGAACGCCGCCTGAAAGAAAGCCTGCGGGTCGCTATGAAGCAGGGGGACGGGCTTCTCCTTGTGTTGGATGCCGAAACGAACGAGGTGCGTCATTACAGCCGCCGCCTGATGGATCCGGCTACCGGGCTGTCTTATAGTGAGCCGGCTCCTCATAACTTCTCCTTTAACTCTCCTCAGGGCGCTTGCCCGAAATGCAAAGGGTTGGGACAAGTGAACCTGCTGGATATGGAGAAAATTGTACCCGATCCGTCACTTAGCATTTACAGTGGAGGAATTGTAGCCCTCGGTAAATATAAAAACTCCCTTATTTTCTGGCAGATTGATGCGATATGCCAAAAGTATGGCGTGACGGTCAAGACTCCAATTAAAGACATCCCGGAAGAGGCGATGGATGAGATTATGAACGGAACGGACGAACGGCTGCAGGTTAAAAATGAAATGCTGGGTTCTTCTAACTATTTTATGACCTATGAAGGGGTTGCCAAATATATCCTGATGCAACAGGATGGCGAAGCTTCCGCTTCTGCGCAAAAATGGGCGGGGCAATTCATAAAAATGGCGACTTGTCCCGAATGTAACGGGCGTCGTCTGAATAAGGAAGCCTTGCATTATCTGATTGCCGGAAAGAATATTGCAGAACTGGCGGAGATGGACATTTCCGAACTTTACGAATACTTGGACGGCATTGAAGAAAAACTGGATAAAAAGCAGTTGCAGATAGCCGTCGAGATTTTGAAAGAAATACGTTCCCGCCTTAAATTCCTGTTAGACGTAGGCTTGGATTATCTGGCGATGAACCGTGCTTCCGCTACTTTATCCGGAGGAGAAAGCCAACGTATCCGTCTGGCTACCCAGATTGGCAGTCAGTTGGTAAATGTTCTTTACATATTGGATGAGCCGAGTATCGGTCTGCACCAACGTGACAATGTCCGCCTGATAAACTCCCTGAAAGAGTTACGGGATACCGGAAACTCGGTAGTCGTTGTGGAACATGATAAGGATATGATGCTTAATGCCGATTATGTGGTGGACATGGGACCTAAGGCCGGACGTCTTGGGGGAGAGGTGGTCTATGCCGGAACTCCGGAAGATATGTTAAAAGCAGATACACTGACATCAGCTTACCTGAACGGGAAAGAAGAAATTGCCGTCCCGAAGAAGCGCAGGGAAGGTAATGGACAGTTCCTGACGATAAAAGGAGCTAGCGGTAATAACTTGAAGAACGTGGATGTTACATTCCCGCTTGGTACACTGATTTGTGTGACCGGTGTGTCCGGTAGCGGCAAATCGACATTGATAAACCAGACGCTCCAACCAATCCTGAGCCAGCATTTTTACCGCTCATTGGAAGACCCGTTGCCCTATAAATCAATCGAGGGTATAGATAATGTCGATAAGATTGTAAACGTGGACCAGTCGCCTATCGGTCGTTCTCCCCGAAGCAATCCTGCCACATATACCGGCGTGTTCTCTGATATCCGTAATTTGTTTGTGGAGTTGCCGGAATCTAAGATTCGCGGGTACAAACCCGGGCGTTTTTCATTTAATGTAGCCGGAGGGCGTTGTGAAACCTGTAAGGGAAACGGTTATAAGACCATCGAGATGAATTTCCTACCTGATGTCCTTGTGCCTTGTGAGGAATGCCATGGCAAACGTTATAACCGTGAAACGTTGGAAGTCCGTTTTCGTGGCAAATCTATTGCAGATGTGTTGAATATGACAATCAACATGGCGGTAGAGTTTTTCGAGAATATTCCTTCTATCTTAAATAAGGTGAAAGTCTTGCAGGATGTAGGTTTAGGATATATAAAACTGGGACAGCCTTCCACCACCTTGTCCGGAGGAGAAAGCCAGCGTGTCAAACTGGCTACCGAACTGGCAAAGCGTGATACGGGGAAAACGTTATATGTATTGGACGAACCGACAACCGGTCTTCATTTTGAAGATATCCGTGTATTGCTGGGGGTCCTGAACAAATTAGTGGAGAAAGGTAACACGATTATCGTTATTGAACACAATCTCGATGTGATTAAATATGCCGACTATATTATCGACATGGGGCCGGAAGGTGGCCGTGGCGGCGGACAAGTACTCTTTACCGGTACCCCGGAACAAATGATAAAAGCAAAAACAAAAAGTTATACGGCTCCGTTTTTAAAAGATGAACTAAAGAAATAAAAAAATGAAGAACCCGATTCAAATGATTAAGCAGTGTGTAGAAAAAGAGGAACCCTATTTTTTGTTACGGGGACAAGATATTTGTGCCCTGGCTGCGATTGAAACCTACTACGAGGAAGTAAAGAAGAACGTGAAAGATCCTTATTTTATAGAGGAAATAGAGGAAATAATGAAAGATTTCTGGGCTTTCCGGGAAGAACAGGAAACCCATATTCCGGATTGACGCATGGCAGACGACAGTTACAGAACCATTAAACAGATAGCCGAAGGATATTATACGGAAAAGCGCAGCCGTTTTATTTCGTATGCTATCCCGGTGCGTACTGTGGAAGAAGCAAAAGAACAGGTAGAAAAATACCGTAAAGACTATTATGATGCTCGCCATGTCTGTTGGGCATATATGTTGGGAGCAGACCGGAAAACTTTTCGTGCCAACGATGACGGGGAACCTTCCTCCACAGCCGGCAAACCGATTCTCGGACAGATTAATTCAAATGAACTTACTGACATTTTAATTGTTGTAATCAGGTACTTCGGTGGTATCGAGTTGGGTACCAGCGGGCTTATTGTTGCATATCGTACTGCTGCTGCCGAAGCAATTGCTGCTGCGGAAATAGAAGAACGTACTGTTGACGAAGATATTACGGTTTTATTTGAGTATCCTTTTTTGAACAGTATTATGCGTATTGTGAAAGAAGATAAGCCCACAGTCGTTTCCCAACGCTTTGAAATGGATTGTGAAATGACTCTCCGTATCCGGCAGGGAGACGCAGCCCGGTTGAAGTCGCGTTTATTGAAAGTTGATACTGCCCGGTTGAAGTAATTTATTAATAATCTGAAAGATGGTATTGCGGCTCTTTCAGGTTTGACCGGATTGTTGTATTTTTGTGTGCTGAAATCTAAATAAAAAACAGTTAGTAAAATAATGAAGAAGATCCTTTTATTTTCTTTTTTCCTTGTGGTTGGTTTAGTGGTTTCTCAATTTCTTCCTACAATGGTAGGAGACAGTTATATGTCAGTCAAAACGATATCCAACACACTTTTATATGTTTGTCTTGCTTTTATTATGATAAATGTAGGACGCGAGTTTGAAATGGATAAAACCCGCTGGAGATCCTATACCGAAGATTATTTTATCGCGATGGCTACCGCAGCTTTTCCCTGGATATTTGTTGCTTTATATTATATGTTCGTACTTCTTCCGGATATCTATTGGACAAGTGGAGATGCCTGGAAAGAAAATTTATTGCTGAGCCGTTTTGCCGCTCCGACTTCTGCCGGCATTTTGTTTACCATGCTTGCCGCCGCAGGGCTTAAGGCTTCGTGGGTATATAAAAAAGTACAGGTTTTAGCTATATTCGACGACTTGGATACTATCTTGTTGATGATACCGTTGCAAATCATGATGGTCGGTCTGCGTTGGCAGTTGGGAGTAATTATTCTGATCGTAATGGTTCTGCTTATACTTGGCTGGAAGAAGATGGGTTCGTATGATATGCGCCAGGACTGGAAAGCAATATTGCTCTATGCTGTTGTAACATTCGGTATCACACAGGTAGTGTATCTGGTTTCCAAACATTGGTATGGGGAAGATGCAAGTATACACATCGAAGTGTTGCTGCCGGCTTTTGTCTTGGGCATGATAATGAAGCATAAGCATATCGATACAAAGGTTGAACATAATGTGGCTACGGCCATTTCATTCCTTTTCATGTTTTTAGTCGGTGTCAGTATGCCGGTTTTCTTTGGTGTCGATTTCGGGGCTCAGTCTGCTGAGGCATCCACGATTACAGGTTCCCAGCCCATGATGTCGTGGCCGATGATAATAACACATGTCATTATTGTTTCTTTCCTTTCCAATATAGGAAAACTTTTCCCGCTGTTTTTCTATCGTGAAAGACGCAAGCGTGAGCGTCTGGCTTTGTCAATCGGGATGTTTACCCGTGGTGAGGTAGGGGCCGGGATTATTTTTATCGCTTTAGGATATAATTTAGGTGGACCGGCATTGATGATTTCCGTATTAACTATAGTGTTTAATTTAATTTTAACTGGTATATTTGTTGTCTGGGTAGAAAAGCTGACCCGCAGTGCATACGCACTGGAACAAGCTGAGATGCACAAGGTGCAATCATAAGAAAAAATCCTGGGGGAGATATTCAGCAAGTTATCTCCCCATAACATATTTGATACTGTATGGAGAATACCTTTAATGTTATCCTTAAACCGTTACGTCGTTTTGCCACACAGAAAACGAACGCCAGTCTTTTATTATTCATGGCGACTATCTTAGCCATGATTTTTGCCAATTCACCATGGGCAGAATCCTACCATCATATCCTTGCCTATCCGATAGATTTTAAAATAGGAAATTTTGTTCCTTTTGAACATCATGGGGCTCCAATGTCGATGCTTGCTTTTGTGAATGATGCTTTGATGGCCATGTTCTTTTTTGTAATCGGTTTGGAAATTAAACAGGAAGTATTGATTGGAGAACTTAGTTCCGTACGAAAAGCGCTGCTGCCGATTATAGCAGCATGTGGTGGTATGGTCGTTCCGGTGTTGTTCTATTATCTGGTATGCAATTCCGCTCCGGAGGTAAGAGGTGTGGCAATCCCTATGGCTACTGACATTGCATTTGCCCTTGCCGTACTGGGAATTTTAGGGAAGCGGGTTCCATTGAGCATGCGTATTTTCCTTACGGCTCTTGCTGTGGTGGACGATATAGGGGGTATTATTATTATTGCTTTGTTCTATAGTGGGCATATTTCAGTCCAGCCGTTACTTATTTCTTTGGCTCTGTTAGCTTTGCTTTACATTGGCGGAAAGATGAGGGTTAACAGCAATATCTTTTATTATGTTGTCGGCTTTTTTGTCTGGATGCTCTTTTTGGAGTCCGGCATTCATCCTACCATCGCCGGGGTACTGGTGGCATTTACGGTTCCGGCACGTCCGGTTGTTAAACTGGATGATTTCACCTGCGACATGACCGGTTATCTGAATATGTTGGATTATACCGAGGTACGCCATTCCAAAAAGGCGGAAGTGCTGACCTCTACACAGATACAAGTATTGAATAATATCCATTCCCTGGCAGATAAAACCATTAGTCCCTTGCAGAGTATTGCCGATAAATTGCATCCGATGGTGAATTTCTTTATATTACCCCTTTTTGCTTTTGTAAATGCAGGAGTTACTTTCGGCGATATTCAGTCGGAGTCATTGATGAAGGTTCCTTTGGCAGTATTTGCCGGATTGTTTGTAGGAAAATCATTGGGTATCTTTTCTTTTACTTACCTGTTTTCCCGTTTGGGGCTTGCAACCATGCCCAAAGGGGTTACAAAACGAAACCTTTTCGGAGTCTCCATGTTGGGCGGCATAGGTTTTACTGTCGCATTGTTTATTGCGAATCTTTCTTTTTCCGGAATGCCGGACATAGGAGCTGACTTGCTGAATCAAGCGAAGTTGGGAGTGTTTGCCGGTTCATTTATTTCTGGATTGTGCGGGTATCTTATTTTGAAATGTGTATTACCGAAAGAGGTACAATAGGTAGAGTTAGTTTTTTAACCTCTCTTTTTGTAAAGTCTCTTTCAATATACTTTTATTCAAAATTCTTTCCTTTGATTTGATCATATACAACGCACATTTCCGTACCACGTTAGTAATGGATCCGCCGGAAAGTTCGGTTTCGGCGGCAATATCAATCAGTTCGTCAGTATCCTTCCCCAGCCACATTCCGGGAAGCATTTTCCGCCACAATTCGGCACGCAGTTCTTTTGTCGGCATTGGAAAATAGATGATCGACTGGAAGCGGCGGGAGAATGCTTCATCAATATTCGAGCGTAAATTCGTCGCCAGGATTACCATGCCGGGAAAATCCTCTATCCGTTGCAGCAGATAAGCTACTTCCTGGTTGGCATGGCGGTCATTGGAGGTATTATTGGAGGTACGTTTTCCGAACAGGGCATCTGCCTCGTCGAAAAAAAGAATCCAGTTCCGGTTTTCGGCGAGGTCGAATACCCTGGCAAGGTTCTTCTCCGTTTCCCCAATATACTTGGATACAATCATAGACAAGTCTATCCGGTATACATCCATATTGTTCTTCTTTCCCAATAACGTTGCCGCCAGTGTCTTTCCCGTTCCGGGAGGTCCGTAAAACAGCGAGCGGTATCCGGCTTTCAGGATACGGGACAATCCCCAGTTTTCCATGATAATCTTACCTGAAGAAATCCAGGTATTGATCTCTTCCAGTTCGGTAGCCACTTGGTAATCCAATACCATATCTTCCCAATCCAGTTCCGTAGTGATACGTTTGGCAGGGAAACCGATCGTATAATCCGGCTTATATTCCTTGTCCAGTAAAACACGACTCAAAAACTCTTCCGACACCCGTAACTGTCCGCTCAAAAATGGTTCTCCTTCACCAGCTCCTTCCAGACGGAGGATATTCTTCGTATGGAACCAGTGGTCCCTCTGAAAGAACCGTATCACCTCTTTGCGTTTTTCCGTATCTTCGCCGGCAAGGATAAAGACTGCCGTTTCGCCGGTAGGCAGGAAGCCTCCGTGTGACAGTCCCTTCCATCCTCCGAACTCCGTATATTGCCGGTCAAAGTTCTTGTTTTGCACAAAGAATATGTCTAATATATGCGGACAGATATGAGGCATTAGCGCCAACATGACCACAATCCGTTCGCCGAATGTAACTTCCGGGACGGTTAGTACTTTTTGCAGCCAATCATCCGCAGGCAGCTCCACTTCCTCAAGCGAAGTATATTCACATTCTTGTTGGAAATAAAGCTGTATAGTCGTTGTCAGTACCCGGTTGAACCAATCGATATATTTATCCATATTCCCGGAATTTACATGCTATTCGCCTTTGTACCCATCACGTCCGCTTCATGTTCCAGGCCTGCATTGTCATTGACAGGCATTCCACCTATTTCCATAGTGGGTTCTACGCGTCCCGCCATCTGTTGTGTCACGTGCCACGCTTCATGCGGCAAATGTTGTTCTTGTCCGGGTGCCACATGGATATCCGTACCCTGCGTAAAGGCAAGAGCTTGTACAGTTGCCGGCTGCGAAGAGTTATAGTGGACTTTCACATTATCCATCGAGAAGCCCGACAAATCTTCTACACCCGCTTTTAAGTTATCCGGCAGTCCGGTGTTGTTCGGCTTCTGCTGCATAGTGGTATCCGATTTCATTTGCGAGATTTCGTCATCATCTTCCTCCCGTTGGATGGTCCCGTCAAATTTACCTTGGAGAGTATCTTCCTCTTCCTCTCCGATACGCTGTAACAACTGATTCGCCGGGCGGTTGTCGATAAACTGCAAAGTTCCGTTACCATCCTGCTTCTGTTGGATGGTGCGGGCTGTCTTTTCCTGATATACTTTTTCTGTTTCCATACCAAATATTATTTGTTGTTGCTTATTACTATGAGAAAACCGTTTAAAATTCCTGTTTTTCGTGCCAAAAGACCTGTATATATTTCTTCAGCCATGGGAAACGTATCTGCTTAAAACTCCACGGAACGGTATCAAGCAGTATATCATACGGCCGGTTGTCTACAGTCAGTAACCATCTTTCCTCTTGCTGTTCCAAGCGGCCTGTCCGGATTATGAAACTCTGTAGGAACCCTTTTTGTGAAGTATTGCGCATTTTCGGCCAATTGGCTTTCACGCCAACCATCATGGTTTCGGCTATTTGCTTTTCCCTATCGGTCAACATCAGATTTTCCGGTAATGGAATGTGCATTGGCAAGGAAACCAGTAGACGATTAAATGCCAGTTCCGTTTCCCGATATGCCTTTTCTTCCATATAGATGAGGTATTGCAGCAGGAATACGGCGCGTATTTTCGCTGTTGTATCCTTAAAGTCCCTTTTATCTTCATCCAAATAACCAAGCAGGTTTAACAGTCGGGGTAACCATGGAGTAAAAATACATAGTCCGGCATTACCGATGAAGAGGATATCAGAGAATTCTATCTGTTCATCTGCTGATGAATAGTTTTCTGCGTTTGTGATATTCAACGCCTCTTTTGTTTTTTGTATCATATCTTCTTTTTTAAAGTTCTGTATCATGTTTTCATTTTCCTTTTTTGCTTCTTCCTTTGGGGTAGGAAGCGATTGGATAAACGAACGAACTATTTCTTCCCTGCTGCTGTATACCAATGTTTCCATGTGGTTTACAATAAGACAGGTTGCCAGTGCGATTCGTAGGTCTTCTTCTTTAGCCAGATTGTTTTCCGACAAATAGTCCATGGTCTGGCTCAATAGTTCCGCCTGCGACAGGGATACATTTGCTACCAAATGTATCCACTCCCGAGTGTCTATTTCTTCCAGCCAATATGCCAAAGGCAATATATTCTGTTCCACTGTCTGACGGATATAATCTAACAGTTCTTTCGGTTGGAAACGGATGTATTTGTAAAGCAGTCTTTTCCGGATATTATCCGGCAGGGTGATGTCCGAAAGTCTTTCTACGGGCAGACCAATCTTATTTTTCATGAACAGGTGTGAAAAGAAATAATCTTCCATTTGTTCCGGTGTTTGTTTTCGCCAGTCTGTTTCCCTAATCCATAGAAGCAATGTACCGACCGTATCCGAAACCAATACCCGGTTGGAGGCAAGGCTGGTGAGCCATGTTATCAATCTTTTAAAAGCAATGGAATGTTCAAATCCTTCAACGGCAGGCAGAAACGTAGCCCATTGCTCCAAATTGGTTATATCCGATGCTGTGGCTATCTCTGTTATCGAAGAGATATCGGATTCTTTTTCCAGCCATGCCAGTATGTTTTCAGGTCGCTTGTAAGTGATGGGAACCATATCGGCAACGATCCGGTTTGACAAGTTCTCCCATTCCGTATTCTCCTGATACGTGGAGTTTCCGGTATAAACAAAATGCAGATACGACAGGAGTTTGTGCACTGTTTCCTTCTCCGTCAAAGCTCTTCCGCCACAGGTATCTTCATCTTGCATATAGAGCAACAGAGCTTGTGAAAGAGCCGTAGAAAAAACGACACTGCTTCCGCTCAGGAAAGGAAAGCGGTTTGTTCTGTTTCGCATCCATTCCACCGTCCGTGATAGTACCGACGCTTGACAGAAGTCTGCTCGTGCTACGTTTTGCAGGAGTAGGGTGGCGGGTAAGTCGGATGATAGTAAAAGAACCGCCTTACTTTCCCGGGGTTGCTTACGGAGCAGGCAAATCCACTCCTGTGGTTTCTCCGTAACTATTTTTTGCAACAGGTTTCGTCTGCTATCCGGGGAAACAGCCGTATCCTCCAGCCAGCCGATAAAGCCTTTATCAATATTCCAACGGTTTTCCAACAGTGCTTGGACAATGTTGGAATCGTATTCCGCTTGTCGGGTCCATTTTTCAAAATCAGCTTTGGCAGAACATCCTTTATAAGATAGCCCGGTATTTAGCAGCAGGCTCCATGCAGCTTCAGTATGGTAATATACTACATCGTCGCTATCCGTACCCGATGCAGCCTCTCCGAATATCTGTGCGATAACGGATGAAATGTTTTCGTTGCCAAACAATGCTATGAGTAGGGTATGGAGGTTTCCGGTTGCCGCCCTTTCCTCATCGGTTAGTGACCGGACTGCTTTTGCTAACCATACGAGCAATTGCGTAGTCAGTCCCATTGTCTTGTTTCTCAGACTGGTATAAACAGTCGTTTCGTGAACAGTCAGCCAATAAAGCAGAGGCAACAGTTCGGCCGTTCCCTGGGTCCGGACAGCCATTCGCCTGATGATTTCTTCCAGTACCGGTCCGTTTGTCAGGCGGATGACATTTGCCAACAGATTCCGTTCCTGTAAGGCCAGTATCGCATCCGCATAACTCTCCACATACTGTTCCAGATAAAAGAGAAGCAACCTGCGTTTTACCGGTTCTGCGATGCTATCATCTTCCAATATGGTTTGTAGCTTCTGCATGTAAGTAGCAGATGCAACCGTTTTTCTGTTTTCGGCAAGCTGCTTCAAGTCTTCTTCCGACAGATTCAGTACTGCCAATGCCCTCTCAACGTTATCTTCATCGTCTTTGCCAGTGATTTCACGGTAGACCAGATGCAACAATTGCCGGATACTTTCTGTATTCGATAAGTCCGGATATCCGTTTCCTATCCAGAGTAGTACCGCCTTGCGGACGGCAGAGTTTAGCCGGGATTCGGTCACTCCGCTTAGTCGGCCGGTTTCCAGTGCATGGCTTTGCAGATAATATCTTACCTGTTCCACGATTTCTACAGTGGTGAAAGAGATGGAAAGGAGTAGCCGGTTTATTGTTGCCATACCGGTCATATCCGTTATGGTAGAAACCAATGCATTTTCCTGTGCTGCCTCCGTTCGTAGCCAGTCCATCAGTATTTCCGGCTTTTCTTCTGCCAGCAGAGCAAGCAACATTCGCTTATCCGCATCGCTTCGTTGCGCATCTTTTAGCCAGACCGTCAGGGCAGCGGCATCAACCGGATAGGAGAGTGGTGTCTTTTCGGAAGCCAGAGCATCTTTCCTTTCCCCTGTAACCGGTGACCGCAGTAACGACAATCTGAGGAACATACGATATAACTCCTGATTGAAATAACTGTCATAAACAGGTGAACCATCCGTATGACGCGGCTGGAGACTATAAATAGCATTCAACACCTCTACATAATAAACAGAGCCGAACACCTCAAGCAGAAAACTGGTGGTCAGTTCCGCTTTGGAAAGGTAGAAGGAGTGATTTCGTTTGCGGATGAACGTGAGCAACTTCCGGTGCAGATGGAGGATAAACTCTCCCTTTCCGCCGAAGATGGCAAGCCCGTTGAACGGATAATATCGGATAAGCCACTCGTACAGGTAATGCCAGTATGGGGGCAGATCGACCTCAGCATGCTCTTCTGCTTCAGTTGTCATAATCCTGCGGACAGACACAGAGTCAAGAAGTTCCGCCATTCCGTACAGATCTTCATCACCTGCTGCCTCATGGATAAAGAACACGGGGATATCGGGCTTTACTTCCAAAAGCATTTCTAAAAAACGGCGTTTTTCAAGCTTTCCGAAGATGGGTTCGGACAGCATGGTGGTATAGAGCCTGAGAAGTGTTGTTCTGCCTTCTGTCTGCCATAGCAGGCGGTACAAAATATGTTTCCTGCCCAGACTGAGCTTTACAATCCTACCGGTATATTGTACTGATTGTGCAACTGCCCATCCGATTTCTTCCGCCAGGCTGAAATCCTCGTCCGCCCATTCCGTTTTCGGATAGCCGTGTTCCAGATAAAAGAGTAGGTTTTCCAGCCGGGCTGCCTCCGTCCGTTCCTCCTGATTTCCCGTAGCCGGTAAGCGGAAGGAGGGTAATATTTTCAACAGTTCCTCCCTCAACTTTCGTGGAAACTCCCGGTAGAAGTCTTTCTCCGGGATGCTACCTAAGTCTAAGTCGAGAACTTCTATTTCATATAATACTTTGTCTCTGTCTTGCGAGGTCATACATTCTTCTACCACTTTTTCAATACAGGTATGGCAAAAGCTGTCCCAGTCTGCATACAATTGGTGTGCAAACGGTTCGTCCTGCATGGTGAACTCGAACGATAAATTGTCAATACGTATCATCCAGTAGCTGTTTTTCTTTTGTTTTATTCAATACATCATCCATACTTTCCTGCAATATCTCTACGTCATCCATATAATGTCTTGCCAATGCTTTGCGCCACAGCCGGTAGCTGTCTTCGAATTCCTGCATTAAAGAGCCATCCAGCCAGTAAATAGTACCTTTCAGGTGGGCGGGTAGCAGCGAACGTAGCAATTCCCGGCAAACCTCGCGGAAACGAGGTATATGGAAACGTGCTGTCCACGATGGCAATACAAGCGAAAGGGTGAATGGGCGGGACGTGTCAGAGAGCACCGGCTCGACAATATAGAGTGTTTCGCAATCATGGTTGAGTTCCAACAGATAGCGGTGCAAAACATTAGCAAGCATATTCAGTCTAATCTTGTCATCGGTCCGTCCTAGGTTCATCCAATTGTTTTCCTCCCGGTTGCGGAACACCAACATATATTCATTCTCTGCAGCCTCCACAATCCGGTAGTTGTCTAACAGGATACCTCCACGGAATAAGCTGCTGCTGATAAGATTGTGGTTGAATACAGGCAGTTCTATGCGCAGCTTGTCGTATAGTTTCTTTTTCTCCTTGTCTTCTTCCGGTAGCTTTTCCGGTGTGATGGTTTCCACATAGTTGCTATCCAGCATCCGCTCGTTAATGAGCATCGCAGTCAGGCGGTCGCGGAAACGTTTACCTTTCTCGCCCGTATTCATCAACACGAGATTGTGCCCGGGCAGTACATTGCCCACCGACCGGCTCTCGTTGTAGCTGATGCCGAGTAGTAAGCAGAACCATTTCTTCGCCACGGCAATATTTTCTTTTTCATTCGTGTTTCCGATGTCTCTTGCCACGGCACGGTTCTTTGTCAGGTAAGCCACTTGACGCAGAAATCCTGTGCGGCGCCGGAGGATATCTTCTGTTGTTTCACCATAGCTGTCGAATTCGTTCATCCATACCGGTTGGCTATCCACATTAAAGAGCCGATCGAGAAAATCCAGATAACGGCTTTTCAACGTATAGAGATTTTGCACGGACGGATAATCTATGTCTTCCGTTTTAATGGAGAGCAAGCGTGGCAAGTCCTCTACTTCCTTCAAACCCTGCTGTATAGTCTGGTCGTACAATTGCAGGTAGGCTTTGAAAGAGGTAGAGATTTCCCCGTCAGGAGGGAAGTTATAGCATGGAGGAAAATCATCCACTATGGATGTATGGGTAAATATGTCCCGGTAAGTTTCCTGCGTGTTTTCCCATTCATATTCCTTTAGTTCTGCCTTCTTCGTGCGGAGACGTCCTGAGGTATAATAGAAGGCTTTCAGGCGTTCCATGAATTTTTCCATATCGACCTGCAACAGCGAGCATCCACAACGGATGCGCACCATCAGTTCTTCTTCTTTCCGGGGAATTTTAAGACTAAAACCATTGCTGAAATCTGTCAGCGGTTCGCCCCCTTTCATCAGGTAGCAGGTGCTGAACGAGCTAATACCTTCTACCAGGCAAAGCTCCTTGTATAATTCATATTCGGTATACTGTTGTTTCGGTATAACTACCCGAACAGTATCATCCAGTCCTTCCAGCCATTCTTCGGGCGACATGCCGGAGGCAACCAGTTCATCCGACGTGCTGATACGTACCGCACCGGAGAGATAGTGGAGGATGGTCCAGTAGACTTTTGCCAGCACAAGGGTGACGTCTTCGCCCGGTTTGATTTCAAATTCCGCCTGGAACTCCAGTTCTTCAGGCTGCATGATAACTACCTTATCCAGATACTCGCACAGGTTGCGGCGACTGTTATAGACCGTTGCGATCTGTTTTGCCACGTCCTTATGGTCGTTCTCGAAAGGAGAAAGTACCGCCTTGATCGTGTAGCCGCCAGTCATAGTATCGCACTCCATCCATACGTTTTCCAGTTCGGGAATACGGGAGAAGAATAGCCGTCGATAGTCTTCCGTCGTGATGGGTGCAGTGGTATAGACTTTGCCGGGTGAGAAGAGCCCGAAACGTTCCGATATGAAGGTTTTCCCATCCTCCATCAGATAGTCCATCAGCCCAAAGCCCAACTTGTAGTCCATCTCCGTCAGTGCATAGCATGCGATGTCTGCCAACGTAACGCCGGGGTCGTGGGGATTGAAGTCTGTCCATGCCTTTCCGGAAAGGCGCTGTACTTCTTCAAGCATCTGTTTTTGCAGGTGCGTGTACAGGTTTTCACCCTCCGCCTGTTGCTTGATATAAGGTTCTTTATTGTTTTTTTCCATCTGAATAGCCTTTTATTGCCAAGTTTCAATTAACAATTGAAGCTTATCCTTTGTACATCTCTATAATCCTGCAATGTATTTCGCCGGATGGCAGTTGTTTCTTGCTGCGCATTTGCAGGCAGGGTTTACCTTTTATTTCCAGCCAGCGGAAACGGATACCGCCTCCCCAGCCCCACCAGTGCTTTTGGGGCGATTCTATCCGTTGTTCCATCCGGTTCAGCCAAATGGCAGCGACGCGTGTCAGCCGGCAAAGTCCCGTACCTTGTTCCCGGAAGGAAGCATAGATGTGGTATACACGGCAACCGATACCCTCACGCGACATATCCAGAGGCAGGTCGTGCCACTGTTTGTCGGCGGGAATGTTTAGGTAATCTTCCCCACTGGGAACCGGTTCTTCGCCATTGCTTTTCACTGTCAGGCTGCCGGACAGTATAACCGATTTATCCTGTGATGCGTCAAGCACTGTTTCACCCATTTCGTTTTTTACCAGCAGATGTTTTTCGGATGTGACGGAAAGTGTCCATACAGGCGGCTCGTTTTCCTTCGTATAAAGCCCGATGTCCATACTGTCTGCCAGTGGCGGGTAAAACGCCCATCCGGTAGCGGTTCTTATCACTTGCCCGTCCTCCATGAGGTTCGGCATGGAGTCTATCAATTCGGCAAAGTGTTCTTCAGTGGGTGTTTTGCCTTTTTTGAAGTATTCCTTCAGTGTATTTCTGTCTTTTCGGTTATTCCGGTCCATATGCTATCCTATTATGAAGTTACTCCCGATTTCGGCTTCGTCGATACCGTCGTGGGGAGAAAGAAGTTCGATGTCTATTTTCGGGAGCAGCACGCACCATGGGTGATTGCTTCGAATAATTATGTCCTCCGTTCCTATATTTACATGCGGAAGGCTTTTGCCGTTCACTTCGAGGGTAACCAGTTTCATCAAGTCCTCGTGGTTCACCATCCGGGCATGTAGTTCTTTGTAAGAGAAGTGTTGCCCTGATTCGGGTATTTCCCTCTTCCGGTACCACGGCGCGATATAGTTCTGTGCCAACACCACGAGTTGCCGCAATGCTTTACCTTCATCCTGTACCCGAGGCCACAATATTGCCTTACAAAGGATGTTCACTCTTTCGTATATGGGATTGACTACCCGGAGGCGAACAAATGGTGACGCATATTGCACGATAAACCGCTGTATTTCCGCCAGTTTACATGCCGGAGAGAGGTAATAGCGGCTGTCTTCAGCATGGCTGAACACCACCAGGCAGACCTCAGATACTCCTTTATCTTGTGGAATGGGGATACACTGTGTTTTATCTACTTCGGGGAAGTGTTCCAGTACAAGCTGCTCATAATCCTTCATCGTGATTGCGCGGTGGCGATTGCCGATGCGCGAGCTCTGGTGCACGGCAACGCCTGTTTCCGTTTCTGCAGGTCTGCCTCCGAAGCCGTGCATGGGTTGGATGGCACTTTCAATCCGTTCGTCCGCCTCATTTGTTCCTTCTATTGTCCCGGCAGGCAGTGGAGTACCGTCGCCATTTTGTGCTTCCAGACGGATGCAATTTGTCCGGATACCACGCACGGCAAGGCAGGAAGACACTTCGCCTGATAAAGCGGCACGGAGCCATGTCCTGCCTTGTCTGTCTATGTGGGCTTCACTTATTTTCTGCGGCAGCCTGATTTCCACAAACCCACTTTGCGTTAGTCCCGAGGTTTCTTCGGCAATAACGGATTCGATGGGGATAGGCAGCCAATTGTTTCCGTCCCGGTATTCCCAAGTGATTTTTATGCTTTTGTCCGGTTGCGGGTTATAGAACGGTACGTTTTCTTTCGGCAATACCAGGTCTAAATAGAACCTGATTATTTGTTCTCCCCAGGCACGGACAAAGCTGAAATACAGTAAATGGTCCGTAGGGGCGGTAGGCAGGAACGGCAGTTCCTTTTTTGTTATGGGACAGGTATCTTGTTCCGGCAATGCCGTGATACGGCTCAGGCGGATGGTGGAGCGCTCTATCTCTGTCAGTGTCGTTTCTTCCGAAGCGATGTACGAGAGTTCCGCATCCGCGAGAATGGGTATAGTCGGCTCTACAGGCAGTTCCCGGCAATCCTTTTTTTTGCATAGGCTGTTGTGTATCATTGTTTCGGAGAAAAGCGTGCGATATGCATCTATGCCGAAGCCAATGCCGGGGGCTTGCAGGGTAACACGGAAGAAACCGTCCGTATTCCAGTTTAAGTCGAAAACTATGTTGGCACAGTTTATCGAACGGTTTTCCTCCTTGTCCGGTACGAACAAAGGCTGTTCTCCATTCTCATAGCGCATCCACTGCCGGGCTTCCCGCCATTCGGTGGCGATAGTGAATGAACTGGCATCGATGGTTTTACTGGCATCAGTATAACTTTTATATAGTCGGTTGAACTCAGTTTCCGTTTCGGGCAGTTTCTTCCAGAAACCTTTCAGGCAGACTTTCTGTAAGGGTTTTATTCCCATTTCCTCATTGCCAAAGAAGAACCATGCGCCTTTTTCTGCCTGTATACCGAAGGGAGAGAACGGTTGTGAGGTATCAGCTTCGCCCAATTCGTTGCAGAAGGTGAAGTTGTGAATGCCGTTTACATTTATCTGTATCTTTACCGCATTAAAACGAATGCGGGAAGCCTGGTCGTAAGGGCAGTATGTGTCGTCGGAAAGGATGCGAAGGGCAGGGTATGCAGTTGTCATGCCGTGTATTTCTTCGGCACAGGGTGTTAGGGCTTCGGCTTCTCTGCTTATCGTGAAGTCGAAGCAGAGTTGCCGGTAGCCGGCTGAAGTGTCTATGAGGCAGGTACATGCCTGCTCCGTCCAACCTGTTGCATTGCTCAGTTGCAGGGTAAAACTGTGGGGGGATAGCGTGTCGGCAGACGGTTCATCGGCGGTAATCCGGAAACCAATACGGACTACCCTTTCGCCTTCTCCCAGTACCAGCATGGGCGATTCCACCAACCAACCCAGCGGTAGGGCTTCGCTATGCCTGTCGGCAAACAGTGTTTCTGTTGTCGGTACGTCCCGGAACGGTACAAGCTGTTTACGGATACCGGTAACCTTTCCCTCTTTTCGCACAAGGTATACGGCATTTATTCCATCGCACTGTATCGGGCTGATGTATTCTTTCCGGACGGACCGGTAAATCAATGCTTCGCCTGCGGAATTTTGTCCGGCAGGGAACGGCTCTCCTGCGGGCAAAGTAAAACCGCTTATGCCTTCTGTCGGGGTAATGACGATATAGGCATTATCCTGTACTGCTTTCTGCGGTACAGCGTGCAGGAAGTTACGGCGGTAGAGTTCCGGCAATGTGGCAAGGCGATTATTGAAAGTATTGACAACACCACTGTAATTTTTCAGATGGGCAATCAACAAGGATAAGGCTGGGTCTGTATCTCCGCTTTCCTCTACTTGTTGCAGGTAGCAGTCCATATTTTCCTGTAAGGCAGTCACGGTACGGAGCATCCGGTAGTAAGCGGTCTTGTCCGTCTTTTTATTTTTGTCCTTGTCCGGCGAAGCATTTTCCAGATGGCTTTTCAGTAACCGGGTGACTTTGATGGCAGGACTGTTGTTGTCCTGTGTCTGCCAACAGTTGTTCAGGTAGACATCCAATTGTTTTTTCCAACTCTCGATGTCCCTTTTCAGTTTTTCTGCATAATTGTTCTGTCCTGCCGTCCCTTCTGCGCTGGTAAAAGTATCGCTGTAACCCGATAGCTTTTTTCTGGCGATGTCGGCAAGCACGGTCAGTACGTGGTTTTCCAGCAAAGCATTGAGTGTGCCTTCCCGTCCGTCCTTATCGTGGTAGCAGAAGGCATTACTTGCTTTCATCAATCGATGGAACAGCATATACCAGTCGCTTTCCATGACTGGGAAGTCATCCAACCGGGCATGGTCGGCTTGGTAGTCCGTGCGGAGCGTGCCGCTATGTTTGTTGTTCGTCATCATATAGTTGTTCCTTCATTCAGATAGAACGGATAAACCATGTTGTTGCGGTTGTTGGTACGAATAACGGTGTAAGTAAGCCGTATCAGCAACAAGCCCTCCGCCGCCTGTTCTTCGAACGACACCTCTTCGAGTGTGATACGCGGTTCGAAGAGCGTAACTGCCCGCACGATGTCGTTGCGCATCCTGACGGTGGTTTCTGTGGTTATCGGTTCGAAGACATAGCGGCGCAACGGGCAACCATAGTCGTAGCGGTTCACACGCTCGCCCGGCGAAGTGCTGAACAGTACGCGCAGGCTCTGCTCAATGTCTTGCTCGTAGGTAACCATATCCGCTCCGCTTTCTGTCAGCGTGGGAGGAAAACTCCAGCCTTTGCCCAGAAAGGCGTCGGAGTCCAGAAGGTTTTTCAGGTCGTCCATATTTTGTTGATTTGATTTCCAATTTATCCACCAATTAGTACCGTGGGACATCCGATGACTATCGAGCCACCGTGCGCAGTGCTGTCGCCCATTCGTGCAGCAGGCTTGCCGCCTATCATTACGGTGGACGAACCTTTTATTATCGTATCCGGTGGTCCCACGCAGACGCACATGTCACCCATGACGGCTGCCGGTAATTTCCCTATCAATACGCTTGGCACACCGGAACCCATTACCGGTCCGCCCACATGAGGTATCGGCGAGGGAAACGCCGGGGTCTGCATGGGGCAGGTATGCATATCTGTTAATCTTGCTGCTGGAGGCATATCGTTCTCCTTTCTTTTTTAGTTTATCATTACCAAAGTACCTTTTACGGTGGTCTGCCCACTTGCGGATAGTTCCGCTGTGGCATTGCCTTTCACCGAAGCGCCGACTTTTGCCTGTACTTTCACATTCAATCCTTCTATGCTGACATCTTGCTTGGCAGTTCCATTGAGCTTCATCGTGGCATCCATCGTGATGCTGCCTTTCGCTTTCAGCGTAATATCTTTGGAAGAGGAGAGAGTGATGCCACCACTATCCATTTTAATCTCGTTTTTGTGCTGGTCGGTCAGGCGGATACGCTTTGCATCGTCATCGATTTCCACCGTATTCTTTCCGGGAGTGGAAACCGTTATTATTTTCTTTTCCTCGTCAAATTCTATCCGCATTTTTTCGCGGGTGACGATGGCTTTCGTATTGTTTTTTGCTTCGTACTCGTAAGGAGGCTTGTGCTTTTCGCCGTAGAGTCCTCCGAGTATCACCGGGTGGTCGGGATCCTGGTTCATGAAGCCTATAACCACCTCATCGCCAGGTTCGGGCAGGAAGAAGGAGCCCATGCCTCCGGTCGCATACATCGTGGAGAAGCGTGCCCATAGCAGCTTATTCTTTCCGTCCATCCAAGGTAATTCCACTTGTACACGGTATGCTTTTTCCGGGTCACCGTCCAGTTTCTTCACCACCGCTGCATGAAGTCCCTGCAAGCCGGGCAGGAAACCGGAGGCGGAGGGAGATACAACGTCTGTTTCGTCGGTGATGTTCAGGGGTGATACGCCTGCACCTGCTTCGGTTGTCCATTCGTTGTCCTCGATAGTATGCGTTACAGAACCAATGAACAGGTTCCCGTTGAACCGCTTGCCCAAACCTTTCAGTTCGATGATGCAGCCGGGCTTCACCTTTGCGGAGCCATAGAAACTGCATGAGCCTTGGTAGCGCGCCAGTCCAGCTTTCAGCGCCATGCTATCCGCCCATTGCTTCAACGCCTTTTCGTCCGTCGGAGCATCGGTCTGGAGCAGCAGGTTATTGCCTGTGGCAATGGCTTTCTGCTGGAGGTCGCCTTGCTTGTTGAGCGCGGGTGTGGCGGCAGATATCTTGACAGCCTTTTGCGTTTTGGGGCACCACGACACTGCCTCGTATTGTGTGAACTGGTCGTCGGCAGTCAGTTCGAGGTCGAAGGCGATGATGTCTGTGCCGTAGGTTATTGTCTGCACGGGCGAACCATTTACTTCCGGCTTCTTTACCTTAATTTTGCTACCCTCGGTGAAGACAAACAACCCGCAGGCATCGGCACGCGAGAGAGCGAAATCCCAGTCCGAACAGTAATACTGCATAAGAGTGGGATGCTGGTAATCCGTGCCATCCACATCTACGCTGCCATAAGCGGAGAGCACTTCCTTGATGATGTCGCTGTCCTTTTTCTTTTCGAAGATGCAGTTCTTGCGTCCCTGTGTAGCGGAATAGGCGTGGTCGCGGCACTCTACCATCATGTAGGAACGGAAGTCTTTGCCCGTCATGATGCGCAACCCTGTGATTACACCGTCAAATAGGGTTTCTTCCTTGTCCGTGCCGCCTGCATCCAGACGAATCGTGTTACCCGGCTTGAAGAGGTCGGCATCGCTTTCGTCGAAAGTCTGCTTGTCCATGTTACCGGCATTAAACTTTAATGTCGCCTTACCGATGCGGTTCAGTTCCAGCCTTACCGAAGCGGACGCTAGCGAATAGGTATCTTTCAGTTTGCTTCCGTTGCAATAGACGGAGCAAGACAATACGCGATCTTTGTTTACAGAAGGTGATTCTGCCATATCCTTATTCTTTTTTTAACATTGGCAATAAGATTACCGTACCTGCCGGTATGTTCCTGTAGCCGTTCAAATTATTAAATCTCGCGACTTGCCCCACCAGGAGCGGGTCGCCATAAACTTCGTAGCAAAGGGCAGCCAATGTCTGTCCTTCTTTTAGTGTGACCAGTCGCGACACATCGGGCGAGCGTTTGGAGAAGTGCTTTTTCTCTTCCTGCTGGCTGCAATAGCCCGTCAGCGTCACTTTCAGTTCGGCGCGGAGCGGGATGCCCTCCGGATCGAACAGGGTGTATTCTGTTTCCAGCGTCTTGAGCTGTCCGAAGAAGGTGATGTTGCCGTACTGTACCTTGACGAACGAGGGGCGGTGGCCTTCAGTGTTGTAATCGTACAGCCGTTCTTCAAGTTCGTCTACCGCATCATGCACGGGTTTCTTCTCATCATCGTCTTCCATGGCATTGGTCATGTCGAACAGACAGTCGAAACTGAGGGTTTCGGGCTGGTAGCGCACATAGACGTTTGACCCGTTCAGGCTGCCCAACTGCTTGTCTTCCGCATAGCGGATTCCTTTGGCGAGCTTTACCTTAGCCGGATTAACAGGCAGTTCCAGTGCAGATTTGCATTCGTTGTTGAAATTGCCGTCCGTATAGGCTGTAATGGTCATCTTTCCCATGTAGCTCCTTTTTAATTGTTATGCTTGTTCGTTGTTACCGTCCATTCCTTTTCCGCCGTTGTCCGGCAGGCAGGCCTGTTCTTTCTTCTTCGGATAGCCTGTCCAGTACGTGGTTCTCTATCTTTCGGATGATTTCTTCCGGAAATTCCGCTTCCGTGACGATGCGTTTCTCTACCACGGTACGGATACGCATTTCTTTGATAATGACAGCCATATTATTAAGTTTTAAATTTTTATACGGTCCATGCGGTTACAACTCATGATGACTGATTCTGTAGCCAGTCCGCTTTTTTCCGCATTCAGAGCATCCAGGCTCCATTGTGTGGGATATGCATGCGAACATATCCATCCTGCCAAAGGCTTTCCGTCTTTGCCTAACAACTTTACAATCATGTCGTAAGGAATCATTTTTTTATCCTTGTCCGCCTGTAAGCTTTTGTCAATCCATTGGGTAAACGTATCATTGCTTTCCAGCGGAACCGGGCGTTTGAGTGTTATGTTTCCATATTTAGTTCCACCGGGCATTTTAATCCACATACCTGCATCACTGGGCTTTTCTTCCGTGCTCATCTGCATATTTAGACCCGACACTTCCGTGAATGAGGTCTGGAAGCGGTCAAACTTGCTTTGAAATTCCACCAGAAAGTAGAAATTCACAGGAAGTGCCCAATCTGATGCAGTGTTGTCTGCCATACTACTTGACAGTTACTCCTTCGTGTGCCAGAATCAAAGTTTCTATTGCCGCTGTGTTGCCGTCTGCTTTGAAACCTTCCACTGTGATTTTCTTGGGCCACGCGTTGGTCAGTTCCCAGGTCTTTACAGGCTTGCCAGCTTCGTCCAGTAAGCTGATTGTAACTGTTGCACGCTTGATCGTATTCAGCTTGACAGTGTTAATCCAGTCCCACATTGCCTTGTCGTCTTTGAAGATTCCTTTCTTCAAGGTTACGTCGCTGGTCTTTCTCATTCCCGGCATTTTCTGTTTGGTAAAAATCGGACTGTCGCCTGCACGATATTCTATCATGTCGTATTCTGTTTCAAGACCCGATACTTCGCTACACGAAATATCCCCTACATCGGTAACTGATACCTTGAAGTAAAAACTCGGTAACGGCCATGCTTGTGTACTTGCACTCTGTGCTGCTCCATCTTCTGCCATAATATTCTGATTTTTTGATTGTTAATGGTTTAATTCTTATATAAATCTCAGCTTTTTTGCATCTGTTGTTGGAATGTGATTTCGATGAACTCGGCCGGACGGGATATGGCTACCAGTACCGTGATGCGCAGGATACCTTCCAATATATCTTCTGCCGTCATCGTATCGCCCAGTCCGACGTGTACGCTGTATGCATCTTCGGGTGTGGCGCCAGGCAGTCCGCCGCGTTTCCACACACTACGCAGGAAGTTTTCTATCATGCACTTCATATTAATCCATGTGTTGGCATCGTTCGGTTCGAACACATAGGCGCGGGCGGCGTTTTTCACGGACTGCTCCAGAAAACTCATTGTGCGGCGCACATTGATGTAGCGCCAGTCCTGCGAATTGCCGTTCAATGTGCGGGCACCCCATACCTTGATACCTTCGCCTACAAATGAGCGGATGGCGTTGACGGCTTTGCCGCTCATCGGCATATTCAGTTCTTCTTGTGCCTTGTTGTCGATTATTACCGAAGGTTTGTTTACATAGTTGACTGAAACATTTGCCGGAGCTTTCCATACACCGCGTGTGTTGTCCACCATTGTATAGATACCTGCCATGGCAGCCGAAGGAGGGAGCAGGTTCAGATAGTCTTTCACTTTCTTTGCCAGCAACTTGTATTCCGGCCAGTTCTGTAGTAAGGCGTTATTGAGGTCGTTTTTCATTTGAAACAACTCCTCTCCAGTGTAGGGAACCTCTTCATCTGTAGTAGTATCGTTTTCTATTACCTGTATTATTTTTGTTCCCTTTTTTATCTTCTCCCAGGTTTTATTGATAAAAATATATATATCCGAATTTTCATCAAAAAAAGGTTTCAAATCTAATTGAACCGGTTTTGTATCAAACAACAACATTTCTCCGTTAATATCATTGTCGGATAGTACAGATGTTTCCAGCCAGGGATAGTAAGCCGCCGCATACGAGAGATGGCTACTACCGATAGCCTCGCGAAACGTATCGACAGCCTCGTTACCGGATAATGGGATATCCAATATAGCGAAACGGTTTTGTCCTTCACAATGTGCCAGTATATTCGTGTAAATGTCCATACAATCAGTTGTGTTCACCGCTTCGGGAACTACCAGCATGGTGATGTCCTGCACTTTCTTCAATTCTGGAAGCACACTATTTGCAATCGTGTTTTTGTTCAGTTGGTCACTTGTATAGTCACCCACCGATACGATGTAGCAGGTTCCTCCACCATTGGCAAAGAACATAACCAGATTATAATACAAAGTGCATAATTTACTTTCCAGTTCCGCTTTCAGACAGGCATCTTTTTCTTTATTACAGACCGATAAGTCCTTTTTAGTATCGGTAGCAGGTGGTTTGATAACCGAAAGCTTGAACTTCGGTATCGGCGCGCCGCCGAAAAACTTGTTATATTCCGTCATCGATGAAATCTTTACCGGCTTCATCAGTAACGATTCCGTTCCGTTTTCGGCTTTTTCCGTCAGCCCGATAAATACCGGAATGGCGGTTTCTGCTTCTACCACGGAATTTGGAAAAGCGTTCTTCTCTTTGATGTAAACGCCCGGGGTTTTGTATTCTCCCATGATTCTTGATATTATTAGTTTAACAATAGATTATCAACTCTTTTGCATCTGTTGCTGGAAGGTAATCTCGATAAATTCCGCCGGATGCGAGACTGCCACCAGTACGGTGATGCGCATGATACCATCCAGTATGTCATCGCCAGTCATCGTATCACCCAGTCCTACATGTACCTCATAGGCATCTTCAGGCGTAGCACCAACCAGTCCGCCGCGTTTCCACACGCTTTTCAGGAAGTTCTCTATCATACACTTCATATTCATCCATGTACCTGCATCGTTTGGTTCGAATACGTAAGCACGGGAGGCATTCTTCACGGACTCTTCGAGGAAGAGCAGCGTGCGGCGTACGTTGATGTAGCGCCAGTCCAGCGAATTTCCATCCAGTGTGCGTGCTCCCCATACTTTGATTCCTTCGCCCCGGAAAGGACGTATCACGTTGATGGCTTTGCCGTTCATCGGGGCATTTAAGTCTGCCTGTTGTTCATCGTCGATATCTTCTGTCGGGCTATCCACATAGTTCAGTGTCACGTTTGCCGGAGCTTTCCATACGCCCCGGCAGTTGTCCACCATGGTGTAGATGCCTGCCATAGCTGCGGATGGAGGAAGTCGGTTGATATATTTTTTCACAGCCTTCATGGCTTGTTGGTAAAGGATGGAACTATTGGTCAATACCTGGTGGAAATCATCCTTATCGGCTATATCTGTGGATATAAGAGTGATGGTTTTCTTGTTGGACGTTTCCGTTGTGTTTTCTTTTACTTTTACAGTGATTTTTTCACCCAGGTCCTTTTCTAAAGCATCTACTGTCACCTCTGTATATGTATAGTCCTTTTCTCCGATTTTTACCTTTTTATCCTGTTGGGCTTTATCCTGTTCGAACAGGATGGTCGTTTCCCTAAAATGCTTCACTATTTTCTGCAACTGGCTATCGACCCGCGAGAATTTCGCTATATGGTCGTATGCATCCGTCGTCCATTCAAACATTTTGCCATTCAGATCCCTGTCGCTCAAAACTGAGGTGTTCAACCACGGAAAGTAAGCCGCTCCGTAGGACAGGTACTTGCTACCGATATTCCCCTGGAACGTTTCTGCCCGGGTACCCAGCGGACTATTGTCGGGATATTTAGGCGGCATATCCAAAATAGTAAAGCGGTTGGCCATTTCTCCGCAATGTATCAGCATTAATTGTTGGATATTGGTGCAAGTCTCATTTTCTACTGCTTCCGGCACTATAATCATGGTGACTTCCTGTATTTTCTCCAAAGCGTTTAAAGCAGTTTCCACTTTTGTCTTATCCAGAGAGCCCTTGCCCTTGTCGTTATCCGGAGTGTTTTTGCCCTTGTAGATATAGTTTCCTGCCGATACCACATAGCAGTTTCCGCCGCCATTAGCGAAGAACAGCATCATGTTGTAGTATAAGGTATATTTGTTTTCTCCGTTTATGCAAAAAGCATATCCGTTGGTTTCCTCAACTTCGGTATCATTTTCCTTTTCCTTCAATTCCACCGTGTACTGGAAAATTTCTACCTCCGGTTTCACAACAGCACCATTGGGGTCAATCGTGCCATCTTCCTTTTTCTTTGCTTTCGGATTATACTTCTTGATATCCACTGAAAAGTTCAATTCCGGTGCTCCGCCGAAATACTGTATAAACTCCGTCATCGACGAGATTTTCCATGGCATACCTGTCAGGTCATCATTTCCGTTCAGGGCTTTTTCGGTTATACCGATAAAAGCCGGAATAGCGGTCGGTGCTTCTACCACCGAGTTTGGGAAGGCGTTCTTCTCTACGATATAAACGCCGGGTGTTTTCATGTTTCCCATACGATTTTATTTTTTAAGATTAAATGAATATAGCCGATTATGTTCAGACGTAACAGATCTGCCGGATGCAATCCTGTTGGTCCGTGTTGTATTTCCCTGGCTCAGGAAAGGGGAGAAAGCGGCTTACGGTCCGTTTTTTCAGCGATCTGTCAGCAAGAATCCCGGGAAGTACGCCGGAGAGTATTTCCGGTGGCAATTTGGAAAAATCTTCCGGCTGTATATCTTTGGAGAGTACTTCGGAAAGCCGCCTGGAAAGCTCTGCTGTCTGTACCTCAGACAGTCGAAGGTTGCAATCCGGATGTTCCCGGCAAACAACGGGGGATACAGAAACAATTCGCCAAGCTATTTTACTAAAAGAGATGTTAACCTCTTTCTCGGGAAGGGTAAAGAGAATCTGCCCGTTGGTATCTTCCAGCAAAAACGTCTTTGATTCGTCTGTACTTTCTTGACGAGGCACGAGCAAAAATTCCCAACGGTAAGCCGCCTCCCGGAACCGGAGCAGGTATTCCGGCGGTCTTCCGCTTTTTGCCTCTTTCAGCATATTGTCTGTCAACTTGATACTGATGTGGCAAAAATGAGATTCCCTCTTTGGCTCTTTTGTTGGCACAAGGGCAGAAGCGACATCTATCTCCCGGCTATTTTCGGGCAATGCCAACTGGTAAAACGATTGCGGACGATAATCTTGCAATTGTGTTATACGTATAAAATTGGTATCCTGCATCAGCAAAACCAATTCGAATTCATCACCTTTCAGAAACCCGGCACAATCGTTTGACAACAGCCATTGGCAACCATCTCTGGTTTGCCGGAACAATATTTCTCGGCTACGCATCAACTGTTCGGTTTTTATTGTGGGCAAAAAGCGTAGGTTTCCTGTCATGTTGGCATAGTAGGGGTGTACTGTCTTTATGTTAATGAATACGATGAACTGTCCCATATCTTTTTCATTTTATAGTTTTATATCCGGTTGTTTCATTGTTGCCCCGCTGCCGGTTATTTCTTCCGCATCTATCACCAGCCGGCGCAGTTTGCACACTACCGAAGGATAATACTGCCCGCCCAGCATCGTCCAGATGTTATTCAGGTCCTGCGATGATAGTGTTACAATTTCCACCGTGTATGCCATTCCATCCACTTCGAATATCGGTACGGACTGGATGAATTTCAGCGTATCGGAAAGGATATCGAGTGATTCGGCATACCGCTTCTCATCATATACGGCGGCAAGCATCAGGTTCAGATTCAGCAACAAAGGGGGAGCCTGCCGGATGTAACCTTCTGTCGTGCGTTGCATCGGGGAGGAGATGCCTCCTGCCGTTTCTCGTTCGATGTTGATAAGCGAAACAATCAGTTTACAAGGCTTTTCGTCTGTACTGTTGCCGATGACCCCTATTTCCGCCAGACCTTCGGGCTGGTGATGCAACCGGGATAGGTATTCGTCCAACCGGGAGGCATAATATGACAGTATTTTCTTTATCATAAACAATTACTATTTATGTATTTTACGATTCCTTCTGTGATAATATCGGTTACACACTGCTTGCCTTTTTCCGAGAGCAGGAACTTCACATCTTCCTCATTATCCTGAAAGAAGTTTTCTATCAGCACAGTTGGGCAATTGGTGTCTCGGCAGATGCAAAGGTTGCTGGTCCAGTAAAGTGTATCGGTACAGGGTTGACGCACCTTTATTTTTTTGCTTTTGGCTACTTCAGTCAGAGCCATGGCAAGCTGTTTGCTTTTTTGTGAAGCGTTTTCACTGACAAATACGCTCCACCCATTTGCATCCATCCATTTCGCTCCGCTACCCATAGCGTTGCAATGGATGGATACCAATATAGCTTGTCTTCCGGTTTCGATGTATATTTTATTTGCCCGGACTACACGAACTGACAGCGGTATATCCGTTTCTTCGGGAACGATGCGAAGGGCGTCAATGCCTGAGAATTTTAATTTATCCACTACACGGTTGGCTATTTCGCGGGTGTAGGCATACTCTTTAAGGCGTCCGTCGGGGGAACGCTTACCCGGAGTTTCCACTCCGTGACCGTTGTCTATTAATATTTTCATGGCATTTGAATTTTAAATTTTTCAGTTCAACAAGGTCTCTCTCTGCAGTCATTGGCCTCTTATTACTTTTCGTGTGCCACCGCTTCCTGCGAGAGAAGCAGTCGCTACCTTTATAGGTTACTCACTCCGGGCTTACGCATTCAGTGCCCGGCGGTGGCAACATTTTTTATAGTACTACTCGCTGGATATCAATAATATGTGCATCGCCTTCGGGTGTTACATGTATTTTCAAGATAGCTGGGAACTGATGCTCGCCTTGAACGGCAGGATGGCCATAGCAGAAGAAGCGGCAGTTTATTCCGCACACAATCTGTTTGGAAACTTTTACAGGGTCGTATTTTACGCCAACAAGTCCTTCCATAGCCTTATTGAATACAAGTTTGTCTTCAGCGGTCACTTCCTCGAAGGGAGACCAGGCTCCCGGAGTTGAGAGTTGATTGTCTGTAGCGGGCTCTACGTTAAAAGGTAATACCTCTTCAAAGATGACAGTTTCCATTTCGAAACTACGGAAATGTGCAAACTGTATTTCTGCCTTACCCGGACGCAGACACTGGAACGTGAAACGCTGGATTTCAGGAGTGCCGCATTTTCCTGGTTCCAATTGGATTACTTCACTGTCCAGCAAAGCAACTTCACCTGTCAAACGGACGAGTGCATAACGATAACCGGTACCACCCATAGTGATACGTTCGGCTGTGAAAATTTCACCTACTTTCATAATCTTGCATTTTTTAGATATTAAATTCAGTAAGGTTCTAAGAACCGGAATATCCGGTTTTGATTCAGAGGAAGTTTTCGGAATATCACTTTCGGAAACTGATAGGGTGTAATCTATATTTACTTCTGGTTCCCTTATAAAGAACAGTATGAGCAGGGATGAGGAACCATATCTGATTAGCGGAACCTATGCATAATCTACTGATTTCTTAATCGAGTTTAGTTATTTTGTCAAATGACAATGTCGTAAAATTTATTACTCCGGATATTGTGTACACGGCCTCTTTTTTACAGTCTCTTTTGTATTGGAACCATATATTGCCATGATCGTCACTTCCTGCAACCACATTTGCATAGGCATTAACCCAGGCAAGATCTGGAATATCCAATTCATCCAGATTAAGTCCTTTGTGGAAGCCGACTGTAATATTACCCGTTGATCCTATTCTTGTCGGATTGTCGTTCTTCTCCTTTTTATAATAGCATTCTAAAGAACAAACTGTACCTGATTGATTGTATAGTTTCAGGTGATCTACAAAATCTTCTCCATATTGGTCACTAATTGAGGAATATGATATTTTAGTCTTAAATGCTGTCCCTGTTACCTTGAACAAGGCTTTAGAACCATAGCCTTTTTCATAGATAAGCCATACATCTCCAGAGCTGTCTTTCCCTGCTCTCACGTTTGCATAAGCGGTAACCCAAACTCCATTTGGAATGTTCAGATCATCCAAATTCAAGGTTTTACTTTGTCCTACCGGAAATCTTCCGGTAGCTCCAATTCTTTTAGGAGCATCGTCCTCATTTACTTTGTAATAGCACTCTAAACTACATACTGTTCCAGATGCATTGTTTAGTTCAATTTTACTGATTTTGCTTTTCTGATAAGTTGCCATACTAATAAAGTTTTTTAGTGTTATAATATTAAATCCTTAATGGATACTTTATATAATAAGGAAGAAAGACTTGAAAATAAGAAAGTCATAAACTTGATTTACCCTATATTGCTTATTGTTATAGGCGAAAATACGGAAAGGAATTGAAAGAGCAAGATTTTCAAGGGATATTGTTAGGTCATATCGTCACCAATTTCGGTCATATCGTCACTGGAGTTGGGAATCAATGCTTTACAGGGCGTGTCGATATTCGTTCGGAGTCATTTTATATTTGTTTTTAAAAGTCCGGTTGAAGGTGGAAACGCTGATTCCGCACTGTTCCGCTACAATGGCTATGTTGTATTCGGGATGTTCTTTCAGTAATTCGACGGCATATTCCAGGCGTTTATTGCTGATGTACTCTGTTGAATCGGTGTCTGCATTCTGTTTCAGGATTCGTATTATCCGGTTTTTACCGACCCCGATACATTTCATTAACCCTTCGCGTGAGAAATCCTGTTGAGTAAACAGCTTTTCGGTCGTGACGATACGGTCGAGTTTGCGGAACAGGGCGGTATTTTCTTCCATTTCTTTATCGGAAATAAAGGGAGTGCTTTCTACTTGGGGTTCCTCTTCCTGCTCAGATTCCTGTCCTGCGTCATCTTGTTCATCCATAGCCGGTGTACTTGCCAAGGATGGTCTGGATAACCGGGCGTTCTCCGCTTTCAGGGTAGCCAGTTCTTCTTCCGTTTTGTATAGATTATCGCGGTATGCAAGCAGCTTCTGTATGGTGGCGGACATGCCAACATTTTTTTCGCGGATAGTGCGGGTATACTGTATATTCCTGACAAACAATACCAGCAGAATCATAAGGACTATTCCAGAAGAGAATAGCATCACATTACGCATCTTTACCCGCTCTGTCTGTTCATGTAATTCCGCTTCCCGTTCGTGTGTTTCATATACCGTGGCAAGTTCGATGGCGGAACTTTTCTGTTCCCGTACTTTCAGGCTGTCCGTCAGGATAGCGAGTGCGTCATAGTATTGCGACGCCAGCTTGTACTGCCCTTTGCCCTCATATGCTTTGGCAAGCGAGCGTTTTACCGCCATCATGTGGTAATTGATAGTATCATTGTTTGCATATAGGAAGGCTTCGCGTGGCGTGTACATTTCAATCACCTTATCGTACCGTTTTCTGTCCATCAGATAGGGGATAATCAGATAATCATCTTTTGTGTAGGCCTTTCCGATGGCTTCCCATGCCTGGTATGCTTCGTCCGCCTCCTTTATCCGTCCCAACCTGGACAGGACGACTGCTTGGTGCGCATGCATTGTTTTTATCTCTTTTTCTGTCAGATTCCCGATACCAGGTTCTTCATCGGTAGCCTCGGTTACCACTTTCTCCAGTTCTTGAAGCGTTTGAAGGGCATCTTCATAGCGTTTGTCCCGTTGCTGCATGATAAGCAGCGAATTGTAATTATACCGCAGGTTGTCGTATTTGTATTTGTAGTTTGTTTGCTTCATGAGAGAAATAGCTTCCTTTATCATCTGGTAGCCCCGTGGCTTATCTTCCTGGTAATAGACCATTTTCCCCATGTTAAAAAGAGCAATGGATTTCATTTCCATATTGCCGCACTGTTCCGCTTTCTGTAACAATAACCGTACGTAATTGGCTTTCCTGGTTTCGTCGTGCAGGCAGTCGTAGCAGGAAATCATGCGGTGTACCTGTTCCATATATTCCTTGTCATTGTTCCGTACGGAATCGCTTTCCAGCACCCGTTTATAAAATTTCAGTGCTTGCAGATACCGGCCCGTATTAAAGTATAAATCGCCTTCGGTCAGATCCATTCGGAATTGTGAATAGGTATTTCGTTTGCGTAGTTCCTTCATGATTTGTGTAGCTTTGTCAAAATCCGAAAAGGTATATTCATAGACATAATCATCAGTCAGCAGGCTGTCCGGTAAAGAGTTGTTTGCTGCATGTACATGTGTAATGTTAAGGCAGGCTGTTACAATTAACCACGTAAATATAAGTATAAGGTTGTTCATATCTTTTTTATTCCTTCAGTTTCTATTTACAAACGAATAAGCATTTACAAAAATAATATAAAATTATCCGTACGGTAACCATTTCCTGAAAATCTTTTTATTTTCTTGGAGAGGGTCTTGTTTCCGTATTTATGAGCTTTTATTTTAAGATATATCTTGCCAAAAGAGGTATGAGAGATATAGCAATAATTACCCGCGCAGACTGTTTTCACAATCTGCGCAGTTCTTTTCCACTACCCGGAACATCTTTTCTATTAGGTTCCGGGTAGTGGAAAAGAACTGCGCAGGTAGATTTGGAAGGGTGGAAACGAACTGTTTCTTGCGCGGAGTTGTTGTATTTTTACTCTAAAAAAGTACAACATGAAGGAATCTGATTTTTATCAATTAATGTATGAGCAGGAAATATGCAAACGTAAATCGGGTGCGGAAAGCACAGCCGATTTATACCGCGTAGTACGTAACCGGCTTAAATGTTATTGCCGGGGAAAGCCATTGACACTCCGGGGTGTGACAGCACTACTCGTTTCCGGATTCAGAAACTCTTTGGAAATGGACAGGCTCTGTACGAATACTGTGAATAGTTATATCAGTAATCTCAGGGCGATGTATAACCGTGCAGTAATGCAAACCGGCTTGAGGCGGAAGGAAAGCCCGTTTAAAGGTGTGCGGCTCAAGTATGAAGAGACGGCGAAACGTTCCATCCCTTTAGCCGCAGTGGAGCAGATTGCAGAATTGGACCTTTCGGGACATCCGCATTTGCAGGTTGCCGCCGATATGGCCTTGTTCAGTTTTATGGCATGCGGCATGCCTTTTGCCGATTTGGTAAGGCTGACAGGGAAGAACATCAGCAAGAATGGAAAATATGTTATTTACCGTCGTAAAAAAACAAATGCATTCATACAGGTAGAGATGAACCGGGGGATGAAGCAGATTGTGTCCCGTTACAGGAAAGCCGGTTCAAGCCTGCTTTTTCCGGTACTGCCAAAAGATGCGAAGCATGAAGAATATAAAGCACTTTTATCTTTATACAACCGGCATTTGAAAAAGATTGGGAATATACTTGGCATATCCGAACCATTGACTTCGTATGTTTTCCGGCATAGTTGGGCATCGGCGGCATACCGGTGTAATGTTCGCATAGGAATTATCAGCCAGGCTTTGGGACATGGTACGGAACAGATGACACGCAATTATCTTTCACTGCTTGACCCGGAAGAAATAGTCTCGGCAAACCACCGTGTTGTTGGAAAAGTAGAAACATTTGTCAGGGGAAGGAAAGAATACCCTTATTTATAAAATAAGGTGAGGGGAGGGAAGTTAGTCATTATAATGAAATGTCTTGCTTTTCAAAGCGCGTAATGGTGCAAAGGTAAGTAATAAAAAATTAATAGTAGATACTATTTAGATAATATTTCTAAGGCTAAAGGGCTTTGGTTGTTTTTGTATACTCTTATTTGGACTAAATTAAAGGTTAAACTTATTTTTTTACAGAAAAATAATAAATCTCCTTATTTTGGGATATAGTGATTTTAGAATGTCCCGTATTTAACACTCTTTTGTAACCTATTCTCTTTACTTATCCTTAAAAGGAATATCCGAAAACTTTTAAAAATTAAGCAAAAACAGCTTGTTGCAGGGCTTCACCTCCCTCACCTTATTTTATAAATAAGGTGAGGGGGAAAGGACGTAGTACTTATTAATCTTTGAAAGAAGCAGTTAAAACGAATAAGTTTAATCATGGTAAAGAAAAGGCAATTATGGCTTACAGCATTGTTTATCCTCTCTGTAGGAATACTATCAGCACAAGAAGCAATAAAAAGTTATTGGGTTTTCCATTTTGTTCCCCAAAAGGATATGTTTTATGTACCCTATAAAGGGAATGAAGCCGAGTTGAGAGACTTGCTGGATGTATTAACTGCGAATATGGAACATTTGCGTACCGGTGAAATGTATATTCACGTAAGCAGCTATGCGGTATCCGGCAGTGTGGAAATGTCTGCGAGGCATATGGCTTACCTGCGTGCCAGCCGGGTGAAATCCGCATTGATAACGAAAGGCGGGATAACAGAAGGAATGTTTGTTTCCGACCGCTTGTTCTCTCATGCCTGTGGAAGAGATAGTATATATAATAATGTAGTAGTCGTCTCTTTTCCTGCAAGTGTGGAAAAAGTGGAACAGTTAGCCGGCACAGCGGCTGCCGCTAAAGTCCGCATTTACAAGCAGGGAATAGACGAAAAAAGGAAATTGGCGGAGGTGGAAAAACGGGATGCGGAAGAAAAGGAACGCATTATCACACGGCCTAAGGCAATTGGACAGGAGCCGCAGGAAACAAAAAATAAACAAGAAGTAACTGTAGTTACTCCGGAAATGCCGGAACCTGGAATTTATACAACCGGTTATCAGGTAGCCTTGCGGACAAACTTGCTGCGTTGGGCAACGCTTACTCCCGACCTGGGAGTGGAATGGCGTATCAACCGGTATGTGGGTATCCTCGTGAATGGCTCGTGGACATCGTGGAGTTGGGATGACAAGAACCGCCGGTATGCCCTGTGGAAGGTATCGCCCGAAGTACGCTATTATATAGGTAAGGAGAAACGGGGGTATCTGGGGGCAATGTACCATATAGGTAATTTAAATTACAAGCTCGGCGGCACAGGCAAACAGGGCGATTATCAGGGCGGTGGTATCACAGGCGGCTATCTGCTGGAACTGAACCGGGCACTGTCGTTGGATTTCCATGCAGGTATCGGCTATACCCGTGCTGAATATGACAAATACCGGGTGACAGAGGGTGTCCGGGTACGGCAAGGCAATGAAACAAAGAATTACTGGGGTATCAACCAACTGGGTGTGACATTGGTATGGAAGCCTTTTTAATGAAGAATGCAAAAAGAAGAAGCATGAAAAAAACAATCATTCATAAAAGAGCCCGGGGCCTCCGGGAAATAAAAATGTCCGGTATGTACAGGGTGCTGGTTGTTGTTGCCATAACCTACTCATTCGGCGGTTGTGTGAAAGATGGCCTTTCTAACACCCCGCACCCCGGCAAGGGTGCAGTGGAAGTAACTACCGACTGGACGGGACGCTCGTCGGACGCCGTGCTGCCGGACAGCTATGTCCTGCGTATCGGCGCACAAGAGCAGACCGTCAGCGGGGAAACGAACGCTTTCGATGCCTTGTTCCCTCCCGGCAAGCAAGACTTGCTGGTGTATCACCGGACAGATGGGATTACCATTGACGGGGATGTAGCCACGGTGGACACACGGACGGACGGCACGCTGGAACCGTTGCCGGGCTATCTGTTCGCGGCAGCCGAAACGCCGGTAGTCGTGCAGGACGATACGGTAAAAGTAACTGTTCCCATGCAGCAATATACCCGCACGTTGACACTGGTACTGGCACTGGAACCCGGTGACGAAACCCGTATCGAAGGAACAACCGCCACCCTGACGGGCATCGCACCTTCCATCGACCTTGTCCGCGGGACGCTGGTGGCAACCGGAGGAAAAACAGTGGCTCCCGTTTTTGCCATCGGGACAGATGCCGGAAGGACACGTGCCGCCGGACAGCCGGTACTGGCTGCCACGGTGCGGATGCTGGGGACGGCGGGTGGAGAAAGGCAAGTACTGACATTCGTCATTACACGGACGGACGGCTATGTGCAGACCTTCACAAGCGACCTGACCGACGCCCTGAAGAATTTTAACGGAACGGACGTGGAACCGCTGGAACTGGATGCCACGTTGGAACTGCCCAAAGAGGCAGGCATGAGCGGAGCGATCAGCGGATGGAACGTGGTGGACAACGGGGAGATTAAGGTCGATTGAAATTAAAAACCAAAAAGGGCAAGAGAATATGAAGGAAAGGAAATTTAGTATGGGCATATTACCGTGTGTGCTGCATGGCATGGCCCTCTGTGCCGCCGTCTCCCTATTGACGGGATGCACCGGGGAAGAGGACGGGACAATGCCGGGAAAGGACGGGCGCGTAGCCCTCGAGGTGAGCAGCGGGATAGATGTACAGACCCGTGCGCATGACGAAACATGGGAGACGGGCGATGCCATCGGCATCTATATGCTGGACGGCGAAACCGTGGAAGCCGGCAACCGGGAGTACACCACGGCCTCGACAGGTAAAAGGGGGGATTTTGCCGCTGCTGCCGGACAAACCGTTTATTTCCCGGTGGACGGTTCGGCGCGGGATTTCATCAGCTATTACCCCTACCGCACGCTGCCGGAGAGCAACCTCTATACGGTGGATGTGGGCAGGCAGTCGGTACAGAAGGACATCGACCTGATGGGGAGCGGCAAGGCAACGGGCAAGACGAAGGACAATCCGGGCGTGCAGTTTGAGTTCCGGCACAAGTTGGTGAAACTGTACCTGGTTATCAAGCCGGACGGCACATCGCTATCTGCCGGTGATATGGAAGGGCTGGGGGTTTCCATTACCAACCAGAAAACCCAAGCGACATATGATGTAGTGAAAGGCGGTGACGTCGCCGTCGGCACGGAAGGCAATGCCGCCACGACCATCGAACTGCTGACAGATGCCAAAGGAACAAAATCCGAAGGTATCGTACTGCCCAACAGCAGCACCGGAAACATGCTATTCGGTTTTCACCTGAAAAACGGCACCTCTTTTACATGGGCGATCAACAAAGCCGCCCAATCACAGCAATTTACTGCAGGCAACAAATATGTGTACGCCATCACCATCGGCAAGACTGCCGTGGAAGTCACTTCCAGCGTGACGGACTGGACACCGGGCAACGGCGGTGGTGAAACGGGCAATGCCGAATAGTCCGGTCGAGCGGGAGCAGTCTCGATAAATGAGAGCCAAAACGTATGTATTGTAATATAAACAAAAAATTAAAAATGAAAGCGAAATTATTTATGACAATGGCAGCCGCCACGATGATACTGGCAGGTTGCAGCAACGACGGGAACGAACCGGCGGACAACCGGAACGGGGAGATATGCCTCACGAGCGGGGTGACGGCACAGACACGCGCCAACACGCAGGCGGAGCAGATACAGAGCGGTGAAACGGTTTACGTATGGGCGGACAAGACCCCTTCTACGCCGGATTATATAGAGGCATGGACGCTTGTGGCCGGCGGTGATGGCAACTTGACAGGCAGCTCCCAATATTATCCCACCGACGGCGGTACACTGGATTTTTATGCCCTGCACGGGAATTTTAAAGAGGCTGCATTTACGGAAAATACCACCCTGTTCCCTACATCTATCATACATTCGGTAGAAGCCGACCAGTCAAATACGGATATGTATGCCAAGTCCGACCTGCTCTATGCCGTCCGGACGGGTGTAACCCGTAGCAGCAGTGCGGTGCCGTTGGACTTCTACCACATGCTTTCTAAAGTAGAGGTGGCACTGAAATCGGGCAACGGTGGCCCGGACCTGAGGGGTGCTACCGTGAAGATTGTAGGGACAAAGTTGAAAGCGGACTTCACACCGGACAAAAGCGCAACTATGACCGACCAACCGGCTCGTGCAAGTATGATAGCTCTCACGGCAGCAAGCAATGCTGCTACTCCAATTACCATTCGCACGGTAACAACAGACAATCTCGACGCTAACACCGACTATGGTGAAGCGGTTATCCTTCCGAAGCAGACCATAAGCCAGAATACCCCATTTATCCAAGTGACACTTGCCGACAATGCCGTATTCAGCTACAAGATTCCCGATGTCGGTGGTCTGTCCCTTGAAAGCGGAAAGAAATATACCTATAAGATTACGGTGAACCAAAGCGGGCTGAGTGTTACTTCAAAGATAGAGGACTGGACATCCGAAGTAAAGACCGGCGATGCCGAAATGGATTAGGGTACAGCCATAAGGCGGGTACGAAAATCAGCCATCCCGTATAAAAGCGTAAGGTACGGAGGATGCAACCCATAGAGGTGGTAACCGGCAGCTTCGCCGCTGCCGATGGCACACAGTGATAATAAAAGGAAAAATGATACGATGAACAAATCAAATCCACTTAGAAATTTAGCGGTGGCCGGCTTCGTCTGCCTGCTCGCCGCCTCGTGCAGCGACTTGACCGATGACGACGGCACCACGTTGCCGGACGGTAAATACCCCATGACGTTTACCGCCAGCGTGGACGGGCTGACCGCCACCCGCGCCACCACGGACAACAGCAGCCAATGGGCAGGCGGCGAAGAAGTAAACATACAAGTAGGCAGCGATTCTAAAACCTATACCGCTGCCAGTAACGGCACCTTGACCTGCGCAGACGGTTTTTATTGGCAGGACAAAAACAGTGTAAACGTCGCCGCCTGGTATCCGATGAATTTCAGTCTTACAAATATTGCCGACCAGAGCCAAAGTGATAATTATGCAAAGCTGGATTTCCTGTATTCTCCTCAAAAAGAGGTTCCCTTCAATACCACCGCCACCCTGAACTTCGGGCATCGTATGGCAAAAGTCACCGCCACCCTGCAAGCAGGCGGTGGACTGACGAGCAGCGACTTGAACGGTGCTGCCGTAAAATTCTACGGCTACACCACTGCCACAGTGGACTGTGCTGCCGGTACTATCACTAAGCCCAGTAATAACAGCTGGATAACGGCTTACCAATCCGGCAGCAGTTATTCCGCCCTTTTGATACCTCAATCCCCTTTCCCCGGCGGAGAGAAATTTATCAGCGTCACCATAGGCAGCAATACCTATTATTATACTCCACAAAGCGGTGATGCAGATACCGAAGCCGGAAAAGCATATAATTACACCATCACGGTGCACAAAAGCGGAATACTTGTCTCTGCCGACGGCTGGCAAAGCATGGGCGAGGTGACGGGTACGAATGATACAAATCCTTCTTATACCATCACCGTTGTAACTGAAAACCTGACGGATGTTGCCATTACGAATACAACGCAAGAAAAGGTTACAGAAAGCAGCCGGTCCTTCCAATATGCGTTTAATGCCACCGAGAACCCTGTCCTCACCTTTAAGACCGGTAGCGGTTATGAAGTGACTGGTGTTCAGATGGAGGGAATCGTAAAGAACAATTTTGAGTGTATCTGTGAGAACGATACATATACATATCGATATACCTTGTCCGATGTTCATTCTGATGTGCGAATTGATGTAGCTACCGTATTATATAACCGGCCAGCAGCTCCGCAAGTAGGCGATTTCCTTTATGAGGACGGGACATTCTCACATGAGACATTGTACCTGAAGACATGTGCCGGTGTATTTTATAGTCAATACAATGCTGTGGCACTTCATAATGCAGGAAGAGTCTATTGGAGAAGCGGATATACTAATAGTGAAATGAATAACAAAATCAATGCATATCAGCCTAAAGTGAAAAACAAGAATTGGTATTTACCGGATAGAGGTACATGTCACGATCTTTCCAACGCCAACAGTCCAGACGGTAAGGTTGCCGCTGCAATAGCAAAAGCCGGTGGAACTTCTCTGGGTAAGGTTTGGACAAGTGATAATACTGGTGCCGGTTATCAGTCTTGGGTTGATCTTTCAACGGGAGAAGGAGACAATTCTAATGACGCGACTCTTGATGTTCGCGCTTTTTTGCACTACTAAAGAAAATACGACAATGAAATCAGTACATTACATATATAGCATTCTATTTCTGTTTCTTCTGACTGCTTGTTCGGAAGAAGAAACTGCCCCCATGATGCAGCAGGCAGGTACGTTCAGTATCGAAGTGTCCGACGGTGGTTTCCTTTCCGTAGAACCCGGAACTGCAACCCGTGCGGTCGAGAACGGTTATCAAACCGTGTTTACCAACGGTGACAAGTTGGGACTGATAGTGACTGGCAGTAGCGGCGAGTTAGTGATAGACAATAAACCCTTCACCTTCGACGGCGGCAAATGGACGGATGCAGCCGGTAATTTGGATATAACTTATGATGCAAGTTATAACTACCTTGTTTACTATCCATACAGCGAAACGATGAATGGCAAAAAGACGGCGGATGAAATAAAGGCCGTTTTCGTCCCCAAGGCCGACCAACGTAATTATGCCGATTATACCGCATCCGATTTAATGATTGGCAGTGGTACATTCAACCAAGCCCATAATGTTTTAAAAGTTACCTTGCGACACGTCATGACTTTGCTGGCGCTTGCACCTCAAAACACGTTTGAGGTTAATGGACAGACGTATTTATGGGTTTCGGAGCACGCCTCCACCGGAAGTTTCACCATTGACGACAAAGTGTACGTTCCCTGGCAGAGCGACACCAAAGAGATGCGCCTGTTGCTTCCCGAGTCTGTGTTATCAGCCAATAAGTCTGTCCGTTATTACTATTTGTATAATGATGACAAAAAAGCAGGTTCGGCAAATGTGAAAGCCGGTCAGGAAGGAAAGTATCAGCGGGTTGTTCCCGAAGCCATTGCATATACACTTGCCCCCGGTGCGGTTTATTACGCTGACGGAACGACTTTGCCTTATGCTGCCGGATATGCGGAAAGTTCTCCTGTCGGTATTGTGTATTGGGCAGGTAGTGAGGCCTACAATGACGACCCTTTGCTGAAGGAGAAACATCCCGGTTGTAATCATGGTTTGGCGGTAGCCCTGCATGATGCCGGTAACGGTACAATGTATTGGAGTACCGATTACGAAACGATCACAACCTATTGGGTAAATAAAGACGGTAATCCTTATAAAGATAAAGTCAATTTGCAGGCAAGCGACAAATGGTGTGGCTATTCCAATACGCTTGCCTTGACGGATTATAATGCCGGAATGTATGGCTCCAGGGTAAGTACAAGTAATAGCTATCGTGTTTTACCCATCGATGCCCTTCAGGAGTATGCTGCTGCCCATCCTGCTCCGGCAAATAGTAGCGGTTGGTACTGGCCTTCTGTCAATGAGTTGAAATACGTGTGTTGGGGGCAAGGCAGTGATGACCGAAGTACAGCAGGAAAAGACATGCTGAATGCCCAGCTTGCAAAAGTCGGTGGGACCATTTTCGGCGACGACTTCTACTGGTCGAGTACGGAGAAGGACATCTTTTGGTCGGCGTGGGGCGTGTCCTTCGGCGGCGGCTACAGCGGCAGCGGCGATAAGGACAGTGCCTATCGTGTCCGTCCCCTTTTTGCTTTTTAGGTGTGCGTAACTACATTAGAGATGGAAGTAGATCTTCCGCTATCTGCTTGCGGTGGGTGGAAACATGGTTGGTAACAAAACCAATGCGCCACCTGCCGACCCTGCCTGTGAGGAGCTTGGGGTGAAAGTTCCCGGGCTTACTCGATACGAACGAAAAGCATTGAAAACAAGAGCGTTCTTTGAAAGATTGTGTTGGAGATAAAGGAAGATTTGAAGGGAAAAGCCTACCTTTGCCGATGTTTAAACGAAAGGAGACGAAATGGCAAAGATAACAGTACTGGCTACTGACATTCACGTAGTGTCTATCAACAACGAAGATTATATCTGTATCACTGATATGCTGAAAGCCAAAGACGGTGATTTCTTCATATCCGATTGGTTGAGAAACCGGAATACACTCGAATATCTCGGTGTCTGGGAGCGTTTGTATAATCCGGATTTTAATTATGGCGAATTCGCCACAATTAGAAATCAGTTAGGATTAAACAGTTTCAAAATCAGTGTGAAAGAATATGTGGAGAAAACCCATGCCATCGATATTCAGGCAAAAACCGGACGTTATGGCGGCACTTATGCGCACAAGGACATTGCATTTGAATTCGCGCTGATATGAAAACGAATAAGGCTGAAATATATAAAAATGTGTTCCGGCTGTTCTTACAGGACAATTACGAGAAGGTGGCGGTGGTGAAACTGGAAAAAGCTATCGGATTATCGTGAAGCCTGCCGAATGGTTCTTCACGGTCGTTCTATACAACTTTAACACCGTGCCCGAACAACGAATAGCGAGACAATATCAAGATGCTGAAAGGAGTGTTTCATGATAAAAGTAATCACGTAAAAATAAATCCCAGATATGAAAGATATTGTATTATCCTTGTTGGGCATGTTGACCCCTTTGTTTTTACCCGGGCTACACGCGCAAGAAAATCTCAAGTTACCGCGTTTCACCGAGTTTCGCACGGACGCAGATTTCGATAAGGGGGAATGGCAAGATAAAATTGTTGATGAAGTCGAAATCGGGAATTACGTTGTACAATTAATCACGTCGCAAGAAAAAGGCGATTATTTTAGTGAAGGGCGGTACGTGCAGGTGTTGGATAAAACGAACCGACGACTTGTACAGGAAGAAATAGTCCTGGAAGGCTATGATAGTGTATGGAATGATCAGTTGTACGTTGATGATTATAATTTTGACGGGTACGATGATTTCTCGTTATTTCAAGGTTCAGGAACGCTGGATAACATATATTTTGGTTATTTTTTATACAATCCTGAAACCAAAACCTTTTTCGAAAGCGAGTTCGGCGGTACAAACATGGAATTCTATCCCGAATCAAAAACAATTACCACGAGAAACCGGAGTTATGCCGGTGCGAACATGACGTTAGAGACGTATAAAGTTGTCGGTTTTCGAATGATACTCTTGGAACGACATTGTTTAACCGCGGAAAGGATTGAAGATGAAGAAACTGGCGAAACATCGGTGTGCGTGGACGAGGAAGGAAATCTCGTTTTTGAAGAAGAAGATTGTTACGAGTATTATATGGATGTCGAACAGGAATCTGTCGGACTAAAGAAGAATTTCCAATTGCGGCTGGCTATTTACGATGAAGACATGGCTGGCGGCTTCGTGCTATATGAAGGTCAGAAAGAACGAATACCCATTTATTTAGACCGCTCGGAAATTGTAGAACAAGGCGAAGAGGGACGCCCTGCCACACGACAATTATTCTACAATGAAATGTACAGGGAGAAGGTAAACGGGGTGTATGTCGTCACGATTCAGGGTTCAAATATTATCAAGGTCTGTTATACCCGGGGGAAAGACAACAAAAAGTTCACCTTAAAAGAAATAGCGCGATGAAAATAACAGCATTCATGTTGGGGCTATTGTTTCCTTTGTTCTCGGTTTCGCCCTCAACACGAGAGAAACAGCTTCGAATCGAACGAAAAGCCTTGGATATCGGGGTTTACGATTATAGTAAAGTGAAAAAGTGCCCGTGTAAAATATATTATGATCGGGAGGCGGAAGATAAATTTCTCGAAGTATTAATGCGGAGCGAAAAACTTCTCAATTCAAATATCTTTGGTCAGTATGTGAAGAGAGAAAATGATAGTCTTGTTTTCGAGAGAGAAAATGAAGCCTATGAATATTGTCCCGAATTGAATTATGTGATAGAATCTGGCGGGCATGGTTTTGTAAGTGCGTATGATCTGGAAACTTTGGAAGAAATCTTCGTCAATCCCTCTACGTTTGTTTATTCCCCATCCGGCAACTATCGCTTCGGGTCATTTGAAGCCGACGGGACGAGGTATTATCTGGAAATAAAGAAAGGAGATAAGTGGACTTCACACCCTTTTGCAGATGGGACAATAATAGAGGGAGCCTATTGGATTGACAATGAAACGATGTATTATTTAGAAGAAAAGGAAAGACCGGATGGTTTTAAATACTGGATTGGGTATTCAATGAGACTTTATTTTGAAGACAATATGCGGGAAGTTGGGCGTTAGCGGTTAAAAATCCGAGTCAAGACTATACGTCTCTTCCTCTATAAACTGCTGTTCTCTTCACGTAGAACAGGACTTTAAAGGTGCTTCTCTTTGTTTTCATAACTCTAAATATTCGTTTGTAAAGGTAATTACTTTCCCGTTACCACGAGTGATGAAGAATTACGCAAAATAGTGAAACAAAACTTGTCACCTTTATGGTAGGGTGTCATGGATTAGGTAATGGCTTACTCGATACGAACGAAAAGCATTGAAAACAAGAGCGTTCTTTGAAAGATTGTGTTGGAGATAAAGGAAGATTTGAAGGGAAAAACCTGCCTTTGCCAGTGTTTAAACGAAAGGACGCGGGAAATGGCAAGAATAATCGTAAAAAATACAAGCGTCACCCTTGTAAAGGTAAACGGACAAGACTATATTTCTTTAACCGATATAGCTAAATACAAGACCGATGACGCATTTATCGTGATAGGAAACTGGATGCGTAATCGTAATACAATTGAGTATCTTGGCATTTGGGAAAGTTTGTACAATCCCGATTTTAAACCTATCGAATTCGATAGGTTTAGAAAAGAAACCGGCTTAAACGCCTTTACACTTTCTCCGCAGAAATGGATTGAAGCGACAGCCGCTATCGGTATTGTTTCCAAATCCGGTCGTTATGGAGGAACTTTTGCACACAAAGACATCGCATTTAAGTTTGCCAGTTGGATATCTGTAGAGTTTGAATTGTATGTTGTCAAGGAGTTCCAGCTCCTCAAAGAGCAGGAGCAAGCCCAGATAGGCTGGAGTGCGAAGCGCGAACTGTCGAAGATAAACTACCGCATTCACACCGATGCCATCAAGCAGAACCTCATTCCGGCAGAAGTCACCCCGCAGCACGAAAGGCTCGTGCGGCTCAACCGGATAGCCATTCAGCAGATGCAGGTACTGGAAGACGTGAACAAGAAGTATCTCAAATAATCCCCTCCCCGACACCCTCTTTCCGGGAAACGCTTATAACTGAAAACAAATTTATAAGCGATATGGACAAGAACAACTATTTACGGATCACCCGGCAAGGCCTGCGCCTTGCTTCGGCGGCAGCCGTCACCTGTCTGATTGCCGCCTCGTGCGGCGACCTGACCGGTGACTTTGCTTTCTGATCTTATTTACCTATTACGGCGTAGCCGTTCATTTATCTATTTAAACGGATAACCCGAGAAGCGGGTCGACAATATTTTTTTATGGCATTAACCGAAGAATCATCCATCCCGGCGGATCTGTTGTCCGCTGTTCGCGAGTATCAGGATTTTCAATCTGACAGATATCTTCGTCTAACCCTTTAGTTACCGGTTATGTGCCCTTTTCCAGGCGATAACCGGTATGGCAGGCAGGAGGGCAAACCAAACCCCTCCTTCCAAAAATAATGTATATAGATTTAAAACGACTGTTCGGGAGCGAAACGCCTTCCGTACACAGGTTTGAAGCGAAACTGAGTAGATTAACCAAAGAAGAGCGTGTCTTTTATTATCGTGCTGCTTATGAGACCGCATTTTGTGAATGGGATAAGGTCGGGGTGCGTTACCGCCTGTTCCTCCGCCGCCTGTTCCAGCATGATTGGCAATATGCTTTGAATTTTTTACTGGAACACACCGTATTGGGAACGCTGCAATATCCGTTGCAGGAACGTGAAATGCTGACGAAGCTTATCTCTTTGCTGGAAGGAAAGAAACGCGGGTACATGCCATCGTATAACCATCTCGCATTTGTATTGGAACTGGTTTTTCCTAATCCATACAAATTAAGCACGTTTGGCGATAAGCTCCGTTTCTGTAATCTGGATACGGATGAATTGCTCGACCTTTTTGCACGCCTGAAAATTCATGATATCGATGAGATGTAGCAGGATGAACCGGCGTAACGGATAGTTTTCGCTTTTTATTGTAATGGGTACCCCGTAGATTTCCGGTCTTTAATAATAGCTGAGCAAGCGAATGAAGCGGGTACCTTACAATTTTCAGCGAATCAGAGTATAGGTAATACTTATTTTATCCTCCCACCCGTTTTTCATTTATAAATTCCTCATATAAAGCTACAGCACCATAATGCCATAATTTGGTATTTTCTTTTTCTAAATTCTTATAGGTGTTAGAATGATAGAATTTTCGTATTGCATCTATAATTGGACCTCCGTGTTCTTTTACATATACCTGTGCAAATAGACTAACTTTTGAGGGTAATAGCAAATAAAGATTATTGTCTGTAATTTCTCTATTCATAGCAAGCCGTATTTGCGGTTTTTCTACTGTTTCTAAACTACCGTGATATAATTTCATAGAGTTTTCTCCTTTTCCTTTGTGATATAATCCTCTATTTCTTCTATCAACCATTGCCGGCTTTGGGTATGTAGTACTTCAAAGTTGTCCGACAAATATTGCAAGACATCATATTTCTCAAACAAACTCATTACTTCTTTGCCTGAAAAACCATATTTTGTTTTATATTGTTCGATACAAAACGAAATGAAGTAAGCAATATCTAAGTCCTTTTTGTCCATAATAACAGTTATTTCACGAATATACCTTACTTGGGTTCTATATCTCACAAAGATAAAAAAAATATAGAATAAAGCATGGATGTAAGGGATTCTTTTGTTCATATGACTCCATCAGAACAAAAAGAATATGCGAGCATTTATAAATTCCTCATATAAAGCTACAGACACATACTATAATTATAGAAGATATCTTTCGTCTTGAAAACCGATTAATAAAATATAAATAGATATATTGTAATCTTTTGTGTATCCTGTAATTATGGCAATTATAGGCTGGAATGCCTGTTGCTATATAAAAGATTGCTTGATATGTAATATATTGTATATTATTGTTGTGTGTATTTATTGTGTCTTTTATATGGCGTTTTATAGTTCGTATTCATATTATGTTTGTATTGTGTCCGATAACGGATATATAACAATTAAAAAACATTATTATGTCGGTAAAGTACAGATTGGTAGTGAGAAAGAATTTAGGTAAAGACAGTGAGCTGGTTCCGCAAAAATTGTATGCGCAGATTGTATCCGGTGATTTGGTGACTTTTGATGAATTTATAGAAGAAGTGGCGGACAGTAGCGGAGTAGGAAGCGCCGGAGTAAAAGCGGTTCTGGACCGTATGAATGTTGTATTGGTTCGCCATTTACAACATGGGCGGCGCGTACAAGCAGGGGAGTTGGGTAATTTCCGTTTAGCTTTAGGGTCGGGAGGTGCGGAGAGCGCCGAAGTTTTTGACCCGAATATGATACGGGAACCACGAGTCCGTTTTTTCCCGGGCAAGGCATTGCGAACGATAAAAGGGCAGGCAGTCTTCGAGAAGGTTGCCCTACCGGCGGCATCCGGAGATGACACCGGAGGTAGTGATGGAGATAAACCGTCGGAACTGTAATTACCGGAAAGCTTTGGAATGAAGAAGATGACTGTCCAGTTAGTCATGGCAATCCTGCTCACATTGAGTGGGATTGTCCTTCTCTTCTGTAGTTTCTGGGTAAATCCGCCGGGACTGATCGACCATAGTGTACTGGTGGCTTTCGGGGAAATCAGCACCTTCGCCGGGGCGCTTTTCGGAGTGGATTATACGTACCGGTTCAAAGTAAGGGGGAGTAAATAATAAAGGTATAGGGTGAATCTTATAAATGGGTAATATGAAAGGAAAAATAATGTTGAGCGAGCATTTTAGTTTGGAAGAAATGAGTTACAGCCGTATTGCGGTAGAACAGGCTATCGACAATGAACCGCCGGAAGCTGAACGTGAAGCAATGAGGCATTTGGCAATTCATCTGCTGGAACCTCTACGACTGCTATACGGTGCGCCGATTGCCATATTGAGCGGATTCAGGAACCGGAAAGTGAATCGCCTTGCCGGAGGAGTGGTGAATAGCCAGCATTGCCGGGGAGAGGCGGCAGACTGTTATACGCCGGATCTGGCAAGATTATTGACGGTTCTTCGTTCTTCCGGGCTGGTATTCGACCAGGCGATATACTATTGCAAGCGGAATTTCCTGCATTTGTCGTTGAAAAAGTCAGGGGCGAACCGGATGCAGGTCTTGTTTTATGTATGTTGTTTTGCTTTTTTGCTACAGGGATGTGGGTCTCACAGGCAAACTAATAAACAGAAACAGTTGGTTTATGCAGATACGACAGGGTTAAAGGTATTGCAGGCATTACATGGAAAACGGGATTTTCATTTGACGGACACAATGGTCTACCGGCTTTGCCAAGTGGTTTATTCGCCTCCCGACAGTTCAGGAGGGCAGTTTCCGAGGGTTGTTACAACTATAGAGACCGGGAGATACAGGCAAATTGCAGATACAGGGAAAGTGATGGCTTCTATTTCTGGGGATTATACCCGGCAACAGACAGGAACTGTCTCTACGGAAACAAAAACTCAACATATTTCTTCGGGTTATATCCGTCCCTTGCTTTTGATTATAGGGTTCGGATTGGTTGGTGTTTTCTTTGCTTATCGAACGGTTTCCGGATAAGTTTTACTTTACCTCAAAAAGAATCTTCCTTTGATTGCCCCAGTTGTCTATTAACGTAAGCATGTGTTTGCCCGGTGCCGGGGAACAGGTTATCTGATGCCTGTCTTTGGTTTCTCCCAGATATGTATCGTCAAGGTGCCAGTAGACAACAGCCTCGGGACGTGCGTGTGCGGCTTTAAATATGAACTTCTCCTGTTGGCCGGAAAAGCCTTTGGGAAGATAGAGCACTGCATTATGTTCTGGATAAATCAGTTCGATTTGGTGGCTTTGTGTTTGTTCGCATCCCGGTTTGATAGGGGGGAGCGGGGTGTAGCCGATATGATAATTCCGGTAATAGAATTCTTGCGACGGGGGCAGTACAAACCAGGGACGGGTTATCATACGGTCGACCGATTCGCAGGAACTGTTTACCCGGAACTTGCCGTCTGCCGAAAGATGTACTAATTGGTGATAAGGGCAAACTTGTGTATTAATGCCTGTGCGCGGCATATATAATGTATCAGTTTGGTCGCAGATAGGAGATGCTTTGTGCCCGCTGAGGCGGCAGATTACCATCGGTTCCATTTCGTCAAAAGGTTCGTCGAACCAGTTTCCGGCAGGTAACAGCGAAAAGAGGTCGAACATAACCGGAGCCGCGCTTCCCACACCGGTAAGGCCCGGACGTCCTTCTCCGGATGCGTTGCCAACCCATACGCCAACCACGTAGCGGGGCGTGGTGCCGATAGACCAGGCATCGCGTCCTCCGTAGCTGGTTCCAGTTTTCCATGCTACCTGTTTCATCGAATTGAATTGTTGCCAGTCGGCTTCTTCTTCCGGACGGTTCAGGGCCGACATGGCTTCGTATGTGAACCAGAGTGAGGCAGCAGAAAGCAACGGTTTATCCGTTAGCCGCTTGTCTGCAGGAGACAGGATAGGAGCTTCCTCCTCTTTTACAGGATAAGGGGTTAGTGGATGAATGTCGGCTGGATTATACCGGCCGTTATATTTACGGTAATGGGAGAGTACGCGCGACATGGATGCATACATGCCGGACATATCCCATAGGGTTCCTTCTGCTCCTCCTAAAATAAGGGCTGCCCCGTAATGGTCTTCCGAAAAACGTAAAGTGGTCATCCCATAGGATTTGAGCAGGGACATAAAGCGGCCGGTATTATATTCGGACAACATCCTGACAAGCGGCACGTTTAGTGAACGTGCGATAGCCTGATGGGCAGGAACCGCACCGTAAAAGGTCTTGTTGTAATTCTGGGGGGTAAATCCGTTTATGTTTAACGGAACATCGGATACCAATGTGTTCGGAAGTATTTGCCCGCTTTGCAACATGGCTGCGTAAAGAAATGGTTTCAGGATACTGCCTGTGCTCCGTGGAGAAGTGATGACGTCGACATGGTTACTCTTACGGGCATCCGCTTTGAAAGTCGCGTTCCCGGCATAGGCAAGCACTTCTCCTGTTTCCACATCGGCGATGATTGCCGCTATATTATGGATATGGTTGGAACTGTATTCAAGGGCGTAACGGTTTACAATGTCTTGTGTCTGCCGTTGTAACATTTGCCGTACAGAAGTGGATATGCGGGTTCCCGGTGCCTGGGCTGCCAGACGCTCCAATAAGTGAGGAGCATCATTCGGTAGGGGGACGGGAGCTTCGGGAAGGGGTTCCATACAGGCCAGTTCGTATTCCGTTTCATCCAGAATACCTCTTTGCTTTAAAGAGGCAAGCAGTTTATCTCGTTTGGCTTTCAGTTGCTTCCTGTTTCGTCCCGGATGAATAAGGGCGGGAGAGTTGGGAAGAACTGCAAGCGTTGCGCTTTCCGCCCATGAAAGGTCTGCGGCACTGCGCCCGAAATATCTCCACGAGGCTGTTTCAATGCCTATGACATTCCCTCCGAACGGGGCATGGGATGCATACAGGTTTAATATTTCTTTTTTACTGTAAACACTTTCCAGATAAAGCGCCCAGCAGATTTCAATGCCTTTCTCATAGAAGGTGCGTTCCCGGTTCCCTCTGGCGATACGGGCAAGTTGCATCGTAATGGTACTTCCGCCGCTGATAACTTTCCCTGCCTTGGCATTTAGGCGGAATGCCCGTGATATGGCTGCTATATCGATTCCGGGGTGCCAGTAGAAGCGTTTGTCTTCGTAAGTAAGCAGGCAGTCTATAAATTTTTCCGGCAATGAATCCGTTGCAGGAAAACGCCATTGTCCGTCCGGGGCGATACGCGCTCCCAGCAGGTTTCCTTCAGACGAATAAAGTAATGTGGAATAAGGTGCCCGGAATAACTTTTGAGGCACCCATATGTACATACATCCCCATAAAATCAATATGGATAGAAGAAAAGCTATCAGGGTTTTCTTCCTTCTTGAGGTTAATTTTATAGATATTCGAATGTGATACATATTTTTTAAAAAGGTCAGAATGGCGGAAATATGATTTCTGCTTTTTGTAATGCATTAGTTGCCATAGGTAATCTTCTTATTCGGTTTATACAAAGATAGTATTTTCCTTTGTATCATTTGTGAAAAATGTAAAATTAAATACTTATATTCGTGGACTAACTGTTTTAAAAGTATAGTAACCGTAAATTAATGGATTCTATGAAGAAGTATTTGTATTTGTTGTGCTCATTTTACCTGATATCATTGTTTACCGGATGCAATTCCAGCAGTGGAGGGGATGAAGAATTAATGTTCAATCCTTATGTGGAAGCCTTCACTTCCGGGAAAATTTCAAGATATACTCCCGTCTACCTTATTTTTAACCAGGAAATCCCGGCTGAGAAGATAAAAGAAACAGACTTGGACAAGCTTATCAAAATTAAGCCAGAAGTGCCCGGTAAATTTTCTTTTGAGAATAGCCGTACCATAAAGTTCAAACCGACGAAGGCACTTGACCGGAATACCACTTATAAAGTAAGTGCTGACCTTTCCAAGTGGTTTGATGTGGAAGGAAAGGAAAAGGATTTCTCATACAGTTTCTCTACATTGCCTTTATTAGTACGGGGTAACTTGTATGCAATGGATGTCAATAAGAAGAATGAAAACGGATATGATGTTGTCTGTTCTCTTTTTACCTCTGACAAGGAAACGCCGGAAACCGTAGAATCATTAATCCGTTTTTCAGAAAAAGCCGATGCAACCTGGGAGCATAGCCAGGATGGCAAGAAGCATCAGGTAACTTTACAAAATATACAGGCGGGAGCGGATGGCGCCCGTCCTTTTGCCGTATCTATAGCACAAAATAAGCAGCGTGTGCCCGAAGGAGAACTTTTTTCGGTAGATATTCCCGGTATGAATGATTTCAGTGTATATGACATACAATATGTAGCGGAACCGGAACGTTTTGTTGAGGTTACTTTTACCAAGCTGCTGGATGCGGCACAGGATATGGAGGGGCTTGCCTACATTAGCGGGAATAAGTCCGGATCTGTAAATGTAAACGGGAATAAGCTCCGGTTGTATCCGGATGCCCAACGTACCGGAGCCATGAACATCCATTTGTCTAAAAATATACGTAGTAAAAGCGGGCTGGTATTGAAAGATAATGTGGTAAAACAAATAGAGGTAAATAAGGATTTACCGGCTGTCCGTTTTACGGGGGAAGGGGTGATAATACCTCAGTCCACTCAGTTGCTCGTCCCATTCCAGGCTGTATATTTGCGGGGTGTGGTAGTCCGTGTTATCAAAATATTGGAACAGAATATCGGTCAGTTTTTGCAGACAAACGATTTGGACGGACAAAGTGATCTGATTCGTGTAGGGCGTTTGGTTGCCCGGAAAACGATTTTCCTGGATGACGATGCTACACAGGATTTATCGAAATGGAATACTTATGCCATCGATTTAAAACAGTTGATAGACCTCGAACCGGGGGCTATTTACCGTGTGGAACTTTCTTCCGATAGAGACTTGTCGGCTTATCCTTGTGAGGGACAGGAAAAACCATCCAAAGAACAAATACTGGCAGAAGATGAAATTAAGTTCCGTGAAGAGAGCAGCCGCTTCGATGAGGGGGGCTATTTTTATAATAGCGGCCTGGATTGGTCGGATTATAACTATATGGAACGGAATGATCCTTGCTCCAATAGCTACTATTTCAATATTTCAACAGGAAAGAATGTGCTGGCAACGAATCTGGGATTGATGGCTATGTCTGGGGAAGATAACGAAATGACAGTTCTGGTACATAATCTGTTGAATACGGAACCGGAAAGGAATGTAAGGGTGGTAGCTTATAACTATCAAAACCAGCAGTTAGGTTCCGGGTTGACAAACGATAAAGGACAGGTAACATTACCTTTGAAAAACGGAAAACCTTTTTACGTGATTGCCTCCCGTGGCGTAGAGCGTTCTTATCTGCGGGTAGATGGAGGTTCGGCTCTTTCACTCAGCTCTTTTGATGTTTCAGGTGAAGTCGTACAGAAAGGCATCAAAGGTTTTATTTATGGCGACCGGGGCGTATGGCGGCCGGGAGATACGCTCCATCTCAGTTTTATGCTGAATGACCGTTCAGGCAAGTTGCCGGCGAATCATCCGGTGGTAATGGAATTGTATAATCCGTTGAATCAGCTTTATCTGCGTAAAACACAAACACAGAGCGAACTGGGATTATATACCTTTGATATGCCTACGGAACCGGATGCTCCGACAGGTGCATGGAATGTAAATGTAAACGTAGGCGGAGTAAGTTTCAGCAAACGCCTGCGTATCGAAACAATTAAACCGAACCGTTTGAAAATAAATCTTTCCATGCCGGAGAAGGTGCTGCTTCGTGGTGAACCTCTGGATGCCGATTTGCATGTGGCTTGGTTGCAAGGGGCTGTGGCACGTAACCTGAAATATGATATCCAAGGTACATTTATCTCTACAACCACAACATTCGACGGGTTTAAGAATTTCTGTTTTGATGACCCTTCCAAAGTTTTTAATACGGAAGAAAGTAAACTGATTTCCGGAACGACAAATGAAATAGGGGATGCAACAGTAAAGGCACGGTTTGAAGTAGGTTCATCGGCGCCGGGCATGTTGCTGGCAAATTTTGTTACCCGTGTATTCGAAGAATCCGGCGATTTCAGTATCAATGCCAGCCGGATGTTGTATTCTCCTTATAAGCGGTATGCGGGTATTCATTCTCCCCAAGTAGGGAAGAAGCAGTTAAATACGGATAAGGCGTATTCGTATGAAGTAGCTTCTGTAGATTATAAGGGACAACCAGTTGCCAATACGGAAATCGAGGTAAAAGTCTATAAAATATACTGGTATTGGTGGTGGAGTTCGGATAACAGTATGTTGGCAAACTACGTTTCAGACTCTTATAATAAACCCATTAAGGAATTTACAGTCCGTACCGGAGAAAACGGTTTGACTACATTCCCGCTGATGTTCGATGCAGACGATTGGGGTTCTTACTTTATTTCCGTAAAAGATAAAGGTACGAATCACTCTTCCGGTATTGTGAGTTATTTTGACTGGCCGGATAGCGAAGGACGTCGTGATGCCAATGGCTCTTCTTCTGCAAATATGTTGATGTTTAAAACGGACAAGGATAATTATGCTCCGGGCGAAAACATTGTCGTTACCTTCCCGTCGACAAAGGGAAGCCGGGCTATTATAAGTATAGAGAACGGAACCCGTCTGCTTTCTTTGAATGAATATAACTGCAATGACCAGGAAACGACTGTGAAGATAAAAGCAACTCCGGACATGCAGCCGAATGCCTATGTTTACATTACTTTATTGCAACCGCATGGGATGACGAAGAACGACCTTCCAATCCGTATGTACGGGGTGGTGCCGTTTACCGTAACATCTCCGGAGAGCCGTCTTACCCCGGTTATCCGGATGGCGGATGAGATTAAGCCGGAAAGCAAGTATGAGGTGACCGTTTCCGAAAAAAACGGAAAAGAGATGGCTTATACGCTTGCTATCGTAGATGAAGGTTTGTTGGATTTAACCCGCTTCCAGACTCCTGACCCCTGGAAAGCGTTCAATGCCCGTGAAGCATTAGGGGTTAGTACATGGGATTTATATAATTATGTATTGGGTGCTTATGGCGGACGTATAGAACAAATGTTTAGCATCGGTGGCGATGAAGCATTGAACAGAGGGCCGAAAGCGATAGTGAACCGCTTCAAGCCGGTTGTGCAGTTCGATGGTCCGTTCCTTTTGAAGAAAGGAGAAAAGAAACGCCATTCTTATCAGATGCCGAACTATAATGGCAGGGTGAGGGTAATGGTGGTTGCCGGTAATGGCAGCGCTTACGGAGATGCTGATAAGTCCGTGTTTGTCCGTAAACCGGTAATGTTGCTGGGTACGTTGCCGCGTGTAATTGGTATTGGTGAAGAAATGGTGGTGCCAGCTACTGTATTTGCGACAGAAGAAGGAATAGGAGATGTACAGGTTTCTATTGCCTGCTCCTCTAATATGGAAGTAGTAGGAAGTGCGAACCAGGAATTGAATTTCCAAACCAAAGGGGATAAAGAAGCCTTGTTCCGTATTCGCGTAAAAGATAAACCCGGTGCGGGAAAGGTTACGATTACTGCTACGGGAAAAGGGGAAAAGTCCGTATATGAAACGGATATCGAAATTCGTAGTGTGAGCCGTCCGCAAGTGAAGGTTATGCCGGTAACGTTGGAACCGGGCAAGTCCTGGAAAGAAACGGTTAGAATGCCGGGGCTGGACGGTACAAATTCCCTGACTTTGGAAATGTCGGATGTGGAACCGATTAATCTATCTACCCGTCTGTCCTATTTGTTGGGATATCCGCATGGTTGTGTGGAACAGATCACATCCAAAGGTTTCCCGCAACTTTATTTGAAAGAATTTGCAGCGTTGACAAAAGAACAGGAACTGTCTACGGAAGATGCTGTGAAAGAGGTGATACGCCGCCTTCGTTCTTATCAAACTGTAGACGGAGCTTTTTCTTATTGGCCGGGAGGTACGAGCAGCAATGCCTGGGGAACCGTGTATGCTACTCATTTCTTATTATCGGCGGAAGCGAAAGGATATTTAATTCCGGATGCTATGAAACGGAATGTATTGAATAATTTACGCCGGGTGGCCCGCGACTGGAAACCTGTTCAGTCGTATTACTCCCGTTCGGAGGAAATGACGCAGGCTTACCGTCTGTTTGTTCTGGCAAAGGCCGGTTCTCCGGAAGTAGGAGCAATGAACCGTCTGAAAGAAACCAAGTCGTTAGCTCCGATGAGCCGCTGGTTGCTGGCTGCCGGTTATGCGTTAGTCGGACGTCCTGATGTGTCAAATGCATTAATAGAGAAGACTACGGCTTTGAAGACGGATTATTCCGGATATGACGAAACCTTTGGTAGCAATACCCGCGATCAGGCTATCCGCTTAATAACACTTTGTCTGTTAAATAATGGCAAGGAGGCAGCTATTCTGGCAAATGATTTGTCTAAAGCGCTTTCTTCAGATGATTGGATGAGTACCCAGACTACCGCTTTTGCATTGGTAGGGCTTTCTGATTATGTGCATAAATATAAGGTAGCAGGAGATATGGATTTCTCGTATACTTGTGGTAATAAATCGGAAAAGATAACCACAGCTAAAAACGTATGGACGGGGAATTTACTTTCCAAAGCGGCTTCATCCGCATCTCTTGAAATAAAGAATACAGGTAAATCGACTTTGTTCGCCCGTGTTATTACCGAAGGTATTCCGGCACAAGGTGAAGAAAAGGCTTATTCCAATGGATTATCGTTGGCCGTTAGCTATATGGACCAGTCCGGTCGTCCGGTAGATGTAGCGGACTTGCCCCAGGGAACGAATTTCATGGCTGTTATAACAGTTATGAATCCATCTCCGCGAACTTATGAGAATCTGGCTCTTACGGAAATCTTCCCGGCTGGTTGGGAAATTTTGAATACCCGCTTCCTGAATGAAGGAGCGACAGATACCAAAGCTGTAGGCGTAAGTTATCAGGATATCCGGGATGACAGGGTGTATAGTTACATCGACCGTCTGCCGGCAGGTAAGCAGGTAACCGTAAAGATTAATCTTTGTGCGGTATATCCGGGCCGTTTCTATCTGCCTCCGGTTTATTGTGAAGCTATGTACGACCATTTGGTACGGGCAAATACCGAAGGGAAAAATGTGGAAGTGAAGTAGAATCCGGGAATATCTCAGGCACATAAGTTTTGTGTCTAAAATTTGTACAGCAGTGTCTAATTTTTAGACACTGCTTGTTGTATGATGTGTTTTTATTTGGTTTATTTTTAGTCTGTTAAGTGTATTGGCACACTATTTGAATTAAGAAAGGTATAGCTTTGTTTTTCAAAGGTTGGATTTAGTTGTATGTTTCTTGAAACAGATAAAATATATGAAAACAATCATTCGTAATTTCCTAAGTGTGCTGAGGCGGTTCAAAATGGCGACGCTGTTGAATATCGCAGGATTGTCGGTTGCATTTGCCGCTTTTACCATTATTCTGGTTCAGATTAACTTTGAGCGGAATTTTGACCGTTGTTACTCGACTTCCGAAAGAATATACCGGATGGATTTGGTTGAACCGGGTACTTTCTCGACTATTTTGCCACGTGCTTTTATTGAGGCTGCCATCCAGTCGTCGCCACATATCGAAGCGGGGACACTTATCAATCCTTTTATAGCGCCTGTCTATTTCTCTGTAACGGAGAATGGAGAGAAACGGGGATTCAGGGAGACTATACAGACTTGTCACCCGGATTTTACGAAAGTGTTCGATATTCCTATAGTTGAGGGTGATGCGAACTGTTTGCATGAACCGGACAAAGTGATTATTCCACAGAGTCTGGCTCATAAATTGTTTGGTAACCAGCCGGCTGTCGGTAAGTCGATACATGCCGAAGAAGATATCTGGTCGAAGGAGAGAACGGATTTGACAGTCGGTGCCGTTTACCGTGATTTTCCGGGAAACACTCAGTTACGTAATATTATCTACTCAGCCATAGACCATGAGTTTGCTCTTACTAACTTTGGAGCAAGCAATTATTACTGCTTCCTCTTACTGGATGATGCCTCATCCGCACAGAGTGTAACCGATAATTTTAATCGACATTTTGATTTTTCAAAAATAGATCGTCCCAATCAGAAAATAAAACTGGTTCCGCTGACCGATATCTATTATTTGAATGAAGACCATGATGGCAATATTTTCCGGAGTGGCGACTCTGAAGTAGCAATGCTTCTATTGTGGATTGCCATTCTGATTATTGTAGTTGCCGCCATCAACTTTATGAATTTCAGTACGGCACTGACCCCTTTGCGTATAAAGAGTATCAATACCCAAAAAGTATTGGGCAGTTCGGATAACGTGCTTCGTGGGTCTCTGCTTGTGGAGGCTGTTATTATATGTATGTTGAGCTGGTTGATTAGTCTTTTTATTGTATGGGCACTCAATCAAACCGCTTCTTTGCCATTTATCGAAGCAGATTTGAGTCTTTCCGGTAATCTTCCCGTTCTTTTGCTTTCGGCTGTAATAGCACTGTTTACCGGGGTCATAGCAGGAGTTTATCCGGCTTATTACATAACTTCTTTTCCTCCGGCATTGGTTTTGAAAGGTAGTTTCGGGCTATCGACATCGGGGCGTAAATTGCGTACAACATTAATAGGTATCCAATTTGTCGTTTCCATCATGCTGATTATCAGTGCCTGTTTTATGCGTTTACAAAATAATTACATGAGAGGTTTCTCATTAGGGTTTGATAAAGACCAGATTGCCATAGTAGATATAGGTGGACAGTTGTATGATGAACATCATGAAACGTATGTGAATCGCTTAAAAGATTATCCCGGTATTGAAGATGTAGCATTCTCAATGCAAAAACTTGGTTCCAGGGATGGTTATAGTACCAATGGTAGTAAGTATAAGGAAAAACAATTCCAATATTTTCAGTTAGTCGTTTCTGATAATTTCTTATCGACAATGGGAATACCTGTTACCGAAGGACGAAATTTCCAACGTTCGGACGCACAGTCGGAAGACATGTTCTATATCTTTAATGAAACAGCTCGTAAAAGCATGGATATGGATGCCGGCGATTTGTTTGGCGGTTGGGGCGACCGTGTGGGACGTATTGTCGGTTTTACAGGAAATGTAAAATTTACTTCTCTCCGTCAGGGTGAGAATAATATAGGATTCATGGTGACGAAAGATTATAGTTTACCTGTTTCTTATATTCGCCTGAAAGCTGGCACCGATGTGCAGGCAGCCGTAGAGCATATCCGTGAAACGGTGGCTTCCATAGATCCGTCTTTTCCATTCAACATCGAATTTTACGATACACTGTTTAATAACTTATACCATCGTGAAGAGAATCTGCGCAGCATGATAACCATGTTTAGCCTGTTGGCTATAATCATCTCTTTGGTAGGCGTATTTGGCTTGGTTGTATTTGAAACGCAATATCGCCAGAAAGAAATCGGTATCAGGAAAGTACATGGAGCTACGGTGGGAGAAATTTTGGCAATGTTTAATAAAGCTTATATCCGGATTGTTGCGATCTGTTTTGTGTTGGCAGCCCCGGTAGCCTGGTATGGCGTAAAAGTTTGGTTGGAAAGTTTTGCCTATAAGACGCCGATGTACTGGTGGGTGTTTGTACTTGCATTTGTAATTGTGTCTGTTATTACAATAGCTACAGTGACTTTCCAGAACTGGAAGGCCGCAAATGCAAACCCTGTAGATAGTATAAAGACAGAATAGAGACTCAGCGAAATAGAATCCCTGGGATTTAAAAGGGGAGCTTGGATACTATGTATGATGAATATGTCATACATAGTATTTTTTTTGCGGATAACCGGACCGTGTGATTAGACTTCAATTGAATTATAACGTTTGTGGAATATTTGGGGAGAAATATACCATAGTTTTTACAGAACTATTTCGATTATATAGATATGTTAATCCAGAGTAACCATCTCTACAAATAAAGGTTAATAACAACTCTGATTTTTGATATCGGACACAAAAATAAATAAAATATTTTAATCAAGGGTGTGAAAAGTAAAAAAAATCAACAAAATTTTAATAGAGGACCTTGTGAAATATTTAATTTCTGCATTCTAATTTACCTTATAAATGCTACCGGAACCTGTGAATGGTATTTCTCTTTTTGCACAAAACCAACATATGTTTTTGATTATTAGTAGTATAACCCTGTTTATTTCTGAATAATAGGAAAAAGGATTAGGTTCTGTAAAGACTGAGGCTATTTCTAATTGCCTGTTTGTTAGTGTTTTTTAATGCGGATTAAATGTAATGAATACTTTTTCACAAAGAAAGATAAACTTAAATATACAGGACGGCACTTAGCTGTCATATTTGGATGTGTGAATTTAATTCTTGCCGGATATGATAAAGGAGATAAATAAAATTATAATGTCTAATTAAAAAGGGAAAGCCTATGATATATGGTGATAGATGAAATTTTGTGATGAAAAAGATTCAAGCCTGTAGGCTGAATCCTACTACTTAGAAAACTCTTATTATTAACTTTTATATGATAATACATGAAAATGCAACAAAAAAAGATTGGTGACATTCCTTTGAAATGGAATAGTCCTATGTCTCGCGTGGCCCATGTTACTTGTGGGTTACTAATCTGTTTGTCAACAGGTACTTTTGCAGCAAATGAGAATGCAAAATTGTTAACTGAAAATCGAATTGAAAGTGTTTCTCCGGACCAGGTAGGGAAAACGATTACTATTACTGTTTCTGATGCAATGGGCCCGGTGATCGGAGCGAACGTTGTAGTGAAAGGAACAACAAACGGAAACATTTCTGATATGAACGGAAAAGTTGTTTTGAAGGATGTTCCAAACAATGCGACCCTTGTTATTTCATACATCGGCTATGTTACCCAGGAAGTAAAGGTCGGCAGTCAGAAGTCCATTCATGTAACAATGGCGGAAGATACCCAGGCGTTAAGTGAAGTTGTTGTGGTCGGGTACGGTACATTGGATAAAAAACAGGTAACAAGTGCTGTTACTTCATTGTCTGCCGACGACTTGACGGTCGGTGTAAGTGGCTCTGATATTTCTACCGCTTTGCAAGGTAAAATCGGCGGCTTGGTTATGATAAACAATGGCGACCCGAATGCTTCGACAACCTTCCAGTTACGTGGTATGACTTCCGTAAAAGCCGGAAAATCCCCTCTTATTGTAATTGATGGTTTCCCCGGAGGCGATATCCGTTCTTTGAACCAAAGTGATATTAAATCCATAGATGTATTGAAAGATGCTTCTGCCGGAGCAATCTACGGTACACGTGCCGCCTCGGGTGTAATCTTGATTACAACGAAGAATGGTGCGAATACAGATGGCAAGGTGAAAATGACCTATAATGCGGAGTTGCGTAAACGCCAGGCGTTCGGTAAACCGAAAATGCTGTCTGCCGCCGAATATGTAGAGCACAATGTGGGTATCGATTATGGTGACGATGTAGACTGGTGGGACGAACTTTTGCAAAAAGACAATTTTTCACAGAAACATAACCTCACTCTGGAAGCCGGTACGGAAAAAGCACAGATTTATACCTCTCTGTTTTATGAAGACAACGATGGTATCTCCATCAATAACTCCCGTAAAGACTTCGGAGGACGTGTTAATTCCAATTTCAAACTGTTTGACGATTGGTTGGAAATACGTGCGAATGTAGATTATCGCCAAGCCGACCGAAATAATAACTTCCCGAACTTCCAGCAAGCCCTGCGTAACAATCCGACGCGCTCTCCGTATGATCCCGAAAGTGAAACGGGGCTGAATGTATGGACAAACGAATCACTCGATTATAACGTTGTAGCAGACGCCCGTCTGAGTACGTATGAAGGATTGGATAAATGGTTCAAACCGGAAGCAACGATTAAGTTGAACATTAAAGCTGTTCCGGGCTTGTCTGTACAACAGGTAGTCGGTTATGAGAACCGCCAGTGGGAATATCATTATTTCCGTTCTAAAAATCATCGTGACGAAATTAATAATTCCCGGAAAGGATATGCTAAGCTGGAGTTCAGCAAGACTGAATTTTTGACTTCGGAAGGCTTTGCTACTTATATCAAAGAATTTAAAGGCGGACATAACCTGAATGTTGTAGGCGGTTATTCTTATTTTGAAAAGAACAATGAGAATTTCTATGCTGAAAACTATAACTTCCCGGTAGACGGTGTTAAGTATTGGGATATAGGTGCAGGAACCTACCTGAGTGATGGTAAAGCCGGAATGGGCTCAGGCAAAGGTATTACCGAACGTCTGTTCTCCTTGTTTGCCCGTGCGAACTATTCTTATCAGGATAAATATATGTTGATGGCGTCTATCCGTCATGAAGGATCATCAAAGTTTGCAGTAGATAACCGTTGGGCTAACTTTTGGGCACTATCTGCAGGTTGGCGTATCTCGAATGAAGACTTTATGAAAGACATCAAATGGATCGATGACCTGAAAGTTCGTTTCGGTTATGGTGTAACCGGTAATAATGACTTCGGTTCCGACTATACCGCCAACACATTATCATCCGACCAGGACTGGATGCTTCCGAACGGCCAATGGGCGAAGAGCTATGGTAAATCCAAGAATCTGAACCTGCAATTGGGTTGGGAAGAAAAGAAAGAGTGGGACTTGGGTATCGACTATGCTTTCCTCGATAACCGTATATATGGTAAGTTCGACTATTATCGTCGTAAGATTGATAATATGCTTTATGAAATTAAAGTGCCTCAGCCTCCGTATCCACAAGGAAGTATGTGGAAAAACATCGGAAGCATGGAAAGTAAAGGTTGGGAATTTGAAGTTGGCGGCGATATCATTCGTTCGAAAGATTTCACGTGGAGTACAAACCTGAACCTGAGCCATAACACAGCAAAAATCCTGACAATGTCTGGTGATAATACCTATTTAAGTGCTGCAGGTTTCCCGTCTCCGGGTAACCCGGGTGACGCTCACCGCCTGGAAGCCGGCACGACGATCGGTAGCTTCTATATCTACCAGTTCGCCGGTTTTGATGACAAAGGTAACTTCTTATTATATAATAAAGATGGAGAAGTTATTCCGGCAAGCGATAAAGTAGAGCAGGACAGACGCTATATCGGCAATTATATGCCAAAAGTTATTCTGGGTTGGAACCATACCCTTGTTTATAAGAACTGGGATTTAGGTATTAACCTGCGTAGTTGGTTGGATTTCGATGTTTACAATACTATAGATATGTATTTTGGCATTCAAGGTGTAGACAACTGTAATGTATTGAAAGATGCATACGGTAAATTCGACCATATCCGCGGAGAAAAACAACAATGTGATTACTATTTGCAAGACGGTTCTTTCCTGAAAATCGATGCAATTACATTAGGTTATACACTTCCTTTGAGAAAGTATACGAAATATGTAAACCAACTGCGCGTTTACGGTACGGTGCACAACGTTGCAACTATCACAGGCTATACAGGTATCAATCCTGAAGTGAATGTATCCGGATGGGATGGCGGTATCGATTGGTTTACGGGTCTTTATCCTCAGGTTCGTACCTATACATTAGGTATTCAGGTTAGTTTCTAATTGGTTGGACATAAAAGTAAATAGCTAAAAATGAAAAAAGATATATTAAACTATATAGCTTCCGGTATTCTGTTATTGACTGCCGCTACGTCATGCAGCGTAGAGCCTACTTATTATTCGCAGGTCGTACCGGAAACTTTCTATGCATCACAGGAAAATGTATGGCAACGTTTTAACCGTCCGTTTACTCACTGGCGTTGGTATGTGGCACATAACGAACCTCGTTGGATGATGCAAGAGTTAGGAACCGACGAGTTTTGTTTGCCGACCCGTGGTAGTGACTGGTATAATGCCGGCGTTTATCAAAAATTCCATCATCATGAATATACTGAAGATATGACAGCTATCGAGACGGGCTGGACAAACTTTGGTATGGGGGTCGCTTTGGCATGGGATGCATTAGAGGATTTGGAAAAGGTTGATTTCAAGGCATTGGGATTTGAAGACGGCGTTCGCGAATCCATGCTGAACCAGCAAAAGGCGCTGGTTGCCTCTTTCTATCTGGATGGTCTGGATTTCTTCGGTGGGGTTCCTTTGTATACGACTACACAAACAGATGCAAAAGGACGTGCTACAGCTCTGGAAACATTCAACTTCATCGACTCTCTGCTGACAGAAGCAATACCGAATCTTCCTTTGAAGACTGAATTGGGTAGCTTTGAGAACGGTAGTATTAATCGTGCTACAGGAGCTGCATTAAAGGCACGCTTGTATTTCAATGCCAAATCTTATATTGGCAAGGAAATGTTTACAGAAACGGCTACTATCTGCCAGGATATCCTGGATGGTAAATACGGCTCTTATAAGTTAGATCCGGACTGGACAAACATCTTCGGTTTCTCCAATGAGACATCTACTGAAATCATATGGTCTGTACCGAGTCAGAATGCGAAGTTAGAGACAGACGGTATGCTATGGAGTTATATGGTTCCCTATAATTTCAAGAATTATTTGGGAGGATTGAAAGATTCCGGTTCCAATAACGGTTGCTGTTTGACTCCAAGCCGCGACCCGGAAGGTAACCTTTATAATTTCAACATAGGTAATCCGTATGAATCATTCCATGATAAAGACTTGCGCAAGCAATTGTATGTTTACGAAGGAAGTGGAAAATACCGTGGTATGTTTATCGTAGGTGAATTGAGAAATCCGTTAAATCCTGATTGGGTATGTACCGGCGACCGTGAATATAAAGACCAGGTAATCGTGGAACGCGACCAGATTGCTTATTTTGCCAAAGTCGGTAAAGAATATGCAAGTGTAAAAGATTTGCCCTCCACAATTGCTACTGCAGAGGAAAGTTCAGGCGTACGTGTAACCAAACGCAGCCCGCGTCCGAATCAGGATGACTATAAACGCATGTTCGACCCGGACGTTCCTATCATCCGTATAGCCGAAATTTATTACATGCTGGCTGAATGCAAAATGCGTGCAGGAGACAAACCGGGTGCGGCAGACCTGATTAACGAGGTTCGTAAACGTTATTTTGAAGGTGGTGCAGACCCGGACCCTGTAACTGCAGCCAATCTGGATAAATACCGCATGCTGAAAGAATGGATGGTCGAATTTCTGGGAGAAGGCCGCCGCCGTACGGATTTGATTCGTTGGGATGCCTATGTTACGGAAAACTGGTGGGATCATAAGGCTACAAACAATCAGAATTTAAACTTATTCCCTATTCACTATACGATTATCGGTGCTAATAACCTGATAGAACAGAACCCGGGTTATGGAGGCAAGAAATAACATGTTTCAAGTTGTGTTTTAATATATATTAAGAGAGAGAGGAAACACTATAATCAGTAGTTTCCTCTCTTGTTTTGTCTTATTCATATAATAAAGAGTAAAAAACTTATGAAATGGAAAGCACTTGCCTTTTGGCTTCTCGTTTTTGCGGGATTATTTTTCTTCTTCCGGTCGTTCAATATCTTTTTTTACCAGCAACAGGAAGAGATGCAACTGTTTATTCCGGAGTGGTTTTTTATTCGGGACCTATTGTTTATACCGGGAGGCTTTTGTTCCGTATCGGGACAGATGCTGGTACAATACTATCCGGATCTTTTTATTGCCATATCAGTCAATAGTTTATTGATTAGTTCGACAGGAGTCCTTTGCTATTTACTTCTACAAACGATAGCACGGCGGGAATACAACCTTTTGCTTGCCCTTGTACCCGTAGCAGCCTTGATGAAAGTACATATGAACCTTAATTATGTGCCCGACGGGACTATCGGGATTTTACTGATGCTGCTGTTACTGTTTCTTTTTACTGTTCTGCGCAGGAAACAGGTCTGGTTCCTATACAGCCTGGCAAGCACATTCGTTATTTATGTATTGGCCGGACAGATGGCGGCACTTTATGGTATTGCTTTAGCAGCTCTTAGCTTTTTTCAACGGAAAGAAAAATGGCCGTATGCATTTTTTGCATTATTCACCGGGTTGGGACTTTCATTTCTTTCTACACGCTTGTCCTTATCCATCCCTCTGACAGATGGAATTTATTCGATACGATACCAGGAAAAACAAATGCTGCCGGAGTCTTTCATCTATTTTGTATGGATTCGCTACACCCTGCTTCTGGTTATTTTATATCTCATAACCTATTCTTTAGATAAAATAATGGGAGGGAAGCGGCTTGGTAAAATTGTTGTAACCGGCAGTACCGCTATACTGGTCAGCTTGTTTATTTGTTTTTTCTGCCTGCCGGATAGACAGGATATGCAAAACCGCCTGATTTATGAACTCTCTTATTGGAAACGCCATCAGAAATGGGACAACCTTATACAAATGCACAAAGGAAAGAAAATCCCGAACCCGATTAGCCAAAACTATCTGAATATGGCATTGGCGGCAAAAGGGGAATTGGGTGACAAATTATTCCATTTCGACCAACAAGGGCCTCAAAGCCTGATAGCCCCCTGGGACGGTTCCTATTATATGAGCGCAATGCTTAGCGACATACATTATATGATAGGGGATATCAGTACCGCCGAAAGCTACGCGATGGAGGGCCTGACACTGGCTAAACGCACATGCAGCCCGCGCATGTTGCAACGTTTGATACAAACAAACCTGATACGGGGAGAATATGCCATAGCCCGGAAATATATCAATCTGCTTGAGCGGACACCCTATTACCATACATGGGCGGAGAAATATAAGATATACCTCTGTAACCCGGAAAAAATAGCTCAGGATAAAGAATTAGGAACCAAAAAACTACCTTCTATAGCTGATGATAACCTGTTATGCCTGGTTGGAATGGATAGCCTTTGGGAAAGACATTTGTCGGAACCAGCCGTCAACCGTATAGCATTGGATTATCTTGGATGTTCTTATTTGTTGGCAAAAGAAATGAATGCATTTAAGGCATTACTTCTACGGATTGCAGATAAAGCGGAGTGGCAGCCCCTTCCCATCCATTTTCAGGAAGCGGCATTGGTATTGTCTGTCGAGGATGCTTCTGTTTTGGAGAAGATAAAAGTCCGGCCGGAGATAATCCGTCGTTGCCGCCAGTTTCAGGCGGACATCAAACAAGCAAGGAACAATCCGGACGGCTTAGGGTTGCTTTACCATCAATATGGGAATACGTTCTGGTTTTATTATTATTGTAAACAACTGAATTAAGCATATGAATCGATTATACATATTATTGGCATGCCTGTTTTATTTATGCGGATGCAGTGAAGGCATTCCGGAGTCACAGCCAAAGGATACGTTACCGGAAATATTCCCTGATTATTGTAATGTAACGGTTCCCTGTAATATTGCACCGTTAAATTTTAAACTGAATACGCCCTCAGAATCCATACTTGTTATCTCGAATGGAGAACAACAGGTACGCGTTGATTCCGAACAAGGCGCTTTTCAGATTCCATCCGGGAAATGGCATCGTTTATTGGAAACCTCGGCAGGCGAGACCCTTCAGTTTCTTGTCTATGCGGAGGAAGGCGGTCAATGGATGCAGTATAAACCTTTTTCCGTACATATAGCCAAAGAACCTATAGATTCCTATCTGGTATATCGCCGTATAGCCCCGGGATACCGGATGTGGGGAGAAATGGGTATCTACCAGCGTAATCTGGAAAACTTTAAGGAAGAGGCATTGCTCAGCAATAACCTGACAAACAATAATTGTATGAACTGCCATTCGTTTTGTATGCAGAATCCGGGCCGGATGTTGTTCCACCAGCGTATGATACACAATGGTACCTATATGATTATCGACGGTGAGATAGAAAAGTTGAATACGAAGACCGAACAGACTATCTCCGCCCTGGTCTATCCTTCATGGCATCCTTCCGGCAAATATGTAGCGTTCTCCACAAATGATACAAAACAGGATTTCCACCTTTCGGACCCGAATAAAATAGAGGTATTCGATAACAAATCGGATGTCGTAGTATATGACGTGGAAAAGCATGAAATCATTACATCTCCGAAACTCTTCTCGGAAGAGAATTTTGAAACTTTCCCAACCTTTTCGCCCGATGGCAAGCGGCTCTATTTCTGTTCAGCCAAGGCAAAGCAAATGCCTGAATCTTACAAAGACATCCGTTATAACCTGCTCAGCATTTCATTCGACCCGGAAACCCGTGTATTCGGACGTCAGGTAGATACCTTATATAATGCGGAGAAGGAGGGACACAGTGTTAAATTTCCGCGCGTATCTCCGGATGGACGTTATTTGCTATATACGATTTCCGGTTACGGAAACTTTTCTATCTGGCATAAAGATGCCGATTTACGGATGTTGGAGCTAAATACGCTACAAACCGACTCTCTTCCCGGAGTAAACAGCAAGGATGTGGATAGTTACCATTCATGGAGCAGCAATAGCCGATGGTTTGTATTTAGCAGCCGCCGTGGCGACGGGCTGTACACCCGGCCGTATATTTGTTATATAAACGAGGAAGGAGTTGCAGGCAAACCGTTTTTATTACCTCAGCAAGATGCCGATTATTATGATTTATCTCTTTTCTCCTTCAACATCCCGGAATTAGTTAAGGGTAAAGTAAAGATAGATACTTATAAACTAACGCAAATCAGCAAATATGGTCCGGGCACGGATATTTCTTTTATGAAATAATCCTTTTGTCAAAACCTCCCTTAGTTTACAAAATGTCAAAATACCCCATTCCTGCGTCATCTGTATGGATACATGTCCGGAATGGTTTGTAAATACGCTACTCTCACGAGGTTAAGTTTTGTCTGTTTGTTGCAAAAAATAATGTAAGGCTTACTAATTGATTCGGATACAAAAGTTGATTTGTTAGGCACGGATTTCGCGGATTTCACGGATTAATAAAAGTATAACATGTATTTAATCCGTGAAATCCGCGAAATCCGTGCCTAAATATAATGTTATGTTTTATGAAAAATAATAATCAAATTAATATTCCTGTCAAGTCTGGTTTTATAACCATTCCAGAGCTGTGTTTCTGTTTAATAACATCAAAAAACGAAACATATATGCTTTGAAATCAAAACATATATGTTTTAAAGTTAAAATATAGGTGTTTTTATCTGCGCAGATAGTAGGATTTAGTACCGGTACTAATTGAAATTACCCTCCGGGAAAGTGAAAAAAGGTTCCGGGTAAGTATGAAAAGCCGGCTTTTTAACATGAAAAAGAGCCTGAATATTCCTGAAATGCCTTTTCGGTTTATATGCTATGTTATTATAAATAGCGTTATTTTATCAAAGTGTCATCTAATAAGGTGAAAAATAAACATTATAACAGTTCTGCAAGCACCTCTTTACATAGTTTTTCCAAATAACAAGCGTCTACTTTGTCAAAACTGTTCAGGCTGTCGCTGTCGATATCCAATACCGCAACTACTTTTTCATCCTTGATAACCGGAACTACAATCTCCGATTTCGAATCGGAGCTGCAAGCTATATGCCCCGGAAACACATCCACATCCGGAACAACCAGTGTTTTAGCTTCTTTCCAAGCTGTTCCGCAAACCCCTTTACCGAACCGGATACGTGTGCAGGCAAGCGGGCCTTGGAACGGTCCCAGTACCAATGTATCCTCTTTTACCCTATAGAAGCCTACCCAAAAGAATCCGAATGTCTGTTTCAGGGCAGCCGCGATATTAGCCAGATTTGCCACTACATCTGTTTCCGCACCTGTCAGGGATTTTATCTGAGGCAGCAATGTTTGATATTGCTCTTCCTTACTTCCTTGATTTATAACCAGATTTTCCGCCATAATAATTCTCAATTTGTTTAGGACAAAGGTACGTCATAAATTTTGTATCTTTGCACCCATGATAAAGCAGAATTCTCCTTTGGTTCTCGGAACCGAAAAAATTGGCAAACTACTTACTCAATACGCCATTCCTGCCATAATTGCCATGACGGCATCTTCTCTTTATAACATGGCAGACAGTATATTTATCGGACAGGGAGTCGGACCGTTGGCAATCTCCGGCCTGGCACTGACATTCCCATTAATGAATCTGGCGGCAGCATTCGGCTCGCTTGTCGGAGTAGGGGCCTCCACATTGGTTTCCGTTAAACTCGGACAAAAGGATTATGAAGGAGCTAATAAAGTGCTGGGAAATGTTCTGGTATTAAATGTCATCCTCGGATTGGCTTTTACGGTGATATTCATGTTCCTGCTCGACCCGATACTTTATTTCTTCGGTGCCAGTGAACAGACGATTACGTATGCCCGCGACTATATGAACATTATCCTGGTGGGAAATGTAGTTACACATATGTATTTAGGGCTGAATGCCGTACTCCGTTCCTCCGGGTTTCCCCGGTTGGCTATGTATGCCACGCTTGCTTCGGTGGTGATAAACTGTATTTTGAACCCGGTATTCATTTTCGGCTTCGGTTGGGGCATCAAAGGGTCGGCATGGGCAACCGTTATTTCACAGGTCATCTCTTTGACAGGGCAGATGGTTCATTTCTCGAGACCGACGCAGTTGTTGCATTTCAAAAAAGGCATTTACCGATTGAAAAAGGAAATCGTAAAAGGTATCATATATATCGGAATGTCTCCTTTCCTGATGAACTTCTGTTCCTGCGTGATTATTATCCTGATAAACCGGGGATTGAAAGAGCATGGAGGTGATATGGCTATCGGAGCATACGGAATCGTTAATCGCATCGCTTTTCTGTTTGTAATGATTATCATGGGATTTAATCAGGGAATGCAACCTATCGCCGGATATAACTTCGGTGCCCGCCAGTATTCGCGCGTGACTGAAGTTACGAAATTAACCATGATGTGGGCGGTAGGAGTGGCAACCGCAGGGTTCCTGATGTGCCAGTTGTTCCCGTCTGCCATTGTCCGCATTTTTACGGAGTATGACGAGTTGATAAATGAAGCTGTATATGGGTTGCATATTGTCTTTGCTGTCTTTCCGATAGTCGGTTTCCAGATGGTGGCGACCAATTTCTTCCTTTCTATCGGTATGTCGAAGAAAGCAATCTTCCTGTCGCTTACCCGCCAGATGCTGTTCCTGATACCTTGTCTGCTTATCCTGCCACCGCTGATGGGAACTCTGGGAGTCTGGATCAGTATTCCTATTGCCGATACGACAGCTACGATTGTAACAACAATAGTTCTGATAAACCAATTCAGGAAATTTAAGCAGGCGAACTGATATTAATTGATAAGAAATTATATCTTTGTGTATAATAAAAACACATTCGAAGATGGAAAACAAAATCATATTAACCATTGGTCGCCAGTTCGGAAGTGGTGGCCGCGAGGTTGCAAAGAAACTGGCGGAAGCTCTCGGAATCGCATATTATGATAAGGAAATGATGGCTGTGGCTGCTAAAGAAAGCGGTTTGAGTGAAGAATTTTTTGAAAAAGCCGACGAGCGTGCCTCCAGTGGATTGTCCTATGCTTTTACCGTTGGTTTTTCTTATATGGGAATGTTTACCCCTTATACCGATATCCTTTCCAACGATGGGCTGTTCAAGTTCCAGAGCGATGCCATCCGCAAATTGGCAGAACACTCGTGTGTGCTGGTTGGCCGTTGTGCCGATTATATCTTGCGTGACGACCCTGCCTGTCTGAGTTTCTTTATACATAATACAAAGGAAAACCGTATCCAGCGGATTATAGAATCCCAGGATTTGTCCGTGGAACAGGCAAAGGAGTTGATGACAAAGACCGATAAGTCCCGTGCAGCCTATTATAATTATTATACCAATAAAGAATGGGGCGTGGCATCGTCTTATAACTTCTCAATAGACGTCTCCGTGCTGGGAGTGGATGAAACGGTCGAGTTCATAAAAAACTTTGTAGAGCGGAAAATGGATAAACGGCCGCCTCATTTCGGATAAATTTCGATTGGACACGATATAGTAGCAACAGTATCGGGGCGGACAGATATCTTTTTGTTCTCATATCGCTTATACTTTATTATTATTCGTTGGTATAAGCGTTCAAAATGATTTAGTGGAAATATCAGATAGTACAGAGAAGAATATTATGTATCAAACTGCTTGATAAAGTTACGAATGGAGGATAATAGTGGCGTCAGTTCATTACTAATAATCCACCAAATCTCTTCGGCATCTACATTAAAATAATGATGAGCAATTATATCGCGAACCCCCATTACGTCACTCCAAGGAATAGTAGAGTCGGTAATCAAGAGTTTCTTTTCTGTTACTTTATCAAGATTTTTAAGGCTTTCGCCAATAGCGATGAGTAACATGCAAGCGGCATCCAACTTTTCCATACCGCCCGATGTAAGCAGAAAATCATCTGCACTATGTATTTCGGCTGTTCTGTGCTGAATCTTCACAATAGCTTCTTCTATCTGTATCAAGATATTATATGCTACTATTTTTTTATTAGAAGATAAAAATTCCATCTTTCTCTATTTGTTGTTTAAGAAAAGCGTTCATATTTCTATGGAAACGAATTACGTCAACAGAACACCCTAAAAGTCTTTCCAAATATTTCTTCATTCGCACGATTAGAAAAGGGTTGGGTGTTTCGGTATCGACACAAATATCAACATCGCTCGTTTCCGTCTGCTCATTGCGAGCTACAGAGCCAAACAATCGAAGAGAACGGACACCAAACTGCTGCTCCAACTCGTGTGCAGAAGATTTCAGAATATCAATATAGTCTTTCTTTGTTTTCATTCCTCATTGAATTTGGTAAAGGCAAAGATACAAAAACTTTCTTAAAGAATATCTTTTCACCGTGCTTCCTGCCGACTAGTATTCGGCGGCTACCAACGATACTTTCAACATTCTGCACTTGGTCTCAGTTTTATTTCGTATCTTTGCCTCCACTTATCATAGGGGTGCCTTACTATCAGGCTGAGATTATACCCATAGAACCTGCCCGGGTAATGCCGTGAAGGGAGAAAGGTAGAATTACTAAATAAAGGGGAGCGTTACCTCTATGTGCTTCCCGATGTTTAAACTCTAATTTTATTTGTAATGGAACAGATTGTTTCTACAGGGATTATTGACTCTTACTTTGCAAAGTTGAAGAGCAATTTATCTATTGATGTCGCTATTGTAGGTGGCGGGCCATCCGGTATTGTAGCTGCTTACTATCTGGCTAAAGCCGGGAAAAAAGTAGCCTTGTTTGACCGTAAACTGGCTCCCGGAGGCGGTATGTGGGGAGGTGCTATGATGTTCAATGATATTGTGGTGCAGGAAGAAGCAATGCCTATCGTTAAAGAGTTGGGCGTAACGTATAAGGATGCCGGCAATGGCACTTATATTATGGATTCGGTCCATACTACTTCCGCTTTGATTTATAATGCAACAAAAGCCGGTGCGACTATTTTCAATTGCTATTCTGTTGAAGATGTGGTCTTCCATAACGACGCAGTAGCCGGCGTGGTGGTAAATTGGGCTCCGGTTATCCGTGAAGGTATGCATGTCGACCCGCTGACTATCATGTCTAAAGCCGTACTGGAAGGTACAGGCCATGATTGTGAGATTGCCCGCGTCGTAGCCCGCAAGAATGATATTAAACTGAATACTCCGACTGGCGGTGTTATTGGCGAACGTTCGCTGAATGTGGAATTGGGAGAATCTACCACTGTAGAGAATACCAAGGAAATCTATCCGGGCCTGTTTGTTTCCGGTATGGCGGCAAATGGTGTAAGTGGAAGTTTCCGTATGGGACCGATTTTCGGTGGTATGTTGATGAGCGGTAAGAAAGCGGCAGAACTGATCTGTGCAAAATTGGATGCTGAATAGAAAACCGGCCGGATAAATCGGCTTGGATATTTAATGAAGAGGCTGAATGTGTCACAGTCTATATTAGGGAACGCAGAATTAGCAGACAGAGCGCAGATTTACGCAGACCATATTTTTTAATTAAAGAATCTGCGTAAATCTGCGTGTTCTGTGTCATCAGCGTTCGGTAATAGCTTTTTGACATATTCAGCCCCTTGTATTGGTATACATATTAAACTTATTGCCTTATCGGTGTTTTCAGACTATCAATAAGGCGATTATTGAATCGTTTCATTGCAATAAAATGAATTTTTTCTATATTTGCATTCGCAAGTATGAGAGCAAAAAAACGAATATATCAATATGTTATGCTGGTTGCCAGTATTGTGATGTTGTTGTCGGTTGTAATACCACACCATCATCATAGTAACGGTTTGCCTTGCTACAAATCGGTGAAGACGGAAGCTGCACATGGCGGACATGGCAGTCCCAATTCGCATGATTGCGGATGCAACGGGCATAATGTGGCTCTTTATACCTCTCTGTTGACTCATATTACGGATGTGGATATGGGGCATCAACTTTTTCCTCTACTTGTATTATTTGATTATATTAACCCTCCTGAACCTGCTTTCAACGGACAATTCTGTGAACGGGAGCAAGGCTTCTATGTTGAAACCCTGCATGGAACGTGGATAACATCTGCGTCAGGGCTTCGTGCGCCTCCTTCTTTCCCTATCCTTTAATGCTGTAAAGGACAATTTCGTTGTAGATATCCGGATTAGATTCATTTTTTTGTTACAAATTCTGTTTGATTAAAAGAATTTGTCATGTCTTGATATTTAGTCTGCGTTGTTTATCTCATTCGCGTCAGATACTTGTTGGCGCCGTCTTTTACTGCGAACATATGTTTCCCTAATCTGTTAAGTTGTTTATTAAAACCATTTTATAAAAATGAAGAAGATATATTTAGTAGGTATTCTGTTTGCCTATTTACTTGCCGGCTGTAGTGGTAATGCAGCAAAAGGAGGACAAGAACATGCTCATGAGCATGAAGAAGGACATAGCCATGAACATGAGGAAGAAGAAGGACATGACCATGAGCACGAACACGATCATGAACACGAAGCCGGCGGAGCGCATGCTGTCGGAGAAATTATTTTTAAGAAAGCATTAGCTGAGGCTGTCGGATTGAAAACAGTCAAAGTCGAGCCCGGAATATTTACGGATGTAATTAAAACAAGCGGACGAGTAATGGCAGCCCAGGGGGAGGAAACGACTATCGTCGCAACAGTGCCCGGAGTCGTGACATTCGGAAACCTGTCGTTTGTAGATGGTACGGCTGTAAAGAAAGGACAAGCGATTCTGAGTTTGGCTTCAAGTGGCTTATCCGATGGAAATGTGGCTTCAAGAGCCAAATATGCTTATGAAACGGCAAAGAAAGAATATGAGCGTATGCAGTCGCTTGTCGGTGATAAGATTGTTTCGGCTAAAGACTTCGAACAAGCACGTCTCAATTATGAGAATGCGAAGATAGCCTGGGAGGCGGTTGAAGGAAAACAGACGGCGAATGGTGTTTCTGTTGTTTCTCCAATGAATGGTTATTTGAAAAATCTCCAGGTAAAAGAAGGTGACTATGTAAGTGTAGGGCAACCGTTGGCTACTATCTCGCAGAATAGCCGTTTGGTGTTGCGTGCGGAAGTTTCTGAAAAGTATTATAATGTGCTGCCTGCCGTACAATCGGCTAATTTCAGCACTCCGTATGATAATGCAGTGTATCGGCTGGCAGATTTGCGCGGCCGTTTGATTTCATATGGTAAATCTTCGGATGCCAACTCGTTTTATGTGCCGGTTACGTTCGAGTTCGATAATAAGGGAGCGATTATTCCGGGTTCCTTTGTCGAGATTTATTTGCTTACGGCACCGATGAAAGATGTGATGAGCGTTCCTGTTTCCGCCCTGATCGAGGAACAGGGAGTTTACTCTGTATATGTCCGTTTGGATGAAGAAGGTTATTTGAAACATCCGGTAACTTTGGGTGCGAATAATGGTTCTGAAGTGCAGATACTTAGTGGTATCCATCCGGGAGATGAGGTAGTAACGGAAGGGGCTTACCAAATTAAATTGGCCTCTGCATCGAATGCAATACCGGCTCATACACATAATCATTAAATCAGTTGACAATTGATAGGTGACAGTTGACAGTTAAATACAGTTATCGATTGCCGATTAAAAACGAAGTATTCTTATGCTGAATAAAATAATATATTACTCGCTGCATAACAGGCTGGTGGTTCTGGTCTGCTCTTTGCTGCTGATGATAGCCGGAGCATACACCGCAACCAAGATGGATGTGGATGTATTCCCGGATTTGAATGCGCCGACAGTTGTTATCATGACTGAGGCGAATGGTATGGCTCCCGAAGAAGTGGAACGTCTGGTTACTTTTCCCGTAGAGACTGCAGTAAATGGTGCGATGAACGTGCGTCGTGTACGTTCTTCTTCCACGACGGGATTCTCTGTTGTATGGGTTGAATTTGATTGGGGAACGGATATTTATCGTGCCCGGCAGATTGTTTCCGAGAAGCTTGCTGTAGTAAGTGAAAGTTTGCCGGAAAATGTAGGGAAACCGACCCTCGGCCCGCAGTCTTCAATCCTGGGTGAAATGATGATTATCGGATTGACGGTGGATAATGATTCGGTAAGTGGCGGGGATAAAACTTCTCAAATCGATTTGCGTACGATAGCGGATTGGACAATCCGTCCCCGTTTATTATCGACCGGCGGTGTAGCGCAGGTTGCGGTTATCGGTGGTGAAATCAAGGAGTACCAAATACTGTTGGATCCGACCCGTATGAAACATTATGGCGTTTCGTTGGATGAAGTATTGACCGCTTGCCGTAATATGAACCGCAATGCAAACGGAGGTGTCTTGTATGAATATGACAATGAATACATCATCCGTGGGGTTCTTTCTACATCCAAAGCAGAAGAGATTGCAAAAGGGGTTGTGAAAGTTGTAAATGATTTTCCTGTTTTATTGGAAAATATAGCAACTGTAAAAATAGGCGGGAAGAGTCCTAAACTGGGTACCGCTTCAGAACGTACCAAACCGGCGGTTTTAATTACGGTGACGAAACAACCGAATACCAGTACAATAGACCTGACAAATAAACTGGATGCAATAGTTGCCGATTTACAGAAGAATTTACCGGCGGATGTGCATATTTCGACCGATATCTTTCGCCAGAGCCATTTTATAGACAGTTCAATCAACAATGTGAAGAACAGTTTGCTGGAAGGAAGCGTATTTGTTGTCATTGTATTATTCCTTTTCCTGATGAATATCCGTACAACGGTGATTTCATTGGTCGCTTTACCTCTTTCTTTACTCGTTTCCGTCCTTGTCCTGCATTTTATGGGATTGACTATTAATACGATGAGCTTGGGAGGTATGGCAATTGCTATCGGTTCATTGGTGGATGATGCCATTGTGGATGTGGAAAATGTGTATAAACGGATACGGGAAAACCGCCTTTTACCGCCGGATAAACAACGGTCGATACTGGAAGTCGTATATGATGCTTCCCGTGAAGTACGTATGCCTATTTTAAATTCGACGCTGATTATTGTAGTCAGCTTTGTTCCTCTGTTCTTTCTTCATGGAATGGAAGGACGTATGTTGATTCCTCTGGGTATTGCATTTATTGTAGCATTGTTTGCTTCGACTGTGGTGGCATTAACACTTACTCCGGTACTTTGCAGCTATCTGTTAAAAGGTAAAAGCCAGAATCAGACAACCGAACCTTGGGTGAGCCGTTCCCTGAAAAAAGTATATAGCAAGGCATTACAAGGTGCATTAACACATAAAAAGGGGGTGATAGGTTTTACTTTGGCTTTATTTATCGTATCTCTTTATACCTTCTTTACGTTAGGACGCAGTTTCCTGCCGTCTTTCAATGAAGGTTCATTTACGATTAACGTCAGCTCGTTACCCGGTATTTCTCTGGAGGAATCCGACCGTATGGGAAGGCGTGCCGAAGCGTTATTGATGCAGATACCGGAAATTCAAACCGTAGCCCGTAAAACAGGCCGTGCAGAGTTGGACGAACATGCATTGGGGGTAAATGTGAGTGAGATTGAAGCTCCGTTTGTCCTGAAAGATCGCAGTCGTGACGAGGTGATGAACGATGTACGTAAAAAACTGTCTACTATCAGTGGTGCCAATATTGAAATAGGACAGCCTATTTCCCATCGTATCGATGCCATGTTGTCTGGTACCGAAGCAAACATTGCCATTAAATTATTTGGAACAGACCTGAATCTGATGTTTACAGTTGGCAATCAGATACAGGCAGCTATTAAAGACATCCCTGGTTTAGTGGATTTAAAGGTCGAACAACAGATAGAACGTCCGCAGCTTACTATTACTCCCAAACGCGAGTTAATGGCAAAATATGGTATTTCATTGCCTGAGTTTGAGGAATATATCAATGTAATGTTAGGCGGTGAAGTGGTAAGCCAGGTATATGATGATGGTAAAACATTCGATTTGACAGTGAAAACATCTGATACGAGTCGCGCAACCATGGAAGATATTAAGGACCTGATAATGGATGCCGGAGGAAAGAAAGTTCCTTTAAGTTATGTGGCGGAAGTACGTTCCGTTACAGGCCCGAATACGATTAACCGGGAGAATGTACAACGCAAAATTGTCATCAGTGGGAATGTCTCGGAACGCGACCTTCGCAGTGTGGTGAATGAAATCCGTGAAAAGGTGGATGCTTCCATTCAATTGCCGGAAGGTTACCACATTGAATATGGCGGACAGTTTGAGAGTGAAGAGGCTGCAAGCCGTACTTTATTGCTTACCTCTTTGATGTCATTGTTGGTTATCTTCCTGCTTCTTTATAATGAATTTAAGAATGCAAAAGAGAGTGGAGTGGTCCTGTTAAACTTACCGTTGGCATTAATCGGCGGTGTGTTTATCCTGAAATTTACATCCGGGGTGATTAGTATTCCTGCAATTATCGGGTTTATTTCATTGTTCGGTATCGCTACACGTAACGGTATGTTATTGATCAGCCATTATACGCATTTAAGGACAGTGGAAGGCCTGCCGCTTCGCGAAGCCGTATTGCAAGGTTCTTTGGACCGTTTGAATCCGATTTTGATGACAGCGCTTAGCTCGGCTCTTGCCCTTGTCCCGCTTGCATTACAGGGAGATTTGCCTGGTAATGAAATCCAGAGCCCGATGGCTATTGTTATTCTAGGAGGTCTTTTAACATCGACATTCCTGAACGGATTTATTATTCCGATTGTTTATTTGTTTATGAATAAGAATAAATAGTATGAAACGATATTTGATAATAGCAACTTTGATTACAGCTACACTGTCTGCTACAGCCCAGACATCCATTGAAGATGTCCTGAGCAGCATAGAAACTAATAATAAAGAGTTGCAAGCCAACCGTCAGTTAATTACGGCACAAAAGCTGGCTTCGAAGTTGGATAATAACCTGCCGGACCCTTCCGTCTCTTATGTCCATCAATATGGAAATAGGGAAGGGATGGGAATACAAGGTGAACTGGTGGCTTCCCAATCATTTGATTTTCCTTCTGTTTATGTACAGAGGCATAAGTTGGCAAAAGCGAAGGGTGAAAGTTATGACCGTCAGGGTGCTGAAGTCCGTCAACAGATTCTTTTGCAGGCAAAAGAAGTATGTTTGGATTTAGTTTTTCTGAATCAGCAGAAAAGCCTTTTGGACCAGCGCCGCCAAAATGCCGAGCAATTGGCTGCATTGTATGAGATGCGCTTGAAAAACGGAGATGCAAGCATTCTTGAAACAAACAAGATTAACCTTGAACTTCTCAATGCAAAGAATGAAGCCCGTATGAATGAAGCTGCCCGTGTGGCTAAATTGCATGAATTAGCCACTTTGAATGGGGGAGTTGCCATTCATTTTACGGATACTGTTTATCAGCCGGTTGAGACACCGCAGTCTTTCGTGGACTTGCAACAGGAGGCTGTTCCTGCAAACCGTCAATTACTTGCTTTACAAGGTGAGAAGTCTGCTGCTTTACGTCAGTTAGGAGTAAGCAAATCTTTGTGGTTGCCAGGATTTGAGTTAGGTTACCGTTTGAATACGGCAACAGGAGGAGAACGCTTTAATGGCTTTTTAGTCGGCATTACGATTCCTCTTTTCTCTAATCGTAATAACGTAAAACAGGCAAAAGCACAAAGTTTATATACCGATTTGCAGATAGAAAGCACGACCACGACTGTAGAAAACGAATTACTCCAGCTCTATAATCAGTCTGTGGCACTAAAGACGTCTATCGATGAATATCAGTCTGTTCTGAAAAGCCAGAATAATCTGGCGCTTTTGAATAAAGCGATTCAAAGCGGGCAGATTTCAATGATTGAGTATTTTGTTGATGTAACGACTTTGTATCAGAGTATGCAGAATTATATGCAGTTACAGAATGAATACCAGAAGGTGATGGCGCAGCTGTATAAGCATCAGTTGTAATCTTTTTTGTGGTCTTATACTTGATTATATTTGGTGTTGTGTCTAATACCTGATTCTTTTAAAGAATATAGATACGTTTTCGGATTCATAGTTATGATTTTCCAAAAACCATAACTATGATTTTTTCGATGAATCCGTATTTTTTATATGGGTATCCCTTTCAAAACAGAGGGTATAAACATCATTTCTATTTATTTTTTGTTGTATATCCATTGTTTTTAATGCTTTATGCTCGAAAAGCCCTGGTTGGTAGATTTTATAGAAGAGAAAAGTTTGTAATCTTATATTTTGTAGCTACTTTTGCAGAGCTAAAGGGAAAACTATAGTTTTTGTCGATAGTTTTTCGTCATCCAATCGTGGGACTGACGAACTTTGTTGTGTATAAGCAAAACTAAAGTGACATGTTATTTTTTATTATTTTAGTATTTATAATTTCAACGATTTTATCTTCCTTCATCATTCCACGAATCTTGGTTGTGGCTTTCAGGAAGAGGCTATTTGATATACCCAATGACCGTACAGTTCATCATGGAACAGTACCCCGTTTAGGTGGTTTATCATTTGTGCCGACTATTATCTTCTCATTGGCATTTGCAATGAGTTTGAGGTATATTTATGGATTTCCTCTTGCTCCGAATCTGGTTCATATCGTTGTTCCGGAAGTTCTTCTGCTTATATGTGGACTAACGATCTTGTATATTTCCGGCATCAAAGATGATTTAGTCGGATTGCGTTACCGTACAAAGTTCGTAATCCAGATTATTGTCGCATCTTTTTTCCCTTTATCCGGGTTATGGATAAACAATCTCTATGGCTTATTTGGTATTTATGAACTGATTCCTTGGTTGGGTATACCTTTTACGATATTATTAACTGTATTTATTACAAATGCCATTAATTTAATTGATGGTATTGACGGTTTGGCTTCCGGACTTAGCAGTGTTGCTTTGATTATCCTGGGAAGCCTTTTTCTTTATAACAGGGTTTGGTTGTATGCCATGTTGTCTTTTGCCACCTTAGGTGTACTGCTGCCATTTTTCTATTATAACGTATTTGGACGTGTCGAACGTCACAACAAAATATTTATGGGAGATACCGGAAGCTTGACGCTAGGCTATATTTTAGCATTCCTGTCCATCCGTTATTCTTCCTTTAATCCGGACCTGATCCCTTATTCGGAAGGGGCAATAGTGGTTGCATTTTCAACCCTGATCGTTCCGATGTTTGATGTGATCCGGGTTATATTGGTACGTTTAAGAACAAGAAGTGCCTTATTTGAGCCGGACCGGAATCATATTCATCATAAGTTTTTGGATATGGGACTGAGCCACAGAAGGGCAATGCTGTCTATTTTGGGATTGGCTATAGGATTCTGCTGTTTGAATATTATATTGGTTCCTCATTTGGATAATAATGTATTATTTGTTGGGGATATTGTGATTTGGACGGGGTTGAATTTGTGGTTTGATAGAATTAGAGATAAAAGAAATTGAAAGAGAATTTTTTTTGCGTCTTTGTGAGAATTTCTATGTAAGAAGGAAAAATAAATATGTGTAAAATACAAGATGTTAAATTGATAAATTTGCCTAAATTTATAGACAGGCGAGGTAATTTATCCTTTATTGAAGAGCATAAGCACATTCCTTTTAAAATCGCTCGTTCTTATTGGATTTATGATGTTCCAGGGGGTGAGGTACGAGGAGGACATGCATATAAGAATAATGAGGAATTTATTGTTGCTATTTCAGGTAGTTTTGATATTATATTAGATGATGGTACAGAACGGAAGACCTATTCTTTGAATCGTTCATATTATGGTATTTATGTGCCTAGTGGTATCTGGAGGGAAATGCAAAACTTTTCTACAAATTCATTAGCTTTTATTTTAGCTTCAACTTTATATAGCCCTGATGATTATATTTACGATTATGAACAATTTAAGCAATATGTAAAATAATGAATACTTCTTCTGTTTATGATTGTACAATTATAGAGTTAGATAAACATCATCATATAAAAGGTAATATATCTGTAATAGAGAACGGTAGAACAATTCCGTTTGATATTGAACGAGCTTATTATCTTTATGATATTCCAGGTGGGGAGTCTCGTGGGGGACATGCTCATAAAGAATTGCAACAACTGATTATTGCTGCAAGTGGTAGTTTTAATGTGACATTGGACGATGGAAAAGTACGTCGAACTTTTACACTAAACCGTCCTTATCTGGGATTATATGTGGTTCCGGGTATATGGCGTGTGTTAGATGACTTTTCTTCTGGGGCTGTTTGTTTAGTTTTAGCTTCAATGGTATATAATGAGAGTGATTATATTAGAGATTACAAAGAATTTATTGAATATAAAAATGAATAAACTTTCTAAGGACTTTCATTTACATAAATATGGTATTGATGTTCGTTTAGTTAATGAATCAGATGCAGCTTTTATGATTGGTTTGCGTACAGACACAAAACTTAGCAGGTTTATTCATCAGACATTGCCAGATATAGAAGTGCAAAAAGAATGGATTAAAGAATATAAAGAGCGGAAAAAAAGGAAAGGAATATTATTTTATTTTCAGTTTTAAAGGCATTGATTATGCTGATATGAAAAAAAATAATAAGGCTATTGTTCGTTTTAATATGTCATTTGAACCTATAATCTTAAAAGAGGTTATGTTAAGTTTGATAAAGCTAACTTTTTGAAAAATAAAGTAAAGCATATAGATATTTGTACTAAATTATTGGGTATAGAAAAAGAATAAAAAATGCAGAAGAATGTAATAGAATATTTGGTAAGGACATCATCGTTGTTTCCTAAAAAAATAGCGGTTCAAGATGCTATGGAGCAAGTTTGTTTTTATGACCTTTTGCAAGTGGCTTATTGTATTTCATTAAGAATTTTATCATGTGACATAAAAAAAAGTCCTATAGGTATTTATATACCTAAAGGATGTAAAGCAGTGGAAGCTTTTGCTGGTGTTTGTATGAGTGGTAATTTTTATGTACCTTTAGATACTAAATCTCCAGACAGTAGAATACTTTCAATTGTGAATGTATTAGATGCATCTGTAATCATAACAGACAAATGCCATTATGAGAAGCTGCGTTCTTTTTATAGTAAAACTATTTTAGTGATTGATGAAATATTACCACTTTTAGAGTCGCAATTTGATTCATCTTATGTTTACAATTTGTTGAGTTCCCAAATAGATACTGATCCTGTTTATTCTATTTTTACATCCGGTTCAACAGGAACCCCTAAGGGTGTGGTTGTTTCCCATCGTGGTGTAATAGATTATATTGATTGGGCAGTAGAAACGTTTGGTATTAGTAATGAAACTGTTATAGGTAATCAAGCTCCATTCTACTTTGATAATTCAACACTTGACATCTATTTGATGTATGCGACAGGGGCTACTTTGAATATCATACCAGAAGAAAATTTTATGTTTCCTGCCAAATTGGTGGATTATTTGAATGAATATAAGATTACGTTTGTATTTTGGGTTCCATTTGCTCTTATCAATGTGGCTAATTTTAAAATTTTTGAAAGCAAGTTACCATTATATTTAAAAGATGTATTTTTTGCAGGTGAGATAATGCCTAACAAGCACTTGAATTATTGGAGAAAATATTTACCCCAATGTCGATATGTTAATTTGTATGGGCCTACAGAGATTACCGTTGATTGTACTTATTATATTGTTGAACGAGATTTTTTAGATGACGAATCGTTGCCTATAGGTTTTGCCTGTAAGAATAGTGATGTGCTAATTTTAGTAGATGGACGTGAAGCTGTAGTTAATGAGCAGGGTGAATTATGTGTTAGGGGTACTTCTTTGGCATTAGGTTATTACAATGATTGGGAAAAAACTCGTAAAGCTTTTATTCAGAATCCCTTAAATAGCCACTATCCAGAAACGATTTATTGTACAGGAGATATTGTCTATCGTAATGAATTGGGCGAGATTATGTATGTAGGACGAAAGGATTCCCAGATTAAGCATAATGGCTACCGTATAGAGTTAGGCGAGATTGAAATGGCTGTATTGGGAAGTCATATGGTTGAGAATTGTTGCGTGATATATAATTTTACTCTCAAGAAGATTGTACTTTTTTATCAATCGAATGAAGATCTGAATATGGCAGATTTTAGAAAAGTAATTATGACTTATATCCCCAAATATATGATGCCATCAGAATATCATCGTGTTGATATGATAAAGCAGAATAGTAATGGAAAAATAGATCGTTTATTCTATAACGCACAAGTTAATGGATAAAAGATTGAGAATTGTATTTTGTGAGGGGAATTTTTATTTATATGTAAGTGTCCAGAATTGAAGATATGCTTTTAATCTATAGTAAGAATATTATAGTTAATAAAGATTAGATGAATAAAATTGAATCCATAGATGAGTTAAACTGTTATTTTAATGACGTTAGACAGAAACGAGAAGGTTTTCTTTCTAATCTCTATATGAATCATTTTAAGTACACACTTTGGATTGAAAAGGGTGAACTTTATTTCATAAAGAAAAATAATTGCTATTTTATCATACGGAAAAGTGATGCTGTTAATAATCTCTTTTATATAACTACAGATATAGAGAGTTTGCAAGATGGCTTGGAAGCTGTTCTGCCTCAAATCTCTTTTCGAGTAATGATTGACTTGGTTGGAGATACCAGAGTGGAATCGTTAAAGCAATTATTTTTGGATAATGGTTTTGTTGAATATGAGTATATTTACCGTATGTGTAGAGTCGGTTCTCCTTGTTATAAAGAACCTCATGCAGATATTGTTTTTGCGATAGATAGTGATGCGGATGATGTTTATACATTGCTTTGCAATAATTTTGACTTTTTATCTGAACAAATTATTGAAAGGGAAGAATTGGATAAATTTATTTCGGAGAAGTGTGTGTTGCTTTACAAACAAGATAACAAAGTGTGTGGTTTTATAATATTTGAGTTGAATGGGTATACTTTGTATCTCCGTTATTGGTTTGTATCTCCAGAATATAGAAATTTGCATATAGGTTCTAAACTTTTTAATGCATTTATGTATCAAGGTAGAGAAACGAAACGTCAGATGTTTTGGGTGCTTGCCAATAATAAGAATGCTATAAAACGTTACAAGCATTATGGTTTCAAAGAAGAGAAAATGTATGATTATGTCTTAAAATTAAATTAAATAATGAAAGAGAAAATTGTTGCGATTTTGAATGGCCTGCGTCCTGAATTTGATTTTAATGAATCCGTTAACTTCATAGAAGAAGGCATGCTTGATTCTTTTGATGTAATTAATTTAGTTAATGAACTTGATACTAACTTTGGTATTTCTATTGATGGTGTTGATGTTATGCCTGAAAACTTTTCTTCAATAGAAAGCATTGAAAACTTATTACATAAAAACGGAGTTAAATAATGGACTTACGGTTTATTAATAAGAAAATATCTGGTATTCTTACAGTGTTGCCTTCAAGAGAGGTCTCTTTTGAAGATGAGATGTGTAATTATAATTTTTCAACTGCAAAATCTCTGAAGTTGAAAATGGCTATGGGATATAACAAACATCGTATTGTAGAAGATGGTGTTTGTGTGTCAGATTTGTGTTGTTATGGACTAACATACTTGTTTGAGCATTCATTGTTGAAAAGAGAAGATGTTGATGCTCTGATTTTGGTTACACAGTCTCCTGATTATTTTATGCCTCCTACAAGCAATATTATACAAGGACGAGTTGGCTTAAAACATGATATGATTTGTATGGATATCAATCAAGGATGTGCCGGGTTTGTTTTAGGTTTGATGCAGGCATTTATGCTTTTGGAACAACCAACAATTCGAAAAGTAGTTCTACTGAATGCGGATGTTCTAAGTCGTAAAGTATCTAAGCGTGATAGGAATAGCAATCCTCTAATAGGGGATGGTGCTTCTGTTACGGTTATTGAAAGATCTATTAATAATCAACCAATTTATGGTAACATAAAAATGGATGGAAGTAGAGCGGAAGCCTTGATTATTCCTGCTGGTGGATTTAAGGAATTCTCTTCAGCTGAAACATCAGAAATGAAAGAAGATATGAATGGAAACTTTCGCTCAAAAGAAAATCTTGTAATGAAGGGAGATGAGGTATTCAATTTTGTACAAACGGAAGTTCCTCCTATGATTGAAGCTCTTTTGAAGACAGCAGGGATAGGAAAGGACGAAGTTGATTACTATATGTTTCATCAGCCTAATCGTTTTATGCTTCAAAAATTAGCAGATAAAATAGGTATTAGCAGAGATAAAATGCCAAGTAATATTGTAGAAAACTTTGGTAATGCGAGTGGAGTTACTATACCGACTAATATAACCTTCAATATTGGTGAACGTTTATTCGAGGAAGAGTTCTTGGTCTGTCTTTCTGGTTTTGGTGTAGGACTAACTTGGAGTAGCTTATTAATGAAAATTGGAAATTTGAATTTTTGTACTCAAATTAATTATTAATTAGAAATGAAAACATTTATCGAACAAATTGCAGAATTATTAGAAGAAGACTCTGTTAATATGACAGATGAACTTAAATCATTTGAATCGTGGGATTCCCTTACAATTCTGTCTATAATTGCAATGGCAGATGAATTATATGGAGTGACTATTAATACATCTGAAATAATATCAGCTAAAACCGTTAAAGGTTTGAATGAACTGATAGAAAGTAAAAGGGCTGAAAAATAGGTCTATGGATAAACCCGTTGTTTTGGTTACAGGATCGTCTTCTGGTATAGGTCGGGTTATTGCCATTGAATTATCTAAGGAGTATACAGTGATTCTTCATGGTAGAAATCAAGCTCGTTTAGTGGAGACACAACAAATGTGCTTTAATGGAGCTGAATGTTTAATTTGGAATGAAAATCTAGCTGATATATACTCACTAGAGGAACGATTACAAGCATTTCTTTGTGACCATAATATTCAAATAAACAGTTTTGTTCATTGTGCCGGAATCATAAACATGCTTCCTTTAAAGAGTCAGCATGTTCAAAATATTATCGATGCTCTAAATATTAATCTCGTATCTGCCATGTTGATAACAAAAGTTTTGTCTTCAAAAAAATGGAATAAAGGGGCATTAGACAATATAGTTTATATTTCTAGTAACATTAGCAATAGAGGTGCTAAGGCTTTTAATTCTTATGCAGCAACTAAAGGTGCGTTAGATGCGTTTATGAGGAGTGTGGCTGTTGAACTGGCACCTAAGGTTCGGGTGAATTCAGTATTGCCAGGGGCAGTCCTTACAGAAATGACTTCTTCTATTTTTGAAAATAAAGAGGTTGAAGAAAGAATGGAGTCTACCTATCCATTAGGTTATGGATTTCCGCAGGATATTGCTAATGGTGTAAAATTCCTTTTGTCTGGGCAGGCACGTTGGATTACAGGTCAACAACTTACTATTGATGGTGGTAGAACCATAAATATAACGGGATAGTATGGCTTTGAATATTCATGTTATTGAAAATCAACCTATAAATTCAAATTGTTTTGTTCTATTTGATTCTACGCTGGGAAATCAATGTATTATAGTAGACCCAGGGACGGATGATTGTGAGCATTTGTTACTATATTTGAATAGGAGTCTGTTGATTCCCAATCTTATTATTGTTACTCATGAACACTTTGATCATATAGCTGGTATTGCGTTATTAAGAAAATATTACAATTTTGTTTTGTTAGCAAGTGAAGAATGTTCCAATGCTATTCAAGACTCTAAAAGTAATTTGTCATTTTTTAACGATGGTAAAGGTTTTGTTTTGTCTCCTGCTGATCAAATTGTAAAAGATGGTGAATCTTTAGGTTGGAATGGACATTCTTTGCAGTTTTATGTCACTCCGGGACATACTAATGGTGGTATTTCTATATTGGTTGATGATCGTATTTTATTTACAGGTGATACATTAATTTATAAGCTGAAAACAGTGACAAAGTTGCCTTTTGGATCAAAAGAAAAACTTAAATTATCATATAAATTTTATAAGTCATTAATCCCTCAAAATGTGCATGTGTATGCAGGACATGGTATCGATTTTGATTTAAGTGATTATGATTTTGAAGAATGACCAATGGAGTATAGTGATACAGAATTTGTACTAAAATATGGGTTACAAGTAAGGCTTGTAGTTGAAGAAGATGCAGAGTTTATAGTGGCTTTGCGTACAGATAAAAGATTATCCCGGTTTATAAGTGTGACAGATGCAAATGTGTCAAATCAAGTAGAATGGATAAGAGCATATAAAGAAAGAGAAAAGGATGGGAAAGAATACTACTTTATTTTTTTTATAAATGGAGTAAGGCTTGGTTTGTCTCGTATATATAATATTAAAGACAACCACTTTACTCAAGGAAGTTGGCTTTTTTCTCCTAATGCACCAGTGGGGAGTTCTGTATTGGGTAATATTATTAGTTGCGAGTTTGCATTTGAATTGCCTAATATGGAATATTTGATGACAGATGCAAGAAGAGATAACCACACACATAAATATGTACGTTCATTTCACCCTGAAATACTTGGTGAAAATGAGTTGGATATATTCTATCGAATATCCAAAGAAAATTATACTAAATATAAACATGCTCATATTAGGTTATGCGAAAAGGTGATGAAGCAGGAATTAGCTTCCATTTTTAAATAATTGTGATAAATTGATTAAAAATATGATAAAATTTCTGGATCTTCAAAAAATTACTCAGAAATACTCTGAAGAGATTCATGAGGCGGTTAAGCGTGTCGTGGATAGCGGCTGGTATCTTCAAGGAAAAGAGAATGAAAAATTTGAAGCTGATTATGCTCAATATATAGGAACGAAATATGCAATAGGTTGTGCTAATGGTTTGGATGCATTGATATGGATATTTCGTGCTTATATTGAAATGGGAGTAATGAAACCTGGTGATGAAGTAATTGTTCCTGCAAACACTTACATTGCTTCTATCCTTGCGATTTCAGAAAATGGTTTAAAACCTGTATTAGTAGAGCCGAATATTGAAAACTATCAGATAGATGATTCAAAAATAGAAGCAGCTATAACAAAACGTACTAAGGCTATCTTGATTGTGCATCTATATGGTCAATGTGCTTATACTGAGAATATTAGAAGTGTTTGTGAAAAATACAATCTGAAGTTAGTAGAAGACAATGCACAAGCCCACGGCTGCAACTGTAATGGTAGGAAAACAGGTTCTTTGGGTGATGTTGCAGGTCATAGTTTTTATCCTGGCAAAAACTTGGGGGCATTTGGTGATGCTGGTGCTGTGACTACGGATGATGAGGAACTGGCAAAAGTCGTACGTGCAATAGCTAACTATGGGTCTCAGAAGAAGTATATATTCAAATATTGTGGTCGTAACAGCCGTTTGGATGAGATACAAGCAGCTGTGTTGGATGTGAAGTTAAAGCATTTGGATGAGGATGTGGCAATCCGTAAAGAAGTTGCTAAATATTATATTAGGCATATAATCAATCCGGATATTATAACTCCAATTGTGAAAGATTGGAATGCTCATGTATTTCACATATTTACCATACGAACAAAGAAACGTGATGAGCTACAGAAATATTTGACAGATAATGGGGTACAAACTATCATTCATTATCCTATTCCTCCCTTTAAGCAGGAGTGCTATAAAGAATGGAATAATTTGAGTTTTCCCATCACGGAGCAGATTCATAGAGAAGAATTGAGTTTGCCAATGAGTCCGGTGATTACTGAAGGAGAAGTAAAGAAAGTGGTAGAATTACTGAATGCTTGGAAAGGCTAAGATTGTGCGTGAATTACTATTAAACTTTTTATCTCTTTGCCGACGTGCTACAAAAGCGGATATTGTCAAAGTATTTTCTTTTACTGCTATTTCTACGTTAGTAAAAATGTTGACAGGATTAATCAGTGTCAAAGTAGTGGCATCAATTATTGGACCTGCTGGTGTGGCATTACTGGGGCAATTAAATAATTTTGCTTCTATTGCAATGACAGTAAGCAGTGGTGGCATTAATAGTGGAATAACAAAGTATGTCGCTGAGTATAAAGAAGATGAAATTAAAATAAAGCCTTTATTATCTACCGCTCTACGCATCACGGTTTATAGTTCGTTAGTTGCAGGAATATTAATGATTGTTTTTCATTCTTTTTTGAGTGAAATAATCATGCTTTCTGACGAATATGGCTATGTTTTTGTTCTTTTCGGTATCACAATTCTACTATACGCGTTGAATATGATGTTGATTTCTATTCTCAATGGTTTTAAGGAATTTCAAAGATATGTGAAGATAAACATCGCAAATAGTATTTTGGGGTTATTATTTACTCTTTTATTTGTCTTGACATTAGGATTGAAAGGTGCTTTGGTTAGTACTGTTACTTATCAAAGTGTGATGTTGTTAGTTACACTTTGGATGATAAGAAAGCTGCCATGGTTGAAGTGGAGTTATTTTAAAAGAAAGTTAGATATTGCCATTACAAAAAAATACTTTCGTTATACCTTGATGACACTGACTACAGCTGCGACAGTTCCTGTATCCCAAATGTTGCTTCGCGGGTATGTGATATCGGAAATATCGGCTGTAGAAGCAGGTTGGTGGGAAGCTATGAATCGTATCTCTAATATGTATTTGATGGTAATAACATCTTCATTCAGTGTATATTATTTGCCACGTCTCAGTGAATTGAATAATCCTAAAGAGTTGCGTCATGAGATATTCAAGAGTTATAAAGTGATAGTACCCATGCTTTTGGGTGGTTTCGTATTGGTTTATTTTTTACGTACTATTGTTATTCGTATTCTTTTCACTCCCGAATTCTTGCCTATGGAAAATCTTTTTGTTTGGCAGTTATTAGGAGATTTTTTCAAGATATGTAGTTGGCTGTTGGCATTCTTGATGGTAGCGAAGTCTATGACAAAAACTTTTGTGGCGACAGAGATAATCTTTGCTTTGACGTTTGTAGGGTTAGGCTTTTTATTTATGCATTGGAATGGAGTAGTGGGTATTACACAAGGATATATGGTGAACTATGTACTGTATATGATTTGTATGATGATATTGTTTAGGAAAATAATTTTTTTTGCATAAGCATTTGAATTTATAAATGAAAATAGCATTTATTACTCAACAGATGATAGTTGGTGGGGCTGAGACTTATATTGTTCGTAAGGCATCATGGCTGATAGAACACGGTTATGATGTAATAGTCATGTCCAAAGGTGGTGAATGTGTCGAAATGTTGCCTAAAGGTATAACGCATATTGATATAGATTGTATGTGTCCTCCTTATTCTGTGGGATATCATAGTTTGAATAAAACAATTAAAAGATTAGGAAATATATTGCTAGAGGAAAATGTGGATTTGATAGAGGTTCATAATTCGTATCCAGCTATTTATGTTGTTATGTCTTATTGGTATCATCGGATTCCTTTCATTTTAAATGTATTGTTGGAATCGGATTATGATAATAATTATGCTTTACGTTTTTTAACGATTTTGTTGGATAAGAAAAAGCAGTATTGTACTTTAACAGTGGGTATGAATGCTTATATTGAGAAAAGGTGTAAGCATAAACTTTCGCCTCAGATATTTCCTATCCCTATTTTCCAACCAACCCCAAAGTTTTTGAAAACGGAAAATTATCTATTGACTGTAGGTCGATTAACAAGTGATAAAATGTATTTGAAATATTTAATACAAGATTTTAAAACATTACATATTAAAAATCAAATACCGAAGGAATTAAAATTGATCGTTGTTGGTGATGGGTTGTTACGTGAAGATGTTGCAAAAGAGGTAGCATTAGTTAATAAGGATCTACGGAGGGAAGCCATATTGATGAAAGGTATTGTTATGGGAGAAGCTTTGGATAGACTTTATGAGCAATGTCTAGCTTATATAGGTGTTGGTACTACCATACTGATAGCTGCTTCTTTTCGTAAGCCTGTAATTTTAGCAAGTGGTATCAAAAATTGTCAACCTTATGCTTATGGATTTTGGGGAGAGAATCCGGAGATTGACAGAAATAATTTGGGGGGAGACGAGAGTTTATTTAGTAAACGCACTTCTTTCTTGAAGATTATAAAAGAGATAGTTGTAGATGAAAAGCAAAGAGAACAGGCTGGAAGAAAGGCTTTTGCTCTTTTTGAGAGTGTTTATGATATGAAGTATATTATGAATGAGTGGGACAAATTTTATAAAGGTGGAAGTAACATGAAATATGATAAAATGATAAGTTACATGGGAAGATTTTTATATGTAGCTTATATTATATTGTCCCCTATATATTACATATATAGATTGTCTGTTAGACCATTGTTGAAATATAAAAAATAGTGTTTTATTAAAATATGTATACAAAGATTATAAAAAATGAAGAAAATAATGCTTGTTTTTGGAACTCGTCCTGAAGCAATAAAGATGGCTCCCCTTGTAAAAGAATTTCAGAAGTATCCGAATTTTTTTAAAATAATAGTTTCAGTTACAGGGCAGCATCGTGAAATGCTTGATCAAGTATTAGATCTATTCGACATTACTCCTGATTATGATTTAAATATAATGAAGCAAGGTCAAGATCTATATGATATTACTGCTCGTGTATTAGAAGGAATGCGTGAAGTATTAAAAGATGCACATCCAGATATAGTGTTGGTTCATGGAGATACTACAACTTCTATGGTGGCTGCATTAGCTGCTTTTTATCAACAAATCCCAGTAGGACATATTGAAGCAGGTCTGCGTACTCATAATATTTATAGTCCTTGGCCTGAAGAAATTAATCGACAAATTACGGGTAGAATTGCAGCTTTTCATTTTTCGCCTACATTGTTAAGCCGTAAAAACTTGTTGGCTGAAGGTGTTGTGGATAAGACTGTTATGGTTACGGGAAATACTGTTATTGATGCTTTATATATGGTTGTGGAGAAAATCAAAAATGATAAAAATTTGGATGAACAATTAGAAACTCTCTTATTAAAAGCTGGTTATAATATAAATAGGGTGAAAGAAGGACGACGTATGGTGTTGATAACAGGGCATCGTCGTGAGAATTTTGGAGAAGGTTTTATTCATATTTGTAATGCAATTAAAACTTTATCTGAAAAATACCCTAAAGTTGATTTTGTCTATCCGATGCATTTAAATCCGAATGTAAGGAAGCCAATTAGTGAAGTTTTTGGAGATAAACAGCAATCTAATATGTTCTTTATAGAGCCATTAGAATATTTGTCTTTTGTATATCTAATGGAAAAAAGTACTATTGTTTTGACTGATAGTGGAGGGATTCAGGAAGAAGCTCCTGGTTTAGGTAAACCTGTTCTTGTAATGAGAGATACAACAGAGCGCCCTGAAGCAGTGGAGGCAAAAACTGTTAAATTAGTAGGAACAGATTATAATAAGATTGTAAGTGAGGTTGAATTTCTATTAGAGGATGTAGTTTATTATAATCAAATGAGTACAGCTATTAATCCATATGGAGATGGAAAAGCAAGTAAACGTATTGTTGATTTTTTTTTAAATGAAGAAAATGTTTGATTTTTTAATAGTTTCTCCTTATCCAACTATAGATAATATTAAAGATGGTATGGTTCAGAGGATAAAAGCTGTAGATGATGAAATAAAAGATTGTAATAGAATCTATCTGCAATTATCTATTAAGGATTTTAGGAAAAAAAGTTATAAGGTAGAACAAAATGTTTGGATCTATGAGTTAAATGTATTTGTTCATTATTTCCAAATAAGGAGGTTGTTGAAGCAAGTAAAAAATATTTATGTTCATTCTATTTTGAATTATTTTAAATTTTCATTTTTTTTTGTAAACTCAGATGTGAATACCTTTCTTGATTTTCATGGAGCTGTTCCTGAAGAGTATGCTTTTCAAGGCGCTAGCTTTATAAAAGTGAAGATTGCTAATTTCTTAGAAAAGAAAGCGGTATCTCATTTTGTAAATTTAATTTGTGTTAGTTATAATATGAGAGATCATTTTCGGAAAAAATATCCTTTGAAAAATAATTTTAATTACATAATAAAACCGATTTTACCCACTAATATATTAGAGGAAAATACTTGTTTTAATCCATTAAGTTTTAAGGATGAGCTAAATATACGTGAAAATGAGGTTGTATTAATATATTCGGGCAATTTACAAGCTTGGCAAAATTTTGAATTAATGCTTAATATAATAAAGGAAACGGAGAATAATAATTATAAATATATAATTTTAACAAAGCAGGTTGGCGAAGCTTTTGATATGATAAAAATGTATGATTTGGACATGGATAAATTAATTGTTCGTTCTGTTTTGCCTAATGAGTTATATAAATATTATTCTATTTCTAATTATGGTTTTCTTTTAAGAGATGAGCATGTGTTAAATAATGTTGCTGCGCCTACTAAACTAATAGAATATTTGTATTATGGGATTATTCCAATATTAAAATATGCAGACATAGGAGATAATAATTATTATCATTACGATTATGTTGACTATAAAAGTAATGAATTACAGCATCTTGATAAAAGAAAATCATCTTTAAATAAGAAAATAGCAGAGAAAATATTAAATCTATCTATAAAAAGTAATATAGGATATTTAAGAAAATAGAGTTTTAATCAATATGATTATACCTGCTTATTTATTGTTTATATTAGTCTCATTTTTTTCTTTAGTAGGTAGAGAAAAGATTGTTTATAACAGATATATTTATGTTTTATTTGCTCTTATATTAATATTATTTGCAGGATTGAGGATTGGAGATGCGTTTCCTGATTATATTACTTATGTTGATTATTATTATAGGATTGTTACAGGTGATATTGTCTTTGTGGAATATTCATTTTTTCTTATAGCTCATGCTGTTAACTTTTTGACAGGAAATGTTATTTATTTGTTTTTAATATATGCTATAATTGGTGTTTCAATAAAACTTTATGCAATAAAACAATTATCACATCTTGTGTTTTTATCCATTGTTTTGTATATTGCTAATATTTATATAGTTCAAGAACTTATTCAAATTCGATCAGGAATAGCTTCCGGAATATTACTTTTGTGTATAAAACCTATTTTTGACAAAAACTTAAGGAAATTTCTGTTCCTTGTTTTAATAGCCGTTTTTTTTCACACTTCGGCTATAATGATTTTACCTTTATGGTTCTTGAATTCAAGAAAAATAAATGTTTACTTTTGGGCTGTACTTATTCCAATAGGCTATCTTATCGCTTTTTCAAAAATAACACTCCTTACATTTATCCCTGTACCTTTTATTCAAGAAAAATTAGATATATATCTTTCTTATAAAGAGTATGGTCAAGATGGTTTTAATAATATAAATATATTTAATGTACTGTTCTTGTTTAAATGTATATTGGCTTATATTATGTTAATCTATAGAAATAATATTTTTTGTTATAACAAATATTCGATTTTACTATTGAAAATATATTTATTGTCTTTATTCTGTTTTGTGGGGATGTCCTCAATTGCAACAGTAGCTTTTAGAATGCAAGGTTTTTATGAAGTTGTAGAGATTATACTTATTCCGTATATGATTTATATTTTTAAACCATTATATATTAGTAAATTTATACCAGTTATTATAAGTTTGTTTATTTTAACTGTTCTGATATTTAATTCTCATTTAATATTCTTTTGACTTTAATTGTTTTATTCTAATGAATATATTACATATTACAAATTCACTATCAGAAGGAGGAGTTGAAACACTTTTGTTCTCTTTATGTAAAGGTTTCATTTCTCAAGGTCATTTTGTCTCTATATTAGTTTTGGAACGTAATAAGTGTGATTTAATGATTGATTTTGAAAAATTAGGTGTTAAGATCATAAGAGGAAGGTATAGTTCTAGTTATAACATACTAAATATAATAAGTATTTATAAATTGATACCTGGTTTTGATATTATACATGCTCATTTATTTCCAACTCAATATTTAGTATCTTTTGCAGGTTTTATTTCACAATCCAAGGGTAAAATATTAACAACTGAGCATAATACATATAATCATAGACGCGATTTTAAGATATTTAGATTTATTGATAGTATATTTTATTCGGGATATTCAAAAATAGTAGGAATAAGTAATGCTACAACAATAGAGTTACAAAAATGGATTATTAGAAGTATATGTAAGTCTCCTATCCATACTATAAATAATGGCATTGATATTTTTAAGTTTAGAAATCCTATTATTGCGCTCAAAAGGAGTGAATTAGGGTTGTCTGAATCTGATAAAATTGTAATAATGGTTGCTAGATTTAATGAACAAAAAGATCATGAAACACTAATTCGTGCATTTTCATTGCTTCATTCTTCTGTTCATCTTTTTTTAGTTGGCTCAGGTGAAACAATGGATGTTAATAAACAATTAGTTTTGGAATTAGGTTTAGAGAAGAGAATTCATTTTTTAGGTAATAGAAAGGATGTTCCTGCAATTATAAAAATTTCAGACATAGGAGTTTTGTCTTCTTTTTGGGAAGGTTTTGGATTATCTGCATTAGAATATATGGCAGGTGGTATTCCTGCACTTGTGTCTAATCTTCCAGGTTTGAATAAGGTGGTTGATAATGATTTCTTGCTATTTGAACCAGGTGATTTTAAAGGATTAGCTAATAAAATTGTGATACTTCTTACAGATAAAAAGATATATAATAAAATGAGTGAATATTCTTTATGTCAATCAGATAAGTTTAGTATAGAAAATACTGTAAATTCTTATATTGAATTATATACAAGTTTGAGTAAATTTTAGCTATGAGTTGGAGTTATCTAAAGAGAATGTTTATTAATAGGGTAAAAGAGTTGTTGTTACTTCGATTTTATTCTTTTAATAAAATAGAGAAAGCAGAATCGACTTTATATATTGTAATGATTGATGGACGATTCTTTCATGGTGGGTTATCTGATAGATTGAAAGGTATAGTTTCTTTATATGCTTATTGTAAGGCTACAAAAAAGAACTTTAGAATAAATTTTTCTTCGCCTTTTAATCTTTCTCAATTTTTGCTTTCTAATGAATACGATTGGACTCTAAGAAATAATGAATTTATATCGACCAGTTTTTTTAGTGCTTCTCCTTTAATTATAATAAATGAATATAATGGGGAAAGGTTATTTAAGTTGAAAACGAAAAAGCAGGTGCACTATTATAATAATCGTGATATAGTTGATAAAGTAAATCAGGTATATAATCAACATTATGTTTGGGGTGACTTGTTTAAAGAATTATTTAAGCCTGTACCAGAATTGGAGGAACTTATTTCTTTTCATATAAAAAAAATAGGTGGACCTTATATTTCAATTGTTTTTAGATTTCAACAGTTATTGGGCGATTTTGAAGAATATAATTTTCCAGTATTGGATGAAGAAAAAAAAGAAATTCTTATTGATAAATGTTTACGATCTATTGAAGATGTAAAAAAAACTTATTCGAATTATTCTATATTAGTGACATCAGATAGTATATCTTTTTTAAAGAGAGCTAAGTTATTAGATGTTTATATATTGCCAGGGAAAATTGTACATATTGATGTTACAAAAGGGGAACAAGCAAATGTTTATGGGAAATCTTTTTTAGATATGTTCATGCTGTCAAATAGTAAAATGATATTTTCAATAGGTACTAGTGATATGTATCCAAGTGAGTTTCCTTTATATGCATCTAAAATAAATAATATTCCTTTTAAAAGAATTCTTTTAGAATAATTATGATGTATTCTGTGTTAATCTCTGTTTATGTTAAGGATAATCCTTGTTTTTTTAGACAAAGTTTAGATAGTATTTTGAATCAAACATTGTCTCCTGATGAGATTATTCTTGTTAAAGATGGTCCTTTAACAAAAGAATTAGATATGGTTATAGATGAATATGTTAATAAATATTCTATTTTTAAAGTGATCCCGTTGCTTTTAAACCAAGGTTTGGGTATTGCTTTGAATCAAGGTCTAAAGTATTGCTCTTATGACATTGTAGCTCGCATGGATAGTGATGATATTGCAAAATCAGATCGTTTTGAAAAGCAACTGCGAATATTTCAAAAATATCCAGACATAGATGTTGTTGGAAGTTGGGTTGATGAATTTGAAGTTGATATATCGCAAGTTATTTCTGTAAGGAAATTGCCGGAAACACATGATGAAATTGTGAGTTTTTCTAAAAAAAGAAGTCCTTTAAATCATCCAACTGTGGTTTTTAAAAAGCAAGCTGTAATTAAGGCTGGCGGATATAAACACTTTCTTTTATTTGAAGATTATTATTTATGGGTACGTATGATACAAAATGGTTCTAAATTTTATAATTGTCAAGAGAGTTTATTATATTTTCGCTCTTCTCAAGAGATGTTTAGAAGAAGGGGTGGAATACAATATGCATTGAATGAAGTTAAGCTCCAAATAAAGTTTAAGGAGATGGGCTTTATTTCTTTTATTGAATTTTATAGAAATGTAGTAATACGTTTTATATTAAGAGTTATTCCCAATAAAATGAGAGCTTTCTTATATAAAAAAATACTTAGAAGGTACTGATTTTATTAATGATTAAAATAGACTTATATATCTAAATAAATTCTTCTTTTTTTATTCTATGGGAGAAATATTTGATATTTTGTGATGTCTTGATTATATTTGCACTTTACATTGAATATACTTGATTATATGAAATTTTTATTTACGAATTTTTTTTTAATTGTTAATTTTCTAACTGTAATTTCCGCTAATGCGCAAGTCTCTCAAGATTTGCTGGATAAAGCTAAATCTTTAGGTATTAGTGATTCTGAAATACAACAGGGAGTTAGTAAGTTGCGTGGACAGAGTAGTAATTCTTTGGGAGCTGATATAGATCAAGAAGATGTTATTAATAGTGATATACTTCAGGATATTAATTCTCAGACTACAGGACAACAGTTAAAAATGACAAATGCCCAATGGGAATATTTATTGATGTTGCGTGAGGATTCTATCAAAAGGAATATCGGGAATATTGTATTTGGTCGTGAAATTTTTTTTAATAAAAAATTGACTTTTGCACCATCGTTGAATATTCCGACTCCTAAAGATTATGTTCTTTCTGCAGGTGATGAGGTTCGAATTACGGTATGGGGAAATTCACAATTAAATTTGAAGCTACAAATATCACCAGATGGAACGGTTGTTATTCCTAATTTGGGACCTGTTTTATTGAGTGGACAAACTATTGACTCTGCAGAAAAGTACCTTAAACAAGAATTGGGAAAAATAATTTCAGATTTAGCAGATGTGAGTGAAGCTGGAAATACTTTTCTATCTCTTAGTTTGAGTAAGGTTCGTAGTATTAAAGTAAATATCTTAGGAGAGGCTAATACACCAGGAACTTATACAGTGCCTGCTTATGCGACTCTGTTTAATGCTTTATATGTTGCAGGCGGGGTCAGTGACATTGGTTCACTACGTTCTATAAAGGTATTTCGTAATAGTAAAGAGGTCGCTAATTTGGATGTGTATGACTTTTTGCTGCACGGTAAAACAGAGGCGAATATTCGTTTGGAAGAAAATGATATGATTATTATTGGTCCTTATGAAAGTTTGGTCTCTGCAAAAGGAAAGGTAAAACGGAACCGTATTTTTGAAATGAAAAAAGGGGAAACTTTGAAAGATCTTCTTGATATGGTTGGTGGTTTTACTGGAGATGCATACACACAAGATGTACAGATAAAGCGTAAATTTGGTCGTCGTTATCAAATAGCAACAGTGGAAAAAGGGGATTTTTCTTCATTTATAATGCAAGATGGAGACATATTGAGTGTGGATTCTGTAATTCCATTTTATGAAAATAGGTTAGTTGTGACAGGATCTGTCTGGCGTCCTGGGGAGTATGAATTAAATGAAGATTTGCATACAGTTAAACAATTAATAAACCAGGCTGGAGGGTTAAAGGGGGATGAGTTTACAGGAAGAGCTCAATTAACTCGTTTGAATCCGGATTTTACTACAACAATTTTAGCTGTGGATGTACGTGGTATTTTGAATGGTACCAATGAAGATATAGAATTACAGAAAGAAGATAATTTACATTTTCCATCTATTTTTGATCTACGTGAACCTTATACAATTAAAGTTTGTGGTGCTGTAAATTTGGGTGATACTGTACTGCCTTATCATTATAACATGACGGTGGAGGATGCAATAGTTTTGGCTGGTGGACTTAAGGAAGCAGCAGCAACTATTAATGTCGAGGTTGCACGGAGAATGAAAGATACTGAGACTACAAATAACCCTACTCAGATCGCAAAACAATTTAATTTTACTTTGTCGGAAGGACTGCAGGTTTTATCTGGAGATACAGTTTTTACACTAGAGCCGTTTGATGAAGTATTTGTTCGTTTTTCTCCGGGGTATGAAACTCAACAGGTAGTAAAGGTCGGAGGTGAGATAATGTTTCAAGGGGATTATGTATTATCTAAAAAGAATCTTCGCTTAAGTGATCTTGTTGCAAAGGCTGGAGGTATGAAACCTGGTGCATATGTGAAAGGAGCAAGCTTAAAGCGTACTTTAACAGAGGATGAAAAGAGAAGAGTAGAGACTCTTCTTAAAATGAGTCAGAATAAGGGCAGTGCAGAAGCAATGGAAGGTATGAATCTGAATATTCAAGAATATCCTGTAGGTATTGATTTGGAGAAAGCATTGGCTAATCCTGGAAGTGCAGATGATGTAATTTTAAGGGATGGAGATAAATTATTTATTCCTCAACAACAAAGTACTGTTAATATAAGTGGAGCTGTAATGTATGAAAATAGTATTACTTATAATAAAGGGATATCAGTTAAAGAATATATTCTACAAGCTGGAGGATATCAGGATATAGCTCGTAAATATCCTATTGTGGTTTATATGAATGGAAAAGTGCAAACAACAAAACGAACATTTATTTTCTTTAAGAAATATCCAAAAGTTGAACCTGGATGCGAAATTTTAGTTCCAGCAAAAACGACTCGTGATAGAAGAATGAGTTTACCTGAAATTATAGGTATTGCAAACTCAACGACATCTATGGCTGCAATGATTACTTCTATTATGAATACTCTAAAGTAAAAGGATGTATGGAAGCAAAACAAGTAAATGTATTAAATAAAAACTCCCTGCAAGAAATAGATTTAGTTGAATTATTTCAGGTATTATGGAAAAAACGTTTCTTTTTGTTGAAATGTTGTGGAGTTGCTTTTGTTATAGGTTTAGTAATTGCTTTTAGTATTCCTAAGAAATATGAGACGAAAGCAAAGCTTGCTCCAGAAAGTACTGATCTTTCTAAAAGCATGGGGAGTTTGGGGGGATTGGCCGCAATAGCTGGTATTAATATGAAACAAGGAGTTGGTGCAGATGCAATTTCTCCAGATTTGTATCCAGATGTAGTCAAGAGTACTCCTTTTTTATTGGAGTTGTTCCCAATAAAAGTAACAACAATGGATAAAAAGCTCTCTATATCATTATATGATTATATTCTGCAATATCAACGTAAGGCTTGGTGGAGTTATGTAGTGGGTGCGCCTTTTAAACTAATAGGATGGACACTTGGACTATTATCAGAGAAACCAGAAAAAAAACAAGAGCTAAATGCTTATCTCTTGACTTCTGAGCAAGCAGGGGTTATTGCTATGCTACAGCAGCTTATTACAGTAAAAATAGATAAGAAGACATCAACACTGGAAGTTTCTGTTCGTATGCAAGATCCTTTGATATCAGCAGATGTTACTTGTATAGTCATGGATAAATTACAAAAATATATGACTGATTATCGCATACATAAGGTAAAGCAAGATATGGAATATACTCAGAAAGTGTTTGGAGAGGCTAGAGGTGCTTATTATAAGGCTCAAAAAGCTTACGCTGCTTTTGAGGATGCAAATAAGAATATTATTTCGGCTAGCTATCGTACAGAACAAGAACGTCTGAAAAATGAAATGACATTAACATTTAATGTATATAACTCTCTTGCTCAGAAATTAGAGCAAGACAAACTTCGAGTACAAGAAGAAACTCCCGTATATACAGTAATAGAACCTGCAACTGTTCCTTTAAGGGCTGCTTCTCCTAAAAAACTGTTGATATTGGCGGCTTGTGTTTTTTTAGCTCTTTTTGGTGGTTGTGGTTATGTTTTGATTAAGAATTTCTTTGCAGTAAAGAAAATATGAGATATTTCAGGTTTATAAGCCTGAAATATCTTAAACCACATAGCTATATATACTAAAATTATTTTATGTATTATTGTGGTACGATGTATTAATCTTTTTAGCATTAATAGTTAGTATGCTAATTAAATAGTTGATAATTTATTGTAACGCAATTTATACCCCTCTATCAACTCCCGCATCACCTCCTTCACTGTCTGTTTTTCCCTAAACAGCGAAGCCACCTGTCCGATTTCAACTTCCCCTTCTTCCAGGTTCCCTTCAAAAATACCTTTCTTAGCACGTCCTTTACCTAGCAGTTCCCTTAATTCTTCCGCAGAAGCCCCACGTGCCTCAGCCTCTTCTACCGCAGTCGTGAAACCGCCTTTTGCCAAGCGGGTAGGAGAGACCTTTTTCAGAAGCAGTTTTGTATCCCCTTCATTCAAATTCAGACAAATATTTTTAAAATCATCATGCGCAGAACTTTCTTCCGTTAAGGCAAAACGAGTACCGATTTGTACACCTTCCGCACCTAAAGCAAAAGCGGCCAGCATAGCTTCACCAGTACCGATACCGCCAGCAGCTATCAGGGGGAGAGAAGTAGAACGGCGTACAGCCGGAATCAGGCACATTGTCGTTGTTTCTTCCCGTCCGTTGTGGCCACCCGCCTCAAAACCTTCAGCAACAATGGCATCCACGCCAGCCTGTTCGCATTTAATAGCAAATTTAGAACTGCTTACAACATGAGCGACCGTCATACCCTGTTCTTTTAGGAAGCCAGTCCATGTTTTTGGATTGCCAGCAGAAGTGAAGACCACCTTAACATCTTCCTCTACTAATATTTGCATCAATTTATCAATTTCAGGATACATCAGCGGGACATTTACGCCGAAAGGCTTGTCTGTTGCCGCCTTGCATTTTTGGATATGTTCGCGTAATACTTCCGGGTGCATAGAGCCGGAACCAATCAGTCCCAATCCGCCGGCATTACTTACAGCCGAAGCCAGCCTCCAGCCGCTACACCACACCATTCCCCCTTGAATAACAGGGTAAGTGATATGAAAAAGCTCACAAATTCTGTTTGACATAGTAAAATCGAGTTTAATGTATAAAGATAAACCGGATAAATATAAATATCCGCGTGCAAGATAGTAAAAATAGTACCGTAATCCGGATAGCATTCTCTATATTTGCATTATAGAAAGATAAGTAGCGTTAAAAGCACAAAAATTAAAACATGAAACACTATTGTTTACCAATGGCTGGCATGCTTGCCGGCTTTTCTTCATTTACATTGCAGGCCCAGAATCCGTCCCAATTGCCGAATGTCGTAATTATTGTGGCCGATGATTTGGGATATGGAGACCTGAGCTGTTACGGAGCCACAGCTATCCGGACTCCCGGTATGGACCGCATCGCCAATGAGGGACTCCGGTTCACACAAGGCTATGCAACAGCCGCTACTTCTACGCCAAGCCGTTATTCGCTATTAACAGGACTTTATCCCTGGACGAACAAAGATGCCAAGATTCTTCCGGGCAATGCCGCATTAATCATAGACAAGGAACAAGTAACCTTACCGAAGGTGATGAAACAGGCAGGCTATGTAACCGGTTCCGTTGGCAAATGGCATTTAGGCTTAGGAGACGGTTCGGTAAACTGGAATAAAACCGTATCACCCGGGGCAAAAGAAGTAGGATACGATTATTCCTTTATCCAGGCGGCAACCAACGACCGTGTTCCCTGTATCTTTATTGAAAATGGAAAAGGTGTGGGGTTGCAACCGGATGACCCTCTCTATGTAAATTATAGAGAAAATTTTCCGGGTGAGCCTACAGGCAAAGATAATCCCGAGCTGCTCCGCATGCATCCCAGTGTAGGGCATGCCGGTTCTATTGTAAACGGAGTACCCCGCATCGGTTTTCAGAAAGGCGGAGAAGCTGCACAGTGGAAAGATGAGGAAATGGCAGAACTATTCCTTGCAAAAGCAAAGGATTTTATGAAAAAGAATAAGGATAAACCATTCTTTCTATATTATGGTTTGCATCAACCACATGTACCCCGCGTTCCGAATGCTAAATTTGTAGGAAAATCGGGAATGGGGCCCCGTGGAGATGTTATTCTGGAAGCAGACTGGTGCGTTTCCGAATTTTTGAAAGAAATGGATAAGTTAGGATTGACGGAAAATACCTTGGTAATCCTGACCAGCGACAACGGTCCCGTACTGGATGACGGTTATAAAGACCAAGCCGTGGAATTGGTAGGCAACCATAAGATGGCAGGCCCTAACAGGGGAGGCAAGACCAGCCTGTATAATGGTGGTACCTGCATACCGTTTATGTTACGTTGGCCTGCGGGAGTCGAGCCCGGAGTGTCGGATGCTTTGGTTTGCCAGATGGATTTATTGGCATCACTTGCCGCATTGACAGGACAAACCTATTCGGATAAAACAGATAGCCAGAATACATTACCTGTCTTTTTAGGAAAAAGCAGCCAGGGACGCAAGGAACTGGTACTGGAAGGATATTTCAATTATGCTTTGCGTTTAGGAGATTGGGTTATGATACCTCCTTATCCGGGATATGGGGATACGGAAGAAGATGAGTTCTGCGGCTTAAGCAATTGTTATCAACTATATAATGTAAAGGAAGATGTAGGACAACGTAATAATCTGGCAATTCAAGAAACCCGCCGCCTTCGTCAGATGATGATGATGTTTGAGAAATTGAAACGTGAAACAGGAAAGATTACAAATTATTAAATTATAATACAATGAATAAAATACTTATGGCTACAGGACTGGCAGTCGCTTTAAGCGCATGTAACGCAAAGAAGCCGGATTCGGCATCACTTGTTACAAATCCTTTCTTCGTCGAATACACAACTCCGTTTGGAGTGCCCCCTTTCGACCAGATAAAAGTCGAGCACTATAAGCCCGCCTTCCTGAATGGGATGGAAGAGCAAGCGAAGGAAATAGAGTCCATCGTAAATAATCCGGAAGAAGCCACTTTCGAAAATACGATTGTCGCTTTAGACCGGAGCGGAGAGTTGCTTAATAAGGTGATGTATGCCTTCAACGGACAGGCAAGCGTAAATACGAATGATGAAATCCAGGCGCTTCAACAGGAGCTTTCTCCGGTACTTTCCAAACATAGAGATGATATCCGTCTGAATCCGGAATTATTTGCCCGTGTAAAATCAGTTTACGACAATCAGGAGAAGTTCAACCTGAATAAGGAACAGAAGAAATTGTTGGAGCAAAAGTATAAGAGTTTTGTACGTGGCGGAGCCAACCTCGATGCGGACAAGCAAGTCCAGCTTCGTAAGCTGAACAGCGATATAGCCATGCTGGAGCTTACTTTCGGACAAAATGCCTTGAAAGAAACCAATGCTTTCCAACTGGTTATTGATAAGAAAGAAGATTTGTCCGGTTTACCGGAAGGTTTGATTGCCTCTGCCGCTTCAGCTGCTAAAGATGCCGGGATGGATGGCAAGTGGTTGTTTACCCTGCATAACCCGAGTGTCATGCCGTTCCTGCAATATGCGGATAACCGTGATTTACGCGAAAAGATATTCAAAGGCTATATCAACCGTGGAAATAACGGAAATGCCAATGATAACAAGGATGTGGTAAAGAAACTGGTTACCGCCCGTCTTCAAAAAGCCAAACTGTTGGGATACGAAGATTATGCCGCTTATGTATTGGAAGAAAATATGGCTAAGGACGAAAAGAACGTCTATAATTTGTTGGACCAGCTTTGGACTCCGGCCTTGGCAAAAGCAAAAGACGAGTTGGCAGATATCAATGCTGAAATAAAGAAAGAGGGAGGCAATTTTGAAGCCGAAGGTTGGGATTGGCGCTATTATTTCGAGAAAGCGAAAAAATCCAAATTCAATCTCGACGAAAATGAAATACGTCCCTATCTGGAACTGAACAACGTGCGTGATGGCGCTTTCTGGGTTGCCAACAAATTGTATGGGATTACTTTTACCGCATTGAAGAATATACCGCTTCCGGACCCAGATGCACAGGCGTTTGAGTGTAAAGATAAAGACGGGACTATTTTGGGCGTTCTTTATATGGACTTTTTCACCCGTCCGTCCAAAGGTGGTGGTGCGTGGTGTGACAGTTACCGGGAACAATCTTATGAAAAAGGAAAACGGATAATCCCGATTGTTACTACCGTTTTCAATTTCAGCAAGCCGGCAGAGGGACAGCCTGCATTACTGAGTGCAGATGAGGCGGAAACCGTATTCCATGAATTTGGCCATGCTTTGAACGGTTTGTTTGCGGATGTGCATTATGAGGGCGTATCCGGTATGCCGCGCGATTTTGTGGAACTGCCTTCCCAGATTATGGAACATTGGGTATTTGAACCGGAAGTACTGAATGTATATGCCAAACACTATCAAACCGGAGAAATAATCCCGCAGGCAATCGTAGACAAAATAATCAAGAGCGGTAAATACGGACAAGGATTTGCCACGACAGAATATCTTGCCGCTTCTTTATTGGATATGGATTATCATATATTGAAAGAAATCCCGTCTGATTTCTCAGTAGAATCATTTGAAGCGAATGCAATGAACAGCCGTGGATTGATTCGCCAGATACCGCCCCGTTACCGTTCGACATATTTTGGCCATACGATGGAAGGCGGTTATACTGCCGGATATTACAGTTACATATGGGCAGAGGTATTGGACTGTGACGCTTATGAAGCATTTAAGGAGACAGGAAATATCTTTAACCCGGAAGTAGCGACAAAATTCCGTACGGATGTTCTGGCGCCGGGACGTATCGATGAGGCTATGGATATGTATAAAAACTTCCGTGGCAAAGAGCCGGGCATCGAACCATTATTAAAGAACCGGGGATTGAACTAATATTTTTACTTATATTTGTCCTTGTCAATCAATTAAAAAGCAAAAAGAGAATGAAGAGTATTTTGGTAACTGCCGGATTGGCTGTTATTTTAGGAGCGTGTAGCTCGCCAGATAAAAAGACGGATGCTGCCGAGGCAGGAAATCCGCTCTTGTCTGAGTTTACCACCCCTTTTGGTGTTCCTCCTTTTGATAAGATTACCCTCGCAGATTACAAGCCTGCTTTTATACGGGGCATGCATGAACAAATGCAGGAAATCGATGCTATTGTGAACCAGCGTTCGGTTCCCGATTTTGAGAACACGATTGTGGCGCTTGACCAGAGTGGGGCATTGCTTCGGCAAGTCCGGGCTATCTTTTCCGGCCAGAACAGCGTAAACACAAATGAGGAGATGCAGGCGCTGAACCGTGAGCTGTCTCCGTTATTGTCCGACCATACTGACAATATCCGGATGAACGAACACCTGTTCGCCCGCGTAAAAGAAGTACATGATAACCAGGATAAGTTTAATCTGAATAAAGAACAAGCTAAACTCCTGGAAGAAACGTATAAGGATTTTGTGCGTGGCGGTGCAAACCTGCCGAAAGATAAACAGGAACAACTTCGTAAGTTGAACAGTGAACTCTCTATGCTGGAACTTACTTTCGGGCAGAACTTGCTGAAAGAAACGAATGCGTTCCAACTAATCATCGATAAGGAAGAAGATCTGGCCGGTCTGCCGCAGAGCTTGGTTGCGACTGCTGCCGAAACAGCCAAGAAAGCCGGGCAATCCGGAAAATGGATGTTTACCCTCCATAACCCGAGTGTGATGCCATTCTTGCAGTATGCGGACAACCGCAGCTTGCGTGAAAAGATATTTAAAGGCTATATCAACCGTGGGAATAATGGAAACGAGTTCGATAATAAAGCCGTTGTACGTAAGTTGGCCGCCCTGCGTCTTCAAAAAGCCAAATTGATGGGATACGAAGATTATGCCTCTTTTGTTTTAGTGGACCGTATGGCAAAAAATTCCGATAATGTATATGCTTTATTGGATGAAATCTGGGCACCTGCTTTGGCTAAGGCAAAAGACGAATTAGCAGATATCAATGCCGAAATAAAAAAGGAAGGCGGCAAGTTTAAAGCGGAAGGCTGGGACTGGCGTTATTATGCGGAAAAAGCCAAGAAAGCGAAATACGATTTGGATGAAAACCAGATACGTCCTTATCTGAAACTTGATAATGTGCGTGAAGGCGCCTTTTATGTAGCCAACCAGTTATATGGCATTACGTTTACCCCGATTAAGAATATTCCATTGCCCTATCCTAAAGCCGAGGCATATGAATGTAAGGATAAGGATGGCAAGCATCTGGGGGTTCTGTATATGGATTTCTTCCCGCGTGCAAGTAAAAAAGGCGGAGCATGGTGCGGAACCTATCGTTCCCAGACTTACAAAGATGGCAAACGGGTTGGTCCGGTTGTAACGATTGCCTGCAATTTTACCCCTCCGGCAGCCGGTAAACCTGCGTTGCTGAGTGCGGACGAGGCAAGTACATTATTCCATGAATTTGGCCACGGATTACATAACTTGTTTAAGAATGTTCATTATTATGGCGTATCCAGTGTACCTCGCGATTTTGTGGAACTGCCGTCGCAGGTTATGGAACATTGGGCTTTTGAACCGCAGGTTCTGAAAGTATATGCAAAACACTATGAAACCAACGAGATAATCCCTGCCGGTTTGATAGAGAAACTGGACAAGAGCGGTAAGTACGGCCAAGGTTTTGCAACGACCGAATATCTGGCAGCTTCTTATCTGGATATGGATTATCATACATTAAAGAATGTTCCTGCCGGAATGAACGTCATTGACTTTGAAGCCCAGGTATTAGGCAAACGCGGTTTAATCCGCCAGATACCTCCCCGTTATCGTTCTACCTATTTCAACCATACAATGGGAGGTGGATATACTGCCGGATACTATAGTTATATCTGGGCGGAAGTGCTGGATGCCGATGCCTTTGAAGCCTATAAGGAAACTGGTAATATTTTCAACCAGGAAGTGGCAGACAAATTCCGTACTTATATCCTGACTCCGGGAGGTATAGACGATGCAATGGATATGTATAAGAACTTCCGTGGAAAGGAACCGAATACGGAACCGTTGTTGAAGAACAGAGGATTAAAGTAAATCCGTATGTCTGCCATAGACCTCGACGATTTCAGGCAAGCTGTTTACCAGATGGTACAATATATCCCTTACGGGCGCGCTACCAGCTATGGAGCGATAGCCCGTGCGGTGGGATATCCTAATATGTCCCGCCTGGTAGGTAGAATGTTGGGACAGGTCTCGGATTCAGACCTCGACATTCCGGCTCACCGGGTAGTAAACAGCCAGGGATACCTTTCGGGGAAAGATGCATTTACTACGCCAACCCTGATGCAGGAGCTGTTGGAATCGGAAGGCATACGTGTCGAGAATAATAAAATAAAAAACTGGAAAATAGTCTTCTGGAACCCGATGGAGGAGTTGACATGACAGTTGACAGTTGACAAGTGACAGTTGACAGTTATTTCGGCTTGCAGCCGATTTTATAAGACCGAGCGCGAAGCCTAACTGTCAACTGTCACTTGTCAACTGTCACTTGAATTTAAATCCTTTTTCCGCCACATAAACGCCGGAAAGAATAAAAACGGAACCGATTAAGGCGATAACCGTGATGACTTCGTCGATGGCAATTGCCGATGTAAGGAGAGTAACCAGCGGAACCATATAAATATAATTTGTAGTACGGACTACCCCTAATTCTTTTACACTGGCATTCCACATGATGAAGCAAAGCAAAGAAGCGACGATGCTGAGGAATAATAAATTGATAATTACACCCGGTTGTATCAAAACTTCCGGTTGAGGTTTGAAAGAAGAGGCAAGTAAGAAGGGGATTAAAGTGATTACCCCATAGAAAAACACTTTACGGGTAATGAAAAGAGTAGGATAGCGCCCTCCCAAACGCCTTAGAATCAATCCGTAAACAGCCCATGACAGGGCAGCAAACAAAGTAAGTATGTCTCCTAACGGGTTGATTTGAAGAATGAAGCTACCATTGAATGCAACCAAAGCCACCCCCAGTAATGCCATCAGGGAACCGTAAATCAGGTGATTGGGTAATTTCTCCCCTTTATTAAAGAAGCGGGAGAGGAAAGCGGTCAGGATAGGAGAGGTACAAACGATCAGAGACACGTTCGACGCCAATGTGATTCCTAAAGCCGTATTTTCCGATACGAAATACAATGAACCCCCGCAAAGGCCGGCTCCGACAAACCATAACTCGTCTTTCCACGATTGTGCGAATAGCTTACGGGGACAAACAAACCATATGCCCAGATAGGCCAGGGCAAAGCGGTAAAGCATAATCTCTACAGGAGTAAGTCCGTTCCCGATAAGGACCTTGGTCGATACGAAGGTTGTTCCCCATATGATAACGGTTAAAATAGCAAGTAAGTGGTAACGGAAAGTTTTGTTATTTGTATTCATCCTCTCAATTTTTTACAAGGCCCGGAGTATTTCCGGTGCAAAGATAAAAAAACATCCGTCAGATGAACTACTGAGGATGTTTTTTGGGCAGATAGGAGAGTTTGAATCCTTTTATTTGGTCTCTTTTTTCTCGAGCCGGAAACTCAATGCGCCGGAAGGACAGTGATTGATTTGATTGATCAGTTCTTCGGTTGTCGCATTTTCTATTTTTATCCAGGGACGTTCTTTCGGATTGTAAACTTTTGGCAGCATCTTTACACAGATGCCGGCATGCTGGCAAATATCCGGTTGCCAGAGAATGGTGAGTTCACCATTTGAATATTCATGAATTTTACCCATAATAACAATATTTTTATTATCCAATATTAATGCCTCTCATAATAAGCCGCTTCCATTCCGGGTGTTTTTGGATATATCCGGCAACGAACGGACACATAGGAACCAGCCTGAGCGCTTGCCTGTCGATATCGTTCAGTACCTTCTTTACCAGTTGGGCGCCGATGCCTTGACCTTCCAATTGTGGCGGAACTTCCGTATGAGTAAGGTATATCTCACCATTCTTCGATTTAATGTATTCAATCAAAGGCGTATATTTGCCGATATGGAACTCATATTGTCCTCTCTCAGCATTGTCTATCAGTTCATATTCTTCCATTATTTTTTGTTTTAATTAATCTGGTTATTTATTAAACACTTGGTGAAGAGACTTTGTTGTATCGTCTACCGGCTTTTTTACAATAGCGCCCGAATGAATGCTTAAAAGATAAATTATAAGTTAATTGATATCTTTTGTTTCAATATGAAACAGATTTGTGGTGATTTGGAAAACAATTATCAGGGGTATTCTTGTTTACTTTGTAAGTATAGCTAAAATTTTCAAAGAGGATTAATACGTCATTCATATATAAAAAAGAGGTTCTATGTTTAAAGAAGTTGGTTTAGAGGCCGGTAAAATCTGGGCCCTGTTAGCAGAGAGAGGAATGTTGTCCATAAGGAAGATTGGTGAGGTTACCCATTTTAGTGAATCTCTGATATTTATGGCCTTAGGATGGCTGGCAAGAGAGAACAAAGTCCGTATATTTGAAAAGAGCGGAATTGTACATGCTGAGTTGAATACCTCTGTTGCGGAATTATATTATTCCTGATTAGGTTTATGGTTTTAGCACGCTAATATTTCGTGCTCCCCAAAAAAAGAAGATATCTTGGAAAAAGGTATCTTCTTTTTTTGTGTCTGTATGTGAAATAAATATCGATTTTTATTTATGGTGAAAAAAGTTGTCTTATGACAGGTATTATGTGGGATAAGTAACTTAGTTCTACATGAACTAATATGGTTTTATATATTTTTCTGCAAATATATGGTGTATTTTTTATAAATGCAAATTAGATCTTCTTTTTTATTACGTTTTTCACATTTAAAATTAGCATTTAACTAATATAAGAAACAATACTCTACTTGTTTTTATATTGATTGGCATGATAATATGTGTAATTTATATCTAATCTATCTATTCATTATCAATATATTATATACTTATTATTGTAGTCCATGTAGAACCATGTCAATGTTAATAATAATGTAATTGTTGATATGTGTAAATAAAAATAATTGGAACTGTTGAGATAACTATTGATAGTTAAATAAGAAATTTATTTGCGAGTATTAATAATCAACGCTTGTATTTTATAATGATTTATAGTTGTACGATTGTTCTCTGTTATATCGAATCTATTTAAATGGTTTTTTATGAGATTGTAATAGTAATAATGCTTTGTTTGTATATAATAATCAATGTAATTAATTATTTTTTATTAACCAATTAAATTATTTGTAATCATGAAGAGATTAATTTCATTACTGTTATTAATGACAGTGGTATTTGTAGGTTGTAAAAAGGACGATCCGGTGGTAGCCGAGTATATAGTCACTTTCGATTCGCAGGGAGGAAGTAGCATTACTGCCTTGAAAGTGGCTGAGGGACAGAAAGTAACCAAACCTGCAGATCCGACAAAAGAGAAGGCCACCTTTTCCGGTTGGTATAAAGAATCGGCATGTACGAATGTATGGAACTTTGACAGCGATCTGGTAACACAAAATGTTACTTTGTATGCCAAATGGATAGGCTCGGACCAAAAGACCTATACGGTTATGTTCGAAACGAACGGAGGCAGTGATATAGAGCCTGCTATAGTGGTCGAAGGTGAGACGGTTCTTCGCCCCGCAGACCCGTCAAAAAGAGACTATGTGTTTGATAACTGGTATAAAAATTCAGATTTGAGTACATTGTATGATTTTACGATTCCTGTAACTCAAAATATGACATTGTATGCCAAATGGACTACTTCCACATTCAAATTAGTTGACTTTGAACCGGGTTCCGATTTTGAATCCAATGGCATTGTTTGGGATGAAGCTACCCGTACCCTTGACATAACCAAGGCAACGGCAGGTTCGGTATTAAAATTTAATGCAATAGGGGCATCATCTTTAGAAACTAATATAGAGCATGAGTATGATACATATGCCTCTTCTATCGGTGGAGAAAATACATTGAAGAATATATTGGTTGTAGGTTCGTCGGTGAGTGGCAAGATTGCACTTAAGGTTAATGTTCCGGCCCAGACAATTAAGGTTCCGTTGAATGTTCAGGCTACAGTCCGTAGTTTTGATAATGATAAAGAGTTTGATGTGATAACAATCAAGAGTCGCCCGGATTATGCCGGTACAGGTATTAATCCTGTGTTGATGGTGAATCATACAACGAAAAAAGAATTCTATTGGGCTCCTGTAAATGTTGCTGCAACGAAAATACCAGTATTAGTGCCTGCAAGTGGAGATATAACGGAAACTTGCGGTCATCTGTTCCAATGGGGACGCAAATATGGCTTCAATGCGACTGCAGATGCATCTGTAACGGCAAGAGATACTACAGGAGTTCGTGCTTTAGGTTTTCCTGTACAATCCAGTCTTGCCGATATGAGTAAATGGAATGGTAAATTTATCTATTATAGTGCATCTGCTCCGAATAGTCAGGGAAACTGGTTGCTTATAAATGGTGCAGGAAGAGACAATCCTACAGCTAATGAAATGCAGGAAGGTGCATGGTACCAGAAATTATGGAATAGTGGCACCGAAGACAAGCCGGTTAGAACTAATGCCGATCCATGCCCGGCTGGTTGGCGCGTACCTACCGCAGAAGAGTGGAAAGCTATTGGTGCAGGAAATAATGATATAGTTAAGGAATGGGATAGTGCTAATAAACTGTTGACTATTGCTGGTGCGGAAAGCGGACAGAAACTTATTTTGCCTGCTGCGGGCTACCGTAACAACAGTACCGGCGCTTCCTTCAATCAGAGTATCTACGGTTACTACTGGGCGTCGTCGGTTCCGTCAGGCAGTGTCAACGCGAGCTACGTGTACTTCAATAGCGCTACGCTGAATGCGACATCTTCCAACCGTGCCAACGGGTTCTCGGTGCGTTGCGTCCAAGAATAAAAAAAGGTCGGCGAATTGCCGACCGCATTCGATTGATTTGATTGATTTGATTCTTTTATAATGCCCCGCCTTCAGGCGGGGCGATTTGGGTCTAAATAAAACAGGTATCATGAATCTGAAAGATAAATTAGAAGCTGAGCTACAAAATGAACCACTAATCTTTTTATATATGGAGGGGATGTTCTGGAAGGCATACGAACAATCGGCCATGCGATTTACAAAAGAGGTGAAAGCCTACAAATTGCAGAAACGTTTTGTAAAGATTGTGAATTGTGAGGTTGTCTCTATGGGCTTCCCCGATGGTAGCTTGCATGAGGTTTTAAAAGGGCGGGAGTTTTTGCAGATAGATGACAAGCGGATTTCATTTTATGTGGATATGGCTTTTACAGCTGTGGAGTTTGAAGAATGGAAGTCTACCCTTCCGGCTGAAAGTGAAAACGCTTTTCTTCCTTCTGCTATAACAACTATAGGAAGACCTGACATCTGTATTTCCGAAGCTGAGCGTAATGTCTTATCGCAGTTGGCTGCATTCAGGGTCGAAACAGCTTCCCCTTTACAATGTATGATGTTGGTTTCTGATTTACAGGCTTTGTTGAAGCAATGATTTATGATAACCTGCCTGTCTACAAGGCTACATACGATTTATTGTTGCTGGTATTCCGTATGAATCGGAATTTTCAGCGCGATTATCGTTATACATTGGGGGAGAATGTGAAAAATGAGCTGATAGCATTACTTGTCTGTATTTATCAGGCTAATTCCACAGCCCAGAAGATGGTTCATTTACAAAGGGCGAGAGAACATGTGGTTGTGGTAAAGTTGCAGATACGTTTATTAATGGACTTAAAGCAAATCAATTTGAAACAGTATGCTACTGCTGCCGAACAGATTGAATCTATTTCAAAACAATTGGCTGCATGGTATAAATCAAGCGAAAGAAAATAAATAGAAGGGCGATTCATGTCCGGAGTATCGGTGGTTAAGGCTACCGATAGTGAGACTTGTAAATTCAGTAACCTACTGGCAGAGTAAAAGAACGTGAGGGAATAAAGGCGTACCTTATGTTTCTGCTAGTTAATTACCCGGTTGTCATAATGTTTACTTAGGTGTATCCGTTTTGATAATTAATAAAGTGGTTACTTTTTTGCCTGCTGCGGGCAACCGTAACAACAGTACCGGCGCTTCCAACAATCAGAGTATCTACGGTTACTACTGGGCGTCGTCGGTTCCGTCAGGCAGTGTCAACGCGAGCAACGTGAACTTCAATAGCGCTACGCTGAATGCGACATCTTCCAACCGTGCCAACGGGTTCTCGGTGCGTTGCGTCCAAGCATTTACCGGTCGCCTTTTATTTATTAAGAATTAGTACATGAACTTGATAGAAGACATATTTAAAGCTTATTTCGATGCTCGGGACGGGAAACGGAATTCGACGAATCAGCTTCGTTTTGAACTGAATCTCGAAGAAAACCTGATAGCTCTTTACCATGAAATAGAGGAACGTAAGTACCAAGTGGGACGGAGTATTTGTTTTATGGTGGATTATCCTGTAAAACGTGAAGTCTTTGCCGCCGATTTCCGTGACCGTATCGTGCATCATCTGCTTTTCAATTATATTTCGCCGATATTCGAACGGATTTTTATTGATGACTGTTATTCTTGCCGGAAAGGCAGGGGAACTTTGTTCGGAATAAAGCGTCTGGATAAACATATTCGTAGCTGTTCGCAGAATTATACGCAGGATTGCTATGTGTTGAAGTTGGATTTACAAGGGTATTTCATGAATATTGACCGGCAGATATTGTATGATTCTGTTTGTAAAACTCTGGAGAGATACGGGCATCTGGAATTGCCGGACAGTATTCATTGGGAAGATTCAGAAGAGTATGAATTGGCAAAATATCTTTTGCCGCTGGTCATATTTAATGATCCCACCCAAAATTGTATACGACGTGGTGATGTATCGGATTGGGAAGGTTTGCCTCCTTCAAAAAGCCTGTTCCATTCGCCTACGGGGTGTGGTTTGCCTATCGGAAATCTGACATCACAACTGTTTAGCAATATTTATCTGACACCGTTCGATAATTATGTAAAGAGGATTTTAAGTATCAAACATTATGGTCGCTATGTTGATGATTTTTTTCTTGTTCATGAGGATAAGGAAGTACTGAAACGACTGATACCTGAAATTCGTAATTATTTATGGGATACCTTACACATAAGGTTACATCCGCATAAAATAGTATTACAGCATTATGAGCATGGAGTTGAATTTCTGGGTGCAGTGGTAAAACCCGGGCGTATTTACATTCAAAATCGTGCAAAAAGGAAGTTTGCGGCTGAAATGTATTATTGGGAGAGTAGTCTGGATACTAATCGTGCACCTCCCGAAGTATATCTGCGTGAGATGTGTGCATCCATCAATTCGTATCTGGGCATCATGCGGCATTTTTGTACTCTGAATATAAAAAAAGAAATACTGGGTCGTTGTTCGCTGGTTTTTCTGTATGGATATTTTGGTAATGGGTTGAATAAGTATATACTCCGAAAACACATAAAAAGTGTGCAATAAAGGACAGAGTAAATCGCGAATAACTGTTAGAGAAATGATTATTTATAATTAAAACAGGAATAATATATGAATAAAAGAAATTTTGTAAAACGTATATCGGAGCAGTTGTCTGTACCACAACAAGATGTTCATCATTTTATTGATGCGTTTAAAAGGGAATTGATGAAGATATTGAAGGAAGACGGTCATCTTGTACTGCAGGGATTCGGATCTTTCCACTTATGGATGCAGTCCGAGCGTGAAGGACGTAATCCTAAGACCGGTGAAAAATGTATGATTCGTTCCCGGTCGAGTGTGAAGTTCAAGCCCGGTAAAAAGATGCTGGAGAATCTGAATGGACAAGTAATTTCTAACTGACAGTTTCATAAACATTATTAATAAACAATGTAATCAAAATCTTAATTGGTTTTACACTTATACACAACAAATAATTAGTTTATGCGAACGTCTGGGATGTGATATTTCGGGCGTTCGTTTGTTTAAATTAAAATAATTGGACGGTAAAAGTGTTTTTAAATTAACTTTGCGGAAAATAAGAATATGTACGCTTCGTCCTATATCATACTGACTTTCGCATCGGCTGTAGCAATGACTTTGTTGGGAAGCATGCTGCTCGGCATCCGGATACGGCGCAGTAAAGAAATGGCGAAGTTGCATGTGGCCCGGGTAATACTGTCCATATCCTATTTCGTGTTGGCCGTACCTGCTTATCTGGAATACTTTTGCCATACGGAAACAGACACGCGGGTAATTGCCACATTTACACTGGCTACTGCCGCGTTCCAGTCGTTGCTTTTTACAGCAACATTGTTGACATTCATTCTGCCTCATTATGTAACCCGCCGCCGGACTCTTCTCCAGGCAGGTGCTGTAACAGCAGCCGTGGCGATATTCTTTCCCCTTGCCTTGTGTAGCCGGAATCCTATTCCTGTCCTCTGCATCGGCTTGGTTGCTTATGGTTGCCAACTGATTTATTACACACGCCTTTTCAGGCAAAAATATAACGAGAGCCTGCGTAAACTGGAAACCTACTATGATGAGGATGAGCATGCCCGTCTCAAATGGGTGAAAATCGGATTCTATGCAGCCTTGATTGTAGGGATTGCAGCCGCAGTGTCGGCATACCTCCCTCTATTATTATATAATGTATTCACGGTAGTTTATATTGTATTTTATACCTGGTTTGTTGTCCGCTTCTATAATTATGTAGCTGATGCCGGTTTTTACCTTCCAGCCGTCACCATGCCTACGAAAGAGCCGGATAGCACCGGAGAAGAACCGGAGGGTGCGGATATCCCGGAAGAAACACCGGCAGCGCCCACCCGATTGCAGGAAAAAGAACTGCGGTTGCAACAAGCCCTGGATGCTTGGGTAGCCTCCAAAGGCTACGTCAGGAAAGATATAGGAACAGCAGAAATTGCCGCCGAATTGGGTACCGACCTTCCCTTTCTGCGATACTATTTCCATACGTATCTTCCGCCTGATTTTCGTGCATGGCGTATGGAACTTCGTATCCGCGAAGCCCAGCAGATTATGAAAGCAGAACCGGATTTGCCTATTTCGCAAGTCGGCGAAAAAGTAGGTATCAGCGACCGTTCGAATTTCCGCTGCCAATTCATCAAAATAACAGGCGTACTTCCTGCCGATTACAAAGCAAAACTGAAAGCAGACAAATAAAAAGGGCTTACAGGCAGTTACCGAAAATCATGTTTAGAGCCTCAAATATGTGGTTTTTTGTTATCAATAACGAAAAACCACATGCTTGTTCTTGTGGGTATCTCATTTAACCGATAGTTTAGTGTTACGAAAAAGCATGAATTTTAAGTCTGATGATGCTTACCCGGTTGTCACGGAAAAAGGGGGATTCTGTGATGAAGAGGGGATAAACCGGGAAAAATAAGCTCGCGGGAACTCCTGGGTTGTTGAAAAACGTTTTTTGAAGCCTGTGGAATCTCCTGAAATGTTCAAAAAACAATTTTCGGCTTTTCAGAACTTTCCGATATCTTGAAAAAGCGTTTTTCAGGTCTTCAGGAACTCCCGAAATCTTCAAAAACGCTTTTTTAACTTTTCGGAAACTTCCGCGAGCTTCAAAAACGCTTTTTCAACTGGACAACAGTTGCCGACGACAAACCGGAATTTTTTTTAGCATATAAATAATTAAAACAACGATGTCATGAAAGAAATCAATTTGAAATTCGACCTTTCCCGTGCACGAATCGCCGCCCTCGGGCTGGCAGCGCTGCTGGCACTCGTTGCCTGTAGCAACAAAGAAGAACCTTACGAAAACATCGACATGACCTCCATGACTGCCGACGAAGTAAAAGCCGCCATCCGGGTCGCCCTCGATGCAGGCATCACCAGGTTCAAACTGACGGGCCCGTTCGAGAAGACGAGGATAGGCGTGGATGCCAATTTTGCCACCCCCGGAAAGAATCCCTTTGCCGGGTCTGGTGTAACGTCGATAGACTTTACCGGTGTGACCGACTGGCCCGATGTGGATGCGGATGAAGACCGCAATGCCGACGGCAAAGGCCTGCCGGCTTGGGCCTTTGGGGCGAGGGCATTCGATGAATCAAGGAATTTAATTCTGCTCTATCCCGCCCTTGTGGAAGTGAAACTGCCTGCCGGAGTGAAAGTTATCGGTTCTTATGCTTTTGAGTCTTGTAATGCATTAACCACTGTTGCGATGGACAATGTGGAGGTAATCGGCTATAATGCTTTTGGGAATTGTTGGGCCCTTTCTATTGTCAGCCTGCCCCGGGGAAAGAAAATCATGGGGCAGGCTTTTGCATGCTTGGATACTCTTCACTGCTCCTTGACGAAGGTGGACATCCCCGTCGCTACCACTATAGGGGCACATGCGTTTTTCAACTGTCGAAGCCTGGTGAAGGTAAACGCTCCGGCAGTGACGGAGGTAGGCGACAATGCTTTCGATGGCTGCAAAGCCCTGACCGACGGCGTGTCGTTACCCAGTGCCGAAAAGATTGGCCAATCGGCCTTCCTGGGATGCAGTTCGCTGACTACTCTTAAACTGCCTGCCGCTACTAAAATCGGTTCTCTGTTTCTTGCCAATTGCAACAGTCTGACCAACTTGCAACTGACGGTTGCCGGGACATTCGCCGACGTGTCCGGGAGTGCTTTCATTGGTTTCCCTAACGCTGCCCGGTGCGTCCTCACACTGAACAAGGACAAGAAGCCTGATGCCGCGGGGGATGCCGAGCCGAAAGCCACGGCAGACGGCAAGTGGTATTGGACACCGAACTATCAAGGTCAACCCCCGGCGATCACATGGAAGAGCATCCGCTACACCGGCAATTGAAGCCTGCCGGACTGACTAATCTGCAAGAAGAAAAGGAAACGGTGGTGGACCTCAAGCTGACCGACAGCACGCAGCTTGCCGGATAGATTCGGATTTTGAATGCCTGTTCGTTAAAAAATATTACTATCGCTACTAATCGAAATTACTACCGCTACTAATTTGAATTACATGCGGTAGTAATTTTTATTTGTAGGTGGGGGATTAAAACCAATCTTTCCTGCGCATATAGAACCAAGTGGCTATTGCTGTAATCAACATTACAAACCAAGCAATAGCATATCCGTACGACCAGTCCAGTTCCGGCATAATTTTGAAGTTCATGCCCCAGACGCCGACAAGAAATGTCAGTGGGATAAAGATTGTAGACACCACGGTAAGCCGTTTCATAATGGCATTCATACGCAGGTCGTTGTTGGAGATATAAAGGTCTACCAGTGAGGATATGATTTCCCGGCAGCTTTCCGTAGTCTGTATCACAAAGAGTAGCTGGTCGGACAGGTCGTTGTAGACGGGGAGCATATCGCTACTGATGATACCGTTTTCCGTACGGAGCAGTTTGGCAAACTGTTCTTTCAGCGGCTGGCTGTTCTTGCGGATAATCATGTATTCGTGCCTGCGTTGCTGGATAAGCGGCCCCATATTGGTCTGGTCGCTTTTTATGTCCAGTAGCGTCTCTTCGATATCTTCCAGCATTTCTTCCACTTTGGAAACCGACTCCACCAGATTGGCAATAATCGTATTGAGCAGGAAGGCGAGGAGCAACCCGCTTCCTTTTTTGCGGAGATTCAGCATATTGGATTCCAACGCCTTGTACGTGCTCTCGAATACGGGATTGTTGCTTTCCGTAAAGGTAATGACAACATTTCCTGTCACCAGAATACTGATGTGTTCGGATTTGATTTCCGTATTGGCATCATAGTAGGAGGAGTTGAGGACAATCAGCATATGCTTGTCGTATTCCTCAATCTTTACCACATGTTGCGGAGTAAGGATATCTTTTGCATCCAGGTTGTGCATTCCAAATTCGTTTACCATACGGGTGATGGCTTCCGAATTGGTAAGGCCGCTTACTTGGAACCAGTTGATGCAATTAGCATCTACATGCTTTTGGAAAGAGGCATCCCCCGTTTTGACATCATGGTTGCGGAGGATGCTCTCATTGTATTGGGTGAGACGAATATCAGTAACCGTTTCATGCTCGCCGGCATAAAAGTATTTATCTGACAGATGGCGGTTTGAAATATGTTTCCGTTTGTGCAGATGGGTGTTGTCTTTTCGTCTCATACGCTTTGTTTTTATTCAAGTTCAACTACCGTGATACCGGCGCCACCGAACTGTACATGTTCGTCGTGGTAGTTGCGTACCCCCGGCACCGAATGCAAGTAGTCGCGTATCAGTTGCCGCAGGATACCGGTTCCGGTACCGTGCAGGATTCGGATGCGTTCTGCGCCAACCTGGATTGCATCGTCTACAAAGTAGGTCACGGCCTGCAACGCTTCATCCCCCCTCATACCTCTAACATCTATTTCCTGCTTGAAGTTCAATTTCTTCTCGTGCATGTTGTCGGTAGTCAGGGTGCTGACGAACGTACTTTTCTGTATTTCCTTCTTGATTTGTCCTTTGCTGACCTTTTCCAGTTTATCCAGCTTGACGGTACTTTTAATCATCCCGAAGGCTACGAGGGCCTGTTTTCCCTGTATCTCCATAACCGTTCCGGCGGAAACCTGGCCTTTCAGGCGTACATTGTCGCCCACTTCGATGACGTCGCGGTTGAAGGCCTGTTTAGGTGCGGGCTGGTCCTGCTTTTTCTGTTTACGCTCTTTCCGTTCTTGCAGCTTTGCCATCTTGCGGGCAATCTTATCATCTTCTTCCTCTTTGGAGAGGACGGCGGATTTAAATTCTTCAAGCGCTTTACGTGCCAGCTTGGTCTGTTCTTTCTCCGCTTGCGCCTCTTTGATTTCCCGGATGGTATTTTCAATTTTGGCATTGGCTTCTGCAAGGATACGTTCAGCTTCCTCTTTTGCGGTCTTGATGATTTCCTTGCGCTGACGATTCACTGCATCCAAGTCCTGCTCATAGCGGGCGGTAATATCTTCCAGCTTTTTCTCCTGTTGGCGGATATTTTGCCGCTTACTTTCCCAATAACGCTTGTCGCGAACGATGTCTTGCAAATACTTGTCCATATTGATATAATCTGCCCCAACATTGGCCGAAGCATCGGCTATCACATCTTCGGGTAATCCGATTTTCCTGGCGATTTCTACGGCAAAGGAACTTCCCGGATTACCGATAGACAATTTGAACAAAGGTTGCATCAAATGGCGGTCGTACAGCATAGCGCCGTTCACAACTCCTTCCGTATCTTCGGCAAAATGCTTCAGATTCTGGTAGTGAGTGGTGATTACGCCGTAACTGCGGTTCCGGTTGAAACGGTCGAGTAGCGCTTCTGCGATAGCACCTCCGATTTGCGGTTCGGTACCGCTACCGAATTCATCGATAAGCAGGATCGTCTTTTCATTGCAGTTCTTCACAAAGAATTTCATGTTCGTCAGATGGGAACTGTAAGTACTCAAATCGTTTTCAATGCTTTGTTCGTCGCCGATATCGATGAAGATATGTTCGAATATGCCTGTACGTGAACTCTCATATACCGGAATCAGTAATCCGCACTGTAGCATATATTGCAGCAAACCGACCGTTTTCAGGCAGACGGATTTGCCACCGGCGTTCGGACCGGAGATAATCAGCAGGCGTTTGTCTTCTTCCAGCCTGATTTCGAGCGGTACCACCTGTTTGTCCTGTTTTTGCAGGGACAGGAAAAGTATCGGATGTACGGCACGAATCCAGTCTATCTGCTGCTTGTTCTCTAAAGTCGGCTTGATAGCGTGGATTTGTTCGGCAAACAATGCTTTGGCACGTATGAAATCTATCTCTGCAAGAAACTCGTAAGATTGCAGGATATCGGGAATTAACGGACGGACGAAGTTGGTAAATTCCGTTAGAATCTTCATGATTTCCCGTCGTTCGTCTCCTTCCAGCTCCCGGATACGGTTATTTGCTTCCACTACCACTTCAGGTTCGATAAAAACAGTCTTGCCACTGGCAGATTCGTCGTGTACGATTCCTTTTATCTTTCGTTTGAAAGCGGGGGCGACAGGAATCATCAGGCGCCCGTCGCGCATAGTGGGGGTTACGTCTTTATCTACTACACCATCCGACTGTGCCGCACGCAGGATAGATTGCAATGAACGGGAAATGCCGCTCATTGTAACTGTAATTTCTTTGCGTATCTGGGCAAGGGCGGGGGAGGCGTTGTCTTTAACCCTTCCGAATTTGTCGAGTATCTGGTCTATCTTTCCGATTAGTTGGGGAAATACCAGAATATCTCCTGCCAGTTCCGTTAGGGCGGGGTACAGGATTTCTTCGTCTTCTTCCATCGTAGGGCGAAAGAAGCGGATAATATCGTGTATGGTTTGCAGGGAACGTTTCAGGTCGAACAGTTCCTTTTCATCCAGCCAGGTTCCTTCCGGGCGTATCCGTTTCATAGAGTAACGTACATCGAAAAAGTAGCTGGCGGGAAATTCAACATCTCCATGCAGTATACGGACAAATTCGTCGGTTTGCTCCAAACGCTGGGTAATGGTTGCATAATCGTTGGAGAAACTCATTTCGGCTACCCGCTCTTTTCCCAGCGGGCTTAAGCATTTTTCGGAAATTAAATGACGGACTTTATCAAAGCCCGTCTTCTGTTCAAAGTTTTGTGGATATATCACGTGTAATTAATTCTTTATTTGATTTCGACCGTCACAGACCTTCGGATGGTGGGACGGACAATCACTTCCATTTTGTTTTTTCCACGTACAATATTGAATGTGCAGGTATTGTTTCCTGACAAGTCGATGTACGGAGCATAATAAAATAAGTAGGAGAAAGCCGCTTTATTCTTGGAACTCTGGAGTGCATCCGATACTTGGGCGTATTTGAATGTATCCCAGAACATACAATCTTTGAATCCGTTGCTGTCGGTAAAACGTGTTGCCGGATCACGATATTTCATTGTATTGCTTATGAATCCTTTATATGCGGCAGAAAACTCCTCGGCAGAGTAGTTCATCTTATTATCGTTAATCTTCTCGATAATGTCGGAATTGCGCAGGCCGGCGGTAGAAGCCGGAGAATTACGGTCTATACTGGCCACTTGTTCCAAACGGTCGATATTGTAGTTCAGACCTGTGTAATTATAGGTCTTCTGGTTTACCCGGAACGGCACGTTGCGTGTGTATTTCACATATGGAAACTGCATACACATCAACGGAACGAAGATGCGGGCATATTCATCCAAATGGTAGGAGCTTTCCAATAGCTCATTGGCTTCGCATTCCCATAAAATACGTCCTGACACATGGCTCTGGTCAATCAGGCGAATGCCGAGTTGTAACAGGTATTCAGCTTCGGCTTCCGGAGTGGAACTGCTCAGGAACGGGAACTTTTCCATTTTATTTCTCAGCATATTATACCGGTAAGTCGGGTCTCTTTCTATCTGTATTCGATTGACTCCTTTGAAATTCGGATTTTTATCAAAGAAATAGAATGTCTGTATCAATATGTCAGGGGACGAAGTATCTACGGTAAGCCCTTTTTTGGTCAATTCCTTTTCAATACATTCGTTGATGGTCGTTTCCAGTTTGCTGTTATTCTCGTCAATTTCGGAAAATGCAAAAGTTTTGAATTTGGTGAAATCGACAGGGTCTGCTGTAACACTTGTCTTGAATGGACAAACAAAATCCCGTTCACTGTTTGTTTCCAGGCTATACATGGAAAAAGCGGATGCCAATTGTTCTTCCGTAATCGCATTGCTTTTTTTGCATTCTTTCTTAACCAGAATTTCTTTGGACGGATTAGTGAAATTGCTTACAGTAAGTAATATTTCACTTTTTCCGGCAGGATTAAGCAATTCTTCAATTTCCTTAATCGATAGGTTGTTGGTTTGTACGCCATCAATAGTGAGGATAATATCTGAAGGTTTTATGCCTGCCAGTTCTGCCGGCGAATAAGGTGTTATCCCGGTTACAATGGGCCTGTCTTTTCCCCAAGTGTTATTTTTACTGATATCATATGAGATGCCTGTTCTGCAAATAGTGCGGTTTTGAGCAAAACCATTTAGAAAAGCAAATAATAATAATACGGACAAAATCGTTCTCTTCATAATCAAAATCTTATTATAATGCTATATGAAACACAAACATAGGCAAAGGTAAAGATATTTTTTGAAGTATAAGGGGCAGTTGGCAGTATATTTGCTGGTATAAAGGTGTAATAGTCTTACAATATGAAACCGTATGTGAAGATACGGATTTATTGTAGTGCACGTATACCATTGATAATTAAATAATAATAGAAAAATATAATTTCATATGAGTAAGAAAGATTTTAATAAACAGGAAGAAATGGCAGGCAATCAGGAACTTCAGGATACTGAAGATGCGACAAATTTGCAGAATGAAGCGGCAAATGCGGCAGAAGAAAATGGCGTTGCTGACAATGTGGCGGACGAACAGGACGGGTTGCAAAAGAAATATGATGAATTAAATGACTCCCATCTCCGTTTGATGGCTGAGTATGACAATTATCGTAAGCGTACTTTGCGTGAAAAGTCCGAGTTGATTAAAAATGGAGGCGAAAGTGCTTTGACACATCTTCTTCCTATTATTGATGATTTTGAACGTGCTTTGCAAAATATCCGTAAGACTGAAGATATAGAAGCTATTAACGAAGGAATAGAGCTGATTTACAATAAGTTTATGGGATATTTATCACAACAGGGAGTAAAGCCTATCGAAACCGTAGGCAAACCGTTCGATACGGAAGAAGCTGAAGCTGTTGCTATTATACCTGCTCCGGAACCGGATATGAAAGGAAAGGTTCTGGATTGTGTACAGACTGGTTATACTTTGAACGACAAGGTAATCCGTCATGCTAAAGTTGTAGTGGGAGAATAATAACCGGCAGACAGGCAAATAACGACAAATACAAAGATGGCTAAGAGAGATTATTATGAAGTGCTTGGTGTTTCAAAGAGTGCATCGGCAGATGAAATAAAGAAAGCGTATCGCAAAAAAGCAATTCAGTTTCACCCGGATAAGAATCCTGGTGATGCACAGGCTGAGGAGAATTTTAAGGAAGCAGCGGAGGCGTATGATATATTGAGTGACCCTCAGAAACGCCAACGTTATGACCAGTTCGGGCATGCCGGGGTTGGTGGTGCTTCCCAGGGAGGCGGCTTTGGCGGTGGAATGTCTATGGAAGATATTTTCTCGCAATTCGGGGATATTTTCGGCGGGCATTTCGGCGGTTTTGGCGGCTTCAGTGGCTTTGGCGGTGGTTCACGTGGCGGACGTCGTGTGAACCGTGGTTCGGATTTGCGTGTGAAAGTAAAGCTGACCCTGAAAGACATTGCCAACGGAGTTGAAAAGAAAATCAAAGTAAAGAAATACGTAAACTGCTCGAAATGTCATGGTAGTGGTGCTGAAGACGAGCATAGCGCCAAGACTTGTGATACCTGTCATGGCAGCGGTTATGTAACCCGTGTTGCCAATACGATATTGGGACAGATGCAGACACAGAGTACTTGTCCTACTTGTGGCGGTGAAGGTAAAATCATTACAAAGAAATGTACCGAATGTAATGGCGAAGGTATTGTTCGTGATGAAGAAGTGATCACAATCAATATCCCTGCCGGAGTGGCGGAAGGGATGCAGCTTTCCATGAGCGGAAAAGGGAATGCAGCACGTCATGGCGGTGTGAATGGCGATTTGTTGATTCTGGTTGAAGAAGAACCGCATCCTGAATTGATTCGTGATGAAAACGATTTGTTGTACAATCTGTTGTTGAGTGTTCCCCAGGCAGCTTTAGGTACGAACGTAGAGGTACCGACTGTGGATGGTAAAGCGAAAGTTAAAATTGATCCGGGTACACAGCCTGGTAAAGTGCTTCGCCTGCGTAATAAAGGATTGCCTTCGGTTAACAGTTATGGAACCGGTGATTTGCTGGTAAATGTGAGTGTATACATTCCGGAAACCTTGTCGCCTTCAGAAAAAGAAGTTCTGAACGGTTTGGAAAACTCTCCTAATTTCCAGCCTAAAAAGTCGGTGAAAGAGAAAATATTTGACAAGTTCAGACATATGTTCGATTGATTTCGTGTGTATGTTATTAATAGAAAAAGCCACTTGGTCCAATCCGAACCAAGTGGCTTTTTTACTGATATATCAAATTATTTTATTCCTGGATTTTTAAAGAGAAGTAGAATGTAGTTCCTTTGCCTTCTTCCGATTCGAACCATAGTTTGCCACCATGTTGTTCGATGAAATCTTTACATAACATCAGACCCAGTCCGGAACCTTTCTCATTGCTTGTTCCATAGGTCGTGAAGTGGGTATTCTGTTTAAGTAATTTGCTTTGGTCTTCTTTCTTGATTCCTTTGCCGGCATCTTTTACGCTTACAATAACAAAATCTCCATCTGCTTTGGAAGAAAGAATAATGTTTCCATTCTCATAGCTGAATTTGATGGCATTAGACAGCAAGTTACGAACAATTGTTTTTACCATGTCAATATCAATAGCTCCCATTAGTTCACTATCCATATTTTCAATTGTGATATGAATATTTTTCTGGGTTGCCATAGGGATGAATAATTGAGCGGTACTATTAATGATACCGTTGATATCTACAGTTTGTTTGTATATGCTTTGTTTGTTTAAGCGGTTCTTTGCCCATTTTAGCAGATTATCAAGCAGTTGGAATATTTCTTCCGATGTTTTATTCATCATCTGGAGCATTTCGAACACTTCGTCACTAACTTGTTTTTTATCCACCATCATCAGGATTGCATTATTCATCATTTTCAATGAACCCAAAGGAGAACGTAAGTCATGTGCTATTACGGAATAAAGTGTATCACGTGATTCGATAGTGTCTTCCAATTCTCGTTTGATGCGTTTAATACTGAATAATTCATAGCGGTGGGCAACACGTTTTACCAGTTCTTCGCGTTGGAATGGCTTTGTTACATATTCAATAGCACCCAGTTGATAACCTTTCACAATACTTTGCATGTCACTCAGAGCCGACATAATAATAACAGGAATATCATTTGTTTCAGGGTTACTTTTCAGATGTTGCAAAACTTCATAACCATCCATTTCCGGCATCATAATGTCGAGTAATATCAAATTAGGATGTTTTTCTTGTGCAATACGTAGTGCTTTGGCTCCACCGTCTGTTGTTAAAATTGTGTAGCCTTCCTTTTTTAAAATAGCTTGCACAAGCATAACATTCGTAGGCACATCGTCTACTATTAAAACCTTATATTGTGATGCTAAATTCTCCATGTGTTTTATGTCTTTTTGATAATCAACCACTATCGATTGACAAAAGTATTGATAAATTTCGAGAAAATAGGAATATAAGAACAATCAAATCCTAAATATTTTATTTTTCAACCCTTTTCGCTTTTTCCCATACTCCGGAACCTTGATGATGGGAGAGATAAAAAAAGCCTTTTATGACATTGATATTCATAAATGTGAAATAGTAGGGTACAAAAAATAATTTGTTTCGAATATGTTTTTGTTCCATTCGATGTCCTGCAAAAGCCGCTATATAAAACAAAATCTGTAAAAACAGAATCGTTATGTATAGTGTGGAACCGCTGCAGGCTAATAACAGATTAATTGGTAGTAAGAGGAAGAGTACGATAGGAGTGATGGTCCATCGTAACACACGGTGGCTGATATATTGGAAGCTTAATGTCCCGTATCTGAATAGATTCAGTAGATGACGTAATCGCCAGATGGACTGTATTCCTCCGGCTGCAATACGGATTTTACGTTTTTCTTCTTCTTTCATGTTCAGGGATGCACTTTCTAACGCATAAGCGTTTTTACAATAGGCTATTTTATATCCTTTTCCGGCAATTCTTAAAGAGAGGATAAAGTCGTCCAGCAGTGTATCGGACGGCATTTCTTCAAATAAAGCAGTCCGTATAGCGAATAATTCTCCTGCGGCTCCCACCGCGGAATATAGACGGTCGTCTAAATCTTTTAAAGCTGATTCATACTTCCAATAGATGCCTTCCCCGGCTGTAGCTCCCAAAGCTTCCTGTATTTCAACTCTTTTTTCTCCGGCAACACATCCTACATTTGTATCGGAAAATCGATTTATAATCTCCTTAATAGCAGCTTGGTTCAGCATGGTGTTGGCATCTGTGAAGATGACAAATGGGGTAGTTATATACGACATCCCCCGGTTTAATGCCGCTGTTTTCCCCTGACGTTCTGGTTGATATAAAACAGTTACATCCGGGTATTCTCTTAATAAATCATTGGTGGAATCATTGGAACCGTCTGTTACCCAAACAATTTTTAATTTATTCTTGGGGTAATCTAAAGAAAGACAATTCTCCATTTTTTTATGGATAATACTTTCTTCATTATACGCAGCGATAAAAAGAGTTACATCCGGTAATTCAACCGTTTCCGTATTCTTTTTCAAAGGATAAAAAGTCTCTTTTACCTTAACTAATAAGTATAGTAATATACTATATCCTAAATAGGTATAAAATACAATCCCCAGAAATACCCAAAATAGAATTTGGAAAGGATAATATAGATGTTCCATTATGAATGTCAATCAATAAATTGTCTGAAATATTCAATAGTCCGTAGGAGTCCGTCCTCTAAATGCACTACAGGTTTCCATCCGTCTAATTTTTCCTGAGCGAGTGTAATGTCCGGTTTACGTTGTTTCGGATCATCAGATGGCAGAGGTTCATATATGATTTTTGATTTACTGTTTGTCAGTTTGATAACCATTTCGGCTAATTCCTGCATTGTGAATTCTGCCGGATTTCCTATGTTAACCGGACCTGTAAAATTGTCATCGGTTGCCATCATGCGAATCATGCCTTCCACTAAATCGTCTATATATTGGAAACTACGGGTTTGCTGGCCGTCCCCATAGATGGTTATATCTTGATTTTGTAACGCTTGCATGATAAAATTGGAGACAACACGTCCGTCGTCCGGACTCATGTTCGGTCCATAGGTATTGAATATTCTAATGATTTTTATTCTTACTCCGTTTTTACGGTGATAGTCCATAAACAGTGTTTCGGCTGCTCTTTTCCCTTCATCATAACAGCTGCGAATACCTATGGGGTTTACATTTCCCCAATAAGATTCGACTTGCGGATGAATAATAGGATCGCCGTAAACTTCGCTGGTCGATGCCTGAAGTATTTTGGCCTTAACTCTTTTGGCAAGTCCCAGTGTATTGGCGGCACCATAGATAGATGTTTTTAATGTTTTTACCGGATTATACTGGTAATAAGGGGGAGATGCCGGACATGCCAGATTATAAATTTCGTCTACTTCTGCAAAAAATGGAGTAGTAATATCGTGGCGTATAACCTCGAAATTATTATTGTTCAACAAATGTCGGATATGATTTTTGGAACTACTGAAATAGTTGTCCAAGCAAATTACATCATGTCCATCATTTAGCAGACGTTCGCAAAGATTTGACCCTATAAATCCGGCTCCGCCGGTAACTAAAATTCTTTTAATTGGTGTTTTCATATAAAGAGAGTGTATAAAGCGACAAAGATAATAAAGTTTGTTGAAAACATATGAAAAACAAATGTTTTCACTCTTTATTTTTGTGGAAAAACATACTCGTTAAAGGTAAGAGGTAATGGAATTTAATATACTTTTGTAAAAAGTAAAAAAAACGGAAGAATGGAATGTTCCAATAAGAAGGTTTCTATTATCACTGTCAATTTTAATGGGTTCGGGGATACTTGTGAATTGATTGAATCCCTGAAGATGTACGAGACATATCCATATGAAATTATTGTAGTAGATAATGCCTCCAGGGAGAATGAAGCGGAAAATCTGCAAAAAAGATATCCGGATATTTGTGTGGTTCGTAGCCCTTCGAATCTTGGCTTTGCCGGAGGAAATAATTTAGGGTATCCGTTTGCCGGAGGCGAATATGTCTTGTTTTTAAATAATGATATCCTGATAGATAAGCCTTTCCTTCAAAAGTTAGTGGACCGGTTGGAAGCCGGTTTTGTCGGATTGGTCTCCCCCAAAATAAAATATGAGGAAAATCGGGAACGGATTCAGTTTGCCGGTTTTACCTCTCTGTCTTCAATAACTTTACGTAACCGTATTATTGGAACGGGTGAAATAGATAGAGGACAATATGATCATGCAATTATTACTCCATATGTACATGGAGCCGCGATGATGGGCAAAAAAGAGGTGATAGACCGAATTGGCTTGATGCCGGAACTCTATTTTTTGTTTTATGAAGAGTTGGATTGGAGTGTACAATTTCGAAAAGCCGGTTATACGCTTTGGTGTGAACCGGCCGCCGTAGTCTATCATAAAGAATGCATGACGGCGAAGCGTGGCAGTTCGCTCCGCCTGTATTATATGACGCGTTCGCGTTTGCTGTTTGCAAGACGTAATTTGGACGGTCTGGCCAAAGTATTATCATGTATTTATCTGTTAACCTTTCCTGTACTGAAGAATAGCCTGTCCCACCTTTTGCATTTGGAGTGGGTACATATTGCCGCTCTTTGGAAAGGAACTTGGAGAGGGCTGACGGATTCCTGGTGATTATTCTTTGGAATCTTCAGGATGCAGATCCAGGGCCTTTACTATTTTGTTCATCTGCTCTTTCCATGACAGGGAGCGTATCGAGTTTCTTATTTCCTGTGGCGTGAGTGTCTGCTGTTTAAAGAAATCGATGATTTTATGAATATCGATAGCTGTTTCATCTGCCGGAATTTTTAGGATATAAGATTTATTCTCGAAATCACTATCTGTTTCAGAGTAGATAAAAGAGAGTCCACGGGCTGCATATTCCCTATTTTTCAGAGTCTTTATATGGGTAATCCCACTACGATGACGGGCCAAGCTGCCTATTGCCATATCGGCTTGTTCGAAAAGCCGGTCCAATTCTTCTCCATGTTGAGCTCCGTGAAGGATTACATATTTTCCCAATGATTGTTCTTGGAGTAGGGGAAGGATTTCATTTCTTTCCTTTTCTCCGAAAAACTCTCCGACCATATGGAAATAGACCTTATAATCAGGTGATTCTTTGTAGTAATTAGCCAATCCTTTGATGAGCCGGTCAAAACCATGCCAGTAGTGTATTTCTGCCACTCCGATCAGGTGGAGTTCTTCTGTGGTGTTATTGATTGTTTGTTTCAGTTTTATCTGGCTGAAATCAATGCCATTGGAAATGCGTATGGTGTTGACTCCGAAAATGGTATCACAGTCAGAAAAAGTAATGATATTGCATAACTGTTTTGCCAGTTTATGCCTGAATAGTTTGTCTATAATCAGTTTTCTCTTGTCTGTATATTCTTGGTCATATGGGTATGTCGGTATTTCCATTACTACCTTAATTCCAGCTTCCCGCATTTTCTTCACCATACTGATAGTAAACGGGTTTGCATTATGGTTGGATCTTATATATACTAAACGGATATTTTCTTTAATTACATAGTTTACAATAGAAGAAAATTCGATGCGTTTCCATATTTTTCCTTTCATACCGTTTCCATACTTACAAAGGACTCTATTATCTATCATTCGCTGTTTATATCCTTTTTCTTCGTATAGATAACAGAGCTTCATGTCGAGCCCGCATTCTTTAAATGCATTTACCTGATAATGGATTTTTTTGCTAATGCCGTTTGCAGGATTGAAACCGTGGAATATGAGGAAGAGAGCTTTCATTTGTGTAATTTGGATTTGAGTAAGTGGATAATGTCGTATTCTTTACTTAGTTGAATGTATAGAACCGATATAAGCATACAGGATATCCCTTTTATCAAGGCAGATGCCAGTATCGGTAAATAATGACATAATAGGTTTATAGGCAACAAGACAGTGATCAGGATGATACTCATCAAAATAGGGGAAACAAGTTGTTTCCAGAAGGATGTCATTGCCTGTTTGAATGTTATTTTATACATCCAGATATAACACAGTACGAAATTAATAGTAAATGTTATGCAAATGCAGTAGGCTACTACTTCAAGTGTTTTGAATAGGAAAAGGCCCGTAATGAGACCTCCTATATTGAATATAGTGGAGAATACTCCGCACAGGAATAAACTTTTTGTATCGTTTGCAGCCTGGAATATGGAACCTGAGGTAGATAATATGATTTGTATGCCGACAGACATGGATAGTATTTGAAATACAGGAACAGATGGTTCCCATTGCGCCCCGAAAATGATTAAAGTAATCTCACGTGCACAAAACCAGAGGAGTACGGACAGGGGAAAGCCGATGAAGGCAAGGAACCGTATCACTTTTTCGTAGGAAGAGGACAGCTTTTTCAAATCATTTTGGAAACCTGAAAAAACAGGATGCATTACCGGAGAAATAACATGGGTGATGTTTTGTAAAGGAAGCATCATCAGGCGGTAAGACTTTTCATAATACCCCAGTTCGCTCATATTCATATATTTGCCGATTAGCAATTTATCTAAATTTCTACTGAAATAATTGATTACATTGAATAAAAACTGGTATGCGGAGAAGGTAAATATTTTTTTCATGGCTTGTAATCCAAATCCTCTGCATATTTTCTGTGGCTTTTTCTGAAAAGAGATAATGAAAATAAGAATACTTGATAGGATAGGATTGATAATCAGTGCATATAACCCTGCTCCCGATAGTGCTGCAATAATAGCAATACACCCTCCGATAGTTTGGATTGCTAAACTGCGATATGCAATAAACTTAAATTCTTTGCTTTTATATAATAATGCATTAGGAACAATATTTATAGCAGCAAAGAAAAGGTTGATGCTAAGCAACTGGCAAATAGTTAATAAAGTATGCTGCTTATAAAACCAGGATATAGGCCATGAGGACAGGAAAAACAGAAAAGAAATACCAATTCCCAGCCAGATGGTAAAAGTGAAGATATGGTGAAGGTCTTTTTCTGATAATTCTTTGTTTTGAATGATGGCTGGTGCAATTCCTAAATCGCTGAAAACATTAAAGAAAGCGATGATTACAGTAGCAATGGCTACTATTCCGAATTCTTCAGGAGTAATTAAGCGCGCAAGTATCCCGGCAACAACTAAAGATATAATGATCCCTGAATATTTAGAGATTGCAGTATATAATACTCCGGAGAGAAGTTCTTTTTTTGTATCAGACATAAATATTATCAGTTTATTTCAAGAAAGTAAGTTTTGCTGTTTTAGTTGTCTTTCTGTTATTCAGTGTTTTGTGTATAGAAAATAAGCTTTTGAATATATAATATAGAGGTTTTATTGATTTGTATTTTATCATATATTTTGTTTCATCTATTATTATATGGAAAAAAGCTTTTGTAATAGATTTAGCAAAACTGTTATTAATATTGTTCATGTCTACCAAGAAAGCACATGTATACTTTAAATAAAATAACTCAGATGGTTTTCTGGAACGATATTCTCTGTCATGAACACTTTGTGTATGAGGACAAATACCGGATTTATATTTATGATAATGTATACGTTGTAGAAAGTTATTATCTTCTCCATAGTGGTAAAATACAGGTGAAAAGCCTCCGACTTTCATCAGGCATTCTTTTGAGATGAGCCAATGGGCTGCCATCACAAAATCGACTTCGTATATATCTTTATATTTTTTTAGATACAAATCGGATAAAATATTATCCTTGTTAGGTGCAAGAGATAATGAAGCGAAGTAGTTATCTATCCTGTTTTTAGATGCATTCATTTGCATAGGGCTTAACACGCCGAATTCAGGGTTAGCCTTTTGATTTCTTATTAAGACTTCAAATGTATCAGGTTCAACCCAAGCATCTTGATTCAGGAGATAAATATAATCGGCATTTTTTTTAAGAGCATATGCGATGCCTATATTATTGGCTTTTCCGAATCCCAGGTTTATTTTGTTTTCAAATACTACAACAGTAGGATAGTACTTTTTTATATATTGAATAGTATTATCACATGATTTATTATCCACAACTATAACCGTAGAGTCTATGGTAGATTTAAAAACGCTGTCTATACATTTATGAATCCACTGTTCGCCATTGTATGTGACTATAATTACATATAAATTATCCATTTTGCCTGATCCACTCCTTTTTATTTATATCGTAACGTTTTATTACTTTGGCAGGATTCCCTACGGCTACAGAGTAATCCGGTATGTCTTTTGTAACAACACTACCGGCCCCGATTTGGCATCGTTTTCCGATATGGACTCCTGCAACAATAACGGCATTTGCACCTATATGAGAGTCGTCTCCAATAACCACTTCTTTTTTCACCAGTGCTTGTTCGTTTGAGTCGCGACTGCCATCTTCATATCCATGATTGAAGCCGGATATGAAGACATGCTGTCCCAGTCCTACTTTATTTCCGAAACGTACCGGACCGATTACAACGGAACCAATACCGATACGGGCATTGTTTCCGATAATAATATCGCCGGCCCCATTATTAATTGTTGTGAAATCTTCTATAAGCGTATTTTTGCCTATCGTAAATTGATTCCAGGGAAAGACATCAATGCGGGATCTTCTTCTGCGAATGGTTGTGCCTTTTCCCTTTTTGTGGACCCACGGATTAACAAACCATTTTATCCAACAGCGAGGTTTTGGATTTTTAGGTGATGAGATTAAGTATAAAATGAAATTTTTTAAAGTCTCATTCTGTTTTATTTTTTGTTTTATATTTTCCATGATAGTCTCTTTATAAAGATTGGTATATGTCCATCAGGCAGCGTGCGGTGTTCTCCCATGAAAAATGTTTCGCCCGGTCTAATCCATAGGCAACTTGTTTTTGATAATAATTATTATCTTCTTCTAATTGAATGAGTTTATTTGCAATCTCCATTTCATTAAAAGGGTTTACCAATATCCCTTCTTCACCTGCAATTTCCGGCATAGCAGAAATGTTTCCTGCTATAACAGGCGTTCCGCAAGCCATTGCCTCCAGCATTGGTATACCGAAACTTTCCCTGAGCGAGGTATATAAGAAGGCAAAAGCGCCATTATACAGATAAGCCAAATCCGTATTAGGGATATATCCCGGATAGGAGAGATAGGGCTTAATTTCTTCAATATGTTGTTCTCTTAAAATTTCATCCAGTTTGTCTTCATTTAAATCGGCGATTAAGAGCGGACGTTTCTTTTCTGAACGTGTTAGATATAAACTATAGGCTTTCAACGTACGGGGTACATTCTTTTTGGGATCGGTATTTCCTAAAAAGAAAAGATAATCGTTGGAATTGATATATTTGTGTGTAACCGGAGAGATATCCGATAGCGGCTGGAAATGCCGGCTATATCCGTTGTAAATTGCCGTGATTTGTTCTTCGGGCAAATGCAGTACATTTTGTATACGGTTACATTCGAAATGAGAAACCGTAATAATTTTCTTGCATTTAGGAAGTATATGGGGAACCACCATACGTCGGTAATACCATCCCATATTTTGATACCAGGACTTATTGCCTCCTTGACGAGGTTCTAAAAAAATAATATCATGCAATGTCAATACTAATGGTACAGGGCAGTTGACAGGCGCAGTATTACTGGTACAATGCAGTAGGTCCGGTTTTATTTTTGCTATGGCGTTGGGTAGCGCAACTTGTTCCCAGAGTGGATAAGTTGGGCATTTTACCTCGATAACATGTACATTTTCTGTTTCATCCAGGCAATGGTCGTCTCCCGGACTTACAAAAATATAATATTCGTTTTCGTGATCTATTTTTTGCAATTCCCGGATGCTTTCCAAGGCTACGAAATCCATACCATGCTTATTCGTACGGAAAATACGCTGTGCTTCGATGGCTATTTTCATATAGATTATTTTTTATCTCCATGACTGGTATGGATAAACTTCTTATCCGCACCGGCTAAACGGAAATGGTTAATTATCATCATTGCAAATAAAAGAGGAATCATAAATACAGCTTTAGATAATTTATAATTCATCAGATATTTGGGAATCGATTGTATCAGTGTTCCTAATAGTATCCCGGTCAGGCAGATCCATTTTATTCCGGCCGATAAATTCCAGCAGGAGATGCCAATTGCAAACAAAGAAACTATTCCGGTCAGGACAACGCGCGAAGGCATGGTCCATTGGAGAAGTTTGTCACAGTAATCCCAATTTCTATTTTTTAAAGCTTGGGGAAAGTCTTTGATACTAAGCGACAGGTTACTGATCTGCGTAGAAAGCCAACGGCGGCGTTGATTAAAGAATTTACTGGGTTTATTTATTTTTTCATCATAGGTATATACATCTTCCAGATAATCGATAAAAATACGCTTACGAAGTAAGGTGAGTTCCATCTGCTTGTCTTCACCCACATGTTCTTCATCTATTACCATCATTATTTCCCTGAACAGATTAAAATCGAATGCCATTCCCGAACCAATTAATGCGGACGATAATCCGGCACGTACATGTCCCAACCTGAAAATCGTATTATTGATTTCTTCACTGGCAGCATCCAATATTGCAATATTTGTTTGGGGGTCTTTGGCTGTACGATGCGTCTGGATAGCCAATTGCCCGGAAGTATATGCGTTGTTTATTTTTTTAAGAAAATCCTTTTCTACTAAATTATCCGCATCCAAAATGACAGCAATATCGTATGTGTTATTTAGTTGGCTAAGGGCAAAACGCAGTGCTTTTGCCTTCGTACTTCTTTTTAGCTGGACTCTTTCGATGGTTATCGGATATGCTTTCAGATTATCTAAAGTATCTTCCTGCATTTGGTCGGAGATAACAACTACATCATACAGGCTCTTCGGATAATTCTGCTTAAAGAAATTGGAAACAGCACTTTCTATTACAGCATCTTCTTTATAGGCTGGAAAGAAAATTACAAAACGATGTAGATTTTCACTCTCCGGATATTTCCTGTGTCCTTTTTTCCTGTAGGCTGCCAATGAAAAGAACAATAAGTAGAAAACAAGCAGTGAAGCATAAATAAAAATGATCCAGTCTGCTACTTGGCATATATATGCACAAAATGTTAGATTCATAAGCCGTTATGAATTACGTTTAAACCTACCTAAAATACTGAGAACGAATAATAATGGCGCCAGTATGATTGCCCGTTGAAAACGTTTGGTAATCATACGGTCCGGAATGCAGATGGACATTGTAATCAACATGATGAGGCAAAGGACGAACCATTTGATAGCGAGTGCCCAATCGATAATGAAGATGAATGCCGAGAACAGGAATAAAAGTCCCAATAGTATCAGGCGGGATGGCATAAGCCATTGGAACAGTTTATCTGCATAATCCCAATTTTCATTTATCAGCGCTTTAAGGATGTTCCATATTGCTTTGCGTCCGGAATCGGCGGATGCCCACCGGCGGCGTTGTTCATAAAAATCGGAAGAACTGCTAACTTTTTTATCGTATGTATATACATTTTCCAGGTAGTCGATATAGATATATTCTTTAAATAACATGGCTTCAATGGGTTTATCGAAGTCTTTCTTGTCCAGCATGAAAATATGTTTCCTGAACCAGTCGTAATCGAATGCCATCCCTGAACTTATTAAAGCAGAAGAGAATCCTAACCGGACGTGTCCTTTGCGGAAAATGGCATTGTTGATTTCTTCAATGAGAGCAGTTAATGCTTCTATATCTGTTTGTATGTCTTTACTTTGGCGATGGGTTTGGACTACCTGGCAACCGGAATAGTAGGCATCGTTAATTTTGGTCAGGAAATCCGGTGAGACTGTATTATTGGCATCCAGTATAACGATCATATCGTATGCTTCCGGCGGCAGCATACATGTAGCATATTGTATCAGGCTGGTTTTTGTGTCATCCGAATGGTCGCTGATAACCGTAATAACCGACATGTCCTGCAAACGGCTAATGGTATCTTCTTTCATATCTTTACAGGCAACCACAATGTCGAAACATTCTTTAGGATATTGCTGATTAAACAGGGATGTTACCGAATTTAAAATGATAGCATCTGCTTTGTAAGCCGGAAATAACAGAATGAAACGATGATTGATATCGGCAGGAGGATAGGGAGCATATTTCTTTTTCTGTGCCGCCAAAGCAAAAATAAACAGATATAAAACAGCTATGGAAAACAGCAGAAATATTATAGCGTCGATAAAAACGACAATATTATAATTCCCGTAGGTGGTTTTATTTTGTAATATGTCTAACAAATCATTGAAGTTCATAATTATAGCTTATTTTATCTGATTGTTGGAAATCTATTTCTTTTTGGTATAATTCTCCTTTCAGACAAATTGTAAGAAACATAAATGTCATGATATGGCAGGGGAATTGTCCGAACGAATCGGTCGTGTAAGCACTTCCTAAGAACCCGAATACTCCACAGACTAAAGCTGTCAGAAAACCTTTCAGTTCCTTGTCCCGGATTTTATACATGATGATGTAAGCACCATGTATTACTCCGTAAAGTAGAATCATGATATACAGGGTGAGTCCTACAACTCCCGTTTGAACCCAAATCATAACAAACCATGAGTCTGTGGGGATGGTAGTTGTATAAGCACTGGAATATTTTTGTGCATTTCCTCCTGCCATTCCAAGTCCGACTCCGAGCGGTTTGTTTTTCATATATTCCGAGAGTTTGGCTCTGTTTTCCTGACGGACGATAAAAGAAGCATCTTTCGTTGGATTGAATGCCGTACGCATCCTGCGTATTTGTGCATTCCCTTCTCCAATGGTAGTAAAAGCGAAAAATAGATAAACAAAAACGAGTAAGCTGCCTGTTGCTACCATTGCTTTGGCATTTTTGCTTGTAATACAAAAAAGAGCCAAAGCTCCTAAAGGCACAACGATTGCTCCCCGGGTTCCGGACAGGAACATCGCATAAATACTGAGGACAGAAACAATAAAATAATAGATTTGTATAGGCTTTTTCTTTATATAACAAGCTACAATTAAAAATACAGCTCCGGTGAAACCCATATTGGAGCCAAAGTTACTGGCATCCGTAAAAAAAGAAAAATACCGGATTCCACTCCGGATAATATGGGTTCTTGCACCACCTTCATTCAGCCATCTTATCTCATAAGAGTCAAAACCTACATATTTTTGATAGATAACTTTTACGATGGCGGCTAATGTAAATATGGAAAGCAGGAAGACGAGCGTTTTTACAATCCGGAACTCTTTGCATAAAACTGAGGTGAGGAATACACAAATAAATGTATGCACAATGAGCATACGCATGGAAATCCATGCACTGAATACTCCATAAGGATTTATGATTTCGAGTATGCAGAAAGCCATCCAGCAGAATGTACCTATTGCCATTCCGTTAATAAGCTGGTTCCAGGGTATATCTTGTTTATATACATGGTTTATACAAATAACAACGAAGATAAGCACAAAGAAAATGTCCATAAATACACTGAACCCGCTACCTGAAGTATAGCGGAAAACAGGCATTATAAAATAATTCAATGTAAAGATGAAGTAAAGTCCGAGAATTGGTTTGCGTAAAAGCTGGTTAAGTCCCAATATGGTAAAAGGAATGAAGGCGATTAACCCGACAAGGGCTAACTGGTTAAATACGACGGACAGGAATATACCCGTCAGCCCGATTGCTATTATTAACCATTCCATCTTATCCATAAAGAATACTTTAAATCAATTATTTAACAGCAGCATCTTCTGCTGTAAGTCCCAGTTGGGATATACGGTATAGTTCGCCCTTTTTGACATAAGGAGGAAGCTGGCCGATAAATCCTTCTACAATATCACGGCTTGCATTATTTAAAAGAAGCTGCATCGGAGTATCTCCCGATTTTTCTTTTAAGAAACGCAGATGGATATCATCGCTTTCTTTCCATACTCTTCTTGCATTAGCTATAATAAGGTTGATATCTGCCTCTTTGAGTAAAGCCGGAGGAATACTTAACTGGCTCAACGGTGGATATTCGACCAGTAGTATATCTATCTCTTCGTTCCCCAGATAAAGAAGCTCCCGTATGCTTTGTGCATATAGGTAATACTTACTAACCGGAGTGAAGTCGGTTTCATAAGATACATATTTGGCATTCACATCGATAGATTCCCAGTAATTCATCATGTATTTGGCTATAAAACTCTTTCCTTCCCCTTTCTCGAAACTGATAAGGTTTATAATCATCGGTTTGTTTTTTGTATGAAAAGAATCTATGTATGCACATATATGGCTGATTGTTTTTCTATTTGTTGCCTTGATATAACCACGGTATTTTAATTGTTTTCTACCGATGAAAGCCCCCAACACAGGTATTCCTGTCAGGCGTTTGGTTCTTTCCGGATCACGGAGCGTCCTGTCGGATAGTTCTATAACCAGGCAACAGCCCAAAATGAAAATGAAGCTGCCCAAAAATGTGGCCATAACGACAAGCGAACGTTTCCCTCCATCACTGAACAACGGGTAGGTTGGGGGAGTGATTGTTGTCAGTGAAGATGAAGATAATTGGATGTTTTTTTCCTTTTGCTGGGCGGCATTTAAACCTTCCAACGCACTTAAATAGGAGCGTTCTGTAATATTAATCTCTCTCTCTTTGCGTTTAATCTGAGTCCCAATAGGAGAGAATATTTCATATTTCTGGTCGAAGTCTGCCCTTCTTTCATCCATTACTTGCATTTCAGCTTTTGCTTTGGTATTCCGGATTGTTTCAGCCAACCATTCACTTACAACTTTATCCAAGGCAACCCCTTCCTTGGAGTATTTATATTCATTCATCTGATCTGCCAGACGGCTGACTTTTTGTTCTGCTTCTTTTAGCATTTCTCTATAATCCTGTAATTCCTGATTATTTGAGGCGTCATTATCGGTACTGAATATTTCTATCTCGGTGATTTTGCGGTTGATATTGGAAATTTCATCCAATGCTTTTACAAACTTTTCATTGCTTTTGCTTATTTTCTGCTTCAAAGACATTTGATTTTCAAACTGCTTGATTAACTCGGCAGAACTGTTATATGCTTTTTGTACTTCTTCATATCTGTTTTCGTAGTCGGTATATGAAATGGCAATAGCTTTCGTTTGTTCCAGATAATTTATAATTTTATTTTCAACATTATAATTTGTCAAGGCATCCTCCTGTGCATTTAAGAGGCGTTTATATTTTTCCAGTTGCTCTTCATAATATTTAGTAACATCTTTTGTCGACTTATAGCGTAGGTCGTCGTAGTTTCTTATTAATTCCTTATTGATTAACCTGATGGTATTTAATGCAATTCCAGGGTCGTTTGTACGATATGATATTTCGATAATGTCGCTACTTCCTAAACGCTTTACGGATACGTCTTTTAATGCATTGTAACTGTAATGAGGATTTCTTTGATTAAAAAGGTCGAACAGGAAATTGTTCGGTACTTCCTTTTTGTATTGTTTCAAATTGGCAATCGTTTTTTCCAGCGAAGTTTTATCAATTAATTTTTTTACATCATCCGGTACGATTTTCAAAAGGTTTCTATAGTTCAGGGCTGTTATATTTAAATTATCTATCAATGGATCTCCGTACATCATGTTTTGAGCAAACAGTTGGATAGATACATTTTCCAATGTTTTTTTTGCCCGGATTAAGTTTATTAAATTGTCGAAGGAATTGTTTAGCTGCACCCAATCGGTTTTGGTTTCGTTATCTATACCGCTATTACTTGCAAAACCGGTATAAATAGAGGTATTTACTGTATACGTTTTTGGCATGAAACGACTGAAGTACGCAACCAGCAAGGTGGTAATCAGTGTCCCTATAAATAATTTATGCCGGATTCTGTATATAAATTTCGATATGAAAAGCAATATATCCATTACCTATTTGTTTATTACTTTTACGTTCGTTAACATTTCCAGCAGGGTAATTGCATTGTGTAATGCAGCACGTCCTTCTTGATATTCCACAACAGCCCTTGTACGCCGACTTCTTTCAATGGAAAGCGTACTGATATCAATAGTCCCATCAATAAAATCCTGTTCTGTGATTTTCATTTGCGCATTGTATAAGGCAGCAGCATCCGATTTTGCTTTTAGTGTGGCAAGTTGTTCTACAACCTTGTTGTATGCTTCCAGAATACGTAATTTTCGTTCTTCAATATTGATTTCGGATGCATATTCGATTTGACGGATACGGGCTTTTTTAGCTCTGACTCTTTGTTTCTGTCCGGCAAGGTCACCTAACGGGATGGATAAGTTCAATCCGATGTTATATTGATTTTGCAGTTTATTGCTTAACACATAAGCGAGGTTGTCTGCTTCCGGTGTTTTGGATAATGAACTCAATTGCCCGTATTGGTAATATCCTGCCACCCGGAGGTAATTCATCCATTTTTTCTTTGTATCGGAAAGGTTTGCCTCTTCTTCTTCTCGTTGTGCTTCATAGACTTTTACAGAAGGATGTTCGTATACGGATTCCAGAAAGATAGAAAGGGGAGGCAGCTCTATTTGTTCGTAATTACTTACTCCGTCTGACGGCAAATTGGATGAACTGCTGTCTTTGGTTATAATAGCAGGATTTTCCTGTGCAATACAGAAAGTTCCCCATAACAGAGATATGATTACTAATATGATTTTCATGGTAATTTGAGTTTGTTAATTATACATCCTCTTTTTGGATAAACGCAGTAAACGTTTTGAGTATAATTTTCGTATCCAGTGCAAAAGAAAACATGTTTGCATATTTGATATCCAATTGCTTTCTTTCTTCGGCGGACATACTGCCACCGTTACCTCGTTTTTCTACTTGCCAGAGTCCGGTTAGTCCGGCCGGTGCCATAAAACGTTGTATATATTCGTCGCTTGTAAGCAGTTCAGCTTCATATAGGGGAAGAGGGCGGTTGCCGACAACAGACATATCGCCTTTTAATATATTGAATAGTTGCGGAAGTTCGTCGATACTGTATTTCCGGATAAAGTGCCCTACACGTGTGATACGAGGATCTTTTTCCAGCTTGAAGAACGTGTTGGAACGTTCTGTTTCTTTGCTTTTTAAGTAGTTGTCTTCAGTGGTTTGTTCGTGGTCGGAATATAAGACAATGTCATTATCGGAAATAAGAACATTTTCCGGTAACTCTTGCTGCGCAGCAAGACCCATAGAAGACACGTCTTCTATGGGATTTTCATTATATTGGTTTAGTTTTTTGTATTCAAATAGCCGTTTATCAGCATCGGCATACATTGAACGGAATTTATAGAAATCAAATATTTTATAATTGCTGCCGACTCTTTTCGACTTATATACAATACAACCTTTACTCTCCAGTTTGATACATAAGGCTGTTAGCAGGAAAATCGGGGATAATAGTAATATAGCAGTCGAAGCTGCCAGAATATCAAATAGCCTTTTCCATAAAGGCAATTGAAATTTGGACAAAGAATCAATTTTATCATTGGCCTTGAGTTTTTCTTTTTCCTTCAAGTCAATAATAACGGTTAGCAGCTTTGACAGTTGAGTTTGAGTAATATCCTCTTTTATCATGCTGTCTATTCCTGCCTTCAAGTATGGAAGTTTTTCTTCTTTGGTCAGTGAATCGCTGATTAAGAATATGTGTGCATAAGGATATTTTTTATTGACTTGGGCAATAGTCGGTATGTCCATTGCCGGTTCTTTTCTTTCAATAAAGATACAAAAGTCAATACCTTTTCCTTTACATTCCAGAGCCTTGTGGAGCTCTGCGAATATACTACATTGAATAATGTCGCAACATAAATTATCCCGTAGCTTGCTAATCAGCGAAGAGTTGCTGCCCAAAAAGATGTATGTCATGTCTTTTTATTTAAACATTCGTTTCACTCTCATCCTCAACTCTTCCGGGTTAAAAGGTTTTAAGAGAAAATCTTCCACTCCTTCTTCAAAAAGACGTATACGTACGTTACTACTCTCCACACTCGAAAGAATAAAGACCGGTATCTGTTTGAATAATTCGTTACCTTTGAGATAAATGAGAAATTCCTCTCCATTCATCTCCGGCATATTTAAATCTGACACGATTCCATCCGGCATATTACCTTCCTTTAACCACTTTATCGCCTCAATAGGGTTTGTTGCATATTTAATCTCATATTCCTGAGCTAAGTACAACATGATAATTTTGGCAATTTCGGGTTTATCATCCACTAAAAGAATTTGTTTTTTCATTATCAACATTTAAAAAATAACTCTACCCTTGATTAAAACTTTACAAAAATATGAATTAATCTGAAATAATGTATGAATTTCAATGATTTTCGAATCGAAGGAAGGTAAACCTGGCAAATAAAGTGCACTTTTATAATAAATAAAGACAACCTGTTTACTTTACCGGCTATCCGGATAGTGAAATATTATGGAAATATTCTTTAAGTTTGCATTCTGAAACAAAGGAATTTTCTTTTGTCTGGTAAATGTGATATGAAAATTTGGATAATAAGTATATGTTTTGTGTTGGCAGGGTTTGCCTGTAAGCCGGAACTTCCTGTGACTTCTTCTATTTCGGTTGATGCGGATGGCTTGGCTATTCCTGTAAATAAGGATTTATATGGTCTTACGATTGAAGAAATCAATCATGGAGTGGAAGGCGGGATATATGCGGAACTGATACAAAACAGAAGTTTTGAGGATGGAATGGCTCCTCTGAATTGCCGGTATGATGCGGCACGCAATGTTTTAATAACCCCAAATGGCTGGTCTATCCCGTTTGTTCGTCCGGATTCTATTCCCGGATGGCATCGTCTATCTCTTAATACCTATATATATCCGGATACGAAGGAGTTGATAAATGATAAGAACCGCCGTTCTTTGCTGGTTGGAGTTTCGGCATCGGCAGGAACAGTGAAAGGTGGAGTTGTTGCTGAAGGTTACAATGGCATTCCAATCCGTAAGGGGGAGAAATATAATTTCTCTTTTTATCTCAAAGGGGCTTCGATGTTGCCTAAGAATATCTATGTGTCTTTATCTGATTCATTAGGGGAAACGTCTTTAAGTGATGTTTACCGGATACCGACCGAGTACGGTTGGAGGAAACATGAGCATATCTTTACTGCTACGGAAAGTACTTCTAAAGCAACTCTGACGATAACAACGGATACGACAGCTGTTTTCTGGTTGGATGCTGTTTCTTTATTTCCACAGCAGACCTGGAAAGAACGCCCGAACGGATTGCGTCCTGAACTTATGGAGCTGATAGCCGGATTGAATCCGGGTTTTATTCGTTTCCCGGGAGGTAGTTTTGTTGAGGGGTATACAGCAGGAACTTATCCGGTTTGGAAGGAAACGGTAGGGGATATAGCCCAGCGGAAACATTTTTGGAATGTCTGGGCATATGGTTCTTCTAATGGAATGGGTTTCCATGAATATTTGCAGATGTGTGAAGACTTGAATGCTGAGCCAATCTATGTAATCAATAGTGGCGTAACCAGCCAGAGTCGCCGTCCCCGTTATGAAGATATTACGGCGATGGATAAACTGGTGAATGATGCGTTGGATGCAATTGCTTATGCAAATGCACCGGCTGATTCTTCGTTGGGAGCCCTGCGTGCTAAACATGGACATCCGCAGCCTTTTTCTTTAAAATATGTTGAGATAGGGAGCGAGAATTATGGACAGGAGTATGCTAAGCGTTTCGATTTGTTCAAAAAAGCGATTAACGAGGTTTATCCGGAAATTACGGTTATCAGTAGTTCCCAGATACCGGGAAAAATACGCATGGAATGGTCTGATACGCATTATTATGCCAGTGAGCCTTTTCTGATGTCCAATTATAGCAGATATGCCGGTGCCCGCTATTCGCGTCGTCTCCCGCCGGCTTTTATCGGCGAGTTTAGTTTGGCGGATGAAACCTTACAAGGAAGTTTGCGTGCTGCGATTGCTGAGGCCTGTTTCCTGTTCGGCATAGAGAATAATCCGGATGTGGTAAAACGCCTGGCTTATTCTCCGGTAGTAGGAAATACAAATTACCCGTTACAGTATTATCCTTTGATTCTGTTTGATAATATGCGGACGGTAGTAACTCCGTCCTATCATTTGATGCAAATGTTGGCCGCAAATAGGGGAGATGAGGTTCTTGAAACGGAAATAGAGACTTATAGCAAGCCTCAGATTGTATTCGGGCGTCCGGGTATCGAGTTGTTTGACAACAGTTATGAGTTCAATAATGTCATAATTGATGATGTTCCGGTAAAGGAAGCATCCGTACGTACTGGTGGTTGGAAGGTAGATAATGGTACCCTTATTCCTGATGCCAATCGTTGGAATTATCTGTTGATGGGAGATTCGTCTGCATACAATTATACTTTCTCTGCATCTATAAAAAGGACCAAAGGCAGTGGCTCCATCCAGTTCCGTGTACGTGATAACGGGCAGCCTGCTGAAATGAATGATTATATAGGAATGACGATAGGAGCGGGAGTCTGCGAGTTTTACCGTCAGGCTGGGGGAGTGAGGGATACCCTCAATGCGCCGGTTCCGTATGCTTTCCAGAACAATGAATGGTATCATGTAAAAATGGTCTGCAAAGATGATATGATTAGTTGTTATGTAAATGATTCATTGATTCATAAAGCTACGCTCGAACCGTTGCCTTCACTTGTTTCCGTAGCGACATTGGATAAGGAAAATCATACAATCTTGTTAAAGGTAGTCAATACGACAGCCCATGAAGAAAAAACAGAACTTCAAATAAAAGGGCATAGTGTGAAAGGCACGGCAGAAGTTATCCAGTTGTCAGGTAATCCCGAAAGCCGCAATACGTTTAGCCAACCGGATAAAGTCCGTCCCGAAACAAAACAAATATCTTTCGCCCTCAGAGGTCCTATGGTCTACGATTTTCCACCCAATTCCATTACGATTCTTAAGTTGGTAATTGATTAGTTTCTGATGGTGTACCTTTTCTTTGTACTCTTATTTCTTCACGGGTTTTATCGACAACTTGCTTTGAAACTACTTTTACTTTTTGTGCATGTATTTGAATAATGGAATTGATCTCATTAAAAATATAGGCTGACACAATCAATATAGCCAATATCGCTAAAATCTTTTTTATCGGTTTGTAGCGTAGTAGATAGCCTGTGAGGGCAAATACAAGATATATGATGTATATGTTCACGGTATTGATAGTTCTGCCATAAAATTCTTTGCGGTAGCGCTGTAATTCTGTTAAAGTATCCCATGATTGGGTTGCTTTTTGATATAGTACTCTACGTTGTATATACATCAGGCTGTCTTTATCGGCTGCCGGATGGGTGGTGTATTGATAAGCGATTCCCATTTTTTTCAATTGATAACTCTGGTAGGCATCCAGAGCTAAACTGTCCGGCAGGCTTGAAAGCAACTGTCCACAAGTAGCGGCATCCGTCTGGAAAGAGGTTCCCAGTGAATCCATTTGAATAATGAGTGTTCTTTTGGGCATTGCCATAGGTATTTGGTTTAGGATTTGTTTTTTGTCGATGTTAAATTCGTCTGCCAGCGATTCGGGATACATACTCTTTATTTCAATAAGCTTTTCTGCCGATGTAGCCATAATCTGAGGGCGGATAAACCAATCATAATAATAGGTCGTTGCCGACAAGGGAAGAACTATAATTAAACCGATAGCTAATGTGCGGAAAAAGTCTTTCCACTTGCTACTGTTCATTGCCCAAAAGGTCAGGAAGGTAGCAACACTCAGGCTGTAAGGTATTAAGGCGGTGAAAGCTGTCAGTCCAAGCTGTGTGCAATAGGATAAGGCCTCTTTTATGTCTAACTTATAGAATGTATCTTTACCCACTTCTTTAATTACAATGCCAATAAAACCGCATACCAGAACGATAGCAAAGGTGATTATAAAGTATTTACAGATTCTTTTTAAATTCTTCATATTATATATTTGTTGTTTGAATAGAGTTATGAGACATCTGGTAGTGTGCCGCACAGCCTTTTCCCCGGAGGTGCGGCACATTCCTATATTATCCGATGTAAAATTCAGAAGGAATCAACTTAAAATCCACAAACTGGTTCTCTTCCGGAGCAGATTTCAATAAGAAAGGCACTATGCCGTCAGAGGGTAATGCTTTGCGTGGCAAATCGGTCTGTTTGTCAAATTTGTAAGTGGCGCACCATGCGTCGGCATCACCGCAAACGCTGTGTCCGATACGGAAACAGAATTCACTGGTTTCGTCACGTAATGTTTCTATCAGTTTACGGCAATCGTCGGGTAAGCGGTCTGCATCCTGTAGTGCATGGATTGTCTCTGCCGTTTCTTTCAGCCACTCACTGTTGCGTATATGTTTTTCATCAAGAGCGAAAACAAACACAGCCGGATAATACTCGTTGTTGCCCGGCAGCCATAAATCTGTGTTGGCTTGTACCACAGCAGCATAAATAAGTGGAGCTTCCGTATATTTCTTTTTCCAGCGATCCTTGAACAGCCAAGGTGCACTGCCGGCTGTGGCTTTGAAAAACGGGGTGTCCATACTTCTTGGAATACGAGTGTAAGGAGCCAGTTTGTCGAGGGCTGTCGGATTTTGGAATGCAGCCCGTTCTTCTTCCTGTCTTTGTTCGGCTTCTTCTTCCTTTTTTTGTTGTTCGGCACGTTTGGCACGCAGTTCTGTTACATCGCAACCCTGTGCTTCCAGTTGCTTGATTTCCTCTTCTGTCATTTGGTTCTCCCAGTCGGACGCTGGATTTGTAAATAGCTTCATACTTTTTGTTTTTTTATTGTTGATACTATAAGCCGTGGCCAACCGACAATGAAGGAAGTTGAGCCGTTTGTTATATTTTATTGTGGATATTCGATTTTTAAACTCTTGCCTTCTAATGCAATACCCTCGCTAAGCGTGATGCCGAGTTTTTGTTCTTCGGAGAAACCAATGGTTTCACCATCTTGCAGAGTTACATTACAATCTAAAATGTATGTAACTATATCTAACAAGAAATCACGAATTTCATTCAAATCGGCATCAGCATACACTTCTATTTCTTCTTTTCCGAATTTCCTCATGCCATACGTATATATACCTGAATGTTTATCTGTGTGATAGATACCAAACCATACCCAATCCAACACTGGCAACGCTTCTTCGTCTTCTTGCATAAATGAAGCGACTTCTGTGTAAAACGAAGGCTGGAATACGGTACCATCCGTGTAGACCGTAATGGCATTTTGCTGTTTCAGGCAGGAAGAAACAGCTTTGGTAAATAACTTTCCACGTTCCAACAGGTCTGTATCTTTTCCCAATACGGAAATCAGAATATGTGCTTTGTGATTTTGGGCAGCTTTTACTGCGTCTTTCCACATATAATTTGCGTTCGCATAATGTTCGGCTTCTCCATTTGGAACCGGTGCCGGCATAATAGCCGCCGCAAGTGTCATCTCATCGATTGTAGCAACAAGTGCATCATCTGTGTCGTTATCAGACAAATCTATGTTCCAGTCGGTTTTGAAATCACTTATAAACTTCTTCTTATCCCATTGGTTTTGAGATAGTAGTACAAATGCAACAAAGCATCCGGTTTCATTATTTTCTTTATTCATATCCATTTGATTCATATTAGTATATGTTATTAATTATTTATTCTGTGTATAACGTCCGGCGATGTACCGTATTAAACGGTATTGCTGTCTGTTACCGTTTAAAATCAAACGTATAATTTATTTCTTCCAAATCACTGATTAGCTGTTCCCAATCTTCCATCTCCGGATTGACTGCCAGAACCATGCTCTCTGTCAATATTTCTCCACGGTAGATTTGCTCGATAATGTCCAGCGGAATTTCTTCTACTTCGAAATACTCTTCTGCCCATTGCTTATAGGTTATCGGATTTCCATCCAAAATATGCAATAATTCTTCTTTCCCATCAGCTTTGCCTGTTTCGTTATATTGCCATTTACCTTTCTCGTCCGTCCAAATGCAGAAGTTGGTTCCATAAGAGGCAACCGGTTCACCAAAAATGAACTCTTGATACATACCCGGCAACCCTTCGGTTAATATATTTTTATCGGCGTCTTTATAATCATTATGGACACCATTAATGACACAGCCTTTCTCTTTGAAGAGAATCTGAAAACGTTGCCCTTCCATATCCTGCATTTCGCAAAACTCTTCGCTTTCACTCCATTGTGAATTGTAGGAATAATAGCGATATTCCCATTCGGAACAAAGAATTGCATCTAAAACAGAAATCGCTTTACAAGTCTTTTGTAATATTTCTTTTGAAGGTAGCTTTTTTACAATATCCATTTTCCTAAATATTAATTGTTGATTCTTCTTCCACATCCTCGCCATAAGCCAGTTGAATGTCTATAAACTGAATGACTAATTGGCAAATAGCACCATCCTCGTCAATCCCCCAATATACGGGATAAGTTCCGTCACCAAAACCGGATTGGAAAATGGGCATATGATATTCCGTTTCCGGCACTTGCCAATTCAACCAGTCACCACCTTTGCGCTGATACTCCGGATGGTTGAGATAGTTTTCCTCAAAAAGAGAGGCAAAGTAGCCATCGTAAGGGTTATCATCGGGATGGTCTTTACGCCATTGTTCATCCCAATCACAATAGACACGGTGGAGCATCTCGTCACAGATACAACCAAGTCCGGCATCGACACAAAAACCAAAATAATCTCCATCTTCCAATGTATCAAGGTTCTCATTACCGATTAATGCTTCGTAGAAGCGAACAGCTCGTTTTTCAGAAAAGCGCAAACGGACAGCCGCATAGCGGTCGCAATCCTCGCCATCTGATTTGACTACACAAATTTCAGTCTGGTATCTGCCCGTAGGAGCAGTCAGGAAATACGGACGTTCATTATGGTTAGAGAGGTACACCAACGGATCTCTTACCAAGACCTTACCGCTGGGCAAATCACAAGAACCAATGTCCATTATTGCCAACGTTTTCCCTGCAATTTCTTTTTGCTCAAAATACATATTCAGGTCAACAGGACAAGCGGTCTTCTCTTTTACTGCTTCCCATTTTTCCATCCACATCCTGTCATTTAATGTTGTCATATATTTCTTTTTTATTGTTGTTATTTGATAATAATATCTGGTGGATAATCGACCACAGGGGAGGTCTATCCGCTATCAGTCGTTTAATCGCATCATAGTTTCTCAGGCAGCTTTTAAAAGCCCTTATGTTCTGTAATTAGAACTGTCATTCATCTCATTTGTCACGAAATGGCTGAATTACAGTTTGCTTAAAAAGAACATTAAAATTCCTATTACAAGCAGAACGCTTCCACTGATTCCAACCAAGATTCGAGCAACAGTTCTTCCGAACTTATGAGAAACCCATGCGATATTCATCATTCTTCCGTCGCCTTCCAGTACCCAATCCCAGTTTAGAATGGCACCAAGCAGAAACAACAGTCCACTTGCCGCAATAAATAAATATCCGTACTCTTTGCATAGTCTACTAAAAAACTCGCTGTCAATAGCTTCCATAATTTGATTTTTATGTAATTGGTAATGGGATGCTAACAGCGGAATCCCGCTGTTATTTTCTCTAAGTCTTTCATTTAATGTCTTTGTGGAAGTTTATCATGCGCCTACTTCTAAAGTCAAATCCCGCACGGCGTTATTTTTCCAGATAAAGCCGAAATAATCTTTTAAATCATCTGTTCTGACAAATGTTATTTCCCAACCATCGGTATATGGTATGGCCGGATTTACCGCATCAGGATAAAATGTGTCTTGCCAGGAAGCATATATTTCTTCTTTATGTGCCAACCTGCTTTCGTTAGGCAACATACTATCCAATTTAGTAATTACTGATTTCCAGTTTTGTAGTATTGTTTGTAATTCCAATACCTGCTGGGGTAATGGGGCAGAGGCATCCCCTTCCATTAAAAGAATGGTTTCCTTTGAATAAAAGGGCAATTGTACGATACCACTCCATGTATAGTGTTTGTCCTGATACCAATTACAAACCTTACAGGTGAAGATACCCAAATCTTTCACTTCATATTCTTTCTTAGTACCCAACAATTCATTTATAAGCATTTTGAATATTCCCATTGTCTTCGTTCTGTTGTATATAACGTAAAATTATATTCGTTTTTTCATTATGGCCTTTCCGTTCAACTAAGGACGTTTTTGCGTCATTTGAACTATTCCAAAGAAAATGAGATTGCGTCAAATGATTGGAGATCCTTTATCATTTGGCTTTGGATTTCATTTTCAGTCCAAGGCATACCCTCGATCAAAGCCAATCGTTTGATCGCATTGATTCCACGTTCTTTTAAGTTTGGTGAAATAGAACCGGTTATTTTTATCTGTGCAAAAGCCGTGGCATAAGTAACCATATCACTTTGAATCATATCCATTTTTTTGCGTGATGCCATCTCTTTTACTTTGTCGGCGTCGAGTGTATCAACAGGAATGTATTCCATATCCCAATCTTGCTCTATTAATTTCCGGGGAAAATCTGCAAAGTCAAGATTCGGGTTTTTTCTTATCGCTTCAAAGAGGAAGGATAAGGTATCACTTCCCTCATCACTGCCGAAAGGTGTTTCTTCGTCACCTTCCGAATAATAGATTTCGTCAATAAAGTGTTCGGCATATTTTGGATGCGAAGTTTTAGGATGAAGCCCATACTCATCACTGTCGATGTATAATCGGTTAAGAAAATCGAAACCGGTATCTTCCACATAGCCTTTTTTCACTTTTGAACGGATTAGCTTCTCTGCTTCCCTGAGACATTCTTCTTCTGTGTCAAATTCCTTGACTTCATATTTTCCGATGCTACCGTATTTACCATAGTTTACGGCAAAGCAACAACCACTATAATCAATCCACCAGAATTTGTGGGATTTCTCGTCTTTGTAAATAAAGGCTCTTTTCATATTGTTCCTGTTGTCAGTTTGTTCTTGATGTCCGGCAGCTAACTGCGTCTTTTCTTTTGTTTGCTATTTTTCATGTATATATTTTGTTGGAAATCAACATGTCCTATATCCTTTATACTAATATAGCAATAGAAAAGTATATAAAATAGAATAAATAAATGTTGATAATCAGTGAAATAAATTCATATATAATAATATAAGATATTTATATGCCGATAAAAATACATTATTCTGTTTGTGTAACCTACTAAAAGTAGCATTATTTTTCATTCTACACCTTGAAAATTATTTTGTAGCATACAATAAGGAGATTTCATTTTAATTTTATATATTTTTGCATACATAGAAAAAATAATATGGAACAACCAAAAAATAAACGCATACGCCGTACCCGTGCCGAACTGGAAGCAGACGTGTTCGATGCTATCCGGCAATTAGCAGGTGAAAAAGGCTTGGCGCAGATATCTTTTACGGATATTATGCAAAGAGCCGATATACAAATGTCCGTCCTGCTTAAGAACTATAGAAGTATAGAGCGACTGTTGGATAAGTACGCATATATTTCCGATTATTGGCTGCATGACCTTTTTAATGAAGAACATCCTACGGATAAAGCCGGCGAAGACCTTTTGAAAAGCACCTTAAAGGCTCTGGCTATTTACTTGTATGATAATACCGACATGCAGCATTTGTTGGTATGGGAACTCGAAGCGGACAATCCGACAACAAGGCGTATGGCACGGAGCCGGGAGAAGCATTACAAGGCAGCTATGGAAGAATACAGGCGTTTGTTTGAGGGAACGGATATCCCGGTTGATATAATAGTCGGGCTTCTTACTGCTGGAACCTATTACCTGATATTGCACCGCAAGCGTTCCACATTCTTTGATGTGGATTACCAGCGGAAAGAAAATAGGGAACGTCTATACAATACACTTGAATATCTTTGTAATTTGATATTCTCCGCACTCGAAGAACATAATCGAACCATTGAGATAGCCCGCAATTTCAAACAGAAAGGCCTGCCGGATGATATGATAGCAGAATGTACGGGTTTATCTGCCGGGGTGGTGCAAGGGCTTTAGATTTATGCTGTAGTTCCTGTCTTTGATTCGGGGAGTAAAGGTGTCTTTTATCAGGAAGATAAGATAAAAGCATAAAATAAAAAAGAGGGGACAGAGCGTGTATAAAATCATCTCTGTCCCCTCTTGATATAGGAAAAGGTTACCCTTTATTAATAATTACATCAGTGACTCAGCATATCAGCCGTAATCGGAGTAAACTTATCCGTATCGGCTTTACGTAATTTTACGCTACCGTCGTTCCAGTTGGAAGGCCAGCCGCCGATAATATGTCCTAAGAATACCACTTTGATTTCGTGCAAACCTTTACCCAGTGCGATAGAAGTATCATGACGGGAGAAACGTTTTACTTCACCGCTGTTGTTGATTAGCAACTTTCCGTCCACCCATACTTCTTCGTTATCGGAAGAAATATAATAAACGCCATCTTCCGGGATATTTACATAACCGGTTGCTACAGCCGCATATTGTTTAACACCACGCATGGATTCGTCTGTCTTGACAACACGTGTTAAATCGCGCAGGTCTTTTATCACGGACTTTTTCCACTCTTTGGCTTCCTTCATCTGGTCTGTGTTCAGGAACATGCCGTCTGTTACTTCCATCTGTAAGCCCGGAGTTGTTTTAGCCACTTCTTTGGCAGGAGCGAATTCCTGCTTTTCTACAGTAATGGTACGAACTTTGCTCATCTTACCGGAAGGTAATACGGAACGGATTTTCAATACACCTGATTCTGTAAATTCGATAGGAGCGGAATATACGGTCGATTCCGGAGTCGGTTCGCTACCATCGATAGTGTATACCATCTTAATCGGGCGAACCGTCTTGAATTCAAGCGTTGCTTTATCAGTGAAGGCAACAAAATTGCAAGAGCCGTTCGGCTGTTCCGGTTGAGGAATATGGTAGTTGATGTTGTGGGCATCCAGACGAACCAGTGCATTGTCCAGGCGACGTTCGAAATCTTTATAATCTTTGCGGTTTAACGGCGACCATGCAATTTCAGACAAAGCCAGGATACGCGGATAGATACGGTATTCCATAATGTCTGTATTATACATATATTCGGACCAGATGTTGCACTGTACACCCTGGATGTATTTGTCCTTACCGGCTGCAACCAGCGTATCAGGGGTCGGGTTGTAGTTGTACACTTTTTCCAGGGTAGCATAACCGCCGATGGTAACCGGTTCGATTTTATAGTCTCCCTGGTATTGGTCGAGGTACATACCGTTTGAACCCGGAGTCATAATTACATCGTGTTCCATATTAGCTGCGGCGATACCACCGGCTTCTCCGCGCCATGACATAACGGTAGCAGTAGGAGCCAGACCACCTTCGAGAATTTCGTCCCAACCGATAATTTTCTTTCCATGCTTTTCAGCCAGGTATTTTTCCATCCGTTGTACGAAATAACTTTGCAGCTTTTCTTCGGCAGAGTGTTCTTTGTCACCTTTCAAACCTTCTTCTTTGATACGTTTCTGGCAAAGTGGACAGTTCTTCCAACTGATTTTCGGACATTCGTCGCCTCCTATATGGAAGTATTCGCTGGGAAACAATGGAGCGACTTCGTCTATTACATCTTCCAGGAAATGGAATGTTTCTTCTTTTCCCGCACACATTACGATGTCTTCAACCCCCCAGATAATACGCGGAGTTCCCTGTTCGCCTTTGCAGGATAGTTCAGGATAAGCTGCAATAGCTGCCATTTCGTGGCCCGGAAGTTCGATTTCTGGAATTACCGTGATGAAGCGGTCTGCTGCATACTGAACGATTTCTTTAATTTGGTCCTGCGTATAGAAACCACCGTATTCGGTACCTTCGCCATCGATACGCTTGGAACCGATTTCAGTCAGTTTCGGATACTTCTTGATCTCCACACGCCATCCCTGGTCGTCTGTCAGGTGCCAGTGCATGCGGTTGATTTTGAACAATGCCAGTACATCCAGTTGTTTCTTAACATTTTCAACCGGGATAAAGTGGCGGCATGGGTCCAGCATGATACCACGGTAACCGAAACGGGGTTCGTCTTTTACCGTCACGCAAGGAGCATTCCATGCAATGTCTTTTACAATTACAGGGCTTTCGATTTCGGCAGGAAGCAATTGCATGAACGTTTGCATACCATAGAATAAACCCTGCGGAGTTTTTGCTTTGACAGTAACACCATCGGTGGTAACATCCAGCGTATACCCTTCATTGTTTACATCCAGCAGGTTGTCCAGCATAAGGGCAATGCCATTGGATGCGGATTTGTCGCTTACTGTTACATTGTAGCCGGTTGCCGTATTGATTTTGGATGCAAAAAATTCGGCAACGGTTTTTACTTCAGGAGTAGGAGCAGAGATAACTGTGTTTTTGTTTAGTTTGAAACTACCATCGTTTTGCACGAGGCTTACCGGCGTAGGAATTACATTGATACCCTGGTTGTAAGGCATCTCTTTAACCGTTCCTTCGCTACATGACGCAAGTATACAAAGTGCTGCGCCAGCACACATGGAAACAAGCTTTTTCATTTAGATAATGATGATTAATAATTGGTGTTTAATAATAAAGAAAAATGGAAAACCGGAAACCGGAACCCTGCCTGATGCAAAGCCGCCAACTCCCAATTTTCCATTTTGTATGAAGTCTGATCTTACCAAGCGAAGATCGGATATTCTTTCATGATACTATTTACTTTTTCGCGAACGGAAGCGATTGTCTTGTCGCATTCGGGAGCGGACAAAACTGTGTCGATCATTTCAACGATTTCAGCCATTAACGGTTCTTTGGCACCACGTGTCGTGATAGCCGGAGTACCGACACGGATTCCGGAAGTCTGGAAGGCCGAGCGGCTGTCGAAAGGAACCATATTCTTGTTTACTGTGATATCGGCAGCAACCAATGCTTTTTCTGCAACTTTACCTGTCAGTTCAGGGAATTTTTTGCGCAGGTCGATCAGCATGCTGTGGTTGTCGGTACCATCGGAGATGATTTTGTATCCCTTGTCGATAAATGCTTGTGCCATAGCAGCAGCATTCGCCTTAACCTGAGCCTGGTATGTTTTATATTCCGGTTCCAATGCTTCGCCGAAAGCAACCGCTTTAGCAGCAATTACGTGTTCCAGCGGACCACCCTGAATACCCGGGAATACGGCAGAATCCAATAATTGGGACATCTTTTTGATTTCGCCCTTTGGTGTTTTCTTTCCCCACGGGTTTTCGAAATCTTTACCCAACAGGATAATACCGCCACGCGGGCCGCGTAATGTTTTATGGGTTGTAGATGTTACGATATGCGCATATTCGAGCGGGTTGTTCAGCAAACCTGCGGCGATCAGACCTGCAGGGTGAGCCATGTCGATCATCAGCAGAGCACCCACCTTGTCTGCTATTTCGCGCATACGTTTGTAATCCCATTCACGTGAATAAGCAGAACCGCCACCGACAATCAATTTCGGTTTTTCGCGCAATGCCACTTCTTCCATCTGGTCGTAGTCTACACGTCCGGTATCTTCTTTTACATTATATTCGGTCGCTTTGTACAGGATACCCGAACTGTTTACAGGAGAACCGTGGGAAAGGTGTCCGCCATGTGCCAGGTTCAGTCCGAGGAATGTGTCGCCCGGGTTTAATACAGCTAAGAATACGGCAGCGTTAGCCTGTGCACCGGAGTGAGGCTGTACGTTAGCCCATTCAGCGTTGAAGATTTGTTTCAAGCGTTCGATAGCGATAGTTTCGCTCTGGTCTACAACTTCACAACCTCCATAATAGCGTTTGCCGGGATAACCTTCTGCATATTTGTTTGTCAGACAGCTACCCATAGCTTGCATTACCTGGTCGCTTACAAAGTTTTCGGAAGCAATCAATTCGATGCCTTTCAACTGGCGTTGATGTTCCTTCTCAATGATGTCGAAAATGATATTGTCTCTTTTCATTCCGTATAGAATTAATTATAGTAATGAACTCCCTTTCAAATAACAGGATCGACGCAAATTTACAATAAAAATCCATTATCCTGTGTTTCATCGATAAATTTCTTCGCTTTATCGATTTTGTTTGATTCTTTTTGGGGAGGTGCGTTATCTTTGGGATATAATTAAAAAAAGCAGTATATGAAAAGTAAAGTTGGAACAGTATTGATGACCGTTTTTTTAGTGTGCGGCATTTCTTCCGTTTTTGCCCAGGAAAAGGGATGGGAACCTCGTTTTCCGGAAGCACAAACACCTGAAAAAGTAGCAGCCCGCGAAACGGATGAGATGAAGGATGAATTGCAACTTACAGACAAGCAATATAAAAAGATTTATAAATTGAATCTTAAAGAGGAAAAACAACGGCAAAAAGCGATACAGGAAAATGTTAACGGGGGGTGGCGGCGTCCTCCGATGGGAGGGGGCAGACCTGGAATGGGTGGTGGTCCCGGCATGGGAGCTCCTGGTATGGGCGGACCGGAGATGGGAACTCCCGAGATGGGCGATATGGGCCAGCCTCCTGTAGATGGGGAAAATGGCCATCCGCGTGGCGAGGGCTTTCATCATCGGATGGGTAAACCGGCCCTGACTCCGGAAGCCATGCAAGCGTTGGCAAAGCAAGTTGAGAAGAAAGAGAAATCATTAAAAAAGATCCTCTCCTCCGAACAGTATGAGCAATGGCAAAAAGTGAAAAATAGCCGCCATAAACATCCGCAAAAAAAGCAACAGGAATTAGAGTTTTAGGATTATAATATAAACCAAAACCCAATCATAGACACACGTTTTTAAGGCAAGATTTAGGTAAATTGAAATCAGGTAGAATATCGGAAATAATATTCCGGATTCTACCTGAATTTATATAGGGATATTTATCAGCCGGATTTCCGGAATTATTGTATAGGTATCACCTTTTTTTCCCTGCTACTTAGATGGGCGGCTTCTATTAAACGGATGACATTCAGGATATCTTCAGGTTTTACCTCCAGCGGTTGGTTGTTGCGGAGGTGTTCGTAGATGTTAGTATAAAAGCCGGCGTAATCTCCTTTCAGGCTTGGGTATTTGTAGCGGGTGTCTACTCCGTCTTTTTGTGTGTGGAGCGTGCCCCAGATTGCTTCGTCCTCTTCGCCCCAGTGCGGAGTATCCGGCATAATACCGGCAGTAAGGTCTGCTTCCTGGCGGTCGAGCCCGTATTTTACGAAGGAACCGCTTGTGCCATGTAAAACAAAGCGGGGTTCCAGTTCGCACATCAGATAGCTCGCTTTCAGGGTGATTTTTATATCTGGGGCTTTCTGGCAACGGAGAAGATGAATGATGAAATAATCGTCTACCATACCGCCATCTCGCAGGATGCCGGTGTCTGCAAACAGAGCTTCAGGCATACCGAACAGTTGTATCGCCTGGTCGATTAAGTGTGCTCCTAAATTATAGGTAATGCCGCCTCCCTGCTTGCCTGTTTCCTTCCAGGTTCCGGGTTTGATAAAGTTGCGGAAACGGGGGAAAGTAGATTCAAACTCGACCAACCGCCCGGTCAGGCCTTTGTGGATGACCTCTTTCACCGTCAGGAAGTCGGAGTCCCAACGGCGATTCTGGTAGATACTTAGCATAAGCCCTTTTTGCCGGGCAAGGGCCGTTAGTTCTTCTCCTTGCTCTACGGTGGTGGTAAAAGGCTTTTCCACAATTACATGTTTGCCGGCATTCAGGGCGAGGCGGGCGTATTCATAATGGGTACTGTCTGGCGTATTTATCACAATAAGTTCCAAGTCTTTGATATTGACCAGTTCTTCCACACTGCGGACAATCTGTGCTGCCGGATACCGTTCTTTGGATAGCTCTTTACTGCGTTCCGTGATGGCTGTCAGTTCGAATCCCGGATGGGTACTGATAAAAGGGGCATGGAATATCTGCCCGGACATTCCGAAAGAGGCGAGGCCTGTCTTTATCTTTTCCATAAAATCCATTTTTTAAATTCATACCGTAAATATATAACAAAAATGGATAGCCTGTCAGAACCTCGGACGGACAAATTTATCATCCGGGGAAGTGAAAGACAATCCCGGAATTTCCCTACTCTCGTTAGGTAATGAATACTCCTTTATCAGGGAATAGTCCGAAGCACGCAAGGCATAGAAATGATCCTCCTTCTCTTTGCTGACTTTTACCGTCCAGTCGAAAAGGTTTCCGAAGATGGTAATCCCGTCTTTCGTCGGGTCAAATCCGGGGATAGCCGCTTTCACTACGGTACCGTCGCGTTCGATAACATAAAAACGGTGTTCCGTATCGCAAAGGAACCCCAGTGTCTTCCGGTTCCTGAACTCGGTTATAAATACCCAGTCCGCAACAACCCCTTCCGGCAGGTCGATGGCTTTTACATACGGACGTCCCTGTGTCTGTTTTAAATGGAACAGACGGCGGTTGGCATCCAGTACCAGATAGCCTTCATCATACTCCTTGCGGGTAGTAGGATTACCCGATGCACGAAGGGCGGGAAAAGCAAACCCTTTTTTGTTCAGCATATCCGTAAACAAGATGCTTTTTTCCGTATCTACCGTATTAGTATTCATATTAATAAACTCGATACCGTTTTTCGTAAACCGGAAAGCATCGTCCGGCATTTCCAGATCCACACGTTTAGACATGGATTCCAACAGAAAATAAATCCCCGTTTGCGGGACATTAACCGTAGAAGGCGTGCTGCGGAACGTGAACGAAGCATGCTGTACCTCCTTCGGGCTGACAGGAACGCCCAGCAAGGTATCCGGGAAACGTTCGTCGGCAACCAGTTGGCGCATAAAGAAAGTAGGAAGCAGGCTATCCACATCCTTCTGTGTATATTCACGGTCTTTCAGGTCGAAGCGAACCACATTTTTATCCCCTTTCTTTTGGGTAACGATAAAGTCGTCGATGATGGGGCTGTATAATATAAAAGGCGCATTTGCCGGTTTTGCCGTAAGGAAAGCATAGCACCAGGGCAGTTGCCATACCAACAGGATAAGCAGGGTACTATAAAGAAATATCTTACTGAATCGAATCATAGCTTTTTCGTTTTATAATCAAATTATTAATCTTGTTTTCCGGCTTTGAAACGGGTGACGGAAATCCACGACAAGACAGCCGTCAGCAACGTATAAAGCGTCAGCCACGGCAGGAAGCCGTTGTAAGATTCCGGTGCCGGAGCCAGGAAGTAAACACGGAAAACAATCGCCGAGACAACCAGGTTCAGTATCCGCCGCTTCCAGGTCGGTTCCAGGCAAGTCCATGCTATCAGCATATAGCCGGCAATACCGGCAAGATACCAGGGAACAGCCGATAGAAGGATGTGCCGTACAAGCTGCGAAGCAAATATCTGCGGGAGATAGAGCCCCATCACGATGAAATTGGCCGCAAAGCATCCGAGCAACAGGATAAGCCCGAATGCAAGCATAGAGAATATCATTTTCTGCTGTGAGCAGGGAAGGTGCAAAGTGAGTTTAAGGCATTTGCGTTGCATTTCGGGTACGAACTGTACCACCGCCAGCAGGATACCGGCAAGCAAGGGGACGTATTGTAGCAAGTCGATGAAGATAGCATCGCGCGTCACCATCACCTCCCAGATATGTCCGGCGCCTTTCAGGGTGATGGTACGGTTCAGTCGCAGCATCGTATAGCCCGCCATTCCGGTAGTGACCACCAGAGCAAGCAGGAAATACCAGCGAGTCTTAATCCATTCTTTATAGAAGATAGCTTTAATCATTTTTCGTTTTATTAGTAAGCAGTAATTAGTATTTGCCCGTCAGCCCGATAAAGGCATCTTCGAGTCCGACCTGTTCACCTTTCAGCCCTGTAAACGGAACCTGTAGTTCTTTCCAGCACTTTTCCACTTCGGCAGGGGCAAGGAAGGAGTAGGTTTCCAATGTATTGTGTAGCACGGACGGGTGATAAAACGTTTCCGGCAACCGGGGTTCATACTCCTCCGGTACGGTACAGGTATAACGGCGGAGGTTTTCCATCAGTTCATGGATAGGCTGCTGGGTCAGGATACGTCCGTAATCCATGATAATGCAGTCGTCAATCAGCCGTTCCATATCCTGAATGATGTGGGAGGTCAGAAATACCGTTTTGTTTTCCGAGCGGGCATAATCGCGCAGGTAGTCGGAGAAGAGGCGTCGGTAGCCCGGGTCGAGCCCCAAAGAGAAGTCGTCCAATACCAGCAGCTCCGGATTTTGTGCCAGGATAAGCCCCAGCGCCACCTGCGAGCGCTGTCCGTTCGACATGCGGGAAATCATTTGTCCCGGAGCTACTTTCAGTTTGTTCATCAAATCATAATAAGCTTCCTTTTTCCACTGTCCGGGATAGAAGGAAGCGTAGAACTTTTCGATTTGGGTAATATTCATGAACTGGTATTGCACATGCCCTTCCAGCAGCAAACCGATATTGCGCCGCAGCGACGGTTCCATCGTCTGGATATTCTCGCCGAATATGCGGCATTCGCCCGAACGGGGTTGCAGGTAACCGCTCAATATATTAATGGTCGTTGTTTTCCCCGTACCGTTTTTTCCCAGCAAACCGAGGATACGTCCCCGGGGAACTTCAAAGCTCAGGTTCTCGTATATTTTCCGTTTGCCGTAATAATGTGTCAGATTTTTACACTCTATGATTGCGCTCATTTATACAGTCCGTTTTAAAGGATTAAAAAAAGGATTGGAATAAGTATGCCGATGGCAAGTTCGATACCGCCGCGTCCCCAAAGCCCTTTCGAGCCTTTCACCATCCATATCCCGGTCAGGGTAATCAGGATGAGGGCGACAGCAAAGATATCGGCAAACCAGGTCCACCAGCCGCCGGGGTTGAAGTGCAGCTTCACCATCGGGGATATCAGCGGACGGCGTTTGACGGACTCGTATAAGGCTTGTCCGGTGGCGGTGTCTACAACCAGGCTCGAACCTCCTTTCAGGAATACTTTCATCTGCGTGGGAGCCGGGAAATAGAATTGGGTGAAGTTCTTTACCTCGCCCAGCGGTTCGAGCAGGCGGAGTACGGTCTGTTTGTCCATCTTCTCTTTGCCCGGCAGTGCCTCGTCTATTTTATATTCTTTTCTGTGAATGGAAAAATTCGGGTTGATATCGTTGCGATGGTTCATAAACAACCCCGACAAAGCGTAAATGACTATCATCCCGGCAAAGAAGAAAGAAAGGTCCCGGTGTATCAACCGGCACGCCTTTCTGAATTTTGCTCCCTTATTACTGAATTTCATAGGATGCTGCTTCTACAAAATAGAATGAGAGGTAATCTTTTCCGGTATCCGCTTTGCGTTTTTCTATCTTTGCGCGGAAATCGGCGATACGTGCTTCCGGCGTGTTGGCAGTTTCGCCACGTGCTTTCTTTTCAGAGTCGCATCCGGCTTCACCGTAGCCGTGGTTCTTGGCCGCTTTCGCTTTCAGTTGCGCTTCCCAGTTTTGCAGGTAGGCTTCGTCGATACGCTGTTCTTTCAGGGTACCGTTTACTTTTACCATCGAATTTACACACTGGGTGTCGAATGAACCGAGCGGACCTGCTTCCACACGGATTGTTTTAGTATCGTCGCTGCCCATCAGGAATATTTTTGTAGCGCCATGTTTACAGATATGGGTACATACTCCCTCGATGGTTACGCTTTTATTGGCAAGATTGTCCGCGTCCGTAAGAAGTTCGTCGATAGTTAAAGCCGTAGAAACTTCCTGTTTTTCCGAAGCCTGGGCATTGCTTTGTCCGTTACTGCTTTTGTTTCCGTTGCATGAAGTTGCTGTACATGCAAATAGGACCAATGCGGCGATAAGTATCTGCTTTGTTTTCATCGTTTCTCTCTTTTTATAAAGTTTATAATTAAAAAATAAATCCTATTGATACAGTTCCCTGCTGTGTATTACCGCACGCTTTGTATTGCTGCGTTTGCCATCCGGCTTGCAGGTACAAATCGTACGCTTTGTTCAGCTGGTAGTCGGCGCGCAGGGATGCGCCGGCATTCCAGAAGTTGTCGCTCAGGTAAGCGATGTTGTGCATTACTGCCTGCGAGGAGGATGCTTTCGTATCCATACCCGTCAGTTCCGCGCGGTTACTCAGGTTTGCAGCATAGCCGCCTGTTACGGATGCCGTCCAGAAAGTCCGCTTGAAAGCCCTTTGCAACTGTCCTTGCAGGTTCGCCTGCCAGGTGGTTGTCCGGAAAGAGCGTTTAGCCGTTTCATAGTTGGCGTCGATGTTATAAAAGCCCGTTTCCGGTTGCAGGCTCCATCCCCAGGCATGTGAAGCGTCGGCAGGGTGTTCCATGAAAGCGGAAAGGAAGACTTTTGCCTGTTGCAGTTTGAAGCCCGGCGTCTTTCCGATTACCGGATAGCTGTTGCCTGTTGCATCCCCGAAGAGGTTTTCCGTCCCCTTGCGGCTGGTGTAATCTGCGGTCAGCCGTATGCCGGCTTTCTTGCCGCCGTCATACGTGGTCTGGTAAGCTGTTTCGGCAGAGAGGTTATATTCCTGGGCCTTCACAAGCGGCAGGTAATAGAGGTTTGTCAGCTCTTTCACCAACCGGAGGCTGTTTGCCGACAACGTTGCCGACCAGCCGTTCCTGCCATCTTCCGGCAGCAGGTCGATACTGCCTCCCCAACGGGTAATCTTGTATTGGGAAGAAGTCTGGGAACCGGCAAAGCGGACGTAGTGCATCCCGAAACCTAACATCTGGTAGACCGGGGTCGAACCTTTGTCGGCAAGGAAACTGATTTTACTGCTCTGTTTGTATGTCTGGAAATCCACACGTATGCCAAGCCGGTAAGAGCCGATGTGCCGTGCCGCCCCGGCTGAGATATTCAGGTCGGAGATGATATTGCGCGGACGCGGGTCCTGGTCGCGGTAACTTGAAACGGCACGGTAACCTATTTTACCTCCCAGACTCCATTCGCCTGTTTCGCGTGCGTATCCTCCTTCAAACCTATACGTCTCTTTCTGCATGAAACCGCCGATAGAATCTCCGGTGACATACGGATAAAGCAAATCGAAATCGTCATTCTCATTCCAACGGATGTCCTTGGTGTGCTTGTTTTCGTAGGAGGCGGAACCGAACACCGATTCTTTTTCGTTCAGGCGGATGAAGGAGTTGACACGGGCATTCCACAGCAAATCCTTATTTCCGTTTTGCACCAGCGAAGCATTCCCTCTGTCCGTATACCGTCCGCCCAGGTTCAGGTCTGTGACGGACTGGCTGCTGTAGTAGTTATACAGTGCCGGATTGTCCCATACCTTACCCTGAAACAGGGTGGAGGGGGAAAGTATCGTTTTTACTTTGTCCCTTACCGGCAGGGGTACCTTTTCCTGCCCGTAAGCAGGCAGAAAGAGGGAACAACCGAGCAGGGACAATACAAAGGGAATGCGTCTCATATCGTTGCTTTAATCTTATTTGATTGAAGGTGAAGTGGAAGGGGTGAAGTCGATAGAGGAATTGTTCGTATCCTGCAATACTTCGCGGTCGCCGTCTTTATAGGCTACTTTACGGACAATGCTTTTTCCTGCATTTTCAGTAGTAGCATCCGTTTCACCGAAATAGGTGTGTCCCATGTCGAGTACGGGGGCGGTAATATTCCATACGTAACTGTTCACCGGGCCGATGTTTACCGCATCGATAATCCATTCGTTCGGGAACTGGTAACAGGTTTGTTCCTTGCTGCTCAGCCCCTCATTAATCATGTAGGTATATTTATAGACATAGTCTTTTATGTAGTTATCCTTGCCTACGGAAGAAGGAATACGTCCGATAGCATAGGCGCGATTCCCTTTCTTTGCCAACAGCCAGATACTTTTGGTATAATTGTAATACATCTCCAGGTTCGGGACATCCGGGTTATCCATGTCCGGGTTGCTGCTGCTTGTGGATTGGGTGTACCATTCGAAATCCGCTTTGCTCAGGTCGATGGAATTAGGATTGGCTTCCTTATGGTTCATGGCATTATCGCAGAGGATGATGGATTGGCCGGGTTCTACGGGATGCTCTTGTCCGTTTCCGGGAACAACGGCTACCACCTGTACGGCGAAAGCCTCATTCATAATGTCCGGTGTATAGTTGTATTTGCTGGTAGTCATGAATTTTGATTCCAGCAGTGCCAGCCCGTCTGCGTATAACGTCTTGTCCGAGTTATTGTAGATGCGGATGTACTGGTCGCCGTTGTATTGTTTATTTTCCGGAGTGAGGGTTCCTATCCCGAAAATCTCGGCAATCACAAAGTCCGCTCCGCTGTTTTGTACGTAGACCGGAATGCTCAGGTTACAGCTTCCGCCGCTTACCTGTACGTTTTGCTGTGTACCCTGGATATTCACTTCTACATTTTCCGTATTGTAGGCATACTTACCCTTTCCGATAAAGGTAACGTTATAGAGCCCGTCGTTCAGTTCGAAAGGCAATGAACCGTAGGAGACCTTGGTTTCCGTTCCGGTGTTGACTTCTTTAAATGTATATTCTCCGCTTGTGATAGCCAGCCCTTCAATCTGGTTCGACACAGACAGGCCGGGAGTAACGGATGAGGTGGCAATACGGTCGTCGCTGCATGCGCCCAATCCGATTCCGGCCGTAAGCAGGATGGCGAGTGATAAATACTTCATTTTCATTGTTTGACTTATTATTTGGTTTATACTACTATATATACTTTGAACGCTCTGGAGCATTCCTTTAAAACTTCAGATTCAATTCCATCCCGAAATAAGGAGTGGAGGAGCGCCGTATCAACTGTTCGCCCCGCCGGTAATCCGGATAAACACTCAGCAGGCGGTTTACGAACAACGCGAGATTGATATGTTTGCCGATGTCCTTAGTCGCTTTCAGGTTGATATCCATAGCAAACGGCACGGTAACCACATTGAAATAATCGGCGGCATAACGTTTCACGAGATGTTGCAAATAAGCATCTTCCTTGTCGGATTCGAGGAACGGATGTTCGGCGCCGGTGGCGTCGATATAGCTGACCGGCGTTCCGTTGTTCCACAGGTTCCGCGTACTGGTCAGCCAGGTACATTGTGCCGAGGTGGAAAGCGTCAGTCCCAAACGTTGCAGATAGGTATCGAACATAAAGTTCGTACGGAAAGACTGGTACTCAGTTCCGTCTTCCCAATCATACAAGCCTACATAGCTGTATTGTTTATTGTTCAGGATGATAGGCTCGGAACTGTAGGTCGGCATATTATTGCTGTATAAAGTCTTGAACCATGCCCCGTTGATGGTAATACGGGTTTTCAGCAGGTCGATACGTTTGGAACTGAACTGAAATTCGATACCTTCCTTATTGACTTTCGTTCCGTTGCCGGCCATGCTGTAAGCATCCAGTAAAGTTTCCTGTGTCCATGCGAGCTGGGAGAGTTCGGGAGGACCGTTCAGCTTGGACGGGTCGATGGAAGTGGCGTCATATTTTCTATAGGGCAATACCTTATAGTAGGTAATGTCGCGGAAGGCATTGTTCATCCGTTCGCGAAAATAAGTTACAGCCAGCCTGTTTTCTTTGTAGGAGACATCGAAGCGCACTTCCCATTTCATATTGCGCGCAGCTTCCAACCGATAGTTGGTGTTGTCCCATTTGTGGGTCATCAAATGGATACGGCGGAAATCCGGATTGGTAGAATAATAATTCAGTTCCGTGATGTCGATATACTTGGCATCCGGGAAAAGCTGTGCCGAAGTAGGCATCCTCGAAAGCAATCCCCAACCGCCGGAGAATAAGATGCTCCAGTCTTTAGATTCGGGCAGTTTCCACTGGATATTCAAACGGGGGTCTGCATATACCTTCCCTTGTAATGAATAAGCCTGTGATAAACCTAATAAGGTTTGCAGGCGTACGCCTGCCGTGATGCTGAAACGATGCCGTTCCAGCGGGAACTTTACGGTTTCTTCCGTATATAAAGCGAGTGGTTGCATGGCAGGTATATCATTATAGCTACGCGGGCGAACGGTCGTGCTGTAGTTTAGCGGGCGGTACGGGTCGTATAGCTGCCCCTCGCCGAAATTCTTCTGGTAGTCCCATTCCAATCCGGCTTGCAGGTCGTGCGAAAAATCATCGTGGCGGAAGCGGAACCGGGCATTGGCATGCAGGTTGGCATAGAACGGTTTTCCATCTACCACCATATTACCGATATAGCTGAAAGGTAGATAGATACCGTCGGCGTCTCCCTGTTCCGTACTGATAGGTATAGCTGTCGGGCGGCTTAGTACCACCGAGCGTGTTTCTTCCATGCGGTCCCACTGTCGACGGAGGGAAGCCCCGGCATTCACTTCACGTATGGCGGAATGGGAGGGGAAGGTCAGTTTCCATTTTCCCGCAAGCGATGCACTATGGTAAGAGGCTTTGAAGGCATCTTCTTTGGCTGTTGCATCCTTGTCGCGCTTGGTAGCGTCCAGAGAACCGGTATAATCGGCGCTGACGTTCCAGCGGATGAACTTGTCATCCCATTGGTAGCGGTTATCCCAACGCAGGGAACCGGTCATACGTTTATAGTTTTGCGAATTGTCGCGCGGGTCTATTTTGGAGTCGAGATAGCTGATATCCGCATTCAGGATATGCTGCCCGTTATCATCCAGACGGAAGCCTTTTCCGGCAGAAAACAACATGCTGGTCTGGTCTGCCTTGAAGCGGGCGGAAAACGGGCTTTCGCTGCTTTTGCGCTGGATAATAACCGTTCCTCCGGTGATATTCCCATACGCAACCGAAGGGATACCGCGTACGATTTCCACACTCTCTATATTATCGGTAGGGAGGGTACGCATATCCACGCCTTTGGATACGCTGCTTTTTCCCACGCCTTTGGTCGTACCGGGGATGTATTGCAGGTTTGCGTCATTGTTTTGTGTAACGCCGTCTACCACAAAGCTGACGCCGAGGGATGAAATATCTTCGCTGGTGGAACCGGCTTCACGCAGGCGTATCAGGTTGGGCGCACCCATTGCCGGGTCTACGGATTTCCCGCCCGGAACCAATTCCATCAGGTCGCTGAAACTGCTGGGTTGCAGATGCTTCATCGCATTGCGGTCTATCTTGGATGAACTGGTGGCTTCTTTCGATTCGGAAGCGGTGACAATCACTTCATTCAGTGAAGTGGCGGAAGAATGGAGCAGGATATCGAGCCGGCTGTTTGTGTGCAAGTCTACTGTCTGCTCGTCATCGTCATATCCAAGAAAAGAGATTATCAACTTGTAGGTATCCGGGGTAATCTGTGTCATCTGAAAATGGCCTTTGGCATCGGTAATCGTGCCGTAAACCATATGCCCGTCCTTCATAAGCCGTACATTGGCAAACTCTAAAAGTTCCTTTGTTTTTGCATCTCGTACATCACCACTCAACGTGCACGCATTCTGTGCAAGAATGGTTTGGATATTGACAAGTAAGAGCGATATTAACAGATATACAATACTTTTTCTTTTCATTGCTATTTTATTCGGTGCAAAGGTACAGGCAGGCAAAAAGTGGGGCAATACCTCGAATTAGGTATTCTAAAAGTTAAAGAGTGTACGTCTGTCACTATTCCTGGGTAAAATGGTACGGGTGTTAAAAAATATTACTATCGCTACTAATTTGAATTACTACCGCTACTAATTGAAATTACTACCGGTACTAAATTTCAGGTATGCCGGGCACCGGTTATACCTGAAAACAGTAGGCATAAATTAAACCTCGGATTATAAAACTTGATAGTTATCGGAGCCTCATCCTGATAAGGTAGGCAAACCGCTCGGGATGGGAGGTAAACAAAAATAAAACCATGCCGTTTGTATCAATCTTTCCGAATTGCTTAAATTTCATGGAAAATGGATGACACTTTGGTTGTTTATTTACTACTTTTGTTCGTCACCCACTGATTATTATACAAAGTTTTCAGAGATTTTGCGATAAACTTTATTCAGCGCTGGGATTTAATAGCAAAAACATGGATAGTAATTACAAAGCAGAATTAGAAGCGATGGGAGTTGATGTTGATTCGGCTCTTGGGCGTTTTTTGAATAATGAAAAAATGTATATGCGCTTCCTTTTAAAATTTCTTGATGATAAAAGCCTGGCATTACTTGAAAGTAGTATTGCTGAAGATAAACTGAAGGACGCATTTCTCTATGCTCATAATATGAAAGGCTTGACTGCTAATCTGGGCATAAACAGCCTGTCTGAAATTCTTACTCCTATGGTTGAACAATTGAGGAGAGGGGAAACAACATGCTTATTGCAGGCTTTACCGAAGCTTCAAGCAACGTATGATGAAGTGTGTGTGTTGATAAAAAAGATGAAACCGGATATTGCCAAATAGTTGCCGCCGGAAAAATACGGGATATGATTAATAGACGAGATATATGAAATAGAATGGATAAGCCCAGGACAAATATTGAGTATAATATGCTGATGAATATGACGGGAGTCAGTGTCAGCAAACATTTATTGGATGAGTATTTTACCCTTTTATGGGCGAATGATTCCTATTACAAGTTGACCGGTTATTCCAAAGAAGAGTATGAAGCCCTTTACCATAACCGGTGCGATTTGTATTTTGCCGGACATGAAATGGCATGGAATACTTTGGGGCAAAAGGTGTATGAAGCTGTAGAAAAGAATTTGAACGGGTATGAAATAGTTCTTCGGCTGCCGGTGAAAGGCGGGGAGAGATGGATAAAGATTTCTGCAACTTTTACCGATCAGCTTCAGGATGGCATCCCCGTTGCCTATACTGTGATGACCGATGTGGAAGAGCTTATGCAGGTTCAACTTGAACAGACGATTGCTTACGAGAATCTACCCGGTTTTATTGCCAAGCACAGGCTTTTGCAGGATGGTAGCTTCACTTTGATAGAAGCGAATGAAAAGTATATGAATTTTGCCGGTGCCGATAGGGAGGAATTCGCTTCTTTCTCTCCTTTTTCGCGGTTGGATGAAAAAAGCAAAATCGTACTGAACGAACATATTCCGCTTATGCGTGAAGGCAAGCCGGTGCATTTTACTGTACAGTCAAAAGACAAAAAGGGTAATGATGCCTGGATACAGTTAAATGGCGAATGTGTAGGTTGGGAAGGGAATGATCCGGTTTACCTGATTGTATATATAGATGTAACAGATATTACCGAACAGCGTGAGTTACAGAAAAAACTGGAAGAACAATCCCGGAAACTGAAAGAAGCTCTCGAATCGGCAGAAAAGGCGAACCAGGCAAAATCCGATTTCCTTGCCCGCATGAGCCATGATATCCGTACTCCCATGAATGCAATTATGGGGATGACGGCAATAGCCCGTGCCCATGTGGATGAACGGGAAAAGGTGAGCGATTGCATGGAGAAAATCAGTAGTGCATCCAAGCTATTACTTAGTTTGATTAATGAGGTACTGGATATGTCGAAAATCGAGAGTGGCAAACTGACTCTTATTGATGAGGAATTTAATATAGGAGAACTTCTGCAGGAGCTTGTTTCCATGATGCAACCTGAAATCAGCAGCAAGCAGCATACTTTGGATGTTCGTATTTTGAATTTGCAACATGAGAATGTGATAGGAGATACGCAGCGGATCAAGCAGGTTTTGATGAATATTCTTGCCAATGCCGTTAAGTATACCCCGGAAAATGGTATGATCAAAATAGATATCGAAGAAAGAGATACAAAGGACGGAGTAGCACATTATATATTTGTCTTTGAAGATAATGGACGGGGTATGAGCCCTGAATTTCTGGATAAGATATTTTTACCATTTGAGCGGGCAAGCGACAGGGAAATTCGTAATATACAGGGAACCGGGCTTGGCATGACAATCAGCCATAAAATTGTGGAGATGATGGGCGGGAGCATTAAGGTTCAAAGCGAATACGGAAAAGGCTCACGTTTTACAATCGATTTGCCGATGCGTTATCTGGCGAAGGTATCGGATGAAAAGATAGGAGTTGACGGGCTTCGGGTCTTAGTGGTGGATGATGACGAGGTTGCTTGCCAGAGCACTTGCAACTGTTTGCTCGAGATCGGCTTGGAATGTGACTGGGTATGTTCCGGTAGCGAAGCCGTTTCTTTAGTCCGCCAACGCTATCAGGAGAACAAAGGCTATTTTGCCGTGATTATGGATTTGATGATGCCGGAAATGGATGGGATGGAAACCACCCGGCAAATCCGGGACATTGTAGGAACAGAAGTACCTGTTGTTATCCTTTCGGCGTATGATATAGAGGAATATGAGGCAGCGGCAAGAGAGGTGAAAGCAAATGGTTTCATTATCAAGCCTATCTATAAATCAAAATTACTTCAGACTTTGAAACGCCTTATTGACGGGGAAGGCGAGCAGGAACCTGCCGGTTTGTTCAAACTGTCTGATGCAGATTTCTCCGGTAAACGGATATTGCTGGTTGAAGATAATGAACTGAATCGCGAGATTGCAGTGGAAATTATCGGTTCTACGGGAGTCGATATCGAAACGGCGGCCAACGGTCAGGAAGCGGTCGAAATGGTATCATTGTCGCCGGAAGGGTATTACCAAATGGTTTTGATGGATATTCAGATGCCGGTAATGAATGGTTACGAGGCTACACAGCGGATACGTGCTCTCGGCCGGAAAGATAGCAAGACTTTGCCAATCATTGCCATGACGGCAAATGCCTTTTCTGAAGATGTTGTTAATGCTTTGGAGTCGGGAATGAATTATCATCTTGCCAAGCCAATAGATATTTCCGCATTGATGACAGTTTTAAGTAACTATTTATAAAAGGTAAATCCGGATAGTAACTATTGCCGCTCGAATAAACTATTGGATTTTTTAATGGAGATATATGTTTTTTTCAGTCTTCATTTCTGTTGTATAACTATTGGAATAGGTTAATTTTGTGGGTCGATGAAAAAAATAGTGGTATTAATAATAGGATTGGCATGCTGCATGGCTGCCTGTCATATGCAGGCAAAGGAAAAAACAAAACAAAGAAAGGAAAGTAAAATGGAAAAGATGAATGAAATATATCTTGCCGGCGGTTGTTTTTGGGGAACGGAACATTTCCTGAAGCTGGTGAGGGGAGTGGAACAAACAAAAGTAGGTTATGCAAACGGCCATATCGAAAATCCTACCTATAAACAGGTATGTACGGATACGACAGGTTTTGCTGAAACGGTGAAAGTCGTATACAATCCCGAAGTCGTTAAACTGTCTCTATTGTTGGATTTGTTCTTTAAAACGATTGACCCTACCAGCCTGAACCGCCAGGGAGGCGATATGGGTACACAATATCGTACCGGTATTTATTATACCGATAAAGCAGACTTGCCGGTTATTGAAACGGCTCTCCGCGAACTTGCCAAAAATTATGACAAACCTCTGGTTGTGGAAGTGAAGCCTCTGGTTAATTTCTATCCGGCTGAAGATTACCATCAGGATTATCTGGATAAGAATCCCGGCGGTTATTGCCATATTCATCCGGGATTGTTTGAACTGGCAAAAAAGGCGAATGCTGAAACGGTCTATCAGAAGCCGGATGACGCAACTCTTCGCCGTACCCTTACGGACGAACAATATGCCGTAACCCAGAAAAGCGCTACCGAGCGTCCTTTCCAAAACGAATACTGGGATGAATTCAGGGAAGGTATCTATGTGGATATAACCACAGGCGAGCCGTTATTTATTTCTACGGATAAATTTGAATCCGGTTGCGGTTGGCCCAGTTTTTCCAAACCGATAGATAAGAGCCTGATAGAAGAAAATACGGATACATCGCATGGCATGGTTCGTACGGAAGTCCGCAGTAAAACCGGAGATGCCCATCTGGGGCACTTGTTTGAAGATGGTCCTGTAGATAAAGGCGGGCTGCGTTATTGCATCAACAGTGCTTCGCTCCGGTTTGTCCCCAAAGAGAAAATGGAAGCGGAGGGGTATGGCAAATATCTTCCGTTGCTGAAGAAATAAGGATTCGCCGGGTACACTTTGCAACCGGGTTGCATTCCGGTCCGGCTATCTTTGCATTAGAAATAATAACAAAGAGATATGGATATGGAAAAGACAACAGGTTGCAAATGTTGCACGATGAAAAATGTGCAGGTAAATGAGAGCCGGGAGGAAGCAAGCCTGTTCAGTGAATATTGGAGAATCGTATTGTCGGCAGTCATGCTGATTGCCGGAATTATACTGAATGCCACAGGAATTGCCTTTTTCCAAGGTGATTATGTGGCTTTTGTTTGGTATCTGCTGGCTTATCTTCCGGTAGGTCTTCCTGTTATAAAAGAAGCGTTTGGGAGTATGGCTCGCAAAGATTATTTCAGTGAGTTTACGCTTATGTCTGTCGCTACCATCGGAGCATTTTATATCGGAGAATATCCGGAAGGGGTGGCTGTGATGCTGTTTTATGCAGTAGGGGAAATGTTTCAGGATAAGGCAGTGGACAGGGCCAAACGCAATATCAGTGCCTTGCTGGATGTGAGGCCGGAGAAGGCTGCGGTGGTGAGAGATAGTAATCTTGTAGTGGTGAATCCCCGGGATGTCCGGGTAGGAGAAGTTATCGAAATTAAAGCAGGCGAACGGATTCCTTTGGATGGTACGATGCTGAGTGAAGTCGCTGCATTTAATACTTCGGCTCTGACAGGGGAGAGCGTTCCGCGGCATATCAGAAAAGACGGGGATGTACTTGCCGGAATGATTGTAACGGATAAGGTAATCTGGATAAAAGTAACCAAGCCTTTCGACAAAAGTACGTTGGCACGTATTCTGGAACTGGTGCAGGACACTTCGGAACGTAAGGCGCCGGCTGAGTTGTTTATCCGTAAGTTTGCCCGTATTTATACACCGGTTGTTATCGGGTTGGCTGCCTTAATCGTGTGTGTCCCGTTTGTCTATTCGCTGGTAAATCCATTGTTTACATTTTTATTTAATGATTGGTTGTACAGGGCTTTGATTTTTCTTGTGATTTCGTGCCCGTGTGCATTGGTGGTAAGTATTCCGTTAGGATATTTCGGAGGGATAGGTGCGGCATCCCGGTTAGGTATTTTGTTTAAAGGTGGTAATTATCTGGATGCCATTACCCAAATCAATACGATTGTTTTCGATAAGACCGGTACATTGACCAAAGGAATATTTGAAGTTCAATCCTGTATATCTATCCGTGTTCCTGAAGAAGAATTGACACGCCTGGTAGCTTCTGTGGAACAGGGGAGTACCCATCCGATAGCTAAAGCTGTGGTAGGTTATGCGGAAAAGCTTGGGGTAGGACTTGTCCGGGCAACCGATATATCGGAAATTGCCGGTTGCGGTCTGGAGGCAAAGATAGAAGGAGTGAGGGTATTGGCCGGAAATCTCAGGTTGTTATCAAAATATGGTATCGCATATCCCGAAGAGCTTGCGTCTATTACCGAAACAATTGTGGTTTGTGCGGTTGGGGAGGAATATGCCGGATACCTTTTACTCTCAGATTCCCTGAAAGAGGATGCCTGTACTGCCATCGAGAACCTGAAACTATTAAATATTAAAAACATTCAGATATTATCGGGGGATAAACAGAGTATTGTTAGTAATTTTGCCAAAAAGCTGGGTATAACAAAAGCCTATGGCGATTTGCTTCCCGACGGAAAGGTTGAGCATATAGAAGCTTTGCGCCGGGACGAAAGTAACCGGATCGCTTTTGTTGGAGATGGTATAAATGATGCTCCGGTACTGGCTTTAAGCAATGTAGGGATTGCAATGGGCGGACTTGGCAGCGATGCGGCAATTGAAACGGCGGATGTCGTTATACAAACCGACCAGCCGTCCAAAGTGGCGACAGCCATCAAAGTAGGGAGACTGACACGCCGGATTATCTGGCAAAACGTATCATTGGCTTTTGGTGTGAAACTGCTTGTCATGATATTAGGAGCCGGTGGTATGGCAACCTTATGGGAAGCTGTATTTGCCGATGTGGGTGTTGCGCTTATTGCCATATTGAATGCCGTACGGATACAAAAAATGATAAAATAAGAAATCTATGGAAGAACAAACCTGTCTGGAAATGCTTGCCAAAAGGGAGATACATCCTACGGCAATACGGATATTGGTACTCCGGGCAATGATGCAGGTGAACCGTCCCGTATCGTTGCTGGATTTGGAGAACGTGCTGGATACGGTGGATAAGTCAACGTTGTTCCGCACAATAACTTTATTCCTTTCCCACCATTTGATACATAGTATAGATGATGGTACAAAGTCTTTGAAATATGCGGTGTGTGAGAACAATTGCACTTGTGCCGTAGAGGATTTGCATGCCCACTTTTATTGCGAGAACTGTAACAGAACCTTTTGTTTAGAAAATATGCCTGCCCCGGTAATGGATATGCCGAAGGGCTTTACTCTTACAACTATCAATTATGTATTGAAAGGACTTTGCCCGGATTGCAGTTCGAAATCGTAGCGGAGAAATAACAAAAGTATGTTTCGGAACTGTGGTTTATGTATTTCGAAACTGTTTTTATACGCTACAGCTAAAAAGCCATTTGGGATTAAATCCGGATTGTATACGTTTGCAGTGTAATACAATCGATTTACATGGTTTTAAAGTATGGAAGAATTGGTTTTTGAATAATCTTAACTTTAACTGTTTTTTTAGTATAGATGATGATATTTTGCAAGATGAATTAGATATTAAAATCTATACTTTTACTTACGATGTGTGTTTTCAGGACAAAAGGAAAAGGTCCTGTTAGTTCATGGTTAAGGCGGAACGTCCGGGGTATAGAACAGCCTCGGACGTTCTTTTTGTATGTAAGTGAGAGAGTAGGCGGTATAGTTAGGATAATAGTAATGATGCTTCGGATAGATCTTTTGTTAACTTCATAATTGTTTTTGTACGCTACAGTAAAAATCTTACTCCTGGGAAATATTAGTTTGTATATGTTTGAGGCATAAAATGATTTTTTAGAGTACGAATAAAACAACTATGTTAAAAGTAAAATTTGGAAGAATTATGGAACAAAAAGAGATTAAAACTAAAACAGGTAGAGTGTTGTTTTGTGCACTATTTGTATTAGCAACAGTTTTTACAGGATGTTCAAAGCATGAAGATTTATCAAAAGCAGCAAATGAAGAACTTGTTACAAAATCATTCCCTACGGGGACAGAACGGGATGTTTATATCAGTATAGAAAATCAATCCAAACAAGAGGATTTAACGCTCCAGTTTTCTTCCCATTTGGAACATATATGGGGACATTATAAGTATTTTTGCAAGTCTGATAAAGTATGGAAGGATTTCAGCGGAGGATCTATAGGAGATCCGACTACTTATAATTATATAAGCAAAGAGACCACTTATTCTCCTACATTTAATGCAAATTATAAATTTGAAGGAAGTTCGGCAAATGACTGGATGCAGGAAATTTTGATTGGGGTGAAAGAAGACGATCAAATTAGATTAAAAATAGGAAGTACATCTGAAGCTAATTGTGGTGATTCATATTCGGAAATTCTATGGAAAAAAGAAGGAACGCCGGTTAAAGTTGAAGTGAAAAACATAGGTGAAGGCAGACCGGATGGCAGAGGTTCCTGGAGTGTGTACTATAAAATGGTAGTTACTGATGCGGATCCTGTGAAAAAACCGGAGGTGATAGATTATACGGCTAAAAAGATAGAAATAAAAACATCTGGAGATTTACGTTGGGTTGCAGAAGTAACAAATGTTGGTGACCATGATTTTGATGGTTATAACTATAATGGTTTTAAAGGTTGGACGTTGGAACAAACACAAAATATTGATTTATTCGGATGTGAATGGATACCGATCGGAAATTTAAATAAGGCTGAATTTAAAGGAATATTTAATGGAAATAAGCATAAGATTGAGAACATAAATGTATCTTCTTCTCTTGGTACTGGTATTCTGGGACTATTTGGGGCAACTCTGCATGCAACAATAAAAAATGTTATCTTGAATTCGGGGAGCATATGTAATGAAGACCGTATAACCGGGTCTATTGGGGGTATAATAGGGTATGCTTCACAAAGTCAAATTATTGCTTGCGAAAGCAACGCATTTGTAACCGATCATAAAAAATCTCATACAAATAGAGTCGGGGGTGTTGTCGGATCTCTTTCAGGATCTATTCTATTAGCATGTGAGAATAATAGAGGGAAAGTATCAGGTTGGGATGTCGGAGGAGTAGCTGGCCGTTGTTTTCATGGTTCAAGTATAATAGGTTGTACAAATAGAGCTGATATAGAGGGACAGAACTGCGGTGGAATAGCTTTTGAATTAGCTCAAGGTTCCATAGCTGTTTCTTGTGTCAGTCATGGATTTATTGCATGTGCAGCAGAAGAAAGTGTGTACGGATCTGTTTTTGCCATAATGAGTGACTATGATGTAAATAGAACAAAATATTTGTATAGCACTATTCAAAATGATCAAAAAGTTGCAGGTAGGGATGATGGCAATAAAGGATGGAATTTAAAAGGTTGTGAACATTTGGAAAACAAGGTAATAAAGAATTTAGACGAAATTAATTCGGCAATTGCTGAATGGAGTGCTAATACTCCAGCATGTACGTCAAGATATAAATTTGTAGTACCTTCTGACGATTTTTTCATAAAATGTGTTGAATATTAAAATGCAAATTGAACTATAAAAGAACGTCCGGGGATAGAACAGCCTCGGACGTTTTTAGTATATCTGAATCTGCCTTTTCATACCGGTTATCTCCTTGCAGCTCTTTTTTATATCGCCAGCATTTAATGGCATCTTGTAAGGACTTGTCCGGATTATCGGCAAAGAAATCTCTTATATAGGTGTTGTATTCAAATTGTTGCCCGATGGTTGTTTTTCCTTTTTTCTTTTCTTCCTGAATTTGGTGGTATGCTTCGATGGCATCCAGGTAAGTCTTTCCTGCATTGCTTTTCAGCCATTTCTGGAAAGCGACATTAAATGAAAAGCTTTTGCCTATAATCTGTTTGAAAAAGTTCCGGTGTTTTTCGGAACATACGAAATCCCGTTCTATTTCTGTTTCTTTGGTGATGTGGACAATAGGGCTTGGTTGCTTGTGGGACTTATAGGAGATTCTTGTTTTTTGGCCTGTTTCGAGGTAAGTGGCTATCCTTTCGGTTAGTTCGGTTTTACTTCCGGTTGTTTGCAGCCCTTCCTTCCTGCAAAAAGCAGCCAACTCTTCCTTCAGGTAATAATAGCTTCTGAAAATACAGCTATCCATATTTCTTTCTAAAACCGGTTTGTTATTCATTTCCTGAAAAATTGCTTATTGAGGTGGCAAATATAGCCGGGTTTTGTTTAATTTAAATCATCTAAGAACAAACAATCGGCTTTAAAAGCGTATATTTGTCATCCTATTTATTAAATATAGTGATAATATCACTGAAATTTAAGATTATCAATGATGATGATGGCATCCGGTACCTCTCAGGTAAAAGCAGAGAATATAAGTGCTCTCCATGTAAAAGAATATAAACTTCAGAATGGACTGACTGTTTGGTTGAATGAAGACCATAGCCAGCCAAAAGTCTTTGGAGCAGTTGTTGTAAAAGCGGGTGCAAAAGATAGCCCGAATACCGGGATTGCCCATTATTTCGAGCATATGATGTTCAAGGGGACAGATAAAATCGGAACGGTTGATTATGAATCGGAGAAAGCGCTTCTCGACCTTATTTCGGATAAGTATGATGCCTTGGCTACTACTGAAAACCCTAAAGAACGTACCCATCTGTTGAAGATAATAAATGATCTGAGTGTGCGTGCAGCCGATTATGTCATACCGAATGAGTTCAACCGTTTGATTACACAATATGGCGGTTCCGGACTGAATGCCGCAACTTCATACGATGCAACCGTTTATTTCAATACGTTCTCTCCACAGTATATGGAACAGTGGGCGGAAATCAATAGCGAACGTTTGTTGAACCCGGTATTCCGTTTGTTCCAAAGCGAATTGGAGACTGTGTATGAAGAGAAAAATATGTACGGAGATTTTATCGGAAGACAGGTAATGGATACTTTATTATCCCGTTATTTTGCTCCCCATCCTTATGCATATCCTATTATCGGAAGTACGAAATATTTGAAGAACCCGAGCCTGAAAGAAATGCAGAAGTTCTTTGAAAAATACTATGTCGCTCCTAATATGGCATTGATATTAAGTGGAGATTTTGATACGGAATCAGTGATACCTATCATAGATAAGACATTCTCACGTGTTCGTACAGGTGATATGCCTAAAAGGGCTACAGTTACACTGCCTCCGTTCAATGGGAAAGAGAAGATGAAAGTCAAATTTCCTATTCCTTTTATGAAGGGATTGGCTCTCGGATTCAGAGGGGTTCCCGCCAATCATGAAGACCAGGTTGCGCTTAATATAGCGGTAAATCTACTGAACAATGCCAACGGTACAGGTTTTCTGGATAAGTTGATGGTAGACCGTAAACTGGTAGGAGCCATGGCCTTGAACCAGAGTATGAATGATGCCGGGATTCTGGCTGTGGCAGCGATGCCCAAGCCGATTATCCAGTCGTATTCGTCTGCTGAAAAAATGATTTGGAAGGAGATAGACCGTGTCAAGAAAGGTGATTTTGACGGTGAGCTGTTCAGCAGCCTGAAACTGGAACAGAAACGTATGACCCTTTCGGCGCTGGAAGATATCGATTCCCGTTCCCGGGTACTGATGGATTTGTTTTCACAAGGAAAAGATTGGGATACGTATGTGAAATATATATCGGAAATCGAATCGATTACCAAAGAAGATGTGATGCGTGTGGCCAAGAAGTATTTCAGCAAGAACTACCTCTGTGTGACAAAAAGCACCGGAAAGTATCCAAAGGATGAACTTCCAAAGCCCGATTTTGCCCCGGTTGTCCCGCAACATATGGAGGCGGTTTCGGATTATGCCAGGAAGCTGGAAGATATACCCGTACAGGAAGTGAAACCCCGTCGTCTTGATTTTGAGAATGATGTGCAGACTATACGCCTGACTCCAAATGTTACGCTTTATGCTGCCCCTAATCCGGTCAACGATATTTTCTCATTAGAAGTATCTTATCGGATTGGATATCTGGAAGAGCCGGCACTTGTACCGCTTGCCGTCTATTTGCAATACCTGGGTACGGATAACCTGACATTCGAGCAGTTCCGTACACATTTACAGGCAATAGGGAGCACTGTTACATTTGAAGCTACCCACGATAATTTCATCCTGAAAATTGTCGGTTTCGACAATCATATAGAGGAAACCTTGGAGCTTGCCTCCGGATTTATCAGCCAAGTGAAAGCCGATAATAAGAAGATGAAACCGGTCGTAGATGAAGCAGAGATCGCCCATAAGTCTTTTTTCAAGTCAAGTGATAATATCGCCTATGCTTTATTGGAAAAAGTCAAATTCGGCGACCAGTCTTTCTACTTGAAAAAAATCCCTTACAGGCAACTGAAAAAGATGAAAGGCAAGGCTTTGCTGGATACCTTCCATAAAGTACGGAGAATGGCCTGTGACATACATTATTGCGGTACTTTGCCTGCAGATAAGGTGTCGGAACTTCTTTGGCAGAATTTCCCCCTGGAAGACGTAGACATCCCTGTTGTTTTGCCTTATTCCCGTAAATTGAAAACGTATGATAAACCTACTGTTTTCTTTTTTAATATGCCTACCGCTGTACAAAGTGTAGTTTACGGATATGTGAAAGGCGATCAAGTGGATGATTCTTATTCGCGTCATGTGGCACCTTTGTTCTCTGCTTATTTCGGAGGGGATATGTCGTCTCTTCTTTTTCAGGAAATCCGCGAATTTCGTTCGTTGGCTTATCGTACCAGCGCACGTTTCAAGCTACCATCCAAAATCCATACCGGATATGAAGGATGTCTGGATGCCATGCTGTCCACTCAGGCAGATAAGACTGTGGAAGCTATGGGTGTCTTGGATTCCTTAATCCGTGAAATGCCTTTGAAACCGGAACGTATGGAGACCTTAAAACAGACGCTTGTCAACCAGTTCAATAATGATTATCCTTCTTTCCGCAACTTGTCAGGGCGGATAGCCAACCTCCGCATAAACGGTTTTGAATATGACCCGGTGGAAGAATTATTGGAAGATATAGATAAAATGAATATGCAGGATATAGCCGGGTTCTATCAAAAGCAGATAAGCGGCCGTCCTGTTATTTATATGGTTGTGGGTAATGCGAAACGAATTGATATGGAACAGTTGTCCAAATTTGGTACCATAGTAAAGTTGGAAAGAAAGGATATTTACAATTAAACCGGCATAAAATATACTTCATTTCCCTGATTTCATTTCTAATATTGAAAGATATATGTATTTTTGAAGCGGATAAAAGAAAAGGAGAAGGGGTTGCATTCATTGCAACTTAAATTGTTAGATAAAAATACACGGGAAATGGGATGTGTTCGATTATTGGCATTAACCACACTGGATGGTTATATATCAAATAAAGAAGGTTTAAGAGAATGGGGATTAAACCGGGATGCCTATGGGATAACAGATTTGTATGAAGGGGCGGATTTTATAATATCCCCGGAAATGTCTGCCAGTGATATTACCAGCATATGCGATTCACGGGAAGGCTATTGTTTGCTGGAGGTAACTCCGAAATCCGTATCTATGCTTAAAGACTTGTTTAAGCATAAGGTTATAAATGAAATCATATTATATGTTTTTGGATATATGTCAGGTAGTGGCATCAAGTTGTTTTCCGAAGATATAAGTGTTTCCTCCAACTGGGAACTGAAAGAATGCAAGTCCTATAATAAGGAGATACTGCGTTTGCATTATGTCCGTACCAGTTAAAAAATAAGATATATATTTGATAAGAAAGGTGAGGGATGTGTCAAAAGCATATATTAGGGAACGCAGACTACGCAGACAGAGCGCAGATTTACGCAGACCATATTTTTTCAATAAATAATCTGCGTGTTCTGCGTAATCTGCGTTCAGTAATAGCTTTTTGACACATCCCCTACCTTTCAATGTATTATACTACATGTGCATTTTACCCATTAAGTCCTGGAGCTTTCCTGTATCCGGAACATTAACCAGATAGAATTTTTCGCAACTGCCGGCGCCGTACTGGCAATTTACTTTCCCAAAGTTATCGGTCTTTTTAGAGGGATTGTTGCCATCCATGCGTAGGTATACATTCGGGAATGCAGCCGATTCAATCGTGTATGAACCATCTGGTTGTTCATGCAATTTGAAGTGTTCCCATGCGTCCGCACCGAACTGGCAGTTTACCAGACCGGCTCCGGCTCCTGCAAATGAACGGATGCCATTGCCAGCCAGGCGAAGGTAAATACCTGGGTAAAGAATCGATTCGAAGGCTACGGCGCCATCATTTCTTTGATGTACTTTGAACTGGCCTGCTGCATCCATTGTTGTCTGGCAATTGACAGTACCGGCACCCGAACCAAGAGGTTTGCTAATGCCTTCGCCAACCATACGGAGGTAAATTTCTTTGAAAGCTACTGATTGGATAAGTAGCGGTTTTGAAAAATCAACTTTCTTCATCATAATTATACTAATTAAATCCTACTCTTTCTTCGGCTTTTCGGAAATCGCCGTGTTTAATTTTTATAAGCTTACAAGTGCAAAGTTGAAAAGCATGCAGTGGAAATGCCAATTAAATATGCGGATGGATACATTTCCGGTACAGGTTGAAAGGAGATGCCTGCGAGTGGAAAGAAATGATTGAGGCGATGCAGGAACGATTTACGAATCGCCCGGTTCCATTCTACAGCATGACCGGAATAACCGGTGCATCGTTCTCTTCATTACTATTGATTTTATTAAAATAGTCGGGCGCGACGATATGTATGATACGTATTTCCTTACATTCGGGAATATATACTTCCAGAACGGCAAATACTGCATCTTTGTCGGCTGTTTCATTCCCTTTGATACGGATGCGGATCTTTGCATCGGCGGAAACATAGGTACAATCATAATTGTTTTCTGTTGGTACGGTCATGCCCGTAATATCCGTGAATACTTCGCGCGGGCGATCGCCATTGGTAGTTACCACCACCCATTCATTCAATTCATAACTTTCCATCTTTGTGGCCTTGATGTTCTCGTCGTCATAGAAATAAGACCTGAACTTATTAATCACTTCCGAACTTGTCCCGCCGGATGTTGTTTCATCCTTTGTACATGCAGTGGCAAAAAATGTAAATATCAGTAATGTATAAATTAAATGTTTCATAACTGTCTGTTTTTATTGATAATCTATGTTTATAAGTAATGTTATTTTACTCGAATTTGTTTACCGGAAAATGCATTATTTATCCACTGTTTATCCGTTTGCTATTGCTCCCTAAAAAACGGAAACGGCTGAATACCGCCTGCCTGAAACCTGTACCGATTGTAAATCCTTTTCTCCGAAGGTCTTTAATCGTATCTGTGCCAGACATTTTTTTCTTTGGAATGCATATTACTCCGTGCGGATGGTTCCGCCGGTGAAAGAAATGAAAGGCTGTTGGCAAGTCTAAAATGTTTTTTTACCCGGATAATCAGTCGTTTTACACGGACAAGCGAACCGTTCCGGTAATATTTTTTTCGTAGTAATTCTATAAATATAGCTTTGTATTGCAAATCAGAAATAATGAACAAATACAAACTCGAATGAAACAAATGAAAAAAAAATGTATTTTTATTGCAGCTCTGTTCTTTGCTGTCAGTTGCTGTAAGCATTATGAAATTCCGTCCGGTTATTGGCAAAGTAGGGAGGGGAAACCGGTACTTCGTATCAGTAAAGATTCTTTAGGTACCCGGTCGGCTACAATTTACCACCGGATTGCCAGGGATGAACTCTGCCCACTTACTTACCCTATTGTAACAAACAATACTGGAACCTACATACAAGCGGAAGGACGCATATTTTTAACTTATAACCCTGAAGACAACACCCTTTTTTTATCTCCGGGAGGTAGATATTACCAGCATACAGACTCTATTATAACAAACAAGTAAACGACTCGAAAAGAAAGAAAAAATGGATACGAAAGAAAAAAATTACATAATTCCTGACTGCCACGTTGATGATGGCTTTTTTGTGCGGACAGGGGAATTTCATAGCAAAATATTATACAAAGATATTTTGTGGGTAAGTGCGAGTAGTAATTATACGGATATTCATTTACTGAATGGAAAGGCAATCTGTGTGATTTATCCTTTGGTGAAAGTGGAAGCCTTTTTGCCTGCTACGCTGTTTATCCGCATCCACCGGTCGCATATTATCAATATTCGGGCGGTAGACCGTTTTATCGGAAACATCCTGTATATTGGTAAACAGCGTCTGGACATCAGCCGGCCTTACCGTAAACTGGTCTTTTCCTGTTTCGACATACTGGAGGAACGGAAAAGGCCGTTTACCGGGGAAACCGAGTAAGCCGCACGGGTAATCCTGCACTTCCGATAATTAATTATCCGTGGGGTGTATCTCTCCGTAGTTTTGCACCGTAAGCTTACAGAAAAAACAAAATTATTTATTCATTAAAAACAAAATTGATTATGGCAGTAAATGATGCTCCGTCGAATATTGCATCCAATGCATTATCGGCAATACCTTTTAGTTCTATGATTGGCGGTCCGTTGAACGCTTGTATCGAAGCACAGGCTATGGCGGCTAAAACAACCTGGGATTTTATCCAGGAAGTAGGTTTGAACACCAATCCGGATACAGGTGAGAAGACGGCGGTAAACGTATCTTTCTCTTTCATGCAGGGCGGACGCATGGTACAGTTGAATGTGCCGTTGCTTACAATTGTCCCTATTCCTTATATCGCTATCCATAGTATCGATATCAACTTCAAGGCAAGTATCTCCGCTTCTTCATCCAGTGTCAGCGAAAACACCGAGAGCACTTCAAAAAGCGGAAGCCTGGAAGCCAGTGCCGGTCTGAAAGTGGGTCCGTTCCATATGGATGCCAAGATAAACGGAAGTTACTCATCCAAGAAAGACTCCAAAGCAACCGAGGAATCCAAGTACAGTGTGGAATACACTATGGATATTGCTGTGAAAGCAGGCCAGGACAGTATGCCTGCCGGTCTTGCCAAAGTATTGGAATTGCTGGGTAGCGCACTGGATGTTTCCGATCCGGCTGGTGTGTTGGAAGTAAATGCAACCAAGCTGAAAGCTACGCAGGAGTTGATAGCAACCTATAAGAATAAGGATGGTTTGCTGGCACCGAAAGATATTAAGATTTACAAAGCCAAAACAGACGGAACAGATAATGGAGAGGTTATAATTCCTCAGACAGCGTTTGTCGGCGATAATCTGGTATATGCACTCGGTGAGGGTACTTACAATGTGAAAGCGGGTGAAAAGGTTATTAAAGTAATAGTTGGCGAAACAGCAATTGGTGGTGGAACGACAACTGATGGTGAAACGACAGGTCACTAAAATAGTAGGTTAAGTATAACATTTGATTGACAATTAAAAAACTCATATTATGGCTCAGTTAAGTTCAGTAATCGGTTCGATATTACGGGATATTATATCCGCCCAACACGAAGCAAATCTCTACTCCCTGGCTCTCAGTGAGTCGTACGGCAAAGGCGGGAAGGTGAAAGATTTCCAACTGCCGAATGTAATGGTAAGCGATATGGAACTCGAAATGAAATACGGTGTGAAAAGCGCATCGGAAAGTCAGCAACAGTTTAATATTAAGTACAGCAAATTCCGGCAATTCCTCAAAGAACTTTGCGAGGAAACAGCAAAAGTGACGATTAGCAGTGTTGTGTCTACTGTAATAAACTCAGATATCGACCGGAATGAAAGTGACAAGCATTTCCTTTTTCGGCTGAAGAAAGAAGTGGCACTTCAAAAAGAATTTCTGGCTTTCCTGAGCCGCAATATGAGAAATTCTTTTCGTTCCAATATCTATGAGGCGGTAGATGCTTCCAATGGTGCGGTGAAGACGGATATTGTTGTAGCCAAACTGATGGACGTGGTTCGCAAAAAGTTCCTTTACGACACGGATTTGGACAACTTGTTTGCCGGTAACGACGGTGCCCGGCTACGTGAAGAAGCAGACCAGAATGCACAGAAGGTAATCGGCGCACTGGTGGAGAAACTGTCCAGGGACGCCAATTTCAAGAAACTGAAAAGTTTCCCCCAACTGGATGTGGCTGTTACAGCCGACGAACTGGCAAGTATGCCCGAAGAAGCGATCCATACCTTTAAACTGAAATTCAGTCCACGTACTTATAACATCAACCAACTGGATGAAGAAGAACTGACAGAAGATTTCGTCATGCAGTAAAAATGTAGTTGAATTATGGAAGATAAGAAAGTAAGAACAACCAGCAGCCAGGTGATGGAACTGCAACAACTCATAGCAGGCCCCCTGATTGCTACCATAGAAGCGGACTCCTTATCCGCCCAGAAGTATCTGGACTACCTGATGAGGATTGCATTCGAATCGTATGATCCGGCAACAGGCAAAACGGGCAAAATCCGTACCTTGACCTTCACCTATACCTCGCAGGATGTGAACGGAAGTAAGAAACAAAGTGTCAGTATCCCGGTACTGACACTCGTACCGCTCCCTTTGCTTCAGGTACAGGAAGCCGATTTCGATTTCGATATCAAGATTTTGGATGCCTTGTCGGAAAGCGTGGAAGAGAAATTTTCGCTGGAAGAGGGGAAAAGCCTGGGCGACCCGTCCGGCAACGGTGGAGGATTCAAGCTACGTGCTTCCCTGGCTCCCAAACAAGGCGAAGGTTCCGCCACAGGCAATATCCAGCAAAGCCTTTCGGCAAACATGAAGATTAAAGTGAAGATGAAACAGGCCGATATGCCTGCCGGACTATCCAACTTATTGCACCTGACGGCAAATAACCTGCAAGTGGAAGATGTGGAAGCCGAAGATGTAACCGGGGAAGGAGGTGAGTCATGAGCAGCATGGAACAACACGCCCAACAGCAGAAAGTAGGAATGAAATGCCCGCAATGCGGAGCATTCATCGAGACTACTATTTTCCAGTTGCTTACCGCATCTGCCCTGCAATGTCCCGAGTGCCATCTCAGGTTGTCTATCGACCGGATGAAATCCCGTACGGCATTCGACGCCCTGCGTAAAGTACAGCTTGCACAGGACAATCTGGATAAAACAAGTAAATTCAACCGATAAGCTGCCGTATGAATTTCAAGCAATTACTCAGGAAGGTAGCCCGTAAGATACAAGCCGTATTTAAAGGTGGGAAGAAGGAGGTACCGTTGGTTCCGGACATAAAACCGGAAGAAGGGAAAGTAGAAACAGCCGATGTGGAAGAGGTAAATGCACAGCCCTTGTCCTATATCGATAGTCTCAAAACTGTCCTTCTGGATAAAAGACTGAAAATCCATAGCCGTAGGCATCCCGATGTCCGCCTGTTCCCGGTAGAGAACTTTACAGACACCTACCGCTTCCTGCTGCGGATATGCAACCAGCGGTTACTGACCTTCCGCTATGTATCCGGATATTTCCATTGTTCCGTTTCTTTGATGGAAAACGAAGGCAAGCTGGAACTAACAGACCGGGTTGGCAACCGGAAAGGCGGGACTATCGCCGTATTGAAGATAGATATCGACGGGATTTCCCCGCAGGTTAAAGAAATCAGATTTGTTTCAACTAAAAAGAATCAAGAAAATGAAAACGATAAAAATAGGTGATTCGGGCGAAGATGTCCGTTACTTACAGGAACTTTTACAAGGGCAGGGATACGCTGTCCACGAGACAGGTACATTTGACGAAGAAACCAAAAATGTTGTCATCAAATTCCAGAAAGAAATGGGACTGGATACCGATGGCATCGTTGGCTACCGTAGCTGGGAAACCTTGATGTTTACCGGAAGGAAGACCGGCGAACGGCTTACGAATGATGATTTTGTCCTGGTGGCACACCTGCTCGATGTGGAAGTATCGGCTCTTAAAGCCGTACAGGAAGTGGAAACGGGAGGGCGTGGCGGTTTCTTTGCTCCCGGCAAACCGGCAATCCTTTTCGAAGGCCATATTTTCTGGAGCCAGTTAAAGAAGAAAGGCATAGCACCCGAAAAGCATGTGCCCGGCAATGAGAATATCCTGTATCCGAAATGGGAAAAAGGACATTATAAAGGTGGTATTGGCGAATATGACCGTTTGGAACAAGCCCGTAAAATCGACCGTGAAGCTGCGGATGCATCCGCTTCCTGGGGAATGTTTCAGATTATGGGTTTCAATTTCGCAGCTTGTGGCGAGAAAAGCGTGGCGAGTTTTGTGAAAGCTATGTGTGAAAGTGAACTTAAGCAATTGCTACTCTCCGCCCGCTTTATCAAAGCATCGGGAATGCACCAGGCTTTACAACAGAAAAACTGGGCTGAATTTGCCCGCCGTTATAACGGTCCGGCGTATGCACAGAACCGTTATGATGAGAAATTGGCGGCTGCGGATAAAAAACATTCTGCCTGTTAACAACAGTTTGGCTGTTTCTACGTTTTCTTCCATCTTTTGATAAAGAGCAAAATAAGCAGGAGTAAACAAAAGATACCGCCCGCCAGTCCTATAGGAAAGGGACGGAGGATAGTAGCTCGGGTTTCCAGGCTACTATCCTTTTGTTGCATATGGGTACTGGCTACGGATTGTGTGCGGAGGGTATCTGCCGTTAGTCCCGTTTGCCGGTAAGCGGTCAGGGTAGTGGTTATATCCTCCGGATATTGCCTGCCCGAACTGTCGGGCAGGGAGAGCCGTACCTGTTGGTTGTATTGTAGCAGTTGTCCTGTATACTCTTTCCTTTGGTGGAACAGCAGGCTGTCTTTGCTGAGTATATCGGAACGGAAATTTGCCGTTTGTTCCGTCCGGTGCCGTTTTCGTATCGAGCAAGCCGGTACGACAGACAAACAACCAGCGAGGCAAACGGCAAACAACCGGTAGCTGCATCTTGGATTCTGTTTATTTCTTTTCATGATGCAGGTATCTGTATTTGTACGTATAATCCACTCCGAATAATGCGCCGGCAAAAGTAGACACTTCTCCGAACCCGACCAGAACCGAACTGTCTATCTTTCCGGACGGACTGCACCAGAATCCCATAAATAACAGTGCGATTCCCGCCAATGTGAGTATGACTGCCATTGTTAATTGGCAGACAAACGGGTACTTCGTTTTTTTACAAGTCTGCATACTCTTCCTCCGCATTAAAACAGGGACATGCCTTGTTTGCTCCTAAGTCCCTGTGTCCGCAAATCCGGCAACCCGGGAAATGGGCGGTTAACATTAATAACAGGATACGGATCGCTTCTTTCTGTTCTTGTGTACGGGTGTCGGCAGGCTGTCCGCCGGAATCGAGCCCGCCTTCGTAACAAATGCCGATACTGTTCCGGTTGAACCCTTTGGCATGTGCCGGAATCTCTTCCAACGGACGCATCGGTACGATTTCACCTGTACGACGCACGTAGTAATTATATCCGGCACATCGCATCCCGCGCGCCTGATGGTCGCGTACCAGTTGTTCGGGAGTATAAGCTCTGTCTTCGCGGCTTGCCGAACAGTGTAAAACAATCAGATTAATTTTTCTCATAACTTAACTATTTAAAAGTGATGGTTAAAGATAGTCTGTGCTTACGTGAGCCTGTCGTCAGGTGTGGTTGAAGGTTGGCTGATACGGAAATTCAACGAAATAATTATGTATTGAAAGTTAGATATTTTGTTTTTATTCGTTTACGGACTTTGCCATCCGGAGTATTTTCTATAATTTTCCGCCTTTATTTGGTTGTACCTGTTAAAAGACAGGAGTAATGTTCTTTTTATGGAAATGTGGGGCTGTTTAAAATAGAGATAGAGATGAAAAAATCAAAAGCAATTTCGGTAATGGTTCTGTTGATGGTAATGGCAGGATGTACAGGGAGAAACAAACAATTTACGGATGATGTTATCACAGTAGATGTGAACGCAAGCTATCCCGAAAGGGAATTAATTCTTCAGGATATTATGGATGTGGAATACGTTCCATTAGAGACCACCGACGAATTTATTACCCACGGTTATGTCGAATCGGTCGGCAAGCATTTCTTTTTAGTAAGAAACCGGAACGACGGGGATATTTTTATCTTCGACAGGACAGGCAAAGGCATAAGGAAGATAAACCGTTTAGGGCAGGGCGCCGAGGAATATTCGCAGCTTACGGAGATTATCCTGTATGAGGATAACGATGAAATGTTTGTCAAAGACAATCCGGCAAGAAAAATACTGGTGTACGACTTATCCGGAAACTTTAAGAGAAGCTTCAAATTCGCAAATACCGGTTATTATAACTACCTGTTCAACTACGATCGCAATCATTTGATTTGTTATAATAGTTTCCCGACCCCGAAAGAAAACGAGCAGGCATGCCATTTACTTATTTCCAAGCAGGATGGGAGTGTAGCCCGCGAAATCCGGACGCCTTTTAAAGAGTTTAAAACCCCGGTGCTGACAAAGGATGAATTAACCGTAACCCCCGAATTTTACCTGACATTCCCGAATCATGGGGATTGGGCGCTTGTGAATACCTCCTCCGATACGATATACAACTATTCGGCAGACAACAATTTAACTCCCATTATTGTAAGGACCCCTTCCATATCTACAATGGAGACGGAAGTCTTTCTTTTTCCTGTTGTTATTACCGACCGCTATTGTTTTATGCGGACTCAGAAAAAAGAATTGAACTTTACCACGTTTAAAGGTTTCCCCACTACAGATTTGGTGTACGACAAGCAGGAAAAGGCCTTGTTCGAATATACCCTGTACAATGCTGACTACACAAACAAGGAGCAAGTCTCCTTAGGACAAAAAATAAATGGAATTGTAAACCAGGAAATCGCAACTTGTTATCCTTTAGAAGCCCCTGGACTTGTCGAGGCATACGAAAAAGGACAACTGACAGGCAAATTGAAAGAGATAGCCGCCGGATTGGATGAAGAATCAAATCCTGTGATTATGCTGGTCAAGTACAAGAAGTGACTTCTTGTTTTACTTTTTTTATTATTAGCTGCTTTTCCTCAAAAGTATACTCCATTAAAGAATATACCCTTAAATTTTTTTGTTTGATTTTGGGCGGTACAGGTGTGCCTTCTCTCATAATGGACTGGAAGGTAGGTGTATAGACGTGTCTCCGGATATTCTGGAACACATAGGGTGATGGTTGGCAAAACTTGTATCTCCTAATTATTTAAGGTACTATATCGTCTGGGTTTTTGAACATTTTGATATCCCGGATGATTTATCTACTTAAAGTATTTATTTATACATGGCGACAATCAAAGTAAAGATTCGCCTTTCTTCAGTCGAAGGGAAGGAAGGCACATTATTTTATCAAGTAATTCATGGCCGGGTGGCGAGGCAGATAAAATCCGGTTATCGGTTGTTACCCACCGAATGGGACGAGCGCTCGGAAAATGTTATTCTCCCGTTATTAGATGCCGATAGGAAAAACTATCTGCTCAAACTGAAAAAAAATGTGACAGAGGATATTCTCCGGTTAAAATATATTATCAGGAAACTGGAATGCTCGAAGGATACGTATACTTCCGACAAAATAGTGGAACTCTATCATGACAGGACAGCGTCGGAGGCAGGCGGGTTCATCTCTTTTACCGAGAATCTTGTGACGGAGTTGAAACGGATCGGCAGAGTTCGTACCGCTGAAACTTATACGACAGTCCTGAACAGTTTCATGCGTTTTTGGGGAAAACGGGACGATATCCCGTTAGACGGAGTGGATTCCAGTTTGATAGTGGAATATGAAACCTGGTTACGGGCAAAGGATATTTGTCCTAACAGCTCCTCGTTCTATATGAGGAATCTTCGTGCTATTTATAACCGTGCCATTGAAAAGGGACTGGCACAACCTCGGAATCCGTTTAAACATGTCTATACCGGTGTGGACAAGACCGTAAAGCGTGCCGTACCTTTGAAGGTTATCCGGCAGATACGGGAATTGGATCTGACGTTATCCCCATCTGCCAGTTATGCCCGCGATCTGTTTATGTTTTCATTTTATACCCGTGGAATGTCGTTTATCGATATGGCTTTTCTTAAAAAAAAGGATTTGCAGAACGGCATATTATCGTACCGCCGTCATAAGACCGGACAGCAATTGTTTATCAAATGGGAGAAACCCATGCAGGAGATTATAGACAAATATGATACGGGAAATACTCCTTATCTATTGCCGATAATCATGGATACCGGCAAGGATGAAAGGCGGCAATATAAAAATGCAGCACACCTCGTTAATGAGAAACTGAAACAATTAGGTATCCAACTGCTACTGGATGTCCCGCTCACAATGTATGTGAGCCGTCATTCCTGGGCAAGCGCCGCTAAAAGTAAGAATGTTCCTTTGTCTGTCATCAGTGAAGGTATGGGGCACGATTCGGAGAAAACTACCCGTATTTATCTCGCTTCTTTGGATACCTCGATAGTGGATAAGGCAAACAGTCTTATCCTGAAATCTTTGTAAACAATGAAAAACTAATGGATAGAATATTGTATGATTCCGGGTTTTCTTTTTAAGAGAGGTATTACAGTATACAAAGATATGCAAAATAAAGCAAATTGTATTTTTTTTAGACTGATTTTTTTCCGGAAAAACACGAAAATGTTGTGTAAATCAACAGCTTTGTTATACAAAATCTATATGTGAAGAAACGATATGTCCTGATTTTCCAGCTATTTGAAACGTCCTGTTTCTTATCCTATTTTTCTTAAAAAGAGATATAGCAAAATATAGTGAACATAACTATATGATTATGAAAAAATAAGCCATAAAAATATCAGCCCCATCGCTTGTCTACAATAGGTTCTGGATAAATGATGGGGACATCATATCAGGATGTGTAATAATGATTCTAAGTATAGATGGGAAAAACAAATTTGAAATTGTATGCAGTTTTGCTTTTAGGCTTTTTCTGTATGAAAGCACGTTGTCAGGACGTAGCAGTAAAAAGTAACCTATTGTATGATGCGGCAGCAACGGTAAATGCCGGAATAGAAGTCGGGCTTGCTCCAAAGTGGACATTTGATGTCTCGGCCAACTATAATGGCTGGACTTTTTCTAACGGCAAGAAGTGGAAACATTGGCTATTACAGCCGGAAGCACGTTATTGGTTTTGCGACCGTTTCGCCGGACATTTTATCGGTGCCCATGCTTTGGGAGGTCAGTACAACATCGGTAATTTGAAAAACAACATCTCTTTTCTCGGTACGGATTTTTCTAATCTTTCCGACAAACGCTATCAGGGGTGGTTTGTGGGAGCCGGTGTTGCTTATGGCTATGCGTGGATATTGAATAAACATTGGAATCTGGAGGCGGAGTTCGGTTTCGGCTGGCTTTACACCCGCTACGACAGTTATCCCTGCGCCAATTGCGGCACGAAGCTCGCCGATGGCAAATCGCACAATTACTTTGGTCCTACGAAGGCAGCAATCAATCTGATATATCTATTTTAATTCTTGCAGATTATGAGTATGAATAAGATAACAAAAATACTTTGTAGCAGCCTGTTTATCCTGATTTGTATAACGGAAGTAAAGGCTCAAACAATTATGGGTGGCAATGTAACGGTGTCCGGCCTTGCCGTATCCCGTTCGGGAGACAAATTGTTTGTCTCGATGGATATAGATGTCTCGAAATTGAAAGTGGAAAGTAACCGGGAGGTTATCCTCACACCCGAATTGTCCGAAAAAACGGAGAGCCTGGGGTTGCCTTCAGTGATGGTTGCCGGTCGCAACCGCTATTACCATCATCTTCGCAACGGCTTGCCTGTAGAAGATATGACGCTTTATCAAAGTGGTAAAATTTCGGTTGTCAACTATCATGCTGTGGTTCCATACACAGCTTGGATGAACCGGGCGACACTTGTCATGAACAACGAAACCGGCGGTTGCTGCAGTGAAGTGCTTTCCGGAGACAATGAACCGTTGCTCGCTTTCCAACTGGAACCCAAACGATTTGTTCCGTCCTATGTATATATCTGTCCGGAAGCTGAGCAGAAAATTAATCAGTTGGAAGGTTCCGCTTATATCGATTTCCCTGTCAGCCGTACGGAAATATACGAAAACTATCGGCGGAATCCAGCTGAGTTGCAGAAAATACTTGCGACGATCGATGCAGTGAAGAAGGATGCCGACACACGCATTATCTCTGTAAAAATCAAAGGGTATGCTTCGCCCGAAAGCCCGTATTCCAATAATGAACGCCTGGCAAAGGGACGTACCAAGACGCTGAAAGAATATGTGCGTAAACAGTATGATTTCCCTGATTCCTTATTCACCACCGACTATGAGCCGGAAGACTGGGGCGGCTTGGAACGTTACGTAGCGGGGTCGAACCTCGAAAATAAAACAGGCATTCTGGATTTGATACATAGCGATATGGAACCGGATGCAAAAGAATGGAAAATCAAGACAACCTTTCCTAAAGACTACGCTTTCTTGCTGAAAGAAGTTTATCCCGGTTTGCGCCATTCCGATTATGTCGTGAAATATGAGGTACGGACTTATACTGACGTGGAAGAGATAAAGCGCCTGCTGAAGACGCAACCGCAAAAGTTAAGCTTGCAGGAAATGTACCTGGCTGCTCAGGATATGGAACCGGGCAGTGATGAATACAATGAAACATTCGAGATCGCCGTGCGCATGTTTCCCGATGATGAGGTGGCTAACCTGAATGTAGCGAATGTGGCTATGAGCCGTGGCGACATGAAGAATGCCGGACGTTATCTGTCGAAAGCGAGAAATTCGCCGCAGGCTGTTTATGCCCGGGGCATTTATGCGGCCTTGGCGGAAGATTATGATTTGGCAGAGAAACTCTTCACGGAAGCAGCCCGGAAGGGACTGGCTGATGCGGAAGCAGCACTTCGCCAGATAGAGGAAATCAAACTTTGATAGAATAATATAAGGATTTTGTTCATTCCATGTCAATAATATTGAATTCTAAATGATATAAGATGTATAATAAAAAACGAAATATAGTTTTACGTTTCATCAGTACCCTACTTGGTACGGTTCTGGTGAGCCTTGTCTTTTCATCGTGCGAATCAATCTATGAAGATATCGCCCCATGTCCGCATGGCGTGTCGCTTCGTTTTATTTATGATTATAATATGGAATATGCCAATGCATTTCCCGAAAAAGTGGACTGTCTGACACTTTTGGTTTACGATGATAAAGGCAATTATGTGGATATCCGTATTGTAACAGGTACGGAGTTGCAGGACGAAAATTATCGAATGGTACTGGACCTTGAACAAGGGAATTATCATTTTGTAGCTTATGGCGGTCTGGCATGCGACAAGCACTCTTTCCATATGAACCATACCCCCGGCGAAGGAACACAGTATACCGATTTACGGGTGGAAATGGATCCGGAATGCCTGACGGTTCCCGAACGTAAGAATTTGCATGGCCTGTATTGGGGGGAACTCGTCCTCGCTACTTCCGACTTTTACAGCGAGGGAGTGGTCGAGATGATGAAAAACACCAACAACATTCGTATCGTATTGCAGCAAATAGATGGTAATCCGGTTAATGATAAGGATTTTGATTTTGAAATTACGGATGACAATACGTTGTTCAACTACGATAATAACTTGCTTGAAAACGGTATGGTGACATATACTCCCTGGTCACAAGGGCAAGTAGGGCTTATTGATGGTGGGAAAGAAGCCGTGGGGGCTTATGCAGAACTGTCCACATCGCGCTTGATGGTACGCGACTGGCATTCACCCAGGCTGATTATCCGTTATAAGGCGAGTGGGGAGGAAATAATCAATCTCCCCCTTGTCAACTGTTTGCTGATGCTTAGAAGCAACCTGTATGCGCATATGGAACCGCAGGAATTCCTTGACCGCGAAAGTGAATGGTCGATGGTATTTTTCTTAAGCTCGGATCTTGAATGGACTAAAACCATCATTAAGATTAACAATTGTGATGTGCGTCCTTATACCGGGATCGAGCTTGACCCAGGTTTCGGATTATAGAAACAGGAGACTCCGGATGAACCGGGTATATAAATAAATTACTTATACAGAAAACTATGAAACAGAAAATAATTTGTAGTCTTATAGGCATGCTGGTTTGTACTTTATATGCCTGTACAGACGATAGGCTTATTGATGAAGGCGGCTCCATGCCGGAAGGTGAAACCAGCGTAACAGCTTCGGTGGAGTTCATACCGTTCCGGAAGGCATTGGACACGAACACGCGTTCGGCAGGAGATGCCATTAAAGATATAGATGACCTTTGTGTATTGCTGTATGATAAGGATAAGAATTTTATGCAGTCTTATTATCTGCTTTCCGGCAACAAAGAGAACACGGGGGAATTTGAAGTTTCCGATGTCGACCGTACGGACGCAAACGCGGAAGGTGGTAAAACTGCGGAAGCTAAAACCAAGCGTGCCACATTTAAGTTGGATGAGATTCCTTATGGCTATTATTATATGTACGCCGTAGCCAATATGGGTAACCTGGCAGAGCAGGAAGATTATAAAGAAAAAATAAAGACCATCGATGGCTTGAAGTCCATCCATTTGAAATGGGAGACGGATTGGCTTGGAGAACAGGGGAAGAAGGCTGTCGGGAACAATCAGATGTTCGGCTTTTTCACGAAAGACGGCAGCCATAGTCAAAATGAGCAAGTGGCTATCGATAAAAAAGATATGAAATTGCACGCATGGATTCGTCGTGCCGCTTCTAAAGTGACTGTAGCCTATGATGCCGGCAATTTGAAAGAGGGTGTTTTCATCTATCTTAAATCGGTCCGGATTAAAGATATTCCCGCTAACTGTTATTTGGGAAAGACAAATACGCCGGCAAAACAGGAAGAACTGTTGGATGGGGAAACTATAAAATATTATCAGGGAAATGATGTACCGGCTTTTAATGAGTATTATCCGGTACGTTTATCCACCGGTAAATCGTATTATCCATGGCCTGTTGAGAAACCGGATGGTACTTTTGACAAAGGGCACGAAGAAGCATCCGACGCTTTGTTTTTCTTTGAAAACATGCAAGGGGCGGGAAAGGATATGCCGGATAAACGTCAAGATGCGGACGGGGATGGTAAACTTGATTTTCCGGGGGTATCGTCCGACGATTCCGGTTACAGGCCGAAAGATGGCGTACCTTACGGAACATACATCGAAGTGGATGCATATTATGTATCCGTCAATCAGGAAAAAGTGGGTAGTGGAGACATTAAATATCGTTTTATGCTTGGCAAAGATGTTATAAACGATTATGATGCCGAACGCAATCATCATTATAAACTCACGCTGAAGTTTAAGAATTTTGCCAATGAGGCAGACTGGCATATTGAGTACGACGAACCGGAACCCGGTATTGAGGCACCTAATCCTTACTATATCTCTTACCTGTATAACAGACAGATGGAATTTCCTATAAAAATAAATCCCGGTAATTATACCGTGCAAAGTGTGAAGGCGGAAATCATAAATAATGGTTGGTCACCTTATGGAGCGGATGCAAACGGATTTGACTATCATTATTTTGATGTGGAAGGGGATAATAAATGGAATGGATTTCTTTCTCTACGCCGTACCACTGCGACAATACTTGTAAACAATCCGAATGCACCCCTGTCGGAAGGTGTTGTTTATGCATCGGATAATAAGACATATTATGATCAAACCCAACGTGGAGAACGTGACTATGACGTAAGCCCCGGTCTTCATGAAGACGCGAAAGATGGTAATTATTCCGTACGGAGAGAAGAAGGCTCGAATATCCTGCATATGAGCATCCCTATGTATACACGGGCCAAACAGATGATTTCATCTACGGGGTATACGGGAAATAACCCGTATGTGGCCTATCAACGTCATGCAAAAGTGAAAATAACGGTGCAATTGTCGGGTGGGGGGGAACCGCTGACTGAGATTGTCGATGTATTTCAGGTGCGTCGTGTGGTTAATCCTAAAGGTATCTATCGGCGTCATGATAACAGCAAACCTTTTAATGTCGTTTTAAAACGTCTGCCACGGGAAAACGCAACGGAATTTGAAGATTTTCCATCCGAAGGACCGTGGGAAGCCGTTGTTGCGGCATCAACGGGAGGTAATTTTATCAGCTTGGAAAAAGATGGTAAAAGATACAATGCCAATGATACGCTGAAAGGTTTGTCCGGTTCGCATATTGATTTTAAAGTTTTATTTAACGGTACATGTAGCGAACAGGAATCACGCCATGCAGTGGTTCGCGTAAGCTATCATAATAAGACTTGCAACCATTTGATATTTATCCGCCAGGGATATGCCCCTGTGGCTTTGCTCGATAATGGAAGGGCTTGGCATGCGTCCAATATGCGGACAGCTACGGAAGAAGCGGATTCTCCGGTAGAAGAAGGTTCATTGTTTAAATGGGGGAATCTGGATGAGCCGATTGACGCATCGAACAACAAGCATGATAATAAGCCTTATTGGATAAATGTATCTCCCGAAGATTTTAAGGATGATGGAAATAAACTATTGAAAATTGCCGGCAAGGCCGAGACGAAAGTATGGAAAGATATTTCATCCCAGTCAGCAACTGTTCCTTTTGCTACGCCTGTTATAAACAATAAACAGGCAGAAGTCGCTAATTTTGAAGATTATGAATTATTATATGAAAGCAAAGATATAGAAATGGGATATGGTGTGCTTTATGGCGACGATGCTGATGGAACACTTTCCGACATTAATGAAGTATACGGGTACCGGCAAGGTGGATCCGGTACTTATGGGATGCGTGGTTGTTTTATTTATAACAAGAATGATGGACGGAATTTATTTTTTCCGATAGGGGCATCCGGCTATGGGCATAGGAAGCAAGGACGTGGTGATACCGGTAACATTCATGGAGAAACAGATAAAGAGATGGTACTTCGTTATGCTGCTGGCCGTGGCGACCGATATACTCCTGAAGCAGCGCGTAACGATAGGCCGTTATTTTATGATTTATATATGCGTCCCGGTGCTGTTTATTGGCTGCAGAAGGAGGTATTGAATGCGCGTCCCGGGGATTCTAATTTCAACAATGTTGTAGGATGGGACATTAATTATTTTACATTTGATTTTAATGCTCTTCCAAAAAGTAATGTTTTTGGAACTATAAATGGACAACCTGCCAGTGATGCTTGCTTTATTCGCTGTGTAGAACCGTAATAATAAATAACTTGGCTGTTTTAAAGGGGCTGTTCGAAATGAATTGAACAGCTCCTTTCTTGTATACTTACAATCTGTAATAAACAAGAATATATCATTCATAGGTGTATTTGGATAAACTTCAAGTAATTCATTGGCATATTGGTTTTACAGGCTAATAAATATCTTTCGACAAGAGCAACAAAGGAGCCAGGTAACCGGAAATCTGTTACCCTACGTTTTCGTTGTTATTCGACCGTCCAGCAGTCGGGAGCGCCTAAGTGTTCAAAAAGGATGTCGCGTTGCAAAGGCGTGTAGATGCGTTGGCCTTTCCGGTATCCTGCCTTTTTCAATGCTTCCCACAGTTCCTCGTCGCGCTGGATCCAGCGGGTTAGCTGGGTAGAGGCGGACTTGGGCAAAATATTTGTAAAATAAAGCAGGGCAAGTTCCGTATGCCCGTAGATTCTGTTTTTGTTGAATTTCTTATCCATTGTTTTGTTCCTTTCTTTTTTTGAGTTCGAGATATTCGTTGTAAGTAATGCCACCGCCCTGTGACGGTTTGCTGTTGTCTTCCGTTTTCTTCCGTGAAGCCTTGATACGGTTGATGTCCGCCTTCCGTTCATCCATAAAAGCCAGCAGGGCCGAGGTGATAAACAAAGCATCCACCATTCCGTAGAACCGTCCGTAGCGTCCGCATTTCAACCGGTGGAAGAATAAGAGCAATTCCGATACTTTCAGTTGCGGGTATTCCGCCAGGAACAATTCTGCCAGTTCCTTTTGGCGTGCTACCGGCATTTTCTCTTTTACGCCGGCGAAATTGTTGATATTCTCCACTTGGATACAAATCCATACGATGGCAGTCTGCTTGCCATACCCTTCGACAAGTATGGATAGCGTGGGAGCAGTTCCAAAGTAGGTCCGTTCCATATGTTGGGCGGCAACCAGTTGCAGGTCCGGCGTGAATGTTTTCAGGAATTGTTCCGGACTGCCGTATCGTTCACGCATTTTTGCCACATCCTGTTGCTTCGGCTGCCATGCGGAGAAGCTCGGCTTTTCGTTCGTCTTCTCCATTATCTGTTGAATTTTGATTTCCATAAAATTTTGAATTTTGAGTAGTTGTATTTCCTTTTTTATTTCCTTTTCCTTTTGTAGGGGTTTTTGCAGCAAAATCGGCAGTTATGTCAACATAATTGGGGGTTTTGTCTGCATAACCGGTAGTTATGTTGACATAATCCCCTGTTTTGTTTACATAATTCTCTATTTCGTCCGTACAGGTTTCCGGAGAATCGGATAGACATAAATTCAATTCCGGATTTATCGGATATGGAGTCCGTTTGTATACTTCATTAAAACGCATTTGTATCCCCTTCGACGAAAGAACATGTTTTTTGTTCAGTAAATCGGCGTCAAACAAATGAATGGCTACGCAGAAATCGATGATTTCCCGTACCAGTTGTTCATCCAGTTTAAGCGTAAAGCTGGTGTCGAAACAAAGATTCTCTCCAAATGGAATATAATATCCATTTTCCCCGTAAATATCGCAGAGGATACTCAAATAGATACAGATGCCGTTGCATCCGAACCTATGTATCAGGCGTTGGGTTTTCCGGTTGGAAAAGAAATTGCTATCCAACGGAAAATATTCCAGGCCTTTTTTAAATGGTCTAGCCATAAGTCTTCTTTTTTTAGTAAGTTAATAGTATTCACAGGTTAACATCTTTCCGGATATAAAAGAGAGGAGAAGAATTGATGAGGTTGTGGCTAACAATCGCAGGAAGTCCAGACTCCTAACTTTAATAAAAACTCTAGACTCCTTTGATCTTCAAAGGTAAATAAAAAAGTTTTGTTAAAAAATATTAGTAGCGGTAGTAATTCAAATTAGTACCGCTACTAATTCAAATTACTACGGGTACTAAATCCAAAGATATGCTATGGTTGACTATTCCTGAAAACAGTAGACATAAATTAAACCTCGGACTATAAACCTTGACAGTTATCGGAATCTCATACAGATAAGGAAGACTGGCTAAATCTGAAAATAGGGGCTAAGGTTTTGAATTTGTGATTGGCTGTCGTTTTTGACTTAGTTCGGAACGAACTAATGTTTGTATATTGATAATAAAACTCTATAAACTAATCAGGTAAACAACCTAAATAAGTTGTAAATCATATGATTGCCAGTTGTATTAATCGTTAAAGATTCTTTATTCAGTTTTTATATGTCAATTAAACAGTGAACAAAAGAACAACTACTTTAACTTTCTCAGCTCTATGAATATCTAAGTGCTTAGAAAGTTAATGTAGTTTCGTTTTTTACTGTTTCCTATATTAACTGACATAAAAGAATCTTTAACGATTAATACAACTGGCAATCATATGATTTACAACTTATTTAGGTTGTTTACCTGATTAGTTTATAGAGTTTTATTATCAATATACAAACATTAGTTCGTTCCGAACTAAGTTAGAATAGAGTCAAGTATAGTATCAATTAATTTTTATTGTGTTTTTATGAGAACAAAAGAAAAAGACCAAGAGGCTAAAATAGCCTATGAAAAACCTGTGATTGAAGTAGTGGAAATGGAGATAGAAGGCGCTATCCTGGATGGCAGTACTCCGGATTTTGGTGATGGAGGAACCTGGTGATAATTAAAGAACTACAAAAAGAACCCAATTAGAAAATCAATGAAGAAATTATTTATGTCGATGGCAGCATTATTAATGCTGCTGGCAGGATGCCAAAAAGAAGAAAACGGTAATAGGGGCGGAGAGAAGATAAACCTTACCGCCGACCTTTCCCAAGAAATGGTTACCAAAGTGGATGTGGACTTTAATACGGATAAGGCGGAAGTATTTTGGACAGACGAAGATGGAGTCAGTGTATTCGGTGCTGATGTCAACACTTCTGCGAATAAGTATTTAGGATTGATAAAAACGAGTCTTTCCGAAAGGGCTAAAAAGGCAGTTTTTGAAGGTCAGGTAGAGCAAAGCAGGAATAAATCATATTATGTTTTTTATCCCTATAGCGTTTCACATGTAGAAAACGATGGTTCGAGTATTCCTTTGGGCTTGGAGTCTCAAATAGGTAAAGTAGACAACTTTACCTATTTGTCAAATTACATGTACATGCTTGGTAAGGAACCTTGTGAGACGGATAGTGATAACCGTTTGGCATTTTCTATGGAACATACTTGTGCCATTTTACAGTTTAATATTATGTTGCAGGATGTAAAGGAAGGAATTACTTTAAAGCGTATAGCTATATCCGGAGATAATATTAAAAATAAAAAGGTATTGGATGTATATAATAAAAAGGTTGAAGATGTAGCAAGTGCCGGTAATAAAATAACTCTTTCATATCCTGATGGAGGTCCTGCGTTGAGTACGACAGAAGTCACTGTTGCAATGACGGCTTTTCCTGCTGAATCCGGAAATGTGGATGTGGTAGTAACTGTCGATAATAATGGTAAAGAGCAAACTATTACCATTCCGAGTGTAGTTGTTGCTTTCGAGGCCGGAAAAAGATATACGAAAACTTTAAAACTGGATGTTCCTGATCCGAGTGCTGAAACGATCTATGTGGCTGGACTTGATTATTCTACTTTAACCCCGCTTCTTTGGGAAAACGGAGTAGCTCAACAATTATCGGTTGATGGCATAAGTTATGCACAAGCCATGTCTGTGTATGTGTCCGGAAATGACGTTTATGTTGCAGGTAGTGCAAAAGAAAACAATCTCTATGTTGCAACTCTTTGGAAGAATGGTGTAGCTGAACACTTGGTTGAAGGGGCTACTAATAGTACATTAGCACAAACTGTGTATGTCTCCGGAAGTGATGTTTATGCCGCAGGATATGAAAGTTCAACTAATAGAATTGCAACTTTATGGAAGAATGGCACACTTATGCCGCTGAGTGACGGAGTTAATAGGGCAGAGGCAAAATCTATATGTGTTGCTGATGACGATGTATATGTTGCAGGATATGATGGGAATTATGCTGTTCTTTGGACAAATGGTGTAGCCCGGAATTTAACGGATGGTACAAAATATGCACAAGCTAATTCTGTATATGTTTATGGAAGCAATGTCTATGTAGTAGGCAACGACGGAGATTCTACAATTCTTTGGACGAATGGTGTTGCTGAGAAATTGCCCGATTTGAATAGTTCCGCAGCAGAAGCTCTTTCTGTACATGTGGTCAATGGCGATGTCTATGTTGCCGGATATGATGTAAATGATAGTGGTACTCCTGTAGGAATCTATTGGAAAAATAAAGTGCTCCAACAATTATCAGATAATAGTATGGCGTATTCTATTTTTGTGAAATAGTAGACAGTCAATACTTTTGAATAAGTGACGATCGACAGTCGCCCCGGCTTATACCAAACGTAAAGCCTGGCTATCGGTCGTCACTTCTTTGTTTTCTATATGGAAGTAGGTATTATTGGTTGTTTTAGGTTAAATTTAACTTAGTTCAAAATGAACTATTGTACATCTGTTGATAATTAAGCCCTGCGAAAAAATTGGGTGAAATATGAAATGCACTATTAATCAGAAGTGTAAGCAGCCTTGCTTTAATTGTTAATTACTGATTTTGTATTTCAGAAAGATAGCCTTTTTTGAAGATACAACTTCCTCTCTGTTATTTGATTTTCATTTATCCTTAGCCTCTTATTTTAAATTCATTAAGCCTTTTTATTATAAAACACAATAACAGTATTTAACCATTAAAGCAAACTTCAAACTTCTGATTAATAGTGCATTTCATATTTCACCCAATTTTTTCGCAGGGCTTAATTATCAACAGATGTACAATAGTTCATTTTGTACTAAGTCAGAATGTAGTTAAATAGAGTATAAATAAATTTTTATTGTGTTTTTATGAGACTGATGGAACAAGAACAGGCTATGAAGGTTGCCTATGAAAAACCCGTGATTGAAGTGATTGAAATGGAAATCGAAGGCGCTATCCTCGATGGCAGTACTCCGGACTTTGGCGACGGAGGAACATGGTAAAAACAAAGAATTAGGTAAGAAAATTATGAAAAAATCATTGTTTGTATTTCTGGCAGCAACATTGCTGTTAGCGGGTTGTCATAAAGATGACGATCCGAATAATAACGGAGGAAATGGTACGAAAGTACAGGTAAAAGCGACCTTGTCCCAAGGGGCAGTCACCAAGGTTGACGTAGAACCGGCTGAAAATGGAGCAGAAATTTTTTGGACGAATGGTGATAAGGTCGGTGTATTCGGAAACGATATAAATACCGGTTATTATTATGCCGGAGCATTGGCAACGACACTCGAACAAAGATCTAAAATAGCTTTGTTTGAAGGAAGTGTTATTCAGAACACGGTAAATGAGTATTATGTGTGTTACCCTTACAATGATGTTCATCAAACAAATGACGGAACAGCCATTCCACTGGATTTAACGATTCAAGAAGGAGTGGCAAACAGTTTTGAATATTTGTCGTCCTATATGCACATGGTGAGCAGGGAGCCCAGCCATTTGAATAATGAGAAAATGGCATTTTCTATGGAACATCTTTGTGTCCTGTTGCAGTTTAACCTGAAATTAAAGGATACCCGGGAAGGGATTACTCTTAAAAGTATAGAGATTGCGGGTGATAATCTGGAAAACAAAAAGAATCTGAATGTTTTCGATAAAAAACTTTCGGACGCAGAAGGCTCGAACCATAAATTAACCTTGTCTTATCCGAATGGGGGAACAGATATCGTTTCGGAAAAAGAGAGTATAGTAGCTATGACTACATTTCCGGTGGAAACGGGTGATGTGAAAGTACGTGTATTTGTTGATGATAACGGTACGGATAAATATCTGGATTTTGATGCCGTAACCGTTACTTTCGAGGCAGGCAAACGATATACAAAGTCGTTGGAACTGGATATGTCGAAGGCTAAAGATGCTTCCATCATGAAACCGGAAGTAATAGATTATGACGTGAAAACGGCACAAATTACGACTCGTGCAGAACTTGCCTGGGTAGCTGCTGCAACGAATGTAGGAAATGCCATTTATGACGATTATAATTATAATGGTTTTACAGGCTGGACCTTGACACAGATGAATGATATCGACCTTGAAGGGAGTGAGACAAAACAGTGGACGCCGATAGGACAGAATGTAGCAAGAGCATTTAAAGGAGTGTTTGATGGAAAAAGATATAAAATAAAGAATCTGTATATAAAAATAACAGGCACAAATTTAGGGTTGTTTGGATATACTTATGGGGCAACCTCTGATAAGGTTGTGATTAAAAATATAATTTTAGATTCTGGTATAGTTACGGGTAGTAGTAACTGTGCCGGAATAATAGGAAGAATGGGAAGTTATAGTTATGCTATCAGATGTTTAAATAAAGCGGATATTGTTGTAACTGGAGATTATATAGGAGGAATCACCTCCCAAATGGGAAGTCGTGATTATTGTCTTGCATGTGAAAACTATGGTAAAATAAATGGAGTGAGTCGTACTGGAGGAATAACAGGGTATATGTACCAGTCTAATGGAGTGGTGGCTTGTATAAATCATGGAAATATTAATAGTACGTCTTATGTTGGTGGTATAGTGGGACAGATAAATGGTGTGAGTATTTTATCCCCTTTTATGTGTTCGAATATAAATGAAGGTACAGTCTCCGGAAGCAGTTTGACCGGAGGTGTTGTTGGTATAATGCAAATTTACAATACAACAAGCACAAAAGAACTGTATTTTGTAAACAATGCAGACTTGTTTGTTACAAGTACTGATAATCAAAATAAAGGTTGGAATACCAAAGGCCCAAGCCTTGTTTCCGAATTGAACAGCGACGAAACAATCGCTTCCCTTAATGCTGCCATCGAAGAATGGAATACGAATAATCCTGACTATAAGAGTCCGTCTAAATTTGTGTCAGGAGGTGATGATAATACGATACCAAGGCTTATGCCAATCGAATAAGATTTTAACCAAAACCTTTTCATATTTCCTTTCCTGAGGGATGTGTCAAAAGCATATATTAGGGAATGCAGAATTTGCAGGCAGAGCGCAGACCATATTTTTTCAATAAATAATCTGCGTGTTCTGCGTAATCTGCGTTCAGTAATAGCTTTTTGACACATCCCTCTTTTTTGCCAAATACAAAATCATCATTCTATCGTCTTTTATAAACTGACGCTGGCCCCGACAAAGAAGCTTCTTGGCAGTGAGGGGCCGTATATATAATCGGAATCACGGTTCCAGCCCTTGTCAAAGTCTTTTTGATAGGCGTTGGTTATGTTTTGAATGCCTCCGTTGAGTTGTAAGGTAACACCTTTATATACGGTCATGTCATAAGACAACTTCAGGTTGATTGCAAAAAACTTCGGGGTGGTGACTGCAACCGGCTTGTCCACACCCGAACCTGCCGCGTGTCCCACCAGCATATTTCCCGTATAGGTGCCCGAGAAAGCTGCCGACAGATGTTTGAGCGGATTGAGTGTTGCCGTGAAGTAACCGTAGGTATTAGGCGTACGCATCATTTTTTTCTCTTTGGGAGCATCTTCATCCCATTCTATCGCTTCATCGTAACGGCTTTGTTGCAGTGTAAGCCCGGCCTGCAATCGGAACCAGGAGGTGAAAGCCGCTTTGCCTTCCACATTGATTCCGAAAACTTTTGCCCCGTAAGCATTATAGCGCTCAAGGATTTCGTTGCCCTGTTCGTCCGGCTGGTTCAATTTGCGTTCGGCAAATACATTGCTCAGGTTGGTATAGAAACCTTCCAGCAGGAGGTTGGCCTGTATGCCCCCGAAGGTATGGTATAAGTCGGCCGAAACGCTGAAACTGTTGGAGCGCTCCTCCTTCAGGTCTTTTGCCAGCCGCGTTACCACACGCTCGCCGCCAACCAGGCTGGTATGCAAATCTTCATCAAAAGTCTGTGGCGCACGGAAACCGCCTGCATAGCTGGCGCGCAGGTTGATTTCCTGTGTAGGATTGAAACGCAGGTTGATCCTCGGGCTGAATATCACATGATGAATCAGGTTGTGCTTGTCCAGGCGGCCTCCTAAGAGAAAGCCCCACCGGTCGTTTTTCCACTCGTTTTGCAGGAATGCGCTTCCTATCTTGACTTTTTGCTTGAAGTCTCTGTTGTAGCCGATATATTCATCCGCCAGGTTATCGTAGTTGTATTCTGCGCCGGCAACCAATTCGGAGGGCATGAACAGAAACCGGCTGAACCGGTGCATATATTGCGCACCGCCTACCACCGTCAGCTCATGTGTGGTTCCATAAGCCTTTTGGGCATTCGCTATGCTTTCCGGAGAATCATCTCCCGTTCCGCCGTAATAACTGTTGCGGGCTACATCGCCGGCAGAAAAGTAAGTGCTCAGATGATTGTTCCCGTCCGGTGAAAAAAGGTCGTATGTCAATCCTCCGCTGTTAATCGTATGTTCCGCCTGTTCGGCTATATTCGCCTCTTGCGGCGGCAGGTTCAACTTGTTTCCTCCCCGGCTGAATCCGTTGATGGCATGATACTCCAGCGTCAGTTTGGAATAAGTGCTGGGTTTAAGAAACGAATGCAACCCGATTACTTTGTTTTTCAATACAGGCAACTCCGTATATCCGTCCCCGTCATGGTCGTAACCGTCGCGTTGGCGGCTTTGGCCGAATAGATATACTCCGGCCCGGTTGTCGCCGGTGACGAGCGAGGCATTCAACGTCGTGTTATTATCAAAAGCATTACTGCCTCCGACGGACATCAAGGAATGGGAGAACTCCGCCGAATTGCGGGCCGGCTCTTTAGTTATTATATTAATCGTGCCGCCGATGGCAGATCCTCCGAATAACGCGGAACCGCCTCCGCGTACCACTTCTACACGCTGAATCATGTTTGACGGTATCTGTTCGAGCCCGTACACGCCGGCAAGAGCGGAAATTACGGGACGGGAGTCGATCAGTATCTGTGAATAATGCCCGTCGAGCCCGTTGATGCGTACTTGCGTATAGCCACAGCTTTGGCAATTGTCTTCCACCCGGACACCCGGCTGGAAGCTCAGCCCCTGCGCCAGGCAGACGGCATGTGTGTTCTCAAACAGTTTGGAGTCCATTACGTTCACCAGGTTGGGGGCTATGCGGCGCATCGTTTCGCTCCGGTTGGCGGAAACCACGACTTCATCCAGTGCGATGTTGTCTTCTTCCATCGTGAAATTAAGTTCCCGGGTGGAACCGGGCGTTACTTCGACTTCTTTCTGCAAGGTGCGGTAACCGATGAATTGTGTTTCAATAGTCAGCTTTCCCGTTGGCAGGTTTTTCAGGAAATAATGGCCGGAATTATCGGTGGTCGTACCGATGGTTGTCCCTTTCACATAGACGTTGATATACTGCAGGGGATTCCCGCTTTTCTTATCGGTGACGTGGCCATAGATATGGGCATCGCCTCCTTCCGAAGGTATGTTTTCGGCATAAACGCCCATGACGGCCAGCATCAGCCAACCGTAAAGGCAAATAATAAATTTATAGTTCATTTTAAATAGGTTCTGAGTCTGTTGTTTTTTATTTTTATCTCAACTCTGCTGTCAGAACCGGACGGGCGGGGCATGCAGGTAATACGGATAAAGTTGTGCCTTACAAACCTTATCCGGATATATTGCCTGCTCATAAATAGGAGCGGGGGGTATTCGGTTGATATGGAAAGTTTCTGCCTGTTGCAGGAAAGGAGAAAAAGTGAAATCACAGATCGGGCAGGGGCTGCATGGGGATTTGGGGCAAGACTGGCATTCATGGTGTGTTGCGGAATGTGTCTCCTCATGGTGATGAAAAGCTTTTATGCCAAAAAAGGAGATGAATGTTATGAGTAACAGCCATGCAATGTATTTCCTGTTTTGTTCTTCTCTTTTCATTTGCCTGATGAATGAAACAAAGATATGTTGTTCGATATTCTTTTTGTTATCGCTTTATCTTAATTAAGTAATCATATACTAATTTTACTTTGGGGTATCTGGTATATTTTCGGGTTCTATATCCCTGACAGTGTTTATGAAAGCCGCATTCAAATCCCTGATATAAATCCTTTCAAACAGGCCGGCTACATGATGGGCAATCTTATTTAAATGTTAAATTGATGTTTAATATTTCTGACTTTCAATAAATATCATTACATTCGTGAATATTCGTATCTATTATGAATAGAGACACACTTCTTAATTAAGATTGTATAAAATCTGAATTCACGTTGCAAAAATACCTTGTTTTTTCATACATCTATATACATAAAAGTCCAACAAGTTTTACAATTAGTCCATTTTGTTAAAAAAATATGTATTTATTGATTTTCAAGGTCGTTGTGTTCTATCAACTGCCTGGGTGTACAGCCGAAATTTTGTTTACAATACTGTGTAAAGTGAGACTGCGAGTCAAACATGAATTTTGCCATCAGTTCTTTCACCGTTGCGCCGGGATGCATTGCTTCATCCAATATTTTAAGGTTCTGTTGTTTCACAATCCAGCGTTTGGCTGTAATTCCGAATACGGTCTTGAATTTGGTAAAAAAACTGCTTCTTCCCATATTGGAAATGGAAATAAGTTCTTCTATGCTGCCTGCCTTCTGGTAGTTTTCTATAATCATTTTTTTAAATAAAAAATCCTGTCCTATGATGGGGTAAAATAAACCGGCAATTTCTTCTTTTGTATAAAATCCGCGGATTAAAAAAAACAGCTCTTTTTCCATTAATTCATGCAGGTGCCTGCAACTCAATCCCTTTTTTAAACAATAAGTAAGTACATCCAGATAAGGTGCAAGCGGATAACGGATTTCTGTGGCTTGGAAGTCATATTGAATTGTTTTGCAAATCTCTGACAATGATTGTAGTATAAACATATCACAACTGCCTGGAGGCGTCTCGAACGACAACGCTACCAGTTTGGCGCCGTCACTTCCCCAACCGCTGAATGTAGACATTTTAGGCAGTAAAACCATTGTCCCTGCATTAAACTTTCGCTTTTTGAATTGATCCTGGCTGATAATAAATTCTCCGTCGAGAAATATGAGTAAATAGTTCCAACATGCGCATTCCTTCTGTATAAATATCTCTTGATCTAACTCAATATATTTAAAACCGGATTCCGCTTGATTTAAATAATTCATGCACGAACGGTGTTCCTCGATGTAGAGCAACTCGTTAAGTAAAATTTCATGGTTCATAAGCCCGAAGATTCAATGTATTTTTATTTTTTGTTTCAGTATTGTTTCAGTATTGTTTCAGCGCCTGATGTCATAATATGTTTATTTTCAGAATATTATTGACATCCATTTTTACAAATATAATTCGTATAAAGTGTATGTCGTTTTATCTTACAATTAAAATATTTTGATAATCAACTGCTTAAGCAAATTCTAATTCAAATATTTCTCTATTCATAATAGAGCTATACTTGGAATTATATTTAGAGTTATTATAGGGGACTATTATCTTATTTATTAATTAAATATCTACGAATGAAAGTAAGAAGTTTATTATTGTCGATGTGCGCGATAGTGGCATTGGCAAGTTGTTCAAAAAACGACGATGGAATCCCAGGTGGTGGGAGCGATGCCCCGGAAGCTAAAGTTATCCTTAAATTGGTCGGAAATAGCGATCAGGTGACCAGCAAAGCGGCGGGTATACCCGGCGATCTGGATACAAAAAATGGTACGGTAAATAATCTTACAGTGTTTATCTTCAACCAGAGCGGAATCGTTATTACGAAGCAGTATATCGGTGCTCCAACTGCTGCCAATTCGATATCAACTACGACGGACGCCAAGAAAGTGGCGGTTGTAGCCAATACCGGAGACATGACGGGTGCGGGCGGGGCGTTTGCCTCTGTTGCAAGTGAGGATGCCCTGAAGGCTGTGCTGTCGGATATGCTTGTCACTCCTGATGTTCCGACCGGTGGCGTAACCCATACGGATGCGAATCTTTATATGTCGGGGATAGATGGTTTGAGTGAGTTTGCTAAAGATGGTGAAACTATGAAAGCTACAGCAACAGTACAGTTGCATTATTTATCAGCCAGAATACAACTCACGGAAATTACATTCAATGGTGGAGGTGTAAAGGACAATGTATATGCCCAGGCAAATGATTTTGCCACGAATACTAATGCAAACTTTACTATCACACGCGTCTACCTGATGAACGCACAGAGAGTGACACATTTCCTTCCTGCTACCGATGGCAACTCTGACTATATCACACAAGATTTGAAACAGTATACCGGTGGTGTAGCATGGGGTGATCCATGGAAAGGTCAAGCACCTAATCAGTTCAAACCCAATGATGAGTACACCATAGAGGCCGCTGCTGATAAATTTACTGCTGTAACGAATAAAATTTCGGATATAGGACATTGGTATACCTTCGCAAACACCGATGTTTCGGACATTGCCAAGCATCCGACAGCGCTCGTAGTTGAGGTGTTGTGGAGAAAAACAAAAGCTAATGAAGGGGAAGGAGTAGCAGAAGAACTCAAGCCTATGTATTTCACTACCTACTTCGGAGGCGGAGACAAGGAGGAACTTGCAGCAGGTAAGGCATATACTGTAAAATTGGCTTTGAACGGTAACTTTAAACCTACCAACGAAGGCGGTAGCGGTGGCGGTGGTACTGAAGATCCGACCAAACCGACTGTTAACAGTTCCGTAGCGGTTACAGTTAATGCAGCAACTTGGGTACTTGCAACGGAAATCTCCAAAGAATGGAAATAATTCCCGAATTAGATAGTATGATCGATATGTCCCTTCTGCAGGGCATGCATGCTTATTAATAAGCATCTGCCACGGACACTGTCCGTGGCAGATATTTTAAACTACAAAGAAATAAAATAAGAAAGAATATCCATTATGACAGGTGCCTATAAATTCCGGTTCGTGCCGGGGATATTATACTTTATGTTCACACTGCTGTTGTTGTCGGGGTGCATAGCCGAGAATACCGATGATTGTTTCAAGGGTATCCCGCTGAAGGTGAATCTGCCTGCAGACATACCGCAGGAAGCAATAAAAGATATGAGCCTCTATGTATTTGATGACAAAGACTTGCTGCTCGACATACTCCCTGTGAATAATATGGAATCTGTCATCCTGAACTATCCGGGTATTCCCACCCTGCATTGCGTAAGCTTGTGCAACGCGCAGGACGGTTCGATGCTCCTCTGCCCCCTGAAAAAGGGCGATTCATGCTCCGACTGTTTCATCTCGTTGAAACCTTTAGCCTCCGCAAAGGCAGGCGAACAGAGCATGTTTACCTCTCCCGCCGATTTGATGCACGGAGAGCTTAAAATAGAAAACAAGACAACGTCCGGTCGTGTCGAAGACCAAATCATGGAAATCTCCCGCATGACGGCGTCCATCAATATAACCCTGCGCGGACTGCAAAAGCTCACCGGTACGGACGATGAAAATTATTTGCTCGTTATCCATGAAACCTACAGCCGGATGGATTTTAGCTGTAATTACGGAGGCGAGCCAGCTTCCTTTTGCCCGCCGATGACCCTTGCCGCGAACAAAGACTTCGAAGTCTCCATGTGCCGTCTTTTCCCTACAATAAACGGTAAGGGAATCACGATAGACATCTACCACAACCAGTCTTTGCTTAAAAGCGTAACGACGGACAGCAGCGGCAACCCGATAGTCCCCGTTGTCGGCAAAACCACCAATCTTTTATTGAACTTTGAGAGTTCGGCGGATGTAAAGGTTGAAATTACAGGTTGGGGGGAAACGGTTGTCTGGAAAGAATACAATTGATTCTTTTATCCCTAATGAGATATAAAGGTTAAGAATATAATATGAAGATAGATAACAGATATATAGAAAGATTGAGCGGGCTGATGAAATCCCTTTGGATCATCCTTTTGCTGGGAGCTTGCCAGAACGATGACCGTTATAATGTACAGCAGGACGGTCCCGTCCTTGTGAAGCTTTCCGTATCGACATCCGATACCGGCATGGCTTCGGGGGGCACTGCGGGGACAGATGCGCAGATTTCTTCAATTTATATTCTTCAGTTCAATGCCAACGCAGATTCTTACGGAACCCTGCGTTACGTGGCGGAAGGACATAAGAATACCAGCGGAAGCTATACCGCCAACTTGTTGCAGAGTATGGGGGCAAATGATAGCTACAAACTGGTTATCCTTGCCAACCTGCCTGATTATGGATTCCTTTATGGCCTGTATGGCAAGAGCTACGAAGAGGTGCAGCAAGCCAGCCTGAGCGCAGTTGAACCCGGTCCCCTTGTTTTCGATGATGCCCACCCGTTTCCCATGTTCGGGGTGGCCAACGGAGGCAAATCAGTACAAGTGATGGAAGGTGCCGTTTACAATGAAGCAAAGTTGGTTCGCGCCGTAGCGCGTATAGATATAGGTGTCGGCACCAAAAAAACAGGTCCGGACGGTGCGATTACATCCTGGACGAATACAGGCAGTGGCAAACAGCCTTTTACGATGGCTGAAGTACAAGTATGGCGTGCAGGGCAGAGATATACATATATGCCTGTCATGGGGAACTTCCGCTGGAATACGGTTACGGCAGATGGCGCTTCATCCGATGAGATCGTGATAGACCGTCCTTCCGGCGTGGATGGCGGGACGACAACCACGAAAACATACAGTGGCGCCCCATATATAACGAACAATACTTATTGTTTAGGCCAAATCTATTTGCCCGAAGCCGGTTTGAATTGGGGCAGCGTGTATGACGGTCAACACACCAACCGCCTCGCCATTATCGTAGGTGGCTATTATAATGGCTCTCCGGATATGTCCTACTATCGGGTGGACTTTACCAACGACAACGCCGCCGCCCCCAATGACAAAATGGACATCCTGCGCAACCACATATACCAGTTTACTATCAGTAGCGTGAAAGCCGCGGGCTATGCCACCGCCGAACTTGCGTACAAGAGCATGCCGAAGAATTTAGGCTTCGAAGCCACTCTTGAACCATGGCAAGCGTCCGCAATGGGCTCTGTTCCTTCCATCTCGGGATATTACCTCATTTATCAGGGCTTTAACGGAGAGAATGTGAACTGGACTTACGCTGCGGGCTCCTCCATTGACATACCCGAAAAGAAGTATGCTTGGGGTAAGAATCCCAAACAAACATTCGACTACAATAATTTTTATGTCAAGGAAGGAAACAGCTTTTATGCTCCTAATATCACGGGAGGGCAAAACGGGGAGTTATATCCTACAGTGGAAAATGCCTTTAGCTTTGAAGGAACTTATCCCAACCTGATGGTTTCCGCCAACGATCTGGTGGACGACGAGGGTAATGAAACTTCGCAGTGGAAGACCGGAACTTCGTTGACCGCTTTGAACTTATGCCGCGATATGGAAGAAGGCGGATACGACGACTGGAGGCTTCCCCGGCTCTCGGAACTGGCCTTTATTTATGTGAATCAGGGAAGTTTGGAAAAATTGCGGGGGTTCACACCCCTGTCCGGCTCTTATTGGTGCGGGAGTGAGTATGAGGTACCCAATGCTACAGAGGATGAAAAGAAAAAGTCCGGTTGGGCGTGGGCTGTCGATTTTACCTCTACTACGGGATATGCATCGGCGCATCAGAAAACAGAGAAATTGAAAATCCGTTGCGTGAGACAGAGAGCGAGTAATGAGTAATTGAAACGGTATACAAAAATAAATATGGATACAAAGAATAAATATGCCTACCCCCATGCAATCATCCTGGCAGCCTGCTCTTTACTATTGGCAGGAGCCTGTGACAACCATACCTTCGACGGGATGGGACCGGATACCCCGGGAAGGGAAGTCCGTCTGGACTTCAATGCGTCCATAGAAAACATGGAGGGCGCCCAATCGAGGAGTATTACAGGCATAACCGATTTTTCCGGAAATTCCTATGCTTTCGGGATGTCCGTCACTAAAAGTGAGAACGGGAGTGAGATTTTCAAAGGCTCGTCGGACATGACAGCGACCATGGAGCGCTCCGGCTCCACCGCACCGTGGAATTGGTCTTTTTTAGACAATTCCAATCATTCAAGCGTCACTCCCGCGGGGCCGGAAGGCAAAGCATTAAAGGTGGTTGCCTACTATCCGGTTGTCTCATCCGCTACCAAGGATGTCTATACGACCGGCATCCCGTTTGATTTTTCCGCTAAGACCGACCTCAAACAGACGGATTTGTTTTATAATACCGCCACCCTCTATCCGTTCGCTCCGTCCGAAGGATCGGTGGCAACTGTTCCTTTAAACTTCCGGCATGCCTATACGTGGATCGTTCTTAACATCACGAAATACGTGGATAAAGGATCGGAGTTCAAATTGAGTAGTATCACTTTGGGTAACTTAGGGGGTAGCTGGATTAAGAACAAGGGAGCTATTGACCCGGAAACAGGGTTGCCGAAGGATGGAGCTACCGCCGGCCCGATAGGAGTAACCATAGACCCTGCTGTGGCATTGTCCACTACGGAAGTTTACACCTGCGAGTTTCTGGTTCCTTCGTTCATGGATACCAAAGTCGGCAATGGCGAAATAACCCTCGTATTGAATATCAATGGAATTAATGAGATATTCAGCCTGGACAAAATTTATCTGAACCAAAGTGACGATCGTAAATCATTTGGTTTCAGGCAGGGATATAAAAACACGTATGACCTGGTCTTTAACAACTCTGCCCTGGGCCTGAATATACAGAACTGGAACGCAGAGGTGATTAACGGTGAGTTTGGAGGTGATATAACGCCTCCCGGAGACCAAGATTCTAAGTGGATGAATTTGAATAACGGTTCTTTGTATTGGCCGACGGCTACCTATCCGGGTGCTTCGTATGCAACTACATATCCTCCAAAATCCGGCTATTTAACTGCCGGTGAGCATCCGTATGAAGCCTACCTGACCACTGTGGCCTATGGTGGTAACGGAGCCTATGTGCGTGTTAATACACCGGACCCCGCAACACTGCCCAAGGACGGCCTGAAAATTACGGATGATATAAACGTGTACACGGAGGAAAAAGCTTATCCGGCGCTTCAGATGACCAAAAACGATGTCTCCATTGCGCCTGTCCCGTGGGAAGACGGAAACGGGCTGTTGCTTGCAAAAGAACTGTGCCGGAAATATAACGGGGGCGGTTTTCATAACTGGAGACTTCCGAGAGCCTCCGAGTTGCGGGCAGTATTAGTATTGGTATCGGCTAATGGGAATTCACTTTCCGATTTGGGCTTTAGTCTGGATGATAATCGAAATAAACCCTATTGGACCGGTACGGAAGTAAACGAAAACGAGGCGTGGGGGCTGTATATTGATAATAAAGGTGCGGTTAAAGAAAGTACGGTAGTATTGTCTCCGTATGACAAGAAAACAATCTCGTGTTCCGTGCGCTGCGTCCGTGATTCTAATTAATGATATGATTATAATATGCAAATGAACGATATGAGCAGGATAAAAAAAATAACGGCTTCGATATGTATCGCCTGCCTGACTTTGGGAGGATGTACGGAGGACCGCCTGTTGCCCGGTTCCGGGACGTCTTCAACCATAGAGCCGGTTACTGTGAAGTTAGCTTTCGGCATAGACGATTATAATACTTCGTCTGATGCGGAAACACGGGCGGAAGGAATGCCTCCTGTCCTCAGGATGTCCTCGCCGGAAATGGATGTGGAAGTGGTGGCGACACCTGCCGCCACAAGGACAGCTGTGTCGCCGGCTGCGTCCATCACCGAAGATAATGCCATTTATTCGTATATGGGCTTCCAGTTTGACGGAACGAAACCGGATGGCAAACTGGTAGAAAAGAAATTTTTTACTTCTCCGGATGGTTCCATCAGGACAGATGAGGTGGAGATCATGCCTACGCCGCCAGGGCAAAAAAACATGGTTGTGATTTTAACCAACGTCAATGAGAGTGAGTTTGAGGGTATAACGGTGGGCAATTCCACCTATGCGGATTTGCAGGACTTATGTATGACATTGGCGACGGGTGACGAAACTTTTCCCAGAAACAAGGTGATTCTGCCGAATAGCGGAGGAGAGAAAACAGGAATCGTCATGTGCGGCCAGATCGCCGCTGAAATCGTTACAGGCAAACTGTTATATGTCTCTTTGAAGCGTACCGTGGCAAGAGTGACATTCCATATAAAAACGACTTATCCGCATTTTGTAGAGGTAGAACATGACTGGGCGGTGACTTTGATGAATATCCCTACGCAGAACTACTATAATGTAATCGGAAGAAAACCCGTTTTCCCTTCAGAGAGTTCGTTTGACAAATCCGGCCTTTTCTGGACTAAACTGCTTGCTACGGCAAAGGCCGCAAATCCAGTGATTGATACGCCCCCTTTATATATCCCGGTCAATCTCCAGCAGACGGTGCCAACCTCTACACAGAGCACCCGTCGCGATAACGCGCCGACGGGCGGCACTTACCTCCAGATCATAGGGATGGAGAAGGTATCGGTCTCTGGCACTGAGGATTTGAATGTTATAAAAGATTTCTCTATCTATCAATTCTTTTTGGGAAAAAACTTCACGACCGATTACAGTGTGTACGCCAATTACGACCTGACCTACAACATTACCCTGAAAGGAAACAGTCCGGATGATACCAATGTCATCCGGTTGATACCGGGCTATTTCTCGGGAGAACTTACGGGATACAATGCCGGTGGCACTGCTTTACCGGCAGTAGATGATGCGAGTGCCGTTAAATGGAAATACCCGAACAGGATAGAGCTTCATTTTTCGGATGGGTACTATCCGATGGGAAGCTCATCCGGTACCACAACGCCGGGAGAGAAGGCTTTGAAATGGTATGCAGGGGCAGCAGCATTCGACAAATTGGGAGCCACTTCATTGACGGACGGACGTGAGAATACCGCACTGTTGCAAGCGACCGGTGTTCCTTGGGAAGACTATGCGGCTGCTTACACCTGCTATCGGGGAACGAATGGATACGAACAGGGAAAACCGGCAGAGGATATTCTGTGGTATCTCCCTTCTGTCAGCGAACTGATAGGAACTTGGATTTCTTCTTCGAGCACGCGGGAACAGTTGGCGGAGAGTTACTGGTCGTCTACCGCCGATCCGGGTGCCGATAAAGCCTTTGTGGTTACGAATGAAGGGAAAGTGTTCTCCGATGCTGTTGGCAACACACATGCTGTCAGAGCTTCGCAGGATCCTGATAAAGCCAATCATGCGGGCGAAGGCACTAAGTAAACGAAATGTAACCTAATAAGAAATATAAAGATGATGAGTTTCAAAATCTATCCTATTCTATGGAGCGTTTTATTCTGCTTCGGCTTTTCTTCGGGAGTATTCGGGCAGTATATTCAGAAAGAGACTGTCGGAGGAAAAACATATGCCGTTATTTATTCGGAGGGATTGGCCGGAGCCGCCCAATGGGGGAACGGGGTAAAGATGATGAGGAACGGCACTACCATCCGGCATCAGGTTTCCAAGGGAAACGGTGGAAATTTGAGCGTCAATGACAGAATACCGTTCCGCTTTATCGTGGCAACCGAAGATGTGGGGAACAACAATAAAAACTGGATGACAATGCAAGGGGTAGATGATGGCGGGCTGAATGATTCCCCGGATTTTGGCACCACTGCAAATACAGGGTGCCGTTGGTATGGCACTGAAGGTGCACCGGGTGCAGGGCGCAAATGGCGTGTTCCCACTCAACGCGAGTTGCAACTGATGTGGATGTTTCGTAAACCCATCGGCTTGATATACAAGAGCACACCGATGGAAGAACCCGGCAAGACGAAAAGATACTGGGCTTCCACCGAAAAGGGTGCGGACCAAGCCTGGTTTTTTGACTTTGCGCAGGGTATGCCTTACTGTGATACCCAGGCTAAAAGTACGGCGAACGGTATGGTGAGATGTGTGAGTGATTATTAACCCATAATAAAAATAAATATGGAAATTCCGAAATTAGCAATAGATAAAGAAAGCAAAAACCGGTATCATATCTACCTGTTTTATGTAGCAGGTAAATGGTGGGCTTTTGGATATTCCGCCTATTACGTGAACCTCATGTATCCGGAATTGGAAGCTACCGCTGCCTCTCCGGAGCATAAAGCGCGTATACCCTATGTACACGTGACCGACAACTTTTTGCTCAGGCTTTCTGCATTTTACAACACATTAGTCGGAGACGAGTACATACAGGTCGAAACGCTGCCTGCCGTTTATTGCCTCCGGGATAAGTATGACGAATGGCATGAGAAATTAACAGTAAACTAATATAAATATTCTATATTGAAATATCCATGAAACAATTCGTACGATATTGCTTATTATCCTTTTTCCTGCTGTTTGCGGGTGGCCTGTCGACTCCTTTGCGCGCCCAGTTTTACTCCGTGCAGTCCAATGCGCTGAAGCTCGCCACCACCACGTTCAACGTGGAGGGGAGCATGCTTCTGGATAAACACTGGACGCTGAATATGAGTGTTTCTTATAATCCGTGGAACTTCAGCGATACCAAAAAGATAAAACATTTCCTGATAGAACCCGGAGCCCGCTACTGGTTCTGGCAACCCTACGCCGGAGACTTCATCAGCATGTATGCCATGGGTGCACGCTTCAACGTGGCATGGGACAAGCTGCTCGATTTCCGTTACCAGGGATGGGGCTACGGCGCGGGAATGACCTACGGCCGTTCCTGGCTGCTGAGCAAGCGCTGGAACATGAAGTGGAGGGAGGGCTGGGGCTGCTGGTCGCCCCTTACACAAAATATCGTTGCGGGCATTGCGGTGATAAGGTGAAATCGGGCACTTATTTCCTTCCCATACCGAAACTGGCATTTAATCTTGTTTATTTGTTCTAAAAACCGGCCTTTCAGCCGGCGCGCGGGTGTATGAAAAATTCCAAAAGTTTCTATATTCTGTTTCTGATAATGGTCGTCACTGCATGTTCGCCGTTCGGCAAACTCTATAAGGAGCAGTCGAGGGTGACATTGGCTTTGCCTGCCGACCGCCGGACCGAGCCGGTGGAGGTGGCGAAACGCGATTCCGTCAATCAGCCTCCGGTCCTGAACTTTATCTTTGTCAGCGCCAAAGGCGACAGTGTCCCTGTGGGCATGTCCGTCGAATGGGACAGCATCCATAAAGAGAACCTGACCACGATGGCTCTGGATGAAGTGGTGGTGTCGGCCAGTTCCACGCGCAACACGGCTGAGCGGAACGGAATGATTAACGTGGAGTTTGTGGTGACGGTGCCCAAAGCACTGCAGCGGGAAGACTGGATGGTCAACGTCCGTCCCGTGCTGATGAGGGGGAACGTGCTCGACTCGCTGAAGGAACTCCGCTTTACAGGCCGGCGTTTCCGCGAATTGCAGGAATGGGATTACCGGCGTTACGACCGTTATCTAAAGAAAATCATTCCGGACTCCGCTAATTTTTACCGGACTTACGTAAACTACCGTTCTTTTGAACGCTATCTGGAACGCCAGAAATGGTATAAACGCAGGCTGGAAAAACTATGGGCCATACAGGACGTCAAAAAACGCTGTCCGGATCCGCTGTTACTGCGTTTCGAGATGTTCAACCGGCAGGTCGCCCGGAGAGACAGCCTGCTGAAAGAAGATATGCAGAAGAACTCCCGGCTGATGATAGAGCGGCAACAGTGGCGGTACGACCGTGCGCTGGCGCGTGTGAACGATACTTTGCAACCTCAGTGGCCCGGTTTGCGGGAGCGTTTCCGTTACTTCAACCGCAAATGGGATCTCCACACCAACTACCTGGCGGGAGAACTGGTAGCCCGTAAAACCTATTTTTATGACAGGGCATCGTGGAAGTCATTGGCTGGCTTTTCGGAAGAGGGCATATCCGCATACTATGGCCTGGGTGGCGGACAGGCAGGATTTTCCCGGAGCAAGTTGGCATTGTACACCTATCGCCGCGACTTGTCCGACTCGTTGCGGGTACCCGGTTGTAAAGCATCCAGGGAACTCGGACTCAGCCGGTTCGACTCAGCGGCAACGGTAAAGCATTATATCGGCCGTTACGAGCATTTTCGGTCGGTCTACCCGCAATACCACCTGATACGTGAACTGTATAACATACATCCTCCTGCCCGGCGGCATGCTGCCCGGCAGGCAAAGTACGGCGAATGGATAGCGCATATCAATTCGCTCGACTCCACCGGCCTGGTGCAAAAGTTTTATAACACGCAGAAGATAGCCCGCAACGAGGCGCGTAAAACGATGAAAGACGAGAAATACCATGACATCGTGCGTTTCCCGTTCAATCCGGAGGCGGAGCTCGACACGGTGATCTATGCCGCCGGCCAGGTGAAGTTTATCTATTCGCAGAAGGTGCCCGCAGATGAAAACTCGGCGCGTATGAAAGTGTATGTGGTGGGCAATGTGTTGAGTGGAAGGGGAGGCAAATATTCGCTCCCGAAGTCGGATACGCTGACTTATCTGGTGAGCTCTATGACCAAATTCATAGACAAGACTCCGCGCTATGTGCGAAAAATCATCACCCGGGACGCTGAGGCCAATACAAGCGTGAATTTTTACTTCCCGAGAAACGGCTTCAACCTGGACGAAACCATTGACGTGAACCGGCAGGGAGTAAAGAAAGTGAAAGACCTTACTCTGACGCTGATGACCGATCCTGTGTACAGGATAGACAGCCTGACGCTTTTCGCCTCCTCGTCGCCCGAAGGCAGTTGGCTCCTCAACGGAGAAATAGCGCGGAAGCGTGCAAAATCCATCCGTGACGTGCTGGCAAAGGAATTTACAGTATTGTATGATTCATTGTCTGTCGGTAGCGCCGTCGAGATGGACGAGGCGGGCAACCTTATTCACCGTGAAGTGAAAGATGAAATTCCGGATTTGCCGGACCTGATAAAGGTACGCACCGTCCCCGAGGACTGGGACAAGCTGCGCCGCCTGATTGTGAGTGACCCGGACTTCAAGGGCCATAAAGACGCCATACTGAGGATTATCGACCGTGAACAGGACCCCGACCGGCGCGAATGGCTGATAAAAAGCCAATATAAGCCGGAATATGCTTATATGTTAGACAAACTTTATCCGGTAATACGTGCGGTAGATTTCCGTTTCAGCCTCTCGCGCAGGGGAATGAAGCAGGATACAATCTATACGAACGAACCGGATACGGCGTATGTCCGGGCTGTGGAATATCTGGAGAAACGTAAATACGCACAGGCCTTGGAAATACTTCGACCGTATGATGATGTGAATACGGCCATCGCCTACATGTCTTTGGGTTATGACAAGGCTGCTTTGCGGATATTTGAGAAATCACCCCAGACAGCCGAAAACAAGTACATGCAAGCCATCCTTCAGGCACGCCTGGGGAATGAAGAAAAAGCGGTACGGCTCTTGCTCACTGCGGCAGAGATGGACGGGCAAATGAAATTCAGGGCGAACCTTGACCCGGAACTCTCGGAACTGGTAAAGAAATACGGGCTCTTTAAAGAAGAGGAAGATGACTGGAATTGAACGCGACGCACCTCTTTTTTGTCAAATACCGAAAATCATCTGCCATAATTGACAACAGTGTTGTATTTAGGTTTTATATTTTTGTACCTACGGACTTAAATATAAAACCATGAATAGAAAAAGTATTATTGGAATTTTATCAGCTCTACTTTTTACATCTACGAGCCTGTTTGCCGCAGACAGGACAGGGCAGGAAGGCGGTCGTGCCGATAAGTTGATGGGGAACCGGTTTCTTACGTTGAATACGATTATCCGGGTGAACCAGATTGAAGTGGCACGTGACAGGAATGAGGGAAGGGATGAACGGGCCTTGCATACGCCCGAAAAAGTGAGGCAGTTCAGGGAAGCCGTCGCAGCGGAATTTCCGGAAGGAAAAATCACCTGGGCTTTCAGTTGGCTGGCACTGCACGATCAGACGGAAAACTACAAAAAGATACGCGAACAGGTGGTGGCCTACCACCATCAATATGGGGATGATATCACCTTCATTCCGGGAGCTTATTTTGCAAATGCCTACAATACCCGGGAACAGGTAAATAAAGATTTGCATGACGGATTGGCAAAGGTAAGCGAGATTGTGGGCAACGGATTCCGTCCCAAAAGTGTTGTGGCAGGATTCCTTTCGGCTGAAAACCAACAATATCTGGCAGAAAAGGAAGGCATACATGTTTGCCAAGGCAATATATTCAGCCAGTTTTCTATCGACAATCAGGATGGTGACGGGGCGCCTTGCTATCCGTTCTATCCTTCCAAAGAGCATTTCTGCAAGCCGGCACAGGGCAAAAGCGATTTTATCGATTGTGTAAACCTCGATGGCTGGAGTGTCGATTTCCTTGCCGCACGGCGGGCAGGTTTTGATGGTGGCTTCAATAGCCGTATGGGAGTGGGACCGATAGAGACTATTTTTGCTTACGGGAAACTGACCGGATTGACCGAGATGATGCACACGACAGCTTTGCACTTTGACCGGGGCTTGGAACTGAACGGTTTTGCATGGGTGACCAACTGTTGGGAACAAAGCCTTCCGAACGACGGGCTGAAAGACTGGCTGAACGAGATAAAAAGGAACTGGCCGGATGTGAAAGTCGTTACACAAGGGGAATTTGGATTGTTGTGGCGCGAACATTACAAAGATAATTCTTTCAACTACCGTTTTGAAGAAAAAGGATCGGGTATCGGCGGCTCGGACAGTAACCTGAAAATGTATTGGTTTATGAACAAGGATTTCCGTCTGGCACTGACCAAGGACTGGCAGAAAAACTGGGGACGGGAAGAGGTGATAGACTTCACCAACTATACCCTGAAAGCAGAGGAACCGAAAGATATGACTCGCCGTTGGAGCCTGATGGGGGAAATGAACCAGAAGCAGACTCGTCCGCAGGATAAACCGAAACCTATTCAGGAACTTTCGCCTGAAGCGGTATCATTAATCAAAAGATATTATCCGTACCTGTTTGACAAAAACAGGGCGCATGGGGTGTATATCAGTTACTGATCGTATAAGTTGCAGGACGTTGATGTTAAAATAAATACCAGATGAAGAAAAATATAAGAATCGGCAGAAGCCTTCTCCTTCTTGCTTTGCTTTGCTGTTGCAAGGCGGGGTATCCGTCGGCAGACCAACAGAAGGAAATGCGGTTTGAAAAGCTGAAAAAGGAATTGAAAAATCCTGATAAGGAGTTCCGTTCCGCACCTTTGTGGGTATGGAATACCAAAGTGACGCATGCGGATATCGACCGGATGCTGAAAGAATTGAAAGAGCAGGGATTCGGAGGCGCTTTCGTGCATCCCCGGCCGGGAATGATTACGGATTATCTTTCCGACGACTGGTTCGAGTTGTACCAATACAGTGTGAAAACCGGAAAAGAACTGGGATTGGATATTTGGATTTATGATGAAAACTCTTATCCCAGCGGATTTGCCGGCGGGCATGTGCCGGCCCTGATGCCTGAATCGTATAACCAGGGACAGGGGCTTGCTTATGAGAAAGTGGAGATGTTGCCCGAAAATGTAGGGGATTTTTATTTCTGCCTGAAAAAAGAGCAGGATACTTTTGTGGATATTACTTCGGATTTGGCCGCTTACAAGAACCGGAAGGGTGAATATTATCTCTACAAAAAGACTTATTATGGCAAAGCGGACTGGCATGGCGGTTTCTCCTATGTCGATTTGCTGTACCCCGGCGTTACGCAGAAGTTTATCGATGTAACGATGAGCGGGTATGAGAAGCATTTCGGGAAAGCGCTCGGTACCGAAATCAAAGGTATCTTTACGGACGAGCCGAATGTGGCAAGCCCCGGCGGTGTAAGGTGGACTCCCGATTTGTTTGAGGTTTTCCAAAAACAATGGGGATACGATTTGAAAAGCGTATTGCCGTTGCTGGTGGAAGAAACCGGCAATTGGAAACAGGTTCGCCATAATTATATGGAGACGCTTACGCAGTTGTTTATCGACCGCTGGTCGAAACCGTGGTCTGCTTATTGCGACAAAAAGAATATGTATTGGACCGGGCATTACTGGGAACACGGCTGGCCTGATATGTCACATGGGGGAGATAATATGGCGATGTATGCCTGGCATCAAATGCCGGCAATCGATATGCTGTTCAACCAGTTTAATGATGCCCATCCTCAGGCTCAGTTCGGTAACGTGAGAGCCGTTAAGGAGCTGCGGAGTGTTGCCAATCAAATGGGATATACCCGTACCTTGAGTGAAACCTATGGCGGCGGAGGCTGGAATGTTACATTCGAGGACCTGAAGCGGCTGGGTGACTGGGAGTATGTGCTGGGCGTTAATTTCCTGAACCAGCATTTATCGCATATGACCATTGTAGGGGCACGTAAATACGATTATCCTCCGGTGTTCAATTCGATTTCTCCCTGGTGGTCCGATTATAAAACGCAGAACGATTATTTTGCCCGCCTGTCGATGCTGTTGAGCCAGGGCGAGCAGGAAAATGAAATTCTTGTGCTGGAACCGACTACCACCGCCTGGCTGTATTTTTCCTATATCAGAGGACATGCGAAAACGATGGAGGTCGGAATAAATTTCCAGGAGTTCGTTACCCGCTTGGAAAAAAGCCAGGTGGAATATGACCTGGGTTCGGAAAATATTATCAAAGACCGGGGAACGGTAAAGAACGGTTTGTTCGTCGTAGGTAAAAGAGGGTATAAACAGGTGGTCGTTCCGCCTATGATGGAGAACCTGAATGCCGTAACCTTTGCCTTGCTGCGGAAGTTTGTTGCTTCGGGAGGCGAGCTGGTTCTTTTCTCAAAACCTGTATTGGTGGAAGGGAAGGAAAGTATGGAACTGAAGAACTGGCTGGACGAAAATGCCGGGCGTATCCGGACGTATGCGGAAAGCGATTTGAACCGGGTCATCCAAGAGAGGTTGCAAAATGACAAGATACGTTTTGCCGGGATTACAGGAAATGACCTGTATCATCAACGCAGGACGTATAAGGATGGTGAACTGGTATTTCAGGTAAACTCATCTTTGACTGAGACGGCCAAGGGCAAACTGTCGGTTGCCGGAAAGGGGTTGATAGAAGTGGATGGCATGTCCGGAGAGTTATTCGAATATCCTAACAGGCAGGAGGGAGGCATGGCAGAGGCTACATTCGAGTTACCGCCTGCCGGAAGCCTTATCTTATTCTGCCCCCAATCGAATACGGGAAAATATGCTACCCGGCCGGCTCTTGCCAATGGAAAAGTAATGGCTTCGGCGGGACCGGTGGAAGTGAAGCGGATGAAAGAGAATGTGCTTACACTCGATTTCTGCGATTTGATAATAGACGGGAAAGCGGAACGGAATTTGTATACTCCAGAGGCATGCAGGCGTTTGTTTAAGCATTTCGGCATGAATGACCCTTGGGAGTCTGCTATCCAATATCGCCAGACAATCGTGGAAAAGGATACGTTTAAAACAGGGGATATACAGGTGCAATATCATTTTATTGTTGCAGGGACGCCTGATAAAAGCCGGATGAAGCTGGTAGCCGAACAACCGGATATCTGGAAGGTCCGGATAAACGGGAACCCGGTATCATCCCTCGAAGGAGAATCCTGGCTCGACAGCCGTTTCGGGGTATATCCTGTCGGCGATTTTATCAAACCGGGTGTGAATGTGGTTGAATTGAGTGTTTCTCCGATGCGTATTTATGCTGAGGTTGCCCCGGCCTATCTGTTGGGTGATTTCGACTTGGAACCGGCATCATATGGTTGGGTGGTCCGGGAACCGGCCGGTCATTTGAAACCGGGAAGCTGGAAGGAACAGGGACTGCCTTATTATTCATGGGATGTGTCTTATGCCAAAGACTATCCGGTAAAAGATACTTCGTTGCGCTATGCTCTCCGCCTGAATAAATGGGAAGGGACATTGGCTGAAGTTTATGTGAATACGGAGAAGGTGGGAGTCATTGCCTATAAACCTTATCATTTTGACCTGACTCCTTATCTGAAACAGGGGAATAACCGGATTGAAGTCCGGGTAATCGGCAGTTTGAAGAACCTGCTGGGACCTCATTATAACACGGAAAAAGGCATTTCCGGCCCCTGGCACTGGAACGGGGTATCCAAACAGGCGCCTGGCTGTGACTATGAGTTACATGATTACGGGCTGATGGATGATTTCTCCGTAGTTTCCTCGGAATAATGGCATAATCCTGTATTCAAACGGATTTGCCATACTATAGATTAGTTAACGGGAAGTGTTGCTTTCATTTGATTGCAGCATTTCCCTTTCTTTTTTGGTCAGGCTTTTGACTACTATCTCGTAGGAATTTCTTACAAGTTCGCGTATTTTCCCGTCGGGTACGTCTTGGTTGAAATAGACGCTGATCCAATATTTTTTATTCATATGTCAACCGGGTTTAATACCAGTGTAGTTGGCTTGCAGCTCTTCCTGTATTGCGTGGTGGGGTTTTATCTACCCACCATTTTTGTTCTTCTATTGCACGGGCTTTCTGTATCTCGTCCGTTGCCAGAGAGTCATTGTAATAGGCATTATATAGATTCTCCCAACCCTTCTTACGATATTGCGGCGATACCAACCACTCGCCCGCATCATTGAACTCGCAGAAGTTTTTGGGGGTATCGGGTATGACTTCATCTGCCCACGAACAAACTTTTGTCGTTCCATTTGCAGATTTCCATTTGCCCGTATATTCGGACATGTTCAGTTTCAGTTCCGGTATTTCATTCCATCCTTTATCTGCCTGCTTCCCGATTATCCGATATGCTTGCTTAAAAGAACCGGAAAACACGCCGCTATATCGTTTATCTCCATGCTCTGTAAACCAATAATGTCCATATATGAAACCATCAATTTCCGTACACTCACTTTTTATTTGAGGATTGGAAGAAATACTATCGATAGAAATTTTTCCTTCAAACGGACAGATAATAGATAATCGGGTACGGCTGATACCTTTAATCTTATAATCTTTGTCACTCGTTTTCCGTGCTTCATAAAAATGAATATCTATCCGGCTACAATCCTTACCCAATATACCAATCATGCTTAAACTGTCAAACAAGCATGCAAGGTCTTGTTTTAAAATCATAGATTCTTGGTCTTGTGCATGAGCGAATAATACACTCCATAATATGCTAATGATTATTACAACCTGTTTCATGTTTTCCTTTAGTTCCGTATCACGAATCGATTTTACTAATGAGGCAATAACCACACCCTGATTTATGAGTGTGGTTATTGATTTATACTGTCTCTTCGCTTTCAAATATACGAAAAGTGTAGTTTGTTATATCTTTTAAGCTGTTATTCTTTCTGTCCTGTCACAGTAATCGAGTAGATTCCGACGTTTCCCGATTTATATTTCCGGATTGTATCTTTATCCAAATGCTCATATAACACGTCATCAGGAATAAGAATTGTCTTTGTTCTTTCGATGCGGATATTTATAAAATCAGCTTTTTCTATTTCCTTCAGGTACTCTTCTTTTTGGATGGCGCTTGCGATGCATCCGGCATACATGGCAGCGTTATCTGTAAATTCTTTTGGGAAAACGCCATTGAGAACGACATCCGATATGCAGAAATGTCCTCCTGGTTTTAAAACACGGTAAATCTCTTTGAAAATAAGATTTTTTTGAGGGAGCAGATTGAGGACACAGTTACTTACTACTACATCTGCCGTATTATCAGGTAATGGCATATTTTCAATGTCCCCTTCCAGAAATTCAACATTTGTATATCCTCGTTTAATCGCATTATTACGGGCTTTTGAAATCATCTGGGGTGAAAAATCAATACCAATGATCCTTCCGTTTTCTCCGGCTTCCGCACGGGCGATGAAACAATCGTTTCCTGCTCCTGAACCTAAATCGATAACGGTATCGCCTTTATTGATATTTGCATATTGGGTAGGTAATCCACAACCTACCCCTAAATCTGCATCAGGTTCGTATCCTTTTAGATTTTTATAATCTTCACTCATTATAGTAAAGACCTTTTTCGAAGGGCTTGCCGGTTTTTTGCCGCAACAGCAACCTTTTAGTTCGTCCGAATTTAATGCAAGCTCACTATAACGTTGCTTTACTAACTCTTTCAACTCCTGGTTTTTCTTCATTTCTATTTTTTCCATACTGTCTTTTATTTTAATTAATACATTGTTTGCTTTCTTGTTCTTGGGGGTCTGTTTTCTCTTTTATATACGAATTGATATAATAATCGTAATTCGTAAAACTACGAACGTTTGTTTTAAAAAAAGGTGCTGTTATTCACAGCACGATGTATCGGTATGTTGTATGTTGTTCCAGAAAGTTGCAAATAACTTCCGGGCGAGTTCCCAATTTTCCCTGTTAATGCAATATCGGACTTTAGGTGTTTCTATTTCTCCCTGAATCAGACCTGCGTCCTTTAATTCCTTTAAATGTTGCGAAACGGTTGCTTTGGCAATAGGTAGCTCTTCGTGAATATCGCCGAAGAAACAACTTTCCTGTTTTGCCAGGAAGGTTAGAATAGCCATTCGTGCCGGATGTCCCATCGCTTTAGCAAAACGGGCTATTTGTTCTTGCTCTGTTGTATATTGCTTTGTACTCATTTTAAATTCTTTCTTTATTTGTTGTTCGCAAAACAACGAATAATATTTTGATTGGCAAAATGAAAGGTATTCTTTAACGGTTTTATACTATTCTGAGTTTGTTTTCTCTTTTTTATACCGGGTAGAGTATAATTGTGCTCTCGGTAGTGTTACAAGTAATGAGAGTGTTCTTCTGGCTTAGCTGCGTTATTTACGATTTCCAATAAAAGAGTGGGGAAGGCATATCCGGCAAGTACTACGGATATGAATGCTCATCAGACAGGTATCGAATAAAACAGAGTCGAAAATACTTTTTAGACAGCTTCTTTTTATCAAATACCGGAAATTATCTGCCATAATTGATAACTGTGTTGAATTTATACATTATATTTTTGTATCTACAGACTGAAATATAAAACCATGAATGGAAAAAATAATTCTATAAAAAACAAATACAATGGTAAAGAACCTATTAAAACAATTATTTTTCTTTGTCTTTCTTCTGGGCTGCGTTTCCGCATGTAATACAAAGCCCGATGTTTTAAGAGAATCTTTTATCTCTCCACCCGACGAAGCGAAGCCAATCACCTATTGGTGGTGGCTTTTTAACAGGGTGGATAAAGAAGGAATTACCCGGGATTTGGAGGAATTTAAGGCAAAAGGCATCCATGGGGTCAATCTGATGTGTAATGGTGGGTATGCCGGCGTTGCCCCGCTTCCCGGCGTGAAATTTCAAAGTCCTGAATGGTGGGAACTTTTTCGGCATGCAGTAAAGGAAGCCAAGAGGTTAAATCTTGAATTTGGATATAACTTATCTGCCGGTGGATGGACGATGCAGGGACCGTGGGTTACTCCTGATTATGCCATGAAAAAGGTGGTCCAGACTGAACTGAAATTAACAGGCCCTAAAAAGGTAAATGAAAAACTGAAACAGCCGGAAATTGTCGACAATTACTATCATGATATTTGTGTACAGGCAATCAGGGTGGAAGCTGGCAGTAAAAAAACAGATTTGCAAAATGTAATCGATGTAACAGGCTTCATGAAACCGGATGGTTCGTTCGATTGGCAGGTACCTGAAGGGGAATGGGTAATCCTGCGGACAGGCTACACGCTGACTGGGCATTTATGGAGTAGATGGTTTGCCTATCCCGGACCTCCTCAGGCAGATACCTATGAAGGTGGCGACGGATACGAAATCGATTATTTGAGCAAGGCTGCGTTAGATGACCATTTCAATCATTTAGGAAAACCACTTATCGAAGAAGCGCAAAAGGCAGGAGGTAAGATCGATTATTTCTGGTCGGACAGCTGGGAATGTGGAAAATTAACCTGGACACAGGATTTTCCTGACCAGTTCCAAAGATTCCGGGGGTATGATTTAATGAAATATCTTCCCGTACTTGCCGGTTATACGGTTGTCGATTCTATTGTCTCGGCCCGTTTTCTTACGGATTTCGATCGCACGATCCAGGATTGCATTGCCGAAAACTTTTACGGCCATTTTGCCGAACTTTGCCATCAAAACGGTATGGCTATGGGGAGCGAAGCCGGTGGTCCTAATGATATACCTCCGATTGATGCGTTAAAAAACTTTGGCCGGTGCGATTTTACCGCCGGGGAGTTTTGGGTAAACGGCCATTATCGTTCAGCAGATGGCTATAATCAAGACAGATGGTTACGGATGAACCTGAAACAGACTGCCACAGCAGCCCATGTGTATGGCAAACGCATAGCGATGGCCGAAGCATTCACGCAACAGGAAGCCCATTATACCCATTGGTCTTTAGGTCCTGCCGAAATGAAACCTTATGCCAATGACGCTTTCTGTGAAGGTATTAATAAGTTGATGTTGCATCAGTCTACCTGCCAGCCTCCTTCAGACGGTAAACCGGGATATGAGTTTTGTGCCGGACAGCATTTCACACCGAACATCACCTGGTGGGAGCAGTCTGCAGAGTTTTTCTCATATCTTTCCCGTTGCCAGTATCTGTTACAGGAAGGCAACTTTGTAGGTGATGTTTGTTTTTATCTGGGAGAACGTCCACCGACGCTGGCACCTCCCAAATACTTGGTTCCCGGTCTTGGTGCAGGTTACGATTGCGATTATGTCAATGCGGAAGTGCTGTTAACAAGAATGTCTGCCGGGAACGGCAAGGTTATACTTCCTGATGGAACGAGTTACCGGTTGTTGGTATTGCAAAACTGTACTTCGCCTTCTGAGGATATATCCCGCTTGGTGGGTGGCTTTCAGCGTTTAGATGTTTCTCCGGTTCCATCCACAGAGATGTCAGTAGCGGTGATTCAGAAAATCCGTGAACTGGTTCGCAATGGCGTTACGCTTGTCGGAGCACCGCCCAAAACATCCGGTGATGTGACCAATGCCGGGGAATCGGATCGTCAGGTACAGGAAATTGTAGCAGAAATATGGGGCGACCTGGACGGTAAGACCCGCACGGAACGTAATTTTGGGAAAGGGCGTGTTATCTGGGGCAAGACACCGCGCGAAATTCTTTTAGCAGATGGCATTCAGCCGGATTTCAAGTTTAACGGCCAGGATACGGATCCTGAGAAGTTCGACTATATTCACCGTACAACCCCTGATGCGGAAATCTATTTTGTGATAAATCGCAGGAATCAGACGGAACGGGCTGATTTCACATTCCGTATTACCGGTAAGCAGCCTGAAATATGGAATCCGGTTAACGGTGAAATGTGGGATGCAAAAGCTTTCCGCCAGGCTGATGGCTGCACTACATTGCCGTTGGAACTGGACCGGTTCGGATCTTATTTCATTGTATTCCGTAAATCAATAACACAAACAACCGCAGGAAAAGCGGAAGAGAACTTCTCCAGGCCCATTACAGTACAATCTCTTTCAGGTCCCTGGAATGTGGCATTTGATTCGGCTTGGGGCGGTCCTGCTCATACTGAATTTTCCGAATTAGTAAGCTGGACGCAACATCCTGACGATGGAGTGAAGTTCTATTCAGGTAAAGCAACCTATTCTAAAACCTTCGATCTGACGGATGAATCCATAGATAAAAACCACCCTCTGTTTTTGGATCTGGGAGATGTCCGCAATGTAGCTGAAGTACGCCTCAACGGGAAGGATATCGGTACTCTCTGGTGCTACCCATGGCGTGTGGAGATTACGGATGCCATAAAGGCAAAAGGAAACAAGTTGGAAATAGACGTTGTTAATTTATGGACGAACCGGGTAATCGGTGATCTTAACCTACCGGAGGAAAAACGTCTTACGAGAACCCATGATAGATTCCGTTTTGACATGACCACGGGTATGACGCCTCTACTTGACTCCGGATTATTAGGACCGGTACAATTAGTATCCATTAGCTGTCCATAAATATTCTATCGTTTGAACGCTATCAATACGGACCTTTAGCTCACCGTAAGAAATCAAAATGGGTGAGCTAAAGGTTCTTAAATCAAAATAAGCAAATGAAATCTACCAGACAATTTATTTTATGCATTGCAGCAAGCCTTTTTTGTTGTAGTCTTTTGACAAGGGCGCAAGATAAGAAAAATTTCACCCTGCCTACTCTATGGACGGAAAAAGCTTTCCAGATGGAAATACCACTCCCTGAATATCCCCGTCCGCAGATGGAACGTTCTGAATGGCTCAACCTTAACGGAAAATGGGATTACATGGGAGGCAAAGACAAAGCTAATCCGTTAATAGTGCCGGCACCTCCGAAATTTCCGGCAACACCCGAGAAAATATTGGTACCATTCGTTCCCGAGGCTGAACTTTCAGGTATAGCTCGAAACGGTGAGACCTGCCTGTGGTACCGGCGTTCCGTAACCGTGCCCGACAAGTGGAAAGGCAAACGTATCCTACTGCACTTTGGTGCCGTAGACCGTATTGCCACTGTATTCATCAACGACAAGAAAGTGGGTAGCCACACAGGCGGGTACGGCAGTTTCTCATTCGATATAACCGACTATCTCGAATCCGGTGTCAATACGCTTGTCGTGGGCGCCTACGATCCGAACGACGGACTGGCTCCATCGGGTAAGAACGGCCCGCGGGGCGATTACACTTTTTCTTCGGGTATCTGGCAGACTGTATGGATGGAACCAGTGGAAAAAGAATATATATCGGGTATAAAACTTATTCCGGATTTGAAAAATAACCGTCTGGAAGTGGTTGCTACATCGTCTGTCGGCGGATTGAAAGTAACCGCGACTACTATGGCGGCTGGTTCACAGGTTGCTAAAACGGAAGGTGTTGCGGGTGAAAAATTCTATATCCCGGTTAAAAATCCGCGTGTCTGGTGTCCCGAAGACCCTTTCCTTTATGACCTGAAACTGGAATTGCGCAACAAGCGCGGGCAGATAGTGGATGTGGTCGACAGCTACTTTGGAATGCGTTCCGTGGGACTGGGTAAAGTGGGAGGAGTAACACGCACATTGTTAAATGGACAATTTGTATTTCATCTCGGCCTGCTCGACCAAGGTTACTGGCCGGATGGCATCTTCACCGCTCCTACGGAAGAAGCGTTGCTCTACGACATCGAGCTGGCACAGAGGACAGGCTTCAATGTGATCCGTAAGCATATCAAGGTAGAGCCGCAACGTTGGTACTACCATTGCGACCGTCTCGGAGTGATCGTATGGCAGGATATGCCCAACATCTGGGAACCTGATCTTCCTGATTCCGTCGCTCTCAGGGCACAATTCCGTGCAGAACTTAAAGAGATGATCGACCAGCATGTCAGTTCGCCCTCGATTGTGACGTGGGTGCCGTTTAATGAAAACTGGGGCGCTTTTGAAGTAACTGATATTACAGACTGGATCGGGAAGTATGACCCGTCGCGGCTCGTGAATGGCAACTCAGGATATAATTATGCTCCCGGATACCGCAAAGCCTATGGAGACCCCGGTAACGGTGACTTTGTAGATCTGCACAATTATGGTCCCATCAATGAACAGCATACACCTGCCCCTGAAGACCGACGCGCTGCTTCTATCGGCGAATTTGGCGGCAAGGGGCTTTTCGTACGTGGTCATATGTGGCCTGTAAGAAATAATGCTTACGAAATACTGGTCAATAAAGACATACTCTCTGATACCTATGTTCAGCTGATTAATGAAGTGGAGCAAATGATGGTCTACCGTGGTGTGAGTGCGGCTATTTATACGCAGACCACCGATGTGGAACATGAAATAAACGGTTTGGTAACCTATGACCGCCGAGTGGAAAAGATGGACTTCAATAAGGTTAAAGCAATAAACGAAGCAATGCTGGAAACAGCCCGTAAGTTGAATGAACAGGGCAACACGCTTTCCGAATCCCGGACATATCCGCAATAGGCGAATTAACAGAGCACTTTTGAATGAAGGATAATAAAATGATTGAAAAATAGCGTACTTTTGATGCTCTTTTTAATGGAATTTTTTAAGATGAGAGAAGCATTTATAAAACTGCATGTGTCTATTCTTCTTGCAGGGGCAACGGGGATATTCGGGAAGTTGATAACTCTGAATGAGGCATTGCTCGTATGGTACCGTATGTTGTTTGCAACTGTGCTGTTTTTCTGTTTACTGTATGTAAGGAAGAGATTGCAGCGGGTTCCGCTCCGGGAGATGCTGAAGATTGCCGGGGTGGGGTTCCTGTTGGGGCTTCATTGGATATTCTTTTATGGAAGTATTAAGGCCTCGAATGTTTCTGTCGGAGTGGTTTGCTTTTCGTTGGTAGGTTTTTTTACTGCATTTCTGGAACCGCTGATTAACCGGAGGAGAATCTCACTGGTAGAGGTCTTGTTCAGTTTGCTTACTTTATCCGGAATTGTCTTGATTTTCCATTTTGATACGCGATACCGTCTGGGGATAGGATTAGGGGTGATTTCTTCTGCATTGGCTGCATTATTTACGATTTCCAATAAAAGAGTGGGGAAGGCGCATTCGGCAAGTACGATGTTATTATACGAAATGGGAGGCGGCTTTATCGGACTATCGTGTATCTTGCCTTTTTATTTATACTTCTTTCCTGTACAGGGGATGCTTCCCGGAATATCCGATTTTATTTACCTGTTGTTGCTGGCTTCTGCCTGTACTATCGGATTGTACCTGCTACAGATACAGGTGTTGCAGAAAGTTTCCGCTTTTACGGTGAATCTAAGTTATAACCTGGAACCTGTTTACAGCATTATATTAGCGATGTTGCTGTTTAATGAAGCAAAAGACCTGGATATTTCTTTTTATGCCGGCCTGGGGATTATTATATTGTCGGTGGTGTTACAGACAGTGAGTGTTATCTACCAGTCAAGGCATAGGAATAAGTTGTTGTCACAAGATTAGGTAATCTGATTAAGACTTTAGTTCTTTATTCTATTATTTTGATTTCAGCGAAAAAGCATTCCGGCGCTTTGGGCTTGGAATATTTCTTTATAAATTTCTTTCCTGCAAACCGGTAAAGCCATCCTCCATAATTCCGTGCTTTCTGTGGACATATCAGGGTACAACGTCCGCAGGAAATACATTTCTTTTTGTTTGGCTTTTGCGGATTTTCTGCAGAAATAGCCTGGGTAGGGCATAGCCGGGCGCATTTTCCGCATTTGTTGCATTGATCATTTGTTTTAGGGTGGATAGGAATCCGTTTAATGGCTTTATAAGGATAGTTTCCTTTTACTTTAATACCTGAAAGAATTTCCGTATTTGTCAAATCTTCCAGCAGTTCTTTAACCGTCTCTCCGAATTTGGAGATATAGGCACAATCCCATTCGTCCGGGCGATTGGTGGCTATTTGAGGGAAAATGGAATGACGTGCAACAAAAGCAGCTGCTGCAAGGATGCTAAAACCCTGCTTTTCTGTTATATCCCTCAATTCAATCAAGGCATCATCATAATCCCGGTTTCCGTATACACAAATGATGATAGCAGGTGTACCATTGCCTTTTATTTTAGTAAATGCCTGAGCAGCCTGTGGCGGAATACGCCCCGAATAAACTGGCATGCCTACAATAAGTAACTCGTCTTTACCTAAAACGATCTCTTTATCAGGTGCGGATTGTGTAATATCGTAGTCGACAACCGGTTTTCCGAACTCGTGTGCTATTTGTTTTACTATGCCTTGAGTTGTATAAGTTGCACTGAAATAAACTGCTGCAATCGTTGAAACTTTCATATATAAAAAGCTTGTTTTGTTATTCTTTGTTTTTGACTTATATGATATAGATAGAAGCAAAAATAACAAACTTAATTATATAAGGAATACTATTTCTGTATTTTAAGAATGTGTATGAATGTTAATTGTGACTTAGTTCTCATCGGACTGAGAGATTGTCTACACTTCTTTTTGCTGCAAAAGTAACCTTATTTTGATTGGACAGAATAGACCTTTAGTTTTATTATGATAATGTATTTCAATGAGATAGAGGATAATCGATGATGTGTATATCCTTTCTAATATTGAATTTCATTTCTTCCCGTGTGAAGTTCATGCTTCTGTTTTTATATCTTTTTATAAATTGAATGAAACAAAGATTAACATACTCTATGGTGTCTATAAGAAGATGATTTACAAAGTGTTCCGGAATTGATAAAATTGATTCTCTTAGATTGATTATCAATATATGTATAGCAGTCCGATGAGAACTAAGTCAGAATTGTACAATATAAATAAATTATCGTATTATGGAAAAGATTGAAAAAGACCAATTGAGAAACGTAAAGACGGTTTATGAAAAACCAATGATTGAAGTTATAGAAATGGAAATCGAAGGCGCTATCCTGGATGGCAGTACGCCTGATTTTGGTGATGGCGGAACCTGGTAAATTAACAATGAAGAACAATAATAGAAAAAAACATGAAGAAGACATTGTTAGTATCCTTATCGGCAACCTTATTGCTTGCCGGTTGTCAGAAAGACGATATTCAGAATAAGAGACAAGACGGCGAAAAAGTACATGTAATGGCTAACCTTTCCCAAGGGACACTCACTAAAGTGGATGTGGAACCCTCGGACAAAGGCGCGGATGTATATTGGATAAACGGTGACCAGGTTAGTGTATTCGGAAATACTACATATGCAGGTTCTCTCTCTGCCAAACTTGGCGAGAGAGCTAAAAAAGCCTCTTTCATCGGAGATATTACTGAGAATACAGCGAACAACTATTTTGTGGTTTACCCCTGGAATGGCAACCATGAAAGTGCACAGGAGACAGCAGTTCCGCTTCCATCTTTAATGGAACAAACGGCAACGGCCGGTAATCAGAAACATTTGTCCGAATATACCTGTATGGTAAGTAAGGAAGCCGGTCATCTGAATGCCAATAATGAAATGGAATTTATAATGGAGCACCTTTGCTCTTTGTTGCAGTTTGAACTTACCTTAACGGATGCTGCCGATAATATCCTGTTGGAAAGCATTGAAGTTTATGGAGCAAGTCTTGTGAATAAGATGGATCTGAACGTGACATCCAAGAAACTGACAGCAGCCAGCGATGCGAGCAACAAGTTGAATTTGAAATATCCGGATGACCAGCCTGTATTGAGCAATAGCGCCACTGTAACAGCTTGTATGGCCGCATTTCCTGTTTCGGACGATTTGAGAGTAAGAGTTTTCGTAAATGATAATGGTGCAGAAAAATACTTGACTTTCAATGCCTCTTCGGTTACTTTTGAATCCGGCAAACGTTATACTAAAACATTAGCATTGGATATGTCGCAGGCAAAAGACGCGTCCATCATGGAACCTGAAAACATAGACAGGACAGCAAAAACCGCAATCATTAATACCCGTGCAGAATTGGCTTGGGTGGCTGCTGTAACAAATGTTGGCAATGTAGAATACGATGGCTACAAATATTATAGTTTTTCCGGTTGGACATTGACTCAGGGAAAAGATATTGATTTGGAAGGTAGCGAAACAAAGCAATGGGTTCCGATAGGTCTTACATACAGTTCTTCTTTTAAAGGGACATATGATGGCTCTTTATATGAGATAGAGAATATTTACATAGATAGCGATTCTGAATATCAAGGGCTTTTTGGTTATGTTGCTTCTCAAAATACAATTATTAAGAATGTAATCTTAGTATCTGGTACAATTTCAGGTACAAGAGGATTAGGTCTTATTGGTCGTGCCGATTATTGTACAATTATTGCATGTAAAAATGGTGCAAATATAATAGGTAAAACTTCTGGATATTGTGGTGGAATTGTAGGCAGTTCGCAACTTATAAAGTTTATAGCATGTGAGAATACTGGTGAAATAAGCGGAGCTGGAGAACAATTGGGAGGGATTGCTGGTACAAGTTCATCAGGAACATTTATTGCTTGCGTTAATCATGGAAATGTAAATACTTCCAGCTTTTATAATGGTGGTATTTGTGGATATTGGACGAATGGTTATAGTTTCTCATGTATAAATGAAGGAACGGTTGTAGTGAAAAGTTCTTGTGGCGGTGTTTTTGGATATATGAATAGTTATCAAGAAGCAAAGGAACTTTATTTTATTAATAATCCGACTCTAAAAGTTACAAGCTCAGATGGGAGAGGAAATGGTTGGAATCAAATAGGCCCGACAACTATTCCTGAATTAAATAGCGAAGCCACCATTAATTCCCTCAATGCCGCTATCGCAGAATGGAATACAAACAATCCGGATTATGCAAGTCCTTATCACTATGCAGCCGGAGGTGATGATAATACGATACCAAAACTTGTTCCGATAGAATAAGTTTATCCCATACCAAAACCTGATTTCATTTAAACACAGTAAAGTACCCCTTGGCTATTTTTAGTCAAGGGGCTTTTTTTGTTGGGGAGAAGCCTGCATGAATAGCCTAAATATTAGTTTGTTCCTATATACAGTAACATACGCCTATGGTAATCCCTGTTTAACGATTTGCTTTTGAAGCGTTGGATACTTTTGTCATGTTTTCGAAAACAAACAGAATAAGTATTCATCCATTAAAAATTAAAATTATGTCAATCAAGTATCGTTTAGTTAAGAAGCCGAATTTAGGAAAAGACAAAGAACAGGCGCCTGAGAAATTGTATGCACAACCGGTATATTCGGATTTGGTTCCTTTTGAAGATATCCTGCTGGAAATAATCGAAGCAGGTATTCCGAGCAACCAGGTAAAAGGGGTGGCCGACCGTATGAATCTGTTAATCAGCAGGCACCTTGCCGCCGGACGACGTGTCCAGTTCGGCGAGTTTGGAACCTTCCGCTACGGGATTGGTTCGGGAGGCTCTTTAACGGCAAAAGAGTTTGATTCGGATAAAGTAAAAGTCACCCGTATCGTCTTTACCCCCGGTTCTGCTCTCCGTTCGGCCAAGAAGAATGTAAAATTTGAGAAGTTTGTAGCTCCCGGTTCTGCGGATGAAGGAGGTAATTCCGGTGAGAGTGATGGTGAAAAGCCTGATGAATTATAGAAAAACAGGATTGTATTTGATTTTATAAAGTTTAGGACAGGATAGCGAAGCAATTGGCTATCCTGTTTTTTTGTTTTATAATAAACGGTAATCCGGAAGATTATCTTTAATGGAAATATCGATTATTTATCTTATCCGGAGTATATTTGTAAAATCGAGTGTTCGAAAATGCAGTTGTGAAAAAATAAACAATCGAAAGACATGGAAAATACAACTTCTTTTATAGGTGTGGATTTAGGTGGTACCAATATGCGTGCCGGACGTATCAGCGATAATCGTTTAATTGAGCAGGCAAGCCGTCCGACTCCCAAAGACGCAAAAAAATGTGAGGATACACTGGAAATTCTATTAGAAGCAATCCGGGCTGTCTGGAATGGGGATGTAAAAGGAATCGGCATTGGCGTACCCAGTGTGGTAGACCGTAAAAAAGGTATCGTATATGATGTGGTAAATATCCCTCACTGGAAAGAAGTACACCTGAAAGAGTTATTGGAAAGTCAATTTAATGTACCGGTGTATGTGGATAATGATGCAAACTGTTTTGCCCTTGGCGAACGGTTCTTTGGCGAAGGACGCAATTATGAAAACTTTGTAGGGCTTACTATCGGAACCGGGTTAGGAGGCGGTATTATCCAACAGGGCAAATTACTCTCGGATGCAAACTGTGGCTCAGGCGAATTTGGCATGTTGCCTTATAAAGATGAAATACTTGAATATTTTTGCAGCGGTTCCTATTTTATGAATGTCTGGGGGATAGATGGTAAGGAAATGTACGACCGTGCAATGCGGAAAGATGACTTGGCGTTGGATGCCTATCGCCAGTTTGGAGAACATGTAGCCGCTGCAATCAAAATGGTGGTACTGACAATAGACCCGGAAATGATTGTATTTGGAGGTTCTGTGGCGGCTGCCCATACATTGTTTGAAGACAGTATGTATGAAAACCTGAAAGATTTTGCGTATCCTAATTCCATCAAAAATCTGCAAATCCGTTTTTCAACAGTAGAAAATTCAGGGATATTAGGTGCAGCTTCCCTCTGTTATTGATATAGAAGGTTACTTTAGGGGGCTGAATTGAAAAGTATATATTAGGGAACACAGACTACGCAGGCAGAGCGCAGATTTACGCAGACCATATTTTTTTAAGGGACGACTAAATAAAGTTCAATAGTAATTGAAAAGTAAAACTCCTGCGAAGTGATTTCGCCGGAGTTTTTTTGTTATCCCTGTACCATAACCATCAAAACTCCTATCTTTGCAAACAAAAAGATAATAACAGAATAATGTATAGCAAAGACGAACTGAAAAACCTGAAAATAGAATTTTGGGAAGGTTTCGCCGCATATTGTGAAGTCCAACCTTATTTGCGAGGACGTAAAAAAGTGTGGACCTTATATAATACAAAAGTAAGAGGAGTAGAATTGAAATTTGATGCCACCCGGGAAGGTGCATTTGTCATTCTCGAAGTAAACCACCGTTCGGAGGAAGAGCGTCTGGAAATGTTCGAACGCCTGACTTGGTATAAGGAAACATTGGAGAATGACTTTCCTGAAGGTTTGATTTGGGATATCTGCTTTGTTCGGGAGACAGGCAAACAAGTCGCCCGCATTTACACGGAAAAACGGGGAATCGATTTCCACCGCCGCGAGCATTGGGGCGATTTTTTTGCTTTTATGGCATCCCAGATGTACCTGTTGGAACGGAATTTCATGTCTATAGCCGAATATTTAAGAGAATAAAAGATGAAAAAACAAATGAAACATACTATTCGCTGTACCCTCGGAGCAGCCGCCATCGGCTTGCTTACGGCATGCAGCTCGCCTCAATCGGAAACAGCCTTGCTACAGGCTGGCGTTAGCCGCGAACTGGCACAATACAGGAAAGACAACTTCGGGCAGGTACGCTACCGCCTGTTTTTCTCCATACCGGAACAACGCGGGGAAGCCGTCACCGGAACGGCAGAGATTTCACTTGCTATCAAAGAAAAACAGCCCGTTATCATCGATTTCCGCGGAGAGCCGGGACAGGTATCTTCCGTCCTTTTGAATGAAAAGGAAGTGCCTTATACGTTTAAAGATGAACATATCGTAATAGATGCCGGAGAAGTGTCTCCGGGCGAGAACCGTGTTTCAATCGCTTTTACAGCAACCGACCAGTCGCTGAACCGCAGGGATGAGTTTTTGTATACCTTGTTGGTTCCCGACCGTGCCCGCACGCTTTTCCCCTGTTTTGACCAGCCGGATATGAAATCGCTGTTCAACCTTACCCTCGAAGTCCCTCAGAAATGGCAGGCTGTAGCAAACGGGGCCATACAGGAAACCGATTCCGTTTCCGTTCCCGGACGTAAACGAATCTCTTTCCGCGAGACTGAACCGCTCAGCACTTACCTGTTCTCTTTCGTAGCAGGTGAACTGGCCCGTGAGACATATAATCGTGAGGGTAGGGAAATCTCCCTGTACCACCGGGAAACCGACCCGAAGAAAGTAGCACAATGCCCGGAAATTGCAGGTGAAGTATTCGATGCCCTCAGTTGGCTGGAAGAATATACGGGAATACCTTATCCTTTCGCCAAATATGATTTTATCATCCTGCCGGGATTCCAATATGGCGGAATGGAACATACCGGAGCCACTTTATATAACGACCGGCGTATGTTCCTGAATGAGAATCCGACCTTGAACGAGCGGTTGGGACGCAGCGCCCTGATAGCGCACGAAACCGCCCACATGTGGTTTGGCGATTATGTTACGATGGAATGGTTCGACGATGTCTGGACCAAAGAAGTCTTTGCCAACTATTACGCATCACAGGTTGTGGAGCCGCTTTATCCGGAAGTCGACCACCGTTTGAATTTTATGCTCGATTACCTGCCGCCTTCCTATTCCGAAGACCGTACGGCCGGAGCCAACCCTATCAAACAGGACTTGGATAACCTGCGGAATGCCGGTCTGGCATACGGGAATATCATCTATGACAAATCTCCGGTTGTAATGGCTATGTTAATCCGTATGATGGGAGAGGATGCGTATCGTAAAGGCATACAGGAATATTTGAAAACCTATGCGTATGGCAATGCCACCTGGGAAGGCCTGATTGGTATTCTGGATACCTATACGGACCACGATTTGCAGGCATGGAGCCATGTCTGGGTACATGAGAAAGGAATGCCGGATATACGGGCGGAGATAAAAGGGGATAGCCTTATCGTATCCCAAAAAGACAGTTGGGGACGTGGACTGCTCTGGCCGCAGGATATCACGTATCAGCTTTATCTGGATAGCCGTGTAGATACGATTACGGTCTCTTTTGACGGAAAGACCGGTGTGGTCACCCGAAAACTGGACTTGCCCGCCGGAGAAAAATATACGCTTATCCCGAATACCGACGGAACAGCCTACGGTTTCTTCCGTTTGACCCCGCAGGAAGCGGAAGATTTGTTGCTGCCCTTGCAGAATACGCCGGATGATGTATTTTGCGGTTCTTTACTGATTACGCTTTACGAGAATTTACTGAACCGGACCATCCCGTCGGACTGGTATATGGATGCCATGCTTGAATACCTGTCGGAGATGAGAAACCCGTTGCTTTTCTCTTCCATATTAGGATATATCGGCAATTGCCAGCGTTTGTATCCGGTCGATGCCGGAAAGCCGGAAGAAGCCTTATGGAAAATCGTACAGGAAAAAGGCTCTCCCGGAATAAGCCTGCAAGCCTTCCGTATGTACCGTTCCCTGGCTGAGACACCCGAAGCAATCGGCCGCCTGTATAAAATATGGAAAGAACAAAAAGCCCCCGGCGAATGTTCTTTGAGCGAAAGCGACTATATCGGATTGTCGTATAAATTGGCGATGTACCTGCCGGAACAAGCGGATGAAATTGTTTCCGTGCAACAATCCCGCATTACAAACCCGGACCGCAAGAAGGAATATGCATTCATATCCCCGTCCGTTTCACCCCGGAAAGAGGTGCGCGACAGTGTGTTTAATGCCTTGCTGGTCGCAGAGAACCGGCGGATCGAACCGTGGGCGTCTGCTGCTTTGGCAAATGTGAACAGCAAAGTGTGGCAGAAAGAAGCCGTTTCTTATATCCGTCCCGGTCTGGAAGCATTGCAGGAGGTTCAGCGTACCGGAGATATATTCTTCCCAACAGCATGGGTAAGAGCTTTATTATCCGGTCATACTTCGGCGGAGGCGCGGAAAGAGGTGGATACATTCTTTGCCAATCATCCGGATTATCCGGTTATGTTATCAAATAAAATACGGCAACAAGCCGACCATTTATATAGACTAAAAGAATAATTTATGGGATGGATTTATTTGTTGTTGGGCGGCCTGTTTGAAATAGGCTGGCCCATCGGGATGAAAATGGCCGATACGACCGGTCATCGTTTGCTTTACCTGACAATCGCCGTCGTATCGATGGGATTGAGTGGCTATTTCCTGTATCTGGCGCAGAAAACGATACCGATTGGTACGGCATATGTGGTATGGACAGGCATAGGGGCAGTAGGAACATTGCTGATTGGAATTTTCTTTTTCCATGACTCGGCTGGCTTGTATCGTATACTCTCCGCATTGTTGATAGTAACGGGAATTATCGGCCTTAAATTAGCATCTTAAGAAAAAAATAGCGGTTTTTTGTAATCTTTTGATAGAAATACTTGCTAATTCAATTATTATTGTAACTTTGCGGCGTAATAATAAAACAAATGAGAAGAATAACACTACATCACCATCATCATTGCAACGGGCGTTAGTTCGGTGGGCTGTTGGGTATGTAGGATACACAAGGATATATAATGAAGGCTTACCGTTCGCGGTGAGCCTTTTTTTATTTCCAAACGGTCAACTCTCAATTACCAATTGTCAACATTTAAAAAAAAATAATAGCATGTTACGAATTGCAGTACAATCAAAAGGTCGTCTTTATGATGAAACAATGCTTCTTCTCGAAGAAGCCGGTATAAAACTAAACAGGGGAAAACGTATTTTGCTCCTTTCAGCAAAAGGATTTCCCGTTGAAGTATTATTCCTGCGTGATGACGATATCCCTCAGTCTGTAGCCAATGGCGTAGCTGATATAGGTATCGTAGGAGAAAACGAATATGTGGAAAAAGGGCAGGAAGCCAAATTGGTAAAACGTCTGGGTTTCAGTAAATGCCGCCTGTCCCTTGCCATTCCTAAAGATGAAGACTATCAGGGTGTACAATGGTTCGAAGGAAAGACAATCGCAACCTCTTATCCCGAAATCCTGAAATCCTACCTTAAAGAAAAGGGAGTGAAAGCAGACCTGCACGTAATCAGCGGTTCGGTAGAGATAGCACCGGGTATCGGCCTTGCCGACGCCATCTTCGATATTGTAAGCTCTGGCAGCACACTGGTGAGCAACCAGTTGAAAGAGGTGGAAGTCATCATGCAGAGTGAAGCCTTGCTGATTGCCAACAACAATCTGTCCGAAGAAAAACAATCGATTCTGGACGAACTGTTGTTCCGTTTCGAATCCATCCAGGAAGCAGAAGGAAAGAAATACGTCCTGCTGAATGCCCCGAAGGACAAAGTAAAAGAAATAACAGAAGTCCTCCCCGGTATGAAAAGCCCCACAATCACCCCGCTTGCCGACGAGAACTGGGTTTCCGTCCAATCCGTAATTGCAGAAAAACACTTCTGGGAAATCATCGGCAAACTGAAATCCTTAGGAGCCGAAGGCATCCTGGTTATCCCGATTGAAAAAATGATACTCTAAATAATTGACAGTTGACAAGTGACAGTTGACAGTTATTCCGGCTTTCAGCCGGGCTGTTAACCGGGCGCGAAGCCAAACTGTCAACTGTCACTTGTCAACTGTCAACTGAATAAATATGGAAGTAATAAAATATCCGTTAAGAGAAGAATGGGCTGCGTTGGCTGAACGTCCGGCATTGGATGTCAGCACCCTGTTCGATACTGTCCGCACCGTGCTCAATGAAGTACGTATGGAAGGGGATGCAGCCGTTATGCGTTATGAAGAAAAGTTCGATAAGATAAATCCGGCAACCTTCGGTTCGCTTCAAGTATCGGAAGAAGAGATTATAGCTGCACGCGCCCTGGTCAGTGAAGACCTGAAAGAGGCGATCCGTAACGCAAAAAATAATATAGAGACATTCCATGCCTCCCAGCGTTTTACCGGAAAGAAGGTGGAAACAACCGCAGGCGTTACCTGCTGGCAGAAAGCGGTAGCTATCGAAAAGGTAGGCCTGTATATTCCGGGGGGAACAGCCCCTTTGTTCTCGACCGTATTGATGCTGGCTGTACCTGCACGTATTGCCGGTTGCAAGGAAATCGTATTGTGCACGCCACCCGATAAAAACGGAAATGTGCATCCTGCCATCCTGTTTGCCGCTGAAACCGCAGGGGTAAATAAAATCTTTAAGATAGGAGGGATACAAGCCATTGCTGCAATGGCTTACGGAACGCAATCCGTACCGAAAGTATATAAAATATTCGGTCCCGGAAACCAGTACGTTACAGCCGCCAAGCAATTGGTCAGCCTGAAAGACGTGGCAATCGATATGCCGGCAGGCCCTTCCGAAGTGGAAGTGATAGCCGACGAATCCGCCAATCCTGAATTTATAGCAGCCGATTTCTTGTCGCAGGCCGAGCATGGAGCCGACAGCCAGGCAATGCTGGTTACAGCCTCCGAAGGCATTGTAGGCAAAGTAATCCTTGCTATCCAGGAACAGGTAGCCCGCCTGCCCCGTCAGGAGATTACGGAAAAAGCATTGAAACACAGCCGTATCATTGTCCTGAAAGACCGTCAGGAAGTGATAGACTTCACCAACCTGTACGCTCCTGAACACCTGATTATCCAGACAACGGACTACACGGCGATAGCCGGACAGGTGGAAAATGCAGGCAGCGTCTTTATGGGGCCGTATACCCCGGAAAGTGCCGGCGATTATGCTTCCGGTACGAACCACACCCTGCCGACCAACGGCTATGCAAAAGCCTATAGCGGTGTGAATCTGGATAGTTTCATTAAGAAAATCACCTTTCAGGAAATCACTGCCGACGGTATCCGGCAGTTAGGCGATACCATCCGCATTATGGCGGCAAACGAGCAATTGGAAGCACACCGGAATGCAGTAACAATCAGATTGAAGACATTATGAAAGACTTAAAAGAATTAGTAAGGCCGAATGTTTGGAATATGAAGCCTTATTCGTCGGCAAGAGACGAATACCACGGTTCCGCCTCCGTTTTCCTGGATGCAAACGAGAACCCCTATAATACCCCTTACAACCGCTATCCCGACCCGATGCAGTGGAAGCTGAAAGAGCGCATTGCCGAACTGAAAGGAGTGGCTGTTAAATCCATCTTCCTCGGGAACGGAAGTGATGAGCCGATAGACCTCGTTATCCGTGCTTTTTGTGAGCCGGCAGCAGACCGTATCGTCAGCATCGCCCCTTCCTACGGTATGTACGAAGTCGCTGCGGAAGTGAATAATGTGGAGTTCTGCAAAGTGGAACTGGATAAATCCTTTAACCTGGATACAGACCGCCTTTTACAGGCTGTGGACGAACGGACAAAAGTAATTTACCTCTGTTCGCCGAACAACCCGACCGGCAATAGCCTGGAGCGTGAAAAACTGTACCGTATCCTGAATACATTCCAAGGAATTGTCGTGATTGACGAAGCCTATATCGATTTCTCGGCCGAACCGTCGTTCCTTTCCGAACTGGACAGGTTCCCTAATCTGATTGTGCTTCAGACCTTGTCGAAAGCATGGGGTGCCGCCGGTATCCGTATGGGGATGGCATTTGCATCCCCCGAAATTATCTTTATCCTGAATAAGATAAAATACCCTTACAATGTGAATATGCTGACGCAGGCACAGGCGCTCGACATTCTGAACCATGCAGACCGGATGAAAGAGCAGTTGGATGCCATCCTTTCCGAACGTGCGCGCCTGCAATCCGTATTGTCGGGATTGGCTTGCGTGAAGAAGATGTATCCTACCGACGCCAATTTTATTCTGGTAGATGTGGGGGATGCCAACGGCATTTACGACCTGCTGGTAAATAAAGGGGTGATTGTGCGTAACCGTACCAATGTGACGCTCTGCAACGGATGCCTTCGTATCACCGTCGGTACGCCGGAAGAGAACCAAGCGTTATTGGCTGTTTTAGAAACGATATAAGGTATGAAAAGAGCGTTATTTATAGATCGCGACGGTACATTGGTTATCGAGCCGCCTGTCGATTACCAACTGGATAGCCTGGAAAAACTGGAATTTTATCCGAAGGTATTCCGTAACCTGTATTTTATCCGCAAACAGTTGGATTTCGAGTTTGTTATGGTAACCAACCAGGATGGCCTGGGTACCTCTTCCTTTCCGGAAGAAACCTTCTGGCCGGCCCATAATAAGATGTTGAAAGCATTGGAAGGCGAAGGGATTGTATTCGACGATATCCTGATAGACCGTTCTTTCCCGGAAGATAATTCCCCGAACCGCAAACCCCGTACGGGTATGTTAGGGAAATACCTTTCCGGAACTTACGACCTGGCGGGAAGCTATGTAATCGGCGACCGCCTGACCGATATGCAACTGGCTGCCAATTTGGGAGCGAAAGCTATCTGGCTGCGTCCGATGGATGACGAAGCCCGCCAGCTTTTAGCCGAAAATCCGGCACTTTCCCCCGTACTGGTTACGGAGGATTGGGACAAAGTAACCGAATTTCTTTTTGCGGGCGAACGCCGTGCCGTAGTGCAACGGACTACCAAAGAGACGGATATCTATGTGGAAGTAAACCTGGATGGGCATGGCACAACTGAAATCTCGACCGGATTGGGCTTTTTCGACCATATGCTCGACCAGATAGGCAAGCATTCGGGCATAGACCTTACAATCCGTGTAAAAGGCGATTTGGAAGTGGACGAACACCATACGATTGAAGATACGGCGATTGCCCTTGGCGAAGCCTTGCTGAAAGCGCTGGGAGACAAACTCGGCATAGAACGCTACGGGTATGCCTTGCCGATGGACGACTGCCTCTGTAGTGTGGCCCTCGATTTCGGAGGACGTCCCTGGCTGGTATGGGATGCCGAGTTCCATCGGGAAAAAGTAGGGGATATGCCAACCGAGATGTTCCTGCATTTCTTCAAGAGCCTGAGCGATGCCGCCCGTATGAACCTGAATATTAAAGCGGAAGGCACGAACGAGCACCATAAGATAGAAGGTATTTTTAAGGCTCTTGCCCGTTCTATCAAAATGGCAATACGACGGGATATTTATAAATACGAATTGCCCAGTACAAAGGGGATGCTATAACCGGAGAACAGGCGCCGGAGGAAGATTAGAAGGCTTTAATTTGCGACATTCAAAATAAATTCTTTCCTTTGACGCCTGTTTAAGAATAAAGAATATGATTAGAAATTTGATTATAGCAGTGTGTGCACTCCTGTTTGTTTCCTCCTGTAGCAAGGATGAGCGTGATAAATTATACGGTAAATGGCAGATGCAGGAGATTAATACGAACGGTACGGTAGAAAAGGTAGATACGATCTATTATAATTTCCAGCATGGATTGTTCCAGTACCAGATATATAATGAGAATACAGGTGCAAGCCGTGTTTCCGATGGTTTTAACGATGTTATAGGAGAGAACAAGATCGAGTTGGAAATACTGGATAAAAACCTGTTGCCGTATACAGACTGGACTTCTACCAAGCGGGTTTTCACGATTGACGAAGTAACTTCAAAAAGACTTATCCTGACTTCGGGAGACAAGACGTATACTTTCCGCAATTTCTGATAATTAAATAGATTAGATACAACTCCCCGGATAATGGCTATGCTTCAGCAAACCGTTATCCGGGGAGTTTTTGTTTTGTATCTAATGTACTTTCTAAGGGGATGAATTCAACGAATATAATTGTGTTGAACAAGAAAAAAATATATATTTACCGCATAAAATACGGAGAAAATAAATATGATTTATATCTGGCAACAAAAAGGCTGGCCTGATTTTACTTGGGATAATGCAATGTTATCCTATAAGCTGGGTAGAGTTCGGAGTTTGCAAGGTAAACTTGTGGGTAAAATGAGTGTGCTTGGCTTTGATTTGAAAAACAATGCCATGCTTAATGCATTAACGGCTGATATTACAAAATCATCTGAAATAGAAGGGGAAATATTAAATGTAGATCAAGTACGTTCTTCTATCGCTCGTCATTTAGGTATAGAGATAGAAGGATTACCTGAAGCAGATCGATATGTGGACGGAGTGGTACAGGTGATGTTGGATGCTACACAAAACTATAAGCAACCATTAACGGATGAACGTCTTTTTAATTGGCACGCTGCTCTATTTCCTACAGGACGAAGCGGAGCCTATAAAATAATGGTTGCCGATTGGCGGCAGGGAGCAGAACCGATGCAGGTTATATCGGGAGCAATGGGAAAAGAAAAAATACATTATCAGGCACCTGATTCGGATAATATACCTTATCAAATGGATTTGTTTTTAGCTTGGGTAAATAACAATCAAAAGATAGACCCAGTGTTAAAGGCAGCTATAGCTCACTTATGGTTTGTTACTATTCATCCGTTTGATGATGGAAATGGACGAATATCCAGAACGATAACCGATTTGTTTTTGGCTCGTGCGGACGAAATGCCGCATCGCTTTTATAGTATGTCTGCAGAGATACGTAAACAGCGTAAAGGTTACTATGATATATTGGAAAAAACCCAAAAAGGTAGTTTAGATATAACTGCTTGGCTTGAATGGTTTCTGGATTGTCTGGAAGCTGCATTGCTTGATACGGAGCAATCTGTTAGTAGGGTTTTGCAAAAAGCAGCTTTTTGGGATAAGTATCGGTCCGTTTCAATGAATGAACGGCAAATCAGGATGGTAAATATGCTTTGGGATGGCTTCGACGGAAAGCTGACTTCTTCTAAATGGGGAAAGATTACTAAATGTTCTCCTGATACGGCGTTACGTGATATACAGGATTTAATAACTAAAAATGTATTGCGTAAAACGGATGAAGGGGGACGAAGTACCAACTATGAATTAGTTTTATAAATGTTTTGCGGAGAATACAGGCGCTAATCTCCGCAAAATATGCAATGAATATAGATTTGTTTCCTTTGCTTCTTTTTCAAATTAGTAGCGGTAGTAAATTAAATTAGTAGCGGTACTAATTCAAATTACTATCGCTACTAACATTTTTTAACACTTACTCGCCGGTCAGTTCTGCAACGGTCGCACGTGTTTCCCGTATCAAGTCGGCAGGCGCAATTTGTATTTGCAGCCCCCGTTGCCCGGCGCTGACGTAGATTTTGTCGAATGTTTCGGCTGTAGGATGGATATATGTCGGGAAATGCTTTTTCATCCCGATAGGAGAGCAGCCGCCCCGGATGTAACCGGTCAGAGGCAGCAGTTCTTTTACCGGAATCATTTCACAGCTTTTGTTTCCCGAAACTTTTGCCGCCTTTTTCAGGTTTACCTCTTCCGCTCCGGGAATGACACAGACAAAATATCCGCTTTTGTCGCCATGCAAAATCAATGTTTTGAAAACCTGTGCCACATCTTCGCCTAGCTGTTCGGCAACATGTGTGGCGCTCAGGTCGTTTTCATCTACTTCGTAGGGTACCAGTTGGTAAGCAACTTTTGCTTTATCCAACAGGCGTGCCACATTCGTCTTGCTAATCTTCATTTTTATATTCCTTTCATTGTGAGTTGTACCCGCTTGCGGGCAAGGTCCACACTCAGAACTTTTACTTTTACATGCTGGTGGATAGATACGATTTCCGTAGGGTCGCTGACAAAGCGGTCGGCAAGCTCGGAAATATGAACCAGCCCGTTTTCTTTAATGCCCACATCGACAAAACAACCGAAATTGGTAATGTTCGTCACTATACCCGGCAGGACTTGTCCTTCTTTCAAATCCCCGATGGTTTTCACTGTCGGGTCGAAAGAAAATACCTGGATCGCCTGGCGCGGGTCCCGTCCCGGTTTGTCCAGTTCTTCCATAATGTCCAGTAAGGTAGGCATTCCCGTTGTATCGGTAATGTATTTCTTCAAATCCAGTTTCTTCTTTAGCTCCTTGTTTGCTATCAAATCGGAAACCGTACAATTCAAATCTTTCGCCATCTTTTCGACAATTGGGTAGCTTTCGGGATGGACGGCGGAGTTGTCCAGCGGATTCTTGCCGGCCTGTATGCGAAGGAAGCCTGCACTCTGTTCGAAGGCCTTTTCGCCCATACGGGGTACTTTCAGTAATTCCCGGCGCGACTGGAAAGGGCCGTGTTCGGTACGGTAATCCACGATATTCTGAGCCAGGGCAGGGCCTAAGCCGGAGATATAGGTCAGCAGGTTCTTGCTTGCCGTATTAACATTTACCCCGACCAGGTTCACGCAGCTTTCCACCGTCTGGTCGAGGCTCTTTTTCAGTGCGGACTGGTCTACATCGTGTTGGTATTGCCCTACGCCAATGCTTTTGGGGTCAATCTTCACCAGTTCGGCAAGCGGGTCCATCAGGCGGCGTCCGATGCTTACCGCACCTCTTACCGTGACGTCGTATTCCGGAAATTCATCCCTTGCAATCTTGGAGGCGGAATAGATGGATGCGCCGTTTTCGCTGACTACGAAAACCTGCACTTTCCGGTCGTAACGTATATTCGTAATAAATTCTTCCGTTTCGCGGCTCGCCGTACCGTTGCCGATAGCAATCGCTTCGATGGCATAGGTGGATACCAGTTGCGATACTTTGGCAGCGGATTTGCTTTTCTCGTTCTGCGGCGGATGCGGATAGACGGTTTCATTATGTAGCAAAGCCCCTTGTGCATCCAGGCAAACCAGTTTACAACCTGTGCGGTAGCCCGGGTCTACCCCCAATACCCGTTTTTGCCCCAAAGGGGGAGCCATCAGGAGTTGGCGGAGGTTGCCGGCAAAGACACGGATGGCTTCTTCATCCGCTTTCGTTTTGCTCAGGTTGGAAAATTCTGTTTCGATGGAAGGCTTCAACAGGCGTTTGAAGGAGTCGTCTACAGCATCGGAAACCTGTTCGGAGGCTTCGTTCCGGTTGCGGACAAAACGGCGTTTCAATCGGTCCATACAGGTGTCCGCATCCGGCGAAATGCTGACGCGTAGTATACCTTCCGCCTCCCCGCGGCGAAGAGCCAGCAGGCGGTGGGACGAGATGCGTTTCAGCGGTTCGCTGAAGTCGAAATAATCCCTGTATTTGGCGCCTTCTTCTTCCTTGCCTTTGATGATTTTAGCTGTAATAATGGCGGTATGCGAGAAAGAATTACGGACGATATTACGAGCTTCCTCATTTTCGTTTACCCATTCGGCAATGATGTCGCGGGCGCCCTGCAACGCTTCTTCCATGCTCTTTACTTCCCCTTGGATAAAGGCTTTAGCACGTGCCATCAGGTTCGGCTCGTTCTGCATCATTACCACCTTGGCAAGCGGTTCGAGCCCTTTCTTCCGGGCAATTTCCGCCTTGGTAACCCGTTTGGGCTTATAGGGGAGATAGAGGTCTTCTATTTCCGTGCTGTCCCATGATGCTTCGATACGTTTTTTCAGTTCAGGGGATAGTTTTCCCTGTTCTTCTATGGAGGAAAGGATCGTTTCCTTACGCTTTTTCAGTTCGGTAAATTTGTCCAGTTGGTCTTTAATGTTTCCTATCTGGACTTCGTCCAGGCCACCTGTTACTTCTTTTCTATAACGGCTAATAAAAGGGATGGTCGCCCCTTCGTTCAGCAGGCCGATCGTTTTTTCCACTTGTCCCGCAGGAATATTTAATACTTGTGAAACCAGTGTATGGAATGATGTTGCCATATCTATATTTTTCAATTTGAGGTACAAAGATAATCGTTTGGCTTTTTATTTAGTTTTCCAGGTCGGTTTCTTTGGATTAAAATATTTGTTTCTTTCATTTATTTTAAAGACTTTTGTGGCGATAACATATAAATATCATGGCAAATAAACACTCTGCAGAACAATCTTTGGAACGAGATTACAAAGATTTGTCCGGGCTTTTGGAAAATATAGTAGAATCTATCCCTTTGTATCTTTTTGTGAAGGATAGCGGAAATGATTTCCGGTATGTCTATTCAAGTCCGATGATGAAGCTCCTTTATGGAAGACACCATGAAGAAATAGTAGGGAAAACTGATTTCGACCTGTTTCTGGACCCGGTTGTTGCACAAGCATTCCGGGATATGGATGAAAAGGTGGTCAAGTCCGGGGAAATGCAACGTTTTGTCGAGCAAATGGTCGATCCGAAAGGTATAATCCGCTATATGGATACGATGAAAATCCTGGTTCCCCGTGAAGGAAAAAGTCCTTATTTGTTGGGTATCTCGTGGGATATTACCCAGCAAAGGCTCTATGAGGAAGAGCAACGGGAGAACAATAAACGTTTAGCCATGTCGTGCCAGGCGGGAAAAATCTACCCGTGGATATGGGATGTGGTAGACGAAACAGCCGAGCTTTCTTATGTGAAAGACGGGGGATTGGTCAATACGTTCATTACACACGAAAGTTTTACGGAAAAGATACATCCGAATCATCAACAAATGTACAGGGATATTACCAGCGCATTTGCCCGGGGAGAGGTGGAAACGATACGTTTGAGTTTTCTTTGCCATTATTTTTCCGATGAATATGTCTGGCTGGAAAAAATAGGGGAAGTCCTTGAATACGGTCCCGACGGCAAGCCGGCGAAAGCGATCGGTATTTTGCGTGATATTACGGCGGATAAACGCCATGAGGAAGATATCCGTGCCAAACGCCTTGCCGAAGAGAGCGACCGGATGAAATCGTCTTTTATTGCGAATATGAGCCATGAAATCCGTACGCCGCTAAATGCCATTGTCGGTTTCTCCACTCTTTTGGCACAGGCCGAAACGGAAGATGAGAAACAGGAATACCTGAATATTATCCAGTCGAGCAATGAGTTTTTGCTGCAATTGATAGGGGATATCCTCGATATATCCAAGATAGAATCCGGCAAGCTGGAATTTCTGTATACGGCATTCCGCTTGAATGATGTTTTCCAGACCCAGCAACAAGCTTTCGCTCTTCGTGTAGACAGTGGTGTAAACGTTATATTCGAGAACGATGGAAATAATTATACCATTGTTTCTGAAAAGACCCGGTTCACGCAGGTATTGGTGAACTTTCTTTCCAATGCAATAAAATTTACTTCGAGCGGTTCTATCCGTTTTGGCTATAAAGTCATGGATAATGGCATTTATGTTTATGTCTCGGATTCGGGGTGCGGCATAGAGAAGGATAAACAAGCCGCCATATTCGACCGGTTTGTCAAGTTGAATAACTTTAAGCAGGGAACGGGGCTGGGACTTTCCATCTGCAAGACCATTATAACGATGTTGCGCGGGGAGATAGGCGTGGATTCGGAGCCGGGCAAAGGTTCTACATTCTGGTTTCGTATCCCTTGTAATCCGATGAAAACGGTTTAATCTGTTTTCAGGCGGACTGTTTCGTCTGCCAGCAGTTGAAGTTCTTCCGGATTATGGGACGTAAATAAAACAGTCTGCCCGCTTTCGGATTGCCGTTGGCGGATACGCCCGATAATCCGGCGGCAAAGGGCTTCGTCGATACCTTTGAAGGGCTCGTCCATCAATAATAGGGAGGAGGGATAGATTAAGGCACGTGCCATCGCCACCCGTTGCTGTTGTCCGAAGCTGAGCTCTCCGGGAAAACGTTCCCCATACGTCTCCATTTCCATTTTTTCCAGTATGCCGGTTGCCAGTGCAAGCGCTTTCTCTTTGCCGGTAACTGCCGCCAGTGGCAAAGCGATATTTTCGGCTACCGTTAAATGGTTCAGCAACTCCGGTTCCTGGAATACGGTGGCAATACCGCCGCAGTTATTCATTTCAATCTTTCCCTGGAGGGGATGCAGGATATGGCCTATCAGTTGCAGCAAAGTAGTTTTGCCTGTACCGGAAGGAGCCGTAATGCCGTATATATGTCCTTGCTTGAATTGATAATTGAAATGGGAGAGGATCGGTTTGTCCCCGTATTGGAAGGAGAGGTCTTTTATGCGGATATCGCCGACAGGCATAGGCGGGGGCATCTCTTTTTCTTTGGAGGTATAAGAGATGCCTACGGGCATTTGTCCGAGGCGGGCAATCCCTTTGTCGAACAGGAAGCTGACGAGGATAGCGACGATGGTCCATGCCATCAGTTCGGGGACGGCAATAAAGGTCTGTGCCCGTTTCATTTCTCCCCCGATACCGAGGTTGCATTGCGCTAATACTTCTCCCATAATGATGGCGCGCCAACCGAATCCTGCTGCCGAAGCAAGTCCGCTGTACAGGAACGGTTTCAATTGGGGGTAAATGATTTGTGTAATCCGGTTCCATCGGCCGATTTGGAAAGTACGGGCCATTATCATGTATTCTTTCCGTTGGTTGCGGATACCCTTGGTCAGGTTTTCCGTCAGTAGCGGGAACATGGTCAGGAAAGCGATGATAAGGGGGATATTTTCCGGATTAAGGAAAATCAAGGCCAATAAGATAAAGGAGATAACCGGGATGGAACGCATGATTGCCAGCATCGGGCGGAAAAGTTCATATAGCCATTCTTTCCTGCTGAACAAATAAGCCATGCAGATAGCCGCTGCCAGTGATATCAGCATACCGCCGATTCCACGCGCGACGGTTGCTGCAACCGACTGGTAGAACGTTGCGGAGGTAAATAATCCGGCAAGTGTTCCCACTAATTTCGGGATAGACGGAACCAGTTCCGGCAAATCCACCGTCAGGGCGAATAATTGCCAGAGCAGTAGTAGTATCCCGATGGATAGTAATGTGAGCAGGCTTTTTTTCATTGTTTGCTTAGTTATAAAAACGTCCGTCCGGAAGTTTTCCGTTCAGGGCTTTAGGTTCATAACTCTCTATCAGTTGCAGGAAAGCGGCAATGTTGCCTTTTGCTTCCGACGCTGATTGGTAATGGATACGACAACGTTCGATGCCTTCGGGGGTAAGCATGCCCGGTTTGAATATGCCTTGTTTTTCCAATATGCGGATGGCTTCTTCCGGGTGTTCCGTGGCAAAGCGGCAGGAAACTTGCAACAGGCTGTCTATTGTACTGCTTTTGTCAGCCAACGCAGGGGAACAGACAATGGCTGTCTGCGGGAATCCCGGTGAAGCGCCTCCCCGGTTATTTAAATCGGCTAATATCCGTAATGTACTGTCTTTTCTGAGCGCCATGCTGAGGAACGGTTCTCCTAAAACGGCTGTTTCTATTTTTCCGGCAAGCAAACCTTGCAGGATTTCGGGGGCAGAAGAAAATGTGTAGTTTAGCTTATAATCCAACCGGTTTTGTTGCAGGTAATACCGGGTAAGTATATCCGGTGTCGTTCCTGCGCCGAACAGGTATAATTCCGGTTTCGGGGCTTTATTTCCCTCATAAGTTTGCCGTCCTGTCATATAAAGCGTACCCCATACCGGACATCCCAGCAGGTGGAAGGATATGCCTCTGTTGTAAAGGTTGGCTGCACTAATCATGGGAAGGGCTGCAATATCCGTTTCCCCTTTTACAAGCAAAGCCTGTATCTTGTCCGGCGCATCTATTACCTGTATATCGAGCGGTTTTCCGTTTATCACCGGAGGATTTTCCATCCATCCGGCAAATGCAATGGCCGATGGCCCGCGAAGGATGGAAACGCGTATCTGTTCCCCTTCTTTATGGGAACTGCTGCAACTGCACAAAATTAGTAAGAATAAGAATATAAGCCGGATAATCATTTGAGAATAAGTTTAGGACAAAGATATGAATTTAGTTGAAAAATGATTGATATTCCTATTATCACTTTTTATAATCTCGATGCTGAAGGCTGAATGTATACTCTAAGCTATCGTATATGTTTACAATTCTTTTACGGAAAAATTGTAAACATAACCTGTATTTTGATAAAACAAATCGGTTGTCGGGTTGGAAAGACACTCGAAAGTATCAGAGTTGTAAAATATCTACATTGCTTCTACCATATTAATATGCCATTTTTCTATCAAAAATCTTAATCGTGCATAACTTTTATTTGTTTGTCGTTCAGTTGCATTAGTTTTCTATTATTTTCTTACCCAAAATTCATTTATCTATAAATTTAAAATTTTCAACTATATTATATATATTTGTACAATTAAGTATCGGCTAATTATTATTACATGTATGAAAACGAAATTCGAGAAATTTTTGAAGGGCATTTTTTTGACTTCATTAGCTTCATTAGCTTCTTCTAATGAAGCTAATGCTATATCCTATGATCTTTCCAAAATAAGCAATGATAACAATAATATAGAGCAGGGGAAAAAAAATGACCTTTCTCAGAAATATATACTTAAAATCCATAATGATAATTCATATTTGATTGCAGGTCATAGAAGCCACCGTTCACACTCTTCACACAGATCTCATTCTTCGCATAGATCAAGTAGTTATGGAAGCTATAGCGGTTCTTCTACTTCTATAAGTTCTAGCACTTCAACATCTAAAACTAATGCAAGCACTTATACAAAAACTACTTACTCATTGGGAGAAAGAAGTATTATTAGTGGGGTTTCTGGTAAAGATGTTGCTGAGTTAGCTAATAAATTACTTAAAATAAGGTATATAACAGAATCGGATATAGAAAAAAACTATTTAGGAGATGTCATATATTCTATCAAATTGGAGAATGCTATTAGAAAGTTTCAACAATACCATTACCAGACAGTGGATGGTATTGTAGGACAAAGAACAATTGAAGCAATAAATAAACGTATAGAGCAAATGAATAATGAAATAGCAAATGTCAATTCCTCTAAATACAATTTGGGTGATCGAGTTCTTAAAAAACAAATGCAAGGACATGATGTGACACAACTTAAAAATATCTTGATAGATAAAGGGTACTTGCCTGGAAATCTACTTAAAGGTGATTCTATCTTTGATGAAGAGACGGAAAATGCTGTAATTAAATTTCAAAAGTCAATAGGGATAGATGCAGATGGTATTGTAGAAACTCAAACTGTTTATTTCTTGAAAAAATAAATTTCAATTATGATTAATGCGGAATTAAAATCAGAGAATATATTTTGTTTTACAATCGACACATCGATCTTTAGTGAAAGTGTAATAACAAAAGCATTGTATTGGTATGTAGAATCTTTTATTATTTATTGGAATAAAAAGAGTGATAGTGTATATGAAGTGACTTTAGAACTTAAACCTAATACAAATGGCTCTTATACATTTGAATATGTGACCTGTAAATTCAATCAAGACTTAATAGATTATAAAAACAGGGATTTAATTATACATGAAACTAAAGATATTCGTAATATCTTATATATAAAAGCTTTTGCTAATAATGATGATTTTGAAGATTTTAATATACTCCTAAAATGATAAATCACTATTATTTATTGCCATTTCGATTTGAAAGAATTGGAAAACAAGAACTACTGGTAAATGAGTTGGGGGATTTTATTTTTGTCCCAATGGGTACAGTAGAGAGAATTATTAATCGATTACTTAAAAGTCAAGAAGATATATACAAGGACTTAATTTCTAACTTTTTTATTTCAGAGAGTCCTATACCTGAATTAATCGATAATATAGCAACGAGGCTTAGGACTAAAAAATCCTTTCTCGATTCATTTACATCATTACACATTTTTGTTCTAACCTTAAGATGTAATCAAAATTGTATTTATTGTCAAGCTTCTAGTAAAGAAAGTAACGAAGCCATTTATGATATGAAAGAAGGTTATCTTTTTAAAGCCATAGAATTAATGTTTCAGAGTCCATCTCGTTATATCACAATGGAATTTCAAGGAGGGGAACCGTCTTTACCATTCCAATTATTACAAAAGGCCGTAAAAAGAACAACAGAACTAAACCAAACGTATAAAAAGCAGATAACATATGTTTTATGTACAAACTCTATAAATCTAACAGAAGAAATATTATGCCTATGTAAAGAGTATGATATACTTATTTCAACATCTTTAGATGGTCCAGCTTTTATTCATAATCATAACAGAGGAAAAATAGATAGTTATAAGCGTGTAATAGAAGGTATAAGTAAAGCTAGAGATTATTTAGGAACAGATAGAGTCTCGGCACTAATGACTACATCGGAATTGTCGTTAAATTATCCTAAAGAAATTATTGACAATTATTTATCAAATGGTTTTAATAATATATTTCTTCGTCCTTTGAACCCTTATGGCCTAGCCCTTGATAACACAAATTGGGATTTGTATTTTGACAATTTTATAACTTTCTATAAATTGGCATTAAACTATATTATTGATATTAATATCCGAGGAGACTTTTTTGTAGAAGAGTTTACAGCTATACTATTACGTAAGATACTTACTCCTTTTACTACTGGATTTGTTGATTTACAATCTCCTGCGGGAATAATAAATAGTGTAGTCGTTTACAATTATGATGGTTATGTATATGCGTCTGACGAATCAAGGATGTTAGCAGAATATCATGATTACACATTTAGACTAGGACACATTACTGATAAGTATGAAAATTTATTCTATGGTGAAAAAGCTCAGCAGATTGCCTTAATTTGGGGAACCGAGTTTATTGCAGGATGTTCTGATTGTGCATTTCAGTCTTATTGTGGTGCTGATCCTGTACGAAATCACTCAACTCAAAATGATATGTATGGTTTTCGTCCTACTTCCTCTTTTTGTAAAAAGCATAAAGCTATTATCACCTATCTATTTTATTTAATTCAGAATGAATATGATAGAGTTATGCCAATTTTCAAACAATGGATTAATAAAAATGAAAATGGATTTTGATATAAATTCCAACGATAACTCGCTATTTGTTACCTCTCAATGTAACAATAGATGCTTAATGTGTGCACAGCCACCATTGAATAGAGATGATATAGATTTCTTTTTTGAGAGAAATGTCAAATTGATAGATAAAGCCCCTGATGGGTTAACAAATATTGGGATTACAGGTGGAGAACCTACTTTACTACATGAAAAATTAGTACATTTGATCAAATATATAGAACTTCGTTATCCTGATAGTTTAATACATATACTGACTAATGGGAGGGCATTTTCTAATATCCAATACACAAGGATGTTTATCGAATCTTCTAATCTTTTATTCGGCATTCCGTTGCATTCAGACTTTTCGGTAGAGCATGATGCAATAACTCAAATAAAAGGTTCGTATGTGGAAACAATGAAAGGGTTATATAACCTTGCAAATATTGGAGCAGATATAGAGCTACGAATTGTTATTAATAAAATGAATTATCAGAGACTTCCACAACTGTCTGAATTTATCTGGAAAAACTTACCATTTGTTGCATATATATCTTTTATGGGACTAGAGGATACGGGTTATTCTATTAAAAATCATAATAGAATTTGGATTGATCCAGTTGATTATCAAATGGAACTTGAAAAAGCTATCATAAATTTAGCAGAGTGGAAACTGAGTGTCTCTATTTTTAACATACCTCTTTGCCTATTAAAGCCCTCATTATACAAATTTGCAAAGAAATCAATCTCTGATTGGAAAGTAACTTATACTGAAACATGCTTAACTTGTTCTAAAAAAAATGAGTGTTGCGGTTTATTTTCAACATCTAAGATACAAAGCCCTAATCTCAAATCTATATAGTTTTTTAAGAATTATCTTTGTCCGGAAATTCTAAATATTCACGTTTTGGGAGCCATTCTTAAATTTATACTGGTTTAATATTAGCCTCATTAACCACAGGCTAATGATTCTTTCGTTCGGGTAGTCCTGCTTGAACCGGTTTCTTATTTCAATTTTTTATTCACAGTATTGCCTTTTTTAGGACGTAGGCATTTGCTATTGTTGTTTGTGGCGACTTTATCGTTTGTCATAAGTTGTAATGCTGTGAATCCGAATAAAACCTTTAAACACAGTATATATAATGAGAACTGAATATATATGGGAGATAAAAGTAAAAAATACTCCTGCCTTAAAAAGAAAATGTAATCACTGTAGTAGCAATAGATTCTATTGTAGCAACAAATTCAGGATGAATGCACAAAAAAGGAACATTGATGTATGGCTGATTTATAGATGTGCGGAATGTGACAGTACATACAACTTGACGATTTTATCTCGTACGAAACCCGAGCTGATTAAAAAAGAGTTGTTCTTGAAGTTTTCGGAAAATGATGAAGACCTTTCCCGGGAGTATGCTTTTTCTTCTGAAATAGGACGGAAAAACAACGTTGAACTGGATTATGATAGCGTAGAGTATGAGATACAGCATGACGGTATTTCGATTAATGACATCCTGAATGCAGAAGATGCGTTTGTAGCATTCAAAATTCAAACCCGTTTTGAGTTTGGGCTGAAGTTATCATCGGTTGTTAGGCTTTGTTTAGGGCTGTCAGCAAACCTGTTAAACCAAATGATCGAATCAGAAGCTATTTTTACACCAGAAGGTTATCCTCTAAAGAAACGTAAAGTCAAAAACGGGGATATTGTGCTGGTAAATAAAGAGAAGTTGCAAAGTTTCTATGCAAAGAGGACGGGGGAGTAAGGTATATAAAAAATTAAAGGCTGTCTCACGACAACCCCTAACCAACTTTGTTAACCTTAAATCTAATACTATTATGAAAAAACCACAGTACAAATGTAGAGGTTAAATATCATATTGTCAATAGATTTGCCGTTAAAAAGTCTATTCTTACAAATAAGAATAGTTAAACTGGTATATTTTTATGCCTGAATCAATCTTTTTTCCATGTCATCAGGCTGATAACGTAAATACTTAAAGCCGACAAAGGCAGGGCAAACAGGATCGGGTCGATGGCATACCAGGGGTATACATCGATCAGTACCGTTTTCCCAAACAGGGCATTACATAATCCGACTGCTCCGGCTTCCGCTTTGTGCAGGAACAGCATGGCAAACAAACTTGCCAGTGCACCTACCCACAGGCTTGCCAATGCTCCCTGTTTGGTTGTTTTCTTCCAAAAAAGCGAACAAAAATAACTGGGCAGGAAAGTTGCCGCGCAAATTCCCATAAATAATGCCGTACCGCGCGCAATAATGCCGGCACTTAGTGTATAACATATGATATAACTTATCAGAATGGAACATAAAACGCCGATACGTACACCCATTGTTGAATTCGGATTCTTATTGCGTCCCAGTTTCGGGAACATGTCGGCTCCGAAAGAAGCTCCCATCGTATGGAATTGTGCACTCAGGGTAGACATACTTGCCGAGAGGATACATAACATGAATACGGCTCCGAACCATTCCGGCATGGCACGATTGATAAACAGCGGGATGATTTTGTCCATATCCTTGATCGCTTCGGAGGCTACGACACCTTCCGTTTTCAGGAAGAACAGGTTGGATAATGCGCCTACGTGGTAAATGGCACCTACCGTTACAATCAGGAAAACGCATCCGATTAATACACCACGGTTCAATTGCTTGGTACTTTCCACCATCATGAAACGTACCACTAACTGTGGCTGTGCCAAACAACCGATACCTACACCCAATATCAGGGAGCTGACCAATGTGTACCATTGCGGAGAACCGGTAACCGGCATTGCCGTCCATCCCTGGTGACCCAGCTCTTTGAAACGTTCCGGTACGAGAGGGGCTATTTCCGTAAGTTTCCGGTTTGCTTCGATAAAGCCCATGTCCATTATCCGGAAGAACCAGAAGAGCAGGAACAACATGCAGGCAAACATGATAACCGCCTGTAATGCATCCGTATAAAGCACCCCTTTGATACCTCCCGTAATAACATAGGCGGCAACAATCATTGTAAAGATAAGCAGTGCAAAATGATAGTCTACATTAAACATCTGCTCGATAAATACCGCACCGCCTTTCATTACGACTGCCGCATAAAGTGGCATGCCGATAAAAATAACGGTTGCGATGAATATTTGTATCGGGCGTGATTTGTAATGCAACCCTAATAACTGGGGAAAGGTACGTGCATTGTATTTTTCCCCTATTTTCCGGGTTCTGCGCCCGAATAGGATAAATGCAACGACTACCCCCATAAACATGTTCAACAGGCAGAGCCATTGTATGCCCATGCCGAAGGTGGCGGCTACTCCGCCGAATCCGACAATTGCCGAAGCGGAGATAAAGGTTGCCCCATAGGACAGTGCCATAATGATGGGGTTGACTTTTCTTCCCCCCAGCAGGTAGTCGCTGGCATTTTTGGTCTGTTTGTAACCGAGATATCCCAGCCATGCCAGGACAAACATGTAGATAATTACGATAACTCCTAATGTAAGTGTGCTCATTCTTCGGGCTTTTTCAAGTTTGTACTGTCTTCGTCGTCTTTATTCCAATGGGTGATACCGAACCATATGGAATATAGCAGGCAAATGAAGGCTAACAAATAAGCAAGCCAGATTCCGGGATCTTCTATTCCGAACATTTGTATGTGTGTTATAATTTAATTAAATCGCTTTCGCAAATATATTCCAGGTTCTGGCGGCGGATTACCTCCCGCGCTGCTTCCCGGTTGTTGGTACGGAGAATAAGGACTGCTTTTCCGTTTACGGAGAAACAATACATATATTCAATGCTGATGCCGGCTTTTGTGAAGTAAGACAGGGTCTCTGCAAAGCTACCGGCACAAGAATTGGTCGAGATAGCAAGCACATCCGTCAGGTTTGCACTTACGTTATTACTTTTCAGTATTTTATATGCTTTTTGCGGGTCGCTAACAATGATACGCAGGATACCGTATTCCGAAGTGTCTGCAATTGTAGCTGCTACTATACGTATGTTTGCATCTGCAAGCAAAGCCAAAATCTCGCTAAGTTTTCCATATTTGTTTTCCAGGAAAATAGAAATCTGATTTACTGTCATAGCTGCTTATTTTATAGGTTTAATAATTTATTATTTATGAGAGCTTACGCAAGTCTTTTACACGGACTGCTTTTCCGTCCTGAGTGGGCAGGGAACCTTTGGCAACCAGTTTCAGGCGCGGGGTGAGCAGCAACTCATCTTTCAGTTGGCGGGTGATATCTTTTGCCAGGCGTTGAAGGACAGAGTAATCATCTGTAAACAAATCGCTCAGTTCCACTTCGATAAGCATTTCATCGCTGTTTCCGATTGTTTCGAGGGTAATCAGGTAGTTGCTACCCAGTTCCTTGAACTGCATCAGTATCTTTTCAATCTGGATAGGGAAGAGGTTAACCCCTTTCAGGATAATCATATCGTCGCTACGTCCTTTGAAACGAGCCAGGCGCTTATGGGTACGTCCGCAGGGGCATTCGCCCGGCAAGATACATGTCAGGTCGCGGGTACGATAACGGATAAGTGGCATTGCTTCGCGGTTGATTGTGGTAAGAACCAGTTCGCCCACTTCTCCTTCCTTGACAGGCAGGAGTGTTTTCGGGTCTATGATTTCCACAATTACATTGTCTTCCCAGATATGAAGCCCGTTTTGTTCAGTGCATTCAAAAGCCACACCCGGTCCGTTCATTTCCGACATTCCGAAGCAGTTGTATGCTTTTACACCCAAAAGTTGCTCGATGCGACGGCGTTGTTCTTCCGAATGCGGTTCGGCACCGATGCAGACAGTATGCAGTTTAGTGTCTTTTCGCGGGTCCATACCCATTTCGTACATCACTTCAGCCAGACGTGTTGCATAGCTGGGAATAATATGCAGGCAGGTGGTACCGAAATCTGTGATAAACTTAATCTGCCGTTTGGTATTTCCTGCTGCTGCGGGGACAGTCAGCGCTCCTAATTTCTCCGCTCCGTATTGGAAGCCGAGCCCGCCGGTAAACATTCCATAACCGGAGGTATTCTGGAAAACATCTGTGTCGCGTATCCCTACCATATACATACAGCGAGCCACTTGGTTCGCCCACTGGTCGAGGTCTTTTGCGGAGTGTAATACTACGGTCGGATTGCCGGTGGTTCCGCTGGAAGAATGGATGCGTACGCAATCTTTGATAGGTATGGCTGCCATTCCGAACGGGTAATTATTACGAAGGTCGTCTTTTGTTGTAAAAGGAAGTTTCTGTAAATCTTCCAAAGATTGGATACTGTCGGGAGTAATCCCTTTTTCTTTGAAAACCTTATTGTAGAAAGGAGAATTTTCTGCGTGTTTAATCGTTTGTTTCAACCGCTCCAACTGGAATTTCTCCAGGTCTGCACGGCTCATGGTTTCAATGTCTTTTTGCCAGTACATCATGTTTTTTTGTATTATAGTGTGTTCGTTTCATGAAATTAGTTTGCAAATGTATCTTTTATTTTGGAGGAATTGTATGTTTTTGCTAAAAAAATGTAACAGGAAGTATCAATTAGAGAGGTCTTGTGGATGGGATATGAATAAAAAAACAGGCGTTTACTTTTTCGGAATAGTTTTTAATTTTGGCAATATCATTTAATTAATTGAGTGTTCAAGATGACATATATACTTCTTTTTGAAGTATATATGTCTTTAATGTTGAAGTATCTCTGGCTGCATCTGCAAAACAGAAGGTAAGAACCTCCTCTTCTGTAAATTCAGAATTGGAGATGTAGCTGAACTGCTATGTGTGAATGGATTTTATAACGATTTTCTGACATTCAATCTCCAGGGATTCTCTATCGTTTCGATCGTTTTCTTTTTAATTAACGTAGCCATTGTTTGTCCCATCAGTTTAAAATCAGTGGATAAAGTTGTGATACCACCTGCCAGTATCTCTTTAAGCGGAGTGTCGTTGTAGGAGATGATGCCAAAATCCTGGCCAGGTGTAAAGTCCTGTCTCTCGGCTTGTTTTAGCAGATCTACCAAATCCCGGTCGTTTACGATCATATAAATCTCTCCTTGTTTGATCTCCCTGTCTTTTACCGAAGAGATATAATCGTGTGTATATCTGTAGTCTTTGCAGAAAGTGCATAAACCGTTATATCGTTCGACAGGTTCTTTCTCCTCTTTCTGAACCATGATGATATGCTGGTATTTTCGGATGTATGGTAATCCGAATACCAGAGCCTCGTATGTGTCTTTTTCAAAATTCTGGAATACGGACGAGTATTTGCCGATCAGTTCGGGGTGGAAGTGATCCAGCAGGTATACATCACCGGACAGACTTTGTAATAGAGGGTCTATACCTGTAAATTTACCGGACATTATAATATAAGTGGTATACTTGTTATTAGCTTCGTTGATCAGTGTCTCAAACACTTTCCGGTTGTAATTATGGAAATAAATATCCACAGTTGCGGTTTTGCCAATCGACTCCATAAATGAATTATAGATATCTTCCTTAAATTCATTGAACTCGTTAAACAACAGGAAGATATTCAGGGAATGTGAGATGCGGGTACTGGTTACATAATAGCCGACACCAGGGTTTGAATCGATGATACCTTTCGATTTTAGCTCGCTTAACCCGGCGAATACCGTATCTCTTGATAAGTTGTAATTCTTTCTGAATTCATTGATCGAGGGGATCCAGTCGCCTTTTTTATAGGTATTATTATTTATACCATCTATTACGTGATTTACTACCAGTTTGTATTTTGATTCGTTTACTTTCATTCTTATTGTTTTAGATGCGCAAAGATACCTCTAAAGAATCAAGCTGGTACGATCTGGTCTATGTTATTAAACATGATTAAAAAAATAAAACCAGTTCGTACCAGTTGTGTGAATTATGCATATATTTGTTGTCGAGATCTAGTACCATAACAAAACATATCATATTTTGAAAACTAATAGATTAAAAAAGTGCATTCGTATATATTTGTTTTTTGCTGTGGCGATGTTGTTCAGCTTCTTTTTCGCATTGAAACTACCGGAGACTAAGAACAAGTCGCTGGAGCAGATCCTAATAACCATCGCGCTTCACAGGCTTTGGAAACGCAACATTTCCCTGATAGTCCCAACCAGCCGTCATTCCCATCGACTGTACTGATGCCGGGCGAACAATACAAACATATCTGCGTATATAAATTTGATGTTAAATAATTAATAAACAAACGTATGAAAATACATACACTACTTCTTCCGGCACTGGCTTTGCTCGGTACCGGATGTTCACCGGAAAACAAGGTGGATAATGAAAACCGGAATATAGAATTCCAGAAAGTGAATGAAGTAAAAGTACAGGATGCCTTCTGGCGTCCAAAGTTTGAGCAATGGCGGCAGGTAACAGCCAATGATGTCCTCGACAAATTCGAAGGTAAACATATCCATGATGCCAAGGAATGTAAACTACACGATACTTTTCGCAATTTCGATCTGGTAGCCCAGGGGAAAAGAGACATCAACGAACATGCAGGTGCTCCCTGGTTCGACGGCCTGGTGTACGAAACGATACGCGGTATATCCGACTTTATTTCCTCTAATCCCGATACCGGAATGGAGAAACGCCTGGATGGTTATATCGACCGTATTGCAAGTGCACAAGCGTCGGAAACAGATGGTTATATCAATACCTATACCCAGTTGATGGAATCAGATCATCGCTGGGGAGAAAACGGCGGTATGCTGCGCTGGCAGCATGATGTTTATAATGCCGGTATGTTGGTTGAGGCCGGTATACATTATTATAATGCAACCGGGAAAACAAAGTTACTGGAAGTTGCCACCCGTTTTGCAAATATGATGTACGACACTATGGGACCGGAACCAAAGAAAAATGTAGTACCTGCCCATTCCGGCCCGGAAGAACCACTGGTTAAATTGTATTGGCTATATAAAAGCAATCCGGAGCTGAAAACTAAGATCAATGTCCCTGTCAAAGAAGACAATTACTATGAATTAGCTAAATTCTGGATTGAAAACAGAGGCCATCATTGTGGTTATCCTTTATGGGGGACCTGGGGTAATCCGGTTGCCGAACAGTGGATCAGAGATGCAAAATATAATAACCCGAAATATGGTACGCACCTTCGTCCTACCTGGGGGGATTATGCGCAAGACTCCATTCCTGTTTTCCAACAGCAAACGATCGAAGGCCATGCTGTCCGTGCAACTCTACTGGCAACGGGTATTGCCACAGCCGCCCTCGAAAATCAATCTCCTGAGTATATCAATACTGTTCAGCGGCTTTGGGATAATATGGTTGGCCGCCGTATGTTCGTGACCGGTGGAGTAGGTGCTGTTCATTTCGATGAAAAGTTCGGTGAAGATTACTTCCTTCCAACCGACGCTTACCTGGAAACCTGTGCAGCCGTAGGTGCCGGCTTCTTCAGCCAGCGTATGAACGAGCTGACGGGAGATGCTAAATATATGGATGAACTGGAACGTGTTGTATATAATAATGTGTTGACAGGTATTTCACTTTCGGGGGTAAACTATACTTATCAAAATCCGTTGAATGCAGAAAAGCATGGGCGTTGGGAGTGGCATGACTGTCCTTGCTGTCCGCCGATGTTCCTGAAGATCGTATCGGCCTTACCTGGTTTCATTTATTCCCATAAGGGGGATGAAATCTATATCAATCTCTTTATCGGTAGCGAAACCCGGATAAAAGCCGGAAAGACAAATGTCCAGCTAAAGCTGGAAACCAATTATCCGTGGGACGGTGCAATCGCCCTATCTGTCAATCCGGAAAAAGAATCGCCCTTTACATTGAATGTCCGTATTCCGGGATGGGCGAGGGGAATAGAAAACCCGTATGGTTTGTATTCATCTGACCTGAAGCAGTCTGTAGAGTTGAAAGTGAACGGAGAGCCTGTTGCCATTAACCCTCAGAATGGTTATGCCGCCATTAACCGTAAATGGGCGAAAGGGGATAAGGTCGAATTGTCTTTGCCGATGCAACCTCGCGTTATCAAGGCAAATGAGGCAGTAAAGAACCTGAAAGGTATGGTTGCCATTGCTGCTGGCCCGATTGTATATTGTCTGGAAGGTTGCGATAATAATGGTTTGTCAGATCTTAAACTGGAAACAAATCTTCCGATGTCGATGGATTACAATCCGGGCCTTCTTAACGGAGTAAATGTAATAAAAGGAAAGGCGTTGAATGCGAAAGCACAGGAAGTCGCTGTATCGGCTATTCCTTATTATGCTGTAGGAAACCGCACGGAAGGAAATCCGTATAAGGTTTGGATACCGGTTAAATAGGAATATATTATTGGGTTTCCGGCCGATTGAAAAATGGGGTGACTCCAAAAAGTTGTACAGGTTAAACATTAATTGGTAATGGAAAGAGCTCGGTATTGTACCGGACTTTTTCCATTTAACCAGGACTTTATTCTTTTATTGTTCTAATAATCAATGCATTCCTCTAACGCTTTCCTGCTTGATATTATTTACACATTTTTTCCGGTTTCATAGGCTTCTTGCATTGCCGGAGTATCTTTGATTTCCCCGACTTTCCATGCACCGATGCCATAGATCGTTGTTTTCTCAACAGGATTTTCCAGACAATCCAGAAAACCCCGGAAACCGTCGATGGTGCGCTCCATCATTTGTTTATTATTTTCAGCAGCAGCAATGATAAAATAGAATTCCTTGTTTTTGATTTCCAGATAACGGGCGCAACAGCGGTCAATCATTGTTTTCATTTGTCCGCTCATTGTATAAAAATAAACAGGGGTAGCCATTACAATCACATCTGCGGCAATCATTTTATCTATAATTCCGGCAGCATCGTCTTTTTGGGGACAGGGTTTGCCATACATGCTGCATACGCTACATCCTGTACAATAATTGATTGTCTTGTCTTTCAGAAAGATTTTTTCCACCTGATTGCCAGTTTCGCGTGCGCCTCTTAGAAATTCATCACACAATAAGTCTGAATTGCCACCTCTGCGGGGGCTGGAGGATAATATTAAAACGTTCTTGCTCATACCTTTATTCTTTTTATTATAGTAAGCTCCTTTTTTTGATAAGGCAAAAATATCCTGATTTCTCCGAACCGTTTGTATACAAATTACAGATAATATTATCCGGATTACTTTTTTTTCGATTATTGCAAAATAAACATGTAAATTTGGGGCTATATATAAAGCCTTTTTAATGGAGACAAGAAAGAATAAAATCATACGTGTTACCATACTCGGGTCGATTGCGAACTTTGTGCTGCTGGTTTTTAAGTTTATAGCAGGTGTGGTAGGACATAGTAGTGCTATGATAGCCGATGCTGTGCATTCGTTATCGGATTTTGTGACGGATATTATTGTGCTGATATTCATAAATATTTCATCCAAACCGAAAGATGAAAGCCACGATTATGGGCATGGAAAATATGAAACGTTGGCAACATCCATTATCGGGATTGTTCTGCTTTGTGTGGGTGTCGGGCTTTTCTGGGAGGGAACGAATAAAATTATCGGCTTCTATTTTAGGGGTGAAGAATTGGAAGCACCTCGGATGATTGCTCTGATTGCCGCTTTTGTATCTATCCTTATAAAGGAGTTGCTTTACAGGATAACCGTCCATGTAGGAAGAAAGGAGAACAGCCAGACAACGATTGCAAATGCATGGCATCACCGTTCGGATGCTTTATCGTCTGTCGGTACGGCTTTGGGAATTGGCGGTGCTATCTTGTTAGGTGATAATTGGCGGGTACTGGACCCTATTGCTGCTGTTATTGTGAGTATCCTGATTATAAAAGTATCGTTCCAGTTAATTCTTCCGGCTATTAACGACTTGCTGGAAAAATCCTTACCAAAAGAAGTAGAAGACGATATTCTTACCATCATCAGTGAAACTCCGGAAGTGAAGAATCCTCATAATTTATGTACCCGCCGTATCGGAAATGATATTGCCATTGAGGTGCATATCCGTGTGGATGGAAAAATGACAGTGAGGCATGCACATGAAATGACCCGGGAGATTGAGAATAAATTACGTACTAAATTCGGTACAGGTACCCATATAAATTTACATGTTGAACCGGTAAAAGATGAATAAATATGAGAACTCAAATACAATTATTCCGTGGTGATGTATTTTATTTTCTGCTATCACCTAAAGCGGAGTGGAAAAACTATCGCTATATTCCGGATGGCGCTCTGGTAGTACATCAGAAACGTATAGTAGATGCCGGACCATTTGATGAAATGAAGAAACGTTATGGCGAATCTGCCGAGATGATCGATTATACGGGCCGGTTAATTATGCCGGGATTGATAGATGCGCATATCCATTATCCCCAGTCGGAAGTGCTTGGCATGTATGGCTGCCGGTTATTGGACTGGCTGGAGGGATATACTTTTCCGGCAGAACAGGAATTTGTTTTTCCGGAACAGGCGGAAAAGACAGCCCGCTTTTTTGTGAGCGAGTTGTTCAGGAATGGGACGACAGCCTGTATGGCCTATTCTACGGTTCATGCCTGTTCAGCATCTACATTATTTAGTGTCGCTTCCGAGTGGGATATGTGTTTGCTGACAGGAAAAGTCTTGATGGACAGAAATGCTCCGGACGGATTGACTGATACGGCAGAGACAGGGATAGATGATAGCCGGCAATTGATTGAAGCATGGCATGAAAAAGGTCGTAACCGGTATGTGATAACCCCTCGTTTTGCTATAACTTCTTCGTTTGAACAATTATTGAAAGCCGGTGCTTTGCATAAGGAATACCCGGATACATATATCCAGACGCACCTGTCGGAAAATAAAGAAGAAATTGCCAGCACACTCGATTTATTTCCGGATTGTTCCGATTATTTGGAAGTTTATGAACGTGCCGGATTGGTGACGGACCATACGGTGTTCGGTCATTGTATTCATCTTTCTCCTTCAGAATTGGAACGTCTGGTACAGGCAGGTTCTATTATAGCCCATTGTCCAACATCAAACCTGTTTCTGGGTAGTGGTTTGTTTGATATGCATCAGGCGGACCGGACTAATGTACACAACGTATTGGCTACTGATGTGGGGGGCGGTACCTCTTTCTCTATGTGGCGTACGATGGGAGAGGCGTATAAAGTCCAACAGTTGAACGGTTATTCCGTATCTGCATTGGAGCTATTATATAAATGTACGTTGGGAACTGCGATTGCACTACAGATAGACCATGAAACAGGAACTTTTGAGAAGGACAGATTCGCTGATTTTATTGTATTGGATGATGCTGCGACTCCAGCACAGCAATTAAGGAAAGAATATTTGATGAGAAATGACAAATGGACGCTCGAAAACAAACTTTTCGGACTGCAAATAACTGGCGACGACCGTAATATTGCTGCTACCTATGTGGCAGGAAATAAAGTCTACGAAAAATAAGTATTTCTAATAAGTAATTTTAATAAAAAAGTTATATTTGCGGATATAGCTAAAACACTAAATTTTACAGCAATATGAAGAACATTATTATCTTGCTTTTATTATGTTGGTGCGTATCCGGTGTATATGCACAGCGTAAGGTGGTAGAGGTGGAGCCTCAAGCTTCAACGCAGGCTGAATCTACAAAAGGGTTAAAACGGAAGGTTGCAATCAGCCGGTTCAGCAACGAAACCCAATACGCCAAAGGACTTTTCTACGATAAGAATAATGACCCGATGGGTAAACAGGCACTCGATATTCTTTCGGCAAAACTGGCTGCTTCAGGAAAATTCTTATTATTGGAACGTAATGATTTGGATAAATTGATGGAGGAATCCAAAGCTACTGAGGGCGGATTCCAGAAACTAGGAGCCGATTATTTAATATTGGGTTCTATTACAGAGTTTGGTCGTAAGAACGTAGGAGATGTAAGAGTTTTCTCGTCGACTAAAACTCAGATAGTGGAAGCGGCTGTCAGTATCCGTTTGGTGGATGCTTCAACCGGATTGATTATTTACTCGGATGAGGCAAAAGGCGATGCCGAACTGAAAACAAAGTCTACTTTGGGCGTTGGTGGTAGAGCTGATTTTGATGCAACGTTGAGCGATAAAGCTATTTCTGCTGCTATCTCTCAATTGGTTGAAAATATTATCAATAAATGTACGGACAAACCGTGGAAGGCTTATTTTCTTTCATATGATCCGGATGCTATCATTGTTTCAGGTGGTAACAGCCAGGGGATAGAAGTCGGCAACCAGTTTATAGTAAAGGAAAAAGGTAAAACCGTGAAAAATCCGCAAACTGGCATTAATATCGAGCTTCCGGGTAAAACGGTAGGCAAAGTGGAAGTCTTGTCCGTTGGTGGCGATACTCCGGAAACCGAATACTCGATAGTTTCCATGAAAGAGGGGACTGTTGATGCTCAAAACTTGCAAAACTATTATATAGAGGAGATAAAGTAATGAAAACAAAATATATTTTAGGCATATTCGCCGTTTTTTGTTTGTTGTTAAGTGGTTGTAAAGTAGGTAATGTGGCTTCCAGCCAAGGATTGTCCGACCAGGCATTTCTATTTTTCACGTCTACCCATAAGTATAGCACTCCAGTGAGTGTAACAATTGATAAGACAACGCATTTTGATGCAAAGGTTGTAAAGGAAGGCAAGCATACGGTGAAAGGGGATACTTATGCTGTTGCTACCGGCAAACGGCATGTGGTAGTTAGCTATCAGGGAAAAATCCTTTTTGAACGGGATGTATTTTTATCTACTCAGGAAACTAAGAAAATTGCATTGCCATGAAGAAAATCCTGTTATTCGGTTTCTCATTGTTCATGTTGACTTCGTGCATGACTTCTACCAGTTTATATGATTGGAAGAATTACGAGACGACCTCTTACCTGTATTATAAAAAACAGACGGCGGAGGCTACTGAGCAATTAATGAAAACTTACGAAGCAATGATTAACAAGCCGAACGGTTCCCGGAAAACAATTGCTCCTGGAATTTGTGCGGAATATGGCTATTTCCTTTTGCAAAACGGTAAAAAAGCGGAAGGAGTTGCCATGCTGAAAAAGGAGAGGGAGTTATATCCTGAGTCGAAAGTATTTATGGATCGTCTTATTAATCGGTTTTCAGAATGAAAAAGTTAGTATATCTTTTATTGATAGTAACCGGGCTGGCTTCATGCACGACAAGCAATACGGTTACCCGGCAGAAGAATTATCCTAAGATGTATGAGGATAAGCCTTTGAGTATTTTGATTATGCCGCCCATCAACAAAACAGTAGATGTGGATGCCAAAGAGTATTTCTATACTTCAATGGCCAAACCTCTTTGTGAAAAGGGCTATTATGTAATTTCTCCTTTCGTAGCGATGGATTTCCTGAAAAGCGAGAGTGCCTACGACAGTGAATTATTTATTGATGGCGACTTGGCTCCTTTCCGTAATATTCTGGGAGCTGATGCCGTTCTATTTACGGTCATCAATAAATGGGATAAATCTACTATAGGCGGAAAGATTACCGTGGATATTGAATATGTATTGAAATCAACGGTTACCCGAGAAGTTTTATTCGAAAGGAAAGGCGAGTTGACTGTGGATACGAGTGTTAACTCCGGAGGTGGAGGTTGGGGTGCTTTGATTGACTTGGCGGCTTCTGCCCTGAGTACGGCACTTACAGATAAAGTGGTGGCTGCCCGCCGTTGTAACAATTACGTTTTACGGGACTTACCGGAAGGCAGATATTCACCCTTGTTTGAAAAAGACCAGGATGTAGAAGCTGGAGGCCCGGTATTTTCGGGTGTGGTAAAATATTAATCATAACTATGATTTCGGAAAACCATAGTTATGAATACAAAAACAGAGCAGGTAGAATTTTGAATCATTCAAGACTCTGCCTGCTTATTATTTAGATAAATATCAGGTCAATTTTAAAATAGAGGGATTGCGTTTTTTATTTTTTTGACTCCAACCAGACGGTCGTAGCGGGCACCTTCCGCACGATGGTAAACGTAGATAATGTATTCATTTTGTGTCTGGAAATAATCTCCTTCCAGAGGAGCAGTTTCACCGGTTGTCCCGTTTGTTGGGACAAAAAGATACTGGTAATCGTAGTTCCCTTGTTTCAGCAAAATAGATTTTTCGTATTGTCCCTTCTCTGCATTGTAATCCATTTTACTCTTTTTGTTCAGGGCATTGCATAAGAAACCACCATTCAGATGAACGTCTCCACCTGGGAGAGAATCGCTGATCAGTGTGAAATGTACGATAAAATAATCTGCTTCCGTATCTGCATCCATGCAATTGTCGCAGCGGATAATAAAACGTCCGTTCTGGTCATGGTCGTATTGATAGACCTGGTTACTGCGTTTATAATCCGGCATAAGTATAGCATGATGTTGATATTTATGGACGCTGGTTTCCTGTACGTGCAATCCATTATAATGGGAACTGAGGAAATCCATTCGCCGGTATTCGTTTCCTGCAGGAAAGATCAGGGCAGGATTGTTTGTATAAGAAATCCGGTTGCCCCGGATTGAGGTTGGTTCCGATACATGTGCTGCATTATCCGGACGGTTGTTCTGGTAGACAAATACATTCAGTTCCGTTTCAGGATTTACAGGAGAGAGCTCCCGCATATCTATATCCAGATTAACTTGTTGGTGATGAAGGTTCGTATCTATCTCTGTGTTTCCACTTACGGAAGCCTGGATGTCGACTAATGGTTCTATAATAGAAAAACAAGCGGTAAACATAATATTCCCCGGATCATCTTCCCTGTATACCTGTAAGGCATAATTCCCGGAAATTTTAAATTGAATATCTTGGTTCGGCAGGAAAAGACGATAGTTCGAATAAATCCGGCTTGTTTCGAAAGAATTTCCGAAATCATCGATCGTCATACCTTGCAGACCATCCATATATTCGATAGGAGACAGACCAGACGGAGTCCAGTCCCCGTTGCAATGAATAATTTTATAAACATAGCCTAAATAGCCGTTACCCATTCCATCGAAGTTGATTTCAATTTGCTCGTTTCCACCTAATGGAATACAAGGTACTGAAGTCATATTCCCGGCAACTTTGACCTGTAATGTTTTTATTTGTTTGCCATTGATGTTTGTGTGGTATTTTTCTTGTGCGTCCGTCGTGCCGGCGGCGGCAAATAACCACAAAACAAACAGGCAATACACGCTCTTTTTCATATCAGTTTCTTTGACGGTGCAAAATTATGGAATTATTTCTCTAATTATTTCCTTTTCCCTGCTTTTAAGCATAAAAAAATGTTTACTTTTGCGGGAAAATTACATATAAACAATTTTAGTTGTATCATGGCAAATGTGATTAAGATTAAAAAGGGTTTAGACATTAATCTGAAGGGTAAAGCTTCGGAGGCACTGTTAAACGGCGGGAAAAGCGAAACTTATGCGATCGTTCCCGACTATTATAACGGTATTGTGCCGAAAGTTGTTGCCAAACCAGGTGAAAAAGTCAAAGCCGGTTCTGTATTGATGATTGATAAGAACCGCCCCGAAATCAAGTTTGTTTCGCCTGTAAGTGGCGAAGTAACTGCCGTTAACCGAGGAGAGAAGCGTAAAGTGCTCAGCATTGTTGTGAAGCCGGATGCGCAGATCGAATACGAGGAGTTCGGTAAAAAGAATGTGGCTTCCCTGAAAAGAGAAGAGGTAAAGGAGACCATACTGAATGGAGGTATGTGGCCTTTTATCAAACAACGTCCTTACGACATTGTTGCTGTACCAACGGAAACTCCGCGTGATATTTTCGTTTCTGCATTTTATTCCGCACCGCTGGCTCCGAATTTCGATTTCATTCTGAAAGGGCAGGAAGTTGATTTTCAGGTTGGATTGGATGCACTTGCAAAACTTACCGATGGTAAGGTATATGTAGGTGTACGCAAGGGTTCTGCTGTTAAAGCAAATGGTGTTGAAATTGTAGAAGTGGAAGGTCCGCATCCTGCAGGAAATGTAGGTGTACAGATTAATCACATCAAGCCTGTAAATAAGGGTGAAGTGGTTTGGACGGTAAATCCTGCCAATGTCATCATGATTGGACGTCTTTTCAATAAAGGTGTTGCTGATTTCAGCCGCTTGGTTGTGCTGACTGGTTCTGAAACGACAGAAAGAGGATATATCAAAGCTATTTCCGGTTGCACAATTAACAGTTTGGTTGCAGGAAAAGTTCTGGACAATGAACATATCCGCATCATCAGTGGTAACGTTCTGACCGGAACGAAGGTGAACAAGGACGATTATCTGGGTGCTTACGATAACCAGATTACTGTTATTCCGGAAGGTGATGACAATAATGAACTTTTCGGATGGGCAGTTCCCGGTTTTGGAAAATATAGTGTAAGCCATTCATATCCTACCTGGTTGATGGGTAATAAAGAATATGTAATAGACGCCCGTATCAAAGGAGGTAAACGTGCGATGATTATGTCGAACGAGTATGACAAGGTATTCCCGATGGACATCATGCCTGAATATTTGCTGAAAGCAATTATCGCTTATGATATCGATAAGATGGAAAATCTGGGTATCTATGAAGTGGCTCCGGAAGATTTCGCTCTTTGCGAATTTGTAGATACTTCAAAAATCGAGATACAGAAGATTGTCCGTAACGGATTGGATCTGTTATACAAGGAAATGAATTAATAACATTAAAAAATTAGAATACTTTGAAAGCGTTAAGGAATTACCTCGACAAGATTAAGCCTAACTTTGAGGAAGGCGGAAAGCTGGCGATGTTCCGTTCTGTATTTGATGGCTTCGAAACATTCCTGTTTGTTCCGAATGCAACATCCAAATCAGGCGTACATATTCATGACAGTATTGATTCAAAGCGTACGATGACTGTGGTTATCATTGCTTTGCTGCCTGCTTTGCTTTTTGGTATGTATAATGTCGGTTATCAGCATAACCTCGCAATTGGTGCTGATCCGGGATTTTTCATGACTTTTATTTTCGGATTTTTGGCTGTATTGCCTAAAATCATTGTTTCGTATGTAGTAGGTCTGGGTATCGAATTTATGGTAGCCCAATGGAAGAAGGAAGAAATTCAGGAAGGTTTCCTGGTTTCCGGTATCTTGATCCCGATGATTGTTCCGGTGGATACTCCGCTGTGGATGATTGCCGTTGCTACTGCATTCGCCGTCGTTTTTGCGAAAGAAGTATTTGGCGGTACAGGATATAATGTATTCAATGTTGCTTTGGTAACACGTGCATTTTTGTTCTTTGCTTATCCGGCTGCAATGTCCGGCGACCAGGTGTTTGTTCGTACAACCGATACATTCGGAATGGGAGCAGGTCAGGTAGTAGACGGTTTTTCCGGAGCTACTCCATTGGGACAAATTGCTATAGCAGGCAAGGATCTGATTAATTCGTTCCAGTCTGTTGACGTATTGGGTAACCCTCTTTCTACATGGGATATGTTTATCGGATTGATTCCGGGTTCTATCGGTGAAACTTCCGTACTGGCTATTTTGATTGGTGCGGCTATTCTATTGTTTACCCGTATTGCAAGCTGGAAGACAATGGTATCTGTATTCGTGGGTGGTGCTTTCATGGCGGCAATCTTTAATATGATCGGTACAACGGTTGCAATGTGTGTATCTCCGATAGACCATTTGTTCTTGGGAGGTTTTGCATTTGGCGCTGTATTTATGGCTACCGACCCTGTTACTTCCGCACGTACGGAGACAGGTAAATATATCTATGGCTTCCTGGTGGGTGCCCTGGCTATTATCATCCGTGCATTGAACCCGGGTTATCCTGAAGGTATGATGCTCGCTATCCTGTTGATGAACGTATTTGCTCCGTTGATTGACTATTATGTAGTTGAAGCTAATATTTCACGCAGATTGAAACGTAGTATTACAATGAATAAATAAAAGGAGTATGGCTGCAAAAAAATATATTTGTAAAGTATGTGGCTATGTCCACGAAGGAGATAAAGCTCCCGACACGTGTCCTGTTTGTAAGGCTCCGGCTTCTAAATTTGAAGAAGTAAAAGAGGCAAAGAAAGGATTGAACCGGGATAGTAACGCATATACTATTATATATGCTTCTGTAATGGTTGTTCTGGTTGCTGTTGTTTTGGCATTTACATCTCAGTCATTGAGATCTTATCAGCAGAAGAATGAGGAAAATGATAAAAGACAACAGATTCTTCGTTCTATCAACGTGAATGTTCCTTCTTCTGAAGCAGAAGCTAAATATAATGAATTGATAAAGGAAGCATTCCTGGTGAACAACGAAGGAACAAAGGTGGAAGGCGATGCATTTAATGCTGATGTAGTAAAAGCAGCAGCAAGCAACGAGTATCCCGTATTTGTTGCTTCTGTCGATGGAAAAACTAAATATATCATGGCTCTTCACGGAGCAGGTCTTTGGGGACCGCTATGGGGATATATTTCTTTGGATGAAGATAAAAACACGATTTTTGGTGCAGACTTCAGCCATGCCGGTGAAACTCCGGGTCTGGGTGCTGAAATCTCCAAGCCTGCATTTAGCAATGAGTTTAAAGGCAAGCATATCTTCATGAATGGAGAATTTAAATCTGTAGCAATCGTTAAGCCGGGTAAGAGTGTTGCCGGTCAGGATTATGTAGATGGTATTTCCGGTGGTACAATTACAAGCCAGGGTGTGAATCACATGATTTTCGACAGCTTGAACGGCTATGTTAAGTTTTTAACCTCACAAAATCAGTAAGAAATGGGATTATTATCTAAAAAGAATAAAGAAACGTTGTTAGGCCCGTTGAGCACTAATAACCCTGTTGTCGTTCAGATGCTGGGTATTTGTTCTGCTTTGGCTGTAACATCGAAGATGGAACCTGCTATTGTGATGGGGCTTTCCGTTACTGCTGTCGTTGCATTTGCCAATGTGATTATTTCGTTACTTCGCAATACGATACCTAACCGTATCCGTATTATTGTGCAGTTGGTTGTTGTTGCAGCCTTGGTAACAGTAGTTAGTGAAGTATTGAAAGCCTTTGCTTATGATGTAAGTAAGCAACTTTCCGTATTTGTCGGTTTGATTATTACGAACTGTATTTTGATGGGACGTCTGGAAGCTTTTGCTTTGGGTAACGGACCGTGGGAATCTTTCCTCGATGGTATCGGTAACGGTTTGGGATACGGTTTGATTCTGGTAATTGTCGGTTTCTTCCGCGAATTGCTGGGTTCAGGAACATTGATGGGCTTCCCTGTTATTCCGGAAGCATTCTACAATATGGGTTATGTGAACAACGGTTTGATGATTTTGCCTCCGATGGCTTTGATTGTTGTTGCAGTAATCATTTGGGTTCACCGTTCTAAGAACAAAGAACTACAGGAAAATTAAGCTAAACCATTAAACAGAAAAATAGAATGGAACAAATATTAAGCACATTCGTCCGCTCGATTTTTGTGGATAACATGATCTTCGCATATTATCTGGGTATGTGTTCGTTCGTGGCTGTTTCCAAAAATGTGAAGACTGCTTTGGGATTAGGTATGGCGGTAACATTCATTCTTGTATGTACCCTGCCTATTAATTATATGCTTGAGAATTATGTATTGAAAGAAGGCGCATTAAGCTGGCTGGGAGCAGACTTTAAGGATGTAAACCTGAGCTTCCTTGCATTTATCCTCTTTATTGCCACAATTGCTTCGTTTACACAGTTGGTGGAAATGGCGGTGGAAAAATTCTCTCCGTCGTTGTATGCTTCACTGGGTATTTTCTTGCCATTGATTGCCGTAAACTGTGCCATCTTGGGTGGTTCACTCTTTATGCAGCAAAAGGCATTCCCTAATGTGGGTGTTGCAACTGTTTACGGTTTAGGTTCCGGTATCGGTTGGATGCTTGCTATTGTTGGTATGGCTGCTATCCGCGAAAAACTGGCATACTCTGATATACCGAAGCCTTTGAAAGGTTTGGGTATTACCTTTATCATTACAGGTCTGATGGGTATGGCATTTATGTGTTTCTCGGGACTTAAGATATAAGTATTAACGCATTAAATAAGAAATAGAAATGACTTTATTAATGTCAGGCGGACTTACTATTGCAGCCGGAGCTATCGTGTTCTTGATAGTAACACTGATTCTTGTGGGTGCATTATTATACGCAAAAGAAAAATTAGTACCGTCCGGTAATGTAAAACTGGAGGTAAATGGAGAAAAAGATATTGAAACTCCGATAGGTGGTACACTGCTGGGAGCTTTACAGAGTGGAGGCATTTTCTTATCGTCTGCCTGTGGTGGTGGCGGTAAGTGCGGACAATGCCGTGCTCAGGTAATCGAAGGCGGTGGCGAAATTCTGCCTACTGAAAAAGGTTTCTTCTCCCGCAAACAGGTAAAAGACCATTGGCGTCTTGCTTGCCAGTGCAAGGTGAAGGAAAATATGACTGTTCATGTGCCGGATGAAGTATTCGGTGTAAAAGAATGGGAATGCGAAGTTATCAGCAACAAGAATGTGGCTACTTTCATCAAGGAGTTTATTGTTGCTTTGCCTAAAGGTGAACATATGGATTTTGTTCCGGGTTCTTATGCCCAGATTAAAATTCCGGAATATTCAATGGATTATGACAAGGATATCGATAAGAGCCTGATTGGTGACGAATATCTGCCGGCATGGAAAAACTTCGGTTTGTTCGGCCTGAAATGTAAGAATACCGAATCTACTATCCGTGCTTATTCTATGGCTAACTATCCGGCAGAAGGCGACCGTATTATGTTGACTGTACGTATTGCTACTCCTCCGTTCAAGCCGAAACCTCAGGTTGGCTTCCAGGATGTAATGCCGGGTATCGCTTCTTCTTATATCTTTACCCTGAAACCGGGTGATAAGGTGGTAATGAGCGGTCCTTATGGTGATTTCCATCCGATTTTCGACTCTAAGAGAGAAATGATGTGGGTCGGTGGTGGTGCCGGTATGGCTCCTCTGCGTGCTCAGATTATGCACATGACGAAGACATTGAAGACTACAGACCGCAAGATGTCATACTTCTATGGTGCCCGTGCATTGAACGAAGTATTCTATCTGGAAGACTTCCTGGAAATCGAAAAAGAATTCCCGAACTTCACATTCCACTTGGCGCTTGACCGTCCGGATCCAGTAGCAGATGCTGCCGGTGTAAAATATACGGCTGGTTTTGTTCACCAGGTAATTTATGATACGTATCTGAAGGATCACGAAGCTCCGGAAGATATTGAATACTATATGTGTGGTCCGGGCCCGATGTCAAAAGCTGTGGAAAACATGCTGGACAATCTGGGTGTGCCGCGTGAAATGTTACATTTCGATGACTTCGGCGCTTAATTGCCCATAAGTCGGAAATTATAAGGAACCGGAAAGAGAATTTTTCTCTTTCCGGTTTTTTTGTTAATACGTGTATGCTTATATAAGTTAGGCCTGTTATCATTCATCCGTTTCTTTTATATTATAACTGGCAGTAATATTTATATTCGATAAGAAAAGATGTCTTGTAAAAGAAATCATAAAAAACATCTAACTTTTTAACCGGATAATTTGTTTAATAGATAAAAATTACTATGTTTGCGGTTACATATTTTATAATATTCAGATATGCAGTATTTTAAATCTAATATATATACATTCTTTTCGATGATGGTGAATGCCTTGGTCAAGCTGATCCGTCTATTTTTAATCTCTCCATCTTTTGAAGATAAAGAACGGAAAAATGAAAGAGGATATAATCTGTTTGTTCCGATGATGGTTTTTGCGGGGAAACCGGAAGAGGAAACAGGATATAGGATTCTGTTTTTTCGAAAATTTTCATTACCTGAATTTTATATAAAAGTAATTCCGGATCGATTGGGGTGAGAAACCCTTATCTATCGCTAAACCGCTGAAAGATAAGGGGAGAGAACTTTCTGTTTTATTATTAAGGTAGCTTTTTTGAAGTTATCATTGTTTTTTATTCTCCCAAGTCAACATATTCCGGGATATTTTCTAAAAAAATGTAAGTTTGTTTTTCATAATCTATTTTGCAGCAGAAGTGGCGGAGTCCGTTACTTACTATCAGGTATTTTACGTGTAGCACCATGTTATAACGTACTATCTGGTCGAATACGGCACTTGTTATGTTTATGGCAGGTGCTTTATATTCTACAATGACTAAAGGAGTGAGGAAACGATTATATACAACAGTATCGCAACGTTTTGATGTGTTATTCAACTTTACCTGGACTTCGTTTGCTATAAGTTCTTTTCGATAACCCTTATTGGTAATCAGATAATTAACAAAATGTTGACGTACCCATTCTTCCGGGGTTAGTGCAACATACTTGTTACGGACTGGATCGAAAATGAAATGCTTTCCTTCTTTTTCGACTACTTTAGGTGTGTAAACAGGCAGGTTTAATGCGAGCATTTATTATATTTGTTGTTTTATTCTGCAAAAATAAACTTTCAAAGGGATGATTTATGAAAACAAAGCAAGAAATTGTAGAAAATTGGTTACCCCGTTATACGGAACGTCGGTTGGAAGACTTTGATAAATATATATTGTTGACGAATTTTACTAAGTATATAGAATTGTTTGCGAACCATTTCAATGTGCCTATCTTGGGTTTGAAAAATACAATGCCTAATGTTGCGGCAGAGGGGATTACTTTTATAAATTTCGGGATGGGTAGTGCAAATGCAGCTACTATAATGGATTTATTATCAGCTGTTAAACCTAAAGCCGTCTTGTTTCTCGGGAAATGTGGGGGTCTTAAAAAAGTAAATCATTTAGGCGATTATGTCATGCCGATTGCTGCGATTCGTGGTGAAGGAACTTCAGATGAATATCTGCCTCCTGAAGTACCGTCGCTTCCTGCATTTTCTATGATGCGTGCTATTTCGTCAGCCATCCGTGACCGGGGAAAAGATTATTGGACCGGGACGATTTATACAACTAACCGACGTGTCTGGGAGTATGATAATCATTTCAAAGAATATCTTGTTTCAACCCATGCAACAGGAATCGATATGGAGACAGCAACCTTGTTTACAGCAGGTTTTGCGAATGAAATCCCGACCGGAGCTTTGCTTATGATTTCAGACAAGCCTATGGAAGAAGATGGTGTTAAGACAGAAGCAAGTGATAAAGCAGTAACTAAAAATTTTGCAGAAGAGCATGTAATGTTAGGAGTGGAAGCTTTACGACAGATTATGGATGGAAAGAAAACAATCCGCCATATCCGTTTCAGTTGGTAATAAAACGAAGATTATATGGCTAAGAAAGAATATGTTTTTGAAGAAATCTACCGGGACATAAAAGCCAGGAAATTCGCTCCTGTCTATATTCTTATGGGGGAAGAGCCCTATTTTATAGATCAAATCACCGATTTGCTGATTGAGAATGTACTGGAAGAATCGGAGCGGGATTTCAACCAAGTAATTATGTACGGTGCCGATACGAGCGGTGCTTCAATTATTAATGCCGCACGCCGGTTTCCTATGATGTCCGAATACCAGTTAGTTGTTGTTAGGGAAGCACAATTAATCAGGGATATAGAACTTCTTACGAATTATGTGAAAAATCCGTTGAAGTCTACCGTCTTAGTGATAAACTACAAATATAAAACGTTGGACCGCCGGAAATCCTTGGCTGTAGCAGCGGATAAAACCGGAATTGTATTTGAATCAAAAAAGATACCGGATTATAAAATGCCCGGTTTTATTACTGCTTTCTTGCAACAACGCTCCATAGGAATAGAGAATAAAGCCGCTCAAATGCTTTCTGATTACCTTGGAAACGATTTAAGCCGTTTAAGTAAGGAATTGGACAAGTTATCATTAATCCTGCCTGAAAACGCCCCAAAACGCGTCACACCTGAATTAATCGAACAAAATATAGGCATAAGTAAGGAATATAATAATTTTGAGCTAATAAAAGCTCTGGCAGTTAAGGATGTTCTGAAAGCAAACCGTATCGCCCAATATTTTGAGAAGAACCCGAAAAGCAATCCGATACAAATGACACTTCCTGTATTGTTCAACTATTTTTCTAACTTGCTGATTTGTTATTATACCAAGGATCGCTCTGAAACAGGGTTGATGACTGCGCTTGGTCTGCGGGGTACTTTTCAGGTGAAAGATTATCAGACCGGCATGCGGAATTATTCTGCAATGAAAATCTTTAACCTGATAGGTGATATCAGGACTACCGATGCCCGGTCGAAGGGAGTCGGTAATACCTCCGTCCCGGATGCTGAACTTTTAAAAGAGTTACTTTATAAAATTTTACACTAAACGCTTCACAAAAGTATTTTTTACAAAAAGAATCGAGGTAAAAGCCATTTTTTTCTGGAACGTTCAAAAACAGGAACAGAAAAAAGTGGCTTTTCTTTTTGTATTTCAGAAACTTATACGGATTTTTCCCCTCTGAGATTTTAATATTTTCTTTCTTCTGTCCCTTTGTCCACAAATATTACAAAAATACCGCAGAAAAGGGTAAGGTTAATACAAAAGTATACTTGTTACAAAAAGATACAGATAATAATAAGACATTCTGGCAGCTCTGTTGAGAGACATAAATAAAGTTTGGATACAATTGTAATCAAACAGGGTAGGTTACAATTGTGGCTATACACACTTGTAATAAGAATCTGTTTGTGTACCTATACAAATGTAATCACAGTAAGTGTTTTACAATTGTATCAGTACACATTACTAATCTATCAAATAAAAATAGATTACATAGAGTCTCTATTTAAATATATCTATTACTTTTCTATGAACCAATCGTTTATTCGATATTATTAATGAAATACATTAATACATTTATTACATTTGTGTACAAAACTAAGTTAAATCATAAATATTCGCTCTTTATTTTATATATAATCATTAGTTAATCATATAGTTATGCAAAACAAGTAAAGTTTAGCTTAAATGGTTTTTTCTTGTGGAATATAGAAATAACATTTGTGTATTATACAAAATTGAATTATACGACACAAATGTACTCGTTTATGTTTATAAAAATAAATTGCACATTTGGAAATTATAGTTTATATTTGTGTCGTGATTGATTTGTGTACATTCTTATTTGTAAACAGTCACAATGGCAGTATTTTTATAAACAATATGAAGATATACAAGAATGAGAGAACGTATTAAGATGGTTATGGACCGGGAAGGACTTACTCCTGCTAAATTTGCAGAAGAAATCGGTATTCAACGTTCAGCCATGTCACATATCATGAACGGAAGAAATAATCCGAGCTTGGATGTACTTGTTAAGATTCTTGAACGGTTCACTTATGTGGATTCCGACTGGTTATTGTTTGGAAAAGGTAACATGATACGCAATCTGATACAAAATGAGCCGGATTTGTTTACAAATACGCCCATAAATCCGCCCGAGGTACAGGTTGTTCCCGAAAATCGCAAGGAAATTAGGGTTGATACACCTGTAAACAGCTTAAAACAGCCTGTAATTGAGCGAATTATACAGGAAGAAAAGCCTTCCAGAAATGTGAGCAAAATAATGATTTTTTATTCCGATAATACCTTTGATACTTTCGTCCCCGAAAAAAACAAGAAAGAATAAGCCCTGTTGGTAAAATACCAACATTCATGTATCTTTGCATGGAAATAGAGTAATCATATTATATGAAAAAGTACATGTTAGACATGAAGGTGACTGAAAACAGCCGCCTGCATAAAAATTACTGCCTGCTGAAGCTAACATCCGACGAGGCTCTCCCCGATATGCAACCTGGACAGTTTGTTGAAGTCCGTGTGGATAATTCTCCTACAACATTCCTGCGCCGCCCTATCTCTATTAATTATGTAGATAAGGCAACCAACGAATTGTGGCTGCTTATCCAGTTGGTTGGCGATGGTACACGCCGGATGGCTGAATATAGACCGGGTGACACTGTAAATATTATGTTGCCTTTGGGTAATGGTTTTACTGTCCCGTCTCAGAAAGAACAAAAATTATTGCTGATTGGCGGAGGTGTCGGTACGGCTCCGATGCTATATTTGGGTGCCATACTGAAAAATGCAGGTTTCAATCCCACTTTCCTGTTGGGTGCACGTTCAAAAGATGATGTGCTGCAACTGGAAGAATTCAAGAAATTCGGAACTGTATATATCACTACTGAAGACGGCTCTTTGGGTGAAAAAGGATATGTAACCAATCATACGATCTTGAAAGAGACTTATTTTGACCAGATTTACACCTGTGGTCCGAAGCCGATGATGGTTGCCGTTGCTAAATATGCGGCATCTGCCTCTATCTCATGTGAGGTTTCCCTTGAAAATACAATGGCTTGTGGTATCGGAGCTTGTTTGTGTTGTGTGGAAAAAACAGTAGATGGCCACATCTGCGTATGTACTGAAGGACCCGTATTTAATATAGATAAATTGACATGGCTGAATTAAACGTAAACATAGGAAACTTGCAGTTAAAGAACCCGGTTATGACAGCATCGGGTACCTTCGGATATGGAATTGAATATTCCGATTTTATGGATATTTCCCGTTTGGGCGGTATCTTCGTAAAAGGAACGACTATCCAGCCACGGGAAGGGAACTTGTATCCCCGTATGGCGGAAACTCCTTCCGGAATGTTGAACGCTGTAGGTTTGCAGAATAAAGGTGCAGCCTATTTTGCTGAACATATTTATCCGGAAATCAAGGATATTGATACGAATATGATTGTGAATGTAAGCGGTTCTTCCATAGAAACTTATGTGGAATGTGCCGAAAAGATTGCCGCATTGGATAAAATTCCGGCTATCGAACTGAACATCTCCTGTCCGAATGTAAAACAAGGCGGTATGGCCTTCGGTGTGACTACTTGTGGAGCCTCCGAAGTAGTAAAAGCCGTTCGTAAAGTATATCCTAAAACACTTATTGTAAAGCTTTCTCCTAATGTAACAGATATTACCGAGATCGCAAGAGCAGTGGAAGCCGAAGGTGCAGACTCTGTATCTCTTATTAATACAATGTTAGGTATGGCTATCGATGCAGAGAAACGTAAACCTGTATTATCAACAATAACCGGCGGTTTGTCGGGACCTTGTGTAAAACCGGTAGCGCTGCGTATGGTATGGCAGACCTATAAAGCAGTGAAGATTCCTATCATCGGTTTGGGGGGTATTTCCAATTGGAAGGATGCAGTGGAATTTATGTTAGCGGGTGCAACTGCTATCCAGATTGGTACATACAACTTTATTGATCCGGCAGTCGGCATTACAGTAATTGACGGAATGAATGAATATTGTGACCGTCATGGATTTAAGAGTGTAAAAGAACTGATTGGAGCACTTGATGCTTGATTGAAGACATATTTCATCTATATTTAAAGAAAAAAGGTATCTACAAACGTAGATGCCTTTTTTCTTTTGTTAAGAGTTATGTTGGCATTTTAGATAAATATTCTATCTTTGTTTGCATATTTGTTTATTAATACCATGAATTTACTGAGTAGTTCAGTAATTTACTAATTGAAAAATATCGTGTTACCTATAAAATCAAGAAAATCTAACATTATTAATTAAACAAGAACATGAAAATCAGACACATTCTATTCGTGTGCATGGTTGCATTTACTACTGTGTTTCATGCAAGTGCTAAAACAATCATTCCGATCACAACAGACAATATCAGCCTTATCTATAAGGTAGATGAAGCCAATGGTCGGTTGTATCAATCTTATTTAGGACAAAAGTTATCTTTTAGCTCAGACATCGACCAGTTGCCATTAGGAAGAGAAGCCTATCTGACACATGGCATGGAAGACTATTTTGAGCCGGCGATCCGTGTCCTTCACAATGATGGTAACCCCTCTTTATTGCTAAAGTACGTATCCCACGAAACGAAACAGATGCAACCGGGTGCCAATGAAACTGTAATTATCCTGCGTGATGAAGTTTATCCGGTAGAAGTAAAATTGCATTTCATCGCTTATCCGAAGGAAAACATTATTAAGGAATATGCCGAAATATCCCATAATGAAAAGAAGCCTGTTACCTTATATAATTATGCTTCTTCCTTACTTCACCTGAACAGTGATAAATATTACCTCACCGAGTTTGCCGGGGATTGGGCGCATGAAGTGAATATGAAAGAAAGCGAACTCTCTTTCGGCAAAAAAATATTGGATACTAAATTAGGTAGCCGTGCCAATATGTTCTGTTCCCCATTCTTTCTGCTTGCTCTTGATGAAAAAGCGGAGGAAAATTCCGGAGAAGTATTGTTCGGAACCATCGCATGGACAGGCAACTATCGTTTTACTTTTGAGGTAGATAATTTGAACGGCCTGCGTATCCTTTCCGGTATTAATCCATATGCTTCGGAGTATACATTGAAACCGGGTGTTGTATTCCGTACACCTGAATTTATCTTTACCTACAGTTCGGAAGGAAAAGGAAAAGCAAGCCGTGACTTCCACCGTTGGGCTCGTAAATATCAATTGAAAGACGGCGAGAAATCCCGTATGACTTTATTGAATAACTGGGAGGCTACCTATTTTGATTTCAATGAAGACAAACTGGTGGAAATCATGGGAGAAGCAGCAGATTTAGGTGTCGATATGTTTTTGCTTGATGATGGCTGGTTTGCCAATAAATATCCCCGTAGCAGTGACCATCAAGGACTGGGAGACTGGACGGAAACCATTACAAAATTGCCAAACGGTATTGGCAAACTGGTGAAAGAAGCAACCGATAAAGGCATAAAATTCGGTCTTTGGATTGAGCCTGAAATGGTAAACCCGAAGAGTGAACTGTATGAGAAACATACGGACTGGGTGATTCATCTGCCTAACCGCGATGAGTATTATTTCAGAAACCAGATGGTTCTCGACCTGAGCAATCCGGAAGTACAGGATTATGTATATGGTGTTGTTGATGGCCTGATGACGAAATATCCGGGTATTGCATACTTTAAATGGGATTGCAACAGTCCGATTACCAATATTTATTCTGCTTATCTGAAAGACAAGCAATCTCATCTTTATATAGAATATGTACGTGGATTATATAGCGTATTGGAACGAATCAAGGCTAAATATCCCAATCTGCCGATGATGCTTTGCTCCGGTGGTGGTGGACGTTCTGATTATGAAGCATTGAAGTATTTCACTGAATTTTGGCCAAGTGATAATACCGATCCGGTAGAACGTCTTTTTATCCAGTGGGGATTCTCTCATTTCTTCCCGGTAAAGAGTATGGCAGCACATGTTACCAGCTGGGGTAAGCAGCCGGTTAAGTTCCGTACGGATGTTGCCATGATGTGCAAATTAGGTTTCGATATCCGTCTGCATGAAATGGAACCTGCTGATTTACAATATTGCAAGGAGGCTGTTGCCAACTTCAAACGTCTTTCTGATGTGATTTTGGATGGCGACCAGTATCGTTTGAAATCTCCATACGAAAGCGATCATGCAGCCTTCCTATATGCCAATGAGGCGCAAAGTAAAGCAGTCCTTTTCGCATTCGATATCCATCCACGTTATGCGGAAATGCTTCAACCGCTTCGTTTGCAAGGCCTGAAGAAAGATGCCCGGTATGAGTTGAAAGAGATAAATCTGGCTCCCGGAACAAAATCAAGAATGTCCGGTACAATGACTTATTCCGGTGAATTTCTGATGAAGGTTGGTATTCCGGTTTTCTCAAGCCGTCATACGGTTAGCCATGTAATAGAGATTACGGAAGTAAGGTAAGAAATAATTCATTTAAAGGAAAAGAAGGGCTTGCCAGGTAAGCCCTTCTTTTTTATTGTATAACGGACTATTATTGTAGCAATTTATACGAGACGAAAATGAAATGAAAGAAAGTCATGTATCCAATAAATATATACATTTGCGTATAAAACCATATATTTTCTGAACGCGAGGCATATGTCTTTTGTTTTTAAAGTATATAGGGATTGAAAAAACGAACTGAATAATATAGTTGAGCTATGTATATAATTGAACATCTGAGTGAAATATTAGAGAGCACCACAATAACCCCGTATACGGCGGGGATAAGGTTAGCCTTCAGTTTTTTTCTTGGTGCTATTGTAGGTATTGAACGCCAGTTCAGGAGACGGGAAGCTGGGATGCGTACGTTTACCCTGATATGTATGGGGTCTACTGCTGCTATGTTGATTTCCATCTGGATACCTCAAATATATCCAAACTTTCTGAATGGAGACCCCGGACGTATTGCAGCCCAGGTTCTTACCGGTATAGGTTTCTTGGGTGCCGGAGCGATTATGCAAAGCCACGGAAGTATCCATGGGCTGACCACCGCTGCCTGTATCTGGGTAATGGCTGTTATCGGATTGGCCGTAGGTGCCGGCATGTATTTGCCTGCTATATTGGCTACTCTGCTGACTTTATTTATATTGATAAGCTTGGAAAGACTGGAAAAACGGATGTTCCTGAACGGGGTGAACAAGATACTTACGATTACCTGTTCGACAGCTACCCCTGATTTGAAAATGGTTCGTAAGATATTGGAGAACAGGAGTATTTATATTGTAAGCGTATCCTTTGAATCACTATATGAACAGGATAAAGCCATCATAACCTATAAAGTAAATGTGAAGGCACAATCCTCGTATACAAGTTTATTCAGCGATATAAAAAGCCTGGGGTATGTAACGCAAATCAGATTGATAGCCTGAGCTATCAATCCAATTCACCATTCAGCATTTTTCCTGCTATGCGCGCGGCGTCTTCTACGAACCTTGCACAAGGGCGCCGGGCATAATATTCTTTTGTACGGATCTCCGGAGCCGGAGAGCTATCAGTATTTATTGACTTCAAAAGATTCCGGCATATAATTGTTTCGTTCTTTTCTTTAAACATCTCCGCCATTTGCTGCACAATGCCATAATTTTTTTTGCGGGCTTCCTGGTCTTGCGGGTCCATTACAGGATATTTGAAACCTGCCAGCATAGCCATTGCACTGACTGTTCCGCAGACTTCACGCATGCGTCCTAATCCTCCCCCGAACGAAACAGACATCTTTTTAGCTATTTCCAAATCCATTTCAAATACATCGCTATAGGCAAGAAATACAGACTGGGCGCAATTGTAACCTGATTCAAAATTACGGACCGCCTGGTTTACGCGGTCCTCCAAATCAAATTCTCTCATAATATAATAAAGTTCCTGTTTCTTAAAATTCGTAATCCACGCAAGCCCGGTCTGCTTTGACCGGTCCGATGATGCCTTTAGATACGGCAACGTGTTCGGGGTGGTTAGCATATGTGCTAACGTCTTCCAGCGAATCGAGTTCTGTTGTAAGAATGATGTCCCAGGTTTCGGCCGGATTGATATTGAAATCTACCCGTATCAGACGCAGAACATCGATTTTATGGATTAATGCTTCCAGTTTGGTTTTAATCTCTTGCATTTTAGCTGTTTTCTCAGCCGGAGTGGCAAACTCTGTCAGTTTGAACATTACGATGTGTCTTACCATATAGCTACTTCTTAAAGTTTAATTATATCTGTTCATCTAAATGAGAATCTTTGTATCCCAGGAAATATAAAATACCGTCCAGCCCGATTGTCGAGATAGATTGTTGGGCATTGGCTTTTACCTTCGGTTTGGCATGAAAGGCAATCCCCAGTCCGGCAATACTGATCATCGGCAGATCGTTGGCCCCATCGCCTACAGCTACCGTCTGGCGAATATCCACATTTTCTACCTGCGCAATCAGACGGAGGAGTTCGGCTTTACGCTTGCCGTCAACGATATCACCCAAGTGACGTCCGGTCAGCTTGCCGTCTTCCACTTCCAACTCATTGGCATATACGTAGTCGATATTATATTTCTGTTTCAGGTAATTTCCGAAATAAGTGAATCCTCCGGAAAGGATGGCAATCTTGAATCCGATTTTCTTGAGGATACGCATCAGGCGGTCCACACCTTCGGTAATCGGAAGGCTTTCTGCTATTTCCTGCATGACAGAAACATCCAATCCCTTCAGCAGGGCACAACGTTGGCGGAAACTTTCATTAAAGTCGATTTCCCCACGCATGGCAGATTCGGTAATAGCCTTTACCTGGTCGCCTACACCGGCGCGTATGGCCAGTTCGTCGATAACTTCTGTTTCAATCAGGGTAGAGTCCATATCGAAACAAATCAAGCGGCGCATACGGCGGAACATACTTTCCTCCTGGAATGAAATGTCCATTTCCTGTTCAGACGAAAGTTTCATGAATGCAGCCTGCATTTCTTCCTTGTTACACGGTGTGCCCCTGACAGAGAACTCAACACTGGCTTTCGGTGTACGGGCATTTTCATCCAGCGGAATACGTCCGGTAAGACGTTTAATGTCGTCGATATTCATACCTTGTTCGGCAACGATACGGGTGACACCGGCTATCTGCTTCGCTGTAAGTTTACGTCCTACAATCGTGATGATGTACCGGTTCTTTCCCTGCATGGAAACCCACTGGTCGTAAGCCTCTTCTGTAATCGGATTGAAACGGATATTTACATCCAATTCATAGCTTTTGAACAATAATTCTTTCAGAATATCTCCCGAATTTCCTTCACAGCTTTGAAAAAGAATGCCCAGAGATAAATTATTATGAATGTCAGCCTGACCTATATCCAAAATAACCGCATTATTTTTTGCCAGAATTTCGGTAAGCGCCGCAGTTACTCCCGGACGGTCTGTTCCATTAATATTTATCAGTATTATTTCGTCTTTTTGTTGCATATTTATTATATTTGTGGACAAAGGTACAAAGTTATGTACATAATTTGACGATTTAAGTAACAAAAAACACTTTGTAACTGTTACACATAAAGAGATATTATTGTCTAACTATAGAACCTGGCGACCTTAAAAAGTCCTGACTGGCAGGCACACAGAATGAAGATACAGTTTGAAATTAAGGAAAAAATGCCTGAAATTATCGAGGAAATAATGCATTCTGATAAATGGCAGACAAATGTATTTGAGAAAATGCAAGGTTTGAAGCGTGTTAAAATCAAAGATCCTCAGTTTGATTCCGAGGCATGTATCGAGATCTGGGACCGTGAAATCCATATCCGGACTGCATGGTCTAATTATACCTATCGTATCTTTATGCGTGGGGATTCCGTTTGGTGTGAGTATATTGGTGCTTATCGCGGATTGTTGGAACAGAAACTCTTGCCGACTCTTACTCCCAAATTGAATATTTTGGATTCGGAAGTGGTAGAGAGCTCTCTTACCGGAAATAAAAAGGAAACTTTACGTACCTATGGCACAGAAAATCTTAAATTGAAAAACTTCCGCCGTGGAAACTTCAAGGAAGAATATAATAGAGCATCACCTATGGATCACCCAACTGTAGTATATGATGAGTATATAAAGGAAGGAATGCCGATGCCTTCGCCATATGATAAAAAAGGGTAGAACCCTTTTTTATAGTTGACAGTTGACAAGTGACAGTCATTTCGGCTTTCTGCCGATTTATATACCGAGCGCAAAGCTCAACTGTCACTTGTTAACTTTGTTTTATGAGATGGCATAAAACAAGTATATCAGGAATGGCAAGAGATATAAAGTTGCCATCAACAGGAAAAATATCTTATTACTTTTTTTCATGACTTTTCTGTATTAATGGATGTATATAATGTGTAAGCCTCTGTTAGTTCATCCAGACTGATTCCAAGTAAATTCATTTCTTTGAAAACAGAAGGGAGGACCTCTTCTACAAATTGGTTACGCCGCATACAGCGTATTTTGTTTTCAGCTTCCGGGGAGATAAAATAGCCGATACCACGTTTATTATAAATGATTCCATGTGTTTGCAGACGCTCGAATGTACGCATGATTGTGTTCGGATTCACCTCCATCTCGACAGCCATTTCACGTACCGACGGAATACGTGCTTCTTCTTGGTATTCACCGCTCAATACACGGTCGCATATCCGTTCGGCTATCTGGATAAATATGGATTGGTTTGTATTATAGTTCATCGCAATTCCTTTTCTTTAAGTTTTAGATAAGCCACATAAAGAATTACTATGGTGGCGATAATTAAAATACGCCCATAATATAGCCATATGAACTTGAACATGTTCATTAAAGGAGATTCTGCTGTAATCGTTGTGGGATCAAAAAACAACATACCATTGAGTAAGAAACGTGCAAGCAGTGTCCCGGCAATCATCATCATCGCAGAACCGCATATGGCGATCAGAAAGGCATGTTTGGAAAATGTGATATACGAAAGGAAAAATAAGGACGACATAAATAAGGCTATCGGTAGAAAAAATGGCAAAAGGCCGCTTATTTTTTGCCATTCAATAGCTATATTTTCCTGAGCAATTATTATTGTTGTAAATGTTATAATATGTACCAAAAGAATATAAATCAAGGCAATAATACTACCGACTGTCAATATGGATAGAAATTTCTCTAATGTACTGGCGGGAAGAGTCATATAAACTCCTTTAGGGAAATGAACCTTCTTTCCGGCATAGTTACAGTAATAAATAAATGTCCCCAATCCGCCTAAAATGTAGAAGCCTTGTAGCTGTTCAGACCGGAATATTACCGTGCCGGAATTAATAATAGAGACAATAAATATAAGAAGTGCAGCCATATAAGCCCCCATTAAATAGAGGAACTTAGTTTTATTCTCCATCCAGTCCGCCAACAGTAAATATTTTATGCGTTGTAAACTTAATTGATTTTTCATGTCGGAGTATATTTATCGGTTGAATAATCTTTTTATTTCAGCAGGATGCTGGGTGGCAGCATTGAATAAGAGTTCCAATGATACGGAAGTAGTTTCCCCGTCCAGGTTTTCGCCAACTCCCATCGTTCCCATCGGAGTCGTTTCTGAGTAGAGGACTTTCTCATCTGGTCTGACCAAGTGGAAAAACAGTTTGGAAGAAACCTCGTTCAGGCTGCAATTCATCAGGAAATCCTTATTATCCAGTATTAAGACCGAATCGATCAGACTTTCCAAGTCACGAACCTGATGGGTGGAAATGATAATCGTCTGATTTTCTTCCGTAAAAGAGGCGACCAATTTGCGAAAAATGGTTTTCGACGGAATATCCAGCCCGTTTGTCGGTTCGTCCATCAGCAGGAGAGGAGTATGTGCCGAAAGAGCAAGAGTGATTGCCACTTTTTTGCGCTGCCCTTGCGACATTTTGTTTAACCGTGCGGTAGCATCTATTTCCAGTTGGTCAAAACAACTTTTGAAAATATCTTCCCTGAAAGTAGGATAGAAGGGAGCATACATTTTTATATATGCCTCCGCTGTTACATCCGGCAAAGAGATTTCTTCCGGAAGCAAGAATAACTTTTGGAGCAGGCTTACGTTCCTTTCCGCCGGGTTCTCGTCGAATACTTGGCAAGAACCACTGTCCAGGAAAATCTGTCCACTTAATATGTTTAATAAGGTGGTCTTTCCTTCGCCATTCTTGCCTAATAAGCCATAGATACAACCGGAGGCTATATCCAGGTTGATATGCTCTAATATTGGCTTATTCTTTTTATAACAGAGCGTTGCTTCTTTTAATGTAATCATAGATTATCTGTTTTAGTGTATTAGTTTAATAGTACACAGCAAATGTAGAACTATTTTAGATACAAACAAGAGGTTTCCGGATTATTTTCTTGATTTTAAAAAATATTTTCCAACTTGGGAAAGAAGCAAGGAAAGAGGCATAAATGTTAAAGAATATTAGTAGCGATAGTAATTTGAATTAGTACTGCTACTAATTGAATTTACTATCGCTACTAATTTTTATATGCAGTGGTACTTTGATTATGCCTGAAAACAGTAGACAGAATTAAATCTCGCACTATAACCTTGACTGTTATCGGAATCTCAGGACTGATAGGGTAGACAAACTGCTTTGGGTTATCCTATTATTAATCATATCAAATGTAAAAGCTATTTATCTGCTGGATAATCAATGCTGTACGAATTAATCATTTATTTACGAAAAGTTAGTAATTTGATTGCTTTTAAGGAATTTAATCGCGTTATTTGTTACCAACAATTTAATTCTGATCAGCATGAATACACATTTAAACTTTTTAGGTGCGTTGTTAATCACATTGACAGCCGTTTCCTGTAATACAGGGAACAAAAATTCCGGAGACAATAACCTGCTGGATGATTGTCCGGTAGTGGGTAAGTATGTACAGGTGGGCAACGACAAAGTGCTGTCGTGTGACCAGTCGCTTCTGACAGATACGATTTCTCTCCCTCTTAGCTTTTTTGCAGAAGAGATGGAAATCGTCAAGTTGGATAGTCGGGATACGGCACTGGTCGGGCAAAGCAATGTCAGCCTTTCTGATAATTATATACTGGTACACAGCGGCTATCCTCCTACAGCATTTAAACTTTTCGACCGGAAAGGAAATTATCTGACAGACATCGGTTCTGTCGGACAGGGGCCAGGCGAGTATCAGAGTGTGTATGCAGCTCAGATTGATGAAAAGAACAATCGTGTTTATCTGATGCCATGGCAGTCGGAACAGCTTCTGGTTTTCGATTTACAAGGGAATGTATTGGAACCGGTGCCGCTGGGATTTCGTTGTCCGAAAGCTACTTTTAAAGTCGATCCGGAACGGGGGACCGTTACTGTCGTTGTGCTGCCCTTCCCGAATACTCCCGCGATTGTATGGGTACAGGATTTGTCGGGGAAGCATCTTAAAGAGGTGGCTCCCGGACATCTGGAAGTACCCTGGACTTTCAATAATGAGGTGATGCCTGCATTTAATCTCTCCGGAGTATTTGATGTCGATATTTTGTGTGTCGACCCGACCCGTGCCGATTCCTTGTACCGGTATGATATGGAGAATAACCGGCTGTGTCCGACTTTTACTTTCAATTATACGAAGAACCCTATCCCCTGGCATGATAATTGTGAATGGCCGGATCATTTTGTAGGTCAATATTCAGGTCCTCCGGTCGTTCAACAAGTTGAAGGAGGAACGATTGCTACACCCGGTGAAACCGTTCATTATATTATAGAGAAGAACACTTGTAAAGGTGCTTATTTCAAAATGTATAACGATTATTTCGGCAATCAGGAAATCGACTGGCCCAGCGGTACATTCTACAACGGTTATTTTGTCCGTAACCTGGAACCCGGTAATTTATCGAATGATATCGATAATTTGTTAAAGAAGGAGGAGCTCTCTAATGACATGCGAAAGAAATTGACTGATTTGCAAAACACAATAGACGAGAACGACAATAATTATATAATGATTGCCCGGCTTAAAAAGAGGATGTAATCAGTCAATATAAAAGTAACTATCGTATTCGAAAGTTCATGTGGTGCATGGTCAAACAAGAAGGATAGTTCGGTTTATTTGCAAATAACTGTTAATACTATGCTATAAAACAGGCTATTTTTGCCTAATGTGTGCGGTAAAACATATAAAAAAACTTGTTTTCTATCAGAAAAGTGTTATATCATTTGGAGGAAAGAGGACTTTCCCTGTATCTTTGCTGCCGTTAAGAACAAGAAAACGATTCCTTAGCGAAGGAAAAAGCTCTTGTTTACTTCCTGAAAATCAGGAGTCGGAAGAATGAAACTCCCCTGCGGAGACGTTGTTCCGATTAAGTTTAACGTAAAAATGATGATATGAAAGTAAGAGCTTATGTTCTCTTTGTTGCGGCTGCGTTGCTTGCCATTTCAGCCGGAACAAAAAACGCGAGACCTACTGAGGGTGCAAACCCTGGAGACCTTGCGCCGAGAATAGAGTTTTTGGGAAACGGAAGAGATTCCAGTTTCCAAAATCATTCGGGACGCTACACTTTGCTTAATTTTTGGGCAGCTTACGATGCTGAATCGAGGGCCCGTAACGTTCAATTATGGAATGAAGTTAATAAGATGAGTTCTGACAAAATTGACATGTGCTCAATCTCGATGGACGAGAAGCCGTCTATCTTTACCGAGACGGTAAAGGCTGACAAGCTGGAAGGTACAAAACAATTTCATGAAGGACTCGGAAGAAAGTCAAAGTTGTATGGGAAGTATAAACTGGATAAAGGTTTCCGGAACTTCCTGATAGACGACAAAGGAGTTATTATAGCCGCCAATGTAACTCCGGATCAATTGACAAAGATGCTTGAAAAAATTTAATCAGTAGATTATTTATTATTTTAGAAAGAGTTGTTTCGTTTATTCGAGACAACTCTTTTTTATTTTAATGAATACAGAAAGCTCCATCCACTAATAGAGCAAAGTGTTATTGAATATAAGGAATGGATCCGGATAATAAGGGAGCATTCCTATTTATTGAGATAATCATCTATCCATCCAAGTTTTAAAGTCAGATACACGCTCTCTGCTAACAAGAATATCTTCTTTCTCGTGCCAGTTAGCAAGAATAATTTTTATCCTATTTGACGAGTATGTGATCATATCCTGAATAGCATAATAATTAACTATGAAATTTCTGTTAATTCGGTAAAACAGCATTGGATCAACCAATTGTTGTATTTTATCTAATGAGTAATCGACAGGATAACTTTTGCCGGAGTTCGAGAAAAGGAATACAGATCGTTCAAGAATATAAAAGCAGAAAATATCTGATGTCGGAATTGATTTGTAATGTTCGCCTATCTTTATCAAAAAGCGTTTTTTATTCCGGACAGGTAACTGTTGAATGACGGATTCGTATTTAGAATAATCCTGTATCGTTCTATATATCGTATTGAACTTGTCGATGGCACCTCGCAATTCATCCGGGTTAATAGGTTTCAATAAATAATCGATACTGTTTACCTTGAAAGCTTTTAAAGCATATTCATCATAAGCTGTAGTAAAAATAACGGGAATTTTTATTCGGATTTTCTCAAAGATTTCAAAACACAGTCCATCTTCAAGTTGGATATCCATAAATATCAATTCGGGACTCCGGTATTCAAAGAGCCAATTAACAGACTGCTCAACCGATTCAAGCACATTGATCACTTCTATCTCCGGATCGATTTCTTTCAGTAGACGGATTAGTTTCCGAGAAGCCGGGCGCTCATCTTCTATTATCAATACTTTCATCTTAAATGTCTATAACGTGTATTTTTACTATGAATTTATTATTTTCCCGGCTTACAATCATCTCCTTGCCTGTAATAAGTTTAATTCGTTTCTTTAAATTGGACAAGCCTGTACCGTATGAGTTATCCAGTGTATTTTTTCTCTGTATATTGTTTGAAACAACAATAAACAGCTCTTCCTCATAGATGTTTATTTTTAAAGGATTGTTTTCCGAAGCTGAATTGTGCTTAAGGGCATTCTCTACCAATGTCTGCAACGATACCGGTACTATTTTGTATTTTCCAATATTAGGAATATCTATGTCAAGAGAAATTTTATCACCATCACGTTCTTGTTGCAATTGGAAATAGTTCGTTATAAACGTAATTTCTTTTTCCAAAGGCACTAAATCCGTCTCCTCATTATCCAGTATATACCTGTAGATACTCGATAACTTTTGAATATAACTGTCCGCTTTTTTCGGCTCTTCGTATACCAGTTCAGACAAGGTATTCAGGCTGTTAAACAGGAAGTGCGGATTAACCTGTGTTTTCAAGGTTTTATATTGATATTTCAGATTCTCCTCCCTTAATTTTTGTTCGTTGCCAATGGCTTGACGCCATGTTGTATAAAAAAACACAACACAGCATATAAACAGCCCGATTGAAAGGGATATTATTGCTCCTGACCCTATTCTGTTTATGAAATTCTCCATGCCCCATCCTTTAATCCGGAATAATACGTAATTACCCGAATAATATAGAGTAAGTGCAATAAACAAGGTGGCAAGGAGGGAGAATACGAATGAGGGAATAAGTTCCTTTTTCAACTGTGCAATCGACTTTTTTGAATTATTGCCGAGTATCTTGATAAATAAATAAGCGATATTCAAAACAGACAGTAAATTAGTTATACCAAACACGACTGTTGTAACATCAAACGGACTTAAGTTCTCGGATAAACTTATGACCATACTGAATCCGAAGCTAAATAATGCCGCAACAACTAATAGTGCTCTTGTATTCTGTTTCATTTATGCAAATTTAATAATTATTCCGAAAGTTAGGACTGTGGTTTTCAAATCGTTTCAATCGATTCTTGACAAGGTTATGTATCTTACCGTATACTTTATATCATTATATGGCTGTGTCTTTTCTTTTATGTCCATAAGTACATCTTCCGTCAGAATTGCATATTCGATCTGTTTATCGGAAAGGGAAACATAAACCTCACCCCAATAATGGCTTCTACCCTTTATTGTAATATTTTCATATTCCAGGTTTAAAGGATTATTCATAACCGAATATTTCAAAATGGCACATATCTCATTATTGACTTCCGTAATTCCCAACCATGTAATTCTTGTGTCTTTATTCTCAAATGTTCCATAGGCTATTCCCAGTTCCCGATTTATGTTCATGGCTTTGTATTCGGTATTTAATTTTAAAGAATCCCAGTATTCGTATGCAAATATCTCAAAACTCAAAACATCCCACATCAAATTCATAATCAGCGGATCTGCCTCAGGTAAATTTTCTTTGAAAAAATCAGCTGGTATAATTTCTGCCCCCTGTTTATACTTGAAGTTTTCCATATAGTTGACTCTTTTGCCTTTGGGAAATTCAGTATAAAGAGATTTGGATTTGCATAAATAGATATTTCCCCATTGGACAGAGTCATTTTTACAGGTTAAGTCCCCTGCTATTCTGGTTTTTACTTGAAAATCACCAGATAAATCAAAGTCATAATAATCTGTTATCATGTGGTAAGATCTGGCCTGCGATTTATCAAGTTCAATTGCCGGAAGAGACTTAAGATAAGCCAATGCGTTTGCCGTCTGTGAAAACGTACGTTTAGCAGTAAATGTTACTGCCATCAATGTTAAAAATAAACTTAATGCTTTCATTTCTTTGTGTTTTCATGTGAATATTTATCACAAAGAAAAGTTTTGTACTTTACATGACTAAATAAAAGTTGCCAAACTGTTGTTTCAGGTCGACGAATTGTATAAATTATGTTTTTATTCGTTTAATACAACGGGCATTGTACTTGATAAATGTAGTTTTAAGCGGATGTGTATAAATCCGGAGACATCTATTCTATATATCTTAATATTTTTACAAGGATTACCGGCGGCTATACTGTTGGCAGGGATAGTTCTTCAAATGTGTTTTTTTGTTTTTTTATTTTACCGTTTAATAATTCTTTTACCTTTGTATGCGTAACTATATACGTTATGGATAAGGAATCACATCACATCTGTAATCTTAGAAGAGGAGATATCGTATCTTTCGAATATTTGTATAATTGTTGGAGTGGTAAGCTATACAACTTTGTAATGCGTATATCCCGGAATGATATTTATCTGGCTGAAGAAATCGTACAGTCGGTATTTATAAAGGTTTGGGAGAACAGGGAACAGATTGAGACAGATAAATCGTTTGGCGCTTACCTCTGTACTATCGCCAAAAATCAATTAGTAAATATCTATCAGCACCGGATGCTTGAATCTCTTTACCAAACAAAAATAAAAACATCCGAACCTGTAGAGAATACTACAGAAAAAGAAGTCGATTACCATTTACTGGAAGAATATATCGATTCTTTAATAGAGCAATTACCTCCTGCCCGAAGGGAAATATTTATACTGAGCCGTAGAAAGTTATTGACAAACAAAGAAATAGCAGCAAAACTCAATCTTTCTGAAAATACAGTAGAGTCACAATTAACTAAAGCAACCGCTTTTCTTCGTAGCAAGATAGATCGTCACTATGGTTTATCTATCCCTTTACTTCTTTCTTTGCTGATTAATTAACTAATAAAAGTTAAAATATCAAATATGGGTAATGGATTTTATTTCGTTGCCTGTATACCTAATAGATACAATAAAATGGGAAAGATAGATTACATACAATTATACGAAAAATCTCTGGAAAAGACGAATAAAAAGGGACAAATGTCTTCGTAATGCCTGTCAATAAGGCGTTTGCGAAGACAAATGAGGACAGGCGAAAAATCGAGGTAACGTAAAGGAAAGCGGATTTATGAAGAAGAACGGTCTCCAAATCATTACCCGCCGAATGGTGATTTTTAACACACCGTGTTGTATTTGGCAGCTTGTGGCACAGGTTGGCATATCAAGGTCTAACTCGTTGAGTAATAACTTTGCAAACAAAAAACGAGTATGGCAAGAAGCACATTCAAGGTTCTGTTCTACGTGAACGGCAGCAAGGAGAAAAACGGTATTGTCCCCATCATGGGACGAGTGACAATCAACGGGACTGTGGCGCAGTTCAGTTGTAAGCAGAACATCCCGAAAACGCTTTGGGACGTGAAAGGAAACAAGGCGAAAGGCAAGAGCCGCGAGGCACGAGACATCAACCTTGCCCTTGACAACATCAAGGCGCAAATCATCAAACATTACCAGCGCATTTCAGACCGCGAGGCATTTGTTACGGCTGAGATGGTGCGCAACGCCTATCAGGGAATCGGCAGCGAGTATGAGACGCTGCTAAAAGCATTCGACCGTGAGAACGAAGTGTTCAAGAAACGGGTAGGCAAAGACAGGGTAATGGCTACCTATCGGGCACGTGTACGGGCAAGAAACCATGTAGCCGCCTTTATCAAGTCGTTTTACAGACGCAGCGATATGTCCATGTTGGAACTTACTCCCGATTTCATCAAGGAGTTCGCCGCATACCTCTCGACTGAAGCCGGATTGCGGAACGGTTCGATATGGGCAAACTGTATGTGGCTGAAAGGCGTGGTCATGAAAGCGCATTATAACGGGTTGATACCGCGCAATCCTTTCATCCAGTTTCATATCAGCCCCAATGTGAAAGAACGGGAATATCTGACGGAGGATGAACTGAAAGCGGTCATGACACATGAGTTTGCAGACAGCAAGCTCGCATACATCCGTGACATTTTCATCTTTGCCAGTTTCACCGCCTTGTCATTCGTGGACATTCAGGAACTGACGAATGACAACATCGTGGAGGTGAACGGCGAGAAGTGGATATTGTCCAAACGCCACAAGACAAAAGTCGCCTTCCAAGTGAAGCTGCTGGATATACCCTTGCAGATAGTCGAACGCTACCGACCGATGCAGAAAGACAATCGTATATTCCCCGGCTTGAACTATTGGTCTATCTGCAAACCGTTGAAACGGATGATAAGGGAATGTGGCATAACCAAGTCAATATCATTTCATTGCAGTCGTCATGGCTTCGCAACATTAGCTTTGAGCAAGGGGATGCCCATTGAAAGCGTAAGCCGTGTGTTGGGACATACGAATATAGTCACGACCCAACTCTACGCAAAGATAACCACGCAGAAGCTCGACAACGACCTGACCATGTTCGGCGACAAACTGAGTAAGACGTTTAACGGAATAACGATGTCATGAGTATGAGAAGAAACAGCATAACAGTGAATGAATCCGGCAATATCATCATGCCGGAGAATGTCTCAAACATTTGGATGAGCGAGCCGGAATTGGTGGAACTGTTCGGAGTAATTGCTCCGACACTTCGTTCTGCCATCAGAAACATCTATAACAGTGGAGCATTAAAAGAATACGAGGTACAGAAGTATGTTCGGCAGGAGAACGGGTATCATGCCGATGTGTTCAGCTTTCCGATGATAGTCGCACTTGCTTTCCGCATTGACAGCTTCGGTGCGGAACAGGTGCGCAATGCCATATTTAAAAGGCTGTACTTGCGAAAAGAGAAAACAAATATCTTCTTTTCGCTGGGTATAAATGGTTGGGATATGTCTAATTATCAGGCATAAGTTCTAATGATATGACGACATGAAGTAGTGAGACCTATGCGTATTCCCATTGCCAACAATGTATTTATACGAGTATGTGAATAGGTGTATTGCCATTCATACGTACGATTACGACAAACCCGAAGAAAAATCCATTAGAATGGCATTTCTTCGGGCTTTTGTTGTATGTCATAAAGCCAAATCCAAGAAAATCTTACGTGAGGTATGCGTGAGTTGTTAATCCGTTCTGCGCTAATTGCCGAGTTTTGCACTGATTAAACAAAAAAATGAAGTGCTAATGAAACAAGGCAACTTTGAAAATGAGGAGTTTATCCGTGTGGGTACTACCCTCTACAAGTTAGTGAACCAGCCCCGTCTGAACGGAGGCTATGTGAAGAAGCGCATCGTGTGGAACAACGAAACACTGCGGCAGGACTACGGCAAGGACTATCTCGCCACCGTGCCGAAGTACGACGGCTTCTGCACCGTCCCCGACCATGTGGACTACCGTCCCGTGGTGGACAAGTTCCTGAACCTCTACGAGCCGATAGGACACCGTCCGCAACAAGGCGAGTTTCCCTGTATCCGGTCATTGGTGCGCCATATCTTCGGTGAACAGTATGAATTGGGCATGGACTATCTTCAATTGCTCTACCTGCAACCCGTGCAGAAACTGCCTATCCTGCTGTTGGTATCAGAAGAACGCAACACGGGCAAGAGTACATTCCTGAACTTCCTGAAAGCTGTGTTTCAAAACAATGTCACTTTCAATACCAACGAGGACTTCCGCAGCCAGTTCAATTCCGACTGGGCAGGAAAACTGCTCATCGTGGTGGACGAGGTATTGCTCAACCGCAGGGAGGACAGCGAGCGGTTGAAGAACCTCAGCACCACACTTTCCTACAAGGTGGAAGCCAAAGGCAAAGACCGTGACGAGATAGCGTTCTTTGCCAAGTTCGTGCTATGCTCCAACAACGAGTATCTGCCTGTTATCATTGATGCAGGTGAAACACGCTATTGGGTGCGCAAGATAGACCGTCTGCAATCCGATGACACAGACTTCCTGCAAAAGCTGAAAGCTGAGATACCTGCCTTTCTGTATTACCTGCAATACAGACAACTTTCCACCGAAAAGGAAAGCCGTATGTGGTTTGCGCCCTCTTTGCTGCATACCGAAGCCTTGCAGAAGATTATCCGCAGCAACCGCAACCGATTGGAGATAGAGATGTGCGAACTTATCCTTGACATTATGGAAAGTGTCGGCACGGACACATTCTCGTTCTGCCACAACGACATTCTTCTTTTGCTGGTACATTCGCAGGTAAAGGTGGAGAAGCACCAAGTCAGAAAGGTATTGCAGGAATGTTGGAAACTTACTCCTGCCTCTAACGGGCTTACATATACCACTTACCAATTCAATTACAATCGGGAGTGCCGATATGAGCCGATAAAAAGAGTCGGTCGTTTCTACACCGTCACAAGGGAACAACTTGAATCCCTGTAATACTATTCTTTTTTTGTTGAATTGATGAATAATGATATAACCATACTGATAATAAACAGCATACACTCTCAACAAATTCTCAACAATCGAAAAGAAAAGTTGAGAGGGAAACAGCATCAGTTTGTTGGATTCTCTATTTGTGAGTGGTTTGTTGAGAAGATGTTGAGAATATAAAGCATTAACGTATAGGACAATACATATCTCATTCATCAAATCAACGTTTTTACAGTCATCATCAAATCCATAGAAATTATATCATGAACATCCAAGAAGCAAAACAAATCAAAATTGCGGACTATCTGCAAAGTTTGGGTTATTCGCCCGTAAAGCAACAGGGAAACTGCCTGTGGTATAAATCCCCGTTCCGTCAGGAAACGGAAGCCTCGTTCAAGGTGAACACCGACCGCAACCTGTGGTTCGATTATGGACTGGGAAGAGGTGGTAACATCATCGCACTTGCAGGGGTACTGTACGCATCCGACCATGTGCCTTATCTGCTTGGCAAGATAGCGGAACAGGCACCACACATCCGTCCCATATCTTTCTCTTTTCGCCAGCAGGCATCCGAACCGAGTTTCCAACATTTGGAGGTGGGCGAACTCACCCATCCGGCATTGCTCCGATACTTGCAGGAACGGGGCATAAACATCGCTTTGGCAAAGGCGCAATGTAAAGAGCTCCACTTCACCCATAACGGCAAGCCCTATTTCGCCATCGGTTTTCCGAATGTGGCGGGAGGATTTGAAGTGCGTAACCGTTTTTTCAAAGGCTGTGTCGCACCCAAAGACATCAGCCATATTCGGCAACAGGGAGAAGCGAGAGAGAAATGCCTTGTATTCGAGGGCATGATGGACTATCTTTCATTCCTCACGTTGCGGAAGAGGAACTGCTCGAACTTGCCCGACCTTGACAGGCAGGATTACGTCATCCTCAATTCGACCGCCAATGTTTCCAAAGCTATAGATGTGCTGCACGGGTATGGACGTATCCACTGCATGCTCGACAATGACGAGGCGGGAAGAAAGGCGTATCGGGAATTGGAAAGGAAGTTCGCCGGACGCATCCGCGACTTCTCCGACAACTACAAAGGGCATAAAGACCTGAACGATTACCTGCGTGGAATCCGGCAGAAATTAGCCGTTAGTCCACCGCCAAGAACTATCGTAAAACCCAAGAAGAAAGGGTTGGGATTATGACATCCCGAATGAGAAAAACGGGAGATGCCCGAAACTCATTCCTTAAGGATTGGGAGGTAGCAAGTTTGTGTTTCGGGTGTACCGAAACCGCTTGCCACCCACCATCCAAATTGCAGGAGGTGGCATCCCGTCGGTCTATACAGTTGAATCAGTAACCGAATTAAAAGGAATAAAATATGGAACAGACAAAGGAACACAAGGAACGCAACAAGGGAGGTCGCCCCAAGAAGGAAGCAACCGAGAAACTGAAATACCGTATCGCAGTGAAAATGACGGCAGCCGACTACTTCCGCCTGCTGACACGATCGCATGAGGCGGGCGTATCACCAAGCGAGTACATGAGGGAATGTTTCCGTAACGGTCATGTGAAAGAACGGCTGTCGGAGGAACATGCCGGATACATCCGCCAACTCTGCGGCATGGCTAACAATCTCAACCAGCTTGCGCGTAAGGCAAACGCCGGAGGCTTCCACGATGAACGGTGGGACTGCAAGGTGGCAGTGGCAAGGATTCATGAACTTATAACCAAGATAGGGATATGATGGCGAAAATCGTAAAAGGAAGCGACTTCAAGGGTGCGGTGGATTACATCATCGACAAGAAGAAGGATACGCAGATAGTAGCAAGCGAAGGCTTGTTTATGGAAAATCTGGAAACTATCGCCATGAGTTTCAATGCCCAGTCACGGATGAACGATAAGGTGACAAAACCTGTCGGACATATCGCGTTGAGTTTTTCCAAAGAGGATGAGTTACGGCTGACGAACCGTATCATGGCAGGCATCGCGCTTGAATATATGGAACGGATGGGAATCAAGAATACGCAGTTCTTCATCGCCCAGCATTTCGACAAGGAGCATCCGCACGTGCATATTGCTTTCAACCGCATAGACAACAACGGCAATACCATATCGGACAGGCACGAGCGTCTGCGCAGTACCCGCATCTGCAAGGAATTGACCTTGAAATACGGCTTGCATATGGCTGGCGGAAAGGACAATGTCAAACGCAACCGCCTGAAAGAGCCAGACAGGACGAAATATGCGCTTTACGACATCATCAAAATGGAAGTCGGCAGATGCGGCAACTGGAACGTGCTTATCGCCAACCTGAAACGGCAGGGAGTGGAAGTACATTTCAAGCATAAGGGGCAGACCAGCGAGGTGCAGGGTGTTGTATTCTCCATGAATGGCTACCATTTCAACGGCTCCAAAGTGGACAGGCGTTTCAGTTATTCCAAGATTGACACGGCTTTGCAGCACAACAGATGCAGGGAACGTATGGGAATAACAGCCGGAATATATGAAACGGCTACACCAAGCGCACCGTCCGGCACGGCACAAAGCGAGTTGTTCAACGGCTCTTGGGGATTGCTAAAAAGCAGTGGCTCATCTTATAACGCTGCTGATGCGGAAGCCAATCAGGAAATGGTGGATATACTTCGCAGAAGGAAGAAAGTTAAGCGCAAGAGAGGTGTTGGGTTCTAATATTCTGTACTAATCCAATTCTCACGACACTTGCGCTCTATATTCATTCGGAGTGTAACCTACCTCTTTCTTGAACAGTCGGGTAAAATGTTGCGGGTACTGAAAACCGAGATTATAGGCGATTTCATTAACGGTGTCGTCTGTAGATGCAAGTTCCGTCTTGGCTATTTCAATAGACTTGTCATGAATGAAATGCAGGGCGGTTGAACCTGTTTCTTTTTTCAATAAATCACTGAAATAGTTGGGCGAGAGGCAGAGCTTGTCTGCACAATACTGTACAGTGGGCAAGCCTATCCGTTTAGCAGCCCCATCATGGAAGTATTCGTCAAGCAACCGCTCAAATCTTGCGAGGATGTCTCGGTTTTGGTTGTCGCGTGTGATGAACTGGCGGTCATAGAAACGTGTGCAGTAATCAAGGAACGTCTTGATGCTGTCTGTGATGAGGTTCTTGCTGTGACGGTGTATCGGATGGTTCAATTCATATTGAATCTTGTGGAAGCAATCCATGATGATTTGCCGTTCTTCCACACTAAGGTGCAATGCCTCGTTTGTCTCGTAGGAAAAGAACGAATATTCACGCATTATCCGCCCGAGAGGTGTATTCCGCAGCAGGTCGGGATGGAACATAAGCAGGTAGCCATCTGGTTGGAACTGCATGCCGTCATCTTCCGCACCGAACACCTGTCCGGGCGCGATAAATATCAGTGTGCATAATTATTCCTAAGTCTGTGAAACCGGAACGCATGAAGCAGAATCTCGACATATTAGACTTCACCCTGTCGGCCGACGACATGGCACGGATAAAGACGCTGGATACCGACAAGCCTTTCTTACTCGGCTCGCACGAAGATCCAGAAATCGTAAAATGGTTCATGCAGTACAAAAACGCCTGAACATCAACAACCATATTTCGATAGCCGCTATCGACTATATTAAGAAGTTATTCGTATATGCCTTTATTGTAATCCGTCATGTACTGAGTAAATGTTTTGCCTGTTTGCTGTTTGAAGAAGCGCATGAGATGGCTCGGATCAGAGAAATTGAAATCATCCGCCATTTCACTGACAGTGCGGTTGGAGAATAGCAATTCGTTCTTCAGTTCCTCAAGCAGACGTTGTTTTATCAAATGGGTAGCTGATACTCCGAATTGGGCTTTTACTGAGTTATTGAGTGTGATGCGACTGACATGAAGCATGTCTGCATATTCCTGCACCCGCTGGTGGGTGCGGATATTCTGTTCCAACAAGTCCTTGAACCGAAAAGCGAAATTGTTTTTAGCAATTTCAGCGGGCAAGCAATAGGCGGCAGCGTATGTACGATTGATAATCAGCAAAAGATAATATAGTAAGGAAACAATGATATTGTACGTATCGGACACTGGATTCATCAGCTCATACTTAATCTTTCCGAGCAGCCGCATATATTCCTTCATTTCGTCATGTGTGGCATTGATGTAAGGCGGCGTATCTGTCTGGTAACAATACAAAAGGCGAAAAACGAAGAACTTGTCGGCGATAAAAGTACGCATGAAATCTTCGCGGAATATAAGGAACGTGTAATCCAACGCCGTCTCATCTACATGCCACTCTTGTTGCTGATGGGGTGAAAGCAGGAGAACCATGCCGTCGCGCAGTTCAATCTTGCGGAAGTTCAGTAGCAAATATCCGTTTGCCTTACGGAAAAAGTAGAAGCTGAAGAAGTCTGTCTTAAACCGCTTGTTTTCTGTCAGCACAAGTCCGATGTCCTTGTTTATGGCAGTATTGATGTAAAAATCCACGCCGCAGCGTGTCTTGTTGAACGGTACGCTGACCAGTCGATCAGGGTTGATTATCTCGTCCATATCCTTGTCGTTTTTGCAAAGATAATAATTTCATTTATCAAAATGGCATAATTACCGTTTTTTCAGGCATAGATGTTTCGCCGGATTCTTCCGAACTTTGCACCCGTAATCAATAACAAGACATATAGTCATGAAAAAGACATCTACAGTACAATTGGTGCGCAATGCCACCTTGAAAATCAGGTATGCGGGACACACCATGCTAATTGACCCCGTTTTAGCCGACAAAGGCACTTTGATATCGGCCCTCGGTGTGAATAAAACACCGAGGGTACACCTCACCATTCCTATTCAGGATATTATCGGAGGCGTGGACATGGTGCTCCTGACCCACAATCACATCGACCATTACGAGCCGAGTGTCCCCACACATTTGCCCAAAGAAATTCCTTTCTACGTTCAGCCCCAGGACGCGGACGCCATCAGAAACGACGGATTTACAAATGTGATACCCATCGAAGAAATAAAAACAATAGACGGCATATCCATTTACCGCACGACCGGACATCATGGTTTCGGGCAGATCGGGCAGATGATGGGACCTGTATCAGGTTATGTGCTAAAAGCCGAGGGCTTCCCGACCGTTTATATAATGGGTGACTGCCGATGGGAAGCATGTATCCGAGACACCGTGGAACGGTTCAATCCTGACTATATCGTGGTAAACTCCGGAGGTGCAATCTTTCCCGAATTTTCCAAAACGGACGGTCCTATCATCCCCGACGAGAACGAAGTGATGCAGATACTTGACGAATTGCCTTCGCATATCAAGCTGATAGCCGTACACATGGATGCCATCGACCATTGCCAGACCACCCGTGCAATTCTGCGCAATGAGGCAACGCATCACGAAGCCGACATGAGCCGGCTGATTATCCCGGAGGACGGAGAAACAGTTGTGTTATGAGTGTCTGCATTAAATCCCTGATAAAAAACATGAACATAGTGGTAGGGTGCACTATAGGATGCCCTTACTGCTATGCCCGTAACAACTGCCGCCGTTTCCACATTACCGACGACTTTTCCGTGCCTGAATACATGGAACGAAAACTGCGCATCATCGATACGTCCCGTCCTCATGTGTGGCTCATGACAGGAATGAGCGATTTCTCCGATTGGAAGCCTGAATGGAACGCAGAAATTTTCGAGCGGATCAGCAGCAATCCCCAGCACGCCTATATCTTTCTGACGAAGCGCCCTGACAAAATCAGTTTCTCCTCTGACGACGAGAACGTATGGATGGGCGTGACCGTCACGCGCAGTTCCGAGAAAAGGAGGATTGATGATTTGAAAAAGAATATCAAAGCACGACACTACCATGTCACGTTTGAACCTCTCTTCGATGATATCGGCGAGATTGATTTCGAGGGAATTGACTGGATTGTCATAGGCACAGAGACCGGAAACCGAAAAGGAAAGTCATATTCGCGCCCCGAATGGGTGCTTAGCATTGCAGAACAGGCAAAGGCTCATGGCATACCGGTGTTCATGAAAGAGGATTTGCTGCCGATTATGGGCGACGAAAGAATGATTCAGGAATTGCCGGAACAATTTACCAGACGAATACAATGAATATGGATACAATAAAGGAAATAGATGTAAAGAGTGTAATGACCAAATCCTCTCTGCCGGTGGGAGGATATTCGGTCAACCCTTATGTAGGGTGTCCCCACGCCTGCAGGTATTGCTACGCATCGTTCATGAAACGGTTCACCGGGCACACCGAGCCGTGGGGTACGTTTTTAGATGTAAAAAACTGGAAGCCGATAACGAATCCTCATAAATACGACGGTGAACGTGTTGTAATAGGGTCTGTGACGGACGGTTACAATCCGTATGAAGAAGAATTCCACCGTACCCGAAGGCTGCTCGAAGAGCTGCGAGGAAGCGATGCCGAGATTATGATATGCACAAAGTCCGATCTTGTCCTTCGCGATCTCGACCTGTTGAAGAGTTTTCCCAAAGTGACTGTGTCATGGTCTGTCAATACGCTCGACGAGCAGTTCTGCGCAGATATGGACAACGCCGTAAGCATTGAACGCCGTCTGAAAGCGATGCGTCAGACATACGAGGCAGGTATCCGCACCGTATGCTTCGTCTCGCCCATATTCCCCAGAATAACAGACGTAAAGGCAATAATAGAGGAGGTAAAAGATTATGCTGATTTAATCTGGCTTGAAAACCTGAATTTACGCGGGCAGTTCAAAGGCGGGATAATGACGTATATCCGTGAGAAGTATCCTGACCTCATACCGCTTTACGAGGAAATTTACAATAAAAAAAGGCTTGAATACTGGCAGGCATTGGAGCAGGACATTTCAAATTACGCCAAGGAGCAGGGCTTCCCGTATCGTATAAACGATCTGCCATACGGACGCTCGGAAAAAGGCAAACCTGTCATCGTAAACTACTTCTACCACGAAAAAATACGATTGACAAAATGAGGCTATGCCGGACTGATGCAGAAAAGTTGTAGCGCGGATAAAAGCACCATGTATGTGGATAATATCCGGCAATCTTCCGAGCGTATGCGGGAGATGCTCAACACGCTGCTGGATTTCTTCCGTCTGGACAACGGCAAGGAGCAACCCAACCTTTCCCCTTGCAGGATTTCCGCAATCACGCATATTCTTGAAACGGAGTTCATGCCCATTGCCATGAACAAGGGGCTGACTTTGATAGTGGAGAGCCACACCGATGCGGTGGTTTTGACCGACAAGGAACGTATCCTGCAAATCGGCAACAACTTGTTGTCAAACGCCATCAAGTTCACGGATAACGGTAGTGTATCATTGGCAGCGGATTATGATAACGGTTTGCTGAAACTTATCGTTGAAGATACCGGTACGGGCATGACCGAAGATGAGCAACAACGAGTATTCGGTGCATTTGAACGTCTTTCAAATGCCGCCGCAAAAGACGGCTTCGGATTAGGATTGTCCATCGTGCAGCGTATTGTGGCGATGCTCGGTGGAACTATACGCTTGGAAAGCGAGAAAGGCAAAGGGAGCCGCTTCACGGTGGAAATTCCCATGCAGACAGCCGAGGAACTGCCGGAACAGACAATTCAAGCGCAAATGCGCCATAATCATATCTGCCATGATGTGATTGCCATCGACAATGACGAGGTACTTCTCCTTATGTTGAAAGAAATGTATGCCCATGAAGGGATGCACTGCGATACCTGTACCAATGTTTCGGTACTGATGGAGCTGATACGAAAAAAGGAATACAGCCTGCTTCTGACGGATCTGAATATGCCTGAGATAAGCGGTTTTGAACTGCTGGAACTGTTGCGCTCATCCAATGTAGGCAACTCGAAGAGTATTCCCATAGTCGTGACAACCGCTTCGGGCAGTTGCAGCAAGGAGGAACTTATAGGGCGTGGATTTGCCGGATGCCTGTTCAAGCCGTTCTCCATATCCGAACTGATGGAGATTACGGATAAATGCGCATTAAGCAGCATATTGGATGAAAAGCCGGATTTTTCCACTCTGCTATCTTATGGCAATGAATCCGTCATGCTGGACAAACTGATAGCGGAAACCGAAAAGGAAATGCAGGCGGTCAAGGATGCAGAACAGCGTAAAGACCTCCAAGAACTGGACACACTTACACACCATCTGCGAAGTTCATGGCAGATTCTCCGTGCCGACCAGCCATTGAGGGAACTTTACGCCCAACTTCATGGAAGTGCCACTCCAGATGACGAAGCGATATGCAAAGCGGTGACCGGCTGTGCTGGATAAAGGTGCTGAAATTATCCGGCAGGCAAAAGAAGAAAGGAAAAATACGAAAATGGATAAAACAAGAATCATCGTGGTGGAGGACAATATCGTGTATTGCGAGTTTGTCTGCAACCTGCTGGCACGGGAAGGATTCCGTACCGTGCAGGCTTACCACCTCTCGACCGCGAAGAAACTTCTGCAACAAGCCTCAGACGGGGACATCGTGGTTTCTGACCTACGACTACCCGACGGTGACGGCATCGACCTATTACGATGGATGCGCAAGGAAGGCATGACACAACCGTTAATCATCATGACCAACTATGCCGAAGTGCATACGGCAGTCGAAAGTATGAAACTCGGCTCGCTGGACTATATCCCCAAGCAGCTTGTGGAGGATAAACTTATGCCTCTGCTTCATACCATCCTGAAAGAACGGAGTATCGGACGAAATCGTATGCCCGTTTTTGCCCGTGACAGTTCCGCCTTTCAGAAAATCATGCAACAGATAAGATTAGTTGCCCCTACTGATATGAGCGTGCTGATATTCGGAGAGAACGGCACGGGCAAGGAGCATATCGCCCACCATCTGCATGATAAGAGCAAAAGGGCAGGGAAACCGTTTGTGCCTGTGGACTGCGGTTCACTCTCCAAAGACCTTGCGCCCTCGGCATTCTTCGGACATGTCAAAGGCGCGTTTACGGGTGCGGACAGCACAAAGAAAGGATACTTCAATGAGGCAGAGGGTGGCACATTGTTCTTGGATGAGGTAGGCAATCTCGCATTGGAAACCCAGCAGATGTTACTCCGTGCCATACAGGAACGGAGATACCGCCCTATAGGTGACAAGACGGACAAGAGCTTCAATGTCCGCATCATCGCCGCCACCAACGAGGATCTGGAGAAAGCGGTCATTGAAAAACGTTTCCGACAGGATTTGCTGTACCGTTTGCACGACTTCGAGATAACTGTTCCGCCCTTGCGTGACTGTCAGGAGGACATCATGCCGTTGGCGGAGTTCTTCCGTGAGATTGCCAACAATGAATTGGAATGTAGCGTGACTGGGTTCGATGCGGAAGCCCGTAAGACATTGCTGACCCATCCGTGGCCGGGTAATGTCCGTGAGCTTCGGCAGAAGATAATGGGCGCGGTGTTGCAGGCACAGACGGGAGTTGTCATGAAAGAGCATCTGGAACTTGCCGTAACGAAACCGACCTCACCTGTCAGCTTCGCCTTGCGAAACGATGCGGAGGACAAGGAACGCATCTTACGCGCGTTGAAGCAGGCAAACGGAAACCGCAAGGTTGCCGCCGAATTGCTCGGAATCGGACGTACAACGCTGTATAGCAAGTTGGAAGAGTATGGATTAAAGTATAAATTTCAGCAATCATAGCCCGCAACTTGCCGAAAATAGAAGTAACGGTTAAACCGGATTATTCAGCGAAGATAAAAAACGTCCTGTGATAAAAATCATGGGACATTTTGATGTGTATCCGATTTTTATTGCTACTTTTGTACCAAGACGAGAGACATTGACAGCAACTCACAGCAGAACGTAGAAATAGACAGGGTTGCCAAATCATTACCTCATTTTTACCTTATCCTCAGAACTGCTTGCTAATAAAGTGGTTATAAAAATCTTCCAGAATTTCGATAAGTTCTTGCAGAAGCAGGCTTCTCCCGAAGAAGTACAGATGCTTATCCTGTGGCTGAAAAATGAAGGTGAATTTCAGGATTGGGCTGATGAGCAGTGGAATGCTGTTTCATTCGATATAGATACGGATTTACAACAAAAGTTATTTGGCCGGATAAAAGAAAAGATAGACCGGAAGAACAATACACAGGCATTTACAAAACAGGGTAAATCCCATAAGATTTATTTATGGACGGCACGTGTGGCTTCAATTGTAATACTTCTGTTGTTGACGGGTTTGTCTACCTACTATTATGCAATGAATTTGCAGGACATGGAAGATATGATTGTTCTGGTAGAGAGAGGACAAAAGGCGAATGTTATACTTCCTGACGGTTCTAAAGTTTGGGTAAACTCGGACTCTAAATTATCATATGGCAACCGGTTCAACCGTCATGAAAGAGTTTTATCTCTGGAAGGAGAAGCCTATTTCGAGGTTACGCCTGATAAAGAACGTCCGTTTATTGTAGAGACTAAAGACATAGCAGTTCGTGCATTGGGTACCAGTTTTAATGTAAAAGCCTATGCAGAAGAAAAAGATGTATCGACTGTATTAAGAACCGGAAAAGTGGAGGTGACATCTGGGGATGATAGTTTAATTTTAAGTCCGAACGAAAAGATTGTTTTTAATAAACAAACTGGCCGTATGGAAAAAAGCACAGTCGATGATGCAGTCGATTACATCAACTGGAAATATAATGAACTGACTTTTAATGGGGAAACTTTTGAAAATATCGTTCATACGCTGGAACGTAATTATAACACACGGATTGTATTCGAATCCGAGTCACTGAAAAAGTATCGTTTTACCGGAACTCCGGGCAATACGAGTCTGGAAAGTATTTTGCAAATATTATCCCTGACTTCGCCATTATCGTATGAGGTGCGTGACAGCGTGATTGTCTTGCGGGAAAATATGAGCCAAAAGGCTTATTATGAGAGAGCGTTAAAATAATATGGTTTGTCTAACATTTAAAATACAGAGCATGGAAGATACAGGATAAAGTAAAAAAGGGATAGTGACAGACACCATCCCCTAATTCGTGATTTATAAACAGCACTTCGGTATCTCGCAAATAACAAGTGCAATTAATAAATACCTTTAAGTCTACAAAATTATGAATTATTTAATTAGTAGGGCTATTTATGTCCTTAAAAAACGGCAATTTAGGTCAATTAAATTAATATTGCTCATTCTGATACTTGCCCCATCGTTGTTTGCTCAAATAACGATTAATGTAAAGAGCCAATCAATCCGTCAGGCATTAAAAGAGATAGAGCGTTTAAGTAATTATAAATTCTTTTATAATAACGATTTATCAAGTTTAGATAAAGTCATTTCTTTTTCTGCAAAAGATGAGAATATAGATTCGGTAATGAGTAAACTTCTTGCTGGCTCGGATATTACTTACAAAGCGGATGATAACAACCTGATTGTTCTTACCTTAAAGGCTGCTTCTCCAAAACAAACAAGTAATGACCGTAAAATAAAAGGTTCTGTTGTTGATGAATCCGGCCTGCCTGTTATCGGTGCAAATATTGTAGTTGAAGGCACAACAAACGGCACTATTACCGATTTGGACGGAAACTTTTCTCTTCAAGTGCCGGAAAAAGCAGAATTGCGTATCTCTTATATCGGTTATTTGGATCAACGGGTAAAAGTTGGAAATAATAATACGCTGCACATTATCCTAAAAGAAGATACGCAGGCTTTGGATGAAGTGATAGTGGTAGGTTATGGGACGATGAAGAAGAGTGATTTGACCGGTTCCGTATCTTCTATAAAAGTGGATGAATTAAAAGAGGGTATAGGTACATCTGTTGACCAAATGCTATTTGGTAAAAGTGCAGGTGTAAGTGTTATACAAAACAGTGGTGAACCGGGAGCTGGATTTTCTATTAATATCCGTGGGGCAAGTTCTATTAATGCAGGAGTTGAACCTTTGTATGTAATCGATGGGGTTCCGATTGATAACTCCCGTGCAGTAGAATCAGGTTCTATTGTCGGTTTTAACAGTAACCGTACCCCTCGTAATCCGATGTCCACTATTAATCCGGCGGATATTGAATCGTTAGAAGTTTTAAAAGATGCTTCTGCTACAGCTATCTATGGTTCAAGAGGTGCCAATGGGGTTGTTTTGATAACAACGAAATCAGGAAAGACAGGCAAGCAACAGGTCAGTTATTCTGGTTCAGTCAGTATTTCCAGTCCTGCAAAAAAGCTGGACCTATTGAATGCTGCTGATTATAAGAGAGTATTGAATGCCATTATTGATGAAGGTGGCGAAAGTGAGATTTATAGGGTTGGAGATATTGCAAACAATGGCTTGGGTACGGACTGGCAAGATGAAGTGACCAAACAAAATGCAATTAGCCATGAACATCAGCTATCGTTTACCGGAGGAAATGAGAAGACATTCTATTATGCATCATTGAATTATGCTAATCAGGATGGTATTGTTAAGAATACGAGTTTTGAACGCTGGGGGGCACGTCTGAACCTGAAATCGAATATTAACAGCCGCTTAACCGTTAATTTTAATGTGTCCGGCAGTTATGTAAAGGATCATTTTGTTGCTAATGGTTATGGTGTAAATGCAGAAGCCGGCGTTCTGTATGCTGCTTACAATTATGACCCGACTCTTGCTGTAAAAGATGAAGACGGAAACTATGTCCGTTCTACGATTCTTTCTGTTGATAATCCTGTAGCCATCCAGGAAGGAATGAAATCACATTCGGATACTTATCGTATATTGGCTTCTGCTTACGGAGAATATCGTATCATCGATGGACTGACTGCCAAACTTAGCCTAGGTACTGATTTTGTGAATGAGAATAGAAAGAATTTTATTTCCAGTTTGACACAATATGGAGAAGATAATGGCGGCATAGGTTCTAATCAGAACTCAGAGAAGAGTAACTATATTATAGAAGGTACATTGAACTATGCCAAGACATTTAAAGATAAACATTCTGTAGGTGGTTTGTTTGGTATGAGTTATCAACGTTTTGTTAATACCAGTATGAATAGCCGTGCCGCAGATTTCCCGGATGAGTCTTTAGGTGCTGACAATTTGCAATTAGGAAATCAGGAAACTTTTAGGATAACAAATTCTGTGACCGGAAATCGTTTGGCATCTTATATTAGTCGTTTTAATTATGGGTTTGATGATAGATATTTGGCAACTATTACTTTTCGAGCTGATGGTTCTTCACGTTTTGGTACAAATCATCGATTCGGTTATTTCCCCTCTGCAGCATTAGCTTGGAAAATCTCAAATGAATCTTTTTTAAAGAGTTTCAATGCTCTTTCCCAATTAAAGATGAGATTAAGCTGGGGACGTACAGGTAATCAGGAAATAGGCAATTATCCTGCTCTTAGTACGTATAGTTCGGGAAATGATGCTATTTGGAATGGTCAAGCGGTTACAGGAACTAAACCCTCGAAAATACCTAATCCAGATTTGAAATGGGAAACAACAGATCAGTATAATATTGGAGTCGACTATGGCTTTTTCAATAATAGATTGAATGGTAGTATTGATTACTTTTGGAAAAAGACAACAGATATGTTGTTGGAACTTCCGATTCCTCAGTCGACAGGATACAGCAATCAGTTAACTAATATTGGTCGTATCGATAACCGGGGAATAGAATTGTCATTAAATACAGTCAATATTGATAATCGTGATTTTAGTTGGACTTCTAATTTCACGTTCTCTGCAATGAAAAATGAAGTGAAAGATTTGGGAGGGATAGATGAAATTATCATTGGAGCTGGCTATACTCATGTTGATCAGGTTGTTATCCGCCGTCCGGGAGTTCCTTTGAATTCTTATTATGGATATGAAGTGGAAGGGGTATGGCAAGTAAATGATGATTATAGTAAAATGAAAGAGGACTATGTTCCTGGTGATTTGAAGTATGTGGATCAGAATGGTGATGGAGTAATAGATGATAAAGACCGTGTTGTTTTAGGTAATTCATTCCCTGATTTCTCCTGGTCTTTCGGTAACACTTTTACTTATAAGAATTTTGGCCTTTATGTTTTCTTTGAAGGTGTTCAAGGTGTAGATATGTTGAACGGAAATTTGATTGATAATTATTTCCCGATTAGTTTCAGACGAAATAAATTTTCTGAACTGTATTTGAATAGATGGACAGTTGATAATCCGACTAATGAATATCCATCTTTTGTTAATCCTTTGAAGTTTGGGCGTAAAGTATGTAATTCGAGAACCATTTCAGATGCATCTTATGTTCGTTTAAAAACAATCCGTTTGAGTTATACATTCCCTAAAGTATCAAAATATATTGCATCCTTGCAAGTATATGCTACAGCGGAAAACCTTTTCACATGGACAGACTACATCGGACTGGATCCAACATTGAATTCAAATAATAACTCGAATTTCCGTATGGATTTCAACTCCTATCCAAGCGCAAGAACATACATGTTTGGAGTAAAATTAGATTTTTAATACGATTAATACAATGTCTTATGAAACGATTATCAATATATCTGTTCTCAATATGTGCTTTATCTTTGTTTTCAGGATGTGAAGCTCTATTGGAAGAACCTGTTAAATCAGAATACACAGAAAGTACGTTATTAGCTTCTAAATCCGGATTAGAATCTGTGCTGGCTGATGCCTATGGTAAAGGCAATGATATCCGAAATATCGTAAAACGCTCAGATATGACTACGGATATTTTAACGCAAAGTGGAGGAGGAGAGAATGGAACCGCAGTCCCTTTGATTAACTTTCGTTGGGATCCGTCAAATGAATTGGAAGCATTTAGTTGGATGCAATATTGGGAAATGATACGTAATGCGAATGTTGTATTAAGTAATATATCTAATGCTTCAGGATTTACAAAGGAAGAGGATAAAACACTAATGGAAGCTGAAGCTCGTTTTATTCGTATTTGGGCCTATTATTATCTATGGGATCAATACGGGCCAATGCCCATCCGCCGAAGTGTGGATGACCCGTTGGAATTATCCAGAGCTTCAGAAGAAGAATTTCTTGAATTTATGGAAACGGAGTTGACTGATATAATAAAAGTCCTTTATCCGGCAGATAGTGAGCCTGCTTATGGAAGAGCAAATAAAGGTGCAGCATTAGGGTTTCTGTGTTTATGGTATCTGAATACACATCAATGGCAAAAGTGTGTAGATACAGCCCAAGAAATTATAGATGGTAAAGCAGGCAAGAAATATGAATTATTCAAAGACTATAATATGTTGTTTGCTTTGGAAAATGAGAGAAACAATGAATTTATATGGGAAACAACATGTTTAGCTAATAGTGGGTCAACTAATATTTTGTTAGCAACAGATTTGCCTTTGGATTTTAAAGAAGGAATAGATGGATATCTGGAAGGAGTTATAAATTCTAAATGGTCGAATTTTGCTTCCAATTATAAACTTTATGATGACTTTTATTATAGTTTTGAAGCGAACGATCAACGGAAAGGTCGAATAGTAACAAAATATAAAGATTCAAAGGGTAATACGATTGATTTATTGGATGCTTCTCACCAAAATGATACAAGAGCTATCAAATTTCCACCGGATCCTGCAGCTTCTGGTAATGCTCATGGTAATGATTTCCCCCTTATCCGTTATGCAGAAATATTGTTGGCAAAAGCAGAGGCTTTATTAGAGTTGGAAGGTGTTAACCAAACAAGTATCGATTTAATTAATCAGATCAGAAATAGAGCAGGCCTTACTGATGTTTCATTAAGCGATTTCTCGTCTAAAGAGGCTTTATTGGAACAAATATTGAAAGAACGTAAATGGGAATTTTATCATGAAGGAAAACGCCGTCGTGATTTAATTAGAACAGGGAAGTATATTCAATGTGCTCGAGACCGGGGTATTACAAATGCTCGGGAGTTTCATGTTTGGTTTCCTATAAGGCAGTCTGCTATAGATGCTAATTCTTTATTAAAACAAAATGAGGGATATTAAACCTGACAATCGATGAAACATTGTTTATGTACATGTTTAACTTTAGTCGGTTGGGCTGCGACTTCAGTGTCAGCCCAACCGGCTAAGCCCAATATTGTTTTGATCATTACAGACCAACAACGGGCGGACCTCTGCGGGCGTGAAGGTTTTCCTTTGCAGGTTACTCCTTATGCCGATTCGTTAGCTTCTCAATCTGTATGGTTTAATAATGCATATACATCTGCTCCGGCAAGTGCTCCGGCTCGTTGTTCTTTGTTATCGGGGAGATTTCCCAGTGCAACTCATGTGCGAACGAATCATAATATACCTGATGCGTATTATGAGAAAGATATGTTGGATATATTGAAAGAAAATGGATACCATACAGCTTTGATCGGAAAAAACCATACATATCGAAATGCAAATACGGCATTTGATTATTTTGTCGGCTATGGACATCGCGGTAAAGATAAACCTGAAACAAGTAATGAAAAAGCATTTGCTCAGTTCTTAAATAAAGAAGTACCGGGACATTATTTGGAACCAGCGCCTTTCTCTGTCGAACAGCAACAGCCTTATCAAATCGTAAGTCACGCATTAGAATGGATTAAACAACAAAAAAATAATCCGTTTTTTATCCAGGTATCTATACCTGAGCCTCATACTCCCTCCCAAGTGTGTGACCCCTATTTTTCAATGTTTCCTCCGGAAAATTTACCTCCACTTTTGACATCCCGTAAAGACTTGGAAAAGAAAGGTGAGAAATATATGGCACTGGCAGCATTGGAGGATAAAGCCTGCCCGAACTTACAGCAACAGATACCTCTTCTAAGAAGCATCTATTTAGGGATGGTCCGTATGATCGACGATCAAATGAAACGGCTGATAGAAGGGATAGAATCGTATGGCTTAGGGGATAATACATTGTTCATTATTTTATCCGATCATGGAGATTATTGTGGTGAGTACGGACTTATCCGCAAAGGTTCAGGTGTGGCAGAGTCTCTTACTCGCATTCCTATGATTTGGTCTGGATATGGTATTAAGCCTCAAAGTAAACCGATGGATGCACATGTATCTATTGTCGATATATTCCCGACATTATGTAGTGTTGTAGGCGCAGAGATTCCAGTAGGAGTGCAAGGGCGAAGCCTTTGGCCAATGCTGAAAGGAGAAGAGTATCCTCGTGAAGAGTTTTCCAGTATTATGGTAGAGCAAGGGTATGGAGGAGAAGACTTTACCATGGATGAACCTCTCACTTTTGAAGAGGCTGGAAGTTGTAAAACGGATGTAGAAGGAAGTTTTGATGGCCTTAATCCCTGGACACAAAGCGGTTCTTTGCGGATGGTGCGTAAAGGAGACTGGAAATTGGCTATGGATAATAACGGACGGGGAGAACTGTATAACCTGAAGGAAGACCCTTCTGAAGTAAATAATTTGTTCGATAATAAAAAATATGTATCTGAACAGCTTGATTTGTTAAAAGAATTATTAATTTGGAACGTTCGTTTGCAAGACCCTCTGCCTGTTCCGCGCAGACAATACCCTTTCAAACGGAATCCTTATAATTATCATAAAATATACCATGAATAAAGCAGTTTTATTATTAACAGCATGTAGCAGTCTGGTCCATACAGTGGATACGATTGCCCAGAAGCAGAGACCTAATATTATCATTATCTATACGGATGATATGGGAATAGGCGATTTGTCTTGTTACAACAGCGGGTGGGTGAGTACCCCTAATATAGATAAACTTGCATCGCAAGGATTGAAGTTCAACCATTATTATACATCCTCGCCGGTCAGTTCGCCTTCCCGTGTAGGTCTGACTACCGGAATGTTTCCGACGGAATGGGGCATTAACACTTTCCTGCACGAACGGAAAGGAAATGCCAATTGTGAGCAGTGTGACTATCTGGACAGCAATGCGCCTACGATGGCCAAGTCGTTGAAAGCTGCCGGTTATGCAACCGCACATATCGGGAAGTGGCATATGGGAGGCGGACGGGATGTCGACGATGCGCCACAAATACCGAAATACGGTTTTGACGAATATGTGACCACCTATGAAGGTCCGGACCCGGACCCGCTGATTACGGCATCCAATTGGATTTGGAGTGAAAAGGATAGTATCCAGCGTTGGGATCGTACAGCTTATTTTGTAGATAAGACATTGGATTATTTGGCCCGCCATAAAGATAAACCGTGTTTCGTTAATCTTTGGCCGGACGATATGCATGATCCGTGGATTCCATCATCAGGATTTTATCCGATTTCCGAATCTTGGGCAAGCCGTAACAATTTTGTGGCTGTACTTACTCAATATGACAAACAGATCGGGCGTTTGATGGAGGGACTCGAACGGTTAGGAATACGCGAAAATACATTGGTTATCTTTACAAGCGATAATGGTGCATTGCCGACTTTCGATAATGCACGAACCAATGGACACCGTGGGTCAAAAAACAGTATTTATGAAGGAGGTGTCAATATGCCTTTTATCGTCAGTTGGCCGGGAACCATTAAAGCCGGTGAAACAGATAATGAAAGTGTAATTAATGCGGTAGACCTTTATCCTTCTTTGTGTCAGATTGCAGGAGCAAAACTGATTGAAGGTTTCGAATATAGCGGAGAAGACATGAGCCAGGCGTTGTTAGGCATCAAGGAGCAGCAGCGGACCAAAGATATGATGTGGGATTTCGGACGGAACAAATATTTCAATAAGCCCCAGAAGAAACAACGGAGTCCGCATCTGGGTATCCGGCGGGGTGATTGGAAACTGTTAGTTGATTCGGACGGGAAAAATCTTGAACTTTATGATATTAAAATAGACCCGAACGAGACGACCGATCTCTCTGCTAAATATCCGGAACTTTGTTCGGAACTGAGCCAGAAGGTAATCAACTGGTATTTTACCAAAAGGAAAGTACGGACAAAATAATCTTCAATAAATATATAAATGTTATATGAATAAGAATATTTTAAAATTAGGCTATCTGGGAGCAATGGCAACATTGGCTCCCGGTCTTTCAGCCCAACAGGATTCCCGACCGAATATCCTCGTTATTTTGGCGGATGATATGGGATATTCAGACTTGGGATGTTATGGCGGTGAAATTCATACTCCCAATCTGGACAAGTTGGCGGCGGAAGGGCTTCGCTTTACCCATTTTTATAATACAAGTCGTAGTTGTCCTACCCGGGCTTCATTGTTGACCGGACTTTACCAGCATCAGGCAGGTATCGGACGTATGACGTTTGATGAGCATCAACCGGGTTATCGTGGCACGATGACCCAGAACGGGGTGACGATTGCCGAAGCACTAAAGGAGAATGGTTACCAGACAGCTTGGGTAGGTAAATGGCATATTGCCGAAACGCCTTTACGTCCGGACCAGCGTCAGTGGTTAGCACATCAGGTACAACATGATGAGTTTACACCGAAAGAAAACTACCCGATCAACCGTGGTTTTCAGGATTGCTATGGTACGATTTACGGAGTAGTGGATTATTTTGATCCGTTCAGTTTAATCAGTGGAGACAAACCTGTAAATTCCGTTCCTGAAGATTATTACAGCACGATCGCACTGGCGGATACGGCAGTAGCCTATGTGAATAAATATGCAGAAACAGAGAAGCCTTTCTTTATGTATCTGGCATTCCACTGTCCGCATTGGCCGTTGCATGCACTGCCGGAAGATATTGAAAAATATAAAGATACATATAAAGACGGTTGGCAGGCTATACGTGAGTCCCGTTACCAGCGAATGAAAGAAATGAAACTGTTTGGTGATGCCGACAATTACCTTTCTCCCCGTCAGTTCAACGACTCTTGGGAAGAGAACCCGACCAAAGAATGGGATGCCCGTGCGATGGCTGTTCATGCAGCAATGGTCGACAGGATGGACCAGGAGATTGGTCGCGTAATAGAAACGCTTCGTAAAAACGGTCAGCTGGATAATACCTTAATCCTTTTTATGTCGGATAACGGGTGCAGCAACGAAGACTGCCAGAATTATTCGGAAGGCGAGAATGACCGTCCGGCGGAAACACGTGATGGGCGGAAAATCGTTTATCCCCGTCAGAAAGAGGTGATGCCCGGCCCGGAAACCAGTTATGCATCTGTAGGGGCTAAATGGGCGAATGCAGCCAATACCCCGTTCCGTTTCTGGAAGGCAAAATCGTATGAAGGGGGGATTTGTACTCCGATGATTGCCCACTGGCCGAAAGGTATCAAACAGCCAAAAGGCTCGATTACAACACAGATGGGGCACGTAATGGATATTATGGCAACTTGCCTGGATATCTCCGAAACGAAATATCCGGCAGAATATAATGGGCATAAGATAATTCCTTTAGCCGGTCAGAGCCTGGACCCGATATTTAAAACCGGTGTACGTAAAGGGCATAACGAATTATGTTTCGAGCATTTTAATGAGAAAGCCCTGATTGATGCTTCCGGTTGGAAGATTGTTTGGCCAAACAATAAGAAAAGTTGGGAACTTTACAATTTGAATGAAGATCGCAGCGAAATGTATAATCTGGCAGAGCAATATCCGGATAAGGTAAAAGATATGGTGGCCCGTTATGAAGAGTGGGAGAAAGATTATATGGTTGTTCCCCGCCCGAAGTAAAAAATAAAAACTATGAATATCAACATGAATAGTAACGGTTTGAAGCCATAAAGAATCTCCGGTAACGCTTCCTTTTATTTTATCTTTTCTTAATTATTGGGAAAAAGCCGTATATTTGTCTTAATTTCTTGTTTATATAGTATACATATAATAAGGAAACAAATCTATGGAAGAGGAAAACAACATATTTAAGAAATTTCAGGAGTCCTTCAATCATTTGAACGGGCATTTACATATATTGGAACAGCGTGTACCGGTGGAGCTTCAAATGGAATATTTTAAATATTCGGAAGAGATAAAGAAGAATAAATCGGAATTGACCGATTCTGATTATATCGTATTCTCGGAAGGGTTGGAAGACCCCGAAGTGACGACAGAACGGAAGAAATACATATTGGCGGTATTGGCAACATCGCGTGAGGTTAAAGCTTACCGTATGCTTGAGAGCTACATGAAGTCGCCGGGGCAGGATGTAAGAGACTGGGCAAGTATGGCATTGATGGAAAGCCGTATCTCGCTGGAATCCGAATTGTCGGACGAAAAACAGATTTATATATCTACCGGTTTAGGAGGGAAAGGGGAGAAATTGCGTTTTTATGTGTTGATACTCGCTAAAGAATTGAAACCTTTCCAGGATTATCAGCGGACAGTAATCGAACGTGAGTTTGCTTATTCTTTGCCAAGGGCTGATTGTGAAATCGAACGCCTTAGCATACACGACGAATATGTAGAGTTGGTATTCCTGATACCGGTACGTACAGATATAAAACTAACACTCGACAAAATAATAAACGAATGTAACCAATACGGTGATTTTCTTTCGGATGTTTTTACCATAACAAATGTAAAGGAATTGACGGAAGATGAAATCACAGCAATTTTAGAAAAAAAGCATGGGGGAGACAATCAAGCAAGCCGTTAAATACGGCTTAGTAGGAGCGAGTAATACGCTTATTACAGCAACTGTCATATGGGTTATGATGAAGTTGTGTGGTTTTTCAGAGGTAACATCCAATATCACCGGATATGTTGCCGGAGTTTTAAACAGTTTCATATGGAATAAGCAATGGACATTCCAAAGTTCGGCAGGATGGATTAGTAGTGCCGTACGCTTTGGCGTCGTGTTCGGTATCTGTTATTTGCTGCAACTTAGTTTCCTTATGTTTGTCTTGATGCCTTATGTGCCGATAGACCCGTATTACAATCAGTTGATTGCAATGGCATTCTATACAATGATTAATTTTTTGATGAATAAGTTCTATACATTCAAAAATTAGAGTTTGCATTAATTACATAAATACCTAAAATACCTATTAAATGGAAAACCAAAAAACACTGGGCCCTATACAGAAGACTGTAGTAGGTGTCCAGTTTCTTTTTGTTGCATTTGGGGCAACGGTGCTTGTTCCTTTATTAGTCGGCATGGACCCTTCGACGGCTCTCTTTACAGCAGGGTTAGGAACCTTATTATTTCATCTGGTGACCAAAGGTAAAGTCCCTATTTTTCTGGGAAGCAGTTTTGCTTTTGTCGCACCGATTGTAAAGGCTACGGAATTATACGGGTTACCGGGGACCATGTCGGGACTTGTAGCCGTAGGTGCGGTCTATGCGATTATGAGTTTATTGATCAAACTGAGAGGTATCGGATTTATTAAGGCATTATTCCCACCGGTTGTGATCGGACCGGTTATTATATTAATCGGTTTGTCGCTGGCAGGTTCCGGGGTCAATATGGCTAAGGAGAATTGGGGTTTGGCTTTGGTAGCACTGTTAACAGCCATATTCGCTTCATTGTTGGGTAAAGGTATGTTGAAACTTATCCCTATTTTTTGTGGAATAGTTGTTGGTTATGCAGTGGCAAGCGTATGTGGTTTGGTCGATTTCGAACCGGTCATGGCGGCTCCCTGGTTTGCTTTTCCCCAGTTTGTAAAGCCAGCGTTATCATGGGAGGCTATTATTTTTATGATACCGGTCACGATTGCTCCGATCATTGAACATATAGGCGATGTATATGCGATAAATGAAGTCACCGGTAAAGATTTTGTAAAAGACCCCGGACTTCACCGGACTATGTTAGGGGATGGCTTGGCTTGTGTTGCCGCCGGCTTTATCGGAGGTCCTCCCGTGACCACCTATTCAGAGGTAACCGGAGCTATCTCACTTACAAAGATAACCGACCCGGTGGTAATCCGTATAGCCGCCGTAGCAGGTATTGTGTTTTCTGTATTTGGAAAAGTCAGTGCTTTACTTAAAAGTATACCGCAGGCAGTGCTGGGCGGGATTATGTTGTTGCTGTTCGGTACGATTGCCGCAGTCGGCATTAATAGTCTTATCCATAACCGGACAAATCTGGGGGATACGCGCAATTTGATTATCGTATCCCTGATTCTGACATTTGGTATCGGTGGAGCAGCGATTGAATTTGGAGGATTTACTATGGCTGGTATCGGATTGTCGGCTTTGCTTGGAGTCCTCTTGAATCTGCTATTACCCAGGAAAGACAAAGGAAATGGATAATATCCCCGATGTTTGAGGCAAATTTGCCTTTTTGTGAATTAAAGGAAAAAGGATATTTATAGTGTAGTTTAATACTTCTACAGGCGATTAGATGCTGCAAATATCCTTTAATTTATCTACCTTTGTGCCGCTTTTACTAAAAAGCTCGTATGTTTAATCTGTTTCGATAAAAGAGGCATAGCCTATGCAAAAGTCAGACTGCATCATCGGGGTGGAACATGTGTCCAAACATTTTGGCGACAAAGCCGTACTGAATGATGTGAATTTGTTGGTCCGTAAGGGCGAGTTTGTAACGATATTGGGACCTTCAGGGTGCGGTAAAACCACCTTGTTGCGATTGATTGCAGGCTTTCAGACTGCTTCGGAAGGTATAATAACCATAGCGGGGAAAGATATAACGCAGACACCTCCCCATAAGCGTCCGGTTAATACAGTTTTCCAAAAGTATGCTCTCTTTCCCCATTTGAATGTTTTCAATAATATAGCTTTCGGTTTGAAACTGAAGAAGCTCCCTGTTGCAGTTATTGAAAAGAAAGTGAAGCAGGCTTTGAAAATGGTAGGGCTTACAGATTATGAATACCGCGATGTCGATTCCCTTTCCGGGGGACAACAGCAACGTGTGGCGATAGCCCGTGCCATTGTAAACGAACCGGAAGTCCTTTTGTTGGATGAACCGCTTGCCGCCCTCGACCTGAAGATGCGTAAGGATATGCAGATGGAATTGAAGGTGATGCATAAAACATTAGGTATCACTTTTGTTTACGTAACCCACGACCAGGAGGAAGCTCTTACGCTTAGTGATACGATTGTCGTAATGAGTGAAGGAAGAATCCAGCAGATAGGTACGCCTACCGATATATATAATGAACCGGTCAATTCTTTTGTTGCCGACTTTATCGGAGAAAGTAATATCCTGAATGGCAGGATGATTAAGGATAAACAGGTGTTTTTTGCCGGGCATGAGTTCGAATGTGTGGACGAAGGTTTTGGCGAACAGGCTCCTGTAGATGTTGTTATTCGCCCGGAAGATATATACATATTCGAACCATCCGAAGCTGCCATGCTTACGGGAACAATCACTTCTTCTATTTTCAAAGGAGTCCATTATGAAATGATGGTGCAGACGAAAGAGGATTATGAATTTATGGTACAGGATTATCATTGCTTTGAAGTAGGACAGGAGGTCGGTTTGCTGGTTAAGCCTTTTGATATACATGTTATGAAGAAGGAACGAATCTGCAATACGTTCGAAGGAAAGTTGATAGATGCTACCCATGTGGAATTTTTAGGAAGTACATTCGAATGTAAAGAGACGCTGGATATTGAAGAAGGCGCTCCGGTACAGGTCCAGGTAAATTTCGAGCATGTCATTCTGGAAGATGATGAAGAAGACGGTATCCTGACCGGGGAGGTGAAGTTTATCCTTTATAAAGGCAATCATTACCATTTGACGGTTTCATCCGATTGGGATGAAGATATCTATGTGGATACGAATGATGTCTGGGACGATGGGGACCGTGTCGGTATAACCATTGCTCCTGAAAATATACGAATTGTTCAAATAATAAAGGAGGAAGGTGGTGATCAGTAAGTTTTCAGCTTTTTTCATGCGGCGGAGGAATTGGACGATTCCTTATGCATTATTCCTTTTTATTTTTGTGGTGATGCCTTTGTTGCTGATCGTGTTCTATGCTTTTACGAACGCCGACGGTAGCTTTACTTTTGCTAATTTCCGGAAGTTCATGGTCCATCCGGAGGCAATCAATACGTTTGTCTATTCTATCGGAATTGCGATTATCACGACATTGGTCTGCCTGATATTGGGGTATCCGGCTGCTTATATACTGGCTCATAAACAGTTCAATGTTTCCCGCACAATGGTTGTTTTGTTTATTCTGCCTATGTGGGTGAATATCCTGATCCGTACGTTGGCTACCGTTGCTTTGTTTGATTTTCTGAACTTGCCGTTGGGAGAGGATGCTTTGGTATTCGGTATGGTTTACAACTTCCTGCCGTTTATGATCTATCCTATTTATAATACCTTGCAGAAAATGGACCAGAGCTTGATAGAAGCAGCCCAGGATTTGGGTGCAAATCCATTTCAGGTTTTTATGAAAACGATTCTTCCCTTGTCGTTGCCGGGAATCATGAGTGGGATTGTGATGGTGTTTATGCCGACAGTTTCCACTTTCGCTATTGCGGAACTTCTGACAATGAATAATATAAAACTGTTCGGTTCTACCGTACAGGAAAGTATCTACAACGGTATGTGGAATTACGGTGCGGCACTTTCTTTAATCATGCTGTTGCTGATAGGCGTGACCATCCTGTTTACGAATGAGGATGACAGTGCCTCAAATGAAGGAGGAGGGGTGATATGATGAAGAAACTTTTGGCAAAAGGATACCTCTGGCTGTTGTTGGCAATTCTTTACTCTCCGATATTGATTATTATGATTTTCTCGTTTACGGAGGCAAAGGTATTGGGTAACTGGACCGGATTTTCAACAAAACTTTATAGCTCACTGTTTGCCGGAGGAACCCACCGTTCGCTGGTAAGTGCTTTGTGGAATACATTTACTATTGCAATGATAGCTGCAACCATATCTACCATATTGGGTAGTATTGCGGCGATAGGCATTTTTAATTTGCGTTCCCGTACCCGGCAGGTGATGAATTTTGCAAATGCAATTCCGATGATGAATGCCGATATTATTACTGGTGTGTCATTATTCCTGTTATTTGTGAGTTTCGGTATTTCGCAAGGGTTTACAACGGTCGTGCTGGCGCATATTACGTTTTGTACTCCGTATGTCGTATTGAGCGTCATGCCCCGTTTAAAGAAAATGAACCAGAATGTCTATGAGGCGGCACTGGATTTGGGGGCAACTCCTTTTCAGGCATTGCGTAAAGTCATTTTTCCGGAAATCCGTCCGGGAATGATCAGCGGTTTCATTCTGGCTTTCACATTATCTATCGATGATTTTGCCGTTACGATTTTCACCATTGGCAATGAAGGGCTTGAAACATTGTCAACCTTTATCTATGCTGATGCACGTAAGGGAGGATTAACTCCGGAATTGCGTCCGCTTTCAACCATCATCTTTGTTACCGTGTTAGTATTATTGATTGTTATCAATAAACGTTCCGGCAAATCAACGACATAATCAAGTTATAAAGAGGAAATGAAGACCAGACTGATTCATATATTCATAGTTTTGCTTGCCTGTTGCGGATTATTTTCTTCCTGTAAGGATTCAGAAGAAGAACGTAGCCGGATATTGAAAATATATAACTGGGGGGATTATATAGACGAGTCGATCCTTGAAGAATTCCCTGCTTGGTATAAGGAACAGACCGGGGAGAATGTACGCATCATCTATCAGGTATTCGATATTAACGAAATCATGCTGACTAAGGTTGAACTCGGGCATGAAGATTTCGACCTGATCTGTCCGTCCGAATATATTATTGAGAGGATGTTAAGGAAAAACCTCCTGTTGCCTATTAACCGTGATTTCGGAAAAACACCGGATTATATTAAGAATGTATCTCCTTATATTCAGGAGCAACTGGATAAATTGAGTTATGACGGTAGAAAAACGAACGACTATGTCGTGCCTTATATGTGGGGAACTGCCGGCTTACTTTATAATAAAAAATTTATTTCCGACGAGGAAGTAACAAGCTGGGAATGTCTTTGGGACCCGAAGAACAAGGGACGTATATTAATGAAAGACAGTTACCGGGATGCCTACGGGACAGCCATTATCTATGCAAATGCCGAATCGCTGGAGAATGGGACTGTTACTGTTGAGCAGTTAATGAACGACAGCTCTCCGGAAGCAATAGCCCTTGCTGAAGAATACCTCAAAAAACTGAAACCGAATATTGCCGGATGGGAAGCAGATTTCGGAAAAGAAATGATGACCCGCAATAAGGCTTGGCTGAACCTGACCTGGAGCGGAGACGCCATGTGGTCCATACAGGAAGCGGAAGCGGTAGGGGTGGACCTTGGCTATGATGTTCCAAAAGAAGGTAGTAATATTTGGTACGATGGATGGGCTATCCCGAAATTTGCACGTAATGTGAAGGCAGCCAGTTATTTTATTGATTATCTTTGCAGACCGGATATAGCTTTGCGGAATATGGATGCAATCGGTTATGTGAGTGCCATTGCAACTCCGGAGATTCTGGAAGCGAAGATGGATACTACTATTACGACGCTTTCCGATTTGAGTTATTTCTTCGGACCGGAAGCCAAAAGTATCCCGATTAATCATGTGCAGTATCCGGACCGGGCTGTTGTGGAACGTTGCGCTATGATTCGCGATTTTGGCGATAAAACAGAACAGGTACTGGAAATGTGGAGCCGGGTGAAAGGTGATAACTTGAATACGGGAATCGTATTGCTTATCTTCACTGTTTTCGGAGTCTTGTTTATCTGGATTGTATATCGTAGAATTGTTGAGTATAAGCAGAAGAACCGGCATAACCGCCGCCGTCGTAAACACCCTGTAAAATGAAAAAACTATGGAAGGCATTAAAAATTTGATTATCGACCTTGGAGGGGTAATAGTTAATCTCGCACGTCTCCGTTGTATTGAAGCTTTCGAATCTTTGGGTGTGGATATACGTGAGAAACTGGTCAATAATTATCAGCATAAAGGCCTTTTCATGAAATTGGAATTGGGAACGATTACCCCGGAAGCTTTTTATGATGGTATTCGTAGTCTGACCCAGCAGTATCTTACAGATGACCAGATAGATGGAGCCTGGATTGCCATGTTGGAAGATGTCCCCGATTATAAACTGGACCTGCTGCTTGATTTACGGAATCGCTACAATACGTTTTTATTGAGTAATACAAATCAAATTCATTGGGAATGGTCCGAACGCGCTTATTTCTCTTATCTGGGGCACGATGCCAGTGACTTTTTTAATAAGGTATATCTTTCCTACCAGCTTCATATGTTGAAGCCTAATGCCGATATTTTCGAATATGTGTTGAAAGATGCCGGTCTTAATCCGGAAGAAACCTTATTTATTGATGATGCAAGCCAGAATTGCCGTACTGCTGAACGTTTAGGGATGAGTACCTATACGCCTCAGGCAAGAGAAGACTGGTCGCATATATTTAAATAAAAAATATCCCGGCCTGATATAAGCCGGAATCTATTTGTTATTTACACCACCGTTTGTAATCCTCAAAAGTAGAGTTGGAAAAATCGGGAATAACCTTATATACTTTATCTTCCAGCGCCTCTGCCGGATTGGTCGTACTTAATCCGATTATACGCATTTTCGCCAGAGTTGCCGCTTCCACACCTGCAAAAGAATCTTCGAAAACCAGACAATCTTCAGGTGAAACATTCAGGTCGGCGGCTGCCAACTGATAGCACATGGGATCCGGCTTACCTCTGGTAATACGGTCGGCTGTAACTACCGTATCAAACATATTATGCAAGTTCAGAACATTGAAAGCCCGTTGTACTTTTGCATTGTCCGAGCTGGTAACCAAGCCAATGGTAATACCATTCTTTTTTAGTGTTTCCAGAAATTCCAAGGCTCCCTTTACCGGAGGAAGAGGCATGATTTGATCAAATTCCATAGATTCCCGGAGTACCATCTGTCTAAACTCTTCTGAGAACTGGGAAAAGTATTTTTTCAATATGTAAGGCATTGTAGTACCTTTTATACTGGATGCAAAATCTTTGATATTTAATCCATACCGTTCACTGGCTTCGTTCCAGTAAACATCATAGATAGGTTCGGAATCAACAATCACACCGTCAAAATCAAAAAGGGCTGTCTTCAGTTTTATATCCTGCATTATAATGTCTAATTTCAAATTCGTAAATAGTATTATTTTTCTTTGGAGAAACTGTAGAGTACGATTCTTGCACTCAACTCACCGATAACATTCGGAGTAGCAGTAAGTAGCTCAAATGCATATGTATCTCCATAGTTGCCTATAAGTGTATCGACATTCTTTTCCGAGATGAACAAATAACCTTCTTCCGGCTGGTCTGTCTCAAAATTATGGAACTTGTTGCCCATATAGAAATTCAGTCCGTATAAGTTCCGGTAATATTTAAGGTTATTCATTACATACATGTTCGAATCATTCAAAGGAAAATCTTTTACTACCTGTTCTGCGAAAGGACGGGAGGAAACCCCTTGGCGTATTCCACGCATGATAACTCCGTCAATCAAAAGATTCACACAGAATGTCAGTGCAATGGTTGCATACAATATTTTGATATTGATTTTCTTGAACATCTGATAATACACTGTACCCAAGGCAAGAAGCAGAATTAACAGAATACAAATTGTCAGTCCGTTTGGAGCTGTAAACATATTGGCTACGTGTGATACGGCTTCAATAACTTCCACATTCTGTGTATACTGTCCGGCTATTACTACCGGATTGATGATACCAGCCATTGTCAGGATTATTCCAATCATAACAACTGCTACTACTGATGCAAGGAATGCGGCAAACACACGGGTTACTTTAGTCCGGTATTCAGTAATATACAGTGCATATTGAGATAAAAAGACTGCGATAAACGGGTAAGCAGGCATCAGGTATGTACTGCGTTTGCTAAGCGGTATTGAATAGAAGAAGAGAATACAAACAACGGCTACCAGACTGAATAGTTTTTCTTTTTCCATGGAAAGAATCCCGTGCCAGCTATCTTTTAAGATCTGTTTGAACGACTTCTCCGGTTTGCGGTATTTCAATCCGAACAAAGAGAAAAAGAAAAATATTGTCCAGGGAATAAAGCCGGCGGCTAAAGTAACCAGATTGAACCACGGACCGTTCTCATGTCCCAAATCATACTGGATATTCGGTGTGCTTAGGTGAAAGAAGCGTCCGAAGTTTTCGGCTAAAACTACATTCAGGAAATCATCTCCTCCCTGCTTGTATGCCGAAACATACCATAGAAGAGGCAGGAACATGGATGAAACCCCCGCATATAACAATGCTTTAAATATTGTCAGCAAAGAGTATTTACGCAACATCAACAGGTATACGCCAAATACAAACAGTGGCAATACCACTCCAACGGGACCTTTGGTAAGCACTGCACATCCCAATAAAGCAGGGATAATGATAGGCACGCCTTTTAATTCCAGTTGGTCTTCCCATCGATATAACTGGTATAGTCCGATTACCATGAAAGCAGTCAACAACATATCCACCCGTGTTGTCATTCCCGCGCGGTGTATCTCCACGCAGGTGATAAGCAGAAGTGTCGCTATAAATGCTTGTTGGAAACGCAGACGTCGTCCGAAGAAGATTAATGTAAAACCAATCAGAGAGATAAAAGCAAGTGCAGATGGCAGGCGGGAAGTAAATTCCGATACATATCCCTGTGGATAAGAAAAAGCAGCCATCAGCCAATGTGCCATCGGTGGCTTATATGCAAATTCATTTGCATATACCTGAGGCAATACCCAGTTACCGCTTTCCAGCATTGAAACAGCTACCGCAGCTTCGCGGGGTTCTCCTTTAGTGGAAAAGTCTCCTAAGCCAATCCAGGGTAAAACAGAAATAATACAAATGACGATTATCATTGTTACCGGCTTCTGCAGGTAAAGATATTGAAGAGTAGGTGTACGCATATTCTTAATAAGAAAAAGGAATTATCCTATTAGTTATTTAAAATTTAAATACAAAAGAACGACTTTTTACGGACATTACCGCATTTTTAAACACTTTTATGTCCCTAAAGATTCCTTGATCGCGGCACGGATAATTTCTGCATCTTCCTTATTCTCCTTTAAAATAGAAAGGATAAGATTCAGATAACTTTCCTTGTTGCTGATACCGCAGAGGTTACATAACCGGGATTGAGGTAATACACCTTTCTGATTGTATACACGAAGGATATTTTTATAATCGCCGGTTTCTGCATATTGTATGAAATCTTTTTTTATTTTGCTATAGATTTCTTCCACGTGCACATTTTCACGGATACTTTCCACATGTTCTCTTAGTTGTTCCATTGTAGTAATTTTCCGGTCCACCGTTGTTTCCAGTCTTTTCCGTACACGGTGTTTGGCATGGAGGATAACCTGGCTATCCAAATCTTTCAGGAATAGTTTGATTACATTTTCTTTCACCTGGCTAAACACTGCTTCCGGCTCTCTCATCAAGCGGCGTGCTACTGTTTTTATAACAGGTTCCAGCAGTAATAGGTTTTCCACTTCGGCTACATCCGGCACATAGATATGCTGTTCGCGTAAATAATCAATTTCTCCCTGTGTGCGCCGGTCGCGGTCTACGATTCCTTTCGAATCGAGTGTATGGAAATCTTTTAACTGGGCGAAAGCTTTGGTTGTCTCTATTACTTTCTGGCAACCACCCATCGGCTTAACCATATAATCCGGAAAGATCAGCGGATACAGCCGGTTATCTATACTATTGGTATCAGTCCCTTCGATGAAAAGAATCGGTTTACGGCTACCGATAATTTCCATATAAAGTTCTTCGGGGAAATCTTCCAGGCTCTCTATCAGTTCGTAGTCCCATATTCTGGCATCCGCATCGTAGGAACGGACCCAAAGGCGTTTGCTTTCGCGACGTGAAGAAGAAAAATCGATGTCGTGCGTAAGATATACATATGTACAGTCCGGACGCATATCTTCTATATCATCCCAAAGCTGGTTTTTGATGGAGTCGTGCAGCAACACTTCCGGCTCTTCGATAATCAGGAGAGAGTCGGGGGGAGCACACAACACCGCACCTATCAGGTAAAATACCAGTTTCTCGCCGTCACTCATCCGTCCGGCGGTATAGGAATCGCTGTCTTTGCTTACCGATGCCAGTTCAATAAAACCGGACTTACGTACCAATCTGTTATGCGGGAACATCTTTTCCCAAATCTTTTGTATACGATCTATATGGGTGACAGGAGGAGGAAGTTCCGGATTTTGCTTACAAGCTTCCTTATAGTTTACCGCTGCTTCAAATTCTTCCGTTTGCAAACGGAGAATTAATTTCTCATATTCGGACATACGCGGCATGAAGATACGTTCCGCAATCATCGATTGCAAACGTGTCAGTTCGTTTCCTTCTTGCGGTAATTCGTTTTCGTTGCTGGAAATGAAAAGCGAGTGCATTCCGGATATCCGTATGCTTATATCATAACGTCTTTGCAAATCCTTGCCGAATGAAGTTTTTCCAGAGCCGTTTGCACCTATTACTACCAGGATTTTAGTGTCCAGTACCAATGGTTCGGGGCTATATTGCCGGGTTGGGAGGATAAGTTCCATACAAGTTCCGATTTTGTTTCTCCTCAAAGATAATAAATCATTTTTACGTATAAATAGAACGTAGTAATATTATAATAAATTCATCAACTTGGCAATCCTACATGCTTCGAAGGAATTTTTGACATGCAGTTTCTCCAGTATATTCTGGCGATGCCTGTTTACCGTATTTATGCTTATCGACAACAAATCTCCGATTTCCTTGCTAATCTTTCCCTCCTCGATCAGACGGAGTATTTCTTTTTCCCTGCCGGAGAGGATGTCGTTGCATTTCTGCTTGTCCGGCTGGATAATATCTCCGGTGGAGGAATTGACAATGATTCCTTCGTATGTTTCATGAGCGGACTTTTCGTAAGAATAGTTATACAGGCAAAGGGCCAGCCACAGATTACCACGGGGCGAACTGCATACATAAAAAGTCCGGTGATGAATCGGTATATACTGTCCGGAACGGTCGAGCATACGTATCTTGCTTATAATGTGATAATCGGAACGTTCGGAGACAGGCAGTTTCTTCAGTAAATGAAAAAAACGTAGCTCCAGGAGATGCTTTTCCGTAAGGTCGTCGGGGTGGATTTTAGAGAAAATCTCTTCCTCCCAGATAGAATCGATTTCTTTACTTTCTTCCGTGGAAAGCCCTAATCCTGTAGCAAGCCCGCCGTTGTAGATATAGCTTTTATTCGACTTCAGGTCGCTTAAGACAGCAATGGAATTCTCCGTTTCCGCATATCTGCATGCTGTCTGCCGGTGTTTAGCCAGCAAGGCAGGTTGAAGCAAATCCTCTTCAAATGGCTGTTTTAAAAGTTTTTCATTCAGAGTAGAAACGATATTCATTTTTTTATGCAAAATGGTTATTAATCAGTATTGCCAGTTAATGTACGGGATTATACCTTTGCAAAGGTAATTTTTTCCGGTTATTCTTTGATGTTTAAAGGGGCTTACCGGATAAATAATGTATTTAAAAAAACGATATTGTATGAGAAAGTTGATACCTGTGGCGGGTCTGTTGCTTATGACTGTTTTGTCCCAGCCCGTAAAGTCGCAAAGTTTAGAGAAAATGAACTGGTTTAACGAACCGGAGAAATGGGAAATAAAAGATAATACACTTTCCATGTTTGTGACTCCCCAGAGCGACTACTGGCGGATATCCCACTACGGATTTACAGTGGATGACGCACCTTTCTATTATGCCCTATATGGTGGGGAGTTTGAAGCGAAGGTGAAGATTACCGGCGATTACAAAGCCCGTTTCGACCAGATGGGGTTGATGCTTCGTATCGACCACGAAAATTATATTAAAGCAGGCATCGAGTATGTGGATGGAAAATTCAACCTGAGTACGGTTGTCACCCATAAAACCAGCGACTGGAGTGTGATAACTCTGGACAAGACGCTTCCGTATGTCTGGATAAAAGCTGTAAGACGCCTGGATGCGGTGGAAATATTTTACTCTTATGACGATAAGACTTACACCATGATGCGTAATGCCTATCTGCAGGATAATACGCCGGTTATGGTAGGGTTGATGGCTGCATGTCCCGATGGAAAAGGGTTTGAAGCAAAGTTTGAACATTTTACGGTAAAGCACCTGCCGGACTTACGCCGTCTGGAATGGTTGAAAAAGAATGCGGAATAAAATAAGATTTTGATAGTATGAGAATAGAACATTTAGCCGTCTGGGTAGACGATATAGAAGCAATACGCCAATTTTACCTGACTTATTTTGAAGTATCCTGTGGTTCGAAATATTTCAACCCTAAAAAGAATTACACTTCATATTTCCTTGCATTCAAGGATGGAGACTGTCGTATCGAGTTAATGCACAGGCCGGATGTTGCAGATAATACGGCAAAAAGAGGACTACTGAAAGGACTGGCACATTTGTCCATCTCCGTAGGCAGTAAAGAAAAAGTAAACGAACTGACGGAACGTTTGCGTAAAGACGGATATACAATAGAAGGGGAGCCGCGTACTACAGGCGACGGATGCTATGAGAGCGTTGTGTTGGACCCGGAAGGTAATTATATAGAGATTACCGAATAAAGAAACATCTTTCTTATCATTATGAGAACTTTCTTCCACCCCGATGAAATTTTTTCTCATCGGGGTGAGAATTTTTTCTCATAAGGAAGGAACTTTTGAGAAACTATAGAAAAATATCTCAGATTAAAAGTAATCGGAGAAATAGGGTTTCTTTGTCGGAATAAGTTTTTCCAGCAAGCGTAATGTTTTTGCATTCGTTTTTAAACGTTCGGTCTTATGTAAATAGGCAGGCGATTTATAACTCATCAGCATCGTTGAAAGTGTACGGATATCCAGTTCTACAGCATCTCCAATGGGGTCCTTAACCACTTCGATTTCGTTGTTTACATTTTGACGGACTCCGAAAACACCATTATTCCATTCGGCAGTCGTATCTTTAACTATAAAATGAAACGGCCTGATTTCATCATCCCAAGGATAAGTCTTCAGAAATTCGGCAACATCGACAATCCGTGCCATATAATAGGGTTCTATTGTTTCGACAATATGGCTGTCTTCCAATTCAAATGCTATAGGTTCGTTTAAATAGCTGTCGCCCCGTACTTCATCAATCATAGAAAAATGAGCACCTACAAAGTTCCATAAACCATGTTTTGCCTCCTGCGTAAGGTAAAAGGCTTCCTTAATATGGAAAATATCTCCTTCCACCCAATAAAACAGGCAACCCTGAGGTTGGTTGTCGGAATCATAATAGACGGCTGCCGTCCGTTCATCCTCATTTTCCCAACGCCAATATTCGTCCCATTCTATTTTATTACGGATAAGAGCTCCGTGCATTTGATGGGCGTAGCGGTCGTATACGAGTTTAACGTCTTCATCGGTTACATCCAGCCTTTCCACAAATCCCGGAACATTCACATGTTTGGGTAGTTGCGTATCTTTAAATGAGTAAGTCATATGGTCGGAGATAATCTCCCAGCCTTTACGCCGGTAATAGGGAATGGAATAGGGGAAAAGGTAAGAAACATACTGTCCGGCTTGGCGCATCTTTTTCAGAGCTTCTATAATCAGATCGTTCATCAATCCCATATTTGCATATTCAGGGTATGTGCCGACTCCGGTGACGCCTCCCATATCAAATATTTTGCCGTGTATATTTACCTTACAGGGATAAATACAAATCTGCGAAATCAATTCATCTTCGGGTGTGAACCATCCGAATACTTCAGCTTCCTGCAAGACGGGACGTTTCGAACGGATAAGTTCGCCGTCCTGGTATCCGCTTTCCTGCAAATCCCGGTCTGTGACCTGGAAAACATACCGCATTAATTCATTGTACTGGTCTATATATTTAAGAGTTACCGGCTTTATTTGTAGTTTATGTTTCATCCTGTCTCTTGTTTTATTTGGTTTGTTTTATTCTGTTTTCATTGTCGTGGCAAGATAATGCTTTTTCTTCAAAAGACGGAAACAAAAAATGTCAAACAAGTGCAGACAGGGCCAATTTTGTCAAAATGATAAAATACCCTATTCATATATCGCCTGTACGGGATAATTCCCGGAGGTCTTGAAAATACGCAACTCTCGTGAGGTTTTGTTTTGTCTATTTGTTGTTGGAAATGGCGCAGAGCTTACTTGTTGAATTGGACGCGGAAATTAATTTATTAGACGCGGATCACGCGGAAAACGCGGATTAAGAAATATAATACATGTATTAATCCGCGTTTTCCGCGTGATCCGCGTCTAAACATATTGTTGTATTTTATGGAAAATAATAATCTATTTAATATTCGCGTCCGGTTTGGTTTTATAACCATTCCAGAACTGCGTTTCTGCTCAATAACATCAAAAAACGAAACATATATGCTTCGATTTCAAAACATATATGTTTTAAAGTTAAAATATAGGTGTTTTTATATGCAAAAATAGTAGGAATTAGTACCGGTACTAATTGAATTTACTCTCCGGGAAAGTGAAAAAAGGTCCCGGACAAGTATAAAAAGCCTGCTTTTTAACATGAAAAAGGACCTGATTCTTCCTGAAATCTCTTTTATGTAAAAATATGGAGTTAGCAGAAAGGCTATTATTGTGATAAAGTGTTGACTGATGGGGCGAAATGATGATATTTTGTAATGTGGAGAAAGGGAGATGTGCCGGAAACCAATACGGATATTCCGGCACATCTCCCTGCCTTTTTATTGGGATACCGCAAATATAGAACTTACAGGTGCCAACTGTAAATTTATTTTGGTATAGGTTTCACCTTGATTGTCTTTCAGGTATTCGACATTTTTCCATTTTTCAATCATTCCGGTATGCGGGTTCCAGCATTCCAGCTTCAAATCACCTTTCAGAGTAACCCATGTGTTTACCGCTTTGTCTGTAGAGTTTGCGAACAGATAAATATCCTTCCCGTCTTTTTGTTTATGGATATAGGATAACTGTCCCAACTTCTCGGACGGAAGATTCCGGTACTCATTTACTCCCAAAAGCGGACGGGTTAAAGCATCCGGTTGATTCAGGGCTTCTACTGCATCGATTTTTACATCCGGATCGGGGAGTAGGGCTGCAATAGCTTCTGCTAATGCATCTTTTTCCGCCAATGGCAGGAAGATAGCTTCCCCTCCTTTGTCATTCCGGGTTGAAGTACTTTCCTGCGGCATATTTCCCACCGGGTCGATATTGAAAATTTGCCGGATAATGGTAACGACTTCTTCATCCCTTCCGAACTCGGACGATTTGGATGGTAGTAAATGGGTAGCCAATATTTTTCCGCCGGCATTATAATATGCCTGGATTTTCTTTAGTGTTTCTACGGAAAGTACTTTGGCTGCCGGCATAATCAGTAGTTTATAAGCCTGATGTGTCTGTTTCGTATCCAGGAAGATTTTACCATCTTGTATCCGGTATTTGTCTTTTTGCAGCTCTTCCGGATGGACAAAGGTAAAGTCCTGTCGTATCTGTCCGGTCAACATATCTCCAATCCGGTTGTAATCGGTATAGGGAGGTACATCTTTGCCGATGGTCGGACGGTTGGGATTATCCTGTTCGTACCAGGCTTCCAATGATTCGATCGGGTAGAGGAGTGCTATATCCGCAACCCGGTTTCCTCCTTCCAGCAAAGATACCGAACGGCCTACATAATCGCTGTAGTGGTGTAAAGCCGGGCCAAGTAACTTACTGTAGTGGGCAATCAACGGCGGAATTTTTACAATATCCGGATTATACCACATGCCATGAGGAACAAGGAAGTTTACACCGCGAACCATTACTTCCATAGCTCCGCGATACAACATAAACGAGTCCATTTCTGCAATATAATTACCATAGATTTCTACGGCTACATTCGGACGGTCGTGTACATCGGCGGCAGAACTAATCAATTTGAATCCTGGGCGACCATAAGGGTATCCGTGAATCGCATCCATTAGGGGTACAGGGGTATGACGGTAATACTTAAAGGGATCGCCATACATGTCGACGGTTGTCGGTTCATAATTTCCAGGTGGGTGCCCCATGCTCAACAGCCCGTGCTGTGTACTCCATTCCGCTACTTTCTTCGGATAGCCTTCGCCTACCATTTCAGCACGTAAACCATAGAATGCGACACGGGTGGCTTCTGTTTCTTCACCTATATTATACCATAAAGCCGGATAATAGAGGACAGCCTTTTTATTGTAACGTTTCTCGAAGTTTTGTGTCAGAGCCTGGTTCCAGAAACGGGAGTTGCCCAGATACCCAACATCATCAAAGAAAGTCCTTCTTACCGTATTCCCAAAATAGTCCTTGAAGCGGGCTGCATATTGTTCGTACGTCATGGAGATGAAATGGTCGATTGCTTCAGGGTCCATATAATCCAGGCGGGAATCTACATTATATTCCAGATAGAAAGACATGATTTTCCATTTTCCTGAAGGGGCATTCCATTGTAGCATGCCATTGTGTACATTGTCTGTTAAATCAATGCGTTCCAATGTTTCCATATCCATGGCAACCGCTCCCATGAAAAGGTCTTTAACCGGTACCTTCATCTTCACAGCCATAGGACCGGAAATGTCTTTTTCCTGCTTGGACAATCTTTTCTGGGTATATTGCGGGTATTCTTTCGTTAGTTTGCCGCCCATCACTCCACTGGGAAAATCCACATCATCATATAAAATCACTTCTGTTCCCAGTTGATGCGAACATTCAAGGATATCCCGGTACCGGTCGAAATATTCGTCGGACAGATATTCGGGCGTTGTTCCGGGGCAGATACCTGTACCTCCCCACATCTGAGCGGGGGTTAACGGCAATATAGCCACTCCGCCGAAGCCGTCTTTCCGGTAAGCATCTGTTATTTGTTCATAAATTCCTTCCTTGGTCAACTCTCCGTTGATATGCCAGAAAGGTTGTGGCCGATACTTGTTGGGCGGGCTTGCGAAGTTGGTTTTCCACTCTTTTTGATTATCAGATGTGGAGCTGCAAGCCCCACATCCTATTAATAGAAAGAGTATTCCCGCTACAATTTCTTGATTGCGTTTTCTCATTATTTAAGTATTATAATTAATTATATCCCGGGTTTTGTTCCAGGCTCTTGTTACTTTTCTGTATTTCGGAATAATGGATAGGCAACAGGTAAAATGCGTCTTTCCATTCTTTCTCGCGCGAAGTTAATGATAAAGTATAACGTTTGTACGAATATGCATTACCTTCTTTTTCAATAATTGTTCCGATTATCGGAGTATTATCCGCAATTTTCCAACGACGTAAGTCAAAATAACGGTGTCCTTCAAATGCCAGTTCTATTTGCCGTTCATGGTAAATCCGTTTCAGCAGGTTCTCTCCTGTATCTTCAATGTCCGGCATATCGACACTTTTACGGCTTCTTACTTTGTTTACATATTCACGTGCCACATCTTCATGTCCCAAATGATATTCCGCTTCAGCATAATTCAGGTACATTTCAGCCAAACGGAAATAGGGGTGAGGGGTTGTGTAGTGATAATTGAAAGAATAAGTGCCTAAGGATTCGTCCTGAAATTTCCTCATGTAATAACTTGTCATTGTCATATCCTGTGTCAGCATATCCGCACCTTTCTGGAAGGTTTCGATGATACGTCCATCAATAGACTTGGAACCGTTGTAGTAAATGCAATCATAGAAACGCGGGTCCCTGTTCTTGTAAGGATTTGCCGGGTCATAGATTGAATTTGGATTTACTTCGCCTGTTGTGCTATTCAATACCGGAATCTCTCCATCGGTTGTTTCATACGCATCCACGATATTTTGGGAAGGCGTACCCCAACCACGGCCACCATCGGCAGGTGAAGCAAAATAGGCATCCCGTACGTGGCTGTAGGTTTCACTGAACTCACGGGCGAATATATATTCGCTGTTTCCGGCATCCAGAAACATTTTCCGGTAATCGTCGCACAATTCATATCCCTTGTCGAATAATTCTTTTGCTGCATCGGATGCTTGCTGCCATCGGTCCTTATCGTTGTTCGGATTGTTTAACGGGCTGGCATAATAAAGCAGGACTCTGGCTTTTAATGCACGGGCGGCATTGGCACTTGCCCGGTTCCGCTCGTTCGGCCGGTCGGGTAATGTTTCGATTACATCCTTCAAATCTTTTAGAATATAAGTGACGCATTCGTCATAAGTATTCCGTTTTACCTGCGACCAGTCGCTATCGATACTATATGCTTCTTCAACAATCGGAACGCCTCCGTATGCCCAAATCAGCTTGGCATAGGTATAAGCCCGGAGAAACTTGATTTCTGCCGTCATTTCTTTTTTGAAATCGTCCGGCACTTCCGAGGTTTCGATATTCTTAAAGTAGGTATTGATATTACGGAGATAGCTATATCCGGTGTTCCAGAAATGCAGGATATCATTTACACCGCCTATATTATCCGAAGTCAGGATATTCTCCCGTATATTATTGCAACCTCCGTCATTATATTTTTGATAAACTTCGTCGGTAAAGAATGGCAGGAAGAAAAAGTTTCCTGTATTCCCCAATGTATTATATTGGTCGTTCACGAACATTTTAATCAGATTCTGGTCCTGCCATAGAACAGGGTCGGAGTAACTATCTGTCGGAGTTATATCCAATACATCGCTGCAAGATGCCAGAAACATCATTGAACATGCAAATCCTATATATAATTTCTTCATAATGTAATTCCTTTAGAATGATATGTTTATACCTAAGTTAATCAATCGTTGCGGGTTCAACGCCCAACCGCCATAACCGGCACCGGTGGCTTCCGGGTCGATACCCATGTTATGCATGTGGTCCAAAGAGAATAAGTTTGTTCCGCTTATATAAATGCGGGCATTCTCTACGCCTAATTTGCTCTTAACCGTGTTTGGCAGCGTATAACCGATTTCTGCGTTTTTCAATTTAAAGAATGCTGCGTTAATATTTGTAAATGTTGTACCACCTATACGGTTGGGAGTTCCTAAACGTGGTTTTGTTCCGTTCGGATTTTCCGGAGTCCACATATCTTCAGTCCACCATTCCATTAAGTTGCCGGCTCCACCGGATGATGGATCCACCCAAGCATCATTAATCGTATTAATTACTCTGGCTTGTCCCTGGAACATCAAAGCAATGTCAAACTGTTTCCATGTAAAGCCAAGGTTTAAACCATAAACAATTTGTGGAATATCCGTCAAATCCTGTCTGATCTGGTCTAAAGAAGTAATATCTCCGTCACCGTTTGCATCCCATATCTTAATGTCGCCAGCCATAGTTCCCGGACGTTTCGGTACGCTTGGGTCATTAATATCCGCTTCACTATAAATACCGATTGCTTTGTATCGTAAGGAACTGCCAATAGGATGTCCTTCTGATTTCTGATATTCTTCAGCCATCGGCACTTCATCGGAGAATACAACTTTATTCTTTGCCAGTGTGAAGTTTCCGGAAATAGAGTAGGAGAAATCTTTCTTAATGGTATTCTGATGATTAATCATAAATTCAAAACCATTATTCTCTGCAATACCTATATTTTCATCCGGCAACGATAAACCTGTAAAAGCAGGAACGGAAGCATTACGCTTAGCCAGGATATCTTCACGGCGTGATTTGAACCAGTCTACTTCAAATCCTAAACGTCCGCCTAAGAAACGGGCTTCCAAACCGACATCATATGAAGTGGCTGTTTCCCAAGTGATATTAGGATTCGGCGTACCTTTCTGATATAGGCCGGAGGCTTGCGAACCGTTGAACACGGCACCCGATGCCAAACCGTACATCACTAAATATTGATAGGCGGCAACCGCATCATTCCCCATCATACCCCAAGAGGCACGCAATTTCAGGTTATCCAGCCAGTTTACATTTTCCATAAACTTTTCGCGGGTGATGGTCCAACCGGCAGAAACCCCAGGGAAGAAACCGAAGCGGTTTCCTTTCGGGAAATTCTGGGAACCATCATAGCGGAACTGGAATTGTAGCATGTACTTGTTGTCGAAATCATACAACAAGCGACCGAAATAGTTTAAACGGGCTGTTTCGCTGTAAGAGCCACTATTCGTTTGTGTGTTGCTATCACCGAAGGGTAATTCATCCAATGCACCGCTGGGGAAGTTGCCCCGATATCCATTCAGCATATTGGAATTGAATTTATTTTCTTCAAATCCTAAGAAACCGTCCAAAGTATGCAATTCGGCAAATGTATTCCGGTAGTTAATACGAACATTGCCTGTAATGCTTTCCGTACGTTTTTCTTCTACAGTCAGAGACGGGCTTGTAACGGTTGGAACAATTACTTTGGAATAAACATCTGTAGCCTGGTCGTAATTATACACATAAGCAACATTCTTGAATTGTTTATATTTCTGGTGATAATAATCGTATGCAAAACTACCATTTAAAGAAAGTCCCTTAACCCAAGGGATGTCGATCGTGATATTTGCCTGTGAGTTTAATATCCAGCGATTGGTCTTTGTATAACCTGCTTCTCCGGATGTTTGAACCAGTGGGTTATCCCCATCGCGTGCCGGAGCAGCAAGGTCTGTTCCCGGATATTTGGCAAGAATGGTCGGAAGGTTCAGTGCCACATGGGAATACATGGAACCACCGTTTACGGAACCGTCTCTCGGTAATACACGGTCAAGTTTCTTGGCGGATATATCCAAACCTACTTTAATATAGTTATTAACCTTTGCATCCAGATTGGAACGGACATTAAACTGGCGGTTGTAGGTAAAACCATTATTAAACGGAGTTCCCTGGTTCAATATACCACCGGACATAAAATACTGCACTTTTTCCGAACCGCCACGCAAGGAGATGTTTGCCTTATCCTGGTGTGTCCATGTCTTTTGTACGGTCCGGTACCAGTCCGTATTCGGATAATTCAAAGGGTCTGAACCATCGGCAAACTTCTGTATCTCTTCCGGTGAGTAGGTTGGATCCAATCCTTTCGACTGGTTAGCCCAGTTATGAGCTGTAGCATAAGTCGCTGCATCCGCCATTTTTACAATCCGGGATGGCTGTGCAAAAGAATGGTTGTAGGTAATGTTGATGGTCGGCTTCATACCTGTTACCCCTCGTTTGGTTGTAATCAGGATAACCCCGTTTGCTGCACGTGAGCCGTAGATGGCTGCGGAAGCATCTTTTAATACGGAAATGGACTCGATGTCGTTCGGGTCTATCCGGGAGAGAAGCCCGTCTTCTTCCGTACGTGCAATACCATCGACTACATATAAAGGTTCTGTGCTTCCTCCATATGTGCTTCGTCCGCGGACAAAGATGGAAGTACTTTCGTTTCCAACTTCACCGGAACGGGTATTGATAATCACACCCGACAAACGTCCAGCAAGGCCTGCTGCTACATCAGAAGAAGGGCTGACTGCTATCTGGTCTGATTTTACAGTAGTGATGGCGGCAGTTACAACTTCTTTTTTCTGAGTTCCATAACCAACAACGACTACTTCATCCAAAGCCTTAAGGTCTTCTTTAAGGACGATATTCAATACGGATTTGCCATTGGATGATAATTCTTGCGTATTGTATCCGATGTAAGAAACCTGCAGAACACTTCCTTTAGGAACTGTCAGACTGTATTTTCCGTTAATATCGGTTACTGTTCCGTTCGTTGTTCCTTTTTCTACAACGTTGGCACCGATTATCGGTTCTCCACTTTCTGTTTTTACCACGCCGGTTACTACAGTTGTTTTGTCGGATGCCTGTCCCGTTTGTTTGGTAATAATGATATGCCCGTTCTTAAACACAACCGAACATCCTGTTCCATCGAGTAATTGCTCCAGTACGGCTTTCACATTATTTTCCCTTGGGACATTTCTTATTATCCGGGAATCGTTTACTTCCTGGACTTTATAATCCACAAATAATTTTGTTTGTTGTTCTATTTGTTTGAATGCGGCTTTCAATGTTAGATTGTTTCCTGACAAGTTAACCCGTTGTTGCTGGGCATAGGTAAACAGACAAAAGGTTGATAAAGCTGCAGTTAATATGAACCTGGACATACTTTTCCCAGATTTTATGTGTATTAGATTAGTTAAATTCATATATTTGTATGTTTGATAATTGAATATTAATTAATGCTTAACGACTTATAGTCGGAATTTTTTATACAATTCGATTTCAAACGCCGGGAAGAGGGATTTCGCAGGTTCATCTTTCCGGTTTTCTTTTGCTCATATTTCTGGTTCTCCTTTCTTTTTTAATGGATGAATACTACATTCTTTCTTATTTTATAATGCAGTCCATTCAGTTGTTGTAATACATTCAATAGGTCTTCCAGTGTTTCGTCAGGTGCAAATTTGACATTGTAGCTTTCTTTCATATATCTTTGTGAATTACACTGGATTACTACATTAAATTTCCTTTCAATCGTAGTAATCAACTGGCTGAATGTGGCATTTTCAAAAATCAAATATCCTTTTCTTTCCATACTATATAACGTTGCGTCAACAGCGTGGATATGTATGCTGTTGTCTTTATGGGAGTAGACTAACTGTTGGTTGGGTTTCAGTATGGACGACAATAGCGGTTGTCCTTTTATATCCACCCGTACACTTCCTTTTTCCAGTGTGGCCTCCGTATAAATATCGGAAGGGTAGGATTTGACAGTAAATACAGTGCCTAAAGCCTCAACATCCATGTAAGTGGTTTTTACAATAAAAGGCTTTTCCGGATTCTTTTTTACGGTAAAAGAGGCTTTTCCTGTAAGGTAAACGGAGCGGGTGTTCATGGATGTAAAATCCTGGGGATATACCAACATAGAACCGGCATCTACCCAAACCTTGGAACTATCGGGCAAGGTAATCATTTTGCTTTCCCCGAAGGGAACAAAAAATTCGGCCATCTCGACGTTCTTCTTTGTCGCAGCCCGGTTTGTCAGATAATAAGTTGTAGAACTAACTATAAACATCAATCCGATTATTGCGGCATATTTCAGCAAGTTCCGGTAAAAAGGATTGATTTTATTGGTATCGGGAAGTAAGTAAATGCGGTTTTGTAGTTTTTTCCAGTCGTTACGGGTTTCGTCGGTAACCTCTGCCGGGCTTTGTTCCCAAAGTTCCTGCAAGAGGGTTTCTTTGAGTATTGTATCTTCTTTTCCTCCAAGCCAATGCCCGAACAAGTACCGTGCCTTTGGGGAAAAGTGTTTTCCAAAGTATGAGTTTATAATATTTTGAGACTTATTTTTCTTCATAAAAAATATCGTATTTATTATGAAGTAGGTTACCGGTTGAAATACACACAACCGAAAATCAAATTTTTTCAAATATTTTTTATACGCAGAATCAGAGCGTGTTTCTAATGAAAAGGAGTAGCAAAAAATATAAGATAAAGAATCTTGCGTAAAATGGCGAGAGCAGCTGTCAGATGATTTTCTACAGTCCGTTTACTAAGGTTTAGTTTTAGGGCGATTTCTTCGTTGGATAAACCTTCTTCGCGGCTCATCCGGTATATCCGTTGCCGTTGGGGAGACATTTGGGATACAGCTTCGTTTATTATGTACTGTAATTCCCGGACAAAAAGGGATTCTTCCTCAGATTCTGCAATTACAGGATTTTCCAATAATTCATTTGCATATTTTTCAGAAATAGTCAAACGGTCGAAATAGTTGTAAACGGTGTACCGTGCCATTTGGAAGAGATAGGAGGAAAAGGATTTGACGTCAGCCAATTTACTCCGGTCTTTCCAAAGAGTGAAAAAAATATCCTGCGCCATATCACGGCTTATTTCTTTATCATGTGTCAACCCTGTCAGAAAATAAACCAGGCGTGGCTGATATTGAAAAAATAACCGTTCAAAGGCTTCCGAGTTTCCTATGGCGATCTCCTTTAAATCCCTATGTTCCTGTGGTAGCTCCATTTCGCCACTAAGTACTGAAAAATATTAGAAATGTCAAAATAAAATTCAGTACAGACTTTTATTCATGCATCAAAAGAAAACATTCCGCCTGCTTTTTTTCTTTATCCTCAGAAAACAGGATGATACATTCAAGGGTATAAACATTTAGTTTGTTTAAATATGGAATCATTTGATTATGAAGCTGAAACATTAGTTCTCCCTCTGTGATATCCTTTTTGTTATAAGGGATGATTTTTATATTCAGGTTATTATTGCCTTTCACTTCATTATCGAACAGATTGATTGAGATAGTAGATTGTTCCAGAATTATATGATCCGGGTTCATACACTCATCTGGGTTCATGTTCTTTTGTTTTTCCGAATTTCTTACATCATAAACAAACGCTTCTAATGATTCATACTTTTTGGAAGTGAAGGTCCAGCAAGTGGAAACTAAGCAGGGCATTTCAATAATGGTTTCTTTTTTATTATTCTTCCCGGCATTTTTTTCGATTATACTTTTTACTTTATCCAACAGTTTGTTAAACTTGCCACAACAGAACAATAGAATCACCAGTAGGATAAGCCCCATTGCCAATATCCAATTCAGATTTTGCATAAAGTAGGTATTGTCGTCGACCGATAGTTTTTGTGCTGCCGAATCATATCTTACATTGACTTTTATATCCTCCTCTGTATCTCCATATATATCCATATACTTCTTTGTATCTCCGTATTCGTTGTCAAATTTGGCATTTCCCTGGTTTACGCTTATCCGTACGCCATCCTCCCGGAGAAAGTGGAAAGAATATGCAATATACCAGGTTGTATAATTTCCACCTCTACCGCTATGTTTTATCGATTTCCACTCTCCGGATAGAGTAGCGACTTTTTCCTCTCCGTATTTTCTAATCAGGATGTCGTCCAGGTTCGTATACATGCAAGCAAGAATGGGGTAAATAATCAAACAGCCTATAATATAGCGGAAAATGTGTATAAATAGGTTCGTTTTCCCTTTGATTACATATTTATCCATTAACTTGGAAAAATTGTATACAAGTAAAAGCGTAATTGCCAATAGCAGGCAGATAATGCCTGCCGTTTTATGTCCTACTTTGTTCTTAACGGAATCGACACGGGGCGTAGCTTTTATTTTAGAAGTTATTGTCTTATCGGATAAATCAATCGAGGAGTATGTATTATAAGTATATCGAATCGTATCTGCTTGTCCTGTTGCCAACAAATTTTTAAGGCTGTCCTGCTCGCGCTGTTCTGCTTTTTTCTGCATCAGTGCTTCTGCATAGGTGTTTTGCAATGAAATAATTCGATCGCATATTTGATCTGGTTTATTGTAGGAAGAAGGCAGCCCTTTTGTTGCCAATAGTTTGCATTTCATTAGTTCTTCTCTTTCCACATGAATATCTTGCAGGATATATTTTATGATTTGTGTGGATTGTTCGTCTAAAAAAACTCCTTGGGCAGCCATTACCATGATGTTTATCCTGTCTTCGTCTGTGAGGATTGCTCCTTTTTCCACCAGATAATATAGCATCTTATAGTTTTTATATAGCCCGCATTTATACACGGGCGACATACCGGACGGGTCTTTCTGGTTTATATCGACACCCTGTGCAAGCAGTAAATCGACAGCCTGTTTTTGATTTCCATATGCAGCATAATCCAACGGAGAATTATACATCATCAACATATTCTTTTTATTCCGCTGATTTATATCGGCACCGGCAGCTATGAGAGACTTCATTTGTGACAAATCGCCATTAAATGCAGCAAGCATCAATAACGAGGTTCCTTTTTCGTTGGTCGTATCTACCGGAAGCCCTTCTTTTCTCATTTTGTGTAAGGACTGGGTATCGCCTAAAATTAAATGGATATACTTTTCAGAAAATTCAGTTTCTGATGTCTGGCTATATGCAAAAGTTGAAAAAGTGAATAGAAGACCTATTAATGTTCTAAAGAGTATTTGTTTTATCATTTCAATATAGAGTTTTATTTATCCTTGCCGGATTTCTTTAATGTAAAAATCGGAAGATAGAAAAATATTCCCAATATGGACATAGCCAGACCACCGATTGTTCCTGCGGCAAGCGGGAACCAGAAGGCTTCCTTGTCTGTGCCCAACATAAAAGGAATAAATCCTAAAATAGTGGAAACGACGGTCAGGAAAATAGGAGTGATTTTAGCATTCCAGGCTTTCAGGTATGCCCTCCATACAGGCATAAGCGGTTTGCGGATACGAATTTCATTGTATTCATTCAAAATATAGATGCTGGCATTTACCGTAATACCGCACAGTAATACAAAGGAAGCAAACCCTCCCTGGTCGAAGTTGAGCTTGAACGAGTAGAATGTCAGGAAGACGCCTATGTAAGAAATAGGGATGACGAAGATAACAGCAAGCGGTTGTTTTAGTGAGTTAAACAAAATACTGGTAGTGAAAAAGATAATGACAATAATAAGCAACAACAACAAATACTGTTTATTATCTTTTTTATCCCATCCCCAATATGCGCTATCCGCTTTGGCGGTATATCCCATCGGCAACAATTTGTTAAATTCTTTCAGTTCCCGTTCCTGTATTTTGTTTCCCTGGTTGGATGCGCCGATATATTCGTATTGCAGGCACAGGCGGTATTGTTGATTTTCTTTTGCTACCTTCTGGGGCATTTGTCCTTTTTCTACGGTGGCCAGTTCTGATAATTTGTATGAACGCCCGTTGACACTCAGCGGTTGGTATTGCATATTCCATATGTCATATTCCTCAGATTGTCTGGAGTTCAACTTTAGTTTTTCCGTTTCTTTGTCGACAACAATCGTACCGCTATACATATCTTTGCCGAATACAGGGCGAAGGGTGGAGAATAGGGTTATCGGTTGTATATTTTCCTGTGCCATCCGTGCCTTGTCGAGATTGAAATAAAATTCCTGGTAGTCATCTTTCCACCATGAAAATTCGGAATTGATAAGAACCTCTTTGATACGGCGGTAGGTCAGCAGTTTGGCTTTCAGTTGGTCCGCCCATTCGTATAGTTCATCATAGTTATAACCGAGCATAATAATCCGGAAAGAACCGGCATTTTCCCGCACATCGTTACTGAATCCCTGGTCCATCAACCCCCATACATTCCAACTGCCGCCACCCAGTTCGAGTGCTTTGCTGATGATCTTGCTTTTCAATAGATAAGGGAAACCGCTCCGTTCGCTTTTCTTTGTAAAATAGATTTGTATGCCAGCCTGCCTGGCATTGTATATATTCGTCTGGAACTGGCGTATTTCACTGAATGTACTCAAGTAGGCTTCCATACGGCCCATCAAGTTGTTCATTTGTTCCAATGTCGTACCATTAGGAAGAGAAGCGCTGACAGAAAGAACCGTTTCTTCACTACGGGTAAAGTAGCTACCCTCATATACTTTTTCTACAAATAAACGAAGCGTTCCCCCCAGTGCTTTGTCTACAACCGGTTTTATTTTCTCTTTGTAAGTTTCTCCGGATATTATTTTGTTGTATCCTTCAATAAACATCGAATCTGTTGCCGTATATACCTTCTTTTTATCCTTGTTGTCGTATTCTATTTTTTCAGGAAGCAGAAAAACAGGAAGACCGAATGCCAACAGCAAAACTACGCATGCCAACTTTTTCCAATTACATAAAAACTGGATCTGTTTATAATAATACCGGTTGAAATAGACCGGAAAACGATGCAGGAAACGATTGATCCTTTTCCGTATACGTGTAACCAGTTTGGGGTGTCCGGAGTCTGCCTTTTTGAGTTTCCCTTTCCGTGTCTTCTTGTATTCCAGTCCCATTTTATCTATTAGAGATGGCACGAGGAAAAGTGCGATAATGAGCGAAACGCCCAGGTTGATGATTACCACCGCAGCAAAATCCTGAAGGTTCAGGCGTATTTTCTCATCCAGAAAGAAAATGATAACCAGAGCCCCCATAGTAGTCAGTGTTGCAGCCAGGATAGATAAAATAGCTTTCCTGTCATGGCGGTTTCGTATATGTTCCGTCATGACAATCGTGTTGTCTATCACCAGGCTGAGCGAGATTGTGACTCCGGCAAGTGAATACAGTTGCATTTCCAGCCCAAGCAGGTAGTAAAGGATAACAGCGATACAGAGGTTTACCGAAAGGCTGATAGTTATCAGGAACAGGTATTTCATTTCCCGGGTAATCAGCAAAACGAACAACAACAAGATTAATACGGTCAGTCCGGTACGGATATAAATCTTATCCAGTTCGTTCTGGATAAATTCCGTTGCATCATAGCTGGTATGTATCTCATATCCTGCAGGAAGGATGGAACGTATGTGCTCCATTTCCGCCTTAATCTGTTTAGCCAGTTCTAACTGGTTGGCTGTCTCTTCCGCACGGATAGACAGGTAGATAGAGTTTAAGCCATTGATACGGTAATAACTTTGCGGGGTTTCTTCCTGGCGTGTTACTTTCAGCAACTGATCCAGCCGTATTAGTTTTCCATCTTTATTTGTCAGGGTAATAGATGACGGGGCAAAGGTATTCTTACTGTTTACATCCGGCACCAGCGCCAGGCGTATCCATTCCTGATGAGTTTCAAATTGTACATTTCCCGTACCTAAAAACTCTTTCTGGTAGTATTGCTGGATGGCATTTTGTATATCTTCTATGCCAATGCCGAGAACGGTCAGTTGCCGGCTGTCATATTCCAAGCGCCATTCCATTGGAGTGGCACCGCTCACGTCAATCCTGTAAATTCCCTGAATACTGCTAAGGCGGGGTTTTATCTGGTCTTCCGCGAAACGTTGGATAAAAATAGGGGTAGCCGCCGCATTCAGCGTATAGCTCATAAAAGGACGCGTTTCTTTCTCGTCCGGGCGGCTCATTTCCAAAATCGGATAACTAAGCCCGTCGGGAAGGCTTGGCCAGGTTTGGCGAATAATCGTAGATGCTTCAAAACGGGCGGCCTCTATATTGGTATGCTTGTCGAGTTCGAGGGTGACATATCCCCAACCATTGCCCGAAGTCGAGTTTATCTCCTTAATCCCTTTGATACGTGCCAGCATCGATTCCAAGCGGGAGGTAACTTCCATTTCAATAACGCGTGCCGAATTGCCCGGCATGTTGTAGCTGACTGTCAATTGCGGCAAGGTACGCGAAGGAGACAGTTTGATTGGCAGCAATGGAATGAAAGCAATACCCGCCAACGCCACGCAAAGGAAGGTGACGATGATGGTAAAAGAGGATATTTTAGGAGATGTACTCATGCTTTTCTTTATTTACAGATTACTACAGCCCGTTTTTGTAATCGAACTGGTTGGAAAGGGAAATACCCGTTTCAAAGTCATGCAGAGTGAGTTTCCGTATCTTATAGTAACTTAGCCAGTAGTTTTGCAGGGCCGAAATGTAGTTGCGTTGTGCTTCCTGCTGGCGGTTTAACGACAAAGTCAGGCTATTGATGTCGGCCTTGCCGATCATAAAGCGCTGTTTGGTTTCGGCATATGCCATAATGGCAAGGTCGAGCGCTTCCTCGGCACTGACGATCAGGTCTTGTTGGATATTGAAATCGCCGACAGTCATAATTACATCTTCTTCGACAGTCAACTCTTCCTGTTTAGCTGAAATCTGGGTGACGTTCAGGTTGTTTTTGGCAATGTTGTGTTTTCCGCGTCTTACTCCCCAATCGACCAACGGAATGCTGACGGATACCGAAACGACATCCTGCTGTAACGGGTTACGGTAAACATCCTTAAATTTATCGGATACCTGGTTGAACCCGATACTTGCACTTACCGAAGCATTGAACAAGGCTTCTTTTTTTGTTTTATCCACCTGCTGTTCGGCTTCCAATATTTGCTGGCGTAAATCCAGGAAGGTCGGATTATTCTCGCGGGCAAGTACCAATGCTTCATCTACTGAAATTTCCATATTGCGCGGACGTCCCGGTAGCCGCAGGTGTATTTCCGTATTCTTGTCGAAATTAAGATAGGAGGCAAGGCTGAACATGGCGCGTTTCAAGGATATCTCCGCATTTTGCAAGGTATTGCGTGCATTTACAGCATCCAGCTTTAAAGTAAGCAAATCGGCACGGCTGATGGATGCAATTTTAAGCCGTTCCTGACCGGTCCGGTATAGGGTATCGGTGGAGGCAACATTCTCTTTGGCAAGATCGTATTCCGCCTGTGCCATCGCCAATGCAAAGAAATAGGTGGTGGCCTGTTCACTGAGCCGCTCCATATTATATAGCAGGTTCTTTTTCGCTTTTTCAAATTTCAGCGGTTCTATTTTGCGTTCCCATTTGAATGGATTATATCCCAACAGGCTCTGTGAATACCCGATGCGGATAGGAACCGAGGTAAATTGGCTGTATGCATTATCTCCGAAATTCCGGATGTATCCCAAATCGGAGTCCAGGATAAAAGTACCTCCCAGCAAATCGAAATTCTGTTTCACTTCCAACTTCCCTCCGGCATAGTAAGATTGTTGTTTCCGGTAAATATCAATGTCACTTTCCGAATCATACCTACGGGTAATATCCCGGTAGTATTCCGCCGGCGTGAGGTTCAATGTCAAGCTGGGCAGACGGTCGGCTTTATAAGTCCGGTATTGCCAGTAGCCTGTCAGATACAGGTTTTTACTTCGGAATGCTTCCAGTGAACTGTCGGCAGCAATCTCGATTGTCCGGTCCAATGTAAGTGTAAGTTTCTGGGCATTTGATGCTACAGGCAGACAGGCAAGTATTAATAGTGTTTGTATGAAGGGCTTTTTCATATCTGTTCAGTTTTAACTACATCATGTTTGCGATAAATAAACCAGTAAATCAAAGGTATGACGAAAAGGCTGACCAGCGTACCTATCAGCATTGCCGATATCATGGCAATGGAAAGAGGTTTTTGCAATTCGCTCCCCATATCGAATGTGAAGAGTAGGGGCACCATTCCGAATATGGTGGTCAGTGAGGTCATAATGATAGGACGTAAACGGCGGCGGCCGGCTTCATGTATTGCCTCCATTAACGGGACACCCTCTTTACGCAGTTCGTTAATAGCATCCAGTTTCAGGATAGAGTCGTTGATAATGATACCGCAGGTTACAACAATACCGATGGCACTCATCAGGTTCATCGTATGTCCGCAAATCCATAATACCAGCAAGGAAGCCGCCACATCTATCGGTATTTCCAGCAACACAATCAACGGTTGAAGGAAACTCTCGAACTGTGCCGCCAGAATGAAATACATCAACAAGATAGAGATAAACAGGATGACTACCAGTTCATTCAGCATTTGTTTATTGGAGAAGAAACTACCGGAGAAATCGATATCCCAGTCTGTCCCTACTTCTTGTTTTACGCCATGCATCAACTTTTCGGCATTCTTTACATTGTAAAAGCTAAAGGGAATGTATTCGCCGTTTTTCCCTGCCGTAATTGTTTTCAGGTCTTGTCCGGATGTTACGCGAATCAGCGATTGCAAAGGGATATATTTTACATTCCCGTCTTTGTCGGGAATAGTATGTATCAATGTATTTTGGAATACATCGTTCACTGTTTGCTCGTTCCCAGCTAATGCTATCGGGAGATATTGCTGGTAGGAGCGGAGAGTGGCAACCTTATTCTCCTTAAAAGCCGTTTTCAATATACGGTATACTTCATTGTAATCTACGTTATATAATAGAAGCTTCTGCCGGTCTATCGATATATTCAATTGGTTGTCGAATGCAATACCGACAGGAGAATATCCTGTTTGCTTCTTTAAATTCCGCTCCATTTTATGCAAAGCAGCAGCATCGGGAGCTTCCGTTTTATTCCGGCTGTACAGTTCGGCGACAATATCGGCTTCTCCTGTTACAAACAGTTTTTCAAAAACAGTAACCGGTGGGGAGAAGGAGAGGACGGCATTGGGGTATTTTGCCTCTACCCATTTTGCAATTGTTTCCTGTAAAGGAGCTATATCATTTGTGTTTTCTGTTTTAAAATAAAGTTCGCCTTCCGAAACGGACAATTCCTTGTCGCGGTTCAGTAAGAATTGTTGTTGTCCTATATAAGCCGTGTATTCGTTTACTTGTGCACTGACTGTGGCAAACAATCCGTTTATACGTTCCTGGTTCTCATCGAGATGGATATTTTCATTCCATTCCACATGGACGATCAGTTCGTTTTCGTCGATTTCCGGCATACGGCTTTTAGGTATTTCATAGAAAAGAAAAGCGCAGAGCGGAATTGTTATTACCGTAAAAATCAATGTCGCCTTTTTATGGCTGAAGATAAAATCGATGCCGCTATCGTAGAAACGGTCCAGCGTATGGTCTTTTATCAGGTTATTAATTCGCATATTGAAGCCTTTATGCTTGATATCCGGTATGCTATATACCAATTTGTATAATACGGGAAGCAACATAATCCCGGTAAAATAAGAAACCAATAACCCGACAGTCACGGCAAATGCCTGGTCGAAGAAGATTGCACCGGCGATTCCGCTCATAAATACCAAAGGCACAAATACGGCAATGGTGGTAAATGTTGAACTCAGCATCGGGGTAATAACCTCTGTTGTTCCTTTGCCACAGGCCTCTTCCAATGAATCCCCCCGCGCCCTGTATTGCATGATATTCTCCGTTACGATAATAGAACTGTCAATCATCATACCCAGAGCCAATATCAGACCGGATATGGAAATAATATTCAGGGACATTTTAAAGAGATAGAAAAATAAGAAGCTGACAACCAAGCTGACAACCATACTCAATCCGATAACCGCCGGACTTTTAATATCTCCAAGGAACAATACGGCAACGATACAGATAAACAGGAAACCCAGCGAAAGATTTTGTTTCAGGTTTGATATCGTATAATCCAACAGTTCCGTTTGATTTCTACTGACACTAAATTCAATATCCGGATATACGGAAGCAAAATAGTCGGTAACCTCTTTCAATGCTTCCTTCATATTGTCCATATTTTCATCCGCCTGCTTGATAACAGCGAGCGTAACCGCCTTTTTCCCATTCGATAAAGAGGCTCCGGTCTCTTTTTCCGGAACGATGGATATCTTAGCCAGGTCTTTTAATTGGAAGATACGGTCGCTTTTCCGTATATAAATGTTTTCCACATCTTCAGCAGTACGAAGTAAGGTGGAGAACTTGATATTGTATTCGTAATAGCCGTCGCGGACAGTCATGCTTCCCGGCTCGATATTATTGGATGACAAAGCGGCTTCCAGTTCATCGAGCGTGATACCTGCCATCTCCAGCAGTTTCATATCCGGAACGATTTGCAACTGGCGTTTCAATACCCCGGTTACGTCGACCATAGCAACTTCCGGCAATTGTTCAATCCGTCTTTTTATGACTGTCTCGGCAAACTGGCAAAGTTCCAGGAACGCCTCCTGGTTGTCGTGTATTTGCGAACCGGGACTTGTGTCCTTTTCTCCTTTTAACGTAAGATTAAGGCAGAATACAGGAATATCGGTGGCACTGGCTTTGATTACCCGCGGACGTTCCACTTCACGCGGCAGATAGTTCATGGCTGCATCTATCTTTTCGTTTACCTCGATGAAGGCAAGGTCCGTATTGGTTCCGAAATCGAATTTTAGACGGATGATGGCGGCGCCGTCGCGTGTTTCACTATGTATATCCTGTAATCCTGCCACTTGCATCAGTTGCAGGCGCACCGGTTTTACTACCGTATTTTCCAATTCGCGTGCGGATGTATTCTGTCCGGCAACCTGTACGGTAATTTCCGGAATGGCAATATCCGGCAGCAACGATACCGGAATGGTAAAGTAAGTAACCAAACCGACGATGAAACAGGCTGTGAAAGCCATCAGTACCGCGATGGGACGTTGTAGAAGAAACTTTATCATATGTATCGATTTTCAACGTTCAATTCTCATTTTTCAATAACCGAAACCGGTGCTTCATGAGCCAGATTGATATTGCCGCTGGTGATTACGATGTCTCCTTCTTTCAGCCCGTCTATGATTGTGTAGCTATCCGTATTTTCCATACCGGTATGGACATAATTCCAATACGCCTTGTTATTGTCGAGCGTAAATACGACCTGTTTGCCGGAACGTAGCACTACTGCTTCTTTGGGTACGACCAACTGTTTACCCAGCGAACGGTGGATGCTGATCCGTACGTTCATTCCTTCGAATAATTGTCCTTTATTGGCAACAGATGCTTTTACTTTTACCATGCCGTTCGCATCGACCAGCGGATTGATTTCCGATATGCGCCCTTCTGTTTTAATATTGGGGGTTGCAAAAGGGGAGACCTCTACGCGGTCTCCGGTTTTAATCAAGGGCAATTCGTTTTCCAGTACGGTAAAGTCCGCTTCCAGACCGCGGTTGTCGATAACCGAACAAAACGTTTCGGAGGTCGAAGCCGTATTGTATTGTTTGGCAAAAAGATTGGCAACAATCCCGTCGAACGGCGCAGTCAGCACTGCATTCTTCAATTCGAAATCGGCTAACTGGTATTGTGCCAATGCCTGGTCGTATCCGCTCTTTATCCGTGCCAGCTGCATGGTTGCAGCCGGGACATTCCCGGAATCTTTCAGGGCGTATCCTTGTCCGATTAATACATCCTGTAGTTCCAGGCGGGCATTCTCCAGCGAACTTTTGGCCTGGTCCGCTTTGTTTTTAAGGCGGAATGTGGAGAGTTCAGCCAGCTTTTGACCTTTCGTCACCCGGTCCCCGTTTTTTACATAAATAGAGGCGATAGGTTCTGCCGATTGGAATTTCAGGTCTACATACTGGTGGGAGGAAAGTTTTCCATTACTTATCAGTTCGTGGTTGAAATCGGTAAGTTTCAAGGTCATAACCGTTACCTCGTTTGTTTCATCCGGCAAAACTGTTTCCAGTGTTTCATCTTTCGTACTTTCTTCTTTTTTATCTCCGGCACAAGCCATCATTCCCGCCAGAAACAGTATTACGAACAAATAGTAATATTTCATGCTGTAGTGTTTTAACAAAGTTATGTGACAAATATATGTATAAATAATCATGAATTATTAGGAATTATCATTTAATTTAATCTTTAGTGTCATATTTATTATTTAGTGCCTGACAGCGTATTTTTTCCCTTGCTTTCAAAATCTTTTTGGATTCTTCTCTCATTTCCTGAATTGCCCGGCTATTTACTTTAGGTTCTTTCGTCAATACGGCATGAACCGCAGCCAGCATTTTCTCGTCCTGATAAAAGTCGGGTTCAGCATAGAGTTTACATAACAAGTAATATGGATAAATACGTTCCGGCAGTATATCGATAGCATGAAGTAATAAATATTCAGCTTTTTGATAATGTCCCATGTTTTGTTCGTTTTTTGCTATAATATAATAAAGCATGGGATCCGCACTTAACTGTACGGCACGGTCCAACAGTTTATTCGCACCTGCATAATCTTCGGTCTTGCCTTTACATTGTGCGGCTTCAAACAGAAATTCCGGTTTATGTTTAAGTTTTGGATAAAGTAAATTATATGTCTCTATAGCAGATGAATAAGCATGTGAATTATATGATATTTTCACTCTGTTCCATTCTTTATATGCATGATAAAAATCTTTTTGTATCCAGAATAGACAGCCACTGATACTTGTCAGCAGACATAGATATCCCATAGTTATGTATGTTTTTCCGGATTTTATTTTTTCGGATTGACTGTCCGGATTTTTATATTTCTTTTTATAAGTAGCAATAGCTCCCATACTGATGAGTAAAATCCAAAAAGAAGGTAGTTGTAACGGATAAGAGGAAAAAGCGAAAATTATCAACGCCACTATGCCGCCTACCATTCCTATTTGTTTATTTTTTAATCCCTGATAACAGATTATCCCTAACCAGGAAAGAAAAATTAATAATGCGAGTATTCCTTGTTCCGAAGCGATTTGCAGGAACTCATTAAATGCATATTCCGGACATCCGGCAACCCGTTTTTCTGTTTCCGTCGCAAGATCCGTTGCAAAATAATGAGCCTGTGCTTCCCGGTAAGCGGCCGGAAAACCACCCAGTCCATGTCCGGTGATAGGTTTTCCGGCAATGGCTTTTCCTGTTACTTTCCACATGAGCAAACGCCCGTTTGCCGAATCCTGCTTCATATTGTACATACCTGCCGCAGCACCGGTTAGTATGATTGCAGCACCGGCAATTAATAAAAATGACACTTTGTGGTATTTGATAAATACCCGCTTCGTTTTATCCCATCCGATTTCTTGAACCCAATAAACCATTGCACATGAAAAGACTGCTGCCAACCATGCCGACCGGCTCATCCCGGCAGGAAGAACCATCATAATGGCAGCTATACATATCCATGCAAAGTATCGGGCAGCCAGCCGGAAATACAAAGCTACGCTTAGGCAAAGCGGCAGGATGACAGCAATATATCCGGAAAAGGGACCGGGATTATAGAATGTCCCCGTCAACCGGAACAAGGAATGGTTGGAAACGGCCTCTCCATGCAGTTGCCCTAATCCTAATAAGGCTTCCGCCAATCCCGTACACATCAATGTAAAGATAAACAGCGGTTTTAAAACAGGGTAAGCATTAAATAACCAGCGTAACAGAAACCAGAAAATTACCAGTTGTCCGCCGAACATCAACTTTTCAGGTTCAGGGTTTAGTCCCCAATCATACGTGGCGAGGGTCAGTATCATATAAAGAAGAACCAGCGTATCCGGCAAGGACCATTTAAAGAAATCCTTTTTTCCTGTTAAAGCCAATAAACAGGTACATATGGAAAATAACGGCATAACCAATTGAAACCAGTGGATTTTTCCTATGACCAGCCCGTTCACTAAACTTCTGCTTTCGACAAAAGGGGTAGAAAGCAAAAGAACTCCGGCTATCGCTGTCAGTAAAAATAATAGGTAACGGAACTGTTTCATCTGTATTCTGCTGTTAATGTATTCTTTTGAGAAAACGGTTCCGTCTGAATTTGCCGCTATAAGGTTCTACCGATTTCCAGATAATCCATGCCTTTCCTACAATATATTCTTCCGGCAGTAATCCCCAGTACCGTGAATCCTGCGAATTTTCTCCTTTATCGCCAGCCATGAAATAATAGTTTTTGAGGAAGCGGTATGCTTTAACCGGCTTATTGTCCAGGTAAGCGACAGAATCTTTATATATCAAACTACCTGCCTGTTCCCATTCGATCAATTTCCGGTACAGGCAGTAATTGTTCCTATCCAGGATAACAGAGTCGCCAACTTTAGGTATATAAAGCGGCCCGAAGTCTTTAATATTCCAATGCAGAATCGAATCAAAAGGGAAGCTATTGAACACTCCTTCCCCAAAATCATCTTTATCATACCTGCTGATTAGTTTTTGGGATTCTATATTCCCTAAAGGGATTTCGCAGCCTCTTACGTTGTATTTCCCATTTTCGATGGATAACGTATCACCCGGAAGCCCTACACAACGTTTTATATAGTACTTCATAATGTGCATCTCTATTTTATCCCAATTATGCGGGTGGGGAAAATTGAAAACCAGCACATCATTCCGTCGTACTTTTCGTAAACCGGGCATCCTGTATATATCGACCTGTTCTTCCCTCATGGAAGCAGAGAGGTTAAAAATACGCGGTCCCACCAACAGTTTATTTACCAGTATACAGTCGCCGATTTCCAATTCCGGCTCCATAGAGTCGCTGGGAATACGGAAAGAAGTAAAAAGAAATACCTGCCCGATAATCCAAAGGCAAGCAATTCCTGCCAACCCTAAAATAAGGTTAAGTATCCAATTCAGTATTTTATGGAGTTTGTTCATCTTCTTTCTTACCAGAATATTTGTTTTCCTTCTTTGTATTCGAAGATCCGTTCATCTTTTCCTCTTGTATGATTTTTCAAATAGAGCAAAGCACCTTTTGGAGCCATGAAATTTAATGAATCGGAAACAGCCGTTTGTATGCCGGCCGATACCCATTCATGGTCCAGATAGAACATTTCATACGAATCCCCTTTCCGGATAAAGTTGTCGGAGTTTCTCGGAGTAAAAGCGATACGGGTTATTGAACAGGCTTTTCCTAAATCCAGGCCACTCCATCCTCCATCAGGAAAACGATAGTCAAAAGAGGTATACGGGTCTCCATCAAATACATTTCTATAATCATGTATACCGTCGAAACTTCCGGGTGTACCGATTACTTTTCCTTTTAGGGCAACCGTATCTACATTATTTTCATAAAATGCCACTTCACTAATATTGCAATGGCTTCCTTTCGGACCTTTATAACGGACATATCGATATTTTTTATCGGTAGCCGGAGAAACAACGGTTATCAACCTTCTCGGTTCGTCTTTTATCTGAAATAACGTATCCGCATGGCTAAAATCCGGAGCATTACTTCCTTCAAAAATCCCATTTACCATACGGTTAAGGAAATATTCATAGAAGAAATGGAATTTAAACAAAACAGTAACTTGTTCCATTTCCTGTCCGGGTGTAAAAAAACGAATCGTACCATGCTCCGCATCTACGTGAAAAGGATCTGAAAGCATCTCCAATCCCTCTTTTGTCGAATGTGCCAAACGGCATACTACTCCTCCTTTTACATCTTTGAAGCACACTTTATTTTCAAGGAGATAACCATAGTCTACCGGTTTCCATTGTTGTCTTGCGGAGAGACAAAGCCAGATAGGTTCAGACTTTTTTATCCGCTTATATAACTTTGTACCGGATATTTCTACCGGGAAACAACCGGAGCCGGCATATATTTTTGTTATATCCTTTATTTGTCCGGTTCTGAAATAGGAGGGAACCGGCAGTCCGGAAGCATTAAATTGTTCTTTCAGAGAGTTGTTTGTACTAAAAGTATGCCTGTATATCTTTCCGGCGGATAAATATACCTCCGGGGCTTTTCTTATTTCGGAATAGGTCAGTATTTCTATCATATACGTATTTTGCTCTTTATCGAGTACAAAATTCCACATATGCGGTGAATTATTATCACCCCTTAAAGGGACTTCATCTATGCCACAAGGAATACCCAAAGCCCTCATTACATAGATAACAGCGTCAGCATGTTCCCTGCATGTTCCGGATTTCCATTCTACACAGACCTGAGGACCTGTATGAGGAGTAATGGCCAGTTGCTCCGTATATTTTATATTTCCTTCCCTGCGGAACGTATCCAGTAACGCTTGTGCTGCAAAGGCCGGATCTTCTGCTTCCGGAAGTTTACGGATACTGTCCAAAAGTGGATTATATTTCTCATAAATTTGTTTTCTCCAATAGGTTAAAGGTTCGTCGCCAATCCGATAGGGCAGGATATATTCGCAGAAATTTTCAAAAGAGACATGTTTCCCCCACGGTTGTTCTTCCCAGACCCTGAATGCTTCATCAATATTCTCTACCAGATATGCAGAATCTACATTTAATAAATCATATTCCATATTCAGTGCAGAGTACGAGAATGGACCATATTTCAGTGCCAACGAATCCCGTATAGAAGCTGGATGCTGGTCCGTCGTAGCAAATAGCTTATATTGTTCCATCTGCCTGTCGAGCGTTTTTCCTGTATAATAATAGTAGTAAGGCATATTTTCTATCAGGAATTGCGCAGCCTTCAATTTAAGAGTATCAGCCTGATAATGGTTAAGGACTTTCTCTAACTCTTTCCTGTTATTGCCTGCTAAAGAAAGAGCCTGCTCCAAATATGTATTTTTATTCCCCTGCCATGAACAGGAAAATAAACAAAAAGCAGAAAAGATAATTAGGTATAGTTTCATTTTATTTAGTAAGTTTTTACACTGTCATTTTCTATTAAAAATATACGGATATCCCAACATTTGATGGGAATAGTAAAACGGAGAAGGGCATTCCGGGGGATTTCGTTATATGTTAACGTACTGTCTGTTTCCTGTTCTTGTTGTAAGGAAACAAACTGTTCACTTTGAGTATCCCAATATTGTAGAGTATGGGAATATTCCCGTTGTCCGTCTAATTTCTTTAATGTATAATTTCTTTTTTGAGACTTATCCGGTATGATTTTATGAATGCTACCGGTCGGACTCACATGAAAAGGCACTGTAATAAAATGTAGGTTAGTTCCATTTGGAGAATCGGCAATAATAAAAACATTATCACCAACAATATTTTCAAACGAACAATTTTTACCGTTTCGGTGACCGATAGCAAAAGGTTCCCAATGCTGTTGATTATAGGCGCAAAGGTAAACCTGCGATTTTCTTTTTTCTGTTTTTTTATCCGTAGTTACCGTTATATTAATCGTTTGATTTGGATATTCGGTGGTTACATCCTCCAATAGTGGACTTTTAAGATAAGTGACATATCCGTCATCTTCTTTTACATTGAAAGTCCTTACCGGTTCAAAATGTGTACGATATACTTTTGCCGGCTTTCTCATCCTTCTTTCAGAAAACATCCATTCATATTTCCGTGGTTGGTCGGAACAGGGGCAAAAAGGATAAAACTTGCCGTTACTGAGAACAGCAGCCCATGTATGTCCCCGGTCGCCTTTCACCCAAGTCGTTTGTTCCATTACAACAGGAATACCAACTGCTCGCATTATATAAATTCCTAAAATGCATAAGTCATCACATATTCCCTTTTTGGTACGATAGGTTTCTTCAATAGAAGGATAAAGCCCTAATCCGCCACTTGTATCATATTGAATAGTCCTCATTAGTTCCTGGTTTATAATAAGGCAAGCCTCTAATGGCGTTTTGGGATCAGCCATCTCCAAAAGAGGAAGATAGCGATCCCTAAAATACTGTCTTAAGTTGGATGCTTTTTCTGCTTGTACCCGATAGGGGAGTATATATTTACAGAAATCCTCGAAAGATGTATTCCTTGCCCATTTTTTATCCCACACAGAAAAGGCTAATTCTATATTATTTACTAAATAAGCACTATCAAGAGTTTCTATATCATATCGTTTCTCTCTCACGATTTTATGTCCTTTGCTGAAAAGAGAGTCGAAGTGTTGTTGTATTTTATTTTCTTTAATAATAGATAAATCAGGTCTATATTTATTACTATTTTGGTCTAGAAAGTATTCGTCTATAGAAAAATGATAAGGCATATTTTCAATCAGGAACTGAGCAGTTAATAATTTTTCTGATTTTTTTTGATAGTGATCCAATGTCTTTTCTAATTCAGTACGTTTTTCTTCAGAAAAATGTAGAGTATAAGTTTGCATGCTGTCTGTTTTAGAGAGACAGCATGTTAATGTTAATAATATTGTGAAGATACATTTAATCATTTGTTATATTCTTATCAATAATATATTCTTTACTTATAAGAATATTCAACAATATGATACTCGGGTTCATTGCTTATACCATAAATTTTCTTATTTCTTTTGTCTACACTAATACGAGATATGCCTTGATCTAATGAAAATATTTTTTTTGGAGTTCCTTCCCAGTCAAAAACAAAAATTTTTTCTGCTAATAAATTGTAGTCTTTTTCTCCTACATTTTTACCGTTATATAAAACGAAAAAATCATCACCTACATTTACAGGACTATAAAATGCATCTTTATATGTCTTATTTACAGGTCGAGTTGTAATGACATTTCCATCTGTATATTCTTTGAATTTAGGAAAAAAATGTTCAGGTCCATGTATTCTACTAATTAATGTTCCATTATTATCATAAATATCGATTAGATCTGTGAAAAAATGACAAATTGCAACCCTATCAACTTGATTTGTTATAATAATAGAACGATAAGCATCTATTATTTCTGCATTTGTATAGTTGAAATTAGAAATAGGATATGAACCGAACCCTTTTATTTGTTCTCCAGCATTATTAAATAAATATAAAGGATATTCAGGACGATATAAAGAACCTATAATGTTTTCACCTAAGAATCCGATTTCTCCGAAAAATTGTTCTTTTATTTTTATTTGTTGATATGGTATTGGATCCGGATTTGTAATAAATTCACTTATAGTATATTTTGAAATAGTAGAAGTACCCATATCAAAAATAGAAATTACATCCTGATTTTGTATAAACCAAGGCATTATCATTTCTGTAGGTCCCTGTCCCATAGAGATACGTTCTCCTATTTTCTTTTTAGATTTTAAATTAAATATATGAAATAATTTATCTGTATTTTGGTTATAAGTTATTAATAAAGTATCATATACTTGTAATTGAAAAGGCTTCATAAGTATACTATCAAACTCAATATTACTACCGTACAATGCTTGTTTTATAGGGAAACTATTCTTATTTATAGAAATAGAATGTTGATATTTATTACTTGATGTACAAGCTAACATCGTTGATAATAGGAGCAATAACAGTGTATAGGTTAAATTTTTCATGTATTTCTTTATTGATTGTGATTACTTTAAGAGATTAAGCACAATTACATTAAAACAAATGTAATTGTGCTTTGGTCTACATTAGTTTTTTAATTATTTCCAATGTCCAGGACAAGAAATAGATGTTCCATCTACAAAATTGATAAGACACATATATCCTGAATTTGGACATAGTCTTTGACAATCACTTGAACTTCCTTCACCACTTGCTAATGCCTCAACATTAGCCAAGGCTAATTCAGATATTGTAACTTCATTTTTATTCTGATTGAAATTTAAACCTGCTGCAAGAGCAATAACTGTAATGATGACAGTCCCAAAAATACGTTTCTTCATTTTTATATCAATTTTAATTATATTTGCTTGTTGTTCTCTTTGAATAGCTTTCTTTATGTTCTATTATATTATTATATTACCATAATACACCTCCTTTCTGAGGTTTTGGGGAGTTTGTCAAAATAGTTTCAAGGCTTGATAGACAGACTCCCTTCCATTCATCACTGAACATTTCCCCTAATTTTTACTTTGACAGGCCTGTTTGTGTTACATCTGATTGTTACAGTTTCATCAAAAAAGCCTGTATCTTTCGGTGTAACTGTAACTTTTACCCGTAGAGTATCGCCGGGCTTTGCCGGTTTTTTATCATACGTGGCTGTTGTACAACCACATGTGGTATTAATATCAGTTATCACAAGGGGATTGTTTCCTGTATTTATTATTTCAAACGTATTTGTTTTAACTGTACCCTTTGGAATATTGCCAAAGTCGATTTTGTTATTTATTGCTTCGGCTGTTGTCTTAATATGCTTTACCGAATTCTCTTTCCCTGTTAATTGTTTTAGATATAAATCTTTGACCGCAGAGTTATGTATCGGATTTCCCAATGCTATGACTTTATTATCTTTATCCAATAGGAATGTCTGAAACATTATATCTGCGGGAAACTTATTTAATAGATTTAGTTTATTTCTATGATCCACACAGACTGGACGGTCGAATTTATCTACTTTTAATATATAACGTAACTCTTTGTCATCTTTCGATTGAAAGAAAAAGAGGAAGGGGACTTGGCTATTTGTAGCCGAATCAACATACTCTATCAGTTTTTTCCATTTAGGTAACTGTAGTTTACAGCTCGTACATCCTATGGAATCAATATAGATTAAAACTTTATATTGTGATTGTGGAATCTGATAATCCACAGTGTCTGTCACAAAGCGGGTAAAAGTTATATCTTTTGGAAATAGAATCTCTTTCCCTTGCCATTCATTAACAAGACGGGTGATTCTTTCCTTTTCGTTTTCTTTACAGGAAGAGACCAATAGAAGTAGAGAGAATATCAGTAGTAGTTGTTTCATATTTGTTTTTACATTTTGAATTCCAAGATAGGTTCATCTTTTTCAACACAAGTTGCAATAATTGTTTTTGTTTTTTCATTAACATCTATTCCGTAAACAGGATAATCCAGTGTGTATTTACGAACCGGATTCCCTTTTAAATCAAATACATAAATATATCTTCCGCCATCTTCCGGATTTTTCCCTTGCTGATAGATTACTTCTTTTTCTTTAAACGATACACCATGAAAAACGGTATAAATATATTGGTCGGTTATCCGTATATCACTAAATCCCATGATACCGGTTGGAATACCTTCCGTACCGACTGTTTGAAATTGAGGCTCTCCGTTAGGGCCGTATAGAACAGTATGTGTATTTTCTTTCAGGTTGTATATTTCAATTGCTTCCCCCAGTTGGGTCACCATAGCATAAATGCCTTTTTGAGGATTGTAGTCTGTAAAACTCCTCCATGCTTGAGCTAATGCGGGACGAACTTCTTTTTTATTGTTTGTCTCAGTAGGTATTTCGCCTACGTTTTTAAAAGATTTACCATTGTAGTCTACTTGATGATAACGAAAATCCCCTAAATAGTCTGTTATTAGAAAACAAGTGTCTGTTGCATAAAAATCGAGAGAACGGACTAATTGCCTATCTAATGGTATTATTTGCTCCCGTTTGGCTGTTACTTTTTGAGGATCGATTGACCAACGTGAAATTTGCATCCTGTTGGCATCTAAAGCCCAAATTGAATCTAACGAATTGAACTGGAACATTTCAGCAGATAACATCTCTTCCGGAGCTTCCCCACGCTTTCCAAATGAAACTAAATGTTTCCATTCAGGGTAGGAGAAGGCATGAAAATAGTAATCAGTGTTATGCAAATCCATAACAATAGCAACGCTGTCTCTAACCGTTACCCGAAATGGGTAACGGAAGAGAACAGAGTCCAGAGATACTTCCTGTGCTGTCAAATTCTTTTCTTCAGGAAAAGAACTGTAGCGGGGATGGAGATTGGGAGGACTGCTACAGGAAATAAAACTGCTTATTATTATAAGAAGGATGTATTTCATTGTTAATCTAAACTGAGACCAGTATACATTTTTTCTACTTTGTGTCCGTGACACTCAACAGATCCTTTTCCATAACATCTGACATTTACACCACTTTCTCCTTGGGCTAAAGCTTCTATGTTCTCAAAAGCTAAATCATTAACAGATACTTTTTTTGAAGTATAAAAAAAGCAGATACAACATAAGAAAATAATCGCAATCGTCCCTTTAATGAATTTCTTTTTCATATTCATATTGATATTTTTTTACGTTTCAAAGATAGGTGAAAATATTTATATGAAAATTCTTTGTTTGGCTTACAAAATATTAATATTCTATTATTCAGCATATTGCGATTGTAATTGTCAGGAAAATGTCAGAAAATATTATATGATTATCATTTGATATTAATGATAGATAGAGTATTTTTGCAAATAGAAAATAAAAACTCTATGGAATTATCTAAACAAATAATTTTGATTTCAGGAATATGCCTATGCGTAACATTTTTATTTTTTTACTGGATACGAACTGTTTTTTTATCTGAACAGACAGAGTTGAATTCTATTATGGCTCATTCCTTTCAAGCAGCATTGAATAAAGAGAAAACAATAAAATTGGATGATGCTTTACAATATGCAGAATATGATTCCAAGCAATCCCCTAATGATATACCTTATGAAGAAAAAGCAAATTGGTGTGATCAGGATTATTTGATAGAGCATGATTCTATGAGAACAATGCTGGATGACCTTTTCCATAGACAACTTATCGAGAATGGGATATATGTACAATCCGCAGTCTCTTATTCAATAGAAGGGCGAACTGTATATAGTCGTTCTGATAGTTCTTTTTTTATAAAGGCGATATCTTTACCTCCAATTGTTTATAGGTTCAATGATAAACCAGAAGGTCGTATCGAACTTCGTGCTTATGTTCTATTTTCTTTTTGGGATTCATTAAAACATATACATTCTTTGGGCTTTATCCTACTTTTCTGGATATTCTCTCTTCTGAGTATAAATGTGGCATTCTTATTTTGGAAAAAGCGACAAGAGACATTATCAATAATAGGTGGAGAAAAGAAAAATGAACAAGTTTTTTTATCCATAAAAATCCCGACAGAATATAGGCAATTATCGACAGATTTACAATTCAACGAAAAGACAGGAATACTCCAATCTACTAATAATCAAATAGAGTTATCCGGTAATGGTTTGAAACTGTTTAACCTATTTATAAATGGAACAAATAATTTTTTGAGTTACGAGGAAATTTGTAAAAAAATTCTGGCACGCAAAGTTGATAAGCTTACTCCATCAGATAAGGATGTTGTCTTTACGGCTATTAAGCGTTTGCGTAAAGATTTGGCTCCAATACCTTTTATAGAAATAAAATCAAATAGGGGAAAGGGATATCAATTGGTTTTTCATGGATCAATGGACAGATTGTAATTTTTTTCTCCAACACTTTTCTGTTATTGCCTGCTAAAGAAAGAGCCTACTCCAAATAAATATTTTTATTCCTCTGCCATGAACAGGAAAAAACAAAAAGCAGAAAAGATAATCAGGTATAGTTTTGTTTTACTTAGTAAATTTTTACACTGTCATTTTCTATTGTTATAATATTTCATGCTTCTCCATTGAACAAGAGAAACATAAAATAAAACTATATATTAGAATATGTGTATAAAAATTCATTCTGTATATTCTGTTAATTTAAAAATTTTAAAACTTAGTTCGTCGTCACTAAAATTAGGATTTAGATAGTGACTATCCGATATATACAAACCATCTTCTAAAACAAACATAACACGAGAATTATATATGTAATTAGGAAACTTTGTTTCTCCTATTTTATTGAATTTTTCATCTAATATAATAATAGAAAAGTTTTTACGTCCATAACATATTAATTCTGCAGGACGTATGTTTTTTTCTATTTCGTTTTGAGGATATGCAATACGGTAATATACATTTCTATATTTGTCATATAATAAATTTCCATACCAAGAATTTGTGCAAAAATCTATCGGAGAAGCTGTTAGTTCATCCGGTAGTTTTACTTCTTTAAAATAGTCACTTTTTACAGGTATTTTCTGAAGTGAATCATGTTTTAAGTTTGCTATATAGATATTTTCGTCATAGGCAAAAGAATAAATGAAATATTCTCCATTGTAACAACGACTAAAAGAGCTTTCTAAACCGTATTTTTTCAACTTTAGATCAGAGCCGGGATAATCTGGATAGTCAAATGGAAGTGCTGTAATTTCATGAGTGTCCATATTAAATATTATAGATACAGGATCATGTTCTATAAAACGATTGGGGCCAGAATACAAATACATTGTGCGTCCAATTACTTCTGCTGGTTTATAATATGCTGAAGAGAAATCAAATAAAGATAAATTTATTTTATTAATATCTTCATCATAAGCATACTTAGTAGAGATTATACCTTCTTTATTAATAAGTGAAATTTCTTTTATATCTCTATTTGGGACATAAATACTATCGAAATTATGAATATAATATCCATTAGCTAATCCAACGCCATTATTCCCATCTATGGACAATTCTAATCTAAATTCCAATTTTTGTTTTTGTAAATCATAGAAAAGCAAAATATTTGAATTTATGTTTTGAAAAATAAAATAAAAATCTCCATCCCCTTTTTCATAAATAGAATACATAAATAATTCATTTTTAATATCATTATCTAAAGGTAGGATTATTTTTTTATCTGTCTCTATTAATGTGTATTTTTCTGTTTTTGTACTATTTTGGCATGAAACAAGGAAGAAGGATAATATTATATATATAAATATATTCATAATTTGTATTTTTTTATTATTTAAATGGCGGATGTGCCACTATAATATATTATATTTCATTAAAGTAAAATCCGGATTTAAACCTATAATATAGACCGTATTATATATTCCCTTGATAGGCATCCTTTTTGTTTCCAATGTTCTTATCAAGAGGATTCTTTCCAAACTTTGTACCTTTATAATTAAACGGTTGTATTAATCCTGCATCAAAAAATAAAAAATTATCTTTCTCTATTTTAATAATTCTATTTTTATCTTTTGTATTTTCTTCTTTTATGCAAATTCCTATTCTGGGTTGTTTATCAATATCATTGAAGGAGCAATAACCTATTTTATTCTTATTCATATCACCAACAATTAATCTATTACTGGATGATTTTATAAAAATAGGGGTAATAAAATCATTTGGTCCTTCTCCGATATTTATGATTTTTCCAATTTCTTTCTTAGATTTTAGGTCAATTATGTGTGCTTGTCCTTCTGCCTCAAAAGGATCTGTCCAAACAAGATATTTCTCATATAGGAATAATGGGCCAGGCATTCGTGTTTCTATGCTATCATAAACAATAGTAGGAGAAATGTTTTCATATTCTATTTGGGTAGAATGTTGGGAACATGATGTTGAGATGAATATTCCTATGATTGTATAATGTATGGTATTTTTCATTTTGTAGAATTATGGATTATAAAAGTATTTCAAAAAAAAGTTTTTTTAAAATATTTACTGTTAATTATTGTTTTCTTACGCATTTATGGATATTTGTACGTGGAGTAGAAACGGTGCCACTTACGCAAACTCTTGTATTTTCCATATTCTCATAACCGGACCTACGGAAAAGTTAGCCCTTCATATATTTCAATTTAGTAGCAGTAGTAATTCAAATTAGTACCGCTACTAATTTGAATTACTACTGCTACTAATATTTTTTAACATTCGAGGCTTGGTTTCACATGCTTATATAGTGCCGTCAAGTACTAAGTAGCCAAATTGTATTTCATCATCAAAAACGAATAGGAGCCTGTTATTACTTTCATCATAGCAGAAACTGGATATATTGTAGCCGATATCCAAAGTTCGGATATAGTTTCCATCTATATCGAATGCAATAAGTTGAGTTGGAAGGTTTGTTTTTATGCCTTTCACATCGTCCTTTATAAAAGTCTTTTTCCCGGAATATAAAGCAAGTATATGTTCTTTACAAAAGATGATATCCTCATAATAACTATCTTTTGTCTTATCCTTTTTCCAATTAGGACCATATACGTTCGTTATTAAATCGCCGTTTAAGTTGAAAATACTCATTAAGTCGTGATATGAGTAACACTCTACATATAGATTTTTTTCGGGAGATACAGCGATATTGACTCGTTTTTGAGTAATATCCGGATGTTTGTATTTTAAGATATGTATATCACCTGTATTCATATTCCATTTGGCGACAGATTGATTAAACCCGAAATCTCCGGTAGGTTCTATTATCAAAGCAATAGACAATGTATCATTTATATAGTAATACTTATCGGGGAATAATCTTGCGTTCATTCCGGTTTTTTCTTTTGCCTCATAAAGCGGATTGGCAAGTACGCTATCTAAGTCATAACAGAATATTTTTTGTTTGCCGTGGTCCGAAACAAAAAAACGACGGTTTTTTGCATCCGTTCCGATACATCCCATAATCGTAATTTCACCAGGTCCCTGTCCCTGATAGGTACTGCTGGTTATATATTCAAATGTATTTTTATCGAATAGATGGATTTGTTTATCTTGAGGTTTATAGTCTCCTATAATTAAAAAATTATCCATTAAATACAATCGGGAGATATTACTAATTAAGACATCCTCAATCTTTATTTCTTTTATTTTGTCGTGAACATGGGTTATTTTATTCCGTTTGTTCTGGACTTTTTCTGTCTGGGAGTGTTGCTTAGTACAGCTCAGAACTGTAATAAAGAGTAAAAAGTATATGGCTTTATTCATTTGGTGAGCATGGATCATTGGTTTATCTTAACAAGTTCAAATCTCTTAAAACTCAACTCATCATCGCTAAATTTAGGATTAAGATAATGGCTGTCGGATATATAAAGGCCATCTTCTGTTATAAACATTAAAGTAGAGTTGTAGGTAAAATCAGGAAATAACGTTTCTCCTAAAATATTGAAATCTTTATCCAAAATAATAATAGAGAAATTTTTTCTACCGAAGTCCATCAACTCTAAAGGTCTTATGTCATTCGTTATATTTGTTTTAGGATAGGCTATCCGGTAATATACGTCTCTGTATTTATCATATAGGATATTTCCATAATTCGGGATTTCGCACATATCTTTAAACGTAGTATTGCCGTAATCGTCGGGAGCTGTTACATGTTCAAAGTTTGAACTGGGCGTTTTGATTTTCCTGAATGTTTGGTGCTCGATATCTGTCACATATAAATCTTCATCAAAATAGAATGAATATACGAACCCTTTAGTGTTGAAGCAACGACTGACATATAATTCTATACCTGCCTTTTTCAATTCATTGTCTGTGCCAGGGAAAGCCGGATAGGTGAGAGGCAAAGCATTTACTTTAGCTGTGCCAAGGTCGATAGTTGCGCAGATAGGATTGGGGGTTATATGCCTGTTGCACGAAGGCATGATGAAAAAACGGTTCTCTTTAAGAACTCCGGGCATGGATAAGAAGGAAGTACTGCAATAGGTACTCAAAGTAGAACCTTCTTCGGTATTTTCATACGAAAATGTATTAAGAAGTTTACCCTCATGATTTGTCAGGTAGATTTCAGGTAAATCACGAGAGGTTACAAAGATGCTGTCTAAATTGTGAATATAATATCCCCATATGTTGCCAACACCATTCATACCTTCAATATCATATGAAGTTTTAAATTCTAAATTACAACTGCTTAAATCATAAAATAGTATTTCATTTCTATTCGGATTCTGAAATGTAAGATATTGCTTATTCCCTTTGTCTGCATACACAAACAAAGTTTTGGGAGAATTTTTCGTTTGGTTGTCTATTGGAAATAACAATCGATTTCCGGTTTCCTTCAAAATGTATTTACTCTCTTCTTTATGACAGGAGGTGAAGGATAATAAGATTATCACAATTATGAAATAGGAATGATGAATCATCTTATAGGTTGAATCTGTGGCTCGGCAATGAATCATAGGATGTATTTCTTTTTTAAACTGTTCTTACTTTTATTATTTCAAATGAATTAGTTGTAATACAATATTATCATCGTTTTCTTTTTGATCTACAAGTCTGCACCATGTGCTATCGTTCAAATAAAATATCTTGTTGTTGGATGAATTAGAATCATCTATATCATTTGTAAAATGCTTAAAAACAGATACGTTATTGTTCTCTCTATCTATCATAACCCATTTGAATGGAGATTCTTCCTTCCCGAAAATGAAATAATTGATTATAATATATCTGTTCGATACACAAAAATCGGACATCATTGCTTTCTGGTTTAAATCATTTTCGCTTAATACGTCCTTTTTTCGAACCTCGTTTGGCAGATATTGCTTTAGATTAATTCCATATAGCTTATGCAAGGAATCATTTTCGATAAGATATATGTTATCATCATTCCTGTCGTAGTAATAGATTGAATTTTCTGTTTGTGTAATATATGTAGACATAAATTCAAACTCCTGGTCTTCTCCGGAATCTTCTAACAACGGATGGATTGTTTTTTTATCAGGATGATATAGCCAAAGCCCGTTCTTTCCGTACCTTTTATTTATGCAGGGTTGTATCATTAAGAATTTACGACTTTTTGTAATGGCGAAGTCCCGGATAAACGAATCCATTTTGTCTGAGGATATAAATGCTCCATTGTATGAGTATTTATTAATTTTGAAGTTCATCATATCATAGATATATATTTGGTTCAATATAGTATCTACTGCAATCGAGTTGTCATCGCGATACTCTTCCGGGCCTTGGCCGATATAATTAATCTGTTTTACGAAATCTCCATGGGTTGTAAAGACAAAGATTCCTTCATGCCTTGTGTCCTGAATAATTAGAGTATCCTTATCAAAGAATATTTTTTCTATATCGGACAATAAACATTTGTTTCCAGCTTTTAGGACGATATAGTCCAACTTTTTTGATATTTGCGAGTAAGTTAGTTTTTCTGAATATTCATCCAGATTTATATCAATCCGACTATTCTCTTTATGACAGGAAGAAAACCCTAATAAGATAAATATCATTATTAGTAGTGTGGTTTGACTTTTCAACATAGATATCCTTTCGTTTTGAAGTTCTTTACAAAGGAAAGGATATCTATGAATATAAGCAATTTATTATCCGGACATTTTTAAAACGTCTGTGCTATTTGATTTTTATAGACACCGGATGAGTTTATCCCAACAAACTACTTTTGTTCGCAACATACCTATAAAATCTTATCGAGGCCCGGGTCGGAATAGGCTCCACACCCCGATCTCAGGAGCTGTAGGGTCCGGGTCGGGGACTTTCCGGGAAGGGGATATGCTGGAATTTTCTTTACTACTTTCTCCGGAAGATTCAGGGAACTTTGGTAAAAAAGATACATGATTCCGGAAAGAAAGGAAGTGAATTAACTATTTTGGCGCTTATTCAATGGGGAATACATGCTAAAAAAGTCGATAAATAAACATTTATGATAGTTGAATCAGAAACTATCATAACCTTAATCCATTGGTTATTAGTGGTTTTGTTGAATTTATGAGAGTATGATAGTTGTTTTGTATACATTTCAGGAAAGAAGAAACCCATATGAACAGGATATGGATGCATTGCAAATATCCTTGAACATATGGGTCACCTTATTTTAATATGCACGTGCAAACAATACGCGTTGTGCGGACGGTTTACCGGTAACCATACATTTGCCCGGAGTCTTGTCGCCAGCCAAAGGTATGCAACGGATGGTTGCTTTTGTTTCGTTCTTTATCAGTTCTTCTGTTTCAGGAGTGCCATCCCAGTGAGCCATGATAAAGTAACCGTCTTCAATCTTTTCTTTAAATTCATCGTAAGTCTCGACAGTGATTGTGTTGGCTGTACGATGGTCTAATGCTTTCTTGAAGATGTTTTGCTGGATTTCTTCCAATAAGTTCTGTACATATGTTTCGATACCATCGCAAGTAACCGTTTCTTTTTCAAGCGTGTCACGGCGCATTACTTCGATCGTATTGTTTTCCATATCACGGCCACCCATAGCAAGACGTACAGGAACACCTTTCAATTCATATTCGGCGAATTTCCAGCCCGGTTTCTTATTGTCGGCATCATCAAATTTAACCGAAATGCCTAATGCTTTTAGTTTGGCAACAATACCATTTACTTTCTCTGTAATTTGAGCCAACTGTTCCGCACTGCGGTAGATAGGAATAATAACTACCTGGATAGGAGCAAGGTGCGGAGGCAATACCAAACCGTTATCATCCGAGTGAGACATGATAAGAGCACCGATTAAGCGGGTGGATACTCCCCAGGATGTAGCCCAGGCGTAATCCGTCTTACCTTCCTTGTCGATAAATGTTACATCAAAAGCCTTACCGAAGTTCTGTCCCAAGAAGTGGGATGTACCTGCCTGAAGAGCTTTTCCGTCCTGCATCATCGCTTCGATTGTATATGTATCCAAAGCTCCTGCAAAACGTTCGCTGGCAGATTTTACCCCTTTGATAACCGGCATTGCCATATAGTTCTCAGCAAAATTTGCATATACGTCCTGCATTTTCTTTGCTTCGATTTCTGCTTCTTCACGGGTAGCATGTGCCGTATGTCCTTCCTGCCACAGAAATTCGGCTGTACGGAGGAACAAGCGGGTACGCATTTCCCAGCGCATCACATTCGCCCACTGGTTGCACAGGATAGGCAGGTCGCGGTATGATTGAATCCAATTACGGTATGTATTCCAGATAATGGTTTCGGAAGTCGGACGGATAATCAGTTCTTCTTCCAGTTTAGCTGCCGGGTCTACAACGACACCTGTACCGTCATGGTTTGTTTTCAGGCGGTAGTGGGTTACAACAGCACATTCCTTGGCAAACCCTTCTACGTGTTCGGCTTCCTTACTTAAGAATGATTTCGGGATTAATAATGGGAAATAAGCGTTTACGTGACCGGTTTCCTTAAACATATCGTCAAGGATACGTTGCATCTTTTCCCAGATTGCATAGCCATAAGGTTTGATGACCATACAGCCGCGTACAGCAGAATTTTCTGCCAAATCCGCTTTGATTACCAGATCCTGGTACCACTGCGAGTAGTTCACACTTCTTGGTGTCAGTTCTTTCAGCTCTTTTGCCATTTCTTTATTTATCTATATGTTGTTTTTCTATATAATAACGAGGGGCAAAGGTACAAAAATATTTATATCTTTGTCAAAATCAATTTTTATATAGACCATGGATACACGTAGAATTATCATTCGATTTTCAATCTTGTTGTTATTTTTTATTCCCTTATTTGTAAATGCCCAGAGTACAAAGCCGCTTCGTTTAGGTGTGGCGGGAGTATCCCATGGACATCTGCATGAGGTAATTGTCCGTATGGACAGGGGGGATTTTGAAGTGGTGGGTGTTGCCGAACCTAATTTGCAATACCGGGAACATAACGGACTCAGGAATAGATTGCCTGATTCTTGTTTTTATGCCGATTTGGAAGAAATGCTGGACAAAACCAAGCCGGAAGTGGTAGTTGCCTATGGCTCTATTTACGACCATCTTGCCGTAGTGGAAGCATGTGCGCCCCGGGGTATCCATGTGATGGTAGAAAAGCCATTGGCTGTCAATATGAAACATGCGAACCGTATGGCAGACCTTGCCCGTAAGAATAATATCCTTTTGCTTACGAATTATGAAACGACCTGGTATAACACCAATCATGAGGCCTACCGGTTGATTAAGGAAGAAAATGCCATCGGAAAAATAAACCGTATAAATGTCTATGACGGCCATCAGGGGCCTTTCGAGATAGGATGCGGCAATGAATTTACCGACTGGCTGACTGATCCGAAGTTGAACGGGGGAGGTGCTGTGATAGATTTCGGCTGTTATGGCGCTAATCTGGTGACTTGGTTAATGGACGGACAGAAACCGGTCAGTGTATATGCAGTTTTGAAACAATTGAAACCGGACAAATATCCTAAAGTTGATGACGATGCTACAATTATAGTAGAATATCCTTCTGCGACTGTTCAGATTATGGGTTCCTGGAATTGGCCGATAAACCGGAAAGATATGCACATATATGGTAACAAAGGATTTATCTACCAGGATACCCCGACAGCCATGCGTGTCTATAAAGATCATATGGGAATGCAATGGCAAGCGCCGGACCTGCAAGCGCCTTACAACGATTCTTTTTATTATCTGAAAGCGGCTGTGCGCGGAGATATTAAAGTCGCACCCACGGATTTATCTTCACTCGAAAATAATCTGATTGTTGTTGAGATATTGGAATCTGCCATAAAAAGTGCAAAAAGCGGAAAAGCTATCAAATTGCAATGACTTAACAGTTAAAAAGCTATTACTAACATAAAAAAAGGCTGTTCCCATCACGGAAACAGCCTTTTTTTATGTCGATTTAAAAATCTGCTTATTTATACGGTTCGCCTTTGATAGCTGCGATACCCGGAAGAACTTTTCCTTCGATAGCTTCCAGCAAAGCACCACCACCTGTAGATACATAAGAAACTTCGCTTGCGATGCCGAACTTGTTTACACAAGCAACAGAGTCACCACCACCTACAAGGGAGAAAGCGCCGTTCTTAGTAGCTTCAACGATTGCGTTACCTACTGCACGGGAACCGTCTGTGAAGTTTTCAAATTCAAATACGCCTGTAGGACCATTCCACAGGATAGTTTTTGATTTCTTGATCACATCAGCATAGATTTCAATTGTTTTAGGACCTATGTCAAGACCTTCCCAACCGTCAGGAATTTCGTTTACGTTAGCATAAGCGGTGTTTGCATCGTTGCTGAATGCGTCTGCAATCTTAGCGTCGACAGCCAATACCAGGTTTACGCCTTTTTCTTTAGCTTTCTTCATCAGGTCGAGAGCCAGGTCTAACTTATCGTCTTCAACGATAGAATTACCAATCTTGCCACCCTGTGCTTTCGTGAAAGTATAAGTCATACCACCTGTTACGATCAGGTTGTCTACCTTATTCAATAAGTTTTCAATGATTTCGATTTTAGAAGAAACCTTGGAACCACCCATGATAGCAGTAAACGGACGGGTAATATCGTTCATTACTTTTTCTACCGCCTTTACTTCTTTTTCCATCAGGTAGCCGAACATTTTGTGGTCAGCATCGAAATAATCGGCAATCAAAGCCGTAGAAGCGTGAGCACGGTGAGCTGTACCGAATGCGTCGTTTACATAAACGTCAGCATAAGAAGCCAATCTCTTAGTGAAATCTTTCTGGCTTTCTTTAACAGCTTTCTTAGCCGCTTTCTTTTCGTCATCTGTAGCATCTTCAGCCAAACCTCTCGGTTTGCCTTCTTCTTCAGCATAGAAACGAAGGTTTTCAAGCAACAATGCTTCTCCCGGTTTCAAAGCAGCAGCTTTAACGCCGGCTTCTTCACCGATACAGTCGCTTGCAAACTGAACTTCAACACCCAGCAGTTCTGATACGTGTTTCAGGATGTGTTTCAGTGAATATTTGTCAGTAACGCCTTTCGGACGTCCCAGGTGAGAACCGATAATTACACTACCACCGTCTGCCAGAATTTTCTTCAGTGTAGGAAGGGCGGCACGGATACGAGTGTCGTCTGTGATGTTGAAATTTTCGTCCAAAGGAACATTAAAGTCAACTCTTACAAATGCCTTTTTGCCGGCAAAATTGAAATTGTCAATTGATTGCATAACTATTATATTTAAATTCTGTATTAAAATATCACGCTTAGCGCTCGCAAACTTACATAAAAATATTTTAAGTTCGTTGTTTCAGATTCCATAATTATCGACTTAATAGAAAAAAAGGACTTGCATTGAAAAGGCTAAGAGCATATTGTAATAATTTTTTTTCAAAACTTTTAATAGTCGATAATAAAGCAGTCTTATATATTTGCCACCAGCTATTGATAATCATTTTTGTAAGAAAATTTTTAAACAATGCGAACTAATCATCTTAATTTGTTACTTGTACTCGTACTTGTATGTTTTTCGATGAGTACACGCGCATATGGCGCAGAAGAAAATGTGATGTTGTATACTCCCTACACCAAAATTGCAGTTCCACCGGGAGAGTCTATCAATTACAGTGTCGATGTCATTAATAACAGTGACGAAGTGAAGAACGCTTCTATTTCCGTAGAAGGGATACCGCGAGGATGGAAATACGAGATGAAGGCGGGAGGCTGGACTGTCAACCAGATATCGGTCTTGCCTGGTGAAAAGAAGAATTTTACTTTTAAAGTAGATGTCCCGTTTAAAGTTAATAAAGGGACTTACCGATTTTCTCTGACAGCTCCCGGAGTTGTTGAATTGCCGTTGAGTGTAACTGTTTCCGAACAGGGTACTTATCAAACGGAGTTATCTACAAAACAACCTAATATGCAGGGAAATTCCAAGTCGACCTTTAATTTCAATGCTTCTTTAAAAAATCAAACAGCCGACCAGCAGCTATATGCTTTGATGGCAGAAGCTCCGCGGGGATGGAATGTAACATTCCGGGTAGGAGGCAAGCAGGCCACTTCGGCACAGGTGGAAGCCAATGCCACAGAAAATATAAGTATAGATGTCAGTCCGGCTGCTAATGTACAAGCGGGTAGCTATAAAATACCAATTCATGCAACAACCAGTTCGACTTCGGCTGAAATAGAGCTGGAAGTTGTTGTCACCGGTTCCTATGAAATGGAGCTAACGACTCCGCGAGGCTTACTAAGTACGGACATTACGGCCGGAGAAACGAAACGTATTGATTTGGTTGTTCGTAACAATGGGTCTGCCGAACTGAATGATGTTCAGTTGACAGCGAACAAACCTGTAGATTGGGAAGTCTCTTTTGAACCGTCTAAAATAGAAAAACTGACAGCCGGCAGTACAACGAATATCACTGCAACAGTAAAAGCAGCCAAAAAAGCACTGCCCGGCGACTACATTACAAAGGTCACAGCCAAAACTCCCGAGGTGAATACAACAACCGAATTCCGCATATCTGTTCGCACACCGATGATTTACGGTTGGCTGGGAATACTGATTATTATTATTGTATTGGGTGGCGTTTATTTTCTGTTCCGCAAATATGGAAGGAGGTAAGTCATGTGCCAGTTTGTTATCGAACTTACCGGTTTGACAAAAAAATATGGGAATTTCACAGCTGTTAATGAGCTGAACCTGACTATTCGAAAAGGTGAAATATTCGGGTTACTGGGGCCTAACGGAGCAGGAAAATCTACTACCATATTAATGATGTTAGGTTTGACGGAACCGACATCCGGCTCTGTAAAAGTATGCGGCATCGATTCTACAACTCATCCGATAGAAGTAAAACGGAAAGTCGGATATCTGCCGGAAGACGTTGGTTTCTACGAGGATATGACAGGATTGGAAAATCTGCTTTATACAGCGGCTCTGAATGGTATTTCCAGAAAAAAAGCATGCGTGAAAGCCGAACAATTACTCGACCGGGTTGGTATATTGGGAGAAGCGAATAAAAAATCCGGAAAATATTCTAAAGGGATGCGCCAGCGTTTAGGTTTAGCTGATGTATTAATAAAGAATCCCGAAGTGATTATTCTGGATGAACCGACCTCGGGAATTGATCCGGCCGGTGTACAGGAGTTTATGAATTTAATTTTGCAGTTGAGCCATGAGGAAGGTTTGACAGTCCTTTTCTCTTCCCATCATCTGCATCAGGTTCAGTTAGTTTGCGACCGGGTCGGCTTGTTTGGCAATGGCAGGCTTCTGACCCAGATAGAACTTTCGGCTTTACATAAAGCGGAACATGGACTTGACGATATTTATAATCAATATTTCGGGGGGAGGGGCAGTCATGAGTAACACAAATCATCCTTTCTGGGTTATTGTCAACAAAGAAATCTCCGATTATGTGAGAAGTTGGCGTTTTATTATCCTGATTGCTATCATTGCGTTGACATGTATGGGGTCGTTGTATACGGCTCTTACAAATATTCGCGATGCCATAAAGCCGAATGATCCGGATGGCGCTTTTCTATTCCTGAAACTGTTTACCGTCTCAGACGGGACGTTGCCGTCATTTGTCGTATTTATCAGTTTTCTGGGACCTTTGCTCGGTATCTCTTTAGGGTTCGACGCAATCAATTCGGAGCAGAATAAAGGGACATTGAGCCGTATCTTATCCCAGCCCATTCATCGGGATTATTTGATTAATGCAAAATTTATGGCTGCATTGATTGTGATTGGCATGCTGTTGTTTGTCCTGGGTTTCCTGGTAATGGGATTCGGTTTGATTGCGATAGGTATTCCGCCTACGGCAGAAGAATTTGTACGCATTGTCTGTTTCCTCTTTGTGAGCCTTTTTTACGTAGCTTTTTGGTTGAGCCTGTCTATCTTCTTTTCCATACGTTTCAAACAGGCGGCGACGTCAGCTTTGGCATGTATAGCGATATGGCTGTTTTTTAGTGTTTTTTATAACATGATTATCAATCTGGTAGGGAAGGCGCTGACTCCTTCTGTTTGGGCTTCCGATTATCAGGTGATCGCTTATCAACGGTTTATGTTGGGATTGCTGCGGTTCGCGCCAAGTGAGCTTTTTAGTGAAGCGACCATGACATTACTTATGCCTTCCATAAGGAGTATCGGGCCGTTGACAATGGAGCAAGTACATGGTGCGATACCAAGCCCGTTACCTTTAGGGCAAAGCCTTTTGGTAGTCTGGCCCCAATTGACCGGATTGATTGCTGCAACTGTAGTATGTTTTGCTTTGTCGTATATTTCTTTTATGAGGAAAGAAGTACGGTCGAGGTAAGTTTAAGTTATAGAAGCAGCATATGCTACTTTATTAAATGAGCCAATCCTTTTGGGTTTATCAGAGGATTGGCTCATTCATTGATATTTATCAGGATTTTATTCGGTTAGTTTGAAACGCAAACGTAACCGTCCTTCCGTATAATCGTAGGTAAGCATTTTAAAATGACCGATTTCGGAGGTATTGCTTACATGTGTGCCGATGCAGGCACAAGCATCGTAATCGCCTACACGTACGATACGGAGTGTTTCGCTTACGTCGTCCGGAAGTTTACTTAAATCGACAATCTCTCCAGCCTGTTCCAATGGCATAAATTCGATGGTAACCGGAAGGTGACGGTCGATTACTTCATTCACTTTCCGCTCTACTTCCGCCATCATTTCGGCTGTCGGCGCTTCGGAAAGGAGGTAGTCGCACTTACTTTTTCTCCTTTCTATATGGGCATTTTTTGAACGCGGGCATCCGAACATCCGAACCATCGTCTGGTTCAATATATGCTCGGCTGTATGCATGGGTGGATACTCTTGTTTGTTGTGATCGTTTAGTTGGATTTCTTGTTCCATTTTTCTATTTCTTTTTTAAGTATGCTATAAATATGTATATCCGTATAGGTTCCGGATACCAGTAGTTCTCCCTCATGTTCGGTACCCTCATGGGTGAAGCCCAGACGTTGGGGAATGGCATTACTTGGCTGGTTTTCTACCGCACAACGGATTTGAATGCGATTCATTCCTCTTACATTCACAGCCCATTTACATAGATACCGCACAGCGGCTGTTACGATACCTTGTCCCCGGTATGCTGGAAGAAGCCAGTAACCGATTTCTGTACGATGGTTGTTCCAATCTGTAAAATGAATGCCAATCAGTCCGCATAATTCCGTACCTTTTTCCAATACGAAAACGATATCCCTCCGTTCATAAGGAACTTCTAATACGGATTTGAGGAATTGTTGTTCATCGGATGCGCTTTTTAGAGAATCGACAAATGGAAGCCATACGCGTAAGTCTTCCCGGTTTTTGTCTATTGCATGGAATATTGCTTCACCATCTTCGAAACAAGCCTCCCGGATTGTATATTCAGGAAGATCCAAAGCATGGGAGTGGGGACGAATACTTTTTTCAAAAGCCCTTCTCTCATTAGTACCCCTGTAATAAACCAGGCCGCTGTATTTGAAACCTAACGTATCAATCAGGTGGAGCATATAGGCATTATCAAAGTTGGTATCGACGCGGAAATTGTAAATGCCTTTCTGCCGGCTGACATTTTCAGCCTCCAGCATAAAACGCTTGGCGATACCTTGACGTTTAGCTTCTTCAGCAACAGCCAAACGATGTACAATCATATATGGAAGTTCATTAAACCATATGCCGTCAATCTCTTTATATGCAGGTTCTCCGTCAAAAGAAACAACGCCATAAGCTATAATCCGGTTATCAGCCAATAACACATAACCGTTTCTATCCCTGATATCTTGTTGTATGGTTTCGATTGCCGGATAATTATCGTCCCATTGTTTGCTATTAAGGCGGCGCATTTGCGCTTTTGCCTGTAATATGATTTCCCAGATGCGTTCAATTTCTGTTTCCTCGGCAAGCCGGAAAGCTAGAATAGGATCGGAGGTTCTATTTTCCATGTCTTTGTAGCTCTTCTTTTTAACTTTAATAATTCAAAGATAGAGATAAAAAACGAAAGATTAAGTAAAAGCTATTTTTTTGCTTTGATTTCAACTTTTGATAGGCTATATCATATTAATATGTACCTTTGCCGCCTGTAAACAATAAACAAATATCATTATGTCAGTTGCAAAAAGGGATTTAGAGGATAATAGAAAAGTAACTACGCATCGTTTGATTGAAATGAAGCAACGCGGAGAAAAAATCTCCATGTTGACAGCGTACGATTATTCTATGGCTCGCCTTATCGATCAGGCAGGTATGGATGTTATTTTGGTAGGAGATTCAGCTTCCAATGTGATGGCGGGAAATGTAACGACACTTCCGATTACTTTGGACCAGATGATTTATCATGGTAAATCTGTAATGAAGGCTGTTAAACGTGCTTTAGTTGTTGTCGACTTACCTTTCGGTACCTATCAGGGTAATTCGAAGGAAGCATTGACTTCGGCTATCCGCGTGATGAAAGAAACGCATGCTGATTGCATTAAACTGGAGGGTGGCTCTGAAATCAGAGAATCCATCGAACGCATTTTATGTGCCGGTATTCCAATAATGGGACATTTGGGACTGACTCCCCAGTCAATCAATAAATTCGGAACTTATACAGTTCGTGCCCGTGAAGAAGCGGAAGCGCAGAAACTGATAGAAGACGCTCACCTGTTAGAAGAAATCGGTTGTTTCGCAATTGTTCTTGAAAAGATACCGGCAGCTTTGGCTGCACGTGTAGCTACCGAACTGACAATTCCTATTATAGGTATCGGTGCGGGTAGCGGAGTGGATGGCCAGGTGCTGGTTATGCATGATATGCTGGGTATCAACCAGGGATTCTCGCCTCGTTTCCTTCGTCGTTATGCAGATATAGGTGAACAAATCACCCGTGCCGTGCAAACATATATAGAAGATGTAAAGACACAAGATTTCCCGAACGAAAAAGAACAATACTAATAAAGTGTTTTCTCAAATTTTAATCGGAGCAGCTTCATCTGGTAGTGGCAAAACCACATTTACCTTGGGGCTGCTTCGTGCTTTAAAAAAACGTTCTTTACAGGTTCAGCCGTTTAAATGCGGACCCGATTATATAGATACACGCCACCACCGGATGGCTGCCGGATGTCCGTCTATCAATCTGGACGGTTTTATGATGTCCGAAGATCATATCCGCGATTTATATTCCCGCTATACGGCAAATGCAGATGTTGCAGTGGCAGAAGGTGTAATGGGCTTGTTCGACGGATATGACGGTATGAAAGGAAGCAGTGCCGAAATCGCCCGTACATTGGATATTCCGGTCGTATTGATAGTAAACGCAAAAAGTACAGCCTATTCAGTTGCACCTCTATTATATGGTTTCAAACATTTTAATAAAGAAATCCGGGTTGTAGGTGTAGTATTCAACTTTGTGGCTTCCGAAAGCCATTATTCGTATTTAAAGCAAGCCTGTGAAGATGCCGGAGTAGAAGCGCTGGGGTATCTTCCTAAACAAACAAATATTGAAATTCCCAGCCGCCATTTAGGATTATCACTGGATGAAGACTTTTGTTTTGACGAGTTTGCAGACCGGATTGCCGATTTGGTGGAAAAACATGTGGATATAGACCGGTTACTGGCAATCTCCGCTTACAATAAACTCGTACTATCTTGTGAGAAAAGAGGTCCGGCAAAAACGACACATACACCTCTGCGTATAGCTATCGCCCAGGATGCAGCATTCAATTTCGTTTATGAGGAGAATATACAGTTGCTTCACCGTATAGGAAAAATAGTGACGTTCAGCCCTCTGAAAGATCCGTTTTTACCGGATACCGATTTCGTCTATCTTCCCGGAGGATACCCGGAATTATACCTTTCTACGTTAGCTTCCAATTTTACCATGCTACAATCTGTTCGTGAATATGTGGAAGAAGGCGGTAAACTGCTGGCGGAATGTGGCGGGATGATGTATCTTTGTAATCATATAACAGATACGGATGGAACTGTATATCCGATGGCCGGGATATTAAACCAGTCTGCTACCATGGAGCAAATGAAACTTAGGCTGGGCTATCGTTCTCTGAACTATAAGGAATATAGAATGAAAGGACATGAGTTTCACTATTCCCGTATTGTTCCACAGGAATCCCCACTTTTATCGGTAGCTACGGCATTTACGGCAAAGGGCACTCCGGTTGATACCCCTTTATATCATTATAAAAATTTATTGGCAGGATATACTCATTTGTATTGGGGAGATACTTCCCGAAACAAATGGTTAATGGATTTTCTTTTTAATCTGTAAAAATAGTATAAGCATTATGAGAATATATACCCGTGGAGGAGATAAAGGACGAACCGGTATACATGGCGGCCAACGTGTGGATAAAGACGATATACGTATTGAAGCAAACGGGACATTGGACGAAGCAAATGCCGAAATAGGCATTGTCCGTTCTTTATTACCAGCCATTCATGAGTGGCAGGATTTGCTCGGAAAAATACAACGGGAGTTGATGGTTGTAATGTCCCATGTGGCAACCCCTTCGGATATACGGGATAAGAATCCGAATACATTACCGGGCAACCTGGCTGCTTTTTGTGAAGAGCAAATAGACCTGTTGTCTTCCCAGATGGAAGATAACGGTTATTTCATTCTTCCGGGAGGCTCTCCGGTTTCCGCCCATCTTCAATTAGCCCGTACCATTGTACGCCGTGCCGAACGCCGTTTGTGGACATTAAATAAACAAGATGCTGTTCCTACAGAAATCCTGCAATTTATAAACCGCCTATCCGACTTGTTTTTTACAATGGCACGTTATGAAATGTTCCGCCAAGGGGATGCGGAAGAACGCTGGCAATCTTTTTTATATAAAAGGAAGAAAGGTTAAATTGCCACATCTTCCCATTGTCCGTTTATCAGTTCACGGGTAGTTTTAAAACCTGCCTGTTTTAGCATTTCAAAAGCTTCAGCACGTCCGTCGTTCACAAGGTCCGGATAATGGCAATCGGAGTTAACCATCACCGGGATATGTAGTTGTTCAAGACGATGCAGGTAAGCCATATGCGGAAAAGTCTGTTGTTTCTTTTGCAGGTTCTTTGTATTTACTTCTACCATCAAGCCTTTTTCAGCAATCAGGTGCAGGCACTCGTTAAATGGTTCCTGATACCAACCGGCATCAAAAGAAAACCCCGGATATTTATGCCCGTTCATATAAATCTTATCCATATGCCCGACAATATCTATACATCCTGCTTCTATCATTCTTTTCGTCGATGTGAAATAATGTGCTACCAATTTGCTTATGTCGCTCTGGTAGTATTTGTCCACAGCATCCCTGTAATCGGAAAAAGAACCGTCGATACATACCATATTTTCTTCTGCCAACGGTTGGGCAATAGGCAAAAAGTGAATAGAACCAATCCGGTAATCGAGCGGTAATTCGCGGAAATAAGGAATAGAAGCATTGTAAGTCTCGTCCAGGTAATCGATTTCCAACCCTACATAGATTTCGAGTTGCCCGCTATATTTATCTTTCAGACGTTTTATTTCCATCAGATATTCCGGCATATCGTCTTTAGACATATTCCAAAAAGTTTCGAACGGCAATGGAGAGTGGGATGAGAAACCATAAGCACGGAAACCGTGCGAAATGGCAAACTTCACGAAGTCTTCGGGGGTACTTCTACCATCACAAAATGTACAATGGCTATGATAATTACTAAGTTGCATACAAATGTCTTTCTATGTGCTTATTTTAATCCCACAAAGGTATAAAATATCTGTTACAAACAGAATCCCCCACTTATTCCTATACAATTATAAATACACCAGGTAATTGAAACACCTGCCTGATAAAGGTCAGGTGTTTCAGGTATTTCATCCGTTTAGTTATTTCTTGTCTCTTCAAAATGTAAGATTGTAAGATGCATATTATTTATTCCCATGATATTTTTATAATGTATATCTATTGGACAGACATTACTTATTTTTTCTTTTAGTATACCTATATATTGGGTTGGATTATATTTTTTACAATTATCCATAATAGACAAAGTAATACTATCATTAATAATTCGAAGTTTAACATCTATAATGTTATTACTGTTGTCATTGTTTATAGATATTTTATACACCTCATTTATGAATTTATTTATAATATTCCTCGGTAGCTCTTTTACACCATACAATTCACAAAATTTGTGGATATCAGTGATTAGAGTATTAAATTCTTCTTTTTTATTATTGATAGAGTCATTAAACTCAAAAAAAGAATATTTATTTTCAGGTAAAAGTATAAAATCCTTTAACCTATGAGGATAATTTCCTGTTTTTACTCCTATGTATATTCCAAAAATAATAATTGTAATAACTTCTGAAGCAATAAAAGAATACCATACTCCATTTATTCCTAATAAATAATATAAAAACAAGGTTAATGGAATAAATACCAGAAATGTAGGAGCAACAACAAAATAAACGGAATAATTTGTTTTAATAATGCTTTGATAGTAATATCTGAAAAATATTGTAATTTGCGTAAACAACATGCTGACAGTGAATATTCTGACAGCTAATATCGGATTTGCATCCACTTCATGTAAAATATTAAAAATAGAACAGACCCAATCTGCCTTTATAAATATGAATATATTAACTGCTATATTAACAAAAAGCATAATTTTGAATGTCGAAAAATAAGTTTTTCTCAAATTATACATATCATTCTGCGCATAAAACAAACCAAAAAAAGGAATTGAAGCTGCCCCCACACCTTTTATAAGACAAATAGTCAAACGGGATATTGTATAAATGACAGTCCAAATAGCTACATATACAATACCTGCAAATTCTAATAAAATGGTATTGATTACAATTAATTTTAAAGCTGTAGCTATATATTCACCGACAGAAGGCATTCCTACTTTTAAAACCTGAGATAATTGTCTTGGATGTAAAGATCCTATCAGGTTGAATTTCAAATTCCTGACAGTCAAAGGTTTTCTGAAATGGAGTAAACAAAAAAGCGCACCAATTGTATAACTGATTGCAGAAGATGATGATGCTGCCCATAGCCCATGTCCCATAACTCCTAATAATAAATAATTCAATAAGAATTTTGAAATTGTCATAAACAGTATTGCTATAATACCTAAGGAAATAGAGCCATCTATACGAGTAAAAGTAATAAGTAAGTGAAGCATTACATAGGGTACAAAACAAATGATGACACCTTTAATATAATTTTGGCACATCATAAAAATCTCAACATCGTAAGTTGTAAGTGCTTTTGCTATATAGCCAGAAAAAGGATATGCAATAAAAGTTAATACTAGCGAATAAATAAAACCAAGTCTGATATAACTATTGAAATGAATATTTAATGAATTAAAATCCGATTTACCATAATCCAATGATAGTATGGTAGAGCCTGCATTGGTTATCACAGACACAAATAAAATAGTTAACATAAAAACAGTAGACGATACACCAACAGTAGCTAAAGCTTCTTCTCCACACCATTTCCCTATAGTTAATGTATCAATTGTAGAACAAATATAGTTTGAATATCCGGCAACAATTGCATTAAACGAGTATAATACAATCAATTTAAATATAAGATTGTTTTTCATAAATCAAAGTTAGTATAATAAGTTTTAAAGTAATAATCTCCCTGAATATGCAGTAAACATGTTTATTGGAATGTGGTTATTTTTAGTCATCTATGTAAATCATAAGAAACAATATTGTGCTCATAAATTTTTAGGTACAAAATTAATGCTATATTTTGAGTTTTGACTCTTAATTTAATTTTATTATGATTTTAAATTTTAACCGATGAAATCATCAAAAGAATAAAATAGACACTGTCCATTTTGATTTACATATACTAAAGCCATATATGTTTTTATTTTATTAATACTTACCCTATTATATAAGGAAACAATATTTAACTATTTTAATAGTATTTAGTTATAAAATAGATTTCTAAATAAAAGCAATTAATGCCTATGTTTTTTTTGATATATAATGTATTATTTATAAATATTTGTTATATCAGCAGCTATGCTCTGAAAAGCCAGACAACTTTTTTCTGAAAATCCGAATGATTTATGTCATTTTGATTTAAAGAAAAAACGGCTCTCAAAATAAACGGAAAAATCTATTCCCGTTCAAGCAGTCAATTGGGATGCAGAAATCACCTGCGAATGGAATACCGGAGATAAAGCGGAATTTTCTTTACAATACAACCTCGTATAGTTTGGTTACCGGTCGCTTATATTAAGTAAGAAATAAAAAAACAGGATAGGCAATAAAGTCTATCCTGTTTTTTTATATATGGAAGAATAATTATTCGATTACATTTAATTCTTTTCCCACTTTGATAAATGCAGCAATTGCTTTATCCAGATGTTCTCTTTCGTGTCCGGCTGATAACTGAACACGGATACGAGCCTGTTCTTTCGGAACTACCGGATAGTAGAAGCCGGTTACATAGATGCCTTCTTCCTGCATACGGGCAGCAAAATCCTGTGACAATTTAGCGTCATACAACATAACGGCACAGATAGCGGACTGGGTCGGTTTGATATCAAAACCGGCAGCCAACATCTTGTCACGGAAATAAGAAACATTACCCATCAGTTTAGTATGCAAAGCATCGCTTTCCTTCAACATCCTGAACATTTCAAGGCTGGCACCTACGATAGCAGGAGCTACGGAGTTGGAGAACAAATAAGGACGGGAACGCTGGCGCAACATGTCGATAATTTCTTTCTTACCGGTTGTAAAGCCACCCATCGCACCACCGAATGCTTTACCTAATGTTCCGGTAAAGATATCTACACGTCCGTAGCAATTGAACTGTTCTGCCACACCATGACCTGTCGGACCAACCACACCGGCAGAGTGAGATTCGTCAACCATAACCAGCGCATCATACTTTTCAGCCAGTTCACAGATTTTATCCATCGGAGCGACATTACCGTCCATAGAGAATACACCGTCTGTTGCGATGATACGATGGCGTTGAGCCTGAGCTTCCTTCAAGCAACGTTCCAAATCCGCCATGTCTGCATTTGCATAACGATAACGTTTTGCTTTACAAAGACGTACACCGTCGATAATAGAAGCGTGGTTTAAAGCATCGGAGATGATCGCATCTTCTTCGCCAAACAGAGGTTCGAACAAACCGCCGTTTGCATCAAAACAAGCTGCATATAAAATAGTATCTTCCGTTTTAAAATAATCGGAGATTGCAGCTTCCAGTTTTTTATGCAAATCTTGTGTTCCGCAGATGAAACGAACGGACGACATACCGTATCCGTGTGTGTCCATCGCTTCCTTTGCAGCTTTAATCAGTTGCTGGTTGTCAGACAAACCCAAATAATTGTTGGCACAGAAGTTTAAAACTTCGCTTGCCGGTTGAACCTTAATGTCTGCTCTTTGAGGAGTTGTGATAATACGTTCGTTTTTGTACAAACCGGCTGCTTTAATATTTGCCAGTTCCTGTGTAAGGAAATCTTTTAGTTTACCGTACATAACTTTGTTTTTTGTTAGTATTTTTAATTAAGTTAATAATATAATTTTCCGTTTTGTGGTTAAAAATGACAATCTGAAAGTTTCTATGGCTAATTAGTTGCCAATATCGAACTATCAGCTGTCAACAAGTAAGGCAAAGGTCATATTTTTTTTGAATATATTGTTGAAAAAACACAAGAAAATCATATTGAAACTATTTTATTTCTCTATACCTTTGCCGCTGAAAAAACTTATAAGAACAGAAAAACGCAATGAAGAATGTTTTAGTAATTGGTGCTACCGGTCAGATTGGATCAGAGTTAACCATGAAGTTGAGAGATATTTATGGAGGTAACATTGTTGCAGGTTACATTCCGGGTGCAGAACCAAAAGGAGAACTGTTAGAGTCCGGACCTTCTGCAATCGTAGATATCACAAACGAGCAACAGATTGCTGAGACAGTGTCTAAATATAAGGTAGACACTATCTATAACCTTGCTGCCTTACTTTCTGCCGTAGCAGAAGCAAAACCACAGTTAGCATGGAAAATCGGCATGGGCGGTTTGTTTAATGTATTGGAAGTGGCACGCGAAATGCACTGCGCCGTATTTACTCCGAGTTCAATCGGTGTGTTCGGGAACAACACTCCAAAAGATAAAACTCCGCAGGATACGATTCGCAATCCACGTACTATGTACGGTGTAACAAAAGTTTCCGGTGAATTATTGAGCGACTATTACAACATCCGTTTCGGTGTCGATACGCGTTCCGTTCGTTTCCCCGGTCTTATCTCTTATGTAACACCTCCGGGCGGTGGAACTACAGACTATGCTGTAGACATCTATTATTCTGCTGCTAAAGGTGAAAAATTCGTATGTCCGATTAAAGCCGGAACATTCATGGATATGATGTATATGCCGGACGGTTTGCGTGCTGCTATCGAAATTATGGAAGCTGATTCTACTAAATTCGTACACCGCAACTCATTCAACATTGCTTCTATGAGTTTTGATCCGGAAATCATCTTCAACAACATTAAGAAATATATGCCGGAATTTCAGATGGAATACGACGTAGATCCGTTGCGTCAGGCTATTGCCGAATCATGGCCTAATTCGCTGGATGATACTTGTGCCCGTGAAGAATGGGGTTGGAAACCGGAATATGACCTGGATTCCATGACCAAAGACATGCTTGCCAAACTGAAAGAACGCTTCAATAAGTAATAGACAAAAGAGGTACATTAAGTAATAATAAAAGCGTATGTGGTCTGAGTGTAAAGACTGCATACGCTTTTTATTTTATATGTTTTACAGCATGATTTTGTTAAACATGGTTAATGTGATGAGATTTCCAAATAGAAATACATGCTGCATAACATAAAATACATATATTTGCACTGTGTTTTTCATGGTATTAGATTTAAGGTTAACAATGAAGATTGGCTGTCCGTGATGGATAGCCTTTTTTGTTTTAAACCATTATTTCTTTTGCTTTACCAACATAATCACTGGATTGTCTTCTTCATCCAGCCTCGAGGCGATTTCTTTTAATTTGCCATCTTTCAGTTGACCTTTCTTGTAAACTTCCACAAGCCGGGATGCATTTAAATCAGTGGCGTTTTCGATTTCGCGATTAATAGATTTCGCTGTCATAGCAACCGTTCTTTTTTCTGCATAGTCATCATTATATACGGAAACTTGAAATATGGCTTTTTCTTTTTTGTCGTACATCAGTTCATTCGTATAGAATCCGTTACCCTTTTCAAAGTTAAATACATTTTTAACGGTTTGCATAAAATAATAACGGTCGGTATAAATACCCATATAAAGAAAAACTTCAGGCTCCATGGTATGTACGGAGGGTATTCTTACAATGAAGGGGCTTAATGTACCATCCGGTGCATAGTTATATAATGTATCAGCTGATGTATCCATAAGTGTCCATTTGCCGTGGCTTAAGCGTATTTGGTAAGAATAATTTGCTACAAAGTTATCTCCATCGGTCACAATCGGTGTGTTGATCGTTTTAAAAGGAATAAAGATTTCCCGGGCGATACTTCCATCCTGTTTTGATATAAGAACATGGTATGATTTGCTTCTATTCTCTCCTTTACTATGATAATCTGACATATCATAGCAAATCAAATTATATTTGTCATAATCATAAATGGATGAAACTTCCTGACCAAGATTCAAACACCTTTTGAATTTTCCGTAAAGATCGTACACTAAAATTTTATTTTCCAGCGACTTTACGAATATTTCACCATTGCTTTCATCAAGAATAATCTCATTAATCCTTGTATATTCTTCCGCTCCTTGTCCTTGCCGGTTTATCTTCCGTAATCCTTTACCGGTTTTTCTGTCAAAAATAAAAATATCCCCATCATTATTCCTGTTTTTTACCAATAAGTATTTTTTTCCTACATCTTGTACCAAACCCTGTGTAAGAAACTCGTCAGTGGTTTCCAACGCAATATATTCCACATCCATAAAGTCCTGAAGAACCAGTTCTTTTTTAGGGTAGCTTTTCGAAACGTCGATGGTGATTAAATCATCGTCTGATTGTTTGTTTCCCGTACACCCTGCCAATACCATCAACAGAATGGTTGCTAAAATTGTATTTGTTTGTTTCATATCAGTTATTTTTCATGATAGATATATAAAAGTGTCTTATTCAAGGTGAAAATAATAATTTCTCTACAGATCCCTATTCTGCCGGATTTTTATTACAGTTTCAGTTTTCCTGTCATCCGGAGAGGGTCGGGGAGCGGTTCGGAAGGTGTTGGTATTTTATCCATTTCTTCTTTTCCCGCAGCGGTAAGCTGGTAGATCCGGTGGGTTCTGTACCCGTCACTTTCCAGGCATCCCTCTTCTTCAAACTTCTTTATATCATTGTTGGCCGTATAATAAGTACACCGGTTAAGTGCCGCATAATCCGAAATATTGATAACCTGGTGATTTTTCAGGAACAACAGCATCTGCATTTTCCGGTCTTTACGGCTGGTTTTCTCGTTATTTTCCCGTTTTACCTTTTGAGGCCTGCAATCCGTAACCATCTCTTTCAACTCCGGGCTGCAACGAAAATTGACACCATCCACACAGACATTGAACAAAGTCTTGCCATCTTCTTTCACTTCTTTCTTTGTCGTTTTCAGGGAAGGGGAGAAGTGCCCCAATCCTTCCAGCTCGACACTGTATCCGTTGGACAACTGAAAGCCGATGTATTTGGATAATGCATCCAGAACACCTTTGATGTCCGATGAAGTGACGGAACAGCACTCATTAATATAGGTACAAACATTGTCCATGCGCTTGGTGCCGTTTGAAACAAGGCGGGCACAAGGTTGTTCCCCTTGGATTTTATTCGCGGGTGTTTCGTAGATAGCAAATTTTACTCTGTTCATGTTTTTATTTTTAATAGGTTTGTTATTTATTTTCCTGCTGTAGTTTTTTCAAAAAGTACCCGTACAAATCTGTTCACGAGATGGTCGTTTATATTTTCGAGGGCGCCAAAAATATAAATGACCGCCTCGTGAATATTTTCGACCGCCTCGAAAACAAATTTATTACCGACTAAATATACAAAATATCGGGAGTAAAAGCAAATAAGATTACGTATTTTTTCTGTAAAGTCGTACGGCTGCCGAACTTATTGTAGAGCGTGCTAATGTAGAGAAGGAATGCATGGGATTAACTATGTGGGAGAAATCATTAAAAACGTCTACCTTTGTAATCGAATTATGTTTGTAACCAATTAAAATAGAAAAAAATGACGGACGGAATCAATACCCTACGCTATTCTGATTTATTCTTGGCGATGTATTTCGATGGTGGAATGAGTTGTCTGCATCGAAATCATTCGCATGTATTGGTATATATGTATTCTGGCGAAATGGTAATAGACGAAAGGGGTAAGATTACCCGATTGCATAAAGGAGACTGTGCTTTCATTCGCAAAGATTTCAGTGTGCAGATGACAAAACAGGCATGGAACGGGGAACAGTTCAAGGCTATTTTCTTGATGTTTACCATGAAGTTCTTGCGTAATTTCTACAATGGGCTAGACCGAAACACAATACCCACAGATGCTAAGCGAGATAAAATAAGTCTTTGTAAGTTACCGTCCAACCGTCCTGATATTGTAAGTTTGTTTGAATCTATGACACCTTATTTCGATTCCAATATTCAGCCTACGGATGAATTACTGCAACTGAAAATGACAGAGGGCATTTACGTATTACTCAACACCGACAAAAATCTATATGCTTCTATTTTTGATTTTACCGATCCATGGAAGATTGACATACTGGATTTTATGGAGAGGAATTACGCAAACGACATTTCGATGGACGAGATTGCAAATTACACAGGACGCAGCCTCTCCACTTTCAAACGTGATTTCAAGAAGTGCAGCACCCTTTCACCACGGCAATGGCTGATACAGCGTCGTCTTGATGCGGCACACGAACTGATACGCAAAGGTGGACGCAAAGTTTCAGAAATCTGCTTTGACGTGGGCTTCAAGAACCTGTCTCATTTTTCGAAGATTTACAAACAGGCGTATGGCGTACCGCCAACACAGGATATATAGTATTTAATTCATAAGTCTTACACTATAGATTGTGGGACTTATCCATTCATGGACTTCTGAACAAAGCAAATTGAACCATAGAGCAAAGTGCCTGTACCATATTCCCTCTACCTTTGCATCATCAAACAGATTAAATAAATCAGATAATTATGATGACAACAAAAACAATGGAAGAGAAAGTGGCACTGGTAACAGGTTCTGCTATGGGTATAGGACTTGCTTGTGCTGAAGCCTTTGCAAAAGCAGGATATATAACCGTATTGGCTGATATTCGTGAGCCGAAAGAACAAGCAGAAAAATTAGTTGCTGAAGGGTACAAAGCCATTTCGTATCAGTGTGACGTATCAGACACGGAATCCATAAAAGTAATGATGGATTGGATTGTAGTAACTTATGGACGATTGGATGCTGCTCTTAACAATGCTGGCATACAGACACCTCAACGCCCTATGGCTGAAATTACCGATGACGAATTTGACCGCACGGTGGCTGTTGATTTGAAAGGCGTATGGAACTGCATGCGTTATGAAATTCAACAAATGCTCAAACAAGGTGGTGGAGCTATCGTTAATACTTCATCGCAGGGTGGCGTTACGGGATTTCCCGGGCAAGCAGCTTATATTGCCTGCAAACATGCCGTTATCGGACTGACACGCACCGCTGCTATTGACTATGCTGCAAAGAACATTCGCATTAATGCTGTATGTCCGGGCGTTATCCGCACTCCTATGGCAGAAGATTTGATGCAACGTAATCCTTCTTTGGAGCAAGAGTTGGTGCGTGACATTCCTGCAGGACGGCTTGGCAAGCCCGAAGAAATCGCCAATGCCGTACTTTGGCTGTGTAGTCCGCAAGCGAGCTTCGTAGATGGTCATGCACTATTAGTTGATGGTGCTTACAGTATTCATTGAAATAAGATGGATTTCTGTCACATATTGGCTTTGATAGCACATTCTTTTGTATCGGATGCCGTCAATGATTACCAACCCTAAGTTCTCCGTACCGCAGATAGCCTGTTCGATAAAGGCGATACGTGTCTGAGGCGTATGCTTGCTTAATATTCAATTTGAGTTGCGTTATTCTTCCGATTTCATTCGCATATTACAGCGTTTTTCCGTAAGTTTGCCCCAAGAAGTTACGAAAAGAGTGTAATTTATTGGAAATGAGCGTAGGTTAATTGCTCTTGATAGTAATAGGTTACGATTTAGTTAGTTATCTACTGCATTATCCTTCTGCGCGTTGCGTAACCTTCAAAGAACTCTTCGTATGCAAAAGTAGCTATTTAATTCGAGATTTTGATATAAACTCCCGTTTTTTATCCCCTCATTCATAAGAATTTTCCGTAAAAGCGGTATTGTCCGTCGGCACACCATTGCCCAAAACGAGTTTGGAACAAACGTGTGCCGACTACCGCATAGCTGGAGAAAAGGGCATTGCCTCACGCCTAAACGATGTTTAGACAGATGAAGCAATGCCCCTTTCTTTTGCGCCTATGCCAAGAGGTGCTTTTACGGGTTTTCAAATGATTTTTCTTTTTTCGCTGTCTCTTTTGCCGGAAGCGGAAAGTGAATGCAGAGTGTGTCAGCCTGCCCCATGAATGAAACAGGCGCCCACACACAGCCGGACAAACCGGGAAGAATGATTGTTGCCACCCGGCTGAACAAGTTCCGTCGGATCGGAAACAATCATACTTCCTTTGTTGTGGTTTGCCCTTTTCACGCTTCCGGTGATGTCTTTTTCCTTTTGGTGATTCTTTTTTTTACGGATTTTCCCCTGAAGTTTTTTTCTACACAATCTGCCTCTGTTTTCGTTTACCTCCATTTTGCGCCTTTCAGTAAGCCGCATCAGTCAGTCATTTTCGTTCTGGGCGCAAAGGTAATTCCGGGATTGGACGGGAAAGCAAGGTCAAGCCTCCTGTTTTCGGTAAAAATCTCCAGCCCTGCGGGTAGTATTTTGACCGAAAAACCTTGCATTCCCTAATCCCTACCTTTTCAAGCACCCGAAACGAAAACGACCGATGCGACAGAAAGACGCATAAAAAAAATGTCGGATAAACGAGAGGCAGATAAGATAGTTTGAAACTCAACTCCCTCAGCTCTTGAATCCGCATTAAAAACAAAAAAATCAAAAACAGCGAAGATATGACGGCAACGGCAAATTTCAGACAAATGGCGCAACACATCGGGTTGGCGATATGCGGCTTGATGATGCGCACCGCCTTCGGGGTGTTCGGCATCCTTTGGGGCATCATCAGAGAGATTGTAAACGGAGTGTTCCGAGTGGCGATAGGTGTAATCGTGGCTATCCTTTCCACCATTGCCTTCTTTGGCTTCATCCTTTGGTTATTCACCCTTTAACCCTTACCGACATGGCAAAAAGAAACAGCAAGACGGCAGCGCAGCAGTGCAGATATTACGAGGTGGACAACATCTTCGTGTATATGGTGGAAACGTACATCAACGGCAATTTTGAAACTTTCCGAAGATTGTACCACGAACTGAACAAGGACGCACGGAGGGATTTCATGGACTTCCTTCTCAGCGAGGTAGAGCCGACCTATTGGAGAGAGATACTGAAACAGATAATCTAAAAATGACAGCGATATGAAAGGAACAGACCATTTCAAGAGAACGATATATATGTACTTGGAACAGCGTGCGGAGGAAGATGCGCTATTTGCAAAGAAGTACCGCAACCCTGCCAAGAACATGGACGAGTGCGTGACCCACATTCTGAACTATGTGCAGAAAAGCGGTTGCAACGGTTTCACGGACGGAGAGATATTCGGGCAAGCCATCCACTACTATGAGGAAAACGAGATAGAGGTGGGCAAACCGATGGACTGCCAAGTGGTTGTGAACCACGTTGTGAAACTCACGGCAGAGGAAAAGGCGGAGGCACGTCAGAACGCTGTCCGCAAATACCAAGAGGAGGAACTCCGCAAGTTGCAGAACCGCCACAGACCGTCAGCGAGAAAAGAAAACCAACCCCAACCCTCATTATTTGATTTAGGCTTATGAAACCGAAGACCAAGATACAGAAAGAGGTGGCAAGACTTTCCGCCAACCTTCGCCCCATATCAGCGACACAAATAGATTGGGCATACCGCCACTGCGTTGAGCATATCGGCTACCGCACCAAGAAAGGGAACATCACCTGTTCCGACTGCGGTCACGAGTGGCACAGCGACAGCGGACTATGCGACACCCTTGAAGGCTGCACCTGCCCCAAATGCCATGCCGAACTCAAAGTGCAGGACACACGCAGACGCATCTACAAGGAAACGCAGAATTTCAGCGTGATAACCACCTGCAAAGGGTATCAGGTAATCCGCGTGGCGCAGGTCAGATGCGAGAGCAGGAAAGGCGAACCGATGCGTTTCTACTGCCACGAGGTCGTGCAGCGTTGGATTTCACCCGACGGCAAGGTTACGGACATGGCGTTGCTCCGTGGCTTCCTTTTCTGCTATTGCGATGTGTGGGCATTAGGCAGCGATATGGAGGTAAGACCGCACAACAGCCTATACGATGATGTGGTGGCAAGAAGCTGTGCATATCCAAAGATGAGGATATTGCCCCAACTCAGACGTAACGGCTTCAAGGGCGATTTCCACGGCATCTCCCCCGTGCGTCTTTTCAAAGCCTTGCTTTCAGACCCAAGAATTGAAACCCTTATGAAAGGCGGTGAGATTGAGGTCATGAAACACTTTCTTTTCAATACCCGTACTGCCGATGAATGTTGGGCATCATATCTGATTGCCAAGCGTCACAAGTATCAGATAGACAACCTCTCAATGTGGTGCGACTATCTGCGTATGCTCAAAAAACTCGGTCAAGACCTCCGTAACCCGAAGAACATCTGTCCCGAAGATTTCATGGCGGCACACGACAACGCAACCCGAAAAATTGAAGCCATACACGAGAAGGAAAGAGCCGCAGAGCAACGCCGTTGGGAGATTGAAAGGCGTGAGCGTGAGCAACAGCGACAACTCCAACGAAAGAAAGATGCGGAGGATTTCATCGCCAACAAATCCAAATTCTTCGGCTTGGTAATCACGGACGAGGAAATAATCGTCAAGGTGCTTGAAAGCATAGACGAGTATTACAACGAGGGCAAGACGCAGGGCATCTGCGTGTTTGGCAGTGGATACTACAAGAAAGCCGACACCCTCATACTATCGGCAAGGATTGGCGATGAGATTATTGAAACCGTAGAGGTGGACTTGCGAACCCTCGAAGTGGTGCAGTGCCACGGCAAGCACAACCAGGACACCGAATATCACGAGCGCATCATAGACCTTGTGAACAAGAACGCCAACCTTATCCGTGAGCGGATGAAAGCGGCATAGCATAACCCCTAAAACAACATTGATATGGAAGTAAGAATTGAAAGTATGATTTGTGTGTGGGATGATGCAATCCCCACGATGTTCCTTGAATTTGTGAACCTCCTCACTCTCACAACGAGTGAGGGGGAATTGAGAAAGAGCGTAAAGGAGTTTGCCGAGAAGCACGAACTTGACAAGTTTTTCCTTTACGGCTTCGGCTCACACCATTTCTACCTGCACCAACGCTACACAAGCAACCCCGAAATGGTGATGAAGAACAGAGTTCTGTCAGTACATTTTTAACCATCTAAAAAGCAACATTATGACAACACGAATGACCATCAACGGAGTAAGCACCTGCGCGGAAGCAGGTACGGAGAAATACGAGCGTTTCCAATCGGGTATCGGAAGACGCAGGCGGACACTTGTGCAGTACGACTACCGCCACCCCATAGACAGAGAATTGTTCTCTTGTGTCAAACCCACGTTGGACGAGTGCCGAGCCGCACGGGACAAGTGGCTGAACGCAAAGAAGGGAAAGGAGGACAGACTATGAACACGACCTATCAAACGCTGATAGTCAAGTTCAGCGAACCTATCACGGCATTGGACGGTATCTTTGACGATACCGGAGCGTGGGGAACGGACACCCTCAAGGGGTGGATAGATGATTACGAAAGCACACGTTTCACCGCCACCGACAGCCATACGGCAGTCATCACGAGCGAGTACAATATGGAATGTGTGAAAGAGTGGCTACAACGGCAGACCCCCATTTCCGAAATGCGAGAATTTTGAACGGGATGGCGGTGTCCGCACCGCCAATACTTAAAACCCTAAAAACAAAAGATATGATAGCCAAGACGATATTACAGCAGATAGGCGGAAAACGCTTCACCGCCATGACAGGTAGCCGTGATTTCATAGATATGGGCAACGGCTTACGGATGAGCCTTGCAAGGAACAAAACAAGTGCCAACCGCCTTGACATCATCTATGACGAAGGGGCAGACCTCTACAATATGCGCTTCTACCGCAGGACGTTCAGCAAAAAGACCTTTGAGTGCAAGACAAAGGACATTGCCGTACACGAGGGTATCTATTTTGATATGCTGGAGGAAATGTTCACGATGGTGACGGGACTTTACACACGCTTTTGAGTGGCGGGGCGGCGAGAGCCGCCCTACTTTCTTTCAGTGAGCATGATGGCGGACAAAGAAAGTAGCAAAGAAACCTTTGTCCAATCTGCGATAACTAAAAAATCCGCAAGTAAAACTTGCGGAGGCTATATATTGGGTCGTTATTTTTTGGTGGAGGGGAATGATAATCTCGAACCGTTGAACTACACATTTCTGCTTCGTCTCCATTTCCCCCAACGATTTGATACGTTCAATCATTTTTGTTGTTCCTTTCTGAATTTTCCTAAATACTTTCTTCATAATTTCGCTATACTTTTTATGGTTAATAACTATGTTTTGTATTGCTCTCACAACACTTACAACTTGAAGTGTTATTTGGAAACCGATAGGCAAAAATGGCTCAACGATGTCAATTAACGAGAAAATCCTACGATAATCTATCAAGTGATAGAGCAAAAGACGTGCCAAGTTAAATATGGCACGTCTTTTGCCAGTTTTGTCAGTCCTTTTATGGGATATACAACAGCGCAAACTCCGCCTTTCTCCGTTTGAGCAGCATGGCGTGGCGTTTTCCTTTGTAGTTGCAGAAGGCTATATACTCACGGTAGATGTTCCTGTCACCAGCTTCCAGCTTCTTGATTAAGGTGCTTTTGGGGATTGTTTTGCTGCCTAACAGCTTCGCCGGTCCCACATTGTAAGCTAACGTGCCAAGCAAAATCGAATCAACCCCGAATTTACGGAACATGGCGACAAATTTGCGCAGGTCTTTCCGCAAAAGTTCATCCGCATCCCGTTTTGTCATGGTTCGTGCCGAATACTTCTCGTTTGGCAAAAGTTTGTGACCCCAACCGACGTATGGGTAGTGTTTTTCTGAGTGCCAGCCTTCAAAGTAGCGGCAGCATAAAAAAGCACGTTCCATAAGCGGCAGTCGGTAGATTGCCGCCTGCCCGTCCGTTCCCTCTTGGCGGCTGATCTGCGCGGACACAGAACAGACCGTCAGAAGTGAACAGAGCATTGTCATGAATACACGCATCATTTCAACAAGGGGCTGAAGTTGCCGATGGGAACGATGGTAAGATCGTCGTCCTTTACATTCCTGTTGTTGAAGTCAAATTCCAGTTCGTAGGAGTTGCTAAAGTTATCCTCCACCACCACGATGAAATTATGCGCCTCATCACCCGCCGCCGTGTAGTACAGGCGGAATTTTTCGTTCTCCAGCAGGTAGCGGTCGTTAGGCAGGAAGGTGATGCCGTTATCCATTTTGAGCGAGCCTTCCCCCTCGAACTGGAAATAGCGGATGGTATAGAGCGTACCCGAAAAGTCGCCCTCCTTTTTCAGTTCACAGCGGATTTCCACTGTCTGCCCCTTTACTACCTTGTTCGGCACGGGCATGACCTCCACCGTGAAGGGATAGGACTGCTGGATGTCCATGTCATCGTCACATGACACGAGGGTGAATGACATGGCGGCTATCAGGCATAACGCCACTGCCTTGAATATTGATGTTCTCTTGTTTCTGTTGTTCAGTATGTTCATTGTTCTTCGATTTTTAGATGGTTGTTTTTCTGTTTTTTCGTTGTCAGTTGCAGGTACTCGTTCAAGTCCTTGCAACCGTCATAGAGGGAGGAACGGTCGGTGACACGTTCCCCGTATCGCATGGTAAGTGCGGCAAGCGTCCGCCGTCCGGCTTCGTCACGGTCGAGGAAGCAGCCGATGCGCCCGTATCCGTCCAGCAATCCCGCCGCCTTCTCCACGTTGGCGACTGAGTTCAGCACAAGACAGTCAGCGTTACCGGTTACACCAAGCGTCACGGCAGAGAGAAAGTCCATGAAGCCCTCGAACACGAGGCACTCGTCAGCCGGGATGTCATTCGCCTTTACCAGTGATACAGACTTCGGAGGTATGCAACCCTTGAAATATCGGCTTCTGACTTCATAGCCACCTGCCATGTTCGGAAAGCCAACGGCAAAATACCGTTTCCCACGCACACCGTAGTTCAAGCGGCAGCAGTGACGGGATGCGATGGCGTAAGGGATGCCCCGTTCCTCTAAATACTCCGTCAGCAGTGAGCGGAGCAGCGGAGCGACCTCCACATCCTCAAAAACGGATTCGGTCGGCTTCGAGAGATAGACGGGCTTTTCCCATCCGGCAACCGTCATATTGGCGGCTTCCGCTATGAACTTCGCTTGCTTCATGAAGTCATCGCTTTGCAGAAACTCCCCGGCAAGCGTGAAGATGTCGCCGCCCTTGCCCAAACCGAAGTCGTACCAGAGCTGTTTCGCCACGTTCACACGGAAAGAGGATGTGCGCTCGCCCCTGTACGGGGCAAGATACCACAGCTCGTTACCGCTCCTTCTGACAGGCTCATGCCCCAGCCGTGCGAGAAAATCCGCAAGCGGCATCCTTCTGACAGCATCTATTTCCGTCCTTTCCATGCCCGTGTCAGTTGATGATGAACTTGATACCGACCCCGAACTGCGTGTGGAACTTCCGTGTGTCGCCACCCCAAAGGCAACGCTCCCGCAGGTTGGCAAGCAGGGCGATACGGTCTGCCACGTAACACTCCACATCGAGCGTCAGCGCACCGCCGTAGATGAAGGCGTCCCGGTCGTGCAGCGTGGAGCCGTCATGCAGCACCTTCTTCCCCCAATTTACCGCCTCATATCCGGCGAGAGCCGAAGCCCCGGCATAGACGAAAACAATCTTTCGGGCGTCCGACAGTATCTTGAAGTAATAGCCGCCCTCCGCCGTGAACTGCGCCACGGGTATCTTGGTGTCCTTGTAGGGATTGTTCTTCAACAGGTATTCGCCACCGAACACCCACTTGTTCCCCTTCTTCGTGTAGGTGGAGAGAGCCGCCCCGAAGCTGTACCCGCCGTCCTTGCCGCCGAGATTGAAGCCGTCCGCCATGTCCGCCCTCACCTCGATGCCCTGCATCTTCGGCAGACACCGCTGGGCGTGCGCCTGCCCTGTAAAAAGGGCAAGCGACGCGATGATTATTGCGATGTACTTTCTCATGGTCAGCGTACTTGAAGTTCGTTGATGGTACCCGCGCGTACCAAATCCTCGTTCTCAATCACGAAGGACTGGTGACGGCCGCCGTTCTTCTCGTTCAATTCCACCACGAGGCACTTGTCATCGGGGATGGTGAACTTCGCCATCGTGAAGACCGTGCGCTCGCTCTTTTTGCCCGGCACGAGGGTGGCGTAGTTCTGCGCGCGGAGCGGCAGAATAATCTGCTCCTGCACGGCAGTACGCTTCGCAACCTTCTTGTCCACGATTTTCCAAGTGATGTAGTCCACATCGAAAGGCACGTTGCTCTGGTTCTTTATCTCCGTGTGGAAATAAAGCAAGCCGTTGTGCGTGTAGATGCCTTTCAACAGGTATTGGATGCCGAAACGCTTGCAGCCGATATGCTTCACCTCGCGCTTGTTCTGTTTGTGGATGGACTTCATGATAAGGCGCACCAGCATCGGGCTTTCGCTGCCCAGCTCTTTCAGATAGATTTCCTGCGCGTTGTTCGGGCGGTTCACCGTGCTGCCGTCATGGATGAAGTCGCACATCTCCACGTTGAGCAACAGCGGTTCGGCGGCGTACTTCACGTTGAAGGTGTAGAAACTGCCGTCCTCCGTGATGACGGACATATTCGTTTCGTTGGGAAAATTCCTTACGGTAGCCTTCACACGGATGATGTTCTCCGCTCCGTCGGCTTTCCCGGCAATCAGGTCGGGCGAGCCTAAATCGACATAGCGCACCTCCGCCGGAAAAATGACGTGGACGGTCTTGTCGTAGGTCACTTCCAGACCGTGCGGCGGTATCATGCGGTCGAAGGTCAGCTTGCGTGACAGCCCGTGATATAGGTCGCCGTCCGCCTCCTTCTGCGGATAGACCTCCTTCGTCAAGGTCGGTTGTTCACTTCCGTTGGTCGTTTCAACGGTTACATTCTCCTGCGCGTTGGCAGTTATGATGCCCATAGCGAGGGCAAACATGATGATTACTTTTCTCATTACTTTTGGATTTTAGTGGTAATTTTTATTGTTTTCAATATTTTTCTTGGTAAAGCATGACCCTGTACCCGGCTTTCAGATGCACCTTGACGGTTCGCATCTTTTTGGCGATGTACTGGCTCGTGCCTTGTATCAGCCCCTTGCCCAAGTCGGAGGCGAGCTGCGCCCCGGCATTGGTGGAGATGTTGATGCTGCTTCCCAGCGAGCCGCCCATGTTGGCGGCGACCTCCCGGACGGCGTTCATCTCCATCGAGTTCGGGATGAAGATGCCGGGCTGTCCGTCCGTGTCATAGACCGCAAGCTCCACGGGGATAATCGTGCCGTCGTATTCCAGCGAGGTAATCTCGATGTCGAGCCGCTCACCCTGTATCTTGCCCGTGCCGACCACCACCGCACCCCGGGGTATTGTCCTGCCTGCCACCGCCATAGGCTCCAGCAGGCGCAGCCTTACCGTCTGCCCGTCCGTCACGCTCTGCGCCCCATGCACGCACGCCGGTATGGTGTTCCTGTCCAATACCTCCGCCGTGCCGACAGCCGTGTTGAAACCCCGGTTGCGTTCCTGCGATAAGGCGGCGACAAACTCCGCGTTACTCATAGGCTGTGAGAGTGAAGAAACTACTTGATGCTCCACCTGTCTGATAGGCATTGCCTTGTTCTTCTTCCCTTTCTGCACGGTAGTTGGCTCTGCCCTCTGTTCCGCCGATGGCTGTCCTCCGTTCTGACCGCCCATGTACTTTGCCGCCAGCTCGTAGGACTTCTCCATAAGAGCCACCTGCTCGTCCATAGAGGAAGCCTTGCCCCTCTCGCTTTCCAGTTCCGACTCCAGCGATGCGATGCGCTCCAACAATTCGTCCATCTCCGCATTGTCGTTTTTCGGCTGGTCGTAGAAGTTTCCGAGCGTGGCGTTCAGGTCACGGTAGGCGGCTGCGGAGGACTGGATGGTCTGCGGCGTGGCTGGCTTTGCCCTTTCTTCCTTGCCGCCCGGATTGGCGAGGTCGAAGTCCACTCCGTTCTCCGTTCCCGCTATCTCGCGGTCGAACATGTCGCCCAGCTGCCCGATGGCACGGTTGCGGCTCTCCTGACGCTCTTCCATCTCCCCATGCTCGTAGGCTTTCAGCTTGTCGCCGATAATCTGCCGGTTCGCCTTGTCAGCGTCGGGCATCTCGGTGTTGTATCCGTCCGTTCCCGGCGGTTGCTCCTTGCCGGAGGACGGGGCGAATATCAGCCACATCGCCCCGATGAACACCAACACCATAGCGGGCAGCACGATCATCTTCTGCCGTTTCAGCCGTTGCGCCTCTGTCAGCGGTTCGCGCTCCTTTTTCGGTTTCCCCGTTTCGGGAGCAGCTTTGTTCTCTTTCGTCGGTTCATTCTTTGTCTGTTCCATATAAATAAGGTGTTAAGTGATTGCCTGTTTCCGCCGGGGTCGGCAGTTCCACCCGTCCGGCGTGTCCCGTTTCCATATGTGAGCCGTCGTTCCTGCCGATGTCATAGACGGCTCTGCCGAAGGTGTAAAGGGCAAGCACCGCGAAGGCGGCGAACATCCCCAGCACGATGCGGCGGCGTGTTTCCGGCGGCAAGCCGTCCAGATACCCTTTGAGACTTGCCGCCAAGCGTTTCCGTTTGTCGTGGAGTTTCCAATACATGCCCCACATTGATTTTCTGATACTTTTCATGTCCTGTTACCGTTTGATAGTCTGTAAATCCTTGTTCTCAATGATGGTGAAACCCTCGATGGTAAAACCGTTCGGGTTGTCATCCGACCGCGATGCGTTCAGCAGGCGGCAGGTGGTCACGAGGCTGCGCTCGGTGACGTTGCTCTGCCGGATGATTTTCTGTGTGGCGTAGGTCACGGCACGGTAGGGATAGGCGTTGAAGTCGCACACCACGCTGTCCACCTTCAGCACTTGGTTGATGTTCCCGGCGATGATGCGGTTGTAGTACCCCTTCTCCGCGAAGTCCGAATAATAGTGGTACACGCTCTTGTCCGCCAGCAGCAAGGCACGTTTCACGTTGTGTTCAATCGCGCTTTTTTCAGGTGATAGCGTGAAGAACATCTCGTGGAAACGGCGCACATGTTCCCGTGCCTCCGCCGGGCGGTTCTGCGACAAATCCTGAGACAAGGCGAGCATCAGGCTCTTGCCGTTGTCCAGCACATAGATTTTCTCCCGTTGCTTCTCTGCGAAACGGTAGGAGTTCCACACGCTCCACACCGTCACCACGGCGCACAGCGAGAGGAAGACGATACCGAACAGGCGTATCTGCCTGAACGACGATTCGATGTTTCTAAGTGATTTGAATTCCATTTATATTTTCCAATTTATGATTGCACATTGATTATTTCAGCAATTTGCCGACACGTCCGACTGCGTTTCCTGCGGCTGCACCCGCCACGCTGCCCGCCATGCTTCCGGCTCGTCCCGCCATCTGGTTCACGTTGCGACCGTAACCGCCCATGCCTCCGGCTTGGATAATCCAGCCCGCAACGGTGGGAATGGTAAAGTAGCCGATGATGCCGATGCAGAGGAATACGATATACACCCCGTCGCTCGAATCCAGCGAGAAGTTCGGGTCTGCCTGCATCCGCTCGATGTCGTTTTGCAGCATCAGAACCTGTATCTTCGCCAGTATGGTGCTGAACATGTCCGATACCGGTAGCCACAGATAGACCTGTATATAGCGGCATATCCACTGCGTGAGCGTGTTTTGGAAACCGTCCCATACCGACAGGGCGAAGGCTATCGGACCGAGAATCGCCAGCACCACGAGAAAGAAGGTGCGGACGGTGTCTATCACGAGGGCGGCGGCTTGGAACAGCAGTTCGAGTATCTCGCGGAAGAAGTCGCGGATGCTCTTCTTCATGTTGTACATTCCCCGGTCGATATACATTCCCGCCATCGTCACCATGTCGGAGGGCGACCAGCCGAGTTCCTCCAGTTGCTTGTCAAATTCCTCGTTGGACACGAGGTAGGCGGTTTCGGGGTTGCGTACCATCGCCTCGTATTCCAGTTTGTCCTTCTGCTCCCGGTATCGGTTCATGTCCAGCGTTTCCGCCTCCAGCATCTTTGCCGTGCCCTGTACGACGGGTGAGAGGATGCTGTTTATCGTGCCCAGCACCACAGTCGGGAAGAACATGATGCACAGACCGATGGCAAAAGGACGGAGCATCGGGAATACGTCTATCGGTTCAGCTCTCGCCAGCGACTGCCATACCCGGTAGGCGACGTAGAACAGCGCACCCAGCCCGGCGATGCCTTTCGCCACACCAGCCATGTCCCCACACAGCGGCATCATCTGCTCATAAAGTGAACGTAAAATCTGATGAAGGTTGTCGAACTTCATAGGCTACCAGTATCTTTCGTTCATGTTCCCGTACAGCCCCATGATGCGGTCGAGGTCGTTCTTCTTTTTCGCACGCAGGTAACTCACGGAGATGTTCTTGTTCGTGTAGTAGCTCACGAGGTTGCGGTAACGCTTCATCTTCGAGTGGCAGCGTTCCACCACGTCCATGCGCTCCTTGTCGGTCATGGAGAGCGTGGTGATGTTCACCACGTTCCTGAGTTCCGTCAACACTTCGTTGCTTTCCTCCAGCAGTTTCGTGTAGCCGAAAGCGATTGCGGAAAGCTCTTCGGGTCTGAAATTCCCGTCACGGAGCATCCGTTGGAAACTGTTCACATAGATGTCTGTGATGTCGCCCACCATCAGGATGGTCTGCTGCACCTTGCGGGCGTCCTTGACCAGATTGTTCACCGATTTGAGGGCATCGTAATACTTCTTGCCCTGCTGATAGATTTTCACCGTCTCCTGAAAGTTGCTCACCATGTTCGTGGCGGTCTTGGAGGTATGGATGATGTTTTTGGAGGCATTGATGATGCCCTGCGCTAGATTGCCCGGATCGCTTACGACCCACTGTGCGCTTGCCCTGCCCGCGAAAAGCAGGCACAGGCAGATAATCATTGTTATTCTTGTTCTCATGTTACTTTGGATTTTAGTGGTTGTTATTCTTCGGTCGGATGTCCCGGCTGCGGCTTCACCCGCACATAGTCCCCGTTTGGCGAGAAAGTCAGCACATCCGTGGCCTCGTTGTAGGACACGTCGATGCGGAAGCCGGTGTTCATGAACAGGTTGCCGTTCTCCTCCTGCAAGAGATAGGTTTCCGGCTTGAGCTTGCGGCGCAGACCGCTACGACGGAACACCGTCACTTTGTAGGCTTCGCCCTCCTTGTAGATAAGCACGTCAGGTTTTCCCTCCACGCTCTCCCAGTTCCCGCACAGCATGTCGCGGCGGTTGTCGGCCACGTCGCAGGATTGCAGCATCATGACCGCCAATCCGATAAGGCACTTGCTGACTTGCAGCATTTTCACTTTTGGTAAATTCATACGCGTTTTTCTTTTTTGGTTGATACATTCTGTTTTTTAGTTATTCCTTGTTTCTCCGCCTTTCGGCAAGCTGCCGGATGGCGGCTTCGATGTCGTCGCCCAGCTTCTCCGCCAGACGGTAAACCTCCACTTTTTCCGTTTCCTCGGTGGTGTACGCCAGATACTCTTCCGCGCTGACCTCCGTGGCATAGACCGCCGACTGCGTGCCGCCCAAGCCTATCCACACCTCCTTGTAGAGCCGTGAAGGGTTGTTCGCCATGTTGATGGAGAGTATCTGCGACTTCTCCTTTTCCGTCAGTCCGAGCAACGCCTGTATCTGGTCGAACTTGTTCATATATTTCCTTTGGTCAAGCAGGATTTTACAATCCGAGTTGTTGATAATGCTCTCTTTGACCACCGGAGAACTGATAATGTCGTCCACCTCCTGCGTCACCACGATTGCCTCGCCGTAATATTTTCTGACCGTCTTATACATATAGCGCAGATATTCAGCCATGTTCGCCGATGAGAGGGCCTTCCAAGCCTCTTCCACGATAAGCTGTTTCCGCACGCCTTTCAGCCGCCGCATCTTGTTGATGAAGGCTTCCATGATGATGATGGTCACGACGGGGAACAGTTCGCGGTTTTCTTTAATCGAATCTATCTCGAAGACGATGAACCGCTTGCCGAGCAGGTCGATGTTCTCCGTGGAGTTGAGCAGGAAATCGTAACGCCCGCCCCGGTAATACTGCCGCATGGTGGTGAGCATGTTGTCGATGTTGAAGTCGGACTTCTCCACCTTGATGTCACGCTGTGCCAGTTCCTTGCGGTAGTCGTCACGCATATACTCGTAGAAGGTGTTGAACGACGGCACGATGCTACGGTCGGATTGGATGCGCTCAATATAGGCACTCACGGCACTGCCCAGCTCGCCGCTCTCCGTCTTTGTCACCTTGTCGTCCTCCGACTTCCAGAGCGTCAGCAACAGGGTCTTGATGCTGTCCTTCTTCTCCACGTCGAAGATGTAATCGTCGGTGTAGAACGGGTTGAAGCTGATGGGCTTATCTTCCGTGTAGGTGAAATACACACCGTCCGCTCCGCCTGTCTTGCGTCGGATCATGCCGCACAAGCCCTGATAGGAGTTTCCCGTGTCCACCAATACCACATGTGCGCCTTGCTCATAATATTGGCGCACGAGGTGGTTCATGAAGAAAGACTTGCCGCTGCCCGAAGGACCCAGCACGAACTTGTTGCGGTTGGTCGTGATACCTCGCTTCATGGGCAGGTCGGAGATGTCAAGGTGCAGCGGTTTTCCCGTGAGCCTGTCCACCATCTTGATGCCGAAGGGCGAGAGCGAGCTGCGGTAGTTGGTTTCCTCTGTGAACAGGCACACCGCCTGTTCGATGAAGGTGTGGAAACTCTCTTCCGCCGGGAAGTCCGCCGCATTGCCGGGTATCGCCGCCCAGTAGAGTGTCGGGCAGTCGATGGTGTTGTGGCGCGGCACGCATTCCATGCTTGCCAACTGGCTGCCCACGTCGTTCTTGATATGCTTCAGTTCCTCCGCATCGTCGCTCCACGCCATGACGTTGAAGTGTGCCCGTACCGAGGTCAGTCCGTAGGAATGGGCTTCGTTCAGGTATTGGTCTATCCACTCGCGGTTGATGCTGTTGCTCCTTGAATAGCGAGATAGCGACTGCATGTTACGGGCGGACTTCTCGAACTTCTGCAAGGTTTCCTCACTGTTGTCTATCAGCACATACTGGTTGTAGATATGGTTGCAGGAGAGCAGAAGCCCCACCGGGGAGGCGAATGACAGTCGGCAGTCACTCCGGTCGGTGGAGAGCTTCTCGTAACGGGTGTCGGTAGCCACCTTGCCCGGCAGGTCTTCCGCGTCGGAGAGGGTGTGCAGACACAGGCGGTTGTCGCCGATGCGCATCTCCCTTGCCGAAAGCTCGATGTCCTGCAAGGTGGTGTCACCTTCCGGCATGAGCGAGAAGTAGCGTTCAATAAGTCCCGTCTTTCCCTCAGTACCCACAATCTCATCGGTGGAGAGGCGGCGCAGCCTGACAAGCCCGCTGTCGTTCATGATGCGCTCGAACTGTTCGCAGGCTTCCAAGAACTTGGTCGTGGTTTCCCTGTCCAGCTCCTTCGGGATGATATGTCCCCGGCACAGCGTGCTGAAATTGCTCTGCATCCGGTTACGCTCCTTTGTTGTCTTGGTCAGGTAGAGGTAGCAGGTGTGTTTCAGGTACGGACGCTCGTTGAAGTGACGCTCGAAAGAGCGGCTTAAAAAGCTCATGTCGTCCTTCTGAAGCTCCGGTTTGTAGCGTTCCTTGATGAACCAGTCCTGTTTGTGGACGACGGAGTAGTCCGGCAGCACCTTGATAGCCTTGCACCAGCAACTGTGTATCGCCTCGTACTCCGCACCCGTCACGGTGTAAAGTTCCGGTAGTTCCACCTCGAAAGCCACCGTGATGTCGGCGTCCTTTGAGATGATGCAGCCATGCTCCACCGCTAAAAGTGGGAACCTGTTTTCCAGTGTTGTCATTTTCGATGTATTCCTCATTGTCTTTCTTCCTTTCGTTGTCGTTTGAACAGACGGGTTATCCGCCGCCGGTTGATAAGGTATCGGGGATGGCTCCGTGCCGCTCCTAATTTCATCAGCCCGTGTTCACCGTACCGGGCGTTCAGCGCGAAGGTCTGCCATACAAGGAGGGAGGACGATGCCGCGCCGAAGCCGATACATATCCACTGGTCGATACCGACCATGTAGAGGATGACGAACAGGACGAAGAGAGCCAGCAGACCTCCGCAGAAGATGAAGAGGTACTGTGCCTTCAAGCCCTTGAACTCTACCGGACGGCCGATACCCTTGTTGATTGGGTATTCAGCCATACATTATTTATTAAAGGAAGAATGAGCGCAGGATGGTGGCGGCAACAATCAGGAAGATGCACGCGCCGAACCACGAGGCGGCTGTCTTGCTGGTGTCGGGGTCGCCCGATGAAAACTTGCCGTACACTTTTACGCCCCCGATAAGCCCGACGACTGCACCGATGGCGTATATCAGTTTAGTTCCGGGGTCGAAATAAGAACTCACCATAGAGGTGGCTTCGTTGATGCCCGCGATGCCGTTTCCCTGCGCGAAAGCGGAGGCGGTTGCGGCGATGACAAGTGCCGCGGAGAGGATTGCTTTTCTGTTTTTCAAGATGTTCTTGTTCATAAACTGTTCTTGTTTTTTGCCGTCAAAAGGGTGGATGGTCCTTTGTCGGGCGGTTGATACTTTGTTTCTTTACTTTGGTTTTAGTGGATGCCCGTTTGTTTCCACGGACGTGGGCGTGTCCGTTGCGGATGGGGATGCGCCTTGCGTTTCCTCGCCGCGTGGGTTGATGTCATTCTTTCATGTTCATTTCTTTTATTGTTGTCATACATAGTTGCGAATGTCGAACTCCTCGATGTTGTCCGGCACGACGAACTCCTTTTCAGATTTCTTCAGCCGAATCTCGATAAGCCCCTTGATGCGGATGCCTATCTCCGAAGAGCCTTCCATCATTTTCTCGTACAACTCCGTGCCCTCCATGTCGGTGAACACCTTAGCCGCCTTTTCACGTTCCGCCTGTGTCGCGTCCGGGTTTTTGGCGGTCTTGCAGGCGTCGTCAATCTCGTCAAAGCTGCTGCCCGAAGCCCGTGGCGTGTCCGAGGCGTCCTCTTCCGGTTCGTCGTCCCCGTATCCCAGTTCCTCCGGCGGTATGCTCGTGAAGGTCTCATCGAGTTTTTCCTCCGGGACTTGTGCCGGGCGGGATGCGTTTCCCGTTTTTCCGTCGTCAAAAGTAGCCTCTTCCTCCGACAGCTCAATGCCTTTTTCAATAGTGGCGGCTTCTTGCGTCGGTATGGCAGCGGTTGTCCGGGTGGATGCCATCCTGAAACGGCTCTTGCCGATGATGTCCGCCTTTTCCGCAGGGACTTCCTCGTGTGCCGCTATGCGTTTAGCCTCATTCCCGTCCAGTGACCGCCATAATCCGACAATGCCCTTGAAGAAGCGGACAATCCGCGTGTCCATGATGCGCTCGTAAAGGAGCAGGAACAGGAACCAGAGGTTGCAGCCGACCGATACCGCCAGCAGAATGTCTGTCATGCTGATTGTGTAATTCATATCCTTCCGTTTTTGGTTAGAATACTGAATTGTAATTTCGGGCATAAAGGCTCTTTATCGCATCTTCGCACTGGTTGAAGTGGTGCGTCAGCACATGGTCGATGTAAGCGGACAGCGTAAGCCGGTCATGCCCGATTACACGGGTGATACGCATGATACGCTCGTGGTACTCCGGGCGCACATACGCCATCTTCCCCTCACGTGCCTTTACTTCCGGGTCGCGGATGAACAGGCGTTCATAGTCCTTCTCACTGCATTTGCCGCTTACCGGGACAGGCGACAGTATTTCCACACTCGCCTGCACTTGGGTAAACATACCTCCGCAGTCTTGCTGTGGTCTTTTTTCATTCGGTGTCATTTCTTTTTCCATTTTCAAATCAGATCTTCACGTTGTTTCTTGTACAGTTCGTTGATTCTCTCCTTGTGCTGTTCCAGATGCTGGCGCAGCACGGTATCCACATATCCGCCTACTGAGATTTCCCCTCCGGCGATGTCGTTCACGATTCTGAGGATCTTGCCGTGGACGTCACGGCTGATATAGACACATTGGCGGGTCTTTATCTCGTTGCGGCGCAGGAATAGCTCGTTGTAGTCCTCGTCCTGCCTTTTCCGGCGTCCACTTTCCCTCTGCGCTTTTTCCCGTGTTACGGGTTGCACAGGAGATGGTTCCGGTGCGGCGGTGTCCTCTTCGGTCGGTGCAGCTGCGGGTACTTCCTGTGCGGGGCGCAGTGTCCCGTCCTGTGTGCGCCGCCCGATGGAGGCTAACAGCAGTTCCTCGTCGATGCCTTCCGTGTTCACTTTCCTGCTGCCCATGCTCACTGCGGTCTGATGATGTCGCTTATCTCTTCGGAAAACTCCCGGATGCCACTCCCTTTCAGCAGTGCCGTGTCCATCGGGAAGATGGTGGAGCGGAAAACGCTCTTGCGCTCTTCCGAAAGGTCACGGCGGAACTTCTTGCTGTCGGGCAAGCGGGTGGAAAGTACCGGAAAGCCCATTTCGGCTATCACTTCCTCGTAGATGCCGTACAAGTCGTTCCTCTCCCTGCCGTCCACCATCGTCCAGAACAGATGCAGCCCCTTTGTTTTCGCCTGTCCGGTAGTCATCAGCCTGTCGCGGAACATCGTGACGAATTTCAGGGTACTCTCCACGACAAAGCGGTCGGCACTCAGCGGAGTGAAAATGTAGTCCATCTGCGAGAGCGTCTTTATCACGCCGTTGCTTCGGAGTGTGCCGGGCATGTCGAAGAACACCACGTCGGGTTTCACGTCCTCAGTGGCAATCATCCTCTCGGCATCGTCGAGGGCGTTCACCGCATTGCTTTTGACGATGGTGTAGGCGTTCTTTTTGATCCGGCGGAAATGGTCGCAAGCGAGAGCCTTGAAGTAGGTGCTGCTGTCGATAAGCCCCATTTCGTGTTCGCGCAGCCCGTGGATGCTGTGCTGCGGGTCGTCGCAGTCCACGACGGCGACATTGTAGCCTTTCACGTTGTGCAGGTAGCTGGCGGCAAGTGCCGTGACAGTGGATTTGCCGATGCCACCTTTCTGTGTTGCGAATGCAACGAAGATTTCCTTACTCATAGTTCCATTTATTTTAATTGTTGATGATTTGTTTTTCTGTTTCCATACGGATTTGGCTGTCGCACCATCCGCTTCCGTGACTACACACGCAGGCGGGTCGTCGCGTATCCGGTTCTGTGGTGAAGCGGTGCGTCGGACAAATGGTGATTGACGACATTGCGTCATGAAGTCATTGAATCCATACGTCACCGAATTGTCGGAGAACCGGGTTTCCGACGGTTCGGGTATCCGTTTCGGCAAGTATCCGAAGAAGCGGATTTCCGGGTATTTGAATGTTCCGTTTATCATATCTTCAAATCGTTCGTTTCTTGAATCATGCTGCAAATAAACAAGTATATTTTGGAACCTGTATCACTTCTCCGGCAAGTGGCGGCACGTTGCGCCGGTTGGCAGTCATTGACCGGGTCAAGCATCTGTCCGATACCGCTTTAAGGGCGTAACTTTGCACCCGGACAGCAGGGTTCGCCGATGACGCGCGGCCCGGAGTCCTGAAAGGTATTTTCCCAATCCGTCCCCTGACGGATTTTTATGTTCACCTGAACATAGCAAGATGTCTTTTCAGCCGCTCAAAATATTTTGAGCAGCCACGAAAAGCACTTGCCCTTGCAGGGGGCGGGCTTTCCCTCCGAAGTCGGGAAGCCTTTCAGAACTGCGGTGCTGTAATCCGAAGCGGCGGCTTATGCCGTCAATCCGCTAAATCCAAAGTAATATGAAAGAGAAAAGGAAAAGCAAATCAGGGAGAAATCCCAAACTTGATCCGGCGGTGTACCGGTACACCGTCCGTTTCAACGAGGAGGAACACAACCGTTTCCTCGCCATGTTCGGAAAATCGGGTGTCTATGCACGGTCTGTTTTCCTCAAAGCGCACTTCTTCGGGCAACCGTTCAAGGTGCTGAAGGTGGACAAGACGTTGGTGGACTATTACACCAAACTGTCGGATTTTCATGCACAATTCCGTGCCGTGGGTACGAATTACAACCAAGTCGTGAAGGAACTGAGGCTGCATTTTTCAGAGAAAAAGGCGATGGCGTTGCTCTACAAATTAGAGCAACACACCGTCGAACTCGTGAAACTGAGCCGCCGGATTGTGGAACTTTCAAGGGAAATGGAGGCAAAATGGTCGCAAAAATCAGTGTAGGAAGTTCGTTGTACGGCGCGATTGCCTACAACGGGGAGAAGATTAACGAGGCGCAGGGGCGGCTTCTCACCACCAACCGCATCTACAATGACGGTTCGGGAACGGTGGACATAGGCAAGGCGATGGAGGGTTTTCTCACCTTCCTGCCACCGCAGATGAAGATCGAGAAGCCGGTGGTGCATATCTCTCTCAACCCGCACCCGGAGGATGTGCTGACCGATATTGAGTTGCAGAATATCGCCCGCGAGTATCTGGAAAAACTCGGTTTCGGAAACCAGCCTTATCTTGTATTCAAGCACGAGGACATCGACCGCCACCACCTGCACATCGTGACGGTCAACGTGGACGAGAACGGGAAAAGGCTCAACCGGGATTTTCTCTACCGCCGCAGCGACCGTATCCGCAGGGAACTGGAACAGAAGTACGGATTGCATCCGGCAGAACGTAAAAATCAGAGATTGGATAATCCGTTGCGCAAGGTGGCCGCATCGGCAGGTGATGTGAAGAAGCAGGTAGGCAACACCGTGAAGGCTCTGAATGGGCAGTACCGTTTCCAGACGATGGGCGAATACCGTGCGCTCCTTTCCTTATATAATATGACGGTGGAGGAAGCGAGGGGCAACGTGCGCGGACGGGAGTATCACGGGCTGGTCTATTCCGTCACGGACGACAAGGGTAACAAGGTGGGCAACCCGTTCAAATCCTCGCTTTTCGGGAAGTCCGCAGGCTATGAAGCCGTACAGAAGAAGTTTGTCCGTTCCAAATCGGAAATCAAGGATAGGAAACTGGCAGACATGACGAAACGCACCGTCCTTTCCGTGCTGCAAGGCACTTATGACAAGGACAAATTTGTATCCCAACTCAAAGAGAAGGGCATCGACACCGTACTGCGCTACACAGAGGAAGGGCGCATCTATGGGGCTACCTTCATCGACCACCGCACGGGATGCGTGCTGAACGGTTCGCGCATGGGTAAGGAGCTTTCGGCGAATGCCTTGCAGGAACACTTCACCCTGCCATACGCCGGACAACCGCCGATACCGCTATCCATCCCTGTGGATGCTGCGGACAAGGCACACGGGCAGACCGCCTACGACAGTGAAGATATATCGGGCGGTATGGGCTTGCTCACTCCCGAAGGTCCGGCGGTAGATGCCGAGGAAGAGGCTTTCATCCGGGCGATGAAGCGCAAAAAGAAGAAAAAACGCAAGGGCTTGGGTATGTAATCAGAGTATCAACAATTAAAAAATCAATGTATGTCACAACAAGAAGACGATTTGAGGGCATTGGCGAAAATCATGGATTTTCTGCGTGCCGTGAGTATCATTTTAGTGGTCATGAACGTGTACTGGTTCTGCTACGAAGCCATCCGGCTGTGGGGCGTGAACATCGGCGTGGTGGACAAAATCCTTCTGAACTTCGACCGCACGGCGGGGCTGTTCCATTCCATTCTCTACACGAAGCTGTTTTCCGTCCTTTTGCTTGCCTTGTCCTGTCTGGGTACGAAGGGTGTCAAGGGTGAGAAAATCACTTGGGGGAGAATCTGGACAGCATTTGCCGTCGGGTTCGTGCTGTTTTTCCTGAACTGGTGGTTGCTGCCCCTGCCGCTGCCGCTTGAAGCGGTGACGGGACTGTATGTCCTTACCATTGGAACGGGCTATGTCTGCCTGTTGATGGGTGGTCTGTGGATGAGCCGCCTGTTGAAACACAATTTGATGGAGGATGTTTTCAACAACGAGAACGAGAGTTTCATGCAGGAAACGAGGCTTATCGAAAGCGAGTATTCGGTCAATCTGCCGACACGTTTCTATTACAGGAAACGCTGGAACAACGGTTGGATCAATGTAGTTAATCCCTTCCGTGCGTCCATCGTGTTGGGTACGCCGGGCAGCGGCAAGTCCTATGCCGTGGTAAACAATTTTATCAAGCAACAGATTGAAAAGGGCTTTAGTCAATACATCTACGATTTCAAGTATCCCGACCTATCTACTATTGCCTACAACCATTTGCTGAACCACCCGGACGGCTACAAGGTAAAGCCGAAGTTCTATGTGATCAACTTCGACGACCCGCGACGCTCTCATCGGTGCAATCCCATTCACCCGGATTTTATGGAAGATATTACGGATGCCTATGAGAGTGCCTACACAATAATGCTCAACCTCAATAAAACGTGGGTGCAAAAGCAGGGCGACTTCTTCGTGGAGTCACCTATCATTCTGTTTGCCAGTATTATCTGGTATCTCAAAATCTATCAGAACGGGAAGTTTTGCACGTTTCCCCATGCTATCGAGTTTCTGAACCGCCGTTACGAGGATATATTTCCGATACTGACCTCTTATCCGGAGCTGGAGAACTACCTTTCGCCGTTCATGGATGCGTGGCTTGGAGGGGCTGCGGAGCAGCTCATGGGTCAGATAGCGTCGGCAAAAATCCCGCTTTCGAGGATGATTTCACCGCAGCTCTACTGGGTGATGTCAGACAGCGAGTTTACGCTGGACATCAACAATCCCGAAGAGCCGAAAATCCTCTGCGTGGGTAACAATCCCGACCGTCAGAATATCTACGGTGCGGCACTCGGTCTGTATAATTCCCGTATCGTGAAGCTCATCAACAAGAAGGGGATGCTGAAGTCATCGGTCATCATCGACGAGTTGCCCACAATATACTTCAAAGGGTTGGACAATCTTATAGCTACCGCCCGAAGCAACAAGGTTGCCGTGTGTCTGGGCTTTCAGGATTTCAGCCAGTTAGTGCGTGACTACGGGGACAAAGAGGCGAAAGTGGTGATGAACACTGTCGGCAATATTTTCTCCGGTCAGGTGGTGGGGGAAACAGCCAAGACGCTCTCCGAGCGGTTCGGTAAGGTGTTGCAGAAACGGCAGTCCATCTCCATCAACCGGCAGGATGTTTCCACCTCCATCAACACGCAGATGGACGCGCTCATTCCACCGAGTAAGATTTCCGGGCTTACGCAGGGAATGTTTGTCGGTTCTGTATCCGACAACTTCAACGAGCGTATCGAGCAGAAGATTTTTCATTGCGAGATTGTGGTGGATGCCGAAAAGGTGAAACGGGAAGAAAGTGCCTACAAGAAAATTCCCGTCATTACAAACTTCACGGACGAGGACGGCAACGACCGCATGAAGGAAACGGTGCAGGCGAACTACCGGCGCATCAAGGAAGAGGTGAAGCAGATTGTGCAGGAGGAACTGGAGCGTATCAAAAACGATCCGGTGCTGTGTAAACTGCTACCAGATAATGAGACTGTCTAACAAGTCCCCAAAATTGAAAATTATCCCTATCGAAGTTTGAAGTGACCCCCAAAAGTTGGATACAATTTTTTTGGGGGGCACTTCAGTTCTGACGGGTAAAATCGTAAAATTCGGACTTGTTAGACAAATACTTACGCGGTTTCAACCTCAGGTACTGAATCTATCGAATTGACAAATTTAACCAATTGCGGATCTGAATCTTTTTGTATGAGGTTTCGGAGACTCTTTTTCAATTCATAAGCATCATCCCCTGCTGTATTTATTAAATCCATATAAAAATCTTTGTTTTGCAGAATCAATGAACGGCATGCCCCATCGGAAATTACAGGTTTCACTATTTTATCAATAACGTCTCCAGCTTGACTTTTCAAATTACCATGCGATCTAAGCCATGTTTCGAAAAATTGAAACTTTATTGCATTGATAGTCTTTTTACCGATGCAGAAATCATTTCTTATATCGGTAACTGTCGATTTAATTTTTCGTTTATCCAATCTTTCAACTATATTCTTGAAACAATTAGGGAAAGGATTCAAACTTTGAGTTCCAGAAGCAATATCCATCAGAATCTTTTTGCCAAATTCAGTCAAGTTATCTGGCAAGGATTTGATTTTAGCCAGTAAATGTTTTATTGCGACAAACCAATAATATGATGTATGTGCTGTTCTTTGGGCGTATAATGTATCAACACTTATTTCAGACAACGCTTCGAACGCTATTTTATTGATATGATCGGTCAGGACATTGCTTATTTTAGTGGTCAAATCGTAAAAAGATGCGTCAGGAATTACATCTTTAATATTGTTCTTAGTGATATACTTATCCAAATCGGTATTCCACTCTGCTAAATGCTCGATAAATACCTCATCCGTTACACCTATTCTGTTCTTAATATCTTCAAATTGGGGCAATATGTCTGAGAGCAATAATTTATAGCCAAGTTTATGATTTACCATGTATTGTAGTGTTTCATTTAATAGCGGTATATTCCATCCCACACTATTTACTAATAAGTCTCCATGATCCACATAATAGTCCATGAGTTCTGCAACATATTTTATATCTCCACCCTCTATTAAGGAAACGGAATGACCATGTGCCAATTGCATGGCGACTAAATCGTAATATCCAGACTCTTTAATGTTTCGGCCATCAGTTTCTAATTCAGAATGCAACTGATTTATGTAGGTTGAATCTAACGTTACAGGTAAAGGTCTTTCTTCGTCAGATGCCAATAAACGATAGGTTGTAAATATAGCCCCTATATTATCTTTATTTACATTCTGTTCATCAATGCAATTCGTGATCGCTTGCAAAAGCGTTGGAAACGTATAGGTAGAATTATCTTTTAACGTTTTTACAATATCTGCATGGTCGAAATTATCGGGTAGTAAGTTTGCCAAATAATTATCGAGCGCCTCCGAATTTGTTGCTACTTGATAATATTTATATGCTTTAGTTGTCGCGTTATCCCGATAGGCAGCATCTGTTGCATTTGCAGCTTGAATATAATCGATAAATGTATTTGGCTTGACTGTTTTTGCTTCAATCAATGACGTAAAATCGCACGCCAACTTATTTTGCGCAATAAACCTGTCTATTGCATCTAACGTTTTGAAATAGTCGCCGCCATTGAAGTCATTGAACCGAACTATCTTCTTATATAATTGAGCAATCACATGGTTTTGGCTTTCCGTGTCTAAATGCAACAGCAGTTCTTGGTATTCGACAGGGAACACCTGCTTCTCTATGGATTCTTTTAATTTCAATTGTGCTATTCTTTGCCATACACGCAGAATAACATCGCTCTTTCGAGTTAATTTATGCAAACAATGTATAATCTTATCGATAAGCGCATTGTCCATACATTGTATAACTTCTTCTAATACAGTGTCAAATTGTTTATTAGTCTCTGCATATTGATTTATGTCGTGGTCTTCTTCTCCGTTGATGCAGCCTTCAATATATTTTTTCAATGGAATTTGTCGAGCATCTTCAACATCGACACCATATACCAAAGCTGCAATTTCGCGTTGTGTTTGCAGATCATTGTTAATTATTGTTTGAATGCCATTCAGATAGTCGCCGGACAATATTTGTTCTACTGGATTTGCCAGAATATCCGTCTTCTTCAAACAGAACAATGCTATGTTTATCATCAAAATTTCGTTACACCACTCTTGTTTAAGAGCGACCATCTCATTGATATATGATATAATTTCCCTAACATTGGCATTAGGATTTACCAATCTGAATATCCGATTTATAGTTTCTTTCGCTTCATTTTCTGTTTCTCCAAATGCTTCAACAAACAGTTTGTTGAATATACTTCGATAGTCGGTAATAACAGGAGGAGCAACACGATAAACAATAGGGAAAGTTTTATTGATAAAATACTTGGTCAGTTGTTTCGTTTGTTCGTCGGTCTCATCTCCGAATGCACAAGCTAAATGTGTTTCATCGAAAGGAATAACAGCCCAAACATTTTCAAAACCGCTATCGGCGAAGAACGTATGGATAGAAGACCATAATTCTTTTACTTTTTCAGCGGGGAGACGATCCATGTTGTCAAAAACAAGGACTAATTTACGTTGTCCTTTTTCCTTGATAAAATCAGAAATGTCTTGCATCCATGTTTTGAACTCGTAAACCGTTGGTTCGTCTTCGCTCAAAGTCTCATAGCAAACGTCCTTTTCGACTTTATCTTGATAAATAGCTAACATATAACTCCATCCATATTTATGATCTTTGCTATATGCCCATTTCCAAACGCACAATGCAATAAGAACTGGCAGTGCAGCTATGATAATAGACAATAAAGAAAACCACCATGTTGTGGGTGTAGGTTTTACTGCATACGCAATAAATGTAAATATCGGAGTTAAAACTGCAACCAAAAATGCCGCAACCATACCATTACTGATAAGGGGATATTTTTCGGTTACGGTCTCCGTTTTACGGGCTAATAAATATTTCAGCTTTTCAGACCATGATACGGTTTTCGTACCTCCACCTTTGACTTTTATTGTTGCATTTCCAGATAGGATACCATCATCAATAAGTTTGCTTGTAAGCAATTCCAATATAGAGCGGCGTTGCAAGTCCTCTTGATGTCCCCATGCGTCATACTCAAAAAAGTAATAGTCGTCTGATAATTCACGTTCCAACATTTTAACCACGTTGGATTTTCCAGATCCCCAAATACCTTCGATGCCGATAATTCGAGGTAAAGTACATTCCTCATCCAATGAATCATTCTGACAAAAATGGCGAGCAATAGTTTTTGCCAACCTTTCTTGCGAACCTCCATCGAATTTGTCAATACCACACGGTTTATTTTGGATAAACCGCGGATATTGCTGTTTGGATTGTAGTTTTGTTTCCATATACGTAATTTATTGATTATACGAACTCCAAATAATTCTCCCGATTTACCACATGAAACTCGGCATAGGGATAGGCTTCTTGGAAGGCTTTCGGTGCGGCCGGCATTTTATTTCCCCACTTGAACTCCAAGGCGGTAAGACTGTCGGCACTCTCCTCAATCAGGTCGATTTCCTGTTTGTCGTAGGTGCGCCAGAAATAGAACTCCCTGTGCAGTCCCTCATTGAAGTTCGCTTTGCGCCGCTCTCCGATGATGTAGTTCTCCCACAGCGCACCGACATCCTGCCGAATGGCCAGCGGTGAGAAAGCCCCGATAATGGCATTGCGAATGCCGTTGTCGTAGAAGTACCACTTGCCAGCTTTTGTAACCTCCTTGCGTAGGTTACGCGAATAAGCCCCCAGACGATAGATAACGAAGACCTTTTCCAATAGGTCGAGGTATTTTTCAACGGTCGTCTTGCTCATGCCGAGTTGTTTACCTAACTCTTCGTAAGAAACTTCGCTGCCCAACTGAAAAGCTATCAATCGCAGTAGATCGCGCATCTTGCTCGAATTTTTTAAGCCGTCAATTGCTAAGATATCTTTAAGCAGGTATGCACCGACAATATCACGTAGGTAGTCTGTTTTACGTTCATAGTTCTCCATCATTACTACTTCGGGATAGGAACCGTAAATCAAGCGCGCTTCGAGGTTCTGGCGGGTTTCAAGTGCCGTTTCCGTCTGTGCGATTTCCCGTTGCGAGAATGGTGTAAGGAGAAATTGCGTACTGCGGCCGACCAACGGTTCACCAGTCTTATTCAGCAAATCGAATGACGAAGAACCACTTGCCAAGACACTTATTCCCGGTATTTCATCAACTATCAACTTCAGAATACTACCGATTTGTGGTATGTTCTGTGCCTCATCAATAGCCAGCAAATCAATACCATCCAATAAATGCCGATAATTGGCTATTGAGCGATTCTCCAATAGTGCTAATGTGTCGTAGTCTTCGCCGTTGAGCATCATCGTCCTACCTGAATAGTTGTCCACAATTTTACGCATCATTACCGTTTTACCAACACGGCGAGCACCAAAAATCAGTACTGCTTTATTGGGCGCGATTCGTGCTGTAATCTTCTCTTGAAGTATTCTATTTACTGTTTCCATACCTTATAAAATATAATGCAAAGATAATCATATTTTTTTAATTGGCGAATTTTACAAAAAAAACGGGCTATTAAATGGCGATTTTTACAACCACAATCTTATGGAAGTTGTTTCATTGTTTTTAGTAATGATATATGTTCATACTATGATGACTCAATAATTTACCAGACATACGTTTCTGAAATTTGTCCTTATAGGAATGAAAAACTCACATATATTGTGCTAATTAATATATAATTAAATGAAAATAAAAAGACAGGATACGAGTATTCCTGTCTTCTCATATGTAATGGATATTTTTTTATTTTCTCATCCGCTCCAACTCCTCATCACGCAACATTCTCTCGTTCAGTTTTTCCTGCATCCTGTCAATGAAATAGGTGCGGCTTTCGTTCTTCCGGCGTTTGATATCAGTGTAGAAGCGGTAGCAGTCTTTAGAATCAACCCCGAATATCTTATAGAGAAGTGGGGCGAGCTGTTTGAGCGGCATATTGCCGTTGTTGATGCAGCCCATCACGTCTATGCCGTAGATAAGTTCCACGAGGTCGATGGCATTGCCCGTCCATTGAAGAAGGCTGGCGGTGGTTTCTGTTGCGTTGTTGGCGGATATTAGTGGTGGCACTTGGGGCGTGGCAAGGAATTTCTGCATCTTTCTTACGAAAGACAGAGCCTTGCTGACGTAGGCGGCAATCTCTCTTTTTTCTTCTGACAGATTACGTACGGGATGGTGCTGCAACTCGATTTCGATGTAGGCAAGCGCGATGACGGTAAGGTTCATGTCCATGCCGCCGTTGCACAGTTCGATCACTTGGGTGGCGAAAGCCGTGTATGCCGTTTCCATATTGCAGTCGCCGGCTTCGTTTATCAGGCGGAAAAAGTCGGTTTCCGCCAGCAAGAAATAATTCATGGTTCTGTCAATTTTGAAAATTACACTTTGTTTTCTGCGTGCGCACATGAATATAATTGGCAAAAAACGCGGCAGAAAATAAAAAATCCAACACTCAATTTTACAAAGTGCTGGATTTCAGAGGTATAAAATTCAGTATTTTTTCACAAGGACAAATTATCTCCGACTTAAATTGTTTGTAATCGGAACATTTATTCTATTCCTGAAAATAGAAATGTATGCTTGCCGCACATTTTGGCTATCTTGCTTTTTTATCAAGGATATAGATAATGCGACATACACCGTTGGGATAGCTTTTCAAAGAGGAAAGCGTCCAGTGTTGCTCTGGCAGAGCCGACTTAAAAAAATGTCGTCCGCTTCCGGATATGAAAGGAACGGTGTATAGTATGATTTCATCCACAGCGTGCATCCGCAGCAGTCCGTTTATATAGTCTGCCGTGTCCGGTGTGGCTTCCGCGAGGTAACGGATGTTTGTGCAGTCTTTTCTCCATTCGTGCAGCATTGAAATGGAATAGTCCGGTGTCACACGGTAAAAGGCTTTCTTCCTGATTTCATCAAGACCGCAACGGTCAAGGCACAAATCCTGATGTGCTTTATCATATAACTCTGAAGAAAGACATCCGTCCATCGTCAGTACGGCGAGAATCTGAACTTTACCCATAATCGTTTCCTTTCGTTAGGCAAGGGTAAAAAAGTAGCGTGCAATTCACACTACCTTCAAGCGATGGCTCTGGTAAAGCCTTTACGGAGAGTACGTGAATGCACGCTATGCGTAAGCATAGCATAAGCATCACGCAATCGTCTCCGTAGTTCCAATTTACCAGATTTTCGCTTGAAACGCCTTGCGGTCTTATCCTATATGTTGGCGGCGAAAAGCTCCTGCCAATCGCCGTTTTTCTCAAATGTTATGCAAAGATAGCCAAATTCAGTGAATTACGGGCTATGATTGCTTGAATTTATATTTAAGTCCATACTCTTCAAGTTTGCTGTATAGTGTTGTCCTGCCTATGCCGAGCAGTTCTGCGGCGACACTCCGGTTGCCGTTTGCCTGTTTCAACGCACGCAATATCCGCTCCTTATCCTCCGCGTCATTGCGCAAGGCGAAGCTGACAGTAGAGGTCGGTTTCGTCACGGCAAGTTCCAGATGCTCTTTCATGACAACACCTTCCTGCGCCTGCAATACAGCACCCATAACTTTCTGCCGAAGTTCCCGCACGTTGCCCGGCCATGCGTGTGTCAGCAACGCTTTACGTGCTTCGGAACTGAACCCGCTCACGCTACACTCCAGCTCTCTGTTTGCCATATCACGGAAGAACTCTGCCAGCGGCATAATGTCTTCTTGACAGTCACGCAACGGAGGAACGGTTATCCCGAAGTCGTGCAGGCGGTACAGAAGATCCTGCCGAAAACGCTTTTCATTCACCGATACCTCCAAATCTTCATTGGTAGCAGCGATGATGCGGACATTGAAATTCCGGTCTGCCTTGTCTCCGACCGGGCGATACCGCCTCTCCTGTATGGCACGGAGCAACATCTGTTGGGTTTCCAACGCGAGGTTTCCTACCTCGTCCAGAAACAACGTGCCGCCTTCCGCCTCATGGAAATATCCTTTCTTGGCATTGTCCGCACCTGTAAATGCACCTTTGACGTGTCCGAAGAAAGCCGACGGTGCAAGCTCTTTGGAGAGTGAACCGCAGTCCACCGCCACAAATGGCTTGCCTGCACGTTTGCTCTTGTCATGCAACAGGTGGGCAATATGCTCCTTGCCCGTGCCGTTCTCACCAAATATCATCACGCTCATATCGGTGGCGGCTACCAGCCTTATGCGGTGCATGATTTTCTGAAAGGCGGAACCTTCACGGGCGAATATAGGCATACGGCGTTGTCCTGCCTGACGTTCTTTCAGTATGGAACGGATCAGGGGGACAAGTTTATCCTCCACAAGCTGTTTGGGAATATAGTCTATCGAGCCGAGTTTCATGCTTTCCACGGCGGTATTAACTTCGGCGTAGTCGGTCATAATGATGAAGGGCTGCATCTTTCCCTCCTTTCGCATCCAGCACAAAAGGTCTATGCCACTGCCGTCAGGCAGACGCAGGTCGGCAACCACGATATCATTATCTGTTGCCTGTTGCAGATGTTTCTTCGCGGTTGAGAGGTGGTAAGCCTTCATATTGCGGTAGCCCTCCCGTGACAGCATATTGCAGACATATTCGCAATACACGATGTTGTCTTCCACCACAATTATTTTTGTCTTATTCATCTTCGTATTTTCTCCTTTCCTCTTCTGCCAACCGTATTATTTCCACTCCCTTATCCAGCACGGCAGTCACGGCATGGCTTAACGCTTCACCATCCGGGAGAGCATCGCCACGAAGCAATCCGTAAAGTACATTCAGCGGTTGGTCGGCACGGAGCACCTCCCACGAACTGCGCAGGTGGTGGATCAGGGAATCCAGCTTTTGCAGGTCTTTTTCTTTTGCTGCATCCCGTACCGCCTGCATTTCCTTTTCTGTTTCAGTTATCAACTTTTCCAGCATGACGGCTTCATTGCCATAGGACAATAAGGCGGAAAAGTCCGGTTTCCCGTCCGGTGTCGCTTTTATGGCACACCTGTCGGAAACCTCCATCAGTTCCGATATGGAGAACGGTTTGAACAGGCATCCGGCAAAGCCTTTTGCCAATAGTTCCCCTTTGTTACAACTGCCCGAAGCGGTTGCCACAACCACCGGGATTGTTGGTGAATTGCCCACGTTGGACGAACGCAACAGTTCCAGCAATTCGAAACCGTTTATATCGGGCATATTCAAGTCTGTCAGCAACAGGCTGTATTCTTTCTGGCGTATCATTTCCATCAGTGCCGCAGCATCGGTGCAAGTGTCGCAGTGTATTCCTTCTTGGGAATACATCTCTTTCAGCATCAGAAGTAATACCTCATCATTGTCAATGGCGACAACATCATGGAATTTATTGTTATGATAAACAGGTGTATTGCTTGTATATCCAAGCTGTTCTTCAGCTTCCTGCATAGAAATTTCAACTGTGAAACGACTGCCTTTCCCTTTCTTGCTGTCTAAACGGATTGTTCCGCCAAGCATCGACACAATATTACGCATTATGGCAAGCCCAAGCCCGAAACCCTCCTTTGCGGCGGCATTTGATAGACGTTCAAACGCACCGAACGCTTGTTTCTGTTCCTCTTCTGTCATGCCTGTACCTGTATCTTCAACGACCAGTGTCAGAACTCCATTATCATATTCAGTAATCAAAGAAACACCGCCTTCTTCTGTGAACTTGACAGCGTTTGACAGCAGGTTATTCCCGATTTGTATTATTCGCTCTTTGTCGGTCAATACAATGGCATCGTGTCCAGTCTTCACGGACAAGGACAGCCCTTTGTTCACGGCAACAGGCATGAACTCCGTTTCAAGTGTGTGCGTGATTGCTGAAATCCGGCAGGGTGACAGACGGGGCTGTTCCTTGCCGTTGTCCAGGCGGAAGAAGTCAAGCAAAGTGTTAAGCATATCCCGCATACGGTCGGAGGATTGCAGTATGTTTTGGATATACTGCCCGGACTTATCCTCACACTGTTCTTTCCGTATCAGTCCGGCATAGCCTGTTATTGCTGTCAGCGGTGTGCGCAGTTCATGGGTGATAGTATGTACCGCCTTCTTCCTTGACGTTATCAGTGCCTCGTTCCGTTGTACGGATTGTTCCAGTTGCCTTATCAAATCAGTTGTCTTGTGCTTGTATTGTTTAATGCTTTTTGCATCACGATGTATGATGATGTAGGAAATTAACAACAATAGAAGAACGAATCCCATTAAACCGCCTACTTGCATAAATGACTTTTCACGCATGGCAACTATTTCGTTTTCCCGGCTTTGCAGTTCGGTTTGTACCTTTTCTTCTATTTGGCAAATCAATTCTTGCAGTTGTCTGTTAAGTTCTGCATTACGAGCTGCAAGGCTGTCGGCTTGTTCCGACAATTGGCGATCCTGCACTTTCTGTTCGCTGATTACGTTTCTATTGACCGAATGAAGGATAGTGGTTGATACTGCTGGAGTTACTTCCTTTTTTTTGCCGAATATGCCTAAGAAACCTTTTCGTTTTGGCTTTTTGGACTGTTCCTGCACACTTTTCTGTACAATAACCGGAATTTGATTGGCTATCTTCTTGTTAATAGATTGTTGTTCATCCATTAACCGGACTATCTGGAACATCTGTCGTTCCTTATCCTCTAAAAGACTGCGCACACTATCGATGCGCTCTGCTGGATAGGTGGCCTTGAAACGGCAGAGCATACTGTCCATTGCCATACGCCGTGCATGGTAATGCTCGATATCTTTATCGTTCCATTCCAGTATTGTTTCACCCAATAGAGAAAATTTTATCATTTGAATATTGATATTGTTTATTTCTTTTCGGAGCTCGTCTATTTTTTTATTGCCAAGTTCTAATGCTTCTATCTCCTGCCATTCATAGAGGCTATTATATGCCATACATCCGATAAGAATGGAGATAAGTATATATCCCAACCGTATTGCCTTATAGAAATTTCCTGACCGCTCCATTATTTTAATGACATTGATTTTTGGAACATGAATAAAAGTTTATCTTTTTCGTTCATGCGGATATTATCAGAATAACCGTCTTTTGTTATTTGATACCCACATGGCTTAACCATAAAAATGCCTAAGCCCTTAGTGTACGAACTTACTTCTGAGGCATAGTCTTTACTTGTATTTAATGGAACTTTCCCTTTAATATGACACCACTCATTATTACAACTGATGTCTTCAATCTCAGACATCAGTTTTTGCAAATCTGTAATAGCTTTGGAACTCGCTACTTGGGGTATCTGCAACTCAAAACAGAGCATCGGTTCGAGAATGTCCACACCTGACTGTTGCAAAGCCAGCCTGAAGACATAAGGGGTCAGCTGTCTGAAATCAGCAGGTGTACTTACCGGGCTATAATACTCGGCTTGAGTAAAAGTTACTTTCAGATCTGTCACTTCCCATCCATGTAAACCAGATTGGCAAGACATACGAATCCCTTCAAAAACGGCATTTTGAAAAGAATGGTTCAGATAACCATAGGAGATGTCACTTTCGATTTGCAACCCTGCCCCTAACGGTAAGGGTTCAAGAGTCAGCCCTATTGTGGCCCAGTAAGGGTTGGGTGGTACTTCGATCTGAATAATCTTATTGACCTTTTTTATAGGTCGTTCTTTGTAGATAGTCTTGATCTCATCAAAATGGACCTTTACGGAAAATCGTTCTTCCAGCAATGTCTGTATGATTTCCTTTTGGGTCAAACCATATAACGAGATTTCCAATTCATCACTATATGAGTTTATGGAAAAGGACAAAGACGGGTCTTCAATCCACAATGTATTCAGAGCGGATATCACCTTGCTTCTCTCTTCGGGCTTATTTGGCCGGACGGAGGATTTGAGAGCGGGATGCTGATGAGATAATCCTTGAATCAAACAAGGTTTAGCACCTAAATAATCTCCGATTCGAAAATCTTCTATATCTTCTACAATCGCGATATCATTGGCACCCACTTCATCAACATTTATCTCTCTGCCCTGATAAATAGTCTTTAGATTTTTAATCTTGATGAATTTTTCCGAATCGTTGATTCTTACAACGTCTCGAAGTCTCAGACTTCCGTCAATTATTTTAAGAAAACTTCTTTTATGCCCTTTGGGGTCATGCTCTATCTTATAGAGATAAGCTGAAAGTCTGTTTGAGACTGATGCCGGAGGAAGTATAAAAGAAGAAATGGCGTCCAACAACTCATTGATACCGATATTGAACATTGCTGATCCATGTAGCACCGGATAGACTTTGGCTTTTGCCACAAGAGCGATTATCGTATTCCAATAATCAGCCGGTGAAATTTCGCTATCCGCCAAATATCGTTCTAATATATCGTCGTCATGGTTGCATACAAATTCTTTGTATTCTTCCTTTATATATGTTTGGGAGCAAACCGGATAAACCGATCCATCGACAACAGTTTGCATAAACAGGACATCTTGCGACAGATTTGTTTTTATATCCATATACAAACGCTCCAAATTCACACCGGCACGGTCAATCTTATTGATAAATATAATTGTCGGGATTTGCAGCTTTTGTAAAGTACTGAACAGCAACTTTGTCTGCGCTTGTATGCCTTCCTTTGCGGATAAGATGAGGACTGCTCCATCAAGCATTTTGAATGTCCGCTCCACTTCCGCAATAAAATCCATGTGTCCCGGAGTGTCAATGATATTGCATTTCACTCCATTCCAGATAATAGATGTCGTAGAAGCCCGGACAGTAATTCCTCTACGTTTCTCTATATCCATAGAGTCCGTTATGGTGTCACCATTATCCACACGGCCGCACTTTTCCGTTGCTCCACTGGCAAACAGCAGATTCTCGGTTACGGAAGTTTTTCCTGCATCAATGTGAGCAAGAATTCCTAAATTTATAATATTCATTTGGATTAAGCAATAATATACTACAGTAGATGCATTGTCGAAACGCACCTTTTAATACCTCCTCGTAGCATATGAGAACTACAGGATTACTAACTCGTATTAATATGTATATTATTACTGCCGCATAACGATTACAAAATTACACAAAAAAATATATCTAACAAAAGTGGGAGGATTTTTTAACTTTTTACCATAGACATTTTATTAGGGAAGCGTAGGTTCAACTGGCAAGTACAAATAAGTAGAAATGTTTGAACAACACCGTTTTAGGAAGTTGAAAAATCAAGTTTCTCTCTCGGTATAGCGTTTATTTTGGCCAATATCTTCTTTAGTTTAGCATTTGTGTATTTCCCATTCGTGTTCTATTTAGCTCCTTATTATGAGTATGTAGCAAGTTACTTATCAAATTCAGCCTCTTTGAGGGTCAAATATGGTTTTGCAAATGGTGACTGACAAGACATAAACAAGGTCAGCAGGAATTTTTTACATAAATGGACATGAATGTATATAACCTAAAATAAGAATAAATTTTAATAAGGGCTGCCCAAAAAGAAAAAAATGCAGTTGCCATCCTATAGATACTTGCAGAAAGGATAAAATTTACTTTTAGACCTTTTGGGATAGCCCTTATTAATACTTCAGATAAAATTCCTTAGGTTATATTTTCAATCCTTTGGACCGGGTTTCCTCCTTGGCATACAGTCCCGGACGCCCGATTATGACATGGTTGGCAACGATACTATCCGCCGGACTGCGTATCTGCGGCGGTGCATTTTCGGGATATTGCGCCTGCCTGTTCCTCACATCTTCCGCTTCCGGCTTGAGCTGTTGCCCTTCATTCTCCTTTTCTGCGACTTCGGGCGTGGGTGGCGCAAGCTCCAGCTGAATTTTTCGGTCAAGGGCGGCAAGTTCGGACTTCAACTGCTTCAGCTCGTCCTCCTTCTTCCACACCTTACCCGCTATCTCCTGTAACTGCGGTATCTCCATCTCCAGCACCTCGTTCTTCGCCTTGTACTGGTCGATGATGGAGGGTATCCTCTCCATCGCGTTGAGGAAGTTGCGGGCGGCGGCCAACGGGTCAGCCATCGCCAGATGCCCGTTGTTGTAGGTGTACTTGTAGTTCCCCTCGACCACGAAGCGGTTGTCGGTGAACTCCAATCCCTCTTTGAGTATCCTTTCGCTCACCACCTTTATCGGAAAACCGTAAAGTTCACCGACCTGCGTGTACAACCCTCCGGTCGTGGCATTCTTGGCTATCTCCTGCAAACGCTTTCCGATGACCTTCTCATCGGCGGAATCCACTCCGTCCACCTTTATTATATTAAGGCGGTTGCCCTCCTTGTCGGTCTGCACCACCGACAGGAAGCGGTTCCAGTCCTCCGTCATGGCATCTATGAAAGCCGTGTTGTTGCGCAACTCGCCGGTCTTTGACTCCAGCTTGAACTCCGAATCACGCTTGCCCTTGTTGAACGACTTGCGTTCCCCTTCGAGCGATGCGATCCGCTTTTCCAGTTTCGCCTTGTCCAACAGGTCGGTATTGCCGGAGAGCAACGCCATGTATTCCGAGAAATTCATGCCCGATTTTTCGTCCATTGCCCCCTCGTCGATGGTACGCGCACCCATCGCACCGCTTTTGAGCTGGCTTATGAAAGTCTGCTTGCAGTGCAGGAGGTTGAACTTGTAGCTGTCCAGTGACTTCTCCACCGCGTAGATGATTACATCCACGTTGTTCCCGGCGAAATGTTTGGCAATCTCATTACCTGCCCTAACTCCGCGTCCGTCACGCTGTTGCAAGTCGGACGGTCGCCACGGCGTATCGAGATGATGGATAGCCACACACCGTTTCTGGGCGTTCACACCCGTTCCGAGCATAGAGGTAGAGCCGAACAGCACACGCACCGTCCCGGCGTTCATGGCGTCTATCACCGCCTTCCGCGCCTTGTCGGTCTTGCACTCCTGAATGAAGCGCACCTCGCTTGGCGGTATACCGTAGTCCTCCGTCAGTTTGCGCTTGATTTCCGAATAGACGTTCCACCCGTCGCCCGGCTGGTATGTCCCCAAATCAGAGAAAACGAACTGCGTGCCTTTCTGGGCGTCGTATTTTTGATAATACTCCGCGATCATCTTGGCACAGTGACTCGCTTTGTTGTCGGGATGATCTTCGTAATTCGGGTCTATCATGCGCATGTCGAGTGCCATTTTCCGGGCATAGTCCGTGGCGATGAGCATCTTCGCCTTTTCTTCCGTTTCCGAAAGCGGCAGCCTGCCCAACAAGGTGGCATCGCCCGTCTTGGCGAACTGCATCAGTTTCTGTATGAAGTCCTCCTGTTCCGGCGTGGGCGGTATATGGTGCAGTATCTCGTTCTTGGCAGGACGGTCAACGCCCACATCCTCCGCCGTGCGGTAGTCCGTGATTTCATTATAGAAGGCGGCAAGCTCCGGCACTTTGATGAAGTAGCGGAAACGCTCCTTCTGGACCACATTGTTCGTCACGTTAAATTCAAAATCCGTCGTCTTCTTGGCAAATATCGCCGCCCAAGCGTCGAAACACCTTATGTCCTGCCGTTCCAGCTCCTTCGGGCGCAGGTACTTGAACAGCAGGTACAATTCAGTCAGTGAGTTGCTGATAGTCGTGCCGGAGAGGAAGGTCGCACCCAAGTCTTTTCCTGTGCGCTCCTGTATGGTGCGTATGGCAAAGAGCATGTTAAGTGCCTTCTGGCTTCCCTCGCTGTTTCCCAATCCCGCCACACGGTCGTGGCGCGTGTTGAAAGTCAGATTCTTGAACTGGTGGCTCTCATCTATGAAGATGTGGTCGATGCCCATCTGCTTGAAATCCACCACGTCGTCCGTGCGTGACTTTATGGCGTGTTCCACCTTCTCCAGCTTCGCTTCAAGGTTGTGCTTGCGCTTCTCCAATCCTTTCAGCATCGCCCGCGACACGTTCTTTCCCTGCTGCCGTAGCACTTCGAGGTTTTCCTCCACCGTGTCAAGCTCTGCTTGCAGGATGCGCTGCTGCAATTCCGGCGACTGCGGTATCTTGCCGAACTGGTCGTGCGACATGATGACGCAATCGTAGTCGTTGTTCTTTATATTATTGAAGAAGCGCACACGGTTGGCGGTCGAAAAGTCCTTCTCCGAAGCGTACAGAATACGTGCGTTGGGATATGCCGCCTGATAGGTGGCTGCAATCTCCGCAACGTTGGCTTTCAGCCCGATAATCATCGGCTTGTGTGCCAAATTCAGACGCTTCATCTCATGCGCGGCGATGCACATTATCAGCGTCTTACCGGTTCCCACCTCGTGGTCGCAAATTCCGCCGCCGTTCTGTTTCAACATCCAGACGCAATCCATCTGTGAGGGATAGACGCTCTTGATACCCCGGCTTGCCAGCCCTTTCAGGTTGAGGTCGGGAAAGGTCTGATGGGAGCCGTCGTAGCGCGGGCGCACGAAACAGTTGAACTTGCGGTTATACATCGTCACAAGCCGCTCCTTGAACTGCGGCGACTGCTCTTCGAGCCATTCGGAGAAGCCGTTTCGTATCTCGTCAATCTTGGCGTTGGCGAGTTGTATTCCCTCGCTGTCGCGCATCTTGATGTCGTTGCCATGCTCGTCCTTGCCGATGGACTTCATCATGTCAGGGCAGGTGTTGTGCAGGGCGTGTTTTAGGAGGTGCATACCGTCATAGTTCCGGTAATACCCCTTCACCAGAAACTCGTCCGTGATTTTCATGGTGCGGTAGCCGCACACCACCGAAAACTCGTCCATGCTTGCGGAATAGGCGATTTTCACCTCCGTGTCGAACAGCCGGCTCATGTAGGCGGCATAGACACCCGTCGGAATCCAGCGTTCCCCGAAATTGAAGTCCAGATCCTCGAAGGCGATGCGCTGCGGCTCGGCATCTTTCAGAGCCTCCAACGCCTGCTTCACCTCCGGCATACGCTCATTTTCGGGATTGTCACCCATCCATGCCTCTATGCGTTCCGCTTTCTCTATGACATTTCCGGCGATGAAACGGTCTTTGATTTCGTAACCGGTCACGAGCGGATTGTAGTAGATGCGCCCTTGCAGGGCAGTGAGCAAATCCTCCGCCGTGCTGTCGGTTATCTCCCGCATATAGTCGAGATTGACCGTACCATATTTGTTGAGCGACGCAGACAGGGCTTCTTCGGGAGAGCCTACGTTGGCATGGCTCTCCACCGCGAAGGAAACAGGATGCTCGAAGATGTCCGCCTTGACGAACTTTCCGTTTTCCATCCGTTCCAGCGAAAGGATGTCGCGCCCGCCCGCATCCATCATCACTAACTTCACGTTCTGCTTGGCGTTGAGGTTGCCGTAGCGCATGACAAACTCATCGTAACAGGTATTCAGATGCTCTCGCCACGGAACATTTGCCTCGCGCCGGAGCGATTCATAACGGTACAGACGCTCGTAGGCGTCACGCAGCGACACATACAACAACGCCTTTTCCTTCTGGTATCCTTTCAGGTCGAGCGGCTGGAATGTCGCCCCGTATGGCGTGATGTCTTTCAGGTAGCCGATGTTATGACGCCCCCGGTCAGCCACCAGCGACCCTTCGCGCAGGTGCATCTCCGGCGTGCGGTGGTAGGCACGCGGAGAAAGGTCCACGACTTCCTCCTTCGGCTTTTCCGCTTCGATGTCGGGGAAAAGGAAAGTCCCCACCGCTTCCGATGGGGTATCTGTAACGGCAGGTGCGGCGACTGCCTCCGGCTGTGTTTCCTCCTGTCGTGGCTGCTCACGGGAAGTTTCCGGCACGGCTTTCACTTCCGTCTTTTCCGCCACTTGTTTCTCGTTATGCTGCCTTGCCAGTTCCCGAAGTTCTTTCCTACGCTCCGGCGTCAAACCCATCATCATTTCATAGAAACCGTTGATGGGAGGATTGGTATCCCAGTCCAGTGTGGCATAGATGTCGTCCGGGTCGGCAGGCTTGGCGGTGTTCTCCGCTTTCACCTCCTTATTCTCCATTGCGGGTTTTGCAGTTGGAGCTGTCGGTGTAACCGTGACTTTCGGTTTGGGCGGAGTGGACTTTGCCGTAACTGCCTTTTTCACCGTCTTTTTCTTTTTGGAGGTTTTCGGTTGGCTGACCTCTTCCGTCATCCCCCAGAGGTCAAGCAGGGTGAGCTGCACGCCTGCGGAATATTGCGGGCGCGGTTCTATCTCCGGCTTTTCATCTGCGGGTTGCGGCTTTTCTGTCGGAGTTTCCACCGTCTGCGCCGAGGATACTGTTTCCAATTTTATGGCAGGACGCTCTACTTTATTTTGAACGGCAACTTTTTCTTCCGTTCCTGCCTGCCGGATTGAACCCGAATACAAGCGCATGGCAAGCCTGTAATGGAAATCCTCGTCGAGCATACGGCGCAAATCCCCGGCGATGCCTGCTGCCTTGCCCTCGTGCAGATAAACCATAGCGGGCTTCCCGTAGGGGTCTGTGTCAAGTTTCGCCATCGTATGCACGATGCGTTCCGGGTGGTGGATGAAATAGGCGTTGTCGGTCAGGGCGGTTTTCGTGTCCGTCTGTATCACGGTCATCAGCCGCTCGTCCTGCGACATTTCCTTCTTGCTGAGGTTCTTTTGCAGGACAATCAGGTCACTGCCCACCTCCGTGCCCGCGTTGTCCGTGAACAGGTTGTTGGGCAGGCGTATCGCGGATACCAGATTGGCCTGACTGAACAGCTCGTTACGCACGGAGGTCTTGGTGCTATTCAATACCCCTTGCGAGGTGATGAACGCCACGATACCGCCGTCACGCACGGCATCCAGTCCTTTGAGAAAGAAATAGTTGTGGATGGTTTTCTGGGCGGAGCGTCTGCCGAAAGAGTCGCTCCGCTGAAACTCCGCGTCGAACACGGCAATGTCACCGAACGGAATGTTGGACACCGCCAAGTCGAAATAATTGTTGAACGGTCTTTCGATTTTCTCAAAACCGCAGGTGCGCATTTTCTGGTCGGGATAGAGATGCCTCAAGATTGTACCCGTGAGCAGATCCTTCTCGAAAGCCATCACATCCGCATTGGGGCTGTGCCGCAGCATGGAATCCACGAACACGCCGACACCTGCCGACGGTTCGAGCATACGGGCGGGGCGGACGCTGTAATCTGCCAGCACGTCCGCGATGGTGTCGGTTATCTCTTTGGGGGTGTAGAAAGCGGTCAGCACGGACGCTTTCAGCGAATCCACAAACCGCTTGTACTCTGTTTCGTCCTTGCTGTTCTCACGGATAAGCCTGTGCAGCTCCACCGTCGGGGCGAACAGTTCGAGGTCGGATTTCGCCCACCGGACGGCATCCGTCAGTTCCTTTGCAGGGTTGAGGATACATTTCAGACCGCCGAAACCGCAGTACCTTTGAAGTATGGCACGCTCTTCGGTTGTCGCTGTCCTATTTTCCCTGTCAAGGATGAATGCCGTCCGTATCGCCTCGATGTTGTCCCGCAGTTTCTGTTTGCGGTTAAACGCCATATTCGTCTAAGTAAAGGACGGTTGCTCCCGTCAGCTCCGTGTAGAGCAGGTCGTAATCGGAAGACAGGGCGAAATTGTCATCCGAGAGGTCATAGACGGAGAACACGTTGCCGACAAGCGGCAGCAGTTTCAGGACAAAGGCTTCACGCTTCTCTTCCGGCACTTCATCGGCAAACTCGTTTTCCACGACTTCGCGGAGGATGGCGTAACGGGAATAATGCAGCCCGCGCAGCAGCGTGTCCATCGCCAGTTCCTGCGCACCATCGGCGGGATAGCCTTCAAGCCGTGCCCTCTCATACGTTTCGGCGGCACGGTCGGCCCGTTCCCGTATGAAAGCGGTGTCGTCAGCCTGTTCAAACTTGTTCGTGCGGAGATAGTCCAGCAGGTACAGACCGTAATAGGAAAAGTCGGTCTGACCCTCGTTTTTCTTCTTGTTGTTCATTACTTTGGATTTAGCGGATTGATAATTAACGGGATAATCGGTTGGAAAAAGGAAGAAAAAGGCACTCGGTATCCCTCCGAGTGCCACCACTAAATCCAAAGTATGAGTGTAATCCGGTATCGAAGAACAATTCATTACTCTGAACAAGTGGCAAAGTTAATACTATTTCTTCCGTCCTGAAAATTTCTTGTCCTTTTTAGCCTCCGGGAACACAAAAGTCGTGTTATATTCCCCGTCAAAGGCGACAACAGCATCGAAACTCTTGCCCTGTTTGCTCTTGAACCCTTTGAGCAGCTTGGTATGCCCTTCGGTGAGCAGGTCTTTGATTTCATCGTCGGACAGGGTGCGTCCCGCTTTCAGCCGGAACACGGGCAGTCCGCACTCCGTGTTGTCGCAGCGTACCACCTTGCCGTAGAACCGCATCCTGCCCGTGCCACACTTGGGACACGCGCAGCCGGAGTCACGGCTGCCGAAGAGCTTGTCGCACGAGATCAGTTCGGAGGTTATCTCACGTGTGTACGCCTCTATCTCCTTGCGGAAGGTGTCGTCGGACAGTTCCCCGCGCTCGATACGCGCCAGCTCCTTTTCCCATTCGCCCGTCATGGCAACATCGGCGATGCGCATCGTCTTGACGACGGAATTGAGGGCAAGTCCTTTTTCGGTGGGAACAAGCGACTTCTTGCAGCGTTCCATGTAACCGCGCTTGAAAAGCGTTTCGATGATGGAGGCGCGTGTGGCGGGAGTACCGATGCCACAGTCCTTCATCGCCTGCCGCAGTGCGTCGTCCTCAATTTCCTTGCCCGCCGTTTCCATTGCCGAGAGCAGGGTGGCTTCGGTATGCAGCGGCTTGGGTTTGGTCTTTCCTTCGGTAATGGACGAGCCTTTCGGTGTCAGCGTGTCGCCTTCCTGCCAGCCGGGGATGGTAATTTCCTCTTTTTCCTCGCCATAGACGGCACGCCATCCGGTTTGCTTCACGACGCTGCCTTTTACGGTAAACTCCACTCCGGCACATTCCGCCGTGACAGTGGTCACATCCTTGACGCATTTCTCAGAGAATGCCTCGACCATGCGCCCGGCAATCATCTGATAGATGGTATTGTCCTCTTTGGAGAGGAAGAGCGGTTTCTCACCCGTGACGAGCAGGGCATGGTGGTCTGTCACCTTGCCGTCGTCCACGCTGCGGCGTGTCGGGGCGGCTTTTGCCCGCACCTTGTCTTTCCATTCGGGCTGTGTGCCGATGAAAGCGAGCAGTTTGGGAATTTCGGCAAACACGTCTTCGGGGATGTAGCGGCTTCCCGTTCTCGGATAGGTTATCAACTTCTTTTCGTAGAGTTTCTGCGCGATTTCAAGCGTCTGTTCCGCCGTGAAGCCGTGCTTGGCGTTGGCTTCTTTCTGGAGCGTGGTCAGGTCGTAGAGCAAGGGAGTTTCCTCCGTCTTCTCCTTGCGCTCGGCTTTCGTGACAGTGGCGCAACCTGCCGCCTTTACCTTATTATATAGTTCCATCGCCGGTTCTTTCTCTTTCCATTTCTCGGAGGATGAGAATTTCACGACTTCGCCGTCGCAACCGTCCGTTGCGATATGGAGCTGCCAGAATGCTTCGGACGTAAAGCGGCGGTTCTCCCAGTAGCGTTCACATACCATAGCCAACGTTGGTGTCTGCACCCGCCCCACGGAATACGTGCCGTGTCCGGCGGCGATGGATAACGCCTGTGTGCCGTTGATGCCCACGAGCCAGTCGGATTCGCTCCGCGCTTTGGCGGCGAGGTAGAGGTTGTCGTATTTGCTGCCGTCTTCGAGTTTCCGCAGTCCCTCGCGGATAGCTTTGTCGGTGAGAGAGCTGATCCACAGGCGCACGAAAGGAGTGGTGCAACCCGTATAGTGGTAGAGGTAGCGGAAGATAAGCTCTCCCTCGCGTCCGGCATCGGTCGCCACGATGATATGTTCGCTTGTGTCGAACAGTCTTTTGATGACTTTTATCTGCGACACCACGCCGCTGTCGGGCTTGTAACCTTTCTCCGTCCTGACCTGACGGGGGACGAGCGTGAATGTGTCGGGAATAATCGGGAGGTTGTCACGGACAAATCCGCGCACGCCGTAGCCGTCGGGCATGGCAAGCTGAACGAGGTGTCCGAATGCCCATGTCACGGCATAACCGCCTCCCTCGAAATATCCTTCCTCTCTCTTTGTCGCGCCCACGATGCGGGCGATTTCACGTGCCACGGAGGGCTTTTCTGCAATGATTGTCTTCATGTCTTCTTCTTTTTTGTTGATACTTTGGATTTTATTTTGGATTCAGTGGCGGACACGGGATTACATTTTCATGCCCTTGCCCGTTTTCTTCTGCGGCTTCTCCTGCTGCTGTTGCTGGCGGGCGTCCTTCGGGTTGGTCTGACCTTTCTGCAACGGCTCTCTCAGATTCTTTGTAGCCTCGTTGGTCTTGCCATCGTTGTTCACCGCCACCTGCGTGCGGCTCTCGTTGGACGGAGCAACCTGCTGTGCATTGTCAGGGTTCGTGTCGTAGCGGTACGGGCGTCCCTTCTCCGGGTTGAACTTGATATACATCGTGGCATGGAAGCCCTGCTTGTCGGTCACGTTCTCCAGCTTCACGGCTTTACCCGCCACATAGTCGGCTTTCTGCTGGTCGGTGAAGCTCACGCCGCTCCATTTGCTGATGGGGCGGATGCTGCCGTCCTCGTTCGTCCACGTGTTGCGGCGTTGCTCCTTCTTGGTCTGTGCGGCATTTTCCCCGCCCTGCGCCTGACTTTTCGATGTGTCGCCTTTGGTTTCCTGTGTCTGTGCGGTACGGGGCGACTTGCCGGTTCCCGGCACGAACTCCACGCCGCGCTGCTCCACGTTCACTTGCAGGGTGGTGACGAACTTTCTGCCGTCGTTGCGCTCGATGAGCTTGTCGCGTACGGGCAGTCCGGCGCGGAGCATGTCCCGCTCCTGCGTGGTGATTTCCGTCTTGCCGATGCGCTCCGGGATGCGCACCCTGCTTGCCGGAATGTCCGTGATTTCATTCGTCTTGCGGTCGATGCTGATGTAGGAGGGGATGATCTCGCCCGTTTCCCTGTCCACAATGTCCACGACCCTACCGAGATTGCCCGTTTCGCGGAGGTTCTTCCGGTCATTGTCGGAGAATTTGTGTTCCTTGTACTCATCCAGCTTCTGCTCCTTGCGGATGAAGTGCGGCACGAGGCTGATGTTTCCCTCACCGTCCTTCTTGAAGGAGAGGCGGGCGTCCAGCTCGAATGATTCGCCGCCGAAGGTCGGTTTGACCTTTACCAAGTCGGACTTGCCATAGTTGAGCATCTTCGTAAGGTCGCCGGACTTTTCAAGGTTGTCCCGCTTTACGCCCCATCTGTCCTCCAGCTCCTGCCAGTTGATTTTACTCTCGTCGATGGGCTGGTAGCCACGTTTGCCCTGCATCTGTTCGGATTTGTCCTGTTGCTGTTCTTTCCGTTGTTCCATGTTCTCCTGTTTTTGAGGTTCTTGTTTCTCTGTCTGTTGTGCTGCCATCTCTTCCTGCACCTTCTTCTCATAGTCGGAGGTGTCCACCTTGTGAGGGGCGAGCAGCTCCTTGTTCGCTTCGGGGTCTTTCAGCAGTTGCTTCATCACCTCTAAGAGATTTTCAGCTTGGTCTGCCGCAATGCGGTAGAAACCGAAGCGGCTGGGTTCCTTGCACTGCCGGAAGAAGTTCTTGAAGAAGTTGTCCAGCACGTCGCCATGTCGGTCGAATTGCAGGAAACTCTGCGCGTTCTCCGCTTTTGCGGGGGTGCGCTTGGGTGTGCCGTCCGCGTTCAGCCCGGCTACCACGCTGATCTCGCCTGTCTTCTCGTCACGGACTACCAGCACGTCCTTTTCGTCTTTTTTCTTTGCCATCTGAAAAATGTTTTAATGGGTTATTTATGAAAGAAATTATGGATACGAGCCTTGTAGAAGGCTATATCTTCCTTTTTGAAGTCCTTGATATGGTTGGAAAGGAATGTCAGCACGTCCTCCTCGCTGTAATAGGTCTTCTTGCCCAGCGTCTTGTAGGGCAATGCGCCTACGCTGCGGTAGCGTTGGAGGGTGCGTTTGCTTATCTGGAGCAACATGCACAAATCCTGATTGTCGAAAAGGCGGATGCTTTCCGTGATAGTGGGCTGTTTCCCCTCAGCCTTCATCGCCAGCAGCAGTTCGTCCTGACGGTCGAGCCGTTCCATCAGCTTCTGCATCCAGCCCTCGAAGTTGTTTCGTGTGAGCAGTTCCATGACCTATGTCCTCCTTCCTTTTGGTTTGCCGCCCGTGCGCAGCGTGTGGTTGTGGAACAGGGTGTCTATTGTCCCTTCCTCGTTCCTTACTGTGTTGTCCTCCAATAGCCGCAGTATCTCGGAAAGGCGGTAGCGGCAGCTTCCGCGTACCACCACATACTCGATACGGTGGTCGGTGCGCATACGCTGCATGGTGCGCTTGCTCACGTTGAGCATCTTCGCCGCCTGTGCCGTGTCAAGCAGCTTGTCTTCGGTTTCCCGCTTCCGTTTCTTCTCGTCCCTTGCCTCGCGGATGTACCCTGCGATGTTCGCAATCTGCGCCATCATCTCCTTGTAGGCGGAACTTTCCATTGTTATCACTTTCATGTTCAGTCCTTTCTTTTTGTTTCTGCGACAAAATTCGGCAATAAACAAAAGGGGCTTTAACAACTCACTACGTGACTCACGTAAGATTTTTGCGGAAGATGGCTCCGTAACCCGGTCAAACGGCGCAACAGGCAGCCTTTCAGCGGAAAACGATACGTCTTGTATGCCGTTTCGTTACCTTTGCGGCAAACTCTAAATGACATGAATATGGAAATAGTATCTATCGAGAAAAAGACTTTCGAGATGATGGTGGCGGCATTCGGCGCACTCTCGGAGAAGGTCGCCGCCCTGAGGCGCAAAAGCGACACGGGGCGCATGGAAAGATGGCTCACGGGCGAGGAGGTCTGCGGGCAGTTGAGAATAAGCCCGCGCACGTTGCAGACGCTGCGTGACAGGCGGCTTATCGGCTACTCGCAGATAAACCGCAGGTTCTATTACAAGCCAGAGGAGGTGAAGCGGCTGATACCGCTTGTCGGCACGCTCTATCCGCACGGCAGATGATTTGATTTATTCACCCACTGAATCCGAAGTTATGATGAACGAGAACAACGATGTTTTTACGATGGAAGACGAGCCGATAGCCTCTGTGGTGCAGGATATGCGCAAAGGCTCGAAATGGCTGTCCGCATTTCTGGAAAGCTACCGTCCTCCGCTGGACGGGGAACGTTACCTGACGGACGGCGAGGTGTCGGAACTGCTCCGTGTGAGCCGGCGCACCTTGCAGGAATACCGCAACAACCGCGTGTTGCCCTTCATACTTTTGGGAGGGAAGGTGCTTTACCCGGAAACGGGGCTGCGCGGGGTACTGGAAGCGAACTACCGCAAGCCGCTGGAGTGAGGCGGTTTCATGAAAAAGTAAACGGGTGACACCTTTTGTGGTGCTACCCGTTTACTTGTCTTATGGGGTATGTGCAATCAGCAATACCCGGCTTTTCCGTTCTGTATGAACATCACGTATGTCTGCCGTTTCTCTTGTGAGAGTGCCTTTCCCACCAGCCATGTGCGGAACAGGTGGGTGTTGTAGGTATTCACCCTGAAAGCGACCGGGATGATGATTTCAAGGGCGTACACGTCCGCGTGCAGCCCGTTTTCAAGCTGCATGTAGCGGCACACCTCGTAGTCGTTCAGCACGTCCGACTTGCGGACGGCTCTGATGGCGGCGTTCACTGCCGGGACGGTCGTATGGAACAATCCGGCTATTTCGGTGGCGGTCATCCACACGTCGTTACCGGTTACGCTGACTGCCTTGTCCTCGATGATGATTGTGTCACGTTTCATGGCTTTTCTTTTTAGATGGTGCAACCTGCAAATTCCTCGACGCCGTTCAATCTTGCGGCAAGGTTCTCCATGTCCTGATTGAGCTTCTCTTTGGTTATCTTTGCGTAAATCTGCGTCGTCTTTATGCTCTTGTGTCCGAGCATGGAGCTGACCGTTTCGATGGGAACACCGTTGGAGAGGAATATCGTCGTGGCTGCCGTGTGGCGGCTCTGATGCCACGTGATATGCTTGGTGATGCCGCAACGCTTGGCGACGGCACGGATACCGGCAAGGCACGTGTTATAATGCGGAACGGGAAATATCCTGCCGTCCCCGCACAGTCCCCGGTATTTGCCGATTATGCGGTTGGCGATGTCGAGCAGGCGGATGTTGGACACCACGCCCGTTTTCTGGCGGTTGATGTTTATCCACTCGTGTTCGTCGAAGTAGGTGCGGATATTCTCTTCCGTAAGGTTGCGCATATCCGCGAACGACAGCCCCGTGAAGGCGCAGAACAGGTAGAGGTCGCGGTACAATTCCTGTTTGGCGTTTTTCAGTTTCCCCTCCATCAGCAGGCGGATCTCATCTTTGGTCAGGAAACTGCGTGTTGTTTCCTCCTTCTTGATTTCATACTCGCGGAACGGGTCGCGCGTCAGCCACTCGTTGTTGATGGCGATGAATACCATCGTCCGTAACGGGCAGACGTACAGCCACACGGTATTGGTGCAGCAGTGCTTGTCCGTGCGCAGGAACATCTCGAAGTCGGAGATGAAAGCCGGGGTAAGCTCTTTTAGGGCGATGTCCTTCACATGGTAGCGGATGTCGAGGAACTCTTGCATGTGCTTGTAAACGGTGCGGTACTTCAGCAGCGTGCCTTTGGCTTTCATGCCTGCCTCCACCTGCTTCTCGTAGTCCTCGTTGTGCTGGCGGAACACCTGCATCAGCGTGTGGTAGCGGTGTTCCAGTCCGAGAAAGGCGTTCTTCACCTTCTCCGCCGTGACGAAGTTGTCACGCTCCATGATTTCCTGATAATGCCTGTTGATGCGTACCCGCATCTTGTCAAGCATACGGTTCGTTTCGAGTGCCGCCGTGCTTCTGCCCGTGACACGTCCACCTTTGGTGTCCCACAGTTTCGGATCGACAGTCAGTTTGCAGCTGAACTGTGTCTGGCTGCCGTCCACCGTGATGCGTCCCATGACGGGAACTGTCCCGTCCTTTTTCACTACCTGACGCTTGAGGTAGTAGATTACTGAAAATGTACTCTTCATTGTCCTTAATTTTTGGGTTTCAAAATTAGTTGGTGAAGAGTCCGGTGTTGGTACGCAAAACGGGGAGGAACGGCGCAATCTTTTTCCGTAACCTGATTTTTCGCATGAGTTATGGATAACTCACTATTCCTTAGAGCCTTGTTTCGCTATTCGTACCCGTTTGTCGCATTTTCGGGCATGGTTACGAACAAGTAACGTAGCGGCGTCAGGATTTGGCTTCGGCAGGGATTGTAATGGCTTCACGGATTATCGCCACTTCAACCAAAACCCTTGTAACTCAATTCTATCACTATATCTTTCCGCATTTCACTTTTTTGTAGTAACTTTGCCCCAAAAATCAGAATAAAGAATATACCTATGGAACTATATCAGGCAAATGGGAACCGCTATGCGGATATGGCCTACCGGCGTTGTGGACGCAGTGGGTTGTTGCTTCCGGAAATATCGTTAGGCTTATGGCATAACTTCGGGAGTGTGGATGTGTTCAGTAACTTTATCCGGATTGCACATGCGGCATTCGATAATGGGATTACACATTTTGATTTAGCTAATAATTATGGCCCGGTGTATGGTTCGGCGGAAGAGAACTTCGGGCGTATTCTGAAAAAAGGATTGGGTGCTTACCGGGATGAATTGGTTATTTCAACAAAAGCCGGCTATGATATGTGGCCCGGACCCTATGGAAACTGGGGAAGCCGCAAATATCTGATGGCAAGTCTCGACCAAAGCCTGAAAAGGATGGGACTGGATTATGTGGATATCTTCTATTCACATCGTCCTGACCCGGAAACACCGATAGAAGAAACGATGGGCGCATTGGCAGATATTGTACGTCAAGGGAAAGCCCTGTATATAGGTATATCCAACTATAATGCAGACCAGACGGCGAAAGCATTGGCTGTGTTGAAAGAACATCGCGTTCCCTGCCTGATACACCAGGCTCGTTACTCTATGTTGGACCGGTGGACGGAACCGGATTTATTACCCTTGTTACAGCAGGAAGGAGTAGGGATGATTGCATTCTCACCACTGGCTCAGGGAATGCTCACAAACAAATACCTGCATGGTATTCCTGAAAACTCGAGAGCGGCCAAATCGACCGGGCATCTGCAACGGGAACAAGTAACGGAAGAGGTAATAAATAAAGTTCGTCAATTGAACGAGCTGGCAGCAGGGCGCGGTCAGACCTTGGCAGAGATGGCACTTGCCTGGTTGCTGAAAGACGACCGGGTGACAAGTGTGCTGGTAGGCGCCAGTTCTGTAGAACAGCTGATGGATAACCTGAAAGCTTTACGGAATACTAAATTTTCGGAAGAAGAGATACTAACAATTGAAAATATCTTATGAGATAATTTTTGAGACAGAAGAACAAAAGAACATAAATTATAAGAATATGAAAGAAATATGTTCTTTTGTTCTTCTGTCTCAATATAAATGAAAACCCTAATTTAATGAAACCATTCTTGTATCAGGTTGCATCCCTGTTTTATTCCAAATATGAGGCGGATATAAGCCGGCTTGCGTTTGTATTCCCCAACCGCCGTGCCGGGCTTTTTTTCCAGAAATATCTGTCGGAGGTGGCAGGCAAGCCCCTTTTCTCGCCGACAATCCTTACTATTAATGATTTGTTTATACAGTTGAGTGGGAAACAGGCTGCCGACAGGATCAGCATGTTGTTTATTTTATATAGTATTTATGTCCGTCGCAGCGGTTCGTCCGAGACATTCGATGAATTTCTGTATTGGGGTGAAATGTTGCTCAATGATTTCGACGATGTGGATAAATATATGGCGGATGCCCGCATGCTCTTCACCAACGTAACCGACTTACGTGAAATAGAAAGCAGTTTTGATTTCCTGAGTGAAGAACAAATAGCTGCAATCCGTACATTCTGGTCGTCTTTTTATCCGAAGGGGGATAGCCCCAACCAGAAAGAGTTTCTTGCCGTATGGGAAATCCTGTACGACTTGTATACCGGATTGCGCCAAACATTGGCAGAGGAAGGCAAGGGGTATGAAGGAATGATTTTCCGTGAGGTTGTAGATAACCTGAAACAAGGAACCTGTTGTGAACTGCCCTATAGCCGGGTCGTATTCGTAGGTCTGAATGCCTTGTCGGTTGTGGAAGAACAATTCCTTCTTCAATTGCAGAAATTGGGTATTGCGGACTTTTATTGGGATTATGCTTCGCCGAAAGTAACAGACCCGGATAATAAGGCGTCTTATTTTGTGGAACGTAACCTGAAATTATTCCCTTCAAAATGGAAGATAGACGCAGACAAACCGGAAAAGATAAATGGCAAATCCACTCCGGAAATCGAAGTGATAGGGATTCCTTCCGGTATCGGACAGGCAAAACAGGTATATAGCCTGCTTTCCGAATTGTGTAAAGAAAGTGATATGAGTGCGGAAGAAGCACTCCGGACAGCCGTAGTCCTTCCCGACGAAAATCTATTGATACCTGTATTGAATGCAATCCCCGAACAAATCCGGCGCATTAACGTAACGATGGGGTATCCGCTTGCCGGCACACCGGTCGCATCTTTAATGGAATATATCCTGGCGTTGCAAAAGAACATCCGGTATGTAGACAGGCAACCCGTATTCTATTTCCGGGATGTACTGCCGGTACTCAACCACCGCTATATCAGTTCTACGGCACCGGACATTATCGCTGCACTGATAAAGGATATTTCCGAAAATAATAAGATTTACATCGGGTACGCGGATTTGGATAAAACGCCGCTGCTGTCCATTCTGTTTACACCCGTTACGGCTGTCGATGCTTTTTCCGATTATCTGATTCATGTATTGCAGGAATTGAATAAAGCCATAGAAGAAGGCAAATCCACGACTGAAGAAGATACGGACAATGAGCCGTTTTCCATTATTGACCTGGAACAGGAATTTATCTTCCATTACTTCACTACAGTAAACCGTATGAAAGAGGTGATGCAGGAAGCCCATGTGGAAATGAAAATCGATACCTATTTCCGCCTGTTGAAACGGGTAACGGATACGATTACCATTCCGTTCCACGGTGAACCGCTTTCCGGATTGCAGGTAATGGGGGTATTGGAAACCCGTGCGCTGGATTTCGACCGGCTGATTATCCTGTCTATGAATGAAGGAATCTTCCCGATGAAGAAAGCCGCCAACTCATTTATTCCGTATAATTTGAGAAGAGGATTCGGACTGCCGACTTATGAGCATCAGGACAGTGTGTGGGCATACCATTTTTACCGGCTGATTTATCGGGCCAAACGTGTAAGCCTGCTATATGATACACGAAGTAACGGACTGCAAACCGGAGAAGTAAGCCGTTTTGTTCATCAACTGCACTATCATTACGAGGAGCCGATTCAAGACAAATTAGTCGTATATAATGTTTCGGTATCCAAAACTCCGGCTTTGCAAATCGGAAAAACCGAAGAAGTGATGTGGAAACTGAATGCTTTCCGCAAAGAAGGTCCCCGTGCCATTTCTGCAAGTGCGATTAATACCTATATAGATTGTCCGTTGAAATTCTATTTTTCGGTAGTGGAAGGTATCCAGGAAGAAGATGAAGTAAACGAAACAATAGAAAGTAATGTATTCGGCAGCATTCTCCATAAAGTAATGGAAGAGTTGTACCAACCCTTCCGTGGAAAAATGGTAACGGCTGATTTACTGAAAGCTATCAAAAAAGATACTCCGATGCTTACCGGAGCCATAGCTCGCGCTTTTGCGGAAATCTTTTTCAAAACGGATGTGGTGCGTCCGCTTACCGGGCAAAATTTCCTGATTGGTGAAATGATCCGGAAATATGTGGAAAAGGTGCTGGAACGCGACAGCAAACTGACACCTTTCCGGTATATCGAGTCCGAGAAGAGAATAAGCCGCTTGTTTACCCTCACGGACAAAAGTGAAATCCAACTGAAAGGGTTTATCGACCGCATCGACGAAGTACGGGATGCGGTACGCATTATCGATTACAAAAGCGGAAGCGGAACAACGGTATTTACAACTATCGAGGATTTGTTCAATAAAGAAATAACAGACCGCTCGAAAGCCGTTATGCAGGTATTCATGTATGCGTGGATGTATGGTGCAGCACCGGAAGGCAAGACGTTGCAGCCGGGCATTTACTATATGCGGACACTCTTTTCTTCATCATTCGACCCGGATATTTACCGCCGGTTCGAGCGGACAAAAACAGAGCGGGTTACAGACTTTACCAGTTACTATACGGCTTTTGAAGCAGGAATGCGTGCTTGCCTGGATGAAATATTCGGAACAGATGTTCCTTTTGTACAAACACCCAACGGCAAAGCCTGTGCATACTGCCCGTTTAAAGATATATGTGGAAAATAGAAGGTCAGTCGAGCATTAAGCTCATGTAAGCTTCACGTGCGGGATAATCGAACAAGAGTTGTGTGAGCGATTGGATATCCATTTTTTCCATTTTCTCCGGATCTTGCAACGAATATTCGTGCGTGGAGTTCCAATGATGAATCAAACGTTTCGTATCCAGCACACAAGCCATTCCAAACCTGTAGGTGTCCGCCCCAAGAATAGGAACCCGGCATATTGCTTTCTTTACCTTATTTTGTAAAGTAGCTTCTTGTAGCAATAGGTTTTTTATCCGTTCGTCGTTAAATAAAAGCTCTTTTACATACACATGTTTGTTCTCCGGCTTCTCATTTTCATCCGAAGGATAAAGGAATACCATTCCTACAGGTTGTTCCTTATTATCCAGTGCAGTCAGGAATTGTCCACCGGACAGTTCTATATCTCGAAGGATATTAATAAAATCATCATGTGTATGAAGCATGCCGCAGGAACGTTCCCGCAATTTCTTGTCAAAAAACTTATAGAGAGATTTAAGCGAAGGGACTTCGGGTTCTACAACAGTCAGGTCCGGCTCATCCACCGGTATTTCCGGTTGTAGATAGGTTTCGAGTGAATAATCGAATGTTTCCGTAAAACCGAATTTCCGGTAATAGTCGAACAGCCAAGGCTCGGCTGGGATAGTAACAGTCAGAGCAAAATCCCTATATTTCATTTCCTTAAAGGTTTTTTCAAGAAGCTGCCTCATATATCCTTGTCCCCGTACTTCGGGAGACGTACAAACGGCATAAATATAAGCAACAGAAATTTCCGTACCATAATAAGTCATCGTATACGGAAGTATGTGAAGTGCAGACACAATCCGTCCGTCCTTTTCCAATGTCATGGCATTCTCGTCCTTATAAATCCGGTCGAAGAACAATTCGATAAATTCCTCACTGTCATTAAAAGACATTCTCCACAAATCTTTAATCTGCTCTTTCTTATCCATAACCCTTAGTTTTTTAATTGTCAACTGTCACTTGTCAACTGTCAACTGAAAAATGTTACGCATTTTTCTTTATCGCTGCCGATTTCTCCAATAAAATCACAGGATTGTATGACAGCTTCGCTTTACGAAGTCCCGGAATACCCAAATCTTCCTCACGGTTTACGTAGGTGTATTGTTCCGGGAGGTGGGATGCCAGTTCCTTGTTTATAACAGCGTAGGCACCTTCATAGTTCACATCCGCTTTTTCCACATGAACCCCGAAAGTATCATGGTTTATTGCCGCTCCGAAAGAGAAAGCTACAATCTGTCCACCCACGCAGATACCTCCGCCAATCAGTCCCAGTTCGCTGAAATGGTTCAGGGCATAGGTCATGGAACGGCGTTCCGCTTTTAAAGCATCCGTATCATTTTCTTCCTGGTTTGCCTTATACCATTTGCATTCGAGTTCCAGGCATTCGGGAATAAGTTCTTCCGACAGCGGTACATATTTATATTCATATTTCTTATTGAAATTATTAATATGGTTGCGCTTGGATTGGAATTTCTTGCCTTTCAGGGTCGCTAAATCTTCCCTTAGATAGATATAATCGAAATAATCACGCTCAGGGATGTAGAAGAAAGCACCCGGCAAGACCTTTTCCAACTCATCCTTGGCATCCTGGGTTACTCCCAGCATACAGAGGGGATGTCCTTGTTTCAGTGAATCTTTTTCCAGTAATTCGACGGCTTGCTTTAAATCGCCTTGCCCGGTAGGAGTCATGTAGGCAACTCTTGTTTTATCTTCGATCCGGAAACGGATTAGTAATTGTCCGTCGACTACGGCATACTCGGTATCATATAAAAAACTCCAGCTGCAAATGTTGGCGAACGAGTAATCGCAGTTGCGATAGTTGCTTGGATAAGTGAAAGATGTTATAATCTCTTTATCTTCTATAGTAATCGGTTTAAACGGTATTTCCATCTTTTTTTGTTAATTTGTAACGCAAATATAAAACTTAAAATGCTTGCATTTTGTTTTGAAAGTTTGAATTTTAATAGATATTATAAATCACTTCATAAACAAAACTGAAAACATTTATATAAAAAGAAATGTTTTCTTTGTAGAAATAAATCGAACAAAAATATGAAAGCAGATATTGGATTAATAGGTCTTGCCGTAATGGGCGAGAACCTGGCGTTGAATATGGAAAGTAAAGGTTTCAGTGTGGCTGTTTATAACCGTAGTTTTCCAGGTGAAGAAGGTGTGGTTGATCGTTTTATCAACGGCAGGGGTAAGGGAAAACACTTTATAGGAACACATTCCATCGAGCAACTGGTCGATTCGGTTGCCCGTCCGCGTAAAATAATGATGATGGTAAAAGCCGGTTCTCCGGTAGATGAGTTGATTGCTCAATTGGTACCGTTTCTCTCTCCGGGAGATGTAATAATCGATGGTGGCAATTCTGATTTCCATGACACCGAACGCCGTGTGAAAGAGGTAGAAAATAAAGGCATGTATTTTATAGATACCGGAATTTCAGGAGGAGAGGAAGGTGCTTTGCGTGGCCCGTCGGTTATGCCCGGTGGTTCTGCTGCCGCATGGCCGTTGGTGAAAGATATTCTTCAGGGAATCTCGGCAAAACTTGACGATGGCACTCCTTGCTGCGAATGGATAGGTAGCGGTGGAGCCGGACATTTTGTAAAAATGGTACATAATGGTATTGAATATGGCGACATGCAACTGATTTCCGAAGCTTATGCTTTATTGAAATACCGCAAAGGGCTGGACAATGATGCTTTGGCTATCATTTTTGACGAATGGAACGGAGGCGAGCTGGATAGTTTCCTGATTGAAATAACGGCGAATATTCTTCGCTTCCGGGATGAAGACGGAAAACCTTTGCTGGATAAGATTCTGGATGTTGCCGGACAAAAAGGTACAGGAAAATGGAGTGCAATAGCTGCTATGGATGAAAACGACCCGTTGACATTGATTACCGAGGCCGTATATGCCCGTTTACTTTCCGCTTTGCATGGCGAACGCCAGAGAGCTTCCGGGTTGTATCCGGAAAAGGTTGAAGTGAACGAAGAACTTTTCATTGAAGAAGTCCGCCAGGCTCTTTATGCAGCCAAGCTGGTTTCGTATGCACAAGGTTTCTCTCTACTTCGCCGGGCTTCCGAACGATACGGATGGGAACTGGACTTCGGAACGATTGCACGCATCTGGCGCAAAGGCTGCATTATCCGTTCTGCATTCCTGCAAAAAATAACGGAAGCTTACCGGAAGAATCCGGATTTGGAAAACTTGCTGTTTGATGATTTCTTCCGGAGCAAAATACAATCAGCTTTGCCAGCATGGCGTAAAATGGTTGCCGAAGGTGCATTAAGCGGAGTGGCATTGCCTGCCATGAGTGCTGCACTGAGTTATTTTGACGGGTTGCGCACGTTGCATTCTGCTGCCAATCTGATTCAGGCGCAGCGCGATTATTTCGGAGCTCATACCTATGAACGGACAGACCGGGAACGGGGACATTTCTTCCATACGAACTGGACGGGAGAAGGGGGAAATACAGTTTCAGGTACATATATCGTATAACGTAACAGGAGAGCATAAGAAATGAAAAAAGCAAGTGACCAACTACTCGTTATATTCGGAGCTTCGGGTGATTTGACAGCCCGTAAACTGCTCCCTTCCCTTTTTGAACTGCATGTCCGTGAATTGTTGCCTGAACATTTTTGTATTCTGGGAGCGGCACGAACCGACTATACGGATGAAGAATACCGTGCGGAAGAAAGAAAACAGATACTCGAAGCATCTAAAAATAAAGATCTGGACGAAGCGCAACTGGACAGTTTCCTTCGTCGTGTATTTTATCTTGCCTTCGATTCTACTAATTCGGCGGAATATGGCAAGTTAAAAGAACGTATCCGTTTCCTGCAACAACAGGAACAGTTGCCGGACAGAGTAATTTATTATCTGGCAACGCCTCCTTTAATGTATGAGTTGGTTCCGGCCTGCCTGCAGGAAAACGGAATGAATGTGCCGGAAAAAGAAGATGGCTGGCGCCGTGTGATTGTAGAAAAGCCTTTCGGGACAAGCCTGGAATCCGCCCAACGCCTGAACCAGCATCTTTGTAAGATTTTCGATGAAAAAGAAATCTACCGTATCGACCATTATTTGGGTAAGGAAACGGTACAGAATATCTTGGTACTTCGTTTCTCCAACGGCATATTCGAACCGCTCTGGAACCGGAATTATGTAGACTCGGTGGAAATCAGTGCCAGTGAAACACTGGGAGTTGAGAACCGGGGTAAATATTATGATGGGGCAGGAGCATTGAGGGACATGATACAAAATCATCTGATGCAATTGATGGCATTTACTACAATGGAATCGCCTTCTGTTTTCGATCCGGAGCCAATCCGTGATGAGATAGTGAAAGTATTCCGTGCCCTTCGTCCTTATCAGCCGAAAGAAATAGATAAACTGATAGTAAGAGGGCAGTATGACGGTTATCGGCAGGAAAAAAATGTAGCTCCGGATTCCAATACCGAAACATATGTGGCCATGAAGATGTTTATTGATAACTGGCGCTGGAGCGGTGTTCCTTTCTACATTTTTACCGGAAAGAAACTGCCGGAGAAGACCTCTGAAATTGTTGTAAATTTCAAATCGACTCCTCACCAGTTGTTTGCGGGACAATGTTCGGGCAGTTCCTGTAATAAACTGATAATCCGTATCCAGCCAAATGAAAGTATTACGTTGAAATTCGGATTGAAGATGCCGGGTGCCGGTTTTACCGTCAAGCAGGTGGGAATGGACTTCCGCTATGATTCGCTTTCCAAAAGTTATCTTCCCGATGCTTACGAACGTTTATTACTCGATGCCATGTTGGGAGATTCTACCTTGTATGCCCGCAGTGATGCGTTGGAAGCCAGTTGGAAACTGATAGACCCGATTCTCCGTCACTGGAAGGAGGAGGGTAGTAAGAACCTGTTTTTCTATGAACCGGGAGAGGACGGACCTCTTGAAAAAGCCTTATTGGGCATGCTGCCGGACGATTCCTGTGATTCATGCGGATAATAAAAAAGGAATAATAGTATGGTAATAGAAAATTTTAAAGATAGCAAAGAAGCGCTCCGCTCAATGACTTCCTGCCTGCTCTATTATATGAGCCGGAAAGATGACGGGCTGCCTTTTAATCTTGCTCTTTCAGGGGGCGAGACTGCAAAGAAAATGTTTACCCTTTGGGTGGATGAATATAGGGAAACGATTGAATGGAAAAACATCCGTTTTTTCTGGGTGGACGAACGTTGTGTTTCTCCAACAGATCCGGAGAGCAATTATATGCATGCAAATGAATTATTGTTTAAGCCTCTATCCATTCCGGAAGATCATATCTTCCGTATTCATGGGGAAGTAGAACCGGGAACGGAGGCGATGCGTTATTCACGTATAGTGAAGGAGTTTTTACCCAGACATAGCCAGCTTCCGTATTTCGACTGCATCATTTTGGGTGTAGGAGAGGATATGCACACAGCTTCTATATTCCCTAACTCCTTACCCTTGCTTACGGATAGCCGAAACTATGCAGTATCCCAACATCCGGTAACACTTCAATACCGGGTGACAATGACGGGGCCACTGATATTGAACGACTCTCCATTGCTTGTGCCTATACTTGGAAACGAGAAAGCAAAGGTGGTGAATAAGTTGAAGAAGGGATATTCGGTAACTCAACCTACGCCTGCAGCTTATATTCTGTCTCATGCGGCAGAAGCGAATGTGTATACTACATTAGGCTAATAATAGTGGGTGTCAAAATCGTTTTGACACATTCTTTTAGGCACGGATTCCACTGATTTCACGGTTTCAAATACAATATTAAATAAACCGTGAAATCAGTGGAATCCGTGCCTAAAATTCCGGTAATCGGGAATTTTGTTGTTATCTCTTTTCCAATATCAATCCTAAATCAAATTGTGTACTTGCACCTACTACATTGTTGGTTACAACCTTCAATGCCATTTCTACCAGTGCATATGTATCCCCCAATATATCTTTTAACATAGGAAGGGCTTTGGCTGCCAATACCAGATACTCATTCAAGATTGCCTTATCTACCCATATTTTCAGGGTACCGTCTGTATCTATATAATAATGTAGGGTAACCGGATATTTCAAATCCATGCCAATTATGGATTTGAAATCCACAACAAGATTCATTTCTTTCTCTTTAAAACCGAAAGTCAAAATGTCCAAAGTTTTAGTTTGGTCGGAATCATCAATAGGATGATAGGAAACAATTACATTTCCGTTCTCTTTAAATTCAACGGACTCAAAATAGGGAAGTAATAACATCAATACCGTTTTGAAGGCCATGTTTACTGTTTCATCCGTCATTTCTTCTTTGATGAAGTTCTTTATTATGTCCGGAAGCATATCGATAAATTCTTTCGGAAGAGTAATATGCCCTTCTTGCGTTTTAAATTCAAAAATAAACACACGAGCACTCTTAATGCCCCACTTACCAACAACAGGAGAAAGTGATTTATAGTCTACATTTATCTCCAATACGCCGTTTTTGATACTGCCGTTAATCGTTATATCATAACATCCTTCTTTCTTACTGCTTCCGCTTAGTCTGTACATTTCCCCGACCTGCAAAAGTTCCACATCAACAGAGAAATCATTGGCGAGGTAAGCTAATGTTTGGAATTTTAGGGTTGCTTTCGAAGCGGACACCGCCAATACGGTAATCGGGAATTTAGCATCCTGGGCTACATTGTTGATCTTAATACTAAGACTATCATTGGCATAACTGCCGGCGATAGTTCCCCAACCGGAGGTGGTTATATCGAGTATCATTTTACCGTCTTTCGCTACATTTCCATTTACCTTTACAGTAAGTCCCAGGTCGGTATCGGTTTTCGTTTCACCTTTTATATTCGCACTGCCTTGGAAATTGTAGGAATGATTATCCTGTTCTTCCATTGTTACATTAACAGGCACGGAGCTATGTCCGTACAACACATTTTTAAGAGTGACAATCGCTGTTTTTGCAGACTGTACGTCAATAGTGACTGCTGTTCCGGCAATGCTTTTCCCATTTAATGTCAAGGTGGCATTCTCTGCTGTAATATTTTTAGGGATTTCTTTCCATGTATCTCCATCCTCTTTGCTACAGGACATGAAAATACTCACAGAACACATAAGGGCAAGTAAAAAGAATAGTTTTTTCTTCATTTTCTATACTAAATTGATTAAATATTCAGGGTTTTTGCAAAGTAAAGGCTTTATTCGGCTCGCGTAAAGAGAGATGTTTGCGATTGTATGTTCTATTTTTAAGAAAGGGGAAGGCATAATGGAAGAAACAGGAAAAGAACGGACAAAATACATTTAAGAAATTGTTCTGAATAATTCTGTATATATGTATAAATCTGCTTAGGGATATTTATATTTTTTATTTTAGAGGGAGTGGCTTCCTCATAAAAGAGTATGTTCTATTATTAATGGAGCGGTCAAATTCAACCTAATTTAAAAACACATTTAGTCGGTTTTTGTTTTAGCTTCAGATTTGTTTTTGTATAAAACAAGCGGTTAATCTCCTTAAGTTAGGGCATTGCAGGTACTATTTGCTGAAAGATGATGTTACATCTTTGGTATTAAGTGTTCTATTTTTAAGAAATCGATTTTATTTATTTACATTTTACCTTTTTCATTGTTCTCTTTTTGTAATAATGACTATATTCGCCGCTCAAATAAATTTAAATTCTACCAATTAAAAAAAGAAAATTATGAAGAAAAAAAGTGTTTTGTACTTATTGTTAGTAATTTGCTCAATAGGCTTATTTGCTGCCTGTGATAAAAAAGATGAAGGGGAGCCCAAAGAACCTGTATTACCTGTAGAAAAAGAATTAGCAGGTACTTATAAAGGTTTATTGAGTATATTAGTTAATAACCAAAGCTTAGGAGATGATGCAATTCAAAAAATTTATATTTCAAAATCTACTTTCGGAGACAATTTACTGAAATTAGAATTAAAGAATTTTAGTTTTGGTCCTATGTCCCTTGGAGATATAAATGTTGATTCTTGTGTTGTAACAAAGAAAGAGAATGTGTATGCGTTCAATGGAAATACAATATTGACATTGACAGAACCTATTGGGACTTGCCCTGTTTCTGTTACAGGCACAATAGAAAATAGTAAAATCAATATCAATATAAATGTCGCTGTTGCTGCTTTAGGCCAGGATGTAGTTGCCAAATTTGCCGGTTCCAAAATGACAGGCAATGAAAATACGGAAGCTAAAATCCTTACTTACACCTTCGATAATAATTTGATTACAGAGCAACCCGCCATTGACGAAGACAATGGCGAGATTACTTTTAAAGTAATCGATTCTGCAACGGATGAAGATTTGAAAGCGCTCATCCCAACCATCACTATTTCAGAAAAAGCTACAATTACTCCAGCAAGCGAAGAAGCACAGGATTTCTCAAACGGCAAGAAAGTTACTTATACGGTTGTATCGGAAGATGGTACGGTGAAGACTTATGAGGTGTCTGTGGCGGGCAAACAGAGTATATTAAAGTATTCGTTTGAGGAATGGGTTACAAAAGGAACGGGTAAAGCCCAACATGAAGAACCTGAGTCTGATCAGCTTGCTTCCAGTGTAGAAGGAGCATCTCTTTTATATATATATGGAGTAGAAGGTTTTCCCGTTTGTAAGTCAGAGGATAAGAAAAGTGGTAATTATGCAATCAAATTAGTTACAATGGATACAAGTGAAGCTGCTAATAGCTTGGTTCCTGCTATTACGTCTGGATCTGTATTTACAGGTAAGTTTGATTTAAAATATGCATTCTCTGATAAATTATCATGTACTCAATTTGGTATACCTTATGATAAAAAACCAATAAAGTTCAAAGGTTGGTATAAATATACTCCAGGAACAAAATTTATTGATGGCACTGATTATAAAAATATTATAGAAGTATCTAATAAAACGGATGAATGTGCTATACAAGCAGTATTATACAAAGTAGATCGTGATAATGATGTTCTAACTGGACATGATATTAATGATTCTCCTAAACGAGTAGCTGTTGCTGCATTAACAGATGGTACAGCTAAAGCCGAATATACAGAATTCGATATTCCTTTTGTTTATTTGGATGGAAAAACTTATGAAGAAGGTGCAAAATACAAATTAGCAATAGTATGTTCTTCAAGTAAGGAAGGTGATTTTTTCAAAGGAGCAGGAGGTAGTACCTTAATCCTTGACGAAATAGAAGTTCTCGGAGAATAAATTTATTTGTTACCCAATTATAAAGATGAGAGGTGTCAACAATGTTGGCACCTCTTTCTATTTATGATTAATACGCACCAGCCTAATTTTATCAACAGACTTTATCTACAAATCAACTATCATACTATCATTATCACCCCTAAACAACATATAATCAATATATTGAGTTATGATAGTTCTTATTTTGAACTCTCATTTATCTATCATACAACTCTCATTTTCCCCATTTTGCACTCAAGTACCGTTCTTTTTACTGATAAAAAAGATCAGTTAAAAGGGTAAATTTTGTTTTTCCAATTTATCCATCCTTCTCTCTTTTTTTCTAAAGGCTATTACTTTATTTTGCAGAATATTTACTTTTTGTTGGCCAGATGTCCGTTTAATAGCATTTTACACCCCCGTCTCGATGGTTCCGACATCCGGGTGTTAATTCTACTGTGACCTGGGTGTCGAGCAAAATTGGTAACTATCTTTTAATATTCAGCTATATGTTTATTAAGAATAGATTGCTGTCTCTACTGTTTCAATTGTAGGAGTATGATGGTTATGATAGTAGTTATGATAGTTGAAAATAGAGCTATCATAACCCAATATCATGATTAAATGGTATTTATGGGTGATAATGATAGTATGATAGTTGTTTTGCTATTAAAGTGCACAACGAAAGAGTTATAAGCAGAAATTAACCAATTATATATAACTGTAAAAGATAATCATGTTTCTTTATTGGGAATATATGTTCCTTTTTTAAGAAATAAATCATATAATACATGCCTGATATTTTATTTTGTCCTTTTATACGGATATTTCCTATCTTTGTATCTAATAACAATCATATGGTTTTATTTATTAAAAACGGAAAAGAAATGAAGACGAAACTGATTTACTTGTTTGCAATCCTTTGTTCCGCAGGAGCATTTACTGCTTGTAGCAACAACAATGGTGGTGATGACCCACAACCTGATGTTCCAATTCTTCTGAAAGGTGAAAATATATATAGTGGAGATAAGTTGGCTTTGACTTATAGTGATGCGGTAATGCCCGGCAAACAGATAAAATTCGCAACAACAGATGGGAAAACCGGAGCTCTCACAATGAATGGAGTTTTAGATCTGAGTTTTTTAAGTAAAAGCGATAATACTTCAGCATCTTTTGTTCCGGGAGTTATACCGGGAGAGGCAACAACTATCATTAATGTAGAATTAAAACAGAATGGTTCCAAATATACATTCTCCGGTACAGATAGAAATGATAACCGTTCAGTAGAGTATACCGGAGAAGTAGACTCTACCAAATTGACATTATCTCTAAAAGTTGTGATGAATGGGGCTACTGATTTACTCGGTACTTGGAATTTGAAACAATATGTAGCGCAACAATCACTACCTATTTATGCGGAATGGGTGTCTACAAAAGATTTTAATATAGCATTATCTTCTGTTGGAGAACAGGCCATTAAACCTAAGGAGTTAGTTTCATATATTCTATTACTGCCATTTGTTACAGGAAATAACCCATATCAGTTATTAAATGCGGTATTAAAAGATGTAACGTTTAAACCTGATGGCAATATTATTGCTTCTTACTCCAAAGGAGAAAATATCAATAATCCTCAATGGCTTAATTCTCCTGCAAATATTGCTCAATATTATGTAAAGGATGGAACAATCTATCTGCTTTTAAATCCGTCAATGCTTATGTCTGCATTTACCAAAGCAGGAACAACAACTCCCATGGATGAAGTGTTAGCAAATTTAATGACAAACATCTTGCCTATGTTAGGAACCGGTTTCCCTCTTACCTATAAGATTAATGGCAATGATTTAACGGTTTACTCAGGTACAGAATTGACTATGAAGTTAATTAATACAGTATCTCCTTTATTAAAAGATCAAGAACTTGTAGCTGGTATCATTCAAAAGATGCAACAGAATCAACAATTGGCTCCATATATCCCGATGTTTCAATCTATCTTAGAACAACTTCCGGAAGTGTTAGCAACGACACAGCAATTTGAAGTTGGAATCAATTTAAGCAAATAATTAAACATATCTCAATTGAGATATAGTAAAAAAGAGGTCATCTACTTGTGGTAAATGACCTCTTTTTTATTTAATCATTTGTAAAACTAAAACTCAATACAGTCTAAAATCCTATATTATTCGTTCATCAAATCATATAAACGAACATTATTGTCTCTTTGCAATGCAAGATTATATAAATCGGAAACAAATTATATAAAACAGACCTTGAATAGACAAGCATAAACCCGTTACTTTGCAACGCTTTTAATAAAAAATCGAATTGATTGATTATGAAGAAAAGGACATTCTTTTATATTAAACATAAAATCAAATGAGAAAAAGTGTATTGTATTTTTGCACATTGATCTGTTCAATGTGTATCCTTACTACCTCTTGTAGTAAGGATGATAATGGTAAACAAACTGATGATGATACCAGTTGGCAAATATTACCGGAAGGTGATATTGCAACAGAAAACGTAGATTTGAATTTAGATGGTATGTCTTCTACCGGAGAGATTAGTTTTAAAGCTCTAAGTTCTGATAAGGCTCAAATAGAACTTAAAAATGTAATTAAAGGATATAGCGAGGTTGCTATTGATTTAACCATGGAAAAGCAGGCTGATAATTCATTTAATTTTTCTGGTAAGAAATTAATGGATACAGCCCCTGATTTAACAAAAGTAGACGCAGGTAAAACAACTTTTTTAACTGTTGAAGTTAGCGGAAATATTACTCAGGAAGGAAAGATGACCATTACAGTTAAGACTGCGGGTATTGCTAATTATGCTGGTGATTATAATAATGACAAACTTATTTTAAATTATAGTGAGGCTGTATTATTAGGTAAAACTGTTACTATAAGTGCTGATGATTCAAATATGAGTTTCATACTTAAGGGAGTAATACCTGGAGAATCAGAGACTATTATTTCTGGTGTACAGTTTGATGAAAAAGGAGCTTTTTCTGGAGAAACAAAAACGACAGAAGGAACGAGCATTAAATATGCCGGTTCTCTATCAATTGAAACAAGTGTTTTAACGCTTGATTTATCTGTGACACTGTCTGAAACAGCTTTAGGTAAACTAAATGGAGTATGGTCTTTACTTGATAAGGTAGACACTGATGAATATATGACTGAAATAAAATCATCTCCTTTCTTTTTAAGATGGCCTGCTATAACAGTAGTAGAAGAAACGGGTACCGATGGTGAACAAATGGCAAGAGTTGGTTCAGTAATCGTTTCTCATATTCTTGCAGAAGTGTTAAGCCAAGTAACATTCCATACAGATGGTAATATAACAGCTCAATATTATCCTAAACTACCGTTCAATGGAGATAATGCTATGGAATGGATTGTGGGAAATGCCTTTAATATAGAGATCAATCCTTCGCATACAGAATGGAACACATCTCCCAAAAACTTAGCTTTTTGGTATACAAAAAATAATAAACTATATGTTATGCCAAATATCGAGATGATTATGAAACAAACTTCTCAAGACAATGGAAATGGTGGAGCTTCAGTTGGAGGAATGGAGGATATACTCTCACTCGTATCTAAATTAGGTTTAGATACAAGCAAATTAGATCCTGCATTAATTGAGCAAGTAATCCAATGGTTCACTACTGGTATCCCTCTAAATTATAGAACAGTCGATGGTAGATTAGAAATTTATGTAGATAAGGAAATGGTAGAACCATTTATGCCAATACTTTTTACAATGTTACCTCAACTACAGGCTAAATTAGACGAGATGGCTGTAGAAAATCCAATGATTGGATATTTACCAATATTTTTAGCTATAAATAAGCTTACAGATATAGAAACGATTTGGAAAAATAACACCAAGCTTTTTGAGTTAGGTATAGCATTTAAACAGAATGAGGTAAAAGAATAAGGTGAATATTTTGTTAATAATAACTTACTAAAAAAGAGAAATCTTCTATTAATTTGTAGAGGATTTCTCTTTTTTAGTATAAGATTCGATTTAATCTATTTATTTTTTTCCTAATAACCACTTCCTTAATTCCCCCATCAACTCTTCCCTGTATAGAAACGACTCCTTGAATGCAAAGCTATGCCCACCTTCCGGGTAAACATGAAGACTTACCGGAACCTTATTTTCTAAAAGAGCTTGGCAATAAGAAATACTGTTTTTGGGAGAAACCGCTGCATCATCTGCCGCAACCGTAATAAATGCAGGTGGAGTATCTTTAGTGACATGCAGATTAGCAGAGTAAGCCCGTATTAATTCTTTATCCGGCTGTTCACCCAGAATCTGTTTTCGTGAATTTATATGTGTAATAGAATCCTCCATACTGATAACCGGATAAAAAAGAATCTGGAAATCAGGACGTGTATCGGCTGTGGCAAATACAGAAGCAGACGCAGCAATATAGCCACCTATCGAAGCGCCCATAACACCTAAACTGGTAAAACGCCATTCCTCTTTATGCTGTCGCATAATCTGCAAGCTTTGTTGAATATCGTCAAGGAGAACATCCTTATGCCCATTTGGCATTCGATATTTTAGAATGCCAAAAGTTATTCCTTGCTGATTGAACCATTCCGCCATATCATGCCCTTCATGCCCAACTGCAACCTTTGTCAGACCACCTCCCGGGCACATAACAATCGCTTTACCACTTGGATTTTCTGCCGGATAAACCATCAGGGCCGGACTTGAAACATTTGCGATAAAACCCGGCAACGAAGTATCTTCAGCTCCGCTCAATCCATTAGCCTCCGGTGTACCGTCAGGCCAGATGTTTAATTCTATATACTGTTCCATTTCTATATAATTTTATTCGATTCAAATAACCTTTGCCATTTGTTTAACAACTGAAGGGCCCGAAAAGATGAAGGCTGAATAAATTTGTACCAAATCTGCACCTGCAGCTTGCATACGAAGAGCATCTTCCGGTGTCATAATACCTCCGGCACCTATGATAAGCACATCTTTCCCAAGTTGCCTTCTTAATAACTCGACAATCCGGCGGGATTTGTTTCCGATACCTCTTCCGCTTACACCTCCGGCACCGTAAATTGCTAACTCTTCAGCCGTATAATTTTGTATATTCGAACGGTCAGCAGTCGGGCCGGTAGCAATTACACCGTCTATATGAAAACGCTGGACTAAACCTGCAACTTTTTCAATGGCCCCTTCCGGAATATCTGCAGATAGCTTCAACAGGACAGGACGATTTGAAAACATGGAACTCTTGTATTGATCAAGTTTTTCAAGAATCTGGATAAACAATTCATCGTCAGAGGAGGGAAGGTTGATTGTAAAATAGTCAGCCTTAGGAGAAAGAACCTTATATAGAGACAGGATGTCGTTGATTGCAACTTCTCCGGTCGATTCCGGATTTTTGTTGATATTGATACCCAACAGATAGTTGCGGGAAGACCGTTGTAAATGCTTGTTTAATTCATCCAGTCCGGGATTGTTAAATCCGGTTCTGGAAATCAGCGAATCATATTTAGGCAGACGGAATATGCGTGGTCCGGGATTTCCTTTTTGGGGGGAAGGGGTAATGGTTCCTATTTCAATAAATCCAAATCCAAAATCAGATAGTTCATCAAACAGTTCTCCCTGTTTATCAAATCCTGCGGATAAACCGATTCTACAGTTGACAATCTTATCTCCCCAATGATAAGGTGTTGTCTGCTGTTTATATAAATTACGGATAAATACCCGTAGCCAGGGGATATGACTATACGTTTTTAATCCGCCGGCCAGCAGGTTGTGTACATTTTCCGGTTCGAGCAAAAATAAGAGAGGCCTGATGATTTGTTTGTACATAATTTGTTTGTTTTTATTGTCATTGCAAAGCTATTCAATAAGAATCAGATATACTATTTCAATATTTTTATAGATTATAATAGGAAGTTATTTGCATAATTGATCTATTTCTTTTTCTTTTGTCATAGAAAAATCTGTCTACCTTAATTTTATCTGATATTATAATTATGGACATAAACAAAACCGAAGCAATTTTGGAACATATAGAGAAGAACTCTTATGAATCTTTTCGTATCAAAGAAGATATTTTATCCCATATAGAAACACCTCTGCATTATCATCCCCATTATGAGCTTGTATGGATAAAAGCGGGGGTGGGAGTCAGGATAGTGGGAGATCACGTTAGCCCGTTTAAAGAAAATGATATGATGCTGATTGGTCCTAATCTGCCCCATGTATGGACCAACGACCCGGAATATTATGCCGAGGATCCAGATTTAATGGTAGATGTATATGTCGTACATTTTGCAGAGGATATATTAAATGAGTTGATTTGCAGGTTTCCGGAGCTAATAAAAATCAAGCAGATTCTTTTTAACTCCCGGAGAGGTATGCAGATAGTAGGGGATACAAATATTAAATTGAGGGAAATCATTTTCAAACTGAAGCAAGCTACTTCAATAGAACGTTTTGTGCTGTTCATGCAAATTTTCCACCAATTGGAAAATACGGAAGATACCTTGTTGCTTTCATCCGAGAAATTTGCGAGTCTTTTTTTAGAAAGTGAGTCCGAACGCCTACGTAAAATCTATGAACATATCAGCAAGAACTTCCACAGGAATATTCAACTTGAAGAGGTCAGCAATATAGCATGCCTTTCCCCTACAGCTTTCTGCCGTTATTTTAAACAAAAGACCGGACTGCGTTTCACCTCCTTTCTCAATGATTTCAGACTCGAATATGCCCAAAACCTGATGAACAACAATGCCTATAAGATATCGGCAATCGCCCATATGTGCGGATTTCAGGATATCTCGTACTTCAATAAAATGTTCAAGGAAAAAAATGCAATTACCCCATCCGAATATATTATGCGTTTGAAGCACGATTAATCATAGAAATTGTAAAGATTGTTTTATATCATGTCATTTTCGTCCTATTCAAACATTTTGTTCTTACCTATATTTGTATTTAGATACCTGAAATAGATGGTACGATAGTATTCTTTATTACAAAGTTGTGTTTCTAAATACAGTTATATGAAGATTTTTAAATATTGTGTTTTATTATTTTCCCTTGCAGGTTGTTCTTCTTCAAACGAATTGAATAATGGCATTTTTCAAATTACTTTTTCGAATACCGGGAAACTGGAGGAGGTAATAGTATCTACGGAGCAAGGCCCTAAAGCAATGGATATGCAAACGCCGGAGCGCAAAGGGGAGGTTTATCTCAAGTCTATGCATGCAGGAAGCTGGCTGGAACCGGAAAAAACAAAGAATGAGAAAGATAAATTCATTCAATATTTTTCGTCGGAAGACGGAGATATTTCATTGACTTATTGTCCGTACGGTACGAATACTTTTTTGGTAAAGGCTTCGTTCGTGGCCAATGTAAATCTGGATTCGCTTGCTATTGGTATCCGTTTTTTTGCTATACAACCGGAGCTGGTTGAAGCCTGTTACTGCCTGCCGCTTAGTCTTCCGTTTTTAAGGGAAGATTCTTTGAATAAGATTCCGGATGGTTATATTTCCAATGGAGAAACTTTTAATAATACATTTTCTTTGATAACGCGGGATGAGACTTATTCGGTGTCTGTCTTGCCGCCCGATTTTCGTTTAGATCCTGTTTTTGATGCAACGGCGGCATCAGACTATAGGGTAGGCTTCAAGCCCCAAAAGAAGACGGAACCGGATAAACCTGAATTGGCTGATGGCTCCATCACTGTTTTGTGCAACCATAACCGGAAAATAAATAAAGGAGAAATAATCGAACGTGGATATCTGGTTTCTGCGGATTTGAATACCCCAGGAGGATATGCTACCGGATATCATATCGGAGAATATATGAATAAAGTCGACTATAAAAAGACTGATAACCTGATAGATATTTACCGGAAATCTATGGATTATTTATTGAATAATCCCCATTGCTTCGGTAAAATCGGTAACTCTGCAGCCAACTACTTTGGAGCCATGCATACGCAGACAGCCCAGCCTTTTGATAACGGGACGGCTTTTTATGCAATGTATGGGAATAGTTTCTCGGCTGCTGCATTAAATCAATATAAGCAGATTCAGCCCAACGCTCCGGATAATTTACAAATACGGCTGAATGCCGTAAATGATTTTTTATTGAAATCGGATGTCCTGACCAAGGAGGGTGCTTATTGGAGTATGCTGGATTTGCGGTTTAATAAAGGCTATGTAGACCAAGCATATAAGAAATGGATAGAAACACATGCCACCGGGTGGGTTACTTACTACTTACTGGAGGCCTATGGGATATCAAAAGATAAAACCTATTTGCCAGTTATAGAGAAAACTTTAAAATGGATGGCAAATGAACAGTTACCGGATGGCAGTTTCCCTAAATATTTTGAAAAAGGCATTCCTTCCGAAAAAAAACTTGGAGATATAGCCTGGATGACTCTCGCCTTTTTTAAAGCGGCTGAGTCGGGGATAGCCATCCCCGGAATAGATTTGAAAAAACAGGCATTGCTTTCTGCTGAATGGATATTGACTAATCTGGTTCCCCAAAAACAATATCAGGGAAGTTTTGAAGATGTCGGCGGGGTGAATGATTCGTATTGTCCCAGTATTACGGCACGGGCTCTGATTGAAGCCTACCGGCAAAGCCATAATAAAATGTATTTGAATGCCGCCGAAGATGCATTGTCTGTTGCTTTGTCATGGATTACCTGTGGCTATACGATGGATGGAAAGTCTATGGATACCTGGAGTGAAACATACCGTTTTCAGCCGGCTTATGCGCAAGTGGAAAGTACGAGCTGCTATTGGCCATGTTCTTATACACTTCCTGCTTTGTTTTTGGCAGCCGGCGAACTGGCATTACAAATACAGGAGCCTGACCGGAAAGCATATTGGACACAGCTAAGTAGCCGGTTTAATTATGTTTCCGCTTATTTATTGGATAACCAAGAAACAAAAGGGCGATTTGGGATGGAGTGGTTGCTTTCTCCTTTTCTCGTTTTCTCAGAATGGGGAAATTCCCAGCTTTGTTGGAGTGTTTTAGAAACTTTGCGAATACGGATACTTATGTCTTTACCTGAATTTAAACTAAATTCCTTACTATCGGGGATATATAAAGGTAATAGTTATTCAATTATACTTCCAAAATGGAGTGATAATGATTTTTTGTTGTCTATAAATAAAGATGTAGAACCTGTAACATTTAAGAATATCTCGGGTCATAATTGTATATTCCTATTATCGGAAGGACAACATGTAAATGATAAGTTATCTTGTGGCAGATTATTAGGATTGTTACCTTCTTCTGTATATAAGATGAAAAATCTGCAAACAGGTGAATTTTCAGGAGAATATACAACAGAGCAACTTTTAAACGGAATAGATATTTCGTTTACAGATTTCTTATTTTTCGAATTAGTTCCGAAAGAGAGATAAGATTATACAATTGTTCATTATAATGCCCTGTCAAAATAAACCCCCTTTCCAATATAAAATATATCACTGGAAAGGGGTTTTATTTATTACTCTATTTATAAATATATTTTACCTGGGGGCTTTCCTGTAAACATAAATCGCAATAAATGTATAAACGAAATTCGGTATCCATGCCGCCATCCAGGGGCTCAGACCACCATTAATTGCGAATGTAGATGTAACGGTAGTAAACAGGATATAGGAGAAACTAAGTCCTAAACCAATACCGATATTTAATCCCATACCACCTTTTATTTTACGTGACGACAAAGAGGCACCAATCGTAGTCAGGATAAATGCAGTCATAATGGAAGCAAAACGTTTATGGTATTCTATCTGGAATGTCTGAATATTCCCGATACCTCTTTTCTTTTGTCGTTCTATATATTCCGAAAGCTGGGGAGAAGTCATCGTCTCGCAATCGTCGGAAGAGATAAGGAAGTCGGAGGGGACAATCGTAAGTGTCGTATCCTTACGGCTACCTTCTGTGATATGTTCACGCATGCCGTCGAAATCGCGTATCATATAATCGATAACAGTCCAGTTATAAAGCGTATCGTATTTGATAGAACTTGCTGTTAAACGGGAAATAATCTTCTTATCATCATAATGGTCAAGAGAAAAACGGTATCCCATACCAGCTTTAGCGTCATAACGGTCAAAATAAGCGATTACTCCGGGTTCTATTTCCAACTGTGCAGCCCGGGCAAATTCTGTTTCCGGTCTGTGCCGGACGTATGTATTCATAAATTTAATACGGACTTCGTTAGATGGAGGGATGATAAAAGCTGTCAATAAAAATGTACTCAGTGCAATAATGGCTGCTGATATAAAATAAGGGACCATCAGCCTGCGGAAACTCATTCCACTTGCCAGCATCGCTATAATCTCTGAGTTATCAGCCAACTTTGAAGTAAAGAAAATTACTGCAATAAATGTAAACAGCGGACTGAACAGATTGGCAAAGTAGGGAATAAAATTCATGTAATAATCGAAAATAATGGACTTAAGCGGAACATCCGGCTTCAGGAAGTCGTCAATCTTTTCGTTAATATCGAAAACAACCGAAATGGAGATAATCAACAAAATGGCAAATATATAAGTGCCAAGAAATTGTTTAATAATGTATCGGTCTATTCGTGTCAGCTTGAGTTTCATGTGAGTGTTTTATCTTATAACCGGTTAGATAATTGACGAACCATTCCGCTTTTCCAGCTTGTAAAATCTCCCTCGATAATATGGCGTCGTGCTTCTTTGACCAACCAAAGGTAGAATGCAAGATTATGGATAGATGCGATTTGAAGTCCTAATAACTCGTTTACTTTAATCAGATGGTGTAAATAAGCTTTGCTATACAATGTATCCACATAGGAATGTGCATCCGGATCAATAGGAGAGAAGTCATTCTCCCATTTCTTGTTTCGCATATTTATCGTACCGAAACGAGTGAATAATTGCCCGTTCCTTCCATTGCGTGTCGGCATGATACAGTCGAACATATCGACTCCCCGCTCGATTGCTTCAAGGATATTGATAGGGGTTCCGACTCCCATCAGATAGCGTGGCTTGTCTTTAGGTAGTATTTCGTTTACCACTTCTATCATTTCATACATCTTATCGGTCGGTTCACCTACCGCCAAGCCACCGATGGCATTTCCATCTGCGTTTTTCCGGGCTATGTTTTCAGCGGCTTTTTGACGCAGGTCCGTATATACACAACCTTGTACAATCGGGAAAAGGGACTGCTGATAACCATACTTCGGTTCCGTGCTATTGAAACGTTCGAAGCAACGGTCCAACCAACGTTCTGTCAGGCCAAGCGATTGTCTGGCATAATCATAATCGGCATCTCCCGGACAGCATTCGTCGAAAGCCATGATAATATCCGCCCCGATAATCCGTTGTATATCCATTACCTTCTCCGGAGTAAACAAATGCTTGGAACCGTCAATATGTGAACGGAACTCTGCTCCTTGCTCATGTAGTTTACGATTATCGGAGAGGGAGAATACCTGAAATCCTCCACTATCGGTCAGGATCGGTTTATCCCATGTATTGAATTTGTGTAATCCCCCGGCTTGTTCTAAAACCTGTAACCCGGGGCGAAGATACAAATGGTAAGTATTACCTAAAATTATTTGAGCTTTTATATCTTCCTTTAATTCAGTCATATGTACACCTTTTACTGTACCTTGTGTACCGACTGGCATAAAAATAGGCGTTTCAATTACTCCATGATCGGTGGTAATAAGACCCGCCCTTGCATTTGATTTTGTATCGTTATGTAGTAAGTCAAATTTCATAGTGCAAAGGAACTCATAATTCTTTTAAGAAAAAAGAGTTTGTAGGAAATTATGTTATCTCCTGGTATACAGTTTTATACGTTTTTTCACGACTACGAATAAGTCTGTTATCCGGATAATAAAATTCCTGATATTGCATAACATAAAAAGCAAAGACTTTCATGTTATGGAGGAAGTAACATAACTATCTGGTATTTATAATAATTAGGCTTAGATGTTCCATAGTTCGTATAGAACCACGTTAAAATGGGATAGTCCTGTTTTTGTATGTTAACAATCTGTTATTTATGTTGTTATATAGCATTTAAGATAAAAAAATTAAACAGAATAAATTAGCAGGATACTTTTTAAAAGAACTTTTGATGTTCAAGCTTAGTATTGGGTAATATTAATATAAATACATTATCTTATTGAAATGCAAAAGCTTAATGTGAGTTAAGCCTTACTCTTGCATGATGAAAATAGTTCTATTTTTGTAAAGAATTTGATTATAACATGAGTTCTATACGAACTTTAGTAGAATAATAGAGCTTAGAAAAAATATCAATGGGAAATTCGTTTAATCATTATAATAATGGTCGATAAAAAATAACCAAACCTTTATTATTTTACACCGAAGAGAGTATAGTTAAGCTCTCTGAACTTTTCGTATTATCACCAAAACTATTAATCCCTGAAATGGGAAAGAGGTTGTTCAAAAGAACAGCCTCTTTTATTTTCAGAAACCAAAGTCTTCAACTTCAACCTCTTCCACCTTTTCTTCCTTAGGTTTTTCCACAAACTTGTGAACTTCATTTGCTTTAATAATAATTGCACGCATTGGACGTACAGGGCAAATCGATTCACATCCTCCACAACCAATACAGAGATCCGGATCTACTTTGGGTATGGTTAATGTTCCTTCATAAGGAACCATATGGACCGCCTGAGTCGGACAGTGCTCGGAGCAGGCTCCACAATCCGTTCCTTCTGTTTTTACAATGCAACGATTTATAAAGAAGGTGGCAATGCCGACTTGGGTAGTCATCTTTTCTTCTTTGCTTATCGGCTTTATAGCTTCAACCGGACAAACATCCGCACATACTGTACATTCATAATTACAATAGCTGCTGACATAAGCCAACCGGGGCCTTAGCAGGTAATCGAAGCCATATTCCAAACCGGCAGGGCGAAGTACCTGACTCGGACAACGGGTAACACAAAGATGGCAACCTGTACATTTATCTTTGAAACGTTCAAGGCTAATGGAACCCGGAGGTGTGATGGGAGGCCATTTTTTCCTTTCCTTGTTTCCATGTCCACAACCTTCACCTTTATGATTTCCACAGTCACCTTCCTTACATTTTCCTACTTCATCCGCTATAACGGATACGGCCGGAAGAGAAGCTGCAACAGTTATTCCTGTACGAAGCAGGGAACGACGCATCGGGTCGATGTCTTTATCAGTATCAGCTTCTACAGAAGGTGTTGTCCTTTGCTTTTTCAAAGGGAAATTGAAACGATACTGCAATCCTCCTTTTGCACAAGATGATACACAGTTGAAACAATCGACACAACGGGATGTATCTATTGTTAAATCTTTACTGTTAATAGCTTCTGCTTTACAAGTATGTTCGCAATTTCCACAATGTGTACAACTGTCTTTATCAAAAGAAATACGGAAAAAAGAGAAACGCGAAACAAGACTTAATAAAGCTCCTGTAGGACAAATCGTATTACAAAATAAACGCCCTCTGGAAATTGTCATAAAAGTGAATACAACCAAAGCCATCAGAGCAGCAATTATTCCCTGAAGAGCTACCGTACTGATTGTAACATGATATAGGGAATAATTGTCCATCTTCATCAACAATTCTGCCAGCATATTATTTCCCCACATAACAGCCGGACGGAACAGATTTGTTGCTATACGTCCGTAATTACTATACGGATCGAGCAACAAACACAACTCACTGGAACCAAATACTAAAAAAACCGCTGTTAGCGCAAGTATCGCATACCTCAAGAGATTCACCGGTTTATGATATTTGAACCGGCGCAATCCTTTTTTCTTCTTTTTTCCGATGCAAAATAGTCTGTTAATAATGTCTTGCAGGATACCGGCCGGGCACATCACTGAGCAATAAATACGCCCGAACAATAATACTAATACAAATTGGAATATGATAAATCCTGCTAATCCGCCCAATACGGCAGGCAGGACTTGCATGTGTAATAATATATGTATTTTATCTGAACTCCATCCGGCAAAATCAACAAAAAACAGAGTTACAGGTATGAAAAAGAGGCATGCGAACAAAATTCGCAGCCCCCTTAAATAGTTTAGCCTTTTCATCAGATCTTGATGCGTTTGATATTTAATTTCTTTAAATCAGTTGTTCCTAATTTCAATGTCTCCCCTTTGCCAATATGTCCCACAGCTTCCATATCCAGCTTCTTCACCTGATTAAACAGAGCCAAAGCAGCAGTATCTATGGCTACGATATTTGGAGAAACGATCAGGGATTTCAATGTCGCTACATCGGCTGCGCTTTTTCCCTGCGGGCCATTCTGGTGCATAATCCGATAGGCATCAACAATATTCAAAACCGGTTTCTTTTGCCATGTACAAATATCGGCAATGCATTGTTGCAGGTCATTCTGATGGAAGAAACGACGATCCCATACAATACCCATATAGTTTTTCATAGCGCAAGTCATTTTGGCACCTCCATGGTTTTTCAGAACCGGCACATTAATCCAGGCATCAGCTTCTACCAATGCTTCATGTATCTTTGCATTTTTAAGTGATACACCATTGGGGATAGAGACTTCTTTATAATATTTTTCATCATTACCCGGCATAATGATACCACCGGCATCTTTTACAGCATCGGCGATACCGCTTGTTTCATAACATTTCTGCCAGTTATCGCATGTATGGTCGAACACGGTTACTTTTTCAGCACCCGCTTCAAAGCATTTTTTCACCAGCGCTTTTACTAACTTCGGATTGGTATTTCCCGCCATTTCCGGCGAACGGTCCCAGCCGATATTCGGTTTTATCACAACCTTTTGCCCTTTTTTGATATATTTGCCAATTCCGCCTAATGCTTCCAAGGCTTTATCCAACATGGCTTCAGGTTCACCTCCCATAACAGCTACCATATCAGGAGCTTGCTCTACTGCCATAGTGTTTGATGAAAGAGCAGCTTGCAGTCCTTCGAATTTTAAAGAAAGAGCAGCACCTGCAATTACACTGGTTTTTAAGAAATCACGACGTTTCATGTGTTTATTAAATTTGATAGGATATTAAAGATTTAACAAAGGTAATAATCTGTGATAAATAATGTATATTTGACGTTGAAAAATTTATACAAATATGCATTTATATACGTATGTATCAATAAAATCCTTTATTGAAGGATGCAAAGCTTCTGATTCAGACCCGGTTCTTACACTACAAATACCCAATATGATGTATTCCGCCCAGGAATATGAAACGGAATACGGCCTGTCTTTACTCCGTCAAGCTATTGGTTTGTATGAGAAAAAGAATAATATTGCCCCGGATCAGAGTAAACAAGCAATGCCTTTTTTCCGTAAAAACAGAAAAATGCTGGTAGGACCGGAAATGGAAATGTATGCACTTTCATTGTTTGAAAGCCAAACAATCCCTCATAGTCTGAAACTTGGACACAGCTATCCGTATGTAAGACTTATGCTGGATTATCAATTGCTGGGAGAATATTGCCTTTCGCAAAATATGTATCTACTACGTTGTAAATATAATGAAGAAAAGAATTTGCAAACTTTTGCGGACCAAATGGAACAGGAGTACAATAAGTTCTTTTATGACGATGAACATACAGGTTTTACACCAGATTCCCGTTTATTTTCTATGCTCTGTAATGCTTGCCTGGAAGTAAGAAATCCTCATTTCATATCAGAAAAAGAATGGCGTATCGTTTCTTTCCATACTCCCTCGGACGTATCCTATTTATTGGTGGACGGTCAGTTAATACCATCTGTCACAATCTCTATTCCATTTGGCTGTATCCGACAGATAGCTCTACAAAATAGAAACGAAAATAAATTAACATACAGTGCATTGGCCGGTTTTCTTCAACAAATAGGTTTAATGCCGGAACATTATCTGGAAGGTATGATAGAACAATAAACGTTTTTATTATGGCAATAACTTTTGATATACGATTACCCCATTACAATCGGGGATTTCATTTAATTACAAAGGATATAATTTCACATTTACCAGGTATAACCATCTTGCCATAAACTCACCCCAGCAGGCTCATCTGCCACTGTATGAATGATGTGAATTATTTTCATTACTTTTGTGTCTTAAAAAAATTAGATACGTGGAAGAATATCTGAAACATTTGAATGAGAGCCAACGTGAAGCGGTCGTCTATACCACAGGTCCTTCTTTAGTAATAGCCGGAGCCGGGTCAGGAAAAACGCGTGTACTGACATACAAAATAGCTTATTTATTGCAACAAGGATTACCTCCCCAAAGTATTTTGGCATTGACTTTTACGAATAAGGCTGCCCGTGAAATGAAAGAACGTATAGCTGCATTGACTGATACGGAAACAGCCAGACGTTTATGGATGGGTACTTTTCACTCAATATTTTCACGTATTCTGAGATATGAAGCCGACCGAATCGGCTATCCGCATGACTTCACCATTTACGATACTGCCGATTCCAAAAGTTTGTTGCGCTCTATCATTAAAGAAATGCAGTTGGATGATAAAGTATATCGTCTTAACATGATACAAAGCCGCATATCCAATGCTAAAAATGCACTGGTAACTTATAAGGCTTATGAGCAGAGCAAGGAACTGATCGAACATGATATGGAATCGAAAGTTCCTTTGGTTCGAGATATATACAAGCGTTACCAGAATCGTTGCCAGCAAGCAGGGGCAATGGACTTTGATGATTTATTATTGCAGACCAATATCTTATTCCGCGATCATCCGGATGTACTGGATAAATACCGTAACTTTTTCCAGTTCGTATTGGTTGACGAGTATCAGGATACTAATTTTGCCCAACATCTGATTGTTCAGCGTTTATGTGAAAAGCACCAGCGTATCTGCGTGGTAGGGGATGATGCACAAAGTATTTATTCATTTCGCGGTGCAAACATCGATAATATCCTCCAGTTCAAAAGCCAGTATCCGGGTTGCCGTATCTTCAAGTTGGAACGGAACTATCGGTCTACCCAAAATATTGTAAATGCGGCAAACAGCCTTATCCATAAAAACACAAAGCAAATTCCGAAAACTGTCTATTCCGAAAAAGAAGAGGGGAACAAGGTTTGTGTCTTTTCTTCTTATTCCGATTATGAAGAAGGGTATGCTGTTGCAGGCAAAATAAACGATATGCAGTTGCGGAACTATGAATATGCGGATTTTGCAATTCTATATCGTACGAATGCACAATCGCGTATTTTGGAAGAAGCTCTTCGCAAGCGGGGTATTCCTTATAAAATATACGGGGGACTTTCATTCTACCAGCGTAAAGAGGTTAAGGATGTTATTTCTTATTTGCGTTTAATCGTCAATCCGCACGATGAAGAAGCATTCAAGCGAGTTATCAATTATCCGGCCCGTGGTATAGGCGATACGACTTTAAATAAACTGATTACGGCTGCTACCGATAATAATGTAAGTTTATGGACTGTATTGAACGACCCTATCGGATACGCTCTTTCCATTAATAGCGGTACGGCAAAAAAACTAAGTAATTTCCGGGACTTGATACAAAGTTTTATCAACCGGAATGAAGCACATTCGGCAGAAGAGATTACCGCTGTTGTTGTAAAAGAGAGCGGCATTGTCAGTGTGCTGTTTCAAGACCGTTCTGTTGAAGGTATCAGTAAGCAGGAAAACTTACAGGAGTTGCTGAAAGGTATTTCCGAATTTTGCGAACTTCGTCGTGAGGAAGGTATAGAGCATGTTTCTCTTGCAGACTTTTTGTCGGAAGTCTCTTTGCTTACCGACCAAGATAACGATAAGGACGAGCAGGCAAATAAGGTGACAATGATGACAGTCCATGCAGCCAAAGGGTTGGAGTTTAAGAATGTATTTGTTGTCGGTATGGAAGAAGATTTGTTCCCGTCCATGATGGCTAAGGATAATCCGAGAGCAGTAGAAGAGGAGCGGAGGCTCTTTTATGTGGCCATCACCCGTGCGGAGCAAAACTGTATCCTGACTTACGCCAAAAGCCGCTATCGCAACGGACAAAGTACAATGTGTTCTCCCAGCCGCTTCCTAAAGGATATCGATGTGAAATTCCTGAATTTGCCGGCAGATGCAATGGCTGCAGATACATTTGCCGAGGCCCGCGAACGTTTCCAACGGCCAGCGGCATTTACTTCTCCTTTCCAGCAACCCAAAGCTGTAATAGAGAAAGAAAATACGTATTCATCGCCTGTTGTACAAAAAGTGCAGCAAGCCACTCGCCTTACCAAAATAGAGAATGCCAACAATGTACCTTCAACTCTGGCTACTGATTTATCAGGTCTTAGTGTGGGTGCCAAAGTCCGCCACGAACGTTTTGGAGATGGAGAAGTGACTGCCATCGAAGGTACGGGAGGAAATGCAAAGGCAACTGTTTCCTTTACCCATTTCGGACAGAAACAATTATTGTTGAAGTTCGCCAAATTGACAATTCTCTAACCTTGTTCTCACTTTCCCGGAATGTATTAATAATTACCCGGCAACTGCTTACAACTACATGCCGGGTAATTATAACTATATGCCAGGTGATTGTAACGATCTGCGCACTCAAATCGGACTATCCCGTACGGATAAGACATAAAAAAGGGGACTGACTAACTTTTGGCGTTAGCAGTCCCCGTCTTATTTTAATCCTATCGGATTATGAATTTACAACTTTATTTTCCTTTTCACTCTTTTTTACCTGGGTAACGATTTCCTGCTTTTCTTTATCAAAGTCGACAACAATTATGTCTCCTTCTCCTACAGAAGCACGAATAATCATTTCTGCCATTTCGTCTTCCAGATATTTCTGGATAGCACGTTTTAGAGGACGAGCTCCAAACTGAACATCATAGCCTTTGCTTGCAACAAAGTCTTTTGCCGCATCTGTAAGTTCCAATGAATATCCCAAAGCAGCAACACGTTTGTATAAGCCTTCCAGTTCGATATCGATAATCTTATGAATAGCTTCCTTGTCAAGCTGGTCGAACATGATGATGTCATCTACGCGGTTCAGAAATTCAGGAGCAAAAGCTTTATTCAATGCTTTCTGAATTACACTGCGTGAAAAATCTTTATCCGGTTCGCCGGCAGCTTGTGAGCTGAAACCAATACCACGGCCGAAATCTTTCAACTGGCGTGTACCTATATTAGATGTCATGATCAGAATCGTATTCTTGAAGTCGATTTGTCTGCCCAAGCTATCAGTCAAACGACCTTCGTCCAGCACTTGCAACAGCAAGTTAAATACATCCGGGTGTGCCTTTTCTATTTCATCCAGCAAGACTACAGAATAAGGTTTACGACGCACTTTCTCTGTCAACTGTCCGCCTTCTTCGTAACCTACATATCCCGGAGGCGCTCCGATAAGTCTGGATACGGCGAATTTTTCAAGATATTCACTCATATCGATACGAACTAAAGCGTCTGCAGAATCGAACAGGTACTCAGCCAGTTTCTTGGCAAGGTGAGTTTTACCGACGCCTGTCGGACCCAGGAACATGAATGTACCGATTGGTTTATTCGGATCTTTCAAGCCAACGCGGTTTCGCTGGATAGCTTTGACAATCTTTTGCACGGCATCATCCTGACCAACGACTTTCTTTTTCAGGTTTTCACCCATTTCAAGCAGCTTTTGGTTCTCTGCTTTTGCTATACGCTGTACAGGAACGCCGGACATCATGGCAACAACTTCAGCGACTTTATCTTCATCCACCGTTTCCCGATGCTCTTGTAATTCCTGTTCCCATTTACTTTTAGCAGCTTCCAGTTGCAACAGATACTGACGTTCCTTATCACGGAAACTGGCTGCAAGTTCAAAGTTTTGCGATTTCACGGCAGCAAGTTTTTCTGTCTTTGTCGCTTCAATCTTTGCTTCCAGTTCTTCTATACTTTTCGGTACGGTAATATTAGATATATGTACGCGGGAACCGGCTTCATCCAAAGCATCTATCGCTTTATCCGGGAAATTACGGTCGCTGATGTAACGTTCTGTCAATTTGACACAAGCTTTTAATGCATCTTCCGTATAAATTACGTTGTGATGTTCTTCATACCGTTCCTTGATATTCTTCAGTATCTGCAACGTTTCCTCCGCAGTAGTCGGGTCTACGATTACTTTCTGGAAACGACGTTCCAAAGCACCGTCTTTCTCGATGTTTTTACGATATTCATCAAGTGTTGTAGCACCGATACATTGTATTTCTCCACGGGCTAAAGCCGGCTTTAACATATTGGCCGCATCCATTGAACCTGAAGCCGAACCAGCCCCGACAATCGTATGGATTTCGTCAATGAAAAGGATAATGTTCGGGTTCTTGGACAATTCATTCAGTATAGCCTTGATACGTTCTTCAAACTGTCCGCGGTATTTTGTGCCGGCAACGATGGATGCCATATCCAGACTGATAACACGTTTATCAAACAATACGCGTGATACTTTACGCTGGATGATACGCAGTGCCAGGCCTTCTACTATAGCAGATTTACCAACACCAGGTTCACCGATTAATACAGGATTGTTCTTTTTACGACGACTCAGGATTTGAGCCAAACGCTCTATTTCCTTTTCACGCCCTACAATCGGGTCTAAACGATTCTCGGCTGCAGCACGAGTCATATCCGTTCCGAAATTATCCAATACAGGAGTATCATTCGAAGATTTGGGTTGAGCACCGCCGGAAGAGGAGCGAGGGGTGTCCTTACGAGAGGAGAATTCTTCATCTTCATCCTCGTCGTCATCGGTATATCCGTCACTTATTTCTTCGGCTTCGCTAAATTCTTCGATACGGTTCAAGCCTGTTCCACTTACCAGATAATTATATACGTCGCGGTAACTGATACCTGCATTATTTAAAACTTTGGCTGCCACGTTATATTCTTCTTTCAGAATGGCAAGAAGGAGATGTTCCGTTCCGGTTTCTTCTTTTTTGAATAAACGTGATTCCAACATACTCATACGGAGTACGCGTTCTGTCGTTTTGCTTATGGCAATCTCATGCTGGACAGGGGACTCAGCGTCAAATGTATTCTTAATTTCTTGTTCAATTTTCTTTTTTATATCCCATTCGTCTATATTCAGATCACGCAGTGCCTGTACGGCCTTGCCTTCACTTTCACGAATAATCGCAAGCATTAAGTGTTCCGGTCCTATATAACTGTTTTGAAGCCTTGCTGCTTCTTCACGGCTATATTCAATGACGTCCATTAATCTCTTTGAATAGTTATTTTTCATATTTATAATATAATGTACTGTGACAATGCAAAAATAATAAACTCTCTGTATTATATAAACAAATTCCGTGCCATTATTCCTTAATAAAAACGTAAAAGCCCGAAGGGTTAAAATTTCAGCTCAAAAACTTTCGTGATAAACGGAAAACCCTTACCTTAGTGCACTTTTTAAAAGATGAGATATTGAGTGTAATAAATATAAAACTAAATGGTTGATCAAGACAGAATTATTAAGATTAACATCGAGGAGGAAATGAAATCTGCATACATTGACTATTCAATGTCTGTAATCGTTTCGCGTGCCCTTCCGGATGTTAGGGATGGTTTCAAACCCGTTCATCGTCGTATTTTATTTGGAATGAACGAATTGGGAAATACATCCGACAAACCTTATAAAAAATCTGCAAGAATTGTTGGTGAAGTTTTAGGTAAATATCATCCGCATGGCGACTCTTCCGTCTATTTTGCGATGGTTCGTATGGCACAGACCTGGTCTATGCGTTATACGTTGGTCGACGGACAAGGAAACTTCGGTTCTGTAGATGGTGACAGCCCTGCTGCTATGCGTTATACGGAAGCAAGATTAAGCAAGGTTGCTGAAGAAATGCTCCGGGATATTGACAAAGATACGGTAGACTTCCAGTTGAACTTTGATGATACACTGAAAGAACCGACCGTATTGCCTACCCGTATTCCTAACTTGCTGGTGAATGGGGGATCCGGTATTGCCGTAGGTATGGCTACAAATATGCCGACTCATAACCTTACTGAGGTTTTGGATGGCTGTATAGCTTATATTGATGCTCGTGGTGATATTGAAGTCGAAGGCTTGATGGAGTATATTAAAGCTCCGGATTTTCCTACAGGTGCTACAATCTACGGATATGCCGGGGTAAAAGACGCTTTCGAAACGGGTAGGGGACGTATCATCCTGCGCGGTAAGGCTGAAATAGAAGTTGAAAATAATCACGAAAAGATAATCATCACAGAAATACCTTATCTTGTTAATAAGGCAGAGTTGATTAAAAACATTGCCGAACTGGTTAATGAGAAACGTATCGACGGTATTTCCAATGTAAATGATGAGTCCGACCGCAGCGGTATGCGCATTGTGGTAGATGTAAAAAGAGATGCAAATTCCAGCGTCGTTCTGAATAAACTTTATAAGTTGACTGCTTTACAGTCTTCTTTCAGTGTAAATAATATTGCACTGGTTAACGGACGTCCTAAGTTGCTTAATCTTAAAGATATTATCAAAGCGTTTGTAGACCATCGCCATGAAGTGGTAATCCGCCGTACTAAATTTGAATTGCGCAAAGCTGAAGAACGTGCTCATATTTTAGAAGGTTTGATTATCGCATCCGATAATATCGATGAAGTAATTGCAATTATTAAATCGTCTAAGAGTCCGAATGAAGCTATTGAGCGTCTGATGGAGCGTTTCTCTCTTTCAGAAATTCAGTCTCGTGCCATTGTAGAAATGCGCCTTCGCCAGTTAACCGGACTGGAACAGGATAAATTGCGTGCTGAATATGAAGAAATCGAAAAATTGATTGCTTATTTGAAGGGGATTCTTGAAAATGATGATCTTTGTATGCAGGTCATTAAAGATGAACTTTTGGAAATAAAAGATAAATTTGGAGATGAACGTAAAACAGATATTGTTTATGCTTCAGAAGAATTGAATCCGGAAGATTTCTATGCGGACGATGAAATGATTATCACCATCTCCCATATGGGATATATCAAACGTACTCCATTGAGCGAGTTTCGTGCGCAAGGTCGCGGAGGAGTAGGAGCTAAGGGTTCTGAAACACGTGATGAAGATTTCGTAGAATATATCTATCCTGCATCTATGCATGCCACCTTATTAATATTCACTGCCAAAGGTAAATGTTATTGGCTGAAGGTTTTCGAAATACCGGAAGGAGCAAAAAACGCAAAAGGCAGAGCTATCCAGAATTTATTGAACATAGAACCGGATGATAAGGTTAATGCATTTATACGTGTGAAGAAATTAACAACCGATACTGATTTCATTAATTCACACTACCTATTATTCTGTACAAAGAAAGGTGTTATCAAGAAAACATTGCTTGAAGCATATTCACGTCCTCGCCAAAATGGAGTAAACGCTATTACTTTGCGTGAAGACGATGGTTTGATTGAAGTATGTATGACAAATGGCAACAGCGAAGTATTGATAGCGAACCGTAATGGCCGTGCTATCCGTTTCCATGAAAGTGCAGTTCGTATGATGGGACGTACCGCTTCCGGAGTTCGAGGTATGACTCTTGATGAAGATCCGAACGATGAAGTTGTAGGAATGATATGCATCAAGGATAAAGAAAAAGATAAAGAAACTGTACTTGTTGTATCTGAACAGGGTTATGGTAAACGCTCCAATATTGATGATTATCGTATAACGAATCGTGGAGGTAAGGGAGTAAAAACTATTAATATTACAGAAAAGACAGGTAAGTTAGTGGCCATCAAGAACGTTTCGGAAGAAAATGATATTATGATTATAAATAAATCTGGTATCACTATCCGTATGAAAGTTAAGGACTTGAATGTAATAGGTCGTGCCACTCAAGGAGTACGTCTGATTAATCTCGAAAAACGTAACGATGAAATAGCTTCCGTATGTAAAGTTATGTCTGAAACAGAAGAGGAAAATGTCGAAATGAAAGCTGAACTTGAAGTTCAAGAGTTACGGGAAGAAAATCAGGGAAATGAACATATTATAGGAAATACCGATTTGGATGATGTAACGGATGTTATCAACGGAGATGATGATAGCTCTAAAGATTCTGAAGAAATAATAGAAGAATAAGTTTAAACAATTAGAAATATTAATCTCAAATCACTATCACAATGAAACGAGTATTATTGACAGTTGCACTATGTGTTGCAGCATCATCTGCTTCTTTTGCACAGAAAAAAGCTGTAAATGAAGCACAAAGTATCGCAAAAAGCGATAAAGCTGATTTTGGTGAAGCCAGAACCTTAATAAAAGGTGCACTGGAAAACCCGGAAACAAAAAATGACCCTAAAACATGGTATGTAGCAGGTGTTATTGAAGATCAGCAATTTAATGCAGAAAGAACAAAGCAGATCTTAGGACAGCAACCAAATGAGCCTGTTATGTATGAAGCATTATATGGTATTCTTCCTTATTTCGAAAAAGCTTATGAATTGGATCAGCAGCCTAACGAAAAAGGTAAAATCAAACCTAAATATTCAAAAGATATTAAGAGTATCCTAAGTGCAAACCATATCTATTTGTTTAATGGTGGTGCTTATTATTTCGATCAAAGAGATTATAAGAAAGCTTACGAATTTTTCAATCAATATGTAGATATTGCTAATCTGCCTATGTTCGCAGGAACAAAAACAGCAGAAAAAGACTCTACATTTATGACTGTTCAGTTCTATGCTGCAGTTGCTGCTACTCAGCTTGGTGATTCTAAAACAGCTATTGCTGCTTTGGAACGTGCTAAAAATACAGGATATCGCCAGAATGATGTTTACCAGTATCTGTGCTATGAATATGATCAAGCTAAAGATTCTGTAAGTTTGGAAAAAACATTAGAAGAAGGTATGACTATTTTCCCTGATTCAGCTTATTATCTGAACAGTTTGATTAATATTTATATTTATTCAAACAGAAATGAAAAAGCTCTGGAATCATTGAATACAGCTATCCAGAAGAATCCAAATGATGCAAATCTTTACAATGTAATAGGTCGTGTTTACGAAACTGGTTTGAAAGATTATGACAATGCTGAAAAGAACTTTAAAAAAGCATTGGAAATAGACCCGAATTTAATTGAAGCTTTATCAAGCTTAGGTCGTGTATACTATAACCAAGGTGTAAACAAATTGGGTGAAGCTAATACAATCAATGACACTAAGAAATATCAGGAAGAATTGGAAGTTGCCAAGAACTTATTCAAGCAAGCTCTGCCATATTTCAAACAAGCTCATGATGCTAAACCTACAGTAAAGGAATACATGATCGCATTGAGAGGTATTTATTACAACCTGAACATGGGACCGGAACTGGAAGCTATCGAAGCAGAAATGAACAATAGTACTGAAGAATAAATATTTGATTATTCTAAATAAAAAAACGGAAGTAAGAGAATTTTCTTACTTCCGTTTTTTTATCCTTCATAGGAGAGATTTTATAATATTCTTAGAAGACTATTAAACATAATCGTAATTATATTTTTATTCTATATAATTCAAATAAGTTGTTTATTTGGACATTTAATTATTTACATATAAAAAATATGAGCCAGATATTTTAAGAATACCTGGCTCATAATAATTATAGTTGTATCTTTTTATTGACCTTCCATGTAATATTCAGATAATATATCTCGAACTTTTTCCGGAGTCAATCTTCCATATACTTTTCCTCCAATAGTAACAACTGGTGCTAATCCGCAAGCTCCAACACATCGCAGACAATCGAGCGAAAATAATCCGTCTGGTGTAGTTTCTCCAATTTTTATATCCAATTGCCTCTGGAACTCTTCAAGTACTTTTTCGGCACCTCTAACATAACAAGCAGTTCCCATACATACAGAAATCGGATATTTCCCTTTCGGTGTCATTGTAAAGAACGAATAAAAAGTAACTACACCATATACCCGTGAAACCGGTATATGTAAATCCGCAGCTACGATTTCTTGTACTTCACGCGGCAAATAACCAAATATACCTTGTGCTGCATGCAATATATTTATCAATTCTCCCGGATCATTATTATGTTGGGCACATACAGCTAATAACTCTTGAACCTTATTTTGTGGTAAATGTATTTTCTCCATAATTATTTTTCCTGATTGTCTTGAATAAACATATTGACAGCCTCTTTACGGTCGAAATAATGGGTATGTAATAAATGATGCGCACGGGGTCCACATGGTTCCCCGAGATATTCTGCATAGAGTTTTTGAACATACACATTTTCATGGCTTTTCCGCAGCTTTTTATTTTCATCTTCCTTGTATAAAGCCGCAGCTCTCTGCCGTAATACATCCATACGTCCCAAATGGAAAGGTTGCCCTCCTCCTCCTATACATCCTCCGGGACATGCCATAATTTCTATCGCATGATATGGAGATGTTCCGTTTTTCACTTCTTCTATCAGTTTACGGGCATTACCTAAACCATGAGCGATACCGATTTTAACAGGAACACCATCAAAATCTATTGTCGCACTACGGATACCTTGTAAGCCACGCAATTCTTCAAATTCGACTTTGGGTAAAGCTTTCTTTGTAAATACTTCGTAAGCTGTACGACAAGCTGCTTCTATTACACCACCAGTTGTTCCGAATATCACACCTGCACCAGTAGACTCTCCTAACGGATGGTCAAAATCACTATCTGGAAGTTCATTGAAGTTAATGTTGGCATAACGAATCAAGCGTGCCAACTCACGAGTATATATGGATATATCGACGTCCGGATTACCATTCACAGAAAATTCAGGACGGCTTGCTTCATATTTCTTAGCCAGACAAGGCATAATCGATACCACTACCAATTTATCGCGGCTTACTCCTAATTTCTCTGCAAAATAGCTTTTTGCAATGGCCCCAAACATTTGTTGCGGACTTTTTGCTGTAGACAAATGCTCACGCAATTCAGGAAAATGTTGCTCTACAAAACTTACCCACCCCGGACAGCAACTGGTCATTAAAGGGATTTTTACTTCTCCATCACCATTCAGATATTTGCTGATGCGTTGTAACAATTCAGTACCTTCCTCCATAATAGTCAGGTCGGCTGCAAAATCCGTATCAAACACATAATCAAAACCTAATTGGCGAAGAGCAGAGACCATTTTGCCTGTTACCAATGTTCCCGGTTCGCAACCAAAATCCCTTCCTAATGAGGTTCGTACGGCCGGGGCTGTTTGTGCAATCACTATTTTATCCGGATCAGCCAAGGCATCCAATACAGGCTGTTGCGTATTACGGCCGCTTAATGCATTTACTGGGCAGACAGACACACACTGTCCGCAATAAGAACAAGTACTACCTGCTATGTCACGTTCAAATGCAGTAGACACAGCAGCGCCAAAACCACGGTTAACCGCCGTTAATGCACCAACTGTCTGAATTTCATTGCACATCGTTTCACAACGGCGACACATGATACATTTATTCATATTCCGAATAATAGAAGGAGACTTGTCTATTGTAAAAGTAGACATTTCTCCCTTATAGCGTATTTCGCGGATACCCAAGTCATGAGCGATATTCTGCAATTCACAATATCCGTTGCTACTACAAGTCAAACATTCAGCTGGATGGTTAGACAGAATAAGCTCCATCACTGTTTTTCGTGCATTCATAACACGAGGGGTATGCGTATTTACAATCATACCTTCCGTGCATTCCGTCTTACAAGCCGGGGCAAGATTACGTCTTCCTTCCACTTCAACCACACAGATACGGCAGGCACCTGGGTTATTTTCATAATGCAAATCTTCCAGTTTCATGTAGCAAAGTGTCGGGATACGTACCCCCATTCCTTTAGCTGCATCCAGGATTGTCGTACCTTTAGGCACTTCAACCGGTCTTTTATCTATTATTAATTTAACTGTTTCCATTTTTAATTGCTGGGAATTGTATAGATTTAACGAACATAGACTGCACCGAACTTACATTTTTCGATACAAGAGCCACAACGAATACATAAATGCGGATCAATTACATGAGGAACTTTCCTGCTTCCTGTTATTGCATTAACCGGACACACACGGGCACATAACGTACATCCCATACATTTCTCCGGATTAATAAAATATTGGGTCAAATCGCGGCATTGATGTGCCGGACAGGTTTGTTCGGTTACATGTGCTAGATATTCATCATAAAAGTTATCCATAGTGGAAAGTACTGGATTCGGAGATGTCTGTCCTAATCCGCACAAAGCCGTATCTTTTATCACTTTTGCTAAATTGCGCAAACGCTCCAAATCTTCTATCGTTCCTTTTCCGGAAGTGATTTTCTGCAGTATCTCATACAGCCTTTTATTTCCTATACGGCAAGGCGCACATTTTCCACATGATTCTTCCACCGTGAAATCCAAATAAAATTTGGATACGGCAACCATACAATCATCTTCATCCATTACAATCATACCTCCGGACCCCATCATCGAACCTGCAGCCAGCAGATTATCATAATCAATCGGCAAGTCCAGATGCTTTTCCGTTAGGCAACCACCGGAAGGACCACCTGTCTGCACAGCTTTGAACTTCTTCCCGTCTTTAATTCCTCCGCCTATGCCAAAAATAACTTCACGAAGCGTTGTACCCATCGGAACCTCTATTAATCCGACGTTATTTACTTTTCCTGCCAAAGCGAACACTTTAGTCCCTTTACTTTTTTCCGTACCGATGCTACTGAACCACTCTGCTCCTTTCAATAAAATAACAGGAACATTCGCATACGTTTCTACATTATTCACATTGGTGGGACATCCTTTGTATCCATGTTCACTTGGGAATGGAGGCTTTACAGTCGCTTCACCGCGTAGACCTTCCATACTATGGATCAATGCGGTCTCTTCACCACAAACAAAAGCTCCGGCACCATAACGTATTTCAATATCAAAAGAAAAGTCTGTTCCAAAAATATTATCACCTAACAAACCATATTCCTTTGCCTGGCTAATTGCTATTTTCAGTCGTTCTACTGCTAACGGATACTCGGCACGGATATATACCAGTCCTTTGGTTGCCCCAGTACAATAACCATTAATCGCCATCGCTTCTACTATCGTGTGAGGATCTCCCTCCAAAATAGAGCGGTCCATAAATGCACCGGGATCACCTTCGTCAGCATTACATACCACATACTTCTGAGGAGCTTGTACCTTGCGGGTAATCTGCCATTTCAGACCCGTAGGGAACCCCCCCCTCCTCTTCCACGCAATCCGGAATCCATAATTTCTTTGATTACTGATTCCGGAGTCATTTCCGTCAAAGCCTTACCTAACGCTACATAACCATCGCGGGCTATATATTCGTCTATATTTTCAGGATTAATAAAGCCACAATTGCGGAGAGCTATTCGTAATTGTTTTTTATAAAAATCAATATGCTTGGAATCAGGTACCTGTTCATTTGTTTTAGGATTTACATAAAGCAAACGTTCCACTTTACGTCCTTTCACTAAATGTTCCTGTACAATCTCTTCTGCATCTTCGGGAGTTACCTGTACATAGAATGTATTATCAGGAATTATTTTAACGACTGGTCCTTTTTCGCAAAAACCGAAACAACCTGTACGAATAACCTGAACAGTATTATCCAAGCCTTTTTGCTTTACAGCCTCTTTCAAATTTTCAAGTATAAGTTCACTTTGTGATGCACGGCAACCTGTACCTCCGCACACCAGGATGTAACTACTATAATATGCCATTTGTTATTCTGGTATTAAATAAGTTATTCAGATTTAACAGTATTATATGTAATAGGAATAATATCGTCTATTAAGGCTCCGGTTTTAATATAGACTTTGATGATTTCATCCACCTTTTCTTTTTTTACATGGCCGAACACAACTGGTTCTTTTCCGGGCACTGTTACTTCTATCGTCGGTTCTGCATAACAAAAACCCATACAACCGGTTTGAGTAACCAATGCGTCTATTTTCTCACGATCCAATGCTTCTATGAAATAGTTCATAATTTCTTTGGCCCCGGCAGCAATACCGCACGTTGCCATAGAGACTTTTATTTGAACCATTTGATCTGGATTATTGCTTTTCTCTCTTATATCAAGAGTGGTACGTAATGAATCGCGCATCTTGCGTAAATCATCGAGTGTCTTTACTTTATTCATGGTTTATAATTTTTTAAGGCATATAAAATTGTATAGATAATGGTCACAAACTTACATATTTATGCTTGAATACAACAAATCCTTCTACCAAAAAATAAGAGATAGAATTCTAATATTCGTTTATTTAGTCTTCCCAAGCCCGGGTTTGCAAGACTTTCGAGTTTGGAGGTACACTATGAGTCAACCATATATTTCCTCCGATAATGGAGTTCTCCCCGATAGTAATTCGTCCCAAAACGGAAGTATTTGAATAAATAGTCACGTTATCTTCTATGATAGGATGCCGCGGAACATCTACAGGAAGCCCCTTTTCATCGAGAGTAAAACTTTTTGCACCCAAGGTCACACCCTGATACAGGCGTACATGGTTTCCTATAATTGCAGTCTGTCCGATGACTACTCCGGTTCCATGGTCTATACTAAAATATTCCCCGATTTGTGCCCCCGGATGAATGTCTATTCCTGTTTCCGAGTGTGCCATTTCCGTAATAATACGAGGGATAACCGGAACGCCCAGTTTCAATAATTCGTGGGCCGCACGCTGATGTAAAAGTGCATGAAGCGCAGGATAACAAAATATAATTTCACTGGGACTTTTTGCAGCCGGGTCGCCATCCAGAATTGCTTTGACATCTGTCGATAACAGATGCTTGACATGAGGAATTTGATTAACAAAAGCTATTGCTATTTCTGCAGCACGGCTTTTTGAATCGCAACACTGTTCTACTTCAAAACAAAGTCCATTGTATATCTGTTCCTGCAATAAATCATATATTTGTTCTAGATATACACCCATATAATATTGTATAGACCCAGCATGAGCCTCCTGCTCGTCTCCAAAGAAACCGGGGAAAATTACCATTCGCAACAGCCGTATAATCTCCTTTAATGAAGTAACCGAAGGAGATGGTTTCTGATGTAAAGGTATATATTGATATTCAGGGAGATTGACATCCGATAACTTCTTAACATTCAGCTGTATTTGCTCTAATATTTCTGTTCTGCTCATCTTTTTTAATTTTTATGTTCAAATATAGGGATAGTTACCAATAGTTGAGCAATTTTCATTTTATTTCTTGTTTATTTGACTTTTTCCAAGATATGCCCTAATTTTGAGTGATTGTTTATAGAATATACCCACAATGAATTTTTTACATTTACCTTTATGGCTCTGCCTCTTCTTATTCACGCACAGCCAAATGATGATTGCAGAAAATAATAAAATTGATTCTTTACACACGGCGGAGTATATCTCAAGTATATACATATCCGAGCCCCAGCGTGCATTACAACTATTAAATGAAGCAGAAACAGGAGAAACAATTCCTCCTAACATTCTCCATTCCTTGCGGAGTTCTGCTTATAGAAGCATGAATATGTGGAAAGCAGCTTTTAATGAAGCCAGAAAGTCATATATCCTTGATTCCGTATCTCAAGAAAATCCTCCGCTTTTATTAGAAACAACGATAGCTTTAGCTGAGTTGTCACATTTGTTGAGCCAATATAAAGAAAGTATGAGATATGCCATTCAAGGTATAACGCTAGCTCAGGAAATGGACGATGTAAAAGCTAAAAGCAAGCTGCTTTTTTGTATTGGGGAAAATAAACGGTTCTTGTCATTTAAAGAAGAAAGTTATGAATATTTCAACGAAGCGATTAAGCTTTTACAAAAGGCTGATGATTTGCTGGCAATGAGAATGCTATCTTATTTTTACGGCTTGAAAATGGGATATCTGATTGACGATGCAAAGTACAATGAAGTACAGTTTATTGGATTAGAACGTAAAAAGCTTATAGATAAAATGAAAGATATGCCAGGCATACGAGAAGGATATATAGACCAGCAATATGCTTATTTATATTCCAAACTGGTATATGCTTATTATATGGAAGGACAATATGCACAGGCTGAAGAGTCTTTCAGACAATACCGGTCAACCCACGCAGCATCGACCCCTGACGGAAGATATGACGCAGTTCCCTATCTCCTGTTTAAGAAACAATATCATGAAGTAATTGATATTTGCAACGGTTTTAAGCGGATTTTACAGAAACAAGACACCCTCAATTATCAATACAGAAGTATTTTACAAAATGAGATAAAGGCATATAAAGGACTGAATGATTATAAAAACATTGCAAGATTACGTGAATCGATTATTGCAATAACAGACAGCATTAATACCAGAGAAAAACAAAATGCAGCATTGGAATTAGATGCCGTTTACAAAGCTAATGAAAAAGATGAATATATATCCCAACAAGCTTTCCAGTTAAAAATTAGAAATATCTTCCTCCTATTCTTTATCTGTATTACATTTCTGATAACAATCTTTTTATGGAGATTATGGAAACATAACCGTATTATCAAATATAAGAATAAGATTTTAACACAACATATCAACGAACAGATTTCCACAAAAGAAGGCTACGATAAAATGTACGATGAATCTCTTTCTGAAGTAAATTCATCATCAGGCAATATGGATTCCACGGATGAAGAAAGTACAGCAGAAGAACGGGCAGAAAACAAATTAATTTTCGAGAAATTAAATAGTCTTATTATTCGCGACAAATTGTATCTATCTCCCGAGTTATCAAGAGATGATTTGTCAAGAATGGTACGTTTGAACAATGCTCACTTTGCCCGAATGATAAAAGAAAACACAGGCACTAATCTCAACGGATATATCAATAATTTGAGATTAAAATATGCTATTCTGCTATTAAAGAAACATCCGAACTACACAATCAAAGCCATCGCTGAAGATTCGGGTTTCAACAGCATGCCTACGTTTCATAATCTTTTTAAGAAAAAAACAGGTATGACTCCTTTTGAATTCAAACGTGCTCAAGAGGAACTAAAATAAATTATATATCAACTGTTTAAAATTATTTTTAATAGATTTCAAAACTATTTTTTATATCAAAGGTACTCTTGTTATATACAATCGTATCATATTGATTTTCAGTTAGATAATATTATTTTTTATAATTAAAAGTATTATTTTTTATAATTGTAGAAGATTCCAATGAACCTTTACAGGTTAAATATGTTTCCTTTGTTCTTGTAAAAATCAGAATTAAGATTAATATCATGAACAAAAAAGGTTTATCCAACAGACTTGCTAAACGAATGTCGATAACCCCTCAAGAAGCTGCTACTTTCGTGAAAGCATTTCAAGAAGAATTAGCAGGTATATTGAAAGAAGATAACTGTCTTACATTAAAAGATTTTGGTGTTTTTTCTTTATGGGGCCAGACTGAACGTTTAGGACGTAATCCTAAAACTGGCGATACTTGTATGATAGCTCCCCGATTCAGTGTCAAATTTAAACCAGGAAAAAGATTACTATCCCAATTGAATACAAAGTAGTAGCTTTTACAGCTTTGTTTTAATAAAGTATCAATAGATATTTCAGGGTGAAAATTTCATAGTAAAATAACAGCAAACAAGGAGCCGCTTATAAATCAATAAATTTCTTTCTTCAAAAAAAATAAATATAAGCGAAAATGCTGTAATCTTGAAAAGATTAACATCTTTCATTTAACATGGAGGAAAATATTTTTAATGTTTTTCCTCCATGTTGAATGGTCAATTTATGTTCCAACTTAATATTATTTAAAATTCCATTTATCGCAGTCCATAGTACTAACCCGAAGATATTCGTTTATGTAATGACTAAAAAAGTTTTTTACTCCATCATTCTCCGTAAAATATATATGGGATGAATTGTTACTATATTTATATATGATTTTTAATAATCCTATTTGATGTTCTGATAGCTGGGAACATAAAAGATTGATATAAAATTCGAATGTGTGATCAGGTGAATGGTTTTCCCAAGAATCATGTGAATAAATCTCTTCGTGCAAATATTTAATAATTATACAGAATGAGTTAGAGGCTAATAAAAAATTATCCATATAATTAGCTAAATCATGTACTTTCTAGAAGTACTCTTAACTAATTAAATGGATAACTTATAATTATAAAAAACAAAGTACGCAGGATGAGACTTGAACTCACACGCCGTAACCGGCACTACCCCCTCAAAGTAGCGTGTCTACCAATTCCACCACCTGCGCAGATGGTGCCCAGAACAGGACTCGAACCTGCACGGCTATTAACCACTCGCACCTGAAACGAGCGCGTCTACCAATTCCGCCACCTGGGCTTGTCATTACATGAAAAAAGCGATCTCATATCGCCTTTGTTATCTGAGAGAGCGGAAGACGGGACTCGAACCCGCGACCCTAACCTTGGCAAGGTTATGCTCTACCAACTGAGCTACTTCCGCGATAACGGGTGCAAAGATATAGGTATTTTTCATTTTTCCAAAACTCAAAAGCCTTTTTTTACACCCTTATTTTCCCAAGCTTCTCCATTTAAAAGCATATCTTGTTTTAAACCAGAAACTTGATATTATTTATAAAATTTACATTTTGGCTATCAATTCGCTAAAAAGAAGACTCATAATAGAGGCAGCCCGGTTTGCAGCAACAATTACATCCTCCCCATCATTTACAAAATCATCAGCAAAATGGTATCCTTCATTTGTTATGACAGACATTCCGAATACACGCAAACCGGCATGACGCGCCACTATCACCTCTGGAACCGTACTCATACCAATAGCATCGCCTCCCACCCTGCCATAAAAAGCATATTCGGAAGGCGTCTCGAAAGATGGTCCCGTAAGGCCTACATAAACACCTTTTTTCAATGGGATGTTATATTTATTCGCTATCTCCTCGACACAACGGATAAATTCCCTGTCGTATGCCCTTGTCATATCCGGGAAACGGACGCCAAACGAATCATTATTCGAACCTATCAGCGGATTAGGCATCATATTGATATGGTCGCGTATAATCATCAGGTCGCCAACCTTAAAAGTGTTATTAATTCCACCTGCCGCATTAGAGACCAACAGATTTTTAATTCCCAGCAATTTCATCACACGCACCGGGAAAGTAACTTCCTGCATGGAATACCCTTCATAATAATGGAAACGTCCCTGCATGGCAAGTACCTGCTTCCCTCCCAATTTGCCATAAATCAGGTTGCCTTTATGACCAATGGCAGTAGAATGCATAAAGTGAGGAATCTCACTATAAGGAATAATTGTAGTATCTTCAATCTTATCGGCCAACGACCCCAGACCACTTCCCAGAATAATCGCTGTTTCCGGCTGTCCAGAAATACGGGTATTCAGATAATCGGCAGCTTTCCGGTATCTCTTATTCATTTCATTTGTGTCCATCTTTTCTTATTTTCGTTGTATTAAATTATAAGCAATTTCGGCTGTTTTTTCCATAATTTCATCCTCGCCCGGTACTTTCTGTCCCTTCATAAGAATTTTCCCATCACAGATAACTGTGTCTATGCAACTGCCATTAGCGGCATAAACAAGATTGGAAATAAAGTTGTGATTAGGAGTAAATGCCGGAGTATGGAGATTAACTAAAGAAAGATCTGCCAGATATCCTTCTGCAATCCGTCCGGCATTCAGGCCGATGGCATTTGCACCTTCCTCTGTTGCAGCATGGAAAATGGTATTCGCCGGCATCACTTCCGGATTTTTTCTCCACACTTTTCCCAACAGAGAGGCCAACTTCATAGTTTCCACCATATCCAGATTATTGGAAGACGAACATCCGTCGGTTCCCAAAGCAACCCGGATACCTGCATCCTTCATTTCACAGAATTTAAAACGTCCTCCGGATGCCAGTTTCATATTGGATGCCGGATTATGCACAACTTTTACATCATGGTCGGCAAGCATTTGTATCTCTTCATCATCCACATACAGGGCATGGGCAAGAATCAAACGGGGAGATAAAACCCCTAAACTGTTCAGATAACGAACGGGAGTCATCCCGAAATTTTTCAGACTGTTATGTACTTCTGTTTCTGTTTCCGCCAGATGCAAATGAACCGGAATATTCCGTTCTGCAGAAATATTATGTGCCCATTGAAGCAACTTTCCGGAGACAGTATAAATGGCATGAGGACCCATTGCATATTGTATCCGGGAACTATACCTGTCCGTCTCCGTCATCAACTTCAGGTTATATTGCTTATTTTTTTCTGTTTGTTCGGGCACGAAATGGTCAAAGCAAACCCCTGCAATCAATCCGCGCAATCCCATTTCTTCCACCGCTTCAGCAGTGGCATGGAACTTATGATACATATCGAAGAATGTGGTAGTCCCGCTCTTTATCATTTCAAGGCAAGCTAATTTCGCACCCCAATAAATATCTTCATAAGTCAGTTTAGCTTCATTTGGCCAGATTTTTTCTTCCAACCAGGGCATCAACGGCATATCATCCCCAAAACCGCGAAACAAAGTCATTGCCGCATGCGTATGTGCATTTACAAAACCGGGGATAGCCGCTTTCCCTTTTCCTTCGATTTTCTGGTCCGCCGGTATATTCAAACCGGTTCCTATCTGTGTAATCCGATTATCTTTTATATAAATATCGGAAACCGCCCCATCTAAAAGGACTTCTTTTATCAATATGCTCATAAGAACTTAGCCTTCATATTTTTTATTTTCTCATCACGTATACGTTTCAGTAATCCGGGTAATTTATCTCGTTTCACTGCCGCAAAAGAGCAACTCTCCTTTACTTCCACTATACCTAAATCATCTTTCTCCAGTTCTCCCTTTTGAAACAGAAAACCTACAACATCTTTCTTACTCAGCTTATCCCGTTTGCCCCGGTTGATAGTCAGTGTAATCCATTCGGAACGCAAAGGTTCTTTTGCTGTTTCAGGCAAAAAAAATTCTTCCGGCTCACGCTGTATATATTCCGGTATGGTTTCTGTATCGTTCAGTATCAAATAAGCATTTCCCGTTCCATTCATACGTGCCGTACGTCCATTCCGGTGGATATAAGCCTCTTCACTTACTGGAAGATGATAGTGAATTACATTCTGTACTTCCGGAATATCCAATCCACGGGAGGCAAGGTCTGTCGATATAAATACGGTAGCACTGCCATTCCGGAAGTAAGACAAGACACGTTCACGCTCCGGCTGTTCCATTCCGCCATGGAAACATTCATTATCAACCTTCATTTCAGTTAGATAATTGCTTACTCTTTCCACCGTTTCACGATAATTACAAAATATCAGGGCTGAAGTTCCTTTCAGTTCTCCCAGCAATTTATAAAGCGTTTCCAACTTATCTTTTACCGGAGATTTCACAATCCGTACAGTCAATCCTTTCGGTTCTTTTACCTCTTTCAGGAAAGAAAGACGCACCGGAGAAGTTATCCCTGTAAACGAAGGTATCTCAACTGCTTCCGTTGCTGATGTCAGTACCCTGCGGCGTACTCCCGGTAAATGCGAAAGTATCTCCTTTATCTCTTTCAGGAAACCAAGTTCAAGGGATTTGTCAAACTCATCCATAATCAATGTCCGAACAGTATCGAGATTGACAGTGTTTCGTTCCATATGGTCCACAATACGTCCGGGAGTTCCTATCAATATCGTAGGCGGGTGTTCCAGATTCTTCTTTTCCGTACGAAGCGGATGACCTCCATAGCAGCAACTAACCTTATACCCTGCCCCTAACGAACGGAATACAGTCTCTATCTGTAAAGCCAGTTCTCTTGATGGAGCAATTATAAGAGCTTGTATCTTTTTATCTTCACCCGTTAAGGTCGTAAGAAGTGGCAGCAGGAATGCCAACGTCTTGCCGGAACCTGTCGGACTCAGTAAAACCATGTCTTTCGAAGTCCCAGCAGCAAGTACAGCCTGCTGCATCTCATTCAGTGCTTCAATACCGGTATTGGCAAGAGCACGAGCTATTATTTCATTATTCATATATCAACTGAAGCGTCTGTAAAATTCGGCAACCGATTCTATTCCTTTATAGAAGAAATCGAGCGTACAACTTTCATTGGGCGAATGGATGGCATTTTGTTCAAGCCCGAAACCCATCAACACGGTTTTTATGCCTAAAACTTGTTCGAAAGTCGAAATAATAGGAATACTTCCGCCACGGCGAACAGCTAAGGGCTTCTTCCCAAATGCAACACCGACTGCTTCTTCCGCAGCTTTGTAAGCCGGCATATCTATCGGACAAACATATCCTTCTCCCCCATGTTTAGGAGTCACCTTTACTTTAACGGAAGCAGGTGCTACGCGCATCATATATTCTTCAAACAAACGGGATATTTTCGAATGGTTCTGATGAGGTACCAAACGGCAGGAAACTTTGGCGTATGCTTTAGACGGTAAAACCGTTTTACTACCTTCTTCTATATATCCGCCCCAGATTCCGCAAACATCGAAAGAGGGACGGCAACTGTTCCGCTCGAGAGTGGAGTAACCTTTCTCACCAGCCAATTCATCCACACCTATAGCTGCCTTATATTTTGCTTCGTCGAAAGGTATTTGGGTAATCATTTCACGTTCGGCCGGAGAAACGTTTTCCACATCGTCATAAAAACCAGGAATCGTGATGCGCCCGTCGGCATCGATTACATCGGCAATCAATTTACAGAGTACATTTATCGGATTGGCTACTGCCCCGCCAAAATGTCCGGAATGCAAGTCCCTGTTCGGGCCGGTCACTTCTATTTCCCAATAAGCAAGCCCACGTAAGCCGGTTGTTAACGAAGGTGTTTCCGCACTTACCATACTGGTATCGGAAACAAGAATTATATCTGCTTTCAATAATTCTTTATGGGTACGGCAAAAGGCTTCAAGGCTGGGAGAACCTATCTCCTCTTCTCCTTCAAAAATAAACTTTACATTACACTTTAATAAATCGTGTTTAATAGCTGTTTCAAAGCCTTTTACCTGCATCATGGCTTGTCCCTTGTCATCATCGGCGCCACGCGCCCAGATACGCCCGTCGCGAATTTCAGGTTCGAAAGGCTGGCTTTTCCAAAGTTCCAGAGGCTCGGGAGGCATTACGTCATAATGGGCATAAACAAGGACTGTCGGAGCGTCCGGAGATATTATTTTTTCACCATATACCACAGGATTTCCCTCTGTCGGCATAACTACAGCCTTATCGGCACCGGATGACAATAATAACTCTGTCCATCGTTGGGCACAAGTTGCCATATCCGGTTTATGTTCTTGTTTGGCACTTACGGAAGGAATACGTATCAAAGAAAATAATTCTTCAATAAAACGTTCTTTGTTCGATTCAATATACGCTTTTACTGACATAGGTCTGTTTGTTTAAAATTATTTAGCCACAAGTATACAAATTAAAAACGGGAAGGCAAAATAATAAACAGAAGGAACAAGAGCTTCCTCCTGCAGGCAAAATATAAAATAGCCCCTTTTCCGATTCATAGTTATGGTTTTCCAAAATCATAACTATGAATTAGGAAAACCATAACTATGAATGAATAAAGCTACAAGATAAATAGAAGGAACGAAAAAGCCCATCTAACAATAAAAAGTCAGATGGGCTCGTAAGAATTTATTGGAAATTATAGTTCTTATTTATAAATACGTGCAGCAAACCCTCCGCCGGGAGCCATTTTGATGGTTAGCTTACGATTGGCAGGGACAGGAATCACTTCTTTTTTATAATCACATGCAGCACGGTCTGCATTAATACCATCTTTAAATAGTTCCATTTTATAATCTCCGGAGCCTAAGAAAGAAAGATCCAGTTCCATTTCGCGTGGAGTCCAGTTGGTCAATGCACCGACATACCAGTTATCCCCATGTTGACGCGCCATTGCAATATATTCGGAAACTTTTCCGTTCAAAGCAATAGTCTTATTCCATACAGTAGGAATCGCTGAAATAAAACCGGTACATTCTTTTTCCCTTGCATAATTAGATGGATTATCGCACATCATATTGAGTGGAGATTCAAAGATTACATAAGTAGCTAACTGGCGGCAACGAGTTCCTTGACTCATCGGTTCGGTATAGACAGGATGATAATTCTTGCGGATAGCATTACGCATCGCACCTTGTGTATAATCCATCGGGCCTGCAACCATACGGATAAAAGGTATTGTAACGTCATAAGTCACCAAATCTGTAGTCTCGGGAGCCCACTTCATGTTTTCCAGACCATATACACCTTCGTAATTAACCACATTCGGATAAGTACGTGCCAAACCGGTAGGCTTACAAATTCCATGATAATCGACCATCATTTTATGCTTGGCACATATTTCTGCTCCTTTATATAGAAAATCCATTATCTTCTGGTCGTCGCGGTCCATAAAGTCAACTTTAAATCCTTTAACTCCCATATCAGCATAATGTTTTACCACCTTTTCCATATCACGGTCAAAAGCATGATAACCCGCCCACAAAATAATACCTACATTTCGTGCTTTGCCATATTCTACCAGTTCCGGAATATTAATTTCCGGAATAACCTGCATCAAATCGGCAGCCAGATTAACAGCCCATCCTTCATCAAGAATTACATATTCAATACCATGCTCGGACGCAAAATCTATATAATATTTATAAGTATCATTATTAATACCGGCACGGAAATCAACTCCATAGATATTCCAGTCGTTCCACCAGTCCCATGCCACTTTACCCGGTTTAATCCATGAGACATCCGGAACGCGGGATGGTGAAGCCAAACGGTATACCATATCATTGTTTGCCAATTCCTTGTCATTCTCAGAAACAACAAATATACGCCACGGGAAAGTACGGTTTCCTTTTGTTTTTGCAATATAGTTTTCCCGCTCAGTTACCAGCATTTGCAACTGATTATGCCCGCCTTGCACTTCTGTTTTAGGATAAGGGGCATGAACCGCTTTAAAAGAAGGTTTGTCTGTCAAATTATTCAGGAACATCCCCGGATAATCCTCCAGATCGGATTCTGTAATACATAGCTTCTTTCCATCATTCAATTCTACAAGCAAAGGGAGAATAAGTAGCCTTTTACTGTTTAATCGGGTGATAGCTTCATTTACATAAAGCTGCTCGAAAGAGTTACTGTATTGTTTCTCAAATGTCTCAGCCTTACTGTTCACATAGGGTGCAAATGTTTTATGATCGGAAGAAAAGTTATATTCTGCTTTTTCATCCGCTACTACAATACCATTCTTCATTTGGGTTACAAAACGATAAGCAAGCCCGTCATCATACAATCGGAAATCCAGCCCATAATTCCCTTTAAATGAAATTCGCATCTCATTGTAAATATCCGAAACTACGGACTTTTTGTAAACAGGAGAAGGAATTTCTTTTTTAACGGAAGCTTTCACGACTTTCAATACTTTAGGCGTTTCCCCCAACACCTTTCCTTCTTGCAAAGTCATCGAAATTGGTGAAGGAGCCAGTACTTCCGTTCCTTCATGGTTTAATGAAAATTGAACATCATCACCTACAGAAACTGTAGCTTTTAATTTTCCGTCCGGTGATTGCAAAAGATAGCTTTTTTGCGCCATCATAGGTAAACTGCCCAAGAACAGGCATACAAGAAAAGTCTTTACTTTCATGGTTTCATGATTTTAAAGTTAAACTAAACATGGCAAATATACAGAATTTATATAAAAGGGCATATATGATAAGAATCATGTTTACCTGGAACGAATCTTTTATTTTACAGACCTTTTCAGTATCTTCGCGTCATAACCCTAATTTACAATTAGAAATGAAACTAATGTATCTTCTTTTGCTTCTATTAATAATATCTTTAACCGAATGCAGGAATGAGCAGGAAGCCAAAAACTTAATAGACCGTGCGGAAATACTGATGGATACAAATCCAGATAGTGCTTACCTATTATTGGATAGTATTCTTATTCCGGATAATCTAAATGATGAGTTGCTGGCGCGTTGGTGTATGTTATATGGTAAAGTAGCAGATATATTATATACCGAAATGCCTTATGTACAACAATTATCCAGAGCTCAAAGTTATTACCAGTCACAAGGAAACGTGAAAGAACAAGCCCGGATCGGTCTGTATTTAGGTCGCTCTTATGTCGAAGATAAAGAGTATGAAAAGGCTATGCGTGCTTACTTGGCAGCATTAAAAACAGCTATAGATGCAGAAGATTATGATGAAGTTGGAAATATCTATAATTATATCGGAAACTTGTATGCATTGGACGAACAGTATCTATTAGCAAAAAATAAGTACAAAGAAGCTGCAGAATATTATAAGATTGCAAAAAATGAATACAACTACGCTTTCGCATTAAGGGATATGGCACATATGTATATTTTAGCAGATTCAAGTCTGACAGCTAAACCATATTTGCAGGAAGCAAGTAGAATAATATCTTTAAAAGGTGATTCCACCGACAGGGCTGCTATTGCATACAGTTTAGGTGCCATGTATAGCAGGCTTAGGGAGAACAGTTCCGCAAAAAAATACCTGCAGGAAGCGATAGACCTGTCCAAGTCCAAAGATATTCCCGCTTATTCGGAACTTATTGAAATTTATGTAGAAGAAAAACAATTTGCCGAGGCACACGATTGCCTGAGAGCCGTAAAACAAATTATAGGAGACAATACCATACCACCAGATATCCTTTACAATTTTTACAAGGTTGAAAAAGCGGAAGGAAGAGTGGATAGAGCATTGCAATATCTGGAAAAATATCATGCGGTTGCAGATTCTATCCATATTTCACATGACGAGATGAACCTGCATAAAGTTGAGAAACAATACGATTTTCTGAAAATATCTTTGGAAAATGTCAATTTGCATGTTGAGAAACAACGTTTTTTCATTTTACTGTTGCTTTCTGTATTTATTGGTCTTTGTATATTCCTGATTTACCAAATGAAACTAAACCGGAGTAATAAGAAGATATATAACCAACGTATGGACATCGATAGGAAAAATGTCGTATTATCCGGATTACAGGATAGTTTAAAGATAAAGCAGGATGAGTTGAATGATTTATCTTCCAAGTTATCGGAGAATGAAATATTTATTTCCCGTATAGGGTCCAGACAGATATTGGAAGAACTATATAATCAAAAGAATCAGGAACTGGATAGTCTTAAAAATAAGATTTATACTCACCAACGAGAGTTATTAATGTCTTCTTCCATTGCTAAAAAAGTAATGAAGCTATCAAGTAAAGTGATAGCTGGTGCAGACAAGTCCCCCCTTTCCGAAAAAGACTGGAAACTAATCATAACCAAAGTGAATGAAATCTATCCTGCATTGGAGCTAAAATTGATCGATGCAGGGGTCAGTGGTTCGGAATTACGCTATTGTTATCTATCTGTTTTCGGTCTTGATACGAATAGTGAAGCTATTTTATTGCATATTATGCCGGATTCTGTAAACAAACGCAGGCAAAGAGTACGCCTGAGACTGGGAATAAGCGGTGAAAATGTCGATTTACTTGCATTTCTCACAAAAGGAGATTAAATAACTATAAACCAATTCATTACAAAAACTTCCTATTAAGCTATTGTCCTACAATACGCCTGCTAACTAATTGATAATCAACAACTGCTTGTCGCGAAGATAATAGAGTTTTTCTTATCTGGATTTAAAACATCTATTACTTTTGTGACATAAACGAAGTCGAGATATAAAACGGCTCTTATCTATACCTGAATACTAATTCTTTTTATCATAGGTACACTATTAAAAAGAATGCCAATGAATAACAATTTTATCAAGTTTAGCAGGCTGATAGCTTCGTGAGAAACAAGAACAGCTTAGAGAACCCCGGAATTCCGGGGTTCTTTTTTTAGGAAAACCGGGAATAAGCCCCTGTAATGGTGCATATCACGGATCACCCCGAAAAGTTGTGGAACTACGCATAAATATTTTTGAGTCTAAATAAGAAATAAGGGATATTGTTAACACCTCTAAGAACCGATCTAAAAGCTTTGATCTTAGCATTGAAGGATTCAGCCGAAGCATTTGTTGCTCTACGGTCAAAGAAGTTTAAGATAGTTCTATAATGTGCCTGTACAGAGCGCATAACTGTTCCAAAATGCTCAAATCCGGATTCTTCAATAGCATTATACCAGCGAGCTAAGCGCGTAAGAGCCATTTTTTTATCTTTGGTTGTTTGATAGATACTCTTTAACTGCATAGTCAGCTTATAGGCAACTTCTAAAGAAGGATGATAGTGAAATAATATTTCTGCTCTTTGTCTTTGCCTTGGTGTCCACTTATCTTCATTCTTGAACAACAAATAACGGCTTCTTATCAAGAGTTGACGGTGAGTGTCTCCATTTTCAAGAATCAATGCCACATAGGGCTCCTTACTTTCTTTGGCCAATGCGAACTCTTTATTTTCCTCTTCGATAGCTTGCCAACGAAGAGCTATCCTCATATCCTGCAGAGCATCACAGGCGAGTTTTTGCACATGAAAACGATCTGTTACCTGTGCTGCTTTCGGAAAACAGCGACGTACTGTTAAGCCCATATTGGCAGCCATATCTAAAGTGACTTCCTTTACTTTACAACGTAACCTGTCTTTTATTCTTAACAGTACCTCTATAACTTCTTCCGCTTTAGTTCCCTTGATTATTGCTACAATTGATCCTTTGCGTCCCTTGGCTTCTTTATTAGTCAGAATGGTATAAAGCTCATTGTCGCTCAAAGAGGTTTCATCTATACTTAGAAAAGAACCCATGTTTTTCTCAAACAATAACCATTTGTCGGCATGTTCACGGTCTTCCCATTCATAAAAACCAGATAAATGTAAACGGTACCATTCCTCTAACCGCTGACCATTTAGCCCATAGAACTTAGCCAATGTGCTACAATTAACAGGGGTATTATCCAGGTGTTCCTTTTAAAAAAGAGGCAAACTCCTCTGTTAAGCGGGTGCCTTTTGATACTACTTCCCAATCACGCATAAAAGGATTACCTGTATCCATATCCACCCAACGACGCCGACGCACATGAAGGATTAAACTTTTACCTCGAAGTGGGAAGTCATGAATGGAGGTGGGGGGATAAAAACCTTTAGACTGAAGATGTTTATCTTTACGCTCCATTTCTGATAAATCCTTTTCATCTAAATAGATTAATATGGCTGTAGATGTGCGCTCGGCATGGGTTACATCAAAATAGGTCAGTAGACCTTCGGGTAATAATAGTTCGTAGCCTGTTTCCATAAAGCAAAACTACTATCTTTTTTTTACCCCACAACTTTTCGGGGTGATCCCATATCACTTGTGGTATATTTAAATTTCTTGCAAAAACTTTCTGACAATCCATAAATTTCAGTACATTTGGAATCTATGAATTCCAAATCCATATCAACGCTACAACAAATATGAAATATAAAACTTATCTAATAGCTATTTTATGGGAGAGCCTTTTAAACCTTGCCTTACCTGTTTTAGCACAAAATAACCTACAACATCAAAAAGACTCTTTACGGCAAGTGATTGAACACTCCGAAGGTATTGATAAACTGAAATCATACAACAGATTGTACTATTTATATATGTCGGAAGTTGGCGACGACCAAAAAATGGATACACTGCTGATGTTGTTCAGTCAGGTTGAAGCCGAAGCCATAAAGCAGGGAAACGTAGAAATGCAGGGAATGGTGTATGGAAATACCATCATATCTCACATAAACCGGGAGGAGTATGACGAAATCATTCAAAAAGCGCCCGGCTATCTTGACTTTTATATCCGGCACGAACTGTGGAAATTCTATTATCAGATCAATATGCAGCTGATCACTGCCTATAATCTGAAAGGGGATTATAAACAAGCAGCCGAAGCGGCGGAACTCATGTTCGACCGTGCCAGGAAGCGGGAGGATAAGGCAGGGATGGCATTGGCGCTCTATGCTACCGGAATCACTTATAATGTTCAGAATAGATGGAAAGAGGAAGAAGAATGTTTCAGAGAGTGTACCGGCTTATTATGGGAAGTTTCGGGATACGACAATATCCTGACACAATCCTATGCGTTCTTATGTACTGCTCTCCGGGCACAGGCACAATATGATAAACTATTGCAACTTGTGCCTGACTATGAAAAAGCGATTGCGCGATTCGAGAAATCATCCGGAAGAACACAGCCCGAAGCGCGGGGAAATCTCTATGTAGCATTGATGAATACATACATAGATACGAAAGACTACGACAAAGCCGGGGAATATCTCTCCAAATTGGAAAATATTGTCAATAACAATATTTCCAAGTATGAGTTGGCGCGTGCAAAGGCACTGATTTTTCAGTCACGCGGAGACTACCGCAGAGCACTTGCTGTAATAGACAGTGCAACGGTCGGGGTTGATGAGTCGGACTTCGGCCTCAATAATACCAGAAAAATAAAGATGGAGATACTTGCCCGGATGGGACGTGTTGACGAAGCGTTAGACCTGTTGGATCAGTTCATAGCTACCAATGATACTATAAAAAACGTGGAGGTCAATGCCCGGTTCGATGAATTACGTACCCAATATGAAGTGGAAAAACATATTGCCGAAAAAGAACGTAATTTCCATTACCTTCTTTTTGCTCTTACCATTTGCCTGGTTCTCGCTTTGCTTCTGGCAGGCGCTTTCTATTACAATCGGATTATCGCCCTCAAGAATCGTAAGTTGTATGAACGAATTAAAGAACAAGACCGATTAGCGGATGAATTATCCCGATTGGAGAATACCCGCCAATCGGAATCCTTAGGCGAGGATTCCGGCAAAACAGCCGGAGCTACGGAACTATTTGCACCTTCCGGCGAACAGCAGAATCTGGTTATTCGATTGCAGGAGTATCTGCTCTCCAATGATAACCTGTCAAATACTGACATTAACCGCGATGATATAATCTCCGCACTTGCCACCAATAAGAACACATTGACAGATGCCGTCAAAGCCGTTACTGGAAAATCTCCCATGGAGTATATGCGTACTCTGAAAATGGAAGAGGCACGTCGTAAGCTCGGCGGTCATCCCGAACTTACGATTGAGGCGATAGCTTTCAGTTGCGGTTTTAATATACCAAGCACTTTTTATCGCCTGTTCCGAAAACAATATGGCATTAGCCCGACAGAGTACCGGAAAATGTCAATGCACCAAGAAAAATAAGAAATACTATTCTAAAACTCAAAAGTACGGATTCACCATGCTTTTTTTTATGTCCGAAAGCCTGAGAAAACAGCAGAAAAGGACAAAACGCCACAAACTTGGGACAAAATGCAATAGTTTTCAGCCCGTATTTCACATACTTTGCACAATAAAAAATAAAGTTATGGACGACTACATTTTAATAATTGCTTTAGGGCTTGTCTTTTGCTCACTGGCAATTGTGACATTCGTTTTTCTGCATTGTCGGAAAGTGGAACGGAAATGTAACCGCTACATAGCGAAGGGCATCCACGAACAAGATTGCTTAACCCGGCAATTGGAGCGAACACGCATAGAAAAAGAAATGATGGAAAAAGTGATGAAAACAAAACTATCGGAAGTAGTTAAATCTTCCATTGCAGGGGGAAAAAACGATGGCTGTACGACTAACTGTAAGAAACAGATATCGCGGATAGAGATAACCTATTTCATTTAATGTACATATAGCAAATGAACCTTATGAAACAATTACAAGAAAAACTACTGGCTCTGCTTCTTATGATTATATTATCCGAAGTATCAGCTTCTGCGCAAGAGGTACAAGAAAAAGTAATCATTTTCCGCTTTCTTCCGGGCGAGGAAATGTTTATCCTCAAAGGCAATGAAGCGGAACTGGAACGGCTTTATGTACTGATTGACTCTCGTAAGGCGGAGATTACGGCAAGTAGAATACCCGTTTATGTAGATGGCTATTGCGCCTCGCTGCCGACTGCGAAAGAGAACCTGAACACGGCATTTATACGTGCCAACCGCGTGAAGTCGGAGTTGATTCAGCAGAAAGGGCTGAAAGAAGCCGATTTCATCACCGCCAATTACGCGCGTGCGTATCATGGTAATAAAGACTTGGTGGTAGTGACGCTCCGTATCCCTTCGGCTAAGGCTACGTCGGAGACGACGCCCGCCAAAGATGAAGAAGAAGTAGAACGGGAAGAAGCCCAACAGAAACAAGTAATTGTAGAGCAAAAAACGGAAATCACAGTGGAACAACATCCTGCCTCTGTATCGGAGCAACGCATCCGGGAAACGGAACAGCCTTATCGGTTTGCCATCCGCACAAATGTGCTGTATGATGCCTTCCTGCTGCCAACACTGGGCGTGGAGTGGCGCTTAAATGAGAATATCGGCATCAAACTGGATGGTAACCTTGCATGGTGGAGCGGCAGTCATGGCAAAGTGCAGAAAGTATGGTTCATCAACCCCGAAGTACGCCGGTATCTGCTGCGCGATAAACGTTTCTACGTGGGAGTATCGGGCAGCAACGGAGAGTATAACATATATAAATATATGTTGGGCGGTATCGTTTCAAAAGATACCGGCTATCAGGGCAAGCTGTGGAATGCAGGATTAACCGTGGGCTACCAGCTTTGTCTGTTCCACAACTTCTCCATTGACTTTAATCTCGGCCTGGGCTATAGCCGTTCCGAATACGACAGTTTCGGCATGACTGATGGCATGCGTGTATATAAGGAAGCAAGCAAGATAAAGAACCTCTGGGGACCGACACAGGCAGGAGTCAACCTGATATGGACTATCGGAAATAACAGAAAATAGAAACTATCAAAAGATGAGAACGAATACACTTTTAAAAATCTTGTCCGTTTTTGCAGCAATCTCCCTCGCTGGTTGCGACGTGAAAGACCCAATCTACAACACGCCGCATCCCAACCATGGGAAGGTAACGCTAACGATGGACTGGACAAACCGCACTGCCGGGATAGACATTCCGGCAAGCTACACGGTTGGGATGGGCAACTACTCGGCAGTGGTATCGGGTACTTCCAACACGTTGGACTATCTCTTTGAACCGGGGGCGTATCGTGCCCATATCTACAACATGCCGGAGCACATTACCGTGAGCGGCACCGTGGCAACCGTTGCCGGGGCTTCAGGCAACATGGACGATGCAGGCAAATTCATTCATAACACTCCGGGCTGGCTGTTCACCTCGGCGATAGATACCACGATAGAGAAAGATACGGAATACACGCTGACCGCTATGATGCAGCAGCGAGTACGGCAGTTGACGCTCATTATTGAGCCTATGGGGGAAACGGTCGGCAAGATAGAACGTATCGAAGGTTACCTGTCAGGAGCAGCCGGAACGCTGGACATCGACAACGACACCCACGACACGCCCATGAACGTAGTGCTGCAATTCTCAAAAATCACCGAAGGCGCAAATGCCGGAAAATGGTCGGCAACAGTACGTTTGCTCGGCACTGCGGGTACGCAACAGAAACTGAGCGTCCTGATCCGGTTCCCGGACAACCACCCCTCTCCTGTGCATCTTGACAGCGACCTCACCACGGAACTTGCAGCATTCAACACGGACAAGCGAACACCGCTCATCCTGGGCGGCAAAGTCGTAGAAACACCTACTGAGACGGGGTTTAACGCCACCATCAACGATTGGATATCCGTTTCGGGTAGCGGAACGGCAGAATAAATATGAAACCAAGCAAATAGTTGCCCATTAAAAAATATCAATATAAAAAAGATGAGTGTGAAAAAGTTTGTTTTACCAGCAACATTAATCGTCGTATGCGCGGTTATCGTATCATGCGAGAAGGATAATATACCCATAAACAATGATGGCACAGTTCGTTTTACTTCGGGTACTACAGCTACACAAACATGTGTAACCATAGACCCGCAGAATAAAAGTGTTTGGGAAGAAGGTGATCCTGTGGGAATCTTCATGGTGAAACACGGGACGGACGACGTGTTGGAAAACGCGGAGAATATAAAATATACAGCTTTGGGAACCGGGATATCGACCTCATTCGCCTCTGTAGTACAGGCTATTTACTATCCTCTGGATGAAACGGAAAAAGTGGATTTCATAGCTTACCATCCTTATAGAGAAACGGTGTCCGGCTTTGTTTATCCGGTAGATGTATCCAATCAGACATCGCAGACAGACATCGACTTGATGTGGGCGATAGCCGACAAGCAGGGTACGGGATACAGCAAAGAGGATGGCAGGAACAACACATCCGTGGATTTGGCTTTTGACCATCAACTGACGAAGTTGAGAATGAAAGTAACGAAAGACCCAAATGTACCGGGTGAGATTGTCAAGGTGACCATCAACGGCATGAATACCACCGCCAGCTTCGACCTCAAAGGTTCGGGCGGGCTTACCGGTATGGACAGCGCGAAAACCTTTGAAGCATGCACCGTAACCGCCGGTTCCGTTTACGAAGCCATCCTGCTCCCCCTCGGTCCTCTCGACGCGACGCATACAGTGACGTTCACCACCGACCAAGGCGAAGACTATACGTGGAGTATGTATAAGCAGATAGCAGAATTGAAACCCGGTAATATATATACGTATGATATCACCGTGGCAAAATATGTGATAGAGGTTACCGGAAACATCAACAGTTGGACGGTAGGCACTACAATAAGCGGTAATGCCAAATAACAATCACCTAAAAATAAAAGAATTATGTTACGAATAATAATTTATGCATTAATTCCCGCGGTAACATCCCTTGTCCTGTTTGCCTCATGCAGCAAGGACGATATGCCGGGAACAGAATCGGAGCACACAATTCCCCCGCAAAAGATACGTTTCGAAATGGCTTATGCTACACCAGACAACGGGGCAATCGATACGCGCGTAGCCGTAAGTACGGATGGACGCTATACCAATACATGGCAGGAGGGTGACGAAGTAGGTGTCATGATCATAGACGATAAGAAGGGCTATAGCAACATTAACAGAAACCTTGCACAAAACATGAAGATGACATATAAAGGCGGACGTTGGATATATACCCTGCCGGATACTTGCACATATTACCCGAAAGATGGAACGCTGAGTTTCATTGCCTATTTTCCATATATTGGAGAGTTCTTCAATTTTTCTGACGTACAGATTAGTTTAACAAGTTTGGAAGATTCCAAATTCATGCATTTTCTTTATGCCAAAACGACGGGAGTTCGTAATACCTCCGAACCGGTAACCCTCGAATTTTCTCCGTTACAGGCATGTATAGAACTGTCGGTGAAGGGAGGAAACGACCAGATTATCACCGAGCTCCATGGGTGTGACATCGACTTCAGTTTATATGTGGAAACGGGAACGGTAAAGGGTTATGACATCATAAAGCCTTTGGAACTATCCCGTCTGGAGCAGCCCGGCGATGCGGATTATGCGACACGCTACACCTACCGGGCGTTTATTATCCCGCAGACGATAGCTGCCGGGACGGAATTGTTCCGATTTAAGGACGGGGAGAAGCAATGGATTTACCGTACGACAGAAGAAATAAAGCTGGAAGCCGGACAAGTGAAACCTTTTGAGATTACTCTGGTTCCTATCTTGTAACAATGTACCGGACAGGCCTGGCCATCGCCTCCCTTGTGCCCCATCTGTCTCTTCTGAAAAAAAACTATATTAATACGAGTTGGGAATAAATGAATTGCATATTTTTTATCTTTGTATAACCAAGGATGAATATTCAACATTAAATTACAATTTATGAGAAAACTTGTTTGCTTACTTTTCTGTTGCTGCCTGTTTGTTTCATCGAAAGCTCAACTGAAATGGTATAATCCCATGGATACCGGTTTTCCTGTAATACAAAATCAGGGATTCACCGATGAAATAGGGAAAACTTATGTACGGCTTCCTGACCGGGCTAAAGAAAAAGTCCGGGATGCAGTATGGTATTTATCCCGTAATTCGGCCGGACTTGCCATCTGCTTTTATAGTAATGCTCCCGAAATAAAAATACGTTATGCCGTAACTGGCCCGTTTAATATGCCGCATATGCCTTCTACCGGAGTCTCCGGTATTGATATGTACCGTATGAATAGTGATGGCGAATGGCAGTTCTGTTTTGGAAATTATTCTTTTAACGATACGATTCAATATGCTTATGGCAATTTGAACAAAGAAACATATCATAGCCATGAATTTGAATATCGGGTTTATCTTCCGCTGTACAATAGTGTGAAATGGATGGAAATAGGTATTCCTGAAGATTGCGAGCTTAAATTCATTCCTAAATCAGCAAAAAAACCTATTGTATTGTACGGAACATCAATTGCACAAGGCGCCTGTGCCTCCCGTCCGGCAATGGCATGGAGTAACATTTTGCAACGTTCACTGGATTTTCCGGTTATAAACCTGGGATTTTCGGGAAACGGACGACTTGAAAAAGAGGTTCTGAATTTTATAGGCGAACCGGATGCTTGCCTTTTTATTTTAGACTGCCTTCCAAACTTAACGAATAAAACGGAGGCTGAAGCAAAAGAGCTTATTATCGCAGCAGTTAAACAATTACGGGAAAAACATGCTGCTCCTATCTTACTGGTGGAACATGCCGGATATAGTAATGCTTTGACAGATTCCGGTTTTTATGAAACATATACACGATTGAATAAAGGTTCCCGGGATGCATTCGGCACTTTACAGGCTGAAGGCATAAAAGATTTATATTATCTATCCCATGAAGAATTAAATTTATCTCCGGATGCCTGGGTCGATTATGTACATCCCTCCGACCTTGGTATGCAGCAACAAGCAACAACTGTAGAAAAAAAGGTCCGGGAAATCCTGCATATTCCCATGCGCTAACGTGAAAGGATATAAATTAGTCACTAAAGAGATCAAAAAAATCCCCTTATTTTAGTCCTCAAAAGATGATAAAATAAGGGGATTAATATGGCTTAGCAATATTACTTTTCTATTAACCGCAATAACATTTCCAATGCAGCATGAGCCGCCTTTTCAATATTTTCACTTCGTTCCGTACCAAAATGAAAACAAGAGGAAACAACCTTCTCATTCAGAGCGGCAGCAATCCATACCGTACCCACCGGTTTACCCGTTGTCCCCCCACCCGGTCCGGCAATTCCTGAAGTCGCTACAGAGCAATTACACCCAAGTATCCGTATTGCACCCAATGCCATTTGCTCTACCACAGGTTGGCTCACAGCCCCATATTGAACAAGGCTTTCTTCTGAAACACCTAATACATTATGCTTGACTTCATTGCTATAAGAAACAACACCTCCGGCAAAATAATCCGAACTTCCCGGGACTTGCGTGATAATATTGGCTATACGTCCTCCCGTACAACTCTCAGCTGTTCCCAGTATCAAATGCCGGGAACGTAAAATATCACCTACCTGTATACCTATACCTGTCATGGGGGGGTATCAGATTACGACTCTTGAAAATGGAGTTGCATCCATTGGACAGAAATCTTTATCCAGATATTTATAATAACCGGTAATAGCAACCATTGCCGCATTATCCGTAGTGAATGAGAATTTAGGGATATGGACTTTCCAGCCATAGCGTTTTGCATGATCCAGAAATGCGTCCCGAAGACCGGAATTGGCAGAAACACCACCAGCCACAGCCACTTCTTTAATGTTCAGGTCTTTGGCTGCTTTACGGAGCTTATTCATCAGAATATCGATTACGGTTGCCTGTAGTGAGGCACACAGATCCTGTTTATTTTTTTCGATGAAATCGGGATCTTCCTTCAATTTGTCACGTAAAGTATACAGGAAAGAGGTCTTTAATCCACTGAAACTATAATCGTAGCCGGGAATATGCGGCTTACTGAAGACAAAGGCTTTCGGATTTCCCTCATTTGCCAAACGGTTTACAACCGGTCCGCCAGGATATCCCAGTCCCATTACTTTCGCACATTTATCGAAAGCTTCACCAGCGGCATCATCTATAGTCTGCCCGATTACTTCCATATCATTATATGCATTTACTTTTATTATCTGGGAGTTCCCTCCGGATACCAACAGGCAAAGAAATGGAAATGAAGGTGCATGATCATCTTCGGGAGTTTCCTTAATAAAATGTGCCAGCACATGCGCCTGTAAATGATTGATTTCAATCATCGGAATATCTAATGATGTAGCCAATCCTTTTGCGAAAGAGGTTCCTACCAATAATGACCCCATTAAACCCGGACCACGGGTAAATGCAACAGCACTTAATTCAGATTTATCGATACCTGCACGCTTGATCGCTTCTGCTACAACCGGTATAATGTTCTGTTGGTGTGCACGGGATGCAAGCTCCGGGACCACCCCTCCATATGCTTCATGGACAGCCTGGCTGGCAATCACATTCGATAGCATCACGCCATCGCGTATCACGGAAGAAGATGTATCATCGCAAGATGATTCAATTCCTAATATTGTTACACTCATATCTTTATTTGTTTTTATGCAAATGCCTGTTCCGGACATCTGAATTTTTGTGCAAATTAACGAAATCTATCGGGATATTGTTGTAGTTTTGTGCTTAAATATAGTAAAGATATCAAAGGATTAAAATACATAATAGTTACTCTGCTTACTCTACTGTGGATCTTTTATGCAATTCCATTTGTTTTGCTGCAAATCCCATACATACAGCAAAAGGTCGCAGATGTTGCTACTAAAGAACTTACAGACTATCTGGGGGTACCGGTAAAAGTGGGGAATGTCGACATCGAGTGGTTTAACCATTTGGTGCTGGAGAATTTGTATCTGGAAGATCAGGAAGGCAAAACACTATTTGAAGCAAACCGTATTGCTGCCGGCTTCGAATTATTACCCTTGATAGATGGTAAGATTGTATTTTCAACTGTCCGTCTGTTTGGCTTTTCTGTCAACCTGAACAAAAAAACGCCAGACAGCAAATTAAACCTGCAATTCGTTCTGGATGCCTTTGCCAGTAAAGATACCACCAAGCAAAAACCCAATATAGACTTACGTTTTAATTCCATCCTGATAAGAAGAGGCAACTTCCGTTTTGATATAGAAAGCGAGAAACAGACTCCGGGGAAATTTAACGGTAAACATATTGATGTCAAGAATTTAAGTGCAAAAATATCAATAAAAGCTTTCAATAAAGATAGCCTGAATGCCGATATAAGGAAGCTGAGTCTGGATGAAACTTCCGGGTTCTCTCTGAACAAATTATCTCTTAATCTTATAGGTAACAGGGACAGTGCAGTTATTAATAAATTTGAAGTCCGCTTACCGGAAACAGATTTGAAAATAAAACAGGCAAGCATCAATATGAAGGAAACAAAGGATGTAGCCGATTTGCTGGAACATGCACCGATTATATTGGATATCGCCCCTTCGCAAATATGCCTGAAAGATTTATCCGCATTTGTTCCGGCTTTTCAGAATTTCAATGATACGATTGAATTATCAGCTGCGGTTTCCGGCAATATCAATAACATCAAACTGTCCCAACTGATACTTAAATACAGTGATAAAATGCTATTTATCGGAAAAATGGATATGAAAAACATTACTCACCCGAGCAGTGCCTATCTATTCGGACAGGTAAATAAGATGTATATCACGACAGAAGGTATTTCAGGCCTGGCTAATAACTTTAGTGAAAAACCGGTAATCCTGCCTGCACCTATTGTAAAACTGGGTACAGTAAACTTCACAGGCGAAATATCCGGGTTCTTTGACAACCTGGTTGCTTTCGGTAAATTTTCTTCTGCCATTGGTTCCATACAAACAGACTTGATATTCGGAAAAAATAAAGATAAAGGCATAGCTGCCTACCTGAAAGGACATTTATCTACATCCGTCTTGCATATTAACGAACTGTTTGACGAAGGAAATCCGTATGGAACTGCCCAATTGGATGTAAGTATTGATGCACGGAAACAAACAGGAGGTTCTTTTTCAGGAAATATAAATGCAAATATCAATGATATTGAATTTAAAAAGTACAAATACAAAGACATAAAATTATCCGGAAACTTTAAAAAGAATAGTTTTAACGGAACTGTCCAGGTGAATGACCCGAACGGAAAGCTATATGCTGAAGGGTTATTTAATACACAGGGAAAAAATTCCGAGTTCAATTTCACCTCCCGATTGGAACATTTCCGCCCGGATAGTCTCAATCTCACCGATAAATATCAGGAACCGGATATTTCATTCTCACTAAATGCTGATTTCACCGGTAACAATATCGATAATCTGGAGGGTAATATCCGTTTGGACAGTCTTTCTTTTATCACTGCTCCGCACAGCTTCTTCCTAAAACAGCTTCTCATTAATGCTACCGGACATTCACAGGATCGCCGCCTTACCATTACTTCCGATATTATAAATGGCGACATAGCCGGTGCATATTCTTTTACGACTATTGCTCCCAGCCTGATGAACACATTTGAAAAATATATTCCGGCACTTATCAACGCCAAAAAGAAAAAACAGCAACAAAAAATTATGGATAATAATTTTACGATGTTGCTGACTATCGAAAATACGGAAGCCATCTCCTCTACCCTTCATTTACCTTTCACAATGGTGAATCAAGGACGTATAACCGGGCATTATAACAACCAATATGACCGTTTCCGAATCGAGGCTTACTTACCTAAATTTAATATCGGGGCATCCAGATTCGAATCCGGATATCTGACATGCGATAATTTGGAAAGCAAAGCAAACCTGGCTCTGAAAGCTACTAATTATAGCCCTTCCGGACTTAAGAATTATCTGGATCTGAAAGTGGATGCACAAAACAACTGTATAAATGCCTTGATAGGATGGGCGAACAATAAACAACGCTTGTTTAAAGCTGATTTATCTGCATCTGCTATTTTCTCTAAAGAAGGCATTGAAAAGGATTCTGTGCTTCGTACAGATATTACACTAAACAAAAGTTCTTTGATTCTGAACGATTCCCTTTGGCACATCACCCCGGCAAACATTAAGGTATCTCAGGGTAGAGTCGGGATTCACAATTTCTCTGTTTCCAATGAAACCGAATCGCTCCAATTAAACGGATTTATATCGAAAGATCCGGCTGATACTCTTCTTCTGGATCTGAAAAAAGTAGAACTAAGCTATATTTTCGACATATTGAACATTCCGGTTCTCCAATTTGGAGGAAAAGCAACCGGAACCTTCCATATAACAGATTTGTATCAAAGCCGTATGTTAAACACGGATTTGGAAATACAAAACTTTTCTTTCAATCAAGTACCGCTCGGACGGCTAAATCTATTCAGCGAATGGGATGATGCTCAAAAAGGGATCATGATGCTGGGTAGCATCTACAAAAATGATACAACATGGACCGATGTAAGTGGTTATGTATATCCTGTCGGAAAAAATGCTGGACTCTCCCTTTATTTCGGAGCAAATGATATCAATATAGCATTCCTGCAACCTTTTGTCGGAGCTGTAGCAAAAAATATACAGGGCCGGGGATACGGCGACATACATCTGCACGGGCCTTTCAGTGCCCTGAATGTAGAAGGGGATGCTTTTGTCCAGGATGGTGGATTAGGTATAGAATTTTTGAATACTTATTATACATTTTCCGACTCCCTCCATCTTACCAAGCAAGGGATTACGGCTCATAATCTGGTTGTACATGACAAATTCGGAAATTCAGGAAAAGTAAACCTGGCAGTTAATTACAAACACTTCAGGGATATCACTTTTGCGGTCAATGTCCAGACACATAATATGTTGGTATTTGACGTTACAAAGAAAATCAATCCGCTTTTATTCGGAACAGTGTTCGGAACAGGAACTGCTTCCATAAAGGGGAATGATCAGGTAATAAACCTGGATGTAAACATGCGGAATGACTCCAAGACAAACATCAATCTTGATTTTATGAACAATTCTTCTGCTGCCGACTATGACTTCATCACCTTTATTAATCAGAAAGAGTTTGCTGAACAATCTAAAATGATGAGCAGGGACTCCATTAAAAAGACTCTGTTACTGAATGGCAATAAAGAAGACGAAGGAGCAGAACTCCGGATGAACTTTTTGCTGGATATCACTCCCGAAGCCAATATTTCATTATTGATAGATCCCATTGCAGGCGACAAAATATCTGGAAACTGTAGCGGAAGTTTACAAATTCAATATGGAACCAAAAGTGACCTGCGCATGTATGGAAATGTTGGTATTGTTAACGGAACCTATAATTTCAGCTTACAGCAATTAATTCGAAAAGATTTTAAGATAAGGGATGGCAGTAGCATCAGCTTCCGTGGCGATCCGCTGAATGCCAGTATGAATGTGAATGCCATTTATAACCTGACAGCAAATATCCAGGACCTGGATGCAAGTTTGGCAACAGAAAGCGGAAGAAAAAATATTCCGGTGAACTGTGTGCTGAAGTTAGACGGAATGCTGCGTTCTCCTAATATCGCTTTCGATCTGGAACTCCCAGGTTCGAATGAAGAATTGGAAAGACAGGTAAGAAGTCTGGTGGATACGGAAGATATGATGACACGCCAGATAGTATACCTTTTGGTCCTTAACAAATTCTATACTCCGGATTATACGGTTAATCCCTATCGTTCGAATGATTTCAGTGCAGTTGCCTCTTCTGCCATATCTTCACAAATATCCAATATATTAAACAGCCTTACCGATAAAGTTCAGATCGGTACAAACATACGAACCAGCCAGAATGGTATTGAAGATACGGAAGTAGAAATGTTATTATCCAGTCAACTGCTCGATAACCGTTTACTCTTCAATGGTAATTTCGGTTATAAGAATAATGTAAATCAGAAAAATGCTTTTATCGGAGAGTTTGATTTGGAATATAAACTGACCAGAAGCGGAGATATACGCCTGAAAGCCTATAATCATGCCAACGACCTGTACAAATACTTGAAACAAGCCCAAACGACCCAGGGTGTTGGTATTATGTATAAGAAAGATTTTACCACATTATCTGATATATTCCGCCGTAGAAAAAGACCATTCCGGCTACTACCTTCAAAACCGGCTGCCAAAGATACTGTTCCCGCTCAGAAAGCAGACAGCATTAAAGTGAGTCCAACAACTCACTAACAGCCCTATTGTAAACCTGCAAAGAAGAACTCTTAACCACTTTTTTGCGAAGCTTCTTTTCTGCATCCGGCAACAGATAATCCCATACCGTTTTCATTTTGGATAGGACCTGGTGTTCCCCTCCTTCCAGACGGATATTGTATCCGTCTTGTAATAATCTATGAAACTCACGGAGCCTTTCTTTTTTCTCTCCGGCAGACAGGGTTTGACCGGAACTATACTCCATTGCCAACCAAGGTTGTGCCAGCAAACCACGACCGGACATCAGTCCTGCCAATCGGGGAAAGCGTTCTGTTATAGAATAGATATCAATCAAAGAATAAAGGTCCCCATTGTAGAACAACGGCACAGGACATGTCTCATAAAAGAGAGAAAAACTATCTAAATCCACGCTCCCTTTATATTGTTGCGTACCTATGCGGGGATGTAATGTTATATGTGTCAATGGATATTTCTTTAATAAAGGCAACAGACGAAAAGCATCCGTATTACAATCCCATCCTAAACGTATTTTTAAAGAAAAAGCCAATTGGGGAAATTCATAGATTGTATCCAGTAAACAAGCGATTTCATCGCTATAGGGAAGTAGCCCTGCTCCACGATGAAGGCGTACCTGCATTGGAAACGGACATCCTAAATTAATATCTGCACGTCTATATCCTTTTTCAATAAAAAGAGTTGCAATATTCCTGAATTCATCGGGTGTTGCAGCTATCAACTGAGGGACGACAGGAACAGCCGCATTTTCTTCCGGAGCAATATCCTTCAAGTCTTTGTTCCGGAAACCATCTTTTTCTAAACGTATAAAAGGTGTATAATACGTATCTATTCCACCAAAAACTTTAGCATGAACACGCCTGTACACCTGGTCTGTATACCCTTGCAAAGGAGCAAAATGGACAGGTAAACTCATTAGGGAAACATTTCTTTAAAAATAGAATGAAGCTGGGCTTTTGCCATCTCGAAATCGACTTTTCTACCTAACTCTTTTTCCAGAGAAGTAACACCCTTGTCTGTAAAGCCACAAGGATTAATCAGGTTAAAATAACTCAAATCCGTGTTTATATTCAAAGCAAAGCCATGCATGGTGACAAAACGGCTACTCTTTACTCCTATCGCACAAACTTTACGAGCTCTACCTTGAACCTGCGGATCGATCCACACTCCGGTTGCGCCATCCAATCGTTCCCCCTTAATGCTATAAAGAGCAAGAAAACGAATAATCGTTTCTTCCAACTGATGAATATATTGCTTCAACCCAAAGTTCCAGCATTCTATATCGAAAATCGGATAACCGGTAATCTGCCCCGGTCCATGATAAGTAATATCTCCTCCCCGATTTATATGATAAAAAGAAACACCCTTCAGCCGTAATAAATCTTCCGGTATCAGCAAATTTGAATCTTTACCGCTCTTGCCAATAGTCAGTACCGGATTATGCTCACAGAAAAACAGTCTGTTTATTTCCTGCATTCCGGAAGCCTTCGCTTGAAGCAAAGTATCAAAAGCCGTAGTTTGCTGCTTTAATGCATCGGCATAGTCAATACGTCCGAGATCGTAGTATTCAAATCCGCTCTCCATTTCTTTCTTTTTTTGATTTTACCATTATCTGAGTCCGGGTCCGGATTGCCTGCTCCATATCCCATTTCAATTTTAATTAATTTGCCCATCAGGGAGAGTATTTTCCCTTGTCTCTTCAGCATATACGGTGATGGTTTTCCAGAATTAAACCGGATGGGATTAGGCAAAGAAGCAGCAATCAGAGCAGCTTCCCCACTGGTTAATTTATAAGCCGGTTTATTGAAATGAGCCTTAGCTACAGCTTCCGCTCCATAGATACCATCTCCCATTTCGATAGAGTTCAGGTAGACCTCCATAATACGTTCTTTTCCCCAAACCCATTCGATTAAAAGGGTAAAATAAGCTTCTAAAGCTTTCCGGAAGTAACTTTTTCCCTGCCAGAGAAAAACATTTTTAGCTGTTTGCTGTGAAATGGTACTGGCACCTCTGACACGTTTTCCCTTCTCCGCTTCTTTCCGGGCTTTCTGTATCTGGTCTATATCAAAACCGTTATGGTCCAAAAACAGATTATCCTCCGAAGCTACGACTGCCTGTACCAACGGTTGAGCTATTTGTGATATAGGGACCCACTTATGTTCCAGTTTCAGAGTTTTTCCTTCCTGAAACTGGTCGAATAAACGGACAAACATTAGCGGTGTATAATATACCGGAACAAACTTGTACGCAACTACAGCCAGTATACTGGAAGCAAATAGAAAGAGAATAATATTTCTCCCCCAAATCAATGTTTTCTTCAGTACAGGTTTCATCTTATTTTATGCCTCCCGCTACTTAGAGAGAACTGTCTCCAAACGTTCTTTCCAGGTTTCAAAAGCTCCGCAATATTTATCGGCCTTCAAGCCATCCGGTTCTATTACATTAATTTTCTTCAATGAAGCAAAAGCTTCTTCCGTCGAATTATAGATACCTGCACCGATACCTGCACCCTTTGCTGCTCCAACAGCACCGTTAGTATCATAAAGTTCTATTACCGTACCGGTTACACCCGCCAGAGCATCACGGAAAATAGGACTCAGGAAAAGATTGGCATTTCCAGCACGGATTACATCAATCTCGATTCCCATCTCATTCATAATATCCATTCCGTATTTGAAAGAGAATACGATGCCTTCCTGTGTTGCACGAGCCATATGGGCCTTATTATGAATATTGAAGTTTAATCCATGTATAGAGCAACCTGTCTCTTTATTTTCAAGCATGCGCTCGGCACCATTTCCAAAAGGAAGAATAGAAAGCCCTTCTGCCCCGATAGGCACGGAAGCGGCCAGCTCATTCAATTCCGGATAAGTTATGCCTTCCGTACCGACAGTCCGCTTCATCCAAGAATTCATGATACCAACACCATTGATACACAATAAAACACCCAAACGGGGTTGCTCTGCTGAATGGTTGACATGTGCAAAAGTATTTACACGTGAAAGCGTATCATAATTTACTTTACGGTTTACCCCGTATACCACCCCGGAAGTACCTCCGGTCGCTGCAATCTCACCCGGTTTCAATACATTCAGGGATAAGGCATTGTTCGGCTGGTCGCCTGCACGGTAAGTAACCGGAGTCCCTTTTTTTAGTCCCAGTTCGGAAGCAACCGAATTCAATAATTCACCTTGCAAACCAAAAGTCGGTTTAATTTGAGGTATCAAGTCATTACTGAATCCATAATAATTCATTAAATCTTCCGAAACACAATTATTCCGGAAATCCCAGAAAATACCTTCGGAAAGCCCCGATACCGTCGTTACAATATCTCCTGTCATTCTCATGGCGATAAAATCACCCGGTAACATGAATTTATAGATGGTGTCATAAATAGCAGGCTCATATTCTTTTACCCAGGCGAGTTTGGATGCGGTAAAATTTCCCGGAGAATTTAGCAGGTGATTCAGACATGCTTTTTCACCTAATATTTTGAATGCACGTTCGCCATAAGGAACCGCCCGGCTGTCGCACCAAATAATGGACGGACGCAATACTTCCATCTTTTTATTTACAAGTACAAGCCCATGCATCTGATATGAAATACCGATAGCTTTTATATCCGTACCGGCAATGCCGGCTTTAGCTATAGCCCCTTTTATTGCTATTTTCAAATATTTCCACCAATCTTCCGGATTTTGTTCTGCCCATCCTGTACGAGGAGCATAAATAGGTGCTTCCTCTTTGGGATAGAAATCTGAAGAGACTGTCAATCCTGACTCTTTGTCTACAATAGAAGCCTTCACAGAAGAACTTCCTATATCACAGCCTAATAAATACATATCTTTATGGTTTATTTCTTATTCAATCTATCGAACACAACTTACTGTATCGTTATGAAACAGACAAATAGGCAGTATTCATTGTCTGCAAAGATACTTTTTTCTTTTTTCATGGCGATAATAAATAGATTTCGCGCATGATATGATTTAACATATATTATCTGCAACATTAAAACTCTTCCCGTCCGATTCAGTTTTTATTTTATAGATTTGGCGCACAAAGATATTATTATGGACATAAAACATCTACAATTTTCCTTCCGGATATACTGGGCCAGCATAAAAGGACTGTTAAATGTGATAGCAGAGGGCTTAATTCTGATAGCATCCCTGGCATCACTTTTCTTATTGGTTTACCAATTCGGTTTTAAATACTCCTCACATACTGCCCATATGCTGGAACTGAGCAGGGTATATATACTATTAGCCTTTTTCGCGGGAATAACGATACGATACATTGTAAAATTTAAAGAAATTGTACAGGAAAAAATGCTTTATTTGGATATTGGTATCTACTTTTTCCTGTTTGCCGTGTTATCCGGAAAAGTATTCTTTAAAGAAGCGATTCACCAATCCCTGCCTTACCTGGGTTTTCTGACGAAACCAGTATTCGTATATTTCCTGTTGCTTTTGCTCAGTGTTATCCACCTGTCACGGCAAACATTCACACTTTTGCAGAGTCATATCAAGCCTTCCATGCTATTCCTGCTAAGCTTTGTATTCGTCATATTGGTTGGTTCCGGATTATTAATGCTACCCAATGCAACAGTACATGGCATACATTTTATAGATGCTTTATTCATTTCCACCACATCCGTCTGTGTTACCGGCCTGACCTCCGTAGATGTAGCCACAACATTCACACATACCGGCCATATTATTATTATGCTCCTGATACAGATAGGCGGTGTCGGCGTAATGACATTTACCAGTTTTTTTGCACTGTCTTTTATGGGACATTCGTCTTTTTCCAGTAAGCTGGTTTTAAAAGATATGTTGAATGAAGACCGTACCAACGGGCTTTTTAAGGTGATTCTGAATATCCTGTTCGTTACTCTATTTATAGAAGGTATAGGTGCCTACCTCATATACCTGGATATAAAGGGAAGCATTCCGGGAGCAACTATGGCTGATGATGTCTTTTTTGCCATTTTTCATGCTGTATCAGCTTTCTGTAACGCGGGTATTTCTACGCTTAGTGAAAATATGTATGCTCCATTGGTTGTACATAAATATAAACTGCATGTATGGATAGGGCTTCTGATTATATTCGGAGGATTAGGTTTCCCGATCGTATTCAATTATTTGAAACTGCTGAGGCATTTGATTATAAACGGATTCAAAATATTGATAGGACGCCAGAAGCATTATATCCATATGCCCCGTATTATCAATATCAATACATATATTGTAGTTATTTCTACTCTTATATTGGTTATCGGAGGAACAATCCTGTATTATTTCTCAGAGATGAACAATACCCTTGCAGGCATACCGTTCAGGGAACAGTTGGCTAATGCCTTTTTAGGAGCAGTTACTCCCCGAACCGCCGGATTTTGTGTAGCAGATATGGGCACGCTTGCAACAAGTACCCTGATGCTAACACTTATCTTAATGATTATCGGTGCAGCACCAATGTCAACCGGTGGCGGTTTGAAAGTAACAACGGTTTGTGTCGCCTTATTTACTGCACATAATATGGCACGGGGAAAAGAAAACGTAGAGATACGTAAACGTGAACTTTCTTCTGCAACCATTCGCAGGGCTTTCGCTATTATCGTTTTATATTTTTGCTGGTTGGGTGCTGCGGTTACGGCTCTGTCCATAACAGAAAAAGGAGCCTCGGTATTCACCCTGACATTTGAAACGGTCTCTGCCTTAAGTACAGTAGGGTTAAGTTTGAATTTTAGTCCGATGCTTTCGGTTGCAGGAAAACTTATTATTATCAGTTCCATGCTGGTAGGACGTATAGGTATCCTTACCTTCTTCATCAGCTTCTATAAAGAATATAAAAAGAATAATTACACATATCCCCAGGAAAATATATTAATGTAATAAAATAGCTATATATGAAATACTTAGTTATAGGATTAGGAAATTTAGGACGTGCCATTGCTGAAAATCTGACTCAGATCGGTAATGAAGTAATCGGGATTGATATAAACACGCATAAAATCGAAGCAGTCAAAGGTACTATTTCCGGAGCAATCGGACTCGATTCCACAGACCGTGATGCATTAAACACGCTCCCTTTAAATGAAATGGATGCTGTTTTCGTAACATTCGGAAAAGATTTCGGGACTTCTATCCAAACAGTGGCTTTGCTTAAAAACCTGAATGTAGACAAACTGATTGTACGGGGTATATCTCCTATTCATGAAGCTGTAATCAATTCTATCGGTGTAACGGAGATTATCACACCCGAGGATAATTTTGCTGCAATCTATGCATCCCAGTCTCTTTTGGGTGATTTATTTAAAGACTGGTATAAAGTTACCGAGACCCATCATATTTATAAAATAAAGACTCCTCCTTCTTTTGTAGGGCAGACTCTTCAGATAATTAAACTGGAAGAAAATTTCGGGGTACGCCTGGTAGGAATAGAACGTCCGACAATTGAAAGGAATCTGATCGGAATAAAGCAAACTCAATATACCGTAATCAACAAAATCACCCCGGACCTGACTATTGAAGAGGGTGATTTGTTGATTCTATTCGGTAAAATGGATGTTTTACACAGACTAACTGATATTTAGTCTACTTTTGTAACGAGCACTTTGTCGATACGGGCACCGTCCATATCGACAATTTCAAACTCGAATGAAAGCCATGTAAGTTTTTCTCCAGTCTTTGGTACGCGTTCCAAAATTTCGAGGATTAAACCGCTTAGCGTATTATAGTCGTGTTCGGCATAAAGATCCTCCATGTCAAAATATTCAAGGAAATCATAGAAGTTGTACTGGCCGTCTACCAGCCAGGAACCATCTGCACGCTTCACAATCTCCGGCTCCTCTCCTAATTCCGGGACCTGGCCGATTAAACCTTCCATAATGTCTTTCAGCGTCACAATACCCTGTATGCCTCCGAACTCATCCGTCACAAGTCCGTATTTAACACGTGCTTGTTTCAATTGTTCCAATGCATTATATACACTCAGGTTTTCCGGAAAATATTGTGCCGGATGGACTACCTGTTCCAACGAAAAAGAAGGCTCGTCGATACGACCGAACAAATCTTTCAGATAAACAACCCCTTTGATATTATCGAATTTACCGGATGATACGGGATAAATATTGAATAGGTTTTTCTGGACTTTATCACGGATTTGTTCAATATTGTCTGTCGTATCCAACCACACCAATTCACTACGGTGTGTCATGATGGAACCTACATTCCGATCACCCAGGTTGAAAACACGTTCTACAATATCCTGTTCCACTTCCTGAACTTCCCCGCCATCAAGACCTTCTTTTACAATCGCTTTAATTTCTTCTTCGGTTACCTTATTCTCTTCAACCGAATCGATACCTGTTATCTTGATTGTAAATTCCGTACTTTTGGATAATAGCCACACAAACGGCGATGCTATCATAGAAAGGATATTCATAGGCTTGGCTATCAACATGGATACCTTTTCCGCATATCCCATTCCGATACGTTTGGGAACAAGTTCACCCATAATCAATGTCAGATAGGTTACTATCACTACAATCGTAGTTTTAGAAATAACCAATGCATAATTTTCCAGATGAGGTATATGCCTCACATATTCCGCCAGCGAACCGGCAAATGCTTCTCCTGAATATAAACCGGTCAAAATACCAATAAGAGTAATACCAATCTGAATGGTAGACAAGAACTTATCCGGTTCATTAGCCAGCTTCAGCGCTGTCTGTGCAGATTTTTTACCACGCTTGGCTTCGACCTCGAGACGCGTTTTACGAGCCGATACCAAAGCAATTTCGGACATTGAAAGAACACCATTTAATAAGATAAGACCAATGATAATTAATATTTCCATTAATGACACAACAATTGATTTGGAGACGAAGATATAAATTATTCAATCGTATCTATACAAATAAGGAAATAAATCTTTAAATAACGCATTAGTTTATATAGCCTGGCATAATGTGTACAAAAAAAGTCATAACTATCATTTTCGAAAATCATAGTTATGATTTCTAAAAATGATAGTTATGACTTGAAAATAGGATATGCTTATCTTATTTCACAAAAGGAGCTTTCAGCAGATACTTGGCACATCCCTTTACGCCATCAAACTGTGTACCTCCATCCGGCATACCTTCCAACTCTACGAAATAATCTTTATAACCATTCGCGTAGAACTGTTTGAAGATAGCTTCAAAATTCATCATTCCGGATTGTCCCAATACAGAACGGTCTTTTATATGCAGCAGCTTGATTCGGTCCGGATATTTCTTCATATATTCCACCGGGTCATTCTGTCCCATCACAGCCCAGTATACATCCATTTCAAACAGGACTAACGAAGGGTCCGTATTTTTCAGGAAAATATCATAAATGACCTCCCCTTTATTATGGCGTCCGAATTTTGCTTCCGTACCGCCGGATACCACCTTGGCAAATTCAAAATCATGGTTATGGTAACCGAACGGGAAACCGGCTGCTTTCACGATTTTACCGGCTTCATTGAATACTTCGCATACAAATTGGGTTTCTTCTATGCTGCGGGTTTGGGGCTGACCGGGCTGTACCAGATATTTAACACCCAGTTTTGCATGGTCGTCGGCAGTTTTTTTCCAGTACTCCTTGATATCATTCAGATTACTCTTGGTATATTCGCGTATCGGAGGATTTACGTGGGAGCTGGTAATCTTCAGGCCGGCATCATCTGCCATCTTCTTAAACTCCATCATTTCTATACCGCCAATCTTGCCTTTATCATAGCCGGCAAGTTCAAGAGTGGCATATCCCATTTCTTTCAGTTTCTTCATACCGCCGGGAACATCCTTATAAAGCTCTCCACCTAAAGAGTAGATTTGTAAACCGATGTTCTTGCCTGCCATCGTTTCCGATATTACCGGAGATGCAGTAACTGCTGCATCTGCTGCTCCTACCTTGCCGGCGAACAAGCCACCGGCTGTCAGCAAAGAAGCATTTTTCAGAAAATTTCTTCTATTAATCATGGTCTATTAAATTTTAGATTGTACCAAAGGTATGATTTTATTCTTATTCAAGCTCCTTTTGAGGAAAAACATATTTTTTTTCATTTAAAATTAGTAGCAGTAGTAAATCCAATTAGTAGCGGTACTAATTCAAATTACTATCGCTACTAATATTTTTTAACACGTATGCCTGAATTAAGGCCACCCGCATTATCTAAAATCTATCACGCAGTAAGTTTTATCTATCAACTCCTATAAACAAAAGCTCTCGCGTACAGGTTTTAATAGCACAAACAATATGTCGTCAAACTAAAAAATAATAGAATAATGAACTACGATATTGGCATAATAGGCGGAGGACCCGCCGGATACACGGCTGCTGAACGAGCTGCCGAAGGAGGATTAAAAACCGTTCTTTTCGAGAAAAATGCAATGGGAGGCGTCTGCCTGAACGAGGGCTGTATACCGACTAAAACATTATTATATTCGGCTAAAATACTGGATAGCTTCAAAACGGCATCCAAATACGGTATTTTATCCGAGGGCACCCCTTCTTTCGATTTAACCAAAATCATCGACAGAAAAAATAAAACGGTCCGGAAACTGACTTCCGGAGTAAAGATGCGCCTTACATCAAGTGGAGTCGATATAGTAAACGGGACAGCAATCCTGGACGGAGAAGCAGATGGAAACATCCGCATCCGTTGCGGTGATGAACTTTTCACCGTAAAAAATGTCCTGCTTTGTACCGGCTCTGAAACAGTTGTCCCCCCAATCAAGGGGCTATCGGAGGTAGATTACTGGACTTCACGTGAAGCACTGGATAGTAAGGAATTGCCCCAGACACTGGCAATTATCGGCGGTGGAGTTATCGGTATGGAATTCGCATCCTTCTTTTCAAGTATGGGCGTCAAAGTGAAAGTAATCGAGATGATGCCCGAGATACTGGGAGTGATGGATAAAGAAATTTCAGCCATGCTGCGCAGCGAATATGCCAAAAAGGGAGTCGAATTTCACCTGAATACTAAAGTGACGGAGGTCCGACCCGGGCAAGTGATTGTTGAAAAAGACGGCAAAGCAAGCAGTATCGAAGCAAATAAGATACTGGTCAGTGTCGGACGTAGAGCCATCACACAAGGGTTGGGCTTGGAAAGCCTTTCTATCGAAACTACCCGCCAGGGCGTCAAAGTAAACGAATATATGCAGACTTCCCATCCCCATGTATATGCCGCCGGAGATATTACCGGTTTCTCCCTGCTTGCCCATACGGCCTACCGCGAGGGAGAAGTCGCCATCAACCATCTGTTAGGAAATGAAGATAGGATGAGCTATAATGCCATTCCATCGGTGGTCTATACCAATCCGGAAGTGGCCGGTGTAGGTAAGACGGAAGAGGAACTTCGCAGCAGCGGGCACTATTACAACCTTGTAAAAATACCGATGACCTATTCCGGGAGGTTTGTTGCCGAGAATGAAACCGGAACCGGCCTGTGCAAACTGCTCACCGATGGAAACGGACAAATCATCGGTTGCCATCTCTTGGGAAATCCTGCATCCGAAATAATTGTGATTGCAGGAATTGCTGTGGAAAACGGCTTTACGGTAGAGGAATTCAAGAAGAATATATTCCCGCACCCGACCGTTGGAGAAGTCATACACGAAAGCCTCTATCTCTGATATGTATTGCATCAATAATACTTGTACGGACGCCTGGTTCAATCTGGCTGCCGAAGAATATCTGTTAAAGAATTTTACGGATCCGATCTTCATGGTATGGCAGAATGAACCGGCTGTTATTATTGGCAAACATCAGAACGTGTGGGATGAAATCAACCGGTCTTTTGTCCGGGAGAAACAGATTAAAGTGGTACGCCGCTATTCCGGCGGAGGTGCCGTTTACCAGGATGAAGGGAACCTGAATGTAACATTTATAGAAAATGGGAACGACCTGCATTCCGATAAGTTTACAGAACAACTGGCGGTTTTCCTGGATACATTCGGGTTGCAGGTACAATCGGACGAGCGGCAGGCACTCACCATAGACGGGCTGAAAATATCGGGAAGTGCCCAATCCATCCACAAGAAACGTATCCTGCACCATGCCACCCTGCTTTTTTCTACGGACCTCTATAAGCTGACAACTGCTTTGAATCCGGAGAATAAGAAGCCGAAAAAGGTACAGTCAGGAAAGACAAACTATTTCGTAAAGTCCGTCCGGAGCCCGGTAACGAATATCAGTTCGTATATCCGCCGTCCGGTTTCGATAAAAGAATTCAGGAAATCGCTACTGGAGTTCTTTGCCGGACAGAAAACGGAGACTACCTCCTATTCATTTACCAGCGAAGATATAAAAGCCATCCGGGACCTGAGGGATAATAAATATGCCACAGCCGGTTGGAACTTCAACATTGAAATTTAAAATACATAGATACTATGGCAACATTTGATATAAAAATGCCCAAACTGGGTGAAAGTATTACAGAAGGAACGATTATCTCCTGGTCTGTAAAAGTCGGAGACACCATTCAGGAAGACGATGTGCTTTTTGAAGTAAGCACAGCCAAAGTCAGTGCGGAAATACCCTCTCCCGTAGCAGGAAAGGTTCTTGAAATCCTCTTTTCGGAAGGAGAAACGGTAGCAGTCGGAACTGTTGTAGCGATTGTTCAACTGGAAGGTACGGCAGACGACGATACACCTGCCGGAAGTACAGGTAGCGCAAAAGAAGAAAAAGTTTCCAATACGGCAACCGTAGCGGAAGAAGCTCCCACCGCACCTGTCAAATCCTCTAAGGAGGAAGACGGAAGGTGGTATTCACCCGTGGTCCTGCAACTGGCACAGGAAGCCAAGATACAACAAACCGAACTGGACAGTATCCCGGGAACCGGATATATGGGACGGTTGAGTAAAAAGGATCTCAAAGAGTATATTACCCAAAAGAAAAGCGGCGTGGCTCCCCAGGCAAAACCGGTATCCAAGCCACAACCCGCACCAGCCCCGGCAGCAACAGTCGCTCCGGCTCCCGAACCTGTACACCAGGCGGCTCCTGTCCTATCATCCAGTGGCGATGAAATCGTAGATATGGACCGGGTGGCACGCATTGTGGCAGACCATATGGTTTTATCCAAGAAAGTATCTCCGCATGTAACTACGGTTGTGGAAGCGGACGTTACCAAGCTGGTTCAATGGCGTAAACGTACAAAAGACGCCTTCTACAAACGGGAAGGCGTAGCGCTTACTTATATGCCTGCAATTGCAGAAGCTACCGCCAAGGCTTTGGCCGAATTTCCTTACGTGAATGCCTCTGTCGACGGATATAAGGTAATTCTTAAAAAACATATCAACCTCGGCATAGCCGTGTCGTTGAATGACGGCAACCTGATTGTCCCGGTTATCCACGACGCAGACAAACTCAATCTGAACGGATTGGCGGCAAGTATCGACAACCTGGCTGCAAAAGCCCGCAACAACAAGTTGTCTCCGGACGATATTCAGGGAGGTACCTTCACGATCACCAACTTCGGTACGTTTAAGAGTTTGTTCGGTACCCCGATTATCAACCAGCCGCAGGTTGCCATCCTCGGTGTCGGTTTTATCGAGAAGAAACCGGCCGTAGTCGAAACACCCGAAGGAGATACGATTGCCATACGCCATAAGATGTATTTGTCCTTGTCGTATGACCACCGGATTATAAACGGTGCCCTCGGCGGCGAATTCCTGCGCAGGATTGCCGATTATCTGGAAAACTGGAATGCTTAAATTAAAACACAATCATCATGAAGAAATATGATATCAAATCAACAGATAAAGAGACCCTCAGGAAATGGTATTACCTGATGACCCTCGGGCGTGCTCTCGATGAAAAGGCCCCGTCCTATCTACTGCAATCGCTTGGCTGGTCGTATCATGCTCCCTATGCGGGGCATGACGGCATACAGCTTGCCGTCGGGCAGGTGTTCCACCGTGGAGAAGACTTCCTCTTTCCCTATTACCGGGATATGCTGACAGTGCTGTCTGCCGGAATGACCCCGGAAGAAGTAATCCTAAACGGTATCTCCAAAGCGACCGACCCGTCAAGCGGCGGGCGGCATATGTCCAACCATTTCGCCAAACCGGAATGGCATATCGAGAATATATCCTCGGCAACCGGTACACACGATTTACATGCGGTTGGCGTTGCACGTGCCATGGTATATTACGGGCATAAAGGGGTATCCATCACTTCACACGGGGAATCAGCCACTTCCGAAGGCTATGTATACGAAGCCATCAACGGGGCAAGCAACGAACAGTTGCCTGTTATCTTTGTGATACAGGATAACGGCTATGGCATTTCCGTTCCGAAGAAAGACCAGACTGCCAACCGGAAAGTAGCGGATAACTTCTCCGGCTTTAAGAACCTGAAAATCATCCACTGCAACGGCAAAGATGTTTTCGATTCGATGAATGCCATGACCGAGGCGCGCGAACATGCCATCAATACCCATAACCCGGTGATTGTCCAGGCAAACTGTGTGCGTATCGGTTCCCATTCCAACTCGGACAAGCAGACTTTATACCGCGATGAAAACGAACTTTCTTACGTAAAGGCAGCCGACCCGCTACAAAAATTCCGCCGTATGCTGCTTCGCTATAAACGTTTTACGGAAGACGAACTGAAAGAAATCGAAGCACAGGCAAAGAAAGACCTGAGTGCGGCAAACCGGAAGGCGTTGGCAGCTCCCGACCCGGACCCGTCTACCATATTCGACCATTTACTGCCGGAGCCCTATCAGCCCGAAAAGTACACAGAGGGCATCCATCAGGAAGATGGCGAAAAGGAAACATTGGTAACAGCTATCAACCAGACCCTGAAAGCAGAATTTCGTCACAATCCCGATACATTCTTATGGGGACAGGACGTTGCCAATAAGGAGAAAGGAGGCGTATTTAATGTGACCAAGGGCATGCAGCAGGAGTTCGGAGACAAACGCGTATTCAATGCTCCTATTGCCGAAGATTACATTGTAGGCACAGCCAACGGAATGTGCCGTTTCGACCCTAAAATACACGTAGTCATCGAAGGTGCGGAATTTGCGGATTACTTCTGGCCGGCTATCGAACAATACGTGGAATGTACGCACGAATACTGGCGGAGCAACGGACAATTTACCCCGAACCTGACTTTGCGTTTGGCTTCCGGCGGGTATATCGGCGGAGGACTTTACCACTCGCAAACACTGGAAGGGGCATTGACTTCGATTCCCGGAGCACGTATTGTCTATCCTTCTTTTGCAGATGACGCAGCCGGATTGCTGAGAACCAGTATCCGTTCCCGCGGCTTCACTTTGTTCCTCGAACCGAAAGCATTATATAATGCTGTAGAAGCCGCCGCATTTGTCCCTGAGGATTTCGAAGTGCCGTTCGGAAAGGCCCGTATCCACCGTACCGGGGACGATTTAAGCATCATCACCTATGGAAATACGACCCATTTCTGTATACAGGTGGCAGACCGATTGCAAAAGGAAACCGGCAGGAATATAGAGGTTATCGACCTTCGCTCCTTGATACCTTTAGATAAAGAAGCCATCTTTGCTTCGGTAAAAAAGACAGGTAAAGCCTTGATTGTCCACGAGGATAAAGTATTCTCCGGTTTTGGGGCAGAGATAGCAGGCATCATCGCAAGCGAAATGTTCCGTTATCTGGATGCACCTATCCAGCGTGTAGGCTCCACCTTCACTCCGGTAGGGTTCCATCCGGTACTGGAAAAGGCGATTCTTCCGGGTGAAGACAGAATATATCAGGCAGCAAAAACATTATTAGCTTATTAGGATATGAAAAAGATAGGATTATTTTACGGAGGAGCAACAGCCAAAACGGGTGTTGTTGCCTTAAAAATACAGGAAACATTCGGAGAAAACCTGGTAGAACTCGTACAAGTGGAAAGCGCTGGCAGAAAAGAACTGGAAGCCTATGAGAACATCATAGCCGGTGTTTCCACCTGGTTTGACGGGGAATTACCCACGTATTGGGACGAACTGCTTCCGGAGATAGAGGCTACCGACCTGAGTGGTAAAAAGGTGGCTATTTTCGGACTGGGCGACCAGAAGAATTATCCGGATAACTTTGTAGACGGAATCGGCATTTTAGCCGATTCTTTCAGGAACAGCGGAGCAACACTTGTCGGGTTTACCTCTCCGGACGGTTATCTGTTCAACCAGTCGCGGGCTATAACAGACAATCACTTCACAGGGCTTGTCCTTGATATTGAAAACCAGTCCGACCTGACGGAAGAACGCGTCCTGAAATGGACTAAGCAACTGAAAAAAGAGTTCGGATTGTAGCGACCTGCCTGTGCGGAGCCTGTACCTACACTGTTGCGACACCCGCAATACTGCTGTTGCGATATCTGCATCACTACTGTTGCAGTATCCGCAACAGTACTATTCGCCCTACCGCAACAAACCGGCAAAAAAATGAGAGAAGGATGCTGCAAGTTCATTGCTTCACCCTTCTCTCTTTCATCGAGTCTATTTTAAATCTAAGGAAAAAATTATTTTTCTATCCGGATACGGGCATCTACCGCAAACAATCCGCGTTCGGTTGCCACCAACGGATTAATGTCCATTTCTTTAATTTCAGAAGCAAAACGGAGCAATGTAGACAATCGTACGATAATATCGGCATATTGCTGTTCGTCTATGCCACGCTGTCCACGTGTACCTTTAATAATCGGATAACCACGTAGCGAACGAATCATAGAATACGTTTCTTCATAGGACAAAGGCGATAAACCATACGAAACATCCTTCAACACTTCCACGAATATACCACCCAGACCGCATAATACAACATGCCCGAAACGTTCTTCGTATTTTGCACCCAGGAACAGTTCCTGCCCCTTCAACATCGGTTGTACCATTATGGCTTTCACATCCGGCAAACGCATCATCCGTTCATATTCGAAGATAAGATGTTCTTCGCTACGGATATTCAATGCCACACCTCCGATGTCGCTCTTATGCACAGGACCTACCACTTTTGCCACAACAGGGAATTTCACCATCTTGGCAAAAGCAACCAGTTCGTCTATATTTGTAGAGGTAAGTTCTTCCACTACCGGAATATTTGCCGCTTTCAACAGGATACGGACTTCTTCCGGAGCCAGATAACCGCTCGACGGAAGCCGGTCGATAATCCGTCTTACTTCCGGTACATCCACTCCATACAATTGAATGTCCGAACTCATCGGTTTGGGCGTATTGAGTACGCGAGATAAGGCCGTACCTAATGTTACTTCATCCGAGAAGTTCACATGGCCTTTCTTTACAAAACTCTTCACCTCCGGACCTGCCGTTACGATGGACGGAAGCACAGGGAAAATAGGTTTCTTGCATTCTTCCATTTTCTTATGGAGCACCTCATACGTTTCGTATAACTTAACGAGACCGGGGCTACCGAAAATAACCATCATCAGGTCTATTTCATCGAAACGGTTCTCGCAAAAGTCAATACATGTCGCCAGATGTTCCGGTGTTCCTGTCCCGATAATATCGATAGGATTGCCTACAGCGGCACCCGGATATAGCTTGGATTTGAGCTCGGCGGCAAGAGGACCTTCCAGATTAGGCACATTCAACCGTCCTTTGGCAAGCGCATCGGCAAGCATAACCGCCGGACCTCCGGCATGGGTAATGATGGCACAATTCTTACCTTTCACTTCCTTCAGGGTAAAGATACTGGCAACGGTTGTCAATTCCTCCCGGCTGAAACAACGTACGATACCGGCTTTACGGAAAAGAGCTTCCACAGCCGAATCGGAACTGGCAATAGCTCCCGTATGGGAAGATGCGGCACGTTTTCCGACATCCGTACTGCCTGCTTTGATAGCTGCGATATGGCAACCTTTACGTATCAGGGAAGAAGCATGATAAAGCAACTTATCCGGATTCTTAATCTGTTCGATATAAAGCATCTTTATCTTGGAATCGAGGATAGGATCAAAATTACGGTCCATATATTCAATCACGTCTTCCACACCCGTCTGCTTGGAGTTTCCGACAGACCATACGGAAGAAAAACGCAATCCTTTGGTCAATGCGGATTCTATGATGAACAGGGCGGTTCCTCCCGAACTGGAAATGAAATCCACACCATCGGCATGAAATTCCGGTATCGGTTGGGTAAAGACTCCGTGATAGTTCATATTCATTAAGCCGATACAGTTCGGGCCAATCAATGTGGCACCTGCCTCATTGATACTTTTCAGCATTTGGTCTTCAAGGATGGCACCTTCATGTGTTTCCTCTCCGAAACCGGCGGAAACCACAATAAACGCTTTCACATTTTTCTGTTTGGCCAATATATCTACAGCTTCAGGACATGCCGGACCGGGGATGGAGATAATTGCCAGCTCTGTATCCGGCACATCATTTACGGAACGGTAAGATTTCAAACCTTGCACTTCATCTTCTTTGGCGTTGACTACATACAGGTCTCCTTTATACTTTCCATCCAGCAGGTTACGGACCAGACGTCCACCCGGTTTGTGGACATTATTAGAGCCACCTACAACAACTATACTCTGGGGATTGATTAGTTCTCGGCAAATCATAACATTTTGATTAGTTTATAACAATGATTGGGAGCAAATTTAGTCTATTTATCGTATTATACAAGAGTTGCACACCGTTTTTATTTACATTTTGCACATTCTTGCTGCAACCAGCCGCACCATTCTTCCATTCCGTTTCCTTTGGTGGCCGAGACCTCAAAAACCTGCAAATGATGATTTACCTTCAATGCATTTTCGCGCAACACTTTCACATCCGTATCCAGATAAGGGGCCAAGTCTGTTTTGTTGATAATACAAACGTCCGCTTCCACGAACATATGGGGATATTTCAAAGGCTTGTCGTCCCCTTCAGTAGTGCTGACAATAACTACTTTTTTCGCTTCACCCAAATCAAACATGGCAGGGCACACCAGATTTCCCACATTCTCGATAAAGAGAATCGCTCCATCCAAAGGAGCAAGATGCTTAACCGCATGATTTACCATATCCGCTTCCAAATGGCAACCGGTTCCGGTGTTTACCTGGAAAACGGGAATCTGAAGGGCCGCAATGCGGTCTGCATCATTGGAAGTCTGCTGGTCGCCTTCTATTACATATAAAGGCATTTTATCTTTCAGCCGGCGTACCGTTTCTTCCAGCAAGGAAGTTTTGCCGGAACCCGGCGAACTCATCAGGTTCAGGCAGAAAATATTCTTTGCTTCAAAATAGCCCCGGTTTCGTTCCGCCAGCAGATTGTTACGTTGAAGAATATCCTGTTCCAGATTGATTACTCTACTTTCATCATGGGTATGATGGTGATGTTCATGAGCATGGTGGTGTCCGTGTCCGTGTTCATGGTCGTGATGATGGTGCTCTCCGCACCCGCAAGTTCCACACATAAGCATTTGTTTTTAATGAAAGCGGACCTGTATCCGCTTGTCCTTTTATTTTATAACAATCGATTTTATTCTCAGTTCTTTCCCTTTTAAGATTTTAACAAAGTAAGAGTTGCATCCGGGGCATGAAGCGTATAATGTCTCGAGTGGAAACGTCGTACCGCAATCGGCACATTGCCCCTCTCCTTTTATATAATGGCGAACGATCCGGGCCTGTTCCAGCATCGTTCCTTTGACAGCACTTTCCAGGGCGAACTCCAAGGTCTGTATCTCTACCCCCGACAGATAACCGATTTCCAGTTCCACTTCTTCAATACAATCCGACTGATGGCAGCGGGCTTGCTGTTCGGCAAGTTCCACGATACTTTGTGCGATAGACAGTTCATGCATACTTATTCATTTTTACTTCTGTAAAACTTCTTGCCGGGAGGCGGCAACAGCCAGTTGACCGGCGGAAATCCCCCCGTCATTACAGGGAATACGTCCCGGCAGATAACACGTTATCCGTTCTTTTGCTAACAACTGCAGCAACTGTTCCGACAGGCGCTTATTTTGAAAACAGCCCCCCGACAGTACAACAGTCGAAATGCCGGTTTGTTCCTTCTGCTGCCTGATACATTCAACCAGTGCAAATGCGATTGTATTATGGAAAGAGGCGGAAATTCCGGCAACAGGTATCCCCTCCGCCAGTTCTTCCAGCATGGCATCGAATGCAGGACAGAAGGATATATATCCATTTTCAATCCGTACCGGATAATGTCGGGACAGCTCCCCGGAAGCTGTTTGCTCCAACCGTACCGGCGCTTCCGCCTGATGGGTGGAAATATCGCAGATATCTAAAAGGGAAGCCACCGCATCAAATAAACGTCCGGCGCTGGAGGTATACGGTGTATTTATTCCTTTTTCCATCATAGCCAAAAGCATTTCTATCTTCTGCCTTCCTATCCTTTCTATAAATCCCGCGGGGAAAGGAATACGTTTTCCATAATAATGCCAAAGGCAGGCAACAGCCATACGCCAGGGTTCGACGGATGCTTTATCGCCACCGGGCAAAGGAATGTATTCGAAATGTAATAAACGGCGATAGGAACGGCGGTCGCAAAGGAAAAGCTCCCCACCCCAGACTTTGCCGTCGTCACCCAGACCCGTGCCATCCAATACCCAGGCAAGCACCGGTGCATGCAAACCGTATTCCAACATACAAGCCGCAGCATGTGCATGATGATGTTGTACTTTTAGCAGAGGCAGATTCATCTCCGCAGCCCAGCGCTCCGCTTCACGGGAAGAGAGATAATCGGGATGGAGGTCGCACACCAACTGTTTCGGGGTAAAGCGGAACAGATGGCGGAAACGGTTCAACGACTCTGTATAGAAATCGAAAGTTTCCCAGTTCTTTAAATCTCCTATATACTGGCTTTGCAGGATCGTATCCCCTTTGCCAAGAGCAAACGTATTGACCTTTTCCGCACCAAAAGCCAAAATACCTTCTACCGGAATATCGGCAAAAAAAGGCTCGGGGACATATCCTCTGGAACGCCTTATCAGGCAAGGCTGGTTTCCGCAAACCTGCAAAACCGAATCATCCACCCGGTTATGGATTTTTCTGTTATGGTGTAGCAGCAAGGCTACCTTTCCGGACAATTCCTTTTCTGCTTCTTCGGGAGTGATGGCTATGGGCAGTTCGCTCAAATTCCCGCTGGTCATTACCAATGCCGGCGTATCCGTTTGTTCAAACCAATCAGAATGAATAGGCATATAAGGCAGCATACACCCTAATGTCCGCATATCCGGATTAATACCGGAAGCCAGGGACCGGCGCTGTTTCAGCAATACAATCGGACGTCTCCACGACAGCAGACTTTCTTCTTCTGTCGAATTAACCTGGGCATACTCTTTCAGATGTTCCATATCCCGGAACATCACAGCAAAAGGTTTGTTATCCCGCATCTTGATTTGGCGCAGGCGGGATACGGCAATTTCATTGGTTGCATCACAAATCAAGTGATACCCTCCGATACCTTTAGCGGCTATCACTTCCCCTTCGGCAATCAAACGGGCGGTAAGAGACAGTAACCGGGGATAGTCCGTTATATATACATTATTATATAGCGCATAGTAAAAAGGCCCGCAGTGATTGCAGGCAACAGGCTGTACATGAAACCTGCGGTCCGATACATCCGTGTATTCCTTCCTGCAATCCGGGCACATGGCAAAATCCGTCATAGTCGTACGGTTTCTGTCGTACGGCAAATCACGGATGATTGAAAAGCGGGGACCGCAATGTGTACAGTTGATAAAAGGATAATGGATGCGGTGAGGTTGTGTTTTACGGTCGGACATACATTCCGGGCAAACGGCTATATCCGGTGCCACCTGTGTAATCTCATCCGATTCCGAACGGCTCGGGGTAATCCTGAAATCCGGATAAATGGATGCATCTCCTTTTTCTTTAGAGGTTTCTATCCGGTGGATACAAGCAACGGGAGGATGTTCCCTGTTGATCCGTGAAATAAAAGTTTCCTGCTGTTGCGGAGTAAGAATTGCCCGGATGCAAACCCCGTTGTTCCGGTTGTCCACCTCGCCTTTTATTTCCATCTCATTTGCAATCCGATAGATAAACGGACGGAACCCTACACCCTGCACTAAACCGTAAATGGTCAAAACCGTTATATCAACTCCCGCAGGTTCCATACTTGTATTTTTGCTTTTCGACAAATATAGGTGCTTTATTCAGAATAAGCAAAAACAGCACAATGGCTATTTTCTATAGCCGGGATAAATTAAATCTATAGCTATCATAAATATTTTATGTGTGATATATTACAACTCTTTCGGAACATAATCCTTACTTTTGAGGTTAGATAAATATAACATTTATTTTATTAATTAATATGTGTCTGGCAATACCGGGAAAAATACTGAACATCGACCGCTCCGAACCGGAGCTTACAATGGCTAAAGTGGATTTCGGAGGAATTACAAAGAATATCTGCATCCAGTGGGTAGATGCGTCTATAGGCGATTATATACTGGCGCATGCCGGCATGGCAATTTCCGTAATTGATGCGGAAGTTGCAGCAGAAACACTAAAAGACTTAAAGCAGTTGACAATTGACAGTTGAAAGGTGACAATAAAAAAGTCAACTGTCAACTGTCAATTGTCAACTGTCAACTGATATGAGGTATATCGACGAATATAGGAACAAAGAGCACGTAGAAGCACTCGTCCGGTCTATCCGGCAAGCAGTGACTCGTCCCTGGCACATCATGGAGATATGCGGCGGACAAACCCATGCCATTGCCCGCTACCGGCTGGAAGAGATGCTACCCGAAACCGTTAAACTGCTTCATGGCCCGGGTTGTCCGGTTTGCGTTACCCCCGTCGAAATAATAGACCGGGCATTGGAACTGGCAAAACGTCCGGATATAATTCTTGCTTCTTTCGGTGATATGATGCGCGTCCCCGGAAGCCGGGAAGACCTTTTACAGGTAAAAGCACATGGAGCGGATATCCGCATGTTGTATTCCCCTTTGGATGCCGTGGAACTTGCCGCCAATAATCCGACGAAAGAAATTGTATTCTTTGCCATCGGCTTCGAAACAACAGCCCCAGTGCATCTAATGGCTTTGAAAGAAGCAAAGCGCCGAAAGCTGACCAACTTCTCCCTGCTTACTTCCCTATTCACCGTTCCTCCGGCAATAGAAACAATCCTCTCCGACCCGGATAATAAGGTGGACGGATTTCTTACCGCAGGTCATGTCTGCGCCATCACCGGAAATAAAGCCTATCATTACCTGGCAGAAAAATATAAAACCCCTATGGTAGTCACCGGCTTCGAGCCGATAGACCTGCTGTATGGCATCTATCATTGCATCCTCCAACTGGAAGCCGGAACTTACCAGGTAGAGAATGCTTATAAACGGGCCGTACCGGAAAACGGAAATCCGGCAGCTTACGCATTAATGGAAGAAATGCTGGTACCCTACGACCAGGAATGGCGGGGTATCGGCTGTATTCCACAGAGCGGCTTGCGTCTGAAAGAGGCTTATGCCGGTTATTCTGCCGAACGGAAATTTACTTTCCAAACAAATAAGGCGGAACTTTCATCCGAATGCATAGCCGGCGAAATTATGCGAGGAACAAAACAGCCGTCCGACTGTCCTTTCTTCGGAACCCGTTGTACCCCGGAACATCCGGTAGGTGCACCGATGGTATCCTCGGAAGGGGTCTGTGCGGCATACTATAAATATAGGTGACAGTTGACAAGTGACAGTTGACAGTTTAAAAAAGAGCTATCAATTGTCACTTGTCACTTGTCACTTGTCAACTGTCAATTGAATCGTTATGAACTTGAATTGTCCTATCCCTCTCTCCGGTTCGGACTGTGTGTTGATGGCACATGGCGGCGGAGGCAGGTTGACCCATGAATTGATAAGCAGTATCTTTTACCCTGCTTTCCGTAACCCGTTGCTGGAACAGGACCACGACGGATGTGTATTTCCGGTAGAAGCTGGAAGGATGGCATATTCCACCGACTCATTCGTAGTGGAACCTATCTTCTTTCCGGGCGGGGATATCGGAGATTTGGCAGTGAATGGTACGGTAAACGATTTGGCTTGTTGCGGTGCACGCCCGTTATACCTGACAGCCGGTTTTATCCTGGAAGAAGGACTACCGCTTGCCGACCTCAGACGGGTGGTCCAATCCATAAAGACCGCCGCCGAACATGCCGGAATACAGATTGTAGCCGGTGATACCAAAGTGGTGGAACGGGGCAAATGCGATAAATTATACATTAACACAAGCGGTATAGGCAGGATTCCGGAAGGTATCCGGATAGCCCCTTCCCGTGCCCAAAAGGGAGATGTGGTAATTTGCAGCGGACCTATCGGAGTACACGGAATCACCATCCTCTCCGCCCGCGAAAGCCTCGGTTTCGAAACAAACCTGAAAAGTGATACGGCATCCTTAAACAATATGATTGGCAGCTTGTTGGAAGTTATAAAGGACATTCATGTTTTACGCGACCCTACACGGGGAGGCGTAAGCGGGACGCTGAACGAGATAGCACATGCCGCCAACGTTGAAATCGTATTGGATGAAGCCAGCTTGCCCCTGCCGGACGCTGTCAGAGGCGCCTCGGAGATACTGGGTCTGGACCCGCTATATATCGCAAACGAAGGGCTCGTTCTGGTGATACTGCCCGAACCGCTTGCCGGTCAGGCATTAACTGTTATGCACCGATTCCCGGAAGGACAACAGGCAACCGTTATCGGCCGGATTGAACAAACAGGCAAATCCATCGTCAAGATGAAGACGCTATACGGGAACCACCGCATCGTAGACATGCTGAGTGGCGAACAATTACCCAGAATCTGTTAGAAGAACGACATTAAGTAATAAAAGATATGGAAGAAAAAAGACCGTCCGTTTATGAGGAATGCCGCCGAAACGGTATCTCCCGCCGAGATTTTCTGAAGTTCTGTACATCTGTTGCCGCACTGATCGGCATCGAGTCCAGTGGAGTCGCACAGGTCGTCAAAGCCTTGGAAACGAAACCCCGCCTGCCGGTTATCTGGCTGCATTTGCAGGAATGCACATGCTGTAGCGAATCTTTCATCCGTTCTTATCATCCCACGGTAGGCAACCTGCTGTTCGATAATATCTCCCTCGACTATACGGAAACACTTCAGGCTGCCGCCGGTTTCCAGGCAGAAGCCTGCAAGGAAGAAACCATGAAGAAGTATTGGGGAGAATATCTGTTGATGATAGAAGGTTCCATTCCCACTAAAAACGAAGGGTATTGCTGCGTAGGCGGTAAGAGCGCCATGCAGATCGTAGAAGAATGCGCCAAAGGGGCAAAAGCCATCATTGCATGGGGCAACTGCGCTTCCGCCGGTTGCGTGCAGGCAGCCAACCCCAATCCTACAGGAGCAAAAGCGATCCATAAACTGATTAAAGGCAAACCATTGATGAACGTACAAGGCTGCCCTCCGATAGCCGACGTGATGACGGGAACCATTGTCTACATGCTTACCTACGACCGCATTCCGCAACTGGACGGACTGGGACGCCCGAAGATGTTCTATAACCGCCGCGTACACGACACCTGCTACCGCCGGGCCAACTTCGACGCCGGGCTGTTCGTTGAAAGCTTCGACGATGAGAACGCCAAACGCGGATACTGCCTCTATAAAGTAGGTTGCAAGGGCCCGAATACATATAACTCCTGCGGTATCATCAAATGGAACGAAGGAACCAGTTACCCCATCCAGAGCGGCCACCCCTGTATCGGTTGCAGCGAAGAAGGTTTCTGGGACATGAGCCCGTTCTACAAACGGTTGCCCGACGTACACGGTTTCGGCATAGAAGCCACGGCCGACCAGATTGGTATGGCAGTAGGTGCTGCGACAGTTGCCGGTATAGCCGTCCACGCCGTTGCCACCAATATCCGTAAGAAGAGTTTGATTGATAATGAAGAACCAGATGCTAACAAATAATCATTAATACCATGGCAGAAAGAATAGTAGTAGATCCCCTTACCCGTATAGAAGGTCATCTCCGGGTAGAGGCAGAAATAGAAAACGGTAAAATCAAGGATGCTTTCAGCTCCGGTACAATGGTCCGTGGTATAGAGACTATCGTCCGCAACCGCGACCCGCGCGACGCCTGGGTATTCGTAGGACGCGTATGCGGGGTATGTACCTCCATCCATTCGCTCTGCTCGGTAAGGGCGGTAGAGAATGCTTTCGACATCGTAATCCCTCCCAATGCGCAGTTGGTCCGCAATATCATGCAGGCTACGCTTTATATGCACGACCATGTCGTACACTTCTATCAGCTTCATGCCCTCGACTGGGTGGATGTTGTGTCTGCCCTGAAAGCAGACCCGGCCAAAGCATCCGCCCTGGCACAGCAACTGTCGCCCTGGCCAAACAGTTCGGTAGGTTATTTCACCGCATTGAAGGAAAAGCTCTCCCGTTTCGTAGGCAGCGGCCAGTTAGGCATCTTCGCCAACGGATATTGGGGACATCCGGCCTACAAACTATCGCCGGAACAGAACCTGATAGCAACCGCCCACTATCTGGAAGCCCTCGACTGGCAGAAAGAAGTAGTAAAAATCCATGCGATCTTCGGAGGAAAGAATCCCCACCCGAACTATCTGGTAGGCGGTATGCCTTGTGCCATCGACCTGAACGAGGCAAATGCAGTCAACACCGAACGCCTCGACCTGGTAAAACAGAAACTACAGGAAGCAAAGACCTTTATCGACCAGGTATACATCCCCGACTTATTGATGATTGCCGACGTATATAAGGATGAATGGAGCAAAATCGGAGGCGGTGTAAAGAACTATCTCTCCTATGGCGATTTCCCTGCTTTTGAATATGAGACGATAGACAGTTTCAAACTCCCCCGTGGCATTGTCCTGGACCGTGACCTGTCGAAAGTACATCCCGTAGACGCCAATTCACCCGAAGAAATAAAAGAATATATCTATCATTCCTGGTACACCTATACACAGGGAGACAAAGCCGGCCTGCATCCGTATGAAGGTGAAACGAACCTGAACTATACGGGTCCCCAACCTCCGTACAACCATCTTGATGTAGAAGATAAATACAGTTGGATCAAAACGCCGCGCTGGAAAGAAGAGCCGATGGAAGTTGGTCCGCTGGCACGTATGATTGTAGCTTATGCCGCTGGCAAGGAACCTCAGAAATCAACGATAGATAATGCTCTGAAACAACTGAATCTCCCGGCAGAAGCCCTCTTCTCCACCCTCGGACGCACAGCAGCCCGCGGATTGGAAACCCAACTGGTGGCAGACTGGGCACTGGAATTTTACGACCAGCTTATCCAGAATCTGAAGAACGGCGATTCGCGTATGGTGAACCATTACATGTGGGAAAAGGAAGAATGGCCGAAACATGCACAAGGGGTCGGTTTGTCGGAAGCTCCCCGTGGTGCCCTCGCCCACTTTGTCGTCATTGAAGACAAGAAGGTTAAGAACTATCAGATGGTAGTTCCGACCACCTGGAACGCCTCTCCAAGGGATGAAAAAGGAGTCCTTTCCGCTTACGAGTCCGCCCTGATAGGTACCCCTGTCCACGACCCGAAACAACCGCTGGAAATTCTCCGTACCATCCACTCTTTCGACCCGTGCCTGGCCTGTGCCGTGCACCTCTATGATGCACATGGGAAACATGTGCATCAAGTGACAGTTGATATGTGACAATTGACAGTTCATAAGAGAAAAGCATTAAAATAATTATCCAGTTGGCAAGCGACAGTCTATTAACTGTCAACTGTCACTTGTCAACTGTCAACTAAAAAAGTCATGAGAAGCCGTAAAACACGTTTAAGGGAAGTCTATGTATGGGAATTGCCCGTACGCTTCTATCACTGGTTGAATGCGCTCTGTATTGTCATACTTTGTATTACAGGGTTCATGATAGCCGATCCGCCCGCCATTATGACGGAAACGGAGGCCAACTTCAGTTATTGGTTCGGTACTGTACGTTTCATTCACTTTGTCACGGCATTTGTGTTCTTCTTCAACTTCGTCTTCCGTATCTACTGGGGATTCGTTGGCAACCGGTTCGCACGGTGGACGAACTTTATTCAGCTAAAGAAATCGCAGTGGCAGGAAATCATACAGATTATCAAAGTGGACATCCTGATGATAAAGACAAAGCCGGTCGAAAGCATCGGTCACAACGCGCTGGCAAGCCTGATATACTTTGTCATGTTCCTCGCCTTCCTGGTACAATGCATCACAGGGTTCGGGCTATATGCAAAGATGAGCGAGTCTTTCTTCCCGCAACTCTTCGCCTGGACAGTCCCTCTGTTAGGAGGAGACTTGTTTGCACGTGAGATACATCACTTCCTGATGTGGTTCTTTATTATCTTCGCCATCGTCCATATCTATCTGGTATGCTACCACGACTATATCGAACGCCGCGGGGAAGCCTCTTCCATGATTGGCGGATGGAAGTTCGTTGAAGAGTCGAGAGCCGTCGAAGAAGAAGTAGCCGAAACTGCCGAAGTGATTGCCAAGGCAGCCAAAGAAGATAAAAGCGTTTGACAGATGGAACAACAACCGAATACACTTATCCTGGGTGTCGGCAACCTGCTGTTGAAAGACGAAGGTGTCGGCATCCATGTTATCCAGGCTCTTGAGAAAGAAGAGCTTCCCTCCCATGTCTCCCTGATGGATGGAGGGACAGGCGGCTTGCACCTGTTGAGTTGGATACAGGACTACGACCGGATTATCATGGTAGACGCCACCCTCGACGACCAGCCTCCCGGAACCATCCGCTTGCTTCGTCCCCGTTACTCATCCGACTTCCCTCCCTTAATGAGCGCCCACGAAATAGGTTTGAAAGATATGATAGAAGCGATGATACTAACGGAAAAGCTACCGGATATTCTTCTGTTAGTTGTCTCGGCAGAGAATATCAACGAAGTAGGTATGGAACTCACCCCCGCTGTAGAGGCGGCCGTCCCTCAGGTCATCGCTCACATCCGGAAGCTATTAGAGGCGGATATTAGCAGTTGACGCAGATAAGAAGATTTGTAGACGCGTTATCTGCGTCATCCGCGTCATCCGCGTCTACAAATCTGTTATACCAGTTCCTATCCGCCTCAAATAAGTTCGTAACTGCTTATCTGTATCGGCATATCGAGGTTATGGAGCACCTTTTCCAACAAAATACCATCGCGGTTATCATACTCGTAGCCAAAAGTGGCACGGATACCTTGCAGGATAAACTGCGTTGCACGGTCTAAAGCGATAGGCAGGCTGTCGCCTTGCAATAAAGAACCTGTAATTACACTGGTAAACGTATCACCTGTACCCGGATAATGGGCAGGCAGATACGGGCAGGTAATCTTCCAGTAGCGGTTCCCCACCCGGTTATAAGCATACACTGAAGTTTTATGCGGTTCGGCAAGCACAGGGACACTTGTCGCTATCACAATCTGCGGGCCTTTGTCCGACAGGCAACGGAGGTAGTGTTTCAGTTCTTCATCGCTGTTTTCTTCTTTATACGGCAAGTCCAGCATATAAAACAGTTCGGTAAGATTCGGGGTTATCACATCCGCTTCCGTTATCAGATGCTGCATCTCCTTCACCATTGTCTCATCGAAAGTTGTGTAGAGCCTGCCATTGTCTCCCAACACCGGGTCTACAACCACCAAACTGTCTGCACGGCGAAAGTCATTGATAAAACCAGACACAATCCTCGCCTGCCGGGGCGAACCCAGATAACCGGTATAAATCGCATCGAACTCCACGCCCAGACGTTCCCACTCCTTTATAATCTTAGGCATCTCGTCCGTCAGGTCGAGGAAGGAGAAATCGGGATACTGCGTGTGGTTGGACAGTACGGCCGTGGGCAACGGACAAGCCTGAAAACCCATAGAAGACAAAATAGGAATAACAACTGTAAGAGATACCCGCCCCACCCCGGAAAGGTCGTGGACGGCTGCTACTTTCTTTACTTTATTGGCATACATCATAATTACAATTTACAAGTGGTAAACCTTGTTTTCATCCCGCAAGATACACACTGTTCACGACATAGGAAACAAGAAAGGACAGCGATTGTTCATCAACATAAATCATTAATGCAGGGAAAGCTGCATCACTTACACTAAAGAACCAGGTTTACGGATAACGCAGATGATGCGGATAAGAACGGATAAAAATAAATTAAAAATCCGTCTTAATCCGTCCAATCCGTGTCATCCGCGAACCTGGTTCTTCGGGGTTACTCTACCACCATCATCTTGTCGCCGACAGCCACTTTGTCGCCACCGGTGATGAAGACCTCCTTTACCACCCCGTCTATCGGGCTACGTATCTCGTTTTCCATCTTCATGGCGACAAGGACACAGAGCGGAGTTCCCGCCGTTACTTCCTGGCCGGCTTTTACATTCACCTTCAGGATAACGCCCGGCATTTGGGCTGTGATAACCTGCCTTCCGGCAGCAGCGGTGCGGACGCGGGACTGGCGCATCTTTTTCAGCTCGTCTATCACCTGAACCTGGAAGAAATCACCTTTGTTCTTTACCTCATATAAGTCGTTGCCGACCGGTGAAATCTGCACACCGTGCGATTTGTTGTTCAGGATAACGGAGTAGATGCTATCGCCCCCCACGTTGTAATCCACATCGTATATCTTACCGTTCACCGACACCTTCTTGATGGGCCCGTCTTCCAGAATCTCCACCTTGAACTCGGTATCCGGCATATCGTTTACTGTTGCGAAATAAGTTGCCAATGCTTTTGTCATGATTCGTTCCTCCTGTTAATAGTTGTTCGCAGTCATCTGCAATTTACCGTAATACTTCCAAAGGGATTCACCTACCAATGGAACCGTAGTAGCACGCGCGGCAGCCTCCTTCTCCTGTTCGAAGTGCTTCAGGGCGGCGGCGATAACAGCAATCAACGGGTCGCTGCTCTGGCGGCGTTTCAGGTCTTCCTTGTCGAACTTGGTGTCGATGAAAGTAGTGTCGTAATTCCCTTTCAGGAACGTCTCGTTATGTAGCACACGCTGGTGGAACGGAATCGTCGTCTTTATACCTAATATCTTGTATTCCCTGAGGGCACGCACCATGTTGGAGATGGCCGACTCGCGGTTGCGTCCCCAGGTACAGAGCTTCGCAATCATAGGGTCGTAGTGGAGCGACACTTCGAAGCCCGCATAGGCAGCACTGTCCAAACGGACATTACGCCCTTCGGGAGCTTCACGGACACGGATGATGCCGGGCGACGGCATAAAGTTGTTCTCCGGGTCCTCGGCATAGATACGGCATTCGATAGCCGCCCCGCGAAACTCCACATCCTCCTGCTTGTACGGTAGCGGACTGCCGGAAGCCACTAAAATCATATCGCGAACAAGGTCTACACCCGTGCACTCTTCCGTAACCGTATGCTCCACCTGCAAGCGGGTGTTCATCTCGAGAAAGTAGAAATTCTGGTCTTTGTCCATCATAAACTCGAGCGTCCCGGCGCTGTAGTAACCAATCTTCTTACAGGCTTCGACGGCAACCGCAAGCATCTTCCGGCGCGTTTCGTCCTTTACGAAGGGAGAAGGGGATTCCTCTATAACCTTCTGGTTGCGCCGCTGGATGGAACATTCGCGGTCGTACAGGTGGATAAGATTCCCATAGAGGTCACCCAACACCTGCACCTCGATATGGTGGGGATGTTCGATATACTTCTCGATATAGATGGCATCGTTGCCGAATGAGTTTGCCGCTTCCGAACGGGAAAGGCGGAAGGCTTCATCCAGCCCTGCTTCGTCGCGAACCAGGCGCATGCCCTTTCCTCCACCTCCGGCAAGCGCTTTCAGCATGATAGGATAGCCCACTTCAGCAGCCACGCGGCGTGCTTCTTCGAGGTCGGATACAGGGTCTTCCGTTCCGGGCACAACAGGCATACCCGCTTCTTTCATAATCTTGCGCGCCTCCGTCTTGACACCCATTTTAGCGATGATGTCGGCACTCGGACCGATAAAGACCACCCCTTCTTCCTCGCAACGGCGGGCAAAGTCGGCATTCTCTGACAGGAAACCATAGCCCGGATGGATAGCCGCGCCGGTCTTTTTCGCGATGGAGAGGATTAGCTCCGGTTTCAGGTATGACGTGTCCGACAGGTCTTCGGAGATGCAATACGCCTCTTCGGCATAGCGGACGTGCAGGGCGCCACGGTCTACATGTGTGTAAATCGCAACAGTCGGGATATTCATCACGCGGCAGGTACGAAAGATGCGCATGGCTATCTCGCCGCGGTTGGCTACTAATACTTTCTTTATCATAATCGTTGCGTTTTTAAAGTGGAAGATTGGAATGCTTTTTGGGCGGGTTGGACTGGCGTTTGTTTGCCAGCAACTCGAAGCTGCGTATCAGGCGCGGACGGGTAACCGACGGCTCGATGATTTCGTCTACATACCCTAACTCGGCGGCACGGTACGGGTTGGCGAACTTCTCCCGGTAGTCGTCCTGCAACTCCTTTCGTTTCAGGTCCACATCCTCCGCCTTCTTCAGTTCCTTACGGAAGAGGATATTTACCGCGCCATCCGGTCCCATTACGGCAATCTCGGCTGTCGGGTAGGCAAAGTTGATGTCACCGCGGATATGCTTGGAGCTCATCACATCATAGGCCCCGCCATAGGCTTTGCGGGTGATGACGGTTACTTTCGGGACAGTCGCCTCGCAATAGGCATAGAGCAACTTGGCGCCATGGCGGATAATGCCTTCATATTCCTGGTTGACACCCGGCAGGAAGCCCGGCACGTCTACCAGCGTAAGCAGCGGAATGTTGAAAGCGTCGCAGAAGCGGACGAATCGTGCCGCCTTCACCGAAGCATTAATATCCAGCGTCCCGGCAAGGGCGGCAGGTTGGTTGGCCACCACACCGACCGTCTTTCCGTTCAGGCGGATATATCCGATGACAATATTTTTCGCATATTCTTCCTGTACCTCGAAGAAGTTGTTATCGTCCGCCACCGAGTTAATCAGGTCCTTCATGTCGTAGGGCTGGTTCGGGTTGGTCGGAATCAGGTTGTTCAACTGTTCGTCGATACGGTTGGCACTGTCGGTTGTCGGCACGAACGGCGGCTCTTCCATATTATTATTAGGCAGGAAGGACATCAATTCGCGAATCTTCAGGATACAGTCCATATCGTTGTCCGCCGTCAGATGTGCTACGCCGGACCGGGTACTGTGCACTTCGGAGCCGCCGAGGTCGTTCATAGACACTTCTTCCTGCGTAACGCTCTTTACTACTTCTGGTCCGGTAATGAACATATAGCTTGTGTCCTTTACCATCAGGATAAAGTCGGTCAGCGCAGGCGAATAAACGGCGCCTCCGGCACACGGTCCCATGATGGCGCTAATCTGCGGTATCACGCCCGACGCCATCGAGTTGCGGAGAAATATCTCAGCGTATCCGGCAAGCGAGCGGACGCCTTCCTGAATACGTGCGCCGCCCGAGTCGTTTAGCCCGATTACTGGGGCTCCCAGCTCCATCGCCATATCCATTACTTTGCATATCTTACGTGCATAGGTCTCCGACAAGGCTCCGCCGAAGACGGTGAAGTCCTGCGCAAAAACGAAAACCGTACGTTTTCCTATCATGCCGTAACCGGTAACGACCCCGTCGCCCAGCGGCTTTTGTTTCTCCAACCCGAACTCAGTGCACCGGTGGGTGACAAACTTGTCTATCTCTACAAAGCTGCCTTTCTCAAGCAGGAGTTCGATACGTTCGCGGGCTGTCAGCTTGCCTGCTGCATGTTGCTTCGCAATCCGGTCTTCCCCGCCGCCAAGCTCTGCCTGGTGGTTGAGGGCCTTTAATTGGTCAATCTTTTCTTTCATGGGACATACGGTTTTTTAGTTTCGCTTAATCGCAATGTAAGTAAATCTAATAGAATAACAACCGAAAGGCTCTTAGAGTTTATTTATCAATGGATAGGAAAAATCTATCAGGAGGGAAAGAAAGGGAAAAAATGAACCCAAACAAATTATCAGAACGTGAAGACGACTTTATCATTAACGTTATTTACCAGCCAAGCCGTAGCGTCAAAGACCTTTGCAAGTTTGCGTCGGCGAAGAGTAAGTTTACGAAATCCGAACTTGAAAGTGTCTATCGGGATTTATATGCACAGGCTAAAGAGGAACTCTACAATGCTTCGACTGTACAATTTGGCTTTGCTAATAACTCTCTGGGTATGGACGGGGTATTAACCGGACAGGAATCACGATTCGATCCGGTAATAGCAAAGTGTTGGTGAAAGAGATAAACCTTCCGAATTGTAAATTTTCTGTGTCAAAAGTCTATATTAGGGAACGCAGACAGAGCGCAGATTTACGCAGACCATATTTTTTTATTGAGAATCTGCGTCAATCTGCGTGTTCTGCGTTCAGTAATAGCTTTTTTGACAGCCTCATCGGGAGGTTCCATTTACTGGAATATGATTGGTTTTTCATATTACTTTATAAAGACTTCCATCTGCCACAGTATTTATATCTTCATCTTTTCTTTGATATCCTCTTTGAATTGCTTTATCTCTTCTTCCTCAAACCGGCAGTTACAACTTCCTTTTGTATACCTTTGTTTCAGCCAACCGTCTATGAAAATAGCCTTTTTATTATAAGCCTGACATAATTTGCATACTGAAAAGTGGATAGCTAAACGTATTCGCTCTGTCGCCGATAAAGGAACATGAATGCGTTTTTCTATTAAATACGTAGCCTGTTTACAGGATAGCGTAAATATATGTATAAAGTCTTTTAGCATTTAAACCTATATTTTAAACCAGTGAACATCAATACATTTTCTCAATTGAAGGCGGCTGCGTTGCAATAGTTTCCAATAGTTGGCAGTCGTCAGATTTAGTTCCCGGCAGATTTCCGCCGCTTTCTGTTCCTGTAGATAGCATTTATTGACAACTATCAACCATTGCTGGGGCAGACGTCCGAGACACTGATTGAGTATATCACAAAAGCTGTTATTATCCAATAATGTACTTACCGCAAATTCATCCTCTTCCCAAGGGTCTGCCACATCAAGTTCAATCCATTCACCGTGTTTATCGAAAAAGGTTTCAAAAGAGAATGGTTGTGGGTTTCCATTATACCGTTTCTTATAAATATCAGCTATCTTATGATGCAATATACTTGTCAGCCAAGTCAACGGCGAACTTTTCCCTTGAAAAGACTCCCTGCTCTTGTAAGCGGAAAGAAAAACTTCCTGAACTACATCCTTGGCATCTTCTTTATCTGACAGCAAATAATATGCTCTATCCAATAGTTTTTCCGAGTAGTCGTCTATCCATTTTTCCAGTTCAAAAGCCGACATGGTAATTTCGGTTTGTCGCATACGGTTTATTTATTAGAATGTTAATCCAGAGCATGATTGTTTCAACCAATGCTCTGAACTCTCTATTTTTACAAAAGTAACACTTTATTTGATAATCACTTTCAAAACCATATTTATTGCTGGAACCGGGAACATCTCATCTACTTTCACTATGTTTTTTTCTTCTTTTTCCGGTTTCCCGGTGAAAAGTCCTTGTGTATTTCCGGCTCCGGGATATTGGCTGACTGCTGTTCCATCATCAAAAAGTGCCGTCTTTAAAGTCACATCGCCTTTGATACTTGCAGGAATCGTGGCATCGTTTGCATAAAACCAGTCATTAGAATAGCCAAACATGGCAGCATAAGCGATATGATCGCCCTCTACAGATTCAAACATCACTTCGGCTTTCTCACCCGGCGCTACCGGAGCATTGCCTGCAATATATACTTTCTTTACATTCGACATTTTTTCCAGAGAAGCTTTCAATATGGAGCCATCGCCCATTTGCGCAAGGTTCGATAAGCCTATCCCGGCATCTTTCTTTCCTGCTTCAAAGATAGGATTGACATCTCCTGTATAAATCACTACGACAGCAGGAGAAACACCGGTGATAATGCCTGTATTGGCTGAAACCTTCGCACTCAAAAGAGAATTGTTTCCACTTTCCGCGATAGCCGTTATCTCCGCATTAGACATCGCTCCTTTTGTATAGAAAGGCATTTCATTAAGCAACTTTCCTCCGAAAACATTGGATACGGCCCATACCCCCGGTGAAAAAGGAGTTTCGTTGGCAGTGCCACCCGAAGTGTTTGTAATTGTCAGTGTAAATTCAGAAGAGCTGGCCATATAATCCAGTTTCAGTTGCATCAATTGCGGAGCCGACACACCTCCAACCTCCATGATGTTGGCACTTTCTGCATCCCCTGTCATGTTATCTTTTGTTCCGTTGTCCCACAACTTGATTTGCGAAGAAACATCCCCCGTTATAGCGGTCCCGTTATCATTATAGAGTTTGAGGCCCGGATTCTCGGGCGCAAAAAACCAATCCTTAGATTTTCCGTACATAGTGGCAAACATCAACGCCTGCCCTTTACCCGCATGAAATTTAAAGCTGATGCTCGATCCCGGCAATACAACGGGAGCATCTACACCGGCACCTCCCATTCCTACAAATGCTCCACTTTCCACAAATTCTTTCGGTTCCAATACATTCTCAAAAGAAATTACCGAAGATACCGGTTGCGGCATATCCTTGTCGTCATTATCACTACATGATACTAAAACTGTTGAAGCCAATGCAAACATGGTTGCTACTAATAGATACTTTTTCATATTTGTTATTCTTTAAAATTGTTGATATTATAATTTCCTTTATTTCTTTTCCAGAAGAGAGATATAATCGGCATATCCTTTTTCTTTCATCTTAGCCTTGGGGATAAATTCCAGTGATGCACTGTTAATGCAATAGCGTAATCCTCCCTTATCTGCCGGACCGTCATTGAATACATGCCCCAAATGCGCATCCCCCGTTTTACTACGGACTTCAATGCGTTGCATACCGTGGGAGTTATCAGTCTTTTTCATTATCAGATTTTTATCTATGGGTTTGGAAAAGCTGGGCCAGCCACAACCGGAATCAAACTTATCCGTCGATATGAACAAAGGCTCTCCGGTAGTAATATCTACGTAAATACCTTCACGCTTTTCATTCCAGTATTCATTTTGGAATGCTCTTTCCGTTGCATTCTTTTGTGTCACGGCATATTGTTCGGCTGTCAACCGGATTTGTAACGTAGCATCATCCGGTTTTTGGTATTTCTTTTGAGTAACATCCATCATCGTCTTTTCCATCTTCATATTGGCTTTCCGGGCAAATTCAAATAACTCAGGACTGATATGGCAATATCCATCCGGATGCTTGTCTAAATAGTCTTGGTGGTATTCTTCTGCCTGATAGAAATTACTTAGCGGCTTAATCTCCACCACGATTGGTTCGGAATATTTTGTTGCTAAAACAGCTACTGCCTCTTTTATCACAGACAAGTCGGCTTTATCCGTGTAATAAATACCGGTACGATATTGTACTCCTCTGTCATTACCTTGTTTGTTAAGGCTTGTCGGGTCTATGGTTTTTAAAAAGAGGTCTATCAGTAATTTCAGGTCTGCTTGCCGGGGATTATATTCCACCTTTACAGTTTCGGCAAAACCGGTATTACCATTACATACTTGTTCGTAAGTAGGATTCTTGATGTTTCCATTAGCATAACCCACTTGCGTATGGATAACACCATTGATTTGTTTCATAAAATGTTCTGTTCCCCAGAAACATCCGCCTGCAAAATAAACTTCACTTCGGGCATTCATGCTTTTACTTTTTGAAGGTTGGTCACTCATTGTCTGTGCAAATGCTAATCCACCGGATAGCAACAAAATGATAGTTAATACTATATTCTTCATATATCTTTCTTTTTGTAAGTTAGTAATTTTAGTGTGAACTCAAGATTTTATTAGAGCATAAGGAAGGGTGCAAATACATAAATCCCAATCCCAACATGGGAATATCTTTTAAAATCATAAAGTTAGTGGTAAGAACTCCGTCTGTCACTTGCCACATTCCGGGGGTAGTAAACAGAAAGCTGAATGTAATCAGAAATGTTGCAATCAGGCAAAGCCCGGCAAATGGTCTTAAAACATCATATTTCAGACTGAAAAACAACAGAAGCCCTGTAATAATTTCAATTACCCCGAAAAGATTAGAAACTTGTTGGACGCTTAATATATCATATAGCCAGAATAGTAAAAAATGATTCTCCACTAAAGGCTTGATGCCGGCAGCTTCAGTGGGTGTAAATTTAAAGAAGCCAATCCATAGCATGATTATAACAACACCTAAGAGTGATAAGTAATATCCAAAACGTGCCAGACGGGGAAACTGTGAATTAATATAACTGAGAATTGATTTCATATTCTTTCATTTTAATTAGTAATATGTTATTTCGCTCTTTTGATAGTTTAGTCTGCCTTCCCATGAAATACTGACACGAATCGGGGATATTTTTTGCAAAAAAAAATATCAATGAAGAAAAACCAATGCTACTTTTTGATATAATCGTAAAAGAGTAGAAATTCATATAAGACCGCTTTGCACAAGATACTCATTCTAACATATGAAAAAATGAACAGTACAATACTGATGAATACTCCCGTAACTTATTACGGATGAAAATGATATAGAATATTCGTTTATCTTTCTTTAGAATTTTATTACAGTATTTATTTTGTATTCATAAACTTTCTGCGGAGTATGGCCGTTACAGCCGAAACGTGCAATGTGGAATTTAAAAACATTAAATTATGAATCAAATGAATGCAGAAGAATTGTTTCTTGCCGTTTACTTCATTGAAGTAATCAAGAAACTAAAAGAAAACAAGAAGCATCCGGCAGTGCATACTTATCGTGCAACGTTGAACTCCTTCACGAAGTTTTCAAGGAGTGACGAAGAGCTGGAAAATGCAGAGACAGAAGAGTCGAATATTTCAGTAGCCAAGGTGTTTACTGCCTGGAAATTAAAGGAGTATGAAACTTGGCTAAGAAACAGAGGAGCAAGCTGGAATACAGTCTCGACATATATGCGTACACTCAAAGCAGTGTACAACCGACTGGTAGCAAATAAAATATTGGAATATAACGCTAATCTGTTCGATGACGTATACACGAAAGTGGAATCACAGACAAAGCGGGCGTTGACTGAAGAACAAATGAACACGTTGCTACGTGCCGATTTTGAAGAATTGCCAGAAGATGTACAAAATGTGTTCGCCTATTTCCTGTTGATGTTCCTTTTTAGAGGGATGCCTTTCATTGATCTTGCCTACCTTCGCAAACAAGATTTAAAAAGTAACTGCATCACCTATTGCAGACATAAGACAGGGAGAAAAATTGTAGTACGCATACCCAAAGAGGCAATGGACCTGTTTGAAAAATATCGGAATAAGGATACAAATTCTGGATATTTATTTCCTATACTGAACGATACAGAGAAAAAGGAGCAAGAACAATATACCCGTTACCGGAAAGTACTACGCGATTTTAATCGAAAATTATATAAGTTAGCAAGGCTACTGCTGCCCGGCGTAAGAATTAGTTCTTACACGGCCCGCCATACTTGGGCGACGCTCGCCTTTTACGCGGGCATACCCATCGGCATCATCAGCAAGGCGTTGGGACATTCCTCTATCAAGGTAACGGAAACTTACCTGAAACCTTTTGAAAATACGAAAGTGGATGAAGCCAATGATGAACTGATTATGACAATTTTCAAGAGTAATGAAAGTAAAAAAGTTGCTTAAGATATTGAACCACAACTCATTCACAAGGAGGAATTACTTACCAAGTAACAGCAAAATTCGGTTACAAAGGTAGGATTAGCGCTCCATATATACAAGAAAAAATCTTATTTTTCTGCAAAAAATACAATATTTTACTATTTTAATAACGAACAATATACGACGAACACCATATTGCCCCGGCCACACTCTGAAAAGCACATAAAAGCCTCAATCCATTTCTGATACCTCAAAAACGGAGAACTATTTTATACGCTATATTCTTAGCAAAACGTCCTGTTTCTATACAAACGATAAAAAAAAACGTTTTTTTTTGCCTCGTCAGGAGAACCGCTAACTGTTACTTGGTAAGTAACGGGTATTTCAATTGATAAATATGCGATTAAAAAATATTAATATGAAATCGACAGCCTCCCCGGATTGGGCTTTGATACGCAGAGCGGACTCTAACGGAGAACTATCTCTCGACCAACCGCAACAATTTACAGTTCTGTTTGTATTAGATGGACACTTGAAGCTCGAATTTCGTATGAACAGTTTAGTAGAGATTGATAGTGACCATCTGATTATTATCGACAATAGACAATTATCTAAGGTGTCATGCTCATCAGAAACTACAGTTTTGATGTTTACGCCGCCAGAAAAGATTTTCTTATTTTTCCACTGTTACAGTAGGGCTTTATCTGCCGCCTACTTTAATATTTTACCCTTATTACCCGAATTGCACCAGTGGATAAACGAATTGTTGGCAGAACAATTTAAGGCTAACAAAGAGTCAGACGACGCATGTAGAAGAAAATATTGCGCACGACTTGCTGCTATTTTAAACAAACTTCCTCCAGAAGAGGCAGGAGAAACTCTCATTCCTTTTTATGCCTGTTCCATATTAGGTAAGAAAAAATGTTACAATCAGAACTGCACTATAGAACCTTAATCCTATTAGTACATGAGAATCAAACTACAAGCCATATTATTATTTGTATTCGCTACAGGCTTTAGCTCGTTGTCCGCACAAGAAATAGCAGTAAAAACAAATCTGTTTTATGCCGGCTTGATGCAAACTCTGAATATAGGTACAGAATGGAAGATATCTCCGAAACTGACGCTTGATTTGTGGGGAGCTTATAATCCATTTCCTTTAGGTAAAAATGGTTATGGTTCAACCAATAAAAAAATGAAACACTGGATTATCCGGCCCGAACTTCGCTATTGGCTTTGTGAAAGTTTCAACGGCCATTTTTTCGGCGGGCATGTGTTCTACGGACAATACAACATCAGTAACATTCATTTTCTCGGAACGGGTAATTATCGAAAACAAGGCAATGCAGTGGGCGTGGGTATCAGCTATGGATACCAATGGATTTTATCTCCACATTGGAGTATGGAAGGAGCGATAGGAATCGGATATGCACGCTTGCATTATAACAAATATCCGTGCAAAGAATGTGGTAAACGGATCAGCACGGAGAATCGTAACTACTTGGGACCGACACGTGCTGCTATATCTTTCATTTATCTACTTAAATAATAAGTATATGAATCATTTTCAGACCATTATCATAACATCTTTTCTATTGAGTATGACAGCTACCCTCACTTTCGCCCAAAAGAACGAGTCTGTCAGGCTGAAAGATTTTTTTATAGGGAAAAACGAACAGAGCGATTCCGTTACACTGAAATTCCTCCTGGTAATCCCTCCCCATATTACAAAAGCCAATGACGAACTGCTACTTACCCCTATACTGACGGACGATATTGGAAACCGGAAGTTCTCTTTTCCTACCGCTCGTGTATGCGGTAATAAGCGAATAAAAAGTATCCGCCGGAAAAAGATACTCCATGCTTCTGAAATAAAAAAACATCCAAAGGACAATCCTATAGAACCTATCGGTAATCAGCAATCGGACACATTGATATATATTACCCGGACGTCGGCTGAAGAGCCTTGGGTATGGCAGGCAAAACTGGTGTTACACCGTCTGCTCCGGAATTGCTGCACAGAAAAGGAGTTGGAACCGATAGAATTACAGGCGTGGAACCGGCCAGAGGAATATGCGCCCTTAAAACCACAAACTGAAAAAATAAAACTTCCGGAGATTCCCGGCAAAAGCCTAACGGAAATACTTGACGAGCAAGAACTTTTTGTGGAGCCGATAGATAACTATCACGCAGGTAAAAAAATTTTGGCGGGCGAGCAGGAAGGAGGACAAATCATATATTTCAAACTGGGTAAAGCAGAAATAGACAACGACTATCTGGATAACAGGAACGTTTTGAAACATATTGTCGATGTTGCACGACAAATAAATGAAGACCCCGAAGCGGAAATTGCCTGCATCGTGTTATTGGGACTTTCTTCACCGGAAGGGACTTTCGAGTTCAACAAACAACTGTCAGGAAAACGCGCCGAGGCACTGAAACAATATATGGTCGAGAGGATTGTCTTACCGGATAGTTGCTTTGTCCTGGTGAATGGTGATGAAGGATGGGACGAGTTACGCTACCAGGTAGCACACTCCGATATGCCGGAACGCGACGCTGTATTAAAGATTATCTACACTGTTCCTATCCTTGGAGGACGGGAAAGCCAGTTAATGCGTTTGAAGCAAGGTATTCCCTATCGCTATTTGAAAAAGGAGTTTTTTCCGCAATTACGCCGGGCAAGTTACATTAAAGTCTATTACCGGATGAAAAACAAGAATGAATAACCTACAATAATTATATTAATCTTTTTAATGGTAAACAAAAAATGAACAAAAACAAATTTCTAATTGGAATGTTTGCGTTGGCAACGCTGGCATTTAATGCTTGTAGCAAAGACAATATACCGGATGAAAACAACGGTGGTGGTAACACCGAAGTTATAGAAGGAGTCGATACCTACGCAAAATTCAGCTTTAAACTGGGTAAGGGCGGCAGTTTGACACGCGCCACAGGCGATAAGTACGAAGGTACAACCGAGGAAAAAAACATCAAGAATGTGCGTGCCTATGTCTTCAAGGAATCAGGCGACTACGAGGATAAGACCGAAGTAACGGATGTAGCAGATCAGTCATCCATACATACCGCTGTATTAAAACTGACTTCCGGCAAGAAGAAGGTGTATGTAGTAGCGAATATGAATGATAGTTGGGTTGGGCAGACTACAACGACAGCCCAGTTCGAAGCGATGATTTTGCAGCTTTGTACGAAAGCGGGACGCATTGCCCATAACAAAGGATTAGGAGAGGCTGAAAAAAGACCAGTCATAACACGTGAGGGAGACGCATTTAACAACCTTTACGGACAAGGAAATGCAGGTACGAACGGCTATTTAATGGCAAGTGTACTTGCGAATACCGAATTTACATTGAATCCTGGCATTTCGGAATCTGCTTGTTCACAAGAGTACCCTACTTCTGAACTCAAGGCAGCAAACAACCATCTTGAAATCGCTATTTCCCGCGCTACGTCCAAATTGCAGGCTACTTATGCAGCGACTGGAGATGCCCTGACATTGAAGGATAAAAGCGGGAATGCAATAGGTAAATTGCTTGAACCATTCTTTACGGTTCGTAATATCCCCATTCAGAGTTATATGTTCTTACATAATCAGAATAACGGTTTCCTCACTCCGTTCTACTCGAATACCAATACCGGCTCTTCGTTTGTGGATTTTGAAAAATACTATGACGAAGCGAATACACCGGATTTGGCTTTGAGTGCGAGCGATGCCGGCGATCAAATAAAATCCATCTATCTGCCGGAGAACTCTAACCAAACACCGGTAAGAGGAAACACTTCGTATGTGTTGGTGAAAGGAACATTCGCCCCGGCAGCTAATGTAATGATTAATAATATCACGGTGGAGGGGACTGCTCCCAACCTTACTATTACCGTAGCGAAAGACTCTAAAAACTATTCCGCAGGAGAAGAAAATGTCCCGGATTATTTCGTGGTTCCGGATTGGGATAATCAAATATATACAGGTTATCCCGGACTTGAAGCAGACAAATGGGCTGCCCATGGCCGTGCAATGATCCTCAAAACCTATCTGGATAAAGCAGGCAAGCAAAAGTGGCTGAATGCCATAGACGAAGATTCCGCAGTGAAAGAGCTTGATGTAGAAGAAGACTCCAAAGTGTACTATACTAGTGAATTCTCCTCTACCTCAGATGGAATCTATTCGGTTGTTGTAATTAAAAAATATTCATTTACGCGTAACGGAGGTGTTGGTGCTTATGTTGCCTCTGAAGAGAGCAAAGTCCGTATCCTCCAATATCAGGACGGGGTTTGTTATTATCGTGTGAATGTCGAAGACAATATGGACGAAAAGACCGAAGCCAACAACCTCTTTTACTCGGTGATGCGTAACCGTTTCTACAATGTAAACGTCTCAAAGATCACTTCCATAGGTTATCCAAGTGATGAAGATGTTACTGTTGACCCATCAGACCCTATCAACCAGAAAACATATATGCAGGCACATATCACAGTGTCAGAATGGACTAAGGTTGAGCAGGATACCGAATTAGGAATGTAATACATTCCAAAAGGGATATGTAATCTACCGGTGATTCTATTCTGGGAATTTCCCCGGAATAGAATTCACTGATTTAAAAAGAAACGATAAGTTATATGAAATAAAATGCTATTGAACCATTATACATATCACCGAAGACAAGCCGTGGCAGTCTGTCTATTATCTCTCTTATGGATTATTACGGGATGTATCAACGAAGACTTCTCCGGTTGTCCGCAGGGAGAGTTCCGGGTTGCGTTCGAATATGTCCATCATACCGATGATATGCACCCTGACCGTTTCGGTATCGACGTGCAAAAAATAGATTTGTATATGTTCGATGCAGCAGGATATTATATGAAATGTATTACCCGTGAGAATTCACCCTTCCCGGAAAATTTCTATATCACTCCCTTGCTTCCGACAGGTGACTACACGTTAGTAGCATGGGGAAATCTGACCGATAGAGTCACTTTGCAACCTGCTTTTGTGAGCGGACAAACGACATTCGAACAAGCTATGTTATCACTCAATTCGGATGAGAACCGTATTGTGAACCACAATTTAACTCCCGTTTTTCATGCCATAAAACAGGTGACGGTGGATAAAACGATAGACCGCACAGAAGTGCTGTCATTGATTAAAAACGAGAACCAACTGAACCTTAAGGTAAAATGGTTCGAAAAGAGTGGAATACCCTGTATCCACCGCTGTGCGGAAAGCGTACATATCCGCGTGGTTGACCCGAAAGGAGCAACTTATAAATTTGATAATTCTGTAATTGCCTCGGGCAACGAACTTATATATTATCCATACCAAAGTAACACCAATGAAGAATGGAATGAATTGACGGGTATATTCTCACTGATGCGGTTGGTAGAAGGAGAAAAATTAACCCTACTAATAGAACGTCCCATGCCAGATGGAACTATAAAAGAACTTTATCGTGCTGATTTGATTGAGCTTTTCAGGAAACATCCATATACCCGCACTCAGTCGGAATTGGACCGACAGGATGTCTATGAAATAGAAATATCACTTACTGACGACTTGGATAATGGTACAGGAACTTTTATGCAGGCAGCCATTACTATTGACAAATGGACAATTGTATTACAAGACACAGAAATATAATAGTATTTATAAATGAAACTAAGACATATCTATAAAATCGGCTTCTTGAGTACGCTGTTATGGCTTGTTACAGCCTGTATCAAAGAGATGGAAGAATTGCCTGAAAAAAATAATCAGGCTGATGAAAAAGAGGTGTCTATAAATATCTCGTCCAGAATTGCCATTGAGGATGAAAATGAAGTATCAAAACTGCGCATGCTCATCTTCTCTACACGCACATCCGATCCATACGGACCTAAAACACTGACAAGCAATAATGTAATCAGTATGGAAGAAAACTATACCGCCATTGTCTATGTGGGATATAACGACATTTATATAATCGGTAATGAGCCGGTAGATCTCTCCGGCATAACGACACCGGAAGATCTGAAAATCCGAATGGATACCGAAAGTACGCTGACAGCTTCGAAATTCGTATTTTATCGACAACTGCTCAATGTAAATGTGCGGAGCGAAAATGAAATTTATGTGCCGGGACAAAACACGCCTGTCTCCAGTTTGGAAATGTCACTACAGCGTGTAATAGCCAAACTGACTGTGAAGTTTGACCTCAATACGGAAATTTATAATGAGAATACTCCGACCGGAGAGTATGTAGAGTTTGAATCAATGGAACTTATCCGTATTCCCAAATACAGTTATTTGACTCCGGATAAATACAAAGTAGAGGATGGATTTCTGGACAACCATGTATTCCAATTACAAAATGGCAGTACGGAACAACATCATTTTACATGGTCGTCTGGCGAACTCTATTTGCCGGAATATTTGCTTGAGAGTAACAGCTTCCGGACATTTCTGCGGATAAAAGGAGTATCAGACGGTGTTACACGTATCTATACTTTACCAGTCGGTGATGGAATGAACCCTCTCGATTCTTTTTCCAGCGACTGGAATATTACCCGCAATCGGCATTATAGTTTGATAATCAGCGGTATAAAAGGCTATGGAGAGGAATCACTCGAAGCGACTGCCAAGGTTGCAGGATGGTCGGAAATTAATGTTCCCATAAACATTATAGGTACCAATTTTCTGGCAGTCAATAAGAAAACGATTCGAGTAAATTCTGTCCGGTTTGATACTTATGTCCGGTTTGCCTGTAGTAATCCGATTGTTATGATATACCCCAATGGTATAAATGAAAGTCAACTGAAATATACCGTACAATATGATGACGCAACCCAAAGAAGCGGACGTATCGGTTTTAAACGGGGAAATTGGAATAGCAGTCAAAATATCACATATATAGCTACACTCAAATCAGGAACAGCCTCAGTTAAACTGAATCTGGAATTTTATCAAACAGAAGTAACCGGAAGAATAGGATACGCTAATTGGGCGGGAGCAATGGGTTATCCCACTTCTGCAAATAGTACCCAAGCAGGTTACTATAATGCTAAATTGTACCATGACGCCGCACAAAAAACAGGATGCTGGGCTTATTATCCGGACAATGTCAGTCCGGATGACGTGACAAGAGGACAAGGGTGCTGGAGACTTCCTACTATAAATGAAAATTGGGCATATGCAGAGCTTCCCAGTTGGTGTATTGACGAAGCCAATAGTACCCAAGCATATATTGCAGATAAATATTATTATTATATAGAAGCCGCTAAATATCAAAGCTATCCTTATTTATGTGTTCTTGATACCCGTCCACCGGAGCTTTCGGAATTTATCGTTTCAAATGAAGACGTTACCGGCATCAAGATAGATGGTGCTTCTTCGGTTTGTACAAGTATGGGGGCAGGCTGGCGTTTACCTATCGGCGAGGAGATGAAGTATGTATTCTTATATGCCGGGACCAACGGATTACCCAATAATTTCTTTTCAGACAGCTATTGGGGGAAGAACGGCGATACTTTTATTGTAGCTACCATAAACGACCCGGACGGAAGTGATACAACGGAAACATTACGGGAAGGAAATCATACAGTTCGTTGCGTAAAACCACGTTATTAATAAATTGCAGTTATGACATTGATACAAAAACATATACGAATCATCGGGTTGTTTTTTCTTTTCTGCGTGAGTGCCTGCAGCAAAGAAATACCTGACGACACCGTAATGCCGACTACTTCGGAAAAGGTGGTATTAAGATTGAACGTGCAACATGAGCCAGTAGTACAGACACGGGCTACAGATACACCTGCTGACGATGAAATGGTAGAAAGTGTAGATTTTCTGGTATTTAACAGTGAAAACAAGATCGTTTTACACCAACATCCATCACTGGAATGGACGGGCACGGCATATAAGCTGACAGTAAATATATCTTCAGCCACAGGGAGACATACCATGTATCTGGTTGCCAACCACCCTATGGCAGAAGGGGAAATAAATACTTTACAGGATTTGGAGAACCAGATATGCGAGAGTGAGACAGCATTGGTTACTCCTCCGTATGTGATGGCTACAAATAAAATAACCTTACCTGCTCTCAACGCAACAGCTATCCGCAATGCTATGGACGGCAGCAGTACTTTCAACTTAAAACGAAATGTGGCGAAGTTCAGCGTGGAAGTAGCAGCCAATAATTTTACGCTTTCTTCAGTACAATGGGCAAAATGTCCCACTCAGGCTACCGTGTTATCTGAAGCTGATTATACCAGCACTCAGACAGAATCCATAAACAATTTGGCTCCGGCAACCAGTCCAATTCACTTATATCAGATTCATAATATAGGCTCTGCCCCCCATCAAGGATTTCATATAATCGTATCCGGAGAATACACTGCAGCGGACGGAACTAAAAAGGAAGGTTACTATAAACTTCGTCTGATCGCGGCCAATGCTTCGGGAAACAAAGAACCGCTGACATCCATTGTCGGCAACAACTATTATAAAATCAATATTCAGAGTGTTTCGGGATATGGAGCCAATTCATTGGAAAATGCGAAAGCGAATGGTTTTACTAATGATATGGAGGCATTAATAATTCTGGATTATACCGGTTCACATTCTTATCAGGAGGACTTTTTGCAAAATGGTTATCAAATGGGATTCGAGAGTTCGCATTGGTTCATATACAGTGATGAATTGCTGGAATCTTTCCCCTTGGGTTATTGCTATCGGACTATCCGAAACCAGTCATTGAGCGGTTATACTACATTTGACCCTGATTACCCGAATCGTAACCGTGGAGGAATAAAGGTAAAGACCAACGGGTTATTTGTAACAGAAATGATAACTTGTAACGATACGCCCGACAATCCAGTTGAAATGGAATTGTATTACACAGACTTGAATGACATGCCTGGCAATGTATTTACGAGTACCATCCAGTACGGTGTTCTGCAAAAAGAAGTAATTGTCGAACGAAAGCCTTCGATAAACCGGTCATATACAGTGATACCGATGCTTGATACATATTACGGGGAAATAATCGGAAACCTGCCCTGGATGGGGATTGCCGAGCAACGGCATGAAGGGACGACCCTTTTCCAGCAGATAGACTCGGATAACGATCATATTTTTATTCATATAAAGGAAAACGACACGGGTGTAGCTCGTGAGGGAAAAGTTCGTTTGTTCGGTAAAAATGGATATTATGAACTTCGTATCCGACAAGAAAGCAGTTAATAAAGGAGGATATACTATGATTCAAATTGAAGAGATTCACAAACAAGAAGCCGGTAATCAAGAGTATATTTATATACATATGGATGAACACAACAGATTTGTCGCTTATGGCCGGTCAGCTTATTATTTATCAATCCTTTATCCTGATTGGATAGGGAATAAAGATTCACATTTGGATAAAGTTAATAAAGAGGCTTATCTGATTGTTCCCGATGAATGTATTAATCTTCTGACGGTAGTATGTAATATACTGATTGATAATGAATGGACATGTTTTATATTATCATCCGTGCTAAAATCACATATTCTCAGTGCTAAAATGCAAACAAATAACTGGTTCGAAGAGAAATGTTCCAATGCAAAGAAATATGAGCCGGTACGGGAGCCGGACATAAACCATCAGTCAATGGTAGCAAACGTGGATACGGCATGTATAGCTATAAGGCTTGTGCAACAGCCCTTGTGGAGGCTGTACGGTTCAAAACTATTGCGCATCCTTATTGCTGGGGGCGGGCTGGCAATCTGTTTGGTTAGTGCTACGCTTGCTTTGCCTTTCTATATCATAAATGTCCTAACCCGAAAAAAAACGCCATAACAAAAATCACATATTCTTATATAGAAAAAATATACTCAAATGATTAGAGGATTTACAACTATGAACAGATTAAATATTGCTTTGTTACTTTTGATTTTCTCATCCGTCAGCTGTTGTAGTAGCCAAGAACGAAAACAACAGCACAACCGGATCACACAAACAGCTGCTTTCACGCTTCCAGAGATTCCAATGATGCTACAATCATCAAAAGAGCGGGCTGATTATCTCGTTTCTCATTATTGGGATAACTTCAATTTTGCCGATACCACCCTTATCCGTAAAACAGAAATTATCGAACAAGCGTTTGTGGACTACCTGAATCTTTTTTCTCATACCACGAATGCTGTAGTCGAAAAAAGTATCTCCTCAATGTTACATAAAGCAATCATCGGTAGCAAGAGGATGTTCTTGCATTTTACGGAATTATATGAAAAATACCTTTACGAACCCAACTCCCCGTTTCGTAACGAATTTTATTATATCATTGTCCTGCGGGCTGTTATTGCCGATGAGCAGGTCAATGAGTTACAGAAGATACGTCCTCGCTACCAACTTGAAACAGCACTCAAAAACCGTCCGGGAATAATTGCAGCCGATTTTGAATTCACTTTGAAAAGCGGTCGAAAGATGAGACTCTCCGAGATTAACACCCTCTACACGGTCTTATTTTTCAACAACCCGGATTGTGAGGAATGTAAACAAGTGAAAAAGCGCTTATCCGAGCTCACCGCCTCCAACTTGAAGATTGTAGCCATATATCCCGGTGAGGACAACGGACTGTGGAAAAGTACAGCTTATCCGCAAAGTTGGATAAACGGGTACGCCGGACAGGCATTAAGAGAACAACAGCTTTACGATTTAAAAGCCGTTCCTTGTTTATATCTGCTTGACAAAGACAAACGAGTCGTTCTAAAAGATATGAGAGTAGAGGAACTGGTGAGTTATCTCCAGGCTTTTGATTGAAACAACAAGAAACGTTGTAGTAATGGCGTTTATCAATCTCCAAAAGGGAAACCGCAAAACCATCCCGCGACAAAAAATAAACGTCCTGTATGACAAATTGGAGCAGAAAAACATACGTTATCCCAAATGGGAACTGAGTACAAAAAGGGGGCTCCGTTTTACAATATAAATACCAGGCTGGTAGAAATCGGGGCAAGCAAAAAAATCATTCATTTACCGGACAGATTTTTTTAGTATCAACCTCGTCTATGTACCCCTACATGTACAATTCAGAGGTTCTACCAAAATCCATCCCCTGATTCACAGGGCTTTGCCAAGAAAGGGGTTGCCTCACTAAAAGTAACCCCTTGGGTGTTAAAAGTCTATATTAGGGAACGCAGACTACACAGACAGAGCGCAGATTATTTATTGAAAAATATGGTCTGCGTAAATCTGCGTGTTCCGTGTCATCAGCGTTCAGTAATAGCTTTTTGACACATTATTTATGTGTCATAATATCCAGCACCAGCCTGTCCGTGGCTTCCATGCCCTTCGAGCCGATGGAGGTAAGGTTTGTGATGGACTTGTCCACATCCTCATCGATAATACCCTCTACCGGGGTTACCACCTTATCTTCCATCGCCATCAATGCGGACAGCATAGCCGTGGATACGCCGCTCGATACCTTCATCGCACAGCTGGGCTTTGCACCGTCGCATATCATTCCGGTGATATTGCCAATCATGTTCTTGATGGCATACGAGATTTGCGTCTTGCTGCCTCCCATCAGGTAAGTTATGCCGCAACTGGCTCCCGTGGCAGCTACCACGCAACCGCAAAGGGCGGAAAGGCGTCCCAAGCTCTGCTTGATGTATATCACCATCAGGTGGCTCAGCATCAGGGCGCGGATAAGTTGCTCTTCAGTACATTTGATATCTTCGGCAAAGGAAAGGACGGGCAAGGTGGCAGCTATGCCCTGGTTGCCACTGCCGGAGTTGCTCATAACGGGTATCATGGCACCGTCCATACGGGCGTCGCAGGCGGCAGCCGTCATCACCAGCATGTGGGTGTAAGGGGATTCGCCCATATATTTTTTTCCGAAGGCACCGGAGACGGTCTTGCTTACCGTATGCCCGAAGTTTCCCCGGATAGAGGCTTCGGCGGCTTTCTTATTCAGGTCGGCAGTTTCGAGGATGAAACGGATGTCGTCCAAAGGCATCTCCATAGCAAACTCGTAGACGGTAGAGAAAGATAACTTCAGTTCGTCGTGCGCGGCACAAACTTCCTCGGAGCCGTTTCCGGACTGGCGCAAGTCGGTCAGGACTTCGCCGTTCTTCTCCACATAGATGATATTCGTATGTTCATGGCAGATGATAACCTTGGAGGTATCTTCCCCTGCCGAGCAGTTCACTTCGATATAGAGTTTGTCCACGTTTTCCTTCAAGGCGATATGGATGCATTTGCTTTCTATCATCTGCTTCCCTTCTGCAAGTGTGTCCGGGGTCAGGTCGCGCAGTACTTCCAGCCCGTAGGCAGACTTGCCAATCAGCGAGCCGAGGGCGATAGCGATGGGAAGCCCCACCATACCGGTACCGGGGATACCTACGCCCATGGCGTTCTTCAGGATGTTGGCACTGAGGAAGACCTCTATCTTTGTGGGCTTGGCACCCAGTGTTTCAGCAGCTTTTGCAGCAGCAAGGGCAACGGCTACAGGTTCCGTACAGCCGATAGCAGGAATTACCTCCTGGTGAATTAGTTTGATGATTTGTGCTTTTGTCTTATTATCCATGGTTTAGAATTTATATCATTCGATGGACAAAGGTAATCAAAAGGGCAATACAGCCTTTATCCCTACCCAAATATTTGTACATTTGCGCCCTGTAACTGAAACGAACATGGCATCAAACAACAGCATATCCCCGGTTGCCGGCCTGCAACACCTGTATGACCTGCTCCAAATGGAGTACGCGTATGAAAAAGAGACCTACCGGGAACAATCCGAACGCATCGGCATCCAACGCAAAATACAGCAGGGCTTCTGCTGGTATCCTGTATCGAGAGGTAGAAGCTACTACAATTCGCTGAACCAGCTCGTTGTGGAAATTGAACGGACAGCGGACAAGGAGACGGAACATAACTTTGAATACGGGCGTCCGGTTTGCTTCTTTACGGTGGACAGTGGCGGACGACCGAAGTACCTGAACTTCTCCGCCGTCATCAGCTATGTGCAGGACGACCGGATGGTAGTGGCACTACCTAACCCCTCCGCCCTGCTCGATGTGGAAAAGGGGATGGATATGGGTGTACAGCTCTATTTCGACGAAACGAGCTACAAGACAATGTTTAGCGCGCTATCCACTGTGATGAAAGCAAAAGATAACCGTTTGTCACACCTGCGTGAAGTCTTGCTTGGGAAGGTGCCGGCCGGAAAACTGTCCCTTTTCCCTATCCGCTTTCCCTGGCTGAACGTTACCCAGGAAGAGGCGGTGAACCATGTGCTTGCTGCCAAGGAGGTAGCCATCGTACACGGCCCTCCCGGAACGGGCAAGACGACCACGCTGGTCGAAGCCGTCTACGAAACCCTGCACCGTGAGAACCAGGTGATAGTCTGCGCCCAAAGCAATACGGCAGTCGACTGGATTGCCGAGAAACTGACCGACCGGGGTATCAACGTCCTCCGCATCGGCAACCCCACCCGCGTAAACGACAAGATGCTTTCCTTTACCTACGAGCGCCGCTTTGAAGCGCACCCCGACTATGCCGAACTGTGGAGCGTACGCAAAGCAATCCGCGAAACCCAGTCGAACATGCGCAAGAAAAGCCACAGCGAGAAAGATACGGCACGCAACCGCCTTTCCCGTCTCCGCTTCCGTGCCACCGAACTGGAAGTGAAGATAGATGCAGAATTGTTCGACGAAGCACGTGTCGTGGCATGTACCTTGGTAGGTTCCGCCAACCGGGTGCTGACGAACCGCCGTTTCAGTACGCTCTTTATCGATGAGGCGGCACAGGCGCTCGAGGCTGCATGCTGGATTGCTATCGAAAAGGCGGACCGTGTGGTTTTAGCCGGCGACCATCACCAACTTCCCCCTACTATCAAATGTATAGAGGCGGCACGGGGCGGACTGGACCAGACCTTGATGCAAAAGGTCATAGCCAACAAACCGGAAACGGTTTCCCTGCTAAAGATACAATACCGGATGAACGACGATATTATGCGTTTCCCCTCACGCTGGTTCTATAACAACGAACTGCAATCGGCACCGGATGTCAAATACCGCGGTATTCTGGAATACGATACGCCTGTAGTCTGGTACAATACGGCAGACTGCGATTTCGAAGAAGATCAGCTTTCGGACAGCATGAGCCGCATGAACCGGCAAGAGGCAGGATTGCTCGTCGGGCAGCTACAGGCCTACATCGAAAAGATAAGCAAGGAACGAGTCTTGGATGAGGGCATCGACTTCGGACTGATTTCGCCCTACAAATCGCAGGTGCAGTATATCCGGGGGCTGATAAAGCGGAATGCGTTCTTCAAGCCGTTCCGGAAACTCATCGCGGTCCATACGGTGGACGGTTTTCAGGGACAGGAACGGGATGTCATCCTGATAAGCCTTGTCCGTGCGAACGACAAAGGGCAGATTGGCTTCCTGAACGACCTCCGCCGCATGAACGTGGCCATCACCCGGGCGCGGATGAAGCTGATTATTATCGGCGACGCTTCTACCCTGACCCGGCATGCGTTCTACAGGGAACTGTATGCGTATATCTCGGAGAATGGTAACGTCATCGAGTTGCCGCCCCCTTCCGCTCCCGACTGTTAACGGATACGGCTACCGACACAAGTGCCAAACGTTGGCTGCATAAGGGGTTGTTCCTGTTTCCTGAGGTAAATAAAGTATAAATTATCTGCAATCCGGGAGGAATACGTTCTTAATAAACCGATTTTTTTACTTACGTTTGTAACACAAACATCTAAATAACACAACGCCATGAAGTACAAATTACTGGTTCTCGATGTAGACGGGACATTACTGAATGACAATAAGGAAATAAGCCCCCGCACCCGTGCTGCCCTTCTGAAGGTACAGCAAATGGGAGTGCATATCGTATTGGCGTCCGGAAGACCTACCGGAGGCGTTCTTCCATTGGCGGAAGCCTTGGAGTTAAATCATTACGGAGGGTATATACTTTCTTATAACGGTGGACAGATTATCAATGCCCAGACCGGGGAATTGCTGTATGAGAAACGCATCAATCCCGAAATGCTCGCTTATCTGGATAAAAAGGCGAAGAAGAACAACTTTGCCATCTTCACGTACCATAAGGACTACCTCCTGACCGACTCTCCCAACAATATCTATGTCTGCCAGGAAGCCAAACTGAACAATATGCGGATTGTTGCAGTGGATAACTTCCCCGATGCCATCGACTTCAGCCCATGCAAATGTGTACTGGCAAGCGACGATGAGACAGAACTGGTAGGACTCGAAAGCCATTGGAAGAAACGTCTGGACGGCGTGCTGGATGTGTTCCGCTCGGAAGATTACTTCCTGGAAGTGGTACCCAGGTTCATTAACAAGGGGAATACGCTTGCCGTATTGATGGAGAAGCTGAAAATTACAACCGAAGAAGTGGTTGCCATCGGGGATGGTGTGGCCGACGTATCCATGTTACAACTTGCCGGAACCGGAGTGGCTATGGGGAATGCACGGGACTCTGTAAAGGCTTGTGCCGACTTCATCACATTGCCTAACAGCATGGACGGTGTGGCGGTAGCCGTCGAAAAAGCAATCCTTGCCGCCATCAAGCCCACTGAAGTACCGCTCACCCAATTGAATGCCCGTGCCAAACATGCGCTGATGGGGAACCTGGGTATCCAATATACCTATGCCTCCGAAGACCGCGTGGAAGCAACCATGCCGGTAGACGAACGTACCCGCCAGCCTTTCGGTATCCTGCACGGCGGTGCTACACTTGCCTTGGCGGAAACGGTTGCCGGACTGGGTTCCATGATTCTGGCACAACCGGATGAGATTGTTGTGGGAATGCAGGTTAGCGGCAATCATATGTCATCGGCTCACGAAGGTGATACGGTTCGGGCTGTCGCTACGATTATTCACAAAGGACGCTCCTCGCATGTATGGAATGTAGACGTGTTTACCTCTACGGACAAACTGGTATCCTCCATACGTGTAGTTAACAGTATATTAAAAAAGAAATGATTCCGGAAGAAGAACATTACAATAATAAGATAGATACACTAATCAGGCAGGACCGGAGCTTTGCAATTTGGCGTATACCGGGAGAATTACCCCGGTTTGCTATGCAGGCCTCCGGTTCTGCGCGTGTTTTATACGATATCGGAAAACTGGATGAACAGAAAGGTTTCGTAATTACGCCTTTCTGTCCGTCTCTCGAAACACCGATTGTTTTAATCGAGCCGGATGTTTTCGATTTGGAGGAAGTAAACAAAGTTCCGGATTCCACAGAAAAGGGAAAAGAAGCTATATCTTCATTTTCTTCGGATAATGCCTGTCTCAAACAGGAATATATGCGAGTGTTCGATTGTTTTACTAAGCCTCTCCGAAGCAAAAGATTCGACAAACTGGTCTTATCCCGTAGCCTGACCTTACAAAGGCCGGGGAATTTCTCACCGGGAAACGCCTTTTACCAGGCTTGCAAACGGTATACCCGCTCATATGTCTACCTCTGCCACACTCCGGAAACAGGAACCTGGCTGGGCAGTACGCCCGAAATCATTCTTTCCGGTGAAAACGGCGAATGGCATACTGTCGCCCTGGCCGGCACACAGCCGCTTCAGAACGGTGAACTGCCTACATTCTGGGACGAAAAGAACAAGGAAGAGCAGGGATATGTAGCAGCTTATATCCGAAATAAACTTATTTCATTAGGTATTGCGCCTACGGAGACGGAACCTTTTGCTGTTCGTGCCGGGGAGCTATCCCATCTAAGAAGTGACTTCTGTTTTTCCATACCGGATCATAAGCGGTTAGGCGATTTACTGAAATGCCTCCATCCCACCCCTGCGGTCTGCGGATTGCCGAAAGAAGAAACTTATCGTTTTATCCTCGAGAATGAAGGATACGACCGCCGCTACTATTCCGGTTTCATTGGCTGGCTGGACCCTGAAAAGCGGAGTGATTTGTATGTGAACCTCCGCTGCATGCATATCGGCAGTCAATGCCTGACGCTTTATGCGGGAGGCGGTCTGCTTGCATCCTCCCAACCGGAAGAAGAATGGCAGGAAACGGAAGATAAATTACAAACGATGCGCAGACTGATATAATATCATGAAAGTTTCAAATGATGGGGATGTGTCAAAAAGCTATTAGGGAACGCAGATTACGTAGATTATTTATTGAAAAAATATGGTCTGCGTAAATCTGCGCTCTGTCTGTGTTGTCTGTGTTCCCTAATATATGCTTTTGACACATCTCCATCATTTTGAAAAACCATAACTATCCTTGTTTTACCCCATCATACCTTATGTCTTAATTTACTACTTTTGTTGCCGAATACATTTTCTTAAACAAATAACACTATGACTACTAAAAACAAGATAGGCATCCTTTTCCTATCCATTCTGTTTTTGTCCTGTTCCCAAAAAGAATATACCGTTTTTCAGGGACAATACGATAATGAAACTGCATCTCAAATAGAGGGATTTCCGGAGTTGTTACCTTCCTTGCTGGAAAAAAATAACATGACAAACGATGAGTTTATCCACTTAAGTACATCGATAACAACCGGACTTCCGGCTGATGAATGCACAAAACTCAAACAATTCAGGGAAACGGTTCCATTCCCTACCCAAGCTACACTATTACAGAAAGTGATTCCTATCAGCGATATAACCACATACATGGAAAATACTTACGGAGGTACAGTCGGAGGTTTTGTTGCTACCGTTGGCGATACAAAAAATATGATTACCCTACTAGAGGTCTATTGGGGACTGCGGTTGGATTATGCCGGAACCAAATTTAAACCGGACGGTGCAGGTTATGCCGTAATTCGTTTCTATTCCAACGATTTAAACAATCTTGTAATTCCCTACGGCCCGGCCTTGGGAGGGAATGTTACCGATGCACCTCCTTTCGGCGGCGGAGGATTTACTACTTCCAAATTAGGATACGGAGGTACACCCGAATATAAATTCGACAACTATTACGCCCCGGTGGAAGGAGCCGAATTATACGAAGCAACCCCTCAGGGAAAACTTATTCTCCGTTCCGTTTACACCGGAGGTAAATGGCAAACATACGAAGGGGAAACCGTAAAGACCAAGGCAGAAACTTCCAATATCATTCCGCTTCCTTTAAATACATATGTCTCATATAAAGGAGAGCGCCTGTTGGCAAGAGCTAAAAGCCCGGAAGGAGTACATTTGTTTTCCTTTGACGAGCAGATTGCCCGGAAGCTGAATATGTTACCTTACGAAAAGGGAGTTTACATGCTCATTGCCGACGAAAAACAGGTCGGTTGGGAATGACCTTATTGACAAATAAATCTTTCCGTTATTCGGATATTATGTCTACTTTTGCGAGTAAACATAATATCTGAATATAATATGTACACAGATAAGAAGAATATCCTCCAACTCGTAGCCTTATTAAAGGAACATGATATAAAAAAGATTGTACTTTGTCCGGGTAGCCGGAATGCACCTATTGTACACACACTGGCCAACCATCCGTTTTTTACCTGCTATTCGATGACTGATGAACGAAGTGCCGCTTTCTTCGCACTCGGACTGGCTTTGCACGGCGGACAACCGGCAGCAATCTGTTGTACATCCGGCAGCGCTTTACTGAACATCCATCCGGCCGTTTCGGAGGCTTTCTACCAGAAAGTTCCGTTGGTGGTTATCTCGGCAGACCGTCCGGGGGCATGGATCGGGCAAATGGACGGGCAGACATTGCCGCAACCCGGGATATTCGGGACATTAGTAAAGAAATCGGTCAACCTGCCGGAAATCCATACGGATGAAGACGAATGGTATTGCAACCGCCTTGTCAATGAAGCATTGCTTGAGCTGAACCATCATGGCAAAGGACCGGTACACATCAATATCCCTATTTCCGAGCCTCTGTTCCGGTTTACGGTGGAGGAACTGCCTGAAGTACGTGTCATAACCCGCTATCAGGGACTGAACGTATACGACCGGGAATATTCCGGATTAATCGAGCGGCTGAACAAATATAACCGCAGGATGATTATTGCAGGACAAATGAGCCTGATTTACCTTTTCGAAAAGAAATATACCAAGCAACTTTATAAACACTTTGTCTGGTTGACAGAGCATATAGGGAACCGGATTGTACCGGGAATACCCGTAAAGAATTTCGACGCAGCGCTATATGCATTGGATACCCACGGCACGACAGAAGCAAACGAACGTACTTCCCTACAGGATTTAGTCCCCGACCTGGTAATCACATACGGCGGACATATCGTCTCCAAGCGCCTCAAACAGTTTTTACGTACCCATCCCCCTCGCGAACACTGGCATGTTTCACCGGATGGAGAGGTTGCGGATTTATATGGTTCACTGACAACCGTAATCGAAATGGACCCGTTCGAATTCCTCGAAAAGATTGCATTCCTGCTGGAAAATAAACCGACGGAATACCCTCGTACCTGGGAAAACAAAACACGGGATTTACCGGAACCTGAATTTGCTTATTCGGAAATGGCTGCAATCGGGGCACTTCTCAAATCGATTCCGGTACCGGCAGCGCTGCATCTGGGTAACAGTTCCACCGTTCGCTACGCACAGTTATATAAATTGCCCGAAGATATAGAAGTGTGTTGCAACCGCGGTACAAGCGGTATCGAAGGTTCGCTCTCCACTGCCATCGGATATTCCGTATGCTCGGACAAACTGAACTTTGTTGCATTAGGCGACCTGAGTTTTTTCTATGATATGAACGCATTATGGAACAGTAACTACGGTTGTAATTTACGAATCATGCTACTGAACAACGGAGGCGGTGAAATATTCCACGCCTTACCCGGCTTAAAGATGGCAGACAAGACACACCGGTTTGTAACAGCCCCCCACAAGACATCCGCCAAAGGATGGGCGGAAGAACGGGGATTCGCCTATTTTGCCGTAAATAATATGGAAGAGCTGACGGAAGCCATGACTACCTTTACCCAGCCTGCTCCTTATAACCAGCCGATGCTGATGGAGGTATTCACAGATGCAACGGAAGATGTTCGTCTGCTCAAAGCATATTACCATTCACTTAAGAAATAAACACCATCATCATGATCGGAATATCAACAAAATAATAAATACATATAAAGAATAAGAAATATGGAAACAAAAAGAGAATGGACCCCCATCAAACAATACGAAGACATCCTGTTCGATTTCTACAAAGGAATCGCCCGTATCACCATCAACCGTGAACGGTACCGCAATGCCTTTACCCCTACCACCACAACAGAAATGAGCGATGCTTTTTATATCTGCCGCGAACGCCAGGATATAAACGTAGTGGTACTGACCGGAGCCGGTGACGTGGCATTCTGTGCAGGTGGCGATATGAATGTAAAAGGCCACGGCGGGTATGTAGGCAAAGATGGCGTAGCCCGTTTGAATGTGCTCGACGTACAGAAACAAATCCGTTCCCTTCCGAAGCCGGTAATTGCAGCGGTAAACGGTTTTGCAATCGGTGGCGGACATGTGTTGCATGTAATGTGCGACCTGACTATCGCTTCCGAAAACGCTATTTTCGGACAGACAGGTCCCCGCGTAGGTAGCTTCGATGCAGGTTTCGGCTCTTCTTATCTCGCCCGCATCGTCGGTCAGAAGAAAGCCCGTGAAATCTGGTTCTTATGCCGGAAGTACAATGCACAGGAAGCATTGGACATGGGACTGGTAAACAAAGTCGTACCCTTAGACAAACTGGAAGACGAATATGTGCAATGGTCGGAAGAAATGATGCTGCACAGCCCGCTGGCTCTTCGTATGATCAAAGCCGGTCTGAATGCGGAACTGGATGGCCAGGCAGGTATCCAGGAATTGGCAGGAGATGCCACCATGCTTTATTATATGACAGACGAAGCGCAGGAAGGAGGTAAAGCATTCCTGGAAAAACGCCGTCCGCGATTTGAGGATTATCCTAAATTCCCGTAACCAAAGAAAATGAATACCGTTCATTATACGATCCGAATCATTCCCCGCACCCTGCACTTCAAACAACCTGCCGGAACTTCGCGGGGAATTTATACCGTACGGAAATGCTGGTTCCTGCACCTGACCTCGGATGAAAAGCCCGGTTATACAGGTATCGGCGAATGTGCCCCATTGCCGAAGCTCAGTTGCGACGATTTGCCGGATTACGAAGCTATCTTAAAGCATGCTTGCGAACAGTTTACCGCTACCGGGATGCTGGATAAAGAAGCTCTCCGTCCCTACCCGTCCATCCTGTTCGGCTTGGAAACCGCCCTCCGCAATCTGGAAACCGGAAGTTACGCCTTATGGGATACCCCTTTCTCACGCGGTGAAGCCGGAATCCCCATCAACGGGCTTATCTGGATGGGCGACTACCGGAAAATGTTAGCGCAAATCGAGGCCAAGATGCAAGCAGGTTTCCGTTGTATCAAACTAAAAATCGGAGCAATCAATTTTGAGGAAGAACTGGCATTACTTCAACATATCCGCGCCCATTTCTCTTCCAAAGAAATAGAGTTGCGTGTAGATGCCAACGGAGCATTCTCCCCTTTGGATGCAATGGATAAACTGAACCGCCTTGCCGAACTGAACCTCCATTCCATAGAACAGCCTATCCGTGCCGGACAATGGGAAGAAATGGCACGCCTGACAGCATCGACACCTCTCCCCATCGCACTCGATGAAGAATTAATCGGTTGCAATAACCCGGCAGATAAAAAGAAGCTGCTTGCCACAATCCGTCCCCAATACATCATCCTGAAACCTTCGCTGCATGGAGGCATCAACGGGGGAAACGAATGGATAGCGGAAGCCGAAAAGCAGCATATCGGTTGGTGGATAACGTCGGCACTCGAATCCAATATCGGGCTGAATGCCATTGCGCAATGGTGTGCCACATTCGATAATCCGCTGCCACAAGGGCTGGGTACCGGTGCGCTTTTCACCGATAATATAGAAATGCCCCTCAGTATCCGGAAAGACTGCTTATGGTATAATCTGTAACCTTCAGAGTCATATGCAAACAATAGAAGAAGATTTAAAAACATTCCTTGCCGAATGGGAAGATCCTTCACCCTATATTCAAGTACAAACCTCCGGTTCGACCGGAACCCCCAAACAACTGACGGTTCGTAAAGAACAGATGTGGCAGAGCGCCCGCATCACCTGCGAATATTTAGGACTAAAGAAAGGCGATAACGCCCTGCTATGTATGCCCCTGCAATATATTGCCGGAAAAATGATGGTAGTGCGCTCCCTCTATGCCGGATTGAACCTGATTGTACGCCAACCGTCCGGTCATCCGCTGGCAGGCGTAAGCGAACCGCTTCGTTTTGCTGCTATGATACCGATGCAGGTCTACAATACCCTCCGGAATCCGGAAGAGCGGGAACGGCTCTGCCAAACGGATATTCTTATTATCGGAGGCGGAGCCATAGATGCGGCATTGGAAAATGAAATACGGCAGTTGCCGAATGCAGTCTACTCCACTTACGGCATGACGGAAACACTTTCGCATATCGCCCTTCGTCGCTTGAACGGCCCGGAAGCCTCTCCGGCATATCATCCTTTTCCTTCCGTTGACATTTCCCTGTCGGAAGAGGATACGCTGGTGATAAAAGCCCCTTTGGTCTGCGATGAAGTGCTGAAAACAAATGATGTCGCCCGCCTTCATCCGGATGGAAGTTTCAGTATTCTGGGCAGAAAAGACAATATAATCAACAGCGGAGGCATAAAAATTCAGACAGAAGTAGTAGAAGAAGCGTTACATCCCGTTATTTCTGTTAAATTTGCGATAACATCTGTTCCGCATCCCAAATTCGGAGAAGCAATCGTGTTGTTGATAGAGGATAAAGAAAAGAAGGTGGAGCCTGCCGGGCTTCAATCCCGTATCGATAGCGTATTGCCGAAATACCAACGCCCTAAATACATTATCGAAGTAGAAACGCTCCCACTGACCGGCAGTGGCAAAATAGACCGGAAAACCTGCCGGGCCTTGGCGCAAAGCAGGATATCATTGAATATCATTTAAAAACACTCGTATATGAAGTACTTTACTATTACAGCCTTATCCCTTCTTGCCCTTTCCGCTTACGGGCAAAGTGGGGAAAGTTGCCGGTTCGCACCGGACCCGACACTCCAAAAACCGGAAGTTTATGCCGGTTACGATTGTGTAAACCTGTTGGACAGCACAGCCGTACATGTACAACCCACCGGTTCCGGTTCCTTTGCCGTATGCAAAGTCATCAAAATCATGACACCCCAGGGGGCGGTAGACAACCGTATCATCAAATACGATTACGACCCGCTTACGGCTCATGCCGAGTTCCACCGTGTCACCGTGTACAAAGCAAACGGAGACGTAATCAACCTGGATGTTACCCAGGCTTGCGACTATGTAGCCCCGGCACGCGCCATCTATTGGGGGGCACGCCAGATTATGATTGAAGTTGGGCAACTGGCTCCCGGCGACATTATCGACTACCAGATTAATAAGAAAGGGTTTACCTATGCCCTGCTGGCAAACGGCGGAGACGACGAATCCCGTTTCATCCCCCCTATGCGCGGGCAGTTCTACGATATTGTTCCGTTCTGGGCTACCGAACCTACCGTGCGTAAAGTGTACAAGGTTTCCATCCCGATGGAAAAAGATATGCAGTTCCAGTTCTATCAGGGAGACTGCACATCCTCCATGCGCTATGAAGACGGCAAGAAAGCCTATACATTCATAAGCAACGACATCATGCCGACCAAACGCGAGCCGAATATGGTAGACCTGTTCGACGCAGCTCCCAAACTGATGATGTCTTCCACTCCCCGCTGGCAGGATAAATCTCTTTGGTTCAACAAGGTAAACGAGGATTACGGAAGTTTTGCTCCACTGCCTGAAGCACAGAAGAAAGTGGACGAACTGATAAAAGGCAAAAAGACGGAAATGGAAAAGATAGCCGTCCTGACCCACTGGGTTGCCGACAATATCCGCTACTCCGGTATCTCCATGGGGAAAGGGGAAGGTTATACGCTGCACAATACGAAAATGAATTATACAGACCGTTGCGGTGTTTGTAAAGACATTGCCGGAACACTGATTTCCTTCCTTCGCATGGCTGGCTTCGAAGCCTACCCGGCTATGACTATGGCAGGCAGCCGCGTGGAAAGTATCCCTGCCGACCATTTCAACCACTGTGTGGCTGTCGTAAAACTGTCCAACGGCACTTATATGCCGCTCGACCCGACCTGGGTGCCTTTCTGCCGCGAGCTGTGGAGCAGTGCCGAGCAACAGCAAAACTACCTGCCGGGCGTGCCCGAAGGTTCAGACCTTTGCCTGACACCGGTTTCCGCCCCGGAAAACCACTATGTACGCATCAACGCCACCAATAAACTGGATAACAAGGGAACATTGACCGGACAGTTCACCATCACGGCCGAAGGGCAGTCCGACAGCAATATCCGTGGCATGTTCACCCGCGGATGGCAATCACAATGGCAGAACATGCTGGAATCGCAGCTTCTTGCCGTATCGCCCAAAGCACGCCTGCTGAGCGTCGATTATGGCAAAGACCCGAAAAACTACCAGGCGGCTCCTATCAAGATGACATTCCGTTACGAAATACCGGAATATGCTCTCCCGGGAGAAAAAGAAATGCTTTTCAAGCCGTTGGTAATGAATAACCTCTACAACCAGGTAAAGAGCTTCCTCCGTATCAATACGGATCTGGAAACACGCCAATACGGATTCAAGGACGGCTGTTCCCGTTTGGTGGAACTGGACGAAACCATCCAACTTCCCGCCGGATACAAACTGGTCAACGAATCGAAGGCAGACAATAAACAAAGCGGCGCCGCCGACTTTGAAGGAACGCTCCGCCAGGATGGCAATAAAGTGGTATTACACCAGAAACTGGCCTTAAAGAAACGCGTTTACGAAGCAGGCGACTGGGACGGTTTCCGCTCCGCCGTGAATGCTTATAAGAGTTTCGGAGATTATTTAATTATCAAGAAGTAACCGACAGTACCGGAAAAGGAACTACCGATTACTGAAACTATATAAAATACAAAGACAATGATTAATAAGATAAATAAATTCGCATTCCTGTTGTGCCTGCTGCTGGTGACGGTATCGGCATTTGCGGCTTCGGAGGCCGAATACGGGAAATTGTCAAAGACCTATACCCTGAACGCAGACGGAAGCCAGGAGTTCCGCTGCAATATGGAATTGACGCTCTTTACACATACCGCAATGAACGGTACGTACGGAGAGAGCTTTATTGTGTACAACCCGGCATTCCAGGAACTGAAAATCCATGCATCCTATACCAAACAGAAAGATGGCAATATCGTTAAAACACCGGACAACGCCTTTGTAGAAGTGTTGCCGCGCAATGCTGCCGATGCACCGGCATACAACAACCTGAAAGAAATGGTTGTAGTCCATACCGGGCTGGAACTGGGCGCTACCATCTATCTGGATTATTCCATTCTTTCCAAACCGGGCTATTTGCCGGCCCTGGATATATATGATGAATTGCTGCAATCTTCTCCGGTCAAGGAATATACCTATACAATCGTTGTGCCGGAAAACGAACAGGTATCCTATACCATGCAATACGACAAAGCCAAACCGGAAATAAAGGTAGCCAACGGCACAAAGACCATTCAATGGACACTGCGCAACCTTCCGGCCGCTTCACGCGATTTGTTCGTTTATGCTATGAACGGAGATGTCCCTTTCCTCACTGCAACGACTTATCCTTCGGAAAAAGAAGCATTGCAGACTTTATTCAAACAATTTAATCCTAAGAACGACAGCCAGATAGAAGTAGTTTCCGAAAGTATTACTGAAGGTAAGAATACAGATACGGAGAAGCTGCAAGCCATCATGAATTATGTAACGAAGGATTTGGGTAACAGCCGCCTCTCCCTGTCTGAAACAGGTTTCCGCCTGCGTCCTGCCGACTTGGTTATCAACTCTGCCTACGGAACCGTAGCCGAAAAAACAAACCTGCTGAACGGTCTTTTAAATGCCGCAGGCATACAGGCCGAACCTGCCGCCCTTTACCGTGTAAACGCAGACCGGGGATGCGGATTAAATGCAATCAACGAATTATTTGTAGTTGCCAATGCAGACGGGAAACGCTATCTGCTTTCGCCCACATCGACCCAACGGGTAACAGCCGGACGGATTCATAATCTGGTTCCTTCTTTCAGCCTGGCATCCGGAGAAAAGCTGACGTTCGATGCACTGGAAACAGATATCAACTACCAGGTAAGCATGACCGTTTCACCGGATAAAGCCGAATCGAAAATCACATCGGACACAGGCGAAGGACAGTTCCCCTATTTTAGCGAGAACAAGAAAGAAAGCACTTCCAGCCAACCGTTGAAAGCAGAAAACGGATACCTGCTGGTGAATCTGCCGGATGCTCCTTCCACCCTTGCAAACAGCTATTTCTGCCGGATGAACAGTGTCCGCAAAGAAAACCTGCTGATGCCCTGTCAGGTAAACGAACAATATACGTATACCGTAGCCATACCTGCCGATATGGATTTACGTACTCCGGCGACCGACAAAACCATTGCCAATGCAGCCGGCAAATATGTTTACTCTGTCCAAAAAGACGGAAAGACGGCTAAAGTGACCCGCAGCCTGCAACTGAACAAACAGCTTTATACCCCTGCCGAATATGCCGCTTTACGTACCCTTCTGACCGAATGGGGAAATACAAACAGCAAAGTATTGATGTTTACCCTTGAATGACAAATAACATAAACCAGGGATGTCAAAAGTCTATATTAGGGAACGCAGACTACGCAGATTTACGCAGATTATTTATTGAAAAAACAGGGTCTGCGCAAATCTGCGTGTTCTGCGTCATCTGCGTTCAGTAATAGCTTTTGACACGCTCGCATCTCCATTTATCCTGAACAATTGATAAAAACACATCGTATGAAAACACTAAATCTACTCGTCTCATTGCTGCTGACATGCACAATGAGCACCCAGGCACAAATATTGCCGCAGGATTTGTATCCTGAACCGCAGGAAATCATCATTTCCAGCCAACAATACACCCCGACACGCGGATATGCCTTACGCGGCATCAGCAATCCCGACCCGGAGGCAGTCAAACTACTGAAAAAAGCATTGCCTTTCGCCCAATCCGGCAAAGCCCTCCCCCTCGAAATAAAGAAAATAAAAGCAAAGACCCCTGAAATGAAACGTTCGGGAGCCTATACGCTCGTTATCACCCAAAAAGGGATTACAATCGAAATCGTAGACGACCGTTCCTTGTTTTACGCAGCACAAACACTCAACCAGTTATCCGGCTACGGTGAAAAAGGAACCCGTGTCCTCCCCCTTTGCTCTATCAAGGATTACCCGTCCGTAGCACACCGGGGCATTGTAGAAGGATTTTACGGCGAACCGTGGAGCCATGCCGACCGCGTGGAACAACTCCGCTTCTACGGAAAACTGAAAATGAACACCTATATCTACGGTCCGAAAGACGACCCTTACCATAGTTCCCCGAACTGGCGCGAGCCTTATCCCGCCGAACAAGCGCAGCAAATCAAAGAGCTGACCACCGAAGCGGCACGCAATAAGGTCGATTTCGTATGGGCCATCCACCCGGGGCAAGACATCCAATGGAACCGGACCGACAGCTTGAACATCATCACCAAATTCGGGCAAATGTATGATTTGGGCGTACGTGCCTTTGCCGTATTCTTTGACGATATCTCAGGAGAAGGTGCCAAACCTGAAAAGCAAGCCGGCCTCTTGAATTACATACAGAAAGAATTTATCGAAAAGAAACCGGACCTCCAACCGCTGATTATGTGCCCGACCGAGTACAACCGTGCCTGGGCTACGACCGATTATCTGGATATCCTGGGAGAACAGCTCGACCCTGCCGTCCAGATTATGTGGACCGGCGACCGTGTGATAGCCGACATTACCAAAGAAGGGCTGGAATGGGTGAACAAACGCATCCGCCGCCCGGCTTACGTATGGTGGAATTTCCCGGTCAACGACTACTGCCGCGACCACCTGTTGATGGGACCGGCATACGGACTGGATACGGAAGCGGCATATGCAATGACCGGATTTGTTGCCAACCCAATGGAACGGGCGGAAGCCTCCAAGGTGGGCTTATTCGGAGTAGGTCTATACACTTGGAACATGCCTGCATACAACCCTGAAAACGCATTCGAAGCCTCCTGCAAGTATATCATGCCGGATGCCACGATTGCATTCCGTACTTTCTGTGAAAACAACAGCGACCCGGGACCGAACGGGCACCTGTACCGCCGTGAAGAATCCGCCCGTCATAAAGCGGCAGCCGAATCGTTCCTTGCATCTTATAAGAAAGGTTCTTTCCTCGAAACGGCAGCAAACCGCATGGGCAGCTTGTTCACCCAGATAACCGTTGCCCCGGATATGATTTACAGCCGGAGTAAAAACATGGCCCTCATTAAAGAAATCAATCCCTGGCTGCAACAGTTCCAGTTATTAGGTCAAGCCGGAACACAATCTTTATTGATGGCGCATGCCTGGTACAGCAAAGACAAATCCGCCACCTGGTACCGCTATCTGCGCCTGAACTCCTTACTGGACAGCATGAAGATAATAAACCGTACCTTCAACCAGAATCCGTACCAGAAAGGCATAAAGACCGGTTCGCTGGTACTGACTCCTTTTATCCACGAATTATACCGCCAGACCAGCCGCAACTTGCTTGCCAGCGATGAAACTCCCGCCAGTGAAGTGAATATGAGCATGGCCTCTACCCTGACCAATGTGGAACAACTGAAACATCAGCCTTATTCGGACGATGACAACCAGATAGCTTATGTCCCGCTGTATGAAGTTATCCGCGTGGAACCGGGCGAATATATCGGTTTGGGATGGGAGATTCAGAAAGAGGCTGCCTCGTTTAATTTCAATATGCCGAAAAGTAATGTGCCGGGACGTGTATTCGAATGGTCTGCCGACGGCAAAAGCTGGACGGCTATACAGGATATACCTGCCGAAGATGTTAAGGAGACAGTTGCCTCCATCGACCCGAAAGCGCGTTATATCCGTATGCGAAATACTTCGGACAAACAAATGCAGTTGTATGTATTGAGTTTCAGTGTCAAAACGAAAGAGGCCCCGGAAGTCAACGAAGAACTGATGATGTACGACTCGAACCTGAGCACATTCAAAGTATTGAAACCGGGCGAGAAAGTCCATGTGAAATGTAACGATACGGATAAAATAGAACTCTATCTTTCCGGCAACAACGACAGTATGATTTCCATCACAAGCCCCGAGCCGGACGGCAACAAGCATATCCTTTATTACGGCTATGCCGATTATGTCAAGTTAGACAAATCCGCATTTGAAGGAGCCGATGCGATTGAAATCAGTGCAGTAAGCAAACCGGTACGGATACATCAGGTTGTACGGTAAAAGCAGGTTGCTTCCGGCAATATCCTGTTAAAGTTATCCCCGCTACTTGGGAAGAGCATTCCCCGGTAGTGGGGATACCTCTTCCCTACCGTTGGGGAAACACCTTCCCAAGTATTAGGGAAGCCTCTTCCCTAAAGTTGAAAGCACATCCCATCCACCACTGGAGCCATACACATTTAATATAGTCACACAGCTTTGTTAAAAAATATTAGTAGCGATAGTAATTTCAATTAGTACCGCTACTAATTCAAATTACTACCGGTACTAATTTTTATTTATAGGGGTACTTCGGCTATAGTTAAAAAGTATGGCTTTATTGGTTGCAAATACGCCGTGCTATCTCATACCCTTCTTTATAAAGCGCAGATAGCCGTTCCGGGTTATTGTCCGTACGTCCGACGTTCATTTTCTTTTCAGGGCGGATGACGAATGCGTCTCCTTTCGCTTCAAGTTCATCTATATAATCCAGCACTTCATTATAATGGCGGTAACGCAGCTTCAACTGCTTACGGATTGCCGGGTATTTACGGTAAATGAAGCCGGGCAACCAGAAATCTTTCTCTTTTTTCCGATACCCTTTGTTCCGAGTCAGGACAACCACATTCTTGGAAAACCCGTCTTCTATGGCACGACGGATAGGAATCGCATCGCATACGCCTCCGTCCACCATCGGAACACCGTCCACATAAGCAATCGGGCACAATACAGGCAGTGTGCATGAAGCCCGGCATATATCCACCAGACGCGCCGGGTCTTTTTTCTCTTCAAAATATTCGGCTTTTCCCGTCAGGCAGTTGCTCGTCACCATGACGAAGCGGTTCTCCGACTTGAAATAAGTTTCATAATCCAGCGGATAATATTTCTCGGGATAGGTATAAAACAAGAACTTCATGTCGATATATCCCCTCCCACGCAAAAAGTGGCGCAGACCGATATAGTTATATTTCTTCAACAAATCGACATTGCTGTAAAGGGAACGTCCCCTCTGTCGCGAAGCATAAGAAATCCCGTTGCTGGCACCGGCCGAAACACCGATGGTATAGGGAAACCAGATATTGTTGTCCATAAAGTAATCCAATACGCCGACGGTGAAAATGGCGCGCATCCCCCCTCCTTCCAGTACTAAACCTGTGTGATTGTCTATTCTCATATCTTTGTCAAAATTAAAGCCATTGCCTGGTTCACACCGGACAATGGCCACAAAAATATAATAAATCAGCGATATAAAAACATAGTCTGTACTTAAAGACTAACTTCATTTACTAAAGTATGGTGCTCAAAGAAGTCTTTTATATTCTGCAAAGTCGTCTCTGCAATATTCTGCATGGCTTCTTTGGTAAAAAATGCCTGGTGTGACGTTACAATCACGTTATTGAACGAAAGCAGACGGGCCAATACATCATCGTCTATAATTTTGTCGGACTTGTCTTCATAGAAATATTCGCCCTCCTCCTCGTACACGTCCAGCCCTGCGGCAGCTATCTTTTTCTCCTTCAACCCATCTATCAGGTCGTTGGTATGAATCAACTGTCCACGGCCGGTGTTTATAATCATCACACCCTCTTTCATCTTCGCGATGGAGGCTTTATTTATCATATAACGTGTCTCTTCCGTCAGCGGGCAATGCAGGGATATAATATCCGATTGCCTGTATAGCTCGTCCAATGAAACATAGCTGAACCCTTCTTCCCTGGCATATTTCTCATCCGGGAACAGGTCGTAGGCCAACACATGCATGCCAAACCCTTTTAATATATGGATTAAGATACGGGCTATCTTACCGGTGCCGACAATACCGACAGTCTTTCCATGCATATCGAATCCCATCAATCCGTTCAGGGAGAAATTACCGTCGCGGGTACGCCAGTAAGCCCTGTTGATTTTACGGTTCAGGGAAAGCATCAATGCGACTGAAAATTCGGCCGTAGCATACGGAGAATAGGCAGGGACACGTACTACCGGGAGCCTGCCCTTTGCAGCTTCCAAGTCCACATTATTGAATCCTGCACAACGGAGTGCCAAAAGTTTCACCCCATTGCCTACCATGGCATCTATAACCTTGGCATCGGCCATATCGTTTACAAAGATGCAGACAGCATCCACATCCTGTGAAAGGATTACATTATTGGGATTCAAAAGCCCCTTGTAATAACGGATATCGAAATTAAACTTTTCATTTACCTTATCAAAAGAAGCGATGTCGTAAGGCTTAGCCCCGAAGAATGATATTTTGTATGCCATATGTTTCGTTTTTATATCTAACAAATTGACGGCGCCAAATGTTGAAAGAAAAGAGTTAACCGTCGAAAGAAAAGGTGTACTTTTGACGCAGTTTTAAACAAGAAAGAATATGTATTTTAGGTATAAAATGGCGATAAGGACAGGTGGTATATCCATTATTGTCCTGATTTTTCTGATATTGTGCGGGCGCAATTTTATTGTCCGGAAATATACAGACCGCAAACTGGCTGCAATAGAAGAACGCCATCAGCTTGCTATTAAGTATAAAGATGTCTATATGCAAGGGCTGAGTGGCATCAGGATAGACGGGCTGAGTATTGTGCCTTCCAATGCCGATACGTTACTGAATGCAGAAAGTATTGAAGTCAGTCTGGCCCTGCCCGAGCTTCTCCTGTTAAAAGTGAAAGTACAGGAAATCGGGGTGAATCATTTATCCGTCTGTTTTATCAAACAGGAAAAAAATTCAAACTTTGATTTTTTATACAGAAACATGCCTTCGGATAAACAGCATGTAAATGCGGTAGAAGCAGAACGTAATTATGCCGGCAATGCCCACAAGGTTTTAGACCGGGTCTTTCATCTGCTTCCTGCTAATGCTTCATTAACTGATTTAAGAATATCCTACAGGAATAAAGATGATAATTTGCAAATAGAAATTCCCTCTCTCATTATAAAAGACCATGCTTTTGAAACAAATATCCGGAGTACGGAAAACGGTATTTCCGGTGAGTGGAAATGCAAAGGGGAACTTCAAAGCAAACAGAAACAGTTGAAAATCTGCCTGTCCACTCCCCGGGAGAGCAAGATAACGCTCCCTTTCCTGAAGTACCGTTGGGGGGCCTGTGTACAATTCGATACGCTTTCCTTTGAAATGTCTACCCTCAAAGAGGAAAAGAATCTACATGCTTTACAGGGACGTACATATATCAGTGGACTGACCATCCACCAGGAACGTATTTCACCGGATACGGTATCTCTGAATCAAGGGCTACTGGACTGGAAACTAAATATAGGAAAGAACTTCTTCGAACTGGACAGTACGACTGAACTGCAATTCAATGAACTCAAACTTAACCCCTACCTGAAAATTACCAGGGACAAAGACTGGCGGATTACCGCTTCCGTAGATAAAAAAGATTTTCCGGCAAACGAGTTATTCAACTCTCTTCCCCACGGGCTTTTTTACAACCTGGAAGGATTGAAAGCCGAGGGAACCTTATCCTGGCATTTCCTGCTGGATATGGATCTATCGCAAATAGACAGCCTGCAATTTGAATCGACGCTGAATGGACGGAATTTCCATATAACAAATTACGGAAATACCGATTTGAGGAAAATGAACGAACCGTTTATATATACGGTATATGAAAATGGTGAACCGGTACGCACTTTTGAAATAGGTACGGCTAATCCGTCATTCCGGCCGTTCAATGCGGTTTCCCATTATCTGCCATTGGCTATCATGCAAAGTGAAGATGCCGGATTTTTCCAGCATGCCGGTTTTATACCGAGTGCTATCCGCGAATCGTTGATACAAGATATAAAAGAACGCCGTTTTGCCCGTGGAGGAAGTACACTCAGCATGCAGCTTGTGAAAAATGTATTCCTGAGCCGTAAAAAAACAATCGCCCGCAAACTGGAAGAGATATTGATCGTCTGGTTGATTGAAACAAATCATCTGACCTCCAAAGAACGTATGTTTGAAGTTTATTTGAATATTGTAGAATGGGGTCCTCTTATTTATGGGGCAGCTGAGGCTTCGCACTTCTATTTCAAAAAAGAACCGGCAGACCTGACCTTGAGCGAATGCATATTTCTGGCCAGCATCATACCTAAGCCCAAACACGTACGGTATTGCTTCGACGGATTGGAATTAAAACCTTATTATGAGGAATATTTTAACGTAATTCTCAACCGGATGACAGACCGGGGACGAATTACTGCGGAAGAGGCTCAAAATGCCGGACCTGGTTCCGTAAAGATTACAGGACCTGCCGTTAATATGTTAAAAGCATTGGGTATTCAGGAAGAGGATATATAGAATATATTAGTTATATTTGCAACATTAACCCTGTATTTTGGTTCTTTATAAAAACATATAATATTATGAATGATCGTTTCTTAGGCCTTATAGAAAGAAGCATGAAGGAACATTGGGACCTTCCTGCTTTCTCCGATTATAACGGACATACTTACCACTTTAAGGATGTTGCCCGCCGGATAGAAAAGTTCCATATTATATTGGAACATGCCGGTATTAAACCGGGCGACAAGGTTGCCCTTGTGGGGCGCAATTCATCCAACTGGGCTATTTGTTTCTTCGGAATACTTGCCTACGGTGCAGTAGCTGTACCGATCCTGCACGACTTCAAACCGGATAATATACATCACATTGTCAACCATTCAGGTTCGAAAGCCGTATTGGCTGCTGCCAGCAACTGGGAAAATATGAATGAGAAGATGATGCCTGATGTGAAGCTTTTCATGATGCTGGATAATTTCTCTATCATTAAAAGCAAAAACAAAGATGTCCGGATTGTCCGGGAACGGATTAACGAATACTTCGGTAAGAAGTTTCCCCGCTCCTTTTCTCCCGATGATGTAAAATACCATAAGGAGAAACCGGAAGAATTAGCAGTGCTGAACTATACGTCCGGTACGACCAGCTTCTCTAAAGGGGTAATGATTCCTTACCGCAGTTTATGGAGTAACACGCAGTTTGCTTACGACCGCCTGCCGTTTATTCATCCGGGCGATAATATTGTCTGTATGCTTCCGATGGCACATATGTACGGTCTGGCATTCGAGATTCTGAATTCGGTAAATAAAGGATGCCATGTGCATTTCCTGACCCGTACGCCCAGCCCGAAGATTATTGCGGAAGCTTTCGCTACTATCAGGCCGGCGCTGATTCTGGCAGTTCCTCTTATTATTGAGAAGATTATAAAGAATAAGGTTTTCCCCGAACTGGAAAAACCGCTTACCAAATTGCTGTTGAAGGTTCCTTATATTGACCAGAAAGTAAGGGATATGGTGGCAAAGAAGCTGGAAGCGTCTTTTGGTGGTAACTTCGGTGAAATCGTAATCGGGGGTGCCGCTATCAATAAGGAAGTGGAAAGTTTCCTGAAATCCATAAACTTCCGTTACACGGTCGGATATGGAATGACTGAATGTGGCCCGTTGGTTGCTTATGAACAGTGGGATACCTTCAAACAGGGTTCTGTAGGCCGTATTGTAGACCGTATGGAAGTAAAGATTGATTCGAATGATCCGGAAAACGAAGTGGGAGAAATCCTTGTACGCGGAACGAATGTCATGCTGGGTTACTATAAAAATACGGAAGCTACCAAGGCGGTAATGATGCCTAATGGCTGGATGCGTACCGGCGACTTAGGCACATTGGATGCTGATGGCTTCCTTTATATCCGCGGACGTAGCAAGACGATGATATTAGGCGCCAGTGGCCAGAATATCTATCCGGAAGAGATAGAAGACCGCCTGAATAATATGTTGTATGTAGCCGAATCTCTGATTATTTCGCAAAGTGGTAAATTAGTCGCTTTAATCTATCCGGACTGGGAACAAGTGGATAAAGCTGGTATCCAACATTCCGAAATAGAGAAATTGATGCAACAGAATATCGACCAACTAAATACTGAAATGCCTTCATACAGCAAAGTTTCCTGCTTCAAACTGTATCAGGAGGAATTTGAAAAAACTCCGAAAAGAAGTATTAAACGTTATTTGTATCAACCGGCTGAAGATAATTAATATCACGCACTTAAGGTTTATTCGTTCTTTGATATCCTGATCATCAAAGGCCTCTATATAGATGTCGACCTCCGATACTTTTCATCGTATTGAAGGTCGACAAGTTTTTTCTTTATAGATGAAGCTGGATATAAGACTTAACTTGCTTATTTTCAATAAGGGCTTATTTCCTTTTAAGAGGGGCTTAATTGAACCGTTAGTGGTATTTAAACTACGATGACATTAAAATATTTGCAGGACCTGTCGTTGGACTAATTGAACCGTTAGTGGTATTGAAACAGGATGGCCTTGATCTCATCGAACCGCTCGCGGAATTGGCTTAATTGAACCGTTTGTGGTATTTAAACCCCATATTCGAGCCATCACGTTTGGCTGTATTAATCATTTTAATTGAACCGTTTATGGCATTGAAAATTACCTCAGCTGAACAGTCCAGTCTTGTTATATCCATTTTAATTGTACCATTATGGCATTTGCATTTAAAATTTTACAATTATACTATCATACTCTCATTATTTATCATAATAAACTGTTTGACAAGATATTAATCTATGACAGTTCCCATTTTCATCTAACATAGCATCTATCATATCCATCATAGTCTTAGATGAAAAAGAGCAATAAGTAGCTCTTTTTTTATTAAATATACTACTGAATATCAAAGATATAATATATTTATATTCCCGACACCCGGGTCTCATATATCTTCACACCTCCATCTCGAGAACGTTAAGATGGGGGTGTAAAACCGATCAAGATTGGCATCTCAACAATAAGATATAGATACTTTCGTAAAAAAGGTACTATAGTTTTGGTAAATAAGTAGATGACTGTATCATTGGCTGTCAAGCAATGTTATTTCATAGAATAGAGAAAAAACTAACAGATTCCTTTGTAGGTAACTAAACAAAACCGTATTTTTAGAGGCATATAGCATAAATTTCAATATTGTCATTAGATACAATATCATGCCTGACGTAATAAAAAATATAAGAACAACAAAAATGTACGTTTATATAACAGACTCTTACGAAGTAAAATAAGAAGTCCACTGGACAATATTCTTGAGGGAAAAATTATACAAAGTACTTAGAGGAAATAACAGCGAAACATTAAATGACCGCTGTTAGCATAACGTTAGCAACAGTACAAAAGTGAAATATGAAATTTAAAATAAAGGTTACATCGAGACTTTATTCTCAAAATCAATATCAAAGACCTATGAATTTTGATTATTCAAGTGGTTATCCAGAAATGAGTTGCTTTGATTATAATGCCATTGAAACTTATTTTCAAGATTTGACAGGACAAATTAAAGTGGATGATTCAATAACTAATTGGACTTTATCTATTGAAATTTCTCTTGGTGGAGCAATTGGAGAAAAGGAAATTTGTATTGGGAAACGAGGTATTACTTATTTAGCTGATAAGGAAAAGTTCATAGGCGTCAATATATCTTTACCAATAAAAGAAGAAATAAATTGGGGTATTGATAAAAAACACCGTTTCAATGAATATGCTAAAAGAAAATCAGACAAGGGCGTGACAATAATTCCCGTTGATTATACTCAATTTAAAGATATGACAGATTATGTGGAAAGTAGTATTAAACTATCCTTAAAACAAGTTTTCACTGACGGGATTACTTTGAAAGGGCATACAATAAAGTTATAATCATTATAGAATTTAGTTGATAACAATCGGCTTAACTTCCGAAAGTCAGTTAGCCGCCCAACATTAGTAGCCAAGAAAAATATGAATAAAATAATCGTAAAACCGGGTGAAGTTTTTGGCATACCTTTGTTTATGCCTAAAAACGATTGGGGATTGAAGTCTAAACTAACAGAAGAAGACTTGAATAAAGATTTTGTCTTTGGAAGAGTAATAGAAACAAACTCTTCTGTGTTGGTTGAAATCTTTAATAAGGTGGGTAGTGCTTATACTGAACTAAATGAAATTATTAGTTCTGGAATTATGTATTCTCCTCTTCAAATCTTTTGGGACGGAATTATTAAAAAAAGATGGAGAAAAATAGGACAAACAGAAAACTACAATAAATATAAAGATTCAAACTATGCAAATCTAAAAATGGTTTTCGGGGTTCCCGAAAATTTCAGACTAAGAGAATTTGCAACGGCAAAAGAAACTCCTATCACTCGTGAAGAAATGGAACGAAATCTGTATTCTTACTCAACGGTATGGTTTCCTATTGATTTAGAAAACAAAATAATAGAAAAACTGGCTACTAACAAGCGTATCAATCGCCCCTGAAAGGTCGATTATCCGCCAAACATTATAATAAATATAATCAATGAATTATGGCAAGATATGAATTAGGAGCAATTTATAAAATGAATGGAAAAAATGGAATTGTTTATTATGTGAGACTTCTGACTAAAGATTGTTACGGAGTTTTTGCGCCATTGCAAGGTGGATTAAACGACGAAACATTTTCTAAAACACCTTATCGTCTCTATTTCGTTTGTAATTCTTTTCCTGTGAAGCGAGGTGTATGGAAAAAAATCCTGCCATCTCTTGATAAGACTGATATAAAACGTTGGAAACGTCCTGACCGTTTAGCCAATTTTGCCAATTTCAACAGGAAATTATTTCTTGAACAATGCCTAGTTTACCATGAAGATGGGAATCTCTACAAATGTGAAAGTAAAGAGATATTTATAAAACTGGTGAAGTCTGGGATGATTTCAAATATCTTCAATAGACATGAAAATATACCAGCCTTTTTAATGAGTTATTATGAAGATTATCCGAATAGCTATATTATAGAGAAAAAATTTATTCATACTGGAACTTCCGAATACCAAAAAGAACAATTAGAAGTTCTGAATGAATTAGGATTTGATACTAAAGAATTATTATAACAAGCACCTGCACTGCCTAATGGCAGCAAGCTGCAACACATTACCGATAAACAAATAATTGAAATGTTAGATTTTAGCAATACAATGAATAATCATCACTTCGCTTTGAATGATGTTGAATTGAGAATATTACAACCCGTCTTTTTGCAGTTTCATGCAAAGACAGGATTGAGTATTGATGAATATGGAGATACAAGATTGATACCTCAAAATCTTCAATTACTTATTAATTTGGCAAATGATTATATAAAGACGTCGGATAAACAATCAATGAAAATTATAATAGAGTTTGTCAAGAATTTGCGTCCTATGATAATAGATAAAAACACAATTTGGGTAAGTGGAGATTGAAATATTGGCTCAATTACTAATTCCAGTTTCAAGCCTTCTTAGAAATGTTGTTAAGGCTGACAGATATGAAGAAGAAATTAATGGAATGACCTTTAATTCTTATATCGTAGACTGAGAGACACTGATATTAAAGAGATTGCTAACAAACAGGTAAAAAATATCGAAAAGACTGCATATTAGTACTTGATATCATAAAATAATAATATAAAAACATTGATAACAAACATTTTACCAGCTAAGAAACAATATGAAAAATATTATTGAGCTATTGCAAAAGGAACGAATAAAAACTGTTGATGCCTTAAAGCAAGGCGATCAACAGCAACTTTCCTATCTTCAACAGATAGACAAGGCGTTAGGATGGCTGAAAATGATTGAAGAAAATAAGTTGGAAAATGTTGGGAAATATGATGTCTATAGATTACCTGAGCTTCCATTGGAAAGTTCAGGATTGTACTCCTTTTATCGTATAATGCAAGATTATGAAAGTCCGAATATTGAAGATTGGCAAGAGTATAAAACAGACGGACAGGCTTTGTTATTAAGTGTTGACGATATTATAATAACTCGAAAAAGCAGGTAACAAGTAGATAGGCACTCCCAAAGGTTGCTGTCTACCACCCATTAGCAATAAATTAAAACATGATACAAAAGTTTATAGCATATTTATATGAAATACACGAAAAATCTAACGAGATTACCAACAAACAACCAAATGCTAAAAACAATTAGTTGCCAAGCTCTATTGATGAATGAGTATGTAAAATGACAATTATGAACTTACAAGAACTAATACCTAAAGATAAATTTGATATTGAAGCTATTAAACGTTTGTCTGATGCCAATACAGAGCAAATAGCGTCAATAGCGACCCCTCTTTTGGAATGGATTGCAGATATGAATTGGCCTGTAGCTTTAGAGTTAATTAATGTATTGCCTCGGTTTCATAAAGGCCTGATACCAAGTATCAAATATATACTTATAGACCAGAAAAAAGACCCGATTTGGAAGTATTGGATTATTACGCAGTTATTAGTTCAGTTTCCAAAAGAAAGCCAGTTGGAATTTCTTCCTGTTATAAAAGGGTTTGCTGAGCTTACCCCGAAAAATGAGGATGAGATAGAACTGAAAAGAGGAGCTTTAGATTTTTTAAGTCAGTTTGGTAATACGACAAACATTTCATTATAAGCGGCAGGTATATTATTCTTTTATTCCCCATAAACTTTTAAAATACGCTTCTTTATCCCAATTTTCAAATCCGATAACCAGATAATAAACAGAGGAGCCTTCGGTATAATCCTTTCGAGCTTTCAGCATCCCGATGTCATCTTTAGCTTCTTCTTTGCCGTATCTGAGCATTTTAGCTGTCATGCGCGTAACAAACATGTTCAAATACTCTTGAGTGCTTTGGTCCATTTTCTTTAATTTATAGTCGCAATAATCAATCGTTCTCTCATAATTCAAGCCGGCAGACACCGTATCTCCCATGAAATCGGATATGATAGCCTTTAAGAACAGGTTCATCCAAAAATCACCATATTTTGCCTCTGCTTCTTCCAGCGTAGCGAGTGCGGTGTCAAATCGCCCCTGACAACACTGTATTTGGGATTTATGCCCATAAAGTGTATGGTATAAACCCAAATTGTCGTAATCAGATGTATGAGACTGGGAGACAAGCACTATTGCCTGGTCAATCAGTTCAACGGCTAAAGCCAGCGAATCCGAATTATCGCGGTTTGAGCCGGCAAGTTGTAAGGCCCGTTCTGCTGTTTTGCCTGCCTTTGCTAACGGTTCATCTTGATCTGTGTTTTTGTTTTTGGAATTAACGCATGCAGTTGCCATTATTGCATGAATTATCAATATGAATACTATTTTTCCTTTCATTCTCTATTGTAAGTTATTTATTAATGCTTTTATAAATTCTTCCCTTTCTATTTTATCAATCTTATTATTTCCATCTTCTTTAGAGAATAGCCACTCATATCCCTCTCCTTCTAACAGAAGCACAAAGAAACCTTGAAAACATCTTATGCCAATTCTTTATCATAGAATTGAATTAGATCTCCATTTTCATTCTGATAGGATATACCAAGAAAATCCATTCCGTTACGCTTTACGTCTTGCCATAACATCTTTCGTCCATCAATCAGTGTTACATATCCATCATCATCTATTTCATAGTCTTCTTTTTCATCCTCATAATCTATGCTATATGTTAATTCTATAACTAATTTGGATGCTGGAATTGGATATTGTTTTAATGCTCTGTTCTTAATTACTTCTACGTCATATTCATCGCAAAACATATTGTTATAGCCATGTATAGAGCCGTCATGAATCACTATTTCTTCGCCTGTAGCCGTATCTCTGGCTACAATCAGTTCAGGTGCAATATCTGTTTCTACAATATAAGGCTGTTCTTCTCCTTTAACCTTAAACAGATTACCATAATACCATACTTCGAAAAGCTCATTTCCTGCCGATGAACGAAGGATAATCCATTTTGTTATTTTTTGTGTTCATAATGTTTAGTAACTAACTGACTTTTCAGAAGTTAAGCCGTTTGTTATCAGTCATATTTTTATTCAGAGCTTTTATATTCACTCTATTTCTCAATCCATCTATTGGTTCGTAATGCCAAGATTGTTGAATCTTTAATCCATTTTGAAAATTCTTCAAAACATGAATATATCATTCCTGCGGGTAACTTGATGTCATAATACCGATTATCTACGTTGTCTTTTGTTAGTAACCATTCATAACCTTGTTGTTCTACCAGAAACACGAAATAACCTTGAAAGCATTCTCCATGCTGTGAAAGTATGTCAAGATTAGCAAATGCCGGATTTTGCATAAAATCACATTCGTTAAGCCAGATCTTTTCAATCAATTTATCCGTGAGCAGATTTGCCGACAAATTATCAAAGGAAATATGGCGTTGTCCTTTTTGTTCAGTTACATTGAGGATACGATCTAATTCTGCTGACAACACAGCACATTGTTCAATATCTCCGACCATATTGTTGCTTATCCATAAACAATAGTTTATGAATATAGGACTTTCGTTAAGTTGCCATAGCCTTACTTCTATTGCGAACTTAGATTTGTTTCCAAATATATTTTCACATTCTTTTTTCATCGTCAATAATAGGATGTAGCTTGCCGTTGTTAGGCGGCACGTGGTGTTAACATTATATTTCTCTTAGATTGAGTTCTTACGATAAAATTCATTGAAGTTATCTACAAATAACTCAAAATTATCCTCTTCATTTACTGAAATTTCTTTTAACATGTCTTCTATGATGTAATATGAGGATATATTTTTATTTACTATTTCTTTATTATATTTATTGGCAAGAAATTTGTAGAAACTATTCCAAAACAATTCCTCTCGTTTTTCGCACTTTATTCTTTCTTCTTCTGGAGTGTGAATGACTTCAGACATATAATAGCCATCCAAAAAACGAAACATATTGTTTATAGTCGGATTTTCAAAATACATCTTAGGTCTTTTACAAATCATGTTTAACATATCAGCAATATTGTTGTACTCTAATTTATTCATTTTCTTTATTTTAATGCTAATGTTCGGTAGCTAATCGACCATTAAGAAGGTTGAGCCGTTTGTTATAAGCTACTTTTTTCTTTTATATATTGTTCCACATCGCTTAGATTCGTTAAATCAACACATCGCTGCCAACCCCAGTCGGCTAACAAAACGGGAGCCATTTTTCCTAAAGCGATTAAAATGCTTTTCCATAAGTCTTTAGATTTCGGAGCAATCCATATATCCAGCCAAAGAGCGTTTATTACTCCAGCTTCATCCACCGACCAAAATACATTTTGTTCTTCCTCCATACCTCTGCCATAGGTAAGCTTTAATTCTTCCCGATAACTGGAGTAGCCCGTTTCTACTTGGTCATAGGCTGGGAGAAAACCAAGTGCCTCATTCAACTGTTCCGGACACAAAGAAAGTTCCTCTATTCCATGAGGACTGTCCTCTCGTACAAATATATCAGTATAAACGCCACCGGCTAACTGATGCTCTTCGGCAAAATCATCTATTTCACCCATTTGCTTCATGCAAAAGCCCTTGGCAGTCAATGGTAATATCTCCCATTGACAATAATCATCTTCATGAAAAAATGCTATTCGTTTTTGTTTATCCATAATTTACTTTCTTCTTAGCTTATAATGGTTTGCAGCTTGCCGCCGTAGGCGGAACAGGTGCTTGTTATTCGCATATTATTCAGGTCGCCAATATGGATGTAATGCCGTTTCAATATTAAACTTTGGAATATTAAACTCATTTATCCATTCAAGGCGAGTCCAAACGCCAGAGTTTTCACCAACCATAAGTATCTTTTCATTACAAAAAACAGCTTCCATTTCATAAGGACGATGACCAATTTCAAAGTTCATTACAATGAATCTAACTGGTGCTTTATCTTGTAACGGCACAACAACCGAACTGCATTTTAAGGTGGATTTTGTCATTTTTCCTAATGGTCTTTCACTATGCTTAATGACTTCAACAGAGCGTTTGACATTTCTTGAAATTACTATTGGCTTATATATTGGACCATACTCCAGTTCTACATCATTGGGCAGAGCATCCATTTTATCTGCCAATTTTATAAGACCATTCATTATCATTTCTTTCATATCTATTGGATTTACATTGCAAAATTCCGTCCATGCAGTAAGCTGTTTGTCGGTAGGAAAACTCTCGCCATCCATATCAAACCACGCATCGAAGTTACCGCCCAAAGAATTGATATGGATAGGGGATTTGGCGGCATATAGCCCCAAATCATCAACTCGCCAAAGCGAGCAATCAAGATTTGATATGTAGTTTTCTTCTTTCTCCATTTGTTATTGCGAATAACATTATACTAACAGCGGTCATTTAATGTTCCGCTGTTATTTTTTCCAAGTATTTTCACAAATTATTTTCCCTCAAAAAATATCATCTAAAACGGACTGCTCATTTTGCTTTTGTAAGAGTCTGCTATATTCCTCTAAAAGTACGGTTTTGTCTAATTACCCACAAAGGAATCTGTTTGTTTTTTCCTCTATCCTATAAAATTACATTCTTTAGCGGCCAATAACAAGACACGAGCATCAACCCTAAAACAAAAAAGGCAGCCCCCGTTTTCGGAACTGCCTTTTTTCATATCTTGTTTATCCGGTTATCAGCACTTTATGCTTAACTGACGTAGCACATCACGTATCTTTTCGAATGTCGTAATACGAGTTGGAACTAATGGCAAACGTAACTTATTTTCAATGAATCCCATTGCATTCAGCATGCTCTTTGCACCTGCAGGATTGCCATCTACAAATAATAATTCAAACAATTCGGTAAAACGATGGTGGATAGTGCGCGCATTCTCATAATCGCCCGCAAGCCCCAAACGAACCATACGGCTAAATTCACGTGGAAAAGCATTGCCTATAACAGAGATAACGCCTATTGCACCCAAAGTTATCAAAGGGAAAGTAATGCCGTCGTCACCTGAAATCACATTAAAATTAGCCGGTTTATTCTTGATGATATCATCCATCTGGGTAATGTTGCCGGATGCTTCTTTTACAGCTATCACATTTTTAAATTCACGGGCAATACGCAACGTAGTAGCCGCAGTCATATTTACGCCGGTTCTTCCCGGTACGTTATACAACACGATAGGAAGACGTGTAGCCTCGGCTATCGCTTTATAATGCTGGTAAATACCTTCCTGCGATGGTTTGTTATAATAAGGGACTACAGAAAGGATTGCATCGATACCGCGGAAATCGTCATTTTTCAGTTTTTCCACAACGGAGCGGGTACAGTTGCCTCCTACTCCTAAAACAATCGGAATACGGCCGTTAACCTTCGTTACAACCAAATCTATAATCTTCTTTTTTTCTTCTTCTGTAAGTGTCGGAGTTTCTGCTGTGGTGCCCAATACTACCAAATAATCCGTACCGTTCTGCACCTGATAATCGACTAATCTGCCTAACGCTTCATAATCTACACTTTCATCTTCCTTGAAGGGAGTGATCAGTGCCACACCCATTCCTCTTAAATTTATGTCTGCCATGGGGAAAATATTCCTTTTTTGTTATTTAGCACTGCAAAAATAAAGAATTTATATCATTTAGAACGGATTGCTTTCAAATAAAATAATATTTGTTCGAATAAATACTTTATATCATCACCCTCTGTCACTACGATAGACAGATCGTAAAGGTCCGGTCCGTTGAATTTCCGCCCGGTCTTGAAAGAGCAAGGATGTTGTAACATAATGTATTGCATCGGGTAGCAATCGGATCGGCATAAATCGATCAAAATATCTGCTTCCAACGCCTTACACTGTTCTACGATGGCATTTTTGGGAGCATACCAGGCATCCGTATGCTCTTTCTCACTCACAATGATATAAGAAGAATCCATTTCCGGGGTAACTCCTTCCGATACGTACATACAGGCATGCACCTTTTTTCCCATCTTACGCAACTGTTCCAGACAAGGCTCCACAACAGGAGCATCTATAGCCTGAAAAAGGACCAATACAACTTTTGCATCTTCCAAAGCACAAAACTCATGTTTACGGGCCGAAGCTCGCGAAGCTGCATATTGTATCTTCTTTTTAATAAAATAGTTCGTCAGTCTCATTCCGCAATCATATTTAGGAATTCATCTTCATTCATGATTTTCACACCCAGCTTAGCCGCTTTTTCGAGCTTAGCCGGCCCCATATTTTCACCTGCCAGAATATAATCCGTTTTGCCGGATACCGAACCGCTATTCTTTCCGCCGTGTTGTTCAATCATTGCCTTATATTCATCGCGGGAATGTTTCGAAAAGGTACCGCTGATTACAATCGTAAGCCCTTTCAGTTTTTCCGAACGGTTCACCAACTGGTCTTCTGCGACCGACATTTGCAATCCGTATTCTTTCAGGCGGTTCACTAAAGTACGGTTTCTTTCATCCGCAAAATAGTCGATGACGCTTTGTGCAATGCGTCCGCCAATTTCATCCACCTCTGTCAAAGTTTCCAATGAAGCTTCTTCCAGTTGCTCCATTGTATGGAATGCGGATGCCAGACGCTTGGCTACAGTTTCACCGACAAAACGAATGCCCAATGCAAATAAAACACGTTCAAAGGGAACTTGTTTGGATTCTTCCAGACTTGCCAGCAGGTTCCGGGCGCTTTTATCCGCCCAGCGTTCCAATCGTATCAAATCGGCGAATTTCAGGGTATATAAATCGGCCGTATTACTAATCAGGCCAGCCTCATACAAATCTTCCACCGTCTCCGGTCCCATATTAATGTTCATAGCCTTCCGGGTAACGAAATGCTCTATCCTACCCTTTATCTGCGGAGGACAGCCGGATTCGTTCGGGCAATAATGGGCTGCCTCTCCTTCCGGACGGACAAGCAGCGTTCCACATTCGGGACAAGTCCGGATAAAGCGAACCTTATCCCCCATTAGTATTGAACGGGAATCCACATCTACCCCGACTATCTTCGGAATAATTTCTCCGCCCTTTTCCACATATACATTGTCCCCGATATGTAAATCGAGCCCTTCAATTATATCTGCATTATGCAAGGAAGCACGCTTAACGGTCGTACCGGCAAGAAGCACCGGTTCCAGATTGGCAACAGGAGTTACAGCCCCCGTTCGTCCCACTTGGAAAGAAACGGAATTAAGACGCGTTACCGCACGCTCCGCCTGGAATTTATAAGCAATTGCCCAACGGGGGCTTTTCGCTGTAAATCCCAGATTTTTCTGTTGCCTCAATGAATTTACTTTCAATACGATACCGTCTGTAGCCACCGGTAAGTTCTTTCGTTCCGCATCCCAGTAAGCAATGTAATCGAATACTTCCTCCAGGCTTTCGCATTTACGTATCACATCCGGTATTTTAAAGCCCCAGGAACGGGCTGCGGCAAGATTATCGAAATGGGTTTCGGACGGAAGTTCTTCCCCGAGAAGATAATAGAAATAAGCATCCAGTTTACGGGCTGCCACAATAGCAGGATTCTGTTGCTTCAATGTACCGGATGCGGCATTACGAGGATTGGCAAACAAAGGCTCTTCCTGTTCTTCCCGCTCTTTATTCAGGCGGTCGAACTCTGCCCAGGGAAGCAATATTTCTCCACGTATTTCAAATTCTTCCGGATAATTGTCGCCCATCAGTTTTAATGGGACGGAACGAATTGTTTTTACATTAGCCGTTACATCATCTCCACGGGTACCATCGCCACGGGTTACCGCACGCACTAACCTGCCTTGATTATAAATCAGGGAAATAGATGTCCCATCATATTTCAGTTCGGCAACAATTTCGAAAGGTTCATTCAAATCACGTGTAATACGCTCATAGAAGTCACGTACTTCATCTTCCGAATAGGTATTACCCAATGAAAGCATCGGATAACGGTGTACCACCTGTTCAAATTCCTTTGAAAGGTCGCTTCCCACCCGTTGGGTCGGGGAATGAGGGTCTGCATATTCCGGATATTTTGCTTCAAGAGCCTGTAGCTCCTTCATCATCTCATCAAACTCACGGTCTGATATGGTAGGCATGGACAATACGTAGTAATTATAATTGTGTTGTTCCAGAGCTTCACGCAATGCCTTTATCTTTGACTCAATTTCAGCCATATTGATTATTAGGTAATAGTAAATAAAAATGGACTGAAATATAAAAAATAATTTTCGATATTCAGTCCATTCCTTAGATTAATAAACAAGTTTTACATTATCTATCCACATCGTATTACCCGGCGAACCGATGTAGGCGCCTCCGTTGCTCGAAGTAAACTGGAGGATAAGATGTGTAGGCGTTTCATTATCTTCCGCCCAACCGATTTCCTTAATCGGAACACTCTCTCCTTCACTATTTACCGTATATCGTTCTTCCGCCTGAATCCGCATATAGGGTTCATATTCGGGACGGGAAGTAATATCCCCGTACATAACCGGAAAAGTGGCATCATTCACCCATCCGTCTGTTGAAGAGATAAAACGATGTACCAATGTTCCGATTCGCTTAGCATATACATTTCCCTCCTTATCTTCCCAACGTTTCTGTAAAAACAGGTTTACTTCCATAGAGTCGGCCCCTGCAATCTTTGTCTTACGGCTGAAGCCGGTACTGCGTATACGATAGTCTTCCGGAACCATCTTTATCTTATAATCAAAACGGATCGCTTTCGGCTTATTGGTAAAAGGGACTCCGGTGCAAAGCATACCTTGAGGATTTTTTGTCCCTTTTATCGGTTCATGTACCTTGCCTAAAAAGATTGAACCGGCAGCTACCACTTCTATATCGACAATGCCCAGCACCTTTACTTTTTCCATTCGTGTTTCCAGGCGGGCACAACTACCCTCTCCTCTTTTCTCCGGAAAAACGGATGTATTTGTTTTAACAATTCCGGCTACTTTAGCCATCACATTTGAGTTTGCCCACGGGGAACCGCCTTTATTCTGATATGCTATATTTCCGACAATCGTATCCGTCGGACCTAACTCATACAAGTATTTGGTTGCTCCTCCGATTATCTTAGACTCATGTATCTCACGCACAATCCACTTATCCATATCACCGAAAGCAATGGGAACCACCTTTTCCTGCGCTCTGACCGAAAACAGGTTATTCATACACAGGCCTAAAGCCATCAATCCCATCAACCGGCAAACTTTTATTATTCCATTAGCCCTCATTTCCATTCTTGACTTTAATAAAATCGACTCATTTTTAGTTACAAAGAATATCCCCATTCTTTTAAAGCCATCCCCCAGTTTTCTTCTACAAGATGAACCGTACGATCGTCATATTTATACTTATTCTTCTTGTATCCTTTCTTTTTACCCAGGTATTGTTCAATTTCCGGTTTGGCTTCTTCAAAACCGGGAATATCCAGTTTTTTGTATATATCTTCTGTCATCGCAAAAGCATCCTGCTCAAAATCTTCAAACTTGATTTCAACCAGATTGCCTTCCGGTATCAAATGTTTCTGTTTTTCAAATTTATAAAACAAACGACGATACACTTCAATGAAATTACTTTCAAGCTGCTCATTAGATATATCCTGCAAACGGAGAGGCTGTATTGTGTTTGTAAAGAAACTACGCGTACTTTCAAATACGGTATAGGGATTTCTTTTCAGATAGATAAACTTCGCATTGGGAAACATTTCCACCAATGTTTTTACGCGCCCTGTATGGGGAGGGTTCTTGCTCAGGAACTGAGAACCATGCGTATTCCAAAGAGAAACTTTAATCAGTTTCATAAAAGTTTCCTTAAACACTTCCCGTTCCCGATCCGTAATATTGTCGAACAACAAATAGCGGTCGCAATATTCCAGCATATGTTTCGGGAAAAACCAGAAATGATAATAGGTATAAGGCATCATATTCGCAAGAGCAAATTCTTCTTCCTGCGGCAAATCCACCTTCAGTTCCATATTATCCGTCGGGCGTTTGTCCGGCATCAGGATAGACATATTCTTTTTAAAGAAAGGCTGCCCCCATAACATCAAGTTGGGGAACACAGTCTGATAAGTCGTATTATATCCGAAATGCTTGTCGCACGAAAATACATTATGTACGAACGTTGTCCCGCTACGCCAATGTCCGAGAATGAATACCGGATCCATTTCCAACGGTTTGTCGGCTATCTTACGATAACGGGCATTTTCAAACGGTTGACACAAACTCAGTATACGGCACACGGCTTTTGTCAGGTAATACTTATTACGGAAGCCCTTGTCGATAGTCATGTTTTCCGTTACTGCCTTGAATGTTTTCCAATCGGCTCCGACTAACGTATTTATCGGCAGTTTATCAAATTCCAATAACCCCATAACTTATTTATTTTCCGTTATACATTTCACAGGAAGTCCCTGGCGTTCCAACTCCTTGCAAACAGCCTGGATTGCTTCATAATGCTCCTTTCCAATACCCAGTTCCGGCAAATTCAGAACGGCAAGAGCATCTTCTGAAACCATATCGCGCGCATCCACCCGGTCAATAATCATACCCACAGCCGAGGTATTATTCGTAATCGGGTCAATCAGGATAAATGCTCCGGTTTGCTTGTTTTTCAGATACGGGTCGAAAAGCAGTTCTTTACCGGTAGTAAAGACCACGCGTCCGATTTCATTCAGTCTCATCGGAAGTTCTTTTTCTCCCAGCATACCGTTCTCTACCGACAACTGCTCCATCGTATTTACATTCACTTTATAGCGGATGCTATCTACACGGGCACGGGTCAGGTTGGTTGTATGTTTGATATAGAATTGCTTGTTCACGTCCATCGGCTCTTCATCCATCCAGACCAACATCGCTTCAAAGTTACGGTCTACCATTGGCAGGTTATCCGGATGAACCAACATTTCACCACGGGAGACGTCTATTTCATCTTCCAATGTAATTGTGACACATTGGGGAGGAAATGCATAATCCAGTTCACCGTCATAAGTAACGATACTTTTCACTTTGGAAGTTTTACCGGATGGCAATGCCATTACGGTATCGCCCTTACGGACGATGCCACTGGCTACTTTGCCGCAGAAGCCGCGGAAATCCAGATTCGGACGTAATACATACTGTACAGGATAACGGAAATCCGCATAGTTACGATCCTGGTCAATAGGCACTGTTTCCAGAAAATCCAGTAAAGACGGACCTTCATACCAGGGAGTTCGTTCACTCTTGTCTACCACATTATCGCCATCCAATGCGGAAAGAGGAATGCAGGTGATATCCGGTATATTCAACGGCTCCACAAATTGCTTGTAATCTTCTACTATCTTGTCGAAAACCTGTTTGTCGAAGTCTACCAAGTCCATCTTGTTGACAGCCAGTACAACATGCTTGATACCCAATAAAGATACCAGATAGGTATGGCGGCGTGTCTGTGTAATCACTCCTGTGCGTGCATCAACCAAAATGATTGCCAGGTTCGCAGTAGAACCACCGGTAATCATATTACGGGTATATTGTTCGTGTCCCGGAGTATCGGCTATAATGAACTTACGGTTGTTCGTACTGAAATAGCGGTATGCCACATCAATTGTAATCCCCTGTTCACGTTCGGCTTTCAAGCCATCCAGCAACAAAGCGTAATCAATATGGTCGCCGGCATTCCCCATACGTTTGCTGTCGCGTTCAAGTGCGTCCAGCTGGTCTTCGTATATCTTTTTACTATCGAACAGCAAACGTCCTATCAACGTAGACTTTCCGTCATCTACCGAACCGGCAGTAAGGAAGCGAAGCAAATCCTTCTGCTCGTCTCTGTCCAAAAACTCTTTTATATTTAATGTAGACATAATCCTTTATTTAAAAATATCCTTCTCTTTTCTTTTGCTCCATACTTGCATCCTGGTCGAAATCGATCACACGGGTCGTACGTTCACTCTTAGTGGTGGTCATCATTTCCTCCACGATTTTTTCTATTGTATCGGCATCGCTCTCCACGGCACCGGTTAACGGCCAGCACCCTAATGTACGGAAACGAACCATGCGCATCTGGATTTTTTCGCGATACTGTTCAGGCAAACGGTCATCGTCCGCCATAATCAGATTGCCGTCCAACTCTACAATAGGACGCTCTTTAGCAAAATACAGAGGTACGATAGGTATATTTTCAAGGCGGATATACTGCCAGATATCCAGTTCTGTCCAGTTTGACAGTGGGAAAACACGGATACTTTCCCCTTTATGTACGCGTGCATTATAAATATCCCACAATTCAGGACGTTGGTTTTTCGGGTCCCACTGATGGAATTTGTCACGGAAAGAATAGATACGTTCTTTCGCACGGCTCTTTTCTTCGTCACGACGAGCACCGCCAAAAGCAGCATCAAATTTATATTTATCGAGAGCATGGAGCAATGCCTGCGTTTTCATTAAATCCGTATGGACCTTACTCCCATGAGTAAACGGACCTACACCGGCATTAAAAGCTTCCATGTTAGACTCTACAATCAGGTTCCAACCGAACTTCTTTGCATAATCATCACGAAACTGAATCATTTCTTTAAACTTCCACTTCGAATCGATATGCATCAAAGGAAAAGGCACTTTCCCCGGAGCAAACGCTTTTTCGGCAAGACGGACCATCACGGAAGAATCTTTACCGATAGAATAAAGCATAACAGGATTTTCAAATTCAGCAGCTACTTCCCGTATGATGTGAATAGACTCAGCCTCCAATTCCTGCAAATGGCTCAATTTATAATCAGACATAATTGTATTTTTATAGCTGATAACCGACAGGTGACAACCATTTTATTTTTAAAACGAGTTGCCACCTGCCAATAATCAACGGATTTGTATTTTAGGTATAATTAAATCCAATAATTTATTTACGGATTCCTCCACAGTCAAAACAGAGGTATCCAATTTTAATGCCGGATGAACCGGAGCTTCAAACGGAGCTGAAATACCGGTAAAATCCTTAATATCACCTTTACGAGCTTTGGCATACAGACCTTTCACATCCCGTCGTTCACACTCTTCTATTGGAGTATTCACATAGATTTCGAGGAAATTGTCCTCTCCTATAATAGACGACGCCAACTCACGAAGGTCGTTTGTCGGACTTATAAAAGCTGCTATGGTTATAACACCCGTATCAATAAATAGTTTGCACACTTCTGCTATCCGGCGGATATTTTCCACACGGTCTTCGGCAGAGAAGCCAAGGTTATTATTTATTCCGCTACGAATATTATCGCCATCCAAAACACGGCATAAAAGTCCACGTTCCTGCAAGGCACGTTCCAGTGCAATTGCAACCGTACTCTTACCTGACCCACTCAGTCCGGTAAACCAGACCATCACACTATGTTGTCCTAATAAACGCTCTTTATCTTTCCTACCCAACATCCGGTCGAATATCGGATAGATATTATTCTCATTTTCCATATAAACAAATATCTGCTAAATTAAAACTCCCAAATCATGGGAATGACAAATACCGAGATTAAGAAAGTTATCAGGTTAAGAGGTAACCCGATCTTTACGAAATCCGTAAATTTATAACTACCGATACCTTGCACAATCAAATTGGTCTGATACCCGATCGGCGTACTGAAACTTGCCGAAGCTGCCATACAAATCACAACAAAAAATGGAGTGGGATCTACTCCCAATTGCTTGGCGACAGCCAATGCAATTGGGAAACTCAATGCAGCAGCTGCATTGTTAGTAATCAATTCCGTAAAGATATTGGTGATAATAAAAACGATAGCCAGCAACATATAAGGTCCCATATCCGAAGATACTCCGATAATATAATGGGCAATCAGGGACGCAAATCCGGAATTTTCCATTGCTTTACTGATTGCAAATGCACAAGCAATTGTAATCAGAATATCCCATGAAATATATTTTGTATACTTTTTAGGCGGAAATATCTTTGTCCATGCCATAATAATCGTTGTTATACAGACAAAGAAAAACATATCCAGATGGAGTTCCGGAAAAGCTTCTTTCACGGAAGGCAATTCACCAATTGTTGCACCGGTAATCATAAAGATAAGCAATCCGAGTGCCAACCAGCGTTTTTTCTTAGAAACAGGCTCCATTCCGTCATTCCCATTTGCCAACAATAAGAAAACACTGGATTCACCCCATGTCGGGATGAATGAATCATCCGCCCAAAGGACTAAAGTGTCTCCTTCATGGAAAACGACTTTATCCAAATCATGCGTATAACGTTCTCCCCCGCTTTTCACTTCCTTGATAATAGCGCCGTAATGACGGGTAAAATTAAATTCTCCTAATGTTTTATTGATACCGGGAAAACGAGCACCTAATACGGCCTCCACCCTATGTAAATTTCCGGGATTACCATCTTCATCATCCTCCATATATTTATCAGTTCTGGAATCCGGAAGCAATTTACTTGAGAAAATAAAAAGATAAATAAGACCTGCCAATGCAATAAAAATACCGACTCTTCCGAGTTCAAACATAGTAAAACCTTCATATCCGGCTTCCAATATCATACCGTGTACCACCAGATTGGTGGAAGTTCCGATCAAAGTACAGATACCGCCCAAAATGGTTACATAAGACAGAGGTATTAAAAATTTGGTTGCCGGCAATTTTACAGATTCAGCCCAACGTTTAATAATCGGAGCAAAAATAACAACAACCGGAGTATTATTTAAAAAGGCAGAAATAAAAGCGATAGGAGGCAACATACGGAGTTGAGCTTTAAAAATAGTGGTCTTCCCTTCGGGTAGCAACTTTTTTATCAATTGTCCCAATGCTCCACTCTGACGAACCCCTTCACTCACAAGAAAAAGCATCGCCACAGTAATCATCCCTTTATTGCTGAAACCTTCCAGCATTTCTTTCGGAGTCAGTATACCTGCACATAAAAAGAGAACGACAACAGTAAGCAATACCATTCCCGGCCTCATTCTATCCCATACCAACGCCATAATCATGCCAACCAACGTCAGCAAGACAAATATTATTTCGAAATTCATTCTAACCCACGTCTATTTTATGCTCAATTCAGACAGGGTACAAATGTAATAAGAATATCTTTTTCATTCTTACTATGATAACCTATTTTAAATCTTATATTGTTTACAACCCTAAATAATCAGGATATAGAAGAATTTTATGTTAAAGAGCCTTCACAATAAACCATGGATTATGCAAATCTTCCTTATTGTATTGCAATGGCGTTTTGCCATCTATATGGAAAATATCACATCCGGCAGCTTTTGCTATTGCATGTCCGGCCGCCGTATCCCACTCCATTGTCGGGGCAAACCGCGGATATATATCGGCAGAGCCATCTGCTACCAGGCAAATTTTAAGACTGCTTCCGCTGCTAATCAGTGTAACGGGCTGTCCCTGTTTTCTCAAATTCTCGATGAAAGCGGTTGTTTCTTCTGTTTGATGCGAACGAGAAGCTACGACAACGACCCCTTGGTGTCCCATAAGTTGTGGCAAGCGTATTGCTTTAGCTTGAATTTCCTCCATAGAAGGTTGTACGGTACTGTCTATACCGGTTATTTTGTAAGCACCTGCTTCTTGCGAGGCAAAATAAAGTTCTTTACGAACAGGGACATAAATAACACCCATTACCGGAACTCCTTTTTTGACAAGAGCAATATTTACGGTAAACTCCCCGTTTCTTTTAATAAATTCTTTAGTTCCATCCAATGGGTCTACGATCCAAAGTGTGTCCCACTTCGAACGCGTTTTAAACGGGACTTCTTTGCCTTCCTCACTCAATATAGGGAATGAAGTGACGGACAATATGCCTGTAATTATTTTATTCGCATTTTTGTCCGCTATAGTCAATGGGGAATTATCCGCTTTTTTTTCTATTTGAAAATCTGCACTCGGGTCTGTATAGACGTCCATAATAGCTTTGCCTGCATCCAAGGCAGCACGAATTGCTATATATAAATAGTTTGTTACCATTATTTTGCATTTATTGGTTCGTAATACACAAATATAGAGATTAATTTGAGAATCCGGCAATCATTTTTAAACTATTATTTCCTTCAATGTTCTTAATAAAGGGGATACACTTCTATTTTTTTGTATCAAAAAACAAACATTATAAATATTAAATGAAATATATGCTCCAACTAATGTTACTGTTTATCATCTTATTTGGGATTATTCGTATCTTTCGGGAAAAGTATGCTAAAACATATAAATAAAAGGGAATGAGCCTCAGCTACACAAACTTTAAACTAAACAGTATGTTAAATGTTATTTCTAAAAAAGGTAAATAAAATATGAACTTAGGTCGTTGGATGAATGAACTCCTCATACATTGGGGAATCAATCCGAAAGTAGCGAACACTTTTGATGAAATCATCATTGCTGTCTTACTACTTTTGGTTGCAATAGCACTGGATTACATGTGCCAGGCTATTTTTGTAGGAAGCATACGGAAGCTAACCCAGCATACCCATTTCAAATGGGATACATTGCTTATAAAACGAAAAGTTATACATAACCTGGTGCACACCATACCTGGCATATTGGTCTATGCCTTGTTACCGATGGCTTTTATCAAAGGCAGGGGCCTGTTATTACTATCCCAAAAAGTTTGTGCAGTCTATATTATATTTGTTCTTCTACTGGCAATAAACGGAATGATTTTATTTTTCCTGGATTTATACAATCAAAAAGAAGTCAGCAAACACAAACCCATCAAAGGCTTTATGCAAGTTTTGCAGGTTCTTTTGTTTTTTATCGGGGGAATTATCATCATTGCTGTTCTTATAGGGAAATCACCGGCTACTTTATTTGCCGGATTAGGTGCTTCAGCTGCTATTTTAATGTTGGTGTTCAAAGATTCCATACTTGGATTTGTTGCCGGTATACAACTTTCGGCAAATGACATGCTCCGTCCCGGAGACTGGATAACAGTTCCGGCATCCAATGCAAACGGGATTGTACTGGAAATTACACTGAATACCGTCAAAATACAGAACTTCGACAATACGATTTCGACCATTCCTCCCTATACCTTGGTAAACGGAAGTTTCCAAAACTGGCGGGGCATGACAGAATCGGGCGGACGCCGCGTAATGAAAACAATCATTCTCGACCTGCACACCATCAAATTCTGCACACCTGAAATATTGGAGAATCTCAGAAAAGATATACCCCTTATGGCAGATTATAAACCGGATGAAGGAGTGGTCCCCACCAACTCCCAGCTATTCCGTGTATATATAGAGAAATATTTAAATTCCCTGCCTGTAGTAAATACAAGCCTTGATTTAATCATCAGCCAGTTGCAATCCACAGAATACGGAGTTCCTATTCAGATTTATTTCTTCTCACGCAATAAAGTATGGAAAGAATACGAACGTATCCAATCGGATATATTCGACCACCTTTTTGCTATGGTTCCTAAATTTGATTTAAAGGTATACCAATATTCGGATTGATAAGTTCAAGTATTTTTTTAGTTTTGTACACCTAATCTCATTATACACTAAATAATACATACTGAATGAAAGAATGGATAAATAATCTCCTGACAGAATTAGGCATTACAAACTTAGGGAGTAATTTGATACATAACATCCTTGTCCTGTCGCTAATTATCATAGTGACAGTCATCATCGACTATACTTGCCGGTATATATTTCTCGGCATGTTCAAACGTCTGGCAAAAAAGACAAAAAATCAATGGGACGACCTTATTGTCGAGAAAAAGATCATCAACAAACTGATGCATCTGATACCCGCCATACTGGTTTGTGTAATGCTTCCTTTTGCCTTCCCTCCCGAAGAAATGCCTAAAACGCTCGCATTCCTCCAGGTTATATGCAAAATATATATTATTGCCGTTTCACTCCGGTTTATCAATTCATCACTGAATGTAGTTCATGAAATCTATAACCGGAAAGAAACGATGAAAAACAAACCCCTTAAAGGTTTTATCCAGCTATTGCAGGTATCCGTATTTTTCGTCGGAGGGATAATAATCATAAGCATCCTGATAGGAAAGTCACCAACTACTTTATTTGCCGGATTGGGAGCTTCGGCTGCAATCCTCATGCTGGTATTCAAAGATACAATTCTGGGATTTGTTGCCGGCATACAACTTTCCGCCAATGATATGCTTCGTCCGGGCGACTGGATTACTATGGATAAATATGGGGCAAACGGAACGGTTATCGAAGTTACCCTGAATGCTGTCAAGGTAAAGAATTTCGATAATACCATTACCACTATCCCACCCTATGTATTGGTTAGCGATGCATTCCAGAACTGGCGGGGCATGTCCGAATCGCCAGGCAGACGCATCAAACGTTCTATCAATATCGACATGAACAGCGTATGTTTCTGTACTCCGGAAATGCTTTCCAAATTCCGTAAAATATCCTTGCTTACCGAATACATAGATAATACGGAAAAAGAACTGGAAACCTATAATGAGGAACATAACATAGACGGTTCCATCCGCGTGAACGGACGTAGACAAACCAATATCGGAGTCTTCCGCGCCTACCTTGTAAACTATCTACGAAGCCTCCCCCATGTCAGTAAAGAACTGACCTGCATGGTCCGTCAGCTCCAACCTACAGAAACAGGTATTCCTATTGAACTCTATTTCTTCTCTTCCATTAAGGAATGGGTTCCCTACGAGGGCATTCAATCGGATGTTTTCGACCATGTACTGGCTGTTATTCCTGAGTTTGGACTCAGCGTCTTCCAGAACATATCAGGAAGCGATTTACGCAGCCTGAAAGATTCTTTTAACTGATTTCCTGCCATTCATGGCGGGAAATTTCCTCATAACTAAAAGGAGGTTCCGAATATTCCAGAACAGGATCTACTCTAATAAGACGATCGTCGCCAACTTCTATCATATAACCTTGATTATCTATAGTTGTAACAGAAGTTGAATAATCATCACAATTCTCCTTTCTGTATAACATGGCATGTTTCATGGAATAATCAGCGTCATTTTCTGCCGGTAATGTAAGCCATGCCATTACCTTCGGTGAATGCTCTTCATCATCCATATTAAATAAATGGTCCACCAACCAATAGAAAATACAAAATTCCATGTCGTAAGGACAAGTCAAGGCAAATACTTTATCTTTTATCTGATGCAAATTTATGACAGCAACATATTCCATTTCATTATATAAATCGCAAAACTCACTAACATACTCCTCTACCTGTCTCCTGTCAGCCCCTACGATAATAACCATTTTATCATTAGGCTCCGGTACTGTCGGCTTAACCTTTGCAGCTTTTATTTGTTCATATTTCTTCTTATTTATACGGTGCCTGACTGCCATATAAGCAATGAACAAAGCCACAGCTCCCAGGATAAAAAAGATTTTCTTGTTCTTCTTGCCAGCATGCCTTTCGGCTACCCAGGCATTATCCGGATTAAAAACTACAGGAATAAATTTCCGATAAGCAATATTCTCTCCATTTTTCTTAGCAGGTACCCAGTTCCCTTCAGACAGATAAACCAACCGCTTTGCTTCCTCTTTTAAAGAAGCATCTGCTCCATTGGTTATCACATCCACATCGGAAACAGAACCATCCGCACCGATGGTGCAAGCAACAAGAATCGTTTCCCCATTCTTCAACTCACTGGCATCCTTCGGATACACCATAGCGTCATTGAAGAAATTTGCCATAGCATATCTTCCACCTTTAAATTCAGGAAAAGTAAAGTCCGCCCCATCCCTATAATCTACCGGACTATATCCCCCCTCGGAGTCTTTTTGCATATATGTCGCATAATAAAGACCATCTGCCCCTTTTTCAAAAGATATAATGCGACGTCCCAGTAAATAAAGCTCACTACCGGATACAGACTCATCTTCCGAAGAGAACAACTCCATTTCAATAAATCCTATTTTTATATCCTGAAAATGGCATTTGTCCGCTAATGTCAAATACAAGCGTTGGTGAATCATACTCCCGGCCCTGTCTTTCTTTTCCTCTTGGGTAAAACGATATTTGTCACTCAACTTTACTTCTTCCTTATCACCGTTAACCAAGAAATAAGTCAGACGGATTCTTGCATTATCCAACAAAGGAACAGGATCTGAAATAATTCCGCTACGCAATTCATTAGGTATAGTAACAACCGAAAAAGTGCCTTCATTTACAGCATCTGTTTCCCAATCCCTATCCCCTGCCGGGAAGGTAGCATCCATCTTAAAGATAGTAGGCTCATTTGAACCTTTTAACGGCTCATCTATACAAAGGCTATCCAGATAAGGTTTCACCCGTTCTTTCATTTCAGGGGCAGGTCCCAACAATAAAACAGAAGACTCTCCTGATGCTACTTCTGGTAAGCATATAAAGGACAATAGAAAGAGTATGTTTTTTATTTTCATTATAATAAGTAGTAGTATTTGTTTATATCAATATCAAAACTGAAAATAAATGAATGGCTGTACCCCGGCACTTTTAAACTGGACAACTATAAATATAGCAGTAGCCAACATTAATGCCTGTACCAACAATGGAGAACGAGTCACAACACCTTGCAACGCATTCTCTGCCGATTTCGGCATAAAATGGAGCAGATACCCCACCACCATCAGAGTAAAGACTCCTTTATATCCCAGTATAAACTGGAAGAATACCTCCGGATGGAAATTCGTAAATATCTGGGTAAGCATCTCCTGCACCGTTTTCATCGAATCGGCACGAAAGAAAATCCATCCGAAACAAACCAAATGGAATGTAATCAGGATTCCCAAAAACCTACGCCAAGGTTTCATTTCCGCACCTATAGGCTTAAAGCTGCTGAAATGGTTCATAATGAATTTATGCACAGCCAATGCAACTCCATGCAATGCTCCCCAAAGAATAAAACTAACAGAAGCACCATGCCATAAACCACCGAGCAACATCGTTATAAGCAAATTAATATAAGTACGAATTTTCCCTTTTCGGTTTCCACCGAGCGAAATATACAAATAATCTTTCAACCAGGATGAAAGAGAAATATGCCAACGCCTCCAAAATTCCGTAATCGTTGCCGATTGGTAAGGCGAATCAAAGTTTATATTAAAACGGAACCCCAGCAACAGTGCTATGCCGATTGCCATATCCGAATAACCGGAGAAGTCACAATAGATCTGTAATGCATACCCATACACACCCAATAAATTCTCGACTCCGGTATAGAGCAATGGTGCATCAAATATACGGTCTACAAAATTCAAACTGATATAATCGGAAATAACTGTCTTTTTGAAAAGCCCGCACAATACGAGGAACAAACCTTCCCCGAACTGAGCACGCGTAACCGTCGGTTCTTTATAAATCTGGGGCAGAAAATCACGGGCACGTACAATTGGTCCTGCCACCAACTGGGGGAAGAAGGAAACATAAAATACATAATCGATCCAACGATGAAGAGGCTGGATACGTCCTCTATATACATCAATAACATAGCTTATGCTCTGGAATGTGAAGAACGAAATACCTACCGGAAGAAATATATCCAAAGGTTGATAGGTTACATGTTGTAAAGAGGTATTACCTAAATGGAAACCGATTTCTCTTCCTACTGTTGCTATAATTTCACGCAAAAAATTAAAATACTTGAAATAACCCAGTACTCCCAGATTGACACACAGACTCAATGTCACCCACAATTTGCGTTTCACCACCGATACCGTACGATCAAGCGCTTGTGCAATACAAAAGTCGGAAGTAGCCGTAAACAACAACAGGAGAAACCATATCCCACTACTCTTGTAATAGAAATAAAGAGAAAACAATGTTACATAAATAATACGCGCCAGCAAATGTTTCCTCAAAGACATATAAATAATAAGGAAACCTATAAACAGAAAAAAGAACAATCCGCTGCTGAACAGCATCGGCGCATTATGTTGATAGACAAAAATATCTTCTAATTTTTCAAATGAAAAAAGCGAACCATAATAATCGCTAATATTCCTCACAAACTCAACCATCTCTTTTTGATTTTCAAATCTCAAATTCCAACTTTCATCTCTTCATTATAGGTTTGCATCAGGGCACGATATAGCAAAGTTCCCTGTTCCCTGTATCCTTCTTTGGAAAAATGGATACGATCCCTGCCCATCAAACCATTTTTATACCACTTGGTACAAGAATTTTTGCCTCCGGTAGCAGCAAACAAATCCCAACAAGCAACACTATCTTTACGGGCTATATCTACGATTACCTTTGCTGCAATCTGAGTATTACTGTTACGGACATAGGTTCGTTTTTTATTTACATAGGTTCGCTTATAACATTCCGGAGGGGTAGTCAGTAAAATTGCCGTTTCCGGCATATATTTTTTCGCCAGGGAGACAAAGGTATCCACTTGCCCGGCAAATTCATCCCGGTTAAAACGCCGCCCGAAAGTCTCGTTCGTTCCTAAAGAAACAATAAGTAAGGATGGCTTTAATAAGGCAAGTTGGCGAATATAATTCTCATCCGTATAATTAATAAACATTGCCCCATTCACCCCGATAGAATGATATAAAATACCAGGGTTACCATTAGTCAGGTTAAAACCATAATATACATTTTTAAATGAAGAAGCAGGTAGCAACTGGTCGGTTCCCTGCTTGCGGCGGGTGCTATGTAATTGAAGCGTATCCGTCAGGCGCGAAAGATAAAAAGTATCAGCAACAACATCCATCTCACCGGAACCACCAGCCAGATGTGCATCCACCAATCCCTTCGATGCTCCAGCCGGTAACATAGGCATGGATTTCCCGCCCCGGTAAAGTATTGCACGATTAAAATCATAACCGGCACCATTATTAGGAGCAATTATCAAATCCAGATTAATTGAAGGGGAAACGGACTGTATGCCAATCCCGCCTATTCCGACCGGGCATTTCTTTACATGCTGGATAGTCCGTCCTGCCACCCACTCTTTTGCCGCAGACGAGATGAAATAATCATCAGGTTCGTTTGTTTTGCTCAATTTCAAAGGAGCTACCCAACCACGCCCCGCATTTCCAAACCGTTCATGGAAAAGACGCATTACCTTTCCCGAATAATAACCAGCCTGAATATGGGAATCGCCCAAATGGACGATGGTAAGGACCGTATCTTTACCCACTTGCAAAGAATCCAAGCCATCGAAAAAACGTTTCAACTCCGAAAAGTCTTTTGAATATTCACTTGCTGCCAATGGTAACAACACGGAATCTTTCTGTGCTCCTACTTTATAGGACAAAGACGGCAAGGATACAGCTTCTATTACGGCATCCGGCCCCGTATCAGTAGTTTCAGAGACTGTATTTCCGGCTCTCCCGGCAAAGGTTGCCAAAGCAATCAGTCCTGAACCGGCCAATATATTAATAAACCACTTTATCTGCTTCATCATAAAAGTCCTTTTCCAATAATATAGCTTTCAATAAAGCGGAAGCGATTTCTCTCCCCCCTCTGAAACTTAAATGTGTATAATCTTTGCTTGCCCAGTTGTTATTAACAAACCGGACCATGCTGTTTTCTCCTCCCATTGCCCCGAATACATTCCAGAAAGCGATACCTGTACGGCGCGCTATCTGACGTTGGGCATGGAGCAATGCCAGTACCGCCGGCATTGTTTGAAATTCCCCATCTATCTGGTGGCTGCGATCTGAAACTCCTAAAAGCAAAATATCCGCATCCGGAAAACACGCTTGTACCCGGTGAATCGCTTCTTCCATTCGTTTGGTATACCAGCCATATTGCAACATCTCATCGCTTACGACATTCAAACCATACTGAAGAATAATCAAGTCATAAGAACGTATCTCATTCAATTGCTGGCAACGGGAAATATCCAAACGTGAAAGTACCATACCCGAATTTCCACGCAGAGAATAATTATCTACGATTACCCCTGTATTATCTTCCAATGCAACTCCCAGCACTTGCAAACCATCCGCTTCGGTAAATGAGAAAGACGCTTCGGTAAAAGAGCCCTCGCGTTCATACTGCCGGATAGTAGATGTAGAAGGCAGAGCTTCCATTATCGTGTCCCCGTTGCAAACAAGCTGCATATGGGTACTCGTATTTTGCTCGTACAATAATTTGACAGACGAAACCGTTTGTAATTCCGGATAACTTTTCGTCGTTTTTACAGAAAGAGTAGCTTCTTTATCCTGCGGACTGAATGTCATTCCGGAAAGCGTATAAGCATGATCATGATCCGTCAAAATGGATGAAGTTATCCACCCTTTCGCTTTTTGTTCTATAGTCGGGCGAAACTGCGAAGCCACAGAGGTGACCGGAACAAAGCCCACACCATGCCCTCCGAACTTTTTCTGCAAACCGGAACGAAAATCGGCAACAAGAATATCGCCTTCGATAAAAGAATCCCCAAGAAAGGCTACCCGTGCCGGACGTCTCTCTTCATGACTGTTTTTAAGAGCTGCAAAAAAACGTTTCAGACCGACATGCCCTACCGAATAATCTTCTATACGGATACCCAAAGAATCTGCACCCTGTTCGGCATGCATCACACGATAAAGGGAATCACGCTGAACCAATGCTATCGAATCCATATTCGATACTTTCAGCAAGGAATCCCGTATTGCTACCGAATCTATTTCCAATGTATCCGGTTGTTCCAATTGTGTGCGCAATGAGTCAAGGGACGAAGAAGAAGGCTTTACCCGCAAATCGGATAACAAATCCACTTTCTTTATTTTCATTCCGAACAAAGAATCCGGCAAATGATACAAACCTAAACAAATAGCTAACGTAATAAGCAGCAGGGCTAAAAGCCTGCCGAAACTATTCTCTTTATTCATCTAATCTATTCTTTCGAGGGTACAAAGATAGTGATAATATGATGCCATACTTACGTAATTCGCAATTTATGCCTAACTTCACTGCGCATTTGTATAAATATTCAAACACACAATCAAATGGAGGAACCTAAAAATAAAAACTGGAAAGTGTTGGATAGTGAATATCTTTCCCATGAACCCTGGTATACCGTACGCCGTGATAAAGTACAATTGTCCAACGGAAATATTATCCCTTCTTATTACATTCTCGAATATCCGGACTGGATCAATGTCATAGCCATTACAAAAGGCAAAAAGTTTATTTTTATCAGTCAATATCGCCATGGCATAGGCAAGGCCTATTATGAATTATGTGCAGGTGTTTGCGAAAAGGAAGATGCTTCTCCTCTTGTATCCGCGCAACGGGAACTGGAAGAAGAAACCGGATATGGCAAGGGCAATTGGGAAAAAATCATGGAAATATCAGCCAACCCCAGTACCCACACGAATATCACCCATTGCTATCTTGCAACAGATGTGGAACCGGTGGCCGCTCAGCATCTGGAAGCAACGGAAGACCTGACCGTCCATTTGCTTACTCTTGATGAGGTCAAAGAGCTATTGCTGACAGACAAAATCAAGCAAGCAACCCATGCCGCTCCTCTTTGGAAATATATCGCAGAGAACCACCTGTTATAATTTTATTTCACCCGGGAATAATTTTATTTCCATTCGACAAAATCTGTTTTCGAGGCGGTCAAAAGCATTTTTGACCGCCTCGAAAATATTAACGACGCCCTCGAAAATATTTTTGACCACGCCGAAAACAAATTTATACGGGTACTTTTTGAAAAAGAAACGGGTATAAATTTATTTTCATTGCAATGAAATTTTTACCTTTACCCCCACGTTTTACAAACACTGGGCTATGTTTACAAAAAATACAATCTGCATATTAACTATTACTCTCCTTTCGTTTTTCGCTTTTCCACTACAAGCACAGGATGCTGTTTATCCTAAAAAAGGGGAAGGCATTACTTTACTTCTCAAACGTTACGGACGAACCGGGCAAGATTACCATAAGCAATTTATAGAACTTAATAAAAACAAACTGGGACCGGGTAAATCGCTGAAAATGGGAGTTAAATATAAACTGCCTCCAATTAAAGGGAAAGAAACCACAACCCGGAATACAACCAAAAACTCCAACACGAATACCAGCACAAGTAAATCCAAAAACCATGAACCGCTCTTCGGGAATAAATTAGCCCACTATAAAGTAGAATCAAACGAGTTGAAAGGAGCCTGCTTCTACCTGGTAAGCGGACATGGAGGCCCCGACCCCGGCGCTATAGGAAAAATAGGGAAAATACAGTTGCACGAAGACGAATATGCTTACGATATCGTTCTCCGTCTGGCACGATGCCTAATGACAAAAGGAGCGAAAGTCCACATGATTATTCAGGATGCCAAAGATGGTATCCGGGATGACAAATATCTTTCCAACAGCAAACGTGAAACATGCATGGGAAGTCCTATTCCATTCAACCAGGTACGACGTTTGCAACAGCGTTGCGACAAAATAAACAGCCTTTTCAAGAAAGATAAGGAATTATACAAGCGGGCTATTTTCGTACATGTAGATAGCCGGAGTAAAGGGCACCAAACGGACGTATTCTTTTATCATTCCGACAAAAGTTCGGAAAGCAAGCATCTGGCAAGAACCATGAAAAATACATTTAGCCATAAATATAGTAAACACCAGCCAGGAAGAGGGTTCACCGGAACCGTAAGCGGCAGAGGGCTTTATGTATTAAAGCGGACCACTCCCCCTTCCGTTTTTGTAGAACTGGGAAATATACAAAACAGTTATGACCAGCAACGCATAATCCTGAGTAATAACCGGCAAGCACTGGCAAACTGGCTGTGCGAAGGATTTATTGCAGACTACAAACGATATAAGAAAAAGGTCAAATAATACTTTCCCTCGAAATTATTAAGTTTTACTTTTACATAATTCAACTTAAAACGAGTATATTTGTAAGTCACTAAAAAATCGTTTTAGGCAAAATCATGAATAACTCCTATATATCCCCGTTTGCAAAACCGGTCTACGTTATGTTAAAACCGGTAGGAGCGGTTTGCAATCTTGCTTGTGAATATTGCTATTATCTTGAAAAAGGGAAACTATACCCGGAAGTTAAGAACCATATTATGAGCGAACAGTTGCTGGAAAAGTTCATCAAAGAATATCTGGAATGCCAGACAATGCCGCAAGTATTGTTCACCTGGCATGGAGGCGAAACACTGATGCGCCCTATCAGCTTCTACAAAAAAGCACTCGAACTTCAAAAAAAATACGGACACGGACGGCAGATTGACAATTGCATTCAGACGAATGGAACACTACTCACTGACGACTGGTGTCGTTTTTTCAAAGAGAATAATTTTCTGGTAGGCGTATCTATTGACGGTCCGCAGGAATTTCACGATGAATATCGCCGCAACAAGCAGGGACTCCCCTCCTTTTATAAAGTGATGAAAGGTATCGAACTGCTGAAAAAGCACGAAGTGGAATATAATGCAATGGCTGTCGTAAATGATTATAATGTAGATTATCCATTGGATTTCTATAACTTTTTCAAAGAAATAGACTGCCATTATATCCAGTTTGCCCCTATCGTAGAGCGTATCGGATTAAAAGCCGACGGAACAAAACTAACGTCTCCCGAGCAAATGGACGCCAACATAAAACTGGCGCCTTTCTCGGTCAATGCGGAAAAATGGGGAGATTTCCTTTGTGCAGTATTCGATGAATGGCTGAAAGAAGATGTCGGAAACTATTATATCCAATTATTCGACTCCACATTAGCGAACTGGGTCGGCGAACAACCGGGGGTATGCACACTGGCACGGACATGCGGGCATGCCGGAGTAATGGAGTTCAATGGAGATGTTTATACTTGCGACCATTTCGTTTTTCCGGAATATAAACTTGGAAATATCTATACACAAACTCTTACAGAAATGATGTATAGTAAAAATCAATTGAAGTTCGGAGCCGATAAATACGATAAGTTGCCCACTCAATGCAAGGAATGTGATTTCCTTTTTGCTTGCAACGGGGAGTGTCCTAAAAACCGCTTTATCCATACGGCAAACGGCGAACCCGGTTTAAATTATTTATGTAAAGGATACAAGAAATTCTTCCGGCATGTAGCTCCTTATATGGACTTCATGAAGAAAGAATTATTGGCGCAACGCCCACCGGCAAACGTAATGCAATGGGCGAAAACAAAGTCAATTTAGAATAACAATTATATGAAATTCAACAGACGTGATTTTATTAAAACAGGAGGTATGGTTATGCTTGGCTCATTAGCTGCTCCTTCTTTCTTAGGAAGTTGCATGGACAATGCAGCGAGTAAAGCTGCCGGTATCTCATTCGCAACTAACCACTTCGGGGTTAGTGAAAGTGATATGAAAAAAGTTTTGGCTGCCGCTCTTGAAAAAGGTGGCGATTATGCTGACCTTTTCTTTGAACATTCTTACCGGAACAGTATCGGACTGCAGGACGGTGAAGTAAACCGTGCCGTTTCCAATATCGATTTTGGTATGGGAGTTCGTGTTCTGGCAGGCGACCAAACCGGATACGCTTATGTGGAAAATGTAACACTGGATGAAATGCTGAATGCAGCACGTACGGCTGCACGGATTGCAACAGGCTCGACTCCCAAAACTCCGGTTAATCTGACGGAAGAACCTATCGCGCAGAACTATTATACGGTTCAGACCCCATGGGACGAAATGGCTGTTAGCGAGAAAAAGCCTTACCTGCAAAAACTGAATGATAAAATATTCGCTTTAGATAAACGGGTACATAAAGTAATGGCTTCCCTTGGAGACTCTACTTCGCATATTTTATTCTGCAACTCCGAAGGACAGATGTATTATGATTACCGCCCGATGGTTACATTGGGTGCTGTCTGCATTATGGAAGATAATGGGAAAATAGAAAACTCGTATGCTTCCCGAGCATTTCGTATGGGTGCGGAATTTCTGACTGACGAAGTGATTGACGAAGTTGCAAAAGAAGCAGTAGATAAAACATCTATTCTTTTCCAGGCTATTAAACCGAAAGGAGGCGAAATGCCGGTGGTTATGGGTGCCGGCGGTTCTGGTATCTTGTTGCATGAAGCAATCGGGCATGCTTTCGAAGCAGATTTCAACCGCAAAAACACATCCATCTTCTCCGACCAGCTCAACAAGAAAGTATGCAACGAGCATATTAATGTTGTAGATGACGGTACAATTCCTTTCAACCGCGGTTCGGTTAATATTGACGACGAAGGTACGCCGGGACAGAAAACTTATATTGTAAAAGAAGGTATTCTTACCAGCTATCTGCACGACCGTATCAGTGCCAAGTACTATGGTATACCATCTACAGGAAACGGCCGTCGTGAATCATTCCGCCAAATGCCTATCCCACGTATGCGTGCAACTTATATGGAAGCAGGCAACGTTACAGAAGAAGAGATGATTTCTACCGTAAAGAAAGGTATCTATGCATCCAGCTTTACGAACGGCCAGGTTCAGATTGGTGCCGGTGACTTTACTTTCTTTGTAAAAGACGGTTACCTGATTGAAAACGGTAAACTGACACAACCGATCAAAGATATCAATATCATCGGTAATGGTCCGAGAGCTTTGGCAGACATTACAATGGTTGGAAACAATTATAAAATGGATAATGGAACCTGGACCTGCGGAAAAGACGGACAATCCTGCCCGGTAACCTGCGGTATGCCGTCTGCACTGGTAAGTAAACTTACTGTAGGAGGTGAAAATTAAAAAGGGACATAAATCACAGTTAAATTGACAAGATTATGATAACAAACGATAATAAGAAACTGGCACAATGGGCAATGGAATTTGCCCTGAAAAACGGTTGCCAGGCCTCGCGTGTAAGTCTTTATAATGGTTCAAGCAGTTCGATCGAGGTTCGGGATATGAAAATAGACCGTTTGCAGCAAGCTTCTGAGAACAATCTGGTTATCCAGTTGTTTGTAGACGGACGTTTCGGTGCTATTTCAACAAACCGCCTGGACAAAAAAGAATTGGAAGCATTTATTCGTAACGGTATAGAATCTACCCGTTTTCTTGCAGAAGACAAAGCCCGTACCTTACCGGATGCATCCCGTTATTATAAAGGTAATGGAGCAGACCTCCAATTAATCGACCCGAAATTCGATTCCATACAACCGGACGACAAAGTAGCGCTTGCCATGAATGTATGCAACGAAATGATGGGAAAAGACGAGCGTCTCATTTCTGCAAATTCATCCTATAGCGATGAAAAGAATTTTAAGTATATGGTAGCAAGCAACGGTTTCGAAGGAGAAACTGCGTCTTCATCTTTCGGACTGTCAGCAAGCATCAGTATCAAAGGCGAAGGAGATGCCCGCCCAGAATCTTATTGGTATGATTCTTCTCTTTACTACGATACATTGGTAAAAGAAGGACTGGGAGGAAAAGCCCTTGAACGCGTTCTTCGCAAATTAGGCCAAAAGAAAGTAGCATCCGGCAAGTACCGGATGGTTGTCGATAATATGAATTCATCCAACTTGCTTTCACCGATTATCGATGCCCTGTATGGCTCTTCCATCCAACAAAAAAATTCATTCTTGCTGGATAAATTGAATCAGAAAGTATTGGGCGATAAAATGACATTGATTGACGAACCGCATCTTATCAAATCGGCTGGTGCCCGTTATTTCGATGGTGAAGGTATTGCAACGAAACGTATGCCTGTTTTTGAAAACGGCGTATTGAAAACTTATTACATTGATACCTATTCTGCCAATAAAATGGAGATTGAACCGACTATCGCTTCTCCATCTATCTTTACAATGGAGATGGGGAATAATAATACGGATGGGCTGGTCGCTTCGGTCAACAAGGGTATTTTTATTACAGGTTTCAATGGAGGAAACAGTAACAGCAGCACCGGCGATTTCTCTTATGGTGTAGAAGGTTTCCTTATTGAGAATGGAAAATTGACACAGCCAATCTCCGAAATGAACGTCACCGGTAATATGATTTCTTTATGGAATAATCTGGCAGAAGTTGGCAACGACCCGAGAACTTCCTCTAGTTGGCGTATCCCGTCATTACTATTCAATGATGTGGATTTCAGCGGACTATAAAATTTTTCTATAAGAAAAAAAGGTGTACCTGTGTAATTTATAATCAGATACACCTTTTTTTGTTTCATATTTTTACCCCTTTAAACAAGAAACAATTCTTTACTCTATGGTCATAATACCAGCAATCAAAGTTCCATAGGCTTTAAATAAAAGAACGCCCGGACTATCGCAGCCCAGACGCCTATATTCAAAATGAGAAATCTAAGTTTTATAAACGATAGTTCTCTTTGTCTATGATGTGATAGGGATAAATCTTTTACGTTACAAACGTATATAACTTTATTTTTTATCGAAAGACATTTCTAACCGAAACAGAAAAAAACAGGATTAAAACAGTTAAACAGTAACACTGAACCAAAATATTACGTTTTCTTGTATCTGATAAGCTCTAATCAATAAAAGAACGTCTGGACTATCACAGCCAAGACGTTCGACAATACAACTAGCATAAAATATAATTGAGTTATATAATATCATAGATCTCAGGTATTTGGTTGTACAATATCTATTTTATTGGTAAACATACGTAATCCTATCCTATGGAGAAACAAACTTTTAACCGAGATGCAAAAAAACAATACTGAAACATACTTTTATTTTGTTCAATCTTCTACGATAAAATATTCTGAACAAATCATTCATATAACCTGTTGCTTTTATAAAACAGATATATGCTCACTCATTTTTTAAATCTACTGGCAACAATAATAAGTGTTACAAGTCTTCTTATTGTAACCTATGGTGCATTAATCGGAATTATTTCTTTCCTGAAAAATGAACTGAAAAGATTTACAGGAAATTACTCGGTAACCGACATCCGGAAACTAAGAGCCGTATTCGGTACTTATTTACTTTTAGGACTGGAATTCCTAATCGCTTCGGATATTTTAAAAACAGTATTGGAACCGACTCTTAATGAATTAGCGATTTTAGGTGGTATTGTAGTCTTACGAACGATTTTGTCTGTATTCCTTAACAAAGAAATCAAAGAATTGGAAGGAGAAGAATAATGTTAACGTAAGTTTTCGTCAAGAATAAACCAAGACATACACTTGGGCTGTCATATTTATTACAGTTTAAGTTACACAAACTATCTATTTTTGTCTTCAAATAATTTATTAATAAAAATATGGAACAATTACATGCACATGAAGTCCTTCATATGATGGAAGGGAATAGCTATACGGAAGAAACATTAAAAGAGGCTATCATTATGAAATTCGGCAAAGATCAACGTTTTTACACCTGTTCTGCGGAAAATATGAATATCGACGAATTAATTGAATTCCTTAAACAAAAAGGAAAATTCATGCCCTCAAACGAAGGGTTCACTGTCGACATAACGAAAGTTTGTAACCATTAACCTTTATCTCCAAATTGTTTTTGGCTGGGCCAAAAACAAACCAGAAAGGCTTAGAATTGATTTAAGACCTACGATACTCCATTGGGGAAATCCCCATATGTTTCTTAAAAAACTTCCCAAAAGTAGACTGGTCAGAAAAATGAAGCTGATCGGCTACTTGTTGTACGGTTATTTGAGGTGCTCTTAATAACATTTTAGCTTCCATGATTAATGCATCATCAATCCATTTACTTGCAGACTTGCCTGTAAGCTCCTTAAGTATCAGCGACAAGTATTGAGGGGTTATAAACAATTTATTTGCATAAAATGTAACCTGATGTTCCTCCTTATTGTTTTCATATAACAAATTAACAAATCGTTCAAATAATTCTTCCTTGCGGTTCAATCGAGGTTTAATGAGTTTATCATCTTTTTTAATAAAGATATTTGCTAATTCCAGCCAATAAGCTAAGAAAGCAATCTCGACCATCTCCTTCTGATAAAAATGAGTATGTTCACTCATTTTACATCTTATTATATTAAAACATTCGGCTAACCTTTCCGCTTCTTCCGGTTCCAATCGTATACATGGGTTCTTTCTTATTGCCATATCACTAACAAGTGACGGATACTTCCCCATATCAGAACACTCCTTAAAAAAATCTTTAGAAGCAATAAGAAGTATAGCCCTATAATCATCACTAACCTGATCCAATTGGTAAACATGAGTCGGCATAATCGTTACAAAATCGTTTGTACTAATAGAATAAGGAAGATAATCTAAACGAATTTTAGCGGTGCCTTCCAAAACCAAGTTCATTATAAGAGCATTCAATCTCATTGGAGATGTACGTTCGACTTTCAACCCACGTACATTAGGATGACAATCTACATTTACAATTGATAAGACACTTTGGAAACAGTCTCTATAAACTATATATCTATTTAACTCTTCCAGTTCTACAAAGGTTAGCTTCTCCATACTTTTTTATATTAGAATTCTGCGTAAAAATATACATTCATTCGGATATAAATAAACTAGCATTTCATTTTGAACAAGAAATATTCACAAAAATAGTCCAATTACAATTTCAAGTTTCAATTTGGACTACAATTCTAAAAGAAAGACATTTCCCATTTTTATATTATACATATTTTTTAACCAAACAGTAAAAACAGTTGCCATTTAGTATGTTTAATCGAGTTTATTATATGCAAAAGTGTATAATTAGGGTCTTTTATAAATCGAGTATATACAAAAAACAGATGTTTGCCGGCCTTTTTTACTTTCGGACAAAAGAACTTTGTATTACAAACTGTATATTTGCCGTTGAAAACATTTACTAAGCAATACAAAAAACAGATGTCAAAAATTTCTTCAGCAGCTTTTGCAGATACCAAATCACATTATGATCTTCTGGATGGGCTCCGTGGCGTGGCAGCTCTTATGGTCATGTGGTATCATGTATTCGAAGGCTATGCTTTTGCAGGCGGTACTACAATTGAAAACTTCAATCACGGATATTTAGCCGTGGATTTTTTCTTTATCCTTTCAGGTTTCGTTATCAGTTACGCTTATGACGATCGCTGGAGTAAAAATTTCACAATGAAAGAGTTTTTCAAACGCCGTTTGATACGTCTTCATCCTATGGTCATTATGGGTGCCGTTCTGGGTGCTATTACCTTCTGTATTCAAGGGTCTGTGCAATGGGATGGAACACACATTGCCATATCAATGATAATGTTATCTCTGCTTTGTACGATACTTTTTATTCCTGCAATGCCGGGCGTTGGTTATGAAGTTCGTGGAAATGGTGAAATGTTTCCATTGAACGGACCTTGTTGGTCATTGTTCTTTGAATATATAGGTAATATCCTCTATGCCCTATTCATTCGTCGTTTATCTACTAAAGCTTTAACTGTACTTGTCGTATTATTGGGAGCTGGACTGGCTACATTTGCTATCACCGACGTCTCTGGTTATGGAAACATTGGAGTTGGCTGGACATTGGATGGAATAAACTTTGTTGGCGGATTATTGAGAATGCTTTTTCCTTTCTCTATGGGTATGCTTTTATCGCGTAATTTTAAGCCTATTAAGGTTAGAGGTGCATTCTGGATATGTACGGCAATATTGATTACCTTGTTCTCAGTACCTTATTTAGAAGGTTCTGAACCAATCTGCGCTAATGGCATTTATGAAGCATTTTGTATTATCGTAGCTTTTCCTATTCTTGTTTGGATAGGGGCATCGGGAAGTACTACAGATAAGAGCTCCACTAAGGTATGCAAGTTCTTAGGAGATATCTCTTATCCTCTTTATGTAATACATTATCCATTCATGTATTTATTCTATGCATGGTTGATTAAAAATCAACTTTTCACATTCAATCAGACTTGGCAAGTTGCTCTGGGCGTTTACGCATGGAATATATTGATAGCTTATCTATGCTTGAAATTCTATGATGAACCAATACGAAAGTATTTGGCAAAACGTTTCTTAAATAAGAGATAAGAACTTGAAGGGTCACTCATGTTATGAAACGTTGGATTTATCTGGCTGCCACTTTTCTCATTATTTTGGCAGGGCTTGCATCCCGAAAGTATGGTGATGTGTTACCAAAGTGTATCGCGGAGTACTCTGGCGATACACTTTGGGCTGCCATGGTATATTTGGCATTACGTTTTCTTTTCTCCCCAATTTCTATTCTTAAAGCCACCACAGGGGCTTTATTATTTTCCTATTGTATAGAGATTAGTCAATTATACCAAGCAGACTGGATAAATATTGTGCGAAGTACCATGCTTGGATCATTAATCCTTGGACATGGATTCCTATGGTCGGATATGGTATGCTATACCGTTGGGATACTCCTATCTGCTACCATAGATTATTTATCATGCAGAACATAAAAAAAGCCCGTATACAACTTCCCAGTTACATACGGACCAAACAAATAACAAACTCTACTTATATGAAAAAACAAATACTACTACTAACATAATTATGTTTAGGATGCTTCCTAAACTTTTTACACTATTATAACAGCGACATTAGTAATTTGGTTCAAAGGTAGAGAGAATTTTTTTTCAAAAAAAGAGAAAACGAATATAAAACCTCATTTTTTTTAGTACTTTTGCCTCAAAATCAACCAGATAGGTAAAAATGTTAAAACATCTTATTGTATATACAGGAGTAATTCTATTTGCTTCTGCCCTAAGTATCAGCGCACAAGAACAAACTACTACAGTCGATACTACCTCCCAGAAAGAAATTTTCGTTGATGGACGTAAGTTGAATGAAAAGCAGCTAAAGAGATATTATAAACAACAACGAAAAGATTCGATTCGTGCTCATAAACCTGTCTGGTGGTCGATTTTAGGAGGTCCCTCCTATACTCCGGAAGCCTCTTTCGGTGTTGGAGGTGCCGTATTGGCAAGTTTCAAAATGAATAAACGGGATACAATCTCACAACGTTCGTTTCTTCCTGTAGGTTTAAATCTTTCCGTTAACGGAACAATTGTAGTAGCCGGTGCAGGAACATTTTTCTTTAATGAGAATAAATTTCGTATTTATGCCAATTATGGATACAGAAATGAGCCGGCACATTATTATGGAATCGGTATAGAAGAGGCGGACAATACTTTACGAAGCGACTCTACTACAAAATACCATCGCAGCTATTTTCAATTATATCCACGCTTCGTATGGGAAATCCGTCCTAACTTTTATGTAGGAGGCCTGTTCGACCTGAACTTTACCAACACAACAGATATCAACCCGGAAATGGCAGAAGATCCCTATTTCCTTAAATATAAAAGTAAATATCTCAATGTGGGAATCGGAGGATTAGTGCAATACGATACCCGCGACGACGTGGCAACCCCTTCGCGAGGCCTATTACTCAGTACCAATTTTAAATTATTCGGTAAATACTTGGGAGGAGCCTATAATTATGAAATATTAGAATTAGAATACCGCCAATTCAAAAACATATTCCGTCCCCGAAGCACTCTTGCCTGGATTGCTAAAACCCAGATAGGATTCGGAGATATCCCCTACTCCGAATTACCGACATTCGGTTCTCCTTTCGACTTACGCGGATATTATATAGGTAAGTACAGAGATAAATCTATGGCATATGGCATTGTGGAATATCGCCATATGTTAGGCTCGATGGAAAAATATAAGAGCGGTAATTTCTGGGCAAAATGCGGCTTTGTTGTATGGGGAGGAACTGCAACCATCGGTGAAACTCCTTTCGACTGGAATAAATGGAAATTCAACTTCGGGGCCGGTATTCGTTTCCAAATGCAACCCGGTAAAAACTTCCGGCTTGATATTGGCAAAGGCGTTGGAGAATCCGGAGTACAGGTTTACATGAATATGACAGAAGCCTTTTAATGCGGATTATTCATTAAAACAGTAATATATAGTCTTAAATTTAACACATCTCTTTTGTTTACTCTTACCAAACTTTTTACCTTTGCCGGCGAAAGGGGTGCCATACTGTAAACGGGCTGAGATTATACCCTATGAACCTGAAGCAGGTAATGCTGCCGTAGGAAAAAGACAGATTAGGCTTATTCCCTCCTTTCGTATGTAAAATGAGCAAGCAAACAACATTTCGTTATCCCGTTGCACTTACAATAGCGGGTTCTGACAGTGGAGGTGGTGCCGGAATACAGGCAGACATTAAGACCTTTTCTGCATTGGGAGTTTATGGAACTTCGGCTATAACCTCCATCACCGCGCAAAATACGCAGGGAGTAAGAGGAATACAAGCTATTATACCAGAGATTCTGGAAGGGCAGATTCATGCTGTTTTTGAAGATATAATAGTAGATGCCGTAAAAATCGGTATGCTTCATAATAAAGAAGCTGCACAAGTAGTTATTTCCGCTATCGATACGTTCAAGCCGGCCAAAATAGTTTTAGACCCGGTTATGATTTCAACCAGCGGTAGTAAGCTATTGGAAGACGACACTATCGATATCATTACCAGAGAGCTATTTAAACGCGTTACATTAGTTACGCCGAATATAGACGAGGCCGCTTTTCTTTCGGGGATGACCATCCGGAATGAGGAAGAAATGGAAACAGCCGCTTACCGCCTGATGGAAATGGGATGTAATGCCCTTTTGATGAAAGGCGGGCATCTCGGCAAAGAAGAAATGGCTGATATTCTATACATAAAGGATCAAGCCCCTATACGTTTTGCTGTTCCGGCTATAGATACATTTAATTCACACGGGACCGGTTGCACATTATCTTCTGCCATAGCCGCTTATCTGGCTCTCGGCAAGGATTTGCAGGAAGCTGTGCGGATGGCAAAACAATATATTACAACCGCCTTATCCGAAGGAGCGAATGTAAAAACAGGGCATGGACACGGTCCGCTCAATCATTTCTTCGCCCCTGTGCCTTTAATTAAAATAGAAAGATGAAAAAACTGATTGTAATAACATATCCTGATTTTTTCCCCGGAGAAGGAAAGATAATCACTCGTCTTTTTGAAGAAGGCCTGCAATATCTGCATCTACGTAAACCGGAATGTTCCGAAAAAGAGTTAATGCAATTAATCGATACGATCCGTCCGGAATTCCACAACCGCATCATTCTGCACGACTGTTTTAATCTGGCAGAAAACAATCCTGTAGCAGGTTTGCACATAAACCGCCGCAATAACCGCATACCGGCAAACTTCAAAGGGAACCTGAGCCGCTCCTGCCATTCGCTGCAAGAAGTAGAGGAAAGCAAGGGATTCGATTATGTATTCCTGAGTCCCATTTTCGATAGTATATCAAAAGAAGGATACCCAAGCAATTTCCCGCTGGAAAAACTGAAAGAGGCATCCGGGAAAGGGATTATCAATGAAAAAGTAATTGCTCTCGGAGGTTTGGATAGTACTACGATTCCCTTACTCAAAGAAATTAATTTCGGAGGTTTTGCCGTATTGGGAGCCTTGTGGGGAAATCAGCCCACGGAGAAAGATTCAAATTCGATTATAGAACGATACAAACAATTCCAGATATGAATAAACAAAATATATTAACTACGTTTGGGGGCACTCCCCGTTATGTGGATTTCTCACAAAGCAGCCGGTTGATGTTCATTACCCACAGAACAGAAAAATATACGGAGCTTGAAGAAATAAAGATGGTAATAGAAGGCGGTTGCGACTGGGTTCAGCTCCGAATGAAAGACACCCTGAATCCTGAAGATGCCCGGAAAGCGGCTCTATATACAAAAGAAATATCCGGCAACAGTTGTATCTGCTGTATCGACGATAGTGTGGATATAGCCTTAACATCCGGAGCCCACGCAGTACATCTGGGGAAAAAAGATATTCCGGTTGCCGAAGCATGGCAGATTGTAGCCAACCACCATCCGCAACCTCCATTCTTTATCGGAGCTACAGCCAATACATTTGAGGACATCGTACTGGCAGACAAAGCCGGGGCCTCTTACATCGGTTTAGGTCCTTACCGCTTTACAGAAACAAAAAAGAAATTAAGCCCTATTCTGGGATTGGAAGGTTACCGTAAAATAATACGGCAATGTGAAGAAGCAGGTATTCAAATCCCCATCTTTGCAATCGGAGGAATCGAACTGGAAGATGTCAGGCCTCTGATGGAAACAGGCATCACGGGCATAGCCGTTTCCGGTGCAATCATCCAGGCTGAGAATCCAATAGAAGAAACACGTCGTTTCATTCAGAAAATAGTAAAATAATATAACAGATAAAATATTCAAACAAACAGCATATGGCAAACAAGAAAAGCATGCGCATCACCTACCCTTCGTCGGAAAAAATATATATCCCCGGCGAAATCAATAAAATCCAAGTGGGAATGCGTAAAATCAAACTATTAGACACCGTTACCATTGAGAAAAACGGAGAAAAAGTATTTAAGAAGAACAACCCGGTTATCGTGTACGATACCAGTGGTCCCTACTCCGACCCTAAAATAGCAATCGATATCAATGCTGGAATCCCTCGCATCCGTGAAGAATGGTGCGGAAAGAGAAAAGACCTGGTACAATTGTCCGAACTCTCTTCCGAATACGGCCGTCAACGTTTGGCAGACTCCTCACTGGATAGTATCCGTTTTCCGAAACGGCATCTGCCTTACCGCGCAAAAGAGGGCAAAAACATTACACAGATGTATTATGCCAAGCGGCGTATCATCACTCCGGAAATGGAATATGTAGCGATCCGCGAAAATCAACAGATTGAAGCGCTCGGGCTCAAATCTTATATCACACCGGATTTTGTCCGCAAAGAAATTGCTGCCGGACGTGCCATTATCCCCGCCAATATCAACCACCCGGAAGCTGAACCGATGATTATCGGAAAGAAGTTCCTGGTTAAAATAAATACGAATATCGGCAACTCCGCCCTCTCTTCCGGCATTAGCGAGGAAATAGAGAAAGCCATCTGGAGTTGCAAATGGGGAGGCGACACGTTAATGGACTTATCTACCGGAAAGAACATTCATGAAACACGCGAATGGATTATCCGTAACTGCCCAGTGCCAATGGGTACTGTTCCTATTTACCAAGCGCTCGAAAAAGTGGACGGCCGTGTAGAAGACCTGAACTGGGATATCTACCGGGATACACTAATCGAACAAGCCGAACAAGGAGTCGATTATTTTACCATCCATGCCGGATTACTGAAAAAACATGTCGAACTTACCCGTACACGCCTTTCTGGCATTGTATCCCGCGGTGGTTCCATCATGGCCCAATGGATGCAGATACACAACGAAGAAAACTTCTTGTACACACATTTTGCTGAAATCTGCGAAATACTGAAAGCATACGATATTGCAGTATCGATTGGCGACGGACTTCGTCCCGGTTCTATCTATGATGCAAACGATAGAGCTCAATTTGCAGAATTACATACGATGGGAGAATTGACCAATATCGCTTGGGAACAGTTTGTACAAGTAATCATTGAAGGTCCGGGCCATGTTCCCATGAATAAAATCCACGAAAATATGAAAGAACAACAATATGCCTGCCATAATGCACCTTTCTATACGTTAGGCCCGCTTACGACAGATATTGCACCCGGTTACGACCATATCACATCTGCCATCGGCGCCGCACAAATTGCATGGCACGGAACTGCTATGATTTGCTATGTTACTCCCAAAGAACATCTTGGCCTGCCGAATAAAGAAGATGTCCGCACCGGAGTTGTCGCATATAAAATTGCAGCCCATGCAGCCGACCTCGCCAAAGGACATCCCGGAGCACAGGTTCGCGACAATGCGTTGAGTAAAGCCCGTTTTGAATTTCGTTGGAAAGACCAGTTCAATCTGTCTTTAGACCCAGAACGTGCTATGCAATATTATAAGGAAAGTGCAGTAACAGACGGGGAATATTGTACAATGTGCGGTCCGAACTTCTGTGCCATGAGAATAAGCAAAGAACTGCACAAAGAATGTAATGATTAATTCTATCTCATAAAGTTATCAGCAAACACTGATAGTACAGAAAGCGCAGGTTTACGCGGGCTATTATTAAAATATGATCCGCATAAGTCTGCGCTTCGTTAATGTTGTAGGAAACATCATTATAAAACCGTAAAAGAAAATCCCTGCCAGTTCTGTTTTATAAAATCCACTTTACTATCCTCGGTAACCAGATAATCGATATCTTCCAAAGAAGCAATATGATAGGTTTCGGCTGTATTCAACTTATAGCTGTCTGCCAACACAATACGTTTCTGTGCCCGCTCTACCATCAACCGCTTCACCATCGATTCTTCCCTGTCAGGATCTGTTATTCCCAATTGTGGATGTATACTACAGATACCAAGTACTAACCAATCCGGCCGTACAGTCTGTAAAGCCTGATATACGGAAACACCCACAGTAACCTGAGAAGAAGCAAACACCTTCCCCCCTAAAAATATCAGTTCCAGTTTGGGATGATTCATTAATACATTTACTATCGGAAAACTATTCGTATAAACAGTTATTTCAAGATTATCCGGAATCCGCCGGGCTACTTCCAAACCGGAAGTCCCTCCGTCTATCAATAACACATCCCCCTGACGGAATAAAGGAACCACTTTTGCGGCTATTTCCTGCTTTCCCGCAATACCTGTATTCAGACGATCCAGGAATTCGACCGAAATGCCGGATTTAGCAATTGCACCTCCGTATACTTTAGTCAGTATCCCCTGCTTATCCAGCTCTATCAAATCCCTTCGCAATGTATCATCCGAAATGCTTAATTCTTCACTCAGGGATGTAATATAAACCCGTCCATGTGTATTCAAACGGTTTAAAATATATTGATGTCTTTCTTCTTTCAGCATGTTTTTCAAATGTAAGATATTGCATATTTCCGCAAATATATATAATATTAGAAGGAAAATCGAAAGATTTTTGCAACGTTCATACTCTACTTGCGGTATTTTGCATAATATCATTTTCAATAAGCAAAGAAACCGCAAAGTATAACAGGATGCCGCAAAAAGGAAATTCCAGGAAGATGACTTTAAACAAAGAAAAGTAATTATTCAACTATTAATAAATCAAAAAATATGAAACAACAGATTTTAGTAGACATGGATGGCGTACTGGCAGATGTGTATACCCAATTCATCAATTTTGAATACAAAACATCCGGTATCCGGTTAGACAAAGACAGTTTATACGGTATTTCAGAAATGGACGCTTTTCCTAACAGCCAATCTCATGTACGAAGCAAAGGATTTTTCAGGACAGCCCCGGTTATAGCAGACAGTACGGAAGGTTTGAAGTATTTAAATGACAAATATAAAGTACTGATTGTCTCTTCCGCCACCGAGTTTCCCCAAAGCCTGGCAGAAAAACAGGAATGGCTAAACGAACACTATCCGTTTATCGGTTGGGAGCAAATGATATTCTGCGGTCGTAAAGACAGCATCAAAGGCGATATTATGATTGACGACCATTTAAAGAACCTCAGCACTTTTGAAGGCAGAAAGCTGCTATTTACCCAACCGCATAACATATATGTAGAAGATAAAAGCTACCAAAGAGTATCAGGCTGGAAAGATATTATGCAAATACTCTGAACCTGTCCATTCTTTTTATTTAGCATGTATAAACTTCCGGTATCGTTCCATCGCACCGGCAAGTAAGGCTTCATCTTCGCATGTATATCCGTCGAAAAACGAGCATGACACATCCACCCCCTTCTTTGCGGAAGACTTTTTCCAATTGCCTGTTATTCTGCCGTTATGCAGGATAACGGGATAAAAGATGCCCCAGGAATTAAAGGCTTTCGGGTGGTGCTCGGATGCAAGGACTACCGTACGGTCTTTATAACTAATCAGAAACTCATCATAAGAGGGCAAAAGATGAAGAACGTTTTTAGCAGAGCGGACCGTTCCCCAAGTTTCATGTACAAACAACTTTTCCTCTTGAAAACGGTCGGTCAGCAACTCTCCTTCTATCAATGCGACGGCCTGCCTTGCTTCGGTAACAGACAGTCCGGACCACCAGACAAAATCATTCAGGCTTGCCGGTGAATGGCTTCGGAAATAAACCCTGGCAATTTTCGCAAGCGATTCTTCCTTGGTCAGTTCGGGAATAGCGGGTACACGTTCGTCCAATAACGCATACGTAATCTCCTTCCCCTTATCGGGCCCACTACATACAATTCCTTCGATCTCTGCAAAAGCGAGGAAACGGCGGATACGGGTATCATCGGTTAATATTCCCGCCTGGCTCAATACCTGTTCGATTTCTTTCTTGGTTAAACTTTTTCCTCCTTCCAGTGATTTTACAATCAAATCGCTTGCCAGGATGCTGTGTTCCTCCGATATTTCGAGTTTGCGACCACTTATATATGAATTATAAGCCCTTCGTATGCGTTCCGAAGAAAGACGTAGCATCCAGCGAATATCTTCCGCTGCCACAAAATGCCAGGTAGGCCGCATCACATGCGTCCGTAAAATCTCCCCTTTCGCTATCGCATCCTCCACCGTCCGAAGGGTTGCCGATTTCAGCCGGATACCTACAGCCCATTTCGCCATTGTATACTCCTGCGCCTGCATGGCACCCATATATGCAACTAAGTCTTTCGGTGAACTGAACTGAGGATGCACCAACTGCTGGCTCGCCATCCGGATTTTTGTTATCATATGCGATTGTTTTATTGAATCGCAAATATAGAGATTTAGTCTTAGGGCTTAATCACATTCCAAGTCCAAAATGATAAATTATGTATGTCTGGTATTTATTTTGAAATCAGGCGGTTGTTTATGATTGCTTTATAGACCTGCTCGCGCAGGGTGCGGGTAACCGGTATTTTATCGCCGGCTATAAGAAGCTGGTTCCCTTCGATTGCTTTTATCTGCGAAAGGTTTACCACATACGAGCGGTGCACCTGCAAAAAATATTTCTCCGGAAGCGAAGCAAGAACAGACTTCAAACGGGTATTTACAATTTCTTTGGATGAAAGGGTATGGATAATGATATAGTTCTCCATGCTCTCGACATACAGAATCTCTTTCAGATAAATCTTTTTAAGCTGCTTTTCGCTTTTTACGAAGATATATTCATCTTCCTTTTCTTTCTCCGGCAACTCGCCCTCCATAAGCGCATGAACCTTATTCACAGCTTTCAGAAAACGTTGGAAAGGGATTGGTTTGAGCAGATAGTCCACCACATCGAGTTCGAAACCCTGCAAAGCATATTCCTTATGAGCAGAAGTTATAATCACTTTCGGAGGATTCCGCAGGCTGGCAAGAAATTCCAGTCCCGTCAGGTGCGGCATTTCAATATCCAGAAACAAAAGGTCCGGTTGGACAGATTGCAACATCGTATTCAACTGTATGGCATCTTCGCATTCGCCGATTACCGTCAGATAATCAATCTTGCCGATATACCTTTTCAAGCCTTTCCGTGCAATCGGCTCATCATCTGTGATTATACATTTTATTTCCATATCATTCAGAAAGTTCAATAATTAAATCTACGGCATATTCATGGTCATCCAGCCTGATTGTCAGTTCGTGTTTACCCGGATAGAGCAAGTCCAATCTTCTTTTCAGGTTCTCGATGCCGATGCCTTTCTTTTCTTTTTCAAGAACATCCGTCAAAGCAACCGAGTTCATAACCTTAAAGTGGATTGCATTTCCTTCCGGGCGGATATCCACATTCAGCTTATAATCTCCACCAACATATTTAAACGCATTCTCCAACAAAGGTTGGAAAAGCAACGGATGGATGGTCTGCTCCTGCAATGCTGGGTCTATGTAGCATTGCAATTGCAGGCGTTCCGTCATACGGAGTTTCTGGAACCGGATATAGTTTTGCAGGTAGTCCATTTCGCGGTGAACCGGGACCTGCCCGTTTATATCATAAAGCTGGTAACGCAACAGGCTCGAAAGCAAATCAATCGTTTCTATCGCTTCCTCATTCTCCTCGTCTATCTGGAAATATACGGTATTGAGCGCATTAAAAAGGAAATGGGGATGGTATTGCGCTTTCAGCAATTTCAGTTCACTTTCCAGATGGTCTACTCTGACTTTCTCCAGCTGGAGAGTGCTCTCCGTATATTTTGTGAAAAGGATATGATCCCGGATTAAGATATAATAGAACAGGAAAAGAGGAACAGCCGCCGTGTTTATCAGAAGCACTTCCCCCCAGCGGAAACCGGCCCGGTTGATATAAATGAATACAACAAACAGAGCTGCATTCACTACAAGCAGGATAAAAACAAATACGATTCCATATTCCTGTATCCGTAAAAACAGGTTGTTACCCTTCTTTTTCCCAAGGAAACAGTTGGCTATCCGGCAAAAGAAAATATAAGAGAATATACCGGACAAAAACATTACGGCAAGCGCCTCCAACCGTTTAATCCAGCCGGCCCCACTTATTTCCCACATACGGACGCCATAAGCCATATCCGTAATGATCCATATGCAACAGCAAGCGAAAAATGCCATCAGCAAAGGCATCCATAAACTATATTTCGATTTCATAAGCCGCACTTCTTCTACAAAGATATTCTTTTGCTCTGGTCGATTGTGGTATCACGCCTGTTTTTTTCAGAAGCCTTCCCCTGTTTCAAATAAAGGGAAACGGAAATGCCGATGCAACGGTAATCATTAAACTGCCGGGTAGAAGCCTCTCCCCTGTTTCCCACCAGCGTCATTTCCAAATCCTGGCGGTTGCTCTGGAACAAATCGTTGGCATACAGCCGCAAAGTAAGCCTGTCGCCCCACACCTTCTTTTGTATGGCTGCCGATACGGAATAATGAGGTTTTACCGTAGCTTGTCCGATAGCCATCCTGCCGTTATAGAAACCGGATAATTCCGCATTCCATCCGTAAGGAAAAGTGAACTGGTTGTTTATACTGGCAGAAGGAGTAAAAAGTTTTTTTTCGATGGCCTTGCCAAACTCTTCCCATTTATACAGGCTATAAAAGCAAGTCGCATTTGCCGTCATGCGCCAGGCTTTCAGCCGGATGAGGTTGCCGGCATCCAGCCTTACCCCTATGCGCAGGTTGTTTTTAAAGTTTTCAGGATAGACCACCGCCACATCATTGTCCAACAGTTCGATGTTCTGCATTATCGGGTCTTTGGTATGCGAAAAGAAAAGCGTGGCACGGTACATCCGCTTATGAATATAGGTCCATTCTATATTGTCCGTCAGTTCGGCACGCAAATCCGGGTTTCCGGTAGACCGGGTATATTCATCCCATATATAATTGAAGGGACTTAAATCCCGGTAATTGGGGCGGACAATCCGCTGGTTGTATAAAACCGAAAAGCTGTTTTCCGTTCCCGGAAAATTATACCGAACCGTCAAAGTCGGGAACAGATGCAGGTAAGTATCCCTGTAGGAAGAATCCCGCAAAGCCACGTCCGAAGGATGATGCACACCGCTAATACGCGTCTGCTCCAGCCGTAACCCGGCTTCCAGATTAAAAGAGCCGGTCTGTGCATTTGCCTGAATATACGCAGCATTGATATTCTCGCTGTAATCGTAAGAGTTGCTTAAGCCATAATTCGTTTGCCACCCCTTTTGGCGATCGTTTTGATAAAGGGCATTGTTATCCAGGTTTACCCAGGTAAACTTAGCCCCGGCTTGCAAGGTTGCTTTCTGAAATAAGGGAATCGTTGTATTAGCTTGTCCGGAATACATATGGATATTCCCTTTTAAATCTCCCCTCATCCTATCGCTGTTGAGTAACCGGGCGGCAGGGTCTCTCATTTCACTCTCCATCCAAATCGCTTCCTGATGCGCATGCAGCAGATAGTCGAACGAGATATCCGCCGTCCGCTTCCGGTCGTCCTTATAACTCAGGTAAGTACCTCCCGAGAATCCCCGTTGATTCAGGCCGGATTCATTTTGTGTGTACAGGATTGAGTCTACAGGACTCCCCTTCCGGTTAAAGCGAGCTTCGGTGCTGCCGGGCAATCGCTTGGTTAAGAAATCGCCTATGGAAGACAGGCCGAACGTGAACTGCTCATTTATATCATAATCCATACCAATACGTACCCAGTTTGCCCGGATACGGTCTTTAAGATACGAACTTTGGTTGACCTGCATATCTTCTTCCGCCTTACCCTCCGGCCTCCGGTATTCCCTGAAGACATCCAGTGTGGATTTATATTTACCTTGCGAATGGGAATAGTCCATAAATACGCCGACCTTGTTCTTTTGCCAGGTGAAACGTCCGCCCGCATTCCATCTGCCATCCTGATTTTGCTGGTAGCCGATATTTACATGGGCGGTCCATCCTTTGGTTGCGACTTTCTGTGTACGGATATCTATCAATCCCGTCTTACCGGAAGCATCGTACTTGGCGGAAGGATTCGTCACCAGTTCTATATCCTTAATGGAGGATACAGGCATGGAGCGCAAATAATTCACTAACTTATCACCGGACAGGTAGGTACTTTTCCCGTTGACAAGCACATGGATTCCCGGTTGACCGTTCAACAAAACGCTTCCGTCTTCATTCACCACCACTCCGGGAAGGCTACGCAAAGCATCCAGCACATTCCCCTGCGAACCTGATACCATTGCATCCATATGGAACGTGGTTGTACCCGGTTCCATTTTCATCAGGGAACGTTTGCCTGTTACTGTTACCCCGGACAGCATCCGGCTGTCTTCTTCCAGAACCAGTGTCCCCAGGTTTTTACTTTGCCGGTCAGTTAGAAAACGGATAGGAATATATTGTTTTCGGAATCCCAACATCGTAACTTCCAGATAATAATCCTGTGGTTTCAATCCGGCAAAAGCAAACAGACCGTTTGTATCAGTTATTCCTCCGGTTACATAAGATGAATCCTCAGCATGTAGAAGTAATAAGGTTACGCTTTCCATCGGACAGCCATTCGCATCGGTTATTTTACCGGAAATACAAATTCCGGCATCCTGTGCCCAAAAAGGAATTGAAACCATTCCTAAAAGTAAAATCCATAAAATCTTAATTGTCCGCATGTTTCGTGTTTTATTTAAATCTTTAAGCGAAACTACGGACTACGGGAAACAAGGAAAAATAAGATTGACGAAATGCAGGTTTTCGAAGGTGTTTAGCAAAGAAAGCTGCTTTTTTGTAACGGCAGGCTTTACCGAGCGGTAGCGTTGACCTTTACCGCCCGATAACTGCTGTCGATACCGCTCGGTAACTGCCGTCGATACAGGCCGGCGTTTACAGTAGATGCCGAACGGCGTCGCCTACCTGGTTATTATTTTGTCTTTTTTATCTCTATATCTACATTGTAAACCGATTCACTGTTCAATGCCGGGCTGTTGAAGTAATATTTACCGTCCTTCCGAAAGAGTGTTCCAAGATAAGGTTCTTCGTTGTGCATGCTCGACCCATCGAGCAATTTATAAAAATACAAAATGATTACATCCGCCCCTCTTTCTTCGGTTGTACATAAGTCCTCAAAATAAAGCTGGTAACCAGTTCCCGTAAAAAAACAGGAATCAGGTTTAATAACTATCGAGTAGGCTCCGGACTCGTGCCAATCATCTTCTTCAGACGCATTCGTGGCAAATTCATATTCCCCATGCCAACTTTCGTCCACTTTCAAGTTATAGTCCTTTATTTTACTTAAATCGACCTTGAAATATTGATACTCTATGATATCTCCTTCCGGTTCATTTTCTTTATTTTCATAAGTTTTGAGGTATAGGGACGTATTATGAAACCAACAGGCCTCGTCGATAAGAATCCCGACAGACCATAATCCGAATAAATAATCAAATCCGGTTTCCGTTGCCCCATAAACATGTATAAAGCTATTTCTATCGACTCCTTCCGCTTCTATACCTGCTGTTACACAATATTCCATATTAGGTGAGAACAGTGGATCGCTATCGAATAAAAACTCTTCTCCGGTTTTTGATGAGATAAGAGAGAAGCCTGTACCTGCGTATGCGGAACGAATAAATTTATAGTAATTAAGAGAGGGAATATAGCCGGCATATTCATATTCCATACTGGCATCACTCGACATATCCGTATTGTTTATCAGTCTTTTCGTAGCCCCGTCTTTCAAAGGAACCGAAAAAACACCATTCACATCTTGTATCTTATTGGTGGTATCCACCCGATTCTTATACATGTTAAACACCTCCCTATATTCCGATTCATCAATATGGAGTAACATATCATCAAACCAACATGACGGATTTCTATAACTACCGGATTTTTCGCTTCTGAATATAATTTCCGCATCATCCGGGAACCGGGTATTCTCCACAACGGAAGTTTCGACAGGTGATATTTCGGTAAGAGGTGTTTCGGTCATTTTATTTTCTTCCGGCTCCACTGCTTTATTACTCTCTTTTGCACGATTGCCGCAAGCACTCGACAACAATAGTAAAGTCATAATAAGCGATAATGTATTTGTTTTCATTCCTAATTTAATTATGTTTTACACTTTATTTTATCAGTTTCATATGTAATGCCCATGCGCAGTTTCTCATACAACTTCCCGCAAAAACGCATGTATTATCTACATCAATTGAAAAACAAAGGTAATGATAATGATTAAACCTGCCATACAAAAAATAAACAGATAGCCTGATTATAAAAAACTGCATCGTAAATGCCGGAACTCTTTTTGGGGTGGTTTAACTCATTGCCGGAATCAGACAGTTCATTTGCCAATCGGGCGAGTTCAACCGTTTCATATTGTATAAGGTATTCCCCCTCTTTTATTTTGCAATCATTAAATCAAAGTATAAAAAAAGATGTTTAAAGCTATTGTCCGTTTTTCCATACAGAAGAAACTGTTTGTAGGGCTAACCGCCTTATTCCTGCTGATAGGTGGAATCTATGCAATGCTGACATTACCGATTGATGCCGTACCGGATATTACCAACAACCAGGTACAAATCGTAACTGTCTCGCCCACCCTTGCCCCGCAGGAAGTAGAACAACTGATTACACTACCGATCGAGATTGCCATGAGCAACATTATGAATGTGGAAGAGATACGTTCGGTATCCCGTTTCGGTTTATCGCTGGTGACGGTCGTTTTTAAGGAAAGCGTACCCACACTCGATGCGCGGCAACTTATCAACGAACAGATACAATCCGTTTCCGGTGAAATACCAGCCGAACTGGGAACGCCGGAATTGATGCCTATCACAACCGGGCTGGGAGAAATCTACCAATACATATTGAAGGTTGCCCCCGGATATGAGGATAAATATGACGCGATGGAACTCCGCACCATACAAGATTGGATTGTAAAGCGCCAATTGTCCGGTATTCCGGGGATTGTGGAAATAAACAGCTTCGGCGGTTACCTGAAACAATATGAAGTGGCTGTAGACCCCGACGTCCTTTACTCCCTGAACATTACCATCGGCGAAGTGTTCGAAGCCCTCAACAGCAATAACCAGAATACGGGAGGTAGCTATATAGAAAAAGTGAACCGCGCTTATTATATTCGCTCGGAAGGTATGATTAGCAAGATAAAAGACATAGAACGTATCGTGATAACCAACCGGGGCGGCATCCCTATTCATATCAGTGATGTAGGAACCGTCCGCTTTGGCGCCCCCAAACGTTTCGGTGCCATGACGATGGACGGTAAAGGCGAATGTGTGGGCGGTATCGCCATGATGCTGAAAGGAGCCAACGCCAATGTAGTAACCAAAGAACTGGAAACCCGCGTGGCAAAAGTCCAGAAGATGCTTCCCGAAGGAATAAGCGTAGAGCCTTACCTGAACCGCTCGGAACTGGTAAACCGGAACATCTCGACAGTAGTCCGCAACCTGATAGAAGGCGCACTTATCGTGTTTGTCGTATTGATGCTGTTCCTTGGCAATGTACGGGCAGGGCTGATTGTTGCATCGGTCATTCCCCTGGCCATGCTGTTTGCTTTTATTATGATGCGGCTGTTCGGCGTATCGGCAAACCTGATGAGCCTCGGGGCAATCGACTTCGGTATCGTGGTAGACGGCTCTATCGTTATCATCGAAGGCATACTGGCGCATATCTATACCAAACGCCTTGCCGGGCGTACCCTCACGCCGGAAGAAATGAATAAGGAGGTAGAAGCCGGCGCCGGTGGCGTGGTACGCAGTGCAACTTTTGCCGTATTGATTATACTTATCGTATTCTTCCCCATCCTTACCCTGACGGGCATAGAAGGGAAATATTTTACGCCGATGGCAAAAACACTGGTGTTCTGTATTATCGGAGCTTTGATTCTGTCGCTTACCTATGTGCCGATGATGGCATCCCTTTTCCTGAAACATACCATTTCCACCAAAAAGACTTTGGCAGACCGTTTCTTCGAGAAGCTGAACCTGCTTTATCAAAAGGGGCTTCATTTCTGCCTGCACCATATCTATGCCACCACATTGACGGCATTCGCCATGTTGGCAGGGGCTTTGCTCCTGTTTACAAGATTGGGAGCCGAGTTTATCCCAACATTGGATGAAGGTGATTTTGCCATGCAGATGACGCTTCCGGCCGGAAGTTCGTTGACACGGAGTATCGAACTATCCAGCCAGGCACAAAAAGTATTAAAAGAGAAATTTCCCGAAATCAAACATGTCGTGGCAAAGATTGGTACGGCGGAAGTTCCTACCGACCCGATGGCGGTAGAAGATGCCGATGTGATGATCATCATGAAGCCTTTCAAGGAATGGACCTCGGCGGGCAGCCGTGCCGAGATGGTCGAAAAGATGAAAAAAGCACTCGAACCGATAACCGGGGCGGAGTTTAATTTCAGCCAGCCTATCCAACTCCGTTTCAACGAACTGATGACCGGGGCAAAAGCAGATATTGCCATCAAACTGTATGGCGAAGATATGGCTGAACTCTACGCCAAAGCCAAAGAGGCAGCCATACTTGTAAAAAAAGTTCCCGGTGCATCCGACGTTCTGGTAGAACAGGCAATGGGACTTCCCCAATTGGTTGTGAAATACGACCGTGCCAAGATAGCCCGTTATGGTATGAACATCAGCGAACTGAATACGATTATCCGTACGGCGTATGCAGGAGAAGCAGCCGGGGTAATCTTCGAAAACGAAAGACGCTTTGATTTGGTAGTTCGTCTGGACAACAAGAAAGTATCCGACCTGAACCTGGACAAGCTGTTTGTCCGTACAGCCGAGGGTATCCAGATTCCTGTAAGCGAAGTGGCAACTATCGAACTGGTGAACGGTCCTTTGCAGATAAACCGTGATGCAACCAAACGCCGCATCGTCATCGGGGTCAATGTCCGCGATGCCGACATACAACAGGTGGTAAACAACATACAGGATACGCTCGACAAGGATATCAAGCTGAAACCCGGTTATTACTTTGAATACGGAGGACAATTTGAAAACTTGCAGAATGCCATCAATACGCTGCTTATCGTGATTCCGGTAGCATTGGCACTTATCCTGTTGCTGTTGTTCTTTGCTTTCAAGAGCGTTACTTATACGCTGGTAGTATTCTCAACCGTTCCCCTGTCACTGATTGGGGGTATCGTGGCACTCTGGCTACGTGACTTACCGTTCAGTATCTCTGCCGGAGTCGGATTTATAGCTTTATTCGGAGTGGCAGTCCTCAACGGTATCCTGATGATTAACCATTTCAATGATTTACGCAAACAAACAACATATAGCATGACAACCAATAAAATCATCCGTAAAGGATGCCCTCACCTATTGCGTCCGGTATTCCTGACCGGTCTGGTTGCTTCCTTGGGTTTTGTTCCGATGGCGATTGCCAAATCGGCCGGAGCGGAAGTACAACGCCCGTTGGCAACGGTTGTAATCGGAGGTTTGATTGTCTCTACAATACTTACCTTGATTATCATTCCTGTATTCTACCGGATGGTGAATATCGCTCCTGTATGGTGGAGAAAACTAAGAAAGCCGAAAGGAACCGTTCCGGTTATTCTATTGGCAATCCTGCTTCTCTCTCCGGTATATACAAGTGCCCAGACAGAAGAGGCTAAGGCGGTTTCCCTGGATGAAGCCATAGCGATCGCCATAGAGAACCATCCCCGGCTGAAAACGGCATCCGCCGCTATCGACTATTCCAAAGCCGGAAGAGGACAAATTCTTGAAACGGCCTCCACCTCTTTCAATTATTCCTGGGGGCAAATAAACGGAGAGGTCCGGAATGACAACCAAATGGAACTGACGCAATCGTTCGGTTCCCTCCTCACTCCTTTCTATAAAAACGCATTGGTATCCCGTCAGGTCGAAACCGGCCGGTATTATAAAGAGATGGTGAAAAAGGAAATCACAGCCGAAGTAAAACGTGCCTATGTCTATTATCAATACGCCAACCGCCTTTGTTCTTTGTATCGCGAGCAGAACGACCTTGCCGGACGTTTGCAGAAAGCCGGGCAACTTCGCTATGAGCAGGGAGACATTACGCTGCTAGAACGTAATATGACAACAACACTGGCAGCCGACCTTCGTGCCCGCCTGATACAGGCTGAAGAGGAATACCGCCTTGCCGCCCGCCGTTTTACATGGGCTTGCTATGCGGACTATGCGATTATTCCTGCCGACACTTCTTTGTCCGTCCTTCCGGTGCAAACGGATGCAAACCTGCTATCTGATGTTTATAAAGACTTTTTCATCAGCCAGGCAGACGAAAAGAAAGCAATGCTGAATATAGAACGGAGCCGTTTCTTTCCCGAACTATCCCTCGGATATGTACGGCAAAAGATAGCCCCGTTAAGCGGACTGAACTCATGGATGGTGGGTGTGTCTTTCCCCGTCCTGTTCTTTCCCCAGCACAGTAAAATAAAGCAGGCTAAAATAGATGCCTATATCGCACGCACCACAGCGGAAGCCAATATCCGCCAGACAGACAACCGTATCAGCGAGCTGCAAGCCATGCTGCGTAAACAGTCCGAAAGCATCCGTTACTACACAACCGGTGCACTGCCCGAAGCCGAAGCTTTACTCAAGAGTGCCTTGATACAATTCAGGGAAAGCGAAACGGATATCACCCAGTTCGTGCAAAGCCTGAATGCCGCGCGTGAAATACAAAAGGGCTACATCGAAGCTGTATACAATTATAATATAGCCGCCCTCGAACTGGAATTATATACAAAATAGATTGATAGAACGAATAATAATAAAGTAAGATGAAAAAGATATTGATACCTGCTGCTTTGCTGTTACTGGCAGCTTGCAACCAACCTACCCAGCCCGGTAATACGGGAGAAGCAACTCCGGTAGAAGCCGAACCTGTCCAAGCAGAAGTTTCCGAAACAGTAACGGACACAACAGAACAGGTGGATGCCATATCCTCGGCAACGGCCATGCCGAACCATTCTTCGTTCAACGGGACATTGATGGTTCCTCCCCAACGCCATGCAACCGTCACGCTGACAATGGGCGGTACGGTACACAGCACAACCCTGCTGCCCGGCGATTATGTAAAGAAAGGAACCGTATTGGCTACCTTGGAAAATCCGGACTTTATCCTGCTCCAACAAAACTATCTGGATGCACATGCACAAACAGAATATATGGAAACCGAATATGCCCGCCAACAGCGGCTGGCATCGCAGGAGGCCGCTTCACAGAAACGTCTGCAACAAAGCAAAGCTGATTATCTTTCCATGAAAAGCCGGCTCGAAGCCGCCGCCGCACAATTGACCATCCTCGGTGTCCCGGCAGAAGAACTGCTTCAGAAAGGTATCCGTCCTTATCTGGAAGTAAAATCTCCTTTAAACGGTTATGTGGCAAATATGGCTATCAACCTGGGCAAATACATCAATGCAGGCGAACCTATCTGCGACATCATAGACAAAGGAGAAACACTGATATGCCTGACTGCCTACGAAAAAGACCTGGAAAATCTGGAAGCAGGCAAACACATACAGTTCCGTGTCAACGGGATGGGCGAACAGACATTTCATGCTACTGTACTGTCAATCGGGCAGGTAGTAGATGAAACAAACCGTTCGCTCGAAATTTACGGACGTGTAAAAGAAAGCAATCCGCGTTTCCGTCCCGGCATGTATGTAAGTGCACGCGTAGAAAAATAGTATATTTGCAATTGTGAAAATGAACAGGATAGATAAATATGTAGTGGTACTGGCCGTTATTTCGATAATGGTGGCATTCCTGACCCATTTCCCCGAGTTAATTTCGTTGTTCGACCATTCGGGGGAAAATAACCTGTTTCCGGGTATGCACTGGGCGGATGTGGCCAACGAAATCTTCTTCACCTTTATTTCGTTGCTGTTGCTTTTTGCCCTGAATACGTTTGTGTTCAGGTTCAACCGCCCGTCGTCAATCATTACGTGGAAAAAGATTGTGTTGTCGTTTATAATGACATGGATTGTCAGCAACGTGTTAGGCAAAGGATTTGTATTCCTGCATCATCATTTCGATATTCCGGCTATCGATGCAATGGTACACCACTATCTGCATCCCTTGCGCGATTTTATCATTACCTGTATCGTGGTGGGCAGTTGTTATATTACTTATCTGGTACGCAAAAGCCAGCAGGTATTGGTTGAGAACCAGCAACTGCGGGCCGAAAATCTGCTCAACCAATATGAGGCATTAAAGAGCCAGCTTAATCCGCATATGCTGTTCAATTCATTAAACACCCTGCGTTCCCTGATACGAGAAACACCGGATAAGGCACAGGATTATTTACAGGAGTTATCGCATGTATTACGTTATACCTTGCAAGAGAATGAAAGCCAGAGCGTATCCCTCCGGGAAGAAATGGATTTTGTAAATGCCTATATCTTCCTGCTGAAAATGCGTTATGAAGAGAATCTTTCGTTTGATATTCAAATAGACGAAGCGATGGACATCTGCCAGCTGCCTCCCATGTCGGTACAACTGCTGATTGAGAATGCGGTAAAGCACAATGAAATCAGTAACCGCCGCCCATTGGTGATTCATATCCATGCGGCAAACCATATGCTGAGTGTTTCTAATCCGGTACAACCCAAGCTAACGGCAAGTGCAGGTACCCGTATTGGTCTTGCGAACCTGTCCAAACGCTACCGGCTACTCTTCAAACAAGAGATTGTCGTCCGGGAAGAAAAAGATATGTTTGTCGTTACAATTCCGTTAATCTGAAACACCTGCTAATTTTTACTGTATGAAAGCACTTATTATTGAAGATGAAAAAGCAGCCGTCCGCAACCTACAGGCTTTACTGTCGGAAGTAGCGCCCGACATGGAAATATTGGCTGTATTGGATAGTATTACGGAAACGATCGATTGGTTCAGGGCCTCTCCCGCTCCGGACTTGATATTTCTGGATATTCACCTTGCAGACGGTTCTGCTTTTGAAATATTCGAACATGTGGAAATCCGTTGCCCCATTATCTTCACTACGGCATACGATGAATATGCCCTGAAAGCATTCAAGGTAAACAGTATCGATTATTTACTCAAACCCATCGACAGGAAAGACATACAAAAAGCGCTTGATAAGCTGAAACTTCTAAATAGCGATAGCCCAAACAAAGAACCGGATTATACCTCTTTACTACGTGCCTTAAAAAAAGAAGAGAACTACAAAACCCACTTTCTGATTCCGGTAAAAGGAGATAAATTACTTCCTGTTTCGGCAGACTCCATCTTATTCTTTCATATAGACGAAGGGGTCGTAAAAGCGATGATGGCAGATGGAAAAGAACATATATTTCCCCAGACTCTGGATGAACTGGCAGACAGTCTGAACCCGGCTTTTTTCTTCCGCGTAAACCGCCAGTACCTTATTTCCAGAAAAGCTGTGCTCGATATCGATTTGTGGTTTAACGGACGCTTATCCGTAAACATGAAAGTGCCCGTGCCCGAGAAAATATTAATCAGCAAAGCACGGGTCTCTGAATTTAAAGAATGGTTTGCGGGAGGATAATCCTATATACAATATTGTAAAACACAAGGTACGGAAAGATTAAACAAAGCACATCGAATATAAAAATAAACCACTTAGCCTGACCTCCTGTAATATAAGCCAAACATAAAATAACTAAAAAAGTTGTTTCTTAATTTCATCTGCATTATTTTTAATTCGTCTTTTGAATAAACAAACTAAACTCTACTCTAATGAAAGTATTTCCACTCTCAAATGCCCAATTGAGGCTACTTCCCACAACACTCCAATTTTCAGGAAGCTTTGCTTATCAGTTAATCCGCACCTGCGATTTCCCTTTGGAAAACGAGATCCATCTGCAAAAAGCAGTACAAGACTCTGTACCCTCTTCTTTCAGACTCCGGTTGACGCAAAATGAACAGGGAGATTACGAACAGTATATCGGAGAACCGATACCTATTGACTTCGAAGATATCAGCGGGCTGCCACCGGCAAAGGCACAAGCCATAATCAATAAAGTGACATTCGAACCATACCCCGGTATACTGGACCAGCCATTGGCAAGAATCACCCTTGTGAAAAAAACAACAGGCATCACACTTATTTTCCATGTCCACCATATTATTGCCGACGGTTCGAGCATATATACCTTTTATAAAGACATCTTGCAGAACCTTGCGGCACTGAAAGAAGGTAAGAGTTATACAACAGAAAAAACAGGATACCAGGAATATGTATTCCACGAAATCGAATATCTGAAATCGGAAAAAGCGGAACAGGACAAAACGTTCTGGATAAATAATCTTTCCGGTCTGGAAGAATATCCCACTTTGCCGGCTGCCGATATTTCATTTCCGGTTCCCTACATCGACTTTTCGTTTACAGAAGAAGAATCCCGCAAGTTCCTTGCTTTTTGCGATACTTTTGAGAAACGGATTTCACCATTTATACTGGCATCATCCCTGTTCGCTATTTATCTGGCACGGGTAAACCGGACACCGGATGTTGTTTTGGCAAGTGGTATGAATGCACGTCCGCAAGACCAGAAAGGCATAAGCGGAATGTGCGTGAATACGGTTCCACTGAAATACCCCTACAAACCGGAACAAACGGTAAGGGAAGCCATTGCAGAGGCCAAATACATATTGAAACAAGGGCTGACGCACTGCCAATATCCGTTTAACCTATGCACCAACGAACTGGTTAAAGCCGATATTCAACCGGAATCCCTTTTCTCCTATTCCATTGTCTCCAACTCGATAGACATACCCGGAAAGATAAATGAAAAAGAAGCGTTGCTGCTTCCCTTCACCGTCAGGGTCAACCTTGCTAAAAAAGATGAGCAAGGTTTACAGAGCTTACGTTTCGTCTACAACAAACACCTGTTCACTGAGAATGAAGTTCGCAGAATGTTTGCCTGCCTACGGACCATGTTGATAGATGCCGTAGAACATCCGGATAAAGCCTGCGGAGATTTGGAAATGTTATCTCCCGAAGAAACCGAATTGCTCGATTCTTTCAATAAAACGGAATTTGCATACGACACCACCCAATCGATCGTCAGCCTCTTCCGCAAGCAAGTGGCAGAAACACCGGACAATATTGCCGTCGTATATAAAGAGAGACATTATACCTATCAGGAAGTGGACAGATTATCCGAATGTATCGGACAACACATAAAAAGCCTCGGATTGAAGAAAGAGCAGGCTGTGTCTATCCTGATACCCCGCTGCGAATATATGGCAATAGCCTCGCTCGGCGTATTAAAAGCCGGTTGTGCCTACCAACCGTTAGACCCCTCTTATCCGATGGAACGGCTTGCCTTCATGATGAAAGACACGGATGCACAACTTCTGATTGCCGACGAAAGCCTTATTCCCCTTGTCCCGGATTATAAGGGCGAAATATTGCTTACCAAAGACATTCCATCCCTGCCGGATAAGGGAATCCGGTTGGATGAGGTCCGCCCGGAAGATTTATTTATTTTCCTTTATACCTCAGGTTCCACAGGCGTACCTAAAGGTTGCATGCTGGAACACAGGAACCTGGTAGCCTTTTGCAACTGGTACCAGCGTTATTACGAACTAAAGCCGGGAAACCATGTCGCAGCTTATGCCAGTTACGGGTTCGATGCCAGCATGATGGATACCTATCCGGCACTGACCTGCGGGGCTACCATGCATGTAATCGGCGAAGATATCCGCTTGGATTTAATTGCACTGAACGAATACTTCGAAAAACATAAAATCACCCATAGTTTTATCACCACACAAGTGGGACGGCAGTTTGCGCTGGAAGTGGAAAACCATTCCCTGAAACACTTATCTATAGGCGGTGAAAAGTTAGTTCCCCTGACGCCTCCGGCAAACTACCATTTCCACAATGCTTACGGTCCGACGGAATGTACCATTTATACAACGGTTTACCAACTCACAAAAAATGAAGAAAATATACCCATCGGCAAACCGCTGGATAATCTGAAACTTTACATTGCAGACCCACGGGGCCACCGTCTTCCGGCAGGGGCTACCGGCGAGTTATGGGTTGCCGGCATACAGGTATCAAGAGGTTACCTGAACCGTCCGGAAGAAACGGCAAAAGCCTATATTCCCAATCCATTCGACAATGAACCGGGATATGAAAGAATCTACCGCACCGGAGATATTGTACGCTATCTTCCGGATGGAAATATCGCATTTGTAGGGAGAAAAGACGCCCAGGTGAAAATCCGGGGATTCCGCATCGAGCTGACAGAAGTAGAAGCCGTTATCCGCGAATTTCCCGGTATCAAGGATGCAACGGTACAAGCGTTCGACGAGGAAGGCGGAGGTAAATTTATTGCCGCTTATATCGTATCGGACCAGCAGGTAGACATCGAGGCGCTGAACGACTTTATTCTCGATACCAAGCCTCCTTATATGGTTCCGGCGGTTACGATGCAAATAGATAAAATCCCGCTGAATCAAAACCAGAAAGTAAATAAGAAAGCACTTCCCGTACCGGAAAAGAAAGCATCCGCCACGGAAGAAATACAGGATAACCGCCCATTGAATGTCCTTGAAGAGGAATTAATGGAAATCGTTGCCGGTATTATCCATACGACAGAGTTCGGGGTTACTTCCAAATTAGGCTATGTGGGCCTGACTTCCATATCCGCTATCAAACTGGCTACCGTGGTTTATAAAAAATACGGGGTGACGCTCGACTCGAAAACGCTGGTAAAAAGCGGAACGATACAGGATATAGAGAATGAGGTTATCCGGCATTTGCTGACGGCTCCCCAAAAAGTAGGCGGAAAGGATAATACAAGCGCCCAAAAAGAATATTATCCCCTGTCCTACTCCCAATCCGGCGTGTACTATGAATGTATGAAACGCCCGACTGAAACGGTATATAATATTCCTTTCATCCTGACTTACCCCTTGGATATCCTGCCGCAAAAACTGGTTGCCGCCGCCACGGAGGTTGTGGAAGCGCATCCGCACCTGATGACGCATTTCGAAATGAGAAATGAAGATATCGTACAGGTATATGCCATCCAAAATGTAAGCATTCCCGAAATACTGATGAATGAAGAAGAGTTTGCCATTCACAAAAAGGAGTTCGTGAAACCCTTCAACCTGATGAAAGGGCCGCTATACCGCCTTGAAGTGGTTCGCACGGAAGAGCACACTTACCTGTTGCTGGACTTCCATCATTTAGTGTTCGATGGAGCATCCTGCGATTTATTTATCAATACGCTCAATAAAAGGCTCGAAGGCGAAGCGGTCGAAAAAGAAACCTATTCTTATTTTGAGTATGCAGACGACGAAAAGAATGCGGAAACAAGTGCGGAATTTGAAGCGTCCCGCATCTTCTTCGATAACCAGCTCAAGACATGCGAAGGAGCCAGCGAAATATCTTCCGACCTAAACGGTAATCCGGAAAACGGCTCGCTTGCCGAATGCCTGTATCCGGTAGACCATGCGCAGGTAGATGCTTTCTGCAAATCGGAAGGCATTACTCCGGCACATCTGTTCCTTGCCGGGGCATTCTACACAATTTCCCGCTATGTCAACAACAAGCAGGTTTATATCAGTACCATCAGCAACGGGCGTTCCAATGTGAAAATAGCCAACACGACCGGTATGTTTGTCAAAACACTGCCATTGGCTGCCACTATCGGGGAACAGACCGTAGAAGCATTCCTCAAAGAAACAGGCCGCCTGCTGGATGATACCCTTTCACACGAAAACTACCCGTTTGCCAAACTGGCTGCCGAATATAATTTTAAACCGGAAATCATGTATGCCTACCAGGTAGGCGTATTAAACCGGTATACAACAAATGGCCAGCCTGTCGGATTTGAAATAATGGAACTGAAAGTCGCCAAGTTCAAACTATCCATCCATATCGAAATGCGCGAAGACAAACTTTGTATTGTCCTGCAATACAATGATGCCGTTTACAGCAAAGCACTCATGGACGGGTTTGCGGAAGCGATGGCTACGGTTATTTCCCATATGATGGAGAATCCGGCTTCGAAAACCAAGTCTGTTTCCATGCTAAGCAAACACCAGGAAGAAGTAGTAGATAAATTCCATGAAGCAGGAACAGCAGATATTCCTATCCGCCTTTTCCATCAGGGAATCGAGAAACAGGCAGAACTTCGCCCTGACCATACGGCACTGATTGCTACGGATGCTACATTTACTTATGCCGAAATGAACCGGCAAATGAACCGGATTGCACATGGCCTGATCGCCCTCGGCGTGAAACCCCAGGCACGTATCGCCCTGTTGCTGCCACGCACCAGCCGGATTATACTTTCCATGTTCGGGGTAATGAAGGCGGGAGCTGCCTATATTCCCTGCGACCCGGAATATCCGGCCGAACGTATCCAGCACATCCTGGACGATTCCGGTGCAACCTATATTATCACGACAAGCAGCCGCATCTCCGACTTTGAAACGGGCAGAGCCATCGATATAGAAAAACTGCTCGAGCACCCGGATACCACCAATCCGGATATCGCAACAGCACCAACCGATTTGGCATATCTGATCTATACTTCCGGTTCCACCGGCAAGCCGAAAGGCGTGATGCTGGAACATCAGGGTATCTGCAACTACCTGTTCAATCATCCGGTCAATCAGCATGTACACGCCATGGCAACCGAAGCACATATCACTTTGTCCGTGACAACGATATCCTTCGATATGTCGCTAAAGGAAATAGGCACGACCCTGTTCAACGGGCTAACGCTTGTCCTTGCTAACGAAGACCAGGCAAACAACCCGTTGTTACTCACTCAATTGTTCAAACAGACAAATGCCGATGTATTCAATGCTACCCCGTCGCGTATGCTGCAATATATGGAACTACCCGATTTCTGCGAAGCGCTCTCCCACTGCAAAGTAATTATGTCGGGAGGCGAGAAATATTCGGATAAACTGCTTCGCCGCCTGCATGAAATCACCAAGGCACGTATTTTTAATACATACGGCCCGACCGAAATCACGGTTTCTTCCAATTGCAAAGAACTTACACACGCAAACAGCATCTCTATCGGACGCCCGTTGCTAAACTACAAAGAGTTTATTGTAGATACGGATGGCAATGAACTTCCCGCAGGAGTGGTCGGCGAATTATACATCGGAGGTATCGGTGTGGCACGAGGATACAACAATCTGGAAAAGATGACACAGGAACGTTTCATCGATTACAAAGGATGCCGCATTTACAAATCCGGGGATTATGCCCAATGGACTCCCGAAGGAGATGTGGTTATATTGGGACGTACCGACAACCAGGTCAAATTAAGAGGACTCCGCATCGAATTAGGAGAAATCGAGGCTTGTATCACAAAAGTTCCGGATATAAAAAGTGCGGTCGTCATGATCCGTACAATCGGCGGACGAGAACATATCTGCGCTTACTTCACCGCCGGGCAAACCATAGACATCGACTTCCTGAAAGAAGAGCTGAAAAAGACGCTTACCGCCTACATGATACCGACAGCCTATCTGCAACTGGATAAACTGCCCCTCACACCCAACGGCAAGACAGACCTGAAAGCGCTTCCCGAACCCCAGCTCGCCATCAGCGGAAAGCAGGAAGAAGCGGCAAACGAAGTCGAACAGAAGTTCTGCGATATCTTCGCCAAGATACTCGAAGTGGAAAAAGTAGGTGCCACGGATAACTTCTTCGATATGGGAGGAACCTCTTTAGTCGTTACCCGCATTATCATAGAAGCAGCCAACCTGGGTTATACCATTGCCTATGGCGATGTATTCTCGCACCCTACTCCCCGTGCGCTGGCCGGATTGACAGGAGCGGGAGACGAACAACCCGTCGGCATGTCGAAAGAAATTACCGGCTATGACTACAGCCTTTTGAAAAATGTACTGAAAGCAAACAATCTCGAAAACTTCGCAAAAGGGGAACGCCAGCCTTTAGGCAACGTGCTGCTGACGGGAGCAACCGGTTTTCTGGGTATCCATATCCTCAAGGAATATCTGGATACACAAACAGGAAAGATATATTGCCTGATGCGCGGACACAATAACGTGCCTGCCGAAAACCGTCTGAAAGCAATGCTTTTCTATTATTTCGAAGACGCGTTTGAAGAATTGTTCGATAAAAGGATATTCATTATCCAGGGAGATGTCACCCATTCCGAACCTTTCGACTACCTGCTGAACGAACCGGTCGATACGGTTATCAATTGCGCTGCCAACGTGAAACACTTCTCCAAGGGTACGGATATAGAAGATGTAAATATCGGAGGGGTAAAAAATATAATTGGCTACTGCCTGAAGACCCGGGCACGCATGATTCATATCTCGACCATGAGCGTGGGCGGCATGAGCGTCAACGGTTATCCCAAACCGGGAACAGCCATGACAGAGCAGATGCTGTACTTCGGGCAATATATGGATAACAAATACGTCAACTCCAAATTCATAGCCGAACGGACCATCCTCGAAAACATAAAAGAGAACCGCCTGAATGCAAAAATCATGCGTGTAGGCAACCTTTCCGCCCGCAACAAAGATGGAGAATTCCAGATTAACTACAGTACGAACAGTTTCATGGGACGCCTGAAGGCTTACCGCTTTTTGGAAGAATGCCCGTACAGCCGTCTGGACAACAGCATGGAACTGTCGCCTATCGATGAAGTCAGCAAAGCCATCCTGTTATTGGCCACGACTCCGAAAGAGTGCTGCATATTCCATCCGTTCAACCATCATTTCATCCTGTTGGGAGATATCTTTACGGAAATGTCCGAACTCGGCTTTAATGTAAAAGCTGTGGAAGACGAAGTATTTGCCCGCACATTGGCAGAGGCAAAAGCCGACCCGGAAAAGGCGCGTATCTTATCCAGCATGCTTGCTTACGAGAACATGGCGCACGGACAGAAAGCAGTCAATAACCCGAAGCATAACGCGTATACCATGCAGGTGCTTTACCGCTTGGGATATCGCTGGCCTATCACTTCGTGGGATTACATCATCCGGTTCCTCCAGGCATTGCAGGGACTGGGCTTCTTTGATAATGAAAACGAACTGTAATAATATAGATATCCATGCAAACCCGAAATCCGTATCTGATACATAAGGTTTTTAAATCGTACCTGATTGCGTCTATTCTGGCAACGGTAGCTACTACATTAGGTTTGGTGGTCGACGGCATCATCGTCAGCCACCTGATGGGTCCGTTAGGATTGTCGGCAGTCAATCTGGCATCGCCCCTTTCCCAGTTTTATGTCACCTTTCACCTGCTGGTAAACACGGGGACTGCCATGCTTACTGCCACAGCCATAGGCAAAGGGGATATCCGGCAGGCGGAACGGTACTTTTCTTTTGCCATCACCTGCGACCTGGTGTTAGGTGTATTGTTTTCTCTTGCCGGCATATTCTTTTTGGACGAAGTAACAGCCGCCCTCTGTACCAATGCCGAACTGTATCCGATGGTGCGGGATTATGTGCAGGTGATGCTGCTTACGGCTCCGGTCTATTTACTGCTTCCCGGATTGGGAGTCTTTGTACGCACGGACGGTTCCCCTCGCTTGACCTCCATTGCCCTGATCGTTGCCAATGTTGTCAATCTGGGGCTGGATATTATACTTATCAAATATTGCCATTGGGGAATAGCCGGTTCGTCTATTGCTACGGCAATCGGTTTTCTGACCGGCATCCTGATTGCGCTCATCCATTTCAGAAAAGAGCGGCATATGCTCCGGTATGTTTTCACCTTTAAAGGAATATCCGTATCCGATGCCATCGTCATGGGGCTGCCGATGGCATTGGGTTCCGTCTTTATGACGGTACGCTTGCTGTGCATCAACCATATTGTATTGTTTTACCTGGGAGCAATGGCGGTCAGTATCCTTGCCATCTGTTTCAATTTGCTGAGGCTGGTCAATATGTTTATCAGCGGGACGGTACAAACCTTGCAGCCGGTAGGTTCCCTGCTGATTGGGCTGGAAGATTACCAGGGCGTACGGATTGCTGTAAACAAAGCCTTGAGAGTGCTTCTGCAAGTATTGTCGGTGGTCTGTCTGATTATCCTGATTGTCCCGGGCCCTATTGCCTATCTGTTCGGATTGGAAGACCCGTCGATTATAGAAGAAGCCAAGAAAGCCATACGGGTCGTATCCGTCAGCTTCCTGCTCTTCGGTATCACTTATTTGCTAATGGCGGTCTATCAGTTGACCAAACGGCATAAGCTGGCGATATTCATATCTACCATCCAGTCGTTGGCAATTATTCCCTTTATGTACGTATTCGCCCGTGTTGCGCCCGGATTGGTTTGGGAATCGTTTCTTGCCGGCGAGGTTGCCGTATTCCTGATAGTCGTTGCCATTACCTGTTTCATCCGCAAGAAAGACAAATCTGTAGCTCCGTTGACACTTCTTCCGGAGAGCAGGCAAGACCGGTTGCTGGACTTCTCCATCAGCAGGGATAAGGATGATTTCGAAGAACTTCTTTCGTCCGTAGAGGCATTCCTGAAACAAAACAAGATAGACAGCCCTGTCGCCAACAAAGTAAAATTATGCAGTGAAGAGCTTGTGTTGAACGTTATCCAACATGGCTATTCCGACAAAAAGAAGCACTACATCGATATCCGTATCCATATCCGGGAGAAGCAAATAAACATCTGCATAACCGACGACGGCATTCCTTTCAATCCCATCCGGTACGACAAGCAGGAAGGGTTAGGCTTGCTGATAGTTAAAGACATCTGCCGGGATTTGGAATATAAATACCTGTTCAACCAAAACAGGGTATTCGCCAGAATCCCTTATTAAACCTTTTGCAGAAAGATGGTCTACCTGTTCGACACACTGGAAACATTCGGTACGGAAGAGTTGGCTGCCGCCCTGGAACAAATCTCTCCCCAGCGGAGGGAAACCGCATTAAAGTACAGGTTTGAAATCGACCGCAAACTCTGCGTCAAAGGATACCTGTTGCTGAAACAGGGATTAAGAGAGGAATATGGAATAACGGATAACCCCGTTTTCGAATATATGCCCGGCGGCAAACCGTTCCTTCCCGCCTATCCGGATATCCACTTCAACATCAGCCATTGCAAACGGGCGGTAGTTTGCATAATCGACAGATATCCTGTTGGCATCGATATAGAAGAAATCCGTCCTTTCGACCCGGATGTAGCGGCTTTCGTATGCAGCAGGCAGGAATACGATATGCTGCTTTCTTCCCCTGAACCGGATATTGCTTTCATTGCACTATGGACACAAAAGGAAAGCTTGCTTAAACTGACCGGAGCGGGTATCCATACGGATTTGAAGCGGCTATCGGAACAAGCGGATAACTATGTTTTTGAAACCCGTATCCATAAGGAGAAGAATTATATACGGACGGTATGCCGCCATAGAGGTTAAAAAAGCCGTTTTCCAAGTTATTCCAGGTAAGAAGCATCTTCCTCCGGCAAACCCGGATGTTTTTTAAGAGCCAATCAGGAAATTCCTATATTTTTTTCTTCAAGGTAAAAAAGAACGTCATTCCTTTCCCGATACTGCTTTTAGCCGTAATCTGCCCTTTATGGAAATTGACGCCGTTCTTGACGATGGATAGTCCCAATCCGGTTCCGCCCACTTTGCGGCTGCGTCCTTTATCTACCCGGTAGAAACGTTCGAAGATACGGTTGATATGCTCTTCGGAAACACCGACCCCGTTATCTGAAAAACTGAAATAATAGAATTTCGGGTCTTCTTTATAGCAATTGACTGTAATCTTTACGCCTTCCCCGGCATAAGCAATGGAATTATCATACAGATTCCGGAAGATAGAATATAAAAGAGAGTAGTTTCCGTATATAACCGGGTTATCCGGTAATATCAACTCTGAAGTAATCTTCTTCTCTTCCATTTCTTTTGAACATTCCTTTTCTATCTCCGTAACCAACCGGGTTATGTTCACATCGGAAAGGTCGAACATTTCGGAAGCCTCATCCAGGCGGTTCAGAACGGATATGTCGCGCAACAGACCGGTCAGGCGTGTGCTCTGCGAATAGCAGCGTTCGAGGAAGAACTGGCGTTTATCCTCCTTCAGATCCGGATTGCTCAGGATTGTTTCCAGATAGCCCTGGATACTGCTTACCGGGGTTTTCAGTTCGTGTGCCACATTCTGGGTAAGCTGGCGTTTCATCCGGCTTTCCTCCTCCTGCCGGGAAATATCGTTGATGGATAACTCATAGCTGTTATCGAGGAACAGGATACATTCTATCAGGTATATTTTCCCGTTTTTATCTATGGTGACAGATTCGCGCATAACTTTCCGTTTGCGGTTCTGATTCGGTATGTTCTTAGCCAGGAACTGGCGGATAGGTTCCAGTTCATTCACTTCTATGGCATCTTCCGACTGGCGGATTTGCGTATCGGATATTACATTCAGAAACTGGACGAAAAGGATATTCGAAAGTATTTCCTTTCCTTCCGCCGTGAACATGGCAAAACCTTCCTTGGAATACTGGAAATGCTTGATAAGCTTTTCACGCTCCATAGACAGTTCGTCTTTTGCTTTCTGCTGGAGATGGTACAAGGATATTATATTCTTGGAGATATCACCCAACTCGTCATTCGGAAAGAGGTATTCGCTTTTAGGGATACGGCCGTTTTTAATATTCAGGGCAAAGTCGCGCAATTTGGAAATCGTACGCCCGATACTGAAGGTAAAGCGTGAAAGGACGAAGAAGAAGATAATCGTCATCAATGCCAGGAAATAGATAAAGTCCTTATTCACCGTCAGCACACGCTGTGTATAAGGGTCCCACGGCAATGCCGAACGATAGATATACCCTCCGATATTCGTTGCGGAATAAAAATACCGTTTACCGGTAGAGTTGGACGAACGGATGGCAAAGCCGCTATTATATAAACGGGCTTTGCGTACTTCGCTACGGTTATTATGGTTATTAAATTCTTCCGCCCCGCTATTATCAAACAACACATCTCCATCCGGGTTTATAATCGTAACGCGCAGGTCTTTTTGTGGAATATCATAAATAAACTCATGGACGACTGCATCAACATTTTTATCCTGTTTGATACGCCGGTATAGCTGGTAGTTGTAATTGCTCAATACACTATCCAGCTTCTCCTGTGCAAACTCCCTCTCCCGTTGATACTGAAACAACAGAAAACAAAGCGTAAACCCGAGAAACATCGCAAAAATAGACCAGAACAACCGTTGGCTGAACGGTACCCGGTTTCTTGTTTCTGCTTCAATCTCCATCTTCCCTGACTCTTTATCTGTTAACTTTCAAAACAATAACCAAAACCCAAACGGGTTACGATATTCTTACCATAATCCCCTATCTTCTTCCGCAGGCGAGTGATATTTACATCGATAGTACGGTCCAGCACGTAGACTTCATCTTTCCAGATGCGTGCCAATATTTCTTCGCGGGAAAATACATTTCCTTTATTTTCAAGCAGGAGTTTCAGGATTTCAAATTCCTTTTTGGTAAGGGGCACTTCTTTCCCGTCTACCGTCGCTTTAATGCGCTTGGCATCCAGTACAAGTGTTTCATATACCAGCAATTCACCTTCCTGCGATTTATCTTTATCGGTCGTTCTTCTCAATACGGCCTTAACACGCGCTACTACCTGGCGGATGGAGAATGGCTTGGAGATATAATCGTCCGCACCCAGGTTAAAACCGGTCAGCATATCATTTTCCGTATCTTTTGCCGTCAGGAATATAATCGGAATGTGGGCGGTACTTTCATTTTTCCGTAACATGCTTGCCATCTTGAAACCGGATATTTCCCCCATCATCACATCCAACAGCAATAACTGGTAAGCAGGCAGATTCAGTTTCAATGCCTCTTCCGCACTGAAAGCCGTATCCACTTCATACCCTTCTATTTCAAGATTGAATTTAAGGATTTCACACAAATCCTCTTCATCATCCACAACAAGTATTCTCGGTGTATCCATAGTTTCCATGTTTAATGTGCATTACAAATATATTTATTTTTCAGCAAAGGACGGCAAATGTTGTTTCAGCTACGTGAAATAGATATTACAATTCGATTACAAAAGAAAAATTACCCCATACCGGTTTCTTCCAACCGGGGCAATAAAAAAAGGGAATGTGCCAAAAGTCTATATTAGGGAACGCAGAATTCGCAGACTAAGCGCAGATTTACGCAGACCATATTTTTTCAATAAATAATCTGCGTAAATCTGCGTGTTCTGCGTCATCAGCGTCCAGTAATAGCTTTTTGACACATTCAACCAATCCTTAAGTTCCACTTAAAAACAATACGCTATGAATCGTCGTCCATCAACTCCGCTTCCAACATGGCGCAAAGGGCATGATATATCGGCAAATGATATTCCTGTACCCTGTATACTTCTGTAGCCGGAGCACGAAGCGTGATATCGCAAATATCCGACAGGCATCCTCCTTCCCTTCCTGTAAAAGCGATGGTCTTTACGCCCAAAGTTTTTGCTACCTTACAAGCATTCACCACATTTTGCGAATTGCCGGATGTAGATAATCCCATCAAGACATCCCCGGCTTTCCCATATCCGAAAACCTGCTGTGCATAGACCATTTCCGGATTCACATCATTAATGAATGCGGAAGATAAAGCGGATTGCTCTACCAACGAAATCGCAGGAATCGCACGCTGCAAGGAATCGGCAAGCTCCGCGCCTTCCCCCGGATAAAAAGTTTCAATCGCATGTCTCTGTTTTGTTGTCAAAGCTCTTTTCTTTTTGAAACCTTTCATCAACTCGCCTACGATATGGGAGGAGTCTGCCGCACTCCCCCCATTTCCGCAAATCATTATTAAGCCGCCAGATTTATAACAATCCGTTATCATATGGAAAGAAGCGATGATATCATCTTTACAGCTTTCCAATTCCGGATAATGTTTAATAAGAAGGGCTAACTCATTATATGCTGCATCATTCATAGGCTCTTCTTTATAATAAGTTGGAAGCTACGGATAAAGCAGCAACATCTCCTATGCTATCGCCTAACCCGGAAGGAACCACCCGGCAGACCGAGCGGGAATACCGCTGGGATTCTTTCTCTATCTCAAGCCTCATCGTAGGTTCGAGCAAAGGTTGCACGCGGTTATAAATACTTCCCAGGATAATCACTTCCGGATTCAATACATCAATCAGTATGGAAAGCGCCTTACCTAAATAGGTACCGCAATCTTTATAAATATCAATTGCCAAGGCATCTCCCTGCTGTGCCGCTTCCGCTACGGTTTTAGCATCTACCGTATCCAGTTCGTTCAATGTTTTACAGAAAGAAACATCCAAACCGCTCTGTATTTGCTCCAACACTTTCGTCCGGGCAAACTGTGCGATTCCGCCCCCACTGCAAAAGCCTTCGAAAGAACCGGCTTTTCCATAACCGACAGGTCCTAATTCACATAGCCGGATATGCCCGACCTCGCCTGCCATATCATTTGTTCCGGTATACAGTTGGCCATTCAAAATCAATCCGGCTCCCATACCTGTACCGAAAGTCAGGAATATAACATTACTATACCCCCTGCCTGCACCGTATTGCCATTCAGCCAGGGCACAGGCATTCGCGTCATTTTGTATACCTGTTGGAATATTATACCGTTTTTCGAACAACTCTTTTATGGGGATATGATTCCATCCCGGCAGATTGGGAGGAGACATAATAATCCCTTTCCGGCTATCCAACGGACCTCCGCAACTGATACCTATGGCGGAAATAGGCAAGCCTTTATCCAAAACAGCATCTATCGCTTCGTATATCTTCTGCATGGTATATTCCACCCCTTTCAATACTTCTGTCCGGAAACAAACCTTATGGATTACCTTAATTTCATTTCCTATTATCTCTCCCAATGCAACAGCACACTTTGTACCGCCAATATCCAAACCTATGACATATTTATTCATACCTCGATACTTTTAATGAAAAAAACAATACATAGAATAAAGACACACCATATAAAAAGAAGGCCGGCATAAAGCTCCACAAATCGCTTACCAATCCAATTATAGGGGGTATTATTCCTCCTCCGCAAACACTCATAATCATCAATCCGGATAACTCATTTGCCCGCTCCGGGATGTATTGAAGGCCAATAGAAAAGACCAATGGAAATATTGAAGCCGAGAATAATCCTACAAGAAAAATAGCAATCTGTCCGGTAAGATAATTAGGAGCAAAAAACATCATTATAAAAGAACATATAGATAATATTGCACAACTGACCAGGACAATATTCGTCCTAAATTTATTCAAAATAATCGCACTGAAAAAACGTCCGACCATCAAAGCTGAAAAATAAATACTAATCCCAATGCTTCCTTCCTCCTGTGACACCTGATACGAACTGCGCAGATACTTTACGATATTCGTATTCATCCCGACATCGAATCCCACCATCAAGAATGTCCCCAACACAACCAATAAAATCCGTTTATCTTTCAATAGGCTTAAAGAACTGGAAATACTTGCGGTTCCCGTATTCGAGGATTCTTTAATAGGCGTTACGTACAACCAGAATATGGTTATCAAACAAACCAGTAAGTAAATCCAATAGACGATGGACCAATTATCAAAATAAATAGCGCAAGAAGCAGCGATGAAAGGACCTAACATCCCTGCTATGGCTTTAACGAATTGAGAGATTGTTAAATTCCTGGATAATTTATCCGGAGCAGAGACATCCTGCATTAAAGGATTTGCCGAAACCTGAATGATCGTATTTCCTATCCCCAGGAATGTGAAAGAGGCCAGCATGCCATAATAGGTATAGCAAACTATAGGTATTAACATCCCGATACCAATACACACAATCCCCCAGTTGGCCGTATATTTTTTCCCTTTCCTGTCCTGGAATATACTAATCGGTACGGACAGCAACGCAAACCAGACGAATGCCAACATGGTTAGTATCTGGGTCAACGTATTGCTTAACCCGAACTCCAACTGGGTATAACTTGTAGCAACTCCAACGATATCACCAAATCCCATGACGTAAAACGCCATGAGGACTGGTAATATGCCTTTGGATGTTGATTGTAAACATCCTGAATTATCCATGCTATTCTTCTAAAAGGTTTACTTCCTTAATCGATTTCCGTTTGGGACTGTACCGCAACGTCTTGATTTCATTCGGGATAAAATCGCCTTTCCATTCAAAATTATCGTAAGTGAAATTAATTTTTGCGGATGTTGCCCGACCTAACGTTTCCACACAGCGGATAATCAAGTCGTCTCCCTTTTCAGCTTCTTTGATGGAAGTAATATTCACATTCGGAACATCTATATTCAGGAACGAAGCGGATTTACTTAACTTGCCCGGATGAATCCCCTGATAAATCATTACAGGCCTGGACAGGAACTCTTCCGCTTTTCTCGGGACATTTGCTTCACGCCAGTCGCCTTTATGGGGCAACAAGGTCATTCTGAATGTCTGACGTCCCTGGTCCATCCAGTAATATTCATTTTCCAAATCCAGCTTTTTAGGATTATGGTGGGCATAAACGGCAGACCTTGCAATAGAGATTCGCATATCCGTATCTTTTACGTCATAACCGTACTTCGCATCATTCAACACAGCCAGACCGTAAGTCCTGCCTCCGAGACTACCGCTTAAGTCGATCCAACGCAGTCCGGGGTTTTCATATCCGTTCGTTTCCCTGACAATCGAGCCGTAAGGCGCCTCATAGGTAGAAACAGAAGAAGAAAGTGCCATTGGAAATGAGAACTTCAACATTTTCAAACGTTCATGCCAGTCTAATACGACTTGTGCATTTATATCACGCGAACCGGAAGTCAAAGACCAATCCATGGTTAAGGTCGAGTCGCCCCAGTATGAAATGACACGTATGGAAGCTCTTACCGGGCCATTTTCCAAAACCTTAATATTGGCATTCCGGAAGTATCCTATTTCATCGTCGAATGTTTTGATATCGTGGCTCCAGGCATCACTCTTATCATCGATAACAACAGCTTTACAGCCCTTGCCCCTACCGGAGAATATATCCTTTCCTACTTCTTTATCAAAAATACCGATGCTTCCGTCACTGAAAACAGTTACTTTATAAAATTCGTTTTCCAACGTATTGCCTTCTGCCGTTGCCGGTCTGGTAACTTTATAAGACTCTCCTTTCCGGATACGTATCTGGCGGTATCCCATAGGCGGAAGCGTTACTGTTGCAACCAATCCCTGGCGGTTGCCGCATTGGGATTCCCCGATTACCCATTGATGAGGTATGGAATTTTCCAGTTCATCGGTAACCAATGTGGTTTCGGGCTTGCCCCACCAACCGAAATCGTAATGGATATTGGTTGTGATTTCCCACGCATGCGGATTAAAGATGACCAAATATTCCGAACCCGGATCTTCCGAAGGTATTTGCCATTCCAGCTTTTGAATAGCCATCGTGGCCACTTCGTTTGCCGTGTCTAAAATTCGTCCGTAACAATCGGAAGCGTCTTTAGTATGGGATGCCAATGACGAACCGGCAAGGCTATCATGGAACTGGAAGAACAGCAAGCGCTCCCAGGATTCCGTGAACAAAGATTTCGGATAATTTGCCCCCCAGACACGTCCGCCGACAGCACACAATTTCTCTGTTGAAACGAGAGCGTCTTCAGAGTGGCGGTTACCTTTCTTTATAACCCAGTCTGCCGTATAACAACCGACTGCATGATGTTGTAAATCATCTTTTACAACAGGCAGTTTCAAGGATTTGTCTTTTCGGGCTTCATCAAAATAGTCATTCGTTCTTCCATAAACGATAAGAGGAGCTCCGTCTTCTTTCTTCAACTCTTCTATCGATTTCAGGTTTGCTTTTGTCGGTCCGCCTCCATGGTCGCCCACTCCATAAAATGCCATGAATGATTGCATCGGCTGTTTAGGCGCCTTATTCAAAATAGACTCGATACGCGACCTTACCTGATTGTCGTCATTATAACTATCCTGGATACGATAAGCTAAAACACGTGAACCATCCGCACTTTCCCACCAGAAGAGGTCGGAAGGAATATCCTTTTCATGAGGACCGGGGCGCATGAATACATAATTATCCAATCCCTGCTTTTTCAAAATCTGAGGCATCGTTCCGGCATGTCCGAAAGAGTCGGGATTATAAGCAACGGTTGCCCGTTTGCCTACAAGTTTTTCCAAAGTCATCTGGCCATAAAGTCCCTGGCGTACCATCGCTTCCCCACTGGGCATATTCACATCCGGTTCAACCCACCAGCCGCCAACAACCTCCCAGCGTCCTTCTTTTATCCGTTGTCTGACCTCGCGCAACATTTCGGGGTCATTCTCCGCTACCCACTTATAAAACTGGGCGGAACTACAGGTAAACACCATTCCCGGATTCTCCTTCATCCGGTCTAATGCAGACCGGAACGTACTATGAACAACAGATACACCTTCTGTCCATCTCCACAACCAAACGGGGTCGATGTGTCCGTGACCTATCATTCTGAATTTATACTTGGAGACATCCCCTTTCCAAGCCGATACCGAATCAGTACCCAATATGGAGGTAAAAGGGGTCAATGACACCGCCGCTATACCTAATGCCGAACGATTCAGGAATTCTCTCCTTGACAATTTCTCTTTATTTTTCATGATAAATAAGATTTTATTATTAACGAATCAACTTATTCCGGTTCTTCTGACAACAATGGATTTCTTTGCATCTCCTGCGAGCAAATCGGGAAATAAATATTATCCTCATTGAATACATGCCCGTAAGGATTGGATGCACCTATCAAATCAACAAAATTAAATTCCCCGCTTTTCAATGCCGGATATTTTCTTGTACGGGTAATATCGTTCCATATTTTCATTTCAAAAATGAACTCGCGGATTTTCTCTTTCCAGACTTCCTGTACAAACTGTTCCACCGAATAATTACTCATTGCCAATTCGGATACAATCGTAGATTTGTCCTTATTTATGGATGCCCGGGCTTTTATGGTTGCAAGATAGTCAATCGCTTCTGCCGTGACACGGTTATTTGCCCGAACTAACGCTTCTGCTGCTATCAGATACATTTCAGCCAACCGGTAATGGACTTGGTCTTTTACTGAGACACCGGTAACCAAAGCTGCTTCTTCCTCCCACCAGAAATAAGGAAGCGGTTTTCCAAACTCTCTCAGTTCCTGCGTTCCTTTTCTCTGCTTATAGGAACGATGGAAATACTGGTGATCCTGGAAACGCAAATCATCCGACTCGTCATAAAGGCTTAACAAGAGAGGGTCCGGTTGGTAAGCATTGTTGCAATCCGACCATTTAAACTCGCCCCATGAGGCCGCCACATTCGGGAAACAACACATCGGACGGCTGCCACCTTCATATATCCCGGCTTCATATTCTATCGTATACAAATACTCTTTCTCATTATCTGATGTACGTAAAATATTATAAGCGCTGTTTTCCCCCTTATCCTTATGTTGGATTAATTCATAATTTGCATTATTTATCAAAGACTCTGCGGCTTCCGCTGCCAGCGCATACTTGGATTCGTCTTTAATCGGATAACCTGCCATATTCAGGTAGACATCTGCCAACAGGGCCAAAACGGAACCTTTGGAAATACGGAACCCATTTTCCGGGAAAGATTTGTCTGCCAACCCCATCGATAATGCTTCTGTCAAATCCTTTACAATGAAGTCATAGACCTTCTGTTCCGTAGACCGCTTCACATACAAATCATCAATGGTCGTATAGGTGGTCGTTACAATAGGTACAGCACCAAAAGCCTTTACCAGATAAAAATAATTCAAAGCACGGAAGAACTTGGCCTCACCAATCAACCGGTTTCTTTCAGCTTCACTCAAACCGGGACATTCCGGAATGTTATTGATAGCGAAATTGGCAGTCCTGATGATCGCTTCATACGAACTTTGCCACATGGTCTGCAAATGGTTATTATCCACAGTCGGGTCCAAGGTCAAGGTCTGGCTGTGGGTAATCCAAACTTCCTGTCCTTTATACGTATTGTCGAACAAGCCGGACAAGTATCCGCCGTCCATCATATGAGTTCCTGCCCATACACTGTGGTTATATCTTTCGGGAACTCCCTTTTTATATAACCGGTTCACTATGCTGTACGCATCCGTAGCATCCTGGAAAAAGTTTTCCGAATCCCTTTCACTTCTGGGGTTTTCTTCCAGAAAAGAAGTACATGATGCCAGGAAAACAGAAGCTACTATCGTAAATAATCCAATATTAATTTTCATAATAATAGTATTTCAATAATTTAAAACATAAAATTAACACCTAACGTATATGTACGGGCCGACGGATATTCGAAGGACATGATATTCTGGGAGAACTTGTCGTTATAGGTCGTACCCTCGGGATCATACCCTTTAAAGTCTTTCGAACAGATTACAAATGCATTATTGACACTGAAATAGACTCTGAGGGACCTTGTTTTCAGTTTCTTCATCAACGTATTGTTGAATGTATAACCTAACTGTATCAGGTTTCCTCTTAGATAAGAACCGTTACATACCCAGTGGGAGTCTGCCATCGTATTCTGGCCGGCATAACTCTGCTGGCGGATTTGCTGCACCATCGTATTTTGGTTTTGCTCCGTCCAGGAATCATACAGAATCGACTTCAAGCCATTTGCAATACCGGTACGGTCTTCCATGGTGTGGGTAAACTGCTGCCAAACATCGACACCTCCGACAAACTGTAAATCCAACGTAAAATCCCAGTTTTTATAGTAGAACTTATTGATAAAGCTGCCTGTCCACTTCGGCATTCCATTACCGATAATATATCTTTCGGACGAACGTTTTGCTTCTCCCGGAATGGCATTTACCTTTGCGGCTTCTTCTGCTTCATCCGTTCCCCATGTACCATAACGCACATATCCGTAGAAAGAGCCTAATGATTCTCCGACACGCAATATGGTGTTACCCCCCTGGATATCCGGTCCCATAATGATGTCTTCATTATTGTCTCCTAATTTTAATATGGTATTTTTATTGTAATTGAAATTTAAAGTACTTTCCCATCTGAAATCTTTATTCTCGATATTGACTGTATTCAGCATAAAGTCGACTCCCTTATTTTCCACTTCTCCGATGTTATCCCAAACACTCGAGAAACCGCTGGTGAATGGAATAGGCTTATCCAAAAGCAAATCTTTCGTCCGTTTCAGGTAGAAGTCAAATTCTAAATTAATACGGTTGTCGAACATTCCCAGGTTAAAGCCGGCATCAAACTGGTCGGTCTTCTCCCATTCCAGGTCCGGATTCGGCATACGGGATATTTCGCTGGTCACTTCACGGCCTCCATTAATCAAAGTAGTACCGGAAGCCATAGTCGACAACGTTTTATAAGGATCGATTTCCGTATTACCCGTACGTCCGTAACTGGCTCTTACTTTCAGATTATTGATCCATTTTACACGGAAAAAATCTTCATTACTAATCACCCACCCTAAACCGGCAGAAGGGAAATATCCATATTTATTATTCTTACCGAAACGGGAAGAACCGTCAATACGCATAGTGGCTGTCATCAAATACTTGTCGTTGTACGTATAACTGGCACGTGCAAAATAAGAATTCATCGTCCAGGAACTATAGCCGGAAGCCGGAGCCGAGGGTGTTTTTCCTGCGCCCAAATTATCATATCCATAATAATTCGTATCGAAATCGTAAACATTCCCTGTTTGGTTATGTTCCTTCGTATCTTTGGACCAACTGGCACCTAATGTCGCATTGATACGATGTTTGTCTTTTAGCAGTTTGTTATAATTCAAATAAGTTTCTTCCTGCCAATACAACCATTGGGCATTATAGAAGCTGGCCTCACCTCTACTTGAAATTCCCACCAAATTATTCGGGGAATAATTCTTATCCTGCCTGAAGTTTGCATCCACACCAATCTGCGAGCGTAAAGACAGCCCGTCTGCCAAATGGAAAACAACAGCCACATTACCAAATAACTTCGTACGGTAACGTCCTTTTTTTCTTTCCAGAAGTTCTTGCAGCGGATTACTCATGCCTTCCAAACCTAAATTCAACTTACTTCCCGGATACTGGGTGCTGGAATATGAACCGTCAGGAAATTTTACCGGCAAAATCGGAGGCATTTCCCACATGGTTCTACGAGCCGTCTGTCCGCCTCCCGTATCATCTACCGTGTTTCCCCACATATGGTTTACCATCAAGTTCGAATTCAGCTCGAACCATTCCCTGGGCTTTGTATCATAAGTAAACTTTGCACTGATACGTTTAGCATAGTTGTTGTGAAGCAACCCCTGCTGGTCTGTATAATTAAAGAATGCACCGACGGATGAATTTTGGTTCTGTTGCTGGATATTCAACTGATGGCTATGGGATATAGCATTACGGGTTCCCACATCCTGCCAGTCCGTGTCGTAAAGAGGATTTCCGTTTGCATCGAAAATAAGCGGATCGGACCTGTCAACAAAATATTCTTTCACTCCCTGGCTTTCCAAAAAGGCCTGGCCTTGCGGATACTTGCTCAAATTGGCAAAGGCGATATCTTCAACCTTTAGAAACTCTTCCGCATTCATCACGTCCATCTTTCTTGCCATAGTCGCCATACTTACATAACCGTTATAAGATACAGTCAGCCCTTTCTGCCCTGTATTCCCCCGTTTGGTTGTGATAAGAATAACCCCATTCGCTCCACGGGCTCCGTAGATGGCAGTGGCAGACGCATCTTTCAATACCTCCATCCGCTCTATATCATTCGGATTAATATACTGTATCTCGCTCATCTGAACACCATCCACAACATACAGCGGGTCTGTATTGGTATTGATGGAATTCATACCACGGATAACAACCCTCGACGAATTACCATCCTGCCCCAGCGGATTACTGGTGCCATTAAAGATAGAAACACCGGCGGCTTTACCTTTCAAACCCTGTAATGCATTAAATGACGGTGTAGACAATAGTTCCTCTGCCGATGTCACACTGATAGCACCGATCACATCCGATTTACGCTGCGTGCCATATCCGACCACCACCACTTCGTCTATCTCTTCCGTATTTTCATGCAATGTTACATTTAATATACTTTTCTCTCCTACAGGCATTTCAAGCTCTTTATAGCCTATATAGGAAAAAACCAAAACCGCATTTTGAGGCACATTCAGCACAAACTTCCCGTCTACATCCGAGATTGTTCCTATGGTCGTACCCTTTACCATAATATTCACTCCAATTACTGGAATGCCTGAAGAATCCACTATTTTTCCTGAAATTTCTCTCTCTGAATGCTGAGAAACCAAATGACTCGAATTTTTGATATTTTCTGCTTTCAGAATCCTGGCACTTATCAGCGGAAAACCGAAAAGAGAAGTGATGATAAACCATTTTATCATTTTAATTTTTTGCTCACCGGACCACCCTGAGCATATAAAGATATTTCTCATAATAATAAAGTTAATTATTGATTGATTGTAACTGATTTTACCTATGCTCTCCGTTTAAGAGGGCATGCTTTGCTCCTTTCTCCATTCATAGGCTAACTAAATTTTAATAAAACAACTATTATATAACCAGTCGACTGTTCTTGCTTAAACGTTAAAGCAAATCGAGTAAAAAAATGTTCCTGCTAAGGAATATCGCATTTTAAAACCAATGCTTCCTTTTCCACAGGGGTCATTTCTCTTTTGCTCACGATATTTTGATGTAATATGCGAACAGCATTTCTGCCGATTTCCATAACCGGCATTTTTGCTATCTTCATATGGGGAACTAACAAATGGAAAGCAGGTATCTCATGTATGCAAGCCATATCCAAATCCCTCAAATTAATTTGCCGTTTCTGGAAATGGGAGAACGTATCCATTGCCAAAACATGAGTCACGAAAAATATGCTGTCTATATCCGGTCTCTTTTCCAATATATTATCTAAAACAGCACCTATATTCTCTTCAAAATCTGCAAACTCGACGATTCCACACAAATCCGGATCGAATGCTATTCCCGCTTCATCTAATGCCCTCTTATAACCGTTAAGACGCATTTCCATAATCTTCAGGTGCGGGTTGGTCAACAAAATCGCTATTTTCCTATTTCCATCCAAGATTAACCGATGTACCAACTCATAACTACACTCTTCGTTATTAATAAGAATATAGTTCGTTTCCATATCTTCAAAATAGCGGTCAAACAGGACGAAAGGGTAAGATTCCTCACATAACAACTTAATCTCCGCTTTTGAATACTTTGTAGGAGCAATAATCAAACCGTCTATCTGTTTTGACTTAAACATTTGAATAATCCGGTTTTCCCGTTCCAGTTCCGACTCCGAACTGCCTATCATCAATGTATAACCATAGTTTTCAGCTTCCAGCTCAATAGCTTTGGCCACTTGTGAATAGAAGGAGTCGGAGATAGAAGGCAAGATTAAACCGATAGTGCCGGTCATCCCCGTATTCAATCCGCGAGCTAATAAATTAGGACGGTAATTCAATTCTTTGGCACACTGCCATATCTTATCCTGAGTAGCTTTGCTTATCCTTTTCTGGGTACCTTGATCCGACAACACCCACGAAACGGTCGTTATCGAAATATTCAGCTTTTTTGCTATGTCTTTTAACGAAGCACCCATTTTATCTTTACTTTTTGCTTTGCTTAAACGATAAAGCAGTTTTCATATAAATAATTTCTACAAATATAAAAACATATATTTCTAAAAACAAAATATAAAACAAACAAAAATGAACACATAATAACTATTTAACATATATTTTGATACTAAGATAAAAACCTCCCCTATCCCTTAATATTTACCTGCGGTAGTAATTTAAATTAGTACCGCTACTAATTCAAATTACTATTGCTACTAATATTTTTTAACACACCAGGTACAATAATAGCTTTTGTACGAGGCAGCCAATATCAGGAAACATGCATATACACTAATATTAATATATTATTTTTTTTCTTTCAGATGCTTTTCCAATGCAATATACACTTCTTTCCTATAACTGACAAAAATAGTTTTATCTGTTTGGGAAGAATCTTTCTTTTTCCCGTCATAGTGCGGAATATTGGATAAAAACAGGCTATACGAGAAAATCATGTTCTCCTCTATTTTACGGGAAGGTTTGAATGACTTGGCAGGTATGTAAGAATAAATACCCTCTTTACAACGGTAGGGCTTATACATTTGCACATATATTCGGGTGGTATTCCACTTATAAATAATGTAGTCTTGCGGTTGTGCCTGCCAAAAAATCATTAAAGCAGTGGCTTCGCTACATATAGCTTGCTTCACAATCCAAACTAATATTGGTATGTGAATATCCCAATTCACCACATTTGCCAGATAGTGCAGTTCGTCAGGTTGTGTTAATATAGACAAACCGTTTAAGTCAATATCCGGATTCTCAACAATGCAGTCATCTATATATTGTTTTACTTCATATTTTATTCATATTGACAATAATGGGTTGCAGCTTGCCGCTATTAGGTGGAACAGGTGCATATTATAAACTAATTTTCGTATTCAATCTTATACTCTTCATATACATTGAATACCGTTTCACAATCTGATAAAACGCTTTCGAGTAAAGGCTTGACTTCACTATTCCAATCCAACTTGCCCAAGCCTGCGCCTATTTTCGGGAGAGATACGGTTTTAATGCCTTTGCCTGCACACACTTTCTTTAAGCGTTTCAATCCTTTATTCAGATATGCAAGTTCTGCATGATACATATCCGGCTGTGTAGCAATGTAGATTATGCCTGGAGAGCAACCTTTGATTTCTCCTACAAACACATCGCCAGCCTGGAACTTGGTGTTTCTTGTATACTTCTTAAAGAGTTTTTGGATTTCAGGGAATTGACTTGACAGTTTAAAAGCAAGTCCTGTTCCCAGTCCTTCTTGTGAGCCAACAGCCACCCCCTGCGCTATGTACTCATCTTTACTTTGCAATATATCTCCCGAAATGTAATTTATCATATACAAACTCATATTTTGCACTTTGCCCTCTATAAGCAGAACCGCATTTAATAATATTTAGGCGATAAATCCCCATTGAGGCTGTTGTTGGATATTTCTTGCAGATTGTGATTAACATATCAAGATTTACAAGTAAATACTGACAACCATCATCGTAATCTAATACCTTTAAACTCTCTTCCGCTTTTTGTACATTTTCTAAAGCAAAATTGAAATATCTCAAAGGAAATAAATCAGCCTTTGTATTTTCTTCCGGTCTTATGCCTTTATTGGTATGCTTCTTCATTTTTTATTTATTAATTCGATGCTAATGATGATTGGCGAATAATCGCCCTTGTAGGATATTTATCCGCTTGTCATCTGCAATGTTACATAATATCTCCAAATAATTCATTGAGCCGTTCCTCATTTATAGGATTACTTCCCCGCCATCCGGAAAGCGGTAAGATTATATCAGACCTGAAATTGGTCGTAGCTTTATCACTCATATAACATCTTTCTTCAAACGGTGTAAAGCCTTCAAATAGAGGCTTTATATATGGATTTGGCATGATACCAAGTTCTGCAAGTGCCATAAGTTGACCTCGAAAACGATATTTTTCATAACCGGGAACAATCTTTGCCGCTCTTATTCTTTGTTCCAACTTACCAGGTGTTTCTTCTGCTGGAGCATTACGAATGTAATCAATAAGAGTACGAAAAACCGTAATGTCATTTTCAGTCGGTTCGCATAGTGGCAATTTGGAAAATTCTTCCAAGTCTATTACATAAGCGTCCCAACCTTCATTCCACGCATAGCCATAATATAACCTGAAGATTTCTTCTCCACGTTGCAACCAGTTATTTACCTTAATTGAGCAAATCGGACAGCACCCATCTCCAACAAAATTGTGGATAGGAACGGCTCTTGCAAACAAATAACTTAGAATCGGCTGTCTGCCCCTTGGGAAACTCCCAAATCCACAAACAAAGGTAGACAAACAGCTTCTTAGGCTTATATTTTCGTTCTGCAAAACGAACTTGTATTTTTCAATACATTGGTTGTGTGTTAAATGAACGACCTCATTTACAGGATAACCAGACTCTATAAGATAAGCATATTCGGCAGGAGTTAAGTTATTTGTCGCATAATGAATTGTCTTTGTATCACAATCAAACTTATCTCCACAATCAATTTCACGGAGATAGCCTTTTTCATCTTTGATGTATTTCTTTTTGAAATACACTTTCTTTAATATTTTGAATAACCTATCATTCATATTTTGTATTTTTATGCAGATAATGTTATGCTAACAGCGGTCATTTAATGCTTCGCTGTTATTTTCTCTAAGTATCTTATTAAATCTCTTCTTCTAAAATATCATCCAACTGACTTCTTATTTCACATCGTAAGAGTCTGTTATATAAACGTACATTTTTGTTGTTCTCATATTTTTTATTAAGTCAGACATGATATTGTATCTTGATTTTTATCATATACATTCTGATAATCCATCAATATCAGTATTATGCCTCTAAAAATACGGTTTTGTCTAATCAGCCACAAAGGAATCTGTTTGTTTTTTCCTCTATTCTATAAAAAACAATCCTTGGCAGTCTATTGCACAATGATCGGTTACATGACTCGTAACTATGAAATATATTACCGTACAGCTATAATAAGGATTAGAGATTGCTCATAAACTTAAATTGAAAGACACCCTATCCGGAAAGAGAGGGAGTCGATACTGATCATGGAATTAATGCAACAAAACCAGGGGTTATGTAACATTAACTGGGGGTTATGTTGCATTAACTGGGGGTTATGCAGTAATAACCCCGGTTAATGTTGCAAAAACCCCTACAAAAGGAAAAGGAAATATAAAAGGAAATACAACTACTCGAAATTCAAAATTTTATGGAAATGAGTGTTTGATGAAAAAAGATAGGAGGTCCTTGATAAATATATACTATTTTTGCAGCCGAATGAATCTCCCATTATGATATTTCTATAGTAAGCGAATATGGACAGTATATTGATTGTAGATGATGAGCCCCAAATACGCAAATTGCTTTCGCGTATCATTGAACTGGAAGGTTATGAAGTTTTCCAGGCGGCAAACTGCCAGTCTGCCCTGAAACAGTTAAAGGAACACCCCCTCCAGGTTGTGTTGTGTGATGTGTTTCTTCCCGACGGAAACGGGGTAAATTTAGTTACCACCATCAAACAATCATATCCGGAGGTAGAAGTCATTTTACTGACAGCACACGGAAATATACCGGATGGTGTCCAGGCGATTAAGAACGGGGCTTTCGACTACATAACCAAAGGAGACGACAATAATAAAATTATACCGCTCCTCAGCCGCGCCATGGAAAAAGCCCGGATGAATATCAAGGAGAAAACAAAAAAGGATGATTCCCCCCAAGCCTATTCCTTTGAGATGATAAAAGGGAAATCGGCAGGCATACAGCAAGTCATTTCGCTGGCGCAAAAAGTGGCAGTCACAGATGTGACCGTCTTACTGACAGGAGAAACCGGAACAGGCAAAGAAGTTTTCGCACAAGCCATCCATCAAGCCAGTAAGCGAAAAAGCCAGGCATTTGTTGCCGTAAACTGCTCCGCTTTCAGCAAAGATTTGCTGGAAAGCGAACTGTTCGGACATAAAGCAGGCTCGTTCACCGGTGCAACCAAAGATAAAAAAGGATTGTTTGAGGTAGCCGACAACGGAACCATCTTCTTAGATGAAATCGGAGAAATGGCATTTGAACTGCAAGCCAAGTTACTGCGTGTGCTCGAGGCCGGAGAATATATAAAAATCGGCGATACCAAGCCTACCAAAGTAAATGTGCGCGTCATATCCGCCACCAACCGGGATTTGAAAAAAGAAATCGAAGCCGGAAACTTCCGCGAAGATTTATACTACCGCCTTTCGGTCTTCCAGATACATATCCCCCCTCTGCGGGAACGGAAAGAAGACATCGAATTGCTGGCGAACTCTTTTATCCGGCAATTTTCCATCAAGTTAGGGAAACAGGTAGAAGGCATGGCTCCCGACTTTTTAGAGGCCTTAAAAGCTGCCGACTGGAAAGGCAATATCCGCGAACTGCGTAATGTAATAGAGCGTAGCCTGATTATTTGCGACCGGCAACTGACCCGCCAAGACCTCCCTATCGATATGCAAAACCAAGCCACAGAACAGGCCTCCTGTAAAAACTACTCCGAGTTCGAGCTTGCCGCTATGGAAAAACACCATATCACCAAAGTCCTCCAATATACAAAGGGTAATAAGACAGAGGCATCCCGTTTATTGAAAATCGGACTTACCACGCTCTACCGTAAAATAGAAGAATACGGTATTTAATCCACTGCCGCCTTTCCATTTTGAAACCCGTACCTTTCCATTTTGAAAAGGTACATACTTTGTTACGCCCCTATCATTTCCTTATATCTCCTTATAATCCAGAATATTACATAAACAAATCCTCTTATGGCACGCATTTGGCATATAACAGTGCAACTAACAAGAGTATTAATCAAAAAAAAGTAATTATGGATTTATTTTCATTCGGTTTTCTGATTTGTATCCTGAGCGGTGCAGCCTGCTTCTGGTTATTTTTTAAATGTATAGACTGGTTCGAGAAAATCTAAAAGTAAAAGGAGAGTCAATTATGTACACAGCATTATTTGTAGTAGGTGTCATTATGTTCATTTATTTAATGTATGTGCTTATCAAACCCGATAAATTCTAAAAAACAGAAAAGTTATGAATACAGAAATTTTAGGTGTTATAGCACAAATTGTCCTGATGGTAACCCTCAGTTATCCGCTGGGGAGATATATCGCAAGAGTTTATAAAGGGGAAAAGACGTGGCTGGATTTTATGAAGCCCGTCGAAAAGGTTATGTTCAAATTAAGTGGTATCGACCCTACCGAAGAGATGAACTGGAAACAATACCTGAGAGCCTTGCTCGTTGTCAACCTCTTCTGGTTCTTCTGGGGTATGGTATTATTGGTAACGCAAGGTATTTTACCGCTTAACCCGGATGGCAACGGGGGACAAACGGCCCATCAGGCATTCAATACCTGTATCAGCTTCATGGTTAACTGTAACTTACAGCACTATAGCGGGGAAAGCGGCCTGACCTATTTCACCCAGTTGTTCGTCATCATGCTGTTCCAGTTCATCACAGCGGCAACAGGTATGGCTGCCATGGCGGGTATCATGAAAGCCCTTGCCGCCAAAACGACCCAAACGATTGGTAACTTCTGGAACTTCCTGGTCCTGAGCTGTACGCGTATCTTATTACCGCTTTCTTTAATCGTTGGTTTTATCCTGATCCTTCAAGGCACGCCTATGGGATTCGACGGTAAAATGGAAGTGACTACGATGGAAGGCGCCAAACAATATGTATCGCAAGGCCCAACGGCCGCCATCGTGCCGATTAAGCAGTTAGGAACAAACGGAGGCGGTTACTTCGGCGTTAACTCATCCCATCCGTTGGAAAACCCGACTTACCTTGCCAATATGGTTGAATGCTGGTCTATCCTGATCCTTCCTATGGCAATGGTCTTTGCATTGGGATTCTATATCAAACGTAAAAAATTAGGTTACAGCATTTACGCCGTCATGCTGGCTGCTTACCTGATAGGGGTAATCATCAATGTCAATCAGGAAATGGGAGGAAATCCGCGCATCGATGCTTTAGGCATCGCCCAGGATGGCGGGGCGATAGAAGGAAAAGAAGTCCGGTTAGGCTCGGCCGCAACTGCCTTATGGAGTGTCACCACCACCGTTACATCCAATGGTTCGGTGAATGGTATGCACGACTCTACCATGCCGTTATCCGGAATGATCGAAATGCTGAACATGCAAATCAACACCTGGTTCGGAGGTGTAGGCGTAGGATGGATGAATTACTTTACCTTTATTATTATCGCTGTATTTATCAGCGGTTTGATGGTTGGACGTACACCGGAATTTTTAGGAAAAAAAGTGGAAGCGCGGGAAATGAAGATTGCTTCTATCGTTGCATTGCTCCATCCTTTTATCATTCTGGTAGGCACAGCCTTGGCTGCCTATCTGTTCGTCCATGCTCCCGGTTTCGTAGCCAACGAAGGCGGCTGGTTGAATAACCCCGGTTTCCACGGGCTGAGTGAAATGCTTTATGAATATACTTCCTGCGCAGCCAACAACGGTTCCGGTTTTGAAGGATTGGGCGATAACACCTGGTTCTGGAACTACTCCTGCGGCCTTGTACTGATATTCGGACGTTTCATTCCGATTGTCGGACAGGTTGCCATCGCCGGATTGCTGGCCAATAAGAAATTCATCCCGGAAAGTGCCGGTACATTGAAGACCGATACTGCCACCTTCGGTATCATGACGTTCGTCGTTATCTTTATCGTTGCAGCATTATCTTTCTTCCCGGTACATGCGCTAAGCACAATTGCCGAACACTTATCATTATAAGTACATATAAATCAAGAATAAAAGAATATAAGCAAATTATTCAGCAGTATGAAAGATAATAAACCCGCTTCTTTATTTCAAAAGGAGCAAGTGATAGAAAGTATCAAACAATCATTCGTAAAACTGGACCCGCGGGTAATGATAAAGAACCCGATCATGTTCACGGTTGAGGTTTGTACCGTTATTATGTTATTGGTAACGATTTATTCGCTCTTCAATACTACACAAGGTTCATTCGTTTACAATGTATGGGTATTTGTCATCCTGTTCATCACCCTGTTGTTTGCCAACTTTGCAGAGGCAATAGCAGAAGCACGGGGCAAGGCGCAGGCAGACAGCTTGAGAAAAACCCGCGAAGAAACGCCAGCCAAACTGGTTGTGAACGGAACGATAAAAAACATCAGCAGTTCCCAATTGAAGAAAGGAGACCTCTTTGTTTGTGAAGCCGGAGACGTAATACCTGCCGACGGAGAAATCATAGAAGGCCTGGCATCCATCGACGAAAGTGCCATCACCGGCGAGTCCGCTCCCGTCATCCGCGAAGCCGGTGGAGACAAAAGTTCTGTAACCGGAGGTACCAAGATTCTGTCCGACAAGATTAAAGTGCTGGTCACCACCCAACAGGGAGAGAGTTTCCTCGATAAAATGATTGCATTGGTAGAAGGCGCTTCCCGGCAGAAAACCCCGAATGAAATCGCATTAACGATTCTGTTGGCAGCATTCACACTGGTTTTCGTAATTGTTTGTATCACCCTGAAACCTTTTGCCGATTATACCGGAACAGTTATCACAATCGCTTCGTTTCTTTCCTTGTTCGTATGCCTGATACCTACGACGATCGGCGGCCTGCTTTCGGCTATCGGTATTGCCGGAATGGACCGTGCATTGCGTGCCAATGTAATAACCAAATCGGGTAAGGCGGTCGAAACTGCCGGCGACATCGATACCCTTTTGCTGGACAAAACCGGTACGATTACTATCGGTAACCGGAAAGCGACCAAGTTTTACCCCGCCCAGGGAGTGGATGAACATGCTTTTATTGAAGCCTGCCTCCTCTCCTCCGTCTCCGATGATACTCCCGAAGGAAAATCGATTATCGAATTGGGACGGGAATCTGGCATACGTATGCGCCATTTGAACACGGAAGGGGCTCATATGATTAAGTTTTCAGCCGAGACCAAATGCTCCGGTATCAACTTAAAGGACGGAACGGAAATACGCAAAGGTGCATTCGACGCTATCCGGAAGATTTCGCAAGCTGCCGGAAAACCATTCCCGAAAGAAACGGAAGACATCATCCGTGCAATCACCGGCAACGGAGGAACTCCTCTGGTCGTCAGTATCAATAAAGAAATCGCCGGAGTGATCGAACTGCAAGACATCATCAAACCGGGTATCCAGGAACGTTTCGAACGCCTGCGTAAAATGGGGGTAAAAACAGTGATGGTAACCGGAGATAACCCGTTGACCGCAAAATATATCGCTGAGAAAGCCGGTGTCGACGATTTTATAGCCGAAGCCAAACCGGAAGATAAAATGGAATATATCAGGAAAGAGCAAGCCTCCGGAAAACTGGTTGCCATGATGGGCGACGGAACCAATGACGCCCCTGCCCTCGCCCAGGCGAATGTCGGTGTAGCCATGAATAGCGGTACACAGGCAGCCAAAGAAGCCGGCAATATGGTTGACCTCGACAACGACCCGACCAAACTGATTGAAATCGTGGAAATCGGTAAGCAGTTGTTGATGACACGCGGTACGCTGACTACCTTTTCCATAGCAAATGACGTAGCTAAATATTTCGCGATCGTACCGGCCTTATTCATGCTTTCCATTCCGGAACTTGCCGCCCTGAATATTATGGGACTTCACAGTCCGGAAAGCGCCATACTGTCGGCCGTGATATTCAATGCCATCATTATCCCGATCCTTATCCCATTGGCTCTGAAAGGAGTCCAGTACAAGCCCATCGGCGCATCAGCCCTGCTTCGCCGTAACTTATTGATTTATGGTTTAGGCGGTGTGATAGCCCCGTTCGCAGGGATTAAATTAATCGATTTAGTAGTAGGTTTATTCTTTTAATCAGTAGCAAAGATGAAAAATTTTATAAAATCATTCAGACTCACAATCGTATTCTGTGGTTTCTTTTCCCTCTTCTATATTCTGGTACTTTGGATATTCGCCCAGTTTGCCGGTCCTAATGCCGGCAATGCGGAAGTCGCCTTGTTGAACGGCAAAGTAGTCGGTGCAGCCAATGTTGGACAATCTTTTACCCAAGATATTTATTTCTGGGGACGCCCCTCTTGTGCTGGCGACGGTTATGATGCAACCAGTTCCGCCGGTAGCAACAAAGGACCGACGAACGAAGAATACCTTGCCGAAGTAGCCGCCCGTATCGATACATTCCTGCTCCATCACCCTTACTTAAGTAAAAATGAGGTTCCCGCAGAAATGGTGACAGCCAGCGGTTCAGGGTTGGACCCCGACATCACGCCTGCCAGCGCCTATGTACAGGTTAAGCGTATTGCAACAGCCAGGAACATGAGTGAAGAAGCAGTAAAGGCTATCGTAGACCAAACAATCGAGAAACCGTTTTTAGGAATATTAGGTACGGAAAAAGTAAATGTACTGAAACTGAATATCGCATTGGAAGAAACAAAGTAATTATCAAACAACTCAAATAAAAAACAATACAATATGAAAAGTAAATGGATAAGAGTGTTCTTACTCTTTATGCTACCGCTTATGTTGCCGGGAATGATTCATGCACAAAAATTCGGTGTAACAGGAAAAGTAGATTTTGTAAGCGACTATATCTGGCGTGGAGCCTACCAAAATTCCGGCTTCTCCGTACAACCCACGTTGGGACTGTCGTACGGGGGATTCTCCCTGGGCGCCTGGGGCAGCCAGAGCCTGACTAAAATAGACGGAGCGCAGGAATTCGATATCAACCTGAACTATACATACCGGAATTTCAGTATTACCGTTACCGATTATTGGTGGAACGGCATCTCCAATCCGTATGGAGATTATAAAAACGACCACCATTTCGAAGGCGCTTTGTCCTATTATTTCGGCGACAAGTTTCCTTTGACACTCGGTTGGGCTACCATGTTTGCCGGAGGAGATGCGAACGATGAAGGGAACCGCGCTTTTTCCACCTATATAAGCGCTTCTTACAATTTTGCCTGTCCGGCAGACATCACATTGACACCTTCCATCGGTTTCACCCCGTGGAAAGGCATGTACTATGCAAATAAAGCCGCCTTTACCGACATCGCCCTGAAGGCAAGTAAAGACATTCGTATTACCAACCGTTTCTCCATCCCCCTGTTTATACAAGCCATTGTCGCTCCGGTATTTGATAAAACCTATCTGGTGGCGGGCTTTAGCTTAGGCTTCCAAAGCTGACAAGCGGAGAAACATATCTGTTCATACATGAAACTCTATATCATATCAAACCGGTTACCGGTAAAAGCCACTCCACAGGGTAAGTCTTTCCTTTTTTCACGCAGTGAAGGAGGATTGACTACCGGATTAAACTCACTACAGACCGATTGTGAAAAGCATTGGATCGGATGGCCCGGACTTTGTGTGGACAAAGACGAAGACAAGCAGGAAATAAGCAGGCAGTTGGAAGGGATGAACTTCCACCCTGTCTTCCTGTCCGACGAACAATACAAGAATTATTACGAGGGCTATAGCAACAGCACGATATGGCCGCTTTGCCACTATTTCTTTGCCTATACCCTGTATAAAAAAGATTTCTGGGCCGCTTACCAAGAGGTCAATGCTTTATTTTGCCAGGAGATTTGCCAACTGGTATCGGACGACGATTGGGTCTGGATACAAGACTATCAGTTGATGTTGCTTCCCAAAATGCTCCGCCGTGAGCATCCCGGGTTGCACATCGGCTATTTTCATCATATCCCGTTTCCTTCCTATGAACTGTTTCGCATACTGCCCGAACGGGCCGAAATACTGAAAGGCTTAATGGGAGCCGATTTCATAGCTTTCCATACCCACGATTATATGCGCCACTTTATCAATACGGCGGAACGTGTACTGCATCTGAATTTTAACCTGGATGAAGTGCTGACGGAAAACCGTATCGTAAGAGTAGACACCTTGCCTATGGGCATCAATTACGAACTCTACCATCATGTATCCTACCGAAACGAAGTAGCCAAAGAGATAGAACGGACCCGTATTCTATTCGGCAAACATAAAATGATTCTCTCCGTCGACCGGCTGGACTATAGCAAAGGTATTTTACACCGTTTGTCCGGATTCGCCTCCTTCCTTAAACATCATCCGGAATACCACGGAAAAGTGACCCTTGCCATGGTGATTGTCCCTTCCCGCGACCATGTAGACAGTTATGCCGGACTCAAAACCAAAATAGATGAAGAAATCGGAGCCATCAACGGACGTTATTCCACGATAAACTGGACTCCGGTCTGCTATTTTTACCACAGTTTTTCCTTCGAACAATTAGCTGCCATGTATTATGTGGCAGACATAGCGCTCGTAACCCCACTTCGCGACGGGATGAATCTCGTAGCCAAAGAATATGTGGCAACCAAACAAGGCAACCCGGGCGTACTTATATTGAGCGAAATGGCGGGAGCAGCCGTAGAATTAACGGATGCCCTGCTAATCAACCCTAACGACACCGACCAAATAGAACAGGCCATTTGCCGGGCATTGGAAATGCCGTTCGACGAACAGCAAGAACGTATCCGGCGCATGCAAGCTATCATTTCCACACAAACCGTGAATAAATGGGCGTCAGACTTCATAAACGAATGGAAAGAGATAGCATACAAAAACCGTGAACTTTCACAGAAGAAAATATCGAAAGCAATCCTGCAAGAAATAAAAAGCCTTTATTCCAAAGCAAAAAAGCGTCTGATTCTACTGGACTACGATGGCACTTTAGTGGCTTTCAACGACCGCCCCGAACAGGCTGCCCCGACATCCGAACTACAGGACATATTACAAAATCTGGCTTCAATTCCGCAAAACCATGTAGTAATAAACAGCGGACGCGACCATTCTACTTTGGAAAAGTGGCTGGGCAAGCTGCCTGTGTCTTTTGCCGCCGAACACGGCGCTTTTTATAAAGAATACGGCATCTGGCATAAAAACATCCACAAAACGGATTGGAGCCCCGGAATACTGTCCATCATGCAACTATTCGTAAACAAGACACCCCACTCCCATCTTGAAATAAAAGAAACAGCACTTGTCTTCCACTACAGGGAAGCCGATGCATGGCTGGGGGAATTGCGCGCCCGGCAACTGGTAAATGCGTTGATTTCCATTTGCCTGAAACATAATTTGCAGGTTTTGCAGGGAAACAAAGTGATAGAAATCAAATCGCCGGACTATACCAAAGGTTCGGAAGTAAACCGCCTGCTTGCCAATACCAGCTACGATTTTATTCTGGCAATAGGCGACGATACGACAGATGATGATATGTTCCGCGCGCTCCCGGCATCTGCGATAACAATAAAAGTTGGAACCGTATCCGAAAATGCACGGTATAACCTGCCTTTCCAGAAAGATACTCTTCCGTTCCTTCAACAGCTAACAGATAGCGGGAAAGATATAAGTACAGGAAAAGACTATCTGAAAGAGCAACTCACAGCTACATTTTCATACTTAAAGAATTTATTAAGGAAATAATTAAAAACAACTATTTATGAGCAACTTAAACTATGGAGTAATTGGCAATTGCAGTACGGCTGCCCTGATTTCGGAACGGGGAAGTATCGACTGGTTATGTTTTCCAGAATTCGATTCTTCTTCCGTTTTTGCCGCTTTACTCGATACGGAAAAAGGCGGTAGCTTCGGCTTTGAAGTAGCAGGCAACTACCGGATAACACAATCCTATATTCCTCATACCAATATCCTTTCCACCCGCTTCATTTCCGATGAGGGAGCATTTGCCATCATGGATTTTATGCCCTACTATTCCCTGAACGGAAACAATGATTTATACTGCCCGGCAGAAATCTACCGTTACATCAATTGGATAAAAGGGAAGCCCCGGATAAAAGTCAATTACAACCCGGCTCCAGATTATGCACGGGGAAAAACAATCTATAACATTACCCCACAGTATATTGAAACCTATTCATCGTCCAACAATAAAGACCGCCAATACCTCTATGCGTCCCTACCTTTGCAAAAGATCGTCGAGAAAGAAGAAATCGTTCTCGAAAAGGATGAATTTTTCCTGCTTTCATTCAATGAGAAAGTGATACCTATAGACATAGAACGGGAAAAGCTGGAATACTGCCGCACATTGGTGTATTGGCTTAACTGGACGGACAGTACCAAAAAATATACGTTATACAACGACATTATCGAACGCAGCCTTTTGGTTTTAAAACTGATGTCGTACCGGAACGGGGCTGTATTGGCGGCACTTACAACCAGCCTGCCCGAAACCATCGGAGACATACGAAACTGGGATTACCGTTTTTGCTGGCTGCGGGATGCTTCCATGTCCATCGAAACCCTTTTCCGGGTTGGACACGATGGTGCGGCACGACGGTTTATGAAGTTCATCCAATCGACCTTCGTATCCAAGCATGACTACCAGATAATGTATGGCATTCATGGCGAACGCCAACTGACAGAGGTTGTACTGGAACATTTATCCGGCTACAAGAATACCCAACCTGTCCGCATCGGCAACGATGCCTATCACCAGCGGCAGAACGATTCGTTCGGCTACCTGATGGACTTGATTTACCAGTATTACCGCCTGATGCCCGGTACGCTAAACGAAATAGAAGATATGTGGGAGATGGTCAAAAGCATCATCTTCATTGTCAGGGAAAACTGGCGGAAACCGGACAAAGGCATTTGGGAAATCCGTGGAGACGGACAGCATTTCGTTTCTTCCAAAGTGATGTGCTGGGTAGCCATGGACCGCGGAGCGCGTATTGCAACCCTTCTCAATAAATTCAATTACCACGAAAGCTGGCAGGAAGAGGCGGACCGGATTAAAAGGGATATTATAAAAAACGGCTGGAAAGATGAAATCCAAAGTTTTTCGCAAGCATACGGCAATCTCAACCTGGACTCTTCGTTGCTATTAATGGAACCCTACGGTTTTATCGATGCAGATGATATCCGTTACCATAAAACCGTACAGGCGGTAAAAAAGGCGTTGCTCCACAAAGGACTGATGTACCGGTACAACAGTGAAGACGATTTCGGCCTGCCTTCCTCCGCTTTCACCATTTGTACATTCTGGCTTATCCGTGCCTTGTATGTCATCGGGGAACAGGATGAAGCCCGTTGCCTGTTCGACGAAGTGTTGAAATATTCCAACCACTTAGGGTTGTTCAGCGAAGATATCGATTTCGATACGAAAGAACAACTGGGCAATTTTCCCCAGGCATATTCACATCTGGCATTAGTAAACACGGCTATTTTATTCGCCGAGGAAGACAAACAGCTTCAATTCAAATAATAAATATATATTTACCGACGTATTATACAAACACATGAAACAAAAAGATAACGTACAGCATTTTCTTGATTTGATAAAACGCTCCAGGCGGGGTAAATTCAAAATCTACATCGGCATGATAGCCGGTGTAGGGAAAAGTTACCGCATGTTGCAGGAGGCGCACGAAATGCTGGAAAACGGTGTGGATGTCCAAATCGGTTATATCGAAACACATGGGCGTGCAGGGACGGAAGCTCTGCTGCAAGGCTTGCCTGTTATCCCCCGGAAAAATATATTTTACAAAGGGAAAGAAGTTGAAGAGATGGATGTAGACGCCATCCTCCGGATGCATCCGGAATTAGTGATTGTAGACGAACTGGCACACAGCAATATTGAAGGAAGCCGGAACGAAAAACGCTGGCAGGACGTACTGGAATTGCTGGATGCGGGCATAAATGTAATCTCGGCAGTGAATATCCAACATATCGAAAGCCTGAACGAAGAGGTGAAAGATATTGCCGGAATAGAAGTCAAGGAACGCATCCCCGACAGTTTGCTACAGGAGGCAGACGAGGTTGTGAATATCGACCTGACTGCCGAAGAATTGATTACCCGCCTGAAAGCCGGAAAAATTTACCGCCCGGAAAAGATAGAGCTGGCTTTGAACAACTTCTTCAAAACGGACAATATCCTCCAGTTGCGCGAATTGGCGCTGAAGGAAGTGGCTTTCCGGGTAGAAAAGAAAGTGGAGAATGAAGTCGTCACAGGCGATAAAGGGATACGCCACGAGAAATTCCTTGCCTGTATCAGCAGCAATGAACGGACGCCAAGGCATATCATCCGCAAGGCTGCCCGTCTTGCCGCCCGCTACAATACCCAGTTTTGCGCCCTGTATGTACAAACCGACCGCGAAAGCGCGGACCGTATCGACCTTGCTTCGCAACGGCACCTGCTGAACCATTTCAAATTAGTCACCGAACTGGGAGGCGAAGTGATACAAGTGGCCTCATCCGACATTCCGGGCACGATTATCGAAGTCTGCCGTGAAAGGCAAATAACAACCATCTGTATGGGACAGCCGGCATTCAGAATGCCCCTTATGCTGCTAAATATCACGAAATACAGAAAATTCCTGTCTGCTTTGGCACAAATGAATATTGATTTAATTATACTTGCATAAAAAGTGACGGTATTATGAATATAAAAACGAAACTGACATTAGGTATCGGCATACTGGTATCGATGATTGTCTTATTAGTCGTACTGGCTGTAGTAAATTTACAGATTCTAACGGCTACCGAACCGGACAGCCCGGCTGCCGGTCCGGGACTGCAACGGGCTTTATTATGGATTTCCTGTGTAGGAGTAGCCTGCATCTTCATAGGCATCGGAATGTTGTTGCGTCTCCCCGCTTCTATCAACAACCCGATAAAAGAAATAACAAACGGTATCCAGGAGATAGCCAACCATAATTACGAAAAACGGCTGGATTTAGGCTCGAACCAGGAGTTTGCTGAAGTTTCCAAAAACTTTAACCGCATGGCAAAGCGCCTGGCGGACTACCATGCCAGTACGCTGGCGGAAATGATGGCAAGCAAAAAATACATGGAGACTATCATCAACAGCCTCAGCGAACCTATCATCGGATTGAACAACGAGATGGAAATACTTTTCATCAACGATGAAGCATTGAATGTACTGAACCTGAAAAGGGAAGAGGTTATTAAAAAATCGGCTCAGGAGATATCTCTCCGGAATGATTTGCTCCGACGCCTGGTTCGTGAGTTACTTGAAGATACCCCCCGGGAAAAGAAAGAACCGCTTAAGATTTATGCAGATGATAAAGAAAGTTTTTTCCAGGCTAAATACATGACTATCACCCAGCCATCAACCAATGAAGGCGTTATGGAGAAAAAAGGATATGTCATCATGTTAAGAAATATTACCGAGTTCAAAGAACTGGATTCGGCAAAAACGACATTTATCTCCACCATCTCACATGAACTGAAAACACCGATTTCCGCTATCATGATGAGTCTGCAATTATTGGAAGATAAACGTATAGGAGGTTTAAACCCCGAACAGGAAGATTTGACAAACAGCATCAAGGATAATAGTGAACGCCTGCTGAGCATCACCGGAGAACTATTGAACATGACACAGGTTGAATCCGGTAAACTCCAATTGAAACCCAAAATCACGAAACCGATCGAACTGATAGAATATGCCATCAAGGCGAACCGTGTACAAGCCGAGAAATTCAATATTCAAATCGAAGTGGATTATCCCGAAGATAAGATTGGAAAGCTGTTTGTAGACAGTGAGAAGATTGCCTGGGTACTGACAAACCTGCTGTCAAATGCAATCCGCTACTCGCCGGAAAACGGGCATGTCGTTATCGGTGCCCGTCAAACCGACAACGGATATATCGATTTATATGTGCAGGATTTCGGAAAAGGTATCGACCCCCGTTATCACAAAAGCATCTTCGACCATTATTTCCGTGTTCCGGGAACGAAAGTGCAAGGAAGCGGTTTAGGCCTTTCCATTTCACGTGATTTCGTAGAAGCACATAGCGGCACGCTGACCGTAGAAAGTGAATTAGGCAAAGGCAGCACTTTCGTAATGCGTTTGAAAGCATAACCTCCCTGTCTTTTCACTTTTTGGGTTCATAGTTATGATTTTCCCAATTCATAACTATGATTTCAGAAAACCATAACTATGAATCCAAAATTAATCAGTTATAAATTGACTTCACAGGGAAACCATGCCCAGAAAGTAGAACCTACTCCAGCCTCTGAAGAAAAACCGACTTTTCCACCTGCGGCTTCGGCTATCGCCTTGGATATAGCTAAACCAAGTCCCGTTCCCTGCACAAAATCATTGAATTTCTGGAAACGCTCAAATACTTTGCCATGTAATTCTTTAGGAATGCCTATGCCGGAATCCTCCACATAGATTCGTATCCCCTTTCCTTCGATAAGATATCCCATTTTTATATACCCGGAAGAGGTATATTTTACTGCATTGGTAAGAAAGTTCATCCATACCTGTTTCAGGCGGCTTCTGTCCAGAAAAACGCTGCAGTCCTTTACCGGACTGTTCTGTATAAATTTAACATCTGCATTTGCAATTTTCGGCCGGATTGTCAAATATAACTCATTAGCCACTTTGTCAAGATTGAATTTCTCACTTCGCCGTTCAAGGCTGCCGGATTCGATTTTAGAAAGATCCAGAATATCATTAATCAACCGTAACAACAGCTCGTTATTGGACTTGATAATATTCATGTATTCCATCTGCTCCTCCCGGTCGTCACTTTCGGCCAATAATTCGGAGAATCCTATGATTGCATTCAACGGGGTACGTATCTCATGGCTCATATTGGCAAGGAAAGCGGATTTAAGCCGGTCGGAAAGTTCGGCTTTGTCTTTTAGTACCTGCAACTCCTGGATAACTTTTTCCCATTTTGTATTATTAATCGTAATTCCCGTATAACGGGTAATGCGTCCGTCTTTATCGCTTTCTACCTGAATCCCGGTAACCAACAAAGTCTGCCACTCTTCATCCCATCTGGTTTTCGAACGGTATTTAAAATTAAAATCCTTATCGATGCCTTGCAACATATGTCCGAGGCATTTCCGAACCGTATCCATATCATCCGGATGGGCGACGTCCATATAGTCTTGAGGATAAATTGTCTTCTCCGGGTCAAAATCATTTACCGAATCATTGAATGCTTTGAATTGCTGGCTCTTCACATCAAAATCCCAATAGGACATACCGATGGTTTTAAAAGAAAGTTCAATCTTATTATTCCTTTCTTTCAGTTCGCGGTTCAATTGCTGGAGTTTAGGGATATTCTGCCTGAAACCTGTAAAACGTATAATATGCCCGTTTTCGTCTTTTTCGAAAGGGACGCACGTGAAATCACAATATTGCCAGGTTTTATCATATTTAGTCTGCATACGGCAAGTAAAATTGATAGTTTCATCTTTACCCGCCAGCATGGCTTGTATTGCATCTTTGAAAAAGGAACGGTCCTCGGGATAAATAGCATTCAAGTATTCGGAAATCGTTAATAGTTTGCCATCGACATAATTGTTGAGAGGATCATTATATGATTCGAACCGTTGCGTCCAAACATCAAAATCCCAGTGGACAATATTGCTGACTTTCATAGCCAGTTCACGCTTGGTAGCCAAATCTTGTGCTTCCTTGGCGATTTGCATTCTTTCCGTTACATCCAATTCGGTTCCGACAATCTGCAATTTACCTAAATGTTCAGTAGACAGACGCATCCGGCTTTCATAATAGCGATACAGCCCCTCCCGATTGTCATAACAACGTAAAGTGACATGTCCGTATTGAATTTCCTGATTTATCAGTTGCGAAAAGGTTTGTTCCAGCAAAGAACGATCCTGTGGATGCAACCTATCCTTCAGTTCATTCAATGTCATTGAACCTTTCACGATAGGCTCCCCATATAAAGGTTTAAACACCTCCTTATGAATATCATATACCCACGAAGACATATTCGCGGCATCCATCGCCATTTCCAGGTTTTTCTTGCTTTCTTCCGTACGATATTCAACCTCCCTTATAGCAGTCACATCATTTGAAAGCAACATATGACCGATAATCTTCCCGGCTTTATTCCATATGGCAACAATTTTGACTTCATAAATCATCGAATCCTTATTATTGCTTTCATAATAAGCGTCTTTTTTTATTTGGTCAAAATCATATTCAAACTCCAGCGTGATATCATCCCCTTTCAGTATTTTTGCTAAAAGTTCGTCATCCACATAAGGGCTGTTAAAAAGGTTGACTTTATTTAATACGGTATTCCGGTCATCTACACCGTACATCTTCAAAGCATGGTCGTTTATACTACGCAAAACACCCTTTGAATCATAAACCTCAACGCTTATAGGTAAACGAGCATACGTACTCTCCGCAAACAAAATCCGTTCATAGATTAATTCAGATATTTCTTTATCAAAAGAAATGTCGCCTTCCTGCCGAGAAGTGGTTTCATTTTGTTCCATTTATCCCTTGTTTTCTACCCAAATAGATTAATAATATGTATATTACATACACATTCAAAGCCTTTGATTTTTAAACATATCAAAACTTATACAAATGTAAAATAATAAATCAGAATACAAAAATTCAGAATAATAAAACCGGACAATAAGACTATCTTTTGTTTTACTGTTCCATCATTCGTTTTTTATCTCTATCTTTGGCAATAACTAAACAAAAATCTATTATTATGTTCGCAAAAGAAACTTATATGGCCCGCAGGGCTAAATTGAAACAAACCATCGGTTCCGGTTTGCTTCTATTCCTGGGAAACGACGAATCGGGTATGAACTATGCAGACAATACCTATCATTTCCGCCAGGATTCCACTTTCTTGTATTTTTTCGGACTGCCCTATGCCGGCCTGTCCGCCATCATTGATATAGACAACGACCGTGAAATTATCTTTGGCGACGAACTGACTATCGATGCTATCGTTTGGATGGGTACGCAACCTACCTTGAAGGAAAAGAGCGAAGCAGCAGGTATCTCCGAAGTCCGTCCTTTCAAGGAAATCGAAACCTACCTGAAAAATGCACAACAAAAGGGACAAACCATCCATTATTTGCCTACTTACCGTGCAGAACATCAGATTAAATTGCTCGCATGGCTGGGCATCGCTCCGGGTATGGAAAAGCCTTCCGTACCATTCATCATGGGTGTTGTAAACCAACGTAATTATAAAAGTGCGGAAGAAATTGCCGAAATCGAAAAGGCTTGTATCGTTACTGCCGACATGCACCTTGCCGCTATGCGCACGGTACGTCCGGGTATTCGCGAAAGCGATGTAGCGGCAGCCGTTGCCGAAGTGGCTTTTGCTAACAATTACGAACTGTCCTTCCCTATCATTGCTACCATCAACGGCCAGACATTACATAACCATGATCATAGTAATATGATTAAGAGCGGCGATATGCTGTTGTTGGATGCCGGTGCCGAAACGGAAATGGGATATGCGGGAGATATGTCGTCTACCATTCCTGCCGATTCAAGATTTACTCCCCGCCAGAAAGAAATTTATGATATTCAGGTTGCCAGCCACGAAGCCGCTGTAGCAGCCCTCCGTCCAGGTGTACCGTTTGTTGATGTTTATGAATTATCCTGCAAAGTAATTATGGAAGGACTAAAAGGGCTGGGCTTCGTAAAAGGCGATCCGATGGAAGCTGTAAAAGCCGGGGCACACGCCATGTTCATGCCTTGCGGGCTCGGACATATGATGGGCTTGGATGTTCACGATATGGAAAACCTGGGTGAAATGTATGTTGGTTATGGCGGACAACCGAAGAGCACGCAGTTCGGACGTAAATCACTCCGTTTGGGACGTAAACTGGAAACAGGCTTTGTATTAACTATCGAACCGGGCATCTATTTTATCCCCGAATTGATGGATTTATGGAGAAGCCAGAACAAGTTCACCGAATTTATCAATTACGAAAAGCTCTTTACTTACAAAGATTTCGGCGGTATCCGTAATGAAGAAGATTACCTGATCACTGAAAACGGCGCCCGTTTGTTAGGGAAGAAAATACCCATTCGTACAGAAGAAGTGGAAGCCTTAAGATAAACAGAAGGTTATCCGGTGGCTAATAACCTTTATAAGAAACATAGCTATAATTACCTGCGCAGATTGTGTTTACTATCTGCGCAGATCTTTTTTACTACCCGGAACATAGTAAAAACTATGTTCCGGGTAGTTGGCGACAATCTGCACGGGTGGATGAAGATGTGTTAAAACAACCCTCTTAACAACTACTTTTTGAACCAAACTACCCCCTCGAATGTATTAAGTAAACGTATAACTAAAAAGTAGTTTGTCATGAATAATCAGTTACTTAAAGCCGCTAAAACCGTAGTCTGCCTAACAGCCGTCCTTCTTTTTTCAGGCTGTAGCAAAAACACAATTATCCTGGATGCCGGCAGTGATAAAAACAATTCCGGGAACCATTCGGGAAGTACCCTTGTCGCTTTCAATGCTTCCGTTGAAGGAAGAAACCTGTTTACCCGTTCCATGTCTCCCATGATAAAGGGGATACAAAGCCGGATGTTTGCTTATACATCCGAATCTTCCACAAAAAATGCAACTCCTGTAGCAGAAGGTTTATATGTTACCTCATCACCGGGTGTACTGAGCGGTGTGGACGGATATAAAATGTATCTGGATAACGGGCTGTATAATTTCTATGCCGTATCCGATAACTTCTCGCAAATACCTCCCTCATTTAAGAACGGACAATCGGAACCGTTATTTAATGGAATCGATTACCTATGGTGGCATAATACGCAACTGGATGTTACAAGTTCCCAAATCATGATACCGATCACCTACCAACATGCAGCAAGCCAGGTAGTAGTAAGTGTTGCAGCCGGTACGAATATTACGCTGAATAAATTAGTATCCGCCATGATTACTCCACCGGAAGTGGGAGCCAGTATGGAATTGTCTACCGGAATAATTACGCCGGCACATTCAATCGACCCGGTTTCCGACAAGATGGGTATCAACCAGTTTACCTGCCAATACATTATGCTACCTGCCGAAACGACCCACCAAATGCTTCTCACGCTCGAACTGATGGTGGATAATGAAAGTACCTCCCGCACCTATACCGTGGAGATACCTCTACCCGACAGCGCACTAAAAGCCGGAAACTCTTATTTATTCAAAGCTTTAATCAACGAAAATACGATTGATTTTCCCAATGTAAGCATTAAGGAATGGACAGAAGTAGACGAAAAAGGAAATCCGCTTTACCCTGTACAGTAAAAGTTTAGCATCATTTTAGGCAAACCTTTTTTTCTTAGGAGAATTGTCCGTAATTTTGCCGGGCGAATCATATAAAATCAAAGACATTGGCAAGAAATAAGAAGCAGTTGCCTTTACTGGAAAAGGTAACGATAACAGATGTAGCCGCCGAAGGAAAGGCGATTGCGCGGGTGAATGATATGGTAGTATTTGTACCTTATGTGGCTCCCGGTGACGTGGTTGATATCCAGCTAACACGCAAGAAACACAGTTATGCAGAAGGCAAAGCCGTATATTTTCATGAATACTCTCCTAAGAGAGCGGTTCCTTTCTGCGAACATTTCGGTGTATGTGGCGGTTGCAAATGGCAACATCTTCCTTACGAAGAACAAATCGGATATAAACATAAACAGGTAATCGATAACCTGACCCGCATCGGAAAAATCGAGATGGAAGAAATTCTCCCGATTAAAGGTTCCGAACACACGACTTTCTACCGTAACAAACTGGAGTTTACTTTCTCTAATAAGAAGTGGCTGACGGATGAACAGGTTCGTTCCGGCGAACAATTCGATTGTATGAATGGGGTCGGTTTCCATATCCCGGGAATGTTCGACAAGGTGCTCGACATCAATAAATGCTGGTTGCAGAACGATATTTCCAACCGTATCCGTTTATGTATTAAAGAGTATTGCCTGAGTCATGAAGGCTATCCGTTCTTCGACTTGCGCAATCAGGAAGGTTTTATCCGTACCTTAATGATTCGTACGGCTTCTACGGGCGATTTGATGGTGGTTGTTGTTTTCTACGAAGAAGATAAAGAACGCCGCGAAGCGCTCCTTTTACATGTTGCAGAACAATTTCCGGAAATCACATCCCTGCTATATGTAATCAATGGCAAATGCAACGATACGATTACAGACCAGGAAGTTTTGGTATTCCGTGGCAAAGACCATATCATAGAAGAAATGGAAGGCTTAAAATTCAAAGTAGGTCCGAAATCTTTTTACCAGACTAATAGCGAACAGGCATATGTATTATATAAGATAGCCCGCGAGTTTGCCGGACTTACCGGAAACGAGCTGGTTTACGACCTATATACGGGAACAGGCACTATTGCCAATTTCGTTTCCCGCCAGGCAAAAAAGGTAATCGGTATCGAATATGTGCCGGAAGCTATTGAAGATGCTAAAGTAAACTCCTCGCTGAATGGCATAGAGAATACGCTTTTCTATGCAGGTGATATGAAAGATATATTGACTGCCGAGTTTATCAACCAACACGGACGTCCGGATGTTATCATTACAGACCCGCCACGTGCGGGCATGCACGATGATGTAATCAATACGATTCTGTTCGCTGAACCGGAACGTATTGTTTATGTAAGCTGTAACCCGGCTACCCAGGCACGCGATTTAAGTTTATTGAATGCCAAATATGCAGTAAAAAAGGTTCAGCCGGTAGATATGTTCCCTCATACCCATCATGTGGAGAATGTAGTATTACTTCAAAAACGCTCCTAACAAATAGTTTTATGTATAAACATATCTTCCTTCTTTTATTTCCCCTGTTGTTGTCGGGCAGTTGTAACACTACCTCCAAACAGACCGAACAAGAGGAGGAAGATATAGTTGTCACCGACCTTCCGCAACTCAAAGCACAAGGGGAAATAACAGCTGTTACATTATACAGCTCCACTTCCTATTTCCAATACAAAATGCAGCCGATGGGTTACGAGTACGATCTTATCAAAGATTTTGCCCGTTCCCAAGGGCTAAAACTGAATATTAAAGTAGCCGAGAATGCAACCCGACTGGTTGAAATGCTTGAAGCTGGTGATGCAGATGTGGTAGCCTTCCCTATTCCTTTAAACAACAAGCTAAAAGAAAAAGTAATCTATTGCGGACGGGAAGAGCAAGACAGCCAGGTGCTGATACAACGCTCCAATAAAGGGGATACCTTACTTACGGATGTCACCCAATTGTTGGGCAAAGATATATATGTAAAACCCGGAACCAAATACTACGAACGGTTGAAAAACCTGGACGTAGAACTGGGTGGCGGCATACACATCCATGAGATGCCACAAGATACCATTACTTCGGAAGACTTAATCAGTATGGTATCACAAGGTCAAATACCCTATACTATCAGTGACGAAAATATCGCCCGGTTGAATAAAACGTATTTCTGGAATATCAATGTCTCCCTAAAAATAAGCTTCCTGCAACGTTCTTCCTGGGTGGTACGCAATACCAGCCCGGAACTTGCCAAGGCTATTAACGAGTGGGCATCGGACAAAACGGGGAATCATATTTACAAGGCGCTGACCAAACGGTATTTTGAATTGAGCAAGCAACCCTTCTCGGCTGAACTGTCGGAAGTTAAAAACGGGCATATATCCCCATACGACGACCTGTTCCGCAAATACGCAAAGAATATAGGATGGGACTGGCAGCTCCTGGCATCCATTGCCTATCAGGAATCGCGGTTCAATCCGAATGTAGTTTCCTGGGCCGGAGCAGAAGGCCTGATGGGAATTATGCCGAATACAGCCAAAGCTTTAGGAGTTACTCCCCACGAGCTGAAAGAGCCGGATACGGGCATCCGGACCGGAGTGGATTGTTTACGAAAGTTTCGCCAGGGCTTTAATGACATAACCGACCCTGTAGAAAAAATCAAATTCACATTAGCGTCTTATAATGCAGGTATCGGACATATTTATGATGCACAACGGCTTGCGAAAAAGTATGGTAAGAATCCGAATATATGGGATGATAATGTATCCGAATATATCCGCCTCAAAAACGACCCAGAATATTATAATGACCCGGTCTGCAAACACGGTTATCTCCGTGGCTCGGAAACATTCAATTATGTACGGGAAGTGATGGAGCGCTACAAATACTATAAGCAGAAAACCGGGCACAAAAAATCGTAAGCCTCTACTTCCCTATATTTCCGGCTATCATGTCTTTTACCAAAAGCATCACTTTCGGGTGGCTGACAGGAATGCCGTCCATGACTTCTTTTATTGCTTCCGTACTGATTGCAAATGAAACATCATTCGCTTCATAGATAAAACGGATATTCACGTCCGGATTGCCGGTAATAAGCATCGCAATAGTGCCCGGTAAATCTCCCCAGGGCGGACAGTCAATATGGGAAGCTATAAAAACGGCTTCGATATCCGTGCCCTTTCCTACTTCCGATTTAATAGACATGAAACCACCTGTCTGATCCGCATTCTGTTTCAGGAAAGGGAGCCCCAAGCCTACTCTGCGGGTGGTACGGGTGGTATAAAACGGGTCGGTAACATGTGCGACTGTTTCCGCATTCATGCCACAACCGTTATCTGCAATATGCATGGTTATTTTATCCTGCTTCTCTTCTATATAAATAAGTATATCGGAAGCTCCGGCACGAACACTGTTGCCGGTAATATCAGTCAGGTGGAAAGACAGGTTATCCATAATTATCAGTATTATCTTAAACTTAAACCGTATATATCGAATGGCCGCTTTCTCTCCGGAAAGCCATAAGCAGGTTCTCAAAAGAAAGCTTTTCCGTTTGCCAGAAAGAATACCGGCAACCTATCTGTTCCGGATAATGTGCATCGGAAGCAGTATATTGCGTATAATTCCGGAGATATGGATGAACGGACAGTAGTTTCTCATAACGTTCGGGATGGTTAAATTCGATGCCATCCAAAGGTAATGAAGGGTCGATAAAGCCTAATTGCCCTATTAAGCTGAAAGAAGGGCGTTCAACATGGGCGGCTGTAAATATCCCTCCTAACCCTTTTACAGTTACTGCGATCTGGTCGACACTCTGGTCCAATGCGGAAATAAGCAGATAAGGGGCTTCGCCCATAATTTCATTCCGGCTATTTACCCATACCTGGTCGCCAAAGCGTTCCGGGTTATTCAATATTGGAGGCAGATGTTTGTCTATATACGACTGGAAAGCGGACCGTGCTTCATCTGTAGGAAATAAAGCGATGCAATGAGCCTCTTCAAGCGTGGTTACTTCGGCCCCGGCAAAGACTGTTAATCCAGCTTTTGCTCCCAACTTCTGTACTTCAGGACATTGGAGCGTACTGTTATGGTCGGTAATAGCAATCGCATCGAGCCCACGGGCAAGAGCCATTTCTACTATTGCCGAAGGACTCATTTCCAAACTTCCGCAAGGAGAAAGGCAAGTATGAATATGCAGGTCCGCCCGGTAAGAATTCATTTCTGTTGTAAGAGTTGATAGATTTTTCCGGTTGCTTCAAAAGCAGACATATCAGTTCCTAATAGTGCAACACCCTCCGCATTTGCCTTCTGTAAAGTCTCTTCAGCAGGTAAAGCTCCATTTACAATCAGGATACCTGCAACTTCCTTCAGAGTAGCCACTGCTATAATATTAGGATGTGTCTGCATCGTTATCCATATCATCCCTTCTTCGATATGTCCCATCACATCACTTAATAAATCACTAGTATAACCATCCGCTATTTCCACATCCAAAGCAGAATCTCCGCAGAATACTTTCAGATTTAATTTATTTACCAAATCATTGACCTTCATATTTAGCTCCTTTCTTATAACAATCTTTATTTAAGCGGTCTTTACCCCATCTTTTCTCTATCAGGCGGAAAGCATGTTCCTTATCCAGTTTTCCATGTTTTTCCATATTGCGCTGCATGAATACACAATCACTGAATTGTGCCTCGTGCCGAACAATATCTTCAGCCAGGTTCTGACAATTAGGAGCACCACATGCTCCGCAATCGATTCCCGGAAGATAACACATTAATTTCCGCACCTGTTCCATTTTCTTCAAAACTTCTTCAATATTACCATCATAGGGTAACTTCGGATTAGGCTTAAGCGGGGCAATTGCAATATGTTCCTTCAAATAATCCAAAGCTCCTTTTGTTTCCATATCATATATCTGCGGCATCTTTTCCCGTTTCATAGAACGTTTCATAATACGCTCGGAAGTAAGGAAACGGTTTGCCACTGTCAGGATGCCACCGGCACAACTGCGGTCGCAGGCACGGAGTTCAAGAAAATCGACGTTACGTACTTCCGTCGTTGTCTCCATCCGTTCCAGAAACTCAATTACATTATGTATCTCATCGATAGCAAGGCAACGACCGGAAAAATATTTAGCTTCTCCCCCTGTCTGGCTCCACCGCATCTCCTTTTTGGTAAGTGTCGGAGGAAGCTTACATTCGGGGATATAACCTTTCGGACGGTTTTTCAGGATATGGTATACCTTATTATATAATGTATCCATATTAATAACCCCTTTAATAGCCGAATAATATCCTTGTTCGCCTTTCAATGCCGCAATCTTGGCAGCACAGGGCGTTGCATAAAACATACCTATTTCATCCTGGACGTAGCCTTCCTCTTCCAACTGTTTGCGATAATAGGTGGCAGTTGCATTTACCGGAGATTTCACCAATAATATATTATCTACTAAGGCTGGGAAACGAACCTGTATCAACCGGACAATGGCAGGACAAAAGGAACTGATAACAGGGCGGTCTTCCATATTTTCCATCTGCCTCAACATTTCCCGATGAATCATATCCGCAGTAAACTCTACCTGATAGACATGTGTGAAACCTAATTCATACAAAGCACTGAATATTTCTTCTTCGGTAGTATATTTAGAGAATTGTCCGATAAAGACAGATGGTATCAGCACAACCCGGGCTTTATAATCGAATATTTTCTGAAAGTCATCCTGCTCCACATAAATTGCCTCTGTCGGGCATACTTTCATGCATTCGGCACAGTCCACGCACCAGTCTTTACGAATCGTCGCTTTCCCATCGCTAATCCGCACGGCTCCGGTCGGACATTCTTTCATACAATGCGTACAACCAATACAACGTTCGTTGTTTATCTGTAATGCATGGTAAAATTTTGTATTTTCCATATTTTAATCCTCAGGCTTCGAGAACCAAGTCATCATCCGGACAGTCGTACCGACTCCGACTTTGCTCTCAAGATTTAATTCGTCAACATTCTTTTTCATATTCGGCAATCCCATACCGGCGCCGAAACCCATTTCCCGAACAGCAGGTGAAGCCGTCGAATAACCTTCTTTCATAGCCTGTCCGATATCCGGAATACCCGGACCCTCGTCCTGAAGTTGCATTATTATTTTATCAGCTTCCACATCTACAAGGACAGTTCCCCGCCAGGCATGGGCTACAACATTCACCTCTGCTTCATAAAGAGCTACAACCACCCGTTTGATAATACGCGGGTCGACGGATAACTGCTTCAATACTTTCTTTATTTGGCTGGAAGCATAACCAGCCTTTGAGAAATTACCTCCTTCCAATTCGAATTTGAATTGCATGCTATGTCCTCCTTCTTCTTTAATAAACAGGTAAAAGCCCTCTGCTATACAACTCGCCTACCGTATGATATAGAGAATGAGCGGTTTCCATCAAAACCATATTATTTTCCGCGGCAACTTCTATCATATCAGGAGTTACTTTCTTTCCACGGACAAAAAGTATACAAGTAATATCCGCCATCTCTGCGGTCCGAATAGTCTGCATATTACATAAACCTGTTATTAAAAGGACTTCATCACAGTCAAGGGTTAACACATCGCTCATCAAATCGCTGGCGAATGCACATTGGACATCTTGGTCTGCATCACTGTCCCCACATACAACCACCGCATCAGTCAGTGCCAGAATTTGCCGTATCTTCATAATATTAAGATTATAATTACAGGCACTAATATAGAAATAATTTCTTATAGACGAGGGGTTTGAGATATTTTTTCCAAATACTCTGTTGGAGACATTTTTTCTTTTTCAGTAAAACGACGATAAAAACTGGAACGGGAAGTAAAACCACAACGATACATAAGTTCCTTGATTGACAAACCCGGATATAAAATAGCCTGTGCTTTAAAATATTCCAGCCTCAAATGATTGATATATTCACTGAATCCGGTAAATCCGCTATATTGGATGGCTTTTATCAATGTACTTCGCTTGGCATTCAAATCTTTGGTTAGCTGCAAGATATTATAATCGGGATTTGTAAAGGGTTGCTGTTTCTCCATCATTTCAACCAGCCTCAGATGTAATCCATAAATAAGTGGAGAAACAACTGTTTCCTGATATTCATCTTTCTCTTGTTGGGTAAATTCAGCCTCAACACGGGGATAAGACAAAGGGTCTTCTTTGTATATATACAAGAATGTAAAAATATCCGGGATAAAAGTAACCAAGAAAGCATAATATGTAAATATCATATCATTTGCTTTCAAAATAAACAGCAAATAAGACACCATCAATAAGAAAAAGGAAGAGATATAAAAATACATCATTGTTGTAGGCTTTCGCTTTGAGATAAGCCATGTTCCGGCAAAAGGCACAAAGAAATAAATCATTGGAGTTATCATCGACAAAATAAAATACCCTGCACGTATTTGTACGTCCAGGATATCTAAATTATCCAGTATACCCTCAAATGAATAAATAGGAGTAATTTTGCCATTAAAACATATATAACACAGGCAAACCAGCGTTGAAAAAATAAAAGGTAAAGAAAGAGTAATGAAACGTAGCGGATTCAACCACCCCGGACGCAGAGATATTATGGGTACTAAGGAAAATATATGAATAAAGGAATACCATTTTAACATACGGGGGAAAATCAACAAATAATTCCTCTCCCCCAATCCATAATTATGAATGAATCGACCAAGCCATTCCAAATTATCCACCAGCATACTCAGAGAGCATACCAGGACTATCGCGCCCCACAACAATTTGATCCGGTTATCTTGAGCTCTTGATATTAATACCGTGCTGAATACGATTCCGACTAAATTCAGGACTATGATAATTATCAATATACAAAAAGAAATATCAGGCATTTATGTTCTATCTCCTTAACTCTTATCCAAAATATATAGATGACCTTTTTATATGCAAAAATCAGTATTGCCGTCCTATCAAAATCAACAACCGGAAACATTTATGGGCAAAAACGATTTATAAAAAAAGACCATTTTTATCAAATTCCGGCACGCAAATATATATATTTACCTGAATATAAAGACTAAGAATGGTTGTAAAACACATAAAAATCTTTTATACAATATGGCGAGGCTACCCCCAAATAGTCTATATTTGCACTCATTGCAATATAGAGATAGCAAAAACCAATCTAAAACATAGATAATACTGTTGAATATGGAAAGAAAAAGAGTCTACACATTCGGAAATGGAAAAGCCGAAGGTAAAGCAGATATGAAAAATCTGCTGGGTGGCAAAGGTGCAAACCTTGCCGAAATGAATTTAATCGGGGTACCTGTACCTCCCGGGTTCACTATTACGACAGATGTTTGTACCGAATATTATGAATTAGGTAAAGAAAAAGTAGTCGAACTGCTTAAATCTGAAGTAGAAAATGCCATTGTTAACATCGAAACTTTGATGAACTCCAAGTTCGGCGATATAGAAAATCCTTTACTGGTTTCTGTTCGTTCGGGTGCACGTGCTTCCATGCCGGGTATGATGGATACGATCCTGAATCTTGGTCTGAATGACGAAGTTGTTGAAGGATTAACACGTAAAACAGGCAATGCCCGCTTTGCTTGGGACTCTTATCGTCGTTTCGTTCAGATGTACGGAGATGTTGTTTTAGGTATGAAGCCGACAAACAAAGAAGATATCGATCCGTTTGAAGCTATCATCGAAGAAGTGAAAGAAGCTAAAGGCGTTAAGCTTGACAACGAACTGGATGTAGAAGACCTGAAGACATTGGTTAGCAAATTTAAAGCTGCAGTCAAGGCTCAAACCGGCCAGGATTTCCCGACTTGCGCTTACGAACAATTATGGGGGGCTATTTGTGCCGTATTCAATAGCTGGATGAATGAACGTGCAATCCTTTACCGTAAAATGGAAGGTATACCTGATGAATGGGGTACTGCTGTTTCCGTACAGGCTATGGTATTCGGAAATATGGGCGATAGCTCTGCTACCGGAGTTTGTTTCTCACGTGATGCAGGAAATGGTGAAGATTTATTCAATGGCGAATACTTGATTAATGCACAGGGCGAAGACGTAGTTGCTGGTATCCGCACTCCGCAGCAGATTACAAAAATCGGTTCACAACGCTGGGCTGAACGTGCCGGTATTCCTGAAGAAGAACGTGCAGCTAAATATCCTTCTATGGAAGAAGCTATGCCGGAAATCTACAAGCAACTGGACAATCTGCAAACTAAACTGGAAGACCATTACCGTGACATGCAGGATATGGAGTTCACTGTACAGGAAGGTAAACTTTGGTTCTTGCAGACACGCAACGGAAAACGTACCGGCTCTGCTATGGTTAAAATAGCCATTGACCTGCTTCACCAAGGTATGATTGATGAAAAAACCGCCTTAAACCGTATCGAACCGAATAAACTGGATGAGTTACTCCATCCTGTATTTGATAAGCAAGCACAAAAAAGAGCCAAACTATGGGTTAAGGGTCTCCCTGCTTCTCCTGGTGCAGCTACCGGACAAATCGTATTCTTTGCCGAAGATGCTGCCAAATGGCATGCAGATGGAAAACAAGTAGTGCTTGTTCGTATCGAAACATCTCCGGAAGACCTGGCAGGTATGGCTGTAGCCGAAGGTATCCTTACTGCTCGTGGTGGTATGACCTCTCACGCTGCTGTGGTAGCTCGTGGTATGGGTAAATGTTGTGTATCTGGTGCCGGCGCATTAAATATTGATTACAAAAAGAAAACGGTGGATGTCGATGGCATTACTTTCAAAGAAGGTGATTTCATTTCTATCAACGGTACAACCGGTGAAGTTTATGTAGGTCAAGTTGAAACAAAAGCTGCTGAATTATCTGAAGATTTTGCAGAACTGATGACTTTAGCTGACAAATATACGAAACTGCAGGTTCGTACAAATGCAGATACCCCACATGATGCTGCTATAGCCCGTAGTTTTGGAGCTGTAGGTATTGGATTATGCCGTACTGAACATATGTTCTTCGAAGGAGAAAAAATCAAAGCGATGCGTGAAATGATTCTGGCAGAGGATGCTGACGGGCGCAAGAAGGCTTTGGCTAAAATCTTACCTTACCAGAAAGAGGACTTCAAAGGCATTTTCAAAGCGATGGACGGTTGCCCTGTTACTGTTCGCCTACTTGATCCTCCTTTGCACGAATTCGTTCCTCACGATTTAAAGGGTCAGGAAGAAATGGCTGAAGCAATGGGAGTTTCCGTAAAAGAAATCCAAAAACGTGTAGAATCTCTTTGCGAACATAACCCGATGTTAGGCCACCGTGGTTGCCGTCTGGGTAATACTTATCCTGAAATTACAGAAATGCAAACCCGTGCTATCTTGGGAGCAGCTCTGGAATTGAAGAAAGAAGGCATCGTTACTAAACCGGAAATCATGGTTCCATTAACCGGCATTGTATATGAATTCCGGGAACAGGAAAATGTAATCCGCAAAGCTGCAGCCGAACTGTTTGAAGAAATGGGTGATAAGATTGACTTCAAAATCGGTACGATGATCGAAATCCCTCGTGCAGCCTTGACTGCAGATCGTATCGCTTCTTCTGCAGAATTCTTCTCATTCGGAACAAATGACTTGACACAGATGACTTTCGGTTATTCTCGCGACGATATCGCTTCATTCTTACCGATCTATCTGGAAAAGAAAATTCTGAAAGTAGACCCGTTCCAGGTTCTGGACCAGAAAGGTGTTGGCCAGTTAATCCGTATGGCTACGGAAAAAGGCCGTGCTGTACGTCCTGATTTGAAGTGTGGTATTTGTGGAGAACATGGCGGAGAGCCTTCCTCTGTTAAATTCTGCCACAGAGTAGGCCTTAATTACGTATCCTGCTCACCATTCCGCGTTCCGATCGCACGTATCGCAGCGGCTCAGGCAGCTATAGAAGAATAAGATTTTTATAAGATTAGATACTAATTCACAATCACTTAGGCGGATACACGCTTTACAACAGGCGTTTATCCACCTTTGTTTTTGTATGGATTGAATGAGAGTTCCTGTGTCCGTTCTCAAACATCGCATAAACAATTGCTTTGTCCATATATGTTTTTTGCCAATATACACACCTGCTCTATAAATAAGCGCGAAAGAGCTTGTGTTTCATTTTGCGATAACAAAATAAAACAAAGATCCCTTTCTATCCTTATGTCCTTCAGAGTTAGAATACGGAATAAATTATAATCCGAACTATACTTTATTGCATACATAGAGATCAGACCGATACAATCCGAATGCAATAGATAGTTTTTAAGTCCCTCTGTCGAATCCAAACAAGCACACACATTCAATTTGGAGATATCAATATTATGGTTTGATAACGCATGTTTAATAGCTTGGTAAGTACCTGAAGAATATTCCTTTAAGACCAATGGTATTTTGTAAATTTGTTCAGTGGAAATAGATTCCTTTTTTAAAGTATGATTGGATATACTTGTTATAGGGATTATTCTGTCTTTCATAAAAGGAATATATTTCAGATTTCGTTCACGGGCATATCCTTCAACAATTCCAATATCTATCAGTCCCTTTATTGTCATATTTTCAATGGCTTCACTATTCGCGGCAGAAACCTGTGTTACATTAATATGAGGATATCTGTTATGGAACTCCGCAAGAAGTGGCGGGAGAATATATTGTCCGGCTGTAGCTGTAGTACCAATACGTAAAGTGCCTATCTTCTTATCACTTAATTGATACATTGTAAATAACAGATTTCCGTATCTCGATAAAATTTCATTGCTTAGCTCTAAGAACTTTTCTCCTGCTTGAGTTAGTTCAACCTTACTACCCAAGCGTTCAAATAGCCTTACTCCATAGTAATTTTCCAATTCCTGGATATTTTTACTTACTGCAGGTTGACTGATAAGTAGTTCCTTTGAAGCTTTTGTGAAATTCAGGTGCTTTGCTACACATTGAAATATCTCTAAACGAAAATCGGACATAATATTCATTCTATAAAATTATTCTACATTAAAACCGGAACTATATATTTTACCAGGAAATATCCGCCTACGATTAACCATACATATAATATAGAAGCAAGTATAAAAGGCTTCACACCTGCTTTTTTAAATTTATCTATACTGGTTTCAGCTCCCAAAGCGGTCATTGCCATTGTGAGTAAAAAAGTATCAAGTGTATTAATAAAAGACAATAAACTTGCAGGTAGTAAATTAAAAGAGTTAAAACAAATAACACCTAAAAAACCAAGAGCAAACCAGGGGATAGATATATTTTTCACATTTCCTTTTTGAGCAGCTGCTTTTCCGGCTGCTTTGGCGACCATAAAACTAATGATCAACAAGACTGGCACCAGCATTATGACCCGGATCATTTTTACAATGATAGCAATATCCGAAATATCTTTCCCCATCGCATTTCCGGCTCCTACAGTATGAGCTACCTCATGTATAGTCGCACCGGTAAATATTCCCATTTCATTAGGGGGAAGAAGAAAGATTCCATTTCTGTATAATATCGGATAAAGAAACATTGAAACCGTACCAAATATTACAACTGTTGAAACTGCAACCGCAGTTTTATAAGGTTTGATTCTAATAGCCGACTCAGCTCCTAATATTGCTGCCGCACCACATATGCCACTACCAACAGAGGTGAGCAGAGCCACACCGCGGTCCATTTTTAATATTCGCCCGATAAAAATGCCTCCATAAATAGTAGTAATTACAATAATCGCATCAATCAAAATAGCCGGTACTCCGACAGCCAACACATCTTGAAATGTCAATTTAAAACCATATAAGATAATACCGAGACGCAGCAGCTGCTTGGAACTAAATTGTATACCTGGAACCCAAGTACTTGGGAGATTATTTCTTAAACTATTGGCATATAACATTCCCAGAACGATACCTACAATCATTGGACTGAGTGACAGGTCTTTTATAAAATCCATTTCGCCAATGTAAAAGGCGGCACAGGAGAATAATGCGATTAATAAAACACCGTGAAGCATACTGTTTCTTTTCTCTGTAAACATCTTTTAAAGTATTTAAATTAATTTGAAAAATCTTTTTTGCAAAGATGCGTCTTTTTTATGTTTCCTACTCCTTCCTTTTTTTTATGCAGGATAATATATAGTTATACGGATATTGTCTCTTAACATATAAATGCTATGGCTTAGCAATGATAAACAATACATTTTCAACACACACCAAGAAATACAAGAGATAGCTTTAAATATCAGCCAATTATAGTTTCAAAAAGTTCTTATACTAACTAAAAAAGTTCAAAATCCAGATGATAAATCAGAAAAATACTTTTATATTTGCCAAACGAAAGACAAAACTAACAAAGGTGGATAAACGAAAAACATAACGCTTATCCACCTTTATTTATACCCGACTTTTACTAACTACAAAATAAAAACTTTACCAATGGTGAATTATATGGAACACATCCCAAACTACACACAGGAAAAAAAACTTCCTAAAATCCAATGTCCTTACTGTATGTCTAAAGACTTAGAAATAACCTCTAAAAGCTTTAATTTCAATAAAGGCATAACTGGTACTATCTTTGTCAAGATATTTGGGAACCTCCTTTCTGAGGAAAACAATATCATAAGTATCAAATGCCGGCATTGCAGAAAACAATTCGATATTTCTACTGAGTTTGCTAAATATTTGTAAGATGAACAAGTCATAAACTATCCTTCAAAATCAATAAAAACAGTTGTCCCCTTCCCTACCTCAGACTGGATATCCACCTTGGCACCATAACTGCTAAGGATACGCACGGAAAGACTCAGACCAATACCATGCCCCGAATACTCCCGCGTATTTGTCGCACGGTAAAAAGGTTGATAAATATGTTCCAACTCTTCGGGAGGAATACCGATGCCTTTATCCGAAATCTCAAGGACAGAACCCAAAAGGCGCATTTCCACAGGGGCTTCACCGGAATATTTGCAGGCATTATTTAAAATATTTCCAATGGCGATCTTTAATAAGTGATGATTGGCTATCAGACAAAAAGCAAAATTATCCGTTGTAAACTTAACACGGTTGCCGACAAATTGCTTCAACAGGAAATCTGCCAGAAAGACTGTTTCACGGGCACTTTTCAAAATTTCCTTATCTCCATGTGAAAGGAAAAGCAAATTCTTCATCAGCTGGATAATACGCTTGGTTTCCGATGCTATACGCCGGAGAGCCTCCTGATATTCAGCTGGTGTACGCTCCTTCAGTAAACTGATTTCACATTCACCCTGGATGGCGGTCAATGGATTATTCAACTCATGGGATGCATTACTGATAAAAGATTTCTCACTATGATAAGCTGCATCTATCCGGTTAACAATACGGGTCGCATAAAAGTAACCGGTTAAATAAATAAGTATGGAACTGATCAACAGGAATCCCAGTAATAGCCATCCGATACGTTGTTGTATATCGCCCCCATACCTATTATTGGAAACAACAACAACGATAAAATTTCCTTCATTATCCGGATAGTAAATAGCTACGCCTAACTGCTTCCCTCGGCTGAACTTCACAATATCTCCGGCATATAGTTTTTGTATTTCTTCTGTTGTAATATAGCGTGACAAAGCTGTTCGTGTATCCTCTATGCTGTCGGCATTCAGTAATATCTCGGAGGTTACCGGCAATGCTTCTTCATAATCCTTTTGCACCATTGCATAAGCATCGGCTTCCAACTCATCCTTTTCCCAATGTTTCTGAGCAATAATATAAGCCTTTTCTGCCAGGTTGGAATAATACAGGCGATTAATATAACCCGTTGCCACAATATAAAAGACAACGGCCGCCAAAGTAATGATACCAATGGTAACCGTTGTATAAAAGAGTGTTATTTTATTTCCTGTTTTCATCCTTCCATCATATAGCCGACACCCACTACCGTATGAATTAGCTTTTGTTCAAAATCCTTATCTATTTTCGATCGAAGATAATTCACATACACATCCACCACATTTGTATTCGTATCAAAATTCTTATCCCATACATCTTTCAGCAAGGTAAGACGGCTTAATGCTATTCCCTGATTTTGTATAAAATATTCCAAGAGGCGATATTCCTTGACAGTCAGATCAATCATCACCTTTCCACGTATGGCGCGATGACTGGCCATATCCAGAGTCAGGTCCCCACATGCCAGGACTTTTCCGGGTTGCTCCATTCCCGAACGACGGAGCAATGCCTTGATACGTGCTTCCAGTTCCTGGAAACTAAAAGGCTTTACTAAATAATCATCTGCTCCGGCATCCAGGCCGTTTACAATATCGTCCGTTGTCCCTAAAGCAGTAAGCATAACAACCAGCGATTGATACCCATACGATTGGCGGTATTGGCGACAAAGTTGCAAACCATTCATTTTAGGCATAATTATATCCAGAATCAAGAACTGGAAATCCTCTGCCTGTATAAGATTCCACGCAGCTTCACCATCATAGGCAACCCGAACCTCATGTCCGAATTCTTTCAATCCCCGTTCAATGAATGAGGCAATATTCACTTCATCTTCTACCAATAATATTTTTGCCATATTTTAAACTTCTGCTATGCTATGCAAATATACTGATTTTTATAACCGCCGTTGTAGTAATTTTCCTTCTTTATCAAATAACATACGACGGTAAAAAACCTCTACAATTAACGGGAATACAAAAAGGGTAAAGAACGTTGCACCTATTAGTCCTCCAATAATGACGATAGCAAGCGGACGCTGGCTTTCCGAACCGATACCATGGCTCAAAGCAGCCGGCATCAAGCCTATTACCGCCATTGAGGCTGTCATTAATACTGAACGTACTCTGGATTTGACACTCATCTTCACGGAGTCATCCAACGGATAATTATGTTTCAGATTGCTCTTAATATCCGAAATCATAATCACTCCGTTCTGTATGCAAATACCGAAAAGAGCGATAAATCCGATTCCCGCAGAAATAGAGAAATTAAAACGGGTTATCAGTAATGCCAGTATCCCTCCTACTGCGGCATAAGGAACATTCAACAAGACCAGTCCGGCATCACGCGCATTTCCAAACAACACAAACAAAATAATGAAAATAATAGCAATACTGACAGGAACAACCTGTGCCAAACGCTTAGAAGCCCGTTGCTGGTTTTCAAAATCACCGGTCCATTTCAAAGTATATCCGGAAGGTAAGTTTACTTGTTTATTTACTTTTGCTTGCGCTTCAGCTACAGCTGTACCCATATCTCGTCCACGTACTGAAAACTTCACAGCACAAAAACGGGCATGATTATCACGGTAAATAATCAATGGTCCGGTAATCGTACGGATATCGGCAAGTTCTTTAATCGGAACCATTGTTCCATCACGGGCTGGTACCAGAATTTTACCTATTTCATCTTCACTCCGGCGGAAAGAGGATTCGTAACGGACCATAATATTAAACTTTCGTTCATCTTCATAAAGAAGAGAGGCACTTTTTCCACCGATTGCCATTTCGATAATAGACTGAACATCCTCTTTTGCCACACCATAACGTGCCAAGCGGGATTCACTCAGTTCAATACGAAGCTCCGGTTGCCCGATATTACGGATAACCCCTAAATCCTGTATACCTTCTACCGTTTGTAACACATTAAAAATCTCAACCGCTTTCTTTTCGGATTCATATAAATCTTTCCCGAATACTTTCACGGCAATAGAACCTTTTACCCCACTGGCTGCTTCTTCCACATTATCACTGATCGGCTGGGAGAAATTAAAATCGACTCCGGGATAGATATCCAACCGCTTCTCCATACTTTCTACCAATTCTGCTTTTGTCATTTTGCTAGCCCATTCTTTTTCAGGATAGATGTCTACATGAAATTCTATATTATAGAAACCTGTGGCATCTGTTCCATCATTCGGACGTCCTGTCTGTGAAAGCACTTTCTTTACTTCCGGATAAGATGCCAGTTCCCGGCGCATACGGTTCGCCAACTTTACAGATTCTTCTAACGAAATACTTTGAGGCAGTGTGGCACGGACATAAATAGAACCTTCATTCAACTGAGGAAGAAATTCTGTACCCAGTAACGTAAATCCCCAAAGCCCTCCGGCTGCAAGTAACGTTGTAACACCGATTATTAATTTTTTATGGGTATGACAACGGTCGAAAATAGATGCGGTCATCCGGTTTACCAAGGTGAGGAACGGATTATGTTTTTCCCTTACATTTTTTCTCAACAACATCGATGACAGAACAGGGACCAATGTAAGCGTAAATATTAAAGCACCCAATAAAGCAAACCCCAAAGTATAAGCAAGCGGACTAAACATTTTTCCTTCCACTTTTTGAAAAGAGAATATAGGAACCAGTGCCGTAATGATAATCAGTTTTGAGAAAAACACTGCACGAGCACGGTCTTTTGCCGTATGCCGTATGATTCCCATTTTACTCATTACATTAAAAGCCGGCATCCCTACTTCACGTGCCTTTTTATCGAGAGCGACAAACAAACCTTCCACCATCACCACCGCACCGTCGATAATAATACCGAAGTCTATTGCTCCCATCGATAGCAGATTGGCGCTCATCCCCATTGCCCGCAAACAAATAAAGGCGAAGAGTAGCGCCAACGGGATAATGATAGACACTATCACCGTTGTACGCCAATCCGCCATAAAGACCAACACAATGAACGTTACCAATAATATACCTTCTACCAAATTATGGGTTACCGTATGTACAGCAAGGTCAACTAAATCTTCCCTGTCATAGAATGGGACAATCTGCACATCTTCCGGAAGAGAATGTTCCTGTATATCGGCTATTTTATCTTTCAGAGCAGCGATAACCTCACTGGGATTTTCTCCCTTACGCATAACAACGATGCCTTGTACAACATCATCCTCTTCCATACGTCCGACCTGTCCAAGCCGGGGCAGGCAGGATTCATGGACATCAGCCAGATTCTTCACTAAGATAGGTGTGCCATTGATATTCTTGACCACTATATTTTCTATTTCCTTGATATCATTAATCAAACCGATACCACGTACCACATATGCCTGCGAACTCTTCGTTATCACATCGCCACCTACATTAATATTACTTTTGGATATGGCATCAAACAATTCCAAAGATGTAACGCCGTAATTTATCAGCTGATTCGGATTTACACTTACTTCAAAAGTTTTGACCTCACCTCCGAAACTGACAATATCCGCCACTCCGGGTACAGCCCTTAATTTACGTTCTATAACCCAATCCTGATAGGTCTTCAATTCCCTTACAGACCGCTTGCCGCTACGCAGAGTATAACGGAATATTTCTCCGGTCGGCCCATATAGTGGTTGCACTTCGGGAGTAACACCTTCCGGCAGGTCAGCATCATTCAACAGATTATAGACTTGCTGGCGGGCATAAAAGTCGTCTACATGATCATCAAACATCACATTTATTACCGAAAGTCCGAATAAAGTAGTACTACGGATATCCGTTTTCTTCTGTACCGGATTCATTGCTATTTCAATCGGTATGGTAATAAATTTTTCTATCTCTTCCGCACTGCGTCCGGGCCATTGGGTAATAATCGTCACTTTTGTATTCGTTACGTCCGGAAAGGCATCAACCGGCGTATGTATAAAGCTGACGGTACCGGCTATAATAGCTATTGTAGTCAGGAAAAAAATAAAAAACTTGTTCTTTAAAGAGAACGCTATAATATTATCTATAAAGGAATGCATTTTCAGATTTATTTAAGGGCATTATACAATAAGATTGCATTCTCGTGAATAACCCTGTCGCCTGCTTTCAGACCGGATTTCAGGAAGCAGCATTTATCTGTCTGCCGCAATACGGCAACTTGTCGTATTTGCAAGACTTCTCCATCTCCCACAAGAATTACATATTGTTTGCCATCATCAAAAATAACGGCACGTGCCGGAATACGCGGAACGACTTCCCCTTCAATTCGGCATTGTACATACACGTTAGTAAACATACCCGGTTTCAATAAGTAATCTTTATTATTCAAGCGAACGCGTACTTTCATTGTTTTACTCTCGTCATCCAAGATGTTGTATACCTTATCTATCTGTCCGGTAAACTCTTTACCTTTACCATATGCCAATGTAGTGATACGAACATCCGCCCCTTCCTTCACTTTGCTAATATCACCTTCGTATACATCCGCCATTACCCATACGTCACCGAGACCGGAAACTGTAAACATTTCATCATCACGATCCGAACGTATCTGCATATTTTTGCTGATGTTCTTATTGATAACAAAACCGGAAACCGGAGACTTCACTTCATAAGTAGAGTTTCCGGTAATATGATTAATGGAATAAACCTCCTTAATTCTTTTTTGTTCGGCAAAAGCATTTGCAGCTTCCTGTTCTGCCTGAAGCACATCACGGTCCGATGCCATACCACTGCGGAACATGTCACGAACTGCACCCAAATTACGTTTTGCAAGTAACACCTGTTGTTCCGCTTCTTTCTCCTGTTTCTCAAAATCAGCGACTTCACTACTACGTATTACAGCCAAAACATCTCCTTTTTTAATAAAATCTCCGGTTTCGACATTTACTTCGGTTATAGTTCCTCCGAATATGGGATACACATGGGCCACACGTTCGGCATCAAAGGTTACCCTTCCATTCAATAACAATTCGTTATTCGGAATCACTTCCTGTACTGTATCAATAGATACAATTTGTTTCAGGCTATCGGTTAATAATATTTGTTGTACACTTTCCTGTTTTACCGTTTGTTTTCCACAACCACACAATAAAGGGAAAAGTAAAAGAAATATCAGCAGGTTCTTATTTGTCATTTCATTCATTTTAAACAATTCTATTCCGATTAAGATTAATATTTGAAAACATCGCTTCCGGTCACTGTATTTATACTTTCTACTGCCATCAATACATTTTTCCGGGTTTCATATAATTGAAGGCAAGTTTCTTTGTAACTCTGATAATAATCCACAAATTCCAACAGGCTGATATTCCGCTTTTGGAAACTGCTGTTTACCCCTTCTATAATTATCGTGAAGTTCTTTTCTAATTCATCATTTGAAGAATGATAAAGAGTTAGAGCTTTTTCCAATCGGGTATATGCAGTAAAGAGTTCATTCTCTGCCTGCTGCCGGGCATATAACTCCCTGTTGCTGTTTTGTAAAACAGATAAGCGGGCAGCCTTAATATTTCCTTGGTTCCGGTTAAAGATTGGAATGGAAACATTTACCCCTATTGCAAAATATTTATTACAAAAATTACCAGCTCTGTCGAAACTTCCAGTCACGCTGACTTCCGGGAAAGCCAGAGACTTCTGAAGTTTGACATCTGCTTGCGAAGCCCGGATGCCGGCCTGTATCAATTTCATATCAGGGCGAACCGACATCCGGTCATTCAACTCGGCAAAAGATACCACCCGGGTATCTATTTTGCCTAACACATTCTCATCAAGTAACGGTTCAAAAGACTCATCATTGGATAAACCTAATAATAATTTTAAATCACCTTGCAAAGCTACAATTTCATTATCGGCAGTATTCCTTTCCTGAGAGAGTGAAAGTAAAAGAGCCTCGATACGGGATTTCTCCAGTAAAGAAATATTCCCTTTCTCATTCTGATCTTTATATACTTCCAACAATTTCTTTATATAGCTGATTTCCTTATCATAAACAATAAGGGATTTCCGGGAATAATACAAATCGATAAACTTCGTTTTTAACTCATTCCGGAGTGTCCGCAATACCTCTTCAAACTGGTATGTTGCCATTTCCTTGTTTATCTTCTCCAGCTTTATCCGATTATTCCGCTGACCGGCGATATAGATAAGTTGCTCTATGCCAACAACAGCTTCCCCTTCCGGACCTACGTCGAAATATTTCCCGTTGTTTCGATTGTAAACGTTTTGCTCCAATGTGAGCACCGGATTTTCAAATAGTTTTGCCTGTATAACCTGTGCCTCAGCCATATCTATATTATAACGTTCGGCAATAAGATGAAGGTTACAAGTCGAAAACCGCTCCACTGCATCCTGCAACGAAAGTTTGACAACCTGAATCTGTGCATTGGCGTTCAAAGAGCAAAACACAAAAAATAGCAAGAAAATACGTTTGTACATTTGTTTATCAATTTTTGCAGACAAAAATACAAGCCATGCTTCTGCCAGCCGTGTATATCCGGTTAGAATGCTCTTAGCTGGTATTAAAAAATAATTAGAAAAGAGTCCGACTAATTATTAAAGGCTTGTTTTTCATCCGCAAAACAATTACATTTGTAGAAATAAAAAACTATTACTATACCTTTTAATCACATTTAAAAAACCAATGAGTACGAGAAAAAAAATAAGAAAGGTGAGCTTGTTTGCTTTTTTAGGCTTTATTTGTTGCCTGTTTATCTGGTTCTATTCAGAGAAGAGAAAGTACCTGATAAATGGGGAATGTAGATATACTGTTGCTACTTGTAAGTATACAAACAATTCACCGACTGCAAAAAGTTTATTCTATTTTGAGGTAAATGGTAAACAGTATCCTACAATTGCATCTACTGTAAAAGTTAAATATCCAGTCTACAAACCGACTCGTTTACTTATCAAATATTCAGTAAAAAATCCGAACTGGAGTGAGGTTGTAAAATGTGAAGTTCCTTCCTGGGTATCCATTATCCCGGAAAACGGTTGGGAAGAATATCCTCCCGCAATCAATTGGGATGGTACAGTTCTGGATGCGAAATTAAAATAATCATTTCTTTATACGCAACTCATAAGCAGGAACAGGCTGCAAATGCCGCGTATCCAAGAAAAGCATTTTAGGATACACCAAGTCCAGTACACGTAAATCGAATTTACCGGGTACAACTTCTATCCTGACGCGCGTAATTCCTTTTTTCTTGAAATCGAGAATTTCGGCAGCCCTGCTCGAGACATCAATAATGCGTCCTCTCCGGCGAGGGCCACGATCTGTAACGCAGACTATCACGGTCTTCATATTGGAAAGATTAGTCACCCTCAAAAAAGTTCCGAAAGGGAGCGTACGATGGGCTGCAACCAATTCATCCTGGTCGTGAATACGTCCGCTGGAAGATTTCCTGCCATGGAAACGGTTATGGTAATAAGAAGCAAGCCCTTCCTCCTGGCTCCACATCTTTTCTGTGCTTTGAATAGCAAATAGAATTAAAAAGATATGTACCAAGCGGAAGGGCATACACGTTATATTTGATTTACTCTACAAATATAACGTTTTATTTTTTATTGTAATAACTGGCCCTTGTATTCGCCTGTCAATGTATTTAAGAAAGATACAATCTTAGCAGTTTCCACATCTGAAATGTTCTTACCTATCTGGAACTGGTGCATGATTCGAATGGCATCTTCAACAGAAGCGACAGAACCATCGTGCATATACGGAGGTGTAATCATTACGTTACGTAATGTCGGAGTTTTGAACTTATGCAAATCCTGTTCATTGTTTGTAAAAGCAAAACGTCCCTTATCGCCGTCAGTCAGACCGGTTCCGCGATAATCGAAATAACTCATCTTTATACCCATATATTCAAATGACTGTCCACCGATATTCACACCAGTGTGGCAAGTGGCGCATTTATTATCTTTGAATAATTGATAGCCTTCCAATTCCTCAGCGGTAAGAGCCCCCTTATCACCCATCAGATATTTATCAAAACGGCTCGGCGTAAGCAATGTTTTTTCAAATTCGGCAATCGCATCTGTAATGGTAGATTGATTGAAACCTTCCGGATAAACTTCAAGGAAACGTTTACTCAATTCTTTATCTTCCGCCAGTTTAGCAGATATTTCATCAAATGAATGGCTGCCCATTTCCACCGGATTCAATGGAGGACCGGCTGCCTGTTCTTTTAAATCGGCGGCACGTCCATCCCAAAACTGCATAAAGTTCAAGGCAGCATTATAAACAGTCGGAGCGTTCACACCACCAAACTGGCCATTTATTCCTTCTGAGTACTGTTTACGGTCTACCCCACCGGTATTCAAACCGTGGCAAGTGGCACAGGAAATTGTATTATCAAAAGAAAGGCGTGTGTCGTGATACAAATCAAAACCTAAAGCAACTTTAGCCGGATCTGTAGGCAAAGAAGCCATTAGTGGTTGCAAAGGTTCGTTTTCAAACTCTGCATCAACAGTCGGAGTAGTAAACCGGTTCTTACGCACATCTTTTGCCCATGCAATGATAGTCGCTTTTTCATCACTGTTCAAACTGGTTCCCCAGTGGATTGCTGTAAATTTAGCCGGAGGCATACTGCCACTAAGAGCCGTATTTTCCACTTTTGCCATATCAACTTCAGATACAGGCTGACCATTTTCAAGAGCATTCACCATATCTGTAAGATCCAGATAACGAGTCCCCTCCAACATATCGGCCTTTACAACCGGACCTATTACAGGGAATTTGGCATAGAACGGACCTGCTGCCGTTGCAGAATGGCATTCCAAACATCCGTTTTCACGGATAATAGATGCAACCTGCTTTGCTGGATTATCCGCATACTTCTTGTATTCGGAAGAACAAGAAGGCATAACAAAAGCCAACGTAAGCAGACCAATAGGTAAAACCGCCTTTTTACTAATAGTGTTAAGCATAAATATTGGTTTATTTAGATTTATTTGGACACAAATTTAGATATTTTTACGAATACGGGTCGATGAATCAAATAAGTATTATCTATCGAGAGATAAGATTTATCTATTCAAAATTGATTTTCAGGCATTTTTTATCTACAAGGATTAAGAGAATAAACAAAATTACCGGATAGTTTCAAAAAATTTCAAAGGAGATGTGCCAAAACGATTTTATCATTATGTAAGCAGTCCTATACTTTTGACATGTCCTAAACTCAGATTTCCAAGCCGTACAACTCAGATTTCCAAGTTGAGCAACTCAGACTTCCAAGTTGAGCAACTCAAACTTCCGAGTCGTACGACTCAGACTTCCAGGTCGTGCAATCCGTAAATCCGTGTCTGAAAGGATGTATTAAAATCGTTTTGACACATTCCCCTTTGAAACTATTATTTATATATTATTTCTTATTTCCATATCCTGGATTCTGCTCCAACAAATTATTAGCGCCAATTATACTATAATGTATAGGGAAACGATTAAAGTTTGCATTATTAGTTGCCTTATGATCCCACCAGTTTTCTGTAACATAGGCATCCCAACGAATCAAATCCGTACGGCGACGTCCTTCGGCAAGGAATTCCTGCATCCACTCCTTCAACATACGGTATTTATCCAGATTAGCTGCCGTTACAGGATCCGGATCATTCCCATTTTCGAAATAACGTTTACGCACTTCGTTAATAAGGTCAGCGGCACCTTGATTATCTCCTGCACGCATTTTACATTCGGCAAGCATATAATAGATTTCAGCAAGACGGATAATAGGAACGTCCGGGTCGAACATCCGGTTAAATTCATCTTGGTTAGGACGGGGACTACGTTTAGTAACGCGGACTCCCGAATTTTCCTCAGCAGTGCCTATGTTGGAAGGGAGTTCGGATGCAGAAGCGTATTCTGTGCCTACTTTAGAAAAATAAGCAATCTGGTCACGTTCGAAAATAATCTGGTCTTTATATTCACGGTCGCCTTTACATACCCAATCCGGATGCAGAGGGTTACGAAGTTCGCCAACAATAAACATACCCCGGTATTTGCCATTGCCTGTATACACATACAATTGCTTACGTACATCAGCAGCATTGAAGGTTTCATATGGATTACCCACATTAAACTGGTACAGGTTACCTTCCGGATCACGGCTCGGTATCAGACAGCAACCATTATTAGAACCGGAATCCTTCAAACCTCCCAAATAATTTTTGAAGTTGTAAGGAACCATATACGACCAGTACATGCCATCTGTTTCCAACTTTGCATTCTGGCTGGGAACAGACCAAATAATCTCCGGACAAGTCTCATTGTCAAAACCAAAGATATTAGTCCAATCCGTATCCAGTTTATAGGCACCATACTTGCCATTGATAATATCTTCGCAAATCCGGGCTGCCTCCGCATACCTTTCTTTTCCGATATACGGTTTGGCATTAAAGTATAGCCGAGCAAGCAAAGCTGCTCCTGTTGCACGATGAATACTGCCGTTTTCCATCGCTCCCATCTGTTCTTTCAATGGTAAATAAGGAATAGCCTGTGTCAACAGGGAATCGATAAAATTAAATGTTTCCTGTGCAGTGGAACGTCCTTTCACTGCACTTTGTGTCGTTGTATACAAAGGGACACCTCCAAAAAAGTCTAATCCGTCCAAATAAAAAGAAGCGACTAATGTTTTTTGTTGATGCATCATAGATTCACGTACACCTTTTTCGAAGCCCAATTTATCAAAATCTACTTCCGACAGGTCTTCCATAGCATCCCATGCCAGTGCAATTCCCATAGAAAAATTCGTCCAACCCGTTTCCACCATAGTCATATCTTCCGTATACTCATGATGATGGAACTTTTGGTATACTCCTCCGTTATACCAGTCGCTACCACGTGTCGGCAAGCAAAATTCATCAGTTCCCAACTCCTGCATCATCCAGCGTGGAGCATCATGTCCTACATACCATCGCCAGTGAGTAAAAGGGCGGTTAAAGCGTTCCCATACTGCATCCTGTGAAGTATAGAATGTTTCCGGAACAACTTGCGAATAAAAAGTAGGGTCTATGTTACAGGATGTTCCCATCACTAAACACATGGCACCCGATACTATCAATTTGAATATTTTATTGTTTTCCATTTTCTTAATCTGTTTTTAGAATGTTACCTGAAGACCTAAGGTATAAGTACGGACCTGTGGATAGATCCCTTTATGTTTGTCATTACTATCTGTCCAGAAAGTATCGGTGCCTTGGTCCCATCCGGAGATATTTACTTCCGGATTCGTTCCGCTATAACCGGTAATAGTACATACATTACCTACTGTTCCGTACACACGGAGACGATCTACAAACTTCGTATACTTCTTCAATGGCAAAGTATATCCTAAAGTGATGGCATCAATCTTCAGGAATGTTCCGTCTTCCAAATAATAATCGCAAATCTGTTTTTCGCCGCGGATATGGTTGAATTTACCATAAGCATCCTTCAATACGTTACAGTTGTCGATTCCCTGGATACCGAAATACATATTCACTGCATTGTAAACGTCAAACTTAATCCAACTTCTCATATTAACTCCCAAATCCCAGTCTTTATAAGAAAGGGTATGGTTCCAGGCAAGAATCACTTTAGGAACATAGTTACCCATATACTGTTTGTCATTTTCCGTTTTATCTTTAGCGTTGATTACCTCACCGTTTTTATTATATAACTGAAATTGCCCGTCTTCTGTAAAACCCGCGAATTTCCAGAGATAAAAAGAACCGATAGTGGAACCTTCTTCCATGCGGGCTGCATCACCGGGAGAACCGGGTGCAGGGAAACCGTTTCCATTATAATAGGTATTGTTGCCCCATAAAGTAAGGATTTTCCCATCGTTATGGCTCAGGTTCAAACTGGATGTCCAGGTGAAATCTTTATTACGGATAATATCACCGCCAACTTCAAATTCCCATCCTTTACTTTCCATACTACCTATATTCTGCCATTGGTCTCCATTTGTGAATGGAGGCTGAGGCACTTTCACCTTATAAATGAGGTTATCAATCTTCCTGCGATAATAGTCGAACTTACCATACAGACGATTATTGAAGAAGGAATAGTCCAAACCAACGTTCCATTCTTTCTTTTCTTCCCAACCCAAATTGCGGTTCACATTTTGTCCTTTACCGTAAGAGTAAGCCCATTCACCATTCGGCAACATCCAGTACTGGTCGGATGATAACATATTTGCCATATAATCGGCTCCAAAGTCATTATTGCCCGTCACTCCATAGCCGAAACGTAATTTCAAATCGCTTAACCAGTCCAGGTCTTTCATGAATTTTTCATTTGAAACACGCCATCCGGCAGATACAGACCAGAAATTAGCCCACCGATGGTCTGCCGCAAACTTGGAAGAACCTTCATGGCGAATAGATGCCGCCAACATATATTTATCCTGATAAGCATAGTTCACACGAGCAAAAACAGAAAACAAACGTTCCGTGATGCTTTTATTGGAAGTCATTTTAGCTTTGCCATCACTCAAATAGGAACCTTTTTCCAAATCCCAGTACTTAACACCATCAACGGCAAAGTTTGCATTTTCCGCACTGAATTTCTCTCCATTCTTTTCAAAATAGGAATAACCGCCTACTGCATTCAGGTTATGACCACCTCTGAAATCTTTGATATATGTGGCAAACCCTTCGGAGGTAAGGTTTTCGGTCTTGTCAAATGAGAGTTTAGCCCAACCTTTACGGGAGTTATTCAATTCTTCCCGATGGTATCTTGAGCGATACTGATGTTGTTCCCATTGACGGTTTTCATATCCGAACATCTGTTGTACAGACAAGCCGGGAACTGCTTTCACATTCAGTTTTAACGTTACTTCCGGTTTAAACCATTTATCCACTCCATTATTATCACTCAGCTTAGAATCGGCAACCACATTATAGTCCAGTGATTCGTTTAACCAGACGTTATAACCGGTTTCACTATCCGGATTATACGGTGAACGTGTCGGATTATTTCGCAATGCCTGTTGGAAATTCGGATAGTGGTTTATACGATTTGCCTGACGATAATCTGTATTCGTACGAATTTCCAACCAATCGTCAAAAAGCTTGAAGTTCGCATTCACACGACCTCCAAAGTCTTTACGGGAATCCATAATAGCGATACCATCATTTTTTTCATAAAAGAAAGAAGAATAAATCTGTGCTTTCTCCGTACCGGCCTCAAGGGCAATATGATGTTTGTGTGAGAAATTGTCATGATTAATCATTTCATCCCACCAATCGGTATCATTCCCATAATCGGTACCTATTTTATGTTCTACATATTCACGTCCGGAAAGCATTTTCAGCCTTCCGTAATCCTGTTTTTTAGATAATTCCGTACTATACGTCATCTTAACCTTGCCATTTGTATCGGAACCACTCTTTGTCGTAATCAAAATTACCCCTGAAGCCGCACGTGTACCATAAATGGCTCCTGCCGAACCGTCTTTCAAAACATCGATAGATTTGATATCATCCTGATTTACCGAACGAATATCTCCACCAGGGAAACCATCGATTACAACCAATGGGGCTTTACCTGCATTTATTGAGGTCATACCACGTAACTGGAAAATAGTTTCTCCATTGGCACTTCCTTTATTAATCATAACCAGTCCTCCGACTTTTCCTTGCAGAGCAGTAGAAATATCAGAACCACTTACTCCGGCCATTAAATCTTTGGAAGATATAGATGTTACAGCGCTGGTTACTTGTTTTTTGTCAAGTGAACCATAGCCGATTACCACAACTTCATCCAAAGCTTGGGAGTCTTCCACCAACTTAACATGAATTGCAGTATGGTTATTTACAGGAACTTCCTGTGTTGTATATCCGATATAAGAAATAACTAAAACGGCATTTTTAGGAACGTCCTGTAAAGTAACTTTACCATCCATATCGGTAATATTACCATTAGTAGTTCCTTTTATAATAACGTTTGCTCCAATCACCGTGCCCATATCATCGGAGACCGTAACCGTTATTGTATGTCCGGCCTGGTCTATCACTGCTTTTTCTGTTCGGTGAGCAGTTAACAATTGAGAATTATCATTTGCGGCATTCATTCCTGTAGTCAGGCTAAATAACAATCCGCAGGCTAACATAATCATTCGTGGCGTCATCTCATATCTTTTGATAAGGATGCCACAACATTTGTTTTGTTGTAAATCCATGTATTAGTTTGTAAAAGTTAAAGATTAATAGATTTAAGTCATTCCAGACCATTTGTCGCCTGTAAGGCTACAGGCATAAAAGCTAAAGGTTAATTTCATTTTGATATCATAGGCCTTGTCTTTAAGTTATTAATATATACTGTTATTGATTTTCAATGGTATCATACAGACAATAAAATAAAAAATATTATATTTAAATACGCACTCTATTTATTATACTATATTTAGTTATTAAGAATGGCGTAAAATTAAGTAATATATTCGAACAAAAGTGTTAATGCGTAAAAAACAAATACATTTTCAATTCATCTATTTATTCCTTATGAAATATATTCCTACAAAGAATTAAAAGATAAAGATTATTTATTGCGTTAATATTTCAAAATAAAAATTTCTATTAAATACATTTTTATGCAATTTATAACCATCTAACAGTATTCCTAAAATTATCTATTCAAACATTTATATCCAATACAAATTGGATTTTATCTACAATCTTATTCTATATGCATTTTGAATTATAATGCTAGTAAAAAACATATATAATTTTTCACAAGATGATTATTTTTACCTCGCCTGCTTTTTTGCAGAAATTCACTTCTCTCTAAAAATAAGTAAATTCACAAACTTTTCTATTCCATCGTTGTTCTTTTTTAAAAAGGCTACTTATATTTGCATCATGAAAAAAGTCTTGTCCATATTATTTTTACTTGTACTATTTTGTGTAGGTGAAAAAGTTACATCTAATATGGATAGACATGATATCTCTAATAATCAAGAAGTTTTAGCCATTGCAAATCAGTTTCCCGGCAAACAAAAGGATATCAAGACTTTTGAACTGAACAAAAGTTCCAATTCGTCTTTATTCATATCTGCCCGTACTGTACAAAGTATGGAAATAGGAGGACGGATGTTTAAAACAACAACCCGTCAATTTGAAATATTTCTCCTGAAAGAACAAAATATCCTTCATAAAATTTCTGAAACGTTATCTATTACTTACACCTTAAAATGTTCTTCTCTTCGCATACGTGCCGGACATTGGGTCTACGTATTGCGAAAAATTATTATTTGATCGGTATATATTGTCGGTTGTTTAGTAGCTGATAGTAATTGAATCCCCTCTGCACTAGAGGGGAACTGGAAAAAGTATGTCCTTATACATGCGCAAACTGGTTATACTTTATTTCCCTTTCATGGAGAGGGGAGCAGTTGTCTACGGCTCTAAACCATACTTATTATCTATTATTTTTCAACAATTTATACTATTATCAAATAATATCAATTTAAAAGAACATGAAAACAAATAATTCTGTAAAAAAGACTTCCAATGGCATATCTGCCGGTATCGTAATTTTAGCATGCTTCGTAATTGCCGTTTGCTTTTTTGAATTCGTACTAGGCAACCCATCCAACTTTATGGATAACAATCCTGCCAATCATCCCCTACCCGGTAATTACTTCGGTACGATATATAAAGGAGGATATATCGTTCCTGTTGTTATCACATTACTGCTTACAGTTGTTACTTTAAGTATCGAACGTTCCATTGCCATCAGCAGATCTAAAGGGAAAAAGAGCCTGCTCAATTTCGTACAAACTATTAAGAAAAACCTTGAAGACGGTAATCTGGAAGCTGCACATAAAACATGCAACGAACAGAAAGGTTCAGTAGCCAGTGTTGTTAATGCAGCCTTAATCCGCTACGCCGACGTTGAAAACAACCCTAACCAAACAAAAGAACAAAAGATGGTGATTATCCAAAAAGAAATCGAAGAAAGTACCGCACTCGAGCTCCCGTCAATGGAACAGAACTTACCTGTTATCGCTACAATCTCCACCCTCGGAACATTATTCGGATTGTTGGGAACCGTATTAGGTATGATCCGTTCATTTGCAGCATTAGCCAATGCGGGAGCACCTGACTCCGTTGCCCTTTCTACAGGTATCTCGGAAGCCCTTGTTAACACGGCCTTGGGTATCGCAACCGGTGCTTTGGCTATTATCTCATACAACTATTTCACAGGAAAAATAGACAATATTACCTATGCTATCGATGAAATAGGTTTCTCTATTGTACAGACTTTTGCAGCTAAACATTAAGAAATATGCCTAAACTGTCAGTAAAACGAAAAAGTACATTCATCGACATGACGGCGATGAGTGACGTGACTGTACTGTTGCTCACTTTCTTCATGCTGACGTCTACCTTTATACAGAAAGAACCGGTAGTTGTTTCGACACCTGCCTCTGTTTCCGAAATCAAAATACCGGAAACCAACATTCTGTCTATTCTGGTAGACCCGGACGGGAAAGTATTCATGAGCCTGGATAAACAGGAAGACAAGGCAAAAGTCTTACAAATGCTGGGAAAAGATTACAACATCAACTTCACAGATAAAGAAATATACGACTTCAGCCTGCAACCTTCCTTCGGTGTTCCTATCCAGAATATGCAGGAGTTTCTGAATCTTTCTTCCGGCGAACAAGACCGTTTGCTGAAAGATTACGGTATCCCGACCGATAGCATCGACAACCAGTTTAAGCTCTGGGTGCAACATGCACGCGAAATTAACAGGGATCTTGTAATAGCCATCAAAGCAGACCAGAATACTCCCTACCCGAAGATTAAGAACATTATGAATTCATTGCAGGACCTTCGTGAGAACCGGTATAATTTAATTACCACCCTCAAGAACATGCCTGACAACACTTAAAGCAAAAAGTCATGGCAGAAGTTAATACAGATAAAGGTAAAAAAGACGGAAAGAAAGGCAAACAGAAAAAGATGACCGTCCGCGTAGACTTTACGCCTATGGTGGACATGAATATGTTGCTGATTACTTTCTTCATGCTTTGTACCTCCTTGAGCAAACCACAGACCATGGAGATCAGCATGCCGTCGAAAGACCATATCACAGAAGCCGAGCAAACCAAAGTGAAAGCCTCCAAAGCTATCACTCTCATTCTCGGTGAAGATAATAAAGTGTACTATTATTTCGGTGAACCGGATTACGAACATGTCGAGTCTTTAAAAGAGACAGACTTCTCTCCTACCGGATTACGTGATGTTTTACTCGAACGTAATTTTGATGTTGTCCAGCAAGTTAAAGAGCTTAAATTGAAAAAGCTGAACAATGAAATTTCCGAAGATGAGTTCAAAAAGCAGTCTACTGAAATAAAAGGCTCAAAAGAGGCTCCCGTTGTCCTGATAAAAGCAACAGACGATGCATCATACAGAAATCTTGTGGATGCACTGGATGAGATGCAGATATGTAATATCGGCAAATATGCAATCGTAGACATCACGGACGGCGACCAATTCCTGGTCGACAATTTGAAAAGTGGCGGAGAATTGTCCAAGCAAATTGCCGAACCCGGTAGCCAGCCCAAAAAGAAATGATCAGTATCACTATAAAAAAGAACGGTTATGATTAAAAATATAAATCTGAATTCACCGGAGTGGTGCGATCTGATCTTTGTCGGTAAAAACAAAGAATACGGAGCCTATGTATTACGTAAAAATTCCAGCAAAAGGCATATACGCGCTTTGCTGATCGTAATAGCCGGTGCAAGTCTTATTATGGTACTACCTTATATTATTAATTCGGTAGTACCAAAAACAGAAAAGGAACAAGTATTGGAAGTTACAACACTTTCAAACCTGAAAATGGAAGTCCCGGAAGAGAACGTTGTCCGCAATATAGAGGCACCTCCTCCACCTGTCCTGAAAAGTACCATCAAGTTCACTCCGCCTGTTATTAAAGCAGACAAAGAAGTGAATGATAACGACGAAATCAAAACACAAGAAGAACTGACTACTTCGAAAATGTCCATTTCCGTTGCCGATGTAAAAGGTTCAGACAGTGACGATGCCGTAGATATTGCCGACCTGAAAGATAATAAAGAGGTTATACAGGAAGAAACAAAACCCTATACCGCAGTTGAACAGATGCCGGAATACCCCGGTGGAAATGTTGCTCTACTGAAATTCATCAGTGCTAACCTGAAATATCCGGTTATTGCTGCCGAAAACGGTATACAAGGAACTGTTGCCATCCGGTTCGTAGTAAGTGCGACCGGTGAAGTGACAGACGTAGAAATCCTGCGCTCATTAGATCCTTCATGCGACAGGGAGGCTGTACGTGTGATAAAATCTTTACCGAAATGGATGCCGGGGAAACAAAATGGCAGGGCGGTACCGGTATACTTTACTGTACCCGTCCGTTTCAGATTAGAATAAGATAGAAATGAAAGGTATAAATATAAAGCTTGTCTGGGGTATATCCATGATTGTGGTATACCTCGGCATGTCCTTCCTTCTGATTTTCACAAATTTATTTGAAGGGAACATGTCATTTACAACCAGAGTAATATGTGGAGTGTTATTTTTCTGTTATACCTTATTCAGAGGATACAGATTAATAAAATACGGTAAATAAAAACAAACACATGAGACAGTTTACTTTTATATATCTGTTTGCAGTTGTATTTCTGACATCATGCAGCCAGAAAAAAACAGCCGGGGCAGAGGATACTCCAACCAGTGGAGTTATCGCCATTGCATCCGACGACTGCCTGGCTCCTATCATACAGGAGGAGATCAGTGTATTCGAAAGTATCTATAAAGAAGCTGGAATTGTACCTTATTTTAGCGGAGAAACAGAAACAATCAGCCGTTTACTACATGACAGTACGCGGCTGGCTGTTACTACCCGTCGACTAAATAAGGAAGAAGTAGCGTTCATGAATGCCAAGAAATTGTATCCGAAAGCAATTCAAATAGCGACCGACGCAATCGCTTTAATTGTAAATAAACAAAATACAGACTCATTGATTGGTATTCCGGTCATAAAGGATATACTGACAGGAAAAATAAAAAACTGGAATGAAATTTCCGAAAAGAACAAATCCGGCAAAATAGAAGTAGTATTTGACAACCCCAACTCAAGTACCATACGTTATGCCATTGACTCCATTTGCGGAGGCGAACAACTAAACGGGAACCTTCAAGCTGCACAGAATAATTATGCAGTATTGGATTATGTGGCAAAGCGGCCGGGAGCATTAGGCATCATCGGTGCAAATTGGGTAAGTAATCCGATAGATTCGACCGGCCTTAGTTTCAATGATAGCATAAGGGTTATGGCTGTAAGCAAGTACCGCAATGCTACCATTAAAAACAGCTTTAAGCCTTACCAGGCTTATATGGCATTAAAAGACTACCCGATGACAAGGCCTGTATATATCATTCTGTCTGATCCAAGAACAGGGCTTGCTTCGGGATTTACCTCTTTTGTATCAAGTGACCGAGGACAACGGATCATCCTGAAGTCAGGTATATTGCCCGCAACACAAGTAATCCGTCTTGTAAATGTAAGAGATCAATTATAAATCATTTAAACTAAAAGTCATGATCAGAAATTTATTAATTATCATAGCCTGTTTATTTGCATTGCCGGCGTTTGCTGATAATAAAACAGCTATCGCTTTCTATAAAACAGGCGAATCAGACATCGCCAAACAATTATTTAAAAAGCAGCTGAATAGTTCCGCTACGGAAAAGGCAGAAGCTCTCTATTATTTAGGAGAAATTGCTTTTAACGCCGGTAATACATCAAAAGCTCTCGACTATTACAAACAAGGATGGGAGACTTCTCCCCAATATGCATATAACCAGGTCGGACAAGGTAAAATATTACTGAAAACCGATACGAAAGCTGCTGAAAAAGCTTTCGGTACAGCTACCAAAATAAATAAAAAGGATGCTGCCGTCTATGTTGCCATTGCAGCTGCTTATGCCGCCAATAATATGCCCGATGACACAAAGGAATCTTTAGAAGACGCAAGGAAGTTCAATACAAACGAACCTGCAATTTATTTATTTGAAGGCGACCAACTGCTCGCTCAGGATAAACCCGGAGATGCTGCCGGTAAATATGAACTGGCACTTCACTTCAATCCGGACTGTTTGGAAGCATATATCAAATATGCAGATGTCTATAAAGGAGTAAGCCCTGCCCTATCCATTGAAATGCTTCAAAAAGCATTAACAAGAGATCCGAATTATCTACCGGCCTATCGTAGCCTGGGTGATATTTATTCTTTACAAGGAATGTATGCCAAAGCGATCGATGCATACAAAAAATATATGAACGGAGGACTGTACACCACAGATAATTTAATTCACTACGCTTCCGCGCTTTTCTTCAATGGCCAATATGCCGAAGCATCCCAAATTATAGAACAAGGTAAAGCCAAAGAACCCAATAATTTTTTATTGAAGCGTCTTAGCTTTTACAACCAATATGAAACAAAAGATTATCAGCATGGCGTAAAAGAAGCCATAGAATTTTTCAATACGCCTGATGCAAAAATCATCTGGCAGGATTATCTATATTACGGCAGATTGTTAGGAGAGACAGAACAATACGACCAAGCACTGGAAGCCTTACAAAAAGCATTGGATTTATGCGAGCCGAATTCCCATCCAGAAATTTATAAAGACATAGCAGACGTGTCTACCGATAAAGGCGATTATGACAATGCAATCAAAGCATATTCCAAATATATGGAAATCACCGGGACATCAGTAGAGACTTCCGATTTCTACCAATTAGGTAAATATTATTATACGGCTGCTACAAAAGACAGCATTGTCGATACCGGATACCTCGATAAAGCCGACAGCCTTTTCAATATTGTAAAAGAACGTGTACCCAACAGCCATTTAGGAACATTATGGCAAGCACGCACCCAAGCATTAATGGACCCGGAAACCGAACAGGGACTTGCTAAACCTTATTACGAAGCATGTATCCGGATTCTTGAAAAAACTCCGGGAAAATATACAAAAGACCTAAGTGAATGTTATCGCTATTTAGGGTACTATTATTATCTGAAAGAAGATATGGATAACTCCAAATTGTACTGGAACAAAATCCTTGAAATAGACCCGGCCAACCAAACTGCACTGGAGGCTTTGAAAAATATCAAGTAAGTTTTTCATAACTTTTCTTCCAATTAAAATGTTTAAAAGGAAAAAGCATATATGGAAACAAACTTATCAGAAGCATTACAATGGCGATATGCCGTTAAGAAATTTGATTCAAACAAAGCAGTAGACCAGAAACTGGTCGATAAAATAATAGAAGCAGCATGGTTGGCACCAACATCGTCGGGATTACAGCCCTTTCAGGTAATCGATATAACAAATCAAGCCCTGAAAGATAAAATAGTCTCCATTGCTTATAATCAGCACCAGGTTGCAGATTGTTCGCATTTATTGGTGTTTGCAGCATGGGATAACTATACTTCAGAACGAATCGACCATATTTATCATTATATTACTTCGGAAAGGGGACAAGAGGAAGACCGCTATAAACCTTATACGGACAGGTTAAAAGAAGTATATCTGAACCGGGATGCCGAATTAAACTTTGAACATGCTGCAAGACAAGCGTACATCGCATTTGCCTTTTCAATGGCTATGGCTGCCGAGCTTAAAGTGGATTGTACCCCGATGGAAGGATTCGACAATGAAGCTCTGGATAAACTTTTAAAGCTAAAAGAACAGGGATTACGTAGTGTTACCATGTTACCTTTAGGCTATCGGGATGCTACAAACGACTGGTTAGCGAATCTGAAAAAGGTACGTCATCCTATATCTGAATTTTTGATTGAGATTAAATAAGAAAACTGTAAATAAAAATAAAAGGGCAGCCTTCATAATGAAAGCTGCCCTTTCTTCTCCAAAACCTCTTATTATTTCTTTAGCAAGAAATTATCAATCTGTTCTACAAACTGTTCCTTTGATAGTGCTCCCTGTGCAATCTGAGGTTTTCCATCTTTCGGAACAAACAATATAGTCGGGATACTTTGTATGCCAAAGGCTGCTGCCAACTCTTTCTCATTATCTACATTTATTTTGTAAATAACAATATCATCCTTATATTGACCGGCAAGTTCTTTCAATATAGGAGCAACTTTCTTACAAGGCCCGCACCAATCTGCATAAAAGTCAATAATACAAGGCTTATTTCCTTCATATATCCATTGTGTCGGATTCTTTTCATAGTTGAAAACCTTAGTAAGAAAATCTGCTTTATTCAAAACAACTACTTCCCCTGCAGCTACAGTTGCTTCTTCAGTTTCATTTTTATCAGGTTTGGCAGACATCGAGCAGCTGAATAAAAATAGCACAGCTACCAACATAAATAAATTTTTTAAACTTCTCATATAATTCTTCTTACTGTTTAATTATTAGCATTTACAAAGGTAACAATAAAAAGCCACCAAACGTTCCATATCAGCTGTTAAAAGAAAAATATTACATCAAAAAGAAAAAATATGGGCGTACATATTTGCACAATTAAAAATATTATCTACCTTTGCACTCGCAATTGAGCAATAAACTTGATTGGACAAAACGTATTGGAGAGATGGCAGAGTGGTCGATTGCGGCGGTCTTGAAAACCGTTGAACCGAGAGGTTCCTGGGGTTCGAATCCCTATCTCTCCGCAAATAAACATTAGAAATCAATGTTTTAATGAAAAAATACCCGATTTTACAGCTTAGAATGTAAAGTCGGGTATTTTTATTTCATTTAAGTATCTAATCATAATAAAAAAGTAGGCTAACTTTGGGCTCATACCGAAAATCTGAGGGATTAAAATAATAAATCGTATCTTAGCCTGAGTAAAAAAAGAAAAGCAATGAGTTACGATGAATTTCTTCGTTTTATCTTTCCAGATGGAATGTTCGATTATTTTGAGTTGTCAGATTTCCAAGAAAAGCCAGATCAGGTAGAAATATACTTTGAAGAGAAGAATATACATCCCACGGAATATACAACAGACAAATTAGAGAGCAAGGGTTTTTATGAACAAGTCAGGATGCACGATTATCCGATGCGTAGTCGTACTTGTTTATTGTTTATCAAGAAACGTCGCTGGTTCAATCACCGTACAGGTAAATATGTAAGCCGCAATTGGAAATTAGTGGCAGAAGGAACGCAAATAACGACAGAGTTTGCGTCTTTTTTAAAAGCATTGGATCGACTCTCGAGCTCTAAGCATTAGTCTTTTGGCGGATCATTACGGGATGGATGCTAAACAGTTGGAGTCGCAATACAAAAATCATCTGAGTCATTTTAAGAATTGGGAACAGCGTTCCCATGCCCAAGAGTGGATTCTCTTCGAGAAAAACATAGGGCCCTATGTCGGGCTGGACGAAACAGCTCTTTCTTCAGGAGAGTTGTATACAATCCTGATAAACAAAGATGCGAAAGGTAAAAAAGGTACCATCATCGCCATGGTTAAAGGTACATCCGCAGAAAAGGTTTCTCAAGTATTGCTCAAACTTTCCCGTCGCAGGCGTTTTCAGGTTCGTGAAATCACCTTGGACATGGCTCCCAATATGGCTCAGATAACCCGTGTTTGTTTTCCTGCCGCCAAACAGGTTATCGACCGTTTTCATGTTCAGAAGCTCGCTTTTGAAGCTGTACAGGAAATGCGTATAAAGGCACGATGGGAGGCATTGGATAAAGAAATGGTCGAGCTTACCTATGCAAAACATCCGGTCAGCCCTTTGTCCCTGAAACATTTGAGAATGGGGACAGCCGCAAACAACTGTTGGCAAGAAGCCGGTACCTTTTATTCAAGAAAGATGAACTTTGGTCTGAGAGCCAAAGAAAAAGGGCCAGGATTCTTTTCCGGGAATATCCCGATATTAAGAAAGCCTATTACTTAAGCATGAGGCTGGGCTTGATATATCACCAGGTAAAATCGGCAGATATTGCCTTGACACGCCTGGCACATTGGTATGACGAGGTAGACAGATCCGGTTTTCTTTCTTTTGGAACTGTAGCCAGGACTATACAAGCACATTACTTAAATATTGTTGCCTTTTTTAGAAGACGACCAACCAATGCTGCAAGTGAATCCTTCAATGCTAAAATAAAAGCTTTCAGGGCACAACTCAGAGGGGTGAGGGATGTCACTTTTTTCTTATTCAGGCTTGCTAATATTTATGCTTAAAATTTAATCCCCTCAGGATTTCAGTATGAGCCTAACTTTGTAACACTTTCTTAGGCTTTGTATCTAAAGGAGAAAAAGATAGAAGTTATGAGAATGATGTTCTTTAAATTAGGGTTGCTGTGGATATTGTTATTTCCTCTATTAGTTTCAATTAATGCACAGTCCTTTTCTGTGCGACGTATTGGTAATGGGGAACAAGCCGTTGTTCTGATTCCGGGATTTGCCTGTTCTGGCCAGGTATGGAACCAGACCGTTGATACCCTGCAAAGTGATTATTGTTGTTATGTTTTAACTATGCCTGGATTTTCCGGTGTTCCTCCCGAAGAAAATCCTTCCTTTAAGAATTGGGCAAAGAATATTATTGATTTTATTCATAAAGAAAACATTGAGAAACCTATACTGATAGGTCATAGTATGGGTGGTGGTTTAGCACTTTATATAGCATCGACTAATACAGATTTAGTGAAAAGCATTGTAGTTGTAGATGCACTTCCCTGTCTGGCAGCTATCTATAACCCCAATTTTCAAACTAAAAAGGTAACGGCTGACGAGTTTGCGGAAGCTGAAACCCGATTGCTTGAAATGGGCGATGAGCTGTTTAATAGGCAAGCCTATATTAGCGCAACATCCCTTACGACCGATTCGCTTCGATACGATGACCTTGTCAAATGGAGTCTATTGTCTGACAGGAAGACTTATGCAAAAATGTATTGTGACTATTCTAATGTGGATTTAAGGTCTGCCATTACGCACATTTCTGTCCCAACATTAGTCTTATTGGAACATCCTTTTAAGAGAATAGCTCCTATGGTAGAGCTGCAGTTTGGTAATTTGCCGACTTTGAGAATTGAATATGCGGAAAAAGGTTTACATTTCATCATGTTCGACGATTGGGAATGGTATATACACCAGTTAATTGACTTTTTAGATAAACAATCGTGAATTTCGAGCAGCTATATAAAATATATTGGGATAAAATCTTTAGACTATGTCTGGGCTATTTTAACGACTATGCTTTGGCTCAAGACTTGACACAAGATGTTTTTGTCCGTATTTGGCAATACCTTCCAACTTTTAAAGGCGAATCTTCTGTGGGAACATGGATTTTCCGTATTGCAACAAACATTTGTTTACGCCAAAGTGAGCGTCAAAAAAGCATTTCTCAAACTACTATCCCTTTTGGGACATTGGAAGAAGAATCCGTTGATAACTTCGTACAGATTCAAGCTTTATATAAAACCATAGCTGAGCTTCCTGAGATTGACCGTTTGATAATTTCGCTTTATCTTGAAGAAATGAAGCAATCAGAAATTTCACAAATTATTGGTATTTCAGAAACGAATGTACGTGTACGGATACATCGAATCAAATCAACGTTAGCAAAAAAAATAAAGAAAAATGAAGAATGACATAGATATAAAGTCCTTATGGGATGGTCAACAAATACCTGCTGCCAATTTATCTTCTATCCAGAAAAAAGTTAAATGCTTCAAGCTACGCAGGATAGGAGAAGCATTGACAATAGTTATCCTTATGATGTTGGTTATTGCCTTGGGACTGATTATTTGGATATGTTGGACTCCACAATTGGTTACTACCCAAATAGGCATTATTCTATTGACCATCGGCTTTGCACTGCCAATCCTATCATATAGCAGGCTGCTATATCTTTACTGTGGATTAAAAGATGATTGTCCCAGTACAGATTATATCAATAACCTTTTTGCTATAAAAAGACAAGAAAAAAGACAGCAACATATCGTTTTGACCCTGTACTTTTTACTCTTATCACTTGGATTCAGTCTTTATATTTATGAATATACCTTCTATTGCTCGTTTAATCTCGGAGTGATTTCATATGCGATTTTATTAGCATGGATTGCTTTGAACTGGTTTATATTCCGACCATATATGATAAAAAAGCGTAATCGTCAGTTAGCAGATTTTATGAAATATATTGAAAGGCAGAAAGAACTATTATAATAAATATAATGTCGAATAAGGTCTTTGCTATTACAAGATAATGTACAAATAACAAAGTACAACCAAATATAAGAAGCGGACAGTGTCATAAAATAATCTTTCTATAATCCCCATCCTTTTTCTTGTTGAATCCATTGCTCAACAGCGCCTTTACAGAGAAAATGTTTTCTTCGGAAGGGTCTGCCGAGATTTCACGTCCGCCCAATGCAACGACTTTTTCTTCTAATAGCCGGATAATGATTTTACCGACACCCTTATTCAGATACTCTGCTTCGCCAATTAGGTAGCCTATTTCAAAGGTGTGGTTCTTCTCCGCTATATTGCCATATAAACTTTCAAAATCGTGTCCCTCTTCCTCCAAATCTTTCAGGAAAAAGCAATCGGCATAAAGGCAATATCCGATTTTTCTATCATTATAGTAAACAATGAAGTGCGTCAAGAAATCGTACTTACCGTCTTTGTTTGAAACTTCATCCAACCAAGCCTTCCGCTGTCCTTCTCCATCAGGACACAAACGTTTGTAAATATATTCTTTGTCTAGCCACTGCTCGAACAGGGGCATATCTTCGGGAAGCAAGGGTTTTAATTCTATGTCGCTTTTGTTTATTGGCATGAATTCCTTTCTATTCTTTTCTATCCTTTTATTCCATTGCCAGAGGAGTAAACAACTCAATCAGATTCTCTTCCGGGTCACGCAGATGCACGGTGCGCATCCCCCAGCCGGGCATGTCTGTTGGTTCGTTAATAAATTCGATACCATTGGATTTCAAAACCTTATAAGTCTCATCGACATTAGACACTTCAAATGATACCATCATTTTTTCTCTACAATTGGTCGGCTGACTTTTATCCACATTACCAACAACAGGCGCCATAAGGTCAGACGTAAATATCGCCAAACCTTCGATACCTTCGGCTACTTTAAAACTTCCATAGCAGCCTTCAATATTGAAAACAGCTTCTAAACCAAGTTTTTCGGTATAAAACTTGAAACACTTTTCATAGTCTTTGACTAATAATCTTACATTGCTTAATTTCATGATTGTATGTATTGTGGGTAATTGAGTATATCTATAGTATTACTTTGGCGAAAGCCCATTTTTGTAATACAGGTAACTCTCTTCTATTATTTCAGGGGTATCTGCTTCTAAAACATAGAGCACTTCACGACAAAACTCTAATGGAGAAGTGCCGTTAGCGGTAACAACATTGCCATCTCTTACAACTTGCTCGTTGATGTAATTAGCTTCGCCCGTATATTTCTCTCCTGCATATTGTTTCAGATAATCCAGTCCATTGCTTGTATGCTTCACATTATTAAGAATGCCATGCGCTCCGAGAAATACCGAAGCGTTACATATTCCGGCAACCAATTTATTGTCCTCAATTGCTTTCTCAACAAGCGGAACAATTTGTGCTGCTTCGGGCGAGAACCAATGCATACCGCCAATCAATACCAGTCCGGCATGGTCTGTCGGCATATCATTCAAATCGTAGTCGGGCAATACTTTGAATCCTCCTATCGACATGATAGGGTCTTTCGTTACAGACATCGTCTTTACTGTGTAGTTGACCGGGCTTCCCGGCTTTACTCCTATATTCAGACAGGTAGCGATATAAGCACCTTCCCAATCGGCAAACTCGTTTAAGAGTATGAAAATTACTTCTTTCTTGCTCATATTATCTCTGCTCTTGTTTTTAGATGTGCCCGCAAAGTTAATAATTAAATTTTCAATTGTTCGATTGATTTTGGAGGAGTTATTCTTGTGTGGATAGTCGTCGGGCAAGTTTTCTCTAACGTAATTTGCACATAAACAAATGCATATTATCAGACTATTTATATATCTTCGTATTATAAAAACTGCCATTTAGGAAACAGTGGTTTTGGAATTTGGTGTTTCTTAATCGTTTTAGGATACCGGAGCCACCACCTATAAAAAGAAGCTACCAAACATAGCGACAAATTAACATGAAGCATAAGTTAGCAAACAAATAACTTAGCAGAATAACAAACAATAGGATGAAAATAAAACCTTTGAAATTGCTTCCATCAACAATGATATTCATTTCAGCAGCCGTACTTTTATGGATAATGACTCATCTGTGCATCCCATTCCTTTCTGAAATTACAGGATTGGAACCGATTCTCTTTTGGTTTATCTGCGGAGGATTTGGGGTATTCATTCCTCTCATCATTGCAGGTGCTATAATGCTTCGCAAAGAGGGATGCAAGTTCACGAAAGATACTTTTGTGGAACGGTTACGATGCAAACTCTTATTCCAGATTTCAGCCATACCCCGTCATTTATGTCCTTGGCACCACTGTCATCGGGAAGATATTGGCTGTTACTCGTATGGTTGCCATATTGGTTGCTCAATATCGGAGGTGAAGAGTTCTTTTGGCGTGGAGTGCTGTTGCCCCGTCAAGAGATCGCTTTCGGAAACAAAGCGTGGGTTTTGCATGGAACCTGTTGGGCTATTTTTCATCTCGCGTTTGGCAGGCAACTGCTCATGATGTTGTTGCCATTATTATATATAGAGTCTTATGTAGTTCAAAAAACACAGAACACTTGGACTGGAGTGTTTTTGCACGGAGTAATCAACGGACCGAGTTTTATCGCAATAGCATTGGGAGTAATCCCGTAGTTTTCTATTTACACAATCTATTGAAAACTCCCCTCGGCTATTCACTTAGCCAAAGGGAGCTTATAGTGTTTAAATGAAAACAGGTTGTGATATAAGCAAGCCACTCATTGCTCTCGAAAAATATATTGTATTATCAATACATTTATACACTTTACTTTTTAACATAAATAGAGTGTGCCTGTGCAACATTTTCTCCATTGGTTAAAGAATACAACTCAGATCCATTTTTCCACACTTTGGCAACATTAGATTCATATCCTGCTACATACACATTGCTGCCGGAAATTGAAACAGACAGTGCTTCCGCATTTTGCTCCCCATTGGTCAAAGCATATAGTTCTTTCCCGTTTTTCCACACTTTAGCAATATTTTTTGAAGAAGAGCTCCGTTCATATCCAGTAACATATACATCACTACCGGAAAGATAGACAGACTTGGCTTGTGCATGTTGATCTCCATTCGTTAAAGCATATAACTCAACCTCGTTTTTCCACACTTTAGCTACACTTTTGGAACCATTATATTCATACCCTGCCACATACACATCACTACCGGAGACTGAAATAGACAGAGCTTCTGCTTCTTGTTCTCCATTGGTTAGAGCATATAACTCTTTATCGTTTTTCCATACTTTGGCAACTGTTTTCCAAGAAGGAGTATTTTCATACCCTGCTACATATACATCACCACCGGAGACTGAAACAGACATAGCTTTTGAAATATGTTCTCCATCGGTCAAAGGATATAACTCTTCCCCGTTTTTCCATACTTTGGCTATACTTCTAGCGCCACTTAACTCCTCTCCTACTGCATACACATCACTACCAGAGACTGAAACAGACCTGGCTTGTGCTTCTCTTGCTCCACTGGTTAAGTCTTGTGCTACTTCGTTTTTCCACACTTTGGCTACATAAGAGAAAGAAGAACCCCGTTCAGACCCTGCAACATACACATCACTACCCGAAACTAAAAGACAATATGCATTTCCCACTCGTTCTCCATTGGTTAAAGTATACAGCACTTTATCGTTTTTCCACACTTTAGCAACATTTATACCAGAAGAGTTCTGTTCACTTCCAGCAACATAAATGGTTTCAGTTTCCGGCTCCGGCAGTTCAATTTCAAGTATTTCGTTATGTCTTTTATCTGCTTTCAGTAATGGCATTGTCCTCTCAAAAGAAAAGGTTTGTTCTACTCCATTATTATCAAGAACAACAGATATTTTCACATCGCCTGCGGCTTCTGTAGGAAATGCCGACATGGCAACAGTTAAGCTATCTGATGAAAAAATTAGTTCATTATTAGCAAAAGACAATGCCATACTATTCCCGGCATCTGCCTGGTCTGTCAAGATGTTGTCGTAGATATTATACGATTTTTTATTTATTAAGCTGGCCCCTGAAATCTGGATACTTTTGAGTTTAATTCCTTCTTTATATTCTTTAAGTTTTAAATTAAACTGCAAAAGTGCACAAAGGCGAGACATGGAAAAATCAATATTTTCGGCACCAGCGGCTTTTTGTCCAACCGCTCTCATAAACATAGAGTTACTAAGATAAGAAAAACCGTTGATTGTTCCTGTTTGACTTGCCAGGTTTAATGGTAGAACAGTGCCTGTTGTGGCATTGAAAGTATAGTCTGAACGATTAGGGTATAGAACATAATACATTTCATCAACACTTTCTGTTATGTTTCCTGAGAATATTGCTTTATTTGCAGGTTTTGTCGTTTCGTTTCCTAACTTTCCCAGATATCCTTGTGTAGCGGATTCGTATTTACCAAACACAGCCACGCTGTCTCCGGGAGTCCATACTACAGATATAAGCGCCCCATCAACTGGATTTATATCCACTTTCGTTACTTCACCTTGTGATATATTGGCTGTAACAGATATTTTTTCCCTATCGTCATTGTTTTTATCTGCATCATCTTTATGACAAGAGTTAGTTAGCAGCATTCCTAATAATACTGCCATAGATAGAAATAATTTCTTCATTTTGTTTTTCTGTTTTTTTAATTGATTCTTATAAGTAATATCCCTGCAATCAAGGTTTTTTCATAGGCAACCTTAGCCTTCTGGTCTTTTTCCATTGGTCTCATAAAAACACTATTTAGTAATTTAGTTATATAATAATCAACTCAAATCTCTGAACGAGTAAGAAAATCATAGATATTAAGAGCACAAAAGTAATTCTATATTTCAATATAAAAGATTTATTCTGCTTTATTAATAAATAAGTTATCAGCTTAATTTTCTGTTTATAGAACACATTATATCACTTTATATTTTGATTTTTAAATCTTGTAGATTGATTATATATTCTTCTTTCATATTATTTATGCATAACACAAAGTACATTAATTAACACATTAAGTAATCTGAAATACTATGATTTTTAATTCGTTCCTTATATATCCATCGAGATTATATACGTTGATAATCAATATGAATAATCTAATTCGTAATTGGGTAAGTTTAGATTAAGAATAATATACAAATAAAAGAACAAAACCACTCCATCTTCACAGGTTAAGCGGAACAATTGAATAGTAAGTTCCATAAGGCCCATTTATAAAGCTTTTTCCATTTACCCATTGATTTACGTTCTATTAGGCTTCCTCTTAATCAACAAAAGCCGCTCCATATCATTAAATAAACTTGTATCTTTCAATTCAAACATTATCCACTTGCCATCATGGTAAGTCGTCGCATTATCATATACAGTCCGTACTTCTTCTGAAAAAGACTCCCGTTCACTCTCAAACTTTGCACGTTCATCTTTTCCCAATATAACCATAAATCCAAAAACATTTTCTTTTGCATACAAGGCACAAAGTGTTTTCCCGCCTCTACGGTATTTGTATTCATAAGTCCATGCTTTTCCTCCGGGATTCCAGAGCTGCTCCATTTCATATTTTTGCTCGATAAGTTGGCAGAGCGACATCCATACCTCAAAAAGCGTTGTACCGATTAAGCTCTCCAAGACTTCAGGAGTTGGTAGTTGAAATGATTGTTTCATATTCTCTTTGTTATTCTTATTCATAAAACTTTCCTCATCCAATAATTTGTCAGGCATAATTTATTTGCTCTCCGTTTTTGTTCTTTTTCCACGCTGTAGCCTTTTCTCTCAAAAAAAGGCTTTGCAGTGATACTGACTTCGGATGTGATTACTTCCATATGATGTTCAATGGCATATTTTTCTACTTTAGACAAGAGAAAACCGGCAACGCCTTTCCGTTGATAATCCTTGTGCACAAACATAGAGTGCAAATATCCATCTTTCCGAATAGAGCTAAAACCTATTATTTCGTTGCCATTATTTAATGCTACAATAAAATATAAATTGGTTATCAAATCCGTCAAATGGGAGATATCGTCGCCACATGAAGCCCAATCTTCTATTTCTTCCGGTGTATAATCTGCTATATTGACCGTACGTAAAGTGGCCTTATACATTTCTTTCAATTCAGAGATATCATCCAAAGTAGCCTCCCTGAATTTATAATCTCTATCCACTGATAGTTTACGAATCACCCTACATGGATTCCCAACTGCCACACTATTGGCAGGTACGGACTTTGTAACAACGCTCCCCGCTCCTATCACGCAGTTATCTCCTATGGTAACACCCGGTAAGACAATCGCGCCTCCGCCTATCCACACATTATCTCCTATGGTTATTGGCAATGCTTTTGTACGGAAGAAAAGGTCGCCGGACTGTTCATCCCAATCTTCAACAAACCGTTCGGCAGCATCTATCGGATGAGTGGCAGTATATAGCTGTACATTGGGCGCAATCAATACATTGTTTCCGATTGTAATATGGTTATCATCCAAAAATGTACAGTTCATGTTGATGATCACTTTATCTCCCATAAAAATATGCTTGCCACATCCACAATGGAAATTTGCACCAACACTCACATATTTACCTACCCGACCAAATATCTGATGCAGCAGCGCCGTTCTCGATTCCCCATCCGGAGTATCAACCGCATTAAGTTTTGCAAGCAGTTGCCTGTTGCGTACAATTATTTCCTGAACCTCCTCATCAAGACGGTTGCAGTATTCGCCGGAAAGGAATCTTTGATAGTTTGTCTTCATATAAATCTTTTTACTCTTTCACAAATATACAAAAGTTCGCTTATATTTGTGAGAAAATATAGACAGGCGAACTATCTATAAATCAAAAATAAAGATACATGGAAGAAATGATTCAGATACAATATTACCAATCCCCCTGTGGAGAGTTGATTCTTGGTTCCTATAAAGGAAAACTTTGTCTATGCGACTGGCAGAATGAAGAACGTAGAAGGCTGATAGACGAAAGGATCCAAAAAGGATTGCAAGCACAGTATATCGAGAAAGAATCCGAAACAATAGCAGATACCATTACTCAACTGGACGAATATTTCAACCACAAAAGAAAGACATTCGATATACCCCTGCTTTTTATCGGAACAGATTTCCAGAAATCAGTATGGGATGAGTTATTACACATTCCTTATGGCACAACCGTTTCATATGCCGGGCTCTCAGAACGGTTAGGCAATCCCAAAGCCATACGGGCTGTAGCTGCGGCTAACGGGGCAAATGCTATTTCCATCATTGTTCCATGCCATCGGGTGATTGGAAGCAATCAGAAACTAACCGGATATGCAGGCGGACTTCCAGCCAAGAAGCTCTTACTCGAACTGGAGTCGCCTATGCAATCACTCCTATAAACACATCTCCTTTTTTATCAAAGTGTCAAAATGACAAAGTTCCCTCTTCCTGCGTTGTCTGTATGCACGATATCCGGGAATGATTACAAATACGCTGCTCTCACGAAGTTTAGCTTTGTCAGTTTGTTGACACAGATGGCATAATGTTTACTAATAGATAAAGAGGCGGATATTATTTATCAGACGCGAATGACGCGGACAAACGCGGATTAAGAAACAAATAATATGTATTAATCCGCGTTTTCCGCGTCATTCGCGTCTAATCATATTTACACATTATACAGGTAATAATAATCCTTTTGACATTTGCATTTGATCTAATATTAGTACTATTACAGAACTGAATCTCCACCCAAGAGTATCAAAAACAAAGCATATATGGTTTAAATTCGAAACATATATGCTTTGAAATCAAAACATACATGTTTTATACGCGCGGATAGTTATATTTTAGTGCGCGGACAGTTGGATTTAGTTGCAGAGATGGTTGGAAATATCCGCGAAATAAGTGGAAATAGGTGCCGGATTGTATGGAAAAAGCTCCTTTTTAGAGCTAAAAAGGAGCCAGATTCCTCCAGAAAGGCCTTTTCTAAAATATACCGAGTTAGCATAAAAAGGATTATTTCATAAATATGTCATTATATAAAGCAAATGGGTAACTTTTTGTAAAAAGCAAAAAAGACTGCCTAAATAGTAGGCAGTCTCATATTCTTATCTTTCTTTTTTAATCTGCTAAAGAGAATGAGTAAGGAGCATCTTGTTCCGTAATACCACGATTTACATTCGGAGTATTGCTCATCTGATATTGGATTTTAGCTCCATTCATCAGTTGTTCGTGTGTCAGATAGTTGCGGGTATAATTCTTTCCGTTTACCTTCATTGTATTTACATAACGGTTTTCAAAGCTATTGTTCGGAGCTTGGATTGTAACCACCTTTCCATTTTCCATATGTAGCTTCATAGACTTAAAGAGCGGAGTACCCAATACATACTGGTCTGTTCCCGGACATACCGTATAAAAACCTAAAGCAGAGAATACATACCAAGCAGAAGTCTGTCCGTTATCTTCATCGCCACAATAGCCGTCCGGCTCTGCCGTATACAGCTTGTTCATAATCTCACGAGTCCAGTATTGCGCTTTCCAGGGCTGACCTGAGTAGTTATACAGATAGACCATATGCTGGATAGGCTGGTTTCCATGAGCATACTGCCCCATGTTCATAACCTGCATTTCACGCATTTCGTGAATCATACCACGGCTTTCCATTCCTAAGCGGCTCGGCATAATAAATACAGAATCCATCATCGTATTGAATCCGGACTTTCCTCCCATCAAATCGATTAAGCCCTGCGGATCATGGAATACACAGAAACTCCAATGCCAGCTGTTGCCTTCACAGAAATCGCGGCTCCAATCGGTTCCTTTGAAATCAGGATTGAATACGCCTTTGTCACTCTTGCCTACCATCAACTTGCGTGCCGGGTCATATACGTTCTTATAGTTGGATGCACGCTGTTTATAGATGCCAATCTCACTTTCCGGCTTGCCTAACAGTTTGCCTAATGTATAAATAGTCCAGTCATTATAGGCATATTCCAGTGTGCGGGCTACGTTCTGACCGATACCGATATTGTTCGGCACGTATCCGAAACGATTATATTCTTCGAAAGCCACACGGCCGGAAGCTGTTCTCGGCAGATGTGCATTGGCATCATGTTTCAAGGCATCCCAAAGCGCTTCGATATCATAACCTCTCAGTCCTTTTACATAAGCATCGGCAACAACAGAAGCAGAGTTATTTCCAACCATACAATCCCGGTGTCCCGGACTTGCCCATTCCGGTAAGAATCCGCTTTCCTTATAGGCATTCACCAAACCTTCCTGCATCTTCTGGTTCATGGACGGATACATTAGGTTCAGGAATGGGAACAGACAACGGAATGTATCCCAGAAACCAGTATCGGTAAACATATATCCGGGTAAAACTTCACCGTTATACGGGCTATAGTGCATCACCTGTCCCTGTGCATCGATTTCATAAAAACTTCTGGGGAATAACAGTGAGCGATAAAGGCAAGAGTAGAATGTACGTATGTTATCGATGTTGTCATCTTCCACTTCAATCTTTCCTAATTCGCGGTTCCAGACTTCACGGCCTTTTTCTTTTAACTGGTCGAAACTGTTATCTCCTATTTCACGTAAATTCAGTTCCGCCTGTCCCTGGCTGATAAAAGAGGAAGCAACTTGTGCATGCACTACCTCTCCCGCTTTCGTACTGAAGCCGATGATAGCACCGGCATGGTTGGTCTGGATTTCTTTCTCATCCAATACGATTGCGTTGTTTTTTACGATGGAAGTAAAAGTAAACGGCTTATCGAACTTGATTACGAAATAGTTTTTGAAATTTCTCGGCACACCTCCAGAGTTTCGGGTGGAGTAACCGATAATCTTGTTTTCTTCCGGGATTACCTTTACATACGAACCTCTGTCGAATGCGTCGACAACAATGTAAGCCTTGTTTGTTTCCGGGAAAGTAAACCGGAACATGGCAGCACGTTCGGTAGGCACCAGCTCTGTCGTTACATCATGATCGGCCAAATAAACTTTATAATAATAAGGCTGTGCCACTTCCGATTTATGAGAGAACCAGCTGGCACGTTTGTTCTCGTCGAAAACCAGCCCTTCGGTAACCGGCATAATTGAAAACTGACCGTAGTCGTTCATCCACGGACTCGGTTGGTGAGTCTGCTTAAATCCTCTGATTTTGTCTGCATCATAACGGTATGTCCAACCATTTCCCATTTCTCCGGTCTGGGGAGTCCAGAAGTTCATACCCCAGGGCAAAGCGGTTGCCGGATAGGTATTACCGGTTGAAAGTTCATACTTGGACTGGGTTCCCACCAAGGTACTTACATAGTCTACCGGATTCTTTACCGCATAACTTTGCAGGCTAATGACAGCCGCACCTAATAAAGCAATTAGTTTTTTCTTCTTTAAGAATGTTCTCATGATAATTATAGAATGTTATTGTATAATATTCCAATTTGTAGCAGCAGAGTCCCCCAATCATGATTGGCATCACTTGGCATATAACACGTTATCAAAAGAAAAGAGAATTCCACATACTTTTACAGCTGCAAATGTAGTACTTTCACAGGAAACTGCAAGACAAATTTTCGTCCACTCCCCATAAATAGGTATCCCGGTACAACATAATCCCTATTCATGGTGATTTTACAGGTTCAGAATGCTTTATACATTTGCAACAATTTAAATAACAAACAAATGAAAATAGAAAAGATTATAGGACGTGAAATCCTTGACTCAAGGGGTAATCCGACAGTAGAAGTAGACGTATTATTGGAATCCGGCGTAATGGGAAGAGCATCTGTTCCGTCAGGCGCTTCAACAGGAGAACATGAAGCTCTGGAATTGCGTGATGGCGATAAGAATCGCTACGGAGGAAAAGGTGTACAAAAAGCTGTTGAAAATATCAATACGGTAATAGCTCCGGCTCTTACCGGTATGTCATCCCTTGAACAGCGCCGTATCGACCATACCATGCTGAAACTGGATGAAACAAAGACCAAATCCAATCTTGGAGCCAATGCCATTTTGGGAGTTTCACTTGCAGTTGCAAAGGCTGCGGCAAATTATCTGGATATCCCTTTATATCGCTATATCGGCGGCACAAATACGTATGTGATGCCTGTTCCTATGATGAATATCATTAATGGAGGCTCACACAGCGATGCTCCGATTGCTTTTCAGGAATTTATGATTCGCCCGGTTGGTGCATCTTCTTTCCGTGAAGGATTACGTATGGGAGCTGAAGTATTCCATGCATTGAAAAAAGTATTGAAAGACCGTGGACTGAGTACTGCCGTTGGTGATGAAGGAGGTTTCGCTCCGAATCTGGAAGGGACGGAAGATGCTTTAAATTCCATTATTGCTGCAATTAAAGCTGCAGGTTACACACCGGGAAAGGATGTTATGATCGGTATGGACTGCGCTTCTTCCGAATTTTATGTGGATGGCATTTACGACTATACCAAATTTGAAGGGGCAAAAGGCGTTAAACGAACTGCCGACGAACAAATCGATTATCTGGAAAAACTAATCAACGAATATCCTATTGATTCTATTGAAGATGGTATGAGTGAGAACGATTGGGAAGGCTGGAAGAAGTTGACAGCACGTATCGGCAAACGTTGCCAATTGGTAGGCGACGATTTGTTTGTTACCAATGTTGAATTCCTGTCCAAAGGGATTAGAGAAGATTGTGCAAACTCCATCCTGATTAAGGTAAACCAAATCGGTTCATTAACAGAAACACTGGATGCTATCGAAATGGCACATCGCCATGGTTATACCAGCGTTACATCCCATCGCTCAGGTGAAACGGAAGATGCTACAATCGCAGACATTGCCGTTGCAACCAACAGCGGACAGATAAAGACCGGTTCATTGAGCCGCTCCGACCGTATGGCCAAATATAACCAACTGCTTCGTATTGAAGAAGAACTTGGCGAATTGGCAGTGTACGGATACAAACGAATTAAATAATCTGATATCAATCATAATCGCTAATTTTTAAGGTACAACGAAAAAGGCTTCTCTGTGAAGAGAGGCCTTTTATTTATATTATATAGTCGTATTTAGTACCAATCTTTCCAAGAGAATAAATAAAAAAATCCGGATGAAGTTCTCCTCCCAAGTCTGGATGAAACTATCATCCAACTCTGGAGAAGAGGCATCTACAGCGTGGATAAACTATTCATCCTCTATTGTAGATACCCTTCACCCGGATCCCCCTTTCTCCCTACCTTTTCTTAATAACCTTCAATTAACTTTTTAATCGTAACAACATCTAACACTTCGTAGGTTAAAGGTTTCCTTCTTTCTTCAATGTATCAATCCACGAATCTATACGGGCGGGAGTCTGGTCATCTTCATTCATCTCATCCAGAGGCAGACCTACAAATTTACCATCTATACAAGCGGTCGAATCATCAAATGTATATCCGGACAGATCGACCGAACCTATAAATTTAGCATCCGTTCCTTGTAAATCAGTATAGATAGTACCAAGGGCATTACAGAACGTATCGCTAAAAGAGGAAGAGTCGCCACAGCCAAAAAGGGCTATTGTTTTATCCGACAAATCCAGCTTTTTCATTTTAGGAAGAAAATCATCCCAATCATCCTGAAGGTCTCCCGCTCCCCAGGTTGAACTACCTAATAACAGGACTTCATAAGGAGCTAAATCTGTCAAGGATGATTGTGCCACATCATGCACTGCTGTTGCATCAAGCCCCAGTTTTTCCGCAATTTGCTTTGCAATACTTTCAGTTGTCCCGTTGGACGAACCATAAAAGATTCCTATCGTTTTCATTCTTAATTTGTTTTTAGTTTAATAACGGGAGCAAATGTCATATAATCCGCCTCACAAGGCAATACCTACAATAGTGTATTTTATCTGTTACCAATACCTGTTTGAAGGGATACCCTGAATTTCAAAGCAGAGCTGAAGGATGGCTTTATATTCTAAAAGATGTTATATTTATAACATTTCCATATCTCAAAACTGTTACTAAAATGAATAGCATATAACTCTACACACAAATTTAAATTCAAGGGATATGACAACACTTAAAGAACAAAATCAATTAAACGCCTATACTTTCGCTGGCATCTTTACATTAGCATTACGACTTGTTGTTGGTTGGACTTATTTTTCCGCATTCTGGCGGAGACTGATTCTTGAAAACAAATTAATACCGGATACTGCCGGTTACATAGGGGAAAAGTTCAATCATTTTCTTCCTAATTCAATCGGTATCCGTCCGCTTATTGAATATCTGGTTTCAACACCGGATGTATTATGGTGGGCAATGGTTGTTTTCACTCTTATTGAAGGTATCGTCGGGTTACTCTTTATATTAGGATTCTTCACCCGCTTAATGAGCCTCGGAGTTTTAGGACTGGCTACCGGCATCCTGTTGGGTTCGGGATGGCTTGGGACAACCTGTCTCGACGAATGGCAAATCGGGATTTTGGGTATTGCGGCAGGATTTACGATTTTCCTTTCCGGAGGAGGTAAATACTCGCTCGATTATGTCTTTGAGAAAAAGTATGCTTTGAACCGGAAAATAAAATGGTTAAGTTGGTTTACTTCCGGTACATTGCCCGCCACTACCCAACTGATAAGCCGGATAGCTATAGCGGGAGCCATTGTGATTTCAGTATTGACTTTATACACGAATCAGGAATTTCATAATGGTGTATGGGGACCTCTTCATAACAAATCGGTGAAACCTAAAATTGAAATCTCCAATGCTCGGTTGAATAACCAGGCATTGTCGTTCGATGTATTCAGGGTCGAAGGTGCCGATGTCTACGGTTCATTCCTTATCGGTATCACACTAAAAGACTCTTCCGGCAAGACTATCCTTGAAAAGAATGCGGAAGAATTGGCAAACTTCCCGGTACAGGACATTCATAATTATTACGTAGCAAAAGTCGCTCCCGGCAAACACAGCTTAATAATACCTTTGGGAAGCAAAGCAACCCTTACATTAAATGATACGATTATAGCTAATTTGCCAAAAGGCAAGTACGAAGTCGTGCTAACCGATATCAGCGGATTGACCTGGAATAAAGAAATTGCTTATTAAGACAGATAATTTCGATTTCTATAAACAAATAAGTCCCTGCTTGCATGATACGGGCAGGGACTTATTTATTAAAAACGGCTATTCAAACAACAGCCTGCTTATATATTTACCATCTTGGAATTTCCAAATCATCTTTGCTTGGCAATGCAGGAAACTTTGCATGTGGCTCTGTCTGATACCAGAACGATGTAGACGAAATATCCGATTTCTGATTATTATATCGTCCGTCATGACGCCAACCTAAATCCTGAATCGTCACTTTCAAATCTTTATCAAAGCGAACCGGGTCCAATACATGCCAGCGATACAGACCAAAGGCCGTTACTGCCCGATATAAACCGTCCGGACGGATTACCTGATGCATACCTGCGTATGGAGTAGTAAACTCCTGATATTGGTGAGTCTTCTGATTCTCAAAGTTATAAGAACCGCAGAAATAATCTTCCGTACCTGTTCCACAGATTGTAGGATATTCTTTATCTCCATCCATAAAGAATTTGATTTCACCTTCACCCCACCAGCAATTGTCATTCACACGCCAAGCCAGATAAGTTCCCACATATTGTCCTTTTCCTTTAATACCATCTACCAAAGTATGTTCCGAACCGACTGTCGGATTTGAACGACGGAATTGTGCATGGAAATATCCTTCATCCTCCGGCACTTCTGTCAACGTATAGTTGATTTGATAATAAAGGCGCATCTCTTCATTCGTATTTATATTCTCTAACGTAATCCGTGCTTTCTTGCGGAATGGCATTTTCCAATAGCAGTTAAACGCGCTTCCGGGGTTTACACATACGGCAAGAGATGAAAGTTGTACATATTCATTATAAGCACTGGCAAAAAAATCTCCTACCGGACATTCAACGGACGGTTCTTTCTCGTCATCCCAATACATACGCAGGATAGAAAAACGCCAGTTACCGGTCGGGGTCATCCAGATTTGCTGAATAGCACCGGGACCTTCTATTTCCGCAATCGTAATTGTCTCGCCCGGCTTCACGATGATGAAAGGATTTACCTTCCAACCTTTTCCTAAATCTTTAGCAGCTCCCCAAGAGTTTGCTTTGTTACGGACATCTTTATCCTTTACCGGATCGGCCATTCCTCCTTTTCCTTTTTCTCCTGTATAATTCTCCGGACTGATTGAACGGGTTTTCGCATTGGATAAACGGGAAAGCGTTCCCATATTCATATCCAGCCCGTTGAAAGGATAATTTTGCGCACTAGTCCAACTACTTAAACAAAGAAAAGAAATTAATAAAACACTTAGTTTTTTCATATTTACTACATTTTTAAAGATAGATATTACAAATATCATATTTTATACCATCTTTTCCTATAAAATAGAGTCTTTTTGCAAAACATATATGCTTTGAAGATAAAAAACAAAAACTGTATGGAAGCAATAAAAAAGACGAATGATGTTAAATCCACCATTCGTCTTTTCTACAGATTCAGAAATATATAATATCTTTTATTTCATGTACCGCAATCCAACCACTTTATTATACTGGGCCATTGATGCCTTCTGCTGATACCAAGTTTGTATCAGGCTACTGTAAGACTGTATCCATGATAACTGAGCTGACAGAACATCCAGAATAGGCAGTTTACCTTCGTTGTAGCTGAATGTATTCAGTTCAAGGTTTTCTTCTGCTATCTTGCAAGCCTCTTCTGCTACATTAATTTGCTTAGTATTTTCTGTGAGGCTTGTCCAGGCATTGGCAACTTCCTTTGAAATCTGATCGCGGGTATCATCCAACGCATATTCCTTACTGCGAAGAAGGGCTTTTTGGGAATTTACTTCCTTGAAACGAGCTCCCCAATGGAACAAAGGTATTTTCAGAGAGGCAAAGACTGCCGGAGTCCATAATTGGTCGGAACCTTTCATATTCAACATAGGCGTACCCCATGAGCCCTGAAAACCTACTGCCAGAGATGGATTGTATTTCGCCTTGGAAAGATTAATCTGACGTTTTTGATATTCAATATTCAACTGGGAAATCATGAAATCCGGACGGTTTTGTACTGCAGCCTCTTCACCAATACGGGCAGGCAGAGGTTGTACCTTTGTAATGTTTTCAGAAAGTTCTACCGGAGTCATCGGAGGAATTCCCATTAAAACATTCAGGTTTTGCAGAGCAATTTGATAGTCTTTGTAAGCTGAACTCTTATTCAGCTCCGCCTCTTTTAAACGGGATTCCACCTGTAGCAAGTCAGTTTTACTGATCTGCCCGTCGTTGAAACGGATAGTCAGGACATCGGCTAGTTGCTTTACAATATCCACATATTGGCACATCACATCATACATACCTTTACGGGCTGCGGCAGACCAGTAATTCATATCTGCGGCGTAGATTATATTATCGGTAGTCAGCTCTTCCGCCTTATTGGCGATCTGTCCCTGTATCTGGGCGGCTTTATAGTTATTATAAATCTGTCCGCCGGCATAGATAGGCTGATTCAATGTAGCTCCCAGGCTATAGGTATTATGATCCATTTCATAGCCCGGCATCAATTCATACTTATTAATACGGTACTGGTAACTGCCGGAAAAGTCGATAGCCGGGAAGAAAGCGGTCTTTGCAGCTTTAATAGCCTCCTGCATGGCAACACGTTCTTCCGCACTCTGTTTTATCTGGCGACTATATTCAAGTACCTTTTGTTTGTAGTCGGCAGCCGTAAGAGGTCCTTCCTGCGCATTCGCAGAAAGGGCAGCAAACAACATACAACCTATAATGATTTTATTTCTCATATTATTCGGATTTAATCTTAAAGAATATACAATAAGTAACCGGAAGAACGAAAATGGTCAGAATGGTGGAAACCAGCAAACCTCCCATAATCGTGGCTGCCATACCGGCAAACATCGCATCTCCCAACAACGGCAACATACCAAGAATTGTAGTTCCGGACGCCATCGTAACCGGTACAATACGTGTCTTTGTCGCTTCAATAACAGCAGCTATCGGAGCAAGGCCGCTGTCCATCTGCAAACCGATTTCATCCACCAGCACAATCGCATTCTTGATATTCATACCGATCAGACCTAACAGGCCTAACATGGCAAAGAAGTCGAGAGACTTGCCGAATACCAACAAACCGAGTACCACACCGATAAATATCAACGGAAGCATTGCCATAATCAACACCGGTTTCCGGTAATATTTCGGGAAGAGGAATAACAAGGTGACATAAATCAAACCGAACATCAGAGGGATGTTGGCTGCAATTGCACTGTTACCTTTATCCTGTTCGGACTGCTCACCAAAATATTTCAACTTGTATCCTTCCGGAACATCCACCTGATTCTGAACATCAGTCCATAAAGTACTGAAGGCAGCCATCGTGTTGGCTCCACGCTTCGGTTCACACTGCATCATCATATAACGCTGGCGGTTGAAACGCTTTATCACGCTATATTCATAACCCAGAGAGAAATCGTCGATTACCTGTTCCACTTTCACAGAACGTCCTTTTGCACTATAAACAGGCAAGGTCTTAATATCGTTCAGGTTGATGGAATCCTTATCGGCATCCTTCATCAAAATAGGCATAAAGACATCACCTTCACGGTATTCACCCAAAGGAACACCGTTTGTAGCAGAGCGGAGGGAGTAAGCAACCTGCTGGCGGGTAATACCTAAGCGTAAACCTTTTTCCTGTGAATATAAAGGTTTCCATACCGGAACCTTATTTCCCCAGCTACCACGCACCTCCATCACATTTTCATAATCACGGGCTATTTGCTTTGCTTTTTCGGTAAGTATCGCCAATGTATCTATATTATCACCAACAAATCCGATTTCTATTGCTGCATCAGGTACAGGAGACAGAGCGAACAAAGCCGAACGGGTTAATATATCCGGATAGTTTGCCACCATGTAATTATAGAATTTCTCCTCTTCTGCCTTTGCATCTTCCGCATTGACTGTCTCGATCAGGACATTTGCAAAGTTCGGCTTCGGTCCAACGGATGAACTTGCCAGATAATAACGGACAGGAGATCCTCCCAAAGTGAATGAGAAAGATTTGATATTCTTATTTGATTTCAGATAATCTTCTTCAATCTTTACAACATTCCGTTCCACATCATCTATACCGTATCCTTCCGGGAATATCAGGTCGGCACGGAAATAAGGCTTGTTCATAATCGGGAAGAAACTCTGTGGCATGATACCCATAATAAACAAGGATAAGAATAATGTAGCCACAACAGACATAAGCGTTACATACCTGCGCTTAATCAAACGCGCCAGTACACTTTCAAACTTATGATAAAGTTTCGTATCATACGGGTCTTTCGATTCGCCCGGTTTTGCTTCTTTCAGAATAAAATTACCAAATGTGGTAGTCTGGGTTAATGCCAATATCCAGCTTAATCCCAAAGATACAGCAAGCACGATAAACAGAGGTTTCACAATCTCCGCTACAGATGCCGGTGCCAGATACATAGGCAGGAATGAACATACGGCGATAAATGTCGCCCCTAGCAAAGCCCATTGAGGCTTGATTGCACCGTCTATCAAGGCCTGATAACGGGGTAACCCGCGCTTGATTCCCACCTGGGCATTATCAGTCACCACAATCGCATTATCTACCAACATACCCATTGCAATAATGAAGGCTGCCAGAGAAGTTCGGTTCAATCCGACTCCCCAGATTAGCATAATGAGCAACGTACCACCTACCGAGAACAACAGGGAACTACCAACCAGCATACCGGCACGTGAGCCCATCACCAGGAAGATAATAACAATTACAATCAATAGAGACTCTATCAGGTTCAGGATAAATCCGTTGTTAGCTTCATCCGCAATCTGGTTTTCCGGATAGATGGTTTTCAAATCCATGCCAACCGGGAAGAGTTGTTCCATCTCTTTCAGATGGTCGGCAACAGCATTACCTACAGCAACTACGTCATCTTTAGCCCCCGTAGCGACACCGATGCCGATAGCCCGTTTCCCATCCACACGCATCAGGTTAGACGGAGGATCCATATAGCCTCTTTCTATGGTTGCAATATCTCCCAAACGAACCTCACCGCCACTCTTTGTAACGATTAGCTGGTCGCGGATATCATCGATGCTTTTATAGGTTCCTTCAGCATTTATTCTTAATTGGTATGTTCCGGTCATTAATTCCCCAGTATTTACCAATAGGTTCTGTGTTTGCAATACCTGCTGAATAGCATTCGGGTCTACCCCCAGATTAGCCAGTTTAGGCACTGAAATAAAGACATTGACCACCTGGGTTTGTTCTCCGAAGAGATAAACTTTCTGTACACCAGGCACAGGAGACAGCTCTGTCTTAATCTTCTGTGCCCAATCGCGCATATCATCGTAAGTGAAACCTTCATCGGCTGTCAGGGCGTAATAAATACCAAACACGTCACCGAAGTCGTCACTCACATTAATAGCAGAAGCTCCACTCGGGAGGCGAGGTTGTATATTGGCCACCTTACGACGAAGTTCATCCCACTTAACCGGCATATAATCCGGTGCCAGAGTCGGTTGCAACTCGATTGATATCTTAGACATACCGAAATACGATTCCGACTTGATCTGATAAACATCAGACATGGATTGTATTTCGCGTTCAATCGGTTCCGTAATCAGTTTCTCTACCTCCAAAGGAGTTGCTCCCGGGTACTGCGTAACCAATACTGCCTGTTTGATTACAAAGGGAGAGTCTTCCTTTTTAGGCAATTTGAAGAAAGAATATATACCTCCTATCAGCAGCACTGCGAGGAAGAAATATATCACCTTCTTATTCTCTAAGGAATATTTTGGAATATTCATTACTTATCGGCTTAATCGGTTAATACTTTTACTTGCTGACCGTCTTCCATACGGGTAGCTCCGGCAGAAACAACCTGATCACCCACTTGCACACCGCTGGTAATTACCACGCTGTTTTTACCAAGCAATTCATCTACCGCAACCTGGCGACGTTCCACCTTCTGTGTCTGTTTATTATATACGAATACATATTTTGCATTGTCCGTATCACTGGCTACAATCGCTGAAATCGGAGCTAATACAGCACCTTCATTAAAACTTTTCGTTTCTATGTTCAAGTAGATGCGACAAGAGAAACCGACTGCCACTTTATATTTATTCAAGTTGAACTCAGGATCGTCTATATACAAAAATACAGGAACACCCGAACCATCAGGAGAAGCTTCTACATAATCCTTAACTTTTGCTTTGAACTTCTTTCCTTTATAGGTATCAAACTCTATATAAATGGAATAAGGAGAGTTAAAATAAGTAAGGTTTGTTTCAGGCATTGTAAACTGTACCTGCAGTTTATTCGGGTTTATCAAACATACGATACCTTGACCAGCCTGTACTTTCTGATAGTTTTCCACATATTTCTTTTGAATGAAACCATCAAACGGAGCACGCAGTTTAGTCTGTTCCAATTGGTTTTGGGCATATTCAAATGCAGCCTTTGCATTGGAAAAAGAGGCTTCGGTCGATTCATATTCCTGTTTGGAAATAGCCTGCTTAGATAAAAGCTTCGTCGCACGTTGCAAAGCGGCATCCGCCGACTGGTAAGACGCTTTCTTTGCCTCATACTCCCATTTAAAATCCTGGGGATCTATTTCAGCTACCACTTGTCCTGTACGAACTTTTTGTCCCTCGTCTACCAACAGTGAAATCAGAGGTCCGGACATCTTAAACGCCAGGTCACTGAACTGGTCCGGCGATACAACGCCGCTAAACGACTTTTCCACAACATTCAAAGCAGTGACTTCTGCCAACTTTACCGGACGGGGACCTTGTTCCTTCACCGGTGGCTGACCACAAGAAACTAATGCTGCCAATACAAAAACGGGGATTAATTTACCACTCATGATAACTTGCATTTAGTTATTTAATTATTATTGTTTGTTTGCAAAAATATTATATAGTTCTATTAGGAATACAACATTTTTTTAAAAACTATTGTTCGGATTTGTTTTATTCCTTTCAATTTTCAAAATAATCCGGAAAACACGATTCAAAAAGACCAGGCATTTAAGTCTACCGTGGCTTCCATCTCCTTTTCCTGTTCGGAAGGTAAAGAGGGGAAAAAGTTTATACCTGTCACTTTTTCTACGCTATCGATAGGTATAACCATCTTCTTCAAAGACGTATTTTTATAATCTTTATTATCAAAGAGAAATCCCGCACCCTTATATTTTCCATTGGAATAATAACAAAGAACTTTATAAAAAGATTTGGGTATCCCTACCCTGTTTTTCCCCAGACGTTTCATATCATCGGAGATAACCGGGCCAGTCACAATCCACAAAGGGCTATAATCAATTGCCCACAAACGGCTTTGTTCTTCCAAATCTTTCCAGATACCGCGGTTTAACCCTGGACTCTGAGGACAGATATTGCTGAAATAAAAAGACTCGCGCATCGCCTTTGCCGACCATTTCATATCACCAGCCGGTGCCAGATGACCGCGATCATAGCCCGTACGGGTATAATCTTCATTCGTTGCAGTCGCCCCTTTTACCATCGGATCCGGTACGAATTTATTTGAACGTGCGTTCTTTTTACTTTTAGCCTCTTGTGCCGTCAGTTCATAAGCGACCCAGTTTGCAATGCAATAATCCGAATTATAAGATACGGTATAGCCTTCATGCTTAATAACCTGTTCCCTGCGCTTCACGATCAATTCAGGTATCTCTGCATTAGCGGGAACCTTAAATGTTTTTGTCGAACTTGAAACGGGAGATTTGGATTGCACAGCTTTCTTTTCAAAAGCCTTTGGAGCCACTTTGGTACGTTCTGCTTTCTGTACCGTTTGCTCTTTCTTTTCCTTCTGAACATGCTCTCCGGATTGCTTACCTGCAACCGGATAAAAATAATTGTATACAAATAGTAATCCGATAAAACATAAAACCACGAAAAAGGCACCGATAAATATCTTCTTTACTGTCGAGAGAAAAGAGGATGAATTCTTAGTCCTTTTTCGTGATTTACCCCTACCTTTTCTTTTTGCCATATTTTAAACTAATTCCAATGGCGCAAAAGTAGGCATTGTTACTATTTTTTACAATATCCTAAAAGTTAATGTATTGGTTCGTATCGCTACAAAAGATGTTCTTTTTTACTTTACACCCTTCAAATTATACGTTCCCGGTGTCAATTTGCTTACTTTCCCGCTTGGAGAAACAAGCTCTGCGGTTGTATTCTCAGGCACCGTAATGTCACAAGCCAGGCTTTTACCGGACTTGCGGACATTTACCTCTATATTGCCATAATGAGTAGGAACTACAGCCGAAGCTTCCGTAAGATTACCCAGGCAAGGTTGTATCCTGAATGACTTGAAACCGGGAGATGTCGGTTCCACACCGCAAACTTTCTGGCTCAATAAGGTAAGCGGACCACCACTCCAAGCATGGTTGATGGTACCGCCCCCAAAACCATCCACTCCTATTCCCCAACCTTCAAACAAGGTTGTATATTCTTTGTAAGCCATCATTTTGGCATACCGTTGTTTCATTCTTTCCAGAGCAAAGACAGGCTCTCCCATTTGGAAAAGAGCTTCCAATACATATTTCTCCATATACGGACTGGCATGATATTCCTTTTTCAAAACTTTTACCAAAGCCGGATACTTACTTGCCGGAGCCAAACCGGATAGAACCGCCATTGCCTGCGAACGGTCGTCGGTTTCCCCTTTATAACCCGGCGAACGATAAGCCGTCCCTGTCCAGAACTTCGTATCGAAGCATTTCTCTATGCTATACATCATGCGGCTGATTTCTTCGGCATCCGCTTGCTTGCCCAATTGGAGGGCAAAAGCCTTTTCCGCTTTCAATGCCAGATAATACCAGCAGTTCGTCAGGACACCCATATCGATATGCTCGCCCCAGTCTCCCCAGGTCCAATCGCCGGGACGTTCGATAGCCAAGCCGCTTTTATCGACTTGCCATACTTCATGTAAATAACGGTGCACCGGTTCATAGATACTTGCTACAAAACTGCTGTCTCCACTATAATAATATTGTGTATAGAAACCGTACCAACCTACCGAAGCAAGTATCTGGAGCGGTAATTCCTTCGCCCAGTTACCGGCAGGTACAGGCGCATAGAATGTACCGTCTCTTCTTTGCCAGTTCACTAATTCATAAATGCCTTTTGTTGCCAGCAGTTGTGCCGAAGGAGAAAGCGCATAAAACGTCTCTCCCAACTCGTTCACTTCATCCCCCCACCATTGGGCACGTTCACGGTCCGGGCAATCCATATAATTATCGCGCATCGTAACGTATAAGGTACGTGCCGAACGTTTCCACAATTCATTTAAATAAGGGTCATTACATTGGAATGAACCTGCAAACTCCGCATCATACCCCGTCTCACGGAACTTCACGTCCAGTACGTTTACCCCTTTGGGAACCACATACTGTATTTCGTGCCCGTTCATCCAGCCATAACTTTCATATTCCTGTATACCGTCGCGGGTGATATATTCGGCACGGACACCGTTTTCTCCACCTCCCCTGTAATTATCGGTCTGCATCCGGATAGTCAGACCGGCAGGCGCATCCACTTTCAGATAAGGAGTCGCCTGGCAATTGTAAGGCAGACGGCAATAAATGGTATCACCTGCCTCCGATTTACGAACCGACGGGTAAGCCTGCAATCCATAATCTTTGAATAAAGGAATCGGACGTTCCACCAATTCGCCTAAAGCCGCTTCTCCTACATTTGTAATGATATCCACATTGGGAAGCGAACCCTGGAAACCGGGCTGATTCCATCCTTGCATTTCTTTGCGGGCATCAAAGCGGATATTACTTTCCGGCAAACGATAATTGGGGAATGGCGCCTCCGTATCCTGATAGGCACCATATAATGCACATTTCCAGCTTTTGTCGGATAAAATCTCAATACCGGGAGCTATCGCCTCAAATAACAAAGCTGCCACTCCGCTATTCATATGACTGAAACCGTTTTTACCGAAATGCCAGACCAGAACGGCAATGGTATTCTCGCCGGACTTCAGATAAGGAGCAATCTCCACCACGTCATAATAGGTCGACGACGGAGAAGGTCCCCGTTTCAGCCCGCCTTCGAACACAACCATTTGCCCGTTTATCCAAAGCCAGTATTTACTATCGGCAGCAATGCGGGCTTTCAGGGTTTGGGGCACGGATGCAATATCCACGGTTTTCCGGTAAGCCAACCAGGTATTAGGGGTACTCTGGTTCCATTCATGACTGATCCAATCGGCTTTCCAATCCGATTTAGCCTCTGCGAATGTTACAGAGGCTAAAAATAAAAGGGTTAATAAAAACAGTTTCTTCATATCTATCTGTATTAAATTATTTATTCACCGGACTTCTCCGGAGACTCTGCCGGTTTTATTCAGGAAGGATTACCTGTACCTCATCCGGTGCTTTGACAGTGCTGATTATCTTGCCGTCCACCCCTACTTCATGGCGGATAGTTATCACGCCGTACGGAGTCGGGAATGTACCTTCCACCCACTTCAAATCGCCTAAATGCGGAGTAATGCGTACCACCTTGCAACCCGGTTCCACTACCTGGACACCCAGTACATATTCGCTCAGCCAGGATGTCGGACCCGAAGCCCAACCGTGGCAAAGGCTATGGCGGAAGCCTTTATAACAATAAGCTCCGAAATCCCCATGTATATCTTTCTTTCCGGCAGGAACCAACGCATCGATAGGCGCTGCATCCGGCAACCACTCCATATTGAAGTCTTCCCAGAAAGTCGTTGCACCCAAATCAATCATCGCCCCCCAATATTCGCGGATAATATCGAGCGCTCCTTTATAATTTCCGGCAGAAGCCATTGCACGCAACATATAATATCCGTAGAAAGTAGAGAAGCCATTAGCACCATTCACAGAAAGATATTCCTTATCGGCTTTATTCGGGTCCATTAATCCGGCAAGAGCCAGTAAAGAAGCCGCCTGTTTTGAACCCGGTGCATCCGGAGCGACTTTCGATTTCAATAAGGCTTTCGTTACGGCAGAGGATGCCTTTACCATCTTCTCTCCCGTCGTGCGGCATTCTTTTGCCAATGCCTCGTCACCGAGTACACTGCATAATTCGTCACCCGCTTTCATTGCCTGTACCATCAAGGCTTGCAGGCCGGCATCGATTGCCACAGGGTTTGCATTGGAAGGCCAGTCGAGGAACCGGTTGCCATCCAATTTCTCACGCCCGTTTTCCACCTTCGATATCAGATGGCGGAGCAATGCAGTCAGATAAGGTTGCTGGGCTTTCAGGTAAGCCTGGTCACCTTGGTAATAGTACCAGTCCCGGTGAATCAACAGCCACCAGATAGAATACGAGCTAATGCCATTCATCCATTGGGGAAGCGGGGTTATGTCGCGGATAAGGTCCAGGCTCTTCGGTACCACTTCGTTATAGCCGAACACGGTATTTACAGTCATCACTTCCGGATGCAGGTCGCCCACCCAGACAAGGCGGTCGCGCTTCACGCCATCCCACAAGTATTCCTGCATATTCAGGTGTACGGTATAAGCGCCCGTCTGCCAGATGCGGTTCAACCGTTCATCGTTGCAACGGAAAGAGCCTTTATAAGGGATATCGCGGAACGTAGAAATGGCGCGGACCTCTTTCAATTGAAGTTCGGTATTTTCATCCAGCAGGTCGATACGAACGAAGCGGAAACCTGAGTTCCCTACTTCCATCACCCCCAGCCAAGGCAGGCTGATGGTAAAGTCGCGCATGGCATGGTCGTTGCTTGCGCCGTTCTTGCCATCTATTTCGCACATGGCTTCACTTACCGACTCGCCGAAACGTACACGGATGTTTATCGGTTTCTGCGAACCGGGCATACCGGTTACAATCTGTAGACCGCCCTGCAACTCCTTCCCGAAATCGAGCAGGATTGCCGGATGCAGTTCATCCGTACTAACTATTTTACAAATGTTTTGATTGGCCAAATCGGACTGCCCGTTACCCGGAAGGAGCAGATTATCCGCGCCGCTAATCTGTCCCCCGTCCTGTTGCCAGACAATACGGACGGGAGACAGGTATTCACGCACACGGCTGTCGCGCTGCCCTGCAAACGCAACCGATGTGATAAAGAAAAGAGATAAAAAAATAAGTGTTTTATTCATGGTATATATGTGTATTTTACAATCCGAACGCCGGAACCAGGTCGTCCAACTGCTGGTCTGTCATACCGGCAGGTTCATAGCCTGCCATACGGGCGCTGAAATAGATTTGTGCAGATTTGCTCAATGTATCGATTGCATCGAAACACTCGATAAGGTCTTCACCAACGGCAAGGATACCGTGCTTTTCCCAGAATACCACATCATGCTTTTCAAGTTGTTTGATGGTAGCACGTGCCAGGTCGATTGTTCCGGGAATTTCATAAGGGACAATGCCCACTCCTTTCGGCACGATGATACGGCATTCCGGTATCATGCCCCACAAGGTACGGGTGATGACTTCCGAATTCAGGAAAGGTGCGCAATGCGTCATTCCTATCAGGTCGGTAGGATGCGTATGCAATACCACTTTGTTATCGCGTCCTTCGGAACGGAGGTAGTTGTGCATCATCAGGTGGGATGGCAGTTCGGAGGTCGGTCTGACCGGTTGCTCGGCTATGATATCGTAGCTTTTGCCATCCTGTGCGATGCGAATCAGGGAACCGTTGGCAAACGGGTCCTGTGCCACATAACGCATACGTTTGCCTGTACCCGTTACATAGAAAATATGTCCGCCCAGAGCAGTCATTGCTTCTTCCAAAGGAATGGAAGGGCAAAGAGCCGGTAATGTTTTCAATGCTTCATTTGCCAAATCAGTCAGGTTGACAGAGATATTCCCTCCGTTACGCTCAGCCCATCCTTTGGTCCAGAGATAGCCTGCCACTTCGGCTATGCGGTCGATTTCAGCCATCAACAGCGGCTGTTCACGAACAATCTTTGAAAGATTGATAGTAGTTGTCGTCATTTCTTTATTGTTTTAAAATACGTTCTTTTTTAGTTATCACTCATTTTTAAGTCTTCGCTCGAGAGCGAAACGGGTACATAGCACTATTTCACCTCTCCGCTTGCGAGCGAAAGTAGTTTTTAGTACTATTTTACACCTTCGCTCGTAAGCGAAACCATTCCTTAGCACTATTTTATACCTTCGCTCACGTGCGAAAGCCTTTCTTAGTGCTATTTTGCACCTTCGGAGGCGAGCGAAACCATTTCTTAGCGCTATTTCCTGTCATCGAAGGCCTCCGAAACCGTTTTTTAGTGCTATGACCTGCTTTCGGACGCCTCCGAAAGGCTTCTTATAAGATATTAGGTAATAGCAGAGAGATAATCAGGATGCCCATACCACATACCAGCACCACGATTGTCTGACGGCTCACGCCTTTCCACTCCTTTAAAGCAATCCCCCAGAAATTACTGAAAATCACATTCAGCGACATCAGTATGCTCCACGAGAAAGCAAGCATTACCGGAGAGTCTGAAAAATAGCTCTTTCCCATACCCAGACCGAAGAACTGCGAATACCACAGTACTCCTGCCAAGGCGCAAAATAAGACATTATTCAACAACGCAGGACCTCCTACGGAGAAATAATCCTTTCCGGTATTATTTTTAATGTTCTGGAAAATGCAATAAGCGGCATTTGTAAGGAAACCACCGACAGTCACCAACAGAATGACAGGATTCAAAGCAAACAGTTCGCTGGCCCCGGACTGCTTCGCCTTCTCCAGAATAGGCGTTCCGGCTTCCAGCCCAAGGTTAAAGCAAGCACTCATCACACCTGCCAGCAAAGCAACAATAAGCCCTTTCGTCAAAGCGAAATCCTTTACAGCCGCTTTCTTCTCTTCTTCCGTCATATTCCTGGCGCGCAGGCTTCCGGCATAACCGATAACGGCAATACCCGCCAAGGTCACACAAACGCCTATCAGCAGAACCAGCCCGTCGCCATGGAACAAGTCCGTCCCACCAAACACGGCAGGGAACAGTGTGCCGAAGCCGGCACATGTTCCCAACGCTATACTCTGTCCTAACGCAATTCCCAGATAACGCATACTAAGCCCGAACGTGAGTCCTCCGACTCCCCACAGCATACCATAAACAATAGCTCCGGTACTTCCACCGGCGCTCCACAGCTCGGTAAGGCTGCTACCTTCCGGTATGGCAAGTTGCGCCCCGAGGAAAGGGAACACCAACCAGGCAAAGATACCCTGCACCAGCCAGAATGATTCCCAACTCCATCCCTTCACCTTGTTTATCGGGACATACGAACTGCTCTGCCCGAAACTGCCTATGGCAATAATCAGTAAGCCTATCAGTATTTCCATGACACTATCGTTTACTTGTCACTTCCCGTTCGTACTTTTCTATTTCTGTGATGTAGTCCTCTCCTACCGGCACATCGTTCTGCAAACAGAACATATCCCATACGGCAGTCCAGGGCAAGCTCTTCATTTCTTCCTGCAAGGCAAGGCGCTGGAAGAATTTACCGTCCGCTTCATACTGCTGCAAGGTAGCAGACGGTTCCAGCAATGCCTGCATAAAGGCTTTCTGTGTAGCGCGGCAACCGATTACATAAGCACCGATACGGTTGATGGTCGCATCGAAATAATCCAGACCGATATGTACACGGTCCAACGCATTGCAACGGATAATTTCGCGCGACAAATCCAGCAAATCATCACTCAGGATGACCACATGGTCGCTATCCCAACGAATCGGGCGGCTCACGTGCAACATGATTTCCGGAGTAAAGAGCAACAGGGCCGAAACCTTGTCGGCAATGCTTTCCGTCAGGTGGAAGTGTCCGGTATCCAGTGTCACAATCTTGTTCTTTTTCGCTCCGTAGCCCAGATAGAAATCATAAGAACCTACCGTGTAGCTTTCCAAGCCGATACCGAACAGTTTCGCTTCGATACAATCCTTCATATTCTTATATTCGGTGGAGAAGATATCATCCAGCGACTGTTCCAGAAGCTGGCGGTATTTCAGGCGGCTGGCGGGAACTTCCTTGCTTCCGTCGTGTATCCAAAGGTTCATGATACAAGGGTCGTCCTGGAATTTACCCATTTCTTCACTAATCCAACGGCAACGTTTGGTATGTTCAATCCAGAAGTTGCGGATATCGTTGTCCGGATTAGCAAGTGTCAGGTCGCCGCTCTTCGGGTGCGAGAAAGAAGTGCTGTTGAAGTCCAGCTTCATGTCATTTTCTTTCGCCCATTGCATCCAGCTCTGGAAATGAGCAGGCTCCACTTCGTTGCGATCTACTTTCTTACCCTGGAAGTCGCCATATATTTCATGCAGGTTCAAACGATGCTTGCCGGCAATCAGCGAATTGGCTTTCAGTACATCCGCACGCAGTTCGTCGATGGTACGGGCGCGTCCGGGATAGTTACCCGTCACCTGGATACCTCCGGTCAAAGAGCCTCCCTGATTTTCAAAACCCGTTACATCATCCGCCTGCCAGCAATGCAGGGAAAGAGATATTTTCTGCAATTTGTCCATTGCCTGTTTTACGTCGACACCTACGGCTGCATAGCGTTCTGCTGCTACGTCATAAGCCTGCTTGATACTGTTTTCTTTTGTCATGGTATTATTTTTTAGATGTTACTGATTGATACTTTTTGAAAGCGTCCTCCCATTCGCCGCACTCCATAGGCTGGAAAATGTGCGGCGAAGTGAAAGAACTGATAAGACGGCGCATCTCCCAGCGGTCGGATACGAGCCCCGCTGCTCTTGCCTGCACCATACAATTACCGATAGCCGTAGCCTCGGACGGGCCGGCTACTACCGGCATACAGATTACATTAGTGGTTAATTGATTGAGAAAATTATTCATCGAGCCCCCTCCTATCACATGCAAACGGCGGATAGGGAAAGGAGCCATTTCTTTCAGCAAGTCGAGCACTTCCTTATACCGGCAGGCAAGGCTCTCGAAAATACACCGGATATACTCTCCGTCGGTCGACGGGACCGGCTGTCCGCTCTCACGGCAATAAGAAGCAATTGCCTCCGTCATGCTGGCGGGATTAGCGAAACAGGGATCATCCGGATAAACAAAGCTGCGGAACGGGGTTGCTGCCTGCGCCATCTTCACGATGGTAGGGTAATCATAGGTACGTCCGGCACGCTCCCACTCCTTGCGGCACTGTTCCAACAACCACATACCGGTGATATTTTTCAGGAAACGGGTGGTTCCTTCTATGCCGCCTTCGTTGGTGAAATTGTTTTGGAAAGAAGCATCTGTTATAATAGGTTCCTCCGTTTCTATCCCCATCAGGCTCCATGTCCCACTGCTCAGGTAAGCAAACTCCTTGCTTAACGCCGGGATTGCAGCTACCGCCGATGCCGTATCGTGTCCGGCAACAGCCACTACAGGCACTTTCCCCACACCAGTCTCGGCAGCCAGCGCATCGGTCAGGTTGCCAATCACTGTCCCCGGCATCGATACCGGACGTAAAAGCGAAGGCGATACTCCCGCCGCTTCCAGCAAAGAGGCTTCGAATTGCTTCGTGACAGGATTCAATAGCTGTGATGTGGAAGCGTCCGTATATTCGCATATCCTTTCGCCTGTCAGCAGATAAGAAAGCAAATCGGGCATAAACAATATCTCTGAAGCACTTTCCAGCGGCCCGAAATTTTCTTCCTTCGCGCGGTACAACTGGTAAAGGCTGTTGAAGTTCATTATCTGTATACCGGTCAGGCGGTACACTTCTTCACGGGATACCCGTGTAAAATAGGCTTCGGGAGCTCCCTCCGTATACGGGTCGCGGTAAGCACGCGGCAAACCCAACAGCGTACCGTCCTTTGCCAGATAGCCGAAATCCACGCCCCAGGTATCTATACCAATCGAATCAATTGCATAGTTTTCCCGTCCGCATATCGTCAGAGCTTCTTTCAATGCTCCGTATAACTGATAAATATTCCAGTAATATTTACCATGCAATTCCATGATGGCATTCGGGAAGCGGTATATCTCCCGCATTTCAAATTTGTCACCTGTCAGGGTCCCCAAGACAGCACGTCCGCTGGTTGCCCCTATATCAAAAGCTAAAAATGTATGTTTCTTCATGGCAAAAACAAAGTTGTTTGATTTACGGTAGCAAAACTATAGGGATTATTACTATCTTTGCTTACGAAAATGATTTTAAACCTTTCAAATCTGACATCATGGAGAAACAATTGAGCGACCAACTGAAATACCTCACTATCGGAGCGACGGATGAAGAATGGGGAATCGTGGTAACCACCGTCGGCTACCAGTTTATCCAACCCAAAAGCCGCTATCCGTTATCCAGGCATCCGGACAGTTACAACTTCAAACCACAGACCGGACGCATCCTCAACGAATACCAGTTAGTCTATATAACAAAGGGAAGCGGCTACTTCTCTTCCCAATCCTGCAAACTGCAAAAGATTAGCGCGGGAACGATGATTCTGCTCTTCCCCGGCGAATGGCACAGCTATTATCCCGACCATGAAACCGGATGGGACGAATACTGGGTGGGCTTCCGGGGCATCCATATCGACAAACGGGTGGAAAAACGCTTCTTTACAAAGGAGGAACCGCTCCACCATATCCGGCTGAGCGCTACCATCATCAACCTGTATGAAGACATACTGAAATTCGCCTCGGAAGAAAAATCCGGTTACCAGCAAATGATTTCAAGCATTGTACTGCATATCCTCGGGACGGTTTACTACAAAAGAAAAAACAATTCCTTCACCAACACATATGTAGTCGATAAAATCAATGAAGCCCGTATCCTGATGAAAGAGCAGGTGGAGAACCCGCTCTCGCCGGAAGAGATAGCCTCCCGCTTGGGACTGGGATATTCGTGGTTCCGCCGTATGTTCAAAGAATATACCGGAGTATCGCCCGCCCAATACCAGTTACAACAAAAACTACTGAGAGCCAAGGAACTGCTGACCGGCAGCAACCTCAATATCTCGGAAATAGCCTATAGCCTGAAATTCGAGAATGCCGGGCAATTCTCCACCTTCTTCAAGAAGAAAGAAGGCGTCACCCCTTCCGAGTTCAGGGAAAGGGCACACTGAAATCAATACGGTTTGTAAGGCGAATGCATCACATTCAATGTCTTCGGCAGCCATACGCGGTAACGCTGGGATTTATCCCACGTGTTGCCGGCGGAGGCAAAATCACAGAAATGAACCTGGCGGGATGCGCCGTTCCCTTCCAAATCCGTGCCCAACACCACCGGAGCGGTAAACGCCATCCAGGCAAAAGCCGGAGCCGCAACCGGGGTCAGTTCCACATAACCGTCTTTGCTTACGATAACAGAAGCCTCATCCACAAAACCGTCGTTAAAGCGGCTGTCGCGAGCCAGTACCAACGGACCACGGACAATCGCCTGCGCTTCATTCTTCTCCAGCACACGGGCACGAAGGTCCAGCTGAAGGGTAATCCTGTCTCCCTTTTTCCATTTACGTGTAAGCGGGAAATAAGCACCTTGCAGGATACCCGCTTCAGGAGCTCCGTTCACCGCCACTGTTGTATTCCCGCTCCATGCCGGAATACGTAAGGCAATGGTAAATTCAGACTCTTTTACCGGGGTTACCTCGATTTCGATTTTATCAGTCACGGGGTAATCTGTATTTAGTTTTAACACAACTTCTTTTTTACCGGGAAGTAACAAATTTGACACTAAAGGCGTATAAAAATTGACACGTACACAATCGTCCTTTACCTGGCAGGCAAACTGGGGTATCATAGCGAATGCCCGCGGGCCGTTTGCATTGCAACAGTTAATGTGCATGCCGCATTGCTCCTCCCCTTCGTGGCGCCATCCTTCCAGCGGGCTGTATTTGGCTATTTGCGAAGCATCCGCCTTAAGCGAAGCCATCAGAGCATTATAGATTGCCGTTTCCATATAATCCGCGTACAGGGAGTTCCCGGTCAGTTGCAACAGGCGGTTGCACAACTGCATCCAAGTGAAAGTAACACAGGTTTCCATCGTATGGTAAGTCGGCTGCGTCTGCCGTCCGTTTCCTCCGTACCAACATTCAAAAGCACTGCCCGAACCGGCTACGTTTATTTCCTCACGGACGATATGCCCGACTGTTTTTTCCACAACGGAAAGGTAGAGCGGATTGCCTGTCACTTTATAAAGCTCCAACAGTCCTTCATAGCATGACATCATCTCATAAGCCTTCTGCCCGTTCTCTTGCGAAAACCAGGTCTTGGGATGCGGGAAGCGGTTTGCCACAGGGATTTCGGCGATTGCTTTGCTGATGAGCTGCGGGCCTTGGGGCGTTTCCCACTGGGCTACGATATAATTGGCAAATTCCAGAAAACGTTCCTCTTTTGTGCGGTTATATAGATACATGACCGGTTCCAGGATAGAAGAACTCGGCATTCCCACATAATTGCCCGTTTTCACAATATTCACCTTACCGGGGCCAACCTGTGTCATCAGATGGTCTATCAGGCGGCAGGCGGCATCCAGAGCCTTCTTATCGCCCGACAAGTCATACCAGGCAATCAACCCCAGCGAAGTATATTTGCGTCCCCATATATCCCATTGCTGCAACTGGTATCCGGGAGCATAGTTCCCGATGTATCCGTTTGGCTGTTGGGTAGCCATCAACTTTCCTGCGGCATCCTCGATGATAGCATATAGCTCCGGGTCCCGGTTGTAACGGTAAGACGCTATCGCTCCCTGTATCCACTTTCCCCAGAACTCGCTCTGCCAACGGGATGTTTCTTCATGGTGGCGAAAAGGTTCCACCAAATGGTCCACATCTTGCGCTTTGACACGATGCGTTATGCAATCGTCGATACGTTGCCCTATATAACCTGCTATTTTAATTTGCTTGACGGGTGAATCAGCTATCGACTGTGCACTTCCCGCTACCGTACCGAGACAAAACAGGAATGCAAAACAACTTTTTACCACCCAACGAACTCTCATAATTTATCGATTTAAATGCTAACGTTTTCTATCCTCCCCAAACATCCGAAGAACTTGATTCTCCAGGTATTTAGACAAATATACAACACAAACGGACGATTACGGGTTGTAAATTTGATAGAATAGGTTTCAATTCTGACAGTGCCTGCAAAATAAGGGATTCAAAGAATAGCCACAAATAATAAAAGCACAAACAATCCTTTTCGAGAGAAAAGTTGCTCAACTAATAAACTTTGTATATCTTTGTTTTATGAAAAGACAAATAATAGCATACGAAAATTATTACAAGGATTTTTTCGATACATTAGACAAGAGTACACAAGAAAAAGTATTGTATGGCTTGCTATTATTGAAAACTCAAGATAGATTACCTGCCAAATATGTGAAGTTCCTTAAAGAGGGTTTATATGAGTTAAGGATAGAATGGCAAGGCAATATTTATCGGATTTTCTTTTGTTACGACGAAGGGCAGATTGTTATATTATTCAATGGCTTTCAAAAGAAGACACAAAAAACACCCGATAGGGAAATAAGCAAAGCATTAAAACTGAAGAAAGAATATTATGAGCGAAAAAGAACTAAAAATGTTTGATGTCGATGCGCAATTAGATGCTGTATTCGGCAAAGAAGGAACTCCAGAGCGAAGAGCTGCCGAGGAGAGAGCGAACGCTTTCTTTACTGGACAGATTATAGAAGAAGCAAGGAAGAAAGCGAATATGACACAGGCAGAACTTGCTGAAAAGATAGGAACTAATAAATCTTATATTTCCCGTGTAGAAACAGGGAAAACAGAACCGAAAGTTTCTACCTTTTATCGTATCGCTTCAGCCTTGGGATTGAACGTAGAGTTAATTCCAATCATGCGATAGCACCCGTTGAGAATAACATACCTGCATTTTCAACATAAAGCAAGCCACAACGCATAAACAGTACAAAAGTTATAATATGAAACTTTTTCTATCGTTTTTATAACAATTATCGAGTGAAACGCTAAGTGAAACAGACATGAAAGGCTAAAGATAGCTAAGCTACAGGGAATTAGGACATCATGTGAAACCTACACGAATTTGTTAATGAAACTTCTTTATAATATAGAAGTAATATATTATATAATTATTTATAATACGGGATTTTTCCTTTTTTTTAAAAAACATCACTTTCAAAACATAGGTGTTTTGCATTCAAAGCATATATGTTTTGCATTTAAAACACCTATGTTTTGAAAGCGCCTCTCCTATTTCTCCTGAAAAGCCCGGTAAATTACGAATCAAATTAATGGTGCCTAATCGACTCTAATCGACTCAATGTCCGGGAGAGCTATTATCTTTGTAAGCGAAATAAATTTTATACAGACAGTTATGGCAACAACATCTCCCGGAAAAATAATTATCGTAGGTGCAACCTCAGGCATAGGCAACGAAGTAGCGAAGATATACCAAGAGGCTGGCTGGAAAGTAGGCGTGGCAGGACGCAGGACCGACAAGCTGGAATCGTTGAAAGCAAATGCACCGGAACGGACCGAAGTGCAGCAAATCGATGTTACCTCGGCAACCGCCCCCGAAGCTTTAGAGGAACTTGCCGATAAGCTGGGAGGCATGGATGTGTTCCTGCTTTGTTCCGGCATCGGCAGCCAGAACCGGGCACTGCAACCGGGTATCGAGCTTGCCACAGTCGAAACAAACGCCATGGGTTTCACCCGGATGGTGACTGCCGCTTTTGCTTATTTCCGGAAACAGGGAGGCGGACACCTCGCCGTTATCAGCTCCATCGCCGGAACCAAGGGACTGGGCGCCGCACCGGCCTATTCGGCTACCAAACGCTTCCAGAATACATACATGGATGCTATCGCCCAATTGGCACGTATGGAGAAGCTGCCTATTACCTTTACCGACATCCGTCCCGGCTTCGTCAGAACCGATTTATTGAAAAACGACAAGTATCCCTTATTGATGAAACCGGAAAAAGTTGCCCGGAAAATTGTAAAAGCGCTTCATAAAAAGCAACGCCGGATTATCATTGACTGGAGGTATGCTGTCCTTGTCTTTTTCTGGCGTATGATACCCGATATGGTCTGGGAACGGCTCTCCATCCACAACTAAAGGTTGTATATCTTTGCTGTAATACCTACCTTTGCAGCCAATTTTCAACAGAAAAACAGAAAAACAGAAAGATGGGATTATTCATTAAGAAACCTCTCACGGCATTGCAGGCGGAAGCCAACCAATCCGGAAGCAAATCACTAAAACGGGTGCTGGGGCCTTGGAGCCTGGTAGCCCTCGGCGTTGGCGTCATCATCGGAGCCGGACTATTTTCAATCACAGGAACCGTTGCCGCCGGATATACCGGACCGGCTATCACCCTCTCTTTTGCCATTGCTGCACTGGGATGTTGCTTTGCCGGACTCTGTTATGCCGAATTTGCTTCCATGATACCGGTTGCCGGCAGTGCCTACACCTACTCGTATGCAACGATGGGTGAACTGGTTGCCTGGATTATCGGTTGGGACCTGGTACTGGAATATACGGTAGCCGCTACGACGGTAAGTATCAGCTGGAGCCGCTATCTGGTTGTTTTTCTGGAAGGGCTGGGCATAAACCTGCCATTGGAATATACGGCATGCCCCTGGGACGGCGGTATTGTCAACATTCCCGCTTTCCTGATTGTAGTGGTAATGAGCCTTTTCCTGATACGGGGAACGGAAGGCAGTTCCATTTTCAACGGTATTATCGTATTCCTTAAAGTTTCCGTTGTACTGCTTTTCGTCGGATTGGGATGGAAATATATCAATACGGACAATTATGTACCCTATATTCCTCAAAATACAGGTTCTTTAGGTGAATTCGGCTTCTCCGGCGTACTACGCGGCGCAGCAATCGTTTTCTTCGCTTTCCTCGGTTTTGACGCGGTATCGACAGCGGCACAAGAAGCCAAAAACCCGAAGCGGGATATGCCTATCGGCATCTTGGTCTCGCTGTTGGTTTGTACGGTTTTATACATGCTTTTCGCCCATGTGATGACAGGGGTTGCCCATTACTCCATGTTCGGCGGCCAGCAAGGGATTGCACCGGTTGCCATAGCCATCGACCAAATGGGGCATGCCAATGAAGCCGGTATCATACAGCCTGCATATCCCTGGTTGAACAAAGCGATTATCCTTGCCATCCTGTTCGGCTATTGTTCGGTTATCATGGTGACATTGTTAGGACAGAGCCGCGTGTTCCTGAGCATGAGTCACGACGGGTTGTTGCCTCCTTTCTTCTCGCATATCAATGAGAAATTCCGGACTCCGGCCCGCAGCAACCTGCTGTTCATGTTGCTGGTCGGATTGCTTGCCGCCTTTGTCCCTGCCCGGGTAGCAGGAGAAATGACCAGTATCGGAACGCTGTTCGCCTTTACGTTGGTCTGTGCCGGGGTGCTGGTTGTACGTAAAACCATGCCGGATGTGAAACGTGCTTTCAAAACGCCCTTTGTACCATTCGTCCCGCTGGCAGGTATCGTGACTTGTCTCTGCATGATGTTGTTCCTTCCGCCCGATACATGGATACGGCTGATTGTATGGATGCTTATCGGTTTGGATATTTATGCGGTTTACGGGGTGAAACATAGCAAACTGGAACGTCATCTCCCCTACCGGAAAGGCTTATTCGGAATGAATATACTGGGTATCATGCTGTCGGTTTTATGCGTGATAACCGGATTGTGGCATCAGCAAACCGTAGGCTGGAATGAAGACCAGACCTTGCTGGTTATCTCGTTTGTCTTCGCCTTCACCCATCTGGCGTTCTATATGACACGCATCTGGAAGCAAAGCATAAAAACGGAAGTAAAATAAAGAGATAAGATTTTATTTATGCAGGAACGTCAATTTCTTGTTCATCATGAAATTGACGGCTCCGTATACAAAAAGTCCCAGGAATTGTGCCAGATATTCGTTCAGGTCGAATATCTCTACCATAAGCAACAGGGCAAGGAACTGTGCGGCATAAGCACACCCGAAAGCAATCAGGAAAAGAGGTATTTCACGTCTGAAACGCCCTTCACGGGATGCAAATATCCAATATTTGCTCCAAAAGAAATTATTTGTTTGGGCAATTACATAGGCTACCACATTGGATGCCAAATAATTGCAATCGAGTTTCACCATCATCAACCAGATAATGAAAGCCGTAATCAACGCATTCAGCGTACCTATCATCATAAAACGCAAAATGCGTTCTGTTTCTTTGACCTTCTTCATCCTCCCTTTGTTTATCCGGGGCTTGCTGCTTATTCACCCTCCCCTTACAGCCGACAAATATACGGGTTTATCCGCAATTTGCAACACCTGTAATTGCCGAAGCAACCACACGGCTGTCTTTTGAAAACCATCTATAGCTCATATTACAGAACACAGATGACGCAAAACGCGCAAGTTTATCAGTGCCCGTCTGCGTCATCCACGTTCCCGGAACGGTATATGCTTTATACCTTCCCTGTTTCTTAGAAATTATAACCTACACGTACGCCAACCATGGCACCGTCGAGGTCTTTTATAATGTTGTATTTAGCTTCTACACCGACAGTAACGTTATGAGTGGCATACAGTTCAGCACCCAAACCCAGGTTTCCACCAAAACGGGTGATGTTATCGCCACCACCGTGCCATACGGAAAGGCTCAAACCTGCCAGAGGATAGAATCCGAACATTTCACTCAGTTTCACTACATAATGCGCATTCACATCGAACATTACGGAACTTACGCCTTTATGTTTGATAAGGAAATTAACCGACGGGGCGATACGTACAGCATCGATAATGCTATAACGGTAATCGATGCCGATAGCGGTATTTCCGATGTCATTAAAACTATAGCCTAAATTCAAACCAACGGATGAACGCCCCTTTTCTGTCTGAGCATGAACTCCTATACTAAAAAGAGCCAGCATTAACACAACTACGAATTTTTTCATACTTTTCTTAATATTTAGTTCAACATATTTTGCAAATATATCATTTTACTTTTAATCTATCACCAGCACTTTTCACAATATTGCGATAATATTCTTCATCATAACCGGGGAAATCAGGATATTCAGAGAGTCCGTAGCCATTTTGCTTGAACTGTCCGTTTTCTTCTTTTTTTACATTTCCATCGATATATTTCACTAACAAGTATTCACCCAGCTTTTTCCAACGTGCTGTTGCCTGGTCGGCTGTAGTCGTACTGAACCAGGTAAGGAACTTAACGGCTTCGGCCGGATTTTTAGCATACAGTTCCAAAGCGGCTTTGTCGATGGCAGGGATTGTTTCTTTATATCCGTTTTCAAGTTCCTGCTGAACCGGACGAATGTCTTTTATCATAAAATTGTATTTATGGTAAGCCATATTCGCCACCCAGTTGTGTATCCAGAAAGCGGAAGTCCAGGAAAAGTTCATCATATCCCCGTTTCCTACACGGTAGCATTCCGGTGATGCGGTCACCGAACAATAAATCGGGGTAAATACAGCCATGTCCGCATCATCCACACCAAACCAAAGGATTCCGCCGATTGCATCCGGCAACCAGTTACGCATCTGCGGAACGATTACGAAACCGGTCTGCTGGGTTGCAATGGCACGCTCATTCGTATAGGTTTCCCCATCGACTTTGAATGTCATCGGACGCCAGCGGTAAGGCACTTTATAAGAACCGGCTCCGGCATCTTTTGTCATGTCCAGGTCTGTTCCTTCAAAATGGTCGCGCATGCCGTTCTGCACATCCTGTACGGAAAGCAGGCGGTTCGGTTTGATATATAAAGGCATCGGACCTTTGCCCGGGTCGCCTTTGGCAAAATCGGCATATTTGTCCATTGCCGGATCATATTTACGGAAGAAAGACCATACACGGGCTTCGCAACCGCGCAGGCTACCGAAGTCATACGGGCAGTAAGCAGCCTGAAAACTGAAATCCTTGTCTTTTCCTTTAAAATATCCTTTCTCGCGTGCAAAAGAGACAACATCCGGCGAATACATGCAGTTCTCTTTATCGTCAAACGGTATCTGCTGGATACGGGACTGGTTGGCATGAGCGGAGATACAATCGTCGGGGATACGGATAGCCACCCAGACAGCACCTTTATTCCCTACTCCTTTTCCTATCATTTCCATTACCCATGCTTCATTCTTATCGGCAATGGAGAAGGTTTCGCCACTGCTGTAATACCCGTGCTCCTTTACCAGGCCGGTCATCACCTTGATTGCTTCGCGTGCCGTTTTAGAACGCTGCAAGGCGATATATATCAGGCTTCCATAGTCCATGATACCGGTTGTATCCACCAGTTCGGAACGACCGCCGAAGGTACTTTCCGTGATGGCTACCTGATGCTCGTTCATGTTCCCTACCACGGAATAAGTCTGTTCCACCTGCGGAATCTGTCCCAACGGTTTATGGGTATCCCACTCGATTACATCCAACATTGCCCCTTTAGGCCAGGTAGCGGCAGGCCAGCGGTATAATTCGCCGTACAGCGTATGTGAGTCTGCGGCATAACTAATCATTACAGAGCCGTCGACAGAGGCCTTTTTTCCAACCAGCAGCCCTGTACATGCCATCGCTTCCATACCTGAGAGAAGGAATGCACAAGCCGTCATTACAATCCAATTTTTTTTCATCCAAATAAAGTTGTTTAAGCAAATAATAACATATAAACGCCGGCTCCGCTACAATAGCCTATCAGAGCTAACAGGGAGAAGCGCTTTGTATAATACATAAAGTCTATTTTTTCCAATCCCATTACGGTAACGCCTGTTGCCGAACCGATAATCAGGATACTGCCACCCGTTACGGCACAATAAGCAAGGAACGTCCAGAAGCCGCCATCGGCAACAAATGCCTGTGCATACGGGCTCAGGTTCGCTGTTTGTTCAACGATCGGATACATACCCATGGTAGCTGCCACCAAAGCAACGTTGTCCACACATGAAGACAAGGCTCCGATTACAAAGCTAATCAAATAAGGCTCATGTACGTGCTTGTCCAAAAAGTCAGACATCAACCCTAACTGGCCGGATGTTTCCAATGCACCTACCGCCATCAGGATACCAAGGAAAAAGAAGATGGTAGCCAAGTCTATATTCGGCAAAAGCTGGCTGATACGCAATTTGTTTGATTCGTGCATATGCAGCTTGCTGTACATAAGGTCTGTATAGAACCACAGGATAACCAGTCCGGAGAGAACACCTAAGAACGGAGGCAAATTTGTTACCATCTGGAACACCGGAACCAATGCCAGTGAAAGGACACCGATGACAAAAATGATACGGCGTGAACGGTTAGGTATCTCCGGTATATATTCGTCCGCTTTCTCTTCTTCACTCATCACACGCAAGGTGGCATCTTTCTTAAACAGCCAGAAGTTGGCTATCGTAAGGGGTACCAAGAGGTTGACCAGCGAGGAAATAAACACATGAGAGATTTGATGCGCGGCCGAAATATTCTTTCCTACCCATAACAAGATCGTCGTCACGTCACCGATAGGCGACCATGCACCTCCGGCATTCGCAGCGATAATCACCATACAGGCATATTTCAGGCGGTCTGTACGGTCGGGCACCAACTTACGGAGCACAGCCATAATAACAATAGCGGCTGCCAGGTTATCCAACAAGGCGGAGAAAAAGAAAGCGGCAAAGCTTATAGACCAAAGCAGTTTCCTCTTATTGGCAGTACGGATATATCCGGTTACCGACTGGAAACCACCATGCTTATCGACAATATCGACTATCAGCATGGAACACATCACAAAGAATAGTGTCTCCGCCACATTACCTAAATGATATACAATCGAACGGTTGGTTAAAAAATTGATGAATTGCTCTTTAATCGGCAGATTCGCCATCTCCGGATTTTGCGTAAGAAATTCCTGGAACACAGGGCTCGAACGCTCCACAAAGATGTAATAAGCATCAAACATCAAAATCATCCACAAAGAAATAGCCATAAACAAGGCTATCGCTGCTTTATTTATTTTTATCTTGTCTTCCAATGCTATGGCAAGAATTCCTCCGATAAAAATAATAGGCATCAATATAAACATAAAATAGAGTTTTAGAAGGTGTATTAAATAGAATACAAATATTTTATTTCATCCGCCCAAACGGATTCATCCGGAGTTTCCAGGATTAATGGTATGTCATCAAAACGGGGATCATCCATCAACATTTTGAAAGTGGTAAGCCCCATCACGCCTTTACCAATACTGTCGTGACGGTCTACTCTTGTTCCGAGGTCTTTCTTCGAATCGTTGATGTGCATACCGCGCAAATAGGAGAAACCGATCACTTCATCAAAACGGCGGAATGTTTCAGTAAACCCTTCCGGGGTTTTGATATCGTAACCGGCAGCCAATGTATGTGCGGTATCGATACAAACGCCTACGCGCGATTTATCGTTTACCTTGCCGATAATATAAGCCAGTTGTTCGAAGGTGTATCCTAAATTAGAGCCTTGCCCGGCTGTATTTTCAAGAACAGCACAAACGCCGGATGTTTGTTCCAGCGCCCAATTGATTGACCCGGCAATACGGTCCATACATGCTTCTTCACTTATTTTATTCAGGTGGCTGCCCGGATGGAAGTTCAGGCGGTCGAGTCCTAATTGTTCACAGCGTTGCATTTCATCCAGGAAAGCGTTACGGGACTTCTGTAATCCTTCTTCTTCCGGATGCCCCAGGTTTATCAGGTAACTGTCGTGGGGAAGGATCTGTTTGGCTTCATATCCGAACTCGGCACAACGCTCTTTAAAAAGGGTAATACTTTTCTTACTCAGCGGAGCTGCCACCCACTGACGCTGGTTCTTTGTAAATAAAGCAAAAGCTTTGGCTCCGATTGCATTTGCATTCACCGGGGCATTCTCTACTCCTCCGGATGCACTGACATGCGCTCCTACATACTTCATAATTTATATTTTTTATTCATCTTCAGCTTTGCATCCCTGGAAATGGTATTTCTCCGTAGCTTGCTCCTGCGTGACTACGAAATAAACCAAATCAGCCCGGGTACAAAGTTCGTTTTGAGAATTATATATCTCGGTTTCTATAAATATGGCATTCCGCTTACGGTCTTTGATGCGCCCCCGGACCGTCAGCCGGTCATCCTGTGTCGATACGCTTTTCAGGTAACGGACATCCATACGGGAAGTCATACCCGAAGTTTGGAGTTTACGCAAAACAACCCATCCCGCGAGTTCATCCATCAACGTACTCAGTATACCGCCGTGCATGGTGTTCAACCAGCCTTGATAATACTTTTTAGGTTCCCAAAAGGCAACCACATCATCACCGTCTTCATAAAATTCCAGATGAAGCCCCATCGGATTATCCGGAGCACAGCCGAAGCACATGTATCCGTCCAATCCTTTCCAAGGATTAATAATCTTCTTCATAAACACCAAGTTTAAATGAATTGTTTCTAATACCTAAAAAACTTTTTGCGCTGACAAATATAACAAAACAAAATGTTCTTTCGGATCTGTATAACAAAAAAAGCAGAAACAAGGTTAACTCCTTATTCCTGCTTTTTCATTGAAAACAAATATATTATCTTCTTTACTCTTCTGCATCAGGCATTAAAAAATCAACGAAGCAAAGGGCAGCCAATGCTGTACCATACCTCTTTTCAATGGTAATACCTTCTGTGATGAAGTTCAGTTCACCCAGATAATACTTGCCGTACGTCTTCTGGTGAAGATCGTTGATCACACGGATCAAACGGGACTCGAGTTCCTCGATTCGATAGCGACCGCTTACTTCACATACCAGACCGCCTACTTTCTCGTCGAAGTTCTCGTCTTTGTACATCCAAGCGTAAACCACACCAGCAGACACAAACTCATCCTGGTATCCATGCGACACCGCCATAATGGTTTTCATTTCCGAACCAAATGGAGGAAGGTCGATTTCATCCATAGTTACAAGATGTGCTGTTGCCGGAATAACAGACGAATACGTCATGATATTGAAATCCGAAATACCGGCATCATAAAGGGCCATGTGGTAAGAACCTGCATGTTTTTCCAAATCAGAGTCTCCACTACCCTTCGTAATAAAAAAGGTGTTTGGAATTAAATTCCCAACTTTCTTTACCATCTACAAAATATGTTTTACTAATTAATAATGATTGAGGGCACAAAATTAGAAACTTATTCGAGATTTCAGCTTATACAGACGATAAAAATCACTGGAAGCATACATTATTTATGTAAAAAGAAGCAGCCTGATAAATATAGACTTCTCCCTTTCCATTTTTCCAACGGAAATCGGACAATGGATAACATAAAAAAGTAATCCGGAAAGCTTGCCACAAGGGATGAATTTCATTTCACACACGCATCTATCCACCTTAGTACCAGCCTCTTCTTTTAACAATAATAGACTCTGTTTATCTTTCGATAGACTAATACTATAAAAAAAGCCTTCTTTATTGTAAACAAATATCAAATCCTCCGTGTTAGAATTACAGAACAACGATTAAAAAACACAAGCCATGCTTACATTATGTTTGAGTTTAATTTTATTGATATCAGGTAACAATAGTAATATAACAAATAAAAAAGAAGAAATTATGAAATTTGAATTAATCCAACTACCGTATGCAGCCAATGCGCTGGAACCGGTCATTTCCGAAGCTACAATTAATTTCCATCATGGTAAACACCTTTTGGCGTATGTAAACAATCTGAATAATCTGATTCCGGGAACAAAGTTTGAAAATGCTCCGCTCGAGAAAATCGTAGCCGAATCGGATGGTGCTATTTTCAATAACGCCGGACAGATATTGAACCATAATTTGTATTTCACCCAGTTCTCCCCTAAAGGCGGTGGCGAACCTAAAGGCAAATTAGCAGAAGCGATTAAGGCCACATGGGGTTCTTTTGATAACTTCAAGAAAGAATTTGTTACTGCCGGCACAGGTTTGTTCGGCTCAGGATGGGTTTGGCTGGCAAAAGACAAAGACGGCAAATTGTCTATTACAAAAGAAGCAAACGGAAGCAATCCGGTGGCTCATGGGTTAACCCCGGTTTTAGGATTTGACGTATGGGAACATTCTTACTATCTGGATTATCAGAATCGTCGTGCCGACCACCTGAATGAATTGTGGAAGATTATTGACTGGGATGTAGTTGGAAAAAGATATTAATACTCCGTATCTGCTCAGTATTAAATTGTTAGATTAGATAAACGGGAGGATTTCTATTTGGATTCCTCCCGTTTTTTATTTATTTTCAGATTATACAAGGTAATTCCAAGGAATCCTTCAATGCTAAAATTAAAGCTTTCAGGGCACAACTCAGAGGGGTGAGGGATGTCACTTTTTTCTTATTCAGGCTTGCTAATATTTATGCTTAAAATTTAATCCCCTCAGGATTTCGGTATGAGCCGGTATGAGGGATCACCCCGAAAAGTTGTGGAACTACGCATAAATATTTTTGAGTCTAAATAAGAAATAAGGGATATTGTTAACACCTCTAAGAACCGATCTAAAAGCTTTGATCTTAGCATTGAAGGATTCAGCCGAAGCATTTGTTGCTCTACGGTCAAAGAAGTTTAAGATAGTTCTATAATGTGCCTGTACAGAGCGCATAACTGTTCCAAAATGCTCAAATCCGGATTCTTCAATAGCATTATACCAGCGAGCTAAGCGCGTAAGAGCCATTTTTTTATCTTTGGTTGTTTGATAGATACTCTTTAACTGCATAGTCAGCTTATAGGCAACTTCTAAAGAAGGATGATAGTGAAATAATATTTCTGCTCTTTGTCTTTGCCTTGGTGTCCACTTATCTTCATTCTTGAACAACAAATAACGGCTTCTTATCAAGAGTTGACGGTGAGTGTCTCCATTTTCAAGAATCAATGCCACATAGGGCTCCTTACTTTCTTTGGCCAATGCGAACTCTTTATTTTCCTCTTCGATAGCTTGCCAACGAAGAGCTATCCTCATATCCTGCAGAGCATCACAGGCGAGTTTTTGCACATGAAAACGATCTGTTACCTGTGCTGCTTTCGGAAAACAGCGACGTACTGTTAAGCCCATATTGGCAGCCATATCTAAAGTGACTTCCTTTACTTTACAACGTAACCTGTCTTTTATTCTTAACAGTACCTCTATAACTTCTTCCGCTTTAGTTCCCTTGATTATTGCTACAATTGATCCTTTGCGTCCCTTGGCTTCTTTATTAGTCAGAATGGTATAAAGCTCATTGTCGCTCAAAGAGGTTTCATCTATACTTAGAAAAGAACCCATGTTTTTCTCAAACAATAACCATTTGTCGGCATGTTCACGGTCTTCCCATTCATAAAAACCAGATAAATGTAAACGGTACCATTCCTCTAACCGCTGACCATTTAGCCCATAGAACTTAGCCAATGTGCTACAATTAACAGGGGTATTATCCAGGTGTTCCTTTTAAAAAAGAGGCAAACTCCTCTGTTAAGCGGGTGCCTTTTGATACTACTTCCCAATCACGCATAAAAGGATTACCTGTATCCATATCCACCCAACGACGCCGACGCACATGAAGGATTAAACTTTTACCTCGAAGTGGGAAGTCATGAATGGAGGTGGGGGGATAAAAACCTTTAGACTGAAGATGTTTATCTTTACGCTCCATTTCTGATAAATCCTTTTCATCTAAATAGATTAATATGGCTGTAGATGTGCGCTCGGCATGGGTTACATCAAAATAGGTCAGTAGACCTTCGGGTAATAATAGTTCGTAGCCTGTTTCCATAAAGCAAAACTACTATCTTTTTTTTACCCCACAACTTTTCGGGGTGATCCGGTATGAGCCCCTTCGATGTGGCTCAGAATCAAATTAAACAAAAACAAATAAAGCGTCGATAATCAAATTGACTATCAACGCTTTATTTTGTCGGGGTACCAGGATTCGAACCTGGGACCCCCTGCTCCCAAAGCAGGTGCGCTAACCGGACTGCGCTACACCCCGTTTTTGCAACCCTCATTATTTCTGATTGCGGTGCAAAGGTACGCTTTTATTTTTAATCTCCAAATATTTCCTCGTTTTTTCTCAATTTATTTTTTTCATCGATTCAAAATCATCATCATTTCTCACTCTCGACCTTTATATTAAACACATATGTAACCCTAGAACATTCATAGTTATGCTTTTCCCGATTCATAATTATGATTTCAGAAAAGCATAACTATGAATCGGGAAAAACATCAGTACAAAATAGCTTCTTATATATCCTTATCATATCCGATTTTTCACACTCACAAATTCTTTCTTTTTTTAAAACAAAAAACAACTTTATGCTATAAAACATCCCTAAAGTAGCCCATGAATACAAAGAAGAGAGTAATTTTACACACAATTTTTGAAACTATAATTTACATGAAGAACAAAGTGACGCTGTCTGGTTTACAAATAGACGCTTTTAACAAGCAGATAGACAGCAAAATGACAATGTTATGTATCCTGACAAACAAGAGGGGTGCAGAACTTACTATTACCAACTACGGTGCAAAAATTGTATCGCTTATGGTACCGGATCGGTCCGGAAAGTTAACCGACGTAGTAACCGGACATAATTCAATTGAAGAATATTTAGTTTCCGAAGAACCATATTTCGGAGCCATTTGTGGCCGTTATGGGAATCGTATCGCTAAAGGAAAATTTGTTTTAGATGGTACGGTTTATGATAAACTCGCCATTAATAACGGCCCGAACAGCCTTCATGGAGGATTAAAAGGATTCAATGCCGTTGTTTGGGACTTAAAACAAATAGACGAACAGACTGTTGAATTAAAATATACCTCTGCCGATGGAGAAGAAGGTTTTCCCGGACAGTTAGAAACCACCGTCACTTATCACTTTTCAGACGATAATGAGGTGGTTATTATGTATAATGCAGTTACCGACAAACCGACTGTATTAAACCTGACGAACCACTCCTACTTCAACTTATCCGGAGCTGGCGACCCTTCGATCGGAGACCACTTGCTAACAATCAACGCCGACTATTATCTACCTACAGATGAAACCGCAATACCTTATGGCCCTAAAGAAAAGGTAGAAGGAACGCCAATGGACTTCCGTACTCCCTATGAAGTAGGAGCACGTATCGACGAAGATTTCGAAGCATTGAATTTTGGGAAAGGATATGACCACACATACATATTAAATAAAAAAGAAGAAAACGAACTGTCATTCTGTGCCCGTTGCGTATCTCCTAAAACAGGAATTGTGATGGATGTTTATACCACACAGCCAGGTGTTCAATTGTACACCGGTAATTGGATGACAGGTGACTTCGAAGGAAAAAACGGACAACGCTATCCAGCACGTGCCGCTCTTTGCCTGGAAACACAACACTATCCGGATAGTCCGAACAAACCAGAATATCCAACTACCGTATTGCGTCCGGGTGAAGTATTCCAAAGTAAAACAATCTATAAATTTGCTACGGAATAAGCTGAAAATATAATTAAATATTAATAATCTAAAACACACTAAGCAGATGAATTCTACCAGTCAAAAGAATTACACATTACCAATCATTATGATGGTTGCCCTGTTCTTCATGATTTCGTTCGTAACAGGCCTACAAAATCCATTTGGTATTATTGTAAAAAATCAGTTTGCAGCGAGTAACCTTATGTCTCAATTAGGTAACGCAGCCAACTTTATCGCTTATGCCTTCATGGGTATACCCGCAGGTATGTTATTGCAGAAAATCGGGTATAAGAAAACTGCACTTTTAGCAATTACAGTCGGATTTGTCGGAGTAGGTATCTCCTATTTATCCGGTCTGGCAGGTAGCTACGCCGTATATCTGACAGGCGCATTCGTATCCGGTTTCTCTATGTGTATGTTAAACACTGTAGTAAACCCGATGCTGAACACTTTAGGTGGTGGTGGCAACAAAGGTAACCAGTTAATTCAGGTTGCAGGCTCCGTTAACTCAATCGGTGCTACTATTGTTCCGGTATTGGTAGGTTACCTGATGGGGGATGCTGCCAGAGCAACAATCAACGATGCAAGCCCGGCTTTATTCCTTGCTATGGGTATCTTCGCCGTTGTATTCGTTGTATTGTTCCTGATGGATATTCCTGAACCACACATGGAAAAACAGAAACATGCACAAACTGCAGGACCTGACAAACACAGTGCTTTCTCTTTCCGTCACTTCATCCTGGGCACAATCGCCATCTTTATTTATGTAGGTGTTGAAGTAGGTATTCCTAACTTCATGAACTTGTTCGCAACCAGTCCCGAACTGAATATCGATACAACAACAGCAGGTAGTCTTGTTGGTACGTATTGGTTCCTGATGATGATCGGACGTTTGTGCGGCGCTTCTCTGGGCGCTAAATTCTCCAGTAAATCCATGTTAACACTGGCTTCTTGCGTAGGCTTGTTCTTTATTGCTATCGCAATCTTTGCTCCTATCGAAACGAAAGTCAGTATGCCTGTATTCTTGTCTTCTTTATCATTTGGTATGGTTGAAGTACCTATCGGTATTATGTTCCTGGCACTTTGCGGTCTTTGTACTTCTATCATGTGGGGTGGTATTTTCAACCTGGCTGTTGAAGGTTTGGGTAAATACACAGAAGCAGCTTCAGGTTTCTTCATGGTAATGGTTTGTGGTGGTGGTATCCTGCCGTTGGTTCAGGGTGTTGTTGCCGACGTTGCAGGCTTCCAGTATAGCTACTTTGTTATCCTGTTCGGTCTGGCATACTTATTGTATTATGCTTTAGTAGGAAGCAAAAACGTAAACAAAGATATTCCTGTAGAATAAATTAGATAAAGAACTTTATATCAGAATTATCATGAGACAGAAAATCAGAAATAAATTCCAAGAGTTATTTAATGTAGAAGGCAGTGTATATGCATCTCCCGGACGTATCAACCTGATTGGCGAACATACCGACTATAACGGAGGTTTCGTTTTCCCGGGTGCTATTGATAAAGGCATGATTGCTGAAATTAAACCGAACGGTACTGGTAAAGTACGCGCATTCTCCATAGACTTGAACGATTATGCTGAATTCGGTCTGACAGAAAATGATGCACCGGAAGCAAGCTGGGCAAGATATATTTTCGGTGTATGCCGTGAAATCATCAAACGCGGAGGAAAAATCCAAGGATTTGATACGGTTTTTGCCGGAGATGTTCCTCTGGGTGCCGGTATGTCTTCTTCAGCCGCATTGGAAAGCACTTACGCTTTTGCATTGAATGATTTGTTTTCTTTAAATATCGACAAATTCGAATTAGCTAAAATAGGACAATCAACTGAACACAACTACTGTGGCGTAAACTGCGGTATCATGGACCAGTTCGCTTCTGTTTTCGGTAAAGCAGGCAGCTTAATCCGTTTGGACTGCCGTTCTTTGGAATACAAATATTTCCCGTTCAACCCGGTTGGTTATAAGTTAGTGTTGTTGGATTCTGTAGTAAAACACGAATTGGCATCCTCCGCTTATAATAAACGCCGTCAGTCTTGTGAAAACGTAGTTGCCGCTATCCGTCGCAATCATCCGGAAGTTGAATTCTTACGTGATGCAACCATGGAGATGTTGAATGAAGTGAAAGCTGATGTCAGTGCAGAAGATTATATGCGTGCAGAATACGTAATCGAAGAAATCCAGCGTGTACTCGATGTTTGCGAAGCATTGGAAAAAGGCGATTATGAAACTGTTGGCCAAAAGATGTATGAAACACATCATGGCATGAGCAAACTGTATGAAGTAAGCTGTGAAGAACTGGATTTCCTGAACGACATAGCTAAAGAATGTGGAGTAACAGGCTCACGTGTTATGGGTGGTGGCTTCGGCGGTTGTACAATCAACCTCGTTAAGGAAGACAAGTATGATGCATTTGTGAAAAAGGCATTTGAATCATATACTGCTAAATTTGGTCACGAACCGAAACTGTACGATGTAGTAATCAGCGACGGTGCACGTAAATTAGCCTAATAATAAATTCATCTAATAATCCATTAAAAGTTATGACTACCGCCTTTTATCAAGAGGAAGACAAATTTTATGTTGCTGTAGACTGTATCATATTAGGTTTCAACCAAGGTGAACTTAATATACTACTTTACAAACGCAATATGGAACCACTAAAAGGAGAATGGTCATTAATAGGAGGCTTTGTCAAAACCGGAGAAAGTGTGGACGATGCAGCTTTGCGTGTACTCACAGAATGCTCCGGTATTGACCACCTTTATATGGAGCAGGTAGGAGCTTATGGGGAAGTTGCCCGTGATCTTGGAGAGCGGGTTATCTCCGTAGCCTATTATTCATTGGTAAACATGAACGATTTCAATGAGGATATACTTAAAGAGCACAATGCCATTTGGGTAAAATTAAGTGATCTTCCTACATTGATATTCGATCATAAGCAGATGATAGCCGATACATTGACACGTTTGCGCGGAAAAGCCATGTCGTGCCCGGTAGGGTTCAATCTGCTTCCGGAGAAGTTTACCCTCCCCCAACTTCAGAGTTTGTACGAAGCAATTTATCAGACTCCGCTGGATAAAAGAAATTTCCGGAAGAAATTAAATTCTATGGATATTCTTGAAAAATTAGATGAAAAAGACAAAAAGAGTTCAAAGAGAGGCGCTTTTTATTATACTTTTCATAAAGAAAAATATGACAGCCTGTTAGAACGAGGATTTTACTTCTCATTATAAGAATAAAGCCGGAACATAAGTTTCGGCTTTATTTTTTATCGTTTGTCTCTCTTTATGAGAAAGATCTTACAGTAGAAGAACTTTACCGAAAATGAATTGTTACACAGATATGATGGTCTATACAAAGAGATTGACTATATTTGCATAAAAAATAAAAACTCATCAAAATGAACGATATTAAATTAATGAACAAAGCAGCAGACAACATCCGTATTTTGTCTGCCTCTATGGTCGAAAAAGCTAAATCCGGTCACCCAGGTGGAGCAATGGGTGGAGCAGACTTTGTAAACGTCTTGTTTTCAGAGTTTATGGTATACGATCCTAAAAATCCTACCTGGGAAAGCAGAGACCGTTATTTCCAGGATCCGGGCCATATGTCTCCAATGCTTTATTCAGTACTTGCCCTTACAGGCAAATTCACAATTGATGAATTGAAACAATTCCGCCAGTGGGGAAGTGTTACTCCGGGACATCCTGAAGTAAACGTACAACGCGGTATCGAAAATACATCCGGCCCTCTGGGACAAGGTCATACCTATGCAGTAGGTGCTGCTATAGCTGCCAAGTTCCTGAAAGCGCGTCTGGGTGATGTCATGAATCAAACAATTTACGCATATATTTCCGACGGAGGCATCCAGGAAGAAATTTCACAGGGCGCCGGACGCATTGCAGGTACATTAGGACTTGACAACCTTATCATGTTCTATGATGCAAACAACATACAGTTGTCTACGACCGTAGAAGAAGTGACAGCAGAAAATGTTGCCATGAAATATGAAGCTTGGGGTTGGAAAGTTATTACAATAAACGGTAATGACGTAACAGAAATCCGTAAAGCATTAACAGAAGCAAAAGCCGAGACTTCCCGTCCTACCCTTATTATCGGTAATACAATTATGGGTAAAGGAGCTTTAGGAGAAGACAAGAGCAGCTATGAAAATAAGGTATCCACTCACGGACAACCTCTCTCCGCTGCCGGTGTTTCTATTTCCGAAACTATCAAGAATTTAGGGGGAAACCCTGAAGACCCATTCCAGATATTCCCTGAAGTTGCAGAGTTATATGCTAAACGTGCCAAAGAGCTGGAAGCAATCGTTGCCGAACGCTATGCTGCAAAAGCAGAGTGGGCAAAAGCAAATCCGGAATTGGCTGCTAAAATGGAGAAATGGTTCTCAGGTGAAGTTCCAGCCATCGACTGGAAAGCAATCGAACAGAAGCCGAATCAGGCAACCCGCACCGCTTCGGCCACCGTTTTAGGTATATTGGCTACTCAGGTCGGCAATATGATTTGTGCATCCGCCGACTTATCCAACTCGGATAAGACAGATGGTTTCCTGAAGAAAACCCATTCTTTTGTAAAAGGAGACTTCAGCGGTGCTTTCTTCCAGGCTGGTGTAGCCGAATTGACAATGGCTTGCGTATGTATCGGTATGGCGCTGCATGGCGGCGTTATCGTAGCTTGCGGAACATTCTTCGTATTCTCCGATTATATGAAGCCTGCAATACGTATGGCTGCATTAATGGAATTGCCGGTTAAGTTTATCTGGTCGCACGATGCATTCCGTGTGGGAGAAGACGGGCCGACACACGAACCAGTTGAACAGGAAGCACAAATCCGCCTGATGGAGAAACTGAAAAACCATAAGGGACATAACTCAATGTTGGTACTTCGTCCTGCCGACGTATGCGAAGCAACTGTTGCCTGGAAGATGGCAATGGAAAACACCTCCACTCCTACCGGCTTGATTTTCTCCCGTCAAAACATTAACGATTTGCCTTCTAAGGGCAATCGGTATGAAGATGCTTTACAGGCAGAAAAAGGAGCATACATTGTAGAAAGCGACGAAAATCCGGATGTAGTTATGGTTGCTTCGGGTTCGGAAGTATCGACCTTGGAAGAAGGTGCCGCATTGCTTCGTGCCGATGGCGTTAAAGTACGTATCGTATCCGTTCCTTCAGAAGGCTTGTTCCGTAGCCAGAGCAAAGAATATCAGGAATCGGTAATTCCTACCGGCAGTAAGATATTCGGATTGACTGCGGGCTTACCGGTTAACCTGGAAGGTTTGGTTGGTGCAAACGGTAAAATCTGGGGATTGGAATCGTTTGGTTTCTCCGCTCCTTATAAGGTACTGGACGAAAAGCTTGGTTTCACCGGACAGAATGTATATAAACAAGTAAAAGAATTATTAGGATAAAAAAATAACGGAAAGGGAGTCTCGTGAGAGTCTCCCTCTTCTATAAAAAATAGATATGAAGACAATAGGTTTATGTTGTGACCACGCTGGGTACGAACTCAAAGAATATGTAAAACAACTACTCGATTCTAAAGGATTAGCTTATAAAGATTTCGGTACAAATTCTATGGATAGTTGCGATTATCCGGACTTTGCCCATCCCCTTGCTGTAGCCGTTGAAGCCGGAGAAGTATATCCCGGGATAGCTATCTGCGGAACAGGCAATGGAATCGCCATGACATTGAACAAACATCAGGGCATACGGGCCGCTTTGTGCTGGGAAGAAGAAATAGCACGTTTGGCCCGCGAACATAACAATGCAAACATTATTGTTATGCCCGGTCGATTTATCAGCCGGGAAGAAGCAACCCGTTCGGTAGAAACATTCCTGAACACTCCATTTGAAGGCGGACGCCATCAACGGAGAATTGATAAAATACCAGTATAAGATATTTTCCAGATAAAAAACAAATCCTTCTCTGCCTCTATATTATAGATTCAGAGAAGGATTTGTTTTTATAAAATTTCCCCCATTTATTCTTCTTCCTTCAATCCGTCACCTTGTTCCTTATATTCCTTATTCAATTTGGCATATTGTACGGGAGACATACCATAACGGGCACTAAATAAACGGGACATTGTACGATAAGAACCAAAACCACAAGTGGAAGCAACAACATGCATATCACAATCCACCTCTTCGGAGATTTGTTTTACCACCATTTCCAAACGCAGGCTGTTTATATAATTGGTAAAATTCATGCCTGTATGAGCCTGTAAAACTGCAATAAACTTATTCTTGTTTGTAAAGAGTCTCTTCACTACATAATCCCGTGTAAGCGATGGGTCTTGAAGCAGATGCTCTTCCTTCAGTAGCCTGACAAACTGTTCGAATAAATTGTCCGCTCCATTTCCATCCAGTTTCAATTCTTCATTTTGGGAACGTATCAGATCTTCCAATTGCTGTATACGTTCCTGAGCTTTATCTTTCAATTTCAGATACTCATTCATCTGTGTATACATCTTCTTGTTACGCCGTCTTTCCTGAATAACCACTCCAATAATCAAAATAATAATAACCAGGCACAAAACCACAGTCACAACAGCCGAAGAGATAATCATATCCCCTTGGTGTATCCGGACTTTCTGCCGCTCTATCTGTGATTCTTTTTCTTGCATATTATATAAGGTAGCCATCTCTAAAGCCTTACTCCTCCTGTCCCGTTCATAAAGGGTATCGGATAATACCGATGTCTTCTGATAAAAAGAAACAGCTTCTTTATATTTATGAAGATTCAGATAAGCTTCTGCCAACTGACGGCAAGTTTCAACAAATGGAGACGTAATATCTCCCAGACTTTCATAAAACTGATAGTTTCTCTCCAACAACCTGATTATATCCTCGTTATTTCCCAATGCCTGATAATATCTGACAGCCAATTCCCTTCCGGTTACACTGTCAAAACAAGGATTCGACTCAAGAATCTTAAAATACTTTCCTGCCTCATCATATTGTTTCATTTTACTTAGAACATAAGCAAGGTTACCATAACAATGGCACTGTTGCATTTCCAGTACACGAGGAGGCATTAGCTTTTTATCGGCATCCGAAAAATTATTTATCACATCCAAATGCATTAACGCTGTTTGGTAAGCCTTTTCATAACTCTTATCTTCACAATAATCTAAGGTCAATTCATTATAGCATTCCGACAATTCATATAAAGCTCTTGTCCTACGCAAAGGAGGCCCTGACATATCATCTGCCACTTTTATAAAAAGGCTGATCGCCTCATTTGCAAAATGGTATCCCTGCTTTTTATCACCTAAAGCAATATATGCCTTACCTATCGTCCAATAAGGCCACCGTTTCACCCGGTCATCCAAATTCAATTCTTTAATCTTATCCAATTGTAAACCGGCACATTCTATTGCTTTCCCGTATTCGTCGATAGCCAGATAATCATCACAAAGATTTCTTGTCGCATTTATAAAATAAGAATAGTTGTTTTGTACGGAGTCTTCCGCCAAAAGCAAATTCTCATATTTTATAGAAAGCATATATTGTGAAGTATGTTTATAAATATCCGCCTGCACCCAATACAATTGATAATCGGGTATATCCTTTTTACCCCACACACTATCCAACAACCGCTGTGCATTTTGAGGATCTGTATTCGCTAACGAACGGATAAATATTATATCCAAACTGTCTTGAACCTCAGACTTACCATAGTAAGAGAACAGCAAAAAACAAAAAAATACACATAATACTCGCATCTTCATCTTTTATCAAGTCATTTCCAGAACACAAAAATACAATAATCAACATTAAACTAACAGACACAAACAAATATCCATCAAAAATAACAAGATCATAATAATAATCAATAGTTTATAGCATAAAATAAACAGATCTTCCTGTGAACGGCTAAGTTTAGTTGTGATGTTTTATCCTCAAATTGTGACAAAATAGCCCTTTATATACTTGCTATATAGATATTTTTGCAACAAATATCAAATTACACAATTATGAAAAGAAATTTGTTTATATTCTCATTTTTAATTGCAACAGCATTATTCGCGTCATGCGAAAAGGACCAGACTCCCAAACTGACACCTGCCGAACCCGGACAAATTACAATGGACAGGACCAAAGTTGGCGCCGGACAACCTGTTACCCTGACTTGTCCCATATCCCTGGGTGAAAATGTCAAATCTTATGAAGTAAGATGGAAATATCCGAGTGGCATATCTTCAGAACCAGTTCAATTAGAGGATGGAAAGGCTATATTAAAAGACTATACGCCATCAAGTGCAGGACACTACATACTTGCCTGCACCGTTTCATCACTGGGTGACGGAGGTTTCGAAAATAAAGAAGCTACAATAGAATTCGATGTTGTCAATTGTGATTTCAAAACTTCTTTTTGGGGCGACAACCTCAACGATACCAAACGGAATGCACCCGGCATCCAGAAATTAGAAGGACGAAGTGATGTCTACTTTTTAATATCCGAAGACGCAAACAAGAATCAAATCTTCACTTACTATGTCTTTTCCAATGATAAATTATCTAAAGGCCTTGAAAGTTTGATTGCCGATAATTTGAGGCCTATCCGTAACCGGGTAAAAGCATCCACATTACCTATAGCTGAAAGCTATAGCCTAAGCTTTTCTGGTTTTTGGAAAGAAGGAGCAGTTGAGACAACTCAACAAGAGGCAATTTTAGCCAAAATGATGGCAGACCCATCATTAAAAAACATATCGCCTCAAGAAATCGATAAACTTTACGAACCTGTTTTAAAAGGTGATTTAACGATGGAATTCACATGTTCTAACGGTAGTACAAACTCGGTATTAACGATCGAAAAACAAAAAGACGCAGACAAAATTGCTTTTCGAACTGTTTTCGAACCATAATTGATACATTTCTGCCGGACAGCCCTTTTGTCATTCTGACAAAAAGACAAAAACAGCTATTCCTACGTTACCTGTATGGAGCTACATCCGGTATCAGTTGTAAATATGCGAATCTCACAGGGTTTAGCTTTGTCTGTTTGTTGACGTAAATAGTATAATGCTTACTAATTGAATAAAGAGACGGTTTATTTATTATACGCGAAAAACGCGGGTTAATACATACTATTTGCTCATTAATCCGCGTTTTCCGCGTCATTATCATCTAATCATATTGTTACGTTTATTAGTAGACAACAATCTATTTGACATCTGAATCCAGTCTGGTATTAGTATCATTCCAGAACCGTGTCTTCACTTAAGGGCATCAAAAACAAAACATATATGATTCGATTTCAAAACATATATGCTTTAAAGTCAAAACATACATGTTTTATCCGCGCGGATAGTTGTATTTGAGTGCACAGACTGCTGGAATTTGTTGGCAAAATAACTGGAAATTGGCCCGGAATAGATGAAAATAGGTTCCGGATAGTACACAAAACCCTATTTTTAGCACTAAAAAAGAGTAAATTTCCTCCTAAAATGACTTTTATACATACATGCTGAGTCAAAACAAAAGGCTTTATTCAATCAAAGTGTCAAAAAACAGCACAAAAACGGAACATTATGAAATATCGAAAAGGCAACCTGAACCTATTAAACGGTACTTTTTGAGAAGAATTAGAAAGATAGTTCAGGAGATACTACGCTTCAATTCGATAACATTCCCTTTTATCTCATAGGTGATTGGCAAGCTCTTTTGCAAAGTTTGCAATACCTGTTCCACATTTTCAAATAAAATAAGTTTTCCGGTACATTTCAAATTCTCGATATCGGACGAACAGGCAAACCGGAGATAATAATAATGGGACAGGCGGCTAAGAATATCTTTCAATTCCTTCTGATTAAATTGCAAGAATCCATCTTTCCAGGAGATATAATCATAAATATCTACATGGGAAACCGACATCTGCTCTTTATCCAGCACTAACATCTCATTGGGCTTGATCCGTTTTTCCTCTCCCGAACAGTTATCTACAGATACACTCCCCTCTTTCAGGATCACTGCTTGCTGCGGGTCATCATTATAGGCTGTAACATTAAATGAAGTTCCCAATACTTTCACCTTCATCCGTGACGTCTCCACATAGAAAGGATGGGAAGAATCCTTTTTTACTTCCAGATAAATCTCGCCGTTCACATGGATTGTACGGTCATCACCGTCAAAGCGGTCGGGGAAGCGAAGTACTGTGCCTGAATTGACCCATACTTTAGTTCCATCAGCTAAAAGAATAGACGACTGGCGACCTTTGGGCACCGTCAGCTGGTTTAAAGAAATCTCTTCTTCCTGCTCATCTTCAATAGCAGCTATATTCTTCTCTGAAATCTCTATTTTACCTTTTTTGTTTACACTGATAGGAGTTTTGTCTATGACCCGGACCTTCTTCTTTGTTGTTAATTGCAATGTTATTTCAGTCTGCGTGCTATCTATGCACATATGCTGGGCAATGAAAGAATTTGCCGTATCAAGGCTTCTCCCTTTTTGTACATGCCATCCAATACCAATAGAACAAAGCAAAACAACGCAAGCGGCGGCATATTGCCAAAATAAATACCGGCGCTTGGCTTGCTTATGCTTAACCGCATTTTGCTTAATACGTAATTTAAGAGATTCTTTTTCATCGGGAGATAAGCTGTACCGGTTCATCCGGGCAGAACAAACAACATCCTTCGCATGCCGTACTGTCAACTTTTCTTCCGGAAAAGCATCCAAATAGCCATTCCAATAAGCATCCGACTCTTCTGTCGGACACAGGCACCATAAAATAAACAAATCTTCATGGATTAATTCTTTTTCCGTTTTCTTACAATTGTATTGAGCCATCTCCTTCCTATAGATATTTAAATAAAGACGCAAATATTTTAAATTTGTCCCTATGCACAACCTAAATAAATATTAATAAGCAACACTTTTACAAACACTTAAGGTTTCATCAGGACAACCAGCCATATGAACATAAGCAGTAATTTCTCTTCCTGCATCCGTTCGATAGCCCGGTAAGTCAATTTCCGCACACTCTTTGTCGTAATTTGAAGTATCCGGGCAATTTCTTCATAACTCAAATCCTGCATATAATGCAGATAAATCACTTCCCGTTGCTTACCGGTAAGCAAACTCATTAGATATTCAATCTGCTTAGAACATTCCTGCCGCTCTTCCTCGTCCTCCAGCAAATCCAATGTCTCCACCTTAATTAAAAAGTCATATTCGCTTGTCTCTTCCAGATTCTTATAGGGTATTTCCTTTCGTTTCAAAGAGATAATCCGGTTTTTCAGGCTACACAGGAGATAAAATTTGACATTGGTGGTAATATTCAACTTATCCCCTCCCTCATAGAGATGAAGAAAGACATCGTGTATGGCATCCATCAGAATGTCTTTATCGATGCCAAAAGCCATTCCATATGAAAACATGTCATTTACATAGGTCTCATACCATTGGTCAAAGTCTCTTTCCTCTTGTCTCATATATTCATAAACACAAAAAAATGAAGTAGACACAAATTTAAAAGAAAATCTCCAGTAAAAAACAAAAAGGGATAAAATTCATTACTTTTACAAAGAGCTATTGCTTTGCATGGATAAAACGTGATACATCATTCTAATAACGAAAACAATACTACAATGGAAAAAAATATAATAGACGAACTATTCAGCGATATCCTAAATGAATTTAAAAATAGTAGTGGTAACTTTACTTTTACCCTTAATGATTCACTCCGGAAAATATGTAATGCTCCTGATAATAGTTGTGGCGTCTACATTTATACCATGGAGCAGGAGCACAAAGAAGTTCCTATTTATATAGGATGTTCCGGTGAAATAATAAATGGAGAGCCACACCCTCGATATGGAGGTCTAAAAAGACGTATCTATGGAAAACAAGAAGGTATACGGAGAGATATCTTTTATAAAGAAGTTATGAAAAAAAGAGGTATCGGACAATTAAAAGTATATTGGTATGACACAGGCAATAAAGATCCGGAGTTTATCGAATATCAACTAATTCTAAAATTCATCCTTCATTATCACGAATTACCGGCTTACAACAAAAAATTAGAAAAGAAATCAATATACATCCCGTGACATCCAGATAGTCCGGTTCCGGATGCAAGAATAGATATTCACAAATACAAAAATACCCCTCGACTATTCTCTAGCCAAGAGGTATTATTGTGTTTAAATGAAAATAGGTTCTGGTATAAGGTGAACTTATTCTATCGGAACAAGTTTTGGTATCGTATTATCATCACCTCCGGATGCAAACTTATAAGGGCTTGCATAATCCGGGTTATTTGTATTCCATTCTTCAATAATTGCATTAAGTGAAGCAATCGTTTCATCACTGTTCAAATCGGAGATAAGGCTTGGGCCTTTGGTATTCCAACCTTGACCTTTATTATCTGAACCCGCAACAAACAAGTCTGCATTACCCACAAAATACAAGTCTTCCGTTTTTTCTATATCATAATATAACATATCCCCAACTAACCCTCCTACATAAGAGCTATTATCACCAGCTTTTATTTCACCTTCATTCAAGCAACCTTTTATGTAATTTTTGTCAGAAGACAACATCCCTGCCATTCCACCATGATCCCCCTGACTATCAATTGTTCCGTGATTGATGCAAGCTATAATCTTTTCACTCGTCCCCATAATACCCCCTGTATTACCTGAGCTATTATGCTTTATTTCTCCATAATTCTCACAAGCAATACAATATACATTAGTACCTCTATAAATTATTCCACCTACGTCAGAGCTATTACAGGTAATATTTGCCTTGTTCACGCATCCAATAATATAAGTCCATAGTCCATAACTAACTATACCGGCACATCCTCCGTTTCCTGTAATCTCTCCTGAATCTAAAATTACATTTTTAATTACAGCTGGATTTGATGTACTTCCATAAGCAAATCCAAATAGTCCAGGATTATCACTTGTCAAGTTTATATAAATATTTTCCACTTTATATCCATTTCCATTATATGAACCTTTAAAACCTAAAGATGATGATTTTCCTATAGGAGTCCATTGATTTTCAGCATCACACTTCAAATCCAAATCAACTCCTTGAGTCAAAGTCCAATTGGAAAAACCATTATAATTATACCCATCGGAATACGTTTTATTCCCAAGGTTGGTTACCAAAGCCACCCAAACTAATTCTTCACGTGACATAATTTGGAGCGTTTTAGCCTCATAATCTATTATATCCGGTTTTTTAGCAGTAAGCACAGCTTTTGAGAGGTCCAATTCTAACGTTTTCGTATAACGTTTTCCCGCTTCAAAAGTTGCATTGGACGTAGGCACATCTATATATTTCTCTGAACCATTGTCATAAAGGTATATTCTTACATTCATATCACTATTCATAGCAGGAAAAGAAGCCATAGCTACGATAGTAGTGGTTGTACTAAGTACCGGTCCTGTCATATAAGAAAGTGTCAATTTATTTCCTGCCGAACTTATATCAGAAAGTTCTTTAGTATACACATTCAAATTTTTCTTATTGTAAAGATTACTTCCTGACACTTCTATATTTCCGAGAGTAACTCCCGCCTTAGCATTCTTTAACGTCAGATTAAACTGTAACAAAGCACAAAGATGCTCCATTTTAAAAGTCATATTATCTTCATCATCTAAATGTCCGGCTTCTTTGCCTACCATATAAGTGTATGGAAACAGATAAGAATATTCGTTAGAAATTATACCTCCTGTTTGAGTCGTCAAATCCAAAGAAACAGCCTCACCTGTACCATAAGCATAGTTTGTCCCATTATAAAGCACATAATAGTTGTCGTCAGAGGACTTCGTCACAGTCCCTTCAAACTTTGCCGATTTTGATTTTTCTGTAATAGAAGTTGTAAGAGTTCCTAATTTTGCTTTAGCTCCACGTTGATTGATACCAAAAGCATGTATGGCATCATCAGATGTCCAAAAAACATCTGCACTATTATCATTCGGTTCAATATCGACTTTTGTTACTTCCCCTTGAGAAAGTATTGCTGCAACATGTATTTGCTCCTCTCCATTGCCATTCTCTTTCTTAATCTCATCCTTACTACAACCTGATAGAAAAAAAGCAGTTGTTACCAATAGAAATAATATTTTTTTCATGATTATCAAATGCCATTTAATTTTTACCACGTTCCTCCATCACCAAAATCAGGAGTACTACCATCAAGGATAGCTCCTTCTATTTCCATTTCCACTACCTCAATAAAGGGTTTTTCATAGGCTATCTTAGCCTCTTGGTCTTTTTCCATTGGTCTCATAAAAAACACTGTTTAATAATTTTGTTATACAATAATCAACTTAGTTCTGTTCGAACTAATATGTAAATATTGATTATCAAGACACATAGCCTATAAACACGTATTTTAGGAACGATTTAAAAATCATAGTATTATAGATTATCTAATACGTTAATTATTGTTTTTCCAATCAGAGAAGGAATAATCTAAAAGAAAAATTTAAAATCAACCGCCAATATATATAAATCAAAACATAAAGTAAAATAATATATTTCAGAAATATGATATTTAGTTGATAAACAATTTATTAATAAAACAGAATGAAGCTTTTTAATTGAAATATAGAATTATTTTTGTACTCCCTATATTCGTAGATTTTATTATTAGTTCGAACAGAACTAAGTCTAAATTAATACTAATATACACATATAGAAACAAAATAGCCCTACTCTCACAGGTTAAGCTGTATTTTCCTAATCAAAGAAATGGTAACCATCTAAAACGGCCGGCCACTTCGTACATTGGGCTATCCACTCTGTATGCCATAATTAAAGACCTTGTATATCGAAGACTGATAAAATTGAACGTCAGGAGCAGCGCTACACCGGACGTTCTTTTTTCTGTATGAATTATAAATAAAGCTAATACGTAGTAGTCATTGTCGTAGAAATTTCATCAGGTAAAGTCGAATCACTCTTTCATAATATCTCATATGTATACACCTTATTAATAGTATATTTATGCTTATCTACCATTAGAATCTTAAGATGGTCATTAGATCCCTTAAATTAAAAAAAGAGTGTATAAGTATGATCTTTAGCTATATATCCTCTACTAACATGATATATATCATGACCTTTAAAAGTAGCTTTCATTTTTGCATCATGTACTTTTTGTTCTCCCTCCAGACCATAGTCTTTAAAACCCAATATATAACCCACACATTTTTTTAGATCATGACTATCGTCACTCAATCCGGAAACATCCAAGATATTACTCAAAACAGTATTTGTCACATTTTATTGGAGTTTCGGAGAAGCTCGTTATCCACAAATGATGGGTCTGTTTATTCTTGGAATGCTTATAGGACGTTCTGGTGTATACAAAGACGAGAAAAAAATAATACTGTATAGCCGCAAGACACTGCCATGCAGTATTGTTTGCTCTGTAATATTTAAGGTTGTATTACTTGTACTTCCATTTATAAATATAAACGGGATGGAGCTTATTTACGGCGATATATTATTCAGCGCCTATGCAAATTTAAGCATGGGCATGATGTATATCTCAGCCTTCATGCTTCTTTATCATACAACTAAGAATCAAAATTGGATGGAAAAAATTGCACCTTTCGGACGAATGAGTGTCACGAATTATGTGATGGAAGGACTAATATGCGTTCCTCTTTTTTACGGATATGGTTTTAATCTGGCTGTGCAATTAAGTTACTTGCAATCTTGTTTGATAGGATTGGTAATTTTCGCTTTCCAGGTATTATTCAGCAACAGGTGGATCAAACGATATTATTTCGGGCCACTTGAATGGCTATGGAGAAGTTGCACATGGTTAAAGTTCGTTCCGTTAAAAAGAAAGGTAATAAATACTCCATGATAATAGAAATCAGCTGGTCCCTGTACCACTCACAAAGCAAAATGGAACATATTTGTTCCAGACATCCGAATAAAATGTACAGAAGAATTAAAGAATAAAAATTCTTTAGGAACATTCAACTAAATCTTCATGGTTATACAAATCTCAAAAAGTAATACATAGGCCGGAGTTATCATTCCTCGGCTGTACTTCCTAACACAAACAGAAGTCTGAATATCAATCCCCCTCCTATACAGCTATTTTATTTTCACACCTCTCCTCTTCCTTATTTAGCTCATCAATAAAAAGTCAGTTAGCAATATCAGCTTTCCGATAATCCTCACTGATATATATACCCGTGGTAATAAGATTATGTTCTGGCTCCCGGTGTCCTATATCATCTTTGCTTATACCTATATCTCGCATAAGAGAGGCGAACGAGTGGTGACTAAAATAGGTCGTAAGATTTCCGTCCGTTTCGATGTCTAATAAGTCAGCTATCTTTCGAAGCTGTTGATTAAACATCTTATTAAATGCTTCTGAATTGGCATACTGAAATTCCGATCTACGAGTATGAGGAGTATAACTCAGGTCCTTTCATCAAGGCAGTAATCAGCGAACCACAAAAGATATTTTTACCCTTCGTATTTTCCGATAGCCTCCGCTTCCGGTTCTATCTTCATATTATAAAAAAGGTATAATTCGTTATTACCAGATCAGCAGGATTGGAATTATATTCATCGATAGCAGAATTAAAGATACCAGTAGATATCCACTCCTCACTACCTCTATGAGTAATTTGAATGTAAATTACACATTCTCCACTCTCTTTTGTTTGACCTTTTCTAATGACCAGTTTCAAATTTGCCATACAACCTCCAGTTTCAAATTAGTTTCAAATCCTTTGTGTGAAAACGTACATATGAGCTTTGCACGTCAGACTGTTTTTAGCAATTTTTCCATCAAAAATGAGGCATAAAAAAACAGCACTTCACAGATTAAACTGTAAAATGCTGTTTATTAACTTGTTGTTTTTTGTGACCTGGGAGGGGCTCGAACCCTCGACCCAATGATTAAGAGTCATTAGTGGTCAATCTGCAAAGGATTAATAAACAGTTTCTTACAGTCGGATATTTTTAAATTTTCAAATTAGTTTCAAATCGGGATGATTTTAAAGGTTTAGCAAATGGAAAAACTATCGCCTTACCTCAATCTTTGTTACGAAACAAAGATAGTATTTTTTTAACTTAAGTGATATACATTAATTGCTCATCATCTTATCAAAGTCATCAAGATTAACTAAACTACTGCGCGGTACATCTCCTGTTTCATCAACTGACATACCATAAACGGAAAAACTTTTTTCTTTGAACATGATTAGAGCAACCTCCTGCCCTTTCTGAATTTGTGCATTAAGATAGTCAGACATCAGGTTCCAATCTGTTGGACCGATGAATAATGAAGTTATCTTCATATCTTTTACGATAGAGCCTATTGTATAGCCTTCTATCTGTTTACACTTAGTTGCTGCTTCGTCAAATGTCATAGTAATATCTTTTTCTCCTTGGCACAAAGATATACAGAACTCGCAAAAAAACGGCAAAATTTGGATAAATAAAGTAAGTGTTTGGTATTGAGGAGAGTTAAGCCAAATTCTTCTATACCTTTCCAAATCGCTAAAATGCAGGATAATGAAAGGTTAAGAGAAAGATTTGCTACTTATCCGTTGCCTTTTTTAGCCCCGGATAATCCGGCAAAATAACGCTTAACCACCTGCGGTTTTACCGTTCACCATGCAAAGAACCCTATATTTTGCCCGTAAAGATAACCGTTTTTTTCCGTTTTTCATGGAAATACAGGTTATGTTACCGGCATCCGGGGTTTTATTCTTTGTTCCGCTATAATTTTCATAACTGTAAATAACTCTATATCAAGTAATTTTGCAACATAAAAAATAGAGTTATGAAACAGACGGATGTAACGGTTACGTTCTACCTCAAAAAGAGCGAAATGAATGACGAGGGACATTGCCCGGTCATGGCGAAACTTGTTGTCGGCAAATTTTCAGAAGCGGCTTTTAGTGCGAAAATGTCCGTACCCGCTGCACTGTGGGCATCCGGACGTGCCACGGGTAAAAGTAACGCCGCGCGGGAAATCAACCGGCAACTGGACGATTTGCGAGCTTCAGCCATTTCCATTTATGACGAACTGTCAGCCACCCGTGAGAATGTAACGGCTGAAGAAATAAGGAATCTGTTGTTGGGGACGGCTTTCGGGCAGGAAACCCTGTTGGGTTATTTCCGGACGTTCATCGAACATTTCGAAAAACGTGTCGGCGTGAACCGGGAAAAGGGAACAGCGCAATCTTACCGCTATGCTTGTAACTGTGTGGCCGCTTTCATCCAGGAGAAATACAAGTTGTCGGATGTTCCTTTCACGGCCCTGAACCGTTCATTCATCGACAACTATGACCTCTACCTACGCACGGAGCGCCGCTTTGCCCTGGGAACTATCGTGTTGCTTGTCACACGGTTGAACACGATTGTCGGGGAAGCCATCGCGGAAGGGATTATCACTGCCGACCCGTTCGCGGGTTATGAAGCCGAACATCCCGAGCGGGAACAGAAATACCTTACCGCAGCGGAGTTACAACGGCTGATGACCACACCCCTGCACGACCCGAAACTCTACCATATCCGCGACCTGTTCCTCTTCTCCTGCTACACGGGTATCCCTTACGGGGACATGTGCCGCCTGACGACGGAGGATCTGGAAGTGGCCGAGGACGGTGAGGTATGGATCAAGACCGCCCGCAAGAAGACGAAAATCGACTATGAAGTGCCATTGCTCGACATACCGTTGCTCATCCTCGACAAGTACCGGGATATGGCCCCGGAAGGAAAACTGCTGCCGATGTACAGCAACAACGAACTCAACCGGACACTGAAACGTATTGCCGCCATTTGCGGAATTGAACGGAAGCTCGTCTTTCACTGCGGACGCCATACCTACGCCACCGAGATCACGCTTTCGCATGGTGTCCCGCTTGAAACCGTCAGTAAAATGCTGGGGCATAGCCGCATTTCCACGACGCAGATTTACGCCAAAGTGACCGATGACAAGATCGACATGGATACCCGGTCTTTAGAGGAAAAGATTGCCGGCCGCTTCTCCGTAGCTATTTAATCTATCATTGACAATCAAATTCACAACGATTATGGAAACGAATAATAAAGAGATAAAACGTCGCAGCACGTTCTCCCTGCTGTTCTACATCAACCGCACGAAAGTCCGCAAGGACGGAACATGTAAATTGTTATGCAAGGTAAGCATCGACGCCAAGTCGGCCCCGATCAATATCAACGCGTTTGTCGATCCATCGCTTTGGAATCCGGAAACCAAAAGGGCGAACGGACGAAGCGAGAACGCCCGAACGGTAAACCTGGCAATAGAGAAACTGACCGAAAAAATCACCGGGCATTACCGTCATATTCGTAAAAGCCTCGGTTTCGTGACGGCCGAGCTGGTCAAAAACGCCGTGGAAGGAATCGGGCAGAAACCGTTCACCCTCCTTGCCTTGTTCCGCGAGCATAACGAGGAGTTCCGCAAGCGTGTCGGCGTGGATCGCAAGGAAGAAACCTATGAAAGTTACGAGAACTCCTATAATATTTTAGCCTCCTTCGTGAAAAAAAGGAAGGAAAAGGAGGATGTAGCGTTGCGGAGCCTTGACCGGGAGTTCTACGATGATTTTGAAATATTCCTACGTACAGATCGTGAAATGAAACCCAAGACAGTACACGAGCATCTTTACCGGTTGAAGAAAATGACCAAGCGGGCTGTCAGTCAGGGTACACTCCGGCGCGACCCTTACGGGAAGCTGCACCCGGAACTGCCCCGGCGCAAGAGCCGCCATTTGAAACTCGAAGACCTCAAAAAGCTGATGGAAACTCCCGTCGATAAACCCAACCTCCAGCGGGTGCGGGACTGGTTTCTCTTCGCTACCTTCACGGGGTTGTCCTACGCCGACCTGAAACGCTTGTCCGAAAAAGACATCACGCAGTCGGACGACGGAACGTACTGGATACACATCCGGCGCCAGAAGACCGAAACGCCCTCGGCCATCCGCCTGCTGAACGTGCCGTTGCAGATCATCGAGAAATACCGCCACGAGCGTAAAAGCGACAGGATTTTCAACCTCTATTGCCGGGGGTATCTCATCAAGCTCACCAGAGAACTGGGACGGACATACGGCTTCGACATGACCTTTCACAAGGCGAGGCACAATTTCGGGACACATATCACGCTCTCGTTGGGTGTGCCTATCGAAACTGTCAGCCGCATGATGGGACACAAGAGCATTTCCACCACGCAGATTTACGCCAAAGTGACCGACCGCAAGGTGGACGAGGACATGAAACGGCTGAAAGAACAGACCAAAGGCCGGAAAATAAATCTCTACGAGGAGGACGAACCGGAAACGGCAGATATTATAACGGTAAACGGTTGAACAGTATAACAAAAATTGATAAATTTGTATGACTATGACGACAAGAGAACCTATCAGCATTGAAAACGGGCGGGTGGAAATCCACGCGCCGGAGAACCGTGTATGGCTCACGCGCCACCAGATTGCCGACCTGTTCGGAGTCTTCGTTCCTGCCGTGGGGAGCAACATCCGCTCCATACTCAAAAGCGGCATACTCTGTGAGGAGAGGGTTTACCGCCGGGAGCGCAACCGTGACGGCGGTATTGTCGAGCTGTATTCGCTCGAAATGATCGCCGCGCTGGCTTTCCGCTTAAAATCCGGGAATGCCGAAGCCTTCCGACGGTGGCTTGTCCGAAGGGCCACGACGACCGCTGTCGTCTGGCAGCTCCCCGGCATGAACACGATATTGAACTGAAAAAGAAGAACGGCCAACGTTTTGGCCGTTCTTCTTTTATACCCATTCCTGTCCCCCGATACATTTCTTCCGGGAATCTTCCAGGAATTTCTGTATCTCGGATTCCATGTATAGTACCTTGCCCTGAATCAAATAATAGGGAATGATCCGCGCCGTGCGGTATTCCTGCAATGTACGCCTGCTGATTTTCAGCAGCCGGGACAATTCCTCGTCGGTGACGAACCGCTCTCCCTTGAGTGTCCGGCCTCCGGAGGATTCCAGTTTATCCAGTGCCTTGCCGGCCTTTTCCAAGCGCCGGAAGAGATCCGCCACACGCGGATCGTGCTTGTCGATGAAATAATGGCTCATAACGCGGCGGTATTAGGATAGTGCGACGATTGCAGCAGTTTCCCGACATCTTCCGGTTTGTAGAAGATTTTGTGACGGATGCGGCTGAAAGGCAGCAACCCTTTCTCCCGGTAGGTTTGCAGGGTACGTTTCGATATACCCAGCACGTCACAGACATCCTGGTTGTCCAGCCATTTTTTCAAACTCACGTCCTCTTGCCTGCGGCATAACGCCTCGGCTTTTCTTTCAATGGCTTCCACGTGCCCTGCCAGCGCGTCGAAAGCCTTCACGTCCATACTTATTATTTCCATGTTCTGTTTCATTTTTTGTTTCCCGGATGCCCAAAAGTACACAAATGAACAGTATCTTGTTATCAGCCAGTGGTATATGGACGTATCCGTCTTAAAAGTGGCAGCGAGTGGCGCCACGTCCGGCGGAAACGATCCTCCGCCGATACGGGATCGGCACGTTCCGATACGCCAATCGCCCGTGAAAGGAAATGTTCGCGGGCGATTTATCATTCCATGCAGGGTGAGCCGTGAACCGACTTTCGCGAGCGTTCACGGCATATCGTTTTCTCCCCGTTTCTCCCCCATAACCTTTTCCTCTCTTTTTTTTCATGCCGCGGAGCGCGGTATGGAAATCTGTTGTCAGTAGCAAAGGTAGTTACGGGGCTCACGCTGCTGCAAGATCGGGCCGCGGGGCGGTTTGCCGCAAAATCTTCCTCTTTCCCTGCGGGCGAGCGTATTTTCCGACAAAATCTTGCAGCAGCTATCCCCGACACCTTTTGATGCTACCGAAACAGATTCCATCCATACCGGCTCCGCTACGGCATAAAAAAAAAGTCAAAGGTTATGAGAAACGAAGAGAAAAATAAATGGAAACAGAAATCCTCCAACCTTCCACTTGGCATAAAGGCAAAGGTCGGGTTGGCGGTAAAGGTCGGGGCGGTGACTTTGGGCTTCCACGTGTGGGGTATCGACTTTATTTGGGTCGTTTTGGGCTTCACGTTCTGTTATGACATCCTGCGGGGCATTTTCTCCTGCCTTGTTTCTCTCGTGGCTCTAACCGGCTTTTTCTATTTCCTATTCACTCACATCTTCTAAATTTTTACAGGTATGACAAAGTACATTTCATTATTCGGAGCGACTACCACGGACACGCAGGTGCAGGTAGTCAAGGAAAACCAGGTAATCATCGGTATCGGTGCGGGTGCGAGCAGAAAGCGTTACGTCGTTTACAAGGTGGAACACACCGCCCGTGGCTACGTGTACCACATGGTCGATACCGAAACAAAGGAAATCAGCCAAACGGACATTTTGCGACCCCTCTCGCAAACATTCGGTATCGGCAGGTACTACGACGACGTGAACCCCGAGTTCATGGACGCTTTCGAGGTGGCTTTGCTCGTGAGGCAGGCGGAAGAGCAAGCCACGGCGCAGGCCATCGCCGCCGCCAAAGAGAAAGCCGAGCATGACCGCATAGCGGAAATAGGAGCGCAGAGGTTACGCCGCATCATGCCCGAAGGGGTGCAGGGCGTAATCATCGCCGAACTCAACGAAACGGAATACACTGACCCCTCTTACGAGTGTTCGACCACCCGAAGCGTGCGTACCGTCATTCTCGGCTTTTCGGCCACCTCTCGCAACGGCTTCGGGGAGTTGAGAAAGGCGGCGGCCAATTTCCCGCAAACGGCGCACCTCTCCGAATACGACCCCAAGAACGAACACCGCTATCCCGTTTTCACGCTCGGCAAAAGTCCGAAATACGGGTGGAGTGTCTGCAAACTGACCCACTACACCCGTGAAGGGTACATCGACAGGCTGGCATATATCGCAGGAAACGAGGAGAATATATGTCTGCCCGAGCCGAAAGACGAAAAACGGGCGGAACGCACTGAAACGAGCGTGCAAGGCGGGTTTATCATCGTGGACTATTCCGAGAAGGCGATAGCCGTATTCGGGGACACCAAGCCCGTCAAGGACGCCCTTCACGCACTCGGGGGACGCTTCAACGCACGGCTGACGCATGACGGGCAGAAGAAAGCGGGATGGATTTTCCAAAAGACCAAAGAGGACGAGGTGCGACGGCTTCTCGGAAAGGACGAATAAATGTTGAACACGGGGTGGCTCGCCGCCCCACAATACCAAAAAATCATGGCACAAGGAACAGATTATTTCAAACTGACGATACAGAACTATCTCGACGCACGGGCACGGGAGGACGAACTTTTCGCACCCCGATACGCCAACCCGAAAAAGAACATTGACGATTGCTGCACTTTCATCATCAACCAAGTACGGCAGAGCGGTTGCAACGGGTTTGCCGACGAGGAAATATACTCTATGGCACTCCACTATTACGACGAGGAGGACATCGACATCGGCAAACCCGTCAGTTGCAAGGTAGTGGTCAATCACACCGTCGAACTGACCGAGGAGGAAAAAGCCGAGGCACGGCGGAACGCCATACGGAAGGCCGAGAGCGAAGCCTACGCCAAGTTGGCGAAAGCCAAGTCCAAACCCAAGAAAATCGAAGATAACAAACTAATGCCCAGTCTATTTTAGTTATGAAACCGAGAACAAAATTCCAACAGAACGTCGTGGCGGCAAGCAAACACCTGCCGCCGCTTACCCCCGCACAAATCGAATGGGGGTACAAGAACTGCATCGAGCATATCGGACGCCGCACGCCGAAAGGACTTATCACCTGCACCGAGTGCGGCCACACGTGGCAGAGCGAAAACGGAGAACTCACGGACAATCTGTTAGGGTGCGAGTGTCCGCACTGCCACACCACGCTGAAAGTGGAAACCACCCTGCGCCGCAAGTTCAACGATTACGAGTATTTGTGCATCGTAACCCGCTGCAAGGGTTTTCAAGTCCTGCGCTTCGTCTATATCGAGTGTTGGGCGAAAGTGGGACAGACGCCCGTTTACACCCATATCGAAGCCGTACAGCGGTGGATTGCCTCCGACGGACGCTCCGCAACCTTCGCACGGCTGCGCCCGATGGGCTTCTTCGTTCACGGGTGGAGTTGGTCGAGCGCATTGGAACTGCGGGCGGAGAACGACGGGAAATACAACATCACGCCCACACGCATCTATCCCCGGCAACGGCTTATCCCCGAACTGCGCCGAAGCGGTTACGGCAAACAACTCCCCGATGTAACCCCTTTCGACCTTATCCACCTGCTGCTCTCGGAGAACAAGGCCGAAACGCTGCTTAAAGCGGGACAAACGGCACTCGTGCGATTTTTCGCCCGTTCCTCCCGCAATATCGCAGACTATTGGCCGGCCATCCGTATCGCCATCCGTAACGGGTACGCTATCGGGAAACCGACGGAATGGTGCGACTACATCGATCTGCTGCGATTTTTCGGGAAAGACCTGCATAACGCCCATTTCGTGTGTCCCGCAGACCTGCCCGCAGCGCATGACCTCTACATGGCTAAAAAACGGCGGCACATGCAAATGGAACGGCGGCAGGAGGAACGGCGCAAGGCGTTGGAACAGGAAGCCTCGTTTGTCAAAGCCAAAGGACGGTTTTTCGGAGTGGAGTTTTCCGACGGGGAAATCCGCATCAAGGTATTGGACAGCGTTGAAGCCATACGGCAGGAGGGCGAGGCCATGCACCACTGCGTGTTTACCAACGAATACTATCTGAAAGCCGACTCGCTCATACTCTCGGCTACAATCGACGGCAAACGTATCGAAACGATAGAGGTGTCCCTAAAACGCATGGAGGTCGTGCAGAGCCGTGGCGTGTGTAACAAGAATACCCCATACCACGGGCAAATACTGAAACTGATGAAGGGGAACATGTCCCTTATACGGAAACGAATGACAGCATAAAAATCGGGGCGGCGAAAGCCGCCCGCAAAAACAAAATAGAATGAACCAAATAGCATATAAATTCGTGTCGTGGGACGTTCCCGCACTCGAAAGCCTTGCAGGCTCAAAAGCGTACATATTACGCAAACGGCTCAATGACGGGGGAACGCTCACCCGTGAGGAGAAAGACTGGATTACCCGTGAGGTAAACCATAACACCTATTTCAAGGACTCCATTCCGCTTTTAGGGTATCGTTTCAACTTTGTCGATGTACTGAAAACATTCGTGGTAAAGCAGTACGGGCATTACACGGAATACAAGGGCGTGGACAAGACGAGCATACGCTCCATGTTGTACGGCAGAGTGGAAAGGATTGTCGAATTATAAAATCGGGGCGGCGAAAGCCGCCCTACAAAAAAATATAACAATGAAAATCATCTATAAAAGCTACATGGCACGCCCGCTCAAACCCTTCAGGGAGTGGGATTGGGAAGTTCGGGAAGCAGTCAAGACGGCCCTTGCGCTCGTCGAGGGGAAAAACGGGTTCAAAACCCATTCCGAGATATGGCGAAGGTGCAACCTCGTCATTACCGTGGGACACAACATCTACACCACGAGTATCGAGATACGACCACCCGAGCAGGACGTGATACGCCGCAGGAGCAACTGGCATAACGGCTACGCCTACTACTGCAACGGCGTGTTCTGGGCGAACATGAGCAGGGTTAGAGTGGAACTTGTCTGATTAAAAAATTTCGGGGCGGCAAAAGCCGCCCGTAAAAAGCGAGAATATGAAAACGAATGAAGTAAACAAGGAAATCTCCTATGAAACGCTGCTCGTAACCTTCGGCGAGGGTATCGGGCGGCTCAACACCATGTTCGACGACCCGCAGGTGTGGGGCGTTGCCACGCTGAAGCAGTGGATCGACGGGTATGAAACTACGCGCTTCACCGAAATCGACGACCGAACGGCGGTTATCACATCCGAATACAACATGGACAGCGTGAAGGAATGGCTGCAAAAGAACACACCGATTATCAACCTGGAAAAACGATAAAATCATGCGCAAGTACAAATTATTCATCGGCTACCGGCTGCTGGGAGAGTTTTCCGGTATATGGGAAGCCAAAAATTTCGCCGCTGAAAGCGGCATGAGCGGAATTTTCTCGCTCGTGGGAGAAAATTACCGGGACAGTTGGTACGAACCCAAAAAACAGGACAAGAATGGAAACAAAGATTAAAGACATCACGGGAGCGGAAATAACCGTTACCGACTTAAAAGAGGCGGTACGCCAATGCCGGGAGTGCCTCGCAAGTCCTTACCTGATGCCCTCGGGGCATACCGTGGGGGAAAACCATGCCTACATGTTGCGGCAACTGCTCGCCCTGCAAAGGCGGAAACGGGAACACGGCAGGCAACGGCCGTGAAAATACGACGCGAAAAAAATCGGACGATAACTGAAGTGCACCCCAAATATTGGACGGATTAGTATTTGTTTAGATGGCATGAGTTCGGTATTGTACCGGGCTCATGTTGTTTAAGTATTTCTTTATCCGCTTGTTATTGTAGTAGTCGATATATTCTTCCAATTCTTTTCGGAAATGGTCTATGGATGAGAATTTTTGCAAATATAATAATTCGGACTTCAATAATCCAAAGAAACTTTCCATAGCAGCGTTATCCAGACAGTTACCCTTGCGCGACATGCTCTGTGTAATACCTTTCTGTCTTAAACGGAGCTGATACTGCTTCATCTGATACTGCCAGCCCTGGTCGGAATGCAAGACAATACCCGGAGAATCCGGTATTCTGGCAAACGCATCGTCCAGCATCTTCATGATCTGCATAAAGTTAGGGCGTTCAGCTATTTTATAGCTAATAATCTCCCGGTTATATAAGTCCATAATCGGCGATAGATATAACTTTACGCCGCAAACCGAAAATTCCGTAAGGTCAGTAACCCACTTCTGATTCGGTTTTTCGGCTGCAAAGTCGCGTTGCAGAAGATTGGGCGCTATCCGTCCGATCTGTCCTTTGTATGAACAGTATTTACGGAGCCTGACCTGACTTTTTATCCCGCAAATATTCATCAGCTTAAGTACGGTTTTGTGATTTATCGCATATCCGATCTTATTCATTTCAACGGTAATGCGCCGATAACCATAACGCCCCTTATGTTCGTGATATAACCTTATAATACTCTCTTTTTCGCGAGCATATTTATCGGGTTGTTTTGATTTTCTGAAGTGATAATAAAATGTGCTTCGCGCCATCCCTGCGGCTTTGAGCAATACTGAAAGCCGGCACTGCGGCCTTAGTCCTTCGATGGCTTGGGCTCTTTCCCGCTCTCGCGGACAATGCGCTCCTCGACTAAGGCCTGCAATTTTTTTAAGTAAGCATTCTCGGCACGAAGATACTCCAGTTCCTTAAGCAACTCTTCGTGCGGAGTCGTTTTGAGTTTGACTTTTTTAGTCTTCGATTTACTCATGGCCGGCCTCCTTCTTTGCGGTTTACGCCGCAGGCCTTCAGCACCTTGGTTTTGATAGAGCCGCTCCCATTGACGAATAACAAAAGGGCCCGGAATGCCGAAATGCACTGCTGTCTCCAGCAAAGATAGATGATTTTGGTGCATATGCTTCAAAACTGACAACTTAAATTCTGCACTGTAGCTACCGTGGCGCAGCTTAAGGCCGGCAAGGCCATGGCGCTCGAATAATGTTACCCACAAGTGAACTTGCGAGCGGCCACAGCCCAAGTGACATCCGGCTTCCCTAACCGAAAGTCCGCCTTCGAGTACCAGTTTTACGGCCTTTAAACGAATCTCATAATTATATTTCATAAAAAACACCCCAAAAGTGTCCAACTTTTGGGGTGCAGTACAAACAACCGTCCGATTTTTTTGTTTCCCGTCAATCGACCGCCGTATGGTCGCCCAGCTTCCCGTGCAGTTCACGCCCGATATGTCCGGCAATGCCACGGGGAGAAATTTCAGAGATTGAACCCCACCCGCCATGCGTGTATATGCACGTCTTGAGCGGTTCGGTACGGGAAAGGTAGAACAGATAGCCGTTGCGGAGCAGGATGCCCACGAACACCGAGCCGACCTCGATGTCGGCGATCTCGTCAAAACGTATCTTCCCGTCATTGTATAATACTGCCGTGCCATCCGCATCGGGAATGACGAACAGATCGTCTTCCATAACAATCCCGTGCAACTCGATTAGCGACCCCAGGCATTCACTCGCCGATACCCGGTCGTAATCACCCTTTACCTCATTTGTCGATTTCGTTTCCATATCGCTTTTCTTTAGGTTCAGACAAATACCATACGAAAAAGGCGTGAGAATACGTTAAATACCGGCATTGAGGTACAGCCAAGCACCCATCCACTCGATAGATAATTTCTCCCCACGCCGCTATCGCATACGCTTGACGCATATAGACACGACGATAAAGAAGAGAACTACCCATTATTTTGCGAGCGGATTAAAATTTGGCTGTTTTCAATGCCCCACCATAATGTGTTCCTTCCGTATGTAAATCGCCCGGCGGCACGCCGCCGGAGGATTCGATTGCAAATATAACGATTTCATCCGGGTATCGGCGACAACACGTGCGATTTTTAACAACCTTCCTGCCAAAGAACTACCCGCCGTCCTACAATTTCGGCCCCCGGGCGGGTTTGCGGGGCGCGACCTTCGGCTGCGCCTTCTTCTCCCTGGGCGGTTCGACGATCCGCAGTTTGAGTTTCTCCGTCTTACGGTCGTAACGCACCTCGCAGCAATCAATCTCACCCGCAACCGACGTCCACACGTTGTTCACACGCACCGCGCCGCCCGAGTAGAGGGTCTTGTATTGTTCGTATTCGAGCGGCTGCCGCAATTTCGCGTCCACCTGACGGTGGAACGAATAGATATTACGTCCCTTCGCTATCTCGTCGGGAACGTAAACCCGCAACTCTGGATGGGCGGCCTCGGCATAGAGGCACAGATCCGCCGTGCGAAGCTCCCTCGGAACCCACTGGATCATCCTCGGGTCGCCCCGCACGGCCGTATCGGCCACGAGCGGCGTGATGGCCGTCTGGGGAATGTCATACAGCACCCCCGCATCCTTGCGAACGGCCTCCAACGCCACCTCCTCCGTTACAAGCCGGCGGTTCAGGTGCAGGACACTCATCAACCGGTGTATCTTCTGCGGGTCGTCCTGCTCGCGGAACACCTGCAAGACCAGGGCGGGGTCGCTCAACGCGCTGATAACCGAGAAATCGGTTTTGTCCTTCCCGTAGGTACGCTCGAAAGCCTCCCGGCTCATCTCCGGCGTCCGGGCTTCGCGGGGGACGCCTTTCAGGTTTTGCGGGTTCTCCCGCACCAGGCTCATGTATAGATCCGGGCTTTTCATGCTCTCGGGCAGGTGGGCGATGGCATAGGGACTGCGCCGTATGGCCTCCATGCACAACTCCGGCGTTTTCCACTTCTCGGGGACATATTGCAGGTAGCTCCCGTCGTGCCCGACGGCCCGGCGGCACATCTCCTCGTTCTTGGCGTGGTCGGGAAGGTTGTAGAACAGCTCCGGCTCCAGGGCGAAAATTTCCCGGGCCACTTTCGGCGTGACGTGTGCCGGGTTCATGTGCTGCAAAAAATCGAAGGTCTTCTCGTAATTCGTGCAATAGAACCCCAACGCCTTCATGTGTATATCCTCGAAAGGGATATAGCGGAGGACACGCAGGTCGTCGGCACGGGCCAACGCCCGGTTGCAGACCTCCGGCGTGAGCTGTTCGGGGTTGAAAAAGCGGATGGCCAGGGGATCGCGCTCCAGCGCTATCTCGCACAGACGGTCGGTTTTCAGATGCTTCGGAACGTACTCCAGTGCCAGGTAGTTCGAGGACACGGCAGCCTCGCAGACCCGTTCCGTGCGTAATTCCTCCGGCACTTCATGGAGCAGGATGCCGTCCCCACTGACGGCACGCAGGCAGACTGCCTCCGTGCGCAGTTCCACCGGCACGAGCGAAAGGCAGGACGCGTCCATCCCCACGCCGTGAAGGGCCAGCTCCCCGGTCATGACCTCCGGGGCAATGGAGGCGAAAATCTCGAACTTGTCCACGAACGACATCCCGAATTTTTTCAGCCCTTCCAGGCATATATCGGGATACGGAATGTAAGGGAGTATCTTGTAATCGGCACTGTCCACCGCTTTCAACGCCGCACGGCATATTTGCGGCGTCCTCAATTCCCCGGGAACGGCCTCCAGCACCAGGCCGTTGCGCTTCACGGCCGCCATGCACAGTTCGGGGGTCTTCAACCCCTCCGGAACGTAATACAGCGCGTAGCTGTTGCTATCGACGGCGGCACGGCACATTTTCGGTGTCTTCAGACGGTCAGGGACGAATTTCAGTGTTTCGCCCCGGTAGCCGGCCGCGGCAAGACAAAGTTCCGGCGTTTTCATCGCTTCGGGAACGAACTCGATGTTGAAAGCCGATTTCTTGATGGCGAAACGGCAGACCTCCGCCGTTTTCCGATCCTCGGGCAGCGTCTCGAAAAGGTTCTCACGCCACGGGTTCTCGTACACCCCCGTATCGAGATAGGCTATATCTATTCTCTCTTGCTCTGTCATGGTTTTCAGTATTTATGGAAAGCGCCCGGGTGACGGGCGCTTCTCTTGGTTAGACATATTCCGTTATCGTTCCGTTTCCTCCGTCCCGTTCTCGCTCTGGAACGTGAAGGAGGTCTTCACGACCTGACCCGTGTTGTCCTCGACATAGACGTCGATGGTCTGCTGGTCATCGCTGCGCGATGTGTAATAGAGGCGGAACACCTCACGGTCGAGCGGATAGCGGTCGTTGGGCAGGAACACCGTACCGTCGTCCATCCTCAACTCACCGCGCCCGTCGGGCTGGAAATAGCGGATCGTGTAACGTGCGCCGTCATATCTCCCCTCCCGCACGAGCGTGCAGCGGATTTCAGCGGTTTCACCAACGGAGATTCGCTTCTGAACGGGCATCGTTTCCAGAGAGAACGTGTACGCCTGCTGTATATCCAGCCCGTTGTCGCAGGATGCGCATAAAAGACCCAGGGCGGCGATCCAGACCGCCAGGGCCAATATCTTTTTCATCTTTTTCATGTCGCTTGCAAGTTTAATGGATTATGAATTTCACGCCCAGGCCGAACTGCGCGTGGAAATGTCCCGTTGTAGTGCCCCATAGGATACGCTCACGCCCCGTCAGCGAGAGGATAATCCTGTCGGTCAGGTACGCATCGACCTCCAGCGTGACGGCCCCGCCATAGAGGAAACGGTCGCGGTGGCGGAGCGTAGAGCCGTCATAGAGCCGCCTTTCGCCCCGGTTCACACTCTCGTAACCGGCCAGCGCCGAGCCGCCGAGGTAGAAGAAAAAAGTCCTGGACGGGTCGGCGAGGAACTTGTAATAGTAACCTCCCTCGGCCGTGAACTGCGCCACCGGGATACGTTCCGACTTGTAGGGGTAATAACGGTTCAGGAACTCCGCGCCGAACACCCACTTGTCGGCATTCTTCGCGTAGCGGCTCATGGCCAGCCCGAACCAGTAGCCCGTTTCGCTGCGGCTGTCCCGGGTATAGAAGCCGTCGGCCATGCCTCCCCGTATTTCCAGCCCGCGCATGGCGGGCAGGGCACGCTGGGCGTGCGCCCCGTCCGAAAGGAGGAGGCATAACCCCAGCGTGAGAATGAATATCGCCCGTTTCATATCACTTTACCTTTAACTCGTTGATAACACGTGCGCGCACCAGGTCGGCATTCTCCACCGTGAAAGTCTGGTGTCGCCCGCCCTGCTGCTCGTGCAGTTCCACGACCAGCTGCTTGTCGTCGGCCAGCGTGAACTTCGGGAGCGTGAAGACCATGCGCTCGGTACGCTTGCCGCCGATGACCTGCACGTTGTTGTACGCACGCACGGGCCATACGACCTGCTCCTGGATGGCCGTGCGTTTGGCCACCTTCTTGTCCGTAATCTTGAACGTCAGGTAGTCCACGTTGAAAGGCACGTTGGAGGAGTTTTTCAGTTGGAGGTGGAAATAAAGCAGGTCGTTATGCACGTAGATACCTTTGAGGAGGTATTGTACCCCGAAACGCTTGCAACCGATATGCTTGATCTCGCGGCGGTCATTCTTGTAAATGGACTGCATGATCAGTTTGACCAGCAGCGGAGATTCGCATCCCAACTCCTGCAAATAGATGTCCAGCGCGTTATTGGGGCGGTTTACCGCCTCCCCGTCATGCAGGAAGTCCGCCATCTCGACCGACAGTTTCACCGGCTCGTCGGCATACTTGACATTGAAGCTGTAATAGGCCCCGTCCTCGGTAATGACCGAAAGGTTGCTCTCGCGCGAGAAATCACGCAGGGCCGCCTTTACACGCAGCACGTTTTCCGTGCCATCGGCTTTCGCCGCCAGAAGATCCGAAGACCCCAGATCGACGTAACGGATGGCCGAGGGGAAAATCACATGCACGGTCTTGCTGAACGTCACCTCCAGCGCGTAGGGCGGGATAACCCGGTTGAAAGTCAGCGGACGGGTAAGACCGTCGTACAAATCGCCCGTGGAGGGCTTTTCCTGCGCGTGGGCAGCGAACATGCACCCGATAAAAGCGAGTGCCAGAAGAATCTTTTTCATACTCGATAATTTTTTGATTGTTGATAAAAATGGATTTTTTCAGTGGTGTACGGAAGTACGTCGTTTGTACCCTTATTGAAGGGGCGGGAGCAGCAGGACGCTGTAACCGGCCTTGAGCGTGACCTTGACCGAGCGCATCTTCTTGCTCACGTATTGCGACACGCCCTGGATGGCGCTGCGCCCCAGGTCGGAGAGCAGTTGCGAACCGGCATCGTCCGTGATCGTGATACTGCTGCCCATGCCCGCGCCCATATTGGCGGCGATCTCCTTCACGGCATTGAGTTCTTCCGACCCCGGCACGGGAATACCCTCGTTGCCGTTCGTGTCATAGACCGACAGATCGACCGGAACGACCGCCCCGCCGTGCTGGACAGCGCTGACCTTGACCGTCAGCCGTTCGCCGTTGATCCTCGCCGCCCCCGTTACGGGCGTACCCGAGGGGATGAGCAGATCTCCCGCCATCATCGGTTCCAGCAGCCGGAAAGTAACCTCCCCGCCATCGGTGAGCGTCACGGTTTGCTGCACGGCGGCGCGGATACTGTTGCGCTCGGGCTCGCGAAGGTCGCTCCCCACCGTGTTGAAACCCCAGTTCCGGGGCTTGACGAACTCACGGGCGAAGACCGAATCGGGCAGCGGGGCGGCGAGCAGCGACACGATGTTACGGCGCACCTGGCGCACGGGCTGCACGGAAGCCTTGCCGGAAACGGAGGCTTTCTGACGCGGGGCTTCAGGGGCCTGACCGCCATTCATGTAGCGGGCGGCGATCTCGTAGGACTTCTCCAGCAGCGCCACCTGCTCCTCCTGGGCCGTTTTCTGCGCCTGCTGTTCTTCCAGGCGGCGTTCCAGTTCCTCGATGCGGGCCTGCATCTCGCGCTCTTCCCCCGTTTCACCGGCGGTGTCCTCGTAGAAACTGCCTAACTGGCGGTTGATGTCGGCATAGGCGGCACGGGAAGTCCGGAAAGCTCCCGACGAACCGCCGGCAGAGCCGGAAGACTTATCCGGCACGGCAGCGGGCATGACGGGCTCTTCCTCCTCGTCCTCCATCCCGAACGCGAAATCCTGCAAGGAGCGCATCTTTTCCCGCTCCCTGCGCCGCATCTCCTCCTGCACGTAGGCATCACGCTTGTCCGAGAGGATACCCTCCGATTCCGGGGTCGGCAGCTCCGTGTTGAAACCCGCCGAAGGCTCCTCCCGTTCTTTTTCGCCGGGGGAGAAGATCAGCCACATGCACCCGGCAAAGGCCAGGAAAAAGAGCGGGAAGACCACCATCTTCTTCCGCATCTGTATCTGCCGGGGCGTGAGTTCCTTTTTCCCCGCCTCCGGCTGTTTATTCTGTTTTTCGTTCGTCGTCATAATTGAAATCTTTTAGATGTTTTACACTGTCGGCCTCCTGCCGTTGTCTTAATTCCAGTTCCAGCCGCTCGATATGCCGTATCTGCATCCGTTCCCCGGCTCCCTTGCCGAAGCGGTAGATGGAAGACACGGTAAAGTAGAGCGACAAGACGGAAAAGAACAAGAGCAGCGTGAGGATCACGATAATCCGCTTATCGGGCGAGAGTGCCCCGCAAGCGCGGCGCAGGTGGTCTTCGACCCACTCCCCGAAAGCCTTTATTCTCTTCTTTGCCATAGCCTTATCTTTTTAATGTACGTAAATCGCGGTTCTCCAGAATCTCGAATTTCTCCATGATGAAACCCTGCGGGTTATTGTCCGAACGCCCCGAGTTGATCAGCTCGCAGCGCGTGACCAGCGAACGCTCGGTGATGTTGCTCTCGCGGACAATCATTTGCCGGGCATAGGTCATGGCCCGGTAGGGATAGGCGTTGAAGTCGCACACCACGGAGTCCACCTCGATACGCTGGCTGATGTTCCCCGACACCACACGGTTGTAGTAACCTTTCTCCTGCATGTCCTGGTAATAGGCGAAGGCGCTCTTATCGACCAGGAACAGCGCGCGGTTGATGTTGCTCTCGATGGCCGCACGGTCGGGCGAGAGGGTAAAGAACAACTCGTGAAAACGCCGGATATGTTCGCGCGCCTCCACGGGGCGGTTCTGGCTCAAATCCTGCGATAGCGCCAGCATCAGCGACTTGCCCCCGTCCAGGACGTAGATCTTCTCGCGCTGCTTTTCGGCGAAACGGAAGCTCGCGACCACGCTGAACACGGATACCAGCGCGCACAGGCAGAGGAACACGATACCGAAAAGCCGAATCTGCCTGAAACTTGTTTCGATGTTTTTTAATGACTTGAATTCCATTGTCCAAATTGTTATGAATGATTACTGTTACCTTGTGTTGCCAGGTTGCGCCCGTTGGGGGCACTGCCCGAAGCCGGGCCACCGCCGCCGTTACCGGAGGAGGAACCGCCACCGCCGCGACGCCCGAACGTGCGGCCGATCATGTTGCCGGCGATACCGCCCGCGACACCCGTGGCGAATGCCCCGGCCTTGTTGATACCGCCCATAGCCCCGCCGGCTCCGCCCGACTGGATCACCCACTCGGCAACGGTGGGGATCGTGAAATAGCCTATGATACCTATAATCAAAAAGATAATATAGACACCGCTGCCGCTGTCGGGAATGTAGTTGGGGTCTTGCAGGGCCAGGACGTCCGCCTGGAGCATCAACGTCTGGATCTTGGCCAGCACCGCGGAGAACAGGTCGGCGATGGGAAGCCAAAGGTACACGCTGATATAGCGGGAAATCCAACTCGCGAGCGTCGAGTGGAAGCCGTCGTAAATGGAGAGGGCGAACGACAAGGGCCCCAGAATCGACAGCACGACTAAAAAGAATGTCCGCAGCGTGTCGATGGTAAGCCCCGCGGCGTTGAACAACAACTCGAAGAAGTCCCGGACAAGCTGCCGGAAACCGGCCTTGATGTCGTACCACGTGCGTTCGGCCCACATGCTGATAATCTCGCCCAAATCCGTGATACCCATATCCGCAAGCCGTTGTTCATACACCTCGTCGTCCACTAACCAAGCCTTGCCCTCGCGCCTGCGGGCCTCGGCTTCCAAATCGTCCTTCTGTTGCTGGTATGCCTGCAAATCCAATGTCTGCCCCTCCAGTATGGCGTGCGTGCCCTGCACCACGGGCGACATCACAGCGTTGATCGTCCCCAGAACCACGGTGGGAAAGAACATCACGCACAAGCCGATGGCGAAAGGCCGCAGGAGCGGGAACACGTCGATAGGCTCCGCGCTGGCCAGTGCCTTCCATACCCGGTAAGCCACGTAAAAGAGCGCACCCAGGCCGGCGATACCTTTCGCCACCCCGATCATGTCGCCGCATAGCGGCATCATCTCCTGATACAGGTTCCGGAGAACCTGGTGTAAATTGTCGAAATCCATGACTGCCTCCGTTTTCAGGTTACCAATATCTGTCGTTCGGGTTCCCGTAAAGTGCCAGCACCCGGTGCGCGTCGCCCTTTTCGCGGCTGCGGATGAAGGACACGGAGATGGTCTTGCGCGTGTAATAGCGCGTGAGGTTGCGGTACTCCAGCATCTTCGTGTAAACCTGATCCACCACGTCCATCCGCTCCTTGTCCGAGAGCGAGAGGCCGTTGCCGCCGGTTATGACCGTCTTGAGTTCCGCCACCAGCGCACCGCCCTCCTCCAGCAGCCGGGCGTAACCCGCCGAGATCGCCGCCAGCTCGTCCACCGTGAAGTTCGGGTCTGAAACCATACGGTTGAATCCCGAGGTGTAGATTTCCGTGATCTCGCTGACCATTTCGAGCGTCAGCTTCACCTTCCGGGCATCCTTGATGATGTTATGCACCGATTTGAGGGCGTCGTAGTAAGCCTTGCTCTGGTTATAAATCTTGATACTCTCTTGCAGCGACTTGACCATGTTGGTCGCCGTGGTCGAGCTTTGAACCGCGCTCTTGATGTTCTGAACGAGGTTCGACGGGTCGATGACCGTCCACTGCGCTTTTGCCTGGTACGTGAAGCAAAGAAGCCCCACGAACAGCGTTAAAATCAATCGTTTCATCCTTTTCATTATTTAATTCGTGAATACTTGGGCGGTCATTCCGACGCCCGGTAATAATCCCCGTAGGCGGAGAGCTGGAGCACCTCGCGCCCCACATCGTAGGCCAGGGCGACATACCCGTAGAGGTCGAAGTAACGGATACCTCCCCAATACTTCCTCACGGGACGGGAGAAGCGTGTCCCGTCCTTGTAGGACACCTCCACGTAAAAACCGCCGCCCCGGCGTCCCGGGTTGCGGTAGATGCGAACCCGGGGAGAACCCGAGCGGCTTTCCCACTCGCCCGCCACCTCGTACAGCGCGAAGTCCAAACGCGCCGCCGTGGGGTCTGATCCGATACACTTGCGATACATGGCCTGCCCTCCCTTTAACGTTTGCCCTCGGCGAGCTGCCTGATCGCCAGTTCTATATCACCGCCCAGCTCGCCGGCAAGCCGCTGTACCTCCACTTTCTCCGTTTCCTCGGTCGTGTAGGCCAGGTACTCCGGGACGCTGACCTCCGTGGCATAGACCGCCGACTGAACGCCGCCCAGACCGATCCAGACCTCCTTGTATTTACGGGAAGGGTTGTTGGACTGGTTGATCGAGAGAATCTGCGCCTTCTCCTTGTCGGTCAGCCCCAACAAGGACTGAATCGCGTCGAAACGGTTCATGAACTTGCGCTGGTCGAGCAGGATCTTGCAGTCCGAGTTGTTGATGATCGCCTCCTTGACCACCGGGCTGGAAATGATGTCCTCGACCTCCTGCGTCACAACGATGGCCTCACCGTAGTATTTGCGGACGGTTTTATACATATAACGCAGATATTCAGCCATATTGGCCGTAGAGAGCGCCTTCCAGGCCTCCTCGACGATGAGCTGTTTGCGTACCCCCTTGAGCCGTCTCATCTTGTTTATGAAAGCCTCCATGATGATAATGGTGACCACGGGAAAAAGCTCCTTGTTTTCCTTGATGGAATCCACCTCGAAGACCACGAAGCGCTTCGAGAGCAGGTCGATGTTGGCCCGGGAGTTCAAAAGGAAGTCGTAGCGTCCGCCCTTGTAATATTGCCGCAGGGTGATGAGCATGTTGTCGATGTTGAAATCCTCGCGGCTGACCCGGATCTCCCGCTCCTCCAGCTCGCGGCGGTAGTCGTCCCGCAGGTACTCGTAGAAACTGTCAAAACACGGCACGATATTCCGGTCGGCGCGGATACGCTCGATATAGGCGTTCACGGCACTGCCCAGCTCGCCGCTCTCGGTCTTCGTGATCTTGTCGTCCTCGGTTTTCCAGAGTGTCAGCAGCAGCGTCTTGATGCTGTCCTTCTTCTCCACGTCGAAATAGTAGTCGTCGGTGTAGAACGGGTTGAAACTGATGGGATGTTCCTCGGTATAGGTAAAATACACGCCGTCCTCACCTTTGGTCTTACGCCGGATCAGCTCGCAAAGACCCTGGTAGCTGTTACCGGTATCCACCAGCACGACATGCGTGCCCTGCTCCCAGTATTGGCGGACTAAATGATTCATAAAGAACGACTTGCCTGACCCAGAGCCGCCTAACACGAATTTATTCCTATTCGTAATGATCCCTTTTTTCATCGGTTCGTCCGAGATGTCCAGGTGCAGGGGCCTGCCGCTTACGCGGTCGCACAGCTTGATGCCGAAAGGGCTGGACGAGGATTTATAGTTGGTTTCCTCCGTGAAGAAACAGACTGCGGGCTCGATGAACGTGTAGAACGATTCCTCGGCGGGGAAATCCCCCGCGTTGCCCGGCATACCCGCCCAGTAGAGCGTGGCGGCGTCCACGGTGTTGTGGCGCGGGCGGCACTCCATCAGAGCGAGCTGGCTGCCCACATCATTGCGGATATGCCGGAGCTCCTGCACGTCGTCCGACCAGGCCAGCACGTTGAAATGGGCCCGGACGGATTGAAGACCGAACGAGTGCGCCTCGTTGAGATACTGGTCGATCCACTCCTTGTTTATCTGGTTTCCGCGGGAGTAGCGGGAAAGGGACTGCATGTTACGCGCACGTTTCTCGAACATACGCAGGTTTTCGTCGCTGTCTTCCAGGAACACGTACTGGTTGTAAAGGTGGTCGCAGGAAAGCAGAAGCCCCACGGGGGCCGCGAACGACAGCAGGCAGTCCGAACGGTCGGTGGAAAGACGCTCGTAACGGGTATCCGTACCCACGCGCCCCGGCAGGTCTTCCGTGTCCGAGAGCGTGTGCAGGCACACCCGTTTGTTGCCCACGCGCAGAACCTCGGCCCCCAGCTCGATGTCCTGAAGAGAAGTCGTCTCCGAGAGCGAGAGGGAAAAGTACCGTTCCAGCAGGCCCGGACAATCCGCCGTACCCGTGATCTCGTCCCCCGTGAGGCGGACAAAGGTCAGGAAACCCGAATCGTTCAGAATACGCTCGAACTGTTCCGCCGCCTCCAGGAATTTTGTCGCCGATTCCCGGTTTACCTCTTTGGGAATGATGTTGCCCCGGCAGAGGGTCGAGAAGTCTGAACGCATGTGCATACGCTCCCTCGTCGTTTTCGTCAGGTAGAGGAAGCAGGCGTGGGTCAGGAACGGACGCTCGTTGAAATGCCGCTCGTAACTGCGGGAGAGGAAACTCATGTCCCCCTCGCCCGTGGCCGGGCGGTAACGCTCGCGGATGAACCAGTCCTGCTTGTGTACCACGCTGTATTCGGGCAAGACCTTCAGGGCCTTGCACCAGGCGGCGTGGATCGCCTCGTACTCGGCGGACGTGACGGTGAACAGCTCCGGGAGTTCGACCCGATAGGCGACCGTTATGTCCGCGTCCTTGCTGATGATACAACCGCCTTCCACGGCCAGGAGCGGGAACTTGCTTTCCAGCGTGGTGGCTTTCAAGATGTTTCTCATACGCGGCCCCCCTTTCTTTTCAGCAACCGGCGCAGGGACTTGCGGTTGAGCAGGTAGCGGGGATGCCGGCGCGCGGCGAACAGCTTCATCAGCCCGTGTTCCCCGTAACGGGCGTTCAGGCGGAAGGTAAGCCAGACCAGCACCGAAGCCGCCGCAACGCCGAAAGCGATACATACCCACTGATCGACCCCTGCCATGTAGAGGATGACGAACACCACGAAGACGGCCAGCAGGCCGCCCGCGAAGATGAAGAGGTACTGCGCCTTCAGGCCCCGGAACTCCACGCTCTTGCCGATTCCCTTGTTGATTCCATATTCCATAATTATTTGCATGACAGGTTGGACTACAAGAAGAAAGAGCGTAGGATCGTCGCGGCGACAATCAGGAAAATACACGCGCCGAACCAGCTCGCGGCGGTCTTCGACGTGTCGGGGTCGCCGCTCGAAAACTTGTTATAGACCTTGATCCCGCCGATAAGGCCGACCACAGCCCCAATCGCGTAGATGAGCTTCGTTCCGGGATCGAAGTAGCTGGTTACCATGTTGGTAGCCTCCGTAATGCCGGCGATGCCGTTGCCCTGCGCGAAAGCGGAGGAGATGGCGGCAAAGAGAAATGCCGCCGGAAGAAGAATCTTGTTCTTTCTCATAACTCGATAATGTTTGAATTGTGGCGCGGGGATGGATAGGCCCCGCACCGGGTTAAACTTCTTGATTCGGATTTTTTCAGTGGTTCGAGGATAGCCTCACGTGCTACCCGTAGTCTTTTTCTTTCATCGTGATGTCATTATGGGGTTAAACAAACTCACGGACGTCGAAACCCGTGGGAACCGAACCCTGCGGAGATGGGCTTTCCGCAGACCTCTCGGACATACGCCGGTGAAAGGCCGAGAGGTAGGTGTCGATCAGGGATTTTACCCTGTCGTTCCCGTCGGGGCGGCCCGAAACGATGACCTCGAACATGTCGGTCTGTTTCAGGCCCAGGAGGACACGTCCCGTTTCCTCCCTTTGCTCGTCTGTTGAAGGTGGATCATGTACCACGTGGCGGTAGGCTTCGCCCATCTGTTCAAAACTAACCCCCTGGGCAAGCGAGCGGCCCAAAAGGGGCAGCTCTTCGGTGTCGTCTTCATCCTCGTCATAATCCGGCTCCTCCGCGTCCGCATCCGGGAAAGATTCATCGTACAGCGGAAAGTCGATTTCCAGAGGTTCGTTAGGCTCCCCCTCGGGAGCGACACCGAACACTTCATCCAGGTCTTCCGGCGGAATCTGCCGGGGGTGTTCGGGTACATTCGTGGGCACAAATATATCGGCTTTTTCCGTAACTTTTTCAGTTTCAGATTCTACGGCAGCTTGTGGCCGGGAGTGGCGCGGGTCGAGGACAAAGCGGCTCCTGCCGATGATCTCCTGCCGGCAGGGCGTGTCTTCGGCAACGATCCCGTCTGCCGGTTCGTTACGTTCCATCCGCCGCAGGCGGAAAAACGCCCACAAGGCATACCCCACGGCAAAGAGGGGCAGCAGCCACAACGCCCCGTTCATCGCTCCTCCGCTTTGGGTTGCCGGGAGGCCACGGCCTCGCGTTCCTCGAAAAGCCGCTCGATGGTTTCCCGGTTATCGTCCAGGTGCGCCTTGAGAACCTTGTCCACGTAGGCCGTGATCGTCACGTCGCCACGACCGATGACACGGGTGATCTCGCGGATACGCTCGTGATACGACGGACGTATCTTCACGTGCTTGTTACCGGCGAAAGGCAGCCGCAGCAGGCAGATGTAACGGGCCAGGTACTCGGCCTCGGGGGTGGGGACAGTCCCCACGGCGACCTCCCCCGAAGGGCCGTCGGGGACGATAAGGGTTTTCATCCTGCGCCGGTAGCGGCACACGCGGAAGATGAAGGGCACGGCGACGCAAAGGACGGCCGCCAGGATAACAGATAAAATAATTGCTTTGTCTGACATGATGGATTGTTTTTAATAGGTTGTAAATATTGGGTTCATAACTAAAAAATATCGGAGTTCCGTTTCTTGTAGAGTTCCGAAATTTCCTCCTGATAGGTCGCGAAATGCTGCTCCAGCACATTGTCCAGGTAGCTATACAGCGAGAGTTCGTTCTTACCGATAACCTGCACTATCCGGGTTATACGCTCGTGAAACTCCTTGCGGATATACACCGTTTTGCCGCTTCGGGTATTGGAGGGGGCGTTCCGGATAAAAAGACGCTCGTAATCCTGGCCTTTCCCTCTTCGGCGGCGTCCCTCCTCTTTCGTAGCCGGCGAGGCGGCGGCCTCGCCGGACGGTTCCGATAGAGCCGATGCCTCCTCCTCTTTTTCCGGCGTGTAAGGATGTAATGGCCGGTTTCGGCTTTTGGCCTGGCTGATGATGAAGGAAGCGTCCAAACCGTCGTCATGTTCTTTTCCGCTCATAAGATCCTACTTTAACAGTTCGATCAATTCATCCACGAGTTTATCCAGGTTGCTGCCCCGGATCAAAGAACGGTCTGCCGGGAAGAGCGTGGAGCGGAAGACAGAGCGACGGCTGGCGTTCTGCTCACGACGAAAACGCTTGGTGTCAGGCAGGAAGGTCTTCAGAACAGGAAGACCCAGCTCTTTCATTACCGCCTCGTAAACCTGATATAACTCTGTCTTTTCACGTCCGTCCACCATGTTCCATAGCATATACAGCCCTTTCATCCGGGACTTCTCGCGGCCCATGATATGCTCCTTTACCACAACCGCGTAATTCAGGGTGCTTTCCATGACAACCCGGTCGGCACTGATCGGGGCGACGAGATAATCCATTCCGGCCAGGGAATGAATCAGATCCTCGTTATTGATCGTACCGGGAAGGTCGAAGAACACATAATCGAAATCACCTTGCGGCAGGAGGTAGTCGGCATCGGCCAACGCCTCTTTCGTGTTGCTTTCCACGACAGGATAGGCTTTCTTTTGAAGCCGGGTGAATTGTTCGTAAGCTAACCTCTTGTAATGTTCGTCTTCGAGGGCAAGCTTCAGGTCACGTTCCCGCATCTCCACGATGGAGTGTTGGGGATAATCGCAGTCGATGACCGCGACATTGAAACCCTTTACATAGTGCAGGTAAGAGGCTGCCAGCACCGTGAGGGTGGTTTTGCCCGCTCCGCCTTTCTGGGTGGAGAAGGCCACGAATTTCGTTTTCTCTTTCATTGTTCCATGCGTTTTTAGTTATACAATCGGGTAATCGTTCATCTCTTCACGTATCCGGACAAGTGACGGCATGAGATTTTATGCTGGTATGCCGGCACGCATATATGCTGGTGCGCTGGCAGGCTGTTACGCCGGTATGCCGGTGCATGGGCGCGTGTCCGATTTTATACTCATGCGCAACCGCATTTGCTTATCCGGACAAAGACCCGCTTTTTCCTCTGCACACGATGTTTTCTGCATCCGTCCACACGTGTGCGGACAGGGGGATGTGTCATTGCCCGTATCCGTTCTCACGTGCAAAGTAAACCCTTAAAAACACGGGTTGTATGCTCTTTTTCCGCTATGGCCGCGTGTGGCGTCAAAGTGGACGCAAGTGGCGTAATCGCTTATGGCACAAGTGATTGAATAGGTCGGTATCTTTGCCTCGTGAACGATCCCGACGCTAATGAAGCCGTCCTTGCCCCGTTTTACGGCGGCTTTTTCAATGTTCTGTCCGCGAGCGGGCAGAAGGTATTTGCAAAGGGCAAATAGCAAGCTGTGTTTTCTGCTGCACGATTCTCGTTTTGCAGCAGAAAACAGCTTGCCCGCAAGGGGGAGAAAGCACCTCCGGAGTCGGTGCTTTTCAGAAGGGCGGCAGGCCGCGAAGGGATCGGAATTTTCAGGAACCGGTGGGGCTCTGGCCTCTCCTTAAAATTTCGATGCGATGGAAAAGAACAGAAAGCCCCGAGGGGGCAAAGGGGGACGACCCGCGAAAAACGACCCGGCCGTTTACCGCTTTTCGGTAAACTTTTCAGCCGTGGAACATGCCCGTTTCCTCGACCTTTACGAGCAGTCCGGGCTATTGTCCAAAGCCGCTTTTATCAAAGCGAGAGTGTTCAACGAGGCGTTCCGGGTGGTAAAGACCGACCGGGGAACGCTCGAATACGTGGCGAAGCTGACCGCTTTCCACGCCCAATTCCGTGCCGTGGGAACGAATTACAACCAGGTGGTGAAGGAGCTGCACGCGCATTTTTCCGAGAAGAAAACACTCGCGCTGCTCTATAAACTGGAGAGAGCGACACGTGAACTGGCGGCCGTCGGGCAGCAGGTCGTGTCGCTCTCCGAAGAGTTCAAACAGCGATGGTAGCCAATATCACCACCGGAAAAGACGTGTACGGCGCGCTGGCGTACAACCAGGAGAAAGTCGATCGGGGCGACGGGAAAGTACTGCTGACCCACATCGTGAGGGAGCCGGCGGATGGGCGCTTCAACGTGGCCGCGACGGCAGAAGACCTCCTGCGCTGGATGCCCTCGCACTACCGGACGGAAAAACCCGTCGTGCACGTATCGCTCAACCCGGCTCCCGAAGACCGCCTTGACGACGGGCAGCTCGCGGAGATAGCCGGGGCCTACATGGAGCGCATGGGCTGGGGAGGACAACCTTATATCGTATTCAAGCATACCGACATCGGACGGGAGCATATCCATATCGTGTCGGTGCAGGTGGCCCAGGACGGGCGCAAGATAAACGACAGCAGGCGCAACGAACGCAGCGTGGCCGTTACCGAGGAACTGGAACGGGAGTACGGACTGCATCCCGCCAAAGGGAGAAGGCGGGAGAAAGGGCAAGGGATCGTCCCCGCCGATTACACGCGGGGCGACCTGAAACGCCAGGTGGCAGCGGTAATAAAACCGGCCGTGGCGACATACCGCTTCCAGACCCTCGGCGAGTTCCGGGCATTGCTGTCCTTATATAATATAGGTATAGAGGAAGTCCGGGGAGAGCGGAACGGAACCCCCTACCGGGGATTGCTCTACACGCTGCTGGACGAGAACGGGGACAAGGCAGTGGCCGCGCCGCTCAAATCCTCACTGTTCGGTAAAGAGGTCGGGTATGACGGGCTGGAACGGCACATGGAGCGTAGCGCCGAACGGTTCGGGAAGGACGACACGAGGAGGCAAATCCGTGGCCGGGTCGATAAAGCGCTTCGGGGAGAACCCACGGAGGAAGAACTGCGCGAACGCCTGCGGGGAGCCCGGGTGGATCTCTACATACGACGCAACGAAAACGGCCGCATCGTGGGTGTGACGTTCATTGACCACGAAACACGGACGGTCGTGAACGGATCACGGCTGGGAAAGGCATACTCGGCCAACGCCTTCGAGCTGCGCTTCGGCGGAAAACGGAATCCCGGGGAAAACACGAGGGGCTTGTCCCCGAAACAAGCGCCTGCCGGACGGGACGGGCAACGGAAGCGGAATACCTCACGACGGAGGAAAGTATAACATCTCAATTATCATTCATTTATTAAATCTTACGGTTATGCAACAGGAAGACGACCTTCGGGGTCTTGCTAAAACAATGGATTTCATGCGGGCATTGAGTATCTTGTTCGTGGTTATCAACATCTACTGGTTCTGCTACGGGCAGATACGGGAATGGGGAATCAATATCGGCGTGGTCGATAGGATTCTGCTGAACTTCGACCGCACCGCGGGGCTGTTCCGGAATATACTATGGACGAAACTTTTCGCCGTAGTGTTCCTCGCCCTTTCATGCCTCGGGACAAAAGGAGTAAAAGAGGAGAAAATTACCTGGCGGAAAATCACGGCATCGCTGGCCACGGGAGGCGTGCTGTTCTTCTTCAACTGGTGGCTGCTGGACTTGCCGCTGACGGCAGCGGCGAACGCGGCTTTCTACATACTGACCCTATCGGCCGGGTATATCTGCCTCTTGATGGGCGGCGTGTGGATGTCCCGCCTGCTGAAGAACAATCTCATGGATGACCCTTTCAATAACGAGAACGAATCATTCCAGCAGGAAACACGCCTGATCGAGAACGAGTACTCCATAAATCTGCCGACGAAATTTTACTATAACAAACAGTGGAACAACGGGTTCGCCAACGTTGTAAACCCGCAAAGGGCTTGCATCTGCATGGGAAGCCCGGGCAGCGGGAAGAGTTATTGTGTTGTAAACCAGTTTATTAAACAGCAAATCGAAAAGGGCTATACCCAATACATCTATGACTACAAGTTTCCCGATCTTTCGGAAATCGCTTACAACCACCTGCTGAATCACCAGAAAGGTTACAAGAAAATCCCGACTTTCTACGTCATAAATTTCGACGACCCGCGCCGCTCGCACCGCTGTAACCCCATTCACCCGGACTTCATGACCGATATTTCGGACGCCTACGAGAGCGCCTATACCATCATGCTCAACCTGAACCGAAGCTGGGTGCAGAAGCAGGGCGATTTTTTTGTGGAAAGCCCCATTATCCTTTTCGCGGCCGTGATCTGGTTCCTGCGCATCTACGACAACGGGCGGTATTGTACCTTCCCGCACGCCATCGAGTTCCTGAACAAGCGGTACGAGGATATTTTCCCGATTCTGACATCCTACCCGGAACTCGAAAACTACCTCAGCCCCTTTATGGATGCCTGGCTCGGAGGCGCTCAAGACCAGCTCCAGGGCCAGATAGCATCGGCCAAAATTCCGCTTTCCCGCATGATTTCGCCCCAGCTATATTGGGTCATGTCGGGCGATGACTTCACGCTCGACATCAATAACCCGAACGATCCCAAGATACTCTGCGTGGGGAACAATCCCGACAGGCAAAACATTTACGGAGCGGCTTTGGGATTGTATAATTCCCGGATTGTCAAGCTCATAAATAAGAAAGGCCAGCTCAAATCGGGCATCATCATCGACGAGCTGCCGACAATCTACTTCAAGGGACTCGACAACCTGATCGCCACGGCCAGAAGCAACAAGGTCGCCGTGCTGCTGTGCTTCCAGGATTTTTCACAGTTGAAGAGGGACTACGGGGACAAGGAGGCCGCCGTCGTGATGAACACGGTGGGCAACATCTTCTCCGGGCAGGTCGTAGGTGAAACGGCCAAGACACTCTCGGAACGGTTCGGTAAGGTATTGCAGAAGCGGCAGAGCATGACGTTGAGCCGCAGCGACAAATCGACATCCATATCCACGCAGCTGGACAGCCTGATCCCGGCCTCGAAGATCTCGACGCTCACGCAGGGAATGTTCGTCGGGGCTGTGGCGGACAATTTCGACGAACGTATCGAGCAGAAGATTTTCCACTGCGAGATTGTCGTGGACAACGAAAAAGTGAAAGCGGAAACGGCCCGGTACAAGAAGATACCACAAATTACCGATTTCACGGACGAGAACGGGACGGATCACATGAAACAGGTCGTGCAGGAAAACTACGAACGTATCAAGGCAGAGGCCGGCCGCATCGTCGCCGAGGAACTGGAACGTATCAAGAACGACCCGGTGCTTTGCAAGCTCCTGCCGGAACAGAACTAAATGAACACAAACACCCCCGCAAACACCCTCCGTTACCTTAACGGGGGCTGTTTCTTGGTTTTATAACCGCACAGCCGGTGTTTTGGAGCATAAAGTAGTGATTATGTGAACAGAAAACATTATTTTTGTGTTCGGAATCCTTTTAATTATAAGTATGACAGTTACCGATATATACGAAGCAATGAACAGCAAGGCGGAAGCGTTTTTCGAGTGGTTGCAGGCTCACCCGAAATACGGGTTGCTGTTTGGTGTCGGGTTGCTTGCCCTATGGCTTGCAGGGTTGCTGTTCCGTTGGAAATGGGCGTGTCATTGGCAGTTTAACAGCAAACTGTGGTTATTTGACGATTGCAAGCCTGAAACACGCCGCAGGGTTCAGATTGTGTTGGTCAGCGTTCTGATTATACTTATATTGGTTGGTTTCTTTGTATGGAGATAACGGTATGGAAAAGGACAATCGCAAATACCGGATCTGCTTCATCGACTATATGTGGTATGTAGCCGAGATATGGCACGAAAGGGAGCGTACCAATCTCAACGGACGTATGCTACTGTTTTGGTGCTGGCTCTTCGTCCTACTCATACCGCTTGGGGTTCCGCCGATATTGCGCCTTTTCGGCTGGATGATTGGTTTGGCCATAGTGATTCCTCTCTGCTTTCTTCCCGATTTATTCTGCAAGCTACGCTATACAGCCGGACGGCGTGAAGCGCTCCGTGAACATTACGGGAAGATGAAACATCCCGGCAGGAAGCTCGCCAAAATAGTTCTTATCGCTATCGCCCTGATCGTGGCAAATGTAGCGCTGATGTTCCACCTCGGATTTATACATTGGGCATGATGAAACGGCAGGAGAATAAGCAACGGTTCTATCTCTGGGACTACCTCTGGTGGATGGGGGAGAAATTGGAACAAGCAAGACGAACAGGCAGGGTCGATGGCGAAATGATGCTCTCGATTTATATCTTCGCTCTTTTGATATTCCCTATGATGACTGTTACTATCCGGCTTTTTCCAGGTGTGTCGGCATTGTTGCCATGTGTCGTTTTTAGCATTGTCACATTTGCCGTTATGTCGCTCGTCAGCAGGATTTACAAATGGCGAGGCAAAGCAGTGATGTCTCACTATGCCAAGTGCAGGTTTAACGAACTCCTTGCGGTTCTGTTATTTTTCCTTGCGATAGCCATTATCTGCTTTATGATGTATCTTCTTGACAAAAAGTGAAACAAGCTTTGATACGAACTCCGGGCCGTTATATCGAATGGTCTAACTCGATGTACCAGTTTCCCTTGATGGGTTTGTAAAGCGTGGTGTCGTTGTACGTCCTGCGGTAGATCTCGTTCAGGTCGCCATATTCGGTGATACGGATATTCCGACGGCTTCTCAATCCGGGATCGTAAACGAAACTCTTGGACGTTCCCGCATCCACGATGCCGTGGGAGTAGTACGGCATAACAAGGCTCACATATACCGAATCTGCCGTTCCCCATTCCCTGCGATCAACAAGGATAAAACCGCATCCAATCTCTGATAACAAGGAGTCGAGTAGGATTCGCTCCGGCTTCAACAGTCCATATACCGGAATGTCTTGTTCGTCATTCGTTTCATGGAATGTATCGCTTTGTTCTGTTGAATCAAGTATAATGACCTCTTCCGGAGAAAGCGGCGGGTAGTGAAAACTACCTTCTGAACTCTCTGCCATGATTTCGTACACCTTACGGAACGCCACCTCGTGCGTGGTGAAATGGCGTATCATTTCCTCGTCCGACGGCGGCATGGGAGGCTCTCCGCAGCTTGCGGCAAGCAGGATTACAAATAACAGGATTATGATTGGTGTTCTCATTTTCTAATGTTTAATAGGATGCAGATAATCACTGTTTAAGTGATTGATGTGCGTGTTATCAATACTTTAACTACAAACTTTAAAACAATCATTCATTTTATAATAATAGTTTCGTATCTATCAAAATGTATTCCTTGAAGATGATGTTTCAATACAAGGTTCTTAAATTCCTCCCCATAAAAAGTATAGCGACAATTTACATTCGGAAGTCTGAAAATAGTTTGCTCTTGGATTTTATTTTTATCCAACACAAATTTATTTATACAACTCACCCATCCTCTTTCTTTATCTAACCACACTATATCTGATTCTTTTTCAATCAAAGCATCTATTATATTGGTACAATGAAAAAAATAAAAACCTTTTGGCGACTTTATATCAAGAATTTCTCCATTTTTGATAAGAATATTTTCTAAAATACTTAATGCTTTGTCGCTAATAGTTAATAGAGGATTACAAAATTGTGATAAATCAAAATGTTTATGTCTATTACTTTTTTTCCATATATATTCCATCTCAGGAGGATTCCACTGCTTTAGTAAACCTTCAGCATGTCCCATACAATTTTGCCAATCTTCCACATTTGGAAAACGTAAATCGTTAAATCCTTCTAAACTACCTATTAAGTAAAAGTTCATATTGTCGTACTGTAATTGATAATGGTTTGACGGGGAACGGCGTTAGTCCGTTATCCCGGCTTGTTAATATTAAATTTATGTTTCCTGATAGATTGTTTCAGAATATAATTCTGTCGAAAGAATAATAGATTTTAATTCTCCATTAGACTTATAATCAAATGAATGTTGTAACGTATCCTGTTCAATATCATTTCTATCAAATTGTCTTATAACTATTTTTTGTAGGCGGTCATTTTCATAAAAATATGTTTCTTCTCTACTTCCACGAGAACCCTTTGAATACATTTTCTCTATTTTACCATTACTTCCATATAGATAATATCGGACATTCACAATACGTTTGCTATTATCATATGCAATAGTTTTCATGAGTTCCTTTTCATAAATGAAAAAGGTGTAATAGAATTGATTTTTAAGTTCCAAGCCCTCTCGGATTTCTATAATTTGATTTTTTACATCGAAATAATAAGTAAATAGGTTATTAGTTGTTTTGAGAGAAGTTACATTTCCAACTATTTTCCCTTGCTTAAACCTGTTTCTTTGATAAGAATAAGGGGATATTTCGTAGAACTCACCTTTGTAATTCTCTTCCCTTACAACATTCTTATCAATTTCTCTTTTCAATTCATCAAACATATTTCTCAATGAATTAAAATCATCTTTCAATTTATCAGGTATCATAGTGTTTCCTTTTAATATTAATGTTTGGTGGCTAACCGACCTTTCAGGGGTAGTTAAGCCGCTTGTTAGCAACCTCTTTTCGTTTTATAGATTATTTCAGAATATCCATTTGGAAATGATTTGGTAATACTTTCTAAAGCCCCATCGTCTTGATATTGGAATATATGAATTAAATCATTACCACTATTACCCTCAATATCATATTGTTTGACTTCAATATGTGTCAAAGCATTTTCTTTATAGATATAATTCTCTTCACGGCAACCATACCTACCACATAACTGTGACCGTTTCAGCTTTCCGCCCTCAAAAAAGTAATGGCATACATTCATCAAATGTTTTCCATTATCGTATAGAATACTTTTCACAAGATTGTCTGTATAATACAGGAAAGTGTGATAAAACTGATTTTCAATAGAACAACCAACCTTAACTTCTACGATTTGATTTTGGTTATTAAATCCGTAGATACAAAGATTTTTGGTGCTTTTTATTGTATCAGGACGCTTTACAGGTTTTCCTTGTTTGCAACCATTACGCTGATAGGAATATGGAGTAAGTTCATAAAACTCGCCCTTATACAACTCAGTCCTGACAACATCGTCTTCTATTTGTTGCCTTATGGTTTCAAAGTCATTTTTCAATGCTTCAAATTCAGTTCTTATAGTTTCTCCAATCATTTTCATCTTTTTGGGGTTGCTAATGTTCGGCAGCGTTCCGCTTATTCAATCGGTTTGCTGTTTGTTATCGGTCTATTTCTTCTGTTTCAATCTTGCCTCCAAGTTGTTCAATTTCTTTTCGATATTCATCCACAATTATAGAGTTCCCTATTCCAAGTAAAATTTTATCTCTTGAACAAAATTCCTTGATTTCACTTAGTGGAACAGAAAATTTCTTTTTTAAGTACAGCATAATTTTAGGCAATTCATTTCCCTTGTCTGCAAGATATATATTGTAAATCTTAGGACTAATGATTGTCAGATAATCATCTAATTCCGTATTCTCAAATTGCACAAACTCGGCAGTTGGTAATATTGCATAACGAAAACAATCCGATTTTGTATCACAAAACACAATGGAATAACCGCCTCTGTTAAGTTGCTTGTTCATAGCTTGGAACAACAAAGGCAAATAGTCACCTCGGCGAATTTTGTCCCAATCCAAAGAATCCTCAAACTTTTTAGTGTTCCATAAGAAACGTTCTATCCCATAATTCTTTAACATCATCGTAATGGAACGCTTAACCTGCCCTGAATATTCTTCACCACTCCAATCAATAACTGCCATTCTGTGAGAAACTATAGCAAAACAAAGCATAATATCTACTTCACTAAATTCATTGTCTTCAGAGCTTGTATCGTACCATCCCTTTTCAAACATTTTCCTATGTTGAAGGACAAAGGTTCTCTTATCTATATTGAACAACTGAATCATTTCTAAAAATTCATCATAGTGTTCTTTTAATAACACTTTAGCGAATAATTGAAGTTTACTATCCATATTTTAATTTTTAGACCGATAATGTTTGTTGGATAATCGACCTTTGGAAGATTAATCCGTATGCTATCGTTTATTTCAACTTAATTAGTTTTTCATATTGACAAGAAACATCAAGAAGTTTATCTACTAATTCATCTCCAAGCCAACAATCTATTAGATATTTGCCATAACTTGGTGTAAACGAGTAAATATCTTTATCAATCGCATTAATCATATTTTCCAATTCTTTTTGTACATTATGTAATGCACCATCAGGAAGAGAAGTCTTCCTACATTCAAAAGGTTGCGCTAATATTCTTTTTACATCATCAAGTATATTCACACAACAACTTTTTACTGTTTCTTTTCTACTTACCATATTAAACGATAATGTTCGGCGAATAATCGTCCTTTAGGGAGATTGATACGCTTGTTATCTGCCTTTATTCGCTTTGATAAGTTTCAACTACATACAAATCAACATTAGGATAATCATTTGAAACTGTCTCTATAATTGCTTTTACATCATCCCATTTTAATCCTCCTAATCCAGCACCGATTGCAGGTAAGGCTATTGCCGTTACATTATCACCACTGGCTAACTCAAGCATCTGTATCAGTGCCTTTTCGATATACTCTATTTTAGCTCGTGTTCGCCACGTTGCTTGAGTACCAAGGTTATATATATGTCCATTGCCATAATCATAATCAAAAACATCACCGGGGCAAAACTTATTTTCTTTGCACAACTGCTTATATTCAAGATACATATCTGGATATTTGCTTTTGAACTGTACGGCAATGCCTTTACCCATTGCACCGGCACAATTACAACCATGCGCATAACTGCTCACTCCATCAATACGGAATATGTCGCCTTTTTCAATATACCTAATCATTGTTTTTTTCTTTTTTATTGTTAATTATTCTGGGCAGATAATGTTCGGTGAATAATCGACCATTCGGGGAGATTTATTCACGTGTTAGTTGCAAATTTATAACTTTGACAAAAGAATATTTAGCTCCTTTATTTCCTGCTTTTCATCATTATATATCAAAGCATTTCTATACGAATGATTACTTGTACATATCGTTCCTATCTTGGAATTTTCCTGTATGTCAGAGTTGGATACTAATAATCCGTTCAAGATACATTTACCTATATATTCGGAATGTTCCTTAAATAAGGGAATTTGTTGCAATCGTTGGACAATCTCAAAAAGTGCTGTATCTTTTTCCTTTTCTTTGATTGCAGACAAAGGTAAGAGTAAATGAAACAGTACATCTCCATATATCTCTTTTGTAATCCTCATTAATTCCGAATATGTGAGATACTTCAAGTGAAAGTTGCCACTAACTTCCCCGATTAAAGTGTCATTCAAAAAATAATATGTACAGCAAGGATGAAATTCTATTGTCAATACAATATCGCTGCCGATAGGAAGTGTTAGAGTTCTTGGGTTTTCTATTTCACCTTGATTTTCGGATGTTTTCAAATCAATTTGAGATAGCCAACACCAATATTTCTTGTACTTCTTTTCATCCAACAATGTTGGTACAAGTTCTTCATCCCATACTTCATCAAAATTCGCATCCCTTTCTTCATCAAAGGCTCGAATATGATGATGTAACATTACGTTCCAAAAAAGCGCATTTGAAAACGAATATTCTTTTTCTGATATTACATTCATTTTTATTTCGTTTTTGACCGCAACTAATGGTTGGTAGATAACCGACCTTTGGGGCGGTTGAGCCGCTTGTTAGACACCTTTATTCATTAATAATTTATAGAAATACTCTATGCTTTCTGTGTTATTCCCATATTTCCTCTTTTTTTCAAGTAACGAATTGTACTTATTTTCAACTTCTTCAACTCGCCCCATTTGCTTTAATAGGAACAGTCCTTGATATTCTGTATTGTTTATAATCCAGTTTATATCTTCTGTTTTCTTGAAAAATTTCAAAGACAGATTTATGCTGGTCAAACATTGCTCTTGCCATGTGGGACTTCCTTCTTTTTCCAAAATGTTATTCAAATCCTTCAAATCTTCAAAATAAGGGGGTGACCAGAGGCGAAATCTGGCATTGAAACTTTCCAGCGATTCATTTTCCTCTTTAAGTTCTCTCCAATCCCCAAGTCCGCATAAAGTTACATACTTTTGTTTCAATACCATTTTTATACATTCATCCCGAAAATTATCTTCAAAATTCCGGTATCCAAAGATTAAGGTTTCTCTGTATAAAACATCAAAATCTTTTAATAGCACTTTATTTTGAACAATAAGCTCGATTGACATAAGAAAACAGCCGTATTTCTTCCTGAAAGTTATATGATATTGCTGTTCTGTGTTTCCATCAGATAGCTTTCGTACAAAGCGACCACCTCGTACATATCGAAAACCATGTGTAACGAAAGGTTTTTCCAACACATTCACTATTTGATTCAATATTTCTTTTTTATCAACCATATAATTTTATTTAGAGGTGTCTAATGTTTGGTGGCTAACTAACCTTTATAGGAATGTTCAGCCGCTTGTTATAATAAGTTTCCAATATCAAAGCCTAATTCTTTTAATACATTTGTTTGTTCTTTTTGGTATTCCAAAGTTCCACTATGGATAAAATCTTTATTTACAATATAGCTATTGGGGAAATCCTTGTAATACCTCATTAGAAAGTCTGGTATAATTTCATAAGTATTAAAACAAAATAAAATCTTACCGGATTTTACTAATCTAATAAACTCCTCTTTACTTTCACATTGATAAAGGTTCCCATCTTCATGAAAAACTCTACATTGATCAAGAAATAATTTCATGTTGAAATTAGCAAAATTAGCTAAATATTGAGGGCGTTGCCACCGTGCAATATCTGTACAGTTTGGAGATGATACGACTTTTTCCCATATACCTCGTTTTATAGGAAAAGAGTTACAGCTAAAATAGAGACGATAATGGGTTTGAGCAAATGTCTCTTCATTCAGTTCGCCTTCTAATGATGAAAAAACGCCATAACAGTCGTTTGTCAAAAGTCTTACATAATACAATTCACCACTTCGACCATTAATTTTATAAATTGCCCCCAACTCATATTTTGCCATAATGCTTTGATTTTTATTTATTATAATGTCCGGTGGCTAACCGACCATTAAGGGAGGTTTAGCCGATTGTTATCGTTCTGTTATCTTGTTTCTATTAATTGCCCTATTTCTCCTGTTTTTACATTAATTGAAAAGCGAAAATCGCAATTTGATATATTGATGAAAAAGTATAAAATTCCATTTTCAACTCTCACATCAACGAAATGTAGTGCTCTACCATAATATAGATTCCCGTAAGTAGCAATAAACAAATCAGACACATTCCAAACTACCTGATTTGCTCCGTTCAATACATAAGCTAAATTGAATCCACCTGTATATGGATTCTCAACAACACCGACTACATTATCATGTTCTAATAAAATAGCGCACAAACCACCTTTTTCTTGTTTCCGATTATACACCTTTCCATTACATTCCCATAAAATTTCAATAGGAAGAATATCTCCAACAGAGTAACATGATGTTGTACCCGGAGAAATTGGGCGAATATATTTAAATGACTCTATTTTATTCATTCCATTTATTTTTTATGAACGGTAATGTTCGGCGGATAATCTCTCTTACGGAGATTTATCCATTTGTTACCGATGTGCCATTTATTTCTATTTCTTTAAATTTTAAAAACTCATTTGCCTTATACAAATGAAGTAATTGCATTTTCATATTTTCATTGACAATGTTTTTATAAAAACCGTATTTATTCCACCCTTTTAAAAAGAACCCATCTACAGATGAAGGTATTTTAGACATATCTAACACAAGTGTACTCATGCATTCAAATTCTTCTCGTTTGGAATGAATATTGTCAACACAATCAATTACTTCATTAAAAATAATTGCCATATAATCAAGTGGGAAATCTCCATATACTGAAACCCTTTTTAAAGAAATTCCTTTTATGGAGGACAATTCGTTTATATTCAATATATCTTCTCTGACAAGAAACAAATGGCTGACTTCAGCAAATTCTGGCATTCTTATTTGCCCAAATCCAGATATACTTTTAGCGATTAGCCCCTTACCTTTGATAAGAGCTTTTATCTGATACCTTTCCGATGAAGATGAATCTATAATTCTTTGAAAATTAATTTCTTTATCTTCATATATAAACTCCCACGAATATGTAATACATTTCTTCCATATTCGATTTTCTCCATTCAAGTATATTTTATACCATTTCATATTGTCATTGTTAATCGGTAATGTCCAGTGGATAATCGACCTTTAAGGGAAATTATCCGTTTGTTAGTCGCTTTATTCTGCAATATAAGTTTCCAAATATTGAATACCGTTGTAACTGTCTAATTCATCCACAAATTTTTTAGGTGTTTCATATGAATCATAATTTTTCTTCTTAATAAAGATTTTCTGATTCCTTTTGTTGTCCTTGAAACCATTGGGTATATAGCACACAATACAATTTGATGGCTTTATGTGGTATTCATCAATATCGGACTCAATATACCAGTCAAGGACAAGTTTGTTATCAATCATCATTCTAACAAGATTAAAAGGATTTTCGGGTTCATCCTTAATTTCCACAGTTAGAAATTCTGGATAGTAATACTTTATATTAATGTCTTTACAGAACTGACAGCGATGTTCCGGATTTGGGCGTTTCTTTGTACGACTTTCTTTGTAATCTCGTATTTCTTTCATGTATTCATCTTGATTGAAATACTCCATAAATTCTTCCCGACTTTTATCGGTTGTGCCAATCCAAATCATATATTCTAATCCAGCATTAGACCCTTGTACACCTTCAGGCGACAGTTCAAACTCAAACGTACCAAGATAAGTCATGGTTGTGGCATTCTCTGCCTTCTTAGGAGATATACCCTCACGACAATTATAGCAGATAACAGCATTTGCCATTGTAATATTTTTATCAGCCATCGACAGACTTATCTTTTGGGTATCAGCAGGAATAAGGTTAAGTAATCCTGCCAAGCCGTCAGATGTGAATTTCATAATAAGAAAATCCTCATCATAGTTCATTACACCAAGCTCCTTACAGAACTGGCAACGAAGTTCCTTATTGTCTTCATCATAATCTTTCCACCATTGACGGAAAGCCGATTGATCCATATATTTCTCAACGTCAGCTTCGGAATCGAATTGACCGACCCATATCATTATCTTACTCATTTTCTTTTTTTATTTTTCAAGCGACTAATGGGATGCAGCTTGCCGCCGTTTAGGCGGAATAGGTGCTTGTTATCAATATTTTCTGTTTTTGTTACAAATCAACCGTAAAGATAACTGAACAACCTTCTTTTTGAGCATTCTCATAAAACGATTGAATATCTCCACTCCAACCTAAAAGATAATTCAAGGTATCATCATTTTTAGGCAATGAATATTCTTGTTCATTTATCAATGGAAAATTCTTTCGTATAATTTCTTGCAGATTATTTTGATGTAAATAAACAACTATTTGTTTTACCTCTGAATGAGTTTTCAGAGTAATGATTTCATCTTCTGTTTCAACTAAAAACTCTCCACCGAACACAATGTTTGTCGGAACAGAATTTTCCTCATCCCACTCGCCACCACCAAGACAATATTGGATACCTTCCCATGCTTTATCCAACTCACAACCACGAGGCGTTTCCAATAAAGTTTCCTCTATTTCCTCTAACATATAGTCATATCGTTCGTCATGTGGTAAGGAACGAAGTTTGTTCAGTTCATCTTCTTTCAAAGCATATAAAACACCTAATCTTGACATAATTAATTCTCCTATTGTTTAATTTATTGATAATGTTATACTATCAGCCGATTTGGCTGTTATTTTCTTTAAGTATCAGACCTCGTCTTCCTCCATCAACAGATCGTCCAACGGGCTTTTGATATTGCTTTTGAAAGTGTCGGCTATGTGGACATACCTTTCTGTCGTCTTGATATTGTTATGTCCCATAAGCTCTTTCACTATCTTGATGTCGGTTCCCTGCTCCAGCAGGTGAGTGGCGAACGAATGGCGCAGCAGGTGCGGATAAATCCGTTTCGTGATTCCCGCTTCCCGGGCCGCTGCCTTCAGCCGTTTCGACACGATACTCTCGGTGAAAGGTTCTCCCGGTCTGTGTTCAAAAAGCCACACTTTCGGTTTGTATAGTCTGTTATATTCCGTCAGCTTTTTCATCAACGGTCTTGACAGCAGGGTGTAGCGGTCTTTTTTCCCTTTACCCTGCCGCACCCGTATCAGGGAGCGGGATTCGTTGATGTCGCCGGGTTTCAGTTCCAGCAGTTCGCTGATGCGCAACCCTGCGGAATAGAGTATGGAGAACATACAGAAGAAACGCAGGTCTGTCACCGTCACGTCGAGTATTTTCTTTATTTCCTCCTTGCTCAACACGTCGGGCAGCGTCTTCTCCCGTTTGGCACGGTTCACCTTGTAACACCGCCGTTCCTGACCGAGAACTTTCTCGTAATAGAACTTGATGGCGTTGATACGCTGGTTTTGCTGGCAGGAGGATATGTTTTTCTCGTGGATGAGATACAGCAGGTAGTCGTTTATCTCGCCGGGAGTAACCGTTTCAATCTTACGCCCCTCGAAATGCTGTTGGAAATCGCGGAAATAGGAGGTATATACCCTTACGGTATGGTCACTGTAACGCACTTGCTGAAGTTTTTCCAGATAGCCTTCCGGCAGTGGCGGCCGTTTGTCTTCCTCTTTACGGGGTGCGGTTTCCTTGATGGCAGAATAGTCTATAAACGCCATTTTTACATAGCGGTCGAAGAACTCGGCAAGCACGAAATCTTCTGCCGGCAGATAAGCCCTGCCGCCGACAAGCAGTACGTTTTCTTCCTTCGACAGCGACAAGCGGATGTCATTGTCATTACCGAAAGTCACTTCGACAAATTCTCTCCCGTTTCTTATCACCGGAGAAAGTTTGATCTTGGTTTTTGGGGTATATATTTCCATGCCTCACGTTTTGTCGGATATTGAAACCCGTTTTCGCAAATTTATAAAAAAACACGGGTTATCCATGCGCTTTATTGACATTTAACAATAGATCCCGACTACCTGACAAATAAGGTGAGGAGCCACGAAAATACCCTCTGCCAAATCCGTCCTTCCCGGCACTCCGTTTCTCCGATTTCCTCTGCCCTGCGCCACAAGCGGCCACTTCTGTGCCCGATGCTTCCATAGCCTTTCCAACTCTTTTACGTTCAGCCGGTTCCCCTTACTTTCGTTCCCGCATCGCTATTGGTGCTAACTAAAAACACTCGTAATTATGGACGAAAACGTAAAGAACGACGCTAAACAAGTCATGCTCGTTCAGAATGCCGACGACGGACGACTACAAGCCGTTACCGGCGTGGATCAGGACGGCAATATCCAGACCGCCGACCCCACGGATCAGAACGTGGCGAGCCTGCTGAACGTGAACACGCAGGATTCAGCCCTCGAAGCCTTCTTCAAAAAGTTCATGGAACAGGCCCAGAACCCCGTCCACACGGGTATCTTCGTCATGACGGAGAATGCCCTGAACAAACTTATCCGCATCGACTTCGACCCGGAGATTCTGGAAAATTACCGTATCGACCCCTCCGAACGGCTCCAGACGCAGGAGCAGCGGCAGTTCGAGCCGCTGGACGTCACGAAGATAGACCTGGCGGATATGGAGAAGAAAGGTATCCGCATGGAGGACATCGAGCCGCACCTGAAAGCCATGTCTTACGGACATAAATCCAACGGGCTGGTGGAGATGAACCCCGAACTGGAGAACGGGATGCGTGTTTCCACCAAAGGGCGCGTGTCGCTCGAAGAGCAGGCGGACGGCTCGCTGCGCGTCGTGCCGCATTACTGGCAGGAACGACCCGACCTCGACGCCCCCTTCCACGGGGTGCTGCTCGATGAGGAGGCGAAAACGAACCTGATGAACACCCGTCATGCCGGGAAAGTGATCGACCTGGAGCTGGAGCCGGGCAAGCTCACGCCCTGCTACGTGTCGATAGACAAATGGACGAACACGCTGGAACCCATGCCCGTTTCGTTACTCGAAAAACGTGCCCGCATCAAGGAGGCCGACCTCTCGGAAGGCAAGCAGATGGATTTCTACGGCGGCGGCAAGGTGTTGCTCGAAGGATATACCACCCGCGCGGGTTATAAGCGGGATGCCTATATCCAAATCGACGCGGCCGAACGTAACTATTCCTTTACCTACGACGGTTTGGATCGCAACCGCTACGCCCAGGAGAACAAGGAGATTTACCGCCAGAAGGCCGCCGAGAAAAACGGACGGCAGGAAACTACGGCCTCCGAACGACAGCCCACGCTCACGATTCACCGGACAATCCTCAAAGCCTCCGTGCCCAAAGAGGCTTATGACCAGTGGACGGAAGCGGTGAATGATCCCTCCAAGCGGGCGGATGTCAAGGCTTTCTACATCAAGGGCATGGTCAAGGACGGGCAGGGTGAGCCGTTCAACGCCTGGGTCAAGCCCAACTTCGAGCGTAACAAGATGGACTTCTTCCGCTGGAATCCCGACCGTGCGAAACGGCAGGGGGCGGAGGTCAAACCCGCCGTTGAAAGCCGTACCCAGGTCGCCGTCAATTCCGAGGGCAAGACCGTCGAAGCGGTCAAAGGTGTGAAAGAGCCGCTCAAGCAGGGACAGCAGGAGGCCACCCCGGCGCAGAAGAAAAATTACCGCAGCAGCAAAAAGAGCAACTCCAAAGGTGCCAAGGTATAACGTATGAAATGGTTCTACATGCAGGCCGGAGCCATGCCGCTCCTGATCGCGGCGCTGGCTGCCTTGTACCTCCGGCCGGGTAAACGCAGCCCCCCGGAGAAGGCGGACGACGGACGGCTGTATTACGACGGGAACGGCAACTATGTCTATTACGACCGCCGGCTGATCGCCCGTCCGGAAAAAGAGAAAGAAGAAGAACAACAAGAAAACAACCACTGAAAAATCCGAATCATCATGCAAGTAATTATCGCAGAAAAGCCCTCGGTGGCGCGTGAGATCGCCGCCATCGTGGGAGCCACGAACCGTAAAGACGGTTTTATCGAGGGAAACGGCTACGCCGTAACCTGGGCCTTCGGCCACCTGGTCGGGCTGGCAATGCCCCAACAGTATGGCATCGCGGGTTTCCGCCGGGAAAACCTGCCTATCCTGCCATCATCGTTCATCCTCCTGCCCCGGCAGGTTCGGGAGGGTAAAGAGTATAAGGCCGACCCGGGTGTCGTGAAGCAGCTCGGTATTCTCCGGGAATTGTTCGGCATGGCCGAGCGCATCATCGTCGCGACCGACGCGGGGCGTGAAGGGGAGCTGATCTTCCGCTACATCTACTCTTACCTGGAATGCCGCACCCCTTTCGTGCGGTTATGGATCAGCAGCCTGACCGACCGGGCCATTCGCGAGGGGTTACAACACCTCCGCCCCGGCAACGAATACGACAACCTCTACCTCTCGGCCAAAGCCCGCAGCGAAGCCGACTGGATCGTCGGTATCAACGCCTCGCAAGCGCTTGCCGTGGCTGCCGGGCGGGGTGTCTGGTCGCTCGGACGGGTGCAGACCCCCACGCTGGCGATCATCTGCTCCCGTTACCTGGAGAACAAGGCGTTCAAGCCCGCCGCCTATTTCCGGCTGAAGCTCTCCACGGCAAAGGAGGGCACGGAGTTCACCGTCCTCTCCACGGAGAAATTCGACGGCAGGGAGAAGGCGGAAGCAGCCCGCGCCGAGGTTATCGGCGCCCGAACGGTACGCGTCGTGAACGTGGAGCGCAAGGAGGCCAGGGAACAGCCGCCTCTCTTGTACGACCTGACGACACTCCAGAAAGAGGCCAACAGTCGGTATGGTTTTTCGGCAGAAAAAACGCTCGACATCGCCCAGTCGCTTTACGAGAAGAAGTTCATCACTTATCCCCGTACCGGCTCACGCTATATATCGGAAGATGTGGCCGAGGAGATTCCGGCACTCATCGGGAACATGACACGCTATCCCCGTTTCGCGGAATACGCGGGCAGGATGGATACCGCATCTCTCTCCCGCCGAAGCGTGGACAACGAAAAGATCGCCGACCACCACGCGCTGCTTCCCACCGAGAACCTCCCTTCCGAACTGGATGCCGACCACCGCATCGTCTATGAGATGGTCGCGGGGCGGATGCTCGAAACCTTTTCCGGGGCCTGCGTGAAAGAAAACACTTCCCTTACCCTGCAAAGCGCGGGACATGATTTCACGGCCCGCGGCAGTATCATGGTCGAGACGGGCTGGCGGGCCGTCCTGAATGAACCTGTCGAGGAGAAAGAGGAGGACATGACCCTCCTTCCCGACATCGTGCAAGGCGACGAGCTGCCCGTCAAGGGATGCGTCACGGAACAGAAACAGACCCGGCCGCGCCCCCTTCACACGGAATCGAGCCTGCTGGCGGCGATGGAAACCGCCGGACGCGAACTGTCCGACGAGGCCGAACGCGAGGCGATGAAGGATGCCGGCATCGGCACGCCCGCCACCCGTGCCGCCATCATCGAAACGCTCTTTGCCCGCGAGTATGTCAGGCGAGAGAAAAAGTCGCTTGTACCCACGGACAAGGGACTGGCCGTGTATGCCGTGGTCAGGGACAAGAAGATCGCCGATGTCGCCATGACGGGCGGCTGGGAACTGGCCCTCTCGAAGATCGCCACCGGGGAGATGGACGCCCCGACGTTCCATCGCGGTATCGAGGTCTTCGCCTCGCAAATCGCCAAAGAACTGCTGGAAGCAAGAATCGACGGCGCGGAGAGTGACACAGCCTGCCCGCGTTGCGGCAGGCCCGTGGTGTTCTATCCCAAACTCGCCAAGTGTCAGAATCCCGATTGCGGCCTGACCGTATGGAGAACCGTGGCCCGCAAGGAGCTGACCGACAAGCAGCTCGCGGAACTGCTGACCAAAGGCAAAACCGGCACGATCCGGGGATTCGTCAAAAACGGCGGCGGGACGTTCGACGCGGCCCTCACGCTCGATGACCAGTTCAAGACCTCGTTCGTTTTCGAACCGCGCGATACTCCCAGGCAGGGAAAGAGGAACAAACGGAAATAATCGTTACCTTTGCCACTGGAAAAGACCTGTCATAACGAGATACGCTTGTTTGATAAGGATTTTTTCAGTGGTCGGCGCTTCGGGTGGGAACCCGGGGCGCCTTTCTCTTCCCCGATTATCAACGACCACTAAAAATTCTTATCATGCCAGACAAGCAACACCATACCCCCACGGGGGAATTGTCCTATTACGGACTTTCGTTACTATCCTACCTCAAGGACAGCCACCCGGAACTCATCGCCGAAAGTGAGTTCATCGCCGAGCGGGCCGACAGCGCCGCCCAAGCGTACAGCGAGGCGATCCGTTCGGGCTGCAACCACATCGAGGCCGAAGAAATTGCCCGCGAGGAACTCTGCCGCGGACTGCACTTTTCACCCTACAACACGCTGGTAAACATCCTCTGGAGGGAATTCGAGGCGGAGATTCCCGAGGATACCGCCCGGCAGGCGGCTCTACGCCTGCTGCCCCTCTGCCGCGGGGTGCTGGAGAAGTACGACCTCACGGACGACTTCGCCGACACGCCCGACTATGAACTGTTCTATACCGAACTGACGGGAACCGTCCAAATACTTCTCGAAGATGGCATTCAATAAGAAAACCCACCTCCGCCAGAATATCGACGCGCTGAAGACGGCCTTCACGCTCGACAGGGAACGGCGGGCGCCGACTCCCGAAGAAGAAAGGACACTCGGCGCATACAGCGGCTTCGGCGCCATCAAGGAAGTGCTGGAAAACCCCACCGGGAAACCGGACAAGGACGGCATGGCAACGCTCGTGGCCGAGTTGCAAGAGGTCATCAGGGCGAACACCCCCGACGAACGGGAATACAAGCGCTACATGGACGGGATCAAGAACTCCGTCCTGACGGCTTTTTACACGCCCCCGAAAGTGGCAGACGCCATCGTGGAGGCGATATGGGATACGCGGATCGCCCCCCAACGTATTCTTGACCCCAGCGCGGGAACGGGGGTTTTCGTCAATGCCGTGGATTTCCACGACCCCTACGCGGAGATCACCTGCTTCGAGAAAGACCCCGCCACGGGGTTGATCCTGAAGCACCTGCACCCCGAAAAACGGGTGCGGGTACAGGGATTCGAACGTATCGAACCCAAATACGCCGGTTACTACGACGTGGCCGTGAGCAACATCCCTTTCGGGGACGTGGCGCTCTTCGACCCGTTCTTCTCCACCCATACCGACCCCGTGCGGCGGCAAGGCACACGGGCGCTGCACAACTATTTTTTCATGAAGTCCGTCGATATGGTACGCGAGGGCGGCCTGGTGGCATTCATCACCTCGCAGGGAGTATTGAACGCCGAGCAGGGACGCCCCGTGCGCGAGTGGCTGATGAACCGCTGCGAGCCCGTATCGGCCATCCGGCTGCCGAACAACCTCTTTACAGAACACGCGGGGACGGAGGTCGGCAGCGACCTGGTTATCCTGCAAAAGAAAGCCGCCACGGGGGAACTGTCCGAACGGCAGCGGGATTTCATCGAATCCCGCAAGCTGTCGAACGGCATCCGGATAAACAACCTTTTCCAGTCGTTCGACAGGGTGATCCATACCGAGGCCAAAGTAGGCAAAGACCCCTACGGCAAACCGGCGATGGAGTTCACCCACGCGGAGGGCGTGGACGGCATCGACCGGGAGATGCGGCGTATGCTCTCAGAGGATTTCAACCGGCATTTCAACGAGAGTTATTGCCTGGAACATGCTCCGGAACAGACACCCGGTACACCGGAGCGGGAATTGTCCCGTCCCCGTCAGGCGGAACGCCAGCGTGCCGAAAGACACGAGCCCCGCCTTGCCGGAGAAATCGTCAAGGAGATTATAGCCGACGCCCGTAACCTTCAGCAGCAGCGGGAAGAGGAGGAAAAACGCCGCGTCGTCGCCGAAATGGCGGCGCAGGGCTACCATGTCGATACCGAAACCGGGGAGATTACCCGAATCGAAAACAAACCCGGACAAGCGTTACCGGATTCTGCCGCCACTCCCGCCGGAGAACCGACCGGAGAGGATCTGGCCGACTTCGGGGCCTGGTCGAAAGAGCGGGAGAATCGCTTGTGGGAGCAGCACCCGCCGAAACCCGAAGATTTCGGCATGGCAGATACTCCCGTGCAGCACGTGGGCGGAACAACGGAACCGAAACCGCAGGAGGGCTTCGCCGGGTCGCTTTTCGACACGGTGGAAACGGCGGCTCCCGTACCTGCCACCCAAGCTGCCGAACCGGTAAACGTGCAGCAGGAACCGTTGCTGACGCTCTACGATCTGTTCGGCTTCAGCGCCGAGGAGCGGCGGCAGGCAGAACTCGGTATATCCAAGAAAAGGAACAGCCGCCGGGGAGCAAAGCGGAAGACGCCCCGGCAACCCTCGTTATTCGCCCCGGCCTCCTCTCCGGAGGAACAGAAGAGCGAAATGCCGAAAACGACGCCACCGGAGCGTGATCCCGAAGACTTGTATGCCTCCCTGAACTGGGAGGACAACCCGCCGATCAACGGCTTTTACGAGATGATGATGTCGCTTACCCCGGAACGGAGGGCGGAATTGCGCCGGCAAAACGCCCGGCAGCAGGAAACCCCGGAACAGCGGGAACGGCAGGCGGTACGCCCCCCGACGGAAGCCCCGAAAGACAGACGGAAACAAGCCGCCGGTACGCCGAGAACGGGCAGCCTGTTCGACACGCCGGACAATCCGGAGGAGGAAGAACCCGGTAAAGAAATGCCGCAGATACGGGAGGCGGATATGAAACCCCGCCCGTTCGAGGGTGAGGTCGCCCCCTATTTCCGCGAAGGGACACTCGTCACGGACGGACAAAACCGGGTCGGCTACCTGCGGGGGATTGAATCCCTGCAACCCATGTTCCACCCGCTGGAACTCACGCCTGCACAACGGACGAAAGCCTCCTTGTATATCGAGATACGCGATGCCTATTACCACCTTTATAACAACGAGGCGGAAACGCTGACGGCGAACCCCGCCCTGCGGGAGATGCTCAACCGGCTTTACGACAATTTCACCGAACGCTTCGGACGGCTCAATGACAAACGCAACCTCGACCTGATCAAGATGGACGCGCGGGGGACGGAGATTCTATCGCTGGAGCGTTACATCGACGGCAAGGCACGCAAAGCCGACATCTTCGAGCGTCCCGTGGCCTTCAATCCCGATGAGATCACGCACGCCGACGACGCTTCGGAGGCCCTTGTGGCCAGCCTGAACAAGTACGGCCGGGTGGAACCGCACTACATGGCCTCGCTCACGGGAACTACCGTGGAGGGAATACTCGGGGAACTGAAAGGACGTATCTATTACAACCCGGAAACGGACGGCTACGAGGTTGCCGACAAGTTCATCGCCGGCAATGTCATCGGGAAAGCCGAACGGATCGAGGCGTTCCTGCGGGAGAATCCCGACCACGCCCCGGCCCGGGAATCGCTGGAGGCTCTGCGCGAGGCGACGCCCAAACCCATCGCTTTCGACGACCTGGACTTCAACCTGGGCGAACGGTGGATTCCAAAAGGTGTTTACGAGCGTTTCGCCTCCTCGCTCTTCGATACGGAGGTGAAGATCACCTTCGCCTCCAACCTGGACGAGTACGGCGTGAAGGCGGAAGCGACGAACGTGAAGATCACGGAGCAGTATGCCGTCAGCGCGCAGACCCGTAAGTACAACGGCCTGCACCTTTTGAAACACGCCCTGCAAAACACTTCGCCCGACATCACCAAGACCGTCCTCAAATGGGTGGACGGCGAACGGCGGGAGGTCAAAGTGCGTGACGGGGAGGCCATACAGCTCGCCAACAGCAAGATAGACGAGATCCGGGGTGCTTTCCCCGAATGGCTGCGCGAGCAGTCGTCCGACTTCAAAGACCGCCTGACAGACCTCTATAACCGTACTTTCAACTGTTACGTGCGCCCGAAGTACGACGGGACGCACCAGGAATTCCCCGACCTCGACCTCAAGGGGCTGGGAATAGACAATCTGTATGACAGCCAGAAGGACGCGATATGGATGGACAAACTGCTCGGCGGCGGGATAATCGACCACGAGGTGGGCGGCGGAAAGACCCTCATCATGTGCTGCGGGGCCTACGAGAAGAAACGCCTCGGGCTGGCCAATAAACCCATGATTATCGGGCTGAAAGCCAACATCCATGAAATAGCCCGGACGTTCTGTACCGCTTACCCGATGGCCAAAGTCCTCTACCCGGGCAAGGAGGATTTCACGCCCCGGAAGCGTGAGCGCATCTTCCGGGAGATACGCAACAACGACTGGGACGCCGTGATCCTCTCGCACGAACAGTTCGGCATGATACCCCAGTCTCCGGAGATACAGCAGGAGATATTGCAGGCCGAGCTGGACTGTGTGGAGGAGAACCTCGAAGTGCTCAAAGCACAAGGCAGGGACGTTTCCCGCGCCATGATGAAAGGGTGTCAGAAACGCAAGGCCAACCTGGAAGCCAAGTTGCAGAAGGTGGCGCACGCGCTGGAAACACGCAAGGACGACGCCGTGGACTTCCGCCTCATGGGTATCGACCACCTCTACGTGGACGAGAGCCATAAATTCAAGAACCTGACTTTCACGACCCGGCATGACCGGGTGGCGGGCCTCGGAAATCCCGAGGGGTCGCAGCGGGCGCTCAACATGCTTTTCGCGCTGCGTACCATACAGCAGCGCACGGGCCGCGACCTGGGGGCGACGTTCCTCTCGGGAACGACCATCTCCAACTCGCTCACGGAACTGTACCTGCTTTTCAAGTACCTGCGCCCGAAGGAGCTGGAGCGTCAGAATATCCGCACCTTCGATGCCTGGGCGGCCATATTTGCCAAGAAAACCATCGACTACGAGTTTTCCGTGACCAACGAGGTCGTGCAGAAAGAACGGTTCCGATATTTCATCAAGGTTCCCGAACTGGCCATGTTCTACTCCGAGATTACAGATTACCGCTCGGCGGAGGATATAGGGATCGACCGACCGCAAAAGAACGAGATATTGCACAATATCCCGCCGACACCCCAGCAGACGGAGTTCATAGAACGACTGGTGCAGTTCGCCAAATCGGGCGATGCCACGCTCCTGGGCCGCCTGCCGCTCTCGGAGCGGGAGGAAAAGGCGAAAATGCTCATTGCCACAGACTACGCCCGCAAGATGTCGCTCGATATGCGTATGATAGACCCCGAACTATACAGCGACCACGTGGACAACAAGGCGAGCCACTGCGCCCGTATGATTGCCGGTTACTACCGCCGTTTCGAGGCGTACAAAGGTACGCAGTTCGTATTCTCCGACCTGGGAACCTACAAACCCGGAGCGGGGTGGAACGTCTATTCCGAGATACGGCGTAAACTCGCGGAGGATTACGGCATACCCCAAAGCGAGGTGCGGTTCATCCAGGAGGCGACCTCGGAAAAAGCGCGCAAGGAGATGATCGCCGGTATGAACACCGGAAAAATCCGCGTACTCTTCGGATCGACCGAGATGCTCGGGACGGGAGTGAACGCGCAGAAACGCTGCGTGGCGATACACCACCTGGACTGCCCCTGGCGTCCCAGCGACCTGGAGCAGCGCGACGGGCGGGGAATACGCACCGGGAACGAGATCGCCAAACTCCATGCCGACAACAAGGTGGACGTGATATTATACGCCGTCGAGAAGTCGCTCGACGCCTACAAGTTCGGGCTGTTGCACAACAAGCAACTGTTCATCCGCCAGCTCAAGACCAACAACATGGGAAGCCGTACCATCGACGAGGGGGCCATCGACGAAAAGAGCGGCATGAATTTTTCCGAGTATGTCGCCGTCCTCTCGGGAAATACAGACCTGCTGGACAAAGCCCGCCTGGAGAAGAAGATTGCCACGCTCGAAAGCGAACGCCAGGCATTCGTGCGCGGCAAATCATCGAGCCGCTACAAGCTGGAGCAGATCACGGAGAAGATAGAGAAGAACAACGACCTGATACGGCGTATCGGCAAGGATCTGGAACACTTCAAGGCCCGCGTCGAGTTCAACGAGGACGGCTCGTACCGCAATCCCGTGAAACTGAACGGGCTGGAAACCTCCGACCCCAAGCTCATCGGGAAACAGCTCAACCATATCGCCGAAACGGCACGCACGCTCGACAGGCTCGAACCCATCGGGAGCCTCTACGGGTTCGAGCTGCTCGTCCAGAGCGAAACGACCGGGAAAGACGGGCTCGACCTGGTGCAGAACCGTTTTTATGTCCGGGGTGAAGGGGATTATCTATACCAGTATAACTACGGGAATATCGCCTCCGACCCGCGACTGGCGGCGATGAACTTCATCCACGCGCTCGCGACCATCGAGCCGACACTGGAGAAATTCCGGAAAAAGAATGAGGAACTGGAGAAAGATATTCCCGTCCTGCGGGAAGTGGTGGAAAGTTCCTGGCGCAAGGAGCCCGAACTGACGGCCCTAAAAGCTGACCTGACGGAAATAGACCGCAGGATACAGCAAAGCCTCAAACCGATAGAAGAGAGCGAGGGAAAGGAGGCGGAGGAGGATAACGACGTGTGCCGGGAACGGCATGACACGGCGGAAGAGCTCCCGAAGGAAGACAACACGGCGGCCCGTATTCCTTCCCGGCTGCGGCAGATTGCCGACGCCTCCGGGGGGCGCATCGTGATCGCGGGCGTGGGCAGCCCGCCGGAGAACGGCCCTGCGAAGAAAGGGATCAAGATGTAAACGAAAAGCCGACGGAAGTACAGATTTCCATCGGCTTTTTTCATATGTCCGTGAGCGTTGTCGTCACACTTCCTGCAAGAGTGTTTGCAGCTCCTCCTGCGTGGGAAGATAGGTCATGTACTGGGCGGCGAAGACCTGCTTTTCATCTTCGGGCAGCGTATAACGGACGACCGCGTCGTTTTTCTCCGCGCAGAGGACGATACCCACCGGAGGGTTATCCCCGGGATTCATCAACTCACGGGTGTAGTAATTGACATACATCTGCATCTGCCCCAAATCCTGATGGGTCAGCTCCCCGGATTTAAGGTCTATTAAAACGAAACAACGGGCCAGGTAATTGTAAAAGACCAGGTCGATGTAGAAATGCTTGTCATCGAAGGAGATACGCTTCTGTCGCGCGACGAAGGCGAAGCCTTTCCCGAGTTCGAGCATCAAGCGCTGCAAGCGGCTGATGAGCAGTTGCTCCAGATCGGTTTCCAGAAAATGCTCTCCCTGCGGGATACCGAGAAACTCCAGGATATACGGGTCGCGGATGATCTCTTTGGGTTCGACACGTCCGGGTTCGGTACGGGAAATCTCCTCTTTCACAGCTTTCTTGTCTCGGCTGGCCAGCAGGCGGTCATAGAAAAGCGTGTTGATTTGGCGGTCGAGCTGCCGGACACTCCAGTTTTCCTTGACGCACTCGTGCAGGTAAAAATCACGGGCGGCATCGCCCGACACCTTGAGAAGCGTGCGGCAATGCGACCAGCTCAATTTATCACACAGCGTGTGATATTTCGGGTAGCACTGGTAAAACTGCCTCATGTACCGCAGGTTGGTGGCCGTGAACCCGTTTCCGAACTCCGCCACGAGCCGCCTGGAAAGGGTGTTGATGACAGCCTTGCCATATCCGGCACGGTCGGTTCCCTGCTGCTCGTACTCCACTATGTATTTCCCTACCTGCCAGTAAGCCCTCACGAGGGTCGAATTGACATGATGTATCACCTTCGCGCGCGCTTCCTGCAAGATATGGCGCACATTATGCAGCAGCTCTTCCTCCCCTTTGTCGGCAGGATATATTTTATCAGTTTCTTTCATTGCTTCATTATTATATAGGCTTCATTCAGCAAACATACTGATTTTACGGCAAATATCGAGCGGTTGTACCGCCTTGTCGTGCCTTATTCCATGTATCTCCGCGTTTTTCCATGACGCCGGACTCTCGGGACAGGGCCTAACCGGAACCGGCAGGACGATCCTTTTTCAGCTTGCGGAAATTACTGAAGTTACGCTCGATGAACCGCAGGACGTCCGATTCCCGGTAGAAGGTCTTGTGATAGATCATCTCGTAAGGCAGCTCTCCCGAGGTGCGGTAACGCTGGAGTGTGCGCTTGCTGATATTGAGCATACGGCACAGGTCGTAATTGTCCAGAAGACGCTCCCCGTCAGGCAGGATGGAAAGCGGTTGCTCCACGTCCCCCGCGCACAGCTTCTCGATACGTTCCAGCCGTTCCGAGAGCCGCTGCATCCATCCGTCGAAATATTCCTTGTCCAGAAACATGGCCTACTCCTTTGGTTGGTTCTTGCGCCGCACGGAACGCTCCTTCAGCACACGGCGGATTTCCGTGAGGGAATAATACAGCTTCCGGTTGATGGCCGAATAGGTGATCACGTGATCCGAGCGGAGGCGTTGAAGGGTACGCCCGCTGATACCCAGGTAACGGCAGACCTGCTCGCCGTCCATCCATTCGTCGTTTATATACTCCTTATTCCATGCACGCCCCTTTTCAGGGAGAGAGGCGATTGCAGCCTCTATTTTCTCTATACGCCCGACAAGCTCGTTATAGGCTCGCGAACCGATCACTATGATTTTCATACTCCTTTGTTTTTTAGTCTGTTACAAAGGTCGGGCTTATATGGACAGCTTAAAACGAGGTCGGTACGACTTTTTTTTGATAATTTGCAGTGAACTGATTCTCAACGGTTCATGCGGTGAAGAAGGCAGTGTTTTTTACCGAAATCCGCGGCCCGTACTCGGTATTTTTATGGGCAGAAATGCGATAGAATACTGTGATTCAACGCTTAACGGTGTTCTAATCCGGACGGGGCTACAACGGAACACCCGTATCGGCTCCTTATACGGGTGCAAATACGGGCGTTCGGGAAAGTTCCTTTCGAGAGTTACGGGGGAAAACCGACCTCGGTTCTTTTGTTATATACAACGCTGATTATCAGTGTTTCTATAAGGAATAGAGTGCTTTACCGGTTCATATTCTACTCGGAATTGCCGTTTTTCTTGTTTCGCTTCCACGTCTGCATACGTTTAAGCAGGGCCTCTTTCGCCTTGTCAAGCCACGGTGTCGGGTTGTTTCGGATTTTCATATCGCAGAATGTCCTCGAAAGGTTCATGTCGAGGTGTACGTTGAAAGCGTTGGAAATGTAGCTGGCAAGTTGCGTGAGTGGCACATTGCCGAAACAGCCTTTACTGTCGAGCAGGTAAATAAGTTCCGTCAGATCCGTCTTCGAGTCCTGCCATGTCGGACGCACGTCAGACAATGGCAGAACCATGTTCCGGAGGTTCGTGCTCTCCAGTGATTCCAATTCGCCCATAAGATAAACCGACAACATATCGTTGGCCAGGATTTTCGCCACCTTGAAATCCGCGTTTGTCGAAAACTGCGGGTCGAGTTCATAGTAGAAGGTTTCCAGGTATTGCTCCGTGTCGGTCTGCCCGCGCAGGAAATAGAGGCTGTCCAGGTGTGTAGCGCCGCTGCGGAAATAGCGGATAAAGTCAAGGCGTTTCTGCGTGTACGCGTTGATGGCCCGAACATGGGCGTCCAGGTACTCCCGTTGTGCCTCGATACTTCCTACCGGACGGTTCATCTCGATATTGTAGAGCTTGCGGTAATAGATCAGACGGCAAAAAAGACGGGGTTTGATTTCTTTGAAGAACTTTATTTCCTCGTCATCGTTTTGAAAACGGTAGCCGATGATATATTGTTTCAAACGGTCGAACGCTTCTCCCAGGACACGTGACGCTTCAAGCGACTTTTTCAACACGTCGGTATCCCGCGATTCGATACGTTCGATACTCCGCAGGACTTCGCTGTTTAATTTTTCTATAAATGCAATCATAATCCGTCTTGTTACTTTCGCGTATAAAGTTAGCGAATCGAAAAACCGGCGGATTACGATTTTTATCTTTCTCTTCGTTTTTTTATCACGAGGCCGATTTTAATGTCAGATCCGGCCTTCCTGGCGGATGGAAGTGGGATTGCTCCCCATATTCCGCTTGCAAAAGTCCGTAAAGTGGGATTGGGCGGAGAAACCGCACATGTAGGCTATTTCCTGCAACGTGTAGTGTGTCGTCCGCAGCAACTCCCCGATACGTTCGATACGGCGCTGACGTAACCACGAGGAGGCCGAGCAGCCGAAAACCCGCTGGAAACGCCGGCGGAAGGTAATCGTGCTGGAATACCCGCAAACCCCGGCGAGTTCCGTGACGTTATCCGAGGCAAGATAATTCGATTTGACACGGGAGATGAACTCGTAATCGTCCCCCAGGTGCAACAGCTCCTCGAACTCCCCGACATCGGCGGGAGTGAGATGTTCATAAGAGGCGTCGAGCATTTTCAGCATGACAGCAGCGTTACATTCAACGGGCATACCCAATGTCTTACGGGCTTCACGCAGGTAATTCTTAAACCGCAGCCGCAGCGTGTCGTGATGCGGGTAGGAACACTGGAACAGAATGGTGCAGACCGTCCGCAGTTCATCGACACAACAGTAGCCGAAATACCACGTTACAAGACGCTCGACGTAATGGACGGCATGAAACTCCTCCGAAAGCATCAGAAGAAGCAGGAACGGGGTGAAATCCTGGTATTCCCCCGTTATGGGACGGGGTGCTTCGTCAAGCAAGGAGGCAATGTCCCGCATCAGAAGAGAATCTCCCGAGTACGCTTTTATTTGTTCGGAACTGCGGGCATAATCCCGGTAACGCGATATGACCGCCGACAAAGCATTGAACTTCACGGCGTGAACGCCTTCTATAAAGGAAGGGCGAAGACTGTTGTAAATGGATAAGTCGGTTTGCATAAGTCATTTCTATAAAACGGAGCCGCATCCCCTTGTTGCCAAAGCTCCGCAAGTCGTTACTTATGAACCGCTTGGAACACGGTACGAATCCTAATTACAAATATATCGCATCCGACAATCCGGAACAAATATCAGCAGGCAAAAATGAAAATAAACCTCGTTATTTTTGATTTTTACCTGCAATAATATTATATTTGCAAACAAATAAGAGTTGTTTGACAGCATGAGAAATATAGTGTATCAAAGCACTTTACCAATTTCTTATCCGTTGCCTATTCTCATGCGAGTTTCTTTTAATCTATTTGTAGTCAATTAAATACCTTCAGACTACATCAAATATATAAAAAAAAGAACGTCCGGAGCAGCGCTACTCTGGACGTTCAAACTAAACTAATAAGTATTTGAACGAGGTCTACTAGACTGGGGGATTTCCTGGGCAAAAAATCCAATACTATCACTGCCTAAAGCTTCTTGGATTTTTTCAAACTCACACTTACTACATGTAATATCAATAATATTAGAAGCAGATGTGGGGTTTATTCTTACACTATATCCCGTAATAATTTTTTTTGCTCTTGCGACATGACCGCCCGGAGGATCCGGAAAATCTGGAGATACATTTATTCTATAATTTGGCATATATTATATCAATAAGTCCTACTCTTTTTAAAATTCGGATTTTCGGGTTCTCCGTTGTAAGCTTACAACACAAAGATAGAATAGGGCTCCAGAGGTGGGGAATTTATTATCTGGATGGTACTATATTTCTTGTGGATGACTTAATCGGTAGTACGGAATGCAAAAACCCCGAACCTATAAAGGAACGGGGCTGTCAAATGAATACGCACTATTGTTAATCAAACGAAATTCACATGACTTAATTCATTTCCGAAATTCTGCAGAGCATTCTGTATCTTTTCTATTGTTTTCTTGCTTGGGCGCCGATGTCCTGTAACGTAATGACTTAATTGTCCTTGCGCTACCCCCGTAATACGCTCAAGCCCGGCGAGAGAGAGCTTATCGCTATAATAGGCAAGAAACGATGATACATCATAGCTAAACTCAAAGTCTATATCAGGAAATTCTTTACCTTCTTCAAGAAAGAACTCTTTCATTTCATTCTTGGCTAATAGAAAATCATCCATAGCCTCCTGCGCTGTCTTACCTTCGCCAATCAGTCCAAAAGGTAAATTATTCTCATCCGGCATATAGGCACTATACCCACCCGCGCTACGTTCTATAAAAACTCTTACTTTCATAACTGTATATCTCTTTTTTAAGGGAGGGGATTAAAAATTAATCCCCGAATCCCTCTTGATTGATTTTAATGTTCCTGTTGCTACTTCTTGCGTTCCATGATTGCTCGTCGTGAAGAATTTTCCGGTAATGGGACTGTACCATAAAGGATGTCCAGCCCTTTGTTTCTTCGTCTTTACGCATCCGCCATTGGCGAGTAGCTTTTCTAATTCTTTATACTTCATATTTCTTTCGCTTGATTAACAACACAAAGATAATGGTATTAATTTTAATATCAAACAAAAACAAGCGATAAATGATATTAGATTTAATATCATTAACAAAAAGCCGCCCCACCTTCACAGACCGAGCGGCTTACTAACCTAAAAAACTAATACCATGAAAACACTATTTCTTTCGCTTTATCGATCACAACACCAATAGAACTATTGTTTCTACACAATCTTAAAAAGTAAAACGTATAAAGAGTCCTCCTCTACAAACATAAAATGGCAACCACCCCTACAGGTCGCTGCCATTTAACACTGATTGTAAGAATACGGAAATACCCGGACTTCACAGCCGGGGCACTTCCATTTTATTTGATAATGTGATATCGCTAAAGTTTCGGTTAACTTTTATCTACAAACTATATATCTAAATTGAAATACCAGAATTTTATATAAATTCTTCCCAATACAATAGATATTCTTTATTTAGAACTTTTGTCCTGATTCAGTTTCCCAAGAAGATTCTTCCCCGGCCGGAACTTGATACTCATTTTTGATGGTATCATACATTTCTCCCCGGTCTTAGGATTGTGTCCTTTCCGCTCTGTCCGTTTATATAGATAATAGGAGCCGAAACCTTGCATAATCAAGCGGTCGTCTTCCTTGAACACATTAGCAAGTTCCTCGTTAAACGCATTGAGGAAACAGGAAATCGTATGGGGAGGAAGAGACATACGCTTTGACATCCGTTTTATGAATTCTGTTTTGTTCATATAGATTTTTACTATTAAATCTCCACCTTCCTATAATAGTAAGAAAGGTGGAGTATATTAAATCAACTGGTCGGCAATCGAAGAACAACCTTAGTTAATTCGCCGACCTTTTTTATTCTTGGACACAACGTACCGCGAATCCGTTGCCACGGCTGCTCGTGTTCGTGCCCAGCGTGGCACTTTTGAAGGTTATGTTATAGATGTAGATTTTGCCTGCCGGAATCGACGATGACCAGTAGAAGCCGGTGCCACCCTGACCGCTGGAAGTGGAATTGTAGGAACGGGCGCCCCCAGTAGGCAAAATGAGCTTCTGTTCACCTTCCTCATCTGCACCGAGGATAGACATTAATTTCTTGGTATCATCCCATTCTTTAGTTACAGCAGTATTTCCAGCACCGATAGCCTTCCACTCAGAGAATGTCGGAACACGCCAACCTTCAGGACAAGGATCGGTCTCCGTTTTAACAGGATTTGCCTCAGTGCCAATATTCCATAACTTATTATACCAAGCATCGGCTTTCATATCCGCTCCTTCTGGATTGTCTTTCCCTGATTCAAATAGCAGCCAATTACTTTGGAGATTAGGATCCGAAGTACTAGTTACAATAAACTTACCATCCCACCAATCCATACTGCTTAAATAACCTTCACCTGTAGGGAAAACATTTCCTGTATAATTCTCACTATCTAATGTCTCCTGTTTGTTGGTTGCCGTCACACCTGATTTACGTCCCCACTGGAATAACTGACCGCAAGACTCTGTGACATCAGTATCTGCTGTATTTGTTACTGATTCCGGCATTTTAGTCGCACCCACATTTATTGGAGCCCAAAAGACTGTTTTACCATCAGTCGTCTTCATCATTACAGGTTTGTACTCTGTATTATAATAGTTCGGACGGCTCTTGATAGTTATTACTTCTGCATCTTCAGGATTGCTGATATCGCTAATGCTCACATAAATATCCAAGGGTACATTCAGAGTCTGAACAGGAATCTTGACTTCCACGCCCATTTTATTATCTACAGCAGCACCCGCTACCAGGATTTCATTCAGTTTATCTTTGCCACCAATGGATTTAGCATGTTTGTCGTATGCTGCTACCACACTGTTGGGGGTTATGGTATTTACACCTAATACGTCAAATGAAATAGTACCACTCTTTTTTGCTTCCGTAATGTCCAATGTTTTAGTTTCAGGATACCATATAACGCCGGTTCCTGCCAATGCTGATGTATTGAAGTTCTCCAAAGCAATTTCAGACTTCATCCATTTCACATAAAGGGTTATATCACTGGTTACAGGTGCATTAAAATCGTAAACTGTAACTTTTTCCGGATCGGAATACCACCCCCTGAATTTAAAGCCTAATTTTTGTGGATTGGCAGGCATTGTCAATTTCTCATTGGCTTTAACAGAGGCAGGTTCCATTGAATCACCTCCATCCGTATCGAATGTTACGGTATATACAGCATCACCGGGATTAGACCAACGGGCGTATAAGGTTATATCTTCATTTACAACGTCTGTTGAAAATTCCCATGCGCTTGTATAAGCAGCATCTTTATACCAACCTAAGAAACTACAATCTTCCTTGGTCGGGTCAGTCGGTTTTACCAGCTTTTCGCCCTTATTGACGGTCAAGGGAGCTACCTCGCTTCCTCCCTGTGAATCGAATGTTACAGTACAAGCCTGAGCAGCTTCAACCCATTTCGCATACAGCGTTACATTACTCATTACCGTTTCTTTGTCAAAATCCCAAGCCGTTGTACATCCGGCTTCCTTGAACCAACCGGAGAATATGTAATTCTCTTTTGTCGGGTCCTGAGGTTTCGTTACTTTCTGTCCTTCCACAACCTTCAAGGCATCAATATTACTTCCTCCCTGTGTGTTGAATGTTACAATGTACTCTGAGATGACCAGGTCATCCTTTTTACAGCCTACGACGATTACCATCATAAGCAACATCAATGAAATTAATTTTCTCATGATTTTAATAACTTAGTTTGTTAATTAAGAATATAAAGTATACATAATACAATCGCATTTTTAATTATTCATTGTATAGGTACATGAATAACACTTCTTCAATCAGGATACAACACAGCTTTTACATATAGTATAAAAAAACACATACGTAGTATAGAGTTTGCTATTTAATATCCCTTACTCCATTTAGTTTGTTACTATAATATTTATAAATTCCCTTTAGTTAATACAAGTTATTAAAACGACTTAGTCCTATCAGAACTTTTATTAAACAAAACTATTATCATTGATTATCAATATAAATAGATATGTAAATAGAATTAAATATTTGATATTACAGTATAAATAAACTTCTTATACATATCATAATACTGGTTAATACGAAATATTGAACACAAAATAGATGGTAAATAAAACTATTAAATTGTTTGTATTTAAAAAATATCATATATCTTTGCAGCATGAATTAACAAGTAGGAGATTAGTTCTGATAGAACTATGGAAAAATCATCTTGAATTATACTTCCTTTTTAATATTAAATATTTTGATTTTCAAAAGTAATAGATAAAATATATTTGCTTCCTTTGAATGGATTATTTATTTAAAAATCTCATATATGCATTGCTTTTCATAAGACAGGAAAGATTGTTTGTGTAAAAAAGCCGCTTGACCTTCACCAGGACAGAGCGGCTTACTAACCTATAAACTAATACCATGAAAATACTATTTCTTTCTCTGTGCGTACCAAGTCAGTAAGGCTGATATAACGCCTCCTATTATCAGAAACCACCACACCCACACCGGAACCGAGCGGTTATCCTTCTTCACATTCTCTTTTACCTTTTCTTCTGCCTGATTGGATAAATTCTGTTTCTTAACCTGTAACCCCTCAGAACCAGAGACAGACTGTTTATCTGACTGTTCAGATTCTTGACTGTTCAACTCTATTTCTGTTGTTTTGACAGGGTATTGTTTACCGGAACCATCCGGCCGAGAAAACTCTGTTACTATAATATATGCCTGCAGGTTCTTATTTGACAATAGCCGCTGGGCGCTCATAGAACTATCTTTCCGGCAAATACAATCAGATAGGTTTATGTCAGTAGATACGTGCCTCTCTATATCTGTAGAACGCTTAGAAGTGCCACAGGAACAGAGAAGGCAAAGTGTTAGGGGTAATAACAGCTTCATTAGTACCTCCCTTTTAAGTATTGCCTTCTATTAGAACCTGATAGCTTCAAAGACAAATGAACAAATGAACTATACTGAATACACTGGTCAAAGTCTAGACCGGAACGCCTGAGACATTCAACCAACTCAGCCGGATGCTCACATGCGACATCGGCAGCCTCGCCTTTTGTATATTGGCTTGTGGGTACTCCACCAACGGCTTTATTCAATTCCGAGCACCGATAGCCTGAGTTGATGCGCATCGGCTTGTTATATAATTCCCGGAGCGGTTGTAGTAACTTCGTTACAAGGTTCTCTATCGCTTTAACTTCATTGATACCCGGATTATTTGCTATACCTTTTAGCTTTGCAGTACTGCTCTCTGTAAACTCTTTCAATTCAAAATTTTCACTGATTTTCATTTCACTTCCTCCCTACTTGTTTAAGTTATGATAAAACTCTAATCGTATGTTTGCATAGGCAGATTCAACATTTGTATATGCCCTGCCATTATTCTCCCCTGCCTCATTATAGATTTCAAACTCAATGACAGATGCTACCTGTTCTATCCAAGCTGTATTGGTATATGCGGACAGTTTCCGTCCCCTATACGTGAAGCAATCGAACTTACTGTTGCGGTCTTCATGTAGATTTGTGAGCAATGTCCTTATCTTAACCCCTGTGCTCTGTTTGTCAGCGATATGGTTTTCGGTTCGAACCTTCTTGATTATCCGGCATACCTTTTCAACAGATAAGTCAAATGCCATGTTGGAAATAGTTTTAACTCGCATCTGAGTTTCAGGGATAAGACCTTCCGAAATGTCATTTAACCGGTCATTCTGTGTTCTCGTTTCATCAAGTAACTGTTTCATCGTGTCCTTTTGCGCTACAAGCATATCGTTTATCATCTTCATAAACCACCGGAAGCAGGCAATCATCATCAGGGCTGATAACACAAGAAAAAAGCCTGCCGTTATTGCCATCATTCCAAACTCACTTATGCCCTTGCCTGTTTCAAGAGCCGCATGTATTGTATTCATATCTGCCATTTCATTTAATATATAAGTTTACTACAATTGTCTATATCAGTTTAAACCATGCGTATCGCTTGCGCTTTGTTAAATACTCAACATCCTCCTGATTGGAATAAGCCTCCCTCTCAAAACTGATATTTGAATAGGCATCTTTATACATGAAAAGCTTAATTACCCATTCTAAAAAGTAGAATATGTAAAACCCTATGTACAATAATTTGCGTATCTGGATTGTATGAATAGCCTCATGTACCCTTTGCTCCTCTGATAAGGAAGAACCTTTCCGAGCAAATACTACCCCGAAGATGTTTATCGCTTTGAATCCAGGAAAGGGAATGATGTTGTTGTATATCACTTTCATGATTGTCTCAATATTAAAATTCTCCTAATTCGTGTTTTAACGCAAGCCAATAAGTTTTGCCATTGTAATCCTTATATCCAATAAGGTCACCTGAGGTTCCTCCGATGTCAAAAGAGAAGGAAGTTGTTGACGAAAAGTAATCTCCATTAGGCAATATCAACACATTACTATTCTCTGCGACAAATTTAGTAGGCATAGGCATTTTAGTGACCAGCGGAGCAGCCCAACGAACAACGCGTGAAAATCCATCTTCTATTTCTGGAAGGATATAATCTCCAGCTCCTAATATCAGTGCCCCATCATTTATTGTTCCATTATCGGGTATTGTTTTTAAATACTGAACAGTTGCGCATATTTCTCCTGAAAAGTCACCAGTACCACCTTTTATATGCTTAACATAGAGACTGTCCACGTCTATTAAATGTGTTTTTATCTTATCTCCATTTATTATTGTACCATCCAAATCAGCCAAGGAAACTTTATCATTTCCAGCCAAATCTCCAATATCCTTTACTGTATCATCAGAAGATATAAATTTGATACGTCCTGATATGATGCCGTTTACCAAATCAAAATAAGTTTTTCCGTCTGTCGAAACTATCTTATCTGTTGTAATACGTCCTGGCAATATCTCCGTGGACCCATAAAGGGATACATAACTTCTTTCACCGTCGTATTCACTATTCAATGCACCAACAAGGAAATGGTAATAGCCGGCTTCTCCTTCGAGTGCTATGGCTTTATCACTTACCTGGAATGTTCCGGTTTCGTTATCCTTGCTACATTTTGCATACAGGTAATACTTCTTTTCCACATCAACGAGAGGCGGTGAAGCATAGGAACCCATACTCCAAAACTTATATTTATGCACAGGTGAAATATCTTTAATACCTAATGTCATGTGTTGCAATATTCCTGCCGGAACAGACAGTATCTTTGAATCTTTATTGTATGTAACATTCAGATTCACTACTGTAAGGTTCGTCTTTGAGTTTACGAACCGGAACTGTAAACTCTCATCACCGACAAGCATCTGCATTGTAGCAACGGCAATAGGATTGATTGACTCTGAGAAGTTTGTAAGCAAAGCATCAGCCAACATGGTCATCGTTTCCTGAGCATCACGGAACCTACGTTTTGTGTATTGGATAGACTGCTTATGCTTGTCTGCATCTGTAACTTCGTTGGCGTCAATTTTGCCTAAGTCGGAAGAGACTAAACCGGACACCGGAGTGTTAGACAACTCCAATTCAGGGCTATACGGCTTATTGATATAGTCTTTTACACCTGTTATACGGATATTGATACCTTCAGGTTGAAATTGCTCATCGCTGAATAAAACATAGCCTCCAGGAACCAGCTTACCACCAATTTCAAGCCAGTTCTTTTTTGCATGAATACCATCCAAATCACCTTTAAACGTAAAAGGGTTATCCTCATTTTCATACATGTATTGAGCAGCTTCGCGGAACATATCCCAGCTTGCACCAGACTTGGTCACATTATCACAAACATATGCTTCCGGCAGAGATATATTGAATACTGCATATTTATCGCCTACAGACGGGCAAAGGTGTTCATTCGGCAAGTTCATGCCGTCTTCCTGCATGGAGACAAGTTTGAATGTCCGCGTTGCATGGTCATAGCCGGTCAAATCATCTTTTGACTGCATGATGTCGAACTCACGTCCTGCCAGCTTGCCGCTTTGGAAGATAATTGTTGCTGTATTACCATCAAGGCGGCAATCGCGGAAATTAAGGGCATCCGGTATCGTCGTATCGATGATATTATAGAAGGTGACGGGTTTACCTTCTGAATCCGTGCTCGCTTCTGTTTCAACTCCAGTCACTTCACCAACTCTGCTTGGATAAATATTTGATGCGTCGTAACTGTCCTCGTTAAAAGTCACAAGGTCCTTATCCGCACGGGTGATATACATACCATCCGGGTCCGTCTTGTAACGTCTACCTTGATATTCCAACTCCTGTCCTTTAGGTAAAAGTAAGGTTGGGCTATTGTATTTAGTCCTATCAATGTTACGTTCACCGCCTTGGACATATAATAAAGTCACTGGAGACTTATCACCCTGATTGGTCCTGCCGACACCGGATTTAAAGCCCTTCCCACGGCCGTAACTGAGCGGTATCGGACTGTCTTTAAACTTCTCAACTTTGCAGAAATGGACAGTCTTTCCTTCAAATTCAAACTCTGTATTGAACTCATCACAAAAACGATTAAGGACAGACATACAATCCTCATGAGAGAAAGACAACAGTTTTTCTGTAGCTTCGATACAGGTCCCAAGTTTCCAGCCCGAATCGTGCAAATTCAAGTTGTCAATCAGTAACTGCATGAAGGTTTTAGGGGTTGCAGTCAATGAGAATTTTAACTTGTGAGGCTTCTCAGAAAGTAGCTTGTATTTTGTTCTGTACAGTAACTCCCACCATCCCCAAAATTCGACAGAGTATTCTATATTCCGGCTGTAGTGCTTTGTTAAGTTCTCCGGCTTAGCAAGGATATAACGCTGTCCCTGATAGTCAATATAGGCACCTAAAGGTATTTCTACATGTTCAGTCAGGGAGAAATAAAGATAAACCTTATCCCCCTGTTTAATTGCACGATACCGGTAGCTGCTATCGTCTACCTGTATGTCGAGTATTTGTTTACCTGTTTTATCGTAGATTATCATTTGAGTTCAATTTATCTGTTATGCAAATCTTGTTCCTTCCAATGAGCCACCTCTTGAAACTTCATTTTTGCATCTTGCACGTTCGGATTGAGAAATATCCTTGATACTATTTGCAGTAGCTCCTGTTGTTAGGAGCTCAGATATATTTGTGCCACCTGTCCCTGTTGTGGTTATAGTTTCAATCCTACCCGGAACACAATGCAAGCACATTGGAGTTGTAGGAGAATATATTCTACTGCACTTTGGACATTCCCAACCTTGATTGATTAATTTTTCCATTTCAAAGTTTAATTAAGAATTAAAATAACTAATAAAATCAGGCACAGCTGGATATAAATTTTCTATAGGTATTGTAATGTCTATATATTGAGATGGTAGATCCAGCCAGCTTTGACGGAATGTGTCTCTCTGTTCTTTTTGCTCGGCAGATTCATTTATGTCCCCTCGCAATACTGCTTTATCATATAAATCAAGTGCCTTTAAATATATTTTACGAATATTTCTTGCTTTCGTCTTTTCGGAATCGTAAGAAATAATATTTTCATGAATCAGTTGTTCCCTTGTTTTTTCTACAACCTTGTTTCCCTTTATTACTTGGGTTAACGGGTCAAAAAGAATTATTTTACCATCTATGAAAGCTTCTCCCGGTGCGAGTTCTATCAACCCGTTTTGATATTGTTCCTCACGTGTAGCCTCCCGAACGTATTCTACATCATCCGTTTTTACATAAGTAATATAATGAGGTAAGTCTTCCCCTATAAACTCGATAGCTTTATTATCAAACATCTTTTGATAATCTTCAATTCGTTGTTCACAAGCTGCAAAAACAAGGGAAACTCCTTTTTTTGCGTGTTCTCTATCCAAATAAATGTACTTTTCCATATATATTTTAATTAATTATGATTGTCTTTCCCACATATGAACTTTAATATAAGAAGGCAATATGCTAAATGCATTTCCTGAACCAGTATTGGAGCATGAACTGGAAGCAGAATGAGAGTGATCTCCTCCACTATTAACTGTCACGGCTGATGTATTTGTATAAGGAGCTGCACTACCAGTATTAGAACCATCATTAGCACTACTCATTCCCACCGAAGCCATATTTGTTCCTTGTCTCATTGCATAATTCTCACTCCAGTCACTCGTAAGAGCTTGTGCAGCAACATAACTAGCAGAACCTAAATTATGAGAAGTTCCTGCAGAAGTAGCATTAGATGAAAATATATGATGATAATGGGGATATACTGTATGACTATGTGATACAGTTGAGTGAGAGTGTGCATTAGTACTATGAGAGTGATTACCTCCAGAAGATATAGATGTTGATACACTGTGATTATGAGCTGGCAAATTCGCAGTAGACAAAGCCACTTCCGTTGCTCCTCCAGTACCACCAGAAGCCTCGCTTCCAGATGTTCCAAATAAAAATCTACCTTCTAATTTTTTCCATGTTGTTCCAGGCCAAGCCGTAGCTGGATTTGCAGAACTTTTAGTAATAAATATATCACCAACGCTATAAGGACAAAGAGCGCTACTCTCATTAGCCCAAACAGCAGTACCATCTGCTGACCATTTAAGAATTTGACCGGATTTTCCTCCAGCTGGGATGTGTTTATTCCCAGGAGTTACAGGATGCGTATAAACCGTATCCTGAGCAGGAATGCCTAAACCTGTGATATCAGCTTTTACCACTTTGATTGCAGATGCAACATGCCCTTGATTGTTTGTTGTAATTTTATACAGCCCAGAGGCGTATGCTGTTGCAGAAGGATGTGTATAATTATTCGCATTTGCAGCTATTCCAGACAGCTTCGTTTTTTCTGCTGTCGTATAGTCATTCGTAGAAAGTCCTTTACCTGAAACTTTATCTACTTTTTTATCTAAAGCAGCAGAAATACCATCTGCAGCTTTATTGGCTTTATCCGCTGCGTCATTTGCATTCTTTGTTGCAGCTTCGGCATTTTGCTTTATAGTTGCAAACTCTGTAACACGGGTAGTTTCTGCACCCACCCTTTCCGTCTCGGCTGTTACGCGAGTCTTTTCTGCATTCACACGCCCCGTTTCTGCCATAACCCTACCCTTTTCTGCATTTACACGGGAAGATTCTGCCGTAACTCGTTTACCTTCTTCTGTTACTCGTATAGACTCTGCATTTACCCTTTCTGTTTCTGCTGTTACACGTTTTTTCTCGGCTTCAACACGCCCCGTTTCTGCCGTTTTGCGAGCATTCTCCTGACTAACGCGGGTGTTTTCTGCTGACACTCGATTATTCTCGGCAGTCACACGGGAACTTTCAGCAGTCACGCGTTTTCCTTCCGCAGTAACGCGAGCAGACTCAGCATTCACACGTCCTGTCTCAGAAGCAACCCGTTTACCCTCTTCCGTTACGCGACTCTTTTCGGCTTCAACACGTCCTGTTTCTGCCGTTTTGCGGGCATTCTCCTGACTAACGCGGGTGTTTTCTGCTGACACTCGATTATTCTCAGCAGTCACACGGGAACTTTCAGCAGTCACGCGTTTTCCTTCCTCAGTAACGCGAGCAGACTCAGCATTCACACGTCCTGTCTCGGCATTTTTTCTTGCAGTTTCGGCGGTACCTCTTGCTGTCTCTGCTGTTTGCCGAGATTGTTCAGACGCTTTGCGTTGGCCTTCGGCAGTTTCACGCTCTTCTTCATTTTCTTCAACTGTCGCTTCTAAACCCCGCAAGTCTTTTATTGCTTGCAACATATCAAGGTAAGTAGCATAGATATAGCCAAGCCCATACTTAACGCTTTTTTTTGCTCCGTTTAATATCCGGTAACCTATCGTAAAAAAGCCGGTCAAATCCTTAGCTTCTTCCAGTTCTGATATTTTTCTTCTTTTAATCGGCATATCTTTATTCCTTTAAGTCTATATAATATTCTCCGTCCTCTGTCACTATTAATTCATCGTCCTCTGTTGCAAGAAGGAAATCCTGTTCATTCACCCGGTAAACCGTAAATGCAAGGGTTAAATTAAATTCAACGATAAACCGACCGGTCAGGCTTGCGATATTAAAGCCAGAGCATTTCTTGTAGTAGCAGGGGTATTCTTCATAACTCCAATCGCAAAACAACACTCGTTCACCATGTTGAATAAGCGAATGAAAGAATGCGTCGTAACACTTCCAGAAACGTTCTATAGAATTAGCTATCATTACGCATTTGAGGGTTACATCCTTGCTTTGAAAGACTAAATGTTCAGCGTCGTACAAACGGCCGTCACTACCGGTAAACGTTTTTGCAAGATTTTGCTTTACGGTCGGTGACTTAAGTATCTCATCCAAGCCTTCTTCTACTACCACGCCATATTTATCAAGTGAAACACCGTCTATTTCATACATTGACTTTGGTATGAGGACGCCACATCCTGCCGGCTCGATGCTTGCCGGGCGAACAGGCAGGTCTTCAGAAAACTTCAACGTAAGTGATGTCAATGTATCCCAATCCTCATTCGTTGGATGTGAAAGTAGGCGGAACCGCCATTCCCGATTCAGTGAAGGAATGCGGAACGTGTGATATCCCGGTTCCGACAACTTATAAATGAAATCATAAGCGGACCGGAAGGGAACAGAAGAAACAAACGTTATCGATACCTCTTTGTATTTCAGAACAGGGTCTTCAAGGTCCACCTCTACACCGTCCTCTTCCGGCCAGTCGTTTTTCTCCGGATCGGATAGGTCTGGGAAAGACAGCAGGTCATTATACCCGCCCTCAGTAATCCATATCCCATACTGGACGTAAGCATCAATATCATCTATGTAAAGTCTTCCTTTCATAAAATCGCTACCGTATTGTCTTTTTCGATTTCTACTTCACAGTTACCGATGTTTACAAGCAGGATAACGGCATAATTACTCGCTTTTATCTTAGCTTTTGCACCGTGCATAAGAATCACCTTGTGAACCTTTGTATTGTCGTTTACTGTGATTACAGCATGAGTATTGCCTATAATTCCTATATTTCCGGGATTAGACTTTTCTATCTTTCCGGCATCAACATATACACCATGGGGCTTCACATGTTCAGCCATACCACGGAACATAAGAAGTGACGGGAAATTACGTTCTTGGCAAAATTCACGCCCCTGCGGAGAAAAGAACAACCATACAAGGCTTTTCCAATCCGTCACACCATTTGATTTATTGCAAGCACCTAATTGAAGTGCTGATTTCATTATATCGTTTACTGTTTCCATATATCTATCTTCTTAACATTACTCCACTATCTTTCATATCTTGTATCCCTCTCGCTGCATTGGACATATTAGCCTCTATCTTTTCTGAAGCGTCTGCAATCCTACTCGAAAGTTCTGCAATCCTATTTGTGTTATCCGATACTTTACCGGATAATTCCCGAATAACCCGTACATCTTCCCAACCTCTTACTTGTAACTCACGGATGAATGACATCTGTTCACGAATTCCTGTAACTTCTAATAGCGTTTTATCTAAAAATATAAGCTGACTGGACATTTTACCATCAATTGCATTTGCAGAATCCTGAGAAATAGATGCAATACCTTTTGTAGTCGCTTCGCGGGATGCAGAGTCTGGCTCATCTCCATTCAAATATTTATCTGCCCAGGAATATTTTGAATCCATATTAGATGTTGCCTGTTCAATCAACCGGTCCAGTTCGCTTTGCTCGTAGTCGGAAATAATACCATCCAACAGAGCAGATTCTATTTTATCCCGCAAGGCTTGTACTGTCGGTGCCAAGTCTGCTTTCATCATTTCAACGATAACACCCTTAATTATTTTCTTGACAGTGTCCTTCATCGATTTAGCGCGATCTTCACCCGCTCCCCAAGCATCAACATAAGCATTTGCAAAATCGTCGATAGCCGACTTGACATCAGCACCGAAGATGGCGTCTTGAGCTTTTGCTTTATTATCCTCAATCGTTTCGTTAATTTCGTCAAGTTGGTCCTGCCATTCTTTGATACGGTCATCATCGGTATGCTTCTTATCCTCTTCTTCAGCAATTTGTTGTTGAATTAGAAGTTTTTGTTGTTCCAGCATTTTATTTTGCTGGTCAATGAGATTAGAGGCGTCTGTAGAATAAGCATTTTCAACTGAGCGCCCTAACTTCTCGTATGATTTATCTAAAACTTCAATCTGATCTTGTAAACGTTGAATCCGTTTTTCATTTCTAGCATCATGAATCTTGGCAAAAGAGGATACCAGTGAAGTTACTGCACCTACAGCAGCACCAGCTGCCGCTCCTATAGGCCCAAACATTGCACCAGCTTTTGCTCCATCCATTGCAGAACTCATTGCATCCATCGCCACATTAAGACCTTCAGCAACGCCTTTTAAGGCAGGGCTATCGAATGAATCCCCCAACTTGGAGAACGCATCTGAAAGGAATTGACCAGACTGCATGATTTCATTCATACCAGCCTCTATCTCGGCTAATCCTTCTTTCAGCTTTATGGAATCATTATCAGCCGAAAACACTTTTTTGAGCCCATTAGAGACCTTATTAAAAGAAGTATCACACTGATCTGCCTCATTTCGAATGCCAACAATAGCGTTAGCAATAGCATCTAATTCCTCCGGAGAATCCTTCAAAGTTTTGAACGTTTCTTCAGATATCCCAAGCCTTACACCTGCAGTCGCATCCCATTGTCCGTTTTGTAGGAATTCAAGAGCTTTCTCTCCCTCATCGGCAATAGTTCGCATATCAGCTACCGTCTTGTGACTCATGTCATCAAACAAATGGCTGATAGCAGATGTGGTCTTGTTGGCTTCTATATCAAGGTCAGACAAGGCTCTGATCATATCTTTGTCTAAAGATTTTTTCTCGCCCTCAGTAGTAGCTTTTGCAATCAAATCTTTATATTTTCGGGTTATAGCAAGACGTTTATCTTGATATTCACCATATTTAATAAGGTACTCATCCATAGCCTTATTTTCAGCATCGCGTTGTTCATTATCAACGGCAGCCACTCCCTTCTCCTTCTTAACCCAAGCATTAGTCAAAGCCCCGCGTATCTCTTTAATCTGAACTCCTGTCAACTCGCCGTCTTGTGCGTCTTTCCATTCTTTTTCTTTTGTAAAAATGGCGGCAATTTCATTGTCATAATCAAATTCTATCTGGGCGATCTTCTTCTCTGAGCCTTCTGCCATAAGGTCGATCTCGGCTTGCTGATTCTGGCGACGAAGGTCTAACAATTGCTCATTGATGGCTTTCTGTTTTTCGATTTGCTTCTTACGTTCGTCCTCGGCTTTTTTGGCGGCATCCTTGTCCCTGCCTGTCAACGTTTCCAACGCTTTTTCGGCATTACTTAACTCTGAGATCTTGGCATTGATCGTCTCCTCAACTGTCTTTCCCTCATCTACCTTACCTTTGCCGTTACGAAGATCTTTGATCTGTTGGTTAAGGTCAGCTATTTTCTTGGTGGTATCGGCGATTTCCTGGGTTATGTTGGGGGAGATAGTAGTTTTTGTATTATTACCAGAATTATTATTCGAATTTTCCCCTTTTCCTATACCAAACTTATTACGCGCTTTTTCATCAAATTCATCTGTAACAGCTTGGGCATCCCTTATATTTCTTATATATGAATCCACACGAGAATCAGCAAGGATCGTTCCTTTATTTTGAACTTCATTAAGTGTAGATTTAATTTCATCGTCCAATTCTTTCCTTTCCAGAAGGGCATTTCTAATCTTGGTATAAACCCTTGCACCCTCTTCATCTCCAAGATCTTTATATAATCTATCCTGTATTTTCCCTAAATTCTTAGCCATCACCTCGTCAAGCGCAGCCCCTTGTTCTTGCTTAAACTTCTCATATTGACGAGCTCCAAATGATTGTTGAATGGATTCAGTCAAACTCTGATAAGTCGTATCCAAAAGCCCAACATTGTCGATCTCCTCTTTTAATCCAGCATTGTACTTTCCATATTTTGACACAATCTCATCCCGGACTTTATTATACTCATCAGAGCCTTTCACTGTAGCAGCTAATTCCCCTTTTAGCCTTGCTAATTCCCTTTGTTCAGACAATACGCTTTTTTCGGACTCCTCAACTGCATCATTGTAGCGTTTTTGAGCACCTGTAGCCTCATTTGTCTTTTTCGCATACATATAGACTGCGGCTCCCAAGCCTACAACAAGGGAAATTAGGGCTGGCCAAACCATCGCCTTTGAAGAAAGATTAAAGGCTTTTTGGGCGGCGATAGCGATATTAGCATTTCGCGCATATTGCAAAAAATCTTTAGCCTTTTTCTGAATTTTAGAAGCCTCCTGAACCGCATTTACGACTAGAACCGCAGCTCTATAGCTCCCATAAGCGGTTACCACTCCGCCAATTACAGGAATAAGACTATCCAAATTTTTAGTTATAGCAGCGGTAGCATTTATTCCTAATGACAGTTCAGAATTAAATGTCTCACCAAAAAGTCTAAATTGATTTACCAATTCATCTTGAATATTGGATAATCTCCCGGCAAACGTTGCCGCTATTTTCTCATTAGCACCGACTACACCTTCTAAATTTCCTAAAGAGAGAATATACTCACGAATAGCTGAAGCCGTGTTTTTTACTGTGGTTTGCTGTTCTTTAAAGGAAAATGTTACTTCATCTCCATTTTTAGATGTTTTAATACCAAATTCTTTTAGTCTCTCAAATTCTCCAGTTTGAGCATCGAGAATAGCCTCTGACAACTGATCAAAAGATTTACCCGTAGAACTCGCCAAATCCCCCAATTTGCGCATTTCTTCCGCTGTCGGTGTAAATCCTTGGTTAGCTAATTTTACGTATGAGTTTGTCAACTCGTCAACCTGAAAAGGGGTAGTTGCCCCAAAATCAGCCAACATATCCATAGCTTCTTTTGCCTTAGACGAACTTCCAAGAGTGTTTGTTAAAACGGCTTCCATCTTCTGAAAATCACCTGCAACACTCAAGACATTCGAAATAAAATCCTTGATAGCACCCGCACCAGCAACAGTTAAAATCATGTGCTTTAATGACCCTGTTATATCTTCGTTTGCAGATGTAACCTTTCCAGAGTTATTACCATATAAAGCATATTCATTCTTCAAATCCTGAACTGATAAACGCGCTCTGGCTTGCTCTTGAGTCAATTCAAACAAAGCCGCACGTTCTTCCTCTAACGATCGTTTTGCTGCATTATATTCAGAAAGCTTACTTGTCGCTGACATTGGCGCATTTTTCGCCGCATCCTTATAAGCATCTCCCAATCGCCTAACATCAACCTCAATCTCTTTTATCGTACCCTTTTGATTGATTATATCCTCCGTAAATTTATTGACTGCCTGTGAAGCATCAAAAATCCTCTTCTTGAAATTTTGATCAATCGTGTTGGCGGTATTGGCGGCTTCTTGCGCTAAAGCATAATACTCATTCTTTGCCGTATTTAATTGCCAAACTAGATTATCCAGCCCCTTCCTATCACCCACATTATTAAAAGAGGCAATTTTAGCTTTTAACATCTCTATTTCATCCGCTTTTTCTTTTAACTCACGTTTGAACCTTTCATACTGTTTGTTCCAATTCTCAAGCCCTAAATCAGTTTTCCCCAAACCTTTAACCTGTTTCTCTAATCTATCAATAGATTTATATAAATCATCAACAGGCTGTCGATTCGCAGTTACTTTAAATTCAAGTTTTGCCATATACCTTTTTATTTAATTCATCAAAATTACCTTCGCCATTGGTGATAGTCTTATTTTTCTTCCTGTAATTTGCCACAACCATGAGATTGTGGCAAGATTGATGTAAAACTACCTACATGAAAGGTATAATGGTAATTTTTTAGAAGCAGATTCGTGACAATTGCGTTATTGTCATGAATTTGTTTGGAGAAATTGATTTTTAAGGTATTTTTGTAAGAAAAACAAAATGATTATGGCACTAATAAACTGTTCTGAATGTGGTAAAGAAATAAGTGACAAAGCGGCAAGTTGTCCTCATTGCGGCAATCCAATGAATCAGCCTGTACCTAAAGAGGAAGAATATCTTTGCTGTCCTAAATGCCATTCACGCGAACTTCATGCCGAACAAAAAGGGTTCAGCGGAGGGAAAGCATTTGCCGGAGCTCTTCTCGTTGGTAACATTGGGCTACTTGCTGGTACAGACGGAAGTAAAGAGGTTAGAATTACTTGCCTAAAATGTGGTAATAACTTCAAGGCCGGACAAGCTCTAATAGAAATTGGAGAAAATGCGAAAAAGGAGTTAGAGAAAGACGTTGCTGATTTACTACGAAATAATCAATTCGAAAAGGCATTTGATTTATGTAAAACCAAGACTAATCATGAGTTTGAAAACATTATGGATTATCTTAACGAAATCTCCCGAAAATATAATATTGAAATCAAACAAAACAAAGGCTGTTCCGTTCTACTACTTATTTTAATAGGCTTCGGTAGCCTTATGTTTATTTTATAAGTTATTACCCTTTTATACTAAATTAGAAACAATAAAACTACTGTAACAGCTCCCCCTGCAGTACTAAACTCGAACTAAAGCAAAAAGAGGGCTAAAATTGAGCACAAAGGGATAGTTTACACAATAAAATCACGCTCTGACTTAGAAAATCTTCTGAAAATAGTTGATTAGTTAAAGGTAGTATATATATTTGTATATTGTTTAATATTAAAAAATACACTTTATGGGGTGGATTCTTTTTTTTATATTTCTATGTATCATATCTTTTGTGCTTGGATGGACTATTTTAGGATGGATTTTAGTAGCATTTTTTGTTACTGCTGTAGTTGCCCTTATATGGATAAATAATGAAAGTCAAAAGACACAAGAAAAATTAAAAAAAATCAATGAAGAAAGAGCCGAACGCAGAAAAGCTGAAATAGCAGCCAAAGAATCTATTTATAACTCTACCCTCTATGAATTAACATCAAAATACGGAGAACCCGCCAAAGTAATCAAACTTGGGGATTTAAACCTCGATAAAGAAATAATAGCTTTTGAACAAGCAAATCGTATTTGGATTTGCGGAAAAGACTTATCAATGAATGATATTCTTAGCTGCACTTTTAGTGACTCCCCTAAAGTCATAAAAGGAAAAGTTACTCAAGAGACTAAGACAAATAGTGGTAATATGGTTAAACGTGCAGTAGTTGGAGATGTTCTCTTAGGTGGTGCAGGGGCTGTTATTGGTGGTAGCACTGCTTCAAAAACTACTACAACAATCCAAGAAGCAGACAAGACTTATCATAATTACACTGTTATTATCAATATAAATAATTTATCTGAACCCATTATGAGAATTGAGCTTGGTGAAGATGGTAAAACAGTTAATGAAATCGTCGGTCTTATGAATGTTATTATAAATAGAAACCGTTAATTATGGCACTAATAAACTGTCCCGAATGTGGTAAAGAAATAAGTGATAAGGCAGCAAGCTGTCCACATTGTGGCAATCCGATAAATCAGCCCGCGCCTAAAAAAGAAGAGTACCTTTGCTGCCCTAAATGCCATTCACGGGAAATACACGCTGAGCAAAAAGGGTTTAGCGGCGGAAAAGCTTTTGCCGGAGCTGTTGTAGCTGGTGGAATTGGCTTGCTGGCAGGTACTCTTGGTAGTAAGGATGTGCAGATCACTTGTCTAAAATGTGGAAATAAATTCAAAGCGGGTGAAGCTTATATTGATAGTGAGAATCAAACTGAAGATGATATAATTCTAAATATCATTAGAACACAAGGCAAATTACAAGCCGTCAAATACTACAAAGAGGCCAAAAATATAGGATTAAAAGAAGCAAAGGATTATGTCGATAAATTGAATGGAAACATTCCAAGTACAAATAATGGAGGTTGCGCAAGCGTTATCCTTCTCTTTATTTTATTAAGTAGTGCCTTATTTATGTTCGCTTAATGGTATCTTTCTAAACATACGAACAAAAAGATCTAAAGGAAAAGCCCAGTCACTTCATTGTACCGGGCTTTTAGTTATCCTCTTTTCTGTTTTAACAGCTCTTTTCCTGACATCTTCTTAACCTCAGTCTTTTCTCCATCCCCATAAACCGTTCTCGGCTTATCAGCCATCATCAATACAAGTAATAAATAAGGTAATTCTTCATAAACTTCTTTGTAGGAAAGATTCAGATTTTCTATAAATGAAGCTATCTGTCCTGTGATGGTCTCCCCGCCTACTATCTTGTTTTTGCTATCATCTTTGCCAGCTCCATCACTGAGCCGGCACACTGAAAAAAATCTCGTCCAGCTATCAACTCAAAAGCGGCGAGAAAAGCAGAACATAATTCTTCATGTGTTCCTAAAAGTATTTGTCGGAATACCTTTTCTGATTCATCCTCATAATCTTTCACATCACCGACTATCAGATAAGAGAGTCCTTTTGCAATGTTTTTAGAGTGCTCTGAGACTATTTTCATCATTTCCGGGACTGTGATGCCATCTGGGATATCAACGAGGCTTAAATATCTTGTTGCCCTGGTTATTACTTTAATGCTTGGAGCTTTCATCACATAAGCCCTTCCGCCTATGACGATAATCTTGCTGTAGGTCCCGAAAAGTAATTCTGATATATTTTTAGCTGCTTCATTCATAGATTAAAAATTAGAGGGTGATTGCTCACCCTCGTTTTATAACATACAATTCTTAACCCTGTGGAGTGGTATCTTCTCCGTCTTCCCAGCGTTCGATAGGAACTCCCGTTTTAGTAGGCTTCAACGCTGTAAATACTAATGATAAGCCAATTGCTTTTTCATTTTCCTTACCAGATGCCCTAACGTCTGCACGAGGGAAAATAATATGTACACCATCTTCTGTTGTTGCCCGAACTGTGAACTCTTTTGACTCAACATGTTCTGCCCTCTCCCATGTACCAGGCTTACCTTCTGCGCCCGGTGTATACTTACCTCCTTGGAACTTTGCTTTAGTTTCCAAGTCATACCGTCCAATTGAAGCATTAACCCGAACAGCACCAGGCTTCTTGGTTGTATAATAAATAACACCATTCACATCTTTGTAGTCCTTCACTTCTGGGTCTTCATCTTCATAAGTAAAAGTGTCTTCATGTACTACTGGAACTTCTTCAAAAGTTGTTCCTTCTGCACCATCTGCTCCAATAGGAGCCACCTCCAATTTAATGAGGTTCACTACTACGATTTGCTTTCCTGCCATAATCATCTTACATTTAAAATTTCAAACATTATTTTTACATTCACAAAATGACACTCTAACTGAGTATCTTTCTCTTGATTTGTCGAATAAACTTTATAACGATAGGTAAAACCTTCAAAAAAGGAGACAGAACGTAAATCTGCAGCTTGCCGCTCTAATTCGGTCAATCTCTTTTTATCTGCCATACCGTTAATATCAGGAACACAGAAATTCACATCCACAAAGCCCTTCACCCAGAATTTACTAGGCTTAAACTCTTTTGGAATAATGTCTATCCTTTCTTCTGTTACTTTACCTTCCAAAATAGCATCCTTCTTATACGTAGGGATGCCAAACAGTTTCAAGTCCCGAACCAGAATAGTTTCTATGTCACCTGTTGTTATCATTCAAATTTCTCTTTTAAAAGCCTCTCCGCTTCTAAAGCGGTACCACTTAAAACTTCAAATCCTTTAGCTTCCACGTAGGATGCGTATTCCGTCTCATTCTTCAGCGTCAATCCCGTTTCGTCAACCTCGTATTCGTTAGATTTTCGAAGAGTTCCTGTGCGATCCTGATAGTCTCCGTTATCCTTAGCATATTGAACGGCTTCCTCTCCCACCTCAGTCATAGCGCTTTTGACTTCCCTTTTGAACTCATCAAAGACCGCATCAACATCTGAAAAGTCAAAATCTACAGCCATATTTCCGCATACTTGAAATAGTTAGACTTACCGGACTTGATAACCTTTCCTTCAGCTCTCACGCTTTCTCCGTCCAGGATTCTCACCTCGATACCTGCATTTATCCTCTCGCCCTCATAGACCACATGATAATTATAGTCATACATTACCCCGTTTACGGAGATTTGCTTCATCACGCCATTATCATCGCACCGGCAGGAACCGAAATCAGCCCAATCCTCTTTCGGGGAAATTGGGTTCATATCCTCGTCAAATGACGGACCGGACACGACCTTGACTATTAATCTATGTGGGGCGAATATCATAAGAACTTGACTTTGGGTTTATCGGTATTGAGTTCATCTTTCAATCCGTACTTTTTGCACAAGAAAGAATAATAGTCTTTAATACCTTGGATGTTCCAAGACATAGAAAAACCGCTTTCCCCGATTGAGGTTGCACGAAGTAATAGAGAGGGGATGAACTTCGCCATCGCTACAGAGACACGATTGTAGCAATCCTCGTTCATCTCATCCTCTCCGCTTATTTTCAAGGTAAGACACATATCCAAAAGGTCAGCCTCCGACAATTGAATGCCAAAAGTCTGGAACTTTTGTTGTATGTAGTCGTTTACCATCATCACTCGATACCTAATGCTTCTTTCAAAGCGGAAGTCTTTTCTTCGTCTAATTCACTAGCTTTAGAAAGAAGTGTTCCCTCTCTCATATTTGCAGTTACAGAGACACCTATAGACTTCAATGCTTCTACAACGTCTTTTTTTTCAAACTCCTGTTCGAAGAGAATAATTCCCTTAGAGGCTTTCTTCTCTTCAATGACTTCAACAAGCTTACGTCCCGACAGGTCTTTTACGCGGATTTCGTCTTCAAAATCAAGAACTGTACCCGGATTGTACACTTCGCCTGTAAACTTGTCGCGGAAAATATCAATCACTTTAATCTTCATAGAATCCTCCTTATCCCTCTGGGATAGCGTTCATGGTTGACAAATCGATATTCACAATCTTGTTCGGAGTTGTAAATTCAGGAATCCACTCTGCTGTGTACTCCATATATCTACCCTCTTCGTCACGATAGTTACATACGGACATCTGACCTTCTGCTGTATTATAAGAACGTCCCGGTACGGGGTCAGTCATTACATACGGCTTATGGTGGCGCATTTTCATCACCTTATCAGTCTGCAACAACGTAATACGGTTATCCGTATAAATCTGTACGTTCTCTCCGTTCTGATTTTCTACATAATCTTCCTTGATTTCGATTGCAGGAAGACCAATACCCGTAAATACGCTGGATGCCATTTGGTCAGTTACCAATCCCGCGTTAACCATGAACTCGCGTTCACCAAGAATCATCTTGAACTTATCCCCGAACTCGGAAGCACCTACAATGTTCTTCATAAATGTACCACGAGACATTATCATCTTGGAGAACACACCATATTTAGCTTTCAGCTTTTGAATCTCCTGCTGTAAGTAGGAAATAAACGCATTCTTTACTGAAGCATCAGGAGTAAGAAAATGGAACGGTAACTCAATATTAAGCAGTTCGATATTTTCCTTGTTATCCGCCATATAAACGACAGACTTCCCAGTCATCAGCAATTCAGGAACAACGATATCCATACGCTTATGTGGAGCAAGAAGAATCTGGCGGTAGTCATCAACGATGAAGTCTATGATTTCCTGCAAGATTGTACGCTGATCGGCAGTGTTGGCAGCATTGAACTTGTCAATGATATCCTGCAACTGTGATAAGCGTTCTATATCCATCTGATAGCGGTCGCCCAAGTAAGCAATCTCCGTGTAGCCACTTCCAAGGTTACGTCTTTCACGAATAGGTTTCTGGTCGTTCTTGCCAAGAATGGAGCCAGCGACAACACCCGTAACAGTACCCAAATAAGTTTTGAAAACACGGGTTTTGGTTTCCAAGAAATCACCGTACTGCTTCCAGTAGATTGTATCCAATCTCAGTTGGAGCACACGGTCAATCACCGCTTTTACAATCTGCGGATCTGTAAATAAAGTTTGTATGGTCAAATTCATATCTAAACTTTTTAGGATTAATACTCAAACTGGAAACGGCTAGTCAATCCTACCTTATCCAACTCGTGGATCGGGAGAATCAGTTTGCTTTCCTTCACTTCATACGCCTGCATCAGAAGAGTACAGAGGACAGCCCCATCGCTTTCAACTTTCTTCGCATCATAAAGAACGAAATTTGCTGTATTCTTTTTCTTTGTTCCATCCACTGCGATAGCTTCAAAAGAACTTCATCTTTTGCAATATCCTCGCCAAAAGCAGCCTCTATTGTCAGGACATCATAGTCCTTATTAGCCTTATCTATAGCGGTTACCTTCGCTCCCTTCTTACCGCTTCCAATAAACATGCCGACATAAGCCAGCGATTTCTTTGCAATCTTGATGGATAAAGCATCAGCCCCGGTTGTATAAGCTTCTACAACTTTTACGTTACGAACGGGAACCAGCGTATGCCTCACCAAATCGACTTGAACCGGAGTGAACACAGGCAAGAAAGAACCTACCACAAGGTTGGCAATATCCAACTTATACGGTCCGGACTTTCTCACGCCAGATTCGACACGGTAAAACTCCTGCGGTTCATACTGCGGAGTCAAGTCATAATGTGTACCTGCTGCCATTTAATTTACTTTTTAGATTCAACAATTTCTTTTGTACCCTCTGAAATCATGCTGGCGATAGCTTCGGTTTCAGTCTTGGTATCGCCACCGGTTTCAGGGCTTTTTACACTTGCAAGACCTGCGTCTACAAGTTCCTGTTTAGCATCCTTGAAATAAGCGTCCAAGTCTGCATCATCAGGAATACCGTAACGCTTTGCTTGTGATTCGGGAATGCCATACTCCTTTGCCTTTGCCAAAATCTGTTCTTGCCGGCTTGCTTGAATCTTCTCCGTTTCAATCTGGGTAAGTTTATCAGAAAGAGGCTTCACCGCCGCACTAATAGCATTGGCGATAATAGTCGCCATATCCGGTTTTTCTTCTGGGTCTGGATTTGGATTCCCTGTTTTTGCTTTCAGTTCATCAAGTTCCTTTTGTAGACCCGATTTCTCGTTTCTTACAGTGTCAATGTCTCCCTGAAAAGCTTTCAAAAGCCCTTCGACCCCACCTATAGCGGTTTCTATATGACTTTCTTCTGTAACGGTTTTAGATAAGTAGTCAGCCACCCCGTCAAACGCTTTATCACCAAACCCAAAGGTCTTATACTTCGTTTTCAGTGCTACTAAAATTTTTTCTTTCATACTGTATGAATTTTTCGTTTAAATTCTTTGATGTAAAAGTATATAGCCTATAAATGGGGAGAAAAAAATAAACCTATGAAATAGCCACAACCGAGAGATTGTGGTAAAAAAAATAAAAAGACGAGAAAAATCTTAGAGGAGCTTTAGCTTGGTTATCATCTCACCATAAATCCAATCAACATCTTGCCGGAAATATTTATCATACTGATGGCGAAAGGCAACTACTTTTACATTACGAGATATAAACGCTTTATCTTTCAACTGAACTGCTTCTGCTATAGCATCTCTTAAACCGACCAACATTTTCCCACCAGCCAATGTACTTGGTGAATAAAGATAAAGCACAATAAAAATAAACTTCTTCCTCTGTGTCACACTATCTACCCTGCCCGGACAATTCCGGCTTACTAATATCTCCTTAAACCATTCATATAGCTGCCCTATCATATTGAGATCGGTAAGCATTGGCTCTGTTAGCTCTTTCTCTCTTTCTGAAAGTCTTGATTTCTGTTCTCTGATGGATTTTATTTCTGCTATTTCACTAAACATGGCACGATTATTTAAAAAGTTAATAGTATATTTGTATCATAATCGTGTATGGGAGGCGGCGTTACTGGTGATTCGGGGCGTTGCCTCTTTTAATTATATTTCTCTGCTATCCTTTCAAATCTATCAGGGTCTATCAGCTTTGTTACAAATACATTGAATGCCTCTGTAGCTCTTTTTGAATTACCAGAAGAACTATCCGATTTACCGGATATGGAAGCAGCTAATTTCTCTGTGTATCTTTCTGTCACAGGAAGCAGAAGAAAGTCCATTTTATCAGAATATATACCGAATACCTCATAGGCATCTTCCCTGTAGAACTTAACCAATACCCTGCTGCTTTGGCAAAGAATATTGATTAACATGGCAAGGCTAGCAATCCTGTTATCGGTTCCGCTGATATGATGAACCAACATAATTTGGCTGATTGAGTATTTTAAGACATCAATATCTTTCATAAAGCAATCTTCCATATCCTGAAGGACAGAAGCTAATATTTCAGGAGAGGTATTAACGTGTGAACGCATATCCAGGTTGTACTTTGCAATTTCATATTCCGCCTTTTGGAAATCCCGTTTAGCAGAGAATCTGAATAATCCTGCTGTTTTAAGTTCTTCTTTTAGCATCAGGAGATGGTTGTATACCTGGTCATTAATAAATAACCCGGAGTAATGTAAGGTATGTTCCTTTGTTACTCCGGGTAGTGGGTTGATATGTTCTTTTTTGAAGTCGGCTATGGCTTGGATATAGCCGCAATAGTTGATGTTCATGAGTTACTATGTTGAAATAATGTTTTTTCTATATCATAATTATAAGCTAATATCTCAATACGTTTCTTAACCTTCTGCCCATTACCCTGTTGATTCACTTTCAAGTCCATTTCTATTGATTTGATATTCCAACCATATCTAGCTACGAAATATCGGAACGTTTGACACCAGTAGTTCGATAGGATGAACCTTCCTTTGATAGTGGAAAGAAGCAATAACAACTCGTAAAAGTTCTTATGTGTGTATCCGTAATAATGACCTTGGACACAACCAGGATAAGGAGGATCAAGATAAAAGAAAGTATCCTTTGAGTCTCTCTCTTTAATTACTCTTAAAGCATCTCGACTGGAAATTTGCACTTGATCCAGTCTATTCTTTAGTTGCTCTGAGAAATTGATTCGTTTGCTTTTGAGCATCACGGCAGAATGAGATCCTGAAGTTCCATTACACCATTTCCAACCACCGTGCATAGAACCAGCAAAAGACCCATTTGTTATCATCCATACCGCCCACGCCTTCTCAATATCAGAAGCCTCACACCGGCCGTTCCAAACATCTTTAGCATAGTAGTACATCGTTTCCGAGTGCAAGGTATTCCAAATCCTTTCTCGTAACTGAGGAAAATCATTCTGGACCGTCAGATAGAAGTTTATCAACATATCGTTATGATCGTTGATTACCTCTAAACCAGCTTTTGGTTTCCGGAAGAAGACCGCTCCACCTCCGAAGAACGGCTCACAATACAACTTATGCGCTGGCATCATAGAGATAATAATATCGGCCATGCGTTGCTTGCCTCCATAATATGTTATTGGGGTTTTCATTTAATTTAATTTTCTATTTGATTTTACTATATTTACCAAGTCAATCAATAATTTTCAAAAGATGAATTATGCTATAATCACAGAAAACGATGAATCAAATTGGTCAGACAAGACTGGCGAATTTTATCACCATCCTAAACGTTATTTGAAATACATTACAACGGGAACTAAAGTTATTTATTATAAAGGACGAATAACTAATAATGAATACAGAGACCGACGTTTAACAGATCAACCTCACTATTTTGGTGTGGCAACTATAGGTAAACAATATCTAGACTCTAAATCAGACAAAGAAGATTATTTTTCTGAAATTATAGATTTTAAAAGATTTGAATATCCTGTTTTTATAAAAATCAATGATATATATTTAGAAGACATTCCAGATAATCTAAAAGCAAATTATTGGAGAAATGCTGTTCGTCCTATAGAAAAGGAGATTTATGATCATATTCTATCTTTAGCAGATATCAACGAAGAAAGTATTTCTTATGTTGCTGATAATTATACAACAGAAATAAAAGAAGGTACTAAAAAGTTGGTTTATACAACTAAATATGAAAGAAATCCAAAATTAAGACAACAAGCAATAACCTTACATGGTTTGTCTTGTATGGTTTGCGATTTTAATTTCTTAAAAGTCTTTGGCGAGTTAGGAAGAGGCTTTATTCATGTTCATCATATAAATCCTCTTTCTAATTCAGGAGAACAGTTTGTTAATCCAGAAACAGATTTAGTTGTTTTATGTCCCAATTGCCATTCGATGATTCATCGCCAAAAAAATAAAGTTATGACAGTAGAAGAACTAAAAGAATTAATCATGAAGTACAAAAAGTAATTATTCTTTCCTGCAAGTACACTTCTTGCATCTTTGGTAAATACTTACCCGGTCTTTTTCCGACCGAAATAAAAAAGGGCAACCGAATTGTTTATCGAGTGCCCCATGGTAACCGCAATTATCCGGTTTATCAAAAGTCTTTTGAAATACCCGGTTAGGAAGTTTCAAGGCTTCTTCTGCCTGTTCTTTGCTTAATTGGTGGTAATACGTCATAACATCACATCTTTTAATTCCATATCCATTTCAATTAACTCTTGGAAAAAGGCTTTCAGGCATATTTCAACAGCCTCACACTTAATTCTATTTTCCAATATTTCATCAGGAAATTTCAATGCACCTTTTCCTTTCTTTGAATTTCTAACCTTTTCCATCACTGATAATTTATACTCCTTGCTCTGGTTGATAACCTTTTCTTTTTGCAGGAATTGGTACACTGTAACACAAGCAAAGCCAGGATTCCCCGTTTTTTTATAACTGTCAAAATAACGGAGACACATTTCTTTCATTTTCTGATTATTGTAAGCCTCCCCAGGGGCTGGTAAGGCGTTCTTTGCACGGTTCAAACTTTTCACTGCTTTATACCGTTCTTCACTCTGTTTATAGGCTTTCAACCAGTTATTGAAAGTAACTATGCTTAAACCATAGAATGTTCCATAATCCCCACGTACGCCATTCTCAAAAGCCACACGAACCTCTTGCATGGTTAATGAAGAATATCGGGCTTGTATATCCCTAAATAAGGCATTTGCCATAGTTGCAAGTTCATTTGGTAGAATTGTCTGTCCGGCTTGTGCGTATATTCCGCCAATTATGACAATGACATCCTGAACTGTATTTTTTCCGGCAGATATACGCTCCTGCCTGATTGCTAAATCGTATTTATCCATTTTGTGAGAGTTTTAACGCTTCTTCTACTGAAGCTTGCATTGTTGATATTTTACCGGATGGAGATTCTTTTATAGTTTTTTTCTGTAATTCAATAGAAAGCCAGCGGGCAAAGTGTGATTTTGCATCTTTCACCATCTTGGTTTGCTCTCCTTCGTTTTGCAGTTTACGGAAAAACTCTTGTAGTTTACCAGTAAACTGCTCAATCGTGATATGATTATTCATACACAGAGGTTCCCACCACACAGGGTCTGATATCAGGGTATTGTAACAATCCATGAGATTGAACTCGGAAACTTTACTCTCACGCGTATGCGCGTATTGAGAGAATATATTATTATTTATTTCTTTATATTCTTTTATATTGTTTCCTTGCTGTTTCCCTACTGTTTCCCCTGTGTTTCCTGTCTGTTTCTTTTGCTGTTTCTCATTTTCTGAACAAAAGTTGTATTTGTCGTAATTACAGATAGTTATAACGGTCTGTCCTGTTTCCTTTGGTGTTTCTTTTGTAATCATTTTAGCTGAAACGAGCATATCAAGAAATGAGTTAACCTTTTTAGTTGACCATTTCCAGCGATTACCAAGATACCGCAATGAAGCAGGGATTTGTCCTCTCATAACTGTTATAAGCCTATTTCCAATAAGTTCCTCCGTGTCTTCAAATCTTGTATCTTGTAATAAATCAATCCAAGCTTCAAACCTCGAATATACGCGCTCTTCGCACCAAAATGGGTGCTCAAATAGTCGCCTGCTAATAGGTATATAACCTTCTTTCATTACTCTATCTACTTTTGTTTAAAGTGCAAACACATTCTTATACCTGTAGCCCTGCCATGACCGGCAATAGGACAGTAACAGATATGGTTGATTACGGGTCCGGCTAACTTGCAATCTCTACAATTACATTTTACCGGACCAGTTTTAAGGATTGTCTTCTTTGACATGATATATTTTATTCTTATGATTTTAGGTGAAATCTAAAAAGAAAACAGTGTCTTAGAGTTTTTCTTTCTTCAATCTTTTGACCTCATTCTTGTAGTATTCAATTTTCTCCATATAGTCGGAGGTGGTCCACTTCTCTATAGTTCTTTTTGCTGAATCCAATTCTTCCAGGACTGAGACACCATACATTTGTATGATGGCGCGTTTGTATTTTTCTATATTACCACGGAGTCTGATATTGCAAATACTACACTGACTGTGGCAGTTTCTTTCATCATACCGTGTTTTGATATGCCGGCGGTCTATAAAATGCCCGTTCTGTATAAGTTGCCAGCGCCATATGGAACCACAAGTAATACATTTGCAGAAACCATTATCATTTGCGTCACGAAGACGGATATACTCTGAGAATACGCTGTCCAATCTCTTTTGTAGGATAGGGATGGTCAGGCGTTTGGATTTTGTTTCATTCATACTTCTATCAGTTTAAATTCGATTCTTGGATTTTTCTTATCCACAAACTTTTCAGCTATAATCTTTACACATTGCCGGTCATTTTCTATCGCTTTACAGGATTGTAGGCAATCGAGGATTATTTTCAACGCATTATCTAAATCGGGACGTTGGCTTGAGTTGAAAACATGGAGGTGTAGCTCAAATAACCCTTTGATGTTCTTGTTCCTATAATGGGAGCATTGTAGGTAAAAAGATTTTTCATAAGAATCCAGGGCTTCTGTTTTAGCTAAAGAGCTATGTTTACCATTTATCCCGGAGACAGATATTATTTTGTAACTGTTGCTTTTGCTTGGAACCTGTCCGAATATTCTTTCTACCATTCCCTGTTCTTCTTTTGATTGATTAAACACAGACCAATCCAAATGAGAGCCATGATACCCAGAATCAACATAACAAGGAAAAGAGCTTGTGACCAGTTGTTTAATGTTTCTATGTTCATTTGTTCTTAAGGAATTTATTAACAAAATACACTTGCCCCTTACCTGTTATCTTCACTGTCTTTGACACAGTTGTATGACCATCGGAATGGGCAATAACAGTTTCTTTAATTTCCATCAATCCTTGTTCCATGCTTCTTTGTGTAGGCATATTATAGCTTTCCCCGGTTTGTCTTATCAAATACCCATTGCATCTCATCCATTCAAACAAACGTCGTTGCCCTGTTTCTATACCGTTCTGTCGGATTAATTTTGCAAGGTCGCCTATCAAAATTGAAGAGCAGGAAGAAGATACGGCATTGGCAAAAAGGACTTTGGGAGCTTGTTTTATATTCTCTTCTTCTAGCTGCAAAATCTTCCGTTTATTTTTTTCTATTGTAGACTGTGCTATCAAAAGGGCTTTTGCCATAATATCGGACTCTGAGTCATCGCTATTAGATACGATATAGCCACCGTCTTTTCGGATGGAGGGGAGAACCTCGGAAGTTACCCATCGTTTTATCTGTTTTGCTCCAGGTAACTTGGAGGACAACACTAAAGAGTAAAAGCCCGATTCGTTAATAACGGTAACATTTCTGTTCTGGCTGCCGTCGTAAATCGCGACGGTAGCTTTATCCTCTTCATCTATATGCTTGGAAATGGCATCCCTTGTATTTTGGTATCCCAACATTCCTGCAACATCTGATCCTACAAACATAGGATTCCCATGCAATTCAACCACTCTTGCTTCGCCGAATTGCTTATTTTTGAAAACCTGAATATTCATAATTGTTAATTTTTCTGAGATGGATTGTGAATAATAGATTTAATACGCGAGATGAATCGTATATTATCTTCGGCTTCCCTAAGTTTTTAAAAACGGAATTCCGTTCTTTAAGTTTTCCCTGAAATCATACGGTTTTAGCACCCGCTTTCATATCTCTAACCCTTCAATCAGGAGTTGTCCGCATCCCATAAACCAGACCTGTGCAGCCTGTGTACGTTGTAAAAGCGCCATTTCGATAGCCGACTCTTTGAACCGGCTTTCGTCATATCCCGCCTTCTGACGAATAAAGGATTGGGTCCGTGAAATCAAATCCCCGTCACCGGATTTAGGGTCACGGGTGATAACCTCTTTAGCCTCCCTCATTTTTTCTTCGATGGATTTGCTTTCACCTGTAATAGCTTTTTCAATCTCCTGCTTGTCCATATCGCTGGTGCGTTTGTCCACTTCTGCGTTAAAAGGGAAAACATCCATGATAGCTGTTTCGGTAACGGAAGCAACCGTATAGTCTGCCATTGTCCCTTTCATTCCCTCTTCCAATACGGCGATTGCTTCTTTTAATGTTGAAGCCTGAGCTAACATAGAAGCGGCAGTTTTCTTTTCGACTCCGCTCTTTTCATCCAAAGTGATAAAATATACCTTGAACTTATAGAAACGGTCCCCATTCTCATTAAAGAACAATTCCGACAGGCGGGCACGTTTAATGTCTGTTACTGTAAACTCTCCGGTTATGAAGGGGCGGATTTCTTCGATGATACGGGCTTCTGCTTCTGTAAAAGAAAGGGCGTCCACAAGGTAGGGTTCCGTTACTTTTTTCTGCATCCCGTTTTCTAATATCTTTTCGTAAGATATTTTACATTCAAACCAGTTGTGCATCATAATTTGTCATTTTGTTAGTAGTAAAAAACTAATCTTTTATCAAAGATTCCCTAACAGGCCTTTTATCTAAAATACAAACTGGATGGATGTCAAGAAAATCAAATTTATCATATAAAGCATCCAGTATTTCCCCCTTTTTTAATTTTCTTGAATGAAGACCTTTTGATGTATAAGTACAAAATAAATTTCCAATGAGTCGAATTTCAATGGGAGTTCCTAAATGGTTGTATTTATAATCTCCATTGTTACCAAAATACGCAAGAATAAGTTTTCCTTCTACTAATGCCTGACAAGCATCATCTTTTTTCAATTTCATAATTTTATTTCGTTTTAAATGTTGATTTATTAAAAGAGTCTGTATTCTCTATTAATTTGGTTTGCCTTTCTTTCCGTTTCAACCCTATAACTTGTACTGTTAACGAGAATAGATGGTATCTAAACGTTTATCGGCGCTGATTATCTGTTTCATTCCGAACTTATTGATTACTATATGGTATTTACGGACTGCTTTTATTCTTCATTTTGTTATTTATATAAATAAATTTTGTACATATACCAATATAATCGATAATCTAGTTTAATATTAATACGTTCTTATTCATAACTATTGTTTATTATTAAAAATCAATGCCGCAATATATAGTTTAAATAAATAGTATAATCTCTTAATAACAAAATTTACACAATAGATATAAAATAGAATTTTGAGCTCTAAAAAAGTTAAAAAAGCACTTTGAGAAAAATGGTTCTTTTCTAAAACGACAACTATTAAACATAATATTTACATTTTATTCGTTTTATAATAAAAACACAAGACTAAAAATAGAAAATGAAATACAAAAGTTAACAAATACTTAACATTATATAGATCTTGAAATGTTAAATCATGTATTTGTTCTATCTACTAAAATTCTTGACTTTTTAAGTTATTAATCAATGTTGAATTATATAATCTCCGTAATCTTCAATATACTTAATGCCAGCACGGCAAAGCGTCTCCTCTACGTCCACTTGACATAAACATGCATCTGGTATTATGTCATTATATCCTTCTGCATGGACAATGTCCGTTATCTGCGGGAAATGTTCCTCTAATTGTTTTGGGGATTGTATTTCCACATCCCCATCGTAAATGAGTATGCACATCTTATTAAGTTTTGAATTTTATCGGGTTCCACTTCGTACCTGTTCCAAACTGCTCCGGACGGAAACCTTTAATCCGGAGCCAGTATTTAAATTGTTGTTTATCCATTTTTTTGTATATTGCCTTAGTTTGTATTATTAAAACGTTACATATGGGTACTTTAGGCTGCATAAATGATATGTTGCAACGGGATAAAGAAAACCGTGAGCTTCGCAAATTGAATAGGGAACGGATGAAAGAACGTCAAAACCGCCTTATGGAAAATGGGAAAAGCATTGATATGTCTAATATTACTATTGAAAAAATGGAAGAAATTCAGAAAAAAACCATAGAAAAAAAGGATTTAGACAATACTTATTTATCTAAAGTAAAAATAGCCTTCGCTGTATGTGCGTTGCTCATTATTCTTTTAGGCTGGCTTATTTCTTAAATTTTCTCCATTAAATTCTTCATATACTGACAATTCATGTCACATACTTTAGTTTTCCATTCCAGTCTATGTGTATAGTTACCACATTCATACCGGGGGGAAATTTTATAAGAGGAACAAATATTCCGATAAGCCTCTATCGCTTTTAACCTTTCCCATTCGGCTCCGGCAATAAAAGCAGTTTCATAAACAGCCTGCCCAACAGCATCCGCAGCTATATTGGGGTTATATCCTGCTCTTATAGAGCTTTCTTTTGCAGCATCTTTTACATTCATGATTCAGTTCTTTCGTGAGATTTGAAATACCCATTAATCTATTTAGTCCTTAGGATTGTTATATATTTGCATCAAATTAAACTTCAATAATTTTTTATGAAAACAAAATATTTACTCGCTATTTTCATTGTCATTATAGGAATTAGTTTCTCATCTTGTGCAACTCATGCTCACATGCACCATAAACCCAATAAGGTAAAAACGATTCCTCCGGGACAAGCTAAAAAGATCACAGGTGAAAAATCCGCTAAGCGACATGCTCCAGGACATAACAAATAATCTTTAGTAGAGCTATCTGAAAACAACAGATAGCTTCTTTTCTTTAGATTGTTAGTCAATTTCACAGTAATAACCATTCTCACGCATATATTCCGCAATAGCCTTTTCTCCTATACTATCAAGAATATTGTCGATATCACGAGCGTCAATGTCTGCCATGAGGTTAACACATTCAACTCCAGCAGGATCAATTTGAACATTTGTTGCTTTTACATCTATTGATATTGTTACCATAGCTCGTTATTTTTTAGTTTGGAATTAATAACATTTTTCACAAAATACTCCTCTGGGGGTATTATACACTCCTTCACCCGGTTTAATAACCTTTCCGCATTTCTTACATTTAAGTCTTGTGTCTAAAGGTTTAATAGCATCGAAGTATGGAAGACGTATTGTGTTAGGTATTCCATCTACAGCCACGTCGTGCAGAGCTATCCCTTTCTCTTTAGCCATCTTGGCACCAGCAGCGATAACATCCTGCCAAGAATTAAAAGCAGCAACTGCATCCCCTTCTTCATAACAGTAAAACCTGTCATGAAGCTTTTCTAATTCTTCCTTGGTGATAGGTCTTTTCAGCTCAAAGGATTCAAATCCGACCATCTCTCTTAGCTTCCCGTAAAAATGCCTTGCATCGCTACTTATTCCTCTAAAGGAAGTTATTTCTATTATCGCCTTCGGATGATTTATTCTTTCCATGATTCATTTATTCTTAGATTAGAGCCACCCCGAGAATAAATCAGGGTGGCTAATTGTTTTTAAATTAAATATCCATTCCCTGCAAGAGAACGGGCGTTTTCCTGCAAAGTCATTTGATTATACCGCGACAGGCATTCACTTGATTTATGCCCGGTACAACTCTTTATCCTGTTTTCCGGGATATTGTCAATTATACAGTTTGTTATAAATCTCCTCCGGGCTGTATGGGATGTTATCAGCTTATATTTAGGGATAGACCTTGTAACGATTTCCCCGCCAACTTCCCTTTCATAAGTTACTAGTTCAGTCAAACCTACTTTCTTGCAAATATCTTTGACTACTTTATTGAAATACTGTATACAACAGGCTTTAGGAAGACAATTATTGTATTTAGCGAATATTTCTTTCACATACCGGGTAACCGGTATACAAACCTTTGTCTTTTTCGTCAACATCTGGATATTATCCCCAACAATGTTGCGAATAGAAAGATGGGAATAATCAGAGAATCTTAACCCTATCATACAGCCCAGAAGAAACAGGTCCTTCAATTCATCCTCGCGCTTTGTCAAATCGTTGAAATAATAAATGCGGGCAATCTCCCTTTCTGTGAGATAGACAAAGAACAGGTCTTCGTTCCTTATCCTGACATCCGAATAAGAGGTATCCACCGCCCAGCCATTTGCATGAGCTTTCTTCAAATAGTATTTCATGCGCTGGATAATGCCTTTAATGGTGTTTACCTTCAACTTCCTGTCAATATGAAGAAAGCCGGCATAATCATCCAACAGTTCTTTCCCTATCTCATCGGTGTTATATGTTTCATCATATTTGTCTTGAAAACGGATGAAGTTCAAGAGTGCGGCTTTTAGTGACAGAAGGCACTTTGCACGCGGGTTCCTTTGCAAGAAGATGGTTGCAAACTGTACAAAACTACAAACAGGAAGGTTACGTAAATATTCACTTTGTAATGACATTCCTGTGTAAGCTGAAAAATCAATTTTTAGTGCTGACATAACCATAATATTTTGAATTGTAATTAATAAGCACTATATTTGTGTAGTGCTTTTGGGATTGATAGCCTGTAAAGCCATTAAGAGATTACAAAACCCGGATAGCTCCAACTGTCCGGGTTTGCTTTTCCATACCAAACCTATAAATCACACTCAATTCTCAATATCCACCGGATGAAGCTCCTTTGTATTCCATTCCGGTTGTTTCATCGCAATCAATCCTAAGTTACCGCTTTCCGCGTAAGCATCATAACCGGGGTATTTGCCGGACTCTTTACACTCTACAACCGTTTGTAGGGCTTGCCGGTACTTGTATTTCCCCACTTCGAGGTCTTCCGGGTCCCAGACAAAAGCCGCCAGTCCGAAAGGTGGGATAGTTTGTGCCATAACCATGATTGTGCTCCTGAAATCCCGCCCCGTTACCGCACTGGCGACGTCCAGGTACATACCTTCGGATAGTTCATAACAGAGCTTGGCTGTCTGGTAGGTGAAATGACCGATACTTTCCGCGCGGGTAGACTTTACAGAAATAATGGTGTCGGCACCTATATTCTCCGAAAACTGCATGGCATCCGGCCGGATACGCAGTGGTACCCCATAAACCGGTTCCTGATAATAAAGGGAAGTTTCCCTTTTACTGTGTTTGAACAGTTCAAAGAATACACCGTCGCCATAACGTTTATAGTTGGAATAGATGATACTTACGATAAGGTAGTTCGTTTCATCTATTGCCTGAAAACCGGATGTGGTCCTGAGTACCGCATAATATTGCCTTAGGCCATCCATTTTATCAAGGTCGAATCCGGCTTTTACGATAGTGTCTTTAATCTCCTCCCTGTTCCGGGTCCCATCCTCCTCGTTTGATTCGGATAGCTTGTCCTCCCAGAATGAAATAAGGGCTTTCACCCCGTCTTTGGTATTCAATTTGTAACCCGGTTCAATAACGACACGTTTGAATTTGCGAGGTTCAAGGATTGCCTGATGGATAAATTCGCCTAACACAAAATAATTCTTTGCCTTCTGGTATGCCTCCAACTGGTCTTTCCAACCGGATTCCAGAGCGTAATACAAGTGAAGCGGTGATTTTAAGGCTTCTTTCAAAGCACCGGAGTTCAGGAAATCTTTTGCCGCCAGGTATTTTTCCATCGACTCCTTTATGACAAAGCCGTTCTTTCTAAGGCTGTCCGAGTAGATGTGGCAGGACTGTTCCCTTTCCCGGATAAAAGTCGCTATCTCATGCGGGGTGGCATAGTCTTTCAAAGAGCGGGTGTAGTCTATGCTTTTTGATGCACTGCCCTTTTCAGACAAAAAAGAGAGGGATTGCATGTCCAACCCCTCTGCCAGATAACTTAGGTCTTCCATCACCCTAACATTACAACGTCGAAAATCATCGTACTGCCTTCGGTAGACTTGTTTGTTTTCTTACCCTTATAGACAATCAGAAGAGGCGTCTGTTCCGGCAAAGCCCTTACCGCATCGACAAGCACTTTCTGCCCGGAAAGGAATATTTCTTTTGGAGAAACAAAGATGCCGCATGTTATGGCTTCCCCCTGGTCGTTCGGGACATCTTTCAATCCCATATAATAACACCGTACCGGTTTATCTTTCAATGCCGCCCAATCATCAGCAGAACGGTATTTGGTAGTAAGGGTAAACTTACTTTCCATTGTTTCCAACTTCCCGATAGACTCTGTATCCGGGATAAATAATGTTACCTGCTGTCCGGCAACCTGACTTAATGATGTTGATTCCATGATAAATGTTTTTTGAGTGTTGATACTAAATATTGTCAGCCTCCAGGAATCGAACCCAGTCCAGTCTCGCTTGACAAGGAGAAAACATTCAGGCTGCCCCGGTCACCCGGTTAAGCAACTTATTAATAAACAGCCTTCACAGGTTAGTTAAATTCATTCTCTTTCAACCATGACTCAAAGTCATCACGGTTGATGATTACGTTTCGTCCTTTCTTGACACAACGAAGAGAACCATCACGAAGAGCATTAGCAACTTTCCGGCGGGAACCAGCTTCACGTTCTGCCTCCGACCGATTCATTGTAGGTTTAAGTACGCCTATCATTCTAAGAGTAGAACGAACCGTTTCAGTGATAAGTCTTTTTGATTTACTCTCTGCGTATTGTTCTGCAATATCCAATACCTCTAAAGGAGAGTACATTCTATTTTCAAGTGTCATATGACTAATGGCATATTGCGCCCTCTCGCTCTTGTACGGGTACGGGCGACAAGTTCAACATTTGTATTTGTACGGGTTCGGATTCTTTGCCGACGCATCTCGAAATGACTGTCAAGACAAAGAATAAAAAGAAGAATACAAGCAATAGAGGATTTAAGAACCCTTTCGTAATATAATGACGCTAATTCCCGTCCATTTCTTACTTTGAGTATGCTCATTGCTTTCTGTATCTGATTACTTATAGTACTTATAGCTCTACATTTCATATCTGCAATCTCTTTTTTCTCACTTCCTTTTAGATATAAAACGGCAGTTCTTTCGCATTCAAGACTAAGCTCTGTCAATACTCTTTCCACAATCGTATATATTTCTTAATTACTTCAAACGTATTATCGAAGTAAATCCAGGATACTCAGTTTCCGATATGCGAAATTTAATATCCATCCTACCCTTCAATTCTTTAGTAAGCCGTGCCTCTTTATTTCTTCTGGCAGCCTCAGACTTAATACCAGTATGACGACTTTTATCAAATGGGACTTTGAATATATCCCCTACTTTTATGTTATCAAACAATCTGGTTGTCTGATAATTTTCATCTATCGTTATTTCTTTTTCCATAAGTAAAATTGATTTTTAATTAATGTGGACGGTGCCGGAGTCGAACCGGCCTCATGGATTATTGGTGCACCTCTCCATAGTTTCAGCCCACGAAACACAACCGCCCATGTACCGGGACTTTCACCCGGCAGTTTTTTTAAGACAACCTAAACATAAACGAACTAAACAACTTCAAAAAAAGCCTTTGCAGCTAAGATTTTCTTTTCTGCTAACAACCGACCTGCCTCTTCTCTGTTTTTCCATTCACGATAAAGGGAGACATCCTTTTGAGTATTTTCCAATTCTTTATTAAGAGAACCTATTAATTCTATCAGTTCTTCTTTTGTCATTTCCTCTATTCCTTTTGCTTCCATATATTTATTATTTTAAGTCTGTTATTAAATCAAGTTTATAGGCAGAATAAGCAAAAACAACGATACCTATGAGATTTGGTATAAATGTCATTGATTCGGATACCATAAGGATAAAACCCATAAATAGAGCTATCCCATAAATTGTCTTTTTCATAAGCGTTAGAATTTATTTGTGCCCGCCAACCTTTTAGACGGTTGTACCCAGAATCGAGACTGGACGGGCTATATGTATATGTATCTTGTTGAATTTCTACTTAAAGAAAATTTAAAAGCCATGCTTACAACTTTCGATTATTTACCTTAGCCTTGTGAACGTGTCGGTGGTTACTGCCTGTAGCCGATTAACTTCGCGTCCGCTATATTGCGGGTAAGCGCACGGTAAAACCGCGTTATATACATTGTGAACGTCAAGGAGTCGAACCTTGTCTGAATCTCTATCCATCACCAGTCGAACTCTTTCGACTTACGCCCTATATTTTAATATGTGGTTATGAAATTTTCTACCTTGAAACTTCTGAAGCCGTTTGCGTCTATATCGAAATAGCGAACCGTTTTGTGGTTTTCAGAACCTGCGCCTTTAATAAGGTTCTGAACGTCTTTGAGAGTACCTTTTGCTTTTCTAAGGCTACCGTCACTTTTCTCATAAGCAAAAGCTACTATACCTTTGTGCATCTGCTTTGTCAGCCGGTATAAAGCCCAAGCACGAGAAAGACATACGGCGAATGCTTTACCGGTAGCTGTCATTAGCTCGTAAGCCATGCAAAAAACTTTGTGTCTGAAATTCGTTTTCATAATCGTGTATGTTTATGTATTAGTATAAAAATGAGTTCATTGCTTCATAGCTACCAAAGATTTCAATAGCAGAATCATATAGGTTATCCGGCATGAGATATTCGGATTCTCTTTCAAGTGCAGTGATTCCTTCATTGATTATTTCGATTGCTTCATCTCTGCTATCTACATCATATTTATAGCAGACCTCTTTTTCTGACATTGCCTCTACTTCTACAAGTTCTTGTCTTGCATTTTCAAGTTCTAATTGTACTGTTTCGTATAAGCGTGCCATAATCGTGTATTTTAATATGTTTATACTATTGTCCGTTATTTCGATATGCTTTATCTTTGTTGCGTATCGTGATAGCGTTATCATGATGCAAATATACTAGAAGTTCTATATCTAGCATAGTATTTCTAGTTAATATATGTTATTATGCTAGACTTTCTATAATAAAATTAGAATATCCATATGACACTAAAAGAAAGAATGTTTTATCTTATTGAAAAAGAAGGTCTTAATCCCAATCAATTTTATACTGTATCAGGTTTAGGAAATGGATACCTTGATAAAATAGGTGAGTCTTTTAGAAAACCCACAATAGAGAAAATTCAAAAAACTTTTCCACGCTGGAATATGGATTGGATTCTCTATGAAAAAGGAGAGCCTTTTGTAGAAGTTCTAGAAAAAGTATTCATTTCCAATGCGCATGCCATTGAGAACATATCCTATATGGAAGTACCTATCGTGCACGTTCATGCAAAATGTGGTTACCTGTCAGGATATGGAGACAAAGAATACATTAATAAACTACCTACAATGCCGGTCATTGTAGACAAAACTTACCTGGGCAAATACATGATTTTTGAAGCTGAAGGAGATAGCATGGATGACGATAGCCGTCGTGCGATTTGCGATGGTGATAAAGTTCTTGGCAGAGAGGTCAAACGTGAACTGTGGCGATCCAAATTACATTATAATGATTGGTACTTCGTTATTGTACACAAAACAGATGGAATATCAATAAAAAAAATCATAGATCACGATGTGGAGAATGGTATAATTACATGTCATCCATTAAATTCACTATTCCACGACTACAAAATCTGCCTTGATGAAGTAGCCGAGCTTTATAACATCATAAAAATAGTGGAAAGGAATGCACGGCTATAAAAATTATTCTATTGAAAACATTTATTTTTTTAATATACAAACTCTAAATATTTAATATCATGGATTTTAAAGACATACTTAAACAGCTATCAGATCGAGTTATTAAATTAAAGGATAACATTCAAACAGAAGAAGCCACAAAAAATGCATTTATCATGCCTTTTATTAATGCGTTAGGCTATGATGTTTTTGATCCTATGGAAGTTGTACCTGAGATGACTTGCGATATAGCAATGAAAAAGGGTGAAAAAATAGATTATGCTATTATGAAAGATGGAGAACCCATTATTCTAGTAGAGTGCAAACATTGGGCTCAAGATTTAAATCTACACGACAATCAACTTATCCGGTATTTTAATGTATCTAAAGCTAAGTTTGGAGTTTTAACGAATGGCATTATCTACCGCTTCTACACAGATCTTATTGAACCTAATAAGATGGATACTAAACCTTTCCTCGAAATTGACATTACAGACATAAAGGATGTTCAAGTCGAAGAATTGAAAAAATTCCACAAATCATATTTTGATATTGAAAATGTACTAAGTTCTGCTAGCGAATTAAAATATACAGGAGAACTAAAAGTGATTATCAATAAAGAGTTTATTAATCCTTCTCCTGAATTTGTAAAATATTTCGCAAAGCAAGTTTATGATGGAATGATAACGCCTAAAATATTAGAACAATTTACATCACTAACAAAAAAATCCATAAATGGATATATTAATGACCTCATTTCGGAACGTCTCAAATCCGCATTAAAATCAGAAGAAAGCGTAAATATTGAAGATGATATATCTTCAAATAACAATTCATCTGAAGAACAAATAGATAAAGACAACAAAATCATAACCACAGAAGAAGAAATCGAGAGCTATTTATTAGTAAAAGCAATTCTCCGTAACCATGTAGATATATCACGGGTTGTATATCGCGATGCTCAAACCTATTTTGCCATATTATTTGATGATAATAATAGAAAACCTATATGCAGGATGTACTTTAATTCATCTAAAAAATATATTGCAACATTCGATGAAAATAAAAAAGAGACTAAACATTATATAGAAACACTTGATGATATATATTCTTATTCAGAAGAACTAATTAAAATTATTGAGTTCTATCAAAAATAATCTCACAATTAAAGCATATAGCTTGACTATTTATATCGAGCTATATGTATTCATTTGATTAATAAACAATATAAAATTCAATCAATACGCCTAGAATCTATACAAACAGTCTTACATAAACAACAAAACATTATGTCATTCATAAAAAAGCAATTGTATTTTTTTATTAAGAAATTATCTGAAATAGACCACAAGAGATTTTACCGAAAAAAAAATCAATTTTATATCAACAGATACCATGTCTGCGAACAAAAGAAACCAGCTCAAATCATTCGAAAAGAAATGAACATATTGAAAAAATACTGGAAAACATATCCTTTCCAGTATTTTCGATACAATATGTACCGTTCTGATTGCTGTTTTTCTATAGATGAGATGAAATGTTACATACCTGATTATTTTGCCTACTATTTACTATACCCTAAATCCTTTTTATCAAGAAACTTACTCTGCGAAGATAAATTTCTTTTTTATGCTATTTGTGAAGGGTTTCAGATTACCCAAGCACAAACTATTCTTCTTTCAAAAGAAAAACATTTTTACACTCATAGACAGAACCCTATAGATAAAGAAGATGCTTTTGACATAATAATAGAATCTGATTCCACTAAAATATTTTGCAAACCTAGATATGGTATTGGTGGTGGAGGTATAATTGTCTTGCAAAAAGAAAAAGAACAGTATATAAATAAAGAATCTTCTACTATTGTTACCCCTGATTTTCTAAACAACCTTCTTTTACAAGATTATATTATTCAAAAAGGAATCGTACAACATGCTGTCATGAATAATATTTATCCTAACTCCGTAAATACATTTCGAATCATAACAGAATATAAAGGGAATGCAGAAATTGCAATCTTATTCACTTTACTTCGAATGGGGAATAAGGGAATGGATGTTGACAATGCAAGCTCCGGTGGTATATACATTGGAGTGAATGTAGCTACGGGAGAACTCCAAAAGTACGCAATATCAAATCAACAAGAAATATTCGAATATCATCCTTATTCAGGATTTAAGTTTGAAAGCTTTTTCATTCCTTTCTGGCAAGAAATAGTTACATTTATCAAAAACGTTGCATTTAAGTTTTCAGAGATAAGATACATAGGATGGGATGTTGCTTATTCAGTAGATGGCCCAGTTATTATTGAAGCAAACAATGGCCCAGATATATCAATCATACAAGATTGTTTTGGTGGAGTAAAAAAACAATTTCACATAAATTGTCCGGATGATTTTTGGTTTTCAAATAAATTCAGTATAAAAGATTTATAATATTAAGCTATTTACGCATCCTCATGAAACAATTTAAAGATGGATAGTTTTGACCGAAACAGGTATGTAAAATATTATTAGGGAGAATTAGAAAACCCTGATAAATTCAACGAATTAAAAAACAAACTAAATCATAAATAGGCCGGGGCAATCATTCCCCGGCCTTTTTAAGCTATTCTAGATATCACTATCCAGACTTCTTTTATAGAGCTATTTTATTTTCACACCTCTTCTCTTCCTTATTTAGCTCATCAATAAAAAGTCTGTTAGCAATATCAGCTTTCCGATAATCCTCATTGATATATATACCCGTGGTAATAAGATTATGTTCTGGCTCCCGGTGTCCTAAGCAGATCGAAATATCATCTTTGCTTATACCTATATCTCGCATAAGAGTGGCAAATGAGTGACGACTAAAATAGGTTGTAAGATTTCCGTCCGTTTCGATATCTAATAAGTCGGCTATCTTTCGAAGCTGTTGATTTAGCATCTTATTAAATGCTTCTGAATTAGCATACTGAAATTCCGATCTACGAGTATGAGGGGTATAATTCAGGTCCCTTTCATCAAGGCAGTAATCCGCGAACCACAAAAGATATTTTTGCCCTTCGTATTTTCCCAAGATAGCCTCTGCTTCCGGTTCTATCTTCATATTATAGAATCGATCCGTTTTATGGCGATTAAACTGCAAACGGCCATTCTTTATACTCTCTTTCTTCATATAGAATAAATCTTTCGTATTTATGCCCATGAGGTACATTTGAAGCATGAAAATATCCCTTGCTATTTCCATCTTTGATGTAGGAAGTTTGGCATCCCTAATCTTTCGGATTGTCTCGATTGATAAATTCCGGTTCTTTGTTGGCTCGTTCTCAATCTTTAATCGGCGAAAAGGATAATTCGTTATTACCGGATCTGCAGGATTGGAATTATACTCGTCGATGGCAGAATTAAACATAGACCTGATGTATCGGAGGTAAAGAGCTATTGTGTTTTTCTTCTTTCCTTTCTTGTGCTGATCGGCAATAAACTTTTCCAAAAAAGACACTGTAATATCAGAGAAATCCAAAGGCTTGTGATGATACTCCTGTAACCGATGCAAAGTGTTAGTTAATGGAACCACAGTTCCATTTTTCCCCATTTCTTCCAGATCTTTGATTCTTCTCTTTGTATATTCAAAGAAATCAGTTACACAAAAAACCTCACTTCGGGACAAAAGAAAGTTCTTTATGACCTTTACATCTAAAGAGTTTGCTTTTTCTCCCAGATTAAGTAATTTTCTTTCGTACTTGGTTACAATCTCGTTAAGTTGAATATTCTTCATACTTGCATTCGCATCACCACCTTTACCACCATACACACGAGTAGCTTTAAAGTTTTGAGGAAGGACATAGATACCGGTAGATATCCATTCCGCACTACCCCGATGAGTGATTTGAGCGTAAATAACGCATTCACCATTTTCTTTTGTTTGGCCTTTTCTGATGACTAGTTTCAAGTTTGCCATATAACCTCCATTTTCAAATTAGTTTCAAACGATTTTCAAATTAGTTTCAAAACCTGTTTCAAATTAGTTTCAAATCTTTTGTGTGAAGGTGTGCGTATAAACTTCGCACATTTGGCAGTTTTTAGTTAATTTACCCGATAAAAAAGGTTTATAAACAAAAACAGCACTTCACAGATTAAACTGTAAAATGCTGTTTATTAACTTGTTGCTTTAAGTGACCTGGGAGGGGCTCGAACCCTCGACCCAATGATTAAGAGTCATTTGCTCTACCAACTGAGCTACCAAGTCATCATGTATTATTTCTTTTGAGTGACCTGGGAGGGGCTCGAACCCTCGACCCAATGATTAAGAGTCATTTGCTCTACCAGCTGAGCTACCAAGTCATTCATGCAATCTTTGTTTCTCGATTGCGGGTGCAAAGATAGAGGTTTAATTTTTCTTTGCAAACTTTTCAGGGCTTTTTTTACCCGGAAAATTATTCAAATTCATAAATATCAGAAGGCGTAGTCCGCTTCAATGCTACTAAAGAGACATCCTTCCCTACCCGTATTCCTTCTTGGAACAGACGGATATCCACCGTTTTATATGCTAATTCGGGATGATTATTATCGCGGCTTAAATGGCACAACCAGATATCCTTTAATTTCGGGTCATAATGAGTAGCCAGGAACTCTGCCGCCTCACGATTGCTCAAATGGCCGGTCGGACTTGCCACCCGCTCTTTCAGAAAAGCAGGATACGTTCCGAATTGAAGCATTTCCTCATCATAATTAGCTTCTATAATCAGATGGTTTGCCATGCTCATATATTTGCTTACGATGTCTGTTATATGACCGACATCCGTTGCAAAAGTAAATTTATGTTCGCCGTATTCTATCAGATATCCTACACTATCGGTACTGTCGTGAGGTACTTCAAATGCCGTAATACGGAAATCCCGGATAGTAAAAGGAACTTCCTTCTCTATAATCCTGCGGGAACTGTTCAAAGTTTCTTCCACGTAACGGCTCTTATCGATTCCACGGTGTACTGCTTCTGTTGTATATACGGGAATACAAAATTTCTCTCCCAAACAGCCTACTGTTTTAATATGGTCCGCATGATCGTGCGTAATCAGAACAGCTACAATTTTAGAGAAATCTATAGAATTATCCTTCAATACCTTTCTTATCGTACGGATGCCTATACCAGCATCAACCAACACCCCATATTCAGGGGTACCCAGATAATAGCAGTTTCCACTGCTTCCACTTGCTAAACTTAAAAATGACAGTTTCATTTTCCTTAATCATTAACATCCGGCTTAAATTATGGACGGAATGTATCTGGGATTGTCACCTCCCCGATAAGCGAACAGTTCATATGCTCTTTCACCTCATCCGGTGTCAGGCCATGACCAAAAAGGAACATCAGTTTTGTAACCGCGCTTTCTGTTGTACTGTCAAAACCACTTATCACACCCGCTTCCAACAATTTATGCCCTGTTTCATACCGGTGCATTTCCACACTTCCGGCACTACATTGGGTTACATTCACAATAACAATCCCACGGTCTACTGCTTCTTTCAGCATCTTTAGGAACCAATCGTAACACGGAGCATTACCACTTCCGAAGGTTTCCATCACAACGCCTTTCAGGTCCGGAATATTTAAAATACTCTCTACTACTTGCGGAGAAATGCCGGGAAACAATTTTAGTACGGCAATATTCCGATCCAGTAAATAATGGGGTTTCAATGGCTTCCGAGACACAGAATGATAAATCTGCTGCGTATCATACTTTATATAAATACCGGCATGAGCAAGCGCCGGATAATTATACGAACGGAAAGCATTGAAGTTGTCAGCATTAATCTTACTGGTACGGTTTCCTCTCAGCAGGTCATTTTCAAAAAAGATACAAACTTCCGGAACAATAGGGACACCATTTTCTTTTGCAGCAGCTATCTCTATTGCTGTAATCAGATTTTCCTTACCATCCGTCCTCAACATGCCTATAGGCAATTGCGAACCGGTAAAGATGACCGGCTTACTTAGGTTTTCAAGCATGAAACTCAGAGCTGAAGCAGTAAACGACATTGTATCCGTACCATGCAACACTACAAATCCATCATACGACTGGTAGTTGTCTGCTATGATCTTTACAATCTTCATCCACGATTCCGGTCCCATTTCAGAAGAATCCATAGCCGGGTCGAACTGAATAGTAGATACAGCATATCCCAATTTTTTTAATTCCGGCATATTATCCTTAAGATGTTGGAAATTAAAAGATTCAAGGACGCCAGTCTCCGGATTTTCAATCATACCGATAGTTCCCCCTGTATAAATAAGCAGGATAGAAGCTTTCTCACACTGAGTATTCATATTTATCGCCATATAACTGCAAAGGTAATAATTTTATTCTTCTCCTTTCAACACTGGCACACTTATATGATATTTCACTGCAAGGATACGGGATATAAAAATACTTGCAGCCGAAATAAATTGAGTCAGCAAAGGACTCACTCCTATCGACAAACAAATACAATATACAATACCACCGAACACACATGCCAAAGCATAAATATCTTTTCTGAATATAAGAGGCACTTCATTTATCAATATATCACGAATCATTCCCCCAAATGCACCCGTGATGGTTCCCATTACAATCGCCACCCACATAGGGAAGCCGAATGCAAGTGCCTTCTCTACTCCAACAACACCAAAAAGCCCTAAGCCAATCGCGTCAAAAATAAAGAAGGTATTTTTCAGACTAATGACATATTTTCTAAAAATTATCACAAAAAGCAAAGCCAGAGCAGATATAATCAGATAAGACGCCTGTTCCATCCAAAAAGGCGTAGCGTTTAATAAAATATCGCGGATCGTTCCTCCGCCAACGGCTGTTACAACTCCGACAACATAAGCTCCAAACCAGTCGAACTGTTTGGCGGAAGCAAGTCGGATACCACTAATTGCAAATGCGAATGTCCCTGTGTAATCGCAAAAGGTGATAAAATCTATCATTGTGTTTTTTCTGCAAAATTAATAAAAAGCTCACTATATTCTGTATTTATATAGAAATGACCTGAGAATAATTTAAACCAAACAAATAAATTTTTGTTTATAATAAATATGTTTGTAGCCGATTATGCGTTGATGATTTTACCAAACAAACAGCAAAATGAGAAAAATAATATTTGGTACACTCTTGTATTTGCTCTATCCGTTGACAACCTGGAGCCAGGGATATTTCCCTCAAAGAGCGACCCGACAATATACCAGCGATAGCATCAAAATAAATCCTCCCCGCCCATGGAAGGCTGCATTGGAGGTCTTTAGTTTGAATATGGGAGTTTGGGTTTTTGACCGTTATGTTGTAAATGAAGATTTTGCCCGTATAAACTGGGGTACTATTAAGAATAATTTTAAAACAGGTCCGGTATGGGATACGGATAAATTCTCGACAAACCTGTTTGCCCACCCTTATCACGGCTCACTTTATTTTAATGCTGCCCGTAGCAACGGGTTGAATTTCTGGCAATCCATCCCTTATACTGCCGGAGGTAGCCTGATGTGGGAGTTCTTCATGGAGACGGAACCCCCTTCTATCAATGATATGCTTGCCACTACATTCGGAGGCATCGAGTTGGGAGAAATCACTTACCGCCTGTCGGATTTGTTCATCGACAACCGTAGCCATGGAGCCGAACGGGTAGGACGTGAAATATTAGCGGGTATCATCTCTCCCATGCGAGGGATAAACCGTTTGATTTCCGGTGATGCCTGGAAACACAGGACAAATAAAGGAAGGCATTTCCCCTCCGTACCGGTCAACTTCATTATTACTACCGGTCCTCGCTACCTATCCGAACTAAAACTGGATCAAAGCAAAGAAAGGGAAAGTTCCGTCAGTATGAATATCTCTTTCCATCTGGACTATGGGGACCCGTTTTATGATGAATTTTATTCACCATACGAATGGTTCCGTTTTCATATGGGCATAGACTTATTCTCTTCACAGCCGCTTATCACCCAAGTAAATGCTATCGGTGCTTTATGGGGAAAAAGGGTTTGGGAAAAAGGTCCGCGAACCCTGACAGCCGGTGTATTCCAGCATTTCGACTATTACGATTCCGGACTCAAATCGCATACACCTTACCGCATATCGGAAGCAGCAGCAGCCGGGGGAGGTCTTATCTATTATAAGCGGGCAAACAATAAGGATGATAAAACTGATATCTTCGCCGAGTTTTACCTGAACGGAGTAGCTTTGGGTGCAAGTATCTCCGATTATCTGAAATTAGGAGACCGGGATTATAATCTGGGAAGCGGTTTCAGCGGTAAATTATTAACAGGCGCCATCTACAACAAACGCCTGGCATTCCTCATCAACATGGAGAACTACCAGATATTTACATGGAAAGGGTACAATCCGGATAGCTTCTGGGATCCGGAACAATTGAATGATACAAACATCCAGGGAAACATAGGCAATGCGCGATTGACTATGTTTTCCGTAAGATTGGGATATTTGCTGAAGGATAAATTCAACATCTCCGTTTCGAACCGATATTTCACCCGACGGACAGAATATAAATACTATCCGACGGTGAACAGTTCCACTTATGATGTTATGCTGAGCTTAGGAATAAGGCTTTAATTTTTCCTTTCCAGTTCGTTCAGATTCTCCATCTTTTTACGCTGCATAAATTCGTAGATACCTTCCAAGTGTTCGGTTACTTTTTTGTGACCGAACTCATATACTTTGGATACAAGTCCATCCAGGAAATCACGGTCATGAGATACGACAATCAACGTTCCGTCGAAATCAATCAACGCTTGCTTCAGAATATCCTTGGTTTTCATATCCAAATGGTTGGTAGGTTCATCGAGAATCAGCAGGTTGACAGGTTCCAGCAAGAGCTTAATCATAGCCAGACGAGTACGCTCGCCACCAGAAAGGACTTTCACCTTCTTTGTCGAGTTCTCGCCACCAAACATGAAAGCACCAAGCAGGTCCTTTATTTTATTACGGATATCCCCTTTTGCCACATCATCGATAGTCTGAAAAACTGTCAGGTTTTCATCCAGCAAGGATGCCTGGTTCTGAGCAAAATAACCAATCATCACATTATGACCGAGTGTAAGCGTTCCTTCATGCTCAATCTCTTTCATAATACATTTTACTAATGTAGATTTACCTTCACCATTCTTCCCTACAAAAGCTATCTTATCTCCACGTTCTATAGTCAGGTTCGCATTTTTGAAAACGACATGGTCACCATAAGTCTTCCCTACATTTTCAATCATAACGGGATAAGAGCCGGAACGCGGAGCCGGTGGAAATTTCAAACGCAAAGCAGAAGTATCTTCTTCATCCACCTCCAGTATTTCCAGCTTCTCAAGCATTTTCACACGGCTCTGTACTTGCAGGGTCTTTGAATAGGTTCCTTTGAAACGTTCGATAAACTCTTTTGTCTCAGCTATAAATTTTTGCTGTTCGTCAAAAGCTTTTTGTTGTTGTTCGCGGCGTTCCTTACGAAGTTGAAGGTAGGAACTGTAGTTTACCTTATAATCATAAATACGTCCCATAGTTACTTCTATGGTACGGGTAGTTATATGGTCTACGAAAGCACGGTCGTGACTGATTACAATCACAGCTTGTCCGTTATCAATCAGGAAATCTTCCAACCATTGGATAGACTCGATGTCCAGATGGTTAGTCGGCTCGTCGAGCAGCAATACATCCGGTTTCTTTAGCAATAGCTTAGCTAACTCGATACGCATGCGCCATCCGCCACTAAACTCACTGGTCTGGCGTGTAAAGTCTTCACGCGTAAATCCTAACCCCAGCAATGTTTTCTCTATATCCGCATCATAATTGATTTCTTCAATCGAGTAGAATTTCTCGCTCAATGTAGAGACACGTTCTATCAATTCATAATAACTATCAGAATCATAATCCGTACGGGTTTCCAACTCTTTGTTGATAGCGGCAATCTCCGCCTCCATCTCATGCAGATGGGCGAATGCCTGGGCTGTTTCTTCAAAAACCGTCCTGCCGTCTTCTGTCATTAAATGCTGGGGCAGATAGGCTATAACCGTATCTTTCGGTGCAGACACTTTGCCACGTGTCGGTTCACGTACTCCTGCCAATATCTTCAATAATGTAGATTTACCGGCTCCATTTTTCCCCATCAGGGCAATCCGGTCTTTTTCATTAATAACAAACGATACATCCGAGAAAAGAGCAGCCCCACCAAATTCAACAGTTAATCCGTCTACTGAAATCATATGTATTATAACTTTATTAATTGAAGGCACAAAGGTAGGGAAATTTCCCTGACTGAAAATTCAGGCGGGGAAATATTTGTTTTATATACAAAAAGCCCTATCTTTGCACCCGCTAATACAAACAGCTTAAATTAATTATTCAAACATGGCAACAAAAATTAGATTGCAAAGACACGGTCGTAAAAGCTATGCTTTTTACCAGATTGTAGTCGCAGACAGCAGGGCTCCACGTGATGGAAAGTTTATTGAAAGGATAGGTTCTTATAATCCGAACACTAATCCTGCTACAGTAGATTTGAACTTCGAAAGAGCTTTGTATTGGTTACAGGTAGGTGCACAACCTACAGACACTACTCGTAACATCCTTTCCCGTGAAGGTGTTTGCATGAAAAAACACTTATTGGAAGGTGTTAAGAAAGGTGCTTTCGACGAAGCTACAGCAGAAGCTAAATTCGAAGCTTGGTTGAAAGGAAAACAAGCATCTTTACAGGCTGTAAAAGAAAAAGACAGTGAAGCTGCAAAAGCTGCTGCCAAAGCTCTTTTAGAAGCTGAAAAAGAAGCAAACAAGGCAAAAGCAGAAATCGTAGCTAAAAAGAAAGCAGAATTGGCAGCCGCTGAAGCTGCTAAGCAGGCCGAAGAAGCAGCTCCTACAGAAGAAGCAGCTCCGGCAACTGAAAGCGCTGAATAATTCTCGCAATGCCAAAATAGAAGGCCGTCTCTTTTCAGGGGCGGCCTTGTTATTTTAAAACATAGGTGTTTTGCATTCAAAACATATATGTTTTAAAATCAAAGCATATATGTTTTGAATCTATGCCTAACTACCTTCATAATCGAAGCCACTATCTCTTTTTTCATTTAGCCCGGATTAAGGAAATTACAATCATCTCCCCGTCTCCATCCCTGTCATATTCAAATACCAGCTTCTCCGTATTCTGTTGCAAGACATAAATAATCCATGCCTTCCCTCCCTCTTCATTTTTAGCATACATAATCATATCTTTCCCATTATAGGTATAAGAACAATAATTTAAACCGGACTGGGCTGTTTTCGCATCTCCGAAAAAGAAATGAGTTTCCGTTGCTATAAAATAAGGCGACTTATTAAAGTCCGTAACCTGTTTTTCCTTATAAACCACCCCTTCCACATGCCAGATTCCTGCAATCTTTGCATTGTCATTCTGCTTTTTGCCACATGCCATAAAACTCAGTCCCACCACAATCATCAATAAAATCTTACCCAATGTTCTCATATCGGACAATACTTTTGCTAACCGTTTCCTTCAGAAAGCAGATTATACATTAAATAAAAGAAAAGCGAGGAAACTACACGATACAATTGAGAATATATCTAAAAAACACTCTTCTGTCACACACACTTTATAAGGATGTAAATCTAAATAAAAAACATTCAACCCCGACAAACAATCGATAAAATCCGCTTGGCAAAAGAGTTTTTTAACCTTCTGACGGGAAATGACAATGTGTCTCCACTCTGTAATATTGTCATAAAAACAAGGTTGTTTAATTACCCGATTCCAATATGGCACTTATTTTGCATAACTTGTTATGATTGCAAACAGAAATAGATTTTATCGATTAACTATAAAAATATAAATATTTGATTATGAGCAAGCAAGGAAACATTGGTGTTACCAGTGAGAACATCTTCCCGATTATCAAGAAATTTTTGTACAGTGACCACGAAATTTTCCTTCGTGAATTAGTGTCCAATGCCGTAGATGCCACACAGAAATTAAAGACATTGGCATCAGTCGGTGAATTTAAAGGAGAACTGGGAGACCTGACAGTTCGTGTCAGCTTCGATGACAAAATAATCAAAATATCCGATCGCGGTATTGGTATGACTGCCGAAGAAATCGACAAGTATATTAACCAGATCGCTTTCTCCGGTGCTGAAGAATTTGTTCAGAAGTATAAGAACGATGCTGCAGCTATTATCGGCCACTTCGGACTTGGTTTCTATTCTTCTTTCATGGTATCAAAGAAGGTTGAAATCGTTACCAAATCTTATAAAGAAGGAGCTGTTCCTATGAAATGGAGTTGTGATGGTACTCCTGAATACACTTTGGAAGAAACTGACAAAGCAGACCGTGGAACAGACATCATTCTTTACATCGATGATGAAAACAAAGACTTCCTGAATAAGGACAAACTGAACGGGCTGCTGACTAAATATTGCCGCTACTTGCCTGTTCCTATCGCTTTCGGGAAAAAACAGGAATGGAAAGATGGCAAATATGTAGACACTGACGAAGATAATATCATCAACGACGTACAACCGGCATGGGTTCGTAAACCTGCCGATATGAAAGATGAAGATTATAAGAAGTTCTACCGCGAGCTGTATCCAATGGCAGAAGAACCGTTGTTCTGGATTCACCTGAATGTAGACTATCCGTTCCATTTGACCGGTATTTTATATTTCCCGCGCATCAAGAGCAACATGGACTTGCATCGTAACAAAATCCAGTTATATAGCAACCAGGTATTCGTTACCGATTCTGTAGAAGGCATCGTTCCGGAATTCCTGACATTGCTGCATGGCGTACTCGATTCTCCGGATATTCCTTTGAACGTATCCCGTTCATATCTGCAAAGCGACCAGAATGTGAAGAAGATTTCCAACCATATCACTAAGAAGGTTGCCGACAGATTGGAAGAAATCTTTAAATCAGACCGTTCTCAGTTCGAAGAAAAATGGGATAGCCTGAAACTTTTCATCCAGTATGGCATGTTGAGCGAAGAGAAATTCTACGACCGTGCTGCCAAATTCGCTTTATTGAAAGATGTTGACAATAAATACTACACACTGGAAGAATACAAAACGCTGACAGAAACCAACCAGACGGACAAAGATGGTAATCTGATTTACTTATATACAACCAATGCAAACGACCAGTACAGCTATATTCAGGCTGCTAAAGACAAAGCCTATAGTGTTCTGATTATGGATGGGCAGTTGGATGTACATGCTATCAGCCAGTTCGAACAGAAATTTGAGAAAACTCGTTTTGTTCGTGTAGACAGCGATACTATCGATAACCTGATACGTAAGAGCGATGCCGGTCAGGTAACACTGGATGAAGATCAGAAGACTGCTTTACAGGAAATATTCAAGAGCCAGTTGCCGAAAATAGAAAAAACTGATTTCTATGTAACTTTTGAAGCTCTTGGAGCAAGCTCTAATCCGGTTATGCTGACACAAAGCGAATACATGCGCCGTATGCGTGAAATGTCTGCCATGCAACCAGGCATGTCTTTCTATGGTGAAATGCCGGACAACTACAACCTGGTACTGAACACAGACCACGAACTGGTTAAACAAGTGCTTGCCGATGAAGAAAAGACCTGTACAGAAAAACTGAAACCCATCCTGGATGACCTGAAAGGATGGAAAACTCGTCAGAGCGACTTGCGTGAGGCCCAGGGAAAGAAGAAGGAAGAAGAAATTACTTCTGCTGAAAAAGAAGATATGACCAATACGAATAAAAAGGTAGACGAACTGGCAGCTCAACGCGATGCGATCCTTGCTGAATATGCAAGCGGCAACAAAGTAATCAGCCAGCTTATAGACCTTGCCTTACTGGCTAACGGTATGTTGAAAGGAGAAGCTTTAAGCCAATTCATCAAACGCAGTGTACAGATGATCGGTTAATCTCCCGATAGATTAAAGCATATCTACAACTTAAATATACAGAGCGAAACGAACCTTACCGGTTCATTTCGCTCTGTTTTTTATTTCTATATCACAAAAGCCGTAAAGCAGTCATCTTTTGAACCAATTTACCCAAAAGAAGATTGTCTGCTTTTATTCTATATTTAACACTCACAAAATCAAATAGACTGAAAAATATATTTATTTTTGAATTTAAATAAGAGAATCAAAATTATTATGAGGAAAATAGCTGTATTTACAGTCTTGTTTTTTATCTGTTTACATAGTATACATGCTCAAAAAGTAGGCCTGGTATTAAGCGGAGGCGGCGCAAAGGGAGCTGCACACATCGGAGTAATCAAAGCATTGGAAGACAATAATATTCCCATCGATTATATAACAGGGACCTCGGCCGGGGCCATTGTAGGCAGTTTATATGCCATGGGGTATACACCCGAAGAAATGTTAGAACTGATGCTTTCGGAAGAATTTGGCTACTGGCAGACGGGAACTGTAGAGAATGAATATAAATATTACTTTAAAAGACCCGACCCAACTCCGGAGTTCGGCCACTTCTCTATAGATATGACGGATTCTCTGCAAGTGAAAGCGAACTTCCTACCTCAGAGTCTGATTAATCCTATTCAGATGAATCAGGCATTTATGGCTCTTTATTCGCAGGCGACAGCAAAAGCCGGATGGAATTTCGATAATCTGTTTGTTCCTTTCCGTAGTGTAGCTTCCGATATTTATAGTAAAAAAGCTATCATATTCAAGAATGGAGATTTAGGGGATGCCGTACGTGCATCCATGACTTTCCCTTTCTTCTTCCAGCCTATATGGAAAGACAGTATACCCTTGTTTGATGGAGGTATTTATGACAACTTCCCGGTAGGGCCGATGAAAGATGCGTTTCATCCTGACTTTATTTTTGGTTCCGCTGTTGCAGGAGGTAATCAAAAACCGTCTTCCAGTCCGTATAACCAGCTTGAAACCATGATTATGCAGAAAACTGAATACGATGTTCCTGAAGATGAAGGAATGATGATAAAGTTCAAGTTTTCCAATGTCTCTTTACTGGATTTCCAGAAAGCACGTGAACTGATGGATATCGGATACAAACGGACTATGGCTATGATGGATTCCATTAAGTCGCGTATTCCACGCCGGGTCGAACTCAGTGAAGTTAGCAAACGCCGGGAAAATTACAAAAAAGGTTTGCCTCCTCTGATATTCCAAAACATCTATGTAACAGGGGTTAGTGAATCGCAACGTAAATATATCGAGTCGCAGCTCCACCGCGACATCAACCATGAGTTTACAATGGAAGACTTTAAGCGGGCCTATTTCAAAATGCTGACTTATTCGAAAATCAAAGAAATTATGCCTCACGCTGTATACAACCGGAAAGAAAAGAAATTCGACCTCTATCTGGATGTTAAGATGCGGGAAGAAATAAAGGTTTCATTCGGAGGTAATGTGTCTTCCTACCAGGCAAATCAGTTATTCATAGGATTAGGCTACCAATATTTGGGACGCTTTGCGGCTGATGTAAATTCAGACTTTCAGGTCGGTAATGCTTTTAGCGGGGTTATGCTAAACGGGCGTCTTTACCTGCAAACTAAAATACCTACTTATCTGAATTGGCAAGGGGTATTCTCCGACAGGAAATTTTCGGAAAGCCAATCCTTATTTTACGAAGATGTATTACCTGCTTTTATTAAGCAAAAAGAGTTATATACAAAATTTAAACTGGGTTTTCCTTTCCTGAATCGTGCAAAAGCGGAAATCGGGTTTGCTTACGGACGTTTGAACGACTATTATCTACAGACATCTAATTTGCCTTTTCAGAATGTAACGTTCGACCATAGCTGGTACGACTTGTTCAGCGGCTCACTTAGCATAGAACAAAACTCACTGAACTATAAACAATTCCCTACTGCCGGAAAAAAACAATTCCTGATAGCACAGTATGTCACTGGGATAGAAGAATACTCCCCTTCCCCTACCAGTAATCCTGACGGAAAAGAATATGGGAAAACGACCCATAGCTGGCTACAGATGAAAGGGGTATGGGAACAATACAAATCATTCACCCCACGGCTAAGTCTGGGTATAACCGGGGAATTTGTTATCTCCAGCAAAAACCTGATGAATAACTATACGGCATCGGTCCTGCAGGCTCCGGCATTTACCCCCACGCCACACAGCCAAATTATATTTAATGAGGCATTCCGGGCGAACCAGTATGTAGCTGCAGGTATAACTCCTATTTGGAAATTCAGCAAGTTGCTTCATTTACGGCTGGGATTATATGGTTTTGCTCCATTATATGAGATAAAGAAGGAAGAATATATAACAGATAATTCCTATATGGCTCTCCCCTATTATGGAAAATTCCTGAAATCATTCCAATACATGGGAGAAGCAGCATTAGTTTTACACCTTCCGTTTGCTTCCATCAGTTTATATGCAAACGGATACAGTTATCCATCCAAAAATTTTAATTTCGGCTTAAATATTGGTTATCTGATCTTTAATCCTAAAATGTTAGATTAAGCTAAAAAAAGAGAACGGAAAGGCTTGTATGTTTTAAAAAATATACTACCTTTGCACTCGCAATCAAGAAATAATGGCCGCGTAGCTCAACTGAATAGAGTAGCTGACTACGGATCAGCCGGTTACAGGTTTGAATCCTGTCGCGGTCACAATTTCAAGAATGCGTTTAAACAAAATATTAGATTGGCCGCGTAGCTCAACTGAATAGAGTAGCTGACTACGGATCAGCCGGTTACAGGTTTGAATCCTGTCGCGGTCACAATCCAAAATAACGTTTAAACAAAATATTAAGATTGGCCGCGTAGCTCAACTGAATAGAGTAGCTGACTACGGATCAGCCGGTTACAGGTTTGAATCCTGTCGCGGTCACAAAAGAGAGACAGATATATCTTTATGATTTATCTGCTTCTCTTTTTTAGTTGAATCATATTATAATATATAGAAAGTCCGGAATCTCCCCAAAAAACTTAAGCTCACCCCCTAAAAAGAGCAAAAGGAGAAACCAGCCTCAGCGTGTGTGATACATCAATCGATTTATTTATAAGTGATATAGAAGCTTTACTCATCATTAAAAATGCAATAGTTGTTAATCAGCTATCTATCCCCGAACTAATTTTTATCAGATTCTGTTGTTTCTAATAGAGGCATTCAAGCAATATATACCTCATTCCCTAAATTTGGTGAGATAATTATAAGTCTAAAAAATAACGATATGAGCTTTATTTGGTATATTGTCATAGGAATCATAGCCGGATTTACAGCCGGTAAGATTATGAGAGGAGGCGGATTCGGGCTTCTTGTCAATTTAATAGTGGGCATCATTGGTGGTGTTTTAGGCGGTTGGGTTTTCGGCTTGTTGGGAATTGCTGCAACAGGAATCATCGGAAGCCTTATCACTTCCGTAATTGGAGCCATACTACTGTTATGGTTGGTTTCATTACTCAAACACCCAACAAGAAGTGAATAATATTTTAATTAATAATCAAATAAATAGAAATGAATTATGGAATGCAAAAATTCTAATTTCTGGATTGGATTCGGAATCGGTTCAATTATCGGAGTACTCGTTTATCGTTTCTCCAGTTCTGTAGAAGGACAACAGTTAAGAGACAAAGCATGTCAAGCCTTCCACAAAGTAGGCGAACATGCCGAAGAAATACTGGATACTGCCAAAGATAAAGTATTGGATACCGGAACAAAAATGGCAGACAAAGTAGCCGATGGCACTTTCGAAGTTGCTAAAAAGGCAAATGATTTAAAGAAAAAGGTACATACACTGGCTGATGAAGCAAGGAAATAAGTAAACCTTATCATTATAAATAAGATATTGTTCATTATTTATATTATAGAAAACTACAGACCATACGATCTGTAGTTTTTTTATTCACCTGCCAAAAATAGTTTCATTAGTATGAAACTAAAAGTTTCAGCCGTTGAAACAAAAAGTTCCAAGGCATGAAATTTTCTGAAACTACTTTAGTAATATGTTAAGGACAAGCCTTCTCTTCATATAATAAATCTGTCACTTCTGGCAAAATAAACTTTTTAATGCTTCAGATAGTTGCTGAAATAAAAAATACTTCTATCTTTATTCCCAATAAAAAAAGTTGCATGTTTAAATTTAAGAAGGATTCCGTGAAGTAAATAACCTTCAAGCTCTCTGCTTAGGGTTATCCTTATATTGGCACTCAGGCATATTCTTGCCAGAGTTATTTTTATATCAATATATTAACAAAGTTGTGATGCAATAGGCCTATTCTCTCCTATTCTGTAATCACAATATTAAATTTAAATAGTATGAGCAACGAAAATAAATCAATTCACGAATTCGATTTTCAATTAATCTGCGAATATTTTGCAAACATAGAACGACAAGGTCCCGGTAGCCCGGAAACAACAATTAAGGCACTTGGTTTCATCGATAATCTAACGAAACATTCTCTCATTGCCGATATTGGATGCGGCACAGGAGGACAGACTATGACATTAGCCCAATATGCTCCGGGACATATCACTGGCTTGGATTTGTTTCCCGATTTTATCAATATATTCAACCAGAATGCTAAAAAACTTAACCTGCAAAAACGGGTCGAAGGAATCATTGGTTCAATGGATAACCTCCCTTTCAAGAAGGAAGAATTAGATTTGATATGGTCGGAAGGCGCTATATATAATATTGGTTTCCAAAAAGGATTAAACGAGTGGCGGAAATATTTGAAAACCGGTGGCTATATCGCCGTTTCAGAAGTATCATGGTTTACCGATGAACGCCCTAACGAAATCAATGACTTTTGGATGGATGCTTATCCCGAAATAAACACGATTCCAAATAAGATTTTACAGATGCAAAAAGCCGGTTACATTCCTGTCGCCTGCTTTATTCTACCGGAAAATTGCTGGACGGAAAATTTCTATGCCCCGCAAGTAGAAGCACAGAAAGACTTTCTGAAAAAGCATGCCGGCAACAAAGTTGCAGAAGAATTTATAGCTAACCAACGTTATGAAACACGGTTATACTACAAGTATAAAGAGTTTTATGGCTATGTGTTCTATATAGGGAAGAAAATCTAAATGATTATAGATAGAGTAAAACAGAATTCTGCTATTTTTTGTAGCAAAATTCCACTCTCCAAAGAATAGAAGTTCCCCATACCACAGATTATGGGCAACTTTAGCTTACAGGGACGCGCTCATTGTGCAAATAATAAAAAGATAGAAAAATGGCTGAAATAACAAACTTGTTGGCTGAATTTATATCTCGCCTCAACCTGTCGGAAGAGATAGCACAAACGTTTGCGGAAGGCGGACGTGTTGCTACCATTCGGGGGCGAATCCGTGGTAAAACAAGGGGAGTTGTCCCGTTATGTAATTGCCATACTGGAGGGTACTTTTGAGGCAATTGACTGTCGTCCGGACGGACAACAACGACTTCTCGGATTCGGTTTTGCCAATGAATCTGTAACCGATTACCCAACATTCTTAGTACAATCGGCAGCTCGCTACACCATACAGGCAATCACAGAAGTAGCAGATGAGTGTTTTCTCCTTTTCCTTCAATCCCAGGAATGCGTTCCTGATTTTTCCGGCAGTGCGTAACCGTCCACGTTCATCATACGTGTATAGTGCATGGTGATGGCCGAACGTATCTCGTCCAGTGTCTTGTTAAGTGAGGAGACCCTGAAGTTTTCTTTCTTGTCCGCACTCTGTTTGTTGATGACGGCTCTTCCCGCTTTCGTGTCCCAATTGTCGGGGTGTATGTCCAGCTTGCTGTTGAATTGCACCTGATCACCGTCCACCGTGATACGAACTCTACACAGTAAAAGCAAGAAAGAGAAAAGCAAGGTAATTAACTGATAGATAGAAATGTAAGTCTTTTAGTGTCTTATGGTGTCCGATAGTGAATTTGCAGGAAAAAGCGGATTAGAGCATACTTTCCGTCTCTTATCCGTTACCCATTTTCACTTGTGAAAAACAAGGCAAAGCAATGACCTTGAACGGCGGGATATAGCACTGTTTGTCTGTGGTTTACATTGTTCAGATAACTCACATAGAAAGTAATTTTACAAACTTAAAAATGTGAGCGTTATGAGCAACGAACTAAAGGTATCTTTCTACCTCAAACGAGAGGGGAACAGTGAAAAGGCAGAAGTAAATCCCTATGCTGTTTATCCGATAATTGGAAAAATCATAATTGGCAACTCCATCGCTCAATTCAGTTCAAAACTTAAAATTGAAGAACGACTTTGGAGTGTAAAATCAGGTCGGGCAATCGGCAAAAGCCGTGTAGCCGTTGAACTCAACAGGGAGATTAATAAAATTAATCTCTCCATACATAACCATTATAAAGATATTTTAGACAGGACTGGGAAAGTAACCGCTACCGATGTAAAAAATGCATTTCAAGGCATTGCAACCGAACAGGAAACTTTACTCAGATTCTTTAACGAACTCGTTAGGGAGTTTCATTTGAGGGTAGGTATAGACAGGGCGCATACGACTTATCTGAAATACCTGAACGCCCAAATGCACTTAGAACGGTTTATAAGAGCCAAATATAAAGTTCAGGATATACCCCTGACACAATTGGATTTACCCTTTATCGAAGGTTTCGCCCTATACTTACGTGTGGAACGGAAAATGCAACCCGAAACTGTAAACGGACGAATTATACTACTTCAAAAAGCGGTTAGAGTGGCTTTACATCGGGGGTTGATAAGCCGTCCGCCATTTTTCGGCTATAAAGCTGAAAAGTGTAAAGTCAAAATCAAATCGCTTACCGCTGACGAACTTGAACGGCTTTTGACAACTCCGATTGAGCGACCAACCTTGGTGTTTGCCCGTGATATGTTTGTATTTTCTTCGTTTACAGGCATGTGCTATTCCGATGTCCGAAAATTTGCATGGAAAGATTTGACAAAAGATGAGGACGGTAGCCTGTGGATAAACATGTTTCGGCAAAAAACGAACGTCCCTTTCAGTGTTAAGTTATTGGATATTCCCATACAGATTATAGAGAAGTATCGAGGTATGGGAAAAGAAGATAAGGTATTCCCGATGATTGCATTGAGCAATATTGATGTACGGCTAAAAATCATTGCCAAATTATGCGGTATAAACAAGCCTCTTGCCTACCATATGAGCCGTCATACTTTCGGAAGTCAGGTTTGTCTATCTCAAGGCGTTCCGATAGAGAGCGTTAGCCGAATGATGGGACACACGGATATTCACACCACACAACGATATGCTCGTGTCAATAATGATAAAATAGCCAATGACATGAAAAAGCTATCGCTACGTATAGCCGACAAATACACTTATGTAGAATAATTAAAGAACAAAATATGAAAAAGAATAGAAGCACTTTCGCCATATTATTTTATCTCAATACAAGTAAAACGAAAAAGTCGGGTAAATGTCCGATAGTCAGCAGAATTAGTATTGATGGAAAAAGCACCACGTTTAGCACGGGATTAGAAATATTGCCTGAACAGTGGGATGCCAAATCTGGATTGGCAACCGGAAAATCTAAAGATGTCAATGATATTAACCGACAAATTGAGAATTATAGAATTGAGATTGCCAATCATTATAAGGAAATGGTAAATAACAATGGCTATGTTACAGCCGAATATCTTAAAAATGCACTTCGGGGAATTGGAACTCGACACAACACCTTGTTAGAAGAGTTTTCCGAATATCTGGAAGATTGCAGGAAGGGTATCAGTATAAATATGGTATATTCTACTTACCATATGTACCGTGTCGCCTATAATCATATCCGAGAATTTATATTATTCAAATACGGTATGGAAGATATTGCTTTCGGGCAAATTGATTATAACTTTGTTGAATCGTATGACTATTATCTAAAAATAGATAAGGGAATGACCCCTCGTACCGTAGAAGGAAATATTCTCGTATTCCGTAGGGTTGTCAGGCGTGCCCTTAATAAAGGAATGATTCGTCAAGACCCATTTTTCAATTATGTACCTACACGGGTACGCCCTAAACGTCGGTGGCTTTCCAATGAGGAAATTGAGAGGATTATGAAAACACCTATCGCCCACAAAAGCACAAATTTCGTTCGTGATATGTTTATCCTGTCTTCGTTCACTGGTTTGGCGTATGTGGACGTTAAGAATTTACAGGAGTCTAATATCAAAGAAATGGATGATGGCAGTAAATGGATTGTTATAAATCGCCAAAAAACGGGAACGCCCTCTTATATCCCATTATTGGATATTCCGATGCGTATTATTGAGAAATACAGGGGAACGGGCAAGAACGGGAAATTATTCAACTTGATGAACAGCCCAGAAGTAAATCTTTACTTGAAAAAGATTGCCAAAGCTGCCGGCATAGAGAAGCGATTAACCTATCATATGAGCCGATTCACGTTCGCCACTACCATATGCCTGACACAAGGTGTTCCAATTGAGAGCCTTAGCCAAATGATGGGGCACACCAATATTAAGACTACTCAAATTTACGCAGAGGTTACTAAGACAAAAATCAATGAGGACATGACGAACCTTGCAGAACGGATTGAGGGTAAATATGAGTTGGCAAAGTAAGCACCTCACAACCAACATGTTTTTTCCTTTTTTTCTCTGATAAGCATTAACTATATGGAAAGAATAAATAAGGCAGCACTTTTGATAAATTTACTCTTTTTCGTCCCGAAAAAGGAAGAAATTTATCAAAACCCGTAGGGCTTGGTGTTGCCGTTTTATTTTTGGAATATACCTTTGTGTTCAGAGAAATAAAGGATTAATTAATTCACTTTACTTTTTACCAAATTTTATATTTTCGTTTATATCAGAATTGTATATAAAGCTATTAACATTCCAATTATTCCCGCAATCCAAGATGCTATCTCTATCCAAGATTTTTTCTTTTCTTTCTCGTTACCATCAGAAATATTTTGTTTTCCTCTATTAGAATTTTCATTATAAATTATATTCCCTTGAAAACTTTTATTGTTTTCTATCTTTAATTGTTTACCTTCATTTTCATCAATTAATAATACAGCTTCATTTTTTAATATCTTTATCAAACTTTTTAAGTCAAACATTCCTTTTTTCCATTCACGCTTAATATGTTCCCTATCGGTAGTTATAATTTTAATATCTCCTATTTTTGTATCAAAATCTATTTTATTCCACGCTCTAACATGCCGTTCACAATTAGGAAACTTAATATTTATAAATGCTGCTACCTCTTTTAAAATATCATCTAATTTCTGATAAGTGTCTAATAGTAAAGCTTTATCATTTTCTGTTAATTTATAGCCAATTTCGGCAGCTCTTAGATAGAGAATATCTGGCAAGTTCTCGGTTCTGTCTAAAAGGTCATCTAATATTGTTAAATCTTTTGAAGTCATTTTTGATTGAATTGGGTAAAATGTCAATTACTTTACTTATAATTAGCAAAAGTAGTAAATATCTAATAAACAGCCAATAATATGCTCCAAATTTCTCTGATGCTATATAGATAATATAGTAATGATATAATTTACAGACTACGCCCCTTTTTTTTCTTCTTGCGCTTCTGCGCCTGTAAATCTTCTGCCTGTGTTGCATAGTAATTGTTGCCTTCTCCCAATGAAAAGATAGATAACAGAGAATCACTGCCACTATTATTTTGCTGATTGTAAGCGTTTTTATTCTCTTGTTTGCTATCAAGATTGCAAGAAATCATGTTTTCTTTTTCACTGGATTGGAATGTTTCTTTTTTATTTTCGCCAGTAAAATATTGTTTTGGTTCTTGTAATTTCTGTTCCAGCATTTTCAGTTTATTGTCTATACTGCCGTTCTTCATCGTGTTGCGGTAATCAAACGATTCTGATAATTGACGGTTGTAACCGAACAACTTATCAAAGCCCTGCTCTGCTTGTTGAAAGAGGTTTACACGGTCAAAACCGCCTGTTACCGTCCCTTTCTTGGTATTCTTGTGGTTAGTGAGCGGTGATAGCTTCTTTTTGTTGGATTCGTCTTTTCGGCTCACTATCAAATGGCAGTGCATATTTAGTTCGTTGTCGGAACGGCTACGGTCGAAATGAATCTTCCCGTAAAATTTTATATCCGCTTCGGATAGCCCTTTGTTGAAGTTTTTGGCATATTCGGGAATAAATACCTCCCGGATATACCGTTTCATGGCTTCCGCTTTCTCCTGCTCGCTATCCCCCATTGCCCGAAGTTCGCTTTCTGATGGGCTGACGTGGATAGCGAAAAACTTAGCATCCGTTTTCAGCAGTTGCCCGATATTGCTATCTATATCCTTAATAACATTTGATTTGTAGATATTATCATCCTTCAGGTTGAAAAAGCCATCAGTATAGATTCCTTTCTCCATCCGCTCCAAATCTTCATGCTCACAATAATTTGCTAATTGTCGGCTACTTCCTGCATTGTTGTATGTTCCTTTTGATGGTGGGGCAAAGTTTATGTGCATGGCTCTATGTGTTTATCAGGTTGGTAATTTCAGTCTTTAGGCTCTCTTTCCGTTTGCTATCCATCACACCGCAAGCGGATAACTCCGAATAGAGTTGTATTAGTTGGAGTAACTTCTTATAATCCCGTTGGGGTATCTGATATAAGGCGGTAAGTTGTTTCCCCTGCTGGTTGATAACATCAGCGTGTTTACCAAACTGTTCACTTACTTTTTGCAAGACGGCTGTTTGCTTCTCCCTACTCGTTTCAAGTTGATTAAGAATTGTATTTTCCAATGTCTTACCAATGGTATCAAAGCGAACTGCAATAGAATTGGCTGTTCGTATCATCGGATTTAGTTGTTCTTCCTCATAGTGTCGGATAAAGCGGATTATATCGTCCTGCCGTTTACTTATCTTCGCCAGTTCCGATTTTACCGATTCAGGGGCTTTAGATGGATTGATATGTGCCTTATCAATATATCCGAAAGCCAACTTTACAACTTCGCTCTTTTTCAGCGAATAGCGTTTGCATATCTTCTCTACCAAAGTTGCTGTTTCCTTGTCTACGGAAATGGTAGTAAATATCGTTTTTCGACTGCTGTTTGGCATGGTAATTACTTTTTTATAGAAATATGAATAGATAAATGCCTGATAATAAGCATTACAACGGAAATGATTATTACAGGTGTCATTACAGCGTGTTCTTGTAACACGCTAAAGCCGAAGGCTTTGCCCCGCAGGGCAAGAGGGAAGAACAGGACTTGTCCAGTTCCCTCTTGCTTCATTTAGCGAAATGAGCCGAGCCACAGGGCGAAGCGATTTCTGCTAAATGGGGAGTGATAGCACTTCATCAGGCGGTAACATCACCTACCTTGTTTTGCTTCGGTTTGCTTATCGAACTGATTTTCCTTTTTGAATCGTTCATAGGTCTTGCTATCTGCATTTTCTTGGACAAATGCCCGAATGTCGGCTGAACGATAATAGGTCTTGTGACTTATCGTAAAGTAAGGGAGTTTGCCACTTGCCCGATAGCGTTGCAGGGTTCGGAAAGATACTTTCAATAGAAACGCCAAGTCCTGATTATCTAAAAGTTTGTCGTTCTCATCCATTACCTTGTCGGTATTGATAAGTGATTTCAGGTCTTGCCCTACTTCGGTGAGCTTCTTTGATAACCTTTCCATCCACTTATCGAAATTTTCATTATCTACATACATTTTGCTTCAATTTTTAGTTTAACATTATTGTTCTCAACCGATTGATGAAGCAAAGTTCGGCAGAATAGAGAAATTTAAATAGAGGAGTCCGGTATTGACCCCTCTATACATTAAATGCAAATAGCTATTTATCAAGCTATTGCAAAATCATCTTTTTTCATCTTTATTTTTCAGTGCTTCCGCTTGTCGTTTCTTATATTCTTTAATAAGGACGGCTTTTAAAGCATCCAATGTTTTGGTGAGATTACATGATTTGCGTTTGAATAGTTCGTTTTGACGGTCATAGATACCGTTAAAACTAAATCCGAAAGCCTGTTCAAAGACATCCGAAAAAGCAATGATAGTTGGATGCTTGCCTGTGTTGTCGGTGATGCCACCCAACAGCATCAGGGCTGAAAGAATTTCGGTCATACCCATGATTCCGAGATTAGGAAACTTAGGTATAACCGATAAAGGTGATTCAAATGTCAATGGAGTTGCCGAAGGAAACGATTCGGGATGTGTGATTTTGAAATTTAGTAGTTCCTGTTCTGCGTTAATAATCGCCAGTGTCTTTTGTAAGAACCGCTTTTTAAGCGCATTTTTCCCCCTGCCCGTAAAGAGGTGCTGTTTCAAGTGAAGCTATCTCAATACGGGTAGCTACAAAAATCCGGTAAGTAGTTGAATAATCATCTCCATCCCCCACTATTCTTATTTGTTCGACAAATTCACCATAGGCATTTTGCATTTCTTGGTTAGTTACTTCCTGTGAGGTTTCAGATAATAATCTGAATATCCTCGTTTGTAATAAATCATTCATAAGCAATCTTTTTAGAGTAAATGAATTGATTATGAAAAATGCATTTTTCAAATTGACAGAGAATCTATTTTAAATTATTTTTTAACAACTTAGTAAATCGGGATTCTACGCATATGCTCATATCTGTTGTTAAAAATTTGCCCTTAAAAAAAACTGAAAATATAGTGGCTGGAGTAGGTACGGCTTGTGCCTGTTCCATTGTTTCCAACTTTATTATTTTTAGTGGAATATTATGTTCTTGTGCTAACACCCACAGAGAACCATTTACATAGTAATCTGTAAAAGGACAACGATTTGTGTAATATACAACCAATCCATTTTTTTCTTCACATTCTCCACTCTTTACACATTCCTTAAAAGATGGGGGCGGTGCATTATTATCGAATTTCAGCCCTAAGAGTGAAAATCCGTTTGGCAAACTTTCAATAGTATTAAATCCTTGTTTAAGTAACCATTTTGTATCACTCATAAAGTGAAATTTTTTTGTTCCAACAACCGTAACCAAACCATTTTTACCTTGTGTTTTTGCATCCTCAATAGCGGATTGAAGCAATGCTTTAGCGTGCCCATTTCCCTTATATTGTCCTGATACCCAAAAGCAATTTATCATCAAATAATTGGAAGCATCAACCGGAATCCAAGCCTTTTCAGCAGGGACATATTCTATAAAAACTTTTGCTCGTGCATCTAATCGTCTGAAAATATATCCATTATCAAACTCTTTTTTTAGCCATGCTTTTTTCATTTCATAGCCTTTTAAACATTTTTTATCGGAAAATGCACAGCAGATATGTTCTGTATCTATATTTTCTTTTGTAAGTGTAATGTATTTTGTTTCCATGACTTAGAATAATGATGGTTGTTCATATATTTTAGGCTCGTAAAATCTCATTTTAGTTTCTATCCCCAATTTGATACATAGGTTATAGAATACATCTGACAGTTTCTTATAATCGTAACTGTAACAATCATATCGTTCACCAAATGCTGATTGATATTTAGCTTTTATTGTGGGGAACTGATTGTCTAATGCCATATAGAAATATTCTCGTGACCCTTTTCGGAGTGTCACACCAAACATAGGTAGTATATAAGATACACCCGAATCCTTTGCTTGTCTGATTATTGTTTCTATATTTTCTATTGTATCATTGATAAAAGGTAATATAGGCATTAATGTAACTCCTGTATAAACACCTTTGCCTGCTAACACTTTCATCGCATTATAACGCTCCGATGTGGGTGGTGCATTAGGTTCAATTTTTTTTGCAAGCGAATCTGTTGCACTGGTTATTGTAAAACTTACGGCTGCATACGTTTTTGATATTTCCTGCAAAATATCTATATCACGCTCTACTAAATTACTTTTTGTTATTATATGGACTGGGAATTTATATGAAGCAATAATTTGTAGAGCATTCCGGGTTAATTGCAGTTCTCTTTCCATTGGCATATATGGGTCATTCATAGAACCTGTACCTATGGTAGCTCTGTTTTTACGTTTACTTTGTAATTCCTTTGTCAGTAATTCTAAAGCGTTTTGCTTAACTAATATTTGCGATATATCTCCAACTCTGTAACATTCGCTTCGTGTATCACAATAGATACACCCGTGTTGGCATCCCCTATACAAATTCATGTTATAAGTAATGCCAAACCAAGTATCTTGTTCCCTTAGTTTCGATAGAATTGATTTTGTTTCAATATATCGCATAATCTTTTTATTGTACTTTCCAACGTTTAAGTGTTGGAAAGTAAATTTTCATATTTGTAATAGCGTCCTCTTTAGTATAAACTACCTCAGAATCTTTGTTAAACTCATCTACAAATTGCGCACAATGCTCTATCATTTGCTCCATTGTGTAATCCATCGTAAATGCTCCGTCCTTAAAACAATAGCAGCAATATTCCTCATTTCTGCTTCCATCAGAGTTTGTTCCTAACTCGTCCTGATTTTGTAGCGGCATTCCGCAACTTTGGCAATACTTGTTCTCCATAAATGTTCTATTTTATTGGCATATAAATTTTTGTAATGTTTTCTTTGCTATTTTCAGTTCTATAACTGATATATTCTTCAAAAGCCATCCCATGCCGTATGGTGTGTTCAAAATTCACACTAATATTGTTATATAACTCTTGTAGCCCTGAACAACTCCCCTTTAAAGTGTAAACCGCATACTTACCTTGTTGCAACCGAATTGTTCCAAACTCTCCAGTTGGAACAATCTTTTTTTTCACCGATGCACAAGCATAAAATCGGCATTGGTTATAGTTAGTTACGTTTGGGTCATCAAAACTCAATCCGATAAAACGAGTTTCAAGTGTTAAGGCTTGATTGTCTTTTAAAAACAGCATCAATTTATTCCATGCTATTTCATAAGGCTCTGTTTCACCATACTTTCCAAATATGCGAATATAGACCAACTCCAATCCTTCAAAATAGCATATTTCGGCTTGAAGACTACTTCTATTTCCACTACTTTGTACGTAGCCCTCTAATCGAGATTGTAACTCATTAATGTATGCTTTAGGAGATATACCAAACTGTTTCTTAAATGCTTTTGAAAAAGACTGTGGATTATCATATCCTACCATTGATGACAATGTTGTCAAGCTCATTTCTTCGGTTTGCATATATAGTACAGCCCGTTCAATACGTTGCCTTGCCACATAAGTATATAATGATTCATTTAGGGCAGAACGCATAATACGAAGTAATTGCCTTTGAGATACGTTTATTTTATCGGCAATGACATCCAACTGTAAAGGCAAATGCAGATTTGCACTGATATAATCAATAACCTGATTAACCTTTTGCTGATATATGTTTTCAGTACTATTTCTCATTGCTTCTGTTATTTGCAACAAAATTACTCATTTTGCTATGAGCAAATGTTGTCCAATCTCGCCAAATTAATATTTTATTCCCAAAGGAGAAAATATATTAGAAAATAATCGTACTTTTGTGAGAAAGTTATTTGAAGCGATGGAAAAACATAGCAAACTAAAGAAGTTCGCTCGTTTCTATATCGTTACCCATTGTTCTTTCTTTTTCTTCTAAATATCTATTTATCAATAGATAAAACTAAAATATTCTACTGTGATGCGCACCATAATTACTACATGACCGTTTTTCTTCGGTTCGTTCTTCTTTAAATAGAAGAGTGTTTTGAATGTCGATTTCATACCGTAACTCCTTTCTTGTTGCAAAGTTAATTTGTTCATTCCGTAACGGCTATGATTTTCGAGTGCCAATATTCGAAAAATGAGCAACTTACCTATAAATTCGTCACGGTTTTTATCGTAACAGAAAACCGTAACGAATTAGTAACGATTAATCTTCACAGGGTGGCTTTTTGAGGTCTTTTTTCTGTCGTAGGCGGGTAAGAAAAAAGAAGGTGTCTGAAAAGGATGCCTTCTTTTTTTGTTATGCTGCCCGTTTATTATCCATTTTTATTTTTAAAACATCTTTGGTCTTCTCAATTATCTCTCTTCGAGAAGTCATCCTACAGAAATAAGTAAACAATAAAAGAAAGCCGGCTTTTTTAGCCAGTTTCCTTAGATTATGTGCAATAGCAACCAGGGTAAACTCTGTTTTTACCTTCTCCAACCCTCTTAATCTAAACCGGTTCCACGCCGAGTTATGCTTTATCTGTGCAAAGACAGCTTCCGGTTCTGTACATCGTCTGCCCCGATGATAAATACCTTCCTCACTCATGAGCTTTTCCCGTGCTTTTTGTTTATACCTGTTAAGGTTATAGTTAACTTCTATGATCCGGTTGGCCTTTGATTTATGGCATTGAGATTTCAGCGGGCACCCCTCACAATTTTGTGCCTGATAACGCTTCAGTATGGATACATATCCCAAATCGGATTTACTTTTCCTTTGACCTTTATATTCCATATGTTGTCCCATCGGGCATACGTAATAATCCCTTTCCCGGTTGTAGTAAAGGTTCTGTATGGCAAAAGCATCCTTCTTCCAGGCACGCTTCTGCTCTTTGTGGAAATAATTGTACTTGACAAAAGCCTCTATACCCGCATTCTCCATAAACTCGTAGTTTTGTTCACTTCCATAACCGGCATCGGCCACTACTATAGAGGATTGCCTATGATAAGTCTCTCGAAAATCTTTCAAAAAAGAAATTAAAGTTCCCGTATCTCCGGCTCGCCTGTAAATTCCCAGATTGGTAATAAATTGATTCTCTGTAGCAATCTGTATGTTATAGGCAGGTTTCAATTGCCCGTTTTTCATATGATCCTCTTTCATGCGCATGAAGGTCGCATCCTCATCTGTCTTACTGAAAGAATTACGATCCCCTAATTTCTCTAATTGCGATTCGTATTTGGCAAGGCGGGGCAGATATTCTTCCTGTAACTTTTTGATTTGTTTCTGCTCAGCTTTGTTCATCCCGGAGAGCCGTTTGTTTAAAGCGCCCACTTTTTCCCGCAAACCACAGGAATCCATATCCGGTAAGGTATCCGGTGTCCTTTCCTGTTTATCCTGCTCGATATGTTTGTCAACCTCACTAAGGATTGACTGTATTTTCGACTCCAGTTTTACCTTGTTCTTTTCCACGCTACCACGCCAGACAAAAGTGTAGCGGTTGGATGCTGATTCCACTTTGGTACCATCGATATACTGTACATCCAAACTGACATAGCCGGATTCCTGTAACAGCAGAACAATGGCTGAAAACAACGATTTTATGTGTTCTTTTAAACGTTTGCCGCGGAAATCATTGATCGTGCGGAAATCGGGAGTACTATTACCAGACAACCACATGAAGTGAATATTCTCCTGCAAGGCCTTTTCTATTTTGCGACAAGAATAGATATTGTTCAGATATGCATAAAACAGAACTTTGAGCATCATACGGGGATGGTAGCTGCTGCTACCTCCTCCTTTATATGCCCAGAGCAGACAACTAATATCCAAGGCGTCTACAACACTGTTTACAACACGAACGGGATGATTGGGAGCTATCTTTTCCGATAAGCTGGCCGGAAAAAGTACATTTTGGTTGGATGTTAACTCTTTAAATACTATCTTAGCCATTGCTATAATGTTTGTTTTTTTGCAACGGTAAGATAATACTTTTTACCGAAATAAACAATAGCAAAAGGGGCTATCCGACTTTTTGGACAGCCCCTTTATCTTAGATTGTCGGAGTATTTTCATTTCTCCTAAGTGATCCGCCTGGGATTCTCCTAACGGAGTTACCACGCTGATATTTAAAACTTTATATTTTTAGCTTCAAGCATATCCCATGATTTATCCCACTAATTTGCCACATGCTTTTGCGGTAGTTTGCTCATGGAGAATACTGGGGACGAAGATAATGCTTTTCTTTCGATTTACAATATATAGCATTTTAATTTAATTGCCTATGAGGAAGAGAGTTTCTACACTATTATTTATTGATAATAAATTTTTTACAGTTATATCATTTTGAAAAGGATATACAATTTGGCACATAATTTTAAAAAAATATCATTTACAACAAAAAAACTTATTCATCTAGAGAATCAATTCGAAAAACACTAGCAGGAAGACTATTAAGTTTTTCCAAGATATCTCGTTCATTAGTAGGGGGCTCTATTAACTGAAGACCATTGCCAACTAACGGATTAATATGTCTATATATTTCTACGAGAGGTTGATTGTTTCTTATTTGAACAAGTTTAACTGCATGTCGTTCTGCTGTTTGATAAATTCTGGTTCTTGTTCCTACCTTGTCAAATAAAATAATACCATTTCTACCAACTCTAGAAATTTTATCTTCTGTGACCTCTTGGTTCCCAGAAGATATAAGTCCTACTTCAACACGAATACGACCTCGATTTGTTGCAATTTCCGCATCGGCTTCTCTATCGACCTCTAAATCCCTATCAATATTAGTCCAGAAATTAATATTCTCAGTTAGTCCGAGTATCGAAAGAATAGCTCTAATCATAACTTTTTCTAAAACTTTTCCTATTTTTGATTTCTCAGAACCTCTTATATTTAAAGTTGCAGAGCCTGCCATTAAAAGAAGCCATGTGTCATCAATATTATCTTGTCGGCCTATCTGATTAAATAATTCCTGTACATGGGTTAACAAATCACTCATTACATTTGGAATATCTGCTGTTGAAACGCCTAAATTAACAGATGTTTTTGCAGTAAGCCCAATCAGCCAATACATAAGATTTTTTTGTTCAGAAGTCTTTCGCCGTGTATTGAATAAATCATCAATCAATGAAGTTTGCCAATCTTCGCCAAATTCTCTTTGTGCTTCTTTAACAATATCAGATAACCATAAATATGTAAATAACAGTTTGTCTTTTGTGTTTTTCTCCGTAATTAAACGATAATTTCGTCCCATTAAGAGATGAAGTGTCAATATTCTTAATGATTCAGGAGAATATGCATCTGTTAATGTGATATTCTCGGTTAACCATTGTCTATACTCATCAAGATTGTAATTCATATCATTTATTCTTTTTCATTTTCATAAATATCAAAATCCACTCTCAAATCCTCTGGAAATATAGGTGTTAACATCTTTTTCATAAGTTGAAAGTACTCAGGTTCTTTTTCTACGAGTAAAAATCTACGATTCATTTGAAATGCTACTCTAGCAACAGTACCTGAGCCTGCAAATGGGTCTAGAACTAAATCATCCTCAAAAGAATAATATCGAATCACCCTTCTCACTAATTCATCTGGAAATGTTGCTGGATGTTTTTTGTTATGGCTAGGATGAATATTCCACAAATTAGTCCTATCATAATCTCCTGCAACTTTGGAATTTGTTACCAAATTTTGATCATAATGATTTCGAATATTCCAATCAATTAATTTATCCGTTCTTTTTCTATAAACTAGGATATATTCTGTAACAGGGACAGGCTTATATTGGAGAGGTTGTCTATCTGCTGCAAATCTTCTTCCTCTTCCAACATTCCATCCAGCTCCTTCTGGTTTTACCCACATAATATCGTCTATAAAATCAAAACCAACAGAATCCATTATCTTATGTACATCGAATGGAATTGGAATTCTTTTACTTGCAGAATTTCTTGAAACTCGTTTTATTAAAACAGGAGAAATATTTATTACAAAAAAACGTCCCTCTGATAATATGCTATGACAACGTGCAATAATCTTTCTTAAAAAATCAAGATATTCCTGATAGTCAAGATATTCTGAATATTCCGGCTTCGCATTGTAATAAGGGGGGGATGTTATTATTAACTGTGCAGTATCAGGAGGAAAATCATCTAAAACTTGAATACTATCCCCCAGTATTATTTTATTGGGTATTGGAGCAGGATAAAAAAGTTTTGCTTTATTTGAAACCTTTTCATTGTTTGCTTTCTCGCCCTCGTATTTATTTACCCTGTCAATTATGATGTCTTTTTTAGTGGAATCAACAACTTTGGTTACATCTCTATCTAGTTTAACTTCTCCAATAATAACTAATTTAGAATTCTTGGTATTAAGAGAGATTCTCCAAACATCTAATCTATCATCATATTCTGGCAATCCTAAAGTTATAAGATTAGCAAACTTAGGGAAAACAGACTTTACCCATTCGCTTGTTATCTTTCTTGCCCTGCTAGTTGTACCTTTTTCAAATTTCATTATAAGGAATCTATTCTATTGTAATGGTGCCAAAGATACTAAAAGTTTTGCTTCTTAGAAAGTAATCGTTTGCATATATAGCATTTTTTCAGCAACTTAGCATTTTCTATTCAATACACATATATTTTCTTTTTATATTTGTTAAATACCTTTCTTATGAAAAAGCTTAATAATACAATGCTTTTAGGAAGTTTACTCTTTTCGTAAGCATGAAGAAAGATGTCTTCAAAATCCCAAAGACCTGGTATTACTGTTCAGACTTGGAACACACCTTAGTTTAGTAAATATGAAAAGGATTATTATCGTTTAAATCCTCGTTTGGGCTTCTTCCTTTTCTTTAGTCGTTTTATGGATTGCTTTTCTTCGCTGTTGCTCAGTTCAGGAGTAAGCAGGCTCAATACAGAGGATAGATCCAGATTAGGAATACTACAGGAATGATTATTTTGTTGATTTACAGACTGTAAATTTTGTATATTGTTGTTTTGTTTGCTTTCAGTCAACTCTTTCACTTGCCTATTGACACATAAGTATGTCTGCACATCTACATTCATCTTGCTTTTATTGAATATTTGCCGTTCTTGTATGCTAAGTTGGTCGGATATACTGCCATTCTTCATGGTATTGGCATACTCAAACGATTCTGTTTGCTGGCGATTGTAACCAAACAGTTTATCAAAGCCTTGTTCTACCTGTTGGAAGAGGCTTATACGGTCAAAACCTCCAGTTACTGTTCCTTTCTTAGTATTCTTATGATTGGTAAGTGGTGACAACTTCTTTTTATTGGTTTGGTCTTTCCGGCTCACAATCAAATGACAGTGCATATTCAGTTCATTATCTGAACGGCTACGGTTAAAATGAATCTTTCCATAAAACTTTATATCCGAAGCGAATAGTTCTTTATTGAAGTTTTGGGCATATTCAGGAATAAACACCTCACGTATATAGCGTTTCATTGCTTCAGCTTGTTCTTGTTCTGTATTACCCATCGCTCGGAGTTCTCTCTCCGATGGACTGACATGAATAGCGTAAAACTTAGCATCTGTTTTAAGGAGTTGCCCGATATTACTATCTATATCCTTTATAACCTTTGACTTATAGATATTATCATCTGTCAGATTGAAAAAGCCTTCGGTATAGATACCCTTTCCCATCCGTTCTAAATCTTCATGTTCCATGTAATTAGCTAGCTGACGACAGCTTCCGGAATTATTATATGTTCCGTTTGATGGTGGGACAAAGTCGATGTGCATGACTCTATGTATTTATTAGGTTGTTGATTTCCGTTTTTAAGTTCTCTTTCCTTTTGCTATCCATCACACCACAAACGGATAGTTCCGAATAGAGTTGTATCAGGTGCAGTAACTTTTTATAATCCCGTTGGTGTATCTGGTAGAGTGCGTTAATTTGTTTGGATTGGTTGTTTATCACATCGGCATGATTGCAGAACTGCTCACTTAACTTCTTTAACACGGCTGTTTGTCTCTCCTGACTGGCATCCAGTTGAGAGAGAATAAGAGTTTCCAAAGTTTTACCGATAGCATCGAAACGCAAAGCGATAGAATTTGTTGCCCGTATCATGGGATTCAGTTGCTCTTCCTCATAGTGACGGATAAAGCGGATAATATCATCCTGTCTTTTATTTATTTTCGCCAGTTCTGATTTTACCGATTCAGGTGCTTCGGATGGATTGATATGTGCCTTATCTATATACCCGAACGCCAACTTTACAACTTCACTCTTTTTCAGTGAATAGCGTTTGCATATCTTCTCTACCAAAGCTGCCGTTTCCTTGTCTATGGAAATGGTGGTAAATATCGTTTTTCGACTGCTGTTTGGCATGGTAATTACTTTTTTATAGAAATGTGAATAGATAAATGCTTGATAATAAGCATTGAAAATAAAATGCTTATTACAGGTATCATTACAGCGTGTTCTTGTAACACGCTAAAGCCGAAGGCTTTGCCCCGCAGGGCAAGAGGGAAGAACAGGACTTGTCCAGTTCCCTCTTGCTCAATTTAGCGAAACGGGCTGAACCGACTGGTGAGCAGTTTCTGCTAAATTGTGGGGAACACAAGCAAAAAGATCATGTACTAATTTGCTTGTTTTTGCTTTTATGGCTGATTCTCAAATTGGTTATACTTTTCAAACTGTTTGTAACTTTGAGAATCTGCACGTTCTCGGACAAAAGCCCGGATGTCAGTGGCTCGATAGTAAATTTTGTGACCGATGTTGAAATAGGGAAGTACCCCTTTTGTTCTATAGCGTTGTATCGTTCTAAAAGATACTTTTAGCAAAAAAGCTAAATCCTGATTGTCGAGTAATTTTTCATTTTCATCCAATACCTGATCCGTATTGATGAGGGATTTCAAGTCTTGTCCAATCTCATTAAGTTTTTTGGATAGTTTCTCCATCCATTTTTCAAAATTTTCATTGTCTATATACATTTTGCTTCATTTTTAAATTAAACATTCAGATTTTCAATCGATTGATGAAGCAAAGTTCGACAGAATGAAGAAGTTTAAAAAGAGGAGTAGTTACCTACTCCTCGAAAAATAATTTTTAAAATCTTATAAATAAACAACTTACAAAATTATCTTTTTTTATCTTTCTGATTCTTACGTTTCCGGTCTTCTTTGATAATAGCATTTCGTAAAGCGTCCAATGTTTTGGTAAGGTTGTACTGCTTGCGGGCAAACACTTCGCTAACTTTATCATAAATACTACCGAATTTCAGATTGAAAAGCTGCTCAAAACCATGAGCCAAACGAATTTCTGGAACTGGCTTTCCATCTTCACCAACAATTTGTCCTTGTAGAAACAAGGCGATTACAATTTCTGCAATACCTATAATCCCCAAGTCTTTTGACTTAGGGATTACATACAGATCCGACTTGAATTCCGATGGAGTAGACAAATTAAACTGTTCGGGATGGCTGATTTTCAGATTGATTAATTGCAGTTCAGAATCAATCAAGGATAATGCTTTGTAGATGTATAGATTTTTAGACGCATTTCCCCCCCTGCCCGAATTGATATAACTCTTTTAGGGGTACTATCTCAATACGAGTGAGATTTAGCATCCGAAAGATATATGAGTAATCTTTTGAATTGCTAATTGTTACTATCTGCTTAATAAATTCTTCATAAGCATCTTTCATTTCCGTGTTAATTACTTCTTGTGAGGCATTAGCTAATAAGATGAAAAACCTCGTTTTTAATAAATCATTCATAGGCATGAATTTAAAATTGTGAATAAATCGTTTATATACTCAAAGTATTTGCTTTATATGCTGAATGATTTCTTATTCTGTTTATGATTACGTTTTATATTTAATATTGATGTACTTGTATTCTTTAAACAATATTCTTTTTCTTCAATCAATGCATCTCCTATCATAAGCTTTATTTAGAATTAATTCTTTCTGAACAAAATAGTTAGAAAAAGTGTCATGTGTATGCATATACTCATTAGGAGTGTAGCCGGTAAATTCCTTAAATTCTCTAACTAAATGCGATGCGTCAGAATAGCCGCATAGAAAAGCTAATTCATTAAGATTATTTTCATATCTTGCTTGTAGTATTGATAGCATTTTTTGAAAACGAATTATTCGAGTTAATAGCTTAGGACTAATGCCTATATCTTGAACAAATTTTCGATGGAATTGTCTGTGACAAAGATTAGATATGTTTGAGAGTTGAGTTATGGATACATTGTTATCTGATTCAATTTTTTGAATTACAATTTCATGGCTCAATTTGGGAGTGATTGATGAACTTAACTTTTTTAGAAGATAATATTCAATGATCTTGATACATTCCATATTGTCTTCTGCATCCATAACTGCTTCCTTCATCTCCATTAGCAATTTGTCATTAAAGCACTCTATAGAGATATTTTTATTGTAAAATTCTTCAATTGGAGTAGAAAGAAAAGATTGTGCACCTTGTGGTGTAAACAAAATAGCAACAATTTCTATATCTCCTTCAAACCTCAAATCCCAATAGCTGGACATTTGTCCTTCTACAAATGCTCTCGGCTGGAAATCGTTTAATAATGTTGAGAATACTTTGTTTTTCCTATAAAATATTAATTGCACACACCCTTTGGGTATATCTCGCTCAACGGTTTGAATGAGATAGTTTTTGGTGTACACCCAATAATATTTAATGAATGGTGTAAATTCAGAAGAAGGATATATAATTTTAAGTTCCATCACAACTACAAATATTAGCGATTCTTTTACCGCAAAAATATGAAATTTGCTCTATAAATGCATTGTACAAATCTGACTTTTGCATTTTTAGCTCAAAATTAGCACTACAGTGCATTGTTGTAAATGCACATTTTTCTTATATACTTCGTGACGCTTCATTTTCTACTGCACGATTTACGATAAAGATATGTCCTCTATGTATTATTGTACTCTCATTTTTTTATGATTCGGAAAGTCACTTAAGTATTTTATTGATTCATTATCTATCTCTTATTTTGTTAATGAAAAATAGAGTTTTATTTATTGGTTAAAGTGATACATTTGGAATTCTATATTTTTCCATTACAAAATAGGAAAATACCTGCTCTTTTCCAATAGAATATTCAACATTTTCAATAGTCTTATATCCTCTTTTAGAATAAAAGTTGAGTGCAGAAAGCGAGGCTTCTAAACATATATTATCATACTTAATAAATACTTTCTTTTCTAAGATATCCATTATTTTAGTACCATATCCTCGACCTTGATAGCCGGGTAATATGAATATCCGGCTAATTTCCTTCTCCTTGAATGTTCCAGTACCCACAAAAATATTTTCTTCGAAAAGCAGATAAATACACCCTTGCAAAATATCCTGTTTTATATTCTCTTTACTATGATAATCTAAAAGAAATTCTACTACTACTTGTGGGTAAAAAGCTGGAAATATTTCACTTATAGCACAACAAACTATTGTATATACAATATTCAAATCTTCTATGTCAGCTACTTTTATCATGCTATTGTTTATGTGGTCTATTATCTAAAGAAATTACGATCTTTCAGAATTTAAGTTGAACTTTGTCTACATATGGTTACTCCAATGCTCAATCTTATTAAGAACATCTGAGCATTGGATTTGACCTTTAGCAATTTCTGAAATATCGTTAGTCAAACTTTGCACCATCCAGCAATCACTGTATTCTTCCGGAATAGGAAAAGGAGCAGGATAGCCTAGTTGTCCTGCAAAAGGCTTAAAGCCAAATTTTGGGTAATAATTGTTATGTCCTAAAACGAAAACTAATTCAGCACCTTCCTCTTTAAGTCGTTTCAATCCGGTTCTGATTAAGAAGCCGCCCACTCCTTTGGCTTGATATTCGGGTTTTACTGCTAAAGGAGCAAGGATGTATGCTAATAGTTGTCTGCTCTGCCCTTTAATATAAACTCTTGAAAATAACACATGTCCAACAGGTATTCCATTGTAAAATGCCATCAACGACAAATACGGCTTTGCAGTAGGATCGGCTAGCATATCGACAACTAGCTCAGCTTCTCTATCATAGCCAAAAGCTGTTTTTTCTATTTCAATAATATCCTTAATATCAATTTCGGATGTTTCTCTTACTTTTACTTCCATAATTTTTATAAATTGTTAATTGTATATTGTATATTGTATATTGTATAACTATTGTGTGCATATAGGAATTTTTCAAGATGTTGCATAATATAAATGTGTATAATACTATTATAGAAAATATTTTCCTTCTATTTTAACGGCTGCATTTCCTCCTATCAGGACTTTATCTGCTATGATTTTCATTTTGACAATGTTATAATTATTGAGTTCGGCATTTTGCTCAATAGAAATTGCTTCTCCGTTCCATAGGTTATGTTTCAGCATATAATAGCCAAAAGCCGAATTACCCGAACCTGTTGCCGGATCTTCGAGGTATCCGAATTTAGGTGCAAACACTCTGGTTCGCGCAATATTAGTTTTATTGACTACATCGAATGTAAAAACAAGAATACTCTCTATTCCATTGGACAGGCAATATTCTTTTAACTCTAATTCGTTAGGATGTATTCCAATTACACATTTCAGGTTTTTAACAGGAATAATTAAGGTTCTAACTCCAACATCTATCAGATTAACAGAGTAATTTTTGTCAATTGCATCCATAGAAACTCCCAACTTGCAAACAATATCATCTAGCTTAGCAGAGAGAGTTAGATATTGTGGGGCAGGTGCTGTGATAAATACTGCATCCAACTGTTCAAGTTCGTTATAAACTTTCAATTCCCCCTTATTAGTTGTAATTGTTATTTCCGGCAAAAATCTTAATATCTCATTATTCTTTATCAATTCGGTTATACACGCAATTGTTCCATGTCCGCAAAATTGAACTGCACATTCTGAGGAATAGTATTTTAATTGGAAAGAGTTATCACTCTGGGGAGTACAAAATATAACCTCTGAAACAAAACCTTTTTGCTCTTTGGCAATAGATAACATTTCGATATCTGAAAGTTCTTGCCCTTCTTTCAGGTAAAAACAACCTGCAGGGTTTCCAACTGACTTCTTAAAAGAAAAAGCATTTATTTTTTTATATATGAATTCCTTCATCTGAATATGTTTTATTTAACATCCATATTAAGTATTTGGTATGATATAGCTAATAATATTACAGTTATTATATATCGTACTCAGTATAACCAATTTATATTTTTTCTACTGAACCTCCAATGGATTGTTTAGCGTGGCAAATATAAGCAAATCATATACTACTTGCATTGTATAAATCTGACATTTATGTTTGTTTTAAAGTCTTTGTTTATTGGAAATTGGATACCTTACTATGCCACTTTCAGACAATTTTAAAAACGGCTCTTGATTCTTCTTTCATTTGCCGATGAAAATAGAATCAACATGTTTTATAAATCATTAAAAAATGAAAGTATGGAAGTAGTAACCATTGAAAAGAGAACCTTTTCGTATGTCTGCGAACGGTTCACGGGGTTTGCCAAACGGATAGAAAGTTTGTGTAGCACTCATACACAGAAAGTAGAAAACTGGTTGGATAGTCAGGAAGTGGATAGTTTCCTTTCCATTGTTTCAGGGGTAACATCGTAATAAAATGGAATATATTCAAATCTTAGTTTCCCCTCTTCAATATAAAACCGGGCTTCTGCATCAAAGGCTACAGAACGAAAATTTCCTTCTGTAGAAGGCATATCTCTGTAAAGGAGTTGCTGTTCCTTCCATTTCAACTCATTATTTTCTATTCGAACATCGTAAACGCCTTGTACAACGGCTTCCATTTCAGGAGCAACAGTTGTTGTCGAGATCAATCGCATGTATCCGGTAAATTCATTGGTGCTTTTCCGTGCAGCCAGTTCATAATGAAAAACACTTATTCCTGTATAATCTTTCTTGATGCCAGAACACTTTCCATTTTTGTCCAAGAAATAGACTTTTTCTTTCGCTATAGTAGTCATATTGAAATGCACTCCATTTTCTGTAAGCTGTAGATAAGAAAACATTATTTGGTTGGAGTATACGTCTTTCAACTTTCCTTCATCAAGCAGGTAGGTAACATCATTCGTTTTTAGAATTTTGCCAAGTACCTTTTCTTTCAGGTATACTATTAGTTGCTCTTTCATACTTTTTGTTCTTGTCATTTTCGTTTCTTTATTAGATCAAACTGCACTTAAAACAATTTTATATATTCGAGAATGATCACCCCACGGATGATAACATTCTCCTATATATATAAAGCCAAAACGTTCATAATATGAAGTATGTTTAGTATTTAGATACAATCTTGTATACCCAATCGTGAGCGTATCTTTCTTTGCCTGTTCTATTAAAAGGGTTGCATAGTTGTTACCTCTATATTTTTTTCTATGAACAAAGCCGCTAGCTAAGGATATAAATCCATGCGAGAATTGAAATCATTGGTAATAAGACCTGCACATCCAATAATTTCATCATCTTTCATTAAAAGATACCATTGAGGAACAGGACTTTCTGTTGTGATGGAATGCTTTAGACAGTTGTCATAAACCATCTTTGTAGCACTGTTTGCTCATTTATTTTGAAAATAAGCAATAGCCCTTTCCAAATATAGAGGTGACTTTCGGAGTGAAATGACATTCATATGGTCTTTGTCTGTTTTATGTATCATAGTCGTTTCGGTATTTTGCTAATTAATAGGATTTTAGGTAAAATAAAATAAGCAATTATTAAATTAAAAACTCCAGCTATCATTAGAATAACACATATTATTTTTTCATTGCTTATTGAATGTATTTGAGTTGGATTATCGGGATTATACATTATGGCAATTTCATCTCCTGCAGTCATTAATGACGTATATATTCCTAAAGGCTTAGTGAATATTGTGTCTTTAACTACATAACTTACAGTAACTTCATAACGTGTTTTTGTTTTATTACGATAGCGTTCATGGTATTTTTCTATATTCTCAATTCTGGCTATTGTGGATATATATTCTTTATCTATTTTATTTAAATAAGCTATACCGATACCTCCACCGATAATTAATCCAAATCCGATGGCATATACGACTACACGAATCATTTTCTTTATGCGATTAATATCTTTCATAATTATTTTCTTTTAAATATAGTTTTCGTATTCAATAGAATTTCATCTTCTTTGCTAACAAATAGGATGATAATCTCCTCTAAGGGGGCAACAATTGCAACTACCATAGTAACATAAATACCTCCTTGAATATCTGCCCATAGCAACATTGGGAGAAAGAAAAGTAACAATCCGGACAATTTGTTAGCTAAAGTATGAACCATAATGAGTTGCTGATATTTGATAATTCCAAAAATGATCGTTAATGCTCGCAAAATAATAGTAATTATAAAACACTTAAAGTGATTGACCGATTCCGTGTGTTTTATAATTAAATAAGCTGTTAAAACTATATAAAGACAAAAGTCTCCAATAGAATCCAACTGTGCCCCCAAAGAAGATGGTGCATTGTATTTTCTAGCAATTATCCCATCTAAAATATCAGTTACCCCAGTTGTCAAGTAAAATCCGAAAAACCATAGGTTCTTCCAAATAGAAAAAACATTAGTATTGCTAATGCTATTCTGCTGACAGATAGAATATTGGGTATATATCTAACATTCAATGTACACATCAACTTAAAGTTATTTAGTAATTGCTTTTAATCAAATATTTATCCATCCATATTGAATGTTCAACTCTAAGATTTCCAGTATCGTTGTGCTTCTTTTCTAGCCAAAGCAATGAAAGCTACCGTAAAAGCATCCGCAATAATAGCGTCTGTTGCGCTTAATATGTCCTATTTAATAGGATAGCAATTATTTGCTGGAAGTACTATCCCTGAAATCAATAAGAATATATGGATATTTCAAACGTCTTTTTGTGTCTTATTCGATAAGTTTCCGATATATAATTTTCTTGTTAGGCACATCATATATTTCGATAATTGGGCTATCTTTTAAGTTGTGAACTTTTGTGTATTTTTCCAATGCGGGATAGATTTTAAACATAGCCATCAGTAGAGATGAACTTCCTTTATAAGGGAATTCAGTAATAAGAGTTTTTTGCGCAGGAAGCGTTTTTATTTTGTATTTACACTGCATGGACGATAATCTGATAGTATCTTTAGGCTCAATAACGCAACCTGATTCTGAACGCATTATATAGCCAATAACCGATTCATTCGTTTTAACCTTTTCTTTTACCTTCTTGGGATTGTCATAGAAGATGCCAATGCCTTTGTTAGTCTCGATTTTGAGTTCATTCAATAAATAATTGTAAATTTCATTGGTAACAGAAGGTGTTTGTCGATAATCCCCTGATACATCTTTGTAAACGATGGTTTCTCCACCTGACATTTCTATTTGGAACTTGACTTTTCTGAATCCTCCTAAGAAAGCGTAGATAGCAATTGCTGTAAATACGATGATTGATACAATGATAATTGTCATTTTCTTCATTTTTGATTTTAAAAGTAGGCGCAAAAATAGGGTAAAGAATATTTTTTTGATAGAAGAAAAAGGACATTTTTAGGCAAAGTGATGCAATCCGACATCTGGTGTCAGAAATTTGCAGGGCGTATAGCCGGAAAAAGCTTTAAATTCCCGGATTAGATGAGATTGATCACTGTATCCAAATTCTTGAGCGATTTGAGCAAAGTTGGGTGATTTTCCTATTTTTAAAGTGTTAAGAACTTTGTTAAAACGAATAACTCGCATAAATTCTTTTGGATTACACCCTATATAGTCTTGGAATACCCTCTTAAATTGCTTTGGACTTAAACACGAATCATCTGCTAAGGTTGTTAATTCAATATCAGATGTAGAATATATGGTATTTATAGAATTTTTTATTCTATCCAGATGAAGGGGTCTACTATTATATAGTTTCTTAAGGAGAAAGTTCTGAATAATATTTATATTCGTGTATGTATTTGGAGTATCTATTATACAATTACATAATTCTAACCATGATTTGTCTTCTATATCTTCTATAGATAATATTTGATTGTATATCTCATCCATTGGTAAGTTTAAGAAAAGTTTTGCTCCATACGGCTGAAAAAGAATGGATATATAGCATACTTCTCCACTTTCAGGTGTTAAATCTAAATAACTACTCATACTTCCACCTAAAAAGAATTGTGGGACATCAGTCAAATCGTTTTTTCTTTTTGTTTTACCAGTCTTGTAAATTATCAATTCGACACAACCTATAGGTATTACCCGCTGTGTTGCATAAAAAGGGCTATTTGCTTTCAATATTGTATATTGCTTCACATAAGCCTCCAAGTCGGGAGAAGGTTGTATAATATTGAAATCTTTGTACATAGTTTAAAAAGAGATTATCTTTTGAATTTATTTTCTTGTTTTATACTGAATTTGACTTAATGATGCAAATATAAGAAAATCATATGCATTCCCATCGTATGATTTCGGCATTTGTGTTTGTTTTAGATTCTTTATTTGTTGGCAATTTAATGCCTTACTATGTCACTTTCGGACAGTTTCGAAAACGGCTCTTGATTCTTCTTTCATTTGCTGGTGAATTTGAATCAACACGTTTTATAAACCTTTTAAAATTGAAAGTATGGAAGTAGTAACCATTGAAAAGAGAACCTTTTCGTATGTCTGCGAACGGTTCACTGAGTTTGCCAAACGGATAGAAAGTTTGTGCAATACTCATACCCAGAAAGTTGAAAACTGGCTGGATAGTCAGGAAGTATGTCTATTGTTAGGCTTTAGCAAACGAACACTACAATATTATCGGAGTAGCGGGCGACTGGCTTATTCCCAAATTGGCAGCAAGATTTATTATAAATCATCTGATATTGAACGAATTATTACAGACTGTAAAAAACAGAATCAATCACCCGAACAAATTACACCTTATGAAAAGAACTAAAGAAGATTATCCATCCTTCAACCTGTTCTCCATTGTCGGCACATGGGAAAGCGTTAATTTGAATCCTACGGTTATCATCAAGAGTATCTCCTTTCTATTATATATGTATCAGAAACGACTAAACAGGCTTCACCTGCTACTTATGAGATACAGAGAGAAGGTAGTCAGTATTTCATTGCCACTGCATCCAAACGGCTCTATGTAGATTATGATCCGGCAAAAGATGCACTTTGTATTTCATCGCTGGGTGACTATCTGCGCAACTAATCAACCATCTATCAATCTTTCAATAAAACAATATTTCAATCATGGAACTAATAAATAAAGATACCCCACAAGTTAAAGAATTTATTTCTTCGCTCGATTCGATGCTGAACAGTATTGAATCTATTGTCAAGTACTACAAGCCCCACCTAAACGGGGAACGCTTTCTTTCTAACCATGAAGTTTCTAAGAAGCTGAATGTCAGTCTACGAACCTTGCAAGAATGGCGAGATACAGGATTAATCCCCTTTATCCAAATTAAAGGTAAAATCATCTATCGCCAAAGCGATATTGATAAACTGCTCCAAAAACATTATTTTGAAAGCTGGAAGGAGTAAATAGGTAGTAAATCCCTACCAATCAACGAAAACATTGTTTTTCGGAATTTTATTTGAATCATTGACTTTTCCAGTGAAGTATTTAGTCTGTGCAAGTCTTTGGATAAAAATACGCTCGGAATGAAATGGAGAGGAAGATTTTTATTCAAACCGAAGGCTCGGACTTGAACAGGCTAAATGCGGAACTTACCTTTGTCAATGCTTCATATTGAGTTCTGGAAAACTTACTTTAAAAGAAAAGGATTGAGAAAGTAATATTCATTATTCCCAATCCTTTTTCAATATTAGCTACTACCTTTATTATATAGCCAGTTCTGATAAACAGTTATTTACTTTCTGCATATCTTTTAGAATATTCTGATCCAGTACCCGCGCGTAGTGTTTCGTCACGTTGGTATCTGCATGACCTAACATCTTTGCAACATTCTCCATGCTCACGCCATTCGCAAGGCAAATGCTTGTGGCATAGCTATGACGGGCGGTATGTGTGCTAAGATTTTTATGAATTCCGCACACATCGGCAATCTCCTTCAAATAACTGTTCATGCGTTGATTACACAATACAGGTAAAAGTTTTCCGGTACACTCTGCCACATCCTTATATTTATCAAGTATGGAAGCTGCCACAGGTAACATAGGAATGTTACACATGATTTTTGTCTTTTGGCGGTTCTTTCTTATCCAAAGTTCCCCTTTGTTATCTTTTACCAAATGTTCAGGTGATAAGTCTTTCACATCGCTAAACGCCAAGCCAGTAAAAATGCAAAAGACAAAAACGTCCCGTACCTGTTCTACTCGTTTAATCGTGAATTCTTTGGCGAGAATGATTTTAATCTCGTCCATCGTCAGGAACTCAGGATCAGTTTCTTCCAGTTTGAAGCGGTAGTAAGCAAATGGATCTTTCTTTATCCAGTCGTTTTCCAAAGCAATACGGATGATCTTCTTCAAGTTTTTCAACCGGGTGATAGCTGAATTCTGCGCACAACCTTTTTCAATCTTCAAAAAAGCATCGAACTTGGAAATGAAATTAGCTTCTAAATTATTCAGGGCAATATCCGATAGCTGATATTCTTTCTTTATAAATTCTTCCAAATATCGGGTAGTGGTTTCATACCGTTGAACAGTCTTGCTAACGAAGTCTTTGCCGATCAGCTTACGGCTTTGTTCGTTATGCTCTCTGAATACCTGTAATAGTGTTTTGTTATCTTCCTCCACACCATAAAACAACTTTCTCACAAGATCAACAGTGATAACTTTGCCGGAAGTTTCCAGTTCTCTATAAATTTGGTGTACGTGTGAACGTGTGATTTCTAAGTAGTGGTTCAATTCCACCGACATACGGTCTTTGCCTTTTGAATTCTCTTTTGCCTGATTCCATAGGTTTACAGGACAGCTTCTTTTGATAGAAATATCTACCATACAGCCATTTACAGTGATTCTCATGCACACGGGTGCTTCTCCGTTCTTTAATAATTTGCCTTTCTTAATGAAGAACAATACAGAAAATGATTTTCGAGCCATTTTTACATCGTTTTTAAAGTTACAAAACTATGTATTCTCTTCCAAAGTAAGTCTATGCAAAATACTATGAATCAGTGAGAAAGATGCAAATTCGTGGGACTTTTTTGAACTAAATTTTAGTCCCACGATTTATCCACCGATAATATGCTTGAAACGGCTATTTTCTGCTACCTGCCAGAAAAAAGAAATCCCTGATAATGTCTGATTATCAGGGATTTGCTTGATTTTTCTTGTTGTTTCAGTGATCCGCCTGGGGTTCGAACCCAGGACCCCATCCTTAAAAGGGATGTGCTCTACCTGCTGAGCTAGCGAATCATCCGATGCGTTACTTCTGTAATGCGGGTGCAAAGATATGTTATATATTTTAACCCTGCAAGCATTTCAGTCTTTTTATTTCAAATTTTATCATGTACATTTGTACACGAACAAACAAAATAAGAATAGATATATACAGTATTAAATATTATAATATAAAAGATACAGTATACAGACACATATTGATATATACAGTAGATATACAATTAAATTAAAGATAATCAAATATACAGTTTAAATACACATTAGAGACACATGGCAGACGATAAGAAAATCATTTTTTCGATGGTTGGCGTGAGTAAGACCTTTCCGCCACAGAAACAAGTTTTAAAGAATATTTATCTGTCTTTCTTTTACGGAGCCAAGATCGGCATTATCGGTCTGAACGGATCTGGTAAATCTACCTTGCTTAAAATCATCGCTGGGATAGAAAAAGAATATCAGGGAGAAGTCGTTTTCTCTCCAGGCTATTCTGTGGGATACCTTGAACAAGACCCAAAACTGGAAGCAGGCAAAACAGTAAAGGAAATCGTACAAGAAGGCGTACAAGATACTGTCGACATATTAAAAGAATATGAAGAAGTAAATGAAAAATTCGGAGATCCTGAGGTACTGGAGGACCCAGACAAAATGGATGCCCTCATTGCCCGCCAGGCTGAGCTACAGGACAAAATCGATGCTACAGATGCATGGAACCTTGACAGTCGCTTAGAACGCGCAATGGATGCACTTCGCTGTCCACCAGAAGATCAGATAGTAGATACTCTATCCGGAGGTGAACGCCGCCGCGTAGCCCTCTGCCGTCTCTTACTAAAGCAACCGGACGTTTTATTGCTCGATGAGCCGACCAACCATTTAGATGCAGAATCTATCGACTGGCTGGAACAACACTTGCAACAATATGCAGGGACCGTAATCTGTATCACACACGACCGTTACTTCCTCGACCATGTTGCCGGTTGGATTCTGGAACTAGACCGCGGAGAAGGTATTCCATGGAAAGGTAACTACTCATCTTGGCTAGACCAGAAAACCAAACGAATGGCTCAGGAAGAAAAGCAGGTAAGCAAACGTCGCAAGACTCTGGAACGCGAATTAGAATGGATCAATCTGGCACCTAAGGCCCGTCAAGCTAAAGGTAAAGCCCGTTTGAACTCGTACGAAGCACTATTGAATGAAGACCAGAAAGAACGCGAAGCCAAGCTGGAAATCTTTATACCAAACGGCCCTCGACTGGGAAACAAGGTAATCGAAGCTCAACACGTAGCCAAAGCATTCGGAGACAAGTTATTGTTTGACGACCTCAACTTTATGCTTCCACCTAATGGCATTGTAGGAGTTATCGGTCCGAACGGTGCAGGAAAGACTACCCTATTCAAGATGATTATGGGCATGGAAAGCATCGATAAAGGTACGTTCGAGGTAGGTGAAACGGTGAAGGTTGGTTATGCAGACCAGACACATAAAGATATTGACCCGCAGAAAACCGTTTATCAGGTAGTATCCGGAGGACAGGAGTTTATCCGTGTGGGAGGAAAAGAAATCAACGCACGTGCCTACCTGTCCAAATTCAACTTTGCAGGAGCAGACCAAGAAAAACTTTGTGGTGTACTGTCCGGAGGAGAACGCAATCGTCTCCATCTGGCGCTTACCCTGAAGGCTGAAGCTAACGTATTACTGCTGGACGAACCGACCAACGATATAGACGTAAATACTCTCCGCGCCTTGGAAGAAGGGCTGGAAAACTTTGCAGGTTGCGCCGTTGTCGTATCACACGACCGCTGGTTCCTCGACCGTATCTGTACCCATATTCTCTCGTTTGAAGGAGATTCCAACGTGGTATTCTACGAAGGCACCTACTCCGAATACGAAGAATATAAACGTAAACAGGAAGGCTATACAGAGCCGAAACGCGTACGCTACCGTAAGCTAATTACAGATTAATCACATATATAGTATTAAGACCATGAAAAAAAAAATGTTATCATTGGCAGTATGTGCTGCCGCCTTCTTGTGTTTTGGAAGTGAAGCAAACGCCCAGAAAACAATTAAGTTGTTTAACGGCAAAGATCTTTCGAACTGGAATTTCGTTGTAGATAAGAATGCTGTTCCTGCCGAACAAGTATATTCCGTTGAAGACGGAGTAATTAACATCACCGGCAATCCATTCGGTTATATGTACACAAAAGACAAGTACAGCAACTACAAATTACATGTGGAATACCGTTGGCCTAACGGCAAAGAGAATGCAAACAGCGGTATCTTCCTGTTAATTGCAGATCCGAAGAATCCCTTCCCTAATGGTATAGAATGTAACCTGATGAAAGACAATGCAGGCGATTTCGTCCTCCTGGGAGGTTCCGACCTTGCCGAATACCAGGGCAAACCAGGCGAGCCCCGTCCAGCCTTCCCCGTTGTACGGAAAACCAATCCCGACAGCGAGAAACCTGCCGGCGAGTGGAACGAAGCCAATGTATTCGTAAAAGATGGTGTAATCACAGTTTATATCAACGGTGTTTACCAAAACACAGGAACCAATAAACAGAAAGAAGGCTACATCGGTCTGCAGAGCGAAGGCAAGGAAGTTCAATTCCGTAACGTAACGATTACTCCTTGGTAACATTGCTTTTTAACCCAATATGGAGAAATATATATTCTCTATAATAAAAGTCGGAGAAGGGCTGATACTCGGAGCCATACTCTTATTCGTTATTTGGTACATTGTAAAAGATATATTAGATATGAGAGATGACGACCGTGATTAGCCCTTTTCTATATATAAACACTAATAAGAACCTCCTACCTCTACTGTCTATTTATTATACACCCCTGTCCAATATTTTGACAACATCTACACCTATAAAATCACATAAACAACTATATAACAACAAATTGCGCACTTTGGCATAATATTTGAATACTAACAGTCATCAAATATTAAATTTCAAAGAATGAATACAATACTACGTAACTTCTTAAGTATTCTTAGACGGTTTAGGATGGCAGCCTTCCTCAATATAGCAGGTCTTGCTGTCGCATTTGCCGCATTTATTGTCATTCTGATACAAATAAATTATGAACGTAATTTCGACCGCTTCCACCCCACATCAAAACAAATATTCCGGATAAACCTAAATGAAACAGGTATTTTCTCAGCTTTGTTACCCAGAGGATTGATTGATGATGTCATCAACTCCTCTCCACATATCAAAGCAGGCACATTGCTTACAACCATTCTTCCTCCCCTCTATTTCTCCATTACCGAGAATGGAGAGAAGCGGGGCTTTCGTGAAGAAATACAGACATGCTACCCCTCTTTCATTCAAATATTCGGATTCACTCTACTTGAAGGTAATCCGGACTGCCTCTCCGACCCGGAAAAGATATTGATACCCGAAAGCCTGTCGCACAAGCTATTTGGAGAACAGTCTGCCATAGGAAAATCCATCCATGCGGAAGAATCTGTATGGACCAAAGACATAAAAGATTTCACTGTTGGAGGCGTCTACCGTGACTTCCCCACAAATACACAGTTAAACAACGTCATCTACATGGCAATAGACGGGTATGCCAAAGGAAACTACAGATCAAGCAGCTATATCGGTTACTTACTGTTGGACGATGCCACTTCCGCCCAAGATGTAGCTACCAATTTCAACGCACATTTCGATTTTTCCAAACTGGGACGTAACAACGAGAAAGGAATCACTCTAGTTCCCCTCACTGACATTTATTACAGGGATACAGATATGGATCAATATATCATCCGTTCCGGAAATAAAGAGATAACACTCCTGCTTTTCGGCATTGCGTTACTTATTCTGACCGTTGCCGTCATCAATTTCACTAATTTCAGTACCGCATTGACTCCGATGCGCATCAAGAGCATCAATATCCAAAAGGTTTTAGGGAGTTCCGATACCATGCTCCGTTCAGCCTTACTAGCCGAAGCTGTCTGCATCAGTATGATAGCATGGTTGGGCAGTTTGTTTCTGGTATGGTTTCTAAGTGAAACGGCCTCATTGCCATTTGTAGACGCAAATCTCAGTTTATTACAAAACTGGCAGGTGACAGTGTTTTCTGCCGGCGTAGCTACCGTTACAGGAATCGTAGCAGGGCTTTACCCCTCCTGGTACGTAACCTCCTTCCCTCCCGCATTGGTGCTGAAAGGAAACTTTGGATTGTCTCCTACCGGAAGGAAACTACGCACCATTCTTATCGGAATACAGTTTATCGTATCCATCGTATTAATCGTAACTGCCGGATTCGTCCGTATCCAGAACCATTATATGCAGAACTATTCCTTAGGATTCGACAAAAGCCAGATTGCTATTGTAAACCTGAGTGGCGACATCTATAATAAATATCGGGATACATACACCAACCGGCTAAAGGAATTTACAGGTATTAATGACGTAGCATTTTCATTCGAGAAAGTCGGATCGCTGGATATGTATAATACCAATACCGTAACATATAAAGGAAAAGCAGATTCATATTTTATGATTTTGGTATCTTCCAATTTCCTCAACGTAATGGGTATTCCTGTAGAAGAAGGACGCAACTTCACTCCTGCCGACGAGCAAACAGAGAATGCCGCTATGATTTTCAACCGAACAGCACACATAAACAATCAGATGGCCGAAGGGGATGAATTCGGTTCATGGATTACCGGACGCATAATTGGATTTACCGGAGATGTGAAGCTCACTTCCCTTCGCCAGGGAGAGAATAATATAGCTTTTGTTGTAGGGAAAACAGATATTCCATTAACTGTCTCCTATATCCGTCTGAATCAGGGGACCGATACACATGCAGCCGTAGAACATATTAGAGAAACGCTTGCGGGTATCGATCCCTCCTACCCGTTCGACGTAGAGTTTTATGATACAATATTCAACCAGCTTTACCATAAAGAAGAGAACCTGCGCAGCCTGATTACCTTATTCAGTCTGTTAGCCATCACCCTCTCGCTGGTAGGCGTATTCGGGTTGGTGGTATTCGATACACAATACCGCCGTAAAGAAATAGGTATTCGTAAAGTACATGGAGCCACTCTCAAGGAAATACTCGGCATGCTGAACAAGCAATATATCTATATCGTCTTAACCTGTTTTGTTATTGCTGTCCCTCTAGCTTGGTTCGGTGTCAAAAAATGGCTTGAAAGCTTTGCCTACAAAACACCAATATACTGGTGGGTATTTCTTATAGCCCTGATCATCGTCCTGGCTATCACAATCGCCACTGTCACTTTCCAAAGCTGGAGGACAGCCAATACAAACCCAGTAGAGCTGACTTGTGACAATTGACAACTGCTTAAAATGGGACCTCATTATTGCTCCCCTGAGACAGGAAGTCTGCTCCTGCGGGAGGAATGGGAGGTATTTCAGTCATCGGGTTGCCGCTGTTCATGTTTGAGGAGAATTCCCGGATGGCGATGTCTTCATCTATATTCATAAACTTGGCAAATTCGCTCTTAAAGCGGAGGCGTACGTCGCCAGTAGCACCGTTACGGTGTTTGGCTATGATGATTTCAGCCAAACCAATCAATGAGTTTCCCCGTTCGTCTTCCGTTATCTTGTAATATTCAGGGCGATGGATAAAACAAACCATATCTGCATCCTGCTCAATAGCTCCAGACTCACGTAAGTCAGCCAACTGTGGGCGCTTCCCTTCCACCCCCTGACGACTTTCCACACCACGGTTCAACTGTGACAGAGCGATAATCGGGATATTCAATTCCTTTGCCAGCCCTTTCAACGAACGGGATATGGTACTCACCTCCTGCTCACGGCTACCGAAATTCATACCGCTTGCGTTCATCAACTGGAGGTAGTCGATAATAATACATTTGACATCATGCTCCCGAACCAGACGACGTGCCTTAGTACGAAGTTCGAATACCGAAAGGCTCGGCGTATCATCCACGAAAATAGGCGCATCATATAGTTCTTTTATCTTGAAGTCGAGTTGTTCCCATTCATAGCTTTCCAATCGTCCGCTCTTGATTTTCTCGCCCGGTATCTCACATACATTCACAATCAAACGGTTTACCAACTGCACATTGCTCATTTCAAGTGAAAACAGAGCTACCGGCGTATTATGGTTTACCGCCATATTCTTAGCCATAGAAAGGACGAAAGCCGTCTTACCCATCGCAGGACGGGCCGCTATAATAATAAGGTCGGAGTTCTGCCAACCCGAGGTAATCTTATCCAAACCATCAAAACCGGTACGGATACCGCTCAGCCCCTCCTTCTGGTTTGCAGCCTTCTGGAGCATCTCCATCGCATCTTTGATAACCGGATTGATTTGCGTCACATCCTTCTTCACATTCCGCTGTGAGATCTCAAACAGTTTCCCCTCAGCTTCCTGCATCAGGTCTTCCACATCGATTGTTTCGTCAAAGGCTTTACCTTGTATCATGGCTGTAAAGGAAATCAGCTCACGTGCCAGATACTTCTGAGCGATAATACGGGCATGGTATTCGATATGCGCACTACTTGCGACCTTACTGGTGAGTTGTGAAATATAGAAAGGGCCTCCTACCTGATCCAGTTCTCCCCGCTTCTTCAACTGCTCCGTAACAGTAAGCATATCCACAGGACGCTGGCTAACAGCCAAATCCACAATAGCCGCATAAATCATCTCATGCGCCTTCTCATAGAAACATTCCGGTTTCAATATTTCACTGATAATCGAATAAGCATCTTTCTCCAGCATCAATGCCCCCAACACAGCTTCTTCCAGTTCGCGTGCCTGCGGTTGCAAGCGACCCATATCAGGCACAACCACTGTCTTCTGCTTTCCTCTTCCTGTATTTCTTGTTCCTTCTGCCATCTTCTTTTAATAATATCGGACACCAAAATTACAATAATATTTTTACTTTCCGTAAAAAATCCTACCTTTGCAGCCGTAAAAAGTAATTACCTAAATTATGGACGACAGTATTCCGCGAGAAACGAAAACAGCAAGTATTAACTGACGTCACAGGGGTCCGCAAGATGTCTCCTGTTGCGTTACAAACAACGAAAGGAGGCAATAATGAAAACTTTTCTTTATTGTGAAGCCGGCTTTGTAGAAAAAAACGAGTGGCTTCCCAACAGTTGGGTAAATGTAGAATGCCCTACACCCGAAGAACTCCATTATTTAACCGAGCACTTTGATGTACCCAAATCATTTTTGGATGATATAGCCGATACGGACGAACGCCCACGTATCGAATATGAGGGCAACTGGCTGCTTACAATCATCCGTATTCCCTTATACACACACAATAGCGACACCCCTTTCGGGACGGTGCCGATGGGGATTATGACAAACAACGACATTATTATTTCCGTCTGTTACCATAAGACCGAACTAATAGCAGACTTTATCCGGTACACACGTAGAAAGGAAGTCGTGGTCCGTCATAAATATGACTTGATATTGCGCCTGATTCATTCCTCGGCAGTCTGGTTCCTGAAATACCTGAAACAAATCAACAATGAAGTGGCACGTGCCGAAAAGGAACTGGAAAGAAGTATCCGCAACGAAGATTTGATGCGCCTGATGAAGCTGGAAAAGAGCCTCGTTTACTTCAACACTTCCATCCGTGGCAACGAAGTGATGCTCACTAAGCTGCAAAGCATTTTCCAAGAACCCATGTACATGGATAAAGAACTGCTGGAAGATGTAGAGACTGAGTTGAAACAGGCACACCTCACGGTAAATATCTACAGTGATATCCTCACCGGTACAATGGATGCTTTTGCTTCCGTTATATCCAACAACGTGAACACCATTATGAAGCGTATGACATCCATCTCCATTATCCTGATGGTACCCACGCTAATAGCCAGTTTCTACGGAATGAACGTACCTATCTATGGAGAAAACATGCCTCACGGATTCGTGATTATCATAATGTTCTCCATCATGCTCTCGGCTCTTGCCTTCTTTATCTTCAGGAAGATAAAATGGTTTTAAAATTCACTTAGTCTCTGCTGGAATGACGTAACAAAGCCGCTTTACCTTCACAGGCGAAGCGGCTTTTTAATCGATAAGCTTTTTCTAATCAAATATCTAATCAGAAAACAATATCTTGGGAAGGATAATATCTAATTCAGACAATAAAGAACAAAGGGTATGCCAAAAGATAAAAACAGAAACAGCACTCCAAGATTAAAACACTAATATACAATAACTTTCACAACAATAGTCAAACAATTTCACCTGACACAGAAGTGTGGAATTGTGGAACACAGTGTGGAATTATGTGTATTTTTTCCACACTACACCTTAAAAAGAAAAACCTCTCCATTACCCCATATAGAGGTTGGAGAGGTTTTTTATACGGATTATTCCATTTCTTGCTTCCCGGATGAATCCGGTTGCTTCGGAAACGGAAATATCAAATCGGGCTAATCGCAGAAATCATACCGAACTTCTCGTTATCGTTAAGACTCCAGACAACGCGGCCATTGCCATCAATCTCTAATAACTGGGGACTATTGGCATCCTTCGCATTTTTGTCGTGCCCCTGCCAGTTACAGATATATAATCCTTCGCCATAGGCCGGCAACAATTGTGCAACAAAGAACAAACGGGCCCCCTTGATATCGTTTTCACCATACCGGCGGGCTACCTCGCCATTATCAAGGTTTACTTCAAGTAGTGAATGGCCGTCGCCACAAGCTACCCAGTAGTTACCATTGCTCAAGGCATATGTACTGAACGGTGTACCTTCCAGCTTCGTTGCTTTAAGCAATTTCCCCTCCTGAGACACCTCACGTACATCGGAAGTGGCAAAGAGAGGAATCAGGTAATTGCCACGCTCATTTTTGTTTACCTGGCGGAACTGAGCGTGAGGCTGTTCGATGCCTGTCTCATATTCCGTACGGGAAAGAATATCCCCCTTCGGGCTTACTTCCATGATAACAGCCGGATGCCCCACCCATGCCAACAAGTAATTACCATTAGGCAGTACACGTGCCGTCTGCATCTCACATGTATCGGGAGCAGGGATGTTCCACACTTCCTGATGTTCACGAGTGATGACCTTAGCCCCCCGTGCATACGAGAATAGAATATTGCCATCCGGAGTAGCTGCTACAGAATTACATTCCCAACCCTTTTCAAGCGGATGCTCCCACTCTATCTCCTTTGTGTTTTTGTTTATAATTACAATTTTATCCCAGCCGGAGCCACCCAACAGAAGCTTCTGAGCCTTCTTCTGGCAGGATGTGGCAGAGAAAAGGAAAAGGGCGGAACACAAAAGCGCGAATATCTTCTTCATGCTTATTTATTTTGAAATATCAAGGAACATTTCATAGCCCTTTTCAGGAGTCAGCCCATCATGCACAACTGCATGTACAGCCTGAATCATGGCAGCAGGAGATTCACTCTGGAATACATTACGGCCCATATCCACACCGGCAGCACCATCGTTTATCGCCTTATAACAAAGTTCGAGGGCTTCTTTCTCCGGAAGTTTCTTTCCTCCGGCAATAACTACGGGAACAGAACATGCGGCAGCCACTTTTTCAAAGCCTTCGCAATAGTACGTCTTTACGATATTTGCACCATTCTCGGCACAGATACGGGAAGCCAGACCGAAATAACGAGCGTCACGTGCCATCTGTTTACCGACAGCAGTCACACCCATTACGGGGATATTATAACGGCTTGCCTTGTCTACAGCCTTGAACAGGTTAGCTACGGTTTTAGCTTCATGCGCTTCGTCACCGATAGCAAGCATGACAGCCATAGCGGATACGTTCATACGGATGGCATCTTCGATATCAATCAATACATTATCGTTCAGCTCTGTCAGGATAGAGGTACCGGCATCGGAACGCAAGCAGATTGGAGTTTTTGTATTTGCCGGGATAACGGATTGCAGGATACCGCGTGTACACATCAGGCAGTCGGCATACTCCATCAAGGGAACAATTGTGAGGTCGATACGTTCCAGACCGGAGGTAGGCCCCATGATGAAACCATGGTCGCAAGCTAACATCACCGACTTGCCTGTTTTCGGATTGAAGATACGAGAAAGGCGGTCTTTCAAGCCCCAGGGAGCATTCTCTGCACCTTTCACGTGGAATGTTTGTTGTTGGGAAGCTACGCCTAAACCGAAGTTGGCACCTTCTCTCAAATCATCTAAATCTGCCATTTGTTTATTTCTTTTTTAGCGGAGAACGGAACATCTGTTCCGCCTCCGTGATTAAACCTTTATTTTTTTACAATGCTTCTGCAAAAGAAGCGAACATACAGCTCCAGGAGGTGGCACCGCTGTCGGCATAACCTATCGAACGTTCGCCATAATTACGGGCACGTCCGAAATTTGCTTTCATCTGTACGGTGTCTTCCGCACCTTTCAGGGCTGCAACAGCTCCGGCCTGAAGGATTTCCTTGATGTCGTCCGATTCGCATGCCTGAATAGCTTCGACAGCAGGAATCAGAGCATCCATCATTGTCTTGTCACCTTGTTGTGCTTTCGTTTGCTTCTTCACGTTATCCAGACCACCGGCAAACATTTTCTTCACGCCGGCTGCATCCAGTTCTGTTCCTTCAGCCCCGTCGCTCATCCCCAGGAAGAAGGCCCCCAATAGTGTACTCGTGGAACCGCTTACCTGTAACATAACGTCGAAACCCATATCATTCAGCATGGATTTAAATTCCGTTCCCTTCTGTGCTGTTGCCACAATAGCGGACATGGCAGTAACGATTGCCTGACCGTGGTCGCCATCACCAATTACAGCGTCCAGTTTTGAAAATTCGTCTTCGCGTGCTTTAATGTTCTTCAAGGCGTTATCCAACATTGCCTTGAAGTTCTCAATTGTCAGTTGTTTCATGTTCTTTGTTTATTTACCGATAGTCGTCCAATAAGGAGCATCGGCGCGTTTGTTCTTCAAATAATCGATATGGTCTTCGTCCAGGATTGCCATAATCATCTGGAATCCGGCTTGTTCCTGCACGGTCAGGATTTCCTGAATACGGCTCACTACAACTTCCAGACCGCGTGCCTCCAGTTCCTTGTAGGCTTTACGGAAAATGATGTTCAGCTCCATATGAGTGGTTGCTCCCACACCGTTGATGATAAGCAACATTTTGTCGCCTTTCTTCGGTTGGAGTTGCTGGCAAAGCAGGTCAACCATTTCAGCAGCCGTAGCATCGGCAGATACCAGAGGTTTCTGTCCGCCACCGCCTTCGCCGTGTTGTCCCATACCGATTTCCATCACTCCGTCGGGCAAATCAGTAATGGTTCCACCGTTCTGAGGATGCGTACAGGAACGCATAGCTACAGCCAGTGTGGCAACTTGTTTATTGTAACGTTCGCCTATTTCAATCAGTTCGTCCAACGATTTACCTTCTTCGGCGGCAGCACCCAGTATCTTATACAAAGGAACACAACCTGCCAGACCGCGACGGTCGTCATCGTTCGCACCAATACCGGCACTGATATCATCGTGCGTAAGAATTTGCTTTACCTTGATGCCTACACGTGCAGCCAGCTGGCATGCCATATTTGCGCTCATCACATCGCCTGAGTGGTTCAACACAACCAACAAGATGCCGGCTTCACGCTTCATCAACTGCAAAGCCTGAAACAGGCGTTGTGCACCGGGAGCAGCAAAGATGTCGCCTACCACGGAACAGTCCAGCATACCGTCGCCTACAAAGCCACTTAAAGCCGGCTCATGTCCGGAACCGCCCAAAGTAACGATAGCGACCTTATCCTCGCTCTTCGGATTGGCACGTACTACTATATTTTCGCCACCCAGCTTTACCTGGTCCGGATACGCCAATACATAGCCTTCCAGCAATTCGGGAGTAATTTGTTCGGGATCATTAATAAATTTAGTCTTGATGTCTGACATGGTGTTTTCCTCCTGTTCTTTTTAAGTGATTATTATTTTACTTCCATGATTTCAATTGCAATACCTTCTTCTTCGATGAAAGCAATGGTAAGATGCTCATCACATACAGCCGGGCCGAAAATCACTTTCTTTCCTTTCAGCTCTTCTTCGATGGAAGGCACGGTATAAGCAATATGTCCCTGTGTCTGTACCAACTCCGGCAGACAGCTACCGGGTTCAAACTTTAAAAACTCAATCCGGTTGGGGCTTTTGCTGTAGTCTGTCAACCAAACGTTCAGACCTTCGTTCAACACTGCACCTTCTTTCTGTTCTGTAGTTACGATACCAACGTGATTAAATGTTCTCATGATGATTAAATTTTAAAGTGTTTATAATTTAATTTATTCATTACTTATTTTCTACTTCCGAGCACCGGTTTCAAAACACCGGTGTTTTGACTTTAAAACATATATGTTTTGAAAACGAAACACCTATGTTTTGAAATCAGCATATATATACCTGACAGCAGCATCAAAGTCTGTCCATTTTCTTCCATCCCCTGCGGGAAAGAACAGCCAATACGATTACTACAAATAGTGCGATATAAAGATAAATAAATATACCGTGTACATTATCATTCTGTCCGTATGAATGCATCCCGCTCAGGAAATAATTTACACCGAAAAAGGTCATCAATACGGAAGCAAAAGCAACCACCGAAGCCAGGTTGAACAACCAAAGGTTATTCCAGCGTTTCACCAAGTGAAGATGGGCTACTACCGCATACACCACCATTGTAATCAATGCCCAAGTCTCTTTCGGGTCCCATCCCCAGTAACGTCCCCACGATTCATTCGCCCAGACCGCTCCTAAGAAAGTCCCTATCGTCATCAATGCCAGTCCTACCCAAAGCGCCATCTCGTTGATAATGGCCAGTTCCTTTATACGCTGCGACAAAAGGGCCGTATTCTTTTTCCCGGTAATGCTCATCATCACCATATTCGTTAATCCTATCAGGCAGCTTATGCCGAAAAAACCATAAGCGGCTACAATTACAGCCACATGGAACATCAGCCACGGGGATTTGAGCACAGGAACCAACGGATTAATCTCCGGGTCCATCCAGTTCAATCCGGAAACAAAAAGGATGATTCCCCCGAACAAGGTTGCCAAAGCAAAAGTAACCGTACTGCGACGCACAAACAACAAGCCTGCCAATACAGTAGCCCATCCCACATAAACCATTGTTTCGTAAGAGTTGCTCCATGGAGCATAGCCTCCGATATACCAGCGCATTCCCATTCCATACATATGAAAACAGAACACTGCAAATACCCCGAGTATCAATATCCATGAGGCTATTTTCAGCCAACGTTCCTGTTTAAACAGCATCGCGAACGACAGAACCAACAACAGACCGCCTAAAACAAGGTAACCGATTTTACAATAGCGGAATACTTCCAGTTTATTATATTTCAATTCGGCTTGTATTCTTTCCGGGCTTATATCGAGCGTCTTGTTCTTTGCTTGCTGGTAAGTGGAAATCATACCGAGCACCTCATCGGCTTTCGACCAGTCGCCACCTTTCAGTGCTTCCTGTACCTCGGAGATATACCAGTCCATGATACGGGATACGAACATCGAATCTTTTCCTGTGAAAACAGACAAGTCATCACCCGGAGCATACCATTTATGGTTCGGGTCGTCTTCCTTCGGGAAAAGGTTCAATAGCTGGTGGTTGACAAGCTGGTGAAAGATATTTACCTGTTCGTCCAGTTTCATCAAATCCTTATCGAAACGGGAACGCTGGGCAGGCATTTTATTGTATGCCTCTTCCAGTTTTTGCTGGAGCTTATAGTTACCGTTTGAATCGAAAACTTCGATATAGGCACACTCGCCGTCCGTCAAGTCAAAATAATTGGCAAGCTCAGGATTGGAAAGCGTTATCAATGGGATACGCATCCACATATCGGGCATGGTCAACAAACTTATCAAAAACTGGTCGGAGTTGAACTGTCCGATTTTATCTGCCTTATGGAGTTTACGGAGGATTTCGGAAGAGAAGGTATTTAGCGGCATCATACGTCCGTTGTTTGCCTGTATGGGCAAAGCACCGAACTGTTCGGCATGTGCCGGGCTTACCGGATATTTCTGGATAGCATCCAGCATGGGAGAAGGTTTCTCTTTTGCTCCGGCATCAAAGGAGAAACAACCGAATGCAAATAACAAGGCAACAAGAGGCGTTACCGCACGCATTTCTTTCAGACGGCGGGAAAGACGCATAAAGCGGGTATCCTTGCCGATAAAACTTAAAACAAGTCCGATGACCAACAACAGGTAACCGGTATACGTTATATTCCGTCCCGCTACATCGCGGTTGACGGAAAGAATAGTTCCACGTTCATCCTGATCGTATGAGGCCTGGAAGAAACGGTAACCTTTTACATCTAATACGTTATTCATAAAAATACGCTCCCGGAGGGTTTTGCCATCCACATGTACCAAAACTTCACTTTCATATGAAGAGGGGCTGGCTGAACCGGGATAACGGGTTAAAGTGAACTTTACCAGTTCGACGGAAAAGGGTAAGGTAAGATTGCTTGTATTCTGCGAAGTACGGACAACGACCTGGTTGCTTGTTTCTCCTTCACGCAGATGCAGAATACCTTCTTCGCCGGTAAGGAAGGATGTAAGGGCGCCAAGAAGGATAATAATAAAAGAGAAATGGACAGTCATTAATGCCCATTTGCCCCGTTTAAGGTATTGGTGTTTGATACAAGCGGCTACAAAATTAACGACCAGCAGGAACTGGAGCAGAAAAAAAAGTGGAGAATAATAAACCAGTGTCTTGGCTGCAACTGTCCCGTGGTACTTTTCTATAAAAGTAGCCACAGCCAATCCACAGGCATAAATCAGTAACAGGACGATTGTCGTTACGAAAGAAGAGAAAAATTTAATTAGAGTCGCTTTCATTCTTCGTTTTGAATTAAGAGAGATTACATAAATTGATATCAACGGGTGTATAGCCCGTATCGGCCCGACAAATTTATAATTTTATTTATCGATATGACCTATACACCCATTGATACCATTTATGTTTTGTCCTTAGTTAGTCTTCAATGATAACACGGAAGCCTACATTAAATACAGTCTGGTACGGATAGAAACCCTTACGTTCATAAGCTGTCGAGAACTTCGGACGTTCGATGTATGAACCGCCACGGACAACTTTATATTCGGAAGGAGTCTTTACTTTCTCTGTATAAGGATAAGGTACATAATCAGAGCTTGTCCATTCTGCCACGTTACCATGCATGTTGTACAAACCGAACGGATTAGCCTGATAATCCTTAGCGCCTGTCTGAACCAGATTACCATCGTTTACGCTCTCTTCCTTCGGCAAGTAGATGTAATACTTATACCAGTAGGAAGTTTTAGGCATCGGCTGCGGATCGATACCGCTAACAGCCAATTTAAGAGTCGTAGCATCGGCAAGGTTTTCAAACTTACCGAAATCGGTATTCAGGTCACCATACCAGAAATCAGTATCGCTACCTGCACGGCAAGCCCATTCCCATTGTGCTTCGGTTGGAAGCGTAATGTTCAGTCCGGTCTTTTCGCTCAGTTTTTGGCAGTACTCTACTACGTCGTTATAGCTTACACGGATAACGGGTTGTTCCGGTTTGTTTGCCGGGTAGCCCTGTATCACATGGTCTTTCCACTGCTGGTCTACGAAACGGCTGTCGTGGTCAGGGAAGATTACGTTGTACTGCTGGTTGGTAACTTCCATTTCACCCATCCAGAACGGTTTGCTGATTTTTACCTTGGTGGTAGGATAAGCATCTTTCGAGCCACGGTAACTACCCATTACAAACTCGCCGGCAGGGATACGGACAAATGTCATTTTCACTCCCGGAGCCAGTTCGACTACTTTGCGGGTTTCTTTTTCGTCTTTCAGCATTTCTTTGATAGCTGAAGCATCAAAAGGCCATCCTTTTACTTTCAGGTTCTTTTCCTTTACAGGAGCTTCCTTCTCAGGCATTTCCGGAGTAATCGGACCTTTAGCTTTCAGGTAGTCTGCATAATCGGCGATTTCCTTCTTCCAGTCTACACCGGCACCGTTGGCATACTTATCGGTCAATTCCTTACGACGTTCAACCTGGTCGAATCCCTTGTATGGGAAGTCGGTGATTTTGTTCGCATTGAAATAACCTTTATCCGGACAGTTGTAGTCAATCCAGTTATACAGGGTCTTCCATTCCGCATCGGTCAGCTTCACATTGTGATGGCCTCTCTTCAACAGACGAACCAGTTCGCTGGTGTTTGGATGATATTCGTACGGATGAAGTACAACCATGTCCCCTTCTCCACCCTGACGGTGAATATACGGATGGAAGTTCAGATAAGAAGTGCCATAACCTAACTTATCTTTCTTACCGCCACGCAGGTCGAATGCTTTATCACCATTATGGCAAGCAATACATGCGCGGTCCAGAATCGGTTGTATTTCCAGATCGAATGTAAATGAACGGACACCACCTTCCGGAGCTTGGAGTGCATGAGGAGCTTTCTGTGAAGCTATCACGCGCTTCGGAATAGGTATCTGGTTCTGGTCTTCATGGCAACCGATACAGGAAACCACTTCACCCGGTTGTCCGGTCAGCCAGCTACGCATCCACTGTACAGCCACACCGTCTTTGTCGATTGGCTGGATAGAAATCGGAGTGTTAGCAGGTACTTTGAAGATAGCGGAACCGTCTTCTTCCACAGGAACCGTACCCAGGATACGTTTGATATCCCATCCGCTCTGGATACCATGCCAGTTATGGTCGGATGTAGTTTTAACATACGCATATTCGTAAGCATGCAAGCGGAGATATTTGACCGTACCGCGAGGAATGCCACGTAAACCTTCTCCCTGGTAAATATCCTGGATAAAGATTGTTGCTTCCTTATCGTTCAGCTTTACACGGTCGGGAATTGCAGGAGGCGTAGTTGTTTTACGAACCAGCGCAGGGCTTATAAAGCCTTCGCCTTCCGATTTCATCAGGCAGGTTACGTTATCGTAGATATCCACCAGATAGATACCCCACAAAGATTGCGGGTCTAACTTCGCAGCTACCAGGAAATATTTGTCATCCAACGGCATCGGTTTGATGAACTGAGGCCATACACCGTTTACCAATTCGTCTTTAATCAACTCGACTACCGGACGGTTACGATAAGGTATTTCCTGTATCATACCGGCAGTACCTTTACGTGCTTTTGTCGGATCGAAGATAATCAGACGACCGGAACGGGCAATACCGTGGTGACCGGAAATAACTCCGATGAATGCGGACGAATGTCCAGGAAGAGGCTGAACATCGAATGTACTGTTCGGGAACATGGAACCGCTGCCATAAAGGGCTTTGTTCTCTGTCCCGTCCGGATTCATATGCATGATGATACGGGAGTAATAGTGAGTAAGGTCGGTATATTCCCAACGGGTATACATCACACGACCGTTGTTCATGATTACCGGGTTCCAGTTTGCATCCTGGTCGAATGTCAGACGGCGCAGGTTCTTCTTTTCCGGAGTATAAAGAACCATATTACCGACAGGATCATCACCACTTACACAAGGAACACCCTGGTAACCGATATTGGAATTAGCAATGATACGACCATCCGGCAGATAAGTTCCATCATAAAATTCCAAATCAGGCTCTTCATTTTCCACAAGCGGTTTGCATCCGGTACCGTCCATCTTCACTTCGTAAACATTCCAACGTTTATCCGGCTGAGCCTGTGTAAACATGACACGGTCGCCGTTCCAGTGTAAACGAAGGTCTGCAATAGAGGAGGTATTAGTCGGTTTATATACGGAACGAGTCTTTACATCACCACGCAGATTTGAAAGTTCTACGATTTCAGCGTCGAAGCCTTCACGGCGTGCAGATTCCTGGTTACTCCAGTTATTTGCCTGTGTTCCCAAATCCGGAGCCATCGCCTGACGTGCACGTGAACCTAATTTATAACGGGCGGCAACAATCTTATCGGCATCCAACAACGGATTACCTAAAAGTATGGCACGTTTACATTCCAATGCTTTACGGGCATCCGCCAATGCCTGTTCGTTACCGCTATAAATACCATCAAAACCTTTTTGTTGAAGTGCAAGCAGTTCATCGTACATCGGCTGGTATTTAGCCACATCATACCCTTTCTGTTTTTTCAGGTCGGCAAATGCCAGCTTTACGGCATCTACATTCAACCATGCCAGTTCTGTTTGCACTTCATAAACACCCTGAACTTTCTCAAACAGCTCGAGATATTTACGGATTTGTGTATCCACATCCTTTTCAGAAGCAATGCGGGCTACTTCACTCTGATAATAAGAACCGTTTTTCAGTTTGGCAACCATATCCTCTACCGCCTGCTTTTCAACAGAGGCATCCGGAGTAATCAACCAGGTATCCAAACCGTCCATTAAGGCGCTCAACATGCCGATTTCGCGAGGATACTGGCTGATTAACTTGTCTCCAGTCGTCTTCGGAAAGACATTCAATGCCTGGAAATATACGCTGCCGCTCTGAGAGGTATCGTCTACTCCGACTTCTGCTTCAAAGCGGACATACTTACCTCCTACCGGATAAACCAATGTACCGTTAGCATGGCAGAATACACCATGAGGGTACAATTTACCGGCAATATATATTTCTTTATCGTACGCATTGATATTCATTTTCGGTTTAGCCCATCCGGCTACACCATATTCATAAGGTACTTCATCCAACCAGACAGAGGAACCGTCGGCAGCAATCAAACGGGCATTCCCCCATACAGCCTGGTCGTAGTCCGAACCGTCCGGACCTCCGGAAGTAATAAGCACGAGCTTATCCACTCCCTTCAAATCCACAACAAAAGGAGCTGCTTTCTCTTTATGCTTCACCCATCTGGAGATGACGGGCATCCCGGATTTCCGAAGCTCGGAGCGCAATTCCGATTTTGCTTTAACTGATGCATCAATCCATGTTTCCACCTTTTTCTGCTTCGGTCCGGCCGATAACAGCATGGAGGAGGAAAGGAATAATGATGCAATTAATAAGTATTTATTCATGCGTTTAAATTTAAAGGAGAGTTGGAATTAAAGCGCCGCTTTTTTATTTGTAAAGCGTAAGCCATCATTGTCGTGATAGCAAGCCCATTCGTCAACGATAGCACCTTCGGGACCAGCCATCATAAAGTGGAATGTTTCCAGTTGTTTCAGACGCAATACGTCGCCAACTTTCTGAACAACGAAGTTCTTACTCTTAATCGGACCGTGCATAGCAGGGATAGCCGGAGCATTCGGTGTCTCGTCTCCTACTTCGGAGAAGTTGTAAACCCATCCTTTTTCTACCATCCATGATTCGTGTTTAGCTGGGAATTTAGTTTTTACATGTGCATGTTCAGGTATCATCTGTCCCGGAAGCAAATAGATAGCGTGAGCAAAGTATCCGTATTCTGCATCATTTACCCAGAAGATACCGCCCATACCTACGTTTTCGAAGTCACCCAAACCGAAGTCGGTAACCCACATGTCCTTAGCCATCAGGTCGGTGAAAGGTACACCATAGAAATCAAACATATCTTTCATTGCCTTCATAGCAACTTCTTGCTGGAATACGCCGTCTTTATAGAAATCGGCGTTTGTGAACTTTTTAGAATAAGCCATCTCTTTATTAATTTTACAGTTAGTATTATCCTTGCATTCATTCTTGCAATCGGAACCGCATTGTTCCGTGCATTGTCCTTTTCCTGCTGCTGCACAGCAAGTAGCTTCACCATTAGACGATTTACCGCAACATGCAACCATTGAGCTCAGTAGCAGAGCAAAAGCCGCAGACTTGATAGTAAGTACTTTTTTCATTTTCTCTTGTTTGTTTACGTTTGATTAGTAATTAAATTATTTGTGTTCTGTGTAAAAATTATTCAATTGCAATTCCTTCTATCTCAATCAGTAATTCATCCCGGCAAACATCCGCACACATATAAGATATAGGTATATTCAACCGATAGCCCTCGAGCAGTTGACGTGCTTCTTCATAGAAAGACTTTTCTTTCAGATAAACACGAAGCATCTTCAATTTGGCATCGCCAATCAATTCAGCAATATTTTCCATTGTAATATGCAATTGCTTTCCAAGTCCGACACCTACCAGTGTTTCTTCTCCGCGGATGGCAGCCGTACCGGAGATATAAACCAAACGTCGCCCGTTGAAGGTCATACTCTTGGCACGTTCGAATTTCGGAGTTGTTTTCTGTTTGCCCGCCACTTCCAGAACCTGCTCTGAGTAGGCATGAGCAGCAACCTGCAACTTATTATCAATCGGGGTAGCATAACAATCCGGTGAGACAAAAACAGCTGCATCCACATCAACCAGGATTCCTCCCAAGTTAGTTCCTATGCCTGTAGCCGCAGGATATCCGTTGCGCCAGTCTGCATTAGCATAAAAATCACTACGGGCATTATTAAACATCTGATAGTGTTGGTCGGCACCTTCAAACTTCGTAATCTGTTCGATATAATTCCACTGACGGATAATGCTGTTGACGGGGAATCCTTCCTTCCGCAAGACCTCTCCTAACAGGCGAAGTACCTCTACGGATTGTTGTTCTATACCGAAATTGATTACATCACCATGAAAACCTCCGGCAAACAGGAAACGCCCTTCTGCATTTTCCAACAGGACATAAGGAAATCCGGCATGATAACGGTTGGTTATCCGGTCGCCTTCATCCGCTTTGTAACTATGGACTTCAAGTATCAAGCCTGCATTCAAAGGAGGCTGTGAGACATAACTCAACACAGGTTCATGATTCCCGTAAAACTTACGTATCTTCTCACGCAACAGGATACGGCGTGATACATATTGTTCATTATCCTTTGGCATACCGAAAAATGCCAATCGTAGTATTTGTTCATCCTGAGGCAACTGTGCAAGCAGGTTATCTACCATTACCGCAAAGTCTGCCACTTCGGTAATATATATGCTATATCTTATTTTATCGCAATAGTTCATAAGGAGTTAACGTATTCTGTTAATGCTTCTATATCTTTCTTTGATACTTTTTTCTCTATACCGTGCTTATACACGCTGAAAACTTCTTCCATGGTAGCAGCACGTCCTTTAAAGAGATAAGGAGCCGTACGCCATACTTCGCGTAGCGTAGGAGTGTCCCATCCTTTTTCAAATTCAATCTCTTCACCTATCCGGTGCATTTTCATATCCGTATAATAAGGGCCGGAGTGGCATTCACCGCATTTCAGCTTCTCAAAGACTTTACGCCCTTCCTTTGCCAAGTCGGATAATTCGCCGTTTACCAGATAAGGGCTGGGAACCGGGCGAAGGGATTTCAGATAAGCGTCCACACATTCCGCATCTTCTTCAGTAATATCGAAGAACTGGATGAAATTGTATCCGGCGCGTACGGCTACCTCAGCCGAAGCACGGATACCGGATATCATATTGGGAGGCGTCACATGGCTGAACAACAAACTCTTGCAATTCTTCGGATTCCCTACTCCATCGTTCATCAAATCCCAGTTCATACCATCGGTACGGGCATCTCCGGGATGGCAACCGTTACAACTTTGCCAGTTCTGGAAACAATGGGAAGCATCATTAAAGAAACGTTCGCCCTTGTTCTCGATACTTTCCTCGCGTCCGGGATTCAGGTTCTCGGATGTGACTTCACAAGTGTTGATGTCTACGAAATTCAGTATATCGGCAAAATAAGTAGGTATGATTAGTTTGTCATTTGTCAAAACCATATTACGGGGACCGTTTCCTTGTAAAGGTATACGTTTGCGGATGCCGTAAAGGAAAGTCAAATCATAATCCAGCACGGATTTATCCGGATAATTTTCGAACTTATTAAGCATCGCCTTATGGTCTATCACACTTACTTCATGTGTTCCCGAATGCGTAATAAAGATAGATTCATCATTACAAGCGATACTCCAGATTCCGGCAGCACCACGCTCAGGCTCGTCGACCAGCACAGCTCCGACAAACGCTTGCTTGGCTACGTCTATCACACTGAACGCACTTGTATTCATCCAGCCCTGTTGCAACTGGGAAGTAGGAACGGCGAAGCGCCCGAGGTTATGGGATACATAGATATATTTGCCATCCGGCGTAATACAGATTCCGCGCAACGCATTACTGCCATTAGCCAGTTGTATATCTTTTACCTTTTCGAAACTGTCCATATCGATTACCGAAACACAAGCTGCTACATAATCTATATCCGCCCGCTGGGCCGGAAGGAAATTGGATACGAACATATACTTTCCGTCCTTGCTGAACACGGCAGATTTAGGCTCACGCAATACTTTTACGGTACGTTCGACTTTACGGCTCTCCGGATTAATTTCAGTAACCGTATTGGAAAACTGGTTGCACACATAAATATGTTTCTTATCCGGTCCGAACATCGGATAACAAGCTCCGGAACCTGTAGGAATAGATGCTTCTATCCTGCCCGACTCCAACAAAAGGACCTGTAAATGACCGGTAGTACCGAAAGTAGTCACATATGCTTTATCGCCATCCAACAAAATTCCGGTAGGCTGTTCATCCATAGGGAAAGAGTGCAACAAGGCCTTGCCATCCGGTGAGAAAATATCCACACGCTTCATTCCTTTCCCGGCAATCAACATCTCCCCTTTTTCATTCAGAACAATATCCGAAGGAAAGAAAGGCGGGTTGCTTGCCGATGCGAAAGAAATACAGCAACCGGCAAAACATGCCAGCAGAGACTTCCTCAACATATATTTGTAGATTTTCATGGTATATTATTTGTTATATTCTTTGTGCTTTACTATATCCTAACTCGGCCGAAACATTCAGGGCTACCTTTCTGATAGATTCTGCGGAAACTCGTATCACTTCTTTTACCAGACGGTCTTTCGGACCGGAAATCCAGATAGCGCCACAAGGATACCCGGTATAATTGAATATAGGGGCTCCGATACAGATAACGCCGCTCATCTCTTCTTCATTATCCAACGCATATCCCTGTTTACGAACTTTTTCCAGTTCCTCCAGATAAATATCCCGGTCTGTAATTGTCCTGGCATTATAACGTTCAAACTTCATATACGACAAATAGCGGTCGCGCACCGTATTAGGGAGATAAGCCATAATCGCTTTGCCGGGAGCCGAACAGTGTAACTCGAACGACTTGCCGGGTGAAAGGATGAAACGAAACGTATGATGCCCTTGTGCCTGTTCGATAAAGATTCCTTTTTCCTCTCCCAACACCCCGAAACATGCAGTTTCTTTTACCTGGTCACGCAAATCGCGCAAACGGGGTAAAACGGTTTCCAGTAAATTATGCTCATTCAGCGACCTGAATCCTAATGTTAATAATTTGCGGGATAACTTATAGCGCTTCGTCTCTTCATTATATATAAGGTAGTCCAAACGGACCAAAGTATTCAGAATACGGTAAGCCGTTGTCTGCGAAATATCAAGGTCTGACTTGATATTCTGCAACGTTTCCCCCTGATTATGAAAGGACAAGTACTCGAGAACCGCAATTCCTTTTTCCAAATTGGGAACCTTATAATTCTCTTCCGCCTTTTCCATATTTGGAATATTACTTTCCATATTTGAAATACTGTTTCAGATTTGAATCAAATATAAAGTAGCAGACAGGAATCCTATTATAAAGTATGTAAAAATACGTTAAGTATGTCGTAAAGCATAAATATGCAATGAACAATAAATAAAGGTACTACGCATAGCTTCATAAATAGCCATTTATTAAAAGACCTTATCATAAGTAATCAAAGTATATCTGTTTTCAGATACAATCCATCTCCTCAATAAAGATGGGGCAAAGAAGCCGGAAACAGCTCCTTCTTGTATTACAAAATATCAGCCATTCCTTTCCCAAAATGACACTTTGATTAAATAACCCCCTTTTTACTGATCGTACATATATAAATATAAGGCATTCCAGAAGGAATCTGCCTCTTTTTTAGCATTAAAAGGAGGTTTTTTACATACTATCCGGAACATAAACACCTTTATTCACCATATATTTCCTATTATATCCGACTAAAAAACAACTATCCGTACGTATAAATATAACTATCCGCGCAGGTAAAACATATATATTTTGACTTCAAAGCATATATGTTTCGAATTCAAACCATATATGCTTTGTTTTTAATACTCTTGGGCGGAGATTCGGTTCTGTAATAGTACTAATATTGGATCAAATACAAATATTAAATGGATTATTATTACCTGTATAATGTATAAATATGATTAGACGCTGATGACGCTGAAAATGCGGATTAAGAAACAAATAGCATGTATTAATCCGCGTTTTACACATCATCAGCGCCTAATAAATAATATCCGCATATTTATCCATTAGCAAGCATTATGCCATCTCCGCAAACAAACTGATAAAGCCATCCCCCATGAGAATCGCATATTCGCAACCGCTCCCGTATATTATCCGTACAAGCGACACATGAACAGGGTATTTTGTCTTTTTGACATTTTGATAACCCGCCCTGCCCCAAGTCCGGAAGATTCATGCTGCAACAGGTTATTTTATATTTAAAAACATACGCATTACAAAGTTTTTACTACCTTTGGCAGTCCAAGATAAGTTTTTTTATACGATATCAGATTTTAAACATTATAGTATTATGGCGAAAATAAAAGGAGCTGTTGTTGTAAACACAGAACGATGCAAGGGCTGTAACCTTTGTGTGGTAGCCTGCCCCTCGAACGTGTTAGAACTGCACCCACGTGAAGTAAACAATAAAGGGTATCACTACGTGTATATGAAAAACCCTGACGATTGTATCGGCTGTGCAAGCTGCGGATTAGTTTGTCCGGATGGTTGTTTAACAATTTACAAAGTAAAAATCTAAATAGTTGGCAGGTTACAGTTGCCCATACCTGTCAACTGTAACCCGTCAACTGTCAACTCAATAAAAGTATGGCAGAAGAAATTAAATTAATGAAAGGTAATGAAGCCATCGCACACGCAGCAATCCGCTATGGTGTGGACGGATACTTCGGATACCCGATTACTCCCCAGTCGGAGATATTGGAAACCCTGATGGCGGAAATGCCTTGGGAAACTACAGGAATGGTAGTGCTACAGGCTGAAAGCGAAGTAGCCGCTATTAATATGGTATACGGAGGCGCCGGAACAGGCAAGCGTGTCATGACATCTTCATCAAGTCCCGGTATCAGTCTGAAACAAGAAGGTATCTCTTATATCGCAGGAGCGGAACTACCCTGTCTGATTGTCAACGTAATGCGCGGAGGTCCCGGACTGGGAACCATCCAGCCCAGCCAGGCCGATTACTTCCAGACAGTAAAAGGTGGCGGACACGGCGATTACCGCCTTATCACCCTTGCCCCTTCTTCCGTACAGGAAATGGCCGATTTCGTAGGTTTAGGTTTCGACCTTGCTTTCAAATATAATAACCCGGCTATCATCCTTGCCGACGGTATCATCGGACAGATGATGGAAAAGGTTGTAATGCCTCCTTTCCGTCCCCGCAGAACAGAGGAGGAAGTAGTTGCCGAATGTCCGTGGGCTACACAAGGCAGAACAGGCAATCGCAAACCGAACATCATCACTTCACTGGAACTGGACCCGGCTATCATGGAAGAAAACAATATCCGCTTCCAGGCCAAGTACCGCAAGATTGAAGAGAATGAAGTCCGTTACGAAGAATTCCATTGCGATGATGCCGAATATTTGCTGATCGCTTTCGGTTCATCCGCACGCATCTGCCAGAAAGTAGTAGAAATAGCACGTGCAGAAGGTATCAAACTCGGCTTGCTCCGGCCAATTACTCTTTGGCCGTTCCCGAAAGATATTATTGCCCAATATGCCAATAAGGTAAAAGGCATGCTCTCCGTTGAACTGAATGCCGGACAAATGGTAGAAGATGTTCGCTTAGCCGTAAACGGCAAAATTAAAGTAGAGCACTTCGGACGTCTCGGAGGTATCGTATTCACTCCGGATGAAGTATTGAATGCGTTAAAAGAAAAATTATTCTAATCGCATGATCCGGAGAAGCAAATTAGATACGGTAATGACCTGGATATTCATGGTTCTGGCTGTTGCAGCAGTTATCTGCTATTTTACAGTAACCGACCGTACCGCTTTCCTGTACTGCGGAGGTGCAGCTATCTTTATCCGCCTGGTTCAATACCTGATGAGATTTATCAGCTAATCAATAGTATGCCAATTAAAAATATGCCAGCCTGTGGATTATGGCATATCGGCCAATTAGCAAATTGAAAAATTATTAATATGGAACTCAACGAAATAATTAAACCGGAAAACCTTGTATACGACAAACCAAGGTTGATGAATGAAAATCCCATGCACTATTGCCCCGGTTGCAGCCACGGTGTGATACATAAGCTGATAGCTGAAGTAGTAGCCGAAATGGGTATGGAAGATAAAACCATCGGCGTTTCCCCCGTAGGATGTGCCGTATTTGCATATAACTATCTGGATGTAGACTGGATTGAAGCCGCACACGGACGTGCACCTGCCGTAGCAACAGCTATCAAACGGCTGAATCCCGGAAAGATGGTATTCACATATCAGGGAGACGGTGACCTTGCTGCTATCGGAACAGCCGAAACAATCCATGCAGCCAACCGCGGCGAGAATATCGTAATCGTATTCGTGAACAATGCCATTTATGGTATGACCGGCGGACAAATGGCTCCTACAACATTGGAAGGCATGCCGACTGCCACCTGTCCTTACGGACGCGACATCGCACTGAATGGTTATCCATTGAAAATTGGTAATTTGCTGGCTCAACTGGAAGGAACTTGCCTGGTAACCCGCCAGAGTGTCCAGACTGCTGCTGCCGTCCGCAAAGCCAAAAAGATGTTACGCAAGGCTTTTGAAAACTCAATGGCCGGCAAAGGTACCTCTATTGTCGAATTTGTCTCTACCTGTTCATCCGGTTGGAAGATGACCCCTGAAAAGGCAAATAAATGGATGGAAGAAAACATGTTCCCGTTCTATCCGCTGGGCGACCTTAAGAATAAGGAATAAAGCACAGGACTGTGAAATTGAGAATTATAAATAGCATTATTAATTCAGCCAAAAAGACAATGTAGCATTTATCTGCTCATTGATACATTGGCACATTTGCACATTATTACAATGAAACAAGAAATAATCATAGCAGGTTTCGGCGGACAAGGTGTATTGTCTATGGGTAAAATCCTTGCTTATTCCGGACTGATGGAAGGAAAAGAAGTAAGCTGGATGCCTTCATACGGACCTGAACAGCGCGGTGGAACAGCGAACGTAACCGTTATATTAAGCGACGATCCTATCAGCTCGCCCATCTTAAACGAATATGATGTCGCCATCATCCTGAACCAGCCTTCAATGGACAAGTTCGAGAAAAAGGTAAAAAAAGGCGGTATCCTGATTTACGACGGATATGGTATCCATACTCCGGCAACACGTACCGACATTCACGTTTATCGTGTGGATGCAATGGATGCAGCTACTGAAATGAAGAATGACAAGGTATTCAATATGCTTATCCTGGGTGGCTTGTTGAAGGTTGTTCCTATGGTAAAACTCGAGAATGTACTTGCAGGACTGAAGAAGTCACTGCCCGAACGCCATCATAAATTAATCCCTATGAATGAGGCGGCCATCAAAAAAGGTATGGACATCATACAGAAAATGCAATAATGCATTTATATTTCAATATGCTGATATGTCATTTATAGCATGTGCCAATTAATATAAATTGTAATATTTTATTAGCGCATTTTGACATATTGGCATATTGCCGCATTATTACATTAGCACTTTATTCCTATCTTTGCACCCCATGAAGCGTTGCTTATACATATTACTTATATTATTGATAACATCTGTCGCAGTTACTGAAGCACAACGCCGGCCTTCGCAAGGCGGAAAAGGTGGTTTTTCATTAAGTAACCTATCCTCTGCTTCCCAAGAGGTCCCGGACAGTTTATTAGTACCGGATAGTGCATCGATGCAGAACAAGCGCATCATTGGCTACCGCCTTACTCCTTTACTTGGAGAAGTTTACGTTGCTCCCATGGATACGCAACAGCTTAACTTTTCAAACAGGACACTGGTTGAATCCAATTCTCTGGCTTTAGGTTATCTTGCCAATCTGGGTTCGTCGGCACAAACCCGCATGTTCTCCGAACGAAAGGAAGCACGGGACTTTATCTTTGCTGATGCCTACGACTACTATATCACGACTCCGGAAAATGCGTATTTCTATAATACCAAAATCCCCTATACCAACATCATGTACACTACCGCAGGTGGTAGCGACAACAAAGAAGAACAGTTGAAGGGAACCCTGACACTAAACTTTGGGAAAAAGATTAATATCGGAGGTGATATCGATTATATTTATGGTAGAGGGCATTATAAAAACAATGGTAACAAGCTGCTGAGTTATCGCCTGTTCGGCAGTTATGAAAGCGACCGGTATGAAATCCATGCCTTTCTGAGCAACTTCAACTTCGTAAACTATGAAAACGGGGGATTGGCAAACGACTCTGTCATCACCCACCCCGACCAGTATTTTGAAAACGGACGACAAGGGAGCAATGATCCCAAGTCATTCGATATCCGCTATCCGGCAAGTGTATGGAACCGCGTCCGGGGTAAACAGTATTTTTTCACACATCGTTATAACCTTGGTTTCGAAAGGGAAACTGCCGAAAAAGATTCTTTGGGTAATACCATCATGCAGTTTGTTCCTGTATCGAGCATTATCCATACCTTCGAATACAATGACAATACCCGCCGCTTCATATCCGAAGGCACACAAATAGACTCTTGTTATCGGAATGCAGACGGTACTCCACGTATATATGGTTTGGACAACCAACTGGACGATCGTGCATCCTCCTGGTATTTTAGGAACACATTCGGACTTTCACTGCGTGAAGGTTTCCAAAACTGGGCTAAATTCGGATTGACAGCCTTTGTTACTTTCGACAAGAGACGGTTCCAGTTACCGGCTGCCATACCGGGATTAAATTACGGCCCGAACGGAAGAGGCACCAATCCCACCCCTACTTCCCTGAATTTCCCGTTAGTGGATAAATATGATGAGTTCTCAACTTATATCGGTGCAGAAATATCCAAACGGCAAGGGACCTTACTGACTTATGATGCCCGGGGAGAACTCTGCCTGGTAGGTTCCGATATTGGAGAATTTCGTGCAACAGGACATTTGCAGACACAATTCAAGTTATTCAGAAAAGATGCTATTATTCGGGCGGAAGGTTATATAAAGAACGTTACACCGGCATTTTATCTACGTCATTTCCACTCCCGTTATTTCTGGTGGGATAAGGATTTGTCGATGATTCAGCATATCTATGCAGGTGCCAAGATAGACCTGGAATCTACTCGTACCCAGCTATCAGCCGGAGTGGAAAGCATACAGAATTATGTATATATTAATAAAGATGGGATTCCTGAACAGAAAAACGGAAACCTGCAAGTGCTGAGTGCACGGCTCAAACAAGATTTCAAATACCGGGCTTTCGGATGGGAAAATGAAATAGCCTACCAGCTTAGCAGCGATAAGGACGTATTGCCTTTGCCATCCCTCAGCCTTTATTCGAATATGTACCTGCAGTTCAAAGTAGCTAAAGTGCTAAGCATCCAAATTGGTGCAAATGTATATTATAACACAGCATACAAAGCTCCTTACTACGAACCTGCCACCCAGCAGTTCCAACTACAGGATAAAGTGGATGTAGGTAATTATCCGCTTATGAATGCCTATGCCAACTTCCACCTGAAACAAGCACGTTTCTTTGTGATGGGGTATAACTTAAGTTCTTTGTTCGTCGACCCGAACTATTTCTCTCTGGCACACTATCCGCTTAACCCGATGGTGTTGAAATTAGGTGTTGCTGTAATGTTCAACAATTAAGCACTCTGGACCATGAGGTCAAAAAAACTGATTATGCTTTATACCGGCTTACTGGTAGTAGCCATTGCTACTATGGTTATGCTATGGCGAATTATGAAGCACAGCCCGGAGGAAATACTACCTCGCGACTATCCGGAAATCAAAGCAGAAGGAATCCTCCGCATGGTAACCGAATATAATCAATCCGGCTATTATATAGCCGGAGATACAATCGAGGGGTTCCAGTATGAACTAAGCCAGGCGATAGCACAAATATCAGGATTGGAAGTACAGACTCATCTGGTGATGAGCCTTGCCGAAAGCTTTGAAATGCTTGCCAATAATAAATGCGATATAATTGCCCGGAATATTCCGACCACCAGCGAAATCAAAGAAGATTATCTGTTTACGGAACCGATCGTACTGAATAAGCAAGTATTGATTCAGCGTACTGAAAAGGCAAACGACGGTATCAAACCGATACGGAACCAACTTGACCTGGCTGGTAAAACGCTTTATATCCCTAAAGATTCTCCCGCACAACTCCGCCTTCAGAATCTCAGCCATGAAATCGGAGATACAATCTATGTAAAGGAAGACGATTTATATTCCGGCGAACAGTTAGCCATTATGGTGGCGAAGAAGGATATAGACTATGCCGTCTGTGACCAGCAAATTGCACGAAAATCGAAAGAACTGTTACCTGAGATAGATATAGAAACAGACATCAGCTTCACACAACTCCAGTCTTGGGCCGTACGCAAAGACTCTCCTATCCTGCTCGACAGTCTCAACAGTTGGCTGAACCGGATAAAGGAAAGTGGTCTTTACGACAAAATCTACAAGAAATACTATAGCAGGTGACAGGTGACAGGTGACAGGTGACAGGTGACAGGTGACAGGTGACAGGTGACAGGTGACAGGTGACAGGTGACAGGTGACAGGTGTTAACAAAATAAGCGAAAGGGACAAGTTTTTCAATAAAAATTTATCCCTTTTTACATTATCCTAATCCCGCTTGCCGCTAACTGTCAACTGTCACTTGTCACCTATCACCTGTTAATTCTCACCTGTCAATTGCTTCTCGTCAATTATTCCACCGCTTCATAGTCAAATATTCCTAAATTATAACTACCTTTACACGTTATTTGAATGTTGAAAAATGAGATTTGACGAATTGGATTTGGAAGAGGCTATATTGGATGGTCTCGACGCTATGAATTTTTTGGAAACAACCCCTGTGCAGGAACTAACTATTCCGGTAATATTGGAAGGTAAAGATATTATAGCATGTGCACAGACCGGAACAGGAAAAACAGCCGCTTATGTTCTACCTGTCATCAACGAACTTAGCAAAGGGGAACATCCGGCTAACGCGATTAACGCCATTATCATGGCTCCTACACGTGAACTGGCACAACAAATAGATCAACAAATAGAAGGATTCACATATTTTATTCCGGTTTCGGCAGTTGCAGTCTACGGAGGTACCGACGGTATCGCCTGGGAACAACAGAAACGTGGTATGGAAATGGGAGCCGATATAGTAATTGCTACTCCGGGACGCCTGTTATCACATATTAAAATGGGTACGGTAGACCTCTCGCAAGTCTCATTCTTTATTCTCGACGAAGCAGACCGCATGCTCGATATGGGATTCTATGATGACATTATGAAGGTGCATAAGCTTTTGCCTCCTACCTGCCAGATCATCATGTTCTCGGCCACCATGCCTCCCAAGATACGGACACTGGCAAAAACAATCCTGAAAAATCCGGAAGAAATAAAGATCGCCATTTCACGTCCTCCCGAATCCATCATGCAAACGGCTTATATTTGTCACGATACACAAAAAATCCAGATACTCCAGGATTTGTTCAATCAGAGCCGTCCGCAACGTGTTATCATCTTCTCTTCATCTAAAATGAAAGTAAAGGAACTGACAAGCACACTGAGCCGCATGAAATTCAATGTTGCCCAAATGCATTCAGACCTTGAACAAGCGACCCGCGAAGAAGTAATGAAAGATTTCAAGAACGGACGTATCGATATTCTGGTTGCAACAGATGTTGTGGCACGCGGCATTGACATCAACGATATTAAGTTGGTTGTAAACTTCGATATACCTCACGATCCGGAAGATTATGTACATCGCATCGGACGTACGGCACGAGGAACCAATGGCGAAGGACTTGCCATCACATTTGTAGCAATAGATGAACAGGCAAAATTCAAACAAATAGAGAAATTCCTGAATAAAGAAGTCTATAAAATTCCGATAGATTCCAAATTCGGCGAAGCTCCTGCCTACGAACCTGAAAAATACGGTAACATGAGGAAAGGCAGAGGCCGCCCACGTAAACAGGAGAATAACAAGAACAATAAAAGCAAATCTCCCCGTCAGAAATCAGATAAAAACTGAGACACATAAACTCTCTTAAGGAGAGGCATCATAAAAAAAGGCATCCTGTAAAGATGCCTTTTTTTATATCTATATATGTAGTTCTTAAACTATCAACCATTCATTGAAGCCAGAAATTCCATATTATCGAATGTCTGTTCCATACGTTTCTTTACAAACTCCATTGCTTCGATTGAATTCATATCCGAGAGATATTTACGAAGTACCCACATACGGTTCAATGTGCTGTCATCCTGCAACAAATCATCACGACGTGTACTGGAAGCCATAATATCGACTGCCGGATAAATACGCTTGTTGGACAACTTACGGTCAAGCTGCAACTCCATATTACCAGTTCCTTTGAACTCCTCAAAGATTACATCATCCATCTTTGAACCCGTTTCCGTCAACGCTGTGGCAAGAATTGTAAGACTACCGCCGTTTTCAATATTACGGGCAGCACCAAAGAAACGTTTCGGCTTCTGCAATGCATTTGCATCCACACCACCGGAAAGAACCTTACCGGAAGCCGGTTGTACAGTATTATAAGCACGTGCCAGACGGGTGATAGAGTCGAGAAGAATTACCACATCATGACCACATTCAACCATACGTTTTGCTTTATTCAATACGATTTCCGCAATCTTCACGTGACGTTCTGCCGGCTCGTCAAAAGTAGAAGCAATAACTTCAGCATCTACACTGCGGGCCATATCCGTTACTTCTTCAGGACGTTCGTCTATCAACAGGATAATCATATATACTTCCGGATGATTTGCTGCAATTGCATTTGCAATATCTTTCAGCAACATCGTTTTACCGGTCTTTGGCTGTGCAACAATCAGACCACGTTGTCCTTTACCTATCGGAGAGAAAAGGTCTACCACACGTACAGCGATATTATCATATACCTTAGGAGCTTTACGAGCTGTAAGCATAAACTTTTCATCCGGGAAAAGCGGTGTCAAATGGTCGAAAGGAACACGGTCGCGAACTTCTTCCGGAGTGCGTCCGTTAATCAAATCCACCTTTACCAACGGGAAATACTTTTCACCTTCTTTCGGAGGCCGGATAGCACCCTCTACCACATCACCGGTTTTTAAACCGAACAGCTTAATCTGGGATTGGGATACATAAATATCATCCGGAGAAGTCAGATAATTATAATCGGAAGAGCGAAGGAAACCATAACCGTCGGGCATCATTTCAAGGACACCTACGCCTGTAAGGATACCATCGAACTCATACTGTTTTTCCTGCTGTTGCTGGTTGTTAGCCTGATTATTGCGGGGATTATTATGAGCATTCTGACGGTTATTCTGGCGATTGGCCGGCTGCGGATTATTATTGTTGTTATTGTTCGTATTCGTATTGTTGTTCGTATTTGGTTCACTTTGCGCCGCTTTCGGTTCAGGACGATTCGGCGTTGAAGACAAGGGGAACAACTGGTCGAGTACAGATTTAGTATCCGGATGGCGGAACACTACACGTTTCGGTTCGTTCGGAGTTGTTGAAGTTGATTCCGGTAAAGCAGGTTCCGATGTTGCTTCTGCAACCTCCGGAGCTTCTGGGAGTGCCGCTTCATTCTCTGCCACAACAGGGGGAAGCAATGCTTTTTCAACCTTCTTAATTACCTTTTTTACGATGGGTTTAGATGCCGGTTCAACAACTGCCTCAGGAGCTTTTACTTCTACCGGAGCTTCCACTGCCGGGACTTCTTTCGCATCAGATAAAGGAGCGTTTGCCGAAACCGGAGTCTTTTGGTTTACTACGGTTACTTCCGGTTCTTTTGCCGGAGCTGCCTCTCCTACTTTATCTTTCTTTTCTATACGAGTCCGTTTCTTACGTTCCGTACGTTCTACCTTATCATCGGCAGGCGTCGCTTCTGTAGTTTCGGCTGGTTTAGCAACAGTGGTCGTTTCTTTAGCCGCTGGTTTTGCGGCTTTAGCAGTTGCAGATTTTGCCGTCTTTTTACCTTTGGCTGGTCTTTCTGCTCTTTTAGCTTCTAACTCCTTAACCTTTTCTGCGTGAGTCTCTGCATAAGAGATTGCCTGTTCATCAAGAATTCGGTAGATTAGTTCATCTTTTCTCAAAGCGCTTACTTTGGTTATTCCCAACTCTCCTGCAATAGTTTGCAACTCAGGAAGGAGTTTTTCATTTAGTTCTAGAATGTTATATTTTTGCATAATGTGAAGAAAAAAATAAAACAGCACATACAACATATCCCTACATGGGGCATATGCACAATGCGTTCATTGTATCTTTATAAATTTGAATTTAATTATTAATCATGTGAAAACCGGATTGTTCTGCTAACTGAAACATTAGTAACACATCTGCGGAGTGAAATCTTTGCAAATGTAATAATATTTTACTAATACAAAGTCTTTGTTGAGAAAAAATTCACGATTAATGCGCATTTTGTCGCCGAACCTATAGAATACCGGTTGTCCGGACGTTCTCCAACAATCCAGATAATATCGTTGCCACTACAAAGTAACCACACGCGTTCTTTTTCAAAGCGGCTAAACTTACGATCCGAAAAATAATCACTCAGTTTCTTACGCCCCTTCATTCCAAACGGAATAAACCAGTCACCATCTTTCCAGGTACGCAAGGTAAGCGGGAAAGCCAGTTTATCGTAATCAAAATAAGCGATGTTTTTATCCTTCCGGATGTGAAAGTTCTCTGATATAACAACTTTATTGAAAGATAGTTCAACCGGCCCCACCCATTTCTCCTCATTTCCTGATAAAACATAGGTCTGTTCCGGTTTGGTTTCTATGGATGAAAGCAACAGATAATCACGGTCTTTCACCAAACGGTGCGTAGGAGAAAAGAACTGTTTCCCCGGCTCACCCTCCAAAGCTGCATAAATATCTTCCGATACGGTACGGGAAAAATTATACACTTTCAACAGTTCATACAAAATAGCATCAGGAGAGGGATAATGCATTAAAGCAGGGATGGAAATACGGTTGCCTTCATCCAGCACTTCAGCTTTCGCCTGTTCCACTACGTGCATATAGACAGCCTCGGCTGCCGACAAGTGGTCTGCCGTACGTGCAATAGCCGTACGTACGGATGGATTTATTTCTTCCAACAGGGGAAGTACACGCAAACGGATAAAATTGCGTGTATAAGCATCAGAGAGGTTTGTACTGTCTGTCACATAAGAGATATTCCTTGCATCCAGCCAGGCCGTTATTTCCTTACGGGTTACGCAAAGTAAAGGACGAACCACATAACCGTTTTTAGGACGGATACCACTCATTCCCCGAATACCTGTACCCCTTACCAGATTCATCAGTACGGTTTCCACACTATCGTCGCGATGGTGTGCTACGGCAATTGCCTGGGCGCCGGTTTCCGAACGTTTCTCCTCAAACCAATTATAGCGTAATTCACGCGCCGCCATTTCGATAGACAAATGATTGGCAGCAGCATATTGCTCCGTATCAAAATCTGTTTTCAGGAAAGGGACTTGCAAGGTTTTAGCATACTCTTCGGCAAAACGTTCATCCCGCATGGATTCCTCTCCACGCAGGTGAAAATTACAATGTGCTGCAATACAGGAATAGCCCAACTTAACCAAGAGGGTAAGTAGGGCTATCGAATCTGCTCCGCCACTCAAGCCAACCAATACCGGACAGCTTTCTTCGAGTAGCTGATATTTTTCTATGTATGCACGGACAGTGTCGCGCATCATTTTATTCGTCTACACCTGCCAATTCAGGGTCAATCATGATACGACCGCAGTATTCGCAAACGATTACTTTCTTACGCATCTTGATATCCATCTGTTTCTGGGGCGGAATCTTATTAAAGCAACCACCGCAAGCATCACGCTGGATGTATACAACAGCCAAACCGTTGCGTGCACCCTTACGGATACGTTTGAATGCAGTCAGCAAGCGCGGTTCGATATTTGCTTCCAGCTTTTTAGCCTTTTCACGCAATTTCTCTTCGTCCTGCTTGGTTTCAGAAATAATCTGTTCCAATTCGCTCTTTTTCTGGACAAGGTCTGCTTTACGACCTTCCAGACGTTCGTTCAACTCAGCAATTTCAGCTTTTTTGTGGCCTACTGCTTCACCGAACTCACGGATTTTCTTTTCAGAGAATTCGATTTCAAGTCCCTGAAATTCTATTTCCTTCGACAAGTTATCAAATTCACGGTTATTACGGACATTATCTAATTGTGTTTTATATTTCTCAATCAGTCCGGTTGATTCCGTAATCTTATGTTTCTGTTCTACAACAGCGTTTTCAAAGTCTTTGATCTCCGCCAAATAGTTCTGAAGACGTGTTTCCAGACCAGCGATTTCATCCTCAAGGTCCTGCACCTCCAAAGGAAGCTCTCCGCGAAGGGTTTTGATCTTATCAATTTCAGTCATCATAGTCTGAAGTTGATACAGCGTAGAAAGCTTTTCTTCAACTGTAATTTCTTTTTCAGCTGATTGTTTCTCTGTAGCCATTCTATAAATATTTTACTGGGTTTGAATTAACATTCGAAAAATGTAGGGCAAAGGTAGGGAATTTTTTCGATATTATGTTATAAAAGATATCTTTTGTACAGACTTCGCTTTCATAATGACCGATAACCGCCAATAGAATACGGTCTTCCACATCATAGAAGTCATTATATTTTGCTTCGCCGGTGATAAAAATATCCGCTCCATAATTAATTGCATCCTTAATAAGGAATGCGCCGCTGCCCCCACAAATAGCCACTTCCCGTATTTCCTTTCCGGTAAGCGGAGAATGTTTCACACAACCCACCTGGAAAAGCTCCTTGATTCGTTGTAGGAAACTCAATTCATCTTCGCTTTCCGGCAACTCTCCCACGACACCCGAGCCAGCCTGGTTCCAAGAATTATCGAGCGCATAAAAGTCGAAAGCCGGTTCTTCGTACGGATGAACGGAAAGCAGGGCACGGGTAATTGTTGCCTTTTTGAAAGCTGGCAGGATGGTTTCGATACGGACTTCATGCTCAAAATGCAGCTCGCCTATTTCCCCGCAAAACGGATGGCAATCTTCACCGGCACGGAAAGTCCCCTCTCCTTTCAGGTTATAACTGCACGAATCATAATCGCCTATACTTCCAGCTCCTGCATTAAATAAGGTATTACGTACCAATTCCGCATAGGCTTCCGGTACAAATGTCACCAGTTTCAACAAGGCTCCTTTCTGCGGACTCAGGATACGGACATTCTGCAAGCCTATCAGCTCTGCCAACCGGTAGTTTACCCCTCCCACTGCATTATCCAGATTGGTATGGGCTGAATAAATTACCAAATCGTATTTGCATGCTTTCATCATGCAACGTTCGATATAGGTAGAACCGGTCAACGACTTAAAAGCTTTAAAGGCTAAAGGATGATGGGAAATGATGAGATTGCACTCTTTTTCGATGGCTTCATCAATGACTTCCTCAGTCACATCCAAACAAAGCATTGCTCCGGTTGCATACTGGTTTACATCACCTACCTGCACACCGGCATTGTCGAAACTTTCCTGCAAAGGCAGGGGAGCGTGTTGCTCTATCTCTTTCAGAATATCCTTAATCCGTACCATAATTCAGTTGACAGTTAACATGTGACAATTGAGAGTTAACAGATAGCAAGTGACAGTTAACAGTTATTTCGGCTTTCAGCCGATGTATTATTGAACGCGAAGCCCAACTGTCAACTGTCACTCGTCAACTGTCAATTATTCTTTTACTTCTACTTTCAGGCAAAGCTCTTCAAGCTGGGAGTCGTCGATTTGTCCCGGAGCATCCAGCATGACATCGCGTCCTGAGTTGTTCTTCGGGAATGCGATACAGTCGCGGATTGAATCCAGGCCGGCAAACAAAGATACCCAACGGTCCAAACCGTAAGCAAGACCGCCGTGAGGAGGCGCACCGTATTTGAAGGCATTCATCAGGAAGCCAAAACGTTCCTGAGCCTTTTCTTCGGTAAAGCCCAACAGTCTGAACATCTTATCCTGCAACTGGCTGTCGTGGATACGGATTGAACCTCCCCCCACTTCAACACCATTGATAACCATATCGTAAGCATTTGCACGAACAGCACCCGTATCAGAGTCCAACAAAGGAATATCTTCCGGTTTCGGAGAGGTAAACGGATGGTGCATTGCATAGAAACGCTGGTCTTCTTCGCTCCACTCAAACAGCGGGAAGTCTACCACCCAAAGACATGCAAACTTATTCTTATCGCGTAATCCTAACTGGCTTGCTACTTCAAGACGCAATTCGCAAAGCTGTTTGCGGGTCTTCATAGCATCATCGCCGGAAAGGATAAGAATCAGGTCGCCCGGTTTTGCACCGAAAGCCTCTTTCATCTGCTGCAACGTTTCCTGTGTATAGAATTTATCTACGCTCGATTTTACGCTGCCGTCTGCTTCCACACGTGCGTAAACCATGCCTTTTGCACCAATCTGCGGACGTTTTACAAACTCGGTCAGTGCATCCAGTTGCTTGCGGGTATAGGTTGCCGCACCTTCTGCACAGATACCGCCTATGTAAGCAGCATTATCGAATACGGAGAAACCATGACCTTGCATGATATCCATCAATTCGACAAACTTCATATCGAAACGCAGGTCCGGTTTGTCGCTACCGTAATATTTCATCGCATCGTGCCAAGTCATGCGCTGGAACGGTTCTTTTATTTCAATTCCGCGGATTGTCTTGAACAAATGCTTTGCCATTCCTTCAAAAATAGTCAGCACGTCTTCCTGTTCCACGAAGCTCATTTCACAGTCTATCTGTGTAAATTCCGGCTGGCGGTCTGCACGTAAGTCTTCATCGCGGAAACATTTCACAATCTGGAAGTAACGGTCGAAACCGGACACCATCAACAGTTGCTTCAATGTCTGAGGAGACTGGGGAAGTGCATAGAACTGTCCCGGATTCATACGCGAAGGAACCACAAAGTCGCGTGCGCCTTCCGGAGTTGAATTTACAAGCACCGGAGTTTCCACTTCAAGGAAGCCTTGTTTATCCAGATAGTTACGTACTTCGAAAGCCATCTTATGGCGAAGTTCCAAGTTCTTGCGCACAGCGTTACGGCGCAAGTCCAGGTAACGGTATTTCATACGAAGGTCATCGCCTCCGTCTGTATCATCTTCAATAGTGAAAGGAGGGGTTACTGCCGAATTTAGGACGTTCAGTTCCGAAGCTATGACTTCAATCTCCCCGGTCGGAAGATTTGCATTCTTATTGGAACGTTCGCGGACGGTTCCCGTTACCTGAATTACATATTCGCGTCCCAGCTTGTTTGCTTTTTCACAAAGGGCAGCATCTACCTCCTGGTTAAATACCAACTGAGTTATACCATAACGGTCGCGGATATCCACAAAAGTCATACCACCCATCTTACGGGTTTTCTGTACCCATCCGGCAAGCGTAATTACCAAGCCTTCGTCGGCAAGGCGCAAGTCGCCACAAGTTCTCGTTCTATACATGTTTTATATGGATTAAACTATTATTTCAAAAACTATGGCTGCAAAGATAATAATAATAAAAATGATGTTATTGCTAAATATGGGGAAAACAGAAAGTAAAAATAGGGCAACAGGCTTTACTCGAAGGAGAATACATTATGATAGTTTTTCATACCAGTAAGTGACATTATTTCAAAATTAAGCGCATAACGCTAACAAGTACTATTCCCAAAAACTGTATTTCAGCAGTATCCGAGCCGTTTTTACAGACAAATACGGTCTTTTTTCATTCACTATGGAGGTATTTACAATTACTTCCGGAGTAATTTAAATTAGTACCGGTACTAATTTACAGTTATATTTGACCTCAAAACATACATATTTTGCATTCAAAACATATATGTTTTGATTTTTAGATGTTATTGGGCAGGTTTAACATCCTGGATGGTCATAAAAAGTGATTGGTTTAAAAATGACAGATTGGTTCCAATCTAGCATAATCAACAACTTAAGAGAAAAAAGAACTTGCATAAATACGGATAGCAGCAAGCATTTTGCAAGCAATTATTCATTCTTTCAAGCGAAGTGATAAAGCTCAATTCCGCGAGAGTTGAATATTCAGAGCAAGGCACGTATCTCCATACGTACAGAAAAGTCATGACAGGGGTAATTTGTCAAAATGATAATTGTGTCAATATGCAACTACCAGCACAGGATTATCTTCCAAGCCCAATCTTTCTAAGACACTCTTTATCTCTGCTGACGGACTTTTGATATTTTCGCATGCTTCGATAAACTTCTCCGCATCAATAAGCATTGCCATTTTACCATCTTTCGATATATATTGAGGCCAGAATGCAGGTCCGCCATCAAGGTCGTTCAATAAACCTTGATTTCTGGGAGAGGGTAAATTTAGAAAAACCATATTACCTGTTCCCTTATTATAAATCCCATAAACAGATGTATTAATCCAAGTCCGCTTTTCTCCTACTCTATTATAATTAGTTACCTCAAATGGTTCCGGTGCATATTTTCCAAAACTAAATATAAAAAACGAATATCGATCTGATTTTAAATAGTCTGTTACAAATATTTTTTTACCATCATGTATTTCTTCGTACTGCTCCTTTTCTATAAAAGAAAGTTTATATTTGCCCAAATTCACAATATAAGCTGGAGCTCTGTTGCCAACAACATCTATTGTATAAATTGTATCGGATAGTCTTCTATAGGTATGAAAATCACTCCCAACACGATATATTGTTGTTATTCTTGAAATACCCAAACTTCCTCCTTTTTCTTTTATTACCGGCTGATATTCCTTCTGTAACAGTTTTACAATACCGGAATCCGAGGCTACACAATATTCATATTTAGAAATGTCCCAAGAAACTAAACTGTAAAGAAATAAGTTATCTTGCAGATATGCCATTTTATAAGGAATATGCCCTTCTACTTCCGGAAATTTTATCTTTCGTATAAATTCTCCAGTTAACGAATATTCAAGCCCTCTTCCTATAGAAGATATTAAAATACGTTTTCCATCCAAGGATATATCCATCCCTCTTATAGCCAAGAACTCCTCCGGACCTTGCCCCTTTTTTCCGATTCTCCCTAAGAAAGAACCGTCTTCCCCTGCAAAAGACAAACAATCATTCCAATTACTATTAATAAACAATCGTCCATTTTCAAATATAATTCCATCATTAATTTGAACTAATGAAGAATCGGTAGTTTCCAATGGGATATATACAACCTTCTGAGCATAATCACTCAACTTTTGAACTGAATAATTCTTTCCATCAACTGATTGCTCTACATCAATGACTGGATAACTATCCGTTTCTTTCTGCCCTTCTGAACAAGAAAACAAAAATAAGAATGAAAAAATAAAGAAATGAGACTTTAATAACAGGCGTAGTTTCATTATATTAGGTTTAAAGCGAGAATGAATTTAGAATATGACGACAATATACGCGTTTTCTTTATAAAAAACGATAAAATACTCTTGGTTATTTATTTCTATAAATCCGAATACTTTATCTAAAGGCAAATAAAAAAAGGCATGAGAACAATACGTGTTCCCATACCTCTTCAATGAATATGATTCTTCAATATTACTCTTTTTCTTTTGTTTAAAAAAGAGTTTAACTCAATGTGTATCCTGCAATACGAAGTGTAGAGTCCCTGCATTTACCAAATCATGTTGCGAGATAGTGTATCCTTTCAGCTTCTTATCTCCGGCCGTAACTTCCTTGATATAAATATCAGCAGGCGTTTTATGTTCGGATTCTATGACCAACTCTCCTTTTGGATAGAATTTCTTATCCAATTGGATAGTTACTTTATTAAAGGTCGGCGAAGTCAGGACATAATCCAAATCACCCGGACAGGCTGGATAAAAGCCCATCATAGAGAAGATGGCCCAGGTAGACATTGTTCCCGTATCATCATTACCCGGAAGACCGTTCGGCGCATTATGATAATATTTCTCAAGCAGTTCGCGGACTGTCTTCTGAGTACGCCAAGCCTCTCCTTTGAAATAACTGAACAAATACGGATAAGCAATATCCGGTTCGTTTGCCATATCGTAGTAACCTTTATCGAAAACCATTTGCAGTTTGTCCACAAATTTCTTTTGTCCGCCCATCAACTTGGCCAATCCTTTAATATCATGCGGAACATAGAATGTATAATTCCAGGCATTCCCTTCATGGAAGCCAGGGCTCGGTTCAAAGTTTTCTCCCTGTTTCGGGTCAAAAGGAGAATAGAATGTTCCATCCGGCAAGATTGGACGGAGCGTACCATATTCCTTGCTATAATAATGTTTGTAGCCCATTGCACGTTCACGGAATAATTTAGCGTCTTCCTTCTTTCCTAACGCATCGGCCAGCAACGACAGGTTCCAGTCGGCAATATAGTATTCGAGGGCATGCGATACGGAATTATCATACTGTTCGCGAAGAGGAACATAACCAAGACTCATATAATCGTTATTATCTGGACGCAGCAGATTAAATTCACCCGGAGTAGTTGCCCCTTTGCGCATTCCCTCATAAGCAGTCTCGATATCATAATCACGCAAGCCACGCAGATAAGCATCCACTATATAAGGAATAGAAGGATCGCCTTCCATTGTCAAGGTTTCGCGTCCGTAAAGCTCCCACTTAGGTAGCCAACCGCTTTCTTTGTACATATCAATCATTGTACGGATAATATCCAGTTGCTTTTCCGGATACAGGAGAGTCATTAAGGTACTTACATTGCGATAGGTATCCCATAAAGAAAATACGGTATAACGGTTGCCGGTAGTATGACCTACTTTCAGGCTTTCCATCATCGGGTATTCGCCGTTTACATCCTGTATGATATTCGGATGGATAAGCAGGTGGTACATGGCGGTATAGAAAATAATCTTATCCGTCTGTGAGCCGCCTTCCACTTTCACACGGGAAAGATCTTTATTCCACATCGTAGATGCTGCCGTACGAACCTTATCAAAATTGAAATCCGGCTGTTCAGTATTCATATTCAGGCGGGCATTTTCTATGCTGACAAAAGATACACCCATCTTTACCTCTATTGTTTCATTCTCTTCCGTATCGTAGGTAAACCATACACCAATGTCATCACCACTCATTTCACGGTCATATTTGGTATAAAGTTTATATTTTCCGGAATAAGCATCCCATTGGGCTTCCACGCCTTTCATTTCGCGTTGTTTCTTCCAGTAACCAACTTGCTTCGGAGCCTTGCTTACCTTCATTACAAAATAAATAGGGAATACCGCCTGCGGGTTATAGCAGAAGGTTCCTAATAACTTGCTTCCTTCGATTTCGGTATCACTTACCCGGCGAACGGTCGCACCTGTTTCATTAGTCAATCCTTCTCCTAAATTAAGCAGGATATTTCCCTGTCCCTTTGGAAAGGTGAAACGGGTAAGCCCGGTACGCATACTGGCGGTCGCTTCTGTCTTGATACCGTATTTGGTCAGGATATTGCTGTAGTAACCGGGCTGGGCTACTTCATTCTTATATTCGCTGCCATACTCCCGGTAATCGACATTCACATCTCCGGTAGTAGGCATCAATAAAAGACTTCCCAAATCAGGACAACCGACTCCACTCAGGTTCACATGGGAAAAGCCTGTAAAATAGTTGTTATCCGCCGAATAAGGGGTCGACCACCACTGGCTGTCTTTATCAAATTTATTGCTTTTGGAACCCATTACATTAAAAGGCGTGACACTCATCATTCCCTGGGGACAAATAGCCCCGGGATTGGTCGTACCATAATTGCTGGTTCCGATAAATGGATTTACATAGTCTACCGGCTGCTGTGCGGATGCCGTAAATATACCGCAGCAAAGCAGAAAGGCCATTAACTGTTTCTTCATTTGTCGTCTATTTTAGTTATTTAGATATTATTCAAGAAATCATAGACAGATATCCGGAAACTGTTGGCAATTAGGTTTCGTACTCAATCAATGAATCGGCAGAAACCGAAATAACTGTCAACTGTCAACTTAATCCTACCATATTACAATCTCATCCGCAAAAGTAAATCCTTTATTAGCACGAGGTGCTTTTATGCGGATATAGCGGGCTTTCCAGTTGCCGTCGAAACGGTATTCCTGAAACAATAAGTTAGGATCGTCCGCTGGTATTGTTGTTGGAACAATTCCGCAAGATGTAAAGTTCTCTCCGTCCTCTGATACCAACATCTCTACATCTTTAGGTTGGAATACTCCCGGTCCTATCAATTGCATAAACCGGATAGATACATTATGAATATCCGTCACCTCTTCCATATCCACAACGCAATCCAAGTTATCCAGATATCCCTGCCAGCGACCATCCAGATAAGTAAGACCTCCACGATAGCCATCCAACAAAGCATTCATACCACCTGCCATATAACCGTCATACAGCTTACTATTATAATGTATAGGCTTATTTATTCCCCGGTGATAATCCACTTTCTTTTCCGTAGGAGTTCCCTGCAACTGTCCATCCTTGAAGATAGCGGCAACGATATGGGCAGAATCCCTCACTGTAATTGGAGTTTTATAAATAGAAGAAGTGGCGGTAGGAACCGAACCGTCTGTCGTATAATGTATCTCTGCCGGATACTTTTCTGCATCCAGAAGAACTTCAATCTGTTTCTTTACGGTATCTACCGACATGGTTACTTCCAGTTCGTCCGAAAGGGTAAACGGATGAAGTCCCATCTTTTCTAATTGAGGGATGTGGGCATTTACACGTGGCTTGAAATCTTCCCAGGAGCGTAATTCTTGGGGTGTCCAGGCTATCTCGGCAAGAGCAAGGGCACGGGGGAACATCATATATTCAAGATGTTCAGGAGTTGTAATATACTCGGTCCAAGTATTAGCCTGTACCCCTACAATATGCTTACTTTCTTCTGCTGTCAACGAATCTACCGGAACAGGATTATAGCTATAGACTTTCTTTATAGGAGTATAACCGCCGATTGCGTAAGGCTGCGTTTTAGGATCAGCCTGATAGAAGTCAAAATAGAGGTAATTGCCGGGAGTCATCACCACATCATGTCCCATTCGTGCCGATTTGATACCACCGCTTTCACCACGCCAGGACATGACGGTAGCATCCGGAGCTAAACCTCCTTCCAATATCTCGTCCCAGCCAATCAATTTACGGCCTTTGGTATTCAGGTATTCTTCCGCGCGATGTATCATATAGCTTTGAAGCTCATCCACATGTTGCATGCCATTCTTTTTCATCAAAGCCTGACATTTGGGACAAGTCTTCCAAGCTGTTTTGCCAGCTTCATCGCCTCCGACATGGATATATTCGGACGGGAATAATTCGATTATCTCTCCCAGCACATCTTCCATAAAGGTAAATGACTTCTCATTACCGATACAGAAATCTCCATTCTTATAAGGTTTGCCGGAACAACTCAATTCCGGATAAGCGAATAAGACCTCTTCCGAATGTCCGGGAAATTCGATTTCCGGCAATATATTAATATGACGCTCGGCGGCATAGGCCACCAATTCGCGAATATCCTCTTTTGTATAATAGCCACCATAAGCACCGGGAGTTCCTTCCGGTAAATATTTTCTGTCGCCTCCATCCCACCATTTACGCCAATCGGATTCCGTACGGAAAGCGGTTTCGGATGTCAGTTTCGGATATTTATCCATCTGGATACGCCAACCTCCTGCATCTGTCAGGTGCATATGTAATGTATTCAATTTATAATAAGCCATCACATCCAGCAATTTCTTTACCTCTTCTTTGGGAAAGAAATGGCGGGAAACATCCAAATGCAAACCACGGTATTTAAAACGGGGTTCGTCTTTAATTGTACCATAAGGCAATCCTTGTGGAGTAAGTAACTGGCGGAGCGTTTGTTTACCATAAAATAATCCGGCTTCCGAACCTGCCTGGAGACTAATACCATCTTTAGATATGGATAGCTCATACTTTTCAGGATTGTCCTCTGCTAATGATGTATTTACCTGATAAGTAATCGACCCGGATTGTCCCTGTGGTATTTGCAGACTATCATCTACCTGCAAATATCCCCCTGTAAGCTCCATATAAGCGGGTTTAGGGATTAATGTGTTTGTCACAGTCTGTTTAGGAGAACAGGAAACCAAAAGCAACGAACATGCCAAAGCACCTCCTATCGCCTTCTTCTTAAATCGTTTTGGCAACAACATAAATATACGGTTTAATGTGTTTAATTCTTAGCGGGATAAATATACAAAGAAAAATCAGAAGCCTGCTTTTTATGATAGGATTAATTGGATCACCCCGAAAAGTTGTGGGGTAAAAAAAAGATAGTAGTTTTGCTTTATGGAAACAGGCTACGAACTATTATTACCCGAAGGTCTACTGACCTATTTTGATGTAACCCATGCCGAGCGCACATCTACAGCCATATTAATCTATTTAGATGAAAAGGATTTATCAGAAATGGAGCGTAAAGATAAACATCTTCAGTCTAAAGGTTTTTATCCCCCCACCTCCATTCATGACTTCCCACTTCGAGGTAAAAGTTTAATCCTTCATGTGCGTCGGCGTCGTTGGGTGGATATGGATACAGGTAATCCTTTTATGCGTGATTGGGAAGTAGTATCAAAAGGCACCCGCTTAACAGAGGAGTTTGCCTCTTTTTTAAAAGGAACACCTGGATAATACCCCTGTTAATTGTAGCACATTGGCTAAGTTCTATGGGCTAAATGGTCAGCGGTTAGAGGAATGGTACCGTTTACATTTATCTGGTTTTTATGAATGGGAAGACCGTGAACATGCCGACAAATGGTTATTGTTTGAGAAAAACATGGGTTCTTTTCTAAGTATAGATGAAACCTCTTTGAGCGACAATGAGCTTTATACCATTCTGACTAATAAAGAAGCCAAGGGACGCAAAGGATCAATTGTAGCAATAATCAAGGGAACTAAAGCGGAAGAAGTTATAGAGGTACTGTTAAGAATAAAAGACAGGTTACGTTGTAAAGTAAAGGAAGTCACTTTAGATATGGCTGCCAATATGGGCTTAACAGTACGTCGCTGTTTTCCGAAAGCAGCACAGGTAACAGATCGTTTTCATGTGCAAAAACTCGCCTGTGATGCTCTGCAGGATATGAGGATAGCTCTTCGTTGGCAAGCTATCGAAGAGGAAAATAAAGAGTTCGCATTGGCCAAAGAAAGTAAGGAGCCCTATGTGGCATTGATTCTTGAAAATGGAGACACTCACCGTCAACTCTTGATAAGAAGCCGTTATTTGTTGTTCAAGAATGAAGATAAGTGGACACCAAGGCAAAGACAAAGAGCAGAAATATTATTTCACTATCATCCTTCTTTAGAAGTTGCCTATAAGCTGACTATGCAGTTAAAGAGTATCTATCAAACAACCAAAGATAAAAAAATGGCTCTTACGCGCTTAGCTCGCTGGTATAATGCTATTGAAGAATCCGGATTTGAGCATTTTGGAACAGTTATGCGCTCTGTACAGGCACATTATAGAACTATCTTAAACTTCTTTGACCGTAGAGCAACAAATGCTTCGGCTGAATCCTTCAATGCTAAGATCAAAGCTTTTAGATCGGTTCTTAGAGGTGTTAACAATATCCCTTATTTCTTATTTAGACTCAAAAATATTTATGCGTAGTTCCACAACTTTTCGGGGTGATCCGATTAATTGCATAAGTAAAATCCGGAATAAAAAAGAAGAGGGTATTTCTTAATCGAAATACCCTCTCTTTATGAAAAGAAAGCCGCACTGTAGATATGAACAAACTCCGTATGACAGGATTTGAGTGCTTTGCCACCTTTGTAATCCGCCGTGCTAAGCATACCCCGAAGGGCGCGGCCCGCCATTAGCGACAAGAGCTATGTCTCGGAATTAAAAAAACTGATGAGTTTCCCAATCGAACATGTGCGGCTAACTCATTTTTTTCTATTACAAAGATATGTATTCCATTTGATATATACAAGAAATCGCACAAAAAAGAGCCCTGTTATGGAGCTCTTTTTTACTATTGATTGAGTATCAACTTACTTTACTTTTGCAACGATTGCTTTGAAAGCTTCCGGATGGTTTACTGCCAAATCGGCAAGAACTTTACGGTTGATTTCGATTCCTGCAGCGTGCAAAGCACCCATCAAACGAGAGTAAGACATACCTTCCAAACGGGCAGCAGCGTTAATACGCTGGATCCACAATGCGCGGAAATTACGTTTCTTGTTACGACGGTCACGGAATGCATAAGTCAAACCTTTTTCCCATGTGTTTTTTGCTACGGTCCAAACATTCTTGCGTGCACCATAATAACCACGGGTAAGTTTTAAAATCCGTTTTCTTTTTGCTCTTGAAGCAACATGATTTACTGATCTAGGCATAATTCTAATCTGTTTTGAATGTTAGCGTCATTCTTTATAAATGAACTTGTTAGCTAAATACATTCGGTTAATAAAAATCTTGTAAAAACTCGCTTAATTGAAGATTACTTTAAGCCAAGCAACTGCTTAACATTGCTTACGTCAACACGGTCAATCAATCCCACGTGAGTAAGGTTTCTCTTCTGCTTTTTAGTCTTCTTTGTTAGAATGTGACTTTTAAAAGCGTGTTTTCTCTTGATTTTACCTGATCCGGTAAGGGCGAACCTCTTTTTGGCACCGGAATTAGTCTTCATCTTAGGCATTTTCCAATTATTTTTAATTATTAAACGTTACACCCTCCATCGGGTGGTTCTTATTATTCATCTTTATCGCTATCATCCGCACCCTGTACCTGTGGCTTAGGTGTAACAACAACTTTTTTAACAACGGGCTTAGGGTTTGAAGACGGAGCAGAAGGTGCAACCGTACTCTTCTTAGGAGTAAGCATAATAATCATACGCTTACCTTCCAATACCGGCAACTGCTCTACTTTACCGTAATCTTCCAAATCATTGGCAAAGCGAAGCAACAATACTTCTCCCTGCTCTTTGAACAAAATGGAACGGCCTTTAAAAAACACATAAGCTTTAACCTTTGACCCTTCTTCCAAAAAGCCTTTTGCATGTTTCAACTTAAAATTGTAATCGTGATCATCTGTCTGAGGTCCGAAACGAATCTCCTTTACAACCACTTTCACAGACTTGGCTTTCTGTTCTTTTTGTCTTTTTTTCTGTTGATAGAGGAACTTTTGATAATCAATTACTCTACAAACGGGGGGCGCAGCATTCGGTGAAATTTCAACAAGATCTAATCCTTGGTCTTCAGCTATTTTTAATGCCTGGGATATAGGAAATACTCCCTGTTCAACATTGTCACCTACTAAACGAACTTCACGAACGCGAATACGTTCATTAATTCTATACTGTTCTTTCAGACTGTCATTCTTCATTCAAAAAGATTTATTCTCCTCGTTATTAGTTATTTAATCAATTATTTTTCTGCCAGCTATTCAACTGGTCCTCTATTTCATTCTTTAAAAGCGCTGCAAAGGTAGTAATTTTCATCGAACCTTTATCACCTTCACCCTGTTTTCTTACAGAAATTTCATTATTTTCCGCCTCTTTCTCTCCAACGATGAGCATATAAGGGATACGCTTCAATTCTGTGTCACGGATTTTACGTCCTATCTTCTCGTTACGGTCATCAACTAGCACACTTAAATCGTCTGCTTCAAGCTGACGTTTTACTTCATAAGCATATTCGTTGAACTTTTCGCTGATAGGCAGAATCGCTACCTGATCAGGAGTCAACCATAACGGGAACTTACCACCTGTATGCTCAATCAATACGGCAACAAAACGTTCCATAGAGCCGAACGGTGCACGGTGAATCATAACAGGGCGGTGCTTCTTATTGTCTTCTCCTGTATATTCCAGCTCAAAACGTTCCGGCAAGTTATAGTCTACCTGGATAGTGCCCAACTGCCAACGGCGTCCGATAGCATCTTTTACCATGAAATCCAACTTAGGACCATAGAATGCTGCTTCACCGTATTCAACTTTGGCTTTCAAACCTTTTTCCTGACAAGCTTCAATAATAGCAGTTTCTGCCTTTTCCCAGTTTTCATCGGAACCGATATACTTATCACGGTTCACCTTATCACGTAAAGAGATCTGAGCTTCAAAATTTTCGAAATCAAGAGCCTTAAAGATGATAAAGATAATATCCATTACTTTCAGGAATTCATCTTTCAACTGGTCCGGACGACAGAACAAGTGTGCATCATCCTGCGTAAAACCACGAACCCTTGTCAGACCATGTAATTCACCACTCTGTTCATAACGGTATACTGTTCCGAACTCTGCAAAACGAAGAGGTAGGTCTTTGTATGAACGCGGGAATGCCTTGAATATCTCACAGTGGTGAGGACAGTTCATAGGTTTTAATAAAAACTCTTCACCTTCTTGCGGAGTATGAATCGGCTGGAAAGAGTCTTTTCCGTATTTCGCATAGTGTCCTGATGTCACATACAGTTGCTTGCCTCCGATATGCGGAGTCATTACCTGCTGGTAGCCATATTTCTTCTGGATACGTTTCAGGAAATCTTCCAGTTTCAAGCGAAGTTGCGTACCACGCGGCAACCACAACGGAAGCCCAGCTCCTACAGCTGTCGAGAATGTAAACAATTCCAGTTCTTTACCAACTTTACGATGGTCGCGTTTTTTAGCTTCTTCCATTAATGCCAGATATTCATCCAACATTTTTTTCTTCGGGAAGGTAATACCATACAAACGAACCAATTGTTTACGTTTTTCATCTCCACGCCAGTAAGCACCGGCTACGCTTAATATTTTAACGGCTTTCAGATAAGAAGTATTCGGCAAGTGCGGTCCACGGCACAGGTCTGTAAATGAGCCTTGCGTATAAGTGGTAATATGCCCGTCTTCCAATTCGCTGATAAGCTCGGTTTTGTACTCTTCACCTCTTTCGCCAAACATTTTCATAGCATCCGCCTTTGAAATACTCTGACGTTTGATTTCTTCCTTCTTTGCTACCAGCTCCAACATTTTAGCTTCGATAGCTGCGAAATCACTTTCTTTAATAACTGTATCACCCGGGTCTACATCATAGTAGAAACCGTTCTCGATAGCCGGTCCGATACCGAATTTAATACCAGGATAAAGTTCCTGCAAAGCTTCTGCCATCAGGTGGGCACTGGAGTGCCAGAATGCATGTTTACCTTCCTCGTCTTCCCACTTGAAAAGTTTGACAGCAGCATCCTGATTGATAGGACGGCTAAGGTCCCAGATTTCACCATTCACACTTGCAGCCAGAACTTCCTGTGCCAGACGGGAACTGATACTCTCTGCAATCTGCATCGCAGTCGTTCCTTCGGCATATTCTTTTACGGAATTATCCGGAAATGTAATCTTTATCATAATCTGTTCACTATAAAATCTTAATAATAGGTTGCAAATTTAGCATTCTTTTTTAGAAATAGAGATATATTGAAAAAAAAGATATATGTTTCGAATTCAAAAGATATGCCCTTTAAAGTCAAAACATACATCTTTTAAATCCGAAACATATATGAATTGTTTTCAAAAATACACACTTTTTTCTATAGATCCGATTATCAATTAGAAGTAGTCATACGTTTGATGATACTATAGGCATTGATAATCCCCAGCTCGCCGGCTTTACTCAAATCGGCTATACCCCGGTTGGCATCTCCCAATGATAAGCGTGCCAGCCCACGGTTAAAATAGGCTTCTGCAAATTCAGGATCACGCTGGATAGCTTCATTATAATCAAGAATTGCAGCCCTGAAATCCCGCTGTGCACAACGCAGGTTTCCACGGTTGAAATAAGCATATACAAAACCCGGATTCAGTTTGATTACCATATCATAATCCCGGGTTATCATTTCGTGTTCGTAAGCTCTCTTATTATCTTTTACCTGGGCTGTCGCCTGATTATTTACAACAGAGGGAGAAGTCTTGCCTATAGTCAGATTCATACTCAGGTTCGACAAGTCATTCTCTATGCTGGTTGCTTGCGACTGCTCGTAGTCTAACTGTTTATAACGCACTACAGCCCGGTTGAAATAGGCCATTGCAAAGTCGGGATTCAACTCGATGGCTTTCGAATAATCCTTGATAGCCTCTGCAAAATCCTGAACTAACATAAAATCGATTGCACGCCCGAAATAAGCATCTGCATTCTTCGGATCGGCTTCTATCTTTGCCGAGAAATTATCAATAGAAGCGAAATGGACTGCTACCTGATCTTCTGTCAAGGCAGCTTCTTCATTTGTAATTCTCAACTTATGCGACAAAAACATACGACGGTTAAACTCTTCTACGGTCTTGTCATAGTAAACCAGTTTCTTAACCGGATCCAGCTTTTCATAATAGGTCAGGATAAACTGCGGTTCAAGATCCACACGGACATTACGATCCTGTACACGTCCGCGAAATTCATTCTGGTATTTGCTCTTACGTTCCTCTTCTTTATCGTAGACCACCAGACGGTTGAATTTATCGATATTCTTATCGGATTGTTCACGGGTTTTATCTTCCTTGTTTTGTCCAGACGATGAGTTAGCTCCCGATGCAGAGGCCGTAGCATTTCCGGTCTTCCCGCTCTCACGCTCTTTCCGCATCTCTTGTTCCATATTGTAGGCAGTCCAGTAATCACGGTCGGCTCCGGCTTCATCACGCATTTTACGTTTGGCATCAGCACGACTGTAATATCCGGGAATAAAACGGGGATATTGAGTAAGCACTACATTATAATCGGCAACAGCACCCTGATAGTCACCGGTTTCAAAACGAAGCAAGGCACGGTTATAATATGCCATGTAGTTGTCCGGTTCGAGCTGCAATACGACATCGAAATCTTCAATCGCACGGTTGTTGTCACCAACTTGTGCACGAAGCAAACCACGGTTAAAACGAGCTATCAGATTCTGGCTGTCCATACTGATTACCTGGTCATAATCTGCCATTGCACCACGCAGGTCATTCATCTGGAAACGGACTAAACCACGGTTGATATAAAAACCGCTCTCACGGGTATTCAGGTGGATAGCTTCATTCAAATCAGATAAAGCCCCTTGCAGGTTGTTCATCTGGTATAACAGAATCGCACGGTTACCGTAAGCAGGAGCGTAATAAGGATCTATGCTGATTGCCTTATCATAATCGGCAAGCGCCTTCACTGTGTCACCTTCTTCCGTATACATGGCTCCACGTGTCAGATAACTCATCGAATATTTAGGATGTGCAGCCAATAAGACATCAAATGCCTTTTCCGCACCTTTATAATCTTTCTTTTGAATATAAGCTACTGCATTGTTAACCAACATCTGCCGGTCTTCCGGTTTAAACTCCAACCCTTTCTGATAGTCGGCAATTGCTTCATCATATTTTTCCTGGCTCTGCCGCGCTATCCCACGAGCATAATACGCCTGCACTAAAAAAGGGTTTCGCTGAAGGCATAAAGAACAGTCTTCCTCGGCACCCTTGAAATCATCCAGATTTATTTTTGCTACCGCACGGTAAAAATAAGGTTCCGCCAACCAGGGTTTTGATTTGATGACCTGGTTAAAATATTGAATGGATAAAACATAATCTTCGAAGTACAAAGCATTACGTCCTATCGCCAGCACACGATCCGTATTAATCTGTGCAAATAAAGAGAATGAAGATATCGCTAAAAACAGCGTGAAAAGTATTTTTTTCATCTGATCATCTTAATCGTTTAAAAAGCAGCACTTATAGTTCCTTGCTTCCAACCGACAAAAATAAACATTTAACCGGGAAATGAAAATAAGAAATAGTGAAAATATCCTTAGAGTCCCTTCCGCCACCAGAACAAAAGCCCATATAAACGAAAAGGTTGCGTTTATAAGCATATAACATGCTTTAACGCAACCTTTCTATTATATTACAAACCGCTTTTACTTCGGTTCAATCTTAACCATCAAATGATCCTTCGGAATTTTATCACCTTCCTGCACATTCACTTCAGTTACCACTCCTGCAACCGGAGCTACCACCCGATTAAACATTTTCATCGCCTGGTGAATCAAAAGCAACTGACCGGCTTCAACTTCCTGCCCTTGCTTAACTTCCAACTTTACGATTGTACCGGGAAGATGAGAAATCACATCACCGATAAAGGGCTTATGCCAGACTTTACGGTTTTTATACTTTGTAGTCAGCAGTGTTTTATATTTACGTGCAGTTACTACAAAATCTACATATTCGTTATCTTTCTCTTTCTGTTCCATATTCAAAAATTTTACAGGGTTAATTAGAACGGAGGCAATCCGTGCTTCTTAGCCGGTCTGTATTCCTCTTTCAATATAGAAAGTTTAAGCGCATGAAGCAACAATGAGCGTGTTTCTTTCGGCTCGATAACAGAATCGATGAACCCTTTGGAGGCTGCCACAAACGGGTTGGCAAACTTCTCAATATATTCTTTTACCTTTTCCTGACGCATTGCATTCTGATCTTCTGCTTCCATGATTTCCTTACGGAAAATAATATTAGCAGCACCTTCCGGTCCCATAACAGCAATTTCTGCAGAAGGCCATGCAAACATAAAGTCTGCACCCAGGTGACGGGAGTTCATTGCGATGTATCCACCACCATAAGCCTTACGCAAGATAACTGTAATCTTTGGAACTGTAGCTTCAGAATAAGCATACAAGACTTTTGCACCGTGACGAATCACACCTGCATGTTCCTGGTCTACACCCGGCAGATAACCCGGCATATCTTCCAAAGTAATAATAGGAATATTGAATGAGTCGCAGAAACGAATGAAACGTGCAGCTTTATCAGCACTGTCGCAATCCAATACACCGGCAAGTACCATCGGCTGGTTGGCTACAAAACCTACAGTTTCACCACCCATACGGCCAAAACCTATTACGATATTGGCTGCCCACAGTTCCTGAATTTCCAGGAAGTCAGAATCATCAACAATACATTTAATAACATCACGAACATCATACGGTTGTTTCGGATCGGCAGGCACAACCTGTTCGATATTCAACATTGCAGACGGTTCTTTCGGTTCGATAGCTTTTGCTTTTTCCTGGTTGTTCCAAGGAATGAAGCTAACCAAACGTTTAACCTGTTCGAAACAATCCTGTTCACTCATTGCATAGAAGTGAGCATTACCTGTTATTTCAGCATGAACACGTGCACCACCCAGATCTTCCATAGAAATATCTTCACCCAATACAGTCTTGATAACATTCGGACCGGTGATAAACATCTTAGAGATATTTTCAACCACGAATACGAAGTCTGTCAAAGCCGGAGAATAAACAGCACCACCGGCACAAGGACCAAGAATCAAAGAAAGCTGAGGAATAACACCGGAAGCAATTGTATTACGATAGAAAATTTCGCCATAACCAGCCAATGCACCTACACCTTCCTGAATACGAGCACCACCCGAGTCATTGATTCCGATAATCGGACATTTCATCTTCAGTGCGTGATCCATGATCTTAGTGATTTTACGGGCATGCTGTAAACCGAGCGAACCACCGGCTACAGTAAAGTCCTGTGCATAGATACAAACAGGGGCACCGAAAATAGTACCGGTACCTGTAACTACACCATCACCAGGCAGGTCTTTTTTCTCCATACCAAAATCACGGCCATCATGCTTCACGAACAAGTCGTATTCATGAAAAGAATTTTTATCCAACAAGGAGAGAATACGGTCACGGGCTGTAAGTTTACCCATTGCAATCTGCTTTTCAATAGCAGCTTCGCCTCCACCCATCTCTACAACGGCTTTCTTTTCTCTGAGGGTCTGAATGTTTTTACTTAAATCTGTCATACTCATTTATTTAATAGAGTTCCAATTATTTTCCAACCGCTTTTGCTCTATATGAACAACGGGCTGTACCTTTAATTATACCATTTAGTTTTCCTTTATTCAACTGACGGCGGATCGCTGAGATATTATCAATAAATACATGTCCGCCCAAATGTTCGCACTCATGTTGTACAACGCGGGCTGCAAACCCGTCTACTGTTTCATCGTGTTCTTCCAGATTTTCATCCAGATATTTTACACGTATGGTTTTGGCACGTGAAACTTTTTCATGGATTCCCGGCAAGCTCAGGCATCCTTCTTCCATTGCTATTTCTTCTTCGCTGCTTTCTACAATTTCAGGATTGACCATTGCACGCTTGAAACCCTTACATTCCGGAAAATCATCTCCCATAACATCAGCATCAATAACAAGCAAACGAAGTGATAAACCAACCTGGGGAGCAGCAAGTCCTACTCCATCGGCATTATACATTGTCTCAAACATATTTGCTATCAACTGTTTCAATTCAGGATAGTCTTTAGGAACCACTTCGGTTTCTTTCCTCAATACGGGCTGTCCGTACAGATATATTGGTAAAATCATAACTTTATAACTGATATTTTTTATTTTCCAAATATGATTGCAGGATAATTGTGGCACTGATTTCATCCACCAGTCCTTTATCCTGTCTTTTCTTTTTCTTTACCCCTCCATCCAACATTGCTTGATGTGCCAATACCGAAGTAAAACGCTCATCATAATATTCTACGGGTATATCAGGAAGGGTACGTTTCAGATGTGTAACGAAAGCTTCCACATATTTCATGTTTTCCGAGGGTTCATTATTCATTTGTTTGGGAAGCCCGACTACAAAACGTTCCACAGGTTCACGGGATATGTAATCTGTGAGAAACTTCACTAGCTCCCCGCTCGGTACTGTGGTCAAACCATTCGCTATCATTTGTAACGTATCTGTTACAGCTATACCGGTTCGTTTCCGACCATAATCAATTGCTATAATTCTTCCCATCGGGCACAAAGATAACACAAATTCAAATTATAATTACACATATACATAAAAAGTGTGCAGCGAAATGCCACTTTACTACCTAAACAGCTGATTAAAAACAACAAAAAGAAAGGGAATGCCCAAACGGACATTCCCCAATCTATACTTATAATATATGAATGAATTATTCGTTAACCGACATAATCGCAACACGGTTCCAGTTGTTTGTTCCGTAAGGCTGAACATCAGAACCCTTCCATTCAACTGTAATCTGGTTAGAAGATATACCGTATTTATCCATCAGTTCTTTAGCAACGGCTTTAGCACGTTTTTCAGAAAGAGCCATATTGTATTCAGCTGAACCGGTGTCTTTATCTGCATAGCCAATCACCTTGATAGCTGTACCGTTATTCTTCATGAACTGAGCAGTATTGTAGATATTAATCTGCTGGTTCTTATCTATCTTAGCGCTATTGATACGGAAGTATACAATATTGTCTACATAATTATTTACAACTTCAGTAGCAACTACTTCTTCACATTCCGGACAAGAAACCGGACGTTTGCTCAACTGGTCGTTTTCTGCACGTAAAGAGTTAATCTGACCGTTCAGGTCGTTCAGCAATGCATAATCCATCGGTTGAAGAACTTCAAAGTCAGTCTTACCCAATTTGAATGTCAAACCTGCGCTCAATTGTACGATACCGTCAGATAATTTACCCATTTGAACACGGTTAAACTGTTCGTTCAATAAAGAACCCTGGATTTCAACGTTCAAATCTACACGTTTGCTCAAACGGAAAGCTGTCAAGATACCAGCATTCAATGAAGGAGATTCGCTTCTCGGAATACCTCTGTTATCATCCGGAGTTTTAAAGCGCTGTGCATAACCGACACCAATCCAAGGAATCAAACGGAACACTCTCTTTTCATTATAAGGAGCCCAGAAATTTGTCACATCCCATAGCAAATCTGCGTGAGCAGCGGCATACGTATTATGTTGCATAAACTGAGCGTTATCACCTTCAAAACCATGTAAGACACCACCGTTAAACTGTACACGGAATGCCAAATAAGGATTGAACCATTTACCGAAAGATAACTGAGGTGCAAAGTTCAAACGGTTTTTAAACTGAGCCTTATCATTCTGGTCGCCTAATAAAATACTGGCACCACCGGCAACTGATATAAACCAATTATCACGTGCTCTGTTTTTCTTAAAGTTTGTTTTATAACCCGGTTCTGTGCTATATCCCACCTGTGGTTGAAATTCCTGCGCAGCGGCAGAGAAAACAAAACCTGATAACAAAGCAAAAAGTAATACTTTTGTCTTCATATTCATCAACATTATTAAATTAAACAATTAATTTTCTTAACTAAAAACGCTTAATAGGCGCGAAAGTAACTCTTTTTCTAATTATAACAAATTATTGCTATAATGGTTTTGCTTTACTCGAAATAATTTAAAATTTTATATCCGCCTTCTCTCAGATAAGATTCTTTTTTTGTCAACTTAATATCATTTGCCATCATATCCTCTATTAATGCGGGTAAATCGTATTTCGGTTCCCAGCCCAAGCAAGTCCGTGCCTTTGTGGCATCACCGATCAACAATTCAACTTCTGTAGGGCGAAAATACTGAGGATCAACACCTACTACTTCCTGCCCTATTCTTGTTTTAAATTTCTCGAGGTAAGCTTCACCTACCTTTTTTATAAACACATTTTCGTCAATATAGTTTAATAATGCGACCTCATTAACATTTTCGCCTCTAAAAATAATTTCCACGCCGATTTCAGAAAAAGCCATACGAATAAATTCGCGGATAGTGGTAGTAATACCTGTAGCTATTACATAATCATCCGGTTTATCCTGCTGGAGGATGGCATGCATAGCGCGTACATAGTCTTTTGCATGTCCCCAATCACGTTTTGCCGATAAATTACCCAGATAAACCTTATCCTGCATGCCCATTGCTATACGGGAAACGGCACGGGTAACCTTACGGGTAACAAATGTTTCACCCCTTAAAGGTGATTCATGGTTAAACAAAATACCATTGGATGCATGCATATTATAAGCCTCCCTGTAGTTCACCATAATCCAGTAACCATATAGTTTAGCTACGGCATAAGGGCTACGCGGATAGAAAGGAGTAGTTTCTTTTTGAGGGACTTCCTGCACCAAACCATACAATTCGGAAGTTGATGCTTGGTAGATACGGCTTTTGGATACCAGATTCAATAAACGGACAGCTTCCAGGATACGCAATACTCCTAAGGCATCGGCATTCGCTGTATATTCCGGCGTATCGAAACTCACCTTCACATGGCTCATTGCTGCCAGGTTATAAATCTCATCCGGCTGCGTTTCACCAATGATACGGGTCAGATTCAAGCTATCTGTCAAGTCCCCATAATGCAAAATAAAATTACGGTTTTCCACATGAGGGTCTTGATAAATATGGTCTATACGATCTGTATTAAACATTGAAGAACGCCGTTTAATACCATGTACAATATATCCTTTTTTTATTAAATATTCAGCCAGATACGCACCATCCTGTCCGGTTATTCCGGTTATTAAAGCAACTTTACTCATATCGCATTGATTTTCATTAACAATGAACAATTCACGTATTCATTATCAACCGTTCTTATTAATTATCGCTATCCAAATACCAATCATATAAACGCTTCACGCCATCTTCCACTTCAATAGTATGATGCCAACCTAACTCATGTAACTTACTTACATCCGTCAGTTTCCGAAGCGTACCATCCGGCTTGGACGAATCAAAAACAATTTCACCATCAAAGCCCACTTTGTCTTTAATCAGCCATGCCAGCTCTTTTATGGAAAGTTCTTTTCCCGTACCTATATTAATATGGGTATTCCGAACATCCTTTCCTTTCGGACGGACATCTGTAAAATCAACCTGTTCCATAATATAAACAGAAGCATCTGCCATTTCCTCGCTCCATAAAAACTCACGAAGCGGTACTCCTGTGCCCCACAGCTCCACCTTACCCGGATAGATTCCATATTTGGCAAGTATATCCAATATTTCCCGACGGGATGAATGTCCGGATATATTCTCTACGGGACGTTTATCCAAATCCTTCTTTAAGGCATCCCAATTATCCTGATGCAGGCATTTAGCCAGATGAACTTTACGGATCATAGCAGGCATAACATGTGATGTCTCCAAATTAAAGTTATCATTCGGACCATACAGGTTGGTAGGCATCACCGCAATATAATTCGTACCAAACTGAAGGTTATAGCTTTCACACATCTTAATACCTGCAATCTTCGCAATTGCATAAGGCTCATTGGTATATTCCAATGGCGATGTAAGCAAACAACTTTCCGGCATCGGCTGGGGAGCATTCCCCGGATAAATACAAGTACTGCCTAAAAACAACAACTTCTTTACCTTATTTGCATAGGAAGCATGGACAACATTGTTTTGAATCATCAGGTTGATATATATAAAATCAGCCCTATATTTACTGTTTGCCATAATACCCCCCACATGGGCAGCAGCCAGGAATACATATTCAGGTTTCTCCGAAGTGAAGAAATCATCTACAGCCTGTTGGTTTGTCAAATCCAGCTCCGAATGTGTCCGGAGCACAAAATTCGTATATCCGCGTTCCTTTAGATTTTTAAGAATAGCAGAACCTACCAGCCCACGATGACCTGCTACGAATATTTTACTCTCTTTATTCATCACAAAACCTTTCTGTAAAACAGATCTTTTAATTTGCGGTTGCCATCCAACCGCTTATTTATTCTTTTCTTTTACCAGATTCAACAAATACTGTCCATACTGGTTCTTACTCATCGGTTTGGCTATCTCTTTCAGTTGCCCAGCATTAATCCAACCGTTACGAAAAGCTATTTCTTCCAGACAGGCAACTTTCAATCCCTGTCTTTTTTCAATCACTTCCACAAATGTAGAAGCCTCGGACAGGGAATCATGCGTGCCAGTATCCAACCACGCAAAACCGCGTCCCAGCAATTTAACCTTCAAAGCACTCTCTTTCAAAAACTCCTGGTTCACGGTTGTAATCTCCAACTCTCCACGTGCAGAAGGCTTGATGTATTTAGCGACATCCACCACTTTATTCGGATAGAAATAAAGTCCGACTACCGCGTAGTTCGATTTAGGAATCTCCGGTTTCTCTTCAATACTCAATACATTTCCGTCTTTGTCAAACTCGGCAACGCCATAACGTTCCGGATCATTTACATAATAACCGAATACAGTTGCCTTCTGTTCTTTCTGCGCATTGTTCACCGCTTCTCTCAACATTGATGTGAAACTCTGTCCGTAAAAGATATTATCACCCAGTACCAGACAAACCGAATCGTTTCCTATAAATTCTTTACCGATAATAAAAGCCTGCGCAAGTCCGTCCGGCGATGGCTGTTCTGCATATTCAAAACATACTCCATAATCGCTTCCATCTCCTAACAACCGACGAAATCCGGGTAAATCCTGAGGAGTTGAAATAATCAGGATTTCACGTATACCGGCCAACATCAATACGGATATAGGATAATAAACCATCGGCTTATCGTAAATCGGCAATAATTGTTTGGAAACACCCTTTGTTATGGGATATAAACGAGTACCGGAACCTCCAGCTAAAACAATACCTTTCATATGAGTATATTATATTTCTAATTTACCACTTTAAATAAAGGACAAATGTATTAAAAATAATTCACTTCACCTGCTGGAAGAAACATTTCTTGCCAAAGGCTTGTTATGAAATAAATCTACAAATAATTAAAATTAAATTCATATGAAAGATTTAATAGACACTCTCACTTTTGCAGTAAAAAACTGGTGGGTATCCCTATTATTAGGATTATTATATATCCTGATTGCCATCTGCCTGATGTTCACTCCTGTTGCAACGTATATTGCATTAAGTGTTTTATTCAGCATCGCTATGTTTGTTAGCGGAACATTGGAGATTCTTTTTGCTATTAGCAATAAAAAGAATATTTCAAGTTGGGGCTGGTATCTCGCCGGTGGTATTATCGACTTGATTTTAGGTATTTACCTGATGGCTAATGTTGGTTTAAGCATGGCTGTCCTACCGTTTATCGTAGCCTTCTGGTTAATGTTCAGGGGATTTGCTTCCACCGGATATGCGATGGATTTAAAAGGATATGGTTCCAGAAATTGGGGTTGGTATATGGTTTTCGGGATACTGGCAATTTTATGTAGCTTCGGCATCATCTGGCAACCTGGACTCGGTGCTTTGTCTCTGGTTTACATGATGGCATATACATTACTTATAATCGGTGTATTTCGTGTAATGCTCTCTTTCGAATTAAAGAGCTTGCACAAACACCTGAAAAAAGAAGGAAACAAAGAATAAGTGTACATAAAAATGGCAAAAGAGCGATACCATACAGTTCTTTAACAGAACCCTGGTACCGCTCTTTTTTGCATTAAAGTCTTACCATCCGTTGTAATGTACCTGTTGCGGATTATATTTATCTTTTGTCTTTTCCACTCCTGTTGGATATCCTATAGGAATAACGGTCAACGGTATGATCCGTTCAGGCAAACCCACCACTTCCTTTATTACGTCAACACGCTCCTGATACGGATAAGCGGCGGTCCAGACAGCACCCAGTCCCATCGATTCGGCTGCCAGCAGTATATTCTGTGCAGCCGTAGAACAATCCAAGAACCATGAATTGGAAGACTTTACCGTATCCCCACAGACAATAATCGCCTGGTTTGTTTCTTTCAGCATACGTGCCAAAGGAAGCCCATCGCCCAACTTATCCAACAAAGCCCGGTCTGTCACAACCACAAACTCCCAGGGACGGCGGTCTCTTGAAGAAGGGGCAGCCATTCCGGCACGAACCAATAGTTCCAACCGTTCTTTTTCTACTGGACGCTGGGTATATTTACGTACACTCTTACGGCTCAGAATCGTCTCAATAGTCGGATTAACACTTTTGTCCGTCTTCTTCTCTGCTTGTTTACACGACACAAACGAAAACAAGCAGAATACAACAATAAAACATTTTACATATCCAAAGTGCTTTTGTATTTCCATAATCATCAACATATATGCATTATAAAGATTCGTATAAATCATAAAGGCAAATGTAGGAAGAAAGATTATCTTTGTACACTTAAAACAAATACTAATATCCTATTTTTAAGTAATACCTAAAAACACAAAATGGTACAAAATGTAACTCTTCCTACAGAAAAGCAGCATGTAGTATGGCTGGATGTTGTTCGCTTTATAGCCATGTTTACCGTTGTTTGTTGCCATTGTGGCGACCCTTTCAATTTCTATCCGGAACCACTTCCTCCCAATATCGGAGAAATCAAATTCTGGGGCGCTGCTTACGGAGCTTTACTACGCCCTTGTGTCCCATTGTTCGTTATGATAACCGGGGCATTATTATTGCCTATAACCGGCGAGACATCCACTTTCTACAAAAAACGTATCCTGCGTGTATTATGGCCTTTCCTTATCTGGTCTGTCCTTTATAACCTTTTCCCCTGGATAACCGGAGTGCTGGGACTGGATCCCAGAATCATTCTGGACTTTTTCCCTTATTCCGGTGAAGCAGCTACTCTCCAGGCATTCAATATTTCATTAGAAAATATAGCCAAGATTCCACTCAACTTTTCTTTATTGGATGTACATATGTGGTATATATATCTGCTTATCGGTTTATATTTATATATGCCGGTCTTTTCCGCATGGGTGGAAAAAGCATCCGACAAAGCAAAATTATGGTTCCTTGCTGCTTGGGGAGTCACTACCCTATTGCCTTATTACAAACAATTTGTAGATCCGTATATCTGGGGTGCTTGTTCATGGAATGAATTCAATATGCTATATACCTTTGCTGGATTCAACGGTTACCTGTTATTAGGGCATTTCCTTCGCAAACTGGAATGGCCGACAAAGAAAATACTGGCTATCGGTATTCCGATGTTTATTACCGGATATGCAGTTACATTTTTCGGTTTCCGCTATGTAACATCTCTACCGGAATACAGTGAAGAATTTCTGGAATTATTCTTCTACTACTGCTCTTTGAATGTGGTTATGATGACAATTCCGGTATTCATGCTTGCAAAAAAAGTAAACATCCATGCGGAATGGTTAAAAAAAGCATTGGCAAACCTGACGTTATGCGGCTTCGGGGTTTATATGATACATTATTTCTTCACTGGACCTTGTGTATTACTGGTACGTGCCATGAATATTCCAGTTAGCATACAGATACCTGCTGCCGCCATTATTGCATTTGGTACTTCCTGGCTGATTGTATCGATAATCTACAAGGTTATGGGAAAGAAAGCTAAATACCTAATGGGATAATCATTTCATTGTAGGAAACCGGTTATACCTACCTGCTAATACGTAAAAAAGCAAGGATACCTGCAAACAGATATCCTCGCTTTTTTATATCTCCCACTATGGGATTTCAATAAGAATTACGCTTATTTAATGCGTTCTTCCAGTAAATCCAATCTCTTTATAACCGAATCGATTAATTTAGCATTCACTTTTACAAGTTCCCGCAAATCATCGTTATTATCGACCCGTACCGTACTGCTGTCTTTGGCTATTCCAACGAAGCCACAATTCTCTGCTTTATTCACATACATACTATTATCTAATTGATTAAATAGTTCATTCGCAGATATATTGAATATTTCAGCTATTTTGTTTAACCGTGTTAGAGTCAAATCCGTTTCTCCATATTCTATTTTACAATAAGCACTTGTCGAAAGGCTTAGCATTTCACCCATCTGTTCCTGTGTAAGATTTCGTTCCAAACGAAGAATTTGAAGGCGTCTGCCCACTAATTTCTTTAAATCATCAACCATTGTAATAAAATAATGAAGAATACTATTTGAATATTTGACAAATGTAGTAATTATTGTGGATATAACCATCTCCGGTCCTCCTTTAACTTTGCAGGGAACAAAATAAAATTGAAATTTTATTCATTTAATCTACGAATTATGAAAACAATGTCTACTCTACTAAAGCTATTGGGTGTGATTTTAATTTTAGGTACTACCTCATGCAGTAATAAGGATAATGACACAGACATAAGTGGCGATGATGCCATTTGCGGTATATGGAAACTACAAGAGGTGGAAGACGATGATGGAGAGGTCATCAGTTATTCCAAAGACGAATTTATATTGACTTTAGATTTTGACGGAACTTACACATTCCGTCAAAAAGAATGGAATGCCTCTTCACAAACTTTTTATCCGGAGTATGTGGAAAAGGGTGAATATACTTATAAAGAGAATAAAGGGACCCTTACCATGAAAGAGAACGGAAACAGGGGCGATGAAATAAATATCTTCGAGATTGTTAAACTTACATCCAAACAATTAGTGGTGGAACTCACAGATGAAGACGGGTATACGGAAACTTACTATTTCGAAAAGACAGGAGAATTGGATAATCCCGATGAAGATGTAGAGGATGAGGCTTCTATTCCCGGCACATGGAAACTGACAAAAATGGAATACACTGGTGAAGAAACCGTCACTTTCTCCAAAGACGAATATATATTGGCCCTGAACACTGACGGAACTTATATATTCCGTCAAAAAGAATGGAATTCCATCAAGCAGGATTTTAATCCGGAAGACATAGAAGAAGGAACCTATACCTACAAGGAAAGCAGCCATAAATTTACAATGAAAGAAAACGGCGTAAGAGATTCGGAAGCGATTACTTATACAGTAATCAAACTTACCGGCAAACAATTCGTCGTAACATTCACCCATCAGGACGGAGATAAAGAAACCAGTTATTTTGAAAAGGTTTCTAAATAAGGTAAGTGGAACCCATATTTTTTTTACTAATCTATAAAAATAAAGTTATGAAGAAAATTATCTGCATGGCAATCTTGCTATTGGCAACAATTTGTACGTACGGACAAGAACGATTTATTATTGGCGGTAACATTTCTGTATCTACAACAGGAGGAAGTACCAAAATTGCAAAAGAAAAAACAGATAAACCGACTAATCTATCTTTCGAGATTCTACCGTCTTTCCATTATATGGTTTCCGACCGGGTAGCAATTGGTACCAGCATCGGTTATAAAGGTACTAAACAAGAGAAAGGAGAAACAAAAGACGACAAACTATACTCAAGGAATAACCAGTTTGTCATCGAACCGTCTGTTATCTACTATGTACCGCTGGGAGATAAATTCAATTATGCACCGATGGCTTTTGTTGGTATTGCAACAGGAAAACATAAAGAAGATATCACAACACGCAAACAGAATGAAACGACATTAACCGATTTCAGCCTGGGCGTAAGACTGGCACGTTTCGAATTTAAACCGATTCCCAAAGTGGGCATCATATTTTCCTGCGGCGAGTTATCTTATGAATCCCAAGTAAACAAAGACAATGACAACAGTGATACAAGCACAGGTTTTAATTTCAGCCTGAATATTGCGCCGACTCTCGGCTTTATGTATTACTTCTGATGCTTAAATCATTCCGGATATACCCGTAAAATTGTTTTACAAAAAACTACAGGTTATTGAAAGCCTGTAGTTTTTTGTCGGTTATGATTTGGTAAACCCTGTCAATTTTTTTACAGCCAATACATGTTTGCAAGGACCGCGTTCTCCCTGGTATTTACTAAACCACTCACAAGTACAACGCTCATTTTTATCATCAAGGATAACAGTATGACGGACTCCCGAACCTTCTACACGGGCCTCCACACGCGAAGATGTATTGGCTATTACCTCCACTTTGCCTTCTTCTATTAACTTTTCCGCACCTTTCATTCGTGGATTCAGACTCATAATGCGGCTTAATTTAAAGGGAAGACGGCGATAAAAGAACTGGTTGTCATCCAAATCAAATCCCAATAACCCCATTGCAGCCAGACGTGCAGTTAAAACATCCGCGTCAGAAAATGAAAGATTCTCTTTCACGGCAAACAGTGTCGGGTTGAAAGCTTGGTTAGCATATGCGTATTTGTCCACAGCTTCCACCCATTCGTCTGATACTTCTTCCAACAAAGACTCCAATGCTGCTCCTTCACCCGAGAAACCCCTCCAGCATTCGCGGGATAAGGAAAAACTAAAGCGGATATTCCCGAAATAAAGTTGCCAGGTAGTCGATAACATATCCGGATGAGGGAATACTTGCAAAGTATCGATATAAGGAAGCAACGGTTCCAGTAAACGCAAACGGTGCAAACCTCCGATACAAATTCCGGATTGGGATTTGACGGATGAGAATACCGGCATATTGTTTCTTACTATCAGATAATAATCATTCTTTACCTGCCCTTTTGGAATCCCACGAAAAAGGAGTTGAGTTTGTATACGGTTAAAAGTATAAACCTTCTCTGCTTTGGACAAATAAATCTGCACGGTACTCAGCCCTTTTATCCATTTCACAGGCAGAGGGACTTTACGTTCTATCACTTTATCCCCTTCTTTATGCAATCCGACTTCTTTTCTTCCAACGGAAAGCATTACTTTTTCTTCCTGGCGTATTCCTCCCAGAGCCGTAAGCATCGGCTGGTTAAAATCCACATTTGTAGTTCCGCTTTCTATAAATTCCCCGTCTAACCCATCAGGTAAAACATCCACCCTTGCATAGACTCCGGCACAATGGGAAAAACCTTCAAAACGGATTCGGTCATTCCCGGCTGTCACAATCGGGTCTTTCAGTAAGGAAAGTTGGAAAGGCGACATATTGAAGCTCGACTTCACTATGTTTGCCAACGTAATCAGGCAACGGGCCATGATAAACGGGTTTGCCACATTCCCCCAAAAGAAACAGGAAGCATCCGTATTCTTCTGTATCTCGCTATATTTAGATAAAAACAGTTCTTCTGTTGCACCCTTTTTAATTAAATCAGAGGGTGCGGCATACCGATAGGTCAATAAATCTTCCATCTATATAAATTTACCGTGACTCATTTAATAATAACTTCACCACTTTCTTCAAGTTTGCATCCTGTTCCCAGACGAGAAGCTGAGGAATTTGTTCCAAATCGGCTTTAGAGTTATTCCGATATATAAGTTCATCGTATATCTCCAATAATTTTTTCAGGTTCAAGATAGGCCGTTCTATTTGTGAAAGGATGGATACCAGCAACAGTTCCAGTTGCTTGTTTGCCTGTTGCCCCTGATTTAGCAAAGTATCGACAATTAAATCGAGAAAACGTTTGACAGGTGCCCACTCCCTATTTTCTAAATATCCTATAATCTTTCCCAAACGGGCAATATCCAGCATATCCATTGCCGCACGTTCCAAATAAATTTCCGCTGCATAAGTACGAATTGTTTTCTCCGAACAAAGCATACAACAAGCCAGGAAAAGGGAAGTCATCTCTCCCGTCTCAACTTTTAAATCATAAAGTGCAATAACAGATTGCAGCAGCATATCCCGGTTCTCGGCATTCGGTATCCGGGAAAATTCAAAATAGTATTTTACCAACAGGGCACAAGGTATATCCGTACACAAAGGATACGACTGGATAAAGTACCGGAAATCCCAAGTTCCTACACATAAACGGAGATCATCGCTAATGCAGGCATATATATTATCTGTCTGTTGCCAGGGGGAAGGCGGAATATGAACTTCCAAAACCGCATATTCCGTATAAGAAGCATCACTTCTCTTCTCATCAGCAATATTCCAGGAATACGTATTCAAATGTTCAGATAGCTGACTGATGTTCACATCCTTATCCGGATAGTCTATGCCGCCTTTTACTGTATCCGGACAACGGGAAAAGGCAAGTTGTAAATCGGCACTCTCCGGTTTTTGTTTCATCAAAACGTACCGGTCGAGGCGCTCTCTTAATACCTCCGGAGCTATCCAGCAAGGCGTATGGGTCGGTGTGGATAGGAGCTCCAGCTCCGTCCCCTGCTCTATAAATGATAAAGCACGCATCATAATACGATGATACGGGCGAAAGATAGGATATTCGGCACCTTTCCAGTCTGCCAAAGGGCGTATCAGATAATCATATTCAAAAAGAGAGCTAATCCGGTCCTTATTTTGCCTGTCTTTTTCCTCTGTTTCCTCATGCAGGCTCTGGATAAATGCAGCTTCATAAGGGAATTTCCGTACCAGGTATTGCCCATACGCCACCAAAAATGCCGCCATCAAATGTTTATACAAGCCAATATTCCAATGAAAATTAGTTTTTTCAAATGCCTTTGTCTGATAATCGTAACTATGCCAAAAAGGTTGCTGCATGACAGCATCATATACTTTCTGAAATACGACCTCCAATTGTCCTACATTCGCGGCTGTTACCTCTTTGTTCAATTTTATCAGGGTTGCAGGTAGCAGGTCTATCACATAAGGCTCTTTACTTTCGAATAACCCGGCAAGAAAAAATAAAAGCTCATCAAAAGCATGTATCTCCGGTATCCGGTTATCTTCGTTTATCAAACCCGGATTCACAGGGATATTCACATCCTCCGGCTCCGGTTGATGTATTTTCCCGATCAGATAAAAAGATAAATATTCTCTCACCTGAGACAATAATATATCGGCATAAGGTAATAAAGCTTCCCCGATTGCTTCCGTATAATGCTTACCATATTGCGCGATAAGTGTAGCCGCCCTGCTTTGAAGCGTTAAATCCTTATTCAGGAATACAAGCATCGCTCCTTTACAAATCCTTACCCTGTCGTCCGGATGGAAACAGGCTATCTTTTCCAGTAAGGTAAGAGTTGAGAGCAGTATGGACTTTACTTCGGAAGAAAGTAAAACCATTTGGTAAGAGATAAATGTATCGGCATGAAAATCTTTATCAATCGCTACCTTCTTCAATTCATTCAATACGACATTCACAGGTTTCGATAATTTACCGGTAAAGACACTCATCATATCCTCCTGGATGGCAAGAATCTCCTCGGGTTGTGGCTTCAATGCTGCAAATAAAGACGCAAACCAGTTGACTGTCTCTTTTTCAAGCCCGTTATGTACAGACTTCATACATTGTCTTAATACTTCCAGCCGGCTAATACGCCCGTTGGCAGTATATTTCTTGAACGCTTTCACCCATAGTCCCTCCTCTTTTGAGCCATAGGGTAAAGACCATGTATCCCGGAATGCTACAATCGACGGATATTGGAACAAATACCAGATATGTTCATCGAAGGTGATTGCATTTTGTTCGAGTAATCGATGGAACTCTTCTTCTTGTCCCTCTTTTTCGAATTTATCCGGTGCTGATGCCGAAAGACTTCGGGCTATCAAAATATTGGAAGGTTGCAAATATCCTTTCTGCGTCCATTTCACCAGATACGGATACGACAAGATAGAATATTCCATCATATTATAATAGTCAGAAAACCATTCGGGACAATACCATTCCAGTAATTCATCAATGACTTGTTCGTCCGGCAGGTCAAACGTCAGCAACCGTTTCACACTGGAAGCCGGAAAGAGCACGAAAGTACAAATCCGCACAACCTCATCATGCCAGACCGTTTTCCCCGCCATCATTCCTCTTTCCTTCTTCTTGTTCTTTCTCTTGATTTCCAGAAGTAATCTATTCTTCTCTTTTTCATTCAGTTTTTGCAGGAATGGAATCAACTGGTCTTTTTGACCATTTTCATATATGCGAAAGAATTCTGCTATCATTTTTTTAAGCTTTTTAATTTTATCATAATCTCTTCATCCGGCTCTTGTACCAACTGGCTTCCCAATTCCTTATAATAACCGCCCAGCTTTTTAAAGTTGGGCGGCAAGTGCTCTTTATTTACCGATTTAATACAATTGGCTATAAGATTTAATTGGAATTCTTTCACCGGACGGGAATAATTGCCTTCAAAGAACTCTGTAAGACGGTTTATAGGAGCAAACTGTTGTAATATCATACGTGTGATACAATCAATCAGATATTCTCTATCCAGAAAATCCTGTTGGATGGCAAACTGAACATAAGAAGAGGCCAATTGGCGGGATTCTTTTTTCTCGAACAGCAAACAACAAGCTATATAAATCCATCCGCTATGGTGTGTCCTGATACCGTTATCCATAAGAAACTTAAGCGGAAGCAGACCATACCTCAATTCGTCCGCTTCATTTCCCGATACGGTATCAGGAAGAAAACGCAATAACCAGGGATCTGCATAATGGGGAACAAGACTGATCCGGTAATACAATGTTTCCAGACAATCAAAATATTCAGCGACAGGCTCATTAAAAGCAGTATAATAGTATAACCGGGGATAAGACCGCTCATTTTTCTTCCACCAATTATAATTCCAGTTATCCTCCAAAAAAATCCGGTCCCAATGATATACTTTGTCATCCGAATAAGTTCGCTCGATTTCATAAGGGATAACAAATGGCCTTACAACAGTCGGGTAACCTGCCGCCGGTGTATTTTCAAATCCAGTAAAGACTCCATCCGGATTACGGGTACGTGCCACCTGTATCCAAAGGGGCAATGTTTCCTCATCAAAAGACAGACGGTCTGTCATTCCGAATAAATACCGGACAGCTTCGGCATATTTGCCTTTCAGTAATTTGGCTTGCTCTTGTATATCTGCTGTAATTTCAACTTTCAAGATACGGTTGCAAGCAATCAGCAAATCTTCCATTTCGATAACATCCCCAGCTTTTTCATAGGCAAGCATGCGTTCTACCAAAATGGCCGGATGAACAAAGAACGGCTTGTGTGTCGGAGTCGAAAGCAAAGGCAACTTACTTTTCCGGCTCAGTTTATCCAATACCCATTTATTCTTGTTCCGCAGAAAAACACATTCCTGAGAATATGCGTCCAATGCCGGATAAGCCATATACTTAGATTCGTCCGAAAACCAATTATAAAAGAACTCTGCCAAATGGAACAACGCTGCTTTAGCATTCCCCCGCCTGAATAACTTTTTAGTAAACGGTTTCAATTGGGACTGATAATCATCCGGAATCTGTTCCTGTATTTGTATCAGTCCTTCATAAAAAAGTTCTATATCCACCGGTTCTAAAGCTCCGATTGTTTTCCCCACATGAAACAACCAGTTCTCCCAGGTATCGGGAACAATTAAAGGAGTATGCTCCGGCAAATAAACAACATCCTCTTCCACCGGTATATCCGTAGAAACACTCAATAAAGCCCTTGCCTTTTCCTTCAAAAAAGACCTGAAAGGTTCCACTACAGCCTGTAGTTCTTCCGAAGAAATATATTTACAAAGTAAGCCGGCAGCTTTTTCCTGAATTTTTTCCGATGGTTGTATAAGGGCATTCGCAACAGACACACCCAAACCTACCGTTTCCTTTTTATTTTCCAACAACCAATCTGCTATGTCCAAAACAAGCATAATCGATTTGTCACATTTTTCATGTGTACAGATAGCGGGTATTGCCTGAAAAAATGTTTGGCTATCAAACCGGTTATCTTTATAAATAGAACTTATTTCCTGAACAATAAAATTGATTACCGTATTATTTGTCGAATAAGCGGCAGCAAATAATAAATTCTGATTGGCCACCAGTTCTTCCAAGGTCGGTTCAAACATCTTTATCATTCGCACATGCCAGTCCAGATGCCCTTTTTTCCAATTAAAAGATAATGTACCCAACAAATTCGGTACAATCGTCCTGTCGTGTATAATACCGCGCTCCAATAAAATACGGAATACCTCTTCCCAATACTCATAGCATTTTGCACAAGTACCCTTCCCTGAAGCTGTTTTCCATTTGGATATATCCAGCATGGGAATTTCATATTTATAGAATTGAAGCAATACGTTATCTATTGTTTCCGGATTAGCAACCAGATAATCTATATCTTTAGAAACATCCCTGTTAAACATCTGAATAATAAACAGGGAATTGACAAAAAATTCTTCCTGAAAAGCAACCCAACCGTTTTTATACAATTCCCATAACATCTGAAAATAGATATGGTTCTGCCGGGCATTCTTCCAGACATCAAGAACCTTTTCCAGATAATCCGGTGGAAAAAGTTTGAAATAGGCAATCAGCGGTTCTATCCCGAATTCAGGGGACTGCATATACCAACAAAGATTATTTCCCGCATCTTTCTTATAATCTGCCCAATTACGCAGACAAGTCACACTCATGAACTGAAGGATACTACGCCATAAAGTATAATCCTGGTTGGTATTTTCTTTATATAACCGGGAGATAATATCTTGCCTGATATCCACCTGCTTTATTTTACCTAAAGCATCTTTTCTTTCCTTCTCTGTCAACTGTTCAGCCCAGTTTAATATCTTCCGATAATCTTTCGCTGCGACCAACTCTATTATTTTCTCCATGCCGAGTCTATTTTGTGCGATAACAAATATAATTATAATTCAATAAATTCTACCTTTGTAGGATAAAGTATAATACTCAACACATATGGAAAAAGCAGTTCTTACTCTCTATACCGTAATTGGTAATCCGGAAAGGATACCCGCCTCCATCCAAAAACACTTCAAGGAAGTAACAAAAAGTATCGGAACCAAAGATGGAACCACTACTTTGACGCTACTGGACGACACACAGATTATCTTCAATATGAGCCATCAGAGCAGCAAACCTGACTTTATAGCTTCACATATCGGAGGTATGGCAAACTTTTTTGCCCAGGTTGAAACAGAACAGGAAAAGTTAAAACAGGATGTACTTCACCAGATACAATGTTTCAACTGTGTAACAGGCATTTCTTTCGGTATCGATGAGGACAAGGACCGTATCAACTATCTTTTCCATTGTTTTTATTGTATTGCCGAAGATGTAAAAGGTTTTATCCTTTATCCGGATATGGAAATTTATACCTGCGAAGGTAAATTGCTGTTTTCTACCGAGGGAAAGAGCGAGTTCACAGCTTTTACCCCTATTGCAAATGCAGATTTACTGGATGCCGGACGTCCGGAAGAAACAGAAGCGGACAAAGCTCGTACCCAGCGCTCCATTGCCATCCTGAAAGAAATGGGTATCCCTTTCATGGAGCATCTGCGCAGCGAAGTATCGGAAAGTGAAGCTGTTTTAAGAAGCCGGGAAGAAATGGTACAACGCGCTGCCGCACTATTTGCCGTATCGGTTTATTCGGAAGTTATGCTATCTGAAAATTCAAGTCGCAAAGAAGCGCTGAAATATGTTGACAAAATAAATGAGATGTATGATGCTGGTAAATGGATGACTCCTGATGAAAAAGCTTATATCAGTGACCCCGAACCGGAACAACAAACCTGTTTACAATTCGTATGGCGATATGAATGTTGCGGTGTGCTTCTATGGGCTGCCGGTATTGTGGAAGAGTTACCCTATCCATCCGAAATCATAGATGTCCCCGTCCTTGCCGCTATCTTCTGGCAATCTAAAGGCATTGCAGACTTAATGTCGAAAGGTTTCGCCCGCCCCGAAACGGAGATTCTGGATATGGCAGACCTTACACTACGTTACGACTGGGCTTGTGTAGATGCCCGTATCAAAGGAAACGATGCTCCGGCATCTCTCGACGGAGGTGTTGTTGTGGAAAGGCATTATGCCTTCAACTGGATTATCGGAGCAAACGATAATGCGGACTGGGACGATATACAACCGAATACTTAATGTATAAAACCGAGTAAATTTTACATGAGGAAGTTTCTCTACCTGTTATTCATTATATGGGTTGTAAACGGTTATGCGCAAAACGATAGCGTCCGGTTTACACTGGACGTAGACCGCTTTGCCGGAAACATACAAGCCCTTCAGGAAGTCCATATCAATTATTACAGTAATAGGCCTGTCAGTAAAATTATAATGCCGGAATGGGGAGATTCCATTGAAGTAATAGATACCGAACCTCACCGGACAAGTACCTCCCAACTACAAATTATCAATGGGGAACAAAAAAACATTCAACAGGAGGGTTTCTATTATAAAGTCCGCTTCCTGTATCCGGGTATGGTGACTGTTCCGGGAACGACCGCAATCATAGGGGGCAAACAATATACTTGCCCTTCGCAAACCATAGAAGTCTTTCCGGGAAAAGAGATCAGCCATGTGACCTGCACGCTATCCGTCAGCCCCGAACATCCCCAACCCGGAAAAGAGTTCTGGTTTACTATCACCTGCAACAGCAAACCGGATGAAGAATATCCGTCCATCTCCCATATGGGTTTGCTACAAGTTAGCCGCAAAATGGAAAAGTCGTCTACAAACGGCGTAGAACAATATAAATTCGCTTATAAATACAGAAGCAATAAATCTGGTACCTATAGCCTGTATCCGGAAAACCTGACATTCGGAGGAGTAACGTATCCGGTAGAAGCCTATTCTTTTGATATCGGGCATGGGAACAAAAACATTCCATTATACCTATGGGGACTGCTTATCGTTTTTGCTGTCGCTTCATTGTTTATCTATAGACAGGACCATCGTCCGGTTGTAGCCGGAACTGTAAGTTCGAGATTTTGTTTCAAAGCATATATGATACTCTTGTTAACGATGGTATTCCTTTTGTTCGCTTTTTTGTTACTCTCCAATATCCTTGCCAATACTTCCATATTGTTGGGGCTATTCATGCTGATAGTAGTCATATGCCTGGTATTCGGGGAAATGCGCCGTTCCATAACCAAAATAGAAATAAACGGAAACAATATATCTGTTAGCAATTATTTCGGTTTTGGTAAAAAGAAAACCTATAATCTTTCCGAGATGGAAGGTTTCACCCGCTCTGTCCTGCAAAGCCGCGGAGGTAATTATCAATATACCTATTTGATAAAAAACAACCGCCGTATCATCCGGGTATCCGAATTTTACCACAAGAACTACCAATCATTGCTTAGCTGTATTTACAAACGCTGTAAGTTTCTGGGTGACAAGCAGGTTTCTCTTATAAGAGAAGCCAAAGAGATATTCGCTCCCATACAATAAAACTACAATGTTTCATTGCAGCTATTAAAATAAAGAAGTACCTTCGTTGCCCGTAATTTTATCCTTTAGACTATTGATTATATGAAATCAATGCAAAACAAATTTTTGTTGATTTATCTGCTAACTGCCTTGGCATTAGGGACAAAAGCTCAGACACAAGAACCGGATTCCATACAAGTGGCAACAACAGATTCTGTGCCTAAGAAAAAGCTGAATATCATACAGAAGCTCCTTAATTACTACAGCGATGCTAACAAAGAAAAGAAAGACAAAAAATTCGATTTCAGTATAATAGGCGGTCCACACTTCGCGAGCGATACAAAATTAGGACTGGGGTTGGTAGCCGCAGGACTTTATAAAACGGATAGAAACGACAGTACGCTGCAACCGTCTACTGTATCTTTATTCGGGGACGTCTCCACAGTCGGTTTCTATCTGCTGGGCATACGGGGAAGCAACATCTTTCCCAAAGAAAAATACCGGCTGAATTATACGCTCTATTTCTATTCCTTCCCCAGTTTATATTGGGGTGAAGGATACGAGAACGGAATAAACAACGATAACAAAAGTACTTACAACCGCTTTCAGGCAATGGTAAAAGCCGACTTCTTGTTCCGTTTGGCAGACAATTTTTATGTAGGTCCTATGGCCTCTTTCAATTATATCAACGGAAAAGATTTTCAGAAACCGGAACTTTGGGAAGGAGAAGACAGCCGGACAACCAACCTGAATGTTGGTCTTTCCATAGTATATGATTCCAGAGACTTCCTGACAAATGCGTATAAAGGGTATTATCTCCGGATAGACCAACTGTTCAGTCCGTCTTTCCTGGGAAATAAAAACGCATACAGCAGTACGGAACTGACCACCAGCTATTACCATCCGGTATGGAAAGGCGGTATCCTGGCAGCCCAGGTTCACGCTATGTTAACATATGGGGATACCCCTTGGGGAATGATGGCGACATTAGGCAGTTCATACTCTATGAGGGGATATTATGAGGGACGATTCCGCGATAAAAACGCAATCGATATGCAAGTAGAGTTGAGGCAACACGTATGGAGAAGGAATGGTGTCGCCGTATGGGTAGGTGCAGGGAATGTATTTCCCAATTTTAAATCGTTCAAAGCAAAACAAATACTGCCGAATTACGGTTTTGGCTACAGATGGGAATTCAAGAAACGAGTGAACGTCCGCTTAGACCTCGGGTTTGGCAAAAATCAAACTGGATTTATATTTAATATCAATGAAGCTTTTTAGTCAAATAAAAAATTGGTTCGGGAATCAGGAACATCTTTTTTATCTTTTCCTCTTTATTCTGATTATCCCCAATCTTGTCTTGTGCTTTACGGAACCGATACCGGCAGTTGCTAAAATAGCCAATGTATTACTGCCGTTAGCCTGCTATTACTGGGTAATGACGCTATCCCGGAACTGTGGCAAAATGTTCTGGATATTGTTTCTGTTTATCTTTTTCGGAGCCTTCCAGATTGTACTGCTCTATTTATTCGGACAGTCTATTATTGCAGTAGACATGTTCCTGAATTTGGTTACCACCAATTCTTCCGAAGCGATGGAGCTTCTCGACAACCTGATTCCGGCATTGGTTACCATTGTCATTATTTATATCCCGGCATTGATACTGGCTATGATTTCCATTATTTATAAACGGAAGGTATCCGTCGAATTTATCCGCAGGGAACGGATACGGTCTTATCTGTTTTTGGTTATCGGCTTTATCTCATTGGGTTCGGCCTATGCTTTCGATAAGAAATACGAAATTACTTCGGACTTATATCCGCTGAATGTATGCTATAATGTTGTTCTTGCCGTTGAGCGTGATGCACAGACAAGGAATTATGCTGAAACATCCAAGGACTTTACTTTCCAGGCAAAGGCTACACATGATAAAAGTGAACGGGAAATCTATGTACTGGTAGTCGGAGAAACATCCCGTGCCCTAAACTGGGAACTGTACGGTTACGAACGTACTACCAACCCGGAACTTACAAAAGTGCCCAATCTGTCCATTTTTACGGATGTACTGACATTATCCAACACGACCCATAAGAGCGTCCCGATGTTGATGTCGGCCATTTCTTCGGAAAACTTCGGTTCAATCTACCGGCAGAAAGGCATTATTACAGCATTCAAAGAGGCAGGCTTCAAAACAGCTTTCTTCTCGAACCAGCGATATAACGACTCATTTATTGATTTCTTCGGAAAAGAAGCGGATACATGGGATTTCATAAAGGAAGATGAAGGGGTGGCCAACCAAAATCTTTCGGATGATGAATTACTTAAATTGGTGGAGAATGTACTTGCTAAGGACGACCAAAAACTCTTTATCGTACTTCATACGTATGGCTCCCATTTTAACTACCGCGAACGGTATCCTGCATCTAATGCTTTTTTCATGCCGGACAGCCCGGCTGATGCAAAATTCAAATACCGCGATAATCTGGTTAATGCCTACGATAACTCCATCCGCTACACAGATGATTTTCTGGCCCGGTTGATAGGTATGCTGAACTGTCAGTCTGCCGAAACGGCTATGTTATATACATCCGACCACGGGGAAGATATTTTCGACGACAGCCGTCATCTTTTCCTCCATGCCTCTCCTGTTCCCTCCTATTATCAATTGCATGTTCCATACATCATCTGGACATCCGATTTGTATCGTGAGGCCTATCCTGAACAGATCCATGCCTTAGAAAGCAATAAACAGAAAGCGGTAGCATCCAGTTGTGCCGTGTTCCATACAATGCTGGATTTGGCAGGTGTACAAACGCCTCTATTGAATGATTCCTTTTCTGTGGCAAGCCCGCTCTATACGGAGCATCCCCGATATTACCTGAACGACCATAACGAACCGCATTCATTCTTCGATTTAGGACTGTCGAAAAAGGATTTCGAAATGTTTGAGAAAATGAAGATTAAGATGGACAATGGGAAATAAGGTTCAGAATTTTGGCAATACAATTATCTACACATTGAAATATACCTGTCTATACAAACAAAAACAGTTGTTTTTGAAATCGAAAACAACTGTTTTTATCAGATGCGGATTAATGCATATTACTGTTTATTAATCCGCATTCATATGTCTTATCTCTGTTGGATACAACGGACCGCATTCGTATCGGAACTTCCCAGACTATTCGCTCTGTAAGTATCGGCATCAAACCGCATATACCAATATGCCTCAGACGCCCATATGTAAGGGGCGCCGCCTTCTCTCATAATCTCCCCGTTTTTCTTCGCCTGTGCATTTTCATAAGACCGGGTTTTATTCATCTCTACACTTAAATCGACGGACGGAATATACATTATGTTTTTATAATCTTCTATTGAACCGACTTTCCATTTTTCCGGACATCTTTTATTTGCAAAAATAACAGCTCCCTGATTAACCGGAGATACCCAATAACTCTTGCTACTTCCTGTTACTATCTTAGGTGTAGCGGTACTTCCCGGATACACCGGGGTAGAATGTTTAATGGCAAAGCCCTTGCCACCGCCTGCCGCATACTTATTGGTAATAGTAATCTTTTCATCACCGCTTACCGTTGCAAAGAATACATCCGGGTTTTGCCCTGCCGGATTTGTATTTCTGGTAAATCTATATGTGGCCGTTATTACTCCCGTATTCGGGTCGGTTGTTTCGGAAGCAGTAGATTTAGTTATCCATCTCCAGTTATCGTGGCAGGTAACATCTACTCCCTTAGGCGAAATCACCTTAACTGTAAAATAGGCATTTGCCGATGGGAAGAAAGTAATATTCGGACTTGGATTGGATAAATTGTCTACTGTCGAATAAGACGGTTGTGAAGCAGTAAATTCCGAAAGCACGATATTCTTATTTATAGAGTAGGCCATAAATGTTTTAGATAACGTATTGTCAAACTTATTCTTTACCGCAATCGTTGCGCTACTTCCTGTTGTCGCTCCATCTTCTACATGGAAAGTATAGGTTTCAACATCATTTGAAGATGTCGTCTTATCCAGAGTCAACCATGCAGGAACACCTTCCATATCGCAACCTTTTAGCGAGAACACACTCAATGTCACTTTATCCGAGGCATTATTATAAAGACGCAGACGGCTGTTCGTTGCATCATAATTGCCCCCATTCGATACGGTAACTGCGGACTGGCGGACATTTATTGCCGTTTTTACTCTAACGGTTAGCGGAAGTTTCTTGTCATTATTCTTAGCATTTACCACATTAAAAGTATATCCATCGACGGGTGAAATGGAGGGGAAAGAGGGGTCATCCGTATTCAAGGTTAACTTTATATTACCCGCAGCATCCGTCAAAGCATCTTTATCCCTTTCGAGCCAGTCGGGAAGGTTGCCGCCGGAAACATCTTCCAATGTACATCCACCGGTAGATACAATATTCAAAGTGACCGAAGTCTTACCAGAAGTTTCATCCTTATATAAGGTGATAGTCCCATTGTCTTTATCAAAAGCACACTCCGATGAAGCCGATACAAGTTTGGCTACAGGTATGGCTATCGGATGAATAATCAAAAGGCTTTCATTATTTGTCGCTTTATCTATAAAGCGAAGATATGCTACAGGGAAATCATTCCCCGTATAGTCTGCATTACGGGATACGGTATAGGCAAACTCCTGTGTTGCCGAACGCGCAGCCAAAGGAGTAACGGTCAACCAAGGAGCCGTGGTCACTTTCTTCTCATAGGTGAGCGAATAATCCATCGCAGAATTGGAAGCAACAGCAACGGAGAAAGCTGCCCCGTCGGTTATTGCCATATTTACTATCCGGGTATCGGGGTCATAATCGCCATTTGTCACATCGATATTTACATCAAAAAGACCGGAACCTTTGCTTGGGTCATATCCATCTACTAAATCCCCGTCTGTCCAGTCAGCTACCTCCAAAGTGAAATCAAGGTGATATTCATCCGCTTTTGTGATACCGATCGTATACCGGTGATTCGCATTGATTTCAAGGAAAGAAGAGCCACTACCGGCCGTTTCCTGCTTGAATGGGACTTGGTAAGTCACTTCTTTCGATTCGGTTTCGTTTACCCGGTAGGTACCGGTCAATACCAGATAGGCTTCATCTGCCAACAGGCTCGGATAGCTATAGAAAGCGGATACTTGCGTACCGGTATTGGCGTTGTCACCCTCAAAAGTACGAGCCGGATACGTAATCAGTTCACCGTCTTTTGCAACAGGGTCTCCATATACTTTAACAGGGAAAAAGGATACGCCCGTCCGCCCCTTCGCCATCGAAATGGTTTCAAGATGAAAACGGGAATCTTTTTCTACATTCGTAACATCAAAACGTGCCATTGTACGGGTCAGCTTAAATCCGACCTGTACGCGTGAGGATGAACCTAAATCGGTCAGGTCGATAGGTACAGTCTGAGCGCCTGCCATAGGCAAAGGTAAGCCCAATGCAGGCGAAGCATCGGTAAGTAACGGGGAATGGAACTTTTGGAACTGTTCTTCAGTAGGAGTACCATCGTTCAAGACTCCTGTTTCCATATCATACGCCAGAGGGTCGAAATAAGCATCGGTTACCAGATTACCATCAACAGGATTTACCAGTTCCGTTTGATTGGCTATGCTGTACAAGCGGACAAACAAGCCTTTTTGAAGTTCCAACAAAGCTGTAGTTGTGGCGTTGTCCGTACTTGGTGTAAGGTTGAGTTCCCTTGCTCCTGCCGGAAGAGGCGAACCGTCTTGTCGATAGGAAAATCGTTCGCGGAAAGTATAGGTTCCGTTTTCTTCCTTTGCAGCAAAAACATAAATATCTAACGTACTGATTTCGTTTTCATTCTCGGTTGCAATTGCTTTGGTTTCTGCCTTTGTTTCTGTTTTATTGGCACTTACTGAAAGCTTGTTTTTAAAAGAGAGAAGAACTTCCCTCCTGCTCCCGCTATCCGTATCTTCACCTGAAGAACGGTCTGTCTTATCTGTTTCTGCCGTACAGCCAGCCAACAGTAGGGCAAGCATACATAGGCCTGCCGTTAATATCCTAAAGGACATCTTCTTAGACGATTCATAATGTAGATTTGTTCTCATATTGAATATTTTTGTAGTATACGTTTTTATACGATTAGCATGTAAAATGCTATATTAGTTCTATTGAGACTATGGAAAAAATATCTACAATAATCAAGAAAAATACAATTCCCTGAAAGTTGTTGTTTATTATAATGATTCAGGGAATCGAAGGCTCCATTCAGATGTTATTTGCTGTATATTAATAAATTAAGCCTTGTTTTTGTTTGTTATTTATTCATATATTTGCGTCTGTTATTAACGTAGTCTCAATAGAACTATGTTAGAGGCACACTCCAAGCCATATGCCCCAAAGTCAAAACATATATGATTTGATTTTAAAACATATATGATTTGAATGCAAACCATATATGTTTTGAATATACAAGGATAATGGATAAGGAAATAGATTGTCCTGATATATTTTCATAACTATCACTCTCATAGAAAGTGTTTCTATAGAGTTTATAGAAAAGCGCTAGCACACAAGAAAAAGAAAACCGGTAATTGTGATAATTGCCGACTTCTTGAAAAGAGTCTATATCCTCATACCATAATGGTTCGATTAACCTTAAATTAGCGAATAACTGAGTCAAATAATTTCCTATATTTAAATTCCACACGGTACAATTAAAGTGCTGCCAGCAAATCCTGCTGGGTATGCTGACGATCTTATTTAAATTCCACAAACGGTTCGATTAAATATGATCCTGATACGAGAAATACAGCTGCGTCTTGGTTCTTTCAATTCCAAACAGTACAATTAAAAATTTAGCTGCATTAACAGAAACAGCCCTCAGAGGTGCATTTCAATACCAAACGGTACAATTAAAGACGACCCTGATACTTCCAATACGGCAGCCAGATGGTTATTTCAATTCCTTAAGCGATCCAATTAATACAAAATTCAAAGAATCTCTTTTCCAAAGTACCCTTGTGATAAAGAGTACTTTGGAACTATTCTTTATAATTGATTCTCATAATCAAAAGCAGACATCTGTTCAATCAGTTTCTGTTCTGCTTTTATCAGGGCATCTGCCGAACCGACAGAACCGGCGATATAACTTTTAGCGATAGGAGTAATAAATATATCCGCATACGTCGTTTCATCAATAACAGGAATGGCACTGGGCTTTTCCACATTATCTTTTAATTCTCCACGGATGGCATAAGCAATCTGGTTGGCATCATCGCTAATGGCAATGGCTACGGTTTCCATCAGGCTGAATGTCCGTGCCTGGTTAGTCGTAATACGCCAATTGATAATGGCTTTAGCCAGAGCGGGTATCAGTTCATCCCGTTTTTCCTTCGGGCAAATCAAACATTTACCAAAGATATTCTGTCCTTCAACCCAGCCTAAATCCCGGAGTTTCGCTTCTATCTCAGGGAATAGTTCCGGTTCCAGCTTATTGGTGGAGACACAGAACAGCGTTCTCAAATCGATGGCTATATCATATACGAAAAGACCGGATGCCCGTGTCTGCTCCTGTATAAATGCCCGGTTCGGGAGTGTCCTTCTTTTACTTACCAGCCATTCGTCCAACTCTTCTTTTGTCAATTCATCGCCCCGCTTCTTGCCATCCGACCAATACACCTTAACGATATGGCGGTCAGGATGGGAAGTCCGGTCGAAGGTTATATCTTCCGTTGGAGATTCTATTCCCCCTAATAAAGGATGAAGCGGGCGCATTGCCGAAACCGACAGCGGGCTACGCCTTTTAGCAATCATGCCCCCACCGCTTTCTATCTTCATATAGCCTCCCAATAACTGGTCGGCAAACGAAGGGTCGCAGGGAGAATGAGGTTCTTTCTGGTTCGCTTTATTATCCTTGTCCTTCTTATCGATTTCCCAATTAAAGGTTATCGCGGCAAAAGGCATATTCAATGCTTCGATAATGGAACGTTTCACCTGCTGCCCACTGGAATAGGCGATTCGTTTATTGAACTGAGGGTCATAATAATATTTCTGTCCGTCGTTTACACCAAACACCGTATGTTCCGCATGGCGAAGTCCCCGTAAATAGATAAATGGATTATTCATGATATTATATTTAGTTTTTTCAATTTTTTGATTTCCAATAGACATATTCAAAATCGATTAAGGCGATAAACAAAGGGAACTTGTCTGCCGGCATAACCAAAACCTCTTTCACCATATTCCTGAACACATCGGCATTTGCCGGTTCATACGCTATCACCTCTTTGAGTTTGTTGACCAAGGTATCCAACTTGCTTGCCTTTCTTATCTCTTTCGATAAAACGGAAAATACGGTCCTGCCGTTTTCCGAGGTATTCTCAAATTCAATCAAAGCCCGGGCTATTTTTGTTGCCTGCTCCATCAATTCTGTTTTGTTTATCATAGCTATCATCCATATTTTATATAGTTCATACTTTAGATACGACTCCCGGTCTGAAAACTTATAGTCTTTTCCCTGTGCATACGGCATTGAACCGACAGGGAGGTATTGCCTTAGCTTATCCGGTTCTATCGCCCTTAAACCGATAGTGCCCAGTTTACATGCCGACTTAAAAGTATAATACGGCTCCAATGCCTCTATTGCTTTATCCGAGAGGATGGTTTCCGCTGCGTCTACAAAAAGTCTATCCCTAAGGTCGAACAGCGAGTGTATCTCCGGCAGATAGATATTTATAAAACCTAAAGTCGTGTTCGTCTGCGACAGGTTATACGCATAAGCGGTTATCGTCTTCCGGGGATATTTTAACGACAATGCCATAACGACAGAAAGCCACAGTCCGGACTGGATTGCAAGACGCCCCTTTACCTCTACCGGAGTGATATAAAAACCTCTTTCCGGAGATTGGGCGTTAAAACTTTCCTCGCAGCCATGACATAGCCAATGCCCGTTCCATGTTTCTATCTGTTTATCCTTTATTGCCGGAGTCTGGTTCAGATATTTGCGATAGATTTCCCATCCCCGGAACAGATGCCACAACACTTCCGGCTCATCTATCAGCATGACAAATCCCCCGCTTACACCAATGGCAAGCGCTTCGCCTATCCATGAAGCATACATCTCGTTTGCATCAATCGAAGCGTGGATGTCCGATACCTGACCGGAAGTAGTACCTCCCGAATCCTTAGCTGCATATCCTACAAAGATGGACATGTTCGGTTCGTCGCCGGCCATTGCCTCCTGCAAGTTATGGAACTGCGCCAATGGCTTGCTGCCGTATTTCTTTACATCTTCGCTTTTGGGTTTCTGGAAAAAAGGTGAATTGCTTACATGCATCAAATGCCTGTCGTCATTGAAGAACAGGGGAAAGAATACCTGTTCAAAAAAATCGCAGGCAGAGAGGCTTGTGTGTATCCGCTCATTATATATCTTCAGAAACTTCTTACCTATATAGCTTGTGTACATAATGCTGTAAGATTAGATGATTCGACTACCCGTAATCCGTAAATCTCATACGCTTCCTGGCTCACCGGAACGACAAAAGGATTCGACCCGATACCATCCAACTGTTCATAGCCGGATGCATGCCGGGTGATAAACTTCCAGTTCACAGGTATCTCCATCTGTATTCGTTCCTCCCAACCTGCCTGGATATACCGTTCCCTATCCGAAGCCAGAATACATGTAGCGGTGTCTATGCCGAGTGCTTTTAACAGAATGGCTTCCGAACGGCTTGTCAGCTTCATCAAAGAGAACAGGCCGTCCTTATAAGCCAAGTGGATGTCTATCTCTTTTGTATCCGATTCTTTATACACTTCATCGAGCATTCCCTGCAAATTACGTTCCTGCAGGACTTCGCCTTTATCGGGCAATTGGTCGAAACTGCGTTGCAGTATATCCTTTTTATACGGTAATGCGTTCCCATCGGGAGCAATGACATGGATTGGTTTACAGGTTCTCAAAGCGGGTGGCAACCGTCTCCTGTTTATCCTTCCGAATCGCTGAATCAAGCTATCCAAAGGAGCGCACTGCGTAATCATCCGGTCGAAACTTATGTCCAGGCTTACCTCTACGACTTGTGTGGATACTACCAGACAAGGGGATTTGCCACAGCCGTATGCTTCACTGTCGAACTCCGTTTTCAATCGTCTTTCCAATCGAACCCGGTCGCCCCGCTTAAAGCGTGCATGTATGAGCATCATCGGTATATCCGGATATTCCGCTTTAAATGTTTCATAGGCTTGCTGGGCTTTCAAGACCGTGTTGTAAATCACCAGTACCTTTTCCTGCTGCTTAAAGGCATGGGACAAGATTTCCGGGATATCATGCTCGTCCTTCATCTTATAAATGCGGTGGCGGTTGTATGCATCCAATTGCTCGCCGGTCAGACGAACTTCATAGACCTTGTCTTTGCCCCCTAACAGTTCGAGCAGCTTTTTATATAACCGGGTGGACATTGTTGCCGTACCGATATGGATACGGCAATCGAATTTTAATAAAACCTTTACGATTTCAAGTACCATTGCCTGCGAATAATCCGAATAGGTATGAATCTCATCCAGAATTATATCACAGCCTTTTATATCCAGCAACATGCTCTCGAATCCGGTCGTTCCGAAAATGATTGAAGATAATTGATGAGGCGTCAGCACCTTTACCGACGAACCGGCTAATGGTTGCAACATCCTCTCTTCCACATTATCCCCTACCGTAATCCTGGAAGTGGCATGCAATAAGCGGACATCCTTATTCGGTATGGTAGCCTTCAACCGTTCCCACATGGCATTAATCGATGCCTGGAAAGGAAGGGTATAGAATATACGTCCCTTGCATCTCCTCAACAGGAAGTCTGTCTTCCCCGAACCGGTTGAGGCAACAACCAACGTATGCATTCGTTCATCGTCCGCCGGTATCTTTGATAAAGGATATAAATCATTCTCCCGCCGCAAGTCGAAATAATAAGATAAATCCGGCTTCTCGAATAAGCGGGTAAGTTCCTTCGAGGTGTTTGACGAGAAAGCGGAAGCGAAATGGTCAGCCGCCATCAGTAAACCCCGCCAGGCAGACCAGTCGTAAGTCTGCCGTTTACAATAATCGACGGCATAGAGCAGAGCACGTCTTGCCTCCTCTTTGGATATGCTTGTACAGGGATAACCCAATCTATGCAATATCTCCAAACCATACACACGCCATGCTTCCCAATCCTGCAAATGATTCCCGACCCAATTCCGGTCTTTTGTGGCAAGGTCTAAGATTCCCCCGCCTTTAACATCTCCTTTTATGGGCTTATGGTGGGCAACCACCATCTCTATCAGAATATTCCATTCCGATTCGGGGAAAACCGGAAGGAATGCCAAGGAAGATAACTCATGCCTGTGGACAAACTGATTTCCACTGTTTACCGGAGAGTCGTCCGTTTCTTCGTGCAACCGCTTTTGTGAAGACGGATGCGCCTTACCCAAATCATGCAGTGCTGCCCCCTTTCTTGCCAGACTCACATCAAAAGGGTAATGCATGTATTTGGCAAAGACTTCTACTGCCCACACGACAAACTGCGAATGGTCTGACAAAGTAGTTCCACCGTGCTCTTTACTTTTGGCTAATATGTCATCGAGCGATTTTGTCATACAAGATGGTTTCGGATGGGATTGCCCGTTACATACAGTTTTCCATACATCGCTTCCGAATTGCCGTACCGGTTATATCCGGATTTAAATCCATTGTCCTCGTCTGTGGCAATCCATTCGAATCCTTCTATTTGCTCAAATGCTTCTTCCGGCATTTCTACAGGCCGTTCAGGCAGAAGTATATCTTCATTCCGGCACAGGCAGACCGATTGCCGGGAAGCCCGTAACGCATCTCCTTCATTTGCAAAAGCCAAATATAAATGGGGATATAGAAGAACGCCCCGGGTAATGATGCTGATATTTTTAGGCAGATAATAAACGCGTCCCTGGCTGTCCGTCTTCCTCTCTTTAACAAAACCGCCTTTGGACCAGGTCCGTTCCAGTTGGGAATCCAGACCGCAATAGTTCAACCGGTACCGGCATATCTTGCGGATCGTGCCGTTTTCACGAAGCAGTTCGGGAAACAGTTTCTTTTCAATGCCCTCCAATGTGGATGCAACCAGAAACTGCTGGCTGAATGTTTCGCCATCGCGTACGGCAGTCCAGGGTTTGATAAACCCGAACGGTCCTGTATATTTCACTACATAATACATCCTGTCCTCCTTCTTTATTAATATAACGAACCAAAACCTGCCCCGGTCATATTTCCCAGACCGACAGACCAGGCAAATGCTTTTGTCTCGGGTTTGCCCTGGATAAATACCGGGCACATACTACCTTTAATTCCGATACCATGAATGGATGTCATCTTTACTTTCTTATTCTGATAGGATACATCGAACCGGATGTCCAATGTATTATCTTCGGGAAGACCGGCTATCTGCATTTTATGCTTCAGGGTTTCCACCAGCAGGGAACCGGCTTCCTTATCATCATAGGTATAGTATTTGGAGGATTTGTCTGCCAGTTGCCTTTTGATAAATACGGGGCTTGCCAGTTTAAAATATTCCTGTTCGGAAAAGTCCGGAACCTCCTGAAGCGTCACGTCCTTTACCTGCAAGCCTAAAAACATTTCAGGGTCGGCCAGAATGGTTCTGACAATCTTCTTTATATAGGTTTCGTCATAAAAACTGATAAACCACTTCGCCCCGTTCCGGAAGTTATAGCCATTCGTTGCCAGGTTACCGTTTTGCAGCCAGGAGAAAGAGTACAAGGAAATCTTATCGTGGATGTCATTATCTCCTATCCATTTATGTAGGGTTCCTATCAGTTTCTGCTGGTAGTCGAAGTGGATGATTCCTTTGTTTGGTGTAGTGGTCAGGTGTATTCTCATATAGTTTATTCGTTTGTTACACAATCAAGTTACTAATTAAGCAAATAAATTCAAGGTTTACATACGAATCGGCAGAAAATATCGAGGCACACAGATATAAACATAACTATGGCTTTCCCAAATCATAGTTATCATTTTGGAAAATCATAACTATGATTCGAAAAAGCCATACCTTAGCAGTCGTTATCAATCAACGTTCCTTTATAGGGATATATTCCTGTTCATCCAGTACATTCTTGTAAGCCGGACGGATGATGCGCTTGCCTTCGAAGTTCAATTCTTCAATCCGGTGCGCTGTCCATCCTACGATACGTGCCATTGCAAACAACGGAGTATAGATTTCCTGCGGCAAACCGATCATTTCATATACGAAGCCGGAATAGAAGTCTACGTTGGAAGATACTTTCTTCTTGGTTCCTTTATGTTTGGCGAAACATTCGATAGCACGTTCTTCCAGCAATTCGAGGAAGGCAAATTCTTCTTCAAGCCCTTTCTCCTTTGCCAGGTCGCGGGCAAGCTCTTTCAGCACAACGGCGCGAGGGTCCGAAATGGTATATACCGCATGTCCGATACCATAAATCAAACCGGATTTATTATATACTTCCTTATTCAGCATACGCATGAAATAGGTATCGATTTCATCCACATTCGTCCAGTCCTGGATATTCTCTTTCAGGTGATGGAACATGTCGACAACCTGAATGTTGGCACCACCATGCAACGGGCCTTTCAACGAACCGATACCTGCTGCTATAGAGGAGTAAGTGTCCGTTCCGGTAGAACTGGTCACACGAACGGTAAAGGTCGAGTTGTTACCACCTCCGTGCTCAGCCTGCAATACCAGCAATAAGTCCAGTGTACGGGCATCCAACTCAGTATATTCGCGTTTCAGCATATGAAGGAAGTTCTCTGCAATAGAGAGGTTTTCGTGCGGATGGCGGATATGCAGGGAACGTCCCTGCTGGCTATGGCGGAAGATATTGTAAGCGTAAGCAATAATTGTAGGGAAACGGGAGATAAGCTCGATAGACTGACGCATCAGGTTATCGCGGGAAGTATCATCCGGATTCGGATCGAACGTATACATTTCGAGTACGCTACGAGACAGGATATTCATGATGTTCTGTCCTTCCAGGTCGAGGATATTCATCTTTGTCTTCTGTTCCAAAGGCATATTATCGCAGAGCAATTCCTTGAAGCCTGCCAGTTCTTCCTTGTCTGGCAATTTGCCGGAAAGCAGCAGATAGGCTACTTCTTCAAAACCGAAACGTTTCTCGCTGATAAACGCGTGTGCGAGGTCTTCCACATCATAACCACGGTAGAACAGTTTACCGGGTATGGCTTTCAGTCCGCCTTCCGGCAAACGCTCGTAGCCCACTACATTACCAATCTTGGTCAATCCTACCAAAACGCCGCTACCGTCTTCATTACGCAAACCCCGCTTCACATTATACATCGGGAACAGTTCGTTATCTATTTTACAGGCATCTCTGGATGCGTCGGACAGCTTATAAATGATATACTCTTTCTTCATTGTCATACTTTTTTATAGTCATTATTCATGTAATTCATATCCGGAATCATAGTATGCTCACTATATATTCCCCAAATTCCTTTGTACCCATCGACTTTCCATCCGGCATAAAACGAGCCAGGTCATGAGTCGCTTTTCCTTCCGAAAAGGCACGTTCAAGCGCTGCCGTAATCAACAGGGCTGCTTCATTCCATCCCATATATTCGAGCATCATCACAGAGGATAATATCAGCGAACAGGGATTCACCACATTCTTCCCTGCAATATTCGGAGCCGTGCCGTGGGTGGCTTCAAAGATTGCATAACCGCTGTCGTAATTGATATTGGCTCCCGGTGCGATACCGATGCCGCCCACCATAGCAGCCAACTGGTCGGAGATATAGTCTCCGTTCAGGTTCAGTGTCGCTATGACTGAATATTCTTCGGGTATAAGCAATGTATTTTGCAGGAATGCATCGGCTATCACGTCTTTTATAACCACCTTGCCTTCATTCTCCGCACCCAGCAGAGCCTGTGCTGCCGCATCCTCACCCTTTTCCTTCTTTATCTTGTCGTATTGCTGCCAGGTAAATGTTTTATCCGGAAACTCCCGTTCTGCCAAAGCATAGCCCCATAGTTTGAAACCGCCTTCGGTAAACTTCATTATATTCCCTTTATGTACCAGTGTGACACTCGGCAGATGATGTACCAGGGCATATTCTATGGCAGCACGCACCAGACGCTCCGTACCTTCAATAGATACTGGCTTCACGCCAAATGCTGAGGTTTCGGGGAAACGGACCTTGGATACACCCATCTCTTCCGTAAGGAAACGAAGGAACTTTTCAGCCTCGGGAGTTCCCTGTTGCCATTCGATACCGGCATAAATATCTTCCGTATTCTCACGGAAAATGTACATATCCACTTTTTCCGGTTCTTTAATCGGAGTCACGATTCCTTTAAACCAGCGGACGGGACGCAGGCAAACAAACAAATCGAGTGTCTGGCGAAGTGCTACGTTCAACGAACGGATACCTCCGCCGATAGGCGTTGTAAGCGGGCCTTTAATGCCTATCATATACTCGCGGAAAGCCTCCATCGTTTCGTCAGGCAACCAGCTGCCTGTCTGTTTAAATGCTTTTTCGCCTGCCAGGACTTCTTTCCATTCGATGAAACGGCTGCAACCATAGGCCCTGTCTACTGCCGCATTCACGATACGTTGGCTGACGGGAGTTATCTCCGCTCCCACTCCATCTCCTTCTATATAGGGGATAGTCACTTTATTGGGGACAACCAATCGTCCCTCTTTTTTTACAATCTTCTCCATAAGCTATCTATTTGTTATTTCCCCGGTTATTTTTCCGATGACCGGAACTGAACGCTTCCAGTGACCGGAACCGGAGGCATACGTGTATCGTATATCGGAATACTACTTATCAATGTGCGGCATTCAATGCAGAACCGACTTTAAACCAGTTAATCTGCAAATCATTATACGTATGGTTTACCTGGAAGGACTCTTCCGTTCCGTCGGCATGATAGAGGATAGCCGTAAGCGGCTGTCCGGGTTCGAAGTGTTGCAGACCGACAATCGAGATACGGTCTTCCTCGCGTATTTTCTGATAATCATCCTTATCTTCAAATGTGAGGGCAAGCATTCCCTGCTTCTTCAGGTTCGTTTCATGGATACGGGCAAAGCTCTTGGCAAGGATAACCTTTACATTCAGGAAACGGGGTTCCATAGCGGCATGTTCGCGGGAAGAACCTTCTCCGTAATTTTCTTCCGCTACAACGATAGATGAAATGCCTTTTGCCTTATATTGTTTGGCTACGGCCGATACGGCTTCATACTGGTTCGTCAACTGGTTCAGGACGCTGTTCGTCTTTCCGTTGAAAGCATTTACGGCCCCCATCAGCATATTGTCCGATATATTTTCCAGATGACCACGGAAACGCAGCCACGGGCCTGCCATCGAGATATGGTCGGTCGTACATTTTCCTTCCGCTTTCAGAAGAAGCGGCATTTGCAATAAGTCTTTGCCATCCCACGGGGCAAACGGATGGAGTTCCTGCAAACGGGAAGAATCGGGGGAGATAACCACCTTCACATGTTTTCCGGTCGGAGCAAGATAACCGTTATCCTTTACGGCAAATCCCTGAGGCGGGAAATCCGTGCCTTTCGGTTCTTTCAGTTTCACTTCGCGGCCGTCTTCTGTTTTCAATGTATCGGTCAACGGGTTGAAACAAAGGTCGCCGGCTATCGTCAGCGCCAGTGTCAGCTCCGGTGAAGCGACAAAAGCATGTGTATTCGGATTCCCGTCCGCACGCTTAGCGAAGTTACGGTTAAAGGAGGTGACGATAGAGTTCTTGCGTGTATTGTCGTCGGTATGGCGTTTCCACTGTCCGATACAAGGGCCACAGGCATTCGCCATGATAGTGGCGCCGATTTTTTCAAAGTCGCCGATGATACCGTCGCGTTCAGCCGTATACCGTATTTGTTCCGAGCCCGGATTAATAATCAGGGGAGAAACTACCGGAATCCTATCCTCACCCGCCTGACGGGCAATGGATACGGCACGGCTTAAATCCTGATAAGAGGAATTGGTACACGAACCGATTAGGCCTACTTCCATCTTACGGGGCCATCCGTTTTCCTTTACCTTGGCGGCAAATTCCGAAATCGGAGTAGCTGCATCCGGAGTGAAAGGACCGTTAATATAAGGTTCCAGTTCGGATAAATCGATCACAATTACGCGGTCGTAATAATCGTCCGGTGTAGCACGGACTTCTTCGTCTGCCATCAGATAATCGGCGATAGCCGTTGCAGAAGCTGCAATCGTATCACGTCCTGTGGCACGCAGGTATTCTGCCATATTCGCATCAAACGGGAACAAAGAAGTGGTAGCCCCAACTTCAGCCCCCATATTGCATATCGTAGCTTTTCCGGTAGCGGACAAAGAAGAAGCGCCCGGACCGAAATATTCGATAATGGCATTTGTCCCACCCTTTACGGTCAGGATACCTGCCAGTTTAAGAATCACATCCTTCGGTGATGCCCAGCCATTCAATTCGCCGGTCAGTTTAACACCGATGAGTTTCGGCATCTTCAGTTCCCATTCCATGCCGGTCATCACATCCACTGCGTCGGCACCACCTACACCGATAGCGACCATACCCAGTCCCCCGGCATTCGGAGTATGAGAATCCGTCCCTACCATCATCCCACCAGGGAATGCATAGTTTTCGAGCACTACCTGATGAATGATACCTGCTCCGGGTTTCCAGAAACCGATACCGTACTTGTCGGAAACGGACTTGAGGAAATCGTATACTTCGCTATTCCCTTTTGTTGCGGTTTCAATATCAGCTTTTGCTCCGATGTTCGCCTGTATCAGGTGGTCGCAATGCACCGTGGCAGGAACAGCCGATTTATCTTTCCCGGCATTCATAAATTGCAGTAATGCCATCTGCGCCGTAGCATCCTGCATAGCCACACGGTCGGGACGGAAATTCACATAATCCGTACCCCGCTTATAAAGCCGGATTTCATTCGCATCATATAAATGTGCATACAGGATTTTTTCGGCCAGTGTCATCGGTCGTCCTATTCTCTTACGGGCTGCATCCACCCGCTTGGGAAAGTTAGCATAAAAACTTTCCAGCATTTCCAAGTCGTACACCATATCTATCTGTTTTTTGTTTGTTCACAATCGCTTTTTGCAAATATATCTTCCCGTAAGCAATAAAGATGTAATATATATGACTTCACGGTATTTTCGTTTTTAACAAAAATAATATTTATATAAACACCTTTTGTTCAATAATTTCTATGGTATGATAGAGGTTATTTATATCGGCGTGTTCATAAATAAAACGTTGTCCGGTGTCATTTTGTTTACAACAGACCGGATGAAATTCAATTTTTTCATATCTTTGCTCCCGCTTCGGTGATATAAACCATATCCGATGGTTTGTATAAAAGGGAATCCGGTTCAAGTCCGGAACAGTGCCCGCTACTGTAAAGCCTATACGATAACGGAGAGTTCTCCAATGCCACTGTCTATCAACGGGAAGGCCGCTCTCCAAAGGCTAAGTCAGGAAACCTGCCAGGCAAAAAGTAATATCATTCTCCCGGGGTCAGGAGGGTTTATTAAAAACACTATTATCTCTTTTTAATGGAAAAAAGATGTCTGCTGGCAGCCTTTGCTATGGGTTGCAGCGTGAATATGCTTTTTGCACAAGTATCTTCACAAAGGAGTATTATCCTACCTCATCAATCAGTCTGCATTATTGATGATGCAAACCTTTGTTTTCGTATGCATCCATATGAACCTCGTTTATGTATATCATATAAATAAGATGAAAGCATATTCAATTAGAAACCATACAAAACAATTCATATGAAGAATCTATTCAAAACTATTTTATTACCCATCTGCTTATTTCTATTCAGTACAATATCCATACACGCAGAAGGCAATTTTATTAAGTCTGACATCTTTGCAACAACAGAACCGGGTGACAAAGTTGCTATTTTAATGGTCCATTTCGGTACTACCCATAGCGATACGAACGAACGGACCATCGAAGCCATCAACAAGAAAATGGCAGAAGCCTTTCCCGGTACGGAAGTCCGTGAAGCCTGGACATCCCGCATTGTTATCTACCGGCTGAAGAAACGTGGTATACAAAAGCAGAATCCGGACGAAGTATTGAAACAATTAAAAGCGGAAGGATACACACACATCATTATCCAGTCGTCCAATATTATCGAAGGCATAGAAATGGAATCCTTGCGCAAGGATATTGCTTTGTGGGAAAAAGAATTCAAAGAAATCAGAATCGGCACACCACTTCTCTACTCTCCCGCCGACTATGAAGCGGTGATTGATGCCATAACCCAAAAAGGAGCAAAAGAAGGAGCTACCCTCCTGGTTGGACATGGTACATATACCCCCGCTACCGCACAATATGCAATGACGGATTATATGTTGAAGGCTAAAGGATTCAACAATTTCATTGTGGGAACAATAGAAGGCTATCCATCATTCGATGATGCTGCCATCCAATTGAAAAAGAGCGGAGTAAAAAAAGTAATGTTAATGCCATTTATGTTCGTTGCCGGCGAGCATGCCAAGAATGACATTGCCGACGACTGGAAAAGCCAACTGGAAGAACAAGGATACCAAGTAACAGTGCTTATGGAAGGGCTTGGAGAAAACCCAGACATACAAAATATATTCATAGAACATGCCCGCTTTGCCGCAAACCACAAATATCTGGAAATTACAGCAAAGAAAAAGGAGTATGCCAAAGGAAAAGAGAAATACGAATAATCGGAGATATCAAATGTATATGAAAAAGAGTATTACCATTTTATTTTTAGCCGCGTTACAACTGACAAACGTATACGCACAACGTCACGATAAAAAAGAATACACGAACTTTGCCGATACGACATTCAATATTAACGAAGTCGTTATACAAAGTTCCGTAAACAAACGGACAGAAGTACTAAAAATGCCCGTTCCCTTGAAAGAGATGCCGATCGCCGTATCGCAGGTATCTCCCCGTTTAATCCAGGATTTGTCCCTGACCACCCTGCAAACGGCCACCCGTTATGCCACAGGTGTAAAACCGATCAACACATACGGTGGTTTCCAGACATTCAAACTGAGGGGATTCTATGACTTTGTACTTATGACCGACGGCGTACGCGACGAACGTCATAACCTGTCACAGTCTGCAACCTCTACCACCACTGCTGCAGTAGAAAAAATAGAAGTGCTGAAAGGCCCGGCATCTGTTTTATATGGTCATTCTGCTTTAGGTGGAGTCATCAACGTCATGAGAAAGCAACCTTCTGCAGAAACACATATCAATGCCGAAGCCGGAGCAGCAAGCTGGGGACGCTACAACGTACAAGTCGGAGGAAGCGGAGCCATCAGCAAAAAACTAAACCTGCGTTTCGATGCATCCATAGCAAACGGGGAAGGATGGCGCAGTTCCTACGACCGTACAGCCAATCTCTATGCAGCACTCGATTACAATATCGACCATCGCAACAAACTGGAATTCAAAGTAGGTGGAAACAACGACTGGTACGGTACGGAAACCGGTATACCTCATGTAAAGAACGACATCTATAACGCTTCCGGTACTAAAATATATAATGCCGGCGACATGCCTCAGGGTATCGATCTGCGCCAGCGTTACAACGACCCCGCCGACTTTCTTACCCACAAAGGTTATAATGCCACAGCCAAATGGAAACATATCATCAACAAAGACTGGAAACTGACCGAATACCTCTCCTACTTTGACGATGATAACGACTATTTCAATACTGAATCCCTGGCATTCCTGACTTCCGAGACACCTAAAAAAGGATATGAAAACTACTATATAAACGGAGACAAGAAAGTATATATCTGCCTCGACTCCATCCGTAGAAATTCGCCTTTACGTTTTGCTTACCACGCGAAAGTATTGCAGAACCAGTTCGACGTAACCGGTAAATTCAAAACCGGAGGAATCGAACACAACATCGTAACCGGATATACCTTCACTTTAATGAACCGGAACGGTTATTCCGCTTCTGTTGGAGCCACAGGTAAAGACGGTTGGGGACCCGGAAAACAGGCTGTCATCTCTACCATCAATCCACTGTTGAACCAAGGTGCTTTTGAAACGAAGTTCTCTTCAAAAACCTATCTGTATGAATATATCCATGGCGTATTCGTCCAGGATTATATCAAATTCATTCCCCAGTTACGTACTTTAATCGGTTTGAGATACGACCGGTACGACCGGTATTATCAGAAAGCGACAACAGATAATAAAGAGGTACTGGAAAAAGGTGACAAATCACACCTGAAGAACAACTCTGTTACCTGGCGTGTCGGTCTGGTGTATGATATCAATGACCAGTTCAACATCTTTGCCTCCGGTACAAACTATTTCAAACCGAGCCGTACCATTGCCAACGATGCGACTATCTACATCAATAATAAAGGAGAACGCATCTATCCGAACGGAGACAATATCTTCGATCCGGAAACAGGTTACCAGTTTGAATTTGGTTCCCACCTCGACCTGGCAAACAGCCTGCAGGTAAACCTTGCAACCTACTATATCCGTAAGAACAATATGGTACAAAGCCTGGGAACCTACGAAGACATGCGAATCTCCGGACAGGTAGGTTCTGCCGATTCCAAAGGTTTGGAACTGGATGTAAACTACAGCCCTGTCAAAGATTTGAGTATCACAGCCGGTTACACATTCAACGTAACAAAATACCGTGAATATGCAACCAACGACTATATGACAAACGACCTGAAAGGCAAATACCACACACAAGCTCCTAAACACATGGCTTACGGATGGGTCTTCTACGATTTCTCCAGCCGGACATTAAACGGACTTTCAGTGGCTGTCGGAGCTGAATACTCATCCAAGGCATTTGCTACGGCGGACAATACGATTGCATACGATCCTTATGCCATCGCCAACCTGATGGCAAAGTATAAATACCGTAAATATCAAATCAAGGTGAACGTGAACAACCTGTTCAATAAAACATACTTCAGAAATGCGGTAAACAGCACACAGTTCATCCCTGAGGAAAAGAGAAATGTATCAGTTACATTAGGATTTTATATCTAAGAAAATGATGAACAGATTCATTATAAAATTACATCGCATACTGGGGACACTCCTCAGTATGCTTTTCCTTATGTGGTTCCTGTCCGGCCTCGTTATGATTTACCACACCTTCCCCCGGTTGTCCGTTTCCCGGAAAATGGAAAAACAAGCCGCACTGGACAACAACCTGCCCTCCTTGCAACAGCTCCTGTCTGCAATAGCTATTCCTTCCGACAGTATCCTGTCACTCAGTGTAGAAAAACAAGCAGGCAAAACAAGTTTTACATTGAAAATAGCAAGCGATGAAATTCGTTGTTACGCCGATAGCAACCGGATTATTCCCTATACAAAAGTCAACCCTGCACAACTTTCCCTTATTGCCGCCCCCTATAGCCAGGGAGAAATTGCATCCGTCGACAGCATAAACGCCATCGACGTATGGATACCTTACCCAAGAATGAAAAAAGACATGCCCGTCTACAAATTCCACTTTGCCAGTGATAAAGAAGAAACACTCTATCTATCTTCCCGGACCGGTGACACCCTCCAGCTTACCGATAAGGACAGCCGTTTCTGGGCATGGCTGGGACCTATCCCCCATTGGGTCTATGTCGTGACATTACGCGATACGAACAATGGGAAAGCATGGGTAAATACCGTACTTTGGTTATCCGGCTTCTGTTGCTTTGCCTGCCTGTTCGGTATCATAGTCGGCATCCGGGTGTATTACAGAAACTGGAAAAGAAGTAAGACAATCGCTTCCCCTTATAAAAAACCTGTTTATAAATGGCATCATATCACCGGTTTCGTATTCGGGCTGTTCGTCCTCACCTGGATGTTCAGCGGATACATGTCCTTACAAAAAGTACCGGAATGGATGATTCCCGTACATCACCAGTCGAAAACAGACACAGACATTCAGGGAGGAATCCTCGACCCTGCCGGCTTTCATTCGGACTACCGGCAACTGGTCCGGTCGTGCGACAGCATCAAACGGATAGAATGGGTCCGCATAGGCAACCGGCCCTTGTATAAAGTATATACAGACAATACCACCCGCCTGATGACAGTATCCGGTTCATATCCCCGGCTATTCACACTCGACAAAGACTTCTGCAAGAAGCTGGTGCAAGCAATCCACCCGGAAAATAATTTATCTGCCGAAGAAATTACAGCATACGATAACCATTATATCTCCCGGAAGAAAGCACTCCCCCTACCCGTCTATCGTGTACAAGTGGACAACAAAGACCGGAGTGCCTATTACATCGAACCCCAAACCGGAAACACCCGCTATTACAATAACAATACACGTATGCGTCATTTTCTCTATATGGGATTGCATACACTCTATTTCCCCTGGATGGCCAACCATACCCTTCTCTGGAGTATAATGGTCTGGATACTAATGACAGGCGGAACCATATGCTCGGCAACCGGTGTATGGCTTGGATTTAAATACATCAAAAGAAAATCAAGAAGAAAGAAGAGACAAGAATAAATTATATCTTTGACTTAAATATCAACAACAATGAGTAAAGGAAAAATAATAGTAGCCGGAATCGGTCCCGGCAGTGAGGCAGACATAACTCCGGCTGTTTTATCCGCTATCAAGCAATCGGATATTATTGTCGGCTATAAATACTATTTCCGTTTTATACAAGACATCCTTCGTCCCGGTACACAATGTATCGATACCGGTATGAAACGGGAAAAGGCCCGTGCAGAACAAGCATATAACCTGGCATCGGAAGGAAATACAGTAACCGTTATCAGTTCGGGAGACGCCGGTATCTACGGCATGGCCCCGCTGATTTATGAAATGAAACGGGAAAAAGGAACCGACATGGAAATCGAAGTACTTCCCGGTATCAGCGCCTTCCAGAAGGCAGCCTCCCTGCTGGGTGCTCCTATCGGCCACGACTTCTGCGTCATTTCCTTATCAGACCTGATGACTCCCTGGGAACGTATCGAACAACGTATCAAAGCGGCTGCTATGGCGGACTTCGTCACAGCCGTCTACAATCCCAAAAGTGAAGGACGTTACTGGCAACTCTACCGCTTAAAAGAATTGTTCCTTGCCGAACGTTCCCCCGAAACCCCGGTCGGTTATGTACGGCAAGCCGGACGTGAAGAACAGGAAGTACAGATCACTACCCTCGGGGAATTTGACCCGGAGCAAATAGATATGTTTACCGTCATCCTTATCGGTAACTCCCAGTCTTACCGTTTTGGAGAAACAATCATTACCCCGCGCGGCTACTATCGGGATACACAACCTTCGGATGCGGATGGTTCCCTGCGCAAGGGACAGCATATCATGATACAGAGTTTCCGTACCATCGAGAAAGAACTTAAAAACAAAGAAATCCCGCTCGATAAGAAATGGGCCTTACTGCATGCCATCCATACAACGGCCGATTTCGATATGGAAAATATTCTTTGCATAGATGACAATGCGGTCAGTTCCCTTTACGACAAATTTGTCTCCGGGACCTGCCGGACGATTATTACAGACGTTACGATGGCAGCCTCCGGTATCCGTAAAGGCGCTTTGCAGCGAATGGGTATCTCCGTTAAATGTTACCTGGGAGACGAAAGTACCGAAGCACTTGCCGCCTCCAAAGGCATCACCCGTACCCAGGCTGGCATACGTCTGGCAGTAGAAGAGCATCCCGATGCCCTGTATGTATTCGGGAACGCCCCTACCGCATTGATGGAACTCTGTGATTTGATCCGCAAAGGGAAAGCCCGGCCAAGCGGTATCATTGCCGCTCCCGTCGGTTTTGTACATGTACAGGAATCAAAACATATGGTAAAGCCCTTTACCTCCATCCCCAAACTGATAGTGGAAGGACGGAAAGGCGGCAGCAACCTGGCGGCAACCCTGGTAAACTCCATCCTTTGTTATAACGATGCCGAACAATTAAAACCGGGACGGGACGTATGATACATTTCCATATAATAGGACTGGACGACAACCAGACACCCCGGTTTCCGGAAGAAATACAGGACCTTATCAAACAACATACGGTCTTTTCCGGAGGCTTGCGGCAGCATGAAATCGTTATGCCGCTCTTGCCCGCCAACGCCGTATGGATTGACATCAAAGCCCCGTTAGATAACGTGTTCGAACAATACGCTTCCTTTGAAGGAAAAGACATCGTAGTGTTTGCCTCCGGCGACCCGTTGTTCTTCGGCTTTGCCTCCACCATCCGGAAAAGGATGCCGGATGCTTCCTTGCAGATATTCCCGGCATTCAGTTCCCTGCAGTTGCTTGCCCACAGGCTCCAACTGCCTTATCAGGAGATGCACGCCGTTTCGGTGACAGGACGTTCCTGGCATGAAATGGACCGGGCTTTTATCGAAAACGCTCCACTGGTCGGTCTGCTGACCGACCACGTCCATACCCCCGCTGCCATTGCATCCAGAATGCTGGAATATAATTTCAGCCGGTATCAGATGTATATCGGTACTCATTTAGGTAACCGGGAAAAAGAACAGATATTCCGTATCTCCTCCCTTTCCGAAATTGCAGAAACGACATTCGATACCCCGAATTGCATACTGCTCCAACGTATATCCGGACACGAACAATACAGGCCGGCAGCCGGCATACCGGACAGTTCCTTTATCCATCTGGACGGACGGGAGAAAATGATTACCAAATCACCGGTACGCCTGCTCGACCTGAGTGTACTGCAACTACACCGGAGCAGTTGTTTCTGGGATATCGGCTGCTGTACCGGCTCCGTTTCCATCGAAGCCAAAAGACAATATCCCCATTTGCATATCCATGCCTTTGAAATACGGGAAGCCTGTAAAGAAATTGTAGAAAAGAATTGCAGGCGGTTCTCCGCTCCGGGTATCGACCTGCACATAGGGGATTTCCTGAAAGAAGATATCAGCAAGCTGCCGCCTCCCGATGCCGTCTTTATCGGCGGACATGGCGGAAAACTGAAAGAGATAGTCAAAAAGGTAGCCGGCAAAATGAAAGCAGGCGGTACCCTCGTCTTCAATTCTGTTTCAGCCGAAAGCTATGCTTTGTTTACAGAAGCTATCAGGGAAAACGGTTTCCCGCATCCTGTGGAAACGCATATCACGGTAGACTCCTATAACCCGATTTGTATCATCCGTACAATAAAAGAAGAAAAATGAATCCTATACAATCCCTGGCCGTCATCATCGTATCGGCGGACAGCATGCCATTGGCATACAAAATAAAAGAACAGTATCCGGCAGCAGAACTCTATAGCAAGAACGGAGAAGACGGAACCCTGCCCGTTATTTCATTTGAAGAAACAACCAAAGAACTGTTTCCCCGGACAAACGCCATCCTGTTCATCGGAGCAATGGGTATCTGTGTACGCAGCATTGCCCCTTATATAGACAGTAAATATACCGACCCTGCCGTTATTTGTATCGACAGTACCGGCAAATTCGTCATCCCGGTTCTATCCGGTCATATCGGCGGAGCCAACGAGTTCAGCCTCGAACTTGCCCGGTTACTCAAAGCCGAAGCCATCGTCACCACCCGGAGCGACAATACCGGCCTTTGGGCGCTCGACACTTTGGGAGGAACCTACAACTGGAAAAGTTTCATTTATGAGCAACCTGTTACAAAAGGGACAGACCCGCTTGCTTTTTATACGGAACTCATCTCCGGCAGTACGGACAATAAACCCAAAGTGATGAATGCCTGTATCACGGACTTCGTCAACCGCAAACCTTTTGCCCTACTGATAGAAACGGAAGACGAAGGGACAGCCTATCTTCAGGATACCTGCCCGGAACATGTCGAAATCTTCCATACGGCAGATACTATCGACGATAAAAAATACGCGTGGGTCATCACCATAAGCCCGTTCATTCATACATTCGAGACTCCGGTACTGGCATTCGTACCCCGGATACTTACCCTCGGAGCCGGATGTAAAAAAGGACTGGACGGTTCATTCGATGTCTTCTTCCGCCAGATAATGGATACCTGTATGCTACAAGCCATCCATCCGGCAGCAATAGCCTCCGTTGCTTCCATCGACCTGAAAAAAGAAGAGAACATCTTATTGCAACTGGCAGAGAAACTGCAAGTGCCTTTCCAAACTTATCCGGCAGAAGAACTTGCCCGCATGGATATTCCTAATCCGTCCGAAAAGGTAGCGGAAGTAACAGGTTCTTCCAGCGTTTCCGAAGCTGCGGCATGTTATGCAGCCGCCAACGGCAGGCTACTGGTTGGCAAACAAAAAGGGAAGTTAGGCGACTGCAACGACTTCACCTATGCCATCGCTATCCCTGAAAAGAGAGGCCATATTGAAATCGTAGGAGCCGGACCGGGCGACCCCGAACTTATTTCCATCCGTGGACGCCGTATGTTGGAAAAGGCAGACCTTATCCTGTATGCAGGCAGTCTTGTCCCGAAAGAACTGACATTCTGTGCCAAGAAAAGTGCGACAGTCCGCAGCTCTGCCGATATGAACCTGGAAGAACAATTCCTCCTGATGAAAACGTTCTACGACAAAGGCAAATTCGTTGTCCGCCTGCATACCGGCGACCCATGTATCTACGGAGCTATCCAGGAGCAAATGGCTTTCTTCGACGCATACGGAATGGACTACCATATCACCCCTGGAATTTCTTCGTTCCAGGCTGCCGCTGCCGCCCTGCGTTCCCAGTTCACCATCCCGGAAAAGGTACAAACCATCATCCTTACCCGTGGAGAAGGGCGTACCCCTATGCCGGAAAAAGAACAATTGCATAAGCTGGCTCAAAGCCAAAGCACCATGTGTATCTTCCTGAGTGCCGGTATCGCAGAGCAGGTCCAGAAAGAACTGCTGGAACATTATCCGCCTACAACCCCGGTTGCCGCCTGCTACAAACTCACCTGGAAAGACGAACGCATCTACCGGGGCGAACTGAAAGATCTGGCTCGTATCGTAAAAGACAACCACCTGACCCTCACCACCCTGTTGGTAGTAGGTGATGCCATCGACAACCGGGAAGGTCTTTCCCGCTTATATGCAGACGAATTCAAACATCTTTTCCGTAAATAAAATGATACTGATACTGGGAGGAACAACCGAAGGGCGAAAAGCCATACAGGTGGCGGACGAGGCAAACAAACCTTACTTCTACTCCACCGTAAGCAAGATGCAGGCAATCGGTTCCACCTATGCCATACGCCTTGCCGGAGCGATGCAGGAAGAAGAAATGGAACGGTTCTGCCGGGAGAATCAAATCTCCCTGCTGATAGATGCCGCCCACCCTTTTGCCATCCAATTGCATACTACCGTAGCAGCAGTGGCTACTCGTCTTTCCCTGCCCGTTATCCGTTTCGAACGTCAATACCCGGTACGGGATACTGCATTTATCTGGTGTTCCGGCTACGATGAAGCCATACAACGCCTGCAAGCCGACGGTATCAAAAACCTGCTGGCGCTTACCGGAGTGAAGACCATCTCCAAACTGCGTGATTACTGGCAACAAACCCCTTGTTGGTTCCGTATCCTCGACCGGAAAGAATCGATAGACTTAGCCGGGAAAAGCGGTTTTCCTCCCGAACGTCTTGTCTTTTTCCATGAAGGAGAAGAGGAGAAAAAGCTGCTCGACCAACTTCATCCCGATGCCATCTTAACCAAAGAAAGCGGGGAAAGCGGCCTGTTCAATGAAAAAACGGAAGCAGCGCGACAAGCGGGTATCCCTGTCTATGTAATCTGCCGTCCGGCTCTTCCCGATACCTTTATCACAGTAAGCGATACGGAAAGCCTCCGGAAAGAGATATACCGCCTGCTCCCCAGTTTCCTTCCGCTACGCAGCGGATATACCACAGGTGCTTGTGCCACAGCTGCCTCCAAAGCCGCCCTGTACGCCCTGCTAAGCAAGCAGGAACAAACGGAAAGTGCCATCACCCTGCCTTCCGGACAAATCATCACCCTACCTGTTGCCCATACGGAATGGACAACAAGCAGTGCCAGATGTACGGTTATAAAAAATGCGGGAGACGACCCGGACGTCACCAACGGATGTCAAATCATTGTAGAAGTAGAACTATCTCCGTCTAAGGAAAGTACGGAAACGGTTGATACGCCCTCCATCCTTTTCAAAGCCGGCGAAGGCGTAGGAACCGTTACCCTTCCCGGTCTCGGACTGGAAATCGGCGGTCCGGCAATCAACACGACACCACGCCGTTTGATAACCGACGAACTGACAACTGTTCTCAGGCAAAGCCATCCGCACTTCAACGGGCAAATCACCGTGACAATCTCCGTACCCGGAGGACGTGAACTGGCAAAACGGACTTTCAATCCCAAACTGGGTATCAAAGGCGGCATTTCCATCATCGGTACCTCAGGTATTGTGCGGCCTTTCTCCAACGACGCATTTATTGCCTCTATCCGTAAAGAAGCGGAAGTTGCCAAAGCCATCGGATGCGAAACCCTGGTCATCAACTCAGGGGCAAAGAGCGAACGTTTCCTGAAAAGTTATATCGCACAGCACGAAGCTGCCAACCTTCCGCCACAGGCGTTTGTCCATTATGGCAACTTCATCGGAGAAACAATCCGGATAGCGGCAAGCCTGCATTTCCCGAAACTTATCCTGGGCATCATGTTAGGCAAAGCCGTAAAACTTGCGAAAGGTGCACTCGACACACACAGTAAAAAAGTAGTGATGAATAAAGAGTTCCTGAAAGAGCTGGCCACAGAAGCCGGATGCTCTCCCGCCTCTCTTGAACAAATAGAACGGCTCACGCTGGCACGCGAACTCTGGCAATCGCTTTCCGCCTCAGACCAGTCCCGTTTCTTCCCGCTCCTTTTGCAAAAATGTTATGCTCATGGCTCTCCGCTCTTCCCGGAAGGCAAACTTTCCATACTGCTCCTTACGGAAGAAGGAGAAATTCCTTACCGGATATAAATAAAATAAGGGCACGAATTACCATGTAATCCATGCCCCAATATACGTTTATCGGATAGTAACCTGCTTACTTACCGTATACATCACATTAATCCTGCCACCTGCATTATTATCATTTTGTTGCAAAGGATTAGAAGATACACGGCCCAGATACAACTTAGCATCCTTTGTAGTCATATCCTCGTCGATATCTATCGCAATAGACTTTTCGCCTACACTCCGGTTATAAAATTTATAAGTTTCACCGTTACATTCAAGGCGGACTATCACATATTCATTCTTGGCAATCGGAGCACCCTCCCAAGCCAATACTGTCGTTTCATGTTTGTCTATCGAAGTAAACGTTTCCGGAATACCGATAAAGGTCGCATCAATCAGAGATGTCTTATTTACAAAAACACGGTCTTGCGAACGGGACAAAATAAAAGTTACATCCTGTAAGCCTTTAAAAGATTCTTTATAATAATAAACCCCTGAAGTTTCAAATAACGGTTCTATTCCGTTTATCAATACAGCACCGGACGACAATTTCAGGTTAGTTCCTTCAATATCATTTCTTTTGAAGTTTGCCCCGGCATGGGTTTCATTATGAGTGGCATCATATTCTACACCCAGGATCTGATAGAAAGGTACAATCTGACCTATCTCATTGGAATTATTGCTACAAGAAGCTAAAGCTCCTACCAACAATACGGCTAAATAGATAAGGTTCTTTTTCATCTTACATTGGTATTAGTTAGTACATGGTTTCATATAGAAAACAGTTGTAAATGAAAAAGGTCTACTATTTAATGTTTATAATAGTTAGCATATAACAATTTTTCAACTGTTAAAATCTCACACCCGTTGTATTTCAAGGTGCAAAAAAAGTTTAGTTATTACACTTAATTTTCGATGCGATACAAGTCTATAATTTCTGTTTTCAAATAGGGATATTCAGTAAATCATCCATTTATTACCGATAAATAATCTTTAGACAATATATCCTTGCATAATGTTGCCATATGATGTATTATATCCAATCCTTTCGTCCGGGGAATACATCTTATCCACTTACTGGATAGCCACCTTCTTGCTTATCGTATACGACACGTCAATCTTCCCTCCTGCACTGCCATTGCTCTGCTGCAAAGGATGAGTTGTAACCCGGCTTAGATACAGCGTCGCATCCGTTGCCCCTGTCTGGTTATTGAAAGGGATGGAAATAGACTGCCCGCCTTCATCCCGGTTATACAGTTGAAGATTGCCTCCTTTATATTCAAGACGCAATGCCACATATTCGCCTTTGGCAACCGGATCGCCATCCCAGGTCAGCACCGTTGTACCATTCCCATCGATAGCAGTAAACGTCATCGGAATATCGATAGGTATTGCATCACTCGTCGATACTTTGTTTACAAAAACCTGCTCTTTGGAACGATTAAAAGTAAAGGTCACATTTTGCAACCCGTCAAAAGACGCCTTATAAAAATAAACTCCAATATTCTCAAACAACGGTTCTTCCCCGTTAATCAATACCGCACCGGCAGGAAGTTTCAGGTTGGCCCCTACACTGTCTTTCTTATTGAAATTCGCCCCGGCATAGGTTTTATTAGCAGTCATATCATACTCTACACCCAGATTCTGATAGAAAGGAACGATTAAATCTATCTCATTGGAATGCTCTTTACCACAGGAAGTCAAAACTCCCATCAACAACAGGGTCACATAAACAAAGCTCTTTTTCATAATTTATTGTTATTAGTACGTCATACTACAAATAACAAATGAAAAGAGAAATGTTTCTCTGTTTAACGTTTGCTAAATATTTCTCTTACACAACAAATACATTAATATATTCTAAAAAACAATTTATTTTTTGTATTGTTTCGTGCATTTTATTTTATTTGTATAATTCTCAATTTAAACCATATCAGACATTTTCAATCATTAATTCATATCTAATAATATTTATATTCAAACCCAATAATCCCAAGTATTACATGAACAACATTAAAATCAACTAACTACTTTTTCATTCCTTATTTTTCAAAAAATCTAATACAACAATTAAAAATCCTCTCCAATGAAAACATTCTTAATCCCCCTAACAATTATCCTTAGTACTTTAATTTCCTGTCAGAAAGAAGACGATAGAAAAAATCGAACGGATGATAACAGAACCATCTATTTTGCAAGTACTGAACTTATGGGCCATGAAGGAACGGCTACTATCTGGAAAGACGGAGAAGTTCTATTCCAGACTAAAAAAGGCGATAACAACCATATCAATTCAATCTATGTTGTCGGCAACGATGTATATGCGGCAGGACGTGAAAATATAGGAATCATATCCACTGCCAAAGTATGGAAAAACGGAGAGGTATTATATCAAACGGATAGAAAAATTTACTCTGAAGCCACAAGTATTTATGTATCCGGAGCAGATGTATATACCACAGGATATGAAGGTTTGGAAACATCGAAAGCTATTGTATGGAAAAATGGAGAAGTTCTGTACAGAGCAAATCCGTTTGGATATTCGAAAGCTAATGCTATTTATCTTTATAATAATTATATTTATACAGCAGGATTTGAAGCTCTAAATTCAAAAAGCAGAGCTACAGTATGGATCAATGGCAATGCTATGTATCAGACAAACGGAACAGAATTCGCTTCTGCCTACTCTATATGTGCATCTAATGACGATATTTATACAGCCATAAATGAAACAACTCCCATAATATGGAAAAACGAAAAAGTCTTGTATCAATTAACAGCTACTATTGTCGGTTCTATAGCCGTATCCGGAAATGATATATATGCAGCAGGAACTACATTTAAGGATGATAAAAAAACTTCCCATGTTTGGAAGAATGGAAAAGTCCTGTATGAAATGGAAAATGTAAATGAGTTATCAATCTATATTGCCGGTAACGATATATATACACTCGGGTACGAATATGATGAAGATTATAAAAGAAAGACTCCTACCGTATGGAAGAACGGGGAATTTCTATACGCAATAGATAAATCTTATCGGGATGTATCTGTAAGTAATATTTTCGTGGTAAATAAATAACTAAAAAGGAACGTTCGAGATATCACATCCCAAACGTTCCAGACCAATTTTAAATATTGTATAATACTAAAGGGTAAGGTTTCGGATATCTTTTACTACCACAAGGTTTTATTGTTTTCCAATAGCTGTCCGACAAATTTCTGCTCTGAAGCAGTAAGTTGCAGATGTTCCATTCCCCGGCTATGCTTTTTCAGGTTATGGAAATCCGTTCCTGCATAATCATACATCCCCTTTTTCAGGAGCTTGTGCGATACCTCATAGGCATACCTGCCGTAATAGCCACCCAGCGACAACAGGTTCAACTGGAACTTGCAACCGGCTTCTTTCCACTTGCCATACCCTCCGCCTTCCATATAGACATATCGTTCGGGATGGGCGATGACAGGCGTATATCCGGCAAGTACCACTTCGTAAAGAAGCTGCCGCATATCCGGAGGCGCCGACAGGTAAGAAGTCTCAACCAACACATGACCGCCGCCCATCAATAACGGACCGGATTCCAAATGATTGCGAAAACAACCATCGAGCATATATTCGGCTGCAAGCCTTACCTCTATTCCTAAAGGAACAAGGGCGCAAAACGACTCAAAACGTTGCCGTAGATGACATGCGGTATTATCCGGCATCTCCTCCATCACATGAGGCGTAAAGACAAAACGGGCGATACCGCTTTCATTCAATGCCTTTAACGAGGCAACCGCTTCGGCTTCCGTACGGACACCATCGTCCACACCGGGTAAAAGGTGGCAGTGAATATCCGTCTTATTTGCCAACAAGTCTGTGTCGAGGATATTTCGCTTTCGTGAAAACAAGGAGAACATAAAATATTTTTTTGAATGAATATATCAAAAGTCTATATTAGGAGCGCAGATTTACGCAGACCATATTTTTTCAACAAAGAATCTGCGTAAATCTGCGTAGTCTGCGTCATCAGCGTTCAGTAATAGCTTTTTTACACATTGTTCTTATCATGCTCGTTGCCATATCCATACCCGTATCCGTAACCATACCCATATCCATACCCGTACCCACTACGTTTGTAGCGGACACCATTCAGGATAAGGCAAAGATTACGGAATTTCTCCTGACGGTACAGACGTTCCAGCTCAGGCAACTGCCGACGGTCGAACAGACCCGCACGGATGATATAGATTGTGAGTTCCGCCACACGGTTTACAATCGCCGCATCCGCCACCACACCACCGGGGACATTATCCAGGATAACATAATCATACCGTTCTTTCAGCTCCGCCACCAGTTTATCCAGACGGTCGCTAAGCAATAGCTCGGCAGGATTCGGGGGAACAGGGCCCGCATGGATGATGTCGAGGTTCTCATGCAATTCGTTTTTACAGATGATATCATCTGACTTTTCAACTTTACCGGACAGATAGTTGGTCATTCCCGCGTTCGCGCTGTGAACGCGGGAGCTAAGGGTACCCTTACGAATATCGAGGTCGACAAGGACGACCTTCTTCTTGGCAAGCGCAAAGCTCATGGCAAGGTTCATCGAAACGAAGGTTTTGCCCGAACCGGCATTGAGCGAAGTAAACATCACCACCTTCATGTCTTTCGCCTTCACACGCATAAAATCCATATTGGTACGGACTATGCGGAACGCCTCGGACACCGAATCGCGACCGCCCTCACGAACCACGATTGCCCCTTTATCTTCCCCGCCCTTGTCGTTCTTACCCTTCCAGCCAAACAGTTTCTTCTTCCGCTCCCTCTCCGGAATCTCTCCGAGGAACGGAATCGTTACCTTCTCTTCCACATCACGACGCACACGTACCGCCGTATCTACCGTATTCATCAACCATAACACACCCGCCGGAAGCATACAACCCAATATAAATGCCGCAAGCATCACCATCAGGGATTTAGGCGCCACAGGTTCCTTGCTTCCCGTTGCCGGGTCGATTATACGGGCATTGCTTTCGGTGATGGCCTGCGACAGGGCATTCTCTTCCCGTTTGTTCAACAGGTAAAGGTACAGTTCCTCCTTTATCTTCTGCTGCCGTTCGATGGTCAGCACCTGTTTCTGTTGTCCCGGTACCGCTGCAATACGCTTGGCGGTCTGCGCCTCACGCGCCTTCACATTCCTGTCCTGGATATCGAGGCTGACAATCAGGTTGTCCACCGAGCGGATAATCGTCTGCCGGAGCGCTACAAGCGACTGGTTCAAATCCATCACCACCGGGTTGCGGTTGCTGCTGCCAGCCACCAGACGGTCGCGCTTCAACAGCATCGTATTGTATTCCGTTATCTGGGATTCCACATTCGTATCGGAGATGCCGGTATTGGCTGGTATCAACTCCCCTTCTTTTGTAGGGTCGGTCAGGTAACTGCGGATATAGCGCGCCAAAGTCAACTGGTTCTCCAATCCCAAGCCCTCTTTATTGTAATCGCTGCTTTCTTTCAGGTACATGCCGGTTTCCGAGACGATATCGGTCAACCGGTTTTCGCGTTTGAAGGCTTCGATATCCGAGTCCACGCTCCCTAATTCCTTTTCGATGATTATCAGGCGGTCGTTGATAAACTCCGAGGTGTTTACCGTGATACGGTTCTTGTCATTCACCGCATCCTCATTATAAACGGCTATCAGCGTATTGATTAAATCCTCCGCACGGGAAACGGACACATCCTGCAAGCTCAGGTTGATTATCGTTGCCGTCTTGCTGGCGAGCGCCACCTGCAACAGCTTGCTGAAATGCTGTACCACCTCGTCACGGTCGGACTTCTTTACGGCTATGCTTTCACCGAAATAGGCCCCGGTATAGTACAGGGTAGGCGTCACCACCACCCTGCCGAACGGCGTCTGTACCGTATCCCCCAACATAGCGGGGATAGCGTCCGACACATCCACCGAGTCCGCCTCAAAAGAAGACAAATTCACCTTATGCTCATCCAAAGGAGTCACTTTAAGGGAAAACTTTTGGTTCGGTTCCGCATCCGGGAAGGATAAGCAAACGGGGCTTTGCGTATACAACTCGACCGTCCTCAACCCCTGTTTCACCGTATAACCGATATCCAGTTTCAAACGTTTCACAACAGTCTGCATCAATTGTTTGGACTGGAAAACCAGCACCTCATTGTCCACGCTGCTCTTCATACTGAACATGCCGAGGTCGGAGAAAGCAGAAGCCTCGCTCATTGCCCCGGCTCCCTTGTTATCGTCCTTTATCAGTACCGTTGCCGTACGCACATACTGCTTAGGCGCCCACTGGATATAAATAAATGCCACCAGCAGGCATGCCGCTACCGACAAGGCAAACCAATGCCAGTTCGCACGGACAATACGCACCATATCACCCAGGTTCAAACCCTCTTCTTCCTCCTGCTGCTGTATATTCTGAAATTCCTGATTCAATTCCATTCGCTATTTCTTTTGTAAGTTTGTTTTTATTTGCTGACGCGAAGTTGTTATTAGACACGGATATCAGACACTAAGTTATTGACGCGGATGACGCAGAAAACGCGGATTTAAGAAAATAAGATTCTTTATCCACACATTTTTTATCCTGTATTTAATCCGCGTTTTCCGCGTCATCCGCGTCAATAATTATTCGCGTCTATTTCGTGACCGTGACCACCAGAGAAATTACCGATGCCAGTACCGATACCGCCGACAGCCATGTGCCCACCGAGTTGTTCTGGTTGATTTCGCTCTGTCCCACACGCGCCTTGTTGGGTTCGACATACACAATGTCGTTTTGTTGCAGATAATAGTCCGGCGAGAGAAAGAGATCGGACGAGCGGAGGTCATGGTAACGGATCGAACGTACGCCGTCCTTCTCACGGATTACCGCCACTCGGTCGCGCTTCCCATAGATGGTAAGGTCGCCTGCCATGCTGAGCGCTTCGAGCAGCGTGATACGGTCGCCCGTGATATTGAAACTGCCCGGACGCACGACTTCACCCATGACTGAGATTTTGAAGTTCAGGAACTGTACCGTCACTATCGGGTCTTTTATCAAATCCTCGTCCATCAGCCGTTTGCGGATTAAGTCCGTCAATTGCAAACGGGTCAACCCATCCACATGGATACGTCCGAGCACAGGGAAGTCGATATTCCCGTTCGCATCCACCAGATACCCCAAGATCCGTTGCTGACCGTAAGACGTCCCGCTTGTCCCCGCCTGATACGTTACCATCGGCATATTAAACGGCATCGCCAACTCCGGGTCTTTACAGTTCACCATGATAGCAAGTTGGTCGTCCGTATGGATTACCGCTTCGTACTTCTGAGCGATTTCCTGCGCACTCTGAGGCGCCACATCCTGAAAGTACAATACTTTCCTGGGCGATGAGCAGGCGGTAAAGACCACCGCCGCACACGCCAGCGTCAATTTTAAATACTTCATCGTTTTTATTTTTGATTGATTTGTTTCAACATATCAAGGCGTTTCCAGCACCTCCACGATACAGGACACCTGCCGGGGATTCAATATCCGTTGGGAAGGTGTCCAGCCGGTTGCAGCCAACAAGGCAGGCAACTCCGGGTTCGTCAATATCCACCGTTTCAGCCGCCGGGAAGCCACTGCGGGAGTCACGTCAGGGCTATACATCATCCCCAGCCGCCGGAAAGAGAGGCAGCGGCTTTTCCATTTCTGTTCTTCGTCAAACCAACGGTTCATACCCACCTCCAATCCATGGTTGCCGGACGGCCGGCATCACGTGACAAGCCGGCAAGGCCGGACAAACAAAGATGCATCGTCTCCAGCAAACGCTTCCGCTTTGCCGGCTCGGTAGCCACAGCCAACAGGCGGACGCCCTTGCGTAACCTTTGCAGCAAAACCTGTTCTTCCGAAGGCGCCGTTTCCTCCACCGCTTTCCGGATAAAAGAGACAAACGCCTCCTTTCCCAAACGGCGGAACAGCGAATCCGGGTCTTCTCCTTCCGGCAAATGCATGCAAAACACTTCCAGACCAGCTTCCAACAGCATAGCGGAGACCTTCTCCGCAGCCTTCCTGCCCGCCTTATCGCCATCCAGCATCAAATAGACGGACGAGGTATATTTCCGAAGCAGGGCTATATGTCCCGGACAAAGCGCCGTACCGCAAAGTGCCACCGTATGGGTAAAGCCAGCCGCATGCATCGCCAACACATCCTTATAGCCCTCCACCACAAAGACACTACCTTCACGGCGGATAGCCTCCTTCGCCCGGTAAAGGCCGTAGAGCAATTCGCTTTTATGGAACAGGTCGCTCGACGCCGAATTGATATACTTGGGTATATCCGGATTGCCGTCCGACAAACGCCGGGCGGCAAAGCCTACCAGCCTCCCCTCTTCATCGCGTATCGGGAATACAAGACGGTTCCGCATGGCTTTCATCGGCCCTTCCATATGGCAGGGCGAATGCCCGACTTCAAAATCCAACCATGCAGAGGTGAGTTCTGAATTTCCTGAACCGCAAGGGTTCAGGAAATTCAGAAAAGTTGACAGTTGACAAGTGACAGTTGACAGTTAGTTCGGCCTTCAGCCGATTTGTACACCGAACGCGAAGCCCAACTGTCAGTTGTCAACTGTCAATTGTCAACTATTATATTATTTCCCGAATTTATTCATCTTTATTTAATCTTCTAATATGAAAGTCCTTGAAACAATTCTACATTTACTTACTGTCCTTGCCCGGGTTATCTTCCCGCGCAAGCCGGGAACGGCTACCGATGGCTGTCCCTGCCCGTCTCCCTATCCAACCACTCCGTCTCCAAGTCCTGACCTACAGCCTGCTCCTGCTTGCCCTTCTCTCTACCCTGATACGGGAGATGGAAGTAGCGGTAAGCTGCATAGGCGCGATACTGTCTTTGGTATCTCCCAAGAACAAGCATCCACCCCCCACAATAACGGACACAACAACCACCTGCAAGCGGATTGGTTAGGCATTTCGGGATATAGCTTGATGTTGCTTGGAGGAATGGGATGTGTTTATAAATGGTTTATAGAAGGGTGATTTTTTTCAAGAAAGGGACAGGCATGTATCGGTTTAGAAGGATACATCCTTCCCTTCTTTAATCTCTACGAATCATCAAAATTGCATTACAATCCTACATCCCATAAACAGTATCATTCAACGATATCAATCATAAAACGGCCTTACCACGCACTACCTCAATATATGTATAAATGTCAGAAATATAATTTTTAAATATTCCATAACAGATTGATTATTTATATATTTCATATTATACCGAATCTTGTCCGGCATAATTTCTTCAATATAAACTTTATCCGGATCCGATGCTTTTCCCAAAATCGTATTCTCATCCATATATTCGATTGATGCATAGTCCGTAATCCCTGGACGAACTGATAATACTTTTCTTTGCTCATCGGTATATAAATCGACATATTTCCGGACTTCCGGACGAGGTCCCACTACACTCATATCGCCTATCAAAACATTAAATAACTGGGGTAATTCATCAAGTTTATATTTACGTATAAAATAACCGGTACGAGTGATACGCGGGTCCCTTCCTCCAACTGTAATAAGTCCTTTCTTGTCCGAACCCGCCTTCATCGAACGAAACTTGTATAACTCGAAATCCTTATTATTTTTACCCACGCGTACTTGAGAATAAAAACCTCCTCCTTTACTTTCAATACAGATAAAAAGATAAATAACCAGAAAAACAGGCAATAGAAAAAGGATGCCCAAAAATGATAAAAGAATATCTAAAAAACGTCTCATTTACCGGCAACTTTATAATAAGCATCGATAACCGTATCGATAACAAACCGTACCTTCTCATCATCTAATTGAGGATAAACGGGCAAAGAAATCTCATGTTCATAATTGCGGTAAGCCTGTGGATAATGAACCATATCATATCCTTTGTCCTTAAAGAATGTCAACATGGGCATCGGGATGAAATGTACATTGACAGCAACCTCGCTTTTTGCAATTTCATTTATCATCGCATCTCGTCTCTCTTCGTTAAAACCATCAATACGAAGTGCATAAATATGATAGGAACTTTCCTTTTCTCCTACAATCGCAGGGGGTAATATTGCCCAATCATATTTTGAGAAAGCTTCATTATATGAATTGAATACACGTTTCCGCTCTTTTAACAATGCCGGATATTCACGGATCTCGGCCAATCCGATAGCTGCATTCACATCTGCCATATTACACTTCATTCCAAGACCGGTAATATCATACCGCCATCCTCCCGCCTTGCTTTTTGAAAAAGCATCCTTGGTCTGGCAATTCAATGACATTTGGCGTAATTCCGCATATAAAGTCGCATTATCAAACGGCTCCGGAAGGTTTAAACAGATTGCTCCCCCTTCCGCTGTCGTTACATTTTTGACAGCATGCAGAGAAAATACGGCCACATCCGTCTCACTGCCAGTATTCTTCCGGCGGCTATAACGTGCACCCAAAGAATGAGCTGCATCATTTATAACCAATATACGTCCCAATTTTTGCTGTACATCCGACCCCGGTCGAAACAAACTTTTCATGTTTTTATCCTGGACCAATGCCATAATAGCATCATAATCACAAGGGTATCCTGCAATATCCACAGGAATAATTGCTTTTGTACGAGGTGTTATGGCTCTACGTATGGCATCTACCGAGATATTAAAATCCTTTCCCGTATCCACCATTACAGGTTTTGCCCCGGCATGGAGAACAGCCAATGCTGTCGCACAATAGGTATAAGCCGGTACAATTACTTCATCTTCTTCAGTCACTCCCAACCAACGAAGCATCATGATAGCCCCGGATGTCCAGGAATTTACACACAACACCCGATTCGCACAAGAGATTTTTTTTATTTCATCTTCTAATGCTTTCACTTTAGGACCGGTCGTAATCCAACCGGATTTCAACGAATCTACCACTTCATCAACAACATTGCTATTGATATATGGAGGAGAAAAAGGGATTTTCATCTTATCGTTCTTTTTTATTATTTCTATTAATTTTTCATACTTGTTTTATCGTTTCAAAAGGCCCATAATTGTTCCCCATCCATAAGACAAATGAACAGCCATAAACATATAAGGAAGAATTACTAAATATTTAAATCCAAACTTACAGCAGGCTATTATAGAAGCGGTTATATTAACGACAAAATATAAACTTAAATCAAGTAGTAGTAAATACAGGGAAAATGGAAAGATAAAGCTCAGTAAAGCCAAGAAAAACAAACTTAAAACAAATAAAAGCGGGACTAAATGCCGCACACTTATAGAACTTCTATCTATGTAAAACAATTTGCCTATGGAAAGACCGTTAGCATACATTTGTTTTACGCTTGCTTTTACCGTATCACGAACATAATAAGTGGCAATAATCCGGGGATCAAAATAAATCTTATATCCAGCTTTCCTTATTCGCGAATTATACTCGTTGTCTTCACCTCTTGGTAGGTCTTCCCTCATGCCTCCTACTTTCTCCACTACAGCACGGGAAAAAGTCCCAAAGGGTACGGTATCGACATAAGCCGGAGTATTACTAACCCTGAAAGCAGCCCCGCCTATGCCAAATCTTGACTGATTCAAAATAGCATTCGCTTCTGAAACAATTTCTTCATGTCGGGGGCAGATAGAGCATCTGCCCCCGACATTTCCCAAATTCGGGATTTTTTTCATATTCAAAATACAACGTTCAATGTAATGTTTATCATATAATGCATGGGCATCCAATCTTATTATAAAAGGAGCCTCCGATTCCTTCACTCCTATATTAAAAGCTATCGATTGAATTTTACCGGGATTATTAATAAACCTGACATTTGCATATTTTTCAACATAAAAGGCAACAATCTCTTTTGTCTTATCAATGCTTCCCCCATCAATAATCATCACATCCATTTCTTCAAACGGAAATGTTTGTTTTATAAGCGAATCCAGGCAGTCGGAAATATAGCGTTCTTCGTTCAGGGAAGGGATAATCACTGCAACTGTGTAAGATGTCATTTCTTTTACTATTTAAAGAATATTTTATGATACTCCGAAAACAATCACTCTCTAATATCCAAAACCTCTTTAAACTTATTTTCAGTAAAAACAGCCCAGTTCCTCGCATCAAAGCGATCTTTACAATACCGCCATCCAGCTTCACCCATTGCTTTTAAATGATTACAGTCCGAGGCCATTGATATCATACTGTTGGCTAATGCCTTGACATCATATTTAGGGACCAAATGTCCTGTTATATTTTCTGCCACAATTTCGCGATTGCCACCAACATCTGTAACCAACACTGCACGTCTCATACTCATTGCCTCACGAATGGATAATGGTAAAGATTCGATTTCCGAACAAAGAACAAAACAATCCAGACTATGTAGAACATCAGGAATATCTCTTCTCAAACCTGTAAAAATAATATACTCCAATCCCTTTGCTTGTTCTTTAAGTGCAGAATCAACAGGACCATCTCCTACAATAAAAAAGCGTGTATCCGGATTTGCCTGATGGACTATTTTTGCTGCTTCTATATAATCACAATGCCTTTTTTCCGGACTTAAACGTGCAACGATTCCGAATGTGACAATATCGCTTGAAAGATTATATTCTTCACGCAACACGGGATGTGAATTTTCTACGGAAAACCGTTCCATATCAACAGAATTATAGATAACCGTTATGCGCTTTCTTTTACATCCTCCACCTTCCAGACGGACTCTTTCACAATTCGATTCGGTTATCACGGCTTTCGAGAATATATTCAAAGTCCAAGCGAACTTATATAAATTCAAACCGGAAAACATATGAATTGTCGTTACAATCGGGATAAATGAAGGTTGTATACTGAAACGCATAAGCCAGGCGATTAATGCAGTAAACATGCCTTGAGGATTGAGTAATTCAATGTTATTTTCTCTAACTATTTTCAACAAGGTGCGGGATGCATTGAATAATCCTATGGGATTTCGTGTATAAAATTCAGCAGGAATACAATGAACCTTTGTCCCTGCCAGCTCTTTATCCATAACGCCCGGAGATGATATGACAAATACTTCATGCCCTTTATCAGCTATTTTTTGAGATAAAGTAATGACATCATTTTTTGCCCCGCCTATATCTTTGCCCATAGTTAAAAATGCAATTCTCATCTCCTATCCTCCTTAATGCTAATGTAAACTTGTTCCGTTTCTGCAATCATCCGGTCAATGTTCAAATAACTCTCACTTAATTTTCGCGCATTTATCGTATAGTATTTTGCCAAATCCGGATTATTTAACAAAAAACTCATCTTTAAACATAAATCATTCGAATCGTCATCCTTAAATAATAACCCATTAAAAAGAGGTAATACTTGTTCAGGAGTACCATCAACATCACTTGCTATAATAGGTGTACCTATAGCAAAAGCTTGTAAGGCAGTCAAACTGAAAGTCTCGGCATGTGAAGGTAAAACTAACCCATCAGAAGCAGCAAGGACTTGCGGTATATCTTTACGAAACCCTGCAAAAATGATATTATTCCCGGAACTAAATTTTTTAATCAATTCAAGTAAAGCCTGTTTCTGTATCCCATCCCCAACCAACAAGCAATACACATTATTATGAGTAGCATACAGTTGTTCAAAAGCCCTCAGAAAGACTTCCACCCCCTTTTCCGGAGATAAACGCCCTATATAAGTAAACAAAAAACTTTTTTCCGGAATGTTTAAACTACGCCGTATATCTATTAGTGCCAAATATTTGTCGGCCTCTTTCAATGTAAAATCCTGCAATGAAATCCCATTATGAATCCTGCATGATTTTTCCCAAGGAATTCCGTAAGCTCTCATTTTTGTCAAAACATAATCAGAAACACCAATAGATAAATCTAATACTTTCAGATATTTCACTACACATTTATAGGCAAAAGAAGAAATTCCATGATTATGCCAAATCCAAAGTACATTACAATGGAAAAGCCTTTTGGCCAAGATACCCATTATAGCTGGTCCTACAGCCTGTACATCTACAATATCAAATTTTTCTGCCGTTACATATCTTACCAATTTTTTCGCATTAAAATACAGTCCCCATGGGGTTCGTTTGGTTATATCAATGGGAGCTATCCGTATACCCAGTTCTTTCAAGTCTGCGGCTTGTATAATACCTCCAACCCCAACTATGACCTGGTGTCCCTTCTTCATCAAACCCAAAGCCAAGTTCTTAGTAAAACTTTCTTCGCCTCCTATCCTACCACCAGTACTCAATAATAAAATCTTCATATAGTCATTATTTTCTGTATTTCAAAACTTTAGCAGGGACCCCGCCAACAATGGAATACTCCGGTACATCTTTTGAAACAATAGCACCAGCAGCAAGTATTGCGCCCTTTCCAACAGTAACACCAGGCAAAATAATCACTCGCGCCCCAATCCATACATCATCGTGGATGATTACTTTTTGAGGCACAGTACTTCCCTGACCACGCATAGGGATATCAGTACGGGATGTTTCATGATTAGATGTAAAAATAATGACATCAGGCCCCATCATTACATCATTTCCTATTTCTAACGGTCCTCTTACTTTACAACGTATCCCTAATCCGGAATTAGAGCCTATTTTAATTCCAGTACCTGTTCCAAAATTCGCCCCTTTTTCTATATTGATATTATCACCACAATAATCAAAAATAAAAATACCGACTGAAGAACGGAATTTTCTAACAAAAGAAAATATATTATAGGCATTATCTGTTGCAGGTAGATATTGTAGAAAAAAATAATAGAACAATAAAGCAAAACTCTTCATCATAATAATTTCATATAATGCTCAACAAAATTGTATTTGGAATTTTGCTGAATAACATGTTGTTTGTTTCGTATACCTATTACTTTTTTTTCTTCTACAGAAAGAGATAAAATTTTAACTATAGTATCTGCTATCTCTTTTTCATCATAAGGATTAAATAAAAAACCATTGACACCTGGTTTTATTATATAATGATTGTCACATACATCACTACATATCACAGGCAACTCGCAACTCATAGCCTCACATATCACATTAGGATATCCTTCATATAATGATGGAAGACAGAAAATATCAGCCTGTTGATACTCTGAAACAATATCATTTGTTTGATTCTTCAAAATAAAAACATCCTGTAAATATAATTCAGAAATCTTATTGGCCACCTTATTACAATAATAAGTATCATAATGGCTACCAATCCATGTTACTTTAAAATTTAGACCTTTATTCAAAACAATTCTTACAGCCTCCAAAAATTTTAAAATATTTTTAGAGGCTGTAATCCGTCCTACACACAATATATTAACTATCTCATTTTGTTTTGTTTTCTCAGATGAGATAAACATATCTGTATCTACAAAATTTGGAATTACTTCTATTTTTGATTTTAAAAAAGGATAATGCCTAACTATGTTATCAGCTTCCGAATAAGAATTAGGAACAACAAAATCAGCTAAACGGTATAAATTATATTGAATTTGGGTTCTCAAACTAAAATTCGTTGTATGCGATCTTTCTGAAACGATCAATCTTGTTTTAAAAAATAATCTCGTTAAGCACATCGATATATTGACAGCAGACAAAAATGAGATAACAACTTCCGGTCTATATTCCTTCAACTCTTTATACAAATAATATATACGTGTCCATCTATTAAATACTTTATTTTGAAGCTTATACTCCACTCTATTTTCCTCAAGAAAAGATTCATAAAATTGCTTTTCAAGATAAGTTAATACTCGTACTTGATAACCTTTTTGCTTTAGTAAGACAGCTAAACCTGTTAATTGCCTCTCAGCTCCTCCAGAACCTAAATTTTCTGTGATTAATAATATCCTCATTATCACATACTATATTTTTTCAAACTTGCCATATTAATCTTATACAATTTTGAACAGATTAAAATGTATACATATGTATATATAAATAAGTTTAGCGGAGTAAAAACAGAAGCTCTTCCTATATTCACTGAATACACTAAATAAGAGACTGCCAAAACAAAGAATATTAACTTAGGATTTTTCTGATACAATAAAATATCTAATTTCTTTACAATAAAGCCAAACATATAAAAGAAAATTAACGTTCCTATAAATCCTAAATTAAAAAAAGACTCTGAAACACAAGTTGTTCCCAAACCTACATCAGCCCCAATAATAGAAGTGGAAAGCAGGGATGTTCCATATTTTCTATTATCAAAACCTATAATAGGATATAATAAAGGTCGTAATCCCGGAATTATTCCTAACAGTTGATCTATAAATCCAATACCATATACATTTCCATTCTTCTTCGCATAATCATATACAACATGATATGTCCCAACAATATCCGATAATTCATGAGTAACAAAAAAGAAAGTATTTTCATGAGTATCTAAAGAAGTAACGGTCTTACTATATGCTTCCTCCATTTTCGAAATGGATAAATTCTGTTCCAGACTTCTCAATGAGGCTAAAAACATCAAACAAGAAATAGATACAGTTAAAAACAATAATGTTTTCTGCAAGCCCATTTTCTTTTTATTCACTACAAAATAAGGTAGACTATAAGAAAATGCAATCATTATAAGGGGTCCTCTATCACCTGAAATAAGAGTCAAATAAATATATATCAACAAGGATATATAATATATAAGCGAATAAGATTTAACATATTGCTTTATAGTTAAATTAGAATATCTATAGACTCTTATTATAGAAGCCCCCAATAAACAGGCCTGAAAAGAGGTTTGTGAAACATATCCTGTTATTGAAAATCCTCCTGAATTAAGAATCAGTCCATTTCCTCCCGGTTGAAAGTATCTTTTATCTGTAAAAAAATAAAAGGCACATAGAAAAAAGAACATGAAGTACTCTAAGTATTTTTTAGATTCATAAGAAGAGTATTTTGTATTTCTCAAAGTACTTTCTGTTGACAAATAACCTAATACAAAACATATAAAAGAGCATAATGAACAAATAGCCGCTTCATTTATTATATTATTATCACAAAACTCCATATTCATTATCTTATCATTTACACCTAAACCATAAGATAAATATCCTAAAAAATGAACAATAAAAAATGACAAACAGAATATAGTCGATATTTTAAAATTATTTCGTCTTAGATTAACATTATTTTCTCTATGGCAAAAATAAAGTACAAAAACAACAATAGCAGACGTAACAGTCAACAACAAACTCTGTTTTGATAAAAAACTATTTTCTTCATTAAAATATCGACAAATAGATAATATCAACATTATCAATATAAGAAAAAAAATGAGTTTATTAAAAGTCAATTTCATTATTTCCTATTTTAACAATTGATAGTACTCATTCATTCTAACAAACAAATCTTTTATGTTATCTGAGGAGCTATCTATTATATTCATCAATAGTGAATCTTGTAACATTTTTTCCTTATACACAGAAATATAATATTTATATACTTCTGACTCTAATATAGAACGAAGTAAAGAATTCCCTTGTATTTGCTCTATAGAATTTCGAAATATACCCATATGGATACCATGATGCGGTCGAAATTCAGGTCGAGTGAAATTTTTAAAATCGAGAGATGTAACAAAATCAGACTGGATAGCCAATTTTTCTATAGAAAATCCTAATTGCTTACATATCATGGCCAATAAAATTTCATTATCAGGAGACATTACATATTCAAACCAACGATTATCATATATATCCGCACAATATTTTTTTATTAAATCATAAGTAAAAACAGAATAATACTTCTTTACATCTATAAAGTGTAATCCCGTCAGTCTATATTCAGGCTCAGAATTCATCCAATAGTTTACAATAGATCTCAAACCGGCATATTTAATTCTTCTCAATATAGAAAAAAATGAATGATTATCAGATCTATATATACGACGCATATTATCAAATGGTAGCCCGGTTAATCTCATATGTTGAATATGCTGTACATGTAAAGATTCAGGTTCTTTAATATAAAACATATCAATATCAACAATATATAGGTAATCATAAGTCATAAAAGAATCATCCCAAAGCACCCAACGTAAAGCCATACTTTTCAATGGAGACATATTGGGACAATCATAAAAATGATATTCTTTAAATATAACATTTTTATCAAGGCCTGATTCTTCCAATATTGTTTTAACATTTTCATTTATTGCTCCATGCAAAAACAACATAATAGTATAATGAGGATAAGCTTTATTTATTGAATAAACTAACAAGGGAATATATTCCTGATATTTATCACCATAAATATAAGTCGTCAAACAAATTTTCAAATTTTCCATTTTTAATCTACAATTTATATTTACCAGCAAATATAAAAACAAGAAAAGCTCGTAAAAATTCTATTATTAAAGTACAAACAGCAACTCCTATATAACCATAATATATAGCTCCTACAACTCCTAAAAAAATTCCAACTACAGATGTCACAGAAACAATATTCCTCAAAACCTTTTCCTTCCCTCGTAATACAAGAAAATTAATTCCATAGCTATTCATCACACTCATAGCTATGGAAGTAAAAGCCAGAATTTTCAATACCAACACAGTTTCATAAAATTCTTTACCTAAAAACACATCGACAATAATATTTGCTCCAAAAAATAGAATCAGGCTAATAAATACACTAATTACAAATGAAATAATTACATAAATATAATGCATATCTAACCGACGAGACAAATAAGGATAAAAAACACGCGAAAACAAAGATATAACATTGTATGATATAGATGTAAACTTAGTACCTCCGCTATATATACCCAGAGAATTTGCACCTTTAATATTACCTAATAATAAAATATTTATATTAGAATAAACTGTTGGCAAAAATATACTAACAAACATATTAAAACCTTTTACAATTTCAGAAATAATAATATCAAATCCAGGATAGTATATTTTTACATGATATTTTTTATTCATTATATATAAACAGAATATTGATGAAATAAAATAACCGGCAGCAATTAATACTGGCTGATATATATAATCCACATCTTCTTTTATAACCAAAAACACAAAAATCGTAAACAAAAATTTAGACAACACATTGAATAGTGTTATATATTTCATATCTTCCATTGCTTGAAAAAACCAATCCACAAATAACACATATCCAGGAATCAATAAAAATGTATATAATATAATTATTCTATTTTCATATAAGAATGGAATGAATATAAATCCTATAAATAATAGAACAAGGGATATAATCATTAGAAATATTCGAGCAAAAATTGTAGTTGAAACAATTTTAGAAATTTCATTTATATCATTTTTACAACGAACTATATCCCTTACAGAGGTATAATTAAACCCATAATCTGTAATTGTCTGAAAATAAGAAACAACAGCTGTACCTATTGCTATAATTCCAAAATAATAAACACCTATTACTCTTGCTAAATAAGGCAGTGTAATCAATGGAAGAATATAATTAGCAATTTGTAACAAAGACAGATATGAAAAGTTTAAAAACAACCTCTGCCCATCTTTACCTTTCAAGACACTATAGAGTAACAATTTTATTTCTATTTTAGATTTACAAATTCCTATCCAATCAGAAATCTGCCTATTTTTGTTTTAATCAGTAAAAAAGAAATCAGTACTGATACAACTAAACTTATAAATAATATCAGCCATGGTAATATAACATTGTTAATTGCAGATAATTGTATATTATAATATAAATATTTTAATATAAACTGATGTATTATATACACGCCATAACATATAGAAGAAGCCTTTACTAAAAAATTACTTAAAACATATTTTTCTGCATAAACAATACGATATACATAAACATACAACGCTATACAACCTACAGAAGCCATTATACTTCTAAGTAAATTTGATTGAACTAAAACTACTGTCTTATTCATGAAAGACAAATACTCATATCTGCAAAGCATATATTCCTTATAAAAATTATATAATATAAAAAACAATACAAATATAAATACACTTAACAATAAAGGTTTTACATTATACAAATATTTTTCAAAAAAACATCTATATTTATACAAAACAAAACCTCCATAAAAATAAAACATAAAATGACACATATTACCTAATCCAAATAATAAATTAGGAATTGGTAAAATAGAAATCACATACAATACTAACAACACATATACTTCTCGTAGTATATTATATTTACATATAATCCACATTACTACAAAACACCAAAATAACATTGGTAAAAACCAAAGATGACCACATCCTTGCAAAATTATTAATATACTATCCAGTAAAGTAAATTCATTTTCATTATATATATAAAAAGAATAATATAGTATGCCAAAAAAGATTGATGTTGCCCTCAATCTTTTAAATTTATTCTGAATAAATTTAAAAAAAAACATATTTGCGATTTAATGTTAAATATTGATATGCAAACAAATAACCGCTTATCACCACAAATGCTTGTAATGTAAATGAAATAAAGAATGGATTCAACCACTTGTATACAAGAGGGACATTCTCTGTAAGCGCTTCTACATTTTCCCATGCCCCTGAGTAAATTGCAAAAGAATGACCTATTACTATACATAAAATTAAAATGGGACGAATAATATAAACTTCATTAAGTCCTTCTTTTCTGGCATTTTCCATCATATACACTTTACAAACCGATAATAAAACTCATAATCTTCCATCTACCAAACACCTATCTATCTCTCCCTTCACATCAAAAATAACATGCTTCTCTTTTATAAAACAAGTTATATCAAAGGTATTCAATTTGCTATGAGCAACAGCAAAAATAGCTGCGTCAGCTTTTTCTTTAGGCAATTCATTCATAACATCTATCCCATACTCATGTTTAACAATCTCAGGATTTGCCCAAGGGTCATAAACTGTAATATTCAGATTATATTGTTCTAAAGCATGATATATATCTATAACCTTAGTGTTTCGTACATCCGGACAGTTTTCCTTAAACGTAAAACCAAGTATCAGAATATTGGAACCTAATACCTGAATACCCTTCTTCAACATCAGTTTTATTACCTCATTGGCAACATATTCGCCCATCCCATCATTCATACGACGTCCTGCTAATATGATTTCAGGGTTGTATCCATAACGCTGTGCACATTGAGCTAAATAGTAAGGGTCTACGCCTATACAATGTCCTCCTACTAATCCCGGCTTAAAAGGTAAAAAGTTCCATTTTGTGGAAGCTGCCTCCAATACATCTTGTGTATCAATTCCCATCTTATTGAATATCTTAGATAATTCATTCACAAAAGCAATATTGATATCACGCTGGGAGTTTTCTATCACTTTGGCGGCTTCTGCAACCTTCATTGTAGGAGCTAAATGAGTACCAGCTGTAATAACTGAAGCATAGATTTCATCTACTTTCTTTCCTATTTCAGGTGTCGAACCGGATGTCACTTTTTTAATATGTTCTACTGTATGAAGTTTGTCTCCCGGATTAATACGTTCAGGTGAATAACCTGCAAAAAAGTCTTCGTTAAATTTCAAACCGGAAACTTTCTCTACAACAGGAATGCATTCATCTTCTGTTACTCCCGGATAAACCGTCGATTCGTAAACTACAATATCGCCTTTGCTTATTACTTTACCAACTGTGGTACTTGCACCATAAAGCGGAGTTAAATCCGGATTATGGTTTTCATCCACAGGGGTAGGAACTGCCACCACATAGAAATTACAATCGCGGATATCTTCTATATTTACAGTACAAACTAAACCGTTTGCTATCGCAGCCTGTAATAATTCATCCGAAACTTCAAGTGTTGCATCATGACCTGCCATCAAAGCATCTACGCGCGCTTGATTCATATCAAAACCTACCGTTTTATATTTTGTAGAAAATAAACGTGCCAAAGGTAACCCCACATAACCTAAACCGATTACGGCTATTTTTACTTCTGTATTCATTTTTTCGTTGATTATTATCTGCTTATATATTCTTCCAATACCACTTAACCGCCTCTTTCAGTCCATCCTTCATATCATATTCCGGATGATATCCCAACAATACCTTTGCCTTCTCTACACTTGCTAATGAATGAGGGATATCACCTACACGATTCGGACCGTATAAAACTTCCACATCGGCTATAACCGGATCATATTCGCTTAAGAACTCTTTCAGATAATTCACCAGTTGATTCAATGTTGTTCGTTCGCCGAAAGCTGTATTATATATTTGGTTCACCGCATCCGGGTTTTCTGTAGTTAAGGCCAACAAATTCATTTGAACGATATTATCTATATAGGTAAAATCACGGCTAAATTCACCATCGCCATGAATAACAGGGCTTTCATGCTTCATTAATTGTTTTACGAACAAAGGAATAACAGCGGCATAAGCTCCAAACGGGTCCTGACGACGACCAAAAACATTAAAGTAACGCAACCCGATATACTCTGTTCCATATGTACGAGCAAAAACATCTGCATATAATTCATCTACATACTTGGTTATTGCATAGGGGGATAGCGGTTTACCTATTACATCTTCTACTTTCGGAAGAGATTTACTATTTCCATAAGTAGACGAACTCGCTGCAAAAATGAAACGTTTGACACCTGCATCACGTGCAGCGACCAACATATTCAAAAAGCCTCCGATATTGACCTCATTGGTCGTTACCGGATCCTCAATTGAACGCGGAACAGAACCTAATGCTGCCTCATGCAATACATATCCTATTCCTTCCACTGCCTTTTGGCAATCTTCCAATTTACGGATATCACCAACTATGAGTTTAAAGGTATTCGGATATTGTTTCAACAAAGGCAATAGATTCTCGATTTTGCCTGTAGCAAAATTATCCAGGCACCTTACCGTATGTCCCAATCCCAACAATGCTTCACAAAGATTAGATCCGATAAAGCCGGCGCCTCCCGTTACCAATACTTTCATATTATTTTTATTCTTTTATTTTATCTAATTTCTCATACTCCGAATTCTTACTCTTGAACTCCGGTACAATCTGTTTCATTACCCTTACAGTCTCCATCTTATCTACTTTAATAGCCAAATCTATCAAATGAGTTACCTCTGTAGAAATATCGTTGAAATCATATTCCCGTACTTTAGCAAGGAAAATTTTTGTATTTTCTGTTGGGATTGTATTCTCTTTGGTCGCCAGCAATTCTTCATAGAGTTTCTCGCCGGGACGGAGGCCAGTATATTTTATCTCTATATCTCTATCAGGAGTTAGACCGGCAAGTTCAATCATACGGCGTGCCAAATCGGCTATCTTTACAGGGGTTCCCATATCAAAGACAAATATCTCATTTCCTTTACCCATAAAGGCAGCCTCTAAAACGAGACGGCAGGCTTCGGGGATGGTCATAAAGAAACGGACGATATCGGGATGGGTTACGGTTAGGGGACCTCCTTTCATTAACTGCTCACGGAAGCGGGGGATAACGGAACCGCTACTTCCCAAGACATTTCCGAAACGGGTCGTGATAAAGCGGGTCTTACCGGAATACACGCCTTTGCTGATTGCCGCACTGAGGCTTTGGACATATATCTCGGCAAGGCGTTTGGAGGCTCCCATGACATTCGTCGGGTTTACCGCCTTGTCCGTGGAAATCATTATGAATTTCTCCACATTATACCGGACGGCCGTATCCGCCACGTTACGGGTTCCATAGACATTGGTATGGACGGCTTCACAAGGGTTCTCCTCCATCAGGGGTACATGTTTATATGCGGCGGCATGAAATACGATCTGAGGATGATAACGGCTGAATACACTTTCGACACGTGTTATCATACGGATGTCTCCCATGATTGGAAAAAACTCCACTTCCGGATATTTGTCCTCCAATTCGAGACGGATATTATGCATGGGCGTTTCTGCGCTGTCGAACAGGATAAGCTGTTTTAAACCGAAAGAACAGAGCTGGCGGCAAAGTTCGCTGCCGATAGAACCGGCTGCACCTGTTACCAGCACCACTTTGCCTTTAAGTGATGCACTTATCTCATTCATATTGATGCATATCTCATCACGCCCCAACAAGTCTTCAATATGGACCTCCGGAAGATTACGCAAAGTCCTTCTACCTTCTATGAGTTCATCTACGGAGGGCAAAATCAACATATGGACCTTCTTCTTCTCGCAATAGCGAACCAAACGCTCACTTTCGTCTTTTACGGTTTGATAGTCTACGAACAGTATCGCTTTAATATTTTTACGGTTTACCAACCGATTAAATTCAGCTTGGGTAGCAATAGAATAGACTTTATACTTGCCGATACGCATGGAAGTATGCGAACCAATAAGGAGATAGCCTCCTATACGGAATATTTGCTGGTCGGAAATGGAGATTTCACTCAGCAAGGTCGTCGGAACATTTTTTCCATAGATTAAAAACTTACCCCGAGCAGCAGTAACGCTATCAACAATGATTGAATAGGTAAGGATAAGAATGGCACGGATAATCGTTAATATAAAGAAAGTAAAAAACAAATCGATTAATCCGCCTAAAAAAAGGATACGGAAGGGAAGATTGACAGGAATGACAAATAACAGAAGTATGATCAAACCAATCTTCAGAAGAGATACCATGGCAATACGTCCTGTTTCCGTAAAAGAAGAGTGACGGATAATTCCTTTATAGGTCTGGCATAAAAAGAAACTCAAGCCACTGCAAAAGATAGAGGATATAAATATCCTCCAGAGTGTGGAATCGGCAATCCCCCCTATCCATAAATAAGAAACAAAGGCCAAAGCGGTAAGGGTGGAAGCCGTTGAGAAAAACAAGTCGGCAAGAAATATTGCCCAACGGCTAAAATATCTCGTACCCAATGCAGTTGTAATTAAAGCACTGATTTTCATAAGAAGAGAGCGTGTTTATTGTTCACAAAAAGGTTCGTCACTCCCAAATAAGAATAACGAATCGATTACAGATTTATCACTTTCTTTTGATTGAAAAACGCCTAAAAAAACGTTCGTTTCTGATTAGTCTTTTTTATCTAAAATGCTATAACATACTTTTTTAAGGATTTATCATTATGAAAATTATATATTCGATTGATCTGTAGAATAATAATTATTTAATGTGGATTTTGAATTTCAATATTAAAAACATAACTTTGCGCCATCAAAATGGCTAAAATAAACGAACGTTTTTTTAGTCATTTTTTATTCTTTCCATTTTATAAAAGGCGGAACATATTTATAAATTTTATCAAAGATTATTTACTGAATACTATTTTATATCGCATATCATATCTGACAAAGCATAAAAAAGCCGCTTTACCTTTACTGGCAAAACGGCTTCATATCTAATGGATGGATTTTCTTAAATAAATTTTATATAGACCGAGGATTACAGAAAATCAGATATCTCCGGTTACAACAATGACAATACCCGGCTTTTTACGTCTTCCCAAGTTACAGCCCGGAACATATAAGGTAATGGGTCCGGATCTGCATCATCAAAATAAGACAAACTCTTTAAAACCATAAAATCAGAACCATCGGGATACTTCTCTCTATAAAAAGAAAGCATTTGAGGTAAGGTATATCTCTCGGATAAAAAATATAAATCGATAAAATCTTTTTTCGTTCCACGTCCTGTAATCGCAGCCAATTTCATAGCTGCAATATCGTTTAAGTCAGCTAAACGAATCCCATCACATTCAATAAAATCAGATAACCATTTGTATGAATAATCTACAATATCTATTTTAACATTATTCAAAACAAATATATGAATATGGGCAGAAGACTTTAAAATAGTTAGATTGCCTATACTGCTTAATTCCTCAATAACAACTTCAGTATCTGCTATATGTCCAAAAAAATCTAAGTCTACGGATTTACGATGACCTATCTGAAGAGCCAAAGCTGTACCACCCACTAAACGGGTATCTGTCATAGATGGTAACTTCTGGATTTTTTTTTAAAGTTCCAGTGTTGGGGATTCGACTGTTGAGCTGTGTAACATCTGAATTGCTGAATAGGTATTTGGGATATTGCAGAAATATAAGATAAAGCACGAGGTTCTAAATCTCTAAACTTTTTTACATATGCGACAATTACAGGTAAAGTATAATAGTTGCATATCAGATTCCAATCTGATAAGAGCCCGTACTCTAACACTCTTTTTATAATATAAGAGGCATGCTCATCCATATCCAGACTATCTTTATCGACGTCCCAAAATAGATAAGAAGAAAACTGACCTATATATTCAAATGATGTCATTGTTATATTTCTCTTTTTTACAAAGATAGTTTATTCTATTATTTAAACAACGCTTTAAAGATTCATTTCCTTTCCAGTTTTCAAACTAAGGCAATCCTCACAAACGTAAAATCTTTCTAAACAATCTCCTTCAACAACCCCTCTATCGTATCCACACAGACCTCCCTGCCATCCGGGAAATGTATCGTGAAGTTATCAGTTTGTAAATTGCCGGTTTCAATCCATACATCGGATTCGACATGGCGGCTGCCTTGGATGCCGTTTCGCTGGAGTGCTTTACGTATCATGGCATATTTCTGTCCATGCCCTTCCAAACGGACTGCTGTTGAATATTGGTTTTCTATACGGAACAGACCGGTTTCCGTATCAAAGACAATTCCTTTTCGGGCAAAGAAACCGCTTAGATGACCGCTTAATGCCAAATCTTCCGGTGTACCGGTATGGATACCGTTCACCTTATCCATCAACCAGATTTTATCGGCTATCTGGAGAGCCAGTTCCAAGTCATGCGTAGAAAGGAAGATGGTTTTATCGGTAGTACGGGTAAGACGGTGGAGCAATTGCATAATCTCCACCTTACTCGGGAAATCAAGGAAAGCGGTCGGTTCATCCAGGAAAATCACAGGAGTTTGTTGAGCAAGCGCCTTAGCTATCATGACCTTCTGCCGTTCTCCGTCAGAAAGGGTATGTACCATGCGGGAGGCAAGATTTTCTATACGGACTAATGAAATGGATTCTTCTACAATCTTTTTGTCCTTTTTATCCAAACGTCCCCAAAAGCCAGTATATGGACTACGCCCCATACCTACCAGCTCGCGAACAGACATATTACGGATATCGCACTTTTCGGTCAACACAACACCGATAGTCGTACTCAGAACCTTATCTGAGAAAGTATCGATATCACGTCCCATCACGGAGATTCGTCCTTCTATCTTGGGTTGGAAAGCAGACAGCGTACGCAATAAGGTGGACTTCCCTACTCCGTTTGCTCCCAGCAAGCAAGTCAGTTCGCCACTGTAAATAGAAGAACAGATATGGTCGGCAACCCGTTTTGTCTCATTTTTAGACGGATAACCGATTGAGAGGTTTTCTATACGAATCGTTTCCTGCCTCATACTTATTCGTTTAATTCGTTTTTACGCTTACGGAACAAGACGGATGCAACTACCGGAGCACCGACCAGTGCCGTAACGGAGTTGACAGGTAGAGCCCCTTCAAAACCGGGCATTCGTGCAATCAAGTTACATACCAATGCCAATGCACCGCCAACCAATAAAGAAGCAGGCATCAGGATACGGTGGTCTGAGGTTTGGAAGATAGCTCTCGATAAATGGGGAACAGCCAGCCCGAGGAAGATAATCGGGCCGCAATATGCCGTAACGATTGCTGTCAGCACACCTGCCGAGGTAATTACCAGCAGACGCGACCGTTTTACATTCAAGCCGAGGTTACGGGCATACCCGTCACCCAGCAGCATCAGGTTCAAGGTCTTAACCAGCAGGAAAGAAAGAGGAAGCAATACCGCCATTATGCCAACGAACAACATCATCTGATTGCCGGACACACGGGAAAAACTTCCCAATCCCCAGATTACATATGCCCGGATGTCTTCTTCCACACTAAAGAACTTAAGGACACCGATTACGGCATTTGCCACATAACCGATCATCACACCGATAATCAGCAAAGTAACATTTCCCTTTACTTTCTGGGAGACATATACAATCAGCGCCATTACCGACAGGGAACCTATGACAGCCGCAACAGACAGGGCTATTTCCCCCATAAACCCGAGACGGCTCAACGCAACGCCCCCTATGCTACCACTCAACAAAACGACAAATGCCACTCCCATACTCGCCCCCGAACTGATACCTAATACGGAAGGTCCGGCAAGCGGATTACGGAACACGGTTTGCATCTGAAGCCCGCTGACGGATAATCCGGCTCCGGCTACCAATGCGGTAAGCGCCTGGGGCAAACGGGACTTCCAGATTATATTTTGCCAGGTAACCGATTCACCTCCATTCCCGCAAAGGATATTCCACACGGACTTCAAAGGGATGGAAACGGAACCTAATATCAGATTCAGGAACAGCAAAACCAAAATGGCTGCTACGATCAGAAGCATCGAAAATGAAGTGGATTGTCTCATCTGCCCGCTCATTTTAATAATGCATAATAGACCGGTGTATGCTCCGGCAATAAATCCGGATGGAATATATGGAGCAGGTCGGCAAGGACTACTTCCGGCTCTGTCGGCATATTCTCGTAGAAAGGGGTATCTTTCATATTGCAATAGATAATCCCTTTTTCTTTGAATGCACGGAAATCGGCATACCGGGGGTCTTGTTCTTTCAATGCGTCATAACTGAAAATACCGGGGTAGCTATTCACAATACGCCAATAAGAAGCGTCATCTCCTTGGTTATAGACCGTTTCAAAATCCAGCGTAACACCGCCCGAACGTTCATCGTCTTTCAGAAAATAATCGGCCCCGGCATCCTTAAACAATTGGGCAAGGAAACTTTCCCCTCCCACTGCATACCAGTTACCTCCCCGCATTTCACCGCTCAGGACAACCGGGCGTTTCTTTACGTGGCCCTCAGCCGTTAATGCTTTCAATTCATTATATCGTTTTTCGATTACAGTAAATTTATCGCAGGCTTTCTGTTCTTCTCCCAGCAACAACCCTATGAACTTAAGCCATTCGGCTTGTCCGAGCGGAGTCATTTCCTTATAGCCCAAATGAGGAATCAAAGGGATTCCCACATCTTTCAGGGTTTCATATCCGCCACGTTTAAATGGTGAAACCAGAATAAGGTCCGGATTCATGCTCATAATGATTTCGTTATCGAAATTACCTTCTATACCGATTTTAGCGGTCTGCCCTTCTTTCAGACGCTTAGTCATTTCTTTATTAAACAGGTGACGGGTACTGGTCACGCCTACCACTTTATCGAGGGCATCCAGTTTGATAAAGTTGGACAGTTGCAGGGATGTCATGCAAATAACGCTCCGGATAGGATATTCAATCTGCATGTATTCGGATGGGATACCGGTTGGCTTTGTACCCCGTTTCACTAATGCATAACGGAAGATATTGCTTTCTTCATGCTGCGGGTCTTGTATATCCACCAATATAAAATCTTTTTTATACTGGAGATTGAATCCTTTGGCATACTGGGGAACAATATGCATAGGGGTAGCAACAGCTTCCTCCACCGGAATATTCCCTTTGTCTGCGTGATTTCCTTTCGAACCGCATCCTCCCCCTAATAATATCAGGGCAAGGGCACCAGCCACTAAATACTTATTCATATCTGTTTTTGTTTTTCGATACAATCGTCCAACCCCACGAGGACGTAGTTTTAAATACAAATGGCAGGTCTTCTGACTTGCTTCCATGCTGAAAGCCTTCCCGGTATATCATAACCAGTGGCAAAAGGTGTTATCAGCATGTTTATAAAGCTTCACAGCAGCGTGGACTGTCCGGGATTTACACCCGGTTCCCTTTTAATCCGCCTCCCGAACGGGAGAGTGGAACCGATTCTGCCGGCAAATGTAATAAGAAAATAAAGAAGATTGGAATTCAAGGGCTGATTATTTGGATTGTCTGGTGATTTTAGGCAGTTTTGTATCCCAAAAAGAAAATATGAATGATCCGATAAACTTTGTATCGCTTGGTCCGGGGGAACCTGAACTTATTACAGTAAAAGGGTTGAAGGCGCTTCAACAGGCTGATATTATCTATTGTCCGGCTACCAAAAGCAAAAACGGACAGACTTTATCCCGTGCAGCGGATATTGTACAGGCTTTAGGAATCGATGTGTCTGCCATCTCTCCATTTATGTTACCGATGAGCAAAGACCGGACATCCGCATGGAAAGCTTATGATACATTATTTGAAGAAGCATCCGGACAATATAACGCAGGCAAACGGATTGTTATTGTAGCAGAAGGTGATGCCGGTTTTTATTCTTCCATCCAATATATTTATGACAAACTGGTTGCTGCCCGTATAGAAGTCCGACGGATAGCCGGTATTCCCGCATTCATTGCAGCCGGAGCACTTGCCGGACTGCATATTGTAAAACAGGAAGAACAGATTGTTGTGATACCCGGAACACCGACAGTAGACGAGCTATCGGAGAAAATCCAAGCCGGGTATGTAATCGTCATCATGAAATTATCCCAATGTACAGAAGCAGTGCATGCATGTATCCGGCTGTTTCCGGACAAAGCCTACCACTATTTTGAGAATGTAGGGACAGATAAGGAGTATTACACATCCGACCCAAAGGTGATTTCCGGAAAGACATTTCCCTATTTCTCGTTGATGATTATACAATAAATCCCTGCTATCCGAGGACAAGGGCACCTCTTTCAATAGCAGGGATTCAACTCAAAAGTTACCTAAAAACAAAACGTTGACTTATCTTATGCGATACACATAATCTCTTTTAAACGGTCGATATGGAAACGAAGGGTATCCAGATAAGGCATTACCGAGTTATGATACATAACAGCCTTCATATGCATATCTTCCATTTTATTGGTTGCACGGCTGGCTTCACGCATCTTACGGGCATTATAAAGGATTCCTGAAATATGTCCGTTCATCTCTTCCATCATTTTGCAGCCTTCCCAATAGATTGCTTCTGCCTCCTCCGGCATATAGACGGTACTTGCCTGCGATACGGTATCCAGCATATTCTGCTGATAAGCGCCTGCCATAGGAATTAGTTTGTGAATTGCATGATGACATAGCGAATGAGCTTCTTCCTGCTGTTTCGTCAATGAGACCTCCCACTTTGTTTCCTTTTCATCCGAGATAGATTTGGATACTTTACGGGAGCCGAAGCATTCCGATGCGATTCTTAACCATGTTTCTGTTTCGAAAACTTTCGCTGCAATTCCTGTCAAACTAAATCTTACTGTTGCCATAATCCATATCTTTTAATAAGTACAATTGAGAGTCCTTGGCTCTCATAAGTTTCTTTTTATTACTTTTATCCAACTGTTTACTTTCTTTTTATCATCATCACGATACAAAATTAATCAAATTATCAAACAGAGTACATTATATGGTTAATTTTAAAACTCTTTAATACAACAAACCGTCAAATGCGCATATTTTGTCAACTACAGTTTGCAAAAACCGTACAAAAAGTCATATAAACATCACTAACATCCATCCAAAAGACACTTACTAATCCATCCACCAATACACCTGCAACTGTTAAAAGACATATCCTGTATAAAAACATTCAACTTTGACATTCTGTTATTATATAAAAATCACATAGTTTATATTCATTCCTCAAAACATATAAAACATGAAATCGGACATAGAAATTGCAAGAGAAACATCCCTTCGGGAAATTACTGAAGTAGCAAAAGAAATGGGCATACCGGGAGAAGAGGTACAGAGTTATGGCAAATACATGGCTAAGATTCCGGTTCATCTGATAGACGAAAAGAAAATAAAACAACATAACCTTATTCTGGTTACCGCCATCACTCCTACCAAAGCCGGCATAGGAAAGACAACGGTATCCATCGGACTGGCTCTCGGGCTGAACCGTATCGGGAAAAAGGCGATTGTTGCACTTCGTGAACCTTCCCTGGGACCTTGTTTCGGTATGAAGGGAGGAGCAGCCGGAGGTGGTTATTCGCAGGTATTGCCGATGGAGAATATCAACTTGCACTTTACCGGCGATTTCCATGCGGTAACCTCGGCACATAATATGATTACGGCACTGCTTGCCAATTATATATATCAGACCCGGCACACTTGTGAGGGGCTGAAAGAAATCAAATGGAAACGGGTATTGGACGTAAACGACCGTAGCCTGCGTAATATCGTATCCGGATTAGGAGGCCCGGCAAATGGCGTCACCACCGAAACAGGCTTCGACATTACTCCGGCTTCCGAGATTATGGCTATCCTTTGCCTGGCAACTGACATTGAAGACCTGAAAAGACGTGTAGGCGACATCCTTTTGGGATATACCTACGATAATAAGCCGTTTACCGTAAATGATTTGGGTATAGCCGGAGCCATCACGGTTTTACTAAAAGACGCTCTGTTGCCCAACCTGGTACAGACAACGGAAAACACACCGGCTTTTGTACATGGAGGGCCGTTTGCAAACATAGCCCATGGCTGTAATTCTGTTTTAGCCACCAAGATGGCTCTTACCTACGGGGATTATGCAATTACGGAAGCCGGTTTCGGTGCAGACCTCGGAGCGGAAAAGTTTTTCGACATCAAGTGCAGGAAAGCAGGGCTTATCCCTAAATTAACCGTCCTTGTCGTGACCTCCCAAAGTTTGAAAATGCACGGTGGCGTTCCCGAGAAAGAAATCAAAGAACCGAACTTGGAAGGAATACGGCATGGTTTTGCCAACCTGGACAAGCATGTGGAGAACCTGAAGCGTTTCGGGCAACATATCATCGTTACCTTCAACCGTTTTGCTTTTGATACGGATGAAGAAATCGCCCTTGTTGAAACACATTGCAAAGAAATAGGCGTTGGCTTCTCCTTGAATAATGTTTTTGCCGAAGGTGGCAAAGGCGGCATGGATTTGGCAAAACAAGTGGTGGATATTATAGAAAACTCCCCTTCCGCCCCTTTAAAATACATTTATAAAGATGACGATCCGGTACAAACCAAAATTATGAAGGTATCGAAAAAAATATATGGCGCATCCAGTATTATCTATACGGATTTAGCAGAGAAAAAACTTAAACAGATAGAGAGCCTGGGCATCGGCCATTATCCCGTATGTATTGCTAAAACCCAATACTCTTTTTCTTCAGACCCGAAAGAATACAACGTACTGGAAGGTTTTGAATTGAAGGTGAGCGATATTATCATTAATAACGGGGCTGAGATGTTAGTCGTCATCATGGGAGAAATCATGCGTATGCCGGGACTGCCCAAAGATCCGCAGGCAAAACGAATCGATATTGTAAACGGGCAGATAGAAGGATTGAGCTAAGCTACTGGGGACATGGCTTCCCTACCACCGGGGAAACCGTTTCCCCACCACTTGGGATAGCTCTTCCCAGCCATTAGGGAAGCCTCTTCCCTAACTCAGGCGCCACCCATTCCACACCACTGGCGCCACCTCTTCTACAGTGGTGGCGCCAGTAACACGCAAAAGGAGGCTACTCCTATTCTTATTTACGGTTGAAAAACTTCTTGAAGAAAAGAAGCTGGTAATCGATAGAGTTTCTCCAATACTCACCATTATGGGCTCCGGGACGAACCAGGAAGTCATGGTCGATATTGTACTTCAGAAGTTTCTTATGAAAATCATTATTTACTTCAAAGAAGAAATCACTGTATCCACAGTCGATAATCAAAGCCAGATCGCCATTCTTAAGGCGGTCTATCTGGTTGATAACCGTATGGTCGTCCCATACTTCCTGATTGTTACTTTCCTCTCCCAACTGTTTGCTCATTTCCCAGTTGTTTGGGAAAGGACGGATATCTACGCCACCGCTTGTACTGCCGGCTGCTCCAAACACATCCTTATGACGGAATGAAAGCCACATTGCTCCATGGCCACCCATGCTTAAACCGGTTATGGCACGTCCTTTACGGTCCTTTATTGTCGGATATTTAGCATCTATATACTTGATAAGCTCGTTGGATACAAAAGTCTCATACCGTACGGAAGGGTCTTCCGGGCTATCCCAGTACCAGCTTTTCTGACCATCCGGGCAAACCATTATGATATTATCGCGGTCGGCAATTTCTTTCAATTCTGGCTTCATGGTAATCCACGATTTCGCATCACCTCCAAAACCATGCAACAGGTAAACAACGGGTTTAGGGGTTTGGGATTTTTCCGGCGAGATAACCACCACCTGTACATTTTTCTTCATCGAATTACTGTAAACTTGCAGTGTATCCACAACTGCCGCCTGCAAAGAGAAAGCGGCAATCGTGAACATGGCCAGCAAGCAAAACCTCAGTGTCTTCATCTTTTCTTACTTTTGATTGATTATTAGTATTAAATTAGTCAGACAAAAGTAAATAAAAAATGCAGTTTCCAACGCTTTTTGATATCAGAATACTTCTTTCCAGTGTTTTAAGTTCGTATCGATCGTATCCATAATTTCTTTGGTCCGGCCTTCCATCAACAGCTTATACATGGTCTGGGCAAAGCCGAACATTTGCGTAAATTCGATTTTTGGAGGCATAGCAAGAGCATTCGGGTCTGTCATGATATTAACAAGAGCCGGACCGCTTGACGCAAAAATCTTTTCGAGGGTAGGATACAAATCATCCGGGTTGCAAACATTATATCCCTCCATCCCCATTGAAAGGGCAATGCGGGAGAAGTCCGGGTTATACATATCCGTCTGCCAGTCAGGAAGTCCGGCTACTTCCATTTCCAGTTTTACCATTCCTAAGGAACGGTTGTTGAAGACAATCAGTTTTACAGGCAGCTTATACTGTACAATCGTAGCCAAATCGCCCAGCATCATCGACAAGCCACCGTCTCCACAGAGAGCCACCACCTGACGGTCCGGATAGGCCAATGCCGCACCGATTGCCTGGGGCATAGCATTTGCCATAGAGCCATGATTGAAAGAACCGAGCATCTTGCGCTGTCCTGTCGCCTGCAAATAACGGGCTCCCCATACACAGGTCATACCCGTGTCTACCGTAAATATCGCATCCCGCTTGGCCAGCCGGTCTATAACGGAAATCACATATTCGGGAGAAATCTTGTTTTCCTTGCCTTTTACTTCGGCCGAGGTTCTCAAATTCTCTTTTACCTTTTCGTAATGCGCCAGTTGGTCTTTCAGGAAAAGATTCTGTTCTTTCTTCCGTATAAGCGGAAGCAGTTCGGCCAGCGTATCTTTTACATCGCCGCAAAGCCCCATCTTTACACGTGCACGACGTCCCAGACGATTCGGATTTATATCAACCTGCACAATGGTATTGTGTTGTGGCATAAAAGCCTCATATGGGAAGTCCGTACCCAGCAACAACAAAACTTCCGCTTCATGCATACTGTAATAACCGGACGGCATCCCCAGCAGACCGGTCATACCTACTTCGTTCGGATTATCATACTGGATTTCCATCTTACTTTTGAAAGAATAAGCCACCGGAGCATTCAATAATTTAGATAATTCCACTAACTCATTATGTGCGTCTTTTGCACCGATACCACAGAACAAGGTTATTTTTTCCGTCTTATTCAATAAATCGGCAAGTTCTTCTATTTCTTTCCGGGAAGGTGCTACCCGTTGTTTGGTAGGGAAAGGAAGTTCGGAAGAGGCTCCTTCCACTGCCTTTTGGGAAGTCAAGTCGCCGGGCAGGCCGATTACTCCGACTCCACGTGATGATACGGCAGACTGGATGGCAGCCTGCAACATACGCGGGAACTGTTCCGGGGTAGTTGCTATCTGGTTATAATGGCTGCAATCATCAAACAGCTTGATTGTATTGGTTTCCTGGAAATATTCGGTACCGAACTCATGTGTCGGCAATGTGGATGCGATAGCTAATACGGGAGCACCGGAACGTTGGGCATCATATAGCCCGTTAATCAGGTGTACATGCCCGGGACCGCTACTGCCTGCACAACATGCAGGTAAGCCGGTTAGTTGTGCTTCTGCCGCAGCGGCATAGGCTCCGGTTTCTTCATGGCGTACATGCACCCATTGGATTTTACCGTTTTTACGAACGGCTTCGTTTACTTCATTCAGACTGTCGCCCGTAACGGCATAGATGCGTTTTATCCCTGCTTTCTCAAGCGTCTCGACCAGTTGGTCTGCTATATTCTTACCCATAGTATTTACTTTTAATTACACTGTATAGAAATAACTAAAAGCAGGATTGAAAAGTTGCAGAATCAATCACTCCGGCTGATACCCATCGGTCAATGTATGCATAAATGCGACAAGGGCCGCTTCTTCTTCCTTGGATAATTTAAGATTACCCAGTTCATCCTTATTTACGGTAGCTGCATATTCGGGAGCCGGGAAGTCCTCCACATCACGTGCATTATAGAAATGGACTATTTCTTCCAAAGTTTTAAAATAGCCGTTATGTCCATAAGGAGCAGTCAATGCTATATTACGCAACGTAGGAACCCTGAACTTTCCGTATTCGACACTGTCGTTCAGGAAAGCTCCCAAGCCTAAATCCATCGTATCCCGCCCGCAAGTATTATAAGGAGGAGGTACATGAAAGAACGGATTTTCCGGGTTCGACGGGATTCCCAGATTATCATAGGTATGGTCGGTAAACAAAACACGTCCGGCACGTTCGTCATTCTCCAGAATATGGCATTCTGCGCAAAGTCCTTTTTCTTTGAATAATGCCAACCCCTCTTCTTCCTGAGTAGTGAGCCGGTATGTCCCGGCAAGGTATGCATCGTATTTGGAACTGAACGGATTGACTTCTACAGAACGCTCATAAGCGGCCAGGGCGTCCAATATTTGGGAATACAAGGTATCAACTTCGACAGTTTCACCATAAAGCCTGACCAATTCGGGATAATAGGCTGCTTTACGTACTTTCCCTACAACCATTTCAGGGTCTTTATTCCCCATCTCCAACGGATTGATAAATGGCTGGGCAGCCTGTTCTTCCAACGAATTAGCACGCCCGTCCCAGAACAAACCGCCGACGTAGGTTTCATCCTCCTCATTATAGCACAAGGCGGGTACATATGCCACATAAGAGCAGGTCATGGCATTCCGGTTGCTGAATAACCCTTTTACGGCTCCTTCCGAAGTAATACGTGAATATTTGTCGGCAAACCCTTTTTCCGGAGTATGACAGGTTGCACAGGATTGCCCTGCCGGTTCGGATAGATTTTCATCAAAGAAAATCATCTTTCCCAACAACTCCTTCTCATTCAAATCCGGGGCGGTTTCTTTTCCGGATGTACAACAAAAGAGTAATAGACTTAGGATTAACCCGCAGAGCGGATACTTTTTGAAAAAACGATACTTCATTAATCACCGATTGCTTTCCGGCATCCTTTTTGAGGATACTTACGCCATAAACTCCACCATTTCAATCTCAAAACCCCGAACAGGGCTTCTCCGAAAATAGAAGAATTCATTTTAGAGGTGCCTAATACGCGATTCACAAATATAATCGGTACTTCCACAATCTTAAAACCACATTTGTAGGAGGTAAATTTCATCTCTATCTGGAAAGCATAACCTTTAAAATGAATACGATCCAAGTCGATTGTTTCGAGAACTTCACGGCGGTAACACTTGAAACCTGCCGTTGTATCCTGTATCTTCAATCCCGTTACCAAACGGACATAGACGGAAGCAAAGTATGACATCAGCACACGGCTTAACGGCCAATTAATAACATTTACGCCATTGCAATAGCGGGAACCGACAGCCACGTCCCCACCCTGTTCGGTGCACGCGGCATATAGTTTCGGCAAATCGTTCGGATTATGGCTAAAATCGGCATCCATCTCAAAGATGAAATCGTATTTATGTTCGATAGCCCATTTGAAGCCGCATATGTAAGCAGTCCCCAATCCCAGTTTACCTTTACGTTCTACCATAAAGAGGCGTTCCGGAAATTCCTTCTGCAACCTTCTTACAATATCAGCAGTACCATCAGGCGAGCCGTCGTCTATAATCAGGATATGGAACACCTTTTCCAATCCGAATACGGCACGAATGATATTTTCAACATTTTCCTTCTCGTTGTAAGTTGGAATAATTACAATGCTATCCGACATAACTTGTTAAATTAATTGACAATTGGCAATCGACAGCTGACAGTGATGGACTGCTTCAGGCTGTTTTGGCAATTTGTCAGCACTTTGATAGGGGCGAAGGTACATATTTTTAATTTATCTTTATGAAAGATGCTCCCGCTTTTTACTTAAAAAAGCTATCTTTGCAATCTTTCAAACAGCTTTTATAAACGGACTGAGCTGTTTGCCAATTGTCTTACTATACATAAATGGAGGTACAAGAGTTACTAAAAATATATGCCGCCCACCCTCAGGTTGCGGCATTAGACTCCCTGTTAAACAACGACTCGTCCCGTAATATATTTCTGAAAGGACTGAACGGTTCAGGGGCTGCAATGACGATAGCTTCTCTTTTTATAAAAAGAAGGGGGAGCTATGTATGCATATTGAATGACCAGGAAGAAGCCGGCTATTTCTATCATGATTTGGTTCAATTGACGGGAGACGACAGCATTTTCTTTTTTCCTTCGGCTTACCGTCGTTCCATCAAATACGGACATATCGATCCGGCAAATGAAATACTCCGGACAGAAGTCCTGAGCACGTTGCAGGATACGGACAAATCTTTCGTTATTGTTACTTATCCGGATGCTCTGGCTGAAAAAGTCATTTCGCAGGAAGTGCTGAAAGAAAACACATTGAAAATCAGTGTCGGGGAAAAGCTGGACAATATGTTCGTTTCGGATGTATTGGACGAATATGGTTTCGAGCAGGTTGATTACGTATACGAACCGGGACAATATGCGTTACGCGGCAGTATTCTCGACGTATTCTCTTTCTCTTATGAGTTCCCCTACCGCATAGACTTTTTCGGAAATGAAGTGGAGACGATCCGTTCGTTCGATGTCGAAACCCAGTTGTCCAAAGAGAAACTGGACAGTATCTACATCGTACCGGAAATGACCAAAAGCAACCGTTCCAACAGTTCCCTTTTGGATTCGTTGCCTAAAAATACGCTGATTGGCGCCAGAGACCTGGCATGGACAAAAGAACGTATCGACAGTATATGGAACGAAGAGCCGGTAAAAGCTGATGAAGAGTCTTTTGCCGACATCGACCAGATGCGTAAAAAGCTGATTACCGGAGAGACCTTCCTGCGTTCTGCTCTGAGCTTTCGCCGTATACATTTCGGAGTACGTCCGGCAGGAGTAGCAGATGCAACGCTGACATTCAGCACGCAGCCTCAACCTATTTACCATAAGAACTTCGATTTGGTAAGCGAGTCTTTCCTCAAATATATGGAAAGCGGCTACACGCTCTACATTCTGAGCGATGTGGAAAAACAGGCTACCCGTATCCGTTCTATTTTTGAAGACCGGGGAGATAACATTCCGTTTACTTCCGTAAATAAAACGATACATGAAGGGTTTGCCGACGAGTCCTTGCATATTTGTCTTTTTACCGACCACCAGTTGTTCGACCGCTTCCATAAGTTCAACCTGAAAAGTGAGAAAGCCCGTAGTGGTAAAATCACGCTTTCACTGAAAGAATTGAACCAATTTACAACGGGAGATTACATCGTACATATCGACCATGGAGTCGGACAGTTCGGAGGTTTGGTCCGAACCGAAGTAAACGGCAAGATACAAGAAGCTATCAAACTGATTTATCAGAATAACGATATCATATTTGTCAGCATTCATTCCCTGCATAAGCTTTCCAAATATAAAGGGAAAGATAGCGGCGAACCACCCAAACTAAACAAACTGGGAACCGGTGCCTGGGAAAGGATGAAGGAAAAAACCAAATCGAAGGTTAAAGATATTGCCCGCGATTTAATACTGCTTTATTCCAAACGCAAACAGGAACAGGGTTTTGCTTATAGCCCGGACAGCTTTATGCAACACGAACTGGAAGCCAGCTTCATCTATGAGGATACCCCGGACCAAATGAAAGCGACAGCCGAAGTAAAAGGAGACATGGAAAGTAGCCTGCCGATGGACCGCTTGATTTGCGGGGATGTTGGTTTTGGTAAGACGGAAGTAGCAATCCGTGCCGCATTCAAAGCCGTGTCCGATAATAAACAGGTAGCGGTATTGGTCCCGACTACAGTATTGGCTTTCCAGCATTTCCAGACCTTCTCCGAACGTTTGAAAGATTTCCCTTGCCGTATCGACTATATCAGTCGTGCCCGTAGCCCGAAGCAAATAAAAGAAATACTGGGAGATGTAAAAGAAGGAAAGATTAATATATTAATCGGCACACACCGTATCGTCAGCAAAGACGTCCGGTTCAAGGACCTGGGCTTGCTCATCATCGACGAAGAACAGAAATTCGGTGTATCTGTAAAAGAAAAACTCCGCCAACTGAAAGTGAATGTGGATACGCTTACCATGACAGCAACGCCTATCCCCCGTACTTTGCAATTCTCATTGATGGGGGCACGCGACCTGAGCAGTATCACTACCCCCCCGCCCAACCGGTATCCGGTACAGACAGAGGTTGAACGTTTCAATCCCGAGATTATCCGGGAAGCTATCAATTTTGAGATGAGCCGTAACGGACAGGTTTTCTTTATCAATAACCGTATTCAGAATATTTATGAAATGGAAGCTCTGGTACGCAGGGAAGTGCCTGATGCCCGCATAGCCGTAGGGCACGGACAGATGGAGCCGGAAAAACTGGAGAGAATCATACTCGATTTTGTAAATTATGAATATGATGTATTGATTGCAACCAGCATTGTTGAAAGCGGCATCGACGTACCGAATGCCAATACAATCATTATCAACAATGCGCAACAATTCGGATTATCAGACCTGCACCAGCTACGCGGACGTGTGGGACGAAGCAACCGGAAAGCATTTTGTTATCTCCTCTCTCCTCCTCTTTCAAGCCTGAGCCAGGAAGCCCGCAGACGTTTGCAGGCAATTGAAAATTTCTCCGAACTGGGTAGCGGCATCCACATTGCCATGCAGGACTTGGATATACGCGGTGCCGGGAATATGCTGGGAGCCGAACAAAGCGGCTTCATTGCAGACCTTGGTTACGAAACTTACCAGAAGATCCTGGAAGAAGCGGTTAGTGAACTGAAATCGGAAGAATTTGCAGATTTATATTCAAATGCAACGGAAGGACATCCCGACAGCGGCAGCGAATATATACGTGAAACCTATATCGAAAGCGATTTGGAACTAATGTTCCCGCCAACTTATATACCCAACGATTCCGAACGTATTTCCCTGTATCGCGAACTGGACAACATGGAAGAAGAGCGCGATATCCTGGCCTTCACCGAACGCTTGAAAGACCGCTTCGGAAAGATACCGGCGGAAGGGAAGGAACTGATACGTATCGTACGCCTGCGCCGTATGGCAAAGCAGTTGGGTATAGAAAAAGCGGTTCTGAAGAAAGGGCAGATGAGTATTTTCCTTGTTGCCAACCCGGACAGCCCTTACTATCAAAGCACTGCATTCGACAAGCTACTGGGCTATATCCAGAAACACCCGCGCGAATGCAATCTTCGGGAACAAAACGGGAAACGAAGCATCGTTATCAAAAATATCCCGACAGTAGAAACGGCTTGTGCTATCATGGATGAAATTGAAAAAATAAACATAAACAGCAAAATATGAAAAAAACACTGGTAGACCTTTTTGAAAGCTCGGTAAAGCAATATCCCGACAACCCGTTCTTATGGGAAAAGACCACGGACAAATTTATGCCTACCACTTATAAGGAGGTAAAAGAGCAAGTTTACATGGAAGGAGCCGGACTTGTTGCCCTTGGAGTAAAAAAAGGCGACAACATGGCTCTGTTGAGTGAAGGACGAAATGCCTGGATTATCGGAGAACTGGCCATGTTTTATGCCGGAGCGACAAACGTACCTCTCTCCATCAAGTTGGAGGAGGCTAACGATTTATTATTCCGTTTAATCCATGCTGAGGTTAAATACATTCTGGTTTCCGGTAATCAGCTTAAGAAAATACGCGCCATCCTGGACAAGCAGCCTTTAATAGAAAAGGTTATAATCATAGATGAGCAAAAGGAATACAACGAAAAAGAAATTTCCTTATCCAAAGTCTTGCAAATGGGTAAGGATTATCTGGCAAGCCATTCACTGGAAGAATTCCTTTCTATCGGACAATCACTACAGAACGATGACTATGCCACTATTACTTACACATCCGGTACGACAGCAGACCCGAAAGGAGTTATCCTGACACACCGGAATTATACGGCAAATATCGAGCAATCGCTTACTTGTATCGATATAGACAGTGATTGGCGTACTCTTGTCATTCTCCCGCTGGACCATTGTTTTGCCCATGTGGTAGGATTCTATATCTTCATGTCGAAAGGAGCTTCGGTTGCAACCGTACAGGTTGGGCGTACCGGAATGGAGACTTTAAAGAACATACCCGTCAATATCAAGGAATTTAAGCCTTATCTTATCCTAAGCGTTCCGGCCCTTGCCAAAAATTTCAGAAACAGCATCGAACAGGGTATCCGGGCACAAGGAAAGGCTGTTTCCCGCCTCTTTCACTTTGCATTGAAAACAGCTTATACTTATAATGGAAACGGTGGCGATGACAAAGGAAAAGGCAACCGTATACTACTAAAACCAGCGGTAGCTCTATTTGATAAAATACTGTTCTCCAAAGTACGGGAAAACTTCGGAGGACAATTAAAATTCTTTATCGGCGGAGGCGCATTATTGGATAAAGACCTTCAAAAGTTCTTCTATGCCATAGGCTTGCCCATGTATCAGGGATATGGGTTAAGTGAAGCTACTCCGGTAATATCCACCAACGGTCCCCGCCGCCATACATTCGGAAGCAGTGGTATTTTGGTACAGCCCCTCGATTTGAAAATATGTGATGCAGACGGAAAAGAACTTCCTTTAGGAGAAAAAGGGGAAATCGTTATCCGGGGTGAAAACGTAATGGCCGGCTATTGGAAAAACCCGGTAGCAACAGCGGATACAGTCCGTGATGGCTGGTTATATACCGGCGATATGGGGTATATGGGAAAAGACGGTTTATTGTACGTACTGGGACGTTTCAAAAGCCTGCTTATCAGTAGTGACGGTGAAAAGTACAGCCCGGAAGGAATCGAAGAAGCATTAGTGGAACATTCCTCCTGTATAGATCAGGTTATCTTATATAATAATCAGAATCCTTATACCGTAGCGCTTATCGTGCCGAATAAAGAACGTCTGAAAAAACTTTTAACCCACTCCCATTTGGATTTCTCATCCGAAAAAGGGAAAGAAGAGGCTGTTCGTATCCTACAAGGACAAATCAACCGGTTCCGTAAAGGAGGCGATTTAGCGAATCTTTTCCCGGATAGATGGTTGCCTGCGACATTCGCTGTTTTACCGGAACCTTTCACCGAACAAAACGGTATGGTAAACAGTACGATGAAAATTGTACGCGGCAAAGTAGAGAAAGCGTATGCTTCACGAATAGAATATCTATATACGCCGGAAGGTAAAAACCCTCTGAATATGGAGAATCTAAAAGCATTGAACTAAAACAAAACGGCTGTCCATTATAAAAACCGGACAAAGCAGTCTACTTAAAATATCCATATCGATAGTTACCACTACTTATACCAACCATCCGCCTTCCTATACAGGTAGCAAGGATTAAGTGTACGGGTAGTGGTAACTGATTTTACAGACAGATTGATGAGTATGGGGAATGAGTTCCTTTTTGTGGTATGTTGTTTCGTTTTACCCTTGTTTTTTAAAGATTTCTCCCAGCTTTGATTAAACTTTATTAATATCCACCATCTCTTTGTTAATTAGAAAAACCTTACCTTTGCCGCTCATATTATCCTAAAAGGGAAAAATAGTTACATGGCAAAAATATTCCGTTATATATTACTGCTGATACTGGTACAAAGCATTACAGGTTTATCTATTTCAAATGCACAAAGCATTACTTCAGCATCCGGTATCGTTAAAGATTCCGTTTCGGGAGAACCTCTCCCATACGTATCCGTCTATTTTGATGGTACTACCATAGGTGTAATGACTGATGACAACGGTATGTTCTCTTTAAAAAATGACAAGGGAAATACCAAGTTGGCAGCCGCATCATTGGGGTATGACACCAAATTCGTCAACTTAAAATCCGGAAGTAAAAACGATGGATTGGAAATCCTGTTAAAACCTACCGCTTTCGAAATTTCGGAAGTTGTTATCAAGCCTAAAAGGGAAAAATATTCCCGTAAGGATAATCCAGCAGTAGAACTTATCAAAAAGGTTATCGAACACAAAAATGAGAATCGCATCGAGGCTAAAGAAGAATACAAAGTCGAAGCCTACGAAAAACTCAGTATGTCGTTGGATAATTTCAACCCGAATCTGGATAAGAATAAATTCCTGAAGAAGTTCAAGTTTATAAAAAACTATCTGGATACATCCGAATTTAACGGTAAGCCTATCCTGACGCTTTCCGTGCGCGAAAACCTGTCGGATATTTATTATCGTAAGAATCCTAAAACAAAAAAAATCATTACCAAAGCAAAACAGACACAAGGCATTGACGAAACGCTGGATGATGGCGGAGGTATTACGGCCAACCTGGAAGAGATATTCCAGGGTATCAATATATTCGACAATAATATCACCATTCTGTTGAACCGCTTCGTCAGCCCATTATCTTCCACGCTGGCAACCTCCTATTATAAGTATTATATAATGGATACCTTGGACATCAGCGGAGATAAATGTGTGGATTTGGCCTTTGTTCCGGTCAACAGTGAAAGTTATGGGTTCACAGGACGGCTCTATATTACTTTGGACGGAGATTATGCCATCAAGAAATTCATATTGAATACACCTGCCAACATCAACCTGAACTGGGTGGATAAGCTACGTATCGAACAAGAATTTAAACGATTACCGGATGGTACCTGGGCTTTAAGCAATGAAAATACGTATATCAATTTTTATATCGTAAAAGGTACACAGCAATTCTATACCCATCAACTCAGGAATTACGACAAATATGAGTTCGACTTTGCCAAGGCTGAGGCCGATTCGGTGTTTAACCTCCTTGGACAGAACCATATTCTGCCGGAGGCTATAGCACAGACCGACACGTTTTGGGTAAATCACCGGCATATCCCTCTCAAAGAAAAAGAAAATGCGCTCGATGAGTTATTGGCACAACTTCGTAAAGTCCCGGCTTTCAACGTAATCATCAAGACAGCAGAAATCTTAATATCCGGATATATCCCGACTTCGGCCGATAAAAAGAAATCCAAATTCGATTTCGGCCCGATGAATACGACTTTCAGTGCCAATAACCTGGAAGGTTTCCGTATGCGTGTCGGCGGTATGACCACGGCCAATCTAAACCCCTACTGGTTTGCCAGTGGTTATCTGGCTTATGGCGTGAACGACCGGAAAGTAAAATATAACGTAAAACTGACGAAGAGTTTCAATAAAAAGGAATATCATGAGGGGGAAAGTCCTCTGAATAATCTGTCGTTCATTCAGGAATACGACCTGTACACACCCGGTCAGGACTTCCTATTTACCAGCAAGGATAATATCTTCGTTGCCTGGAAGGTAGGAGAACCTGTTACCAAGATGCAATATATCCGGAAAACCTTATTCCAATATGAAAAGGAATGGTTGAATGGCCTTACCTGGAAATCATGGATAATGAACCAGAACAATGAAGCTGCCGGAACACTTCAATATATCGAACGGAACGATCAGGGTAACCTCTTCCGTATCAAAGATTTTACAACATCCGAAATCGGAACCCAGTTGCGCTTTGCTCCGGGAGAACGTGCTTACAACGGACGTGCAGGAAAAAATTCAGTATTCAACCTGTCAAAAGATGCTCCTATATTCAGGCTTTCCCATCAATTGGGTATCAAAGGGGTGCTTGGAGGCGATTATAATTATAACCGTACTGAAATTAGTGCTGAAAAAAGAATCTGGTTATCATCTTTCGGACATATAGATGCTCAGTTGAAAGCTGGTAAAGTATGGAACAAGGTTCCATTCCCATTATTGATATTGCCTAATACCAACCAATCCATTACCATTCAGCCGGAAGCATTCCATATGATGAATGCACTCGAATTTGTGACAGACCAGTATGTATCGTTCAATGCAACTTACTATCTGAAAGGCTGGATTCTGAACCGTATCCCGGGAATCAAATGGTTGAGATTACGTGAGGTCGTATCATTCAATGGTATCTACGGAGGCCTGACAGATAAAAACAACCCGACCCTGACACCAGGTTTATTCCTGTTGCCTGACGGTACCCAGCCGCTCGGCAAAACTCCTTACATGGAAGTAAGTGTCGGTCTGGAAAATATATTCAAGATATTGCGTATCGACTATTATCGCCGTCTTACTTATCTGGATAATCCGAACATCAAGAAAGGTGGTGTACGCATTGCCCTCAGATTCTCATTCTAAAGTAGATTTGCGATAAGAAACAGCTATGATAGATACGACAAAATCGCCACTCAATCACGCTCCGAATGCTTTTGCCCTCATACCGCTGGTAGTATTCCTTGTATCCTATCTGGCGGTATCCATTATTGCCGGAGACTTCTACAAAATGCCGATTACAGTTGCTTTTGTAATCGCTTCGATTGTTGCCATCGCCTTGTCTAAGGGTGGTAAATTAAGTAACCGCATCGAACAATTCTGCCGGGGAGCAGCCAATAGCAACATAATGCTGATGGTGCTGATTTTTATCCTTGCCGGAGCTTTTGCACAGACTGCAAAAACAATGGGAGCTGTCGATGCAACGGTCAACCTTGCCATGTCCCTCCTACCCGGTAACCTGCTTGCTGCCGGAATATTTTTGGCAGCTTGCTTTATTTCCATTTCGGTTGGAACATCCGTAGGTACGATTGTTGCATTATCGCCGGTTGCCGTAGGGATTGCAGCCAAAACAGGGATGCCGGACGCACTGATGCTCGGTGTGGTTGTAAGTGGTGCCATGTTCGGCGATAACCTTTCTTTCATTTCCGATACCACCATTGTCGCAACCCGTACACAAGGCTGCAATATGAGTGATAAATTCAAAGTAAATATCCGTATCGCATTACCGATAGCCATTATAACAGCTATCATCTATATATTAACGGGTAGTGGTATAGACAGCGGTTATGAAACCGGACCGATCGAATGGATAAAAGTTATCCCCTATCTGGTCGTACTGGTAACGGCTATCTGTAGTGTAAATGTAATGCTTGTATTGGTAATCGGAATCCTTTTCTCCGGTATTGTCGGTATACTGACAGGAAGTTTTACGGTCTGGGACTGGACTTCCTCCATGGGAACAGGTATTACTGATATGGGAGAATTGATCATTGTAACACTACTTGCAGGAGGTATGCTGGAAATGATACGGTATAATGGCGGCATCGACTGGATTATCCTTAAACTGACTGCACATATCCGTTCTTCCAGAGGGGCGGAACTTAGTATTGCAGCATTAGTCAGCATCGCGAACCTGTGTACGGCAAATAATACAATCGCTCTGATTATGTCGGGGCCTATAGCCAAAGATATAGCCGACCGGTTTAAAATAGACCCGCGCCGGAGTGCCAGCCTGCTGGATATTTTCTCCTGCTTTGTGCAAGGTATCATTCCTTACGGGGCACAACTTTTGATGGCGGCGGGTCTGGGACAAGTATCCCCTATCGAAATCATGCAATATCTATATTATCCTTACTTATTAGGTGCAGGAGCCTTACTCGCTATCGCATTCAATTACCCGCGCAAATTTGCAAAGACTTCGACAGAGGCTAACTAAACAGTTAAAGTCCGAATGTATTCATATCTTCCTCAACAGAGGTAATACCTCCGATTCCAAAATTCTCTACGAGTACTTTTGCCACATTAGGAGAAAGGAATGCAGGGAGCGTAGGACCCAGATGTATATGTTTCACCCCCAGGCTAAGCAAAGCGAGCAATACGATAACAGCCTTCTGTTCATACCAGGCAATGTTATATGCTATCGGAAGCTCGTTCACATCCCGAAGTTCAAACACCTCTTTCAGTTTTAATGCAATCACAGCGAGTGAATAGCTATCGTTACACTGACCGGCATCCAGTACTCGGGGAATGCCATTTATATCACCTAAAGCCAGTTTGTTATAACGATACTTGGCACAGCCGGCTGTCAGGATCACCGTATCTTTAGGAAGCGCTTTTGCAAATTCCGTATAATATTCGCGTCCACGCATTCGTCCGTCGCAACCTGCCATTACTATAAATTTACGGATAGCTCCGGTCTTAACAGCTTCCACCACTTTATCTGCCAACTGTAATACCTGATTGTGTGCAAATCCACCTATAATTTCTCCGCGTTCTATTTCTACCGGAGCTTCACAATGTCTGGCCATTTCTATTAATTCGGAATAATCTTTATGTCCGTCTGCATCAGCTTCAATATGTTTACAGCCCGGGTAACCGGTAGAGTTCATAGTAAACATTCGTTCTTTATAAGTTGCATTCGATAATGGCGGTACAATGCAGTTGGTTGTAAACAGAATCGGTCCGTTGAAAGATGTAAACTCTTCCCGCTGTTTCCACCAGGCATTACCATAGTTTCCTGCAAAATGGGCATACTTCTTAAATGCCGGATAATAATGTGCAGGAAGCATCTCCCCATGTGTATAGACATCTATTCCGGTTCCCTCGGTTTGTTTCAAAAGTTCTTCCAGGTCATGCAGGTCGTGTCCGCTGATAAGAATACCCGGACGGTTACGGACACCTATACTTACACTTGTTATTTCAGGATTGCCATATCTGGAAGTATTGGCTTTATCCAACAATGCCATTGTCCGGACTCCAACCTCTCCGGTCTTCAGTACCAATGCAACAAGTTCTTCCACGGACAATTCCTTCACAGTAATGTCGGCGATTGCCTGATGTATAAAAAGATGAATATGTTCATCGTCATAGCCTAACCTTACAGCATGTTCTAAATAGGCCGCCATACCTTTCAGCCCATAGACAATCAGCTCTTTCAATGACCGGATGTCTTCGTCTTTTTCGCGTAAGATACCAACCTCGGCAGCCTTACTGTCATAATCGGCACGGTTACCGGTCCATTCCACTTCATCTACGGAAGGAAGGGCAACTCCATTTTCAGCAGCCAGTTTTTTTAGTTGCTCACGCAAAATAAAACCTTTATCGATACGTTTCAGGATACTTTCATCATCAAAATTCGCATTCGTAATCGTTGAGAAAAGAGCATCCACTACAAATCCGTTCACCTCTTCCGGCACAGGAACCACCATCCGATTCAATTGATCGGTTGCCACACAAACACCCCGTACTACAAAAAGTAATAAATCCATTGCACGTGCCGTAGAGGCATCCTTTCCACATACACCTTTCAGGATACATCCCTGCCCTTTGGCGGTTTCCTGACACTGAAAACAAAACATATTATTTTCCATAATCATTTTTCTTTCTAAGATTACTATTATTTTTGTGCAAATGTAAAGTGCATGTTCTCCGGAAGCTGTACCATATGTTACAACCAGCACGAAATATTGTTAAATGATTAAGTATGGACCTGACTGAATTATTACAATCATCCCCATTCCAAGGCATGAAAGAAGAGGATATCCTCCCCTTCCTTTTCGCCGTACCCAATAGCTTAAAACAGTTTGAGCCGGGAGATATTATTGCCAGGCAAGGTGCCATATGCAAGTCTTTATATTTATTGGCTACCGGTACTGTCCGTGCGGGTATGATTAATGAAGAAGGTAAAGAAGTGACTATTGAAAACATTCCGGGTCCCAGTCTACTTGCCCCGGCTTTCATCTTCGCTACCGAAAACCGTATTCCCGTAAACATAGAGGCCGAAAGCAATTGCGAGGTATTCATTATAGGCAAAGAACGTTTTCTCACTTTCATGCACGAGCATCCGCAAGTTATGGAAAACTTCCTAAAGGAGATTTCCGACCGCAGTGTTTTCCTAAGCAAAAAGCTGAATGAGTTCGCTTTGCTAAACCTGAAAACAAGATTATTAAAATATATGGAAACCCATCCTGTCATCCATAACCAGCAAGAGGTTGCTCAAAAATTAGGAGTAACCCGCCCCTCACTGGCGAGGGCATTATCCGAACTTATCAGTGAAGGAAAAATAAGAAAGTAGCTATATTAACATTGCAAACGTTTGCAGATTTTGGGAACGTTCCCGGGAACGTTTGCATAAAATATTTCTATAAAAAAACAGTTTTATTTTTTCCCAGCCTTAACTTTATACACTAAATTTCTAATAAATAACCTGAAGATAAAATACACATAAACCCAACGAAAACGACAATTTACCATGAAAAAAATCTTATTCATTCTGGGATTATGCCTGGCAATGCATACACAAGCCCAGTTACATTTTAGTGCTAATGTAAAAAACAATCATTTATGGAGAGGTATTGAAGTAGCAGATGGTCTGGTCTTTACTACCGACGTAAGCGTAACCGATCATAAAGAACACTTCCGTCTCGGACTATGGGGCGGTACCAATATCAACGGTTCCTATAAAGAATTTAATTACTATGCTTCGTATACATATAAAGGATTCTCCATCGCTTTTTGGGATACCTACAATTTCTCGCCGGGAGCCAAATACAATAACAAAGAATTTTTCAATTATAAACCGAGTGAAACCGGAAGATTCCTCGACGCCATAGTTAGCTATCGTTTTCAGGGAAAATTTCCTTTATTATTAAGCTGGTCGACTATCATATTCGGCCGTGACCGGAATGCAGATAATACAGCCAACAAATACTCGAGTTTCTGTTATGCCGAATATCCTGTGTATCAAAAGAACGGATGGCGGGTAGATGCAGGTATAGGCGGAGGCTTTGCCCTGAACCGTGCCGGAAGCTCTTCCAATTTTTACGGAACCGGTCCGGGTATCATGCAAGTTACAGTAAAAGTAACCAAAGATCTATACATAGGGAAATATAAGTTGCCAGTCTATACCTGTGCCCTATGGAATCCTAAAGGAGATAAAGGATTTTTACAGCTTGGTGTAGAGTTATTCTCATTCTAAATAAATTGCCCAACAATCTTTTACTTCTCTAAACATAAGGGTCCAACAGAAAGACAGTACCAGACATAAACAGCTTTTCCAGTTAGTTTCATTTCATTTTCAAAATTTGAAACTAAAAGTTTCAGCCGATGAAACTAAAAGTTCCACAGCATGAAACTTTTTGTTCCAAGGCATGAAACTTTTTGTCTCTGGATTGAGAACTTTCTATTTCCTGTACGCTAACGATTTTAGTTGACCACCAACAATTTTATGCTAAAACAGTAATTCAGGTAAGACTTTCTGTAATTCATCTACTACCAACACACTTGCAAGTTTCTATTTTTGTGCATCTAATAAATAATCTATATGAAAATGAAAAAGAACCTTGCAGTAATAAGCATTTGTTTGTTATCCCTGGGGATAAGTTCATGCAACAACCATAGTAGTAATAATCAAACAGAAATAACAATGGACAAGACAACAAAAGTACAAGAACCCATATTGGGACTCGGTTCACCGATTACAGACAATTTTACAGGAGCCGCTTGGCTGGAAAGACTTTCTTCTCAACCGGAATATGATTGTAATGTATATAATGTAACCTTCGCTCCCGGAACACGTAACTACTGGCATTCACACAGTGTAGGTCAGATTTTGCTCTGCACCGAAGGTATCGGTTATTATCAGGAAAGAGACAAACCGGCTCAACAGTTGCAACCGGGCGATATCGTTAATATCCCCTCTCACACAACCCACTGGCATGGCGCAGCACCCGATAGCCGTTTTACACACATCGGCATCACTCCAAAAGTAAGTGAAAACACTACCGAATGGCTGGGTGAAGTTACTAACGAAGAATATGCCGAAGCTGTAAAATAAAAAGCACTGCATATGAAAAAAACATTTTTAATATCAATATTTATTCTGTCCGGATTCCTGCCCGTTTTCGCTCAGGGCAATCCGGAATCTAACGAAACAGAAAAGATGGATAGAACCGAATTATGTAAAAAGAACTATACGACCTTATTCGGAGGGGAAGCACTGACCGGACAAGGTACAGACCCGGAAATGATGGATATCCTCCAAAAGTTTATTTTCGGAGAAGTATTCCGTACCGGAGAACTGGATATAAAAACACGGGAAATGATTACCTGCATCACTTTGGCAACGATGCAGACATTACCTCAATTGAAAGCACATGCTGCCGCAGCTTTGAATGTGGGGGTTACTCCCGTTGAACTGCGCGAAACGGTTTACCTCTGTGCTCCATTCATCGGTTTCCCGAAAACATTAAATGCATTGGCTACTATTAATGATGTGTTTAAAGAACGGGGTATCTCCTTACCTTTAGAAGCACAAGGGACAGTGACGGAAAAAGACAGAAATGAAAAAGGGGCTGCCATTCAAAACATACTTTATCCGGAAGGCATAAAAGACGCAATGAAAAATGTCCCGGGAGGTTTGGGTAGCGATGTGGAAAGATTCCTTACCGAATATTGTTTCGGCGATATTTACACCCGTAACGGACTGGATATAAAAACCCGTGAACTATTGGCTTACTGTGTACTTACCACGCTGGAAGCAGAAAGTCAGCTTCGTTCGCATCTTCAAGGAAATTTAGCCGTCGGCAACACTAAGGAGATACTTGCTGCGGCAATCATACAATGTCTTCCTTACATCGGTTTTCCGCCTGCAATAAAAGCCTTAAAGATTATTCAGGAAACACCGCTATCTTCTCCTGAAAACAATATGGTACGTATTTCAAGAATTACTGTCGACCCGGCACGACTGGATAACTACAATGCTTATCTGAAAGAAGAAATAGAAGCATCTGTACGTCTGGAACCGGGAGTCCTTACATTATATGCTGTTTCTGAAAAAGAACAACCGAATAAAATAACGATCCTTGAAATTTATGCGGACCAGACTGCTTACGAAAACCATCTTCAAACGCCCCATTTCCAAAAATATAAACAAGGCACACTGGATATGGTACAGGAACTGGAACTTATTGATTGTACGGCATTGATTCCCGGACTGAAAATAAAATAGCTGACTACAAATTTCGAGTATCTCTTCTTTTGGGGACATTATGCAAAAAAGGAGATATCCAAATCTTGTTTTAGCCAATGGTGGAAGGCTTCTTTTCGGGTAGATACGCACGATTACTGTTGCATGGAACAATATATGATGGCAGAAAAAGCACGTATTTTCGAAGACGAAGAAATCAGGAAACAGAACGGTAACTATGCCAAATTCCTTCAAAACAAAGAACTTCTTGATTTTTTACTAAGTACCGGAAATAAAATTTTAGTGGAAGCAAGCCCATACGATACCATATGGGGAGTCGGCATGGAGGAAGCCAATCCGCAAATCAATAATCCATTTCTTTGGAAAGGTCAAAACCTACTTGGTTTTGCTTTAATGGAGGTAAGGAACGAATTAAAACGAATATGCCAATCCTATCAGCTAATTAACTGGGAACAGGTAAAAAAAGAAATAGAAGCATAAAAAAGTCCGGCGGATAAAATGAGTTGGAATGCAACTCATTTTATCCGCGTTTTCTCTTCATCTATTTTTTTACCCAAACAGCCAAATTACGGGCTTCCACAGAAAAATCTCCGTTCCCTTCTTCATCCAAAACAACTTCTACGGGGATACTCCCGGTTATTTCATGCCATACTTCCCCTTTGTGTTCTTTACCTAAGCACATCGTTTTATGCCCGCCTTCATCATTTGACATTAAAAAGGCCAAACCGGAATCCGGATGATCTTCGTCTCCCAAACGAACAAAACCGACAATAGACGGATGATCAAAATAATCAACCTGTTCACCATAGGCATATTTCCGCCTTGCGTCTAATAAAATATCGATGATTTTTGTATGAGGGGACTTTTCACCCTTAACACCATAATAATCACCATAAAACAAACAGGGATAACCATTTTTCATCAGGAAAATCAAACCATAAGCCATTGGCTTAAACCAATCCTCAATCTGTGATTCCAGGGAGCTTCCATATTGGGAATCGTGATTATCTACAAAAGTAACGGCCAATTCGTTATGATGTTCTACCAGCGTATTCTTCAGTATATTCTGTAAATCAAAATCTTTTCCTTCCTGCGAAGCCTGAAACAGGTTGTAGTGTAATGGAACATCGAACAGATTGACTTTATGCCCTACAGCCTCTATATAATTATTCAGCGTTTCCATATCCCCGTTCCAATACTCACCAACGGCATAAAAATCGTCTCCCCTTTCCTTTCGTACAACATCAATAAATTGTGCTATAAACTGATCCTTCATATGTTTGATGGCGTCCAGACGCATGCCATCGAGATTCAGTTCATTAGAAACCCATTTACCCCAGCGATTCAATTCGGAAACCACTTCCGGATGGTTCAAGTCCAGATCATTGCATAAAAGAAAATCGTAATTTCCATTCTCGCTATCCACCCCTTCACTCCATGCTTTCCCTTCTCCCTGAATCTGGAAAATACCGCTTCGCTTCTTGGAATCATCGAAACCTGTTCCGGAAAAGTGATGCCAATGCCATTTAAAATCTGAATATTTATCCTTACGCCCATGGAAGAGATATCCTGTCCATCCCTGTATCTCGAACGGTTCTCCCAAAGCCTTATTCCTTTGAGTCGGATCGACTTCAACCACCATAAATTTTTCTGTAAAATCACCGCCGGCCTTATGATTCAATACGACATCCAGATAGACTGAAATCTTATTTTTATGCAATTCATCAATCATTACTTTCAGTTCTTCTTTCGTGCCATACTTTGTCCTTACCGTACTTTTCTGATCAAACTCGCCAAGGTCATATAAATCGTATGTAGCATAGCCTTCATCCTGTTGTTCGTCTGCTTTATATGCAGGTGGAATCCATACTGCCGTCACGCCTATATCATGTAAATGCGACGCATCCTTTTTTAATTGTGTCCACAACTTCCCATCATTCGGAAGATTCCACTCAAAATACTGCATCATTACACCATTTTCCATATTCCTACTCTTTTATTTAACTAAATATAAAACAATAGGAATCAGGATAAAGTTCCTCAACCGATTGCAGTTTACAGGCTGGAAGAGAATAAGGGTAACAAAGATTCCAGTTTATCCAGTTGCAACTTAAGTTCTGCTTTCGTAGCTTCATCCTTTTCTGTCTGGTAAGCAGAACGCACATTTGATATGAAAGGTAAATATTGGGTATCAGCAATATACCGGGCTGCCCGGATACGAACTGCCGGAGATGCATCATAAAGTAATCCTTGTACCCATCGTTTAGCATCCCATGAATGATGAGTTTCCAACCAATCCAATGCCGAGATTTTCCGGTCACTTTCCCCATTTAAAAGCACTTGGAAGCAGGCTTGTTCCTGTCTTAAATCGGCCACGGTCATTAATAGTTCCTTTTCAAATAAAGCGGGTTGTACAGCATCTTGTTGATAAGGAATAAATGGCTTATTCAGTGTCCAGCGTATCATCCGTGGAATCATCCACATCATCCCTGGAGTAGCTTCCGGATGTGCAATAGAGCTAAAAACCCGTCCTTTCCCATAACTGTTGGCAAGGAAAAAAGGTTTGCCATTCGTCATACCGGCAGGGGCATTCCCTTCTTCATGCACATCACTTTCCATAATGGCAAGCGTGACATTTTGAATCGTATCTTCCGGATGCTTTATAAAGACCGGGCCTTCATAATAAATAACATAACTGGTATCACGGTCTGCCAATTCCGGAAAAACCTGTTTTCCCTCTTCACTTAGAGTAAACTTAGCCAATCCATGCCCGCGGTTATCATGCTCGATATCGATGGCTTGTTCTCCGTTCAATCCCATACAGGTATAACCGGGCGTATTTGAAAAAAGATAAGCTCCGGCACAAATACCTACCGCACCTTTACCCCGGGCTACAAAATCCTTTATATGTTGTCGGTTCAATGCTCCAAGATTCAGATACTGATTCTTGCCACTTCCTCCGGGAATGATAATTGCATCAATGGAGTCGAGTACATGATTCGCTATATCAGCAGTAGTAACAGTACGTACACTCATCTCCGGATCGAGCCGGATAGCGGCCACTGTTTCCCAAATACAACTTTGTGCCCCGCCATGACCATCAAAAACCCCAACAACTATTGGAGGTGACAGAGGTTTCTGCCGTTCACTTTTATTTTCCGGCATCGAGCAGCATACACATAATACCAGACAAAGAGATAATAAACAAGTAAAGATGTTATTTTTCATGGCATATAGAACTTATAGATCAATGCTGCGAATATAGAAAAGATTTTTTATAAGGCTATCTAATTTTGTGACAACTTATATTCGCTTGGGGCGATACCCGTTACTTTCTTAAAAAGACGGCTGAAATATTGTACATTCAGATAGCCCAGTTCTTCCGCTACCTTGCTGACGGTTTTGTTTTGTTCCAACAGCATTTTCTTGGAGGCCTCCAATCGTTTTATCTGGAAATACTCATATATATTTTTTCCGGTTTCAAACTTCAATAAATCACTAAAGTAACAAGACGATAGATGTTGTTTGTCCGCACAATATTCGGCAGACGGCAATACACCGCTTTTCAATTTGCCGGATTGGATATATTCATCCAATAGCATTTCGGTACGATGAAGAATAGACTTATTCACTTCGCACCGCGTAATAAACTGGCGTTCATAAAACCGGGTACAATAATCCAACAACAGTTCTATATAACGGGATATAAGCGTTTTGCTGTGACAGTCTATCGCATGTTGTAGCTCCTCCCCTATGCAACAAAAACATTCTATAGCTTTCGTCTTCTCACGCAGTGACAAATGTAATGCTTCTTCCAGCTTATAAAAGAAGAAAGTATAATTCTTCAGATTTTCACCTAATGAAGTATGATAAAGCAAATCCGGATGGAATGCCAACAACCAGCCCCTCTGGGGCAGTATTTTACTTTTATCAATCTTAATCGACTCGCCCGGCGTAAGGAATACTAATGAAGCATTTGAGTAATCGCAACATTTACGTCCGTATAGGAAATCCTCCACATCGCCTTCAATCAACAAGACCGTATAAAAGTCAAACCGAACAGTACGCTGCTCCAGATTGGCTTTCGACAAATCAATTACACTCACAAGCGGATGCAAAGTCTTGTACCCCAAACAACAGTTACATTGATGTACAGTCTCTATATTCAGCACCTTCCCTTTCATAAGAATCACCCGTCAAAGGCCTATATTGTTTTGTATTCGATATTCATTCGGGGAACAACCGACATTCTTTTTGAACAGACGCGAAAAATGTTGTGCATACTGGAATCCTAACCCGTAAGCAATTTGGGAAACCGTTTGATTGGTATTAAGTATCCGGTCCTTGGCAGTACTTATCAGTTTAAACAGGATATGCTGTTGAGCGGTCTTTCCCGTTTCCTTCTTAATCAAATCACCGAAATAGTTGGAAGAAAGACACACTTTATTGGCAAAATACTTAACTGTAGGAAAGCCATTCTCTTCCGCATTCTGTCCCTGGAAATAATCATCCAACAGATTTTCAAATTGTATCAGGATATCTTTATTTACCTTGCTGCGTGTGTTAAACTGTCGTTCGTAAAAACGCATACAATAATCAAGTAGCAACTCGATATTCTTAGCAATCAGAGTCTTGCTATGCCTGTCTATGGCATGTCCCAATTCGATCTTGATTTTATTAAGACAGTCGATTATTATTTGCCTTTCCTCTTCAGACACATGAAGCGCTTCATTGACTTCATAAGAAAAAAAGGAATACTGCTTGATCGTTTGTCCAAGTGAAGTTCCCCGGATTAAATCAGGATGAAAAACGATACCAAGAGATGATGGTTTGGCATCTTTTTTCAATTCGATACCGATCACCTGTCCCGGTGCAAAGCACACAACTGTACCCTCCTGATAATCATATTGCTTCTTTCCGTATTTAAGGTCGCCACATATCGTTTGCTTTAAGTACAGCGAATAAATTCCCATACTGATACGGACATGATTAGGAATATGGGTTGCCTTTGTTAGATCAACCACCCCGACCAGCGGATGCAGCGTTTCCAATCCATACAGTTTGTTATACTGATCTACAGAGTCTATCTTTATTATTTCATCCATAACAAAAAGTTTTTATCAAAATCATTTTATACTACCGAATAATTTGTGTTTGCCGCATCCTGTATTCATTTGGCGTACACCCCACACGTTTCTTAAATAAACGGCAGAGATGTTGTGGGTATTGAAATCCTAATGTATAAGCAATCTGGCTCACTGTATCATCCGTCTCCATCATATGCTCCTTTGCCAATGCTATAACTTTCTCCTGAATATGTTCTTGCGGAGTTTTTCCTGTTTCCTTTTTAACCATATCTCCGAAATAATTGGAGGACAGACAGATCTTATCCGCAAAATATTTTACAGAAGGTAATCCTTCCTGTACCGGCATATCACTCTGAAAATAATCATCTAAGAACTGTTCGAATTTAGAAAGAGCATCTTTGTTCACATGACTACGGGTAATGAATTGACGCTCATAAAAACGCATACAGTAATTAAGAAGTAGCTCAATATTCATTGCAATCAAAGATTTGCTATGTTTATCTATAGCATGTTGAAGCTCAATACTGATTTTTTCAAGACAATCCATCACGATAGATTTTTCCTGATCCGACAAATGCAACGCCTCATTTACAGCATAAGAGAAGAAAGTATAATTCTTCATTTTCTTATCCAAAGAAGTTCCACGAATAAAGTCAGGATGAAAAACAATGCCATACACCTCCGGTTTCACTTCTTCTTCCAACATTTCAACGCAAGCAGTTTGCCCCGGACCAAAACAAACAATAGTTCCCTCCTGATAATCATAGAATTTACGTCCATATTTTATATCACAACTTTTTGTTTGTTTTAGAAAAAGCGCATATAATCCATAATTCATTTGAACATGATTTACCATTCGGATTGCTTTTGTAAGGTCTACGACACTTACCTGCGGATGTAAGGTTTCAAGCCCGTACAAATTATTATACTGGTCCACATTTTCCAATTGTATTATCTTATCCATATGACGTAAATATTTGAACTTGAACAAAGGTACAAATACTTATTTTATGTAGTATAAGCGACCTGTAATTGAGGTTACACAATCCGTAATTTGTATACACTTTTCCTTTTTTCCGAACCCTAACGATAAAAATCATACGAATAATAAACCAGTAATTAAGGTATTAATACCTGTAATCTGTCTACAAAACCGTTTTTAGTTGGAAAGTACCTTTGCAACATGAAAAATAACAAATTAACAACAACAAATAATTATGAGTAACTATCGAATTTACATTCCTACCCGCACCTTATTTGGTTCCGGTATGGTTAAAGAACTGCACAACCAGCAGTTACCAGGCAAAAAAGCTATGGTTGCTATTTCCAACGGACGTTCCACCAAAGACAACGGTTATTTAAATACAGTAGAAACGGAACTCCGCCAGGCAGGTATCGAAACAGTTGTTTTCGATCGCATAGAGGCCAACCCCCTAAAATCGACAGTAATGGCAGGGGCAGCTTTTGCCAAGGAAAACGGATGTGATTTTATTGTTGCATTAGGCGGAGGCAGCGTTATGGACGCATCCAAGGCAATCGCTTTTATGACCACCAACCCGGGCGATGTTTGGGATTATATTCATGGAGGGACCGGTAAAGGACTAAAGATGCAGAACAACCCTCTGCCATTAGTTTGTATCACTACTACTGCCGGAACCGGTTCGGAAGCCGACCAATGGGGAGTTATCACCAATGATGAAACAAATGAGAAAATCGGCTTTGGAGGATATGACGAACTATTTCCCCTACTCTCCATTGTCGATCCTGAATTGATGAAATCTGTTCCTCCCAAGTTCACGGCTTATCAGGGGTTCGACGCCCTGTTTCATTCTACGGAATGCTACATATCCAAAACAGCCAGCCTGATGAGTGATATGTATACATTGACTGCTATTGAAAACATTGCAAAATATCTGCCCCGTGCAGTAGCCGATGGCAACGATATGGAAGCCCGCGAAAGAGTTGCATTTGCAAACAACTTGTCCGGCGCTGTAATGACTTTTTGCAGTACCACCGCCGAACATTCCCTGGAACATGCAATGAGTGCTTATCATCAAGACCTGCCGCACGGTGCCGGATTAATTATGATTTCAAAGGCTTTCTATGAGTTCTTCATTGAAAAACATGCCTGTGATGAACGTTTCATAAAGATGGCACAAGTAATGGGAATGCCGGAAGCAAATAAACCGGAAGATTTTATCACAATGCTGGTTAAACTACAGGAAGATTGTGGCGTAGCCGACCTAAAGATGAGTGATTACGGTTTCACCCCTGATGAATTTGAGACATTAGCTACCAATGCGAAAGAAACAATGGGAGGATTATTCCTTGCCAATCCTTACGAATTGGGACATGAAGATTGCGTAGAAATTTTCCGTAAATCATTCCGTTAGGAATAATTTTTGTGACAGTAAAAGCAGCATTGCAACAGAGGATTGCAAATGCTGCTTTTCTATTTTTAGAGCTCCATTCTTTATTTACAGAAACCTTACCTCCACCTACCCATAAAGAATAATCCAGAATCTGTAATTTGGGTTATGATGTCTGTAATCCATCTACAAAAAATGTCTTCCATACATCGTAATTTTGTAATGTAGTAAAAAGAGAATCAATCCATTAATCATTAAACTAAAAAAGGAATGACACGAAGATTATTAGCAGCAGTATTTTGCATGACGCTTGGTATAAGTCTGTCTTTCGCACAAACTGATGCGGACAACTTTTATAAAAGCAATTTAGTGAACACGGAAAAGGTATCCTTTCCCAACCAGTATAAAATGAAAGTAACCGGAAACCTTTTTGTACCGAAAGGGATGAAAGCAGGAGACAAATATCCTGCCATCATTGTCGGGCATCCGATGGGGGCCGTCAAAGAACAAAGTGCCAACTTATATGCAACAAAGATGGCAGAACGGGGATTTGTTACACTGTCTATCGATTTATCATTTTGGGGAGAAAGCGAAGGAGCCCCCCGTAATGCCGTCCTTCCCGAAATGTATGCGGAAGCCTTCAGCGCAGCAGTAGATTATTTAGGTACCCGTCCGTTTATTCATCGCGAACATATCGGCGTCATCGGCATTTGTGGCAGTGGCAGTTTTGCCATTAGTGCAGCAAAGATAGACCCTCGCCTAAAAGCTATCTCAACCGTAAGCATGTACAATATGGGAACTGCCAGCCGTAACGGGTTAAAACATGCACTGACATTGGAACAAAGAAAACAAATCCTTGCCGAAGCAGCCGAACAGCGCTATGTTGAATTCTCCGGAGGAGAAACTAAATACACTGGTGGTACAGTGCATGAACTGACTGAAAATTCAAATCCCATAGAACGTGAATTTTATGAGTTTTACCGTACCTCACGAGGAGAAGTCACACCGGAAGGAGCTACACCACAGACCACTACGCACCCCACATTGACAAGCAATGTGAAATTCATGAATTTCTATCCTTTCGCCGATATTGAAACGATTTCACCTCGTCCCATGCTTTTCATCACTGGGGAGAATGCCCATTCACGTGAATTTAGTGAAGAGGCTTATCGTCTGGCAGCCGAACCAAAAGAGTTGTTTCTCGTACCCAATGCCGGGCATGTAGACCTGTATGACCGTGTAAGTCTCATTCCATTCGATAAGCTGGAATCTTTTTTCAATGAATACCTGAAATAATAAAACAGAAATACATGAAGTATTACCTAATAAACATATTCATGATGCTGACCTTATCGGCTGGCTGCACTTCATGTTCAACGGATGATTTCATACCGGAAGAACAGCTACCGACAAAACCGGATAATGAAGACGAGAGCGATACTAATGATGAAAATAATTCTATGAACAAAAATCTTAAAATCACAATCGGTTCTACCTCATTTAACGCGACACTTGATAATAATGCGACTGCTACTGCATTTAAAGCATTACTGCCAATAACCGTAGAGATGCCGGATATGAATAGCAACGAGAAATATTTCTATTTATCCGGGAATCTGCCTACATCCCCTTCCAATCCGGGAACCATCCGAACAGGCGACCTGATGCTTTACGGCTCATCATGTGTGGTACTTTTTTATGATACTTTCCAAACATCCTATAGCTATACACGCTTGGGACATGTGGAAAATCCTTCAGAACTGAAATCGGCTCTTGGCTCAGGAAATGCTACTATCACTTTTGAACTGCAATAACTAAAAGATACAACAAATTAATAACAAACATATTCAATTATGGAACTAATCAAAAATAAAGAATTTGAAGGCGAACGCCCTTTATTTGCAACACACGACTTGCAACTGGAGAACGTAACCATCCATGCCGGAGAATCGGCACTGAAAGAATGCAGCAATATCATAGCCGTAAACTGCCGCTTTGAAGGCAAATATCCTTTCTGGCACAACAACGGCTTTATCATAAAAAACTGTTTCTTTACAGAAGGGGCACGTGCCGCCTTATGGTATTCCCAAGGGCTTCAAATGACAGACACTGTGGTGGAAGCGCCAAAGATGTTCAGGGAAATGGATGGAATCAAACTGGAAAACGTACAGCTTCCCAATGCATTGGAAACCCTTTGGCATTGCCGCAACGTAGAACTGAAGAATGTCCAGATTGATAAAGCGGATTACCTCTTTATGCACGGTGAAAATATTCGTATCGAAAATTACAGCCAGAACGGAAACTACTCTTTCCAATATTGCAAAAACGTAGAAATCCGCCATGCGGTCATCAACTCCAAAGACGCCTTCTGGAATACCGAGAATGTAACCGTATACGACTCCGAACTAAACGGTGAATACTTAGGATGGCACTCACATAACCTCCGTCTGGTAAACTGTAAGATTTCAGGAACACAGGCATTATGTTATGCTCATAATCTTATTCTGGAAAATTGTACAATGGCAGAAGATGCCGACCTGTGTTTTGAATACAGTAGCGTACAAGCCACAATCAAAACGCCTGTACATAGCGTAAAGAATCCGCGTACCGGAAGTATCACGGCCGATAGCTATGGCAAAATCATCATCGATGAAAATACCAAAGCTCCCGGAAACTGCGTATTAAAATTGTGGGACAACAGAACTTGTTTCAACCAATGAAATACGATTTCGATGAAATAATTCCCCGCCGTGGTTCCAACTCTTACAAATGGGATACGGCAGAAGAAGAGGTTTTGCCCATGTGGGTGGCAGATATGGATTTCCGTACGGCTCCTGCTATTATTGAAACTTTGCACAAACGGGTGGAACATGGAATTTTCGGATATACAAAAGTACCCTCCGCTTACTACGAAGCCGTAACACTCTGGTTCACACGACGGCATAGTTGGCAAATAGAAAGGGAATGGATTATCTACACCTCGGGAGTAGTTCCGGCATTATCCGCCATAATTAAAGCACTGACTGTCCCGGGCGACCATGTACTGGTACAGACACCGGTATACAATTGCTTCTTTTCTTCCATCCGCAATAATAATTGTAAGATAATTGCCAATCCTCTTATTTATACAAATGAGACCTACCGGATTGATTTCGAAGATTTGGAAAGAAAAGCAGCCGACCCCAAAGCAAAGTTACTTCTATTATGTAATCCGCATAATCCGGCAGGAAGAGTATGGTCTCGGCAAGAACTGGCTCGTATCGGCGAGATTTGCATTCGTAACAATGTCTTGGTTGTAGCCGATGAGATTCATTGCGAATTGGTTTTCCCGGAATATACCTATACGCCTTTCGCATCCATTTCAAAAGAGTTCCTAATAAATTCCGTCACTTGCATTTCACCGAGCAAAGCATTTAATCTGGCTGGACTACAGATTGCAAATATTATTTCGGCAGATGAAGACAGGCGCAAGAAAATAGATAAAGCAATCAATATAAACGAAGTCTGTGATGTAAATCCTTTCGGTGTCGAAGCATCGATTGCCGCTTACAATAACGGGGAGGAATGGCTGAAAGAATTAATCCATTACCTGTCGGAAAACTACAGGTATCTGAAGTCCTATTTCAAAAAACACCTTCCGCAGTTTCCTGTAACCATACTTGAAGGGACTTACCTCGTATGGGTGGATTGCTCGGTTATGAACCAATCCTCCAAAGAAATTGTGAAGGCGTTGCTTGAGAAAGAAAAGATTTGGGTTAATGAAGGTGATCTATACGGTGATACCGGCGAAAGGTTTATCCGCATCAATATAGCCTGTCCCCGGCAAATATTGGCAGACGGTTTGAGCCGGTTGGAACGGGTTTTAAGGCAACAATGAGTTAACGGCATTGACATTTGACAAAATGACAAAACATCCTGTTCCTACGTTCTCTATACGGAGCAACCTACGGAAGACATGGTAAATAAGCTACTCTCGCGAAGTTTAGCTTTATCATATTATTGGAATAAATAACAAAATTCCTACTAATTGGTTAGACGAAGAAATTAATTTATCAGACACGAATTTCGCTTAAAATGCTGATTAATAGACAGATAACATGTATTAATCAGCGTTTTCAGCGAAATCAGCGTGTACTCATATTGTTATTTTTTCTTGAAGATAATAATCTAATTAATATTCGTGTCAAGCCCGGTTTTTGAACCATTCCGGAACCGCATCGATGTTCGATATCATTCAAAAACAAAGCATATATGCTTTAAAATCGAAACATACTGCTTTTACCTGCGCGGATAGCTACTTTTATCGTACAGATAACTGGATTTTTCTGTACAATTTATTAAAATTATCCCTCAAATAAATGGAAACAGGTGCCAAATAGTACACAAATATCCCCTTTTTAACCACAAAAAGGATTCAGTTAATTCCTAAAATGTCTTTTATACTTACATAACAAGTCAGAACAAAAGGCTTTCTTTCAAAATAATGTCATTAAATACAGCAAAAATAAAATATTTTGCCATTCAAAAAAGAAGTATTTCGTAAGCATTCCAGTCATCACTCCCCAAGAAAATGAGTATCTGTTTATATATCCTTGCAGGCAAGCACTATCTGTCTGGAATATAGTTGTAAAATCGCGATCTAAAGGACTTATATCTCCTTTTGATGAGCTTTTCGTTTCAGCTTTACTGCATACAACAGAGAAAAATAAGAATAATCCACAAAACATTTTTTTCATAATAAAGATCTGAAATAGTTATTGATTTATATGAAGTTTCGAAATGTCTATTGTCTTATATTAATTGATTAAAAAACAAGTTAGTGATTGTCTTTCTAAAGATTTAATAGCTTTCTTTAGGAAGATATACTTATTTTTCCTATGTTTGTAACGTTGTAGTAAAGGATTTGAAATTCAGTAAGATCAATAACAGGAATGCAAATAAAAATGAAATAGTTTTGATGTATTCGTCCGTTAGTAACTTTATTCAAAGTTTGACTTTAGGCCGTTTCATGAATCAGAGTTCTTATGAACTCTACAGCCATAATCAGATACAATTGTACTATTATTTATTCAATGAGTAGAAATAGAGTAAGACAGTAAAATCATAATCGTATTTTATAAACTCTTTTGCTTCTGTTGTGAAAAGCCTGTATAATGAGATCATATACCATTGGTGTGAAATTAGTTATTTGAAACATTTGCTATATATAGGATTAATAAGTTACAGGTTGGTTTTTATAGCCTCTTGCAAGCTTTATCAGTGGTAAGTATAATTTAAGGAATAGTAAAAAATATAATGTCTTCTTTAAAGACCAATGTAGTATTTAACTTTATCAACACGTTAACTGGAATCTTATTTCCTATAATAACGTTTCCTTATACCGCCCGTATTTTATTACCGGAGGGTATTGGTGCCGTCAACTTTTATCTGTCTATCATTAACTATATTGTCCTTCTTACGAGTCTTGGTATCCCGATGTACGCCGTCAAGGAAGTTGCTAAATACCGTGACGACATTATCAAAAGGAACCGGATCACAGTGGAGATAACATTATTGAGTACGGTTCTTTGTCTGCTCGGTTATCTTTTGGTCTGGATTCTGGCCTCGTTTGTCCCTCAGATAAATACTAATGTGAGCTTATTCTACATATTGAGTTTGACAATTATCTTCACGGGTCTGGGTGTCCAATGGTTCTATCAGGCAATAGAGGATTTTAAGTTTATAACGATACGTGCCATCCTGGTGCGTAGTCTGGCAACAGTCTCCCTCTTTGTTTTTGTAAGGGACAAGAACGACCTTCTTTCGTATGGTATCGTTACGGTAGCCTCCACGGTAGGCAATAACATGATAAACTTCTTTCATTTACGAAAATACATTCGTTTCTCGGAAATAGTCTGGGGCGACCTCCGGATAATGCGTCATCTTAAGCCCGCCCTGCATATCTTCATCCTGAATTTGATTATCAGCATTTATGTGAACCTGAATTTGGTAATGCTTGGTTTTATGCAAGGCGATGAGGCCGTTGGTTTCTATTCGGCTGGAGTTAGGATACCGTATGTCATCCTGTCGGTTGTTACTTCTTTGGGAGTGGTGATGCTTCCGCGTTGTTCGAATTTGGTCAAGGCGAGCAAAATGGATGAATTTACGGTAGTCAGCCGTAAGGTAATCCGCTTCGTTCTTTGCTCATCTTTACCTTTGACGATAGGTCTGATGCTACTATCACGACCTATAATCTCTATTTTTTGTGGTCCTGAATATTCCGCTTCGGTTCCGGTCCTTTGCCTGACTGCTCCTATCATCGTTTTTATAGGCGTAACGAATGTCATCGGCATTCAGATACTTTATCCCCAGAATCAGGAAAATCTGGTAATCTGGAGTACCGTCGGCGGTGCTGTTTTCAATTTTGTATTGAATCTGGTGTTAATTCCAATCTGGTCATATGAAGGTGCTGCTATAGCGACATTAGTAGCAGAATTTTCTGTTTTGGTCATCCAGTTGTTCTTAGGACGTAAGTATGTTCCTTTCAGTCTTTTTGAAAAGGAAAACCTGCCTTATGTAACGGCTACATTGGTCATGTCGGTCATGGTTCTATTAGTCATCTCAATAGCCGATAATCCGTGGTCGATGACGATAGGGTCTCTTGTTGTAGGTGGCTTTTCTTACGCAGGTATATTGTTTCTCTTGAAAGATTCTCTGATACGTGAAATTCTGGTTTATATGAAACTAAATACATTGTTTAAACGATGAAAAGATATGATTATTTAATAGTCGGGGCAGGTCTGTACGGTTCTACCTTCGCTCATTTAGCCCAACAGCAGGGTAAGCGTTGCCTGGTAATCGACAAACGTCCGCATAGTGGAGGGAATGTTTATTGTGAGGATATCTCGGGCATTCACGTTCATAAATACGGTGCTCATATCTTCCATACTTCTAACAAGAAGGTCTGGGATTTTGTGAACTCGATCGTCGAGTTTAACCGCTATACCAATAGTCCTTTGGCAAACTATAAGGGCCGGCTATATAATCTTCCTTTCAACATGAATACGTTTTACCAGCTTTGGGGTGTTCAAACTCCGGGCGAGGCTCGTGATATGATCGACCATCAGCGCCGGGCATCCGGGATTGTAAGTCCTCGTAATCTGGAAGAGCAGGCGATCTCCTTGGTCGGTCATGACATCTATGAGAAACTGATAAAAGGATATACGGAAAAGCAATGGGGCCGTTCCTGCCGTGAACTCCCTTCTTTTATCATCCGTCGTCTTCCTGTCCGTTTTGTCTTCGATAATAACTACTTCAACGACATTTATCAGGGTATCCCTATCGGAGGTTACAATAGACTCATAGAAGGGCTTCTGGAGAGAATCGAAACTCGTTGTAATACGGATTTTTTTGCCGACAGAGTTTATTTCGAAAGTTTGGCGGATAAGATTGTTTTCACGGGTAAGATCGATGAATATTACGATTATCGTTTTGGCAAGTTGGAATATCGTACGGTCCGTTTCGAAGAAGAGGTCCTTGAGATGACGAACTATCAGGGTAATGCTGTCGTGAACTATACAGAGAAGGATGTTCCTTACACACGTATCATCGAGCACAAACATTTTGAGATGTTCGGTGCTGCTGTCGACCAATGTGCAAAGACGGTTATTTCGAAAGAATACTCCACTGAATGGACGGATGGTATGGAGCCTTACTATCCTGTCAATGACTCTAAAAATAATGCCTTATACGCACAATATAAGGCCTTGTCGGATCGTGAAAAGAACATTCTTTTCGGCGGTCGTCTGGCAGAGTATAAATATTATGATATGGCTCCGATAATAGAACGTGTAATGCTAATTATATAAAGTATGAAAGGAAATTATAAAGTAGTGGTAAATACCGCCGCAGGCCGTAGAAGGTATCTGCAATATTTGATTCCATTAGTATTGGAAAGTGATATTGTTGACAGGTATGATCTTTGGGTTAATACGACCGATAAATTAGATGTAGCTTTTTTGGAAGAGGTAGCAATGGCTTTTCCTAAGATAAATCTGATCTGGCAACCAGAAAATGTTATAAACGGCTGCTTGAGTATAAGTGCCTTCTATAAGTATTGCTGTGACGAAGATACCATCTATATCAAGTTAGATGATGATATTGTGTGGTTGGAACCTAATTTTTTTGAAGAACTCGTTTCATTCAGAATCTCACACAGAGACTATTTTCTGGTATCTCCTCTGGTTATCAATAACTGTATTTCTACGTATATATTACAAAGTCAGGGTTTGATAAGTTTTAAGGATTATTTTAAAGCTACAAGCTATAATTTGAAATGGTATAACGGTTATTTTGCAAAAGAATTGCATGATTGGTTCATCGATACTTATCTTCTTTCCAACAGCTATGAAAAATTACATTGCGGTTCTCATGAGATAGCCTTAAATCGTTTTGCAATTAATGCGGTAGCTTGGTTTGGCAAGGACCTTTCAGCTTTTGATGGAAATGTTGTAGGAGATGATGAGGAGTTCTTATCGGTAATCTATCCTTTGAAATCTAACAAAACGAATTGCTTTCATTGTAATACCATCGCTGCTCATTTTTCTTTTAGTCTACAGAGGACTGTTCTTGATAAAACAAATTTATTAACTCGATATAGCAAGATTCTGGAAAAAGAAAACCGTCCGGCATCTTTTTATACGGTCTATAATAAGATTCAAGAGATTCTCAAAGGTATAGAACACAAAAAAGACCGTATTCTTTCTGCGGCTTTACCACATCCTTACATACAGATAAAATTAGTACAGAAGCATGATAGGATCATTCGGTTAATGGGATTTTTTTTGAAAATCAATAAAGCTTATTTGCACGAGCTTATCCCGATATATACCAGTATATTGAGAGCGAATAGAAAATATATCAAATAAATATTACAGGAAAAAACCGGAAGGGAAAGCAAGTGACGGCCAACAGACTCTGGAGAAATTGCTCCCAGTATACTGTAAACATCTCAAACGAAAAGGTGTAACATGCAAAAATCCTATTAGCGCGAGACAACCTGGGTTGAAGTATTTGTTGCCATTTTACCATGCAGTCAACCCACTTATTAGAAGCGGTTAAATCTGCTTTCAAAAAGTTCCACGAATAAGCTACGTGAAGACTACTTTAAAACCGCTTTTTTGCCGAAGTAGAGAAAAATAAAAAGCCCTGAAATCTTTAAATTTCAGGGCTTTACTTTAATTTTCGATTTATATTTTGCGGTGCGTACGGGACTCGAACCCGTGACCCCATGCGTGACAGGCATGTATTCTAACCAACTGAACTAACGCACCATTCTGTTTTTATTGTTACAATTGCTCTCAATTGCGGTGCAAAGGTATAGAATAAATTCAATTACACAATACTTTCGACAAAAAAAGTTTAGGAAGGATAAAATATTTTCATACTTTTGCCACATATAAAACAAAGACAGACATGAAGAATACTCCTGTAGATTATCAGAAAGCCAGACAAATAATAGAAGGCTACGGACTACCCGACTTCGGGAAAGCCACAATACGCGAAGTTGTTGCCATATCCACGCAACTGGAACAGGAAACAAATACAGAGTTCATCCATATGGAAATGGGCGTCCCCGGACTGAAAGCCGCACAGGTAGGTGTAGATGCCGAAATCAAAGCGCTTCAGAACGGAGTAGCCTCTATCTATCCGAATATTAACGGTTCTCCAGAATTAAAAGCTGAGGCCTCACGCTTCATCAAAGCTTTTATAGATATAGACATTGCCCCGGAAAGCTGTGTCCCGGTAACAGGTTCCATGCAGGGAACATACGCCTCTTTCTTAACCTGCGGACAGTGTGAGGAAGGAAAAGACACCATCCTGTTTATCGACCCCGGATTCCCCGTACAAAAGCAACAGATTATTGTAATGGGATATAAATATGAATCATTCGACGTTTATGAATACCGCGGAGAGAAATTACGCGAGATATTGGATAAGTACCTGTCTAAAGGCAATATCGCCGCTATGATTTATTCCAACCCCAACAACCCGGCCTGGTTCTGTCTGACGGAAGAAGAATTGCAGATAATCGGTGAAACAGCCAATAAATACGATACAATCGTTATCGAAGACCTCGCCTATTTTGCCATGGACTTCCGCAAGCCATTAGGAACTCCGTTCCAGGCTCCGTTCCAGGCAAGTGTAGCCCGTTATACAGATAATTATATCTTACAGATTTCCGGTTCGAAAGCATTCAGCTATGCCGGGCAACGTATCGGTGTCACTGCAATCTCCGATAAACTATATCACCGTGCTTATCCGGGACTGACCAAACGGTATGGTGGAGGTACATTCGGAACCGTTTATACCCACCGCGTATTATATGCCCTTTCATCCGGAACCAGCCATTCAGCACAGATAGCTCTGGCTGCTATGTTTAAAGCAGCCTCCGACGGTACTTTCGATTTCGTATCCGAAGTTCAGGAATACGGGCATCGTGCAGAAAAATTAAAAAAGATTTTTACGGATTACGGATTCCAAATCGTTTACGACCACGATTTGGATCAACCGATTGCAGACGGATTCTATTTCACCATTGCTTATCCGGGCATGACCGGAGGAGAGCTTATGGAAGAACTAATCTATTACGGGGTAAGTGCCATATCCCTGAGCACTACCGGAAGTAACCAGGAAGGTCTTCGTGCCTGCACCTCGTTTATCAAGCCTCATCAATATGCACTGCTTGAAGAACGATTGAAACAATTTAAAGAAAATCATACGGTCTAATTAACATAACCCGGCTTTCATTTATATTTACTTAACATGAAAGCCGGGTTTATTATTTGCTTCTTTTGGCTAAATACCATATATTGTCGCTGTTTAATAACCCAAGCAAGTTCTTTAAATGGCAACATACAATAATATATTCCAAATAAAACATAATAATGTCCTGCCTGCACAGGGAAGCATTCTAATATCCGAACCCTTTCTACAGGAGGCTTATTTCCAACGTTCCGTAGTATTACTTATCGAGCACAATCAACAAGGATCTATGGGATTTATCTTGAATAAAAAGACAGAACTAATTGTAAATTCATTTTTTAAAGACCTCGAAGAATTTCCGGAAATGCCTATTTACTTAGGCGGTCCCGTTAGTCCTAACCGGTTATTCTTTATTCATTCGCTTCCGGATTTAGCACTTCCCAACTCTCTAAAGATAAACGAACACCTCTATTTTGACGGAGATTTTGAAACTCTGAAGAAATATATACAGGAAGGACATTCCATTGAGAAAAGAGTGAAATTCTTCCTCGGTTATTCAGGTTGGACCGAAGGACAACTAATCAATGAGATTAAAGAAAACTCATGGGTGGTAGGAAACACCACCAATTATAATATCCTGCAAGGGGAAGGGGAAGAATTATGGAAACATTCGCTCGAAGCATTGGGAAGCCAGTATGAAGCGTGGACTAAATATCCTAAAGAACCCTGTTTAAACTAACCTATCTCCTAAAATTCATCACTCGGATGATATCAGTTGCATGATTAATACATCCGAATATCCGTTTTTTTCAATTATCCAATCGGCTAATTTTCCTGTTATGGCATAACCGCAATGGGAAAACAAGTTTTTACTTGCTTCATTGTCCACAGAAACATAAGCATATAATTGATGTAATTTCAGAAATGAAAAAGCATAATCCTGCAATATACCTAATGCATCCACAGCCATCCCGTTGTTCCGGTAGAGTGGATCGATAAGTATTCCTACAGCAGCACGTTTGTGATGCGGGTCGAAATCGTAAAGGTCTACCATGCCGATAGCCACTCCCGTAGAGCGGAGAATGACCATCAGGCGTAATTGTTTCGATTCATAAATATCACGATGTGAATCTGCAATATACGCCTTCAACAAATAACGGGAATAAGGGGATAATGTATTTCCGAAGTCCCACCATTCCGGATTATTTTCCCAACGATACAACTGTTCCAGGTCTTCCGGTTCCAGAGCACGTAAAAGAAGTCTTTCACTTTGCAACAATCCCATCTTTCTATTTTTATTTACCGGGAGACACTAAATGTTTACTCTCTTTATTATAAATATGATAGGTAATCTGCTTGTTTACCATTCTGTCCATCAGCAAGGACATCTGCTCGAAACGGGTATCCGGCCAACAGAATACATAATCTGTAAAACCTTCCATCTGATTCCTGCGGCTAATAGCATCTATCACACGTTCTTCATTCATATTCCAAAGACCTACACGTTCCAGCTCCGGTATTTGTTCCCGGCAAACGTTTTTTATCTTTTTATAATCCTCTTTACGGCAAATAATCAACATCCGGCGGTGTTTCTGCTTCTTTGCTTTTGATGTATAGGAAGCTCCCCAGGAATAATAGATAACCCTTTCCGGGAGATAATAACTCTTATATCCTTCCGGCAAACCTTTACACAGCCAGCCCGCATCTTCATCTTCCGAAATGATTTCCTGAAAATCTATCTTCTCAAATACTTCACGGCGAAACATCATACAGCCACCGGCAAGTATATCCACCCGTTGTTCTTCCTCTCTGGTCAAATAGGAAAAATCAAATGTATCAAAAACAGAAACTTTCTGTTTACCGGAATTTCCTCCGAACATCTTACGAAGTGAAGCCCATAAAGACAGTGATTCTTCCTGGCGTTCGGGCAAACAGACACCATGCTTATTCAGCATTTTCAACCCTATGGCACCAGCGTCCGGATGTTCATCCATAAAGAAACAAAGCAAACGGATACTCTCCTCGCCTATGATTGCCTCCGGTTCCAATAAAAGCACATATTCTCCTGTAGACCGGCGGATTGCCTGTCCGATAGTTTCTGCCAAAGTTTGTCCTTCTTTCGTCCCTACTGTTTGAATTTCAGCTTCCATTTCTGCCAGGGCAGCTTTTACGGAGCAAAGACACAGGGAAGAATCTTTCCCATTAGGATTGGTGATGAGAATTGATAATTTCATATTTTAATCGAATCATTAAAGCTTGTACGGTTAACAATGGAACGCCCCAGCGTAATTTCATCGGCATATTCTATTTCGTCTCCGATAGACACTCCGCGGGCGATAACTGAAACTTTTATATCATAGGATGCCAATTTACGATGAATGAAAAAGTTGGTAGTATCGCCTTCCATCGTCGTGCTAAGGGCTAATACGACCTCATTAACTCCTCCGTCAGCCACTCGCTTGACAAGGCTGTCTATCTGTAAATCGCCCGGGCCAATACCATCCATTGGCGAAATAATACCTCCCAACACATGGTATACACCACGAAACTGTCCGGTATTTTCGATAGCCATCACCTCTTTTATATTCTCGACCACGCAAACGGTAGAGTGGTCTCGTAGGGGGTCGGCACAGATAGAACACATTTCATCGTCACATATATTATGGCACACCTTGCAATATTTCACTTCTTTACGAAGAGCAACCAATGCTGAAGCGAAACCTTCCGTATAATTAACGTCACGGCGAAGCATATACAGAGCCAGACGAAGAGCCGTCTTCCTCCCTACCCCAGGCAATGAAGCCAATTCGTTTACTGCATTCTCCAATAAAACAGATGGATATCTTTGTATCATTCTTTTTTACTTCTTTGAGGCAAAGATAGTGCAAACCGAGTGCAGAAGCAAAGCTTGCTTCGATTCTGCCGAAGCGCAGCCTATCTTCGCTTATTCTGAGCAAAGATAAGCAAATTCTTCCTTAATCATATCAGCAACTGCCGGATGATAGATTTCGGCTTGCTTCATTAGTATAAATAATGTAGATTTGCGATATCAATAACAAACGATAAGCATCTAACAAACTAAAAAATAAAACACCGTGAAGAAGGAAGATGAAGAAAAGGTAAGCGGGCTACCGGAAAATGCCTATAGAGAACTTAAAGAGGGAGAAGAATATAAACCTCTGATGTCTCCGGATAAACAATACAAAGAAGTAACCTGCTGGTCTGTCCTGTGGGGACTTTTAATGGCAGTATTATTCAGTGCCGCAGCTGCTTACCTGGGACTGAAAGTCGGACAGGTATTCGAAGCCGCCATACCGATTGCTATTATAGCCGTAGGATTGTCCAGTGGCTTCAAAAGGAAAAACGCATTAGGGGAAAATGTCATTATACAATCTATCGGAGCGAACAGCGGGGTAATTGTGGCAGGTGCAATCTTTACTTTGCCCGCGCTTTATATTTTGCAGGATAAATATCCGGAAATCTCCGTCAACTTCTTTGAAGTATTCATGAGCTCCTTGTTAGGAGGTATCCTCGGCATCCTTTTGCTGATACCGTTCCGTAAATATTTCGTATCAGACATGCACGGAAAATATCCGTTCCCGGAAGCAACGGCAACTACCCAGGTACTGGTATCCGGTGAAAAAGGAGGCAATCAGGCGAAACCGCTTATTTATGCCGGCTTAATCGGTGGTTTGTACGATTTTATCATTGCCACATTCAGTTGGTGGAGTGAAACGGTCAGCACCCGTATTGTGGGTGTCGGCGAAATGCTTGCCGATAAGGCGAAAGTCGTATTCAAAGTAAATACGGGGGCAGCAGTGCTCGGTTTGGGATATATCATCGGATTAAAATACTCGGCAATTATCTGTGCCGGGTCATTCCTCGTATGGTTTATCATTATCCCGCTGATGTCTGCATTTTTCGGTCCGGATGTACTGACATTCGGGAACGATGCCATTACAGCAACAGTAGGCAGCATGAGTGCAGAACAAATATTCACGACATACGCCCGTCACATAGGTATCGGGGGTATTGCGACTGCCGGTGTAATCGGGATTATCAATTCATGGGGAATCATTAAAGGTGCTGTAGGACTTGCAGCCAAAGAACTGAAAGGAAAGACCAACAGTGTACAGGAAGAAGAAATACGTACGCAAAAAGACCTTTCGATGAAAGTAATTGCCATTGGTATATTTGCTACGTTAATCGTCACTTACCTGTTCTTCCACTTCGGCGTATTGGACAACTGGTACTATGCATTAATCGGATTACTGATTGTAGGAATTATCGCATTCCTGTTTACAACAGTTGCAGCCAACGCCATTGCGATTGTAGGCACGAACCCGGTATCCGGTATGACACTGATGACATTAATCCTTGCCTCCATCATTCTGGTAGCCGTAGGTTTGAAAGGAACAGCGGGTATGGTATCCGCACTGATTATCGGGGGTGTGGTTTGTACGGCACTTTCCATGGCGGGAGGTTTTATTACCGACTTGAAAATCGGCTATTGGCTGGGCAGTACACCAAAGAAACAGGAAAGCTGGAAGTTCCTGGGAACATTGGTTTCCGCAGCAACCGTAGGCGGTGTAATCCTGATATTGAACCAGACATACGGTTTCACGACCGGTCAACTTGCCGCTCCGCAGGCTAATGCCATGGCAGCAGTTATCGAACCGTTGATGAGCGGCTCGGGAGCGCCTTGGGCTTTATATGCGATTGGAGCCGTTTTAGCAATTATCCTGAACTTCTGTAAAATCCCGGCTTTGGCTTTTGCTTTGGGTATGTTTATTCCACTGGAACTAAACACTCCGTTGCTGATAGGTGGAGCCATCAGCTGGTATGTAGGCAGTCGCAGCAAGGACCAGGCATTAAATAGCATCCGTCTTGAAAAAGGTACTTTGCTGGCCTCCGGTTTCATTGCCGGGGGAGCATTGATGGGCGTTGTCAGTGCAGCAATGCGTTTTGCGGGAGTCAACCTGGTTAATGTAGAATGGGCGGAAAGCAATTTAGCGGAAATACTGGCAGTCGTAATGTACATCGCCCTGATAGGCTATTTGGCTGTAAGCTCATTAAAAGCTAAGAAGGAAGAATAAGACGCGAATATTCTATAATGATGCAGATGGGAAAACGCGGGTGAAGAGAATAAAACAACTTTAATATAGTGAATAATGGAAGCACCAATTATTAACGTAGGAATTATGACGGAGAAAGCTGTCTCTTTCGTTTTTCATGAGGAATATATCCACACGGAAACGGGAAACTTTCTGAAAGGCGAGCAGCGAGTGTTGTTTGTTAACGGTAATATTGTGTACAATGGGAAACTTTATAAGGAACTGTTTTTTGAGCCGGCTTCCCCTTCTGCATTTTTTGAATTGAAAGCCGTTACCATCGGCGTTAATTTCCATTGGGAACGGAAAGAGGACCAACGTTTCAGGGGAGCCCTGAACCTAATCATAGACAATGAAGGGATTCTTTTCATTAACCAGGTTGATGCGGAAGAATATCTTACCAGTGTTATCTCTTCCGAAATGAGTGTTACAGCTTCCAAAGAATTATTGAAAGCCCATGCTGTCATCTCCCGCAGTTGGTTATTAGCCCAGGTGGAAAAGAATGCTTATCTGGCTCAAAGTAAGAATAAATACCAGAGCTACTATCGCGACAACGAGCAACTCATCCGTTGGTACGACCGCGAAGACCATATACACTTCGATGTTTGTGCCGACGACCATTGTCAGCGTTACCAGGGAATAACCCGTGCCTCCCTGCCTATTGTCGAAGAAGTAGTCCGCGAAACCCGCGGAGAGGTACTGACCGATGGCGAATCCATTTGCGATGCCCGCTTTTCCAAATGTTGCGGAGGCGTAACCGAACAGTTCGAACATTGCTGGGAACCCATTCCCCACTCCTACCTGATTGCGGTCGGAGATAACGCGAAAAATGAACTTCCGGACCTTACCAACGAAGAAGAAGCGGACAAATGGATACGAACTACGCCGGACGCGTTCTGCAACACAACTGATAAAAATATCCTTAGCCAGATATTAAACAACTACGATCAGGAAACAACCGATTTCTACCGCTGGCAGGTTACCTACACACAAAAGGAACTTTCTGACCTGCTGCATCGTAAAACCGGAATGACATTCGGCGATATACTTGACCTGATTCCTCTGCAAAGAGGTACATCCGGCCGCATTGAAAAGTTGAAAATTGTAGGTTCAAGACGCACATTCACAATCGGAAAAGAACTGGAAATAAGGCGTTCGCTGTCTGAAACGCATTTATACAGTTCGGCATTTGTAGTAGACAAGGAAGAACTACAATATGACGTTCCCCAACGATTCACCTTCTATGGTGCCGGTTGGGGGCATGGAGTAGGACTATGCCAGATTGGTGCTGCCGTAATGAGTACACAAGGCTACGACTACAAGCAAATCCTCTCCCACTATTTCAAAGGAGCTGTAATAGAAAAACGATATTAAATAGATAAGGGCTGTGAATCGTCTCCGATTACAGCCCTTACTTTTCTTGTGTTTACCTATTTGTTTTCCGGTTCTGTGTAAACCGGTTGCCTTAACTCTCACGAGCTCCAGCGATTACAAAGGAATAACAAATATCTTCACCTTCCAAATTATATAGATAAAAAAACCGATTTTATCTTTAAAACAGGCTATTTTATCGCCCAAACAACCTTCTTGCTGCCATTGGCTGCTAAACAAGTAAATCTTATCTTTGCACCAAATTTCTCATAAAGCATGAATAGTTATATTATCCTTTTCATTATAGCGGCATATTTCAGCCTCCTTCTCCTGATTGCATGGATTACTGGAAGAAAAAGTTCCAGCAACGAAGCCTTTTTTTTAGGGAACCGGAAATCTCCCTGGTATATTGTATCGATAGGCATGGTCGGGACATCCCTTTCCGGCGTTACTTTTGTTTCCGTGCCAGGAATGGTCCGTAGCATCGATATGACTTATATGCAAACTGTATTCGGTTTTTTCTTCGGATATATCCTGATAGCCAAAGTGCTGCTGCCCCTTTATTACAAGCTTCAACTTACCTCTATCTATTCCTATCTGGATGAACGAATCGGACGGCGGGGATACAAAACCGGTGCTTCCTTCTTCCTGCTGTCCAAGATTGTCGGAGCGGCGGCAAGGCTTTATCTGGTGGTACTTATCCTGCAAAATTACGTATTCAGCACATGGAACATTCCATTTGGCGTAACGGTGGTTATCAGTATCTTCCTTGTCTGGCTGTATACTTATAAAAGCGGTATTAAAACGATTATCTGGACAGATACATTACAGGCACTTTGTCTCGTAGCCATGCTTCTCGTCATTATCTGGCAGGTAAAAGATAAAATGGAACTGGACTTCGGGGGCATGGTGCAGACACTTCGGGATAGTCCCCATTTCCGGATATTTGAATTTAAGGATTGGCATAGCACGCAACATTTCGTAAAACAGTTTTTCAGCGGTATTTTTATTACTATCGTCATGACCGGGTTAGACCAGGACATGATGCAGAAAAACCTTTCCTGCAAAAGCCTGAAAGACGCCCAGAAAAATATGTATACTTACGGCTTTGCATTTACCCCCGTAAATTTCCTGTTCCTTTCATTGGGAGTCTTGCTGATTGCCCTTGCCTCACAGCAAAACATCGCGCTTCCTGCATTGAACGACGACATCCTCCCGATGTTCTGTACCTCCGGTATATTGGGAAGTTCCATCCTTATCTTTTTTACGATAGGGATTATTGCGGCGGCATTCAGTAGCGCGGACTCGGCATTAACAGCATTGACCACATCTTTTTGTGTGGATATTCTGGGGATACAAAAGGAGGAAGCCAGCAAGGCAAAACGTACCCGGTTGTTAGTACACCTGCTTATCTCTGCTCTCTTTGCAATAATTATTCTTATCTTTAAAGCCGTAAACAACCGAAGCATTATAGATGCCATTTACATAATTGCCTCTTATACATACGGTCCTCTGCTGGGATTATTTGTTTTCGGGCTATTTACCAAGAAGGTACCGCGTGATAAATACGTACCCTATATCTGTATTTTATCCCCTTTCATTTGCTATGGGATGGGCTACTCGATAAAACAGATTACCGGATATACTTTCGGATACGAAATGCTGATGGTAAACGGAGGGCTCACATTTCTGGGATTGTGGTTATCTTCTGTCAAACATAAAACAATAAAAACAACATAATATGGAAATTAAAAGTGCAGAATTTGTTATCAGTAATACAAACGTAAAGAAATGCCCCGAAGGAAACTTGCCGGAGTATGCCTTTATCGGGCGAAGCAATGTTGGCAAATCCTCCCTTATCAATATGCTGACGGGTAAAAAAGGTCTTGCCATGACCTCTCAGAAACCGGGAAAAACTATGCTTATCAACCATTTCATTATCAACAACGAATGGTATCTGGTGGACCTTCCGGGTTACGGCTTTGCACAACGCGGGAAAGAAGGACGCGAGAATATCCAGCGTATTATTGAAGATTATATCCTGGAACGCGAACAACTCACCAACCTGTTCGTTCTGATAGACTGCCGTCATGAGGCACAGAAAATAGATCTTGAGTTTATGGAATGGCTGGGAGAAAACGGCATTCCTTTTTCCATCATATTCACTAAAATCGACAAAATCAGCAAAGGACGTTTACAGGAAAATATCAGGGCTTACCAGGCAAAACTTCTCGAAACCTGGGAAGAACTTCCCCCCATGTTGCTCTCTTCTTCCGAAAAGAAAGACGGACGGGATGAAATCCTGAATTACATTGAAACTATTAATAAAGCATTATAATACTTCAACGACAACTTAGGGGGTGAAGAAAAGTACAGGTGGTCTGGAAATCGCCAACAACTTTACCGGAGCTGTTGTCCAATAACGGCTCCGAGAGGGCCCCGCCCCGCCGAGTACAGTTGACCTGCCACCGGTACTATGTCTAAAAAAATTCTTTTATTTTATCCTATTTCATATATTTTTTTACCTTTGTAACGATTTTGGTGTCACGATTCCTCATCTTCGGAAAAGTGATGAAAAGGGAATCAGGTGCAAATCCTGAACAGACCCGCTGCTGTAAGCTCCACCAAAATTTTCGGATAATACTCATTACCACTGTCCTGCAAGGACGGGAAGGTCATCCGGAAATGGAGTAAGTCAGAAGACCTGCCAGAATAATTATCGTTGCAAGCTTTCGTGGAATAGAGCTGACGAACAATCATTACAGAGAATTTTCCGTTATTTACCAAGAAAGTTTTATCTGATGGTATGTTCCATTGCGTTTCCTCCGAAAGCCGGTGTTGAAAATTAATATGGAACAGAAAGAATGAAAGGTCTTGCATTATTAGTATTACTACTGTTTACCGGCTTATTTCAGGTAAATATAAACGCACAAACAAAAGTAAGTTTATCAGGAACTGTCAGGGAAAAGAACGGCTCCCCTCTCCCGCAAGTTACAATTGCAATAGAAAACACAACTGCCGGAACCTACTCGAAAGACAACGGGCAGTACTCCTTATCCCTCTCTCCCGGAAAATATACGATTACTGTTTCTTATATAGGCTATGAAACAATCAAGACAAACATAGACCTCCGAAACAGTAAAAAACAAGATTTTATACTTAAAGAAAGTACTGTAAACCTGAATTCCGTCGAAGTATATGGAAAATCCAAGAGCCAACAGATAAAAGAGGGTGTATTCGCAGTAAATGCACTGGATATAAAACCAACCATCAATTCACTGAATAACCTGAACACGATAGTAAACAGAACGACCGGCATCAAAGTCAGGGAAGAAGGTGGTGTCGGTTCGGACTTCGATCTTTCCATCAACGGGATGTCCGGTAATTCCGTTCGTTACTTTATCGACGGCATGCCCCTTTCCACAAAAGGAAGCGGTGTCTCCCTCGCAAATTTGCCTGTCAATATTATTGACAGGATCGAGATTTATAAAGGAGTCGTTCCTGCCAGCTTGGGAGCAGACGCTCTAGGTGGAGCCATTAATATCATCACTAAACAAGATAAACAAAACTATCTGGATGCTTCCTATGGGATAGGTTCTTTTCATACGCATAAAGCTGATTTAAACGCACAATATGTGGAAAAGAAAACAGGGATTATTCTACGACCGACTGTCGGTGTAAATTATTCAAAAAACGATTACACCATGAAAGGCGTGGAAGTCTGGGATGCAGATAGCCGCAAATATATCCTGGCGGACCGTAAACGGTTTCACGATGACTATTTCTCATTACTGGCTCAACTGGAAGCCGGCGTTGTCAATAAATCGTGGGCAGATGCTTTCTTTGTTGCCGCCTCATATTCAAAAGTAAATAAGGAATTACAAACAGGTTCTATCCAAAGCAAAGTATATGGAATGGCTGAAAGGGAAGCTGATGCCTGGAATATATCCGCCCGCTATCAAAAGAAAAACTTCCTTCTAAAGAACCTGCAACTAAACGCATCACTCTCCCACACATGGGATCATTCGCTTACAACAGATACCGCATTCCGTAAATATACCTGGGATGGAACTTACATTGAAAGCGCACGCAATGAAATCACCGGACGCGATCGCTCATTGCGCCATTACAAACGCCCGCTTACCATTGTCCGTACAAACCTCGATTACAGATTAAACACCTATCATTCCTTCAATCTGAACTACTTGCTAAACCGCACGGGAAACAACCGGTATGATGAAATCGATACCGAATTTGAGCCCACTAATGACATACTGGCAAAACATATTTTAGGTCTCTCCTACAACCAGTCATTCTTTAACGGAAAAATGAACAATACCTTTTTCGTTAAAGACTATATCAACCACTTGAATATTCAGCAAAAAGACTTGTATTGGATTACCGGTTCCGACGAAATAGCATCTTCTTCCACAAAAAATCATGTCGGCTATGGCATAGGGTCCCGCTATTCTTTTCTGGAAGAATTGGCTTTTAAAGTGTCTTTTGAGCATAGCGTTCGCCTTCCATTGGCAAGGGAATTACTCGGAAACGGAACAACAATCTATGCAAACGTAAAACTGCGTCCGGAAAACAGTAACAATGTAAACCTGGGAACCTACGGAAATATTCATCTGGCTCCTGGACATCTCCTGTACTACGAAGCCAATGCTTTTTTCCGGAATGTTGACGATTATATCCATGCCGTAGTTTCGGAAATGGAAGGCATGATGCAATACGACAACGTATCCAGCGTAAACATTAAAGGAATAGAAGGTGAAGTCCGGTACAATTGGAAAGACTGTCTGCAAGCAATTGTGAATTGCAGCTATCAAGATGCCCGTGATAAACAAGAACTCAAAGCAGATGGAAAACCATCTGTCACCTATAATAATAAAGTACCCAATCGTCCCTGGTTATTCAGCAATGCAGAAGTTAGTTTCACCCGTCACAACCTCTTTTTGAAAAACAGCAAGCTGCGCCTAAGCTACAATTACCAGTATATCCATTGGTTTTTCCTGACCTGGGAAGGCTATGGCAGTCTGGACAGCAAATCCAAGATTCCGACACAGCATTTACATAGTGCTGCACTCTCCTATTCATGGGATAAGGAACGGTATAACATCTCTCTGGAATGCAATAACCTGTTGGATGAAACTGTATACGACAACTATATGCTCCAGAAACCGGGACGTTCGTTCTTCTGCAAATTCAGATTATTCATTAATTAATATCATATATCGATGAAAAAGTTTCATTCACTTGCCTGCGCTTTTGCAGCGACATTACTCTGTCTTTCTTTTAACTCATGTTCGAAAGATGACCCAAAGATGCCAGACGGTCCGGATACACCGGAAGCTTCTACTACTCATTTTGATATCTGGGTTACTGTAGGAGGTTCCGGAGGAATGGGCTCCACCAGTACAATTTTAGTAAAGAGTGTAGACTCATTAACTGTTCAGCCTATTATCGATTTCAAAAATGACGGTATAGATGTAACAGCGACAATTAAACAGGAAACGATAATCAAAGGGATGTATTACTATCAGGTTCCCGTTGCTTCAGACCGCTTTGCCAAATACCAGATTGTAAACAATCAATTAAAAGTCATAGCCGAACAACCATTCAAAAAAAACACATACAAAACCCGTTTTTATACACATGCCTGGTTGGATGACAATACGTTGCTGATTATGGCTGCAAACGGTTCTGCAAACAAAGTAATATGGACTAAACTGAATGCAGAAGATATGAGTATTCTGGATGAAGGAGAATTAAGTTTAGAAATACCCGAAGGTGATAAGTTCAGTTCTTCCGGTCTGGCTGCATATAGAAAATCCGATAACCGGATTATTTATTTCTTCCAACACAAAAAAGAAACGAAAAACTTTTACGCAGCCTTCATCAATGCTAAGGATATGAGCATTGAAAAAGAAGTAAAAGAAGACCGTGCAGACCAAATGGCAGGAACTGCTTATGGCGAATTGCTTCAGGACAAAATGTTCTTCGACGAAAATGAAAACCTGTATCTGGCTTGCAATAATGTAATCCCCAATGCACCAAGTACGACCCAACAATATGGCCGTTTACTTCGTATAAAAAAAGGAGAACTGGACTTTGATAAGTCTTATATAGGATATAATTATAATCAGGGAAAGATTGTAACTGCCAGCTTTTTAGTACAAGGCAAAGCTCTTCTTTACATTATGGACCCTACTTATACCGGCACGAATCAATGGGGAAGCTCTACCTATAATTGCTACTATGCTATCCTGGATTTAGCTTCAGATGAGAAAAGAGAGATTCAATATGAAGGAAAGAACTTACCGTTCAGCAGTGGCAATTTCTCCCAACGTTCACTTGTTACCACAGATAAAACCTATATCGGGGTCAATCCTAAAGATGTAAGCCCCTGTGTTTATATTTATGATAATAAAACGGGCAGTGTAGAGAAAGGCTTGACGATTACCGAAGGCTATACATTCAATCGTATCACATTATTAGATAATGCAGATACAAAATAAATTCAGATTGTCATGAAGAAGGGTCGCCAATTTCTATTCAGTTCACACCGGATTACCGGTTGTATCATATCCCTGTTTTTCTTTATGTGGTTCGTTTCAGGACTGGTACTCATTTATCATCCCTACCCAAATGTAACAGACGAACTGCTTTATGAAAAAATGGAATCGCTTCCTTCTTCATTACCGGATATAAAAGATTTTCTGAAACGCGTACCCGGACCTGCTAAAAACATCCGGGTACGCCAATTTCAGGAACAAACCCTTATCTCCTTAACCACAAAAGACAGTACCTATACCTTTTGTGCCGACACACAACAACAGATTAAACCCATTACTTTTCCCTTTCTGGAACAAACAGCAAAAAATTGGGTAAACGCACCTATCCTGAAGACAGACACTCTGCATCAACGCGAACAATGGGTTCTGTATTCCCGCTATGAACGTGCTTTACCTATGTACAAATTCTACTTCGCCGACAAAGAAAAACATGAGTTATTCATCTCCGGACGTACCGGTGAAGTACAACAGTTTACAGATGCTTCCGGACGCTTCTGGGCATGGCTTGGTGCTATCCCTCACAAATTCTATCTACCTTGTATCCGGAGAGATGTCGATACTTGGGAACTGAGTATTACTATCGGAGGAGCCATTTGTCTGCTTGCCGCATTAACAGGGCTTTATGTCGGTATTTATGCACTGGTCAAACGATATAAAAATAAGAAAACATTCGAAAGCCCTTACCGTAAACCGTGGTACCGGATTCATCATATAATGGGACTTATGTTCGGCATATTCCTGGTAACCTGGGGCATTAGCGGTATGATGTCCATGCAACGCATTCCGCAATGGATAATTAATACCAATGGAAATTATATTTTCAACCCTTCACGCATGTGGGGAAAGAAACCGCTTGCGGCAGATGCCTACAAACTCGACTACAGGGAACTCCGGAAAACCTACCCCCAATTAAAAGAAGTAATTTGGACTCATTTCCGGAATATTCCGGCTTACAAAATTATAGAAGGCAAGCAAGAACGTTTTATTGACGCATCTTCCACTACAGCAAAAGAACTTTTTATCCCCGAAAAAACAATAGAAGAAGGCATCCGCCAGATACACGGAGAAAAAGCCGTGTTCCAAATCATATTGAAGGATGAATATGACGATTATTATCTATCCCGCGATAACAAATTACCTTTACCTGCATACAAAGTAATAGTAAATGATACCGACCACAGCCGTTATTATATCAGTCCCAAAACCAGCTACATCCGGTACCTCAATAAAAATAAAATGGTGAAGAAATGGATATTCAGCGGTTTCCATTATCTCAACATAAAGTACCTGATAGACCGTCCCGCTTTATGGACTTTTGCTATCTGGTTCCTTTGCCTTGGAGGTACAGCAGTATCTGCCACAGGTATCTGGTTGGGGGTTCGTTTCATCAGGCGTAAATTACGGCGTAAAAAACAGGATAAAATTAAGCCGTAGACGAAACACACAGACCCTCCATTTTTCTAACTCATAGTTATAATTTTCTGAAATCATAACTATGAATTGGAAAAACCATAACTATATAGCGTTATTCATTGTCTTCGATTGCCCCATATTTGAGTAACACCGCTATTATTTCATCTCTCTCTCTTAATGCATCAGCCTTAACTTCTTGGTCTTTAATATTTATGTCCGTACTTTCCCTTAACTTTTTAGCCCAAGACAATGGCGTATCTCCCTCTTGGTTCCTAATATTTATGTCTGCTCCATTGTCTAATAATAGTTTTACTGATTTTAGGTTTCCCCATCCAATAGCATGAAAAATCGGAGTACCGCGAATCGTTTTCGCATTGACATCCGCCCCATTTTCAATCAGGAAAACAGCCCTCGTAAATTCTGTGTCGGTATTATAGTCGTCTTCTTTTACCATGTCGCTCAATAAAGAACTTGACTCCGATATATCATATCCATTCTCAAGAATTTCACGAGCCATATCGAACTTGAAGTATCTAACCAATTGCTCAAAGACACACCCGCTACACCCTTTGGCCGCTTTTCCCGCAAGTGGTTTTATTTTTTCATCAGGCGCTCCGTCTTCAAGCATTTTATACAACCTGGCTCGATTTTTATATGGAGACTCTTTTATATAATGAATAGTCGGATATGTTGCAAATAAGAGGATGATTGCAGCCCACACCCCGGTCAGTACCCATCCGTTGGGTATTTTACAAGCCGCAACAATCAATGCCGTTAGAAAAATGGCAAGCAACAAGACGGTTACAATGAATCCGACTATAACATCACCATAAGCACTACCTCCTTGCGGATTATAATTGGTGGATGAGGAAAATGATAGCGATGCGATTGCATCGAACAATGGTCCGGCGAGTATTCCCGCCAAGACTATGGCTATAAATATTAACATCGTTTTCATTACAGGTTTATTTTATTGTTTTGCGAATAGAATTTTCAATATCCGATAACAGCTCTTCGCATTCTGACACATATTATATATTGATATTTTTACTTTCGTTTTTCATTGGAATATTATTTAACGTGCGGCAAAATTTATACGGTACTGAAATCGGTATCCGTCATAAGTTCCTTGATAACTTCCTTGTGGTGTAGTTAACATAGATTTTCGAATATTGTCTAATGCTTTATTGGAGCATCCTTCTATTTCTATATCTCTAATTTGTCTTTTATCCACGGAAATGACTAAGGCACAATCTCCTCCTTTTTTCAAAAACTGATGCAGTTTTTTTAATTCATCCAATTCCCCTGAATAATATTCTTTAGCGACATTAAATTCAGGATAACAACCCATACAGGCAAAAGCACAATAAGGGTCGCCATGATTTACTCCATCGTCATCGTAAATAGGAAGACATTGCCCATAAAAAACTTTTGTAGGTGTTTCATGCAAATTGATAATCTCAATTATCGAAATAGTGTCCCGGAATATTTTTTCTTCCAATATTACCGTACTATTATAAATTTTAGGTGTTAACTGAATAGTTATATGACTTTTACCGTACACTTCGTTCATTGGCAAATCCAACGGTTCGTATCCTTGGGCACGAAATAATAGTTTTGTACCCTGCTCGCAAGTATCGGGAACGGTAATCACGGTCTTATTGTTATCGGTAACATCAAGAAAATTATTATCACTTCCCAATTCTTTCCGGTATGAATAACTCTTGCTTTCCATCCGGGGCGAATAATAGTAAATTTCAGTATTTGTAGGTATTGTATCAAATACTTCAACAATTATATCTCTTGCAGGTGTTGTTCTGGGCTGCCTTTGCTGCTTTACACGTTCAGGGATTTCAAAAATGGGGTCTATCTTGGGCGGCTTTGGTGGAATAATTTCTTCATTTTCAGTTTTTATAAGGTTCGGGGTAATGGTTGCCTGTTGCAGAAGGCTGTCCGGTAAAAAAGTTGATGGGCTTTTGGCAAACCAAACAGTTAATAGGGAGTCTGTTTTATGCAGGGTCAGCCAGTTTATTTTTTCTTCGATATTGTAAAACTGAAGCTTGTCGGCAGGATAATCTTTTACTTTGTTCAAATGTTCGCCTTTCCGCACAGAAGCAACGTTTATCCTTGTTGGACAGGGAATAATCAACAAAGCGACTGACAGTAGTAATATAGTTTTTTTCATCTCATATTATTCCTATTAAATTCTCTTTTTTTACTTCATTATCCAAGTGTCGGCGGCTTGCCACTTACTCAATTATAGCTTCGATTAACCGAAGCTACTTTTTATCCATGAAATACTTCATTCCATAACGCAGTTGCCGGGTACCGTTTTATCACAAGCTTCTGATAGCTCAAGGCTTACACCCTCAAATATAGCAAATAATCGAGATACGGTCCGGGATTATGGTATTTCTTTCGTAAATATCTATGGGGAGGGTACATTTGTGATGTTTTTTTTGTGCCACTCATAGACTAAAAACAGAGCGTAGAAAACACTAATCCAGTTGATTCGCTACGCTCTGCTTTTGATTGTAATCTGCGATGTTGCTTATTTTAATAACTTATCTTACAACCGACAAAATAACTACGCGGAATACCCGGACCATAGATATATTTAGAGTCACGGTCTTTACCTTGATCGAAGTCATTCTGGTATGCATTGAAGATATTCTGTACGCCACCGTTTACCTGCAAAGTCACCGACTTGAAGATTGGGAAGTCGTAAGCCAGTTTAATATTCATATCGAAGAAGTCGCGAGTTTTCTCTTCACGGTCTTCCGGAATATATCCTTTCAAGTGCTGAACCAACATACTGCCGGTATAAGTACCTGTCAGCGAAGCGGTAAAACGTTTCACCGGAGTGAAAGTCGAAGTCAGGTAACCGTATAAATCCGGCGAACGGAACATTTTTTTCTGAGGAACAATATTATCATTATCACTCCATTTCTCTGCTTCTTTATAACGACTACGCTGCAAGGTAAAACCAGCTTGCACCTGCATCCATTCGTATGCAACTTTACCCTCCAGGTTAATCCCCATCACGCGGGCGCCTTTCCCGTTACGACGTTCCATAATAATATTATTCTGGTCATCACGCCCTATTTCTTCCAGCACAAACACATTTCTCAAATCTGTATAGAAACCTTCCACCAGAAAATTAGTCTGTACTGCACCAAAACGATGGTAAAAGTCCACAGAAGCACTGATACTTTGCGAGTTTTCTTCTTTCAGATTGTCTGCCAAGCGAATAATTGCTACGTCACCACCCACTGCCGTAACGTGCAAATCCTCGTCAAACGCCTGCGGGGCACGGAAACCGCTTGAATAAGAAACACGGAAGTTAAGATTTTCCGTCGGATTGAAACGGACATTAGCACGCGGACTGAATATCACATGATTTATCAGATTGTGCTTATCCAGACGGGCACCGATCAGGAAACTCCATTTTTTGGTCTTCCACTCGTTCTGAAGAAACATACTACCAATATGGACTTTTTGCGCAATCACACGGTTATAGCCGAGCATCTCGTCACGCAAATCGTCGAAACTATATTCGGCACCACCTGTAAACTGCGCTGGCATAAAGAGACACTTATCCCATTCATAGGAATACTGTGCGCCACCGATAAAAGTAAGATCGGTAGTACTTCCATAGGCATTCGGATTTTGTCCGGTACCGTAATAACTCTTACGCTTGGTATGCTGGCTGGAAGCATAAGCATTCAGGCGGTGTTTGTAATCTTTGGAGAAAAGGTCGAATTTCAGCCCTCCCCCATTAATATTATGATCTGTTTGTTCTGCCACATCTGCTTCATGGGGCGGGCGGTCTATCAGATTACCACCACGGCGAAATTCACTGATGTTATGATATTCGAATGTCAGTTTGGAATACAGGCTCGTTTTCAAATATGAACGGAAACCGATCGTTTTTCCATCCAACTGTCCCAACTCGGAAAATCCATCACCATCATAATCGAAAGAGGCACGGTTTCGATGCTGACCGAACAGATAAACACCTGCTTTATGGTCGTCTGTAACTAACGAAGCATTCAGTGTCGTATTGTTATCTGGACTGCTACCTCCAATCACAGTAAGCGAATGGGCAAGTTGGGCTGAATTGCGCATCGGTTCTTTCGTTATAATATTGATAGTTCCGGCAATCGCAGATGAACCGAACAAAGCTGAACCACCTCCACGCATAATTTCTACACGTTCAATCATATTCGCCGGAATCTGTTCCAAACCGTATACACCTGTCAAGGCACTAAAGATAGGGCGGCTGTCCATCAACATCTGCGTATAAGGACCTTCCAGACCATTGATACGAACCTGCTGGAAACCACAATTCTGGCAGTTGTTTTCCACACGTACCCCCGGCTGGAAGTTCAAACCGTCTGCCAATGAAGTGGCATGAACTGTTTCAAAAGCTTTCGAATCGAGTACATTTACCAACGACGGAGCAAGACGGCGGGTTGTCTCATTACGATTGGCCGATACAACTACCCCATCCAACGAAACGGCATCTTCTTCCGCTTCGAAATTGATTTCCAACGTCTTTCCTTTTTTCAGGGTAACCGGTACTTCCACCGTTTTGTATCCCAAGGTCTTCATGATTAAAACAAATTTACCTTCCGGCAAATTCTTCAGGTAATAATGGCCTGTATTATCCGTCGAGGCTCCCATTGTAGTTCCCTTCAGGAAAATATTAATAAAAGAGAGATGCTCTCCTGTCTTTTTGTCGATCACATGTCCTACGATATTCGCATCAGACGGGTTCAACACAGGTGCATCTTCTGCCTGTGCAACCGACAAGATACAGCACAGACATAACATAAGTGTAATAATTTTATTCATTGGTGATTAATTAAATAATAATTGAATATAGGTAACTATATAAGGTATAAAGCAGACAAGCCTAAGAGCCTTCACAGACTTTTACAGCAGCGTGTACAATCATACCTCTCCCATAATCTGCGACACCGCAAACTATGAGATAAATTCATTTCTGGTTATTTATGAAAAAACAGGAGGGGCGCGAAGGGATAGTTTCCCCAATATGGGGAGAAGGTATTCCGGAGAGACCGGATAGCTTAATATATTGAAAATCTTTTGAGCATAGAAATGCAATTGCAACGGATGAACAGCCCCGTCTTCCACCTGAACAGTCGTCAGGAAATGGAATAACTGTATTTCAGAGAGGGAAGAGTGATGATGGCATGTGCCATCGGACGTTTTTTTAAACGGATGCGAATGGACAATAGTCGTACCATGCTCTATATGAGCATGCATAAACATCGAAATGCTGCTGTAGTACACAATAAAGCATACCGGCAACAGCCATTTCATATATTTTACCATTGTCTGTTTCATCGAGCCCCGATCACAATTGAGGGGACGAAGATACAACAAATCACTGAAACATGCAATGTTAGAGCTGTAAGAATGATTCTATATTCGCAATCACTTTCTCAGACAAACGCTGCATACACTGTACGGAATGTCCTGATACTTTCGGTGTATACAATACATTATCAAACATAGTAAGTGCCTCGGCATGATTCCCAATCCCTACCCCGTCACAGAGATAAAAATTATGAGTATGACCACTCAGCCATCGTTGCAAGTCCGGCAAACGGAATGTCGGACCTACGGATGTATTAACCAGAATTTTCCGGTTACCAAAACGACGGAATTCTTCCGCACCCAAAATAAACGTATTTCTTGGCAGACAAGTACACAGGATGTCTACATGCTCCAATAACTCATGCAACGGATAATAGGCAAAGCCATCCTCTTCAGCTTCCGGTTTCCGGTTGCGTCCATAATAAGAAACTTCGGCACCCAGAAAACGGAGTGCATCGGCAATCATCTTTCCCGTACGTCCCAAACCGATAATGCCAATCTTTTGCCCGGTCAGTTCATACACTTCATGTTTCCATTGTTTGCCGCCAAAGCCATGAAGCAAACGTACCAGTTCACTGATGACATACTCCACAACCCCTTCATCGCCATAATCGCGAATACCCAATACAGTTATCCCGTGTTCCCGGGCAGCAGCAATATCCACGTTAGCACTTTCTTCGCTATACAAAGAACAACACATTCCTATATACCTGATATTCGGGCATGCCTCTATTACATTGCGGCGGATTTGTGTATTATAAGAAACCAATACACAATCGGCATTACCGATACGGTTGATTTTTTCTTCGTCTGTCTGAGGTATATCTTTATAAAATACAACATCTGTAGCAAAGGAAGACAGACGTACGGATGCGTCACGGTTCAATCCCGTAGGATCAATAACTACGATTTTCTCAAACATATCACAATTATTTATAATTATTCGAACAAATAAAGGATTTATTTACATCTAAATGTAAGCAAACAGCACCACATATCTAATAATTTGTTACTTTTGTGGTCGGTTTTTATAAACTAACACATAGCAATAAAATATAATACTATGGCAAAGATAACAAAAGAAGAAGCACTCCGGTATCATGCCGAAGGCAAACCCGGGAAAATTGAAGTAATTCCCACAAAACCCTACAGTACACAAACAGACTTATCATTGGCTTATTCTCCCGGCGTGGCTGAACCATGTCTTGAAATCGAGAAAAATCCACTGGATGCATACAAATATACATCAAAAGGTAATCTGGTAGCTGTTATTTCAAACGGTACCGCTGTATTAGGACTGGGAGATATAGGTCCGATGGCAGGAAAACCGGTAATGGAAGGCAAGGGTCTTCTGTTTAAAATATTCGCAGGCATCGATGTTTTCGATATCGAAGTAAACGAAAAGGATCCGGAGAAATTTATCCAGACCGTAAAAGCAATCGCACCGACATTCGGTGGTATCAACCTGGAAGATATTAAAGCTCCGGAATGTTTCGAAATTGAAACACGCCTGAAAGAAGAACTGGACATTCCGGTAATGCACGACGACCAGCACGGTACGGCTATTATCTCTGCCGCAGGTCTGCTGAATGCATTGGAACTGACCGGTAAGAAAATTGAAGAAGTGAAGATTGTGGTAAACGGCGCAGGAGCCGCCTCCATCTCATGTACGAAATTATATGTGATGCTGGGAGCACGCAAAGAAAATATTGTTATGTGCGACAGTAAAGGTGTTATCTCCAATAAACGTACGAACCTGAATGCTTCCAAAAAAGAATTTGCTACAGACCGTGATATTACTACGCTGGAAGAAGCTGTTGCCGGATGTGACGTATTCCTCGGGCTTTCCGTTGCAAACGTACTGACAAAAGAAATGGTTCGTTCGATGAACGAAAACCCGATCGTATTTGCTCTTGCTAATCCGAACCCGGAAATCTCGTATGCAGACGCAATGGATTCGCGCGACGATATTATTTTCGCAACTGGACGCTCTGACTATCCGAACCAGATTAACAATGTATTAGGTTTCCCCTATATCTTCCGCGGTGCTTTGGATGTACATGCAAAAGCTATCAACGAAGAAATGAAACTGGCAGCCGTTCATGCTATCGCCGACCTTGCCAAAGAGCCGGTTCCCGATGTTGTTAATGCAGCCTATAAGCTGAAACGCACTTCCTTTGGACGCGATTATATCCTTCCGAAACCGCTTGACCCGCGTTTGCTGACTCGTGTTTCCGTTGCTGTTGCCAAAGCGGCTATCGAATCGGGCGTTTCCCGCAAAACAATCACAGATTGGGACAGTTATGCGAACCACCTGCGTGAAATGATGGGGTATGATAATAAGATGCTTCGTTCTTTCACCGATATGGCAAAAGCAAATCCTAAACGTGTGGTATTTGCCGAAGCGAACCATGTTAATATGCTGAAAGCGGCTGTCGAGGCTAAAGCTGAAGGTATCTGTAATCCTATCCTGTTGGGTAACGAAGAACGTTTGCAGAAACTGGCAGCCGAAGAGAACCTGAGTCTTGAAGGTATCGAAATTGTCAACTTACGTCACGACCGTGAAGAAGAACGCCGTAACCGTTATGCACGCATCCTCTCTGAAAAGAAAGCACGCGAAGGGGTTACTTTCTCGGAAGCTCGCGAAAAGATGGTAGGACGCAATGCTTTTGGTATGATGATGGTTGCAACCGGGGATGCAGACGCATTCGTTACCGGTGTATACAGCCGTTATTCGGAAGTAACGAAGCTGGCTGAAGAAATCATCGGTATCCGTCCGTCATACAAGCATTTCGGCGCTATGAATATTATTACCTGCAAGAAGGGTACTTATTTTATGGCCGACACCTTAATCAACCGTCATCCTTCTACTGAAGTATTGATTGACATTGCCCGCCTGACAAATGATGCAGTGAAATTCTTTGCTCATGAGCCGGTTATGGCGATGTTGTCTTACTCAAACTTCGGTTCCGATAAACAAGGTAGCCCGTTGAAAGTCCACGAAGCGATCGACTATCTGCACAAGAACTATCCTGAAATCCTGATCGACGGTGAAATGCAGGTCAACTTTGCTTTTGATAAGAAATTACGCGACGAAATGTATCCGTTCAACAAGCTGAAAGGAAAAGATGTAAATGCACTTGTATTCCCGAACCTGAGCTCGGCTAACAGTGCTTACAAATTACTTGATGCGCTGGGAATAACAGAAACAATCGGCCCGATCCAGATGGGATTGAACAAGCCTATCCATTTCACAGATGTGGAAAGCTCTACACGCGATATTGTAAATCTGACTACGGTTGCGGTGGTGGATGCGATTGTACAGGAACAGATTGAAAATACTTTTCTCTTGAAAGAAAAGTAATCAAAAGTTCAAGGCTCCATCCGGTGAGCTACTCCGCATCCTTCGTTCGCTGTCGCAGCGGAACTCGCTTCGCTCAAACAACCGCTGCTCCGGACGCTTACTACGGATGCTCCGCTTTACGCTCACCGGATGAGGCCGGAAATAGCAAAGCGATGCTTTGCCTTAGGATTGCCGACACTGACAGTTATAATAGAAATAGCTCCTTTTTACTGTCGGTATCGGTTCTTTTTTATATTTATGAAATTATTTATATCTGTTCTTGTTTCCAATCCAAGTTCCTTTCTTCCACAGATATTCCAAAGGACCTTGTTTGTGACGTGCCAGCCAGTAATAGCTAAATAACAACAAAAGGGTAAAGATGAATAGTCCAATAAATATAGAGGCAGTGGCACCGGTAACACGGTACAATGCCAGACCAAAGCCATAGTAAATGAATCCTCCTATTATGGATTGTGAGATATAGTTGGTTAAACTCATACGGCCAAAGGGGATAATAAAATTTTGCCATTTATATCCGTCTTCCTTCTTAAACCAAAACAGAGTGAAAGCAGAAACCAGAATAAGCATGAAAGCAAAATTGCAAAGGGAAGAGATAGCAATTTTATATGGAATCAATATAGACGGATTCGTTATATGAGCGGGAACAATAGTTCGAAGCAGATATAAAGGGATGAAAGAGATAATGCCTATCCCTAAAATTTGTTTCCAAAAACGAACCGTATCCGGACTTTTGATGAAACATCCTCTACGCCCCAACAGCATGCCAAACATAAACAGGGCTGCTGTCTGGAATAACCGTCCGTTTTCCACCTGCCAGAAATTACTGTATAACTGGCCGTTCCAGATATTACTACGCAATACTTCCCAGAACGTCCCGTTTTTAGTAGCCTCTTCTGCCAGAGCGCCGTAAATCGAGTTGTTGTTTCCGGCTACAACATATTCCGGATTAATCACCGCATACAACATTCTACCCCATTCGAAAGGTTGAAATAACAAACATAATGCAATCCAGAAAACAACTTTATCTTTTAACTTGCTCACCGGAATAAGGGCAAAACCGACAACTGCATAAAGTAGCAAAATATCGCCGTCGTAAAACAACGCATGAAGCTGGGAGAACATGAACAACAATACCAACCGCCACGCAAAACGTCCCCTGAAATCTATCCCTTTCTGCTCTGCATGGTGAAACTGAATAAAAAAGCTAAAACCGAAAAGTAAAGAAAATGTAGCATACGCTTTTCCACCGAAAAGAAAGAAAAAACTATCCCACATACATTTATCCACAGCCTGCAACCAGACAGGCACAGATTCGGGAATATAAAAGATATTGTAATGCTCCAGATTGTGTAGTAATACAATCGCCAACAAGGCAAAACCACGGAGGGCATCCACAACGTTTAGACGCTGGGATTGCTGAATACTCTGCATCATTTTAAGTCTTATGAATTTGTTTGTTATTTGTTCCTTCTTTTCAAAATCGTTTTGCCAAACAACGGCTAAGAACGAGAATATCAACACGAAAACACAAATATAAATAAAAAACCGATACTAACAGCAAAAACTATCAGTATCGGCAATCCTAAAAGGAAGCAGAGCTTCCTATAGTACGGCCTCAGCGGTCAGGCGTTAAGCGCAGGTGAAAGACAAAGCGTCCGGAGCAGCGGCTGTTTGAGCGAAGCGAGTTCCGCTGCGACAGCGTAGTCTTTCGCCGGAGTAGCCTGACCGCTGCAGCCTTGACTTTTTGCCTACTTTTGGGTCAAGCCAAAAGTAGGTATCACCCTCCTTGTTGACTGTAGTTGAACCGTTCCACCTTCGTTATCCGTATATCCCCCTTTTCCTTATAGTGGGGAGAATTTTTAGGAAATACACTTTTCACCTCTTCCACCGTATAAGTAATATCCGTATCCCCCGCTCCACTAAACCGGTACAGTGAAGGCGTTACTTTGCCATTTATTTTCTCTTCCATCACCCTGTAGGCGACCTCCCTGTCCTTCTTAAAAGCATCCAGGAAATCATTCAACAATTTCGCATTCTCCTGTCGATAAAATGTAACGGAAACTACATTCTTTTCCGGTTTCTTTGTCTTCGGATCTTTGTTGTAAATAATCTCCACACTGACGTTGTCAAGCGATTCGCATTTCTTCATCAGAGCATTCAGATGTTCTTGAGCCACCAGTTCGCCTGCCGATGCTCCGGCAATAAGCAAAGCCATCGATAAAATAATCTTCTTTGTCTTCATATATCTATTTATTATTAAGATGTTCTTCCAACCGGGTAATCCGTCTCTCCAATTGTTCGGATTCATTCTCTATACGCTCTATATTCTCCATCGTTTCGCGGTGTTGCCGAACCGGACGAAGCGCCTGGTGTTCCTTTTCATACTGGCGTTTCTCCGAATCGCGGATTACCTTATCCAGTTCACGCGCCACCTCTTCGGGTATCTCCGTCTTCACGCCGTTTCGTATGATATAGCTGCCGGCATACGGATTAAAATCCTCCTCCCGGCCACCATCACCTTTATTCAATAATAAGAATAACAACAAAGAAGCAGCCACAGCGATACCTATCCATAACCACTTTTTCATAAAAGGGACTTTCAGAGAAGGTTTGGGAACAGGTATATCTTCTTTCACCTCATCTGCTATTCCCGTTTCAAAATATTCAAATAGAGGTTTATAAGACTTCAAATGTTCCGGCAAATCCGGGCGAGCAAAGAAAGCATATAGTTCCCGTTCTTCTGCATTGGAAGTTTCTCCTTCAAAGAAACGTTCCAGCAAATTCTCGATATAAGTATATTCGTCTGATTGCATCATGTTACATTTTTAAAAATAATTCTTTTACTTTTTTACGTGCCCGTGAAAGATTTACGCGGACCGCTTCCGGTGAACTGCCTGTCAGTTCTGCAATTTCTTTTATCTCGAAACCCTCCACATGCTTCATGCGGAGTATGGTTTGTTGAAGCCCCGGCAATTGTTCCATAATATGCAAAACTCGGCTAACACTGTCTTTCTGTTCCAGCTCGGTATACGGGTTACAGCCTGTAGCCTCCATTTTCGAGTCGAGAAGTTCTTCCTGCCTGTATTGAAACGCCCGGATACGATTCAGGCACAAGTGTTTCGTAATCTGTACGGCAAGCGCCTCAATACTATCATAGCGTTCCAGTTCTTCACGGATATACCATAATTTAAGGAACACTTCCTGTACGATATCCTCCACATCCTGTGGGTCGTCCAGCAAGCGGCGGGCACACCCTACCAACTTTCCCCGTAATGGTACTACTTCTATTTTAAACTGTTCTTGTTCCATATCTATTCTAAAGACACGCGACCGAAACAAACGTAACATGAATTTCCGAAAAAAACACAGAACTATTGATTTTATTCCTCACATCGCTATTCACAAACATATCTTATTTATACAAGTGTGATATATTTACACTCATAGAATACATTCGCAACACATTTTCCATATCTTTGCATCAAATTTGGTTATTACTTTATGGCTACTACTAAAGAAATGACGGAGGGCGCCGCCTTACCGCTTATCTTCAACTTCACTATCCCATTATTACTTGGTAATATACTTCAGCAGACTTACTCACTTGTCGACGCTGCTATTGTTGGAAAATTTCTGGGAATCCATTCGCTTGCTTCAGTTGGAGCGAGTACATCCGTTGTGTTTCTTATTCTGGGTTTTTGCAACGGTTGTTGTTGTGGATTCGGTATTCCGGTAGCACAGAAATTCGGAGCCAGGGATTACAAAACGATGCGACGGTATGTGGCAGTCAGTTTACAACTTGCTACAGTAATGTCCGTATTGATTGCCATTATCACCAGTATATATTGTGATGACATTCTGAGAATGATGCAAACCCCGGAAAACATTTTTGAAGGGGCCTACTACTATCTGTTGGTTACTTTTATCGGAGTGCCTTGTACTTTCTTCTATAATCTTCTATCCTGTATCATACGTGCATTAGGAGACAGTAAAACCCCTTTCTGGTTTTTGCTTTTCTCTACGGTATTGAACATCGTGCTCGATTTGTTCTGTATTCTTGTTTTAGGCTGGGGCGTATTGGGTGCAGCCATTGCAACGGTTATTTCACAAGGGGTATCGGCTTTATTATGTTACTTCTATATGTACCGCCACTTCGCCATACTGAAAGGTACTGCCAACGATAAAAAATTCCGGCCGCAACTGGCACGCACATTATTATATATCGGGGTACCGATGGGATTGCAATTCTCCATTACAGCTATCGGCAGTATCATGTTGCAAAGCGCAAACAATGCATTGGGAACAGCTTGCGTAGCTGCCTTTACCGCTGCTGTACGTATTAAAATGTTCTTCCTCTGTGCTTTTGAAAGTATCGGTATTGCAATGGCAACCTACAGCGGACAGAATTTCGGAGCGGGAAAACCGGAGCGCATCTGGCTGGGAATAAAAGCAAGCGTTTTAATGATGATGGTCTATGCCGTATTTACCTTTATCGTATTGAGATTCGGTTCTGAGAAATTATCATTAATGTTCGTAGACGCTTCGGAAACGGAAATCCTGAAAAATACCGTCTTGTTCCTGAATGTCGCCTCTATGTTTTTCCCGATATTAGGCCTACTCTGCATCCTGCGTTATACGATACAGGGGGCCGGCTTTACCAATCTGGCCATGCTTTCAGGCGTATCCGAAATGATAGCCCGTACGTTAGTCAGTATCTATGCCGTACCGGTATTCGGCTTCATGGCAGTTTGCTACGGTGACCCGACCGCCTGGATAGCAGCCGACCTGTTTTTAGTTCCGGCATTTATCTATGTATACCGGAAACTAAAAAAGAAAGTAACAGCCCCCTCTCTGTCCTAACAAGGACGGTTATCAGGCAATACTAAGCAATTCCACTTCAAATACTAAAGTAGAAAAGCCGGGAATGGGTCCGGAAGAGCGACTTCCATACCCTAAGGTATAAGGGATGTAAATCAACCAACGGTCGCCAACATGCATCTGACAAAGGGCTTGTTGCCAGCCTTCTATCACCTGGTTCAGGCGGAATGCTTCGGGGCAGCCTCGCTTCCAGGAGTTATCAAATTCACGTCCGTTAATCAAGGTTCCACGGTAATGAACTGAAACTACACTACTCAATTCCAGGGAGACCGTACCGCTTCCCTTCAAAAGTTCTTTGTATAATACTCCACAAGGTAGTTTCACGACACCCTCCTGCAAAGCTGTCTCTTCTATAAACTGCAGGTTCTTTTCTTTATATTCTTCTTTCTTCGCCATATGACCGGTATCTTTTTTTGCCGTCAAAGATAAAGACATTCCGGACAGACATCAACAAATCTCTGACCATAACTGTTCTTTATGCGCTAAATCTAAACAAAAACAGTTATGCATAGACGTATATGGTGTTATGCTATGCTCTGCCTGTTCCTTACCTTAAGGCTTTCCGCACAGACAGAACATACGTATTTGGAACATGCCTTGCCGGATACATGGACAGAGGAAGGTGATAATTTCCAGCAGATACTGCCGGTAGACGACCAATGGTGGAAGAACTTTAACGACCCGGTACTGGATTCTTTAATCGACGTGGCTGTCAAACAAAACTATTCCGTGCAAATGGCGATAGACCGTATAGCCATGGCAAAAGCCAACCTGCGCATCCAACAAGGCAGCTACTCTCCTACACTGGGACTATCCGCCGGATGGACACGGCAGCAAAGCAGCGGGAATACAACCAGTATCCCTCAATCCATTACCCAATACAGTGATGCCAGCCTTTCCATGAACTGGGAGATAGACGTCTTCGGCAGTATCCGCAACCGTGTAAAGGCACAGAAAGAAAACTTCGCTGCCTCCAAGGAAGATTACAATGCCGTCATGGTATCACTCTGTGCACAGGTTGCCTCCGCCTACATTAATCTGAGAGAATTACAACAGGAAATGGAAGTAGTGGTAAAAAACTGTGCCTCACAACAGGCCGTAGTAAAAATCACGGAAAAGAGATACGAAACCGGCTTGGTTTCCAAACTCGACGTAGCACAAGCACTATCCGTCTATTACAGTACCAAATCCTCCATACCCATGCTCGAAGCTGAAATAATCAAATATACCAATGCCTTAGGTGTTCTGCTTGGCATTTACCCTTCGGACATCCGTCCCATTACCGAGCCGTCCAAACCATTACCTGAATATATGGAAATGGTCGGCATAGGCATTCCGGCCAACCTGTTACTCCGTCGTCCGGATATACGTGCCGCCGAAAGACAGGTGAATGCACAGGCTGCCTCTTTAGGCGCATCCAAATCAGACTGGTGGCCGAAGGTTTTCGTAAACGGGTCTATAGGATTTGCTTCGCACGACTTCGACAAAATGTTCAACCACAAAAGCCTGACATACGAGATAGCCCCATCCCTCACCTGGAACTTCTTCCAGGGAACCAAGCTGATACAAGCTACCCGGCTTGCCAAAGCCCAGTTGGATGAATCGATACGGCAATTCAACCAAGACGTATTGACTGCCGTGCAGGAAGTAGAGAATGCGATGAGCGCTTATAAGAACTCCATCAAGCAGATTGTAGCCCTGCGGGAAGTCGTGAACCAGGGAAAAGAGACCTTCAACCTCTCACTCGATCTCTACAAACAGGGATTGACCCCGTTCCAGAACGTGCTGGATGCCCAGCGCTCCCTGCTCACTTACGAGAACCAACTTACGGAAGCCAAAGGAAACTCCCTGCTGAGCCTTATCAAACTATACCAGGCGTTAGGCGGAGGATGGGCAAGTTACAATGGACAATTGACAGGTGACAATTGACAGTTAAGAACTAAAATAATAAAGACATATGGACAGGAAATTAATACAGACAGGAGTCGTGATGTTTACACTGTTGCTTCTGGCAGGCTGCAGTAAGAAGAAAGACAACCAAGAAGCGATGCAGGCACCAGCCATCAGCGTAGCGACTCCGGAGGTAAAGGATATTACGCTGACGAAAGACTATCCGGGATATCTAAGCTCGGATAAGACAGTCAATCTGGTGGCTCGTGTAAACGGTTACCTGCGTGCGTCCCACCTGAAAGCCGGAGCGAAAGTGAAACAGGGCGACCTGATATTCGTCATCGAACCGGATATTTACGAAGATAATGTAACACAGGCAGAAGCCGCACTCAAAACGTCACAAGCCCAACTCGCCTATGCCCGCAGCAATTACGAACGGATGACAGAAGCAGCAAAGAGCGGGGCTGTCAGCCAGATACAGGTATTGCAGGCACAATCGACCGTAGCAGAAATGGAAGCTTCCGTGCGCAATGCGACCGCTCAGTTAAATACGGCAAAGACAAACCTCGGTTACTGCTATATCCGCGCTCCATTCGACGGACGGATTACCAAGGCGAGTTATGATGTCGGAAACTATATCAACGGTTCCGTGCAACCTGTTACCCTTGCTACCTTATATAAGGATGACATGATGTACGTATACTTCAACATTGAAGATAATCAGCTTATGAAGATGATGATGGTCGCCGCCCAAAACGATTCCACAGTAAAGATGCCCAGTGACGTTATCGTCCGTCTCGGACACGAAAGCGGGCAAAGCTATATCGGAAAGCTCGATTATCTCTCCCCCAACATCGACCTTTCCACCGGAACCCTGACCGTACGTGCCAATCTCGACAATAAAGACGGAAAGTTGAAAAGCGGCCTGTATGTAACCATCACCCTTCCTTACAGCGAACAAAAAGACGCTCTGCTCGTACGCGACGCCTCCATCGGCACCGACCAGTTGGGGAAATTCCTCTATATCGTAAACGACTCCAACGTAGTAAAATACCGTCATATAGAACCCGGCCAACTGGTAGGCGACACCCTCCGGCAAGTTCTGGAAGGGATAAAGCCCGGCGAACGGTACGTCACCACCGCACTGCTGAAAGTCAGGGACGGAATGAGTATTAAGCCAATTAAATAAACGAAGCTATGGTAAAGTTCTTCATAAACAGACCTATATTCGCTACCGTCCTCGCACTTATCATGGTGGTAGCCGGATTAGTCACACTCCATATATTACCCATTGCCCAATATCCGGAAATCACACCGCCTACCGTCGAGGTATCTGCGGTCTACCCCGGAGCAAATGCGGAAACAGTTGCACAAACCGTAGGATTACCCATCGAACAACAAGTGAACGGTGTGGACGGAATGCTTTATATGAGTTCCAACTCCTCCAGTTCCGGAGCGTATTCATTGACTATCACTTTTGCCGTAGGTACCGACATCGACATGGCCACCGTTATGGTACAGAACCGTGTAAGCATTGCACAGGGAAGTCTGCCGGAAGCCGTTATCGTACAGGGTATCACAACGCGCAAACAGTCGTCCAACATTGTAATGATGCTCACACTTTCATCAGATAATCCGGTCTACGACGGTCTTTACCTCGGTAACTATGCCAGCCTGAATATGACAAACGAGCTGACCCGCCTTCCCGGAGTCGGGTCCGTCAGCGTGATGGGCGCCGGCAGCTACAGCATGCGTATCTGGCTCGACCCTTCCGCCATGCGTATTCGCAATCTGACACCAAATATGGTGTTTCAGGCTATCTCCACCCAGAATACACAGGTATCCGCCGGTTATGTAGGGCAACCTATCGCCAGCGCCGATAATCCATTTCAATACACTCTGACGGTAAAAGGCAGACTGACAACTCCCGAAGAATTTGGTAACATTATCCTTCGCACGGAGAAGGGCGGCAAGTTGCTCCGGCTGAAAGATGTGGCGCGTATCGAGCTGGGTAGCTCTTCTTACAACGTCACCTCCAACCTGAAAGGACAACAGACAGCAGCCATTGCCATCTACCAGCTTCCGGGTTCCAACTCGCTGGATGTAGCACAGGCCGTAAAAGAGAAAATGGCGCAATTAGGAGCGAACCTCCCCGATGGGGTAAAATATGAAGTCACTCTGGACACAACCGAAGTAATCAACGCCTCTATCGATGAAGTGCTGGTTACTTTCCTCGAAACTACCGCACTGGTTATTCTGGTTATCTTCCTCTTCCTCCAGAACTTCCGTGCCGTTATCATCCCATGTATCACCATCCCGGTTTCCCTGATAGGAACACTGGCTGTGATGTCGGCTTTGGGCTTCTCCATCAATACCCTGACCTTGTTCGGCTTAATCCTGGCCATTGCTATTGTGGTGGACGATGCCATCGTGGTGGTCGAAAACTCCTCGCGTCTGATGGATACGGGGAAATACACAGCACGGGAAGCTGTGACAGAGGCGATGAAGGAGATAACCGGACCCATCGTAGGCGTAGTCCTCGTGTTATTGGCAGTATTTATCCCGACTACCTTTATCAGTGGTATCTCCGGACAACTGTATAAACAGTTTGCATTGACTATCGCTTCAGCTACTGTACTGAGCGGTATCAACTCGCTGACACTGACACCCGCCCTATGCGCCCTGTTCCTGCAAACGAACAAGGGTTCCAACTTCTTTGTATTCAAAGCTTTCAACAAAGGGTTCGGAAAAACCCAGCAGATATACGACGACATCACCGGTAAGATGCTCAAGAAGCCGGTTCCCACCCTGATAGCATTCGGCATCATCACGGCTGCGGCAGTCCTGATGTTTATGCGTTGGCCGACTACCTTTATTCCCCAAGAAGACGACGGCTATTTCCTTGTATCCAGTCAATTGCCTCCGGCATCCAGCCTGAATCGGACGGAAGCGGTGAGCAAGCAAATCAACCGGATACTGGACAGCTATCCGGAGGTCAAGACCTATATCGGGATTAGCGGCTTCTCCATTATGGGCGGCGGGGAACTCTCTAATGCAGGAACTTATTTTGTCATCCTGAAAAACTGGAAGGAACGAAAAGGAAAAGAACACACGGCGCAGTCTGTTGTGAATCGTTTCAACCGCGAAGCATACGGCATCCAAGAAGCGCAGATATTCGCAATGGTTCCCCCTGCCATTCCGGGACTGGGAGCTTCCGGCGGCTTGCAACTGCAACTGGAAGACCGCAAGAACCTCGGACCTACGGAGATGCAACGTGCCATCGAAACGCTGGAAGCTTCCTTCCGCACAAAACCGCAGTTGCTCAGCCTCTCCTGTATGTACCAGGCGAATGTCCCGCAATACCTGTTGAACATCGACAGGGACAAGGTACAACTGCTCGGTCTGCAACTCAACGAGGTATTCTCTACCTTAAGTTACTATATGGGAGCAGCCTATGTAAACGACTTTGTAGAGTTCGGGCGTATCTACCAGGTGAAGATTGAAGCCGGCAGTCAGGCACAAAAAACGATTGACGACGTACTGCACCTGAGCATCGAAAACAGCGATGGCAAGATGGTTCCCTTCTCCGCCTTTACAGAAATTAAAGAGACATTGGGCCTGGACCAGATAAACCTCTATAATATGTATTCATCCGCATCCATCACCTGTATCCCCAATCCGGAATATAGCTCGGGCGAGGCGATACAGGCAATGGAAGAACTCATACAGGAACAACTGGGCGATAACTTCGGGTACGAATGGACCTCTGTGGCCTATCAGGAAACAAAGGCAGGCTCCACCACCTCGATTATCTTTATCATGGCATTGCTCGTTGCCTACCTGGTGCTGTCCGCCCAATATGAAAGCTGGACCAGTCCGCTGGCAGCCATCATGGGATTACCTATCGCCCTGTTGGGTGCATTATTGGGATGCTTCGTTATGGGAATACCGGTCAGTATCTATACACAAATCGGTATCATCCTGCTTATCGCCCTCTCAGCTAAGAACGGTATCCTGATAGTAGAGTTCGCACGCGACTATCACAAAGCCGGCAATCCGATACGCGACTCGGCACTGGAAGCAGGGCACGTCCGTTTGCGTCCGATTCTGATGACATCCTTTGCATTCGTCTTGGGTGTGATGCCCTTGTTGTTTGCTACCGGAGCAGGAGCCGAAAGCCGTATTTCGCTCGGTGCAGCCGTAGTGTTCGGGATGGCGGTAAACACGGTATTCGCTACTATGTTTATACCCAGCTTCTATGAGCTGTTACAGTTGTTCCAGGAGAAAGTTTTAGACAGGAAACATAAACCCGGTCTATCTGATCATCAAAATTAACTATTTGATAGTCATTATATAATATTCTATTTTTGTGATATAATTATAAACAAAAAACGTATTAAATCAGTTAATTATATAGGGAATATCTGAACTAATACAAAAAAACATCTTATGAACAACAAAAAGCTAACTACTGCTAACGGACGCCCCGTTGCAGACAATCAGAACACACAGACAGTAGGTCCCCGCGGACAAGTGTTACTGCAAGACCCGTGGTTAATTGAAAAGCTCGCACATTTCGACCGGGAGGTAATTCCCGAAAGACGTATGCACGCCAAAGGTTCCGGTGCTTACGGTACATTTACCGTGACTCACGATATTACAAAGTATACTAAAGCTGCCATCTTCAGCGAAGTTGGCAAGAAAACCGACTGCTTTGTCCGCTTCTCTACCGTAGCAGGCGAACGTGGCGCAGCCGATGCGGAACGCGACATTCGCGGCTTCGCCATGAAATTCTACACGGAAGAAGGTAACTGGGATTTAGTAGGAAACAATACCCCTGTGTTCTTCCTGCGTGACCCGTTGAAGTTTCCGGACCTCAACCATGCCGTGAAGAGAGACCCGAAAACGAATATGCGCAGTGCCAATAACAACTGGGATTTCTGGACATTGCTTCCCGAAGCATTGCATCAGGTAACCATTACGATGAGCACACGCGGTATTCCTTATTCTTACCGCCATATGCATGGATTCGGAAGCCATACATATAGCTTCCTGAATGCCAACAACGAACGTATCTGGGTAAAATTCCATCTGAGGACAATGCAAGGCATCAAAAACCTGACCGACCAGGAAGCTGAAGCCATCATCGCCAAAGACCGCGAATCCCACCAACGCGACCTTTTCGAAAGCATTGAAAAAGGGGATTTCCCGAAATGGAAGTTCCAGATACAGCTAATGACCGAAGAACAGGCGAATACGTATCCCATCAATCCGTTCGACCTGACAAAGGTATGGCCCCACAAAGACTTCCCGTTGCAGGATGTAGGTATCCTGGAACTGAACCGCAACCCGGAAAACTATTTCGCCGAAGTGGAACAGGCCGCATTCAACCCGATGAATATTGTGGACGGTATCGGCTTCTCTCCGGATAAGATGTTGCAGGGAAGATTATTCTCGTATGGAGACGCACAGCGTTATCGCCTGGGTGTTAACCTGGAACAAATTCCGGTAAACAAACCTCGCTGTCCGTTCCATGCTTATCACCGCGACGGTGCCATGCGTGTAGATGGCAACTACGGTGCTGCGAAAGGATACGAACCAAACAGCTATGGAGAATGGAAAGACTCTCCCGAAAACAAAGAACCGCCATACAAGGCTAATGGAGACATCTATAATTACAACGAACGCGAATACGATGATGATTATTACAGCCAACCCGGCGCCCTGTTCCGCTTGATGACTACCGAAGAACAACAATTCTTGTTTGAAAACACGGCACGTCAGATAGGAGGAGCCGAACTGTTCATCCAACAGCGTCATGTACGCAACTGCTACAAGGCAGACCCGGCCTATGGTAAAGGTGTTGCCGATGCTTTAGGTATCAGTCTGGAAGACGCACTGAAAGAAACAAGGTAAAAGTTCCCCGGACAGTATTCAGGGGGATGTGTCAAAAAGCTATTACTGAACGCAGATTACGCAGAACACGCAGATTATTTATTGAAAAATATGGTCTGCGTTCTGTCTGCGTAGTCTGCGTTCCCTAATATATGCTTTTGACACATCACCCTGACTTTTTTATACAATCATATGGCTTAAATACCACCGTTTATAGAACCGGAAGAAACAGCATTCCAGTCTGTAATGGTAGGATTGGAAAGACTGATTGCCGTACGGGATATACTCACGGTATACATATATTTGGAACCTGCATTATAAGTTGTCGAAGCTATATTTCCAGTCGGTACCGTGATGGTCGAACCTCCTTCACTCAAAGTAATCTGTACAGTAGGAGTAAACGTTCCCGGCAGAATAACAAAGAAAAGGCTGGTTACTGTTGAACTCAGTGTCGGAGGTGTTGTGGGAGAAACTGTCAATGTATTCGTTGTTGTTCCTGTAGCCGTAATAGCCCCTGTCGACAAAGATATCGTTGAATTACCATCCGATGTATATAGCTTATCGGAAGCACCTCCGGCTAATACACACGATTGTAAAGTAGTGCCGGAAGCGACACTCGCATTAATGGTAAACTGCAACTGAACCAGAGCGAAAGCATGCGTAAAGATAAGTCCCACATTGCCGTTTGCAGGACGTGCAAGCCCGGTTGTACCATAATTATTGGAGATAAGAAAATCCTGTGCCGGATTTACCGTACCTGTCTGAGGCGTCAATGCCGGCAACTTCACACTGGCAGCCGAAGTATTTCCGCTTGCATACGGTGCATAGGCAAGGAATGTATGCGAAGTAGCTCCATCCGCCCAATAAATACCGGTGGCCGGAGCCCATACCGGGGATGCCGGTAATCCCGAAACAGTATAGCTTACATTAACAGCCGGAGCCTTTGCCTGTGGACAGAACAGTCCCAAAGCATCTCCGTTTATCCACGAGGCCTTGCCGGTACCGTCAATGGAGGTTCGCGTAACAGGTTGCACATCTGCAAGCAGTGCCTCAATTCGAATATCTTCACTACCAAGGTCTACACCCGGTTTTTGGCTTCGGTCCCAATCACATCCCGGATCATTACTACATCCCATCAGGGTTATTGCTGTAGCTGCATAAATCATTAGTCGCTTCATCTCATTACTTTTTTTAAATTGAACAATCAATAAGGAAAACACTTTTTTTAATTAAGGAAACCACCGGTCTATTGCCACCGATAGCGTAACAGGTTCTTTCTCCCCTCCTCCGGCTTTGGTACCTCCTAAAAGATTCAAACCGACCGATACCTGATAGACATACATAGTACCGGCTTTAAAAGAAGCCGAACCCGGTAAAACCAGAAAACCTGTATTTTTAGGAAGGATTCCCAATGTGGAAAGTTTCAGGTTGATAGCCGGAGACGGATTTTCATATTCACCGGGAAGTATAAGTACATACACAGAAACAGCCGTGGTCTGGATATTGACTGAAAGAGGGGCAACTCTCAGGAACTGGGAGCAAGTCGTGCTATTATTGGGTGATAAATTAAAGGATTTGGACGAGAGGTTATAACTAACCCTGTTTATATCATTCGTGGTATTAAACATGCCATAAGGACCGGTTCCCCCCTGTGCATTTCCGCCACGGACAATCAATGAATCGAGTACATAAGGATTCAAAAGGCTCAGAACACTCATTTTAATATCGAACCGCAGCAGGGCAAAGTTATGGCTCATCGTAAGACCTACACTGGTACTGCTGCTTCGTGTCTGGGTTGTAGCAACAGGCGTTACCAGCATATCGCAGGCGGCATCCGGAACGGTGGATACTTTTTGTTGATTTAATACAGGAATGGCAACGGATAATCCCTGGCTGGAAACCGTATACGGGTAATAGGCGTAGAATGTATGTATGGAAGTATTATTGCGCCAGTAAACAGGAGTTGTAGTTCCCCACAATGTTCCATCATATAAAAAAGCGACATTATTGCTACCGGTCAACGTTTCAAAAACACCTATCCTGTCGCCTGCGGTAAACGCTGCTTTGCTTCCTGTCATGCTTGTCCTCGAATAAACTTCCGCATCGAATACAGGAGCCGAAACCGATAAACGGACTGTTTCCTCCACCCATAGTTCATCTTTGCCGGAACAGGAGATAAACCCCAGAGTCATCAAGACAAGATATATGCCAATCACACGTTTCATACCAAGGCGTTTAGTCCTTATAGAACAACCCATGGCCTAAAAAGTTAAGGTTTTAAAGACAATAAAAAACAATTGACAGTTGACATGTGACAGTTGACAGTTATTGGCAGCTTTCAGCCGGTTTGTATACCGAGCGCGAAGCCCAACTGTCAACTGTCACTTGTCAACTGTCACCTGATTAAAGTTCTGTGGGTTTATCTCCATCACTGCCCCCTCCGGCATCGGGATTGGGTCGGTTGCTGCTGCCGCCATCTGTTTTGCCACCTTTACCTTTTCCATGACGTAGGGAGACAGATACACGAAATTCGTCTATCATGGCGTTCCACCAAGTGAAAAGTTCCAGATATTTGCTGTCGCCATTCACCAGAGCAAGGGCATTCAGGGCTTCCACTAATACATCATAAGCGGCGTAAAATGCCGGGCGGGTTTCTTCGGATTTCTGCGGGGTGTTGCGCTGCCCGGATTCGGTGCGGCGTGCATCGGCGAGGGAGGCACATTCGGCGTTTGCTTTCTTGAGTTCGCCAATCCATGCGGTCAGGCCAAGGGTGGCGAAATCCGCTTTCATTACATCCGATTCGGCTGCCTGTATAAAGTTTTCCGTCATACCCGTCTGGTCGTTGAAACTGAGTTGGGTGGTGTTTTTATATGTGTCGGCGAAAGGAATCAGCCGTTTGGCAGCCGTTTGTTTGTCGGCTTCGAAATGGTTGGCGAAAGTGCGTATCTGACCGAGGATGGCAGATTGCAGCGAATCTCGTTTTTTGTCGGCAGTGCTCATCTCTGAGGTCAGTGCACTTTTGGAGAGTTTGACCAGACTGTCGTCGTAAGCCTGCAATCCCTTTTGAAAGTTTTCAAAAGGGATGGTTACACCTAAAGCGGATACTCCCGCTGTTTGGATTTGCAGTTCGATGGCACGCCCTGCTGCCAGCCATTCATTGTTTCGTAACCTTGATTTGGGAATTGTTTGAATTTTAGCCATGTAAATCATGTTTTAAATAAATATTTTATAATAGAAATTGCTTCGTAGGCCAGCGAAAGTAGGATATAGCACTATTTTATACCTCCGCAGACGTGCGAAGGGGTTTCATAGCACTATTTTGTGGTTTCGCTGTCGTGCGGAGTGATTTTTTAGTGCTTTTTATGCTTCCGCAGGCGTGCGAATGGATTTTATAGCGCTATTTCATGGTCTCGCACGCCTGCGGATATATAAAATAGTGTTATGTTCTGATTTCGCACGCCTGCGGAATGGAAATATGGTGCTGTTTTCTACTTTTGCTTGTGAGCGAAGCTATTTTGCAGCACTGCATCCTGCTATTGAACACCTCCGGAGAGGTAAATCAGATTTTCGAATGCGGTCGGCAATCGAAGAACAATCTTAGCTAATACGCCAACTTTTTTTATTCTTTTAAACAGCGGACAGAGAAGCAGCTCGCCCTGAGGCTCGTCTTCTGGTTCAACGTAGCACTATTGAAGTGTACGCGGCTGGCGCCCGTACTACCTGACGGAACCGACGACGACCAATAGAAGCCGTAGGAACCCTGATCGACGGACGCACCGGAATCGAAGTAGCGATAGCCCGCAGCAGGCAAAACGAGCTGAGGGTAGCCGCTCTCTGCATTTACTTTGAATAAACCGCCGCTGTTATCATAACTGGTCGCATTCCCGATAGACCATAGTTCATCGAATGTCGGTACACGATAACCCGGAGGACAAGGGTCGTTTACACCTTTACTGCTACCGTTCCACAAAGTGTTATTTTGAGGAGTTAACCAGTCGTTAGTGTTGTTGGGCGCCTTATAAAAGGTATTATTATTAGGTCTGGAATTACTTATAGGACCGGAAGCGGTAGAACCACCATGATTTGTATAATCATAACGTCCCCACTGGTAGAGATTGCCGGTTCCGGCTACTGTTCCGGGACTTTTTCCGTCGCCAGCCTGAGCCACGCGGGTTGCACCGCAATTAACGGGAGCCCAATAATAAGAACCTTTCCTGATAGCTGTATAATAAGGACTACCACCTCCGGCTGGATACCGGATATAAGACGCACCACGCCAAAGGGTATACGATTTAATAGTTGTGCTGTTCTGCTTAATATTCATTACAGCCCTGTGAAGCTGGTAAGCCGCATCCGTTCCGCTTGAACCGGTCACAACTATGTTGTAAGTGTATTTACGGCGGTTATTAACGATCTCCGTTTTTGCCAGTTTGGAACTGTTTAGCCAGGTATTTCCCCCGTTCTTTGAGGAACAATAATTGCTATCGTAAGAAGTTGATAATGCAGGGGCGGCAAACATGCTATAGAACGATACCGTCATCGTTTTACCTCCTGTTCCCACGCGATAACCGTCCGATGTATATTGATCATAATTTGCAAGGTTGGATGCTATCCACGCATTGGCTTCGGTAAAGCTGACTTTTACCTCTACGACCTTGGTTTCATCCCCGCTGTTTATTATGCGGATAGTTTGTTCGCCGGGAACCGCTGTCGGGAAACTGCTTTTCGATGGGTCTAACTTTACGGTGTAAGAAAAAAGATTGGTACTGCTGTTTGTCGTTTCATAAGTCAGCCAGTCGGGACCGGAGATTTTGGAACCGCCCACACTCTTTCCGGTAATGGTAAAAGAAGGAACCGAGTAATTCGCTTCAGCATGGAGGGCTACAGTTGCTGCGGAACTCAGAACCGGCATTGCCGGGAGCGGTTTTACGTAAAGCACGTTGTCGAATCCGGATTCCGTATCGGTAAAGTGAACAATTGCATCAGGGCAAAGGTCTTTGTCATAGCCCGGTTTCACTGAAACAGCATAGCTCTTTCCTTCTACGGTTGCCCTTGTCAATTCAGGCAGCTCGTTTACATCCAGCCAGTCGTACAGCTGCATTTCCGAGCCTCCGGCATACTCTTTACTCATAGTAAGGGGAGCTTTGCTGTTAATCAGTACATTGAAACGGTAATTGTCCGTAGCTTCGATACCCACCGTACGGCTTGTTTCCGTATAGAGGACTTTGCCATTCATATCCTCGGGAATAATAACGGATATGGGTGGCGCCTGTGTTACCCGAAGGATGCTTTCGTCTCCGGTTATTCTGTCCGTAAATCGGAAAACCGCTTTTGGATAGATTTCCTTGTCATACCCTGATTTCACTGAGATGGTATAGCGATAGCCGCCTGCCGATGCTTTGGTTATCTCTGTGGGAGCGCTTATTTCCAGCCAGTCGCAGTCCTGTGCGGCGGCGCTTCCTGTATAATTCTTTGTAACATCCAGTGGCATGTTATTACTAACCAGTACATCAAAAGAGAACCCTCCTTGGGCTTCTATGGCAACGGTACTGGTTTCTTCCGTATAGTCGACCCTGTCTTTCATATCGTCCGGTATAATAACCGACAGCGCGAGTGCATTGCCGTTTCCGGACGGGTTGTAGTCGTCAACATTGCCGGCGTCATCCCAATCTGCCACATCCAGCGTAAAGTCCAGATGATATTCGTCCGCTTTAGTGATACCGATGGTATACCGGTGGTTGGGGTTGATTTCCAACTCAACGGAGCCTCCATCGGAGGTTTGTTGCTTGAAAGGAATCTGATAAGTTACCTCTTTCTTCTCCGTCAGGTTTACCTGATAAGTACCGTTCAGAATCAGGAAACCTTCATCTTCCAACAAACTTGGATAACTGTAGAAAGCGGATACCTGCAAGCCTTTATTTGCATTCTCTCCTTCAAAAGCACTTGCCGGGTAAGTAATTAACTCCCCGTCTGCTGCTGTGGCAGCACCATATACCTTAACCGGAAAGAAGGTCGTTCCTCTCCGTCCGTTGCCCATCGAGATAGATTCCAAATGGAATTTAGAGCCCTCCTCTATATTGCTTACATCAAAGCGAGCCATTGTGCGGGTCAGTTTAAAGCCTACCTGCACACGGGCGGAAGAGGCGAAGTCTGTCAAGTCTATAGGGGTCGTTTGTGCGCCTGTCATCGGGAGGGGTAAGCCTAATGCCGGGGAGGCATTAGCCAGTAGTGGGGAATGGTATTTCTGAAATTGTAGTTCAGTTGGGATACCGTCTGTCAGGAGTCCCGTTTCCATATCGTAAGTAAGCGGAGCAAAATAAGTATCTGCTACTATATTGCCATCAACAGGATTAATCAAGTCTGTTTGGTTGGCAATGCAATAAAGGCGAACGAATAACCCTTTTTGGAGTTCCAGTAATGCTGTAGTAGTAGCATTATCCGTACTTGGTGTAAGGTTAAGTTCTTTTGCTCCTGCCGGAAGTGCCGAACCGTCCTGCCGGTAAGCGAACCGTTCACGGAAGGTATAAGCGTCGCCTTCTGTCTTGGCTCCGAAAACATAAATATCCAATGTAGCGATTTCGTTCTCCATTTCGGTGGCAATAGGAACATCTGCTTTTGTCTCTGTTTTGGTTGTTTTCACTGTGAGTTTGTTCTTAAAAGAAAGAAGTACTTCGCGTTTGTTAGCACTGTCTGTTCCGCCTGTGGATGTGCGGTCTGTCTTGTCTGCCTCTGCCGTACAGGAGGCAAGCAGCACGGCAGCAAGTAGATATATACTTGCCGCGAGTGCCTGTACAAGTCTGATAGAGGGACATAGATCTTGTAGTTCTGTTTTCATCTTCATAGATATTTAATTGTTTATGTTTGTTATTACCCTATTCCTGTTGTCTTTAATCCGCGTTTATTCGCGCAATCCGCGTCAAAAATGAATTTGCGTCTGATTACTATCCAATTGGGTAGTTTACAAAAAATAATATCGACAGTTCAATTAAGACTACGTTAAAAATTAGGATATCTTAATAAATTTCATGCCGTGAAAGTTGTTGAGATTCATAAATTCTCAGGATTTTGAGAATTTTACGTAAGCAATAAGCTTTAATAATCAAAGGATTATGGTATTAATATGTAGTAATATCTTTATATATTTGTGAAATCTTAACGTAGTCTTAATTGGACTAAACAATCTATTTTAGCGTATTAATCCGAAAAGCTCCGGATATCCCCCATTTCGGTAAATGCAGTCTTCCGTGCAATGTGTTATAAGAAAGTAGTTAGTCTTGGAATGTCAAGGTTATGATTAAAGAAACAGGAATCACCCTTGTTTCATCATATACCGAATGAAACTCTCTTCCACACCTCCGCTCTGCCCCTGCAACTGAATAAAAGAGAACATCCGCTCGGCTGAGAAATTTTCCACATCTATTACTTTTAATTGACCGGACATCAGTTCGCGTGTTACGGCACGGACAGATATGATGGCAAGCGTATCCGAATTCTCTATAAAGGACTTGATACTTTCCGTACTGCCCAACTGCATACGTACGTTCAACTGGGTCATTTTTATCTGATGTTTTGCCAAGGTGTCTTCCAAGACATTCAGCGTACCGGAACCGTTTTCACGCAAAACGAGTGGCATGCGGCATAGTTCTTCCAGTGTCAACTCATCATAACGGGCAAAAGAACTGCCAGTATGCGCTACAACCACCAGTTCGTCTTTCATAAAAGGTTGGTAACGCAGCGTATTCTGGCGGATGTTGCCTTCCACCATTCCCAATGTTATCTTTCCATCATATAGAGCCTGTTCTATATCTCGGCTATTACCGTTGAGCAAAGTAATGCGCACATCCGGGAACTTACGGATAAAAGAAGCAAGCACGGGAGGCAAAACATATTGGGCAATAGTAGTACTGGCACCAATGGACAATTCGCCGGAAAGGTTGTCCGTCAGCAGATTCATCTCGAACTCCATCTGCCGGTAAGCCGATAACAACTGGTTTGTATGGGAAAGAAGCAACTCGCCGGCAACAGTCAGGGCTATCTTATTCCCCGTCCGGTTGAAAAGAGGAATCTTGTACTGGATTTCCAGTTCGTGTATATGTTTGCTGATGGCAGGCTGGCTGATAAACAACTCCTTCGATGCTTTAGTAAAACTCAGGTTGGTTGCTACACTGTGAAATACCTTTAAACGGAAATCCATACGCTTTATGCTTTTTAATCCGACAATGAAGACAAAGATACTGCATTATTTAATACCTTTGTACCACAGAACATGTAGAAAAATAAACTTGCATTCGTACTATGAAACGTTATAAGAAAGGACTTATTATAACAGCCGTCACACTGTTATCTTTATTTTTTATTATACCGTCTATCCTTTTCGCCGTACTAAACTGGGGTGTACTGCCTCCAGAGAAACTGACACCTCTCGTCATCGAACAAACAAACAAGTTCCTTGAAGCGCATCTGGAATGCGAACGAATAGAACTGACCTACTTCGAAACCTATCCTTATTTAGGGGTCAAACTTACAAACGGACGACTGATTTCCCACATGGCAAAAGACTCGCTGACGGTAGAAGAGCCGGACGAAGACATGGTTATGTCTGTCGACTCGCTGTTCAGTTTCCGCCATGCAACACTGTCCATACAACCGTTGGACTACTTGTTTGGCGGCAAGGTCACAATTAAAAATTTCTCTTTGGACACTCCCCGCTTCTTCGGATATGTGAATGAAAAAGGTGCTGCAAACTGGGATATTTACCAAAGCGAAGACACCACTGGGAGCGAGACTCAGCTCCCTCCCATCGACATACAGAGAGTACGTATAAAAGACGGTTTCTTCGTTTACGACGACCGGCAAGCGGAAACCTTTGCCGAGGTAAGCGGCTTCTTCCTGAAATTAGATGGCTCGCTTACGGACGGACAAAACAAGCTGGATGTGGAAACAAAAACTGCCTCCATCCTGTTTGAAAGCCCGGGATATACGTTAAAGAATGATTTAGCCCTCCAATTCAAGAGCCGCCTCCTGCTGGCAGACAATTATAATTCGGTAACGCTCGAGGGTGCAGAACTATTAATCAATAATCTGCCATTCACCACAAACGGTTCCGTAGTGAACCTGCCGGATGAAAAGCGGATGAGAATAGACCTCGACATGGGGATGAAGATTTCGGATATGAATGACCTGCTGGCATTTATTCCCGATGCGTATTTCCAGAACCGGGACAAAACGATAGCCAAAGGCTCTATCCTGCTGGAAGGAGATATTCATGGTTTCCTGAGCGACAGTATCTTCCCCAAAATAAACCTATGCTGTAAAGTGGAGAACGGTTCGTACCACATCAAAGATATCAAACATGGCATCGACACTCTCCAAATGGACATGGATATCCACTTAAACGGGGAATATCCGGACTCCTCTTTTATTTCTTTGGAAGAGTTGACAATGAAGGGCCTGAATACTTCTCTCACCATGCAGGGAGAAGCAACCAACCTACTTAAAAATCCAGCTATCCAGGCAAAGATGAAAGGTAACGTGGACTTTACCCGCCTGTGCAAAGAGTTCCTGAATCCGGATACCTTACTGGTGGAAGGTTCCATGAATGCGGATTTCTCTACAAAGTTTACATTGAACGATGTATTGGACAGCCGCTTCAACAAAATCCAGGCAAACGGTAGTCTGAGGGTAGATTCCCTGAAAGCATTCAGCCAACCGCTGGCTATGGATATATTTGTAAACGGTGCACGCTTTGCCATCGACTCTATGCGCAAGGACAGCAGCCGTTACCTGAAGCAGAAAGACTTACTTGGTTTTACAATGTCCATCGACAGCATGAATGTGAAATATCAGGAAGATATTCGGACCAACATCAGCCAACTGGTAATGAAGGCACAGACCTCGCCTGTAATAGATACAACGGCTGTTATACCGATGACAGGCAGTATTGCCTTCAACCAATTACGGACACGCATGCAGGATTCGACTTGGTTAGTTACCGGTCGCACTGTTTTAGAAGGGGGCATTAAAGCTTCCGCCTCTAACAAACAAATACCTACAGCCGCTGCAAGAATCACGGTCGATACATTAAAATATATCAGTATTCCGTTACGTTCGGGAGTCGTATTGACAAGCAGCAAATTTGTTATTGAAGCACTCCCTTACCGGGATGCCCGCAAACAGATGATGGCATACCGTACGCGTAGGGATTCTACCCGCCGCGATTCAACCTCTTTGGCTGTCAACCGTGCCAGACGCAACAGGACAACAACAACAGACAGCACAGCTAATGGTTCGCTCCTGCGTAAGTGGGAAGCACGGGGAAGTCTGTCTTTCCAGCAAATGCGTGGATTCAGCCGCCTCTTCCCTCTTCCATTGAGAATGGACCCGACGACATTGAAGTTTAACACGAATAATGTAACTCTTACAGATGCCTGTCTCCATGCAGGAAAGAGTAATTTCACCCTGAGTGGCGAAATAAGCCAAATACGACGGGCTATGCTTAGAGGCGGAAAACTGACAGGTAAGTTCAACCTCACTTCCGATTACATCGATTGCGACCAACTGATGAAAGCCCTGAACAAAGGTATCGAGTTCTCCGAGAAATCGGCAAATAACTCAGACCTGGCAGGAGTGACCGATGAGAATATTGCCACAATAGATACACATGTTGAAGAAGCAATCGCCGAAACGAAAGCCGATACAACCAGCCAATTGTTTATCATCCCCGCATTCCTGGACGTCACTCTCAATACGAATGCTAAAAAGATAGACTTCGACGACTTGAAACTGGAGAATGTCCAAGGAGAAGTGGTCATCCGCGACCAAAGCATCAACCTGAACAAGCTGAACATGCACTCCAATATCGGCTGCGGACATCTCACAATGGCTTACACGGCAAAAGACAAAACAGGAGCTACCACCGGCTTCGACCTGGATATGGAAGATATACTGGTGGATAAACTGATCGGTTTATTCCCGGCTATCGATACGCTGGTTCCTATGTTGCGCTCATTTGAAGGTGTAGTAGACTGCCAGATGTCTGCTACCTGCAAGATAGACTCGACCATGTCTCTTATTCTTCCGTCGCTAAATTCCGCTTGCTATCTGAATGGTAAGAATATGGTGCTTCTGGATGGCGAAACCTTCACTGAAATATCTAAAACGCTGATGTTTAAAAACAAAAAGCGGAATATTATAGAGCATATTGCTGTAGACTTTACGATAAAGGACAATAAAATAGATGTGTTCCCCTTCTTGATAGAAATGGACCGCTACCGGGTGGCAGTCGGTGGTACGCACAACATGGATATGACATTCAATTACCATCTGTCGGTTCTTAAATCGCCCGTTCCGTTTAAACTGGGAATCGATATCACCGGCAATCTGGATGATTTCAAATACAAGATAACCAAATGCAAATACAAGGATATCTTTAAGCCGGCCAGAGAAGCAGAAATGGATAGCATACGTATAGACATCCGCAAAGAGATACGTGCAGCCATCCGTAAACAAATAGAAGAGGCTGCACCGGAATTATCGGGCAGCCTCGAGGTAAATAACGTTCCTATGCATCAGCATGAGGACGAACAGCAGGAACCGGACCGGGGAGTTTTATAATTCCCGTCCGGCGTACATGCGTTCGTAATATTTCATATAATCTCCTCCGGTTATCTCTTCTACCCATTTCTGGTTTTCCAGATACCAGCGGATTGTTTTTACGATACCTACTTCAAAAGAGGTTTCAGGAGTCCATCCCAGCTCATTCGTAATTTTTGTCGGGTCGATGGCATAACGCTGGTCGTGTCCGAGACGGTCTTTAACGAAGGTGATAAGGTCTTCATTTATCCAATCGATGGATATTTGCCCGTCGGCTCCGATTTCCTGTTTCTTTAATACCTTACGGTATTCGGGATTCTCGGTCATCAACCGGCGGATGGTTTGAATAGTCAGTTTTACGATTTCGATATTCTGCTTTTCATTATGACCGCCTACATTATATACTTCTCCTTCCCTACCCTGGTGGATTACCATATCAATGGCTTTGCAGTGGTCTTCCACATACAACCAGTCTCGAACATTCGAACCGTCACCATATACAGGAAGCGATTTGCCTTCCAGAATATTCTTTATGATTAGCGGAATCAGTTTTTCCGGGAAGTGGTACGGTCCGTAGTTGTTGGAACAGCGGGTAATGCTTACCGGCATTTTATAAGTTTCGGAATAAGCCTTGACAAAGAGGTCCGAACTTGTTTTGGAGGCACTGTACGGGCTGCGCGGGTCCAACGGAGTAGTTTCATGGAAATAACCTTCCGCTCCCAGACTACCATATACTTCATCGGTAGATACCTGATGGAAACGCACGCCTTCACGCCATTCGGGATAACCGGTAGCTCCCTTTCCCGTTACCCAGGCTTTGCGGGCTGCATCCAATAAATTCTGGGTTCCCAATATATTTGTAAGCAGGAATAACTGCGGATTCTCGATACTACGGTCTACGTGGCTTTCTGCTGCAAAATTCACTACATAGTCGAAGTTATACTTTGCAAACAGTTCGTCGGCCAAAGCACGGTCGCAGATATCTCCTTTTACAAACTCACAACGCTTTCCATCGATATCGTCTGCAATTGTTCCGAGATTACCGGCATAGGTCAGTAAGTCCAACACAACAATCTTGATGTCCGGATACTTTGCCAGCATATACTTAATAAAATTGGCTCCAATAAAACCGGCAGCACCGGTAACCAGGTAAGTCTTCATATCTGTATTTCTTTAGTTTGTATTTTTAGAACGTAAAGTTTAATTCCGCATCTTTCAATAGAGGGGCATTCCGGTCTTTATCCGACAAATTTACAACAGCAGGGTCTGTGATTCCCCAATCCACTCCAACGGAAGGATCATCGAAACGTATGCCTCTTTCATGTGAGGGTGTATACGGATTATCTACTTTATAAGTAAAAACAGCCTCATCACTTAATACATGGAAACCATGGGCAAACCCTTGCGGAACGAAGAACTGACGTTTGTTCTCTCCTGATAATTCCACTGACACATATTTACCGAAAGTAGGCGAACCAACACGTAAATCTACAGCCACATCCAAAACGGTTCCTTTTATCACCCGCACCAGTTTAGACTGTGAATAAGGTGCCAACTGATAATGCAGGCCTCGCAACACTCCTTTCGATGAACAGGACTCGTTATCCTGTACAAAATTAATTTTGCCGACATGTTGTTCAAACTCTTCCTTCTTCCAGGCTTCCATAAAATACCCGCGTGCATCTTCAAACACTTTAGGTTCAATAATCCATACTCCGGGGATTTCTGTTTCTATATACGTCATTTCTTTTTTATTATATGATAACGGAGGACAAAGTAACTGCTTTTTCCTTAGTCCTGCAACCTTTCGTTCTTGGAAAAAGACGCAAAAACATTTGCATATTCCAAACATATTATTTTACTTTGCACTCGCTAAACGGAAAGGCTGTTTGGTAAATGATGGTTCCTTGGATGAGTGGCTTAGTCAGCGGTCTGCAAAACCGTGTACGGCGGTTCGAATCCGCCAGGAACCTCAAAATAATAGATAATTATTCTTCTTAATTTTCAATTATCTATTTTTCAAGTTTTAATAAAGCCGGTTCCTTGGATGAGTGGCTTAGTCAGTGGTCTGCAAAACCATGTACGGCGGTTCGAATCCGCCAGGAACCTCAAAGAAACCTCTGAAACTACTTGTAATAAGGTGTTTCGGAGGTTTTTCTTTTTTGGAGGGGCGGAAATAGGGGCTCATACCGAAATTCTGAGGGGATTAAATTTTAAGCATAAATATTAGCAAGCCTGAATAAGAAAAAAGTGACATCCCTCACCCCTCTGAGTTGTGCCCTGAAAGCTTTAATTTTAGCATTGAAGGATTCACTTGCAGCATTGGTTGATCGTCTTCTAAAAAAGGCAACAATATTTAAGTAATGTGCTTGTATAGTCCTGGCTACAGTTCCAAAAGAAAGAAAACCGGATCTGTCTACCTCGTCATACCAATGTGCCAGGCGTGTCAAGGCAATATCTGCCGATTTTACCTGGTGATATATCAAGCCCAGCCTCATGCTTAAGTAATAGGCTTTCTTAATATCGGGATATTCCCGGAAAAGAATCCTGGCCCTTTTTCTTTGGCTCTCAGACCAAAGTTCATCTTTCTTGAATAAAAGGTACCGGCTTCTTGCCAACAGTTGTTTGCGGCTGTCCCCATTCTCAAATGTTTCAGGGACAAAGGGCTGACCGGATGTTTTTGCATAGGTAAGCTCGACCATTTCTTTATCCAATGCCTCCCATCGTGCCTTTATACGCATTTCCTGTACAGCTTCAAAAGCGAGCTTCTGAACATGAAAACGGTCGATAACCTGTTTGGCGGCAGGAAAACAAACACGGGCTATCTGAGCCATATTGGGAGCCATGTCCAAGGTGATTTCACGAACCTGAAAACGCCTGCGACGGGAAAGTTTGAGCAATACTTGAGAAACCTTTTCTGCGGATGTACCTTTAACCATGGCGATGATGGTACCTTTTTTACCTTTCGCATCTTTGTTTATCAGGATTGTATACAACTCTCCTGAAGAAAGAGCTGTTTCGTCCAGCCCGACATAGGGCCCTATGTTTTTCTCGAAGAGAATCCACTCTTGGGCATGGGAACGCTGTTCCCAATTCTTAAAATGACTCAGATGATTTTTGTATTGCGACTCCAACTGTTTAGCATCCATCCTGTAATGATCCGCCAAAAGACTAATGCTTAGAGCTCGAGAGTCGATCCAATGCTTTTAAAAAAGACGCAAACTCTGTCGTTATTTGCGTTCCTTCTGCCACTAATTTCCAATTGCGGCTTACATATTTACCTGTACGGTGATTGAACCAGCGACGTTTCTTGATAAACAATAAACAAGTACGACCACGCATCGGATAATCGTGCATCCTGACTTGTTCATAAAAAACCTTGCTCTCTAATTTATCTGTTGTATATTCCGTGGGATGTATATTCTTCTCTTCAAAGTATATTTCTACCTGAGCTGGCTTTTCTTGGAAATCTGACAACTCAAAATAATCGAACATTCCATCTGGAAAGATAAAACGAAGAAATTCATCGTAACTCATTGCTTTTCTTTTTTACTCAGGCTAAGATACGATTTATTATTTTAATCCCTCAGGATTTCGGTATGAGCCGAAATAGGGGCGAACTATTGGATTAATGCCCACTTTATTATTATATTTTCCATTATGTCATTGTTTGGGTTTAATCCACTTTTAATAGACTTAAGAAAGAAATTCCTTTCTTCTTTAGGTAAAATCTTAGTGGCAATCAATAAAGCATATTGAGTCCACTTGTCAAGTGTATTATAGCTTTCTTTTAAGGTAGATATCCAACCTGAAAGTTCTGGATTATTCGCACTTGCAAGCAAAATCTTCCGTTGTTCTTCTTTGGTAACTTTTTTATAACTACTTATTAACTTTCCTGTATGATTCAATCGGGGATTTCTAACAAATAGATTCAATAATGTTATTTTAAAGTATTCAATGTTTGCAATTGAGGTGTGTTCCAATAAATTTAGTATTGTTTCTCCTATTTCCTTCCAATCTGAGGTGTAGTTTTCCGCACAAGAATTTATATATAAACAAACGTCATTTAAAGCAGGGATTAATTTGTCGATATTATTGATTGAGAACTCAACGGCATGAGGCAATCCGATTTGGCTGAGTCGTCTATAAAACCATCGAATTCTGCTAAAATTTGGATCTTCTGAGTTTAGATATTCTTCAAGTAATAAAATGATATTTTCTTCTGATAATATAGATAAATGGTCGACTGTTATATCCGACAACTTGATTCTCGTATATGCATTTCCTCCAGAATAAGAACGAATTATATCAAGAATGATTTCTTCTTTCTCATTGATAGGATTGTCCATCAACATATTTTGAGTATGCTCATAAAAGTCTTTGATTTTGTAAATTTTAGTTTTTCCTCTTTGTAAAACAAGTCTTTGCTGTTTGTCTAAAATATCTGCAATATCATATAAGATGTTTTTGGCTTTAGATTCGCTTTCGCAAAAAACAACAATATCATCAACATATCTTATAAATGAATATCCTTTAGCATTAAGGGTGTTATCGAAAGGAATAAGTGACATTTCTGCTAATAAATGAGTAGCATGAGGGCCAATAGGAATTCCTCTTGATATTTTAGCCGTTCCCATCCCCAACAAGTCCATTATTTGCTTCTTTACTGGATTCGGGATAGCACTTTCGTTTAGTTGGTTCTCTATTGTATGATGATATATTTGATTGTAAAAATCTGAAATATCGCAATATAATACATATGGATATTCTTCATCTATTTCATCCTCGCCAATAAGACAATGTCTCTTGCATTTGTTCCAGAATTCATACCAAGCGTTATTAGTTGAATATAATGCCCCGTCTCTATTTGGATGAAAGCGGTAGCTTATAGCATTAGAAATTCTTCTTCTCTCAATGTTTTGCCCATATTCATAGATGAGGGATAGTAAAATAATATTATCAATGGGGTTTAGCTGAGTAGCTAATCGGTATGAGATTTCATCTTTAGGAATTAAAAATCGTCTATGGCTATTCCATTTGTAATTTGAAATATCAATATTGAGACATGCAGAAATGACTTCTTCTTTCATTTCTGATATAATATCAATTTCAATAGGTTTGGGGTATAAATCAGTATCGCTTTCTTTCAGTAAATGATTTATCGCCCATTTTATAGCATCTTCTTTCAGTTTCATATATTGTAATAATTTGTTCGTTTATAATATCTATTGTTATTAGCCTAATCTATTCCTTTATTTTTGATTTACAACGTTTTTATATCGAAAACGTAGCCGAATAAGCCTGCGGGAATAAAAGGCGAAATTTGGCTCAAAATATACTTCGTAAGCCCTCTTTCTAAGGCTTCGTTCCACTCAGCCTTAGAATTACTGCGTTTCCCATGATACGGCATGGCTGGTGACAATCCAACACCTATATACATTCGTTTGCGTATATACACCAACCAATATTATAATTGCACTTCTCCATTGTTCTTTGCGCTTCTATTGCACATCACTACTGATATGCCCAATGCGCAATGCCACCCAATTATATAGTAGTTGTTCTGTACACTCTTTATTGTATTTCCATATTACACAAATACAAAGAAGGGCTTTATATTACGCAACATATATTTCTCCAATTACAAATACTCTTATATCCCCATTCCCTTAGTATAGGGGTTTCTTTATATACAGAGTAACTATTCCTACTTGTTATTGCTACTCGTAACTCCGCAGACACTTTTTACCAAAGTCGGGAAATGAGCGGAATCATCTTTTATACTTTGCCGCAGCAAAGCCAATATAATATCTCCCCGCAATACTTTTTTGTTATACTCTTCGGAGGAAGGGTATTTATCAAAAGCTGCAATAAACTCACGATAAGCTTTGCTTCTTGCCGTTTTTAATGCACCGTCACTACCCCCTTTGCAGTACGCCAGATAGGAATCAAGGACTCTTTTATATTTCTCTGCAAACAACTCAAACTCGTCCACGTTCTCAAATGATTCTATTTGGTCAAATCCAATTAAAGAAGTCAAAAATAGATATTCTTTGGGAGTCATTGAGTTATTTTCTTCCAAAGCATTCATAATAACAATATCGTTTACATTCTTTGCCCAAAACTCATACAAGTTAGAATAGTTTATGTGCAAATCGCCAATAGTTTTTATAAATCCCATATGACTTTGAGTGAACGCCTTTTTGTTATCAAGAGTGAATTCAATCCGTAAGATATGATTACCTTTGGCTTGCATAACACCAATGGTTTCTCTTAATTCTTCATTCTTTGCTGCAACTTCGGTAGTTTTATCATATATTTTCAAATGCTTGCAACTACCATTAAAATAAACGGTTTCGTCCAAAACATTATCTCTATCGTACAAGTGATAATCAACTATTTTAGGAATGATTTCTTTGCATGAAGTTTTTATTTTTACATTCAATCCTATTTCGCATTGAGTAAATTTCGTTTTACCCAATTCGGAGGGGTGTATATTCAGAGCTTCCGCAAGTTTGAGTACCACCTTTTCAAAATCAGAAGCGGTTAAATCTCTGAAAGTGGATTTACCATAGAGCCAGTTTCTAAGACTTCCCGAAACAACAACCTTCTTTTTGTCTTCTTTATTAACGCCAACAAACAAAGAGTGGTCTCCTTTCCTGGAGGAACGAGGAAGTCTATATTTGTCCCAATCGGATTCTTTTTTGATTAATTCTCTTTGAGGTCTGCAATTATCAAGGCCTCCTGAAAAATTACTGAATCGAATGACTATCTTATCAATCATAGTCCTTGCTTTTTAAGATTTTCCATATACTCGTCAATATCTTGCTTCCTAAACATTACACTCTTTCGCCCCTCTATCTTCACTGAAGGGAAATTGTCATAAGTCCTCATACGATATAGGGTAGATGCCGATATTTCAAGCATACTACAAACGTCTTTTGAGGAAAGCAAATCGGATGGTGCTCTTTCTCTCTTCTTCTCCTTCTTTAGCTCTTTGATTGTCAGCTCTGTTATTTGGGTTTGAATCTCAAATAGCTTTTCTGTCATTACTAAAATCCCCTTCATATAAGCTTTTTGCCTGCGAAGTAACTTTTGAATATCTATGACCTCTTTCATTAATCGTATATTGCATTTTGTTTATCGATCAAATATAGTCAATCTGAATGATATAAACAAAAAAAGACTACCCAAAAAGCAGTCTTTGAAACTATAAGCCAAAAATTTAACAATTGAATCAATTAGGGACTTGATAAATACGATCCATAAAGTTCTTCTTATTGCAACTAAACTCAAAAGTAAAACTCATTGATGCTTTTTCTTGTAACTTGTTTTCTACATAATATTCTAAACTATTTTCTACAATCACTGCCTTTATAAGATATTTCCCCTTTTCAAATAATTCAAAATAGGGATTGTAGTATAGACTTCCTTCAATATCACAGTATATTGATTCAGCATTATCTCTATCAATACTATTTAATTTGCGTTTTAGTTCATCGGGATTAGTTATACTCCACTTTTTCGTCTTTTTGTCTTTGGAAGCATTGAATTCGATAATTGTCCTGTATCTTGTCGTTTTTTTGAGTTATGCGTAAATTAGCTTTTGCCAAAACAATCAGCGTTGTATCTAATTGATTAAATTGTAAAGTGGCATGATTTTGGACGATAGCATTACTTTTTATATACTCCCATAGTACTTTTTGAGTTGAAGTAAATGTGATAGAATCTTCAGGTATAATAAGCTCCAGTGTTTTATCTTTTGAAATAATGCAATTAAATGTGTAATCAATATTTTCATACCAAGCAATATGCTTGTCGCTGCGAAAGCCATCTACACATCGAGCCATTTCTGCTATATCAAGAGTGATTTCAGGTTTATTACTCAAAGCGTGAAAGCCAAACGAACCTCCATTTATTGCTAAAACAAAGGTATCTTGCTCTTTGACTAAGTTGGCTTTCATTTTCTCTTGTTGTCTCTTTTGTTCTATTTGCTTCTGTTTTTCTTGTGCTTTTTTCCAAATTGCATCAACTGTATCGTGTTCTTGAATCGTAAATCCAGCATTTTTGAGAGCAAAGTATGCCATTTCCGTACCATAGTTATAGTACAAATCTAAGATGAAATTTTCTGCATAATCGAGATGATCATCCAATTTTGCAAGGATTCTATCAGCAACATCTCTGCGATTTTGAACAACCTCTGCATTTGCATTAGCAAATAATGATAACATTTTCGGATTATTCCGACAAGACAAACCTATTTTCTTTGCCATTGTAGGGGTAACTTTCGGGCTTTTTGTTTTGGTCTGACAGAATGCTACTGTTCCTAAAGTTATGAATAGGAAAATACAAAAGAATCTTCTGAAATTTATATTTTTCATATTGCTCGTTTGAGCCTTTCGCAACCTACAAAGGCATTATACAAAAAGAGAAGCGGACTGCCGTCCACTTCTCGTAAGGTATCGCCAAACACCTGCACACAAATAGACGAACAACCCGCCCTATGGCGAGCTACTCGTACCAAAGTGTGCTCTTTATTGTTCAAATTGGCGATTTTTACGAGAAAGGCACTTCTTATTTTCCACAAAAACGTTCCGAAGAACATCGCAAAGGTAATAATACTTTTTGTCTTTGTATGCTATCTTTTTATAAATCTACGTTTTACCCAAAGGTTTTTATTTCTTTTGCCGATTCGACTGCAATAGATAAATCATATTTCAGATAACGCATTGTCATATCAATACTTTTATGTCCCAAATATTTTGAAATGGTGAATATATCTACCTTATCCTGAACCAAATGAGTTGCAAAAGTATGTCTTCCGCAGTGATAGGTTATATGCTTCTCAATTCCAGCCATTTCAGTGAGTTTAACAAGGGGCTTGTTCACGGTTGGTTCGGCAAATCCGTAAAATACATTCTTTGAACTACCGAACAAGCTTTTTCCTTCCGAAAGCTCAAGCACTACTGCACGAGCCATTGTAAACAAAGGAGTTATTACTTCTGACTTGGTTTTTATCATCTTCTTTTTGATAATTTTATTTTCAAAGTCGATATGCTTCCACTTCAAATCTATCACATCCGAAAAACGCAAGCCACAATAACAAGCAAATAGATACATTTGCAGGACCTGGTACATTGTCGAAGAGTGTGAGAACTGCGAGCGAAGTTTTCTCATAGCATCCAGTTCCTCATGGTCAAGATATATCTCTTTTGTATTGGCTTGCGGAATTTTGAACCAATTGTAGGGATTCTTGATTTGAATATCATGCTTTAGCATATCCAAAATAACAGTTCGCATGTTTTTATGCTTTGGGTTCCTACCGCCTGATGAGTTGCCATTTACTTCTTTCATATGGTCGTCAAACTCCTCTATGAAAGAAAGAGAAATATCTGAAAGCAAAAATTCTTCTCGAAACTCTTTCAGTACATTGTAAGTAGTCATATACACTCGGATAGTTTCGGGGTTCAATCCCTCTTTCCGTTTTCGTTCTACAAAATCAAGATAGTAGGTATAAAAGGATTGACTTTCAGGTTTTACTTTTCTTTTTCCTGAATAGAACTCCTTAACCAAATCCATGGTTAATTCCTGCCCGTCTGCCAATGCTCGGTTAATATGAAGGTCTAAGTCTTCACGCTTCTTATTAAGCTGGATTAGCAAAGCCTTATCTTTTGGCTCCTTCTTTTTATCATCCCAACGCTCTTTTTGAATGTCAATTCCTGTCGGAACTTTAGTCCCTTTATCTCGCACTCGGATTCTTAAGTATATTGGATATTTACCGTTCCGTTTCATTGGTTTATCCGTCCTAATCCAATTTATAATAGAATATTCTGCCATGATATACGATTTGATTTACAATTTCCATGTACTAATGGTAGTTACTTTGTCAATGCGGACAAAATTTCTGCAAAAAAAGTTGTAGAAAAATACATAATCACTATCTTTGCCACTATCTTTAAATAATACTTTATGAATGCACTAAAAGAAATTTCTGACAATTGGAAGTTGGAGGCTAAGCAAGAAAATAATTTAAGATATTTTTTTCATGTTAATGAAGCGAGAAAAATATTAGATGGGGATAAGTTTTATGTTATTGGTAGAAAAGGTAGTGGTAAATCGGCTATTAGTCAATATATTTTAAGCCTATGCGAACAAAATGCTCAAGCTGGATATAGAATATTCACAGAACCTCTTTCTTTTAAAAATTTCCCATTCAATGAATTATATGCTTTGGAGAATGGAAAATATACTAAGCCCAACCAATATATAACAATTTGGAAGTATATCATTTATTCGTGTATATGTCGATTGATGGTAAAAAATCAACAGATTGAAAGTGAATTAAGAACTCTTTTAGAAAAGCTGTATCCTCCAACTACAATAAAGTCACTTTCTCGGCTTATTGAGAATTGGACAACAAAAGAATTTGGTGCTCAAATATTGGGGTCTGGTGGTAGTCTTAAGGTGGATAAAATCTCTAAATTTGAAACTTTATCATGGATTGAAAAAACAAATATATTGGAAGATATAATTGAGGAATATATTGATGATTCAAGTTATTATATTGTTTTTGATGAATTAGATGAAGATTATAGAGATTTTGAAACTCAAGAGGAACGCACGCAATATGTTAATTTAATAACAAGTTTATTCAAGGCAGTACAGGACATTAAGTCTATTTTTAAAGAAAGAAAACGAGTTATTTGTCCAGTTATATTTTTGCGAGATGATATTTATTTATTAATCAAAGATACAGATAAGAATAAATGGGGGGATTTTAAAATTGCTTTGGAATGGGATGAACCAAAATTAAAAGCTATGTTGGCTTATCGTATATCAAAAGCAATAAATGAAAACGGAGAAATTTTATCTTTTGAGAAGGCTTGGATGAAAATCTTTTCAGGACAAACTATAAATTTAGGTGGTAATTATAAAAAGAAAACTGATCTATTCAATTATGTGACATTAAGTACTCAGTTACGTCCAAGAGATTATATAAAATATATTCAAGTATGTGCTGAAAAAACGATACAGGACGGAGACTCAAAAATAACAGCTGAAACGGTTAAACAAGTTGATAAAGGATTTTCGAATTATCTAAAGGAAGAGATTATTGATGAAATTCATGCTCAACTGCCAGATATACAAATAATCTTTTCTATCATTTCACAAATCCGTAAATGGAATTTTACCATAAAAGAATTTAAAGATACATATATGCAATACTACAATAAGGGAACTGTAAAAAATGGTAATGTGGATTACATATTACAAATGCTGTTTGACTTTAGTATTATTGGAAATAGACCCAAAAATCGTTCTATTTCATTTTTTAGATATATAAATTCTGAAGCCAGATTCAACTTTAATGAAAATATTGTCGTTCATAGAGGATTGTTTAAAGCATTGCAAATTTTGTAGGGGCGTATATAGGGGCGGAAAATTTGCAATAATACGACTTTCTTTGAATTATGGTTTGATATAAATACTTTTTTTATTGATAATTATGAAGATTATATCAATCAAATAAAGTCACGAGAAATCAAAGTGAGCTTCGCCAGGAACCTCAAGAAAAACTCCGGTAGATTCTTATCCAAAAGATTTACCGGAGTTTTTCTCATTTTGACAAAAAGACAAATAATCCAGCCCAGGCTCGCTTGTACGGGGCAAAGTTCGAGAGACATAACCAATACGCTGCTCTCACGAGGTTTAGCTTTACCAATTTATCGCTGAAAACAACACTAAGCTTACTAATTGAATACGACACTGAAATGTATTTACCAAATGCCAATAATGCTACATCCACATTTTCCTAAAATTCACTTCTAAACATTTTGTTGCATTTTACGGGGAATAACAATCTATTTAACATCTGCATCCGGTTTGATTTTCTTACCATTCCAGAACGGCTATCCTGCCTGATAACATCCAAAAACAAAACATATATGCTTTGAAATCGAAACATACATGTTTTGAAGTCAAAATATACATGTTTTACCTGCACGGATAATTATATTTTAGTGCGCAAACAGTTGGAATTGGTTGCAGAAACAGTTGAAATTATACTTCGAATAGATAAAAAAAAGCCCCGGATAGTGCATAATATCTCCCTTTCAGCACTAAAAGAGAGTGAATTTCTTCCTGAAACACATATTATACACATTATACAAGTCAGTATAAAAGGCTTTATTCTTTAAAAGTGTCACATATCAATATCAAAGAGCAACATTCTGTAATAATAAGAAAAAGCGATTCGTCCCAATCCCCTCCATACATCACCCTATTTTTATATTTCTGACAAATCTTTTTAGTAGCTTTGCATTTAGATGTATGTATGAAATAAAAACATGAAGAAAATTAAAATAGCTATTTCCGGTATCGGCGCTGTCGGAGGTTACTACGGAGGATTACTGGCTGCCAGATATAAAGATGCAGATAATATAAGTATTTATTTTATCTCGCGAGGAGAAAACCTGCAAGCAATCAGGAGCAACGGGTTGGAAATAAAAGAGCCTCAACGGAATATACTGGCAGTTCCGGCTTTAGTAACCGATAATCCAGCAGAAATCGGTCCTGTAGATTACCTTTTCTGCTGCACAAAAAGTTATGACCTGAAAAAGAATATCACTCAGTTACTTCCGGTTATTTCCCCGGAAACAGTAATTATCCCATTCCTGAACGGAGCAAACATAGCCGAACAAATACAACTGCTTCTACCGGACAGCCAGGTATGGAAAGGATGTGTCTATATTGGTGCCCGTCTGATGAAACCCGGATTTGTTGACAAGTATTCTTTAAAAGACCGCATGATTTTCGGTAGCAAGACCGGAGATAAAACCCGCCAGAAACAGTTGCAGCAGGTACTTATAGACGCCGGTATAAACACCATCAACCCGGAGGATATCGACCTGGAAATATGGAAGAAGTTCTTTATGATTTCCACAGCTGCAACCATCACTTCTTATTTCAACAAAACAATCGGCGAAGTACTGGAAAATCATACAGACCAGTTTATTGCATTAGGCAACGAACTGGAACGCATTGCGAAAGCAAAAGGGATCGTATTACCGGAAAATTATACACTTACTTCCATCGAATTGCAAAAGATGTTGCCACCCCACTCCACAACATCCATGCATACAGATTTTATAAAAGGGAACCGGACAGAAGTGGAAACTCTGACAGGATACGTTATACAAACCGCTACGGATTTAGGGATAGAAGTACCCACCTATCAACTCATGTATGAGGCGTTAAGAAAACGTTCCCACTAAAAAAGAATCACAATTTTAATTCTATATACTTATGATAAACAGAGTGTTTTTTTATCTCATCCTGTGTTTCCTTGTAAACTTTACAGGATTTGCCCAAGGGACTGTTATGGAATCCTTATCCTTCCAGAGTGACAAATTAGGGAAGAAAGTTGCTTACTCCATTTATTTACCGGAAGATTACAATACGTCACAACGTACTTATCCGGTACTGTATCTCCTACATGGATACAGCGATAATGAAACGAATTGGGTTCAGTCCGGGCAAGTTAAAACAATTGCAGATAAAGCGATTGCTAATGAAACGGCTGTTCCTATGATTATCGTAATGCCTGACGCTTGGGATACATGGTATGTCAACCAGTATGATGGAAAAGCACCTTATGAAGATATGTTTTTTGAAGAATTAATTCCCTATATGGAAAAAACGTATCGTATCCGAAGCACTAAAGAAAGCCGGGCTATAGCCGGATTATCGATGGGCGGATACGGTTCTTTCCTATATAGCTTACATCATCCGGAAATGTTCAGTGCATGTGCACCTTTGAGTGCCGCCGTATTTGACGATAACGTAATGAAAGCAAGGCAGAGTAATTCCCATAAAGACCTATACTTCCGGCTATTCGGACCAGGATTAGAGTATTGGAAAAAAAACAGTGTCCTGCAAATCTTATCCGAATCAAATGAAAACAACTTACCGAGAGTTCGTTATTATATCGACTGTGGAGACGATGATTATTTATTAGAAGGTAATTTCCAAGTTCATAAATTGATGCAGGAAAAGAAGATTCCTCACGAATTTCGTGTACGCGACGGTGGTCATTCCTGGAGCTATTGGCGTTCAGCATTGCCGGAAGTCTTGAAATTCGTCAGCTTGTCATTCAGCAGAAGCTAATAAATTATTAAAAACAGAATGAATGCATAAACAAATTATCCTTGTGACCGGTGCTTCCTCTGGATTCGGTCTGATTACAGCAACCATGTTGGCAGCACAAGGTCACATTGTATACGGCACCAGCCGGAAAGCTACAAACTCGGTAACCGGCAGTGTACGTATGCTGAAAATGGATGTTACCGACACTTTATCCATTGCAGAAACAATCAATCGGATTATACAAGAAGAAGGGGATATAGATGTTGTCGTCAATAATGCCGGAGTAGGCATTAGCGGCGCATTGGAACTGGCAACACAGGACGAAATAGACTGGCAGATGAATACGAACTTCAAAGGAGTTGTAAATGTATGCAATGCCGTACTTCCTTTTATGAGAAAAGCAAGAAGAGGAAAAATCATTAATATCAGCTCTATCGGTGGACTTATAGCCGTTCCTTTTCAAGGTTTTTATGCTGCATCCAAATTTGCAGTCGAAGGATATAGTGAAGCATTGGCGATGGAAGTTTATCCTTTTGGAATACAAGTCTGTTTGGTGGAACCGGGAGATTTCCAAACAAATTTTACAACGAACCGCAATCTCTCTTCTGCTTCACTTGAACATGAAGATTATGGGTTGTTCTTTTCCAAAACATTGAAAGTGATTGAAGATACAGAAAAGAATGGCGCTTCTCCCGATAAATTAGGACGTGTCATTTGTAAGCTGGTAAAAACAAAGCACCCGGCCTTCCGTACAAAAACAGGTCCGATAGGACAAGTTACTTTTGCCTATTGCAAAGGGATTTTACCAGACAAACTAATCCAATTTATCACCCGTTCATTTTACAGGATATCAAAAACAAGATAACAAAAAAGTCTTCAAATAATTCCAAATGGTTCGATTAAAAGTTTCTGTTCAAGATTTCAATCAGGCGGTCCGAGACTAATTTAAATTCCAGCTGGTACAATTAAAAGTGAGGTTGTTACGTCCGATCGTAGAAGGTTCAAGCGAATTTAAATTCCAGCCGGTACAATTAAAAGCCCTCTATTAGGCATTCATTCATTACTGATTATTAACAACTTATTCATTTCACATTAAGATTTTATTTCCCCAAAAGTTGTCGACCTCCAATACTATAAAAAGAACGGGCGATCGACAACTATATAAAAATACCTGATTACTACCCTATCAAAGAACGGATATCCTATAGGAAACTAAAATGCCACCATCTTATCTCCTATTCCAACTTTCTTTTCAGTTTTACCTGTTCCTTTTTCTTTATATAAATAACCACGGAACATCCCGGTACTATTGAATGGCATAGCGATATTCCCTTCCTTATCTACAGCAATTAGACCTCCATTGCCTGCATTTGTATTCAGTTCGGTATGAATAATATAATCGGCAGCTTTCCCTACCGGTTCTTTCAGATATTTATAACGGGCACAAACATTAAAAGCCACAGCATGACGAATAAAATATTCACCATGTCCGGTACAGGACACAGCACAACTATTATTATCCGCATAAGTGCCTGCACCTATTACAGGCGAATCTCCGATACGGCCCCATTTCTTTTTAAACATTCCGCCGGTACTGGTTCCTGCGGTCAGATTTCCTTGTTTATCCAAAACAACACAGCCTACCGTTCCATTTTTCTTACTTTCCTGTTTTAGTTTTTCTATCCATTCCATTGTTTTAGGAGTAGCAAAATACATATTATCCACCAACTCCAACCCTTGCTCTGCAGCAAAAGCATCTGCTCCGGTTCCACTCAACATCACATGGGCAGTCTTTGTCTTTACTGCATATGCCGCATTAATCGGATGTTTTACAGTCTTTACTCCGGCAACAGCACCAGCCGACAAATCCTTACCTTCCATAATAGATGCATCCAATTCAAATGTACCCTCAGCCGTACAAGTTGCTCCTTTTCCTGCATTGAAAAGCGGATTACTTTCAAAATAATTGATTACAGCCATTACAGCCTGGGGTCCTTCACCACCGGAGGCCAAAATACGGTCTCCAATCATTAAAGCACTGTCTAATGCCGAATAATACAGGACCGATTTAACCGGATCCTCTTGAAGTTGTCCCATATTACCGGCACCACCATGTACTACAATAACATATTCCCGGTTTTGAGCAGATGAGAAAGCAGAAGCGCAAAGCAGAAATGCCGCACTGAAAAGTAGTTGTTTTATCATAATATAAGTAATTAATAAGGATATATACTATAAGGAGGATATTGTAAAACAGACTTTTGCAATATCCTCCCGACACACTTTCTATTTATTCGTATACCAAACCGGCCCCGGTTTATTGCCCATTTCAAACTCGAATGTATCACCATTCATTATTTGTTCGTGAGTAATATAACTCTTGTCGTAAGGTTTACCATTTAACTTCACAGACTGGATATAAATATTTTCATGACTGGCAGCCGGAGCAAGAATCGTAAAGACTTTGCCATTATTCAAATGCATCTTGACTTCCGTAAAGAGCGGAGTTCCTATTTCATACTGGCCGCTTACCGGATCTACCGGATAAAAGCCCATTGCACTGAATACATACCACGCAGACATCTGTCCGCAGTCTTCATTACCACAAAGACCTGCCGGATCATTCTTATATAATTCATGAAGGACTTCCGCTACATATTGCTGGGCTTTCCAGGGCTGCCCCACTTTATTATATAAATAAATGACATGATGGCTCGGTTCATTTCCATGTGCATATTGTCCGATCATTCCGGTGCTGAAGATTGGAAGTTCTTCATCTGTATGAGGTACATAAGTAAACATGCTGTCCAGTTTCTGGGTAAAGCGTTCCTTTCCTCCTACCAGCGAAATCAAACCATCCAAATCTTGCGGTACAGACCAGAAATATTGCCAGCCATTACTTTCACAAATATCTTCCGTATAATCATCCGGACTGAAATTAGATGCAAATTCACCTTTTTTATTACGAGGCTGCATAAAAGAAGTTACAGGATTATAGGCGTTCCGGTAGTTCTGTGAACGTTTATAGAATTCATCTGCCAATTCCTTTTTGCCCATCTTCTCTGCCATGCGTGCAATACAATAATCATCATAAGCATATTCCAGAGTCTTGGACAAAGACCAATGTTCGTCAGAAGGAACATATCCTAACTTCTTATACAAACCAATACCTCGGTAATCGTCAATATTGGCCGTAGCCACACAAGCCGCTAATGCCCTTTCCGCATCAAAGCTGCCAATACCTTTCAGATAGGCATCTACAATTACAGGTATAGAGTGATATCCAATCATCATATCCGTTTCCACTCCATAGAAATTCCATACCGGCAAACGTCCGTTCTGTTCATAAAATGCAAGGAATGATTTTACCATATCGTTGGCACGTTCCGGCTGTGTATAAGTAAATAGCGGATGTGCAGCACGATAAGTATCCCAAAGAGAGAAGGTGGAATAATTCACCCAGCCATCCGTCTTATGCGCTTTCTTATCCGGTCCATAATACGAATTATCCACATCACTGTAAATAGTCGGGGCAAGCATCGAATGATACATAGCCGTATAGAAATTCACCAAATCATCGGTAACCGGGCTTTTCACTTCAATCTTTGAAAGTTGTTTATTCCAATTAGCCACAGCCTGCCGGTGATACAAATCAAAATCATTTTTCGGAGCTTCCGCCTGCAGGTTCTGTGCGGCACCATCCATACTCACTCCAGAAATAGCAGTAGTAACAAGTATCTCTTCATCTTTCTCCGTATTGAAATCGAAACGGGCGATATAAGCAGTGCCGATACGTCCCTTCTCTTTCGTATTAATTGCCGTTGTATCCATATGACAGGCTACAAACGGTTTGGAAAAGCGTGTTTTAAAATAGACATGCTGGTCTTTCGCCCATCCGTCGGAGAAACGGTAGCCCCGGATAGTCACCGAGTCGAGCACTTCTATATAAGAATCCGTTGTGAAATCCCAGTTCATCGCCTTCTTCAAATTCAGGAATACGGAAGACTCCGCTTTCGGGAATGTATACCGTTGAATACCGCAACGTTCCGTAGCCGTCAGTTCCACGTTGATATTATAATCCTTCAACAACACACGGTAATAACCGGCGGATGCGGCTTCCTCATTATGAGAAAATGAAGAATAGATGCCTAACGGAGCCGGAGCTTCTTTATAAGGGCGCGTTACCGGCATAAATGATATATCATATAGATCGCCTGCCCCCGTCCCTGAAAGATGGGTATGGCTAAATCCTGCAATAGTCGAATCAGGATAAAAATAACCGGAAATACGGTCCCAACCGGGAAGCCCATTGTCCGGACTCAGTTGAACCATACCGAACGGAACCTGTGCGCCCGGATAGGTATTACCCGTAAAATCGGTTCCGATAAAAGGATTTACATACTGTGTATAATCCGCCTCCTGTTGTTTTTCCGGCGTGCAGGCTGCCAAAGCCAGCAAGGAGACCGCCAATAAAGACATGTGCTTCATGTTAATTGGTTTAGTTTTGAACAAAAATACAAAAAGAGACGCAACAAACAAGGTCATTGCGTCTCTTTTTAGTTCCGAAATTATATAATCTCCGTCAAATTACCATCCCGGATTTTGTACTAAAGTGGGACAACGTTTCAATTCTTCCTGCAATATAGGGAAAAGATATGAGCGGGGACTGCTGAAAGTACGTTCATCATTCACTTTAAAACGTACCATTTTATAATGTTTACCATTTACGACAATCTTTCCATTCGGGTCCTCTACCGGTTTCATGCCATGAGAAAAACGCTGTGTTTTAGGATACGGCCAACTGTTCGCATCTCTGTATCCTTTTTCTTTTGCAATCTCAGTCGCATTATCCGGCTCCATATATAAACGACTCAACCAATAACGGTTATTTTCATAGAATAACTCGACCCTGCGTTCACGTTGTATATACTCCTTCATCAAATCCTTGTCTGTTTTTGTTGTCTGAGGCATTGGAGCCATAAAAGAACGTGCACGTACTTCATTTATCAAATTATAAATTTCATCATTAGGCCCAGTCGTTTCATTCACAGCTTCACAATAAATATAAATAAATTCCGGTAGGCGCCAGATTGCCGGTCCATTAATAGTATGCCCTCCCATACTGCGATTCCAACCATCTTTATAAAATTTGCGTAAATAATAACCTGAATGAGAAGCATTGTCCAAATAGCTACCACTCACTGCATCGTCACCTGAAGCCGTATTTAATTGAACTCCGCCATACCATGAGCCATGATAACGGATATCACGATAAAAACGTGGGTCACGTTGTACACATTCATAAGGATTTGTATCATCATAACCATCACTTACTGCCCTGGAAGCATAAATCGGATAGCCATATCCATCCGGCGCGATATATTCATATTCATCTACCTGTTCCTGCAAAGGTCTTTGGCGGGCATGTCCACCCTGTGAAGGAGGCAACACATCGCCAGACCATCCTGTATCCTTATCTCTTGTCACAAACCAAACCCACTCATCCTGGATTGCTTCCATATCATACTGCATCTGCCACAGACGTTGCTGAACCTTTTTATTATTCGTATCTGCTTTTCCGTCAATATCACGAAAATCATCTTTATCGTATTTTGTATAGAGCTTGTAACGTAAGGAACCATCCTCCTTACGGCATTCCAACACAGCTTTTGCAGCTTTCTTTGCAGCTTCCCAACGCTGTGCATCATATCCATATTCATTTTTAAATACACGTGTATCATTCGGCAATGCCCCACCATTCCACAATGGAGTAGCAGCAATCCAGCGCACCATTGCTTGTAATCCCAAACAAGCACCTTTGTCCACACGTCCAAAATATTGCCCACCATTCCAAGCGTCAACACGAGCATAGGCAGAATCCGCATCCGCACAAATTTTAGAAACAATGGAATGAACCGATTCCTTTTTATAATTCATATCATCACCCGGATTAATCACAAAATTTATATAAGGGACTTCGCCGTAAGCCCGCAATAATAAATAATGCAGATAACCTCTTAAAAAATAAACCTCCCCGATACGTCTGTTTAAATCACCCAAGCGACCATCCTGAGGATTATCAGGAGTATTATATTTAGCAATACCATCCAATATTAAGTTTGCTTTACGAATTTTAGAATAGATACCATTCCAATATTCTCCACGGTCACTATTCGCAGGCATACCTTGAGAAGGTCCGTAATTACCCACATGGAATTGATGAGGAATTGACTGCTCATGGCTACTGGCTGTACACTCATCAGAAATACTGCTTATACTGAAGTGATTGAGAAAGAGCAACGGAGCGTTTGCAAATTTACAATTAGCATACAAGTCTGTTACTAAAGCCTCCACTTTTTCATAGCGAGTGTACACTTGTTGCTCGTTTGTTTTGTCGTCCGGCTCCCTATCCAAATAAGATTCACAGGAGGTGAAAAAAGAAAGACAGAAAAAACCGGCAAATAATATAATCTTATTCATTCTTGTTTATCATTTAATAAATTAATAAGTAATGTCCACACCAAAATTAAATACTCGTTGAATCGGATACCAAGCTCCATTTCCTTTCTGGGTTTCAGGATCAACATCCACATCATTCAATCCGTCAAATGTCAATAAATTCATACCTTGTACATAAAAACGAACATTCTGTAAACCGGCAAAACGAATTACCGACTTTGGCAAAGTATAACCAAATTCCACATTTTTCAGACGGACATAAGAGGCATTATATAAAAATAAACTACTGGATTCATTTTTATTATTTTCATAAGCGCCAATGGTTAAACGAGGATAAGTCGCGAAATCTTTAGTTTCTTCAGTCCAACGGTTTAAGTGCATTGCTTTTACCTTACCTAACTGATCTTGTTCATAAGCAGGAAAATCCCATGTTGCCGGACCATTCAATAACAAACTACAATTTGCAGCTCCCTGGAATAACAAGCTCAAGTCAAATCCTTTAAATTGAAAACCAATAGGTATACCAAATTGAATTTCCGGAATACGAGGATTTCCCATTGCTCGTTTATCCCCTTCATTTGTAATTTTCCCATCACCATTCAAGTCCTTATAGACAACATCTCCGGGATATAATTTACCCCATGGTTGGAAACCGTCTCCATTATTCATCGCATTCAACCGATCAGCTTCAGACTGGTCATATACAAAATGATCTACTTCATATACAAAATATTCTTCTATGCGTTTACCTGTATTTCTTCGCCACTCATAATCATAATTGATTTCATTCATGAACTTAACTTTATTACGGGCAAAAGTAAAGTTTGGTTTAACATAATAATGGAAATGCTTACCTATGCTACCAGTCCAGCCTATTTCCAAATCAATACCCTGATTATCAACAACACCTGAATTAATAAATGGAGCACTTTTACCAACAACATTAGGATATCCAAGTTTATTATTATCATTCAAACTTGTAATAATATCGTAACGATGTTCACGGAAATAGTCTGCACTGAATGTCAAGCGCTGATTAAAGAAAGTTGCATCTATACCAATATTTAATTTTTCTGCTTTTTCCCATGTCAAATTCGGATTCGCAAAATTACCTTCTTTCAATGCCCCATATTCATTTCCAAATTCATTTACACCGAAAGAATATTTATCGCCATCCTGATAGAACTGCAAATAGGCAAAACGGTCATCATTATTATCTGATATTTTATCACTTCCGACCATACCATAAGAAGCTCTAATCTTCAAATTATCTAACCAATCATGTGTTCTTTCCATAAACTTTTCACGAGAAATAACCCAACCGATTGAACCGGCAGGAAAAGTACCATACCGTTTCCCTGGAGCAAAATTTTCCGAGCCATTCCGCCCTATATTAAATTCAGCTAGATACCTATTATCATAAGCGTAAGTTGCACGTCCTGTTATTCCTTGATAGCGATAGGCAACACGATTGTCATAAGTTCGGTTTGAACGGTTAATCAAGACCATAGCCGATACATCATGCTTACCAAAAGAACGCATATAATCCAACTTCAACTGATAGTAGGTTTTACTTTCAGAGGGATTACGGTCATACTTATTTCGAATAGTTTCATCTTTATCATACCAAGGGTTACCCTTTACATACTTTCCATCATATTCTGCGTTATTCATGTAATAAGCACCATTATTACCACCTTCCGGCTGAAATGTTGCATATCGGCTATAATTTGCATAACCATCCGCACGATTTTCAAAATCACGACGGATCCAATTTCCCTCAGAAGCATCATAAGAGAATGTTCCTTCGATTTTTAATCCTTTCGTAATAAAATCCAGTTTATGACCAATAGCAAAAGAACCATTCAGATAAGTATTTTTCTCTACCAAATATCCTGTCCTGGAAAGTTCTCCCAATAAATTAAAACGGTGTTTAGCATCTCCGTACAGCAAACCATATGGATTATTATTAATATAATCCGTATTCTCCGCATTTCCATTATCCGGTAAAGTAATTGGCAGATAAGGAGGTTGTGTATTACAGATGGCAACGACCCGACTGGCAGTAGTACCCGGGGCTTGACGGTCTGTGATACGGGCACCTAAGTCTACTTTCACCCAGAAATCCTTTGTAATATCCACATCCACATTTGCACGGAAATTATAACGTTTGAAACGAGCCTGCGTATCATATTCCGTCAAATCCGTATGTTTATAGTTACCATCTTGAGAAAAATAGTTTGCCATTACATAATAACGTGCGCGCTCGGACCCACCACGGACAGATAAACTATAATCTTGTTGTACTCCAGTTTTAAATGCCTCATTAAAATAATCATTATTATACCCCAATCCATCAGAATTATCACCTTTTGCTTTCCGGTAATTAGCGATTGCTTCATCTGTAAACAAAGTTAATGTAGAAGGGTCTGCGTTAGGATTACTATTAATCATCGCTTCATTCCACAAGGTTGCATAATCAGCAGATCCTAAATATTGAGGAAATTTCACAGGACGGTTAGTTCCTACGGAAGCCTTAAAGTTTACACTTGGTTTCTCTGACGCTTTACCTCGTTTGGTTGTAACAATAATAACACCATTTGCACCACGTACACCATAGGGAGCTGTAGCCGAAGCATCTTTCAATATAGTGAATGTTTCTATTTCTTCCGGTGCCAGATAACTCATATCACGTTCAACTCCATCCACTATAACAATCGGAGATTGGTCACCATAAGTAGCCATACCACGAATCCGGATATCAGCCTTGTCAACTCCCGGTTCACCACCACTAAACTGATTAACCATCAAACCTGGCATACGACCGGCTAAAGCATTATTTAAATTGGCAGTCGGACTTTGTTTTAAATCTTTTGTCGTAATAGTTGCAACAGACCCTGTAATAGTTGCTTTTTTCTGAGTTACATATCCTACCACTACCACTTCTTCCAATGCTTTGGTATCTTCTATCAATGTAACATCCAAAACATGTTTCCCTTCTATTTTTACCTCTTTGGGTTGATAACCGACATATGAAAAAACCAAACTGGCTTTTGAATAAGGAGCCATAATTTCATATTCTCCATTCACATCCGTTATAACACCGGTCATTGAACCTTTTACCATAATGTTTACACCAGGCAACGGTCCCATACTATCAGAAACCCGTCCTTTTACCCTAAATCCATCCTGACTGACAGAGGATACTATCGGGGTGCTTTTCTTTGATGAAAACAAAACTACTTGTCCATCCTGTACTTTATATGAACAGTTCTGATTTACTAACAAAATACGCAATGCCTCTTCAAGCGTTACATTTTGAGTGTGGCAAGTAACCAACGCTTCATCATTCAATACATTATTTGAATAAATAATGCTCACGCCTGTTTGTTCTTCCACCCTTTCCAATGCCTGCTTTAAAGTGGTATTAGTACATGATAGATTTACTTGTGACTTCAATACATTTGCAAACATACTCATAGATACGCAACTGCATAAGCCAATGGTTAACACTTTTCTCCAGCGTTCTCTTTTATGGGGAGAACCCTTTCTTTCTTTTTCAACATTTCTCATAATGATAGACTTAACTTGATTTTTAACAAAAGACTCATTTTATTCTCTATTTGTTATTTTATATAATTGTTTATTCTTACCGTTTGGAAGCAAGATTTGCATAACAATATCCAGTGTTTCATTCGCTGTATTTCTCATATCCAAACTTCCAGAAATCAGATAATTATCATATTCGGATGTAAGCATTGTTATTTTTACATTGTAGACTTTCTCCAATTTATGTAATATCTTTACCAGAGGTTCCTTATTAAATTTCAGCTTACCATTTATCCAAGATATATAATTAGAAACATCTACTTCTTTTATTGCTTCCTCTTGTGTCGAAAAGGTGTATTCATAATATTCATTAGGCAACAGTATAACCTGCCCAACTTGTCCATCCAGAGCAATTTTACCTGTTACCAATACAGTTTCAAATATTCCGGTTTCTTTTTCAGACAAGACATTAAACTGTGTCCCCAATACCTCTATTGCCTTATAAGCTGTCCGGACTATAAATTGTCTTTTATTTTCTTCTCTTTTCACTACAAAAAAAGCCTCTCCATTTAAATACACTTCACGCTTATTTTTATCAAAAACGGAAGGATAAACTAGAGAAGAACCTGAATTTAAATAAACTAATGTTCCATCAGATAATATCAATTTAGATCGTTTTCCATAAGGGACATAAATAGTATTCAGTTCTGATTTTTCTGTTTTTTCAATCTTTATAGTATCATTTATTAAAATCTGCCCTTGTTGATGGTAAGAAATCACAGCAGAAGAATCCAATAATTCTATCGGCTTATTTTTATCAACCATTAATATTATTTCCTTTTGGCTATCTATTTCACTTAAAAAAGATTCATAATCATAACTTGATCGATTCTGATTAGGTATAAATACAAACCAAAGAAAAGTCGCTGCAACCGTAATAGCTGCAGCAACTCCATAAAGTGAAACTTTTTTATAGGGAGATATTCTCTGTTTATTCTCTGGCAAAGAAATTTCAGCTAATGTCCAAACAGCCTGCAATTCCTTAAAGTATGTCTTATTCTCCTCTTTTTCTTCTATCCAGCGCAATACAGCCCTCGCTTCATCCAGAGAACATTCATGTTTTATATATTTTATCAATAATAGATCTTCCATATGTCTTCATTTAATCTTTCACACAGAAGAACACATTTTTTATATAGCTCCCCTAAAAACAAAACATACTTTTTTAATACAATCCATAAAATAGTGCAAGAAGCAATTTATAGTCATCAGGTAAATCACTCTTTATCTGTTTAATAGCCTTCATCAAATGATATTCTACTGTTTTCTCAATCACCTCTAATTTTTCAGCTATTTCTTTGTTCTTCATTCCTTCCTTACGGCTCATCCGGAATATTTCACGAGTTTTAGGTGATAGCTTTTGTAATGAGGCTTCAATCATTTTTTCCAAATCTTTTGAAAACAGAGTACAAAGCGTTCCATCATCCAATACATAAGCATTACTTCTTAAATAAATTTGTTCTTCTGTTAAGACATCAATAGGAATAGTTTCCAATTTTTCATTACGGATATAATTTAAACAACGATTTCGTGTAACAACCATTAAATACTGGATCAAGCAGGTAGAATCTGAAAGCTCAGCCCTTTTCTCCCATAATGTCAAGAACACATCCTGGACTATTTCTTCTGCTATTTCAGCCCTTAATACATATATCATGGAAAATTTGAACAAACGGCTTTTGTAGGCTAAGATTAAACGTCTTAATACACGTTCATCTCCAATTTTCAAATCTTTCACATTGAATTCCATGACGATATGTAATCCTTTATTTTTTTACTTATAAAATAAAACCTTATATTTATTTCTCCTTATAAAGACTAAAAATCAGACTTAATTCATGAAGAACTATGTTATATTCATAGTATATTAATCATATTTATATAGTTAAACGAAAGGAGTATTTTAAAAGGTAGAAATAAGGTAACTTTTAGAAATAAAAAAATGAGGTTCAGATTCATCGAATGGAAAGTAGAGTAACTTCTGAATTTTAATTTTATGTTATAAAAAACTTCATAGATAAAGAATATGGATGTAAAATAAAAAAAATGACACAAACTGAGTTAAAAAAAGTGTATATTTGCAACCGTAATTAGAATAAGGCGTAGTTCTTCATGTACTCAACAATATCTATCCTTAGCAACAAGATATCATTATAAAATAGAAAAGCCACCGGATTACCCGGCGGCCTCTCATCTCTCCCTATAAAATAAAACACTATTTGTAAATTTCCAGCTCATAAATGCGGGCGCATGAACTTGCCGGATTTTGCATTGGTTGTGTGATATACAAACGAACATAACGTACGGATACTGAATCTGACAGTTCCCGGACTACTTCGTTTTTATGGTTTCCTGCAATACGGTCCAACGTCTTCCAATCTTCTGTCAGACTGTTACGCCCTTGCAAGAAACAAGCTGCTGTTACATAAGAATGGCTTTCCCGTCCGGCGTTTACCAGTTTCCAGCCTGAAACCGGGGCAGAAACGCCTAAATCAAAATCTACATAATTAGGAGTATCCGTAACGTCGCACCATTTCGTTTCCATATTACCATCTATCATACGTTCCGGAGATTCCCGCTTATTCACATAAGCAGAATAACCAATCACCTTGGCATCTTTCAATATATTTATCTTCGGTGCTTTCTTTTCTGTTGCCACTCCCGGCTTCAATGCTGTATGAAACAAGGAAGAAGCTGCACCAACAGACGGATAGTTTTCTCTCGCCAACACAGCGGCAAATAAAACAATCTTTTTATTATCCGGCAGGATAATGCTGGTTGCTCCTTTAGGAATATCCAAGCCGACTTTGAACATATAAGTATATTCATAGGCCTGGTCACCATCCGGAGCGTGGCGGTGTGTTCCCACATACGCTATCTCACCATCTTTCAGGAAGCCCTCGGTATGTCCCAGATGTCCCCACTGACCGATAAAGCCGCTATAGTAAGGAGCAGAAACAGTCTGCTCACTCTTTCCTATACGGAAACACCCCTCAGAATCACCTTCTGTTGAAGCTGCCAGGAAATAAACACGATTATATGCAGAACCTTCCGGAAGATACAGTGTATCCCCCTGGCAAGTCATTCCATTAAAAGAATCTTTCTCTCCAAAAGTAAAAGGCACGTTATTTATGGTCATCGTCTCAGGCAGAAGTTCTGCGGCATACGAATAACCGGATTCAAAATCAGCCTCATTGCGAAAAGCATTCCAGCTTACACACTTACGATTATAGTTCAGCGGCAAAGCTGCATACTGCAATTTAGCAACAGGATTACCGAAAGATTTTAATTTCACTTTATAAGTCTTCACAGAATACGGAGATATGGATACCTGTAATTTATTGCCATTGAAAGAAACATTACCAATAGTCTTTTCTGTTCCATCCGCTTCATTTGCACTCAGAATGTCTCCTGCAAATGTAATTTCAGCCTGTTGTGCTTGATCCCCTCCTGTTTCGTAAACACGGACAACGTATTCGTCGGAAACTTCCGCTTTCTTTACAGTCTTAACAACAACATTCTTGTTGTTTGAATTGACCAAAGAGAAGGATTTGCCTAATACTCCGGCGTGCTTCGGAGCTTTGAATGCCAATACAGGCTGGTTCAATTGTTCCGCTTTCAATACGGTAGCAGGTTTATCCAAGGCCCCGGCATGGGGAACCAGACTATATGTAAATGTATGGTAACCAAAATCCTGGCGGTTTTGATAACTATAATTGCCTTTTGTTTCCGGTGTATGGAGCAAAGTCAGACGAATGGTGTTGTCATTCGGTTTATCCCAGCCATATTTACTGTCATTCAGGACAGATACACCGTAACTACCATTCTTGTCTGTCAGGTCTGCCCAATATTGGGCATAGACTTCGTAAGCAGTAATCGTGTTGTTTCCACGTTTTACACTACCGATCCCCAAATCGTATGTGGCATCCGGATTAGATATGGAAAGAGGAAATTCAGCTTTCAGCAAAGCGTTTGTTGACTGCCAGTCGACCTCGTTATAAAAATCTATACGGTCGGCACGTGCACCTTCATACAAACGGATATACTGTTTGAATACTGATTTTCCATGACGTTTTTCCACACAAAGCGCTTTTCTCAGTACCCCATTTTCTACCAAAGAAACTTTTACATCATCCGTAATGGAAACCGGTTCGCGGTCGGTCGTTTCCTTTATTATTTCCCAAGCAGGCCAATCATAAGATTTATTTTCCGTAAAGAGGGCCAAACGTATTGTTTTTCCTTCTTTCACCAATTCCTTATTATTTGTCTTATCGAACAAAGAAGCTATGTCTCCGTTCTTATCCAACTGAATCTTATAAAGGGAATTCTCAATCCTATTTGCTTCTGCCGGTTTACTTATCCGTGTATCTGTTCCACCAAGACGAACATCATAAACAGCGTATCCGGCAGCTGGAACGGTTGCAGCAATCAGCAAATGGGCTTTTCCATTCTCATAAGCGACAAACTGTGATGGCACCTTTTTGCCATTCTGGTCATATACTGTAAAACCTTTTGGTGCAACGGGCATATCCAGAATAACTTCTGCTAAATCCGATACCGGCAAAGCCTGTGCATTATAAAGGATAACCGGAGTTCCTTTTGTACGTGTATCCATTTGCCCGGAAACAGCATTTACCGAATAAGTCAGCACATCTGCAAATTGTTTCAGGGAAATCAATTCGTCATTCCATGAAAATTCATAAGCTCTCGGGATACTGGTTCCTGTCAGGTCATCATGAAATTGATGTAGGATGAAGCGTCTCCAGGCATCCGTTAATGTCTCCTTCGGGTAAACAGAACCACCCAACCATTCGGCAGCAACGGCTGCCCGCTCGGCTGCATTACCAAGCACTTCATTCTGACGATTATACAATTTCATTGCTGCTTCAGATGTATAACAGCCCGTACCATGTACATCCATCAGCAACTCTCCATCAAAAACCGGAAGTTCCGGATGATTTTTATAAGGCATAAAGTCTTTATATAACTGGTCGCTGGTCGCACTGATTATTTCCAATGGTCCATCTCCTTTCAGTCCTTTTTCTACAGAACGAACAGAAGCCAAATTAGGAGAACCTCCCGTATCACCCGTACCATAATAGCGGTAAACGATATTTAGCGGCGTACGTCCACTCAATTCCAGTAATTGTTTATTTTGGGACAAATCCTCATCTTTCCACCTTTTACCATAATCATAACCATGTGCCAACATAATGGAAGAGCCGTCTACTCCCTTCCATAATCCAATAGTAAAAGGATGTTTGCTTTTACCATAAAACGGATGATGACGCCAATCGAGCTTTTGGGAAGAAAAGCCTATCAACCCGCAATGTGAAGCGATAGTAGGCAAAGTCCATCCGAAACCGAAACAATCCGGTAAGAATATGTCCGTACTTTCTACCCCGAATTCATTCCTGTAATAGGTTTGTCCCAATAAAATATTCCGGATAAAAGATTCGGGAGAAGGAACAATCGCATCCGTCGCATCCCAGCTACTGCCGGAAATATGCCAACGCCCGTTTTTAATATACTCCTTCATTTCTTCAAACTGGGTAGGGTAATACTCCTTCATCCAAGCATATTTCACCCCGCCTTCAAAATTGAAAACATAGTTGGGATACTGTTTCAGCAAAAACAGATTCTGGTTCAAGGTATTCCATACATATTCCTTAATTGTTGTCTGGATATCCCAGTTCCACTGCGTATCCAGATGGGCATCAGCCACCATATAGGCTTTTGCTTTTTTCTCCTGAGGCTTATCTTGTGCCTGTAGGGTACCTCCAGCCGTCAATAAGGCGAATGAAAGCAACGCGATTGGTAATTTCATGCTAATAAATTTAATTAGATATAGTTTTTATACTTCTTAGATTATCACTTCCTAATAAAAGAACACCTTAAAACGGATTTACCCCCAAAAAGAGTATGTTAACATTATGTAATTTTTTAAATTTACTTTTTCTTCGCGGTTTTTACCTCAACATTTATCATACAATACACAGAAAAATATAATAGCCTGTACCTTAATAGGGATACAGGCTATTATATTTTTCTGTAACTACTAAAAGTCACAAATCATGCCGTTCTTTTCCTTGCACTAATCCGGGTTCACGGCGTTCCGTTCCTTTTACACGGGTCAAATTGTCTCCTAACTCCTGACGTTTCAGGTCTGCTATCTTCATCAATTTAGCAGCGACTTCAGGATATTGTGAAATTACATCATAACGTTCACCCGGGTCACGGCGCAGATCATATAGCTCCGCTTTTTGTATTTCAAGATTTGTCAATTTCCCCGGTTGCCCGTCATTACCTGGAACATAAGCACCATAAGTTACATACTTATGAGGAAATACAAGTTTAAACATACCATCTGTTACAGCTTCCAAATCATTTTTATTATAGTAGTAAACAAACGATTCACGAGGATTTGCATCTTTTTCTCCTCTTATTAATGAAAGAATACTAACGCCGTCTATCTTACGGTCCGGCAGAGGAGCTCCGCTGATTTCCGCAAAAGTCGGAAATAAATCAATATTGGATGCCAGGTTATTACAGGTTGTACCAGGCTGTGTTTTTCCTTTCCAGTACATCAGGCAAGGCACCCGGTTACCACCATCGAATGTTGTAGCTTTCGCTTCGCGCAAACCACCGGCAGAACCCGCATGATTACCATAATTTGTCCAGGGACCATTGTCAGATGTCAATATGACTAATGTGTTTTCCTCCAGTCCTAATTCCCGTAATGTTTTCATCACTTCACCGACACTCCAGTCTATTTCCATCATCACATCCCCATACAAACCTTGCTGGCTTTTCCCCTTAAACTTGTCTGAAACGGCAAGTGGAACATGTGGCATATTATGTGCCAGATACAGGAAAAACGGTTTATTCTTGTTTCTTTTGATAAAGTCTACAGAATGCGTAGTATAATCAGTAGTCAACCGGGTCTGGTCTGTATTATAACCAATGACTTTATTACCTTCATAAGTCGGCAAGTCCGGAAAATTGAATATTTCACCCTGTTGCGGATGATTCGGCCACATATCATTGGAATAAGGCAAACCGTAATACTCGTCAAAACCGTTCTGCAAAGGCAGGAACTGATGCTGGCTGCCTAAATGCCATTTGCCAAAAACAGCCGTACTATATCCTTTTTGCTTCAACAACTCACCCAATGTCATTTCATCCGGATGGACACCATAATTAGAATCCGGTCCCGGCGCTCCGGCAAAACCGATACGGTTAGGATAACATCCCGTCAGCAAGCCTGCACGGGATGCGCCACTAATGGGCTGTCCGGCCAGAAAATGAGTAAAACGGACTCCTTCGGCTGCCAGTTGGTCTATATTCGGAGTCGTATAACCATACGCACCATTATAAGAAAAATCACCATACCCAGCATCATCCAGATTTATAATAATAAAGTTTGTGTAGTTTGCCGCTATACCAGCTACCGAAAAAACAGATGCAGCGGAGACTAATAATAGTTTGTTGTCCATAATATGATATTAAATGATTCTTTACTCTTTAGCAAAGGTATCAAACTTTTTCCGGCAACAATCATGCTACCGGAAGAAATAGAAGATTAACACACAATATAAAAAAAGACGTAACCCATCACTGAATCACGTCTTCTTTTGTCTTTTTTCTATTATTTATTCTGTTGCTTGCACAATTTCAGAACTTTCTTCGTCTTCTTCATCATCGTCATCATCATCCGGGTCTTCTTTCGGTGCTTTCTTCACAAAGAACGCACTCAATTCAAACAGACCGTATAACGGGAAGAATACGATTCCTAACGTAAACGGGTCGCTACTCGGAGTAATAAATGCTGCAGCTACCAATAAACCAACCACAGCATGACGCCGGTATTTATGGAACAATGACCTGTTTATTAAACCTATCTGAGATAACAACCAGGAGACTAAAGGCATTTCGAAAACAATTCCCATGATAAAAATCAACATCAGGAAATTGTCCATATAAGAATCCAGAGATACCTGTTCGATAATGTCAGCACTCAATGAATACGTTGCCAAGAAACGCAATGTCATCGGAAATACCATGAAATACCCCACAGCACATCCGATAAAGAACATAATGGTTCCCAACAAAAATACCCAACGGACATTCTTCTTCTCATTCTCATATAAAGCCGGACTGATAAACTTCCAAATTTCCCACATAAGATAAGGGAAAGTAAGAACCAGAGCCAACCAGAAAGAAGTAGTCATGTGAGTAAAAAACTGAGATGCCAACCTGATATTGAAAACTTGCACATGAAAGTTATCGTTACAGAAATCAGGAAGTACATCAAACCATGAGCTTACGCTGACAAGCCACTCATTCAGTCTGCACAACAGTCTGTAAAAAACAAAATCAGATGAGCAGGGAGCCATTATCACACTATCGAAAATGCCCCCGCTTCCGCGCATGAAGGCAAAACTACCGATAGTAAAAACAAAGAGCGCTAAAAAAGATCGAAATAAAGTCCAACGAAGTTCTTCCAGGTGGTCCCAGAATGACATTTCATCTTGTTGCATTTCCTTTATTTCTTATCTGTATCGTCTATTTTAATATCGTCTTCCAGTCCTTTTACACCGTCTTTAAAATTCTTTACACCTTTACCAATACCCTTCATCAATTCAGGTATTTTCTTGCCACCAAACAATAATAATACTACAATGGCGATAATGATAATTTCGCCTGTTCCTAAATTTCCAAGAAATAGCAATTCACTCATGATATTATATAAATTAATCGTTAATGTTTCCGTTTTATACGGGACAAAGATACAATTTGTAACGAATAGTACCCTATCTATTCTAATTTTATTACCTTTGCACCGTCTTAAAAAACTGAAATTAGAAAAAGATTAGAACGATGAAAGCGTATGTATTTCCCGGTCAGGGAGCACAGTTTGTCGGAATGGGAAAAGACCTTTACGATAACAATCCCCTTGCAAAAGAGATGTTTGAGAAAGCCAATGAAATCCTTGGTTTCCGTATCACAGACCTGATGTTCGCAGGAACAGACGAAGATCTGAGACAAACGAAAGTTACACAACCTGCCATTTTCTTACACTCTGTCATCCTTGCCAAAACATTAGGTGACCAGTTCAAACCCGATATGACAGCCGGTCATTCATTAGGAGAATTCTCTGCACTTGTTGCCGCCGGAGCTCTTTCTTTCGAAGATGGCTTGGTATTGGTATCCAAACGTGCAATGGCAATGCAGAAAGCATGCGAAGCAACTCCTTCTACTATGGCTGCTGTTTTAGCTTTGCCGGATGAAAAAGTTGAAGAAATTTGTGCAAGCATCGAAGGCGAAGTTGTTGTTTGTGCTAACTACAACTGCCCGGGACAATTGGTTATCTCCGGTTCAATTCCTGGTATCGATGCAGCTTGCGAAAAAATGCTTGCTGCTGGTGCTAAGCGTGCATTGAAACTGAAAGTGGGTGGAGCATTCCACTCTCCGCTGATGGAACCAGCCCGCGCTGAATTAGCTGCTGCTATCGAAGCTACACCAATCAATACTCCGTCTTGCCCGGTTTATCAGAATGTAAGTACAAAAGGCGAAACTTGCCCGGAAACAATCAAAGCAAACTTGATTGCCCAATTGACTGCTCCGGTTCGTTGGACACAAAGTGTACAGAATATGATCGCTGATGGCGCTACTCATTTTGTCGAATTAGGTCCGGGTGCTGTGCTGCAAGGGTTGGTAAAAAAAATCAACAAAGAAGTAACAACAGAAGGTATGCAATAAAAATCTTGCTAAAACTAAACCATAGTTATGATTTTTCCAATTCATAACTATGGTTTTGGAAAATCATAACTATGAATCCCCAAAAGACAGGTAACCGTTCATTCATTTATCCGATTTGTAACATCTCTCAGTTTCAAATTTAATTCTTCCATTTGCTTATCATAAGCATCCGTATCTTCCTCCACTGCCTTAGTAATCAGCTTACATATTTCAACTCGAATCTGACAGTATTCACGTAGCAAGTTATTGTATTCCCGGTACTCGGAAGGTATATTCTCTATCCTGTCCAGTTCCTTCAACAAATCCATATTTTCCTGCAACTTAGGAATACTGACTGTCTCTATATGCTTAAGCACCTGCTTTGCCGGTTTGCTATCCATCATATCATAAAACTCGAGTGACAAAGCATCATTTTGATCAAATCGGTCTATTTGAGCATTATACTGCTCTATATCCCAATTATTCAAACGTTTTTCTTCCCAATATGCACCTCCCAACAACACGGCAAAGATGATTGCACAACAGACCGTTCCTACTCCTGCTGCTCGCCAATTTGAATAAAACGGGTTACCCGCAGCCTGATGGGCCGCCAAATCTTTTCCTTGTATTTTTTCTACTATCAAATAAATAATAGCTGTATAGATTGTCGGTACTACAACGTTCGGTATCTTATCCAACACGGATTCGGGTATCAGAAATACACTGCTAAAAATCAGGACAGTAGAGAGGATGCCAATAATCAAGGCATAAAGACCCTGTTGCTCCCGTTCCAATACTATACAATTTTTACGTACTAAAATACCGGCCGCAAGGGGACCTCCGAAAAAGGTAGCCACAGTAATTGCCTTTTGGGAGTAGAGCTTTTTATTTTCTTCCATATAAGAGTTTTTATTTAAAACAAAAATAGAAAACTATATTTATTATTCATAAGATTATACTCTTTAATATTGAAACATAAAGACAATACGAATAGAGTTCCGTAATGTAAATATTTATATGTTTGTATTTTAATTGAGAAATTTCCAAATACAATTAATTAGAATATGATTGAAGCACCGGAAGCCCTTTATATCTCCGAACAGCTAAACCGGACGATAAAAGGGAAAGAGATTACATTTGTCAGTGCCGGATTTACTCCACATAAGTTTGCCTGGTATTACGGCGATCCGCAAAATTACGAAGGAATGCTCCTTCATAAACAAATGGGGACGGCCTATGCCTATGGCGGGTTAATTGAAATCGAAGCAGAAGATGTTCGTTTATTATTAGGCGATGGCATAAACTTACGTTTCTACCAAACCGGGGCAAAAATTCCGGAGAAACATCAACTATTAATCGGATTTGAAGATGAAAGTTGCCTGGTGGGTTCAGTCCGTATGTACGGAGCCGTATGTTGTTTTCCTGTAGAATCTTTTGAATGTAGTTTCTCTCCATACCGGGATGGAGCCAAAAACAAACCGCAGGTTATGTCAGAGGCCTTTACATTGGAATATTTCCTTAGCTTGATAAACAGCGAAGAGAAACAAAAAAAATCAGCAAAGGCATTTCTAGCCACCGAACAAACGATTCCGGGGCTTGGGAACGGAGTTTTACAAGATATTCTGTTTAATGCCCGGATACACCCCAAAACCCGTATCAATACATTAAATGCAGAACAAAAAGAAAATATATTTCATTGTATAAAGTCAACCTTGAACCAAATCTATCAGGCTGGCGGACGTAATTCGGAAACGGATTTGTTCGGGAAAAGAGGAAGCTATATTCCCGTCCTATCCAAAGAGACCAACAACAAACCCTGCCCTGTCTGCGGGGAAGCTATCCGGAAAGAGAGTTACATGGGAGGCAGTATTTATTATTGCTTTGAGTGCCAGAAATAAAATAAAAAAACAGCGCTGTACGTTTGAGATATACAGCGCTGTAAACATTTATATAATATGGAGAGTGTAACCTACTTCATATTCCACCACAAGGAAGTAGATACCAAATCCTGACCTCCCAACAATTTCAAAGCCTGATTATAACCTGCCTGATTGTTTGTCTGGATATTTGCGGGATAACGATAACGCTTCGGATAAAATTCCAGACGGCATTCTTTAGAAGTCGCCACTGTCAGAGGAACCTGGTTCAACGGGTTATAGTCTTTTTCCACAGCCTGATTTTCAAAGAACGGCAAACCGAGACGACGATGGTCGCTCCATGCTTCTTCCGGTAGCCAAGGCATTTGAGCCAGATATTTCTGAGTGATGATTTTTGTCAAAGCATCGTTATTATAAGCTCCACCTCTGTAAATGGAGTTTTTCGGATAAGTATAAATTTGTGTTTTATTTTCCTTTGTATAAGGATCCACATAATTAATTGAATAAGGTTGAGCTTCCTGAGTATGGTCGAAACTTACAGATGTTCCTACACGGTTATAATCCGTAGACGACAGATAACTTCCTACCTGGCTCAACAAGCCATGATATTCAAAACTGGAAGTAACGCCACTTTCGTAATTTGATTTGGCAGTACCCGGAACATTCCATCCTTTTACTGCAGCCTCAGCCAATAAGAAATAACTTTCCCAAGGACCAAAGAACACGCGTTTTTTTGTACTCAAACGGTATTGTTTCGAGAGAGATGGATAATTGTAATTCTTTCCAGTTAAAGCACTGACCAAACCACCTTTCACATCCCATTCGCCGGCAACCCAGGTTTCCCAGGTATATTTTGGGTTAATAGTCAACATAGGTGTCGTATTGTCATTCGGATCAAGCAAAGCAACCGGACCAACCTCTTTGGCAGCACCGATATAATCCGAATAAATCACGCCATCATCCCAACCTACCACGCTAAACAATTTAGGAGCACGCGGATCTACATACTGAGGAACCCCGTCAAAATAGAAACCGGCACAAGGATCATTCGTTGTCAATGGGAAATGTTTATTCAGATATAAACCTAAATATGTATGCGGGTCTTTCAGATGGCTTTTCAAAGAATCAGGCAGCGGAAACTCTTCGCCGCCAAGCCCGACCACCAAGTTCTTATAGGTAACAGACATTGCCTGGCCATTCCATGGGCGGGACATTACGCTGGTCAGGTCGCCCCAACCATCCTTTTCCTGCACGGCTGCTATTTCTGCAAGTGAGGAAATATAGCCCTTAGATGCCGCATCCTCAAATTCCGCTTTAGCCAACTCCGGAGCAACCCCCGAGATGCGCATGGCAAAACGCATGCGCAAAGAATTTGCATATTTTTTCCACATATTGACATCTCCGCCATAAAACGCGTCTTCGGCTGCCATCGGTGTCATTGTAATAGACGGATCGAGAGCGGCTTCCGCTTCTTTCAGCTCCTTCAAAATGAATGTATAGATTTCTTCCACACTGTTGTACTCGGCAGGGACACCGGAAAAAGCATCCAAAGCCGGAATTGGCCCGAAACCATCCGAGACTTCCGAATTCAGGTATGCGCGCCAGATACGTGCCATTTGCACCACATTTTTATAATAAGGATACAGGTCACCTTCACCTTCTTTTATCTTTTTCTCTCCTAGCTGGACAGCTTTTGTTGCTGCATTCAGCCATTTTACAGAATAGTCGTTACTCAAATAAAGAGTGATATAATCGTTATTATCCGTTCCGATGGTAAAACCGCTTCCTCTGTTAAAACGGGAAGCACGGTTCCATGTCAGGATAAACATACGTTCTGCGATTTCCGGATTCATCTGGTCGCCTATGATTGAAGAATTCAGGAACCATTCAGGCTTCACTTTACTTTCATCCACCTGGTTCGGGTCTTCATTCAACTCCTGAAAATCATTACAGGAGGAAAATAAAGCGGCTGCTAAGAAAAAGCCTGCCAGTAATATATTTTTCGTATTCATAATTCTTTCGTTTCTTTTTTATTAATCCTTGCTTATGCCTTAAAATCCGACTGTTACGTTAAATGTAAACGAACGGCTTGTCGGTGCTGCACCATTCTCAAAACCTGTAGCATTGGTATTTGTTGCCGAAACAGATTCAGGATCAATACCCGGCATATTATAGTGAATCATCCAGACGTTGTTGCAGGTTGCTGATAAACGCAAGCGCTGGAACGGTGTTTTCTTCAACATCGTACGGTTGAAATCGTATCCCAACGTAATATTACGCAAACGGATATTGGTCGCATCGTAAGTAAAGACTTCCGGCAAACCGTAGTTACCGGTAGAACCGATACGTTCCCAGTAATTCTGAGGAGTGACAGCCACCTTGTTTTCCACATAAGAATCCCCCTGTTTCACTACTGAATTAGGTACTACAAAATTCTGCCGTTCCCCGTCTACAACTGTGCCCTTGGCATTACCACGGACATACAGGTTGGATGCTGTTGCCGAATAAATCTCTCCACCGATACGGAAATCCACCAAAAAGCTAAGGTTAAAACCTTTATACGAGAAATTGTTGGTTATACCCAGCATCCAGTCCGGATTCTGATTACCAACTTTCGTTTTTTCCGTTGAAATCAATGGCAAACCATCATCACCTACTACTATATTTCCGAAGTACGGGCTATTCTGATCGGTGACACGAACAAATGTCTGACCATAAATATCACCATAATAACCACCCTGAGCAGCAACAATCTGAATCGCATCCAATGTTTTAATATCATATAGTGTAACGCCCGGATACAAGTCTATAATTTTATTTCTATTCAAAGAGAATTGTGCCGAAGCATTCCAGTTGAATCCTTGCGGATTAGTACTTTGGAAGATACCGCCATTCAAAGAAATTTCCACACCTTCGTTCTGAATATTGCCGGCATTTACTTTTCGTGAGCTATATCCGGAGAACGGGTCCATTGGCAAGTCCAGCAACTGGCGTGTCGCGTTAGACTTATACCAGGCAAAATCCAATCCTAAACGGTTATTGAAGAAACGTACATCAAAACCGGCTTCCCACGACTTTATCAACTCACTACGTACACTCGAGTCGAACAGGACTTTACCGGGATTGGCTATCGTATTGCCATTTTCATCTTTTCCTACTGTGTAATTATTATATAATTGATACGGGTCGAGGTCATTACCGACTTCGGCATAAGAAGCTCTTACCTTTGCAAAGGAGAACCATTCCGGCATTTCGGTGCCTAACTTCGGTAACATCTCCGAAATAACACCGGATAAACTTACCGAAGGATAAAAATAGGAGCGGTTCGCTTTCGACATGGTAGACGACCAGTCATTACGTGCTGTCACATCCAGGAACAGATAACCATCCCAGTTCAACTGCAACGAACCATATAAAGAATTCATTTTACGGCGTGTCAGTTCGGATGTGACTGTCGGTTTATTAATACCATTGTTCAGGGAGAAAAGGTTCGGAACGAGCAGGTCGCCAGCTGAAGCATCCATTTTCGTTCTTTTCTGCAACATCAAGTTACCACCAAAAGTAACAAAACCGCCCAAACGGTCGATTAAATTATCTTTACGTGCTGTAGCCAGGAAGCTATAATTGTTTTCATAAAATGTTTCAGAACCTTCGCTATACAAACCACGGGGAGAAGTATTACCTCCGGCATATACTTTTTGATTTTTTGTAGTTGTATAATAGTCGGTGCCGGCTCTCAACTCGATATCAAACCAATTGACCGGAGCATATTTTAAAGAAACATTACCCAACAAACGGTTACGTGTATCGTTATTCTGGCGATATTGGGTTACCCAATAAGGGTTTTCCTGTGGATTCTTTGCTGCATCCCACCAAATCATATTGCCGTTTGCATCCACACAATCTTTAAATTCAGCTACATTCAAAGAACGGGGTAAGTTATAAATCGTATTGAACGCATTGGAAGGGTTTACTCCCTGGATAGGGCGGTTGTGCGCATTCATATTTATATAGTTCACCTTTGCATCCACTTTCCACTTTTCCGCTTTATCCAGGAAAGTTGTGGCACGAAGGGTGATATTTGTCTTATTCAATTTGGATTCCGGGGTAATTCCTGCGTCATCCGAGCGGTTTACTGAAGTAAAAACTGATGTTCCGTTTATATTTTGCTGGAAACTGACCCCTTCATTGAAGGATACTCCAGTTCGGAAAAATGCATCGATATTATCATAAGTACGAAGAGAGACATCACGTCCTAACCAGTCTTTCACGGTTTGTCCTTCTGCCTTCGGTCCCCAACTCAGACGGGATTGGTTATCATATATTCCTACAGAACCCTGGCCAAAACTATTCTGCATATGCGGTTTCAGGAAAATAGATTCAGTCGTGATACCAGCATTTACGGTAATGCCAAGACCCTCATTTTTTCTACCCGATTTAGTAGTAATCAAGATAACACCGTTACCTGCACGAGACCCGTATAATGCTGCTGCCGACGCACCTTTCAGTACTGTCATCGATTCGATATCTTCCGGGTTAATATCGGAAAGTCCGTTACCCATATCGGTACCGGAATTTCCCCATACATCATCTACACCACCAGTAAAGTTATCCATAGGCGTACCATCCACAACAATAAGTGGTTGGTTGGAACCGGTCAGTGAGTTATTACCACGAAGTACAATTTTAGAAGACCCCCCTACTCCATTACTGGAACGGACAATCTGTAAACCGGAAACTTTACCGGAAAGGGAGTTCGCCAGGTTCGGTTCGCGTGATGACAACAATTCATCTCCTTTCAACTCTTGCATGGCGTATCCCAATGCTTTCTTATCCCGCTTCATACCTAAAGCTGTTACAACTACTTCATCCAGTTTCTGAGTATCTTCTTCCAGATGAACATTCAGGGTCGATTGTCCGGTATAAGGTATTTCTTGAGTTATAAATCCGATAAAGGAGATCTGGATGATATCTCCTTTTTTTACTCCTTCAAGAGTAAAATTACCATCCATATCGGTTATAGTTCCGTTAGTTGTACCTTTAATAAGAACGGATGCTCCGGCTACAGGTCCCAAAGCATCTTCCACTGTTCCCGAAATCTTTGCATTTTGCTGGGAAACGTCAGTGATTTGATTTTCCGTCTCCGGGGCTGCGAATATATTTCCTGAGAAACATAACGAACCCATAAGCAGTATCATACTGACAGGTCTGATTTTTTTCAACATAACTGATGTTTTTTGTTTATTATAACATGATATTTTACATGGCTGACACCAATATCTTTTTTGATATATGTAACACAAAAAAAGAGAATTTGTTTTTGTCATTAACATGTGTGAAAATGTAAGGCATGGTTCTATTCTTTATTAAAATCAAAAGGCATCACATGAAATATAAAGGACAAGAGGATTTCCTATAAATAATAAGAGCCAGTACTCTATAAGTATTTTTTTATTTTCAAAACAAAAAATTAAAAACAACTTCTTTTTAGCTACTCAGTCCTTTCTATAAAAGTTTTAGTTAAAAAAAGAGAGGCATATCCCCCAAACAGGATATACCTCTCTTTAAATTCGGTTAAAAGATTAACTATAGAAACCTATATTTATTTCGAACTTTTCGCCCACCATAATGGTGTAAATACATCATCCGGACCGCCTAATACCTTAACAGCCTGATCATAGCCTTCCGGACTGCTATTGGCCAAACTTGACGGGAATTTCAAACGCTGCGGGAAGAACTTATATGTCTGTTCCATATAGTTGCTCTGTGTTAAAGTAGGCATATAAATCAATGGTTGTTCTACAGCTGGCGTTTCAAAGAACGGAAGTCCTAAACGACGATGGTCGCTCCATGATTCCATCGGCACCCAAGGCACATTGGCAATAAACTTCTGTGTGATAATTTTAGTCAACTGGTCATTCAAAGCTTTACCATACAATGTTTGAGAAGCAACCGGATATTTATATGTAAATGTACCTTCTGCTTTTGTATAGCCATCGATCATTTTCATTGTCTTTGTTGCAGGAGGTTCTGCCGTATGATCCCAGGCAACTGAAGTCCCCACATTATTATAATCTGTTGATGCAAGGTAACTATCCACAAACTTGGAAACACCGTTGTATTCAAAACTTGCACGGATACCGGCTTCATAAGCATCTTTGCCTCCCATAGAAGCAGCCCAACCTCTTACAGAAGCTTCTGCAATCAACAGATAAGATTCCCAAGCACCGAAGAAAATACGAGAACTATTACTATCTCTATATTTCAATACCAAACGAGGATTTGTTCCATTAAAACTATAAACCTGATTCAACGCACCTTTATCTCCCTGCGAACCGATAGCCGGGGCATTCCATGTATAAGAGGCATCTATTTCTTCCAATTTTGTCTTTTTGTCATCTTGTAACAAATCACGCTTTACGGTTTTTGCCGTATTATCCCATGACGGATAATTACAGAAACCTTCGCTGTCAAAATCTCCCGGAATATAAAATAAAGCATATGCACGCGGATCAATCTTATTGCGCAAGCCATCGAACCAAAAACCGGCACCTGGCTCGTTTGTATACAACGAGTAGTGTTTTTCATAACGTTGTCCCATATAATCTTCTGCTTTGATATGTGACTGGTATCTTTCATCTGTCAATTGGTCAGATGTTTTGATACCCCCCAAGCCAATCATCAGGTTATTCAACGTTGCAGACAATGCCTGCGAATTCCACTCACGTGACATAACTCCGGTTAAATCATCCCATCCCGGTCTTTCTGCGACTGTAAAATTATCGCTGTTATTAGCTATATATCCCCCTTTGACAGCATCTTCAAATTCAGACTGTGCTCTGGCAGGTTCCACTTCAGACAGACGCATAGCCAAACGCATACGCAAAGAGTTACCGAATTTTACCCATTTGCTGAAATCAAAATTGTAAGCACGATCATACTTCTTTTCCGTATCATCCGGAGTAACATTTACATCCAATTTGCCAACCGCATCTTTCAACTCATCAAAAAGGAAATAATAAATATCCTTTGTGCTGTTAAATTCCGGGTTCGTTCCCTGAAATGCATCTTTAGGAAGAGCTCCGAAATTATCCACAAATTCACTCATCAAATAAGCACGCCAAATGCGGGCAACCTGTTTCAGGTTCGGAATCATTACAGCATCATGTCCGGTCAGATTTCCTTTGGATATTTTATCATCAGCCAATGTAATAGCCAATGTTGCAGATTTCTGCCAGCTTGCCGATTTATCGTAGTAAGCGGAAATCCATGCGTCATTATAAGAACCTACGGCTATACCAGAAGTAAAATGTTGGCGAGCAGCCGTTTTCCAGTTTAAAACAAATGCACGTTCCGCCACATCAGGATCCATCTGGGCACCTGTAATTGAAGCATTTATAGCATACTCGACACGCGCCTGGTCGATCGTTGCCGCTGTAGGGTCAGTATTCACTTCATCAAAGTCCGAGCATGCCGTTAACAGCAAAGACCCTATGCCAAGTGTATAAACTAATTTATTTATATTTTTCATATTGCTTATTTTTTATGTAATTAGAAACCAAGTGTTACGTTAAACAAATAACTGCGTGATGTAGGAGAACCACCATTTTCGAAACCGGTAGCATTTGTACTTGTTGCATACACAGATTCCGGGTCTACTCCATTCAGATGACTCTTAATCATCCATACGTTATTACAAGAAACACCTAATTTAATTTGTTGGAACGGGGTTTTCGAGAGCATTTTTTTATTAAACGCATAGTTCAATGAAAGATTACGCAAACGAACATTGGTCGCACTATAAATATTTGCTTCACCAATACCCAAGTTACCGGTAGAACCTGTAACTGCTTCCCAATATTGTTGAGTAGTAATTGATGAATTATTTACCTGATAAGCACCATTATCATCAACATATACCGCATCTAATTTCATATCAGGACGCTCGCCATTAACAACTGTAGCAGCAGCTGTTCCCGATGCCTGCATAGCACGGTTTGTTCCGGAGAATATCTCACCACCAAAACGGCTATCGATCAAGAAACTAAACGACCATCCTTTATATGCAAAAGTGGAAGTGATACCTAATAAAGCATCCGGTTGCTGGTCGCCAATCTTTACTTTTTCCGTGTCGCCGGTTGGCAGACCATCTTTTGTTACAATCATTTTACCATAATAAGGAGAGCTTTCATCTGTCACACGTTTAAACTGTGTACCCCAGATTTCACCATAGTTACCACCGGCAGTTGCATAGATCTGCACATTATCATAACCACCTAAAGAATATAAACTGATATCCGGAGTTAATTCAATAATCTTATTGTTATTTTTAGAGAAGTTCACCATTAAATCCCAACTAAAACCACTTGCCGTTTCAATCGGACGGGCATTTACCATCAATTCGACACCAGTATTCTGGATATCACCTGCATTAATTTTCTTATTCTTATAACCGGACAACGGGTCCATCGGTAAATTTAATAACTGACGGCGTGCATTCGATTTGTACCATGCCAGGTCAAAACCTAAACGGTTATTAAAGAATCTCAGTTCCAGACCGGCTTCCCATGAAGAAATAAGTTCAGAGCGAACATCCGGATCATATAAAGTATCCTTTGTACCAACTGTTGCATTTCCTTCCGGATCGTTACCGATAGTATAAGTATTATACAACTGATAAGCATCCATATCATTACCTACCTGTGCAAAAGAAGCACGTACTTTAGCAAAAGTAAACCAGTCCGGTAACGGTTTATCTATTTTATTCATCATATCCGATATAATCCAGGCTGCAGAAATAGACGGATAGAAGAAGGAGCGGTTTTTCTTGCTCAAAGAAGAAGACCAGTCATTTCGGAAAGTAGCATCCAAGAACAGATATCCGTCAAAGTTTGCCTGCAATGTTCCATACAATGAATTAATCTTTTTACGGTTAAACTCTTCTGTCCCGTTAATTTTGTTCTTCGCATTTCCTAAAGTAAACAAATCAGGAACATTCAGTTCGTCAGGCGAAGCTGAGACTTTCTTTTTCTGGCGCATCATCAAGTTACCACCAAAGGTTGCCGATCCACCCCACTTACCGAATAAATTATCCTTTTGAGCAGAAATCAAAAAACTGTAATTATTTTCATAGAAACGATCCTGTCCGATACTGTAACGTCCACTGTTCGTTAAAGAACTTCCGGCATATGTTTTAGATACGAAATCGGTGAAATACATATCACTACCTGCCTTAATTTCAGCATTCAGCCAATCTGTAAAACGATATTTCAAGGAGCCGAACATCAGGAAACGGTCACGAACATCTTGATTATAAATATAACGTGATGCCCAGTATGGGTTAATTTGCTGTCCACCACCATACCAAATCATCTTTCCGTTTTCATCCCTTGCAGCAGAAAAATCACGAATGTCCATTGAGCGCGGAAGCTGGTAAATAGTGTTGAATACGTTCGAACTATTATCTCCGGAGATAGGACGGTTCTCTGCATTTGAATTGATATATTGGATTTTTGCATCCAATGTCCAACGCTCGTCTTTACCAAATTTAGATAAAGCACGCATTGTTAAATTCGTACGTGCCAGAGATGCTCCCGGTATTTTACTGTTATCATCCATACGCGTTACAGAAGTATAAACAGAAGTATTGTTATACTGCTGGGCGAATGAAATATTTTCAGTTATATTCGTACCTGTATCAAAATAATTACGGACATTGTCATAAGCCTGCATATTAGCAGTCACTCCATCCCATCTTTTATAAGACTGTCCTGTTATCTGAGGTCCCCAACTGGTAGACTTCAATTCATCATATACCCCCAGAGAACCTTGTCCAAAACTATTCTGCATTTTCGGATTCATAAAAATAGTTTCTGCAGACACGGAACCTGAGATAGTAATACCTAATCCGTCAGTCTTCTTACCTGTTTTTGTTGTAATCAAGATAACACCATTACCAGCACGGGATCCATACAAAGCAGCAGCAGAAGCACCTTTTAAAACAGACATACTCGCAATATCTTCCGGATTAATATCCGATAGTCCATTACCCATATCCGCAGAAGGGTTCCAATAATCATTGTTGCTACCACCAGTAAAGTTATCCATTGGTATACCGTCAACAACAATTAAAGGCTGGTTTAATCCGGTAACAGAGTTACTACCACGTAATTGGATTTTAGAAGATGCACCAGGGCCATTACTTGAACGGATAATCTGTACACCGGAAACTTTTCCTGATAATGCATTTGCTACATTCGTTTCACGGGCATTAACCAGCTCATCCCCCTTAAGTTCCTGCATAGCATAACCCAATGCCTTTTTTTCTCGTTTGATACCTAAAGCTGTTACCACAACTTCATCCAGTTTCTGAGTATCTTCTACCAAATTGATATTCAGTGTAGGCTGTCCGGTATACTTGATTTCCTGAGTTACGTAACCAATGAAAGATATTTGAATAATATCCCCATTTTTTACGCCTTCCAATGTAAACTTACCGTCCATATCGGTAATGTTACCATTGGTAGTTCCTTTTACAACTACAGATGCCCCGGTTACAGGACCGAAAGCATCCTCAACTGTACCTGTAACCTTTCCGCTTTGCTGGGAAACGTTTGTACCAAGATTGGCTGACTCCGAAGAAGCATAAATACTTCCAGGAAGGCAAAATGCACCCGCCAATAGAATTAAGCTAATAGGTTTGAATTTTTTCAGCATAATTTGTGTTTTATTTATTGAAAGAGATATAATTGTGTTTGTCTAATAGTTTTATGCTATATGTCTTGAAATATGGAGGCTTTTAGGTTTAGCGTTTACTTTTGTAGCATTTGTTACTTTAGTTCTAAAAGAACTCTGCACATTTCATATCTGCGCCAAAGATATGAAATTTTTATGTCTTTGTGTTATTTTTCTAAAAAAAACACGTTGTCATTTCAATTTTAACAATTAGGAAATTGCATTATTATTGTTAATCAACATATATACAATATATTACAAGATGTACTTTAACATTTATAAAAATTAAGTTTTAGGCGCTATACTTCTCTTCAAGATATAAATTTTCTATTAATAAATACATTATAAAATATAAGATGTATCAATGACGCTCATTTGTATACTTTTTATACAGATGGGGAAAATATTTACTACATTCTGTATATCAACACCTTAAATCCTTTTTATAAACTTTGGTTTATATAGAAGTTCTTTTAGAACCAAGACCAACTTCCACATAAATCTGCACAGTTCTTTTAGAACTAAAGTAATAAACGCTAAAATAAAGTAACACTATACCTAAAAGCCTCCATATTTCAAAAGCACTATATAATATTAATATTTAAACGATTATATCTCTTTCAATTTAATTAAACACAAATTATGCTGAAAAAATTCAAACCTATTAGCTTAATTCTATTGGCAGGTGCATTTTCTCTCCCAGGAAGCATGTATGCTATTACAGAACCAGCCAATCCAAGCACAAACATTTCCCAACAAAACGGGAAAGTAACAGGTACTGTTGAAGATGAGTTCGGTCCTGTTACCGGAGCGTCTGTGGTAATAAAAGGGACAACCAATGGTAACATTACCGACATGGATGGTAAATTTACTTTGGAAGATGTAAAAAATGGGGATATTATTCAAATATCTTTCATTGGCTACGTAACTCAGGAAATCAAGTACACAGGACAACCTACCCTGAATGTTAAGTTAGCTGAAGATACCCAGAAATTAGACGAAGTTGTGGTTACAGCTTTGGGTATGAAACGTTCTGAAAAGGCACTGGGTTATGCTGTAACAGAATTAAAAGGTGACGAGCTGAAAACAAATGCAATTAACCCTGTTGCATCCTTGCAAGGTAAAGTTGCCGGTGTGGAAATTGCTAGTTCCGACGGTGGTATGTTCGGTGCAACAAAAATCCAGATTCGTGGTGCTTCAACTTTAAATGGAAATAACCAACCTATTTATGTTGTCGATGGCGTAATCTTATCCAATGATTTGTCCGGTACCGGCTCTTCTGACTGGGATTCAAACGCTAACGACTACGGTAACATGTTAAAAAACTTGAACCCGGATGACTTTGAAACGGTTTCCGTATTGAAAGGTGCGGCAGCTACAGCATTGTATGGTTCTCGTGGTCTGAACGGCGCAGTCGTAATTACGACAAAAAGCGGTAAAGGAGCAACTGGCTTCGGTGTATCCGTTTCACAAACATTCGGATTAGACCATGTCCATGGTGGCATGCAACGTCAGATGGTTTATGGTCCGGGTAATTATTCCGGTAATGTAGACTACGGAACCCCTGATGCAAACGGAAAATTCCAGAAATGGGATAACTTAAACCAATTCCGTTTGAATAATAATGGTCAAGCAACTGTTATTGGTCAAACCAGTCGTTTGTGGGGTCCTAAATATGACGGAAGACAAATCGAAAACTATGACGGTACGATGACTTCTTATTCCCCGATTGAAAGCAATATGAGCGATGCTTACCAAACCGGGCTGAACTCCAATACAAATGTTGCAATACGTGGAGGTAATGAAAAGACTACTTATTACTCCTCTATTTCTTATAAAAAGGCAAAAGGTGTTGTAGAAAACAATGATTTTGAACGCTATTCTCTTTTATTGAAAGGTTCACAAAAAATCAGCGAACGCTTAGATATGAATGCATCTATCAGTTTCGCCAATTCTACGCCTAAAAACGCTCAGAAGAACATTGGAGAATCATTTGCTACTGGGACATATCCGACCATGTATAATACCAAATATTTCCGTGATAAATATTTAGGGACCAAACATACCGGTATGGCAAGTAAAGACTATAATGATACATATGCCAATGTTCCCGGTAAAGATTTGTGGTTCGAAATAGATAATTTTGACTATACTCGTAAAGAAACAGTAGTACGTCCGACTGTCGAGTTCAACCTTAAATTAATAGATTGGTTACAGTTCCGTGCTGAAGGAAACATGAACTATTATTATACAAGCTGGGAAAACAAACAGTTAGGTAAGGGCTTTAATAACGATGGTGGTTTCTATGAAATGGGGCAAGATTATAGTAAGCAGACTACTTTTGCAGGTACATTCACAGTGAACAAAGACGTTAAAGATTTCCACATCGGCGGTTTCTTACGTGGTGAATATTATACAACATCCAGTGGACATCAATTATCAAAAACAGATGGTGGCTTGGTTGTTCCCGGACAATACTTTGTTAATAACTCTAAAAACACAGTTAAAACAGAAGCTTCAATCAAGGATACAAAACGTATCTTATCTGTAGTAGCAGCAGCAAACCTCTCATGGAAGAACCAGGTATTCTTGGATATTACCGGACGTAACGACTGGTCATCCGGTTTAGTTTACATGAATGGAACTGGTAATTATTCTTATTTCTATCCTTCAATCGGCGGTTCTTGGTTGCTTAACGAAACTTTTGATTTACCGGAATGGATTTCATTAGGAAAGATTCGTGCATCATGGGCTCAGGTTGGTAATGATGCCAGTGCATATTCTATCTATTCTTACTATTCTTTGGGTTCATTATTGCAGCCTAACGGAAATAACATCTTCACCAACAGTTTCAGTGATGACCAGAAAAAATTGTTTAGCCCCAATTTAAAACCTGAACGTAAAAACTCATGGGAAATTGGTTTGGACTGGCGTTTCCTTAACAACCGTATCGGCATTGATGCTACTTATTATAAGGAAAATACAACCGACCAGATTATGACAATTGCAATTCCGTCTGAATCAGGTATCAGCAAACAATTAATCAATGCCGGTAACATCCAGAACAGTGGTGTTGAAATCGCATTAAACACAATTCCATTCAAAAATAAAGAATGGGAATGGACATTAGACTTCACATTCACAAAGAACTCCAATAAAATCGTAGAACTTCACCCTAATGTAGCAAATTATATTGCATTGGAAGGAGATGTAGCTTATGGTAACTATCGTGTAGGTTCTGTAGCAATGGTTGGTGGTTCTTACGGATTGCTGATGTCTGATGCTATGCCGAAGAAAAATGAAAATGGAGAAACCGTATTGACATGGAATGACGACTTCCGTGCCGCTTATGCACAACGTAGCGGTACTGCGGAAGAAGTTGGTAGCATGGTCCCTAAATTAATGACATCTATGTCTACAGGCGTTACCTGGAAAAACCTGAGCCTGCGTGTTGCATTAGATGCTCGCTTCGGCGGAAAGATTGCATCTTACTCCAACAAATACGGACAAACTTATGGTTATACGAAATCGTCTCTTGATTTCCGAGATGAAGAACATGGAGGACTTTCATGGACATCAAACTATGCAGACTCCAGAGGCATGACTTTCAACGATGGCGTAATTCCTGAAGGTGTATTCGAAGCAGGAACAATCGTAACAGGTGTAGATGGCAAACAACATGACGTAAGCGGACAGAGTTTCGCCCAATTAGTTGCCAATGGAATTCTTGAACCGGTACATGCATCAACCTATCACTATTGGAGCAACAGTTGGGGTACCGGAACTGTAAACGACTACTGGGTACACGATCTGAGCTACATCGCACTTCGCGAAATTTCTCTGGGCTATCGTTTACCGAATAACATTTCTTCCAAATTAGGAGCAAAAGGCATTGCCGTTTCATTCAGCGCAAGAAACCTGGGATACATTTATAACTCATTGCCTAATAACCTGAATCCGGAAGGTATTCGTAGTAACAAATCTGCTGAATTCCGTGAACGTTCAAACAACCCGATCACATCCAGCTACATGCTTACTATCAACTTGGATTTCTAATTTAATAAAAGACAATTATCATGAAATATAAATCAATTATAACCGCCACAATCTTAGGAGCCTCTCTTATTGCAACTCCAGGATGTAAAGACGATTTTGCGGAAGTGAACACCAACCCGTCCGCCGTGACAAAAGCGGATGTCCGCTACTTGTTCACACAAGCTCTGGCCGAATTCGAACCTTCAAAATACCAACAATGGTTTTATAATAACCTGGCATATACCCTACCCTGGTCACAATCAGTTGTCATGCAGAAAGGAAATACATCCGATCTTAACATGATGGGAGCCTATGAAGGTTCACAAAGCCAGGTTATCAACGTAAAATTATATACGGAAGAAATCAAATATGCGCTTTCTTTAATGGAACAGGAAGAACAGGATAAATACCAAAATATTACCGCAATGTGCAAACCCTTGTTGGTATATCTGGGTATTTTCGGTACGGATATGTACGGTTCTTTAGCCTATACGGAAGCTGGAAGAGGCTTACATGAAGAAATCCTGACACCTGCTTATCAAACACAGGAAGAATTATTTACACTCTGGTTAAAAGAGCTGGATGAAGCAATAACCGTATTGACTTCCAATCTTCCTAATCAGATAACATTGGGTGCACAAGACTTTGTATACAACGGAGACTTAAATAAATGGGCTAAATTTGCAAACTCCTTGAAATTAAAAATTGCAGTCCGTATGTTGCATACAAATAAAGCAGAAGCTTTAAAAATTGCACAGAATGTAGCAGAAAGCCCTGTTGGTGTTATGTCCAGCCTGAATGATGATTTCTTCTACTGCAAAGGTGCGCAGGAATATCATTTTGGAGATGACATATTAGATGGACAAGAAAAAGGTATCGGTGCTCAGCAATTAATCAATTTCTTAGTAGAAAATAAGGATCCACGTGTTCGCTTTATTTTCCAAAAGAACGATTTTAACAGCAAAGTGATAAATGCTTTCTTAAAACGTGATATTAAATTACCTCCTTACATTGAAGCTAACATCAATACTAAAACAGAAGGTGGTGTAAAGAAATTTGACGGATGGAAAGCTCCAGGTGAACCTTGGGTACGTTATTATGGTGCTCCGGTAAATACCAAAGCTCGTGAAGACGCAGAAACAAACAATGCTTATTTCAATTACGACAAATTTAAAATTGACAAAAAGCAATACTACCCACTGGCACGTATGAACCGTGAAATGTTACAAGGACAGAAAGAATATACCTTCCCTGATGATCCGGATGTAACAGCAGAAATTGACAAACAGCAAAATGCATGGTATGGTTTGCATTTCTCTTCCGGCGAAGTACAGCTTTATCTTGCGGAATTAAAATTGATTGGTGCAACTCTTCCTCAAAGTGCAGACACTTATTTTAAAGAAGGTATTCGCCTATCTGTTGAAGAATATAACAGATTAGCTGAATTAAATAAGATTCCGTATTATTCAAGTGTATACGATAGAGATTATGAGAAACCTTTAAAGTTAAACGACGGTGAAATTGACGACTTATTGAATCAGCCGGCTTACACTTTAACAGGCTCCCCCAGAGAACAGCTGGAAAAGGTATACATTCAGCAATATATTCATTTCCTACTATTCCCGACTGACCAGTTTGTACAAGTTCGCCGTTCAGGTGTTCCGATGAGAGGAAGTAATATTTTAGCATGGCAGGATTTCACAACAGCTGGTGATCCTAACTTTGCAATCCCTCGTAGATGGACTCTGTCTGCACCATTAGAAAGTGATTTAATGTATACTATCAAAAGTAATGCATTCAAGGCTCAGGGCTATACCACAGGAACTCAAGATCCAAAAATCCTCAACACAGAACGTGTTTGGTATGACAAGAAAGCTCCGAATTTTGGTGAAGGCCCGAATTTCTAAAATGAAATCTATATGATTAAGGAGGACTATGAAAGTCCTCCTTTTTTATTTAACTTAAAACTATCAGGATATGAAACGAACCATATTAACTATCTTATTTATTATTGGAGTAGCCCATCTCTATGCCCAAAAGAATCCGATATATCTTCTAAACGATTTCACTCAGGGAACCGTATTAATGAAGAATGGTTCAAAAGCAGTAGCTTTATTAAATTACGATGCTTGCAACCGGCTAATGAAATACAAAGAAAAGGATGATATTATGATTCTTACCAACACACAACAGGTAGATACCATATTCATATCCTCCCACAAGTTTATTCCGGCGAACCGTTCTTTCCTTGAAATAATAGATATGCCGAATGGAAAAGCATACATCAACTGGTCATTAAAGGAAACATACAAAGGCAAAATAGGAGCCTATGGACAAACCACTCAAAGTAGCACTACCACCACTATTAATACCAGTTATTACAACAAAGGCATTTACAAAAATGAAAACAGAGATGTTATCGGTACCTACAATGATAACGATTACTGGTTTTACTTAAATAACAAATTCGTTAAATTTAAAAATGAAAAGTCCTTACTTAAACTTTTCCCTCAAAAAGAAGAGGCTATAAGGAATTATATAAAGGAATATAAAACAGATATGAAAACCCCCAAACAAATAATCGAACTAATGAACTACTGTTTGGAATGAAACCGGCTTAATGGAAATACGCAAAAAGAAACGAAAGATGGTTCTCCCTACTCTACTATTTCCAGGAATGAAGAACTTAAGTTAGTAAAACAATAAAATATATCTTTGTGATATCAAAAAGAATATGCCTGCCAAAAGCTTTATAATCGCTTGGCAGGCATATTTTGTATTATTCATTTTAGAACTTTTTCTCGTTCGCCAAATTCCACATATTAAGGAATGATGCTTTTGTTATATCAACAACTTTATTCCAATTAATCTTGTCTGCATGGTCACTCGGCATATGATAATCAGGATGACCATCTGTATGATACCAAATAACCGGAATATCCAACAAAGCAAAAGAAGCATTATCGCTACCTCCTACCGGTTTATCCCAAGGACGATAATCAGGGGTAAGATTTAAATTATACTTTTTGATATCATTCTTCAGCCAGTCACCGAATACCGGATGCGCTTCTGTATAAAAATAGACTACATGGGTCGGTTTTGCTTCATTATTATTGCGACCGATCATATCAAAATTCAGATACCCTTTTACCTTTTTAATCCCAGGGAAGTTCTGTACGAAATATTTTGAGCCCAACAAGCCTTTCTCTTCCCCATCCCAAAAAGCAAAAATAACTGTACGTTCCGGTTTTTCTCCGGTAGCCAGAAAAGCTTTAGCTATTTGAAGAACAGCCGATACCCCGGATGCATTATCATCCGCACCATTGTAAATCTGGTCGCCCTCCAACATAGGGTCAACCCCCAAATGGTCATAATGAGCACCTATAATAACATATTCATTCGGATTCTTACCCTCAATTTTTCCCAAAATATTCCGCATGGATAATTTCTGGTGAACTCCTTGTTTTAATATTGCAATCGAATCCGGATGAACCTGAAAACGACCTCGCTTCTGACGTTCCTTATTATATGCATCAAATGGCTGGTAATAGGTTTCAAGCAAAGGAGAAATACCCATCGTTTTCAAATTAGATACAATATATTCACCTGCAATACGACCACCATGGAAACCAGCCTCACGTCCTTCCAAATCATCACTGGCAAGAAAACCGATATATGCCTCAGCATTTTCTTTGTTGATTACATCCAATCCTTTTTGCTGTGGAGATTGAGCCCACAATGTTGTACACAGTACAAACGAAGTAATTAATAGTCCTGTTTTTCTCATCTTATTATATTTAGCTCAGCATTTAAAATCTGAATGACCTTCAGACAAAGATAGTTCGAAAAAAAAACATCACAAAATCTAAAAAAAAGAAGTACACAAAAGGGCATAAAAAAAGGCTACTCTCCACCGCTTATAGTGTCGAATGCCTCATCTACTCATCTCTCTCACCTTCCGTGAAAACGGCGGTGAAGAGAACCCATCAAAAAAATTATACTAATAAATTAATTTTCAACTTTAGAGCTTTCGCTCATTTCGTTCATTAGACGACGAATTTCAGCATTTAATCGCTGGCACATTGATCCATTTCCTATTGACTGATAACGGTCAGCCTGATAACGCAACATCGCTAAAGTACGCAAACTTTTTTCATTTCTACTTGCTATCATAATTTCAAAATTTATGCTTTCCACGCTTGGAAAGCCTGTTAATAATAAAAACCTAAACTTTCTCTTTTTCTTTTACACTGCAAATATAAGCATTTTATTTGAATATATGCTATACAACATATTAAATTCTTATTTCATTTCTATTTATTTAACATTACGAATCATTAAATTGTTCACGATTTTATTATATAACCTGAACTAATTCCCCTGTAACTGAGTTTATTATAAATCCATAAACGCTTATATCTGAAGGGATCAATGGATGTGTCTTAACCAAATCGACTGTTTTACAAACTGCGCTTTCCACATCATTAAATCCATTTAACCAGGTATCGACATTCAATCCGCAATATTTCAGCATTTGTAGATTCTCATCCGTAATGCCTCTTGCTTTCATATTCCGGATCATCCGTTCGCTATTCAACTGCTGTGCGCCGCAATCAGTATGTCCGATAATCATAATTTCTTTTACCCCCAGTTCATAAACAGCAATCAGCAAACTCCGGACCGCACTACCAAAAGGATGTGAAATTACTCCACCCGCATTCTTTATAACCTTAACATCCCCATTTTTAAATCCCAGAGCTGCAGGAAGTAATTCTGTCAACCGAGTATCCATACATGTTACGATTGCAATTTTCTTGTCCGGATACTTATTTGTTATATACTGTTCATATCCTTTATTCTTTACGAATTCACGGTTGAAATTCAATATCTCATTTAATATAGGCATATGTATATACATTAATATAATTCAAACATCAAATCACCCCAAAATGTTTCAATGCCTTGAAAATTCCATCATCATCGACAGAACTCGTCACATAAGCGGCTGCCGCTTTCACCTCATCTGCGGCATTTCCCATAGCAACACCTAAACCGGCATGTGCCAACATTTGGATATCGTTCCCTCCATCGCCAAAAGCCATACATTCGTTCAGATCAATTCCAAAATGTTGCAACATTTTATCTATACCGACTTTCTTACTACTTCCTGCAGGAACAACATCTGTGAACAAGGGGTTCCAGCGGGTTGATTCGCAATGGGATAATACAGGCATAATACGCTTTTCCTGTTCTGCTGTAAAGAAAGCTATCAACTGATACACAGTCTGATCACAGACCTCTTCCACCGGACGTATCGGGGGAGCTGGAAAATTCAACATATTGAATACTTTATTAGCCGACTCATCTATATAATTCATCAGGATATCTTTTTCCATTACAAAAGCACAAGGAAACGTATCTTCCTTCTTCATATAACGAATTAACGACTCTATATCTTTATTCGGAATACTATGTTTATAAATCACATCATGACCGGCAAAACAATATCCGCCATTCAATGTAACATAACCATCAAATTGCAAGTTCCCTAAATTATTTATGGAAATATAGTGGCGCCCTGTAGCAATAAAAACTTTTATATTTTTTTTTCTTAATAACTCCAGTGCATCAATAGTAGATTGCGGCACTTGATGAGTTTCAAAGCTCACTAAGGTTCCGTCTATATCAAAAAAAACAGCTTTAATCATCTTTCTTATTCTTCTTTTATTCAAAACAAAGGTAAGAATAAATATGAACACTTTTCTTGCATTCAAAAACTTATTATATTTAGCGAACATAAATAAAGATCTAGAAATGAAAAAGCTTTTTTGTCTATTAATCAGTACCCTTATTACTTTACCATCTTATTCTCAAGAAATTGAACAAGAGAACACCCCAGGCCAGGAACCAACATTGGTTGAACGCCTTACACATGGTAAAACCGTAATTAAGAATGTGGAAATGAACCTTCAGTTATTCACTTCTGCGAATGCCAATTTCGTAGATAACACTTTTGATGATATGAATTTCAAGTTGAATCGTCTCAGGCTGGAAATTAAAGGTAATGCCATGAAAAACCTGACATATCATTTCAGGCAATCATTTAATAAATATTCAAATCCTTATTCAGTCGATAATTTATCTTCATCACTTGAATTGGCATACCTGAATCTAAACATTCACAACAAGTTTGGAATCAGTGTAGGTAAACAGTTCGTGAACTTAGGAGGATATGAATATTATGTCAATGCCATTCGAGTACGTGAATTCAGTGAATTCAATAATCTGCTGACCTGTTATCAAGCAGGCGTCTCCGGTTATTGGTATATTACTCCAAGCCAGGAACTTTCTTTCCAAATAATGAATAATAAACATGATGAAGATAGTAAAATTTACCCTAGTGGCCTACCTGAAGGATACCAGGAATCTAAAATCCCATTCATGTATGTGGTTAACTGGAACAGTTCTTATTTCAACAATGTATTACAATTACGATATGCTGCAGCTATGGGGCAACAAGCAAAAGGTAAATATTCTTATTATCTTACTTTCGGTAATATCATCGAAAAAGGTCCATTGCTCGCTTATATAGATCTAATGTATACACGCCAGAGTGTAGACCAGCACAGCATGATTAGTTATCTTCCTACAACACCAAGAACTGCAGCTAACACAGAATATCTATCTGTTATTGCTGATGTTGACTATCGTTTTCATCCCCGATGGAATGCGTATATCAAAGGAGCCTATGAAACAGCACGGGTATATCAAAGTAACGGGACATTCGAAAAAGGTTTATACCGTACATCCTGGAATATACAAGGTAGTATTGAATATACACCATTCAAAAAAAGCGACCTGTTCGTTTTTATACATTACACCTACAGAGGCATTGATTTAAAAAAGCCTGCATTAAACCTGGGAGCAATAGATCCCGATACACATCGGATTTCATTAGGGTTAGTCTATGCAATCCCCATATTCTAAATTCAGATGTTCAATCATAGCCAAAACCTTTACTAATTTCACTTCTTTTTAGCTTTAACAACACCCCGACTTAATGTTAACCTTATTTTACATTTATAATGGGGTCATTTTTAATTTTACTGCGTTTTTAAATAGAAATATAAATAAATCCACATTTTAACCCTAAATATTTTTTGCCTATGACATAGAGATTATCCCTTAAAATCCAATACATTTTTATAACTAACAAATCATATTTTAATTACCAAGAGAAAACAACCCAATATGCCACGTAATAACTTTAACCATAAAATATACATAACCTGTATTATTCTTATGTCTATTTTACAAAGCTCAAAGCTTTACGCAGAGGCATTCGACTCACAATCGAACCCTCTTCCTTCGATGCAAGCTAATACAACACTTTTTGATGTACTTCAATCTGTAGAAAAGAATAGTGAATATGTCTTTTTCTATTCCGACGAAGTACAATCAGAATTAAGCAAAAAAGTGAATGTTAATACAAAAGAGGCAAGTATTGAGAAATTATTAGCCCAGGTACTGAAAGGATCCGGTCTGAAATATACTATCAATGACCACCAAGTCGTATTATACAAAGAAAATGCCCAGCAACAACAGCCTCATGGGATTGCAATAAACGGAACTATCCGGGATTCGGAGAGAAACCCGTTACCTGGAGTAAATATCACAGTCAAAGGGACCACAATCGGCACAAGTTCCGATTTGGATGGAAATTATTTCCTAACTGTACCTGATAAAAAATCCATCCTGGTATTCCAATATCTGGGATTTGCCTCACAAGAAATAGAAGTAGGCAGCCAGCTAAACGTCAATATCGAAATGAAAGAAGACAGCAAGACTTTGGAAGAAGTTGTTGTCGTAGGTTTCGGTAAGCAAAAGAAAGTATCCATCGTAGGTTCTATTACCACTATTGAACCCAAACAATTACAAGTAGGAACTTCCCGCTCTATGAGTAACAACCTGGTAGGACAGTTATCCGGTGTAATCGGGGCACAACGTAGTGGTGAACCCGGATATGATAACTCCAGCTTCTTTATCCGTGGTATCTCTTCATTCAACGGCAATAATAATCCACTGGTATTGGTAGATGGCATCGAACGAAACTTAAATAATATCGACCCTGCTGAAATCGAATCTTTTTCTATTTTGAAAGATGCTTCCGCCAGTGCCGTTTATGGGGTACGTGGAGCCAACGGGGTAATTCTTATTAATACGAAAAGAGGTAAAACAGGTAAACCCGCAGTCAACATCCGCTTTGAACAAGGAGTTACGCTTCTTGGCAAACTACCAAAATTCGCAGGTTCTTATGATTATCTAAGTTTAATCAATGAAATTGCCGTAGATGAAGGAAAACCTGCCCCCTATTCTAAAGACGTACTGGAAAAATACCGTACAGGTGCAGACCCGGACCTTTATCCGGATGTAAACTGGATAGATGCAATCACCAAAAACAGTGGGCATAATACCCGTGCCAATCTGGATGTATCCGGCGGTAGTGAAATTTTACGTTATTCACTGGTCGGTTCCTTCTATAATGAAGGAGGAATTATCAAGCGCGACGAAAAACAAGCATGGGACTCTTCTTCGTCATTGAACCGTTACAATATCCGTTCCAATGTAGATGTAAACATTACTCCGACTACATTATTCCGTGTAAACATCGGTGGATATCTACAAGAACGCAGACGAGCACCGCAAAGCGTAGATGGTCTATTTTCTCTCGCCTTTGAAACACCTCCATACGTCCATCCAACCCAATATTCTTCCGGAGAAATACCTCGTGTAAAAAACCGTCAGAACCCTTGGGCACTTGCCACACAAACCGGGTATGAAGACCATAGTGAAAGTAATATTGAATCTTTATTCTCTGTTGAACAGGACTTAAAATTTTTCTTACCAGGATTAAAAGTAAAAGGCCTCTTCTCTTTTGACCGTCGTAGTGCAACTTCCGTGATACGGTCAAAATCACCGGATTACTATAATCCGGCTACCAAACGTAATTCTGACGGCTCATTAGACCTGACAATTGCAGACTATGGACAAGTTTTTCTGGATCATAAGCTCTCTGCTGAATATGGAAGCAAAAGTACTTATCTGGAAGGTTCTCTAAACTATGACAACACATTTGGGAAACATGCTATTGCCGGTATGTTTATGTATAACCAGAGAAGTCTGGACGAAGGACAAAAATTACCTTTCCGTTTCCAAGGTATAGCCGGGCGTTTTTCTTATACATACGATGGCCGGTATGTTGCCGAATTTAACTTCGGGTACAATGGTTCCGAAAACTTTGCCAAGGGACACCGCTTCGGATTTTTCCCATCTGCTGCAATAGGATGGATCATCTCTGATGAAGCATTCATGGAATCATTGAAAGATATTTTTTCCACCGCAAAAATTCGTGCTTCCTATGGATTAGTTGGTAACGACTGTTTAGGAAGCTCTCGTTCTTCCATCCGTTTTCCTTATCTAACAACTATCAATGAAACTGGTGGTTATCGCTGGGGTGTTGATAACGATTACCATCGTGCAGGACGTTGGGAAGGACAAGTGGGATCGCCTACTCTTACATGGGAAAAGGTAAAAAAATTAAATATCGGTTTTGATTTAGGACTGTGGAGCATGATTGACTTATCCGTAGATTATTTCCATGACTACCGCTATGATATTTTTATGCAACGTCAAACAATCCCTGCTTTCTCCGGATTTATACAAACGCCTTATGCTAATTTTGGCAAGGCAACCAACCAAGGTATAGACCTCTCTCTTTCTGCTAATAAAAATATAGGAAAAGATTGGATTATTATGGTTCGCGGTACATTTACTTATGCCCAAAGTAAAATTACAGAAAAAGATGAACCGGCAGGAGTCATTGGAACAAACCGTGCCCGTACCGGACATCCGATTAACCAAATATTCGGTCTGATTGATAAAGGTTTATTTACAGAAGATGATTTTCTGGATGTAGAAAAAGGTATTCTGAAAGATGGTATTCCTGTTCAGAAATTTAGCGATAAAGTTCGTCCGGGTGATATTAAATATACAGATATCAACGGAGACGGCATTATTAACTCTTTGGATGAATGTGCAATTGGAGGAACCTGGGACCCGCAAATCGTTTACGGTTTTGGTGCAACTATAAAATATAAAAGCCTGGACTTCGGTTGTTTCTTCCAGGGAAATGGAAAAACATACCGTATAATCGGAGGTAACAATTTTATTCCGGGCAGTGGTGCCGGTATGGGTAATATATATGATAACTATGGGGATCATTGGACTAAAGAAAACCCAAGCCAAGATGTATTTTGGCCCAGGTTATCCAGCTCTGCCAATGCGAATAATTCCCAATCATCAACCTGGTGGTTGCGCAATATGAGTATGTTACGAATGAAAAGCATTGAATTGGGATACAATTTCCCGAAAGAGAAACTACTTCCAAGCTTTATTAAAAGTGCCCGCATATTCGTTGCCGGCTCCAACTTACTGCAATTCTCCCAATTCAAATTATGGGATCCGGAAGTAGATACCAGCAATGGGCTACGCTACCCTATTATGAAATCCGTATCAATAGGGTTCGATGTCAATTTCTAATCAATTACAAACAGACATAAAATGAAAACACTCAAACATATTCTTTTAGCAAGTAGCTTATTCACACTTGCCTCTTGTTCGGATTTCCTGGATAAAGCACCAGATGACATGCTTGATCTCGAAATGATATTTAATGATAAAGTACGTACGGAAGATTGGCTTGCCGGAGTATATACGAATATTCCAAGTCAACGAAATTTCATGGATCAGGAAGGAGCTTTAAGTGATGACCAGAACCCATCCATCGGATGGCTTAAATTCGGGTGGGGAGTTATAGAAAAACAAACAGGTAACTGGAATCCCAACAGTGGCGACTCAAGAGGATATTGGGATAATCTCCCCAAACGTGTCCGCTCTGCTCTAATCTTTATTGCAAATGTAAAACCAAACACAGCCCAGCTCGTGACTCAGGAAGAAGTTGACCTGATGAAACTGGAAGCCCGTTTTCTGATTGCTTACTATCATGCTATTTTAGTAGAGACTTATGGGCCTGTCCCCTTTAATCCTGATAAGATATTTTCACTTGACACACCAGATGATGAATTAATGATGACCCAGGCACCAGTAGATTCTATTGTCGACTGGGTAGACAAAGAGCTATTGGAAGTATCCAAAGGGCTACCTGCTGTCTATTCGGATAAGAAAAAGTTCGGTCGTGCCACATCTCTCATGTGCCTCGCCGTACGTGCCCGCTTACTTCTTTTCAATGCAAGTCCGTTGTTAAATGGTAATCCAGACTATAAAGGACATGTGAATGCGAATGGCAGGGAATTATTCAGTTCCATCTATGATGCAAGCAAATGGAAACGTGCAGCAGATGCCAATAAAGAATTGATTGATGCAGCGCATGCCGCCGGTAAAGACCTTTATAAAGTCTATAATGATGACGGCAGCATCGATGCTTTCCAGTCCTATCAATATATGTTGATGAAAAAAGAGACGGAAGGAAACAACGAAATCCTATTTGCCCGTCCGGACTGGGATCATGGAGGCACAAACAGTTTATGTACTCCCCGTGGTTGTTCCGGTAATGGAGGTTATGGTATCACCCAGTCACTGGTAGACGCATTCTTTATGGAAAACGGACTTCCGCCTATCCTTGGTTACACAAACGGGGATATTGGAAAACCTATTATTAATGATAAATCCGGATATATAGAAAAAGGATTCTCCACTAAGCCTGAAATACGTAATACCAAATGGATTGAATGTCAGGGAAACCAGGACAAACATAAAGGACAAGTAACTTTAGCAGATACTTATAATATGTACTGCCATCGCGAACCTCGTTTCTATATATCTGTTCTTTATAACCGTGCATGGTATCGTTCGGAAAACAGAACGACTCGCTTCCTTGTAGGCGAATGGGATGGAGGTATCACACATGATGCACCCCAAAATGGTTATCTGATGCGCAAGCTGGTACATCCGGAACATGATACACGTAATGGTATTCATCCTTACCGTCCAAGCATCAACTTCCGCCTCGCAGAAGCCTATTTGAATTATGCAGAAGCATTGAATGAAGCGGAACCGCTTCATTCAGACATACTTAAGTATGTTAATTTAGTACGGGAACGGGCTGGCATTCCTCAATATGGAAACGGAACAGGTATGATTGTTCCTCCAACTACCCAGGAAGGCATACGAGACCTTATCCACCGGGAACGCCGGGTTGAGCTTAATTGTGAATCCGGTATCCGTTATCAGGATATCCGCCGTTGGAAAATCGGAGAAGAAACTTTAAACCGTGATTTCTACGGTATGAACTACTTAGGTGAAAACCTAAGCGATAATGATAACGATCCGAAGGCTTTCTTTAAACGGACCGTCTATCAGACCAGAACCTTTACTAAGAAAAACTACTTTTTCCCGGTTCCACAATGGGAAATAGATAAGAATCCTAAACTTGTTCAAAATCCATTCTGGAACTAAAAAGCTCTTTTTAACAGAAAGCGTATGTGTGTCTTTATATTCAGACAGCATACGCTTTTCTATTTTATTTTTAACAGTCTGTTTTACCTGATAAAACTCGTTACCTGTCCGGATTCCGGTTCAGGAATAGCTTCTGTATTACTTTCTAAATTCTTGAGCTACCGAGCGATAGTCCCCCCCTAAGTTCGCATGACTTACATTCCTTCAGCTCTTGCGTAATTAAAGGTATCCGGAGTTTCAAAAGTTTCAAGCTGTGAAACAAAAAGTTTCTACTGCATGAAACTAAAGTTCCCTGCGGATGAAACTTTTAGTTTCATTACTTGAAACCGATTTGAAACTGTCATTAATCAAAAATACGTTCATAAAACTTATTGTAAACTTGATTCCTTATTATTGTATATTCGAGTTAATCAAATATACAAATTACAACAAGCATACCTCATTTATTTTTAAACGAAACTGAAGGCCTAAAAATTCGGCAGCCTTGCGACAAAGCAACATTCGATTAGTGAATATCTCGAAATAGTCCATTACAGCACAAATTTCGGTATTAATCTTCAAGTTCAAAGTAATGCTTTTTCCATCCTTGTCCAATACCACTTCCGAATGCTCGGCTGCATAATTCACACGGTCATGTATATCGAAATTTATTGTAGAGCGATTACGAACACGACTACGACGTACATCCGTTTTATCAGCAATGATAAGTGCCGCGGCAACAGCATTAACAGCAGCGGCAGTCAATTCGTCATGATTACCGATTGCAGTAATCACAGCTGCAACATCCACTGGAGCCATTCCCATTTTGTCCAAAATACGGAAAGCCATCATCGCACCACTTTGTGCGTGGTCGATACGGTTTACCACATTTCCTATATCATGCATAAAACCGGCAATCCTAGCCAATTCAACTTCGTGTGCACTATATCCTAATTGTTCGAGTAAATCACCTGCTACTTTAGCACATTTTGTACAGTGAGCAAAACTATGTTCTGTATATCCTATCTCTTTCAACGACTCGTCCGCTTGTTTAATGTAAGTCCGGATTTCTTCCGACTGGCGAACATCTTCATAAGTTACTTTCATTTTACTATGTTTTTATATATTAAAAACACAAAAATACCCGAATTGTTTTACCGGATGATAGAGTAAGCATGATATTCATACGGCAAACTCGCATCCTTTTCCTTAACAATTCAACCATAACTTGAATGACGATAGCTTTTCCTCGCTAATTGTTATCTGGGTTTTAGAAGGAGGATTTACTTTTACTATTATTTTCCCATTAAAGAAAGGTTCTGCATGGTCTATCGCATTTATACTGATAATTGTTTGACGATTAGCGCGAAAGAAGACTTTGGGGTCCAATTGTTCCATTAATTTATTTAGAGAAAGATCAATAATATGCTCCTGCCCTTTTCTCGTTACAGCAAATACAATTTTATTCTCGAAATAAAAATAAGCGATATCCTCAACCTGTAATGACCAGAATTTACTAGCCCCCCAAATCAGAAAGCGGGAACGATAACATTTTTCTTTATTCTGTAAAGTCTCGAGTAATGTATCCAAATAATTCGTTGATGTCTCCTTCCGGCACGACAATACGGTTTCATATTTTATAATAGCATCCAACAACCGTTTTTCATCCACTGGTTTCAAAATATAGTCTATACTGTTTACAGAGAAAGCACGTATTGCATACTGGTCATATGCTGTAGTAAAAATGATAATAGAAGTCGGTTTTGCCACCGACAAAAAATCGAATGAATTCCCATCGGCAAGCTGAATATCCAGAAACAGGATATCCGGATGTGAATTCTCCTGAAACCATAAAATGGCTTCTTCCACACATCCCGGTAAGACAGAAACGTTCCATTCCGGACGTAATCTGGTTACCATGGAATATAAAAGTCGGGCTGCCGGCACCTCATCCTCTATTATAGCTGCATGTAATTTACTCATATGATAATGGTACTTTTACAATAAATATTTCTTCCTGCTTTAATATAGTGATTTCTTTCCCCATCATTAACCTGCATCGATTGGATAAATTTGTCAGTCCGATGCCTGAAGGTGTTTGATTCTTACGGGGACGTACAGGATTAGTTACCACCAGATAATCGTTTTCTATTCCGATATGTATCTCCATTGGCTTGCTCATCGTAATAGAGTTATGCTTGATTACATTCTCCGTCAACAACTGTAAAGTTAAAGGAGGAAGCATACAGTCCATAAAATCCGGTGATATACAGACATTCCATGTAATACAGTTGCCAAGCCTTACTTCATGCAGAAACAAGTAGGACTTCATAAATTCCAATTCCTCTCCCAACGATATAAGCATTTTATCCTGGCACTGCAAGACATAACGATAAACATCCGATAAATTTTTAGTAAAAAGAACCGCATTATCCGGATTATATTCTATCTCTGCAATCAAAGTATTCAGACTATTAAACAAAAAATGGGGATTCAGTTGATTTTGTAGAGCTGTATAGCGAGCTGTATTATTTTCTTTCTGTAAATCTGCAGCCTGCTGTTGTAACTTCAATGTATTTTGCATAGACCTGTTCGCCAACAACAACCCCAAAACGACCAATTCAACCAACCACACAACCAATAAAATCCGTATCCCTCCATTTGGAAAAAAGAAAGGAGAAGAAGTGCCTGCCAGAAGTTTAGCTGTAACCAATATCCCGTAATTCAGTAAAAAGAATGTCAGCATTACTGCAGTATAGACCAATATAATTTTCCATTTCTTCCGGATATTCACGGCATACTGATTATTCATCCATGAACTGATACGCAAAGTACTAAACCCCAACAAATTAAATGCCGCTATAAAAAACAGAAAACCTCCCACAGAATAGAGCACACGAAAAACGGCATCCGAAAGGTCCGTATAACTAACCAGCAACAAGAAGGAAAAGGCTCCAAATCCTGAAAACAACAAACCATATAAGAATTTATTCCATTTCATAACGAACAGGCTACCGGACAAAGGTATATTATTTTTCAATACTCATATTCATTTAAAGCCTTCAACAATCCGGAATAAGCACCTTGTGCCAAAGCTTTTGCCTGGACATAATTCAATTGAGAGGTTTGCCGGTAAGTCTGTGCTTCGATTACCTCAACAACCGATATTTTACCTTCCGTATAACGTTCCAATGCTTTTTGTTCATTTTCACGTGCCTTTTCCAAAGAGTTACTACTTAGTTCAACTTGTTCGATTGCACGGGAAAGAGATACACGAGCTGTTTGTATTTCCAGATTCACATTGTCCTCCACTTTATTCATTTGGTCTGTTGCCATATCTATTTTCAACCGGGAAGCCCGTTTCTCACTTTTCCGTTTTCCCCATTCAAATATAGGAATAGATAACTTGGCATAAACGGCATAATTAGGATCTAAATCCGAACGCAAATCATAACCGGGAGACGAATAACTGCCATTTGCCCCAATATACAGTTGGGGTTTATACTTAGAGTCTGTCAGCTTCATTGAACTTTCCGCCAGTTTTATTTTATCATAAGCCATTTTCAATTCCGGACGATCTGTTCCCTCTACGTTCCGAATACTATCTGTCCGGATTATCTCCGGAACCTGTGCTTCTACAACCGTTTGTTCCTGCAAATCAATTCCTATTAAGGAATTCAATCCCATACGTCCCGTTTCAAAATAGCTTTTTGCTTGAATCAGCAGATACTCTGCTTCATTCAGTTTAACTTCTGCCATCAACAAGTCTTGCGGATCTACCAATCCCACTTCTTCACGTTCACGGATCGTTTGTACGAATGAGGATACAGAATTACGAAAATCAGTGGCAACTCCCACCATTTCATATCTTGCCACCGTATTCCAGTATTGTATATCCGTTTGATAGCAAATAGACGCCCGAAACATTTCTGCCTGATGGGATGCTAACGACTGTTGATGTTTTGCCATGCGGATTGTTTCCAAAATACGCCCACCTGTATACAATGGTTGCAAAAGAGTTAGAGATGCTCCGTATTTTATATCACGTCCTTTAAACTGTAACGGATTATCTATAGATGGCAGATCCAAGGTCAGTTCCAGCGGTTTTCCCATATATTGAAAGTCCACATCTCCGGAAAGTTTCGGTTTTAAATCGGCTTTAGCCGCCCGTTCAATCTCCATACTGGCTGAAATATTCTTCTCGGCAGCTTTCAGGTCATGGTTATAGTCCAATGCCATAGACCTGTATCGCATCAACAATTCGCTTTGTTGGGAAAAAACGGACGGCACCGACACACACACAAGTATACATAGCAAAATATAGAATCTTTTCATATCACTTTTCTTTTACTTTATAAAATATGGCATATAAAGCCGGAGTAACAAACAATGTCAGCAAAGTTGCAAACGTCAAACCGAAAATAATTGTAGCAGCCATTCCTCCAAACGCAATATCAAACAATAGCGGCACCATTCCTAAAATGGTTGTCGTAGCTGCCATCAATACCGGACGAGTACGGGACACGGTTGCTTCAATAATAGAAGTATACAATCCGGCTCCACCCTTATGCTGCACATTAATTTCATCGAGCAGAACGATTACATTCTTAATAATCATGCCTAACAATCCCAGCCAACCAGCGATGGGAAAGAAACCGAAATCGAAACCGGTCAACAATAAACCGATGGCAACGCCTATTAAAGAAAGAGGCAGGACACACAAAATAATCAGAGGTTCGCGAAAATTCCCGAACAGGGCAACCAGAATAACTATCAACATCAAGAAAGCTAATGGGAAAAATTTAACGATTGCCTGCATTGCTTCTCCCTGATCCTTATATTGGGAATCCCAAAAGAAAGTGTATCCATCAGGCAAATCAATAGCCTCTATCTCTTTCCTGATTTCACTATGTACTTCTGCCATTGTATGCCCGGGTTTGACTCCACACATGGCGGCCATAGACAATTGCCGGTTGTAAGTTCTTACCTGAGGAAACTCCCAAGAGGTTTCAATACGTTCCGTCACCTGAGAAAGTGGAGCGGAGCGTTCGCCATTCCATATGGAAAAGTCGCCTAATGAACGGGCATCAGTAATATTGGAGGCTTCTGATTTCAATAACACAGGAACTTTTTTCTCTTCATCCCGATAGACCCCCACCACCGTACCATCGCTGATAGATTTCACAGATTCCATCATGGATGCTTTAGTTATTCCTAAAGTTCCGGCTTTTACCGGATCGTATACAGGTCGTATCATCAATGCCATATTCCCCCATTCATTCCGGGCATCCGCCACTTTAGGATTTCGACGCATTATTTCAATAGCTGTTCCCGCCAAAGAATCTAATATGGCAGGGTCCGGTCCTAAAAAGCGAGCCTCTATTACTGCCTCGGTTAACGGACTCAACTCAAACTTATTCACTTTTATCAGAGGACCGGGAAACTCAATACGGATAGAATCCTGCAACAAGGCATGCAATTCCCTTGACTGAGCTGAGGTTTTACATTTTACCAATAACTGGGCATAATTTGATTGAGGCCCAAAAGAAACATTTGATAAATAATAGCGAGGAGGAGTTCGTCCCACATAGGATGAAACCATTTCTGTCTGGTCGTGTCCTTTGATATAGTTTACGATATTTGTTGCCAGTTTATCCGTTTCCTGGATACTCGTTCCCTCCGGTAACCAAACATCTAAAGTAAAATACTGTTTGTCTAAAGCAGGAACAAATACTTTAGGGATTAATTTGAAACTCCAGGCGGATAAGACTAACAAACAGACCAACATACCTACTGTCACAAACTTATGTCTAATAACAAATCTCAGGGAAGAGCGAAACCTGTCGTACAGTTTGCCTGCAAACAAAGCAGACTTTAATTCATCCGGACGCGGACGGCGTACAAATTCCTGAATAACAAACGGAGTCTGTGTTAATGCAAATATCCAACTAAACATTAAAGAAACTCCTATTACTACCACCATCGACGACAATAATTCGCCTGTAATATGGGGAGAATAATAAATAGGAAGAAAAGTAAGTATGGCGATCACTGTTGCAGCTAATAAAGGCAAAGCCGTAGAAGAACAGGCTCGCATAATTGCCACACGTTTTCGCATGCCTCGCTGCATATTTACTAACGCGGAATCAGATACGACGATTGCATTGTCCACAAGCATTCCCATCGCTATAATAATTGCTGCCAATGACATACGTTGCAATGCGATTCCGCAGGAAAACATCACAATAAGCGTAGCAAATATAGAGAAGATCAATCCGCTTCCAACCAATATGCCATTCTTAAAGCCTATAAAAAATAATAAGATAGCGATAACAGTAATTACCGACACAATCAGATTAATAATAAAACCCTGGTTTGCCACATCCGATTCATATCCTTGGTCATAAATAGAGGTCAGGGCAAAACCTTTTGGCATCTTACTATTCCATAAATGAATCTGTTCTTTTACCGCTTCCGCCATCTCTACCACATTCCCGGTTGGAACAGTAGATATTGCAATACCTATAGCAGGTGCACCGTCAATCCGCATGAAATTAGAAGGAGGCGTTTTATAACTTTCTTCTATTTGGGCAATATCTGCCAAACGAAAGTGTCCTCCCATACGGGATACTATCGTAAGATTCCGAATATCTTCCAAAGAATAAAAATTTCCGGTAGATTCAATGCGTATACGATTGGAACCTGCATCTATTCCTCCAGCATCCACTACCCTATTTTGTGCCTCGAAAGCCCTGGCTATATCAGAGGTTGTGATACCACTATGTGCCATAACCGAAGGACGAATCATTATATCAATCACTGGAGTTTGTATACCGTATATTTCAACTTTAGCTACATCTTTGACTTTCAGTAAGTCATTCTTTATTAATTTAGCTTGTTTTTCCAGTTCACGATAACTATAGCCTTCACCTGTCAACCCGTAAAATACACCCAGAACATCGCCGAAATCATCATTCACTACTGATGGTCCCGCTCCCGCTGGCAGCTTATTTTGTACATCATTCACTTTTCGGCGTAATTTATCCCATAGCTGCTGCATTTCGTCGGCACGGATCTCCTTCTTCACATAGACTGTTATTTTAGATAATCCCGCCCGATTCTCTGTTTTCAGATAATACAGTTCTCCTAACGACTGAATAGATTCTTCCAATACATCTGTAACCTGCTCTTGTACCTCCATAGGTGACGCCCCCGGATAAGGAGTCAATACCAATGCCTGTTTAATGGTAAAAGGAGCATCCTCCAACTTTCCCATTTTTATATAAGAAAACAAACCACCAGCCAGTATAAGTGCCAAAAGAAGCAAAGTAACCGGCTTCTTCTGCAAAAAATATTTTACCAGTTTCATCTTGATCCCTTTTCTGAAGTTTTCACGGTCATCCCATCTGATAAGAAACGAAGTCCGCTTGTTGCTACATATTCACCCTCACATATTCCACCTTTGACCACGACATAACCGTCCGGAAGCAAATCGCCAGTCTGCACATTACGTTGCTCTGTTTTTCCGGTTTCGGTATTTACAATCCATACATAATTCCCTTTAGTAGGACGATGACAAAGGGCTGTCTGGGGAATACTCACTTCGACAGGTCCAGTTGCCGAAGAAATATCCAAGCAAATACGTCCGGACATACCAGCCAACAATTCATTCTTATCATTGGGCAGCAAAGCGGTAAGAAGATAAGAAAGATTATTCTGTGTAGTTGTTCTGGAGATATCCATCACTTGAGTCTTGAACATTGTATCCGGCAAAGCATCAAAATACAAGGATATCTCATCCGATCTTTTCATGGACAAAGCGATATGCTGCGGCACATATACTTCTATTTTCAGCTTAGAAATATCGGTGAAAGAAAGAATGGGTTGGGAAGCTTTTACTTCCTGATAATTTTCAACATAGATTTCACCGGCAAAACCATCAAAAGGAGCTATCAGACGGGTATCTTTCAGTTCGTTTGCAGCTGTTTCAAAAGAAGTTTTTGCTGTAATATACTCCGATTTTGCTTTTTCATAGGCACTTGCCGATATATTGCCTTTATTGAACAAAACCTGGATTCGTTCAAATTCCGCTTTTATCTGATTGTATACTGCTTCCGCACGTTCCCTGCATATCCGGAAATCACGAGAATCTATCGATGCAATAGCATCACCTTGTCTGTAATAATTACCGGCATATACCTCAAAATTATCCAAGGGTCCACTCACCCTGAACGATAATTCAGATGAGCGAAAAGGCCTGGAAATAAAAGGATACTCCTTATAACTCCCATCCGGAACTGCCAGCACTTTTGTCACATCCACTACCATAACCGGCCTTTCATTTATCTTTTCTGTTCTTTTACATGAGAACAGAAAAAAGGAAAAAGCCAGAATCCAAATCGTATTTGCTTTTATTTTCATCTCCTGTTTTTCTAATTACGGGACAAAAATAAAAACCGGCTTCGAAACCTATCTGATTATAGATTTCAAAGCCGGAAAATAGGATGTTTAAACAGGAATATTGGAGTTTAAGCAATCCTTCTTCTTATATATTATAAAAAACGGAACCCTCGTCACAAGGATTCCGTTTTATTATGTTACCACGGTGAAATATCTTTCACCTCACATGATCATTATCTTATTCTTCAACACCCCATTGCTGTTTAGCCAAACGCTTGTAGTTGTTTAATCTCCACTTAGCGTTTTCTTCAGCAGCCTGGAACAATTGGGCAGCTTCAGCCGGATATTGTTTCATTACGGATGCAAAACGTACTTCACCTTTCAGGAAGTCCTGGAACTTACTCCAATCCGGTTCTTTAGAATCCAAAGAGAATGGGTTCTTTCCTTCTGCTTCCAAAGCCGGGTTGTAACGCCACAAGTGCCAGTAACCACAAGATACGGCTTCTTTTTCTTCAGCCTGAGATTTACCCATACCTTTCTTCAAACCGTGGTTGATACAAGGAGCATAAGCGATAATCAAAGAAGGACCGTCGTATGCTTCTGCTTCACGGATGGCTTTCAATGTCTGAGCCTGATCTGCACCCATTGCAATCTGAGCAACATATACATAACCATAAGTTGTAGCCATCAGACCCAGGTCTTTTTTACGTACGCGTTTACCTGATGCAGCAAACTTAGCGATTGCGCCTACCGGAGTAGCCTTAGACGACTGACCACCAGTGTTAGAATAAACTTCTGTATCCAAAACCAGAATATTAACATTCTTACCGGATGCAATTACATGGTCAAGACCACCGTAACCTATATCGTAAGAAGCACCGTCACCACCGATAATCCATTGTGAACGTTTTACCAGGAAGTGAGTAAGTTCTTTCAACTGTGCACAAATCGGACAGCCATGAACAAGGCCTTCTTCAATAACAGCTTCAACCTGAGGAGCTAATTCTTTTGTCTTATCAGCATCATTCTGATTTTCAATCCATGCAGAAAGAACTGCTTTAGCTTCAGTTGAAGCATTATCAGCAGCAATAATTTCATTCATCAGTTTTTCGATACGGGCACGCATCTTTTCATTTGCCAATTCCATACCTAAACCGAATTCACAGAAATCTTCAAACAAAGAGTTAGCCCATGCAGGACCTTCACCCTTTTCATTAGTTGTATACGGAGTTGAAGGAACAGAACCGGAATAGATAGAAGAACATCCCGTAGCATTAGCTACCATTTCACGATCACCAAACAACTGGGAAATCAATTTTACATATGGAGTTTCACCACAACCAGAACAAGCACCGGAGAACTCAAATAACGGAGTAGCGAACTGAGAGTTCTTAACATTAGACTTAACGTCTACCAGATGTTGTTTAGTCTTCACATTTGCTGCACAGTAATCCCAATTAGCAGCTTCTGCCAACTGGCTTTCCAGCGGAGCCATAGACAATGCCTGATTGCCTTTAAAGCCCGGACAGATATCAGCACAGTTACCACATCCCAAACAGTCGAGAACGTTAACCTGGATACGGAACTTCATACCCTTCATTGTAGCCGGAGCTTTTACATCCAACATCGGGAAGTTTGCACCCTTCTGTTCTTCATCATCCAATACGAACGGACGAATAGAAGCGTGAGGACATACATATGCACACTGGTTACACTGGATACAGTTTGCTTCATTCCATACCGGAACAAATGCTGCAACACCACGTTTTTCATATTTGGCAGTACCCTGGTACCATGTTCCGTCTTCGATGCCTTTGAAAGCAGAAACTTTCAACAAGTCACCATCCTGAGCATTGATCGGGCGAACTACTTCATTGATAAACGCAGGATCGTTGTTTGCCACAACTTCATCATCCGGCAGATTAGCCCATGCTGGATCTATTGCCAACTGATTGTATTCACCACCACGGTCAACAGCTGCATAATTCTTATTAACAACGTCTTCGCCTTTCTTTCCATAAGACTTAACAATGAATTTCTTCATCTGTTCAATAGCCAAATCAACAGGAATTACACCTGTAATACGGAAGAATGCAGACTGTAGGATTGTGTTTGTACGGTTACCTAAACCGATTTCCAAAGCAATCTGAGTTGCATTGATATAATATACAGAAATATTTTTCTGAGCGAAATAACGTTTTACTTTATTAGGCAGGTGTTTTGCCAATTCTTCGCCATTCCAAACCGTATTCAACAGGAATGTACCATTTTCACGCAAACCACGTGTTACATCATACATACGCAGGTAAGCCTGAACGTGGCAAGCTACGAAATTTGGTGTATTTACCAAATAAGTAGAACGGATAGGATGATCGCCGAAACGCAGGTGAGAACAAGTGAAACCACCAGATTTCTTAGAGTCATAAGAGAAATAAGCCTGGCAATATTTATCTGTATTATCACCGATAATCTTTACAGAGTTCTTGTTAGCACCAACAGTACCGTCAGCACCCAAACCGTAGAACTTAGCTTCGAACAAGCCTTCACCACCCAAAGCGATTTCTTCTTTCTGAGGCAGAGAAGTAAATGTGACATCATCTACGATACCCAGTGTAAACTGATTTTTCGGCATTGGTAATGCCAGATTTTCAAATACAGAAAGAATCTGTGCAGGAGTGGTATCTTTAGAGCCCAAACCATAACGACCGCCAACAATAACCGGAGCATTTTCTGTACCATAATAGCAGTCCTTAACATCCAGATACAACGGTTCGCCTACAGCACCCGGTTCTTTTGTACGATCCAGAACTGCAATACGCTTAGCTGTTTTAGGAACAGCAGCCAGGAAATGCTTAGCAGAGAACGGACGATACAAGTGAACAGAAACCAAACCTACCTTTTCACCTTTGGCAACCAGATAGTCGATAGCTTCGCGTGCAGCTTCCGTTACAGAACCCATAGCGATAATTACACGTTCTGCATCTTCTGCTCCGTAGTAATCAAACAAACCATATTTGCGGCCTGTGATTTTGGAGATTTCGTTCATATATTCCTCTACGATAGCAGGTACTGCTTCATAGTAAGAGTTAGATGATTCTCTGTGCTGGAAGAAGTGGTCAGGGTTTTCAGCCATACCACGAGCAACCGGAGTCTTTGGATTCAATGCACGTGCACGGAATTCAGACAATGCTTTCTGGTCAATCAGCGGAGCCAGGTCTTCATTTTCCAAAGCTTCAATCTTCTGGATTTCGTGAGATGTACGGAAACCATCGAAGAAGTTCATGAAAGGAACACGTGATTTAATAGTAGCCAGATGAGCAACACCAGCCAAATCCATTACTTCCTGAACAGAACCTTCAGCCAACATTGCAAAACCAGTCTGACGGGCAGACATTACGTCTTGATGGTCACCAAAAATACACAAAGCGTGAGATGCTAATGTACGGGCAGAAACATGGAAAACGCAAGGGAGCAATTCACCGGCGATTTTGTACATGTTCGGTATCATCAACAACAAACCCTGGGAAGCAGTGTAAGTTGTAGTCAAAGCACCTGCCTGCAATGAACCGTGAAGTGCACCGGCTGCACCACCTTCTGATTGCATTTCCTGTACCATTACGGTTTCGCCGAAAATATTCTTACGTCCGGCAGCAGCCCATTCATCCACATATTCAGCCATTGTAGATGATGGAGTGATGGGATAGATTGCAGCTACTTCACTGAACATATATGAAATATGCGCAGCAGCCTGGTTACCATCACAGGTTAAAAATTTCTTCTGTTTTGTCATAGACTCTTACTATTAGTATTTAAAAATATCTCAATATAAAAAACCGAAAAGCCAAAGCGGAATCATATTATCCTCTCCTACTTCAACTTTATCGATTGCATAATAGAAGTCAGGGTTATTCTTTACCTTCATATTCTCTTCAATCCGGAAGTTGTAAGTTGAATTTATAAGAAAAGGAGCATTTTTTATCCCTTCATTCAGCTTATTATCCTTCAATAACTGGTTATAAAAAAACGACTCACGTACTGCCTGTATATTTACCTCCATCGGGCGAATAGGATACATCAGGTTTGAATTATACATATATACCTTAGCCGGTTTTTTAGGAAAAGATTCCCCTATCGGATAAAGCATGTTCATCAAACGGGCATCTGTTAAATACTTGATATAATTCATCACTGTTGCACGTGATGTCTCGATTTCTTTACTTAACTGGCTCACATTTGGCGTACAAGGAGCTGAAGTTGCCAGCAAATATAACAGTTTACGTAGTTTAGGCAGATAACTTTGTTCTATTTGTTTAATGTATAACACATCCACCTCCAACATCATATTCATGGTCTTCAGCAAATTTTCCGAGAAATTGCGTTTCTCAAGAAAAAACGGATAAAAACCATGATGAAGATAGTCCTGAAAGTAAGCCATCGGCTTTGCTACCGAACAAATACCCTTTGCTATCTCCGTATGATTGGCTAAAATCTCATCAAATGTATAAGCCGGAAAATCATTTCCCGACATCAAGTTAAAAAACTCACGGAATGAAAAACCACGCAAATTGTAAGAAACGACTTTTCCTGCCAAATCCGGATTTTCCTCCTTCAGTCGCATCACAGACGAGCCGGAAAATATGATTTTCAGATCAGTAAAATTATCGTAACAATAACGGAGTTCTTTAGACCATCCCGAATATTTAAAAACCTGATCGATCAACAATACTTTTCCTCCTTTTGCCCTGAATTCTGCGGCAAAGTCGATCAAAGTCCGTTCCGTAAAATAAAAATGATTTAGATTGATATACAAACATTCTTTATTATCTGCCCCAAACTTTTCGCGGGCATAATCCAATAGAAAAGTTGTTTTTCCTACCCCCCGCGAACCTTTTATGCCAATCAACCGGTCATTCCAGTCGATCTCATCCATCAAGCCTCTACGGACCGGCGAATACAAATGCTCTACCAGGTATTTATGTGTTTTAAAGAATGCTTCCACTTTATCAATTGAAAAAAGAAAATTGATAATTGAAAATTATCGGCACAAAGATAAACATCTTATTCATATTTGCAATGCAGAGATTGCAGTTTTATCATAAAAAGATAAACTTCAAACTAACAACTTGATTCATTATTTGTCAAATTTGAATCAAAAAAGACACTAATTTATTTTTCAACGCGGATTTCGCTGGAAATATATTTTTCGAGAAATCCGCGTCAGAGTTTATATCAACATCTATCGTTTATCAATCGTGCCATACATATCAATTACTCAATAACAGCTACCCAACCATATGTGTCCGGTTCGTCTCCATATTGGATTGCACGCAGTTTATTGTACAATTTTTCACAAACAGGACCAGGTTTACCGTCTTTGGATATAATATATGATTTGTTAATATCCAGATCATCAATCTGTGATACCGGAGCGATTACTGCGGCTGTACCACATTCTGCCGCTTCTTCAAAAGTAGCCAGTTCTTCTACCGGTACAGGACGGCGTTCTACTGTCAGCCCCATATCTGTAGCAAGCTGCTGCAAACTTTTATTGGTAATAGAAGGCAGGATTGAATGGGATTGCGGAGTAATATAGCTGTTTCCACGAATACCGAAGAAGTTTGCTGGACCACACTCATCCAGGTATTTCTTTTCTTTCGGATCCAAATATAAAACAGCTGCATAGCCTAATTCTTTTGCCTTTTCTCCGGCAACCAGGCTGGCAGCATAATTACCACCGACTTTAATAGTACCGGTACCCTGAGGTGCTGCACGGTCATATTCACGCATGATACAAACTTTCGATGGCTTGAATCCCCCTTTAAAGTAAGGGCCAACCGGAGTAACAAATATCATAAACATATATTCGGGAGCTGGTTTTACCCCTACCTGTGCACCCAGGCCTATCAGCAACGGGCGGATATATAATGCTGCACCACTTTCATAAGGTGGTACAAAACGTTCATTCAGTTTTACGACTTTACGAACTGCTTCTTCAAACTTTTCTACAGGCAACTCTGCCATTTTGATACCACGACTGGATGACTGCATACGTTTTGCATTCTCGTCCATACGGAATACCCGGATTTTACCATCCTTGCCTCTAAAAGCTTTCAAGCCTTCAAAAGCTTCCTGTCCATAATGCAGACAAGTTGCAGCCATATGAATATTAATAATTTCGGAGGAGCTAACTTCCAATTCACCCCATTTTCCATCCCGATAGTAGCACCGAACATTATAGTCTGTCTTCATATAACCGAATGACAGATCAGACCAGTTAATATTTTCCATATATTGTCGTAATTAGATTATTATGAAACGCAAAGATATTAATAAAACTACAGATTGGTTCAAAAAAGGCATTAAAAGATACAGTCTTATATTTTTACTATCTAAAATCCGATGCTTTATAAACAGCTCAGGGAAATGCTAATTGCAAAAACAAACAATAATTACTACTTTTGCCTCAAAATAGATAGACATGAGAGTTATAGACTTAATAAATGAAAGCCAAAGCACCGCTTTTTCTTTCGAAATACTTCCTCCCATCAAAGGGAACAGCATACAAAAAGTATACAATGTAATCGATAAACTAAAAGAGTTCGACCCTAAATATATAAATATTACATCTCATCACAGTGAATATATTTATAAAACGTTGCCGGATGGTAGTTTCCAAAAAGTAAACATCCGCAAACGTCCGGGTTCGGTTGCCATAGCCTCTGCCATACAAAACAAATATGGTATTACGGCCGTTCCCCATATAATATGTAAAGGATTTACCAAAGACGAAACGGAATATGCTTTAATCGACCTGAATTTTTTAGGTGTTTATGACTTGTTGTTGCTTCGGGGAGATGTAAAGACTCTGGACGGCTCACAGGATCCGAATCTATACCACGAACATGCAACCGACCTGCAAAAACAAGTCAACGATTTCAACAAAGGTGTGGCAATAGATGGTACGACTTTTACAGCCAACGAAACTCCGTTCTCATATGGTATGGCCTGTTACCCGGAAAAACACGAAGAAGCACCCAATATGGAATCCGATATTTACTATCTGAAAGAAAAAGTAAAAAACGGGGCTGATTATCTGGTGACTCAGATGTTTTTCGACAATGAAAAATATTATTCATTTGTAGACCGTTGCCGTGCCGAAGGTATAACCGTACCTATTATTCCCGGTATCAAACCGATAGTCTTTAAAAATCAATTGACCGTATTACCCAAAATATTCCGTTCGGATATTCCCGAGCCTTTTGCAACGGAACTGCGTAAATGCCAAACAGATGAAGAAGCCAAAGCTGTTGGCGTAGAATGGTGTATCCAACAATGTAAAGACCTGATTGCTCATGGCGTACCAAGTCTTCACTTCTACACAATGATGGCAAGCGACAGCGTATATAAAGTGGCAAAAGAAATTTACTAATCATACAATCACAATAAAGGGCTCTTTTTGCATAAAAAAGAGCCCTTTGTGAATAATCATATCAAATTTTCCATACATTTGCATGTATAAAGAAACCACTTACAGAAAGAGGAAAGCTGCCAGAGTGGTCGAATGGGCCGCACTCGAAATGCGGTGTACGGGTAACTGTACCAGGGGTTCGAATCCCTTGCTTTCCGCTTATTAATACAATTAACCCATGAATATTAAATACTTTAACAACAATGATATCAAAGAGGCTTCTCTATTAGCAAAAAGCTACTGGGGAGATTTATTTACAAATGAAGGTGATAAACTTGCTGAGTTAATCAATGAACTCCTCGTTAGGTATAATATTTTAAATTCCAGGTACTCTTACAAAGCTTCTGAACATGGAGAAATGAAAGGACTCCTATTTGCCGCATTAAAATCGAACACTAATCATGCGAGAGAATGGTTGATGCATAAAATAAATAAAATTCCACCAACAGAAAAAATGATAGCTTTAAACTACCTGAATTACTATGAATATAATACAAGCCAGATAAATAAATATGTAAACTCTAATGATATCATACTGACTCTATTCATTAGCAAACAAAAAGGATATGGCAAACTGCTCATGGACGGATTTATGAAAAAATGCAGACAAGATGGACTAAAAAACTTATTTCTTTGGACTGATACCACCTGCAATCACCAATACTATGAAAATAACCAATTCACCCTGGTTGCAAGATTCAAAAACTCAGATACCCCCGGCATGGAAAAACATGCTGAAACATTGATCTACAAAAAAGAAATAAAATAATATAAAAACAAGATTCCTCGTATCCCTATTCTCACTCCGCATCCTCATAAACCAACATACGGCAATGCTTGCAATCAAACTGCAAACGCAGGCGAGTATCTTTGTAGAGCAGATAATAAGGTTCTTTGTAAGGAGATTTATTTTTCTGGTAAGTCGGGCACCATCCCATACTGTAACGAAGACAATGTTTGGTAAACATCAACGGAACCTCTTTCTGCGGAGCCAGTTCAAATGCCGGAGCAATCTCATCCACCTGATGAGCAGCATAAAAAGCTTTGGCATAGGAATTCGACACATTCCCTAAATACGTAAGCTTACGTTCAGGGAAAGGAACCTCTTCTTCAGCTTTTTGATTCCGGGCTATCTCACGCGAATAACGGATATTCCGGGCAGCTATCAGTTTCTCCACACCCTCCCGGCGCATATCAGATAATAAAGAAGAAGGGACAAACCAGTTATCAGACATGCAAACCTGCACATCTGTCGCTTCAAAAGGCGTATTTCCTAATTTTGATAATTGGGTACGGATATTCTCTTGTTGGTCACGGCGAGCCAGTTCCTTTTCAAAAGGACGGGTAAGCAATACAGATGTACCTGTTTCATCTTTCATCCCCAAGGTAAAGCCAAAAGCATTATCAATAAATTCCATCCGTACAGCCAACTTACGCTCTGCCGAAGGTTTACCCAATAACTTTTCAAACTCCTGGTCAAAATTCCGGTACAACGGCGTTTTGGGGCGAATATCCGGCATTTCCAATGGGAACACCCGGTTAGCATCCACACGGTTTACCCGGAAACCCTCCAGTTCTCCCCTACTATTGAAAAATACCAACCCATCCCCGTTATTCAACTGCTTCAAACCGGCTACAGTAAAAGAATTACCTTTTAGTTCTTTCACGGTTCCTACTGGTTCACCCAACGATTTAGGCGTATCGAATGCTGTTATATCAGCCGTTCTACCCTGTAAAAGGAATGGAGTAAAACCACGATTAAAACTCTTCTCGGCAATAGGTTCAAACGAAAATGAGGTATAACCGGCAGAAGCACGGCGATACTCAGGACGACGTGCCAAGATAGCATCCAGTTTTTTCCGGTAATAAGCAGTAACATTCTTCACATAAGAAACATCTTTCAACCGTCCTTCTATTTTTAAAGAAGAAACTCCGGCATCCAGCAAGGCTTCCAACTGTTCCGAACGATTCATATCTTTCAGAGACAACAAATGCTTACCCTTCGCTATCTCCTCCCCGTTTGCATCTACCATCGTATAAGGAAGGCGACAATATTGTGCACATTCTCCCCTGTTCGCACTACGCCCGCTTAATGCGGCACTCAAATAGCACTGCCCGCTGTAACTCACACACAAAGCACCATGTACAAATACTTCCAGGGGGACAGATGTCTGTTCCGATATGGAACGAATCTCATTCAAAGACAATTCACGTGCCAGAACCACCTGTGTAAAACCTGCCGATTCAAGAAACTTCACTTTCTCCACTGTGCGGTTATCCGTCTGCGTACTGGCATGAAGTGGAATAGGCGGAAGTTCAAGCCGGGTAATCCCCATATCCTGAACAATCAGGGCATCCGCTCCCGCTCTGTAAATATCCCAAATCAATTGTTCGGCTTCCTGCAATTCATCCTCCTTCAAAATAGTATTCAGTGCCACATAAATACGGGCACCAAACAAATGGGCATACTCGCAAAGTTTACGGATATCCTCTAATGAGTTGCCGGCTGCTGCACGGGCACCAAACTTCGGGGCACCGATATAAACAGCGTCAGCACCATGATTTATTGCCTCGATCCCACAAGTATAATCCTTGGCGGGAGCGAGTAATTCTATATTCCGGGGAGATAATTGCATACACACTGATCTTATAAACTACCCAAGTTTTTAATATCCTCGATTTTGAAAGGAGTTTCCTGATAAACATAATAATTCAGCCAGTTGGTAAACAGCAAATTCGCATGTCCACGCCAACGGACCACTGGTCCTTGTGCCGGGTCATCATTCCGGTAATAATAGCGGGGAACCGAAATCGACAAGCCTTTATTCACATCACGAATATACTCATCACTCAATGTATAAGGAGAATATTCGGAATGCCCCGTAATGAAAAATTCACGTCCGCCTCGTGCCATCACCATATAGACCCCTGATTCTTCGCTTTCGGAAAGCAGTGTCAGTTCGGGCACTTTCATAATATCTTCACGGCGTATCTCCGTATGGCGGCTATGAGGCACATAAAATTCATCATCAAATCCACGGAAAATAGGCTGGTAAGGTTCACGCATCGTATGGCGGAATACACCGAACATTTTTGCCGGCAAATCATATTTAGGTACACCAAAGAAATGATACAACCCTGCCTGGGCAGCCCAACAAATATAAAGAGTAGAAGTTACATGCGTACGTGCCCAATCGAATATTCCGGTCACTTCCTCCCAGTAGTTCACCTCCTCAAAAGGCATCTGTTCTACCGGAGCACCTGTAATAATCATGCCGTCGTAGTAATTATCCTGCATTTCATCAAAATCTTTGTAAAACTCCTGCATGTGTTCAATCGGAGTATTCTTAGGAGTATGCCCTTTTATTTTCATAAACTCCAACTCCACCTGCAAAGGGGTATTACTAAGCAAACGGATCAAGTCCGTTTCGGTCGTAACCTTAAGAGGCATCAAATTCAGCACAGCAACCCGCAACGGACGTATATCCTGTTCGGATGCACGCAACGAATCCATTACGAAGATATGTTCTTTCTTTAACAGCTCTACAGCCGGTAAATTCTTTTGTAAGTTTAGAGGCATTGCAATTCTTATCTTTGTTTCAAGCAACAAAGATAAGAATTAGTTGTCAATTATTATACCCACCTCCCAAAGCCTTATACAAATAAACAGCCGACAACAACTCATCCAGCTTGGCATTATTCAGGCTGATTTGTGCATCCAGCAATCCACGTTGCGCATCCAATACATCGATATAGTTCGTTATTCCATTGATATACTGCAACTGGGCCAACTGGGTATACGTATTGGCAGATTCCAATAACTGTTCGTAAGACTGGCGTATTTCTTTTGCTTTCCGGATAGAAACAATCGCATTATTCACTTCTTTGAAAGCTCCGAGCACGCTTTTCTGATAGCCTAATACCTCTTGTTCATAGCGGGCACGGGCAACTTTCAACTTCGCCTTGTTCTTTCCCATGGCGAAAAGAGGTTGCAATAAACTCCCGCCGATAAACCAAGCCGGACTTTTTATAAAGTCGCCAAGCTCCTTGCTCTCGAATCCCAGATTACCTGTCAAGCTGATTTGCGGAAACAAACTGGTATGGGCAACACCCACATTCGCATTCGCTTCACGCAAGCGTTGTTCAGCCTGCCTCATATCCGGGCGACGTTCCAATAAAGAAGAAGGTAAGCCTACAGGGAGGACATCCGGCAAATGCTGTTTGCTTAAAGCCATCCCCCTCGGAATATCACCGGTATATTCACCAAGAAGATAAGAAATATCACTTTCCTTTATTTTTATTTTACCTTCCAAAGCTGGAACCAGTGTTTCCGTACGAGCCAATTCCACCTGGGCCTGGTTGTAAGAAGTTTCGGAAGTCAACCCGCCTTCAAAACGAAGCTTCGCCAAACGAACCCCCTCCCGGCGTGCTTCCAACGTCTGCTGAACAATCAGTAATTCCTGATCGAGTGCACACAGTTGATAGTAGGCTGCCGCCACTTCGGCTATAATCGTCAGTTTCAATGCCTGCTGTGCTTCAACCGATTGCATATAAGCCGCAATGCCGGCCTCATTCGCCCAACGAAGTTTTCCCCATAAGTCGAGCTCCCACGAAAGCACAAGCTTAGCACCATATTCCGGAGACGACTTTAAATTGTCGCCCCCATAATTCAAGTCTTCCCGCTGTCCATATATATTAGCTCCCAGTTGAGGAAATTGCTGTGCGAAAGTAATACGTTTGGAAGCAATCATCTCCTTGATTTTTGCCGCAGCAATTTTCATATCCTTGTTATTTTCGAGGGCAACTTTTATCAAACGCTGCAAAGTCGTATCGGCATACAGGCTCTCCCAGGGAATATTCTCTACAGAAGAGGTCGTATCGGCATCCGCCACAATCTCCGTCGGCAAATTCAATTCCGGACGGCTGTATTTCTTTCCTATTTTGCAAGAAGAGAGAACCAGCACGAAAAACAGGGAAAGAATTATAATTATATATTTGTTTTGTTTCATAAGACTATACTGTTAGTTTTCTATCAGGCTTTTGCTTTCCGTTTCAATATATTATCCAATCGCATCTTTCCCTTCAACTTATAGATAAAGACAAAGAAGAAAGGAACCAGTACAATACCTACTGTAATGGCCACAAGCATTCCGAAAAATACCCCGGTTCCGATACTATGGCGTGATGCCGAACCCGGTCCGGTTGCCAGAACCATCGGAAGCATACCCAACACAAAAGCCAGAGAAGTCATCAAAATCGGTCGGAAACGCATCTGGGCTGCATGAATAGCTGCTTCCACAGCACTCACCCCCGCATCGACCTGAACTTTTGCAAACTCTACAATCAAGATCGCATTTTTAGCAGCCAGACCTATCAGCGTAACCAATCCGATCTGGAAATAAATATCATTATGCAATCCTGTCACCCAAATACCAAGATAAGCCCCCAATGCCGCTATCGGAAGTGAAAGCAAAACGGAGATAGGCACAATCCAACTTTCATACTGTGCTGCCAGGAACAGGAATACAAACAGGAACACAAGCGCAAGTACAAATCCGGTTTGTCCGCCCGCCTTTTTCTCCTGATAAGAAAGACCGCTCCATTCAATACCTATATTATCCGGCAAATGTTCGCGGGCAATCCGTTGCATGGCAGCCATCGCTTCACCGGAACTGTATCCCGGAGCCGCTACCGCACTGATTGCAGCCGTTGTAAACATATTGAAACGCTTGATTGTACCCGGACCGGTTGTATAACTGGTCGTTCCGAGAGCCGTAAGCGGAATCATCGAACCATTCTGTGCCCGTACGAAAAAGAGTCCCAGATCATCCTGTGTCGCACGATAAGGCGCTTCAGCCTGGATATAGACCTTATAAATACGGTTGAACATATTAAAGTCGTTCACATAGACAGAGCCCAGATAAGCTTTCATTGTTGAAAAAATATCCGTCAAAGGGATACCTAAAAATTTAGCGCGGTCGCGGTCTACATTAAAGTACAACTGCGGTATCTCTGCCTGCATAGCCGACGAAACGCCTCTTAATTCGGGTGATTGGGATGCATAAAGCATAAACGTATCTGCTGCAGCCACCAGATTTTCCCAACCGGCATCTCCACGGGCTTCGAGTTGCATCTCTATACCTCCGCTTTCCCCTAATCCGGGAATAACAGGCGGACGGCTGAAATAAGCAAGAATTTCCGGATAGAAAAGAAATTCCTTGCGTGCCACTTCCATCACATCTTCCACCTTCATGCCTGATGACTTACGTTCTTCCCAAGGTTTCAATATTACGGTCAATGTAGAACGGCTTTGAGAAGTTCCGACTCTCGTACTGCTACCCGTCACATTCTGTACATAGGCTACAGCCGGTAATTTATCGAGAAATTCAATGGCACGGTCTGTTACTTTACGGGTACGCTCCAATGTTGCACCTTCCGGCATCACCAGCTCAACAGTAAAGAATCCCTGGTCTTCTTCCGGAATAAAACTGGTGGGTATCACACGGTTCAGAACGAAAATAAAGACAATCGCCATACCAAAACCGGCCAATATCCGTTTCGGATTCGTCACGGCACGTTTCAGCAAATGCACATATTTATGATTTCCTTTCGCCAACCATTCATTTATTTTGCGGAAAACGATATTCTTTTTCTTATGGGAACTCGGACGCAAAATAATCGCACACATGGCTGGACTCAATGTCAGGGCCACCACAGTAGAAAGCAATACAGACACAACAATCGTGATTGAAAACTGGCGGTACAAAGCTCCGGTAATTCCACTCAGGAAACTGACAGGCACAAATACAGCCGCCAATACCATAGAAGTGGCAATCAAAGCCCCCGACAATTCACGCATCGCACGATGCGTTGCCTCACGGGCGGAAAGCCCTTCTTCATTCATGATACGCTCCACATTCTCCACTACCACAATCGCATCATCTACCACAATACCAATGGCAAGAATCAAACCAAGCAAGGTCAGCATATTCAATGAGAAGCCCATTATCAACATGAAGCCGAAGGTTCCAATCAAAGAAATGGGCACTGCGATAGTCGGTATCAAAGCGGCACGCCAGTTCTGTAAAGACAGGAATACCACAAGTACAACCAGAAACAAAGCTTCAAACAACGTCTTGTACACCTCATGAATTGACTGTGAAATATATTCGGTCGCATCAAAAGGAAATTTATATTCCAGTCCTTCCGGAAAATTCTGGCTGATTTCCTTCATTGCATTCTTCACGTTCGTTGCAACTTCCAGAGCATTTGCGCCCGGCAACATATAAATAGCCAGAATCGCCGCATTTTTTCCATTCAATCCACTTTCGGTTGAATAAGACGAAGCTTCCAGCGATACCCTTGCCACATCGCGAATACGGACAATCGAGCCGTCCGGATTAGCACGTACTACTATATCTTCAAATTCTTTTACTGTCGACAAACGTCCGCGGGCCGTTACAGGAAGCGTGATATCCACATCCAGTACAGGCTGCTTGCCCAATTCACCGGCAGCCGACTCACTGTTCTGGTCCTTCAACGCATTCTGCAAATCCTTTACCGTCAATCCCATATTGGCAAGGCGGTCCGGATATACCCAAATCTGCATTCCATAGTAACGGCTACCGACATTGGATACACGCCCCACACCGGGTATACGGCGCAGTACGTCCAACACGTTAATCGTAGCAAAGTTACTCAGGTAAATTTCATCAAACCGTGGGTCATCGGACAACAAACTCAGAGTCATCAACTGGCTTGCCGATTGCTTTTCCACTGTAATACCATTCTGCACGACATCTGCCGGCAAACGGGATTCCGCCAGTTTCACACGGTTCTGTATTTCTACAGCCGAAAGGTCCGGATTCGCATTTACATCAAAAGTAACCGTAATGGTCAAGCCTCCTGAATTGGAACTGCTACTCTGCATATAAATCATACCGGGAGTACCATTCAGCTCCTGTTCGATAGGAGTTGCTACAGCCTGCGATACCGTCAAAGCACTTGCACCGGGGTATGAGGCACTAATTTTCACAACCGGCGGCGTAATCTGCGGATACTGGTCCACAGGCAGCATCACCAGCCCGATTATCCCGACAATAACAATAACCAGCGAAAGTACGGTCGAGAAAACAGGACGGTCTATAAAAAATCCCGGCTTCATTCTCCAACCTCCTCTCTTAATGCTTCAATCGCTTTATCGTCGTCGGCAGGAACGGGCTGAACCAGCATACCCGGTGTCAATTTATGATACCCTTCGGTAACTACTTGTTCGTTCTCGCCCAAACCACGTTCTATAACGATATTATTATCTATTTCAGGTCCGGTCTGTACAAAACGCTTTTCTGCTATATTATCGCGGCGGACAATATAAATAAAGGCTCCACCCTTTTCAATGGAAATCGCTTTCCGGGGAACCACAATAGCACGTTCCCGTACATCGAGAAGCAGCTTCACTTTAGTAAACTGTCCCGGAAGTAATTTCTGCTGGGGATTCGGTAGTTCGGCACGAACCCCGAATGTTCCGGTTTGCGGGTCAACCAGCGGGTCGGCAAAGTCTACAATACCTTTTACCGGATATTCGGAATCATCCGCCAATGTTACCGTTACAGTAGGCTGCCAGGAACGGGTGGTATCCTGTTCGCCGAATTTTACATTTCTTCTTTCTGCGCGAAGGTAATCCAAGGCTGTCATTTTAAAATCTACCAGTACGGTATCGCTCTTTACCACCGCAGCAAGCTTGGAATTAACGCCCGGTCCAACCAGAGCACCTACATCGACAAAACGTTCGCTGATATATCCGGACAACGGAGATGTCACCGTTGTATAACTCAGCTCCAATGAAGCCTGATCCAGGTCCGCTTTACTCATTGCTATATTTGCTTCTGCATCATCCAATGAAGCCAATGCATTATCCAAATCCAACTGGCTTGCGGCATGTTGTTCATACAAAGGTTTCAGGCGTTCCACATCGCGGCGTGCTTTAGCTGCCTGTGCTTCATTTTTCTTCAACTGTGCCCTTGCCTTTTCCACTTTCGCTTTATATAAAGCAGAGTTGATTATAAACAACGGTTCATTTTGTTTTACCTCTTTACCTTCCACAAACAACATCTGTTCCAGATACCCTTCCACACGTGCATGTACTTCTACAAAACGTGCAGCGCGAATACGTCCCACATATTCTCCAAAAATCTGCACATCTTTCTTTGAAGGTTTTTCAACAATAACAAGCGGAGCCATAGCTTCTTGCTTACGCCGGCACCCTGTTGTCAAAATCAATAAAAGCGCTAAAAATAAACTACCCCTAATCAATCTTTCTCCTTCCATATTTCTACTACCTATAAATAAGATTTAAATCTACTATCATATTTTAAGAATGAAATAATCGTACCAAAGTTTTAGTAATCGCGTTAAAAAACATTACACTCCTAATAATTAAGCAAATAAAACTCCAAACCAAGTCCTCCCTTGTTGTTGAATACTTACTTAGCCTGTGGAATAATTCCACAAAATTGTTCTCTATACATAAAATTTATATAGTAAAATTGAAGAACGAGGTTCGCGGATAACACGGATTGGGCGGATCAAGACGGATAAGAATTATTTTTATTTAAAAAAATCCGTTCCAATCCGCCCTATCCGCGTTATCCGTAAACCTCGTTCTTCGTTCCATGCTTATCCATTTCACTATATACGAAAAAAGGAGTCAGCCTTTCGACTAACTCCTTTTCCTCTCTAAGCTTTCGCTTATTTAAGACGGCGGCTACCTACTCTCCCACTTTTACGCAGTACCATCGGCGTGGTTGGGCTTAACTTCTCTGTTCGGAATGGGAAGAGGTGGATCCCCAACGCTATAACCACCTTAATATCGTTTATTAAGATTTTGACTGGACAACTCCATATTTTGGAGTAACTCTTCGAGCCATATGGCTTTCGCCATCTGCTGATATATCAATCCTTCTTGTATAAGAAAGTCTCGGGCTATTAGTACTACTCGGCTTCGACATTACTGCCCTTACACCTGTAGCCTATCAACGTTGTAGTCTACAACGACCCTTTAGGGAGATCTTATCTTGAGGCTGGCTTCGTACTTAGATGCTTTCAGCACTTATCCAATCCAGACTTAGATACCCGGCGGTGCACCTGGCGGTACAACCGGTAAACCAGTGGTCTGTCCAACACGGTCCTCTCGTACTAGTGTCAGAACCCCTCAAATCTCCTACGCCCACGATAGATAGAGACCGAACTGTCTCACGACGTTCTGAACCCAGCTCGCGTGCCACTTTAATGGGCGAACAGCCCAACCCTTGGGACCTTCTCCAGCCCCAGGATGTGACGAGCCGACATCGAGGTGCCAAACCATTCCGTCGATATGAGCTCTTGGGAATGATCAGCCTGTTATCCCCGGAGTACCTTTTATCCTTTGAGCGATGGCCCTTCCATGCGGAACCACCGGATCACTATGCTCTAGTTTCCTACCTGATCGACTTGTTTGTCTCCCAGTCAAGCACCCTTATGCCATTACACTCTGCGACCGGTTACCAATCGGTCTGAGGGTACCTTTAGAAGCCTCCGTTACTCTTTTGGAGGCGACCACCCCAGTCAAACTACCCACCATACAGTGTCCCCGCATGCCGCGGGTTAGAACTCAAACAATCAAAGGGCCGTATTTCAACGACGGCTCCACAAATACTGGCGTACCTGCTTCATGGCCTCCGGCCTATCCTACACATCAAGTGCCCAAATTCAATGTAAAGCTATAGTAAAGGTTCACGGGGTCTTTTCGTCCCATCGCGGGTAATCGGCATCTTCACCGATACTACAATTTCACCGAGCTCACGGTTGAGACAGTGTCCAGATCATTACACCATTCGTGCAGGTCGGAACTTACCCGACAAGGAATTTCGCTACCTTAGGACCGTTATAGTTACGGCCGCCGTTTACTGGGGCTTCAATTCAATGCGTCTCTTGCGATGACATCTCCTCTTAACCTTCCAGCACCGGGCAGGTGTCAGGCTGTATACTTCATATTTCTATTTCGCACAGCCATGTGTTTTTGTTAAACAGTTGCCTGGACCTATTCTCTGCGCCCACCTGTTACAGTGGGACCCTTTATCCCGAAGTTACAGGGTCAATTTGCCTAGTTCCTTAACCGTGAATCACTCGAGCGCCTCAGTATTTTCAACCCAACTACGTGTGTCCGTTTGTGGTACGGGTACTACAATGATATGCTTAGCGGATTTTCTAGGGAGCCTGTTTACATCCATTTTGCCTTGTGCAAGCACTCGGCATACTGTCAGGTTCGACTCTGGGTGCGGATTTGCCTACACCCATCGACGTCTACACCCTTTAACCACCTATTCCGTCAGATGGCAGGATTGTCACTTCTCCGTCTCCACATCGCTCACTGTACTAGTAAGGGAATATTAACCCTTTCTTCCATCGGAATCGCCGTTCGGCTTATCCTTAGGCCCCGACTTACCCTGATCCGATTAACGTTGATCAGGAAACCTTAGTCTTTCGGCGAGGGGGTTTCTCACCCCCTTTATCGTTACTTATACCTACATTTGCTTTTCCAGTTACTCCAGCAAGGGTTATCCCTCACCTTCGACGCCACTGGAATGCTCCCCTACCATCTCTTACGAGATCCATAGCTTCGGTAAACGGTTTATGCCCGAGTATTATCCACGCCGGACTCCTCGACTAGTGAGCTGTTACGCACTCTTTAAATGAATGGCTGCTTCCAAGCCAACATCCTAGCTGTCTCTGCAGTCTGACTTCGTTAGTTCAACTTAACCGTTATTTGGGGACCTTAGCTGATGGTCTGGATTCTTCTCCTCTCGGACGCGGACCTTAGCACCCGCGCCCTCACTCCTTATCAATATATAGCACGCATTCGGAGTTTATCTGGACTTGATAGGCGGTGAAGCCCTCGCATCCAATCAGTCGCTCTACCTCATGCTATACTAAATAAAGGCTGCACCTAAATGCATTTCGGGGAGTACGAGCTATCTCCAAGTTTGATTAGCCTTTCACCCCTACCCTCAGTTCATCCGAAAGCTTTTCAACGCTTACCGGTTCGGTCCTCCAGTTGGTGTTACCCAACCTTCAACCTGACCAAGGGTAGATCACTTGGTTTCGCGTCTACTCCCTCCGACTATGCCGCCCTGTTAAGACTCGCTTTCGCTTCGGCTCCGTACCTGAAATACTTAACCTTGCCGGAGAAAGTAACTCGTAGGTTCATTATGCAAAAGGCACGCCGTCACCACTTAAAATGGCTCCGACCGCTTGTAGGCAGACGGGTTCAGGGTCTATTTCACTCCTCTGTTCGAGGTTCTTTTCACCTTTCCCTCACGGTACTGGTTCGCTATCGGTCTCTCGGGAGTATTTAGCCTTACGGGATGGGCCCCGCTGTTTCACACAGGATTTCTCGTGTCCCGCGCTACTCAGGATACCACTAGGCTGCGTCAGGGAGTCGTGTACCGGGCTGTCACCGTTTGTTGCCGTCCTTTCCAGAACGTTCCACTTCCCTGATTTCTTGCCACGTCGTGGTCCTACTACCCCGTTGTTGCCTAAACAACAACGGTTTGGGCTGTTCCGCGTTCGCTCGCCACTACTTGCGGAATCACTGTTGTTTTCTTCTCCTATGGGTACTTAGATGTTTCAGTTCCCCACGTTTGCCTTCCTTACGGAATGGTTGGCCTTCTACCAACCGGGTTGCCCCATTCGGAAATCCTCGGATCAAAGGTTATTTGCACCTACCCGAAGCTTATCGCAGCTTATCACGTCCTTCTTCGCCTCCGAGAGCCAAGGCATCCACCGTCTGCCCTTGCTTACTTTCTTTATACACGGCACCGCTTAGTGCCGGATTGATATATCTTCAGCTTGCTCTGTTTTGTTACTTTATTTTTGAAGTTGTCCAATACGTCAAAGATCTTATTCAGGTGACAGTTGACAAGTGACAGTTGACAATTAAGCAACTATGTTGTCCTATATCCCTTTTTTGTGGAGAATAACGGATTCGAACCGTTGACCCTCTGCGTGCAAGGCAGATGCTCTAGCCAGCTGAGCTAATCCCCCGAAAAAATCTATATAAATACATATTCAACCGTAGTACAAGACCATACTGTCTTGTTTATGAAACCACCATAGTCATATCTCTGTGCTCCAGAAAGGAGGTGTTCCAGCCGCACCTTCCGGTACGGCTACCTTGTTACGACTTAGCCCCAGTCACCAGTTTTACCCTAGGCCGATCCTTGCGGTTACGGACTTCAGGTACCCCCGGCTCCCATGGCTTGACGGGCGGTGTGTACAAGGCCCGGGAACGTATTCACCGCGCCATGGCTGATGCGCGATTACTAGCGAATCCAGCTTCACGAAGTCGGGTTGCAGACTTCGATCCGAACTGAGATGGGGTTTGGAGATTGGCATCCTGTCACCAGGTAGCTGCCCTTTGTCCCCACCATTGTAACACGTGTGTCGCCCCGGATGTAAGGGCCGTGCTGATTTGACGTCATCCCCACCTTCCTCACAGCTTACGCTGGCAGTCTCACCAGAGTCCTCAGCTTCACCTGTTAGTAACTAGTGATAAGGGTTGCGCTCGTTATGGCACTTAAGCCGACACCTCACGGCACGAGCTGACGACAACCATGCAGCACCTCGCAAATGGCTATTGCTAGAAAGAATGTTTCCACTCCGGTCCATATGCGTTCAAACCCGGGTAAGGTTCCTCGCGTATCATCGAATTAAACCACATGTTCCTCCGCTTGTGCGGGCCCCCGTCAATTCCTTTGAGTTTCACCGTTGCCGGCGTACTCCCCAGGTGGATTACTTAACGCTTTCGCTGTAGAGCTTACATTGTATCGCAAACTCCTAGTAATCATCGTTTACTGCGTGGACTACCAGGGTATCTAATCCTGTTTGATCCCCACGCTTTCGTGCTTCAGTGTCAGTTATGGTTTAGTAAGCTGCCTTCGCAATCGGAGTTCTGCGTGATATCTATGCATTTCACCGCTACACCACGCATTCCGCCTACCTCAAACACACTCAAGTAATCCAGTTTCAACGGCAATTTTATGGTTGAGCCACAAACTTTCACCGCTGACTTAAATTACGACCTACGCACCCTTTAAACCCAATAAATCCGGATAACGCTCGCATCCTCCGTATTACCGCGGCTGCTGGCACGGAGTTAGCCGATGCTTATTCATACGGTACATACAAAACGGGACACGTCCCGCATTTTATTCCCATATAAAAGAAGTTTACAATCCATAGAACCTTCATCCTTCACGCGACTTGGCTGGTTCAGGCTCGCGCCCATTGACCAATATTCCTCACTGCTGCCTCCCGTAGGAGTTTGGTCCGTGTCTCAGTACCAATGTGGGGGACCTTCCTCTCAGAACCCCTATCCATCGTCGGTTTGGTGGGCCGTTACCCCGCCAACTGCCTAATGGAACGCATGCCTATCTATCAGCGATGAATCTTTAACAAATATTCCCATGCGGGACCCCTGTTTTATGGGGTATTAATCCGACTTTCGCCGGGCTATCCCCCTCTGATAGGTAAGTTGCATACGCGTTACTCACCCGTGCGCCGGTCGCCGGCAGAGTATTGCTACTCCCCGCTGCCCCTCGACTTGCATGTGTTAAGCCTGTCGCTAGCGTTCATCCTGAGCCAGGATCAAACTCTTCGTTGTTAATTTTGTTTGTCTTGCCCAGGATATAACTATCCTTTTTATCGTAGTCTCTTTTCCTTGACGGTATGTTCGTATTTCTACGTTTTCTTGTACTACTTTAGTTGATATGTAAATCTTTCAAAGAACTTTTGCTTTCGTTTGTTTTGCGATTGCGGCTGCAAAGGTAAGGAGTTTTTTTTATCTGCCAAATTTTTCGGCAAAAATATTTGAAGTTTTTTCTCCGACTCTCAGAAGTGGTTGGACATATTGCTTAGACTGGCTAACCTCATCCCCTGCTCTTGATTTATCTTACCTCTCCTCCATCATGTCTTGTACTGCCGTTCTCTCTCGAATGCGGGTGCAAAAGTAGTGTTCTACCTATTACGCTCCAAATATTTTCATGCTTTTTTTTCATCTTTTTTCTTCCTGCATAAAGCATAATATAAGGTACGCACAACAGCATGAATAAAAACCAAAAGTTTACTTATTTTCTCTCCCGTCTTCATTATTTTTCAATTTATAAGAATAATCTACCCCGAACAAAGCCCCGGCAAAAGTGCCGACCTCGCCAAACGCCACTAAAACACTGTTGTGTATTTCCCCCTCCGGCGCTACCCAGAATCCGGAGAATATCAGGACAATCCCGCTCAATACGAGCAGGACTGCCATGAATAACTGGATGGTCAGAAACCTTTTCATTTCTTACCGTGTTTCCCGAACATCAGAGTTCAGACGGTTTATCGCCATCACTCTCGCCACTTCCCGTTTTTGTTCCTTCCGGCGTTATCTTCGTGTAATCGAGTGTTTTCTTTGTATCACGAAGTTCGCTACCCGGAGTGAATACGATTTTAGGTGCACGCAACATGCTGTTATCAAACTTTTTTTCTTCGGAAACCCCGTCGCTGCTCACCGAAATCCGGAAATTCCCAAATTCACCCAATTGTACGATACGCCCGGCCTGCAATTCCATATCCAATACAAAATTCAGGTTGTCGAGAACCGCCTTCACATCCGCACTCGATACGGTACTTCGGGCCGAAATCATTTTACACAAATGTTTCAGGTCGGTAAAACCGGTGTTTTTAGAAACCGCATAATACATTTTCTCTGAATCCTTTACGCCCGGCTTCGACGGACGCAGCACTAATTTAAATCCTTGTGCCATACTACTTAAAATTTAATTGTTTAGATGTCCACTATTGAACACAGGGCAAAGGTAGAGCCGCCCCAAAGCGACAAATAGTTGAAACAGCACACAACCAAACCACTGGTTAACAGATTATTAAACCGTATCTAAAAACAAAAAAACCGATTTATCCGGCTTTTACAAGAAACGAAATCCCTGCTTTTTTACCATTTCTTGCCTTTTTCTTCTCCCTGGATCCTTATTTCCGCCACCAATTCCAGAAAATCATGCAAAAGTTCGGCTTCGGGAACATTGGATAAATACTGCTTTAAAGTACCCAAGGCATACGGGTAATCAAACACAAGCAGAAGCAGGCTTGCCAAATGCGCATACGAGATACGTCCACTCCTGCCTGCATTCTCGAGGACATGCAACACAGGCAACAATAACTCCGGGTTATTCAGGGAATAACGGAACTTGCCTAATACAGAATGGGATACCAGATAATCGACATAGCAGGCACGGTTGTGCCTCAGGTAAAGATAAACGAACTTACGGTATTTGCGGGGAAGTTCTTCATAATCCCCAAAAGCGAGGCTGCACAGTTCGTTCAAACGTCTTTCGCGTGTTTTGGCACTCATCAACGAAAGTTTCTTTTCAAAAAGAGGGACATTGGGGTCTTTGCCCCCGAACAGGTTCTCCAACCGTTTCAATTTTTTTTTCCATATTTATTGTAGCGCAGGCAATTTGACACCTGCGCCACAAAAGGCCGGTTCTTCCCTAAAACCGACCATTTCCTTATCCGCCCGACAAATTCTTCGGATGTTTATACAGAATATACTTGTTCCAACCGTTATTAAAATACCCGTAACGGAAAACGGACGAACAGCCCTCCAATATTTCTTTTTTTATATTCCGGGTTTTGAAATGCTGCATGATACCCAGATAAGAATTAACGGACGCACGCATCTTGCACAGATGGGAAACGGCGAGCGGCACACCATCGAACCCCAACCTGTTATCCCAATAAGACATTTCGGACGCAAACTTCCGTTTTGCCCGGTTCTGGATGTAGATACGCCCCGGCTTTACCACCGCCCCAAGGAAATCGACGCCACGCCGATAATGCTGCAACACAATTTTACGCGGATGCAGCTTCACATGCAAAGTTTCCCAAAGGAAATCCCGGATTTCGGGAACCATTCTTTTCAAGGCTTCCTTATCTTCGTGGACAAGAAAAAAATCATCCACATACCGGCCATAATGTTTGATGCCCAACTCCCTTTTCACATAATTATCGAATGGAGTCAAATAAATATTGCTGAACAACTGCGATGTAAGGTTCCCGATAGGCAAACCGCAACCGGGAGGCGAATGGAACAGGCTTTTCGAAGGTGGCAAGCCCTCCCAGTCCGACAGGTTTCCACGCCGCACACAGTTCAAAATCGGGTCATTGAACACGATAAGCGGCAAAAGGTATCTCACAAGTTCGTATTCCTCCGAATCTTCCCAATGGATACTGTCAGGCATAACCAGATAGCCATACTTTTCAAGCACTTTGAGTATGGCATCATACAATATCCGGCGGTTTATATTCATAAAATAGCCCTGCAAATCGAGTTTGAGCACATAGCAGTCGCAGGTGTAATTTTGCGAACAGCTACGGATATGCTTATCCAGCCGCCTGACACCATACATGGTTCCTTTGCCTTTCCGGCAGGAATAACAGTCGTTGATAAATACCCGTTCAAAAATGGGAGAAATATAATTGAACAGCAGGTGATGGATGATACGGTCGCGGAAATCGGCGGCAAACACTTCCCGTTTCACCGGATATTCCACCATAAAACAGATACTCCTGCCCACCTGATAACGGCGTTCCTTTATTTCATGGTAAAGCTCCACCAGATTCTCTTCAAGATTCAGTTCAAACCGGAGCTGGTTCACCGAATTCCGTTTTCCAGCACGGGCTTCAAAATATGCCCTAAATATATCTTCTATCAAATCCATCACCTGATTCTATCCATAATAGTAAAAAAAGCGGTTTGTAAATGCTTGGAGACACCTAACCGAGAACCCGTTCGCCCTGTTGTTTGTGTCCTGGTTGAACGTAGCACTGTTGAAGTTCACGTTACGGGCGTTCGTACTACTGGACGGCACTGAGGACGACCAGTAGTTGCCGTTGGAACCCTGATTGTTGGACGAACCATTACTGTTGTTCCGATAGCCCGCAGCAGGCAAAAAAGTAACCACTTTAATAATTGACAGAACGGATGCACTTAAGCAAACATTCCGGCAACCGGTTCGATTAACTAACAGAAACACGGGTACTCATCCTGCCCCTCGCGTCCTTTTACTCTGCCAGTAGGTTACTGAATTTACACGTCACCCTGCCGGTAACCTTGGCAACCGGCACTCTCGACTAACCGCTTTTTTATTTCTTTTCACTCGATTTATACCATGCCGTAAGCTGTTTCGAGACAGACTCCATCTGCTCGGCAGCCGTAGCATATTGTTTCAGACTAATTTGTTTCAAATCCATCAACAGGCGTACCTGCAACTTCACTCTCACCATATGTTCCTTTGCCTTTTGCAAATACACGGCCTTTTGTACTGTGGAATTGGCATAATAGATGCAAACCAGCAATGCTATCAATTCATTTTTCACATTCTCGCCCAACGTATAGCGATAGTCACGCTGGAAATTCCGGTTCATCCGGAATATTTGCAACAGCAAATCGTATGTGGCCTTGTAAACAGGCAAATTATCATAAATCATTGTTTCAGCAACGCTTGTAAATCTGAAACCAGCATCATACACTGCAATGGAGAAGCCGCTTCAACCCTGAAAGCCAGTAGTTGGGACAACACCTGGCGTTCGGTTTCAGAGAAACAGTTCCCTGTTTTTCCGGTGGAGACAGTTCCCAATGCCTCAGAAACAGCTTCGCTTTCCAAAGGAAGCGCAGATTTCCATTCTTCAAATTCAGCAGCAGTAAACGCTGTTTTCGTATGGAAAGAAAGCAGCTTGTCGTTCATCCGGACAAACTCCCATCCTTTCAGCACTTCCTGCAAACTGCTGTTTGGAAACCCCATCGACACCACTTCCCCATTAACGGTTTTAATAAAACGTTTTTGCAACTTGTATGCTTTGACTTCTTTGGCAAACCGCATTGCAGATTGCTCATAGGCTTTCCAGAAGATTCCTTCCATATATAAAAGAATCAACGGCTCGTCTTGCCGCTCTGCTTCTAATTTATTTTTCAGATTCATAATATCCGTATTATAACTCACTAAAAATCAACCCGCCTTACGGCGGGTCTTTCTCTTCCTCCAAAAATCAAATAAATCAAATGAATCGAATCAATCGAATGCGGTCGGCAATTCGCCGACCTTTTTATTCTTGGAGACACCTAACCGAGAACCCGTTCGCCCTGAGGCCGGTGTCCTGGTAGAACGTAGCACTGCCGAAGTACACGCTACGGGCGTACGTACTACTGGACGGCACTGAGGACGACCAGTAGTAGCCGTAGGAACCCTGACCGTTGGACGAACCACCACTGTAGAGCCGACAGCCCGCAGCAGGCAAAAGTAACTGAAGACTGTTCGCTGCACTTATTTTCAGGATATTATTACTATAACTTTTACCGGAACTGGAATTATCGGCACCTATAGCTACCCATTCAGCCATAGTAGGAACACGCCAACCGGCAGGGCAAGGATCAGAAGGTGTCTTACGGGCTGTCTTGGTGGCATCGACTGCAGAATTGGCTACCTCATCGAGGTTCCATAACTGCTGATACCAAGCATCAGCAACCATACTACTGCTTGACGGGTTATCCTTTCCATCTTCAAAACGTAACCAGTTACCTTGGGTATTAGGGGAAGAACTACTATATACGATAAACTTTTTATTCCAAGGGCTCATATCGGCAAGAGCACCCTCACCAGTTGGGAAACCTAACGGGTCGGTTTTACCATCAAACTTTTCCGCATTGGTGATATTACTATTGTTGGTATTTGTGAATCCGTATTGACGACCCCACTGGTATAACAAACCACAAGTGGTTGTAATGTCATTTGTACCACCGGCTGTTGAAGAAGCGGCTGGTACGGTAGTAGGTATTTCGGTAGCACCCAAATTAACAGGAGACCAATAATACGTTTTACCGTCTTTTCCCGTCATTTGGATGGCGGTATACTGTTTCGTATCGCTGACAGGATAAGTGACCGTATTGGCACTGCGGTAAAAACCGTATTCCTTTATTTCCTGACCGGGAACGGAGATTTTCAGATTGGCTTTATGTGCCTGATAGGCAGCATCACTACCGGAAGCGGCAGTAACATTTCCGCTATAAGTATACTGGCGGCGGTTATTGGTTATGCTTGTGGCATCACTGCCGCTTAACCAATTCTGACCGGCTCCGTATGCTACATCGTATTCACTGCTAACAGAGGAAGCAAACAAGGATTTGATAACGATATTGAAAGTTCGGGTTCCGCCTGTCGGGTTTATCCGCAATGTTTTAGCGTCATCATCTTTGGTGACACCGCCGGTTATAGCCAGCGAGGGTTCATCCTCTATTGCCAGCGTTACGGGCACTTCTTTCAATGCATCCAGTTTATGTTGGAATTTAAAGGTAACCTCGCCCGGATTGGCAGTCGGGAAGCCGTCCTTATCCACTTTCACTTCAAACTTATACGTGTCTTCATCATTGCTGCTTTCCGTTTTATCCACGGTCATCCATTCGGGGAAATCAGCCAGTTTGCTGCCACCCTGACAATTGACGGTAAGCGTTACGGAAGGTGTTACAACAGATGATGTTGCTTTCAAAATTAGCTTGTTGTCTGCAAAACTGCTTGTACCGTCAGACGCAGATTGGGTAAGCTCGGGAACAAAAGACAATGCTTCGACAAGCAGCGTATTGCTTTTTCCGGTAGCGTCATCGATAAAACGGATGATTCCACGGGGATAAATGCCTCCGGTATAATCCGCCTTCATGGAGATAATATACTTATGTTCCGTGCCGGAGATGGTGGAAGCGGTTACAGCCTTTGTTGCCGGGTCTTCTTTTACTTCCAGCCAGTCGCAGTTCTTATTGCTTCCGGCATACCGGATGGCGCAAGACATGGTAGAGTTGGCGGTTGTGGAAAGGGAAAACTTGCTGCCATCGGCAAGAAGCATCGTTACCGTTTTGTTAGTTTCATCAAAAGTCGTTGCGGCGTTTGCTATCCCGTCCGGGTCGAAAGCAAAGTCACCGGAACCGGCAGTCGGGTCGAGGCCGTCTATCTCGCCGCCTTCATCCCATTCGGCTACATCCAGTGTGAAGTCCAAGTGGTATTCATCCGCTTTGGTAATGCCGATGGTGTATCTATGGTTATTGTTTATTTCAAGCGCAACCGAACCGCCATCGGCTGTGGGCTGTTCAAAAGGTATCCGGTAGGTTACGTATTTTGTCTCTGTCAGGTTTACCTGATAGGTTCCTTTCAGTATCAGGTAACCTTTATCTTCCGAAGGGCTTGGATAGCTGTAGAAAGCAGATACTTGCAGGCCTTCATTGGCTTTGTCGCCTTCAAAAGTACGTTCAGGATAAGTTATCAAATCATCACCCGCCGCAGGAGACGTGCCATATACTTTGACGGGGAAGAAAGAAACTCCCTTCCGTCCGTTACCCATCGAGATGGATTCCAGATGGAATTTGGAATCAGTCTCCACATTGCTCACATCAAAGCGGGCCATTGTACGTGTCAGTTTAAATCCGGTTTGTACGCGTGCGGAAGAACCGAAGTCGGTCAGGTCGATGGGGACGGTTTGCGAACCGACCATCGGAAGGGGGAGGTTCAATGCCGTGCCTGTCGCTGAAAGCAACGGGGAATGGAGCTTTTGAAAGTCTGTTTCAGAAGGTGTCCCTTCGACAAGGTTCCCGGTTTCCATCGTGTATTCGAGTGGCTGGAAGTAAGCGTCCTCCACCTTATCGCCTGCCGTATTCACCAGTTCGGTCTGGTTGGCAAGGCAGTAAAGGCGTACGAACATGCCTTTTTGGAGTTCAAGCAGGGCGGTGGTGGTAGCGTCGTCCGTACCGACAGCGAGGTTCAGTTTATTGGCTCCTGCCGGCAAAGCCACTCCTTCCGGGCGGTAGGCGAAGCGTTCGCGGTAGGTGTAAGTGCCTGCCTCGTCCGTAGAAGCGAACACATAAATATCCAGCGTGGAGATTGCGTTTTCTTCTTTGGTGGCAATGGGGGCATCTGCTTTTGTTTCCGATTTGGTTGTGGCTACGGTAAGTTTGTTCTTAAAGGAAAGAAGCACTTCGCGTTTGTTTGCACTGCCGGTTCCGTCTGCCGGGGTACGGTCTGTCTTGTCGGACTCTGCCGTACAGGAAGAAGCAAGCAGCACGGCGGCAAGCAGATATGCACTTGCCGCAAGTGCCTGCAGAGGTCTGCATGAGGGACATAGACCTTGTAGTTTTGTTTTCATTTTCATATATATTTATCGTTCATATTTGTTATTACCCTATTTATATACCACCGTTTGACGTAGATATTATTTTAGACGCAGATTTACGCAAACAACGCGGATTAAATACGGAAAGCGGCGTCAAACGCAACAAATATATAAAGATATTATCACATACAACCAACGTAATGCATTGATTTTTAACGCATATGATTCAAAAATAGGGTTGCAAAAATCGCGAAAATATATGATTTTCTACAACTTTCAGGGAATTGAATTTTCTATATTTATTTTAAATTTTAACATTGCCTTATAAAAGCTTCCGGCTTTTTCCAATCTGTTTCTTCTCCCAATAATAGTTTTCAAAAATTACAACAAAGCCCGCTTACCGTCAAAGCAAGCAGGCTTTATTTGTAAAATCTATCGAATATGGGATTAAAAAGAAGATTCAAAAATTCACAATGTATAGTGAATTTCGAATCTTCATACTTCTTCAAGTTGCATTATCAGACTAAAATCACAATTTATTGTGATTTTAATTGTTTTTTCAATTCAAAATAGCTACTTTTGTTTCAAAATCACACTATACTGTGAATACGAAAGAAATAGGACAACTTATCAAAGAACGCAGGAAGAGTTTAAAAGTCAATCAACTGGAACTCTCCGAACTGGCCGGAGTGGGCATTAACACGCTGGTAGCCATCGAACGTGGAGAGGGCAATCCGAAATTGGAAACGCTATTAGCCATACTTGACACGCTTGGCCTGCAAATAAACATCAAACTAAAGGAATTGAATCATGAGACAATGTGAAGTATACTTACATGGCATCAAATCCGGAACACTGACAGAAGAAAACAACGGAGAATATACATTCACCTATGCTCCTTCTTATTTAGAGGAAGAGAAATATCCACCTATCAGTTTAACTTTGCCTTTACGAAAAGAGCCTTACCGCTCGCCAACCCTATTTCCTTTTTTCTTTAACATGCTTTCGGAAGGAGAGAACCGGAAATTACAATCACAACTGTTGCACATTGATGCTGAAGACGATTTCGGCATACTGCTTGCCACTGCCCAACACGACACCATAGGAGCTGTAACCATTAAACCCATTCAACTATGATAACTTTGAAAGTTTGTCCTTCGACACTGGCAGATGGATTTGACACTTATTCACCTGCTGCCCGAAAAGTGTTGTTCGACGGTAAAACTGTATCTCACTACCTAAGAGTGCCCAGTCCGTCTACAAATAGCAAAGAAGCTAAAGAAGCCATGCGGAATGCTAAACGCATCTCAATGTCTGGCGCACAACCTAAATACTCGGTAGTCATTGATAAACAAGAATCATACCTCCGTTACACACAAACAGACGAACAGGGAACATATATATTAAAGCCATCCCCCAGCAGTTACCACATACTGAACCGGGACTATTGTGCCGCCAATGAACACCTGACCATGCAAATAGCAGCACAAGCGTATGGGATAGAAACCGCCACTAACGGACTTTGCTTTTTTAATAATGATGAAGCAGCCTACCTGACACGACGCTTTGATGTATATGATGGTGGAAAATATCAACAAGAAGATTTCGCCGCACTAATGGGATACACGAAAGCTAATGGCGGAAACGATTACAAATATTGCAACGGCAGCTATGAAGAATGTGCCGAAGTGATACGAAACCACGTAAAAGCCGCGCGTATCGACTTACTTCATTTCTTCAGGCTAATCGTATTTAACTTCATTTCCTTGAATGATGACGCACATCTGAAAAATTTTTCGTTGATCAATCGAAAAAACGAGTATCGTCTCTCTCCTGCGTATGACCTGATAAATACGTCATTACACCTGACAGACCCCAGGATATTCGCCCTCGAAAAAGGGCTGTTTAAAGAAGGTATGAATTTAAGTGACACACACCAAGTCAGCCGAAAGGATTTCGAAGAATTTGGAAGGCGCATCGGACTGACAGACAAACTGATAAAGCGGGAAATTGAAGAGTTCATCAAGGAAAAGCCATTGGTACAAGAATTGATAGACCATTCTTTCTTATCTGAAGAGTTGAAGCAGCAATACAAAACAACCACCGGTTACAGACGCAAAATGCTCTCTTTCTAAGGAAAAAGAGTAATGAGATAATATTCGGCAGGTCAGAAAAATAACAAAGCCCGTTTACCGTCAAAGTAAGCAGGCTTTATTTGTAAAATCTATCGAAGAATGATTATTTTCCTGTATGAATATATTGAATGGCCCGTTCTAATTGCGTGTCATTTCCTTTTAGAAATTCGGTTTCATTATACAAAGCCTCAATATCCGGAGTTAAGCCAATACCTTCATAAATGTTACCATCCAGGTTCTTGGTCAACGATGTAGAAGTATATACCCTAAACGCTTCATTCTCAAAAGCTCCGGCATAACTATCATTTAAATTATTACTTATTGGCCCATGGCCTCCCTGGGTACGTTCTCCGATAAAGCACCCATTCGGCAAAGCGCAGATTGCCATAGGCGTCAGTTCCCCCATACTAAGTGAGTGAAGGTCTGCAAGCGCAATGATAGGAATATTTTCCAAATTTCTCTTTATAGGAGGAAAAACTTCATCCATTCCCTCCAAATCGCCGCCAGCCTTGCTAACAGGGTAAAGAACCAAAGGTGACCAGGGCGTATAATCCAATCGCCCCATTCCGTTTTTGGTACATGTATATCCGAATGTTACTTCTTCTGTAATCAAAGGGGACAATATAAAATACATATCGCTTAAAGTTCCACCTCCATTGTTTCTGGTATCAATCACTACCCCTTTTAAGTCAGGAGTGTTTTCAATTAAACGGAAAAAATTTTGAAGTGTACCTAATAAATCCGGATTTCCCCAATTAGAAGAAATAGCAAAACTGTTTAACCGTAAATATGCAATACAGTTATCTATACAATAAGAATACATATTCATGTCATTGCCGGTGCCACTAATAAAAGTAGACTTAAGATCTTTTATACGCCCTTTCTTTCTATTTTCCACAATGGTATTGATCAAATTCGATTCTGAAAACTCGTCATGATAATAATCTCTTTTTTTAATTTCCTGACTTGCAGGATGGCACATACACCACGGCCTCTTTTCATCCTTATATAAAATCAAAGCATAATGATGATCGATGAGATTGGCTGTTATTTCTTCAAACAGTACTTTTACAGTTGCCGAATCTTCACTGCTGTTGAATTCAAGTTCTTGAAAACGGGGCTTATATTCCCTGTAAACAGCATCCCAGTCTGTCGGATCAACTTCCCAAAAGGCATAGCTATAATTCATTCCGTTCCAATAAGATTCGAATACATCATCCCAAGATTTAAATACATTTTCATCTTGAGGATTAAATACCGCAGGATTCTCTTCCCTGCAGGAAAACAATAAGACACTTACAAACAGTGCCAGGAATATATTATAATGTTTCATTTGTTTTTATAGATTAATGATAAATAATCAGCCTAAAGTTATTTCTTTTTGTTCCAGTCCCCCAATGTGAACATACAACCGACTTGCAATGTAAATGTGTCATTGTAACGGTGTATCTGCTTCAACATATAATTCTTTTGCAAGTCAGTCAGCCCGCGGTAATACCGTCCTTCCGCCAGAAGTTGTACACGAGGGGTCAATTGATACTGCAAACCTACACCTGCCATTAAACCGCCATCGAAACGGTTGTCACGACGGGAATCAAACGGCACTTTTTCATCAAAATGATAAGGAGCCACAGCTTTCTGGTCTATAAGGTAAAAGTATTGGCGTTGGGCCCCTTTCGTTTTACTCGACACCCAGTACCCTACATATGCACCGGCATTTATAAAACCTCTTAGCTTCTCCCCGCCAAAGGAAAAACGTGCATAAACCGGAAGTTGCATAAATCCGTTTCTTGTATCACTTTGCACTTCTTCATATCGGCCACTCCGGTAGGATGAGTAATTCTTTTGCGTATAAGACAAATCTGCCTGCAATGCAAACCAATCAACAAACTCGTATTGTACAGGTACTCCTACCGTAAAACCACCAAGGGCATCATAATTCCGGTCATAAGCATATCCGGATGCCGTAGATAAACTGTTGTGCGTGTAACCGGCTTGTACGCCGACTTTCCATTGTGCTGAAGTACTGGAAATGTGGAATGCTAACAATAAAACAGCAATCCACTTCAAATTAGTAATTTTGTTTTTCATAAAAATATAAATAAACTCATCTGTTTAATATAAACTGATAATCAAAAATAATCACACAATACATTAACGATTAAATACTAATAAACAAAATATATTACTTTACTTAAACAACTCAGTTCTATCCAAACCAATCTCTTATTTATGCCACAAAAATATAAAACATTTTAAATACGAACAATTCACTGATTTATTTACTCTATAAAAAAGGATATTCAAAAACATTCCAAAAACAATTGCGTACCGTATGGCAACTACAAAAATCAGTATCTTATTGCTTATTTGGTAGCAAGAAGCATTTAATTAGTGAATTTGCCACACAAGAGGTTATACATAAATATCAGCTTGGTTCATCGGCCAATGTTAGCATAGTAAAACGAGCGTTGATCAAAAAAGAACTTATAGAAATCGAAAAACGTCGAGTTGTCATTCCCGATCCTGTAATGAAAGTGTGGCTAAAAAAGGAATTGGGAATATAATGTCGCACGAGTATTACTTGGCAAACTTCACATCGGCATATACTGGTCGGTGGTCCGAAGCTACCGGTTCGTCAATTACTTTGCTGCTGTTTTTTTTGCCGGCTCCCTCGTTCTTGTACATGAACAGATAATCGATTGTTCTGTTCGGTGCATTGGCTGGGAACGTATAGCCATTTTCGTCATTGAGCATTTCAAAACTCTGCTTGAGCTTTGTGATCGAGTTTTCATTCGGCTTAGCGTTGAAGTCCCCTCCTATGAACACAGGTTTTTTGGTTTTAAGGTTTTTGATAAAATCTATAATCAGGCCTGCAGAAGAGAGACGGGCGCTCTCTCCGACTGAAAAATGAGTGCTGCAGAATATGCAGTCGTCGAATTCGGCTACCACCATATACCGGTCTTCTTTATATTGGTCATCTTTCGCGTCTGACAACTTAATTTTTGTAACTGACAGCGGCTTTTGGCGCGAAAGTATGCCAATACCATATTTTCTTATTAAATCACTGACTGTCGCACAGAATGTAGGTACCATATTGGTAAGAGATGCCAGAGTGCCGAGTTGATCAACGTATTGATATTCCCGGTTCTTGTACTCGACTTCTTGAATAGCAACGAAGTCCGGCTGATATTGGTTAATGACATTTGCGGTGCGCTTATAATCGACTTTGCCGTCCATTCCTTTACACCTTTTTACATTGTACGACATCATACGAATGGTTTTATACGGCATGCTGTTCTGCGTTATGCGAAGCGTCGCGAATTTATTCTCCTGACCGGAGAAATGTACCATTGCATTGCGGATGTCAAGTTCGGGATTCTCCTTTACTTTCAGCGTTATCGTGTACTTGCCAGAAACACCTTGCAACGGGGTTACACTTAACCACGACTCGCCTCCGGTAACTTTTGCCAACCATTTTCCCTCTGCGGTCAGTGTTACGATATACTCGCCCTGCTGCCGAGGGATATTTATGATCGATTGCGACAATGATATCTGAGCTCTTATTGCTTTTTGCTTTACCATAAGCGGTAGTTGCTTCACTTCTCCAGAAGCATTATCTGTGTAAGAGAGCATAAGTTTGCTCTCCCGCAACTCCGCCATTTCGTTTCGAGTCATGGTTATGACGATTGTGCCGTTGCCCTCGCCACTTGCAGGTGCTACGCTTATCCAGTCGTCGGCTTCAGGAACTGTTATTTTCCACTCCGTGTTGGAAGATAAATCTACCGAAGTTTCTAAAACCGTCGCATCCACGATTATTTCGTTTTTGGAAAATGATACTTTGGATATGGACGCATTTTGCTTTACCGTAAGTGGTAGTTGCTTCGCTTCTCCAGAAGTATTGTCTGTGTAAGAGAGCATAAGTTTGCTCTCCCGCAACTCCGCCATTTCGTTTCGGGTCATGGTTATGATGATTGTACCGTCGCCCTTACCACTTGCAGGTGCTACACTTATCCAGTCGTCGGCTTCGGGAACTGTTATTTTCCACTCCGTATCGGAAGATAAGTCCACCGAAGTTTCTAAAACCGTCGCACCTACAATTATTTCGTTTTTAGAGAATGACACTTTGGATGTGGACGCATTTTGCTTTACCGTAATTACCTTCTTCGCCGTAAAGCATTCGAGTGTAACGGTAGCGGAGCGCGACAATCCCTCGTTGTTTTTTTTAACTGTTATGAGTACTGCATTTCCTGCCTTGGCGACTTTGCACCATGAGGCATCCGTTTGTGCGGTCCATGATCCGGAAGCCGTAACGCCAATGCTGCAAGTGTTTTCCTCACCTGAAAGGACTATTTGTGCCTGCTCCACCGAGATACTTGCTTTTTGTTCTTTACCTTCGTCATTTGTGCACGATACGGATAGCAGCACAAGGCAAATAAGGTTCAATGCTTTAATTAGCTTTATCATTTTGCTTATTTTAAAAGATAAAATCAATACTTTCTAATTAATATACTCTTTTCATTGTCCCCTAAAGCATACGCTCATGCTGCGCTTACAGCGAAAGCACCCAAACTTCACAGCTTAAGTGCTTCCTTATCATTTGAGAAATAATTTCATTAATGTTTTGGTTAAGATATCAATTATCTATTATTGTATTTCTAACTTGAAATACTAAGGTTTTTATATTTTAAGCGCATTTTTTTATTAGGGGGCAAGGTTGATTATTTCCCCTCGCCTTTATTCAATTCCTTCAAAAGTCCCTTACCCGGTTTAAACTTTACGCTTCTTCGGAAAGGAATAACGCAGGAAACCCCGCTTTTCGGATTACGCCCTATACGTTCGGTCTGCTCCCACAAGTAATAAGTTCCAAAATCTTTCAATACAAGATGATTGTCTTCATTTAAGACTTTTGACAGTTCATCGTTAAACGCATCAAGTAAGGATACTATCGCTTTTGGAGGCAAAGACAAACGGGCTGAAAGGCGTTTGACAAATTCTGTTTTGTTCATTTTAACATGCTCTTTTTATTCTTGGATACAACGAACTTGCCTTCCGTAAGCACGGTGATAATGATCCACTATTGCATTTTCATCCTCGAACTGAACATGATATGCATATATCTTATTTAATGGAACCGAAGATGTCCAGTAATAGCCAAATCTACCGAAATAGTAAGCAGCACCACTATAGCCTCGACGAGCACCAGCAGCAGGTAAAACTAAATTCTGTCCGCTTTCTACACCGGAGATAGACAATATGCCGTTATTGAATTCCTTAACAACAGAAGTATTCCCGATACCAATAGCTTCCCATTCCGACTTTGTAGGAACACGCCAACCTTCAGGGCAAGGGTCAGATACAGTTTTAACAGGCTCATCTTCTGTTCCACTATTCCATAATTTCTGATACCAAATATCTAAATACACCATATTTTCAGCTGATGGATTGTCTTTCCCTTGCTCAAACAATAACCAGTTACCTTGAGTATTTATACCTGAATCTCTTGACATTATAAATCTACCATCCCATTGACTAATGCCACTTAAATAATCTTCACCTGTAGGAATGACACTCTCTTTATAGTTTTCTCTATCTAGTACACTTTGTTCATTTGTAGTTGTGAAAGCAGCCTTACGTCCCCACTGAAATGTATTACCACAAGATTTTGTGAGATCACCATTTTCAGCTACAGATGTAGGTATCTCTGTCGCACCAACATTGACAGGAGCCCAAAAGACTTTTTCTCCTGTAACTGTTGCCATCATAATAGGCTGAAATCCTGTACCTGCATAATCAGGACGGCTCTGAATTGTGATTGTTTCTGTATCTTCCGGATTACTGACGTCACTGATTGTTACACGTATATCCAACGGTACCTTTACACTTTGTACCGGCACATTTACCTCCATTATAATCCTATTGTCTACCGGAGCACCTACAACCAATATATCGTTCAATTTTCCTTCGCCACCAATTGATTTTGCCTGTTTGTCATAAAGTGCAATTACTTTGGGCTCTACGGTGTTTATTCCTTCTGCATCAAAATATAGAGTTCCAGAACCTGTTGCATCTGTGATGTCCAATATTTTAGTAGCAGCATCCCATGTAATACCGGTTCCTGCCAATGCCGATGCATTGAAGTTCACTAAAGCGATTTCAGACTTCATCCATTTGGCATAAAGGGTTATATCACCGATGACCGGAGTATTAAAATCATATACTGTAACTTTTTCCGGATCGGAATACCAACCCCTAAACTTAAAGCCTAATTTTTGAGGATTAGCCGGCATGATCAGTTTCTCATTGGCTTTGACAGAAGCAGGGTCTATTGTATTACCTCCATCCGTATCAAATGTCACGGTATATACAGCTTCACCCGGATTGGACCAACGGGCATACAAGGTGATGTTGTCATTTACCACATCCGTACCGAATTCCCATGCGCTTGTATAAGCAGCATCTTTATACCAACCTAAGAAGTTACAATCTTCCTTAGTCGGGTCAGTCGGTTTTACCAGCTTTTCGCCCTTATTGACGGTCAAGGGGGCCACCTCGCTTCCTCCCTGTGCGTCAAAGGTTACGACACAAGCCTGAGCCGCTTCAACCCATTTCGCATACAGCGTTACATTACTCATTACCGTTTCCTTGTCAAAATCCCAGACCGTTGTACATCCGGCTTCTTTGTACCAACCGGAGAAAATGTAATTTTCTTTTGTCGGGTCTTGAGGTTTCGTTACTTTTTGTCCTTCCACTACTTTCAAGGCATCAATGGTACTGCCTCCCAGGGTATTGAACGTTACGATGTACTCTGAGATGACAGGGTCATCTTTTTTACAGCCTACGACGATTACCATCATAAGCAACATTAAAGTAATTAATTTTCTCATGATTTAAAATAATTTAGTTTGTTGATTAATGAATATAAAGTATACATAATACAATATCATTTTTCATTATTCATTGTACAGGTACATGAATAACACTTCTTCAATCAGGGTATAACACAGCTTTTACATGTAGCATAAGAGCTACATATACAGTATAGATTTTGCTATTTAATACCCCTTACTCCCTTTAGTTTGTTACTACAATATTTATAAATTCCCTTTAGTTAATACAAGTTATCAAAACGACTTAGTTTTATCAGAACTTTTATAAAACAAGTCTATTATTATTGATTATCAATATATATAAGCGTGCAAATAGAATTAAACATTTGATATTACAGTATAAATAAACCTTTTATATATATCATAATAGTGGTTAATACAAAATATCAAACACAAAATATATGGTAAATAAAACTATTAAATTGTTTGTATTTTAAAAGTATTATATATCTTTGCAACATGAATTAACAAGTAGGAGATTAGTTCTGATAGAACTAAGTTTTTCTTTTGATTACAAATCATGTTTTTCAATATCAAACCTATTGATTTTCAAAAATAATATATAAAAGAACGCTATTGCTTTTAAAAGTATTACTCTTAATAAAATCCCATACAGGCATTGTTTTTCATAAGATATACGAAATTGTTATATACAAAGCCGCTCCATCTTCACAGGCAGTAGGGGTGAATCCCTCATTGATGCGTAAATACAAAGAAGGGCTTGCTTTTGCTTCTGAAAAACAAAAAGCAGCTATTCAGGATAAATTCAAGGAAATAGTAACCAAAATGAGTATGGTTCAGCTTTAAAAAAGACCTTTTTTAATTGAACACCTGTACCACTCGCAGAGCAAAATGGGTACAAATAATTTCCTTTTCTGATACTCAATATAGCATATTGCCAGTTTGTTAGTCCGGGAACGGCACAGATCCGCTGTCATGCACCAGCTAACGGGTATCATTTTGTCAATGCCAGCAGCTCATTTTTTAGTTGATCCGGTACGATATCTCTGTCAATTTGATATTTTCTGAAATTAATATTCAGATAACCATTTTATGAACAAATGCGTCCAATTTAGTTACCACTAATAAAATGACTATATTTGTAGCAGAACCTATAAAAACAGAATGTTATGTTAATAATCTCTCGGAGAAAGAAATAGAGGATAACGGCTATTATCTCCGAAATCGCTTTACGTATGTCCCGTTCAGAGCGGATACCGGAATGACACGCATCGGGATTATGTTGGAGAAAGAATTCAGCGAACTGCCACATCTAAGGCAGAAACAAGTGCTGAGTGAATACTTTCTCCATGCTGTCAATCAGTGTGCAAAGCGATTATGCAAGAAAGTTAATTATGACTTCAAGCTGATGATAAATGATTTTACAGCCATTCTGGAAGAGTGGCAAGGAAAAGTAAAAAAAGAAATATAGTTTATAAGATTATGGAAAGTATTTCTAAACGTATTGAAGAGATATCGGACAAAAAGGCTTTTTTAGCGTTCTTGGACGAACTGAATAGCAGTTCTCTGACAAATTCTGAAGAATGGGAAAATCGGACAATAGACGAGTTTCTTAACGCCATACAATCGTGGATAGAGGATTTTTCGTCATCAGAGTTTAATGATATTGATTGGGGAAAGGTTGATTATTCGTTGTTTGCGAGAATCCTATATATGGGAAAGATATATGAATAAAATACAATGTTTGATTATAAGAAAATAGAACGAACTGTCAAAAATAATCATCTTCCATTTCAAAAAATAGAATAGACAATATATCGGATAAGGTTTTAGGGAGCTGATCCTCAATATATCATATTGCCAGTTTGTTAATCCGGGAACGGCACAGATCCGCGGTCATGCACCAGCTAACGGGTATCATTTTGTCAATGCCGGCAGCTCACTTTTTAATTGATCCAGTGCGGTATCTCTGTCAATTTGATATTTTCTGAAATTAATAATCAGATAACCATTTTATGAACAAATGCGTCCAATTTGGTTACCACTAATAAAATGACTATATTTGTAGCAGAACCTATAAAAACAGAATGTTATGTTAATAATCAGTACAAGAGATTTCAGATCCAACCAAACTAAATTTTTGGATATGGCAAACAATGGCGAGGACATTGTTTTAAAGTCCCAGAAGAGCGGAAGTTTTAAACTTGTTCCGGTCAGTGAAAATGACACACTAATAAGCAAAGAATCATAGAGGCAGGTATCTTGCCGTTGCATTCTTTATTCAGGACACTTTTGCTGGATTTGAAGAAGGCTATATTTCAGAAGAAGGTATAAGGGTATTGAATACCGGTCATTATGAGGGTGGCATGAACCAGGGTGGTTATATCTCTTTCGTTATGATAACGCTTGCCTATGCCGGTGATAAGGCTCATCCATTGGCAGAAACTAATGTCTCAGAAAATATCTACCAGCTCACTTGACGATATAAGCTAAAGCTCTCTGTATTGAAATTTTTTTGCTACTACATTTTACACATATAAACAGTCAATATACTAACTCTTATATCTTATATTTTGATTTAACAGTAAATATATTTACCTTTGCTGTATGACAACAAATCACATCACTCAGGCTATGGCAAATCCTGAAATCATAGCGGAATTGGGCAGGCGATTTAAAGAATATAGGTTGACCTATGACCTCACTCAGAAAGAGGCTGCCGAAAAAGCTGGTGTTAGTCTTATTACTTTACGCCAGTTTGAGAACGGGAAAGCCTATAACATCAATATGGGCAACTTTCTAGCGCTTCTGCGAGTAGTGGAGTGTTTGGAACAAATTGATGACCTTTTGCCGGAAATACCGATTTCCGCATACACAATGGAGCAACTAATCAATAAAAAGCCGAAAAGGATAAGACATGGAAAATAATATTATCAGTGTTATGTTATGGGGAGAAGAAGTTGGAAAACTCTATTGGGACGAAAAAAGCAAAAAGGCTATTTTCAACTATCACCCGGACTTTATCAAAAAATGTTTGGATATCGCTCCACTTACTGCTTCTGTTAAAGGAGCGGCAGCAAAGGGTATGCCTATACTCGGATACAGTGAGAAGATTTATCAAGGTCTTCCACCGTTCTTGGCAGATTCATTGCCTGACCGGTGGGGTAACATGGTCTTCGACCAATGGGCGGCACAAAACCATATCCCCAAACGCAGACTCACACCTGTAGATAAACTATCTTTCATCGGAAAAAGAGGAATGGGCGCCTTTGAGTTCATTCCGGCCACTCCCGGCTTGGAATCCTCTTCCACTCTTCAGATAGACAGTCTATATCAACTGGCACGCCGTATCTTTGAGGAACGGGAGGAAATATCCGTGCAAGATGATGAAGCACTGCAACTGCAAAGTATCTATGAGATAGGTACATCAGCCGGAGGGCAGCACCCGAAAGCCATCATCTCCATCGATGAAACGACACATGATATACGTTCCGGCCAAGTCCCTTTGCCGGAGGGCTATACCTACTACATATTGAAGTTTGCAGAAGGGGACGATTTTCCGTTCACGCAAATGGAAATGGTATATTATGAGATGGCGAAAGAAGCCGGGATTACGATGATGCCTTCCCGACTCATTCAAATAGAGGGGAAACATCACTTCCTGACGGAGCGTTACGACAGGATAAACGGAGAGAAGATACATACACAGACACTTGCAGCCATGAATCCGGACGCAACAAGCTATGAGGATTTGTTTGAAGTCTGCCGAAAGCTGAGCATCCCGGCCAGCGAACAGTCCGAACTGTACCGCCGGATGGTATTCAATGTCATGGGCGGCAACGTGGATGACCACATCAAGAATTTCTCTTTCCTGATGGAAAGAAACGGCACATGGCACATCACCCCAGCATACGACATGACATTCACCATTAATTTAGATGGTGCAGCATACGAAAACGTACATTCTTTGAGTCTTGCCGGAAAGAATGACGGAATCACGGAAGTTGATTTGCTGCAATTTGCCAAAATGAACGGTATCAAGAATGCGAAAAAGATAGTAGATGAAGTAAGCCTTGCCATTAGTCATTTCTATGATTATGCCACTAATCATCAGATAGACGACTATTGGAAAGACCGTATCGAACAACATCTTTCTGAACTTGTACCTACGGTCATGGGGGAAACCATGAGGCACTACCTGCCCACCATTGTCGAACCCTACGAAACAGAGGACAGCTTTCTGGTATCAGAAATCAACATCATCGAAAACACCCGGCATGATTTCCGTATCGAAGCCATCATCAACGGAAAGCGACAGAAATACATTGCCGGGCGTAAAAGCGATTTGGCTGCTGAAGTCATTGCCAAAGGCAGAAACAAGATGACCGTTGAGAACAAGAAAGAACTTGTGGAACGGTTGTTATTGGCTTTAGCTAGAAAGAATATAGTTATCTCATTTAAAAAAGAGAACCAGTATTAACAATATGATGTTTCTCAATTTTCATCCTCACAAGGAAGCATACACAATAGTTCATCAACGTTATTCAAAATCGGCATATTATTCCATCCTTTTGCAGCGTCAATAAAAAAAGAAGTAGGCTTTTCGCTTACAACAATTTCTATCAGTGATAAGGCTGGTTCATACTCACCACTTTGATTGAAGTTCCCTTTTTCTATTTTCCAACCCCAACATAAAGAACCAATATATTCTTTTGTTCCATCTGATTTATCTAGCATTGCTACAACTTCAAATTTCTGAGAACCAATAGGAATTATTTTTCCTCCCCAGGAATAAAGAGCATCAGGCTCATCCGAAAGAATTGCTGAATCCAATCCATTCATTCCATGTACATAATTCTGAACATATCCAAGCGAACCTTTCTTCTCAAAATCCGCATGATCACGATAAGGGGAACCAGCTAATCTTTGCTCAACATACCTTGGGTCTAAATTACATAATTTTCCTGATCCATCGTATATTTGTTGGTCAATAGCCCATCCATTTACCAAACGATTAGCAAAGCCTGCGGTTTTATTATTATCCCTATTCATTGTACGATCTAATACAGGTGCATTAATAACACGCTCTTTCAACGTCTGTAATTCAACTTCATCGCAAACAGCCTGAACTAAACAAATCCTATCCTCTTGCTTCAATCGGTCTTGAATTGTACTATTCGGACAAAACTCTACTACGATGGAACAAGAATATTTTTTTGAGCCAGCTCTGTCTGGAAGATTTTTTGTTAAAACATTATATGATGATACTTTAAAAATACCATTTTTTACTAAATAATCCATAATTTCATTTTTTATTTTCCTACTCTCTCCAAGACTTTTCGGAACCCGCCTGTCATTCATTCTCTCTGTAAGCTTACATTGCAAAAATATACAGAGAAGCAGGGATGTGATAATTTATTATTCGAAATGCATTGTTATACTAGTAGGCTACTCTCCTTACCTTGCCAATATACATTTACTACCGGAAAAGTAATTTGTGCACTTATGGAATTGCATGATACACTACAAAATTTTCAAGTTAAACAGATTTCTTCTTTAGAGAGCCTTACATATGAGTTAGGGAAACTAGCTGAAGTATTCCTTCATGGAGAATATCTGTTGGTCAGTACCGATTACCGAACATATATTCGGACTGTGGAATGCTATCTCCATGACGAGCAAGATACGCCAAAAGTTATCAAAGCGCCGTAATGTATTTGAATATGATGAGAAGGACATAAAGACAAAGCAACCAGATATGCGACAGTGAAGCTTTGCAAGTGAAACAGACATCAAATTATAATTATCGACAGAGAAACGGTGAGTATGTTTTTCCGAAAGTAAGGAAAGGGCTTATCTTCACAGACAGCCCTTTGTTGTTATAAATAAAAAAAACACTTCCGGCAATGTTCCGGAGCGATAACTTTATTTGCTTTTATTTAAAATAACGCGGCTCAGACGAGCTTGTATCTGCATCAATGTTACGATATCTAACTCGTCAAAGTCAATATCTGCAAGTTTTGTTTTGTCTTTGTTCATAGGAACATGTACGATTTTTGTTTCGCTCATTTCTTTTACTAAATCATCTACTTGCTCTTTAATCTTTTCTGCTCTTTTTGCAAAATTTACTGTTCTTGCCATAGTTGTCTTATTTTAATATGTTATTCTTAAAGGACAAATATAACAATTGTATTAAGAAATGACATTCTTAGAACCTTATTTTTCAAAAGGTATGCTAATTAGATATTGAAGAAAGAAATATTGTATATATTTAGGGCACAAACTCAAATGATATGGAAAATAAACTACAGGTTATAGGGATAAAAGAAGTGGAAGAACTGGTAATAGAACTTCGGGGACAAAAGGTTTTGCTCGATAGGGACGTAGCAACATTATACGGTGTAGAAACAAAACGAGTGAATGAAGCCGTAAGAAATAATCTGGACAAGTTCCCGGAAAGGTACTGTTTCACGTTGCAAGTAGCTGAAAAACAGTATGTGGTCGAAAATTTCGACCGGATGCAAAGTCTTAAAAAATCCACTGTAGAACCGAGAGCTTTCACCGAAAGAGGGCTTTATATGTTGGCTACTATTCTGAAAAGCCCAAGGGCGACACAAACAACCATGTCTATAATAGATACTTTTGCAAAACTGCGGGAACTTATTCGCAACATCGATGCGATTCATAATGAACCGGATAACGCAAAACAAAAGGGACTTATCCAGCGTACTGGTGAATTGCTATCCGATTTACTTGTAGAAGAAGATATCGGTACAACTGAAACTGAATCGTCTTTTGAATTAAATCTCATGGCGGTGAAGTTCAAACATACGGTAAAACGCACTAAAAAGAAACCTAAGGACGACCTAAATCAATAAAAATCATAGTTATGAGAACATTCACCATGAAAGAGTTTGAGTTAAATGAAGATGAAATCTTTGATTTAGCAGACAAAGGAGAAAAGGTGATCCTAAAGAGTGACGATTGTCGATATTATGAGCTGGTACCTGTAAAAAATGATTTTCAATCCGATTTTGTAACCATTTAAATAGAACTTCCGATATATGCTTGGGAAATCCTCGAAAATAGAGCACAAGAGAACGAGGTAACATTGGAACAGTTTGTTACAAAGACTTTAGAAGACTATGTAAACATGCTGCAAAACAAATAGTTATGTTTAAGATAGCAATATTTTTGAAATGTGTTAACTCATGCTAAATAAAAAAGGGAACTATTTGTTCCCTTTTTGCTTTGCGAGTGGTACAGGTGTTCAATTAAAAAAGGTCTTTTTTAAAACTGGACCAGACTCATTTTGGTTACTAAAAGAGTATCTCAGTCCTCTAAATAAAAATGCCGGAAATTATACACCCCGTTTTGTTTCGTGTGTATTTCGTCTGTTAATGTTCTGTATATCAAATTATTATTCACGTATATGGCAATTTTTAAGTTCAACTTAAAATCTGTCCAAATATACTATATGTTTCTGATAATCAAAAGGTTTTATGATTCGTTTTATATATTCTATAAATTCATGGACAGTTGTAATATTTCTCTCTTTATGAGAACCAAGCGGGAAAACACCCGGTTTCAATCGGTTGATGAAAGCGCCAGAATAATTATTGATTATCAATATGCTGATGCCATCTAATAGCTAAATAATAATTAATGCCTAAATTTGCAAGATATGCGAGCTACGTACAAATACAAGGCGTACACCCAGAACCGCAACCACCAGAGGCGGTTAGAAGGATATCTCCGCGCAGCAGCGTGGGTGTACAACCATTGCATAGCGTTACATAAATGGTACTACCGGTTATATCACAAGCGACTCCCGATGTACGATTTGCAAAAGCACCTCACGAAGCTGAAAAGACAAAATCGGTATGAGAGCTGGGCAATCCTGTCCTCACAGAGTATCCAACAGATAACTGAGAAAATAAGCGAGGGCTATAAAAGGTTTTTCAAGAAACAAGCCAAGCGACCGCCCACATTCCGTTCCTGGCGTAAGTATAAATCAGTAACCTTCAAGAACACCGGTTGGATTGTGAACGGGAACGTTTTCACCATAAACGCGCTTAAACTCCGGCTAAAGTTCCATAAGAGCCGGGAACTGGAAGGACAGGTAAAGACTGTCACGCTCAAACAGGATGCTGTTGGGGACTGGTGGCTTTCTTTTTCCTTAGAGATGGAATATAAAACCGAAATGAAGCCAAAGACGGGTAAATCCGCGGGGTTCGATTTCGGTATGAAAACTTTCCTGACCGCCTCCGATGGCGAGAGCATTCACTCACCATTGGTGCTTTTCCACTCACTCGACAAGCTCAAGCGTGACAGCCGGAACCTGTCCCGTAAACAAAAGGGTAGCCGTTCCCGTAAAAGAGCGCGTTTGGAGCTGGTACGTTTCCACAGGCGTATAGAGAACCGGCGGGAGGACTTCCAGTGGAAATTAGCCAATAGCCTGGTAAGCCGGTATGATTTGCTTTGTTTTGAAGATTTGAACATGAAAGCCATGCAAAAGGTCTGGGGACGCAAGATAAACGACCTGGCATTCGCCGGGTTCCTGAACAAGGTGGAATACCTTGCCGGCAAGCATGGAAAGCGAGTGATAAAAATAAACCGGTGGGAGCCATCAAGCAAGACTTGCTCCTGCTGCGGTCATAAGGAAGACAAAATGCCGCTTGATATGAGACAATGGACGTGCCCGGAATGCGGGGCGCACCATGACCGGGATGTTAACGCGGCTAAGAATATTTTACAGGTGGGGACATCCACCTTGGAGGGAGGGGCTATAAATCCAGCTATCGCTGGTTAGCCCCGTCGATTACCGAATCTCCCAGGCTTTAGCAGGGAGAGTATGTCAATATCATTTTCCTATAACGATCCCTTCTAATCTTAAATATTTATATAGAGTAGCACGGGCTATGCCTACTTTTGTACATACGTCATCTATCGTTTTATATTTCCTTTGTTGGTAGGCTTTATATTCTTCGGCTGCTAATTTGGCGAGTTGTTCTGCCTGTTTACTTAAGCCGGGTCTACGGCCACCAATACGTCCTTTCGCTTTAGCAGAGCTTAAACCGGCTCTTGTGCGTTCTGATATTATATTTCTTTCCATTTCTGCAATGCTGCATAGAACTTGGAATACAAATTTTCCAGTAGGGGAGGAGGTATCAATATCTTCTGTTAAACTTACCAAAGCAATTCTTCTTCTTTCTAGTTGTTCCTGGAGTTTGATTAGTTCTCCTGTTCTTCTTCCTAGCCGATCCAGTTTCCATACAATCAATTGATCGCCTGGCTTAAGTTTGCAAATAAGACTATTAAGAATTGGTTTATGTTTGTTTTTCCCTGAAATCTTTTCAGAAAAAATATTATTGACGCCATTATCTTTTAATGCATCAAGTTGAAGGCCAAGACTTTGATCCGGGGTTGATACGCGTGCATAACCGTATTTCATGTGTTTTTTAATGACAAAAATAGTATATATATGTCTTTTAAGAAATACAAAAAGATGTATACCCTGTTTAAGTTATCCGATTTGTTTTTCTATACTCTAATACTTTAAAAGAGTAGAAGTATATTCTTCATTTTGTATTCTCATGGTGTCTCTGTCCCTGAAAATACTTAAAATCATCATCTGATAGATGTTCTTTCATCCATTCATCCATACCTATATCGGTACGTTCATTAACGTATCTAGTAAAGGTGAACATCAATTTGCATTTATCAAATCCCTTATTTTTCATATCTGCTGCTATTCAATCATATTTGGAATACAGGGCATTGTCAGATGAATTGTTTAGAAATGTTTATAGCAAAGATTATAAAAATATTGAAGAATGTATTAACTATATTCTCGGAGAAGTTCAGAAAAGTGGATGTTCTGGATTTACAGATGAAGAAATATATTCAATGGCTGTTCATTATTATTCAAAGTATATTGTTATACGAAGTTGGAATTTGTCATTATTGGTATAGAGTTAGTTAACTTATTTACTTGTTAGATTAACTTCTGATAATGATAAGGTGTAAAACATAAAAGTTTTGTTTTTTTGAGAGTGGTTAATATGTTTTTAATAATTGCGAAACAAAATTTTGTAATTATGTATTATCTTTGTTATTATCTTTAAATTTTTTAACATCAGACTACCATGAGAGAATATGCTAAGAAGCTCGAAAGTCAATCTTGTACTTTGGATCGTAACCCTAAAGCATCTAGACAAGCACCAATTGATGTGATTCTTCAACGATATAAAGAACGGAATATACAGCGATATGCAGGGGATGAAGAATTGATACAAGGTAAGTTTGATACTGCTCAGTGTAAAGAAATAGGCGGAGACAAACTATTGCAGGGAAAGCTTGACTCAACTTCTATCGCCGAACAGGAGCCTGTACAACAAGAAGAAAAACCCAATAATACAGGTTTGCCCGACAATCTGAAAACGGGTATTGAAAATCTTTCGGAATATAGCATGGATGATGTGAAAGTGTATTATAATTCCCCCAAACCCGCACAACTACAAGCATTGGCTTACACACAAGGAAGTGATATACATGTTGCACCAGAAGAAGAAAAGCATTTACCACATGAAGCATGGCATGTAGTTCAGCAAAAGCAAGGAAGAGTACAGCCTACCATGCAGGTGCAAGGTGTAAATTTAAATGATAATGAAGGGTTGGTAAGTGAAGCTGATGTTATGGGGGAAAGGGCAAAATTTTCTATAGCCCAAAGAGAAGAAAATATAGAAAGTTCAGATCAAAATAGTTCAACTATTCAATGTATTTCAACAAATATGGCTAGGATTAAAGCTTTATTCAAAAGATTAAATTATGATCAAGTAGTTTTGCCGGCACTAAATACATATTTTTTAAAAAGATATTTAGTAGATGGTCAACCATTACAAACAATTGAAGGTTTAAGTGATAAAGAATATTCTGTTTTTTTAAATCAATTAGCTGCTATAGGAGATTATAGTGGAGCATCTTTTATTACAGAAGGCGTTTGGTATCGTGGTTTTGGACTTGTCCATTATTCCTATAAAGTATTCAAAGAAACAGGTGGTATTTTATCTGGAGAAGGGCTGGATGATACTTTAGTGTGGACAATGGGTGGTAGTACTACTAGGTGGATGCCTGGTTCAACTAATATTATGGTATGTGCTGGTGCTGCTTTGTCGCTCGTAAAACATGATATATATCGTGCTACTATAGGTGGACATCCAAATATAGCTGGAATTATTGTTAAGAAAGCTTTGTCTACAAATAATCCGGCATTTTACTTAAATGATCCTGCCTCAGAATGTGGTATTCGAGGACCTCAAAAAGTAGAATTAGCTTATTTAGTAGACTATGATGGCAATATGATAGAATATAACAATATAGTTGGTTTACCTGCTCCAAGAATGATTACCTAAATGGTTTATTATAACGCTAGTTTCGAACTATACCATCTAATATTTGGATTTACTTTAGCGCCAAACTTGCGAACAAAATTGTACGTGAGGAATGAAAACTTTGATTTTAGTGTGTTTCTGATCTTATCATTTAAAGTTTAATGATGTTTTATTTTGGAATCTCATAAGAATAGAAGCAAATTAGAGACAATGGATTCTGATGATCCTATTAGTGATTTGGGAATTAGGGTATACGGTGCAAGATTCATCAGATAGGACAATAAATATCAAAGAGTTTATGGAACGGATAACAGTCTAAAAAAAGCGTATCTCACAAATTGTAATTCCCATTATGTTTAATAGAGGAGTTATTACACTTTTTTTAGGGAAACATCTCTACCTTGTGTTTGTGATTTAACGTAATCTATGGTAAAAGTAGAAATATAATTTGCTATTTCGGAATTTAAATCTTTTATTTGCATAAAATGTGCATTAATATGATATTAAATTTGAAATTTAAAAATTATCGTTCTTTCAAAGACGAATGTGTCTTTACTATGGAACCAACTAGGTCTGTGGCAAAGACTAATAATTTATCTGAAGTAAATATTATTGGTAAAGGAATCACTCGTATATTGAAAATATCGGCTATTTTTGGAGCTAATGCTTCTGGAAAGACAAATATTATAAAGTTCCTCTATCGTTTCCAGCGATGGATATACAATGAGGGTAATTCGGTTGGGCAACCTATTTTACTATATAATCCTTTTAAATTTGACAAGGATTCTGCTAGTCAACCTTGCTCTTTTGCTATAGAATTTATAGTAGGTGAAATACGTTACTCATACGAAATTGAATTTGGTAATTTTGCAATACTATCTGAGGAACTTAATTATTTCCCTAATGGTAGGATAACATTATTGTATAAACGAGGAATGCAGAAAGAATCTAATTTTCATCATATCATACCAGGCTCTTCTGTTAAGGTGCACCCATTGCAAGTTTTTCCTAATCAGTTACTGTTATCTAAATTTCTAATAGATACTCCATATGAAGGGATAACCATAGCAGCAAAATATCTAGCAGAGATTTCTATATCAAATGGATTTCATGAAGATTGGTTAGCTAATCGTCTACCTGATTATTTGGGATGGTTACGCAGGGATTCACAACGCGGAAATAAACTTAGGCAATTCTTGCGCTATACAGATACTGGTTTATTTGGTTTTGATTCAATAATGAAAGATTCTAAAAATTATGACTTGAAAGGTTTACATCTTCGTTATGACAAAGGTGAAATGGTAGGTAAAGATGACCTTCCTTTTATAGAAGAATCATTTGGAACGCGTTCCCTTTTTATGCTTGGATGCTCTATATTACAATCCCTCGAAAATGGTTCTCCTATTTTTGTTGATGAGATTGATTCGGGGCTACATACTAATATTATCAAACTTATCGTTAATATGTTTAGAAATGAATATATAAATAAGAATAAATCACAACTTATTTTTACTACGCATAATGTTATTCTTTTAGATCAAGATGAAATAAGAAAAGACCAGATATGGTTTGTTGAAAAAGATAAGTATGGATGTTCTGAACTATATTCTCTATCTGATTTTGAAGATGTAAGAGAGACTACCCCGTTCACTAAGTGGTATTTGGAAAATAAATTTGGTGGTGTGCCGACTCTGAAATCCTTAGAACAATTATTTACGGAGGAAGATGCGGAAAATTAAAAACCCACGCCAAAGTAGGAAAGTGATTCACATTATATGTGAAGGAACTCACACGGAACCTCAATTCTTCGGGTCTATTCGTGATAGAGTTATTGATGGAAAATATAACATTGGGAATTGTGAAATAAATATTATTCCTAAGCCTATTAACTCGGATGATTCAAATATTGTGGGTACAGTAGAACCCCGTGGTTCCTATAAACCTAAGAAAAAACGTACTGCTATAAAAGATGCAGAAACCGAAGTAGAAATTTTAAAAGGTTTCCCTGTACCTTTGAATTGGATAAAAACAGCCCAAGAGATACTCAGAGAAAGAAGAGAGGACGAAGCATGGGCTGTATTTGATAAAGATGGACATCCCGCTATCGCAGAAGCTTTTGCTGCTGCAGGCGAAGAAATTGGAGGAAGGAAGGTCGGTATCGCCTTTTCAAGCCGTAGCTTTGAGTATTATTTATTGCTACATTTTGAATATATTTATAAAGAGTTCAATGCCACGGAATGTAAGGGATATGTGAGAAATAAACTAAAGCCATTAAATTGTATGTTGGCCGACGCAAAAGAAGGCTCGTGTAATGGAGACAAATGTATTAATGGCTATGCGCGGAGCAAAGGGTATTGGAATGAAAGCAAAAAAATAGAATCTATGTTTCCCTTGGTTGAAGATAGACTGCTAATTGGGATTGTTAATGCCTATAGGTTACGTGAAGAAAGCAATAATAGAGATTCCCGTCTTATATATCAAAAAAATCCATATGTAACTACTGATGGACTTATATGTAGGCTAACTAACACTCAGGTTATAGGATGCAGGATTCCTTTTAATTTGAAATATGATGATATACCCATAGAACTTTATTTTTTTCAAGACTGCTGGATTTATGTTCAGAACAAGTCTTCTGATAGAATACTTATTTTACCAGAAGACTTTTTTCTAATTTTGAATTATTATACAAATAGGTCACAACAAATGCTAGAGAGAATAGTATTGCAACCAAAAGAGGAAGTCCTTTATGAGAATACCTCTCTAAAACGGTCTGAAATAATTATTATAAATCCTTCTATGGTAGGTGGAATAAATTATCTTTTTTGCCTCCATGAATAGTATCAACATTGTATTATATAACTAATTAGCTATATATTTATGACACAATAGTTGTAGTTACATTCACGGATAATAAACAATGCAGCTTTCCCCTCTTATTAATTATGACTATTTTATATTTTGTCCGAAATTATTACTTTTTTTCGGACAAAATCATGTGGCAAGTGAATTATAGGTTCCATTGCTACATAGATTTTATTATGTCGAAACGACAATCCCCCCTCTCCTTTCCTATTTTTCAAGAGATTTGCATCTTGAAATCTTGAAAAATAGGATATATTTGCTTACTACATAAATAGCATACTGATATGATGGAACAAAAATTATTGAGAATCTGTAAGAAAAGCCTATCGACTAAGGCGTTAACGAAAATGGTAGGTGGTAAGTTAAAATATAATATATACTTGATAACAAGTATGATATTGTTAGGCTTGCTAGCTTTTTTCCTTTTGATAAGTATCTTGTTGAATTTAAATATTTTCGTTTTTTCCTTTGTCGTAGCTTTTTTAGGAGGATCTGCTATGTTGTTGAGTAGGAAGAGTAAAAGCAACTCCTTGAGAAGTTTATATGATAATAGCGGCCAGAGTGTAAGTATTGATAAATTAAAGGTAAAACATTTGAAGAGGATAATAAAGAAAGACTTAAGTCACCAAGAAAAGAAAACAGTTGAAAGGATGATTTCTTGTTTTGAAAAATACAAATGTCCTGAAGAAATTGATTGGATATTTTTAATACCATCTTTTGCTGTTATTGCTTATGATATTATTTTTATGAAGTCTGGTTTTTTAAGAGATTTGCAATATTGGGTTATATACTTATTTATATATCTTATATATGTTATAATCAAATCTGTCCAAAATCAAAAGGCTGTATTGTTAAGACGAGCTTTGGTTGAAATTGCCAAGAGAAAATAAAAGGTTTTTTAGAAACAGGTTGATATATTTTTCATGATTGTGAAACAAAATTTCGTTATCATGTATTATATTTGTTATCATCTTCAATATTAATTTGCCATGAAAGAATATGCGAAGAAACCCGAAAATCAATCACGACCTTTGGATAGTAATTCCAAAGCTTCTAGACAAGCACCAATTAATGTGATTCTTCAACAATATAAAGAACAAAGCATACAGAGGTATGCAGAGAGTGCAGACGAAGAGTTGATACAAGGCATATCTTATACTACACAACATAAAACAACCGATGAAGATGAATTTTTGCAGGGTAAGTTTGAGTCAACTCTTACTGCCGAACAAGCACCTATACAACGAGAAAAAAAAACAAATAATACAGGATTGCCTGATAGCCTAAAAACAGGAATTGAAAATATTTCCGGCTACAGCATGGACGATGTAAAAGTACATTTCAATTCGGATAAACCCGCCAAGTTGCAAGCTTTAGCTTATACACAAGGTGCGAATATCCATGTAGCTCCCGGACAGGAAAAACACCTGTCTCACGAGGCTTGGCATATGGTACAGCAAAATCAGGGGTGCGTGCAGTCAACTATGCAATTGAAAGGAGTCAATGAAAAGGATAATGAGGGATTGGTAAGAGAGGCAGATATGATGAGAAGCAAGGCAATCCACGCAAAACCCGGTTTATCGAAGTTAGACCCGCACAACTATAAAGATGGTAGCAACGTTATTCAGCAAGTAAGCATTAATGGTGACGTTGTTTCTCAAAAAGTGTTGGAAACTTATAACGGGCTTCATCCCGCAATTAAATCATACATTCGTGCCACTGCCGAGATGGATGATTTTTTCACCCTGCCTGAAAATAATCAGATAGAGTTTTTACTAGGCCTGCAGAGCTACTTACCGATGATTGATTCTATTATACGACAGCAGGCAGCTTCACGAACAATTACGCTCAATTCTGCCGATTCTGTTGATATAGAATTGCTTCGAAGAAATTTTTTTCTGGCTAACCCCGACTTTATAAACGAGGCGTTAAAGCTGTACCGGAACATGAACGCAACATTCCATTTTCCGACTGTAGACGGTTTTACCACAATTTCCATACTATATTCTCAAAAGCCTGTTCCTGCTATCAAACTACCTCCACCTATAAAAGTTTACAATGGCGGATTTAGGATTAATGCAGGAGCTGATAAACAGACTCCTACAAAAGAGCAGCTCCAATCCGGGAATTATGTCACCAAGCTGAATGCCGGCAACACGCAAACCTTATGCCTGGGCTGGGCAACTGCCGTCCATTTGCAAAAATCGGGAAACGGCTACCGCATCGTAAAGCTAATAACACAGAAACCGCTTTTCGATAAAACAAATACATTGCACAGTATAGGGGAAGAAGGAAAAGGTGTTGACAAATATATGGTGTATAATAGCAACGCAGTAGGACAAACCATTACCAATGTATTCACGCTTTCAGTAAGTTCCTGCTCTTTTACCGTATTAGGTGATGCCGATAACATGAACATTGTTATTATGCACATAAACGAAAAGCCACACATACCCCTTGAGCAAGTGTTGGCTGGAGGTGTTTCGCCTACTATTTTTACCCGGATGTGTATTAGCAGGGTAACGATGGAACAAGATAAGGAAGATGAAATTGTAGGGCTGATGAGACTGGAAACAATAGTCCGCAATTTGCGGGATGTAAATATAAATACAAGTCATAATGAACTTCTGTACGATTGCCCCCAACAACAACACGAATATATAGGCGTTGATTTGCTGGGAGAACCGAGAATTTACGGACAAGTAGGAGCTACCCAAGCGCTTGTAGGTGGAGTAGCAGGTTTTTTGAGTGAAAAAAAAGAGTGGATAACAGAAAATACTTATAGGTATTTCCATATAAAGAAAAACGAACTAGAATATGTAAAACAAATAGAATATTTATTAGCTATGGCAGATGGAATATCAGTAGTATTGGGAAAAAATCTTAAGGAGCTTATTTTCCTGTTGATCAATAAGGATGTAGATAAACCATATTTTTATATATGGATTACCATAAGGGAATTTGCAACTGATGGAATACCCCAAGAGATGAAAAGCCAGCTAGCCGGAAAAATCAATGAATCCAATGGACATTTCGATCAACCTCTTTAGCAATTCGATTTGACATGCTCTCCCTGCTAAAGCCAAGGAGATCCGGTTGTCGACGGGACTAACCTGCTATAGCTGGTTTACAATCTCTCCCTTCAGAGTGGATGTCCCCACCTGTAAAATATTCTTAGCCGCGTTAACATCCCGGTCATGGTGCGCCCCGCATTCCGGGCACGTCCAACGCCTCATATCGAGCGGCATTTTGTCTTCCTTATGCCCGCAGCGTGAGCAAGTCTTGCTTGATGGCTTCCACCGGTTAACCTTCACCATCTTTTTCCCGTGATTACCAGCAAGGTATTCAACCTTGTTTAGGAACCCGGCGAATGCCAGGTCGCTTATCTTGTGTCCCTTAATTAATGTACAGGTAGGTTTGTATTCCCATGCCGGAAATGGCATGGAGATGGGTATACGAATTTGGCTACAAAATTCGTATGGTTTGTTTTTCTTTCCGCAATGCTCTTTCCCTCTTTTCTGCTTCCCGTTTGGTATTCGAATCAATGCAACAACAGAGATCCTTTGTTTTTAACCGGCAAAGATATGGTGGGTGATGGATATGAAAGAGTTCCGGCTCTCGCCTTTGTACGAAAAAAAATAACGAATGCCCGTCTTGCCGGCCACAACATTTTTTTTCTTCAAAACTTTTCTTAATCCATCCTTCCTTACTGATTATAGCCGTAAAAAAAAGGCTCATAAACTCAGTTGTAGCATGATTTGCTCAAAAAAAGTCAGCAGAAAGAAAGATCATCCCGGAAAGGGTTTTAAAAAAAAGGTCTATAAATCTAGCTGAAGCATAATTAAAGTTTAATCTAATAAAAATGCGACTTATGATTACGTTGACAGAAGAGTTAAAGAGAGTGTTTGAAACTAGTCCTTTATATTCCAAGGATGGACAAGGTTCTAATGCTGAGATTATTGTAAAGTTTTATTTACCTTTTTCTTCAGTGGTATGGCTGATAACAGAAGCGGAAGAACAGGAAGATGGAGATTGGCTTTTTTTTGGGTATTGCCATATCTATGAGTGGGAATGGGGCTATGTACTTCTTTCTGAAATACAAGAGGTGAATGTGCGTAACTTGACAGTTCAGGTAGACGAGCACCTGAAAGCCGGTACTTCTGTTAAGTCCTATCTTAATTCATGAGGGTGAAAAGGGAGCAATCCCTTTTCATTTCTAATATTAAATAATGGTACTGGATTATCTTAAATAAGACTTTATATAGGTGACAAGGAAAGATGGTTACTTTCGGAAAAATAAACAATCAATTTTTTTAATCACTCTATATTCTAAAATGATAGAACAAACATATTAAAATCAAAATAAAATGAAGACATCAGACAAACCGACAAAGCAAATATTAATCAAAGCAAATACGGGCAGTGAATGGGATTGCTGTGAGTTCGCACTTATTCATATTTCTGAACAATGGATGAAACAGCAAGCTGAAAGGTTAGAGGCTATCAAACCTTTAACAAGCGACAGTAGCTTCCAATCAACAAGGTATTATACTAATTCCGTGGAATTTTACCAATCAGGCGATAATGGGAATCTGGACATAGAACAGTTACTGTCTGGTAAAGACTGGGTATTTGTGGAACTGGAAGAAGATGAACAGGATAGGCATACTCCACCTGAAAACAGCTTGGATTTTTACAAGATTGTCATATACCGTGATGGAAATGCAAGATTTGAGGCATTCGGTAAGCATACCAATGAGGAATTTTGGACAAATGAGTTTCCGCTGCAACAGCTAACTGAGCAACTTCTACAATTCCTGAAATAGTTTCTTCATTCTAAAAATAATATATATGGTAGTAAAAAAGAAGTAACAATAGTGAATTATTAATAGCAGGGCGAAAGCCCTGCATAACATATTGTTTAAGATTCAAGCGAGAATTCCCCTGTCTTTAGGCAGGGGATGATAGCGTTTTCGTTCAAACCTTCTTTTGGTTTTTAATGTATTTCCTTACTGTCTCCTCGGAAATATGACCAACGGACTCTACAAAATAGGAGCGAGTCCAGAGGGATGGCAAGCGACTACGCAACCATGGAAACTCATTCCGCAGACAGACGGAGGAATATCCCTTCAGTTGATTGATCACAAAATGAATGGCATAGGTAGGTTTGCTTCGGATAAAAAGGTGGACATGGCTGGGCATGACTTCCATGTTTTCTATGGTTATTCCCAACTCGTTTGCCTTCTCCAGCAATAGAGATTTCAATCGTTCATCAACTCCGTTTATCAGCACTTTTCGTCTATATTTCGGGCAGAATACAATATGATAACCCAAATTGAAAACGCAATGGGTATTTGATGTATATCTTTTTGCTAATGTCATAGATAATATGATATTGAATTATTTACAAACATAAGAATAATATTATATATTTGCATTGTATCTAATTATAATTGTATGTTGAGAGCCTACAAATATAGAATCTATCCGACAGACGAACAGAAGGCTTTGTTCGCAAAGACCTTCGGCTGTTGCCGCTTTGTCTACAACTGGGCACTCAACCTGAAAATCGAAGCCTACGGGCAGGAAAAGAAGTCCGTAGCATACAAGGAAGTGCAGGACCGATTGGTGAACGAACTGAAGAAAGAGAACCAATGGCTGGCGGAGGTAAATTCACAAGCCCTTCTGAATTCTATCCGCAACCTTGACACCGCTTACAAGAACTTCTTCCGTGACAGGAAAGTCGGTTTTCCTGCATTCAAGTCTCGCAAGAACAGACAGAGTTTCCAGTGTCCGCAGCATTGCCGTGTGGACTTCGACAAAGGCACAATCACTATACCAAAAGCCAAGGATATATCTGCCGTACTGCACCGCAAGTTCAAGGGGACGGTGAAGACCGTTACCGTCTGCATGACACCATCGGGCAAATACTTTGCGTCCGTCCTGGTAGATACATCCATGCAGGAAATGAAGCCTTCCGAACCCGTGCACGACACGGCCATCGGCATCGACCTCGGTATCAAATCGCTCGCCATCTGCTCGGATGGACGGACGTTCAACAATCCGAAGAACCTGCAACGGAGTCTGGACCGTCTGGCTCTGCTGCAGAAGCGGCTGAGCCGGAAACAGAAAGGTTCCGCCAACCGCAACAAGGCTCGCATCCGCGTGGCCCGGTTGCAGGAACATATCGCCAACAGCCGTAAGGACCACCTTCACAAGATTACCCATGCACTCACGCACGACAGCCAAGTGCGTACCATCTGCATGGAGGATTTGAACGTGAAGGGTATGCAGCGCAACCACCATTTGGCACAAGCTGTAGTGGATGCATCTTTCGGGATGTTTCTTACGCAGATTGAATACAAGTGCAAGTGGTATGGCGTGAATCTCATAAAGATAGACCGCTTTGCTCCAAGTTCGAAGACCTGTGGTAAATGCGGCTATGTGTACAAAGAATTGAAGCTTAGCGAGCGCAGCTGGACTTGTCCCGAATGTGGCACACATCACGACCGGGACTTCAATGCCGCTTGCAACATCAAAGAATTTGGCTTGAAAGCCCTACCCACGGAGCGTGGGAAAGTCAAGCCTGTGGACTGCCCTCTTGTGGATGACCGACCCCGTGTCCTTAAAAGCAATGGCAGGAAGAAGCAGGAAAAGAGAGGAGATATATGTATCTCCGATGCTCATGCCTTTAGGCGTGGGTAGCTCACAAGGAAATCGACGTTTTCCATTACCGGAAATTGAAAAAGTATTGGAATATTTGGATTTAGAGATAACAGTAAAAAATAATCCAAAGTAAGCAGGTTTGTATATTTTTCCGAAAGTACATCCCTCCTATCCTATTTACAACAGATTTAAGTATATTCAATTAAAAAACAAACCAAATAATGAAAAAGCAAATATTATTAGTAGTACTAGTTACTTTGGCCCTTTTCTCCTGTACACCAGAAAACAATAATGGAACTGATGGTGGTGGAAATGGCGGTTCCGATACAAAAAATCTAATTTTATCGGCGACAATTGATGACGATACATTATCTTTTAAAGCTGGTGATGAGATAGGGCTTTTTGTTACAACAGCTTCAGGTGGCAAATATGGGGATATCGAGTCTAACATAAAGGCCCAGTATAATACAACTTGGAAAACATCAATGTCCAGTCCTTTATCGGAAGAACCTGCAAAGGTGTATGCATATTCCCCGTATGTATCCGGCGCTACAGATGTTAAAGCGGTACCAATCTTTACTGACGGAAAAAAGGCGGTGCTCTATGGGACACAAAATAACGAAGATGTAATAAATAATGGGAATAATAGTGCATCCCTTGTGATGAAGCATGCCCTATCGACGGTCGCTTTTAATTTCTCTAAAACGAACTATTATGGGGCGGGTCGATTGGAGAAAGTTGAAATTCTTAATGGTGAAGGAAGAAAAGTCTTTGCTTCCCATGGGACATTGGACTGTACCACGGGAAAAGTCTCTCTAATACCGGAAGATACAGCAAAGGTGGTAAAGGATTGTAAGTTGACTCAGTATGATGATTTTTCAAATATACGGAAAGGTTTGCGTGAATTTCCTCTTATTCGCTCTATTCCGGAAGGACAGCCGATAGAAGATAATATCCAATACCTTAGAGTGCTGCCGATGGAAACATTGCAGTCAGATGGTGATATAGTATTTCGATTTACCATTGATGGTGTAGCTTATACATATCCGGTTAAAGCCGGTACGACATGGAAACAAGGAGAAACGTCTTTTTATACGTTTACCCTTGAAGGAGAAGAAATAAACTTAGACAAGATGTTTAATATAACTTGGGCTGAACCGGGATATCCTGGCAGCTATGATTATGTTCCTTTTCCGGCGGAAGCTAAACCTGCAATATTACATGCAATGAAAATATGGGCACAATGTCTTGATATTAAAGTCCCTTTAAATGCAGTATTTTCTTTTGCTCCTCTACGAGGCGCGGCTGCAGTATCTGCTGTTGGTAGTTATTATATTGAAAATAATAGAGATTATCGATATCCAGAAACTTTGAAGAACCAAATGGTGGGGTATGATAGCGAACCGTATTCACCTGAAATAGAAATTACATTTAATTCAGATGGATGGTGGTATTATGGGACGGATGGAAAGTATCTTGAAAAACCAATAGATGATACAGCTTCTACTATTGCGATGGATTTGCTTTCTGTTACATTACATGAAATGTGTCATTCGTTTGGCTTTTCATCAACATTACACCCTAATGAAAATGAGCATATAGGGACTAAAGCACAGTCGGAACCTTTGGACATGGATATATTTGGTTCTTTCATGGTTGACAAAAATGGACGCTCATTAAAAGATTATCCAGATCATTCCAGAGAATTGTATGATGTCCTTGTTTCAGGAAAAATTTCTTTTGCCGGACCTAATGCGGTTATGGCTAATAAAGGGGAACCTGTACCTATGGCTGATAACACCCCAAATCCAACATGGAATACCAGTCATCTGGAAGGATTTAATATAATGGCAAATGGGGAGTATCATCATCCCGGTACTATAATATTAGCAATGCTTCAGGATATAGGTTGGGATATAAAACCCTTACCTGTATTGAAGGAACAGAATTGAAAAACAAACGTTAATTTGGACGAAAAATGAAAGCTGGTGGTACTATTATGGTACAAACAGTGGTCATACAATTACGTTACCTGCCGGCACATATCGATTCTCCGCAAGGGCAAGCGGAAAAAGAGATAGGGATGATTATTTTGAGGAGACATTTACAGTAACATATCCCAAAGGAGATATGGTAACTGTGACTAATGGAAACCTATCTTCAATAGAAGTAAGGATTAGTGAATAATATATAGTCACTTCTTTTATGAGGAAAAGGGGTATCCGGAAAACTGGATATCCCATTTCCTTATAAAAAAGGATGCACTAAAAAGTACATCCTTCTATGGATAGTGAAACAAATGGAATCTTGGGATTCGGTTGTCATCGGGAACCACCTGTATAGCCAGTCTTCCGTTCCCTCTTCCCTGAGTCGATGTCCCCTCTTAATATATTTTGAGCTTAACATCCTGGTCGTGGTGTGTTCCACATACAGGACACACCCATTGCCGGATATTCAGCGGCATTTATTCTCCGAAAGAAGTAACCGGTTCATTAATTAGCTACAGGAGGAAAAGTATTTTTGCTATCAGGCAATACCCGAAATCAGACTATATAAGGGCTTAATTGCTATCAGTTATCCCCGTCGATATGCTTTTTTATCCGACCAAGTGCTATCAAAAACAATTTGTTGACCTCTTTGAGTTCTTCATATTTCTTTTTTATCTCCCTCGATTCTGCGAATGTTTCTTTTATTATTTGTTGCCATCGTGGATATTCATGAATCATATATTTGATGGCCGCACTTCCATTTTTCTTGCCAACCATCTTTTTGAAGGCTTCCAGTTCCTGCGCTTCTTCTTCAGTGAGTCGAAGAGTGATAATTGATACCTTTTTTTGTGCCATTAGATTGTTCCTTCCTTTTCCAGTTCTTCTATCTTGTCCCTGATTTCCTGTAATTGTGTGATTTCTGAAGAGAAGGTAGGGTTCCCATCATGAAGGGGAATACACCTGACATACATTTCCAGGTCCTTTTTTAAATCAAAAATGAAAATCGATTTGTTTACTCTAAGTTCATTTATTGTCATCCGTTTTAGCCCATTCCACGAGTTCTTTTGTTTCTTTTGTCATAGTGATATTCTTTTCTCCTTAGTGCAAAGATGCGAAAAAAGAATGCCCGGGCTTCACAGCCGGGGCACTTCCATTTTATTTGATAATGTGATATCGCTAAAGTTTCGGTTAACTTTTATCTACAAACTATATATCTAAATTGAAATAATGGGATTTATATAGATAGATTATTTCAATGTCAATCGTTTTTTTATTTCTGTACGGTTGGTACTGTCTTTATGCTTACCGCTGCTTAACCAATCATAACTGCTAGCGGACATCAAATCTGCACTCCAGAATATCTGATACCATTCGGCTTCAACATGTTCCGCTCCAAATATATGACCTATCTCGTGTGCCATTGTGAATTTATTCCAAGCATTGGTGCAGGATACGCCATAAGCTTTTAAGTTATTATTTACATTATAATCACCAATATAAGCACGGCCTAAAACATTATCATTCCAACCACCCCAGCGGCAGAGAATAAATATTCCATTGGTATTTTTATATTGGCTTTTCATTACCCAATCACGAAACTCAGGTAGAGCATCCTTGGATTTATTCGAACCTTTGAAAACGCAATTCTCAATATGCACGTTGAACTTGACATTACTCTGTACGTCTTTCAAGGCAGCGATAGCATCGTTCACCTGCCAGTTCATTTCATGGGTTATCGGATTGCTACCTTTTTCACGAAGCAGGTATATGTCGATTGTCGGTGTTTTTGGTACAGATACAGGAGCTGGGCTGAATGCCTGTTTCACCTTATTAAATAAGTTCGAAAAAAGACCTTTTGTCATTTCCGACTGTTGGTATTTTAACTCTGTTTCCGGAAGGGAATAAACATTATTTTCCTTCATGACTTCACGGACACCGGTAAGATTCAGTTTAAAGGAGGTATTCCCAGCCGAACGGGTTACAGCTGCTTCACCGCTACGGGTCGTTGGTACCAGATTCTCATACAGGTCAGCAATCTCTTGCTGCTGCATTTCATTGGCATACGCAATATATCCGAACAACTCGCTGTTGTCTGTCACACGTACAGCAACGTATTCAGGCGAGACGGTCAAATCCAATGAGTCCGCAGGATTGGCGGAGGTGAACATCAGTTGTTCCATATTTCCGGAACTGATATTATCCGAAGCGACCAGTTCCACTGTACGCGTAAACTCACCATCAGTGAAAGTCACATCCTTTAATGAGGTTTGTTCGGACAAAAGCGTCATAACACTTTCATAACTCATTACACGAAGGTCGATGGTTACAGGCTCCAAGGAGTTCTCATTACTCTGGGGTAATATCTCGTCTTTGGAACAAGAAGTAAAAGCAAGCAACAAGCTTACCGCAAATAAGACTTTTTTCATAATACATCATTTTTTATTGTAAAACATATTATTAAACCATATCCTGGTTTAACTTATTCAGTAACTCTTTCCCCGGACGGAACTTTATGCTTACGTTGGAAGGGATTACACATTTTTCCCCTGTTTTTGGATTACGCCCAACACGCTCTGCCCGTTTATATAGACAATAGGAACCGAATCCCTGCATGATTAACCGGTCATCTTCCTGAAAGACATTCACCAGTTCTTCGTTAAAAGCATGAAGGAAACAGGATACCTCACAAGACGGAAGAGACAGACGCTTGGACATGCGTTTTATAAATTCTGTTTTGTTCATTTGAGTTTCTTATTTTTCTATTTTATAATTCTGTAAATAAAAGGCGACCTTTCTTATTCTTGGATACAGCGAATCGAGTGCCCGTTGGCACGGGAGTTCGTGGTCGGCTCCATCGCGGCACTAAGGAAGAACACGACGCTCGCGCCAGCATTGCCTAACGGAACTGACGACGACCAGTAGAAGCCGTCGCCACCTTGACCGCCGGAATCGCCGGAATCGCCGTCACGGACGCCCGCAGCAGGCAAAATGAGCTTCTGACCACTTTCGGCACCGGCGATGGACAGTAACTTTTTGGTACCATCCCATTCTTTAGTTACAGCAGTATTTCCGACACCAATTGCCTTCCATTCAGTCATGGTCGGAACACGCCAACCTGCTGGGCAAGGATCGTATTCGGTTTTAACAGGAGCATACTCAGTGCCTTTATTCCATAACTGCTGATACCAAACATTAAGATCAGTCATTTTTTCGTTAGCAGGATTGTCGCTGCCATCTCCATAAAAAAATAACCAGTTTCCCTGAGAATTTGGAGCAGAATAACTAAATGTAATGAACTTGCCATCCCATTCGCTCATTTCAGCAAGGGCACCCTGACCTTTTGGAAAACCTAACGGATCGGTTTTACCATCAAATTTCTCATTACTAGTCTTTGTTGCATCATTCGTTGCAGCAAAACCAAACTTACGACCCCACTGGAACAACTTACCGCAAGATTCGGTTATACTCTTAGGATTATTTCTATCAGCTGCGTCTGCAAGAGATTCAGGTATCTTTGTTGCCTCCGCATTAACAGGAGCCCAGAAGACATACTTATCATCTGTTGTCTTCATCAGGACAGGCTGGATGGTTGTATTTGCGTAATTCGGGCGACTCTTGATGGTGATAATTTCAGACTCGTTATCCTTATCGAAGTTCTTTATTGTTATTGTTACGTCTATAGGAACTTTTATGGATTGAGCTGGAACGTTTATCTTCATTGCGATTTCGCCATCTATCAGAGAACCGACACTCACTATGTTTCTTAAAGACATTCTACCACCAATTGATGCGGCACGGGTATCATATGCGTGGACCACATCATACTCTACAGCCCTGACGCCGGATATATTGAATCTTAATACTGAACCGGCTGTGGCATTCGAAATATCAATTGTACGTGATGCTTCATCCCACTTTATCTTATTGGATACAAAATCGGATCCGGGAACAAAGTCCGACAACTCTAATTTTGCAACAGCCCATTTGGCATAAAGCGTCATGTCTTGTGTTACAGGTTGATCAAAATCATACTTGGTCGTTTTATCAGGAGTTGTATACCAACCAGAAAATTCATAGCCTACCTTTTTAGGTTCAGCGGGCTTTATTAATTTCTCATTTTCAAGAACGGAAGAGGACTCTATTACGCTACCTCCATCAGTGTCATATGATACCGTATATATCATTTGTCCGGGATTGGACCAACGGGCATACAAGGTCATATCTGCTTTGACTTCATTTACTGAGAACAGCCACGGTTCTGTGTATTCAGGGTCGACATACCAACCCAAGAAGCTATAGCCATCCCTTGTCGGATCAGATGGTTTGGTTAACTTTTCCCCTTCAACAACCTTTGCTTCATCGATTTCACTTCCGCCTTTTGAATCAAAGGTTACGGTATACACCTTTTCGGCTGAACTTGCCCATCGTGCATACAATGTAACATTCTCTGTTACCACATAAGTGTAGAACTGCCATGCTTCAGTACATTCAGGGTCAACATACCAGCCCAAGAAATTGTAGCCGTCTTTTGTCGGGTCCGCAGGTTTGATTATTTTCTCTTTTTCTACTACAAAAGACTCTTCAACTTCACTGCCTCCATTGCTTTCAAAAGTAACTGTATATACTGTCTCACCCGATTTTGACCATCTGGCATACAGGGTCAAGTCCTCTTTTACCACGTCTTTGTAAAAGAACCACGCCTCTGTGCATTCCGGGTCGACATACCAGCCTAAAAAACTATAACCCTCTTTGGTCGGATTGGATGGTTTGATTACTTTCTCTTCTTCTACTACAGGTACCGGTTCAATTGTGGTTCCTCCATTACTTTCAAATGTTACTGTGTAAACTTTTTCTCCGGGTTTTGACCATCTGGCATACAAGGTCAAATTTTGATTGACTATATCCCTGTCGAAATCCCAGATTGTTGTATAAGCCTGTTCTTTATACCAACCGAGGAAAGTCTCACCTTCCTTGATAGGATCGCCGGGTTTGGTTACCTTTGACCCTTCAGGGACCTTTACCGGAGACAAGCCGCTTCCGCCTTGCGAATCAAAAGAGACGATGTACTCCATTATTACATCATCCTTCTTACAGCCTACAACGATTACCATCATAAGCAACATCAATGAAATTAATTTTCTCATGATTTTTAATAACTTAGTTTGTTAATTTAAGAATATAAAGTATACATAATACAATAGCATTTTTAATTATTCATTATATAGGTACATGAATAACACTTCTTCGATCAGGATATAACATAGCTTTTACATATAGCATAAGAATTGCATATGTAGTATAGAGTTTGCTATTTAATACCCCTGCAAAAGGTGCTATCCGACTTTTCGGACAGCGCCCTTCCATTTTATTTGATAATGTGATATCGCTAAAGTTTCGGTTAACTTTTATCTACAAACTATATATCTAAATTGAAATACCAGAATTTTATATAAATTCTTCCCAATACAATAGATATTCTTTATTTAGAACTTTTGTCCTGATTCAGTTTCCCGAGAAGATTTTTCCCCGGTCGGAACTTGATACTCATTTTTGAAGGTATCATACATTTCTCCCCCGTCTTGGGATTGTGTCCTTTTCGCTCTGTCCGTTTATATAGATAATAGGAACCGAAGCCTTGCATAATCAAGCGGTCGTCTTCCTGAAATACATTGCCAAGTTCCTCGCTAAAGGCATTAAGGAAACAGGATACCGCATGAGGAGGAAGAGACATGCGTTTGGACATACGTTTTATAAAGTCTGTTTTGTTCATATAGATTTTTTACTTGTTTAAATCTCCACCTTTCAATAATTTTAGAAAGGTGGAGAATATTATCCAATCGATTGATTAGCATTTATTATGTCAATCCGCCGACCTTTTTTATTCTTGGACGCAACGCACCGACAACCCGTAGGCACGGTTGTACACATTCGCGGTCAGCGCGGCACTATTGAAGAGCACGCAGCGCACGAAGACATTGCCTGACGAAACCGACGACGACCAGTAGTAGCCGTAGCTACCCTGATTGTTGGAAGTGCCATTAGTGTCGAAACGGCGGCCCGTAACAGGCAAAATGAGCTTCTGTTTACCTTCCGCATCTGCACCAGGGATAGACATTAATTTATTGGCATCATCCCATTCTTTAGTAATAGAAGAAACATTTGCACCGATGGCATGCCACTCAGAGAATGTCGGAACACGCCAACCTGCTGGGCAAGGATCGTATTCGGTTTTAACAGGAGCATCCTCAGTGCCTTTATTCCATAACTTCTGATACCATTCGCCATCAACCATATCAGCAGCGGCAGGATTGTCGCTGCCATCTGTATTAAAAAGTAACCAGTTTCCCTGAGTATTAGGGGCAGAAGAACTACTCATGATGAACTTGCCATCCCATTTGCTCATTTCAGCAAGGGCACCCTGACCTTTTGGAAAACCTAACGGATCTGTTTTACCATCAAATTTATCAGTATCAGTCTTTGTTGCATCATTCGTTGCAGCAAAACCAAACTTACGACCCCACTGGAACAACTTACCGCAAGACTCGGTTATATCCTTAGGATTACTGTCATCACCTGCGTCTGCAAGAGATGTAGGCATTTGGGTTGCATCTACATTAACAGGAGCCCAGAAGACTAATTTATCATCTGTTGTCTTCATCATGACAGGCTGGATACCTGTTCCGTTATAATCAGGACGGCTCGTGATGATGATTTCCTCAAACACATCCGGATTCCCGGCATCATAGACTCTTACATATACATCCAAGGGAACTTTTATTGTCTGTTCAGGTACATTCATCACCATGCCGATTTTATTGCCAACTGCTTCACCGACTGCCAAGATATCGTTTGTTCCACCAATGGATTTGGCTTGTGTATCAAACTTTGCCTGTACATCCTTTTCTAATGTTACTATACCAACTACATTAAAAGAAAGGGCTGCACTTCCTGTGGCTTCTGTGATATCCAATGTTTTTGTTGTTTCATCCCATACGATACCGGTGCCTGCAAGTTCTGCATCATTGAATTCTATCAAAGCTATTTCGGCCTTTACCCATTTGGCATAAAGGGTCATGTCTCCAGTTACAGGAGTTTCAAAGTCATACACTGTCTGCTTTCCCGGGTCTGAATACCAGCCTTCAAAATCAAATCCTAATTTTACAGGGTCGGCCGGCTTGATTGCTTTCTCATTCCCCTTGACAGAAGCAGCCTCTATTTCATTGCCTCCGTCCGTATCGAATGTTACGGTATATACAGCTTCACCTGGATTAGACCAACGGGCATACAAGGTTATATCTTCATTTACCACATCCGAACTAAATTCCCATACGCTTGTATAAGCAGCATCTTTATACCAGCCTAAGAAGCTACAATCTTCTTTAGTTGGGTCAGTCGGTTTTACCAGCTTTTCGCCCTTATTGACGGTCAAGGGAGCTACCTCGCTTCCTCCCTGTGCGTCAAAGGTTACGACACAAGCCTGAGCCGCTTCAACCCATTTCGCATACAGCGTTACATTACTCATTACGGTTTCTTTCTCAAAGTCCCAAACCGTTAGACATGCAGCTTCCTTGTACCAGCCGGAGAATATGTAATTCTCTTTTGTCGGGTCCTGAGGTTTCGTTACTTTCTGTCCTTCCACAACCTTCAAGGCATCAATATTACTTCCTCCCTGTGTGTTGAATGTTACAATGTACTCTGAGATGACCAGGTCATCCTTTTTACAGCCTACGACGATTACCATCATAAGCAACATCAATGAAATTAATTTTCTCATGATTTTAATAACTTAGTTTGTCAATTAAGAATATAAAGTATACATAATACAATCGCATTTTTAATTATTCATTGTATAGGCACATGAATAACACTTCTTCAATCAGGGTATAACACAGCTTTTACATGTAGCATAAGAACTACATATGCAGTATAGAGTTTGCTATTTAATACCCCTTACTCCCTTTAGTTTGTTACTATAATATTTATAAATCCCCTTTAGTTAATACAAGTTATTAAAACAGCTTAGTCCTATCAGAACTTTTATCAAACAAAACTATTATCATTGATTATCAATATAAATAGACATGCAAATAGAATTAAATATTTGATATTACAGTATAAATAAATATCTTATACATATCATAACACTGGTTAATACAAGACGCCAAATATAGAATTTATAGTAAATAATATCGTTAAATTGTTTGGATTTAGAAAATATCATATATCTTTGCAACATGAATTAATAAACAGGAGATTAGTTCTGATAGAACTATGGAAATAAGCCCTAAATTAAGTATCCAACAACTCTCATTAAAAACACTTGAATATCAAAAACAGCAGGTAAACAACTTCATTTTTTATTCAGAATCGATATTTACTTTCACTATCATTTTAAACCTATATTTATTCGCAGGAAGAATAAAACAATCATACATATGTCGAGGTAAGGTTACATCGTCCTTAGAAGCCACGTGTATTATTGTTGCTTACCAGTATATCCGCTAAAAGTACATGTAAAACAAAGTATGCACGACAAGATAAATATTCGTGAATTTTAACACTAAAAAAGAATAAAGTTGTATACTTTTGTATCAATAAATCAATAAGAATAAAAAAATGGAAGAATTTGTTCAAGTACTTAAGAGCTGGAAAGACTTTTCCGGCCGGGCAAGACGTAGGGAATATTGGATGTTCATATTATTCCTCGTCATTTTTAGTATCGTTGCATCTATCATTGATGCGATATTAGGAACAGTATGTCTGTTTAGTGGTATACTATGCCTTGTGGCTATCGTACCGAGTATTGCTGTTGCTGTGAGAAGAATGCATGATATAGGAAAAAGCGGATATTGGTATTTCATAAATTTTATTCCTGTTATCGGCGGCTTGTGGTTTTTATATTTGACTATTCAAGAAGGACAAGCAGAAGCGAACCAATATGGCATAAACCCTAAAAATGCCTGACCAAAATCAATTATAAACAGATAAAGGGCTGTTTAACTTTCCGGGTGCACTTCAATTTAAGGTTCACATCAAAGTTGGACAGCCTCTTTTATACTTTTTTCTAACAGTATGTGTATACAAAATATTTTTTGATGCTACATACAAAATCACAAAAACAATACTCCATTCACAAAAACCAAACATCATGAACAAAAAAGTATCAACAAACATGCTCTACCTGCTATTTGCAGTGTTTGTCATCCTCCTCCCTTCATGTAAAAATGATGACCCTGTCATGGAAGAAGAATTAGCAGAATACACCGTAATGTATTACCGTTCTTCCGGATTGGGTTTAGACTTTCATCATAAAGAAATTTTAGAAGAACTGCAATCTGTTGGCAGTACAGAGAAAGTGAATGTGGTAGCAGAATTTAAATATTCAAAAGACTTTCAAAATGATCCTGATTTTTGCGAAGGTACACAACGGGGTGTTATAGAAAAAGACAATATTCGTATAATACAAAGTAAAGATGCGGATTATCCTATGCATAAGCCGGAAAATATAGCTGAATTTATTACATGGGCTAAAACAAATTTTCCTGCAAAAAAATATATTTTTGTTTCTTCCGGGCATGGAAGCGGATGGACTGCCGAACATGATACTCCAACCAGCAAGGCCCTTAATCCGGACGATAATATCGAAGGAATACCCTATATCTCTATCGTAGACCTGGCAGAAGGTTTTCGACTTTCAGAAACAAACTTTGAAATGATATTCTTTCATAATTGTCTGATGCTAACAGCCGAAGTCATAGGAGAAATACAGCCTTATACACATTACATGCTTGGCAGTGCACATGAAATGTGGCTTCCCGGTACAAGTTTTGCCTATTTTTTACGCCAGTTAAATAAACCTATGGATCTTACTGAATCCATGAAACCATTTATCTCGCAAACTATTTATAATTGGTCACTCGCCCATCCTCAACAAAACCTGGACATGCAACTACTCGATTTAACAAAATCAGATCCTATGTTCAATACAATTAAAAATATCGTTTCACGATTAAAAGTGTTGGCTGAGGATGAAGATCATAGAGACATGTTAAGTATTGCAACTGAAAAAACTTATCGATTTGATAAAACATGGCCTCTATTCGATTTGGGGGATTATATCAATGCGCTTATATATTCAAAATACCCCTGCGATACAAAACTTCTCATACTTTATTCTGAATTTGACGAGGCACTTAGAGACATGTTAGTTTACAAGGATGAGAAAAACTCCGAAGATAAAAAAGTCAGTATCAGCATTAATATTGTAAACACTACTCGTTACACTCAAGAATATCTTGCCGGCAAACAGCCATACAATACTCTTCGTTTCCATAAAATAACCGGATGGGGAGAATGGTTATCCTTAATTAAGGATTTTTCCTAACGGGCTTTTATCAACAAAGAGAACAGATATGAGCAAAAGGGAATAACATCCATATATTTTATATCCTGTACTAATCTAATTATTCTTACGATACTCAGTCGGGGTAACACCATAAATCTGTTTAAAGGCCGTACTAAAATAACGGGCACTGGAAAAGCCGGTACGGTCTGCTATTTCCTGAATACTTATATCTTTTCGAGTAATAAGTAAACGCGCAGCCTCAACCATACGGTACTTAATAATATAATCGCCGATTGAAATATCCGACAAATGGCTGAATTTACTGTAAAGCGTCGTACGGCTCATCGCCATTGCAGAAGCAATAAAAGTCACACTCAGATTAGGATTACCCAGATTTTCGCAGATCAGTCCATTTAACTTCTGCATGAATTGTTCGTCAGCATTACTAACTGCATCCTCCTTAGGAGAAAACAGACGGCCGGACTCTTGATAACGGGAACGGAGCAAGTCACGATGTTTCAATATATTTCGAAAAATCACCAATAAGGAATCTACATCAAACGGTTTTGCCAAATACACATCTGCTCCGGATTTATACCCTTGCAAGGTACTGCTCCCGTCCGCCCTGGCTGTCAATAAAACCACTGGAATATGACTGACTGTCAAATCATTTTTAATCCGGTTGCAAAGCTCGAACCCATCCATACGGGGCATCATTACATCACTGACAACAATATCCGGCTGGTATTGTCCGAGTAAATGCCAGGCTTTCTCTCCATTTTCCGCCACATATACCTGCTTAAACTCTGCCTGCAAAACACTGGACAGATAGTTACGCAATTCCGGTTCATCCTCCGCCACCAATAAAGTATATTTATTTAGCGGAAAATCGAGTGATGCAGGAGGAAGTTCATCTTCAGTCCCAAAAGAAACATCCTGTTTTCCTCTACCTTTCGCTCTCATATCCGTGGAAACGGAGGCCTGAACCAACGGTAAATCAAAATAGAAGGTAGCGCCATGTTCTTCATTATTATAAGCGCTGATACTTCCCCCATGCAATTCCACAAGTTTCCAGACATATGCCAGCCCTATACCACTTCCCTTTCGGTCATGCTCACCCTGGTAGTAACAGGAGAAAAGACGGTTCATATCCACATTATCCAGGCCGATGCCCTGATCGGAAAGAGAAATGCGCACACTTGTTTCCATACGTTCCGTAGAAATAACCAATTGGGAATCCGAATCACTGAATTTTATCGTATTCATCAATAAATTGGATAAAATGACGCGACACTTGGATGCATCGAAAGGAACAGTTTCCACTGAAGGGTCTAATTGGAAATCCAAAGAAATGCCCCGAGCCTGAAATTCCAGGGTAAAATCATCAGTTACCGACCGTAACCAATCATTGAGATTGTAAAAACGGATATCCATAACATCGCCGTTCGTATCCGATTTCTGAGCATCAAGTACCAGATCGACAATTTCCCGCATCCTGCGGGCCTGCAAAAGTAAGCCATCTAACAACCGGAACAAGCCTTTGTCCACCACTTGCCCGGATTTCAACAAGCGTTTGAGCGGAGCATAAATCAAAGTCAACGGTGTACGTAATTCATGGCTGATATTAACCATAAAGCGTACTTTCTCTTCATAGAACTTACGTTCCTGCTCTTTTATAGCCAAATCCAACTTCCTCTCCTTCCTTTTCAACATCAACCAAACAATCCATCCGCCAATCAGAAGAACCATCAAGATTACTGCCACTATAAACCATGTACGCTGCCATAAAGGCGGAACCACATCGACCGTTAATAATTTTAACGGAATACTCCAGTCTCCATTTTTCTTGCTATATGAAACCCACAATTCATAAGTACCCGGAAGAAGGGCAGGAAATGCAAACGAATGGCTGGAAGTTTCCAATAAATCCTCCAGGTCTCCCCGGATGGAAAAACGAAACAGTTTCTTTCGCATCAAATCGTTTTCCTTCACAATCACATTCAATCCTAAAGAGGTATAATCCCAAGGGATAGCAATGACTGGTTCGCCGGAGAAACCATCCGGACGGATAGGGGAACCATTCAAGGTGAGATTAATCAGGCTGACAGAACAGTCCTTCTCTTTCTGAAAATCCTGATCCGGACGGATCCTGACCACGCCTTCAACTCCCGACATATAAATATCACCCGAAGAAGCCACTAATGCAGATTGTGGTAAAAACTCCTGTGTAAAAACTCCATCAGACTCTCCGAAAACAATAATACGATTTTCATGCGGAACATACACAAACAGTCCTTCATGGGTACTTAGCCAAAGACGATCACGGCTGTCGAAAGAAAGAGACGTAATTCCGGAGAAACGCTCCGTATCTACAGTATCCAATTTGTGCAGGGTATGGTCATAGATATATAATCCGGAAGAAGTACCCAGCCAGAAACGTTTATCCTTGCTTTGCCTCACTGATGTTATTGTACCGGTCTTCTCTCCGGATAAAAACACTGGACGCAATTGCCGTTCCGGCAAATCCAACACATACATTCCCTTGGAAGAACTAATATAACACGAATCCCCCTGTATAAACCGGGGTGCCGGAAAATCATCCGGTATCATTTCTTCCGGGAAAAATTCAAATTGCTGTTTTCGTTGATTATATACGAAGAAACGATCATCAGACAAAAGACAGAAACGTTCCTCGTCCGCACGATATAAACGTACCGAGTTCCCGAGCAGGAACAAGTCATTTTGCGCATCTCCCCAATTCAAATGAAACTCCCGGCATTCTCCGGTTATTCTATTTAAACGATATAGCCCGACACCAAATAAAGATAGTAGTAAATCCGAATTATTATAAGGTATAATAGAAACTATTTTCATTCCCGAAGTATGGGGATATTTCCGGAATGTTTCTTTTTGAGGGTCAAATAAATTCAATCCCTCACCATCTGTTCCCATCCATATTTTCCCATCAGTATCTTCATACATGGATGTAACCGACTGAAAACTTAACCCGTAAGAAGCTCCTGGAGGGGCATCCCGGTAGGTAGTCATAAAAACAGGCTTAATCCCTATCAGACCACCGCGAATACTACCGGCCCATATATTATCTTCATCATCACTGTAAAGGCAAGCAAAAGAGTTTACAGGAAGAGAATGATTGTCACCCGGAAGATGCATAATTGCCTTCACGGACTTTTCCTTATAATTATAAATATTAATACCGCCTCCGTCTGTAGCCAGCCACAGTTCGCCATCCTTTTCACGCATATCCTGCACAACATTGTGGGTTAATGTTTCCGGAGCTTTCAAATGCTCCACCAACCTGCCATCATGTTCATAACAGAAAACGCCCTTGTTGTAAACCGCCACCCAGATTCTCCCGGATGAATCCAAATACAAGGATGGTATACGCTTCTCATGGATAAACGGCACACGCGTCATCTCTCCCGTATCAGGATAATACCACCAAAGACCATTTCCGTAAAAAGAAACTAAAACCTTTCTCTCTTCTTCATCATACAAAAAAGCATAATTGGGAAAAGATACAGACATTTTTTCTTTTAACGGACACCTGACAATCTTCTTTTCCGCATAAGAATAGCAAAAGCTCCCTTGTTTACCCAAAAAACAAATTCCTTCCGGCATAAGGAAACAACAAGTCACTACAAGTGGCTCGTTATCGATTTCCTGACGGACAAATTGCCGGGTGTTACGATCGAAACGAGCTAATCCACCGCTTGTCCCTACCCATATATTCTCTTCTGCATCCTCCTCTAAAAATACAATTTCGTTATAAGGAAGGGAAAAAGGATTATTTTTTTCTTCTTTATAAACAGTTATTTTTTCCCTGTCAAAACGGTTTAGCCCGAACCGGGTTCCAATCCACATAACTCCCCTGTTATCTACCAATACACATTGTACGGAAGATTGCGACAATCCGTTCTGTAAAGATATTTGTTTAAAATAATACTGGGGTAAAGCATAAAGACGCCCCGTAAATAATACAAAAAATAGTAACAGATTCAATCGTAAATATATCCCTAACACCTGCATAACCCTAAACACCCATTGTTCGGCAAAAATACAAAATCGTCCGAAATACAAGCCATAGAAGAGATAAAAAACAATATCTGAATTTTTCCGAACGATATCGAACATGAAATAATATACCTGAAATATAGTTTTGTAACAGAAAAAAATAAACGAGATGTATATTATTAAAAATTATTTTTTATGTTACTCAGAATAAGTATATATTCTATTTTTTTGGTACTGGTACTTATGAGATGTATCTTACCCAACGAAAGACCGGAAATTATCCCTTTTCCCCAACAGAGTATTTCTGATAAAGGTGATTTTAAGTTTAAGAAATCAACACTTATTAGTGTTGAAAATAAAAGACAATGGATAATAGCAAAAGAGCTAACCGATTTATTTAATACTGCCGCCGGATTTACTCCGGAAATAGCCATAAAAGAAAAATATGCGGACATCCTATTCCAAACAAATACAAAACTGCCGGCAGAGCATTATAAACTGAACATAAGCCCGTCTTGTATCTTGATAGAAGCATCCGGAGAAAAAGGATTCTTCTATGCCATACAGACCTTACGTTTTCTACTTCCTCCGGCAATAAACAGTCAAACTCCGGTAAAAGGCATCCAATGGAATGTCCCCGGAATGACAATACAAGACGGTCCCCAACACAGTAAACGAACAATAGTACTACATACACCATTCCATCTTATTCCGGAAAACAACCTCAAAGAACTTATAAACTATATGGCTATGCTGAAAATCAATGAACTTCATTTTATACAGAAACCTCATGAAACAACATCTGAAGATTCACAAAAATTAAAAAAGATGAATCTGTATGCCAAATCCAAAAAAATCACAATTTCAAGCGAAATGATACAGTCTGAGAACATCGCATCAAATCTCCCTTTTCACATGGAACGCCTTATGACACAAACAGATTTTTTCGATACAAAGGAATGCAAGCAACTGTTATTCCGTCATCTTGCTTCCATTGCAGAAAAATGTTGGTCATATCCACAAAGCACGGATAACACAAATGATTTCAACAAAAGATTAAACATCCTGGCATTACATATGGATTGATAAATTATTAAACTGTGTATTTTATGATACTCTCTATGTTGGTTATCAATGCTGTATCTAACTCTCAACAAATCGGTCCAATTGCTTTTTGATATGTTCGAAATCCTGATTTAGATCGAGCGTCCTATAATATATTATGTTGCCATCTTTAAATAGAGTTTGACCATCAGGCGTTATATCCTCTTCGGTCTTAGCATACAATAACATTCCATCCACTTTTCCTGTATGATTTACATCATAGTTCATTACATAAGAGTAAATTTGATATAGGTTTTTGGAATGAATCGACTTCTTTTCATATTGACACTGCATCGACTTGCTGTAATATTTCGTATCGATAATCAATGTCCGTTCTTTTAGTGTCAGCATTATATCTGTTTGCATAACAGGCAGTATATTGCTTGTTGACTCTTCCTTACAGATATTCCAGTCTATTCGAGCGGCTTTTGCTTTCAAGCCGGGATGATGCTTTTTATAATACTCTAATACAAATTTTTCGTAGAGTCTGCACATGTGTTCATCGGAAAATTCTTGCAGTTTATATGTCCCTTTTTCCGTGGTCAGCAACATTTCCTCCAAAATGAAATAACAAATATACAAAAGCATTTGATAAGTTTTGCTATTCCTGTCAAAACGCATAGCTGTCCATTTTATAGTTGATATATCAAGGACATCCACATTACTAAAAAAAAGCATAAGGCGTTTCAATGACGCTTTTTTGCATTGTTTGACTTGCGGATGCTTTAGCAGGATGTGAACGGTTGTCTTTAGAATTTGATTAAATGGATTGTTTTCTGATAATTCGTCATATTCGCAATCCATAATCTGACGTTTCCTCATCAGATTATGGATCGTTCCATTTATATTGAGTTTACCCCTCAACGCCGGTAATGAGTTATGGCAAGAAACATATTCTTTGTGCAGACCTTGTTTGAGTTGATATGAAATGCCCCGGTCAAGAATTTCAGCAAACAAATCGTAAATGTCGTCAAATGCTTCACCTGCGATCTCTTCATAATTGTTTTGCTTAAGCTCTTGGAAAGCATAAGCCAGCATATAGTAGATATTTCGGATAAATATGTTTTTGTCTATCGTCATTTTATCAAGTCCAGCAATTTTTGAATTTCTCCTTTAAATTTCCAGCCATTATCAAACCAGTATTCCCGCAACATGGGGGCTATATCATATTTAATTACATTTTCAAGCCATATATTGTCAGCGGTTTTGGTGTTACAGAAATAACTATGTCCGATGCAAAAACCTTGGCCCAGTGAATCATCTTTAACAATTTCAGTGTTCAATGCCTTGACAGCGTTTATTACATTATTGAAAGTTTCCCAGTCAAGTCCTTCCTGATATTTTTTAAAGCCTGCCGTATCGAAGCCCGGCACCATATCGAAGAAGCTGAACCGACGACGGAGTGCATAGTCGATCATTGCCAAACTGCGGTCTGCCGTATTCATCATACCAATAATGTAAAGATTTTCCGGAACAAAAAAGTGCTCATCATTATAAGCAAGACGGATTTCGTGCTTTTCTCCCCGATAATTATTCTCGATAAGCATCAGTAACTCACCAAAAATTTTGCTCATATTTCCCCTGTTTATTTCGTCGATAATAAAGAAATATGCTTTATCCGGGTCACTTTGGGCTTTCTTGCAGAAATTGTAGAATACCCCTCGTTTAAGTTCAAATCCCCCATCCTCCTTAGGTTTATACCCCATGATAAAATCCTCGTAGGAATAATTTTGATGGAACTGAACAAATTCTATTTTTGAATTATCTTCTTCCCCCATAATAGAGTAAGCCAACCGTTTTGCCGAGTACGTTTTACCAACACCCGGTGCTCCCTGTAATATGATATTCTTTTTCGCCAGCAATAATTTCTTTAACCGGTTATATTCTTCTGATTGCATAAAGACATCATCAAGAAATTTTTTTTCCGGATATTCCGGATTGGGTTTATCAGTCATTTTGGGATTCTCATCACGAATCAAATCCAGCAAAAGGTTATACTCACTTTCGGATAATTTGAAAAATGAGCCATTCATATTTTTAAAAAACTCCATACCGCTCAATTCCGGCATTTCCTTTATCGTGGAATAATCTATCGGATTCAGTAATGCCTCCACCTTCCTGAAATAAATTTGCTGATTGTCGGCCGCTTTCGCAACTTCTGCTATAGCAACAATTTGTTTAACCGGAGTTGCTTCATAGCCAATGATTATATCACCTTCGTTGGCATCAATGAAATTCTGATAGATTCTTCGTTGATTTCCATTATCGTTATAAAGCGTATAACTTTGTACTTCTCCCACAGGCATTTTTGAGATGCTCCATATTTTAGGACTGGACACAAGCCACCAATACTGCTTTTGGGACTTATCTTTAATCTGTTTTTCCAAAGTTGCCACATGGTATGGATATTTCATCATGTTGGGTAGTTTTTTTTGAACGTCCTTGCTTACAAGCTTTTCGATAATATTAAGTAGTTCTTCATAAAACTCAAAAAGGTCCTTACTCCCCTTTTGCTTCATCAAAAACTTTTGCAGGTCTGGTATATTTGCATAATTTGCATCAGGCATGCCTAAATGGTCTGCCAACTTCACCAGCAGCTTTTTCTTGTATATCGGTATTAGCATCTCATTGGAATATAAAAATGCAATTTTCCATTTATAGACATCTCCAAATTCATCTATTTTGTCTATGTCATCCAATTCGCCTTTGCTGGCATGTTCTGCTATTTTAATAATTGCATTTTTAACAATGGCAAATACTTCCCCGGCTGTTGCTTTGCCATATTTCCTATACCATGCGTATTTATCATCGCTGGTAATATGGGAGTCATTTTCATTCGGCTTATTCTTATATTCATAAATACCAAACTTATAGGAAGAACCACCCCAGATAGAACCCAAAGAATATGTTTTAGACTCAACCCAATAGCAAAACGAATTTTTCCTTTCAAGATTAGTATATTGTGAAAGCGTCATTTCTGCAAGATGCTCTTTTGGAAAAGCCGCCTGAAATTCTTGATATTTCTGTCTTCTGTCAACCATATTTATTGATATTTTTATTTCTAATTATTTCAGTTCCATTATATTCTTTCTTTTATCTTAGTCGATACATATTGATAGTTGATACAGAATATTTCCATGGTAATTCCCAAAAATACAAATTACATATCATCCATTGACAATCATAACGTCTCAATTTTAAAATTCGGTAATATTTTATTCTTCAGATGTTCCTTTTAAAGGCTAAAAGTTCCGGTTTAATTTTTTTTCTGGCATTTTACTCCAACAACAACTGCCAGATTTTTTCAAATTTCAATAATACATGCCCAAACACTTGCCGGAAAATTTTTCCTATATGCTTTCTGCCTGTTACCTCTGTAGCTATAACTACTGTTACAAGTGAAAAAATATTGTTTTTATTTAAGCAACGGATTTTGGGGTTCATAGTTATGGTTTTTCAAAATCATAGTTATGAATTGGGAAAATCATAACTATGAAGTTATTCTGCTATATTTGTTCATTTTTGTAATTTGGAACAATAACTTATCAGATTCCTATGAGTTTTACTGTCTAAACTCATTTCCGGCGAACTAAAAAATAGCCATTCAAAGTGCAAAACAGATAGATGAAAACAGTTCAAAGTATAAAAATTACACTTTGAACTACACTTTAGAGAAAACTTCCTGTTTTTATAAACATGACAGCTTGATATTTCAAGTTTTCTTCGTTTCTTTACCGCCGCAAATCAAATAACATCCGGAAAATCAACGAAGCTCTTCCGTTTTGATGCATAAAAAGGACTAATTAAAAAAATATCTTACTAATACCAATTATTTCAAAAATGAAACGTATCGTTTTTTTAGACTATGTACGCGTATTTGCATGCTTCCTCGTTATGGTTGTCCATGCCAGTGAAAATTTTTACGGCGCTGCCGGTTCTACCGATATGGCAGGACCGCAATCCTATCTTGCCAGTGAAGCCGACCGGCTATGGGTGGCTTTGTACGATGGCTTCTCACGCATGGCAGTGCCCCTGTTTATGATTGTCTCCGCTTTCCTGCTTGTTCCAATGAAAAAAGAGCAGACTACCTGGCAGTTCTATCGCCAGCGCTTCACCCGAATCCTGCCACCGTTTTTTATATTTATGGTACTATACAGCACATTACCTATGCTGTGGGGACAGATAGATGGAGAAACATCACTAAAGGATTTATCGCGAATCTTCCTGAATTTCCCTACGCTCGCAGGGCACCTATGGTTCATGTATCCCCTGATAAGCCTTTATCTCTTCATTCCTATGATTTCTCCATGGCTGAGCAAAGCTACGGCAAAAGAAGAACTGTTCTTTATAGGGTTGTTCCTGTTATCGACATGTATGCCGTATCTTAACCGATGGTCCGGTGAAGTATGGGGACAATGTTTTTGGAACGAATATCACATGCTATGGTACTTCTCCGGCTATTTGGGGTACCTCGTACTGGCGCATTACATACGCGTACACCTGACATGGGACCGCTCCAAACGTCTCGCAATAGGGACAGCTTTAATGGTTATCGGGGCAGCATCGACTATCTATTCGTTCTATGTCCAGGCTATTCCCGGAGAAATTCTTACCACACCTGTAATAGAAATAGGATGGGCTTTCTGTACAATCAACTGTGTGATTCTCACCGCAGGTACATTCCTCATGTTTACATGCATAAACCGCCCGAAGGCACCAAGCATTATAACAGATATGTCGAAACTCAGCTATGGCATGTACCTTATGCACATATTCTGGCTCGGACTATGGACAACTGTATTCAAGCACACACTGGGATTACCAACCGTTGCCGCCATACCATGTATTGCAGTGAGCACATTCATTTGCTGCTTCATAACGACAAAGATTATCTCGTACATACCGGGCAGTAAGTGGATAATAGGATAAAAAGATTATGGCACCAGGAGTAATTCATAGTCTGCCACATCCAACCGGTGTCCGAACTTTATCCCTACTTTTTCGAAAAGGGATACTTGTTTAAAGCCGAGCTTTAAATGTAAGGTATTGCTTGCTTCGTTACCACTGGTAATGCAAGCTATCAAGGCGTGATAACCGTTTTTGCGACATTCGTCAATCAATGCGGTCATCAATTGTTTGCCTATTCCCCTTTTTTGATAGTGGGGAGAGAGGTAAATGGTTGTTTCCAACGTATATTTATAAGCAGCTTTTTGCTTCCATGCATGGGCATAACAATAGCCTGCAATAATACCGTCCAGCTCGTAAACTAAATAGGGATAATGGGAAGATATGTCGGCTATACGGGAGCGCATATCATCCTCGGACACGGGTTCTGTATCGAATGTTGCTACACTATTTACAACATACTCGTTATAAATGTCTGTAATAGACTTTGTATCTCCTAATTTTACAGGTCTGATCATGGCTGATTTTTTTGACATACAAAAATACAATATATAAATTATTCGATTTGAAGAATACACATTAAATAAATATATCCTGAAAATCCGTAATCGTTTATCGAATCTGAACAAAGAAACAGGGTCCGGATATATTATCCGAACCCTGCTATTCTTTATTTACACAAAATCGTAGGCTATAGCTTAATTGCTACGTTTGTGCCCTTTACGCTTTTGAGGAACATTTTGTTTTTCCTGATACTGTTTGTACTGTTCGTCCGTTAGTATCTTCTTCAATTGTTCGTCCCGGTCATTGCGAAGGGTTTTCATTTGCTCACGCATTTTCTGACGGTCAGCTTCTACGGCTTTACGCTCCTTCATCATCTTTTCTCTGAATTCTGTATTTATTTTACGGAATTCAGCAGCTTGTTTCTCATCAAGCTTCAACTCTGTTATCATTTTCTCGCAACGCTGTGTGGGATCTCCTCCCCTTTTACCACGTTGGTCTTTCTGTGCAAACACAGAAACCGTACTAATCAAAATAACCAAAAACAATCCTATTACCTTCTTCATAAAACTAATACATAAAATATAATTGTTCAACATTTCTATTTATGAAGCGCTTCATTATAATAGACAATATCGGGAAGAAAAGGTTTAAAGAAAGGCATAAAAAAACTCCATATTCCTTCGGGATATGGAGTTTCAACCTCAGCTTAAACACTTCTGAGACTAACCTAAATACGATTTGAGGAGCTTGCTACGCGTTCCTTGTCTTAATCTTCTGATTGCTTTTTCCTTGATCTGGCGGACACGCTCTCTTGTGAGGCCAAATTTGTCGCCAATCTCTTCCAATGTCATTTCCTGACAGCCTATACCGAAAAACATTTTGATAATCTCACATTCTCTTTCGGTCAATGTAGCAAGTGCTCGATCAATTTCTTTAGCCAATGACTCGTTCATTAACGACCGGTCTGCAATAGGAGCATCATCGTTAACAAGCACATCCAAAAGGCTGTTGTCTTCACCTTCCACAAACGGGGCATCCACAGAGATATGTCTTCCCGATACTTTCAGCGTATCCGAAATCTTATCTACCGGAATATCCAGTTCATCTGCAAGTTCTTCGGGAGAAGGCCTACGTTCGTTTTCCTGTTCGAATTTGGAAAAGGCTTTACTGATTTTATTCAGCGAACCTACCTGGTTCAACGGAAGACGGACAATTCTGGACTGCTCTGCCAAAGCCTGCAAAATGGATTGGCGAATCCACCATACTGCATAAGAAATAAACTTAAATCCTCTGGTTTCATCGAATTTCTCGGCTGCTTTAATCAATCCCAGGTTGCCTTCGTTAATAAGGTCCGGCAAACTTAATCCCTGGTTCTGATATTGCTTAGCCACAGATACAACGAAACGCAGATTGGCTCTGGTTAATTTCTCCAATGCTCTCCGGTCGCCTCTTTTGATAGCCTGTGCCAATTCTACTTCTTCTTCAACTGTGATAAGGTCTTCACGACCAATTTCCTGAAGATATTTATCAAGTGAAGCGCTTTCGCGATTGGTAATGGACTTTGTGATCTTTAACTGTCTCATCCAATAATTTTATATCGAAAAAAATATAGGGTGCAAAGATAACATTTTTTTATAGCTCAAATTGGCCGAGTGCACCCTACACCCGACCAATTATAAACCTTTAACAATCTTCCTGCCTAATCTGGCAAATATAACTTTATTTATTATTCAGCCAGGTCTATTGCGTATACTTTTGTTCGCCCGTTCGGGTAAAATCCTTTTACTACCAGGTATTGATCTTCAGAGCCTCCCTTTAATATTTTCTCAACCAGTTTTTCCAGTTGTTCAGGGGTGGAAATCTTCTGATCATTAGCTATCATGATGATAAATCCTTTCTGGATTCCTGCATCTCTCAGCTTACCTTTCAGTAATCCGGTTACCTCTATACCATAACTAACACCTAAGTCACGTTTTTGTTGTGCAGAAAGAGCTTTAAATGCAGCACCGAGTACATCAGCGCTATCAGCGGAACTTCCTTTTACAACGGAAGTATTACCTTGTGCATTGCGCAATTCTACTGTAAATTTCTTATCGCTACCATTACGGTTGACGGTTACTTCCACCTTGTCGCCAGGACGATATTTATTGATCTGTTCCTGCAATGCGTTGGCAGTTCTGACTTTCACACCGTTTACCGCCGTAATCACGTCACCTTTTTCAAGACCGGCTTCTTTTGCTGTACTACGGTCTGCAAAATCCGCTACACAAGCACCTTCGGATACTTTAATCTTAGATTTCAATGCTGTCAACTCATCCTTCAATGCACTTGACAAATTCGGATAGGCAAGTTGGTCGGCAATATCGGCTACAGACATAATCTGAACGCCTAACATAGCACGCTGTACGGTTCCGTACTGTTTCAAGTCGCTTGCCACTTTTCCGGCAATACTGATAGGTACGGCAAATGAATATCCGGCAAAGTTTCCTGTTTCAGAGTAGATAGCCGTATTGATACCTACCAGTTCACCTTTTGTATTGACCAATGCACCACCACTATTGCCCGGGTTTACCGCTGCATCTGTCTGGATAAAGGATTCGATTTTACTTCTGTCGGAACCCATAGATATGCCACGACCTTTTGCACTTACTATACCGGCAGTTACGGTCGATGTCAGGTTGAACGGATTACCAACAGCCAATACCCACTCGCCTACTTTCAGTTTTTCCGAATCGCCAAACGGAATTGTAGGCAGGTCTTTTGCATCGATCTTAATCAGGGCGATATCCGTTGCCGGGTCCGTTCCGATTAATTTAGCGGCAAATTTACGGTTATCGTTCAATGTTACTTCCAGTTCATCGGCTCCGTCAATCACATGGTTATTTGTAATGATAAACCCATCGGTCGAGATGATAACGCCAGAACCTGCACCAACACGAGGTTGGGGTTGAGGACGCTGGAAACCTCCTCCTCCACGACCACCGAATCCGAAGAAGTATTCGAACGGATCCACATATTGCCTACCTCCGCCATTGTTGCCGCCATTATCTGCATATTGTTTAGCGTTAGTCGTAGCTTTGATGTGAACTACTCCATGTACTGTACTCTCTGCTGCGGTCGTGAAATCTGTATTCTCAGCAGCCACGGCATTCATTCCAGTATAACGAAGCGGTTGGTTAAACACATTACCTGTACCGGCAGCAACAGAGACCGGCTGATTTTTATTGAACAGATAAGCACTTGTTCCAATTGCCGCTCCAGAACTGATAGCAGCTACGAGGACTATTCCAAGTACATTTTTCCACATTTTCTTCATACTCGTTTTATTTAATCAAACATTTAAATTTAACATTTTTCTTTCAACAAAGAAAGTTCAAAAAACGTGCGATTATTCTCTTTTGAGGTATTTTTTTATCTCTTTTAACTGCCTTAAATCAAGGCTTAACGGCGCTTAACAGTACTGTGTATTACAAAGTACCTTTTTAACAATCCTGACGCTGCCAAAAGGTCACACAGTCATTTATATAACAGCAAGAACGGCAGAAAGTTCCGATACCCTAAGAGACTCAATATCTACCCGACTGACATTTTTACAAAGGATATATCAGCGATATGGCAGACATACAAATCCTCGTAAGAAAATCGGAGATATTCTATAAAAAATAGACTGAGATAGAAGAAGATGGTTTAATCAGGCTGCTGTTTTCTTTTTTTCCACAGCTGCCAGCTATTAAAAAGATTTTGCCACAGGACGTATGACCCGGGAGCAACAGAAGAAAGCGGATCCAGATAAGTATATGCCATCCAGATGGCGAGTACGGTGTTTTTCTGCCCTAATGCCTGACCGGCACTGATACGGTCATAATATTTACCGCCAATACGTTTACCCAGATAAAACTGGATGACACAAGTTATAAAACCAGCCAAGGCAAGCGATACCTCTACGCCAATCGATGCATCGCTGGTCATCAATGATTTTACGGTCTGCGCCATTACAATAGCCAAAGCAACACCCCATAAATAAAAGGCGAGGTCAGGGAATCCCAATAAAAAGCGATGTATCCGGGGAAAATACTGGCGTAAAATGCAAGCCAAAATGAAAGGGAAAAGCAATAAAGGGAATACTTTTCCGAGGATTTTCAAGAAAGCAGTAACAAATGTTATATCGGCATGCGGCTCCACTAATGGAAAAATTAAGGGTACAGCTATTGCTGCCAAAATATTCGAAAGCAAAGTATAGGAGGTCAAGCTGGAGGCACTTCCCCCCAATTTACCGGTAATAACAGCCGCAGCAGTAGCTGTAGGACAAATCAGGCAAACCATAGCCCCTTCAAAAACTTCCCGGTAAGCAGCTCCCATTTGAAAAAATATCAGGACGGAAGCCAATACGGACGAAGCAAAGAGCTGGAACAGCAGTAGCCAGCCATGCCATTCGCGCGGCATCAAATCATGAGGCTCTACTTTACAAAAAGTAAGTAATAACTGTGCGAATATCAGGAAAGGAGTAAGATACGCGGCCAGCGTCTTCATAAATGGTTTTGTCGGCTCCAAAAATGTGAAGTTGGCAAAAATAAAATATCCTAATGCACCTGCCAGCATAGCAACCGGCAATGTCCAGTTCTTCAAAAACCTCAACAACATACCACTTGTTTTTATGCTACAAACTTACAAAACATCTTGTAGTTTCAGGCATATAATAACTCAAAATCAGGTGTATTTACCGGCTTTGGCTATTAACCCATAACAATATCCCGTAAATCTTTGGCAAAACGCTCATATGTTTCGCTGGTTATCTGTCCTTTAGTTGTCAAAACCACCAAGCTGTGTCCCTGATAATTATCCCGGTAAGGAGGATGAATATGCTCATAGGGATTGGAATAAAAGCCATTCTGTTCATAGAAATGCAGACGGTTAGCCGAAACAGCATCTGTAACAGGGTCTATTTCCAACAAAAGCCGTTTTTCCGTACTTGCCTTCAGGAGATTCAAGATAGTTCCACCATACCCTTTACCCCTCAACTCCGGAGCTATGGCAAAATGCTCTATGTACAAATATTCATCAAACTCCCAATACGCAATAAATCCGATAAAGGTTTCCTCTTCCACATAAACATCCAAATGATAATTCTGAAAAGAAAAGGCTTTTAGCTGATGTTCATCCGTTCTTTGCTCAAAAATAGGAAAACTATTTTGATATAAATTTTTGAACTCCATGTAAAAGGATGATGATTCGTTTATTCTAATCTGCTTCATAATAATACAAGTCATAAAAAAGGGCTTCAACCAGATTCTATCCGACTGAAGCCCTTTCCATATTTAAATATAAATTTTATTTACGGAACGGAGCTTTTACAACCTGAGCTTTCAGGTTTTTATTACGCACTTTGATAAATATTTCCGTGCCGGCTTTTGCTAATTCAGGTTTTACATACCCCATACCGATGCCTTTTTTCAAAACAGGAGACATAGTTCCGGATGTAACAACACCAATCTGGTTGCCTTCTGCATCCACAATTTCATAACCATGACGGGGGATACCTTTTTCTACCAACTCGAATGCACATAATTTACGTGTAACGCCTTCTTTTTTCTGGCGTTCCAATTCTGCACGGTTTGTAAAGTTTTTACCTTCGGCAAATTTAGTAATCCAACCTAATCCGGCTTCGATAGGAGAAGTCGTATCATCCAAATCGTTACCATACAAGCAGAATCCCATTTCCAGGCGCAAAGTGTCGCGTGCTCCTAAACCGATCGGTTTGATGCCTTCCGGTTTACCTGCTTCGAAAATTGCATTCCAGATTGTCATAGCATCATCCAGATAGAAATATAATTCAAAACCACCGGCACCTGTATAACCAGTATTGGATATAATTACATTCTTACAACCGGCAAATTCGCCTGTTACAAATGAATAATAAGGTATAGAAGATAAATCAACCGGAGTAAGGCGCTGCAATACTTCTGTTGCTTTCGGTCCCTGGATTGCAAGCTGAGCCGTACGGTCGGATGAATTTTCCAATTCTGCCCCTACAGTGTTATGGCTTACGCACCATTCCCAGTCTTTAGCAATATTTCCGGCATTTACAACCAGCAAATATTTTTCCGGTTCATAATGATAAACCAATAAGTCGTCTACAATCCCGCCTTTTTCATTCGGGAAACAGGTATATTGAGCCTTACCTATTGCTAATGTTGAAGCATCGTTTGAAGTAACGCTCTGGATAAAAGCCAGTGCATTCGGACCTTTTACCCAAAATTCACCCATGTGGGACACATCAAATACACCGACACCATTCACTACTGTCATGTGTTCATCTATAATACCGGTATACTCTATAGGCATATTATAACCGGCAAATTCATGCATCTTAGCACCCAGTGCAATGTGCACATCGGTAAACGGAGTTGTTTTCATGTTATTTATTATTTAAGATTTATGAGCCAGCAGCTCTGTTATTTTTATAATTGTTTCCATACTTTTTTCCAGCGAACGGACCGGGAGAAATTCATACCGTCCATGAAAATTCAAACCTCCTGCAAAAATATTCGGACAAGGAAGTCCCATGAACGACAAGCGTGCACCATCTGTTCCACCACGTATCGGTTTCACCAAAGGAGTAACACCTACGGCTTTCATTGCATCAAAAGCCAGATCCACAATATATTTTTTAGGTTCTACGATCTCACGCATATTATAATACTGATCGCGGATTTCCAGAGTGGTACTGCCCGGATGCATCTCATTCATCCGTTTTACAAAAGAACGGAGTAATTCCTTTTTCTCCTCAAACAAAGAACGTTCATGGTCGCGGACGATATATGACAGGGAGGCTTCCTCTACTGTTCCACTCATATTTGTCAGATGGAAGAAACCTTCATATCCGGCTGTGTGCTCCGGCCGTTGTGCCACCGGCAACCAGGAAGCAAATTCCACAGCCAGCAATGAAGCATTCTGCATTTTATTCTTAGCATAACCCGGATGTACATTCAATCCCTTAAATAAGATTTTGGCTCCGGCAGCATTGAAGTTTTCAAATTCGAGTTCACCTATCTGCCCACCGTCAATAGTGTAGGCAAATTCACAACCGAATTTTTCCACATCAAAATGGTCTGCACCCGCACCAATCTCCTCGTCAGGAGTAAAACCTATACGGATTTTCCCATGTTCTATTTCCGGATGGTCCTTCAGATATTTCATTGCAGCAATGATAGCGGCTACACCGGCTTTGTCGTCAGCACCCAGTAAGGTACGTCCGTCCGTAACAATAATATCTTGCTCCTTATAATCGTTCAGTTCAGGGAACATTAGCGGAGAAAGAACTATTTTCTCTTCAGCTGATAATACGATATCCCCCCCCTTATAACTAACAATACGCGGCTTCACATCCTTTCCGGACATATCCGGGCTTGTATCCAAGTGGGCAATAAAACCGATTACCGGAACCTGCTTTTGAGTATTGGCAGGCAATGTAGCCATCAGATAACTATTGTTATCGAGAGTGATATCTTCCAGACCGATTTCTTCCAGTTCTTTTACCAAAGCTTCAGCAAAAACACGCTGCCCCGGAGTGCTGGGGGTTATACCTGTAGTCTCGCTCGATTGAGTTTCGAACGTTACATACTTCAAAAACCTATCTATTACAGTCATAAGCGTTTATCTTTTATTACAAGCCATAAAGATAACATTATTTTTTAAAAACACCCTGAACCGTTATAGCAATGTGTGCAAACACATTCTTTCGGAAGACCGATAGATTCAATTAAATCTTCCACTGTATTAAATCTCAATGTCGTAATATTCAGTTTCTTACGAATATGCTCCACTAATTCCTTATATTGCTCGGAATTTGTTTCCGCATATTTATCCAAGTCTTTGGAGTCATCACCTTCCAATTCTTTTACCACACGACGTGCAATCAGTTCCAAGTCTGATTTAGAAGCTGAAAAGCCTAAGAACGGGCATGAAAATAAAATTGGAGGACATCCGATACGCATGTGGACTTCCTTCGCTCCGTAACCGTAAAGAATATTTACATTATCACGAAGCTGGGTTCCACGTACAATCGAATCATCACAGAAAATAACCCGTTTATTACGTAAAAGGGTACGGTTCGGAATCAGTTTCATTTTGGCAACCAAATCACGGACAGCCTGGTTGGATGGAGTAAAACTACGTGGCCATGTCGGTGTATATTTCACGATAGCACGACGGTAAGGAATCCCTTTGCCCTCAGCATATCCCAAAGCCATACCAATACCGGAATCAGGTATACCTGACACATAGTCAGCTTCCACCTTATCTTTCTTTGCCATAGCCATACCACTGGCATAACGGGCTGCATCCACATTTACCCCTTCATACTCTGATACCGGATAACCGTAATATACCCAAAGGAAAGAACAAATCTGCATTTTCTTATTGGGCTTGCGGAGTTGTGTCATTTTTTCGGCTTCAAGCAGCACTATCTCCCCTGGCCCAACGTTGTATTCCAGTTCAAAACCTAAATTCGGGAAACTGCTTGGTTCGCTGGATGCAGCATAAGCTCCCTCCTTCTTTCCGATCAATACCGGAGTACGACCATACTTATCACGGGCTGCAATAATACCGTTTTCAGTAAGCAACAGCATGGAGCAGGAACCTTTAATCTTTTCATACACATGCTCGATTCCTTCTACAAAAGTATTTTTCTGAGAGATAAGGAGCGCTATCAATTCTGTCTGGTTTATTTGTCCTGAACTAAGTTCTGAAAAATGGCAACCGCTATCAAGCAATTCTTTTTCCAACTCTTTCAGATTGTTCACTTTGGCAACGGAAACCAATGCATATTTGCCCAAATGGGAATTAATAAAAATCGGTTGCGGATCGGTATCGCTAATAATACCTATACCTGAACTACCTTTAAACTTATCCAGTTCGCTTTCAAAGCGGGTACGGAAATAAGAATTTTCAAGATTATGGATTGAACGGTTGAAGATGCCTTCGTGCAGAGTTGCCATACCGCCTCTGCGGGTTCCAAGATGAGAATTGTAGTCTGTGCCGTAAAAAAGATCAGTTGCACAAGCTGACTTAGAAATAGTTCCGAAAAAACCACCCATTGTTATAGTGTTTTTTAAATTTGAATTAGGCCACAAAGGTACAAGATTATTTAAATACTTCCTTTTTCTTTTTCAAGAAAAGTACATATCCGATCATCTGAATTATCAAAGGGAGGCGGTTAATGATTTCCAAAGTGTGTCGTCCGGAACAGAAGCAATAATTTCCACCGGATTTTTAGAAACCGGATGAATGAATGCCGCACTATGGGCATGCAGGCTTATTCCCCCGTCTTTATTGGAACGGTCGAAGCCATATTTTAAATCACCTTTAATAGGACATCCCATTTTAGCAAGCTGACAACGTATTTGATGATGCCTGCCTGTTTTCAAATCTATTTCCAATAAATAATAACGGTCCGAACGGCCTATTACCTTATAATGAAGAATTGCTTTTTTTGAGTTGGGGCATTCCGCATCATATGCATAACTCTTGTTTTGTTTTTCATTGCGAACAAGCCAATTAACCAACTCTCCTTCCGGGGCGGGAGGATTATTTTTAACTATCGCCCAATAAGTTTTCTTTACTTCGCCCAAACGAAACATATCATTCAGACGGGCAAGTGCCTTGCTGGTTTTAGCAAATACCACAACACCGCTTACCGGGCGATCCAAACGGTGCGCAACACCGACAAATACATTGCCGGGTTTTGAATACTTCTCTTTCAGCCATGCTTTAAGCATGTCCGAAAGAGGAGTATCACCGGTTTTATCTCCTTGTACAATCTCGCTGTTGGTTTTATTAACCGCTATGATATGATTGTCTTCGTAGATAACTTCCATATATTAAAATTACATATTCATACCACCGTCAACCTGAATCACCTGACCGGATACATACGCAGACATATCGGAAGCCAGGAATGTTGCAATATTAGCCACATCTTCAGGAGTACCTCCACGACGCAAAGGTATTTTCTTAGCCCACTCAGCTTTTACATCTTCCGGCAGAACGGCAGTCATTTCAGTAAGAATAAATCCCGGAGCAATCGCATTTGCACGAATACCACGCGAACCCAATTCCTGAGCTACAGACTTAGCCAAACCAATCATACCTGCTTTGGATGCAGAATAGTTGCTCTGTCCTGCATTACCGTGTACACCTACCACAGACGACATATTGATAATACTACCTGAACGTTGTTTCATCATTACAGGTGTACAAGCATGGATGAAATTGAATGCAGATTTCAGATTGACAGTAAGAACAGCATCCCACTGACCTTCGCTCATACGCATCATTAAACCGTCTTTTGTGATACCGGCATTGTTTACCAGAATATCTACACGACCGAAATCTTTTACGATTTCAGCAACAACAGTATGTGTTTCTTCGAAATTTGCTGCATTAGAAGCATATCCTTTAGCTTTAACCCCTAAAGCTTCAATTTCTTTCTGGGTAGCCAAACCATTTTCGTCGATAACCAGATCTGTAAATGCAATATTTGCACCTTCAGCCGCAAACTTTAATGCGATAGCCTTACCAATACCACGAGCAGCACCGGTTACAATGGCAACTTTACCTTCCAATAATTTCATGATAAATCTTTATTTATTTCAACATTTAATCAAACAGGCTCCGGCTGAGTAACCACCACCGAACACGGTAATAGCAACCAGATTGCCTTTTTTAAACATATGATCGTTTTGAGCATATACTAAAGCAGAACTAACAGATCCGGTATTTCCTAATTCTTCAATATTATGAAGAAACTTCTCATCCGGCAAATTTAACTGTTTCGCGATATTGGACATAATACGCATATTAGCCTGATGGCCGATAAAATAGGTCAGGTCATCCAGTGTATACTTATTTTTCTCCAATAAATAAACCACATTTTTAGGCATATAGGTACAAGCCTGAATAAAGACATCGCGTCCTTCCGGCATCATAATACCTCCATCACGGGGACGAAGCTGTACAGCCTCTGGTCCTTTGCCCAAATGACCAAGTCCTTGTGTAAAGATTTCCAGAACTTCCTTGTCGTTTTCAGTCACGCGTTCTTTGGAAATAAAAAATGCTGCTGCCGCATCTCCCCACAAGTGACCTGCTTTAGGATCCGTTTCGTTATAATAAGCTGAATTCTTATCCGCAGAAAGAATCAATGCCTTTGAAGCCTTTCCCATAGCAAAATAACCTTCCACGACCTCCAGAGCATTCAGGAAAGAAGAACAGGCGGAAGAAAGGTAAAGAGCCTTCGCATTCGTGATATTGAACTCATGCTGGGCCACATGAGCCGCCGTAGCTACCGTATCGAACGGCGAATAAGATGCAGAAATAATCAAATCGACTTCTGTAATATCGTAAGGCAATTTAGGAAGGGCATTACGAACGGCATCCAAACTCATCGTTGTTACTGATTCTTCCGGTTTTGCCTTCGACCGTGTACGAATCCCGGTACGTTGTTCTATCCACTCGCTTGTCAATCCGTTCAATTCCAAAAAGTGTTGGTTATGCACCCGCTCTTCGGGAACATAAAACCCTGTTGCATTAATAAACATCCTTGGTTTTACTTTATCTTTATACCGTTGAATATCAAATTCATTACATTTTCTCTTCTCTTTATCCGCTGGCTGATATTATCACCCATTATCCCCCGGATATAAGGCACTTCCAGCCCTTTAAGAGCATGATGAAGCACTACTGCAGTAATATCCGCATCGGGCATGGCAAAAACACCTTCTCTCACACCGGCCTCCAAAATACCTTTCAACAATTCCGTTTCCCGGATGTCAAAGTTTTTACGAACCTTCTCCACTCTCCATATGTCGCGGAAAAAATTCGCACGTAAAGTTCCGTTGCGAAATACCAGAGCCTTAATTGCATCCAATCGCGCGTAAATAAATAAGATTAATTTTTCGTCTGCTGGCAAATCCTTTGATGCCACATCTTGCAGCATTTTATATAACTTATCCAGTTCGGATTCCACAACAGCAAGATAAATCTCATTCTTGCTTTTGAAATACGTATATAATGTACGCCTCCCCTTTTTAGATGCCTGTGCAATATCATTCATTGTTGTATTATCCACCCCCATGCGGGCAAACAATTGTCTAGCCACATCAATCAACATCTCACGTGTTTTTGAAACTACCACCGGCATTGTATTGCACATTTTGATTAAAACTGTGCGCAAAGTACCTAAAAAAGATTGTATTTACCAAGTATATTAAAAAAAACTTGCAATAAATTTGTTTCGTAAGGTAATAGTTGTACCTTTGCACACGCAATCGGATAACGATTGAAATACATCGCGGAGTGGAGCAGTGGTAGCTCGTTGGGCTCATAACCCAAAGGTCGTAAGTTCGAGTCTTGCCTCCGCAACTACAAAAAGGTTGTTCAAAATTGAACAGCCTTTTTCTTTTTATCCCCTCAAATCCTCTTTTACTTCTGGCATCTCAACACTTCGATAGTATTTATCAATACCCGTTCCCTCATAGATTTATACTAAACATTGTTTAGCTATAATTAAACAATGAACAAACAAGCCCGGCATATTTGTTGTTATTACATATACGTATAAGAATCAACGGATAGTAGACTTAATAACATAGTTAATATGGCTTACATAGATTATTACAAAATTCTCGGATTGGATAAAAGCGCCTCTCAGGAAGAGGTCAAAAAGGCTTATAAAAAGCTGGCACGCAAATACCATCCGGACTTGAATCCCAATGACCCGGAAGCCCATCACAAATTTCAGGAAATAAATGAAGCAAACGAAGTGTTGAGCGACCCGGACAAACGAAAGAAGTATGACCAATATGGTGAACACTGGAAACATGCCGATGAATTTGAAGCCCAACAACAACACCGGCAATATCAGAACAACCAAGGCGGCGGTACTTTCTGGAGTTCATCCGGAGACGGCAGCGAATTCTCCGACTTCTTCGAACAAATGTTCGGAGGCAGCGCAAGAAGCAGCCAGGGCAGCAGAGGCAGTTATAGCTTCCGCGGACAAGATTACACGACAGAATTGCAGGTATCCTTGACCGATGCGGCAAAAACCCACAAACAAATCATTACCGTAAACGGGAAAAACCTGCGTATCACTATTCCTGCCGGTATAGCAGACGGGCAAACTATCAAACTGAAAGGACAAGGCGGCCCCGGCGTCAACGGGGGACCTGCCGGCGATTTATACATCACTTTCAATATTCCGGAAGACAGCCGCTTTAAACGGGCTGGTGATGATTTGTATGTCACCGTTCCCTTAAACCTTTATACTGCCATACTTGGCGGAGAGCAAATCATAGAAACAATGGACGGCAAGGTAAAACTCAATGTAAAACCGGGAACCCAAAACGGAAGCAAAATCCGGCTGAAAGGTAAAGGTTTCCCCGTTTATAAAAAGGAAGGAACTTTCGGCGATTTAATCGTCACCTACTCGATTGAGATACCGGTCAACCTAACGGAAAAACAGAAGGAATTGTTCCGCGAAATACAGAGTCTTAATTAAAAAAACAGGATGTTATGCAAACAGATTTAATTATAGTCAGTGAATACTGCCGGATATGCCATATCGAGCCATCATTCCTTTATACATTGGAAAAAGGAGGACTGATAAAAATTGACATCATAGAAGGTGAAAGCTATCTTCCTGTATCCCAACTGTACGACGTGGAAAGATACACGCGCCTGTATTATGATTTATCCATCAATGTAGAAGGTATCGATGCCATACACCATCTATTGGAACGTATCAAGTCCATGCAGAAAGAAATCGACCTGCTAAAAAATCAACTCAGATTATACGAGAATGATCAAATAGACATAGACGAGTTATAAAAACAAAGAACTGATTATCAACAACTCCACTCAAGCCACTCTAATTATATTCAAGTTATTCCTTGAATTATTTGGATTATTCAATTATTCTCCATACTTTTGCACTCGCAATTGGGAAACAATTGAATACATCGCGGAGTGGAGCAGTGGTAGCTCGTTGGGCTCATAACCCAAAGGTCGTAAGTTCGAGTCTTGCCTCCGCAACAAATTTAAGATTAAGCCTTCAGTTTACCTGAAGGCTTTTCTTTTTTAAGCTAAATCCTCCCTGCATCCATACCGTTCTCCACACGAACAAGTGTAGCCTTTCCCTATTATGGCACTGTCTTATTTTAAAATATATCTTGCCCAAAGAAACATAAGAGATATAGTAATAACTACCCGTGCAGATTGCAAATACTATCTGCGCAATTCTTTTTTACTACCCGGAACATAGTAAAGACTATGTTCCGGGTAGTAAAAAAGAATTGCGCAGGTGGATGAAGAAGGGCTGCGCCTAAGAAACTATAGATTTCAAATTCACTATTTCGGGAATTTCCAGGGAGTTCGATAACTCGGTTTAATCAGCTTGTTCGCTTCTTTATTATTGAATGATTTATTTATGTCATCATAAGTAAGGACATCCTTTACCCGTGCAGAGATATTTCCCAAATGGGCATACTTGGCACACAGACTACCATTATCAATCGTACATGCCGTATCGAAATTCCGCGACTTCACACAATTGATAAAGTTGGTTACATGGTCTTTGTGGTCACGGTAATCAGGTAAAGAGGCCACAGCCTCAGCCCTGTCTTTCTCGGGTATCACCTCCCAGCTTTCACGATTGGCTACCAGCGTGCCATTCGTTCCTTTGAATGCCAATCCATAATTACGACCGTAAGGCCCCGTTTCCGTACCGGCTATGTTCGACCATTGGATAATAAAATCATCAAACTCGTAAACAACCGTTAAGGTATCGAATGTTTCGGGACTGTTTTTCGGAAAAGCCCACTTACCACCGGAACCCAAAATACGTTTAGGCATCCCCTTTACATTCATACCCCACAAAGCCATATCCAGCAGATGAACACCCCAATCTGTCAACAAGCCTCCTCCATAATCCCAGAACATACGCCAGGAGCCATGAAAACGGGCCTCATTAAAAGAACGCTTCGGAGCCGGTCCCAGCCACATATCAAAATCGACTCCTGCCGGAACAGGACTATCCGGTACCGGCAGAGAAAGCGCACCGTAATTAAAATTAGCCCAGACTTCCACCCTTGAAATCTTGCCCAGCTTGCCCGTATCTATATATTGTTTCATTTCGTGCCAATGGTTTCCACTGCGTTGCTGTTGTCCTACCTGAATCACTTTATTGTATTTTTTAGCGGCGGCAACCATTGCGTCACACTCTGCAATCGAATTTGCCAATGGCTTCTCCACATAAACATCTTTTCCGGCAGCACAAGCATCTACCAGTTGCAGGCAATGCCAATGGTCGGGCGTTCCGATTATCACAGCATCGAGGTCTTTCATATCCAACATTTTCCTGTAATCACCAAATAATTCCGGCTTATTACCACGGAGCTTGGCAACTTCTCCGGCTTTATTCTCCAATATATTTTTATCTATATCGCATAAAGCCACACAATCCACATCTTTATGAATTAAAAAATCGGAGAGATTCGCCCACCCCATATTCCGGCAACCTATCAATCCTACTCTCAGCCGGTCGTTAGCTCCAAGTACCTGAGCATACATTTTACTTTCGCTTAATAAGGAAGGCATCACCAAACCTGCCGTAGCTATTGCAGCAGATTTTCTAAAAAAACCACGTCGTGTCGTCATATCACAATGTATTAGATTTAACTCGTTCAAAATTAACTTTTTCAAATAGAACCCAATGCTAAAAAATCTTATAATATGCTGGTGCAAACAGATTTTAACCGATTATTACCAGCAACCTCCGGTATTCATTTTTTGCTTACATTTGTCTCATAAATAAATCGTATGCAACAGATTGAACTTATATTAAGCCGCCACGGAGAAACAGAGGAAAACAGGCAGCACATCTTACAGGGACAAATGCCCGGTCACCTGTCCGAAACAGGAAAAAAGCAAGCCGGACAATTGGCTGATCTGTTAGAAAACGAACCGATAGATATAATTGTTTGCAGTGATCTGGCTAGAAGTTATGATACAGCTATGGCCATAGCACGACGGAAAGGAATAGAGCCGATAGCCACTCCCCTGCTTCGTGAAATGGATTGGGGTATCTATACGGGTAAAATAGCCCATGAACTGGATTTCAACAGTTTACCCGAAAGTGTAGAAAGCACTGAAGCACAATATAAAAGAGCCGGAGCTTTTATTGACTTCCTGAAAAAAGAATTTCCCGGAAAGCATATCCTGGCAATCGGCCACGGAGGTTTTAACCGTGCTATTATCACCCGTCTGGAAAATAGGCTTCCCGAGAATATTTTAAAATTGCCGATTATGAAAAATACGGCTTGTATACGTTATACTATCCCTTCTTAGGCAAGGCTTTAATCAGCGTATCTGTATCGTACAATTATCAAGGCTGTCGATAATAGCCAGGCTTTCCACACGTGCATTTGCTTCATTTAAAAGCGTACGTCCGTTCTGGAAAGCTTTTTCAATGATAAATCCCATACCTTCCAGCGTAGCTCCAGCTTGCTTTACCAAGTCGAGTACTCCCATTGCGGCATTTCCAAAAGCAAGGAAATCATCGATAAAAAGGATACGGTCGTCCGGAGTAAGGAAATTATTGCTGATACAAACCGTATAGTCACGGTCCTTAGTAAAAGAGTGAACTACGGTAGACAGCATATTTTCCATGGTCTTCGGTTGCTTCTTTTTGATAAAAACAACCGGCAGATGCATAATATATCCAACCATAATAGCAGGAGCAATCCCACTTGCCTCGATAGTCACAATCTTATTGATATTTGCGTCCCTGAACCGGTAGATAAATTCTTCCGCAACCTTATATAATAGCATCGGGTCCATTTGGTGATTGATAAAGCTGTCCACTTTCAAGATACCACCCGGATAGCATTTGCCGTCCTGTAAAATACGCTGTTTTAGTAATTCCATATGATTTATTCTGTTATGTCTTCTTTGACGTGTATTAATAAATTAGAAAGAATCGCAACCAGTCCGCCGGTTGTTATGCCCGAAGAAAAAATACCTTTGACAGCATCCGGTGCCGCGTTCAGTATATCCGGCATCAACTCTACGCCAAGTCCCAAAGAAAGGCTTGCTGCCAACACCAGAGTCGCTTTACGATTGATATGCTGTGAAGCGATAATACGAATACCTGCCGCAGCCACTGTTCCAAACATCAGCAATGTAGCCCCACCCAATACCGGGTCCGGCATCAGGGAAAATACAACCCCTACAATAGGAAACAACCCCAATAAAACCAGCATACCCGCTATATAGTAGCCCACATACCGGCTTGCCACTCCGGTCAATTGGATTATCCCGTTATTTTGTGCGAAGATAGAATTCGGGAAAGAATTGAATATACCGGCAATCATCGAATTCGTACCGTCAGCCAACACCCCTCCCGATACGCGCTTCAGATAACTGTTTCCTTCTATCGACTTACCTGAAATCATCGAATTCGCAGTTACATCTCCTGTTGCTTCAATAGCTGTAATCAGATAGACCAATCCCACAGCAATAAAAGAAGATATATTCCAGTCGAAACCATATTTGAACGGTACCGGGATATTGAAACCCATCAAACTCTGGGAAGATGCAGCCGACATATCGACCATTCCTAAGCTATAGGCAAGAATATATCCGATACAAAGCCCGAGAACAATAGAGCTCATTCGCAAATATTTATTCTTACAACGGTTAAAAAACAGTACGCTTAAAAGTACGGCACCAGCCACACTCAAATTTTCGAAACTGCCAAAAGAACCTTTGTCCATCGCCCCATAACCACCGCCACAGGATACGACCCCTACTTTTATCAGGCTCAATCCGATGAGCAATACCACTATACCGGAAACCAGAGGTGTGATAACGGAACGCAAGTATTTAAAAGTACGGCTAATTATCATCTCTACCGGAGCAGCCGTAATACATGCCCCGAATATCAAAGGCAATCCTCCGATTTGTCCGATTGCAATAATGGGGCCGATAAAAGAAAAACTGGTTCCCTGTATACAAAGTAATTTAGCTCCTATCGGTCCAACACTTCTACATTGGATAAATGTAGAAACACCGGAAACAAAAAGTGCCATCGATACAAGAAAGCCGGTTGTTTCCAAATCCAGTTTCAGCGCACCGGCTATAATCAGAGGCGGCGTGATGATTGCCACAAAAATAGCCAGAAGATGTTGTAAAGCCGCAAACAAAGCGTCTTTGAATGGAGGACGGTCGTCTATTCCATAAATCAAATCTGTTTTTATTGACACTTCTGCTACGTTTTCTTCTTCTGAACCTTGTATCATACCTGTTTTCTATTATTTGTTTATCAATTTAAGATATTGCCGTTTTTGTTTATTATTCAAAATTATAAATTCAGTTCCTGCACTGTTTCGCCTTTTGTATTGAGCACACGCAATTTCAATTCCTTGCCCTTTTTCTGTAATACCATTACTGTTGCGCCATCCATACGGTATCCACCTCCGACTATTACCGGATAATTATTTCCTGCCGAACCTTTCGGTAAATAGGCATAACTGTGAGTATGAGCGCTCAGACACACATTGAACGGGGCCTTTGATAACAAGCCACCCCATAAATCCAGGCAAGGATTATATTCATCCGTATTTCCATAAACCGGTACATGATGAATCAAAACACGTTTATTCGCTTTCTTAAATGCTTTGGAAGCCAATTCTTCCTTCAGGAAACCTACTTGCGCCTGACGTAAATCAGTAAAATCATTCAAACCATAATATACCCAATGGCTATCCGGTTTGTCCTCTCCGCAATCCAACATGACAATACGGGTATCTCCCCAATTAAATGCTCCATAGGTCTTACCTCCCACATAATCAAATAAATCACGCAGCCCGATAGAATAAGCATTGCGGATTTCATGGTTTCCACGCAAATAAAATACCGGGACATCCGCCGCATCCACTGTTTCATTCAATTCACTGAGGAAACGGGTTGCCTGTTCGTGGTCTGCCGGGTCGTCGATACAATCGCCATTAAAAACGACAAAGTCATATTTCAAATCTTTTACTTGCTTATATAGTGCCCGTAAAGTTTCGGAATGCTTGTGTAAATCATTAAAAATGATCGCTGTAAAATCCGTATCTGAAGCGTCGGGAAGTGTGAATGTATGAAATTCGGAAACTGCCGTTTCACCAAATATTTTCTTATAAGCCTGATAAAGCATAATTTCTTCGGAGCAGACACGGTAATAATAGGTTTTACCCGGTTCCAGGTTCTCTATGCGGACTTTATGCTGCAGATTATTACAAATAGCCTGTCCGTTTACCAGCGTCCGGGCTTTTGTCAGATGTTCTTTATCTGTTCCGTATTCCACCCAACTATAGGCCGGTACGGTAGTTTGCCACATAACTGTAATTCCATTTCCTACCGGATTTTGCAAATAAGGCTCTGTATGGAATATTTTAGAAGCAGGCTGCTTGAAAATAATATCGGTTACTATCGGACGATGGTCTGAAGCAGCCGGTTCGTCCAGTACTTTGGAAGAGATACGCGTAAAGGCTGTAGAGTCTTTTGCATAAGCTGCTATATAATCGATCGTTTCATTCGGTTTATCTGCCGGAAAAGTAAACTGTTTGGTATCTGTCAGAATTATAAACTTATCCTGCAAAGCACGAATAAACTCCGAATCCGGATGTGCATTCATATCTCCTGCTATAAACAACGGCTTATTCGCTGCTGCGGCCTCTTTGAAAAGGATGGGAAGAGACAACATACGGTCTTCTTCCGTCAGCGACAAATGGGTACAACAATAGATATACTTTTCAAATTCCACAATCAGTAAAGTGCGGGCTTCCTCCCTGCCGGGCAAAGCAACAGTATGAAAATTTACCGGTTTTTCTTTGCTCAGCATGCCGATGCCATACTTCCCGCCATCATAATGGATTGCCGGAGCATAAACCCGATGCATCAGGGTACGTTCGGCCAGTTCACGCAAAACATCGATTCCACCGCTGCGTCCCGTCACACTGTCTATTTCCTGCAAGGCAACCACATCCGGACAAGCTTTATTAATCGCATCCGCTGTCCGTTCAAAATCAGACAGATCATCCATTCCCCTACCATTACGAATATTGTAACTCATGATACGCAGGGTATTTTTCTCCCTGGCACTCTTGTTCTTGGAATAAATATTCCCTCCCGGCAATAATAATGTAAAAATCATTGCCAGTAAAAACACCTGTTTCATATAGCTATTCTCTATCTGATTAATAGAGGGCAAAAATAGTAAAAAAGAAGGAAATGATTAATTTTGCGCGAACTTTTCAGAACAAAAGCTTATGCATACAATCAGAATATCTCTTTAAGAGTTTGTTCTATCGCAGCGATATCTTCATCCGACGTATCCCAAGAAGTCACCAGACGCGCTTCATCCGCCCCTTCGTTCCACATATAGAAGAAATACTTTTCCTGCAATTTCTTTCTCGGCCCGGCAGGAATCGTAAAGAAGATCTGGTTGGATTCTATCTTTTGTGTGAATTTGATTTGCGGATATTGTTTCAACACATCCACCAACTTAAGAGCCATATGATTTGCTTTCCGGGCATTTTCCTGCCAAAGATTGTTTTCAAGATAAGGAATAAACTGGCAGGAAAGATAACGGAGCTTTGATGCCAACTGGGCTGACTGTTTCCTGTAATATTGAAGGTTTTCAGTAATTTCAGAATGGAAAGAAACAACAACTTCTCCCATCATCATCCCGTTCTTGGTACCGCCGAAGCTCAGGATATCCACTCCGGCATCCACAGTTACTTCTTTCATGGAACAATTCAGGTACACACAGGCATTGGCCAGGCGGGCGCCATCCATATGCAGATACATATTATAAGAATGAAGTAAATCAGCTATTGCTTTCACCTCTTCTATCGTATACACTGTACCTAATTCGGAAACCTGGGAAATATAAACAACTTTCGGCTGCGAATGATGGCAAAAACCGAAATTGTGAAGATGCGGGCGAATCAGCTCAGGCGTAAGTTTTCCATCCCGGGTAGCAATCGGAACCACCGCACACCCTGTCATTCTTGCCGGGGCTCCGCATTCATCCACGTTTATATGAGCTGTTTCAGCACATAATATACTATTGAACGGGCGGGTAACAGCCTGCAATGCCACTGAATTTGCACCGGTTCCGTTAAAAACAAAAAAAGGCGATGCTTCATCACCAAACACTTCTTTTATCTTAGCTGTAGCAGCCTCCGTCCAGGGGTCGTCCCCATAGCCTACCGCATGGTTATCATTGGCCTTTATCACAGCTTCTAAAACCAGAGGATGCACCCCTGAATTGTTGTCACTTGCAAAACTTCTCATTGTTTTTCCGAATTTTGCGCCAAAAGTAACGATTTATTCTTTAAGTATCTTGTATTTATGAAACTAAAAAAAGCGGAAATATCCTTCCGGACATTCCCGCTTTTTCGTATTATATAATTTTTAATAAAGGTTTATCCCTGATGAAAATCTTTCAAAACTTTTTGTAACTCTTGACGGGCAAAGAATATACGGCTCTTTACCGTACCCAGAGGCACACATAGTTTATCAGCTATTTCATTATACTTATAACCACTCAGAAACATTGAAAACGGAACCTTAAGTTCATCATTCAGACTGTTAATCGCTTTCGTTATTTCCTTGATTTGATAAGCTCCGTCAGGAGAATCAAAACCCGAATCATTTACTATATCCAAATTGTATAAATCAACACCTTGATCGACTACAGTTTGTGTGCGCACAATTTTATGATAATTGTTTATAAAGATATTGCGCATTACGGTCAAGACCCAGCCCTTAAAATTAATGTTATCAACAAACTTTTCTTGATTATCTAAAACTTTGAGAGTTGTATCTTGCATCAAATCCTGCGCATCATCCCGATTCGCTGTGAGCATTAAAGCAAAATTCATCATATTTTCTTGCATGCTCAATAATTTTTTCTGAAATTGCAAAGCATTCATACTAAGTTGTTTTTTATGAAGGTTAATACCGGTTAATATCTTTCATTTTTCGCTTGAAGGACATTACAAATGTAGCAAGATTATTTTAATTTCTACCTTGTTTGAGGATTATTAATATTAAAAATCGTAACTTAATATATTTATAACAAATCAAACTGAAAATGAGCGACATTTACAAGTTTTCGAACGGTCATAATTACAGAATTTACAACAACAAGTTATAATTTGAAATCAAGTACATTTATTATAAAGAAAAAGTAACATGACAAAACAACACGCATTCCTCCTTATGATCATGATGCTACTGCTAACCTCTTTTATGTCAGTAGCAAAAGACCAGCCTTTAGTTTACAAGATAAATATACAAAAAGAGATAGATAACACAACACGAATCTATCTGCGTAACGGATTATCGGAAGCCGATTCGCTGAAAGCCGATGCCATATTAATCCATCTGAACACATATGGCGGGCAGGTAGATGCTGCCGACTCCATGCGTACTGCAATTTTATATAATCCTATCCCTGTTTATATATTCATTGACAATAATGCCGCTTCGGCGGGAGCACTTATCTCTATCGCCGGCAAAAAGATATATATGAGAAAAGGAGCGAATATAGGGGCTGCAACAGTCGTAAACCAAACAGGCAGTGCCATGCCCGACAAATATCAGTCCTATATGCGGTCGATGATGCGTTCTACAGCCGAAGCTCATGGAAAAGACACGATTATACAAGGAAGGGATACAATCTACAAGTGGATACGCGATCCGAAAATTGCCGAAGCGATGGTCGACGAACGTATTGTAATACCGAATCTGGTCGATACGGGAAAAGTACTGACCCTCACAGCCGAAGAAGCCCTGAAATGGGGATATTGCGACGGCATAGCCGAAACGCCGGACGAAGTTATCACCCAATATATCGGATACAAAGATTACCAAATGAAAACCTACCAGCCTAGCTGGTACGATGACATGAAAGGCTTTTTAATGAGCCCTGTCCTCCAGTCCCTGCTTATTATCATTATTATAGGAGGCATTTATTTTGAGATGCAGACTCCGGGATTAGGCTTCCCATCGGCTGCCGCTTTAGTTGCCGCCATCCTTTATTTCGCTCCTTTATATCTCGACGGACTTGCGGCGAACTGGGAAATTTTAATTTTCATCATTGGCGTCCTGTTGATTGCGGCAGAAATATTCATCATACCCGGCTTCGGAGTAGCGGGCATAAGCGGCATAGTCCTGGTGGTAGGCGGATTGACCATGAGTTTGCTGGATAACAAGGATTTTGATTTCGAACAGGTCAGCGGGAAAGATTTAGGCGAAGCGGTCTTTATTGTATTAATCGGCCTGGTTCTCGGTTTTGTTCTGGTCATATGGCTTTCCAATAAGATAGGACACCGGGGTATCTTCCGGAAAGTCGCATTGAACAAGGACCTCGAAGATGCGATTTCAAGTCCCGACCTGTCTTCATTAATAGGAAAAGAAGGCATAGCGGCAACCGTATTGCGCCTTTCCGGCAAAGTGATTATAGACGGAGAATTTTACGATGCCGTATCCGAGTCCGGATTTATCGAGAAAGGGGAAAAAATCAAAGTCATCCGTTTTGAAAACGCACAAGTATATGTCGAGGGGGAATAAAGCCCCCTCTCAGGTTTGGGATGTTTCCGGAACCCGCTTATACATGATGCGCTTGTCTACAACCACATATTGCAAGGCACTGATTGCAAGCAGGTCGCTCAATATACTACGCGCCACATAATGATTGATTCTGCCGACACGGCAAAACTGGCTGATATTGATAAACGGATGATTTTCCAGATAAGCGAACAGGCTTTCCACCGGCTTGCTTATTTTCAGGAGCGTCCCGGTTTGTTTATGTTTCTTCTGCCAGGCAAGTACCAATACATCATTCGCTAATATATTTTCGTCCGCTACACGGATATACGCCTTATATTTATCGTCTTTATCAGGAGCGGAATGCGGTTTATCCGGACTGGGGGCTATATAAACCTCCAGGACCGTTTTGCCGTTTATATCCCAACGGGTTGCTTCGAACGGGACTTCCGGACGGGTATACATTTTCGAAGCTGCCTCTATCATATAATATTCTTCTTCACTGCGGATACCGGATATATTTCCATTATCTTTCACACCTATCAGCAAACGGCCGCCGTCCGTATTGGCAAATGCACTTAAAGTACGGGCTATCTTCTTACTGTCGCTCACTTCAAACTTAAAATCCAGTTGTTGGTGTTCTCCCTGCTCTATCAACGCTTCTATCGGATGTTTCTTCTTCATTTTGGCAGATTGTTTGTCGGACAAAATTAAAATAAATACATAACTTTGCCAACAGAAAAACAACGAAAGCATGTCTCAGATACCTACACTCATCTCGGATCTGGCAGTGATTCTGATTTCTGCCGGACTGGTCACTTTGCTTTTCAAGAAACTGAAGCAACCGGTTGTCCTCGGGTATATTGTAGCCGGTATCCTTGCCGGCCCCTCCATCGAACAAATACCGACAGTAACAGACGTCGAAAGTATCCGGATCTGGGCGGATATAGGTGTTATATTCCTCCTGTTTGCCTTAGGACTCGACTTCAGTTTCAAGAAACTAATGAAAGTGGGCGGTACAGCCGTTATCGGAGCCATCACGGTTGTAATCGGGATGATGACGTTCGGGTACAGTATCGGGCTTTTGCTGGGTTGGGGACATATGAACAGCATCTTTCTCGGAGGAATGCTCTCCATGTCTTCCACTACCATCATATTTAAGGCATTCGACGACTTGGGCTTACGAAACCAACGCTTTGCCGGGGTTGTATTCGGCATATTGGTTGTCGAAGACCTTTTCGCCGTTTTACTGATGGTATTGCTTTCCACTCTGGCTGTCAGTAAACATGTAGAAGGCATGGAGTTGCTGAACAGTGTGGTCAAACTCGGAGTATTCCTGCTTTTCTGTTTTGTGATAGGCATTTACCTCATCCCCTCTTTCCTTAAGAAAGCAAAGAAATTGCTGAATGACGAGACATTGCTGATTGTCAGCCTCGGCCTATGCCTGGGGATGGTTATGATTGCGACAAAAGCCGGTTTCTCATCGGCATTGGGAGCTTTCGTCATGGGGTCTATCCTTGCAGAAACAATTGAGGCGGAGCATATAGACCACCTGATTAAACCGGTGAAAGACTTGTTCGGAGCTATTTTCTTCGTCTCCGTCGGCATGCTAATAGACCCGGCATTACTCTGGCAATACAAGATTCCGATTTTAATCCTGACCGTTGTCGTAATGGCAGGGCAAATCATATTTGCAAGTTTCGGGGTGCTCCTATCCGGACAATCCCTTAAAGTCTCCATACAGTCCGGTTTCTCACTGGCTCAAATCGGAGAATTTGCCTTTATCATCGCATCATTAGGACTGACGCTTGGCGTAACCAGCAACTTCCTGTATCCGATTGTTGTCGCCGTATCTGTCATCACCACATTCTTTACTCCTTACATGATACGGGTAGCAGAACCCGCATTCCGGGTTGCCGACCGCATTATTCCGGTATCGTGGAGGAAGTTTATCGAACGGTACTCATCCGGTTCCAATACCATCCGGCAAAAAAGTGCCTGGAACAAGCTGCTGAAAGCCCTTCTCCGCATTGTCGGCACCTATACTGCCGTTACCCTGGTGCTGATATTTATCTGGCTTCAATTCATCTCGCCTGTTATCACAAAGGAAATACATGGCATCCAAGGGAATATTCTATCGCTTCTCATCATATTGCTACTTATTGCACCGATGCTGCGTGCCATTATGATGAAGAAGAACCATTCCGCAGAATTCCAGCAATTATGGCAGGATAACAAATACAACCGGGGTCCTTTGGTTTCTTTGATTATATTACGTATCATACTATGTATCGGGCTTGTGATGTTGCCCGTTGCCAAATTGCTGAATATTGCGGCCGGTATTATGCTGGCTATCGCAGGCTCGGTAATAGCCATTGTCATATTTTCCAAGCGGCTTAAGAAACAGTCCATCCTTATGGAGCGCCATTTCTTCACCAACCTGACGGCACGCGAACTGGAAAAAGAAAAGAATGCCCCCATTAACCAACGTTTTGCCAACCATATGCTGGAACGCGACCTTCACCTTGCCGACTTTGAAGTAAAACAAAATTCACCCAGTATGGGCAAAACATTAAAGGAACTCAATTTCCGGCAGAAATGCAATGTGAATGTAGTCACTATCATCCGGGGAAACCGGCGTATCAATATCCCCGGAGGTTCGGAACGGTTATATCCCTTCGATAAACTGGTTGTAGTAGGTGCTGACAGCGACCTGGAACATTTCCGCAAATATCTTGAAGAACGGTATAGAAGCCAGCAGCTTTCCATTCAGGAATCCAAAGAGGTAAACATCGAGCAGTTCTTTATAGCAGAAGGTTCACATCTGATTGGACGGACCATTCTGGAATCCGGAATCAGAGATAAGGCAGCCTGCCTCGTTATCGGTATAGAAAGAGGCGCTACCTCCATCAAAAATCCCGAGCCGACCACCGTATTCATGGAAGGCGATATCGTCTGGATTGTAGGCGAACATGAAAAAGTACTCCGGCTGAGCGAAGGCAAACCTGTAACTAATTAAATACATATAAAAGATGAAATTCATAGGAATAATACCGGCACGTTATGCGTCCACCCGTTTTCCGGGCAAACCTCTTGCCGATATGGCGGGCAAACCGATGATACAGCGCGTTTACGAGCAAGTAAGCGACGTACTGGATGCCGTATGCGTTGCGACCGATGACGGCCGCATAGAGGCTGCAGTGAAGGCTTTCGGGGGGAATGTCGTAATGACATCCGACCAACACCGCAGTGGGACAGACCGTTGCTACGAAGCATACACCAAAGTAGGAAACGGATATGATGTGGTAGTAAACATACAGGGAGACGAACCGTTTATACAACCTAAGCAAATCGAAACAATAAAAGCTTGCTTTACCGATGGCAGCGTAAAAATTGTCACATTGGTAAAACCATTCAGCCCGGACGGGGATTTTGAAACTACCTTGTTTAACCCAAACTCTCCGAAAGTCGTATTGAATAAAAACAATGAAGCCATGTACTTCAGCCGTTCTGTCATTCCATACATGAGAGGGAAAAATTATACCGAATGGCTGCCGAACCATACCTATTATAAACACATCGGCTTATATGCCTATCACGCCGATACGCTAAAAGAGATAACCCAACTGCCCCAGTCCCCACTGGAATTGGCCGAAAGCCTTGAACAGCTTCGCTGGCTTGAAAACGGATACAGAATCAAAGTGGGCATTACCGACCTCGAAACAATCGGCATCGATACTCCGGAAGATATGGAAAAGGCTCTTGCTTTCCTCCGGTTAAATAAGTAATATTTTTTATTCCATAAAAAAAGAGAAATTACCCGAACGAGTAATTTCTCTTTTTTTGTTTATGCTTATCAAACAGCTGTTGTTATCTGTTCTTTCTCTGTTGTTTCTGTTTTTCCAACTGAGCCTGTTGTGCTTTCTGGGCTTCTTCCAGACGCCTCATAAAACTGGACTTCTTCTGGGGCTTCTTCTTGTTCGCTTCCAGTTTAGCCAGCAACTTGTCTTCGTTGATTGTATAACGGAAGATCAAAGTCTGCACAATGGTAATCAAAGTCGAAATGAAGTAATAGTAAGTCAAACCGGATGCGTACTGGTTAAAGAATACCAACATCATCACCGGCATCAGATACATCATCGCCTTCATACCCGGCATCTGCTGCTGCCCCGTATTGGTCTGGTCCATATTGAACTTCGTATATACAATGTTCGTAATGGTCATCAACAAACAGAACAAACTGATGTGGTTACCAAAATACGGAGTGATAATAGGAATATAGGTGTTCCAGCTTACTATCGCGTCATAGGTAGACAAGTCGTGTGCCCATAAGAAACTTTGGTGGCGCAACTCGATTGCCGAAGGGAAGAACATGAACAACGCAATCAAAATAGGCATTTGCAGCAACATAGGGACACAACCTGACATCGGGCTGGCTCCTGCGCGGCTATACAATTCCATCGTTGCACGCTGACGCTCCACAGCCTTGTCCTGTCCTGGATATTTAGCATTGAGTTCTTCCACCTGAGGACGCAATACACGCATCTTGGCAGACGACATATAAGATTTGTAAGTCAACGGGAACAGAATCAATTTAACAATTACCGTCAGAAGGAAAATCAACAAACCGTAACTATGGATAAACTGTCCCAGGAAATTAAACAAAGGAATTACAAAGAACTGGTTTACCCAACGGAAAATACCCCATCCCAGCGGAACGATCTTTTCCAGATCGAGCTGGTTTTCTTTGGAAATGCCTTCATCAAAAGACTTCAACAAAGAGAACTGGTTAGGACCGAAATAAAAACGCAGGTTTGTAGCCTCGTTCCCTTTCAGGTCGAAAGGCACAGAGGTCGTTGTTTTGTAATCTTTCAGGAAAGGACTATCTTCCGGCATCATTTTCGAATCCAATGTAGTAGACTCAAAACCTTCGTTGCCGGCAATCAGGATTGAAGAAAAATACATATCCTTGTAAGCCACCCACTTCAAACGGTTTGAAACCTGCTTGCTGTCGTTTTTCGTCTCACTCAGATATTCCACATCGTCAGCCATGAACTTATAATAAATTGTGGCATAACGGTCTTCAAACTTACGTCCTTTTTCCTGCTGGGTGATTTTCTGCTGCCAAGACAAATCCAAAGAGGTTGTTCCCGGAGATAATACACCGTTCAATCCGGTACCTTTGATGGTATATTCTACCATGTAATTGTCCGGCTTTACTGTATAGATAAAATCCAGGTGACTGCCTTCTCCTGTATTCAGGCGCATCGTCACGCTATTCGGGTCGGAACCTTTTACCGGAGTAAAATACAACTCACTGGTATTGACTACACGATTATTCGCCGTCACCAACGTAAAATCAAACTTCGAATCGTTTTCATCAAACAGGACCAGCGGTTCTTCCTTATAATTATCATACTCTTTCAGACGGACATAACTAATCCGTCCACCTTTATTGCTTACACGGATTTCAAGCAAATTATTTTCCAGGACGGTTGAACCATCCTCGCCTGCCATTGCTTCGGCAAAAACGCCGAAATTAGTCTGCAAGCGGGCAACCCGCACCGAATCAGGCAGGTTCTCCAAGGAATCATCCATTTTTGTAGCCGCACTCTCTTCTTTCTTCAGTTCAAGCTGCCTTGCCAACTCCACCTGTGCAAGCGAATCCTGCATCCGGCGCTGTGCTTCCACCTGTTCCGGAGTAGGTTTATTCAACCAGGTAAACGCAATTAATACTACTCCAATAAGCAGAAAACCTATTATTGTATTTTTATCCATCTAAAATTATTATTTTTTATTTTCAACTGCAGCTTTTACGAAGCTCACAAAAAGCGGGTTAGGATTTACTACGGTACTGTTGTATTCCGGATGGAACTGAACACCGACAAACCATTTCAATTCAGGTATTTCCACAACCTCTACCAAACCGGTTTCCGGATTCTCACCCGTACATTTCATGCCGGCAGCTTCGAATTGGGATTTATATTCGCTATTAAATTCAAAACGATGGCGATGGCGTTCCTGTATGTGTTCCTTTCCATAGGCCTGATAAGCTTTGGAACCTTTCTGCAACATACAATCATAAGCACCCAAACGCATCGAACCGCCCATATTGGTAATATTCTTCTGTTCTTCCATCAAGTCTATCACTTTATAAGGAGTATTCGGTTCCATCTCCGTAGAGTTTGCATCCGCCATGCCCAATACGTTGCGGGCATATTCGATCACCATACATTGCATACCCAAACAAATACCCAGGCAAGGCACATCATTTTCGCGGGCATATTTCAAAGCGGCAAATTTACCGTCGATACCTCTTTGTCCGAATCCGGGAGCAATCAGGATACCATCCATATCTTTCAACAGTTCCGCGGCATTGCCGTCATTCAGCTTTTCGGAATGGAACAAATGCAAATCCAGTTTCTGGTCGTTATAGATAGCAGCCTGCAGCAACGATTCGTCTATCGATTTATAAGCATCCTGCAACTCTACATATTTACCCACCAAACCTATCTTCACGGTTTCCGTTGCATCCGATTTCTTTTTCAGGAACTCGCGCCACGGTTTCATTTCCGGAGTAGGACCAACTTCCAGTCCCATCTTCTTCAGGATAGTAACGTCCATATTCTGACGTTGCAGAACCAATGGAACTTCATAGATTGTCGGTACGTCGACAGACTGGACAACAGCGTCTTCCGCCACGTTACAGAACAAAGCCACCTTACGAAGCAAATCGTTGCTCAACAGGTGCTCCGTACGCAATACCAGGACATCCGGTTGTATACCCAGTTCCTGCAATTGCTTTACCGAATGCTGTGTCGGTTTTGTTTTGTATTCTTTTGCTGCCGCAATGTAAGGAACGTAAGTAAGATGCACACAAATACAGTTCTTTCCAAGTTCCCATTTCAGCTGGCGGACACTTTCGATAAAAGGCAAAGATTCGATGTCGCCAACGGTCCCGCCAATTTCGGTAATCACAAAATCAAATTTGTATTTGCTTCCCAGCAATTTTACATTCCGTTTGATTTCATCGGTAATATGAGGAACCACCTGTACTGTTTTACCCAGATAGTCGCCCTTACGTTCTTTATTGATTACACTTTGATAAATACGTCCGGTAGTAATATTATTTGCCCGGGTTGTCGGAACGTTCAGAAAACGTTCATAATGTCCTAAGTCCAAATCCGCTTCATGTCCGTCTACGGTTACATAACATTCCCCATGCTCATACGGGTTCAACGTACCCGGATCAATATTAATATAGGGGTCAAACTTCTGAATGGTAACTTTATAACCTCTTGCCTGAAGTAATTTACCTAATGATGCTGCGATAATCCCCTTACCTAAAGAAGAGACTACGCCGCCCGTAACGAAGATGTACTTTGTATCTGCCACGATAGTAATATTTTAATTATCTGTAATTACACTCTTACATTTCAAAACTGCAAAGTTAGTTATTTTCATCCACATGACAAGGGCTACCCGGTATTTTCCTTTCCATACGGATTTACCGGATCATAGTTATGGTTTTTGAAATTCATAGTTATGATTTGGAAAAACCATAACTATGAATATACAGATACGGCATAACCCCGTACCGACAAAAACAACGCCCGAAAGAGTGCATTTCAAAACATAGGTGTTTTGATTTTAAAACATACATGTTTCGAATGCAAAACACCTATGTTTTGAAAACAGGGGTTGCATCCCTGGTGGGTGTTCACCTTTTTTATCATCCAAGAGGGTTCCGAAGCGGTCAGATTCTCACTGAAAGATTGGTTATCTCATACTTTTTAGCTATTTTTGCGACGGATATATTTAATTCATGTAAAAAGATACTATGTTTGCTAAAAGATCATTTTTAGGATTATTTATTATACTGTTATTCTGTAACCGAACAGGTGCACAAGATATTCAAATTATCGATAACGAACAGCTTAATAAGCAAGCTGTAGTGGAACAGGCCGACACACTCATTCGTGTAGAATTAGACCCGGCAGAACTGGAAAAAATTCCGGATCTCCGGACTGAATTCGAAAAACAGAACAGAGCTTATACGACTCCTGCAACTCCAAGTAAAAATTTACTGCGTTTTTTAAAGAAAAATGAAGAAGCGTCCCTATCTCCCGAGGCATTATATTGGGTAAACTGGGTACGTGATCCTTCCAGCAAATTCGATGAAAATATAACGTTCCAGGATACAATGATTGTCAATCCGCTATTTATCCCTATCTATTTCAAAGGAGGGTTGTTTGCCAAGGACCTGCTGCTTTACGACCCGGACTTCCTTGAAAAACAAAATGATAAATATTCCGTATTCAAACCGGATACGACATTGTTCCAGAATTATAAAATAGACCGCCAACTGGAAGACATGGCATATAACTATGTGCGCTTGAATTATCCGCAGTATTTCCGTTATTCCGAACGGGATCTGCCAAGCGACATCGTACAGACACACTTCATCAAGAAAACGACTTACGAACCGGAATTAATCAAAGTAAATAACGATGCCGACTTCAGCGATGTAACCGGACCTGCCAAGTTCATTCCGGAAAGACGCTACTGGATTTCACATTTCGAGAGTGCAATCCAATTGGCACAAAACTATATATCCCCCAACTGGCATAAGGGAGGTGTAAGCACGTGGAACCTGACAAACCGTGAATATTTTGCCTATAATTACAATAAGGACAAAATCCAATTTGTCAACGAACTGGAAATAAAAACGAATGTTTTCACGGCTCCGAAAGATACATTACACGACTATAAGGTGGGTGATGACATGTTGCGTATCCACAGCAACTTCGGGTATAGAGCCTTCAACAAATGGTATTATACTTTCGATGCTACATTCCAGACCCAGTTATTCAAAAACTATAAGGAGAACTCCATGCAGAAACAAGCGGCATTCCTTTCTCCATTCAGTGTCAACTTAGGTCTCGGTATGAAATACGACTTGGATAAGAAATTTGCCAAACGTCATAAAAGCCTGACATTGTCCGTCAACCTTGCTCCTATCTCATATACATATATGTATAGTGTGGACAAAGAAATTGACTTGGGTCGCCACGGTTTCAAAAAAGATCCGGAGACCGGCGAATTTGCCCATAAGCTAAGCCAGTTCGGTTCGACAATCAATGCCACAACGACATTCCAGATTAACAGGAATATAAGCTGGTATTCGCGTTTCTACTATTTTACCAGCTACGACCGTGGATTAGGAGAATTTGAGAATAGAGTGACACTGGCGATCAGCAGGTTCTTCTCTACCAATATATCACTTAACATCCGTTTCGATGATGCAGTAGATAAAAAGCCTGATTTCGACAGCTATTTCCAGATCAACGAATTATTGAGCTTTGGCTTTAATTACAAATGGTAAGATTGACTTGAGGTTTTTTCATAATAAACTTTGTTAATCCTGTCATAATATCCAAATATTACTTACTTTTGCCTCTGTTTTGCAATGTCGAGATTACAAATATGAGCGAAAGTATCAGTCATAACGGAATTATAGAAAAGATCGACAGTGGAACGGTCTACGTCAGAATTATCCAGCAATCTGCTTGCTCCGGATGCCATGCCAAAAGCATGTGTGCGGCCTCCGAAAGCAAAGAAAAGATTATTGAAGTTCCTGACAATTCCGGAAAATTTCATGTGAATGAAGAAGTACAACTTTGCGGCCGGAGCTCGCTTGGCTTAAAGGCTGTATTTCTTGCTTTTGTTCTCCCGCTCATTATTGTGGTCGGGGCAATTGCAGCAGGTACAAGTATGCAATGGGAAGAAACCACAAGCGGATTAACCGGATTACTGCTCTTAATTCCTTATTATTGCATATTATACTTTTTACGCGATAAACTAAAAAAACAATTTATATTCACCTTAAAGAAACTTAATCATTAAAATATCATGATTTTAATAGCGGTTATTTCATTAGGAGCAATCGGAGCAATCGGAGCGGTTTTCTTATATGCTGCATCCAAAAAATTTGAAGTATACGAAGACCCGCGTATCGCACAGGTCCAGGAGGCATTGCCCGGAGCGAACTGCGGAGGTTGCGGTTATCCCGGATGCGGAGGTTTCGCTGCTGCCTGTGTAAAAGCAGATAGCCTCGAAGGCTTGCTTTGCCCGGTAGGAGGTGCCCCTGTCATGAGTACGGTTGCATCTATATTAGGAAAAGAAGCTACAAGTGCAGAACCGATGGTAGCTGTTGTACGTTGCAACGGTACCTGTGAAGTCCGTCCTCGTACCAACCAATATGACGGTGTACAGAGTTGCAGTATCGCATCCACTTTATATGGAGGCGAAACCGGATGTACATTCGGTTGTTTAGGTTACGGCGACTGTGTTACGGTATGTAACTTCGATGCCATTCACATCAACCCGGCTACAGGAATCGCAGAAGTTGAAGAAGATAAATGTACTTCATGCGGCGCTTGTGTAAAAGCTTGTCCGAAAAACATCATCGAGTTGCGCAAGAAAGGTCCTAAATCCCGTCGTATTTTCGTTAGCTGCGTAAATAAAGACAAAGGAGCCATCGCCAAAAAAGCATGTGCCAACGCATGTATCGGTTGTGGAAAATGCGTGAAAGAATGTCCGTTCGAAGCTATCACATTAGAAAACAACCTCGCTTATATAGACTACACAAAATGCCGCTTATGCCGTAAATGTGTAGCCGTATGCCCGACCGGAGCAATCCATGAATTGAATTTCCCTCCCCGGAAAGAAGCCGCTCCGGCAGCAGATACCAATAAAGTGAAAGAAAAAGAAATCTAAAATAAAATCTAATAGTATGTTAAGGACATTTCGTATCGGAGGTATACATCCGCCCGAAAATAAATTGTCTGCCGGTAAGAAAATTACCGTATTGGCTGCTCCCCGGCAGGTAATCGTACCGCTTAGCCAACATATCGGAGCCCCAGCCCAAGCAGTAGTTAAAAAGGGTGATCCGGTGAAGGTTGGAACGCTCCTCGCCAAAGCTGGAGGTTTCGTTTCCGCTAACATTCATTCATCGGTATCCGGTAAAGTAAATAAGATAGATAATGCTCTCGATGCAAGTGGTTACAGACGGCCGGCTATTTATATAGACGTAGAAGGCGACGAATGGGAAGAAACAATCGACCGCAGCGGAACATTAGTAAAAGAATGTACGCTGTCATCCAAAGAAATCGTCGATAAAGTTGCGGCAGCCGGTATTGTCGGCTTAGGCGGAGCTACATTCCCAACACAAATCAAGTTGACTCCTCCTCCGGGAAATAAGGCTGAAATCGTAATCATCAATGCGGTAGAGTGCGAACCCTATCTGACATCCGACCACTCCCTGATGATGGAAAAAGGGGAAGAAATCCTGGTTGGCGTCACCCTTTTGATGAAGGCCGTAAATGTAAACAAAGCCGTCATAGGCATTGAAAACAACAAGCCGGATGCAATTGCGCTTATGCAAAAACTGGCAGCCGGATATAAAGGCATAGAAGTGATGCCGTTGAAGGTACAATATCCACAAGGAGGCGAAAAGCAATTAATCGATGCGGTTATCCGCCGTCAGGTGAAGAGTGGCGCACTTCCTATCTCAGCCGGAGCGGTTGTGCAGAACGTTGGTACCGCATTTGCTGTATATGAAGCCGTTCAAAAGAACAAACCTTTGTTCGAACGTGTCGTTACGGTTACAGGCAAAGCGGTTTCCGCTCCTTCCAACTTCCTTGTACGTATGGGAACACCGATAAGTGCATTGATTGAAGCTGCCGGTGGCATCCCAGAAAATACAGGTAAAATCATTGGCGGAGGTCCGATGATGGGGAAAGCTTTGATTTCCGCAGAGGTACCCGTAACCAAAGGTAGTTCCGGCGTATTGCTCCTGACTAAAGAAGAATCCGTTCGTAAACCGGTGCGCGACTGTATCCGTTGTGCCAAATGTGTAAACGTCTGCCCGATGGGCCTGAACCCTACCCTGCTGATGAATGCCACGGAGTTTAAAGAATGGGATCTTGCCGAGAAGAATTATATTACCGACTGTATCGAATGCGGTTCCTGTAGTTATACATGTCCGGCAAACCGTCCGTTACTGGACTACATCCGGTCGGGTAAAGGTAAAGTAATGGGTATCATACGTGCCCGTAAGTCATAAAACAAGAGCAATATGGAAAATAATTTATATGTATCGCCCTCGCCCCACATCCATGGAGGCGACAGCATAAGCAAAAACATGTATGGTGTACTGATTGCCCTTGTACCGGCTTTTCTGGTATCACTCTACTTCTTCGGACTGGGAGCATTAATCGTTACGGTGGTTTCCGTATTTTTCTGCGTACTGTTCGAATACCTGATTCAAAAGTTCCTGATGAAAAAGGAACCGACAATATGCGACGGTTCGGCTATCCTGACCGGTGTACTGCTGGCGTTTAACCTGCCGTCCAACCTGCCCATCTGGATTATCATGATTGGAGCGTTGGCTGCTATCGGTATCGGCAAAATGTCGTTCGGCGGATTAGGCAACAACATTTTCAACCCGGCATTAACAGGACGTATCTTCCTGCTGATATCTTTCCCGGCACAAATGACAACCTGGCCATTAGTCGATGCGACCAGTGCTTTCCCGATGACTTATACGGATGCACAGACAGGAGCAACAGTCCTTTCCCTGATGAACGAAGGGGTAACCCAATTGCCGAGCTATACGGATATGTTGCTCGGACGCATGGGAGGTAGTTTAGGTGAAGTAAGTGCGATAGCCCTTATCCTGGGTCTGTTCTATATGTTGTGGAAAAAGATTATTACCTGGCATATTCCGGTATCCATCATTGCTACGGTATTCGTATTCACAGGCATCATGCATTTGGTAAATCCTGTTCAATATGCAAACCCGTTCGTACATCTGTTATCCGGAGGTTTAATGCTGGGTGCTATCTTTATGGCAACCGATTATGTAACTTCTCCGATGAGTAAAAACGGCATGCTGGTTTACGGTGTCGGTATCGGTATCCTAACAACAGTTATCCGCCTGTTCGGTTCTTATCCTGAAGGTATGTCATTCGCTATCTTCATCATGAATGGAGTAACTCCGCTAATCAACAGTTATATGAAACCTAAACATTTCGGAGGAAAATAAGCATGGAAAAATTGAAATCGTCATTACTCAATATGTTCCTTTCGCTTACCATCATCTGCTTGGTGGCAGGAGCGATATTAGCCGGAGTAAACATGTATACATCCGGCCCGATTGCAGCCACCAAAGCTGCCGCCCTGGAACAAGCTATAAAGGAGGTTACTCCCGCATTCGATAATAAACCGACCGAAGAAGCTTATATGGCTGTCACCGCAGACGGTGATTCCCTGAAGATTTATCCGGCAACCAAAGGCGGGGAATTTGTCGGTGCCGCTGTAGAAAGCAATACGAAAAAAGGCTTTAGCGGAGAAATCAGAGTTATCGTTGGTTTCGACGTTAACGGCAAACTGCTGAATTATTCGGTTTTGCAACATGCCGAAACACCCGGACTTGGCGCTAAAATGCAGGAATGGTTCCGCATGGATAAAAACCAGCAGAACGTCTTAGGCAAAAACCTGGCTGACGGTCCGCTGAAAGTAACCAAAGACGGAGGCGATGTAGATGCGATTACAGCCGCTACAATTACCAGCCGTGCATTCCTGGATGCCGTAAACCGCGCTTACAGCGCTTATGCCGCATCTGATGCACATACTGGAGCCACTCAATCATCATCCCCTAACACCGAAGAAAAAGGAGGTAACAACAATGAGTAATCTGAAAGTATTAATGAACGGTATTATTACCGAAAACCCTACATTCGTATTACTGCTGGGTATGTGTCCTACTTTAGGTACGACCTCTTCAGCACTGAACGGTATGAGTATGGGACTTGCCACTGCATTCGTATTAATCTGCTCCAACATGGTTATCGCAGCATTGAAGAATTTAATCCCCGACATGGTGCGTATCCCTGCCTACATTGTGATAATCGCTACTTTCGTAACTGTTGTCCAAATGTGTATGGAAGCATTCGTTCCTGCCTTATATGCCAGCCTCGGGTTATTTATTCCGCTGATTGTTGTAAACTGTATCGTATTAGGACGTGCAGAGGCTTTTGCTGCTAAGAACGGCATCATCCCTTCCGCATTCGACGGATTGGGTATGGGACTGGGATTCACCATGGCGCTTACCTTGCTGGGTGCCGTACGCGAACTTTTGGGAACTGGCAAACTATTCAGCTTCACATTGATGCCGGAACAATACGGTTCACTGATTTTCGTACTGGCTCCGGGAGCGTTTATCGCTTTAGGATATCTGATTGCAATTGTAAACAAACTGCGTAAAGCATAAAAAGAAACGATATGGAATATATACTTATATTTATCGCCGCCGTATTTGTAAACAATGTCGTACTGGCACAATTCCTGGGTATCTGCCCGTTCTTGGGCGTATCCAAGAAAGTTGAAACGGCAGCCGGCATGGGTGCAGCCGTTACTTTTGTTTTGACAATTGCAACAATCGTCACTTTCCTGGTTCAGAAATATGTACTGGATGTTTTCGATTTGGGATTTATGCAGACAATCAGTTTCATCCTGATTATTGCCGCATTGGTTCAGATGGTAGAAATCATATTGAAGAAGGTATCCCCTGCCCTGTATCAGGCGCTTGGTGTATTCCTTCCGTTGATTACCACCAACTGCTGTATCCTGGGTGTTGCGATTTTGGTTATCCAGAAAGAATATAATTTATTAGAATCTGTTGTATATGCAATCTCGACAGCTATTGGATTTGCGTTAGCTTTGATTATCTTTGCAGGTGTCAGGGAACAATTAGCACTGACTCATGTCCCCGAAGGCATGAAAGGTACTCCTATTGCTCTTATCACAGCCGGCTTGCTGGCTATGGCATTTATGGGATTTTCCGGAATTGTATAATCTTACTATTCTAAATAAACACGAAAATGAAACAGAAAATTTTAGTAGCCGGAGGTACAGGTTACATCGGCTCACACACCACAGTCGAATTGCAAAATGCAGGTTATGAAGTTGTTATTATCGATGATCTGTCAAATTCTAATATTGAGGTATTAGACGGTATAGAACGTATCACCGGTATCCGTCCCGAATTTATCCAACTGGATTTGAAAGATAAAGAAGGTACCCGTGAAGCATTGAAAGCGCATCCGGGCATCAAAGGGATTATCCTTTTCGCTGCAAGCAAAGCTGTAGGTGAATCTGTTCAGCAACCTCTGAAATATTACCGCAATAATATCGTTACACTGGTCAATTTGCTTGAACTTATGCCGGAATTTGGCATCGAAGGCATCGTATTCTCTTCCTCATGTACGGTATATGGCCAGCCGGCTCCGGAAGACCTGCCTGTAACGGAAAGCGCACCGATTAAACCGGCTACTTCTCCTTACGGAAATACAAAACAGATCAACGAAGAAATTATCCGCGATACAATCCATGCCGGAGTGCCTTTCAAGAGCATCATCCTGCGTTACTTCAACCCGATCGGAGCACATCCTACTGCCGAAATCGGAGAATTGCCAAACGGTGTACCTCAGAACCTGATTCCTTACCTGACACAAACTGCTATGGGTATCCGCAAGGAATTAAGCGTATTCGGAGACGATTATGATACTCCTGACGGTTCTTGTATACGCGATTATATTAATGTGGTAGACCTGGCGAAAGCCCATGTAATCGCGATGGACCGCATGTTGAACGGCAAATCAGCAGCTAATGTTGAAATATTCAATCTGGGTACCGGCAATGGCGTTTCCGTCCTGGAACTGATAAATACATTCGAAAAAGCAACCGGCGTAAAAGTTCCGCATAAGATTGTAGGACGCCGCGAAGGTGATATCGAAAAAGTATGGGCGAATCCGGAACATGCCAATAAAGTATTGGGCTGGAAAGCTACGGAAACATTGGAAGATACACTTGCTTCTGCATGGAAATGGCAGGAAAAACTGCGCGAACGCGGTATTATGTAACCGGCTGTTCCATTTCATCATAAAAAAAGAGATTGCTAAAATAAGCAATCTCTTTTTTTATGATATACCGATAACGTATTCTTTATTTATCGGCAGTAGGCAAGGGTAATGTAAACCAGAAAGTAGCTCCCTTTCCTTCTTCAGACATTACTCCTATCTCCCCTCCCAATTGCCTGATAATTGTTTTGCTGATAGTAAGTCCCAAACCTGTCCCCTGCTGGTAGCTATCTAACTTTACAAAACGGTCGAAGATGGCTTTCTGCCCTTCTTTCGAGATACCCATTCCCGTATCTTCAACAGATACATACACATCGGTACTCCGTACGACATAGGAAATTGTGATGCTTCCTTTCTTCGTAAACTTGATCGCATTTGTCAGAAAGTTGGAAAGCACCTGCTCGATACGTCGCCCGTCAGTATGCAAAATCAATGAGGGGTGTCCCGGAGCGAAAATCATTTTTACTTCCGGTGTCACTTCCAAGGCATGCATCGAATACACATCCATGCATATTTCTTTTAAATCGACATCCGTAAAAATATAATCGAACCTGCCTGCTTCTATTTTGGATATATCCAATATATCATCTATCAATTGAAGCAGAAGCGTATTGTTTTTATTTATAATAGAAATAAATTCCTGTTGCTCTTCCTTATTAGCGGCATCCGGCAGTAAGGAAGAAAAGCCGACTATGGCATTCAGGGGCGTCCTGATTTCATGGCTCATATTCGCTAAAAATGCCGATTTCATTTTATCAGCCTCACGTGCCTTTATCAATTCTATTTCATTCTCCCTGTCACGCGTAATATCCCATATCATGGAGATAAGCAGAGGAGAGTCGCTTTCGGCAAGGCTATCTATCTTTACACGGATAATATTTACAATCTTCAATTTTCCATCCAACGTCTTATAGTCTACGGCATACTGGACACTTTGCCCGTTTTTAATGGCATATAAATCCTGTTCGCGGATACGTTCGGCAGTTTCCTTGTCCGTGAACAATTCAAAATCGTTCTTACCTAATACAGCACCGGTTGTTAATCCCATAAAATGCTCGGCAGCCGAGTTAAAATAGAGAAAACGGAAATCTTTCTCTATCTCTTTCACAACCACAACCACCGGTATATTATCCAAAATGGCACGCATCAGATTATTCAGGAAATCCACACGCTGCCTGCTTTGTACAAAAGTACTCGCATCACGGGCAATAACGACTACCTCGTTCTCCGCATAAGGGATAATACGACAAAAGAAATATTTTATATTCCCGTTTTTTAAGTGAATGGAAAAAGAAATATTTTGTTCTTTTTGAACTTCAATAGTCTTTTTTATAGCTGAATGAAAAGAATTTACAACATCGGGTTTCAGCCAATCACTAATGAACGAACCCTTCAATACTTCCGGAGATTTCAATAGATTTTCCACGGAACCGGCGTACACATCTATAATTCTCCCGTCTTCCGTCATTGTCATAACAGCATCTTGCGTTGCATTGAGTATATTCCGGTATTTATCTTCCAGTTGGTATATTTTATCCTGGAGGTTCTTTTGCTCTGTAACGTCTGATAAATAATATACAATATGGCTGGGGGTTCCGTCTTCATTGTATTTATAAGGCTGGACGTTTGCTTCCACCCAAATAACCTCATCGCCAAACAAGCGCCTGTACTGAATGCTGTAGCTACTGATCTCTCCCTTAATAAGACGGATAAAATGGTCGTAAAATACATTCTGACGATCTTCCGGATAGATGGTTTTCAGAAAATCTTCTTTTTTCCGGAAAGGTTCTATTTTTAAGCGGGAATTTTTACCTCCGTATACATTCAATTCATAATCGAGATGAATAATATCATTTTTCACATCATATTCCCATATCAAAGAATCTCCGACATTAACGGCAGCTTTAAGTATAGCCAGTTTTTCCTGAGACTGATAATCCCGCTGCATCTTCTCCAAATCTTCATATACATGATGGCTCTGTTCTTTTTCAAGTTCCAGAGTTTCCAGACGTTTTATAAGTTCTTCGCGAGATAAATCAATATATTTTTCCATTAAACGCACTTTTTGGGTATCTCTTCTATACTACAAACAAAAGTAATAAAATACAAGAACATTCCGGCTAATAAATCAGATGAAATTCCATACGAATCAACGCTTTTCAAGTGTACACCCTTCATTTTGGAAATCTCTTTGGATAGTTCTCGTATTTTTGGGAAAACTTTCTGAGGTTGGTGGGAAAGAATAAATAATGCACTAAAGATAATATATGGAGTCCAATTAAGACTACGTTAAGATTTCACAAATATATAAAGATATTACTACATATTAATACCATAATCCTTTGATTATTAAAGCTTATTGCTTATTAAAACTTCCCAGAATCTTGAGAATTTATGAATCTCAACAACTTTCACGGCATGAAATTTATTAAGATATCCTAATTTTTAACATAGTCTTAATTGAACTGTCGATATTATTTTTTGTAAACTACCCAATTGGATAGTAATCAGACGCAAATTCATTTTTGACGCGGATTGCGCGAATAAACGCGGATTAAAGACAACAGGAATAGGGTAATAACAAACATAAACAATTAAATATCTATGAAGATGAAAACAGAACTACAAGATCTATGTCCCTCTATCAGACTTGTACAGGCACTCGCGGCAAGTATATATCTACTTGCTGCCGTGCTGCTTGCTTCCTGTACGGCAGAGGCAGACAAGACAGACCGCACATCCACAGGCGGAACAGACTGTGCTAACAAACGCGAAGTACTTCTTTCTTTTAAGAACAAACTCACAGTGAAAACAACCAAAACAGAGACAAAAGCAGATGTTCCTATTGCCACCGAAATGGAGAACGAAATCGCTACGCTCGATATCTATGTATTCGGAGCCAAGGCAGAAGGCGACGCTTATACCTTCCGTGAACGGTTCGCTTACCGGCAGGACGGTTCGGCACTTCCGGCAGGAGCGAAAGAACTTAACCTTACACCAAGTACGGATAATGCTACTACTACAGCATTATTGGAACTCCAAAAAGGCTTATTCGTTCGCCTTTATTGCATTGCCAACCAAACAGACTTGATTAATCCTGTTGATGGAAATATAGTAGCAGATACTTATTTTGCTCCGCTTACTTACGATGTGGAAACGGGACTCCTGACAGACGGTATCCCAACTGAACTACAATTTCAGAAATACCATTCCCCACTACTGGCTAATGCCTCCCCGGCATTAGGCTTACCCCTCCCGATGACAGGCGCACAAACGACTCCTATAGACTTGACAGACTTCGCCTCTTCCGCCCGTGTGCAGGTAGGCTTTAAACTGACCCGCACAATGGCTCGCTTTGATGTAAGCAATATAGAGGAGGGCTCTAAATTCCATTTGGAATCTATCTCGATGGGCAACGGACGGAGAGGAACGACCTTCTTTCCGGTTAAGGTATATGGTGCTGCCACAGCAGCAGACGGGGAGTTAATTACTTACCCGGCAAGTGCTTTTGAAGGAGAGAATGCAAATAAAGGCTTGCAGGTATCCGCTTTCTACAGTTATCCAAGTTTGTTGGAAGATGAAGGTTTCCTGATTCTGAACGGTACTTATCAGGTAAACCTGACGGAGAAGAAAGAGGTAACTTATCAGATTCCTTTCAAGCAACAAACCTCCGATGGAGGCTCTGTTGAGTTGGAAATCAACCCCAACCACCGGTATACCATTGGTATCACTAAAGTGGACAAATATCATCTGGACTTTACGCTGGATGTAGCAGATTGGGATGACGCCGGCAATGTTGACGACTACAACCCGTCCGGAAACGGCAATGCACTCGCGCTGTCGGTTATTATACCGGACGATATGAAAGACAGGGTCGACTATACGGAAGAAACCAGTACCGTTGCCATAGAAGCCCAAGGAGGGTTCTCTTTTGATGTACTGGTTAGTAATAACATGCCACTGGATGTTACAAAGAATTATACAGGAAGCGCCGCCGCACAGGACTGCGACTGGCTGGAAATAAGCGCTCCCACAGAGATAACCAAAGCATCAATAGACGGCTATCGCTATACCATCTCAGTGAAATCAGGGTATGACAAGGATACCTATCCAAAAGCGGTTTTCCGATTTACGGACAGAATAACCGGAGACGAAAGCATCCTTCGGGTAACACAGGCGCCACCCATATCCGTTATTATTCCCGAGGATATGAATGGCAAAGTCGTCTATACGGAAACAAGCCGTACGGTGGGTATCGAAGCTACGGACAATTACCGTTTCAATGTACTGATTAACAGCAAGGCTCCCCTTACCATGAGTAAAGAGTATGCCGGAGGCTCGGAAATGCAGCAGTACGACTGGCTGGATGTAAACGAACTGCCTGAATTGACAAGGGCAACCGTAGAAGGAAAGAGCTATGCTGTTTCAGTGAAACCGGGCTATGACAAAGACCTTTGCCCTGATGCAATTGTTCACTTTACCGATACGGAAGCCGGATTCGACAACGTGCTTTACGTAAAACCGCTCCCGGCAATGCCGGTTCTGAGTTCCGCAGCAACTGTAGCCCTCCATGCTGAAGCGAATTACTCGGTTCCTTCTTTTACCATTACCGGAAAGAGTGTGGGCGGTTCCAAAATCTCCGGTCCAGACTGGCTGACTTATGAAACGACAAACAGCAGTACCAATCTTTTTTCTTACACCGTAAAGTTAGACCCATCGAAAAGCAGTTTCCCGACAGCGGTTCCCGGCGAACAAACTATCCGCATAATAAACAGCGGGGATGAAACCAAGGTCGTAGAGGTAAAGGTCAGCTTTACCGAAGCGAATGCGTGGATAGCATCCGACCTTGCAAATTATGATCAATATACATCGGACGGTTATCGCGTGGGAACAGGAGGTAAAACGATGACGGTATCGTTCTATAGCATGTTTGCCACTCCTGCATTATCAACTTCTTACGATAGCAATTATTGTTCCTCAAAGAACGGGGGAAATACCTGGCTAAACAGTTCCAAACTGGCAAAAACGGAGATCGTTAATAACCGCCGTAAATACACTTACAACATAGTTGTGACCGGTTCAAGCGGAACGGATGCGGCTTACCAGCTTCACAGGGCTGTAATGAATATTAAGCAGAACAGCACAACTATTAAATCGTATACCCTTTGGCGTGGTGCGTCTTATATCCGGTATCCAGCCGGAGGCGGTAGTCCTTATTATACAGCTATCAGGAAAGGTTCTTATTATTGGGCTCCCGTTAATTGCGGTGCAACCCGCGTGGCTCAGGCTGGCGACGGAAAAAGTCCCGGAACAGTAGCCGGAACCGGCAATCTCTACCAGTGGGGACGTTATGATTATACAAATCATGGTGGTTCTACCGCTTCCGGTCCTATAAGTAATTCCAGACCCAATAATAATACCTTTTATAAAGCACCCAACAGCCCTTGCAACTGGTTGAACAGTCAAAATAACACTTTGTGGAATGGTAGTAGTAAAGGGCCAAACGACCCTTGCCCGGCAGGATACCGTGTACCTACTATAAATGAATTGAAATCTATTGGGAATGCAACCTCTTGGGATGGAAGCGGCGGTTTATTCAAAGTGAATGCAGAGAGCGGCTACCCTCAGCTCATTTTGCCTGCTGCGGGCATTCGCTACCATAGTGACGGTTCGTCCTACTATCAGGGTTCCTACGGCTACTACTGGTCGTCGTCGATTCCGTCGGGTAGTACGGGCGCCAGCTACGTGATCTTCGGCAGTGCTACGTTGGACCAGATGTTGGGCAACGGGGCGGACGGCTTCTCTGTTCGCTGTTTACGAGTATAAAAAAAGGTCGGCGAATTAGCTAAGGCAGTTCTGTGATAGCCAACCGCATTCGATTCATTTAATTTACATCTCCGGAGGTATACAATAGCAGGATGCAGTGCTGTAAAACAGCTTTGCTCACAAGCAATATCAGAAAACAGCACCGCATTTTCATTTCGCTGGCGAGCGAAAGCAGGATACATCACTGTTTGATACCCTCGCTCGCCAGCGAAGCCATAAAACAGTGCTGTAAAATCGATTCGCTCATCAGCGGAGGCTTCAAACAGCGATGTAAAGCCTCTTCGTTCACCAGCGAAGACATAAAACAGCACTGTAAAACCCTTTCGCACGTCTGCGGAGGTATAAAATAGTACTATGTCCCACTTTCGCACGCCTACGAAGCAATTTCTATTATAAAATAAAAAAGCTATCTTTCAAAATGAAGATAGCTTTTTTATTTTATCCGAATCGTTTAATCCAACTTATGTATTACAAGTCCGGAACGGAGTTTCGGTTCAAACCAAGTTGTTTTAGGAGGCATAATATTACCGGTATCAGCGATATCCATCAACTGTTTCATGGTAACAGGATAAAGAGCCAAAGCTACTTTCATTTCGCCGCTATCCACCCGCCGTTTCAGTTCACCCAAACCGCGAATACCGCCAACGAAATCGATACGCTTGTCGGAACGAAGGTCTTTAATGCCTAAGACTTCATCTAATATCAAATTAGAAGAAATCGTAACATCCAGTACACCTATTGGGTCATTATCATTGTAAGTACCCTCTTTAGCAGTCAGAGAATACCATTTTCCACCTAAATAAAGAGAGAAATTATGAAGCCCTGCCGGTTGATAAATACCGGTACCCTTTTCTTCCACAACAAAATTCTTCGCCAACTTAGCCAGAAATTCATCTTCGGACAGTCCGTTCAAATCCTTTACCACCCGATTGTAATCGATAATCGTCAACTGGTTTGCCGGGAAACAAACAGCCATGAAATAGTTATATTCTTCGTCACCACGATGGTTCGGATTCTGGCTGGCTTTTTCTGCACCTACTAAAGCAGCAGCAGCCGAACGGTGATGTCCATCGGCAATATAAAGGGCAGGCATTCCTTCAAATAATTCGGTAATACGTGCAATATCCGCATCTTCGTCAATAATCCAGAAAGTATGTCCGAAGCCGTCGTCTTTTGCCACGAAATCATATTCAGGCTTGCGTGCGGTATATTTAGCAACAATTTTATCCAATTCTGCATTGTCTGGATAAGCAAAAAACACCGGTTCTATATTGGCATTATTCACACGCACATGTTTCATACGGTCTTCTTCCTTATCACGGCGGGTCAATTCATGTTTCTTGATTGTGCCGTTTGTGTAATCAGGAACATATGCACCGACAACCAGACCAAACTGCGTCTTGCCGTTCATCGTTTGTGCATAAACATAGTAACATTCTTTTTTATCCTGTACCAGCCAGCTCTTTTCCTGGAACATTTGGAAGTTCTCAGCAGCTTTCAGATAAACAGCAGGATCATGTTCGTCGGTTCCAACCGGGAAATCAATTTCCGGTTTTATGATATGGTATAATGATTTTTCATTTCCTTTGGCTTCTTCGCGGGCTTCTTCTGAGTTCAAAACATCATAAGGACGAGAAACTACTTGTTCTACTAAATCTTTCGGAGGGCGGACACCCTTAAAAGGTTTTATTTTTGCCATAACTATTCTGTGTTTTTTATGTTACTAATTTAAAAGGAAGTCCGTAGAAACACAATGAATTACATGAGGTATTTCTACGGACTTTGATAAAAGGATATACTGTTTATTTATTTACGCGGAACTTTTCGATACCCTCTTTCAAGAAGCCTTCAATCTGTTTAGCGGCAGCAATACCTGCATTAATATTAGCTTCCGCAGTTTGTGCGCCCATCTTTTTCGGTGTAGAGAAATAACGGCCGGCAAATTTGGAAACAAACTCTTCGTTGGCGGCAGGCATAATATCTGTTACATATTTCAGGTCTGCACGTTCTTCCATCAACTTAATCAATTCGGCTTCGTTGATTACCTCTTTACGAGCGGTATTAACTAAAACACCACCTTTAGGCATCTTATTTACCAAAGCATAATTGATAGAATTCTTTGTTTCGGCAGTAGCCGGAATATGCAAAGAGATTACATTACAAGTTGAATATAACTCTTCTGCTGAAGCGACAGCTTTCACTCCATCTTTTTCGATTACTTCTTTCGGGCAGAAAGCATCGAACGCATAAATTTCCATTCCGAAACCTTTTGCAATACGAGCAACATTACGCCCTACGTTTCCGTAAGCATGGATACCCAATTTCTTACCCATCAATTCCGTACCGGAAGTTCCGTTATAGAAATTACGGACAGCCATTACCATCATACCGAAAGCTAATTCCGCAACGGCATTGGAATTTTGTCCCGGAGTATTCATCACGCATACATTATGTGCTGTAGCGGCTGCCAAATCTACATTATCGTAACCGGCACCTGCACGAACAACTATTTTTAATTGCTTTGCAGCATCCAATACTTCTGCATCTATAATATCGCTACGGATAATAATTGCATCCACATTTTTCACTGCATCCAGCAATTCTGTTTTTGATGTATATTTTTCAAGAAGAACAAGTTCATCACCTGCACCTTCCACTACTTCACGGATACCTTTCACAGCTATCGGAGCAAAAGGTTTATCTGTTGCAACTAATACTTTTGCCATAATCAATGATTCTTTTCAAATTCTTTCATACATGCAATCAAAGCTTCTACGCTGCTCTTCGGCATTGCGTTATACAGAGAAGCACGGAAACCACCGACAGAACGGTGACCTTTGATACCTACCATACCTGCAGCTGCTGCAAATTTGCTAAATTCGTCTTCCAGTTCCTTATATTCATCATTCATAATGAAACATACGTTCATAATAGAACGGTCTTCCGGGGCAACAGTACCTTTAAACAGTTTGTTACGGTCGATTTCATCATACAGGATAGCTGCATTTTCTTTGTCTTTCTTTTCCATTGCAGCAATACCACCCTGTTCCTTATACCATTTCAATGTCTGTAAAGCAGAATAGATAGGCAATACAGGAGGAGTATTGAACATAGAATCTTTCTTAATATGCGTATTATAATTCAGCATAGTAGGGATAGGACGGTCTACATGTCCAAGTGCATCCACACGTACGATAGCCAGTGTTACACCTGCAGGAGCCAGGTTTTTCTGTGCACCGGCATAGATAATATCATATTTGGAAATATCAATCGGACGAGAGAATATATCAGAAGACATATCAGCAACCAGACGTTGTTTTACATCCGGGTCATTACGCATTTCAGTTCCATAAATCGTATTGTTGGAAGTAAAATGGAAATAATCAGAATCTTCTGCGATTGAATATCCTTTAGGAATATAAGTATAGTTTGCATCTTTAGAGGAAGCAACAACTTCTACTTCTCCAAATAATTTAGCCTCTTTAATCGCATTGGATGCCCATGTACCTGTATCCAGATAAGATGCTTTTTTATTTAACAGGTTATAAGGAACCATACAGAACTGCATACTTGCACCACCACCCATAAATACGACTTCATAACCAGCCGGTACGTCCAGCAACTCTTTAATCAACGCACGCGCTTCATCATTGACGGCAACAAATTCTTTTCCTCTGTGAGAAACTTCAAGAATTGACAACCCTGTTCCTGCAAAATTTTCTACTGCTGCTGCAGTATTCTTAATTGTGAACTCACTCAGGATAGAGGGACCTGCAGAAAAATTGTGCTTCTTCATACCAATGTCTTTTTTAATGTTATATAATTTAAGTAACGCATTTTTCAAAAAAGTGCGGCTAATGTACGGATTTAATTAATAAAGCAAAGCCTTAAAATGGAAAATTCTTATCAAAAAGCTATCTTTTTGCTTCTTTTTATAACTTTTTATCCACAAGTAGGGCTTTTCTGTGTCAGTTAATACCGATCACCCCATAAACGTTTCATTTGCTCGATCAGCTTCTGTTCTGACGGATTTTCCTGTCCTTTCCATAACCGTTTATTCAAAATCTCTTTCGGAAGAAAATCTTGTTTGACAAAATGATTCTCATAATCGTGGGCATACTTATAGTCTTTTCCGTAGTTCAACTCCGCCATTAGTTTTGTAGGAGCATTACGCAAATGCAGAGGGACAGGCAGGTTTCCTGTACGCTCTACCAGATCCAAGGCCTCATTTATTGCCATATAAGCCGAATTACTTTTAGGACTACAAGCCAGATAAACTGTTGTTTCTGCTAAAATAATCCGCCCTTCCGGCCAACCGATTTTTTTCAAAGCTTCAAAACAAGCATTTGCAAGCAAAAGAGCATTCGGATTCGCTAATCCGATATCTTCAGATGCTGAAATAACCAGGCGACGGGCTATAAACTCGGGGTCTTCTCCTCCTGCCACCATCCGGGCAAGCCAATAAATGGCAGCATCCGGGTCACTACCCCGTATAGATTTGATAAATGCCGATATGATGTCATAATGCATCTCTCCACCCTTATCATACGCCGCAGGATTTTCCTGCAAACGCTCTACAACTTTTTCGTCCGTTATTTCAATCTTATCATATTCTTCTTCAGCAGCCACTACAAGTTCCAATATATTCAGCAACTTTCTCGCATCCCCTCCGGAATAGCGCAGCATGGCGTCTGTTTCTTTCAATATTATATTCTTTTCCTTAAGAAGGATGTCTTCTGTAACTGCCTTGTGCAATAAAGTCAATAAATCAGTTTTATCCAACGACTTCAACACATATACCTGGCAACGTGATAACAAAGGACGGATCACTTCAAATGAAGGATTTTCTGTTGTCGCTCCGATTAATGTAACCACTCCCGTCTCTACGGCATTCAACAATGAATCTTGTTGCGATTTACTAAAACGATGAATTTCATCGATAAACAGGATTGGAGATACCGTATTAAAAAAGCGGTTACTTTTTGCTTTTTCTATCACCTCACGGACATCCTTTACTCCCGAACTAATTGCACTCAATGTATAAAACGAAGCTTCCAGCTTATTTGAAATGATTTGTGCCAAAGTTGTCTTTCCAACTCCCGGAGGTCCCCATAATATAAAAGAAGGAACACGACCGGCATCTATCATCTTTCTAAGAACAGCTCCCTGTCCTACCAGATGCTTCTGCCCGATATAGTCATCCAACGTCTTCGGACGTAATCTCTCTGCTAACGGTTGATTCATCATGCAGACAAAAGTCGTATATTTTATTTACTTTTCAAAATATAATTCGTGTAAAATTTATGGGCATTTTTAATGTTTGACAGCAGTTTTTTATAGCAAAAAGACAGATACAACCTACAGACACACTAGTATGAGGCATATTTAAATTTCATTTTGTCAAAATCACAATCACTTATATCCTTTCAAATAACTATAATCAGCCTCGCCGAAAAGGTCTTCTCCGGCGCTTTCCGGCGAGCCAGAAATTTTACCACTTCACTCTGATATTCTCTAAATCACGTACAACCGTCATATCCATAATATTACTATAGATTTCTGTAGTACGCACACTTTTATGTCCTAACAATTTCTGTACGGTCGTGATATTGGCACCATTATATAATAGTAATGTTGCATTTGTATGACGGGCAACATGAAAAGATACCTTTTTATCTATGCCGGCTACAATGCAAATTCGTTTCAATTGTTTATTGATATTAGAATTTGAGGAAAGCGGGACATTAAACAATGTCTTCTTATTATTCCTTATATATTGCTCATAAATAACCCGCGCTTTACCATCAAAGAGCAAAAACAAAGGAAGCCTCACGCTGACATCTGTTTTAACGGATGAATAAATCAACCAAAGCTTATCATCTATCATATGGAAATTTTCGCGCGTTATACTTACAATATCAGAAAAACGAAGCCCCGTATAACAGCTAAACAAAAACATATCCAAAGCCCTTCTCAATGTCGAGCGAAGTCTTTGGCTTATAGACTCTAACTGGTCCAGTTCTTCCGGTGTAAGATGCCCTCTCTTGCTTTCCATATATTTAATTTTATACTTACGGAAAGGATACCTTTGCAATTCAAACAAATCTTTGTTAATAGCCAGATTTACATAGCGTTTCAAATGTTTCATATGTTTGGCTATCGTATTCCTATGATACTTGTGCATTAAAAGATAATATTCAAAATCGCAGAGGAAATTAAAGGTTAAATCGTCAAAAGTAACTGTCCGCTTATAGGAAGACAACACCTGCAAAGTGGACAAATGATTTTTCAGGGTTGACTCCTTCAAATTGGAATGAGCAATTTCCTTATGCATAAATTCGGTGAAAGAAATCATATCCTCATTTGACGAGTTATCTTTTAATCCTCTCAAAGAAAATAATTTTCCACTTTGAACCATTTCCAACTCCTTACGTTCCAAATTTGAAACGTAGTCTGAAAGATATTGATTCAATGAATCCATATTCGGATGATTCTTCACCATCCGCCTTTTGCTATCCCACTGACAAGGTTTTACATACACCTTTGTTGAGAAATACTTTTTTTGCCTGTTCAGGTAGGCCTCCACCTGAATCAAAGCTTTTCCATCTGCGTTCAATAGCTTCTTCCTATTGAACACTAAGTTGTAAATAACTTTTTCCATGATACATTTAATTTCTGAATGAGAACACGAAGGAACAATAATATGTTCTTTATTTTATACAAGACAAACAAAAAGTTTGTTACAGCCCAAGAGGACCATATTCATTCTTCTTATACACAAGCCTATTCAAATCTTAGATTTATACACATTTCCCGAAGACACAACAATGAATAATAAAAGACTGTGATTTTTCCGATTTTTTCATTGGTGATAACTTTTTAAAGAATCTTTCATCTTCTATATATAACTGAAAAAGAAGCTATAAGACACACACACATTCATTTACAAAAAAAGCCAACTAATCGATTTTGAATTAGTTGGCTTTCATATATGGAAATACTAAATATTGCTATTTAATAGCCTGGATTCTGCTGCTTTGCGATATTGGGATTCGCATCCGTTTCTGTTACAGGTATCGGTAAGATAGCCCGGAAATATGTTCGGTCAAATTTCTGCGACTCAGCATTCAATGAATAATGGAAACCTTTATCTGCATCACTTGTGTAACGGACTACGGTTTCGTTATTTCTCATTGCATCAAAGAAGCGGTGTCCTTCGCCAACCAATTCTTTACGCCGTTCGAGTATAATACGGTCGAGGTTCGCATCGGCATCGGCAATAGTTGCAGCATCGGGGTTTGCACGTTTTACAATCGCATTCAAATATTTAGCAGCCACATCATTCTTATTTTGCTTTGCCGCTGCTTCCGCTGCATTCAGATATACTTCAGACAAACGGATAACCGGTAAATTGTTTAAACGCATATCTCCTGACTTATCAGCCGGGAATTTGTTTACGAACACTTTGGTTTCACCGAATTTCTTAATTAAATCTTTATCCTTAACTGCTTTTAATATAATTTCATTACGAACATCCTTCGGATCTTTTCCAAGCATATCACTGAAAGACTTCGTTACGATAGCATCTGCATATCCGTTTTCATTATATAAGTAAGCAATACCTTCACGGTCTGCCCAGTCGTCAGAGCTTTCGTTGATAATTTCGAATATCATTTCGTTGGCATGAGCACCGTTGTCTTTGTTCCATGCATCCACATACTCTTCATTTTTCCACAGTTCATATCCGGAATGTTCAATTACATCTTCTGCCAGTTCCAACGCTTCTTTATTTTTACCCATATACAGGTAAACACGAGACAACAAAGATTTAGCGGTCCATACATTGAAATAACCTTTACTCTTCTTCGTTTCCATATAGTTGCTGTTGATAGCATCCGTCAAGTCTTTTACTACTTGAGTATAAACTTCAGCAACCGTATTACGGGTTGGCAACTCATCACTATCCAGCCTTTTAGTCATAACCGGAACGCCCAACGAAGCACCATTGTCTGCTGTATAGGGCATAGCATAAATACGGACAAGGTCAAAATGCACCAATGCACGCACAGCTTTTGCTTCTGCATAAATTTTGCCTACCTGTGCCTCGGTAGCATCCGTAACCTGCTTATTATCGATAGATTCAATCAGACCGTTTGCACGACGGATTACATTATAAGGAACATTCCACATATTAGGTGCATCGTCTGCCGTATATCTCATCTCATAACAGGAGGAAGAACGCATTCCCTGATCTCTTGCCTGCATATCATCTCCACGTACATCTCCATAATAGAACATACGTGCTGCATAATAAGAATTGAAGGTCGAGTTACCCTGCAAACCGTCATACATTCCATAATAAGCAGTCAAAGCATCATTATAATTTGTTATAGACTCCGAAGTCTCCACTCCATCCGATGGCTTCAGGTCCAGCCAGCTATTTCCACAAGCCGTAAGTGTAAACATAGCCAGTGCAACAGAGATAGATTTATATATCTTTTTCATATTACTCTAAATTGATTGTTTAAAATTAGAAACCAAGTTCAATACCAAATGTAACCGTTCTCAGTGACGGTGTTTCAAATGTAACAAGACCGTTTACCGGACCTTCCGGATCAACATACAGGTCTTTTGATTTCCATGTCAACAGGTTGTTTCCGGAAATATACGCTCTCAGTTTATCAATACCAGCTCTTCTGGTCCATTCCTGAGGCATTGTAAATCCGACTGTCATATTTTTCAGACGCAAGTGGTTCGTTGACATCATCCATCGTGAAGAAACGATATTTTTGTTTCCTTCAGCGAACTGCGGCAACTTAGCGTCATCTCCCGGTTTCTGCCAGGTATCTTCTATTTTATAGTAAGAAGGAACATTTCCCAAATAATGGTAAGTACCCCCGTTGCTTTGTAACCAGGAAGCCTTATCAAAAGCATGTCCGCCTAAAGAATAAGTCAGAGTAAAGTTGAAGTCGATAAACTTCCATCCGATATAGTTGGTTAAACCACCCTGAAGTTTAGGATCGGCATTTCCGACAATCACCTTATCAGCCTTTGCCGAGTTAGTGGTTGTTTCACGGCTTCCGTCCTTATTGATATAGTACAACTCCTTACCGGTCTGCGGGTCTACACCTGCATATTCATAAGCATAAAATGAGTTATAAGTTTCCCCTACTTTATGAATCAAAATACCGTCGATAACCTGGTCTTGTTCGCCATCCAATTTTGTCAACGTATTTTTATTGTGTCCCAGGTTCAAAGAAGTAGTCCACGTCAAGTTCTTATTTTGGATATTTGTCGATTTGATTTCCAATTCAAAACCACGGTTTCTCATAGAACCTACATTCAACAATTTATTAGCTTTCGCTTTACTGTCTAAAATACCCAGCACTGCAGAAATCGGTTTATACATAATCAAATCCTTGGTATCGCGGTTATACCATTCCGCTGCAATTGAAATACGGTTAAACAGTGTTACATCCAAACCAACATTCAGGGCATGGTTCTTCTCCCACTTCAAATTACCATTGAAGAAAGAAGATTCAGCAGAACCACCGAAGCCGTTGTAATTATAACCATACTGGTATAAGCCCATATAAGCATAATAATCTTCCGGCTGTGTTCCGTTCAAACCATAAGAAGCACGCAGCTTCGCATCACTGATTACATGCAACAAAGATTCCATGAAACCTTCTTGGGAAAAACGCCAAGAACCGGATACAGACCAGAAATTACCCCAACGGCTATCGCGAGCTAAACGTGAACTACCATCACGGCGGTAGCTGGCACTTGCATAATATTTATTTTCAAAGTCATAGTTGATACGTCCAAGATAAGACACCATACGGTATCCTTTAATCAAACTTGAAGCACGGGTCAAACCTGCATTTGCAATCTCTTCCATATAAGAAGGATATTGAGAACCATTTGAATATGTATAATCCATTTGGTAATCTTCCGTTTCATATCCTAATAAAATATCCAGGTTATGCTTTTCGGCGATAGTCTTATTATAAGTTAACTGTGTTTGCGTATTCAGTTTACTACGATTTGCCATATAACGCTGGAAAACACCTTTTGCAGTACGTCCGTCATTTGAACGGGGATCCCACCACACACGGTTATTACTCTGGTTAAAGTCGTAACTGATTATTTCCTTCACATTCAGGTTGTCCCAGATATTCCAGGTTGCAGAAACTGTTCCCAAAAAACGGTTTACTTTATTCTTGCTATAGTTGTAAGTTGCTGTTTGAAGAGGATTCGCACCATTCAACGCAGGGAAGTTTGTAGACCAGGTTCCATCTTCATTATACGGGAATGTAGAAGGAGATGCAGTCATAGCCAAACACATAATCGGGCTGGAGAAACTGGTACCTTCACTATTTACATCCTGAGTAGACAATGAATACAAGGTGTTAGCTTCCAAAGTAACACGACCGGCTTTATGAGTAAGGTTTGCACGTCCTGTTACACGTTCATAACCAGACTGTAAAGTAATACCGTTCTGTTTTGTATAAGAAAGAGAAGAATAAAATCTTGTTTTATCATTACCGCCCTGTGCGTTCACTTCATAATTCTGGTGAGAGCCATTACGGAACAAGACGTCTTTCCAATCTGTGTAACCACTCCAAGGAACAGCTGCATAATTATCAATTTTACTGTCGGCATAAGCAAGCGCATCCGCTTCATTTTTACCTTCATTTAATGCACTGTTTTTCAGACCTAAATACAAAATATCACGTCTATCATTTCCATTTAAAGTCGGACGGTAATTGATTGCCATATTAGAAAAACCCCAGTCAGCTTTAGCAGTGAACTTTGTCTTTCCAGCCGTACCTTTTTTAGTAGTAATAACAATTACACCATTAGCCGCACGCGAACCGTAAAGAGAAGCGGCAGCAGCATCTTTAATAACAGTCATCGACTCAATATCATTGCTGTTCAATGAAGAAAGCATACTGTTACCTGCATCATCATAAGAGAAACTATTATTGTTTCCAGTCATCATCGGAACACCGTCGATTACATACAACGGTTCATTACCTGCATTGATTGAACCCATACCACGAATACGGACAGATTCCACTGCACCCGGCTGTCCGGAAGTAGAAGTAATCTGTACACCAGACACGGCACCAGCCAACTTAGATTGTACACTTAAAGAGGGAACATCCTGCAACTTTTCAGTAGAAACACTTGATGCAGCACCCGTAAATGAAGACTTCTTGAAATTACCATAACCTGTTACGACAACCTCATCAAGCACCTCTACATCAGGCTTTAATGAAACATTCAATGTTGGTTTTACAGCTAATTCCTGGGATATCATTCCAACATAAGAAAAGACCAGGGTCTTCGCAGAACTTGGTACATCCAAAGAAAATGCACCATCAATATCCGTAACTGTACCCACTGTAGTTCCTTTCACCACAATGGATGCTCCAATAACCGGCTCATTATCCTCAGCAGAGATAACAGTCCCTGTTACCTTCATAGTCTGAGCTGTAGCCATGCCAATACTTATTAGTAGGCAAAACAAAAGATAAGTCAACCTTTTCATAGACACACTTTTATATTTAACTTATAAATAACAAATTCTTTTAATTTAAAACTTCCAACACAAGATTTATTACTAAAATAACAATAAGGGTCGACAAATGTAAAATAAATTTATTATAACACCAAAAAATCTAATCTCAATTTACGATTTTAACATAAAAACAACGAGAAAAATCTATTCATTCCTCTGATTTACAATGCTTATGTAAATAAGCATTTTGTATGAGTGAAAGTTTAAAATTATCTATTTTTTTACGATGGATATTTATCGTATATTAGATGCAGCTATGATATTCAACATTGGAGAGTACTTTCTGAGTAGAAAAGGAATAGCTCTTTTAATCAGTATTCAACCGTTAATTATGTAGTTATCACCACATTTATTCCATTTTTAGCAGGTAGCTTATTTATTAATATTCCCTATGTGTTTTTTCTTTATATCCATTGATTTTCAATAATTAAACGACCAGACATCTACAAATCTTTAATTTAATTAATCCGTTGATTTTCAATAGATGATATACAGTACCAAGTTCTGCGAAGACTATGGTAATCTCCTATGTCGGAATGGAAACTCAAGAACTGCCCATTAAACCAGTGTTAAATGTAAAGCTGTCTGCTTCTTCTCAAGCGTTGGAAGAAATTGTGGTTACCGGATATGGTGTAACTAAAAAAGCGGCTTTTACAGGAGCTGCCACAACAATCGCTGCATCTTCTATTACCAAATTGAACGATTCCAATCCTATCAAGGCATTGGAGGGCTCTGTTCCCGGATTGCAAATGAACATCGGTTCAGGACAACCCGGTGCACCTGCCAATATTTTCATTCGTGGCAAGAACTCTTTCAATTCAGGAACACAGCCACTATACATCATCGATGGTGTTGCTTTCAATGCAGACCCGGTCGGCGTACGTGCAACGGAAGGACAAACGATGAGTCCACTCTCTACCCTGAACGCATCGGATATCGAAAGTATGACCGTATTGAAAGATGCAACAGCCACATCCATCTACGGTGCACGTGCTGCAAATGGTGTTATCGTTATTAATACAAAGAAAGGAAAGGGCGGCAAAACGTCTGTCAACTTCCATGCAAAAGTAGGTATGGAAATGATGCCGGATATGGCTTCCAGCTATAAACCTGTAAATGCAGACAAATACAGAACGCTCTCTGTTGAAGCATTGATGAACGACCATAACCGGTACGGGGAAACCGGAAATGTTGCTGCATTACAGACTAAATACGGAGTGAACTTCCCTTACACCAATGAGGGCATGTCTAACCTGTTGGACTGGTATGTCGGTGCAGAAAAAGACTGCGATACAAACTGGCTGAAAGAAGTAACCCGCAACGGTTTAATCCAGGAATACGGCATCGATGTCCAAGGCGGAGCTTCGGCAGAAACTGCTCCCCGCTTCTTTATCTCATTAAACTTCTTCGACAACAAATCTATTGTAAAAGGAAAAGATTTGAGCCGCTATTCCATGCGTTTCAACTTCGAACAGGCACCTTCCAAAATTATCAAATATGGTATAAATACGAACTTGTCTTACACCATCAGCAACATGGGAGCCGGCGGAGGTTACTACTCCGACCCGATTACACAAGCGTATATGCAATCGCCCCTGAATCCGGTTAAGGATAAAAACGGCGACTGGAACTTTGATACCATCAACGAATACAATCCGGTTGCACAACGTAGTGAATTAGGCGATAAAAGCACGGCCAAACAATATCGTGCCATCATCTCTCCTTATCTGCAAATCAATTTCAACAAGAACTTCTTCTTCTTGTCGCGTGCCGGAGCCGATTTGTATTTCGTAGACGAGTTCGGTTACTGGTCATTCCTGCAACCTCAGGGCAAAGACATGAGGGGTATGGGTGAAAACAACTATTCAACACGTATGTTGCTTAGTATAACCAATACATTGAACTATATCAATACGTTCAATGAAAAGCATAACTTAAACGTTATGGTTGGTCAGGAAGGACAGCGAACCAACCTGAAGGAAGCCTACCTGGCAGCATCGAATTATGCTGTAAACTATCTGAATGAAGTGAGTACAGCTGCTGTCCCCGGCAGCGCAAGCACTTATAAGTATAACCTGCTATTGGCTTCATTCTTCCTGAATGCCGAATATGATTACGAAAATACATATTACCTGTCCGGTAGTTTCCGTTACGATGCATCTTCAAGATTCGGAAAGAATCACAGATGGGCCCCTTTCTGGTCTGTCGGCGCCAAATACAGAGTTTCAAATGCTCTATTTATGGAACCGACCAGAGAGTGGTTAAACAACTTAACCCTCCGTGCCAGCTACGGTACGTCCGGTAACCAGGAAGTAGGCGATGTAAAATATTATGCAGCTTCTTCATGGTATACTTCCCGCGATTTGTATGAATTCGGATACAACTATAACAAATTGCCGGGTAGCGGACGTATGCAAGCGGGTAACCCGAACCTGAAATGGGAACAGACTGCAAAGTTTAACGTGGGCGTCGATTTCTCTTTCTTCGACCGTTTCACTATCGAAGCCGATTACTATAACCATATGACTAAAGACATGGTATTTGCCGTGCCCATCTCTATGGTAACCGGTCTGGCAAGTTACTATCAGAACATTGGAAAACTACAGAACCAGGGATTCGAAGTATCGGCCAATGCAATACTGATTAACAATAAGGACTTCAACTGGAATGTCACGCTGACGGGTTCTAAGAACTATAATAAAGTAAAACAGCTCAGCAACAATAACCCGATTGAAACGGCAACAACCATCACCGAGCCGGGACGTCCTCTGTATACTTTCAAAATGAAAGAATGGGCCGGCGTAGACCCTGAAACAGGCGACGGTTTATGGTATAGGTACGAAACCGGCGACGAGACAACCAGCGATTATAATGCTGCTAAGAAAAGATACGTAGGGACAGCCAATCCAAAGTTCCAGGGCTCTTTCACCAACAATATGAAATGGAACGGTTTCGACTTCTCATTCCAGCTAAACTTCTCGGTAGGTGCTAAGATATATGGTAACAACCTGCGTTATGATGAACAGGTAGGCGGCGGTTTCGGTCAGAACTTCACCGAATATGTATATGAAAACCGTTGGCAGAAACCGGGCGATATCGCTAAGGTTCCCCAATTGTTTTTCGATGACGGCCGTGCGGTAAACCAGGCATCCAGCCGCTTCCTGATGGATGGCAGCTATCTGAAACTGCGTACTGTCTCCGTAGGATATACATTCCCTAAATCGATGATTCGCAAAATGTTTATGAACAACCTGCGTGTCTATGCAAGTGCAGACAATTTATTCACGATTAAGGCTAAGGATTACAGAGGATTCGACCCGTCAAGTATCGATGCCGACGGTGTGCAATGGTGGAACTACCCCGTACCCCGTAACTTCGTTATCGGATTAAATGTCGGCTTCTAATTTATAAAGCGATAAGGGCTGTTTTCAAAACATATATGATTCGATTGCAAAACATATATGTTTTAAAGACAAAGCATATATGTTTTGAATACAGCCCATACATACTGATTTTTTAATATATCAATCCAGCATTAAATAAAATGACTTTTAGTATGAAAAAGATATTCAATAGTATTTTGGCAATAGCTGTCACCCTGGGTCTGGCATCCTGCAATTTTGACCAGAAGACCTACCAGGCTATTCCGACAGAAGACGCATACGCCTCTGTGGCAGATGTGCAAAATGCATTAAACGGAACTTACAATGCATTCGGTAGTTACCGCTTTTATGGAAACTATGTAGTGGCAATCGGAGACATGGCTGCCGATATTTCTACAGCCAGCTCTTCTTCCGGACATTTCGTTTCAGTCAACAACTACCAGATTACCGATACGGAAAGCACACTGAAACTTGCCTGGGAATATGGTTTCAAGGTAGTAGACCGCTCCGTCCGTTTAATCAATGGTGCCAACAAGCTTATCGCCTCCAATAATAAATTGACGGAAAGTGAAGTTGCCAACCTGAATCTGTATATTGCACAGGCATATGCACTTCGTGCCGTTACTAATTTTTGCCTGGTCAATATATTCGGCCTGCCTTATCAGGTAGGAGGAGCGAATGCACAATTGGGTTTGCCCCTATTGGAAAAAGAACCGCTCGAACCATTTGTGAAAATCAATAGGGCGACTGTGGCACAGACTTACGAACAGATTACAGCCGATATCACTACGGCAAAATCCTATATGGAAAAAGCATCAACGGTAAAAGGCTCGATAAACCAATTCTATTTGAATGAAGCAGCCATCTATGCCCTGGATGCAAGGGTAAACCTCTTTATGGGAAAATATGATGCAGCCAAAACAGCCGCGCAGAAAGCAATCGAACTGAGAGCCTCGGGGGATGTTTCCAACGATATATATGTTTCCATGTGGGCGAATGTTGCCATCACGGATGAAGACATTTTCACTATTGCCAAATCGAATGACGACAACTTGTCATCAAACTCATTGAATACGTTATATGGTTCTTATGGCGGTAAGCTTACTCTTCACGTTTCTAATTTATTAGATTCGTTGGATATACGTAGAAATTTGATTACAAAAGATTTACGCCCACTAAAATTTAATGGTATCCCATCGGCACAGGCAGTCAGCAATATCCCGGTATTCAGAAAATCGGAAATGTACCTGATTATAGCAGAAGCGGAAGCGCAGGCTAATAATATTACGGCTTCCCAAAATGCACTGTTCTACACGGCAAAAAGAAATGAAGCGATAAAAAATCCGACAGACTTGCCTTCCAGCAAAGACGAGTTATTGACATTTATCTCGAAAGAGAATATCCGCGAGTTCTTTGAAGAAGGACACAGATGGTATAATGCCCGTCGCACCGGCGAGAAAATTACCCCTAACGTAGCTGGAGTTACCGGTTATAATGTTGCAGCATTTGTTTATCCGATACCAGCCGACGAAATTAATGCCGGTTTCTGTACCGAACAGAATCCAAATTGGTCCGACGCATTACCTAAAGCCAAAAAGTAACCGTAAAAGCAAACACTTCCACAGAATAACCAATCCATATAAAAACAGAAAAGCCCTCCACTTGCCCTTGCCGGGCTTTTGGAGGGCTTCCGCTATTCTATAAAAGGATATCCAGTAAGTTTCAACAATCCGCGCAGTTCTTTTTTACTACCCGGAACATACTATGAACTATGTTCCGGGTAGTGGCGACAATCTGCGCGGGTAGGGTCCTAATGTTAGGGAAGAGGCTTCCCTAATACTTGGGAATGCGTTTCCCTAAGGGTGGGGAAGATGTTTCCCTAACGGTGGGGAAGGTGTTTCCCCGGTAGTGGGGAATCCTCTTCCCGGCAAGCGGACAGTTATGAGCCGCTTCCTCCCATTATATCCAGCAGTTCATTAGTAATGGCTTGCTGGCGGGTTTTATTGTATTGTAAAGTAAGCTGCTGAATCAGATTGTTGGCATTATCATTGGCAGTCTGCATTGCCATCATACGGGCTGCATGTTCGGAGGTTGTCGTATCGAGCAATGTCGTATAAACATTCAGGTTAAGCAGTTTAGGAAACAACAATGCCTGCAACTGTTCCGGTGAGGGCTCAAGCAAATACTCTGTCGATACGGCATCCGCTATCCCCTGCCCTGCCAGGGAAAGAGGCAGGAATGTTTTATCTGTCAGCACCTGCGAAGCCATACTTTTGAAATGATGATATAAGAACTCCACACGGTCTGCTTGCCTGGTAGAGAACAATTCCATCAAATGCCTGGACAACAATACAGCATGTTCATAAGACAGTTGCTTTTCTGCCAGATGGATAAAATCGCTTTCAACCGGATACCCCGCCTTTTGTAATTCATCTGCAATCTTTTTGCCTACCGGATAAAGCCGGACTGCAATACCCGACGTTTTATAGGCAAGCAAACGGGCAGAAAGTTCTTTCCATACATTCGCATTGAATGTACCGCATAGTCCGCTACTTGAAGAAAAGGCGACAATAGCAACCTGCTTCACCTCACGCTGTTCCGTATAAGGGGTATCCAAATCGCACCCTGCCGTAAGAAGGCCATTCAATATAACGGACAATGCATTTGCATACATGAGAGTCTGTTCAGTTATAGTTTGCGTATGATGCAGTTTGGCAGAAGATACCATCTTCATGGCTGATGTTATCTTTTGCGTGTTCCTGATAGACGCAATCCGAACTTTTATTTCCTTCAGAGATGCCATACTTCCTTATTTATAGGTTTCAGCTAAGCGAAGAGCTGTTTCTTCCAGTATCTTACAGATTTCATCATTGATAACTCCCGATTTCAGGACATCCAGCACATCCTTCTGATGAGAGGTTTCCAGAGCTTGCAGATAATCCTTTTCAAACTCATGCACTTTATCCAAAGGAACATCTTTCAGCAGTCCCCGGGTTGCACAATACAAGATGGCTATCTGGCGTTCTACAGGCATCGGACTATATTGGGGCTGTATAAGCAAACGCGTATTCTTCTGTCCTTTGTCGATAGTGAAAGCCGTAACAGCATCCATTTCCCCGCCGAATTTGGTAAACGATTCGAGTTCACGGAATTGTGCCTGGTCTATCTTTAATGTACCGGCCACTTTCTTCATCGCTTTCAACTGGGCATTTCCTCCTACACGGGAAACAGAGATACCGACATTAATAGCCGGACGGACTCCCTGGTTAAATAAATCGGTTTCAAGGAAAATCTGCCCATCCGTAATCGAAATCACATTCGTTGGGATATAAGCAGAAACATCGCCTGCCTGTGTCTCGATAATCGGCAGAGCGGTTAATGAACCGCCACCTGTCACTTTATCTTTCATACTGTCCGGCAAGTCATTCATCTGACGGGCTACTTCCGGTTGATTGATAATCTTTGCAGCACGCTCCAACAAACGGGAATGCAGATAAAATATATCTCCCGGATATGCCTCACGTCCGGAAGGACGGCGCAAAATCAGAGATACTTCGCGGTAAGCAACCGCCTGTTTCGACAAGTCGTCGTATACAACCAAAGCATGACGCCCACTATCACGGAAATATTCTCCGATGGCAGCTCCGGCAAAAGGAGCAAAATACTGCATGGCAGCCGGGTCCGAAGCGGTTGCACTTACTACTGTGGTATAGTCCATCGCTCCTTTCTCCTGCAGCGTATTTACCAATGCAGCTACTGTCGAACCTTTCTGACCGATAGCGACATAAATGCAATAGACAGGATTGCCTGCTTCATAATTGCTGCGTTGGTTAATAATGGTATCGATGGCAATAGAGGTTTTGCCTGTTTGGCGGTCGCCGATAAGAAGCTCGCGTTGTCCACGTCCGATAGGAATCATCGCATCGACAGCTTTGATGCCTGTTTGCAATGGTTCATTAACCGGCTGGCGGAAGATAATACCCGGAGCTTTACGCTCAAGCGGCATCTCACAGGTCTCACCCGTAATTTCCCCTTTTCCATCGATTGGATTTCCTAAAGGGTCTATTACCCTGCCTATTATATTTTCATTGACATCGATAGAAGCGATACGGCCGGTTCGTTTCACGGTGTCGCCTTCTTTGACCAGGTCGGTCGGACCTAACAGCACTGCACCGACATTATCTTCTTCAAGATTCATCACGATTGCTTCTATCCCACTGTCAAACTGCAACAATTCATTTGCCTCGGCATTGTCGAGACCATAAATGCGTGCCACACCATCGCTCACCTGAAGCACCGTACCCACTTCTTCCAGCTTGATGCTGGTGTTGATACCTTCCAATTGCTCCCGCAGGATGGCAGAAACCTCACTTACTTTTATCTGTTCTGTCATTTTGTTTCTTTTTTATCTGTTTTCGAGTAGCCGGCTACGGATATGCTGTAGCTGTGCCTTATAACTGGCATCTATCCGGTAATTGCCGATACGCAACCGGAAACCACCTATCAACTCGGGCTTTACAAAACCTGAGAATTCGATGGTACTTCCTGTCTCCTCCTTTAATTTCTTTTCGAGATGCTCCTTTACCTTTTCGTCTACCGGAACCGCCGTGCTGAACTGCACACGGACAATCTTTTTATCCTTCCGGTATAGATGCATATAAGTGTAAGATATAAAAGGCAGATAACTTTCGCGCTTATGTCCCAGTACCAAATGGATGAAGCGTGTATACAAATCGCACACTTCAATACCACCGGCGGAAATAAGCAACCGAAGTTTTTCCTTTGCCGGAATAATGGGATTGCTTAATGCCACCCGCAATTCCGGTTCCAAAGAAAAACTCTCTGCCAACATTTTCATATCATCATATACCCGGTCTTCCTGCCCTTTCTCTTTAGCTATAGAGAAAAGAGCTTTAGCATACCGGGATGAGATTGTTCCTATATCCATACTTTACGATTTACTAAACGACACCTCATCAAGCAGCCGGTCTATCATAATTTGCTGTTCTTTATCACGGCTGATTTTCTCATTCAAGACCTTCTCTGCGATAGCAATGGAAAGGTCTGTTATCTCTGCACGTACTTCGCGAATGGCTCTGTCTTTCTCTTCGTGGATACGCCGTGTTGCTTCTTCCATTTGCAGACGGGCTTCGGCTATGGCTTTTTGCCTTGCTTCACCGATAATCTGTTCTTTCTCAACCAGAGCTTCCCGGAGAATGGCATTTTGTTTTTCTTTGGCTTCCGCCAGCATCTTCTCTCCTTCCGCCCGGATATTGGCAAGCTGTTCGTTTGCTTGGCGTGCCGTTTCCAGCGAACTGTCGATGTAAGCTTTCCGTTGCTCTATGGCCTTAATGATAACAGGAAAGCCATATTTGGAAAGGATGACAAAAACAATCCCGAACGAGAGAATCATCCAGAACAGAAGCCCTGAGTCTGGTGTTAATAACGACATAGACGATTATTTTTATTGGAACAATGCCAAGAAACACACTACAATCGCAAACAGAGCGACACCTTCAACCAATGCACCCATAATCAACATGGAAGTACGGATTTCTCCGGCGGCCGACGGCTGACGTCCGATGGCTTCAACTGCGCCTTTACCTATCAATCCGATTCCTATACCGGCACCGATTGCGGCAAAGCCTGCTCCGATTGTTGCTCCCATTTTTGCAATGCCCATTCCGGCTGCTGCTTGTAATAAAATAGTTGATAACATAGTGTTTAACTTTTAATTAATAACATTTTAAACTTAATATAATATCGTTACTCCCTCACTTTCGACAGCCCGATGTAATTGGCTGAAAGCAAAGTAAAAATATAAGCTTGCAAACAAGCTACCAGTATCTCCAGGCAATTCATAAACGTACAGAACACAACCGAAACAATTGTCATTCCGAAGTTTACAGCCAACCCCATGGAGGTAGTGATGAAAATCAAACACGTAAGCGCTAAAATGATGGTATGTCCCGCCATGATATTGGCAAACAGACGAATCATCAAGGCAAACGGTTTGGTGAACACACCGAAAAACTCTACAAACGGCATGATAGGAATCGGCAGTTTCAAGTAAATAGGTGCATTAGGCCAGAATACTTCCTTCCAATACGTCCGTGTAGCAAATACATTCACAGCAATAAAAGTACCGGCAGCAAGGACCAACGTTACTGCTATATTACCTGTGATATTCGCTCCTCCCGGAAAAATCGGAATCAAGCCCATCAGGTTGTTTATCAGAATAAAGAAAAAAGCTGTCAGCAGAAACGAAGAAAACGGCTTGTATTCCATACCGATTCCTTCTTTAATCACATTCTCTTGTATATAAGATACAGCCATTTCCATCAATCCGACTAATCCACCCGGCGCTTCATCCGGGTGTTTCTTATACCAACGGGCCGTATACAGCACAAGAAACAGTAAAAGAGAACAACTGATAAGTAATCCCCAGACATTTTTGGTAAGGGATAAATCCAAAGGTCTGACTTCTTCTCCTTTGCTGTTCTTCTCCACTACTTTGCCTGCATGTTCTCCCTCCGCAGCTATATAATAGTTATGATGCGTATTGCCATGATGCAGATGTGAAGAAAAGAACATGTCCCATCCCCGCTCCTCGCTCTTCACCAGAACAAGAAGCGGGATTGCAATCTCTTTTCCATTCCATTCCGTGATATGCCAGGTATAGGCATCCTGAATGTGAGAAAAGACGATGTCCTGCACATCTATATTCCTTTCTTCGGTAACCGCATAAGACGTAGCCCAAAAACAAAGCCACATCAACAGGGTAACCCAAAGCAACCGGTTATTCTTGCTCTTGTTCATCTTGTTCTTGTTTCTCTCTTTTCATCCTCTTCTTCTCAAACAAATAGATCGTGTATGTTTCCAGCCCGAGATAAATGAAATAGAATAACATTAACGTAAAACCGAATGTTTTCAAATGTTCTCCAACCAAGGATGCATACAACCACATAAATACGAGCGCAAGTGTAAACTTGCAAAAACGTACCAACATATACATAGTAACAGTCACATCCCCCTTTTTTCTTTTAGCTTTGTCGAGAACAAGGGTCATTGCCATCGCCATCACCCAATAAAAGAGAGGGATAGAAGGAAACCACTCAAAATAATACTCAGGCCAAATGGTGTATAGTAATCCCCCCAGAGAAATACCGATAACCGCATTAATAAATGTGATTAACCCCATCAGCCTTAGACTCAATCTGCTACTCATTCTTTTTATGTATTTTATTCGATACAAACAGTCAGGACATTGTCCTTTACTTCCACAAAACCACTTTGTATCGGGAGTTTCCGATGTTTTCCACTCACTTCGTAACGGACAGTCCCTTCCTGTAAGGCGGCAATCAGAGGAGCATGGTTAGGAAGGACATCAAATGAGCCGCCCATTCCCGGAAAAGATACACTTCCTACCTCTCCCTCAAACCGGATGCCTTCCGGCGATACAATTTTTAGTTTCATATCTCTTAGTTTGCTTGTTCTGCAAGCCGCTTGCCTTTTTCCATTACCTCCTCTATGGTTCCCACATTCAAGAATGCCTGTTCGGGGATATTATCTGTTTCGCCATCCATAATCATCCGGAAACCGCGAATCGTATCTTCGATAGAAACCATCACTCCCGGAATACCGGTGAACTGCTCTGCCACAGCAAATGGTTGGGAAAGAAAACGCTGTACACGGCGTGCACGGTTAACTGTCAAACGATCTTCATCTGATAGTTCTTCCATCCCGAGAATGGAAATAATATCTTGCAATTCTTTGTTCCGCTGCAAGATTTGCTTTACCCGCTGAGCTGTTTCATAATGATCGTTGCCCACAATTAACGGGTCAAGGATACGGGATGTAGACTCCAAGGGGTCTACTGCCGGATAAATACCCAACTCGGTAATCTTACGGCTTAGAACAGTTGTTGCATCCAAATGAGTAAAAGTCGTTGCAGGAGCCGGGTCCGTCAAGTCGTCGGCAGGAACATAAACAGCCTGGACAGAAGTAATGGAGCCTTTCTTTGTTGAAGTAATACGTTCCTGCATAGCACCCATCTCTGTAGCCAATGTCGGTTGATATCCAACAGCAGATGGCATACGCCCCAACAATGCGGAAACTTCCGAACCAGCCTGAGTAAAGCGGAAAATATTATCAATAAAAAATAGGATATCCCTGGTTTCTCCTTCGGCAGACAAGTCTCTGAACGATTCTGCAATTGTCAACCCCGATAAAGCTACTGAAGAACGTGCTCCGGGAGGTTCATTCATCTGACCGAATACCAATGTAGCCTGCGATTTAGTTAATTCGTCATAATCAATCTTCGACAGATCCCAATGACCGGCTTCCATGCTTTTCTTAAATTCTTCACCATAACGAATCACTCCGGATTGAATCATCTCACGCAATAAGTCATTTCCCTCACGCGTACGCTCTCCTACACCGGCAAAGACAGAAAAGCCGTTGTTCTTTTTGGCGATGTTATTGATTAATTCCATAATCAACACCGTCTTGCCAACGCCAGCCCCACCAAGAAGTCCGATTTTTCCTCCCTTAGAATAAGGTTCCAGCAAATCTATCACCTTAATCCCGGTGTACAAAACTTCACGGCTTGTTGTTAATTCATCAAATTTCGGAGGTTCACGATGAATTGGGAGAGCACCTTTTTTATCAAGTTCAGGCATTCCATCGATTGGATTTCCGGTCACATTCATTAAACGCCCCTTTACCTGGTCGCCAACCGGCATGGTTATGGATGAACCATACGAGATAGCTTCCATTCCTCTCTTCAATCCGTCAGTCGTATCCATAGCTACGGTACGGACTGTATTTTCCCCAATGTGTTGTTGAACTTCAACAATCAATATTTTCCCATTAGGGCGGGTTATCTCCATGGCGTCGTGAATACGGGGAAGTACTACATTTTCATCATCATCATTAAAGTGAATGTCCACGACCGGACCGATAACCTGTGAGATATAACCTTTTATTTCTCCCATGTTTGTTAACCTTACAATTATTCTTCGCCCGCAATATTACGAATTATGAATTTCGATTCTTCAAAAATATTACTTTTTGGAACTTTTTGCACTTAGTTAAATATTCAATCATTTTTATACTATTCTGAAACAAACCAATCGATTCAGAAAATTGACCAAAATTCAACAAAAGGCTTTTCCCATAAACCTTGGAAAAAGAGGGAAGTAAGCAAAAAACGCTATTGTTTTTTTAATAACAGGTTAAATATTTTATTTTGTTAAAGAAAAAGAATATTCTCCGTCTTTTTTCTTGTCTAAGCTTAGTTAAACTTAACATCAATACCTTTATTTTCTTTCGCTTTCAGGCTAAGGACGCGTTCTCTCACTTTTACTTTATCTTTAATAAATTCGGGTATATTATAAGACTTCATGGATAAGCTGTAATAATCAGGGTCTTTCTGAGGCAACAAAAATGGTTTTCCAACTTTTCCTTCTTCATTTATATAAGCAAAATAGGGACGGGTATATAAACCATCGATACGACGGCTACTGAACACAAACCAATGGCTATTGCTACTCCAGGAATGATAACTTTCTACATCGTCACTGTTTACTTCATCCAATAAACGGCTTTCCTTTCTCTGCAAATCAAACAGATACAAATCTGCATCTTTATGCCAAATAGAAAAATTCCCATACCCAGAGAGTGTACATAGCAGATAACGGCCATCTGGAGATACACGTGGGAAAGATACGCTCTTTCCTTCCGTACCTACATTATATAATGTATCTACCTCGGCTCCGAAACTACGGGTATCTGGATTAAATGACACTGAACATAAATTATATTTCAATTTATTATATGATTCCGGCATGGACTGTGCATCTGCCGAACAAAAATAAAGCGTTTTTCCATCTGGAGAGAATGTAGGGAATGTTTCAAATGAACGGGAAGAGAATAGCACAGGCGCCGTTACTATTTCGTGTTTTTCTACATCATAAACTACGACATCAGATGCTTCATCATATACTTCTATACGGTTTTTATCATTCATGTGAAATGCTTGCTTGGTATTATTCACAGAAAATGCAACATATCTACCCGACGGATGCCAGGACGGATAAACCAAAGAAGAGATTGTTTGCTCGGTCTTTGTATTCAACTTCTCTATTTTATGACCATCCACTAAAATAGTACCCGGCAACTTTTCACGCATATGAAATAGCATCTTATCCGGATTCTGCATACAGAAGGAATGGCAGTTCACACAGTTATTATGGGTAGATTTATTCTCTATGATAGCACTTTGACTATATCCTTCCAGATTACGCTGATAAATACCCATCTGATTCCATAAAACATACCCTGGGTCAATTAAACGGTATGCCAGATAAGGATCCATGGTTTCTTTGGCCACATATAAAAAGAAAGGAGCATAGCCGACCCATTCTTCTCCTCTTTTTACTGCCACTGTCACTGTCACTTTATTTCCGATAGCTGCCTCCAACATTTTTTTCCATTTGGATACAGGAATAATAAATTTTCCATCTTTTGCCTCTACTTCAAAACGGTTCTCTCCTACAACAAAAAAGGCATAAGCCTCTTTTTCGTCCGTTGCAAGAGCAAAATTCAACGGAGCTATATTTGATGGTATTGTAACTCCCGCATAATCAGGAAATATGGAAGGCTGTTCCTCTACTGTTTTATCAATATGAACTGTTTCTGAACAAGCTACCCAGACAAACAATAAACATATATATAAAATGCATTTCTTCATATCCCCCACTATTTATTTAAACATAAAATAATACCAATATGTATTACCAAATGACCGGTTTAATAATCCGGGCAATGAGGCCGGATTATTCTTGTTAGCCAATACTGCTTGCTTATATTCCGTGAAGCGACGGACAATCCCGTCGGAGACATTAAACCTTTTCCAGTAATCTGTTTCTTTTTCAGACAAAGTGATAACAGCCTCCTGAAATGACACAGGAAGTATAGGAAGGATATCCGTTCCATAGTAAGTTTCTACCAGGTTTTTAAAACCTTGCATATCTTTGGATAACAAATAATAGCCTCCTAAATATTCTATTGCAGCTTTATTCGAAGGATTCGTTTCTGCCAGCAGTCTTAAATCAGCCTCAAAACTACGAACATGTGCCAGTGTACAATTTTTCGGTAAACATTTCCGGTAAACGCCTAAAAGAGGATCCTCTTCTATCATTGCATCATTGTATAAAAATTTCCGCTGCTTCTGTGCCCAATCCTTATAATAAAACGTTCGCTCCAATACTGATATATATTTCTCTGCTACAGGATAAGCTCCATAAATCAGGTTGGTCTGGATAAGGCGCTTCAATAAACGGGGATTACCATAACCCATAGAACTGACATAGCCTTCAAAAGCCATCTCCTGAGCAGGAGCGACATAACCCATTGCAAAATAAACATCATTTAATAAAGAAGAAACCTGTTCCGATTTATTCCATGCAACCATTACTCCCTGAGGACCCTTCTGGTCAAAATCAAACATTTTATCGGCAAGTTCTCCTTTCTCTGCTAATGCCATATTCAAATAGCATAAATATAAAAAATTAGTAAGCTTGCCTTTACACGCTTCCACTATATTATCCCACTGTTCCATACGGGCATAATAATCGAGTTCCTTTAATTTAATTGATTTCCGGTCGGAAAACTCCGGAATACCCCAATATAGCAAACCTCCAAGTACGAGTAATTGCCCTATCCAAAGTACCGCTCTCTTTTTTAAAGGCCAATCAAACTTCTTATTTTTTAATCCAAAAGCGACCAGCAGAATAAGAGGTAAACAAACCCAAGAATAATAAATTACATTTTTAGGCTCCAGGTTCCGATGGTAATAGGCATCAGGTAAAAATGTAAAACGATATTCGCCTATCCAGGAAAAATAAACACCGCAGATACCTAGCAGAAGAACCTCGGTACAGATAAATAGACTTAAATACCCCCTCGGCGTTCGGGATAATAATTCGTAAATCACAACCAATACTGCAAAAAGTAAACTTACCGAACCGGCACCCCAAAACAATAAAAAAGAGAGCATCCCCCCTATGACAAGCCGATATATATACTTATTTACAGAGACATAAAACCATAAAGCAAGTAGCATACAATCATATGCTACTGTACCGAATATCCTATAATTAAAATCAAAATGGATAAACAGCAAACATACGACCGGTAACAACGGCAATAGAAATATTTCCACAGAAGGAATAATGCGGGATACAATTCTTCCTGTAACAAAACCGGCAAGAACAAGCAATCCGGACACTATAGCTGGTCCTGCATATGGTAAGATGAAGAACTGCATCATAAATTCCGAAAGTATGAATGCAAAACCTCCCGGCTGGACAATTTTTTCAGTCCAATAGAACCATGAATATTGAAATAACTGACTTTGTTCTATATAGAAAAAATGATATTGAAAACCCTTTTGTAAAAAGACAAACAATATACAAAATACAACAAGCCAAAATGATGCTATTTTATATTTCATGGTATCCTATCATTGATTTTATGCGTGTTTGACTAACTCGAAACGTTTATCCACAGAAGAAGGAAGCTCATGCGGATAATGCGTCACATAAATCAGCGTTTTACCCGGACGGGAACAGAATTGCTCGATGATACATGCGGCTTTCTTCTTATTGTTTACATCCAGACCATGCAAAGGTTCATCCAATATAATCAAATCCGGATCTTTCACAAAAGCACGTGCCAACAAAGCCAATCGTTGTTCTCCGGAAGAAAGCGTCAGGAAAGAACGTTCTTTCAAATCCCCAATACCAAAAACGTCCATCCAAGCTATAGCTATCCGTTCCTGTTCTTCGGTACATTTCCGGTATAAGCCAATAGAGTCAAAAAAGCCGGAACCTACAATATTCAGTGTCGGTACATTCTCCATATAATACAAATGCATCTCCGGAGATACATATCCGATACGTTTCTTTATATCCCAGATACTTTCGCCTGAACCCCGTTTCTTATCAAACAGATAGAGAATGTTGGCATATGACTGAGGATTATCTGCATATACCAAACTTAACAGTGTAGATTTTCCTGCTCCATTCGGACCAAACAAAGCCCATTTCTCACCATTCCTTACTTCCCAATCCAGGTCTTTCAGGATAGTACGACTTCCATATCTTATGGAAACATGCTCCATCCGAAAAGTGACTTCGTGTGTTGAAGGTTCTTTTCCATTTTCAACAGGAAGTAAGATTGTTTTAAAACTCTTATGTACGGATTTATCTTCTGAAGGAAACAATAGTGTAATCAATGCTGTATTTGAAAAGAACGCCTCTCGCGTACAGGAAGGAAAACATTCTCTATCTTTTACAGGCAATACATGCGTAACCATCTCAGGTATATCATCCGGATTAGATAGCAGCAATACAACTTGTACTCCTCTCAATTTTGCCATCTGTTGTAACATATCGACCAACAGATTCCGTGACGGAGCATCCAAACCGATAAACGGATTATCCAATATTAAGATACGCGGATGTTTTAAAAGCGTCCGAACTATCAGGAATTTACGAAGTTCCCCGCTGGAAAGGAATATCAGTTTTTTAGGTAGTAAATCTTCTATTCCAAAAAGCGATAAAAGACCTTTGCAACTATCTGTTTCCGTATCTCCATTCAGGATTTCTTCAACAGTAGGAACATCGTCCGTTTCTGTTGAGTTCCAACGTTGTTGATAATAGGAATTACGGCAATCCGCTAAGGAATAGATATCTTTAAAAGCAATGCTTTTCACAAGTTCACTGACTTTTCCTTCACAACCGAATAAAACTTGCCCTTCCTTAAAAGCAAATTTACGTTGCATAATATCGGCAATCAATGTTTTACCAGCACCATTCGGTCCGATAACCGCCCATTGCTGCCCTTCTTCTATTTTCCAATTAAGTGGAGTCTGGAAACGCAGTTCCGGCAAACGGGTTACTACGTCCTGTATTTGTACCGTTATCTTATCTTCCATGTTCTTTAAAAGACACGGGTTCCCATCCCTTTGTGTATTTCTGAGGCCTGTGTAATTATTACCTGTTTTACACCTGCATCTATTGCTTGAAATGAATTTTCTAATTTAGGAATCATTCCTCCCTGTATAATTCCATCTTCTACATATTGCTTAAATTCTTCACGATTTATTTCAGGAATTACGCTTTCATCATCATTTTCATCTCTAAGGACACCTTTCTTTTCAAAACAGAACATTAAGGTTACATCAAAATGTTTGGCCAAAGCTTTTGCGGCTTCTCCCGCTATTGTATCAGCGTTCGTATTAAGCATATGTCCCTGTTTATCATGTGTAAGAGGAGCCAGAACCGGGACAATTCCCTGATGGATTAGTGTTGCTAATAAATCGGCATTTACTTCTTTCACATCGCCAACAAAACCGTAATCCACTTCTACCACCGGACGTTTTTCTGACCGCATCAGATTCATATCCGCTCCGGTCAATCCTAATGCATTTACACCAAGAGCCTGCAAACCCGCTACTATATTTTTGTTGACAAGTCCGCCATAAACCATGGTAACAACCTTGAGAGTTTCCGCATCTGTAATCCGGCGTCCGTTTACCATTCGGCTTTCAATGCCTAACTGTGCTGCTAACTTTGTTGCAGAACGCCCACCGCCATGTACCAATACTTTAAAACCTTCAATCTGAGAAAAATCTTGTAACAAACTACGAAGAGTATTTTCCTCTTCTACAATCTTCCCTCCTACTTTGATTAAGGTCAGCTTTTCCATCTTTACTTTTTTCTTTTAATTTTCCGCACCAAAGGTACTAAAAAAGAAAAGATTTATATACTTTTGCAAAACCAAAAGCGGAAGTAGCTCAGTTGGTAGAGCATTAGCTTCCCAAGCTAAGGGTCGCGGGTTCGAGTCCCGTTTTCCGCTCAACTGAAAATACTCTAAGATTATCATTAAATAAACTGATAATCAGGAGCATTTTTTATTTTATCAAAAACGTTTATTTCTTGTTTTTCATTTACTCGCGATTCACTCTACAGGGAGTAAATTGTATATTTGCATAGAAATGTTCAACAAAGACTTATGCTCCAATTGTGAAAAAGTCATGGGGACTGATGGTAGATTTTACATTTTCGTGCCCAATGATTCTATCATCCCATAAGGGTTTAAAAGTGACCTTCAATATTAAAGATTTCAGATATGACAAAGAAAGAGGCTATTAAAATAGATGATACATTGTCTATTTACATAGTATGAAATCTCTTTACAAAAAAATACTACATACCCGGAAGCTATAAAAAGCTTTTATCCGAATATGTAGTATTTATATCTATTATTTCCGTTTATTCTTACAACGCAAATGCAGGTTTACGATGAATCCACTGTCCACGAGTAAAGTCAGGGAAGTCGACTAATGCACCACCGCGAGCAATAGACATTTCAGACAATCCTGAAATAGCACTCCATGCAGCAGCATCATAGCAGTCCATAGGAGCCGGTTTCTTGTTGTGGATAGCATCAATCAAATCATACATCATTACATAGTCCATACCACCATGACCTGCTTCTGCAGCTTCACCGGCATGTTTAGCCCATAAATTATGATCATATTTCTTGAACCATTCGTCAGAACTATCCCAACGGTGAGGTTTGGATTTGCCTTGTACATATACACCATCTCCATCATTCATCCACAAACCTTCAGTACCCTGAATACGGAAACCTAAAGAATAAGGACGGGGAGAATTTGTATCATGAGTTACGATGATAGTTTGTCCGTTTGAACATTTAATCATAGATGTAACGATATCACCCAAATTGAAGTTCACTTTTGCCAACGGATGATTTTCACCGCCATTATCTACAATAAATTTATGTAGACCACGGGATTGTGTTGCCATAGCAGACAAAGAAAGGAAACGGTTACCACGATTGATATCCAAACAGTTTGCAACCGGCCCGATACCATGAGTCGGATAAATATCGCCATTGCGATGTACAGAGTGGTTGGTACGCCATTGAGCTTCTGCAAAAGCAGTCGGTCCCATACGTAAATCACCGCTACCCGGAACATAGTTATAATGTGTGCCATCATTAAATTTAACCTCACGCAAATCGTGTTCATACCCACAAGTAGCATGTATAAGTTCACCAAACAAACCCTGACGAACCATGTTCAATGCAGCCATACAATCACGACGATAACAAACATTTTCCATGATATTCAGATGACTGCCTGTAGCTTCGGATACATTAACCAAATCCCAGCATTCTTCGAGTGTGTTTGCAGCAGAAACTTCCACGCCTACATAAGGCACGCCGGCTTTCATTGCAGCAACCGACATAGGTACGTGCCATTCCCAAGGACTTGCAATAATTACACAATCAAATTCTTCATTATTCAACATCTTCTCAAATTCACGTTCGCTACCGGTATAAACCTTCGGAGCAGGAACATTAAATTTAGCGATATGATCTAATGTACGTTTGATAGGTCCCTGTTGGATATCGCAAATAGCTACGATTTTATTTCCGGGAATTGAAAGTACGTTGTTGATATGTTCATGACAGCGAGAGCCTGTTCCGATAAAACCGAAACGTAATTTACCATCATCCTTACCAGCCGGCTTTTTCTTAGCCTGTGCAGCTTCCGTTGTTACTGTAGCGGCGGCGTTACCGCTTAATGCAAGACCAGCTGTGCCAATTCCGGCAGCGGTCATTTTTTTCAGAAATGAACGACGAGTGTTTTCCATGTTCTTTATTTAGTAATTATTTTAAGAGAGCAAATTTATAATAATAAATTAAAAGTTCAAAAAGATTGAACTAAAAGAAGATATACCATATGAATAATAACAATTTTACAAAACAGGCAGGAGACTATCTCCTGCCCATTTTATAAATACAATTCTATATCCAAACCAGAAATTAAGGATTCTGAGTTAATGTTCCCGGATATGCATTAATTTCAGATTGAGGAATATATTGAATTGCCAACGGGCTTGTTGCAGGATATTCTATCGTTCCATCGTGAATACCCGGGTACTTACGAACCATCGTATCACCTACACGATACACATCAAATCCACGGTCTGCTTCATATGCAAGCTCCAATTGCCTTTCTTTCATAATCAGCTTATGTGCATTAGTTGCATCCAGAGATTTATACCCCTCACCCGGCAAAGAACGTTCACGTACTTCATTCAAGTCAGACAAAGCACCCTCATAATCATTCAATTTAGCACTTGCTTCGGCACGAATCAGGTAGATTTCACCCAAACGGGAAATAATCGGAGAGTATAAATGAGGATAGCCATCCTGTTTAGAGCATTTATAGCTGAAAAATTTAGGGTTACCCTGGCTTTCCAACATTAAATAATCATAATCACCTTCATACTTTTTGCCATCATATATAATTGAATAACGCTTTCTATTACTATCGACAAGTGTCAACTCATATTCTTTGTTATCAATCGTCGCAATTAACTTACCATCTTTCTGTTTTGTTTCACCTTGACGATAAACATAACTGCTTACTTTTCCATCTGTAGATAATTCTGCCACAAAACGGAATGCAGGTATTTTTTCTCCTTTGTCATCTTCCTTATATTGAGGATGGATAAAAGCTTCACGAGCATCCTTATCTCTTCCTGTTTCATGCAATAAATCCATATATTCTGAACTTGCATATACTTCACCCCAGCCTTGTCCGTCAATTTCCGCATACATACTGCCGATAGGATCGCCCCAATCAGAAACATCAGAAGCAATATATTTTACGGCAAAAATAGTTTCTGTCTGTGAAGCGGCATCCGGTGCAAATTCATTATATCTTTTGAACATGTCATGACTAAGCAATTCAAACGGTCCTTTTGTTATCACTTCATTTGCATAATTATAAGATAACTGGGCATAATCTTTATTCGGATTCTCGAATGTACCGCTCATATACATATACACCTTAGCAAGCAAAGCCTGAGCTGCATATTTAGAGACATAGGAAGCAGAAGTGAAGCCTGACATCAAACCCTCAGCCTTTTTCAAGTCTGACAATACCTGTTCGTAAGTATCCTTAACAGAAGAGCGGTCCGGAAGATTCAAATTAGTCAAGTCTTCAGGCATACCATTTACAATAGGCACACCTAAATTCTTTTCCGGTTGCTGATAATACGGGCGTCCAAACACACGGCAAAGGTAGAAATACATCATACCACGCATATAATAAGCTTCACCTAATTTTTGGTCTAACTCCGGAGATTCTCCTTCTTTAATCATATCCATTAAAGAACTGGTCTGTGAAATAATGTTATAAGCACTATTCCATACAGTTGAAAGTCCGGAATTATTTACCGTATGCTGATATGTAAAATAAGTACCGAACGGGTTCGTCGTAGGTTTGTCTTTACAAACATTATCACTGGGGAACTCACCACAATAATGAAGATGTTCCGATGCTGTTTTCAATTTAGCATAGCATCCATTCAACAAAACATCTACGGCTGCTTCTTTGTCTGACATAATCTTGTCATCCGTATAATAACCATACGGAGCACGATCTATATCACAACTTGTTATCATTGTGGCAACTGCCGCTAATGCCACTATCATTGTTTTTTTCATTCCTTTTTTCCTTTAATTAAAATGTAACATTCAAACCGAACATAAATTTACGAGTCTGGGGATATGGAGCAATAGCCACACCATTCTGACCTGCCTTGCTTGTTTCATTAACAGAAAGCTCTGGATCTATACCAGAAAAACCTGAAACAACAAATAAATTCTCACCAGAGAAGAAGACACGTAAATTGTCAATAAACTGAACCTTTAAAGGAACTGTATAACCCAATGTCAGGTTACGTAAGCGCAAATAACTTGCATCTTCCAGATAGCGTGAAGAACCACGGCTTGACTGGCTCTTATTTCCATATTCAGCTTTCGGATGTGTAGCTATATCACCCGGTTTTTCCCAACGGCTCCAACCACTCTTTAAGTTCATCTGGTTATAATTTACATAAGCGCCATCAGAGTCATACATTGAACGGTCGTAGTTAAAAATCTTACCACCAACAGAATAACCGAATACAGCTGATAAATCTATATTTTTCCAAGATAAGTTTGTTGAGAAACCTCCGTAAAAATCAGGAGTTTGTTTTCCTAACACAACCTGATGCTTAGAAGCCTCTCCGTAACTATTCGTTGTTACACGTTCACCATTTTCATTTGTAGTGTACCACAACGGAGATCCTGTTTCCGGATCAACGCCAGCCCACTCTGTTCCATACCATGTATCTACATCTTCACCCGGCATAACAACTTTATCCATATAAATATAAGTGTTTGTACCAGCATTACCCGTGATAATCTGGGTCTTACCACCATACAATTCTGTTACCTTATTACGGTTCAAACCTATATTAGCGGCGATACTCCAGTTCCAGTCTCCACCTTTCAGGATATCTACATTCACTGATGCTTCAAAACCATTGTTCTTTACAGAACCGACATTACGATATACGCCAGTAACACCCGTAACGCCAGGTAACGGAACATAATACAATAAATCAGTTGTTTTCTTATTATAATAATCCAGATTAATAGTCAATCTATCAAATAAGATAGCATCGATACCCACACCTGCCGTATAGGTTTTTTCCCAAGTAAGATTATCATTCTTTACCTGATAAAGATAAGCCCCCGGATTTCCATTATAACCGGAACCTAAACTATATAAAGTGTACTGAGGATATAATTGTGTCGGACGATTACCAACAGAACCATAGCTGGCACGCAATTTCAATTGCTGAACCCAATCTTTAGCTTTGAAAAATTCTTCCTGATGGATATTCCAACCTCCGCTAACAGAGAAGAAATTACCATATTTGGCATCTTTACCAAAGTTCGAAGCACCATCGCGACGGAATGAGAAAGAGAACAAATAACGGTTGTCATAAGCATAATTCGCATTGAACAAATAAGACTGAACAGCCCATTCACTCTGGCTACCTTTTGTTTTTTTAGGTGTAACAGCCACATCTGCAACAGAGAAACCCGGAGCAAAACTTGCAGCTGTCTGATCCTGGATTTCCTGTGTATAGGCATTCCATTCATAAGCTAAAATAGCATTGACAGAGTGCTTATCGAATACTTTATTGAAACGGAGCAACTGGTTACTATAAATACGGTAATAGGAAGTATTCTTATCCTGCAATAAACCCTGGTCGGCTTTACCGGCTTGAGAACGCGGATCTGAATAATTTTTCAAAGCTGTGCTACCATACTTATAACTATTAACAGAAGCAAAAGTCAACCAATCTGTAAATTTAATATCGAAGTCAAAGTTACCCATGAACTCATAAGAAGTCTTTTTCTCATAGTTCCATTGTAAATCGTACATCGAATTGGTTGCATCGCTATTAATCCAGTTGGACGGTTTGTATTGCTGGATCAGTTCGCCATTTTCATCATAAGGAGAATCCCACGGGAAATTCACATACATAATTGAACCTACATCCTGTTGCTGGTCCATGATATCACTACGCGTACCCCAAACTTTCGGTTTGATTGTCAACCAATCCGTAGCTTGATAATCTACGTTGAAACGCAAATTATAACGCGTATAATCATATCCTTTTACAGCACCGTTTTCATCATATATACCGATAGAAGTATAGGTTTTGATTTTATCGGAACCACCGGAAACAGATACATTATAATCCTGTGCTAATCCCAGATGGGTACCTTCTTTCCACCAGTCAAAATTACGATTACGTAATTCCGGTACAAAATAGGAAGGAATAGCTTCTTTATTAGCGAATGAGTTATAATAATCATATAACTCTTCACCATTCATCATATTCAAGTTTCCACGATGTAACTGGTTAACACCTAACTTAACAGAAGCATTGATAGAAGCTTTTCCGGATTTGCCTTTTTTCGTAGTTACAATGATAACACCATTAGCTCCCTGAGAACCATAAATCGCAGTAGATGCAGCATCTTTCAAAATAGACATTGACTCAATATCGGCAGGGTTCAAACTGCCGGCACTGCTACCGACAATAACACCATCAACAATCCATAGAGGATCAGTACTACCATTAACAGTAGATTTACCACGAATCACAACTTTGCCAGAAGCGCCCGGCTGTCCGCCACCACTCATTACATATACACCGGGAGCTTTGCCTGACAGAAGGTTCTCAACAGAAGGTGTCGTAGCATCCAACAATTTATCGCTGGATACAACTTGCATCGCACCTGTCAAACTTTCTTTTTTCTGAACAGTATATCCGACAACAACTACTTCTTCAAGATTTTGAGTGTCTTCTTTAATTTTAATGGTCATATTGCTTGTAGCTTTCATTTCTACAGGCAGATAACCAATATATGATACCGAAATTGTAGCTCCGGCTGGAGCTTCAAGGTCAAACTTACCATCCAAATCCGTACTTGTTCCGTTCATAGAACCTTTCACAAGCACATTTGCTCCAATTACAGGCTCTCCGGTCGTTGCATCAACAACAACCCCTTTTATTTTTATAGTCTGCTGGGATACTTCGCTAACAGAGGGTTCACTTTGTTTAGAATTAATTTTGTAAACGATAATTCGGTTATCGTTTACAATAAAATCAGCATGCTGATTTTATTGTAAACGATAATTCGGTTATCGTTTACAATAAAATCAGCATGCTGATTTTTTAATGCGGTTTTCAAAATATCTTCGACAGAACGGTTTTCCATGTTCAAGGTAACCTGTTCGTCCAGATTAATGTCATTATTCCGAATAAGGAAAGTGTAATTAAACTTGGCCTCAATCTGATCAAAAAGGGCTCTCAATGTTGTGCTTTCCGTTTGGACAGACATCGTTAGTGTCTGGATATCGGACGCATAAGCGTTCACTGGGATTAACGGAGAACCAGCCAACAAGCATGCTGCCACCATCCATTTTCCAGACTTCTTTAAATAATTCATTTCCATGAAATGTTAGATTTGTTAATAATTAAGCATTTATTTATCTCCAATAATAATAGTATCACCTTTGCGCATCCAAACATATTTTTTATCCATATCGATCTCCCTCATTATATCCGAGAAAGAATAATCCAATGAAAAACTGCCTGTAAAAACTTCGTTTGGAAGAAAAGAGCTTTCTATAATAATATGTACATTAAATCTGCGTTCCAGATCTTTTGCTATTCTATCGAATGTTTGATTCTCAAACTGTATTTTTCCTTTTATCCAAGTATATGTATCACAACCTTTCACATCCTGTATTTTCAAAGTCTTTTCAGCCTTATTATAACTCAACTGTTCATTAGGATAAAGATTTATATCATTACTTACAGTTGCATCATCACTATTCACATGTACATGTACTTTACCGGATACCAAAGAAACCTGCGTATTTTCTTCATCTTCATAAGCTTTCACATTGAAGTGCGTTCCAAGAACACGGATATCCAAATGCGATGATTTTACAATAAAAGGTTTTAGAGAATCATGTGCGACTTCAAAATAAGCTTCTCCCTTCAATTCCACTGTACGGGCACTTTTATTAAAATCAGTACTGTATCTGAATGTCGAACCGGCATTTAACCAAACCACAGACTGGTCCGGAAGAACCATTTTGGTACTGCTTCCCATCGGGACAGTTGTTTCACAATAAGAAACAGTCTCTTTATCCTTCTGCATGTATTGCCCGGCACGGAAAAAGCCAAAGTTCACAACGAATAATAAAAGAACTGCTGCTGCAATTTGATACCATTTACTGCGATTTGATAAGAAGAATTTACTTGTTTGCTTTTTAAGTGTGGACGGAGTAGTAAAATAACGGGAAAAATCTTTTTTTGCCTGAGCTGAAAAGTAAGGCACATGAGCTATCGCCCAAAAATCAACAGCATCAGAAAACATTTTCTGATGTGCGTCATCCGCATTAATCCATGCAAGTAGTTCTTTCTGTTTCTCTTCTGATAACTCCCCGGCAAGGTAGTCATATATCAGGCCTTCTATGTCTTTTTCTGATTTCTCCATATATATTAAAAAAACAGATTTGTTAACACTGTTTCTAATATATACACATCAATCAGTCATTCCGTTTAAGAGAAATACGATTATTTTTCAAAAAAATTAAATATAAGAAGAAATAGATAATAATAATTGCCTAAAGTCTCTTTCATCCGGGCTAATCCTATCTTAATCTGTACACGCACGGTACTCTGACTGATATGGTTCATTTGAGCAATTTCTTCATATGACTTATCCATATAAAGATACTGGATAAATATATTACGGCATTTTTCAGGAAGAGAATCTACAGCTTTATATATTTTTTCTTCCAATTCCTTATTTTCCAGATAAGCTAACGGATGGGAAGCGGAAGAAACCTGTTGCTCCTGTATTGTTAATAATTGTTCCTGGACATCAGATAAAGGAACTTCTTCCAACCGCTTTTTGCGTAAATAATTCAGGCTACGGTTTTGTACGGAACGAACCAGATAAGCATTCACCGGATAAGTAAGTAGAGAAGAGTTATTCCATATATTTAAAAACACATCATTTACGATCTCTTTTGCGACCTCCGGATCATAAACATATTTTGTTGCCACAGCACATAAATAGACATAAAAAGTCATATAAAGCTGTTCGAAAGCTTTCATATCACCTTCATTTATGCGGTCTATTATATTTTCTTTTATTTCAAGCACTAAAATATTTATGATATAGCATTGGACACACTTCTGCAAAACTAAGAATTATATTTTAAAACTTTGCAACAAAATGAATATCAAATGCCATATCTTTATTTATCTTTCAGGGAATAGAAAACTAATCCTCACTCTATTTTCAGAGTTATTTCCGCTTCGGTTTAGCCGCAGTATTGCCTGCCGCCCGTTTTTTATTCCTCCAATAAGACCCGTCGCGTTTGCTTCCAAACATATTCCTGCGTTTAGATTCATCTTTAATTGCTTTTTTCTTTTCAGCCACAGCTACTTTTACTTCTGCTGTTTCAAAAGCATTTCCACCTGCTACCTCGATTTCTTTACCAATCAGTTTCTGTATATCTTTCAAGTAAGGAACTTCTTCCACGTCACAGAAAGAAAAAGCCACCCCGTCACGTCCTGCCCGACCGGTACGTCCGATACGGTGTACATATGTCTCGGGAACATTGGGCAATTCATAATTGATAACATGCGAAAGATGGTCTACGTCAATCCCCCGGGCTGCTATGTCCGTGGCGATTAATACACGGGTTGTATGGTCCTTGAAGTTACTCAAAGCTCTTTGACGGGTATTCTGCCCTTTGTCGCCATGAATTGCTTCGGCTCCGATGCCGGACTTATTCAATACGCGTGCTACTTTATCCGCACCATATTTGGTCCGGGTAAAAACTAATACGGACTCCAAGGCTTTGTCTTCCAAAAGTGTCTTCAATAAATTAACTTTCTCCGCTTTTTCCACATAATAGACATATTGTTCTATTTTATCTACGGTAGAAGAAGGAGGCGTAACTTCCACCTTTTCCGGTTCATGCAAGATAGAGCTTGCCAGACGTTCTATCTCCGGAGGCATAGTAGCCGAGAAGAAAAGAGACTGCCGCTTTTTAGGAAGAAGAGGCAATATTCGCTTAATATCATGGATAAAGCCCATATCCAACATTCGGTCTGCTTCATCCAAAACAAAATAGTCTAATGTTTCCAACCGGACAAACCCCTGGTTAATCAAATCCAGTAAGCGTCCGGGAGTTGCAACCAGCACATCCACACCTCTCTCCAGAGCATCCGTCTGAGGTTTCTGTCCTACACCGCCGAAAATAACAGTATGCCGTACATGCGTATGCCGGCCGTATGCCGTAAAACTTTCGCCAATCTGAATAGCCAGTTCGCGGGTAGGCGTTAAAATCAAGGCTTTTATACCCGGCTTGCGTCCTTTACGATACTGAGCTTCTATCCGTTGGATAATAGGTATGGAAAATGCCGCAGTTTTACCGGTTCCAGTTTGTGCACAACCTAATAAATCATAACCATCCAAGATAACAGGTATTGCTTCAGCTTGTATAGGGGTTGGGGTTTTATAACTTTCTTCTTCAAGAGCCTTCAGTATCGGCTCGATTAATCCTAATTGTTCAAATGTCATGTTAAAAAAATGAGCCGTCCCGGCTCCTTAAATAAATAATGCCACAAAGATAGGTAAAATCCCGTCACTACTCTAATTATTTTCTATATTTGCACGCTATGAACAAATAAGTACCCCTTCTATAATATATGAAAGAGTTACTGCAACTTCTTAAACGATTTTTTGGATATACATCATTCCGACCCTTACAAGCAGAAATCATACAATGTATTTTACACAAAAAGGATGTACTTGTATTAATGCCTACAGGGGGTGGTAAATCGATCTGTTTCCAATTGCCGGCTATTTATCTACCGGGGACAGCAGTTGTTGTTTCCCCGCTAATCGCTCTCATGAAAGACCAGGTAGAAGCCTTGATTGCTAACGGTATTCCGGCAGCTGCCCTCAACAGCATGATGCCTGAAGAAGAAAGACATCGCGTCCGTCAACTCTGCATACAAGGCAAAATCAAACTTCTTTATATCTCGCCCGAAGGCATCATGGGGGAATTGCATTGGTTATTACAGCGGATGGACATATCACTGATAGCCATCGACGAAGCACACTGTATCTCCCATTGGGGACATGACTTCCGTCCGGAATATACACAACTGTCCGTACTAAAGAAGAATTTCCCGAAAGTACCGCTGATAGCACTCACCGCCACAGCAGACAAAGTAACCCGCACGGACATTGTGGAACAATTAAAATTAAACGAACCGGAAATATTTATTTCCTCATTCGACCGCCCGAATCTCTCACTCACAATCCGCAGGGGACTAAATAAAAAAGAAAAGATAGCCGCTACCGTCCATTTTATAAACAAACACCATCGCCAAAGCGGTATTATCTATTGCATGAGCCGCAACAGCACGGAAGACCTTGCCGAAAAGTTAGCAGACTACGGCATACGTGCCGTAGCTTATCATGCCGGCCTCCCTCCCATGCAACGTGAAAAAGCACAAGAGGACTTCATCAACGACCGTGTAAATGTGGTCTGTGCCACTGTAGCTTTCGGCATGGGGATAGACAAAAGTAATGTCCGCTGGGTTGTTCATTTCAATATGCCTGCAAGTATAGAAAATTACTATCAGGAAATAGGGCGTGCCGGACGCGACGGGGTGAATAGCGATACCTTATTGTTTTATTCGGTAGGCGACTTGGTAATACTCCGTCGTTTTGCCGAAAATAGCGGGCAGAAGGATGTAAACCTGCAAAAGCTGAACCGGATGCGCCGTTACTGCGAAGCGGATATTTGCCGCCGTCGTATCCTGTTGAGTTATTTCGGGGAAGAAGCGGATAAAGATTGCGGAAACTGCGATGTATGTAAAAACCCTCCCCAACGCTTCGATGGCAGCGTGTTAGTGCAAAAGGCACTAAGCGGCATCTTCCGTACCGGTCAGTTTGTAGGGATGTCCGCTTTAATAGATATCCTCCGTGGCTCCGAAAAAACAGAATTGATAGAAAAGGGATACCATAAACTAAAAACATTTGGAGTAGGAAAAGACCTCAGTTACAAAGAATGGAAAGAATATCTTTACCAGATGCTGCAATTAGGCTATATAGAAATCGATTATATCTCGGCGGGCAGGTTAATTGTAACTCCTTTAGGACGGAAAATCCTTTTTGGAGAACAACCGGCACTTCTTACCGTATTCAAGGAAACCAAAGATTTTGCACTGCCTATGAAGAGAGGGGGATATAAATATCAGCCCATACGTCCTATCCAATCCGATAATATCGATACCACCTTACTGGATTCCCTGCAACAGCTTCGCAAACAAATTTCGGAAAAAGAACATATTCCTGCTTATGTACTTTTCTCTGACGACGCTTTGGAAGACATGGTAAACAAAAAGCCTGTTACACTGGATGCTTTCAGCGAAATACGGGGAGTCGGGCAGTTAAAACTGGATAAATACGGAAAAATATTTGTTGCTTTAATCCGCTTCGTGCTCAAACTGCCGAAAGAATCCTGACAAAAATACAAATACAAAAGTATTAAATACCAAGGGGACTATCCGAACAAAAAGTTGAAGATAGTCCCCTTTGACATATTTCTATTTGGATGCTCATTCGGGAGCATTTCGTACTAATATATCTTTAGAGGGTGACAATACTTATTGAATAACCTTTCTTGAATCTTTATTTAATAAGTTCTGTGTAGACTACGTTAAACTTGACAAATATATAAACTAATTATCAGATATTATTTCACAAATCCTTTGATTTTTAAGACATAACACTTATAGAATCACCCCTAAAACCCTGAAAATATATGATTCGTAACTGCTTTCACGGAATGATTTTTTTGTTTACCCTAATATTTAACGTAGTCTACACAGAACTCACAATTATCTCTTATTAAAAGCAAACATATGGTTAAATAGTTATCAGATATGAATCAGACACCACAAAAAAATAGGGTAATAACAAATACAAACAATTAAATATATATGGATATGAAAACAAAGTTACAAGGTCTATGTCCCCCTATCAGACCGGTGCAGGCACTCGCGGCAAGTGTATATCTGCTTGCCGTGGTGCTATTTGCCTCCTGTACGACGGAAGCGGACAAATATGACCGAACACACACAGACGGAACAAACAGTACAAACAAACGCGAAGTGCTTCTTTCTTTTAAGAACAAGCTCACAGTAAAGACAACCAAAGCGGAAACAAAAGCTACAACTAAAGCAGATGTTCCCATTGCTACCGAGGCTGAGAACGAAATCGCTACGCTCGATGTCTATGTATTCGGAGCGAAAGCAGAAGGCGATGCCTATACCTTCCGCGAACGGTTCTCCTACCGGCAGGATGGCTCGGCACTTCCCGCAGGAGCAAAGGAATTGAACCTTACACCAACTACGGATAATGCTACCACTACCGCACTGCTGGAACTGCAAAAAGGGCTGTTTGTCCGCCTTTACTGCATTGCCAACCAAACGGAACTCATTAATCCGGTCGGTGGTAATCCGGTAACAGATACCGATTTCGACCCGCTTACTTATAATATAGAAACGGGAGTCCTGACAGACGGCAAACCGACCGAACTACAGTTCCGGAAGTTCCATTCACCATTACTGACAGATGCATCTCAGGCATTAGGGTTACCTCTCCCGATGACTGGCGCACAAACAACACCTATAGACTTGACAGACTTCGGTTCCTCGGCGCGTGTGCAGGTGGGTTTTAAGCTGACGCGTACAATGGCCCGTTTTGATGTAAGCAATATAGAAACTGAATCCAAATTCCATCTGGAATCCATCTCGATGGGGAACGGACGGAGAGGAACCACCTTCTTCCCGGTTAAGGTATATGGCGCTGCCACAGCGACTGCCGGGGAGTTAATCACTTATCCGGCATGTGCATTTGAGGGAGATAATGCCAATACAGGTTTGCAGGTGTCTGCTTTCTATAGCTACCCAAGCCCCTTGGAAGATAAAGCCTACCTGATTCTGAACGGTACTTATCAGGTAAACCAAACAGAGACAAAAGAAGTATCTTATCAAATCCCGTTTATCCAGAAAACCGCTGACGGAGGCTCTGTTGAGTTGGAAATCAACCCAAACCACCGGTATACCATCGGTATCACAAAAGCGGACGAATACCATCTCGACTTCACGCTAAAAGTCGACGATTGGAATGACGCCGGCAGTCTGGACGACTACAACCCGAATGAAGGTGGAAATTCCTCAGGCATGACATTCTCTACTCCGGACGCTTATAAAGGCAGAACCATTTATGATGCACATACCCGTACTGTTACCATGGCTGTGGAAACCGGCAGTAACTTTAACCTGGACTTCAATAGCAACACGCCATTGAGCGTAAAGAAAACGTATGAAGGAGGACTTTCCGCCCAACAATATGACTGGCTGGTTGTGAGCGAACCGGTAGAAGCAACGACTAAAGCAACCGTTTCCGGTTACCAATATAACTTAAGTCTGAAACCGGGATACGGCACGAAACAGTACCCCAAAGCTATCCTGCGTTTTATGGATATAGTAAGCGGAGATGAAACCGTTGTCTTTGTCGAATCAAACTTCCAAAGTCCTGTACTGACCTCTCAGGCATCCATCACTCTCGATGCAGAGGCGAACAACGATATCCCCTCTATAACGATTACCGGTAATTGTATCGGAGGTTCCACCCTGGAAGGTCCCGAATGGCTGACCTATGACAAAACAGAGTGCCCAACCGATGATTTCTCTTATACTGTGAAACTCGACCCTTCCAAAAGCGGCTTCCCTACCACCGTACCTGCCGACCAGACGATTAAAGTCATCAATGGGCTGGCAAAAGATAAAGAAACACCTGTTACGGTAAGTTTCAGTGAAGCGACAGCCTGGTTAGCGGAAGACCTTGCAGGACAAGATGAGAAAAACGACTCGTATGGTTACCGGGTGGGAACAAATGGTAAAACGATGACTGTTTCTTTCTATGGTATGTTTGTCACCCCGGAATTATCGACTTCCTATGACGGTACTTATTGCAACTCAAAAAACGGAGGAAACACCTGGCTGAATAGTTCCAGATTGATAAAAACAGAAATTGGCAATAACCGCCGCAAATATACTTACGACATAGTTGTGACCAACTCAAGCGGAACTGATGCCGAGTACCAACTTCATAAAGCAACAATGAATATCAAACATAACGGAAATACAGTCAAATCATACACCATCTGGCGTGGCGCTTCTTACTATGGCTATCCGACAGGAGAAGGCAGCCCGTATTATACGGCTATCAAGAAAGGAGGTAGATGGTGGGCTCCCGTCAATTGCGGGGCTACCCGTGTGGCACAGGCTGGTGACGGATGGAATGCGATAGTTGCCGGTGCAGGCAATATGTATCAATGGGGACGTGCCGACTATACCAACCACGGTAGTTCTACGACTTCTGGCCCTACAAGTAATTCCAAACCCAATAATCATATTTTTTATTATTCCCCCAATCACCCCGGCGACTGGTTAACTTCTCAAAATAACTCGTTATGGAACGGCAGCAGGAAAGGGACAAACGACCCTTGCCCTCCGGGATACCGTGTGCCAACAATAGATGAATTGAAATCTATCGGAAATGCGAATAGTTGGGGAAGCGGTCTATTTAAAGTAAATGCAGATAGTGGTTATCCTCAACTTATCTTACCTGCAGCGGGTGGTCGCAGTAACTTTGATGGTCTGTCCAATAGCCAGGGTACCCAATGTAACTGCTGGTCGTCGTCGGTTCCGTCGGGTAGTACAGACGCCAGTTACATATTTGCCATCGATGCAACGTTGAAACAAGGAGCATGGCCCAGGGCGAGCGGATTGTCTATCCGGTGTATCCGGGAATAAAAATCCGGATGAAGCTCTCCTCCACCGTTGGAGGCAGTGTTTATCCAGTACCGGAGACGGAACTCATCCAACGTTAGGGAAGAGCATTCCCTAATACTGGGGAAGAGCGTTCCCTAATGGCTGGGAAGGGCTTTCCCTAACGGCAGGGAAGCTGTTTCCCCAATGGCTGGGAAATTTCTTCCCGGCCATTGGCTATTTATAGCAGCAAGAGTAAACAAATGTTTCTTTATCTTTGTTCGTTTTAATATAAATCATACTTTTATCCAACAGAAACAATATCAGAACATACAAAATGAAGATAAGCTCCGTATTTTTGCTTCTTGCTTTTTTTGCCTTCTCCTTTTGTTCCACAAAACCGGACGCAGCAAAAAACGAAAATCCCATAACAGACAGCCTGACGGTTGTTGCAGAACCCAAAGCGATAGATACCGTTCCCCCTCCCATTATCATCACAATAGAAAAAGAACTTCTCTATGATAAACATACCTTAGCCGACAGTTATCCGTATAAAGATACCACCCGCCAGTTCCAATGGGATAAAATACGCGAACGTCTGGCCCTGCTCGAATCCATTCAATACAAACCTGCACAATGGGCTATCCTGCAAAACTACAAAAACAGGAACGGGGAAGCCCCGCTTGTCCACAAGTTCCGCAGGGATGCTTACAAACGTGTGTCCGATACGTTGGGTGTCGAACGCTACCAGTCTGTCCCCCTCTACCTGCCAACCGATACGGTAACGGCAGAACGCTATGGACGAGACGGTTCGCTGGTAAAACTTCTTTCGGACGAAGGCAGGCTGCGCCTTATCGAAACAGTTAATCCGGACGAAAAATGGTTCGCTCCCGAAAAATATATCAAGACAATCCCGGATACGGTCGTATTTAAGAAGGCCATCTTCGTAGATGTAACCAACCAGAATATTGCCACACTCGAACATGCCGGTTCCAAATGGCTTGTCAGAAGCATGAATCCGGCAACAACGGGGCAGCATCGTCCCCCTCATGCACAGGAAACGCCTCCGGGCATGTACGTGGTACAAGAAAAGAAGTCGCGGATGATATACCTCGTAGACGGTTCCAAAGAAACCGGCGGGTTTGCTCCCTATGCCAGCCGTTTCACAAACGGAGGATACATACACGGGATTCCGGTCAATGCCCCCGGAAAATCGCTCATCGAATACAGTTCAACGCTTGGAACCATCCCGCGCTCCCATATGTGCGTACGGAATGCTACCTCGCATGCTAAATTTATTTATGATTGGGCACCTGTAAATGAGGCAATTGTTTTTGTTTTTGAATAAAAACACTAACTTTGCGCCAATCTTTTTTCCCTTTGTTTTTATGTTATTACGAATCTGTTTATATCTGTTTCTTTTATTTCTTCCGGTAAATTATTCAATAACCAGAGGCTCTTCCGCGTCGTTGCCTGCCGATCCGTCTGTTGCCATACAGACCGAATGTAGGAAGCTTTACACGGATATGGGGTTGGAAGACATTGTAAATTATACGGCTTTTGAACAGATTATCATAGGCAGCAAAACAATAGAGCGCCCCAACAAAGACATTATCACACTGATTGATTTTACCAAACCGTCCACCGAGGAACGACTTTATGTGATGGATGTACGCCACAAAAAGCTGCTGTTCTCTTCTGTTGTGGCACATGGCAAAAACAGCGGGGGAAATTATGCGACCTCCTTCTCCAATGTAAGCGGTTCTTACAAAAGTTCACTCGGTTTTTATGTAACGGAAAATACCTATCAGGGCAAGAACGGATATTCCCTCATCCTCAACGGACTGGAAAAAGGGATTAACGACAAAGCCAAAGAGCGTGCCATCGTTGTACACGGAGCAGCCTATGCCAATCCCTCCGTTGCCGCATCCAGCGGACGCCTGGGTAGAAGTTTCGGTTGCCCCGCCCTTCCGCAATCCCTGACAAAACCTATTATCAATATGATTAAAAACGGTACGCTACTGTTTATCTATGCGAACGATAAAGGTTATCTGGCAAGCAGCACCATCCTTTATCCCGGACTTACAGCTTAATCTATATTCCCAACAGGAAATTCTATCTCTCCAAACTCTATCATCGCATTAAACAAGCGGATACGGGAATAGAGCTTTAAATCATCGACCTTTATTTCAGACGGAAACAGTACTCCTTCATCCATAAGCGAAGCCCGTTTGGTTCCCTGCAATAGCGGACAGGACGGGGTAAGCCAACGCTCTCCATTCCAAAGCGCTATATTGCAAATGGATGTATCGGTAAGCAAACCGTCCTGCACAATTAACACATCATCGGCAACTCCACGGGAAGCAAACAACCGATTCAAGGCATCACGGTCCGTACTCTTATACCGATAGCAAAGAGCATTATCTTCCACAATATGCAGAGAGGATACCGGACGGATAGCATAAGGAGCATACTCCACTTCCACAATTTCCTGTTCGTACACGACACGGCATTTAGTCCTGTCCTGATAGGCTTCAGGATGGATATAGTCCGACAAATCAAGCTTATCCGATGCTTGGAAGATATTTCGCCGTGTTTCATTCATTCTCCGGTTATGGTACGGTAAATTATAAATCCGTCCGCCTTCTATCCGGATGGTTTCAATATATCGGGACATATATTTTCTGTTTCATTTCGTTATATTCGCTGCCGCAATCACTCCGGGACGTAATGCCTCCCCCACTTTTGAACAGGAACTGTTCGCCCTGCTTTTCCAGAAAACGTATCATCACGGCACTGTCCAGTTGTATTCCGTCGAAATAACCCGCCACACCGGTATAAAAACCCCGCTCATAGGTTTCCGCCTCCGCTATAATCTGCATCGTTTTCTTTTTAGGAGCCCCGGTAATGGAACCGGCAGGCAAAAGACGGAACAGATATTCCCCCAGGCACGACTGCCAGCCTTCCGGCAACCGTCCCCGGATTTCGGAGCTTACCTGCAATAAACGTCCCTTGTTTGTTTGCAGTTCATCGATATAACGGTAACGGGAAACGGTTACTTCCTCCGAAATCATACTCAAGTCGTTCCGGATCAGGTCTACGATAGTTGCATGTTCAGCCGTTTCTTTCGGATCATCCAGTATCCGCTGCCGGGCATCGGGCAAGGTAGCATCTATCGTCCCTTTCATCGGATAGGAATACACAAAGCCATCACGCATTTGCACAAAAATCTCTGGGGAAAATACGGTAAACGCATCTTTTACCCGGAGCTTATAACGGGCTTTAGAACGGTAAAAAACCTCATCCAATGTAAGGTTTGTCCGAACCGGAGTCGAGCAGGTTAAGTTTACCAGATAAGAGTTTCCGGCATGGATAGCATCAGCTACCTTACGAAAAGAGGCGGCATAGGTCTCCTCTGAAACAGGAAATGTATCCCAGTCGATTGTTTTATCCGGGGAAAAAACGGCATCCTCAGCATTCGTATAACCATTCAAATTATATAATACTTCGGAAGGGTTTACTTTATCCGTTTCCTCAACCCAGATACATTCCTGCTTGTAATCAATAATAAAAAGAAATTGCCGTCCAGCTTTTCCCAACCGGTTCATTTGCTCGACGGCTTCCGTACGATTCAAGAAATTCATAGAAGAAAACGCTCTGTCAGTCCTCCAAAGGCATCGATACGGCGGTCACGGAAAAACGGCCACCAGCGGCGGACATTTTCGCTACGTGTTTTATCGATGGTAACCACCTGTACTTCCTCCCGGTCATTTGAAAATTCGGTAATCAGTTCGCCCTGCGGGCCTGCCACAAAACTATTTCCCCAGAATCGGATTCCATTCGTTTGCCCTGAAGGGTCTGTTTCATGTCCCACACGGTTTACCGTTACTACATGCAAACCATTCGCTACGGCATGTCCGCGCTGAACAGTTACCCAGGCACCTAACTGGCGTTGTTTCTCTTCTTCGGTATCGCTGCTTTCCCAACCGATAGCAGTCGGATAAATCAACAGTTCGGCTCCCTTCATAGCCATCAGGCGGGCAGCCTCGGGATACCACTGGTCCCAGCAAACCAAAACACCCAACTTACCGACAGAAGTTTCTATCGGCTCGAAGCCCAAGTCTCCCGGAGTAAAATAAAATTTCTCATAATAGGCGGGGTCGTCCGGTATATGCATTTTACGGTATTTACCGGCAATGGTTCCATCTTTCTCAAGCACTACCGCTGTATTATGATACAAACCGGGAGCACGTTTTTCAAAAAGAGAAAGGACAAGCACGATTCCCAACTCTTTTGCCAATGCCCCGAAAGTCTCTGTGGAAGGGCCGGGGATGGATTCTGCCTGGTCGAAAACCTCCGTATTCTCTGTCTGGCAGAAATAAAGACCATTATGTAATTCCTGTAAAACGACCAGCTCGGCACCTTGTGCGGCACAGGTACGTATATTTTGTTGTAATTTGGCGATATTGGCAGCACGGTCGCTGCTGTTCGATTGCTGGACTAATCCTATTTTCATCACTTTACTATAAACAATTTGACAATTCATTCCGCCGGTTTCTTCCCAAACCGGGACTAATCGATAAAACCTTCCGGATATTGCATCGTTACGCAATGCAACGAACCATGTTGCTTTATCAGAGGCAGGCAATCAATACCTACTATTTCCCTGTCAGGGAAAGCTTCCTGCAAAGCGGCTTTTGCTACGGCATCTTTGGGTGACTGATAAAACGGCAATAAAACGGCTCCGTTCATAATCAGGAAATTGGCATAAGTGGCAGGCAACCGTTCACCTTCCCATTCAACCTTATCCGCCATCGGCAAAGCAATCAGCCGGTAAGGTTCTCCGTTTGCCCGGGTAAAAGCCTGTAGCTCCTGCTCCATCGCCTGCAACTCATCGAAGTGCTCATCATCCGGTTCCGTGCATTGTACATAGGCTATCGTATCTTCACTGCAAAAGCGAGCCAATGTATCTACATGGCTATCCGTATCATCTCCCGCCAGATAACCGTTTTCCAGCCAAAGGATACGCTCGAATCCGAATACCTCTTTCAGGTAATTCTCCAGTTCTTCCTTTTGCAGGTATTCGTTCCGGTTTACGGAAGCGAGGCATTCGACCGTAGTCAGCAAAGTCCCTTTTCCGTCACTTTCGATACTTCCGCCTTCCAACACAAACGGTTGCATATTTACTGGCAATACGGAATCGGAAAAGGTTCCTTGTGCAAACAGGTTGCGGGTAATCAAATTATCGTAATTGGCGGCGAACTTCATCCCCCAGCCATTAAAAACAAAGTCATAGACACAAGGTCCCCCCTCATCAAAAACAGAGATGCCTCCATGGTCGCGTGCCCAGGTATCATTCGTTTCCATTTCCCGGAACAGGATACGGCTATAATCCACCTCTCCCAACTGCTCGCGGACCGCTTGCTCATCGACACAGACAATCAGGAGTTTTTCGCGCTTAATTACTTCCCTGGCTATAGAGACAAAACAAGGGATTACTTCATCCAATATCGGGGCCCAGTCCGTATCCTCATGAGGCCAGGTAAGCTGAATGGCACTTTGCGGATACCATTCAGCCGGCAATATGATTTTATTTTCCATTTGCTTATTCATAAAAATCGACAACTACGCGGCTCTCACGTATCTTCTTGCAATACGAACTGACTTCCACATGGCGGGGATTTACTTTATAGGCGGCAAGTGCCTGTTCGTCGTCAAAGGTAGAAATCAACACGGCATCATAGGCCATATCGCTCTCTTTCACATTGATACCGACCTGCAAAGAACGTATTTCAGGTACGACGCCCACCAGGGCTTCCAGATGTTCTTTCATCCACAAGGCGTTTTCCGCCTTTGTTTTCCCTTCGGCTTCCGCCTTCAGTTTCCACATTACAATATGTTTCAGCATAGTTCCTGTTTTTTTTCGCAAATGTACGTATTTTATCTTTCGAAGCAAGCATCAAAGGCGTGTGCCGAAGGCTGGAAATCCATTCTCTTAACAAAAGCACAGGATTCGCGAGCCCCGTGTTCACGGTCCATACCGCTATCTTCCCATTCCACTGAAAGCGGTCCCTGATAAGCGATGTCATTTAAAGTACGTATAATTTCTTCGAAACAAATCCGCCCACGTCCGAGACTGCGGAAATTCCAGTAGCGCCGTGAGTCGCCAAAAGTCGAATGTCCGCCGAATACACCGATTTGCTTAGGGGTATCGCTCCAATAGACATCCTTCATATGGACATGGAATATACGGTCAGGGAACTGACGGATAAAATCCACATAATCGACAGCTTGATACCCTAAATGGCTGGGGTCGTAATTGAAACCGAAAGCCGGATGATGCCCCACCGCTTCGATCGCCCGTTTAGCAGAAAAAGTATCAAAGGCTATTTCCGAAGGATGTACTTCAAGAGCAAAACGGACGCCTAATTCCTGATACGCATCCAGAATAGGAATAAAACGGCGGGCGAAGTCGGCATACCCTTCTTCTATCATCTCTTCCGTGACAGGAGGAAAAGAATAGAGCCATTGCCAGATTGAACTGCCGGTAAACCCGACCACAGTATCAATGCCTAACATTTTTGCGGCATGTGCCGTACAGACCATATGTTCCGCAGCACGTTGCCGGACGCCTTCCGGCTCGCCGTCTCCCCAAATATATGCAGGCAATATGGCTTTATGCCGCAGGTCGATAGTATCGCATACCGCCTGGCTAATCAGGTGATTGGAAATACAAAACAATTTCAAACCATATGTATCCAGCAGATTTTTTATTCCGGCATAATACGCAGGGTCCGTACTACGGACATCCAGATGTGCGGGTAGCCCCAATTCCAAACCGTCATATCCGAAAGATTTTGCTTTCTCGCAAACGACTTCAAGTGGTAAATCTCCCCATTGAAGGGTACATAATGTTACAGGACGTGCCATGTTTTTCTATTATTAATAAGGTTAATACACAGTGTCTATTCCACAAAAGTAAAATTTTTTACTACAATTCTGTAAGTAGTTCGGGAAGTTATTGTGTCTTATAAAAATATAACCCATGTTTAATCTTAAATTTATTTTACTATGACTAACCCTCTTTACGCGCTTAGGCTGCTATTTTGCCTGAGTTTACTTCTTTTTTTATTTCAGGTGGCACAGGCCCAGACCGCTATACAACCCAAAAACAAAAATCACCCTCCCAAAAGAATCACAGGCTACGTTATCGACCATAATGAAGAGCCTTTGATTGGAGTAAATGTTGTTGTGACCGGAACAACCAATGGCTCCATCACTGACGAAAACGGCTATTACAGTATTGAGAACGTACCGGAACACGCAACACTTACCTTTTCCTATATAGGCTATAATCCACACACCGTCAAAATAGGACAGAAAAATGTATATAACACCACATTACTTGAAGATACCCAGGCATTGGAAGAAGTAGTCGTCGTGGGATACGGTACGCAGAAAAAAGTAAACCTGACAGGGTCCGTTCAAAATGTATCCAATTCCGAATTGGTTAAACGTAGTGTTCCGAACGTTTCAACGGCTTTACAGGGATTAGTGCCCGGAGTCTCTATCATCCAGTCATCCGGACGACCGGGAGCCGACTACGGCAGTATCCGGATGCGTGGGACCGGTTCCCTGAACTCATCCACTACCCCGTTAATACTTATCGATGGCGTGGAAGGAGATATGAATAATGTCGATATGAATGCCATCGAATCCATATCGGTACTGAAAGATGCCGCCTCTGCTTCCATCTATGGTTCGAGAGCTTCCAACGGTGTCATCCTGATAACCACCAAACGAGCCGGGCAAGAAGGAATCAAAGTATCTTACAGCGGATACGCCAATCTCAATACCCCTACCTTCATGCCCGAACCGGTAAATGCCATCGAATATATGGAAGCTGTAAATGTGGCACGCGCCAATGCCAACATGGACCCGCAATATTCAAAGGAAATCATCGACATCTACAAAACCCAGGGTGCCGACAATTTCAACTATTATGATACGAACTGGAAAGACCAAGTCATCAAAAAGCAGACATTCAGCCACAATCACTCCGTCAGCCTGAGCGGAGGTTCTAAGATATTCCATTTATATGCCAATGCCGGATACTTTTACCAGGACGGTTTAGTATCCAACAACGATTATTCCCGAATGACGCTTCGCCTGAATTCCGATGCACAAGTCACCAAATGGATGAAAATCGGTCTGGATGTAAACGTCCGCCAGTCCAAAGCCGTCAATCCCTGTCTGGACAGCCCGGAAAGCATCATCAATAAAGCATTGACTTTCACCCCTGTCCTTTCCGGAGTAAACAACGACGGAACCTGGGGCTTCGGCCAAAACGGAGACAACCCGATAGCTGCCGCCAAAGCAGGAGGTATCAAAACCGGGGTCACACCCGAATTAGGAATCAAGGGTACCATCCAGCTAAAACCTTTTGAAGGCTTCGATGCTATGGCAAGCTACAGTAGCCGAAAAGTTGAATACAAATCCGACTATTTTATCCAGCCTTACGATACCTATGAAAAAGGGGTATTCAAAACAAGTTACCCAGCTGCAGGCAATTATAAAAACGAAAGCTGGAGCCAAAGTATTTACAACCAGTTTAACCTGCAAGCCTCTTACGAAAAAACCTTTGCCAAAAACTATTTCAAAGTGTTGGGAGGTATGCAGACCGAAGAACGCAAAATACATAGTTTCAGTGCCAGCCGTAAAGGCTATGAGTTCGACGGGCACAACGAAATAAACCACGGGGACGTATCTACGGCAACCAACTCCGGCGGACGTTCGGAGTTAGCAATGGTTTCCTATTTTGCCCGCATCAACTATTCATTCGCAGAACGTTACCTGCTGGAGCTAAACGGACGCTGGGATGCTTCATCCCGTTTCCTGAAAGCACACCGCTGGGGTTTCTTCCCGTCTGTCTCGGCTGGTTGGAGAATCTCGGAAGAGGCCTTTTTCAAACCGGCCAAAAAGATTGTAGATAATTTAAAACTCAGAGCCTCATACGGTACATTGGGTAATCAGGATATTATACTGGGTGGTAATGCTATCTTCCATCCCTATGCCGCATCTATCGGTACCGGTTTCGGTTACTGGTTCGATAAGAAACTGGGAACAGGAGTCGGACAGACGCAAGTTGCCAATGAAAAAATATCCTGGGAGAAGTCTACCCAGTTTAATATCGGTTTGGATGCCGGACTGTTAAACTCCCGGCTAACCATGACTTTCGATTATTATATCCGCAACATCAACAATATGCTGCAACAATTCCCTATCCCTATGTATGTAGGGCTTTCTTCCCCCTGGGAAAATGCCGGTTCGATGAGGAACAAGGGATGGGACTTATCCATCAGTTGGCGCGACCGTATCGAAGAGGTCAATTACTCCATCACCGGAACCCTGTCGGATGTGACCTGCAAAGTAACCAACCTGTTTGGCAAGGAATATATAGGTACCCAGATTACCAAAGAGGGACTGCCCCTCTATTCCTGGTATGGCTATGTATCCGACGGATATTTCCAAACACAGGAAGAAATAGACAATTCGCCTGTGTATAGCGGCAACAAAGCCAATGTCAAACCGGGATATATCAAATATAAGGACATCAGCGGTCCTAATGGAGAACCGGATGGAAAAATAGACGATTACGACCGTACCGTTATCGGAGACCCGTACCCGCATTTTGAATTCGGGCTGAATATGTCTGCCGAATGGCAGGACTTCGACTTCTCACTGTTCTTTCAGGGGGTAGGGAAAAAAGACCTGTTGTATACGGGAGCCGGGGCACGCCCGTTCTGGGTAGGACGCACAATCTTTAAAAACCAATTGGATTACTGGACTCCGGAAAACAGGGATGCGGAATTTCCTGTTCTGCTTATCGACGGTTCCGGCAATAATCCGAACAATATTGTTTCCGATTTCTGGATCAGAAGTGGCGCTTACGTACGCCTGAAGAATATAGTTGTCGGTTACAAACTACCGAAACATATCATCAGCAAAGCGAAAATAGAACATCTGCGCTTCTTCGTAAGCGGTCAGAACCTCTTCACCATCACCAATGCATACAAGGGTTACGACCCGGAAAGCAGTGTGAGCAACGGTAGTTGTTATCCTCTTCTGAAAACTTTCACTTTAGGCGTTGACATTCGTTTTTAATATATACAGTTATGAAAAAGTTACTCTCCAATATATCTATTTACTTAGTAAGCGGGCTTATATTCACTTCCTGTTCGGATTTTCTGGACAGAAACCCATCCGACTATTCATCTAAAGACTTTTATAAAACCGAAGCGACGATAAAAGCCGGGGCATCGGGCGTATACAATGCCATCAGTATAGAACTGGCATATGCCACCCCTTTCAGTATCACACTCGACCATCAAACGGCAATCGCCCTGGAACGTAACGAAAATACGACCATCGGAGCCGGAGGTGCCTTAAATCCCGACAACGGAACCGTACAGGCATTTTGGAGCAGTATGTACGGAATAATTGCACGTTCCAATTCCGTTATCGAAGGTTCCAAAAGCTATATCGACGGATTAGGCGACAAAGCACATCAATACCTGGCAGAAATAAAAGTATTGCGTGCCTTCGCCTATTATAATCTGATTGCGACATACGGAGATATTCCTTTTTATACTCAACCGGTATCGATCGAACAATACTCCGATAAAAGAGTATCTAAAATAGAAGTCCTCGATTTCATTCTGAAAGACCTGGAAGAAGCTGCAACCAAACTGCCCTGGACTGCAACCGAACGGGGACGCGTGGACAGAGCTGTTGCCTACGGTCTGAAAGCACGTGCAGCCCTACTGGGAGGAAGTCTCGATTACGGAGGAAAAGGAATCGAATATTTCCGTACGGCAACTACGGCGGCATCACAAGTTATCGGACAGCGGGCACTTGCCACTCATTTTGACGACTTGTTTAATATCACCGGGCAGGAGAAAGCCGATGTTCGCAAAGAAATGTTGTTTGAAATCATGTATTCCAACTTAGGTTCAAAGAAAACTCATATGGTAGCCTTCGGGCAAATATCCAGAAATACGGGACAAACCGGAAGACACCCATCTATGATGCTGGCAGACACTTACGAATGCACTGACGGAAAACGTATCGACGAATCCCCGCTGTATGACCCGAAACACCCACAAAAGAACAGGGACCCGCGATTCCACTCCACCCTATGGATGCATGGAGACACGGTAACTGTCAACAATGGTACCGTTGTATGCCACATTTTGGAAGCCTATAATGCAGAAACAAAATTCTATAATTTTGCCACAAAAGAATGGTATTCAGCAAATAATGCCGATATTAACAGCGCAGCAGCCTGGGCAAGCTTCTGTAATGCAGGTGTAGGATACATATGGGCAAAGTTCAGCAATGAAACGGCAGAAAACGTTAGTGCACAATCCTGTAATATTCCTCTTATGCGTTATGCGGAAGTATTGCTGAGTTATGCCGAGGCAAAGATCGAACTTGGAGAACTCGACCCCTCAGTATACGATGCCATCAACTTGGTACGAAACCGTGCCGGAATGCCTAATGTATCGGAAGACCGGATAGGCAACCAGACAAAAATGCGTCAGTTGGTACGCCGTGAGCGAAAAGTGGAACTTGCCCTCGAAGGATTACATCATGTTGATATGCGGCGTTGGAGTATTGGTGATTTGGAAAACGGACAGCCCAGCTACGGACTTCCATTGCCAAGTATCCGCTACGAAGGTCTCTCTGCTACGGACATTCCGAACTTCAAAACATCGGAACGTTCCGACCTGAACGACATTCCGGACTATACGGCTTATAAAGAGAAACTGAAAATAAGAGATAAGAACAGATTCTGGGATAAGAAATTCGCACTGTGGCCGATTCCCCAACTGGAACGCGACCGCAATCCGAACCTGACCCAGAATGAAGGTTATTAAAAAAAAGAGACCATGTTAACGCGTAGAGATTTTTTAAAAGTAACAGCAGCCGGTGGTGCCCTGGCATCTTTCGGAAACGTGGCGGAAGCCGGAAATAAAATAAAGGAAGTGACTAAAACACCCACTTGGTGTACTGAGCAGGAACGGGATATTCCTGTCATCGGTGAAACAGACATCGTGGTAGTTGGCGGTAGTTCGGGAGCCGTATCCTCCGCCCTTTCCGCCGCTATTGCCGGAAGTAAAGTATTTCTGGTTGCCGGCATGCCTTATCTGGGTGATGATATATGCGGTTCTTTTATGTACCAAATAAATAAGAAAAAAGAACAGCCACAGACAGCCCTTGCCCGCAAGCTATTCTTGCCGGAAAGCGACCCCCGGGAAGTATACCGGGCTGGCTCCGAAGAGGAATTGCTTTACACACAACATAAAGCCCCTACCCCTTTGCAGGTAAAAACATTGTTGGAGAACGAACTGATAAACAATGGCATCCCATTCCTGTACAGCAGTTACGTCACAAACGTGCTGAAAGACCAAAGCGGCAACATTGCCGGTATCGTAATAGCGAACCGTTCCGGCAGGCAAGCCATACGCTGTAAAGGTATAATCGATGCAACTCCCTGCGCCATAGTGGCAGAAATGTGCAACGCACGTTTTACCACCTTCACTCCCGGCACACAAGTGTTTGAATATACGGTTGTAGGAAATACCGTAAAAGCAAATCCGGCGATTGTTTCGGCCAAAACTTTGCCTTTTACATTCAGGTCGGAAGGGAAAGAATATCCGGTAATAAAATACGTATTCAACTATGATCTGAAAGATAAGTCGTATGCCTCCCTGATGGATGCAGAACAATTCATCCGCGATATAACCTGGGATGCCGACCAGGTAGACAGTTCCGACCTGCTTTGGTACACCCCGTCCTGGCACATTATCCCGGAGAAGGAACATCCGGATATACCGACATCACCCGAATCTTTGGAAAGGGCACACTATGTCCACAATATTATCAAATATACTCCGGATGGAATCGAGACGGTCCCGTCTGTCCGTTCCTTACCCAAAGATGCATTTTGCTGCAAAGGCATTCCTAATTTGTGGGTGACAGGTCCCTGTGCCGCTCTGCCCCGTAAAGTGGCCGCTTGGGTAGCACGTCCCGTCCAGAGCATGATGCTGGGTGAAGTTATCGGAGAGCATGCTTCTAACTGTGTTGCAGACATCACATTGTCCCGGGAGACAACCGTATTCTATCCATCAAACACCGGTAGTTACTGTGGCGAAGTAAAAGAAATACTTCAACCTTTGCGCCCCCAACCCGATTATGGTTCTGTTCACTCCCCAGCCGGAACCCTTCCCGTATTAGGAAAATATGATGTAATCGTCATGGGAGGCGGAACCAGTGGTGCTCCTGCGGGTATATCCGCAGCACGCCAACAAGCACGGACGTTGGTATTGGAATACCTGCATGGTTTAGGAGGGCTGACTACCCTCGGATTCATCGGACGTTATTGGGACGGTTACCGGAAGGGTTTCACAGCCGAGATAGACAGGGAAGTACGAGTCATGGCTCCGGCAGACCATCCGCGGCAATTAAAATCGAATGCAGATTTCCGTGCCGACTGGAAAATAGAATGGTATCGCCGGCAACTGCGAAAGAATAAAGCCGACCTTTGGTATGGCATTTTAGGTTGCGGGGCACTGGTACACAACAACAAAGTGACCGGTATCATCGTCTCCACCCCACAAGGAAGAGGCGTTGTGCTCGCTGATCGCATTATTGACAGTACAGGAAGTGCAGACATTGCAATCGCCGCAGGAACCGGATATGAATATACAGGGGAAAAAACACTTGCCGTACAGGGTGCCGGGCTTTCCCGTTTTGAATTAAACGACTACTATAACAATACGGACTGGACACTGATAGATGACACGGATATTCTGGACGTAAGCCGCCTGTATGTACAGGGAAAAGCCAAGTACAAGGGTCATTATGACATCGGAAAACTCCCACAGACCCGCGAGCGACGACGCATCACCGGCGAATATACCATATCTGTCTACGATGTAATTAACCATCGCCGTTACCCGGATACCATCTCCTACCATCAAAGTTCGTTCGACACACATGGCATGACAATCGACAATTATTTCACCCTTAATCCTCCGGGCAAACGGCATGTTATTTATGATGCGGATGTACCTTTGCGCGCCTTATTGCCTAAAGGGCTTGAAGGCATTATCGTAACCGGTCTTGGAGCGAGCGCACACCGCGATGCCATGCCGGTTATCCGTATGCAGCCTTGTCTGCAGAACCAGGGGTATGCCGTCGGCTATCTTGCCGCCCTCTCCGTAAAGGAACAAACTCCCTTACGGAAAATGAATATGAAAAAAATCCAGAAACACCTGGTAGAAAAAGAAATATTGCCCCAACGTGTACTGGCAGACAAAGATACCGGTACATTCAATAACAAAGTATTCAGGCAAGCTGCCGAAACCGTCACCGACCAGTATAAAGGATTGGAAATCCTGCTGACGGAGCCACAAAAATGCGTCCGGCTTGTAAGAGAAAAGATAAGTTCTTCTTCCCTTCCGGAACACGACAGACTGATTTACGCCAGTATCCTCTGTATACTCGGCGACAAAGAATATGCTGATATTCTGGTTGATAAAATCCGTTCCTATCCCCTATGGGATGAAGGATGGCACTATACGGCATCCGCCCAGTTCGGCGAGTGCATGAGTCCGCTCGACAGTCTGATTATTGCTTTGGGTAATACGAAAGACGAGACTGTACTTCCCATCATTCTGGAAAAAGCGGAATTACTGAAACCGGAAGATTATTTCTCCCATTTCAGGGCTATTGCCATGGCATGCGAAACCATAGGCAGCCGGAAAGCGGTACCGATCTTATACCGTTTGCTTACATATGAAGGCATGCGCTACAATGACTTGCCATCATACACGGTCGCACGCGAGAGAATAATCCCCTATATTCACGATATTACTTATCGAAACCGGATTCTAAAAGAACTACATCTGGCTAAAAGCCTGTATCTGTGCGGAGACCAAAACCAGACGGCAGAGAAAGTGCTCCGGCGGTATGCGCAAGGTCTGGAAGGACATTATGCCCGATTTGCTAATGAAATATTAACTACATAAACTAATTAAGTTCAGAAAGAAAAATAGCGATGATGATAAAAAACTACCCCTTTACTTTCGTTTTAATATTAATGTTTTTGTTTACTGCCTGCAAGCAGAAACAAGAAGTAGACGTACTGGTTATCGGCGGAGGAGCGAGTGGAATCGCCGCCGGTATCCAGGCTGCACGAATGGAAGTCCCAACCCTTATTTTAGAAGAGTACGAATGGCTGGGCGGTGCCCTCACCTCCGCCGGAGTAAGCTGCATCGACGGATGTTACAAACTGCCTTCCGGACTATTCGGTGAATTCCGGAACAAATTAATCGACCACTATGGAAATGAAAATGCCATGCACACCTCCTGGGTATCGACAATAGCAGCGGAACCTTCCGCCATGAACAAAGTTTTACAGGAGATGGCAGACGCCGAACCTTTCCTCTATATCCGGTACAAATCGGTGGTCCAGGAAATAAAAAAGACATCCAAAGGATGGGCAGTTACTTATAAAGACAGTAACAATGACCAACAAACCATCCACACCCGGATTTTAATAGACGGGACGGAATTGGGAGATGTTGCCAAAATGTGTGGCGTGAAATATGATATAGGAATGGATGCACACGACACCACCGGCGAAACGATTGCACCGGAAAAAGCAAACGACATCATTCAGGACATTACCTATGTCGCCATATTGAAAGATTACGGAAAAGATGTAACCATCCCCGAACCGGCGGACTACAATCCCTCCCTTTTTTATTGTACCTGCAAAACGCATCTTTGTACAAATCCCCAAAAAGGAAGCCATTTATGGGACTGCGACCGGATGATGAGCTACGGCAAACTACCGAACAACAAATACATGTTGAACTGGCCTATCGAAGGAAACGACTATTATGCCAACCTGATAGAACTTTCCCCCAAAGAGCGGGAAGAAGTTTTAAAAAAAGCGAAAAACTTCACGCTTTGTTATCTCTACTATTTACAAACCGTATTGGGATACAATACCCTCGGGCTGGCAGACGACGAGTTTCCTACAGCCGACAGACTGCCGTTTATCCCTTACAACCGCGAATCACGCCGTATTCATGGCAAAGTCCGCTTCACATTGAATGATATTACTGCTCCATATACACAATCTCAAAAACTATACCGCACAGCGATTGCCGTAGGCGACTATCCGGTAGACCATCATCATGGTCGCTATCAGGGACAGACTGAACTACCAGATTTGCAATTTTATCCGGTACCTTCGTTCGGATTGCCTTTGGGTACCCTTATCCCCGAAAATACCGATGACCTGATTGTAACGGAAAAGTCCATTTCCGTATCCAACCTTGCCAATGGAACTACCCGCTTGCAACCAGTATTAATGGAAATAGGCCAGGCTGCAGGGGCTTTGGCTGCACTGGCAGTAAAAAAAGACCTGAAAGTGGCGGAAGTTCCTGTACGGAGAGTCCAACGTGCCTTGTTAAATGCGAATTGCTATCTATTACCTTACCTCGACCTTCCGGTTCAGGACAAATATTTCAAAGCGGTACAACGGATTGGCGCCACCGGTATTTTGAAAGGGCGCGGAACCCACAGCGGCTGGGCAAATCAAACCTGGTTCGATGCGGACTCCTGCCTGACAGCCAATGCCCTGTTGCCGGAACTGAAAGATTATTACCCGGATATCGACCTCTCTCCTTCCGACAAGCCGGCAAGTATCCAAGAGGCATTCGAACTGATTGAAGAAATCCGTCTGAATGTAGAGGATGCAAGCCATAAAGAAGTAGATATCTCTCCTGAACTTGCCAGCAATTTATGGAAAACGGTAGGACTGACCAATTATAACCCCGACCGTACAATCAGCCGGAAAGAATTTGCCGTCTTATTGGATACGATCATCGACCCCTTCAATAGCGAACCGGTTGATATTACCGGGGAAATAATAGAATAATAGGATTCATTCATAGTTATGGTTTTCCGAAATCATAACTATGAATTGGAAAAACCATAACTATGGATTTATTACATTTGCACATTCCGGTGAGAGAGAATTGAACATCAGATAATAAAATAAAAGACAATGAAGGGCAAAATATATCAGATAATAAACGGCAAAGTGCTTACTCCTTCGGGATGGCTGAAAAAAGGTTGTGTAGTACTAAAAGACGGGAAAATAGCAGAAGTTTCCACAACCACCCCACCCATTGAAGGAGCCATTGTAATTGATGCCGCCGGACTATTTGTCACTCCCGGCTGCATCGATATGCATGTGCATGGCGGTGGCGGACACGATTTTCTGGAAGCTACGCCGGAAGCATTCAATGCTGTTACAAAGGCACATGCCCTACACGGTACGACAGCCCTGTATGCAACTCTGGCTGTTTTTTCTCCCGATGTGCTCCAACAGGCCATACAGACCTGCGAATATGTACAGGCACACCCTACCAACGGAGCCAGTGTTCTCGGACTTCATCTGGAAGGCAATTATCTGAACGAGAAAATGAAAGGCGGACAACCACCGGAATATATCTCCCTTCCCTGCCCGGAAGAATACAAGGCAATACTCGATTCCACATCATGTATCAAACGATGGAGCGCAGCACCGGAACTGCCGGGGGCTCTGGACTTTGCCGGTTATGTTTCCCAACGGGGCGTAGTGGTATCGCTGGCACATACCACCGCCGACTACAAAGAAATAAAAGCCGGTTATGAGGCAGGTTTTACCCATGTCACCCATTTCTATAATGCCATGACAGGATTACATAAAGACAGGGAGTATAAACATGAAGGCACAATTGAAAGTATTTACCTGATGGACGGGATGACAGTAGAAGTGATTGCGGACGGTATCCATGTCCCCCCGGCATTATTAAAGCTGGTTCATAAATTCAAAGGGGTGGAACGTACGGCACTGGTTACGGATTCGATGGCAGCAGGCGCCTGCCGGGAAACATCCCGCATCTTCGACCCGCGTATCATTATAGAAGACGGAGTTTGCAAACTTGCCGACCACTCGGCCCTGGCAGGAAGCATTGCCACCGCCGACAGGTTGATTCGGACAATGGTAAAACAGGCAGAAATCCCACTGGAAGATGCCGTACGGATGGCATCGGAAACTCCCGCACGAATCATGGGGATACTTGACCGGAAAGGAACGATTGAACCGGGAAAAGATGCGGACATTATCATTTTCGACGAAGACATAAACATAAAGGATACCTTCGTGGAAGGGAAGAAAATTTTATAACGCAAGGTATACAAACGACAAAGTCACTTCCTCACGGAGGTGACTTTGATCAAACGCAATGAATAAAATATTAATAATCACTTACACATCATGATTTTTTGCAAGTACCGGTAGAGAATGCAACCAGCATCCAAACCAGTTTTTCCTGTTCTTTCAGGTAATCGCTCATCAAAGCTACAGTAGCTTCGTCGCCGGCTTCGGAAGCCAAAGAGAGCAATTTACGTTCTTCAGCGATAAACTGTCCGTAGGTTTCGAGGATGTTCTTCAAAGCCTCATCGCCACAAGATACACCGGAAACTTCTTTTACACGTGCCACTTTCAGATATTCGCTAAATTTGTTAGCAGGTTCGCCACCCAACATCAGGATACGTTCAGCCAATTCGTCCACCTTTTCTGCGGCATCATTGTACATTTCTTCAAATTTGCTGTGAAGGATAAAGAAACCGTGTCCTTTAATGTTCCAGTGGAAACCGCGAAGATTTGTATAAAATACCTGGTAGTCGGCTAATAATTGCTGTAAAGCAGCTACTACGTTATTTACTGATGATTCGTTCAAATGGAGATAATCTAATGTTTTCATATTACGATTCTTTTAATTGTTATACTTTCGTTTTTCTTATACTGCAAAGATACGGCAGATGTAAACACCTGTCAAACAGATATTTTTTATACAGGCATAGATAGCATCTATTCTATTAATAGTCGTCAACAATCATCTGCCATCCATATGAAGAACGAGATAAAAAACATACCTTTGTAAGCTTTAATAATAGGAAGGTCTGTAAATCCTATTTTGTATAACCCAATAATAAGAATACAGTATGATAACAATTGGTACACCCAAATCGGCAACGGCTACAAAAGTGCTGCTCTGCGGTTCCGGTGAATTAGGAAAAGAATTTGTAATTGAATTACAACGTTACGGTGTTGAAGTAATCGCTTTGGATAAATACCCGGATGCTCCGGCAATGCAGGTAGCCCACCGTTCATATATCGTATCCATGCTTGACGGGCAGGCTCTACGCGAAATCATTGAAAAAGAAAAGCCTGATTATATCGTTCCCGAAGTGGAGGCCATTGCTACCCAAACATTAATGGAACTGGAAAACGAAGGCTTCCATGTGATTCCTACAGCCAAAGCAACCTGGCTGACGATGAACAGGGAGGGTATCCGCCGGCTGGCAGCCGAAGAACTGGGCTTGCCTACTTCTCCTTACCGCTTTGCTTCTACAGAAGAAGAATTTATTGAAGCGGTAAAAGTAATCGGTATGCCGTGCGTGGTAAAACCGATTATGAGTTCGAGCGGACACGGACAAAGTGTAATCCGTAAAGAAGAAGATATAAATCATGCCTGGTTGTATGCACAGGAAGGCGGACGCGCCGGAGCGGGTAAAGTCATAGTGGAAGGTTTCGTAGATTTCGATTACGAAATCACCCAATTGACAGTTCGCCATATAGGAGGTACTTCATTCCTCGAACCGGTAGGACATATCCAGGTGGACGGAGACTATCGCGAATCCTGGCAACCGCAGGTCATGAGTCCTGTAGCAAAAGAAAAAGCCCGCGCGATAGCAGGCAAAATCACCGAAGCTTTAGGCGGACGGGGTATTTTCGGAGTCGAACTGTTTGTAAAAGGAGAAGACGTTATTTTCAGTGAAGTCTCTCCACGTCCTCACGACACAGGGATGGTCACAATGATTACCCAGGATTTATCCCAGTTTGCCCTGCATGCACGTGCAGTATTGGGATTGCCTGTTCCGAATATTACTTTCCACGGTCCCGGGGCATCACGTGCTGTTGTTGTAGAAGGAGAAAGTAATCAGTTATCATTCGGTAACCTGGACAAGGTGCTGGAACAACCGGATACCCAACTGCGATTGTTCGGCAAACCGGAAGTACACGGGCACCGGCGCATGGCTGTCTTGCTGGCACGGGGAACGGATGTTGCCGATGCACGTCGCAAAACAGGTATCATGATGGAATATCTGGAAACAAAACTGTAAAGAAACGCCTACATACTTGCAGATTTTTTTATCTTTGCAATTGGCAAGATTTACCCCCCTGTTCTCAGATACTAATTAATACATCTAAATAAAAAATGAATATACAACAACTTGAATACATCCTGGCAGTAGATACCTACCGTCATTTCGCCAAAGCTGCAGAACATTGCAGGGTTACGCAACCGACACTCAGCATGATGATTCAGAAGCTGGAAGACGAGTTGGGTATCAAACTGTTCGACCGTAACCTGCAACCGGTATGTCCTACCCCGGCAGGACGTAAGGTGATAGACCAGGCACGCGTTGTCCTTTACCAGACCTCTCTGATAAAAGATATCGTAAATGAGGAAGAACAATCTTTAAAAGGTACTTTCCGCCTGGCGGTGTTACCGACTATTGCGCCGTACCTCCTGCCCCGTTTCTTCCAGCAGGTTGCAGAAAAGCACCCTGATTTGGATATACGTATCCTGGAAATGAAAACAGCCCCGACCATGGCGGCTTTGCTGAATGGTGAAGTGGATGCGGCAATTATTGCCAACCAGCCTACGGAAATGCAATTACAGGGAGACGTACTTTTCTACGAACAATTCTACGGGTATGTGGCCAAGAACGAAGCGGTATTCAAAAAAGACCTTCTCCGCACGGCAGACATCAGCGACGAACGTCTGTGGCTGTTGGACGAAGGCCATTGTTTCCGCGACCAGTTGATGCGTTTCTGCCAAATGGAAAAGGTGAAACTTCATCAGGCATCTTATCGTCTGGGTAGCCTCGAGACATTTATGCGTATGGTGGAAAGTGGTAATGGCATTACCTTCATTCCCGAACTGGCTACTTACCAGTTAAGCAATGAGCAAAAAGAACTGGTTCGCCCGTTTGCCATCCCCAAGCCTGCCCGCGAAATCGTATTCGTAACCCGTAAAGATTTCATCCGCCACAGTGTTTCCGGTATCCTGATTGAAAGCATTAAGAAATCGGTGCCTAAAGAAATGCTGACACTACAGGCCGGATTAAAAGTAGTATAAGAGTAAGGTAATAGTGAACACGAATGACGCCGGCAGCGCAGACCCGTTTTTCAGGCTGTGCCATCGGCGTCATCTATTTTTACAAAATCCAAAGAATATATCTTTTTCTTCCCAAAATCATTTTTCTATCCAAAAATTTCTACATTTACCGCCGAATGGGCATTGGAGATGAAAGAGAAAGATTTCAACATTATTTACGAACAAAATTACCGGCGATCATTCCTGTTTACCAAATCATATGTGCATGATGATATGGTAGCGGAAGATATCGTATCCGAATCACTGGTAAAATACTGGAAGGCAATTTCTAAGAATGAAGGAGAGATAACAGAAGCCCTCCTGCTTACGATATTAAAAAACAAGTCACTGGACTATCTGCGCCATAAAGCTGTCCATGATGCCGCAATTGAAAACCTGATAGAACTAAATAACCAGGAATTGAATATTCGCATTTCCACACTTGAAATTTGCAACCCGGAAGAAATATTTTCTGATGAAATCCAAACAATTATCCAAAGAACGCTGCAAACCCTTCCCGAACAGACTCGACGTGTATTCGAAATGAGCCGTTTCGAAAATAAGACGGCAAAAGAAATAGCCGATGAAACAAATCTCACAGTAAAAGGTGTGGAATATCATATCACAAAATCACTAAAAGCCTTGCGTATAGGCTTAAAAGATTACCTTCCGCTGTTTTATTTTATTTTTTCCTGATTTTTTCTGTATTTCCACTAGGGTATGAGACCACTTTATCGTTATTAATAAGAAAACGATAAAAAACATACCATGGAAGAACTGCTACTACGATATATTCGAGGCGAAGTGTCTGACGAAGAAAGAGGACGCATTACACAATGGCTGAATGAAGATCCGGCAAACATGCGTGAGTTTCTTGCGATGCGCAAACTATACGATATTTCACTTTGGCAAACAAAGCCTAAAGAAAAAATTGCACACAAAAAACAAACGCTGCCTATACGCCGGATTGTTATCGAATCATTAAAAATAGCCGCTATCTTTTTAATCGGTTTCTTTGTAACCAAGCAATTCATACAACAGGAACCGGAAGAGATACAAATGCAAACGATACATGTCCCTACCGGTCAACGGGCCGAACTTACATTAACAGATGGGACACATGTCTGGCTAAATTCCCGCTCTACCCTAAAATTCCCGGAACGGTTCAGTACAAATTCCCGGAATGTTGAACTCGATGGTGAAGGGTACTTCTCTGTCTGCCATGACCAAAAACGTCCTTTTACCGTACAAACCGGGAAATATGCAATCCATGTACTGGGTACCGAGTTTAATGTAAAAGCATACCATAACAGCTCTTCATTTGAAACGGCCCTTTTAAAAGGAAGTGTGGAAATTTCATCCCCGGATATGCCTCAACGGCTACGCCTGAAACCCAATGAGATTGCTATTGCAGATCAAGGGACTTTACAAACCTCCCTGATACCGGATTATAACTATTTCAAATGGAAGGAAGGTCTATTCTGTTTCGAAGATGAATCGGTTCAAAGCCTGATAGAAAAGCTGGAACTCTATTATGATATTAAAATCGACGTGCAACGCCCATCCTTACTCCAATACCGTTATTCCGGAAAATTCAGGATAAAGGATGGCATCGACCATGTACTGAAAGTGCTCCAGCTAAAACATAAATTCACGTATACTAAAAACGATGATAAAAACCTGATTATCATAAAATAAACTTATTTGTTCACCATTAAATCGATATGCCTATGAAACAAGACTGTTAATAACTTTATCGGTCTGAAATAAAAACCGGGAAATGGTTGCAGCATCTCCCGGCGGAAGTCAGCACTGATTTCAACTTAAATCATTAGTACTAACATTAAGAATTACAAATGTATGAAAAATAAAACACTCCGAGTCATGAAGTTAACTTTAATAACACTATTTATTTTTACCACAGGGTTATTGGCTTCTGTTCGCTCACAAAACATGCGTGTCAATATTCATGTGAATAATGCCGAAACGCAGAAAGTCCTTGAAGAGATCGAGAGACAGACTGATTATCTTTTTATCTACAATACCCGGGAAGTCGATTTGAACCGTAAAGTCTCGGTGAATGCCAAAGACCAGACAGTAGCGGATGTTCTTCATTCTGTCTTCAACCAGACAGACATATCCTATGCGATAGAAGGCAGCAATATTATGCTGATGAAAAAGGAAAGCTATGCTAATTCACTCCAGCAAGCGCTCCGGAAATTTACGGGAACCGTAAAGGATGTCAATGGAGAACCTATCATAGGAGCAAACATCGTAGTAAAAGGTACAACGAACGGAACCATCACCGACACGGAAGGAGAATTTACATTTGCGGATATACCATCAACAGCCATACTGACGATTTCCTACATCGGTTATAAACCGCTGGACATTAGCATCCAAGGGCAAAACTCCCTGAATATCGTCCTGCAAGAAGATTCGGAAGCATTGGACGAAGTGGTTGTAATAGGTTACGGAACAACCACTAAAAAGGATTTCACAGGTTCTGTCAGTTCTTTGAAACTTGAAAATTCACCAATTGCCCTTTCTCCGAATATGAATGCTCTGGAATCTTTAAAAGGCAATGTTTCCGGTTTGGACATCGGTGCAACAAACTCGGCAGGAGGACAACCCTCTATCCAGATTCGCGGGCAAAATTCTATCTCCGGTTCCAATGATCCCTTGATTGTTGTCGATGGAATTATCTTTATGGGAAATATCAGTGATATCAATCCCAACGATATTGCCTCATTTGATATCTTGAAAGATGCGACATCCGCTGCCGCTTATGGTTCCCGCTCCGCAAATGGTGTCATCGTGATTTCCACCAAAAAAGGAAAAGTGGGTAAGCCCGTTATCAATATGAATGTAACAGGTAGCATGCAAAACTGGCATCGCCGTCCGGAACTGATGCACGGCGAACAATGGCTGAACATGGTCCGCGATAAAAACAAATACGATGATTACAGCTTTTTATTCAGCCAGCAAAAATTAAATTACGATGCAGGACGTGAAATCGACTGGTTGGACGAAGCAACCCGTACAGGCTGGATGCAGGATTATCAGGTGTCGGTATCCGGAGCCGGAGAAAAGATGAACTATTACATATCGACCTCATATGCCGATAACAAAGGTATTGTAAAGGGAGACAACTTCTCAAGAATGACCGTTCTCGGTAAAATAAATACGGACATCACCAGTTGGTTGCAAATCGGCGTCGATGCAGCGTATACATATTCCGATTATTCCGGTGTGGGAGCTAATTTAAGCAATGCGCAAATCCTTACACCTTATGACATGATGTACCGTGGCAACTCTACCTCCTTACTGGAAAAATATCCGAACGGCCAAAGTGAAGCGATGAACCCGTTGTGGGGTGTGGAATCGGATAATCTGGATGATGTAGATTTAAGAAACAATTTCAGGGCGAATGCCTACATGGTTGTAAAACTACCTTGGGTCAAAGGCTTAAGTTATCGTTTAAATTATTCAGGAAACTTAGACTACAGGAGAGTCGAGCAATTCTATCATGAATCCTATTATGCACCAATCGGTCCTTTTGATGACGAAAACCGTTATTCCATCACAACCCAACAAAATTATCTGGCAAACGCAAATGGTTTCAACCAGAACATCAAAACAACAAGCTGGGTACTGGACAATATCCTGAACTACAAAAATACTTTCGGCAAACATACGATCGATTTAACCGCTGTTGCCACCCGGGATAGCAAACGGATTAAAGATGAAAAGATGACAGGCTCCGATTTTTCTGCCAACGGTAATACGATTTTAGGTGCGAACGGTTTGCACTATGCAAAAATACAGAAACTGAATAACAACAATACGCTAAGGAGAAATATCGGTTATTTTGCCAGAGTTTCTTATTCATTTAACGATACCTATTATATAACAGGTTCTTACCGAAGGGACGGAGCTTCCGTATTCGGTTCCCAGAATAAATGGGGTAATTTCGGCGCAGTAGGAGCCGCCTGGCGTATCTCCAATGAGTCTTTCATGAAATCAGCCGAATTTTTGGATGACTTAAAACTCAAACTGTCATGGGGTAAAAACGGTAATCAGGGAATAGATGCTTACGGCACATTATCTACAGTTAATGCCGGCTCTTCCGGTGGAATCTTTTATCCTTTCGGCAACACAGGTATTCCTTCATACGGAATCAAACAGCAGATGATTGGTAATACACTGCTGGGCTGGGAAACAACTGAAGCCTGGAATGTCGGTTTTGAATCTTCCTGGTTAAACAACCGGTTGTTTGCAGATTTGGATATCTACTTCTCCAAAACGTACGACCAGATATTCAACCGTACCATACCATCTATGACCGGTTTCAACGAAATGAAATCATCGATGGGAGAAGTAAAGAACCGGGGTGTGGAAATAACGCTTCGTTCGGTCAACATTCAGACTAAAGACTGGAACTGGAATACCAGCTTGACCTTCTGGTTGAATCGTAACCGCCTGACCCGTTTATATGGAGAAGATTTGGATGGTGACGGAAAAGAAGATGACGACATCGGTAACAACCTGTTCATTGGGGAATCCATTCATTCTATTTACGGATATAAACAAGACGGCATTGTACAACAGAGCGATATCGAATACATCAAAGCCAATGGTGTAGAAGCAGGAACTCCTAAATACGTTGACATAGATGGTAAGGGTACAATAACTGTCGACGACCGTGTCATTGTTGGAAATAAAGACCCACGCTTCAAATTAAGCCTCGGGAACACGGTTTCTTGGAAAAACCTGGAACTGTACGTTTTATTTACCGGTACATTCGGAGGCAACGGTTATTTCCAGGAAAGCAATTTGCCGGCTTATATGGCAGGCAGAGCCGATTTCTTCAGTGCCAACAACATTTATGTTCCTTACTGGACGGAAGCAAATCCGAGCAACAAGTATCCTGCAGCCTGGTTTACCGGAGACAGTAAATTCTTAGGTTTGCAAAGCCGGGCATACGTCAGACTGCAAGACATAACCTTGTCTTATACATTCAATATGCCGGGAATTAAAAATATCGGAATCAACAGGCTGAAAGTCTTCTTCTCCGGTAAGAATTTAGCAACCATAACAGGTTGGAAAGGCGGCGACCCGGAATTGGGAAATGTGCTGACGAGCGGCACTTACCCCGTAGCAACCACCTTGTCATTAGGTGCAAACATTAGTTTTTAATCTTAATACTATACAGTTATGAAAACAAGTATTAATATAGGAATATTAGCATTATCCTCTCTCCTGTTCAGTTGTAACGATAATGCTTTTCTAACGGAAAATCCGGAAACTTTTTATACAATAGATAATATCTTTACTACGTCGAGCCAGGTTAACCAGGTTGTTACGAGTTGTTACGCCCATGTCCGCCTGATCTATTGCCCTCATGAAAACTGGGATTTGGACTGGTATGCCTACCGGTTGGGAAATGGTACGGATATGTATGATGTTGCCACAATCCGCTTAGGGAACCGCTTCAACGACTACAGTATTCTAAATTCGCAAACGAAAGGCTTTTTCTGCACGTATTCAGCGTTTTATCAATTAATCAATATTGCCAATACGGCACTTGCAGCCGCAAATCTGGAAAATATAGTTTGGGCATCAGAAGATGAAAAAGCCCGGATTATAGCGGAAGCACGTTTCTTCAGGGCATTCGCCTACCGTAATTTAGGCGAATTGTTCGGAGGTGTCCCCATTGTAACGGATTTAACTACGGAACCCCGTTACGACTACACCCGTTCCACACGTCTGGAGACCTATCAGTTTGCCATAGATGAATTAGAAGACTGCTTGAATGACCTGCCGGAAACGACCTCCGAAGCCGGAAGACTGGTTCGTGCCGCTGCCCAGCATAATTTATGTCAATTATATATAGACAAAGGGGTTGTGCTATCTGAAGAAGGAGGTGATGCCACTTCAGCTTATACCAAAGCAGTCGAATATGCAGATGCGGTTATCGACGGCGGAATATATAATCTGATGACCGAACGTTTTGGAACACGTGCAACAGAAAACCCTGAGTTTTATTATGCCAGCACAGATGCAGAACAAACAGAGGCCCACCTGTATGAAAAAGCCGGACACAAGATCGAAGGAAATGTATTCTGGGACCTGTACCAGGTTGGAAACCAAGACTTCCAGTCCGGTAACAAAGAAGCCATCTGGGTGGCTCAGTTCGATTACGACGTATACAAACAGGAAGGTGCCCAAGGTACGATATACACAGGATATTATTGTCCGGTATTCAGAGACCAGGGAGGTGAATACGCAACCGGTTCCATGGAAGATGTAGGAGGTTTGGGAACCTGTGCCGTGCAACCTACTTTCTATACCCGGGATGTGATTTATGAAGACAAATGGAATGAAGATATGAGAAATTCCGATGCTGTTTTTCGCCGCACGATATTAGGAAACGTACCGGGAACTCCCTACTACGGCAAACTGATCCCGTGGTCTGTACTGTATCGTGAAGATGCTTCCGGTAAAAAGAATGATGTGGCAACGACCCAGCTATATCCTATATCCTGCAAAGTCGGTCCCGACAAATATGTCGGCATTGAAGACGGAGAAAACCGTTCGCATGGCTTCAGGGACGATTACCTGATTCGTTTGCCGGAAACCATTCTGTTGAGAGCCGAGGCCAAACTAAGATTAGGCGACACAGGAGGAGCTGCTTCGGATATCAATATGTTGCGCGACAGGGCTAAATGTAAATATAGAGTTTCTTCCGCCGACGTGAATCTGGATTTGATTCTGGATGAACGGGCCAGAGAACTGGTTTATGAGGAATGCCGCTGGAATACCTTATTGCGAATGGGCGGAACCGTTGCTGTGGACCGTATTAAAAAGTATGCTTACTGGGATTATCCCCGTACCACTTTAAATAAAACATTTAATTTATGGCCGATTCCCCAGACTGTGATAGACACGAATAAAGATGTGAAACTGGAACAGAATCCGGGTTGGTAAGTTTTGAGGGCTGTACCTTTCATTCACAGGAAGTCAAGGTACAGCCTGTTTTTTTTTAACAAAATGTCTTATCTTTGTTTCAAAGGAAAAAACAAAGAGAAGATAGGCGGCTGTCCCGGCTTGCACTATCTTTGAAACATCTAAAAAAACCGCTAATATGAAGAACCTTTTAATTAGAAATGTGTGCCTGCTATTCGTGGCGCTCGTTGTCATCTCCTGTAATTCAAATTCGTCTGTGGAGATAGAGAAGCTACAGTGTGAAGAACTGGATAATCCGTTGGGAATCGATAATACATCGCCCCATTTTAGTTGGCAGCTTCACTCCGGCAAACAGGGGAGTAAACAAACCGCTTACCAAATCCTCGTCGCATCTTCAGAGAAACTTTTGTCCGAAGGAAAAACGGATTTATGGGATTCCGGAAAGAAAGATTCGGACGAATCCGTCTGGGTTGCCTATCAGGGAACTCCGTTAGCTTCCAAAAGTTTTGCCTATTGGAAAGTCCGCGTATGGGACGAAGACGGAAATGCCACCCCGTGGAGTAAACCGGCTTCTTTTGCCGTAGGGCTCCTGAATGAAAATGATTGGAAAGCCAAATACATCGGCATAAGTTACGAACAGGAGCCACCCTGCTCTCCCCAGTTCCGGAAAACATTCGAATGGAATAATGACGGACAAAAAGCCTTACTGCACGTAAATTCTTTAGGATACCACGAAGTTTATCTGAACGGGCAACCGGTAAGTGACGCCGTATTGGCTCCTGCCGTATCCCAGTTCAACAAACGGTCATTATCCGTAACCTACGATATAGCCAAATTCCTTAAAAAAGGAGAAAACAATCTGGTTATCTGGTTAGGACAAGGCTGGTATCATGGAGACCTGCCCGGTGTGATAGAAGGCGGCCCGTTTGTCCGTGCCCAGTTGGAAACCGAAAAAGAAGGTAACTGGACTACTTCTTTAATAACAGATGACTCTTGGACTGCCCGGGAAAGCGGATACGAATCGACCTGGCGAAAATATCAGTTAGGTGGAGAGATTGTAGACGCCTCCAAATTCCTTCCGGATTTAACAGCCAAATCTTTGAACAAAGCCACTTGGGGAGCAACCAAAGAGGTAATTATTCCTTCCCATCCTACCACCCCACAGATGGTTGAACCGAACCGGATACAAAAAGAGTTCCATCCGGTTTCATTCAAGCCGGCAGGCGATAAAACCTGGACTTTCGATATGGGAACCAATTTCACCGGCTGGACAAAGATTAAATTCCCCCGTTTGGAAAAGGGACAAAAGATACAAATAAGCTATTGCGATTTCCTGGATGAAAAAGGCCAGTTCAGAGACAATTCAAACTGTGATATGTATATCGCCTCCGGCCAGGAAAACGAATCCTTCACCAACAAATTCAATTATCATGCTTACCGTTATCTGAAAATATCCAACCTGAAAGAAGTACCGGCATTATCGGATATTACAGCTTGCCTGATTCACACGGATTATGACGGAAATTCCTCTTTCTCTTCTTCGGATAAAGATCTGAATGCAATCCATCAAATGATACACTACACATTAGGCTGCCTGACTCTGGGTGGTGATATGGTAGACTGCCCGCATGTTGAAAGATTAGGGTACGGTGGAGACGGCAATGCCTCGACTTTAACCATACAGACGATGTTTAATATGGCGCCTCTTTATACCAACTGGATGCAGGCATGGGCGGATTGCATTCGCGAAGACGGCAGTATGCCTCACACGGCACCGAATCCATTCTCAGCTGGCGGCGGCCCGTATTGGTGCGGATTCATTATTACCGGTTCATGGCAGACGTATGTAAATTATGGAGACCGCCGTTTATTGGAACGTTACTATCCGTATATGCAACAGTGGTTGGGATACGCCCAAAAATATTCGCCGGACGGGTTATTAAGACCCTGGCCGAGTACGGAATACCGCAACTGGTATCTGGGCGACTGGGCAACGCCTATAGGAATAGACCAGACCAATCCGATGTCAATCGATGTCGTGAACAACAGCTTTATGGTGGTTTGTTACCAGACAATGGCCAAAATAGCCGAAGTTTTAGGGAAAAGCCAGGATATACAACCCTACAAGGAAAAAGCTGAAAACCTGAAAGCACTCATTCATAAAACGTTTTACGACCCGGAAAAGCAAAGCTACTCGACAGGAACCCAGATTGATTTGATTTATCCGATGTTAGCCGGCGCCACACCACAGGAAGAGTTACCGAAGGTACTGAATACCTTGTTCAGCGTTACGGCAGAACGCTTTAAAGGACATTTGTCAACCGGATTAGTCGGCATTCCCGTGATTACGGAATGGGCGGTAAAGAACCGGCAAGCCGATTTCATGTATAAGATGTTGAAGAAAAGAGATTATCCGGGTTATCTCTATATGCTGGATAACGGGGCGACAACGACCTGGGAACACTGGAATGGAGAACGCAGCCATATCCACAATTGCTATAACGGTATCGGTTCCTGGTTCTATCAGGCATTAGGCGGTATTCTGCCGGACGAAAAGGCTCCGGGATACAAACATGTATTTATCCAACCCCAGTTGGTAAACGGGCTTACTTGGGTAGATGTTTCAAAAGATACGCCTTACGGACCTTTAAAAGTAAAATGGGAAAAAACAGATACTTCCTTCAATATGGATATTTACATACCGGTAGGATGCGAAGCTACATTGACTTTGCCGGTTGAAGCGAAAACAGTATCTATCAACAAGGAACAATCCGATGAACTGAATACGTTCCAAATACAATCCGGACATTATCAGATTACATGCAGTTTATGAATATGAATCGAATCAAATATATACTTTTAGTAAGTTTGAGTTTACTGGCAAGCACTGTTGATGTGCTTGCCAGTGATTCTTTACGGGCAGGCTTTACCAATCCACCGGCTTCGGCTAAGGTACGTACCTGGTGGCACTGGTTGAACGGGAATATTTCCAAAGAAGGGATTACCGCCGATTTGGAAGCAATGCAACGGGTCGGAATCCAAGAAGCCCAAATATTTAACGGAGATATGGGTTATCCGGAAGGACCTGTCACATACCTGAGTCCTGAATGGCTGGAGCTTTTTAAGTTCGCCGTGCAGGAGGCTCAACGTTTAGGACTTGAAATCGGATTCCATAACGGAGCCGGCTGGTCTTCAAGCGGCGGACCGTGGGTCACTCCCGAACATGCCATGCAAACGGTTGTTTACAGTGAAGTACAGCACAAAGGCGGAAACAGGTTCAAAGGGAAATTACCCTTACCCCCTACCAAATTGAATTATTACAAAGACATTGCCGTCCTGGCATTTCCCAAGCCGCAACAGGAAACAAAGATTGATGATCTGGCTTTAAAATCTTTATCCGGCCACTCTTTCCGGAATCATTTGGAACCGGATACAAAAGAAATCCCTCAACCGGCTTTGGTAGATAAAAACCGGATACTGAACCTGACTTCCAAATTGGCAAGTGACGGTACCTTAGAATGGGATGCCCCGAAAGGCGACTGGATTATCTTACGGTTGGGGCATACGCCTAATGGGGAAGAAAACCATCCTGCCGTCATCGGCGGACGCGGACTGGAATGTGATAAAATGAGCCGCGCAGCAGTAGATGTTTACTGGCAAGGCGGCATCAAACCGATTCTGGATAAACTGGGTTCACTGGCAGGCACGACTCTCGTCAATTGCATTATCGACAGTTACGAGGTCGGCTGTAATAACTGGACATCCGGTTTCAGGGATGCCTTTAAACGGCTTCGCGGATATGACTGCCTCTCCTACTTGCCGGCATTGGCTGGGTATTATGTAGATAGCGGAGAAATTACGGAACGTTTTCTCTGGGACTTCCGGCGGACCATCGGCGACCTGATGGCGGAGAACTATTACGGTTATTTCAGGGAACTTTGCCATCAGACCGGATTAAAACTTTCCATAGAACCGTATGGCGGACCCTTCGAATGTTTACAGGTCGGGGCTATGGGAGATATTGTGATGAGTGAATTCTGGTCCGGCGAGAATATCTTTTTCGATTCTCCTAAATTTGTTGCTTCTGCGGCACATATAAACGGCAAACCTTTTGTAGGAGCCGAATCATTTACCAACCTGGGCGGATGGTCGGACCATCCGGCAAGCCTCAAACCGATTGGAGACAGAGCCTGGACGGAAGGAATCAACCGTTTGATATTCCATACCTATGTGCATCAACCCTGGAATGCTGCTCCCGGTATGACATTAGGAACCTACGGTTTCGACTTCAACCGATTGAATACCTGGTGGGAACAAAGCACAGCTTTCCTGAATTATCTATCCCGCTCCCAATTCCTGCTTCAACAAGGACGGTATGCAGCCGATATTTTAGTCTTTGCCGGCGAATCATCTCCGAATGACGCCATTCTAAAACCGGAAATCAGGGAATCAGGTTACGACTACGATTTGATAGGAACACCCAATATGGCTTCTTTAACCGTAAAGGATGGCTGGATTTATACGCCGGTTGGAGGAAAGTACCGGATTATGGTTCTACCGGAAACGAAATGGATAACCCCGGAATTACTACAAAAGATAGGCGAACTTGCCAAGGCCGGTGCTACAATTATCGGACCGAAGCCGCAACATTCCCCCAGCTTATGCGGATATCCCCAATGCGATAAACAAGTTGCCCGCCTGGCGGATGAGCTATGGGAGAACCATTGGATTACCGACTGTTCCATCCGGGAAATACTGGATAAGAAAGGATTGGTTCCCGACTGTTCTGCGAAGGTAACCGGCAAGGCATTCAGTTTTGTCCACCGGATTACGGATGATGCGGACATCTACTTTATTGTAAACTCTCAGAAGGTAGGTTTCCTGGACACCTGCCGTTTCCGGATTTCCGGCAAACAACCGGAAATATGGAACCCGCTAACGGGAGAAATCAAAGATGCCGCCGTATGGCAAAGCCATGCAGACGGAACGACAACAGTTCCCATCCCGTTTGACCCGGAAGGTTCGCTCTTTGTTGTTTTCCGCAAACCGGCAACCGAGCACATTGTCCGAACAAAGATGGAGCTTCTCCCGCAGCAAATAACGCCTTTGCCCGAACTGAAGATTATCAAAGCCGAATACGGTACATTTTTCCCGAACGGACTGGCCGACGTCACCGAGGCATTGAACAAACAAATCCGGCAGGGCCAGATACAAGTTTCCGCCGGCAATCATCTTGCATCGTGCGACCCGGCCCCCGGCTCCATTAAAGAACTAAGGGTGGAATATAAAATAGGGAATCAACATAAACAGGCCAGCATCCTGGAAAACGAACCGTTTGCCGTAAAGGCGAATCCGGCAGAGGAACTAAAAGTGATAAAGGCTGCATATGGTAAGTTCGACCGCCGGCTCAAAAGTATCCCGGTATATACTCCGGCATCCGATGTGACGGCTTATTTGTCTTCTCTGATTGCCAACGGGCAATATATCATTCCGGTCGACGATGCCTTAACCGGAGACAACTCCCGCTCTGTCAAGGAACCGGGAAAGGAACTTCGGTTAACGTACGAAGCCAAAGGTGAAATACGGGAATTGACCGTTCCCCAGGGACAAGAGTTGAAACTGATAGAGAGTACGCCAGCCCCTAAACTGGTATGGGAAGAGGGTAAACCGGTATGGATAACTCCATCTCCCGGAAAACTCATCTATACCACCTCTACGGGCAAAGAGAAACGGATAGAAGTGAACTCGGTACCAGAACCGATTAAACTGGCAGGCAACTGGGATATCCTCTTTACTTCCAAACTGGATACTCCTTTTCATGCAACATTCGAAAGATTAATGTCGTGGACGAAAATCCCCGATGAAAGGATTCGTTATTTTTCGGGTACGGCTGCTTACCGGAAACAATTCTTCGTGCCTGCCACACTTATCCGGCAAGCCCGTTTGTTGGAACTGGATTTAGGAGATGTTGGAGTTATGGCAGAAGTGTTTGTCAACGGGAAAGGTTTAGGCGTGACATGGAAAGCTCCGTATCGCATGGATATCAGCCAAGCAATAAAAGAAGGTATGAATGAAATAGAAATACGGGTTACCAATTTATGGCCTAACCGGTTGATTGGTGACGAGCGATATCCGGACAATCGCAGCTATCCTCCCAAGCATTGGCCGGACTGGTTACTGAATGGTTCGAAAGCACCTTCCCGACATGCCACGTTTGCTACCTGGAAACATTGGGATAAGGATTCACCTTTACAGACTTCAGGGCTATTGGGTCCGGTGTTGATTCGCCCTTACGTATCCGGCAAAGTGTCAAAATGACAAAACATCCCCTGAATACGCGGATTCTATGGATACAGACACAGGAGGCATTATAAATAGGCTGCTCTCGCGGAGTTCAGCTTTATCAGTTTGTTGGTACAGATGGATTTTAGGTAGCTAAAAGATAGGACGCGGAATTTATTTATTAGACGCGGATGACGCAGATAAACGCGGATTAAAAAACATATAATATGTATTAATCCGCGTTTATCTGCGTCATCCGCGTCTAATCATATTATTGTCATTTTTCCGGAATAATAATCTATTTAATATCTGCACAAAGTTTGGTTTTCCGACCATTCCAGAACTGTGTCCATGCTTAATAACATCTAAAAACAAAGCATATATGGTTTGAAATCGAAACATATATGTTTTAAAGTCAAAATATAGGTGCTTTGTCCGCGCAAATAGTTGTATTTTGGTCCGCAGACAGTTGGAATTAGTAGCGGTACTAATTGAAATTACCCTCAGGGTAAATGAAAAAAGGTGCCGGATTGTATGAAATAACTCCTTTTTAGCGCAAAAAAGAGCCATCTTTTCCCTAAAACAGCGGTCATCCGCATATGCTGAGTCAGCGAAAGGGAGATTATCTCATCAAAGTGTCAACCAATAAAGCAAAACACAAACATTTTCATATTCCGTTCTTTCGGAAATCAGCCGGAGAAACACCCGATTTGCGTTTGAAAAACTTGCCGAAGGAAGATTGGTCGGAGAAGTTTAAAAGAACGGTTATCTCTTGTATGGATAATTTGGAATGAATCAATAAAGTACGGGCATCGCTGTATAGCATCTCAAAGATAAAATCGCAGACACTCTGTCCCGTGACACGCTTTACTATCAGTGTCAGGTAATGGGCGGAGACATTCAATTCGGATGCATAAAACTCCACTTTATGCTCTTTGCGATACTTGTTGATTAATAATTCGATAAAAGACTTTATCAGACTTTCATAACGGTTCAGGCATCCTTCTTCGTAAAAATTCAATTGCCGGTCTATAATATCACTCAAATCCAGATAAAAGGTAAACAGGCAGTTCAATACCATCTCTTTATAATACAGATGCTTCGTATTGCCGATAGCTTCGCCTACGGCATGTATCCTCTTTTCCAATAAACGGGTATGGTCCGGATTTAAACGGACAACCGGGGCGTTAAAGAGCCGGACCCCGTATTTAATCCGCTTGTAAATCATATCCGTTGAATCCATCTCTTCCATAAATTCCTTACTGACGAACAAACACAAGCATTTAAAATCGTCGCTGCAATCACTCAATTTAAATAAATGGGAGGCAGATAATAACAGGATAGAATCAGGCTGAATCGTATGCGACTTATAATTGGCAGACAACACGCCGGTTCCAGATAAAACCAATATGGCAATAGCCGCATTCAGGAACATAGCTTCCGACAACTGCGAATTTACCGTCCGGCAATCCAAGGATACACGGGCTATTTTATTCCCTACCCCTTCCTGAAAGTCGGATGGAGGTAGTATTTCCACTATATTTCTGATATGAATAGTATTCTTCATTCTGTTGGTTTTATCCTGAGGCAAAGGTAATTTAAAGCCCGGATATGTCCAAATTAAACCAATTCCGTGTATTTTGAAACTTTCAAACCCTTTCGATTTTTCCGTACTTTGTCCTCGAATTTGAGCAAGATTAATAAACAGTAAATCAAAAGAAACATATGAGAATGTTCAGAGGGGCTATATGGGTATTCATACTCTGTAGCTCAGGTACCTCGTTTGCGCAAAATCTTCAGCACCAGAAGTTAAGTATCGAGCAAATGTTCAATTTAGCCGAATTAAACAGTAAGAGCATCCGCACGGCCGGTTTCGCAGAGGAAGAAGCTCAGGAAGCCGTCAAGGTTGCCAAAAACCAGTTGCTCCCTTCCATCGACGTTTCACTGTCCGCCAGTTATTTAGGAGACGGTTGGATGGCAGACCGTAATTTTTCAAACGGAACCAATGCACCTATGCCTCATTTCAGCAACAACTTTGCGGTAGAGGCCACACAGGTTGTTTATGCAGGGGGAGCTATTACCGGAGGAATTGCTATTGCCAAGCTGCAACAACAAATAGCCCGGCTGGATAAAGAAAACAACAGGCAGGATATCCGTTTCCTGCTGGTCGGAAACTATCTGGAACTATACAAACTGCAAAACCAGGCGGAAGTCTACATGAAAAATATCGAGCAGACCCAACGGCTCTTATCGGATATCAAAGCCAAACAAAGTGAAGGGCTTGCATTGAAAAACGATATCACCCGGTATGAGCTGCAACTAAAATCGCTCGAACTGGCGTTAACCCAGGTACAAAACTCCCGGGTTATTATCAACAACCAACTCATTACCGTCCTGGGGCTTCCGCAGGAAACTGTGATTGATATCGAAACATCCATAGCAGACCAGTTGCCGTTACTGATGGCGGAAGCGCACTGGCAGGAAACCGCCACAGAGGTTTCCCCTTTGCTGAAACAAGCCCAGTTGGGTATCGACATCTCCAAGCAGAATGAGAAAATAACCAAAGCGGAACGTCTGCCGTCTGTTGCCCTGTTTGCCGGCGACCATCTGGACGGACCGATAACCATTGAGGTTCCTCCCATCGACAAGAATTTTAATTATTGGTATGTAGGGGTCGGTATCAAGTACAATATAGCCTCCCTCTACAAAACAAACAAGAAAACCCGCCAGGCCCGGTTATCCACCCGGAAAGCGATAGAAAGCCGGGAGTTGCTTCAAGAAAACATACAAACGCAAATCAAGGCGGCCCATGTCCGTTTTGCCGAATCGTTCACCATCTACGATACTCAGATGAAGAGCCTCGAACTGGCCGAACAAAACTACGAAGTGGTAAACAACCGTTACCTGAATGAACTGGCACTGATTACCGACATGCTGGATGCCAGCAACTCCAAACTAAGTGCGGAACTACAAGTGGCAAATGCACGCATCAACATCCTTTTCAATTATTATAAACTGAAAAAGGCTGCCGGAAACTTATAAGAAACCTATTAAACATCATAAAGCAATGAAGAAGAAAACGAAGAAACTAATTTATAATATTGTTGTCGGATTATTAATAATCGGTGGCATCGCCTGGGTAAGCGCCCGCTTTATCCATCTGGGCAATGTGGAATATACGGACAATGCACAAATCAAGCAATTGATTGTCCCGGTAAACTCACGTGTACAGGGTTTTATCTCCAAAATCTATTTTGACGAATACCAGACCATACAGAAAGGAGATACACTGGCGGTTATCGAAGATACGGAATTTCGTTACCGCCTTGCACAGGCAGAAGCGGACTACCAGAATGCACTGTCCGGCAAATCGGCGATGACCACGACTATCCACACTACACAAAACAATCTTTCTGTTTCGGATGCTGGAATCGAAGAAGCCAAAATACGTCTGGACAATGCGGAAAGAGAATATAACCGGTATAAAAAGCTCCATGAACAGGAAGCGGTCACCCAGCAACAATACGACGCTATCAAAACAAACTATGAAGCATCGAAAGCCAGATACGAACTGCTTCTGCGCCAGAAACAATCCACTTCGCTGGTTAAACAGGAACAAACCCAGCGCCTGGACCAGACAGAAGCCGGTATCAAACTGGCTGCTGCTGCTGTGGACTTAGCCAAACTGAATCTTTCCTATACGGTGATTGTTGCTCCTTGCGACGGTACTACCGGAAGAAAGAATATCCAGGAAGGACAGTTGATACAACCCGGACAAACCCTGGTAGATATTGTAGATGCCAACGACATATGGATTGTTGCCAATTATAAGGAAACCCAAACGGCAAATATAAACGAAGGCCTGCCGGTGGATATTGAAGTGGATGCTGTTCCCGGCATTACATTCAAAGGGGCTGTCAAATCCATATCACGCGCTACCGGCGCGAGCTTCTCTCTCATCCCCCAGGATAATTCCGCCGGAAACTTCATCAAAGTGGAACAGCGCATTCCCATCCGTATCGAGTTCTCCGGAGAAAACAGACTGGAAGATTTAAGCAGGCTTCGTGCAGGCATGAATGTAGAATGTGTGGTAAACTATTAATTCAATGCACGAAACAGGACCTTTTTCTATTCCGGCCATCCGCAATTTCATACCGGAGAAAGTTAAACCGTGGATTATAATCCTCTTTGTCATTGTTTTCCAGCTTTCAGGCGGTGTTTATCTGGCTGCGGTCAGCGAGATGGTGGGCTCGATGGCTTTGATGCAGGAAGATATTATGATGGCTGGGTATGCTTCTATGGTAGGGATGGGACTGACCTTTGCGATTATGTTCCGGTTGAAGTTCCGCTTTACTTCTAAAGTGGCATTCCTTACTTGCGGTACTGTCATCATCTTATGTAACCTGATTTGCATGTACACCCGTAGTGTTCCGGTCTTGGTGGCAGCTTGCTTTATAGCCGGGATCTTCAGGATGTGGGCTACTTTCGAATGTAACTCTACCATCCAGTTATGGCTTACCCCCAAACGGGATTTATCCATCTTCTTCTGCTATATTTACTTGCTGGTACAAAGCTGTATCCAGTTATCCGGGCTGATAACCATTTATACTTCTTTCTGGGCAAAGTGGGAATATATGCATTGGGCTGCCATCGGGCTGCTCGGACTGGTAATGCTTGCCACGCTGATTCTTTTCCGGGGCGAACGGTTCATGCGGAAACTTCCCCTTTTCGGTATCGATTGGATGGGTGCACTACTGTGGGGACTGACGGTAATGTGTATTATCTTTATCTGTGTGTATGGAGAACATTATGAATGGTTCGAGTCTGTCTACATACGGATGGCGGCAGTTATGGGTATAATTACTTTGTTGTTGAACCTTTGGAGGGCGTCATTTATACGGCATCCGTTTATCCAGCTTGCAACCTGGAAGTTCGATGTAGTCTATATGACTTTTCTGCTTTACATCGTAATAGACTTGTTGCTTGCCCCCTCCCATTTGCTGGAACATATTTATATGGAAGGCGTTTTAGGATATGATTCTTTAAATACGGTTTCCATGAACTGGATTGTTTTGCTGGGGATTGTAACCGGGGCATTCCTTACCTACCGTACCTTTGCCCTTCGCAAATGGAGTTATAAGACAATGACCGTTATCGCTTTTTCGGCAATCACCGGTTATCTGATGTTATTCTACTTTAATATAGATTACAACCAGTCCAAAGAATCATTGGTATTTCCTATATTTCTGCGGAGCTTCGGGTACGTCATCATTGCCATTTGTTTCCTTACGGTTTTGTCGCGGGTCCCTTTCGAGAATTTCTTCCAGGCCATCACAATACAATCATTTGTGAGTGCGGGCTTCGGGGGAGTCTTAGGTTCTGCCATTCTCGAACATGCCCTCAAAGCGGCGATGAAGAAAAACGCTTTATTACTGGGCGCCGGTCTGGATAATGTCAATCCGCTTGCCAATCAATTATTTCCCGGCGAACTATACGGTGCACTGCAAAAACAGGCACTGATGGTTTCGATGAAAGAGTTATACGGTTGGCTGGCTTTACTCGCCTTGTTTTGCCTGCTCGCCTTTATGGTGAAAGAAAGCAATATCCGCCCCAAATATGCCATTCATCCTACTTACCGGGCGATTCGCCGATTGATTAAACGGGAGCTGAAAGAACGATAAATGATTTTATTTTGCCTCTCTCAGAAAAAAATTATCACTTTTTGTTTGTAGTTTCCAAAAAAGCGTTACTTTTGCCCCGTATAAAAAACAAACGAGACAAATGAATCGATTTAGCTTTACATATTTCTTTTATTACTTTTACTTTAGCAGAGTGAAGGCAGGAATTTATATGTAAAGCGTTGATGATAGAAAGTATATATCAATAAAACAATATGAAGTCCTGCCGTTCCGGTGGGACTTTTTTTATGCCGTATATACATCCGTCAGATGAAAAAAGAAAAAACGAAAGAAAATGAAAAAGAAAGTAGCAATCCAGGGAATAGCCGGCGCCTATCATGATATAGCCAGCCGCAATTACTTTGAAGGGGATGAAGTCGAGATTATTCCTTGCCTTACATTCAGAGATGTTATCGCAACCATAAAAAAAGACCCGTCCGTATTGGGTATTATGGCTATTGAGAATACGATTGCCGGTAGCCTGCTGCAAAACCATGAGTTGATTCGGGAAAGCGAACTACGCGTGATTGGCGAATACAAGCTGCGTATCTCCCACTCGCTGGTTGCCCTGCCGGGAACTTCCATCCATGATGTTACGGAAGTGAACTCCCACCCGATAGCCCTGATGCAGTGCAGTGATTTCCTCGACACCCTGCCTCATGCCAAAGTAGTGGAGAAAGAGGATACGGCGTTAAGCGCCCGGTGGATTGCCGAAAACAAACTGGAAGGACACGCTGCTATCTGCGGTAAACTTGCCGCCCAAATATACGGGATGGAAGTGCTTGCCGAAGGAATTGAAACAAATAAGCGTAACTTCACCCGTTTCCTGATAATAGCAGACCGTTGGACGGCGGAAGATATGCTACACGGAACCGACATCAACAAATCCTCCCTCGTATTTGCACTTCCCCACACCGCCGGCAGCCTTTCCAAAGTTCTTTCCGTTCTCTCTTTTTACGATATGAATCTTTCCAAAATACAATCGTTGCCCATCATCGGACGGGAATGGGAGTATTTATTTTATATAGACCTCACTTTCACAGATTTCACCCGCTACAAACAAGCGCTGGATGCGATCAGACCATTAACAAAGGATTTAAAAATTTTAGGCGAATATGCAGAAGGAAGACAAAGTATGTAAGGTTACACCTGCAAACCGGGTAGGCAGCGTACAAGAGTACTATTTCTCTAAGAAATTGAAAGAAGTTGCTGAAATGAACGCAGCAGGTAAGAACGTGATTAATCTGGGCGTGGGCAGTCCGGATCTTCCACCTTCGGAAAAGACAATTGAAACACTGTGTGAACATGCCCGCCATTCCAACGAGCACGGTTATCAGCCTTATGTGGGTATCCCTGAACTGCGCAAAGGTTTCGCCGACTGGTATAAGAAGTGGTATAACGTAGATTTAGATCCGAAGACTGAAATCCAACCGCTGATTGGTTCCAAAGAAGGTATCCTGCACATTTCGCTGGCATTCCTGAATCCGGGCGACGGCGTGCTGGTTCCCAACCCGGGATATCCGACGTATAGCTCGGTTAGTAAATTGGTAGAAGCAAATCTGGTTTACTACGATTTGAAAGAAGAACTGGGCTGGCAACCGGATTTCGAAGTACTGGAAAAAATGGATTTGTCGAACGTAAAACTGATGTGGACTAATTATCCGAACATGCCTACCGGAGCCAATGCAAGTATGGAACTTTATGAAAAGCTGGTAGCTTTCGGACGCAAACATGGCATCATCATCTGCAACGACAACCCATACAGTTTCATCCTGAACGAACATCCTATCAGCATACTGAGTGTTCCGGGTGCAAAAGACATCTGTATCGAACTGAACTCTATGAGTAAAGCCCACAATATGCCGGGCTGGCGTATGGCAATGCTTGCCTCCAATGCACAATTCGTACAATGGATATTGAAAGTAAAGAGCAATATCGACTCGGGACAGTTCAAACCGATGCAGTATGCAGCAGTCGAAGCCCTGAGCGCACCGAAAGAATGGTACGACACTATGAACCGTACGTATCGGAGCCGCCGAGACCTTGCCGGCCAGATTATGCACGCTTTAGGTTGCGAATTTGATGAAAAGCAGGTGGGCATGTTCCTCTGGGGTAAAATCCCGGCTGATGCGGAAGGCAGCGAAGCGATTGCCAACAAGGTACTGTATGGTGCGAATGTTTTCCTGACCCCCGGATTTATATTCGGAAGCCGTGGCGAACGATACATCCGTATTTCTCTCTGCTGTAAAAACGAAACGCTGGCAGAGGCATTGAAAAGAATTGAAAGTTTATAATCAGAAGCATAGAAAACAAAATAATAAGTCATCAAGATGGAAATGAATTTAGAATCAATATTATTACCGGGTGTAGACCCCCAACGTCCGATTGTTATAGCCGGCCCTTGTAGTGCCGAAACAGAAGAACAGGTAATGGAAACCGCCAAAGGGCTTGCCGACAGAGGCGTGAAATTATTCCGTGCCGGTATTTGGAAACCCCGTACCAAACCGGGAGGTTTCGAAGGTATCGGTGCAGAAGGGCTGCAATGGCTGAAACGCGTAAAGAAAGAAACAGGCATGTATGTGGCAACCGAAGTTGCTACAAAAGACCATGTGTTCGAAGCATTGAAAGCAGGTATCGACGTATTGTGGATTGGTGCACGTACAACAGTGAACCCGTTTGCCGTACAGGAAATTGCAGATGCTTTGAAGGGCGTTGATATTCCCGTATTGATTAAGAACCCGGTAAACCCGGATTTGGAATTGTGGATTGGTGCTTTCCAACGTTTATACAATGCCGGCATCCGTCGTTTAGGTGCGATCCACCGTGGTTTCAGTTCTTACGATAAAAAGATTTACCGTAATTTGCCTTTGTGGCATATTCCTATCGAACTGCGTCGCCGTATGCCTCAGTTGCCAATATTCTGCGACCCCAGCCATATCGGTGGCAAACGCGAACTGGTTGCTCCCTTATGCCAACAGGCTATGGACCTGAGCTTCGACGGTTTGATTATAGAATCTCACTGTAACCCGGATTGTGCGCTGAGCGATGCCTCACAGCAGATTACCCCGGATGTACTGGATTATGTATTGAACCTGCTGGTTATCCGCAACGAAAACCAGACAACGGAAAACCTTAGCGAACTGCGTCGCCAGATTGACGGTATCGACGAACAATTGTTGGAACTTCTTGCCAAACGTATGCGCATCTCCCGTGAAATCGGTATCTACAAGAAAGAGCATAACATGCCTATCTTACAATCACCGCGTTACAGCGAAATCCTGGAAAAACGTTCCAGCATGGGTGAACAAATGGATCTGAACACCGAATTTGTAAAAGAGATACTGAAAGAGATTCATGAAGAATCTGTACGTCAGCAAATGATTATAATGAACGAGTAGAATCAGGTGACAGTTGACAGTTGACAAGTGACAGTTGGGCTTCGCACTCTGTGTACAAATCGGCTGAAAGCCGAAATAACTGTCAACTGTCAATTGTCAACTGTCAATTAAAAAAAGGCTATAACTAAAACAAAATGAAGATATTAATACTGGGTGCCGGAAAGATGGGTTCTTTCTTCACCGACTTGCTTAGCTTTCAACATGAAGTAGCCGTACTGGAAAGTGATCCGAAACGGATGCGGTTTATATATAATGCCCTGCGCTTGCAAAAGCCGGAAGAAGTGGCGGAGTTTGCTCCCGAACTTGTTATCAACTGTGTGACGCTGAGTTATACGATTGAGGCTTTCAAAAGTATTATGCCGTACTTGCAACCGTACTGCATTATTTCAGATATCGCATCCGTGAAGACTCATTTAAAAGAGTTCTATGAGACATGCGGATTCCCGTATGTTTCCACTCACCCGATGTTCGGTCCTACTTTCGCCAATCTTGGACAATTGGAAAAAGAGAATACAATTATCATTTCCGAAGGAGACCATCTGGGGAAAATCTTCTTTAAAGATATCTATGCCAGCCTGCGTCTGCACATCTGCGAATATACGTTTGATGAACATGACAAGGTGGTAGCCTATTCATTAGGTATCCCGTTTGCTTCCACAATGGTATTCGCTGCAACAATGAAACATCAGGACGCTCCGGGTACCACCTTCAAACGTCATATGAAGATTGCCCGCGGCTTGCTGTCGGAAGATGATTATTTATTGACCGAAATTCTTTTCAACCCGCGTACTCCGAAACAAATTGAACGTATCCAGGAAGAATTATCCATCCTTCAGGATATTATCAAAGATAAAGATTCGGATGCGATGAAAGCGTATTTGACCAAAATCAGGAAGAATATCGAATAATAAAACAGCATCTTAAAAAAAGGAGGGCAAATACCCTCGGATAAGGATACGAATTTTAATATTAAAAAGGAACTGTCTTCGACTTGTAAGGCGGTTCCTTTTGCATTTTTATTAATTAAGTTCTGCGTAGACTACGTTAAATATTAGGGGAAACAAAAAAAAGTGGTGCCGCGAAAGTCGTTGCAACTCATATAATCTCGGGTTTTAGGGGATGCTTCTATACACATTAGGCGTTTAAAATCAAAGCATTGCAGGGTTAATATGTAATAATTTGTTTATACATTTGTTCGATTCTACCGTAGTCTACGCAGAACTTATCAGAGAATAATTATTAGACGCGGATGACGCGAAATCCGCGTCAAAAATAAGTGCTGCATCAACTAATAAATAGGGTAAACAAATACAAACAAGGTAAATATATAGGAATATGAAAACAAAACTACAAGGTCTATGTCCCTCTTGCAGACCGGTACAGGCACTCGCAGCAAGCATTTATCTGCTTGCCGCCGTACTGCTTGCTTCCTGTACAGCAGAATCCGACAAGACAGACCGCTCCACAGAAGAAGCGGACAGTGCAAACAAACGTGAGGTGCTTCTTTCCTTTAAGAACAAGCTCACAGTAAAAACAACCAAAGCGGATACAAAGGCGGATGCTCCCATTGCCACCGAAGCAGAGAACGAAATCGCTACGCTCGATGTCTACGTATTCGGAGCAAAAGCAGAAGGCGACGCTTATTCATTCCGCGAACGCTTCTCTTACCGTCAGGATGGTTCGCCACTTCCGGCAGGAGCAAAAGAACTCAACCTAACACCCAGCACGGACAATACGACTACTACCGCATTATTGGAACTTCAAAAAGGCTTATTCGTACGCCTTTACTGCATTGCCAACCAAACGGAACTCATTAATCCTGCGGATGGTAACCCGATAGCCGATACCTATTTCGCCCCGTTGACGTATGATATGGAAACCGGAGCACTCACCGATGGAACCCCTTCAGAAAATGACTTCTGTAAATTCCACTCTCCGTTACTCACTGATGCCTCCCCAGCATTGGGCTTACCCCTTCCGATGACAGGTGCACAAATAACTCCAATCGACTTGACAGACTTTAGTTCCTCCGCCCGTGTGCAGGTAGGTTTTAAACTAACCCGTACTATGGCCCGATTTGATGTCAGCAATATAGAGAAGGATTCCAAATTCCATCTGGAGTCTATCTCTATGGGGAACGGACGGAAAGGGACTACCTTCTTCCCGGTTAAGGTATATGGCGCTGCTCCGGCAGCTGACGGGGAGTTAATTACTTACCCGGCATGTGCTTTTGAGGGTGAGAAAGCCAATGAAGGTTTGCAGGTATCTGCATTCTACAGTTATCCCAGCCCGTTGGAAGATAAAGGCTACCTGATTCTGAACGGTAGCTATCAGGTAAATAAAACAGAGGTAAAAGATGTTTCTTATCAGATACCGTTTATCCAGCAAACGGCTGATGGTGGGGAGGTTGCGCTGGAAATTAATGCTAACCACCGGTATACTATCGGTATCACCAAAGCAGACGAATACCACTTGGATTTCACGTTGGATGTAGCCGAATGGGACGAAGGCGGCAGCATTGATGACTACGACCCGAATGCTGGAACAGACGGTGACAAGACAACCATTACCATTGCTGATGCTTTGAAAGACAAGATAAGCTATAATGCAGATACCCGTACCGTAACAATGAATACATTGCAGGATGGTGACGGCTTTACGGTAGAGGTCGGTTCGAGCCATGAGCCGGAAGTACAGAAAACTTACCCCGGCAGCGTAGCCGCCCAACAATATGACTGGCTGGAAGTAAGTGCCGCCACTCCCGTTACCAAAGCTGCCGTATCCGGTTATCAATATACGGTATCCGTAAAAGCCGGTTATAATAAAGATGATTATCCGAAAGCCGTCCTTCGTTTTGTAAACAGTATGAGCGGAAAAGAAGAAACGGTGATAGTAGAACCTAACGGAATTCCAAACTTAAGTTCTCCTGCTACTGTCACCCTTCATGCCGGAGCGGATAATACGATTCCCACACTAACAATAACCGGAAAGAGCCTTGGCGGTTCCACCATAGAAGGTCCCGAATGGTTGACTTATAAAACAACAAGTTCCGATAAAACAGCTTTCTCTTATGTAATAGAATTAAATCCTTCTAAAGCAAATTTCCCGGAGACATTGCCTACCGACCAGACCATTACGATTAAGAATAAAGCAAATGACAGTAAAACCACCGAAGTAACGGTTAGCTTTACTGAGGCGAATGCTTGGCTTGTTGAAGACCTTGCCAACTATGACGAATCTACATCGAGCGGTTACCGTGTAAAGTCAGATGCCACAAAAACAATGACTGTCTCTTTCTACAGCATGTTCGCAGCCCCGGAATTAATTACTCCCACTTATGACGGAACTTATTGCACAAACTCTTCCATGAAAACATGGTTGGGCAGTTCCAAACTGGCAAAAACAGAGGTGGAAAACAACCGCCGCAAATATACCTTCAATATCGTGGTGAATGCGGCAACCGGAACGGATGCGGCTTATCAATTACATAAAGGGGGTATCGGTGTGAAACATAATACTACTACAGTTAAATCTTATACTATCTGGCGGGGTGCTTCTTATTATGGTTATCCCACCAATGGAGGAGTAACTCCTTACTATGCAGCTATCAAGAAAGGTAGCTATTGGTGGGCTCCTATTGACTGCGGAGCAACCCGTGTAGCACAGGCTGGTGATGGAAAGAAATCAGTGGTAGCTGGAATCGGAAACATCTATCAATGGGGACGTGCTGATTATACAAATCATGGCGGTTCTACAGCATCCGGTCCTATAAGTAATTCAAAACCAAACAATCATGTTTTTTATACGTCTTCTAGTACTCCTGAAGATTGGTTAACTCCTCAAAATAATAATTTGTGGAAAGAGAACAGCAAAGGAGTAAATGATCCTTGCCCTCAAGGATATCGCGTACCAACAGCAGATGAATTATGGTCTATAGGAAATGCTACAACTTGGAATGAAGGTTTATTTAAAGTAAATGCAGAAAAAGGCTTTCCACAACTTGTTTTGTCAGCCGCAGGCTATCGCCTCTGCAGTAATGGTCTATCCTACCATAATGGTGTGCAAGGTAACTACTGGACATCATCAGTTGAGGGTACTAAAGCCTGTGTCGTGTACTTTACTAGTACTCAATTAAATAGGAGCACTGACAGAAAAGCAATCGCATGGTCTGTTCGGTGCATCAAAGAATAGACAATACAATCAAACCGGTAGCAGGGAAATCACCCTGCTACCTTAAATCAAATTTATATGGCAAATACTTTAAAAGGCTGGTTAACAATCAAAACAAAAAAATTCCAGTTATTCTTGCAATGAAGAATAGCTGGAACCGCATAAAATATATCTACAAAGAGTAAGTTCTTATTTAATCTATAAATTTTTTCAATTGCTGTGTCAAAGCATTTTTATCCATCACTCCGGAAGTACGCCAAAGTATCTCTCCCTTTTTAAAGACGATTAATGTAGGAACAGCCTGAATCCTGTACTGGGCGGACAAGGCTTCATTCTTATCCACATCTATCTTTAATACACGTATCTGTCCGATTAATTCTTTTCCCACAGCTTCCACTGTCGGGCTCAATACTTTACAAGGGCCGCACCAGGTAGCGAAGAAGTCAACCAATACCGGTTTATCGCCATGTATAATGTCATTAAAAGTTTCCATGTTTTTTCTCCTATTTTGTTTTGTACGTATTATATAGATTATGAATCTACTTACCTATACAACATTAATCCGTATGACAATGTTTACAGCGGGCAAAGTTCGTAATTTTTTCCTACTTTTGTATGCTTATTACGAAAGGATTAGTTTACAGATGAAAGTATGTATTGCTGAAAAGCCCAGTGTAGCACGCGAAATAGCCGAAGTACTCGGGGCGACGAAAAAGATGAACGGATATATCGAAGGAAACGGATACCAGGTAACCTGGACATTCGGTCATCTCTGTACACTAAAAGAACCTCAGGAATATACCGAAAGCTGGAAACGATGGAGCCTCAGCGCCCTTCCGATGATTCCCCCCCGCTTTGGCATCAAATTGATTGATAATCCGACCTACGAGCAACAGTTCAAAGTGATTGAAAACCTGATGCAAAATGCAGAAATGGTTATCAATTGCGGTGATGCCGGACAGGAAGGAGAACTTATACAACGTTGGGTGATGCAAAAAGCCGGATGTAAATGCCCGGTTTACCGCCTATGGATTTCTTCTCTTACCGAAGAGGCTATCCGCGAAGGTTTCCAGAAGCTAAAGGACCAGACAGAATTTGCCAAACTATATGAAGCCGGGCTTTCAAGAGCAATAGGCGACTGGTTGTTGGGAATGAATGCCACCCGTTTATATACCATTAAATACGGTCAGAACCGGCAAGTGCTTTCTATCGGAAGAGTCCAGACTCCTACCCTTGCCCTGATAGTGAACCGGCAAGCTGAAATCGATAATTTCAAACCGGAACCTTACTGGGAATTGAAAACGGTCTACCGCAATACGACCTTTTCCGCTACCAAAGGTAAATTTACGAAGAAAGAAGAAGGCGAAGCTTTCCTGGAAATCGTACAACAGGAAGATTTTACCGTCACCAGCATATCCGAAAAGAAAGGGAAAGAATATGCCCCCCGCCTTTTCGACCTTACCTCATTGCAGGTGGAATGCAATAAAAAGTTCGCTTTCACTGCCGATGATACATTAAAGTTAATCCAGTCGCTTTACGAAAAAAAGGTAACGACTTATCCTCGTGTAGATACGACTTTCCTGAGTGAGGATATCTATCCGAAAGTACCGGCTACCTTAAAAGGGCTGGTCGACTATACGGAGCTGACAACACCACTCCTACAAGCTAAAATAAGGAAAGACAAAAGAGTATTTGATAACTCGAAGGTGACAGACCACCACGCTATCATACCTACCGGAGTTCCGGCACGTAACCTGACAGAGAATGAGAAGAAGGTATACGACCTGGTAACACGCCGCTTCATCGCTGCATTTTATCCAGATTGCGAAATATCGACCACTACCGTATTAGGTAAAGTCGGAAAGGTAGAATTTAAGGTAACCGGAAAGCAAATCCTTAAACCGGGATGGCGTGTTGTATTCGGTGCCGAGCAGAAAGATCCGGATGCCGAGCAGAACGAGGAAGAAGGTGTACTTCCTGAGTTCGTGAAAGGCGAAAGCGGTCCGCATAAACCTACTTTGGGAGAGAAATGGACACAGCCTCCCAAACCTTATACGGAAGCAACTCTACTCCGTGCAATGGAAACAGCCGGTAAACTGGTTGATAACGATGAACTGCGGGATGCCTTGAAAGAAAACGGTATCGGCCGTCCTTCCACCCGTGCAGCTATTATAGAAACATTATTCAAACGTAACTACATCCGTAAGGAACGAAAAAATTTGTATCCTACCGCTACCGGTGTGGAACTGATTGGTACGATTCACGAAGAGTTACTGAAAAGTGCGGAACTGACCGGTCTTTGGGAGAAAAAACTTCGCCAGATTGAACGGGGAACCTATGAAGCCCGTACATTCCTTGAAGAGCTGAAAGTTATGGTACAACAAGTGGTCTTCAATGTCTTATCCGACCAGACAGGACGAACCATCACAATTGAAACACCTGCAAAGGAAGCTCCTAAGGAAGAAAAAGAAAAGAAAGAGAAAAAGCCCCGTAAACCTCGTGCAAAAAAAGAAGTACAGCCAGAGAATACAGAGCAACCTCCGGCAAAACCCATATGTCCTGTTTGCAAAAAAGGAAGTATCCTACGTGGCAAAACGGCTTATGGCTGTTCCGAGTATAAGAATGGTTGTGCTTTCCGGATGGATTATGCTACTTACGGCGAAGGACTCAGTGATGAGGATCTGATAAAAATCATCAAGGAACTTGGAAAATAGATTTACGGTCACAAAGATTGCATTCTTAATCCATACTAAGCCAAAATATGTACTTTTGCATGTGCAATAAAAATAATAGTTTATCAATCTATGAAAGAAGAATGGTTTCCTCTCGTTAACGAAGCGGGCGAAACAATAGGGAAAGCAACGCGCAAAGAATGCCATAGCGGTTCCAAGTTATTACATCCGGTCGTTCATCTGCATATCTTCAATGATGCGGGTGACTTATATTTGCAGAAACGGTCTATGACCAAAGATATTCAACCCGGGAAATGGGATACGGCAGTAGGCGGCCATGTCGATTTAGGCGAAACAGTGGAAGAAGCACTACGTCGGGAAGTACGGGAAGAGTTGGGTATCACCGATTTCATTCCTCAACTTATTACCCACTATATCTTTGAATCCGAAATTGAAAAAGAACTGGTCCACTCATTCCGCACTATTTATAATGGAACAATTACCCCTGACCCTTCCGAATTGGATGGAGGACGTTTTTGGACAGCAACAGAGATAAAAGACAATTTAGGAAAAAACATTTTCACTCCTAACTTTGAAAAAGAATACCAACGCCTTTTCTTATAAACCGGGGATACATGCCCCATTTTTAAAACATAGGTGTTTTGAATGCAAAGCATATATGTTTTGAAATCAAAACACCTATGTTTTAAAAACGACTGTAAAGAGTATTAAAGCAACACTTTATTGGAAATGACGTAACACTCGTCATTCAACAATCGAAGCGCTTCTTTTTTCATTTCTTCGGGAACCGGAGTAACCGCCCCTTCGCTGATAGAAATAATAAAATCTTCATGTTCCCTGCGGTACACATCCAGCATACGGTTGGCAAAAAAGAATAATGTAGTATAATGGATATTTGCCAGGCGATCGCACATCTTTACAAACGAAGCGAATTTCGTATTCCGGATTCCTTCATAATAGGCGGCATTGGCTCTTTCTTTCCGGTTACGTCCCTTTTCATTTGTTAAAGCATAAACGATTTCAGGAACATCCCAGCGGATTTGCTGGAGAATATTTTCGGGTAAAATGAACCCTTCTACCTTAAATTCGGAAATAAACCTTACCAGGTCATTAAATGTCAAACGGGCATCTTCGATAGAATCGTGCAGGTAAGCGGCAGCATAGAGGATTAATATATCTTCTTCAGTCTTTGCAACCAGATAACCGTACCGGGAGACATAGGATGCAGTCATCTTCAAGTGAAAACCATACGGCAATATATCTCCATATTTCTGATTCACCCGGTCATGGATTTCGAATGCGGCTGCTTCAAAACCTTTTATCCAGGCATAATTGCGGGCTACTATTTCAACAAAGTCATTCTTTATCATACTCTATGCTACTTTTTCTTTACTATCAAACGGTTATAATAGTATTGTAAATAATTAGAAAACAGCCACGAAAGTATAAAATAAGCATTTAGCTACCAAACGAAAAATGAAATATAAAAATAAAACTTCCACCAGATGCTCCTGAGACTATGCCATATAAAAAAAGGCCATTCCCTGTTTTAGAGAATGACCTTTCGTTTATATGTATATCCGATATGATTACTTACACATTTCGTTGATAATATGAATCAACTCCCCTCCTATCTCTTCAGCTTCTTTCATTGTGTGAGCTTCCGAGTAGATACGGATAATCGGTTCGGTATTACTTTTACGCAGGTGTACCCATTTATCCGGGAAATCAATCTTTACACCGTCTATATCAGTAATGTCATATTGAGAGAAATTCTCCTTTACTTTAGCAAGGATTGCATCCACGTTAATCTCCGGAGTAAGTTGTACCTTCTGTTTTGAGATAAAATACGGAGGATAGCTGGCACGCAATTCGCTCGTTTTCATTTTCTTCTTTGCCAGATGACTCAGGAATAATGCGATACCTACCAAAGCATCACGTCCGTAATGACTTGCCGGATAGATAACACCGCCATTGCCTTCGCCACCGATAATAGCATTTGTTGCTTTCATTTTAGCAACAACATTCACTTCACCTACGGCAGCCGCATTATATTCGCCGCCATGGGCACGGGTTACATCACGCAAAGCACGGCTCGAACTTAAATTACTTACCGTATTACCCGGAGTATGAGCCAATACATAATCGGCAACAGCCACCAAAGTATATTCTTCGCCAAACATTTCACCGTTTTCACAGACAATAGCCAAACGGTCTACATCCGGGTCAACAACAAAACCGACATCAGCCTTTGCCTGTGTCATCAAAGCAGATATTTCTGTCAGGTTTTCCGGCAGTGGTTCCGGATTATGGGAGAAGTTTCCATGAGGCGCACAATGCAGTTTAAAGATTTCCTTTACACCCAATGCATGCAATAAGTCCGGTAATACGATACCGCCTACAGAGTTTACACAATCGATTGCCACACGGAAGTTGGCGGCTTTGATAGCTTCCACATCCACCAAGTCCAGATTGAGTACACTCTCGATATGTTTTTGTTTATATGAATTGTCTATGATAACTTTTCCAAGATGGTCGACATCAGCAAATTCAAAGCTCTCGGCTTCGGCAATAGCCAACACTTCCGCACCTTCGGCTGCATTCAGAAATTCACCGTGTTCGTTCAATAATTTCAGAGCATTCCATTGTTTCGGATTATGGCTTGCAGTAAGAATGATACCTCCGCATGCGCCTTCCATAACAACGGCTAATTCAGTAGTAGGAGTTGTAGCTAAATCAATGTCAACCACATCAAATCCCATACCAGTCAATGTACCTAAGACAACCTGTTTTACCATCGGACCGGAGATACGGGCATCACGACCTACTACGATCTTATTTGTTGTCACCTTTGTGTTTTTCTTTATGAATGTAGCATAAGCTGCCACAAACTTAACTATAGCCAATGGATTCAGCCCGTCTTCCGGATTTCCTCCAATTGTGCCACGGATACCAGAAATAGATTTAATCAGTGTCATACGTTAGATTATTTTAAAAATACGAACTTTATTTCTTTATAAAAAACTGGTAAGCCACTACTCTGGAAATCAGAACTCATTTGTTTAAAAGGCACAATCAGTTTTACACGCGAACTATCGCCTACATATTTCAAAGCAGATGCCATTCCCGGAGAGATAAAGGAATTCAGGTAGTAATTCTCCAAACCTGTATTATAACCATACTTGAATTTTACCGGATAGGTATTGTTAGAATGCGGTCCCAGATTATCCACTTCTGTCGTATCCCCATTTAAAAACAGGCGGGCTGTAAAACGAGCCATTACTTCTGTTGTATACAAAGCTGCCGTATCTTTAGTACCCCGGTCTATAATATTCAGATAGACACCATTCTCCAATTCGACAAATTGTTTCGCTTTAAAGATTGTGTCTTTCGGAAATTCATCCAGAATCTCAAAGCCGTTTTCATCAATCAATTGGTCAATAGCTTTCCGTTCTGCATTCAACATATCAGTATATGACTTTGTCTTGTCACACGATACCACCACCATGGCAGTAAACATAATCAACAGGATATAAAAACCTTTCTTCATCTGCTATATATTAATTGTAAATGAGCGACAAATGTATACATTCTCTGCCATATCTCATGCATCTTTCTTTATTTCTTCTGCTTTATTAGGATTAAATTCTTTTAATCCTTTCTCAAAAACGGTGACCGCATCAGCCAATGAACCGTAAAATTCTCCTCCCGAAGCATTCTTATGTCCACCTCCGTTAAAATAACGGTTAGCAAAAATATTACAAGGAAAATCACCAACGGAACGAAGGGATATCTTTATATAATCTTTATCTTCACGAATAAAAACAGAGAAAGATACATCCTCTATGCTTAACGGTATATTTACAAAACCTTCCGTATCTCCGGTTACATAATTGAAGCGTGCCTGTTCTTCCTCCGAAAGGGCTATCAATGCGGCATTATGCTCCGGATAAATTTTCATTTTTTCATAAAGTACATACCCCATCAAGCGAAGACGGCTTTCAGAATATACCTGGTTTACTTTACGGTAAATCTCATCCTTATCTATTCCCTTCTTAATAAGTTCGCTGATGATTATATATACCTCCGGTTTATTGGAGTTATAGGTAAACGAACCGGTGTCTGTCATCATACCGGTATAAATACATTCGGCACATTGCTTATTAATCAGGTCGAACATGCCCATCCGGCATATAAAACGAAAAACCATCTCACTGGTAGAGGACATTTCCGGATATGACATGGTAACTCTACAAAAATCAGCCGGATTCAGATGATGGTCAATCAAAACCCTGCGTCCTTCCGCAGCAACAACCGCCGGAGCCAACTTCTCTATACGTTTAGGCTCATTAAAATCCAGACAAAATATAACATCTGCATCCTTAATCAGCTGTTCTGCAAAATCAGGATATTTTTCATGAATAATTATTTCCTTGCGTCCCGGCATCCATTTATAAAAACGGGGGAACTCATTGGGAACTATGACAGAAACATTGTCTTTTCCATAATTAAGAAGAAAATGATAAAGTCCTAAAGCAGAACCCAATGCATCACCATCCGGACTTACATGGGTCACTATAACAAAACTTTCTCCTTTTTCGACATACTTTTTTGCCTTCTGAATCTTCTCTTCGTGAATGATTTTCGTAATCATGTTTTATCTAATTTTCAGAGACAAAGGTACGACTTTTTTTATATTCGGCATTGCTTTATTTTCTCTATAAGCAATCCTATAGAGAGAATTAACACCAAACTTAAAGCACCCAACAGATAAACCGGGCGTTTAGTCCGGATATATAATAACGAAAGGAATAAGACTCCATAACTTGCCAGCAATAAGGGAAAACTAAAACTGAAAGCCAAAGAAGAGAAAGAGATACGACTGAATAAATCGACAAGCCTGAGCATACTACCGGTTAGATATTCTACAGCCAATTGCAAGTAACCGTATCCGGGAAATCCAACAGGCAGTAGCATCCATATAATCCCTGCCGGTATCAACAATAATGCTAAAAAAGTAAGGGGTAAATTAGTCAACAGGAAAACAAGAGAAAACTGTCCGAAATAGTAAAGGCAAAGGAAGGTTGTTCCCACCTGTGCTGCCAGTGTCACTGTGATACAATCCCAAGGATAAGCCAATAAAGGATTCCTCACTTCTATCGTCCGCTTCAAACGAGGTTGTAAATACAAAATAGAAAACACTGCGGTATAACTTAACTGAAATCCAATATCAAACAAGTAAAGAGGCTCATAAACCAACATGCAAAAAGCAGATGCGGCCAGGATATTGTATTTATCGGTATTACGTCTCAACAAATATCCGGTCAAATAAATTGTAAGCATTAAAGCTGCGCGAACAGCAGAAGCAGACAACCCGGTAACAACTACAAATAGCCATAACAGTAAAATTGTAAAGAGATATTTTATCCACTTAGACAACAAACTCCGTGGTAAAAAAGAAAGGATAAAAGAGACAAAGCCACAGACAACACCTACATGAAAACCACTTACCGCCAGGATATGTGCCACGCCGGCTACAGAAAATCGCTTACGAACTTCCCGGTCCATCGATTTACGGTAACCAATCGCAATTGTTGCCAATACAGATTTTTCCTGATTCGACAACTGCAAACTGTCCAAAGAAGAGAGTAATTGCGACTGCCTGTCTTCCGCCCATTGCCTAATAACAGAAGCCTTTGGTTCATCCTTCCATTCTAATTGAGAACATGCCGTTTTCTGTACAGACAAGAAAAACAATAACGAACAATACACAATTCCCCACATCCAACGGGTATCATAACTGAACGTATAAGTAATCTTATGGGCTATAATCCATTGAAAAAATAAAAAGATAAAAAGGAGAAGGAGTGAAAAGAGGAGAATATAAACAAAGGAGGGATATATGACTTGTAATAAGATTCCGGTAACCCACACAATCAAAGGCCTGGAAAAAGGCCTCATTTGTAAATATTTTATCATAAAGCAGAGGTTTGGTTATTTTGCCCGATTCATCTTCAGGCGAGAAAATTAGTAGCACACAAGTAACATTGGCTAAATGAATAGCGTATTACCTATATGCTACAATATATCTTATAAATCTTTCAATTCGCGAATGGTTTTCTGAGGATCTGGAGAATGGAAAACAAAACTTCCGGCAACCAGCACATCTGCACCAGCATCAACCAAGCGTTTTCCGGTTTCCATATTTACCCCTCCATCCACTTCGATAAGGGTATTCAGCCCCTTACCTAAAATCATATCTTTCAGACGGGCTGTTTTCTCAACTGAATGTTCTATAAATTTCTGTCCGCCGTAACCTGGATTGACAGACATTAATAAAACCATATCCAAATCCTGAAGTATGTCTTCCAGCAAACAGATGGGGGTATGCGGGTTTAATGTAACACCGGCTTTCATACCGGCTTCTTTAATAGCGGCAACCGTACGATGCAAATGTGTACAAGCTTCATAATGAACATTCATCATGTAAGCACCGGTTGCAGCTACTTCGGATATGAATTTCTGCGGTTCTACAATCATTAAATGAACATCCATTGGTTTCTTGCAAACTTTCTTTACAGCATCCAATACTGGAAAACCAAACGAAATATTCGGGACAAATACTCCGTCCATAATATCCATATGAAGCCAATCGGCATCACTTGCATTTATCATTTCTACATCTTTCTGCAAATTCAGGAAATCAGCAGACAAAAGAGATGGGGCTATTTTATGTTCCATATTTTCATGTTTTTTGCAAATATAATAATTATTCGATTTCCATGGAAGAGCTTTATTTATTTGCAGGGTAACCGCACCAAAATAGTAGTTAAAGTGTGATTTATGGCACTATAGTTGAAATAGAAATTCACACTAAGACACAATAAACGTCACTTGCCAACCCGGTACAGGCCGTTCCGCCAAACGAAGGTCCCGGCCTTGCCGGACCATCATCTGCCGGGAAAGTGACAAGCCGATACCCGAACCATTCTTTTTGGTTGTAAAAAATGGAATAAAAATCTCCCGTTCGACATCTGCCGGAATAGGCGCACCGTTATTGCTGACCCACAACTCCTTTTTCCAACACACATCCATAGCCGTCGCCCCAGCTTCGCAGGCATTCTTGACCAGATTGATCAACACCTGGCGCAACATATTCTCATCCGTAAACATCATGGCAGACAAAGGGATGGAAATATGCCACTCCAAATCCGGATAAAGCGTCCGAATTCTTTCCACGAAAGCGGCCAATGGGATCTCCACAAGAACCGGCTCCTGCAACTCAGCCAGTTTCCGGTAACTGTCCACAAACAAGGCAAGCCCCCGGCTGGTGTCATGAATGGCACGGACTCCCTCCTCGTAAACCGTCCCTACAATCGCTGGATTATTCAAATAAGCCTGGCTAATGCTGGCAATCGGTGTCGTAGCATTCATGATTTCATGCGTGAGCACACGAGTCAACCGCTGCCATGATTCCACTTCGTTACGGGCAAGCAACACGCCTATATCCTTACCTGTTTCGTTAAGGGCTTCCTGCAACGCCCGTTCCCCAAAGAACAGACCTTTCACAGGAAGACGGAACGTGAACTCTTCGTTGCGAATCGCCTCACGCATCAGATGCGCCCGGTCTCTCAGCAACACCTGATGACGATAGAACCACCCGAAGAAGGCAACAACGACCACCCCAAAAGACAATACCAGAATCATATTTTTTTCATTTTAGCATACAGCGTCTGCCGGGTAATCCCCAACAATTCGGCAGCCCGGCTGATGTTGCCGTGGCAACGCTCCACGACCTTATGTACATATTCCGCCTCGACTTGTTCCAACGAAACCACTTTACGGCCAGCATCAACCGCATCTTTCAATACACGGATTAACTCCTGGTTGTCCCACGGCTTGGCAACAAAGTCTGCCGCCCCCATCTTCAACCCGCGCACCGCCAACTTGATATCAGCATATGCCGTCACCAGCACCACCGGAATAGCCGGATGCTTCTTATGGATTGCCCGAAGCCAAAGCAAGCCGTCTTGTCCGGAGTTTCCCCCTTGCGCGAAGTTCATATCGAGCAAAATCACATCCACCACCTCTTGTGCCAATACCGCAAGAAGCATATCAGGAAAAACAAGCGTCAATACTTTGTCAAACTCACCGGCCAAACAGATCTTGACTGCCGTAAGAATCGCCGGATTATCATCCACCACCAATATCGTCCCGTAATTCGCCATATCCGATTCGTTTAGATTACCTTCATTTATCGGGGGCAAAGGTACGGAAAAAGGCTGTATGAATATCATACAAACAGGTGTATGATTTTCATACAAACTGCTCCAACCGCGCTCTCCATCCATTGCCGAATGCCGGCAACCCTATACATTTGCAACAAACAAAACAATGTACAGAGATGAAATCGTACTTCACTTTTCTCAGCCGCAACAAGCTCTACACAGCTATCCAGTTCTTCGGACTGGCCATCGCATTAGGAGTCGTCCTCCTCTTAACACTATATGCTAAAACCGAATTCAATATCGGCAACAGACAGCCATACTCCCACCAATTGTATACCATCGGCTACGGCGATGGCATTGGTATGACGGTTGGTACCGCCCCGGAATTTTTCCCTTCCATTCCAGAAATAAAAGAATGGACACGCTTCATCAACAAGGAGTTGACGGACTTGACCATAGACAACAACTACTATCAGGTGAATAGCCTTGCTGTTGATTCCAACTTCTTCCGGCTGATGGGCTATCCGCTCATCGGATGTGACCACGACAAGGGGCTGAACGGAACAGACGAGGCCGTCATCTCCGAACTGTTCGCCCGTAAAGTATTCGGCAATGAGAATCCTATCGGACGCACAATCATGTACCTGAACCAGACACCGCTACGAATCATCGGGATTCTCCCGGCTTTCGATCCGACAGAACTGTTGAAACCGATCGACCTCCTGGTTCCTATCAAATTGGAGGAAAAGACTTATGCCTGGATGGATAACTTCGGTCAAACCCAAACGTTCGTCACCTTGGCGGAAGGGGCAACACCCGGCACCGTCACCCGAAAACTGCTCGACAGCTATAAAAATTATTGGGATTATTGGAAAGAAGACAACAGCACGAACTCCTTTGCATGGGGTTCATCACTCACACGCATGGACGAAATATACTTTTCACCCTTAAACCATAACACTCCTTTCCGCAACGGGACACGGAAACAGGTTCAAATTTTATTGGCTATCGCGATGATCTTGCTCCTTTCGGCCGTCTTCAACTACATCAACCTGACCGTGTCGCAAACCGGCAAGCGGGCACATGAAATGGCGACTCGCCGATTGATGGGTGATTCTGCCGGGCAAATCGTATTGCGCTACCTCGCCGAGTCGGCAATCTTCACAACCGCCTGCTTCATCGGCGGATGCCTCATTGCCATCATTGCCAAACCCTATTTCGAATACTTGCTCTCTACCCAAATCGCCATATCGCTTTCCCCCGCAACAGTCGCCTACGCCCTGCTGCTGTTAGCCGGAATCACCGGCATATCAGGGTTACTACCGGCACTCATCATTCGTAAATACAGCCCGATAGATATTGTAAAGGGGAACTTTCGCTTGCAGAACAAGCAACTGTTCAGCCGCCTGTTCATCATTGTGCAGAACGTGATCAGCACGTTCCTCATTGCGTTGGGGCTGACAATGGCTGTCCAAATACACCACCTTGCTACCCTGCCGACCGGTTATAATACCGATTTGGTCTTTGTTCGTGCTTGGGATTTAGGCCCGACCTACGACAAACAAGCCATCCTCCAAAAACGTTTGCAAGCATTGCCCCAAGTGGCAGAAGTGGCATTGGCACGGAAACTGCCTTTCATCAGCGGTCACGATGGCGTACGCCAGCCGGACGAAGAAGGAATGTCATGGCTCCACCTCTCGGATGTGGACAGTTCAGCATTCCGGATGTTGGGCTTCGAAGTGGCAGAACGCTGGTCAGACCCGCTGCCCGGCATGATTTGGGTAACGGAAGAGACCTGCCGCCGTTACAACCTTTCGGCCGACAACCCACATTTCGGGAAGAACGGTGACGAGGGCGGCTACCGGTATAACGTCTGCGGTGTCATCCGTGATTACCGTTCACTCATGGCGTTAAGTACTCCGACACCCGATTCGCACGGAGCGGTCGGGGTGATGAACCCGCAAGGCTATGTGATCAGCCAAGTCATCCGGACCCAAGGTGACCGGTCGGAAGCCTTGGCAGCCATCCGCCATACCTGCCGGGAAGTGTCCAACGAAGTGATCGGGATGCCGAAAGACCTGGAGGCCGATTATATCGATGATTATCTGGACAAAGATTTGACACACGAGAAGAACATCGTAATGCTTGTCCTTTGCTTCATGGCCATCTCCATCCTCATCTCTGCCATGGGACTGTTGGCCATGTCGATAAGCTACACCGAACAGCAAAGTAAGCGGATTGCCTTGTGCAAAGTAATGGGAGCCGAAACAAGCGGTGCTGTATGGGAACTTTGCAAACGGTTTATGATGCTCTCATTGCTTGCCGCCTGCTTTGCCCTGCCCATCAGTTTGAAAGCGGTTCAAATCAGTTTGGAGTCATTCTATAACCGCATCGCCTTCCCGTGGCATCTCATAGCCGCAGCAGTTTTGGCAACCGTAGTTATCGCTTTCGTGTCAATCATCAGCCAAACCTTGAAAGTAGCCCGCCGCAACCCCTTCGAAAGCATCCGGACGGAATAAAAGCAACATTATATAACAGATAACATCATTACAAAAAACGAAACAAGTCATGATTAAAATAAAGAATCTCAGTAAAAGCTTCCGGACGGAAGAAGTAGAAACCATAGCACTCAACGGCGTAAGCATGGAAGTGAAAAAGGGCGAGTTCGTCGCCATCATGGGTCCCAGCGGATGCGGCAAATCGACTTTGCTGCATATTCTCGGTCTGCTGGACAACCCGGACGAAGGCAGCTACCTGTTGGATGGAGAAGAAATGGGACACTTGAAAGAGAAAGACCGAACCCGTTACCGTAAAGGGCGTATCGGGTTCGTGTTCCAAAGTTTTAACCTCATCGACGAACTGACGGTGGAAGAAAACATAGACCTCCAACTGAAATACCTTGGCGTACCCAAAGCCGAACGCAAACAGCAGGTACTTGACATCCTGCGCAAAGTGCGCCTCAGCCAACGCGCCAAACATTACCCGCAACAACTATCCGGAGGCCAACAGCAACGAGTAGCCATCGCCCGTGCCGTGGTAGGCAAACCCAAATTGATTTTGGCCGACGAACCGACCGGCAACCTCGACTCCAAGAACAGCCTCGAAATAATGAAACTGCTCAGTCAGTTGAATGCCGAAGGAACGACTATCGTCATGGTGACACACTCGCAGCACGATGCTATCTACGCTGACCGAATCCTCAATCTTTTCGACGGACAAATCGTCAATGAGCAGGAATACGGGAAAAGCATAAACACGCAAGATTCGTTATTATATAAGTGACGAGTACGAGTACTCGTCACAAAAATCTACTTTAACTACTATTTTAGTATGGTTGCCCTGATTTATCAGGAAACCACTCCAAGTCTATTTTGTTTTCCTCAACCATACGCCGCATATGAAGTATTGCGTACCTCATTCGTCCTAATGCAGTGTTCACACTGACATTCGTTGTTTCCGCTATTTCTTTAAAGCTAAGCCTCGAATAATAATATAATTCAACAACTTGCCTCTGAAGATAGGGTAAATGTGTGATTAGGCTTTGTATATCCGATACTATTTCCTGACGAATTATCTGGTCTTCAATCGTCAGCTCACTTAATTCCAACTGGCTGAATAGATTATAATTCAGATTTTCCATTAACCGGATATTCTCATTTTTATTTTGACGGATATAATCGACAACGAGATTATGTGCGATACAGGTAACCCACGATTTAAATTTCCCATGTTCTACATATGTCCCCTGCCTAATACTGGTTACTATCTTTATCAACGTCTCCTGGTAAAGATCTTCCGTCAATTCTTTATCCGATATAATAACACGAATATAGGAATACACGGCTTTTCCATAACGGCATAACAGTTCATTGAAAGCAACATTATCACCCTCTGCAAAACAAACAACCAACTCATAGTCGGTCATCATTCTCAATTCTTTCATTTTTACACTATTTAAAATAATTGAGTAACGATTTTGCTATAGGCGATAATATTTAAAGTTTATACAATATTTTCAATTCGGAGGCAAAAGAACAAAATGTATTTGAGGGAGGCAAACTTTCTAACATTTTTCTCATAAAAAAAGCCATCCAATCATCGGACAGCTTTTTAGTATATCTTATGTCAAGTTTAATATCAAAACTTATATCCTAGAGTCAGAGCAACACGAGTTGTATTCGTTTTCAATGTCGAAGGAATAGATAAAGCTAATGCCTCACTATTATTTATGACATTAGAAAAAGGATACACATTCTCTTTTTGCATACGGTATACACATGCCAAATCTGCATAGAAATGAGGAGTAAAACGATATCCCAACCCTACTGTATAATAATTTGTATGATAATCTACAGAATAAGCTGTCCGTGTACCAGGGGTAAAAACCTCTGCGATCTCATCTGTTTCACCATATCTCAAATAATTTTTTGCCGGGCTACTTTGCCAAGCACCTCCTATACGAACTGCAAATTGAGGAGTAACTTTAAACTCTGCACCGGCTTTTAACATACCACTCACTCCAAAATCACTCTTAATAGATTCATTATCTATCGTTTCACGACCATCATTATCATACAGCCTCATTGACTTATAATTTGTCAATTCATAATCGACACTGACCAAAGCTCTGGTACCAATAATAGCAGCAGCGCTAAATATCCAACGGTCATTTGTACGAACTCTATAATTTGTATAAAAATCTGTTGGTGTGGAAGCCTTCCTGTCTAAATTATTATTTTTAGGATCTAAAGGATTTTGCCCGTCTTGATAATAATCATAAACATAAACTCCAGCTTCTGCACTATAATAATTGGTTATTTTGTACCATGTAGGAGAATTATAAGCAACACCTAAACGCAAGAAGTCCGTAGGACGGGCAATAACTCCCAGATTAAAAGAATAGCCAGTCCCTTTAACAGATGAATAATTATCCCAATATAAATGGTCCGAATATGGAGCTTTATCATCAAAAAATCCAAAATCTTCATCATAATAGCAGCTCATTTTATAATCTAAATCCGTAATTGACAAAGTTGCTCCTATAAAAAAGACATTTGACACATTGGTTGCAAAAGAAAGATCATATTTATCTATTGCCCCCTTTTCGTTAACAACCATATCTGCACTTTGTATTTCCAATGGCTGCCATTTGTTATTTTGATCAAAATAACCTAAAGTCGAAAAGAAATCATTTTTAGATTGTCTGTTATTTGAATCAATCAGTCCCCCATTATACCCCAATACAGAAAGCCAATTTTGACTTAAATAAGGATTATATGAATTTGTGCTCCACAACTTATCTCCTGTTGCATCTCCTAAATTTGTAACAGCCGCAATATAATCAGAAATGGAATATCCACCCGGTCCGTGCTGCATTTTATAATTTCGGTTGAAACTTTTCACCCGATTATAAGCAAATCCTACATTCCAGCTAACTAATCCCTCGTCATTTCCTGTCGGAAAATATCCTACATAAGCAATATTATCAAAATTAAATTTTGTATTTTTATCACTCATGTTTGTTCCCATCCAATCAGTTTTCGAATTAATTGACGACAAACTCAAAGTCGTAACAACTTCCGAACTACGATATATACCTAATCCCGCCGGATTTGTCCCCATCGCTGAAATATCACCACCTAACGCACCAAAAGCACCTCCCATACCCAAATAACGGGCAGTACCATTCAAATCATACTGCGAGATTTTATATGCATCCATTGAACCTTGTGCTAAGGTAATGCCCTCACTCAAAAAGAAAGCGGCTACACATATACAAACAATCTTCTTCATCTTTTCTATGTACGTGTTATAACTATATTAATAATATGATAAGGACACAATAAGTGTGTCCTTATATGAATGGCTCTATTTCATTACCTATGACGTCCACCGCCACCACCGCCACTAGAGCGGGTACCTGTACTGCTACCTCCACTAAAAGAGCCACTGGAACGGGTTCCACCTCCGGATGAAGAGCGATTAAAGCTTGAACCGCTACTTCTGGATGGTGATGTAAATGAATTACTACTACTTCTGCTCTCTGTTCCAAAACGAGATGAATTACTTGATCTGGAAGGAGTATATTGACGTTCGTAAGACCGTGAAGGAGCTGATGAACCAATACTATTTTCTCTCGAAATACGAGTACGTGAACCGGAAGAAACAGATGCACGAGTATTAGATGATGATATACGTCCTCCGTTAACACCTTCTATACGTGTCCTACCTGTACCTGTACCAGATGAGCGGTATGAAGAAGAGGTACGGTTTCCACTACTACGAGTTCCTAAAGATGTGGCACTTCCTGCCCTCGTTCCTGATGAGATTCTTGAACCTTCTGCATAAGAACGATATCCTCCGTTTCCACCACGCCAACCACTAGTTCTTGATCCGGCATAATTAGGTCTATAGGGATTATAATAATGGTTATGTCCCCAATAATGACCGCCGCCCCAGTAGCCGCCGCCCCAATAAGGACCTGGCCCCCACCAAGGATCATACCAGCCTGCATAGAAACCACCCCAGCCGAAGCCCCAACTCGGGCCATAATACCAGCGGGAATAAGTCCACCAAGGGCTGTAACGATACCACGGATCATACCAGTTATAATACCAAGGGTCATACCAACCGCCCCAACCCCAGTTGTTGCCGACATTGATATTAAAGCTTACATTGGTCCTACCATCCGAATAATCCGTATCATAACCATATCCATAGTAACCGTCACTCAGATATAAATCTACCTGGTCAGCACCGGCTATCGTTATTTTACTGGGCGAATGGTAACGGATAATACGCTCTGTATATTCCGTATCCGAACGACGCTTATCTGATGATTTTGCCGCAACCTTATTGTCATTCTTTGCCGCTATATCATCATTATATTCGGCAAGCACTTCACTGCTATCTTCTCTATAAGGTTCTTCCACCTCTACAGAAGAATAACGGCGATTATATTCATCCACATCCCGGCCATCAGTTGCCGAACGGGCTGAAGACGCAGATGCATATGTTACAGTCCGTGTTGCTTCCTGCTTAGGATGTATAACTTTCTCTTCTTTTTTTTCTTTCTTTTTGCTTTTACTGGAAGAGAAATATACATCATCGAAGAATTCCTCCTGGGCTGTTGCACCAAATGCAACCAGAAGCATGACTGTCAATGATATTAATTTCATGGGTTTCATATTCGTTTCTCCTCTAATTATATTCTATTGCTTAGACAAATTTATACGGCTAAGGTTTAAATACTCTTTCCGCCTGACTATATTATTTACAAATATAAGCGTTTACTATTAATCAACAATGATTTACATAGACTTTAACCATCTATAGTATTTAACGGCCCATAGCCTTTATTAATAAGATGCAACGGGAAATAGAAACGCTGCATTATTTTTTCAAAGACTTGCTTACCAGCCAAAGAGAAACGAATAGTGTACAAGTTTCCGCTATAGGTATATCAAACCAGATTGCTTCAATACCAAAGCATGCCGGTAAAACAAGAATACCTATTGAAACAAAAACCAAAGCCCTCAAAGCTGAAATAATAATTGAAATCTTTGCATTGCCGATAGCTGTAAAATAACTGGACGCCAATATATTTAATCCCATCAATAAAAAAGCAAAACAATAGATAGAAACCCCATACGATGCTATTTGTAAAGCCTGGGCATCATCATCTTTGAAAAATATCCCTATCACCTGCTCGCCAAAAAAATAAAGTAAAAGGAATAGCGACAGCCCAATAACCATATTAGTAAAAACAGCTATTTTCAATACGGCTCTAATCCTGTCTTTTTTATTAGCCCCGAAGTTATACCCGATAATTGGAATAATTCCATCCGATACACCCAGAAAAAAGGTTGTTCCTATAAATAGTGTGTAATTGATAGCCGTAAATGCAGCTACCCCATTCTCCCCTATATATTTCATCATTGTAAGATTGAACAGATAGACTGTAACAGCAACCGACAACTCCGACACACCTTCGGACGAACCATTATAAAAAGCCTGCCAAACTAACTTCCTGTCAAATTTTCCACGCTGAACTGCCACAACCCCCAAAGGATTAAATAAACGCGGAACATTTAATATGGCGCCTACTGTAAAGGCAATACCTGTAGACAAACCCGCACCTTTAACGCCCCAGCCCAATACACCGACCATACATATTGCCAAAACAATATTTATCACCACACTGGTTGCCATTACTGAAGTCGCATAAAGAGGATGGCCCATAGCTTTAATAACATAATCCCCCAGGAACATCACACAAAGAATCGGGTAAAAAGGAACCAAACTCTGTATATAAGCAACAGAATCGTTTATTAGCACATCATTTGCACCCAGTATCCATGCAATATCTTTGGCAAAAATAAAAATAAGCCCACTCACCAGTACTGATGATATTATCAGAAAGATAAAAAGAGAAGTCAATGCATTATTCGCCTTTTTCCGGTCGCGCTGCCCCAGGCTTATACTTATAATGGTCTGGCATCCGACACCAATTATAATGGCAAATGCTGTAAATAAGCTATAGCAGGGAAGAATCAGGTTTACACTTGCCAATGCATTTGCACCGACAAAATGTCCCAATACGACCCCATCGACAACAGACTGTAATCCGATAAAAAGCAAACCGGCCACACCGGGAAGGGCATACTTTACAAATAAATGAGGAATGGGTCCGTTCAACAATAATTTTTCCCTGTTAAGGTGGTAAGCCACACTTTTATTCTCCGTCATATTTTCTACCTTTTATTTTGAGGCACAAAAATAGGACATCCCGAACAGAATAAAGTTACCATAAGATAACTTCGAAAAGTTACTTAAAAGAAGAACGGATGCGGCTCAGCGATTGAGGAGTAATCTGTAAATAAGAAGCAATATGTTTCAGGGAAACCCGCTGAAACAAATCCGGATGGTCCTTCATTAAGGTTTCATATTGGGCACGTGCATCATTCCAACTATCATTTATAAAATAGTTCTCATATTCACGAAGATAATTATCCTGCAGTTTCCTCAGATAATTGCACAGACCAAGCGATTGCTCACAAAGGGCTTCCATTCGATCCGTATGAATACGAAGCAATACCGTATCCTCTATCATCTCGATATTATAGGCGGCAGTTTTCCGGTAAGAGCTATTTAATAATTCTCCGGCCGATGCAAACCATAAGGTAACATCCCGTGTCTCTCTTTCCACAAAAGCCCTGACTAATCCATTCAGTACAAACCATACATACGAATCATGATCTCCCTCCCTGACCAACCAATCCCCTTTCCGGAAAGAAACTTCTTCCAGTTCGCTTAAAAAGAGTTGTGCCGCTTCATCCGGAAAAGGATAAATCTGACGTTGCTGCTCTATAAAATCATCTAACATTTCCATAATTCATCTGCTAAACAGGTTCTAAAGATATTCTTTTTCCCCTGAATAATAAAATGATTATTTTTACAAACAAAATCTTATAATTACACGGACTATGCATATTATTATCTCTCCAGCCAAAACAATGGCAGGCACATCCAAAATAAAAGCACCCGCCGGGACAGTTCCTTTCTTCCGGAAAGAAGCCTCGGAAATCGCACTGAATATGGCACAATTCCCGATTGAAGAATTAGCCAGGACATTAAAACTCAGCCCTAAACTCGCGATTGAAATGTATCAGCGTTTTCAAGATTTTCATGCGGAAGAAAAGCCATTGCAAGCGCTTCTTGCCTATACTGGTGTTGTTTTTAAAAATATGAATCCCAAAGATTTTACAGCAGAGGATTTCCTCTTTGCACAGGAACACTTACGCATGGCATCTCCTTGCTACGGTTTTCTTCGTCCCCTCGACCTCATCAAGCCCTATAGAATGGAATATGATGTAAAACTGCCGGAACTGGAAGAAGGGAATATGTATAATTTCTGGCGTCCAAGACTCACACAGCCTTTTATCGATGAAATTAATGTTGACGACCAAACATTAATCAACCTGGCAAGTATGGATGTACAGCCCTCTTTCGACTGGAAAAGTATTGAACAGGCAATCCGTATCATTACTCCCGATTTCAGGGTATGGAAAAACGGAAAAGCAAATACGATTGTTATTTATGCAAAAATGGCTCGTGGACAAATGGTTCGCCATATCATCAAAAACAGAATAAGTGATCCTGAAGAATTAAAAGCTTTTACCTGGGAAGGATTTCATTATAAAGAAGATATGTCAGAAAAAGACAGGTGGGTATTTTTACAGGACTAAACAAAAAAGCGAATAAGGTTACAGTTCTATTACCGAACGCATTCTGTCGTCTGCGTTCGGTAATGTTTTCTATGGATTATCAATCACACATCATATTCCTCAACGGGACGCTTATTCCCATATAAAGGTTCACTGCACTTCCGCTTACCGGCAGGAACTGTGGCGTAACCTTTGTAAACATATAGTCGGAACCGATAAAGAAGTTAATCCATTTCGGAGTAAAGTTCAAAGCCAAGCCATAGGTCTTAAAATTACTATGAATAAAAGAATAACTGGCAGCAGCCTCAAACCAATATACAGGACGATAGCTAACAGAAGCGGTCAATTCCGAATAAGCCTTCGGCGTATAAAAACGTGTACTCGACAATAAACCGAATCCCAATTGATTATCTAATATCCGGTACTCAGCTCCTATATTGATTGTAGAACGTAAAGAAGTCGTATTCTTAACCGGATCTTTTTGAGTAAAATGGAATAATTGTTCCAGATTGCCTTTCATCGTATCAAACTGGTCGCTCATGCTGGGTTTACTGCCGTCCACTTTATCACCCAGAGCCAGGTCGAAGCCATCAAAATCGAATTGACCGTTTACTTCACCATAAATATTAGAACTCTTATTCCAGCTTATAAATCCCAGATCAAGCACTGATGCGGATAGCGTAAGATTATCAAGTAATTGATAAGTAGCACCCAAGTCGATACCCATACCGAAACCGCCCAATCCCGGCGAATCATATTGGAAACCGCTAATATACTGGCGTCCCTGATCATCATAACTGTTTTCAGCAGTTAAGCCTTTCACATTGGCACTCATTGTACCTTGCGAAGTAATTTTCCAGTTATTTTCATTCATCACGGCATGCAAATGGTCTATCTGCGCTTCCATTGTACCGGCACCAAACAACATTTTCAGTTTACCACCGACTGTCAATTTATCCGTAATAGGACGTGAATAACCGACTCCTGCTTCGACGTATGCTTCCGAATACGCTTTTATATTAGTAATATCGTAGGTAGTACCTGCTACCGTATTTCCCCGCTTTACAAATTCAAGCATGTTTTTAGGAACCCCGATACTTGCCAAACCTTTCACAGAGATATCCACAGAATAAAAACCTTTTCCTGCATACCAGCCACCGGATAATATCTGAGTACCGAAATCCGTATTCACCTGGTTACGGTCTTTCAAGCCACTCAAAAAAGATTCCGTATTCACAGATTTATCCATGAAAGTAACCAATCTGCCGTCTTTAGAAAACAAGATATTGTCCAATGCCACTCCATTGGTTGTATAAGCAGCATTTACCCCGCCCAATACAGGAATAGACACATATCCGCGTTCAGGTCTGAATGCCGGGTTCTGCGCCGTACGCAGCGGAGAGTTTTGCATAAAATAGGAAGTTCGCAATTGCTGGGCAGAAACAGATGTTCCGAGAAGTAAGCACAAACCGAAAGTCAGCAACCCTTTAGCTTGTCTGTTAAATATAGTGTTCATTTTGCTTCAGTATAATTAGTTTATAGATTAAATAGAGATACCACCTGTTTTCTTCAATTTAAGTTCAAGGGAAATTTTCTGGTTTGTTTTCAGCGCTTCAGGTTGCTCGCGGCCACTCAATTCCATAACAAACTGAATATCTTTTGCATTGACCATCTTGTACATATCTTCAGATTTAATCTCAAAAGAAAATTCATCGGTATTCCCTTTTATCTCTTGTTCAGGAAATACAATATCCAAAGGACGACCATAACGATCTACAATTTTCATGATAAGAGAAAGGTCGAAAGGCATTGTATTCGTTACAGTTCCGAATATGGTAGCAGTCCCACCGGAAAACAGATAATCGACAAATGATTCATCAAAAGCATCCTTCACATGTTCGGTAGTTACCGCTTGAAAACTTGCAGAAGGGACTAAAGGGATTTCCAATTCATAACCGATTGAAGAAATAGAAACAGTTTCTGTTGTACTCTTTTTCCCTAATAAATTTAATTCTATTGTCGACGGGATATTTTCTATTACTGTAGGAAGTTCTTTGCATCCTGCAAAAGTATAACCTTCTTTTACTGACGATTCATTCGGTCCGATCCATGCATTTGGTTTATCCTTCTCCAATACAAAATTTGCAGTTGCATTCCTTTCTCCTCCTACTATTATAAACCGGCAATCTATATCACCTTCAGTCAATTCACTATTTAACAGAATATGAGGATCAACCAGGCCTAAAACAAAACCTTCATCAAAAAGATCCTGTAAATCTTTCAAATCAACCGTTCCAAATGCAATCTGCTTATAATCATCGGTAAGAGGTATTCCTACATCCACACCGGGAACCGATTGCATGATATCCAACTCCTTTTCATACCGGGCTGTATAAGACCCATCCTCCTCTATTTTGATAGATGGAACTTTATACACCTTAATCACGTCGTCTACCTCAACAGAACCGGAACCCAAAGGAACTACCCATTCGTCCCCGATCGTTATATCGTCTGTATCCACTTTCGACAAATCATACTTGCTATCAACACACGCAGTGCAAAAAAACACAATTGCAAGTAGAGCTTGAAATAAAATTTTACCTCTCATAACCATAATACTTAATATTCAAAATATATTAAACGATGCAAAAGTAAATAAAAAAGATGATACTTTATTTTATATTTTCCGCTAAATTTGAAAATTCGTATATTATATCTAAGTAAATTCTTTACTTTACGTAAGAAAATCTTATTCTTTCAGGCTATGAAACGAAGTTGTATTTTTATCCTATTGTCCATATTAGTATTCTATTTAAAAGAAGGATATGAACTGGTAACGGCAGATGCTCCTGTTAAATGTGCCGTTACAGGCAACCTGTCTGATGTAGCCGAAGAGGTAACCGCCATTCCTTTGGAAACAAACCTTCACTGCCAACTCGGGCATGTCCACCGGATTAAACGGGATGGCAATCATTTATTTTTACTGAGCAAACGCCAGCTTTACCATTTCAGTTGTTCCGGAAAATTCATCAACCAAATTACTTATACCGGGCAATCCCACAAGAATAGTTTTACTGTATCCGACTATGTAGTAGACCCTATCCACAAACAGCTGATTGTAATGGATGACAAACTAAATGCGCACTATTTCAATTATGAAGGTGATTATTTAGGTAGAATCGATTTATCCAAACACCGCACTTGGAATTCTTTATTCAAATTATCCTATTACGATAATCACTTATATGCCACAGCAGAACGGCAAATACAACGGGAAGAAGCCGGCAACCGCTATTGCGTAGAACAATGGTTATATAAATTCGATACCACATTCAATGAAGTAGAGACACGCCGACTAACCAATGCCGAATTAGGGCGGTTCACCTTAGGACAAGCATTTGCCCCGGAAGTTGCCGTAGCCAATCAACAGGTTTATGTACAATCGCCGGCGGTACAACCGGATTTGCTGTTACGGGATACCTTATACCTGATAAACCAGAACAAACTGGATATCACTGACGACTATCCGTATATCCTTCCCATACGTATCAACAAACGTTTCCTAATCTCCACTCATTACAACGCACAAGCAGAAGAAAAAAGTTACACATTCTGTTTCGACCGTCTTAAAAACCGGGCATACAATGTAGCCGGCGGATTAACAGACAATTTCTACCGGACAGGCAATGTTCCCGAACTACAGCCGATGGATATAAACAGTACCTATTATTGCTACTGCAAAACTGGGAAAGAAGTGGAAGAATTATTTCCGGAGAGAACTACAGACAGCAACCCCGTCTTATTTATTATAAAACTGAAGGCGTAAACAGCGTTTCCAGTTAGTTTCAATCCAGTTTCAAATTTTGAAACTAAAAGTTTCAGCTGATGAAACTAAAAGTTCCACACTTTGAAACTTTTTGTTTCAGCCGTTGAAACTTTTATTACTATCTTAAAGATATTTGCCGAATAAGATAAATTAACAGACAGGGCTACCAAACAATACCCACCAGTCACTTTATCGTTCAAAATACAATAAGTCCCCTACTCCTGCCTTCTATGGAATAAGCCTCAATTAACGGCTAATAAAATATTTGAGGCATATCCGGCAGGTTCCTTTCGTTCCTTTCCCGAAAACATATTGTATACAATAAGATAAGACCTTTTTTCTTATTGTAAAACACAAGATATGTATACTTGTGAAAAACAATGCTTTAAAGCATACTCATTTCATTTATCCAAACAAAAAAACATCTGCATATTTGCAATAAAACCATCAATATGCAAGACAAACAGCAACAATTGCCACTGGCAAACAACCATATATCCGTAGACTGCGTAGTGGTTGGCTTCGATGGTGAACAGCTAAAAGTTCTACTGATAAACCGCGTCGGAGAAGAGAATGGCGAAATATTCCACGACAAGAAACTACCCGGAAGCCTTATTTATATGGATGAAGACCTGGACGAAGCCGCCCGTCGCGTATTATGCGAACTGACCGGCATCAAGAACCTGAACCTCATACAATTTAAAGCATTCGGTTCCAAAAACAGGACCAGCAATCCGAAAGATGTACACTGGCTGGAACGGGCCATGCAATCCAGAGTGGAACGGATAGTTACCATCGCCTACCTCTCGATGGTAAAAATAGATAGTACCCTCAATAAAAGCCTGGACGAACATCAGGCGTGTTGGGTAACACTGGGAGATATAAAAACTCTGGCATTCGACCATAATCTGATTATTAAAGAAGCCCTCATCCACATCCGGCAAATCGTGGAGTTCAACCCCTCCATGCTTTTCGAATTATTACCCCGGAAGTTCACGGCAGCACAGCTACGTATTCTTTTCGAGCTGATATACGATAAACCGGTGGATGTCCGCAACTTTCATAAAAAGATAGCCTCTATGGAATACGTGGTTCCACTGGAGGAAAAGCAAAAAGGCGTTGCCCACCGTGCAGCCCGCTACTATAAATTCGACAAGAAGCTATATAATAAGGTAAGGAACATGCCTATGCCCCTGAAAGAGGAAAACAAAATTTAAATCATATATTAACGACTAAAAAATAAAACGACTATGGCAACAAAAGAGTATTTTCCAGGAATAGGAAAGATTAAGTTTGAAGGAAAAGAGAGCAAGAACCCGATGGCATTCCGCTATTATGATGCAGAAAAAGTAATAGACGGGAAAAAGATGAAAGACTGGCTGAAATTCTCTATGGCATGGTGGCATACGCTTTGTGCCGAAGGTAGCGACCAGTTTGGCGGCGGTACTAAACAATTCCCCTGGAATGGAGACAACAACCCTATCCAAGCAGCCAAAAACAAAATGGATGCAGGTTTCGAATTCATGCAGAAAATAGGCATCGAATATTATTGCTTCCATGATGTAGACCTGATAGCCGAAGCTGCCACTATCGAAGAATATGAAGCAAACCTGAAAGAAATGGTTGCTTATGCCAAACAGAAACAGGCGGAAACAGGCATAAAACTATTATGGGGTACAGCTAACGTATTCAGCCATGCCCGTTATATGAACGGTGCGGCAACAAACCCAGACTTCGATGTTGTGGCACGTGCCGCCGTACAGATAAAAAATGCAATTGATGCAACCATCGAACTGGGCGGTCAGAACTATGTATTCTGGGGCGGACGCGAAGGTTATATGTCGCTACTGAATACCGACCAAAAACGCGAAAAAGACCATCTTGCACAAATGCTCGCAATGGCCAGAGACTATGCCCGTGCAAAAGGTTTCAAAGGAACTTTCCTGATTGAACCCAAACCCATGGAACCGACTAAACACCAGTACGACGTAGATACGGAAACCGTAATAGGCTTCCTGAAAGCACACGGACTGGACAAAGATTTCAAAGTGAATATCGAAGTGAACCATGCCACATTGGCTGGCCACACTTTCGAACACGAACTGGCTGTGGCTGTAGACAACAACATGCTGGGTTCCATCGATGCCAACCGCGGAGACTATCAGAACGGATGGGACACCGACCAGTTCCCTATCGATAACTTCGACCTTATCCAAGCCATGATGCAAGTAATCCGTAACGGAGGATTCGGCAACGGAGGCACGAACTTCGATGCTAAGACCCGCCGTAACTCTACCGACCTGGACGATATTTTCATTGCCCATATCGCCGGGATGGATGCCATAGCACGTGCGCTTGAAAACGCCTTTGCCCTTCTGAACGAATCGCCTTACAAGAAAATGCTCGCTGACCGCTATGCCTCTTTCGATTCCGGCAAAGGAAAAGAATTTGAAGAGGGCAAACTAACGCTGGAAGACATCGTTGCCTATGCCAAGGCAAACGGAGAGCCGAAGCAAATCAGCGGCAAACAGGAATTATACGAAGCGATAGTCAATATGTATTGTTAAATAAAGCCGGCTTCTACTACCATGAACAACACGAACGAAGGCAGCAAGCTCTATCTATACTCCATCACTTCCGTCGCTATTTTGGGCGGCTTGCTGTTTGGCTACGATACCGCAGTAATCTCCGGAGCAGAGAAAGGGCTTGAAGCCTTTTTCCTTACGGCAACAGATTTCCAGTACGACAAAGTGATGCACGGAATCACTTCTTCGAGCGCACTGATAGGGTGTGTCCTGGGAAGTCTTTTATCCGGTGTTTCGGCTTCCCGGTTGGGGCGCCGTAATTCACTGCGGTTGGCTGCCGTTCTCTTTTTTATCTCGGCAATCGGTTCGTATTACCCTGAGATGCTGTTTTTCGAATACGGCAAACCGGATATGGGACTGCTTATTGCTTTCAACCTGTACCGTATCATTGGCGGCATAGGGGTTGGACTTGCCTCTGCCGTTTGCCCGATGTATATTGCAGAAATAGCTCCTTCGAATATCCGAGGGACGCTGGTTTCCTGCAACCAGTTTGCTATTATATTCGGTATGCTGGTGGTCTACTTTGTTAATTTCCGGATTATGGGAAGCCATCAGAATCCGATTATCCTGAAAGATGCGGCGGGGCTACTGTCTGTCAGCCCGGATTCGGATATGTGGTCTGTGATGGAAGGATGGCGTTATATGTTTGTTTCGGAAGCTTATCCGGCTATATTGTTCGCCATATTGTTATTTTTCGTACCTAAAACTCCACGCTTCCTGGTAATGGTAAATCAGGACCAAAAAGCGTATGCTATTTTAGAGAAAGTAAACGGGGCATCCAAGGCAAAAGAGATATTAAGCGAAATCAAAGCCACAGCAACAGAAAAGACGGAGAAGTTGTTTACGTATGGTGTTACGGTTATCGTCATCGGCATTTTACTGTCGGTATTCCAGCAAGCCATCGGCATCAATGCCGTACTCTATTATGCACCGCGTATTTTTGAAAGTGCCGGAGCCGAAGGCGGCGGTATGATGCAAACGGTTATCATGGGGGTTGTAAATATCCTGTTTACACTGGTTGCAGTCTTTACCGTAGATAAATTCGGACGCAAGCCTTTATTGATTATCGGTTCCATCGGTATGGCATTAGGGGCTTTTGCTGTTGCCATATGCGACCAACTGGCTATCAAAGGGCTCGTCCCCGTATTGTCCGTTATCGTATATGCGGCTTTCTTTATGATGTCGTGGGGCCCGATATGCTGGGTGTTGATTGCCGAAATTTTCCCCAACACAATCCGTGGCAAGGCAATTGCCATCGCTGTTGCTTTCCAGTGGATATTCAATTATATCATTTCCTCCACCTTCCCTGCCCTGTACGATTTCAGCCCGATGTTCGCATATAGCCTCTATGGGGTAATTTGTGTACTGGCTGCTATCTTTGTCTGGCGCTGGGTGCCGGAGACGAAAGGCAAAACGCTGGAAGAGATGAGTAAACTATGGAGAAAAAAATAATAAAGAGAAACTCTCTTCTAATAAAAACAGGGAACTTCCTTTAAACCGGTTCCCTGTTTTTGTTTATCCTATTTCACAAAATGACCGAATATTTTTTCACTACAATAAGAACCACATCCTTCTCTCCTCACAAAATAATGCGGCAATAAAATATTCTACATGCCATTTTTTAAATGAATATCTAAAAAATAAATGCCAGTTCAATAAAGACTACGTTAAGATTTCACAAAGATATAAAGATATTACTACATATTAATACCATAATCCTTTGATTATTAAGACTTATTAGTTATAAAAAATCCCCAATTCCTGAGATTTTTTATAACTAATAAGTCTTAATAATCAAAGGATTATGGTATTAATATGTAGTAATATCTTTATATCTTTGTGAAATCTTAACGTAGTCTTTATTGAACTGCTAATTTTATTTTTTATAAACCATTCGATTGGATAGTTGTCAGACACGAATTGATTTTTGACGCGAATTCGCGGATTAAAGACTACAGGAATAGGGTAATAACAAACATAAACAATTAAATATCTATGAAAATGAAAACAAAACTACAAGGTCTATGTCCCTCATGCAGACTTCTACAGGCACTTGCGGCAAGTGCATATCTGCTTGCCGCCGTGCTGCTTGCTTCTTCCTGTACGGCTGAGTCCGACAAGACAGACCGTACCCCGGTAGACGGAACCGGCAGTGCAAACAAACGCGAAGTGCTTCTTTCCTTTAAGAACAAACTTACCGTAGCCACAACCAAATCGGAAACAAAAGCAGATGCCCCCATCGCCACCAAAGAAGAAAACGCAATCTCCACACTGGATATTTATGTGTTCGCTTCTACGGACGAGGCAGGCACTTACACCTACCGCGAACGCTTCGCCTACCGCCCGGAAGGAGTAGCTCTGCCGGCAGGAGCCAATAAACTGAACCTCGCTGTCGGTACGGACGACGCTACCACCACTGCCCTGCTTGAACTCCAAAAAGGCATGTTCGTACGCCTTTACTGCCTTGCCAACCAGACCGAACTGGTGAATACGGCAGGCGATAAGGTGGAGGACGCTTACTTCCAGCCACTCGAATACACGATGGAAACCGGGAACCTTGTCGAAGGGACGCCCTCTGAAACAGACTTTCAGAAGCTCCATTCCCCGTTGCTTTCAGCGACAGGCACGGCATTAAACTTACCTCTTCCGATGGTCGGTTCGCAAACCGTACCCATCGACCTGACCGACTTCGGTTCTTCCGCACGCGTACAGACCGGGTTTAAACTGACACGCACAATGGCACGTTTTGATGTGAGCAATATCGAGACTGATTCCAAATTCCATCTGGAATCCATCTCGATGGGTAACGGACGGAAGGGAGTTTCCTTCTTCCCTGTCAAAGTGTATGGTATGTCTCCTGCGGCGGATGATGATTTGATAACTTATCCTGAACGTGCTTTTGAAGGCGACAAAGCCAATGAAGGCCTGCAAATATCTGCTTTCTACAGCTATCCAAGCCCTTCGGCAGATAAAGGTTACCTGATACTGAAAGGAACGTATCAGGTAAACCTGACAGAGACGAAAGACGTAACCTACCGGATACCTTTTGAACAGCCGACAGCCGATGGTGGCTCGGTTGCACTTGAAATAAACAACAACCATAGATATACTATTGGCATTACCAAAGCGGATGAATACCACTTGGACTTCACGCTGGATGTAGCCGAATGGGATGAAGGCGGCGAAATAGACGGCCTCGACCCGACTGCCGGTTCCGGTGACTTTGCTTTCGACCCGGACGGGATAGCAAACGCCGCAACGACTTTTGATGAAACAAATAAAACGGTAACGATGCTTCTTGCTGATAACAGCAAGTTTTCCCTTTCCACAACCGCCAACTCTACCATGTCTTGCGCCATCCGTTATGCCGGAAGCAATAAGAACTGCGACTGGCTGGAAGTAAAAGAAGACCCGGCAACAAAGGCTGTAACCGCTTCCACCATCTCCGGCACGGAACATAAGTATATTATCTCCATGAAGGCGGATTATACCGGAGGCATTTATCCACGGGGAATCATCCGTTTTATCGATGACGCTACCGGAAAAAGCAATACGCTGCTTGTCGAAGCATTGTCTTTTGTTCCCGAACTTACTCAATCCGCATCTGATGGTACAAGCAGCTTTGCAGACAACAAGCTAACTTTGAAAGCAACATCATCTGTTGCAACACCTTCCGTAACGCTTACCGTCAATTGTCAGGGTGGTAGCAAACTGGCTGATTTCCCCGAATGGATGACCGTGGATAAAACGGAAAGCAGTAATGATGAAGATACGTATAAGTTTGAAGTGAAAGTGGATAAGGACGGCTTCCCGACTGCCAATCCGGGCGAGGTTACCTTTAAATTCCAACATAAACTGGATGCTTTGAAAGAACTACCCGTAACCCTGTCGATAGAAGATGAACCCTCATTTACTCCTTCTTGTACAATCTCTGATTTTGAATCCAAAACAATCGGCAGCCGCAGCGCCTTGCGAATAGGAACAGCCGGTGGAACAGTGACGGTAAAAGTCGCTTCTTTGTTTTCTCCTTCTGTCCAAACATCGGGTGATGTTGCTTTTGGGGGTGATTTATCCTGGTTTACAACAGAAGTGGCAACCCCTACAGTCAGCAATAACCGGCGCGTTTATGATGTGAAAGCAGAAGTTAGCGCTTGTAACGGTGATGATAAGCTTTATCAGGCGAACAAAGTTGTGCTCAATATTCAAAGCGGAAGTACCACAGTAAAAGAATATGACTTTTACCGCAGTGCCAATACGGTCACTTATCCAGTCAGCGATACGAAACGTTATACCGCCATCCAAATGACGGGAAAAGACGGTAAAACGTATTATTGGTCTCCTGTTAATTTGGGTGCTACCGAAATACCTACCACCGTACCAGCCGCTTCTTCAACAGCCGATGGTACAAATGATATTACAGCAACTTGCGGTCTGTTGTACCAGTGGGGTCGTCAATATGGATTCACAAATACCAACAATAGCGATATCACCAATGAGGAAAAGTTTGACGGTAAAACCGACCCGTTAGGTTTCCCTACTGGTGAGGACGCCCTTGCCGATATGAGCCCGTGGGATAAGAAGTTTATCGTACGTAGTACTTCAAGTCCTAATACCACGGATAATTGGTTACTTTTCACCGAGGGTGCAGATAACCTGCCAGGCAGTAGCATGCAGGCCAGTGCCTGGTATCAGAAATTATGGAATCTGGATGAGGTAGCCAGTACAACTGTCGATGCTACAAAGACAGCCCGTAAGACACCTCATGATCCTTGCCCTGCCGGTTGGCGTGTTCCTACTATGGCTGAATGGGTAGCTATAGGTGCAGATAATTCCAGTACCGGTAAAAGTTATAGTAATAATATCCTGAAAATAAGTGCAGCGAACAACCTTGAGTTGCTTTTGCCTGCTGCGGGCTATCGGAACGGCAGTTTTGGTTCGTCCGGTAATCAGGGTTCCGGCGGCTACTACTGGTCGTCCTCAGTGCCGTCCAGTAGTACGTACGCCCGTAACGTGAGCTTCACCAGTGCTACGTTCAGCCAGGGCTCAGGCTACAAGGCGCACGGGTTCTCGGTTAGGTGTCTCCAAGAATAAAAAGGTCGGCGAATTAGCTAAGGCTGATCTGCGATTGCCGACCGCATCCGATTGATAGCAGAAAACAGCACCACATCCCCATTCCGCTGACGAGCGAAAGCAGGATACAGCACTGTTTGATACCTCCGTAGGCGTACGGAAACACAAAACAGTGATGTAAAATCGTTTCGTATCAGTACGGAAGCATTAAACAGCAATGAAAAACACATCCGTACCAGTACGGAAGCCCCAAACAGTGCTGCAAAACCGTTCCGTACCGATACGGAGGCATCAAACAGTGCTGTATCCTACTTTCGTACCGATACGGAAACATTTTCAATGATATAATAAACATTTAAAACTTTATTCAAATGGCTAAAATTCAAAATTTCCCCAAATCAAGATTACGCAACAACGAATTGCTGGCGGCAGGACGTGCCATCGAACTGCAAATCCAGTCTGCCGGAGCATCCGGATTAGGCGTAACTGTCCCTTTTGAAAACTTTCAAAAAGCATTGCAGGCTTACGACGACAGTCTCGTAAAACTCACCAAAAGCGCACTGACTGCCGAAATGGAAACCACCGACAAAAAACGCGACTCCCTGCAAACCGCCATCCTCGACCAGATACGCACCTTCGTCAACCATTTCGATGCAGATAAACAAGCGGCTGCCAAACGGCTGATTCCTTTCGCCGACAAATATAAAAATACCACCCGCCTCAGCTTCAACGACCAGACCGGTATGACGGAAAACTTTATACAAGCTGCCGAATCGGATGCCATGAAAGCGGATTTCGCCACCCTCGGCCTGACCACCTGGATTGGCGAACTCAAAAAAGCAAATGCCGAATGTGCCGCGCTCTCCGATGCCCGCCGTTCCGAATCCGGTCAGCGCAACACCCCTCAGAAATCCATAGACACCCGCCCGGCATTCGATGCTGCCTACGAAGCATTAGTGGAAGCCCTAAACGCCCTTGCTCTGGTCAATGGCGAAACCAAATACCTGGAACTTTTCACTTGGTGGAATGCTATGATAGACGAATTCCGTGTATCCGTCTCCCTCCGCCTCGGAAAAGGCAAAGGCGGCAAAACAGACAGTGGCAGCAGCAACCGACCCAATCCGGATGCCGGAGGTGGCAGTGATGGGGATAAACCCACAGAACTGTAAAATAAAAAGCGGTATAAACCCGGCTCCACACCTAATTTATACCGCTTTATTTATGTAAAAACTTTTTATTATTCTTCGTCAGCGCTTTCGTCTTCCTTTATATTATGGAATACGTTCTGAACGTCGTCATCTTCTTCCAGCTTTTCAATCAGCTTATCAAGAGTTTCACGCTGTTCGGGAGTTACTTCCTTCAAGTCGTTCGGAATACGGACAAATTCGCTGCTGGTAATCTCGAAACCGTTTTCTTCCAGATATTTCTGGATAGCTGAATTCTGGGAAAATTCACCATAAATTACTACTTCACCTTCGTCTTCATCCAATTCGTCCACTCCGTAATCAATTAATTCCAATTCGAGGTCTTCAAGCGACATATCCTCTTTCTTAACGATATGAAACACACATTTGTGGTCGAACAGGAATTCAAGGCTACCGCTTGTACCCAGTGAACCGCCGTGTTTGTTGAAATAACTGCGGACATTGGCAACCGTACGGGTTGTATTATCTGTTGCTGTTTCCACAAAGATAGCGATACCAAAAGGTCCGTATCCTTCGTAGTTCATTTCCTTATAACCGGAGAAGTCCTTTTCGACAGCACGCTTGATAGCACGTTCCACGTTTTCCTTCGGCATATTCTCCTTCTTTGCATTCTGCATCAATGCACGCAAATGAGGGTTGTTCTCAGGATCCGGACCGCCTGCCTTAGCTGCTATTGTAATTTCTTTTCCTAACTTAGTAAACACGCGGGCCATGTTACCCCAACGTTTAAACTTTCTTGCTTTACGGAATTCAAACGCTCTTCCCATATTGTTATTCTATTATATTTAATTTGATTATTATCTTAATTGTGCACCCAGCTTCTGTTCCAGATTAGTCTGGATTTTCTTCATAATCGCATCAATCTGCTTGTCGTTCAATGTTTTTTCCTTATCCTGCAGGAAGAAGCTGACAGCGTACGACTTTTTACCGGCAGGCAGGTTCTTGCCCTCGTAAACATCGAACAGGGAAACACCCTGCAACAACTTACGTTCGCTCTCGGCAGCAATCTTTTCGATTTCGGCAAACTGAACGCTCTTGTCCAACAATAAAGCCAAGTCTCTTTTTACAGCCGGGAATTTGGAGATTTCAGCAAAAGTAACTTTGCTCTTCTTGGTTTCCTTCATCAATAACGTCCAGGACAGTTCGGCATAATAGACTTCCGTATCGATATCCATTGCCTTGCAAATCTTGGGACTAACAATTCCTAATGTTCCCAACTGACGGCCGGATGTAGTTGTAATGCTCAAACCTACAGAATAAATATCGTTTGTGAGGTTACCGAAAATTACTTTCTTCATATCTACGCCCAAACGAACCAAAATATTCTCCACATACGCTTTCAATTCATATACGGATGACTTTTCATTCGGGTGTGCCCAGTTGTTTTCCACACGGTTTCCTGTCACCCACAATCCTAAATGATAATTTTCAGTGAATGCGGCCAATGTCTCACCGTCTTTCTTATTGTCGGCATTATAATCATAGCAATTACCAAATTCGAAGAAACGGATATTGCCATTCTTACGTTTGATATTGTGTTCTACACTTTCCAGACCGCCAAACAGCAATGTCTGACGCATACCGTTCAAATCCGCACTCAACGGATTCATCAACATAACGCAATGGGATACCGGATAGGTAGATAGTTCGTCGTAATAAGCAGAACGGGTCAACGAATTATTCAGAATCTCATTGAAGCCACAACCACACAATTGTTCAGAAATAAGATTTTGCAGCTTATAGCTACGGTCGGCAGGAGCCTGGTAACTCAGGTTCGATTTCACGTTTTCGCTGAATTCCACATTATTATAACCGTAAATACGCAAAATATCTTCAATCACATCCACATCACGCTGTACGTCTATGCGATAAACAGGCACATGGACAGTCAGGCCTTCTTCATTTTCGGAAACGATTTCCATTTCCAGACTGGCAAGAATACTTTTCACTGTTTCTACAGGAATAACCTTGCCTATCAGTGTATTTATTTTCTTATATGTCAGTTCTACAGGGGAAGGAGCTACAGGGGAAGGATAAACATCCTGAATAGAACCTGTAATCTTACCACCTGCCACTTCCTGTATCAACAGGGCTGCACGTTTCAGCACGTAAACAGTCTGGTTTGCATCCAGACCACGTTCAAAGCGGAAAGAAGCATCTGTATTCAATCCGAAACGACGGGCTGTTTTACGTATCCATGTAGGATGGAAACAAGCCGATTCGAGGAATACATCCGTAGTCTGTTCGGTAACACCGGAATCCAAACCGCCGAATACGCCACCGATACACATAGCGTTTTCCGTATTGCAAATCATCAGGTCGCGGTCGGTCAAAGTACGTTCCACACCGTCCAACGTTACGAACTTCGTTCCTTCAGGTTGTGTCTTTACAATTACTTTATTTCCTGTCACCTTGCCTGCATCGAATGAGTGCAAAGGTTGCCCGAGTTCATGCAATACATAATTGGTAACATCCACTACATTATTAATCGGACGCAAACCGATTGCATTCAAACGGTTTTTCAACCATTCCGGACTTTCTTTAATTGTTACCCCTTTGATTGTCACACCGGAATAACGCGGGCAAGCTTCCGTATTTTCTACGATTACTTCAATGGCCGGTGTGTCATCATCAATTTTGAAAGCATCCACAGAAGGACGTTTCAGTTCTGCCGGCTTACCGTTTTGTTTCAAGTAAGCAGCCAGGTCGCGAGCCACACCGAAATGGGAAGTAGCATCCACACGGTTCGGGGTGATATCCACTTCCAATACATAATCGCTTTTTACATTATAATATTCTTTGGCAGGAGTGCCTACAACCGCATCAGCCGGAAGAACAATAATACCGGCATGGTCTGTTCCGATACCGATTTCATCTTCCGCACAAATCATACCGTTAGATTCTACACCGCGTATCTTTGAACGTTTGATTGTAAAAATCTCATCGCCATCATACAGTTTCGTGCCGTTCACGGCAACAACCACTTTCTGGCCGGCGGCCACATTCGGGGCGCCGCATACAATTTGCAAAGGCTCATCGCCTCCTACATTGACAGTTGTAATATGAAGATGGTCGGAATTAGGATGTTCCACACAAGTAAGAACTTCACCGATAACCAAACCTTCCAGTCCGCCTTTGATAGTTTGAACTTCTTCCACTCCTCCGGTTTCCAATCCGATGGAAGTCAATGCCGCTGATACTTCTTCAGGCTGTAAATCAAAATCAAGATAATCTTTCAGCCAGTTGTAAGATATATTCATTGTTATAAAATTTATTCTTTCAAATAATATCAAGGTTGTGCAGAACAACCTCATCCTAACGTAATTTGACGGGCAAAAGTACAAATAATAATTCAAAAGATATATGTTTTACTCCCAAAACTCATTTTTCATCTTTTATTTGTTTAACTAAAAAAAATCATATAATTTAGTCGATTATTATGCCCTGGCAGGTTGATTAAGGGATAACCTCCGGACTTAAGTATTTTTTAATAATAACTCTATGTTCAACAAGACTCTGCCGGCACAACATCTGATACTATTTATCGTATTTTGCCTTTTCTCCGTTTCCTGCTCGCAAAATACTCCTAAAAAGCATATACTGGTCATTCAGTCTTATGAAGCAAGCTTTCCTGCATACAAGGAAATTAAACAAACATTAGCCCAACAACTGGAAAAAAGAAAAATACAGGCTGAAGTTTATTCTATCTATCTGAATTCCGGGCAAACCTCAGAGAAAAAAGCCAGACTGGAACTGTTCAGGAAAATGACTGAACTTTCCGATTGGGAACCGGATGTCATACTGGTTAACAATGACCAGGCTTTGAATATATTCCTTACATGCAAACATACGTGGATAAAAACGATCCCAACTGTTTTTATGGGTGTAAACTATCCGAATTTGTCTTTCATCCGCAACTACCCGAATCTAACAGGCTTTTACGACAAACCGGATTATAAAACAAATATTAAACTGATAGAACAGCTTTTAGGTAAATGTATCGTTATAAGAGTATCGGATGATACGTTTGAAGACAAAGAGATTCTTGCCGATATGGATGAACAGATAAAAAATATCTGTAAAATAAACGATATATCTTCCCTCGACGGAATACGCATATCCGGGAAAAGAGCACTTTCTTTATCTAAAGACAAAAAGATTAAACCGGATGATATGTATATAAGTACATTAAACGGTAAATTGACCCGGTCGTTAATGAGAGGGTTCGTAGAAAACTACTACAACAAAGCCTACCTGGCAACAAAAAGAAACTATTTGTCCATTTCTTTAGGACATTTCGGTTCATTTCCCGGTTTCTCCGTCATAAATGAAATGATAGGCTACAACAATGGAATAGTCGGAGGATATGTCTCCCTGATTCAGGAAGAAACAACAAGAGCTGCCAATCGTGTGGCTGATATATTGAACGGGATACCGGTATCCAATTTTCCACAGGTAATGGAAACAGACAAAAGGTATATTTTCGATTATAAAGCACTTGAGCAATGGAATATTAACACAAGCTTGTTGCCTGCAGGTTCTTTATTTGTAAATATGCCTTTCTATGTCCGTTACCAAACTCTTCTCCTATTTACCTGCCTTCTCTTTATTATTTCTATATCAATTATTCTTTTCTATCAAAGAATGCAATATAAAAGGGAAACTGCACGTAAAAAAGAAGCACAGGAGACCTTAAAACGGGAAAAAGAATTTCTCTCTTTTGCGTTGGAGAGCGGCAATATCTTTACTTTCCGCTACAAAAACGGTATTTTCGAATTTGATAAAGAGTTTTACCATTATCTGGATATGCCGGAAAAACCAATCAGTGCCGCCCATTTCCAAAATGCCATCCACCCGGATGAACAGGAAAATTTCATTTTAAACAAATACAAGCTGGACCATGGCTTCTCTTCCAGGCAAATCACTACCAGACGGTATGATTTCAATGGAAAAGGGTATCAATGGTGGGAATTCCGTTATGCGCAGAATACACACAAACAGGCATCTACAAAAAACATGGAATCGGTTGAGGTAAACGGCCTCTGTCTGAATATTCAACAAATTAAAGAGACGGAGATAAAATTAATGGAAGCCCGGAAGAAGGCCGAAGAATCCGATAAAATGAAATCTGTTTTCCTGGCAAACATGAGCCATGAAATCCGTACGCCACTAAATGCGATTGTTGGTTTCTCCCAGCTACTGGGTTCCAATACTGATTTGGAAAATGAAGAAAAAACCGAATTCAGCGAATTGATTAATAAAAACAGTGTCTTGCTGCTCAAATTGATTAACGACATTCTTGATTTATCACGTATCGAGTCCGGAAGAATTTCCTTTACATATGAAGATTGTAATTTAAATCAATTGATTAATGATATATTCAATACACATAAAGTATTAATGCCCCAAAATGTAGAACTGCGTAAGCAAGTTCCCGACAATCCTGCCATCATACATACAGACCGCCTACGTCTCACACAAGTGATAACGAATTTTATCAATAACGCAACAAAATTCACCTCCGAAGGTTATATAGAACTAAAATACCAATATAGCGACGACAACCGGTCCATTCATATTTCGGTAACAGATACAGGGAAAGGAATCCCTGCCGACAAAATACAACAGGTATTCGAACGTTTCCAGAAACTGGATGAATTTGCCCAGGGTACAGGCTTGGGGTTAGCAATCAGCCAAAGCATTGTCAAGACATTCAAAGGTAGCATTCATCTGGAATCGGAAGTCGGAAAAGGCAGTAAGTTCACCATTGTTTTACCTTATGATGCAAACCTGGTACAAATTTGCAGTAATTAATGATGATTATTGTTTAAGCAGGCGATTATTTGCTTTTGCTTCCTCAATCCATTCGGGAAGAACGGTTTTCAGAAACTTCTCTTTCGACATATTTTCTTCAGCCATATTCAAACCGATATATTTCTGTGCTTTTTCTTTTGTCGAAATATCGGGCATGGGGACATCTCCCGTATAACCTAACCCCACAAGCACTTTCAAGATAGAGATACGGGCCTGCATCGCTTTATCCAACCCGCATCCCAATATGCGTTGAACTTCCTGCGGAGCATGAAATGCCGCTCCATGCGAAGCCACTCCAAAATCCCAACGCCATTGCGCCTCACGGAGTAATTTCAAAACGCCCTTCATCTGTTTCTCCGTAGCACCTCTGTCCCAGGCAAATTTAGCTTCGATATGTGCCCGGGTTAACTCATCTTCCAAACGATTACGCACTTCCATAACCTTGTTCTGCCGGTCATATACATTCCGGTACAAGGTTTCCTCATTCTCACGATGGCATGACCGGCATGTCTGGTCAATCATTGCTAAAGGACTTTGTATATGATGGTTATTATACTGCTTCACATCTTCTCCCATATAAGGCATATGGCATTCCCCGCATGAAACACCACGTTGCGCGTGAATACCCATTTGGGCAAGTTCAAAATCCGGGTGTTGTGCTTTCAGCATAGGAGCACGGCTCAACTTATGTGTATAGTCTGAAAATCCAATGCTATCGTAATAAGCTTCCATATTTTCCATAGAATATCCGTTGTCCCAGGGAAAAACGACTGCTTTATTCTTTTCATCCATATAATATTCCGAATGGCACTGGGCACACACCAAGGAACGCATATCCTGCTCCGAAGCATCCTCCAATTGGCGACCAGACCGTTGATAGGCCTCTGCAAAGAAAGGACGCGTAATGTATAAATCCATACTTTCCGGATCGTGGCAATCCGAACAGGCAACAGGATTTACAATTTCACTTCCCCAATAAGACCATTTCTGTTGATAGAAAGCTGGAAATCCGACTTTCTCTGCCACTAAAACCACATCTTGGCTTTTGCATGCCCAACAAGCGGCAGGTTGCGTACCTTCCCCCTTTTCCATAGGAGCACCACTCCGAAGACTTTGACGAAAATCATCTACCGTATACATATGCCCTCTTGGGGTATAATAGCTCTTGGAAAAAGAATAGCCTGCCCATAAAATAACCATATCAGGGCGGGAAGCCAGTACATCGACAGCCCGGTTGCCATTATATAAACTACTGAAGCTTGTATCGGTGGTATGTTTCCAGCTTTTATATTCTTCAGAATGACGTAGTTTCATATCTTTTAAAACCAACTCTGCACTATCTTCCCCGTCCGTTGCTGTATCATCAATAAATACAATAGCCCCGTCTCCCGCACATATTTTATATATGGCAATAATAGATACGAGTATTATTATTCCACCCAAAAACATTGGATAGTATTTGTTTTTCCGGTATGTATTCATAAAAGATTTGTTATTTATCCCTGATGCGACCCGAATTTACCCGATGAGTCGTCCAAAAAGATTAACAATCATTGCTATTAGCGACAAAAGTATAAATAGTAATTTACTTAATTGATTATTTCATGTACTTTTGTAACAAATATAATACAAAGACAACCTTATGCGCATAGATATTCTTACCGTACTCCCGGAAATGATCGAAGGAATGGTGAACTGTTCTATTGTAAAAAGAGCACAGGATAAAGGACTTGCAGAAATTCACCTGCACAACTTACGTGATTACACGACTAATAAATGGCGTCGCGTGGATGATTACCCATTTGGAGGGGAAGCCGGAATGGTGATGCAAATCGAACCGATAGACCGTGCTATCTCTGTTTTAAAAAGTGAGCGGGAATATGATGAAGTCATATATACCTCACCGGATGGCGAAACATTCAACCAGCCAATGGCAAACAGTATGTCTTTATTGAATAATATGATTATTCTTTGCGGACATTATAAAGGAATCGACTATCGTATCCGCGAGCATTTGATTACGAAAGAAATATCGGTAGGAGATTATGTCCTGACCGGAGGGGAACTGGCTGCTGCCATCATTACCGATGCAGTCGTACGCCTGATACCGGGAGCCATTGGAGACGAACAAAGTGCCCTCTCCGACTCTTTCCAAGACAATTTGCTGGCACCTCCTGTCTATACCCGTCCTGCCGATTATAACGGATGGAAAGTGCCCGAAGTTTTACTTTCCGGGCACCAACGTAAAATAGATGAATGGCGCTTGCAGCAGGCTCAGGAAAGAACAGCCCGCCTGCGCCCGGATTTATTGAAGTAAGAAGTTATAAGTAAAGTTATACTCATACGTATTATCTTGTGCGGCAATTCCGTTGCCGGCATTGATTTTTTCACGAATAGTCATGCCGGTAACATATTCACCTACTACCGTATAACTAAACGTATATTCCCCACATACTGTCCCCGGCTCACTGAGTTTATACCAGTAAGCGCGTTGTACCAGATTCTTATTCATATTGGAATATAAGAAATTAACAGGAGAAATGATTCTATAGGCTTCCTCCGGTTGCAAGGGTAAAACAGATTCAGTAGAAATTGTTTCAAGTATCCGGAACGGGAACGTTTCGGGACGTATTTGGGTACTATACTCATATGCCATCTCTTTCAGATTGAAATCAAAACGTGACACATTATCATTAGCCCAACTGTAAGTACAGATTTCTCCCAAATCTCGAGTTTGATAACTGGAAGTTTTACTATCATACCATTGTATTTTACTTGAAATGGATTGCAACTGAAAATGAAGATAATGGTTGGTTAGCCATGCGGAAGTATAAACTTCATATCCTTTATCCGGGTTTTCCATCCTTTTCTCTTCCTGTGATATCACATCTCCATCTATTGTATAAACAGTATGTATAAACGAATTTCCTGAAGAGTTATTACTCTTCGTACCTACTACTGAAATCGTATTTCCTGCGTATATATAATTATCATTATACTTTACCGTTTCATTTTCTCTTTGTAAATCTAATACGATACGACTGATATTTCCGGTTGCATTTTCATAAGAAATATCTGCAGTGAAATAGTTCTGACCGTTTTTCGTACAACTAACATTCGTCAATTTGTTAAGTTTTGGTAGCTCTTTGTTATCACGGCTACAAGAAATCAATCCAAAAGTTACTGCTAATAATGCAAATAAATAGTTCTTCATCACTTTTAATCTTTAAAATAAACTTGAGTTCTTCATCCTATTCAATACAAATGTAGGATATTTCATAAAATAATTGCCAAAGTAACCTATTTTAAGTAATTGCACTTCGGTCTTTTTACTGAATTTATTAGTTTTGTTTCTTAAAAGGTGTAAGAACCTATTAAGAATAAGCTTTTTACCGTATCTAAAAAAATAACTAATACTAAACTCCATTCGCATGAAAAAAAAATACTTCATGGCTGGTATCCTGGCGATGTTTTTTATCGCTTCCTGTAACGAAAATCCTCAAAAGTATCCATTTCGAAATCCGGATTTGCCTGTAGACGAACGTATAGACGATTTATTAAGCCGTCTTACTCCGGAAGAAAAGATTGGGCAGATGATGAATAATACCCCTGCCATCGAACGGTTAGGCATCCCTGAATATGACTGGTGGAATGAAGCCCTGCATGGAGTGGCACGTGCCGGGCAAGCAACGGTTTTCCCTCAAGCCATTGCCATGGCTGCGACCTTTGATGATGAAGCATTACTCAAAACATTTACAATGGTAAGTGATGAAGCCCGGGCTAAATATCATCAATATCAAAGAGATAAAGAATATGACCGCTACAAAGGACTCACCTTTTGGACTCCCAATATCAATATATTCCGTGATCCACGCTGGGGACGAGGCATGGAAACATACGGTGAAGATCCTTATCTGACAGAACGGATGGGACTGGCTGTTGTAAAAGGATTACAAGGCGATGATCCTAAATATTTCAAAACACACGCCTGCGCCAAACACTACGCAGTTCATAGCGGTCCGGAATGGAACCGCCATGAATTCGATGTGGATGTTACTCCACGCGATTTATGGGAAACCTATCTGCCGGCATTCGAAGCTTTAGTAAAAGAAGGAAACGTACAGGAAGTAATGTGTGCTTACAACCGTTTTGAAGGAAAACCTTGCTGTAGCAGCGATAAACTCCTGATTGACATTTTACGGAATAGTTGGGGATACGAAAATATTATTTTATCCGACTGCGGAGCTATCAACGACTTCTGGGAAAGAGACCCGAACACTCCCCGGCATGAAACACACCCGGATGCAGAAGCAGCATCTGCGGATGCAGTGTTAAGCGGCACGGATTTGGAATGTGGCAATAGCTACCGCTCTTTAAAGAAAGCCCTTCAAGATGGAAAAATCACGGAAAAAGATTTGGATATTTCTCTTCGCCGTGTATTAAAAGGGCGTTTTGAATTAGGCATGTTCGATCCGGATGAACGGGTTCCTTATGCTCAAATACCATACAGCGTTGTGGAATGTCCCGAACATGTATCTCAATCTTTAGAGATGGCACGCAAGAGTATGGTTCTTTTAAAAAACAAGAATAACACGTTACCTCTCAGTAAAAACCTCAAAAAGATTGCCGTTGTAGGACCAAATGCTATGGATTCTACCATGCTATGGGCCAACTACAACGGTTTCCCGACACATACGGTCACCATTTTGGAAGGAATACGTAACAAAATGCCGAATGCCGAAATCATTTACGAATTAGGATGTAATCATACAAACGACTTTATAATGAAAGATTTGGGAGAATATATAACCTCTCCGTCAGGACAAGGCTTTGCTTCCGAATTTTTCAATAACACAAATTTTGAAGGAGAAGCCGTATATAAAGGGAATACTCGTGAACTGCATTATACAACAGGAGGAAATACCCAGTTTGCTCCCAATGTAAACCTGACAAATTTTACTGCACGGTTCACAGGCGAATTTGAAGCTCCGGAAACTACTTCTGTTGAATTTAAACTATCGGGTAATGACGCATTCCGCCTTTTCATAGGGGAAGAAAAAGTTGCCGAAGTTTGGGAAAATGAATATGGAGCAGAACGGACCTATACGCTTCATGCAGAAAAAGGCAAGAAATATCCGGTTAAGATTGAATACATGCAACGTGCCGGCAGTGCAGACTTAAATCTGTCGGTAGGTACACGCCAGCCTGTGGATTATATAGCAACCGCTACCAAAGTAAAAGACGCAGATGTAATTCTTTACGTAGGAGGTATCTCACCCCGTCTTGAAGGCGAAGAAATGCCTGTAGATGCAGAAGGTTTCAAAAAAGGAGACCGCCTCAATATCGAAATACCGAAGGTACAGCAAAAGATGATTAAAGCACTGGAAAGTACAGGCAAACCGGTAGTATATGTGCTTTGTACAGGAAGCGCCCTGGCCCTCAACTGGGAAGATGAAAATGTAGATGCCATATTGAATGCCTGGTATGGCGGACAAGAGGCTGGAACCGCTGTTGCTGATATTTTATTTGGCGATTATAATCCGGCAGGACGCTTACCTATCACTTTCTATAAATCCATAGACCAATTACCGGACTTCCAGAATTATAATATGAAAGGACGTACCTACCGATATATGACACAAAAACCTCTTTATCCGTTCGGATATGGTCTGAGCTACACGTCCTTTGATTATCAGGATGCAAAACTGTCCTTCAACAAAATCAAAAAAGATGAATCTGTAACGCTGACTTTAAATATCGCTAATACAGGAAAAATGGATGGAGATGAGGTTGTACAGATTTATATCAAAAACCCGAACGATCCGGCTGGTCCTATCAAAACACTGAAAGCCTTTAAACGTGTCAACATACAGGCTGGAGATACACAAAAAACCAGTTTTGAACTGGAACCGGAAACATTCTGGTCTTTCAATGACAAAACCCAGACCATGGAAGTCCGTCCCGGTAAATATCAGATCCTGTACGGAGGTTCATCCGACGACAAAGCACTGAAAAGTATACAACTGATAATTGAGTAAAAAGAAATTCATAAGTATGATTTTCGAAAATCATACTTATGAATTAGAAAAACCATAACTATAAATAATATATACCAAATACAAAAAACGGAGAATCGTCCAATAAATACTGGACAATCCTCCGTTTTTTTATATTACAGAAACTATTTTATCCGATAAATGTTTCCATAAACTTGGCCCCTGGAACCGGAGAAATCGTTACACTTTCCGTATCTGCAGGAATAAGAACCGTTTGCCCCTGATGAACATAAACTTCATTGCCTTTATTATCACGAAGAGAAGCTTTACCTTCCATACAGATATAAACCACAAACGAATCTAATTCTGAAAAATCACGTACCATAATAGAATCTATATCCAACAAGTTTGTTGTAAAATATTTGCAGTTAGCCAATTCGACTGTTGCATTGGTATGTGCTTTATAATGTGTACGATAATCAGGATAAACCGTATAATCGATTGCATCCTTAGCTAATTCGGTATGCAGTTCACGACCTTTACCGTTTGCATCCTTACGATCGTAATCATAAATACGATAAGTAATATTGCTGGTCTGCTGTATTTCTGCAATAAAACATCCGGAACCAATAGCATGCACACGACCGGCTGGAAGGAAAAATACATCTCCGGGAGCTACTTCATAACGTTGCAGGACATCCATAATTGTATTATTTTCCACACGCTTAACATACTCTTCCGCATCTATTTGTTCGGAAAAACCGGAATATAAACCTGCGCCTTTTGCAGCATTAATAACATACCACATTTCTGTCTTGCCGAATGAGTTATGTCTTTTTTTAGCCAACTCATCATCCGGATGTACCTGGATGGACAAATTATCACGTGCATCAATAAATTTAATCAATAGTGGGAAAGTAGAGCCAAACTGTTCCATTACGTTCTCTCCTATCAGCTGTTTACCATAGGTACGGATTAATTCATCCAAAGTCTTGCCTTCCAGCTCACCATTATCTACTATTGAATAATTACCTTCTACATGAGAAAGTTCCCAACTTTCACCGATACCTTCCTGTACCGGAGTGATACCCTTGAACGGGCAGATTTCTGACCCTCCCCAAATAACACTTTTGAGGATAGGTTTAAATGTCATTGGATATAACATAATTTTCCTATTAATTATTTTCCTACTTTTCTCAATACCACTGCACTTCGTGCCGGTATATATATTTTAAGCCATTCTTTTTTATCCTTCTTATATAATGGATCTAGCTGGGTAAAATGATGAATAGTATCGTCAGACAGTCCGAAACCACCAAAACGTAATGCATCTGTATTCAAAACTACTTCATATTCACCTTTCGGTACAAGGAATCCATAATCAGTAAATGACTTAGTGGGATTAAAGTTGAATACAAAGACCAAATCTTTGCGCATATAAGCTAAAATCTGGTCACCATCATTATCCCAAACTTTCTGAATCGGTGTAGACTGGAAGTTTTTCACACTCTTAATGAGTTCCAGCATTTCGCGGTCGAAATCACCCAGATAATGATATTTCAGATTCATATTATCAACCAAGTCCCATTGACGACGGGCATATTTATGCGACCATCCATTACCCTCACGCGGAAAATCAATCCATTCCGGATGACCAAATTCATTTCCCATAAAATTCAGATAACCGCCATTAATAGTAGATGCTGTTACCAAACGAATCATTTTATGCAAAGCAATTCCACGTTCCACCATGAAGTTATGATCGTCTGCCTGCATATGCCAGTACATATCTGCGTCAATCAAACGGAAAATGATTGTTTTATCGCCAACCAGCGCCTGATCGTGGCTTTCAGCATAACTGATCGTCTTTTCTTCTGCCCTGCGGTTGGTTGTTTCCCACCAGATAGAAGACGGATGCCAATCTTCATCTTTCTTTTCCTTGATCGTTTTAATCCAGTAATCAGGTATATTCATTGCCATGCGATAATCGAAACCATAGCCGCCATCTTCAAATTTAGCAGCAAGTCCCGGCATACCACTCACTTCTTCAGCAATAGTAATCGCATTTTTATTAACTTCATGAATCAGCTTATTGGCAAGCGTAAGATAAGCAATCGCATCTCCATCCTGATGACCATTAAAATAATCGCCATAATTACAGAAAGCTTCACCCAATCCATGACTATAATATAACATAGAAGTTACCCCGTCAAAACGGAAACCGTCAAACTTATATTCATCTAACCAGAATTTGCAGTTTGACAAAAGGAAATGAAGCACTTCGTTTTTTCCATAATCGAAGCAAAGCGAATCCCATGCCGGATGTTCACGACGGGTGCCACCTAAGAAATATTGAGTATAAGAACCATCAAAACGTCCTAAACCTTCCACTTCATTCTTCACAGCATGACTGTGTACAATATCCATAATCACGGCAATACCCATACCATGGGCATCATCGATCAGTTGTTTTAATTCTTCCGGAGTACCGAAACGGGAAGAGGCGGCAAAGAAACTACTTACATGATACCCGAACGAACCATAATAAGGGTGTTCCTGAATCGCCATAATCTGGATAGCATTGTAACCGTCTTTTGCTATGCGAGGTAATATATTGCGACGAAATTCATCGTATGAACCTACTTTTTCCTCATTAGAACCCATACCTATATGGCATTCATAGATAAGTAATGGGGATACATTGGGCTTAAACCGTTTATTTTTGAACACATAAGACTCGGCGGGGTTCCATACCTGAGCACTGAAAATCTTGGTATTTTCATCCTGGACTACACGGCGTATCCACGCAGGTATACGTTCTCCGCTGCCGCCTTCCCATTCAACAAAGAGCTTGAAAAGATCTTCATGATGCAGCAAATCTTCTGCAAGCACAATCTCCCAGACCCCACCACCTAACCGCTTCAATTTATACTGCTCATCCTTCTTCCAGTCATTGAAAGTACCGATCAGATAAATAGCCGTAGCATTTGGTGCCCATTCACGGAAAATCCATCCGTCCTTTGTTTTATGCAATCCGAAGTACAGATACCCTGAAGCCATTTCCGATAATGTCAGTTTGCCATTATTGGTCAGATTCTTCTCCTTGTTCAATACATATTGGTATCTTCCTTCTATTGCCTCCTCGTAGGGGGCCAGCCAAGGGTCATTCTTTATTAGATTTAGCGACTCCATGATTTTTTGAATTTGGTTTCCTGCAAAGATAAAAGAAAAACAAATATCGCCCTAAGAAGTATTAAAAATAAAATGCACTTTTACCCGCCTACATGCTCAAATATTTAAGAAGTTTGGTTATTTTTGCATCAAACCATAAATAAAGGATGAGTAAAGGCAGTAAAAATATAACCTTTTACCTGTTGATGATACTGGTTTTCGGTTCATTAATGTATCTCGTTGCGGAGAAGGGTGAAAATTACGAAATCAACCTGACTTCCCATTCTGAGTATAATACTCCGAAAAATATGCAGGAAGGGTTCCTTGTATTTTGGGACTCTATGCTCCATCATATTCAATCCCCGATTGGTATCCTGCTACTCCAAATTATAGCGATCTTATTAATTTGCCGTTTATTCGGGTGGATGTTCCAGAAAATCGGGCAACCCACCGTTATTGGAGAAATCGTTGCCGGTATCGTACTGGGACCTTCCGTACTGGGGCATTTGGCTCCGGATGTCTCTTTTTTCCTTTTCCCTCCGGAATCACTCGGCAACATTACTATATTAAGCCAGTTCGGACTTATACTTTTCATGTTTGCCATTGGCATGGAACTGGATATTGGTGAAGTTCGTAAAAAGCTAAAAGAAACTATATTAATCAGCCATACAAGTACAATCGTTCCTTTCTTCTTTGGAATGCTGACGGCTTATTATGTTTATGAATCTTACGCTCATAAAGGAACGCCATTTCTTTCTTTTGCTCTGTTCATTGGAATTGCAATGAGTATTACGGCATTTCCTGTGCTAGCACGCATTATTCAGGAAAAAGGGCTTACTAAAACTCATCTGGGAACAATTTCCTTGGCGAGTGCCGCTAATGGGGACATTACCGCATGGTGTCTGCTGGCTGTTGTAATAGCTATAGCACAAGCGGGTAGCATGCTAAGTGCCATCTATAATATATTATTTTCGGTACTTTACATTGCATTTATGTTTTTTGCCGTCCGTCCATTCCTCAAGATGGTCGGTCATGTTTACCACAATAAAGAAGTAATAGACAAAGCACTGGTTGCTTTAATGTTTCTATTACTCATCTTATCCTCTTATCTAACAGAGATTTTAGGATTACATGCTTTGTTTGGTGCTTTCATTGCCGGAGTCGTAATGCCAGGTAATATGAAATTCCGTAAAATTATGACGGAAAAGGTCGAAGATGTATCTTTAGCACTTTTCCTCCCTCTATTTTTTGTATCTACCGGATTACGTACGGAAATAGGCTTATTGAATACGCCTGAATTATGGTGTATGTGCGGTATATTTATTGTAGTCGCAATTCTTGGAAAATTTGGCGGAGCATTCGTTTCCGCCCGTTTTGTAGGAGAAAGCTGGAAAGACAGTTTATATATCGGAGCTTTGATGAATACTCGGGGATTGATGGAATTGGTTGTATTAACCATTGGTTATGAAATGAAGATATTACCTCCTTCTATCTTCGTCATGTTGGTGTTAATGACTTTGGTTACAACATTCATGACCACCCCGCTGATTTCTTTTATCAAATTCTGCTTTCACGCCCGTGCTAAAATTATCCTGCACAAGCATACCGAAACGCTATCCAATGGGACATTTAAGGTCTTGTTGTCTTTCGGACGTGCCGGAAATGGACAGATTATGCTTGACGTCGCACACCAAATGTTTGCACACAATAAAAACAAATTAGACCTGACGGCATTGCACCTTACTGTTGGCTCCGACGTCAATCCTTTACATACGGATAATTTTGAAGAAGTCAGCTTTGGTCCTATCCTTTATGGTGCCAAGAAATTAGGTATACACATCCATACCCGCTATGAAGTATCAAACAATGCAGGTGAAGATATATGTGATATTGTAAACAATGAAGGATTTGACTTTTTATTGGTAGGTGCAGGTATTTCCATGAGTGACCTGCCGGAAGATATTGAAGCAAACCGTTATCGTACCTCTTTCTACAACCGTTACTTCAAACGCTTCAAAGCTCCGGAATCCTGGTTCTATCCGGGAGCATTATTGAAGGATAAAACCAAGATGTTTATCGCACGCAGTAATTGCGATGTAGGAGTATTCATTAATCGCAACTTTGTAAAAGCCTCAAATGCAATTGTTATCATATCCTCCGAAGATGATTTATTCTTGTTGGATTATGCTGCTACATTGCTGAAAACGACTTATGGTTCAGTATCCATTTTGAATAAAGCCAGTACAACTACTCCGGGATATGAACATATTGTAAGTGCCATTAGCGATTTCATGCAGGCAACCGAACAGGCTACATTGTTGCGAGATAAAGACCTTACTCCGGAATTATTCACGAATTTCAACTTTATGTTGATTAGTTATAATACATGGAATGATGTTTCGGAACACCGAAAAGAAGCATTACAGAAAATGCCGTCAACAATTATTCTCAGCAAAAATCAGTTCAAAGAAAAAATGGCAGAAAAATCATAATTATCACACCTGGCTATTGAAAATTTCTTCTTCAAACAAATATCAACCAGCCTAATTCAATTTTCAGCAGCCATAGGTCCGCTTTCATCCATATCCGGTCCTAAACCATTGCCTTTGTTTCCAATCTGACTTTCATAAAAACTAAGTTTTTCCTGACAAAGGCGGTGAGTTACCTCACGGAGAAAGTCAAGACGTGTAATAAGATATTGAATCTGTTCACGGCTCACCTGGTAATTCATATTATAACGTGCTTCTATATAAGCACGGCAAAGTAACTCATAACTAATCTGCGCCTGCTGCGTATCCATTGGAAAAACAAAAGACAAATCACGGGAGAGACTTTTCACCATAGCCTGTAACTCTGCCAGTTTATGATTCTTCGGACGATAATTCATACAGACCAGTAAAATAGCATAATAGAATTTTTCTGCCACCTGATGCAATAAAAAAGCAGCATTCATATAGTCTTTGTCTTTCAAGAAGAAAGACTTTACTCCTTTCAACATACTAACAGCCGAAGGATAATAGATATTAAACTCACGTTCGGCAATATCCTTTATCTCTTTATAATTGAGGCTGCAAGGTTTTGCTAATTTGAATGCTTTATCATTATAAAGCATAATACCGTCTTTCACTAAATCGGTGAAGAAATAATGCCTGTGTTCCAGATTTTCATTCAGTACATTTATATTCTCTACAATAAAACGGGGAATGGCATGACGTCTACCGGCAAACACCTTATTATAAACAGGCAAAACTTTATGGCGGAGGTTATTTTCCGTTATACGAATATTCAAGTCCGATACGACAATCAGAATATCATAATCACTTTGATAAGATGTATGAATGCCGAACTCCACACGTTCGTCCCATAATACATAATCTCCACGGGCATAACTGCCATAAAGAATAACCATATGACATCTGCTTATCTGCTTCTTAATCATATGTAGAAGGAACTCAAGTTCTTCCCGCGTATTTTTCCTGAAGTGTTTTATCGATCTTTTCATTTTCCGCGCTGTTATATCTTGCAAATTTAGATAATCTCGATATAACTACGTCCATTTCCGGCACGATTTACACGAATTTGGGCAGGAATACGCTCTGTCATCTCCTGCACATGGGAAATTACACCTATTTTCCGTCCTTGCGTACGAAGACTTTCCAAAGCATCCATAGCCACACGCAACGTTTCCGCATCCAGAGAACCGAAACCTTCATCAATAAAAAGACTCTCAACCTTCATCCGATTGGATGATAATGATGACAAACCCAGAGCCAATGCTAAAGAAACAAGGAAAGATTCACCTCCTGAAAGACTATGTACAGAACGGACTTCATCACACATATCACGATCTATTACCTGTAAAGCTAATGTTTCAGGTACACGTTCCAGCCGGTAACGCCGTGTCAGATTCCTTAATTGCACATTTGCATAGTTCAACAACAAATCCAATGTATATCCCTGGGCTACACGCCGGAACTTAGCTCCATCAGCAGAACCGGCCAGTTCATTCAATTTTGCCCAGCGTTCACTATCCAAACGTTTAGCCGTAAGTTCATTTTGCAACCCTGCCACCTTTTCTTTATTCTCCTTCTGGATACGAATACGAAAACTCAATTCCGTTTTTTCTTGAGTAACGCGAGCTAAAGAGTCTGACAAAGTTTCTCCACCGGATGCTCCTGTATAATCAACCATCCACTTGTCAAGCATTTCCTGACACTTGGTTAAATTGGCAGATGCTTCCGCCAAGTCTTTTTCTATCTGTTCGGAAATGCCACGCATCTGCTCAGCTATTCCTGCCTGTTCAGTCTGTGTGGCAAGTAAGCATTTCAAACGTTCTTTTAGCTCTTCAGAGCGACGAGTATACTCCTGCTCTACCAAATCTGCCGGACGACCATTCAAAAGAATGGAACGTTCCTTTTGCAAAACAACCAGAGCTTCTTTATTCTTTTCCAACTCCTGAACAGTTTCTTCCAAGCGTTTGTGTAATGATGGAAGAAAAGAAGCCAATGAGTCACTTTCTGCTTTTCGCGCACTCTGTTCACGCTCCAGTCCACGGAGTTTTTCATTATTTTCATGCCATTGACGGGCAAAATCGGTCAATGTTTTCCGAAAAGCAACCGGGTCCTGTTGCCATCCTTTCTGCCAGTCACTGCTTCCAAACAATAAATCTGCCGACTCTAAAGAACGGGAAAGCCGAACTGTTTGCTCTTTTATCATCTCATTTTCATGTGCAAGTTGAGTTGCCGACAATTTCCTCCCGGCAATAATGTCTTTACAACCGGCATCAGCTTCTGTCAATTCTTTATGAAAAGCAAGTTGTTTCTGTTGAAGAGAAGTTATCTGTCCGGAAAGTTTCGTATACGCCGTTTTCTTTTCTGACAATTGTTGAAGACGCAATGTCATTTGAGCGACTTGCTGGTCCGGAGACACAGCAGGAAGAGTGGAAAGAGCCGGATGATGCACACTGCCACATACAGGGCAAGGTTCCCCTTCCTGTAGCCGTGCACGCAACTCCTGTATATTTCCTGATGCAGCAAGGCGTGCCTGTTCTATCAGTAATTGTTCGCGTTCTTTTCTGACTTGTTCTATTTCCTGATCTAACCGGGATATATCAACCTTTTTTAATTCCGCTTCCATAGAACGGAAAGAGGTTTCTATCTTACTTAATTCCACACGTTTGGATTCTACAGCTTGCTGTAGAGTCTTCAATTTTAAAGCCTGTTTATCGTCTGCACTACGTATGGATAAAATTGTGCGGTTTGCCTTATCAATAGACTCACGTGCTACAGAAGCCGCATCAATATGGAGCAAAAGAGCTGATAACTGCTCCGCTATACTTTCTTTACTACGATACCGTTCGCGCCAAGCAGCAAGGTGAGTAATCTCTTCATTTCTTTGCTGCCACAATTTAAAAGCAGCCTGGTATTTATCATCCGCTTCTTTCAAACTGCCTGCAGCCCTTTTCATTTGTAATTCTGAATCCGATACGGTTTTCATCGCATTATCCAGTTGGATATCTACCCGCCTGGCTTGTTGTATCTCCTGCTTCAGAAGATTAAATGCAGTCTCTGACTTTTGCTGCTCCTCCATGCCAAGTTCATAGTCCCGACGAGCTGCAAGCAATAGTTCTGTTGCTTTTTGCAAACGAACAGCAGCATCTTTCCGACGGGATTCGCGATCTGTTATTTGCTGACGTGCAGAGCGTACAGCTTCTTCCAGAGCCTGCTGTTCCATTCTGGATTTATCAAGACGCAACAATGTGGCTTCTGCTGCAGATAAACGGGTCCGGATTTCCTCCTCTACTTCTTCCGTTAACAACTCTATTCCCTGTATCCGCTGATTTATTCCATCAAAAGCCTCTTTTGCCGCTGCATTTTTCTCAAATATCAACCGGGAAATAGCAGAATAAAGTTCAGTACCGGTTAACTTCTCCAATAAAGAAGCCTTTTCTCCCTGTTCGGCTTTCAGAAAGGTAGAAAAATCATTTTGTGCCAGAAGGACGGAACGGGTAAACTGTTCGAATGTAAGTCCGATTAATTCTATAATACGGGCTTGCAAATCAGAACGTCCTCCCTGCTCTTCTTCCTCTTTATCCAGATTATACAGGGTTGTACGAGGTTGCTGCAAACGACCGCTCTCTTTATCGCGTGCACGGGAAACCGACCAACGCGCACGATAACGATGACCATTCAATGCTACAAAATCTGTTTCAGCATATCCTGAGGCCGTGCCCCGGCGAAGCATAAAACGAGGGTCACTTTGTGGTAAGACCTCATCGTTCACATCACGCAATTTTACATTATTTTCTTTTGCTTGATTGGTACGGGGAGTACGGGCAAAAAGAGCCAGACACATCGTATCCAGCAAAGTAGATTTACCGGCTCCTGTGGGTCCCGAAATGGCAAATATTCCTGCCGAAAACAAGGGTTCCACTGTAAAATCAATATCGAACTCTCCCTCCAAAGAGGCAAGATTCCGACCTCGTATCGCTAATATTTTCATTGGGAAACCTCCCGTATTACATCATTAAACAAATGTTCCAGTTCCTCAGGCAGTTCTCTTCCATAACGGTTGGTAAAAGTATGCCGCAGCATATCCAGCGGATCTATCTTCTGCAAATCAGTACACGACAACAGAGTAGTTTCTGTTTTATCTTTCCGTTCAGGATAGGAAGGGACTATCGTTGTCAGGCGTACAGCTTTATCCTCCAACACCTCCTCTACCTTATGACGGAAAGAAGGGTCGGGTTCGGTCAGTAATACCTGTACCTCTAAATAAGGCATACATTTCTTATCACACGCTTCGTCAGCGAGAGGCAAACCGGCAAGTTGCAACAGAACCTCTTCCGGAGCCGCCGGACGTTCCGGTATTCGTCTCAAAGGTGCTAAAAGCGGGATTTCAAGCGGAATAATATCAGCCACTTTTCCTTTTTCTATATGGATTGCTACCACCTGATGCCGATAGTTTTTCTCCGAAAAGGACATCGGCAGAGGACTACCCGAATAGCGGATATTTTCTTTTCCTCCAATCCGTTGGGCTTTATGTATATGTCCCAATGCCGTATAAGCAAGTTCTTCCCCAAATGCAGCGGTTGAAACAGACTCCAAACCTCCCATTATCACCCGTTCGCTCCTGTCGTCATCCGAAAGTTCCGATCCGGTAGCATGCAGATGCCCCATTGCAATCAAAGCTTCACAGGCGGAACATTTTTCTTTTGCATAAGAGGCAAGTTGTTGATACATGCGGGTAACACCCCCAACATAAGTAGTATCCTCTTCTTCAGAGGGAGGATAATCCCCTTGGCGGAGATAGGGAACAGCAAGGCAAAGAGCCTCTTCTTCGCTTTGCTTATTGTATAAAGGTATTAGAAGGGAGTCGAAATCGATGGTTCCATCTTCTTTCCGACGGATAATACCGGTTATTGTGGTATTTAATTCTTCCAGTAAAGGAACAGGGGCCTCGAGACGTGCTGCCGAATCGTGATTTCCAGCTATGATAACTATTTGCAATTTAGGGCAACGCCTGTTTGCTTCCCTGAGAAAACGGAAAAATCGGTGTTGCGCCGAAGCAGAAGGGTTGGCCACATCAAAAACATCCCCGGCAATCAACAGCACATCTGTTTGTTGCTCTTCTAATGTAGCTACCAGCCAATTCAGGAAAGCATCATGTTCCTCCTCCCGATCGTAACCGAAAAAAGTCTGCCCGAGATGCCAATCAGCAGTATGTATTATTTTCAAAGACATAATTTCCTACAAATCCTTTAGCCATTTTTTGCCAGATGGGGTTTTCAAATAGATAATAAAACCACCTCCTACAATTATACAAGCTGTAAAAATCATACCTAACATACTCATCATTTTATGATTTTAAAATTTCATTACCAATATACACTAAAATAAACATAGTAATTATCTAACTTACTCAATTTAGCTAAATCAAAAAAGAACTTACCTAAATTCTCACGACGAAATCTTTTAAGAAGCTTCCCCTCTTTCTTTACTTCCTGTTGTTCCTGTCATTTTCCCATTGCAAATGTAGCATTTTAGTTTATAGCTTATAAACGTCTACATTGTAATATTATTGTCTATCAAGCCGGAATATACCAAACAGCTTTCCCGCTTGACTCAACATATGTCTCTCCGTTGTTCCGGAAAATATGTTACAGAATCCGTTTGTAAAAATAAAAGTATTGTACCAAAGATAATAGATATATAGACAAAAACCTTTATATGCCTACTTTTTTCTTCGTCTATGCAATCATGTCCGGTACTATCCCCATTGATTGCATAAACAGGAAGAATTGCTTTTGCTCCTTCTTCATTTGTTTATTTCGGGATATTAGCTCTATCTTTGTAGCCACAAAAAGACACTCGTATGGATTGGTTACAAGAAGCCTTTTTCACGCCATCAATGGTTCAGGCGGTTATTATCATCTCATTGGTATCCGCACTGGGTTTATATTTAGGAAGAATCAAAATATTCGGTATCTCACTGGGTATCACTTTTGTTTTCTTTGCCGGTATCTTTGCCGGACATCTTGGTATCGTTGTCAATAAAGATATGCTCTATTTTGCCCAAAGCTTTGGGCTGATACTTTTTGTATATTCTTTAGGTATGCAGGTCGGCCCCGGCTTTTTCGCTTCCCTGAAGAAAGGTGGTATCGCTTTGAATATGATGGGACTCAGTGTAGTCATGCTTGGGCTTCTCCTCGCTGTAGGATTTCACTTTATTACAGGTATTTCACTTTCCAATATGATAGGCTTGCTTTGCGGGGCAGTAACCAATACACCCGCACTGGGTGCTGCGCAACAAGCTCTGCTGCAATTAGACCCATCCAATACGAGAGGGGTTACAGATATGGCATTGGCATGTGCAGTTGCCTACCCATTAGGAGTTGTGGGGGTGATATTGGCTATTGTTGTGTTAAGAAAATTCTTCTCGGGAGAGCAGGAAACCGGTACTAAAGATAAACGGGATACCACCACTTATGTCGCCGAATTTCATGTCAGCAATCCGGGTATCTATAATAAAAGTATCAAAGATATAATGAAATTAACCGACAGGCATTTTGTTATTTCCCGGGTATGGCGCAATGGAAAAGTCAGTATCCCGACATCTGATACATTACTGAAAGAACACGACCACCTTCTGATTATATCGGTCAAAGCAGACGTTGAATCTATCAAGGCATTATTCGGAGAACAGGAAAATGTAGACTGGAATAAAGAAGACATCGATTGGAATGCTATCGACAGCCAACTGGTTTCACGTCGTATCGCCGTCACCCGCAACCGGGTAAACGGAGTAAAACTGGGCTCCCTCCGCCTCCGTAACCTATATGGCATCAATATCACTCGTGTAAACCGTGCAGGCATCGACTTGTTGGCATCCCGAGACCTGCGCTTGCAGATTGGCGACCGGTTAACAATCGTGGGAGAGGCTAATTCGGTAAATACAGTAGGTAAAATATTAGGAGATGAAATCAAACGATTGGATACCCCTAATTTATTATCCGTATTCGTCGGTATATCACTGGGAATGTTATTGGGAGCTCTGCCTATCACATTTCCGGGAATGTCTACTCCGGTAAAATTAGGTATTGCCGGAGGTCCGATCATTGTAGGTATCCTGATGGGGGCATTCGGTCCGCGTTTTCATCTTACCACGTATACAACAATGAGTGCCAATTTGATGCTGCGCCAATTAGGAATTGTTATCTATCTGGCTGGGCTGGGCATTGAATCCGGGGCACATTTCTTCGAAACGATATTCCGTGCCGAGGGATTGATATGGATCGGATTAGGCTTCCTGCTAACCATTGTCCCGGTACTGATTGTTGGTTTTATCGCAGCCCGTTTCTTCAATCTGGATTACGGTCATAATATCGGTATGCTTTGTGGTAGCATGGCAAATCCGATGGCACTGAGTTATGCCAACACGACCGTAGAAGGTGACGAACCTTCCGTTTCTTATGCCACCGTATATCCGCTTTCGATGTTTATACGTGTGATAACTACGCAGTTAGTATTAATGTTGCTTTTATAAAGACAATAGTTCGTCAAACATTCAATTTACATTTATGCCGCAATAACGGCAAATTTAATATCCTCTTCCCGTACAACTAAATACAAATTGTCATTTTGACAAAATGACAATCTATCCCCTCCATGCTTTACTTGTATGGGGCAATATCCGGCACAGATTGCAAATATGCAGCTCTTGTGAAGTTCAGCTTTATCAGTTTGTTGACGCAGATGGATTTCAGGCAGCTAAAAGATAGGACGCGAAATTTATTTATTAGACGCGGATGCCGCAGATAAACGCGGATTAATACATGTTATATATTTCTTAATCCGCGTTTATCTGCGGCATCCGCGTCTAATCATATTGTTATTGTTTTTGCAGAATAATAATCTATTTAATATCTATGTTAAGTCCGGTTTTCCAACTATTCCAGAACCGTGTCCATGCTTAATAACATCTTAAAACGAAACATATATGCTTTGATTTCAAAACATATATGTTTTAAAATCAAAGCATAGGTGTTTTGCCGCGCAGATTATTGTTTTTTTATGCGCAGACAGTTGGAATTAGTACCGCAACTAATTGAAATTACCCTTGGAATAGATGGGAATAAGTGCCGGATAATAGAAAAAATCCCCCTGATTCAATGCCCGGAAGTGCCTGGATTCCTCTGAAAAGCGGTATTTGTTCATTGTTCAAGTCAATAAAAAAGGGCTTACGCTGTAATAATGCCATTATTTATAGCAAAACCCTGACACTATGATTGACTGAGAAGCAATTACGAATTCTTTATTTCTTCCGTATAAAAACACTCGAATCCCGGGGTATAATTTCTCCGGTAAGATTGACAGCGACAGGAACGGCATTCCGGTTTTTTATTCGCCGTACCATCAACTCTACACTGACGTTGGCTATTTCTTCACAGGGTTGTTTGAAAGAAGTCAACGCATGTTTAAGATGCTGGGAATATTTCATATTATCATAACCGCAAATCAGCAAATCCGATGAGATTTTAAGTCCGATTGCATCAATGGTAGACATTAAGACAGCGGCTGTAGAATCGTTAGCACAGATTATACCTGTTTTTCCAGGAATAACCGGTATCTGTTCCACAAACTTTACATCTTCAGGATTTCCGCAATAAACATTACTTTCATTAAACGGGAGGTTATATTTTTGAACAACATCTTTAATTCCCGATAAACGCAACATCACAGAACTGGCAGAATCCGGGCGGTAGAAATAATGGATTAACTCACAACCAGCGTCTACCAGATGCTGCGCCATCAAACAACCGGCATTGAAGTTATCCAAAGAAACAAGGTCGAATGTGCTTCGTTCAGGAAAATTCAGCACATCGCGGTCTATCAGTATCAAAGGTATACCGGCATTCTTAATGTCTCTGCAAATACGAATATTTATTTCATTGGCATCCGGAACCCTTTCCAACGGAGAAAAGAAAATACCATCCACCTTTCTTTTTATATAATTATCACAACATGTTTCTATCAATGTCCTCCTTATACCGGCACTACTTGCCGTAGCCCCTTCCCAAAGACAATTAAAACGACCGCTTTCGGATAATTTCAGAAGCTGGTCGTTAATGATGGAAAATATTTCAGATTCTCCAGCCCCTGGCAATAATAACCCAAATGTGATTTCGGTAGATGTATTTTCATGGACAACAATAGTGCCTAACCCTTTCGTCTTTTTCAAATAACCTTCCGCCTGAAGCTGGTTGTACACCTTAGCTATTGTAGGGCGGGATACGGAATATTTCTGTGCAAGCGTCTGCTCTGTCGGTAATAATGAACCGGCAGGAAAATCGCCATTGGTTATTTCATCTTTCAGAGTGGTATAAATAGTCTTATAGTTAATCTTTACTTCCATCACTTGAGTTCTTTTATTATAAATGCAAATTTAATAATTATTTATCAACTGTTTACATATCTGTTTAAAATACGTGTCAAAAATATTTTTCCTTATTATTAATATACAACGACGTATGACAAACATTATTTTCCACAAATATACATACATTTTACCATATATGTAACATTAATGACAATAATATATTATCATATATATTCATTTTGTGTTTGCATATATAAAATTTAGTATTACATTTGCAGACGATATGAAGCATATCGGTTCAAGAAAAGAAAATTCCATCGTATAACTCTAATTCTACATATCATGAAGAAAATTGTATTATCAGTCTGTCTGTTTTCCGTAATCGGTGCAACAGCACAAGTTGTTAAGGATTATAATCCGGCTATCCAAAAAACTACGCATATCCAATATTTCAAACCGACGGAAGAACGTTTGTTTACCGGAGATTGCATGCCCTATTACCATAACGGTACATTCTACCTGTATTGGCTACTTGATGAAGGGCATCATTCGGGATTAGGCGGACTGGGCGGACACCAATGGGCATTAAGTACCTCCGAGGATTTAAAAACCTGGAAACATTATCCGGTTGCCGTCGGTATTGACGAAGAATGGGAAAAATCCATTTGTACCGGTTCTGTACTTGAAAATAACGGCAAATTTTATGCATTCTATTCCACTCGGGTAAAAGAAAACGGACAGGTACACGAACAACTCAGTTATGCTATAAGTACCGACGGAGGGAAAAAATATATCAAACAACAACCCAATCCTTTCTATTTCGCACCGGAAGAATGTGTAAGCCGGGATTTCCGCGACCCCAAAGCATTCAAAGATGAAAACGGACTATTCCACCTCTTTATCTCAGGATATAAAAAGAACCCTGAACTGGAAGGCTTCGGAGGCTACCTTGTACATCTGGTATCCAACGACCTGAAAAATTGGAAAGAAATAGAGTCCCCTCTTACCGGGCAGGTAGCCACCCCCGAATGTTCGGACTATTTTAAATGGAATGATTGGTATTATCTTCTTTACAGTGTAGGCGGAGATAGCTATTACGTAAAATCCAAACAACCTTACGGTCCTTGGGAATACCCTACGACACAAGCCTTTGTTGAAAGATGGGCAAGTGTATATAAAACTTCAGGTTTTAAAAACGGAAGAAGAATTGCAGTTGCTTATATGCCTTGCAGACGCGATGGAAAAGATAACGGAAGCGACATCTGGGGAGGAAACGCTTTACTTAGAGAGGTCAGCCAATTACCTGACGGAACACTTTATACCAAATTCCTTCCGGAAGTGCTCCCTGCAATGAAACCGGTACAAACCCCCGCAATCCAGATTCCGTCATCCAGCCGTACAGCATTGCTGAAAGGAGATAAGCTCATCATGAATGCACCTAATGGTATAAGTACAGCTTCTCTTCTAAATTTACCAGGTAACTATCGTATTACCATGGAAATACAACCGGATGGGAATTATGACGAACTGGGACTGTTTGTCAGGGCAACAGGCAAAGAAAAAAGAGGATATAAACTGGAACTTAACCCGAATAAAGAAAGTATCTTTATCCACAATACCGGGATAAATGGAGTAAAAGGCCTACGTGAACCTCTTATTTTAGACGTAATTGTAAAAAATGAATTCATCGATGTTTGCCTGAACAGCCAAAGATGCATCATTAATCGCCTCGCAGAACAAAAGGGGAAAAATATTTTCTTCTTTATCAAAAACGGCAGTGCTACTTTCAAAAATATAAAAGTACAAGAAATAACCGATTAAATTATAATTAATATGATACAGAACCCTTGCATAGTTGGTTTTGACTTTGGTACAACTTCACTGTCGGCTGTTGTAATCAGCCTGAAAAAGAAAAAAATAGAAAAAGAACTATGCTATACAACGAATGCTTATCTCCCTTTTGAAGAGGCATGGAGAAAGGAACAATCCCTGGATAAACTGTCGGCTTTATTCTTCAAGATATTGGATGAAATAAATGCCATTAAAGACATAAACATCGTATCATACGGATTTACCGGACAAATGCATGGCATTATCGGATTAAACCTGCAGGGAAAAGCTGTTACCAATCTGGTGACTTGGCAAGATAAAAGTGGAAACATGCTTTTGCCCGAAGGTATCAGCCTGTTGGAAAAAGTCCAAACATCCACATCCGATGCCCTTGCTAACGGATATGGCATTATTACTCTTTATAAATGGTTACACTGCGATAAAAGGACAGACATAACCGGTTTTTGTACGGTTGCCGATTACTTTGCATCAATGCTGGCAGAAACAAAACCGGATTATATGAATGAATCCAATGCACACAGCATCGGGCTTTTCAATATACAAACCTCGGAATGGGATCGGGAGGCTATCCGGAAACTTCAGATGGAAACTATTCATTTCCCTCGAATTTCATCCGATTCACAAATCATCGGTTATGCCAATAACATACCTGTAATTTGTGCCATAGGTGATAATCAAGCAAGTTTCTTAGGAAGTGTAACCAACCCGGAAGAAGCTATACTCCTAAATGCCGGAACAGGAACCCAACTATCCTGCCTCATCAACAAAGAAGATATAAAGATATATGAAAAATATATCGACGGATTTGAAACGCAGCTACGTCCTTATAATGAAACTTCATTTCTTTTAGCGACCAGCTTTATCAACGGAGGTTCGGTATATAAATCTTTATTCAATTTCTTCAAAGAAGTAGGTACAGTCCTTTTAGGCTCCACGCAGATAGACGAAAACATGTTATGGAAAAAAATGGAAGCATGCGGACAAGAAGTTTTGAATGAAACCAACCAACTGCAAATCTCTCCGCTTTTAGACGGACAGCGAAAAGATTTATCCCGAAGAGGTTCTATCGATAATCTGTCTGCTTATAACTTCCATCCGGGATACTTCATTTCCGGCTTTCTGACCGGATTGTCAGAATATTATATGACCGGCTTCTACCCAGAACTAAGGGAACGGACACACTATATCTGCGCAAGCGGGAACGGACTGAAACGAAACACGCTTTTCCGGAATATCATTGAAAAAACTTTCGGATGTCCTTTATATACGGTTGCCTACAATGAGGAAGCTTCAGTTGGAGCAGCCTTGAACGGAGCCATGGGTATCCATGCCATACAAAAAGAAGATTGTGGAATATTCTTATCCGCATTATCTGAAACCTCGGATAAGCAATCGGTTCATCCATAACAGAAATAATATACAAATTCATAAAAACAAACAGGAATGAAAAAGACGACTATTGCAAGAATCGCACTTGCCGTTGCCATGATTGGAACAATGATTTCCTCTGTGAAAGCCGAAAGTCCGGGACCTCGTGGAATTCAACTATTATCTTCCTCGTGGAACTTCAAGACAACAGGAGTACCCCAAAGTAGCCTGGATATCCGGAAATCTCAGAACGTATTTCAAGCTCCGGCAAACACTGAAAACGGATTTACCCTCAAATTTACAGCAGACTTGAAAAAACCGGAACGGGAAACCTGCCTCCTTGAAATACCTTGGGTATTAAGTGTCAACCTCCGGCAAAGTAATCCGTTGGAACGAAGCCGCCAGAACTATCCGGCGTTTAAAATGCAGGACGGAACTGTACCTGTGCTGGAAGCCAGTCTTGCGCTCCAATCTTCAACAGATAAAACCATCAGACAAGATATGACCATCGGTTTCCCGCTTGCCATGCTCGATAATCCGGAAGGAAAGCATGAAATCACACTCAACTTTTCAGGAGTAAACTGGAGTATTTATGTAGATGGGAAACTGGTAGACAATGATTTTCCTTTAGGATACCCTAACTGGAAAGAAAACAACAGTTGGCATATCAATCCTCAATATGTACAGGAAGCATCCCTATATCTTCCTGCATTACAAGCGGAAAGAGTGCAGGCAAATGGTCCCGAAATAAGTCAGGATATCCAATACTGGACTCCCCGTTGGCATAATGCTTGGGTGGGCGATGTCGTTACGTTTTTCCATAACGGACGGTACCATTTATTCTATCTGTTTGACCGCCGAGGACATGGAAGCAAATTCGGACGGGGCGGACATTATTTCGAACACCTATCCACTGCCGACTTCCTGACATGGACTGAACATGAACCGGCAACCCCTATCGAACATCAATGGGAAACATTCGGTACCGGTACACCTTTCCTGTTTGATGGCAAATTCTGTATCAGTTACGGACTTCATACCACACGTATATATCCGAAAGAACAGACCGCCTTACCCATCCAATGGGATTATCTGGAAAAACATGGCAAATCAGGTTCTTTCGATTATGACACTATGACTTGTATTCCGGCAGGTTCCACTTATTCTATCAGTGAAGACGGTATCTCCAAGTTCAAGAAAACCCATATCCTGTTCCACCCTTGTGAAAACCCAAGTATTTATACAGATCCGGAAGGAAAACTGAAAATGCTTGCTAATTACGGAGCCAAAGGAACATGGGATTCCGAAACAATAAACCACGGCTGGCATAGCACCAACCCGAATTTTCCACTGGGAGGTGACTGTACATTCTTCTTCCGTTGGGGTAATTTCGATTACATACTCGGAGGCTTTACCCGGCAATGGGCAAAACCGGCAAATGCCCCGGAAAGCGCCTACACGGATATTGTTAGTTTAGGACAAGATTTCTATAACGGATTAAGCGTCCCGGCTGTTACTGAGATCAAAGACGGACGTTTCCTGATGGCAGGCTGGTTACAGTCAAGAGCATGGGGTGGTCCACTGGTTATCCACGAATTAATTCAGTATCCGGACGGAAGAATCGGAACAAAGTGGATGGATGAAATAACTCCTGTAACCGAAAAACCTAAGACTCTGGTCCGTAAACTGACTAAAACAGAAATTTTACCGGCAGAAAATACTTCATTCCTATTATCATTTGATGTTCTTCCCTCAAAAACTCAAAAGGGCAAAGTCGGCATTGTATTCTTATCGGAAGACGGAGAACAAAATGCTTGTGAATTGCAGATAAACCCGAATGAAGGAATAGCCCAATATGCCGATGGTTCAACAAAGCAGTTCGCAGGAAAAGAAAAGTCACTCCGGGAAGGCGGGAATCCCCAACAGGCACGTAATTACGCAATTGAAAACCTGATTGATACAAACAAGCCTTTCACTGTACGTCTGATAGTTAAAGGAACAGATAAATTCGGAGGTTCTGTTATCGACACGGAAATAGCAGGACAACGTACAATGGTAACTTACCGTCCCGAACTGATTGTAAAACAGTTACTATTCCGCAGTGAAGATGTAAATATTAAAAATATTAGGTTAGCACCGCTTCAACATCCATAAAAATAATTGTTGTAAAATAATATTTGCTTATTCACCTCAAAGCACGGATTTTCAAAAGATCCGTGCTTTTTACATTTATAAAGCACTGATATACATAGATATTATCCAAAACCAAGCAATACATAAGTAAAGACAAAGCAGTGAATTCGATAATAATATGTAAAACATACCCTTTTAAAAACAAATAAATATTTTATCATATATACAACATTTTTGTTTGCATATATAAATTTTATAATTACATTTGCATCGGTTAGTGATTACATACAAACTCTATCATCAGACCACATACGATTGTATATTCCTTAAGTTTAATAATAAATACTCTATTTCATGAATCAAGTAAAAACTAAAATGAAGCAATCCGCATGCCGACTGGCATTTCTTGCTTCCTTATGTGTTATTCCTGTACATGTTTTCGGAACGACAACGACTGATTCAATGCTTTCAGTAGTTCAACAAAAGAAAACTGTGACAGGAAAAGTGGTAGATGAACAAGGAGAACCTCTACCCGGTGTAACCATTGTTGAAAAAGGGAGAACAAGCAATGGTACGATTTCCGATATGGATGGAAACTTTTCACTAGCAACAACAAGCGATGACGGTACGCTTGAATTCAGTTTTATCGGTTACAAAACAACCTCCATTCCTATTAAAAAAGCAAATAATGCCACAATCACCATGACTGAAGACGCACTCAATCTTGATGAAGTCGTCGTTACCGGTTATACCAGTCAGAAGAAAGCAGACCTCACAGGTTCCGTATCTGTTATCAAGGTAGACCAAATCAGGTCCAGCTCAACAGGTAGCGTTATGCGTGCTGCTCAGGGTAAAGTTGCAGGTATGTCCGTTTCGGCAAACGGTTCACCTAATCCATCCGCCACAATCCGTATACGTGGAGAAGGCACTCTGAACAACAATGATCCGTTGTATATCATTGACGGTACGCCAACCACCCGCTCCATGGAAGAACTGGCAACAATGGATATCGAATCCATGCAAGTATTGAAAGATGCATCTTCCGCCTCTATCTATGGTTCACGTGCAGCCAATGGTGTTATTATCATCACCACCCGCAAAGGGAAAAAAGGAACAACCGTCGATTTTAAAGCATCCTACACGGTAGTAAGCAAAAAGAAACCCTATGAATTGATGAATACCGAACAACGTGGTATTGCACAATATTGGGCTATCAAAAATGACAATCCGGATGCTAATCCCAGTGAAGTAGGTATCGGTGGATTATACAAATATGAAGACCACCAAGATGCCAACGGTAACTTTGTTCTCGACAAAGTTAGCTGGAATGAATGGCTCGATCCGGAAACAAAAACTATGCGCTCTGCCGATACGGACTGGCAAAAAGAGATATTACGTACCGGACACGTACAACAATACAATGTCACCCTTTCCACTGGAAACGATAGCGGTAATGCTCTGTTCGCTCTGGATTATTATGATAATAAGGGTACCATTAAGGGTAGCTTCTTCAATCGTTTCAACGGACGTGTCAACACAAACTATTCCTGGTTGGACGGACGCGTAAAAGTCGGTGAAAACATGACTGTATCCAAGTGGCGTCAAAGCTCGAATATCGGAGACGGTAACCTGGGCGGTTGTAAATCGCTTATGTCCATCGTTCCGGTTCATACTGTCGATGGCGAAGGCTGGGGAGGCCCGGTCGGAGGTATGAGCGACCGTCAGAATCCCGTTCGTCTTATCGAAGATAATATGCAGAACCATCAGGACAACCTTCGTCTGTTCGGTAACGGATATATCAACATTGAATTTTTAAAAGGACTGGTTTTCCGCTCTTCTTTCGGTATCGACCTTACAGGTTTCTGGAAAAAGACAATGGATCTGAGATACAAATCCGGCTTCATGAGCGAAGATAAGAACAAAGTATATGAAGAAGCCAGCTATGACTTAAACTGGAACAACAGTAATGTCTTGCAATATGTATTCGACCTGGGAAAAAACAATTTCGATGTAATGCTCGGGCAGGAAACAATCCGTCATAATTACAACAAACTTTGGGGAAGCCGCAGGGTATACGCATTGGAGAATCCGGATTACATGCAATTGGATTCCGGTGAAGACGAAAAAGACAACGGAGGTAATGCAATCGGCAACACAATGATTTCCTGGTTCGGAAAAATCAACTATAATTATGACAACCGTTACCTGGCATCCGTTACATTACGCCGTGATGCTTCATCCGTATTCGGTTCCAACAACCGTTGGGCCACATTCCCTGCATTCTCTTTGGGATGGTCATTGAAAAACGAAAAATTCCTGAGTGAACTTTTATCCAAAGTATCCCAATTAAAACTCCGCTATGGCTGGGGACAAAATGGTAACTCACAAATTGACGCCTATGCTGCATATCAAATGTATATGCCGCTTTATGATGTAGGAAATATTGATGACTGGAACTGGGGTACGGCTTATGATATCACAGGAAGCGGCGGCAACCTGCCTTCCGGTTATCACAGGACTCAAAGAGGTAACCCGAACCTGAAATGGGAAACGACTTCACAACATAACTTCGGTCTTGATTTCGGTTTCTTCGATTCCAAATTCAGCGGTTCTTTCGATTACTACCTGAAATATACCCGCGATATCCTAATGAAACCGGGTACTGTTGCCACACTCGGAGAAGGTGCTCATATGTGGTTGAACGGAGCGGATATAGATAACAAAGGTTTTGAATTGACTTTGAACTATTCGGATAAATTCGGTGAAGTAGGTTTCGACATAAGCGGCGTATTCTCACACAACAAGCAAAAAATCATGAATGTGCCGGACGATGTAATCAACAACTTCGCCGGTAATGGTAAAGAAGATAATATTTTGGGACGTCCGAAGAATTCTTTATATGGTTATGTGGCCGACGGCTTGTTCCAGAATGATGAAGAAGTTAAAAATGCCCCGACCCAGGTTGGTGCAGCCCCGGGACGTATCCGTTATAAAGACCTTAATAACGATGGTAAAATAGACAGTGATGACCGTACATGGATAGGTGACGAGAACCCAGCTCTTGAATACGGTGTTACAATCGGTCTTACTTACAAGAATTTCGACTTCAGTATTTTCTTCAACGGTGTAGCCGGCAAAGATTTGAACGTTAGCGGATGGAAGAGCTGGACTGATATCTATGCCCTGAGTACCTCCGGGGAAAACTATGGAACCAGAATGCTGGATGCGTGGACTCCGACCAATACATCCTCCACTATCCCGGCTTTATCTATCAACAACTATAATGATGAAGGTCGTTTCTCCACTTATTTTGTCGAAAGCGGTTCCTATCTGAAAATCAGAAATGCCGAATTAGGCTATACCATACCGGAACGGGTGACCAAAGCAATCAAAATAAAACGTGCGCGTTTCTCACTTCGTGCCGACAATATCGCCACGTTGAAAAAAGGATGGGGCAAGAATGCCTATACCGGTCTTGACCCGGAAACTCCGGGAAGCAGCTATCCGCTTCCATTCTCTATGACAATGGGTGTAAATGTAACATTCTGAAATGAACTGAAAAACTGATAATAAAATGAAAACAATCCAATTAATAAGTTCCGTACTTTCTTTGTCGTTTTTACTTTCCTGTACTTCCCTTTTGGATGAAAAACCTCAGGGAGTAATCGACGACAGTGATTTGAACAGTGCAGAAAAAGTTGAACAAATGGTTATTGCCGCTTATTCTTTCTGCGGGCAGAATCATTTTAACAAACAATTCGGTATGCCTTACGAAGAAGGTTCCGTACGAGGAGGCGAAGCATATAAAGGCGGTTCCGGTACAAACGACAATGCAGAAAGAAACCTCTGGGAAACATTCACATACATGCAAGCTACCACTTCCGGCGATTTGGACAACCTTTGGTGGGTACATTATGTAGGAGTGGGACGTGTACACGATGCTCTTCGCAGGGCGCAAGCACTCAGTGAAGATGAGTTTCCCTTGAAAAACCAACGGATTGCGGAACTCCGCTTCCTGCGTGGACATATCTACATGTACATGAAATTATGTTTCCGGTTCTTCCCGTACATAGACGAAAACACTCCGACAGACGAGTATGACAAAGTCAGCAATGACACATTGACCGACCAGGAATTATGGGGTAAACTGATTGACGACTTCCGCTTTGCTGTCGCAAACCTACCGGAAAAACAGACGGAAGTTGGTAGACCGACCCGTTTCGCTGCAGAAGCTTATTTGGCTAAAACACTGTTGTTTGCAGCCTACGAACAGAATGAAACTAATCAGGTAATAAATATCAATAAAGAAAAACTGACTGAAGTAGCTGAACTCTGCAAAGATGTAATAGACCATTCAGGAAAAAGCCTGTTCCCGAATTTTGCCCATAACTTCTTATGGGAATATGAAAACGGGCAGGAAAGTTTGTGGGCCATTCAATACTCTGCCAACAACGATAATTCTCCGGTTGGAAGAAATAATGCCTGGTTAATCTATCCGGTCAATTCCGAATACGGATGCTGCGGATTCCTGCAACCTTCCGTAAATATGATGAACCGCTTCAAGACAGTAAAAGGTGTACCTGATTTTGAAAATTTCAACACAGGAGAAATGCTGGATAATAAAGAAGCATTTTCCAAAATCCCGATGGACCCACGCTTAATGCATACCGCATGTGTTCCGGAAATGCCCTGGAAGTATGATCCTGAATTCATCATGGAAAAAAGTTGGGTTCGTACCCCTGAAGTATATGGCTACTCTATGAGCCAGAAGCTGATAGTTCTTCCCTCCTGCCCTTGTTTCAGAAAGACAAACCCGTTCATGGGTAGCGGGCTGAATTACGATGTACTCCGTCTGGACGAAGTTATGTTGTGGAGAGCTGAAGCATTGATTCAATTAGGTGGACAGGCAAACTTATCCGAAGCATTAAGTTTAATCAACGAGATACGCCAACGCGCTGCAACCAGCACGGATAATTTGAAGTTTGCAGATGGAACACCTACTGGCAAATTTGAAGTAAACGCCTATATTCCGGGAGTCAATTGTCCGGCATGGGATCAGGAATTTGCATTCAAAGCTTTAAGATGGGAACGTAACCTCGAATTCTGTACAGAAGGCAAATGGTTCTTCGACCTGGTCCGCTGGGGTATTGCAGCTGAAGAAATGAATGCCTATTTCAAAGTGGAAAAAACAAGACGTTCCTATTTGAAAGACGCTCAATTTACCAAAGGACGTGATGAATACTTCCCTATTCCACAAACACAAATCAGTTATGTGAAAGGATTGTATAAGCAAAATCCGGGTTACTAATCCCAGGATATAAACAGATTGTTGCAATGATTTATGAATCTTGCAACAATCTGTTTTCTTCAAGCCGTTACCACATAATATATAATCTTGTATAAATCTTTCCTGAAAAACAAACAGTTTATGAAAAAGACAAACCTCACCAGAATAATATGTTCAGCTATATTATTCGTATCCTGCCAGTCTCCAGAATACTTTAAGGATGCTGTTGCCGCATGGTCATTTTCAGATCTGAATGACCAGACTGAAATAAACAGTCCGTTGGCTTCTCATGGAGAGATTCATTATATAACCCTCGACAGCCAAGAAGCTAAAGCATCGGTGACAAGAGGAGGCGACGGTAAAGCAATCCGGTTAAAAAACGGTTCATTAAATGCCGGACAAGGTATTGGGGAAAAACTGAACTTAACCGGAAAAAACATATCGATTCTCGCCAGAATCAAAGCAGAAGAAATAACAAACGGTTCTCTTCCCATACTGAACAAAGACGGAAACGACCAAAGTATTTCCTATAGTTTATCCCTGAATGCAATTGATAACGAAACTTATATTGAAGTAAAAATAGGAAGCGATGAAATCGGAGGCGCCCACCTATTGAAATATAAACTCACAAAAGAAGAGTACACGGAATGGCACGATATTTTATTCCGGTTCAATGGCAAAACCTCGGAACTATATATTGACGGAATACTCCGGGATGATGAAGTGACAGTCGGAGAAATCAGAGACTGGAACCGTCAACCTCTTTTAATCGGGACAAACCCTTCAGGAGAACAATTCAACGGGTTAATCGACCACATTGTTTTATGGAACCGCTATCTTACCAATGAAGAAATACAAAAATACTCCGGAGTAACCTCTTTAAAAGATGGACGCCCGGATTATTATCAGGAAACATACAGACCGCAATTCCACTTCTCTGCAAAGAAAAACTGGTTAAACGACCCAAACGGTTTGGTTTATTATAATGGAATTTATCATTTATTTTTTCAATATATGCCGCCCCACCGTCCGGGGGCTTATAAAGATTGGGGACACGCCACCAGTACTGACTTAGTACACTGGACACAGATACCCAATCATATCACACCTCATAAAGTATGGTCGGGTTGCTGGTCCGGCTCTGCCATTGTTGATGAAAACAATGTTGCCGGTTTTCAAGATGGAGACGAAAAGACAATCGTTGCCTTTATTACAAACGGCGGAGACCCTGGAAGAGGATTAGGTCCTTTGTGCACTCAATGTATTGCTTACAGTACTGACGGAGGATACACATTTAATTATTACGACCAAAATCCTGTAATCAACAACATACACAATGCAAACCGGGATCCTAAAGTAGTCTGGGATGAAGATTCTCAAAAATGGATTATGTCACTTTATATGGATGAACCCAATAAATTCGGATTATTCTCTTCTCCCAACCTGAAAGAATGGAAATACCTGTCTACCGTTTTATTAGAAGGAGTTTCCGAATGCCCGGGGTTTTGCCCGCTCCCTGTCGACGGAGATAAAAAGAATAAGAAATGGCTCTTTTTCGGTGCTAATGGGAATTATAGAATCGGCTCCTTTGACGGGACGAATTTCATACCTGAAACAAACGTTTTGCAAGGAGATTATGGTATGAACTTCTATGCAGCCCAAACCTGGAGCAACTCTCCCGACGGTAAGTGCTACCATATTGCCTGGATGCCAACCAAACGTTTACCGGGAATGCCTTTCGAACAACAAATGAATTTCCCGACAGAAGTGACTTTACGAACAACAGCCAATGGCATGCAAATGTATCGGATGCCGGTTTCCGGTATTTCCTCACTTTACGAAAAGCGGGAAAGCTGGAATAACCGGACAATAAAAAAAGGAGATAACCCATTTCAGGAAATGAATGGAGAGTTGTATGATATAAACCTGGAAATAGCCATGCAACAAGCATCGTCATTAGATATAGGGATACGGGGAGCCGTTATCCATTATGATGCGGCAAAAAAGAGTATCAAATGTGGCTCTCCATCCATTGACGAGCAAACGCTTTCACAAAATTGGTGGAGCCCGAAAAGAATAAATATCACATCTTCAAACAACATGGGAGAAGCTCCTTTATCTCCGGAAAATGGAAAAATTAAACTGCGTATTCTTGTAGACCGTACCACTATAGAGATATTCGGGAATGATGGACAGATCGTAATCACATCCTGTTTCTTGCCGGAAAAGGATAATAAATCTTATTCGTTAACTTCCAATGGTGAAATTCTTTTAGTCAATGCAGAGGTCCATTCATTAAAGTCTGCATGGGCAAACTAATATCGTATGAGTATGAAAAAGATATATACAAACAGAATAGCTGGAATAATCGTCCTATTGTTATGTTTTTATTCCTGCCATAACAAAACTACAGGTGAAGACAAATACCAGCCTCAGATGCATTTCTCTTCCGGTAAAAACTGGACGGGCGAACCATCCGGGCTCGTTTATTCCGATGGAGAATACCATCTTTTTTATCTGCATAATCCTTCTGATGCCGTACTCGGAAATATCGGCTGGGGACATGCGGTCAGTCGCGACCTTGTCAAATGGGAAGAACTGCCGGTAGCTATCCCGGCCGACGCTCTCGGACAAATTTATTCCGGCAGTGTTATTGTGGATTCACAAAACACCTCCGGCTTGGGTTCGGACACCACATCCCCCTTCATCGCATTCTTTACCTACCAAAATGATAAAGGGACTCCGGACAGACCAGTCTACATGGCTTACAGCCTCGACAAAGGTCTTTCATGGACTAAGCCGGAAGCTCCAATAGTAAAAGACAACCAATATCAGCAATTATACAACCCGAATGTATCCTGGAACGAAAACTTAAATAAATGGTTGATGACTGTTTCCACCGGTTCCACAATCCGTTTCTACTCTTCTTCCGATTGCCGGCATTGGACTTACCTGAGTACATTCGGCGAAGGACTGTTTTCCGAAGGCAACTGGGAAAGTTCGTCATTCTTCCCTCTTCAGGTTACCGACAGCGGACAGACAAAATGGGTATTAACCGTCACAATGAACGGAGGCCCGGCAGACGGAGCACCCGGCATACGGTATTTTGTCGGAGATTTTAACGGTACAAGATTCAAAATCACCCAAACACAGGAATTGTGGGTAGACTATGGCAAAGATAATTGCGCAGGCATCACACTTTCCGGAAAAAATCCGGTCATGCTAAGCTGGATGAATAGCTGGGATTACGCAAACCTGCTACCGACCCAACAAGGACGCGGAAGTCTAACCTTCCCCCGTACACTAAGTCTGAAAGCGGAAGGTAATTATTATATCCTTGCCTCCCGCCCTGTACAAGCAATAGATAACTATATCCGAAACACCTATTCCTCGGAAGAAAAGATAAAATATACCGGAGAAAGAAAAATATTCAGTGATATACCTTTTCCTAAAGAGCCGTTTATCCTGAAACTTTCATTCGATAATACCAACCGGCGAGCCATATGGGGAGCAAGAGATTATGGAATCCGTTTCATAACAGAATCAGGTAAACGAATCGCCATCGGATACCAAGCCGAATTAAATTCCTTTTATATAGACCGTAGCCAACTCAGAGAACAGTCTTTTTCCGAGAGTTTCGACCGATTAGTAGGAGCAACCTATTCACACTATGGACCAACTACAGACTGGTATATATTGGCAGACCATAATTCGGTCGAACTGTTTGCCTGTGAAAACAGAGTTGCTTTAACCTCTCTTTCTTTTCCGGAAGAGCCTTTCGTGGCCTTCGAATTATATTCGGACAAAGGAAACACTACATTACTGGAAGCATCCCTCAGCTTGTTAAAAGACAAATAAAACGGACGAGATAAACAATTACTAAAAAACAAATTATATGAAGAAAGAAAGTATTATTCCACGTATCATCCCTGTTATGCTGGCGTTTTTTACGATGGGATTTGTCGATTTGGTCGGTATTGCCACCAATTATGTAAAAAATGATTTCAGTCTGTCCGATACGGCTGCCAATTCATTTTCAGTGATGGTTTTCCTTTGGTTCCTGATATTTTCGGTACCAACCAGTATGTTAATGAATAAAATCGGAAGGAAAAAGACTGTTCTTTTAAGCATGGTCCTGACACTTGTCGGGCTGATCATTCCCTGTCTGATTTATGACAGTATCAGCATGTTCATCGCCTTTTCTTTTATAGGAATCGGGAACACGATCATACAGGTATCCCTCAATCCTCTATTAGCCAATATGGTAAATCCTGACAAACAATCCAGTTTTCTCACATTAGGGCAATTCGTTAAAGCCATTGCTTCCGCCATTGCACCGATTCTTGCTGCAAAAGCTGCCCTCTACTATGGAAACTGGAAATTGCTCTTTGTCGTATTTGCCGTAGTAGATGTAATTGCCATCTTCTATCTGATGAGTACCCCGATTAAAGAACCGACAGAAAAAAATCAATCTTCTTCGTTTCGCGAATGTATCAGTCTGCTTAGTAACGTCATCATCGTTCTTTTTTTCCTTGGAATTCTGGTTCACGTAGGCATAGATGTCGGAGTTAATATTACAGCTCCGAAACTTCTACAAGAAAGAGTTGGCATTTCACTCTCGGAAGCCGGATATGTAATTAGTCTGTATTTCTTCTTACGTACCATCGGATGCTTTTCCGGAACATTTATTTTGGCATGGTTCTCACCAGTCAAATTCTTCATGATCAGTGTATTCATGATTATGGCCGGTATTATAGGACTATACTTCAGCCAAAGTTTACTTGCTATTTATATATGCATAGGACTCATTGGCTTTGGTAACTCTAATATATTTCCTATTATTTTCTCAAGTGCGTTGGGCTATATGCCGACCCGGCATAATGAAATATCCGGATTAATGATCATGGGGATCATAGGAGGCGCTATCTTCCCTGTTTTGATGGGCGTTGCTTCCGACACAATGGGAGGACAAACCGGCGCGGTGATCGTATTAACGATTTGCGCATGCTACTTGTTATTCCTAATGACCAAAATGAAAAAAATCAATCACACTTAAAAGGAAAGAAGGAATCTCTCAAGAAGAATAAAACCATCTTAGCAGGTTCTGGCAGACAGAATTAAAAAGAATTCACTTCTGCATGATTTATTAACTTCATAATTATACACGATGAAAACTACTACTTTATATTATTTGTATAGCTTTGCAATTCTTTTTTCCATCTATTCCTGCAAAGGACCTGATTATTCTTCTTGCAAAGATAAGATTAATTTAGAATCATTGATGGACGAAATGATCGATGTAGAAGCAGAACCCTGTTTTCCCGCTCCAACTTTTACAACCAAACATATATCCAGTTATGATCGCAGGTCAGTAACACCAGGCACTCCATCATGGCATGCCAATCATGATAATACAGGATTCATTCGTTATGAAGCCAACAACGGGCGGGTAGAGAAAGTATTATTCGACGAAGAAGGTCCTGGTGTACTCACCCGAATACTGACTACGGGCGGTGCCGATGGCGCTAATCTTCGTATCTACTTTGACGGCGAAAAAGAAGCCAGCATTCTTATTCCCGCTTATGACATTTCTCTATTTCCGCTAAACATCCCCAAAGGATTATTGTACAAACACGAGCACTATTCTACTACACAAGGAAGTAGTTTCTACTATCCTCTTCCTTATGCACGAAGCTGTAAAATAACAGTAGACAACGTAGACCGAGATTACTTCTTCCATACGTCCTGCCGCACGTATCCTAAAGGGACTAAAGTCCAAACTTTTACCCTCCAAGACGGAGAGGCTCTACAAGATAAGGCACAAAAACTCAGTGAACAGCTCATGCACCCCAAAGCATATACTGAAAACCTGGAAATTAAAGAGAGCAGATTAACTGCCCATTCATCTCTAAGCATGCCACTTCCCGAAGGAGAAAAAGCAATCCGAAACCTCTCGATACATGTATCAGAGGTCGATTCCGCCAACTATTCTTCAATAATGCGTAATCTGATAGTCAAAATCTCTTTCGATGGCGTTCAAACAGTATGTGTACCATTAAGTGATTTGACAGGAGCTGGTATGGGAGCCCCCGCCGTCCGCAGCTATTATCTGGAAGCAGACGGAAAAGGATATTCAAGGCTACGTTTTGTCATGCCTTATCGGCAGAAAGCCAACATCGAAATCGAAAATATTTCCGAAAACACCGCCAATATCAAGATAGAGGCTTGTGTTTCTGCATGGAAATGGTATGCTAACACACTATATTTCCATGCGGGATGGAAGCAAGAAAACGGATTGGAGACCAACCGTGGTTTGGATTATAATATGGGGACCTTACAGGGAAGAGGCGTTTTTAAAGGTGACATGCTCTCTTTGTATAATCATTGCCCACGCTGGTATGGCGAAGGTGATGAACATATCTGGATAGATAATGAAGAATTCCCTTCTCACTTCGGTTGTGGCACGGAGGATTACTATAATACAACTTTCGCACCTATCCATCCTTACTTCAATCCCTTCGGCGGTGCTCCCCGGGAAGACGATGAGGCTTCGAGAGGATACAATACCTTTGTTCGTACACGAAATCTGGATATCATTCCTTTCAACGAACATTTACAATTCGATTTCGAATTGATCAGCTGGGACGGCGGGCAAGTAGATTATGCATCTACCTTGTTCTGGTATGGTGATTTAGAAACTAAAATGACAAATATTTCTGAGAGCAAAGAAGCTTTATACACCCTGCCTCCCGCTATCTATACAGACAAACGAACGATACATCGTTAGGATTCACATTCCCCATCTGTTTAGTCAATTATTTAAAGTGGAATTTTTCCCATGTATATACCTTTGGTGTATCTTTCAGGTAAGGTTCCACTTTCTTTCTGTCTTCTTTCGATAGATATTGGGGAGTCGTATATTCTACCGTCAAGGTCAGGTCGTCCGGATTAAGGGAATACTTACGTAAATCCATATCCAAACGGGAAGTACTTTCAATAAAAGCAATACTATTCTTATCTACATCCTCTTTGAGAAACCAGTCAGCAGAAACCGGAGTAAACATATCCGATGCTTCCAGAGGTTCCCAAGTAGTTGTAAAGAACTGGATACGGCTATCGGGAACCGGTCCGTAAACAGTTGTAATCATACATACGACATTCGTATTATTTACCAGCGGAAGCAACTTCATCTCTACAGTGCTGCGTTCTGTAACCTGCAACAGCAGGTAGTCATCCGTCAGCTTCTTTATGGAAGAAGTGCCGTTCATCGTATTCTTCAATTTGGCTTCCTGACCGGATTTATAAAGTTCGACCAAATCCTTCCGCCATTCATTTTCCAACTGAGGAATATAATTATTCGGCATGGTAACGAAAATAGCATCTATATCCTGAGCCTTTATCGTAAAAGCACACACACAAACTAATATCAACAAAAGTATTCGCTTCATTTTCTCACTTTTCTATTTAGAGCCCAAATATAGGAATATCATCCCAAATAATACCAAAACAAGGTCTATCGCTTTGCTCTTTAAGTTTTTTTCATGGAAGAACAGTGCTCCGGCAGCAAAGGTTATCAGTACATTGCTACGACGTACCATAGAGACTATCGATATCATGGAATCGGGGAATGTCAAGGCATAGAAGTAAATCCAGTCCGCCATACACAGAAATATGGAGATAAATATAATATTCCATCGCCAGGTAAACGGAGTGGTAGTCTTCCTGCGGGGATACCAAAACAGCATAAGTATAGGTATCATCATAATACACTGGTAGATATTGAACCATACTTGCACAGTCATCACATCCATATTTCTCATCAGATGCTTATCATACAAGCCGCTTAATGCTCCGGTTATCACAGATAAAACGGTAAAAAATATCCATTTATTATGAGTAAAACGTATTCCCTCTTTTCTTCCGGAAGAAGAGAGCAGATAAAATGAAGCAATGGCAAAAATAACACCTATCCACTGCAATAGATTCAGCCGTTCACCGAATATAAGCATGGCACCGACCAGATTCAAAACAGGCTGTGTGGCTTTGATGGGGCCAGTTATGGTCAGCGGTAAATATTTCAACCCGAAATAACCGAAAATCCAGGAAGAAAGGACAATTACAGCCTTTATAAATACGGCGACATGGGTTTCAAACGAAACATGGGGAACATACAACATGGTTCCATCCAAATAGTCCGTACAAAAAGAAAGGATAATAAAAGGGACAAAAATCAGGCTGCTTATCAGCGTATTAAAAAATAAAACGGGAAGAACAGCGTTTCCATTCAGGGACATCTTCTTGTTTACATCATAACAGCCCAAAAGGAAAGCGGATAAGAATGCCAATGCAATCCACATAAGTATTATCTATTTATTAAAAAGAAAACCGGGCAAACCGTTTTTTCTATTGTTTTACAAATAATTTATCAGGATAAGTCACATCCACCAAATACAGAGCATGTCCGGGAGCCGATGTTCCGGCTTCTCCTCTATCCTTTGCTTCTATCACTTTCCTAAAGCCCTCAATAGTTAGTTTTCCCCTACCCACTTCAAGCAATGTTCCTACAATTGCACGAACCATATTACGTAAAAAACGGTCGGCACGGATAGTAAATACCCAGACATCTCCCTCCTGTTCCCAATGGGCATAACTGATGCGGCAGTTGTTAGTCTTCACATCTGTATGCAATTTACTGAAGCTGGTAAAATCTATATACTCGAACAAAACAGGGCATGCCGCATTCATCGCCTCAAAATCCAGTTTACCCGGAATCTTATAAACCAATTCATAATTGAACGGGTCTTTCCGGGTCGTAACATAATATTTATAAGTGCGGGAAGTTGCATCAAACCGGGCATGTGCTTCCGGGCAAACCGGAACAATATGGTATATGGCAATATCTTTTGGCAACAAACGATTTAGTTTTTCTGCAAGAAAAGCCAAATCCTGAATAGGTTCATGCCAGTCGAAATGGGCAACCATTAAACGGGCATGCACACCGGCATCCGTACGCCCGGCTCCAATAATGGGTACCGGCTGACGTAACAAAGTCGCCAAAGCATCCTCTATACACTGCTGTACCGTAAGTCCGTTGGGCTGTACCTGCCAGCCACAAAAATTCTTTCCGTTATAACCTAAATATATAAAATACCTGCTCACGTCGGGAGATTGTTGTTTCTATTGTAATTTGAGCACAAAGGTAGCAGAAATATAGTCCGCAGATTGCCTATACAGGCAAAAAAGTGTATTTTTGCACACAAAATACTTCATCACAAAACTATTTGACATGTTTGAAACACTGCTTCAATCATCTTATTTTGCTCTGTTCCTGATTATAGCTTTGGGATTTATGCTGGGCAGAATACAGATTAAAGGTCTCTCCCTGGATGTATCAGCCGTTATTTTCATTGCGTTATTATTCGGACATTTTGGAGTAATTATCCCTAAAGAACTGGGTAATTTCGGATTGGTCTTATTTATTTTCACAATCGGAATACAAGCCGGTCCGGGATTTTTCGACTCATTCCGCTCCAAAGGGAAAACGCTTATTTTAATAACCTTGTTAATTGTAGGTTCAGCCAGTCTCACCGGATTAGCTCTTAAATATCTGGTCGGTATAGATACGCCCAGCCTTGTCGGATTGATAGCCGGTGCATTGACCAGTACTCCCGGTCTTGCCGTAGCAATCGACAGCACGCATTCTTCCTCCGCATCTATTGCTTATGGTATTGCCTATCCGTTCGGGGTAATCGGAGTAATCCTCTTTATCAAGTTATTACCTAAAATGATGCGTGTCGACCTTATTGCCGAAGCGAAAGCGCTTGAGGCAAGCAGAAAAAGTAAATATCCTCCGCTTCACCCGGCTACATTTGTCGTTTCCAATGCCAGTGTTTTTGGAAAAACATTGGCTCAATTGCAAATCAGAGCTATGACCGGAGCGGTTATCTCACGTATCAAACATGATGGTACAACTGTTATTCCTTCGGCACAAACGGTTCTTCATGAAGGAGATATGCTAAAAGCCGTAGGGAATGATAAATCTCTTGAACAAGTAGCGATCCTTCTCGGTGAACAAGTGAGCAATGACCTTCCATTCGGAAAAACACAGGAACTTCGTTCGCTGTTGGTTACAAACAAGAATATAATCAATAAAACACTGGGATACCTGAATCTACAAAGCACTTTTGCCTGTACGGTCACCCGTGTCCGTCGAAGTGGAATCGACCTTCCTCCCGAACCGGATTTACTACTGAAGTTCGGTGATAAAATCATGGTTGCCGGAGAAAAAGAAGACCTGGACGAAGTAAGCCAGATATTCGGAAACAATGAAAAAATGCTTTCGGATACGGATTTCTTCCCGATTGCAGCCGGTATCGTATTAGGAGTTTTATTCGGAAAATTAAATATCTCATTTTCGGATTCTTTCTCTTTCTCGCCGGGACTGACCGGTGGTATCCTGATTGTCGCACTTGTATTAAGTGCTATCGGTAAAACTGGTCCCATCATCTGGTCAATGTCCGGTTCTGCAAACCAATTGCTTCGTCAGATCGGTTTATTGCTATTCCTTGCCGAAGTCGGTACTTCTGCCGGTGTAAATCTGGTTTCCACTTTCCAGGAAAGCGGTTGGACATTGTTCGGAACAGGTATAGCCATCACCATGGTTCCAATGATTATTGCAGTTGTCTTCGGACATTTTGTATTTAAAATAAATATATTGGATTTAATCGGTACAATTGCCGGAGGTATGACCAGTACACCCGGACTTGCAGCAGCAGACTCCATGAGCGACAGTTCCGCGCCGAGTATCGCTTATGCAACGGTTTACCCGATTGCGATGGTTTTCCTTATCCTGTTTATCCAGTTTATCGCATTATTGGTTGTATAATAGCTTGCAAACACCGTCTTTCAAGAAGACGGGTTCTTAATTTAAAATAAAAATGGAATTACCTAATGACCCGATGATGCTATTTAGCTTCATCAATATGAAATTGCGGGATAATTACTCTTCTTTAGACAGTTTATGTGATGACATGAATGTAAACAAGAACATTCTAATTAATAAACTGAAAGAGGTCGGTTTCGAGTACAGTTCGGAATATAACAAGTTTTGGTAAATAAAAAAGGCCGGTTTGTTTCTCCAGATTTCCTGGGACATACAAACCGGTCTTCAGCTATATCGCTTAAAGTTTAGAACTTTTCAGTCTGTTTCAATATAAAATGTTCTGCTAAATCACCTGTGATAGGTTGCTTATCCCCATCCAGCCAACGGACTTGGCCTTCTTCCACTCTTAAATAACCAACCGTACCGGTTTCGCCATCTTTTAAGCCAAGCATGGAGCCATCAAGCGTATAGGTACCTTTTTCATCAAATTCAACATTCCTGTCGATATACGATGAATGCATCAAATAGGTTGAATCTTTATTGATGGTCAGTGTCGTTTCTATGCCCGGGCAATCGGCCGCAGGCAACGTTCCTTTATACACACCCCAATAATCCAGTGAATTTTCAGCATTATGCATATCTACAACTTGTTCTTTTTCTGTTGCGTCTGCCGAATTCGTATCAGCTTTTTTATTGTTTCCACAAGCGGTTAAAGCTGCAACTACCATTAGTGATAAAATAATCTTCTTCATAACATCTACATTTTGTGTGTCTACTCTACTAAAAAACGGTTATTCCAAATTCTCTTATGTCACAAATATAGATTTTCTTTTCATCCGTTCTACGGGCTTAAAGAAGATTAACCTATGGTTTTTATCTCTTGATTATTAAAATATAGAATACTGTTTCGCCTCTTTTAATCAAAAAATCATTTATATCGACCATCATTACAGACTCATTCTTGTATTATCTTTGTAACGGATAATCCTTTTACAATCATACCATGTTTTAATATTTTCGAAACAACAGATTTTATTGTCGCCTTATAAATCATGAATTCCAATAATAAACGAATTGCCCAAAATACATTATTACTTTATTTCCGCCTATTAGTTACGATGGGAGTATCTTTGTTCACTTCCCGAATTATACTAAAAGTATTAGGTATTGAAGACTTCGGAATATTCAGCCTTGTCAGTGGAGTGATTGCCATGTTCGGTTTTCTGGATATGACTCTCGGTTCCGCTACATTCCGCTTCCTATCCATTGAAATAGGAAGAAAAGACTACATACAACTGAAAAAACTTTTCAGTATATCCATTACCTCCCATATTATATTCGCAATCATTATTCTTATTCTGGCAGAAAGTATCGGACTATGGTTCTTAAATACACATCTGGTAATTTCTCCGGACAGGCTTCAGGCTGCAAATTGGGTTTATCAATTTGCTCTACTATCTTTTTTAACCAATATGATTACTGCACCATACAACGCAATAATCATTTCACATGAAAAAATGAATATCTATGCTTATATGAGTATTATCGAGGTTATCTTGAAATTACTCATAGTCTTTACTCTTCAATGGTTTGATTTCGACAAACTTAAATTATATGCCATTCTGACTTTCTCCGTATCTTTTTGCATAAGGATGGCTTACCGTTCTTATTGTAAATTCAAATTTCAAGAATGTAAATATCATTATGTATGGGATACAAAACTTTTAAAAAGTTTTTTCACATTCTCAGGATGGAGTATATTTGGAAATCTGGCGGGTATTAGTGCTCATCAAGGATTAACTCTTATTATAAATATGTTTTTTGGAACGGTTGTAAATGCGGCTATGGGTATTGCCAACCAAGTAAATACGGCAATTGTCAATTTTGTTTCAAACTTCCAAACAGCCTACAATCCTCAGATATTAAAAACATATACATCTGGAAACAGGCAAGACTTCATCAATCTTGTTATCATCACTTCCAAAGGCTCTTTTATGCTGCTATTCATCCTTTCGATGCCTGTTTTCATTAATTGTGCTCCAATCTTAAGACTTTGGCTAACCGAGGTTCCGGCACATACGGCAACCTTCTGCCAATTAATGATCTTACTATCATTAATCGATACGTTAAGTGCCCCTCTGTGGATGACGGTACAAGCAAACGGACAAATTAAAACTTATCAACTATGCATCAGTTTTATTACATTTTGTAACCTTCCATTAGCATACTATATCCTAAAAATCGGCTATCCCGTGGAATCTGCATTAGTTGTACGTATTACGATGAGTCTTATCAGTCTGATATTTCGTCTTTGCTATTTAAGGCACCTTATTCATTTTCCGGTTATACTATTTATTCAAAAAGTTTTATATAGAGTATTCATTATTGTAGTAGCAACATTACCCATCCCCCTTATATCTCTAAAGATATGGGATAATGAAACATTGATTGGTCTTATCACTATTTTTTGTATTTCATTCGTATGTGCCTGCCTAGCCACTTTTTTCCTGGGTTTAACAAAACAAGAAAAAAGACCGATACTTAATATGCTTCATTCTAAAATCCAATTATTTAGATAGCATATGTTAATTTTTCTTTTCATGCATATCACTTTTTTCATTAATCGAACTTAATACTTTTTCATCCTCAATAAATGAAAATAATACGATAAAAGGACCTATGCCCCCTTCTTTTTCTCCTTATCTCAGAGAAGCACAAAATATAATAAAATAAAATCTACATTTTATTCCTCATTTATAGAACTACTTTTGTTATTGGATATCTATATTTTTCTTATTCATATAGAACGAATCCCTTAAAATCATAATACTAACTTAATTTCAAGATATATGTATAAACTTCTAGTATGTATATTTTTTCTCCTAAAACTTTTAAAAAAAGAAGGATTGAAGAATCCATATAAAAAGCTCAAAAAAGCTACAACATCATCATCTACAATGGTTATTTTCGCAAATGGTCCTTCTTTAATGGAAGACATTGATAAGCTAAATAAAGTTTGTAGTGATAAATTCCCTGATAATTGTTCCATATTTGCCATGAATAATTTTGCTTGCCATGAAGCATACCAGATATACAAACCTAAATATTATGTCTTAAGTGACCATGTCTTTCTAAAAAACACACCTCATGCAGAAAGAGGAAAAAAGGTTTTAAACGATATTGCCCACAACACAACTTGGCCAATCGATCTATTTCTACCTTACTGGGCTAAGAATTCTGATTTCTATAGCATACTGAAAAATAATAAGTTAATTACCATTCATTACTTTCATAGTACTTACCATATCGAAATAGGTTCATACCGTAGATTCATCTTTAAAAACGGATTAGGTAATGGTGAATATGGAAGTGTCGTATTAAATGCTGAATACATATCGATGATGTTAGATTACAAAAACATTTATTTATGTGGTGTAGACCATACATTTTTTAATGGACTATATGTAAATGAAAAAAACCAATTATGTATGTTAGAAGAATATTTCTATGAGAAAAAAGAAATAATCTTATACAATCATTATACAGATGAGAAAAATCTACAACCCTATTCTGTTTATGAATATTTGAAATCAAAAACTTCCATATTTTATGGACATGAGGTTATGGAAGATTTTGCAAACTTTTGCAACACTAAAATTATTAATGTCACTTCAAAATCCATGATCGATTCTTACGAAAGGCTGGAATCGCATATACAGTCTTCTCAAGTCAAATTCACCCAGTAAACACCCCACCGAAAAATTATCATTTGCAGCGATTTAATTTTGCATAAAGATCTAATTACTTCTTTAATACGGTATAAACCGTTCACGTATTCTTATTGCTACTTTTTTTATTGTCGGAGAAATGAATAATAAAACAATGCAAACAAGAATACTTATAAAAACAATCCCAAAATAATCCATTGTAGATTTAATCAATATTTGTCCTGATATCAAATTCTTTAAATACTTGTCTGACATTATATTTGAAATCATATAATCCTGATTATTACTCAGATAGTCATTACAAATACTATTTAATGTATTTCCAAGCATATAGTTTGTTTCATTTACATTTTCTCTGAACCTTTCGAATATTTCACTTTTAGTATATGATTGGAAATAATTATTAATCGAAAGACCTGCGCAGAATCCTACAAATCTTGAGAATATTCCGATAAAAGAGACATTATATGCCAAATGCTCAGGAACAGTTGATACAGTAAATACAACAACAGGAACAAAAAGGGTACTTGTTCCTAAACCATAAATGAATATGGGAATATAAAAAAAAGTAATTTCTACAGATGAAGAAAACGTAAAATACATAATCAGGTGAAACAAGGCAAGTAAAGAAAAGCCTACAATGATAATATTGATTAGAGGTGCCCGATATATAATATATCTCGCTGTTACAAATGAACCTACTATAATCCCCATTATATTCATAATCCAGACAGGTGTCATATGTATTGGATCAACATCAAGAATCTGCTCAATATATACATAAACAAAAATCACAGTACCTTTGAATATATATAGTGCAACTAATAATAGTAACCCTATAATAAAACTTTTATACTTGAATAAGCTCAAATTTATCAATGGCCTCTTTATCAATAATTGACGAATGACAAACAAAACAAGTAATATAAATGCCACAAAAGTTAATCTAGTAAATTCCTTACTCTCAAACCAATTTAGTTTCTGAGCATATACCAGTAAATATCCCAATAACGCACAAAAGGCTGTATATAAGATGGCTCCGATCCAATCAATCTGATAGAGAGGTATTTTTTTGTAAAATCGGGCTTTTCTCTTCATCGTAATGAAAACAAGAACTAATGTGAACAATATTGAAATATTCAATCCATAAAACAAATAATTAAATTCTTTAAAATGAAGTAACCAGCTACAGTATATGGCACAAACAGGGATGGATATTTGCAATCCTCCGTAAAATATACTATAACCAAAAACCTTTGATTTCGGCTTATGAAAAAGAGGAAATACAAGGTTTAAAACAACACTACATAATAGAGCACAGGCAATACCTTGCAAGAACCTACAAATCATAAAAAGAATAATATCTCTGGTATAAAAGCACACTATATAACTGATAATATCCAGCACTAATCCTAAAACAATATAATCCCTTGCTATAAAATATTTAATAAGTCTGTTATCTAAAGCGAGAAATGCAATCACTGTCGCATACATCAAAACCACAGAATACTGAATGTCTACTTGTTCAAATCCATAATAACCGATTGCGCTTTCCATATTACTGTAATATAAAGCGAATCCAAGTAAAGACATGGCTAATATGGAAACAATAGTTCCCCGGATAAGCCATTTTGGAACCCAATCTTTAAAAACACCCTTATCTGTTCCCATTTGCTATTGTTTTAAAACTGAAACGTTTGCATTCATTCCGGCAGATAATTTCTCTATCTTTACCTTCGAGTCGGTTAAATCTATTTTTACGGGAATTCTTTGAATTACTTTTACAAAATTTCCAGTTGCATTATCCGGAGGTAATAAAGAATATCTTGAACCTGTTGTAGGCGACACTGATTCAATTTTACCATGAAAGACCTCATTGGGAAAAGCATCCACATATATATCCACGCTTTGTCCAATGCTAAATGATTCAATTTGAGTTTCTTTGAAATTAGCAACCACCCACTTTTTTTCTTCATCATTAACCATGAAAGCCAACGTCTGTCCGGCTTGTACCAATTGGCCCTCTTGTATATTTTTTTTCCCGATTCTCCCTCTAAATGGAGCCGTTATTACAGTATATTGCATCTTAAGTTTCTGATTGTCTAATATCGCCTTCTTTCTTTCTATTTCCGCAATAATGGTATTCATATCTTTCTTTATCTCAATTGTTTTAGATTTTGAGACCTGCATTTTTTTCTGAGCAGACTCATATTCCAAAACCGCAATTCTAAATGCAGCTTCAACTTTTTCGAACTGTTGTGGTGTTGTAGAACCCTCACATAATAGATTTTTATATCGTAGGTATTCTTTCTCCTGATACTTCATTTTTATTTCAGCGGTTGAAATTTGCGTTTTTAGAACCTCGATATTCCGGTTTTGTGTTATTTCATTAGCTACTAAATACTCTAATTTTGCATTACTCTCAAGAATACTTGCTGTCGATTCTTTTTTATCTAATTCAAACTCTCGACTATCTATGACCACTAATGTATCACCAGTATTTACCCTTTGATTTTCTTCAAAGTATATCTTATTGATATAGCCTACAACCCTTGTATTTATTGGAGACAGATATGCTTCTATTTGAGCATTATTTGTCTCTTCATATTTTAAAGATCTAAGAAAATATATTCCACTCCAAACAATCATAAATATTAACAATAAGACACCAATAATTCTAGTAAAAATAATGGTAATACGGTCGATTTTATTTCTTCTTTTCATACTATTCTCATATTATTTTATAATACTCCCATTGCTTCACGAAGTTTTAAATATTCTATTTGAAGATTAATTTTTGAAGTCATAAGTTTAAATTTGGCATCCAAGAGGTCAGTCTCAGCATCTAATAGATCTGTTAATGTCAGTTGTTGGTTATAGTATGCATTCTTAAGCACTCGTACAGTTTCCGTCACTCGCACTATATTCTTATTTGCTGTTTCAATACTTTCTTTTGAATATTGTAATTGCAAATAGATCTCCCTAATTTTTATCGATAATTTATCTTCAACTATATTCCTGTTTATTCTTTCTTGTTTATAAGCCAACTTATTTGCCGTTACTTTATAAGAATTTTTATAGAAAGCATCTATAGGAAACGATATTTTTATACCGAATTGACCAAACCCATATTGATTAGAGGAATAGGGATACAAAAATACTTGAGGATATTTTATATTATAATAAGAGAAGAACGCTATTTTAGGTAAAACATTTGCTTTTGATTGTCGAATATTTAATTTGCTTATATTCAGTCTGTCCAAAGCCATTTTACAGATAAAGTTTTCTTTCAACGCTATACTTGTAAGTTCCTCATATCCTGAACAGTTTAAATCCGCAAAAGAGAACAGTTCATGATAGTTTATTTCTATACTATTATTCTCATCACGTCCCATTAAAATATTTAACTGTTGAATATCCAATTGGATATTATTATTTATCTCAGATAATGAAAGTTCTATATCGGACAACTTTACAGAAGCTCTTAACAGATCACTTTTTAAAACAACCCCATTATTATAAAAATTTTCTATAGTCTTCAATTGTAATTTATCTGCAAGAATTTCTTGTTGCACTAAATCTCGAAATTGAAGATTTCTGAAAAGATCATAATATGTTACTGCAGCAATAAGTTTTATATTATTTTTAGTAGCCTCACATTGATGTACTACAAGATTTTTTTCCTCTTTTCTAAGTTTTGTATTACGATATTTTTTACCTCCATCATATAAATCCAAACTTAACTCATAACCAACCCCATAACCATATTTTCCTATAGGAAAATAATCAGGGGTAGAAAATAGTTCATTTTCATAAACAGGCATTTTTGTATTTCTATCATAATTCGCATTTAGAGAAATGTCAGGGAAATAATCAGCTATAGCAGAATGGATTATCTGTTCTCTCCTTTTTATCTCGAGAAGTTCGACCTTTATGTTTTTATTATTTTTCTCTATGTTTTTCCAAATATCTTCAAGTGTTAGAAAATTATCAAACCTACCCGTATTTTGCTGAGCATAGCTCTCTTTAGTTATAAATGAGAATAACAGAATAAACACTAAAATATATTTCATTTTTCCAATAATTAATTGATGTGGCAAAGTTATTCGGAAATATATTTTGGTTTTTTCCATAATCAGCCTATTTTTTGCTAATTTTGGCCAAGTAATTTTTTTAAGAATATGAACTTTTTACACTACTTGTCAGAAAGTGTTGATAAATATCCTAATTCAATATTTGTTATTAAGCAACACATAGATCAAGAATTAGCTCTTCATAGCCATGAAAAAGGACAATTACTATTAGTGTTTGGAGGAATTGCTTATTTACAAACCGAAGAAATAGATTATTATATTCCTTCCCATCATTATATATGGATTCCCAAATTGCAACCACATCGTATTTTGTTTAATTCAAAGGATTTATACATTCAAAACATATATTTTAGTGATGAACACGACTTAGAAAATTCTTTCTATGATAAATTAGGTATTTATCCAGTAAGTCCTCTGCTGCATGAAATACTCAATTTTTCCGTAAACTGGCAGGGAGATATATTCCCCGCCTCATGGGAATACGAACTTTTACTAACAATGAAGCACTTATTACCCAAAGAGAAGCTCAAACGATTTTCTATTCAACTACCAACTACTACAAATAAAAAGCTAATAGAGATAACACAATATTTACGAAATAACTTGCATGAACCCCTAACTTTGCCTTTTGTTGCGCAACATTTTGGTTTTAGCGTTCGCAGTATGACTCGCTTATTTCAATCCAGCCTTTATATCTCCTTTTTACAATATCTTAAGATGTTAAGAATTATACGATCATTGGAACTAATGAAGGATTCTGATATGACTATTACTGAAATAACTTATAGTGTAGGATATTCCAGTGTTTCAGCATTTAGCAATGTATTTTTTCAATTGACAAATACACGTCCTAAAGACTTCAAAATGATGTTAACATCAAAAATGAAACCTCTAATGTAATTTTCAAAGATGCCCTAAGTCTTTCAAGAAGTATTAATGGAATCTAATAGTAAGGTGTAGATAAAAAAGAAGGTGTCTGAAAAGGATGCCTTCTTTTTTTGTTATGCTGCCCGTTTATTATCCATTTTTATTTTTAAAACATCTTTGGTCTTCTCAATTATCTCTCTTCGAGAAGTCATCCTACAGAAATAAGTAAAAAACAAAAGAAAACTGACTTTTTTAGCTAGTTTTCTTAGATTATGTGCAATAGCAACCAGGGTAAACTCTGTTTTTACCTTCTCCAACCCTCTTAATCTAAACCGGTTCCACGCCGAGTTATGCTTTATCTGTGCAAAGGCAGATTCCGGTTCTATACATCGTCTGCCCCGATGATAAATACCTTCCTCACTCATGAGTCTTTCCCGTGCTTTTTGTTTATACCTGTTAAGGTTATAGTTAACTTCTATGATCCGGTTAGTCTTTGATTTATGACATTGAGACTTCAGCGGGCAACCCTCGCAGTTCTGTGCCTGATAACGCTTCAGTATGGATACATATCCCAAATCGGACTTACTTTTCCTTTGACCTTTATATTCCATATGTTGTCCCATCGGGCATACGTAATAATCCCTTTCCCGGTTGTAGTAAAGGTTCTGTATGGCAAAAGCATCCTTCTTCCAGGCACGCTTCTGCTCTTTGTGGAAATAATTGTACTTGACAAAAGCCTCTATACCCGCATTCTCCATAAACTCGTAGTTTTGTTCACTTCCATAACCGGCATCGGCCACTACTATAGAGGATTGCCTATGATAAGTCTCTCGAAAATCTTTCAAAAAAGAAATTAAAGTTCCCGTATCTCCGGCTCGCCTGTAAATTCCCAGATTGGTAATAAATTGATTCTCTGTAGCAATCTGTATGTTATAGGCAGGTTTCAATTGCCCGTTTTTCATATGATCCTCTTTCATGCGCATGAAGGTCGCATCCTCATCTGTCTTACTGAAAGAATTACGATCCCCTAATTTCTCTAATTGCGATTCGTATTTGGCAAGGCGAGGCAGATATTCTTCCTGTAGCTTTTTGATTTGTTTCTGCTCAGCTTTGTTCATTCCGGAGAGCCGTTTGTTTAAAGCGCCCACTTTTTCCCGCAAACCACAGGAATCCATATCCGGTAAGCTATCCGGTGTCCTTTCCTGTTTATCCTGCTCGATATGTTTGTCAACCTCACTAAGGATTGACTGTATTTTCGACTCCAGTTTTACCTTGTTCTTTTCCACGCTACCACGCCAGACAAAAGTGTAGCGATTGGATGCTGATTCCACTTTGGTACCATCGATATACTGTACATCCAAACTGACATAGCCGGATTCCTGTAACAGCAGAACAATGGCTGAAAACAACGATTTTATGTGTTCTTTTAAACGTTTGCCGCGGAAATCATTGATCGTGCGGAAATCGGGAGTACTATTACCAGACAACCACATGAAGTGAATATTCTCCTGCAAGGCCTTTTCTATTTTGCGACAAGAATAGATATTGTTCAGGTATGCATAAAACAGAACTTTGAGCATCATACAGGGATGGTAGCTGCTGGTACCTCCTCCTTTATATGCCCAGAGCAGACAACTAATATCCAAGGCGTTTACAACACTGTTTACAACACGAACGGGATGATTGGGAGCTATCTTTTCCGATAAGCTGGTCGGAAAAAGTACATTTTGGTTGGATGTTAACTCTTTAAATACTATCTTAGCCATTGCTATAATGTTTGTTTTTTTGCAACGGTAAGATAATACTTTTTACCGAAATAAACAATAGCAAAGGGGCTATCCGACTTTTTGGACAGCCCCTTTTTTATTTCACGATTCTTACCTTCCACTGCCAGATGCCATCAGGGTTACAGCATTTATTATAATCGTCCATCTTATGCTGTAAACCAAATATTTTGACTATTTTTGCGTAATTGTACACACATATATTATTATCTGACAATGGATTTCAAATTAAATACAGGTAGTTGCTGCATGGGGAAAAAAGGATGCAGCAAAATACAAAATACAAAACTGAACACTTACGACTGGCTTTGCGACGTTCCGGATGCAGCCAATGCTACTGATTATGTAGAAGTTCAATTCAAAAATACCCGTAAAGGATATTTTTTAAACAGTTCTAAAATTCCTCTCGAAAAAGGCGATATGGTAGCTGTCGAAGCAAGTCCGGGACATGATATAGGGACTGTAACCCTCACCGGGAAACTCGTTCTTTTACAAATGAAAAAAAACAATGTCCGTACCGGAGAAGGCTATGAGCCCAAAAAGATTTACCGCAAAGCAAAACCGACCGATATTGAAAAATACGAGGAAGCTAAGTCTAAGGAACACGCTACCATGATCCGTTCCCGCCAAATCGCCGCCGATTTAGGATTGAATATGAAAATTGGAGATGTGGAATACCAAGGAGACGGTAATAAAGCTATCTTCTATTATATTGCAGACGAACGTGTCGACTTCCGTCAGCTTATTAAAGTACTGGCAGAAGCTTTCCGTGTACGCATTGAAATGAAACAAATCGGAGCCCGTCAGGAAGCCGGACGCATTGGAGGTATTGGTCCTTGTGGACGCGAATTATGTTGTTCAAGCTGGATGACTAATTTTGTTTCTGTGGCAACCGGAGCTGCACGCTATCAGGACATTTCAATGAATCCTCAAAAACTTGCAGGCCAATGTGCTAAACTGAAATGCTGCATCAATTATGAAGTGGACGCTTATGTTGAAGCACAGAAACGTTTGCCGTCACGCGAAGTTCCTTTGGAAACAAAGGATAATACATATTACCATTTCAAAACTGATATTTTCAAACGTGAAATCACTTATTCTACGGATAAATCGTTTGCAGCTAACCTGATAACAATTCCGGCAGACCGCGCATTCGATGTTATCAACATGAATAAAAAAGGTATGAAACCGGTATCATTGGAAGCCGACACAAAACCTCAGGCTCCCAAACGTGATTCTCAGGATATTTTGGGTCAGGAAAGTGTTACACGCTTTGATAATGTAAAGAAAAAGAAGAAGAAAAAAGGTGGTAACGGGAATGGAAATAACAACGAAAATAACGGTAATAGCAATATAGCCGGCGTTGCTAAAGAGAAAAACCCAAACAATAATAACAACGGAGGTAAGCCACAAAATCCGAACAATCGTCCGGGAGAAAAGCCCTACAACGAGAACAATCCTGCTAAAGAGGGGAATAAAAACGGTGGAAACCGGAACAATAACCGAAACAGCAGTGGAAACGCAAATGGGAATAGAAATGGAAACGAAGGGAATCGTAATCGCAACAAGCAGCCACGTCCCAACAAAGCAAACAGCGATAAACCATCAAATAATGACAAACCTCAACAACAAGCTAAACCGGATAATAACGCCTAATGCTTAAGAGATTTCTTGTCATATTTATTGGTATCTTATTATCCTCCTGCGAAAACAAAGCCTTGTATGATCAATATCAGATCATAGACAATACTTCGTGGGAGGACGATAAGGTTTATTATTTTACCTTCCGGGTTGAGGATACCTCTACTCCTTACAATTTGATGTTGCAAATACGCAATAACAATCTATATCCTTATAAAAACCTATGGTTATTCTGTAATGAGGAATTACCTATTGGACCTTTAAAACGCGATACGATAGAATGCGTTCTTGCCAATGAAGCAGGTAAATGGCGCGGACATGGTATTTCTTTATTCCAATCAGGTTTCCCTGTACGTACCAACTACCTGTTCCCTTATCCGGGTCAATACACCTTCAGCTTTCGGCAGGCTATGCGCGAAAAGACTATAAAAGGAATACAGGAAATCGGATTCAGAGTGGAAAAAGCTAACGCTCACGACGCGAAGCATCCAACCGGAGAAAAATAAACAACAGGATTGTAAATCCCCAAAGCGAGGAACCGCCATAACTGAAAAACGGCAACGGAATACCTATTACCGGAGTAAGCCCTATCACCATCCCGATATTAATAGCCAAATGGAAAAAGAAAATAGAAGCAACACTGTATCCATAGACTCGGTTGAACGTCGAAGTCTGTCGCTCCGATAAATAAATCAAACGAAGTATCAGGACTGCAAATAAAACAAGAACAGCAGAAGAGCCAACAAATCCTTGTTCTTCACCCACCGTACAAAAAATAAAGTCAGTATCCTGCTCCGGTACATATTTTAATTTAGTCTGGGTTCCATTCATAAAACCCTTTCCGGTAAAACCTCCTGAACCTATCGCTATCTTTGATTGATTTACATTATAACCGGCACCACTCGGATCATCTTCCAGTCCTAATGACACTTTTATACGGATCTGTTGATGCGGTTCCAGAATATTATTGAATACATAATCCACAGAAAACATAAAAGCCAAAGAACCCAAAGCAAACACAGCAATAATGACATAATGCCATACCCAATTATGGATAGACAGATAAATCAAGTATAATGAAGCCAAAAGAACAAGCCCGATTGCAATCCAGGAAAAATCAACAGGCATAAAAAAAGAAGCTATTGTCCCACCTAAAAAAGCAAGAGTCGTCCCTATCAAAATATGTAATATCGCACGAAAATCCTTCTTCTCTATTTGTATCAATGCCATAATAATAAATAGAATCAAAGAAGAAACTATTAGTTCCCCCATTGCAGTAGCTCCAACTACGACCTCTGAAAACTTCATGCTCGTCACAAAGAAGACAACTGCACAAACCCCTGATAAAAGAATATAACCGGACATTCCCTCCCTATACAACATCAGGAAAAAAGCCAGATAGACCAATGCGGACCCCGTCTCCTTTTGTAATAAAATACAAACCATGGGCAAAAATATCAGCAATAGGGTAAGCATGAAATTTTTAGGCACAGTAAGTTTAAAGCCATACGAATTCATCAACTTCGCCACAACCAATGCCGTGGCAAACTTTGCAAATTCTGCCGGCTGAAGACGGACAGGCCCCAAAACCAACCAAGAACGCGAACCCTTTATATCCGGAGCCAGAAAGATTGTAGCAATCAATAACAAAATCACCGCAATATAAATAAGGTTGGCAAAGACATCAAAAAAGTCGCTCTCAAGCATTAAAATCACAAAAATCAAAAAGACGGACAATCCCATCCACATTAACTGGGAACCGGGACGTCCTGAAATATCAAAAAAACTTACACTGTCGTATTCGTAACTGGCACCGCAAATACTGAACCATCCGGCTATTACCAATATGACATACAGCATAATGGTTAACCAATCCACAGTTTTCCATATTTCAGTTTTTCTTTTATAACTCACGACTATGTAAATTTAATATGCTTTGTTCTATCACTGTATTCGAAAGTTCCTCTTCCAATGCTTTATCCGCCTCCGTAAATTCCACATTCAGGTATTTTTGCATCATCAAACGACCGATAGGTACCCCAAACGTTGCACCGAATCCTCCATTTTGGACATATACACAAATGGCAACCTTTGGCTTATCGTAAGGAGCAAAACCAATAAACGCCGAATGATCTTTTCCATGCGGATTTTCAGCCGTACCGGTTTTACCACAAACTTCTATACCCGGAATCGCAGCTTTCCGGCAAGTTCCTCCAAGCACCGCACTCCTCATCCCATGCGCTACAATATCATAATATTTTGAATCTACTGTAGGATAACGTTTTTCCTTATAAAGTGAATCCAAAGGGGTATCCTGCACTTCTTTCACTACATGTGGAGTGATAAAATATCCTCGGTTAGCTATTGTTGCAGCCAAATTACAGATTTGCAACGGAGTTGCAGATACTTCCCCCTGCCCAATAGCCACTGATATAATTGTACTGGAATTCCACCGTCCGCGATATGCCTTGTCATAATACTGGCTGTTAGGAATAAATCCCCGTTTCTCGCCAGGTAAATCTATACCCAGCTTATATCCGTACCCCATAGAAACCAAATGATTCTTCCATATATCAAAAGCCTGCTGCACGGTAGGATAACGGCGCCGGCTATCTAACATATCATGTAATCCCCAGCAAAAATAAGAGTTACAGGAAGTGGCTATGGCAAAGTCCAATTCCAAAGGAGAATAATGCCCGTGACATGCAGGCTTTCCGCCTCGGAAAGTATAACCATGGGCACATGTATAGGCTGTTTGTGGGGTTATTACACCTTCCTGCAAAAATATCAATGCCTGTGTAGGCTTGAAAGTGGAACCGGGAGGATAAAATCCTGTCAAAGCACGGTCAATCAACGGAGTACGCGGATCTTTCTCTAATATTTTATGATTCTTTCCTCGTTGGCGTCCTACTAATAAACTCGGGTCATATGTCGGAGAAGAAACCAGACAAAGTACTTCACCCGTTTCCGGCTCAATCATTACAATACTGCCTAATTTATTCTGCATCAACTTCTCTCCTAAGGCCTGCAACTCCACATCAATCGATAAGGTCAGGTTTTTCCCGGAAACAGGAGCTATGTCATGCTTTCCTTCTTCATAGCGCCCTTTGATTCGTCCATGTGCATCACGAAGCAGTATCTCTACACCTTTCGTTCCACGCAAGACTTTTTCATAAGACAACTCAACACCGGCACGTCCAGAATTATCACCCTGCACATAGTAATCATCTCTTTCAATATCTCTGCGGTTCACCTCGCCAATATTACCCAGCAAATGGGCTGCATTGTGATAGCCGTACTCACGGTTTGTACGGTTCTGAATATAAAAGCCCGGGAATTTATAAAGTTTTTCCTGCAACACCCCATATTCCTGCGCTGAAAGGTGATTCATAAAAACTTGAGGAACATAAGAAGAATAACCGGGATTCAACCGGCGGTTCTTTATATCAGCTATACGTTTAACGAACTGGTCGCGTGTTATGCCTACAATATTGCAGAAATCCAGCGTATCAAACGGCTGTATCTCGCGCATAATAAGCATGATATCATAAGTTGGCTGATTATACACCAGCAGTTTGCCGTTGCGGTCATATATCATACCGCGGGAAGGATATAATGTCTTTTTCAGGAACGCATTACTATCAGCCCATGCTTTATAGTCGTTGTCTACAATCTGCAGGAAAAACAAACGGACAATAAAGATAAGAATGAGTAAAATAACAGCACCACCAATCACATAGCGCCTGTTCTCAAGGGTATACTTCGAATTAATCTCCACTCTTTACAGTGTTCACATTGAATGATTCAACTATACATATCAGCAAAGTCGTTGTCAATACACTGGCAATAATACGAATCGCCAGAAACAACGGGTCAAATAAAGTAAGCGATTCTACCAGGAATAATGCCGCGTGATGAATAACCACGAATGAAAGCACATACCTGAAAAAACCACCATAACCAAAAGTCTTGTAGGAAGGGAAAATACCTTCCGGCAAGTCTTTTCCCATATAAAAATGAATAAGAGGCTCCCGGATAAAACCAGCCAATGTACAAGCAGCAGCATGCATACCCGGAGTATTGGAAAATATATCTATTACCAGTCCTATCAAAAACGAAAAAAATACCACATTACTTTGTGAAGTACCAACAGGAAGCTTCAATATAAAATAGAGATACAGAAACGGAGTTGCTATACGAAGAAAATAAATATTATTCAGGAACAGCACTTGTACTGCCACTAACACCACAAAATAGAAAGCTCCTCTTAATATATTGTTAATCATTTCTTCTTGCCTCCTGCTCTGTTTTTAACTGCTCCGTCTGATGATAATTCTTTATAATACGGACATTATTCAATGCATGAAAATCCGCTGCCAGTTCAACTTTCAACGTATAAAAATTATCATCATGCTGTTTTTGGAAATCAGCAACATTACCCACTACAATACCTGCCGGAAAAACAGCAGAATAGCCACTTGTCACTATCGTATCCCCTTTTTTAAATTCCACATGCCTCGGTAATTCTTCCAGATTGGCATACCGGGGATTCCGCCCGTCCCAGTTTAAAGAGCCGAAATAACTACTACCTAAGACCTTACAACTCAAACGGAATTTAGGGTTCAACAAAGAAAGTACCACTGCATAATGATCGGAAACCGTAGAAACGATACCTATCACACCACGCTCCGACACGACTCCCATATCAGGCTCGACACCGTCTTTGCGCCCTTTATTTACAGTAATATAATTAGCTAAATGCGTAACACTGTTATTTACCACATCAGCCAGAATAAAACTATACGGAAAAACTTCGGTAGAATCAGGTGCAAACCCGGTAAAGTTCACTGTATCCGCCCTCATCATCTCCAATTGGTCTTGCAACTCGAGAAGTTCCATTTCCAACTGGCCGTTGCGTTCAAGCAGTTCTTTATTTATATCCCGAAGATGAAGATAAGATTTCACATAACCGGCCGCAGATGATATATACCCTGTTACAACATTCGCCGAACTAAACATGACATTTCGCTGGTAAGCATTATTCCTGTAGACTAATACCAACGAAATCACCTCCAGCAAAAAAAACAGGAACCAATGTCTCTTTCTGACCAGGAAATCTAAGAGCTTCCGCATAATTCAATTAAAAAATTGAGAATTGAGAATTGAAAAACGAAGGACATACTCCTCCTGTTTCAACTATCAATCCCCAATTACAATTATCGTATAAGGAAATTAAACTTATCTATATTCTTCAATGCAATACCCGTACCTCTTGCTACTGCGTGCAACGGGTCTTCGGCAACATGAAATTCTATCCCCATTTTATCTTTCAGACGCTTGTCGATACCACGCAACAAAGCTCCGCCACCTGCCAGATAAACGCCGTTCTTTACAATATCGGCATACAATTCAGGAGGTGTCTGTTCCAATGCACTTAATACAGCAGCTTCAATTTTAGAAATCGACTTATCCAGACAATGAGCAATTTCCTGATAAGATACAGGAACCTTCATCGGAAGAGCAGTCATCTGGTTTGGTCCGCAAACTTCAAAATCGTCCGGGGCATCGTCCAGAATACTCAATGCGGAACCCACATTAATTTTAATACGCTCGGCCATACGCTCACTGATACGGATATTATGCTGACGACGCATATATTCTACGATATCGTTCGTCAAATCATCCCCTGCCATTTTGATGGACTTATTGGAAACAATTCCTCCCAAAGAGATAACGGCGATTTCCGTAGTACCCCCGCCTATATCCACAATCATATTACCTTCCGGAGCCAGTACGTCCATACCTACACCGATAGCAGCAGCCATTGGCTCAAAAACCATATATATCTCGCGTCCACCGGCATGTTCAGCCGAATCACGTACAGCACGAATTTCAACTTCCGTACTACCTGACGGGATACCGATAACCATACGGAGAGACGGAGCAAACCAGCGTTTATGCGTACTCGCCATCTTTATCAGTCCGCGCATCATCTGTTCTGCCGCATAGAAATCGGCAATAACACCTTCACGAAGCGGGCGTATCGTACGTATATTCGGATTGGTCTTTTCGTACATTTCACGAGCCTGCCGTCCAACAGCCAGCACCTTCTCGGAGCGAGCATCCAATGCGATAACGGAAGGTTCATCCACTACCATCTTATCATTACATGTGATAATGGTATTGGCTGTACCCAGGTCCATTGCCAATTCTTGTGTAAAAGAAAATAATCCCATTTTAATAAAGTGTCTATTCATCAATACGCCAATATCCCAATAAATACTTCGAAAGTATCCAGGCATATCGACGTATCGAATACAATTAATGTTTAAAGTGACGGATACCCGTTTTAACCATAGACAAACCATGCTCGTTGCAATACTCAACAGACAGCTTGTCATTAATAGAACCTCCCGGCTGAATTACAGCGGTAATACCTGCATTATCTGCAATTTCCACACAGTCGCCAAACGGGAAGAATGCATCCGAAGCCATAACGGCACCGTTCAAATCAAATTTAAATGATTTTGCCTTTTCAATCGCTTGTTTTAATGCATCCACACGTGAAGTCTGTCCGATGCCACTTGCACAAAGCTGTTTGTTTTTTACCAGTGTAATCGCATTGGACTTGCTGTGTTTTACAATCTTGTTTGCAAACAACAGGTCTTCCACTTCCTGGGGAGCCGGTTGCTTTTCTGTCATCGGTTCCAGATCTGCTGCAGTTTGAATGCTAAGGTCTTTTTCCTGCATCAGCACACCATTCAGCAATGAACGGAACTGGATCGGACAAGTCTTGCAGTCTTTACGAACCAGGATAATACGGTTCTTTTTCTGTTTCAATACTTCCAATGCATCAGCATCATAAGCCGGAGCTATGATTACTTCAAAGAAAATCTTGTTAATTTCTTCGGCAACTTCCTTATTGATTGTTGTATTAGTAATCAGGATACCTCCGAATGCAGAAACAGGATCACCTGCCAAAGCATCTTTCCAGGCATCTACCACGTTGGCACGGGAAGCGATACCACAAGCATTGTTATGTTTCAGGATTGCAAAAGTCAATTCATCGAATTCACTAATCAGATTCACAGCGGCATCGATATCGAGCAAGTTGTTATAAGAAATTTCCTTACCATGCAACTGGTCGAACATCTCAGTAAACTTACCGTAAAACTTAGCTGCCTGATGAGGATTTTCACCATAACGCAAATGCATCGGAGTATCTACACCTGCACGGAAATAAGAACCTTCGCGATTGTCAAAATAATTGAAGATTGCACTGTCATAACCGGAAGATACGGCAAATGCTTCTTTCGCAAACCATCTGCGATCATCTATCGAGGTTTCAGCACCTTTTTCTTCCAATAACTGCATCAACGGTTGATACTGAGCTTTGGAAGCCACAATTACCACATCTTTAAAGTTCTTTGCAGCGGCACGGATAAGAGAGATACCGCCTATATCTATTTTCTCGATAATTGCCTGTGCTTCCGCACCTGAAGCTACTGTTTCTTCAAACGGATACAAATCGACAATCACCAAATCAATTTCAGGAATTTCATATTCGGCAAGCTGGGCAAGGTCGCCTTCATTTTCACGGCGTGCCAGAATGCCACCAAAAACTTTCGGATGAAGCGTTTTCACGCGTCCTCCCAGGATTGAGGGATAACCTGTCAAATCTTCTACTGCATCACAAGGAATACCCAATTCCTCTATAAACTTCTGAGTACCACCCGTTGACACAAAACTAACACCTTCACCGTGGAGCTTTCTCAAAATTTCATCTAATCCATCTTTATGGTATACAGATACCAATGCACGTTTAATACGTTTCGTTACAGCCATCTTTGTTGGGTTTATTTTAATGTTTTAGAGCACAAAAGTAGGGATTTATTTTCAATATGTAGATAAGGTATGAAAATAATTTCCGGGCCCTCTTCTTAAAGAATGCATCTAATAACAAAAATAAACCCAACAAAAAAGTAATCAGGAGAATATCTTACTTCCCTTCTTTCGAAATCTTCAAAGAATCATCAATTATATCCTCACTTTCTTCTTCTTCAGATATAATATCTTTTTCTTTCTCGATGTCATTAGATGTGTAATCATCCGACAATACGGAGCGTGTGGACAGTGTTTCGTCTTCCAGATCGGAACTTTCGTCCCATAATGATTTCATTATTCCAGCCATAATTATTTGTGTTTTATTAATTTGTTCACTATTTCAACAAACCGGAGGATGCGATTGTTCTTAAGTATCATTGAATAATTTATACAATAACATTTATAATAACGTCTTATGAAAACTAAACTATCCGTCTTGTTTTTCTGCTTATGCAGCCTTATTTCATTCTCGGCATGCAACAGCGGCAACAAGCAAAAACAATCGACACAGCTCGAAACACTTCCTACACCTGTCCGGGATTTCCTTTCCAAAAAATATCCGACAGCAACCGTACAGAAAATAGAGAAAGAGCAAAACGGTACGGAAGTGGATATTCAGGAAAAAAACACCCACAAAGAAATCCGGTTCGATACCGGAAACCAATGGGTATCCACGCACTGGAATATCAAAAGCGATGACGTACCTGTAGCCATTATGGAAGCATTGGCAAGCTCTGCATACAATCAATATACAATAGAAGACATTACCCTGATAGAAAGACCCTCCGGCACTTTCTACCGGTTTGAACTGAAGCAGGAAAACAATGAAGTAGACCTGGTCTTCGATTCAAAAGCACAAGTAGCCGTCCAATAAAGATTTTACCCTATTGGCTTCTGTAATCTTTCGGGGAAACGCCATACAACTTCAGGAACTCCCGGTTGAAATAGGACTTATTGGAAAAGCCTGATTTATACATAATCTCAGACACAGTCCACTTTGTAGTCCTCAATAATTTCGCGGCATGCTCCAACCGGACACTACGGACAAATTCGCTGGGTGTCCGGTCCATTATTTCGCTGAATCTGCGGTAGAGCGTAGATTTACTCATCCCTGCAAATTCCGCGATAGAAGCCGGGCTTAAATCTGCGTTATCCATATTATCCTGAATAAAGTCCGTCACCAACCGTATCAGTTCCTCATCTTCCGGATGAAGTACACGCCCGTCTTTTATCTTTACGGACGAAAGACTGGAGTTAAAATAATCTTTCAGGGATATTTGCCGCGAAAGCAAATTCTCAACCGTAGAGGTCACCTGTTTAGGATGAAACGGTTTGGCTATGTAAGCATCCGCCCCATGATTATAGACATCAATCTGGTCCTCCACTGAAGTTTTTGCAGAAATACAGACAATCGGTATGTAACTGGTTTTCACATCCGATTTCAGCTTATCTATCAGTTCCAGTCCATCCATATTCGGCATCATAATATCGCAAATGATAATATCCGGATGACTATGTTCTATTTCCCTAAGAGCCTCTATCCCATCTGTAGCCATCTGAATCGTATAACAGGACAGAACATCTTCCAGCAGATGACGAATACTTTCATCATCTTCCACAATAAGTACAACCGTATCTTTATGCGGTTTCAACTCATCTGTTTCCCTATCCTCTTTTTCAGGCATTCGCTCACCGGTAAGCGTCTCTTCTTTCCGGACAGACAAACAGGGTATTATCACCGAAAATTCTACATACTTACCTAATTCGCCATCCACCGAAATCTCACCGCCCAGCAGCTCCGCTAATTTCTTTGTCAGAGACAAGCCGATGCCATTGCTTACCGTATAGGCCTGTTTTGCCGTTTCAAATATTTTATATTCATCAAATATTTCCGCCATTTGCTGAACGGTCAACCCTTTTCCCGAATTCCTGACAGCCAGGCACAACGCGCCGTCCGGCAAATCTTCCTGTTGTACATCCACCTGTATATAGCCATTACGGGGCGTATATTTAAAAGCATTGGACAACAGATTAAAGAGTATCTTTTCCAACGCATCACGGTCTGAATAAAGCATACCGGCGTTGCGGATATTCAGATTGAAATCAATCTTATTCTCTTTTAAAATATCCACATAGTTATTGGCTGCCGCTTCTATAAAAGGCTTCACTTCTATTTCTTCCGGATGCAACTTCATAGCGCCTGAGCCTGCTTTACGGAACTCCATCAATTCGGTAATAAGCTTCTGCATACGTTCCGCATTGTTCTTTATTATTTCCAGATATTTGCGGGAACCGGCATCGAGTCCTTGCTTCTCTATCAAATATTGAACCGGCGTATAAATCAGGGTCAACGGGGTAAAAAACTCATGAGCCACATCCGTAAAGAAATTCAATTTGGATTCATACAGCCCACGTTCATGCTGCTTTTCCATCCGGTCTATCAATATCTGCCGGCTAAGCCGTATCCGGTTCTTTACCACAGACCGGATAAGCAGAATTAGCAGGATAAGCAGGATTCCATAAACAATCAGCGCCGGCATGCCCAGCCACCAGGGATAAGCCACCTTCACTACCAGACTATAAACCGTATCATTCCAGACCCGGTCGCCATTTGTGCATTTTACCTCCAAGAGATACGTACCGGGAGGAAGCTGTGCAAATACAATTTCCGGATTATTTCCCAGATAAATCCATTCTTCCGAACGATTCCCCAACCGGTAGGCATATTCGCAGTTCTCATTATTTATAAAGTCTTTCGCCACAAAAGAGAAAGTAACGAACCGCTCCTGGTATCCTAATTTCAATATTCCGTTCCGGATACGTTCGTTTACATTCTGCTTTTTATCATATACTTTCAAATCCCCCAGCACAAGAAGTGGTTCGAACTGCCTCAGACGGATATGCTGCGGGGCAAAATAACTGACACCGCCTACCCCTCCAAAATATAATACCCCTTGCCCATCCTTGAAAAAAGCGCCATCCGAAAATTCGTCATTCTGTAACCCGTCATTCAGGGAATAATTCTTTATCTGGTTGCTCTCCACATCCAAACAGGATAATCCCTGATTGGTACTGAACCAAACCCGTTCTTCATTCTCTTTCAGTATGCCATGAACCGTTTTATTCTTCAACTTATCATCGGCATACGGGAACAGCCGGAAGGTATTATCCTGTCTCTTCAACCAATTCAGCCCATAGCTCGTTCCTATCCAGAAATCTTCATTATCCTGCAGCAGGCACAACACATCATTATTTGTCAGCTGGATATTGCTGTCCATATCCTCCAGCGATTTTATCCGGTTATCCCTGAGGTCTATTTTGTTCAATCCTCCCCCACGCGTCCCAAACCAGACAGAATGCCCATCCGCTCCCGGTACCACGACATAAACAATATCATTGTTCAACGGATTGCTCGTATCCAAAGAGGTATATTGCCGGAATCCTTTCACCTCATAGCGGTTGCCCTCCTTTTTTATATCCATCCGGATAAGCCCGTAGCCGGATGTGCCTATCCACAGTAGAGAATCATTGTTTGTGAAACACATACCATACACCGCTTTGAAAGACGGATATTTATCCGGGATAACCAACCTTTCCGTTTTACCGGTAGAAGCCATCAATATGTAAATATCTTTCTCTTCGGTACCGATAAACAAATCCCCGGCTTTATTCGCACGCAATGCATACACCGAATTTGAATTCAAGCCGTTCCCTTTACTCAAAAAGTCGGTCAACCGGTTATTTTCAGTATCCAGCCGTTTAATTCCCCCTCCTTTTGTTCCAACCAGGATATTGCCGGATATATCTTCGGCAAAACATCTGACCGGATAATTAGAGAAAGCAGTCCGGAAGAAGGTTTCATACCGGTAATATCGGGCTACTCCATGACCGTCCGTTCCTATCCAGAGAATATCCTGGCTTCCGGGATAGAGCGTGAAAACAGATAAATGTGCCGGAAATTCATTCAGAGAAGTATAGGTATCGTTTTCCGTATTATAGCGAATACAACCGCCTTCTATGAATCCGGCATATACATCCTTGCCTGCCCATACCACCTGCGAAACGGTCTTATGGGAATCCAGCCGTATATGCTGTTCAATGGTGAAATCGGGATTCAACAAAAACAAATTCCCGCCCTGTACCAGTACAAACCTGTTATCAGAGAAGAACATCCGGTCCACCGGTGTATCCGGCAATACGGTCCTCAAATCAGATAAATACACGCCATCTTCCGGACTCCTACCCGTTAAATACCTCACTTGCCCGTTTTCCAGCAGGAAAAACATATGATTGGAATGGTCTATGCAAAAATCCTTCACCTGTTCCAGAAAATCCATTGTCACCGGCTGAAAGTCCTCTGTTTTGGAATTATAGAAGAAAAGCCCCACTCCTTTCACCAGGCAATACAGTTTTTCGTCTGCCGTTTTCCCTAAGATAAAAGACTTCTCCTGATTGGGTATCTTGTTTTCTTTCCGCAAATAATACCGGGTTATTTTGTCATTGTTCTTATCCAGCCGGTTTACGCCATCGTCTGTCGCAATCCATAAATCGTCTCCCAGCTCTATTATCTGCCGGATGATATTATTGCTGATTGTATTCGGGTCGCTTTTGCTATACCGGAATGTGCGTATATCCCGTCCGTCATAAGCATTCAAGCCATCCCAGGTTCCAATCCAGACGGTATGCCCTGTATCTTCAAAAATGCAGTTTACCGAATTGTTTGTCAATCCATCTATGTTAGAGATAAATTTCACCACATGGGATGCCGCCGACCTTTCAGGAATCACACATAAAAACAGGCACACAAGAATGGAGTATAGTAAGGGGTTCCTTTTCATAAAAATATTCCTTCTGTCATTTTGAATAGCATCAAATATAAGATTTTTATATCTATAAAATTCTGACTTTACAGCTTACAAAGATTAATTAAGATATTCTTTATCTTCCCCGATAGAATACGGCGAGCTTTAGCAGGGATACGGTGCCAGTGCTGGCAGAGGTGCACTACTAATGGTGGAGATACCTCGACTCCAGTACTGGAGTGGGTATGGCTCCAGCATTGGAGTGGAGATGCCTCCAGTACTGTTGCAGGTATCGCATTACTACTGTTGCGGTACCCGCAACAACGCTATTGCAGGTGTCGCAACAGGGCTGTTGCAGATACCGCAACAAAACTTATGGAAAAACCGGAGTTATCAGTATCCCGGATTTTGTGTCAAGATATCATTGCTCTTGTCTCTTTCTCCTTGAGGTACAGGCAGCAGATAGTCTCTGTTGTCATTAAAATTAGCCCCTTTGGTCGTGTTGTATTTCTGGGCATAGTTGCGCATCACCGTGCCAAAACGTTTCTGCCGTATCAGGTCGTCACGTCTCCATCCTTCCATTGCCAGTTCGCAACGGCGTTCGTGTCGAATGATATCTCTTAGCTTGTCCGTATTGGTTTCCTGAATATCAGGCAGCGTATTATTCGTTACGACAGGCACGTATTTTTGCTTATCCCTTCTCGGGTCGAGCGGATTTGTCTGCCGCGCCCGTTTCCGTATTTCATTCAGATAAGGAAGAGCCTGGGCGGCTTTGCCGTTTTCGTTCAACACTTCCGCATACATGAGCAGGACATCCGAGTAGCGTATCATACGGATGTTGTAGCTAATCATCCAAACATCCATTCCCTGTTTTTCCACAGCCGGAACCGTCATCTTATAATCATGGTATCCGGATAGGGATTCCGAGTTATCCTGGTCGGCGGTATCTCCCTTGTAGCGGTCGCCCGTCTGGGTAAACACGTAGGTAATACGAGGGTCGTCGGAGTCAAAAGCGTCATACAAATCTTTTGTCGGCACATGGAAACCATATCCCTGATAGCCGGTCACGCGGCGGCTGGTAAAGTAATGAGGCACGTTCGTTCCGGTTGCGATGGTCTTGTCGTAGACTTTATTCGGTAATTCGAATACGGACTCGGAACTGTTTTCAAATTCCTGACGCCAGTTCTTGCCGTAATCATCCAGCAGAGCATAATCTTTGTCCACATCTACCATATCATGCAAAACGGTTTCCGCAGCGGCAAAGTCTTGTTTAAACATGTAGGTCTTGGCAAGCATTGTCTTGGCAAAGCCTCTTGTCACACGATAAGCATCTTCCGCACCATAACCTCCTTTTGAAGGAAGGGATGAGGCATCTTTCAAATCTGCGATGATACATTCATATACCTTTTCTACCGGTGAGCGTGGTATCTGTAATATTTCAACGGGCTGTTTCGGCTCGGTCAACAGTGGAACTTCTCCAAAAGAAGACACCAAGCAATAATATCCGAACGCTCTCAGCGCTTTGGCTTCTTTTACGAAACGTGCCAGTTTGTCTTTATCTCCATTGGCTTTGGGACCGTAATAAATCACATCGTTGCAACGGTTCACCAGGCAATACAGTATTTCCCACCGCCGTGCAACTTCTCCGTTGGTGGTATAGACCGTAAAGTCCGACAAATCCCGCACTTCCGATCTGTCGCCATCGCCGCCTCCGCCTTTCAGGGCATCGTCGGTCGAACAGTCGCCAATGAAATAATGGTTCAGGGCATATTCATTCCAGGTAATGCGCAACTGCAAATACGCACCGGTCAATGCCTGCTCTATATCGCTTTCTTTCTGATAATAATTATCGCTTGTGGTTTTGCCGTAACTCGGTTCATCGAGGGAACAACCGGATAATCCGGCTCCTGCCAACGCAAAACAAATGGCTACTATTATTCTTTTCATAAATTATTCTTTAATAATGTCCGGGATTAAAACTGTAAATTCACTCCGAAAGTAAAGGTCCGCGAAGTTGGATAACGCGTAGTCCCCATACCCATATCCAGCGGATTGCTAATGCCCAGTTCAGGGTCCAGACCTGTATATTTAGTCAGTGTAAACAGGTTTTGCGCACTCACATAGAGGCGGCAACTGGAGATAAATCCGGTCTTATGGCAAAGCATGGACGGGATGGTATAACCTACCTGCATATTCTGCAAACGCAGATAAGAACCGTCTTCCACATAGAAGGAAGATGCACGCATATTATTGTTGGTATCCGAGTTGGTGATGCGCGGATAGATAGCATGGGTATCTCCATCCTTTGTCCATGCTTTCGCATAGGCATCGACCAGCGCGTTCTGGCGTCCGGCAGAGGCAAGGGTTCCTTTCGCCACATTCCATATGTCATTGCCTACCGTTCCCTGGAATGCCATACGGACATCGAAGTTCCGGTAATTGAAACCGAGGTTGAAGCCGTAAATCAAATCCGGGTTCGGGTCGCCGATAAAGGTACGGTCGTCGTCGTCATTCAAAGCACCCGACTTGCCTAATTTGGCAAATTTGAAATCACCGGGTTTGGCATTGGGCTGGATTTTATTTCCACTGCCATCCACATACGCATCTATTTCCTGCTGGTTCTGGAAGATGCCGATTTGCTGGTATCCCCAGAAACGTCCGATAGGGCCGCCTACATAGGTACGGCTCTGGCTTCCGCTCAGGTATTCGGAATTTAGCTTGGTGACCTTTGTCTTATACGTAGACATATTCAAACCTATATTGTAATGGAAATCCTTGCCTATCTGATTGCGGTAGTTCATCACCAACTCAAAACCAGTATTCCTTAAATCGCCGGCATTGAAGAACGGGCTGTTAGGAAGCGCACCAAAAGACGGGATAGGCATATTCAGCAACATATTGTTGGTTTCCTTTACATAGAAATCCATGCTTACATCGAAACTGTTTCTGAAGAACGACATATCCAGACCGACATTGGTTTGCTGGCTGGTTTCCCATTTCAGATTGGAGTTCCCTACATAGATAGGCACATATCCCTGCAAATAGCGATTTCCGAAATACCATTGTTTTTCATTGTTGGTACCTATCAAAGTATACGGAGCATCCCGATCGATACGCTGGTTTCCGTTCTGCCCCCAGCCTAAACGTAATTTCAGGTTGGAAAGCGTATTCTCGATGTTCAGGTTTCTGAAGAACTCTTCGCTACTGATTCTCCAACCCAAAGATACGGAAGGGAAAAATCCCCAGCGGTTCCCTTTGGCAAAACGGGAAGAACCGTCGGCACGGAAGTTCACAGTTGCCAGATACCGGTCGTCATACGAATAATTGATACGTCCCAGATAAGACAGCATGGAAGAGGTTTCTTTGCCTCCCGATGTTTTATCACCTAAAGTCTGGGCATCCAGTATCTGATAGATTTCTTCATTTCCTAATGCTTTACGTTTGAAGGCGTTGATGCCTTCCTTCTTATTTTTCTCGTAAGTCATTGCCACCATAGCATCCAGACGGTGTTTCCCGAACGTTGTGTTATAGTTCAAACGTTGTTCCACCAGATAGTTGAAAGTAACCAGGCTATTGTTGTTCAACTGCGTTTCAACACTGTATTTGCCTTCTTTATTTGCCAGGTTATCATCCGAGAACGCAGAAGTATAGAACGGACGGAAGTCCTTGAATGTGTTCTGGTATCTTTCAAAGCTGTATTGCACACGGTAGGTCAGGTTTTTAAGTAGCTTAACCTGTGCAAAGGCATTCCCGAATACATTGAAGTCTTCATTGGAACGGTTTGCCAGACGGAGCATTGCCACCGGGTTCGGGTCGTACGACCATTCGGTCGGTGCATACTTATTATACTCGTAATTAGGCGACGACGGGTCTACCAACGGACTGATTACCGGTGTAAACGGGTCGGCTTTCTGGATAAAATCGAATGATGGGATGGCTCCGGCATCACGTTGTTTGATTTTGGCAAGATTGACATTTGCACCGACGGTTACATAGTCGTTGATATCATATTCCTGATTCAGCTTCAGGGATAGTCTCGAGAACTCGGTTGTGATAATCGGTCCCTGGTCGTCTACATACCCCAGGCTTAATGAAGAGCGGGATTTATCGGTTCCTTTGCGGATGCTCACATTATAATTCTGGGTAAAAGCCGTGCGGGTTACTTCATCCCACCAATTCGTATCATAGCCTTTTTTATACTGGTTCGTGAACTTCTCTTTCATCGAGTTCTGGAAACCGGCATCCTCTTTATATGCCTCCAGTATAAAATTATGATATTGTTCGCTGTTCATCATATTCATCGCCTTATAACTGTTTTTAATGCCGACATAGGCATCCAGCGTAACGATGGTTTCTCCTTTCACTCCGCCTTTGGTTGTAATCAGGATTACCCCGTTGGAACCGCGTGAACCGTAGATGGCACAAGCCGAGGCGTCTTTCAATACTTCAATACGGTCGATATCCCCGGGATTCAGGCTACTGATATTATCCATAAACTGACCGTCTACTACATAAAGCGGGTTATTGTCGTTTACCGTACCCAAACCTCTGACACGGATAACGGCATCCGAACCCGGCTGACCGGAACTTGACGCCACAAATACACCGGCGGCTTTACCTGTCAGCAACTCGGAAGCATTCGATACCGCATAGTTTTTAATATCCTTGTTGCTGATGGATGCCAGCGAACCGGTTAAGTCGCTTTTCCGTTGCGTACCGTAACCTACTACCACGATTTCGTCCAATTTAAGGTCTGAAGTGGCCAGTTTCACATCATACACCCCGCTTTTAGGAATACTCAGCGTCTGTGTATCATAACCGATATAGGAAAACTCAACCTGGTTGGAAGAGATTTTCAGAGAATATTTTCCGTCAATATCCGTCACCGTTCCATTGACAGTACCTTTTTCCAGTATGGATACGCCGATTAATGCCTCACCGGTACTGCCGTCGTATACCGTACCTGAAATATCCTTTACCTGCTGGGCCTGCACATGGATACCCGCCAAAAGGATAAAAACAAGAGATAATACATGTTTTACCATAGTTTTATTCTTAGATTTAATTATATGAAATGATATATTGTTTATTTGCTATAATCTTCCCGTCTTTCAGGGTAAGCTCTGTTTTCACAGGCAGTTCCACTATTACACGAGCCTCGCCGCCCCGCATCACGACAACTCCTTCTTTTTTCAGGTTCCGGGCGATGTACTCTTTAGATACAATATCGAACAGGTCACATGGCTGGGAGGCTTCATAAAGTACAGATTGGGTTGTCTTATGAGGGTTATAATACAGATATACAGGGTAAGGCTTTTCTGCATAGAAGTCTGTTGCGTTACAGTCCAGTTGCAGGATACCTTCTATATTGGTTTTATTCACGATAGCTCCTAAAATACCTACCGGGGAAGAACTGTAAACGCTGAACATACTTTCGGTAGGATTCCCTTCTATCCATTTCGGTCCGTCTCCTATAGCTACCGGGCTAACGCCTTTCAGGGAGGCTTTTCCATAATCGTCCGCCTTACGCAAGCCTTCATAAGATACGTTATTGCAGGTAATATCTTTTAATTCCGGTGCCCACTGGTGTTTTTCATCCATATCGCCAGGATAGAACAGACGGCAGGCACTGGCATTATTCAGCATCCACTTACCGATCGCCTTAGCAAACTGGGGCTGGTATTTAACCAACGGAATAAACGGCCAGGCGGGCTTAATACTGTTCATCAGAAAAGCGTATCCGCCACCATCCGTAATGCTGCCTTGCAAACCGCTTACATCATAATCGCCCCATTTACCGACAATGATACCCCAACCGGTCCTTCCCGTAGGGCTGGTACAACCATCGAATACCCAGTCAAGCAGTTTATGGACATCATACTCCGTACCTTCCGTTGCATTCAAATAGGCGGCGGTATAAGCGCCAAGAGGCAAAAGAGCTTCGTAAAAGCGGCTTTCCTTTTGGGAGAGCAAAGCTTCTATGGCACTTTTACAATGTTGCAGATAGCGCGGGTCTCCGAATTTATGATAAGCGCACAACAGTACATAGGCATGACCGCCGGCTGCATCCTGCTGTAAAGGGATATGGTTCACATATCCTTTCATATGGGCATAATCGAAATAGGAATAATCGTAATTCCCATTCAACACGGAATCGGCTTTTACAAACTGCTCGGCTATTGTTCTCTGTATGTTCTCGGCTCCTTCTACTCTGGGAAACACATCGCATACGGCATAGTACAAAGCATTGGGAAGTACGTCATACCACCAATCGCGTCCGTAGCCACCTCCCTGCATGGCAACAGACGGATTCGTGTTATTCATCATGATATTCCAACCGTTATCGGCATTGAAATAATTCTGAACCATCTTGACATAATTGTATCCGTCCTGATTCGTTTTATCAATACCGACCAATCCGGCTCCCAAAATGGCAGCCAGGGAGTTCAGGCTCTCATGAAATTCTCCCCCGTTCGCTTCTTTGCCCTGGCGAATATCTTTTATAGCAGTGTATAGACCAAAGGTCGTCTGGTCCACGTTCCTCCGGTGGTCGTCCAACCAGATAAGCGGACCTGCCGGACTCTGATTGTTCCAGTCGAATATAAACTTATCATACGTTATCGCCTTTTCCTTCCAATCCAGCATCCGGTAAGATTTAGGCATATCAGGCATCAAATCCACCCGGCTGATGGCTACTTGCCCCACACTATCTCCCAACTCATGTTTTTTCTTCGAGCAGGAAACCAGTAAGCAGGCAACAATTAATACGAATACACTTTTAGTTTTTATTTCCATATTCAATTCGATTCGTTTGATTTGTGATATTCTTTGCTAACGGATAAGCCAGTAATTGCAATCCTCCTACAATTATCAGGGCATATTTCAGAGCAAAATCCTGAGAGATGCAATAAGCGAGGAAAATGAACAGTAATAACCCGAAAGCTCTTCCGAGGAAAAGCCCGAACTCATGGCTCAGGATATAAGCATATTCATTCCGGTTCTCTATTTTTGCTACGGTGTCGATAGTTCTCATCATAATAGGGAAATAGGCTAAATCGAATAAAGGTTGAAAGATTACTTTACACAGTACAAACAGGATGACTCCGACAGCAGAAAATAAAAAACCATTGCACAAGGTTCCCGCAAAAAATATCAACAGGCCTCCTGTAAATATCTTTAAACGGTCTTGCGGACGGGCTATACGTCCAAGTACATAGACAAGAACTGCGGTTAATGCCCCGCTTACTCCCTGTATCAAACCAAGAGCACCTTCATCTCCTACCAGTTTTAAAACGAGTATGGCAGGTGCTGTCACCAAAAATCCCTGTACCATGCCTTTCAGGGCAGCCAGCCACAACATCTTTTTCCATAAGATATTGAAACGGAAATACAGGAATGAAGTCTCTTTGGGATTGGCAAACTTCCCTTTCCATAACACCATGCAAGCGATAATAGTTATCAAAACCACCACCATCGTAACCACACGGTACGACAAATTCACATCAAACAACACGCCAAGAACTTCTTTCCCGTCTATCTGACTGATAAACGCACCGATAATCAAAGGCACTCCGATTGAGGTTATCGAAAAGAAAAACGATTCCAGTCCAAAGAAATAATTACGGTTATTGTCGTTCGTGTTGTATAGTGCCAGCAGATAACGGTTTGTCCAGAAAAATCCGGATGCGGCTCCCATACAGAACCCGGCAACGCCAAGCTCCACAAATCCGAGCGATTTGATAGCCATCATAGCAAACATGGATATGCCACTCACCAATATACCCACGGAATAAAGCAGCTTCACGCTATACTTTTTCAGCAGGAAACCATTTACCAGTGAAGTTGTCACAATACCTATATACATTGCCAACTGGTAGAAAGCAACCATCACCGGGTCGCTTGTATTTCTCATGATATAGGCTCCTACGAAAATCTCGACAACGGGCAATACCAGAGCATAGAGCATGTTCGTAAGCAACAGGGTTTGCATGTTGGGGTCCTGTTGCTTGAAGAACAAATATTCTTTTTTCAGTTTATTCATCAGAATAAGGGTTACTGTTTATTTCAGTGTATTTAATATTTCGGAAATCGAAAGGTCTGCCTTGCAAATTACTTCATCGCTGGCTCCATAATACAAGGTAACGGTATCTCCTTCTACAAGATGTCCATTGGTAAAGATAACATTGCCGAAAAATCCGGTCTGTTCATACGGTGCAATAGGCTCCATGATAGGTTCCTGGCTTCGTGCTATTACTTTCGACGGATCGTTCAAATCGAGTAGCAAAGCCCCCAGGCAATAGCGATGATTGAAATCGGCTCCATGATAAATTTCCAACCAGCCTTGTTCGGTTTTTATAGGGGCCGCCCCGGCTCCTACACGGGCGCAATCCCACATTCCATCACGGGTTGTAGCAACACATTTATGATTTCCCCAGTGTAATCTGTCGGGCGATTCTGCCAGCCAGATATAATTGCCTCCCAGTTCGGGACTGCTTGGACGGTGAAAAGCGAAATACTTACCGCCTATTTTCTCTTCAAACAAAGCGCAATCCTTATTATGAGGAGGAAATATCATTCCATAACGGGTGTAGCCCTTCCAATCGTTCGTATGAATCAAACCGACTCCTACTGCGACAGGCGATACTTCCGTAAATGTCAGGAAGAAACCGTCTCCGGTAGTTGCAACACGGCAATCTTCTATGCCGAAAGATTCCAGTTCTCCCTTACCGAAAATCGGAGGAAATTCAGGTTCGTCTTTAAAATGAATGCCATCTTCGCTGGATACCAGTCGCAGATATGACATGGTGGTCAGGTAGTTCTTTCCTTTATAACAAATAACGCGGGGGTCCGAAGCATCCAAATCCGGGTCATTCTTTGAAAAAGAAACGACCTCTATCTTTCCTTCCTTATTATATATAGGAAAACTGATTACGTTTTCCTTCTGGATGGGGCGTTCCGCTACGCGCAACAACAACCATATTTTGCCCTGAAACCGGAATACTCCGGGATTCAGTAAACAGGTTATTTCCATTCCGTCTATTCCCGCTTTCAAATCCCCGGGTGTAAGCAAGGGATTCTGTCCAAATCTTTTTGCGATGTCCATTGGTATTATGATTTTATTAAATTAGAAAAATTCGATGGACAAATGTATAAGCGGACAGAAGGAAAGGGGGTTACTATATTCTCAATTAGGTGTACACATGTTAAAAAACATATAGACATCAAATCCGGTCAAAATCGGGCAGGTATATTATATTCTCAAAAAGTTATACTATATTCTTTTTACAGGGTTAAACAGAGCAGGATGCATTTGTGATCTGCTTGCTTTTTCCACTGATTTCTTCAATATCCAAGCGGATAATCTCTGTTCGGTGGAACGATTTTTCTGCATATTTCTTACCGGTAATCATATCGTCGGGGGAATATTTTTGTAACAAAAGTTCCAGTGCGTGCATACGTTCATCGGCATCCAAACCGATATGGGCACAACAATTCAGAACTATACTTTCATATTCCGTCGAAAACTGGTTCGATATAATTTGAGTTTTGCCTACAACACAAAATGATACATCCGGACAGTGGCTGATACATGTTAGTTTTCTGCCTTCCGGGGCACAATGTATATATATGGAAGATTGGGTATCCCATACGAAATTGACCGGTATACCGTAAGCACTTCCCTCTTTTGTGCACATCGACAGCACGCCATACTCTCCTGCTTGTAATAATTGGTATGCATTTTCCTTATCCAACAAACGATCCTGTCGTCTGATAGTTTCATTTTTATATTCCATACTTACTCCTATTTTTTATTTCTTGATTTGAATATCGACCGCCGGCTGATTTTCCAGCCACTATATAATACAAGTAGTCCCAGTAGCCCCATAAAGAAAGGGAAAAGGATACTGGTATCTTTCAGGAATGTGAACATTCGTCCGGTATGCATCTCCAATGCGATACTCCACCAGGACATGGAACGGTATTTTTCATGCTCAGGCATTGTGATAAACGATTGCCCCGGCTCTATAACCTCAACTCCTGTATTATAATCGAACACCAGTGTTTTCTGCGGATTGAAAAATAAAAAGCCGCTTATTTGCTTCTTTCCGACAGGTATCGGAGAAGGAACAGGCGGAAGGCCGGTTAAAGCATCTATCGAAAGTCCGGTTTCCCTGTCCCAGACATAAAGCCCCTGAAAAGAACCTACCAGCCATTTGTGCTTATCGAGCTGTTGCCATACATTCAGCCCCATTACACTAACCGGCGGTTCATTTCTTAACGGATTCGGTATAAAATCCGCACTGTTCCCCCTTCCTAATTCTTTAAGGGAGAAAAAGCCTTCAGAGGTATATAATAACCACTCTTGCTTTTCACTGTCATAGCGTAAGGAACGTAATAATTCATGCCAACTGTTATCGCCACCCATAACGGTAAGAGGCGGTGGAGACACCTTCTCTCGGGCTATCAGTATCAATAAGGGAGGACGGAGAAAGGCTCCCGTCATAATCAGCATAAATAAAGGTATCAGCAACCAGTAACCTACCTTGTCATGCCATATGAAATTCCACTTAAAACGAGAGATAGAAAGATTCGTATTTTTCCGGAGCCTCTTCTTTCGGCGTATTTGTTTAGGGAACCACCAAACCAACAACCCGGTAATGCTGATAAAAGAAAGTAAGACTGCCAATATATCTACCACTACCCTGCCTGTTATTCCCCAAAGGGCACCGCAATGTAAATCCCAAATGACCCGGAACAACGAACGTTGCCTCTCCTGCCCCAACGCATCAGGCAACTGGTATACCTGAAATTCAGGAGATTTTCCTACATCGTCCTTCCGAACAGGCGCCATCATATAAACCGAGCGAGTCAGTACAACAAGCGTATCCCCCTTAACCTCCATATCCGTAATAAATCCTTCATGGTCCGGTAGAGAAACCGGATGCCATAACAAATGCGTCTTCTGCCCTGAAAGTACATAAACTGTATAAGAGGAGGCTGCATAAACCTGACCGGATGCAGCCTGTACCAATCGGTGTATTTTCTGCCGGTCCGCACCTTTAGCCAATCCATCATTATACTCCCTGAGTTTCTCTTTACCATCGGAAAGCCAAATGCCTTCATTCCCATAAAGCAAAAGAGAATCCGGTGATAATGACAGCCCCCCTTTGAAAAAACCACGGTTCCAGTTTTGATACCGATAGGCTTCCGGCAACCATTTCCTGGAAATATCCATCGTACTGAATGCTTTCCGGTGATTCAGGATTATGCCACTAATCCCCATCCAAATAAAGAGCGGTATCAGGAACAAACCTATATATTTATGTAACTTCTTCATTCTTTTCGTATACATCTACGATTTCCGGATACAAAGGAAACAAAAAAATAGTATACCTATTGTCACAAATATGACATCAATTGCTATCAATATGATAACCTTGATTTTAATTCACATTCCTATTTTATTTATAATAGATTGTTTATCTTTGTGGCAAAGATGATAAAAAGAAGTTATGATATTATTAAGTTTCGACACAGAAGAGTTCGATGTTCCTTTAGAGCATAACGTTGACTTCCCTTTTGAAGAACAAATGAAGGTTTCCATCTATGGAACCGAAAAAATACTGGACTGCCTGAAAAAGAACCAGGTCCGTGCCACTTTCTTCTGTACGGCGAATTTTGCCATACATGCACCGGAAATTATGAAACGAATCATGGACGAAGGACATGAAGTAGCCTCCCACGGATATAATCACTGGACCTTTAAGGAAAGTGATCTGAAAGCTTCACGCGATAAGCTGGAAGAACTGACCGGAAGGAAAATCCGCGGATACAGGATGGCAAGAATGATGCCTGTTTCGGAAAAAGAAATTTACAAAGCCGGATATGAATATAACACTTCCCTGAACCCTACATTCATTCCGGGACGTTATATGAATCTTTCAACACCGCGCACCTATTTTTTACGTGAAAATGTTTTACAGATTCCGGCATCGGTAACCCCTTGCCTGCGTTTTCCACTTTTCTGGCTGGCTTATCATAACCTGCCTGCTTCTGTCTATCGCTGGCTGGCAAACCGGACAGTGAAACACGACGGGTATTTTGTCACTTATTTCCACCCTTGGGAATTTTACCCGTTAGGTGAACATCCTGAATTAAAAATGCCTTTCATCATACGCAATCAGGCCGGCGAAGGTATGGTAAAGCGACTGAATGATTTGATATGTTATTTTAAAGATAAAGACCGTAAGTTTATTACGTATTCCGAATTTACGGACATTGTTCGTCCTAATGCAATTGAAAAATGAAATTAGCCATTGTTTTGCCTTGTTATAATGAGCAAGAAGTATTACCCCGTTCTATTGAAAAGTTGACCGGTTTATTTAATGATCTGATAAAACGGGAAAAAATCTCGGCAGACAGTTTCATGATGTTTGTTAATGATGGTAGCAAAGACCGCACATGGGAAATTATCTCCGAACAATTTGAAGCAAATACATACGTAAAAGGAATAAACCTTGCAGGTAATGTAGGACATCAAAATGCCATCATGGCAGGTATGATGACTGCAAAAGACATGAGTGATGCAGTTATCACAATGGATGCAGACTTGCAAGATGACCTGAATGCCATAGAGAAAATGGTAGACCACTTCGCAAACGGATACGATATTGTGTATGGTGTAAAAGTTTCAAGAAAGGCAGACCCGTTACTCAAGCGTCTTTCTGCTACGATTTTCTATAAATTGCAACATGCGATGGGGCTTAAAACGATTTACAATCACGCAGACTTCCGCTTGATGAGTCGTCGTGCCTTACAGCAATTATCTCTTTACAAGGAACGAAACCTATACCTGAGAGGTATTGTACCGATGGTAGGCTATCGTTGGACCACTGTAGATGACATGATAAGCGAACGCGAAGCCGGTCAGTCCAAATATACACTGAAAAAGATGCTGAACCTGGCTGTCGATGGTATTACCTCTTTCTCTATTGAACCTATTCATTGGATTTTAGGTGCCGGAATATTCTTTTTGTGCACCAGCGTCATAATGACTATTTATATCCTTTATTCTTTTTTCGACCATATTGTTGTTCCCGGATGGACCTCAATCATGATCTCCCTATGGTTCATCGGCAGTATCTTACTGCTGGCTATCGGAGTAATCGGACAATATATTGGTAAAATTTATACTGAAGTAAAAGAACGTCCTCTTTACAATATAGAGGAGATTCTGGATGAAAAAGATGCTACTAAAAAGGATGAAAATAACAGCAAAGATTAATACATTCCTGCATAAACCTTTTTTCAGTGATTACCGTACCCTGTTCGGATTATGGCTTTTATTGCCTCTGATTGCAGGTTTATTAAAGATATCAAAACATAATAATTTTCTGATCTTCAAGTATGTATACTGGCATACCATTGAACAGCTCTCATTATATGAGAGCTATCCTGATTATTATCAGGATGTTAACCACTATGGTCCTCTGTTCAGTTTAATTATTGCGCCTTTTGCTGTAATCCCGACTCCTTTGGGAGTAACGTTATGGGGAGTTGCGATGTCTCTTATCCTTTATTATGCTATCCGGGTTTTACCGCTCGAAAGGCAAAAGCATATTTTTATTTATTGGTTTTGCGCCCATGAGTTACTGACAGCTCTTTTCATGAGTCAATTTAATATTGTAATAGCAGCTATCATCATAGCTACATTTTATTGTATTAAAAAAGAAAAAGACATATGGGCTACTCTGTTTATCTTAATAGGAACATTCGTAAAACTTTACGGCATAGTCGGACTGGCATTTTTCTTCTTTTCCAAACATAAGATAAAATTTATATTATCCTTCATTGGATGGTCTGTCGTTCTTTTTATCGCACCGATGGCTATCAGTAGTCCGGAATACATCATCGGACAATACCAGGAATGGTTCACTTGTCTGTTCGAAAAGAACGAAGAAAATATGTTCTCTTTATATCAAAATGTCTCATTATTAGGAATAATCAGAAAAATTAGCCATTCTACTTCTTATTCTGATTGGGGCATCATATTAGGTGGATTAGTTTTGTTTGCGTTGCCTTATTTACGGACAAAACAGTATAAATTCGAAGCTTTCCAATATGCTTTATTGGCATCCGTTATGCTGTTTGTTGTTTTATTCAGCACGGGAAGCGAATCGAGCTCTTATATTATTGCATTAGTAGGCGTATGTATTTGGTATGTTACCGCCCCTTGGAAACGTTCTCGCTGGGATGTAGCACTCATGATTTTTGCTTTTATAATAACCAGTATGTCACCTTCCGACTTATTCCCCAAATCCGTCCGGCAGACTTTAATACAACCTTATGCACTCAAAGCTTTACCATGTGCTGTTATTTGGTTAAAATTATGCTGGGAGATATGTACACGGGATTACAGCCCTCAAAAACAACTCAGAAAGTCCAACGAATAAGGGAATCACCCCGAATAAGCCCTTGAGGACTGCTTCAAATCCTTATTTCCCGAAGCCGGGAACAAATAAAAAAGCTCTGTAACTATAAAATTACAGAGCTTTTCCTAATTTTCCTTCTTGAGAAGCGGTGCGTACGGGACTCGAACCCGTGACCCCATGCGTGACAGGCATGTATTCTAACCAACTGAACTAACGCACCAAAATATTTTTTGGCGGTCCGGACGGGACTCGAACCCGCGACCCCATGCGTGACAGGCATGTATTCTAACCAACTGAACTACCGAACCATTATTTCTTTTTTAACCGCTATTCCTCTGAATTGCGATGCAAAAGTAGCAGCTTTATTTGAATTATGCAATAGGGCAAACAATATATTTTCTAAAATAGATACGACTTAAAAGCCTAACAGGACATTTCATTCTTAGTATTAACCACTTATAAAATTCTTAAAAAATACTACACCCCAAAGAAATTGCCAGTTTATCCCTAAAGAAGCTACTCCCACCTCTCCTGTTATTCATAAATCAAGCACGGATTCCACCGATTAATGCGACTCCTTATCGGTTCAAACCGCATAAATCCATGAAATCCGTACCAAAATTCAGGACAGGTTTCAAATATTCCCGTTTTCTCAGTCGTATTTAATTACACTGACAGGACAACTTTCTGCCGCCTCTTTAATTTCTGCCTCATAATCGTTGAAATCCACACCATCGTTCACATTCGAACGATCTGTTACAGTAAAGACCTGAGGGCATATTCCTTCACATGTACCACAAGCGATACAGTCTTCTTCAATCCAAACACTTTTTATTGCCATATATTTTATATTTGATGATAACTAATATATACAGTAACAGCTCTACCCCTTGAATTGTTGGACTTTAAGAGACGATTCCTTTAAAAATAAATTAACGGTTGCGTTTCTTTTATTCAAAATTTAATTACTATGTTTACGGCATACAAAAAAACGTTGACTTAACACACAAATCAAAAGACACCATGGACAATGCAATCTTTAGATTTCCTAAACCTATTAATGAACCGGTAAAAGCATACGCTCCGGGTTCAAGTGAGAAATCTGCTTTGAAACAAACTCTGGCTCAACTTTCTTCCGAAGAATGGGATATTCCATTGATTATCGGAGGTAAAGAAGTTCGCACGGGCAACACAGGCAAAGTGGTCATGCCCCACGACCACCATCACGTACTGGCTACTTATCATAAGGCCGGAGAAAAAGAAGTACAAATGGCTATAGATGCTGCAATGAAAGCACACAAAGATTGGTCGGAACTTCCCTGGGTGGAACGTGCTTCGGTTATGCTTCGTGTGGCAGAACTTTTCGCAACAAAATATCGCTATTTATTAAATGCATCCGTAATGCTGGGGCAAAGCAAGAACCCGTATCAGGCGGAAATCGATGCCCCTTGCGAATTGATAGATTTCCTGCGCTTCAGTACATTCTATGCAAGCCAGGTATACGCCGACCAGCCTTATTCCGATACAGGTATTTTGAACCGCATGGAATACCGTGCTCTCGAGGGTTTCGTGTTCTCGCTAACACCTTTTAATTTCACTTCTATCGCCTCTAACCTGAATATGGCTCCGGCTATGATGGGAAATGTTGCAGTATGGAAACCATCCACTACGGCAATTCACTCCAATTACCTGCTGATGAAAGTATTCCAGGAAGCAGGTCTGCCCGATGGCGTTGTGAACTTTATCCCCGGACAAGGAAGCGTAATCGGTAAAGTCATTACCTCAAGCCCAGACCTTGCCGGTTTCCACTTTACAGGCTCCACTTCCACATTCAATACTTTATGGCGTCAAATGGGTGAAAACTTAGGCAATTACAAATCGTATCCGAAGATTGTAGGCGAAACAGGAGGCAAGAACTTTATCTTCGCCCACCCGTCTGCCCCTGCTGCCGATATAGCAACAGCTATCGTTCGCGGCGCATTCGAATATCAGGGACAAAAATGTTCTGCCGGTTCGCGTGCCTATATCCCGGCTTCCCTCTGGAAAGACGTGAAAGAAATGGTTGGCGACATGCTGAAAGACATCAAGATGGGCGACGTTCAGGATTTCACCAATTTCATTAATGCCGTAATCGATGAAGCTTCTTTCGACAACATCATGGGCTACATTAATTATGCAAAACAATCACCGGATGCTGAAGTGATATTCGGAGGCAACGGAGATAAATCCGTAGGATATTTCGTTGAACCGACTGTTATCCAAACCACAGACCCGATGTTCAAGAGTATGGTAGAAGAAATCTTCGGGCCGGTTATCACTATCTATGTTTACGATGATAACAAATATGAAGAGACATTGGAACTTTGCGACCGTACCTCCCCGTACGGACTGACAGGTTCTATCTTTGCACGCGACCGCTACGCAATCGATATGGCATTCAATAAATTGCGCTATGCTGCCGGAAACTTCTATATCAACGACAAACCGACAGGAGCTGTGATAGCTCAACAACCGTTCGGAGGTTCACGTGCATCGGGCACAAACGACAAAGCAGGCGGGCCGTTGAATTTGATTCGCTGGACAAATCCGCGTTGCATCAAGGAGGCTTTGGTTCCTCCTACCAGCTACGGCTATCCGTTCTTAGGAGAAAAATAACAGACCTATTGAAGATTGGGAAATGGGGAAATTATTTAATTCCCCACTCTCAATTTCCAATTCTCAATTAAATCAATACTATGTTAGATTTTAATAACACTGAAATCGCTTTCTCTGCCAAATCGCAGTCTGAGCTGAAAAATGCTTATTTGCTGTTCAACACAATTAAGTATCCGTTGCTGGTAAAATGTGCCGGCGTAGCAAGTAACATCGCCCTGAAGATCCATTTTCCATTGGGATGGGCTGTGAAACCTACTTTATACAAACAATTTGTCGGAGGGGAAACCTTGCAGGACTGCCACAAAATCATCAATCATCTGATGAAGTTCAATGTCCGCTCCACTCTTGACTTTTCAGCGGAAGGCGAACAAACACCGGAAGGAATACAAGCAACTTTTGAAGAGACAATGCGTTCCATCGACTTTGCAAAAGGGAATGATAACCTGGCTTATGCCGTATTTAAGCCCTCTACTATTACGACAGACGAACTACTTGCCAAAGCATCCGAAAAACGGGAAGAACTAACCATCGAAGAAGTAAAAGCATTCCGTGAATTTAAAGAACGGTTCATGGCTTTCTGCCAGCGCGCTTACGACAACGATGTCCGCCTGATTGTAGATGCCGAAGATTATTGTTTTCAGGATGCACTTGATGAGCTGACCGACGAAGCGATGCGCAAATTCAATAAAAAGCGTGCCATTGTTTTCGCCACGTTGCAAATGTACCGTCACGACCGTATGCCTTACCTTCGCCGCATTCTGGATGATGCCAAGGAAAAAGGATACATCGCAGGTGTTAAATTCGTTCGTGGAGCTTATATGGAAGCCGAACGTGCCCGTGCTGCGGCATTAGGCTACCCGGACCCTATCTGTAAAGATAAAAAAGCGACAGACGAGAACTATGACGAGGCCGTACGTTTCACTATGGACCATCTCGAACAGTTCGAAATGTTTATGGGAACCCACAACGAAGAAAGTAATTATAAACTGGCTCAATTGATAGACGAAAAAGGAATCAAAAGGAATGACAGCCGTATATTCTTTGCACAATTATTAGGTATGAGTGACAACATCTCATTTAACCTTGCCAACGAAGGATACAACGTCACAAAATATGTTCCTTATGCAGCCGTACGCGATGTACTGCCTTACCTGCTTCGCCGTGCCGAAGAAAATACCTCCGTTGCCGGTCAGACAGGACGCGAGCTCCGTATGATCAAAGCTGAAATGGACCGGAGAAAGAAAGCCGGAAAATAAAATCAGGATAGTTATGGTTTTTCTGATTCATAATCGCGTGTCCAGAAAGCCATAACTATGATTTAATAAAAACTGAACCCGGACGGTTTTATAACAAATCCGACCCTCAGCATACTCTTATGCTCATTATAATTCAGCAAATTCTCGCCATACCCATTGTAATATTGGAGGAATAAATACTGATTCTCGTTATTATTAAACTTATAGCTCAATTCAATCTGTGTATTAAAGCTAAACCAGGTAAGGCGTTTGGTCAGGATGACACCGCAGTTAAAACGCTTGTTATTCGTCCTGTAATTAGCTGCAACCTGAAATATACCGTTATATTTCAATAAATCCCTGTTATATTTTCCATCTACAATCGGAATCCATGCTTTAAACTGCGTCTCCCAGTTATCAGTCAGAAGTAATGCCACGGCAAGCGTAACTTTATTCCAGCTACGCGACTCCGTGCTATCACGTCCGTTCGACTCGTGTTCAAGCATCAGGTAACCTTTTCCGATATATTTGTTATGATGGATTATCAGGTGTCCAAGACCGATTCCCGGATTAAAGTTCAGATCCCTCATCGGCAATGACTCCTGGAATACATTCCAAAAAGCTTTTTGCGTATATTGGATAAAAAGATACGTATCAAACGGCAGCCTACTTTTAGTCAAGCGCTGGGCTATACTGAGCTGGAACTTCACATCCGAATTTGCAGCCGTCGGTTTATGCCCGATAGTTGTCCCCCCGATAAAATAATTATCTTTAAATAAGGTAAAATAAGGCATCTTATCCAAGACCTCTCTTACACTATCCGCATTATAAGTATTTGCTATTATTTTTTTTTCAAATCGATTCTGTGCTGTCATGTTTCCGACAACCAACAGCAATAACAGAAATATACAGAGCCTTTTCATAAAGAATTTATTAAACGTATTCCTGAAATTAAATGCGACAAAGATAAATGTTCATATAAAATGATAATTCGCCCATACCGAACCAATATTGGGTCTTTTTTGGTATCATCCTTTTTTAATAACCATAAAAAAACTGTTAAGTTCATTTTTTCTATCTTTGCACGCATGGAAAAAGTATATAATCACTATCAGGAAAAGATAGAAGCTTACTCGCGGCATGCCGAAGGGTTGAAAAAAAAGATACACTGGATGGGGAGCATACGCCTGGCTCTATTCGCCGGAGCAATTGCCGCTCTCTATATTTTCAGGGCTGAGGGATGGGGTATGCTGAGCGGTATAATTGCCCTATTCGCATTACCATTCATCGCTTTAATGTTCTACCATACGAAACTGGCTTCCCGCAAGAACTATGCGGAAACGCTTATCAAGCTTTGCCAAAATGAACTGAAAGCTCTGGATTATGATTTCAGTGCATTCGACGGTGCTCCCGAGAAAACATCTGCAGACCATCCATTTAGCCTGGACCTGGATTTATTCGGGGAACGTTCGCTATTCCAATCGGTAAACAGGACTGTAACTTTTATCGGAAAAGAAAAACTCATCGATTGGTTCCAGAACCCTCTTACCGACAAGCAACAAATATTGAAACGCCAGGAAGCGGTCCGCGAACTGGAAAGTTTCACACAATTAAGACAGCATTTTTATGTTACCGGAACACTGCAACCGGGAAATCAGAACGATATTCGCATCCTTTCATTTTTGAATAGTGCATCATCCGGTTTCTTTAACAAACGTATCTGGAAAATATTAATCTTGACCATTCCGGCTATTTGGATACTCTTAGCTATTGCAGCCGGATTAAACCTTATTGCACCGGCTCTGTTGGGGATATTCTTTGCCTTATCCTTTTTAATTGCCTATAGCACAGGTAAAAAAACGGCTGAATTGCATAACAATGTCAATAAGATGGAAAAAATTCTCTCCACTTACGCCAACCTGATGAAATGCGTGGAGGGAGATTTGTTTAAATCGGAAGAACTTTCGGACATCAGCCGTACAATGACCGGTTACAAAAAGACGGCGTCCGAAGCCATCAAACAGCTTTCCGGCTATATAGGCGCCTTAGACCAACGTTTCAGTTTTATGGGTATCATACTGAATATTTTCACCTTGAGAGACACCCGCACGGCCATTAAATTAGAAAACTGGAAACTAAAACATAAAAGTGACCTGTTCCAATGGTTCGAAGCCTTAGCTTGTTTCGACGCCTATTGTTCGTTAGGTGGTTTTGCATTCAACCATCCGGATTATATTTATCCTGAAATAGCCGACTCTTATTTCAAGATGGAAGGCACGGCACTCAGTCATCCGTTACTGCGTAGGGATGTTTGCGTAAAAAATGACATTGCCATTCATAAAAGTCCCTGGTTCCTGATTATTACAGGTGCGAATATGGCAGGGAAAAGCACTTACCTGCGTACTGTGGGTGTTAATTATCTATTGGCTTGCATAGGTACTCCGGTTTGTGCGGAACGCCTTACCATATATCCGGCTCATATGGTAACCAGCCTGCGAACAGCAGACTCATTGATGAGCAATGAATCTTATTTCTTTGCGGAACTGAAACGGCTGAAAATGATTATAAACCGTTTGCAGCAAGGAGAAGAATTATTTATTATCCTTGACGAAATTCTAAAAGGAACCAACTCCATCGATAAACAAAAAGGCTCGTTGGCACTAATGAAACAGTTGGTTGCTTACCGTACCTGCGGTATCATAGCTACTCACGACCTTGCTCTGGGAGAACTGGAACAGGAATTCCCCGAACAAATCAAAAATTACCGGTTCGAAGCAGATATAACGGGCGACAAACTTACGTTCTCTTACAAACTTCGTGAAGGAGTGGCACAAAACATGAATGCCTGCTTCCTGATGAACCAAATGGGAATTACAATACCTCAATAAAATCAACAAAAGGATTTAAATCTTTAGCATATAAAAAAGGAAGTGCTTCAAATCTGAAAACACTTCCTTTTTATATATTCTTTCTTCCTATGGGTAAAATATTATCCGATAAAGAATCAGGATGATTATAACTGTTCAATCTCCTCTATGGTAAGTCCGGTAAATTCTACAATCTCAGAGATAGGCTTACCTGCCTGTTTCATTTTACGGGCAATTTGGTTTGTCATTTTTTCCATACCTTCGGCTAAGCCTTCTTCCTTCCCTTTCATTTCCCCGTCTTCAAATTTGGCATCCAGTGCAGCAAGCATATCACGTTCGGCAGCGAGGCTCAGTTCATATTCCAGCCGTTCGTTGGCAGACATGCGTTCGATGTCCACGATACTTTTCAGTTTCTTGAAAATCTGGTTGTTCAATTCTTCGGGTAAACGTTCCATAATGTCGATATTATTTAATACGTATAACCATTTGAGATAGATGGTGTCGCACATCGACAAAGGTAATACAAATTTCGGCATTTCAAGATATACCTCGTTCAGGGTTTCACTAAACGGTATCTTTAATTCCCGGTCCATACGTACAACATCCCAGCGGTATTTGTCGGGATGGGAAGGGTCCATGATGTAGTTCAGGATACATACGATATAGACTTTGTTAAAACTATAATTCCATCGTGCCCTCATTTCCCTGGACAGGCAGTCTGTCGTCCTTTCTTTTGCTACCGCCGTTTGTTGCTGGATGGCGAAAGAGGCATAATACAGGATACGGTCCGAAAAATACTTTTGCCGCGTCTTCTGCATTTCCACGATAAAGAACTCGCCCTTTTCATTTTCACAAAAGATATCGAAAACGGCTTTGGGCTGTTCATGCTTCAGTCCAAGCATTTCTACATTGCGGAAAGAGATGTCGATGATTACTTCGTCGTGAAGGACTCCGTTCAGGAAACTGATGATCAGGTCTTTGCTTACTTCGCTTCCGAAAATAGCCTTAAATCCCCAATCCGAGAAAGGATTTACAAATTTGCTCATAGTTATTTGTTTTAGTTGGTTGCCTGTCAATAGGCAGAAAACAAAGATACATTTTATTTTCAATGGGTACAGGTTTTATTTGATAGAAATTAAAGGAACTTTTTCATTATTTCAAAAAAGGGAAGTTAAGAATAAAACAGGCTGTATCTTTTTATCAAATTGTCAAAATGACAAAACACCCTATTCCTGAGTATCCTGTATGGGTAACGTCCGGGAGGCATTCCGAATACGCTGCTCTCGCGAGGTTCAGCTTTATCGTTTTGTTGACACAGATGGGTTTTAGGTAGCTAAAAGATAGGACGCGGAATTTATTTATTGGACGCGGATTAATACATATTATGTGTTTCTTAATCCGCGTTCATTCGCGTCATCCGCGTCCAATCATATTGTTATTATTTTGCGAAATAGCAATCTTTTTAATATCTGCGTCGAGTTCGGTTTTCTTACCATTCCAGCTTTGCATTTCTGCCCAATAACGTCTAAAAACAAAGCATATATGGTTTGAAATCAAAACATATATGTTTTAAAGTTAAAATACAGGTGTTTTTATCTGCGAAAACAGTTGTATTTTGGTGCGCGGATAGTTGAAATTAGTACCGGTACTAATTGAAATTACCCTCCGGGTAAATGAAAAAAGGTGCCGGATAGTATAAAAAAGCTCCTTTTTAGCGCTAAAAAGGGGCCGATTCTTCCTGAAATGCCTTTTATTTATATATGCAGAGTTAGCTAAAAAGACATTATTTAATAAATATATCATTCAACAAGGCTAAAAGATAACATTTTGCTAAGATACCAATATCCTGTAAAACAGAAAAAGGACTGCCTGAAGCAATCCTTTTTCCGTTCTTTTCATAAAGTAAGTTTATTCTTCCCCTGCTTTTGTATTAATCCGCTTCAGCAATTGTTTGCCGGGTTTAAATTTGACGCTATTGCGTGGAGGGATTGGGCAGGGAGTCCCCGTCCGGGGATTTCGTCCGGTCCGTGGCGTCTGTTCCCACAATTGAAAATTCCCAAACCCCTGTAGCAGGAGTCCTTCACCTTCAACAAGCTCTTCACTTAATACAGAAATGAAAGCATCGAGATGTATCTGGCACTGTCTTTGTGAAACAGACAATTTTTTAGAAAGTTTTTCCAATAAGTCACTCTTATTCATATCTATGTCCCCCTTATAAAAAATAAAAGCCGTGCCGGAATTTATTTCATTCCCTCATATGCTACAGGAAAATTCCGGCACGGCGTAATATAAAATCTATTAGAATAATGATAGCAAAATAGTTTATGGAACCGGAGCCGCCGGTACAGATGTTTCGACTGCTATCTCCAATTTATCTGTATTATTCAATTTATTGGTAAAAGCAACCTTACCATCCGTCTTTGCAGCGGAATCCATACCTGTTGCATCTTTTATTTTACAGGTTACTGTCGTTTGGATTTTTCCGCTGGATAATTCTATAACGTTAGGAGTTCCATCTATTTCCAGCCAGGTAGTCCCTCCGGTAATTGCAGCATCTACACCTTTCGGTGAAACCACTTTCAGCGTAAATGTGTTATCTGCAACACCTTCCATTGTTACTTTTTTATTTTCCAAATCAAATGTATTGTTTGCATTTCCACTATTTCCAAAGCTACTCGCAACAAGGGCATCAATCGTTCCTGCCTTTACCAATTTTACAGTAACAGTTGTTTTAGCACTTGAAAGGGCGGATGTAAAATCTACCGTCGTTGTTGTTCCATCCGATTGGGCAGCCTGCAAAGTCAAAGTATAATCAGCCTCTGCGGTTGCTGCTGATGCTTGGTCTAATTTCATCCAAGAGGCAGAAGCCTCCACAGCTGCGGAACTTCCGGATTCCGTATCTTTAAACGTTGGAGCAACCACATGCAATTTTACCGTCTGGTTTGCCACATTATACATTGTTACCGTATTTGTTTTAGCATCGAACGTACTGAAACCGGCATAATCTCCTGCCAAAGAAATAGTCGGTGCACCGGCTGGAACAACAACGATGTCTTTTGTCCTGCCTGTAATCTTGCTCTTAAAGCTGATTGTTGCGGGAAGAACTTTCGACATTTCTGACAATTTAGTATCATCCACTTTATAAGTATAGATAGAATCTACAGAAACAGCTTTGGTTGCACGGGTATCTTTTACCAACCATGCTTCCGAACCTTCTTTGAAAGTAACCGTTTCTTCCAATTCGCTGCTTGAAGACATTTCGAATGAGAATTTACTGCCGGCTTGAGCCAATATCAAGATATTACCGTCAGCTTGTACTTCTGCACCTGTTGTTCCGGCTGTAATCAACTCTACCGGATCTGCATTCAGTTCATTATCTTTATTCGGATCATATTTATCCATATCGCCTTCATCGCTCCACTCGTCTACTTTCAATTCAAAATCCAAATGGTAGATATCCGCTTTGGTAATGGCAATCGTATAACGATGGTTATGCGATACTTCGATATAGCTACCCACGCCATTTACTTCCTGCTTGAAAGGAACTTTGTAAGTAACATCCAGATTTTCCGTTTTATTGGCAGCATATTTACCTTTCAATACCAGATAACCATCATCCGCCAACGGGCTTGGCCATACATAGAAAGCGCCTTTGGTGGTTGCGTTGTCTTTTACTTGTGTGGCAGCATCAACCGTACATTCCGGGTAGGTTATCAGGTCGGTAGGAGCTGTACCCCATGCTTTAATAGGGAATAAGCCTGAACCTTTCCGTCCGTTTACCATAGAAACACTTTCGAGTGTAAATTTGGACTCGTCGGCATTGTTCACCACATCAAAACGGGCTACCATACGGTTCAGCTTAAAGCTCAACTGGGTACGTGCGGAAGAAGAGAAATCGGTCAAGTCCACCGGAGTTGTATAATAACCGACCATAGGAAGCGGCGTATTCAAGATATCGTCTTCGGTATTTCCTGCCGGGTCTATCAGGCTACTATGCAGTTTCAGGAAATCGGCTTCGGTTGGAACGCCTGCTGTTACTACATTTTCCAAAGCTCCGGGAGCTGTTTGGGTAATTGGTTGCCAGGTGGTGTATTCTGTTACGGCACCACCACCATCTGTTGTATACAGCTTGGTACGGTTCACCACGCAATAAAGTTTTACGTACAGGCCTTTCGATAGTTTCAACAAAGCGGTAGAGATGCTATTATCCGCATCAGACGTGGTCAGATTGAAACTATGTGCCCAATCGCCTGCCACTGTAGAGGCGTCGTCACGGTAATAATAAAGCTCTTGGAAGGTATAACCGGTCGCTTCACTCTCCGAACCGAAAACGTAAATATCCAATGAACGGATATAGTTTTCTTCTTCGGTGGCGATAGGGGCATCGGCCTTCGTCTTTACTGTACTCAGCTTATTCTTGAAGCTGAGCAGCACCTCACGACGGCTACCGTCATTCCCCGTACCGCCGGTCGATGGCGCCTCCACGAGGTTCTCGCTGGTACAAGCTGTTAATAAAAGACTTGCGGCGAGACATGATAGGGTTTGTTTTATATTCATATTTTTTTGTTTTTGTTATTGCCGGTTTGCCACCGGACGGGCCTTCATTTCTTTTGCCTTGATGCAAAAGAAACGAAGCAAAGAAAAAATCAAGGCTGCACCGGATGGGCTACTCCGGGTAAAGACTACGCTATCGCATCCGAACTCGCTGCGCTCAGACAGCGGATGCTCTTGCCGCTTCGTCTTCACCCTTCGCTTGACGCCCATCCGCTGAGGCCGTCCGCTATCCTAAACTGTCTGTTTTTAATCTATAGCCAAAATTATTTCTTCTTCAATACAATAGTCTTCACTACAGTACTAGATATAGCACTTGTTACCTTAATTGTTATATCAGCAGTGGCAGTAGAATCATCACAACCATCCTGAGTAAACCTAATAACTTCAGAACCTCCATCACCTATAGTTGCAGGGTTTGCAGTAGCTTTCAACCATGTATTATCTGCACCTTCATAAGCAATAGTACCACCTTTATATCCTGTAACTGTAATTACGATAGGAGTATACATAAGGCCTGCTCCACTAATTGATGCATAATCCACATTAATTTGATCTATATTAATATCATCAATTGTCGCAGCTGAATTACTTGTAGCTAAAGTAAATGCAGGCATTGGATCCAACCAAGTAATTGTCAATTTTGCCTGACGATTTTCATCTGAGCTATTTTTTGCAATTAATTCCGTTGTTGCACCAGCAGGAATTGAAGTTGCATCAGTTACCTTAACTTCATATTCATCACCGGATTTAGTAACAGTCAAACCTGCTACAGCATCAAACGCAGCAGCTTCTGCACAAGTCATTTTCACAAATACCTTGCTATCGTTTGCTTTGTACATATTTACAGTTGCAGTCTGAGCATCAGTTATTGTAACAGCGCTATTAAATGCACTACCTGTACCTGTAACTGCAGCTTCCAAGACAGGAAGACTTGCTGCCTTAGTCATTGTTACTTTAACCTTATCTGTTGCATCCAGTTTATTCGTAAATTCCAAATCGAAATTAGTATAATCAGTTACAGCAGAGTTCAAGGCTACAGTATATGATACTACACCAGCTGCTGTTTCTTTGTTGGTAATTGTCAACCATTTGTCAGTAGGAAGTGTAACCTCTGCACCTTCCGGAGCTGTCAGTTTCAGTGTATAATTATTAGAAGCCAATGCATCAATATCAGTCTTGACTGTATATGCAGCATCAGAACCTGTTATCGTAGCATAAGTAGAAACATCATCACCTAACGCAACGCCCAATTTAGCAGCTACAGCAGTAACAGTAATTACATTCTTTGCATTTGGTTCTTCATTGTTTTGGAATTTAATATCATAAGTATTACCATCTGTTAAAGCTGATTTTACTTTAATTTTAAAGGTTGTATAATAACCGTCTGTTACTCTGTCTGCTTCAAGTTCTTCAAATTCATCAGGAACAACAACTTTAGTACCCTCGATACACATCGCTTTTACGTAGATATAACCACCTACTACATTATACATATTGGCTGTTTTAGCAGTAAAATTAACAGTATTACCAGTGCTATTATCTATTGCTGCAGCCTCTAATGCCGGTGCAGCCTTCGGGCCGAAGAAGGTCAAAGTGGTCCATAAGTCAGGATCATAAGAAGCGGCTTCGTTGATGAATGTTACATCTACAGGTAGTTCTCCTGTTGCACCTTGTGCTTCCAGTTCAAATGTAGAGTACCATACGCCATCTTTTTCTTCATAAGTAGGAGCAGCAACTGTCAACCAATCCGGTGCAGCGGTCTTTGTTGTTGAAGAGATATTTTTTTCAGCACGTACTTTACCAGTTGCAGCAACTGTCATTTTAAATTTGCTGGCATCTTCCACTGTAAATTGAGTTTTAGAACCTACGATAGCAGTCGGAGCATTACCGTTAACAGCTTCAAATACAGTTGCAGCATCTTTGTCTGCATCGAATACCGGTGAATCATTGTCCGGTTTGATACTGATACCACCACCGGATGTCCAGTCTACCACTTCGAATGTTCCATAAATAGAAGCCTGGGAAACATCGCTGATATGCAGTTTATAACGGCTGTTTGCTTTAATTTCTATAGGTGTGGTAGCTCCACCATCAGCTGTTTTTGCAATAGGGACATTATAGGTCACCGGAACCTGCTGGTTTGTAGACGGGCTCTTATAAGTACCTGTTATTATCAATTCGCTGGCATCATCAGAAATACCCGGATAAACATAAATGGCACTTTCTGTAGTTCCTTTGTTTGCATTTGTTTTGTCATCATATTTAACAACAGGATAAGTCATCAAATCGGCATCAGGATCTCCAACTGCGGTAAGAGTTTCTCCCCAGATTGAAGCATTCTTGCGGGCTTTGGCAATCGTAATCGTTTTAATTGTCAAATTTGAAGTAGAGGTATTATTATCGATATCAAAACGAGCCATGGCACGACGCAAAGTGATATTCACTTTTGATACGCTTCCGCTAATCTTCGTTTTACCTTCCCCTTGCATTAAAAGCGGGGTTGCGATAATATCTGTAGCCGTAGCTGCATTCAAGGCTTTAGTATAAGCGGCTTTAAATGCTGTTTCTGTTGTTGCAGCAGCTGCATTCGTCATAGCGCCTGTTGTCTCATCTGTTGTTATAGCAACTAAAGGATCAATTTTATCTGTTCCGTTTGCTTTATAAAACTCTCCGTCTGTAGTGGCACTCGAACCATTATTGGCCACACACAACAATTTAATATAAGGAAGCCCTTTCAATTCATTCGGATAAATAGAGGCTTTCCAACCTGTACCGGATTCTTGTTTTGCAAAATTTGTCGGATTCGGGTCACCCTCAGTTAAAGGAGGTGCAAAAGCCGTCCCTTCTTCCCAAGTTTCCAAATAGTAGTAAGTGCCATTTGCTGCATCAGAAGCAAAAAGATATACTTTCAATTTGTCTATACTGCTTTCCGCTTCCGAGGCAATAGCAGCTTTCGTATATTCCTGGCTTTCGCCCGTGTTGTCAAATTGAAGCTGGATTTCACTAAGGCCGGCTGTCCCGTTCCCGGAGCCCTCCCGCGTGTAATCATCATTTGAACAACTTGCCCCCAAACCGGTTATGGCCAGAAGCATCATTAAATTTTTTACGTTCATTGTTGTAAATTTTAAGTGATACATGTTATTTGTTAAAAAATATCTTCTGTTACAAAGGGCTTTTATCCCTTCCTGTTATTTTTCTTACCCTATGATGCCACCTTCATCCCAATCGGCAGCTTTTGCTTGTGTCACTACGAAGCGGTCTTCATACACGGTAACCAGTATATCAAATTCCTGCTCCATATTGACATCCATGTCCATCGGCAATTTGGAGAAGTAGGTATTCAAATCCAAATCCCTGATGATCTGTACATCATCCCTCCAGAGGCTCCATAACTGGTGTGTCCCGCCGGTGTAACGGAAAGTAACGAACTCACCGTTTACCTCCCCGTCAAAATTCATCGCCGCCCTTGTCTCATGGTAGGTAATCGTCCCTCCGATACGGGGTATCGTATAGACTCCGTCACCTGCCGGAGTGGAGTTTTCCCATTGCCCGGTAAAACCATAGATTGCAGGAATCCCTTTCAGGCGCATCTTGTAAGTGCCTCCCTCGGGTGGAGCATCTGCCATCCACATCACCGTTACGGACAGTACCGCATGGGCATGCGAAAGGTAGACCCGCTGATGGAGCGTAACCCCATCCTCCACTTCAAAAGAAACAATCCCATAATAGAGCCGTCCCGTGTTTCCACGAAAACCCGGCGGAACGCCTTCCGTCACGGCTGTAAGCGACATCTCGCTCAAGGCAGACTCGCTGCCGGTATCTATCTCAACTGTACTTTTCGTTTCATCCCCGAGGTTTCCCCAAAGAACCATCGTGTAGCGTCCCGGCGGCAGATTGCCGCTCCATCCTTCCACACTATCTTTACGAAGCGTTTCGGTTGCCATCAATTTTCCTTTACTATCGAAAAGGAACTGCCTCAAGTTATCCACATAAACAGGCAATACATTTTCCATACTGCTCCCGGCATACCAGTACTCCAACCGTGTATTGTACGGGCAAACTCCCGGTTCATCTCCGAAAGAACAGGAGGAAAGAAAAACAGCAAGCAAGAAAACAAGCCAACGCACGCCCGTCTTCCCATCCAACATCGTATATGTTATTCTCCTCCCCACTTTATCACCCTTCGCTTACAATACAGCTTCCCCTTTTAAATTATCTACTGTTACTTCTCTCCCGTCAACTGCAAATTCTTCCTTGCTTTCTGAGGTTCCACCCCGACTGCCTTCCGGAACCATGCCGCCGCAGCTTTGGTGTCTCCTTCCATCAGACAGAGTACTCCCAGGTTATTCCAGGCACGCGGGTCCGAATCCACCTTTTTCAGGTAATCCGATGCCGATTGCAAATCGCCTGTCAACATCACTGCGGAGGCGGCATTTACATTTGCCACCACATCATCCGGGAAATGGAATGCCGCAATTTCGTATATCTCCCGGTACTGGTCGGTTCCGGGGCGGTAATAGCGCGCCACTCCATACATTTCTTCCAAGCTGAGCAATTCAGGATGGGTATAAATCAAATTAACTGCCTCATTGTTGGCTATCTTGCGGACATTATAACGGACAATCACCTCTATACGTCTCAATTTCGGAAAGAAACGGTTCATCATATCCCGGTAAGGAACGCCACCTTGCAGTTCCATCAATTGTCTTTCCCGGCCTTCAAATATTCCATAACGGCGTATGATATCCAACGCGGCTTCCCGATAAGAAGGATTCCCTTCCCGCAACAGGTTGATGAAGCCTTCCCAATCTTCGGCAACCGACGACTGGTCTATCAGTCCTGCCGGAATATGGTAAGTGTTCCGTATGTAACTTGAAAAATGGTAAGAACGGGATTTCGCTAACCGCTCATTGTCCCCGTAAGGGCCGTCGGGTGAGGAATAACCCCGGATTTGTATCCGCTCCATCGTGGAAAAATTATTCTCCAACAGCGGGGTCAGGATATTGTCTATCTTCTCGAGTTCCTGCCCGTTATTCTTGTAATCCGGATAAATCTCATCCCTGTTTATCGGATAGTCGATGTAAAGAACCGCATTCTCGCTACGATGCTTTCCGCCTTGTTCCGCATCCGGTACAAGGAATGAGACCATCGATATATACAGGTTCAAATCCGAACTGCTCCATACAACTTTAGGAAGGGTGATGACAGGATGCATCCGCTTCACTTCTTCCTGTGTATAGATTATTGTGTTGGGGGTAGATTCGGGTACATTCGTTATGGCAAGGCTACGCTGCAAGGTATCCACAGCAAGTACTTCCGCATCACAACATTCCTTGCTTTCCTGCTTTAACAACAGCACTGCCTGACGCATCCATGCCTGATAAGGGACTGCCACCAGATAACGGATATTCTTGGATGGCCTCGAGCGGTTATCCCGAATCAGGAGATACGGAATGATCGATTTCTCCGGTGACAGGAAATATTCCCTTCTGTCCTGGCGGGCACGCCGGTTTCCACTGATAACTATCGGAGGTAACGGAAGCGACTGCCTTTTCAGCCCTTCCAGAATAGGAGTAAAAATAACAGCCGTTCCCCCACCTACACGTACTTCATTCAGGTCCATTTCTATATCCAGATGCAGGCTGTCGTTTCTCACAAATAACTGTTTGGGAACGATACGGATACCTTCCGCCAAACCATCCTCCGGCAACAGGCAGCATACAACTGCAAGAAATACGTATATAATGTGTATAATTTGTTCTTTCATACTGAATGAGTGTAATTTTATCGTAGAAAATACATAACGGAAACGCCGACACGTGTCGGGCCTATGTAGCTGCGGGTATAGCTGCCTACCGATTCGGCACATTCCACACACCGGTATTTCGTATAATCCATATAAGCATAGCCTGCACCGATAGTTGCTTCTATCCCCCAGCGTTTGCCGATAGACCAATGGTATCCATAACTGATGCCTCCGCCATACAAGTCCCCCCGGAGCACATGGTTCTCCAAAGAAGGAATAAACGGTATCTGTCCGATATTGAAATGACCGTAATGCCCATGAATGCCTACAAAATGCCCTTCGAACTTCCGGCAAAACCAATAGCGGACTTCCGGTTGCACGAGATAAAGGTTCAATTTCATGTCATTTGAAAATTTCCAGGCGTTGTAAGCGCCCCAGATATCGATTGTAATCTGCCGGGTAATCCCCACTTCAACCCCTGCATTCGGAGAGGTGGTTCCCCAAAACAGGACATTCGTTTTAAGCGTTGTCTGTTGGCTATATGCACTGAAAATGGTAAGATTTATCAGTAATAGCATTAGTATGTGAAATCTCCTATACATTATCCTTTTGTTATCCTTTTGCCCCGTTCCGTCTCTTGGTAAGAGACGGAACGGGTATCCGGATTCCTCATTTATGTGCCTTCTAATAAGTCACATATAAAAAATAAATAACCCGAAGAAAGAAAACCGGATAAACAAACCGGAAAACAATGGCTCCTATCCGAAAGGAAGAATAAAAAGTTTTTCCATTTCGTAACTATCAAAAAAACAACTAATCACGTTGTCCTTATTCTCATATTTCGAATCATGTTCACAGAGTAAAAATGGAGTATTTTTCAAAAAACAGTCAGGAAACATTTAATATTCAGTAGATTATTCTAAACAAAAGAGGTGATAAAAAAGAAATAAAAAGGACATAAGGAAAAAATCGAAGTAAGTGGTTTTTCCTTAAAAGGTGTATCAATATTCATTATTCCTTGAATATTAAGGGACTTGCATATCCAAAAAGATGGTTTTTCTATTGCTGTTTTAAAAAATGTTGTTACATTTGCAATGTTTTAACAACCTGGAATCCCATCTGTTCCGTCTCTTACCAAGAGACAGAATCATTACTTTACGGAACACTTCTACCTCTTCCATACTTTTTTGAATAATTACTTTTTCCCAATATAACGATCTCATTTGCATCGTCTAAACGTGTTGTATCAAGTAATTTAATATAGATCCGCGTTGTTTTTAAAGAAGTATGTCCCATGCTCTCTGATATCAGTTCATCGGATATTCCCTTTTGTTTGGCAACACTTGCCCAGGTATGGCGCGCCACATAGGTTGAAATAGTTACTCCGAGCAATTTACCCAGTTTTCTCAACCGTTTATTCTGCAAACGAATCGCACTTTCATATTCATGGAAATTCGGGGTTTTCCCTTTCAATATGGGAAAAAGAAAATCACTTTCCGGATTACGATACCGGTTAATTAGTTTTTTCATAACCGGAAGCAAACGGACAGAAAGCTCCTGTCCTGTTTTATGACGCTTATATACGATTTTATCATTCCGGATATTCCCATATCTCAGAAATGCTAAATCTACAAAGGTCATTCCGCGGGCGTAGTAACAGAACAAGAACAAATCGCGAGCCAGGATAAGCCCTTCTTCTTTTCCCAGGGAAAGAGTTTCCAACTTACGGATTATGTTTTCCTGCACAGCCCGTTTCTTCGTTTTCTCCACCCGGAGATACACATTTTTAAATAAGGATGGATTCGATTTCACCAATCCGTCTTTTATGGCACGGTTCCAGATCGCCCGAAGATTTCGTAAATAGAAGGATACGGTATTTCCTGAAAGTTCCCGGTTAAACAGATATATTTCAAAGGATTTTAAAACAGCCTCATTCAAATTCTTTAAAGGCAACTCTTTTTTCTCCCTGAATCGCATAAAAGCATTCAAGGTACTTTGATAATGACGTGCCGTTTCAACTTTTCCCCTTTTCCGTGTCTCTTCCACCATTTTTTCTACATAGGCCGACAAAGACCAGGCACGAAAATATCCGGCACAAGAAGCAGCTATGCTTTCTATATCTAATATTCCTTTTTCATCCAGCCTCTCTTTCTCTCTATGCAAGAACAGACACATACTATCCAGTTGCTCCTGCAATATGGATAATTCTTCCTTACGTTGTAAAGTGACATTTTCAGGCACACTAACCCTACTCTTCTCTTCGTCCCATTCCTTTGCAGACAGTTTCTGCAACAGAGAAACCTTTCGTACTTTTCTCTTATAAATAATCTGTACATAAAGCGGCATACGCCGGTCTTCATATACAGATTTCCTTCTCTTGACTTTCACTGATACATAACTCATTTTTCACTCTATTTTATCTCCATATAACAAAAATAGAGCGATAAAGATTATACCTCCCACACCTCTTGCCGGAAGTACAGCCAAATATCCATAATATTACTGAAAACTATTTATTTTCATACTTTTTCACCTCTGGCAAATACTTTTCTATATCACTTATGCGGGTTGCATCACTGGGATGAGTACTCATAAATTCGGGAGTGGAACCGTTCTTGCCGGCAGACATTTTTTTCCAGAAATTAACTGCCACATCCGGATTATACCCTGCCATCGTCATGAAAACAAGCCCCATATAGTCCGCCTCGGATTCATGCTTACGGGAGAAAGGCAACATTACGCCGTATTGAGCTCCTAACCCGTACACAGTAGAACCAACCTGTTGTACAACTGCCGATTTATTGCTCAGCGCCTGTCCCAAAATGGCAGCACCGTATTGCGCCATCAATTGCTGGCTCATACGTTCGTTGCTATGCTTAGCCACCGCATGCGCCACTTCATGCCCGATCACCACGGCAAGTTCATCATCCGATGCGACCAGAGGCAATAATCCTTCATATACTACAATTTTTCCGCCCGGCATGCAAAAAGCATTCACCTGCGGGTCTTTTATCAGATTAAATTCCCAGGCAAACTCTTTGATCTCATCTTCCATACCGTTTGCTTTCAGATAAGCTTCGGTTGCAGCCGCTATCTTTTTACCGACTCTCGTCACCATCTCAGTCTTCGCCTTATCAGTCGATTTGGTTGCCGACTTGATATAATCATTATACTGCGTCAGGCTCGAAGAGAGAACCTCCTGGTCGGATACCAACAACACCTGTTTTCTGCCCGTCAAGGGAACACTTGCACAACTACTTAATACTAAAAGTATTACAAAATATAAACCTATAATCTTTTTCATTCGTTTAATGCTATTATTTTGATTCTGTAAAAATATTATACTTTCATTAATATAACAACCCTTGCCCCCTTTTTGCTCAATCTGTATAAAAGATGCAGAATTATACAAAAAAGAAGGCTTATATGTATATTTATTCAATAACATCCGCTATATTTGCAGTCGTTTTGCATAAATATACAGGATGAGTACAAAAAAAGAACGATTAAATGCGATCTGCCGCATCATACAGACAGAAACGATAAGTAACCAGGAAGAGCTCCTTAAACAATTGGAGCTAAAGGGTTTCCAGGTTACCCAAGCGACATTGTCACGCGACATAAAGCAGTTGAAAGTTGTCAAAGTACACGATGGAAACGGGAATTACAAATACCATCTTCCCGACTACACATCACTTATGCAACCGGGGAAAGAGCAGACGGCACACCATCCCAACATTGAATTTTCGGGAAATCTCGCCGTTGTAAAAACGCGTCCCGGATATGCAATGGGGATTGCTTCGGATATCGATGCACACGCCCCGAACGAAATAATAGGTACGATTGCCGGCGACGACACCATCCTGATTATTCCGAGGGAGGGAATCAGCCGCGACAAAGTTGTCAGGGCATTAGCGAATTTCATCTAAATAACATAACAGGCAGATAAAAAGAACAAATATAAAAATGGCACAAGAAATTGAAATTGACGTAATGGTTGCCGACGCTTCACACGAAGCCTATGTCGACACAATCCTCGAAACTATCGAAGCCGCAGCCAAAGTCCGCGGAACAGGTATTGCTAAACGTACCCACGAATATGTAGCACAGAAAATGAAAGAAGGCAAAGCGATTATCGCTCTCGCCGGAGAAGAGTTTGCCGGTTTCAGCTACATCGAATCCTGGGGGAACAAACAATATGTAGCCACATCCGGTTTAATAGTAGTAGAGAAATTCCGTGGTTTAGGCCTTGCCAAACGTATCAAAGAAGCGTCTTTCGCACTGGCTCGTTTACGATGGCCGAAAGCTAAAATATTCAGTCTGACATCGGGTGCCGCCGTAATGAAAATGAATACGGAACTGGGATATGTACCCGTTACATTCAATGAACTGACCGACGATGATGCTTTCTGGCATGGCTGCGAAGGTTGTATCAACCATAGCATCCTGTTAGCCAAAGAACGTAAATTCTGTATTTGCACAGCTATGTTGTATGACCCGGCAGACCCGCGCAACATCAAACGCGAATCGGAAAAGCATTCATAAATAAGAAGAAAATAAAAAGTCTATAATATATAAAACGAGAACAAAGATGAAAAAGAAAGTAGTAGTTGCATTCAGCGGAGGTTTGGATACCTCATTCACCGTTATGTATCTGGCTAAGGAAAAAGGATACGAAGTGTATGCAGCTTGTGCCAACACAGGCGGTTTCAGCGAAGAACAGTTGAAAAAGAATGAAGAAAATGCATACAAACTGGGTGCTGCCAAATATGTGACTATCGACGTAACGAAAGAATATTATGACAAGAGCCTGAAATATATGGTATTCGGTAACGTATTGCGTAACGGGACCTATCCTATCTCTGTTAGCTCGGAACGTATCTTCCAGGCATTGGCTATCGCCCGCTATGCCAACGAAATCGGAGCGGATGCCATTGCTCACGGTTCGACCGGCGCCGGCAACGACCAGATTCGTTTTGATATGACATTCCTCGTCTTGGCTCCGAATGTGGAAATTATCACATTGACCCGCGATATGGCTTTAAGCCGTGAATATGAAATCAATTACCTGAAAGAACATGGTTTCGAAGCTGATTTCACCAAACTGAAATATTCTTACAATGTGGGCTTATGGGGAACTTCTATCTGCGGAGGCGAAATCCTCGACTCTGCACAAGGATTGCCGGAAAGCGCTTACCTGAAACAAGTGGAAAAAGAAGGCAGTGAAGAATTGCGCCTTGAATTTAAGAATGGTGAAATCCATGCTGTAAACGGAGAAGTATTCGAAGACAAAATCAAAGCCATCCAGAAAATAGAAGAGATAGGTGCGGCTTACGGTATCGGACGCGATATGCACGTAGGAGATACAATTATCGGTATCAAAGGACGCGTTGGTTTCGAAGCAGCCGCCCCCATGCTGATTATCGGCGCACACCGTTTCCTTGAGAAATATACATTGAGCAAATGGCAGCAATATTGGAAAGACCAGGTAGCCAACTGGTACGGAATGTTCCTACACGAAAGCCAGTATCTGGAACCGGTAATGCGCGACATCGAAGCCATGTTGCAGGAATCTCAGCGTAACGTAAACGGTACGGTTATCCTTGAACTCCGTCCGTTGTCATTTTCTACTGTCGGCGTAGATTCGAAAGACGATTTGGTTAAGACTAAATTCGGCGAATACGGCGAAATGCAGAAAGGATGGACAGCCGACGACGCAAAAGGATTTATCAAAGTGCTTTCTACGCCGTTGCGTGTTTATTATACTAACCATAAGGACGAAGAAATATGATTAAAATAGGGATTATTGGTGGTGCTGGTTATACGGCAGGCGAACTTATCCGCCTGCTGCTTAATCACCCGGACGCAGAAATAGTATTTATCAACAGTACCAGCAATGCAGGTAATCTGATAACCGATGTACACGGAGGACTGTATGGGGAAACCGATTTACGTTTCACCAACCAACTTCCGTTGGACAGCATCGATTTACTTTTCTTCTGTACAGCCCATGGCGATACCAAAAAGTTTATGGAAAGCCACGAAGTACCGGAAAATGTAAAGATTATCGACCTCAGCATGGACTACCGTATCGAAAGCCCGGAACACGACTTCGTTTACGGTCTGCCCGAACTGAACCGCCGCCGTATCTGCAATTCTATGCATATTGCCAACCCGGGATGTTTTGCCACCTGTATCCAGTTAGGTATTCTGCCGCTTGCCAAACATCTGATGCTGAATTCGGAACTGCATGTAAATGCGATCACCGGTTCAACCGGAGCAGGAGTAAAACCCTCCTCTACTTCGCATTTTAGCTGGCGCAACGACAATATATCCATTTACAAGCCTTTTACCCACCAGCATCTGGCAGAGATAGGTCAGAGCCTGCGTCAATTGCAGAACAGCTTTAGCAGTTCCATCAATTTCATTCCGGTACGCGGAAACTTCTCACGGGGTATTTTCGCGACCACTTATCTGGATTGCAAAATTGAATTGCCGGAAATCAAACGTATCTACGAAGAATACTATGACGACCATTCATTTACCTTTATCACAGATAAGAATCCGGACCTGAAGCAGGTGGTAAATACGAACAAATGTCTTATCTATCTGCAAAAGCATGAAGACAAACTGCTGATTATTTCCATGATAGATAACCTGCTGAAAGGTGCAAGCGGACAGGCTGTTCACAATATGAACCTGCTGTTCGGACTGGAAGAGACAGTCGGGCTGCATTTGAAACCGTCAGCGTTTTAACAGTTGACAGTTGACAAGTGACAGTTGACAATTAAAAAGAAATACAATACTAATAAAAAGATGAAACTATTCGACGTTTATCCTTTATTTAATATAGAGATTGTAAAAGGCAAAGGGTGTCATGTATGGGATACGGAAGGGAACGAGTATCTCGATTTATATGGCGGGCATGCCGTTATCTCGGTAGGACATAGTCATCCGACATATGTAAAAGCAATTACGGAACAGGTGAACAAGTTGGGATTTTATTCCAATTCCGTTATTAACAGCCTGCAACAGAAGCTTGCCGATAAATTAGGTAAGGCTTCCGACTACGATGACTATTCATTGTTTCTGATCAACTCCGGTGCGGAAGCAAACGAAAATGCGTTGAAACTGGCTTCTTTCCACAACGGCAAAAAGCGGGTTCTGGCTTTCAAACATGCTTTCCACGGACGTACATCCGCAGCGGTACGCGTAACGGATAATCCTAAAATCATAGCTCCGGTAAACGAAGACCTGGCAGTTACTTATCTTCCCCTGAATGATGCGGCAGCAGTAGAAGCCGAACTGAAAAAAGGGGATGTATCTTCCGTTATTATCGAAGGTATACAGGGTGTAGGAGGCATACAACTGCCTGCGGATACATTCATGCAGGAACTGCGTGCTCTATGTACCCGGTACAATGCCTGCCTGATTCTGGATGAAATACAATCCGGCTATGGACGTAGCGGTAAATTCTTCGCCCACCAGTATGCAGGTATCAAACCGGATTTGATTACAGTAGCAAAAGGTATCGGCAACGGTTTTCCGATGAGCGGATTGCTTATCAGTCCAGAGTTCAAGCCTATCTACGGTATGTTGGGTACTACTTTTGGTGGAAACCATCTGGCTTGCGCTGCCGCAATAGCCATACTGGAGATTATGGAAAATGAAAAGCTGATTGATAATGCTGCGAATGTAGGGGCTTTTCTTTTGGAAGAACTTCATAAACTTCCGGGTATCAAGGAAATCCGCGGACGCGGTTTGATGATTGGTATCGAGTTTGAAGAATCCATCAAAGAAGTACGCCAGAAACTGCTGTTCGAAGAAAAAGTATTTACAGGCGTTGCCGGAACAAATACCATCCGTCTGCTTCCTCCCCTCTGCCTCAGCATGGACGAAGCCAAAGAATTTCTTGTACGGTTCCGCAAGGTGCTGAATGCATAAGGACATTTCCACCGGTTCCTGAAAGGTAACAATACATACCACTCGAACAAACGAATTGACAAAAAGGATTCGTCTGTTCGAGTGGTATTTTCTTTTTAAATAAATATAGACATACCGTTTTTCCTTATCTTTACCCACATTAAAAATGGTTGTAGAATATTGCTTTTACAACAAAAATAACCTTTTAATTAACTTATAACTAAACCAATGGAAACATTTCTTTCATCAGACTATAAGCTGAAGCCTCATCGGTGCAGGCACTGACAAGGCTCCCGCGAAAAAGGACCTATAATCCGGACGGTTTAAATAGGTAATGACTTCCCTATCCGATAGGCCCATCTCATAAAGAAACGGTGCAAAGGTGTTGACGGAACTTCATCCATCAATAAATCCGGACGGAATTCCCGAAGTATCAGCCAGTCCGCCTGTTTTACCCAGTGGACAAAAGAGGGGTCCGGTTGGTGGGATTCCGATATGCGAAGTAATTCGTCCAAATTAAAGCATTCGCTAATCGCCCCGGCTCCGGAACGAACCGCATCACAAGCATTGCAAGCCTGTTCGATATGGGTGGGTACCATCAATACAGGTTTCCCCAGATACATCGCTTCGCAAACCGATTCAAAACCGGCAGTTGTGGCATATGCTTTTGCCCCAGCCATATAGCGAATAAAAAGCGTATCGTTCAACTGGTGGAAAGAAAGACGATTATCAACCTTTACCTCTTGCTCCACCCCTTTTTTATCCCAAAAGATATGCAACCCGACAGCCGGATGTTTCTCATGCCAGTTTTTTATCTCTTCGCTAAAACCGCTGTTCAGTAAGTAGCCGTGCAAATAATTCCCCGCCGAGGCAGTCGCTTCCAGAACTTCACGCCTTAATAACGGAGGTACGACAACCAGATTATCCGAAGGTACTTCCCTCATTTTACGGAAAGACAAAGCCAGTTTCTTTGCGGCTCCTATCGCTGTGATACGGGTAAAGAACTTCAAAGATGCCAACGACACCGGATTCAATTTCGGAAACACAAAATCCGGATGAAGAAACAGGTACTGATGTGCTATACAAACCATCAATGCTTTCGGACGGCAAAACAGATAAGTCAGCCCCGTCAGCAATTCATAAAAGTTTACTACCACATCAGCACCTGTTTCCTTTATCATACGGTTGATATAATGAATACTTGCCGCATATTTATGCAACCGGAAAAGATTATATCCGACACTGCCAAGCAGATTGACCTGCTTATTCTTGGCAGAAGGCAGGAAGTTCGGACTTTCGAACGGATAAACAGGCACGCCTATTTTCTCCGTAAAGAAGGACGGCAGTTTACGTGCCGGGCTCTTGCCTACCAGTACACCTACCACCTGATGCCCTTCATCCGTTAATTTTCCCCGCAAAGACAAAGCTTGGGTAAGATGTCCGCGCCCTTCTCCCTGAATGATAAAAAGTATTTTCATATTACTTCCGCATAAAGTTCATTGGAATACACAGCCTCCACGTTTCCATAGACAGCTTTATCATAATGAATGATGCTCCACTCTCCTTGTTCATTTTCGACCAGTGCAGTCATACTCTCCACCCAGTCGCCGGAATTCAGATAATGAACAGAACCGTACCATACGTTTGCCGCCTGATGAATATGTCCGCAAATAATACCGTCCAGTTTCTTTGCTTCCGCCAGCGTCACCAGTTCCTTTTCAAAATCGGAGATATAGGAAACGGCACTTTTTACTTTATGCTTTACATGTTGCGCCAGGGAGAAATAAGGTTTTCCCTGTTTTTCCCGTTTCTGGTTATATATTTTATTCAGCCAAAGCAGGAAAGTGTACCCCATATCCCCCAGCATGGCAAGCCAGCGCATATGGGAAGTCACCGTATCGAATATATCGCCATGAGTAACCAGATAGCGTTTGCCGTGGCTGTTCAACAGATAATCTTTTACAATGGTAAGATTTGAAAAAGAGAAAGGGACCAGTTTATCGAGAAAATCATCATGGTTCCCACGGATATAGATAATCTCGGTGCCCTGCTTCTCCATCATTTTCATAAGTACTTTGAAGAAATCCGTTTGTTGTTGTTTCCAGCGGCGTCCGGATTTTTGCAGTTGCCAGCCATCGATAATATCTCCATTCAATATCAGACGGCCGCAGTTTACATGTTTAAGGAAATTCGTTACTTCCTCGGTTTTCGAATGTTCCGAACCAAGGTGGATGTCCGAAAGGACAATAGTCGGATAGTACTTTCTAAATTTCATGTTCTTCGTATTAACACACTACAAAAGAACATACTTCATATTACGGAGATACGACAAGCGGATGAAAAACCTCTTTCATATCTCCGGAATTAAAAACACTTTATCCGTCCGTTCACACAATATGGGATACAAATAAAAAGGCCACTCCTTCACAGGAGCAGCCAATTTTCAATTTATAGAAAATCCAAATCAATCTTCTGCCTGAGAAGCTTCGTATGCTTTCAACAGCTTTTCCTGAACATCGGAAGGAACCAGCTCGTAAGCTGCAAACTTCATTGTAAATGAAGCGCGTCCACCGGTGATGGAACTTAAAGAGGTTGAATACGAAGACATCTCTTTCAAAGGTACTTTAGCCAGCAGCTTTTCGTAACCTTTCTCACTGTTCATACCCATGATTATGGCACGACGTCCCTGCAAATCGCTCATTACGTCGCCCAGATAATCTGCCGGAACAGAAACCTCTACATCATATACAGGTTCCAATATTTTAGGACCGGCTTCTTTAAAGGCTGTACTGAAGGCATTACGTCCAGCCAGCATAAATGAAATTTCATTACTGTCTACCGGGTGCATCTTTCCATCGTAAACAATGATGCGCACGTCGCGGGCATACGAACCGGTCAACGGACCCTGTTCCATACGCGCCATGATACCTTTCAGGATAGCAGGCAAGAAACGGGCATCAATAGCACCGCCCACAATACTGTTTATAAATACCAGTTTGCCGCCCCATTCCAACTCTACAGTCTGGGTATCACGTACGCTGATTTTGTATTCCTGTCCACCGAAACGGTACATATCCGGAGCCGGCATGCCTTCGTAATACGGCTCGACAATCAGATGAACTTCACCAAACTGTCCGGCACCACCGGATTGTTTCTTATGCCGATAATCTGCACGTGCCGCTTTCGTGATCGTTTCACGATATGGGATTTTCGGTTCCAGAAATTCGATTGGCAATTTATCGTTATTTTCAATTCTCCATTTCAACGTACGGAGATGGAATTCACCCTGACCCGAAATAATTGTCTGTTTCAATTCTTTAGACTGTTCAACCATCCATGTCGGGTCCTCTTCGCGCATGCGGAACAGAATTTCCATCATTTTTTCCGAATCTGCCTCATTTACCGGCTTCACAGCACGGCGATATTTCGGATCCGGATACTTAATAAAGTCAAAACGATAGTTGCAACCTTTGCCATTCAAGGTATTACCACGACGTACGTCTTTCAGTTTCACTGTAGCACCGATATCTCCGGCTACCATTTCGGATACTTCCGTACGGGTCTGTCCTGCCACGGAGAACAACTGTGCAATACGTTCTTTTGAACCACGGTCTGCATTCAATAAATCATCCCCTGCTTTTACTTTTCCGGAGATCACTTTGAAATAAGATACCTGTCCGATATGAGGTTCTACCGTTGTCTTAAAGAAGAACAGGCTGGTAGGACCATTGGAGTCTGGAGTAACTTCAACACCTTCGGTTGTAACCAAACGCGGCATTTTATCCGTACAAGGAACTACATTGCCGAGAAATTCGAGCGTACGGCGAACGCACATATCACGACCGGCACATACACAGAATACGGGGAACATACCACGGATAACCAAACCGGCACGAATACCGGCACGCATATCGTCTTCACTCAATGTACCTTCTTCGAAGAATTTTTCCATCAGCATGTCATCGTTTTCTGCCGCAGCTTCCACCAATGCTTTATGGAGTTCCATTGCTTTATCCATTTCTTCAGCAGGGATTTCCAGTACATCGGGAACACCACCTTCCGGTTTCCAGCGGTACATTTTCATTTTCAATACATCGACAACGGCATTGAAAGAAGCACCGGTTGAAACCGGATACTGGATAGGCACCACCTTGCTGCCATACATATCTTTCAGCTGAGCAATTGTTCCATCGTAGTCAGCCTTATCGTTATCCAACTGATTGACAACAAAAATAACCGGTTTATGGAATTGTTCCGTATACCTGAACTGGTTGATTGTTCCTACTTCCACCCCATATTGAGCATTCAGTACCATCAATGCGGTATCCGTAACATTCAAAGCGGAAACAGCACCTCCGATAAAATCGTCAGAACCCGGACAATCTATGAAATTAAGCTTTCTATCCTGCCATTCTACACTGAAAACGGTCGAGAATACCGAGTAACCATACTCCTTCTCAACCGGGAAATAATCGCTCACTGTATTTCCCGCATCTACAGTACCGCGACGTTTTATAACTCCACCCTCGTAAAGCATCGCTTCAGCGAGAGTGGTTTTCCCAGAGCCCGAACTTCCCAAGATTGAGATGTTCTTAATTTCATTTGTTTGGTATACTTTCATGATATCAAGGTATTTTATGTTTAACAATAATATCTATTCACAAACTTTCCGTTCATGAGCCCGCAAATTAGAGATTGTGCAGGAGAAAAACAATTATGGGCCGGCTGTTTGAGAACTATGTTCTTTAACAGTCAACCCATAAAATACCTTAAATTTAGGAAGATAGACAGGTTATCCGCAATGGAAATAACGTGTTACCAATTCCAGCATGCCTTCCGGGTCATTTTTTAAATCCTCACGCAAGGTCAAGTCATTATAATCTTTCAACTTTTTAATAATGCCATCGATCATGCTCGGACTAAATACTTTGTATTGTTCGAAAACAGCACGCTGTTTCTGCAAACGTTCTGCGGAAGCCATACAACTATCCGGCAGTTGATCCAAAGATTTCAGACGGTCTTTATTTTCATCCTGGTGGATATTTACATTTACATACGTCTTTTCGGCAACTTCCAATGCATCCGGAATTTCAAAACCATGACGGCAGGCTACAGCCAATCCGGCAAGTAGCTGGTACAAGTCGGCAGAACCATCCGGCGAACGCATTTCTACGGTTTGTTTTTGAGTCGTATCGTAATGGCTATCTTTTTCCAACGGATTTGCCAATGCACACATATCTTTCTTTGCAGCCCATCCGAGCGGCACACGTACCAATACGGAACGGTTCCGGTCACCCCAACAAATATTGGTAGGAGCTTCCTGGTGAGGTACCAGACGGAAATAAGAAGTCGGATTGGTATTACCGAATGCAGTAATAGACGGAGCCAACTTCATCATTCCAGCTATCGCCTTACGTGCCGTTTCCGACAATACACCGTTTGCCAGCATCTGGTTCTTGCCGTCTTTCATAATACGCATATGAACATGCAAGCCCGAACCGGCTTTACCTGCCGTAATTTTAGGAGCAAACGTGATATCCAATCCATATTCATAGGCCAGGTTACGGATTACCCATTTGGCAATCATCAACTGGTCTGCAGCATCTTCTACCTTCGTCGGTAAAAACTCAATTTCATTCTGCTCATATACTTTTCCATTCAAAGTAAAATTACCAACTTCGGAATGACCGTATTTTATCTGCCCGCCGGCCTGTGCGATATACTGCATACATTGCGTACGGAACTGGTTAAACTTGGCATATGGTCCGGATTCGTGGTAGCCACGCTGATCTGTTGCCGGGAACAGTTCTTCTTCGTCGGATATTACATAATATTCAAGTTCTCCCATCGCTTCAAATTCCATTCCTGTTACTTCGGTGAAAGCCTTGCTTGCCTTATACAAAGTATACTCAGGAGAACTTTCCAGCGGTTCGCCGTCTTTATTAAAGAAGGAACACAGCATGCTCAAAGTCGGAATTTCCGCAAACGGGTCAATAAAAGCCGTACGGAAACGAGGTATTACATACAGGTCGCTACTTCCCGCTTCGATAAAAGAAAACAGGCTTGAACCATCCACACGTTCTCCACAAGTCAGGATTGCATCCAAGTAAGCTGCATTATTTATCACAAAATTCAATGTCTTCAGGCGTCCGTCACCGGCCGGATACATAAAATTGACCATGCGGATACTATTTTCTTCTATATAAGAAATAATATCGGCTTTAGTAAATTCACAAGAGGGTTTCTGGAGAGCTGCAACCAAAAGGTTCGCATTCATTTTAAGTTCATCTTTCATACCATTTACTTTTTGATAATAGATCGGATTAACATTTTTACTTGATTGCGCCAAAGATAAACAGTTTCCCCATACAACATTCAGATTATTCATAAAAATAGAAAGTTCAGCGATATTTAACAATCAGACAGGTTATGGGCAAAGATTGCCCACCGGACTGGAATAATTTATCATTCATAGTTATGATTTTTCAAAACCATAACTATGATTTTCTAAAACCATAGTTATGATTCCCGAAAACATAACTACAAATAAAAACTACCGGCCCGGCCCGGAGTAAACAAATCGTCTAAGAACTTTTTTAAATCTCTTGCATATTAAAAATATTATCCTACCTTTGCACCCGCAATACGGAAGTAGCTCAGTTGGTAGAGCACTGGTCTCCAAAACCAGGTGTCGGGAGTTCGAGCCTCTCCTTCCGTGCTTACGTTAAAAGAAACAGTAAGAATTCTCTCCTCTTCCAATTATTTGGATTTTAATAATTCCGAAGCTTGTTCCCCAAAAACAATTTTAAGTACCTGGTCTTTTTTTTCCGGGTCTAATTTTATTTGTAATACAGCCTCCGTTATAACTTCTCCCCCTTTGGTAAGCGTGTATTTGTCCGGAAATGTAATAATATCGACTACAGACACCTGTAATACCTTTGCAATCTGCAATAAAGTATTATACTTAAGTTCTCTTTCGCCGGACATGATAAGGCTTAATCCAGCTTGTTTCATTCCAATCTGGGCAGCCAGGTATTCCTGCGAATAACCTTTATTTCTTCGTATTGTATCTATATTCTCTAAGATGTTATTCATACGGGCAATTTAACAATTGTAGCTAAAAAAAATTAATATATAATGCAATAATTTATTTCATTTATTTTTGCACATATAACATTTTGTAATATATTTGCAGCATTGAATAGTGAAAAACTATTAACAAAGCTTGTGATTTACCGCCATGAATAGAATTAGAGACAGATTCAAGTGTTTACCTCAAATTATTTTGAGTATGAGACGAAGTACGATTAATTATTTAATCAAGAGGGCAAGTATATTAATGCTTGCTTGTCTTGCGTATTCAATCCGGACAAAACCTCTCATAGAGACCTCCTGAAACAAGTTGCCTCTCAAAACAAAACTGTTTATCCAATGTTCATTTATTCAATCAATTTTCACAAACAAAATTCACAAAAACAATCTCTCTCATTATAAACACCTAATTAACACAAACAGCAATGGTAACATAATTTTAAAATTCAAAATTCACTTGGACGGATACGTCCTCTATGTTTTTTAACCTTATATTCATTAATAACACAAAGAGTATGGAAGAATCTTTTAAGAAAAGCACACTCACTAACAATCGCGGGACATGCCACCTATTCAGGATGTTAACCTTACTGTTCCTCGCGCTATGTACAACCACAGTGTTTGCCCAGCAAAAAACAATCAAAGGGACTGTTGTCGACGCCAACGGCGAACCCTTAATCGGTGTAAACGTATCTGTAAAAGGTACTACAATCGGTATTATTACCGATATGGATGGTAAATACAGCCTGGAAATACCGGCTAATGCAACGCTCGTATTTTCCTATATCGGATACCAGCCTCAGGAAATTACAGCAGGGAACCAATCATCTATTAATGTAACGCTAAAAGAAGACACTCAAAAACTGGATGAAGTAGTAGTTGTCGGTTACGGCACGCAGAAAAAGGTTACGGTTACCGGTTCTGTCGCCAGCGTAACAGGTGATGAACTACTTGCCTCTCCTACTACCAACCTGACAAACGGTATGGTAGGACGTATGCCGGGTGTCATCGGTTTCCAGACAGCCGACGAACCGGGCGGTGGCGGTACAACAATCCGTATCCGCGGTACAAACTCTCTGGGTAGTAAGGACCCGCTGGTTGTAATCGACGGTATCCCAGACCGTGATGGCGGTATGAACCGTATCAATCCGAATGAAATTGAAACAATCTCCGTTTTGAAAGACGCCTCTGCTGCTATCTACGGAGCCCGTGCAGCAAACGGTGTAATTTTGATTACTACAAAACGAGGCAAAGAGGGTAAACCGACCGTGTCTTTCAATGCCAGCGGCGGTTTCTCACAACCCAGCCGTTTACCGAAAATGTGTAACGCCTTCGAATATGCAACCATGATGAATGAAATCAACCCGGGCACATACAGCCAGGATGATTTGACAAAGTTTCAGGACGGTAGCGACCCTTGGGGACATCCCAATACGGACTGGTTTGATACGGTATTGAAAAACGCATCTCCTTTATACCGTGCCGACGTAGGTGTAAGCGGTGGTACTGAAAAAGTAAAATATTATGTCAACCTGGCTGCTAATGGTGAAGACGGTCTATATAAAAACTCGGCAAACCGCTACGACCAATTCAGCTTGCGTACCAACCTGGATATAAAAACGAGCAAATATGTAAGTTTCCAAATAGGAACAACGGCCCGTATGGAAAACACCCAGTATCCGGCAAAAAGCGCAGGTGATATTTTCGCCGGTATCCGACGCAGCAAACCGACACAGCCGGCATTCTGGCCTACCGGAGAACCGGGACCGGATATCGAACGTGGCGATAACCCGGCCGTAACCTGTACGGATTATGCCGGATTCGACAAACAAAAGAACTACTATATCCAGAACAACGCCTCTGTAAATATTCAGATACCTTGGGTTGAAGGTTTGAGTTTGCGTGGTAATGCTTCTTATGACGTACATTTCTACAACAGAAGATTATTTAAAAAACCGATCGTCCTTTACTCATGGGATAATATACATGAAGACAGTTCCGGTCTAAGCGGTGCCAAGCGCTGGATCGAAGAACCTGAATTAACAAGAGAACATTCAGACCAAACAGACTGGATGGTGAATGGCCTGATCGATTATAACCGTACTTTCGGCAAACACAACATTGGCATTACAGTTGGTGTGGAAGCCCAGAAAAAACACAAGCAATATACGGATGCCTATCGCAAAGGTTTTATCTCCGACTTAAATCCCGAACTGAGCCTGGGTTCGGACGAAGGACAAAGAAACTCCGGTTATTCATGGAAAGAAGCCCGTTTAAACTATTTCGGACGTGTATCTTACAACTTTATGGAACGTTATTTATTTGAATTCGTATGGCGTGCCGACGGTTCTTACCGCTTCCCGAAAGATAAACGGTACGGATTCTTCCCCGGCGTGTCTGTTGCATGGCGTGCTTCCGAAGAAAACTGGTGGAAAGAAAACATCCGTTTTATCGACTACTTCAAACTGCGTGCTTCTGTTTCACAGACAGGTAACGATGCTCTACTGGACTCCAATAACAATTATGACCGTTCCATTCAATACCTGAACACATACGGATTTACAACCTACGGTTCCATTTTCAACGGAACAGAACAAAAACGTTTGTATCCGACACGTACTCCGAACCCGAATATTACCTGGGAAGTAGGAACGACTTACAATGTCGGTATGGACTTCAAATTCCTGCAAAACCGTTTAAGTGTCGAAGCCGATGCTTTTTACCATAAACGTACCCATATGCTGATTTCAAGAAATGCTTCTTTACCGGAAATAACAGGTATCACTCTTCCGAAAGAAAATATCGGAGAGATGTGCAACCGGGGTATGGAAATGCTGGTAAGCTGGAACGACAGAGCCGGAAATGTAGATTACTATGCTTCATTTAACATGACTTATGCGAAAAATAAGATTTTATTCTGGGACGAAACGCCGGGGATTCCTTCTTATCAGGAATCGACAGGCATGCCGGTAGGTGCTAACCTGTATTATGTAGCCGATGGAATCTTCCACAACCAGGCTGAAATCAACAGCTATCCAACTTGGGGCGAAGAACAGGATAAAGACGGTAAACCGATTCTGGATGCCAACGGCAACAAGAAAACATCGGCCGTTCCCGGAGACATCCGTTTCCGCGATGTGAATGGCGACGGTAAAATCGATGCAGACGACCGTATACGTTCAGACAAGACCGACGAGCCTCGCTTCGTAGCCGGCATCACATTAGGAGCAAGCTGGAAAGGATGGGACATCATGGCTTTATTCCAGGCTGGTTTAGGCGGGCAAATGTATATCCAGACATGGTCAGGCACAATCGGTAACTTCTTGAAACGTTATTACGACGAACGCTGGACACCGGAAAATCCGGATGCAAACGGTCCGCGTACCTACGAACGTGAAAATCAATATTGGGTAAGTCCGTCCAATAACAGTACTTACTTCCTGAAAAATGCAGATTACCTGCGTTTGAAAAATGTTGAACTGGGCTACACTTTCAATCTGGACGCCTTGAAAAATGTGGGCTTCTCCAAATTACGCCTGTATACAAACGCTTCCAACATCTTTACTATCGACGGTATTAAAGATGCAGACCCGGAACAGAGAAACAAAGACTTATCCTCCTATCCGCTGAGACGAGTTATTAATTTTGGTGTTCAAGCAACCTTCTAACAGAGTAAATTATGAAAAAGACATTTAAATATATATGCCTTGCGGCAACATTAGGATTAACGGTATCCATGAACTCCTGTTCCGATTTCATGGATTTAAAACCGGAAGACCAGTATGCAGAAGATGCTGTATGGTCGGATGCCGGTCTTGTACAAGCTGTGGTAAACGACATTTATGCTTACATCGTTCATGGCTCGGAAGAATCCAACACTTCAGCTTTAACTGATGATGCTTACTTTACCCACGATTATGGAATGAAGGCGATCAACGAGGCCACTGTTTCGGGTAGCGACCTCCGTTGGTATGATGACGACAAATGCCCGTTCAAATGGTATAATGCTTACAAAGGGATTTATCGTACCAACCTGTTTTTGGAAAATATAGATAAAGTTCCGGAAAAAGTTGGTTACAATTTAAAAATCATGAAGGGTGAGGTTCTTTTTCTGCGCGCTTACCTGTATACAGAACTGGTAAGAGGTTTTGGCGGAGTTCCTTTAGTTGATAAAACTTATTCCATAGAAGAAGCATCCCAATTAAGCCTTCCCCGCAGCAATATGGCAGATTGCCTGGACTTTATCTTAAAGGATATAGAAAAAGCGATTCCATTGCTTCCCGAAACAGCAGATCCGGGACGTGCTACCCAAGGGGCAGCAAAAGCATTAAAGGCCCGTATCCTGTTGCATGTTGCCAGTCCGTTATTTGCAGACCGCTCTGTCAACACATTGGAATGCAACCAATACAATGGAGATCGTAAAAAGCTATACGAACAGGCAAGAGATGCAGCAAAAGAAGTTATCGGCCTGAAAAATTATACTCTTGTTGATTGTAATGCAAATACAATCATGGAAATTGCAGATAAATACCACGATATTTCTTTGACAAACAATTCGGAATCTATCTTCTACAAACAATTCATCAATAAAGATGTGGACGACAGTAACGTTCGTAACCGCGCAGCTCAATGCCACGGGCCTAACGGTTACCACAACTGGGGAGGCGTTACACCGACAAACGATCTGGTTATGTCTTTCGAAATGGAAGATGGCACAATCAACAATTCTATGTTGAAAATAGAAGAAACGACCACAAAAAATCCGTACCTGAACCGTGAACCTCGCTTCTATGCGACTATCGGTTATGATGGATTGGAATGGGGACGTCCACGTCCATCCGATGCGGCTGCATTCGACCCGACTCCACTGGGTACTTTACAAATGGGATTCTATGAATCTCCGGATGGCAGTGATATTAAAGCACCTGTCGCTTATGACAAACAAGGCAATCCGACAAAAGAAATCACATTTAAAGGGGTTAATGGCGTAGACACCCGTAAATCTTCTATTGAAAACTGGAATGGCTCCGTTACCGGCTATGTTGAAAAGAAACTGATAGACACCAAATTCAATGCCACCGAACATAACTGGCAAACAGCAACCTATCCGTACATCCGCTTAGCTGAAATGTATTTAATTGCAGCAGAAGCATGCATTGAATTAAACGAATTGGATGATGCTGCCGATTTTCTGGATGATTTGCGCGGACGCATCGGACGCCCGGATACAAAAACCACACTGACTAAGCGCGGACAAGCATTCGACCAGGAAAATATGCGTAAATTCCTCCAGCGTGAACGCCGCTCCGAACTGGCATATGAAAACTCCCGCTATTATGATATCCGTCGCTGGATGATCGCCCCGAACGTGATTCGCGAAGTAACAGGTATCGCAATCGTTGCACGCCTGAAACAAGGACAAAGTTCCAAATTACCTTATATCCATGATGAAAAGAAATGGGATTACACCTATTATGTAACCGATTTATCTTTCCGTGAAACACGCAAATGGGACAACAAACTATACTTTGCACCTATCAAACGTGACGAAATCAAACGTAATACGGCAATAAAGCAAAATCCGGGAATGGAATAATGCAATAAGACCCTGAAACAGAAGAACCAGGTTTACGGACAACGCGGATTGGACGGATTAAGACGGATAAGAATAATTTTAAAATCCGTTCTAATCCGCCCAATCTGGGGTCATCCGCGTACCTGGTTCTTCTATTCATCCAAACCATCATTCAAAATCAAATATCTTCTTTTTTCTTTTTCCACCACATTATCCTCCTGTCTCAAATTTGAGATAATGTTTCACTTTTTCCCGAAAATGATGCAATCTGCTCTCTTTCCGCTTTAAAAGAGAAAATAATCAATACAAAAGGTATGCTCATATTTCCTTATTTTGTAATTTTGAACCAGCACAGAAGAAGCTTATACAACTACAACAGTTATATTTTTAAGCTCTCAATTCACTAAAAATTTAATATATCATGAAGAACAGAAAGTTAAGAATGGGAATGGTAGGCGGAGGTAGCGACGCTTTTATCGGAGCAATCCATCGCAGAGCCGCTTTTATGGACAACCAGATCGAATTAGTTTGCGGATGTTTCAGTATCGATCCTGAAATTTCTAAAAGCTCAGGGCTTTCCTATTTCTTACCGGAAGATAGAATCTACAGTTCCTATCAGGAAATGTTTGAACATGAAATGACTCTGCCGGAAGATGAACGAATGGACTTTGTTACCATAGTAACTCCCAACCGGTGGCATTTCGAACCTGCTATGATGGCTCTTGAAAGAGGTTTCCATGTCGTAGTAGATAAACCGATGACTTTTTCACTTGAAGAAGCCAAACTCCTCCAACAAAAAGTAGAAGAAACCGGGCTGGTACTGGCTCTTACCCATGTATATTCGGCATACCCTGCCGTAAAAGAAGCAAAAGCACGCATTGCCAACGGCGAACTGGGCAAACTACGCCGGGTATATGTTGAATATACCCAAGGATGGCTGTCCGACCGCATAGAATTGCAAGGTGGAAATAATGCAGGCTGGCGTACAGACCCGAAACGTTCGGGTAAAGCAGGCTGCATAGGCGATATCGGTACACATGCCTGGCACCTAAGCGAATATATTACCGGACTGAAGGTACAGGAATTATGTGCCGAACTGAAAGCGTTCGTTCCCGGACGTCCTATTGATGATGACGGAGCTGCTTTCCTGCATTATGAAAACGATGTAACCGGCGTATTGACGGCAACACAAATCGGAGCAGGAGAAGCAAACAACATCCGTATCCGCGTATACGGAGAAAAGGGTGGACTGGAATGGCGGCAGATGGAACCGAACACATTGACACTGAAATGGTCCGACCGTCCAACCGAAGTTCTTAATATAGGCAATAACGGCTATCTGAGCGAACAAGCGCTATGGAACACCCGGACACCAGCCGGACATCCGGAAGGATTTATCGAAGCATTCGCTAATATTTACAGAAACTTTGCCCTCACTGTCATGGCAATTAAAAAAGGAGAAAAACCTTGTGGCAATTGTCTGGATTTCCCGACTGTATACGACGGGGTAAGAGGTATGCAATTTGTTGAAACCATGGTTGAAGCAGGATACAACAATGACGTAAAATGGCAAAAATGGGTTGAATAACAATTCTCTATAAACAAACACATATGAAACTAAACTTACTTGTATGCGGTTTATCCTTGCTGGGGACGACTGCATTTGCTCAAAGCAACGAATGGCGAGACCCGAATGTGAATGAAATCAACAGGGCTCCCATGCACGCCAACTATTTTGCTTACAAAAATGAAAACAGTGCACTAAAGGGCTGTAAAGAATCATCCGAGAATTTTATGACTTTAAACGGTACATGGAAATTCAATTGGGTGAAAAATGCAGACATGCGTCCTACTGACTTTTATAAAGCAAATTTTAATGACAAAGGATGGGATACTATGAAAGTGCCCGGACTTTGGGAATTGAACGGATATGGCGACCCCATTTATGTAAATGTAGGTTATCCATGGAGAAGTCAGTTTAAGAACAACCCTCCGGAAGTGCCTGTAGAAAACAACCATGTGGGTTCCTACAGAAAAGAAATCATTATTCCCGCAGATTGGAAAGGCAAAGAAATCTTTGCCCATTTCGGTTCGGTTACCTCCAATATGTATTTATGGGTAAACGGGCAATTCGTCGGTTATAGCGAAGACAGCAAACTGGAAGCGGAATTCAATCTGACCAAATACCTGAAACCGGGTAAAAACCTGATTGCTTTCCAGACTTTCCGCTGGTGCGACGGTACTTACCTCGAAGACCAGGACTTCCTCCGTTTATCCGGTGTCGGACGTGACTGTTATCTATACGCCCGCAATCCGAAATATATACAGGATATCCGGGTTACTCCCGATTTGGATGCACAGTATAAAGATGCAACTCTGAATGTTGCTTTAAATATTAAAGGCAATGGAACAGTAGACTTAAAACTTCTCGATAAAGCAGGAAACTCTGTCGCTACATCTTCTGTAAAAGGTTCAGGAAAAGTGACAACAGAAATGGCAGTTTCCAATCCATTGAAATGGACAGCCGAAACTCCTGATTTATATACATTGGTTGCTACATTTAAAGATGGCAACAACATTTCGGAAGTTATTCCCGTAAAAGTAGGTTTCCGCAAAATAGAACTGAAAAATGCACAAATCCTCGTCAACGGACAACCGGTTCTGTTCAAAGGGGCAGACCGCCATGAAATGGACCCTGACGGCGGTTATGTTGTTTCACCGGAACGCATGATACAGGATATCAAGGTGATGAAAGAATTTAATATCAATGCGGTCCGTACCTGCCATTATCCGGATAACAACTTATGGTATGACCTGTGTGATGAATATGGTATCTATCTGGTAGCTGAAGCAAATGTCGAATCTCACGGAATGGGATACGGAGACCAGACACTGGCTAAAAATCCGTCCTATGCCAAAGCTCATCTGGAACGCAACCAGCGTAACGTACAGCGCGGCTACAACCATCCGTCTATCATCTTCTGGTCATTAGGTAACGAAGCAGGTTTCGGTCCAAACTTTGAAGCTTGCTATAAATGGATTAAGAACGAAGATAAAAGCCGTGCCGTACAATACGAACAAGCCGGAACAAACGAGTTCACCGATATTTTCTGCCCGATGTACCGTAACTACAAAGACAGTGAAGAATATTGTAAAGGGAACATAGATAAACCGCTTATCCAATGTGAATATGCACATGCTATGGGTAATTCGGAAGGAGGCTTCAAGGAATACTGGGATTTAGTCCGTAAATATCCGAAATACCAGGGCGGATTTATCTGGGACTTTGTCGACCAGTCTTTACGCTGGAAAAATAAAGACGGCGTTCCTTTCTATGCATACGGAGGCGACTGGAACCGTTATGACGCATCTGACAACAACTTTATGGACAACGGACTGATCAGTCCCGACCGTAAACCGAATCCTCATATGTATGAAGTAGGTCATATCTACCAATCCATCTGGGTAACTCCTTCCGACTTGGCTAACGGTGTTGTAAATGTATATAATGAAAACTTCTTCCGTAACCTGAATAATTACTATTGCGAATGGGAATTACTGGCAAACGGAGAAGTGCTGCAAACCGGAATGGTTAAAGACCTGGAAGTTGCCCCGCAACAAACCCGTTCTGTCAAATTGAATTATTCTACGGACGGCATTTGCAAATGCAAAGAATTGCTGCTGAACGTTGCATTTAAACTGAAAAAAGCAGAGCCACTGCTTCCTGCCGGATTTACCGTAGCTAAAAATCAGCTGGTTGTTCGCCCATATAAAGCTAAAGAGCTGGACATCCGGAACAAACAGGAAACAAATATTGCCACAGTTGCTCCAACAATAAAGGATAATGATGTTAATTACCTGATTGTTGAGGGAGAAGATTTCCGTATCGATTTTGGCAAACATGACGGTTTCCTGAGCAGATATGATGTAAATGGCATGGCGATGCTGAAAGAAGACGGCAAACTGACTCCGAACTTCTGGCGTGCTCCAACCGATAACGACATGGGTGCAAACCTGCAAAACGTATATGCGGCATGGAAACAACCGGGATTAAAGCTGCAATCACTTACAGGCAAGAACGTAAATGATATGGTGACTGTAAATGCAGAATATACAATGGATGCCGTAAAAGCAAAATTGTATCTGACTTACGTTATTAACAACGAAGGAACGGTAAAAGTAACCCAGAAAATGGTAGCAGACAAGTCTGCCAAAGTATCCGATATGTTCCGTTTCGGTATGCAAATGCAAATGCCAAAAGATCTGGAACAAATTAAATATTACGGCAGAGGACCGGTTGAAAACTATTCCGACCGTAATAACGTAACGGATCTGGGACTTTATACACAGACTGTATCGGAACAATTCTATTCATATATCCGCCCGCAAGAAAACGGAAACAAAACAGATATTCGCTGGTGGAAACAAATGAATAAGGGAGGAAATGGATTAATGTTTATTGCAGAAGCTCCATTCTCCGCATCCGCCCTACATTATTCCATAGATTCATTAGATGACGGAATGCAGAAAGATCAAAGACATTCCGAACTGGTACCTCAGGTCGATTACACAAATATGTGTATAGACAAAGCTCAAATGGGATTAGGATGTATTACCAGCTGGGGAACTCTGCCACTGGAACAATACCGCCTGCATTACGGAGACTATGAATTTTCATTCATTATGAAACCGATTCAGGCCAACTTCTAATGTTTAAATAGAATAAATAAAAATCCAAATTACCGGATGCAGACAATACACAAAATTGATAAGCTGACATAAGTTTTTAATTTATAAAAATTTAATCTGCATTGTCAGTATCCGGTAATATAAAAAACAAGGAAGTCTGCTTTTGTAATAACTGGTAAAAAAGTATAATCGAACAACATATTTCGTTAAATAGACTATGCTATCTTTTATTTTATAAACAAAAACAGTACTTTTATTGCCGATTTTTAAATCTGTAAATCTAATTCAAGACTAATCGTAAATCAGTTTACCATAGAATAAGATGACTAATAACAATGCCTCTAATCGTTATTCTTTTGATAAAAAAAAGAACTTTTTTAAGGGAAAAACCTTTATTCTTCTGCTCGGACTCATTTTAGGAGCAGGCGCAATGATTGCCATATACCAGACTACCGTATATTTTTCTTCTGATGAATCTTGTATGATATGCCATGTGCATCCGCATGTGGAAGACAGCTGGAAATTATCGAAGCACGTAAATAACGGAAGTGGTGTAAAAACACATTGCGTAGCATGTCATCTTCCGCCCCAACAGGATACATGGGATTACTATACGGCTAAAGCCAAATTAGGATTTAAGGATGTGTGGTCTTATCTGACCAAAGACAGTGCGGATTTCGACTGGAACGTGAAATCCGAATTGGAACATGCTGTTAAGTACATACCGAATAAATCTTGTGTGGAATGCCATCAGAACTTATTTCCTGAAGGAATAAGCCAAGACGGTATCACAGCCCACCTTTATTACGATGAAAACGAAAAGAAATTAGACTTGCAATGTATCAGTTGCCATCTGGATGCCGGACATTACAATCCGAATTACAACCACTCTAAAATGGTTGGTGTACCGGGAACTACAGCACAGACAAGTATCGATACCAGTAAATTTTTCAAAGAACCTGCCGTTATAGCCTCTTTCTCTGACTATACGGAACAGATACCAGGAACAGCCGTTTCTTTCAAAATGGTAGCAATCCCCGGCGGAACCTTCAAAATGGGTAGCTCTGAAAAAGAGCCGTTCCATAAAGCTGATGAAAGCCCGGTTCGCGATGTAACACTCAGCCCGTTCTTCATGGCCGAAGTGGAAGTAACCTGGGATCAATACTGGGCATTTTACGGCAACACAATGAGTGAAGGACGTACTCCTCCCGAAAAAATCTATGCTAACAATAGTAACCCGAATGTAGATGCCATATCCGGTCCTACTCCACCGTTCGGATTCCCAGACCAGGGATGGGGTGGCGGCGACCGCCCGGCCATTACGATGACTCATTATGCTGCAGAAACATTCTGTCAGTGGCTATCCAAGAAAACAGGGAAAAAATACCGTCTTCCGACAGAAGCTGAATGGGAATATGCAGCACGCGGAGGTAAAGAAACCCCTTATTTCTTTGCCGGTAATCCGAAAGATTTTTCAGACCAGGGCTTCTGGCGCAAGTTCTTTGATGCTAAAACCGACAGTATCAGTTCTTATGTCATCTACAGCAAGAACAGCAAAAACAAAACTCAGGAACCAGGAAGCGTAAAGGCTAATCCGTTCGGTTTGAAAAACATGCTGGGTAACGTAATGGAATATTGCGCAGATAAATACAATCCGGAAGCTTATAGCAAAGGTGGAGACAAAGTAACGAATCCTTTGGTTACAGAAGGAACCGAATGGGTGGTACGTGGAGGCAACTACACCTCTGATGCAGCCGATGTCCGTTCTGCAGCCCGCGATTATACCAAACATGATGCATGGCTGAAAACAGACCCCCAACAACCGAAAAGTATCTGGTGGTATTCTGATATCCGCGGTATCGGTTTCCGTGTGGTTTGCGAACCCGATGCTTCATTAGGAGCTAAATAATAACCATAAACAGAGAAATCTAATAATAAAATATAGATACCTAATAATTAATATATCATGAAAAAAGAGAACAGTATCAGTAGAAGATCTTTTTTAAAGAGTTCAGCAATGGCCGGTGCACTGGGTGCTATCGGTGGTGGTAGTGCAAGTGTTTTAACATCTTGTTCTGGCGGCGGTACAGAGAACAGTGCTAACAAACCGTTGAAAGAACCGGGAACTTATTATATTCCTGAATTGCCGGACAAAGCTGCAGACGGTAAAGAACTGAAAGCAGGTGTTATCGGTTGCGGTGGTCGTGGTTCCGGTGCAGCATTCAACTTCCTTGAAGCAGCCAACGGCGTTACAATCGTTGCTTTAGGTGATACATTCAAAGAAAGAGTGGACGGTCTGGCTAATGATTTGAAAGAAAAAGGTATCGACATTCCTGCTGATAAACGTTTTGTAGGACTGGATGCTTACAAACAGGTAATCGATAGCGGCGTCGATGTTTTGATTATTGCTACTCCTCCGGTATTCCGTCCTGTACATTTCCAATATGCGGTAGAAAAAGGCAAACATTGTTTCCTTGAAAAACCAATTTGTGTAGACCCTGTCGGTTATCGTACAATCATGGCTACAGCCAAACAGGCACAGGCTAAAAACCTTTGCGTCGTAACAGGTACACAGCGTCATCACCAACGTAACTACGTTGAATCTTATAAGAAAATCATGGAAGGTGCTATCGGTGAAATTACCGGTGGTGTTGTTTACTGGAATCAAAATATGCTTTGGTTCAACGAACGCAAGCCGGGTTGGAGCGATTGCGAATATATGATTAAGGACTGGGTGAACTGGAAATGGTTATCCGGAGACCATATCGTAGAACAGCACGTTCACAATATCGACGTATTTACATGGTTCAGCGGATTAAAACCGGCAAAGGCTGTTGGCTTCGGTTCACGCCAGCGCCGTATCACCGGTGACCAGTATGACAACTTCAGCATCGACTTCACGATGGAGAACGGTGTACATATGCATAGTATGTCCCGCCAGATTGACGGTTGCGTAAATAACGTAAGCGAATTTATCCAGGGAACAAAAGGTTCATGGTCTACAGCCAACGATGAAACCGTTATCAAAGATAATGCAGGCAATATCATTTGGAAATACGACAAGGAAGCTGAAAAGAACGAACACCAGCAGAACAATCCGTACGTATTGGAACATGTAAACTGGGTAAACTGTATCCGTTCCAACAAACCGATCGAACAGGCTTCTGAAACGGCTATCTCCAATATGGCTGCAATTATGGGACGTGAATCTGCTTACTCCGGTGCAGAAACTACTTGGGAAGCAATGACAGCATCTCCTCTGGATTATACTCCGAAAGACCTGAACTTAGGTAAAATGGATATGAGCACATTTACTGTTCCGGTTCCGGGTAAACCTCGCGATGACAAATAAAGAATAAAAAGTTATGACATTAAATAGAAGAAACTTTTTAAGAACGACATTATCCGGTGCTGCTGTTGCTGTCGGAAGTACCGCACTCAGTGCTTGCGGGGCAAAACCTGCCTCAGAAGAGAAGTGCCCGGGCAAAGGCAAAAGCTGCTGCAACGGAAATGCCGAATTAAAGATTTCCTTCCAGGAAGGTATCGCTCCGGGCGAAACACTCAACGAAAAGCTGGACGTAATGGAAAAGCTGGGAGTTGTAGGATTTGAACCGGGTGGCGGCGGACTTGGCGGACGTGTAAAGGAAATCAAAGAGGCCCTGAACGGACGTAACATTAAAGTAAGTGCTATCTGCGCCGGTTTTAAAGGCTTCATCCTTTCAACCGATCCAGCCATTCGCAAACAGTGCATGGATACCATGAAGGAAATCATTGCTCCTGCCGGGGAATTGGGGTCAACAGGTGTAATTATCGTTCCTGCATTCAACGGACAAACCCCTGCACTGCCACATACACAGGAAACCCGCGACTTCTTATGCGAACAATTCAACGAAATGGGTAACTTCGCAAAGGAACACGGAACAACCGTCATTTTTGAACCGCTAAACAGAAAAGAAGCGTTTTATCTCCGCCAGGTAGCGGATGCAGCTTCTATCTGCCGCGATATCAATAATCCGGGCGTACGCTGTATGGGTGACTTCTGGCACATGACTTGGGAAGAAACTTCCGATATGGGGGCATTCCTTTCTGCCGGAGAATATTTGCAGCATGTTCATATCGCAAGCCGTAAACGCCGCAGCATGCCGGGCGAAGACGGTGAAGCCGATAACTATGTAAATGGTTTCAAAGGATTGAAAATGCTTGGTTATAACAATTATATAAGTTTCGAATGCGGATGCCAGGGAGATCGTAATGTTCTTGTTCCTGCTGCTGTAGAACTTATACGTAAACAATGGGAAGAAGCATAAAAACATGCCTTTAGTATATCCTAATATGCAAATGAGTGAGGTGGTGGAGGAACACCCCTCACTCATTCCTGTCATTAACCGTTTTGGTATCCGCCTCGGACTGGGCGACAAATCGGTCAAAACAATCTGCGACGAATACGAACTGGATACAGATTTCCTGTTGACGGTAATCAATACTTTCCTGAACGAAGAATATTTCCCGGAAAAGAAGTTGCAGACTTTCCATACTTCGCAGATTATAGACTATTTGAGAAAAACGAACCTGTACTACCAACGTTACCAGATACCCAATATAGAACGTCATCTCGGTTCATTCATATCCATGAGTACTCCGGGAAACAATACACTCAATCTGATTGGCAAATTCTTTTCTTCTTTCAAGGATGAGTTAACGGGACGCATTGAAAAAGACGAACAGGTTTGGTTCCCTTATTGTCTTTCCCTTAGCGAAAAATTAAACAGCCATTCCGGAAACGGACAAAGAGAAACTCTTTGCCTCGGAACGGAACAGCGGACGGAAGATCCGATCGAAGCATTGCTGGCCGACCTGAAAAGCATAATGGTCAAGCACCTTTCCGGTAATTATGATGAGAATTTATGTTATGCGGTCATCTTCTCAATCAGTAGCCTGGAAAAAGATATCAAACAGCATAACCGCATCCGGTATCGCATTCTGACCCCAATGGTTTCAGCCATGGAAAAACTTTGCATTTAATCCTGATCCAGATGCACAGGAACAAACAAATAGCGATTATACTGCCCGACACATTGCAAAGTATCGGATTACAAAATATCCTGACAGATTATTTCCCACCTGCAGAAGTCCATTGTTTCCCCACATTCGACGCATTTGTTCCGGCAAGCAACGATACATTCGATTTCTATTTTACCAATCCGGACATCATGGTGCTGAATACCGACTTTTTCCTTCCCCGGAAAAGTAAGACAATGGTACTGATAAACGGTCCGGAAGGCTCGGGAGGATTATCCGCCACCAACCATATTACCTTATACGCACCACAAGAGATTATTTTCGAGCAAATACATCAGATGCTCGAAAATGATAACGGAAATAGCCAAACCGGAGAAAACAATAAAGAACTGTCTTCCCGCGAAACAGATGTACTACAATTGATTGTAAAAGGAATTACCAACAAAGAAATTGCAGATAAGCTGAATATCAGCCTAAATACCGTCTTAACCCACCGGAAAAATATAACTGCCAAACTGGGTATCAAAACAGTATCCGGTTTAACTTTCTATGCAATTATGAACGGTATCATATCAGGAGACGATATCGAGTTATAAACATCTCCACTTTATTTTCTAAAATCACTATATGTAGTGATTGACTACCTTTATTATTTCACTTTCCTTTGCAATTATAAAATTCTAAATTAATACTTGATACGATGAGATTACACTACCTATGTCCTCTTACCATAGGTCTTTTGACTGGTTTACAAACAATTAAAGCTGATAATGTAATTGTAAACGATACAATTAAGACTTATAATATTAACGAAATTGTAGTTACTTCTTCCACAAAAGAAACCAACGATCTGCGTTTGTTGCCAGGCTCAGTATCCATCTTATCACCACAAACTATATCCAATCGGCAGATTGATGCGCTTAAAGATATCAGTGCATTCGTTCCCAACCTGTATATGCCGGATTATGGTTCCAAGATGACTTCGGCTATTTATATCCGTGGTATCGGAGCGCGAAGCAGTGGACAATCCATCGGACTTTATGTAGATAATGTCCCTTACCTGAATAAAAGTGCTTTCGATTTTGAGTTGAACGATATTCAACGCATTGAAGTATTGCGCGGGCCACAGGGTACGCTGTACGGACGTAATGCAATGGGAGGCATTGTAAATATCTATACACTCTCCCCCCTTACATACCAGGGGACCAAGCTGCAGGTTTCTGCCGGGAACTATGGCGCATTTAAAGCAAAGGCTTCCCATTACAATAAATTAAGCGACCGTGTAGGGATAGCAGTAGGCGGTTATTATGACCGGAACGATGGCTTTTTCATTAACGAATACAACCATACCCGGGCGGATATGGAACAAGCGGCAGGCGGACATTTCAAACTGGATTGGATGATTACCGATGCCCTGAAAGCGCAATATTCCTTTAATTTCGATTATGTAGACCAGGGAGCTTTCCCGTATGGCCAGTATGATAAGGAAACCGGAGAGGTTGCTCCTATCTGCTTCAACGACCCGGCTTCTTACTGGCGGAGAATGTTGAACAACAGCCTTTATCTGGAATGGAAAAACAAGAACTTTATTTTCACCTCAACAACAGCTTATCAATATCTGAAAGATGATATGAAGATGGACCAGGACTATACCCGGAAATCTATTTTCACCCTGCATCAAGTTCAGAAACAATATGCATGGAGCCAGGAATTCGCTATCAAATCCAACCATAAAAAGAATTATCAATGGAGCTTCGGCGCTTATGGTTTTTATAATAGCCTGAATACGGACGGTCCGGTAACTTTTAAGGAAGATGGCATCAAAGACATTCTACAAAAAGCATTTGATGAAATCAAGATGCCTAAGCTCACGGTAAAAGGTGATAATAATCAAATCTATTTTCCCGGGAATTTCGATACTCCCACGTATGGATTTGCAGCATTCCACCAATCTACCTACAACAATCTATTCATTCCCGGATTATCTATTACAGCCGGAATACGTCTGGACTATGAAAATGCAAAAATGAAATATAATTCCTCTGTCGAAGGAATGACAATGAATGTATATATGCCGAGCATGGGTCCCGGTATGCCTGAAATCAATCAGGATTTCCTGATGAATGCGACTTTATTAGGAAAAGAGGCACAGGACTTTCTACAAGTATTACCTAAAGCATCCTTACGTTATCAGTGTTCTCCCGGAACATTCACTTATGTATCTGTTGCCAAAGGTTATAAAACCGGAGGATACAACATTCAAATGTTTGGCGACCTGGTACAGGCACAAGCTAAATATAACCTGATAGAGGATGTTAAAAAGTTAATGCCTCCTGCAATGAGAGATAAATTTAAAAATCCCGAACCCTCTGCTGTTGCAGATGTAGCCTCCTATAAACCCGAACATAGCTGGAATTACGAATTAGGAGTTCGCAGCGAATTAATAAAGAACAGGCTGAATGCGGAGCTTACCTTATTTTATATGGACATCCGCGATATCCAATTAACACGATTTGCCCAAAACGGAAGCGGTAGAATGATTACCAACGGAGGTAAAGCCAACAGTTACGGAGTAGAAATCGGTTTACACGGACAAATAACGAATGGTTTGACCGCCGATGTAAATTACGGTTTTACCCGTGCCACTTTCCGAGACTATAAATATGAAGACAAAGTAAACGGAAAGATCGTCGAAATAGATTGTAAAGACAACTTTATCCCATACACTCCGCGCCATACGGTTAGTGCCGGGCTCCAATATACCAAGCTATTGCGGAACAAGTTTATCGACCAGTTTATGGTAGCCCTGCAATATACCGGAGCCGGTAAGATTTTCTGGACGGAAAAGAATGACATCAACCAGCCATTCTATGGCACGCTGAACGGAAAAGCAGGTATCCGCAAAGGTATTGTAAACCTGAATGTATGGAGCCGCAACATAACCAATACGGACTATCAGGCATTCTATTTCGAGTCGTTCAACAACTCATTCATCCAGAAGGGAAAACCGTTCCAGATAGGAGCCGAAGTAATTGTCTCATTTTAATAATATAGAATGACCTTGACAAGCAAGATTCGTCAATCAAATTAAATCGATATAAAAACATCTTATGTATAAAATACTATCTGTATTCCTGTTATCCGCATCCACCCTATATACCGGGTGGGGTAAAGAAATCGAGGCAGACACACTGAAAACCCGCCAGGTTAATCTGGACGAGGTGGTAGTTGAATCATTCAAACAGGAAAAAAGCCTGCGACTGGCTCCTCTCTCCGCTTCTTCGGTAACGGGAACAGCGATACAGAACCGGAATATAACAGGGATAAAGGAATTCAGTTCCTTTATCCCTAACTTATTTATGCCGGACTATGGTTCCAAACTGACTTCTCCGGTTTACATCCGCGGTATCGGTTCCAAGATAAACGCTCCGTCTGTAGGATTATATGTCGACGGGATTCCTTATTTCGAGAAATCGGCACTCGATTTTAATTTCACGGAGATAGACCGGATAGAAGTATTGCGTGGTCCGCAAGGTACTTTATACGGACGTAATACGATGGGAGGTATTATTAATGTATATACCAAATCGCCCCTGAAATACCAGGGCACGAATGCGTATATTTCAAATGGGACTTATGGGCTTCAGGATTATGCCCTCTCCCATTACCGTTCCATCGGAGAGAAGTTCGGTATTGCGGTTTCTGGCAATTACAATAAGAGCGATGGGTACTTCACCAACCTATATACGGATAAAAAAGCCGACAACCAGAAATCCGGTTCCGGACGTATCCGCTTGGAATGGCTTCCCCGTCCGGACTTTTCCGTACAATTGATGAGCAGTTATGACTACTCTGACCAAGGAGGTTATCCGTACGCCGTTTGCGACTCCGTAACCCATCGCCCGGGCGATGTGAATTATAATGATTACAGCTATTACAAACGGACGCTTTCAACCACAGGCGTTAGTTTGGAATATCGCGGTAAAAATTTCAGCCTCGGAAGCCAGACCGCATTCCAATATTTATCAGACCATCAGGGCATCGACCAGGATTTTTCACCTAAAAGTATCTATTTCGCCCGTCAGGACCAGAAACAGAAAATGGTATCCGAAGAATTCAATATCAAATCCACAAGTAAAGGCCGTTATAAATGGCTGTTCGGGGCATTCGGATTCTGGCAAGGCATAGATAATACGGTTATCCTGGATTATCTGGCGCAGAATTACAGTACCCGTAAATTATATACTATCCCGACTTACGGGTTTGCCCTGTATCACCAATCAACTATCGACGATTTATTGGTAAAAGGTCTCTCCCTTACGTTCGGTATCCGTTATGACTACGAAAGAGCATCCACCGACTTTTTATATTACAAAGACTCTGTAGCAAGCAGCAAAGAAGTTGATAAATTCTACAGCAAACTGAAATTCAGCCAGGTAACCCCTAAGTTTTCCCTGCAATATATGTTTCCGTCTACCGGATTGGTATATGCAACCGTTACCAAAGGATATAAGACCGGTGGCTTCAATACCTCCTTCGAGCGGGACGAAGACCGTACTTTCGAACCAGAAAGCAGTTGGAATTATGAAGTCGGAGCCAAACACCCGTTCCTGGACAACCGCTTGCGTGCCGAAATTGCATTCTTCTATATCGATTGGAAGAACCAGCAAATCAGCCAGCCTCTACCATCCGGCAGAGGTTCCATGCTCAAGAATGCAGGACGCTCCGTCAGCAAAGGGGTAGAACTCAGCTTGCAGGGGAATTTATTTAACGGATTCATGCTACAGGCCAATTACGGTTTTACACACGCCACATTTAAGAAATACCAGAACGGAAAAACAGATTACGCCGGAAATTTCTTGCCGATGGTTCCCACACATACATTCGCCATTGGAGCCGATTATACCCGTGCCAATCCCTGTCCGCATATCGACCGTTTTACAATCAGCCTGAATTATACAGGTACAGGTAGAATTTATTGGAAAGAAGACAATAAAGTATCGCAACCTTATTACGGACTACTGAACGGAAAGTTTTCCGTAACCAAAGGTTTTGCTACCTTTGCAATCTGGGCTAAGAACATAACAGCAACCGATTACACGGCATTCTATTTTGAAAGCGGCGGCAAAGGGTTAGGACAAAAAGGAAAACCTTTCACTATCGGGGGCAATATCCAGCTCAACTTTTAGGAAAGCATGATACAAAAAGACAAAACATACAATCTGGCAACTTTTTTCTGCCTGTATATCGCACAAACAATACCGATGAGTTTCTTCTCGACAGTCATTCCGGTTATGATGCGGCAGGAAAATTTCTCTCTCTCGGCAATAGGTCTATTACAACTTATCAAATTGCCCTGGATACTTAAATTTCTTTGGTCGCCGCTGATAGACCGCCATTCCACCACCACCGGAGATTACAAACGGTGGATTTTTTCATCGGAACTGATTTATGCCGCATTGATATTTGCCGTTGCATTCCTGGACTTCCATACGGACTTCTATACGATTGTAGCATTAATTATCATTTCCTTTGTTGCATCCGCCACGCAGGATATTGCGACGGATGCCTTGGCCGTACTCTCATTCAGCCGTCAGGATAAAAGCCTTGCAAACAGCATGCAGTCGATGGGAAGTTTCGGCGGTTCCATGATTGGAGGCGGATTATTGCTTTTACTATTCAAGCAGGTAGGCTGGAACAGTTTATTACCATGCCTTGCCCTGTTCGTTATCATTGCCCTACTCCCCCTCTTTTTCAACAAAGGGATTAAAATCCAACCGAAAGATACCCATGAACGGGCAAAGAAAGCAGATGTGTTCTACTTCTTCACCCAAAAGAAAATATGGAAACAGATTGGTTTCCTTTTCCTCTACTACTCCGGATTAATCGGCACGCTGGCTATGCTGAAACCTTATCTGGTAGACTTAGGCTACAGCATGAAAGAAATCGGAATAATGAGCGGATTGGCCGGGACAGCCGTTGGAGCAATGTCTTCTTTTGCCGGAGGACTTATAGTAAAACGCATCGGACGTTATCGTGCCCGCGCCTTATTTTCTGTATTCGTGCTGATCGCTTGTTTGTATTTCCTCGGTTTATCTTATATACATCCTACCACCCCGTTGTTATATGGAGGCATTTTCCTGCTATGGGGCAGCTATGGGATGGCAACGATCGTGGTCTATACAACAGCGATGGACTGTGTACGTCCCGGACGTGAAGGAACAGACTTCACCGTTCAGACTGTCATTACCCATCTTGCAGGTATGATAATGGCTATCCTCAGCGGAAAAATTGCAGATGCGACCGGTTATCATGGTTTGTTCTTTTTTGAAACAGCCATTGCCGTTTTGTCACTCCTCTACATACTTATTGTATTCAAAAAAGAAAAAGAGACGATATGAAACAAGAATTGTTAGACAAATATAATGTACCGGTCCCCCGGTATACCAGTTATCCACCGGCAAACTATTTCACAGAAAGTTTTACCGGCGAAGACTATCTGAAAGCGATTGAACAGTCCAACCAATTAAGTCCGAAACATCTTTCATTCTATTTTCATATACCATTCTGCCGGAAAATGTGTTATTATTGCGGATGCAACTCCATACCGCTTTCCGAACACAATGTTGTAACCCGTTTCCGTTATGTGGAAGCACTCCATCAGGAAATAGAACTCATCGCCCCCTATCTTGCCACTAAACGAAAAATTGCGCAAATCCATTATGGAGGAGGAACACCTTCCATATTGCCACTCATGACCCTGAAAAGCCTGAATGACCATTTACGCAAAGATTTCACTTTTATCAATAAACCGGAAATTGCCATTGAGTGCCATCCCGGTTATTTACAGGAAAAAGATTGGATCGCATTCGAAGAAGCGAGTTTCAACCGAATCAGTATCGGCGTGCAAGACTTTAACGAAGAAGTCCTGAAAAAATCAAACCGCAAACTTTCATTATTGCCGATAGAAGAGATTGTAAACGCACTCCACGCCTCCGATATAAAAGTCAATTTGGATTTCCTGTACGGACTGCCCGGACAGACAGAGGAAAGTTTTGCCGCAACCATTGAACGAGCGATAAAAATACAGCCAGACCGACTGGTGACCTTCTCATATGCTCATGTACCCTGGGTAAACAAACGGCAGTTGCTCCTTGAAAAAGCAGGATTACCCAGCAGTGAGGAGAAAAGCCGCATGTATGAAACTGCACGCCGGATGCTCTGTGAAGCCGGTTACAAACCGATAGGCATGGACCATTTCGTACGTGAAAATGATGAATTGTATACTGCATTGCAGAACGGGCAACTTCACAGGAATTTCCAGGGATACTGTACCCGCAGAACCACCGGACAGGTTTATGCATTCGGTGTTACCGGTATCAGCCAGCTTACGGCAGCCTATGCCCAGAATTGCAAGGATGTTCCCGAATATATAGAACTGATGAAACAAGGAAAACCTGCCACGATAAAAGGATATACCTTGAACGAAGAAGAACAAATTGCCCGCGAAGTTATCGAAACATTAATGTGTAACTATTCCATCAACTGGCAGGAAATCGCAGAACGGTTCTCACTTCCCGTTTCCGAAATAAAGCAGGCTGTAAATTATGATAAAGCGAGTCTTGACGAATTTGCCGCAGACGGGCTTATCGAATTTAACGATGAACAACTAAAAATGACGGCGGAAGGCAGACTGTTTGTCCGCAATGTTGCCGCCTCATTCGACAAACTAATGCTTCATACCAACAAATCATTTTCTAAACCGGTATAATATTATGGAAAATATTGTAGTGATAGGAGCCGGACTGACCGGTCTGACCACAGCTTTCCACCTGACACGTAAAGGGAAGAAAGTACATGTACTGGAACAAAGCAACCGTACCGGGGGCCAGATTCATACATTTCGCGAAGAAGGATTTGTGTTTGAAAGCGGTCCTAATACCGGAGTGGTTTCCTATCCTGAAGTTGCGGAACTGTTTGCCGCCCTGGCTCCGGCATGTGAACTGGAAACAGCTCACGAAGAAGCCAAACGGCGGCTGATTTGGAAAGGTGACAAATTTCGTGCCCTTCCTTCCGGCTTGTTCAGCGCAATCACTACTCCATTATTTTCTTTAAGCGATAAGTTCCGTATCCTGGGTGAACCGTTCCGAGCAAAAGGAACCAACCCGGACGAAGCTGTAGGTGAACTGGCGGCAAGACGTCTCGGCAAGTCTTTCCTGCATTATGCGGTAGACCCGTTCCTTTCCGGTGTTTATGCCGGCGACCCGATGAAACTGGTAACCCGTTACGCACTGCCTAAATTATATAACCTGGAACAACAATACGGTAGTTTTATCCGCGGTACCATTGCCAAAGCAAAACTTCCTAAAACCGAACGCGACCGTCTGGCTTCCAAAAAGGTATTCTCTGCCGCAGGAGGACTCGAAAACCTGACAATAGCTATGACCGAGGCTATAGGAAAAGAGCATATCACCCTCTCGGCAACCGGTATTACCATCCGCCCTTCCAATAAACAATGGTTGATTTCCTATCAGACACCGTTAGGCGGGGAACAAACAATTTTGGCCGACAAAGTAATTACCACTGTCGGGGCCTATTCCCTCCCGGAACTGTTGCCTTTCGTATCCAAAGAGGATATGGATAAAATCAGCAACCTGAAATATGCACCGGTAGTTCAAGCAAGTGTGGGCATCTGCAACACAAACAAACTGCAATTCAATGCATTCGGAGGCTTAGTCCCTTCCTGCGAGAAAAAGGAAGTACTCGGAATCCTCTTTCCCTCTGCCTGTTTCGACGGTAGAGCACCAAAAGAAGGCGCGCTTTTCTCCTTTTTCATCGGAGGAGTCAAACATGCGGAGCTTACTACGTGGCAGGATGATGAATTGAAGGCCTTAATTATCCGCCAATTCCATTCCATGCTAAAGTTCCCGGTCGACGTAGAACCGGATATGATCCGTATCTTCCGCCATCCGCATGCTATTCCCCAATATGAACTAAGCAGCGGCGAACGCTTCCAAACCATCGAGAAACTCGAAAAAGAATATCCTGGATTAATCTTAGCCGGAAATATGAAAGGAGGCATCGGCATGGCAGACAGAATCAGGCAAGCAACGCAATTGACGGCCGATATCTGACAGGTTTCCATTGACAGTTAGGCTTCGCCATCCATCTTACAAATATTACAATGTGGCAGGATATTAGGTTTAAAAGTGACATTATCTCACAATAAGCCCGACTATACTAACACACACTATAAACAAAAAGGAGCATTTAGCTGACAATCCACTTATTTTTACTACCTAAAAGGGACTTTTATACCTACTTTTGTAAAAAATCCAACTACTTGCGGACCTAATTTTAATTAGTAGCGGTACTAAATTCAATTATATCCGGAGTAAAAAGTAGTATATTTTGACTTCAAAACATATATGTTTTGCATTTAAAGCACCCATGTTTTGATTTTCAGATGTTATGGAGCAGAAATACAACGCTGGAAGAACAAAAAAACGGTTGCCACGCAGATGTCAAATAGACTGCTATATAAAAAAATACACGACAATATATTCAATTAAGATCCGCATCATGCCAATTAGCAACTACCATACCATTTTAAGCAACAAACCGACAAACCTCAACTCCGCGAGAGTCGCATATTTCCAAGAGCCCCCGCCCTTCCCTTCATCCATGAGCAGGAAAACATAGAGACATTATCAAAATGTCAAAAATATCTTTCTGTCAATCCGCCCCTATCTTAAAAAGTAAAATATCAAATCAAAACATAGACGAAATCCAAACAAAAACTTTTACTTTGTAAAAAAATGGGAGAAGTTATGGATAAAATGGTAGAAATAGCCCGGTTTACCCGTCCGCAAGAAGCACAGGTACTCGAATCCCTCCTGAAATCAGAAGGAATCGAATGTTATTTGAGAAACGAATATACAACTCAGGTTATGTATCCTGCCAATATGGGGGGTGTCCGTGTGGAATTGCTGGAAAGCGAAGTAGCCCACGCAATGGAAATAATGGAAGCCAATGGCTATGAATTTCCGGAAGAAGATGAAGAGCCGGAACAAATCCAGGCCATATCAGGCTGGGCACGCCATATCCCGTTTCTCCGTAGTTATTCATTAGAAAAACAAATCATTATCATATTCGTGATAATAGCGGTACTGCTTACCCTTTTCATTTATTGCGGTTCCCTTTTATCCTCCAAATAGACAAATGTAACCGATGGCACGTAGAAAAATAACAAATAGTCAGGCAGTATGTATTACCCTTTTATGGGGTGTATTATGTTATATGTTGCTTGTTTACAGCGAAAAGATAACCTTCGATGTCATTTTCGCTCTGGTAGCATCAGCTATCATTGTGTTTGTACCGATATACAAGAGCAGAAGACGGAAGGAAGAATAACATTTAGTCAGTTTTCCAAGCCTAATATAACTAAATGATATTTTTATCGCATTTTTTCTTTCAAATATTTGTTTGTATAAAATTTTAGCTTACCTTTGCACAGTCGTTTAGGAGACGGCGCTACAATAGCAAAATGGTATAATAAAATCAATTCAGTCTTATGAAGGCAAGTGAAGTTTTAGACAACTTAAAGAGAAGATTCCCGAATGAACCTGAGTATCATCAGGCAGTATCAGAAGTTTTAGGTACAATTGAAGAAGCGTACAATGAGCACCCTGAATTTGAAAAGAGCAATTTAATCGAGCGTCTTTGTATACCCGACCGCATATTCTCATTCCGTGTGACTTGGATGGACGATAAAGGCCAAATTCAGACCAATATGGGATACCGTATCCAGCACAACAATGCAATCGGCCCGTACAAAGGTGGTATCCGCTTCCATGCTTCTGTAAACCAATCTATCCTTAAGTTCTTAGCTTTCGAACAGACTTTCAAAAACTCACTGACTACACTGCCGATGGGTGGTGGCAAAGGAGGTTCTGACTTCAGCCCGCGTGGTAAATCAAACGCTGAAATCATGCGTTTCTGCCAGGCTTTCGTACTGGAATTATGGCGTCACATCGGTCCGGACACAGACGTTCCTGCAGGTGACATAGGTGTAGGCGGACGCGAAGTTGCTTACATGTACGGTATGTACAAAAAACTGGCACACGAAAATACAGGTACATTCACAGGTAAAGGACGTGAATTCGGTGGTTCGCTGATTCGTCCGGAAGCTACAGGTTACGGCAACGTATACTTCCTGTTGGAAATGCTGAAAACACGCAATATCGATATTAAAGGTAAAGTCGTTACAGTGTCCGGTTCCGGTAACGTAGCACAATATACAGTTGAAAAACTGATTGAATTGGGAGCTAAGCCGGTTACTATGTCCGACTCTGACGGTTACATCTATGACCCGGACGGTATCGACCGCGAAAAGCTGGACTTCATCATGGAACTGAAAAACATGTACCGTGGACGTATCCGCGAATATGCAGAAAAATACGGATGCAAATATGTAGCAGGTGCACGCCCATGGGGTGAAAAATGTGACATTGCTATGCCGAGCGCAACTCAAAACGAGTTGAATGGCGATGATGCAAAGACTCTTCTTGCAAACGGTTGTTTCGCTGTATCGGAAGGTGCAAACATGCCATCCACTCCGGAAGCTATCGATACGTTCCTTGAAGCAAAAATCCTTTACGCTCCGGGTAAAGCAGCCAACGCCGGCGGTGTATCCGTTTCCGGTCTGGAAATGACACAAAACGCTATGAAGTTAAGCTGGAGCAGCGAAGAAGTCGATGAAAAGCTGAAAAGCATCATGAAAGACATCCACGAACAGTGCCTGAAATATGGTAAAAACGCAGATGGCACAGTAAATTATGTAAAAGGCGCTAACGTTGCAGGCTTTATGAAAGTAGCCAAAGCAATGATGGCACAAGGCATTCTATAAAAAGTTGGCAGTCGACAAAAAACAGTTGACAGTTAACTGAAGAATAAATAGGGATTAATGATTATAGAAGGATGATGTATCCGCCTTTGGATACATCATCCTTTTTTGCCTTTATTTATTAGAGTGAATTAAACCATCTACTCTCACTTGTCAACTGTCAACTATTTCTTACCTTAGTACCGAAATTAGAAAACTATGGTAACAACTGAATTAAGTAAACTCTATCATGAATACACGGGTTCCCCGGCAGAAGATATAACCGAGCTACCTTCATCCGGCTCCAACCGACGCTATTTCAGGTTATCCGGGCCACAAACCTTGATCGGCGTAAGTGGAACATCTATCGAAGAGAACAGAGCATTCATTTATATGGCACAACATTTCCGGGAAAAGGGATTGCCTGTACCTAACGTATTCTGTTACTCGGAAGATAATTCTTACTACCTGCAAGAAGATTTGGGAGATACCCTTTTATTTAACGCAATTGAAAAAGGAAGAAAAAGTTGTGTATTCGATGAATGCGAACGGACCTTATTACATAAGACAATTGCCCTACTGCCTGCTATCCAGTTTGCAGGAGCTGAAGGAATGGACTTTTCGAATTGCTATCCGCAACCGGAATTCAATAAACGTTCCATTCTATGGGATTTAAACTACTTCAAATATTGCTTCCTGAAAGCTACGGGAATGGAATTTCAGGAAAATCTGCTGGAAGATGATTTCCTGAGAATGAGTGAAGTGTTACTGAAAGACACCTCCCCTACATTTATGTACCGTGATTTCCAGTCCCGCAACGTTATGATAAAAGAGGGGGAACCTTGGTTTATCGACTTTCAAGGAGGACGTAAAGGTCCGGTATATTATGACGTAGCCTCTTTCCTTTGGCAAGCCAAAGCAAAATATCCGGAGGATTTACGCCAGGAATTGATACAGACTTATTTGGATGCAGCCCGTAAATATACGACAATCGATGAACAGGAATTTTGTAAGCAATTACGCCATTTCGTTCTTTTCAGGACATTGCAGGTATTAGGAGCATATGGCTTCCGCGGATATTTTGAAAAGAAACCTCATTTCATCCAAAGTGTTCCTTTTGCCATTGAGAATCTGCGTCAGTTATTGAAAGATGAATACTCCGAATATCCTTATCTGTGTTCCGTTCTGAAAGAACTTACCGACCTTTCACAGTTCCGCGACGATTTACAGAAACGCACTCTCGTAGTGAAAATCGTAAGTTTTGCTTATAAAAAAGGTATACCGAATGATCCGAGCGGAAACGGAGGCGGATTTGTTTTCGATTGCCGTGCTGTCAATAATCCGGGAAAATATGAACGGTATAACCATTTTACCGGATTGGATGAACCGGTGATCCGTTTCCTTGAAGAAGACGGAGAAATCACCCAGTTCCTGAATCATGCATATGAAATTGCAGACGCATCCGTAAAACGTTACCTGGACCGGGGATTCAGCAACCTGATGATCTGTTTCGGTTGTACCGGCGGACAACACCGTTCCGTCTATTCTGCCCAGCATATGGCTGAACATCTGCATAACAAATTCGGTGTGAAAGTAGAACTGGTCCATCGCGAACAAAACATAGAACAACTCTTTAACGCTACATTATGAAAGCTATGATTTTTGCAGCCGGTATGGGGACTCGCCTCAAACCGCTGACTGATACTATGCCCAAAGCGTTGGTTCCCATAAACGGAAAACCAATGCTGGAACATATTATCTTAAAACTCAAAAATTCCGGATTTACTCAAATCGTTATAAACATTCATCACCTCGGACAGCAAATCATTGATTTCCTTGCGGAAAATAACAACTTCGGGATAGATATTATCATTTCCGACGAACGTGATTACCTGATGGATACGGGAGGGGGCATAAAGAAAGCAAAAAGTTTTTTTACAGGTAAAGAGCCTTTCCTGATTCACAATGTGGACATTATATCGGATGTGGATTTGAAAAAACTATATGATAAGCATCTGGAAACAAATCCGCTTGCGACATTATTAGTCAGCAAACGTGAAACTTCACGCTATCTACTTTTTAATAAAGAAAATAAGCTGTGTGGCTGGAGAAACCTGGAGACCGGCGAAGTAAAATCATTCTATCCGTATTTCGACCCTGCCCAATACAATGAATATGCATTTAGCGGCATTCATGTACTTTCTCCTGAAATATTCGACTGGATGGAAGAATGGACAGGCAAATTCTCCATTATTAATTTTTATCTGTCGATATGTGCCAAAACAGATATTCATGCTTACCCGGCAGAAAATCTGCACCTGATGGATATTGGAAAAATTGAAACGTTAACAAAGGCTGAAGAATGGATTAAACATTTTACTACATAAAAAACAACTATGGTTTTTCCCTATCATAAATTATGAATAAGGAAAAACCATAGTTATCTTAAAAGAATCCCCTTCTATAGTTACTCTTTACGGGACATATATCAATTCATATTGGATATCTCCATTTGCTTTACAGGTTATTTTTGCGATTTCTCCCCTTATCGGATTATTCCGTTCACTGAATGCATCCAAAGTAATATATTGCACTCCACGGAATGTATTTTCCCCATGAGCATGGATATGTCCGCTGAATACATAATCGATCTTATTCTCAGCAAAGAAATCAAACAAGTAATACAATTCCTCGCGCGGGAAATTGGAAGAGTAAGCATTCGAACGGGGACGGAAAAACGGATTATGCGTGAAAACAAAACAATGACGGTACTCCTGCCTTATCTCCTCAACGATAGGAAGAATGTCCTGCATCTGCCGTTTACCTAACGTACCGTTCGCAGTATCCAAAAAAACAAAAAGATCCGCAAGGTCTTCACGTCCTTCAACATAAACCTCTACAAAATAAGTTGAAGTTCCGAATATATCATTAAATAACGCCCAACCATTACGGGTTATATCGTGATTTCCCACTACCGGATAGAAAATCAAACCTTTCTCCTTATACTCTGTTACCAGATCCTCAACATCTGCATAATACTCAGGTTGTGTTTCAGCCAAATCGCCCAAATGGGCACAAAACAGATGTCCTCCTTTCAAGGTTTCATCAAAAGCCTCGGTTAAACGTTTCATATCAGTCGTTGTATGACTATCGGCTATGACCAGAAACGAGTACTCTTTTCCACTTGTATCAATCTCGAAAGTTGATTTTTTATTTTCTTCCTGCGAATAAAAATAATAAGATTGCTTTACGCGGTCGTCAACATTCGTGTTACCTATCAGGATACCTGTAGGTTCAATTTTGCTGCAACCGGATAAAAAACACAGGGCACAGCATACCGATATTATATATTTTTTCGTTACCATTTATATCTCGCTCCTAATTTAAAAAAGGTTTCATACTTCATAGCTAATTGATTCATACTACCTGCCGGACGTGCTGTAAACTCAGCCAATATCCGCCAGTGCTTCGCCACATCGATTCTTCCGTCCACCCCATACATAATGTTATAATTCTCATAGATGAAATCATCGAAGTTACGGATAAAAAGTCCGACATTCCACCAGTTCTCACGAGGTCTAAGATGTAATCCCATAGCAACAGAAAGAGTGACAGGTTCAAAATTCCCGCTTCCTTTGGAAAAGTATCCAAGAAAACTATTACCCAGAGTTAGATTAAAATAACGGCTTTCCCATGTTCCTGCAATACGGTAAAGCAGTTCATTCATTTTCGACAAACCGTAATAATTATATACAAGCCTGTTCGAAATATACACATTAAACTTGTAAACAGAAAAACGATAAGTTCCATCTGCATAAAGTCCACCAAAAGCCTGAGGATTCTTTGTGGATAAATTAAGGCCTCCTGTCAGGCTCAACCGATCTGAAAAGTTCCGGGTATAAAATCCCGAAAATCCCCCATAAATACCATGAAGAGCATTATCTCCCACTTGAAAATAGGCCTTTACTTCATTTGTTTGTCCCCATACTGTAGAGTTTAAGGATAATAATAGCGTTAACAATAATAAAATTTTTTTCATTGATTGACGATTAAATAATGGACAAATCTACCATAATATTCGAATTAAAATAATCTTCAGCTTGTAATAATTACTTAAAAATTACAAACTGCACATCTTGCTATAGATATATTAACAATAGGTCCGTTGACTTGTTTGGCACGTAAACCGTATTCATAGCAGGTTATTCGTATATTTGCCAACAAATCTTTTACTCTAATAAATAAACAGTTCATATGAAACATCTAATTCTCACCCTTTCTTTCATCCTGGGGAGCCTACTGACAAGTTATGCACAACACCCCACTCTGAAGTTTAATAAAAACGGAAAATTTAAAATCGTACAGTTTACGGACGTTCATTATATCCATGGAAATCCGAAATCCGATATAGCTGTTGAACGGATTAATGAAGTCTTGGATGCAGAAAAGCCTGATTTGGTTATTTTTACCGGGGATGTCATTTTCGGTGCTCCTGCCGAAGAAGGTATGCGTACAATATTAAACCTTACTTCCAGCCGAAAAATTCCTTTCGCCGTAACATTCGGAAACCATGATGATGAACAGGGATTAACCCGTTCGCAGTTATTCGATATTATGAAATCAATCCCTTACAATCTGACAGATTCCGTACCGGGAGTTTCCGGAGGTTCCAATTTCATTCTGCCATTGAAATCATCCGATGGCAAGAAGGATGCGGTTATTCTTTACTGCCTTGACTCACATTCTTATTCCAAAATTAATGGTGTAAAAGGTTATGATTACATCAAATTTGACCAGGTACAATGGTACCGTGAGAATAGTGCACGTTTTACCAAACAAAACGGAGGAACTCCGATCCCTTCCTTAGCATTCTTCCACATAGCACTTCCCGAATATGCAGAAGCTTCTACTGACGAAAGAGCTATGTTGGTCGGAACACGCAAAGAAAAAAGCTGCCCTCCCGAACTTAACTCCGGATTATTCACAGCCATGAAAGAGATGGGCGATGTTTCGGCTGTTTTTGTCGGACACGACCATGATAATGATTATGCAGTTTACTGGAAAGGTATCTTATTGGCATTCGGTCGTTATACCGGAGGAGATACGGTTTACAATAACCTGCCTAACGGAGCGCGTATAATCGAAATGACAGAAGGTAAAGAGGGATTCGATACATGGATCCGCCTGAAGGATAACAAAATTATCGATAAGATAAACTTCCCTACTTATTTTGAAAAGAAATAGATCTAAGATTTACTTATCGGCACCTAACAAAAAATGGAGATTGGATACCTTATAATCCAATCTCCATTTTTTATGTATTCCAAGGAATATTTTTTCTATTCGCCGGGTTTTAACACAACCCCCAGGCTTCTCTTCCCATCCATCTTTATCACCACAGGTTCATCAAAATGTACATGCCGCAAATATTCGGTTTCTTCCACAACCGGGCAGGCATTCAGATATGCTTCATCAAACCATCCATCTCCTTTAAACGGATTTATTGTAAAATAACCGACGCCAAAAGATGTCAGATTCTGGAAGAAGTGAGTACCCTGACTCGGATCTACGCGATAGTTTTCCAATCCACATTCCACAATAACACGTGCATTACTGATATGAGGCCACTTCACCGGAATACCTAACCAGGGATCACTGCTACCCCAACGACCGGGACCGACCAAAACGTATCCTTTCTCGTTTCCGGTGAATTGCCGGTTTATCTTTTCAATTTCATATGCAATCAGTTGCGTATTAGATGAATTGAAGGCTTCTGTCTTAACATAAATCACATCCTGTACATCCGAAATAATTCCATGTCCCAGCACGCTGGTAGAAGACAGGATTGTGTCTTCCTTCTGTACTAATGTCAAATCTTCTTCCATTATCTCTTTATTATCAACAATTGGACGGATCTGGAGTAAATAAAATGTTGCTTGGGAAGAATCTTCCTGATTAATATTCACGGCAAACTCTATTTCTACCGGACGTCCCATTTCATCCTGTCCGATGTGTAAAATGGAATCTAATGTTTCAGCCAGAGGAAATACATCGTGCTGCAAAATATTTACAAACGACAAAATTTTACGTCCGCCCGGATAATAGCCGTCCCGGATAATCTGGTCGTACGGATCGTAGGTAGATACTATATATTTCAGGGCACCATCCGCATCTGCATCTTTCAACCCTAGACGTAATAAATTAAATGAATCGTCTACCGAAAACTGTTCCGCCAGATTTTTCAAATCCAATGCATAAAAACGGGTTTGCGTTTCACGCAAAGCAAAATCCATTGTACTCATCTGCAAAATATTCCGTGGGTGACGGGGAGAAAAACGAAGAGTTTGACCACCATCGACAATGTATTTGCCAAGTCCCAAGGCAATATTGGCTATACCGTCTTCCGCCTTTTCATTCCCTATCGGATAAAAATTCAAAGAGCGTGCTACTCCTGATATTGTCGGATAGAAACGGTCGCTATAACTATTACCAATCACTTCCTGCAAAACAATTGCCATTTTCTCCTGGTCGATAAGATTGGAAGTAGCCGTCATATAAGCTTTACTATCGCGATAGAAAACCGATGCATATACGGCTTTAATAGCATCACTAACCGTACGAAGCATTTCATATTTATCATCAATCTTAGGCACCATATAGGTTGAATAGATACCAGCAAAAGGCTGATAGTGGGAATCTTCCAGTAAGCTGGAAGAACGTACGGCAATCGGGCTCTTCACGACATCGAAAAAGGCCATTAAGTCCTCGATAAGTCGCGCAGGCAAACTGGCACGCAGGAAATATTTAAGAATCGTATCATCATCTATCTCACTCAATGCTACCGGATACAATTCATTCGTATCCATAAACTCATCGAAAATATCCGTACAGATAACAACAGTCTTCGGAATTGTTACAGCAAAATTTTCATGTTCCAAAACCGGGTAACGTTTAACCATTGCACCGATAAAAGCCAAACCTCTACCCTTTCCTCCTAAAGAGCCATCACCGATACGTGCAAAATTACTATACTCATCAAAACGGTCTTTCTGATAGATAGCAACCACACCGGTATTCTTCATCCGCCGGTATTGGACAATCAGGTCGAATATCAGTTTCCTGGCTTCATCCATATCTTTATAGTCGCTTACATCTACACGCTTAAGAACTTCTGCCGGGGGAAACATGGCACGGGAATAGAAGAAACGGGAAAAGTGGTTGCGACTCAAATGGTAAACCAGCGAATCATCGGGAATCTGGAAAACTTTCTTTTGCAAATCCTTCAGGTCCTTGATACGCATAATTTCCTCTTTGGTCTGTGGATTCAATATAACAAAGTCGCCAAAACCAAAGCGCTGCATTATCTTTTTACGAAGATCCTGCGGATAACTTTTAGAATTCTTGTCTATAAATGAAGAACCTAACTCCTCTGCATAAATCCGGTTATTCGATTCTGATGATTCCAGAACAAAAGGTATTATTAACCCGGTCTTCCGCACATACTGCCCGAATTTATATCCGGCATAAGGGTCTTTGACCCCATCGTGCATAAAACTCATATCCGAGATTATTCCCAGCATATTATCCCTGTACTGGTTAAATATGCGTACAGCTTCTTCGTAAGTACGGGCCAGTTTAATTTTCGGACGTCCGCGCATACGCAACGTACGTTGATGCCCGTTTAATGCCTCTTTTGCAAACATCTGGCTTTGTTCCAATACAAATTTATACAGATGCGGCAAAGCAGACGAATAGAAACGAATCGAATCTTCTACTAACAAAATAATCTGAACCCCTACACTGGCGGTATCGTCCGGGGCATTCATTTTATCCTCAATTAACTTAATGATAGCAAGCAGCAAATCTGAGTTTCCCAACCAACTGAACACATAATCGATAGCACTCAAATCTTCGTTAGCGATTCGTTTGGATACTTCTTTTGAAAAAGGAGTGAGTACTACGATCGGTATATTCGGATAATGCAACTTTATTTCCTTTGCTGCCGAGAAAATATCCCGGTTATCCATATTCGGCATACAGATTATCAACTCGAAATTTCTATCTTTCAATTCAGCCAACGCCTCAGCTTCGGATGTCACCTGTGTAAAACGTGGAGGATAGCGTAGACTTAAAGAGGTATATTCATTGAATATCTGTTCGTCCACCCTACCGTCATCTTCCAACATAAAAGCATCATATTTTGTAGCAATAAGCAATACATTATATATACGCTTATTCATCAAATTCGCAAATGAAGTGTCTTTAAAGACTAGATTCTTAAAATCTGGTATTCCGCTCATAATATTATTGGGTTATATCTGTGTCCAAATGTAAGGAAAAAAAATTTTCGTTCAACCATTTATCTATGAATTGCCTGGTAACAATTGTAATTCATCCTTAAAAACATTGTTCAATAACATAATTTTTACTATCAAAAAGTAAGCAAAAACCATTGCCAGTCCATTAAATTCCCTACATTTGCCAACAGAATGTCATCTTAAAAGAAATTATATACTATGAAGACTGAAGTTATCTTATCCGCACTTGAAGCAAAACATCCGGGAGAAAAGGAATATTTGCAAGCAGTGAAAGAAGTTCTTTTATCTATTGAAGAAGTGTACAATCAGCATCCGGAATTCGAAAAAGCCAAAATTATCGAACGTCTGGTTGAACCGGACCGTATTTTTACTTTCCGTGTGCCTTGGGTAGATGATAAAGGTGAAATTCAGGTTAACCTGGGATATCGTGTACAATTTAACAACGCAATCGGCCCGTATAAAGGAGGTATCCGTTTTCACCCGTCTGTAAATCTGTCTATTCTTAAATTCTTAGGTTTTGAACAGACATTCAAAAATGCACTGACAACATTGCCTATGGGTGGTGGTAAAGGAGGTTCAGACTTCGCACCTCGCGGAAAGAGTGATGCTGAAATCATGCGTTTCTGCCAATCTTTCATTCTTGAATTATGGCGTAACTTGGGTCCGGACCGTGATGTTCCTGCTGGCGACATTGGTGTAGGCGGACGTGAAGTAGGCTATATGTATGGCATGTATAAAAAGCTGGCACGCGAAAACACTGGTACTTTTACTGGTAAAGGCATGGAATTCGGAGGTTCTATCCTTCGTCCGGAAGCGACAGGTTTCGGTGCTCTGTACTTTGTACATCAAATGTTGGAAACTCATGGTATTGATATAAAAGATAAGACGGTTGCAATTTCCGGTTTCGGAAATGTAGCATGGGGTGCAGCAACAAAAGCCACAGAATTAGGTGCAAAAGTTGTTACTATTTCCGGTCCGGACGGATATATATACGACCCGGATGGTATTTCCGGCGAAAAGATTGACTATATGCTGGAACTTCGCAACTCCGGTAACGATATCGTTGCTCCTTATGCTGAAGAATATCCGAATGCTAAATTCTTCCCGGGCAAGAAACCGTGGGAACAAAAAGTTGATATAGCTCTTCCTTGTGCAACTCAAAACGAACTGGATGCTAATGATGCACGTATCTTGATCGGAAATAAAACATTGTGTGTAGCTGAAGTTTCTAACATGGGATGTACAGCAGAAGCTGTTGATCTGTTTATTGAACATAACCAATTATTTGCTCCGGGTAAAGCTGTGAATGCGGGTGGTGTAGCAACTTCCGGCCTGGAAATGACACAGAATGCTATGCATATCTCCTGGTCTGCTGCTGAGGTTGATGCCAGACTCCATCAGATTATGAGTGACATTCACGAACAGTGTGTAGCTCATGGCAGAGATGGCAAATATATTAATTATGTAAAAGGAGCAAATATTGCCGGCTTCATGAAGGTAGCGAAAGCGATGATGGCTCAAGGCGTGGTATAATAACATTAAACCAAATAATAAAAAAACGAGTGGTAAATTTACCACTCGTTTTTTTATTATTTGTTACCGGACTTTTCCAGGATTCTTCGCTATATAATCCTTCCAACCGGTATATTTCTTTTCTACAACCGGATTGTTTGTCTGGAAGAAATGACATACTGCCGCCGCCAGACCATCCGTTGCATCCAGTTGGGGCAACATGGCTTCTTCGGGTATATGAAGAAAGCGTTGTAGCATTCCCGCAACCTGTTCTTTTGAGGCGTTTCCATTTCCTGTAATAGACATCTTTATTTTCAAAGGAGCATATTCAAATATAGGAATATCACGTTCCAAGGCTGCCGCCATTGCGACTCCTTGAGCTCGCCCCAATTTCAACATACTCTGTACATTCTTACCGAAGAAAGGAGCCTCAATTGCTAATTCATCCGGGTGATATTCATCTATTAAGGACAATACCCTCTCAAATATTTTACGTAATCGCAGATAATGGTCTTCATACTTATTAAGTTGCAAAATACCCATTGCCTGCAATTTGGGTTTATTTCCTTCTATCTGCAAAACCCCATACCCCATGACTATTGTTCCGGGGTCAATACCTAATATGACACGATCTTTCGTCATCTATCTATGTATGCAGATTCTAAATATCCAATTCTTCCATAATAGTGGAAAAACCAATCATCCGTTGTTGGAAACGTTCTACCAACTCAGACTGTATGGCAATCCCTTCCTCTTCCAGCCATTGCTGTAAGGCATCCACATTTTCAACATGAAATTGAATTGCCAGACTTTCACCTTCTTCCTGATTATCTTGCAAGATTCTGCGCATAGAAGGATTTGTCAACCGACCTCCAGCCAATACTTTCGGTATATAATCCGACTTCAAAAACGCTAAACTCTCACTCAAAATATCTCTATCTATATGGAAGGTCGTATTAAAAACTATCATGTGCTTATCTATAAAATTTTAATACAAAGATAGCGCATATATCAGGAAAAACTCTATATTTGCATACGAAAATGAAATGGGGCATTAGCTCATCTGGCTAGAGCGTCAGACTGGCAGTCTGAAGGTGATCGGTTCGAGTCCGATATGCTCCACTCGCTGAAAATCAAGAAGTTATACAAAATATAGCTTCTTTTTTTATGCCTAAAAATTCATTTTAAATCCCATTTTAGCACATTAAAGCACAAATTATATACCTTTGTTACCGCAAATTTACCGCAAATGAAATAAGCTATGGCAAAGGAAAAGATCATACTAGACAAAAGAGGAAAGAAACAAGATGGCACTTTCCCTGTAAAATTATACATACGTAACCGCCGGGATTTTCTTATATCAACAAACTATTACGCCACAGAGGAGAATTTCAAAGATGGCATGTTTACTAAAAAAGAATTAAACTACCGTGCAAAAAATGCAATACTTCAGAAAATGCTTTCTTCTGTCATCAATGAAATGGTTATACTCGAAGCGAACGAAACCCTTAGGGGGATGGATGACAAAAAACTAAAAGACCATCTTACAGCAATATTGTTCGGGAAAAAGGAAACAGAGATAAAAACATTCATAGATTATCTTGACGATTTCATTAGTGGTAAAAAAAATAAAGGGACAATCAGGACATATATAACTACGAAAAATAAGATTATCTCCTTTGACAAAAAATGCACTTTTGAATCTATGGATAAAAAATGGCTTATGTCTTTTGAAAATTGGATGATAGAAAATGGAATGAAGACAAATGCATATGCCGTTCATTTCAGAAATATCAGGGCGGTATTCAATTATGCTATAGAAAATGACATAACCGGATTGTACCCTTTCAGGAAATTTAAAATAAAACAAGAAGAAACATTTAAAAGGAGTATGTCCGTTGAACAGCTCAGGGCTTTTATTAACTGCGATTGCGAAGACTACCAAATTAAATACAAAGACCTGTTTATGTTGATGTTTTACCTTATAGGCATAAACGCCGGAGATCTTTTGACTCTTAAACCAGAAGACCTTTATAACGGAAGGATTGAATACCACCGTATGAAAACACATAAATATTACTCTATAAAAGTTGAGCAGGAGGCAATGCATATAATAGATAAATATAAAGGTGAAAAGTATTTGCTCAATTTCATGGATAACAACAAAGATTATAAAGACATTCTCAAACAAATGAATACCCAGTTAAAACTAATGGGAAAAGTAGAAAGAAAAGGTCTTGGAGGAAAGAAAAGCCGAGAACCTTTATTTCCGCAGATATCAACATATTGGTCGAGGCATACTTGGGCTACTATAGCTGCAGATCTGGATATCCCTATAGAAACCATATCTATGGCATTAGGACATAAGGCTGGCTACAAAATAACCAATGTATACATAAAATTCAACCAAAAGAAAATAGATGAAGCGAATAGAAAGGTCATAGACTATCTATTCAAGAAGGATAAAAAAACAACCGGCATATAATCTTGCCGGTTGTTAATACATTCAATCCTTATCTTCAGGAACCAGCCTTGCTAGCCATCTCAAGATTGGGTTAATCGCCTTGGCATAAATATAAATACCTACAGCCATACTTTTCCGCCTTTCCCCTTTTATTACGCGCTCATTATTTGAACGAATAAATAGCAAGTGACGGTTTAACAACTTATACAACATTTCTTTGTACAAGTTTAAAAATGCCTCATTGTTCATCCGGTCTGACAATTAGATGAATAGAAAAGCGACCTCGTACATCCTAGCTGTCAGACCAACATATATAAAGAATATATGCAACGGATTATACGAAGCCGCTTATGCGTCTCGTTCTTTATATTCGCACTCTTGCGATATCATATGTTAGTCTGACATCACAAAGATACGAACATAACCCATGATTTACAATTGCAACAATAAATAAAAAACACTTATATTCTATGAAAAAAAAGTTTTAGGTATTAGTTTTTCTAATATCTTTACCTTTGGGCAAGAATTGAATCAACTTACACTTTGACTTTCCGAAATGCCTAATTTCTTTTTTAAAGATTCATTTTCTTCTTCCAGCTCAAAGATTCTTTCAATTAAAATTCTTAGGTTTTTTTGATTAACATCTTTCATACTACGTTTATTTAAGTTGCTCCCTGGAAATATTCCAGTAGAGGGTGTTTCTTCTTCAGAACTTCCCTCTCGATCTTCTATCTCTTTTATATTAATTATACGTGCTTCTTGCTTTCCTTTATACATTTCACCATTTCCGGTTAAAAGCCAGTTTGCATCAATTTGCGAATAATGAATACAGAAAGATTCAATGATATCCAAACTGACGTCTACTCTTCCTGTATTTATATGTGATATTTTTTGACTTGTAATACCTTCTATCTCCTTCCCCATTTTATAACCAGTGAGGCCTAAAGATTTGTATGCTTTTATAAATCTTTCTGTAACCTTATTCATAATACAACTTTTTATATTAAACAATGCTTTATCTATAACACATATAAAAGAAATAAGCAATTAAAAATCAAACAATTACAAAAAATATGTTATAAAACATATTAAATAGACTAATTTTTTATACTACAAAACGGTAATAATATAAATTGTTATACTATCTTTGCATCGTATTGAAAGAGTTTACTCATTCAAAATGAAAGCAAAAATGACAATACACAAATATAATATAAACATTTAACATGGGACTATACAGATACAGAATTTTCTACGAAAAAGATGTAATAGCTAAGCTTGCTAAAAGATTCAGCGTTACAGAACAAACAGTTAGAGCGGCTTTAAGATTTGCCACATATAGCGAACAGGCAGATTTAATCCGAGAAACGGCACTTAAAGAATATGGCTGTCTCCTTTATAAGAAACCGATGAATTTAACAACCAAATAAAATCACAGCCATGGCACAACGTACAGTAGGGAAAATAGAACCTATTCCTAAAATATGGTTAAGTAAGACTGAGGCTATGGCTTATTTAGGATGTAGTGAAAGGTTCTTAGAAACTCTAAGGAATAAATCGGAAATACGTTTTTCCAGATATGGAAGAACATTTTGGTACGAACTTGAGAGCATAAATCAATTTTTCAGAAAACACAAAGTTGTGTAATTAACAAAGGAATAGTTCAATGGGAAGAACGCCGCTTCAATAATATGCGGAAAATACGGTTCGAATCCGTATTCCTTACTTACTACCGGGTATTCCGGGAAAAAGATATTTGACGTACTGAGATCCAGATTTACTTTACGCCTTTAACGTATCGGTAGATCTTCTTTATGTGAATAAAACATGATAGCGGGAAACCGCGAAGACCATGTAAGGGCATAAGGATATAATAATAGTATTGAGCCCTGATAAGGTATCTTGAGGTTGGTTGGTAAATAAAAGCCTGCTTAATACATAAATATAGCTTGGTAAAATGCGTGATGCTGTCAATCGAATTGACTACCAAGCACATAAAAAACACTTTGGCTAAATTGTAATACAGGTACAAATAATAATTTCGGTTCGAGTCCGATTTTAGCCGCTCTTTCATTTTTCATATAAATTATAAGTTAAATCATAAACTGTACTGTTCGCGAGAATCGTACAGTTTTTCCATTTAAAACAATTAAAAACAAATCATATGAGAGACTTTATTTATGTTTTATGGCGAGTATTAAAAATGATACTCACGGCATTTGCATTAATTATCTCAATCACCGCAGCTATTGCCCTGTGGGATAATCCCGGTATAGGTACATTATTGACCTTATTATTAAGTCTTGCGGGTTTTATTGGACTTACGGAATTAGAATCATGAGTAAAGAAATATTAAGAAAACTTCCCGATGGCAATTTTGATTATGACGGAGAAGAAGATCTATATGAATACGAAGAAGATGAATATCAAAGAAGCTGGGAGGATGATACTTATAAATGGTAAAATGCAAAAAGGAGATAAAGTAATCGCATATTGGGTATCTGATGAAATTGGAGTTATCATTTATATAAATCCAAAAACTGGAATGGCAGACATAAAATACCAAAAAGGAAAAAGTATTGTAACAGAACATATTTCAAGATTAAAGTTAATATAAATTCATATAAGCAACATAAATAAAATAAACATAATGAGTGAGCTAAACTTATATCAAAGGATACAGGCTGTATCTAATGAAATAAAGAACATCGAAAAGAATATGACTGTCGGAAAAGGGAATTATGCTTATAAGGCAGTGCAAGATATTGATGTTGTTCTTGAAGTAAAGAAAGCTGAAGCTAAATATGGCCTTGTTAGTATTCCTATCAAGCAAGAACTTGTAAAATCTGAAATTATTGAGGTTGTAAAAGATGGTGGAGGAAAATCCATTCAGTATATGGATATTGTCAAAATGACGCTTCGTATTATCAATCTTGATAAAACAGATGAATTTGTAGACGTGGAAAGTTTTGGTAGAGGGCTTGACTCTGGAGATAAAGGATTCGGAAAGGCTTCAACTTATGCAAGAAAATACGCTCTTTTGAACGCTTACAAGATTGCAACAGGAGAAGACCCTGATGAAAACAAATCAAAGGAACAAGTACCTGTGACATTTGATGAAATAAAAAATGTCGTTGTAAACTATATGATGCTTGATAACACATTTACGCAAAATATACTTTCTTATTTCAATGTAGGAAGCGTAGATGATATGAGTACTGAACAATTTCAAATGGCTTACAACAACTTAAAGAAGAAAGGCAAAATATGATAGAGACCATGTACATAGGGAGTGGCGATATTCATGCCTTAATGAGTGGAAAAGAAACCAAATCCCATATAGCATTGATGCAGCGTTTTGTCAGTGGCGTAAAGCCTAATTATAATGCTTATGCAAGTCCGATAGATGCTTTACGCACAGGAGCTATTCTTGAGAATCGATACTTACTTACATTACCTGATAATTATTTCACACAATATGTTGTAAAGTCAGAAGAAATGGATGTATTCAAGTGTAGTCTTGATTTTGCAAAAATAGAAAAAGGGAAACTAGTTGATTTTGATGAATTGAAAACTCTTTTTCTTTCTGACTATCTTGAGTTTATAGAACCTATTAAAAATGACAATAAGGCTTTAGTTGAGTATGTGAAAAAAAAACATAAGCCTTACTATAATCAAGTACAGGAGCAGCTTTACTGCACAAAGTTGGAAAGTTGTAACCTTGTCTTCCTCTCTGTTATTTCTTATGATGATAATGATAACTGGAACAGGGAAATCAAGTCAAATGAATACTGCAAAGTCAGAATATCCCGTGATGAGAAGTTGATTTCTAAAATAAAGGAGAGAGGATTAATATTTCAACAAATCAAAAACTTTTATACTAAATAGTTATGGCAAATCAACTTACTGGAAAGATTCTTTATATCTATCCTACTCAACAGATACCTTCTAAGGATGGTAATAAGACTATCGTCAAAAGAGGAATAGTTATAGATTGTACACGCTTTGACCCCTACACGGGCGATCGTGGTTTTGAGAACACTCCCATGCTTGAGTTTATCGGAGACAGATGTACCGAACTTGACAAATACCAAGTCGGGCAGATAGTAACCATATCATTTGATGTACAAGGAACAAGATATAGAAACAGGGATGGCGTGGAGCAGATATTTACCCGTGTGCAGCCTTATCGGATTGAACCGCGTCAGACAGGACAGCCATCCGCGCCAGTTCAGCAACCATCCCCACAGCCAATTTATCAGCAATCGCAAAACTTCACACTTTCGGTTGATGAAAATGGAAATGAAAAGGATGATTTACCCTTCTAAAAATAGTTATGAAACTACAATTCAAAAAAGAGCAAGGTCAAATAACTTGGAGCCAACCTTTAGAATTAGCTTTAAATCTCATTGCAAATGGGGAATACGAGCTAACAATAAAGAAGAAAACAAAGAAGCGCACAACAGACCAAAACGCTCTCATGTGGATGTGGTTTACTTGTATGGAAGATGAAACAGGAACCGGTAAACAGGATTTTCATGATTACTATTGCAAAAAGTTTCTTCGTAGGACAATTCAAATAAATGGAAAGGATGAAGTCGTTGTCCGGTCTACATCGAAGCTAAACACTGCTGAAATGACAGACTTTTTAAACAAAGTTCAAGCTGACGCAGCGAGCGAATTTGGGATAACATTACCTTCTCCTGATGATGTGTATTTTAATAGTTTTACCCTTAGATATGAACATATAAGAAAATGAAGAAACCTCCTGATTATCTCATGAAATCATTTTACAGGCATGTTAAAATCATCATCAATCATGTTGATGACAAAGGTGTACCTCGCGTTGCTGATGCTAAAAGGCTTGCGAGAAAGGAATTGAACAAGTTAGAAAAATATATTAACGAATAAAAGATAAACATTATGTTATCATTTGAAGAATTAAAAGAAGACTTATTAGAAAAAGCCAAAAAGGCTAATGCTTGTCAAGATGGCTACAAAATGGGGCTAATGTCAAAATCAAAATCAGATTTGCTAAAAGCAATTACAGAAAATTGGTTTTGGGTATTAAGAATAGCTAAAATAGTTGATGCAACTTATTTGGAAGAAAACTTCACGAAAGAAGAACTTTCTGAAGCAGGAATATACACAAGAGATCGTCATGAAGTAAGTTCTGCTTCTTTTGCATGCGGCAGCGCAACGGTGGAAGCATACGACAGCGCAACGGTGGAAGCATACGACAGCGCAACGGTGGAAGCATACAACAGCGCAACGGTGAAAGCATACGACAGCGCAACGGTGGAAGCATACGACAGCGCAACGGTGGAAGCATACGACAGCGCAACGGTGAAAGCATACGACAGCGCAACGGTGAAAGCATGCGGCAGCGCAACGGTGGAAGCATACAACAGCGCAACGGTGAAAGCATGCGGCAGCGCAACGGTGGAAGCATACAACAGCGCAACGGTGAAAGCATGCGACAGCGCAACGGTGAAAGCATACAACAGCGCAACGGTGGAAGCATACAACAGCGCAACGGTGAAAGCATACGACAGCGCAACGGTGAAAGCATACGACAGCGCAACGGTGAAAGCATACGACAGCGCAACGGTGAAAGCATGCGGCAGCGCAACGGTGGAAGCATACAACAGCGCAACGGTGAAAGCATGCGGCAGCGCAACGGTGAAAGCATACAACAGCGCAACGGTGGAAGCATACGACAGCGCAACGGTGGAAGCATACGATAATTCCTATGTTGAAGATTGCATCGGTAACATAAGACCACAATCCGATTATGCAATAGTTAAGGGCTATTATAGTCATAAGATATATATCAAAAGAGGAAAATTCGAGATAATAGAAGTAGAATAATAAATATATACATTATGCAGAATTGGTTTGAATGTAAAGGAGGTGAATATGAATGAGGTTTGGAGAGATATAATCGGATATGAAGGATTGTATCAGGTTAGTAATTTAGGTAAGGTTCGTTCATTATTCAGATATAAAAAGGTATTAAAACCTCTTCTCGTAGGAGCTGGATATTATCAAGTGCAACTTTCCCAAAAAGGGAATGTTAAAGTAAAGTTATTACACAGATTGGTTGCAATTGCATTTCTTGATAATCCAAACAATTTACCTTGTGTGAATCATAAAGATGGAGATAAATCTAATAATACAGTAACTAATTTAGAGTGGTGCACTTATTCTGATAATGAAAAGCATTCTTATTCTGTATTGAAGAAGAAATCTAAAGGAAGATTAGGTTTGTTCGGTTCAAGATGCTATAACCATAAAAATATACTCCAGATATCAGATACAGGATTAGTTATAAATGAATTTGAATCTCGTGGAGAAGCAAGTAGATTAACAGGTATTTCATCTGGAAATATATGGTTGGCAATGAATGGAAGAAGAATTCACGCCGGTGGTTTTAGATGGATATATAAATAATATTACGATTATGAATACATTGTTTGAAGTATCAATTAAATACGAAAAAGTTTTAGAAAGTGGAAAAAGGAATAGAGTATGCGAGAAATATATTGTTGATGCTTTATCATATACAGAATGTGAGGCACGCATCATCGAAGAAATTAAACCTTTCATTACTGGTGAATTTACAGTCTCAGCAGTAGGTAGAAAGAAAATATCAGAAATCTTCTTCAATGAGAACGGTGACCGCTTCTATCTTATCAAAGTCTATTTCATTACTCTTGATGAAAAGAGCGGTTCAGAAAAGAAAACAACAGTTAGAATGATAGCTCAGGCTTCTAATTTGAAAGAAGCTATTTCGGTATTAGAAGATGGCATGAAAGGGACAATGGCAGACTATACGATTGCTTCTGTCTCCGAAACACAGATTATGGATATATATCCTTTTGAACCGGAAAGTGAGGCAAAAAATGGATAATTACGATTATATCCCTGATTGGGCGATAATAGATGAATGAGTAGTTGTTTTTCATGGTATTAGTTTTAACATAACAGCCGCAAAGAGCCTGTGAAGGTGTAAGCGGCAAACGGATAAGTGGTGGAATTGGAAGACACTGAATGCTCTGTTTATAGTAGGTTTCTCCATGTAAAGGGGGAGAGTAAAACTAATCCGTCCCTTGATTGCCAAATGAGCAATAAGACATCCTACATTTCCAGGTTCGAGTCCTGGCTTATCCACCAATCAAACACAATCATATGAATAACGAAGAAAGCAGAATACAAAGGGCTTGTGTTGAATATTTCAGATACAAGTACCCTAAATATCTTATTTTTTCTGTCCCGAATGGTGGTCTAAGAAATAAGATAACAGCACGGATACTGAAAGCGGAAGGGGCTTTGGCTGGCGTGTCAGACCTTATAGTTGTTCTTCCTGGCAAAGTCGTATTTATAGAGATTAAGACTCAAAAAGGCAAACAAAGTCAAAAACAGAAGGATTTTGAATACAAGATAGGCACGTTATGTGGATACTACTTTGTATGCCATTCATTAGATGAATTTATTGAACTTTTAAATACGTTGGTATATGAAACGCACAAAAATGGGACTCAAACGACAGAAAGAGTCAAAGGAAAGCCGGGAAGAACGGTATAAATGTCATAAGGCATTAAAAGGTAATCCACTCATTAAATTGGATGTGAAGGGAAAGAGCGTAACACTCCTTACCAAAGAACTGGGGGGAACAAAAATATATGTGGAATCCTGATAGGCAAAGGATATTCTGTTGGATATGACTTATTCTACAATCTATAAATATGACAAAGAAAGAAATTATACAAGCAAAATGTAGTAAGTGTGCTTTTTCACAGCCATTTTCTGAACGGGTTATCACCTGTAAACTTAAAAATATGAGGTTTGTTGCTAACGCGACACGAATTTGTAATCAGTTTAAAAAATAAAAAGATCTGAACATGTATAATAAAAGGACGTGGTTAAATAAGCCTGGCTCCCCATCGACGGGGAACGTTGTTGCCTTCGATGGTCTAACGACATGGAAGGGCGAAAGCGTAAGAAACACATTCTTGTCTGTATCCGACTGTAATAACTCAGCAAGATTACATAGGACCGATGATGATTCGACTGAAGATTTCATCGATAAAATGAAGTTGCTGAAAGATGAGATAGGTTTATTCATTGATTATCTGGAGTCAACATTAACAACTAAAAAACATGAAACAGACAGTAGAAGATAAAGCGGAAGCATATCGAAAAGATATGTGCATACTTGATAGAGATAAAGCTAGCTTTGATAGCATTGATATAGGTTCTGCCAGATATGTCGCTTTTAAAGCTGGTGCAGATTGGCAATCCAAACGAATGGCATGGGTAAGCGTGAACGATAAAATGCCCGAAGAAGGACATGCTATTGATTCTAACACTATTTATTCTCACACGAAAAACGTGATTGTACTCTATAAAAATGGGTGTATTGGGAAAGGGAAACGTATTTATGTGAATGAGATAAATAAGAAAGGCTGGCAATGGTCTTGTTTGAAAGGTGAAGATATTACTCATTGGATGTATTGTCCAGATTAACTAATAAAATAAAAATATGAGACAAAGTAATAATTGGAGCTGTATGACTTGCTCTAAAAGACACAACTGTTCTGTACATAATAATAATTTCGACGCTCTGGGTTATTGTCCCTGCTATTCTGATGAAGACGATTATGATAATTCAGACGATCTGAATGACTATTATTCTCCAGAAGATTTAGAAGATTGGTAATTAAAATAAGAAATAACGAATCATGGCAAAAACAGCAGATAAATTCATATTAGCCATTTCTCCGCTAACAGGGGACGCTTTCATCACAACAATAGATAAAAAGGGGTTAATGACAGACAATCGCTGTAAACTTGATAGGGATGAAGTCCTTTCATTCATCTATCAATGGTCCCAAGAAGAGGCAGAAAAATTAGGTTCTGACACTATTTATATTACCGCTGAAGGAAAGAGGGTTTTAGAGATTAAGGTTTTAGAAAAAGAATTATAACTAAAAAATTATGAACATTAAAAACATGACAAATCAAGATCTCAAATATGGCATAGACCGATGCAACGCAAGGCTTGCAGGTATCATGCCGATGGGATATATGAATAAAGACAGATGTATTAAAGCATTAGAGCAATATAGGAAAGAATTATTGAATAGAGGCTATATTATTTAGTTACCATGCTGGACTACACATAAAGGAACGGATATGGGAAAAGAAATAAAGAATAAAACTTTCATCTTTAATTGTGAATGGCAGGAGGTGCTTATGGAATACCCTGCGGAGGTCAGACTTGAAGTGTACGATGCGATTATCGAGTATGCCGCATCGGGGACACTTTCGGAGCTGAAACCGTTGGCTAAAATGGCATTCTCTTTCATAAAGAAGGAAATCGACTACAACACTCAACGTTATGAGGAAACTGTAGAAAAAAGAAAGGAAGCTGGGCGTAAAGGTTCTGACAGCAGGTGGAATTGTAAACAACAAAAAGATGTACCAAAAATGGCAAATGATAGCAAAGATAGCAAATGCTATAATAATATAGCAAACGATAGCAAAGATAGCTATAATGATAATGATATTAAAGAAAAAAATATAAAAAAAGAATTTGAGATTTTTCGAAAACAATATCCCGGAACGAAAAGAGGACTAGAGACAGAGTTTTCCAATTTCAAGAAAAAGCATAAGGACTACAAAGACGCAGTAAAGCTGCTGTTACCCGCTATTCAAAAGCTTGAAATTTGGAGAGAAAAGAAAAGATCCGCCGGACAATTTGTGCCTGAGTATGCAAATTTGTCAACTTGGATAAATCAAAGGCGGTGGGAAGTAGAACTTGAAGAAATTGTAACGAATGACAAAGAATCAACAAAAAAACCGGTTGTCATCGATTGATGCCCCTATAGGCAGAATAATGCCTAATGCACTGGAGCTCGAAGATGCCGTCATAGGTGCTTTGCTTGCAGAGCCATCATCTTTTAGTAAAATAGACAATGTGATATCCCCTGATGATTTTTATAATCAGTCAAATGCTATTATTTTCAAAGCTATGCGCAATCTGGCAAGTAAGCGTGCACCAATTGATATGCTTACAGTCACAGAGGAACTAAATAGCATGGGAGAGTTGAAAAATATCGGAGGAGCTTATAGGATATCAGAATTATCATCAAAGGTTGCAGGAGCTTCGCATATCGGCTACCATGCCCGAATTATCAAAGACAAATCGATGGCAAGGAAGCTGATTGAAATAACATCAAAAGCGCAATCTAGTGCTTATGACTCATCGGAGGATATATCAGACACAATGGAACAGCTCGAAAAGGACTACACAGAGCTTGTTTCTGACACTTCAAATGAAGAATCGATAAATTTATCCGAGGCTATTTCCGAATCCCTTAAACAGGCAGAAAACACGCAAAGTTTAAGAAACAAGGGAGTGCATGTAGCTATACCTACAAACCTATCATCATTGAATGATATTTTCGCAGGTGGGTGGAGAGCCCCTGATTTGATAGTCGTTGGCGGAAGACCTTCTATGGGAAAAGCGCTTAGAATGGATGCTAAGATATTAACGCCATATGGTTGGAAATTAAACAAAGATATCCGTATTGGAGATGAAGTATCTTCTATTGATGGCAAGCCTTCCTTTGTTACAGGTGTTTTTCCACAAGGTCATGTGAAGACTTATAAGATTCTTTTTTCAGATGGAAGGGAAATAGAATGCTGCGGGAGTCATCTTTGGAGCGTTCAATCATGTAAATTTAGCAAAAACGCAAATAAGGTCTTATCTACACTTGAGATAATGAATCTTTTGTCTATGACTAAATATCAAAAAAGAATAAGTATTCCTTTATTTTCTGGTATTACAGGTACTGATAAACAATTTGTTATACCCCCATACCTTATGGGAGTACTACTTGGAGATGGGATTTTAGGGAGTGGAGTTGTCTGGTGTAAGCCTGATCAATTTATTGTCGATAAGATTAAATCAATGGTCGATTATGAAGTAAAAAAAACTAGAGATTATTTTGTTATTATTAATGCAAATAAAAAATCAGACAATAAATACAGAAGAGCATTGCATGATTTAGGGTTATTCGGAAAGTGTTCTCATGAAAAGTTTATCCCAAAATGTTATTTGGAAAGTTGTAGAGAGCAGCGTATCATGTTATTAAATGGTCTTTTAGACACTGATGGAGATATTGATAAAAATGGAGCTATTTGTTACAATACGGTTAGTCCTATGTTAGCCAAAGATGTACAGACTTTATGCTGGTCTCTTGGATATAAATGTTCTTTATCAAAAAGAAGATCATATCTATACGGTGAACGTAAACGCGACTCGTATAGATTATATATAACAGCGCCGAATCCTCATGAATGTTTTACGCTTCCAAGAAAATCTGAAAGAGCAAGAATAAGGAAATGTAAACCTTTGACAATTGTGTCTGTAACTCCAACCAATAGATATGTAGAATGCCAATGTATTTCGGTCTCGCATGAAAAAGCATTATTTATCACAGATGATTATATTGTTACTCATAATACGCAGCACGCTTTAGCCTTTGCAAAAGCAGCAGCAATAGCAGGAAAACATGTACTTTTTGCATCTATTGAAATGACAGCGACTCAATTAGTTAATAGATTTTTGCTTGAAGATGAAAGAATCAGCGGATATAACTTAAGAACCGGTCAAATGTCACCTGAAGAATGGGGCGCAATAGATGAAATGTCAGGAAAATTATGGAATCTTCCTATCCATATTGCGGGAGGAAGTAGCATAAGAAATCTTAGCAATATCAAATCAGAAGCGAGAAGGCTTAAAAGAAAAGGTCAACTTGACTTGTTAATAATTGATTATCTTACGCTTATAAAGACAAATATTGCATTTCAAAGCAGATATCTCGAAGTTGGATATATTACAGGAGAGCTTAAAAATTTGGCTAAGGAATTGAATATTCCTGTTATTCTTTTATCTCAGTTAAGCAGACCACAAAAAGGGGTAGAGATAAGAGAACCCCGTTTGGAGGATTTAAGGGAATCAGGAGATATAGAGCAGGATGCAGATATTGTTTTATTTATTCACCGACCTGATTATTATGAGCCTGATGCTATAGATTCTAACGGAGTTCCTTGGAAGAATAGAGGCAAAATAATCATTTCAAAATATAGAGAAGGCGCACGGAATAATTCAGTCATTTTCTACAATGACAGTCAATACAAGAAGATAGGAGATAACCCTTTTCCTGTTTCTTATTCACCTTTTTAATCACAATAACATGTACTATCATAAACTAACAACGGAGCAAGCCTTAGAAGCTGTTACGCTCCCTCAATCTATGTTTTCAAAAATGTTCGACAAGCCTGATAGGTGCGGATTCTTTGCTGCGCTGGACAAGCAGTTCGGATGTCCTTTCCTGTTCAGGGAAAAAGACAGGGGTGATATTGAACGCAGGTGCAGGGTGTGTGCTTGCAGAAAGAGATAGTTAATAATATTCAATTTTAACAAATCATGAGCAGAACTCCTAAATCAAATAGAGTGTGGAATAAGCAAGAGAAACGGATAGTTAGGCTTCTCTACCGGAAAGGGCTTTTGTCAGATATGCCTAATTTGTATTGGGCATCATATAAAAAGACTAGGAAGAAATATAAAAACAAAGGTTCATCTTATAGTTGGTATGGCTATCTTGATGAAGTTTATTATTGTATTTGGGACTATTGGGGAGAATGCGATGAATACCCTTTAGTTGATGGGATTATAGATAATCTGATAGAAAAAGGTATTCCTGATGGTATCCTTGAAGATTGCAGATATGATTATTACAAAGCCATTAAACATTCTTTGTTTCAGTACAAAGGGCGTAAGTGGTTCATTAAATATCTTGAAGGATTACCTACCGTCAGATGTGATTCAAAGATAAATAAAGTATTGAAAATTAATTCGTAACAAATTTTAAAAAAAATGAAAGCGGAATTATAAAAAATTATGAGCAAAAGTATTAGTTGGGAATTATACTTAAAGATTCGGCAAGCAATAAACTTTCTACGCAGTATGGAACGTGGCAAGCCTCTAAATCTCGGCTTCTCTGGTGGAAAAGATAGCGTTGTAATTCTCCATCTTGCAGAACATTCCGGTATAAAATTCAATGCCATATACGCTAATACCACAGTAGACCCGCCGGGTACAATCAGTTTTATAAAGAAGAACTATCCACAAGTGCATATTATGCACCCGGAGAAGTCTTTCTTTAAATTGATTGAAGAAAAGGGATTTCCGTCACGACTTCGGCGGTTCTGCTGTGAGGTGTTAAAGGAACGTTATGGAATTGGCAGACGTAGTATTGAAGGTATGCGAGCCGAGGAAAGCCGGAATCGGAAAAATTACGAGCCGGAGCAGTGCGATACTCGTAAGTGGATGCAAGGAGCGATACATATTCTGCCTATTCTCGGATGGACGGAAGATGATGTTTGGAATTATATTCGTTATTATGATTTGCCATATTCAAAGTATTACGATGCTCCATACAATTTGAAACGTCACGGGTGTGTAGGTTGCCCTCTCTGCAATTTTAAGCAGATGCAATTAGAGTTCAAGATGTTTCCCGGTTATGCCAAAAGAATGATAGTAGCCATTGAAAAATACATGAATACTCATCCGAGTGGTTTCCTTGCTCGCAATTTTGCGGACGGATACGAGGCTTTCTACTATTACATCAATGAAATACCTATTGCAGAATTTCACGAGCAGAAGAAAGGTTTATTTGGCTTCAATGCAAAGGAGATTATTCAAAAAGATTTTTTTAATCAATTAGTTAACAACTAACTATCATCTAAATAGAAAGGAACATTTATGAAAAAAGAATATACGTGGTATCCTGATAATCAGGAACGGTTTAGCGAAGTTTTTGATTCTATCGAACAAGCGATTGAAAACGCACAAAAAAAGTTTGACTTAAAGGTTGATGAATACGACGGAGATGAAGAAAACTCATCTGTAATAATTATAGGGTTAGTTGAAAAATTTATTATCAAGTCGGCAGTAGAAAGTATAGTAGATGATATTCAAGACAACCTGGAATGTTCAATCAGCGACTTTGCGTTTGGCATGGATTGGGAATCAGAAGCTCAAATATTGGATAAACATAAAGCGGAATTTAAAGAGAAGGCTGTCGATGCTTTATCCCCTTTGATTGAAAAGTACTTTCATTTCAGTCCAGAGATGAAAAGCATTCCTGTTTTGAAGTACAATTTAGGGAGAAAGAAATATTTATAACTATAAAGAAAGGAATCATGGATAAACAAGAGCTAATAAAAGAAATAATACGTCTTGAATCGGAAATCAATAAAAAAGAAGAAGAACTTGCTGCAATTTGTGAAAAAGAAATTCAGCCTTTGATTTCTGCAAAAAAGTACCAAGACGCTAAGAGATATGTGTTGGATTTCTACCGAGATTGTGTAGATGAAAGAGGCAATAGCATATCAATCGAGAAAGATGTGATTGTCGCTAAATTGAATAGTTTAATCAGTAAATAAAAAATATGAAGTATGAAAAAGATAATGTTCAATGATCGTTTCGGTCTAACAAAGGCCGTGCTGGAAGGTCGAAAGACAATGACAAGAAGAGTTTTTTATATACCTGAGAAATTGGCTTCAAAATATTACATAGAATCAGATAAATTAGTTGTTTGTGAAAGTCAATGTAACGGAGAACTCATACAGTGGCGAGATAGTAATGATAATGTACGTATGATATTTTATCCTATATATCGGATTGGAGAAATAATAGCAATAGCTCAATCATACAAAACATTAGGATACGCACCTGACTCGTTAGATAGAGACCCTAAAGATTTAGGTATAAGAGGTTTCATGAGGGATTCGGCAGGTTGGAATAATAAAATGTTTGTATTAGCTAAGGCTTGCAAGAATAAAATAAAAATCACTAACATAAAGGTACAGCGTTTGAAAGACATATCTGTAGAAGATTGCCTGTCAGAAGGGATTATTAAAGGTAAATGTGGAAGCGCAGAAACTCACTTCATGGATGCTTATTATATACCTAATGATAAGCAACCATACTGTACCCCCAAAGAAGCCTTTGAGATACTCATTGATAAGATAGTCGGAAAAGGTACTTGGGAAAGAAACCCATTGGTTTGGGCTTATGAATTTGAATTAGTGAAATAGTAAATCTTAAGAAAATATAGAACGAATATATGGAAGATGCTACGATTAGAATAGAATCACCAAAAGTATTTGGGTACCTTGTCCATAAGGCAACAAGAACTACAATAGCTGTATATGAACCTATCGGTATATTTAAACAGCTTATGATAAAGTGGTGCTTTGGTTTGAAGTATGAGAAGATTAACAAATAAAAAAATAACGAGTTATGACAGTTGAAGAACTTATAAGCATCTTGGAAGAATACAATCCTAACGCCACAGTGATTTTGGATTGTGGCGATATGAACCAAGTGGAAGTCGATGACGCTTCACAGACGAAAGATAAACGATATGTTGTAATCAGCTAATAACTAAAAGATTATGAAACAAGAAGAAGCAAAAAAATACTGTCAGGATAATGTGCTCAATTACGGCTGGGATGGCGTGCAACAAGAACATATCATAGATGCTTTTGTAGCCGGAGCCGAATGGTGTAAACAAAAAGCGATTGAAGCTCACTGGAAATGCTGTCCTAATTTATCGAAAGACAATGACCAGATGTGCAAGCATCTGACAGATTGCAACCGGCAGTGTTTGTATATGACTGAATTTATAAATCAACTCTAAATAGTCATGAAACAGGGAGATATAATAACAACCCAAGATGGAGTAAAACTGATCGCTGTTCCTTGTCTCGGCAAGAACGAGCCATGTTTCGGATGTTTTTTCTATAAGGAAGGAGAATGTGACGCAGTCAATATTAAATGCTGGGACAAATCGGGAGATGAATTTATATTAACAACTTATCAAACATAATAATAAATGAAACATGGAAAAGATAATACAATTAAGCAACTATGAGTATGACAGGCTAGCAGAATTAGCATCTCTCAATAAACAACAGATAGAGGATAAGGCAATAGCCATGTACAAAGAAAAGGGTGTGGCCAGTGTCAACATAAAGATTGAAGCGGGTCGTAATAATGAATATTCTTATACTCATAACTTCAATTGTTTTACATCCGTTTGGTATAAAGATGATAAATTTTTTATCTCTGAAAAGCTGAGAGATGGACTAAGTAAATATATTAAAGAACGAGTGTTGGACGAAGTTATGGAAAAGTACGGAGAACCTATTTACTTGATAAATAAATATTCAAAACAGAAACGTGAGCTTCAAATAGTAAGATTTATCCTTTGGACTATTGCCGTTTCTGGATGGGCTGCATTTGCAGGATGCTTGTATAAAATTCTAATGTAATAAATTATGAGAACAATTAAATTTAGAGGCAAACGCATCAAGGACAGTAAATGGATATATGGAAATCTTGCCAATTATTCTTTTAACTTATGCTCTTTAAACATTAACAAACCTGTAATCTTTGAGAATATAGCAAGTTTTACAACAGATAATTTCGTATTTGTTGTAAATGATTGTGAAGTTGCCCATGACACCATCGGACAGTTCACAGGGCTACTCGATAGGAGCGGCAAGGAGATTTATGAGGGTGATATTGTACAACTTGACTATATTACAACGATTGGAAAACATCGCATAGGACTTTCATTTGAGGTTAAATGGTGTACCCAAGAAGGATGCTGGATTGGATGGGATGGCTTTGTAGAAAATACTCTTCAACAGACACGCAAAATGTTTGTAGTTAAAGGTAATATCTATGACAACCCCGAATTAATTAACGAATAACAATAATAAAAAGGCATGAAGCGATATAGAATAATTCATGGCAGCGCTTATAATGGCTGTATCCCTATAACAGTTTACTGGGTACAAGTATATGAGAGTGGTTTTCTCTCCGGAAAATGGCGGAATGTGAAAGGATTTGACACTTATTCCAGAGCAAAAGAACTATATGATTTATTAAACAATTAATTCAAGAATAAAAAGTCATGAAACAAATAGTTTATACGGGTAGCAATCGAAATGTGGTGGAGGTATATAACTTTCTAACAGGCGATAGTGTGGAGAGCAGCATGGATGTAAAAACATGTGGAGAATATTTTAGAGTGGATTTTTGCAATGGACCTTGTTCTCTAGGGAACTTAATAATAAAGACTCCTGATGGTGAAAAAATTGTACCTGTTGGAGGAACTATAATTAAAACAAAAAATGGTTTTAACGTAATTCAATCTTAAAAAGAAATGAAGCAATTTGATAAAGGATGGTGGAACTGCTTTTTATCCTATACGGATGAATTAGCGCAAATACAACGTGATTTTGACGTGACAGCAAATGCACAGCTCAAAGCTGCTGGCGTTGAAAAGAAAGAAATTGAGGGTATTCTTAAAACAGAAATAATGTCTGATAAAACGAGAGAATTACTCACAGAATACAAGGATAATTTAAAGTAAATCTAAAGAATATGAATATAAAATACAAGGATATAGATGCTATATCATATGCTTTGTGCTATGCTGGTGCAATGTTAGAGACTAAGATAGAAAATGTTGAAAAATTGGGGCTCAACGAAGTCACAAACAATTACAAATCAAAATTAGAAGAAGTGAAAAAGGCGAAAGATTCACTTCAAAAGATAAGGAAAGAACTGCATCTAAAAGATGATTATGCCTATAATGAAAAGTTCGGAAAGTAGCGTTTAACATATAACTAATATAAGAATAAATGAATCATGGAAAGAATAAATCATCCGAAGGCGATAATAGAAATAACTTCCTTTAGAGGAATAAGTAGCGATGCAAGGCATTTTTACGGGAAGCTAAGAGAGATGGTCGGATTTGAATCCTTTGAGCTGAAAAGACCTATCACCAAGGAAGAATTAGAAAAGCTTCATGACAGGTTTTACTGTTATGAAGAAGGGGATGCAGTTGCTGCTTTTAATTCTTGGCAGGATGTTATCGCTGCTGGTGCCAAGATGGCTAAAGAGAAAGGGATAGCTCTGCACGACGTGGCTGTAGATGGAATACCTAACACAATACGTCTTCCATACTTCGATGCTATTAAACCTTTAGACACAAGACTTAAATGTAAGAAATGCGGAAAGGTTATTAAACCGGGTGAAGGAGTGTATAATACCCCCAGAGGAGTATTTTGTGAAAAATGTTATTAATTCCAAACTAAAAAATACTGAATATTATGGACGAAAAACTAGAAATTGCTGCGGCTACAAAATACCCAGCACATACATTACCGGTTGCCGAATGTTCTCATAAGAGAGAAGGCTTTATAGCCGGTGTCGAATGGCAAAGACAGCATTCATATACCGAAGAACAGATAAAACAAGCCATTCTGGATTATTGCGATGAGAACGGTATGGATGATGAAGAAGCTAAAGAATTTGTAGATGATTTTATTAACAACTTCCTTAATACTAAAAATGCATGAGCAAAAGTAAACATCAAATCGAAGTTGAAAAACTTAGCAAAATAGAATCTGACCTACTCAGATTAATATCTAACTCAGAAAATGAGGAATTACAAAATAAATTCCTTGAGTGGCAGAGACAGAGAGCTATTTGTAATGTATCATTGATTACAGAGTTGGAATATTCAATTAACAAAAAGGTGTAAAACATGGAATATTCAGAGTATAAAGAACTTAATGCCGTTATGAATCTCATTGAGACTCAGTTGTTATGCAAGGGAAAAGACAAACAAGAAAGCCTTCAGATTATTAAGACAAATGTAGAAAAATTCCCTGATAAACCAGATTATAATCTAGCAAATCATGGCGGTATGCTTTGTTCTCCCCTCGAAGTAAAAGAAATGAATATAAAATGCGGATACAGTCCTATTTTTCAAAACCTTATTCCTTATGAACTATTGTGGAATGAATACTTATTGAGAGTAGGAAAAGTTGCAAAGGCACTTTTAAAAAGGGAAGAGACTATTGATATGGATGATGACTTTAAATTTTCTGATTCCAAATTGCAGGCTAACCTTTTAAAAAGAATGGGATATAAAGAAGAGTCACCTAAATGTAAAAATTGCAAACATTATAGTTATAACATTTGTGATGATCCTGAATGCTTATTGATTCCCTTGATTAATATAAAAATACATGATGATGCTTATTGCAACTATTATAAAACCAATAATAATAACTAACAAAAAAAATAATTAGTATGAATAATTACGAACTAATTTGTCTTGCGCTTGAAGAAATACGCAGGCAGGCATATAACTCACAGCAATTAGTTGATAATTTAGGATGGGTTGTAAAGCGCAAAAAAGGTCAAGAACTGGATGAATCACTCCGCTTACTTCTTGAAGAATCAGAGCAAGTACTGAAAGAAGCTTTAGCGACTCTTCGAGACAAGGTCTTAGAACAAATTGCAGAATACAATAATGGAATAGACAATGTCGGTGGCGTTGATGTTGCCCTGTCTAAGGTTGCATTTGACCTGATTTATGAGAGGGCGAAAGCGAATGATTATGAATAAGATAAATAATAAATCAAATGAAACTAAGAACACTAAAAAAAACAATACCCAAAGATTTTCGTAAGAAAATGTATGAAAGCTATAAATTCAGCATGAAGCTGTACGGAAAGCCTATCCAGCCTTATAAGGAGTGGATAAGGGAGGTGATGAATATTAAATTGTAATAGACGTTACCTTTATCCATTATTAAGCTAAGTGCATTAAATAATGCAACCTGCATAAAATTTCATTAAAATTTATGGGCTCAAAATCCAGGGAGTCTATTAGAAATTCTATCTCTTTTTGAATAGTCTCCCTGCATCTTTTTTGTTTTTTTTCTTTCTTCCGCATAGACTTTTTATTTTATGTTTATGACTATCGCAATTGCAAATAAACATCTGAACATCTTTAGATAACTTTTTTCCTAAATATCCAGATAAATAGGCAATTTCCTCCCCTCCCACTGGCATATCGAACACTGTTGATATATGATCCTCCAAATGCCTTAGCTCATGCATCAGAGAGTCTGAAAACTCTTTAGGAGAAGATGTCTTTCCAATTACCATCACTGATTCTTTTAAACGATAATTAGAATAGGTCAATCCTGTATTGAGCCTACATGCTGTTAAATTACGATATGATTCCTCTAATTTTTCTTCAGGACAATCAATATTTTCAAGACATTTCATTATTTCATCTGTCCAATAACATGTAACATGATAAAATACATGAACAAGCCAGTCATATTTTGATATGTAGAGCTCCCGGTATATCATCGTTTTAAAGAGTTGAATTTACGTTCTATCTTGCGCCTTTGCTGCCTCGGAAGATTAGTGTTCTTTAAATTGTTTACTACTGAGGATACTTTTTCGTAATCCTTTTCAGGCATACTCGCCAACACGTCCAAAGGGGACTCTCCCTTTAGGATTCGAAATATGTAACTCCAGCCACTCATTAAAGCATTTCCTCCCAAATTATAGGCGTTCCTGAACCAATCATATCTGCATAAAAGCGGGTGAAAACAATACCTTCGTAAGCATCCGGATCATCACAAACATTCTTAATATAAAGTGCCACATACTGCTCGTTTGGCACAGAAGAATTTAAGTAATCAGCTTTACACATATTCGCAGCGTACACATAATCGAAGCCGCCTTTTTTCTTGACTTCGACACTGTATTTCTTCAATAGTTCATCTACCTGCTCTTTTGTCCAAGGTGTGATTTTCACTTTCTTTCCGTTCCCGTCCTCTTTCTCCATCATGGACACAGCCCATTCACACATTGCCTTAGAAAAATGCCAGCCATATTGTGAAAGATAAGCCTTCATGCCAGATGGGAAGTCGTCATACATATCTAATCTCATATTATTTCCAAATTTAATGAAGGGGAACACCGTCCCCCTTCTGATTAATAACGTCTACGTCTGCGGTACTCTCCCGCGTAACGACCGGTTCCTTTTACACCGCGCCTTTCTCCATAACCGTCACCGCCTCTCGACCAATCCCGGCGAAAATCGTCATTGTCATCATCGTCATCTTCTCTGAATCCCATGCCGCCTTCCATAGCCTTTTTCTTGCCTTCTTTACAGCCGAGTTTATAGGCCTCTTCCATAGCTTCCATCAAATCGTCGTCCTCATAGGCATCGAACTCTCTGTAAAGCTCTTCTAATTTTCTTGATCCCATATTACGTTGTTGCTTTTTTATTGTTAGTACTCTGTTTATCAAGAAGAAGAGACTTAAGTTCCTCAAATCCGCCGCCAAACATCTTTTTCATCTCCGCAATCTCATTTTCAAGACTTTGAATCTTATTCTCCTGCTCTTTCTCTTTTTTAAATTGGGGATTGAGCTGGTTAAGCATAAGTTCGCAATTGTCAATGATAGACTTATGAGTATCTATACTAGCCAAAATCTGTTGACTATTCTGAAGCATAGCGCTGATTTCTTGATTTATCATTGCTATATCACATGATAATACCAATTTTTCACCGCTTTCCGGTTTGTAATCCGCAATAGCCTTATCTGCCGGAACAGATGACAGCTTAACCGTATCATCGCCAACTTTAACCGATATGTCAATAATCATTTCGGGTTGCATAGCCGGATAACCATTTACCATATTTTGAGGTTTAGGACGTAAATTATTTACACCTATCACACTTCCTGTTTCACAAAATGGCTTATCTGTCTTATGCAGAATAAAATATTGATTGCCTTCTCTAAGTTCCTTAAATGTCATTTTCTTCTTGATTTAAAAGAGAGCCGGGATTACCCCCGGACTCTCATCATTTACTTTTTGCTACGCTTGCTTCTGCTGGAGTATTACCCTGAGCAGTCGGAGTAGGATTGTTTGAGGATTTTACACCTAACAGGCGGAATATCCCCTGAGGCTTATTAAACCAAACAATGTGTTCTGTGTAACCACCTAAAACAGGAGATCCGCTACCGGAATCTATCGGGACATTTACGTCACTTCCTATTACCTGCACATTATGATGGTCAACCACCGGAATCCGGTTTGTTCCGACTTGAGTATTTTGCGATGGAACTGTAGTTGCATAACCGTTAGGCACAACAACGTTAACCGCATAAGAAGCCTCTGTAGTCGTAACCGGATGTCTTACTCGCCAGATTAGCACTCCAACTTCAGGAAGCGCACACCACTCAAATGGGTTGAGTCCGAAATCTATTTGTGATTCTTCGCCCGTAGGAGTAGTTACAACCTTGCCTGTCGTAGATAAGACATAAATTCCGTTCACGTCAACTCTGGGGACGCAAGCTCTTACATTTAATCTTGCTGTCATACTATCCCCCCCTTACACTAAGCCGTTATAAGCGCATCCGCAACCTTCACGAGTAACTTGCACTTGCATCTGATTGCAACAGTTCGGATTCGGAACGAAATAAGCAGGAATAGGACACGGAGACTTAAGCTGAGACACAATGTTTGCAGTCTGAGCAGCCTGAGAAATACCCAGTTCCAAAGCTGATTTTTCCTGACGCAAAGTGTCAATCTTGTTCTGCATTTCACGCATTTCAAGTTGACAGAATTTGTCATTGATAATCTGAGTCTGAGCATCAATCTTAGCTCCTAAGATGTTGAATTGAGTGTTTGCCGTACCAGTCAATGTATTTGTCTGATTTACAATTGCTAACTGGTTTTCGTAACCCTGGGTAGTGATAGCGTTACGAACATCGCAGCAACATGAAGCGATCTGACTCAACAACTGATTGTTACCGGATTGAACAGCATTGATAATCTGTTGAGAAGATAAGCCTACCTGGTTACCCACGTTCTGTATCTGTCCCTGAATCTGACAAATAGCGTTCTGTAACTGTTGAGTAGAACAATTAAGTGAGCTTGACAACTGGCTTATTGCCTGTCCATTACCTTGAATTGCGTTCATAAGAAGTTCACGTCCGGCATCATTATTCAATTGAGCAGGCAAACCATTTGCGCCATTGTTGCCGAAGCCATTGCCGCCCCAGCCTCCCCAGACAAAGAATAACAGGATGATCCATATCCACCAGCAACCACCTCCGCCAAATGCGTCTTGATTACCTTTGTTGTTCATCAACGCAGCTACCAAATTGGGGTCAAGAGATTTTCCACCACCTCCCATAAGACTTGGAAGAAATGCCATAATGTCAAATTTACTTCCACCGGAATTTCCTCCTTCGGGAGTTCCAATAAAATAATTTCTATCCATGATTTTAATTTTGTATTATTCCAGCACCATTACTGGACAACACAAAAATACTTATCACGCACCTCTTTAAATATCAATTAGTTAACATGTAGTTATTTATTCGTTCAAGATAAGTAGATAACATTTTACAATTTAGTTCACGTACCGGATAGCATTTAAGTATTTTCTTGATAGTGTGGTATTTCTTATTCATCATTTCTGCTATCTGTGTAGGATAAAAGCCTTTATCAGACAACAGTTTAACAAGTATAGAACGAGCGTCTACGACATCTGACTTCTTACACTCTGAAAGTATAAGTTCCTTTGAAATTTCAGTCTCTTTTGCGACTGCGTCCAATAATTCGGCAAAGATTTCTGACTTACACATATTATTTGAATTTTATATTTACCTTTGCTTCGCCGCATAAAAACATATAAATGCGACAAAAGCATAAACATCCATGTTGAAGACATTAAAGCCTCCAACGTGCGGGTGTTTACGCTTGCATTTGTATCAGTTTTTATGTGGCAATTTGAACGGATACGTTGGGGGCTTTTATTTATTCTCCCAGCCCCAAAGGAGATTGAAACCTAAACTCTTTTCTTAATTACCCAAAAGACTATTATTATTAACGATAATACACCTATCCATATAAGAGTTTCCTGATACCATTTAAGCCGATTCACTTCGACTATCTTATCTACCGGATATGGCACACGAATAGTATCTTGTATGAATATTGAGTCTCGTAAAAAACGGTCTTTATATAAAGTCCTATAATGTTCGATAAAAACAGTATCTCCCTTTATCGCAAAGAAAATTGAATCTCGCTGATAGATAGAATCTCGAACAATCCTGTCCTGATATTCTGTTTTAACGCTTTCTACGGGAACGTATATTGTTTTACTTTTACATCCAATCAATAGAAGTAAAAACAAAAGACCGACTAATAGCTTTATGAATTTCATATCAATACTTCCCTTTTAAATATTGCTTCCGGTTTTGCCCGGACAGTTTCAAAGACAAATGAACAAAAGTTGAATATTGAATGCACTGGTCAAAGTCTAAACCGGACTTCCTCAAACATTCAACAAGGTAGGAAGGGTGTTCACAGGCAACATCTGCCGCTTCGCCTTTACAATTACCCTGAATGCTTATCTTCCCATTTCTACGAACAATAAGGGTTGTGTTCCGATTGTTTACACACCATACAAGTCCATCATAATCAGCAATGGAAAAACTATCTTCTTTTACTTTCGTTTCGAACTTGTTCGGGTTAATAGTAACATGATAGCTTTCTTTCTTAGGACCTGTACTACCCTTAATATTATATACCCCTGCGTCTTTCTTTAAATACTGGCTTCTCATTCCACTAAGGGCACACATAGCCTGTATTGTATCTACATTTTCTTTTATAGAAGAAAATATACTAAAACTTTCACAATTCTCACGTTTATCCCAACTCCCATCATAGAATGAATAATATTGAACTAACTCGCGCAAATTGTCACTACCTATGTTTAATATCCACTTAGGTATTATCTTATTTGGTCCGATAATATCATAAACTTGCCCAGCATAAGAACTACGCAAATAATAATTATATATACCGTTCTTGTCGATTTTTTTTGTGTAATACCAGTCCAATTCATGTAGCAAATTTTCCAATTGTTGACATTTTCGTATCTTTTTAAAACGAAATCCTAATGCTACAGTTCTGTTTTTGTGACAAAAATAACCGTCAGAGATAGCAGCCATACACATTTTTAACAAAGGTATATCAACCTCTGCGCTCCCTTCCATCATCCCAGCACACAAAAACCTTCTTCGCCTTCCATAAATATCTCCTATAAGCTCGATATGATATTTGTCGTTCTCTGTTTTTAATGAGTCGAAGTATTTCTGTGCTTTCGGTGTCATGCTGAAACCACCTTTGCGAATGTACTTGTTTGTGTCATACCTTATAAGCATCCTGTGTTGGTCTGTAACCATTATATCTGTATGTTTCGACTGGATACATATCATTACTCCTTTATGATGACGCTTGATCACATTATCAATAGGTACAAGTTCGATAAATCCGTTTTCGATATTATAACTGTATACATGATCACATTCATCAATAGTATTCGGAGTAGCCCAGCCTCGGTCGGTCAATATTTCTGTGTCCATATCGAAACAATGCTGGCTGGTAGGAACTCCACCGACTGCCGCATTTAATTCGGGACATCGGTAACCTGAATTTATTACCATCCGCTTTCCATAAACCAATCGAAGTGGTTGCAGGAGTTTTATTACAAGGTTTTCAATCGCTTTGACCTCTTGCACGCCCGGGTTATTAGATATGCCTTTTAGCTTTGCGGTACTGCTTTCTGTAAACTCTTTCAGCTCAAAATTTTCACTGATTTTCATTTCTGTTCCTCCTTTTTTTAATATCCATTTGGTGGCTCACGACTACCACACTTTTTCTTTTCACACTTTTTCAAAGCAAGTTCAAGTTTTACATTTGAATAACTCTCTTTCAAAGTAAAAAGCTCATCCTGAATCTGCCGAAGCCTACCAGTTTGCTCTACAAACCGTTCTTCCTTATCGGAGAGTTGTTTTTGCAGAAATTCATTATACTCTCGTAATGCTTTGAACTCTTCCACATCGGCCTGGGCATCTTCTTTTCTTGCATCTGTTTTACGATTAACCCATGCCCTTACGCCCCATTTTATACCTTCTATACCTCCCATTGCCCCTACAATAGTCAATATATCTGCCAATTCTATAGTCATAATTTTTAATTTTGATGATTTTACAATTGAACTATGGCAACCGTTTATTTGCTTTCTGTTTTATTCTTAACTTCCATGATTTTAAATGTTTATGATTGACGACATCCTTCATTAACAACTCTCTCTGACTCTTGTCTCAGCCTCTTGTCCTCTGAAGGAATAATCGCAGATGTTGGGACAACCTGTATATTCAAACCTCCCGTCCCTGTCGTGCTTATAGTCATACCTTTGACAGGGACACAATGAAAGCACATTGGAGTTGCAGGGGAATACACCCTACCGCATTTCGGGCATTCCCATCCCTGATTTATAATCCTTTCCATTTTTTATAAATTTACAATGTTTGTGTCTGCTTCAATAGCGTTGATAAAGGAGATGATGTCTTCTGAGACAGATGAAAGGACATCAACCTGAACAGATACATTTATATAGTTACCTCCTGCTGCTGAATTTGCTGAATAAGAAAAGCTACCGACAACTTTTGAAACATCATTCAATAGATATATTTGCCCTTGTGCCTGTTTGACCTTTTCAGCACATACTACAACTTTTATATCTTTAAATACGACATTTGCTCCAGTCGCATTTACAAGTACTTGAACGTCTGTTTTGTTTACTTTTTCGATTTGCATAATGTTTTGTTTTATATGATTTATACTTGTTGTAAGAATAATGTGGCAGTTTGTGTTGTACCATCAGCCTGTAATGTTACTACACTCGAAGGAGCGTCAATCATTCGAGGGCTACAGTATAAATAGTCTCCAACTTTTCGAACATTCCAGCTACCCTGATTGGTATAGCTTTTAATGCTCCAATTCCTTTTCTCTGTATTTGTTATAACACCGTTGGTTATAGTCAGATAATTACAGGTTACCAATGTGGACTTTTCATTTATGTCTCCATTGATATTCCATGATAGTGTTCCTACTGAAGTGTAAAAGTCATATCTGTTTGTGACGACATTTTTCTTGACTATATCATCTAATACAGGACACTCCGTATCACCATAATTACCAATGACATTGAACGCATTACTACCTAATATTTCTGCTTTAGTCAAACATAGAGAACGAGGTAATTCAACCCAATAGCTTCCCCATCTATCTTGTATTGCTCCTACGGTATTAATTTCGTTACTCATATTACTTAATATTTAATTGTTTCTTCAAATTATCTACTTTTTGATTAAGAAGTTTCAGGCCTTCAAGGGCTAAAACTCCAAGCATCTCATATTCAACTTGTTTAACTTTAACATATTTAACTTGTTCCCCATGTTCCTCTTTAACTTCAACTTCCCAATCATCTCTCTCTGGAACTTCTGATTTCTTTTTAAAATTTTCAGAGACTATTTCAGGACAAATTTTCTCAATATCTTGTGCTATTGAACCAATCTGCTCTTTACCATCCATAATGAAAATTGAAGTAGGAATTGAAAGGATTTGGTCTAGAGTATGTTTTAGAGGCTTAATGTTGGATTTTAGTCTTCTATCTGACTCTTTAAAGAATCCACCAGATGCACGAATAGATGTTGCTGTGTACCATCCACTAGGATTCGCAGCGAAAAGATAATTATGATATTTATTATATAATCCGCAATTTGGTTCATAAGCTATATAATTACCATATATACCAACATGTCCTACTGTATCAAAAAAGTAATTTCTCCATATTGTGCCATTATCATCTAATCCAACAGATAAAACTGCATTGCTAAATGAACTACTTATATGCTCTAAACCTATAGCAACACGAGAAACATACCCTTGGTTTACTTTCGTTCCAGCTACAAGTATCTTTCTTTGAATAGTATTTACGTCAACATAAATAGAGTCTGCATCACCTATATCTTGCATTTTATAACTTGGCTTGCTTTCTGCTTTTGCCCAAGCGTAAACATCTGAAGCTGGTCTTGCGTTAGTTAGTCTTGAATCACCTTCAAATATAAACTTTCTCCAAGCTGTCCATGCTGTAGTATCAAATCTACTTCTAAAACTAAGACTATTATCCGTTGAAAAACCTATCTGAAATGGATATATCCCTCCATTACCGGGAGCGGTATTCGGATGATTACTAACTTGAAGAATTGTGCCATATGTATTAGCGACAGGGATTGTTCCTGCCGATGTTGGAGAATAGGTATTAGACCAGCTACTTCCTGTAGTGTCTAAATTTGTGACTTCTTTGTTAGTAACAAATAATGAATCCAAGTTCTTACCTCCAACTGTAGCTGAATTACCTCCATTGGCAGCAGCAGTAATCGTAATGTTGGCTGTGCCATCGAATGCGACACCATTTATAGTTCTTGCTGTTGCAAGTTTAGTGGCTGCAACAGCAGTACCACCGGAAGGCAAAGCCCCAACTTCCGAAGCTGTATATGTTGGCTTATTCGCACCAATCCAACTTGGTTTACTTGCTACATTATTCCATGCAACGGTGTTTGCACTATCAGCTATAATAGCTTTAGCAACTTTACCGTTAGCATCTAACAAAGCAAAGGCGGAGCTATGTTTACCATCGAGTAAATCAGCATCTAACCCTGAACCTGAACCGTCGTTGCCGGCATACCAAACCTTTTGGTTTCTATACAAAATCTCTCCATCATTCCTAAGTTGTAATTGACTTCCGCTTATATGATTATTCAAAACCAATTTAGAATCATCAATGCCTATTGCACCAATATAATCGCTACCTTTATAAAAATCAATAAATCTATTATCAGGAGTAGTTGAATTAAAATGAATCCTATCTGTTATAGTTCCACCCGTCAACTTCAAATACTTCTCATCCGCATCAACCAGCGTCCCTGTAGCACTATTGTTTGCAGATGGTTTGAACAGGTATGTCTTGCCTGATACAAGCCCGGATTCCACAACGCTAACATTTCCCTTACCTTGCGGACCCTGGGGAATGGTCATATTCAGTTTGAATATAGGTGCACCTTCGGGAGTGAAGCCGTTTGCTGTTATCGAGGCAGAAGCTTGACCGCCCGGAGTGCCGGTTGTTATTGTTCCAATTTGCAAGACAGGGGCTTTCCCTTTTTCGCCTTTAGGCAAAACAAGGTTCAATTTGTAACGGGGATTACCATTACTATCCACACCGTTTTCCGATAGGGTAACAGCAGGAGTTACACCGGATGATACTGTTCCTATGCTAAATTGCGGAGTCTTACCAGTGAAACCGATTGCTCCTGACATATCGACAAGGAAATCGTAGGCATAAGAGCCGTTTGTATTCTGTACTTTCACATACAGCTTTGCATTGTCAGGGTCTTCGACATTGTTTGTATTGACAAGAACAAAATCACCTACTTCTATCTCTGCATTGTTTACATCAGCCTGTAAAGCGGCAACAGAGGCATATACTTTTTTAATGCTGAAAGCATCACCTTTTACGTAAATATCTGTTTTATCGTAAGCCTTAGTCGCTTTATTCCACTTATACACATAGTTGTCTTCTCCAATGTAAGTCGGATGATTGGCTGTGTCGTTTGCATTTGCCGTCGCAGTCTCGGCATTCTGCTTCAATGTGGCAAACTCTGTGACACGGTTGTTCTCAGCCGTTACACGAGCTTTTTCCGCATCTACACGCCCCGTCTCGGCGGTTTTACGGGCATTTTCCTGACTGACACGGGTATTCTCTGCATTTACTCTACCTGTCTCTGCCGTCTTTCTTGCGTTTTCATTTGAGACGCGTGCAGACTCTGCATTGACACGCCCGGTTTCAGCCGTTTCCCTTTCATCCTCGGAATTTTCGCGGTTTACTTCCGCTACACGTCTTGCAGATTCTGCATCGACGCGCCCCTTTTCTGCATTGACACGTCCTGATTCAGCAGTACTGACAGAAGATTCTAATTCCCTAACGTCATCCATTAGAGCATTAGCTTCTTCGGTAATGCCATCCATCTTTTTACGTACTTCAGTCGCCGCATCAGTTGCTGGTTTCTGGAATTGAGCTAAAACATCAGCAGGAAGATGACGCCAGAGGTCTTCAACCTGTTCCGGGGTAAGGTCTGAATATTTCAGTTTTAGCACTTCATAGGTAACAAGTATCCGCCAAGCGGTGTCAGCTTCGTCCCTGTATTTCCATTCAATGCCTTGAGAACCGGTACGTAATACAACCGGTTCCCCTCGCAAATCTTCTATCTTATACAGATTCTGCCATACGCCATCTGTCCAGCGCCATTGGATGTAAGTTCTATCAGCATTGACTTGCAGGTAGATTTCCCGTCCGTCCACGCCCTTGAGAAGCTCAACTGCGACACGGACTAACTTGTAAACATTACCCGCCTGCTGAAAAACCGGAAGAGATGAAACCCCTTGCAAGCTCTTCACTTCCTCGTATTGTCCCGGGTCTTTCTGGGTAGAGCTTATCAATGCGACCAATGCCGGCATTAATTTCTCCATGTCGTTCGGGGTGACGATGGTTCCGTCTTCAAATATGATATCTCCTGCTTCCATAAGCTATTTTATCCTATTAATTCTGCAATCTGACCGTATCCACCTGCTGTCAGCGAACGTTCACAAATACGCTTGATTAATGCAGCATCTTCGGGGGATAACTCAACTTCTCCTGTAGAAGGTATAATCAACAGGTTTAATTTATAAGCCCGGAACTTTTCTTCTGCCGAATAACCATCTGCGCAAGAATATAAACACTGACAAACAGTATCTTTTATTACCTGATTTGTCTCTTCTCCTTTGTAGTCTTTAAATGACTGATTAAAATTCACTTTCATAACTTTACGTTTTTAATTGTTTTTATTTTTACTAAAATTGATATCAACTAAACTCTGCTATTAAAGCCCAGAGGCGGCTCTTTTTTAAGTTAGATTAGCTTAAGCCATGCGTATCGCTTTCGCCTAGTCGGATAATCTTCATCAAAACGATATTTATTAGCTTCTCTTTCAAAACTAATGTTCTCGTATGCGCATTCATACATAAACAACTTGATTATCCATTCTATTATATACCACAGATAAAAGCCAATATAAAACATCTCTCTCATTTGCTCCACATGAATAGCCTCATGATTCTCGAATCCCGGTTTTGTTATATCTCCTTTGCGAACAAAAACAAAACCAAACAGATTCAGGGCAAAACCGCGCATTGGTACTATTCTATTGTATATTATTATCATATTACCATTCTTGTCTTATTCTAACAACATCATCCCCATCAACATAAAGGTCACCATAAGATGCTTGAGCATATGTTGGGAATGTTGCATTTATAGTCATTCCTAATCCCTTCGAACTTCGTCCTATTGTCATAGTAGACATTCCCCCTGTGTTAAGCCGACTTCTAAATGAAGCTCCATCTGGAGCAATACGGGTACTTCCCATCTCCTGTCCTGAAGAATTGTAATATGTCATTTCAATCAAAGGAGCATTAACTCCTTCATAATAACTGAATCCAATATTCATCACGGTTCTCCCATTACTGTCAATACCCGTTATCTTTGCACCATTCGAAGAAGGATTTATTATTATTTTGTTTCCATTATAAGATGCAGTAAACTTTCCTTGCATATCTACAAAGCCTTCTTTATCCACTATGAACTTATCATTGATATTAAGTCCAGAAGCCTTAATGGTATTTGCCAATAGGGTTGTTGTAAATATTTCATCCGCCTTAATAAAATTTGACTGTATATAGCCACCAGCAATGAAAGTTTGACCATTTATGATAACTCCTGCCAACTTATTTTCACTAGTCTCAGAACTACCAGTCAATTTACTTGTTATTTCTGTTCGCAAATCATCAGCCAAGTCTGATTTGCTTATATCAGCACCATTATTAAAAGCATATCCTCTTAACGCATCTGTATTGACCTTATTCGCAATATCAGTCGCTAATGAAGCCGCTAAATCAGATGAATCAACCCTGTTTTTCCAAGCAAGCTCTCCCATATCCTCGCTTTCCAATTTATTGTTTACCGTGTTTTGAAGCGAGGTGTCAAACATTTGGAAAGAAACTGCCCCTATTAAATTTATCCTTGAAGAGCTAATTGTTGTAGTTGTTGCAGACTGATTTATGTATGATATGATTTTATCTCCATCTTCAAGAGACTTTGCAGCAAATAAAGTATTTCCATCAGCAGCAGTAATCCATCCTGCTGTGTCAATACGGTTATTGATATTGTCTACTTTTTTAACGGTAGAACTTATCAGGTCATTTGTCACTTTTAATTCACCATCATACTTTACGTAAATCTTGCCAGTCTCACCGTCCACATACTCTTTTGTAGCCATCAATTTGATAGCTTCTGCATTCTGTGTAATTTGTGTCTGCAAATAAACCTGGGCATCTGCAAGCGCATCGTTAAAGAGAGAAACGCCATATATCAATATTTCACCGCCTGTGAATTTCAACATGAAATCCCCCTTCTCATTCCAATGGGCAACCTTACTTAGCTTCTCGTAATCTTCTGAGACTTCCAGTTCCTGTTCGATGTACAAATCCGTACCTGTAAAACCTACTGACAATGTACCAGGACGAAGAACTTTATAATAAAGGGCAAAAGAATAGATATAACCATCCTTTGATACCTCCTTCCGTTCCGGTATATTTATCACTCCATTAAGCTGAGAAATTGAAGTATCTTTGATTCTTAATACATTCTTTCCGCCATCCTGATAAATATCAGCCACTTTGTTTTTATCGACATAGAAATAACCATCCATCCAGAGATAACCGGTAGGCGTATTAATGAAATGGACATCATTAGACAGCGTCCAATACTTTAAATCTCGATTAAATGAAGAATTAACAAGGATATTGCCACTTTCAACAGACATATCATTCTTGATTGCCTCGATTTGGCTCTCAAACTTGCCGTTCATTGCGAAGAAATTTTGCTCGATAGTATCTCCGTTATCAAGGAATATTTGAGAGTTTTCAATCCAAATGCCATTCAGGTAAGCACCATAACCAGATAATTGTCTGCCGTTCTTTAGCCTGATATTTGATATATTACCAAACTGGACTTTCAACTTATCCTGAGTCGTAATGTCGGTAATACCATCATAAACGGAAGTGAAAGGCGCACCCGGGTCACTTGTTGTAGAATAAATCAAACCTTGTCTTGATGTGTCTACATTGTTACCCCAACGTGTTACAAAATCACCCGGGGCTGGCTCTCCTATTCCATCAAGCATAGGATATGCGATATCAAAGTAGGTAGAACCTATTTCAATAACCCTGCCAAACAAAGATTTTATCAAAGATACGCCAATGTCAGAACGGATTCTTGCACCATCCCCTACTCTTAGATGTACTTTCATCAAGCCATCCATTCTGTCTATATAGCATCTCCATCTGTCTGATAACCTTTCTACTGATTCAATCTTGTTGACATCTGAAACAACTTGACTGCCCCCTACTGCATATACCTGCGAATAGGTTATCGTATTTGCAAAGAAGTTTTTCCGAAGATAAAGATTGTCAGCAGTTATAGTAGCCGAAGGCATATCTATATCAGTACCCCATCCTGCCAGACCGGGATTAAAAGACTGAGAGCCTATTTTATTGCCAACAAAAAGGTTTGAACGAACATTTGTGCTTTCAAATATCGCTGCGCCATTGGCTTTTATCTCCCATCCTTTCCCGTCAAAACCGTCAATAAATATAGAAGAGCCTACTTTTTCATCAAACACTATTGCACCATGTGCAGTACCAGGAACATCCTTCCTTAAATACTTTTGGTTTAATTGTTCAATTAAAGAACCGCTGATAGAAGTAGAACTTGTAGCAGTTCCTTGGTTCTGCACATTCTCAATCGCATCCCAAATCTTATCAATTATGCTTGCAATAGGCTTGTCACTAAGCGTAATCTTATACAGAGGGACATTTCCTCCCTCTGTTATAACAATGCTTTGTATGATGATAGAATGGTCTATATTCAGATGAGAGTTATACACTTTCATCTTATCCCCTTCACGAATCGCATCATGATACTGGACATTGCGAGCCATGAATATTTCATCAACACCGATATTGTAAGTGTAAGTAGTATGGTCATTCTGTGCTAGATATTCCGTAGCTGTTTTTAGTAGCTTTTCTTCCGCATAAGTGACATACTTTTCAGGCATTGTTATATTAAGCAAAACAAAGCGGTCTCCGGATTTAAGGTTTTGGCTTGGATTTGGAACCTTCCAATTATCCCTGTCAGATTTGTTCAGGGTAAGTTCATAGCCATTACCCGACTTAGCAACCTTGACGATTTCAAATTCATAACCAATAAGCGAACCGCTCTTGATTGATATTGTCGCCGTCTCTGTTGTCAAGTAATCGTTAATGTCAAATCCAATATCTTTTATAGATACAGTAAATGTATTATTTTCACTTGTTGAATCTGTTATTTGTTCTGCGGAAACAATTTCATCTATCCTGCCTATCCCGCTTACTTCTACACCCTCTATTGATGGATAAATTTCTTCAAAAATGATAGAGTATTCCCGGATTCCATATAGGGATATATTTTCTGAGTCTATGTAGTTTATCCCTGTTGAAAGATAGCCGGGAAGCATTAAGTTCTTTTTAGGGACAATATCTGTTGGTTGCTTATTGTAATCTTTAGGGATATTCCGGTCACCGCCATAAGCCCTAAGCCTTGTGATTATGGCATTGTCTGTATTAACATTGCGGTCTATCTGGTACAAGCCATTACCTTTGCCATAAGAAAAAGTACGATTCAGTACGTCAGCTTCAAAGCCAATCTCAATGCTATGATTTATAACCTTAAAATTAACTCCAAACTCTTTATTTATACGGACAAGAGCATTCCAACATGAGATATTTTCAATCTCTATATTTTTATCCTCTGATAAAAGTGTGTTTGACACATTTATATTCCATTTATCAGGATACAACCTGTCCAAATTGGCTTTAATCCTGTCTGCAAAATCTTGCACAGTACCAATAAACGTAAATTTAGGGCTTGGCGAATAATGGAGTCCATTATCATACAAGACATAATCAAGGAACTCGCAATTTTGGAGTTCTATAGAGGATTCGGGTTTGAATTGTAAGTCATAAGACAATGCATCCCCGTATGATAATGGCTGTGCAACATTAGATGCGGAAGGCGTGTAATCTAGTATAAACTTCTCTTTCCGGTATTCTATATAATCGTCAATTTCGAAAGATATGGCAACAGGAGACTTGTAGGTTGCAGAAACAGTCCTGTCAGCCATAAACACGCCGTTATACTCAAACTCACGAAGCTCACAGCGTACAATTTTACCGTCTTTTGATTTTACCTGAATCATTTAGAAAGCCTAATCTCTGTTATTGGATCATTCACTTTTAAAGTGACTTTAAATTCTACTAGGTCGTCCTGCCCTTCCCTTCTTCTAAAAGCATCATCACTAAAGCTGGAATATCTTACATGTGTACGGCCTATTGCTGTATAGGTGTCATATATGGAAAACTCGCCATCTTGCGACAGATAACTCAAAAAAGAACGAATCTTTACGTTAGCAGTACCTCGCTCGCCTATAAAAGCAAAAGCCACATCCATTGTATAAGCCTCAAATCGGGGTGTATCTGGTACATATTCATCATCCCCACTTTCATCAACCCAGCTTCGCTTTGCCGGTTCCTTAAGTTTAGGATATATAAGAAAGGGTATGCTTTTTACCCATATATCCCATTCTCTTGAATCCCTTACCGGAGAATTTGTCTTTAGTTTCTGTATAAGAAATGGTTTGTAATCCATACGCTTATATATAAAAAGCCCGGTCATGCCTTTTACAGCACGCCGGGCTTCATAGAACCTCTATTGTTTTGATACAAAAATAAGTATCTTATTTTATTTAAACAAATACTTTAAGTGAAATATTTTATTTTGATGTTAATCAATATATTATAATATACAATCAATTACATACTCATAATAGTAAGCCATAAGATATGAGATTATCTTAATATCCCATTATACATCATTTTGGCACTTTTTGCACCAAAAACGGTTATTTATTGAATTTATAAAGTATATTTGCACTATAAACATTATCAAATCTGAAAAACAAAAAGTAACTACAGGATGTTACTATATTGCTAATCAGGATGGAAAAAGATTAGAAATATGGGAAATACAAAGATGATAGATATTGATAACAAGGCATGCACCTGTAATAAAAGTTCACGTTTGCTAGATGGAAACTTTACAGCAGATGAATTAATTGATGCATACACTAGAGGACAACAAAGTATCTCTCAATTGCCTTCCATATTAATGTCCTCTTTAAATTTATTCAAAGAGGCTTCTTCTGTAATTAAAAACTTTTACGAAGATAACTTAAGGGGAAAAGGATGCTTTTCTATTTTTGTCAGAATGGTTTTAGATAAAATTTCTATCATTGCCGTTATTGACGAAGATTTATTTTTTGATGATGCAAAAAGTAGGATGTTGTACAAAAGCGCATCAGATGTAACAAGAAAAAACAAACAAATATCAATATCTTTTATGGCATGCCAAAAAGAAGAGGATATCAACAAAGACGCCCTTCTTGCTGACAATTATTTTGAAATTGTATAAATAATGAGCTCATTAGATCACGCAAACCATAACGTTAGAGTTTGCAATTACTTAGGTAAAAAAGAAGATTATGGCGATTGGGTTATAACTTCTGCATTTTACTCCGCAGTCCATTTTGTTAGACATTTAATACTTCCTTGTAAAATAGGGGATACTAAATATACAGATTTTGATGCATTATGCAAGGATCACAAAAACATGGGGGAAGGCAGAGACGGATTCCAAAGGTCTTATGTACAAATACATTATCCAGAAATTGATTTTGAATATTCAAAATTGCATGATATGGCTGTTATTTCTAGATATAGAAGATACAACTATACAAGAGAACAGGCTAATACAGCTAAAGGATATATGCAAACAATAAAAAAATATGTAGAAGAAGAAAAGCCGGTTTGAAAATATCCGGCTTTTCTTCTTTCATAAAGTATTTAATATTTTACAGCTTCCTCATATTAACCTTAAGACACCCCTTCTTCTCATTTTTATACTTCTCACCATTATAATAAGCTGTCTTGTACTTTTTCAACTCCATTTCCAGCTTAACGGCAAAAGCATACATGGTAGAATATCGGATATCACCTAATGCGTCCATATCAACCAATGATGTTGCCGTTACTTTATCCGGGTCAAGAATATATTTGGGGATTATATTTTTCTTTTCTAAAGAGCGGAGCCATTCGTTAGGTGTCATTTTTTACCTCCTTTCTCTTTTGATGTAAAAGACGCCAGCATTTCAAATAGTTTGTTTGCGCACGCAATCCAGCGATACGTTAGCAACATGGTTATGCGTCCGACTCTCTCGTCTTTAACATGTTCATTAAAGTTGCGGACTGAGGACAAATGACGTTTCAATGCTTTATAAAGCAGTCTTTCATACAAGTTTAAACCTTGATGATTATCTAATAAGGATTTCATTTTTCTAAAAATTATAAGTTTTACTATATCGAAAAAAAAGACATAAATATGGCTGTACGCCTTTATCACGCACCTCGAAATGTGTTATGTAAATAAATTATGCTTTAAATAAGGAATGTAGGAACTCTCTACCTTGTTCTGTCCATACAGTAAGCATTGTTGTACTTTGAGAACCATCCGAGCGGGTGTAGGTGTGTGTTCTTGTTTTGGTATATCCCTTGTTCTGATATTTGGATGTCAGAACCCACACACCACTTTGACGGTATTGAATGCCTTTCTCTTTTAATTTTTTATTAAGAGTTTCCGCACTCATACCCATCTCTTTCGCTATAAGGTTTGTTGCATAAGTATTTACAGACTGAAGAACATTGTCTACATATTGTACTTTTGGTGCTTGCTGCTTTATCTCATTAGTAAGATAATAATTTTGCTGCTCAAGCATGGCTTTCTCAGCTTTTGCTTGCTCTAAACGCTTGTTTAATACTTGCATGGCGTAGGCAATCGCTTCATCGTCGTTAGAAGCGGTGGTTACTCCTGTGGTGAGAAGTTCTTCGATTTTAGTATCAACCCAGATGGCGAAGTCGGTTGACAACTTTTGAGCAACACGTAAAGCCACTTTTTGATGCGCCCACGTGCCACCGCCTAACTCCGGCGCCCCCTTTCTAACTATCAGTAAATCAACAAAACTATAATTTTGTAGTTTTGAAAGAGAATTACAATACTCTTTGATTTCCTGCGAGTTAATAATTTGTGTAAGATTTTTACTCGGGAAGGGTTTAGCAAACTCTGTTAAGTTCACATAAACAGTACCATTTTGTACGCGCATGGTAACGATATTACCATTGTAAGAAAAGATTTGTCCCATTTCGGAGGGATTAACCGTACTTAATACAGCAATGTTATTGCCGTTTGAGTAATTTTCATTCAACTGTCGCATAATCAATGAAAATTAGTTGTTAATAAATAAAGAAAGCAGAGAGTTCCTCCAACTTGCGACAGTTCCATATTGGCTTGTGGGCGAATATGTACGGAGAAACCTCTGCTTATATCTTATGCAGTAGCTTATTTGCGGACATAAAAAATCCACAAACCATATATGTATATAAAACTGTCGCACTGCAAAATTGCATACAATTTCCGAGATATGCAATATTCCTAATATCTTTTTCATATTTTCTAAAAATTATAAGTTTACTATGATAAAAAGGGTATAACGATGGCTGTACGTCTTTCACGCCGTACCTCAAATTAATTATGTAGCAAGATTATCTGATGCAGCTAACAAATAAAGCAATGATGGATACCGCCAATGCTATTACACCTATTACAATTTCCCAATTTATAGGATTGCGCAAATTGGGATTTTGACAAATGTATAACCGACCTTCGTCTGTAAGGTCAGCATGCCACAATTTTCCATCATTTACAAATATAGCATTTACAAGCCCTTTCCGTTGTAATGAACGAACTGAAGCTTTAAATATATGGATTGGATAAGTTGAAGGACAATCACTTCCTGACACTGCTACAATGCGCAATGTTTCTTTTTCTACTTTAGTTAGTTTTATCCGTTCCATTATAGGGTTGTTTTCTGCAAATTTATCAAATAAACTTGAAATACATTATAGAATGTAAGCTAATTACCTCATTGGCATGAGTTTCCCATCAGAAGGGTTTCCACCAAACAGGTGATTAATGTAAGCCAATCCTTTTTGGGTTACAAGTGTCTTTGTCACAACAAATCCCGGGTGATTATCCCGCTCAATAAACTTCTCCTTCATCTCGAAGTATCCGGCATTGACAAATCTCTGTTTGGGTTCGTTCCGGTTGGAGAAGAAAACACCTGCCTGTCTCAACTTTTGGAACAGGGTATTGCGCCCAAATCCTAGTTTTAAGATTTTAGCCGCCATACCGATATCTACCTTATCTTCGGTAGCAAACGCAGCCTCTGCAAAGTCGGCTTTCGGCTGAAGCTTCTCTATTTGCTTGTTTGCCTGTTCTAGCTGTTCAGCTTGCTTAGCCGCAAGCATTAAAGCCTCTGAATAGGATTGGGGGATTTGATAACCGCCGTTTCTTTGCTGGTTTTCCAGTTCTTCCCAACGGTCAATGATTTTTTCTCGGAGTCTTGCATCATATCCAGATGCGAGGATAAGGCAGCCTTTCTTAGTGAGTAGATAACAAGGTCTATCTTGTTGATTTGCATCTTTGTAATACCCGGGCTCAAAATTGAGCTCGGCGATTCCCTGTAATAAAAGGCTGCGAATGTCTCGAATAACATTCTTATGTTCTTTCCCTGTAAGTTCTGCTATTTCAAGCGAACTCATTTTATCCGTGTCGTGGATTAACGTCGCAATCAAACTACTATTGTTTGCTTGATTTTGAATGTTGGAAATATTGTTAAGCATAAACAATAAAAAAAGAGATATTACTGCCTTTCCCGCTGCTTAACGCATTCCAACAAATGCTGGCATTCCATTACGGTTTGCCACGGGGGTACAGTAATACCTCAGTATTTTAATACAAGCATAAAAAATGCTTGCACAATAAATAATGCAAGCTACACCTGCATCTGTTGGATATAATAATACGTTAAGCATTGCAAACATAGAAAGTTTTCACGACTTAAGCAAATATTTTATTGGAAATGTAGAGAAAAATATGACATAAACTTTCAAAAACATATTCTACAACATATTTACAATACTTTTTTGGTATTTTTCTTGGTTCTATTAATTAAGCACAGTAAGTTTGCACAATTATTAACATCAAAACACAAAAAAATAAATAATGATGGAACTATAAAATCCCCCATTAAACAATATTAATAACAAACAAAAATTATCATGAAAAAGGTTTTATATGCTTTAGTTTTATGTATTTCTATGTCTAGTTGTTGTACATTATTTACTAAATCAACGCAGTCTGTTACTTTCGTTGGTCCAAAAGACACTAAGATATATGATAATGGTCAAAAAATTGCGACAATTGGAGAAAAGGGAGAAACATCTGTGAGAATAAGAAAAAAACTGTCTTCCAAGGAATTGATTGCTAAAAAAGAAGGGTACAAACCATACCCAATGAGATTAGATGCAGCATTCAATCCTATTGCTTGTATTAATTTATTAAATGTTATTGCTTGGGGAATTGACCTTGGAACTCAAAAAGCATGCAAGTGGGACAACACTTACATTGAAATAGAATTAGAAAAATCAGAGTCTAAATAAAAAAACACTGAAAGTTTTTTTTAATAACAAAATAAGCCTGGAAATAACCAGGCTTATTTTGTTTGCTGATATAATTATCTATTACCATATATGACGGCGATACAATTGTTGTTCTTTTCAATTCATTCAAGAAGAAAACTCAGAAAACGCCTGATAACGAAATAAAGAAAGCTATAAAATTAAAGGAGGAATATTATGCAATTAAAGGAAATCAGTAAGGATATTTATGATGTTAGCGCAATGCTTGACGAAATTTTAACCACCAAAATCACCAATCTTGCCAACTATTTATTTTTCAGTATTTAATTATTAAAAAAACAAACTGTCACAATTTTGATATATACCTCACTCATTTCCCATTTTCTTCCAGCACCTTCTTCAATCTTTTCAACTTCGTTATGTCTGTAGCGAAAGTCGGGTTGTCCCAATTTCTCTTGACAGATTGAACTTGTACGCTTATAAACTTGCGCAAGTCAAAAATATACTCGCATTTACTTAGTCTTATCTCGTTGAATGTTATCTCGTATGTTTCAAACCAAGCTATTAGTCTTTTTAGTTCTTCGCTCATGATTGTCTCCTTTGATAGGGCAAAAATAGTTTATTTAGGCTTATTTTGACATTCAAAGTAACTTTTTATTCGAAAGAACTTGCAAGTTTGATTTGAAAATCTGATTTTTGTAGCACAAATTTAAACTTTTAGTAGCCTCTTTTGAAATTTATTTTCGGCAGAGGTTCTGTTATATGTAGTAGCAATGCCTAATATAAGAAAAAAAGCTATTGAATATTTGGATGCAGCTCAAGATTTAATTAATAAGGGGCATTATAATTCTAGCGTCCACTGTTCTTATTACAGCAGGCTTTTGCACATGAAGTATATATTAGCTCACCATGCGGAGAGACCCATAAGCTATGATGTACAAAATGAAAAAAGAGAAACAGGTAGTCATGATTTTATTTTAGAAGAAATAAATAACAGGATTGACAGTCATAAAAAAGCAAAAGATATTGTTGAATTTTTCAGATATTTAAAAAGTGAGAGAGTCGATGCCGATTATAGGGATAAACTATTTGATGCTGAAGCCTGTTTAGATATAAAGCAGAAAGCAGAAGGTTTAAAAACAAAATTAAACGATCAATTTGGAACATTATGAATATAGCAAAAGAACATATTGAACAATGGTTCTCCAACATGATTTATAAATATCCATGGATAAAATTTATCTATGAGGTATCAGAAGATAAAACAAGACATAGAATATGTGTATATCCCAAGTATTTGATAGACAAGAATGATGATTATTGTGATGATGAAATTAATTTTTCAATGTCACTAGATAAAAAATTTCCGGATTATAGTATATTATTTAGTACAGAAGATGAATTATTTGCATGTTCTGGCAAAGCAAAAATATATGATTCGAATAATAACGGTGTTATTAAATTTAAAACACCTAAAATTCTAAATTATGTATCTACAGATGTATGTTACGAAAATTGTGACTTCTTTTCTTGCTATGCATTATCTGCTTAATTACAACGATTATGGGAGAAGTTAAAATATCAAATTTTTCTTTTGAAAATTATATCATTGAAGATGCAAGTATCCATATTTCTAGTAAAGAAATGGATAAACAAATTAATTTCAGATTTGAGCCTAAGGGATTGATAGATAAAAAGAAAAAATTATTTATCCTTACATTGGGCTTAAATGTCAATGATAAAGCAGAATCTTTCAATATAAAGATTTCGGCTGTTGCAACTTTTAGATATACAGAAGATCCTAATGGAAAAATACATAAGGAATATTTACTACATAATGCTCCCGCTATATTATTTCCATATATCAGAGCATATATTGCAAACTTGTCTGCATTATCTGGAATGCAGACGATATTGTTACCTACTTTAAATATGTCTGGATTATTAAAAGATTTAGAAAGAAACATTCAATATAAAGACGAATAAACAAAGCCGGAATGATGTCGGCTTTGTTTATTCCCTCACTGCAACATCCCCTTTACATTTAACAGAACCACCATGCCGATACACATAAACTTTGCCAAACCCGGAACAATTAATCTCTATTTTTGCGTCATCATACAATGATATAAAGACTTTAGCGTTATCACTTACGTTAATTTGTAGATTTGAACCGTGACGGACATACATACGTCCAACACTGAAACGGTCAAAATAAACAGTCCCCCTGCATTCTCCGTTAGCTATTACCATATTAGGATTATGCAAGGACAAATCCTCTGAGGCATATATCCCATGCTTCTGCATTATTCCGTTAAAGTTAGCCTTCATATAACTAACAGAGGGGAAATCATGTTTAATTGCAAAATCAATGCCTCTAACATATTTATTGCAAAGTTCGTCTTTATCAGGACTCCCCCACTCTTCTGTCCATTCTTTACAAAGACCGACAGATATAGCCTTTTTCTTTAATTCTTCTGATACGTTCATATTATTATAATTATGATGCAAGCTCTTTAGGCATCTGCATTTTGAATCTATACTCGTTTCGTAAAAGTTCCATACATTGCTCTATATCTCGAACAAACCCTCTTCTAATAGACTTTGCTATATCTTTTTCCAGTTCCAGTAATTCTTTTGCCTTAGATTCATCACCTATTTTGTTTCTTATGCCTGATTCATGATTCCCATAAACGACAAAGTTTAAGCCTCTAGCTATTTTCTTCATGGCTTCTTGCATTAAAGATTTTTCAACAATAGATGATACAGCCATTGCCATATCTCGATAAGCATCCCCTGCATCATTACGATATTGAATTAGCTGGTCATAAACAAAACGTATTACTTTCACCTCAAATCTGGGATTAATCCACATTGAATACTTTATGAAAAAAATAGGGTGCATCCAGACTTGCAACTGGGGTCTACCTGGTTTACCCTCAATTTTTACTTTTGACTTCTTAAATACCTGATTATCAATTTTAGGGCAATTTTGCCCTAAACCATTTTCACACTCTTCTGCTATTAATGCTGCTATAAATTCTTTTGTTTTACAGGAATCCAAGAAGGTTTCCATTTTTCTCTGCTCATTACCTAAAACATTATTCCACTGCCTCAATAAGGAATATCCTTCAAAATATCCATCACTGGTTCTTTGGTAAACCTTGAACTCGCCCATCTTTCTTTCTAATACCTGATTCGTCTTCATATATGATGTTATTAAAAAGTCGCCCCACGGGAGCCGTAACTCTCCACATGGGGCATATTGACTTTGTATCTTGCTACCGGGTTACGGTTCCGGCTGAGCTATAAAATAAAAAGAGCCATATCCAATAATGTGGTATTTATTGGATATGGCTCTCACGGGAGCTCTATTGTCTCGATTATGTCTTACAAATATAGAGAAACAATTTTAATTAATCAAGCACTTCCCCATCATTGTATATTAAATTTTCTCCCCGAACCCGGCTGAGTCACAGCAGTCAATATATTCTCAATCCTGCCAACAATATCAGCGTTCCTTCCTGTATTGACCGCTATTGTTTCAAGGTGTTTCAAATTGGCTACATGCAAAGCAAAATCATTATAGAAAGGTACTGCATTATCTACTAGCTTTTGGAGATTTACCCGGTTTGCAGAAACATCAGCCCTATTTGCGGAAACATCTGCTCGAATAGCATTTAAATAGCTACCTAAAACATTTGCGGTATCTTCCGTTACTCCTTGTATGGATTGAGACAGTCCTTCTTTCTTTTTCTTGTCTTCTTCTACCAATGACACTCCGGCTTCTTCTGCCGCGTCATTTAGAATATCCCAAAGTTTTTGGCTTTCATTGATTTTATCCTTGAAACCCATCAACTCTTTTACAAGTCCATTCATATCAGTTGAAGATAAATCGCCATCACCCAGAACGCCACCAGCCCCATTAGTGCCAAACAGATACTCACGCAATTTTTTCATTGCCGGTTCAATATATTGAAGCTGTATCACGTTTTTAAAAACACTCTTCATTATACTGGCAACCGTATCGTCAAATGCCTCTGCTGCATCTTCTCCTTTAGCAAAAGCCTCTGTCAAGGCATCTGCTATTTGCCCTGCCCAATCTTTTATATTTATACCAAATTGTTCACCAGCTAAATCTTCATAGAAATATTGTATTTGGTCGTCAAGTTCTTTGATTTGTTTTTTATAGTCTTCAACAGCTCCCTCGTCTGATTTTTTCTTGTCGCTTTCAGCCTGCATCTGTTTATATAACTCTTCACGCTGTAAACGGAGATTTTCTATTTGCTGCTTTGCTTGGTCTTCTGTCACAGCCCCCAATTGTCTATCAATCAAACGTTCCAAGTCTTCATATGAACCTTGCAACTTTTGAACCTCTAGTTGAGACCGCTTAATAGCCTTATCAAGTCTTTTATCATGCAACTGAGCTATACTTCCTATTATATTGGGTACAAAACTAAGAACTCCAACGGCTTGTTGAACAGGATTACCACTTGCCAAATCTTGAGCTAACTTGCCAACCTGCCCGGCTATTTCACCTATAGCGCCAAGAGTATCAGCCATATCTTCATTTCCTAATGCAGAAAACATGTTAGCCCAATCATTTGTCAAACCCTGCACTATCTGCCCAACCGAATTAGCCGCATTTCCGATACCTTTCAATGATTTTTCTCTATTCGAAATTGCATCAGACAATTCATCTTCGGCCTGCTTTTGACTTTTAAGGTTAAGAGTTATTTTGTTAGTCTCTTTATCATAATTGCTTCCAACAATTGTACCTGCACCATTTTTTGCCAACTCAACTTCTTGCTGAGCTTTTTCTACGTCTTTTAGTGATTTAATAAAATCAGTAGCATAGTTTGCTAATGCACCAAAAGGATCTTCTTTATTTACATCTTGCTTTAACTCAACTATTTTTTTTCTAAACCGGTCTAGTTGATTTACTGCTAATTCAAATGCTTTACCATCATAAGAAACTGTATATCCTATCAACTCACCTTTATCATTAAACTTCCCTTTTGCAGTACTAATTATTTTTTCAGACTGAGAGACTAAATCTTTTAAAGTTGATAATGTCAATTCAGATATATCTCCAAATACTTTACGATAAATATCTGTTAATGAAAATAGCTCCTGCTCTAATTCTTCCAAGGCATTTTTTCTATCATTTTGCGCTTTTTCCAATGCCTTATTAGCCAGTTCATATCCAATACTAACTCGATCTTGTTCTATTTGCTTTACTTTATTATTAAAATCTATTTCTATCGCTTGTCTTTTATCGGCATACTGAGACCATTTATACGTCAAAGATTCGACTAGGTCTTCCGTCTCTTTTTTTAAATACCTACTTGACTGCGCTAATTGCCCTACTACTTTTTGCTGAGATTCTCCAATATTTATATTTAGAGGATTGTCTTGAATTTTCTGTAAAAGGTCATAATATTTTTCCTGAGCAAGATGAAGTCCTTCTCCAAAATTTTCTGCAATTTTATCACTTAGATTAGTATCTACATTTAATACAACTCCAAGTCCACCATTTTTTTTATTATCTGCTTGCAAAATGTCTTCCGCATCGTTCAAAGTTGTATCAATGTATTGCTCTAATTCTTTGGGGCTTAAAATCTTTCCATCTGGTAGAATAGGAGTTACATGAACCATTACCTCCTCTCCCTTCTGAGTTAATTGATATGAAGAACTAAATACGGTTGCAATACCTTCTCCTGCATCCTCCCAGCCTTTTTTTGCTAATTCTGCTGCATCTACAAGAGGACGTGTTAATAAATCTACGTTCCCTTTACCAAAAGTACTATTCATTTGATTCCCCAACACTTTAAGCTGTTGAATCAATTCAGTGATACTAGTAAATTGCTTTTTGTTTTTTTGATAATTTGGGTTATCTTTTTCCCATTGTTCTCGCTCTATCTTTTTTATTTTTTCAATACTATCACGAGCCTCTTTTTCTATAGCTACATTTCTTTTCTTATAATCCAGCTTGATTTGCGCCAAGGTCTTAATACTCCCCTGTTCCATTAAATTTATACGCGCCTGTTCTATATCTATCTCAGACTTTGTTATAGCATCTTTTAAGGCTTGATTAGCCTTTTCTATATCTTGACGTTCCTTATATTCATCAATGTATTTTGTTTTATCTTTATTTTGTAGTTGTATTTTATTGAACTCAATATATTCTTTCCTGAATTCTTCCAGTCTTGTTCCTCCTACTTCAGCGGCATCAGCGGCATCTATCAAAATACCTTTAGCATCATTTAGCCTTTTATTATACTCTTCTTGATTGATAACAGACATTGATAAAAGCCTATCCAATTTAGAGATTGTTTTTTGATAAGCCTCATACTCTGACATCTTTTCAAATGGAACTTTTAAATTAGTAGTGACATCTGATTTATATGATTCCAGCAGTTTTTTTCGTGATTCCTGAATACCTTCTATTTTTGAATTTGCCCTTTCCACCTTTTCCAAGTAATGTCCATATGCCAATTCAGCATCTTCTATACCTTGGTAGTTTATAATCCATGGAAGTTTACGCTGTCTCTCTAACTCTTTGCCCGCTTCTGCCAATTGCTCCTCAGCTTCACGTCTTTCCTGTATAGCTTTTATTTCAGCCTCATTAAGTGCTGCGTTTTCCATGTTGATTCGTCTGGCCTTCTCTGAGTTCTTAATACTTATAGCCAAAGCATCGTATGCCGCTTGCGCATTTCCTACTAAAATTGCCTCGGAACTCAATTTTCCAAAATAATCAGGGAATAACTTTTGCAATTGCTCCGTAGCGGCAGTTCGTTCCTTAACGGTTCTGGTTGCGTCTTGTGTTACTCCGTATAACAGTTGCAGTTGAGAAAGTTCTTTAGATGCTCCTTTAGCAGCCTCTTCGTGTAATTCGTTAAGAAATTTCTGAGTATCTGCCAAAATACTGGCTGCACTATTTCCCTTTATCAATTCTTGCACCCAAGCCTGTATCTCCCTTGAATAAGCAGTAAGAACGGTAATTCCGACAATCAAAGCTGTCTGCCAGTTAAATATAGCTCCAATCATTTGTTTCCATACAGGAGTAGCAGCTTGACTGGTTTTCTTTAATTCATTAAATTCTTTATTTGCTTTGGCTATTTCATCAGCAAGATATGGCAAGTTATTAGACAAAGAGATGATAAATGTGCTAAGCGATATACCCAAGTTTGGTAACTCACGGGCAACCATACTTATTTGAGTGCGCAATCCATTGTACTGAGTCCCCATAGTCTTAGCCAATGCTGCATTATTAGCCATTTCAGCATTTATCTTGGCAAGGTTTTGGTCTGCATTGTTTATCTGTGTAAGCATTGTTTTTCCCAAGATAGAATTACGGTCTGTCTCAGACAAAGAACGGTAAGTATCTTTCAGCTTTCTAAGTTCTGCTTCCAGCATTTTGATTGAACCTATAGCCCCCTGATTATTACCAAGCTCTTTTTCTAATTCTTTATAATAAGCGGTCATCTGCCTTTGCGCATCACTCACTCTGGTTAAGTCTTGAATATATTCCTTAAACTCTCCGGCAGCCTGTTTTTTACGCAATCGTTCTTGTGCCGCATTGAATTTATCAGCACCTTTTGCGGCTTCTTCAAAAGCATTAGCCTCCTTTAATATTTCTCTGGCTCTATCTTGGGTAACCCGTGTCCTGCCTATCTGTATTCCACCGGCAATCTTAGCAACCTCTTCCGCCAGTTTTTTATCCTTCCGAAGAATTTCTTCCAACCGGTCTTCGCCAGTTATACTAAAATATAGTTCTCCTAAACTGCCACCTTTTCCTGCCATACTATTCCTGATTTAGAAATTCTGATAAATTAATTTTCTCTGATTGTTCCGCATTTTTACGGGCAATGCGTTCCCTCATTTTTCTTACAGACTCTTCATTTAGACGGTCTGCCAAATCATTGCTAGGCTTCTTTCCCTTGTCCTCTTTGCCTGAGTTATAATCGGTATATGGAATATCCATACTCATTATTTCAATCTTAGCTTGGTTTAAGACAAACCGATAAGGGTACTCATGTATATTTATCAATCCACCTAAAAGGATTAACGGTTTCAAAGCCCATGGATGCTTTTCACCGAAATAAGCCTTTATTCCTATAAGAGTCCTACTTGGATAGACTCTGCCTCTTCCTGCGTCATCCCCATCAGAGTCGTTTTCATCCCTGAAGCCAAGATTATAGCTTTGATATATGCTTCTACAGGAACTTTTTTTTTAGCAGTTTCAATTATTGGAATTAACTGGTCATACCTATACCCTTTTATATAATACAGGTATCTCCAATAAAGGGGATGCAAAAAGAATATTTTTACACCATTAAGGATGTACAATGAAGCCAATTTAGAGAGCAGTTTAGGCTCGTATTTTTCAAGTTCTCGCTCTTTTTTCAAGATAAGTTTTGATGAACGCTCTAATGTATACGGTCTCATCCAACCCACTTTAACTTTATCTTTTGTTCCGGGAATAAGAACCTCGGTAACTTCATTATTATCTATTGATATAAGTTCTTGTTGGTCTTTTATATTTGGCTGTTCCATTCTTGTTATTTATTACAAAGGGGAAAAGGTTATCCCTTCTCCCCTTATTTCATTGAACCTTTTACAATAATGAAGATGAAGAAGCGGACTCTGCCTTTAGAATAATAAAGTCAGATTTACCATCTGTCGAATTGCGAAGGACTGTTCCGCTGAAATTAAGCCCAAGCGGAGTTGTTTTTACTTCTCCCCAGTTGATTGACACAACCATATCGACATTCATAAATACAACTGCAGTCTTTTTACTCTGGCTTTCAATAAGCATAGTTACTCTCTTACGCTTATTATCCAAACTATAACCGGAGGCACTTTTATATTTGGTTGTGCCATCGATAGATGTAATACCGGTTGTTAATGTTGGCTGAGTTTTCGACTTGTTAAAGAAGTAGTCAAACAACTCAATTGCAGAAGAAGGCACTGTCCCCGTTATGGGAAATTCACCTGCTGTATACGCCGTTTCGATTGCCAAATCCGACTGGTCAATCTTAATTTCTGTTTTTGTGGGATCTCCCTGCGCAATATTTAAAGAACCCTCTGTTGTGAAAATCTGGTCTGCATCATCGAAAGTCGTATCAGTCAAACTATCTGTTTGATCAACCATCCGAATAGATGACACCCCCATCATAAGGTCGTTTAAAATTGCTTCTGTTAATGTTGCTGCCATATTAATTTTAATTTACTCGTTCAATAACTGTTGAGATAATAACGGCTGACATACTAAACCCATAACCATCTATGCCCATAGGGATTATACTGTCCACAAAGAAATGGTAAGGACTTTCATATGCCTTGAAGCCTTCCAGCTTATCCGTCATTTTTCCCATTTTATTTTCATTCTCCAATCCGTTCTGCAAACTCTTGACATACAATTCAATCCTGCAAGATGTATCACCATAGGCGTTTTGGTCACGGACTCCGGTAGAAACTTTGCAAACGACAAAATCATTCATTTGCTCATAAGTCTTAGGTCTGTTTTGAGAGAAAATATTCTTAGACAGGCCAAGGCGTTTCACCTCATCCATTAAAGCCTTGCGTATCCTTACCGGATTGTAATTCTTATATATCATGACATCTTTGAGAAAAATTGCACAAATGAGTCTTTCGAATGAAACATTGCTTGTATAAGTACATCCAGGTTCTTTTCATTTTCAAGGAATGAAGCATAAAATTCACCGGCAACAATCGAGATAGACCAACCCTTTTTCTTTGGTTTGAATGTTTCCAGAAAGCGCTTTCCCCTTTCAGTTCCATGCCCTCCCTTTGTATCAGGATCGTCCGCTATGCTATGTATCATCACCGGATTTCCAAGCAACTTGCCATTTTTGTATATGCCATAACCATATGAATCCTGCAGGTTATAAGTAATATTTCCTGCAGCTTTGGTTCTTGCTGCATATTCAATAATATAATTACCAAAACTACGCAGCCCTGCCTCCACAGCATTATCCTTGTGTTGCATTGCCTTGGCTATACCAGCGTCAAATTGTTCGCTTATGCTCTTCATTCCTTAATTGTCTGTTATGTTAAACCAGATGTTTGCACCAATATTATTTACGTAAGAGTCTACGACTACACCGGACAAAACCCTTATTGGAGTTGTCACTTTTACAAAATATCCCGGCTTGATATAAAAATCATGCAATGGGAGTGATATTGTATAATCCGAAGTAACAACTTCTCCCAGATACCTGCTTTTCCCTGTTGGGTAAATACGGCAGACGCTTTCAAAGACTACTTCCGTGAGAGGATTTCCTTCTTCATCAAACATAATGTTGCCTTCTGAGTCTATCTGTTCTCTTAACACTTGCAGGTTATGCGGATGTCTAGGATTGTTTACCATAGGTTTACTATTTTTATATTTGCCCTGCCTAATCCGTATTTTTTACGTAAATTATTTGCTCTTTGAAGAAGTAGCTTTCTTTCATAATTTGCCATTTGGCTACCTCCTTCCCTGTGTTTCCAACCTCCATCTGAATCTTCTATGCTGCCTGTTACAGAAGACGTTGAAGCTACCAATTCGGCAATATCTGCTTCGGACAAATCTTTTACTTTTTCAGGTACATCTTTAACCGGAGTATTCGCATCTATATCATACTTAGATAAAATAGCCTTGAATGTTTTATCAGTCAGGGTGTATCCGGGAAACAATCCTTCCAAATAATCCGAAATAGTATAAACGTCTTCTGTTTCAGCCATAAAAGATCAGGATTTATGATGCAGCATTGGCAACATCCAAATAAACAAAATAGTCAATATTTCGAGGTACTGTTATACCGGTAGCCTCTGCAGTAAATTGCATAGCCTTTCTTCCAGAAAATATCTCCTGTTGAACGCCAATCTTGCCACCATCAGCCAAATACATTGGATTAATATTGGTTGCGAACATTGTTGTCGGAGCTTGCCATTGCAAATCACCAACATACCCTTCCGGCCGAAGCAATACGACATTGTCTTCAAACGCTTGAAGCGGAGTTTTCTTGATTTCCTGAGTCTTGACATCAAGGCATTGATATGTACCGTGCCAATCTTCTACGCTAATTGCCGGAAGCTTCAAGCGGGTGGTCATATATTCGTTGATATCTTCTGTTGTTACTGTAACCTTAGTTAGGTTGTCGGCTGAAACCATACCATTCGTCTTCCAAATTGTTACCTCTTCCAAGGTTGTAGGATGCTCCAATAAAAGGTCTGCAGTAGCCTCACTCATTCGGAAAACTCCCCTAAACGGAACTTTTAAGTTCTTTGTATAGAATTTATACATTGCAACCAAATCACCCAGAGGATAAGCCTTTTCATCTGTCCATGCGAATTTTTTACTTTTTCCACCAAATCCGCCAGCTTTACGTCTGTTTGCTTCTGGAGCATGTTCCAGAAAGTTAAACTTAAGGCCAATAACTCCACCAGCATTATTTTTTTCTGTAGAGACATAAGCGCCTGTAGATTCAACCTGTAAGGCTGTATAACTTCGCAAAACCTGACATCCGGCAATCAAATCACTGGCGTCTTTATTAAACGAACGGAATATCCGATTGAACTCTGGTGTTCCTCCCAGTTTGGATATTTTCTGTCCATCCCGGAAGCTCTTTTCATTAATGTTCATTGCCAACTTCATACGTGGCATAGTCTTTGAACTCAACTTAAACCCATCATTAGATATTAGCTGCCCTTCTGCATCATAAGCAGTGTAAGAAGCCATTACCGGATAAGTGTTAACACCTATCATTTGAACATATTCGCCATCTTCATTTTCTTCAGCTACTTCAAACAGTTCACGCCATTTTGCATTAGGAAATGCATTTTCGTTAAATTCATCCCGGAAAAAAACATCCAGGCTTTCGTAGCGCCCATTACTGGAAAGTAATGCGCCCTGCAACAGTCTATAAAAATCAGACTGATAAGATAATTGCGGCATTTCTGGCATATTCTATCCTCCTATTATTCTGTTACTTCTTCCGGGAACCATTCCCACTCAACTAACTCAATATTATCCTTTACGATTTTTGGCATTGCCGGAATCATATTTTCATAAATATACTTGACTCCCCTTGGAATCCCGACGGTGTTCTGTTCTCCACCTACAGTATCTTCTTTGGTCAAGTTATTAGGCTGTGCAAACATATGTTTACCAGTCCCTGCACCTTCGGCTTCAACAATAAATTTACCTTTACTTACAGCGTCTATATCGGCTGTAACTACAGTAATTTTATATTTTCCACTCTCGCTTTCGTCCACATTACCCAATGTAACAGCCTTTCCCGTTCCGGAAATAGAAGACGGGGCAACCATCACATTCATGCCTGCATATAACTTAGGTGTTTTAGCCGTTTTCTTTAATGTGATGATTGTGTTTAAATCTGAAGTCTGCGTTGCTTCGACTTCAAAACACTTAAGGATTTTAGCTGCATGGGTCTTGTAGTTATACTCAACAGGCGATCCGCTTGCAAGTACCTCCATATCCTGAAGCGCGTTCATAATTAACCCGCCGGATACTCTATCTTTCGGTATCTCCACCCATACAGGAATACCACCTTTGAACTCCTGTGATTTGGAAGTATACCTATTCCATAATTGAGCCATACTTTTTAATTTTTTAATTAAACAATCTGATTTCTATACTTCTTCTGGTTTTCTTCTATGGCTTTAGCCCGTTCTTCTTGACTAATAGGTTTCTCTGTCGTAGAAGAACTTGAAGAAGCCGGAGCAGCACCTTCACCATACAAATCTTTATAAGTAGAATCATATACGGATTTACCTTTTTCAGCAATCTGCTCAGGCGTCATTTGCTCGTCAAAATCCGTTAGTTTCAAAGCAATGTTCAATACTTTTTCATTTGTAGCCCCATTACCTTTCAAAATAGATTTTGCCTTGTCAAGATTAGCCTGCCTCAACTCTGCTTTCTCCTTTGCAGTTAGCTTGCTTTCAATGGAAGAATATTTTTCCCGTAGGTCTTTAGCCCATTGAGGTTCTTCTACAGCATTAAAATGGCTTGTAGCAGCCTGCTGCTTTTCCTGTTCCGGCTTGAATGTTTTCTTAAACTCCTCAACTTTTGAATTAGTGTCAGCATAAATCTGACCATTCATTGTCTTTAGAAATTCAAGATGCTTACTGTAAAAATCATCTGTCAGTTCCGTTTCTTCCGTAACCGTACCAGATATTAAATCCGCATAACCTGTTATCGTTCTTTCCGACAGGTTCAATAGGTTGTTTTTTCCAACCAGTTCTTTCAACTTTGATGAAATTTTTTCTTTCATTGTGATTTGTATTAAATGAAAAAGCCCGAAACGCCTGCCATTTTTTGACTTGCGAATCGGGCTTACTGTGCCTCTATTAAATACCAGTCCTATGTTTACTGGTACATTATATCTTCAATGTTACTTCTTTGCTGCACCTTCGGCATTTGAAACTTACAATGCTCCCACTTTTTCTCATGACTTTAGCTAATACCTTGCCGCAATAAGGACAATATACGGCGTTTTCAGCTTTCGTCCCCGTTAATATCGAATAGTCTACAGCGTCCATAAACATTTATTTTCTAATCGCAAATATAAAAACAATAAATGTTCAAAACAAATATTTAAAGTAAAACTTCATATATATAGTATATTTTATTTGTATATAGTTATTTATATGTATATATTTGCATGTAAAATTATTGAACTTAGAGGCACAATAAGCCCGGTCGTACCTATACGGTATGCCGGGCTTTCTTTGTTTATGGAAGACGAAAAATATCTAGACCCAGTATTTTTAAAGTATGGTCGGAAAGTTTATGCTTATGATCATATAGAAGAGCTTCGAAAGAAAAAATCGAAGAAGGATATTATACCCCAGAAGGGAGGACAGGAGATGCTTTTAACTTCAGAGGCAAACATTATCTTTTACGGAGGAGTTCGAGGCGGGGGAAAATGTCTTAATATCAATGAGTTAATATGCACCCCATTCGGATTTAGACGAATTGGAGATTTGAAGCCTAATGATATAATTACAGGATTAGACGGTGGCATGCAAAGAGTTGTATACAATTATAACAATGGAATAAAAAAAATATATCGTCTTAAATTTATAGATGGCTCGACTGTAGAATGCTCCCTTGATCATCTTTGGAATATAAAGAAAACTAATCGATCCAGAAAAAAAAGGAAATTGTATAATTTAGATAGAAAGTCCGACTGGACTGTATGGAGTACAAAAAAAATTATTGATGCTTTAGATATAAAAGATTCAGGAAGTCTAAAAAGTACTTATCATCTTATGATTCCTTTGTGTGAACCGGTAAGATTTACCAAAGCTATAGGGCGATCATACAAACCTAAGTTTGATCCATATATAATAGGTGCATTAATTGGAGACGGATCGATTTCGGAATTAAACATAACCAATAAATGTGTATGCTTAGAATCAATGGATGATGAAGTTGTTCAACAATTTACCAACGCAGGCATTGATATGACACATTTTACATCTTATGATTATAAAAAATCAAGATGTTACCGAATTACTAATACAGATCTTATAGAAGAACTACAACAATTAGGCATAGCTGGTCATAAATCTTATACCAAATTTATACCTAAATACTATCTATATGGATCTTTAGATGATAGGTTTTCTTTAATTCAAGGTTTGATGGATACTGATGGAACTATAGATTCCAGAGGGCATTGTAGCTTTTCGACTGTAAGCGAACAGCTAGCAAAAGATGTCAAATTTATGATTAACAGTTTAGGAGGCATAGCAACAATAACAAAAAGTAAGGCTGGTTATAAAAAAGATGGAATTTACATAGAATGTTCCGACTGTTATGATGTATACATTCGATTAAAAGATTCTTATAGATTGTTCCGCCTTGCACGAAAAAAAGAAAGAAGCAAAGTGTATAATGGAGGCATCAGCGAATATGGAAGGCGAATCGTTGGATATGAGTATGTTGGAGAAAAAGAAGTTTGCTGCATTGCTGTATCTAATACAGACAGCTTATATCTAACAAATGATTTTATTGTAACTCATAATAGTGCTGGGCTTTTAATGAATGGATACAAGTACATTGAAAATCCTCATTTTTTAGGTTCCATATTTCGTAAAGAGATTAACGATGCAAAGCGAAGTGGGTCAATTGTAGACCAATCCAATTTCTTCTATAAAGATTTCGGGGTATACAATAAATCATCTCAAGATATGACGTGGAACTTCAGTAATGGCGGAAAACTCAATTTTGGATATTATTCCGACAGCTTTGATGGATTCACTACTAGATATAGAGGAATGCAAATAGCATATATAGGTATTGACGAGGTTACTCAAATCCCTTATACTTATTTCAAATTTTTATTAACCTGCAATAGAAACGCCCAAGGATTAGAAAATAAAATAATTGGAACATGCAATCCAGACCCAGACAGTTGGGTTGCTCGCTTCATTGGAGGAACATATTCTAACAAAATTGGAGAAGATGGTGTAGAGAAATGTCGTTATAAATGGATTGGAGAAGACGGATACCCTATAGAAGAAATGAATGGAAAAATCCTCTATTGCTATATGTGGGGAGACAGAGAAGATCAAGTCTACTGGGGTGAAACTAAAGAAGAAGTATACGAACAAGCCAAAGATAAGATTGACGCAATGTGGACACCAGAACTTGAGCAATTTGGAAACAAATTGGATATGTTTATATTTTCTGTCACTTTTATTATTGGACGTTTAGAAGAAAATAAAATTTTACTAGAAAGCGATCCCTCGTATTTCAAGAATCTAGCCCAACAAAGCGAAGAACAAAGAATGAGGGATTTAAAAGGGAACTGGAAGTTTAAATCATCTGGAGACGGATTAATCACTCGCGATCATCTTGAAGCCATATTCAAAAATTCACAACAAAGAAGTGAATATAGATGTGTTACTGCAGATATAGCCTTTGATGGAGGAGACTTAGCGGTATTATTTTATTGGGAAGGATTTCACGCTATGGCTGTGGAAGTATTTAAAGTTAACGCCCAGATTTTGCTATCTAACATTAATAACTTTCTTGACAAATATGCTGTACCTGAAGAATGCTTTTGCTATGATGCCACCGGTCTTGGTAAATACCTTGAGGGATTTATGCCTAAAGCACACCCATTCTTTACGAATGCTTCTCCTACTGATAAAAAAGAAGTCCAATTTGGAAATGTAAAACAAATGATTTCAAACTATGAAAATTTAAAAGCCCAGTGTATAGACTTGTGCTGTGATAGGATAAAACTACAAGGATACAGCTTTGACGGATTATTGCTAGGTAGAAGAATATTGGGTAAAATGCTAATAGACCACCTCAGAGAAGAGTATGTATCTTTTCGAAGGGATAACAAAAATATTGATGGAAAATTCAAGATTATGCCAAAAGCGGAGGCTATTGCTATCATTGGGCACTCGCCTAATTTTATTGACGCCCTTTATATTAGGGAGTATCTGGAAATAATAAGAACAAGTAAAAAAGTTATTAAACGAATAGGAGCATACTACTTATGACAATAGATGACATTTACAACACCCGTCCTAAATTTTATAAAATTATGCCTTCCATAGGCATTAACCGCGTAAACAAAATAGAAATTTACCAAAGTGAATTTCTTGCAGAGTTACACCCTTCCGGGCATAAGATTAACGACCCGTCTTATTATGAGAATATTTTCAAGAAAATTAAAAAAAGAGATTCTAATGGGAACGAATACGATCAAGTTGTAGAGATTGCTATTGAGCGTGTTTCTATAGCCATGCAACAAATCATTTTAACCAAACATCTCACCCACCTGTGCGGAAAGAATATAAAATTTGTCTACTCCGGGAATGACTACACCGATACAAGAAAAAAGCTGGTACAGGAGCTTAAACAAGGTTGGATAAAAAAGAATATGGAAACAGCCAAGTACGACTTCTGCAAGTCTGTAAAAGCGACTGGGGATGGAGCGTTCTGTGCTGTCATTAATAATAATAAATTTTCATACCGGGTATTCTCAGCATTAAATGGAGACAGGCTTCATCCTATATTCGGATTCGATGGTAAGCTGGAGAGGTTTGGGCGTAGCTTTATGGCTTTTGACTATGAAGTGGGAGAAGAAGTTTTATTCCTTGAACTATGGGACAATAAATATTTTTCAAGATATAGATATTCCCTTGCCAACCGTAATGCTGACCAAGAAGGCTGGGAAGTCCAAATGCCTCCTACCCCTCACGGATTTGAAGAAATTCCTATTGTATACAAAAAAGTAGAGAAGGGGGCTTGCTGGTCGGACGTCCAAGATTTAATTGACAAACTTGAAATGGCACTTTCCCAGCTGTTTGAAAATAACAAATCATATGCTTTCCGCATTATGGTTATCAAAGGAGGATTTGAAATACAAGGAGACTTAAGAGGGGAAGCCAGGGCAATCATGATGGATGACACCGAAGGTAGTGCAGGATTCATGGAAAAGGCAGACGCCAGTTCATCATTTGACCTCCAACTGGAACAGACCTTGAAATTCATACTTATGGGAAGCTTTACTGTACTTCCTCCAGAGGTTAAAGGCGGAGATTTGCCCGGGGTTACGATTAAAATCCTCTATTCCCCTTCTGTTGAACAGGGCATTAATGACAAGAACGAATATAATTCCTCAATTGATGAAATGGTTTCTTTGTTTAAGCATGGATATGGGCTTGAAACAGGAAAGATGACTGAATATAACGAACTGGATGTAAGAGGTGATATTGAAGTTTATGTCCATCAGAATGATGCAGAGATAATATCCAACCTAAACACATCCGTAATTGACGGAACTTTATCTGTGGAGACTGCTGCAGAAAGACATCCATATAGCTCAAGTGACGAATTTAGCCGCTTGCTTAATCAACAAAGGCAAGAACTAACAGGAACCGGGGGAGTTGAAGAATATAAAGGAGAAGGGACAAACTCCGGTGATAATTTATATAACCAACAACAAGCACAGACTAAATAACCATGAGTAAAGACGACGATATAAAAAAGGCTAAAAAATATGCAGAGAAAGTCTTGGATGAACATGTAAAAGCTGAATCGGAAATAAAACGCATCATCCGGGAGCATTTGTCTGAGATAATAAGCATTTCAATGTCATACAAGGGGCATCCTGAGCGTTTCCGGTTCTCTGACAATGAAATTATCAACGAAAAGGTAAACGAGGCTATACGGGCATTGAATGAAGCCATATATAAAGCAATTGAAAAAGGCTCCATTACAGTAAAAGGTATTGCAGAGGAAAGAGAAGACGACAAAATAAAAGACGCGCTGATTATTTCATTTTTGGCAAGCGCTATAGGAGACAGGACTTTAAAACAAAGGATAAGCCTATATACAACCCAGCTTAAAAGTGAGATTGAAGCTTTCATTGCAGCAGGAATGGCAAAATCCTTTTCCAAAAATGAAATACTAAGGCAATGGCAAACTTACATGAAATCCCCTTATGCTTCCGATATTGTCAAAGAAGCCATCAAAAAGGGGGGTTTTGCGGCAACGCGTATAAAAACAAGAGGCATACATTATGGTAAAGGGCGATACATTAGCGCTTTTGAAAACCTGAAAAGGCTTTATGTAACAACGCTGCAGCAAATATACAACAAGTCGCTTAGGGCGATATTCAAAAAGAAGGGATTTATAGGATGGTTTACCATTAGAGGAAGCAACTACCCGTGCCCGATATGTGAAAGCGAGGCTTTTGTCCCTCACGCGGCAGAAGAAGAGTTTTTTGGCTATCATCCTTTTTGCCTATGCTTATACATACCAATTTACCAATAATACAACATAATCATGAACAGATCTAAATTTGGAAACAAAAAAGTCAACAACCAATACGGTTCCTTTGACAGTCAAAAAGAGTATGAACGCTTTTTAGTGCTCCTTGACATGGAGAAAAACGGAGAAATTTCAAACTTGGAAAGGCAAGTCCCATTTGAAATTATCCCAGCGCAGTATGAAACAGTAACAGTCAAACTGAAAACAAAGTCGAAAAAAATCAAAAAGATAAAAGAGAGGGCTGCTTATTATAATGCGGATTTCACTTATGTAAAAGACGGCTACATGGTAGTTGAAGACGTTAAGGCTTCCAAAAAGTTCCTGGATGACCTTTACCGGCTAAAGAGAAAACTTATGCTTCATGTACACGGAATAGCAATTAACGAAGTTTATTAATATGGACGCGGAAGGAATAAGAGAAATTGCACGTATGCAATCTGAAATAGATGCTTACTCAATGGGAGTTAGTTGTATATTAATACAACTCCATTCCCGGAATAAAGAATATATTTTTCCGGAATTAAACATACCAGAAATTGATATGGTCTTGAATATGATTAAGAAGTTACAAAAAGAAAGCCAAATCAATGAACGAGGAAAAGATTGATTATCTAATAAAACTACAAGAGGCAAACCTTCAAATATCGGCTAATAACAATGTCTTGCTACAGCGTATATTAGCCGGTATGAACGAAGGAAACGCGTTTAACCGTGGTGTTGTTGAAAATGTCACGGCTTATTACGCCATTCAAGCGATAGAAAAGGCAAAAGGCAATTCGGCACTCTAATCATCTTTCCAATAATTTCCTCAAAGTAGATGGGGATTTTACTTTATGTCCTGTATTCTCTCCTTCTTGGTTATAAATGCATCCGTCTTTGTCTACAATAAGACAACTATACATAAAAGTATTATTCCAGAACTTCACAAATTTTTCTTCGTTTGAAATAAAACCAATAACCTTGTTTTCTTCATTAAAGATAAAGACGTAACAACCATTCCTGATTAATTGAAGGATATTTTCTTGTATCCTGTTGCTTTCTCTTATTACATCTATGGCTTCCGGTGATGAGAATCCTTCTTTCCAAAAACAACTTAGGTCATCCAGTATTTCTTTTCCTGCTTTATTCATATCCGTATCTTTTAAAATGGCAAATCATCCTCAACGCCCACCGGAACATTTTCAGGCGATTTAAGGCCTCCATTATTATTTTGATACACCTGGCCACTTTGAGGATTTGAAGCCATTACAGTACTCCTTTCCACCTTCCATGCCGATATTTCGTTAAACCACCGTCCTTGCCATTCACGCGCATCCACATTAAAAAACACTTTTAAACTTTCTCCTTGGCAAATGGACAATTCATTTATCTTATCATTCCACGCTCCAAAGCACATGCGCTTAGGATATTTTTCTTCCGACTCAATAACATATTCCTGCTTGCTCCAAGCACTGCCCGATTTCCCCGTCCCTGTCTGAAGAGGTAAAACCGAAATAATCTTTCCCGTAAATTCCATAACCATTGATTTATTTAATACAAAAATACCTATAAACATCCAATAAAACAACAAAATAGCTATCTTTGTCAGAGACTTAGAGGCACAATAAGCCCGGTATTCCTGCATACGTAGGATTATCGGGCTATTTTATTTAATTACACTATACTTATGACAGAAATTCATTTAGACACATTATTCCTGGACATCACTTCTGATCAAGATGAAGAAAGGCCAATCCTGAAACAAGATGATGTTACCGTCTTTTCCCGTGATGCCATGAGCCTGATCACCGGAAAAGCAAAATCACGCAAAACATTTTTCCTTTCTGCAATAGTCGCCGCATTAGCAAAAAAGAATGAAATACTCACCCTTAAAAGATGTTCGCCTGTCAAAACATTATGGATAGACACAGAGCAATCAATATTCCATTTTCACCAATCTGTGGCAAGAGCATACGAAATGGCCAATATAAGCATTATGCAAAACTGCGAAGATATAATCCCACTGTCCTTCTCAATCCTCTCCACTGAACAACGGGTAGAAAAGCTCAAGGATGCCGTGGAGGAATATCGACCGGATGTTATTATCATAGATGGCATCAGGGATTTCGTCTATGATATTAATGACGTCAAAGAATCAAGTAGACTCAAAGACCTGCTCATGTGGATACATCACCAATACGATTGCCATATATGCTCAGTCCTACACCAAAACAAAGGAGACTCCAATGCGAGAGGGCATCTTGGCTCTGAACTAACCAACAAATCAGAAACAGTATTCTCTCTTGAACCTATAGCAAACACAACAAAGGTTATCCCTGCCTGCTGCAGAAATATGCCTTTCAATCAATTCTCCTTCGAAATAAGCGATGAAACAGGATTGCCTATCATATGTAAAGGCTCAACAAAAATGACAAGGGATAAAAAGCTTATCCCAGCACTAGAAGAATTATTCGATGAAGGCAAAACCTATAAATACTCCGAATTAATACCTATTCTGCAAGTAAAACTTGGTATAAAGATGTCTACGGCAGAAGCTAACTTAAGGTATGCTTTGAAAGTAAGGTTGGTATACAAGGATGAAGAAGGTATATACCATCTAAATAACGCTTAAAATCAACAACTTAACTCCATTTTATCCCCTATAACCTTTACCTTACCTTACCTATCCCTATATATATAGGGAATAGGGTAAGTAAGGTTATATTAGGGAGTTTAGAGTAAATAAGGTACTATAAGGTAAAATATAAGGTCGTTATAAGGTAAAACCTAATACAGCCACATGATGAAAATAAATATAAATAAACAAGTTTACAGTGTAAACTATACAATTATTACAGTTTAAAGGGGTAGGTAAGATAGCAAGATGAAAGATGAGGAAAGAAAAAAAATAGGAGAAAAAAAATTTTTTAGATGAGTCGAATAGCCAAAAACTATGCCATAGCCTAACCGGGGGTGTACCCCACCCGGTTAAAACATATTAAAAATTATCTGCATCAGAAACCGGCTTGTTAGTTTATATTATACGAATAATATTTACATATCTAATTATCAGCATGTTACAACATTAAGTATTGTTATCTGACATTTTGGCGTTTAAATATAGCTCGCATTTAGAGCATTGAAGAGGTAAATAGTATTTTATCTGTTCTTCTTGTTCTGTTTGCTCTTTTTTCATCTGTTGAAGGTCTGCAATCTTCATTCCTAAATCAGCTTTTATCTTAGTATCTTTCTCCGTCCTAAACAATAAAACCAACTGTTGTAATAATTCAGCTTTATCGATTTGAGTATAATCAACCCCTTCCTCTTCAAACCTTTCTTTATCTCTTTTAGCTTCAATCTGATTTCTTCTAGCTTCGATATAAGCCTTAACTTTAGGTTGTGCAAAGAATTTCCTAATCAATGCAGAAACGGAATCGCTATTTGCTGTTATCATCCGGTCTCTGGAATACACATAGGCAGATTTTCTATCTCCATTTACCAGATATGCATCTAGGCAAAATTTTTCTTTATCTGTCAGTTTGGATATTAATATAATCTTATTTTGTTCTTCTTCGCTTATCATATCTTCAATATTAAACAGTTACGCATCAAAGATAGCAAATAGTCATAATAAAACAAAGTGCTGTTATACGGTCTTATTTCGCACCAATATTATTAATAAATAAACATCGTAAAATAATGAAAATAAACACATTAATACATTGTTATATAAAATATTATATGTATATTTGTAGTGTAAGAAAGAGATAAACTTACAGGCGTGTTACTTGAAATGATGGATAAAAAAGGATCTGCCGGTAGTGGAATACCAACAGATCCAAAAAGGAAAAGCAAAAGCTAAAAAACTTAAGCTTAACCCCGTGACTATGGGGCAAAGATATAAAGCTTTTGTAATTCTTCCAAATTTACCCACCTGATTAACATGCTATATACATCGATTATTAACAATAAAATATATAGCAATATGAAAACAATATCTTTCAAGCAAGCATTTTTAAGAAAGTATCCTAAATACAACAGGATTCTTAAATATATGAATGAGAGTTTGGGGCATGAATTTGGCTGGAAAGACTTCACAAAGCTAAATATCATAGACTTTTGCGAGTTCATATCAGATAAAGTTGCTCAATCGTCTCAAAAGACTTATTGCGCAATGATAAAGTCTGTCTTAAATGTCTATTCTGAAGAAATAGATATTCCTTGCAAAAACTACAATGAGGTCTTGACTATACGCAATGTAAAGTCGACTAACACTTGGTTAACAGAAGAAGAGTTAACAAGGATCATAGAATATATCCCTGCTTCAGAACTTGAAAATCAGGTAAGGAGCCAATTCATAATAGGCGCTTATACCGGTTGCCGGCATTCTGATTTTATGAAACTGGATAAAACCAATATTGTAAACGGACATTTGCGCTATGTTAGCCAGAAAACAAAAATACAAGCGGATGTTCCTTTAAAACCTGTTGTCATTGATTATTTATCTTATAGCTTTAAAGAATATTCCGACGTCACGTTCAATAGAACAATTCGAGATATCTGCAAAAAATGCGAGATAAATGAGATCATAAAACTCTTTCAAGCTGGCAAAGAAGCGGTAGGAGAAAAATGGATGTTTATTTCTTCTCATGATGCCCGTAGGAGTTTTGCCACAAATCTATATCTTAGAGGATGCGATCTTTTCGCTATAAGTAAGATGATGGGACATTCCAGCACTACACAGACCGAGACTTATATTTGTTGCGGACTGAAAGAACTACCTGAAAAGGTAATGGAGTATTTTAAATAATACAATATTTACTGTTATTTTATTTGATGCTATAAAAACAAATTGCATCTTTACAAGGCAATAAAAAAACAATTGACCATGGCTACGATAAGACAAAATGCAGAACAACTTCTCCGGGAACAATATGAAACATATATTGATTCTTCTACTACATCATTCAAAGAATACGTAGAAATGTGCGCAGAGGAAGACCCTTCATTTTTTAGATGGCTATTTGGAGAAAATAATATACAAAATGATTACGACATTGATTTAACAGATGAACATAGAGAATTATTTGAAGATTTTATAGATTCTTTGTCTGAATAACATATCTTTGCATGAGGTTCTCGAAGAACATGACAAACGTACCGGGGTGGCGGCTATTATTTTATAGTCGCCATCTTTGTCAATGTATCCCTTAACAGCAAGACAAAACCACCGCAATCATACCGCAAATAAACCATAAAAAAAACATAACTATTTAAATATCAGAAAACTAACAGTCAACAAAACCAGACTGGCAGTCTGAAGGTGATCGGTTCGAGTCCGATATGCTCCACTTTAACTCCGTAAACAGATATAAAAAATGGGACTAAAATAGGGATTATACCCTTTTTAGTTCCATTTTTTGGTTTCAGAACTAAAAAAATCCCTCTGGTAGTTGCCAGAGGGATAGTATAGGGTAAATTTGAAAGGACGTTAAGGCTTTGGTTATAAATCTTAGAACCTATCAAGATTTATATCTTTTATTCATTTATGTTCAAACAATATCCCACAATACAAAATCTTTCATTTATTTACAGAAGAGCATTTATTTTCATTCCTAAAATCAAATAAAATACATCAAAAGCAACTTAGTTCTAATCGAACTAAACACTTTATCAATACCATTTGATTACTATAAATCAACTATTTAAAAGCATAAAACAATATACAATTGTCAGATCTCATACAAATATTGTTGTTTTAGCTTAACAAATAACAAACAGATAACCATTGACACTATTTATTCTTTAACAACTAATAAAATACAACTCTATGATGTTCATTATCTGCAAGAAAAGTAAACAAACAAAGTCTTCATGTATAATATTTAATAAAGCTAAAATGACATTTTAGCTTGCAATATTATATACTATCTTTGTTCAAAATTTTAATCGAGCGATATAGTTCGATTAGAACTAAGTTAATTCTACTTTTTCTTTTCCGTTAGCTCCTGTTCTATCGGGTCATCATACTGCTTCTGCAATTTATGTAATTCTGTTTTGAGGCTGTCTATTAAAGCTTCATTACCCGGTTCATTATAGATATTATGCATTTCATCCGGGTCATTCTGCAAATCATACAATTCCCAGACATCGATATCATTATAAAAATGCATTAATTTATAGCGGTCGGTACGTACACCGTAATGCCGCTTCACTGCATGTTCGGCCGGATATTCGTAATAATGATAGTACAAGGAAGTACGCCAGTCTTTCGGATGTTTGCCTTTTAACAAAGGAAGATATGAGTCACCCTGAATATCTGCCGGAACAGGAACACCAGCCAGTTCAAGGAATGTTGCAGCATGATCAATATTCTGAACCATTTCGGGAATATCCCCTTTTACACCTCCTGGAAAACGAACCAACATAGGAGTACGGAAAGACCCTTCATACATAAAACGTTTGTCAAACCAACCATGTTCACCCATATAGAAACCTTGATCGGAAGTATACACGATAATCGTATTATCCAACAAACCTTTCTTTTGCATATAGTCGAGTACACGTCCTACATTACGGTCCACAGAATGAATTACACGCATATAGTCGTGCATATACTGTTGGTATTTCCATTCAGCCAAAGCTTTCCCTGTTAGTTTCTTTGCCTTAAATTCTTTGATAATCGGGTCATAATGTTTATCCCAGGCAGCTTTCTGTGCCGGTGTCATCCGGTTATACAAATCGCGACCGGAGGCTTCCAGCCCTGTTGTTGTATGGATTTCATTCTCTTTATCCGCCATCTTCAGGTCATATACCAAATCCATATCCTTAATGATACTCATCTCCTGTTGAGAAGCAGCAATCCTACCTTCATATTTATCATAAAAAGTTTCAGGAACAGGATATACCACATCTTCATACAAGTCCAAATCACAGGTATCCGGCATCCAGGTACGGTGAGGAGCCTTATGATGCAATAACAAACAGAATGGTTTATTTTTATCCCGCTTATTTTCAAGCCAATCCAAAGCCAAATCGGTCGTGATATTGGTAGCATAACCTTCTATCTGTTTCTTCACCCCATTATCTATAAAATAAGGATTGTAATAATCTCCCTGACCGGTCAGGATATTCCAATAATCAAATCCGGTAGGATCGGATGTCAAATGCCACTTTCCTACAATTGCAGTCTGATAACCAGCCTTCCGTAATAATTTAGGGAAGGTCTGCTGACTGCCGTCAAACCTCTTCGTATTATCCGTAAAACCATTCTTATGACTGTGCTTGCCTGTCAAAAGGCAGGCACGGCTCGGACCACTCAAAGAGTTGGCAACAAAACTATTTGTAAACCTTACCCCTTCATTGGCAATCCTGTCAATATTAGGTGTTTCAATAAAACGGTGATTATACGCACTGATTGTTTGATAGGAATGGTCGTCGCACATGATATACAAAATATTCATCTGCTTTTCCGGCTCCTTCTGTTGTCCTTTTCCGGCACAAGAAGGCAGTAGAGTTGCTGCCACTCCGGTAAAAAGAAATAGCTGATTCTTTTTCATGTTTTTAATTAGATTAAAACGTTTATGTTAATTAGATTTAGACTTGACTATCCTATATATTTGCAAATATATGGATAAAAACCGTTAGATATACCCACTTTACAGTTTATATCAGGTATATAAAACCAGAAAAGGTTACTCTGTCAATAAAGCCAAAGCAACCTTTTCTTATGATTATCTATTAAATATGTTATTTACGGCAATAAGGCAGTTTGTACGGATTCCTGTATTCATACCAGTACAAACGATGTGCTGCCGCTTCCTTATCTCCTTCAAAACTAAGCGTAGCCGGATTCCATTTTACCGGACGTCCCAATTCTCTTGCTATATTGGCAAGACAACAGAGTGTATTCGTACTACAACCAACCTCTACCGGAGCGATCGGATTTTCACGGGAACGGACACAGTCAATAAAGTTCTGCATATGCGGAGAACTTACTTCATATTGACCTTTATCAATCTTCTTTTCCGATTTCTTTAACAGAGAAGGATTAGAACATTCGATATATCCACGTGCCACTTTCAACCAGCCTTTATCACCAATAAACTGAATACCCTGGGCATTCGCATCATCTTCACGATAAGGCTGCTCGGTCATTACAATACCGTTTGCATACTTCATTGTTGCATATTTAGTTCCATTGTATCCTTTGGGTATAAACTCCACAGGACCGGAGCCATCCATACCGATAGCTGCCTGGGCTATATCAAACATATGTGCACCCCAGTCTGCCGTATAACCGTTACCAGTTTCCTGATACCAACGCCAAGCACCCCACAATTGTTCATTTTTTTCCGGGTCAAGAGAGATTGGAGGACATAAATCCGGATGATAATGAATCTTCGGGTCATTCAATGGCCCCATCCACTGGTTGAAGTTCAGATTATCGGGAACCGGCATTTCCGGTAAATCCAAAGGTTTGGGAGGTTCACCTACACGTGCATATATCTTTTCTATATGGCCTATAGCACCACCACGCACCAATTCGATTGCTTTCTGAAACTCTTCACTTGAACGCTGCTGGCTTCCAATCTGAAACACCCGGTTATTATCGCGCACAGCCCTTGCCACAGCCAAGCCTTCCGTAATGGTGTAAGCTAATGGTTTCTGGCAGTACACATCTTTACCAGTCTGGCAGGAATGGATAGCAACCAAAGCATGCCAATGATCCGGAGTAGCGATTTCTATGGCATCTATATCTTTACGTTCCAGCAAATCTTCGTAAAACTCATACATATCGCAACGAACCGGCATACCTTGAGACTTCTGCCATGCCTCGATACGTCTTTTGAAACGTTCCCGCTTCATTGAATCCACATCACAACATGCCGCAACCTGTACACCCGGACAAGTCGAAAAACTTTGGAAGTCGGAACATCCTTGCTGCCCCAGTCCAACGAAGCCTAAAACGACACGATCACTCGGTGCAATACGTACACCATTGATTGCCCAACTGGGCAGGATAGTCAAACCAGCTAATCCCAATGCGGAATAGCCAAGAAATTTTCTTCGGGATATTCCTTTTTTAGTGTTTTCTTTCATGGTAATCAATAATATTATTGGTCGAAAAGATTAATCCGAACAAAGATATATATAAAATCGGAAGATGATTTACCTCTTTTTCACAAAAAGGTTACAAAAATGACATTGGGAAAAGAAAAAAGAGCTATTTACCTTCTTCCAGATAAATAGCCCTTTCATAAATCATAAAAATATCTGCTTAGAACGCGTATCCAAAGCCTACATTCAGATAAATCGGATACATGGCAAAAGATACCGTATCAAAGTCTTTCTTGAAAATATCATTGAAGCCCCATGTCAGGTCCGCATTCACATTTAAATGCTTGAAAGCACGCCACTCTACACCTAACTGTGCCCCCCATTGGAAACGACGAAGGTCTTTAGAGAAATCGTACGGTGCACTCTTGTCATCCGAAAAGATAACTTTATTTCCTGTAGGATCCCCTTCTCTCAAATAGCCTTCATAAACATCTCCTGAAAAATCACCATCTGTCATATAAGAGAAATAAGGACCTAAATCCATGCTAACACGAGGGCTAATCTTATATTTGGCCAAAACAGGGAAAGTAAGATAAGAGTTACGAACTTTTGTCTTCACTTTACCAGTCCAATACCCTTTAATAAGTTCTCCTCCGTCACCTATAATTTCCATCTTATAGTTCTTCACATCAGCATCCGTTCGCATACCTTTAGTTTCGAGACGAACACCAATTTCTACCCCCCACTTCTTCTGTGTATCCAACCATTTCGTAACATTTCCCTCTATAGCAACTGCTACAGTAGGACTATAGCTATTGATTGAACGAATTTCTACAGGTAATGGCAATGGAGAAGTTCCACCTATATTAAAGCCGGCTTTCACTTCATATTCCAATCCTATAAGAGCAGACTTGATAATACCCGGATTCCTATCCTGTTGGGCAAATGCTGGCAATGCAATCAAAGACAAAGCCATTATATAAAACAATATATTTCTTTTCATATTATAAATATTATCCTTTTAATATTCCGGTGAGGTTTCAAGTTCCACCTCATCTATATACAGGGTACTTCCTACCGCACCTTTAAAACTATCGCCATCAATACTGGAAGAAAAGACAATGGCCATATTATATTTGTTGGCTTTCAGTTTATCTTTATCTATCACTTTACCTGGCAATGTTACAAATGGAATGTTAAACTCTGTCCATTCATTGGTTTCCACACGATCTTTATCTGCTATGCGTGCAATTGAGATTAAGTTCGGATGATCAAAACGATTTGTTCCGTCCAAAGTCTTTGTGTTAGCATCTGTCTCATAAAAAATAGCATAAATATCGAAATTATCTTTCTTTCCGTCTACAGTCTGTCCCATCTCAGAATAAACTGGGCCTGCTTTATATTTATAATAACCTCTTAAATTGGTAGGGACTTTATCAAATGGCAAACCAAATTGTGTAGCCTTTAACGCGTTTGTTAATGCATTCCCTACATCAAAAGTTCCAATAAACAAGTTACCTGCTGCAATATACATTTTCAGTGCTGCACCCCAAGAGCCTGTTGTACGCGTTTCCAGCTTAACGCCTTTGCCTACTTTTCCGTTTTCAACAGAACATGTAGGAAAAGAAGATGCATTGGAGCCCATACCAGTTAAAGCAAAACCTTTATTTCCACTTGCCCATTCCATTATATCACTTCCATCTTCATCTTTTTCAAAAAAGATGTCATAAGTATAGTTTAATATTACACTATTTTCTTGCCTTACATTCTCAAAATGATATTCCGTACTAATCCCAGCAACCACATAAGCTACCTGATATTTCTTTGTCCAATTTCCGTCTTCCGATGTTACGGTATAATACTGAGGTTGCGTAAAATCAAGCACCGTACCGCTTACCGGAGAAATCGAGGCCCCCGGAGTTAACTCAAATTCCGGAGCTTGCTGGGTCAAATCAGCATCAGCCCTCACCATCAAGGTTATTTTATTATTCTCTATAATCGGCTCTCTCTTTAAAATATCACCGGGAACCGTACAAGCAACAATATCCGCCTCTGCATTAGGAGCCTCTGCGCGTATGCAAGAGAACAGAGCCACACTCAATAAGAGAGCCGCTATTAAATACTTAAACTTCATTTCAATCCTTTTTAATGAATAACCAATTTTATCAATTTCATCTACCTTTTGTAAACAAACTGGTTGCAAAAGTAATGCCCTTTTTTCAAATAGCCTGTATATTTATACTTTTATCACAGTTTTTATTGTAACACTCGCTTATTCTCCTTATTTTTGATTCATAACTATGATTTTTCAAAACCATAGTTATGATTTCCGAAAAACATAACTATTAAATTCTAATTCATAAATCAAAAGACCATGACAACACGCAGAGACTTTCTCCGGCAAGCCGCCTTGTTGAGTGCAGGCTTAACAGCACATCCTTTTTTAATTAAAGCGGGAGGTTCCGCAAGTGTAGGCGCGAATGATAAGATTCATGTCGGCCTTATCGGATGCAACGGTATGGGATTTGAAGACCTGAAAGCCTTCCTGCGCAACCCGGAAGTGGATTGTGTAGCTATAGCCGACATCGATGAAAATGTATTAAACAGCCGGGCTGCCGAAACAGAGAAAATAACAGGCAAAAAGGTTAAAAAGCTATATAAAGACTGGCGCAAACTAATCGACAATAAAGATATAGACGTTGTCATAGTAGGAACTCCCGACCATTGGCATTGCCTTCAATTAGTAGCAGCCTGCCAGGCAGGAAAAGATGTCTATTGCGAAAAACCATTAGGGAATAGCATAGAAGAATGTAATATTATGGTTCGCGCAGCCGAAAAATACAATCGTGTCGTACAGGTTGGCCAATGGCAGCGCAGCGACCCTCATTGGCAAGATGCCATGGCTTTTGTACACAGCGGGCAATTAGGAAAAATCCGCACAGTACGTGTATTCTCCTATCAGGGTTGGTGCCCATCCATTCCAGTCAAACCGGACGAAGCGGTTCCGGCAGGTGTCGACTACGATATGTGGTTAGGCCCAGCTCCTCAACGTCCATTTAACCGGAACCGTTTCCATTTCACATTCCGCTGGTTCTGGGATTATGCAGGAGGATTAATGACCGACTGGGGTGTACACCTACTCGATTATGCACTATATGGAATGAATGTTACCGCTCCAAACTCTATCATGGCATCGGGTGGCAAATTCGGTTACCCAAATGATGCCTGCGAAACACCGGACTTACTGCAAACTATTTATACATTCAATGACTTTACGGTTATGTGGGACCACGCCATCGGTATCGATGACGGTGCTTATGGACGTAACCACGGTTTAGGATTTGTCGGTGAAAACGGCACATTAGTTATCGACCGGAACGGCTGGGAAGTAATCCCTGAAAGAGTAAACGGAAAAGCCCGCATGGATGCAGTCGCCCTAAAGAAAGCATATGGCGAAGGCGGTCTGAACCTTCACGTGAAAAATCATCTTGAATGTATCAAATCCCGTAACCGTAACTGCAATGCCAGCATAGAAATCGGAGCCCACATCGCTAAATTCTCCCAACTGGGAAATATCGCATACCGCACCGGAAAGAAACTAAGCTGGGATGGCTCCAGTTTCCATGATGCAGAAGCCGACAAATACCTGTGTAAGGAATACAGAGCACCATGGGAACTACCTAAAATTTAGGTGACAGGTGACAGGTGACAGGTGACAGGTGACAGGTGACAGGTGACAGGTGACAGGTGACAGGTGACAGGTGACAGGTGATAACAAAATAAATAAAAGGAGCAAGTTTTTTTGAAGAAACCTGCTCCTTTTTTATGTTTAAATTATCTCGCTTGTCGCCAACTGTCAATTGTCACATGTCAACTGTCAATTGCTTATTGGTGTTCCTGCCTCAGCAAATCATTCACCGTCTTTACCGGATTGAATGTTTCGATAGGAACTTCTACAAAGACCGTATTCCAGTCACTCATAGCGCCATTCCATAAACCGGGAAGTTCGAGCGCTTTCAATTCACGGCCGTCTTTACTCTTATATGAAATGAAACCGGTATTCTTATCTACATAATCAGGCAAGTTGAACTTTTCGCCTTTATAATTCTTCAGAGCACAAACCAAATCTACCGGATTGAAATGAGTCCCTTTTTCAAACATCGCTTTCTTAGCCGGGTCATTCAAATCAATCTGAGAGCTTTCCAATATTTGCAGGGAAATAGTTCCATCCGGATTAACAGCAAGGAATGGACCTCCTCCCGGTTCGCCCACATTCTTCACCATACCGCAAACGCGTAGCGGACGTAGCAATTTATTCTTTATATATAATACCAACTCTGCATCTTCCAGCAAACTTGTTTCCGGGTTCTTGATACAAAGTTCATTCTGAAGAAAGTAAATCATTTCTTCTATCTGGTCGTGGTTATACTTGCCACCATCTATCAGTTCCAGATATTTAAAAATACGTTCCTGAAGAGACACCAATACTCCCGCTATCACTTTCTTAAAGATGACCGTCGAACACTTGAAGCTGTCCGGAACGACATTATCGATATTCTTAACAAATACCACATCAGCATCCACATCATTCAGGTTTTCAATCAATGCACCATGACCGCCCGGACGGAAAAGCAGCTGTCCGTTCTTATCACGGAACGGCTGGTTCTCCATATCGGCAGCAACCGTATCCGTACTTGGTTTCTGAACACTGAAAGAAATATCATATTTAACAGAGAACTTTTCCTCATATTCCCCCGCCTTCTTTGCCACCAACTGCTCAAACAATGGCTTATGTTCAGGAGAAACGGTAAAATGGATATTCACTTCACCTGCATTATTCTTGGCATACATTGCACCTTCGGCAAGATGTTCTTCCATTGCCGTACGTACTTTTTCAGGATAAGAGTGGAATAATAAAAGACCTTTCGGCAACTGTCCATAATTCAAACCTTTGCCCTCCAATAAGTTTGCAACCACTGCTTTATAATTGCCGGAAGCGACCAATGCCGGAATATCTTTTTCTTCATTGGCAATGCAAACCTTATTTAAGGCATCATAAAATGCAAAATGTTCGATTTCTGCAAAGAATTTCTTTTCAAAAGAAGTTTGAGGCTCATTATATGAAGCAGACAAAAACTCATACAAATTCTTAAACATACGGCTTGCCGCGCCGGATGCTGGTACGAACTTTACGATTTTCTTATTCTTTGCCAGATAAGTATCCCAGGCATCCATATAGGTGGCTTGCTCTTCCTGTGAAATTACTTTTATCCCTTTTTCTACCGAAGCGGAAGCCGTAATTTCCAAAAACGGGAAACCTTTCACAAAGCAGGCAAGCTGCTCTTCAATCTGTTGTTCGCTGATACCTTTGGCTTTCAGCATTTCCAAATCCTTTGCGTTTAACATAGTATCTCTATTTTAATTTACAATCTGCAATACGACAGAACCTTCCGGGACGCCGCATATCGCAAATGTATAAAAATACCTTCAGAATGATATGAATATCCCGATAAAAAAGTTATTTTTACGGTGTGTTTTACAGATTGTCTTTCAAAAGACAAAGAAAAAAACTGACAAACTATGGATATACAACCGTTCTTTACCGAAGACGAGAAAAAACAATTTTTCTCCAAATACAAACAGTTACTACGATACCTCGACTCTTTTTTGCAGGAGGAAGATTTAAGCAAGATGAAGACCCTTATGAAACGTGTCGTTGCGTTGGATTGTTACGGGCGGGATAAAAACGGTATCAACGGGCTTTTACGTAATATCGACACCGCGCTTATCGCGGCTTTGGAAATCGGATTAAAACGTACTTCTGTTATCGCATTATTACTTTACCGTCCGGTATTGAAACAAGCCATCTCCTTGCAAGATGTGGAAAAACTGTTCGACAAGGATATCGCTTTGATGATAAGCCGCCTGCTTAAGACGTCCGATTTATATGCCCGTAATACGGCTATCAACTCGGAAAATTTCCATCGTCTTTTATTCTCGTTTGCCGAAGATGTGCGGGTTATCCTGATAATGATTGCAGACCGCCTCTGCCTGATGCGTTTAGGCAAGCAACTGAGAGACGATAAAGAGCGCATGCGCCTTGCCACGGAGGTTTCTTACCTGTATGCCCCGCTTGCCCATCGCCTGGGATTATATACCATCAAAAGTGAACTGGAAGATTTATCTCTGAAATATACAGATCCTAAGCAATATGATTTCATCAAAAAGAAACTGAATGAAACCAAACGTTCACGCGATGCCTATATCGCAGAATTCATTGCTCCTATCGAACAGAAGTTGAATAATGCCGGATTGAATTTCGATATCAAGGGACGAACCAAGTCCATCCACTCCATCAACAACAAATTGAAAAAGCAAAATATTGATTTTGAGGGCATATACGACCTGTTTGCTATCCGTATCATTCTGGATACCCCTTTGGAAAAGGAACGTTCAGAATGCTGGCAGGTATATTCTATCATCACGGATATGTACCAGCCCAACCCCAAACGTATGAAGGACTGGATTTCCATTCCTAAGACAAACGGATACGAAAGTCTTCATATCACGGTAATGGGTCCTCAAAACAAATGGGTGGAAGTACAAATCCGTACCCGCCGTATGGATGAAATTGCCGAGCGTGGACTTGCAGCACACTGGAAATACAAAGGGGTTAAAGAGGAAAACGGACTGGACGAGTTCCTGAATACCGTACGTGCCGCCCTTGAAACGAAAGAATCCAACCCGCTCGACCTGATGCAGGATTTCAAAATGGATTTATATAAAGATGAAATCTATGTCTTTACTCCGACCGGGGAATTAATCAAACTTGCCAAGGGTGCCACTGTGCTGGACTTTGCATTTGCGATTCATACCAAACTGGGAAGCAAATGTGTCTCTGCCAAAGTAAATGACAAGAATGTTCCCATTAAATATGTATTAAATAACGGGGATACGGTATCGGTCGTCACCGCTCCCACCCAGACTCCCAAACGGGACTGGCTAAACATCGTTGTTACTTCTAAAGCCCGTGTCAAAATAAAACAGGCACTGCGCGAAGAAACGGCAAAAGCGGTAGACTTTGCCAAAGAAATGCTCCAGCGCCGTTTCAAGAACAGAAAAATCGACATGGACGAACCCGTATTGATGCGCTACATCAAAAAGAAAGGGTTTAAAACGGTGACGGATTTTTATGTAGAGATTGCAGAAGAACGCCTTGACCCGAACCAGGTTATCGATGAATATCTCGAACAGTTACGCCGTGAAACGGAAATATACGAACATACGGAAGTTCGGAGTGCCGGAGAATACATCACGACCACCGAAGTGGAAGAAATATCCACCCACCAGGACGTCTTGGTAATCGACAAGAACCTGACGGGAATCGAATACAAACTGGCAAAATGCTGTAACCCGATTTATGGAGACGAAGTATTCGGTTTTGTATCGACTCAGGGAATCAAGATACACCGTGTGGACTGTCCGAACGCACAGGAAATGTTCAGCCGTTTCGGTTACCGCATCATTCAGGCAAAATGGAGTGGAAAAGGAGATAACGGCTATGTCGTAACTTTGCGGGTAATCGGACGCGACGACATCGCTATTGTCACAAATATTACATCCGTTATCAGCAAGGAAAGCGGGGTAACTTTGCGTTCCCTGAATATAGATTCGGCAGCCGATGGAATCTTCCAGGGAAACTTCACGGTTATGGTTCGTGATACCACCTCCCTGAATATGCTAACTAAAAAGATTAACGCCGTAAAAGGTGTAAAAACAGTAACGAGGTTAAATTCATAACCTCGTTAACTCTCTATATCATACCGGTTCCAATCCCATTTTCTTCGCCCTCTCCAGCATAAACCGGCGGGCAGGTTCATATTCGTTCGGGATAATCCCATCCAGAATGGCATTCTTTATCGCTTCTTTCAGAACTCCGACCGGCCTGGACGGAGCAAGTCCGAAGATTTCCATTATTTCTTCACCGGTTACGGGCGGTTGGAAATTACGGACACGGTCTTTTTCTTCTATCTCGGCAAGTTTGCTGCGGACTTTCTGAAAGTTATTCAGGAAACGGCGCACTTTCTCCGGATTCTTGCTGGTTATATCCGCTTCACAGAGTTTCATCAGGTCATCTATATCATCCCCGGCATCGAACAATAAACGGCGGATAGCGGAATCCGTCACTTCTTCATCCGCTAAAACTATCGGACGCATATGGAGACCCACCATCTTCTGCACATATTTCATCTTCTCATTCATCGGGAGTTTCATCTTGCGGAAAATACAGGGAATCATCTTTACCCCTACAAAGTTGTGATTATGAAATGTCCAGCCCAGACGGTTGTCAAAACGTTTGGTTGCCGGCTTGGCTATATCATGGAAGATTGCACTCCAACGCAACCACAAATTATCGGTTGTCTTGCTCAGCCTGTCCAATACCATCAATGTATGGGCAAAATTATCCTTATGCCCGATACCTTCTTTCGTCTCTACGCCTTTCAAAGCACAAAGTTCCGGAAAGATAAGAGGCAACAAGCCACAACGGTCCAGCAAATCGAAACCGATAGAAGGTTTCGGCGACATCACAATCTTATTCAATTCGTCTACAATCCGCTCTTTGGAAATAATAGAGATGCGCTCCTTATTCCGCTCGATGGCATCAAACGTATCCGGGTCGATAAAGAAACCCAACTGAGTGGCAAAACGGACAGCACGCATCATGCGAAGCGGGTCGTCGCTGAAAGTAATATCCGGGTCAAGCGGCGTACGGATAAGCAGGTTATCCATATCATCAAGACCGCCGAAAGGGTCTACCAATTCACCATACCGGGCCTTATTCAGGCAAAGGGCCAGTGCGTTGATTGTAAAATCGCGACGGTTCTGGTCGTCTTCCAAGGTTCCATCTTCTACAATAGGCTTACGGCTGTCGTGGGTATACGACTCCCTGCGTGCACCTACAAACTCGAGTTCGAGGTCGCCAGCCTTTACCTGTGCGGTGCCGAAGTTTTTAAACACGGACAGATGTGCACCACGCCCCAGTTTCCTGGCAACAGCTTTCGCCAGCTCGATTCCACTGCCTACTGCCACAACATCTATATCTTTAGACGGGCGGTGCAGGAATATATCCCGTACATATCCACCTATCACATAAGCTTCAACGCCCAGTTCATCCGCAGCTTCAGACATCAGGTGGAACGGCTTTGCCGAAATATGATTTAATATATCTTGTTCTTCTATATACATTTATTCTTTCTTATTGTCTCCCATACTATTCTTACTATGGAACTGCAAAGATAATTAAATTCCCCCAGTGATACCAATTCTCCCTTTTTCCAATATCTTTGTCCGAAAGCGAAGACAGGTTGCACTATCTTTGCCGCTGATAAGAAACTTTTATATATCTATCTGATTAACAGCATTCAATAAAGAGGTAAAAAAATATCAGTAACGATTTAGCGACAATCAAGTTGCGTTGATGTTCTGTGATTTGCATACCGTCAAACAACTCGCATTTTCATAATACGTATTTATAGTAAACTGTTATCAATTGTTGTTTACCTCATCATCAAACCATTTGTAGTCTATAACCGGATACGTATTATAAACACTATCTATATAGAGACAATTCGATAAAATTCTTTCATCTCCATAATATATTGTCCACTTGGCAATATGTTTTTCCTTATCCGACCATTCAAATTTATAATGATTTCCGACTGGAAAGAAATATTCTTCATCAGCCAGTTCTTGAACACTATTAAATGTATCAATAATCGGCATTTCACTATAAGTAATCCAGATTATAGAATCTCCTTTGAGGACTATTTTTTGAGGAGTTTTAAAATTATCATCTTCTAAATCAGGATAATTATAAACGACATATCCGCTATCCGTCTTTGTCAATTCCATCCACGTTGTTTCATAAACCCTTTTGGACATTTCCCGCTTAGATTGCATAGAACAAGATATTATACACACTGCAATTAATAATAGCTTTACCATATTTTTCATTTCTTTTTCTATTAAAATACTTTTATTAGTTCTACTCTACATCATCTAACCAATGATTAATTGTATCCACAGCAAATCCTGATTTATATAAATCCAAGCTATCCACCACAAGATATTTATACAGTTCCCCATTAATAAGCATCTGCCAACTGCATGAATGTCCATTTCTTTTCAATATCAATCTTTTTATGGCATTTGGCGCTACATTTGTATATTGCATAATATTGCCCATTTCATATTGAAGCATACCAATTTCCTTATCAAAACTCATATCAATTATCGAATCTCCTTGCCGATTTATACTTGATATGTAATAACCATATGGTTCCATATCTAAGTAATTCAATGCAATTTGATTATCTACGATATAGAATTTCTGGTAAGTATAGATAGTACTATCAACTACTCCATAAAATATGGTTCTTTCTTTTCTTGGTGCCGTCTTGCAGCTACGTATCAGCCTATTCTCCCTTTTATCATCTATTTTAAGAGAATGCTATGTTTATCCAACAACTTCAGATTTTGTTGTGCCTGAATTACATAACCGTCATCGGCTCGTCCTTGCAGAATCACAGTCATGAAGTCATTATATGCCTCTTTCTCTTTGCCGGCTTTCCAATAGACATAAGCACGCCAAAAGTAACTGCATACTACTTCATATTTCTGATCAATACAATAATTCAAATCACTATATGCTTTATTAATGCTATCCACATACCAATAAGCAATACCTCTTTGCAGACAAATTTCTTCCAACGCAACATCTTTAGGATCTATTTTATCATAAAATATCACTTGGGCGCATCCATACACTTCCTGCTTTATTCTTTCTGCTGCATTAAAGTCGTCAATTGCACTTTGGTAATTGTTCAATTCTAATTTTGCATTTCCTCTGTTAAGCCAAGCCGTTATATATGTAGAGTCTTGTCTGATAACATGACAATAGTCTTTTATAGCTTCAGAATATTGTTTTAACTCAAACTTATCGGCTCCTCTGTTTATATAAGCAGGTAGATAAGTCGGGTTATTTTGAATTAATTTATTCCAGACTATAATAGCTTCATGATACTTCTTCTGATTATCAAGACCTACTGCTTTATCAAATAATTTGTTTGTTCTGGAGCAAGACAGAAATATCAATACTATTACAATAATTATGTACTTATATCTTTTCATAATCCGATGTCTTTGTTCTGTCTATTTTCTTTGCCTTGGGAATGTGTCCATATAACCCGGTGAATAACATTTAACCGTAAATTCTGTTGTAAAGATATGTATTATTTCTTTATCTCTCCGGTTGGTCTTTTTATTGTTTACATCGGGAAAGACAAATACTATAAGAAATCTCCTAAAGTCTTCTCTTTAGTTCGCGTTCGCCATGTTTACAACTGAACTGGGAAATTTTGCCGTTCACCAGACATATTGAAGATAAAAATGTTTAAGGCACCGATATCCGCCAAGATGAAAAAGTATAAGAATATTTGATGGTGGTATCAAATACTTGGGGAGAACTTATCAATAATAAAGAATATTTCTGTAATTTTGGAATCAAGTAGCATAGCGTAATAGATTATAAATGTTATAACTTGTCACTATAAATTTAGTAATACTATTGCTATATGCTTAATTTACAAAGAAATATATTTGCCAAACAATATCGAGCTCAGGGTCATTTTGAAAGGATTCGTCGTAATTGGTATCAATACCTTGTTGTTAAATATATATGAAATAATGTTGATTATGAAAAAAAAGCATATAATTGGCTTAGCGACTCTTGGTGTTCTTGCAATCACAACATATATAATATTGCTTTACGAGAATAGAGCCTATGATCCATATGAGGTGGCACAGATAAACTCCTTTCTATCACAACAGTCAAATATCGAGTCGAAAACTAATGGAGAGATGTTAGGCTATAGTCCTAAGTGGCCTCTGTTTTGGGGGAAGTTTGGCTCAATAAAGAGAGACGGCGTGTATAAATTTAATAATATAGTCTTATTTAATCCAAAGGGGTATCCACGAGAAACAAGTGGATGTTTTAGTGTTAACAACTTCAAATTTCTATGGCATATGAATATCTCATATGGCTTCATAGACTCTTTGGTTATAAAAAACTGTCCGAATTTGAAGCGTGTTTTAGCTTACCGTAACCAGTTAACATTTGTAGATATTGAGAATTGCCCATCTCTCGAAGACCTTTATTTGAAGGAAAATTCGCTTGAGACACTAGATTTAACTGGCTGTCCAAATCTTAAAGAGTTTGGGATAAGGTACTCTGTCGATGACATTCTCCTGCGAGAATTAATTGTATTGGAGTCTCAACCATGGCAAGAGTGGGAGCTGGATAGTTTGACTACTGTTATTGTTAAGAAAACAGCCACTAAATCATTTTTAGACTCCGAAACAACTAGTTTACCCAGTACAGAGAATAGTGATGAACCTAAATTATTTGTGGACATAACAGATTGGAAAGGCGTAAAATGCAAAAAATATTCAGAAGACGACGGATACACCACTATTCAGGAGTGTGTGTTCCCTAATGCCAACATGGCACAAGTGTATGATATCATTAAGCAATTCAATGAAAATCTAAAAGACACACTACCACCAAAAGACATGGAGTACATTTCTGAAATAGATACATATATCAAAGTTCGTTACAAGTACAAAACAGCAAATGAACTGCTTATTGAAATCGATTACCCAGGAGGGGTCACTCGTTTTGAAATTACACAGAAAAGCAAAAATACTTTGATGAAAGTAACTTACGAAACCGATTAGACTGGTTAACTGTGAATCATAATTTTAGATCGTACGAATGGGCTAGTCTTCCACCAGGAAGATATGGACAACCAGCAAAAACTATGCAACAGAAGAATATACACCACAAAAAGGAGATATTGTTGTTATTCAAAATATAGATAACCATCCTCATGGACATATTGCGATGTACGATGGTGAACACTGGATATCAGACTTTGAACAAAGAGATTTTTGGGGAGGACAAAGCTATAGAACTATTAAATCCAAACATACGTTTTTCAGATGGAAACAATAAAAAACAAATTAATTATGAGGCATTTACTATTTATAACAGTGTCATTTCTATTATTGAGTTGTATTGCGGGTAATGCTAAAACTGTTAATGATGGGAATTTAGACCCAGCAGTCGATATGTTAAAAGAGTTTTACGCTGAATATATCTCATTAAATCTGTGCGATGAGGTTGATGATGCGTTATTATTAAATCTCAAAGAAAAATACTTAACGTCGAGTTTGTTGATGAAGTTAAGGAGTAGTGTCGTTGATTTCGATCCATTCGTTGACGCTCAAGATTTCAGCCAAAGGTGGTTGACGGAAATTGACATAGCTAAAATAGATTCTTTAGATAATTTATATACGGTTATGTTGCCTGATAACAAAGATTGTATAATAGTGAAAGTTATATGCAAAGAGGGTGGCAAGTACCTTATTGATAACATCTCTTACAATAGAGATAATTCTTTAGTAAGTTGCGTACAAGATAGTTCAATTAACACCTACCTTGGGACTTGGGTGATAAGCGAGGAACAGCCGTTCCCATATATTGCAATACGCAAAGACTCTTCAGCGTATGTCGTTGTGGAGAGTGATCAAATTATGATTAATGCAAAATTGGTTCCGGATACATCTGCACCCAATAACTCATATCAAATTTTACTTGTCGCTCCGGCAGAAGAGTTGGGGATCGGAGGACAAAGATTGGATTGGCCGCATCTTTCAACGACACATCCAGTGGGACATATTCAATTCTTGAGTAATAATACAGCCAGATATACATGGTTAGGTTTTTATAATACAATAACAAAGCAGAGAGTTTGGCAAGATTCTCAATTCACAAGAGAAACGGGTGACAAAACTATTAATCTAATAAAAGTACCTTAAGTGTTTCACATGTTACTCAAGGTAATAGTTTAAGTAACAATAACTAAATATGATGCCATTTTTACGGAGTTTAATGATGACCTAAAAAATAACGTTTATAAAAATCATATATAATGAAACTGATAATTACAATAGTAGGTGTTCTATTTATGCTTTTTTCGTGCGATGCTCAAACAAAAAGAGTAATTCCAGACTATGTTACAGAGTGGGATTTGGTGCGATTGCATGAATATCAATATGATCTACCTAACGATTCCCTGAGAAATGTACTACTTAATACGATCGTGCAATTTAGCCATGATACTATAATCATAACTGTAAAGCATAGATACCGAGCACGGTTTGTGTACGAAAAAGATGAAACTGAACACTATTTTGGCACTGATAGGTATTATATTGGTGAGGATCATATTAATTTATTGAAACAGTATGGATGTGATATTTCAGATTCGGTCTCATATATACGGTTTGTGGACTATTTCGATTCTGATTATGAAACCGACGATAAATTTTCATTTGATTCTTACTCTCTCTGGCAAACGCTAATAGTTGCAGATGATTTTTTATGCCTCACTTATGATAAATTCAACATATTGCTGTATCAAAAAAAGAAGAAGTAAATGCAAAATATAAAATTGACGAAACAAGATACTTTATAAAAGTTGAATAAACGAGAACAAAAATGTCAATGGTAGGAAATATGAATAATTTAAAGAACCTGCTATTCACGTTGAAATTATAAATTAATATATTATATATAATGAAAAATATTTTGACTTTAATTTTGTGCTTATCATTCTGTGGTTATTCTCTCTGTCAACCAAAATCAGGTAGCACATATCCAGCAATCATCACTCAAGATACGACGGAAATTAATGGATATATCGTCGATATAGATAACTACAAGGCAACACGACTGGGTGAAGCTTGTAGCAAAGGCGATTTAGCAGGGGTTAAAAAGTTGCTTAATGATGGAGCGGACAAAGAGCAATGCCTCTCGGACGACATCTATGAGTACGACATTGTTTATGCGGCGGTTTACTTCAATAAGGTCGATATATTAAAGTTTTTGATTACACAAAAAGTGGATGTAAATAAAGTATATAACGAAAATGGATTGACAGCCCTGTCGCTGGCTTGTATAAACTCAAACTTGGAGACAGCCTTGTTGTTGTTAGACGTAGGAGCGAATCCGAATGGTGCTGGAAATTGCGGTGAAGATTATACTTTCTATCCCATAATTGAAGCGACACAAAGGAACGATATCCAGACCGTAAAAGCATTGTTGAAACACAACGTAAACCTCAATGTAACCGACCAAGATGGCTCAACCCCTTTACAAATAGCAAAGAGTAATAATTATGACTCATTAGTCACTCTTCTGAGTAAAGTTAACCCCTAAAAACGGTGTGACTTAAAGATACTTGAACAAAGTTTCTAATCATATAATGACGGACTCAAAAATATATGCCAAATAGAGCACCCGTCCCGGCGGATTTGTAATCCGCCGTTCTCCGCGTATTATGATTTTCAAATCCGCCTTTATTCAACCGCTGAAAAGACTTATCCTTTAGCGGATTGAAAATCCTGACACTAGGAGCGTTTGAATACTTTCATTACACATAAATTCAATATTGAGTAAAAGTATCAGCCTATTCTCCCTTTTATCATCTATTTTAAAAGAATACTATGTTTATCCAACAACTTCAGATTTTGTTGTGCCTGAATTACATAGCCGTCATCGGCTCGTCCTTGCAGAATCACAGTCATGAAGTCATTATATGCCTCTTTCTCTTTGCCGGCTTTCCAATAGACATAAGCACGCCAAAAGTAATTTAACCGTAAATTCTGTTGTAAAGATATGTATTATTTCTTTATCTCTCCGGTTGGTCTTTTTATTGTTTACATCGGGAAAGACAAATACTATAAGAAATCTCCTGAAGTATTATCTCCAATAGTAACGAAACTCCGGTTTAAGTTGGCTTTATATTGGTTTCCTTTGACTTCGCCCGCTCTTTCAATCACGTCTAAAGCCCTTATTTTCAGCCTTCTTTCTCTATCCTGCTCTCTGTCTCATTTTTATTTCTTATCTTTGGAACAAATAGTACAAATCGCTAATTAAACAGTAATCAGCATGAAAAAGTCTGTTATCTATATTGCAACACTTGCATTGACAACCCTGGCAGCCTGCAACAATACCGAAAAAGAGGCACAAGCCCGCCTCGATAATGCGAAAGCTATGTTTGAACGGAATGAGTACTTTGCTGCTAAAAGCGAAATAGACAGCATACGTGCCCTCTATCCGAAAGAATATAAAGTATTGAAGGCCGGCCTTTCCCTGATGAGACAGGTCGAACAGAAAGAAGCGGAACGTAACCTGGCTTTTTGCGATAGTATGATGCCGGTCAAAGAACAGGAACTTGCCGAACTCCAGAAGAACTTCTCTTTTGAAAAAGATACGGCTTATAATGAATTGGGTACTTATGTCCCGAAACAACAAACCATCGAACGTAATATCCAGCGCAGTTACATCCGTTCCGGGGTAAACGAAAAAGGTGAAATGTATATCGCCAGTGTTTACTTTGGTAAAAATCCATTGAACCATACAGGCATCAAGTTAACTACCACCGACGGTATGTATGCCGAAACGCCGGCTATCCCTTATGACGGCGGTCTGAATTACCGTTTCAAAGACTTAGGAAATACAACGGAAGTAGTAACTTATAAAGGAGAGAACTGCGAAGATATTGCCAAATTCATTTACGCGAATGAAGGTACACGCATCAAAATGGAATATACAGGAGGCAAACCGTATATTATTTACATCAACGACCCTGATAAGAAAGCGATTGCCTCCACATTGGATCTGGCAGTTATCCTGAGTGACATCGAAAAGATGAAAAAAGAAAAGGAAAAAGCAATAAAAAAACTGGACTACCTCAAAAAGAAACTGGACGAATCAATTCAGGTGACAGGTGACAGGTGACAGGTGATAACAAAACAAACGAAAGGAGCAAGTTTTATCCAAAAAATTTGCTCTTTTTTTATGTCTTAATCCTCCCGCTTGCCGCAAACTGTCAACTGTCACTTGTCAACTGTCAACTATCAACTATCACCAGCCTTCCCCTGTCATTATTTCAAAATTACCACCTTTCTGCTAACACTCCTGATAAGCTAAAAGGACAATTCAGGAGAAATTCAGCTCTTTTTTCCCACAAAAAGGGGGCTTTTATACAGAATCCGGAACCTATTTCCACATATTCTGAGGGTATTTCCAGTTATCCCTACGAATAAATACAACTATTTGCGCACTAAAATACAACTGTCCGCGCAGATAAAACATATATGTTTCGACTTCAAAGCATATATGTTTTGAAATCGAATCATATATACTTTGATTTTCGGTGTTATCGGGCGGAGAGGCAATACTATAATAGTAAAAAAACCAACTCTTACACAGATATCAAATAGATTCTTATTTTCCGCCGAACGCAACAATATGTTTAGGCACGGATTTTACGGAAAACACGGATTAATAAAAATACAATATGTATTAATCCGTATTTTCCGTGAAATCTGAACCTGATAAATCAATACCATCACCATATCAATAAGTAAGATATACATCATTATCTACAGCAAACCGATAAAGCTAAACCTCACGAGAGTAACATATTCCGGAACTTTTCCGTGTCTCTATTCATACACCGCAAAGAGAACAAGGCTATTTTATCAATATGTCAAAATATCATTTTGTAAAATCATTCGATTTTATTTATTCTGAATGACAATATTAACAGTCACTCTTCTATTAACCTAATTATTTTAACTACATTTGAAAATTAATCTTAATCGCCATGAAAACAGTTAACCGATATTGGCTATTACTCTTTTTCTGCATTTCCTGTTGGAGTTGCAGCAGCCCGGAAACCGAAAAATATCAATACAACCGTGACAATGTTATTCAAGTAAAAGATAAAATCAAAGAAATTGAGATTGACAGTGTCATACTAAGCTCATCTTGTGATCTACACATAATTGATGATTATCTACTTATTGTTGATTATAAATCATATGATTATTTTATAAATATATTTGATAAAAACCAATTTAAGTATATCACCAGTACAGCCTATAGAGGAGAGGGAGCTGGAGAAATTATAAATATAGGATACATAGGCAAAGATTATGCACATCATAAGTTCGACGTATCCGATTATGGCAAACAAGCCGTGTTTAGTTATGATTTGGATAGCGTCCTTACCACCCCCTCCTATATACCCTCTAAAAAATTAAACATCTATGGAGATAAATTCTTAGAGCAATATAAGTATATCAATGATACAATCTGTATCGGATTAATTTTTGAACCCATCAGCGTTTCCGATTTTACATTATCTGTCGGAACACAAAACATGAATACAGGAGAATTTAAACAAATGCCCTATATGCATCCTGAATTTAAAAAGAAATCTGTCTTTTTCGATGTATCAACAGAGCATGGGCTGTATGTGGAATCTTATATAAAGCAAGACTTAATAACTATTTGTACGATTAATGGAGAATTAAAATACAACATATATGGCAGTAGAAATTGGAAAGATAACCAAAAAGGACGATTTGAGTATTATCACCAAGTTGCATTTGTCGGAGATAAAATCTTTATTCTTTATTTGAATGATAGCGGTTACGTTCAAGACCCTGCAAAAGGTATTGTAGGAAACCTGGCTACCAAATTTTTAGTGTTAGACCTTAATGGAAATTATATTGCAACATTGGAAACAGGTTATCATATCGGATATTTTTGCTATGATAAAGCAAACAACAGAATTCTATTGAATATGAATGATGATATACTATTCGGATATTTAGATTTGGATGGATTGGTAGATGTTACCAGATAAAAGCAGAGAAACAATTATTTTTATCAGGAACAATTAAATCAAATACAATATGAACAAATTAATATACCTGTTATTAATCGTCGTTTGTTGGGCTTGCTCCAATAAACCGGAAACCGAGAAATATCAATACAACCGTGACAATGTCATAAAGGTCATGGATAAAATCAAAGAGATAAAATTTGACAGTCTAACATTTAGTAAATACTGTAAACTATATATTATAGACCAATACCTACTGATTGCTGATCACAATACGTATGACCATCTTATAAATATCTTTGATAAAAATACGTTTCAATACATTACAAGTACTGCATATCCGGGATTTGCTCCGGATGAAATTGGAAATATGGGACCTATTGGTATCGACCAAGTCCGCCGCAGATTTGATGTTACAGATTATGAAAAAGAAATCATATTCAGCTATAACCTGGATAGTGTCCTTACGAACCCTTCTTATATCCCGGAAAAGAAAATAAAAATAGACCGTAACAAAGTTTTAGAACAATATCAGTATATCGGAGATAGTACTTGTATAGGCGCAATCACAGAACATATCATATACAACAACTTCAAGATGTATCCGGGAAAGCTGAATACGAAGAATGGGGAACTTACCCCTATGCCCTATGTGCATCCCTTAATCAAAAATAAACAAATAGCTTTTGATGTTTCCCCGGAACTGGGTTTATATGTGGAATGCTACCAAGGACAAAACCTGATGACTATTTGCTCGCTTGACGGAACATTAAAATATAATATATACGGAGGAAAATATTGGATGGAGAATCAGGAAGGAGAACTAAAGTATTATCAGCAAGTCGCCTTCGGAAACGACAAGATATTTGCACTTCTATTGAAAAATAACGCATCTGTTATTGACCCTATTCTCGGTTCAATCGAAAACTTAGCAACTAAAATTTTAGTTTTCGATCTCAATGGAGATTATATCGCGACCTTGGAAACCAGACATCATATTCGATATTTCTGCTATGATAAAGAGAACAACAGAATCCTATTGAATATAAATGATAATATGCAATTCGGCTATATCGATTTGGATGGATTGGTAGTAGTACCTAATAAAAAAGATTCATAAAAAGAACTAAAACAGGGTTTGCTAATCTACCACAAGACACATTGGAATTACATATTATACCATAAACTAATTGAAAAGGAAGAAAAAAGTATAATAGAATAGACCTCTTTACCGGACTTCATTGCAACTACTTAGTTTATACAAGTCAGAGGAGGCTACACCATGTCTATTATTTTTGAATATCAATAATAATAAACTGTTTCCTCATAATAAAACAAGCCGCAATACAAATAGCAATACGAATCAAACACAATAAAAGGTATTGTATTTTAAAAAAATATCACATACATTTGCACCCACAATATACAACCATAACATTGTTTTATAACCAATTGAACAATTCTAATCCATATTAATAAAAGGCAATTATTAACATATATACATCTAAAAATTATTTTTTACAAATGACAAATTCTAATTTAACACGCGTATTAACCAATAAAAAATGGCAGGTGAGTGTATATCTATTATTCTTATTCACTCTATTATCTTGTGAAAAAGAGGATAAAGTAATGGAAGAAGAACTAACCGGTTCATGGAGAGTAGAAGCTGCTTATTATAACCCTTCTATGGACCTACTCAAATTTTTGGATACAAATAATGTACTCACTTTAAATGCAGATAAAACCTTTGATATTTCCAAAGATTTGATAATTCAAGAAGGGAAATGGCGCATTGATAAAAATATCGATGATGAATCCAGACTTAAATTGGATTTTACAACATCATCCCTTAAAGTTGATGCTGTCGTAAAACATGATGGAACAAAACTGACATTGATGAATTATAAACTTGTCCCCGATCTGAACTCAGCATTTAAGGACATAGAAGTAACACTCTTCAATATAACGTTAGTAAAAATCAAGTAAGCAAAGAATACAAAATGAAGGTGAAAGAGGTGAATGTATGTCCATATATACCTCCAATCCTTTCGAAAACAAAAAAATCCCGAAAAACGATTGTTTTTCGGGATTTTTCAATATAAGTTATTTTACCATATTACCACTTAATTACTTGCCTTATGTACGGTAAGTTGCGGGAATGGAAAATCGATACCTTGAGCATTAAAGGTTTCATATATAGCCTTATTCATATCGAAATATACATTCCAATAATCCCCGCTGTTTACCCATGCACGCACTACGACATTCACACTACTGTCTGCCAAAGCATGCAAAGCGATAAGAAAAGCCGGATCTTTTAATATACGTTCATCTCCATTTAAAAGATTTTCAATAACACTCTTTGCTTTTTCAAAATCTTCCCCATAATCTATACCAATGATCCATTCCACACGGCGTGTTGCCTGATGGCTAAAATTCGTTACCACTCCACTGCTTAATGAACCGTTCGGAATGTAAATCACCTTATTATCGGCTGTGGTCAGGATTGTATGGAATATCTGCACTTCTTTTACTGTTCCGCCTACACCTTGCGATTCGATATAGTCACCAACCTTATAAGGTTTGAACAACAATATAACCAACCCACCTGCAAAGTTTGCCAGGTTCCCGCTCAACGCCATACCAATGGCAACACCGGCAGAGGCAAGCAAAGCGGCAAAAGAGGTTGTCTGAACTCCTAATGCACCGACAACAGAGATAATCAACAAAACAGTCAAGATGACATTAACCAGACTGCCAACGAACGTTTTTACCGAAGCGTCGATATCACGCTTACTCAGCACACGTTTCACCAATTTATTTATCAGATTAATGACAAAGCGTCCAATAATAAAGACTAAAAGGGCTTTTATTATAGTCCACCCCAAATCTGCTCCTTGCGAAATAAGAGAATTAATCACTTTTTCCAGCTTTGTGCTGGCTTCTACTGCTGCTAATAGTATCATAATTAAAAATTTAATATTAAAAAATATCCATATAGTTAAATAACAATCCTACCCACAAAAAAGTATTACAAAGTGTAGCAAAGGTATAAAGTTTTTTTAATCTGTTAAAGAACTGATTTTATTATGTAGTTTTGTAGCCAGTCAAATAACATCTTAATGAGCATCTTATGAGGGTATTCCTTATTTTTATAGGCATGTTGCTGTTCGTTGGAAACAGCTTTGCACAATCCTACGAAGAACTGGTAAAAAAAAGTTATGATTTTCTGGATAAAAAAGATTTGGTTTCCGCAGAAGAAAGCCTGAAAGCTGCTATGCGCAAAGAACCTGCCAACCCGCTTAATTATGCTTTGCTGACTAATCTGGGAACGATACAACGCAGGCAGGGTAAGTTGGAAGAAGCACTTCTCTCCTATTCTTCGGCTTTAAGCGGCCACACTTCCAATATTACCATTTTAGAAAACCGTGCCTCCCTCTATACGGAACTGGGTGAAACAGAAAAAGCTCTGAGTGATTACAACACGCTATTAATTGCAGAACCGACCCATCAGGAAGCTTTGTATTGCCGTGGATTGATTTATATCCAACTGAAAAATTATATGTGGGCTGAACAGGACTTCGATAAGATATTGGAGATAAATGAAAAGTCTGTCCGCGCCCGTCTGGGACACGCCATCCTCGAGAAAGCACGTGGCAACTATACCGAAAGCGAGAAAATATATAATTACCTGATTAAGGAAATGCCTCGCGACTGGATTTTATATGAAGGACGCGCCGACCTTTATTTCATGATGGGAAAGAACTCCCGCGCGATGGCTGATATTGAAAAAGTATTTACCGAAAGCGAACCCAGTGCCGCCTTATATGTATTACGTGGTAAAATAAAATTATCCCAATACGAAAAAGAACGTGCCATCCTCGATTTTGAAAAGGCAGCATCCATGGGATATGACAAGGCAACCATCGATGAGCTGATGAAATTAACGAAATAAAGACATCCCGTAAAGATATCTACCATAACAGCCATATCCATCATATATCCGTCAAATGTAACGGGAGGGAGATACTCCGAATTGGTTTGTAAAATGTTTACGGAACGTATTTATATCATTATAGCCAACCATTTCGGCTATTTCTTGAACCGAATATTTTTTCTGTATAATCAATGAAGCAGCTTTACTCATGCGTATGCCACGGATTGCTTCAATAATGGACAAATTACTTTGCTGCTTCATTTTCCTGTATAATGTAGGCTGGCTGAGATTCAGGAGTTCAGCCAGCATCTTCGCACTGAAATCAGGATTAGTAAGGTTTGCTTCAACAATACCAATAACCTGCTGCATAAAAGGGTCAGCCTGTTCTTCGCCCTCCGAATTATCAGCCGTATGTTTTAGCATCAACGTTTTGGTATAGATTCGTTTCAATTGCTTACGCATATAAATCAGATTTTCGACTTTAGCCTTGAGTATTTCGGGGTTAAACGGCTTCATCAGATAATCATCCACCCCTATTCGAAGGCCTTTCAACAAATCTTCTTCTTCCGCTTTAGCTGTAAGCATTATAATAGGGATATGTGAAGTTTGCAAATTACTCCGGATTTCCATACAACAAACAAAACCATCTTTAACAGGCATCATGATGTCTGATATTATCAAATCCGGAATTTCATCTATTGCAATTTTTACACCCTCATCGCCATTGCAGGCTTCCAATACCTGATAGTCCTTATTAAATAGTGTATGGATATATTTTCTTATTTCATCATTGTCCTCCACTATCAATAACTTCTTGTATGAATTAGTTTCCAAGGTTTTATTTAGCAACTGCGGTACATAAAAAGTTTCATTTTCTTTTGGCTTCACCGCATTCTCAACCCATTCACATTCGTCATCTTTAAAATGTTCTTTTCCTATCGGAAGATAAAGAGTGAATTTTGCTCCTTTCCCCGGTGAACTGTCCAATACGACTTGCCCATGATGAATATCCATCGTATTCTTAACGATACGTAATCCTATGCCTACCTTGGTAGAAAATGAGGGTTCATTTTTGCCTGTTATAAAGGAATCAAAAATGCGTTCCTGCCAATCTTCTGCTATTCCCGGACCATTATCGGACACAGAAAGCAAACAAAACATTTTCCCGTCCACTTCTCTTTCTTCCAGTGAAACCTCGATTATTCCACAGGGAGGAGTATACTTAAACGCATTTGAAAGCAAATTTTTCAAGGCCGATTCTATTTTAGCCGCATCAATCCAAAGTTCAAGAAACTCTATACCAGAGTTCAGGACATACTTAGCCTTTTTTATTTCTGCCATATGCTTAAAAGAATTCATCACCTGTTTAACCAAAGCAACAATCTCCACTTTAGACAGACTTAAATGAACCATGCCAGCCTCTATTTTTTGAATATACAAAAGTTGGTTCACGAGAAAAAATAACGAAGACGCATTGTTATAAACCAAAGAAAGTTTATCCTGCAATATCTGTGGAAAACGTTCCGTCTGTAAGAGTTCTTGCAGAGGCGAAAGGATTAATGTTAGCGGTGTACGAAGCTCATGAGATACATTTGTAAAGAAACTTTCCCTTTCCAGGCTGATCTGTTTCTCCTTTTCTCTTTCCAAATTAACAATAAGCAACTCGTGTTTCAACTGTTCTTCCTGAGCCAGACGCATCTGTTTTCTTTTCAGGTGTTTTATCAGGTAACAGACTATAATAACAGCAAAAATAAATACCAACAGGCCGAACCAAAAAGTCTCATACCAATAAGGCAAAATTTTTACTGCTAAAGAAGTTATATCTCCGTTAGATCCATCTGGAAAAATACTCCTGACTTCAAAAACATATTCACCTCGGGGTAAATTTGTATACGAGACTTTGTCACCATCACCAGCCACTAACCAGTCTGTCTGGGCAGGAGTAAGTCGATAACCATATTTCTGTAAATCCTCCGAATAGGTCAAATTGCTGAACATCAGCGAAAAGTTATTATTGGTTGCGGTCAGTGTAAGTTTTTTAGTATAGGGAATACCTTTCTTAAGGATAATCTGACCGTTCACTTTTTGCCCGATTCCGACATGCTTATTATCAACCTCCAACTGGGTGATAACAACCTTGTTGGAAAGGTAATCATTCATAGCCTTATCCGGTAGAAAATAAGTTATATTCTTATTATTTCCCCAAAACAGATAGTCCTTATAAAGCATTACCGAACGGTTATTTCCAGATACATAATAGTTATAAAAAAGTTTCTGATGTTTTGAGTAACGTGAAACACTGGAGTTGGATCCCAGCCAAAGATGCCCTTTCGAATCTTCACTAATACAACCTATAAAATTACTGCTCAAACCGTTACGAGTCGTAAAATAACTCTCAATCGTATCTGAAGACAAATCCATTATACCAAATCCTTCCGCAAAACCAATATACAATTTTCCATCGGAAGAAGCAAAAAGGGAACGGACTTCCCATGCCGGGATATTCGCTTGTTTTTCAAAGCCGGATTGTATAATATTCTCTGGAAAACAGAATTTTTTAAGTCCGTATGAAGTTCCCAACCATAAGCATTTACCTGGAACTTCTGCCATTGCCCGTATTACACCTGAATGTACCGGATAATGTTTAAATAATTTTGTTGCAGGGTCAAAAAGTAATAACCCATTGGAGGTTCCCAACCATAAACGATCCTGACTGTCGAATACTAAAGACCAGACAGAGCCTGTCCAATGCGAACCGTCAGCCAAACGAATGGGAAGAACCGTTATTCTCTCATTGCCCGAATGATACCATATCAATTCGGACTGACTGTTTCCAAACCATAAATCTCCTTTTCTATCAGAGACAACACATAAAACAGTATTTCCTGTTCCGGAGGGTATTGATTCAAATGACAAATGAGACTGAGGATCGAACGGTTCCGAACTTCTCAAGATACCTTTATGAAATGAAGCCAACCAGATACGTTGCTTCTTATCGGTTGCCATTCCACAAATTTCATTATGGGTTTCCTGATGAAACCGTTTATAAAACTGCTTACGCAGGTCTGAGGCATAAACACCCCCTCCTTGTGTCCCGACCCAGATAATTCCTTCTGGATCATAATAGGCAGAAATCATCCGGGTTTCCAAATTCCGGTGTAATTGTGATGCCGTATTATTATAAACTTTTGTTGTAAGACGAGCCGGATTGTCTTTATCCGGCACAAGTACCGTATATCCGTTCCATGTTGCTACAAAATAATGTTCATTACCAAGGGGAACTACTTGATATACATCTCCATGTGATAATGTCCGGACTTTATCCTCCGGATTATAACTATATTGGTTATAAGTACCTGATTTCAGATTATGGCAAATCACTCCATCCACCCAAGTGGCTATCCATATACACCCATCAGAATATAAAAGACTTACAATATGAATCTTACCAGTTTTAAACCGGTCAATCTTACCTATTACATGAAATGTAGCCGGATCGAATGTAATAATATCTCCCCTATCTGTTCCGATATAAATTAGACCTTCCGGTGACTGGCAAAAAGCCATGTAACCTGTATCGTTTCCCCCCAAATGGGGGAACTCTTTTTCTACTTTCAGGTTAACCTCTGTTATATTCCCTCCCTTATCCGTCTTGTAATCTATCAGAACAGAAGAAAGAACATCTGGTGATATAGACCAGAAAGACGTATCATCTTGCATAAGTATGTCCTGAACTCTGGTACATTTTTCACTACCCCGGACTGGTATGAAATGCTCCATCCGCCGGTCGAAACAAAACAATCGCCTATTGGCTATTACCCAAAGCAAACCGTTTTCCGTTTCCTTTATATGAAGCACCTTCATATAAAGGCTGTCTAAACTGAAGTTCTTAATATTCTTCCCGTCATACCGGCTCAACCCGTTATTCGTACCGAACCACATGAAACCGTCCCGGTCTTTATGAATACAAGAGACTGTATTATCAGCCAGTCCATTCTGCATCGTAAGTATCCGGATATCTTTTTCAAAAAAAGCATAACCAGGCAAGCTGTAAAATATGACAAACAATATGACTATAATAGATTTCCCCATTGGCGAATTAACTGATCTATCCCTGAGAAGTAATAGGATCATATGCAAAGAAACAAAAAAGGAAGAAAGTATTTGTCACTAAATAAAAGAAAAAACGGCCCGACCACACAATTGAATGAAACGCCCACTATTCATGAATAAAACACCCGGTATACTGACTTGCAACAAGTAAAATAAATAAAACACCCGCTGTTAATGAATAATACACGAACCGTCCGATTCAACCATACCCCATACTTTTGTTTTCAAAATTATTTAAAATTAGTATTCACAACCTTAAAACTAAAAAAGGAATGAAGAAAAGAGTCACATTATTAATTGCACTGCTGATGACCAGTATATCCTATATATACGCACAGCAGCTGACCATTACTGGTACTGTTATTGATAAAGGTCTGGGTGAGCCGGTTATCGGAGCAACCGTCCTGGTACAAGGAACCACCAATGGAACCGTTACCGATATGGACGGTAAGTTTTCCATCGCAGCTTCAAAAGGAGATATATTGCATATTTCCTACATCGGTTACAAACCTCAAACTGTCAAAATCGACGGTACACAGAAAGTTCTTGCTATCCAATTGGGTGAAGATACGCAGGCGCTGGATGAAGTGGTTGTTGTCGGTTTCGGTACGCAAAAGAAAGTAAACCTGACAGGGGCTGTTTCCACCGTCGATACCAAAGCACTGGAATCACGCCCGGTTGCCCAGGTAGGACAAGCCTTACAAGGTGTCGTTCCGGGTTTGAACCTCTCGCTCAACAATCAGGGTGGAGCATTGGGAAACGCTTTGAAAGTGAATATCCGTGGTACAGGTACGATTGGCGAAGGTTCGAATGATGCTCCTCTGATCCTTATCGACGGGATAGAAGGTGATATGAATGCATTGAACCCGGATGATATCGAAAACATTTCCGTATTGAAAGATGCGGCTGCATCCAGTATTTACGGTTCGCGTGCACCGTTCGGTGTGATCCTTATCACAACGAAAAGCGGAAAGAGCGGAAAAACACAGATTACCTATAATAACAGTTTCCGCTGGTCTACCGCAACCAATCTCCCGGATATGATGGATTCCTATACATTTGCAAAATATTTCAATGCAGCAGCATTGAACAGCGGGCAAGACCCTGTTTTCAATGAAGAAACAATGGGCCGTATCATTGCTTATCAAAAAGGGGAAATCTCGACTACAACCGTTCCTAATCCGGGTAATGGCATGTTTGAATTCAACCAAAAAGCCAACGACAACCAAAACTGGGCACGTAACCATTTTAAGACCGGTTTCACCCAGGAACATAACGTTAATGTAAGTGGCGGTACCGAAAAGTTGACTTACTTTATGTCGGGTGCTTTCATGGACCAGGGCGGCAATATGCGTTACGGCGATGACGACTTCAAACGTATGAATGCTTCGGCTAAAATCAACTCAAAAGTAAACAACTGGCTGCAAATCGGTTTGAGTACCCGTTTCATCCGCGAAGAACTGAATCGCCCGACATATGCAAATGATGATCCGGACAATACGACAAATGGCATCGATGTAGGTCTATACTACCACGATATCTCACGTACCTGGCCAACAATGCCGTTCAAAGACCCGAACGGACATTATATGCGTAACTCTAAAATCATTCAAATAGAAGACGGAGGACGCTACAAACGCAGAAAAGACATTATTTATACACAGGCCAACATAACTATCACTCCGCTAAAAGACTGGAATATCCGTGGAGACATAAGCCTGAAAGCCGAACATATAAACAAAGACGAAAACCTGGCTAAAATCTATGAATGGAACTCAAAGAACGAACCGGTCCCTTTGGCATTTGCAGGTAGTTACGGCCCGGGTGCAACCTATGCATGGTCTTCCGCACAAGACAACAATCTGCTGACAACCAGTTTGTATACCGATTACTTCAAGTCTTTCAACAAAAACAACTTCAAGGTAATGGTCGGTTTCAATACCGAACTCTACAAACAAAACTACGTATATGCCAAACGTGACGATGTGATTAGCGATGAAGTGCCCAGTATCGACACCAGCATGGGAAAAGATTATACTTCCGCAAATAAGAAAGAATGGGCAACTACCGGTTTCTTCGGACGTTTGAACTATGATTACGATGGCCGGTTCCTGGCTGAAGTCAATGTACGTTATGACGGTTCTTCACGCTTTTTGCGTGATAAACGCTGGAACGTATTTCCATCTTTCTCTTTGGGATACAACATCGCACGTGAAGGTTTCTGGGAAGATATTTCGGAATATGTCGGAACATTGAAGCCCCGCTTCTCATGGGGTAAGCTGGGTAACCAAAACACCAAAGAATTTTATCCGTTCTACCCGGCTCAACCGCTTGGATTGAAAAATGGTAAATGGCTGATAGGAGGACAACAACCGACTACAGCTACTGCCCCACTGATGGTCAGTGCCCTGATGACATGGGAAAAGATTACGACAACTAATATCGGTTTTGACTTCGGAGCCTTGAACAACCGCTTGACGGGTTCGTTTGAATGGTATATGAGAAGTACAGATGATATGGTCGGCCCTCCCGAAGAAAAATCATCGATCATCGGTATAGATAACGACAAATTACCGCGTATTAACAATGCTGCCATGCAAAGTAAAGGTTGGGAACTGGCTTTAACCTGGAGTGACCAGGTCGGCAAGGTAGGTTATACGGTAGGATTTACTTTGGCTGATGCCAGAACCAAGATCACCAAATATCCGAACGATGCCCAAATTATAGACCGTAAGAACTCTGACGGAAACATGGAATATGTACCTTATAACGGAAGATATATGGGTGACATCTGGGGATTTGAAACGATAGGCATTGCTAAAACAGATAAAGAAATGCAAGATCATTTGGCTACAACCGACCAGTCACAGATCGGTAGCAAATGGGGTGCAGGCGATATTATGTATAAAGACCTTAACGGTGACGGTAAAATCACGACAGGCTCCAATATGGTTGGAGACCCCGGAGACCGTAAAATCATCGGCAATGAAACCCCGCGTTACCAGGTAGGTATCACATTGGGAGCCAACTGGAACGGTTTCGACTTCCGTGCTTTCTTCCAAGGCGTCTGTAAACGTGACATCTGGCTGGACGGCAACTTCTTCTGGGGAGCTGTTGACAACAATGGTGGTAGCGGTCTTTGGCAATCTATCGGATATAAAGAACATTTGGATTATTTCCGTCCGGATGGCGATGATATGGGAGCTAACTTGAATGCATATTTCCCGAAACCCTATTTCGATAACAATGCGACAAAGAACCATAAAACACAATCCGGTTATCTGCAAAGTGCCGCTTATCTGCGCCTGAAAAACTTGTCGGTAGGTTATACCGTACCTGGTTACCTGACAGCCAAGGCAGGTTTGAGTAAAGTACGCGTATTTTTCTCCGGTGACAACCTGTTCACCATCTCGTCTATCTTCGGCGTATTCGACCCCGAAGCAGTCGGAGGAGCAATGGGTAATGGTAAAATCTATCCGCTTTCAAGGACACTGTCATGCGGAATAAATGTTTCATTTTAATTATTAAAGCATCATGAAAAAGCAATCAATCATTATATTATCGCTGGCAGTCGGTTCACTTGGTTTCACTGCGTGTAACGACTACCTCGACCGCGAACCGCTATCATCCGTCACTTCGGAAAATTATCTGAATACGGAAGCTCAACTTGCCAGTTTCGGAGCTGCCCAATACGACGCACTCCCGTCACATAAACCAGGTGAATACAGTATCGGTGTTTTCAAAACCGATAATAACAGTGACAATCAGTGTTCTACGATAGAAGAATCCAATTTCATCCCCGGCGAACGCCGTGTTCCGACCAGCGGAGAATGGGACTTCAAGAAAATACGTGACTGTAACTATTTCCTCGAAACCGTATTACCCAAATACGAAGAAGAAAAAATCACGGGTTCGGACCCGAATATCCGCCACTACATTGGCGAAATGTATTTCTTCCGTGCCTTCCAATACTTCACTTTCATGAAAAAGTACGGTGACTTCCCAATCGTTGACAAAACATTATCAGATGACTATACCGAACTCGCAGAAGCCAATAAACGCCGCCCACAAAACGAAGTGGCCCGTTTTATTCTTGCCGATCTCGATAAAGCTGCAGAAATGATGAAAGAAACGCCGCCGGAAGCCAACCGCCTGACTAAATATGTAGCTTTATTATTCAAATCGCGGGTTGCCCTTTACGAAGGAACATGGTTAAAATATCATGCCGGAACCGACCGTGTTCCCGGCGGACCGGAATGGCCGGGTGCTAAAGCTCCTTACCTGAAAGATTTCAATATCGACCTGAATAGCGAAATACAATTTTTCTTATCCGAAGCTAAAACATCAGCAGAACAAATAGCCGATAATTTTCCTTTGGGAGACTATTCCAGCATGTTCAACAGTGTTGACCTTTCCGATAAAAAAGAAGTGCTGCTGTGGAGAAAGTATGATATCGGCCTAAAGATATTCCATTACGTCGTATCTTATTTACAAGCAATTTATCCGGGTGGTAACGGCTGCGGAAATACAGGATTAACCCGTTCATTGGTTGAAAGCTGCCTTATGAATAACGGCTTACCCATCTACGCCGCCGGAAGTTATTATTTAGGGGACAAAACACTGACCGATGTAGCGACAAATCGCGATAAACGGCTGCGTGAATCTATAAGTATTCCCGGCGATCCGATTAATGAAAATAATAAATTCACCCGTCCGGGTATCACAATTCTCCCGGAAAATAAAAATACGACAGGTTATTGCCAGCGTAAAGGTTTGAATCAGGATTTAAGTATGGGAGGTACAAATCCGGGCTATACAGCTTGCGTTATCTTCCGCGCGGCAGAAGCTTATCTGAATTATATCGAAGCCAGCTATCTTTTAAATAATAACTCACTGGATACAAAAAGTATCTCTTATTGGAAAGCGCTACGCCAAAGAGCGGGCGTTGATGAAGACATTCAAAAAACAATCGATGCCACCGATCTGTCGAAAGAAAATGACTTAGCCGTATATTCCGGAGAACAGCCGGTTGATGCCACCTTATATAACATTCGCCGTGAACGCCGTACGGAATTCATTGCTGAGGGTTTACGCCTTGACGACCTGTATCGTTGGAGAGCACTCGACCGAATGAAAAATTATCAAGTGGAAGGTTTCAACCTTTGGGACGAACAATACAAACTGTATGACGACTTGAAAGTAGAAGGCGAAGCAGACGAACCGAATGTTTCCAGCAGCAAATCAAGCAAATATATCCGTCCGTACCAGATACACCGCAACAACAAGGCATTCAACGGATATACATTTATGAAAGCCCATTACCTGGCTCCTATCGCTTATGATGTGATCCGTCTGAGTACACCGGAAAAGGGTGGCGACATCAGTACCGCTTACATTTATCAGAACCCGGGTTGGGATATTCAACCGGGAACAAGTGCTAATAAGTAAAGGATATATTTAGTCCTAATAAGATTGATAACTCATACAAAAAATCCCTATCTTTTAGTCTTTCGGCAAACACCGGAAGATTAAAAGGCAGGGAATTAACTATTAATAATTCACCATGAAACAGTTTCCCAAACAGTTATTATTACTTACCTCCTGCCTGGCTGTAAACCAGATACAAGCTCAGGAAAAACCGAAAACCCCAAACCTGGTATTCATCATGGCCGACCAATGGCGCGGACAAGCAATGGGCTGCCTGGGACTGGAGCCGGTACAGACACCCAATCTCGACCGTCTCATCTCCGAAGGGGTATATTTTACAGATGCAATCAGTAGCTATCCGGTCTCCTCTCCTGCCCGAGGAATGCTGATGACGGGTATGTATCCGATTGACAGTAAGGTAACAGGCAACTGCAATTCGGCAACTGCTCCCTACCATGTAGAGCTGCCAACCAAAGCCCGTTGTTGGTCGGACGTGCTGAAAGACCAGGGATATGAACTGGGATACATCGGGAAATGGCATCTGGATGCTCCTCACAAACCTTACATCGACACCTACAATAATAAAGGGGAAATAGCATGGAACGAATGGTGCCCGAAAGAACGCCGTCATGGTTTTAATCACTGGATTGCCTACGGGACATACGATTATCATCTGAAACCCATGTATTGGAATACGAATGCCTCACGTGACGAGTACTATTTCGTAAATCAATGGGGACCGGAATATGAAGCAGACCAGGCCATCGACTACATCGCCAATAAAGACAATAAGTTACGCAACAGCAACAAGCCTTTCGCTCTGGTTGTATCCATGAACCCTCCTCATACAGGATACGAGCTGGTTCCCGACAAATATAAAAAGATATACCCGAATATAGATGTCGAAACGTTATGCAACTCTCCCGTTATTCCTCCCAAAGGAACGGAAGAGGGTGATTATTTCCGGAAAAGCGTACTCGACTATTATGCATGCATGACTGGGGTCGACGAACAAGTAGGCCGTATTGTCCATGAGCTAAAAGAACAGGGATTGTTCGATAACACAATTGTCGTATTTACTTCCGATCATGGCGATTGTATGGGAATGCACCACCATATCGGCAAAGATATTTATTACGAAGAAGCCATGCGCATTCCTCTTATCGTCAGTTGGCCGGAAAAGCTTGTGCCGCGCCGCGATTCTACTTTAATGATTTCTTTTGCCGACCTTTATCCTTCCCTGCTTTCACTGATGGGGTTCAAAGGCCAGATACCTGCCGAAGTACAAACGTTAGACCTGTCCGCTTCCATCCTTTCTCCGGATAAAACACAAGAGGTCGTACAGCCCTATTATTATATCCTGCCTGAAAATTTAACAACCGGATACCGGGGATTACGGACAAAAAAATATACATTTGTGGTGCACGCTACAAACGGCCAAACAGACGAATGGATACTGTTCGATCGCGAACAAGACCCATTCCAACTAAACAATATAGCTTCCGGTCAGCTGGAACTGGTTAAACAATTTTCTTCCCGGTTAAAAGGCTGGTTAAAGAAAACAAATGATCCTTTTGCAAACTGTCTATAACAAATACACACATGAAAATAAATTTTTATCTGATAATCTTTCTGATAGCAAATATCATTCCTGCAATAGGGCAAGAAACCTTTATTCCAGTCCCGGCACCTCATCAGTTAAAGTGGCACGAATCGGAAATAGGTGTCGTCTTTCATTACGACCTGCATGTATTCGATGGCATTAAGTACGGTCAGGGCAACAATCGCATCCAGCCAATTGAAGATTATAATATCTTTAACCCTACAAAACTCGATACCGACCAATGGATACGGGCAGCCAAAGCGGCAGGAGCAAAGTTTGCCGTACTGACAGCCACACACGAAACAGGCTTTGCCATCTATCAGAGCGATGTGAATCCGTATTGTTTAAAAGCGGTAAAATGGCGCGACGGGAAAGGAGATATCATCCGCGACTTCGTCAATTCCTGCCGCAAATACGATATCATGCCTGGCATTTATGTAGGCATCCGATGGAATTCACTTTTTGGCGTTCATAATTTTAAGGTACAGGGGGAAGGGGAGTTTGCCGCCAACCGTCAACAATGGTATAAGCATTTCTGCGAGCGCATGGTGGAAGAACTGTGCAGCCGCTACGGGGATTTGTTTATGATCTGGTTTGACGGTGGCGCAGACGACCCGAGAGGCGATGGACCGGATGTATTGCCGATTGTCAGCAAATATCAGCCGGAATGCCTCTTTTACCATAATGTAGACCGGGCAGACTTCCGTTGGGGCGGGTCTGAATCGGGTACAGTCGGTTATCCCTGCTGGTCCTCATTTCCCTACCCTTTTTCGCACAGCAACAATACGGAGGGAGTACACAACCATAATGACTTGCTGAAACATGGCGACAAAAACGGTCGTTACTGGGTTCCGGCTATGGCTGATACACCACTTCGCGGAATGAACGGCCGTCACGAATGGTTCTGGGAACCAGACGACGAGCAGGCAGTTTACCCCGTCGACAACTTAATGAACATGTATTATAAATCGGTAGGAAGAAATGCCACATTGATTGTCGGCCTTACGCCCGACACGACCGGATTAATCCCTGCGGGCGATACACAACGCCTGAAAGAGTGGGGCGACGAAATCAACCGCCGTTTCTCTTCTCCCATTGCTTCGACTTCCGGGCAAAAAAAGGATCTGACTCTGAAACTGAATAAGCCGCAACCTGTCAATCATTGCATTATTCAGGAGAACATCCAGAATGGAGAACGTATCCGCCAATACAAAGTAGAAGCCAAAGTGAACGGCAAATGGCAGACAGTTTGCGAAGGTGAATCGGTCGGTCATAAACGCATCGAGCAGTTCCCGACAGTCGAAGCCTCAGCTTTACGTCTGGTTGTCTCCCAGTCGGCTGCACAGCCGGATATTCGAAACTTCAGTGCTTTCTACGTAATAACAAAGGAATGACAAAAAATAAAACATATCTGGTTACATTACTCCTCAGTGGTGCGGTATGGGTTTGTCCCGGCCTCAGAGGGCAAACCTCATTTGTTTATGAGAAGGGGAAAATGTTTACTGACATTACTGCTCTCCGGATGGAAAAGCCTATCAGGCTGGAAAAATTGCAAACCGCAGTATATTACGAAAAGAACATTCCCGGAAAGCAGCCTACCATTTCTTATCAAACAGATATACCGGCTTACAAGCAAGGAATATTTTTTAGCCGCGATTACCGCCCAGGCGATTATCAATGGCCCAATAACACGAACAGGTTATTGCCCTGGGTATTCAATAGCCTGAAAGATTTGACACAAGCTGATTATCCGGGAATTCCGTCTAACGGGATGCCTTCCGTTCTGGGAGATGCCCTGTTGCAGGAACTGGCTGACGGAGGATTTCTTTTCGCGAAGGCGGTAGCCGGAGAAAACAGTATCAGTTGGTTTCAAGTAAATAAGAATGGTTCGCTGACAGTCTACTTATCAACATTGGGAACCGACAATCTGGCTTCGCAGGCTCCTGTCTTATTGGTTGAAAAAGGGAAAACTGTCTATGAGGCCATTCATAAGGCATACACCTCATTAATCGATAACAGGGAAATATCAGCGTTGCAGAAAAGAACGGATAAAAACTATTTTGAAGCCTTCAATTATCTGGGCTGGTGTTCCTGGGAACATTATCACTTCAATATAGACGAAACCAAAATGCTGAGCGACCTGGATGGTATCGAAGCATCCGGCATACCAATCCGGTATGTCCTGATAGATGACGGGCATCTGGCAAACAAGAACCAACAGCTCACGAGTTTCGTTCCGGATAAGAAAAAATTTCCTGACGGATGGAAAAATATCATCTCCCGGAAGAAAGCGGATAAAATAAAATGGATGGGATTATGGTATAACTTCTGCGGCTACTGGATGGGGATATCGCCTGAAAACGACTTTCCTGAAAATATCCGGCAAACTCTCTATCCTTACAACGGCAGCATGCTTCCCGGAAAAAGCAAAGAACATATCGAAGCTTTCTATAACTATTATATCGGAACGTTGAAAAACTATGGCTTCGACTTTCTGAAGATAGACAACCAGTCTTTCCTTCTGCCTCTTTATATGGGCAATACGGAAGTGGTACGGCAAGCCAAAGCCTGCAATCTGGCGTTGGAAGAACAAACCCATAACCAGCAGGTCGACTTGATGAACTGCATGGCACAGAATATCCTGAACATCGACCATACCCGGTATAGTGGCGTAGCGCGCGTCAGCATCGACTATAAAAAGTATGATGAAGACATGGCTAAATCGCATCTGTTCCAATGTTATACCAATACATTACTGCAAGGACAGACGGTGTGGCCCGACCATGATATGTTCCATTCGTGCGATACTATCTGCGGAAGCCTGATGGCCCGCTCGAAAGCAATATCCGGAGGCCCGGTCTATTTATCGGACTCGCCGGCTGATTTCATAAAAGAGAATATCCTGCCGCTCATCGATGAGAAAGGCCGAATATTCAGGCCCGAAGCTCCCGCCATACCAACGCCCGAGTCGGTGATTAGCAATCCCCTGAAAGATGGAAAAGCCTACCGGGTATTTGCTCCTACGGGAAACGAAGCAGTATCGCTCATCTGTTATAATTTGAATACGTCCGCTTCCCATCATACGGTGGAAGCGACCATCAGTGCAACAGATTATTCTCTCCGGGAAACAATGAGTGGGAAAACTATGCACCAAGCAGAACGCATCCTGTTATATGACTGGGAAAAGCAGACAGCAGAAGAGCTAACCGCCGATAAACAAATAACATTGGAAGGATTTACGGACCGGTTGTTCCATCTTTGTCCCATTCATAACGGATGGGCAGTAGTCGGAATACAGGAAAAGTTCCTCTCTCCTGTCACTGTCGAAATTATTTCCTCCACTCCCGAACAATTAAAGTTGAATGTCCTTTGCCCGGGAAATCTCCGGGTATGGGTGGAACAAGGCGGTCAGCAGGAATTACGCACCATACCGGTCATTCATCCGGGAGAAATAACAATAAATAAACAAGAATCAAAAAACATACAATCATGAACAAGAGCCTACTTCTATCCCTGGCGGTACTCCCCTTAGCAGGGGCGACAGGCCAAACAAAAACTTCCAACATACAGAAACGGCCGAATATCATCCTGTTCCTTGTAGATGATATGGGCTGGCAGGATACTTCCCTCCCTTTCTGGAAGGAAAAGACACATTACAACGAGGTATACGAAACCCCGAATATGGAACGTCTGGCACGTCAGGGTATGATGTTTACACAAGCATATGCTTCAAGTATCAGTTCGCCCAGCCGTTGCAGCCTCTATACCGGAATGAATGCCGGACGCCACCGGGTAACAAACTGGACATATCCCAAGAATGCATCTACCGACCGTAAAAGCGATGTACTGGAACTTCCGGACTGGAACGTAAACGGCATATGCGAAGTACCGGGCATAGAACATACCTACCAGGTTACTTCCATGGCTCAAATATTGAAAGATAACGGCTATCATACCATCCATTGCGGCAAAGCCCATTGGGGGGCAGTAGATACTCCGGGCGAAAACCCTTATCACTTCGGATTTGAAGTAAACATCGCCGGACATGCCGGCGGAGGCCTGGCAAGCTATCTCGGAGAAGCCAACTTCGGCAACCGTACGGATGGGAAACCCAGTCCCTGGTTTGCCGTCCCCGGACTGGAAAAGTACTGGGGCAAGGATATATTCATCACCGAAGCCCTGACGCAGGAAGCAACCAAGGCACTCGACAAAGCACAACAATACGACCAGCCTTTTTTCCTGTATATGTCGCATTACGCCATCCATGTTCCGATAGACAAGGATATGCGCTTCTACCAAAAGTACATAGATAAAGGCCTGAGTGAAAAAGAAGCAGCCTATGCCGCCCTGATTGAAGGAATGGACAAGAGCCTCGGCGACATCATGAATTATCTGGAAAAGAACAACCTGGCAGATAACACCATCATCCTCTTTATGTCCGACAATGGTGGACTGGCCTCCGAACCAGAGTGGCGCGATGGCAAACCACATACGCAAAACTCGCCCCTCAACAGCGGCAAAGGTTCCGCCTATGAAGGGGGGATTCGCGAACCGATGATCGTCAGTTGGCCGGGAAAAGTACAGCCGCAAACCAAATGCGACAAATATCTGATTATCGAAGACTTCTTCCCGACCATCCTCGAAATGGCCGGCATTAAGAAATATAAAACAATCCAACCTGTCGATGGTATCAGCTTCATGCCGTTACTCACCAATACGGGCGACCCATCCAAAGGACGCAGCCTCTATTGGAACTTCCCGAATCTTTGGGGAAATACAGGTCCGGGCATCGGAGCCACCTGCACGATTCGTCGAGGCGACTGGAAACTGATTTACTACTACGAAACCGGAAAGAAGGAACTATTCAACATACCTGATGACATAGGAGAAAAAAACGACCTGTCCGCTTCCCGTCCCGATCTGGTAAAGAAATTATCCAAAGACTTAGGCAAACAGTTAAGGAAGATGAAGGCACAGCGTCCGTCATTCAAGGCTACAAAGAAAAACTGTCCCTGGCCGGATGAAATCTGATTCATAGCAGGAAACAGCATCGCATTTTCATTCCGCTGGCGTGCGAAAGCGGTATACAGCACTGTTTGATGCCTCCGCGCGCCAGCGAAGACATAAAACAGTGCTGTAAAATCGATTCGCACATCAGCGGAGATACAAAACAGCACTGTAAAATGCTTTCGCTCACGAGCGGAGGCATCAAACAGTGCTGTAAAACCCATTCGTACGTCAGCGGAGGCTCCAAACAGTACTATATACTGCTTTCGCACGCCAGCGGAACGATTTCCATTATAAAATTTTACTTTTTGACGATATAATCGGCAATCCAATCCCCAACTTCACTTGTCGTATAAGCTTTCGCGCCGTCGGCAATATCTTCGGTAACCATACCGGCAGCCATGGATGCAGCTACAGCTTCGCGAATCAGGGCGCCTTCTTCCATCAGGTTGAAAGCATATTCAAACATCAAAGCACCGCTCAGAATCGTTGCCAAAGGATTCGCAATATTCTTTCCTGCTGCTTGCGGATAAGAACCGTGGATGGGTTCGAATACGGAAGTATGTACACCGATAGAAGCAGAAGGAAGCATTCCCAGTGAGCCGGTAATTACAGAAGCCTCATCGGTCAGGATATCACCGAACATATTTTCCGTCACCATCACATCAAAGCTTTTCGGCCATTGAACCAGGCGCATGGCGGCATTATCCACAAACATATATTCTGTTTCCACATCAGGAAATTCTTTTTCTATCTCCTGTGCCACCTGGCGCCAAAGGCGGGATGTCGCCAATACGTTTGCTTTATCGACCACTGTTACTTTCTTGCGGCGTTTCTGTGCATACTGGTATGCCAGACGGACGATACGTTCGATTTCCTCACGTGTGTACACGCAAGTATCATAAGCCGTATTACCATCTTCGCTTCTACCCTGCGGACGGCCGAAATACATACCGCCTGTCAGTTCGCGGATACACATAAAGTCGGCACCATCTATCAATTCAGCGCGCAAAGGAGATTTGTGCAGCAAAGACGGGAAAGTCGTCACAGGACGGATATTCGCAAATAATCCCAGTTTCTTGCGCATTCCCAGCAAACCTTGCTCAGGGCGTACCTTGGCAGAAGGATTATTATCATACTTGGGCGAACCGATAGCTCCGAAGTAAACGGCATCGCTCTGCATACAGAGTTCATGCGTTTCATCCGGATAAGGATTGCCTACAGCATCGATGGCACAGGCTCCGACTAATGCTTGTTTATAACTCAGTTCATGACCGTATTTCCGGCATATCGCTTTTACGGCTTTCATTCCTTGCTCTATAATCTCGGGACCGATACCGTCGCCGGGAAGTAATGCAATGTTCAGTTTCATAAGTGTTTATTGTGTAATAGAGGCTGTGTCAAAAAAGCTATTACTGAACACAGATGACGCAGAACACGCAGATTTACGCAGATTCTTTATAAAAAACTATTGTCTGCGTAAATCTGCGCCCTGTCTGCGTAGTCTGCGTTCCATAATATAGACTTTTGGCACATCCCCTTTATTATTAATTATTCCCGTTTGAAGAATACATATTTCGGTTCTGTGGGAACATAGGTTTCATCATCCCACAGCGTACTGGTAATCATTAAGTCAGCGCTGTAACGGTTACAGGCGATAGGTACGTTATGGACGCGGCACTGGCGGAGCAACATCTGGATGTCGGCTTCATGAGGCTGCGGGTTCAGGTCGTCTATCAGGAATACGGCAAGGTCTATTTCCTTGCGTACAACCATAGCCGCTATCTCTGCATCTCCCCCCATCGGACCGGAGTGCATGCAAGTGACTTCAGCATTTACCCCTCTATCTTCAAGCGCTTTGTGTACAAGGCTTCCTGTTGTGCCGGTACATACCAGGTGATGCTGGGACAGATACTCGGCATTATGGACAGCCCATTCTACCATTTCCGCTTTCCGGTTGTCGTGTGCAACAAGTGCAATTTTTAACTTCTTTCTCATAACTATCTATTTTTAGTTGACGTATCTATTACATCAACTGATTAGCCTTCAATCTTGTTCAGCATTTTCAAAGTAGCCTTGATAGCAGCTTCAGTCTGGTCGGCATCAAGCCCCCTCGTTTTAAAGTCTACTCCGGCATAATTCCAACTGATAACCGTCTGCACAAAAGCATCGGTCCGCCCGCCGGGAGGGATAGAAACAGAATAGTTGGTCAACATCGGGAAAGGACGCCCCAAATCGGTATAAATCTTCCGCAACGCACGTACAAAAGCATCATACTGACCATCTCCGGAAGCGGATTCCTGATAAGCTTCACCGTTAATCTCTATTTTTAAAGTAGCTACCGGTTTCAGCCCCTGTGCCAAAGATAGGGAATAATTCAATATCCGGATGCGCTGGTCTTCCGCCGTATCATGGTGAAGCACATCACTGATGATATAAGGCAAATCTTCCGAAGTGACCATCTCTTTCTTATCCCCTAATTCGATAATGCGCTCGGTGACCTTCTTCATCGAATCTTCATCGATATCGATGCCCAGGCACTCCAGGTTCTTGCGTATATTGGCCTTACCGGAAGTTTTTCCAAGCGCATATTCGCGGACACGCCCGAAGCGTTCAGGCAACAGGTCATTACAATACAAATTGTTCTTGCTGTCCCCATCTGCATGAACCCCTGCACATTGTGTAAATACATGTTCCCCGATAATCGGCTGGTTGGGCGATATATGGATTCCGGAATAAGTTTCTACCAAGCGGCTCGCATAATTGATTTTCTCCTCCCTGATACTGGTTTCTTCTCCCAACTGGTCTTTCAGAACAGCCAGAACGCTGCTGAGAGGCGCATTTCCTGCACGTTCTCCCAAGCCGTTCAATGTGGTATGGATACCGTCTATACCGGCACGGACTGCCGAATAAACATTTGCCACAGCCAGGTCATAATCGTTATGTGCATGAAAATCAAATTTCAGTTCGGGATAACGGGTTGCCATCTCCTTACAAAACTCATAGGTATTACCCGGATTCAATATGCCGAGCGTATCAGGCAACATAAAACGGCGAACCGGCAGGTCTTTCAAGGCATCCACGAATTGGAAAACATATTCCGGAGAATTTTTCATGCCGTTGGACCAATCCTCCATATAGATATTCACTGCAATATCCCTTTTCCCGGCAGACCCTATCACGGCCCGAATATCGGCAAAATGCTGTTCGGGTGTTTTGCGTAACTGTTCGGTGACATGTTTATACGAACCCTTACATAGCAAATTTACGACACGGCATCCGGCAGCCTCGATCCAGTTCAGAGAAACTTCTCCATCTACAAATCCAAGTACTTCCAGTTTTTGCAAATGTCCGGTACGCTTCGCCCAGGCAACTACACGCCTCACAGCTTCAAACTCTCCGTCTGAAACCCGTGCGGATGCAATTTCAAGGCGGTTCACACCAAGATCGACCAGCAAAGCCTGGGCAATACTCAGTTTCTCATGCGCAGCAAAAGAAACCCCCGATGTTTGTTCCCCGTCCCGCAGGGTGGTGTCCATTATTTCGATCATACTATCTTTAATTTATCCTATTACGGTATTACTGAACGCAGACAACGCAGATTGCGCAGACTGACGCAGATTATTTATTTCTAAATATTTTCCTTTTTATCTGAGGTCTCTCTCCAAAATTAAGTAACAATCCAACTTCTACATGAGTAGCTTTCAGATAATTTATTAGTTGACATTCATGAGCTATTGATAACGATTCAACACTCTTCAACTCCAAAATGATATGATCATTTACAATTATATCAGCAATATATTCTCCTACTACATGCGAATTATAAAACACCTGTATAGGATATTGTACTTTGCATTCAAATCCCTGACTCTTCAATTCATAATAAAGAGCATTTTGATAAACTCGTTCAAGAAAACCAAATCCCAGTGTACGATATACTTTATAAAAAAGGCCAATAATACGATCTGTTTCTTCTTTAAATAAATAATCTGCGTATTCTGCGTCATCAGCGTTCGGTAATACTATTATGCTGTTCGTATGCTTCGATTTTATGCTTGTTTGCAAGCAAGTAATCGATATCATCCAAGCCGTTTACCAGACAATCCTTTTTATAGGCATTGATGTCAAAATGTTCACTATGTCCGGTTGTATTGTTAGTGATGGTCTGTGCAGGCAAGTCCACCGTCAATGCTGCTTCCGGATTTGCCTGTACCGTAGCAAAGATTTCAGCCAGAAATTCAGGAGATACAACTACGGGAACCAGTCCGTTGTTCATTGAATTGTTCTTGAATATATCGGCAAAGAAACTGCTCACTACTACACGGAATCCATATCCGGCAATCGCCCAGGCGGCATGTTCGCGGCTGGAACCGCTACCAAAATTCTTTCCTGCTACTAATATCTGACCTTTATATGTATTCTGGTTGAGAACAAAGTCGGGATTGGGGTTTCCATTTTTATCATAACGCCAGTCGCGGAACAAATTGTCTCCGAATCCCTCGCGGGTTGTGGCTTTCAGGAAACGTGCCGGGATAATCTGGTCTGTATCCACATTTTCCAGAGGAAGAGGAACGCAGGTGGATGTCAGTATATTGAATTTTTCTTTCATTGTCTTGTTTATTTTTATTCTGTTATTGGACGGCTCTACCAAGCCTTTACATCAAATCTCTCGGGTCTGTAATCTTTCCTGTTACAGCAGCGGCGGCAGCTACCAGCGGACCGGCTAAGATGGTACGCGCACCCGGTCCCTGACGACCTTCAAAATTACGGTTTGAAGTAGATACGGCATATTTGCCCGCCGGCACTTTATCTTCATTCATTGCAAGACAAGCGGAACAGCCCGGCTGGCGAAGCTGGAATCCGGCACTCTCCAATACCTTGTCTATACCTTCGGCACGTATCTGACGTTCCACCAACCAACTACCCGGAACTAACCAGACGGTTACATCATCCGCCTTCTTCTTGCCTTTCACCAAAGAGGCAAATGCACGGAAATCTTCGATACGTCCGTTTGTGCAGCTTCCCAGGAATACATAATCGATTTTCTTACCTAAAATAGGTTCTCCGGCTGTAAAGCCCATATAATCCAAAGACTTCTTGTAAGAGATACGTCCGGCTTCATCCACACTCTCCATCGGAGGGATATTGTCACGGACCCCCATTCCCATTCCCGGATTGGTTCCATACGTAACCATCGGCTCTATATCTTCCGCATGGAATACGATTTCCTTATCAAAGACTGCATCCGGGTCACTGTAAAGGCGGCGCCATTCTGCCAGCTTCTTATCCCATGCTTCTCCACGAGGCGCATATTCGCGGTCTTTCAAATAACTGAAAGTCACATCATCCGGGGCAATCATACCTCCGCGGGCTCCCATTTCGATAGACAGGTTACAGATGGTCAGGCGTTCTTCCATTGTGGTGTTGCGGATGGCTTCTCCGGCATATTCTACAAAATAACCGGTAGCACCTCCTGTAGTCATTTTGCTGATGATATAAAGAGCTACGTCTTTGGCAGTCACCCCCGGTTTCAATTTACCGTTGACAGTGATACGCATAGTCTTGGGCTTACGCTGCATGATGCACTGGGTAGCAAGCGTCATTTCTACTTCGCTGGTGCCGATACCGAAAGCAATCGCTCCCATAGCCCCGTGGGTCGATGTATGAGAGTCGCCACAAACAATCGTCATCCCCGGTTGCGTCAGTCCGGTTTCCGGTCCTACCACATGGATAATACCGTTTTTCGGATGAAGCAATCCGAAATAGGTCAAGTCGAAATCTTTCGCATTCTTTTCAAGCGTATCCACCTGGTTCTTTGAAACAGGGTCTTCGATCGGTTTGTCCTGAGCCAATGTCGGGATATTATGGTCCGGCATACAAGTAATCTGCTCCGGACGGAACGGTTTCAGTCCACGGGCACGTAATCCGGCAAAAGCTTGCGGGCTGGTTACTTCGTGGCAATAAAGACGGTCTATATACAATTGAATAGTTCCGTCGGGAAGCGTATCCACTACGTGCTTCTCCCAAATTTTTTCGAATAATGTCTTGCTCATAACTATATCGTATCGTTTATTTTACAAATTTATTGATTGCATCGATAAATGCCTCAACAGAAGCAGCTATAATATCGGTATTAGCAGCAAATCCATAATAATTATTTCCATCATACTCTACCTGCATATGTACTTTACCCATATCATCGCTACCTTTATTAATGGCTTGTATTAGGAATTCCTGAATGGTCATTGTACGATGGATAATTGATTTTACGGCTTTGATGGCTGCATCCACAGGACCGTTTCCGGCTGCGGCTGCTTCGAACTTTTCGCCGGCAATGTTCAGGCATACGCTGGCTACCGACTGCAGACCGACACCTGAAGTAACCTGCAAATATTCCAGTTTGATACGGTGCATGGCTGTACGGTCTTTTCCTACCAGCATCAAGACATCGTCATCATTAATATCTTTTTTGCGGTCTGCCAGTTTCAGAAATTCTTCGTAAGCCTTGTCCAGCTTTTCCTGTTCCAGTTCCACACCCAGCACATGCAGGCGGTGTTTCAGGGCAGCACGTCCGCTACGGGCAGTCAATACGATTGCATTATCGTCGATACCGACGTCTTTCGGGTCTATGATTTCGTAACTTTCACGGTTTTTCAACACGCCATCCTGATGGATACCGGAAGAGTGGGCAAAAGCATTACGTCCCACAATCGCCTTGTTCGGCTGAATCGGCATATTCATCAGGCTGGAAACCATGCGGCTCACACCGTAAATCTTAGTGGTATTGATATTGGTAATGATTTCACGTTCCTTATGGCTCTTAAATATCATTGCCACTTCTTCCAATGAAGTATTACCGGCCCGTTCCCCGATACCGTTCATGGTAACTTCTACCTGACGTGCACCGTTCAATACGCCCTGAACCGTATTGGCTGTAGCCATCCCCAAGTCATTATGGCAATGTGTGGAGATAATAGCATTCTCTATACCGTTTACATGCTCCATCAGGTATTTGATTTTCGCACCGTATTCATCCGGCAGGCAGTATCCTGTCGTATCCGGGATATTTACGACGGTTGCCCCGGCTTTGATAACAGCTTCTACTACCCGTGCCAGATATTCATTATCCGTACGTCCGGCGTCTTCACAATAAAATTCCACATCTTCCACATATCTCTTCGCATACTTGGCTGCAGCGATAGCACGTTCAAGTATTTCGTCCTGATTGGAATTGAATTTATATTTGATATGATAATCAGAAGTTCCTATTCCCGTATGGATACGTCCGCGTTTAGCAAATTTCAATGCTTCGGCTGCCACATCAATATCTTTTTCCACAGCCCGTGTAAGTGCACAGATTGTAGGCCAGGTAACGGCTTTGGATATCTCAACCACACTATTGAAATCACCGGGGCTTGAAACCGGAAAACCTGCTTCTATCACATCCACACCCAGTTCCTCCAATGCCTTTGCAACCTGTATCTTTTCAATACTGTTTAACTGGCAACCCGGTACTTGCTCACCGTCACGTAATGTTGTGTCGAAAATAAATAATCTGTCTGACATAGTCTTTATCGTCTTAAATTGTTAATACCTATCGCTTGAATACTAAAAAAAAGCCTCTCTCACAGGGAAGTGAGAAAGGCTCTTTATATCTTTATGCCACGAATGCATACACAGTCTCACTTCCTATCCCGTTCCCAGAGTAGAATAATAGATAGAGAAATAATGAGGCTATTTAGCATTTCCTGTTTCATATTGTCTTTTTATTTGAACGCTGCAAAGATACAGCCTTTTTATAAACATCCAAATATAATCCGAAGTTTTTTATACGTTTTTTCTTACAAAGTATAAGCTAAACAGAATCAAAAACCGGTTATTATAATCAAAGCCGGTTATTTCTTTACTGAAAACCGGTCCAGGACTTTTCCTTCGGTATCTATAACCTGTACATCTAACTCCTCTGAATTCGCCGCAGCTTTCAGCACAGCCGTATTGGAATTAACGATAATCGGGAATGGAGTTTCTGCTGTCGCTTTCTGATGAACGAAACGGTGCAAATGCCCGCAAAGCATAAGATCCGGCTTTGCTTCCCGTAATAATGGCATGAATTTATTTTCCACTTCCAAATTGCCATGCCATCCTCCTATAGGTGGAATATGCGCTACTATCACTTTAAAAGGAGCTTCCTTATATTCTTTACTATTTAAAACCTGCCGCAACCATTCTGCCTGTTCACTCCGGTATTCATCATAAACAGTAATACCGGCATACTCAATATCCGAATCCGGTTTATCTTCTCCGGTATCCAAAATGACAAAACAAACAGGGCCTTGCCGAAACGTATAATAAATATTTTCTTCCTTCGGAGAGAAATAACGTTGAAACTCGGTTGCAAATGCGCCACGGGTTTCATGGTTTCCACGGGTATAATACATAGGGATTTCGGAAGCGAACAACGCGGTGGCCTTATCCATAAAACCGTTGAAAATATGATTTTCTTCATTAAAAACAGAAACCATATCTCCATTAAAAATAATAAAATCCGTTTTTTTCAAATCACATTTGGATACCAGGTTTTCCAATAGCCCGTTATTACCATGAATATCATTCACCATTGCAAAAGAAATGGTTTGATTCGCAGGGTCACTTGTTCTAAATACCAACGGCTTTTTAGAATATACATTGGTCGCGGCATAATCACCATAAACTATTTTATGCCCAATATGGCTTAACACCTCCTGTGCAAAAACACGATACCGGTAACTTGTACCGGAATTAAGTCCCTTTAGCTTTACCGTATGAATCGTAGAAGTATTTTTTACTCCATTCTTAGCATCGAAAAAACGAGGGCGTTCGGTTGCATAAAAATTAGAACCGTCATCCGGAGCCAATTCCACCCAACCGACAGAAGGCTTATCCGACAACCAGACGACAGTCACTTCATCCGGTCCCATATTTTGTAAATAAGGTCCATGAGCCAGTTTTATACCTTCCTGCGCATAAACAGATACACTCAACAGCAAAACACATAATAGCAAAAGATTTTTTTCTTTCATAGGTTATCTTTATTAATCAACAATGTATTTCAAAGATATGGATTTATATTGTATGGGAATTACCCTTTGTGTATTTTAAACAAAAAAACCATCCCATTCTATTATTCTGAGATGGTTTCTTTCTGTTTAATTATGAGTCAAATAATAATACCAACCATTCGATAACCTAAACCAATCACGCAGACAAAATTCAATTTCATATAAAAAGATATCTTCCTATCCAATCTGAATCAAAAAGGTCAACCTATCTCCATAACCACCAGTACCGGATTGTCATCTTCATCTACATCCGGAATTTTGCCCTCGACTGCCACTATCGCATCAATTGAAGTAACTACAAGATTCCCCTTTATATATAGATTTCTTGCATTGATTCGTATTTTCTTTCCGGACGGAAGGCGCAAAGGAAAGCCAAACTCTCCATCTTCATTAGAAAAACGTGATACAATCTGATTATCCGATTTTCTCCATATCTCATCCCAGAAATTGTCTTTTCTTACATAAGAAATTAAATAATAGCCAGGGATTGAAGACAACCACATTGTCCGTATATAATCCGAACCAAAACCACTCGCTTCTGTCGGATTCTTCAATTCTTCTTCGGGAATATTATATACACCTTTCTTAAAAATGCACAAAGGCTGAGCTCCACTTTCCGTTACAGTGAAAACAGTATCTTCGTTAGCAAAATTGATCACTGCAAAATCCCTGTTTCTACAATAGTTCAACTGCCAAGTCAGATTCAAACGTTGCATTTCCGTTAAAGTCGTATCCATCGGAAACAGGCTTTTCCGGATATTAAAATCTTTATCCGCTATATAAAGTTTGTGAGTTGTATTATTTTGTCCTCTGGCAACAATATAGTTATCAGAAATAAGTATAGGTGTATCAAGACCTTTCTCTTTCAGGAAAATTTCCCGGATCAAATTGCCATCCAAATCATAGACAATATGCCTACCTCCTCTTTGGTCGAAAACTTCAATTGTAGAATCCACTTGATTTACATGTACATACGTCAGCACATTATATTCACCCGGTCCATGTCCTTTCCGGGAAAAAGAACTTATAACCTTACCTTTTTTATCGGTACGGAAAACTGTTCCTGTTTTATGATCCACTGCACAATACATAGTATGATCTACATATACAGGCTGAGCCGAACCGAATAATTTATCGGCCGGGGTTGAGATAGGTACATACGTAATCCGCTTGGCAATGCCATTCCATGTAAACGTATCCGGTACTTGTTTTCCTATAGCTGCTTCCATATCAAGTACTGGCAACGGCTTTTGATCTTGATCCGAATTCATTTTACATCCGGTTCCTACTGATAAGACTATCAGGAAAAGTGTAAAAAAAGTTGTTTTCATAAGGTAGAGATTTATCAGATTTTTAATTAACCCTCAAACAAAAAAGACAACAGCCATACATCATCGCTGTACTTTACAACATTTAGCTTTTGGCGCAGGTAATTTACAAATTATATCTTTATTATTATTCTATACCATTACTTTTTTCCAACAGTCCTGAAAAACAAAACAAATACTCATTAAGTTTCTACAAATTCATCGATATGGACTCAACTATATTTTAAGGGATTTCTTGCCGAAGGTTGTTTCTTCCCATTTTTTCTAAGGGGATGAACCATACTAATTTATAGAATGTTTAAGTAGAATTATAATAGAAGCCATATATGGAACCTTATGTATATAGCAACATACAGATATTTAAAATATGGAAAGGTAATATCCCAAAGATATACTAACCAACAAAATAAATAGAATTATGGACAAATTGAATTTTGTATTTCTGATTAAAGATGACCGTTGCTGGGAAGAATTATTTTCCCATATCATCAATTTAAAAAAACAGCCTGCGATGACAGATAAAATAGCAGTTATCAGTATTGGGACAGCACTGCTTTCTTGTTTAAAAAGTACACATTTGGATACAACCAAATCCACAATCACCTATTTAAATAACGAGAATGTAGAATTTTACCAATGTATCAATACCCTCTCCCGGTACGGAATAGATGAGAAGATGCTCTTACCGGAAATTTCCATTGCCCGGGAAGGAGGATTGATGAAAGTAGCATATTTTGAATCAATGGGCTATCATTCATTCACACTATGCTAACAATCCAATATCCTATCAGGCTATACTGCATGTTTTTTCAAAAGTATGCTGCAAACACAAAAGGGGTTGCCTTAGTAAATTTGGACAACCCCTTCTATCAATTGCCGGAAATATATCCGGTGAATTATTTAAAATAACCTATTAGTTATTTTCAGGACGCAGTTTACGTACAACTGCACCGGCACGCCACATTTCGCTTTCACGTAATTCTTTCAATTCGGCATCCAGTTTTTCACGATAATCCGGCTGGCTGTTTGTATCGATAGAACGTTGTGCTTCATTTCCGCATGCTACTTCACTGTACAGTTTTTCAAATACCGGTTTAACGGCATCGTGGAACGGGCCCATCCAATCCAAAGCACCGCGCTGAGCCGTTGTCGAACAGTTTGCATACATCCAGTCCATACCGTTTTCAGCAAACAACGGCATCAATGACTGAGTCAGCTCTTCTACGGTTTCATTGAATGCTTCAGATGGTTCGTGTCCATTTTCACGCAATGTTTCATACTGGGCAAGCAACAAACCCTGGATAGCTCCCATCAAAGTACCACGTTCGCCGGTCAGGTCAGAATATACTTCTTTCTTGAATGTTGTTTCAAACAAGTAACCCGAACCAACACCGATACCCAAAGCCACTACACGGTCCCAAGCCTTGCCTGTAGCATCCTGGAAGATTGCATAGCTTGAGTTCAAGCCACGTCCCTGAAGGAACATACGGCGCAAAGAAGTTCCCGAACCTTTAGGAGCAATCAGGATTACATCTACGTCTGCAGGAGGAATGATATTTGTACGTTCTTTGTAAGTAATTGCAAATCCATGAGAGAAATACAATGCCTTACCCGGTGTAAGATGTTTCTTAATCATCGGCCAACAAGCAATCTGTGCGGCATCAGAAAGTAAAACCTGTATAATAGTTGCTTTCTCACAAGCTTCTTCAATACCGAACAAAGTTTCACCCGGTACCCAACCGTCGGCTACTGCTTTATCATACGTTTTACCGGGACGCTGTCCTACGATTACATTAAAACCATTGTCACGCAAGTTCAAACTCTGTCCAGGACCCTGAACACCATAACCGATTACTGCGATTACTTCATCTTTCAATACTTCTCTTGCTTTTTCCAACGGAAATTCTTCGCGGGTTACTACATTTTCATCAACTCCGCCAAAATTCATTACTGCCATTTGTTTTTAATTTTAATGTATAAAAAAACTGATTTATTCATTCTCAATAAGCAGGTCTCCCCACTTTGTATCATGACCATGTCACTGCTGCACGGCAAATTGCCTTACCTTCGTGACAGATGGACATATTATATTTATCCGGGATTATTTCCTTGTTATGGAGCGATAACTCCATCCCATATTTTCCCTCCGCCTGATAAGCAATTTCAAAACGGCTTATCTTTTTTTCCTGATACATGGCTATATCAAACATATCCAACAGATGTTCCATATATTTAATACTGTTCAGATGCCCGTTTACATCCAGGTCACTATACTTCACTTTATAAAGTTCTCCTTCCGTATCATTTTCCACCGGGGCAATTTTTCCCGGCTTTTCAATTGGACAGGGACGATTCGTGATATATGCACTCAAACCTTCCACATCGAGCAAAGTCGGACGGCGGGTTTCCACGTCTATTGCCGCCCAGATAGAACGGGCAAAAGCAAAAGTATCCCCTTTTCCGTCGACAAACTCAAAGCAACGGCTGGTAAATAGTTTGCCAACTTCATCTACCCATGTATATAATGTTATGGATTCGGACATCCCGGGATAAGCTTTCATTTCAATAGCCAGGCGTGACAATACCCATGCCGTATGTTTTTCCGTCATGTCATTATAACCGAAGCCACGGTCGGCCGCATGTACAGAAGCTGCATGAAGCAGATAATTACCAATCATAGGTATCGTTATACGTCCCCGGAAATCCATTAAATAGGATTCGGTTACAAAATGAAATTCTCCTGTTTTGTTCTTTTCCATACGATTCTATTTTTTGACAGGCAGAAAAACCGCCTTCAGGTTATGCTTGCTTTTCCTGCAATTTGCGCTCCATCTCCGCCAGCATATCGCTCAACCGTTCCACACGGCTTTTCGTTATTGCCACACGTCCCGAACGTATAAATTGCAGCACTCCGATCGATTCGCTCAATTCACGGAACAAAGCCTGTGTTTCATCATAATGGCCGCTTTTTTCCAAAACTACGCAGGATTCGTTCATTTCAAGGATACGGGCATTGTATTTACGAATCAAATCTTCGACCGTTCCCATCTTTATAAACAACTCCGTGCTTAATTTGTATAAAGCGATTTCCTGAAATACCAGGTCTTCATCCGTATTGTAATAAGCCTTCAGTATATCGACGCGCTTATCTATTTGTTTAACCACCTTGTCTATCGTATCCTCATCGGCAAAAGTCGTAATTGTAAACTTATGGATACCCTGGATAGCAGAAGGAGAAACAGAAAGCGTCTCAATATTTAACTGCCGGCGCGTAAAGATAATCGTAATCTGGTTCAGAAGACCTACCGTATTTTCTGAAAAGATGATAACTGTATATAATTTTTTTGTATTCATAACTGTTTTCTCCCCTCTTACTTATCACCCAAAATCATATTAGTAACACAAGCTCCCGCCGGAACCATCGGATATACCATACCGCAGGTTTCCACATTGGCGACCAGAAGATAAGCTCCATCATGATTCAACATTTCAGCGATTGCATCATCCAGATCCTCCCGTTTGTCTACCGAACGCGAAGCAATACCAAAGGCTTTGGCTATCGCTACGAAATCCGGATTTTTCATGATGGTATTCGAATAACGTTCGTTAAAGAACAGTTCCTGCCACTGGCGTACCATACCGAGGAAATTATTGTTAAGCACAATAATCTTCACATTCAGGTTTTCCTGCATGATCGTTCCAAATTCCTGAATAGTCATTTGTATGCCGCCATCACCGGTAAAGAAACAAACCGTACGGTCGGGTGCCCCCAGTTTGGCACCGATAGCCGCAGGAAGACCGAAACCCATTGTTCCCAGCCCTCCGGATGTTACCACACTGCGGGTACGTTTATATTTAAAATAACGAACTCCCATCATCTGGTTTTGACCGACATCAGTCACCAAAACTGCATCGTCACCGGTTGCTTGGGAAACCCGGGAAACCACTTCTCCCATTTTCAACTGCCCATCGGCCGGATAAAGTTCTTTCGCTATTACCTTGTCATGTTCTTCCTTCTCATCCGGCTCAAATTCGGCATTCCATTCCGGACGCTTCCGTTCTTCCAACAAAGCGGTAATCATCGGAATCGTATGTTTGGCATTACCCAAAACCTTTACATCTACCGGTACATTCTTCCCTATTTCCGAATTATCTATATCCAGATGTATTACTTTCGCCTGTTTCGCATACGTTTTCAAGTCGCCAGTCACACGGTCGTCAAAACGCATACCGATAGCAATCAAAACATCACATTCATTCGTTTTCCGGTTCGGACCTACGTTTCCGTGCATACCCAGCATACCTTTATTTAAAGGGAAATCGGAAGGTAATGCAGACAGCCCTAAAACGGTTGAACCTGCCGGTATATCATTTTTAAGCAGGAAAGCTTTCAATTCTTCTTCGGCTCCACCCAAAATAACACCCTGCCCTACCAGACAGAACGGCTTCTTCGCACCATTAATCAATGCAGCAGCAGCCTCAATACGTTCTTCCTTAATATCGGGCTCCGGTTGGTAACTGCGGACATAATTTACTTTCTGATATTCATAATCTACCAGACCTACTTGAGCATCCTTTGCCAAATCCAGTACTACAGGTCCCGGACGGCCTGTAGATGCTATATAGAAAGCACGCGATACAGCCCAGGCTATTTCTTCGGGTTTACGTATCTGATAGGCCCATTTGGTAATCGGTTGGGTGATGCCAATCACATCGACTTCCTGAAAAGCATCCGTACCGAGCAACGGAGACGGAACCTGTCCGGCTATCACCACCATTGGTGTACTGTCCATCAGTGCATCGGCAATGCCTGTAATGGTATTGGTGGCTCCCGGACCTGAAGTAACCAACGTTACTCCCACTTTACCGGAAACACGGGCATACCCTTGGGCTGCATGTGTCGCACCCTGTTCATGGCGTACCAGAATATGTTTTAACTGATCCCTGTAATCATACAAACTGTCGTAAATAGGTATCGCCTGCCCACCCGGATAACCGAAGATAGTATCTACTCCTTCAGCGATCAGTGCTTTCAATAAAGCTTCCGAACCGGTTATCTTTTGTTCCATACTTATATATTTTCGTTTCCGTTACTAATTAATCTTCTACTATCCTTACACCGCCTTTATCGGCCGAGCTTACCATCTTACCATAAGCTTTCAACGCTTTCGATACGACTCGTTGGCGGACCGGAGGGGTAAAGGCTTTGGTTCCGCGGGCTTCTTCAGCAGCACGGCGTTCTGCCAGTTCGTTTTCGCTCAACTTTACATTGATAGTCCGTTCCGGTATATTTATCTCGATAATATCTCCGTCTTTAACCAAACCTATTGCACCACCGGCTGCCGCTTCCGGAGAGATATGGCCGATAGAAAGCCCGGATGTCCCGCCGCTAAAGCGTCCGTCGGTAATCAAAGCACACTCTTTACCCAGATGACGGCTTTTGATATAAGAAGTAGGATATAACATTTCTTGCATGCCCGGACCACCTTTAGGACCTTCATAGGTGATAACAACCACGTCACCGGAAACAACTTTTCCACCCAAAATTCCTTCACAAGCTGCATCCTGAGAATCAAAAACCTTTGCAGGTCCTGCAAATTTCCAGATACTTTCGTCTACACCGGCAGTCTTTACCACACATCCGTCCAAAGCGATATTTCCTTTCAGAACAGCTAATCCCCCATCTTTGGAATACGCATGTTCGAAATCGCGGATGCAACCGGCTGTACGGTCCGTATCCAGTTCTTTATAATAAGTTTCCTGCGACCCCATCTGTATACTGAAACGATGAGCCGGAGCACTCTTATATTTCTTCACTGCTTCCTGAGATACATTCGGGGAGGTTACGGAATACATATTTACGGCCTCAGCCAATGTCATTCCATCCGCCCGCTTCACAGTACCATCCACTAAACCGGCTTTCAGCAGCTCATCCATGATTGCTAAAATTCCTCCGGCACGATTTACATCCTGTACATGATAGGTATGTGTATTGGGAGCCACTTTACACAGGCAAGGTGTCTTACGGGAAAGCATATCGATATCATCCATCGTAAAATCGGCTTCAGCTTCCTGTGCTATTGCCAATAAATGCAATACGGTATTGGTGGAGCCTCCCATCGCAATATCCAGCGACATGGCATTCAGGAAAGCCTGGCGGGTCGCTATATTACGGGGAAGAACCGAGTCGTCGCCGTCACGGTAATATTTATAAGCATTTTCCACGATTTGTTTTGCCGCATCACGGAATAACTGCACACGGTTGGCATGTGTAGCCACAATCGTGCCATTTCCCGGAAGAGCCAGACCGATTGCTTCGTTCAGGCAGTTCATCGAATTGGCGGTAAACATGCCGGAGCAGCATCCGCAACCCGGACAGGCATTCCGTTCCACCTGTGAAATCCGTTCATCGCTTACTGATGTATCGGCAGATTCTATCATTGCATCGATCAGGTCGAGATGACGTCCGTCCAGTTCTCCGGCTTCCATCGGACCACCGGAAACAAATACAGTCGGGATATTCAACCGCATGGAAGCCATCAGCATACCCGGCGTAATTTTATCGCAATTGCTGATACAAACCATCGCATCCGCCTTATGGGCATTTACCATATATTCCACGCTGTCTGCAATAATATCGCGGGAAGGAAGGGAATAGAGCATTCCATCGTGTCCCATGGCTATACCGTCGTCAATTGCAATCGTATTAAACTCAGCTGCAAAACAACCTAATTTTTCTATCTCAGCTTTTACCAACTGTCCTACTTCATGCAAATGTACATGCCCGGGGACAAATTGTGTAAATGAATTGACAATTGCTATAACCGGTTTGCCGAACTGCTCTTCTTTCATGCCGTTGGCGCGCCACAAAGCACGTGCGCCAGCCATCCGGCGACCTTCTGTACTGTATGAACTTCTTAACGGGTTCTTCATCTTATCTGTTTTTTATCGTTATCTTTTTACCATAAAAAAAGCCCTTCTCTATAGGGAGAAAGGCTCTAAGAAATATCTTGCACGATTTCACAACTTCTTACACACCTTTCTCCTTACCTACTAATGACTAGAAGGACCACCACGAGAATAATATGTAATACATTGTTCATCATCTCTTGTTTCTTTTTTGTTTAACGCTGCAAATGTAGAACAATAATTTATACCAGCAAAGGATTTAAAAGAAAAATCTTATTTTTTCTTACACTTATCAAGCAAACAACCGCTTTTATATTGCATTTTATAAAATGCCAGCCGTAAAATTATCGATTTAAAAGAAAAACGAACTTTTTCTCTCCTATTTTAAAAGATTCTAAAACACCTTTAATTCGAAATCTTTTATGCGTCCCGCCTTGTTTATTCAACGGATAAGATTAATATAAACTTGGATATCATGACTAAAGGAACTATTGGATTGAATGCCGGAACAATCTGTAATTTGTTGTTAGAAGGCAAATGCTGGAGCTTTGAAGAGTTGAAATCGGCATCATCCCTGACAGAAGCGGATTTATGGTCGGCCATAGGATGGCTGGCCAGAGAGAACAAAGTTGAAATTAGAAAAGGCAGCAGTCAGTTATCTTTCTGTGCCGGCATGAATATTTATGCGTAATTAAAGGTTCTGCTACAAAAATCTGAAAGACTTTACAAAACCGGTACTAAAAAACACTGATGACGCAGAGATCTGTAAATTCTGCGTCATCAGCCTCCGGTAATATAATTTTCTTCCTTTCTTAAAAGATATAACGCACCCCTACCTGGGCATGCCAACGGGAATCCAAGTCTATGGCAGTCACCATCTTTCCCGGATCAATAAATTTATAAGTTGCCTGCCCGTTTGCTACGGTTGCCACCACAGGAGCTAAATCGTAACCGGTAGTGGTTTTATTATAAAGTCCCCACTTTTTATTAAATAAGTTGCCTACGTTCAGGATATCGAAGTTTACCTGCAACGTATGGCGGCGACCGGCTACATTCATATAAAAGTTTTGAGCGATATGGAAATCGAAATGATGTTCGAACGGCATTACCATCTGGTTTCTTTTCAAATGTTCGCCCTTTGATTTGCTTAACTCTTTATTACCATCGATCCAGTTCGCAAAAGCCGCTTTCTGCTCTGCCGCTGTAGCTTTCAACTGGCCTTTGTCATAGTTATCCACAAAGACCATTTGATTCCGCTCCGCATCTGTCGGAATATATAACAAGTCATTACTCCAACCGTCACCATTCAAATCATTATTATACAATAAGGAATAGCGTCCGCCGGTCTGACCGTTATACACAAGACTGACTGTAGTTCCGAAATGTTTGGCATAGTCTTTTGTATAAGAGACAATACCTACAATACGGTTGCGGACATCAAACATCGACCAGGTAAGTTCCGGGTTGGCATCTCCGTAATATGTCGGATTAAATTTCCAGCCGGAATATGCCTGTGAAGAGTTTCCGTCTGTTAATGATTTCGACTGGCCATAGGTATATGCTACCATCGCACTCAGGCCAAAGTCAAAAGCCTTTTCCAACTTAGCGGTTATATTATAGGAATATCCTTTATTGGTATTCGTCAGATACATAATCTGGGTATATTTATTCGACTGTTTTTGGTAAACCGGACGGTCGTCACCCCCATTGCCTAAAGTACCTACTTGTCTATAATTCAGGTTTTCGTACCAGATATTATTCAGTGTTTTTGAATAAAGCCCTTCTACACTACCTTTTATATCGAATGGGAACGTATGTTCCAATGCCAGATTAATACGGAAAACCGAAGGATATTTAAATTTCTTATCAGCCACATCCACTTCAGAAGTAATTGCCTTTGTTTCCAGATTCCGGTCATCCGGGTATGGATACTGATGCGCGGGATCGGCATTAAATTTAAAACCGTCTGCTTTTGCTTTTTCAAAATCGGCGGCAGAACTCAATGAAGTTTTACCCATTTCCACTCCTGTATTTGAAAAACCGTTTGCAATCCAGACAAAAGGTACACGTCCTGTGAAAAGTCCCAATCCGCCACGAAGCAAAGTCATTCCTTCCTCATCCAGGTTCCAACGGAATCCGGCACGCGGCGACCAAAGGACTTTAGCTGAAGGTAACTGTTGTGTTGCAATTCCATACTCACGAGCAATGTCCGATTGGTTAAACTCTTCATTAGCCCTTGGTTTATCAAAAAACAAAGGTATGTCTATTCGCAAGCCATACGTCAGACGGAAACGGTCTGTCAGCTTCCAGTCATCCTGTGCATAAAAACCTAACTGGGCAGCCCCGAATGTTGGAGTCCAGCGGGTTGTTCCCGTTACATCCTTCCGGGAATAAGCGTATGAATAAAATGAAGGCATAGCCTCATTGGCTGTTCCAACCGACAAAAAGTCATCAAGAGAATTATAAGTATATGCTCCGTAATTATTGGAAATATACAAATTCGTAAAATGGAAAAATTCATTGTATGTTCCGAAAGTAAAAAAATGATTCCCCTTATTCCATGAAACATTGTCGACAAGCGTATAAATATCCTGTCCCAATGAGTTTGCCGTAGAATTGGATTCCGAACCAAACTCCAGGGAAGCCCCTTTCGATAGATTCAGGATTTTAACATATGGCATCGGTCGGCCTATCGGATCACGGCTATCGCGAACACGGGTCCAGCCTGCGCGGAATTCATTTGTCCAATCGGAACTAATCTGGCTGTTCAGCTCGGCTACCAGCGAATGGGTCGAGTTATTCATATAATATCCATTATCATTCAGATGAGCGGCTGACATATTATTTGAAAATACCATGCTACGTGCATCCAACAAACTGTAACGAATCGTAAACTTATTACGTTGATTTATATTCCAGTCCAGACGTGCTAAAAATTTATTGGAATACGTATCTATATCCAAAGGTGCATAGCCACCTCCATTATATCCACCTGTTAACTCGGAAATTTTATTAATCACGGCGTTTGCTTCATCTGCAGTTACATTCGATGCGGAAGAACCTATCGTGTTTGTCGAAGGCTTTGTTTCCTTTACACGTTCGAAGTTTGTGAAGAAAAAGAGTTTGTTTTTGATGATAGGACCACCCAGTGTTACACCATAAGTTTCTGTGGAAAGGTCACTCAAACGTTTACGGTCGTCTGTATCGCCCGGAGTTTTCCCATAAAATTTCTCATTATTAAAATAACCGTAAGCCGAACCATGAAATGTATTTGTTCCCGACCGGGTAATTGCATTGATGCCGCCCCCTGTAAACCCGCTCTGACGGACATCGAAAGGTGCTATTACTACCTGTATCTCTTCGATAGCATCCAAAGAGATAGGATTGGCCCCTGCCTGTCCGCCATTCGTTCCGCTGGGTGCAAGTCCGAATATATCATTATTGGCTGTACCATCAATTAAGAATGAGTTGTATTTGTTACTTGACCCGACAAAAGACATTCCGCCACTCGTATTAATAGCCATTGGATTTAACCGCGTAATATCGAAAATGCTACGCTTGATGGACGGAATAGCCTGTATTTGGGACTGATTAAAATTTTGCGCTGCCCCTGTTTTTTGCGAATTAAATAAAGCACTTTTAGAAGCTGTAATGAAAACTTCATCCAATGTAGCCGATTCCGTTAATGCCACATTCAACAAATAGTTTTCACCGAGTTGCAATGTTATATTTTTAAAGACTGCTTTCTGGAAACCAACGTAAGATACTTCAACAATATAAGGTCCTCCCGTACGAAGCCCCTGCAAACTATATTGCCCTTCCATATTTGTTGTTGTCCCGTAAACCGTACCTGATGGCTCGTGTATTGCCTGGACCGAAGCCCCAATCAAAACATCTCCATCCGCCGTTACTTTTCCATTTATACCTGAGGTTGTCATTTGTGCCCTCAATGAACCTCCTATGCACCAAAGAAGTAAAAAAATCAAATAATATTTCCCCATACAATGTAGAGTTTAAAAAGAAAGGAAAAAATACTTTTTCTTAAAAACGGTACAAAGATATAGAATTATGTATTCATGCACACTTACTAAAACATATAATTTTCAAATGTTTTGATTATTTTTTATCAGCCTTTTCTATTTTCACGCAACTGGTCTGCAATATCTTTATGCTGCCGTGCCAATTCTTCCTCTCCGGTATGAAGAAATGCCTCGGACAAATATTCGTGTGCGGATGCATGATCGGGCTTTATATCGACCGCTTTCATAAAATCGCTTACTGCTTCTTCGTAATACTTCAATTGGAGGTAACATTTTCCCCGGTTATAACGTGCCTTAAAAGAACCCGGATTCAATTTCACCGCTTCATTCAGGCAGGTGACCGCCTGAAAACTATCTCCTATATCTAATAATGTCACACCTTTGCGAACCCACGCATCCACATATTCCGGATACAGTTTAAGTGCTTTGTCAAACGAACGGATGGCGGCATTCGGGTCATGCGCAGTCGTAATACACTCATTTCCCATCAGATAATACTCACGCGCATATTCTTTCTGTATCTCCCGTTGGGCATGTATCTCTTCACGGAGTTTTTTAATCTGGGAACGTTGCGTATTCAGGCGTTGCAACTTAAACCGTAGTAACCGTTGCATCTCCGGCTTCTCTAATTCATTTCTCTTGCTAAGAGCTGCAGAAAAGGCTTCGACAGCCTCTTTCATATCTCCGGCATCAAACGAACGGATGGCACGGGCATATAATAATTCCGCCTCATTTTCACGCAAACTCTTTTCTATCAATTGCCGGTCATTAAAAATCTGGCTGAACTGTACAATTTCTTTCCGCACAAATATATCATGCGACGACACTTTACTTTTCAAGACAAGACCTTCCAAAGAAGTACAACGGCTCAATGCAACGTAAGTCTGCCCACCGGCAAAAACACCGCCTGTAAGGTCTACTACAACGCGGTTAAAAGTCAACCCCTGGCTTTTATGCACCGTTATAGCCCAGGCCAGACGGATAGGAAGCTGCTCGAAAGTACCGACAATCTCCTCTTCTATCCGTTTCTCTTTTTCATTATACTTATATTTATAGTTACGCCAGGAAGTCGGTTCTACCAGATACTCGACTCCGCTTTCCAACAGGACATAGACATTTCCATTCTCATCGATACCCGATATCATACCGATGGTTCCATTTACCCAACGGCGCTCATAATCATTATCGATAAAAATAACCTGTGCCTGCTCTTTTATTGAAAGATTCAACTGGGTCGGAAGAGAAGATTCGGGAAAATCACCCTCCACTTTCCCATGAGCTATAAATTCGTCACCGGGCAACTCCGCCAATTTCTTTTCATTAATAAAATCTACCTGGTCGCGGCGGGTAGCCAGCGTGATATACATATCTTCATTACGCGGCGAAAAATCAGGAAAATAACGGGCATTCAGGATATCTAATTCTTGCTTACGGGCGGCATTATTACGAATCCGGTCCAAGATATTGATGAAAACAGCATCTGTCTGCCTGTATACCTTTTGGAGTTCTATAGGTACCAGATTTATTTCTTTAAAAACACGTGCCGAAAAAAAGAAAGGACTGGCATAAAACAAACTCAATATTTCTTTCTGGTCGGACGGAACCACCGGCTCCAACTGGAAAACATCTCCCACAAATAAAAGTTGCTTTCCTCCGAACGGAAGGCGCATATTCCCGGAAAAGACACGCAGGATACGGTCTACACAATCTATTATATCGGCTCTTACCATCGAAATTTCATCAATGATAATCAACTCGACTTCGGCAATTAACTTCCGGTGCTGTTTCCTGTATTTGAAAAATTCAAAAATACGCCCGTCTTTCAGGCTCAGATCCGGATCATCCGGCAACATCGGACGAAAAGGCAGCTTAAAAAAAGAATGTAAAGTAACTCCTTCCGCATTGATTGCCGCAATACCGGTCGGTGCGAGCACCACATACTTTTTTTTAGTCTGGGAACAGATGTATTTAAGGAACGTGGATTTTCCAGTTCCTGCTTTCCCTGTCAGGAAAACGGACTGGCGTGTATGGGTTATCAGTTGCAACGCATCCTGAAACTCCTTATTGTTTGTATCTAACTGAAATTCCAATCAAGCTTAATTTGAGTAGGCAAAGCTATAGAATATTTTATATATCTACTCATAAAAAAAGAAAGATTTTATTTGCTCTTTTCTAAAAAAACGCTTTCTTTTGTGATATCAAAATAATATCAAATACCAATCATTATGAAGACATCTGAAAAAACTTACAATGGTATTAAAATAACAGGCTTCGGTGCACTGTTAATCATGCTGATTTTAATAATTGTTGCAGTGTTTCTCTTTAATCTGCCGCACATCGCAAACCATGCTTTGGGTCTACTCTGTACTGTATGTTTTATTTTCATGATTCCCGGTTTTATTATTATCCAGCCGAACAATTCTAAGGTTTTGACTTTCTTTGGAAAATATGCCGGGACAATTACGGAAAACGGTTTTTACTGGATCAATCCATTATTAACGAAAACAAAAGTTACCCTACGCATTTTCAACCTGGATATCGAACCGATCAAGGTAAACGATAAGGTAGGTAACCCGGTCATGATAGGGGCTGTTGTTGTATGGAGAGTAAAAGACACATACAAAGCCACATTCGACATTTCCGGCAATGTAAAAGAATTTGTTCTGATACAAAGTGATGCGGCACTCCGTCAGGTTGCGGGTATGTATGCTTATGATGCCAACGAAACAACAGATAAGGTAACCCTCCGTTCCGACAACAATGGCGAAGTGACACAACGCCTTGAAGCCGAACTGAACAACCGCTTATCAATTGCCGGTATAGAAATTATAGAAGCCCGAATCAATTATCTTGCTTATGCTTCTGAAATAGCAAGCGTCATGTTAAGGCGACAACAGGCGGATGCTATTATTGCAGCCCGCGAACGTATTGTTGAAGGGGCTGTCAGCATGGTTCATCTGGCTTTGGAAAAATTGGAGAAAGACGGCATCATCAATCTCGATGAGGAACGGAAAGCAACAATGGTAAGCAATCTGCTGGTAGTTCTTTGTGCAGACGAATCTGCGCAACCGGTAATCAATACAGGTACTTTATACCAGTAAACAGAACTGAATTAAGAAATGGCAAAAAAAGAGAATGAAAATACAACCCGGAATTTCATATTGCGTATAGACGCTGAAATGATGGATGCTATTGAAGCCTGGGCTGCGGACGAGTTCCGCAGTACCAACGGGCAAATACAGTACATTTTGGATCAGGCACTAAGAAAAGCAGGCCGCTTAAAAAAGAAACGGCAAGCCAAATCAAAAGAAGAATAAAATTGGGATAATTAACGGCTGATAAATAACCAGGCATCCTTATATTTCGGATTCTGACGAAGTGTAGCCATATAAGTTTCCGCATCCTTACGATTATCGAAACGGTCTGCATAAATACGGTACTTTCCATCCCGTACCACTTTACTTACATGCTTGCATTCGCCCTTATTAACTCCGGCTATATACTCATCCGCCTGTGTTTCGGAAGGGAAACTGGCTATTACAATATGATACATCTTAACGTTCGTCTTTGCTTGTTCCGTACGGATTTCCGGTTTCGATACAACTTCCTGCTTCCTTGGAGCAGGTGTTGCATTAACAACCGATGCTGGAACAGAAACTTCTGGAGCTACTACAACTTCTGCTATCTCCTCTTTCTGCTGTTCCGTTGCAACTGCCGATTTATAGGAGACCATCTCCGTTGGAATAAAACTGGCTGTATACGCATCCTGATTCACATCCTTTACCGGAGTTGAAACCAACAGGAATAAAGCGATAGCTGCCGCCGAAGCGACCATGGCACGAAGCAATTTCCGGCTGACCGGTATATAAAATGTATCTTTCTTTTTTTTCTTTTTTTCGGTAAGAAGGGACACTTCCTCACGTTCTACCTGTAATGGCATTAAAACAGGGAAATGAAATGCCGGCAAACCATAGGAATTAACGCTAAATAAATCCGTTTCTTCGGGACGGAATACCATCTGTCCTTCCTGTCCTATACTGAATGAACCCAACACACCCAACGAAAGTTTCCCATTACGCTGCAAGGAAGATGTCATATCCGCTATATCTTCTTCCAGCATCAATTGCGCCTGACGGTAATTCACGTGATACATCTGCATATACGATTCTGCCAACAAGCCGTCGTTATGCTGCAAGGTCATGTTAAAACCGATTTCCTTCCGCAGAGGACGGAACGTATGATTTCCTGCTTCCCGGACAGCCGGAACTGCCTGCAAAACAAAACCACCGAATTTAGGCACAATCACACAATCATGCACCAAAAGCAAACGTTCAATATGTGTTATAATCCTAAGCATAGAACAAAGGTAGCTATTTAGCGGAATTTTCAAAACAAAAAACGCCACAAATACTAAAATTATATTTCTACCTTTGCAGTTATTATGTATTGGATATCTCAACCTGCTTACTTATCAAAAATAATCCCATTCCTGGGCGGTTGGCTGGGCGACCGCATATTGGGAGATCCCGAAGGATGGCCACACCCGGTCGTAGCCTTTGGCAAGGCTATTTCGTATGTTGAAAAAAAATGGAACCAGGGAAATGACCGGGCCTTGAAAGGAACATTATCGGCAATTGCGCTTATAGCAGGTGTTTTTATACTCTGTCTGGTAGTACTGAATTGGGCAAACCGGATTCACCCTTATCTGGAAACCATCCTCATAGGTATCGGAGTATTTTACTGTCTGGCAGGAAAAACATTGGTTAAAGAAGTAAAAGCTGTATTCGAAGCCGTAGATAGAAGTACGGAAGAAGGCAGGCAACAAGTCGGACGTATTGTCGGACGCGATACCTCTTCACTTTCTCCTCAAGAAATCCGGGCGGCAGCTTTGGAAACTTTAGCAGAAAATCTTAGCGACGGGGTTATTGCCCCCATGTTCTGGTTCGCATTACTCGGACTGCCCGGCATGATGGCATACAAAATGGTAAATACACTCGACTCCATGATTGGCTACAAAAACGAACGGTATATCGACTTCGGACGGACAGCCGCCCGCTTGGATGATATAGCCAATTATATTCCTGCAAGGATTACCGCATGGCTCATGCTGGCTGTTTCAGGAAATCTTAATAAAATGGATTTCGTAAAACGCTTCGGCCCTGCACATGCCAGCCCGAATTCCGGATATCCGGAATCTGCATTAGCAGCCATACTGGATTGCAGGTTCGGAGGTACCCACGATTATTTTGGAAAGCCGGTTGAAAAACCTTACATCGGCACGAACGAACGAACCTTTACTACCGACGACATGTTAACAGCCATACAGATAAACAACAACACAGAGCTCGCGATGGGCTTATTAGTTTGTCTGTTATCAATAATCATACATTAAAAAATAACGAAGAAAATGGAAATAAGACTGAATAAACTAATTAGTGATACGGGTATCTGCTCACGCAGGGAAGCTGACGAATTTATAGAAAGCGGTCGTGTCACCGTAAATGGGAATTTGCCTCATGTCGGACAGAAAGTTTCAGAAAATGATATTGTCCTTTTGGATGATGTACGCATCCAGTTAAGTAAACAGGCAATTGAGAAAGCACGTGCCGCCGCCGGCAAGCCAGCCCCGCGTATTGCAGAAAAGGAGATGAAATCCACCCCGGCAAAAGCCTCTTCTCCCGAAAAAAAGGCAAATACCCAATCTTCCGGCCCTGCATCCAACGGCTTACGCCCCGGAAAATATGTAAAATATAATAAATACGCTGCTGCCCGTAAAGCAGCGAAAAGCGGCTCAAAACCTCACAAGGAGGCAAATGCAGATGAAAAATTACTGAAGGAAGCCATGCAACCTAAATTCGGCAAATCGCTGAGCCGTTCTGCCGTGGCACAACGTATTGCTGCTTCTCCCAAATCAGCCAGCCTGCGTAAAACCAGCCGTAACAATCCGGCTAATAAAGCTAAACGGAATAATTTACGGAACAAACCTAAAGATGAGTAAGGAATGGTAAGCAAGCACATCGTTTTGGTTACCGGAGGACAACGTTCCGGTAAAAGCGGATATGCACAACGCCTGGCTCTGTCGCTTGCCTCTAATCCGGTCTATCTGGCGACTTCACGGGTCTGGGACGATGAATTCCGGCAACGTGTCCTTCGCCATCAGGCAGATCGCGGACCGGAATGGACGAATATTGAAGAAGAAAAACAGCTAAGCCGTCATGATTTGAACGGACGGGTAGTTGTAATTGATTGCGTAACACTGTGGGGAACCAATTTCTTTTTCGATAACGACAGCAATGTCGAACGTTCTTTAAATGAACTGAAAAACGAATTCAATAAACTGGCGGAACAGGATGCATACCTGATTTTCGTAACAAATGAAATCGGACTCGGAGGGGTTTCTCCGGATACGGTACAACGTAAATTCACGGATTTACAAGGATGGCTTAACCAATATATTGCTTCAAAAGCAGACGAAGTCGTCCTGATGGTCAGTGGTATTCCTATGAAAGTCAAATAACATAATATCATGATTACTTTTAATATTCAAAAGCCTGATACAACAATCGCAACGGCTCTACAAGACAAAATTGAAAATCTCACCAAACCCAAAGGTTCCCTGGGCGTATTAGAGGAACTCGCCCTGCAAATCGGCCTGATCCAACAAACATTATCACCTGCGCTCCATCATCCATTCAATGTTATTTATGCATCCGACCATGGCATCGCCGACGAAGGTGTCAGCAAATCGCCTAAAGAAGTTACCCGCCAGGTAATTCATAATTTTTTAAATGGCGGTGCCGGCGTCTGCTTTCTTGCACGCCAGCATGGTGTGGAAATAAAAATCGTAGATGGAGGGGTCGATTTCGATTTTCCTCCCATTCCGCAATTAATCGATAGGAAAATACGGAAAGGAACACGCAACTACCTTCACGAAGCCGCCATGACACAAGAGGAAATGGAACTGGCTCTCCGTTACGGTGCGGATATTGTTACAGACTGTTATAATGAGGGATGCAATGTTATCAGCTTCGGAGAAATGGGTATAGGCAATACGGCGACTTCCAGCATGTGGATGACCTGCCTGACCGGGGTCCCCCTGATTGAATGTGTCGGTGCCGGAAGCGGATTGGACAACGAAGGTATCAGACACAAATATAATGTCCTGAAAAAGGCTTTGGAGAATTATAAGGGAGATAACAGCACGCTCGATATCATACGTTATTTCGGAGGATATGAGATGGTTATGGCAGTAGGCGGTATGCTTCGTGCCGCCGAACTGAAAATGATTATTCTGGTAGACGGTTTTATTATGACAAATTGTGTACTTGCCGCCTCCAAATTATATCCGGAAATGTTACCTTACTGCATATTCGGACATTGTGGCGATGAAGCCGGTCATAAACGCATACTGGATTATCTTCAGGCAAAACCGCTTTTGAATCTCGGATTACGTTTGGGTGAAGGCTCCGGTTCCGTTTGTGCCTATCCGATTGTAGAATCCGCCGTTCGGATGATTAATGAAATGCATAGTTTCCGTCAGGCTGCTATTACCAAATATTTCTAAATTTCCAGGGATTTCATTTTAAATATTCAACAATCAATCATCAATTACACGTATGCTGCGTATCCTTGCCGCCTTCATATTCTTTACCCGGTTACCCTTCTGGCGGGTGGCCGAAGTTCCTGCCGAATATTTCAAGAATATTGTCAGTCATTGGGCTTTGGCTGGTTGGTTGACAGCCGGGTTATCTGTGCTTGTTCTATATGCCAGTTCATTAATTCTGCCCGTTGGGGTAGCGGTACTGTTGGCTATTATTACCCGGTTGCTGGTAACCGGATGCCTGCATGAAGACGGGCTTGCCGATTTCTTCGACGGTTTCGGAGGAGGTACTTCCCGCGAACGTATTCTTGCCATTATGAAGGATTCACATATCGGCAGCTACGGAGTAATCGGATTGATACTCTATTTCGGACTTCTATATACATTACTGAGCAGTTTGCCTGTAGCAATAGCAGGCAGTGCCATACTGGCTGGCGATCCTTTTTCCAAAGGGGTTGCCGGAATGATTATCAACCGCCTCCCTTATGCACGCAAAGAGGAAGAAGCCAAGAACAAAACGGTCTACAGCCGGATGACGGCAGGTGAATATACATTTTGTCTTTTCTCCGCTCTCATCCCCCTTCTTTGGCTTCCCAAACCGGTCTATTTCCTGGCAGCTTTATTACCTGTAATTGTTTTTTACATTCTCACCAGCCTGATGAAAAACAAAATACAAGGTTATACGGGCGATTGCTGCGGAGCTACATTTCTACTCTGCGAATTGAGCTTTTACCTGGGAATTACTGTTATTTATACAACAATGATATAAACAATATAATATGGAAATCTATCTGGTCAGACACACATCTGTTGACGTCCCGGCTGGTTATGCCTACGGGCAAACAGACGTCCCCGTCCGTTCATCCTTTGAAGATGAGGCGAAAGTCGTAAAAGAGAATCTATCCGGTCAGACATTCGACAAGGTCTGGAGTAGTCCGCTTACACGTTGTCTCCGTTTAGCCACCTATTGCGGTTATCCGGATGCAGAAAGAGAAGACCGCATCAAAGAAATCAGCTTTGGAGAGTGGGAAATGAAATCATGGGAAGAACTATCATCCGATCCCCGTTCCAAAGAATGGTTCAACGATTGGGTTAATGTACCCGCACCTTCCGGTGAATCTTTGCAGGAACAATATAACCGGGTAAGTTCTTTCTTAGAAGAAGTAAGAAATAGCGGATTAGAAAAGGTATGCCTTTTCGCTCATGGCGGAGTTTTAACCTGCGCCCGCGTCTATGCCGGCGAATACGACCTGAAAGAAGCATTCAAAAATGTTCCCTCCTATGGAGCCGTAATAAAATTAGAATTCGACTAATTATATATTTATACTCGAAGAACCAGGTTTACGGATAACGCGGATAGGGCAGATAAGAACGGATTTTTAAATTAAAAAATTAATTCTTATCCGTCTTCATCCGACCAATCCGCGTACCTCGTTCTTCGTTCTGTGCCCATATCGCCACATACGAAAAAAGGAGTCAGCCTTTCGACTAACTCCTTTTCCTCTCTAAGCTTTCGCTTATTTAAGACGGCGGCTACCTACTCTCCCACTTTTACGCAGTACCATCGGCGTGGTTGGGCTTAACTTCTCTGTTCGGAATGGGAAGAGGTGGATCCCCAACGCTATAACCACCTTAATATCGTTTATTAAGATTTTGACTGGACAACTCCATATTTTGGAGTAACTCTTCGAGCCATATGGCTTTCGCCATCTGCTGATATATCAATCCTTTATGTATAAGAAAGTCTCGGGCTATTAGTACTACTCGGCTTCGACATTACTGCCCTTACACCTGTAGCCTATCAACGTTGTAGTCTACAACGACCCTTGAGGGAGATCTTATCTTGAGGCTGGCTTCGTACTTAGATGCTTTCAGCACTTATCCAATCCAGACTTAGATACCCGGCGGTGCACCTGGCGGTACAACCGGTAAACCAGTGGTCTGTCCAACACGGTCCTCTCGTACTAGTGTCAGAACCCCTCAAATCTCCTACGCCCACGATAGATAGAGACCGAACTGTCTCACGACGTTCTGAACCCAGCTCGCGTGCCACTTTAATGGGCGAACAGCCCAACCCTTGGGACCTTCTCCAGCCCCAGGATGTGACGAGCCGACATCGAGGTGCCAAACCATTCCGTCGATATGAGCTCTTGGGAATGATCAGCCTGTTATCCCCGGAGTACCTTTTATCCTTTGAGCGATGGCCCTTCCATGCGGAACCACCGGATCACTATGCTCTAGTTTCCTACCTGATCGACTTGTTTGTCTCCCAGTCAAGCACCCTTATGCCATTACACTCTGCGACCGGTTACCAATCGGTCTGAGGGTACCTTTAGAAGCCTCCGTTACTCTTTTGGAGGCGACCACCCCAGTCAAACTACCCACCATACAGTGTCCCCGCATGCCGCGGGTTAGAACTCAAACAATCAAAGGGCCGTATTTCAACGACGGCTCCACAAATACTGGCGTACCTGCTTCATGGCCTCCGGCCTATCCTACACATCAAGTGCCCAAATTCAATGTAAAGCTATAGTAAAGGTTCACGGGGTCTTTTCGTCCCATCGCGGGTAATCGGCATCTTCACCGATACTACAATTTCACCGAGCTCACGGTTGAGACAGTGTCCAGATCATTACACCATTCGTGCAGGTCGGAACTTACCCGACAAGGAATTTCGCTACCTTAGGACCGTTATAGTTACGGCCGCCGTTTACTGGGGCTTCAATTCAATGCGTCTCTTGCGATGACATCTCCTCTTAACCTTCCAGCACCGGGCAGGTGTCAGGCTGTATACTTCATATTTCTATTTCGCACAGCCATGTGTTTTTGTTAAACAGTTGCCTGGACCTATTCTCTGCGCCCACCTGTTACAGTGGGACCCTTTATCCCGAAGTTACAGGGTCAATTTGCCTAGTTCCTTAACCGTGAATCACTCGAGCGCCTCAGTATTTTCAACCCAACTACGTGTGTCCGTTTGTGGTACGGGTACTACAATGATATGCTTAGCGGATTTTCTAGGGAGCCTGTTTACATCCATTTTGCCTTGTGCAAGCACTCGGCATACTGTCAGGTTCGACTCTGGGTGCGGATTTGCCTACACCCATCGACGTCTACACCCTTTAACCACCTATTCCGTCAGATGGCAGGATTGTCACTTCTCCGTCTCCACATCGCTCACTGTACTAGTAAGGGAATATTAACCCTTTCTTCCATCGGAATCGCCGTTCGGCTTATCCTTAGGCCCCGACTTACCCTGATCCGATTAACGTTGATCAGGAAACCTTAGTCTTTCGGCGAGGGGGTTTCTCACCCCCTTTATCGTTACTTATACCTACATTTGCTTTTCCAGTTACTCCAGCAAGGGTTATCCCTCACCTTCGACGCCACTGGAATGCTCCCCTACCATCTCTTACGAGATCCATAGCTTCGGTAAACGGTTTATGCCCGAGTATTATCCACGCCGGACTCCTCGACTAGTGAGCTGTTACGCACTCTTTAAATGAATGGCTGCTTCCAAGCCAACATCCTAGCTGTCTCTGCAGTCTGACTTCGTTAGTTCAACTTAACCGTTATTTGGGGACCTTAGCTGATGGTCTGGATTCTTCTCCTCTCGGACGCGGACCTTAGCACCCGCGCCCTCACTCCTTATCAATATATAGCACGCATTCGGAGTTTATCTGGACTTGATAGGCGGTGAAGCCCTCGCATCCAATCAGTCGCTCTACCTCATGCTATACTAAATAAAGGCTGCACCTAAATGCATTTCGGGGAGTACGAGCTATCTCCAAGTTTGATTAGCCTTTCACCCCTACCCTCAGTTCATCCGAAAGCTTTTCAACGCTTACCGGTTCGGTCCTCCAGTTGGTGTTACCCAACCTTCAACCTGACCAAGGGTAGATCACTTGGTTTCGCGTCTACTCCCTCCGACTATGCCGCCCTGTTAAGACTCGCTTTCGCTTCGGCTCCGTACCTGAAATACTTAACCTTGCCGGAGAAAGTAACTCGTAGGTTCATTATGCAAAAGGCACGCCGTCACCACTTAAAATGGCTCCGACCGCTTGTAGGCAGACGGGTTCAGGGTCTATTTCACTCCTCTGTTCGAGGTTCTTTTCACCTTTCCCTCACGGTACTGGTTCGCTATCGGTCTCTCGGGAGTATTTAGCCTTACGGGATGGGCCCCGCTGTTTCACACAGGATTTCTCGTGTCCCGCGCTACTCAGGATACCACTAGGCTGCGTCAGGGAGTCGTGTACCGGGCTGTCACCGTTTGTTGCCGTCCTTTCCAGAACGTTCCACTTCCCTGATTTCTTGCCACGTCGTGGTCCTACTACCCCGTTGTTGCCTAAACAACAACGGTTTGGGCTGTTCCGCGTTCGCTCGCCACTACTTGCGGAATCACTGTTGTTTTCTTCTCCTATGGGTACTTAGATGTTTCAGTTCCCCACGTTTGCCTTCCTTACGGAATGGTTGGCCTTCTACCAACCGGGTTGCCCCATTCGGAAATCCTCGGATCAAGGGTTATTTGCACCTACCCGAAGCTTATCGCAGCTTATCACGTCCTTCTTCGCCTCCGAGAGCCAAGGCATCCACCGTCTGCCCTTGCTTACTTTCTTTATACACGGCACCACTTAGTGCCGGATTGATATATCTTCAGCTTGCTCTGTTTTGTTACTTTTTTTTTGAAGTTGTCCAATACGTCAAAGATCTTATTCAGGTGACAGTTGACAAGTGACAGTTGACAATTAAGCAACTATGTTGTCCTATATCCCTTTTTCTGTGGAGAATAACGGATTCGAACCGTTGACCCTCTGCGTGCAAGGCAGATGCTCTAGCCAGCTGAGCTAATCCCCCAAGGTTCAGGTGACAGTTGAAATGTGACAATGGACTGTTTTTGTCCCACACTCTGACTGTAAACCGGATTTGAGTTTTTCTTTATTGTTAACTGTCAACTTTCAATTGTCAACTGTCAACTTTTAAGAAGTAGTCCCAGGCAGAGTTGAACTGCCGACCTCTACATTATCAGTGTAGCGCTCTAACCAACTGAGCTATAGGACTGTCAACTTTTCTAGCCCGGGATTGTCATCCCAGCTTCTTGTTTTCTCTCTCTTCTTTTGTCGAGATCTATATATGAATACATATTCAACCGTAGTACAAGAACATACTGTCTTGTTTATGAGACCACCATAGTCATATCTCTGTGCTCCAGAAAGGAGGTGTTCCAGCCGCACCTTCCGGTACGGCTACCTTGTTACGACTTAGCCCCAGTCACCAGTTTTACCCTAGGCCGATCCTTGCGGTTACGGACTTCAGGTACCCCCGGCTCCCATGGCTTGACGGGCGGTGTGTACAAGGCCCGGGAACGTATTCACCGCGCCATGGCTGATGCGCGATTACTAGCGAATCCAGCTTCACGAAGTCGGGTTGCAGACTTCGATCCGAACTGAGATGGGGTTTGGAGATTGGCATCCTGTCACCAGGTAGCTGCCCTTTGTCCCCACCATTGTAACACGTGTGTCGCCCCGGATGTAAGGGCCGTGCTGATTTGACGTCATCCCCACCTTCCTCACAGCTTACGCTGGCAGTCTCACCAGAGTCCTCAGCTTCACCTGTTAGTAACTAGTGATAAGGGTTGCGCTCGTTATGGCACTTAAGCCGACACCTCACGGCACGAGCTGACGACAACCATGCAGCACCTCGCAAATGGCTATTGCTAGAAAGAATGTTTCCACTCCGGTCCATATGCGTTCAAACCCGGGTAAGGTTCCTCGCGTATCATCGAATTAAACCACATGTTCCTCCGCTTGTGCGGGCCCCCGTCAATTCCTTTGAGTTTCACCGTTGCCGGCGTACTCCCCAGGTGGATTACTTAACGCTTTCGCTGTAGAGCTTACATTGTATCGCAAACTCCTAGTAATCATCGTTTACTGCGTGGACTACCAGGGTATCTAATCCTGTTTGATCCCCACGCTTTCGTGCTTCAGTGTCAGTTATGGTTTAGTAAGCTGCCTTCGCAATCGGAGTTCTGCGTGATATCTATGCATTTCACCGCTACACCACGCATTCCGCCTACCTCAAACACACTCAAGTAATCCAGTTTCAACGGCAATTTTATGGTTGAGCCACAAACTTTCACCGCTGACTTAAATTACGACCTACGCACCCTTTAAACCCAATAAATCCGGATAACGCTCGCATCCTCCGTATTACCGCGGCTGCTGGCACGGAGTTAGCCGATGCTTATTCATACGGTACATACAAAACAGGACACGTCCCGCATTTTATTCCCATATAAAAGAAGTTTACAATCCATAGAACCTTCATCCTTCACGCGACTTGGCTGGTTCAGGCTCGCGCCCATTGACCAATATTCCTCACTGCTGCCTCCCGTAGGAGTTTGGTCCGTGTCTCAGTACCAATGTGGGGGACCTTCCTCTCAGAACCCCTATCCATCGTCGGTTTGGTGGGCCGTTACCCCGCCAACTGCCTAATGGAACGCATGCCTATCTATCAGCGATGAATCTTTAACAAATATTCCCATGCGGGACCCCTGTTTTATGGGGTATTAATCCGACTTTCGCCGGGCTATCCCCCTCTGATAGGTAAGTTGCATACGCGTTACTCACCCGTGCGCCGGTCGCCACCCGGTATTGCTACCTGTGCTGCCCCTCGACTTGCATGTGTTAAGCCTGTCGCTAGCGTTCATCCTGAGCCAGGATCAAACTCTTCGTTGTTAATTTTGTTTGTCTTGCCCAGAATATAACTATCCTTTTTATCGTAGTCTCTTTTCCTTGACGGTATGTTCGTATTTCTACGTTTTCTTGTACTACTTTAGTTGATATGTAAATCTTTCAAAGAACTTGTTTCGCTACTCGTTATTTTTGCGAACGTGGATGCAAAGATAAGGACTTTTATTTTATACTTCCAAATGTTTTAGGAAGTTTTTTTCTAAAAGTTTTTTCATCATGTTCAACCGCCGTTCTCTCTCGAATGCGGGTGCAAAAGTAGTGCTGTAGAACATATCTTCCAAATATTTCCACAACTTTTTTTCATCTTTTTTTTAACACAACAAACGGTTATTAATGGTACACGTACGCGATAGTTCCGACTCATACGTTTTTACTGTTTCTTTCCTTTTTCTTCTCCCTGAATTCTTATTTGCGCCACCAATTCCAGAAAATCCTGCAAAAGTTCGGCTTCGGGGATGTTTGACAGATACTGTTTTAATGTTCCCAGCACATACGGATAATCAAAGATTAAAAGGAGCAGACTTGCCAAATGTGCATACGAGATACGTCCGCGCCGGTCTGCACTCTCCAAGACATGCAACACAGGTATTAATAGTCCCGGGTTATGCAGGGAATAACGGAACTTGCCTAATACGGAACGGGACACCAGATAATCGACATAGCAGGCACGGTTGTGCCTCAGGTAAAGATAAACGAACTTACGGTATTTACGAGGAAGTTCTTCATAATGCCCGAAAGCAAGGCTGCACAGTTCGTTCAAGCGTCTTTCACGCGTTCCGGCACTCATCGACGAAAGTTTCTTTTCAAAAAGGGAGACATCGGGGTCTTTGCCCCCGAACAGGTTCTCCAAACGTTTCAATTTTTTTTTCCATGTTTATTGTAGCGCAGGCAATTTGGCACCTGCGCCACAAAAGGCCGGCTCTGATAGTATACAAAACCGGCCCTCCTTCCCCATCCACAGGGAAAAAGGGCCGGCATTTTTAGAAATAAATAGAATGTTTACAACCGGATATATTAATTCAGTGTCAACCTTTTCTTGATTTCTTCCCGGTTTGCATCGTCTTTGTGCTTGCCGCTGCCCAGCCAGTCATAACTGTTGGCTGACATCAAATCTGCCGTCCAAAAGATCTGGTACCATTTGGGAGTAACATGTTCCGCACCGAAGATATGCCCTATCTCGTGCGCCATCGTAAACTTGTTCCATGCATTGGTGGCGGATATGCCATAGGCTTTCAGGTCGTTGTTCACATTATAGTCACCCACATAAGCCCTGCCTAAAACATTATCATTCCAGCCTCCCCAACGGCACAAGATAAAAATACCGTCTGTATTCCTGTATTGGCTGTTGTTCACCCAGGTACGGAAATCATCTATCGCCTTGTTACTATTGCTTGACCCTCTAAAATCACAGTTCCGGATATTTACATTGAACTTTACATTCCCCTGTACATCCTTTAACGCGCTGATTGCATCATTTACCTGCCAGTTCATTTCGTGGGTGACCGGGTTGCTTCCCTTCTCACGGAGCAAATAAATGTCGACAGTGGGTATTTTAGGAACAGGGGCGGGTGCACCTTTGAAAGCCCGCTTCACCTTATTGAACAGGTTGGAGAAAAATCCGCGGGTAGCTACAGCCGGCTGGTATTGGAGTTCCCTTTCGGGTAACTCGTACACGTTCCCGGCTTTCATTTCCTCCCGTATGCCGCTAAGATCCAGGCGGAGGGAGTTGTTGTCCGCACTACGCGTCATCAGGGATTCGCCGCCACGGGTGGCAGGGGCTACCTGCTCATACAAGCCGGCCACCTCCGCCTGCTGCCTGCCGTCTGCATAAGAGAGGTAGGCCAGGAGCTTGCTGTCCGCCGTAAGCCGCACCGCAACATATTCGGGCGAAACGGTCAGTTCCACCGAATCGGTGGGGTCCGAGGAATTAAATACCAGCAGATCCGCCTGGTCGGGGTCAATGTCGTCCGAAGCCACCAGTTCCAAGACGGTGCGGGTAAAGTCGCCGTCCGTAAAGGTCACGTCCTTTAGCGAGGTTTGTTCGGAGAGGAGGGTCATCACTCCCTCATAATCCAGGGCACGGAGGTCGATACGGACCGGTTCCGCCGCCTGTTCCGGCTTATTCGGGACAAGCCGGTCGTCCTTGCTGCAGGACGAGAGCGCAAGCAGGATGCCTGCCGCCAGCAATACTTTTTTCATAATAAAATACTTTCTGCCAATTAATAAATTTATAGAAAATATCCCTGCCGGGAATCTATTCCTCGTTCAACCGGGCAAGCAATCCCTTGCCCGGTTTGAATTTCACGCTGAGGCGCGGAGGTATTATATATGCCTTACCGTTTTTCGGATTACGTCCCACGCGTCTCGCCTGTTTCCAAAGCGAGTAGGTACCGAACCCTTTCATCACGAGGCGCTCTTCTTTCCTGAGCACTTCCTCCAGTTCGGCATTGAACGTATCCAGAAAATAGATTACCTCCGGATAAGGCAAAGACATACGTTCAGCCATTCGTTTTGCCAATTCTCTTTTGTTCATATCGTGTTGCATTTATAGGAGGCTGTGTCAAAAAAGCTATTACTGAACACAGATGACGCAGAACACGCAGATTCTTTATAAAAAACTATTGTCAGCGTAAATCTGCGCCCTGTCTGCGTAGTCTGCGTTCCCTAATATAGACTTTTGACACATCCCCGTATGAAAGCAGGATGTCTATTTGATTGTTTCCGTCGCCGTGCCGCCATCTGCCCATGCCGCAACGGAGGCTGTCGCACTTATAGTCGTATTCTTGAATTTGAGTGTGACGATGCAATATTTGCCCTGCGTATCTCCTGTGGTCAACAGTTTAACCGGGACTTCGACACCGACCGTTGCATTCTCCGTCTTCACCAGCAGGGTGAAGTCATTCATTCCCGCAGCTGTAACAGGCGCAATTATCGAATAGGCTACCGCAGCCGCCGGGTCAGGAATCGGGGTGGAGGCAAAAGCGTCATCGGTAAAGACAAACGGATCGGCGGGAGTGGTACCCGTCGTCGGAAAGTTTTTTCCCGACATCTTATAGAAACCGACGGCGTAAGTCGCATCCAAAGAGAAAGCCGTGGCGGTAGCTGCCGTTGCATCCTTTAGCGTGACCGTTACCTTATTCTTCCGTTTTTCGGCGGCTCCCTGCACCTTGACAAGTTCGATACTTGTAATAGCTCCCCAGGCTTTCTGTACGTCTGCAGCCGTTACGTCCGCTTCCGTCACTACTTCCGCCTTTACAATAAGGTTTGTCAACAGGTGTTTGAAGGCCAACACCGGATACGTCGGCGTTTCCTGCTGCGCCTGAGTCTTTTTCGTTTCCACCTGCTGGGCAGCCATCACATCCGTCTTGCCGTCGAACTTATACGTCATGGTCGATTCATCCGCGCCTTGCGTCCATCCCGCTCCATCAGGATGCAGTCCGCAAAGAAAAACAGACGAATTGTCCACCGGATAGTATTGTTTCCCGCCCCACAACGGCGTGTTGGTTTCGTTTGCCTTGAAGGTCATCGACTTCTGCTCGATTACAGAGCCTGCCGCAAAGCCTCCGGCTGTTTTTGTCATCAGCACATTTGCCGTCAACGGGTTGGCCCCGGTGATGTCGCCAATAAACGGCGTCTTCGTGTTCGCTTCCAGCGGGTTGACAGCCGAATTCAGGCGGATTTCAACCATATCTTCTTTTCCGGGGGTTACAGGAGCATCCGGAATTTCGTCCCGTGAACAGCTTGCCAGAGAAGCGGCAAGCATGCACATAAACAATAGACTTTTTTTCATAAACTTATTCTGTTAATTTTATTTATTATTCGATATAGCCGGTTCCTGCGCCGCCTTCCAGCCACTCTTCCACGCTGGCGCCCAATTGGATCAGGGTATTGCCCGACACGCTGAGTGTAATCACATAATGCTTGCCTGCTTCAAATGCGGTGTCGCCCACCGGCTTGATATCGGTGTTTTTTGTTACGGTACCGCCACCTGTGCCGGCAGCTTTCAGCGTCACGCCAAACGAAGTTTTTCCCGGTTCCAGCATCAGCACCTTGTCCAGTGCAACCGGGACAGACTGCTCTAATGTGATGCTTTGGTCCTTGCAGACATCCAACGCCGCTTCGGTATTCCAACTGCTCATCTCGCCTGTTTCCATATCCATCGTGGCTTTTGTATTGGCGGTGACGCTAAGGTCCGTAACCGCACCGTAAGTCGAGTTGAATTTGCCGTCATTATCCGTCAGTACGAAAGTGAACTGCGTCAGTTTATGCCTGAATGCCAGCATCGAAGCCGGTTGCGTGCGCGAACCGATTACCGGTGTAGCCCACATCACGTCTTCATCGCCCGTCAGGGTGAATCCCAGTTTCTCACTCACTCCGGCGCCGGCAGGGGTGGTCACCGTAGCGGCGGCTACCGGATAATAAGCAAAGAAGCGGACGTTATTCTTCGCTTCGCCCTTCGGATAGAAGTAGTTATCCGGATTGGCCCAGCTCATGATGCCTTGTGCATTGATAGCCGTGGTTTTGACGTTCTGCATTTTGGGAGCGGCTGTCCAGTCTGCCAGGGTAGAGGCCACGGCATCCGTATTGGCAGTCTGTACGCCGTAGACCCCCACATTCGCCCCGTCGGCCGAGAGGGCTGCCAGGTTGTTTACCACCCCGCGGGTCAGCGAACCGCCGCCTCCCGAGGCTACGCCGAGGGTAATCCTACCTTCCGTAGAGGCTACAGGATTTTCATTATCCTGTGAACAGGAGGCCAGCAGTGCCAGCCCCACCATCATCATTCCGATTTTTGTTTTCATTTTTTTATGAATTTAGTAAGTTATAAAATATAGTAAGTTGTCAATCCTGTAAACCGGCGGTTGGAGTATAATAGATGATTCCGCCGCCTGTTCCCGTCGTCCAGCTTTCTACCGCAGCAGATAAAGAGACGGACGTTAGTTTCACCCTGATTTCGATGGCCGGCGTCTCCAGGACAAGGCCCTCGCCGCCTGCCTTGAAGATGTCTGTCAGGACACGCGTCAGGTCCACATCCGCCTGCTGCCTCCAACCGTCGGCGCCTTTCAGTGTGAGGCGGAGGGTGCTGCGGTAGGCCGTGCCGCCCTCCGGGTCCAGCAGGCCAAGGAGGGAGACCTCCACCGTGGTTGCTGTCGGGGTGACAGGTGCGGAAAAGGCCGTAGCCACCCGCGGGGCAGCCTCCTTTGCCGCCTCTGTCGCTTCGCCTGTCGAAAGGAGCAGGGAGGGATACACCCCGTTGAAATACCCTTCCAAGGCTTCCACTCCTTCTATATCATCCAGTTTGAAGGACAGTTTGAGGGTCCGCGTCAGTTGCTTCATGCCTGCCTGAACCTCCACCGGGTCCAAACGGGGCACCTCCAACTCTTGCGGACTTGTGCCTGCATAAAGTACCGACGGTTGTTTTACAAAAGTCATCCCGCCCGCACGGGTCTTAGCAGCTGTGGGAACAGCCTCCGCCGCGGCCGTATCATAGCTTTCCATGCCGGTAAAGGAGATGTTTGCGGTTCCGGTATTGTATGCCAGCAGCCGGTAACTGCCCGGCGGAAGCGTTGTTTCGCATCCCCCGCCGGTTCCCTCTATTTCCGTAGCTCCGCCACCGGCTGTGGGATAGAAACAGTATTCCATCCCCGAAGCCGGAGTCAGGCTACCCCAGTCCGGATGTACGGAAACACCTACCTTGTCAGGGGCAGGGGTAAGTTCCACCTGCGTGCAGGAGAAAAAGGAAACACAACCCAACAGCAGCAATAAATTTTCTCGTTTCATTCTTGTGTTCTTTTTTGTTCTTTTCATTCTTTCAGAACCTGTAACTCAGACTCACATTGATACGGGTCAGCCCGAAGCGGTTGGCGTCGTCCGTCCCGCTGAGGTAGTTGATATCCCCGCGGATGTCGTACGACTGCGAATTTGCCGAATGGAAACCGCCGCGTAAGCCGAATTCAGCCCCCAGGCGTTTGGTTAGCGGGAGGTAATAGCCTACCGAAACACCTGCGTCGAAGTAAGTGCCTGTGTGGTTGGAAGCCGGAGCGGCTTCCATTCCTGTTCCCGTTCCTGTTTCCGCCTCCCCGCGTTGCACATTAAAGTTGCCCGCCTGTCCGTACACGCCGAAGTAGAAACCTTTGTAATGCCCGTCCCCTTTCAGCCAGAAACGGGGCTCCAGGCTATAGCCGCTCACACCCCAGTGCCCTCCGCTACCGAAACTGAAGTTGGAGTAAACGGCCGAGAGCTCCGCCGAGAAGCGTTTCAGGAAGAACGCTTCCGCCGCAAGGTTCGGCATAAAGGTGGTATGTTCGAACTCCGGGGTGAGGCCCGCCCAGGAGGCGAGGTTCGTTTTAATGCCGAGAACGGGGACGAACTTCCGACGTTCTTCACGGATGCGCTCGCGCTCCGCCTCTTCGGCTTTGCGGCGGGCTTCCATGCGTTCCTGTTCTTCACGGATAACCGCCTGGCGGCGCTGTTCTTCCGCCCGCTCCCTCTCGATGGCTTCGGCTTCGGCGCGTTCCTGTTTTACCTTGAGCCGGCGGAGGTCCGCCAGGCGTTGTTCGTCCACTTCCGCCTTTTTCTGTTCCTGAATCAATATGGCGCGGAACTCGGTATCGCTCAGTTTGCGGTTGTAGCGCCGTTCGATAATCCGCCTGAGGTCGTACACCACTTTGATTTCCACGCGGCGGAGTAGCGGGAAAACTTCCGTAAGCATCTCCCGATACGGGGCGCCGCTGTCCAGTTGCATCAGTTTGTACTGGCGGCTGTCGGGTTCGTCCGCACTATGGATAATTTGCAGCGCCTTTTCTTTCCACGGGTAGGCGGAGGCCGCCACAAGGCTGCCCAGCGTAGCCCAGTCTTCGGGCACGGAGCTTACCTCCACCGGGTAGCGGGACGAAAAACCGTACTCCCTGTCCAGATACTGTTTCATTCCGTTGACGCGGTTCGCGGAGAGCCGCTCGTTGGCGGCATAGGTCCCGTCAATGGAGCAGTATCCCGTAAGTTGCACGTCGTGCACATAGATAAGCGTGTCGGAAAAGGCACGCCGCACAAAGCCCTCCAGCCGGACCAGTTCCCTGGCGTTCGTGCCGAAACCGCGTAAGACCTCATATTTCCCCAGCGGATAGGACAGGTAGCAGTTCAGGCTGTCTTCGCCGGAGAGGATTACCCGGCGGTAGGTGGAGTCGCCCAAAAGGATATCCGTCACTGTCTCCTGCGAAAAGACAGGCAAAGCCGGAAAGAGAAAGAGTAAAAACAAAAGTCTGTTCATAATTTATCGTTTTATTTTCGTTCAAAAAGCAGGGAACAGGGAGGATACTTTCCACTGGAGAAATAATCAAATCAGTCGAATGCGGCCGGCAATCGAAGCTCAGCCTTAGCTAATCCGCCGACAGGCGGAAGTGGACGAACAACGCCTGGCGGACCTCCCTTAATATTCTTGGACGCAACGCACCGAGAACCCGAAGCCACGGGAGTAAGTGTACGTGTCCAGCGAAGAACTACCGAAGTACACGATGCCCGGATCGAAACCTAATGGCGGAATCGACGACGACCAGTAGTAGCCGCCGCCCCCCTGGTCGTCGGCACTGCCATGACTGACGAATCGATAGCCCGCAGCAGGCAAAAATATTGAGGCAGACGAGGTTAATTTACCTTTGAAATCGAAACCCTTATCAAATCCGCTAAGAGTGCCGACAGCATTAGCGTATACGTATTGAGCAGGTACGCGCCAACCCGGAGGGCAAGGATCGTAAATGGTTTTACTACCACGATTACTGTCATATGAAGTGCTACCTATAGTTACAGTATTACTCGTAGAAGGAGTACCCCAATTATTATCATTACGAACGGTACACCAATTATAGCTACAATAGAACCTGGTAGGCGAAGCTATGGACGTTGCCATAGAGGATGCAGGAGTGGTAGACTGGTCTGCAGAGAAGTTGACGTTGGTAGCCGCAGCCCAAGAACCGGGACTAAAAGCAGCCGTGCTCGGGAATGGATCCTTACGCCCCCACTGGTACAGAAAGCCCATGGAAAGATAAGTATGGGGAGAAGCTGACGGCGTCTCCAACGCCCCGAGGTTGCGGTCCATTATTTGAATACCGGATACGCTAAAGTTCTTGTCGGCGGACGTAATATCTTTCAACAAAATGGCTGAAGGAGTATCGTTAATACGCCAAATATGCCAGGACCAGATAATATTCCTGGAGGCATCCCGGGCAGCGATGACTGCGTTGCCCTCTGTAGAGCCGGACTTAAACAAGATGCGGTCTTTCAGAAAATACAGATTCTTATTTACGATAGCACCTGGGGCAGGAGCTGTTCCTGTATTCACCGTTTCCCAAAGCACATCCGCGCTTGCGGGGTTCAGTTTGGTAGGGATGATGTCGGCAGAAAAGGCGGCACCGTTTGCAGGAGTGGTGGCGCCGTTGCCCATCACCGTACTGTTGAACATATACCATGTGTTGGCACCAGCTACGTAGCAGTTGGCCGTCTCGCCACTGGCATTGAGGTCTGTTATAGCGGTACCTGTCGAAAGGGGATTGCCTACGCGCAAATCATAGGTATCCGTACCATTGATAACCGCTTTGATATTGTAAGCGTAACCGCCGGTGAAGTTAAAGTCCGGAGCACTGCCGTCGCCCAACAACAGATTGTAGGTAGTGCCACCATCTGTTATCTCAACATATATGGCGTTGGCCGGAGCCATCCCCAGAGCACGGGTATACGGATGAATCAACAGGTCGTTACGGCCTGATAAATTTTCCGGCACGTAATAGGTATTGCCCGAAGTTAATGGAGCAATGGTTTTATCGTATGTCATCCCTGAAGGGCGGACAGCCTTATCCCCCGGCTGGGACTGGGTCAGGAAACTATAGCCCGAAGGAATGTTTATTAGCTTCAGCGTTGCCCCTGCAGTTTCACATTTGAATGTGAGTTTAGCCAATACGCTTCTTAGTTGGAACACATCGAAAGCATCGCCCACGCCGATATCCTGCATGGCGGACATGGGAAGGCCGGTAGATGGCAGGCTGTAACCTTTCATACCTACCGGTCCCTCGAACTGGGCAAGCGTCGTAATCCCTACCTGAGGGACGGAAGTCTGGTCAATGTTGGCTATCACATATACACGGTTCTTCTTGCCAGAAGCCATTTTGAAACTGCAAGTGATAGGCTCACCGCTACCCAACTGGCTCTTAATATCATCGCTCACCCAAGCGACTGTGGTTGTAGGGGCTGTCCCGTCGAACTGGACGATGTAAGCGTTGTGGATTGCAGATTCCGTTGAGGTCATCGGGTCGGACCCTGTTTGCACGCGGGTCGTGGCACCGCCATCGTACGTCAAGCTGACAGCTTCCCCCTTTTCCGGCTTGCCGTTGGCTGCCGAACGGGTGGCGGGGCTGGCAATAGACTGCATGGGCAGTACGTTCACTTGGATGTCCTGTGTCACTTCTATGGTTTCGCCGCCTGTTTCACCGGGGCGTTTAAACTCCTCCTGTTCGCTGCAGGACGCGAGGAAAAGTGAACCTAATAACAGATATTTAAAGGTATTCATAACTTATTCTGTTTTTATTTTATTCGTTTTTAGTTCTTTTTTGTCAATCTTTTTTCATCTCCGGTCAGTCGTTGCTCCCCGGATCGCTACTGCCCAGGTGCGGGTTGTAGTAAATATTGTTCCACCAACCGCTTACCCCGACAGGAATGGGGCCGGTAGGCACGCCGCCGAGATTTACGTCTCCCCACGTCAAATTCTTCCATTCACCCAGCAACTGCGTGTAGATAGGTCCTTTGTTGGGTACGCCGCCGATGTTCACATCCTGGCTGCTGCTCTGCCATTTGGAGACCGTTACCCAAAGGCCGGCGGTCGTATTACCCAGCTTGTCTTTGGTCAGCCGTACGGTGAAGGTGTATTCCTTGCCTGCATCGAAAGGCATGGCCGGAACGTTGGAAGCGGGGAACTGGGTCGTAACGCTCGTAACGCCGTTGAACTGCGCCTTCATGCTCAGGCTGAATGTGCCGCTCGTTTTAGGCAAGAGTACCGTGCTGCCCGACGCATTGCGGGGGTTCTTCGTATCGGTTGTAAAGAGGCTTGAAGGCAGGGTCACGGTAGCCATGCCACTGCCGGCAGGCATAGTAATACCTGTTGCTGTAGCACCGGACGGCATATTCGTCAGCTTGGCTTCCGTAATCTTCGTATCGGTAATCGTGGGAGCCACGTCTTCGGCCAGGTCGATGGCGAAATTCACCTTCGCACATTTACGCGCAAGCTCATCCAAGGCAACGGTACGTTTTACACTGCTGCCTTCGGCGGCAGTCCATTTGTTAATCTTCCGGTTTGTGGTCAGCGAAACGGCAAAGTCCGTTTGCTGAGGGACAGACACCACAGGGTCACTGCCGGTGGCGTCCACCGGCAAGGCTGGAGTAATCGCGTAGAAGTCATACGCACCCTCTATCAGGCGCAATTCTTTACCGTCTGTAGCAGACAGCGTACCGTCGGCCCGCACCGTGTATTCTTTCCCTGCTACATGGTTGGCGCTGCTTTGTGCGCCCGTCCTGTAGACTTCCATACGCACTGTTGTGCCTGCGTCCAGGGCGGCACGGGTAGCCGTGCCGTTTGTCACCTCGCCGCTGATGCCTGCAAGCGTAAAGCCGACGGCGGTGCCTTCCTCCGGAGCATCCCTGTCCTCTTCCGCGGAGCACGAGGAGAAACCCATGCAGGCGTAGAGCAGGAGGAGGGAGGAGGAAAACAACCGCTTTGCCCCTACAGGGGACAGCGGATGTCTGTTTTTTACTGTATTCATCATGTTTCCTCTCTTTTATAGTTATAAATCGACTGTAGGAATAGAAGCCCCTGTCTGCCAGGCGGAGATGCTGGCGGTAGGTACTACTTCTGTAGACTTGAAGTTCAAGGTGACGGTATAAGCTGTGCCGGCGGCAAATGTCCCGGTATTGCCGGGCAAGGTAACCGTTACGTCGCGCGTACCCCCCTTTTCGGTGATTACTTCCAGCGTCAACGAAGGTGTTGTTGTCGGCTTAAACATGGCGTAGCCGAGGGTAACGGGGCTGGTATCCGACGAACCGTTCAGGTCGACAGTGGCCATGTCTGTGTCATTTTCCGGATTTTTCAGCAAAAGGTGCGCAGTAGAACCCCATGCGGTGGGAGTTTGCCCCGGAAGCGTAACGGTGCATGTGGTAGGCTGGCCCTTCACCTTGACGGAAGTCACTTTGCCCCACATGGCAGCTGTGCCGTCTACCGAGGCGAAGGCTTTCACCGTTACCTGGGTCAACAGATGGTTGAAGGTGAAGGTATGGCCATCCTTGCCAAACTGTTCCGTTTCCGCTTTGTTACCCGTTACTTCAGGCGTAAGCATCACATCGACAGTACCTTTACTGATGTCGAAAGCGACCGTCCCGTTAGTATATGTATCAGTGTTGGGATACCAGCCAATCAGCTTCGTGCCATTGTCCGTCTCACCGTTCTGGTAAAACTGCTTCTTCGTAAAAGAGATATTCTGCTGTCCGGCGCCGCCTGCCCGGGTCGCCGCCAAAGGAGTGGCTATGCCGGTGTAAGCGGGCCAAGAAGTAGCCCCTGTCTGGTCGATACGGGCAAAAGATACATCCAACTGTTTGGCATAATCTTCGTTAATCACACCGCGGGTAGCCCCGGAAGCCTCCAGGCTGCCAATACCCGCGCTTAACCTGATTTCTAAGGCTTCCTTCTCCTGCAAAGCAGCATCCTGCGTACAAGATGCCAAAAGCAAGAGGCAAGGGAAAAAGAATTTGAACTGTTTCATTGTATATTATTTTAACGTGAAAAATCATCAATCGAACTGCCAACTGTCACCTGTCACCTGTCAATTGTCACCTGTCACCTGTCAATTGTCAACTGCTTAAAGCTCCTCCGGTTTGTCCCCGTCGCTTCCGCCCCCACCCGCATCCGGGTTAGGCCGGTTGCTGCTTCCGCCGTCGGTTTTTCCGCCTTTGCCTTTTCCGAGGCGCAGGGATACGGATACGCGGTATTCGTCTATCATGGCGTTCCACCACGTGAAGAGTTCCAGGTATTTGCTGTCGCCGTTCACCAGGGCAAGGGCATTGAGGGCTTCCACCAGTGCATCATAGGCCGCGTAGAATGCCGGGCGGGTCTCTTCTGATTTCTGCGGGGTGTTGCGCAGGCCGGATTCCACGCGGCGTGCATCGGAGAGGGCGGCGCATCGGGCGTTCGCTATTTTGAGTTCGCCGATCCACGCGATCAGGCCGAGGGTTTCGAAATCCGCTTTCATCGTATCCGCCCCGGCAGCCTGTATGAAGTTTTCCGTCATGCCGGTCTGGTCGTTGAAGCTCAGTTGGGTGGTATTTTTGTATTTGTCGGCAAAGGGAACCAGGCGCCGTGCTGCCGTTTGCTTGCCGGCGTCGAAATGGTTGGCAAACGTGCGTATCTGGTCGAGGATGGCAGATTGGAGGGAGTCGCGTTTTTTATCGGCGGCGGCCATTTCGACGGTCAGTGCGCTCTTGGTGAGTTTTACGAGACTGTCGTCGTAAGCTTGCAGGGCCCTTTTGTAATTTTCAAAAGGGGCGGTTACGCCCAATACGGCTGCGCCCGCTATCTGGATTTGCAGTTCGATGGCGCGTCCTGCCGCCAGCCATTCGTTGTTTCGTAATCTGGATTTGGGAATTGTTTGAATTTTAGCCATGTGAATAAAGTTTTAAAAGATATTTAATAACCGGGAATTGTTCCGCATGCCAGCGAAAGCAGTACATAGCGCTATTTTATGCTTTCGCAGGCATGCGGAACAGGGCGCAACTGCCCGGGCCCCTACATGCAGCCGTATGCGAATACGGCCTGCTGTAACAGCAAAATCTTCAGCAATACCTTTACCGGGGATTTGAGTCTTTGTCTTTGTCATTGTCATTTCTGTTATCCTCCATTTTGTCCCCTTCTTTGTAAGAAAGGGACAACGGATAATGGCAATGCAATCTTGGCTGAAATACAAGACTTTAGAAATCAACTTTTAGATAAAATCAGTTTTGTCGAAAGTTATTTATTAAATAATAGGCGTTAGAGTCTGTTTACATTTTATTGGATTTGTTTGTTTTTGTCGGAATAACTTGTACATTTGCAACCGTATAAGCTCTGATTAACAAAGTATATACGGGGCTTGGTTTATGAAATGTCCCTTTCTTACAAAGAAGGGGACATTTTTTATTTATATCCCATATTTTTTTCTTTTTGCCCCGCAAAAAACAGTCCAGCATCCGTTCATTTGCCCCATCGAGCAGGTGCGAAGGCATCCCTTTCATATAAATACGCGTCACACGTTCCGAGCTATGCCCCAGTCCCTGGCTGATGACCGCCGTATTGACCCCGCACGATTCCAAAAGCGATGCCCAGGTATGGCGTGCCGAATAGGTGGTGACCAGATTGCTGATACCGAGCATGCCGCCCAGCTTCCCCAGATGCCTGTTGATACGCCGCAGGGCGGATTTGCAACAGACACCGTCCCCGCTGCCGCGAAACTTTTCGCGCAGGAAAGGAAACAGGTAGGGGCTACCGGTCTCTTCGTAACGCTCCATCAACTGCTTCATCTCGGGGGTAATTTTAACCTGCAGGGCCACCCCTGTTTTGCTGCGGCTGTAGCCGATATAGTCGCCATGCACGTTCTCCTTCCGGAGGTTGAACACGTCCACAAAGCACATGCCGCGTGCATAAAAGAGGAATAAAAAGCTGTCCCGCGCACGGGACAGCTTGTTTTTCATGCCGGACGGCAGACCGGCAGACAATCCGGCTTCCACGATTTTCCGCATATCCTCCACCGAAAGCGTACGCTTGGCGGTAGGGGGCACCGGGATGGATACTCCGCAGAAAGGGGAAGTTCCGGGAGGAGGTATTATCCCCTCTTTCACCGCCTTGTTATACACCGCACGCAGGTTGCGAAAATAGCAGTTTGCACTGCCCGCTTTCAGGCTATGCCGGGTTTTCAGGTAGGCGGCATACCCTTCCACCCAGCTTGGCCCTACCTCCGAAAGCGGAAAACCTCCGGCATCCGTACCCAAATATTTTTGTACAGAGCGTAAAGCACTCTCATAATTGGAAGCCGTATGTGCATGACCGGCTGCACGTACCCTTGCCGCCAGCCGGTTCAACCACTCCTCCAACAGGACCGCTTGTCCTTTCCCTTTCTCCTTTTTTTGTCTTCCCATTCGTATCATACCTGTTAAAATCGTTATGAAAAGGGATAAAGATAGACGCTTTTCATTAGAAAGAACCGCACAAATACCAGGTTAATTCACTCTTTTCTTAATTGTCCCATTGCCTGAAATCAATCCAGACCACCTTCGACATTTGAATATCCGCCTTAACCGAATCATGCCCATAACGGATACCACAGTTATAATGCACACGGCTCTTTTGCAGATTCATAGCATCGGTGACAGTCACAGAAACCACTCCCGGTTGTGCGTCGGCCTCAAGAGAATAGATACACTGTTGTTGATGCAATTTCATGCTGTTGTTGATGTGGTCCAGGTAGTTCTGCCGCAGTGTCCTGCCTCCCCATGTCACATAATTGGGGGTCATTGCCTGCTGAGCGTCGATCCAGCGCTTTCCCTCGCTTGTTTCGTAAACAAAAGCTTCCGCCCTGTCGTAAAATTCACCCGGAATGAATTGCCAAAGTTTGCTATACAGCCCGCTGCCGGATTGTCCTTTGCAGGAATAGTCCATGGACAGGGTTTTGTAGGATATATCAGTGGATGATTCTTTGCCGAACGATACTTTAAAAGCCTCCCAAGGCTCGTCTGCCAATTGGGCAGGCGACACCTCCACAGATACTTTCCAGAAAGAATTCTCCGTATAGCCGGCCCCATGATTCACCGTTTGCGGCTGATAGCTGATTTCACGGAAGATGCCTCCGTCTGAATGAATGGTCACTTCACAGGATGCTTCCCGCATCAGATTCCAGATATATGCATAAACATTGACACCCTTAGGAGTCGTATAGTCTTTGATATTGGCCGTAAAACCGTTGCCGCCAGTGTTTGTCACACTCAATATACAATTATTGTTTTTACTGTATATCTGAAAGTCATAGGCATCTATCGACCAAACATTGTCTATCATCACATCCGGCGCAGCGCCCTCCCTCATCTTATAGGGAACCGCCTGCATGGAGTAGTCCATATTCCCCCGGGCATAACCATAGACGCGATTATAAATTTCTATCCGCTTCAAAGCCTCCTTATCCGCCATCTGCGCATTGTATCCGGGATCCGGCCCGATGCCTTCGGGCAGCGTACCGACAGGACAGGCCTGCAACTTCCGGCCGAAAGAAGCGACTCCCTTACCTATCATATTTTCTTTGGCATACGGGTCGGCCAAAGGAAAAATACGATAGTGCTGCACATCGTCATAATTGATGCCGTAATAACCCGGTTCCATATATACCCCTATCAAAGAAAGCATTTCATTTTTTTGCATCAAGGCTTCCCCGGCCGCAATGACATAAAAATCCCGCTTATAGAATTTCAACATACGAAATAAAGATACCGGATATTTACCCGAAACAACATCGTTGATGTCCAATATAACCGTAACATAGATATCCGGATTCTTGATATCGGCATTGAATTCCGCCGCAGGATCTGCCATCTTATCGTAATCAACGATAGTCTTCTCCCCTATCTCCCAGGAAACAGGTATGTTGTTAAACAAGCGTGAAGCAATATCTTCCACTTCCGCATCACCAGTTCCCATACGAATCAAGACGACGTCTTTCTTCGGCCCGTTACATTCATCCGTCCCCGGGATACCGGTTATATCATCCTGCACACATGCCCCTAAAAAAAGGCAGGAAAGCAGAAGTAATCCATATACTATTTTTGTTTTCATCCCAATCTCTTTTTAATGGTTCGTTTTACCAATTATTATAGTCAATCCATACCGTAGTGGTTTTATGTACATCTACCGTTGTATCGTAGGCTGTGCCGCTGCTACTGGGCAGAGGATGCAATACCGCTTTTACCCAGCTTGTGAACCAGGCCCCTCCACGCTGCAACGTCATTCCATCGGTAATTTCAACTGCTACCACACCAGCCGACGCACCAGTCGTACGGGCGGTGATGGCACACTCCTGTTGATAGTTGAGCAAGTTCTGGTTAAACTGCAAATCATTGTCATAATCGCAAAAAACATTGTCCGTGCCCGGAGTGCCCGCCACATGGTCATAGAGTATCTCGTACCATGCAGGCGAAATCATGGCAGCACCATCAATCATGCCATTCTCCTTCATCGCCTTACTCCCCCGGAAAAGGGTTTCGGGATACCATTTCCAGCAAAAATCCATTTCGGGATCGGTGATCGTACGTGCCACTTCACGGGTCATTTCCGCCAGTTGGTACGTTATGGATTTCCCCCAACGGTAATCCCCCTTCAATACAGGACTTGCTCCCAAATCAAAACCTACGCTTTTGTTGTACGAATGACCGATGGTACTTTCTGTTTCCGGCAGGCCAGGCGCGAAATCAACCAGTTTCAGGTTCAGTACCGAATGTTGGTCGTCACGGATATTAATCTTCGTATAAGCATTATTGCGCAGTCCCCAGATTAAAGCCCAGACTTCATACATAGGCGGATTGTTCAGGGACACCAACGAATTGTCGAGCCTGTTGGAAAATCCGTTGCCTCCCGAACTATAGACGGCAATCATATTATCTCCATTGGTTGGAGCATAGATACGCAGGTTATAAGCATCAATGGTCCATTCCCTGTCAACCATCCCATCATACTTTTTGTCATCCCGCGGGACGTAATTCCGTATTTCTGCCGTATAAGGCAACAGCGATTCATACCCCGTCATGTGATACTTGTAATCGCTGGTATAAACATAAAAGCGGTTGCTGATATATATTTTCTTCATAGCATGCAAAGCCCGTGCGGTTACTTCCGGCGCCGACGGGTCATCCGTAGGTCCGGGAGAAGAAACCATACTGCGTGTATCAGGATTAAGCCCGGTCGTACCGCAAAGTTTCTTCAAAGCATCCGGGTCATTTACATCATAATAAGCATACCGCTGCTCACGCGGGAAGCTGGCTTTATAATATCCCTTATCTACATAAAGTCCGAAAAGCTTCAGCATCTGCGCCTTCAGGTCTTCGCTTTTACCGTCATTGGCAATCACAATTACCCCTTGCCGGTCATGACGAATATCCTGTATCATTTCAGGAGTATAAGCACCCGCAATAAAATCAGCTGCATTGCCAACGACAGTCAGGTCATTCAGAGTGTCTCCAGCCATTGTAACCAGTGTAGCCGACTTATCAGCTCCGGGCAAATCGTTAAAAGACAACATCTTGTCATAATGGTTCACAGTTTGCAGCTCATCTGCGATCTTCTTCGTTTCTGTACTCTTTCCATTGAGCCAAATCAGGTAGCTACCCGGTTGGGTAGTTACATCCATGGCATCATTGCCCTTACCGGCCGCAACCGGTGAATCTTCAATATTGATTGGATCATCCACCTGACAGGAATAAAATGCAATCAAAATAAGCATAAAAATAAATAAAGTTTTCACATTCGTAAATGTTTAAAAGTGGAACAATATGCCACATTTACCAACTGAAATGTGACGATTCTAACGACTTCGTCTATATAGGGAACGTATAGGAACAGAAATAAGTTCAGCTCTGCATAGCCCGAGGTTAATATACAGTCTGTCAATCAGAAACAGTTTATTGGCGAAACTCCTGTAAACACTATGATTTTGAAGATTATTAGAAGATTCTAATTAGTATTATTTAATTGTTCCGGCTGTCTGGAGAATCAAGGATTAGTAATTATCCGATATAAAACAATTGATATATCAACGCAAACCGTTTAAGATAATACAGGTATAAATTATATAATATTCTCCGGTTCATAGTTATGGTTTTGGAAAATCATAGTTATGATTTTCCAAAACCATAACTATGAACCGGGAAAAACATACCTACAAATAAAGAAAGGAACCTATAAAAACAGAGCCCAACGGGGGAATTGTACAATCCGCAATTTTTTAATAACTTGCACTCCATTTAGAAATAACATAAACAGAACAATTAATATGATACAAATAACTGATAATCCGTTATTAAACACCTATAATACACCTTTTGGCACTCCCCCTTTCGATAAGATACGTATCGAACATTATGAACCGGCTTTCGATGAAGCCATCCGCCAATTGGATGAAGAAGTACAGAAAATTGCCTGCAACCAAGAAACTGCGACATTCGACAACACTGTTGTTGCCCTGGAACGCAGTGGAAAACTGTTGGAGCGGGTCAGTTCGGTATTCTTCAACGTATTAAGTGCCGAAGCCGATGATGAAATGATGGATATATCCCAACGCATATCCCCCAAACTATCGGAGTCTTCAAATAACATTTACCTAAACGAACAATTGTTTACCCGTATAAAAAATATATACGAGCAAAAAGACCAGCTACAACTATCCATTGAAGATGCGCGTTTGCTGGAAGAAACATTTGAAGCATTCTCCATCCGAGGTGCTAATCTAAACCCGGAAGACAAAGAGAAATACAGAAAATTAAGCACGGAGCTCAGCCTCCTGCAACTTACATTCGACCAGAATGCCTTAAAGGACAAGAACCGTTACGAATTGCTTATCACGGATGAAAAAGAACTGGAAGGACTACCCGAAAGTATCCGGGAAGCAGCAGCTCTCCGCGCCAAAGAAAAAGAAAAAAGCGGATGGATGTTTAACCTTTCCGCTCCAAGCTATATCCCCTTTATGCGTTATTCCGCCGTGCGTAGCCTACGTGAAGCCATGTACAGGGAGTTTATGAGTATCGGCAATAAAGGAGATGAATACGACAACAAGGAGATTATCCGTAAAATAGTGAATATCCGGCTGGAAATAGCCCGTTTGATGGGATGCAAAGACTATGCCGAATACAAACTGAAACATACAATGGCAAAAACACCCGGACGCGTATATAAACTGCTAAACGATTTGCTGGCAGCTTACAAGCCGGTTGCCATAAACGAATATAATGCGGTACAAGGTTTTGCCATGGGAACGGAACAGGAAAACATTACAGTTATGCCGTGGGACTGGAGTTATTATTCAGAGAAACTGAAAGACATCCGTTTTAAAGTAAACGATGAAATGACCCGCCCCTATTTCGAATTAAGCCATGTGAAGAAAGGGGTGTTCGACCTTGCCACCCGCCTGTATGGCATTACATTCAAAGAAAATAAAACCATCCCGGTTTACCATCCGGAAGTAAACGCTTATGAGGTTTACGACTCCGACGGGAAATTCCTTTCCATCCTTTATACAGACTTCCACCCACGCGACGGAAAACAATCGGGTGCCTGGATGAACAGCGTAAAAGAACAGTATAAGGAAGAGAACGGAGATGACAGCCGCCCGCAGATTATTATCGTGATGAATTTTACCCGTCCGACCGACACCAAACCGTCATTACTTACTTTTGATGAAGTGAACACGCTGCTCCACGAGTTCGGGCACGCCTTGCACGGCATGCTGGCTGCCGGCACGTATGCCAGCCTTTCCGGTACGAATGTATATCGCGACTTTGTAGAACTCCCTTCCCAACTGATGGAAAACTGGCTGACCGAAAAGGAGTTTCTCGACCTGATAGCCGTCCACTACCAGACTGGAGAAAAAATCCCCGGAGAATTGGTACAAAGCCTGATAGATGCCTCCAACTTCAATGCCGGATATGCTTGTTGCCGCCAGTTGAGTTTCGGCTTTCTGGATATGGCATGGCATACGCAGACCACTCCATTTGAAGGCGACGTAATCGCTTTTGAAAAAGAGGCATGGAAACACACCGTTATCCTGCCCGAAATACCCGGAACATTGATGAGCAGCAGTTTCGGGCATATTTTCTCAGGGGGATATTCTGCCGGATACTATGGTTATAAATGGGCGGAAGTACTGGATGCCGATGCCTTCTCCGTATTCAAAGCCGCAGGCATATTTAACAAAGACGTAGCCCGATCTTTCCGCGATAACGTTCTTACCAAAGGCGGAACGGAAGACCCGGACATTCTCTATAAACGCTTCCGCAGCCAGGAACCGACCATAGACGCTTTGCTGAAGCGGAACGGGATAAAACAATAAAAAACCTAATAAAAAATACACTCTACAATGAAAAGAAAAAACATTTTACTAACGGCATTAACCTGTTTCTCCCTTATGCTATCAGCACAAAAACCGGTTGTATTTGTCGCCCCGTTCGAATATGCGGGCAAGGATGTACGACAACTGTTACCCTCTTTTAGAGCTGCGGTTCTTGACGGAGTTACCTGGTCCAAACGTGTGGATATTATCGATTCGTCGACAGACTCTACCCAGACATCCATACTGAATGCTGCCAAACAGGCAAACGCGAACTTTATATTCAAATGTAAAATGGACAACCACAACGCTTCGGACGCTGTAAACCTGATTAAGGCCATAGAGAACATCGCGACCAACAAAACACAAAGTATGACAGACCACTTGTCGTATAACGTAGAATTGATTCGCGTGTCGGATGGCGTATCAATAGATGTCAGCAAACTCAGCACCGAAGGTTACAGCTATTCCGACAAGGCATTAAACAACTCCACGGAATATGCCCTTGGAGCTGTCCAAAGACAGATACGCCGCTATTTTGAAAAGTTATTCCCAGTCAATGCAAAAATTGCCGAAATAGCCGAAATGAAAAAAGACAAACTGAAAAAAGTATATATTACTGTAGGAAGCAATGCCCCTATACGTAAAGACTTATACTTTAATGTATATATTGAGAAAAAGGTGGCCGGAGAAACAATCAGGGATCTTATCGGTAAAGTCCGCATAGATGAAATCAAAGGCGAAAACATATCATTATGTACTGTAAAAAAAGGAGCGAAAGAAATAAAGGATGCATTAGAGCAAGAATCTGATTTGGCCTTGGTTTCCACTGTTGATTAGTCCAGGAACAAGAATCTCCGCAATAATAAGGCATTCGTTAAAAAGGAATGCGGATACAGTATATAATTCCCTCAATTATATTACCTTTGTGCTGTTTATAAAGGAATAAAATCAGAAAACGATGTGCGACAAAAAAGATAAGCAACTCGAATTAGATAAACGTTATCTGAGAATGGCAGCCGTATGGGCTGAAAATTCATATTGTAAAAGGCGCCAGGTAGGAGCATTGATCGTAAAAGACCAAATGATTATATCCGATGGATACAACGGTACGCCATCCGGTTTTGAAAATATATGCGAAGACGAAAATAATGTGACCAAGCCCTATGTTTTACACGCTGAAGCAAACGCGATAACCAAAGTGGCGGCTTCGTCCAACAGCAGCAACGGAGCGACTATATATGTTACTTCGGCTCCCTGCATAGAATGTGCCAAACTGATTATCCAATCCGGAATCAAGCGCGTGGTATATTCGGAAAAATACAGGGTGGAAGATGGTTGCCAACTTTTAATGCGTGCAGGTGTTATTATAGATTATATTGATTTAAACGATAAATAAACGTTTTATGGATAAAAATAAAAGGTTAGCCACATGGCTGCCTGTAATTATTGCTCTCAGTGTAGCTCTTGGGATTTTTATCGGTAACCACTACCTCTCCCTTACAAAAGGGAAACGTCATATTTATTCCAGTGGAAACAAAATAAATGCAATCCTCGATATTATCGATGAGCAGTATGTTGATACCGTCAACATGAAAAAACTGGTAGAAGATGCCATTCCTAAAGTTTTCAGCGAACTGGACCCGCATTCGGTTTATATCCCTGCCAAAGATGCACAGATGGTTAACGAAGACCTGGAAGGCTCATTCAGTGGTATCGGCGTATCTTTCAATATGCAGACCGATACGATACTGGTAATAAATGTGATCCCGGGCGGTCCTTCGGAAAAAGCCGGATTGCGTCCGTTCGACCGCATCATCACCATCAACGACTCCTTGTTTGCCGGTAATGGCAGCAATCAGGAAGTTATTATGAAAACATTGCGCGGAGCAAAGAACAGTACGGTAAAACTGGGCGTGAAACGTAAAAACACACCGGAACTACTTTACTTTGACGTAACCCGCGGGGATGTACCTGTCAATTCGGTGGATGTAGCTTATGAAGTAAGCAAGGGTATCGGTTATATCAAAGTTAACAAATTCGGACGTACCACTTACAACGAATTTATTACGGCTATAGCCAAACTGAAACAGGATGGCTGCAATTCCTTCATCATTGACCTGCGCGGTAATACCGGCGGCTACATGGAGGCTGCTATCAATATGATAAATGAATTTATGCCGGAAGGACGCCTCATTGTTTATACGGAAGGTAAATCGTTCCCGCGTAATGATGTATATACCAACGGAACAGGCACTTGCCAAGATGCACCGATTGTTGTACTGACGGACGAATTTTCCGCATCTGCCAGTGAAATTTTCTCAGGCGCTATCCAGGATAACGACCGTGGCCTGATTATCGGACGCCGTACCTTTGGAAAAGGACTTGTCCAGTCTCCTATCAAATTGAGTGACGGTTCTGAAATCCGCCTGACAATCGCCCGTTATTATACACCTTCCGGACGTTGTATCCAGAAAAAGTATGAGTTAGGCAACGACAACGATTATGAACAGGACATTTATAACCGTTTTATGCACGGGGAATTCGACTCTGCCGACAGTATCAAACAAAATAATACGGAGAAATTCGAAACCTTGATGGGGCGCCCCGTATACGGCGGCGGCGGTATCATGCCGGATATTTTCATCCCGCGGGATACGAGCGGCATGACTTCTTATTTCACAAGCGTATTCAATGCCGGACTGATTAATTTGTATGCCTTGCAATATTCAGACAGGAATTACGATAAGCTTTCGTCGTTCAAAACGTATCAGGATTTATACAAATATTTGAAACAACAACCTTTGCTTAGCGATTTCACAAACTTTGCAGCAACCAAAGGCATAAAAAAACGTCCGACTCTGATTAATATATCCGGGCCGCTGATTGAGAAACAGTTGCAATCATACATCATTCGCAATTTCTTCGACGAAGCAGGTTTCTATCCTGTGTTCCAGAATGATGACGTAACACTGAAACGCGCAATCAAGGTATTGGAAGACGGAAAATCGCTTCCTACATTAGAAAATAAAAGTAACGTAAAAGATGGAAGAGTTGCACAAAGCCAAGCAACAGCTACGCCGGGATATGGCCTCCTTAAAGAGCTCATATACGAAAACTGCGTTGCAAGAGACATCTGCTAAAATCATGGAGCGGCTGGAAGCGTGCAGTCTTTTCCGGCAAGCTGAATGTATAGCTCTATATCATGCTATCCCCGGCGAAGTTCAAACCGCCGGGCTGATAGAGAAATGGTATCAACAGAAAAAAATCCTGCTGCCCGTTGTGGACGGCGATGATTTGCGCCTGATTCTTTATACGGGCAAAGACTCCCTGAAACCGGGTTCCTTCGGGATACTGGAACCTACCGGCGAAAACAGTGTGCCTGAAAGCGAAATCGATTTGATTATTGTGCCCGGTGTGGCTTTCGACCGCAAAAAGAACCGCTTGGGAAGAGGCAAAGGTTTTTACGACCGGCTACTTTCCACACTGCAAGTGCCGAAAATAGGTATTTGTTATGATTTCCAGCTAAAAGACCAGATTCCGGTAGAGCCTTTCGACAAGAAAATGGATTTGATTGTTACGGAAAAGGAAACCGTGTGATCTGCTGGGTCAACGTATCACTATATCTTCTATCACACAGGAGCCTGCATACTGGTTCAGGCTCTTTACCAAACGTTCGCGGCACAGCACCAACTCGCTACGCAATACTGATGAATTGAGAGAGACATACAATATCCTGTCCTTTACATATATATTACGGGTATATTGCAGCACCATCGGCCCGAGCACTTCTCCCCATGCCCGTTTTACACGGATTTGAAGGATTTGCTCGTATAATTCGGTGTTATCTTCAAAAAAATCCCGGATTACCTCCCCTATGGATTGTGCGTTTCTACGTTTCATTCTTTATCTCCCATTGGTTGGACTTCGCCCTGTTCCACCCGGAACAAAGCATAATCATGGTTAATGGAATGCAGGATTGCATCCAGATACTTACGGTTGGTATCGGTAATAAAGATTTGCCCGAAACTGTCGCCCCCGACTAACTGGATAATCTGCTCCACACGGTTGGCATCCAGTTTATCGAAAATATCGTCCAATAAAAGTACCGGAGTAGTTTGTCCACGATGTGACAAGAAAGCAAACTGGGCAAGTTTCAGTGCTATCAGGTATGTCTTGTTCTGTCCCTGCGAACCGACACGGCGAATCAGGTAGTTATCCAATGTCATTTCCAACTCGTCCTTATGAATACCAGAAGAGGTATATCCCAGGATACGGTCGCGTTCGCGGTTGGCCTGCAACATTCCGGACAATTCCCCTTTTTCCAGTTGGGATACATAACGCAATCCCACCTGCTCTTTCGACTGGCAGATTGTCTGGTAATACTCATTGAATATGGGAGTGAAATCATCCACCAGGGAACGGCGTTTATCATAAACCGTTTTCCCGTACATATCCAATTGCATTTCAAGCACCTCATACAAGGAAGCGTCCATACACTGGTCTTTTAACAGTGTATTCCGCTGGAGCAAGGCTTTATTATATTGTATCAGGGCATGCAAATACTGTTTATCCTGCTGGGATATGATTACATCCAGAAAACGGCGTCGCTCCTCGCTCCCACCCAGGATTAACTCGGAATCGGCAGGAGAAACCATTACCAGAGGCAGCAAGCCGATATGCTCGGAAAGTTTATCGTATTCCTTTTTATTCCTCTTAAACTGCTTACGCTGGCGACGGCGGATTGCACAGAATATCTCTTCCTCCTTTCCCTCATAGTCGTAGTTGCCCTGTATGACGCACAAATCCTGTTCATTATTTATAATCTGGCTATCAGCCGTATTCACATGACTCTTGCAAAATGACAAATAATAGATGGCGTCCAGCAGGTTCGTCTTCCCCATTCCGTTGTTACCGAAAAAACAATTTATTTCCGGAGAGAATGAAACTTCTGCCTGAAGAATATTTTTGTAGTTGAGTATAGAGAGTTTCTTTAGTATCATCAGCACTATATTAGTGGGACAAAATTAAAAAATATACTTCTAAATGTAGATTATATCAGTAAAAAAAACTACTTTTGCGCTTTGAATTGCCACAGGCATAAATTGAGATAAATAATAAAACAACTATAAAACATTATGGCTACTAAGGAAAAAGACACCAACAAGGAGTTAGAAGTAGAAGAAATTGTTTCGAAATCGGAACAGTTCATTGAAAACAATTCAAAGAAAATCATTTACGGAATTATAGCTATCGCACTTGTTGTTGGAGCTGTGTTTGGAATTAAACACGGATATTTGATTCCGAAAGAGAAGGAAGCCGCAGCAGCAATGTTTAAGGGAGAGCAGTATTTCGCCAGAGATTCTTTTAATCTGGCTTTAAAGGGAAATGGTGCCGACTATGAAGGTTTTGAAACCATCATAAGCAAATACGGAAGCACTCCGTCCGGAAATCTGGCTAAAGCTTATGCCGGTATTTGCTACTTCAACCTGGGAGATACAGAGAAGGCTATCGATTTGTTGAAATCTTATAGCGGAGGCGATGATATGATTTCTCCGGCTATTACCGGTTTGATTGGCGACTGCTATGTAAACATGGGTAAAGTAAAAGAAGGTATCAGCTATTTCGAAAAAGCTGCAAAAGAAGCAGACAACGAAGTAATCAGCCCGACTTACCTGAAAAAAGCAGGATTGGCTTACGAAGACCTGAAACAATATAAAGATGCCGTAAAAGCATACAGCACGATTAAAGAAAAATACTTCAATTCCATGGAAGCTTCCGATATTGATAAATATATCACACGGGCTTCTGTATTAGGAAACAAATAAGAGGTCACTTACTTTTAATAATCACAATTGGAGGATGTCTCATATAAAAAGGCATCCTCTTCTTTTAATAATAGAACTTATGGCTACAGCTTATCAGAATTTATCAGAGTACGACTTCAACAGTGTTCCCGACGGATCTGAAATGTCTATCGGTATTGTCGTAGCAGAATGGAACAAAAATATTACAGAAAAACTTCTGGAAGGGGCTTGCAACACTTTGGAAAAACATGGTGTAAAACCGGAAAACATATTGGTTAGCCGTGTTCCGGGCAGTTTTGAACTGACATTCGGCGCAAAACATATGGCTGAAACAAAAGAATTAAACGCTATTATCGTTTTAGGCAGCGTTGTAAGAGGAGATACTCCCCATTTTGATTATGTATGTTCAGGTGTTACACAAGGTATCACGGAACTGAATCTGATGTACGATATTCCTTTCATATTCGGATTGTTAACTACCGACAACATGCAGCAGGCAGAAGACCGTGCAGGGGGCAAATACGGAAATAAAGGGGATGAAGCGGCTGTAACCGCATTAAAAATGGCTGATATTTCTTGATGAAATATTTGCAAGTTTCAAAATTAATCGTACCTTTGCACTGCAATTGAAAATAACAGGGGCAGTTACCAGAGTGGCCAAATGGGGCTGACTGTAACTCAGCTGGCTTTCGCCTTCGGTGGTTCGAATCCATCACTGCCCACTGCTTAATTTCAATACATATTGCGGAAGTAGCTCAGTTGATAGAGCATTAGCCTTCCAAGCTGAGGGTCGCGGGTTTGAGCCCCGTCTTCCGCTCTCAAAAAAGGAAAACCAAATGGTTTTCCTTTTTTTATTCCTATTCCTTTCCATTTACGTCTACGTTTATTTGTTCTACAGCCATGTTTAAACTATTTTTGTATCAATCATACTTATTACAAAAACACAAATATTATCCACACCATCTATGACAAAGAAAGAAGCTATCAAAATATTCGAAGAAAAGAAAGTCCGTACTGTATGGGACGACGAAACGGAAGAATGGTATTTTTTCCGTAGTAGACGTTGTTAGTATCCTTACAGATAGTGTCGATGGCAGAAAATATTGGAATAAGCTCAAACAGGGGCTTAAAGCCGAAGGCAGTGAGTTGGTGACAAACTGTCACCAACTGAAACTACCTATTGTACTCAAATAAGCATTTATAGTTTTAACCTTCTAAAAATAATCGTATGAAAGGAAGAATTACAATCTCACTACTGCTCACGCTCCTGTTGGCCGGATGTGGAAGCGGAAATAAACAACCGGCAGACGATCTGATTACGGTTGATGTTACGGCAAACTACCCGAAAAGAGAATTAATTCTTCAGGACTTCATGGATGTTGAATATATTCCTTTGGAAACTACCGACGAATTTCTTGTAAAAGGGAGAGTAATGGATGTCAGCGAGAATCTCATAGCCGTGGCAAATACAAAAGAAGGAGATATTCTACTCTTTGATAGGATAACAGGTAAAACTTTTAAGAAAATCAACCATAAGGGACAAGGCCCTGAAGAATATGTGCTGATCTATAGTCTCCTTTTAAACGAGGATAAGAACGAGATGTTTGTAAGCGACCCTCTTTCAAGTAAAATACAAGTATATGATTTTGACGGTAATTATAAAAGAAGCATATCCTATAATAAAATGATCATATTTGTTTTCTACCACTATAATGAGGAGCATTTTCTATGCGAGGAGATTTGTGTGCCAGGAAACGAGGGTTCCGCAAAAACCTTCTTCCTTTTATCCAAACAGGATGGGAGTATGAAAGAAATTAAAATTCCATACGAAAAAAGAAAATCGGTAGTGATAGCGAAACAGGAAGGAGGAATGAGTTTGACCAGTTCTCCCCAAAACGGTTTTATCGTTCCTTATCAAAACAGCTGGATATTGGCCGAACCTTCCGCAGATACTGTGTATCTGTATCAGCCGGATCACAGTATTCGCCCCTTAATGACAAGAATCCCTTCCGTGCAAACTATGACACCGGAGGTATTTCTGTTTCCCGGTGTTTTTACAGACCGCTACTATTTCATGCAAACGGTAAAAAAGGAATATGATTTTGAGAAAGAGGAAGGATTTCCCACAACTGATTTAATGTATGACAAACAGAAAAAGAAAATATACCAAATTACTCTTCTCAATAATGATTATGCAGGAAGAAAGGAGAATATGTTCCTACGCAATCTAAGTAATAAGATTACATTCCACGCAACACTGGATGTTTCAGAGCTAATGGAGGCTAATAAAAAAGGTAAGCTAAACGGAAAACTGAAAGAAATTACCTCCAAATTAGATGAAGAATCAAATCCCGTGATTATGTTAGTAAAGAATAAGAAGTAAAACAGGAACAGAGCTGAATAAAAAAATGCAGGAACGGGTATCACTACCGGTTCCTGCGAAAATTAGTGTGTCTAAAAACTGGAGTACTCCCAAATAATAAAAATATCGTTATCAGTATCCCGGATTCTGTTGATCTCTTATCTGAGGATTGGCATCTATTTCAGCTTGCGGTATCGGCCATACAAAACGATAATCACCGGCTTCCTTTACCATCTTTTCCCCATTCGGAGCATCCGGCAGGACGATGTAATTCTTATCCTGCGCCGGCGTACGTTTCATAGCTACATTCCAACGCTTCAAGTCCATGATGCGGTATCCTTCGCAGAATAATTCCTTCCAGCGTTCCTGCTGTATCTCGCTCATTAAAGCACTGCCCGTATAATCCGTATCGACCCAGTTAGCAATACGTTTCTTACGCAAGTCGTTCAACATCTTTGATGCGGACTCGTTATCACCGGCGTTTGCATATGCTTCGGCTGCAATCAGGTACATTTCGGAAATGCGGAAAACCTTCTGCATATTATAATAGGTAGTCTTTCCGGTATACGTATCCGGATTGCCCGGATATTTATGACAGAGATACAATTCGACTTCCCCTATGCCGGTATTCAATCTTTCTTTAGAAAAATAAGCATCGAAACGAATATCGTTTTCTTTATCGTATGCATCCAGGATGCCGCTTTCCGGAATATAATCAGGCTTAAACAATTCCCATTTCCCATCCGTATCGGCTATCAGATAATTACCGATACCGGAAGCACTTGCCTTTTCCGTTATATCCATATAGGTCTGCCAGATTGTTTCCGTACCATTATCATTCACCCACATATCCCGGTATTCGGCCTTATCCGAAATCAAGGAATATTTTCCTTCATCAATCAGAGACTTAGCCATTGAAGAGGCTGTAGCCCAATCGTGCATCTGTAATGCCACACGTGCTTTAAGTGCTTTTACAACATCCACCGTAACATAGTTAGAGCAAACTTCGCCCGGAGTAGTTATCATATCAGTAGCTTTTCCAAGGTCTGAAACGATTTGCTTGTAAGTTTCTTCCATGGTTGAACGTGCCGGATAGGTAGACGCATCGGCAGAAGGGACATACTTTGTCAGCACAGGAACCCCTAAATCCGATGCAGCGGAAGACGGTTCGTAATCCTTGCAATATTTCAGAGTCAAATCAAAATGGGCCAAAGCACGGGCAAAATAGGCTTCTCCCATATACTCGTTCATCTGTGCCCTTTCCTCTTCCGTAGCTGTCTCCATCAAAGAAGGAACCGTTTCAATCATCAGGTTCGCATTGGCAATAATATAATAGTTATCCTGCCAATTGCCACTGGCATCCGATGCTTCGAGTTCCCAACGGTAATTACCGCCATAACTATTGCTATAGCCTACCACCGGATTGAAACCATCGGCAGATATTTCCACATTCAGCAGATAGTTATATAAGGAATTACGGAAATCTGCATACAAATCATTACGGAAAGCCTTACAATCGGCAAGTGTTTGCAAAGACTCGTTGGTCTCTATCTTATCAAACGGAAGCTTATCCATATCACAGGCAGTAAATCCTGCCAACACCGACATTGCGGATATGATTAATATTTTTTTCATATAATCTTTCTTTTTCAAATTAGAATGTTATTTCTGCACCGAAAGAGAACTGGCGGGTGTTAGGATAGTTTCCTAACTGCAAGTTTGAATCTACTTCCGGGTCAAAACCTGTATATTTTGTAACGGTAAAGAGGTTTCTTGCGATTGCAAAAATGCGGGCATTACTTAAAATCTTAGTCTTTGTAATCCAGTTCTTCGGGATATTATAACCGAGAGAAAGGTTCTTCAAACGAAGGAAAGAGGCATTCTCTATTAAATGAGAGTCGAAGTGGATACTGGATTCGGGACGTGCTATATCGGTAACCTGGCCCGGTGTTGTCCACATATCCAACAAAGTAACCGACTGGTTCATGCTGGCACCGAAATTCGGGTTTTCAAAGAAATAACGGTCGTTATTGATGGTATACTTACCCAATACCCAGGAAAAGTCAGCGGAAATACTGAAATTCTTCCAACTGAAGGCTGTATTGAAACCTCCGGACCAGGGTGCATAACGCTGGCATCCTGTAAACTGAGCATAACTATCCGAATAGGTTTTGGTTTTATTTCCATCCAAGTCATACCACATCTGGTAACCGTCTTCCGGGTCAACGCCTGCCCATTTCACATAGTAAATTTCACCATATGTCCCACCCTTCTGGTATTTGATACCTGTATTGGGTACTACATATTCGTCGCGTCCACCAAACAGTTCGGTAATCGTATTCTTGTTATAGTTTACATTAGCACCAACTGTCCAAAGTATATTTTTATTGGCAATCAAGTCATAACTTGCACTGATATCGATACCCCTGTTACGCATACTGCCGACATTTCCCCAACCACTGGTAAAACCTGTTGTATAAGAATAAGGTATTTCCATCAACATATTTGTGGTCAACTTATTATAGAACTCGACATCGAACGACAACCGGTTGAACATGCGAGTGCTTAACCCTACGTTGGTCGATTTCACCACTTCCCATGTCAAATCGCCGTTGGCTGCACGGCTCAGGCCGAAAGAAGTTTCTCCTGCATACTGTCCTTTTCCCACCAATCCGAGAGCCGCATAACTTTCAATACCAGAGTTACCTACAGTACCGTAATTCACTTTTAATTTCAACTCATTCAGGAAGTCCACATCTTTCAGAAATTCTTCATGCTTCATATTCCACATACCGCCCAATGCAAAGAATACGGCATACCGGTTGTTTGCACCAAACAAAGAGGAACCGTCTGTACGGACAGATGCATCAAAGAAATAACGGTCGTCATAATCATAGTTTACATTGGCAAAGAATGAGTTATAAGTATCTTCCCAATTTGACATTGCAGAAGGATTTTCCCAAGTTGTTCCGGCAGTAATAAGCATCAGACGTTTGTCCGTATGTCCTTTTTTTCTTGCCGAGAAACCATTCTGCTGAGAAATAATCGCTTCCTGCCCTATCAATGCCGTAAAATGGTTCTTTTCGGCGATGTTAAACTTGTATTCGGCAGTATTCGTGAATGTAATCTGCGAATAACGGCTGAACTGTTCTTCTACATAGCCATTATTTTTATTACGGTCTTCCATCGGAAGTTCTTTACCGGTATAACGATAGTCGTATGCATCGATAGCCTGTGCTGCACGGATTGTAAGTCCTTTTATCGGGGTCAACTGGATAAACGTATTTCCATTTATGGAAATCTTCGTACGGTCGTCTACCTGATTTTCCAGCAAATAAAGCGGATTATAAAGACCGCCTTTCTTGATGTAATTCAAACGGTCGCCATAAGAAATAGTTCCATCCGGATTATCTATAATTTCATAAGGAGACATATCCGGACGTGCCCACTTGGCAAAGTTTACCGGGTTATACCAGCTATTGGTTGTTGATGCCGTATTTTCATATGCTTGATATGCCAGACCGACGTTCGCTCCAACTTTCAACCATTCATTCAGCTTTGTTTCAATATTTGTACGGAAAGATTCACGTTTTGTTCCGGAGCGAGGCATAATACCGTCCTGGTCCAAATGACTTGCAGAGATATAATAGTTTGTCGTATTGGTAACACCGGATATAGACATATCAATCTGATAAGTCGGGGCATTATTCTTTGCCACGTAATCCAGCCAGTCCGTATAGATACCATGCTTCAGGGTGTAAGCCTTATCTGCCTGGAAGGCTGCGTTATTCTTCAAACTCGGGTCCAGCATTTCCTGGAAATTCAGGTATTGTTCCGAATTCATCGGCGACAGCTTGTTCTGTGCAAGCTGTGAGAAACCGTACTGGCCTTTAATGGTTACGGTCGGGCGGTTGCCTCGTCCTTTTTTCGTTGTAATATATACAACACCGTTGGCAGCACGCGAACCGTAAATAGCCGTAGAAGAAGCATCCTTCAAGACCGATATATTTTCAATATCACTGGGATTCAAGGCATTGAATACATCTGAACTTACAGGCGCACCATCCAAAATAAACAACGGAGTAGTAGATGCATTAATAGAGCTGACACCTCTTAAACGCATGGAAACACTGGCACTGGGTTCACCGGACGATGTAAACACCTGCAAACCGGCAACCTGTCCCTGTAAAGCATCGGCAACATTCGCACTTGGTCGATTGCTCAGTTTTTCAGAGGCGATGGTAGCAACAGATCCGACAATAGAACCTGCTTTCTTTCCTGTACCATAACCGGCAACAATCACGACTCCTTCCAAGTCCTGAGTCACTACTTTCATGGATATTTTCATTGTTGGCTTAGCCGTAACTTCCACAGTTTCCATACCAACGAATGAAATTACCAAAGTCTTGTTAGAACTTGGTAATGGGTATTTAAGAACAATACCTCAGTTTTGTTAGGACTTAATAAAGGTTGTTACATCAATATTTATTCTGATAAGTATTTATGGATGTGTTAATTACAAAAAGATCTTATTTTTTCATCCTTTTAATCCGTTGTTTTTCTTCCCTATTGCAGGGATACCCTGTTTCCACCCGAGAAGGTACATAAAAACGTCTAAAGACGAAATAATGTTTTTTTAATTTTGATTGATATTTTTTCTTGTTTTATATTATAGTTATGATTTTTTATTATATTTGCAGCGTTCGTTATAAAAGATTTGCTTATTATATTTACTCAAGAGTAACAATATTTAGTGTTTAAAATGTCAAACAAGAAAAATGTATGTCTATGAAAAAAGTGACTTATCTTTTGGTCTGTTTGCTTGTTAGCATTGGCTTTGCAACAGCACAGACTATGAAAGTAAAAGGAACTGTTACTTCTGCGGAAGACAACGAGCCTATCGTTGGCGCATCTGTAGTAGTGAAAGGAACAACGACAGGGGTCGTTACAGATTTTAACGGTGCATTTGATATAAATGTACCAAGTTCTAACAAAACTACGTCATAATTGAAATCTCCATAATAGATATTTTTTACCAAAGCCAATTTCCAACCCCACTGCTTCCTTCATATTTCAGAATTACCCCAACTCTCCGATTCCTAAAAGTAGAAAGTACCCACCACAGTAGAAATTTGCTTGATAAAAATATGCTTCCTATAAGGAATTAAGAAGCTGAACCTTATTACAGAAAGAAAGTTATCCGCCTCAAATAATGACATTTTTATAAAATAAAGCCTTTTATACTAACTCTCTATATGTGTGCAAGATGCATTTTAGGTGAAATTGGACTCTTTTTAAGGCTAAGATGGAGCCTTTTTATACTTATCCGGAACCTTTTTCCACTTTCCCTAAGGGTAATTGAAATTACCTGCGGTACTAATTTCAATAATCCAGCATAAAAATCTACTAATTTGCGCGGGTAAAACACCTATATTTTAACTTTAAAACATATATGTTTCGATTTTAAAGCACCTATGTTTTAGTTTTAGGCATTATTAGGCAGAAAGACAGCTCCAGAATGATTCGAAAACCAAACCAGACGCGGATATTAAAATGATTATTATATGCCACTAAACGAAATAATATGTTTAGGCACAGATTACACGGAAAACACGGATTAATACAAGTTATATATTTTACTAATCCATGTTTTCCATGTAATCCGTGCCTAAAAAATAATATTCCCACTATGTTAATTAGTAAGTATTCTGTAATCTACATTAACAAAATGATAAAACTTAACTCAGCGAGAGCGTTGTATTTGTAATTCGCCCTGTATATTGCTCCGTATAAGCGAGGTATGAATGGTTTTTTTTGTCATTCTGTCATTTTAATATTTTGTCATAAGACCAAGGGATAGTAGATACCTATTTGACAAAAGCCAACCCTCTATAAACAAATAAGGCAGACGCCTCTGATCGTCTGCCTTCATTCTTTTGCGGTTATAAACCTTTTTCGATACGTGTACCCGGTTGAAACTTACCGGATGACCGTGATTTTCAATCTCAGCTTCCCGGCTTCCTCTCCGGTTAGCTTTGATGTAATCCATAAATGAGTCTTTCTTCTTTGTTTTCATAGCTATCTATTTTACGTGTACAAAGATACGAAAACAAAAACACTTTGTAATATCTTATGCTTTTTTTGATGGATAGGTTCTCTTCGGATTTTTAGGGAACCAACCTTTCAGAACCCGTTCCTCCTGTTCAAAAACTTCTTTTATCGTCCAGAATGAGGAAAAGGCAAACACTCCACATATAGCAGAAACAAATACGCTTTCGATCAATAAGGATGCTACTGTTCCGATTATCCCTAAAATAAGGAAAATCCACCAGCACTTGGTTCCCCAATAATATTCCGCTTTTACAACAACCGGATGGAATAATCCGATAATAAGAAAGGTTGCAATGCCTATAAGCAGGCCGTCGAAGTTGATAATATCCATATTTCTGTTTTATTTATGTACGTATAAGACAGGTTAAAATCTGTTTTTAGCAAAGATACAAAGAATTATCCATAGAGATAATCAATTAAATCTATCAAAGAATCGACAGATTAAGACAAAAAAAGAGACATCTAATTTTCAGACATCTCTTTCTTTTTATATGGATACCTTTATTAGTTTGCAGGTTTCTCTTCTTCTGCAGGAGTAGTTGCAGGAGCTGTAGCCGGCTGCTGTGCCGTACCGAAATCCGGTGCTACTGTATTAGGATCGATTGTTACAGCATTATTAATCTGCTGTTTGATTTCTGATTCGGAGGTACGATGTTCTCTCGGAATAAAAGCAGTAATTATAATACTCAGTACAATTACTGTTCCAGCCAAAGTCCATGTAGCTTTTTCAAGAAAACTTGTTGTTTTACGTACTCCCATAATCTGGTTAGATGAAGAAAATCCTGATGCTAAACCACCACCTTTAGAATTCTGCACCAAAACAATCAGTATCAGCAGTAAGGCAGCAACCAGAATTAAGACAGAAATAAATACGTACATTTTTATTTTATTTTTTAGTGTTAATAATCAACTTCTCCAAAAATCTTATTTGGTCTGCAAAGTAAACATTTTTTTCCGGATATTTCAAGTTTAAATTTTTAATAATTTGCAATGCTTTTTCATATCGCTTCTGCTTTACATAAATATGAGCTAATGTTTCGGTAAAATAGGAGTCATCCAACGACTTAGGTTGGTCATCCTCCTGCTCTGCAAAATTCACCGGAGCATCAAAAGATGTTGTGTCTCCCTGCTTTAACAAACCACTGCCGGGAGCACGCTGCTCTTCGCTTTCTATAAAAGAATCGATCAGTTCGTGATGCTGCAATTTGATTTCCGGCTCTTTCTCCTTTGTCTCTTTTTCTTTCGTCAACGACCAATAAATATAATCGGACGAAACCGACGGCTGAAAGAGTAAAGAGGTTTCCGTCCCGGAAAGGTTATCTTCTTCACGGGTAGCCAGAAAAGCATCAATTAAAGAGAATGTATTATCTGGTTCCTGCGATTTATCTTCTTCCATTTTCAGTTGCAAACCATAACGTTCTCCCTCTATAAGAGTAAACAGCTTCTTCCGGTCGGGAATATAAACAGCCATGTTTTTCAGTTCCGCCACAAAACGGGTATCATCTACCAAAGACAGATTCTTCAGATAAAGCATTCTGGCGATATGGAAATAGGGATATTCGTCTACCATCTGCTTCAACCCGGGAAGGGTTTCAACAGACAGCAGTGCGGGATTTTCTATAAACTGATATAAATCGGCTGTTTTCATGTTTTACCAGTCGGCAACAGTTGAGTTATAAATCTGGTCTACCAATTCGTCTATAATCTCTGTAGATAATGCATCCTGAACTTCCTGCAACATCTTGGTCGCATCAAATTCACGATAAGCGGAAAAACTTTGTTCGAAGTCTTTTTCCGGAGTCACACGGTTGTAATAACGGACACGCACCGTAATTGTCAGTTTGGTCTGGGAAGCATAAGCATCTTCTTTAACCGCCATAGGAGTCAGTTCATAACCTGTGATTTCACCTTCCAGTTCCAAGTCTCCGTTATTATTCACGATCTGCAAACGGGTCTGGCGGGTATATATATCCTTCAAAGCTTCAGTAAACTTCTGCGACAGTGCCGGATATACCAGTGGGGCCTGGTTGGGGAAATCCTTGATCGTAATCGTTTTTACCTTCGAATAGTCGATTGAAGCACCATTAAACTTATAGGATATGGTACAAGCTGTTACCAATATAGCCACCAGGCAAAACAATCCGATTTTGTATTTATTCAACATATGTTATTCCAGATTATATTCTTTAATTTTTCTATATAGTGTACGTTCTGATATTTTCAAATCGGCAGCAGCATTCTTGCGGCGTCCGTTGTGCCTTTCCAATGCCTTGCGTATCATTTCTTTCTCCACATCTTCCAGAGACAGTGTTTCTTCCTCTTCTTCCACAGCTTCCGCATCCTGGAATGCCTGGACCGGGTGTACCGGATGGGACGGATGTATCGGATGCGAATAAGGTGTTTCGTCCGGTACGGTCATCGGTTGCAGCTTTCCTCCCATTATATCATGAACCAGCTTCTTCAGTTCATTCACATCTTTCTTCATATCGAACAGAACCTGATAGAGGATTTCCCTTTCACTATTAAATATTTTCTGTTCATTATCCTGTTTAACCAGCACCGGATACTTCTCTATATCCAGGTTCGGCAAATACAAACGAAGTATGGAAGCTGTAATATCCCTATCTTCTTCAATAACGGAAATACGTTCTGTGATATTTTTTAATTCACGGACATTACCAGGCCATCGGTAGGACAAAAGCAACTGACGGGCCTCTTCGTCAATACGTATGGCAGGCATACGGTATTTCTCCGCACAATCGCTGGCAAATTTCCGGAACAGAAGAATAATATCCTCCCCACGCTCCCTCAAAGGAGGAATCAGAATAGGGACTGTATTTAAACGATAATATAAATCTTCACGGAATTTACCCTCTGCCACAGCCTGAATCAAATTCACATTTGTAGCGGCAACGATACGGACATTAGTCTTAAGGACTTTCGACGACCCGACACGAATAAACTCGCCGGTTTCAAGTACACGAAGCAAGCGGGCTTGTGTCGGAATAGGCAATTCCCCCACTTCATCCAGAAAGATTGTACCTCCGTCTGCCACTTCAAAATACCCTTTGCGGTCGGACAAGGCTCCGGTAAATGAGCCTTTTTCATGCCCGAACAACTCGGAATCAATTGTTCCTTCCGGAATAGCGCCACAGTTTACGGCAATATACTGCCCGTGTTTACGCGGACTATTTTGATGGATTATCTGAGGAAATGTTTCTTTACCCACACCGCTTTCTCCGGTAATCAGGACAGATAAATCGGTCGGAGCCACCTGAAGGGCTATATCTATAGCCCGGTTCAGAGCCGGATTATTACCTATAATCCCAAAACGTTGTTTTATCTGCTGTATATCGATTTTCATGATTGCACAAACCTTTAAATCTGTAATTATTTCAGTTTATCTGCCAAAATTACAAATCTTAATTCAATTTACCATGTATCCGGGAGGTTTCTAAACGAGCTTTCTTATTTTTTAGCACCGTATGTCTTTTTATATAAGAACTCTGCAAGTTCCTTGTCATCCAAACCCTGTATTTCTTCCGGGTTTATCGGATCGCCTATATAGATATCGACCGTACGTCCCCGCTTATTAAAGGCTTCTGCGGGAATCCGCAATGTACGGATACGCCAATCGATACGTCCCAACCAATAAAAAAAGCGGGAATTAAGGAAATCAAAATATACGGGATAAATAGGGGCGTTTGCCTTGCGTATCAAACGTATTACGCTATGGGTCCAGGGTAGGTCCTGAATCCTGCCGGCTTCCTTGTTGTACATGGAAATACTTCCGGCAGGAAAAAATCCCATCGGATGCCCCTCTTTCAAACGTTGTAAGGAAACACGGACACCATTCATATTCTTGAGGTTGGCACCTTCATTTTTCGAGTCCGGTTTTACAGAAACAAAATTATCATCCATTGCCCCGATATTCGTCAGAATCCCGTTTACCATAACTTTAAAATCGGGACGGCGGGATGCAAATATATCAATCAACATGATTCCGTCGATAGATCCTATCGGATGATTGGACACTGTGACAAAAGCTCCTTCCGGCAAATTGCCCAGAACTTCAGCATTATGCAATTTATATTTGATATCTATCAAAGGGTCATTCAATAGGGCTGTAGTAAAATCAGCCCCACGCAAATGACAATTATTGGCATGGACACGGTTTACTTTATCTATATCCAACCACTTAATCAAAACTTTACCCAGGAATGTTCCTATACGGCTTTTAAAGAACGGGGCAGCTTTCTGTAAATCATATATGTCTACTACGCTCTCTTTCATATACTAATAAACTTATTCACAAAAGGTTTTACACATCTTTTCGTGTTTATTCATTGCTATTATCAAGACACTGTTCAATACGATAATCTCATACAGGAAATAAAGCCAAACTTCTCCGCTCAATACAACAACAAACATCACGATTGTACGTCCGTTAAAAGTAAGAAGGTCTATCAGGGACATTAGCTTACGGCTTTGCTTACGGAACGAAACACGAATATTTTCGGGTATGTCATCTCCATATTTTTTATGAAGGCTGCGTAGCATCTGTTGTAATGAGGGAGTTGCCTTTACCTGCAACAAGGAATATCCTCTATAAAGGAAATAGAAAAATTTATTTACCCCAAACTTCATCGATTTATGGCTGGCTTTTATTTCTTCCAATGATTGAAATTCAGCGCCCTTATCCTTACTTATGAAATAGAGATGAAGTGTTTTATAATAGTCCGTAATATTAGCCTGCACCAAATGGGAAATACCGGAAAGTACGGCTAAAGCAAAGAACCAGTATGTACCATAGTCATGAGACAGGCGAAGAGCAAAAGCAACATAAATACATGCGAACCAAATATCACCGGCAAATCCATCCAAAATACGTCCGATTTTAGATTTTATACCGGTCAGACGCGCTAACTGCCCATCTACACAATCTAAAATATTAGCTGTTATTAATAATAAGATACCACATATATTATATATCAAATCATCATGGTAAAAAAAGTAACCGACTGCAGCTCCCACAAAAATAGAGACAACCGTTACCATATTAGGAGTAATACCTGTTCCTCTTAACATACGGGCTATACGGAAACCTATAGGACGATAAAAAACTCGGTCTACCAGATTTTCTGTCTCTATAGACTTCAACGAAGCCTCATACTCTTTATCTAAATCACCCATTGCTGTTTTATTTATAAGAATAACCACCATCAACGGTGATTACTTCCCCATTAAAATATTTGTTATCTATCAACATCTTGTAAACAGAAGCAACTTCTTCCGGCGTACAAAAACGTCCTAAAGAAACTTTATTTTCTATGTTCCGACGAATTTCCGCAGGTTTTGTTTTCTGCCATTCCGTATCTACAAAACCGGGAGCTACCGCATTTATCCTTAAATCATAAGGCGTAAGGAATTTAACCATATTTTTCACCAATGAATGAATCGCACTCTTTGTCACGCCATATGCCAACGATACGGAATGAGGCAGAATACCCATTAAGGAACCGGTGAAAACAATGCTTCCTTCTTTATTGATTAACCCTACTATTTTTTGTAGCAGAAATACAGGAAAATGGACATTGGCAAAAAAGACACGTTCCCAATCTTCCAAAGATAATTCTTCAAATGGATCACGACAGGTCAACCCTGCATTAAAAATCAAGGCATCCAGTTTCAGATTATTTGTCACCAGATAATCATAAATCTTATTTATTGATTTTTTATCAGAGATATCAGCCTGTAATGCAAAAACGCTTACACCATATTTTTGCTGTAATCCGAGACAAGTGCTTTCCGCCGTATTTTTATCTGATGCATAAGTCAAAATCAGATTATACCCCGCTTCACCCAAACATGAAGCAACAGCCTTGCCTATACCTTTTGTCCCCCCTGTTATAAAAGCAAATTTCTCCATCTGCCCTTGTTCTTTTATTTTTCTCCGGAACCTTTTACCGATTCCGGCTTTGATTGACGCTGCGACTTCAGGTTTTGCTCATAGGAGTCATGGATTGTTTTCTTCAAGTTGGATGAAGAAACGCCCGTACCATAAGGGAAATAGAACACCTGTACTCCTAAATCTTTCAAATAGTCATATTTACCAAACCAATCATCGCCGACAACAAAGGCATCGATATTTAATTTTTTTACAATTTCCGTATGGTCCAGGGTATGTTGAGGAATAACTATATCCGGAGTTTTCAATGCCTCTATAATCTGTAGCCGTTCTGAAAAAGGAATAATAGGCTTGGCCTTATAAGAAGACACCAACTCGTCCGTACTTACACCTACTATCAAAATATCAGCCAAACTCCGGGCATAATTGATCATCCGGAGATGATTATAATGAAACATATCAAATGTTCCGGAAGTATATACTATTGTTTTATCTTTGAACATAACACCTTTTTCTTTAAAACTGCAAACTTACACAAACTTTTCCGACGAAAAAAAAATTTAAAAAAAAATACACCCGGACAGAGCTGTATTTCCCTAAAACAGTAATATCTCTATCCGGGTGTTATCTCATTTTCAAATTTCTACATCATCTTCTTTTGTCAAATCAAGTTTTTCATTATCACCACCTTTATCGAAATATTGTTTCCGCAACGGATTTGCTGTGGCTTCACGGTATGAAACCCGGTTGCGGTAAATATCCAATGCCGTATACAAAGCTTGCCGGAATGACTCCTCCGATGCCACGTTTTGCCCTGCTATATCGTAAGCAGTACCATGTGCCGGAGACGTACGTACGATGGACAAACCTGCAGTGTAATTAACACCATCCTCCATTGCCAACGTTTTAAAAGGAGCAAGTCCCTGATCATGATACATGGCCAATACACCATCAAATTTATCATACATCTGCGAACCGAAAAAGCCGTCTGCTGCGAAAGGTCCGAAAGACATTACGCCTCTCTTCTCTGCTTCCTGGATTGCCGGAATAATGATTTCTTCTTCTTCTTTTCCCAACAAACCGTTATCTCCGGCATGAGGATTTAGAGAAAGTACTGCAATCCGTGGACGTTCCACTCCAAAATCTTGCTTAAGCGATTGATTAAAAATACGCAATTTCGATACGATTTCTTCAACTGTTATTTTCGAGGCTACCTGTGCCAAAGGGATATGTCCCGTTACTAAAGCGACCCGCAAGCTGTCTTTCATTAAAATCATCAAAGCTTTCTTTCCCAATCCCCCAAAGCATTCTTCCAAATATTCCGTATGGCCCGGAAAATGAAATTGCTGATTTTGTATGTTATGCTTGTTAATCGGTGCAGTAACTAATACGTCAACTACGCCCCTTTTTAAGTCCGTTACAGCTGCTTCTAATGCCAGATATGCTGCATTTCCGGCTATATCTGTGGACTTAGACAACTCAACCTTTGTTTCGTCATCTACGCAATTGATAATATTTACCCGGCTTTCCCCGGCATCTTCAGCTTGTGCTATGATACTCAAATTCACAGGAGAAAGCTCCAATGCCTTCCGGTGATAGGCGGCTATCTTTGACGAACCATAAATAATTGGAGTACAAAGTTCAGCCACACGGGCATCAGCAAATGTTTTTAATATTACTTCATAACCGATACCATTTATATCACCATGGGTAATCCCCACTTTAATCAATCGTTCTTCCATTTATTATGTATGTTTGTTAATTTTCTTGAGGAACACTGGGCAGTTCTTCCAGTTCTTTTTCTACAGCCCCCGGGAAACGAAGCGTATGCAGTGAAGACTCTATTCTGCGGATAAAATTACGTTTATCTGTTTCCGGAGCAAAAACGAAACCTTCAACCACCACTACCTTGTTATTTTTCTCATCCAAACGGGCATGACTTACAAACGGGCCTCCCATCATATCGCCTTCCATTCTCCATAAGCCACGTAATACGCCACAATACTGTCCATCGACTGTTGTCGGAGTATAAGTTAATCCGGCGCGCGTTTCCGTGGTCATATATGAATTAGGGAATGAACCCGGGAGATTCACTTTCAATACGGAGTCACGTTTGGCTACCAGATATGCTTCTGTAAAAGTATTTTGATCTGTATAGGGGAATGAATAAACGATAATATCCGTACGTCCGGTTTTTGCATTATTAGATGCCCAGAAAAATCCGGTTGTATCACGATAATAAGTCATATTAGCAGGAACCTTCAATTCGATTCCAAAATCTCTTTTGACATGGTCCATGACAACCGAGCTATAATCCTTCTGCAATTGGCTTACCGTACGGTCTGTCTCACATTTATTGAAAAAGTCCACAATATCTCTCGGATGTTCCGCTACATACGCAGTAATAGCATCGGCAGAAGGTGAAGACATAACCAGAACCATCTGGTTCTTGGCATACTTATTCTTTTCCGATTTCAAAGAAACCTTTGTATATTGTGACGGATTAATATTTACAACAAATATATTACGAACATAAGTCAACAAACCGTTAAACTGGTCTGGGGTTACATACGTAATTTTAAAAGCAGGTTCCGATTGAGGCAAGCCTGGTACATCTGAAGTCAATTCGGCTTTGATGGCTTTACCGGCGGCAGCATCCCAGTCAGCTTTATTCATTACAACCACTATCTCATAGGCAAATCCCGTCGAATTTCTCATCACCGGGCCTGAGCTACATGCTCCCATTACTAAAAGAAGCATCACAAAGCTGATTATCAAAGAATGTGTTTTCATACCGATTAAATTTTTTAATTATACAAATATAGTTCTTTTACTTCACACGAGATATCTTCTACTTATTTTGTTGCAGTTTTGCAGTAGAAAGCATTCCACAGGCAGCAAAAATATCTTCTCCTCGTGAAGCCCTGATTGTGCAAACTACTCCGGAAGCATTTAAAGTATCTCTGAATATCTCCATTTTCTTCATATCTGAACTTTCTAAAGGAACTCCCGGTATTGCATGGAAACGTATCAGGTTAACTCTACAAGGTATCTCATTTAATAAACAAGATAGGGCCTTTGCATGTTGCACACTATCATTCAAATTTTTAAAAACAATATATTCAAAAGAAACCCTGCGTTGGTGGGTAAAGTCATATTGCTTGATTGTTTCTATTATAGAACGGGCCGGGAATGCCTTTTCTACAGGCATCAAAGATAAACGTTCCGCCGGATAGGGAGAATGGAGGCTGACCGCCAAATGACATTCGCTTTCATCAAGAAAACGTTTTAAGCCTTTAGCCACACCAATCGTCGAAACAGTAATTCGCTTGGGACTCCAGGCATATCCATAAGATGCTGTCAATATCTCAAGAACTTTAAATAGCTCGTCTACATTATCCAACGGCTCTCCCATTCCCATAAAAACAATATTTGTCAATGAATCCGACTCTGGCAAAGACTGTATTTGATTCAAAATTTCATTCGCGGTCAGATTTTTTGTAAATCCTTGTTTCCCCGTCATACAAAAAAGGCAGTTCATTTTACAGCCAACCTGCGACGAGACACAAAGTGTTGCCCTATCTTCTGTAGGAATATAAACCGATTCAACAAAGTGCCCTACTCCAACAGGAAATAAATATTTGATTGTGCCATCCACGGATTTCATAAGGTCAGAAGGAGGAATAGCCCCTACCTCATATTTCTCTTCCAGTACCGAACGCTTAGCTGCAGCTATATTTGTCATAGCAGAAATAGAAGTTACCTTCTTTTTATACAACCAGTCTGCTAACTGCTTTGCTGCATATCCCGGTAGTCCAACTTCTGCTGCCACTGCTTTCAGTTCTTCAATGGTCATTCCCAATAAACGCCGTTTCTCACTCATATTCTTACAAAATATTCTTTATGAGGCAAAGATACAAAAAAGCCGCCGAACAAACTTGTCCGGCGGCTTCATCTTATACTTGGAGTGATTACACTGTCTTTCTAAACATTAATAAAAACGTATGCGATTATCTTCAATATTTGCATTATCCACCAGATGCTGGATAGCCTGGAAGTTAAAACGATATCCATTAGAAGCATTTAAAGCCTGAATTTCTGCAGCTTCGTCATAAGACTTCGCATCTTTGTTCTGTTCATATACCTTAAATACGTATACTCCATTATTTCCTGCAACCGGAGCACTCAGCTGGTCTTTCTGAGCCAATGAAACCATTGCGTTCAATTTCGGTTCAACACCGATACCGGCAATACGGCGGGTTGCAAAACTTATAAACTTAACGGAATCTACTGAAGAATTCATAGTCTGCGCATAAGCATCCAATGATGTCAAGTTCTTTGAAATCAAATCCTGAGAAATCTTTTCGCCCTTCTTCTGAGCTGCAATTTCAGATTTCAACATTGGAGTAACTGATTCTACAGAACGATAACCTTCTTTCAAAGTGCCCTGAACTGCTGCAATCACAAACTTATTATCACATTCAAAAATTTCGGATATTTTCCCTTTATCATTCTGGAATGCCCAACGAATGACAGGACGAGAATTCTTGATAGAACCTAAAACCTGATCGGAAGCCGTTACAGTAACATCAGAAAGAATATTATAACCAGCTTCTTTTGCTGCATCATTCAATTTACTCATATCATTATTCTTAGCAATGAACTGGTTTAGTTCATTATAAATATTTCCATAAGTTTTTGAACTTGGAGATACAGTCATATCGATATCGGCTACTTTAAACTTCTCAACATTCGATGTTTTATCTGTTACTTTCAATATATGAGTACCATACATTGACTTAACAACAGCATATCCGTTCAACGGAGTAGAGAATGCAGCTTTTTGAAACTCTTCATTCACACCACGCAATGCTGTAGCTTCAGTAAACCAACCTAATTCACCACCTTGTTCAGCCGCTTGGTCTGCAGAATATTGTTTGGCAAGGGCAGCAAAATCACCACCATTCTTCAAAACAGTCATCAAGCTATCAGCTAAAGCCTTAGCCTGAGTTTCATTACCGTTATTAACCAACATTATATGGCTTATCTTCACAGAATCAGGAGCAACTGTTTTATCAACCAATTTGAACATTCTGTATTTATCATTTTCAAAAACAGGACCATAAACCTCTCCTACATTCGCAGTTTTTACGAATTGCTTCATTTCCGGGTCTAATGCCTTTTCTGAAAAGAATGCATCCATATAAGGTATTTCCGAATTTTCATTTACAATATCCACAACTTTGTCAGATGCTACAAATTCAGCTTTCAAAGCTTCGATATCGGCACTTGCTTTATCATAATCTTCTTTACTCGGACGAATATCTACTGATATATATTTGATTACTTTAGCCGGCTTTTGCTTGAAAAGTTCTTTACGCTGATTGTACAATTTCTCAATTTCACTTTTACTCACTTCGATTGTAGAATCAGGAATAGAAGCATATGACTGCATTGCATATACAATATCAGAACTATTTACCGTACCTTCAAAAGCATCTTTGGCATCCAGTTTATTTGCTGAAACCGCTTTCGCCAATAATGTAGTATATTTCTGTGCCAAACGCTGGCGTTTAATATTCTTTTCCCAGAACATCCAGAACTGGCGTGCTTCCTGTATCTGTGCCTGTTGTTCTGCACTCATGCCTGCAAGACTTGTACCTTCGATTGTTTTCAGGAAATTCAGCAGAGCTGCTTTATCAAACATGCCTGTTTGAGGATTCTGAAACATCGGCATTTGTTGAATTACCGGTGAGATATTTTCTCCTTGAACCATATCAAATAATTCTTCCGGAGTAACTCCCATACCTAAATGCTCAACTTCTTCATTCAAAACAATATCCTGAACCATTTCATCGAATACGGACTGGCGGATTTGATTTTGATATTCATCAGGAAGGCTGGCAGAACCAGTTTGCTTCTTATACATATCAGTCATTTCTTCTATACGTGACTGATAATCCTGAATTTTAATCACTTCTCCATTTACTTTAGCAACTCTTTCCTGAGTCTGTCTAAAATAAGTCGAACCGGAGTTCAAAAAGTCTCCGATGATAAAAGCGAACAAAGCCAGTCCGACTACAAGAACCAGCAATCCCGCTTTGCTTCTGATTTTTTCCAGCGTAGCCATTTATCTTTATATGTTTTAAAAGTTTATTATTCCCATTTTAAGGGCACGAAGATACGAAAAAAAGATTAGTCTGCAACTTTCATGCGGACCAATTCAATTTTTGTTGCCGTAACTTTGATTATTTTAAAAGTATATTTCTCTATTTCAATTGTCTCATTTAACTTTGGAAATTTTTGATAAAAATGAAGGATAAATCCCGCGATTGTAACATAATCATCGGATTCCGGCAATTCCAGGCTAAACTTCTCATTTAGTGTATCTATTTCCATACGTCCGGAAAGCAAATATTCATTATCCGATATTTTTTTTGCCACATAAGATTTAATATCGTGTTCATCCTCTATTTCACCGAATATTTCCTCTACCAAATCTTCCAAGGTCACAATACCTGATGTCCCGCCAAACTCATCCACTACTACCGCCAGGCTTTTTTTATCCTGCATCAGGACTTTCATCAATTTATTAGCAGCCATTGTTTCCGGGACAATTGAGACACTTCTGATATTCTGTGTCCAATCCTCCGGATTTTTAAACATCTCCGACGAATGTATATACCCGACAATATCATCTATATTGTCATTATATACCAAAATTTTAGACAAACCGGTTTCTATAAAACGGCTTCGTAACTCTTCTAATGTTGCAGCTTTATCGCAAGCAACAATTTCCGTACGTGGCACTATGCAATCACGTAAACGGACATTGGAAAAATCCAATGCATTCTGAAATATCTTAACCTCAGTATCCATTTCTGAATTCTGTGGAGCATCTTCTATACTTTGTTGAATAAAAAAATCCAGGTCTACTTTTCCTAATGTACGTTGTCCTCCCTCTGATACATTTTTAACTCCAATCAACTTTAATATAACAAACGATAGTAACGAAGAACATTTGGATATAGGGTATAAGACGACATATATAAAAAGCAATGGCACAGAAAATAAGCTAAGTGAAAAGTTCGGATTTAGTTTAAAAATGGTTTTCGGAATAAATTCACCGGTAAATAGTATTAACAGAGTCGATATAATTGATTGAATGAGAACAATCAAAGCCTCGTTATTCACAATCCGGGCAATAAAAGGTTCCAGGATTATTGCCATTTGCAAACCATAAACAACCAATGCGATATTATTTCCCACCAACATCGTCGAAATAAACTGATTCGGGTTGCTGTAAAAAATATCCAAAATCCGGCTTGTCAGGCTTTTGTCTTTTTTATCAAGTTCAAAACGCAACTTATTAGAGGAAATAAAAGCTATTTCCATCCCGGAAAAAAAAGCAGAAAAGGCTAACGAAATTAATATGTAAGTTAATGCATTCACTTTGAGAATTTACTTTTTAGGCTCTATACGTACCGTATCCGGTTCAATAGCAAGTGAATCCGTTGTATTATTATTCACTTTTGCAGAATCTGCAGGAGTCTCACTTACAGGAAATATTCCTGTTGAATTAAATATTTTATATTGTGTCATCTCCTGATTGGATTCAAAACCTATCCCCGTAATAATTTTATCTTTTTCCTCTATCCGTATATATTTATCGGAATAAATTTTTTCTTTGTCCTGATCCCAAAACAACAAAGAAGTTTCAAATTTTTTTCCTTCAAGGCTTTCCACCTTCACATTTCCGATTAGTTTCCAAAGACGTTTCTTCTGATAATTATAGGCCGTATCAGCCATGATACTTGCTTCTGCCTGAAACAAGGTATCAAATTTTTCAACATAAATACCTTTCGGGAAATACCAATATGGTTCTTTTGCCTTATCGAAAGCAAACCATTCTTTTGCTTTTAACCGGTAACGGGTAATACCGGAATCTGAAATAAGGGTGGAAACATCTGTTGTTTTTAATGTAAAACTTTTTTCAGGATCAAATGCAACAACAACGACTTCCTTAACATCCCCTCCACAAGAGGTTGCTAATAAAAGAAGCATAACAACTACCATAAAGATAGTTGTTATGCCTTGTTTATTCGTTTTACCCGGAAAACGGTTTCTTATCATAATTATCTAATAGTTACACGCTCGCCGATCCAACCACCGATAGTGAAAGCTTTACCTTTTTCCAAATCAGGGTGCATAAATATATCTTCTGAGCCGGGAAGATGAGCACGATAAACATTTATTAATTTATTCGCTTCCTCTGCCACACTCGGATCAACTTGTTTTGCTTTCTCAAATTTATCGATTGCTGCGTAATAAACAGCTTTTTGTAATACGCCATCATCCGGATAAACAGATTTAGCCGATTTAGCATATAAGTTTCCAATCAGAATATACGGAGCTCCATAATTCGGATTAGCTTCAACAGCTTTCATGCAATACTGTCTTGATTTTGACAAGTTATTTTCAGATAAAAGCAATGCTATCATATAGTAATCTTCTGCTTTTGAAGCATTCTCGGTTTCCATAGAAGCAGCTTCTTCAAAATACTGGATAGCTTTATCATAATCTTTGTTCTTTACAGCTTGCTTTGCAATACCAAGAGCTGCATCTGCACTCGGTTCCAGCTTATAGGCATAAGCTGCAGCATCATAGAATACCTCGATTTCCTGACAACGTACACGTCTCAACAAAGAAATGATTTCTTTCAGAGCTGGCAAATTGTCTTTAGCTTCTTCTACTTTAGAAGCATACATATTCTGCAATGTTTCACAATCGGCAGCACCACTTCCTGCAAACCCTGCATCCATAGTTCCTTTATAAGCATTCAATGCAGCAAGTTCCTTTTCATTATTTGCAGCTTGCGCAGCCTTAATCTGATCTCCTAAGAGTGCAGAACATTTCAAATAATCCTGGATGTATTGTTCTTTCAGATTCGGATCATCCATCATCATCTTCAATGAAGCAAACATATACAGAGAAAGAGCCAACGGCTCTACCTGAGCACCCGTTTCATCGATTACTTCTTTCAACCAGCCATAAATAACTTTAGGATCCGCATTTTCACCTTTCCACTGCAAATAATCCTGAGCTTTACGGGAAACAATCCAGTCCTTACCATAACGACGGTCATTACCGAAATATTTCACACGTTTATCATAAACAGTCATCAAATCGTTAATGAGAGCATCTTTCTTGGCAGCATCTTTCTCATTACCAATCTTCCATCCCATAATTTTTACACCATACAGATATATATCCTTATGTGCTCCGGGGCATTCATCATAAGCCTGTTTCCAAAACTCATAAGCATCTTTAAAATTCCCTGCTTTGGCGTAAGGGACGAACAAGCTGATATTAGTTATACAACGTACGCTGTCTTCTCCCGACCCGAACGGTGTACCATTATCAACTCCTTTCTGAGCATATGCACCGAATGTCATCATGGTACATCCGATAGCAAGTAATAATACTTTTACCTTCATATTTATTTTCTATTAAAGTTAACCACTTAGATTAATCTACTTTACTCTTGAAGAACCAGAATTCATTAAATGTATAGTTTATTGTAAAACGGAAATACTGTTCATCAATCATATTCATTCTTACTTCCGGTTGCTTCTTTACATATTCGAAAGAGACATTAACCAAAGAACGGTTATCAATCAATGGTAATCCCAAACCGACACTCACTCCATATTCATGGTAACTGTCTCCTTTTGGATTTGCCTCCGTCTGATTCATACGTAAATATGAATTACCGAAATGAGCACCCATCCGATATCTAACCCGGCTGAAATATGCTTTGTTCATAAATTTCGGAATATATTCAGCACCGGCTGCTATACGATATCTGTTATTAAAACGTCCTTCTTCACCAAAGTAAGGCATTTTTTCCCAATTCTCATAAGAAAAATCAGCCGCTAACGTTAATTTATTTTGTTTCATATAAGAAAGTCCGATCCCATAAGAATTTGGCAAATCAAACGCCTGTCCGGTAATTGTATCAGAACTTATCACTTCACCTGAACCACTGGATGTATACGTTTGAATCATTTTATAAGATTTGGCATGCAAACTCTTTTTAGGTGAATAGACTAACCCCAAAGTAATACTTTCTGTCTTACTTATCGGATGGGTATATTGAATACCAAAATCCATTTTCAAATCCCGGACTCTCATTTCCTGACTTCTGGATGTATTATAAGCAGATGATCCCTCGCCTGTCATTAACACGACCTGTTCATGTTTTATATTACCGAACAAGAAGCCGAAATTAGCACCAACTGCTAAACGTTTTGGCCACAAATCCAACGAAATACCGGCATACGCATCGCTTAAACCTCCTGTACCTTCATATGATTCCGTATAAGAAACCCCATTAGATGTTCGTGCAGCTCCAAACTTATAACCGACAAATGAATAAGGTAAAATACCCACACTCATAGCGATCCGGCGATGAATAGGAAATTGCAATGCCAGATATTCAACATTCCCATTAAAATTATTTTGACGGGAATTGCCATCATCAAACTTGGATAATTGTCCTGCCACTCCAAAATCAAAGAGGAATGTAAGGGAGTCCATGCAACTATATGATGCAGGGTTCATCGGATTTATTTGCTTCGGTGAGCGTAATCCATAGCCGACACCACCCATTGCACGACCGGCTCCAAACGAACGTTCCCCCAATTCACCATACCCGAAGCGGGTATAAGGCGAATTTGTATTATTTTGTGCCATTACAGACAACTGTATGAATATAAGAACGCTTGTTATTAGTACTTTATTAATCTTCAACATTATACTCTAAGATTCTGTTTAATCCTGTCAACACTAAATTAATGTCTGCAAAGATGGAATTTTTTAATCGTCTTTCAAAATAAAACGAATGTCCGCCCGTTAAAAAAACCAAAAGATTAGGATATTTTAGTCGTAACATTTCTATATATCCATCCATCTCACAAACAATTCCATTCACAACACCCGCTTGAATAGCGGCTTCCGTATTCGTCCCAACCAAAGGGACATGCTCAGGCTCCGAAACCAATGGCAATTTTTTTGTAAAATGATTTAAAGCTCTGAAACGGGTAGTCATTCCCGGAGAGATATTTCCACCGACATAAGTTCCGGAAGCTTCAATCAATTCATATGTAATAGCCGTCCCCGCATCAATAACCAACAAATCCTTTCCCGGCTGCAAATAGTTAGCACCTACAGCTGCTGCCAAACGGTCTCTACCTAATGTATGGGGAGTTTTATATTGTACGGTAATCGGTAATGGTACCGTTTCATCCAAAAACACAAAATACTGAAGTTTCTCTTTCAGATAGGCTATCAGATTATCATCAGTATTTATAACCGACGAAAAAATACCCCGCGTCAACGGATATTTCTCCCACAGGGAAGATATGACATCCACATCGAATTTTTTGAAAACAAAAGAAGCTTCCATATGCCACTTATTGTATATAGCAACTTTCGATGAAGTGTTTCCTTGTTCTATAATGAGATTCACGAGTCTGAATTTTTCCGCAAAGAAAAACAAAATTGGTGAGATAATTCATATATCGGCAAAACAATCTAAAAAAAACACTCATTTGGCAGTGTATTCTTTTTAGGAAAAAGTATTATTCGTTCAATACATGTATTGTGTGGCAAGCTACCAATGCCGCAGTCTCTGTTCTTAACCGGCTTTCTCCTAATGAAATCGGCTCAAAACCATTTTCCAATGCTAAATGGATTTCTTCCGGACTAAAGTCTCCTTCCGGACCTATCAACACCAGAACATCTTCTCCCGGATGGTAAGCTCGCTTTAATAAGGTCTTCTTGCCATCTTCACAATGGGCTATAAATTTACGACCTTTAAAAGGACGACCAACAAATGTCTTGAAATCAGTCATTCCTTCCAACTGAGGCAAAGTAGCCTTCTGGGATTGTTTCATGGCACTAATCAATATCTTTTCCAGCCGGGATGTTTTCACTTCTTTTCGCTCGGAAAAACGGCAATGCAGGCAAGTGATGGCATCAATCCCGATTTCCGTTGCTTTCTCGGCAAACCATTCCATTCGATCCATGTTTTTGGTAGGAGCTACCGCTACATGAATCCGGCCATTCCATAAAGCCGGTTGCCTCCAGCTTTCCAGGATAGAGACTTCACAATGCTTGGGATGCGCGCGGCTAATAGCAGCCTTATAAAAAGAACCTTTCCCGTCAGTTAATAAAATCTCGTCTCCTTCCGTCAAACGCAGTACACGTATACAATGTCCGGCTTCCTCTTCCGGCAATTCGGAATTTACAGCAATATCTGGTGTATAAAATATTTGCACAGCTAATTATTTGTTTATTGTTTATTCTAACCTAATATCATCCCTATAATCGTGGCAGACAAAACAGACACCAATGCTCCGGCAATCATGGAAGGTATACCTAAGCGGGCAATCAGTTCCTTTTTTTCCGGAGCCAATACTCCCAATCCTCCCAACAATATACCAATAGATGATATATTTGCGAATCCACATAATATATAAGTAGACATCAATATTGATTTCTGATACATAAACAAACCTGCATCTCTCCACTCTTGTAGCTGGAAATATGCAACAAACTCATTCAATATCGTTTTTATGCCTAACAGAGAACCAACCAACATCATATCCTGATAAGGCACCCCTATCAACCACATAAAAGGAGAAAGCAGGACACCCAGAATAAATTGAAAAGTTAACCCCTGGGCTTTACCATCGGTTATCGCTATAATCCAGTCGTTTAGACCGGTATAATGCCCTATAATATCATCCAATATATAATTGGCAAATGCGACCAAAGCAATGAATACCAATAATAAAGCAGCAATATTCACTAATAACTTCACACCTATGGTAGTTCCGGAAGCCAGAGCCTCCAATACTGTCGAGTGTGTACTTTTTGTTCTCATTTTTACAGAAACATTTTCTACGGCTTCCGTTTGAGGACAAAGTATTTTAGCAAGAACAATAGAACCCGGCACCGCCATCAAGGATGCTGAAAGTAAATGTTTTGCAAACAATATACGGGCTACCGGATCTCCACCAGCCAACATACCTATATAAGTACCCATTACAGTACCAGCTATAGTGCCCATACCTGCCACCATCACCAAAAACAATTCAGACTTAGTCATTGAAGGCAAATAGTTCTTAATTAATACGGGGGACTCAGTCATGCCTAAAAAAACATTTCCAGAAACAACCAATCCCTCTGCCCCCGAAATATTCATAACCTTCCGCAGCAACCAGGCAAAAGCCCCTACTATTCGCTGTATAATTCCCCAATGATAAAACAAAGAGACTAATGCGGAGAAAAATATAACGACAGGCAATGAATTCAAAAGAAAAATAAAACCTTTACTATTAGCAATCAGTGGTCCTAAAAGAAATTTCACACCTTCCTGGGTAAAGTCCATTAATTTGATAAAGACTTTTCCCATATATTCAAAAACAACACCAATCACCGGTATATACAAAACAGCCAGTGCAAAAACAATCTGCAGGAAAAGTCCTCCTGCAACTAATTTCCAATCGATTCGTTTCCGGTCATAACTTAGCAAATAAGCGACTCCCAAAATGGTTGCAATTCCTAATATACCACGTAATAAAGACTCCAAACTAAAACCTACCGATTGCTCTATCATATAGAGTTCCCTTCCTCTTCACGCCTCCGTATCTCATCCTTGTACATTTTGGCATATTCATAATTTTCTTCAGAGATAGCCTCTTCCAAACGAACCTTCAACTCATCTTTTCCAATGAGAGAAAGCCATTTTTTCAATACAGCCTCATCCTTTATATCCTCCGGTTCCAAATCCAGAATCGAATCTTCTTCTTTTTTCTCTTCCGTTACAGTGACATCTTCCAGCACCACACCACATTCTTCCACAATCTCCGGGGTTGTATAGATATCACACTTTACACGCAAAGCTATTGCTATCGCATCGGATGTTCTTGAATCCAGACGGATTGGCTCCTGTCCATTATCAAATAAAAGTTCCGAATAAAAAACTCCATCCTCAAATTTATAAATGAAAACTTCACGCAAACGGATACCGAATGCTTGTGCAAAAGTCGCAAACAAGTCATGAGTCAAAGGACGCGGAGGAGTTATATGCTCTAATGCGATCGCTATAGATTGAGCCTCAGATGTTCCAACAATAATAGGAATGCGACGAGGGCCTTGCTCTTCCGCCAAAATCAAAGCATAAGCACCTGATTGTATCTGGCTGTTTGTCAACCCCTGCACACGTAATTTAATTCTTGTATCCACTTCATTCAGATTTTTAGTCCATAGACAAAAGTATATATTATTTCGGAATATATAAACACAAAAAAAGGCTATCTATCACAGACAGCCAATCTTCATTGCTAACCTTAAATCTAATACCATGAAAAACACAGTGCAAATATAAGCGCCTTTATGTTATAAAACATATTCCCACGGTATAAACTTCACGAATTTAAGATTATTTCGTAATTAATCGCCACCTATTAAAGGGCATTAACGATTTATCTTTAATTATTCTTTGCGTACTCATCCGCTTTTTCTTTCATCCGCTCCACGCGTTTCTGAGTTTCAGGATGACTGGAAAATAACTGGCGGAATTTAGATGACTTGGGCGCATCACTACTTAAATCCAATAATTTTTTCAAAGCGTCATGCATACTATATGCATCGAATCCGTTTGCTATACTAAATTCAAAACCGTAATCATCAGCTGCATTTTCCTGTTTCTGGGAATATTGTGCACCGGCAAGCGCTTCCACCATACTTCCAAGTTGGGAATCGGTTAAGTTTGCTACAGTATTACTTGCAGCTCCGGCTGCATTTTTCGCAGCAGAAGTCAAATAAGCTTGTTTCATTGCATCCTTTGAGTCTGTATGCAACACATGACCGATCTCATGACCGATAACAGCCAGCACTTCATTATCACTCATCAGTTCCATTAATCCGCCACAGACACGCACACTTCCATCTCCACAAGCAAAAGCATTCACGTCTATTACATTATAAACTTTAAAATTCAAATTCAGACCATCCACTTTGATGTCTTTAGTAAGATTTTCCAAGCGTTGCCCCATTTCCGTATCCGGGCCAGCCACTTCATTATGAGTATCCATCCACGCTATATACTCCTTAGCCATCGCTGCAACATCAGCATCCGATAAAGTAACTGCTTTGGCCACATCCGAAGCAGCCCCTACGATTTTTTTAGTATTGATTGTCTTATTACCAATCTTAAACTGAGCAGAAGCTCCCATGCCAATCCCTAAAATCAGGGACATAGATAAAAAAACTGTTCTTAGTTTCATTTTCTTCTTACTTGTAAAGTTTGTATTGTAAAAATTCTTCTACTTGATTAAATGTCGCATCTTTCAAAATAACTTTTTTATCCGCATCCAACAAATAAAGAGTTGGTATTGCCTTCAAATCATAAACCTCATCATTCTTAAGACTAATTGACTTATCATATGAATTAATCCAGGTTGAAGGTATATGGGATACATAATCTTTCCATGCTGCCAGATCTTCGTCCGGATAAACAGCTAATATCTTTATTTTTTTATTTTTGAAAAGATCTGCCAGAAGAGATGATGCTGTCAACTGTTCTATAATTTCTTTACATGCCTCACATCCAGGATTATAAAAAAACAATAACAGATAATCAGCCTTTACATTATATAATGTCCCCGATTGCCCATCAGCCATTGTATAAGTAAAATTTATAGCCTTTTCCCCTACCCTGTTTTTCTTTGCCAATTCAAGCAAATGAGCAGGACGTATCTTATTCACCTCATCCAGAACAGGTGATTCCAATATTTTTTCTAACACGCTGATATATAACTCTTCATTTCTCATTGGAGAATTGGGATCATACAAATATTTTTCGTACAAATTTGAGAAATAAGCAAACATTGTACTATCAGCTTCTGCCTTCCCCATCATACCCTTTATGGATACTGACGCAGCTTCCGGTGATACATATTTCATTATATCAATGAAATTAGTCAATGCTTGTTCGGTTACTTCGGGGAGGTGTGTTAAAGTCGTATCTCTAAAATCGAACTTATCCCAATAATGTTTAGCAAGATATTCTGCACGTTTTTCCGGCTCTGTTATCATACTGGGAACAGATACCATTTCAAAAGTACGTTCCGGCGTGCTTTCCTGAGTTGTTTTTGCTTGCTGTTGACCATTACAAGCGTTAAAAATCAAAGACAATGCCAACATAAAAAAAACTCTGATCATCATAGCTTTACGTTTATCTTGTGCAAAGATAGAATATTTATAGAAAATAGATAAAATTAAACGATTCAATATTCTTTATTCATTGTCAATATTTGGTCGCAATAAGCAAGTACTTCTTGCCTATGGGTGATAAACAGTAAAGTTTTTCCACGACTATAGGCATTAAATCTTTCCAATAAAATTTGTTCCGTTACATTATCCAAAGCAGAAGTAACCTCATCCAGCAAATAAACAGATCCTTTGGACAACAATGAACGGGCAATCGCAATTCGTTGGGCCTGGCCTTCCGACAAAGTACTGCCCTTTTCTCCACAAAGCGTATCTAATCCACCCGGTAAACCAAAAACAAAATCTGCAACAGCAATATGAAGTACTTCCTTTAATTGTTCATCATCTGCATCCGGATTTCCCAGTAATAAATTATCCCTGATAGTTCCACTCAACAAAGTATTACCTTGCGGGACATAAACAAAATTAGTACGAGTAGCAGATGATACGGAAACTACCTTCCCGATTTTATCATACAAATAAATATTCCCGTTATCCGGAATAATCAACCCCAATAACAGACGTATCAATGTTGTTTTTCCTGCACCCGTTTCTCCCAAAATAGCTGTACGGCTACCCGGATGAAAATCAAAACTAAATTCTTTTATTACTTTTCGTCCTTCAGAAGTATAAGCAAAAGAAATATCCTGTAACCGGATGCCAACCGGATTTTCTATCTCCACCTTGGATTCAATCGGTTCCTCTTCCTGATTTTCCAAATCCCGCAAACGTTCGACAGCAGTCGATGCAGAAATACAAATAGGCACAAGTGAGGCCAATTGTACGATAGGCCGCTGTACCTGAGCCACTAATTGCAAAAAAGCCGTCATCATTCCATAAGTTATTGTTCCCGAATAAAGTCCGGTTGCTCCCCATACAAAAGCAGTCAGATAACCACAGGCAAAACCTGCACTTATTAAAACTCTGGAATAAAGGGAATAATTCGTTTGCCGTACAACTTGTTTTCGCAACAATGCCTGTATATCCAATAATCGTCCGGTCTGAATAAATTCCATACCCAAAGTTTTGACGACTAATTTATTCTGTAAATTCTCTTGAATAAAAGACTGGACATTTCCCTCCGTAGAACGTACTTCATGGGTCAACCGCTTCATCTTTTTCACATACAATTTACTTATCAGCAAAAAAAATGGAACTATGCCTACCATCACACAGGCTAAATGGTGATTTAGCCTAAAAAGATAGAAGAAAGACGCACAAAACTGTACAGTAGTAATTATCAAGGATGGCAGAGACATTGAAACAAAATCACCAACATCTTTCACATCACGCTCTAACCGGTTCATTGTATCACCGGAATGAAAAACATCCCTCCCCACCCATTTCACAACTAACAAATGCCGGAACAAACGAAAACGAAGCTTATTTTGAAAATTTAGGGTTAAAAGCTTTTCCATGCGGGAACCTAAATTACCGGCTCCAATTTCAAATGCAATGGCTATAACCATCAGAAAAATGCCATTACCCAATTCACCATCCTGTATGCCTGTCGCAATATCGATAACTCTTTTACTAGCCCACACAAACGCCAGGGATGCAAAAATTTGCAATACACCGGTACTTATACGCAAAACCAACCGGCTACGTATCCCTATTGTATTATATAAAAGCCAGTTAATCATTACAATTTATCCTTCAATATAATACCTATTGACGTTTTTAATTTATACCCGAAAAAGTACCGCAATGACGAAACTGGAAAAATCCGGAACATTTTCCACAACCGTAGCAATACATATTTGAACGAAAACAATTTTCCACTCCAATACCCTTTAGGGCGGTCTAAAAGCTCTGAAGTATTATTCTTTCCAAAATTTCCATCTTTCAGAATAATTTCTACCACTCTTTTTGCTTTATCACTGTATTTATCTGTATAATAAGGCATCTCTTTCTCCGGAAGGCCCAGATAACGGACTGCTATATATCCAAACGTTTGCCATTCCATATCAAAACCAAGAACATCCGTAACAAAAGGACGATGCTTATGCAACAACATCACCCAATCACAAACCTGGCGTATGCCTACTCCGTTTAATACAAAATGGGTATAAAAATGCAGGAATAAAAAAACAGCATCAAAAGCAGCAGGGGGAACAGCTATATCCGATGTATGGATAACTGCCGTTTGGGAAAGACCGGGATACCATTCTTTCAAATGTTTATTAAAAGACCGAATTAATTTCCGTCCGAACAATACAGCAGGGATACGATGATTTTCCACGTCAACTCCCTGCCATTTAAAATGGCTGTGATATTCCGTTATTTCCCCTTCATAATCACTGATATCCAATTCATGTGCGATACGATTTGCCTTGTCAAAATCTTGAGTACCAACATAAATATCTATATCCCCGCACTGCCTATGCAAAGGAATAGGATAATTCTGGGCAACCCCTTGCCCTTTGAGCAAAACGGGATTTAACCCACGGCTTTTATATAGAGAGAAAAGAGAACAAAGCCTGTCATTTACTAACTCATTGGATTGCTCTATACGCACAACAAACGAATACCATTGCATTTTTAACTTAACATCCGGTTGGTATTCCACTGGTAGTTTGGACAGCCCATCGAAAGTAATGCCGGTAACAGTTTGTTGTTTAGCCAACCGGAATAAAGTATTCCAATCCGTATGTCCTACCGGAAACAAATACAGATCAAGATGCAAATCCGGATAGAGCCCAGCACGAAGCAAGGCAAAAAATTGTTCATATACTATCATACACAAAGAAGCTATTCCCCCGAACATTATAAAAAGTCGGAAGATGTTAAGGGTTAATCTATCTATTCTCAGTCTTTCGTTATAATCCCTGCCGCCAACCAGCGTTCAAGTAACTCTTCCGCATCTGCTAAAGCTACAGATATATCCACATCATAACGAGTTGTAAGCAAATCACAAAGCATCCCGGCATCAAATGATATTCCCTCTACAGCTTGCCATAACCAGGCAGAAGTTGCATTCATGCTAATTATACGGCTAAAATCAATATTGTCCTTACCGGTAGCAACCACCACATGTTCACCGGCTATATTTCTCAATTCAAATCCTTTAATCTGTTTCATCTGATTATTTTTAATAAGTAACGACGGATAGGCAAAAGTTTCACCCATAAAAATGAAGTTGTTTTCCATTTCCAATCGGAACAATAAATTGTTTTGTCCTTCTTTATAACAGCTTCTACTTTCCCTACCAAATTATCCATATTACAGTATTCCTTTCCTATAAGATTACCGTCTCCCATCAAGGTCAACCTATCTCCTTGAATTTGTATAATCCTGTGCAATACATAGTTTCCGGCATGTAAACGAGCCAATACCAGATCTCCTTGTTTCACGGCTACCGGAGGAATTAAAATCACCTTATCTTTTTCACCATGTAATAACGGACGCATACTATTCCCTTTCACACGAAAAGTAACCGATCCTCCGGCTTTTAAAAGATATGCCACTTCACCCAACAAAACATCATTCGACACACAAATCCGTTTCATCGGACAATCGTTTTATGGCAAAGCATCGCTGCCGCTTTATCCGCCCTGCAAAAAAGAGCATAGAAAGCTGTTTTTCCGATAATGGCTTCTACCGTTCCTAACACATTCTGTTGTATTTCTTCAACACAAGGCAAACAAGAAGCGGTTGGTAATAAGGCAGCCATTGCTTCAACCGGACGAAGCGGTTTTATTGAATTGTCCGTTCTTTGCCACAAACGGACAATTGCCTCCAAAGGAAAACTCTGATTCTTATAACAAGGGTTTTTTCCACTCCAGGGAGAACCAAAAACCCATACTTGTCCATCTATGATCCTTAAGATAGGATTATCATCATTCAACAGTTCCGTACCGACAAAATTATCCAACCATAAACGACTGTGTGTACTTTTCCCCGTACCGCTTTTCCCTAAAAAAATAAAACCCCGGTTCTCATACATAATAGCAGAAGCATGAACCAAAAGAGTCTGATAACGGGATGAAGTAAAGGCATAAAGCATCATTAAACAACTGGTCAGAGCATATTCCGAATAACGGGAAAAGGATGTAATAAACGCATTCGATTCCGTAAAATCCATGGAAGTCCGCAGTATAGCACACAATTCTTCATTCTTTTCATTACCTGGGACGAAACATTCAAAATGATATCCATCTTCATATCTACACACTTTTATTGTTCCATGGTCGCCGGAAAAGATTCCGATATGTTCCGTTATATGCAAATCCACATTCCTTAAATCCTCCAATTTCATTGAAACGGAGAATAATAAGCCGGAATTACTATCTTGGCTCAAGAATGGTTTATATGACAAAAACAAATTATCAGAAAAGTTATTTTCCCCTTCGAGTACAATTTTAAAAGAATGTCCGGCTACAGTATAGAGGTATTCCTTACTGTTTAACCCCATATCGGCTACCATTTTTCTCCTTCTTCAAAATCCGGAGTACATCCGTCGAAGATAGCCCTATCCAATTCTATCTCTATGGTTTCTACCGTCGGTTTTTCATTGAACCTGTTTTTTTTCACATCTTGGTCTTTTTCTTTTGTTTTCATAATACATTACTCTAAAAAACACAATACATAACGGATATACCGTCAATAGACAAAAACACTAACTCCTCTACAAAAATACTACTATTCCCCGATTAAACAAACAGCGTCTTTGATTTAACAGAAAACCACAAACTTGTATCGGTTCTTAAACTAAACCTTAGAGCCAGATTAGGAAAATAATACTACATTTGCCTCATTAATATAACAAGAGCCTGAATGATTGATCAACCTACCATAGACCGGATACTGGATGCAGCTAATATAGTAGATGTTGTTTCCGAATTCGTTACCCTGCGAAAACGAGGAGTAAACTATGTAGGACTATGTCCGTTCCATACAGACAAAACACCTTCTTTTTATGTTTCACCAGCGAAGAATATCTGTAAATGTTTTGCATGTGGAGAAGGTGGAACTGCTGTTCACTTTATAATGAAGCATGAACAGCTTACCTACTTCGATGCCCTGCGTTTCCTCGCAAAAAAATACAATATTGAAATACAGGAACGGGAACTTTCGGATAAGGAAAAACAAATTCGTAGTGATCGTGAAAGTATGCTGATTGTAAACAGTTGGGCACAAAAATATTTCACAACCCAACTTTACGAACACGCAGAAGGAAAAGCCGTAGGGCTCCGCTACTTTGCGGAACGAGGTTTCAGGGAAGACACTATCCGAAAATTTCAATTGGGATACAGCCTCGACAAACGGGATGCCCTGTATAAAGAAGCGATTAAAAACGGTTACAAGAAAGATTTCCTGGAAAAGACGGGATTAATTATCTCTTATGATAATGGTAACGTTAACGACCGTTTTCGCGGACGTGTTATCTTCCCTGTTCATACGCTTAGCGGAAAAGTTGTTGCTTTCGGCGGACGTATATTAAAAAAGGATGAAAAAACAGCCAAATATGTAAATTCTCCCGAAAGTGAAATATATCATAAAAGTAATGAACTATATGGTATATTTTTTGCCAAACAGGCAATAGTCAAAGCAGACCGGTGCTTCCTGGTTGAAGGATACACGGATGTTATTTCCATGCACCAGGCTGGTGTAGAAAATGTCGTCGCCTCATCCGGGACTGCTCTTACCCAAGGTCAAATCAGGCTGATACACCGTTTCACGAGTAATATAACAGTTCTTTATGACGGCGATGCTGCCGGTATCAAAGCCGCTTTACGAGGTATAGACCTGCTGCTGGAAGATGGTATGAATGTAAAAGTGGTTCTTCTGCCGGATGGTGAGGACCCGGACTCATTTGCCCGCAAGCATAATGCCAGCCAGTTCACAGAGTTCATTCAAAAGAATGAAGCGGACTTTATCCGTTTTAAAACCCGCCTGCTTCTGGATGATGCGGGAGATGACCCGGTAAAACGGTCGGCTCTGATAGCAGACATTATCCGTACTGTTGCTATCATACCGGATGATGTTACCCGTTCACTATATATACGGGAATGCAGCGGCATGATGGAAATTGACGAAAAATTGTTATTGAACGAAGTCAATAAAATTATCCTGAATAAAAAAGAAAAACAAGCACCTCCTGCATCTTCTGTTATTCCGTCAAACATATCCACCCCGAAATATCCGGAAATATCCGGGTACCAGCCTTATCTGGAGGATACTTATCAGGAACCGGATTACACAAATCTACCTGACAATAACATTCCGCCTCCTCCGCCGGAAGAATATCTGGTAGAAGAAGCAGGTCCTGTGCCTCCACCACCGATAGCTCCCATATCAACAAAACCGAAGCGTTCACCCTATGAAGTATACGAACTGATTTTGTTACGTTACATTGTACGTTATGGAGAACAGGTCTTGTTCCAATTTGTAGATGAAGAGACAAATGAAGAAGTTATCATCCGTGTAGCCGAATATATCCGTGAAGAGCTTGAAAGGGATGATTTAACTTTTTATACACCTTTATTTAGAAACATGATGGAGGAAGCTACCGAACATTGCAAGAATAAAGGTTTTGTTGCCAGCCGTTATTTCCTCGCCCATCCCGACCTGGCTGTCAGCCGCCTGACAGCCGAACTTATCAGTGAGAAATACCAGCTTAGCAAATATCACTCCAAATACAGGGAGTTGGAGCAGGAAGAAGATAAACTGGATCAGATCGTATTACGCGGAATATATGCATTCAAAGATGCTTATGTATCCCACCAAATAAAGGAACAAATGGGTCTACTGAAAGAGATGCAGAAAAATGAAGATGAAAACATGACTCGAATATTTGAAATAATGAAAAGACTGACTGAACTGAACGAAATAAAAAATGCGTTGAGCAAAGAACTGGGAGAAAGAATTATATTAAAAATGTAACGACAAATTTATACTTATGAACTTTTTAGAAACAGAAGATGTAGTCAAACAATACGCCAACCATCTTGCACTGAACAGAGTCAGTATCCAAGTTCCGGAAGGACAGATTTTCGGATTACTGGGACCCAATGGAGCCGGAAAAACCACATTGATCCGTATCATTAACCGCATTACTGCCCCCGATAGCGGTAAAGTCTATTTTAACGGGCACGAATCACAACCGGAAGACATTTTCCAGATTGGTTACCTGCCGGAAGAACGGGGACTGTACAAAAAGATGAAAGTCGGCGAACAAGCTATTTACCTGGCTCAATTGAAAGGCCTCTCATATGCCGATGCACGCAAACGCCTAACTATTTGGTTTGAAAAATTCGATATCATGCCTTGGTGGAACAAGAAACTGGAAGAACTGTCAAAAGGCATGCAACAAAAAATTCAATTTATTACAACCATTATCCATGAACCTAAACTACTCATTTTTGATGAACCGTTCAGTGGATTCGACCCTGTAAATGCAGAACTCCTGAAAAAAGAAATACTTGAATTGAAAGAAGCCGGTCATACAATTATATTTTCAACACACAACATGGCATCCGTAGAAGAGATTTGTGACAATATTGCTTTAATCAACCGCTCACAAGTCGTATTGTCAGGAAATGTCACAGAAGTCAGAAACCGTTTTAAAACGAATAATTTCATTATCCGGGCTCAAACTGAAACAAACAATATCCAACCTGTTTCCGAAATGTTTTCCATATTGGAGGAAAAAAATAAAGCCGGCGTCAGCGAATTAAGAATACATAAGGAAAAAAACATTTCTAATTCTTCTTTATTAGCCACATTAGCCGCACAAACCGAAATTATTTCTTTCGTTGAAGAAATTCCATCCATGAATGATATATTTATTAACACCGTATCCGGTACAAACGCTACACAAATATGAACAAGATAGGACTAATCATAAAAAGAGAGTATCTTCGCAGAGTAAGTAAAAAATCTTTCTTACTATTAACCCTTCTGACTCCATTTTTATTTGCCGCACTGGTTTTCGTCCCTTTATGGTTATCCACCATCAAAGGCAGCGATGCAAAACAAATTGCCATTTTCGATACAACGGGCAAATATGCTCCTCTATTTAAAAGTACGGAAGAATATAAGTTCATAACAGAAGAAAGCAAGAGCCTGGAAGATTATAAAAACAATCCGGATAAAGAAATTTTTGCCTTCCTGAACATCACCGATGATTTGTTGAAAACCCCAACAGCTGCGACTCTCTACTCTGACAAACAAATTCCTCTGGGATTAAAAAATACAATAGACAGAACTTTATCCGATTTCCTGAAAGATGAGAAACTGGCATCCTATAACATCGACAATCTCAAACAAATTATAGAGGAAAGCAAGATTGATTTTAATATCAAAACAATCAAATGGGATAACGATGGCAGTGAGAAAAGCACATCTGCAGAAGTGGCATCTGTTTTAGGCATGGTCCTTACTCTCATTATCTATATGTTCATCATTATGTATGGTAATATGGTGATGCAGGGTGTTATGGAAGAAAAAAACAATCGTATCATTGAAGTCATGATTTCATCCGTGAAACCATTCGATTTAATGATGGGAAAAATCATCGGCATCGGATTTGTAGGACTGACACAAATATTTATCTGGGGGATACTGACCTCCATTCTCATTGCCGGCAGTTTATTTTTCCTTGGAGGAAGCACCTCACCTGAAGATATTATGGCAGCCCAAATGGCTACACAAGGAATCGGAGATGCAGTTACGAATACTCCCGCCATAAACACAGGCATACAAGACATCATCAATTCTATCAATTTCGGAATGATAGGTAGTTCTTTTGTTCTCTACTTTATTGGAGGTTATTTATTATATGCGGCACTTTTCGCAGCTATCGGAAGTGCTTTGGAGCAGCAGGAAGATGCTTCACAATTCATGACACCCATAATGTTATTAATGGCATTCAGCCTTTACGCCGGTATCTACAGTATGAACAACCCGGATGGGCCGCTCGCATTCTGGTGTTCGATGATACCATTTACTTCACCCATTGTTATGATGGTACGTATGCCATTCGATATTCCCCTATGGGAAATAGTCCTGTCTTTCGTTTTACTGTTCGCTACAGCAATTTTAATTGTTTGGGTATCAGCTAAAATTTACCGTATCGGCATCCTTATGTATGGAAAAAAACCGAATATCAAAGAGATGCTGAAATGGATAAAGTATAAATAAGTGAACACCTTAAAATACAAACTCAAAAAAGCTCCTCTCGATATAAAAATACGATCAGGAGCTTTTTTTAATTCAACGGCATTTTTCACCAATTTCATACCGACAAAATATAGTTTTGACAATTATGAAAAATAATTTCAATAACTATCATTTTTAAATTCAACAACTATCATTTTTAATCTTAATATAAATCAAAAGTATATTTCATCGGGATGATTTCCGGAAAACATCGGGTCGATTAAAAAAAGAAAGGCATGAATAAGGGCTCATACTGAAATCCTGAGGGGATTAAATTTTAAGCATAAATATTAGCAAGCCTGAATAAGAAAAAAGTGACATCCCTCACCCCTCTGAGTTGTGCCCTGAAAGCTTTAATTTTAGCATTGAAGGATTCACTTGCAGCATTGGTTGATCGTCTTCTAAAAAAGGCAACAATATTTAAGTAATGTGCTTGTATAGTCCTGGCTACAGTTCCAAAAGAAAGAAAACCGGATCTGTCTACCTCGTCATACCAATGTGCCAGGCGTGTCAAGGCAATATCTGCCGATTTTACCTGGTGATATATCAAGCCCAGCCTCATGCTTAAGTAATAGGCTTTCTTAATATCGGGATATTCCCGGAAAAGAATCCTGGCCCTTTTTCTTTGGCTCTCAGACCAAAGTTCATCTTTCTTGAATAAAAGGTACCGGCTTCTTGCCAACAGTTGTTTGCGGCTGTCCCCATTCTCAAATGTTTCAGGGACAAAGGGCTGACCGGATGTTTTTGCATAGGTAAGCTCGACCATTTCTTTATCCAATGCCTCCCATCGTGCCTTTATACGCATTTCCTGTACAGCTTCAAAAGCGAGCTTCTGAACATGAAAACGGTCGATAACCTGTTTGGCGGCAGGAAAACAAACACGGGTTATCTGAGCCATATTGGGAGCCATGTCCAAGGTGATTTCACGAACCTGAAAACGCCTGCGACGGGAAAGTTTGAGCAATACTTGAGAAACCTTTTCTGCGGATGTACCTTTAACCATGGCGATGATGGTACCTTTTTTACCTTTCGCATCTTTGTTTATCAGGATTGTATACAACTCTCCTGAAGAAAGAGCTGTTTCGTCCAGCCCGACATAGGGCCCTATGTTTTTCTCGAAGAGAATCCACTCTTGGGCATGGGAACGCTGTTCCCAATTCTTAAAATGACTCAGATGATTTTTGTATTGCGACTCCAACTGTTTAGCATCCATCCCGTAATGATCCGCCAAAAGACTAATGCTTAGAGCTCGAGAGTCGATCCAATGCTTTTAAAAAAGACGCAAACTCTGTCGTTATTTGCGTTCCTTCTGCCACTAATTTCCAATTGCGGCTTACATATTTACCTGTACGGTGATTGAACCAGCGACGTTTCTTGATAAACAATAAACAAGTACGACCACGCATCGGATAATCGTGCATCCTGACTTGTTCATAAAAACCCTTGCTCTCTAATTTGTCTGTTGTATATTCCGTGGGATGTATATTCTTCTCTTCAAAGTATATTTCTACCTGATCTGGCTTTTCTTGGAAATCTGACAACTCAAAATAATCGAACATTCCATCTGGAAAGATAAAACGAAGAAATTCATCGTAACTCATTGCTTTTCTTTTTTTACTCAGGCTAAGATACGATTTATTATTTTAATCCCTCAGATTTTCGGTATGAGCATGAATAAGCCCTAAGAACATAACGTATAACAAAAAAGTCCGTCATTCTTCTGAATGACGGACTTTTTTGTTGTTCAACCAAGGCTCGAACTTGGACTAACAGGACCAGAATCTGTTGTGCTACCATTACACCATTGAACAATATTGTTTAATTAAAATCACTTATTTCTTTTTTTGTTGTTCAACCAGGGCTCGAACCTGGACTAACAGGACCAGAATCTGTTGTGCTACCATTACACCATTGAACAATTTAAAATAAGTTTACCAACCTCCTTGTTAGCGAGTGCAAAGGTATACACTTTTTCAAAACGTACAAACAATCTTTCAAAAAAAATTTGCAGGATAAACATTTTCCGGATGCCGTTGTTTTCAAAATAGCGATGATATACATATATTAATATCAAGAAATCATGCGCATAATAAATTTAAAAGTATATTTGCAACTTCATAGATTTTATTGAATATAAAAATTAGATGGATCAAACAGAAACTTTAGTAAAAACAATTATTGAAGGCCTTCAGGAAAAGAAAGGCAAGCATATTGTAACCGTAGATTTAACCCAACTCCCAGGTTCCATTTGCCAATATATGGTAATTTGTGAAGGGAATACCCCCACCCAGGTCGCTGCACTTTCTGACTCAGTATGGGATTTTGCCCGCAAAAATGCGGGAGAAAAGCCATTATCTACAGATGGTACACAACGTGCCGAATGGATAGGGATGGATTATGGCACGGTTCTTGTGCACATATTCGTACCGGAAAAACGTGAGTTCTATAATTTGGAATATCTTTGGTCCGATGCCAAAGTGACCCAAATACCGGATCTCGACTGACAACCGGTATTAACAGTAGAGAGCAATCAAGTATGGAAAATAAAAACGACATGTTTAATAAAACACCGAAGAATAACAAACAAAAGATATTCCGGTTTAATTTGTATTGGATGTATGGAATTATCTTTATGATGCTTGTTGCATTATATCTGACAAACGATTCTTCGACATCTAAAGAAATCGGCTGGACTGAATTTCAAAAACTTGCCCAGGAAAATGTGTTCGACAAAATGGTCGTATACAATAAAAAAAATCTGGTTGAAGCAGGTGTAAAAAGTGAATACAAAGGATTAGTATTCAAAAAAGACAGTACAACACTGGGAACCAACCCGAAGATTTTTGTCAAAATACCTTCGGCTGATAAATTTTCCGATTTTTATGATAAAGCGGTAGCCAATAATCACATTGATACCCAGGTTTCCTTTGAGGAAGGAGACGATGCGATCTGGAATTTTCTGGTATCGTTCGGTCCTATCCTGTTAATCATTGTTGTTTGGATATTCCTGATGAGAAGAATGTCCGGCGGTAGTGGCGGAGGTCCCGGCGGTGTATTCAGCGTAGGAAAAGCAAAAGCCCAATTATTTGATAAAGATAACGACCGGAAAGTTACATTCAAAGATGTTGCCGGGCTCTCCGAAGCCAAGCAGGAAGTGGAAGAAATTGTCGCTTTCCTTAAAAGCCCGGAAAAATACACCGAACTTGGAGGTAAAATTCCTAAAGGCGCCCTGCTTGTAGGTCCTCCGGGAACAGGTAAAACGTTATTGGCAAAAGCCGTGGCAGGAGAAGCAAACGTTCCATTCTTCTCTTTATCCGGTTCCGATTTTGTCGAAATGTTCGTCGGCGTAGGAGCTTCACGTGTTCGTGACCTGTTCCGGCAGGCAAAGGAAAAAGCACCTTGTATTGTATTTATCGATGAAATCGATGCTGTAGGTCGTGCTCGCGGCAAAAACGTTAACATGAACAGTAATGATGAACGGGAAAACACATTGAACCAGCTACTTACGGAAATGGACGGTTTCGGTTCAAACAGTGGCGTCATCATCCTCGCTGCAACCAACCGCGCAGATATTCTGGACAAGGCACTGTTACGTGCCGGACGTTTCGACCGTCAGATACATGTGGAATTGCCCGACCTGAACGAACGAAAAGAGATATTCGGCGTGCACCTTCGCCCTATTAAAATAGACGAAAGCGTTGATGCTGAATTTCTGGCACGCCAGACTCCGGGTTTTTCAGGAGCTGATATAGCAAATGTTTGTAACGAAGCCGCATTGATTGCCGCCCGAAACGGAAAGAAGTTCGTACAAAAAGAAGATTTCATGAATGCGGTAGACCGTATCGTCGGAGGTCTTGAAAAACGAACCAAAATAACAACAGCCGATGAACGCAACTGCATTGCCAACCATGAAGCCGGACATGCAACATTAAGTTGGTTGCTTGAACATGCAAATCCACTGGTTAAAGTTACAATTGTCCCCAGAGGAAAAGCATTGGGGGCTGCCTGGTATCTGCCGGAAGAAAGACAGATTACCACTCGCGAACAATTATTGGACGAAATGTGCGCAACATTAGGCGGACGTGCCGCTGAAGAACTGGTTTTAGGTAAAATATCAACCGGAGCATCCAATGACTTGGAACGTGTAACCAAGCAGGCGTATGCTATGGTTGTTTACTTCGGCATGAGCGAAAGTCTGCCTAACCTGAATTATTACGATTCAAGCGGTCAGGACTGGGGTTTCACGAAGCCTTACAGCGAAGAGACCGCCCGCCTGATTGACCGGGAAGTGCAACACATTGTAAACGAACAGTACGAACGTGCCAAACGGATTTTGAAAGAACATGCAGCAGGGCACAGCCAGCTTGCCAAGGTCTTGCTTGAACGTGAAGTTATTTATTCGGAAGATGTCGAACACATCTTTGGTAAACGTGCCTGGATTTCCCGTTCCGAAGAGATTCTGAGCCTTCAAGAAAAAGCGAACCATTCAAAATCAGAAGCTCATTCAGAAAATGAGGAAAACACAGGTGATACTTCTGTCGAAACAAAAGATGACAGTAAGACAGAAAATGCTGAATAAATCATATCACTTAAAATTCATAAAGAAAGAGGTTGCCCTACAAAGAGTAACCTCTTTTTCCATCCGAGGCCTAAGCAAACAATAGGGCTTTTTGAATACATAGCACATAATATATCAATTTATTAACTATATTTGCAGCCAGATAAATCAATAAAAAATAGCACAACGTTGAAAAATTTAATTATACGGGCATTGACCGGTATTATATTTGTTGCGGTACTTACAGGTGCCATATGTTTCCATTCATATTCTTTTCTTGCATTATTCAGCATCATAACAGGACTTACCATCTGGGAGTTTTGCGGATTAATGAAACACTATGAAAATGCCACATTACAACGAGCCATTAATGTAATCGGAGGAATTTATCTTTTCATAGCCACATTTACATATGCAAACGGATTGACCGACGGAAAAATATTCCTGCCTTATTTGTTATTCATCCTGTTCACTATAATTGCAGAACTTTACTATAAAGCACCCAATCCCATCAATAACTGGGCATTTACCCTATTTGCCCAAGTATATTGTGCCGGTTCTTTTTCCATGTTGAATTTTATCAGCGCTGTTCCCGGCACAATGGCATATACTCCACTCTTTGTCATGGCAATATTTATCTTTGTCTGGTTGGACGACACCGGAGCTTATCTTGTCGGCTCTATGATTGGAAAAAGAAAATTATTTGAACGGATTTCTCCTAAAAAGTCATGGGAAGGATTCTTCGGAGGATTAACATTCGCCTTGGCTTCATCACTGGTATTCGCTTATTATTTCCCGGAAATAAGCCATTGCCAATGGTTAGGATTAGCTGCCATCGTTGTATTGTTCGGCACTTGGGGAGACTTAGCAGAGTCCCTCCTAAAACGCACCTTGGGAGTTAAAGACTCCGGAAACATATTGCCAGGACATGGAGGTATGCTGGACCGGTTCGACAGTGTAATGATTGCCGTTCCCGCCTGCTATATTTATATAGAACTTTTCATTCGAAATTAAACGTAAAAGTTATCATCCGGGAAGTTGCTTTGGATAAGGCATTGGTATATTTAATCCGTTCCTTATCTGTTTGTAGGCCTTCTTTTCTTATAAGCAAATCCGCAAACCCTATATTCAATTTTATCTCAGGGCATAATTTGAAAAAGGGAAGATAAACATCACATCCAAACCCCAGCTCTATTCCCCAATCCATCTTAGCCAGCAAAATAATATCTTCCTCTTTCCGCCCTATATCAAAAGCACCATAAATTCCCCCGGTCAAATAAGGACGATAATTTTTTATCCTGAAAGCATTATACTTAATATTTAACGGAAAAGATAAATAATTGGAACGGATGGTTGTAGTAAAAACTTTATTTCCTTCTTCCCTACAAACAAAAGAAATATTTTTACTCCCAAAGTGAAGTGTAGGTATAAAACGCAGGTTGAAAGAAGGATTTAAATACATATCACTAACCAAACCGACACTAAAGCCCGGAGAATAAAAAGAAACTTCTGCAAACCAGATTTCCCCGTCTGTTGCGCCCCCTGTATTGGTCAATACCAAATCTTGCATATGGCATCCTATATGAAATCCCAAATGAAAATACCGGTAGTCCACATAGGGCAAATTCTTATGATTACTTCTTTGTGCAGTAACATATAACGGCACAATCAATAAAAAACAATAGAGAATAAATGTAAAACGTTTCAAGCTATTTTCCTTTTTTCCATAGTAAACGATAAAGCCCCGTATGTATTGTAAAAAATCCCGCTTTTTGCAGAAAATAAAAGGAGAGATATTTTTTTAATGCGAAGAAAACCCTATTTTTGCACAAACTAATAGTTATCAATTTAAACGTTAATAAAAATGGCTTACGTAATTAGTGACGATTGTATCGCTTGCGGTACTTGTATTGACGAATGTCCGGTAGGAGCAATTTCAGAAGGTGACAAATACAGTATTGACCCTGAAATGTGTACAGATTGCGGAACTTGTGCAGACGCTTGTCCGACAGAAGCAATCCACCCGCTGTAACCGCAACAAAAAATAGGCCCCTCCTTTTAAAAGAGGACACCTATAAAAATAACGGGCTGTTTCAATATTGAAGCAGCCCGTTATTCTTTTAATGTTATAAGACTAAAAATTAATGTCCAACTTTATCTCACCCGAACTATCTTCCGGGGATTCATCTGTTTCAGGAAGATTATCAGATATGTCATTTTTTAAATTACATTCCTTGATATAATTAATCACTTCACTCATCCCTTCCATAAACTTTTCAAAGTCCTCCTTATACAGGAAAATCTTATGCTTTTCAAAAGAAACCGGCATCCCGTTCTTAGACTGTACCTTTTTGCTTTCGGTAATAGCTAAAAACAGATCGTCTTTAAGATTCCTTTTAACATCCAGATAATAAATCCTTTTACCTGCTTTAATGGCTTTTGAGTACAATATCTCTTTATCACCACCTTCAACCTGCGTTTTCTTCACCGATTCTTCCATTATAGCAAATTTTCTTAAAATCCAACCCTGTTATCATAACTTGCATCAAATATGTGCATTTTTTTTTAAATAACAATAACGTACACACAGTAAAATACAACAAATAGAGAAAAATATTATAAAAGAATAACTAACACATATAAATTTAATCAAAGCCAAAGCGTTTTACAAAAAGAATAACTACCTTTGCAGCCAAATTTATAACAAGTAGTTCCTTCAAACGATGATCAACCGAATTTTAATCCGCATTAAAGTTTTACAGATAGTATATTCTTACTATCAAAATGGAAACAACGACCTCAAAGTTGCGGAAAATGAATTGCTTTTCAGTCTCAGGAAGTCGTATGACTTATATCACTATTTTCTTCTCCTTATTGTCGACATCACAAACTTGCAAAAACGCACACTTGATGCCAAAAAGAACAAGTATATGCCGACAAGTGCCGAATTAAATCCGAACACACGTCTGATCGAAAACCGTTTTGCTGCCCAGGTAGAACAAAACGAAGCCTTACAGAAATATGTATCGGAACAAGGTCTTTCCTGGGACAATGACGAAGATTTCCTAAAAACGGTACTGGACCTGATTTTATCTTCAGAATTGTATGACGAATACCTGAACAATCCGAATGATTCCTACGAAACAGACAAAGAGTTCTGGCGGTCTGTATTCAAGAAGTTGATTTGTGGAAATGAAGCAATCGACGATTACCTGCAAAATAAAAGTATCTATTGGAATGATGATATTTCTATCGTTGAAACATTTGTGCTGAAAAGCATTAAACAGTTTCACGAAGAAGAGGGAGCTAAATTTAAGCTGCTTCCGATGTTCAAAGACCTGGAAGACCAGTCGTTTGCCATCAAGCTATTCCGCCAGACCCTTTTAAAAGGAGTGGATTACCGCGAACGCATCAGCAAACACATGAAAAACTGGGAAGCAGAACGTATTGCCAATATGGACCTGATTATTATGCAAGTCGCACTGGCTGAAATTATGACATTCCCCAGCATTCCTGTCAGCGTTACATTAAACGAATTTATTGATATTGCCAAATATTACAGTACACCTAAAAGCGGTACGTTTATTAATGGTATTTTGGATTCTGTTGTCAACGAGTTAAAAAAAGAAAAGTTATTGCTCAAAGATTAATTATTATACTTACATTTGTGCTAGTATCAATGAGGTATTAACTTATTAATGATTATAATTATAGTAGTATGAGCTTACTTAGTATTCTACTCCAGGCTGCTGCAGGAGGTCAACAATGGTCAGGTATTCTGATGATGGTTGTTATTGTTGCGATTTTTTATTTTTTCATGATTCGCCCGCAGCAAAAGAAGCAAAAAGAAATTCAGAAAGCCCGCGAAGCTTTAAAAACGGGTGATAAAGTTATCACTTCCGGAGGTATCTACGGTAAAATTAAAGAAATCGGAGATACATATATGTTAATTGAAATTTCTGACGGCGTACGTATCCGCGTAGATAAAACTTCAGTTTTTGCTTCTGCGGAAGACGTTCAACCACAAAAGTAAATAACAAAATCAATGTCACGGCTTGGACAAATAAAAGAAACATTCAAGACCGTCCGGATGGAGATTAAGGCTTTTCTACACCGCCAGAAATGGAAAGAAGCCTTAATCTTCTTTTGTTTTGTACTATTATCATTGGGCTTTTGGTTATTGCAAAGCCTGCAACAGGAGTATGAAATAGAGATTGATATCCCGGTCAAATATAAGAATGTCCCTCCTGATATTTCTTTTACGGAAACACCCCCTGAAATAATTAAGGTGAAAGTAAAAGATAAGGGTAGTGTATTGCTAAATTACACTTTCGGACGTTCATTTGCCCCGATTGAAGCAGACATAAAAGACAAAGCGACAAAAAGCGGAAGTCTTCTTATCGGGAAAAAGGATATTGAAAGCGATATAAAGAAACAGCTCATTGCTACAACTTCCCTGGTAGGATTTGAACCTCAGAATATAGAAGTGTCCTATAGCAAACGGATAAAAAAAGAAATCCCGGTTGTTTTTAACGGTACTATCCAAACGGATGCTGGCTTCAAGGTCTCAGGAGATATTACAGTTACCCCAAGTAGCATAAGCGTATATGCCAGCGATATTGTACTCGATACCTTGAAAGAGGTACGAACCGTATTTATTGCAATAAAAGGGGGCACTAAAACCATTTCAAAAAACCTTCAATTGGAAAAGATCGATGGTACAAGTTTTGAGCCGTCCAATGTCACCATTCGTATCCCGATTGAAGAATACACGGAAAAAAGATTGGAAATCCCGGTTGTTTGTACCGATTTACCTCCTCATTATACAATACGGACTTTCCCTTCGATTGCAAAAATCAGTTGCTATGTACCTCTTTCACGTTTCAAAGAGTTATCTACTGATGATTTTGCCGTGGAAATTCCATTCGGAGATTTATCCCAAAGCGCATCCGGCAAATTTGCCGTAAAGTTGACAAAGAAACCGGACTGGGTAGATGAAATAACGATTATCCCCGATTCGATCGAATTTATCTTAGAGCAAGTACAACACTAAAATGATTAAAATAGGAATTACCGGAGGTATCGGAAGCGGTAAATCCGTTGTCGCCTCTTTATTGGCCTTAAATGGAGTACCAGTGTACATCGCTGACACGGAAAGCAAACTTCTGACTGTTCATTCACCTATAATCCGCAAAGGGCTTACAGACTTGTTCGGTATAGAAATATATACGGAAGAGGGACTGAACAAACCTTTATTAGCTTCTCATATTTTTAGTGACCAGGAAAAATTAAAACAGGTAAACGGCATTATCCATCCTGAAGTAAACCGCCACTTCCAGGAATGGGCGAAACAGCAACAGGCTGACATATGTGCTATAGAGTCTGCTATTTTATTTGAATCCGGTTTTGACCGGATAGTAGATGCAACCCTTATGGTTTATGCCCCCTTGGAAACACGTATCCACCGGGCACTGGAACGAGATACGGTTTCACGCGAAGCAATCATAAGCCGCATCAATAGCCAGATGCCTGATGAAATAAAAAAAGAAAAATGCGATTATATCATCTATAATGACGACAAGCATGCATTACTCCCGCAAGTCACAGAATTTATCCGCCAACTAAGGAAAAAAGATAATTAGGATTTCTACCTATATGCTTTTCTACTAAAGAAATTTATGTACATTTGCAGCCTACAAGTTTAACTCTATAGAAATACGAAGTATTATGTTGAAGACGATTTTGTCTATCTCGGGAAAGCCGGGATTGTTTAAATTGGTTTCCCATGGGAAAAACATGCTGATTGTTGAGTCGTTGGCTGATAACAAGAGAGTTCCTGCATACGCAAAAGATAAAGTAATCTCATTAGGAGATATCGCCATTTACACTGACGAAGCAGAAGTTCCTTTACACGAAGTATTAACCAGCATTAAAAATAAGGAGAATGAAGGAAAAGCATCCATCGATTCATCTGCAAAACCGGATGAATTACGTGCTTACCTGGCAGAAGTGCTTCCGAACTTCGACCGCGAACGCGTATATCCGAGCGACATTAAAAAATTAATTAGCTGGTACAACCTGTTAATCGCAGCCGGTATTACAGATTTCACACCTGAAGAACCGGCTCAGGAAACAGAAGCTGGCGAAGCGACTTCCGAAGCTGCTGAATAATTTACAAGCATATAAAAAAAACAGGGATTAAAAGATTGAATCTTTTAATCCCTGTTTTTTTGTCTTTACTAATTAATCCAGGCTCTTACTTTTTCACCCACATATCCAACCATTCGAAGAATGTACGTTGCCACAGGACACCATTCTGGGGTTTCAGCACCCAATGGTTCTCATCCGGATAAATCAATAATTCGGCCGGAACACCACGAAGAACCGCAGCATTGAAAGCAGCCATTCCCTGATTAGCCAGAATACGGTAATCCTTTTCACCATGTATACAAAGAATCGGGGTATCCCACTTATCTACGAATTTATGAGGAGAATTGGCAAATGTACGTTGTGCAGTCGCATTCTGTTTTTCCCAGTAAGCGCCACCCATATCCCAGTTGGCAAACCACATTTCTTCCGTTTCCAGATACTGCATTTCCATATTGAAGATACCATCATGGGCTATAAAGGCTTTAAAGCGCTTGTTGTGATGTCCCGCTAACCAATATACAGAGAAACCTCCGAAGCTTGCGCCGACACATCCTAAGCGATCCTTATCTACAAAAGGTTCTTTGGCCATTTCGTCAATAGCAGTAAAATAGTCCTTCATACACTGACCGCCATAATCGCCACTAATCTGCTCGTTCCATTCTAAACCAAAACCGGGAAGGCCCCTACGGTTCGGAGCTACCACGATATAATCATTGGCAGCCATAATCTGCATATTCCAACGATAAGACCAGAACTGGCTTACCGGGCTTTGAGGTCCGCCTTCACAGAACAACAATGTCGGATATTTTTTATTCGGATCAAAATGAGGAGGATAAATCACCCAGGTAAGCATCTGTTTGCCATCTGTCGTTTTCATCCAGCGTCCCTCTACTTTGCCCATATCCAACTGATCGTAAATCTGCTTGTTCTCGAAAGTTAACTGGGCAATCTTATTATTATCATTCAAGTCTATCGAATAGATCTCGTCTCCCATACTCAACGAATGACGCTGGGCTATCAGTTTATTATCACCCAAAAGAGCAACAGAAGAATAATCATACATACCGGATGTCAGAGGCTGAACTTTATTTCCGGCATTCACATCGACCTTATAAACCTGGAACTCACCATGCCATACACCCGTAAAGTAAATATCTTTAGAATCCGCACCCCAACAATAGCTATCTACATTGGAATCAAATTCTTTACTCACAAACGTTTTTTCACCTGTTTCCAGATTCATAACCATCAGGCGGTTCTGGTCTGCCTCATAGCCATCACGCTCCATACTCAACCAGGCTACACATTTACCGTCCGGTGAATATTTAGGATTGGTATCATATCCCATATTCCCTTCTGTTATGTTTTCTGTCTGTTTGGTATTCAGGTCATATACATAGATGTCCGAGTTTGTGGAGATGGCATAGTCTTTGCCTGTCTTTTTACGGGATGTATAGGCAACTTTATCAGAAGTCGTATTCCAGGCAAGTTGTTCGATTCCACCAAAAGGCTTCATTGGCGATTCGAAAGGCTCACCTTCCATAATATCTACCGGGGAAGATATTTTCTTTCCGTCAAAATCAGCAATAAAAGGATGCGGAGCCGTTGTCACCCACTCGTCCCAATGTTTGTACATCAGGTCTGTGACAATAATGCCAGTAGCCTTATCCAAATCCGGGTATTTGTCAGCAGTACTTTTCACAGTTTTCACCTGTGATATAAATAATACCTTTTTTTCATCCGGCGAAAAAGCAAAACCTTCTATATTCCCGTCATAATCCGAAAGTTGCTTACGCTCACTCCCGTCCGGGTTCATCTCCCAAAGCTGGCTGCTTCCACTTTCGTTACAAAGGAAAGCTATTTTTTTCCCTCCTTTTATCCAAACAGCTTCATTTTCGGAATACCCGGTTTTCGTAATCTGCTTGTTGTCCGTTCCGTCCGCATTCATCACAAAGACTTCACGATTGCTCTTGTTTTCCGGTATGCTGTAATATGCCACCGTATACACCACTTTCTTCCCATCGGGCGATACATTCATGCCACCGATTCGTCCCATTGCCCAGAGAACTTCCGGGGTCATACGGCCTTCTTTCACTTGAATGTCCGAACGTCCGATAATGTCACCATTGCCAGTGGCATTTGCATTTTGTTTCACATCCGTTTTCAAGCTGCAAGCTCCTAATAATACAGATGTTGCCATAACCATTACTCCGACTGTTTTATTCATGTAATTTATATTATATTGTGTTTTGGGTACGAAATTAGTAAATATAATTTATATCTTTGCACTACTAAATTTAAGAACTGAACAGTATGAACAAGATTTGGTTATTTGGAGCCTCTCTGTGTATGATTTTAGCATTAGGCTCATGTAAACCTAAACAGAGCGCTTATAAAGCTGCCTACGAACAGGCAAAAGAAAAAGAAACGACAGCTCCTGTTGAGGTAATTGAAGAACAAGAAACTGTTGAAGAAGTTGCTCCGGTTTCAAAACCCAGAGTATCAAGTGTTACCACACGTACGGAAAAGATCAATGCAGCACAAGGTGAAGATGCAAGCAGATTGAAACGCTTCAGCGTAGTAGTTGGAAGTTTCAAGAATAAAACGAATGCTTATTCCCTGAAAGAACGTATGCAAAACGACGGTTATAATGCTGTTTTAGGTGAAAACGAACAAGGTATGTTGCGTGTAATCGTTGCCAGCTTCGATAATAAAGCGGATGCTGCAGAAAGCCGTAACGCTATCAAAGCTAAATATGCTCCTAACTTCCAGGATGCCTGGATTTTGGAACGTCAGTATTAATACCGGCTGCCAAACAGAGGTTTACAATCAAATACACAATAAATACCAAAAGGGGTTGCTTCACAAGCAGCCCCTTTTTAGTTTGATTCAGTTTATCCTCTGCTATCCATACTGTTTTTATCCGGATTTATCTCTTTTACGGCATCTTCTACCTCTTTGTCTGTTATCGGCATTACTACCGAAACTTGTTGTACCGGATATTTCTCTTTTTCCCGTTCTTCTGCTTTAGACTCTGCATTTTCAGGAATTCGGGTCTGATCTTTATTCATAGGCGTTTTTTATTGATGTTTCTTTATTATCCAACAAAGGATTAAAGAGGAAGGTTCATAGGGCTTTCTGCATTATTTTGTACATTTGCGTTTTACTTAATCCATCATCCACATGCAAATCATTAATGAACAACTATTAAACGAAACAACGGAACGTGCCAAACAATCCCCACGGCTCCGTATGAATTATAACTTCCATGAAAAACTGGATGACCCGGTCAACCGTCTGATTAATGCAATGGAACCCGGAACTTATCTACGTCCTCACCGCCATCTCGATCCGGATAAAGACGAAATATTTTTATTATTACGTGGAAAAGTGATCGTTTTTCTTTTTGATACGGATGGAAACGTTACTGAAAAACTAATTCTGGACCCCAAAGCAGGAACATACGGCGCAGAAATAAAAGCAGGGGTATGGCACGGACTGTTAGTTCTGGAATCGGGGTCTGTAGTATACGAAATCAAGCAGGGTCCGTTTGCTCCGCTATCTCCCGAAAACTTTGCTCCATGGAGTCCGGCAGCAGAAGATACGGAAGGATGCCGCGCGTATATGGAATGGTTGGCTAAACAATAAGCAATCTATCAAATAAGGTTATAAGTAAAGACTGAAAGAACCTTACTGAGAGCAGGAGCCACAAGTTGATCGCGAATTAAAATGACAAATAATTATGAAAACAACAAATTTATCCAGAATACTATCGTTCCTCTGTTTCATAATCGGTTTTGTGTGCTGCAACAATAAAGACGATAATTCCAGAGGTTTTATGCAAGAAGCTACAATTATAGGTGATTCTACAAATGGTTACTACTGTTATATGGACGGTGGAGGATTGGCGATTTCTTATGACAGGCGCCTTGAAGGTATAGAAAGGGGATACTTCTCTTTCAATTACATGGAAGATGACTGGACTACTGCCGGTGATATAATCTATATCAATAATGCCCGTGTTTACCCTTATTCAATCTATGATGTGATTCATCCAATCAGCATAGAAGAAGCAGAGAGCAAACATATCACCGACAAAGATAGCTGCTTGGTTCCTCCACTATTCTCGTTAGATTATGGGTATCGTGGTTATTTAGATTTAAATACAGGATTATCGACTGTAAATTCGGCGAATGGGGAAAAAATTCCGGCAAAGCTCAATATGGTATATAATCCGGCAAAACAAACTACAGACACTTTGTTCTTACAATTCTGTTATAACCCGAGTATACCAGATAATTTAACGAATACAAATGTTGATTACGGTTCTGTCTCATGCGACATTTCTTCTTTAGCTACCCTTAAACAGTGGGGCGATTCGGTTACTATCGTTATAGAAGCAGGAGATAAAAACAGGTATTTGACTAAAATCAGTAAAAATGATTTTTTTAAGCCGGAAATAAAAGTAAAGTAATAAATTAAAAGTATAATATGGCTTGTGTTATAGAAATAATTTTATTTACATTTTTGCGGATATCTACCTTTTCGTTCCGTACAAACTAAGTCATTTCCAAATTAACAATGCGTCAAAAGTATAGATTAATAAATATACTTTTGACGCATTTCTATAGATTCAATATCCTAACGTAAAACGTTCCCGATGATGTTTTTCCTGTTCCAACTCATCAATCATTGCAACGGCAAAGTCTTCTACGGAAATATTACTTTCCCCCTTTTCATCAACCACTAAAGAGTCTTTTCCCAAACGGAATTTTCCGGTACGTTCACCGGGGGCCATATTAGCCGCCGGACTTAGAAATACCCAATCAATAGTCTTTTCCGGAAGAAGATAATCCATATAAACTTTTGCCAGACTCCGGATTCCCGGTAATAAATGTTTAGGGACATCCTCCTCATCCATCAATAATTTACCCGGTGCAACCTCCAGGCTACCGGCACCTCCTACCATAAGCATACGGGGAATCCCCGATTTACGCACGGCTTTCAGGATGGCTGTATATCCATCTAATGTTTCCTGATATATATCCGGATTTTTCCAACCGGGATTAAAAGCACTGATCAAAGCATCTTCCTCTTTTAATTGGGCAGACAAAAAATCGACATCCGTAGCATCTCCTTCCACCACCATCAGTTTCGGATTATCGATGGTCAATTTTGCAGCATTCCGGACAATTGCTTTAACTTCATGCCCTCTGTTCAAAGCTTCTTTTAATAGGGCCGACCCTACATAACCAGAAGCACCAATAAGAACTATTTTCTTCATAACTCCATTATTTATGTTATATCATAATAACAAAGTCATGCATGCTTTTGATTACTTTTGAAAGACCTTTGTTCCTTTTATTATCACATCATTCAACGGACGGTCATTTTTGTCTGTTTTCACAAGAGACATTTTTTCGACTATGTCAAATCCTTCCGTCACTTCCCCGAAGATGGTAACCGAACCGTCCAAATGGGGAACACCCCCGATTGTCTTATAAATTTCCCGGCGGTCGGCTGGTATCGTATAATAGCCTAATACATCCAATGTATCCTCTACCATGACTAAAGTACGATTTTCGAGTTCCGTTTTCATCGAATCGGCAGCCAACACCGGATTTTCCTTTATCAGGCGATTTTGAAATTTATAAAACAACCAGTTACGGCGTATTTCATTAATACGGGCTTCTTTTTCCTCCAACTCTTTATCCGTAAGTTTCTTTCCCTGGACAAAACAAAATTGAGTACCGGCAGAAAGACGTTCCCAATTTGCACTATCCGGTTCTTTGGCATCAATCAAAGCACCTCGCTTGTTAAAATGATTTGGAAGAATCTCTGCAGGGACCGTATATCCCCCGTCTCCATCCCCATATAATGCACCCGGTTCGCGTTTCTTACTTTCCGGGTCACCGCCCTGTACTACAAAATCTTTTATAATGCGATGGAAAAGCATCCCTTTGTATTCGCCGGAACGGCATAATTTAATGAAGTTATCACGGTGGAGCGGCGTATCGTCATACAACATAACCGTTACATTCCCCATGGAAGTTTCTACTGTTACATACACAGGTTTGGATGGATCCAATGGTTTCTCCTTACAAGCAGGCAAAATCAACAATCCTAAAAAAAGAGATAGTAATAGCTTTTTCATATCATACATAACTTTTAAATAAGAATACAAAGATACCTTATTCTACGATTCAAGCCCCACCCTATTTATATTCTGCACGTATTGATTTCTATAAGATGCAGCATACATTAACAATTTACACTTTATTTGTTTGTATAATTTTTATTTTTTATATTTGTGATTATTAACAAGACCGTAAACGACCATGCAAACAAATGAACAATTTGACCTTGCCTTCAACCTATTACAGAATACTGGAACCAATCTTTTTTTAACGGGAAAAGCTGGAACAGGCAAAACTACATTTTTAAAAAAGCTCAAAGAAATATCGCCGAAACGCATGATTGTTGTCGCACCGACCGGAGTTGCAGCCATCAATGCTGGAGGGGTAACCGTACACTCTTTTTTCCAATTGCCATTCGGTCCCTATCTTCCAGGCAATACGGGTGATAATCATTCGCAGACAGACTTCAAAAAGCAATTCCGGAAAGACAAGATAAATATTATCCGGAGTATGGACCTTCTTGTTATAGATGAAGTCAGCATGGTCCGTGCAGACTTGTTGGATGCCATCAGCGATATTCTACGAAGATATAAGGACCATAATAAACCTTTCGGAGGAGTTCAGTTATTACTAATCGGCGATTTGCAGCAGCTTGCTCCGGTCGCAAAAGATGATGAGTGGAATCTTTTAAAAGAACATTATCCGTCTACTTTCTTTTTCGACAGTAAAGCGCTGTCCGAAAGCAATTATTTCTGTATTGAACTGACTAAAGTCTACCGGCAAAACGATACGAACTTCATCTCTTTACTGAACAAAATACGCGAAAACTGCTTCGATGACGATACATTACAGGCTTTAAATCAACGGTATATTCCTGATTTCCATCCGGAAGATTCTTCAGGATATATCACCCTGACGACGCATAACTACCAGTCCCAGCAAATCAATAACCGGAAACTGTCCGAACTTCCCGGTCAGGCTTATACCTTCCATGCGGAAATTAATAATGATTTTCCGGAGTACTCCTACCCGACCGACGACAAGCTGGTGTTGAAACAAGGTGCACAAGTCATGTTTGTCAAGAATGACTCTTCTGCGGAAAAAAGATTCTATAATGGCAAAATAGGTAAAATCTCCTTTATCAGCCCCGGCAAAATCATTGTAACAGATGAAAACGGTTTTGAAATAACAGTCGAAAAAGAAACCTGGGATAACGTAAAATATACTATCAACAACGAGACAAAGGAAATCACAGAAACCATATCGGGTACATTTACCCAATATCCTCTGAAGACAGCCTGGGCAATTACTATACACAAAAGCCAGGGACTGACTTTCGAACATGCGATTATTGATGCTTCCGCCGCTTTCTCACATGGTCAGGTCTATGTGGCTTTAAGCCGTTGTAAAACACTGGACGGATTGGTTTTAAGCAGTCCTATCACGCGCAATGCCATGATAAATGATTACCGGATACAGGAATTTACCTCTTCCGTAGGCAACCGCAAACCCGGTGAAGAACAAATACAGGCTGCACAGCAACAATACTTCACCGAGTTAATATCAGAATTATTTGATTTCAATCCGCTACAGCAACGTTTACAATATGCGGCATTCGTGGTATATAATAATTTGCAAAAACTCTATCCGGAGTTGAGCCTCCAATATTCCAATGCCCGCGACGTGTGCCGGGAAAACATCACGGAAGTTGGCGAACGTTTTATCCTGCAATTGAAACGAATGATTGCAGGAAATACAAACTATCTGCAAGATGAAGCCATACAGGAAAGGGTTAGGAAAGGGTGCTCTTATTTTTTAGAACAGATAAAACAGCTGTTTGATACGTTGCCGTCCTCACAAGAAATAGAAATCGACAATAAAGAAATACGCAAAACGGTTACCGGGGCATTAGAGAAACTATTCGACGACCTGAGAATAAAAAAACAAACTTTGAATGGCTGCCGGAATGGTTTCACTATCGCCTGTTACCTGTCCGAAAAGGCTAAAGCCTCTATCGAGATGCCCCAGCCCCAAAACAAAAAGCGCACAGAAAAGGCACAGCGTCCTGCCAAGATGGATGTTTCCACCGATATTAAAAATCCCGAATTATATGCCAGTTTGCGTAAATGGAGAAATGAACTCGCCAGCGAAAGGGATTTGCCTGCTTATACCATATTACAGCAAAAAGCCCTTATTGGCATTGCCAACTCCATGCCCACCAATAGCCGGGAACTATTAGCTATACCCGGCATAGGGAAAAAAATCATTGCAAATTACGGGGCAACCTTATTAGAAATTGTCCAAAGTTCACGCACACAAGAATAACAAAAATCCGGTAAATACAAGCCGAATGATTCAGACCTGACATTTACCGGATTTTTTATATTCTCTGCAAAAAACTATTTCTTCAACTCAAACCCCAGCATCATTCCATCATACTGGTTCATCAGGCTATTAATTGTCTTTAATGTAGAATTACTGGAAACAGAAGACAACTTGGATAAAAAGTCCAACAATTTATCCGCATTGAAAAGCAAAGAGAGTTGATCGCCGGATAAAACGACATTTGCGGTCATTGTTGTCAATTTAGATTTTCCCAGTTTCCCATAATGAAATTCTACAGTACTCTCTTCCGCATTCACCGAATAGGTACCGCTCAATGTTTTACCTTTCAACTGGCTGGTAAACGTACTATCCGAATTAAACGTGTAATTAAACACGCCTTCTACAATACCGACTTTCGCACAATACTCGCTTAATTTCTTTTCCAGTTCGGAAGAAGCAACACTTCCTGCTATATTCTTTAACGCATTATCTCCTTTGAGCTGTAACGCCGGATTTACATACGTCCAAGTACCTTGCAAATTCTCGGCAGTCAATTTACTACCGCCGGTAACCGAAGTTATCGCATCTTTTACTGTGGAGGATTTTAATATATCCTTCAAAGACTGACCATATGTTGTACCGGAAACCAATAACAAACCACATATGGCAATCGAAATAATCCCAATTTTCTTCATTGTTTACTTCCTTTCGTCCTAATATAATTATACAAATATAAAAAGATTATCCCTATATTTGTTCTGTCTTTAGATATTCTTGGATAATGCCGACAAGTAAAAGATTACCGTATCATAAATAAAAGGATGTTACAAAACAGGGTACAGACAGCTGTAAATGGCACAGACGGACTACCGCTCCCCAAACGTTATTGGGCAATTCTTGCCACAGCACTTGGAGTTGGCATGTCGGTTATAGACGGAACTATAGCAAATGTTGCCCTGCCAACCATCGCACATGACCTCGGGACCGCTCCTTCCACTACTATTTGGGTAGTAAATGCATACCAGTTGGCAATCACAATTTCGCTCCTTTCCTTTTCATCCTTGGGAGATATTCATGGATACCGCCGTATTTTCCTGATTGGTATAGGTATCTTCAGCATTACTTCCTTAATATGCGCACTTGCCGATTCTTTCTGGACATTGACTATTGCCCGCATCCTGCAAGGTTTCGGTGCGGCTGCCATAACCAGCGTAAACACAGCTTTATTGCGTATCATTTATCCCAAACGGTTCCTCGGACGAGGTATGGGGATTAATGCATTAGTCGTCGCCGTGTCTATTGCTTCCGGTCCCAGTATCGCTTCCGCCATTTTATCGATCAGTTCATGGCACTGGCTGTTTGCTATTAATGTTCCGTTAGGAATTGCCGCGCTCTTGATAGGCTGGAAATTCTTGCCTGTGAATACTGTAAAAACATACGGACGCCATTTCGACAAAATCAGTTGCCTGATGAATGCCCTGACATTCGGATTACTGATTTTTTCTCTTGAAAATATAGCTCATAAAGGAAACAGCATTATGGTGATTGCCGGAATATTAGCATTTATCACTATTGGTTTCTTCTTCGTACACAGGCAACTCCGGCAACGTTTTCCATTATTTCCTGTAGACCTGATGCGCATTCCTATTTTTTCCCTGTCGGTAGGGACCTCTATCTGTTCCTTCATAGCTCAAATGCTGGCAATGACTTCTCTTCCCTTCTTTTTCCAAAACACACTGGGACGAAGTGCCGTGGAAACAGGACTTCTGCTTACCCCATGGCCGTTAGCAACCATGATTATGGCTCCTATCGCCGGGAGATTGGTAGAGAAAGTCCATCCCGGTATCTTAGGCGGTATCGGTATGGGCATCTTTTCCACCGGAATGTTCCTCCTTGCCATTCTGCCTGCCGAACCGACCAATGCTGAGATTATCTGGCGGTTGTGTATCTGCGGCGCCGGCTTCGGTATGTTCCAGACTCCGAACAACAGTACGCTTATCTCTTCAGCCCCAACCGACCGGAGTGGAGGAGCCAGCGGCATGTTGGGAACAGCCCGTTTGCTGGGACAAACTATCGGAACAACGTTAGTAGCCATGTTATTCAATCTGGTTCCAAACAATAGTACCCAGGTCTGTCTTTATCTTGGAGGTGCATTTGCCATTATCGCAGGAATTGTCAGTTGTCTACGTATATCCCAACCGGCTCCATTAAAAAAAGGGTAACTATCCGCCTTTACATATCAACAACGGTATATATAACAGAAGGTTTGCCTTATTATAAAAAAGACATCATTTTAACCAATTCAATGACACTTTTTCATAATAACAGCCTTTAGCATAACTTCACTCATATACATAAAAGCCTTTTTAGGATTAACCTGCCCCTTTTTAAGGCTAAAAAGGAGACTTTTTCATACAATCCGGCACTTTTTCCTACTTACCCTAAGGGTAATTTCAATTAGTAGCGGTACTAATTCCAACTATCTGCGCACAAAAAAACAATAATCCGCGCGGCAAAACACCTATATTTTAACTTTAAAGCATATATGTTTTAAATTCAAAGCATATATGTTTCGTTTTTCGATGTTATTAAGCATAGACGCGACTCTGGAATGGTCTGTAAAGCTAACATTACGCGGATATCAATTAGCCTACTATCTTCCCAAAAACACAACAATATGATTAGACGCGGATGACGCGAAAAACGCGGATTAATACAGTTTTTTATTTCTTAATCCGCGTTTTTCGCGTCATCCGCGTCTAATAAATACGATCCGCCTCTTAATTCAATTAGTAAGTATTCCAGCCTCTGCGACAATAAAGCGGAAATATTAAACCTCTCGAGAGTGGCATATTTGCCAAGCGCCTTGGATTATATACGGTACAAGCGAAGCAGGAAACAGTTGTTTTGTCATTTTGTCAAAAGGAACAAAATGATATTTTCTTCGCGTAAACTTTCACCGGATTCACCTTAATCTCCCTTCAAGATGCAATTAAGGTTAATTTTCTTCACTTTTGAAGTTTCTACCAGAATAAAAGATACTTTTGAAACCAAGCAATAACAATAATCTGATATGAATATGAAAAGCATCTACACCTTGGTCTTTATGTGGTTTAGTATTTGTATGTACTCCCAAACAGAAATCGATTTATATAAAAACAAGAACAATAAACAAGAGGTCAAATTAAGTACCATTGCAAAAAACATCAAGTATATACAATTAGAAACTAATGATGATTGTTTGTTAGGAAATGAACTTCAAGTATGCTATACCCCTGATTACATTTTTATAGGAGACCAGAAAAACGGAGAGTTTTATCGATTTGGTTCGAACGGTTCCTTCCTTAATAAAATAGGGAAACAAGGAGAAGGCCCTGAAGAATATACGGCTGCCATGTTCTTTCATATAGACGAGTCATTAAAGCATGTACATATTATTTCCACCCAATCCCGAATGATATCGACCTACGATTATGAAGGGAACTTTATCAATAAAGTAAGGCTAAGCCAAACACCCTGGAATATACATAAACTAAACAACAACTATATCATATACAACAACCGGTTCAACCGAATCAAAGGACAACCGGATGTGAAAGAACTATTCGTTATCGACCCCTCCGGGAAAACACAAAAAGAAATACCGACTACCATTAAGAATGAAGAAGATGATATGGTACTTTTTGAATTCCCATTCTTTTATACCTACAAAAACAATCTATTTTACAAAAATCCTATTAATAAAGAGGTCTACCTTCTGGATAAAGACTACAAACTCAAAACAGCTTATAAAATAAACACAGGCGACAATACCCGGAGAAAAGACGACTTCAAAAATATTAAACAATATGCCGAAAGAATGTCTGTCAGAGCCATATCCGAAAATAATGCATTCGTTATAATCTGCTATGCACAAAACGATGATTTCCATTACATGCTATTTGACAAAGCAACCAAAAGAACCACATATGCCGGCAAATCCCAATCCGGCTTTATTGACGACTTTAATAATGGTCCTTTGTTCAGACCTTTCTATCTCACCCAGAACAACCATAATACGCTTATCTCAGTCCTTACCAGCGATAACATCGAAGCACAGAATAATTTATACAAGAATCTACTTTCAAAGTATCCGAATCTGGCTAAAAGGAAAGAAGACGATAATCCCATTATCGGTATTGTTCAACTAAAATAAAATGCTCATACTATGAAATTGAAACTACTTAATTGCCTTACTTTTGCATCTGCCTCATTTCTTTTTGCATCATGCAATTCATCAGAGTCAAAAACACCTGCCTGCCTAACAGCCGACATAAGAAATAGCCTCAATCAACCAACTCTCTTGAATCTGGATGATGAAATAGAGAGTGTTTCTTATGTGCCTTTGGAAGTAACCTCCGATGATGCGTCGTTAATAGATGGTGTGACGAGCTATGTTATCACAGATAAATACATTTACATCTTACCGGTTAAGGAGGAACGGATTGCTTTATTTGACAAACAAGGACATTTTATAAAGACATTAATTTCTCCGGGACAAGGACCGGGTGAAATCAGTGAGGTTATTATAAATATGCAGGCAGACGAAAAGAAGAATCGTCTTTATCTGTTTGGCACAAATCAGATATTAGTTTACACATTAGACGGAGAATTTATTCAACATATAAGCCATGATTATCAAGTAGTAGCCCAATGCCTGATTGAAGAAGAAAGACTTGCAGCCATTTCATTCCCTTACCAGCCCTTTCAGGGAAGAGGATTCGGACTCGGTATTTTCACCACCCAAGGGGATACGATTCTCATGAAGAATGACTTTTATTCTCCGCTGGTTCCCCGTGAGAACTCAGGATTTACGGTATGTATGACTGTCGCTTACTCGGAACCGGAACATTCTCTCCTATTCAAAACAGGAAGCAACGACACTGTTTTTAGAATATCTAACAATACAATCCAGCCGGCTTGTATCTTAAATCTTCAAAACTCGAATAACGAAATAACCCGTGCACTCGATATTACTGATTTCAGCTCCCTGCAAAAGAAACTTGGAGAAGATAACGATATTTTCATTTCTGACATTTTCGAAACACCTAAGCAATACTATTTCCGTTTCAGATATAACCAAGGCCATTGCGTGGCTTCCGTTAATAAAAAAACAGGAAAAACGTTGGTTGAGAAATGTATCCAGCCCGGTACTCTAAAAGAAATGGCGGATGTGAATCTGCAACATGGAATGTTAGGGACTAAAAGCTATCATAACTTTCCGGTTTGGGGACGTGTAAGCGGAAACGAGCTGGTACAAATCGTTACCCCTTACGAACTCAATTTCTATAAAGAAACCCAATCGATATCCATTCCCGACAATTTGAATACAAAAGAGGAAGAAGGTAATCCTATCTTTATCTTCTATAAACTCAAAGACCAATGATTCAAATCCCGAATACGAAAAAAGGTACAAACCCATCAATTAGATTGGATTTGTACCTTTTTAGATTTATGCGAGAGAATATTTCTATTCCTCGCATAAACGCTTTATATCGGTAAACTGATTACAATTTATCGTTTGAACCAAGAACGTTCAAAATCTTATGTTTGTAAAGTTTTTCCATGTTATCGCGAGCCGGGCCCAGATATTTACGTGGGTCAAATTCAGCCGGTTTTTCTGCGAAAGTCTTGCGGATAGCAGCAGTCATAGCCAGACGAGAGTCTGAGTCGATGTTGATTTTGCAAACAGCAGATTTAGCAGCCTTGCGCAATTCTTCTTCAGGAATACCGATAGCAGCCTTCAAAGCGCCGCCGTATTTGTTGATTGTTTCAACTTCTTCTTCAGGAACAGAAGAAGAACCGTGAAGAACGATAGGGAATCCCGGAAGTTTTTCCATTACAGCGTCCAATACTTCGAATGCCAATGGAGGAGGAACCATTTTGCCGGTCTTCGGATCAACGTGGCACTGTTCCGGAGTAAACTTGTAAGCACCGTGAGAAGTACCGATTGAGATAGCCAAAGAATCGCAACCTGTACGAGTAGCGAAATCAATTACTTCTTCAGGGTCAGTATAAGTGTGGTGGTCAGAAGAAACTTCATCTTCAACGCCTGCCAATACACCCAGTTCGCCTTCTACAGTTACATCGAACTGATGAGCATAATCAACAACTTTCTTAGTCAAAGCAACGTTTTCTTCGTAAGGAAGATGAGAACCGTCGATCATAACAGAAGAGAAACCAGAGTCGATACAGCTCTTGCAAGTTTCAAATGTATCACCATGATCCAGGTGAAGAACAATCTGAGGATTCGGGCAACCTAATTCCTTTGCATATTCAACAGCACCCTGAGCCATGTAGCGAAGCAATGTTGCGTTTGCATATTGACGGGCACCTTTAGACACCTGCAGGATTACCGGAGACTTTGTTTCAACAGCAGCCTTGATAATAGCCTGCATCTGTTCCATGTTATTGAAGTTGAAAGCCGGAATTGCATATCCGCCTTTGATGGCTTTTGCGAACATTTCTTTTGTGTTCACCAAGCCTAAGTCTTTGTAATTTACCATTGTTGTATATGTTATTACAGTTAATGATTAAAAATCTACAGCAAAGATAACAACTCTCCGCTAACTTTATGCTCTTAAGCATCTAAAATAACGCAAAAGTCTTGATTATGGAAAAAATAGTTTGATTTTCTTTGTTTGTTCAACTCAAATCAATACCTTTGCAACCCAAAATACCGGTTACCAAACTGTTAAGAATAATAATTAAATATAAGATAACAAAGCAATGAAAAAAGGAATTCATCCTGACAACTATCGTCCTGTAGTATTCAAGGACATGTCAAACGAGGACGTATTTATCACTCGTTCCACTATCAATGCAAAGGAAACTATCGAAATCGATGGTGTAACTTATCCGTTGGTAAAGGTCGAAATCTCTAACACTTCTCACCCGTTCTACACAGGTAAATCTAAATTGGTGGATACTGCCGGACGTGTTGATAAGTTCATGAGCCGTTACGGTAACCGTAAAAAATAAGAAGTTTCGTTTTATAACGATAAAGAAAAGGGTTGGCATTTTCGGATGCCAACCCTTTTCTTTTTACTTATTAGTGGATTTCTCCACTATCGTTTCCAAACCTTTTTGCAGATTTCCAATTACAGCGTTCCCCTCCAGGCCATATTCCTTGCCTATCTCCAATAAATTCGGATAAGACACCCAAACCCGGTTGCCGGCATCTTGCCAAACAGAAATACGTAACGGAAGTTCCAATGCTATAGAGGGATTCTGTTGCATTAGCTTGGTACCGACTTCAGGAGAACCGAAAACGATAACTTTGCTGGGCTTCATCGTTAACCCTGCTTCACGGGCATTTTTTGCATGATCGTATTCGGCAAATATTGTGCCGCCCTGTGATTTAACGAGGTTTGTTATCTTCAAAACCGTTTCATCTACGTTAAATGCGCTTTCTGTCTTTTCCTGCAACCGGTTTTTCTTTTCTTCCATTGCCACATTCCTCAATTTATTCAATACCGGAGTCTTTACTGTCCTTACACTGCTCTTGGCCCCGTTATTTAATTGTTCATAAATAATAATCTTATTTTCACCCTTCTTCAGCCATACACCCGGAATATACAAGGTCTGTTGAGGACCGGCATACCAGTAACGTCCGATATTGATGCCATTAATAAAGATAATGCCTTTACCCCAGTCATCCATGTCTATAAACGTATCCCCGACATCTTTCAAATTAAATGTACCTTCATAAATAACCGGCTTATTCTTCAATGAAGACGTCCCGGATGAACCGTTCTTATACACATAATCTTTACCGGAAGATAATGCCGGAGCCTCTGCCATCGGAAGCTTGTACATATTCCAATCCGATATTTCATTACCGGCAATCCGTACGGGGCTGATAATTCCTTTGGCATTTTGAGTAATACGCTCACCATAGTTGATACGCCCGAAGTTCTCCACCAAAATATCCAGCGTCGCATTGAATGGGATATCGATATCCATATCATACTGGTTAAAACAACGGTTCAGCTCTCCTACACGCTCGCCATTAATATAAATGGTAGCATAATCACGCAACCCCGGAAGTTCCAGTTTCCCTTTCAACGGCTGGTTGAAGTGTTTGGAATATAAAACATAACCATATCCCTGGTTCAATTGTTCGAAGGTCAAAGGTGTCGGCGACTCTACCGGTTTCTGTTCTTTTGCCAATGCCAACACATCGGCTACCTTTGTCAAAGAGATAGAGGGAATTTCAATCACAGGATTCGGAGCCGGAACCTCAGGAACCGGATAAGATACATATTTCTTTATCACATTACGAAGAGAGTCGTATTTAGGTGTTCTCCATCCAGCTTCACTAATCGGAGCATCATAATCATAACTGGTCAAATCCGGCTGTATATCATGTTTTTTATCATAATTGGCACCACTCGTAAAACCGAAATTCGTACCGCCATGTACCATATATACATTAAATGAAACATCATTTTGCAGGTAATTCTCTGTTTGCCTGGCTATACCGGAAGCACCGATTTGTGGAAAAGGTTCTGCCCAATGGGACAGCCAACCGGGATAAAACTCAGCCTCCATATAAGGTCCAACACCTCCATGATATTCGTTAACAACTTTCTTCAGGTTCTCCACATTTCCTTCGCCATTGGCAGTAGGCAAAGCACCCGGAGTAGAACCACCCTCAAATAACCAGCTACCGTCCGAAGTAAATAAAGGCACATTGAAACCGGCATCAGCCAACTGTTGCTTAATCTTGGCATTATAACGGCGATGCTCCTCCAAAGGTATATCCTTCCGCTGTGCCACATACGAACCGAATTCATTCTCTGCCTGCACCATAATAATCGGACCGCCTTTAGTTACCTGCAAGTCTCCTACTTGTTCATACAATTTATCTATGTACATCTTCGTCCGTTTCAGGAACTCCGGGTTATCCCGGCGTATTTCCATGCCCGGAATATTCTGCAACCACCAGGGATAACCACCAAATTCCCATTCCGCACAAACATAAGGACCGGGACGCAAGATAACCATCAACCCTTCTTCCCCGGCAATCCGGATATATTCGGCCAGGTTCTTATCTCCTTTGAAGTCCCATTGTCCGGGTTCCGTTTCATGAAGGTTCCAGAATACATAGGTAGCAACTGTATTCAAACCCATCGCTTTCATCATCTGGAAACGATGCCGCCAATACTGATGGGGAATACGTGGATAGTGCATTTCACCGGATATAATGGATATCACTTTCCCGTCCCGGTAAAAATGCCCGTTCTTTATCTCGAACGTGAACTTATCTTTTGCAAACAGGCACATAGGTACCATCATCAATACAAAAAATAAACAAGCTAATTTCTTTTTCATGGATTTTATAAAGATTTATTTTCGGTTTAATAGATTGCAAATATAACAAACTTAAGAGTACGCCGTTCAAAGATTGTTTTTTTCCTCTATACCTAAAAGACATAAAATGCAAAGCCTCAATAAAATACATGTCAAATAATTAGACAGGGCTGTCCATTTATTTGACATTATCCACCAATCAGATTAGCTATAAGCAATTATATTACAACAAATTAAGCATACTGGCATATTTTTTGCTTGATATATACAAAAAACACTACTTATGAAACGAACGCATATTATCATTATTTGCCTGGTAATTTTCTCCGGGTTAAAAGCACTTGCACAAGAGTATGTAAACAAAGACTCTCTAATAAGCGATTTCAATTATCTCATACAGCAATTGGAGGCAACTCATCCGGATCCTTACAGTGGTTTCGGGGGAAAAGTGTTCTTTCATAAACAAGCATTCGACCTAAAAAACGAGCTGGCAAGAAAAGACCATACGCTGCTTGATTTTTCAAGTAAAGTTTCCGCTTTTCTTGCCAACCTGCAAGACGGGCATACCTCCTTGTTTACTCCGGAAAATACGAAGGAAAAGAATAAAAGCGGTATATTTATCGTTTCAGGAAAAGTCATACCGGACGGGATAATTCTCAGGGAAGTCCCCCTCGAAAGTAAAGAATATCTGGGAAGCCGTATTTTGGGCATCAATGGTCTTTCTATTGATTCTCTGCTTCAAATTATAAAAACGAAAAAAGCATGTGAGAACTTATACGGACAATATTTCTGGCTCAATATGTTCCTTAGTCATTCGGACTTTATCCTCGAAATATTCCCGGATTTGAAAAATACAATGCCCCTCAACATCGAAACACCGGACGGAGAACGAAAAAACTTGACCATTCCTTTAATAAGCAAGGATAAGTGGAAAGAATATCCGACAGCCAAATTATCCAAATGGGATATGATTCCGGAGGATGCCTATCTGTCATACAAATACCTGGATAAGAAAAAGGAAGTGATGTTCTTCAAACTAACCAGTATCATGGCAAGGGAAAACTATGAAGTCACACTAAAAAACAACTGGCCGGGAGCTTACGATGACATGAAATGGTTCTACAAAAATACCCTGAAAAAAGAAATGCCGGCAGATACGGCAAAAGCGCTTGCGGGTATCCCCTCTTACTCCGAAACATTCTTCCATATGTTGAAAGAGATGAAAAAACACAACAGCAAAACCCTCATCATCGATCTGCGTTCGAACGGAGGAGGATGGACTCCTATCACATTGCCAAGCCTGTACCAACTATATGGAGACAGGTATCTGCAAACAGACATGGATACCCACTTCTATCGCCTCCTGTCCCCTCTCTACCTGAGTAAGATAAACAAAACACAGGAAAAATTTAATAAGATGTACGGACATCAATATCAATTAGGCGAATACATTTTTAACGAAGAGAATCCCGATACTTCCTGTATCGAAGTTCAACGAGAGAATTTTATCCGGAATTGCCTGAGTGACTTGAAACCTGAACTGGAAAAGCAGAAAGGCAAAGCGGTTTACACTCCTGAAAAAATATATGTAATCACAAACGAGCAGACATTCAGTGCAGCATTCCATTACGCCTTTTATCTTTGGAAAATGGGAGCTACTGTAGTAGGGGTACCTTCTATGCAAGCTCCGAACACGTTTATGGAACAGACTTCTTTTAACCTGCCTCATACTCATCTGGGAGGTTCCATATCCAACAGCATACAAGTATTCCTTCCGGGAAAAGACCGTCGTGCCAAAACATTCTGGCCCGATTTAATGCTGGAGTATAATGATTATAAACGATATCAATTCGACTTCCATTCGGAAATCCGTTGCCTGCTGGATAAAATCAATAAATAGCTAAAATCAGAATAAAGAAGGACTCCCGGCTGTCAGTTCAAATACGGCGACACCACCGCGATATGTACGGTCGGGAGCAATTGTAAAGGTTAATGTACCGTCAGCAGATAAAAGGGTTGCAAATCCTGTATCATTCCATAAATCACGAACCATTATCTTATCCTGCTTATTAAATCCTAATATACCCTTAGGAACCGTACAAGTTATCACTTGAGTTTGCCCGGTTGGATTCCCTGCGATCAGAATCGCTTTACTTCCTTTAGCATATAATAAATAGGGTTTAGGGACAGACTTATTTTCTGGCATATCTACAGAAACGATTTCTACAGGATTATCCATACTCCTGCCATAAAAGATATCCGGATTTGCCTTACGAATCGCGATCATACGCGTAACATCATCAAGCATCTGTTTATGGTGTAACTGCTTCAACTGCGACCAATCTATCCAGGAGCCATAGAGCCACGTTCCATTGTTATTTTCTGCCTTACCAAACAAGTCTGGCTTCATCCGGGGAATCGGAACAAAATCCGCATCAAACTCTTCTCCACTCATAAAGATAGGTATCATTGGTGAAAACAGGCAACTATACCCGAACACACAGCGGCTTCCTTCTGCAACATAAGGATTATCCTGAGCGGGAAAACTATCCCACCCATCATCATGAGATGATAACTGCACTGTATAAATAGTGCTGTCCGGTTCTTCCTGCTGTATCTTATCCGTCTCCCTCCAATTCTTTAAGAACTGCTGGCTTTCATCAAAATAGGCAGCCATATCAGTTAATGAAGCATTAGAATAGTCTAATCCCATCGTTTGCTCAGATAATTTATTAGAACGTTGGTAACAATCCACAGCATTCCTGCAAGAGATAAGATTTTCACTCATGATACAAATAGGATGCCCCGCCTCCACTGCATTCTGCCTGATTCGTTTCCACAAATCGGGACGGTAGATATCGACGTCCAAACGGAAACCATCTACTCCGTCATTTACTACATAGTCCGTAAAAGTTTTAACCCACCATTCATCCAAGTCGGCATGTCCACCTTGCCAGTCAAAATCGGTCATTCCCCACGACCCGCCTTTAAACCAGTCCGGATGCTCTTTAACCAATGGAGAATAACTCATGACTCCATGCGTTATAACATCAAGAAATACACGGATACCGTGTTTATGGGCCTCCGCTATTAAAGCACGCATCTCTTTACGTGTACCTAACGATGTATCGATGCTATCTTGACGGATAACAGCATATTGCGACCAGATATTATAGAAATGTTTTGAATCTGCCCAGGAATTTCCTGTTAGCCAAATGGCATTGATACCCAGCTTTTGCATATAGGGTATTTTCTCACGTACAGATTTAAACGTTCCTCTTTCCGGTATTTTGGGTGAATTGAAACTTTTAGTGGATACTTCATAAACGATAAGGTCTTTCACCCATGCCGGAGTTTTCTCATTTTGCGCATGTATACTTCCTATCATCAATACGAATACGCTAAGCAGGAATATGCAATCCTTCAGATACTTCATATGGAATATGATTAAAATAAAAAATCAATAACCTGTCACAAATATAGGAAATAACACTCCCTACAAATTTGACTATACTGACAATCTATAAAACAATATTAGCATAATAACACTTAGCGGGAAACAGTTGGTTATTTTTATCAGGCATGTTTATAAATCAATATTTTTCTTTAAGTTTGTAGCTCTAAAGCTATATTAATTGAAAATAATACCATGGCAAAAACTAAAGAACAATTACTAAACATTCTTGACCAGTTCCAACTGGCTGAAAAAGTAGTTTCCGCAGAGCCCTTTGGAAACGGACACATTAACGATACGCTGAAAGTAACTAACGAAAAAGGCGAAATCAAATATGTACTGCAACGCATCAACCATTTGATTTTTACAAATGTGGATATGTTACAGAATAACATCCAAGTCGTTACTTCACATATCCGTAAAAAACTGGAAGAAAAAGGAGAAACAGATATCGACCGTAAAGTGCTGACATTCCTTTCAACCAAGGATGGCAAACCCTATTATTTTGATGGAGACAGCTATTGGCGCGTTTGCCTGTTCATTCCGAACAGTAAAAGTTACGAAGAAGTAAATCCCGAACTTTCATACGAAGCAGGCAAGGCTTTCGGCGATTTCCAATCTATGCTGGCTGACATTCCCGAAGGAACCTTGGGCGAAACAATCCCCAATTTCCATAATATGGAATTCCGTCTGGAGCAGTTTCATGATGCAGTAAAAGCGAATGCAGCAGGACGTCTGGAAGAAGTTAAAGACCTTATCGATGAAATCGAAAAACGGGCTTATGCTATGTGCATACAGGAACGTCTTTACCGCGAAGGCAAGCTTAAAAAACGCACTAACCACTGTGATACAAAGGTGAACAACATGATGTTCGACGCAGATACCGATAAAGTATTATGTGTTATTGACCTGGATACGGTTATGCCGGGCTTCGTCCTTTCCGATATCGGCGACTTCATCCGTACGGGTGCCAATACAGGTGCGGAAGATGATGAAAATCTGGATAACGTAAATGTAAATATGGATATCTTCAAAGCCTATACACGTGGTTACATGGAGAAAGCCAAATCATTCCTTACCCCGACAGAAATCAAACTACTCCCATACGGAGGACGCCTGTTGACTTATATGCAAACCGTCCGTTTCCTGACAGACTACATCAATGGCGATACCTATTATAAAATCCATAGTCCGAAGCATAACCTGATTCGAACAAAGGCACAGTTCAAATTACTCCAGAGCCTTGAAGCGCATGCAGCAGAAATGGATGCGTTTATGAGCGAATGGCTGTAAAAGACAAATTAGGATACCCCTATAAGAAAAGGTGAAAGTTCAGAGATTATTCCGAGTTTTCACCTTTTTCCTTATAATTGTTCTACCCTTTACATTTAAATTTTAACCAACAAAGCCGCAGAAACCTCGTCGGCGATCTCTTCGTCCCGCAATGATTTCAGAATGGTCAACCCGAAATCAAAAACAAATCCGGGTCCTTTACACGTGATGATATTACCATCCTGTTCCACTCCGTTATCCGTAGGAATCGCCCCTGTCATAGTCGGTTCGAAATAAGGGAAACAACAGGCTTTACGTCCTTTTAATAACCCTAAACCACCTAAAACCATAGGCCCTGCACAAATAGCGGCGAGTATTTTACCTTCTTTATGTTTCTCCAAAATAAGTTCTTTCAAGCGAGTACAGGTATTCAGATGGTTACTGCCGGGTATGCCTCCCGGAAGAATTAAAACATCCGTGTTACTGAAATCAACATCTTCAAAGACATAATCAGCTATTACCGGAATATTATGTGCTCCCATTACTTTCAAATCCCCCATGATGGAGACTGTTGCAACTTTGATACCTCCTCGTCTTAATATATCGACGGTACCGAGTGCTTCAATTTCTTCAAATCCTGTTGCCAGGAATACAAATGCTTGTTTCATACCCTTACTTTATTTTTATTTAGATAATACTTTATTTTGTGCTTTAACAATGGTATATCAACCGGCTTTACCAAGTAATCATCGAATTTGTATTTTTTTGCTTTTTCTTTTTCTTCAGCAAAAGCAAAAGCCGTGAGTGCCAGAATAGGAATATCCGGCGAGAGTTCCCGTATCTCCTGTGTCGCTGCAAACCCATCCATGACCGGCATCTTTATATCCATCAGAATCAAATCGGGTTTATACTTCTTAAATAATTGTACGGCCTTTTCGCCATTATCTGCGTAGATTAACCGATATTGTTGCTTTAAAACCGCTAACAACAAAAGATAGTTTTCCAGCACATCTTCAGCGATAAGAATTGTATATTGCCCGGGTAATGCGTCCGAAATAGTATCAGAGGATATCTCTTCTTTTTTTTCTTCAAATGCCGGTACAACCGGATCTGTCAGAGGCAAAGTAAACCAAAAAGTAGAGCCTCTTCCTAATTCTGATTTGAGTCCCATTTCTCCTCCCAACCTCTCAATAATCATTCTGCATATGGATAATCCCAATCCCGTTCCTTGCTTGAATTCATCCAGTTTTACAAAACGTTCGAATACGGCATTCTGCTTGTCTTTAGCTATTCCGACGCCGGTATCGGTAACGGAAACACGAACAAAGTCTTCTTCTACCTTATACGACAGAGAAACAAACCCCTGAGTTGTAAATTTTATCGCATTAGACAGCAGGTTCAGTAAAACTTGCTCGACACGTTGCATATCTGTCTGTAACCGGACAGACGGCAGCGAGTCTCCATGAAATAACAAAGCCACATCCGAAGTCATTTTCAGCGATTGTGAAACGTATGCTCCGTGGCAGATATCTTTTAAATCAACATTAGAAAATTTGTATTTTAATTCCCCGGATTCTATTTTAGCAAAATCCAGAATATCATTTATCAGTTGCAGTAGCAACTCACTATTGCTGTTAATAATAGTCAGGAACTCTTGTTGTTCACTAGCATTTTCCGTTTCCGTTATTAACCTTGAAAAACCGACAATTGCATTTAAGGGAGTACGTATTTCATGGCTCATATTAGCAATAAAAGCATTCTTCATCTTATCGGCTTCCTGTGCTTTAATCAAATCCAATTCATTTTGCCGTTGGTCTGTAATGTCCCAAAGCATTGCCAACAATAAGGGAGAAGCTCCCGGATCCGGGTTGGTTATCAGTAAGCGAACGATATTTACAATACGGACTTCACCATTAGGCTTCTCATATTCAAGCATTGATTTATCAGTCCGGCCATGGTTTATCGTAGAATAGTCTTCTGTCCGGATTTCGTGTGCTCTTCTAGGGTCCGTAAAGAGGTCGAAGTCTGTTTTTCCTATGATTTCAGCAGCATCTACTTCCATAAAATTTTCTGCCGCATGATTGAAATAGATGTATTTAAAACCGTCAAAAATATCTTTTACGATGATAGCTACAAATATATTCGAGAGGATCGTATTCATCAATATACTCAGGAAATTTATCTTCCGCTGATTCAGAAGGTTTTCATTCATTTCTTCTATCTCAGCTTTTCTCACGACATTTTGAGCGACTTCTTCTTTCAGCACTTTTATTTGTTGAATCAGTTCTTCTCTCGAAAATTGATCATATATATCCATATCGTACGATTCAAGGTTTATCTATTCCAATACATTTCTTGCGTTTGTCGGTTACATCAACGCATTGCGACCAAAGATATATATAATAACCAGAATATTAAAGATATTTTTAACCATAAGTTATGAATTTCTTAACTTATGCATCATCCTACTTTACATTTTAAATCAATTTCGTATTTTTACAGGAGCTCCGAAGAAGAAATGCAGCATTATGAGAACTTTAGAAGAATTGATTAATAGGTATAACCAGATTGGAAAATAATGGGCCAGATTTATTCCCCGGTAAATAATATATAGTTGAATTGTATCCTTTCCTGTGGGATGCCATCCAAGGTCATGTCCAGATAGATCGTTCCACCTCTTTGAAGTATACTGTCGGGTAACGGGGCAAACAGATAATTTTCGTAATAACTATCCGAAGGGATTGGCGTATGTTCCGGATTCAAAGGACTTTCCAGATAAATTCCCATAGGATGCTTGTGCCGGTCCAGAAGATTTATCGAGACTGGGATAGATTGGCTGGTTACCGTATCCGCATCATTGTAAACCCGGATGTATACTCTCATACCGGATTCCCCATCAATAATCAAAGGATTCACATCATACAACTTAATGGCCGATTGCACGGAATCATCCTCCAGATTCCCGGAGCATCCACCAAATGCACAAGAAATGCACAAGACCACAAAAGCCAGTAGTAATACTTTCTTCTCCATATTAAAAACAGCTTAACACGTCAAAGATAATATAAACCAATAGCTTTCCAGTAAACAAATTATTTATACCTCCTATAAAACAACCTTTATTTCCCCTCTACCAATCGAAAACTTACAGGAGTTGCTTCTTTTTCAGCCTGCTTCCGTATCCGCAAGGCCCGGTTTTCTACTTTTCCAGTAATGAACTCCGGTATATTATAGGACTTCATCAGAGTTGTATAATATTTTGTCTTCTTCTGAGGAAGCAGGAATGGCTTGGAGATTTCCCCGTTCTCATTCACATAGGCAAAGAAAGGACGTGTGTACAAACCATCAAGACGACGGCTACTGAAAACAATCCATCTGCCATTGGAAGACCAGGAATGATAGCTTTCCGTATTATCACTATTCAAGGCTTCCGGATAATGGCCTTTCCCTGTTTTCAGGTCTATCAGATACAAATCGGCATCTTTATGCCAGATTGGGAATGTGCCATAACCGGAAATTGTACAAAGTAAATAATTACCATCCGGAGAAATCCGGGGAAATGAGATACTTTTTCCATTTAAACAGGCATTATATAATGTATCGACAGTTGTACTGAATGCCCCGGAAGAGGCATCAAAAGACAGGCTACACAAACTATATTTTAATTGACGGATAGAATCCGGCATCGGACAAGCCGGAGCACTACAATAATAAAGTGTTTTTCCATCGGGGGAGAATGTCGGAAAAGTTTCAAAGCTTCCCTGGGTAAATATTTCAGGGGCGGATAATATCACTCGTTTTTCAATATCATAGACTACGACATCCGAAGCCGTGTCATATACTTCCGTCCGCTGAGTCGGGTGCATATCCTGAGTTGTTTTATTCACGGAAAAAGCGATATACTTTCCAGACGGATGCCAAAAAGGATAAACCAATGCAGACATGGTTTGTTCCGCTTTCGTATTCAGAAAATCCATATGTTCCTGATTTAATAAAACTGTCCCGGCTGTCTTGCCACGCATATGGAAAAGCATCTGCTCCGGATTCCGGTTACAAAAAGAATGGCAGTTCACGCAGTTATATCCGGTCATCTTATTTTCGTAAATAGCACTTTCTTCGTACGATTCGAGGTCACGCTGGTAAATCCCCATCTGGTTCCACAAAGCATACCCTGGCTCTATCAGGCGATAAGCCAGATACTTGTCGACCGGTTCTTCTGCCACATAGATATGAAACGGAGCATATCCCTCCCATCTGCCTTGTTCTTTCTTTACTACCGTTACCTCCAAGGCTTGCCCTTTTGCCCCGGCAAGCAGGGATTTCCATTTCTTCTCCGGGATAATAATATCACCATTTTCCGCATCCACCACAAACTGCTGACTGCCATACTTAAAAATCACATATGCCTCATCATCCGAGCAGATAGAAAAGTTCAACGGTGCAATATTAAATGGAACCGTAACTTCCGCATAATCCGGGTAAATAACCGGCACTTCCTCTTTATAATTTGTAATTGTCCTGTCGCCGGAACATCCCCAACAGATAAACAGCAACAGATAAACCCATATTCTTTTCATCTTTTCCATCCCTTTTTTAAAACATCAGATAAAACCAGTAAGTATCACCAAATGAAGCCGCCATCACCTCCCTGAAATTCAGGAAAGAGTGCTTCTCTATCATATCCTGGTCGAAAGCACCATACTGTTGCTCCACTTTCAGGCTAACGCCCTTCTGTGCCCAGACAGCAGGAGTTTTCTGATACAACGCAACGATAGCTTCCTGTTGGCTGGTAGCCAAAGATTGCCATACTTTGCTCCGATAGTACTTCTTATGTAACCCATCGAACGTTTTCAAATCCTTCCTCAGCAGAGAATAGGCTATCAGGTATTGAAGAGGCAACGGATTATCCGGATTATTTACGGAAAGGTATTCCAGCGTTTCCAATCCGGAAATTGCTATCCGGTATTGGTCATCCCGCAACAAACCTTTCCTCTTTTCCCCATATGACAAATCCTGCAAAACATTGGCATCATTATAAAGATACCGGCGCTGACGGCTTGCCCAATCCCGGTAAAACAAGGTCTGTTCCAATAATTTAATATACTTTTCCGCAACCGGATAATCTCCGGTAATCAAGTTTGTCCGTACAAGGCATTGCAACAAACGTACGTTACCACATGCAGAAGCCACACATCCTTCAAAAGCGAACTTTTGTGCAAAAGTAACATTACCTATATAATAGTTTATATCAGCCAGAACAATGGCACTACCCAGAGAACTGTTCCATTCCGGAATCAGGCATCCCTCGTTTACCTGAGGATAACAAAACAACTTCTCACCCAATTCTCCTTTACAAGCCAATGCCAGATTCAACACATTCATAGTTTGGACATCCGCATGTTTCATAGAAAAAGAAGAAATAATCCGATCCCATTGCTCAGTTCGCAGATAATAGTCTTGTTCCATATTTTTAAGGGAAATATGTTTCTCCTGAAAATCTATCCAGTAGAAAAATAACAGAACCAGTATCCATTGCCCCCCAAAAAACCAATAGTTGTCAAACCATTGCCTTCCCCTGAACCACCAGGCTAAAAGAATAGAAACCAATAGCATAATCCATGGAAGAATTATATTTTCCGATTTTACCAACGGCTCATAATATAAATCGGGTAGAACAATCATTTGGTATTCTCCCTGCCATGCAAGCAGCATGGAAGCATAGGTTATAATAATAAGTTCAAAGAGCAACACTGGAAAATAGAACCATCCCTGTTTACGCTGCAAAACTTCCAAAAGGATTATACATACGACAAACAACGACATAACAGGTCCTGCCATCCAAAATAAAAGAAAAACCATCAAGACTGAAAGAATCAAACGCAATGGAAAACGGTCGAAATAAAGGTACAACCGTATGAATACCAACATAAGTAGAAAAGAAACGGTTCCCTGCATCCGGTAATTAATATCCAGATGATACAACAGTAACATCGCAACCGGGAATAAGGCCAATAATCCACACGCACCGGATGGAGACACTTTCCGTAATATACCATACAATAATAGAGCCACCGCTACAAGCAAAAACGTAGTAAGCAATGCTCCCATACATGGTAATGCAAAGAATTGGATAATAAATCCGGACAAATAAAAAGCCAGTCCTGCCGGTTCGCTAACGGTATCTATAAAATATTGCCCGGTCAACGGAAACAGTTGCAACTGTTCCTGATAATAAAAAAAGAATTTATACTGAAACTGTAAAAAAGTGAACAAACAACAACAAATAATTCCCCAAAAGAGTATAGTTCTATATTTCATGGCATGTATTTTCAGTTAACAATCGTTCCAATAGTAAGACACAAAAAAGGCAGGCATCCCTTAAAAAGAAGACATTAAAAAAATAGTTATTTGTATAAAATGGCGATTTTTTAACCTATATCCAGCCAAGAACTATACAATTACACAAAATGATCGAATATGTTTATAAAAGAATGTATTCCTAAACAAGAAGTGCCTCCCGAATGCTAAACAAAAACATCCGGAGAGGCACTTCTATATTGTCAAACAAATCTCTTTTACGCTAAAACAGAAAAGCCGGTTATTTATTCATTTCGTTGATTACAGCCTGGTTGGCTTTTCTTACTGCATCTTCATTAATCTTGATAACCTTACGGTCGTAAGTCATCAAACCGTTCACTTCACCTTCCACGTCTGTAGTCTGTGTATAAACAGCAGCGGCAAAGCCACGGTTTACCAACTCTTTCAAGTGGTTTGCGAACTTCACATACTCAGCAGTCACTTCATTGCTGTTCTTGAACTGGACATAGCCCCAGTTACGTTTGTTCCACCACAAGTGGTTTTCCAAAGGCAAACCGATACCGCCATATTCGCCTAATACAGTTACACGTTGCGGGTCGAATAGGAACATGTCGGGACCCGGATAGTTATGTAAGTCAAGGATATCGCCGCAAGCACGGTGGTTGCCACCACTTGCCGGATTTACCAGACGGGACGGATCATATTGTTTTGTCCATGCCACCACTTTCTCCGTATCGAACTGTCCCCATGCTTCGTTGAAAGGAACCCAAGTTACTACAGAAGGATTGGACATACAGAAATCCATGATTTCTTTCCATTCCTGATAGTAGTTATCGATAGATTCCTGCGAACGTGCTTTGTCAGTACCGCCGCCATATACATGAGGCTGCCAGCTATTGCCCATATCGCCGCTCGGCATATCCTGCCAAACCAGCATACCTTCTTTATCGCAATGGTAGTACCAACGTGCGGGTTCCACTTTCACGTGTTTACGAATCATATTGAAGCCCCAGTCTTTTGTCTTGATGATATCATACAATAAAGCCTCGTCGGTCGGAGCTGTATACAGACCATCAGGCCACCAGCCCTGGTCGAGCGGACCGAACTGGAACAGCGGTTTGTTGTTCAAGCACATACGCATGATACCATGTGCATCGCGTTCAGCAGAAATCTTACGGAATGCTGTATATGATTTAACTTCATCCAATACTTTGCCGTCTTTAGATAAAGTAACCTTCATATCATACAAGTACGGATTTTTTGTATCCCACAAAGTCGGGTTATTTACGCCCAGACGCATTTCCTGTCCCTGGATACCTTTGGCAGAGGCAACCACATTGCCTTTATCCAACAGTTTCACTTCTACGATAGCAGCCGGACAAGCTTCGGCAGTACCGACAGTTACAGCCAAAGTGCTATTGTCGATATTCGGAATAGCCTTGATGGATGTGACATGGTTTTTAGCAACCGGTTCCAGCCATACTGTCTGCCAGATACCTGTTACCGGAGTGTACCAGATACCTTCCGGACGTGAAGTTTGTTTTCCGCGAGGTTGATATCCCTTGTCACTCGGGTCCCAAACACGAACCACCAGTTTCTGGTCTTTTGAACCTTTCAGGTACGGAGTGATATTGAAAGAGAACGGAGTAAAACCGCCTTTATGGGAACCGATCAGTACATCATTGATAAATACATCCGCTTTCCAGTCTACGGCGCCGAAGTTTATCATTACGTCCTTGTTCTTCCAGGATGAAGGAACAGAGAATGAACGCTGATACCACAATTCATTATTTTCGCCTACTTCTTTCTGGACACCGGACAAAGAAGATTCTACAGCAAAAGGAACCAGGATATTTCCATCATAAGAGGCTGGGATAGCAGCACCTTTCGGTTTAATGGCATATTCCCATTCACCATTCAGGTTTACCCAGTCAGCACGTTCCATCAAAGGACGCGGGTATTCCGGCAATACGGACTTGGGATCCACTTTCGTAGCCCAATCGGTCTTAATCTTATCGCCGACAGGTTTCCACTGTGCCTGAGCCGATAGCGTCAGAGCAAGCGCACAACATGCTAATACGATTTTTTTCATGTTACATTACTTTTAAGTTTACAATATTTAAATAGATAAAAGAATCAACCAGTTGCCGTACGGTACGGCATATATCTTTTAAAATCAAAAGACCGGTGTTTCCGCCTCCAACGAAGGAGTCGAGCCTTTTACTTCCGGCCATCCGTTTTTCCAATGGATTTGGTCGAGCATCAGGACACGTCCGGTAGGATTAGCTGCACTTACAGCATGATAAAGCATCCAGTCGTTTCCTTTTTTGTCTTTTACAATTTCCGAATTATGTCCGGTTCCGACAAAAGCATCGTTCTTACGGATTAATATCTCATGATGATTTTCGAGCATCGGACGTCCCTGTTTATCCACATACGGTCCAAACAAATTTTCAGAACGACCGACTACTGTGGTATAAGTACTTTTCAAACCTGCGCAACAAGAACCGATTGATGCAAACAGATAATAATACTTACCCTTTTTATGGATATATGTTCCTTCATAGGCAGTACCGGCTACCTGCTTTTTCTCTGCTCCCTCTTTAATGGAGAGGCCATCATCCGCCAATTCGATGCCATAGATACCCCGGAAACTCCCCCAAAAGAAATATTTCTTGCCTTTATCTTCCACATAGCATTGGTCGATAGAGTTCTGCACGCCGATGGAATTGCTCCGGAACATCATCCCACGGTCGGTAAAAGGCCCCTCCGGTTTATCGGAAGTAGCGACACCGATACCGCAAGTCCATTCGCCACCCCATACGGACATGGAATAATAGAGCACATACTGGCCGTTGATATAATTAATATCGGGCGCCCATAATCCGCCTTTCGGTTCAAAGGTAGGGCGGGTTTCATTTGTAAAAGCAGTCCCCACTTCTTCCCAATCCACTAAATTCTTGGAACGATGGATAGGGAGGTTACGTATATCTTCCGTTGCATACAGATAGAAATAGCCGTCTTTTGCTTTGATAACGGAAGGGTCGGGCAGACTATAATCCACCACCGGATTCTTGTAAGTCTTTTTTGCGGCACATTCCTCCGGGGTGCTTTCCGGCAAAACGGCATGGCAAGCTACTGAGGTAGCCGATAAAAATAAGGTTATCAACAGGTTTTTCATCTTATTAATTAAATTGATTTACAAATTCCATTAATGCCAGGATTTACCCTGAACTTCCATACTGAAAACTGAAGACATGGTCTGGAGCCCTTCATGGTTTTTCAGCGTGAAAAGTATATTTTTTTCTTTATCCACCAAAAACATATGGCTTCTTTTTTCAGGATTGACATGTCCCACCCAATTAGTGAAAAGCAAACGCCCATCCGGGAAATAGTGCATACCTCCAAGGAACTTCAACGGTTCGCCGGGAATATCTTTATTGGATAATTCCCAGACTGTATTTCCTTTTTTATCCAGTTCCACGATACGCGGGTTCTGTGTTTTATCGGCAACGGCAACCAGGGTATGACCGTTCGGAAGGCGGATAACTGAATGGGGACCTCCGGGAACTTTCACCTCCCAGACTACTTTGCCTTTGGGGTTGTATTCTTTCACTGTTTCGCCGCCATAGTGGGCAACCAGATAATTACCGTTGTCTAACCTGCGGGCATTACGCATAAAAGCGAATGTTCCGTCGGCAACACCTTCGGGAAGGATACAGACCTCTTTCACAATCTTTCCTCCGGGCGATATTTCCAATAAGCGTCCGGCATTACATTCCCCGACAAACGTATTTCCGTTTTTCAAGCGCTGGCAGGCGAAAACAGGACTTTCGGATGTATAGCAAAACAAGGTATCCCCGGTCTGCGGATTCACTTCCAGAACACCTTTGCCTGTTGTGAACAGCACATTTCCGCCCGGAAGCACCCAAAGGTCGTTCGACTCGGGTGCTTTATGTTGCCAGACGATTTGGTTATTCTTCATGATAAAGACTATCCCCTGCGAGTAATCCGCCCCGGCAAAAGAGGCATATTGCGCTTTGCCGGAAAGTACGGACAGCAAGCAGAAAAAAGCAAGGCTTATCAAACGTTTCATGCTCATTTCAAGTTTAAAGTGACATTACATATTCAGCCAGGTCATCCAGTTCGCTATCGGACAACTGCTCTTTCGGACCGTGGATACGGAGCATCTCTTTCATAGTGTAACTACGTCCGTCATATAAATAAGGAGCCGTACGCCATATCTCATTCAATGCCGGGACATCCATTTTCACGCCTTCATCGGGTCCGTCAGCCCAGTTCACGTTGTACTGTTTGCCATCCGTATAATACGCACCGGAATGGCAGGAAGCACAATGTTTGTCGAATGCCGCTTTTCCCCGCTGTGCCGGTTCGGACAACTTGCCGTCCACCAAATGCGGGCTGGGGAGCGGAGAAAGTGATTTCAGATATGCATCCATTGCCGATGCCACACTGTCGTCCCAATCGCCGAACAGGATATATTTGATACCGGAACGGACAGCGACCTCAGCATTCTTACGAATACCGCTTATCATACAAGGCGGTGTCTGGTGGGAAAGCACCAGTGTTTTTGTATTCTTCGGATTCCCCATTCCATCGTTCAGCAAGTCCCAGTTCAATCCGTCCATACGTGCATCGTTCGGATGGCAACTGGCACAACTCTGCCATTGCTGGAAACCGAGGGTCGCATCATGGAAATACATATCGCCTTTACCTGTCTGCGTGGAATTAAAAGGCGTTCCGGCAGATATATCCGCCAGCATGTTACCCTGTTCATCCAGCTTTACCAGATTACCCGTATAATAATTTGCCGTATAAACGCCCTGCGGAGTAACACATAAGGCACGGGGGCCTTTACCGTTTGTCGGGTAAAACTTCCGGATACCATATAAGAAACCGGCATCATCGGACACATATTCCCATCCCTTAGTGGACGGGGTCAGTTTCTCGCCAGCCTTTACACGCGCCAGACGGTCGTGCAACCGGTGCCTGTCGATACAAGCCAGTTCGTGGGTTCCTGCTATAGCCACCCAGATATGGCCATCGTCCGGAGACATAGCGATGTTCCAAGGATTGGCCGCTCCTTTCTGGGGTGTATCCAATAACACGGTATTTTCAATTTCCTTTGTATTCAGATTGATAATGGAAAGGGCATTCGTACTCATCCATCCGCGGTCCACCTGATTGGTGGGCAACTGATAACGCGCTAAAAGATGTACGACATAAGCATAGTTACGCCCATGGTCGGTAGCCATCGCTTTCACATCCGTGGAACCGTTCGGTAAAAGCAGACGTTTTACTATCACTTTCCGGTTGGCATCAACAATATCCAACTGGCAAGCAACCGGATAATCGGTCGAAGACATTTCAGGCAGGTTGTTGGCGACCAGCAACAGGCTATCGCCGGCAAATGAAAGAACATCCACCGGCTCTCGCCCTATTGCAACCTTATGTAACACCTCTTTAGTTTCAGGATTCACTTCCCAGAGCTCGTTGTTGTACCGTTGCGTAATCCACAGACTCTTTGTCTGTTTATTATACGCAATGGCAGAAGGGGTATGCCCCAGCTTCGTCTGCGATACAACAGACAGGTTCTCCGGGTTCAGTTCGCACAACATGCCATCGATACCATCGCAAACTACCCACAGACGATGGTCCGGTGTCTGCGCCAGCGCATTCGCGGCAGCTGGAAGAATGGCTTTTACTGAAGTGGGAGCCAAGTCCTTATCCAGTTGCCGAAGTTCCTTTCCGTCCCGGTTGGCTACCAGCAGCCATCCGCTATCATCGCACCATATCCTGTCGGGAGAAAACAATTGCTTATTACCATTGCTACACCCCGCCAGGAGCATGCATATCATATAGGATATTAAAATCCGGTTCATTTTCATGCGTTGCTATTATTTCTTTTTTAGGGATTGGAGATACTGGCGGATGTTTTCTTTTTCAGCCGCTCTCGCTTCTTCCCGTTTCTTTTCGTAATAGGTATAATAATCGTGTTCTTCTTCCGTCCATGCATTCGCTTCACGGTAATCGCCGATGAAAGGCACGCAGAGGTCGAGCCATAGAGCCACGGTAGCTATCTCGTCTTTTGTCAGCTTGCAACCGCCATGTCCCTGTTCCAGACGCTTAATCAAATTACTTGTATTCGAGCCTGCGAAATAAGGAGCCAATAAAGTCGGTTCGGAAAGGTTGCTAATCCAGTTTACTTCCGGATGATGCGCATCTCCCTGCCAGGAATCGTTATCCCGTGTCATATGACGGGCATGCGTCAGTTGAAGGTACGAAGGAGAGAATTTACGTTTCGTCTGTTCATCCACGACCTCCAAATCCCCTTTCAGGTTCAACTTGCTCTTCACCCCATCATGGCAAGCGATACAATGGGCATCCCAAATCGGCTGGACTTCCTTTATATAGCTGAAATTACGGTCGCCGATGCCTTCCGGCTCTATCTGCTGTATCTTTTTGTCCATAGCCATAGAAACGGGATGGGAAGCTACCGGAACCGTGTTTTTATGTTCATGGCAACCTACGCAACTCTGTGTTTCTCCCGGCTGTAGGGTCGACCAGCTACGCATTGTCTGCACCACCCGGTCGTTCTCATCCAATGCCTGGAAATAAAGCGGTGTCCGGGAAGGTACGCGGAAGAAAGCAGAGCCATCCGGCTGTACGTCCACCGTTCCCAGTACACGTTTCACGTCCCAGGAGGCATTACCTACTCCCACCGGGCTGAAGGCATGGCCGCCCCCGCCTTTATCGAATCCGAATGCCGCACCGATACTTGCCACACGGAACACAGGTTCCACAATACGCAGTTTCTTAACGGTTCCTTCGGGAACACCTTTCAAGCCGTTTCCTTCATACACGTTCTGCATATAATAAATGCCTTCATCCTTTGTATAATCCACGGTATTCACCCGTTTGAACGGACGTTTCCGCGGAGCCAGCAATTGCGGCTGGTTACAGGAGATATCCGGGTCGGATACCAACAATTCGCGTTCGCCGGAAGGAGTCATCCAGTAAATACCGAACCTCATCGGATGTCCCACATGATAACCCAGCGGCGTATAGGATACGAGAAATTCATTTTCATTCAGCGGATAAGGATGCTGGAACTGGTCAGTAAACTGGCCATAGGTATCTACCTGAACCGCTTCCGGTTTGCTGATAGGTGCAACAAGCATAACGCCTTCGTTCTCGTCGCGTCCCGCTTCGGGGTCAATGATACACAGTTTACCGTGCTGCGGTGTATGATGCCCCAGAATGGTAGCCATCACCTTGCGGGTTCCCGGTATCTGTGCCGTATGCGTCAGGGTAGTCGGGAAGAAGCTGTTTCCTCCGTAATACTCCGCCTGCCCGGTTCCATCGGGGTTCATCTGCAGAAGCGGTTGCATAAAGACCTGTCCGCGGTCGTTGTATTCCCAGCGGGTATATACGACACGCCCGTCATCCAGAAGGGTCGGATTGGACGTATGCACCTGATCGAAACCGACCTGACGCATATAGCGTCCTTCGCGGTCGCAGAGATACAGGTTGCTCACTTCCACCGTCCAGCAGTCTACGGAAGAGCCGCAGCGGGTTGAGTTGAACAATATATTATCATCCGGCAGATAGATGGCTTCGATATCGGCAAACCCAAGTCCCGAAGTCAGTTGTTTCACCTTACGTGAAGGGAACTCCATTTCATACAGGTGGAAATCATCTTCTTTTGCCGATTTCTTCCAGGAGAACACTACATGCTTCCCGTCGAAATGGACATCCGGGTCACGGAATACGCCTGCCGTATCTTCCAGCAGCGTGGTCTGTTTCGCCCAGATGCCGTCCATCTTTATCATAGCCAGTTCGCCGCCTGCATAATAGTTGCATTCGGCGCGGGCATCCGACAAGCCTTCCGTATAGGCAAAGAAAGAAGGACGCAGGGTACGGAATTTTGTAAAGACAACCTCCGGATTGTTCTTCACAAAGGCGGACAGCCTGCCGGCACGACGTTGTTCGCAAGCCGAAAGATACGCTTCAAACGCTTTTGCTTCGCTTTCCTGCGTACCATCTACGGAGACGGATACATTCAGTCGCTGCAGACGGGCTTCCAACTGTTCTTTCAGGCTTCCGTCGAACCACTGCACCTCTTTTCCATCCTGCAACCACCAGTCGTAGAAGACGGGGTAGTCGCGGTAAAGGGCGACATGTGCTTCCCGAACCAATTGCTTTACGCTGTCGTCCGGCATCGTTGCCTTTGCTTTGGCAACCGCCTCGAAGCGTGTCTGCATCCCGGTAATAAAACCTTGTATATCGGTAGGACGCATCTCTTTATACTCCTCCTTGCTTCCACAGGATGCGAAGAGCAGAATAAAGAGACAGACTCCTATTTTATATAATCCTTTCATACGGTAAGGAATTATCCTTTATTCTTTAATGCCTTATAGGCTTCGACAATGGCTATACCGCTGGATGTACCGATACGGGTCGCCCCGGCTTTAATCATGGCAAGCGCCGTATCCAAGTCGCGGATACCTCCGGCAGCCTTCACGCCTATTTCCGGCCCGACTACACGGCGCATCAGTTCCACATCGTGAACGGTTGCACCTGCCGTACCGAATCCGGTCGAGGTCTTTACGAAATCCACACCGGCTTCTTTAGCGATAAGGCAAACGGTTTCTTTTTCTTTATCCGTCAGGTAACAGGTTTCAAGAATCACCTTGCAGATAACGCCTGCCGGACGGCAGATGGATACCATATCTTCCAACTCCTGTTTTACAATATCGAGTTTGCCTTTCTGCAAAGCGCGGATGTTGATGACCGTATCTATCTCCGTAGCACCTTTGGCTATGGCATCACGTGTTTCAAAGGCTTTGCACTCTACTGTGGTTTGTCCGAGCGGGAAACCGATTGCCGCACCGGTACGCACTTTCGAGCCTTTCAGCAATTCCACGCAGGTGGTTACTTCCGCCGGATTGATTGCCACCATGGCAAAGCCGTATTCGCGGGCTTCCGCACACAGTTTTTCAATATTTTCTTCTGTTCCGTAAGGTTTCAGGAACGTATGGTCTATCATTCCTGCCAATGCTTCTACCGATAAGTTTGCTATTATTTCGTTCATAACGATTATTCTATTTAAAATGTCAATACTGTTTTTATTACTTCATTGCGGCGAACGGCAGCCAGTGCCTCGTCTATCTGGTCTATTTTGAAACGATGGGAAATAAAATCGGATGCGGAAAGTTTGCCTTCGCGTATCCATTGAGCCAACGGTCCCATTGCGGCTTTCTCTTCGGAACGGGTAGGCCAGCGATGGATATACAGGTTGAAATTGTAAGGAGCCCGGTCGAGGTCGAGTGTCGGATGTTTGGTCATCACCCCATACACGCAGATATCGCCAGCCATCTTAATCAAAGGAAGCGCGGAGTTTACGATCGACGGCAACCCGACGGCATCGATAATGGTATCATACGAACGGGCGGCAGCTTCTATAAATTCGGGCGTGCCGACTTCTGCCGGGGTATAGCCGTTGTCGGCTCCAATCCGGCGTGCCAGTTCCAGTTTTTCAGGGAGCATGTCTACGATATCCACTTGCCCGAGGCCGAACAGTTTTCCGAGTTTGACAAAACTCAGCCCCACTGGTCCAGCACCGAATACCATCACTTTCTTTCCCGGAGCCAGACGGAAATCTTTGAAGGCTCCCAATATCTCGCGCCATGTACAGGCGATTACCGCTTCTTCCGGCTGTACATCGGCAGGTACGGCATTCTGTATTTCGAAACTGTCCCAGCATCCCTGTTCAGGCGTGGCAAGTCCTTCTTCTTTCAGTACTTCAAAATCGTTTACTACGACATATTCGCTAAAACCTCCCCATCCGCTATAGATACCCGGAGTCGTAAATGTGGCATTCAGGCCGCCTATTACACGGTCGCCTACACGGAAGTTCTTCACTTTGTTTCCTGTTTCGACCACTATACCTACATTTTCGTGTCCGAGAGCCATCGGATACTGGTCTTGTCCGGGGAAATGTCCGGCAATCAGTTTGCTGTCGGTCGCATTACACAGGGCAACCATTTCAGTCTTGACCAATGCCTGGTAAGGGGTAATAACGGGCATTCCGATTTCCCGGATTTCCACCTTACCCGGTTCCGTTATGATTACGCTTTTCATTTTATTTCCTTCCATTTATCACTCTCTTTTTAGAATTTTATATTTAATGCCTTTCGCAATTTGCGAGCTCTTCTTTTTTTGTTTTTTAAGTTCGCGGGAACTCCCGAAATACTCCTTTTTCATTTTTCTGGTTTTCGGAGACTTCCACAAGCTTCTTTTTTCATTTTTCAAGCTTTCAGCAACTTCCGCAAACCTCTTTTTTCGTTTTTCAGGCTTTCAGCACCTTCCACGAGCTTCTTTTTTCGTTTTTCAACTCTTCAGCAACTCCTTCCGGTTTCTTACAATTCCGCCAAATCTGCATAAAGCATCTTCAAGCTATCATATGCTTTATCGAATACGGGCATCAACCGTTTATATGTCTCTACGTTTTCAGGAATCGGCTGCACGGTTTTATTGATACGGATAAAGCGGTCTGTTACGCTGAAATCCTTAAACAACCCCGAACCGATACCGGCAAGGATAGCTGCCCCCATGGAAGTAGCCTCATCCAGATAGTTCGGTATTTTTATTTCCGTTTGGTAGATATCCGCCATCATCTGTTGCCAGATAGGATTCTTGGCACAGCCGCCTATCACAGTCATGCTTTCAACCGGAACATGGGCTCGGAAAATGTTGACGATTAATCCGAGATTCATCGTTATCCCTTCCATAACAGAACGGAGCATATCGCCGTGGGTATGTCCGACCGTCAAGCCGATAAATGCGCCTTTGGCATTTACATTCCAGCGCGGGGAACGTTCGCCCATCAAATACGGGAGAAACAACAGCTTGTTTGCCCCTAACGGAGATGCAGCTATTTGCTCGTCTATAAGCTCGTATACGCTGCGCCCGGAAGATAAAGCGGCTTTCTGTTCCGCCTGGCATAGCTGGTTTACCATCCAATTGTATGAAGCTCCGGCTGTCTGCATGGTTCCCGAGGGATGCAGCATGCCCGGTACCACATGCGCCCAGTTCATCGTACGGCGTTCCACATCGACGATGGGTTTCTCTACCGTCAGCGCCACCCAGGAAGACGACCCCAGATAGTTATAAGAAGTTCCGGGAGCCACACAACCCACGCCTACTCCGGCACAACTGCCGTCGCCACCTCCACAAATCACAGGAGTACCTTTACGCAGACCGGTTTCTGCCGCAGCCGCCGCAGTTACTTCGCCTATGACGTCGATGGAGGAACGGACTTCAGGGAAAAGAGACAAATCCAGTCCGGCAGCCTCTATTATTTCATGGCTCCACTCCCACCGGTTCAAATCGTACGCATTCGTGCCGGAGGCATCCGACGGGTCGGTAGCGATTGTACCGCAAAGGCGGAAATTGATATAGTCTTTTGCATTCAGCATCTTGCCGGTATTCCGGAACACTTCCGGTTCGTGCTTCTTTATCCACATCAGCTTTTCGATGGAATAAGAGGCGCTGATACGATGGCCTGTAATCTCATAAAAACGGAGCGGGTCGATGCGTTCCGATAGACAGGCTTCTTCCTCCTGCGAACGCTGGTCGCAATACAAAAGATGCGGGCGCAACGGGTTTCCGTTTTTATCCACGCAAAGGCATCCCATCATCTGGCCGCTTAATGCGATTCCTGCTATATCATCGGGAGAAACGAGTTGCAAAAGGGCATGTGTTGTTTCCACAATCGCTTTCCACCAGTCGTACGGGTTTTGTTCGGCACGGTTGCCGGAAGCGTAATCGGTAGCATAAGCGGAAACAAAAGAAGAAACCAGCTTGCCTTCTTCGTCGAAAAGTGTCGCTTTATTTCCGCTGGTTCCCAAATCATGGGCGATTATATATTTTGCCATATCGATAATATTTGAAAGATTAAGAACTAAAGGGCGGCATTCGTATATCCGGTAAGGCCGACCAATACGCCGCCAACAATTCCTCCGGCGATAATCACCACCCAACGGGGGAATGCTTCTTTCAGCAATCCTGCACGCGAACCTTTAGGGGCACAGAGCAAATCAGCCACAACAAATCCCATGGCTATCGCCCAACCCATATCGACCCACGGTGCACTGCCTCGCGCTCCCTGGTGAATCAGGCTGAACTGCATCGGCAACCCGTTGGCATCCGGTAGCAACCCGGTAGAGAACCCGAAGCCGGGAAGTTTGTGGTTTACCAGCCAGAAGGTTCCTATAATAAATGCGGCTGCCATAAAGCCGCCTATCGGCCCGAAATCTTTTACCAGTTTGGGCCAGCACAGCAATACGGTGAATGTAACGGCAAAAGCGCCGAATATACTGGTTAGTATCCCGGCGTTGTACATGCCGAGGCATTCGTTGTAAGTCAGCAACCATTCGCTCATACGGCATCCTCCTCTTTCGACAGACGGTTGCCACACGAACGCATCGCCCAGACTGTAACCCCGGCAAGCGCTCCGCCTATCAAACAGCAGAACAACGTGGGAACAGCCAGAAAAAAGTTAGTAATATCTCCCTGGAAACGGACTATTCCCCAAGCAATACCGGCAGCGCCGATACACCATCCCTGGTCCAGCCAGATTTTCCCTTCGGGATTTAATATAGCTCCGTTATAGTGGTTCATATACCACATGATTCCGATAATCAGCGTAGCGGCAAGCCAGCCTCCCATCAGCCCATAGGTTTTCCAAAGTTCCGGCCATATGCCGAACGCGAACCCTCCGCATATTGCCGAGCCGGCAAATGTAGACAAGTAGTGTTTCATGGTATTATAATAATGTTTGTGTGTTTCTTACTTCAACTGCAACTTTGCCAAAGTAAACGGCTTGTCGTGTCCGGTATTTGTTTTATCCGGTCCGGTGACGATATCGAAACAGGAAACGATTAATTGTCCGTTCCATACGATAGGTTCGCCCGGTTGGTCTAATCCGCCGTCGCTACCGTCGCAATCCGGACTTTTGGCAATACGTTGGATGTTGCCTTCTTTATCCACACGCGCTACGGCATTTTCCGAGAAGTCGGCAATCCAGATATTGCCGTCGTCGTCGATACACATACCGTCTGTGGTACGAAGCTGTGAAGGGTCGTGTGCCCAGACGTCATTGCTTACGACTTTTCCGTCTTTGTCCATCACGATCTTATGAACGGCGCCATCGCCGAAGTTGCCCACATACAGATTGCCTTCCTTGTCGAAAACAATTCCATCCAACCCGTATTGTACGTCTTTATTCTTCGTGATAACTGTTGTAATCAGGTTCTTGTCTGCTTTCGTATTCGTCACCCTTATATTCCTATCGTTCTTGTCGAAACAATACACGCCGCTTACCAGTAAACCGGAAGGGTCCTGTATGGAAGAAAGGGAACTCTGGGTTACATACAATTTTCCATTGCGATAACGAACACCGTTAGGGTGCTCCATCCCTGAAGCTACCACTACGGTTTCGTTTAACCTGTCATCTTTGAACTTTAAACACAACAATCTCCCTTTGTTTTTTGCCTTTGCAGCGCCACTCCAGCCTTGGTTGTCGCAGATGTACAAATTGCCATCTTCATCAAAAGCCAGTCCCATCGGAGCCGCCCAGCCTGTTTCGGAAAGAACGGGAACATCCAGCCATTTGCTGACTTTTCCGTCTTTTGTAATCCGCACCAGGCAAGCAGGTTTAGACAGGTCGGCGAAGTTCGGGCATGCCAAAACTAAATCCCCATTCGGTGCCACCGCCATGCCATCCGGCGTTGGACAATAATCAGGTAACTCAATAAACAGTTCACTTTTTTGATAAACAGGTACATTGGTCATATTTGGAGCCTGCTTCGCAGCAACCCCTTGAAATTTCTTTTTTTCTAACATTTTCATGAAGTATCCCCCCACAACCGAACGGGCGCGGAAACCTACCGAATTGGCATTTGTTGTTTCATGCCAGTCGCTCAGCGGCATACGGGTTGTCGTTTCATTTGCATATTTATAGACCGGGGCAACCAGTTGGTTGAAATAGCTTGCATCGTCTGCCAGACATGCCGTCCACATAATCCAGTCTGATTTCGTATAGGTCTTACGGCTGTCCAGAGGAAGGCCGTATGTATTTTGTTTTGTCAGGTAATAAGCCGTTTCTTTTTCTGTAATTACAGGTGAGAAGATATTCATTCCAAACAGTTTATCCCATACCAGATTATATTTCTGGCTCCAGGTATTCGGGTGGTCGAATGTCAGGCGGTAGTGGTCGATATCGTTTGCCATGGATTCCCATTTCCGCGCCATCTCGCGGGCGGCGCCGATATATTTGTCGGCTGTAGCCTGGTCGCCCAACATTTCTGCAAGTTTTCCATATCCGGCAATACCCATGATAGCTTTAATGGAAAGATTGGCATTGTGGGCGAAATGTCCGGCAAAATCATCCGTGCAAAGCTGGTTTTCCGGGTCTAATCCTTCTTTCAACAGGTAGTTAGCCCATGTTGTCAATACTTCCCAATGCTTTTTCGCATAGTCGGCATTGCCTTCGCACATGGCAATAGCCGTAGCGAGGATTAACATATTACCGCTTTCTTCTACCGGCATATCGCCTCCGTATGTCTGTCCGTTAGCCTGCGGATAAGTTCCGACATCATGTGCGGCAAACGGTTTATTCCACTGTCCGCTTTCGCTATAATAGAAAATCGGATTCATCATGCCTTTCAGCAATTCCGGATTATATATCAGGTACAAAGGAGCGGAAGGATATGTGATATCTACCGTACCGATCGAACCGTTACTAAAGTTTTCTTTGGAGAAGAACAGCAAATTGCCTTCTTTATCCTGTACCAGTTTATGGGCGGCAAGAGATTGGCGGTAAGCAATAGCACAAAGTTCGGCATATTCTTTATTACCGGCTTTTTCGGCATCGTTCATCATTTGTATATCGAACTTGCGGCAGCGGTCCATTACAGAAGCATAGTCAGCATTAGCTCTTTCCAGCGCCTGTAGCATATCTACTTTTCCATCATGTTTCCAGTAAGCCATACGATTCTCCTTGAAATACTGGATAGCATACAAATCATCGTAACCGATCATCAGGAATCCGTTTGCAGGCGAAGTTACTTTTCCCAGATTTTCAGAGAAACAGAGAACACCTTCCGCAGCATTTACATCAACATTCGGAACGCCTTCCATTGAAGCGGTTCCGTTTTCTGTAAAGTGCTTCTTCATTTGCTGGTACCCCCCCATACCTATATTAGCATTTTCCTTGTTTCCGGCAGCCATATAAAAATAACCCCAGTCAATACGGACGTCATCGCCTTTCTTTTGCAGGACGGGCTGTTCTTCCGTTCCTGTTTTTGCATAGATAAGTTTGTCGCCCGGTTTACCGATAGAAAGTGTTGTTTCCACAGCCTGACCGTGGTTATTTACAGCCCAATCGGGAGTAGCTTCCACATAAATCTGTACATCGTGTTCTTTTCCGTCCAATGACTGTACTTGATAAGACAAATAATTAACAGGTGTCGTCATCAAATCCAAATCATCCATTAACAAAGGAGCGGTAAAGACGACATCCAACTGTACAGGTCCGCACTCAAATACATAAAAGGTCTGTGTTGGCAATACATTCACAGACTTCTGGATGGCTGCCCGGTCGAAGTATGTACTGTTTTCTTCCTTTGTATATAAACCGAAATCCACATAAGCACCTCCGGTTGTATTATGGCAGTGGGCCGCTATTACATTCTTTCCGGGTTTCAAGGTTGCTTTTACTTCGGCAGACAACTCTTTCAATACATTATTTTTCCAGGAATAATCGGTCGCGATTACTTGCTGTCCGTTAACATACAGTTCAAATACATCATCATGCGAATATTCAAGATAAACGGTTTTATTGCTATAATCTTCCGGCAAGTCAAAGGTACGGCGTACCCAGATATCTTTACTTTCCCACGGGGTAGACAGGTTTTGCATATCGGTAGTTCCAAAAGCGGCTTTTCCTTTCTTCCAGGATGCATCACTAAAACCAGGATTTGTCCAATTACCGGAAGGTTTATTTTCCGTATAGGCGGCATCCCATCTTTCACGTGCCGCAGTCGGTAATATCATGTTCAAAGGAAGTTCTTCCACACCCATAAAGCGGTATACCTGTCCGTCTACACGCAACGCACCTACTAACGGATGCTTCTTTCCCGTCCAATGACGGATGGCATCCTCATTCAGTTTGTCCGTAAACGACCATGCACTTGTATAGGGGTCAATCGTTACCAGAGGATAAGCGGGAGCACGGAGTGCATTTTCTTTCTCCGGTTGAAAATAAGTAGAGGAACTATTACATGCGCTTAATAAATAGAAGAACAAAGCACATAATACAGAAACTTTTTTCATGATATATTTGACTTTTGTTTTAAATCTTCACAAAGTTGATTTCACATAGTTAGACGCAGAATCAACTGCCATCCCCTAAACGACGCGATTTATTTCTTTGCAAAATAACGGCGTTTATGCTGGAACGGGTTTCTCTTTTCGGTCAAAAGCGTTCAAATATCATTCAACAAATCATTCATTCATTTTTTAAATGATTGATATTCAAAAGAGTTATAAAATATGATTGAGGCTAATAATTATTCGGATGCGAATGAAGCGGAAAACGCTGATTTAAGAGCAAATAAAAAAACAATTGTGCCACTCTATGGTATATTTCTTTATTTTACTACTTTCGTTCTCAGAAAAGCACATGATACGGTATCTTATGAGAATCTTTTTCTGTTTCCTTGTTTATCTGTTCCTGCTGCCCGGATTACAAATAGTTCGGGGAGAAAATATGTATTTCCGGCATTACAATAATAAACAGGGATTATCCCATAATACGGTTTATTGCGCTTTACAGGACAAACGGGGATTTATGTGGTTCGGTACGGACGACGGACTGAACCGTTTCGACGGACATGCATTCAAAGTATACCGGCATAACTCCTACCGCCCTGAAAGTATTCCGAACGACCGTATTATCAGCCTCTTTGAAGATTCGGAAGATAAACTATGGATATGTACCAACTGGGGAACCTCTTACTATGACTACCAAGCAGATACTTTTCACCCGTTACAATTCGATACGGGAAAAAGCAATCCTGAGTTTTTCCGTTTCGTGCAGGAAGATACCCAAGGGAATCTATGGTTCCTCGATTACGACCGTCTGGTCAGATATTCGCCAACAGACCAAACGACGCGGTTATACCGCTGCTCCCCGGATGCTTACTCGGCAATAACGCTTTCGGATGAAGGGCAACCGTTGGTTGCGGATTTCCACAACCTGCATTTTTATAATACCCATAGCGAACAATTTAATTCCGTATCCGTATTAAATGAAGAAGACAGGAAAAAGCAAACCAGTATCTCCACGATTTGTACAGTTCCGGATTTAGGTATATTGATAGGGACCGACAAGGGAGGGGTTAAACTGTTTAATTCATCCACCCAATCAGTAACCACCCTGATACCGGATATACAGGTACGTGCCATTATTCCTTATAATAACAATACATATTGGATTGCTTCGGAATCCGGTATTTTCATCTATAATATTCTGACCCGCTCTGTCACCCAATTAAAAAAATCACTGACAAACGAATATACCATTTCAGACAATGCCGTTTATTCCCTGACGAAAGACCGTGAAGGAGGTATTTGGGTCGGTTCCTTTTTCGGAGGAATCAGCTATCTGCCTAAAGAATATACACCATTCAAACATTACATCGGGGGGAAAACACATCCGCAGCTATTGGGTAATGCGATCCGCGAAATTTGTCCGGACCAATATGGTAACTTATGGTTAGGAACAGAAGACAACGGCATAAACTGTTATAACCCGAATACCGGAGAAATTACAAACTATTCTTACAATAATCCGCAACATCCTTTATCCGCAACCAACGTACATGGCCTTTTTGCTGATGAGAACAAGCTATGGGTGGGAACATTCAATAGAGGTATCGATGTGTTGGATATTCCTTCCGGTAAAATAATCAAACGTTATACCCAGGAAAGTACCGGAAACGGATTGAACTCGGATTTCGTTCTTTGTTTTTATAAAACCAGGCACAACGAATTTCTTGCCGGAACTTCCAATGGTACTGTTATCTATAATAAAGAGAACGACAGTTTCAGCCCGTGGAAAGACATTCATGCCTCGATACGGCAAATTTACGAAGACGAATCCGGCAATATATGGGTAGCAGCAACAAACGGTATTCATTGTTTCCGGCGGGAAGATGGAACCATGCAGCATTTCACCTCTGATATAAGCCGTTCGCAAAGCATCGGCAGCAACAATACAACATCCGTATTCGAGGACTCGCACGGGCGTATATGGGCTACTACCGACAACGGCTTTTCCGTCTACAACGAACAGACCAACTTATTCAACCGCATCAATGTGGAAGACGGATTACCCAGCAACATTATCTACCGGATTGTGGAAGATACAAACGGGTATTTCTGGATTTCAACGGCAAACGGATTGGTTCGCTTCAACCCGGAAAGCTATACGATGCGAATCTTCTCCTACCAGGACGGATTGCATGAAACACAGTTCAACTACAGCTCTTCCTACAAATCCCCGGACGGTACGATTTATATGGGAACGATAAACGGGATGATTTCTTTCAAACCCGAACAGTTCAGGGAAGATACCTTCTCCCCTCCCATTTATATCACTCGTACCCATGCCCCTGCAGAGAAGAAAGGACAACAGGAACTTTCTTCCTCTTATACGGAAAACTGGCAAAAGGTGGAATTGCCTTATAATGCCTCAACGATTACTTTATCGTATGTAGCTCTTAGTTACACCGCTCCCGATGCAATCCGGTATATGTATAAACTGGATGGTAGCGACAACAATTGGATTTACATGGATAAAAAGCAGGAAGTTACTTTTGCAAATCTTTCGCCGGGCAATTATACATTCAGGGTTAAATCGACCAATAGCAGCGGAATCTGGCAGGATAACGAACAGACATTGGCAATCCTTATCACTCCCCCGTTCTGGGCGACAAGTTGGGCTATCGGTTGCTACATACTGATTGCTGTTATCCTGATTTATCTGTTCTACAGATATAAAAAGGCCAAACTGGAGGAACGGCACCGTATCAACCGGCAAATCTTTGAAAGCAAAAAAGAAAAAGAACTGTACGATGCAAAAATACAATTCTTCACTTTTATCACGCATGAGATACGTACTCCGCTTACGCTGATTAATGCCCCGTTGGAAAAGATTATCAAATCTGGAGACGGCACCATCGAGACAAAAAAGAACCTGCGGACTATCGAGAAAAATACGCAACGCCTTCTCAACCTCAGCAACCAATTGCTCGACTTCCGCAAAACGGAAAGCCGCGGTTTCCGCCTGAATTATGTAAAAACAGATATCAAGCTTTGGCTGAATACGATTTTGCAACCTTATCTTCCGGTTATGGAGAAAGAACATAAAACTTTCACCTTCGACATTCCGGCCTCCTCCTTTTTTGCCTACATCGACAGGGAAGCCTTTTCCAAAATCATGGATAACCTGATGACGAATGCCATCAAATATTCCGACAAGACGATTCTTTTACAAGTTTTAAATGATGAAACAAACTTCACCATAATAGTAACCAACGATGGCTATCTGATTCCGGAAAGCGAAAAGGAACAGATATTCTCCCCTTTCTACCGCCTGAAAGAAACAGAAAACAAACAAGGTAGCGGTATCGGGCTATCTCTTGCCCTTTCCCTTGCCGAATTTCATAGCGGCTCTTTATCTTACAGCCAGACTCCGGATAAGATGAATCGTTTTACCCTGGTACTTCCAAGAAAGCAGAAAGAGTTCTATGCAACGATTTCCGGAGGAGAAGAAACGGAAGCAATGCCAGCAGCTCCTGCTACACAAATCCCGGATAAACCGTTAATCCTGATTGTAGAAGACCAGAGCGATATGCGCCGGTTTATTGCCGGGGAATTATCCGGTAAATATCAGGTACTGGAAGCCGATAACGGGGATACGGCTCTCAAACAACTTAATAACAATGCCGTAAACCTGATTATCAGTGATGTAATGATGCCTGTTATGGATGGTTTCGAATTATGCAACAAAGTAAAAAATGACGTTAGCTTCAGCCATATTCCGTTCCTCTTGCTGACAGCCCAGCACAATCTGCAATCGCGCCTGAAAGGTTTGAATACCGGAGCAGATGCCTATATGGAAAAGCCCTTCTCCATCGAACTGTTGCTCGCCCAGGTAGACAACCTCCTGAAAAGCCGTGAATTGTTGGTTAAGACCTATTCTGAAAAACCGTCAACGCCGGTCAGTACGCTTTCCGTATCACCTGTCGATGATATATTCCTCAACAAACTGAATGCTTTCCTGGAAGAACAAATGTCGAACGAAGCCCTGAATGTAGAAATGCTGGCACAGGAAATGGGAATGAGTACTTCCAGCCTGTACCGGAAAGTAAAAGGACTATCCGGACTTTCCCCCGTAGACTTTATTAAAGTGGCACGCCTGAAAAAAGCCGTACAGCTTATGCAAGAAGGCGAAGAACGTATTAATATCATTGCCTTTCAGGTCGGCTTTTCCTCTCCTGCCTATTTCTCCACTTGCTTCCTGAAACAATATGGCAAGACTCCTTCAGAGTTTATGGGGAAATAAACGAGTTAGCGCATTAAACGGTTTCTAAGTATCGTACGGAAGACTTCTTCACGCAATCCTTTTCCCACCGGTATTTTATATGTACCTATTATCAATTGATTTCCGTCAACAGACTGAATCTGGTGTACATTTACAATATAAGAACGATGTACCTGCAAAAAAATGGAGGATGGAAGTACTTCCATCATATTTTTCAGGGTGGAATGGATAATCTCTTTTGACGACGAAGTATAGATTACTACATAATTTTCCATACTTTCCACGTACAAAATATCATCGAAGATTATCTTTTTATACAATCCGCTGCTTTTCACAAATATATAATTCTCCGTTTCTTCTACTTTTTGTTCTTTTTCACAGGCTTCGTATATCCGGTTTACCGCCTTAAGGAAACGTTCAAAGGATATAGGCTTTAGCAGATAATCCAAAACATTGAACTCATACCCTTTCAGTGCATATTGCTCATAGGCTGTTGTCAGGATTACTTTCGGCGGATTCTGCAAACCGCTTAAAAAATCCAGACCAGACAAATAAGGCATCTCTATATCCAGAAAAAGTAAATCCACATCCTGGTTTTTCAGTAATGTATTTAACTGAAGCGCATTCTCGCATTCGCCGACCAAAGAAAGGAAATCCACCTTCTCCACATATCCTTTCAACCCTTTCCGGGCAAAAGGCTCATCATCTGTTATGACACATTCAATTTTCATTTCCTTTTAAATTTATAAACAAACAGGCACGATATAGTTTCTCTTCTTTTTCTGCTGTAAAGGTATATTGCCCGGGGTACAATAAGGCAAGCCGGCGTTTCAGATTCTCAATGCCTATACCCCGGTTACTATTTCCATTTAGAGATACAACCTGTTCCATATCACCAAGCGTATTTTCGACCGTAAACCGGATGCCTTTATCTACCTGCTGAAGGCGAATCTGTATATGATATTCCCCATCTACGTATTTAAAGGCATTTTCCAATAAAGGCTGAAACAATAACGGATGTATGGCTTGTTCCTTTAATAGCGGGTCAATCACACAATCCACTTGTAGCCTCTCACTCATCCTTAACTGCTGGAAATGAACATAATTATAAATGAAAGCGATTTCCTGTCCTATCGTTACGATATTTTTTACTGCATATAACTGATAGCGCAGTAATTTGGATAATAACTCGATATTCTGTTTTGCCAGAATATTTTTATCCTCTATCTGGAAGTAAATCGTATTCAGAGCATTAAAAAGAAAATGAGGATGATATTGGGCTTTCAGATAATCAAGTTCCGTTTCCAATTGCTTGCTTTTCAACTTTTCAAGTTGCAGGGTTTGTTCAACGTAATATTTATTCATGAACGAATTACGGAGCAGCGTATAATAGAGCAACAGAAAGGGAATCATTACCACATTCACCAGCATATAATCTACAATCCCGTCTCCCATATAAAAAATACCAATTGTTTCCCCCACCACTATTATCAGGTTGAAGGGAATAAACAAAGCCAGAAACTTTCCGATATATTCCTTGACAACCGGACGGATTATTCCTGAAACATGGCATAATTTCTTTAATTCCCGCTTCCACAAAAAATCACACCAGTAACAGTAAAGAATAATAACAAATAAAGATATGAAATGCAACCGCATATCTCCAGTCCAAAAAGTATCCCTTTTAGTAAAATCCGTAACCGCTCTCAGGACATTGAAGATGACCAGTCCGAGAAAAAGTGGATAAAACCACTGGATGATATTTCTTTTCTTTTTATCCGTATCCATTTTACAAATTTATTCGTTTACTTTCATCTATCCTATCTCCCGAACGAGGAACTTTCACTTTACTGCCTGAATTAAACCGGTACGTAAACGTAACTCCGACAACCCGTGTATCCCTTTTCTCCTTATACCATCCTTCCAGCATCGGGCTATACAGGTCTATATAAGCCCGGTTGGAAGAAAATATATCATTCACATACAAATAAACGGTTGCTTTATTCCTGAATATATTTTTCTTTATACCGGCAGAGACCATCCATACAGGATGTATCAATGCCTGCCCTTCCACCATCATCCCATTATAAAAGCCATTCAACTCGATAAACCAGTCATGTGGAAACAAAAGTTGGTTATTCATATTTACCATTGGAGTAATCCTTTGGTTTTTCTCCACACTCTCTGCTACAGACCAATGATACTGCTTATACACAAAAGCCGCATTTATATGTAGCTGCCACCATTGAAACGGTTTCAGATTGTTTAATCCCAGTCGTATACCGGCTGAATGGTTAGACGAGAGATTCAGTGGCATGACTATCGTTACATCATCTTCATCTACCAGATAACTTTTAGTAATAGGATGTAGCCTGTGGGAATAGAACAGACCGACACTGTATTGTTTTCTGAAAGCATACAGCAGTTCCACATTATCCGTCAACTCCGGTTTTAGTTCCGTATTTCCCAGTTCGTGCAGGTAACGGTCATTTACTTCTACAAAAGGATTCAAATCCCTATAGTTCGGACGGACAATACGCCTGCCGTATACAAATGAGAAATTATGCAGTTCCGACGGTTGGTATTTAATCATGCAGGTCGGAAATAAATGAGTATATCGTTGCACAAAAGTCGTATCATTCCTGTTTCCTCCGGATTGCTTGCCATTCACATTCGTATTTTCCAACCGTAAACCGACTTCGGAGGAAAAAGAGTCGTTCCATTGAGCATCCAATATCCCGTAAACAGCATTTATATTTTCACGATAAGCAAATGCCGAGCTGAGTTCGCTATTTTCCTGGCAGATTCCTCCTTGCGGATTTTTATACAGCGTCGTATTATCTACCCTTACAAAAGAAGTCTTTACCCCTGCCAGCAGTTTAAATTTGTCGGATAAGGTATAATTTAAATTCGTTTGTCCGGTATAAATATCAATCTTTCCGTTTATTCCCCCAGTCAAAGTATCTTTCCGGAGTATGTTATCCATTACCAGAAAGAGGCTTTGTTGAGATAAATCTCCGGTATGGTCAAACAATTGGAAATCAAAAGAGGTATCCCATTTCAACAAATCATCTTTCTTATAAGAAATATTTGCACCTCCCGTCAGGTTTGTGTGATGGCGTTTATACAGATTGTAGGTCGATAACATAGAATCAGGCAAAGCCACCTTGCCTATAAAATCAGATTGTGTACATTCATCTTTCTTCCACTGGTACCAATTGGAAGTAATATAAACACCCGTCGCCCATCTATCCGACAGATCATAATCGATTCCGGTTCGGAGATAATGGGAAAAACTCCTAAAAGTACGGTCTGCCATAATATCCAATTGTAAGCCTTTGTTTTGAGAAGAAAGAATATCCAGATAATTTCTGGAAGAAGTAAGAGCCAAACAGTCCTGTCCTCCATAAAAGGAATAATTCACATAAAAATTAAGTTTGTTTTTCTGAACTGTCAGAAAGAGATTTTCATTCCCTCTCAAATTCTCTCCATATTCCAAATTAGAAGTTGCAGTAAAAGTCATTCCTTGTAACTTTACCTTCTTCATCTGGATATTAATTATACCGGAATTACCTGCCGCATCATATTTAGAAGAAGGATGAGATACCAATTCCACATTATCGACAGAAGAAGAAGGTATGGAACGCAACAAATTAATCAGGTTCTCGTCGGTCAGATATGTCAGTTTGTCATTTATCAAAACTTGTGCATCTGCTTGCCCGTTCAGATAAACAGAACCATCCTCACGAACAACGACTCCGGGCAAATTCTTCAAGGCGTCAAGTATATTTCCCTGTGAGCCCAAAACAGACGCGGATAGATTAACCACCATCTTACCGGCATCCACCTCTATCTGCTTTTGCTGAGCTATCACCACAACACCCTTCAAACTATAAGCGTCCTGTTCCAAGATAAGGATGCCCAAATCTACCTTCAGTTTCTGCCCTGGCTTAATTTCTATATATTTCTTGCCAAACCCCAACATGGATATTTCGAGCAAATAATTCTGTACCGGTATTTTTCCGATACAAAAACTACCGTCCGAATCGGAAACAGTTCCTGCTACATAGGAAGAATCCCCGGGATTTAAAACCAGTAATGTAACGTTTTGCAAAGGTTCCGTAGTCTGCTCTACTATTTTTCCTGTAATCTCCAATGAAGAGGATATTTGCCCCCACAGATTAAATACGAATAGCAATAAAATAAAAACATGTACCGTCTTCCTTTCCATCATAAATATAATTTTCAGCAAAGTTGCTTACCCGTTCACCGACAGTCAAGTTTATGTGACGAAAAGAAGGAATTTGTTGACGAATGTCCCACTACTCAGAGCAATCTGCCGGGAAAAAGGAAAGAAGGAAAGAATAAGTGCCTATAAGCTCTTAAGTACCGGTATTCTATGGAAAATATTATTTGTTATTCATATCACAGCAGTGAAATAAATAAAGCACTGGTATAACATGAATAACAAATAAAAACAGGATCAAAAAACTCTTACCTTATTTTGATAACAGGAGTATAGATGTACTGGTCGGCTTCGGCGGCCTTCACCCCGATACGGGCATACAGTATTTTAGCAGATGCCACCTCCTTATTATCCTTCAAATCGAGGGATAAAGAAACCGTTCCTGCTTCCGGATTCTTTATTTCTTGACGAGCTATATACGTACCTTCATCCACAAAGGCCGTTTTGCCTACCAATAAAAGCAGGCTGGATGCGGTTGAAGAAGCAACGACCTTTTCAAGCGTAGCCGATGCATCCACCCTATTTCCATTAAGAGATACCGACTCTTTGGTAAGTAAAAAATAGGGAGTAACCGAAACATCACAAGTGGTAGTACCACTCACATCCACAAGAAGCGTGTCTTTCCGGTTTTGCCACGGCCCATTACCGGATTTGGTTATTAATTTATATTGACCGTTGAAAAGAGAGGCTTTATACGTCCCGTCCTGTCCGAGATAAACAGGTATCGGGTCGCGTTTCTCGTAACCATCCTGGTAAAGCTGTAACTGGACAGCCTCGGAGGTGCCTCTTACACCTATCGCCTGCCCGTTATAAGTGACCTTTCCCTGAAGGGTGGATTTGGGTTCGTCATAGTTATCGAGCCCGCAACTTGTGATAAAAGCAGTACACAGCAGGCTAAAACAGAATATAGATATGATTTTCATTGTTCTATGCATGGTTTTTAATTACTGGTATGGGTTCTTCACAAACTTCGGATTATTGTTCACCCAATTCAAATCGACAAAATTGTAATAATTCTTCATTTCAAAATGACGGGGATAAGGCTCCGTGTTCACCTGGCGTTTTTCAAATACCCACTTGCCGTCATTCGGATCGCCCGGAGCATTTACCTTATAAGGATACAAAGCCCATTGCTGTGCATTCGCATCATCTTGTACGCCATTCCATACCTGATGGGCTTTGCGCCAACGTTTCATATCCCAGTAACGATGGTCTTCAAAGGCAAATTCCACACGCTTCTCGCGAATAATATCATCCAGAGTTACCGCATTCAGTTCCTGTATGCCGGCACGTTTACGGATTTCGTTGATATGATTTACCGCTGTTGTATTATCACCCAACTCAAAGGCCGCTTCACAAACTATCAGGTATGCTTCGGCAAGACGGAAGTAAGGCCACCACATTTCAGAACCACGTCCACGGGTAGAAGCCATAGCCGTTTCGTCCATAAACTTACGATAGAAGAAACCGGTTTTGTTTACATACTGGTTATTTGTTGCAGCAGGACCGTTCAGGGCAGTAATCACTTTCCCGTCCTTATCTTTTTCACCCGGAGTTGCAGCTACCAGTTTTTCCCAGTTACCATCCTTTTTAACCAACTGACCGGCTTGCAGTTCTACTTTAGCTCCTTTAAAATCAGTTCCGGGACAGATTACAGTACCCCACAAGCGACCATCCTTATCGGCAAACGCATCTTCCGGTTGGTCATAGAATATATAATTTCCGTTAGCATCTTTAATCCGGATAGATCCATCACGGTCGTTTATATGTTCAAAGGCTTCCACAAGATTTAAGATAGGACCTCCGTAACTATTATCAATATCTTCCGCATGCGATTTGGGAATATTTAGTTTGGTAAACTCAACCACCTTTCCCGGATATTTATAATCGCACGCCCAGATAACTTCCGTATTCGCATTTTTCACGGATACGGCATTATAAAAAGCTTTACCCGGATTATTCGCATCTGTCACCAATGCATAAGCACCACTACTTATTACGTCTTTAGCTGTTTGAAGAGCTGTCTGATAATAACCTTGTGCCTTATCTGCCGGTATGCCGACTTCATTACCCGGAGTTGCCACCGGCGTAGGCAGCTTACTATTATAGTTAGCCAGGGAACCGGCATACACAGCGGCACGTGCTTTCAGCATCAGGGCCGCCCATTTTGTGGCACGTGCTCCGTTGATTGTCGGTTTCAAAGGCAAGTCATTAGCTATTTCCGTACATTCTTTAATTACATAATCATACAAACCTGCTTCCGTAGAACGGGCCACCTGCATTTTGGATATATCCGCACCATTCTCATAATCATAGATTTCATCACCGATAATCGGCATACCTCCCAGGCCTCTTCCCATACAGAAATATACCCATGCACGGATAAAACGGGCTTCTCCAACCAATTCCTTCTGATTGGCATCGGATAATACTTTGGTTCCCCGTACACCTTTCAAAAATTGGTTCAGGTTTCGGATAAAAGTATAATCGTAAACACGCCAACGGTCATCTTCGAAAGAGGTACGTGTATCCGGTCCGCCGTCGCATTTGGCTGCATCATCCAGAATGGTCATCGAATACGAACCGTCGCCATCTTTAATCCGTTGCCCCCACGATTTGCCTTCCATACGTCCGTAGAAATTGGCAAGAAGGGACTTAATCATTACTTCGTCATTAAATACCTGTTCATCATCCAGAATATTATCCGGGTCCTGATCCAGGAAATTTCCGCAACTGCTCAGCGACAGAGCAAATAGTATTGTGAAGGTTAATAGATATTTTATTTTCATCTTCCTTTAAAATCTAACATTTAAACCAATATTAATAATACGTGTAGTCGGGGTAACCAGACCGGAATCCTTAATTACTTCAGGGTCTGTACCCGGAATGTTGGAAAGTGTAAACAGATTCTGCCCGGCCACATACACACGGCAACTTTGCATCCATGCTTTTTCGAGCCATGTACGCGGCAGGTTATAACCGATTTCAAAATTTTTCAGTTTGATATAACGGACTTTCTTTACCCAGAAATCGCTGTCCCAATAATTACTGTGCGAGCTATTACCCAGAAGAAACATTGGATATTTGCCCGGTATCAGTTCACTGTTTGCATCCCAGATATCTGCAAGATGCCAGGAATCGTCCATCATATATTGGGGAGAGTTCCCTCCGTCGTGGAACGGTAACTTATTTTCATAATTCGGAAAATAAGAAGACAATGCCGAACCGGTAAAGTCCATACTCATATCAAAACCCTTCCAGGAGGCAGAGAAGTTCAGTCCGTAACTCAATATCGGATTGAAATCGCCACTGGTACTATAACCTATCGGACGTTTATCCAAATCATTAATCACACCATCCCCGTTTATATCCTGGTATTTTATATCTCCCGGACGCAATGTCGTATTACCGTGTCCGTCATTATTGATAGTCCAGTTGGCTATTTCTTCCCAACTCTGGAACTGTCCGTCTGATTTATATCCCCAGTAAATCTGGTCGAAACGGTGCTCATTTGTATTTCGGTATTTATCCCATGAATTACTGTAGCGAGGTTTATAGCGATCCCAAAGATAACGGCGTGCATAGGTCATATTTCCTCCCACCGAATAACGGAAATCATCCACATGATCGGTCCAACGCACCGATAAATCGATACCTGTATGTACATCAGACTCCAAATTTTCTTTCGGTAAGGAGAAACCTACTTCCGAAGGAATCAGCACATCATAGCGGGATGCCGGCAAGCCTGTACGAACACGACGGAAATAATCGAAAGTCGCAGTCAGACGATTATGTAAAAATGCCGCATCAAACCCTACATCGAGAATTCTTGCTTTAATCCATGATAGAGTCCTTACAGGAATTCCACGTGCAACAGAACCAATAACATATTGCCCGTCTATTACGGAACCGCCGTTTTTATAGGTATATCCGCCTAAATAATCGAAAGCAGAATAACCACTTACATTATCATCACCCACCAATCCATAGGAGGCTCTAATCTTTAAGTCTTCAAGAACTCCGGAAATCTTACTGTCACGAAAGAATGTTTCTTCCGAGATACGCCATCCGGCAGAAGCAGAAGGAAAGAATCCCCACCGATGATGAGGAGGAAACTTCCACGAACCATCATAACGGGCAGACAATTCCAGCAGGTATTTATTGTCATAGTCATAATTTACACGTCCCAGATAACCGATACGGGCTTCCGGATTATCTCCCCGGTCGTTATACGTATCCATAGTTTCAAAATCAATCAAATTAATGGAGTTGGACACAGGAATACTATGTAACCAGGAGGATGGAGTTATACGTTTTGAAGCCTCCATACCTACAATTGCCGCAAGCGTATGTTTTTCTATTTTCTTATTGTATGAAGCCTGGATATTTGAAGTTACCTCCTGATTGTACCCTACACGGCGTTCACGCCACGGATTCCAGTTACAGTTCGGCGTATCTTCCGAATAGGTATCCGTTTTTTCATCATACTTGTATAATTTATAAGTATATTCATGATTATTCAGATTCTGATTCGCCAGAAAATAACCAACCAAAGCTTTAATCTTCAATCCGTCTATTACCTCATATTCCGCATTGGCATTTAATTGGATAACCCGCCAGTCTTCCTGATATTTACCAGAGCGGTCATAATTAAGAATAGCAAAATTCGTAGATTTGTCCGTCGAAGTCATCTGCGGATAATTGGGATTATCATTGGCAAACGGACGTTTGGTAGGAAGGTTACGATACGTGGCAAAAATAGCCGTCCAATAATCATCTTCACCCGGTACTCCCGGATTAACGCGGGTTTCAATACGCCCGTTCATAGAAGCACCTACCTTAAAACGTTTATTAATCTGGGCTTCAATATTCATCTGTGCATTCGTTCGACGGAAACCTCCATAATTCTGGATAATAGCATCCTGATTCAAATGTCCTACTGAAAAATAATAGTTCACCTTGTCCGAACCACCAGAAACATTTGCACTTACGTAATACTGTGGAGACGTTTTCCATATATAATCATACCAGTCAAACGGTACATATCCTTTCTCCGTACCCTGTTCCCATTTGGCATATGCGGCTTTATCGTACGTATAAGGTTGCCCCTGTACAGTCTGCGACTGTACATAATGACTTATATAAGTCATTGCATCGGCTGGTTTGGCAAATTTAGTAGGGCTCTGCCAGCCATAATACATATTTAATCCTACTGTATTTTTAGTATTCCGCTTTCCTTTCTTGGTATTTACAACCACGACACCATTTGCTGCACGCACACCATAAATAGCTGCAGAGGCATCTTTCAGAATAGAGATAGTTTCTATATCGTTGAAATCGATATTATTAAATTGCCCCTCATCCATAATCGTACCGTCTATTACATACAATGGCGTACCCATGTTACGGATTTGTAAACTGGTAGATGCTCCCGGACGGCCGTCCGACTGCCGGAAATTAATACCGGCAATTTTACCCGCTAATGCAGTCGATGCTGTTGACGCAACAGAATGAGATAACTCATCGGCACCCACAGAAGAAATTGCACCGGTCAAAGTCGCTTTTTTCTGCGCCAAACCAAATCCCGTGACTACCACTTCTTCCAGGGTTTGCGTATCTTCCTTCAAGGTAACATTGATTTCATTCCCTTTTACCGGAATATCCTGAGTGATATAACCGATAAATGAAAATTCCAATATCGCTTTTGGGGATACCTCCAGAGAAAAAGAACCGTTCACATCCGTGATAGTTCCATTGGTCGTTCCTTTTTCCACAACATTAGCTCCGATAACGGGTTCACCCAAATTATCGATAACAATACCTCGCACGGTCTTATGTTGCTGCTGCACATTGGCATGCAAAGGTTCTCTAACATTACTTACTCCATAAAAATTCGCTGATAAACAAAAAAGGCCAATAAACAGTGGTATTCTTCCTATTTTTCCATTGGCATAACAGAACTTTCGTTTTTTCATGACATCTGTCTCAATCGTTGGTTTTTAAAATTTTATAATTAATAAATCAGGGTTAATAAGGCCTAAAGATTTTACTGGTGTATAACAGAAGAAAGTTTGATATTGTTTAAAATAAATGCAGATATTTTAAATTAGAAAAGTATTAGAACACACAATAATAAGTTTTTATATTTTGATTATCAAAGCAAGAAAGAAGACAGAATAAGAAAAAGCCAATTCTTAATTTTTATATTTATTCCGTGATATATTATATTCCTTTTCTTAACTAAAGAAAGTTTCTGAACCAGGAAAAACACGTGTTCTACTCGTTACAAGCCTATTTGCTACAAATAAATTATATAGTACTTTTGTACTTTTAAAAATAATTCAATAAAAAAATCAGTTAAAATGAGAAAGTATGCCATTCTTATCTTCCTCTTTTTTATATTATTTGGTATCAAAGCCCAAAATGTACAATTGCATTACGATTTCGGTAATTTATTTTATAATAATGATTTAAAGGAACGCCCTGTTTTCACCTCTACTGTCGAGATGTTTAAACCTGATAAATGGGGCAGCACTTATTTCTTTGTAGATATGAATTATAACAGTAAAGGAGTAGACCTTGCCTATTGGGAAATTTCACGTGAACTGCGTTTCTGGAAACCTCCATTTTCAGCACACATAGAGTACAATGGGGGTATTACCAGCGGTGGACAAATGAATAATGCATATCTTGGAGGCATTACCTTTACGTACAATAATAAAAATTTCACAAAAGGATTCACTTTCACCCCGATGTACAAGTATATTCAAAAACATGAAAGCCCGAACAATTTCCAGTTGACTGCTACTTGGTACATCCATTTTGCCAAAAACGGCCTTTGTACATTCAGTGGATTTGCAGATTGGTGGCGAGAAAAAAATCCACATGGAAACTTCATTTTTCTTTCGGAACCTCAATTTTGGGTAAACTTAAACAAGATTAAGGGTATAGACGACAAATTTAAGTTAAGCATCGGAAGTGAGGTCAAAATAAGTCATAACTTTGCTTTCCAAAACGGGCTTTATGTTATCCCGACTGCCGCAATCAAATGGTCGTTCGATTAATACAAAAACATGATACAAAAACTGTTAGGATTCAATAAACAAACAATGAATTACCGTACGGAAGTAATAGCCGGGGTTACTACTTTCCTTACGATGAGTTATATACTTGCTGTAAATCCTACTATCCTCTCTATGACAGGAATGGATAAAGGGGCAGTGTTTACGGCTACAGCATTAGCTTCTGCAATAGCCACTCTCCTGCTTGCTTTTATGGCAAAATTACCATTCGCACAAGCTCCAAGCATGGCATTGAATGCTTTTTTCGCGTTTACTTTAGTACAAGGCATGGGCTATTCATGGCAAACCGCTATGGCTGCCATGTTTGTAGAAGGGGTAATTTTTATACTGATAACCTTTTTAAATATCCGCGAAATCATATTGGAAAGTATTCCACAAAATCTACGTTATGCCACCTCTGCAGGAATCGGCATGTTCATCGCTTTCGTGGGATTGAAGCAAGCAGGCATCATTGAAGACCACCCGGCAACTCTCGTAACACTCGGAGACTTTGACCCGGATTCCGTACTTGCCATGATCGGCATCATCCTTAGTGGCATACTTGTAATAAAGAAAGTGAAAGGCGCTTTATTCTACAGCATCCTGATCTGTACGCTTATCGGCATTCCGATTGGTGTTACTCAAATACCGGAAAGTTTTGTTCCTGTATCTGTTCCGCACTCCATAGCTCCGACATTTATGCAATTCGACTTCTCGGAGTTTTTCACATTTGATATGGCAATCCTGATATTTACCTTATTATTTATCAATATTTTTGATACGCTGGGTACTTTAGTAGGATTAGCACTCAAAACGGATATTATTGATGAAAAAGGAAATATTCCCCGTGTGAAAGAAGCCATGATGTCTGATGCTATCGGAACAACTGTCGGGGCGATGTTGGGTAGTTCCACAATTACTACTTATGTGGAAAGTGCTTCCGGGGTTGCGGAGGGAGGACGTTCGGGATTTACATCTATGATCACGGGATTATTATTCATCCTGGCGTTGTTTTTCTCTCCGATATTCCTTTTAATACCGGCAGCAGCAACATCCGGCGCATTAGTTCTGGTAGGAGTCTTTATGTTGGACTCTATCTCCAAAATAGATTTGGAAGATATTTCTGAGGCGCTTCCCGCCTTCATTACAATTATCATGATGTTGCTGACCTACTCGATTGCGGACGGTCTGGTTTTAGGATTGCTTTCTTTTGTCCTTATCAAATTATGTACAGGAAAGCGGCATGAGATCAACTTGACAATGTATATACTTGCCGTATTGTTCATCATAAAATACATATTCATACAGTAGCACTTCTATTTGCCTAATTGTTCCAACAACGATGTGATATTGACGGTAAACAACCTGACGGAAATGGCAAGGAGGATAATACCGAAAAATTTACGTATAATGTAAATGCCTCCTTTGCCAAGCACTTTTTCTATCTTGCCGGTCATACGGACAACGATATAAACCCAAAGCATATTCAATACCAATGCAATAATTATATTCACACTGGCATACTCCGCTCTCAAAGAAAGTAAGGTTGTAAATGAACCCGCTCCGGCAAGTAAAGGAAAAACAAGCGGAACAAGAGTCGCTTCTTTTATAGGGCCTGTATTTTTGAAGATTTCAATATCAAGAATCATTTCCAGGGCAAGCAGGAAAATAATAAGTGCACCAGCTACAGCAAACGATTCAATATCGACATGAAACAGTTTTAGCAATACGTCTCCGGCAACAAAGAAACCAAGCAAGAGCAAAAAAGAAATAATGGTGGCTTTCAAAGCATTCACACCCTTCCCTTGCCTTTTCAAATTAATAATAATGGGGATGGAACCTATTATATCAATCACGGCAAACAGTACGATAAATGCACTGGTAATCTGTTTAAAACTTAGCTCTGAAAACATAAAGATTTTATTTTTTAGTTATGACATTTCCCATTTATCCGTCTATAGCTATCCCAGCAATACTGACATGTGGTATAAATTGCCATAAATATAAAAAAATTATCCGAAAGATTGTTCAAAAAAATAGACAGTTGATAATTGCCTACAACCAATTATCAACTGTCTATTATCATTTGGTACTTGTAGTGACCGGATTAAATCACCATATTACCACCCGGTCTGCCGGCAGCATATACATCGGATCACCTTCCTGTATATTAAATGCCGTGTAAAAAGCATCAATATTACGAAGTGCTGCATTCACACGCCACTTACCCAAAGAGTGCGGATCAATTTTCGTCAAACGGAGAATTTCTTCCGGACGGACATTCTGCCCCCATAAAGTAGCATATCCGAGATAAAAACGCTGTTCATTTGTAAATCCTTGTATCGGAGCAGGTACTTCCTTGCCTTGTAAACTATTCAGATAAGCCAAATGGGCAACCATCAAGCCTCCCTGGTCAGCTATATTCTCACCAAGGGTATAACGGCCGTTTGCATGTACACTGTCTACTACAATTATATTATCATATTGCTGAACCAAGCGGTTTGCACGCTGTTCAAACAAGGCTGCATCTTCTTCTGTCCACCAATCTCTCAGATTACCATCTTTGTCATAATTACGTCCCTGATCATCGAATCCATGTGTCATTTCATGACCGATTACCACACCGATAGCCCCATAATTCACAGCATCGTCTGCTTCCGGGTTAAAGAACGGCGGTTGCAGAATTGCAGCAGGAAAACAGATTTCGTTGGTTGTCGGATTGTAATAGGCATTTACTGTCTGCGGACTCATTCCCCAACGTGCCTTATCTACAGGTTTACCTACCTGACTCAATCGATATTCCGAATCAAATATATTTGCACGACGTACATTATCCCAATAGGAATCATTCTTGATATCCAACGTACTGTAATCACGCCATGTATCCGGATAACCGATTTTAACAATAAAAGCAGAAAGTTTTTCCTGCGCTTTCGCCTTAGTGGCATCGCTCATCCATTCCAATCCTGCAATACGGTCGCCCAATGCTTTTTGTAAATCGGCTACCATCTTCAACATTTTATCTTTAGATGATGCCGGGAAGTATTTCTCCACATAAAATTGACCGACTGCTTCCGACAAAGCTTCATTTACAGTTGCCAGCGAACGTTTCCAACGAGGTTGTTGTTCCTGTTTTCCGGACATCGTCTTACCATAGAAATCAAAATTAGCAGAGACAAACGCATCACTCAGGTAAAGTGCTGCAGCAGACAACAGATTAAAAGAGAGGTAATATTTTTGTTCATCAAGAGTCGTTCCTTCCAACATGCGCGCCACTCCTTCATAAAAAGGAAGCTGCTTGGCATCCAGATATTCGATTTCCATCAAACCCATGCTTTCAAAATATACGTCCCAATTCAACAAACTATTATTTACCTTGAAATCGCGAACCGTAATCTTATTATAATTTTTCTGTGAATCACGCAGGTCTTCACGACTGAAAGAAGCCGCAGCAATACCTTTTTCTATCTTCATCACAGCATTCACTGCAGCTTCAGCCTGCTCTGGAGAACAACCGGTCAGAGTGAAAAGGCGGGTAATATATCCCCGGTATGCCTGACGCATTTGCTTGGAGGCATCATCTTGCAACAGATAATAATCGCGGTCTCCCATACCCAGTCCTGCCTGGTATAGCTGCACAATATTCATGGAGCTGTTTTTTTCGTCAGCATCCACAAACAAAGCAAAGAATGGAGCCATTCCCTCTTTATGAAGGGTAGCTACCATTTTAGATAATTCTTCCTTAGTGGCCAGTTCTCTAATATCATTCAGTTGTTCCTTTATCGGATTAAAGCCCTCCGCATTCAGTTTTTCACTATCCAATCCGATAGTATACAGCATACTGATTTTTTGTGCATTACTTCCATCTTCCGGAGAAGTGGTACCCAACTCTTCAACAAGTGTACGAATTTGTTGAAGGTTATTATCCCGCAATTGGTCAAATGTTCCGAAACGGGCATATTCCGGTTTCAGCGGATTATTTTTCATCCAGCCTCCACAAGCATACTGGTAAAAATCGGTTCCGGGAGCAATTGTTGTATCCAGGTTAGCTAAATTGATAGCATCATTCATTTTTTCAGTAGTATCCTTCGCAGGACCACTACCACAACCGGTCATTGCAACCATCCCGATAGCAACAAGAGGGATTACTTTTAACTTCTTCATTCTTGTAAAACGTTTTAAATATGGTGGCAAAGGTACAAAAATACCTTGCACATGATTCTTTGTTTGTATTAAGAACAGCAAATCCCCCCTTGTGTATTTCTAATTTATATATTTTTACACACAGAAATTATCCATAGGTTTAAATACATTCATAACTATGATTTTTCAAAATGATAGTTATGATTTCGGAAAACCATAGTTATGGATAAATAATCCGGGACTATCCGATAGAGACATATTTCATAAAAATTTAATACAAACAGGTTCTGAAAAGCAATCACCACCTTTTATTCCTTTCTGATTTGCTTTTTGCCAACCGCATCTTTATCTCTAAAAGCTGAAAATCCAGATAAACAAAATATAGAAATCAATTTATCTGAGCGTTATCAGACATTGGAAGGTTGGGGCAGTTCGCTTTGCTGGTGGGCAGGGCGAGTAGGCAAAAGGAATAAGCGTAATTTGAACAATAAATTATTCATACAAACGATTGATATTATAAAAATATACGTATTTTTGACACGAAAACATCACACAAACGTATAACTTTCAAATCACCCGGCATGAAAACATTATTAGTTAGCCTTTTCGCGGCATCAGCCTTTTCATTATGTGCACAAAAAGATGCAAGTATCCGCATCTATCCGCAACAAGGTACACAGCAAATCAGTAAACATATCTACGGACATTTTGCAGAACATTTAGGTACATGTATCTATGGAGGACTTTGGGTTGGACCTGATTCCGACATTCCCAATACACAAGGATACCGCAAAGATGTATTGAACGCATTGAAACAACTGAACATTCCCAATTTACGCTGGCCGGGAGGTTGTTTTGCTGATGAATACCACTGGATGGACGGCATAGGACCAAAAGAACAACGTCCGAAAATGGTAAACAACAACTGGGGAGGAACTATAGAAGACAATAGTTTCGGCACACATGAATTTTTGAATCTTTGCGAATTGCTGGGTTGTGAACCCTATGTCAGTGCCAATGTCGGTAGCGGTACGGTTGAAGAAATGGCTAAATGGGTAGAGTATATGACATCGGAAGGCGACAGTCCGATGACACGTTTGCGCCGCCAAAACGGAAGAGATAGAGCTTGGAAAGTAAAATTTATTGGGGTTGGGAATGAAAGTTGGGGCTGCGGAGGAAGCATGCGCCCGGAATTTTATGCTGACCAATATCGCCGCTATGCCACCTATTGCCGTAATTATGATGGAAACCGTCTGTTTAAAATAGCCAGTGGAGCCAGTGATTATGATTATAACTGGACAGAAATCCTGATGAAAAACGTTGGAACACGTATGGACGGGCTTTCCCTACATTATTATACGGTTGCCGGCTGGAATGGCAGTAAAGGCTCCGCTACAAATTTCAATACGGATGATTATTACTGGACAATGGGCAAATGTCTTGAAATAGAAGATGTCATCAAAAAACATATCCGGATTATGGATAAATATGACCCCCATAAACAGATTGCTTTAATGGTAGACGAATGGGGAACCTGGTGGGATGAAGAACCCGGTACAATCAATGGACATTTATACCAGCAAAATACAATGCGTGATGCGTTCGTTGCCGCTCTCACATTGAACCTATTCCATAAATATACAGATCGTATCAAAATGACCAATATCGCACAGATTGTAAATGTCCTTCAGTCTATGATTCTGACAAACGGTCCTAAAATGATGCTCACCCCCACTTACTATGTATTTGAAATGTATAAAGTACATCAAGACGCCACTTATCTTCCTATGGATTTGATATGTGATAAAGTTACAGTACGTGACAACCGCGAAGTTCCAATGGTAAGCGCATCTGCATCAAAAGATAGAAACGGACTTATCCATATATCACTGGCAAATGTAGATACGGATAACGAACAGATTATTACCATTGACTTACAAAACCTGAAAATATCCAAAGCGAATGGACGTATCCTGACTTCCCCTTCCATTAACGACCATAACACGTTTGAGAAGCCAGACTTTGTAAAGCCTGCATCTTTCAATGGCATACTGATAAATAGAGGTCAGATGAAAGTAACTTTGCCCGCTAAATCAATTGTCGTTCTGGAAGTAAAATAAATTAAAAATTATTTTCTACTTTTGCCCACAACTAAAAGAAAAACACTATAACGCATTACATAAAAATAAAAGATTATGAAACCTACATTATTTGTATTAGCTGCCGGAATGGGTAGCCGTTACGGAGGATTAAAACAATTGGACGGTCTGGGTCCTAATGGTGAAACTATCATGGACTACTCTATTTTTGATGCTATCCGTGGTGGATTCGGAAAATTGGTTTTCGTTATCCGTAAAACATTCGAACAGGATTTCCGCGAAAAAATCATATCCAAATATGAAAATCATATTCCGGTTGAAGTCGTTTTTCAGGATCTAAACGACCTGCCTGCCGGTTTCACATGCCCGGAAGGACGTGAAAAACCTTGGGGTACGAACCATGCTGTCCTGATGGGGAAAACGGCTATCAACGAACCGTTTGCCGTTATTAATGCTGACGATTTCTACGGTCGCGACAGTTTTGCAGTTTTAGGTAAGGCCCTGTCTGAAATGGCTGGCAAGAAAAATGATTATTGCATGATAGGTTACCGTGTAGGTAATACCTTGAGTGAAAGCGGTTCCGTGGCACGTGGTGTTTGCGAAACAAATGCAGGAGGTTTCCTGACAGGTGTGGTTGAGCGTACTGCTATCGAAAAAATAGACGGTGAAATCCAATTTAAAGATGAAAACGGAAACAAAGTGGTTTTGGAAGAAAAGACTCCGGTTTCTATGAATATGTGGGGCTTCACTCCCGACTATTTCGAATACTCCGAAAAATACTTTATCGACTTCCTGAAAGAAAACATCGATAAGCCGAAAAGTGAATTTTTCATCCCGCTGGTTGTAAACGAACTGATTACAAAAGGTATTGCAACAGTAAAAGTATTGGATACCACCTCTAAATGGTTCGGTGTAACTTATGCTGCCGACCGCCAAGGGGTTGTAGACAAAATCCAGGCTTTGGTTGATGCCGGAGAATATCCCAATAAACTGTTTTAAACTGAAACCATTATATAAATGACGCTGATTCTGCATAAATTAATAGAATCAGCGTCATTTACATTTAAATATATCTGCTTTTGTTTTTCTTTTTATAAATACAAAAGTTGTTTTTATCAAAAGCTATACTGGACAGCTACATTCAATCGGTTGGCATGGCGGGTTTGGTCATTGAAATCAGTACGCCAGCCACGTAAATATTCAGCGCCTACCTGTAAATCGGGAGTTACATTCCAGAAAAGGTTGGCAACAAAATATTGACCGTAACGGTATTGTTCGGAAGGTGATTCCGGAAAATCATTTTCACTATACAAACGAGATTGACTATAAGTTGTAGAAAGAAATACTTTCGGACAGATATTATATCTCAAACCGGCATACCATCCCATCATAGGAAGAACCTGCATTGTTCCTCTTTTAGCTGGATCCGGTACAATATCAACATCCAGATTGCTCAAATCATTCAGGAACTGACCGATACCTCTTCCATAAGTAGCCTGTCCGAAGAATTGGAATTGCTTTCCGATATTGAAGGTGGTAGCCACAAAAGTTCCCCACCCCACTTTCGAATTTAGCGTTTGAGCATACAAATCATCATAGGTCATACTACGTATCACACCTGCCACGCGTACATGGCTGTTCTGATTCCAACTATACTGCACATATGCAGGAAAATTAGGCATACGTTGTCTGGCTATATTTACGTTTGCATTCGTAATACCATCCACAACAGGCATTTCAACGCCGATACCGGCTTTCCAGTTTTTTGCAAATGAGCGTTCGTAGCGGAACTGGGTAGCACGATAAAAAACCTGCCCATTCGGACCGGCGAAATCGATTGTAGGAGGAAGTGCAGCAGCATCCATAAACAAGCCGTAATCATATCCGATTGTGAAACCTAAGAATGAGGCATAAGCATTTTGTAATTCAAAAGTCTTACCATCGCCACGGAAATTACCGGCTGTGTACACGACTAAATCACCCAGATTCTTAGTACGTCCGATCAATTTCAGGAAAATCGTACTGGTAGAAGCGTCTATCTGGAATTGATTCCTGTCGCGAGTCTGACCTTTGTTAGGGATAAGTGAAGGATAAAAATCCACATCGTCGGAAATGCCGCCAAAATCATATTCGGCCGTTGCTTTTACATATCCGCCGATACCCAGTGCAAAACGACCTTTCCTGTCGGTCAGGATAAACCGGGGAACCCCAGGGTCATGAAAACGCGGGCTCTGCGTCTCTTTCATAATACGGATAATTTCATCACCCGCCTTGTCTCGTGTTACCAACATCACAGTATTAGGCTCGTTGTCTTCAACTACAACTTTCTGAGCCTGGGAATGAGTAATAAAAATTCCCATTCCGAGCAGCAGGGCTGCGCTTCTCAATAATGTTTTCATAAATGCGTTTTTTGTTTAGATGAATTACCAATTTGAACAGATGCAGGCAGAAAAGGTTGTGTTAAATGATTGCTTTAACGAGTAAAGTCACTATTTTTGTTGCCATAATACAAAAAATCAAGATGAAGATGAAAAAGCTGTTTGCTGTATGTTTTGTAGCTCTCCTGGGGCTTATATCCTTTCATTTGCAAGCGCAGGAAGTTGAAACGCAGGTTTTGATTGATACCGATATGGGTAAAATCAAAGTGAAATTGTTTAATGATACTCCCCTACACCGTGATAATTTCATTAAAAATGTGAAAGAACATCGATATGATGGTTTACTATTCCACCGCGTCATCAAGCAATTTATGATACAGGCTGGAGATATAAATTCCAAAGATGCCCCAATAGAACAACATTTAGGGGACGGAGACCCGGATTATACAATCCCTGCCGAAATTGTTTTTCCAAAATATTTCCACAAACGCGGAATGCTTTGTGCTGCCCGTGTAGGTGATGATGAAAACCCGGAACGAGCATCCTCTGCAACTCAATTCTATATAGTAACCGGCAAGTTCTTTACAGAAATGGAATTGGATAAGATGGAAAAAGAACAAGGTATTACTTTTACACCCGAACAACGGCAGGCTTATATGTTGGAAGGTGGTACCCCTCATCTGGATGATAAATACACCATTTTCGGAGAAGTGGTGAAAGGCATAAAGGTGGTAGACAAGATTCAGTTTACTGAAACAAATGCTGACGACCGCCCGACAAAAAATATCAAAATCAAGACAATGACGATTGTCACCAAATAAACAAAACAAAAATGAGTACCCAAACAACAGAGACACAAGTGGTAATGGATACCACACTTGGTAAAATCAAAATCAAATTATACAACGAAACACCTCGGCACCGTGATAATTTCCTTAAGCTGGTAAAAGAAGGACAATACAATGGATTATTGTTCCATCGCGTTATTAAAGAATTTATGGTACAGGGAGGGGATGTTACTTCCAAAGATGCTCCGATGAACAAACAATTGGGAGCCGGTGATTTAGGATATACAGTTCCAGCAGAATTTGTTTATCCCAAATACTTCCATAAAAAAGGAGCTTTATGTGCTGCACGTACCGGCGACGAAGTAAATCCGGAAAAGGCATCTTCGGCTTCTCAATTTTATATTGTTACAGGTAAGGTTTATAAAGAAAACGAACTGAAACAAATGGAAATGCAACTGGAAAACCGCCTGAAACAATCCATATTTGCCCGCCTGCAAACGGAGAACAAACCTAAAATCATGGAATTATACCGTAGCGGAGATAAAGCCGAACTGGCAATCCTACGGGACACTCTGATTGGTAAAACCGAATTGGAAGCAGAAAAACGGAAAGACGAAGCCAAACTGACACCGGAACAGCGCGAAGCATATACTACCGTTGGCGGCGTTCCTTTCCTGGATAACCAATATACCGTTTACGGAGAAGTGACAGAGGGCATGGACGTGGTTGACGCCATCCAGAAGGTTAAAACGAACAAACAAGACCGCCCGGCAGAAAATATCGTTATTAATTCCATTGAGATTATTTGAAATTATAATGCGGTTCTCTACTTATAAAGAGCATTATAAAGAAACAATACGCCTGGGGGTCCCGATTATGTTGGGACAACTGGGCATTATTATTGTTGGATTTGCCGACAACATCATGGTAGGGCACCATAGTACGGACGAACTGGCCGCAGCTTCGTTTGTAAATAATTTCTTCAATCTGGCCTTTATCTTCGGGATGGGTTTTTCGTATGGACTTACTCCTATTATCGGAGGATTATTTGCAAACAAGGAATATACCAAAGCCGGGGAGACGTTAAAGAACAGCCTGTTTATAAACTTTATTATCGGCGTTCTTATCAGTGTCTGCATGTTGATCCTACTACTCAACATCGACTTGTTGAAACAACCGGAAGAGTTGAAACCATATATCATTCCATACTATGTATTACAACTTTTTTCCGTTATCTTTGCTATGCTGTTTAATTCGTTTAAACAATTCAGCGACGGTACTACAGATACGGTCACACCGATGTGGATTACGTTAGGTGCAAATATATTGAACATTATCGGGAATTATTTCCTTATATACGGAAAATACGGAGCTCCGGAATTAGGATTGACAGGTGCAGGTATTTCAACACTGGCAAGCCGTATTTTGACATTGGTTGCATTTTGCATACTTTTTGCCCGCTGTTCCCGCTATAAAGAATACCTGAAAGGTTTCAAAAACGGAATTGTCAACCGGATGAATCTATCCAATCTTGTACGGATGGGGCTTCCCGTGGGATTCCAGATGGGAGTTGAAACCGGTTCTTTCAGCCTGAGCGTGATTATGATGGGATGGATAGGCAGCATCGCTCTGGCTGCTCATCAGGTATTGGGAGTAATTACAACACTGGGATTCATGGTATATTATGGAATTGCTGCAGCTGTTACAATACGTGTAAGTACCTTTAAAGGCTGGAATGATTTTCTGAATATACGACGTGCTTCTTTTGCCGGATTACATTTGATTATGGGGGTGGCTATAATAGTCGTTTTACTGATTACCCTATTCCGCCATAGCATGGGATATTTAATCACTCCGGAAAAAGAAGTCGTGGAAATGGTGGCGCTACTTGCCTGGTCGGTCATACTTTACCAGTTCGGCGATGGTTTGCAGATTCTGTTTGCCAACGCGCTACGAGGTATTTCCGATGTAAAATACATGGCATATATGGCGTTTGCCTGTCATTTCGGATTAGCTTTACCTATAGGCTATTTTTGCGGCTTCCTATTAGACTGGGGCCCGATAGGAATCTGGTGCGGTTTCCCCATTAGTCTTACCACTTTAGGGATATTACTATGGAGACGTTTTAATATATTGACTTTAAACAATTAGTATATGACAAAAGATATTACTACCGAGCAAGTACTCGGCGATATACGTTACCTGAATCTTCTGGCACGCAGTTTTCCGAATGTAGCGGATGCCAGTACTGAAATTATAAATCTGGAAGCCATCCTGAATCTCCCGAAGGGTACGGAACATTTCCTTTCAGATATTCATGGTGAACATCAGGCATTCAATCATGTACTAAAAAACGCATCCGGTGCAATCAAGCGAAAAGTAAACGAAATATTCAGCAATACATTGCGTGATTATGAGAAAAAAGAGCTTTGTACCCTGATTTATTACCCGGAACAAAAATTAGAACTTATCAGTATCCACGAGGAAGATTTGGAGGACTGGTACCTTATCACGTTGAATCAACTGGTACGTGTATGCCGAAATGTCTCTTCCAAATATACCCGTTCCAAAGTCCGTAAAGCACTACCCAAAGAGTTTTCCTATATCATACAGGAGCTTTTGCATGAATCATCGGATGAACCAAATAAATCCGCTTATGTAGACCAGATTATCAATACTATCATATCTACAGGTCGTGCCAACGATTTCATCATAGCCATGTGTAATCTTATACAACGGTTGACAATCGACATCTTACATGTCATCGGCGACATATACGACCGCGGGCCGGGAGCACATATTATTATGGATACGCTTTGCAACTATCATAATTTCGATATCCAATGGGGTAACCATGACATACTCTGGATGGGAGCAGCTTCCGGGAATTTAGGTAGTATTGCAAATGTATTGCGTATGTGCATGCGCTACGGGAACCTGGCTACGCTTGAAGATGGATATGGAATCAACCTACTCCCGCTTGCGACATTTGCAATGGAAGTATATGGTGACGACCCTTGCGAACTGTTTATCCCCCGGACAAATGCTTCAGATGTTACATTCGACGAAAAAACAGCTCAGTTGATTGCACGCATGCACAAAGCCATTACAATTATCCAGTTCAAACTGGAGGGTGATATTATCCGCCGTCGACCTGAATTTCAGATGGATGACCGATTGTTGCTCCATCTGATTGATTTGAAACACGGTACAATTCATATCAACGGAAAAGAATATGAATTAAAAGACAAGAACTGGCCTACCATCAACGCCAAAGACCCTTACGCCCTGTCTATCGAAGAAGAAGATTTGATACTCCGTATTAAACATTCATTCGAATGTAGTGAGAAACTTAAAACGCATATGCGTTGTCTCTTTACTCATGGTGGCATGTACCAGGTATGCAACTCCAACTTGTTATTTCATGCCTCTGTTCCCATGAATCCGGACGGTTCATTGAAAGAAGTCATGATAAACGGAGAAAAATATAAAGGGAAAGCACTGCTTGATAAGGTAGACCAATTGGTCCGCACGGCATATTTTGATGCAGACGACAGCCCGGAAAAAGACTTTGCCATGGACTATATCTGGTATCTCTGGGAAGGAAAAGATTCACCTTTATTCGATAAAAGTAAGATGGCGACATTCGAACGTTGTTTTATCAACGATAAGGAAGTACGGATAGAAGAAAAAGGCGCCTATTATTCCTTACGTGAAGAAGAGGAAGTTTGCGACCGGCTACTGGACGAATTCGGCGTAACCGGGCCTCACAGGCATATTATAAACGGACATGTCCCGGTCCGGTCCATACAAGGAGAGAATCCAATAAAAGCAAACGGAAAACTTTTGGTTATCGATGGAGGATTCTCCAAAGCATATCATCCCGAGACCGGTATAGCCGGATATACATTGGTTTATCACTCGCGGGGCTTCCAATTGGTACAACACGAACCGTTTCTGTCCACAGACCAGGCAATAAAGGAAGGACGCGACATCCGTTCCACAACAATTGTGGTTGAACTCAGTTCCCACAGGCAAATGGTAAAAGACACGGACAAAGGTGCCGATCTGCAAAAGCAGATACACGATTTGGAAAAATTATTGTACGCATACCGTAATGGTTTTATCAAGGAAAAGGAAAGAAGCCGGAGGTATACAAGATTCGAATAAATCCATATATATTTTTTAACTAATACAAAAATCAAAGACATACAAAGGGTTAGCAAGAAATTAAGCCACTTCCCACAAAAAGTACTTGCTTCATAAAAAATAATATCTACCTTTGCAGCCGGGTAAGTCCTACACGGCATGCTCCCTCGGAATCCCCCAGGGCTTGACCGCAGCAAGGGTACTTGGTTGTAGCGGCGCGATGTAGTAAGCTTACCCACCTGCCTCTTTAGCTCAGTTGGCCAGAGCACGTGATTTGTAATCTCGGGGTCGTTGGTTCGAATCCGACAAGAGGCTCAAAAAAATAATTCAGTTTAAAAAGAGGAAGTTCATTCATAAAACTTCCTCTTTTTTTATATTGTATATTCTACAAAAAGATTAATTTTGTGATGAGAACAATAAAACAGCATTATTATGGAAGAGAATAAAAGTTTACTTCTTAAAAGCGCAATGTCATATGGTCTTGCCATGGGCATATACTGGGTAATTAAATATTTATTCCTGATTTTTGGATATTCCATGCCCGGCTTGGGATATATATATATTATCATGTCTGTTGCTGTTCCGTTCATAGCCTATTATATGACCAAACGTTATAGGGATGAAATTGGTGGTTCCATCAGCTTTTTCCATGCATGGCGTTTCGGCACCATGTTATATTTCTTTGCAGCCCTGATTGTTGCTCTGGAACATTTCATATTCTTTCAGTTTATCGCTCCGAAGGATTTTCTATCCAATATGGTAAACCAGATTGTTGTTTCACTACAAAACATGCAGGTAGATGCCAATGCGGTTGAAGCCATCAGCAAAATGAATTTCACCCCTATCCATATGGCCATTCAAGGAATATTCAACAATATATTCTACGGCATCATATTATCCATACCGGTAGCAGCTATTATATGCCGCAAAAGTTCATCCGGAATGGTTGGTGAAAAAAGTAAGTAAAAAAGGAAACAGTTAAATGGATATATCAGTAGTTATTCCTCTGTATAACGAAGCTGAGTCTCTTCCGGAATTACAAGACTGGATAGAGCGGGTAATGAAGAAACATGGTTTTAGTTATGAAATCATATTTATAAACGATGGAAGTACCGATAATTCCTGGGAAGTAATCGAAGAGTTAAAAAAGAAATCCCCACAAATAAGAGGCATCAAATTTCGTCGTAATTATGGAAAATCCCCCGGGCTGAATTGTGGTTTCCAGCGTGCCCAGGGAGATGTAGTCATTACAATGGATGCTGATTTACAAGATAGCCCGGATGAAATACCGGAGCTATACAGAATGATAAAAGAAGATGGCTATGACTTGGTTTCCGGATGGAAAAAGAAAAGATATGATCCACTATCCAAAACAATCCCGACAAAGTTATTCAATGCAACAGCACGCCAATTCTCCGGCATTCATAATTTGCATGATTTTAATTGCGGATTAAAAGCTTATAAAAATGTTGTTGTAAAGAATATTGAAATATATAATGACATGCACCGTTGGATTCCTTATCTGGCCAAAATGGCAGGATTCAGCAAAATCGGAGAAAAGGTCGTACACCACCAAGCCCGTAAATACGGTACGACTAAATTTGGTTGGAACCGTTTCGTGAACGGCTATCTGGATTTAATCACTTTGTGGTTTACCTCTAAATTCGGGAAAAAGCCCATGCACTTTTTCGGCCTTTGGGGGAGTGTTATGTTCGTTATCGGCTTTATTGCCTTATTAATCGTATTGGGAGCAAAATTGGTTTCCATCTGTACCGGAGATTTGCGTCCGTTGGTTACAAAATCTCCTTTCTTTTATATCTCACTGACTGCCATGATTATGGGAACTCAGATGTTTTTGGCAGGATTTATCGGAGAGTTGATTTCCAGAGACTCTCCCAACCGGAATAATTATAAAATAGAAACTGAAATATGAGTTTGTTAGAGCTCGCACGTAAACGCTGTTCTATTCGCAAGTATGCTACCACCCCCATTGAAGATAACAAGTTGTCTTATCTTCTTGAAGCGGCAAGATTAGCACCTTCGGCTGTCAATTTCCAACCATGGTATTTTGTTGTCATCCGTAAGGAAGAAGGCAGAAAAAAGATACAGGAATGTTATCCCAGAGAATGGTTCTGTAGTGCTCCGGTTTATATTTTGATTTGCAGTGACCATAACCAATCATGGAAACGATCGTCTGATAATAAGGATCATGCAGATATAGACATATCCATTGCAACTGAACATATTTGTCTGGCTGCAGCCGAACAAGGATTAGGCACCTGCTGGGTCTGCAATTTTGACACAGTATTATGCCGGGAATATTTTAATTTGCCGGCACACATAGAACCGGCAGTTATACTGACAATTGGATATCCCGAATCTGCCGACTTATTTGACCTGACACCTAAAAAGCGAAAAACCATCGAAGATATTATAATAGAAGAAACATTTTAATTAGCATGTCATTTATAGAAATTGTGTTACTGGCAGTAGGTTTATCCATGGATAGCCTGGCTGTATCCGTAACGGGGGGAGCGATTATACACAACTGTAAACTGCGTCATATCATAAAAATAGGGGCTGTAATGGGGATCTTTCAGGCTGGAATGACATTGGGAGGTTATCTGGCAGGTCTTAGTTTTAAAAAGTATATTACAGCTTTCGACCATTGGATCGCATTTATTCTTTTACTTTATCTGGGGGGTAAAATGATTTATGAAAGTACCCAGGAAAAAGATGAAGACAACCAAAGCAATCCTTTATGTAACAGAACATTATGCGGATTGGGCATTGCAACCAGCATCGATGCATTGGCTATAGGCATTTCTTTAGCCTGCCTGGAATCCAGCATTGCTTTGGAAGCCTTGACTATAGGTGTGGTAACATTTCTTATATCAGCTTTCGGCGTTTATTTCGGACATAAGTTCGGACGAAAAATCAATCTGAAACTCGACCTGATAGGCGGTTTAATCTTAATTGGCATCGGATGTAAAATACTCATTGAACATACATTCTTTAATGCCTAGAATTCATATATTTGCATACCTAAAATATAAGAAAACATGTATAAGAAATTCTATCTGTTAGCAGCAGCCGGAGTGCTCCTGTTTACCGGCTGTAAAAATCAAAAGCAGTATTTTGAAGAAAGTGGATCCGTCTTTCATACGCTATACCATATAAAATACGAATCCGATAAAGCACTGACAGAAAAAATAGATAACGAACTACAAAAATTCAATCTCTCATTAAACCCCTTCAATCCAAATTCAACAATAGCCAAGGTTAATAGAAACGAGCCTGTCGAAGTGGATGAGTGGTTCAAAGAAGTTTTCAATAAATCAATGGAAGTATCCAAAAATTCTGATGGGGTTTTCGATATAACATGTGCGCCTCTGGTTAATTTATGGGGATTTGGATTCAGCAAAAAAGACAGCATAACTCCGGAGATGATAGATAGCCTGAAAACATTCGTTGGCTATCAGAAAGTTCGCTTAGAAGGTAATAAAGTTATAAAAGACGATCCTCGCCTATTACTAAACTGCTCTGCTATAGCGAAAGGATACTCCTCTGATATCATTGCACGCCTGCTTGAACGCGAGGGTGTTGAAAATTACATGGTAGAGATTGGTGGAGAAGTGACAATGAAAGGGGTTAATCCGAAAGGCGAATGCTGGCGTATCGGTATTAATAAGCCGGAAGATGACTCGACAGGAATAAGAAATGAAATTGAAGAAGTAGTCCAGTTGTGCAAAAAAGGAGGTGTTGCCACTTCCGGAAACTACCGGAATTATTATGTAAAAGATGGAAAAAAATATGCACACACAATCGATCCACGTACGGGTTATCCTGCCGAACAAAGTATTTTAAGTGCAACAATTGTAGCCAATGACTGTATGACTGCCGATGCTTATGCCACTGCTTTTATGGCAATGGGTCTTGACAAAGCACGCCAAATGGCTGAGAAGCTGCCCGAAATTGAATATTATGTTATTTATGCAGACGAGAACGGCAAGCATCAGATAGAATATTCCAAAGGAATGATCCAATATTTACCACAAAGACTGAGCCTTAATCCTTAACGGATTAGGGCCATTTCTTCAATTCCTGATACAACCGCTGTATAGGCAACCCCATAACATTATAAAAACTTCCGTTAATACTTTCTACTCCCACATAACCAATCCATTCCTGAATGCCGTAGCTACCCGCTTTATCAAACGGCTTGTATTTATCTACATAATACACGATCTCGTCATCATCCAGCTTACTGAATGAGACTGCCGAAAAAACACTGAAATCTATCTGCCTGTCTTTTGATGTAATACAAACCCCCGTAATAACTTCATGTACATGGTCGGACAATTTTTGTAACATGCTTATTGCACCGTCCCTATCCTTCGGCTTTCCTAAAATTTCCTCAAACGTCCAAACCACAGTGTCAGCCGTAATTAATAATTCATCATCAGCCATACTTGATTTATAAGCTTCGGCTTTCTTCCTTGCAATATAGGCCGGAACATCTTCTTCTTTTAAAACTGCCGGATAAGATTCATCAATATCCGTTATAATCCGTACCTCAAAATCTATATCTAATCCAGCCATTAATTCCTGGCGACGAGGAGAATTCGAACCTAATATGATTTTATATTTTTCCAGATTAGCAAGCATAGTCTTTCTATTTTAGTTTGTTATTTTTTTAATTACCAACCAAAAGCCTCATCACTCATCCAATGACCCTGAGCCTTCATTGTCTGCTCGATTACATCCCGGGCAATACCATCACCACCCTTCTTCAGGGAAATATATTTAGAAATAGCCTTTATCTCCGGAGCGGCATCTGCCGGAGCCACCGGTAATCCGACTATTTTCATCACTTCATAGTCCGGAATATCATCTCCGGCATAAAGCACCTCCTCCGGCTGTAAACCTGTTTTTTCCATGAAATCATTAAAATCATGTACTTTAATTGCACTCTTCATATAAATATGAGTGATTCCCAAACGGGAAAAGCGGATTTTTACGGCTTCCGTATATCCTCCGGTAATAATAGCAACCTGATACCCTTTTTTTACTGCCAGTTGCAGGGCATAACCATCTTTTATATTTACCGTGCGCATCGGATCGCCATCCGGATGCAAAGGGATTACTTCACCAGACAAAACACCGTCTACATCAAAGACAAACGCTTTTATTTTCTTTAAATCATAATTAATACTACTCATGTCGGGATTCTTTATGGATACTCTGGCTGATTAGTTGGTACAGAGACCGCATATCCGGGTCGGACAACATCGCCAGATGTTTGTTAATAACATTCTCATCGTAACGTATCGCCGGACCGGTTTGAGCTTTACCAGGCGACATTATATGTATTTTCGCTGCAGTTTCATCTATTAAAGGCAATAACACATCCGCAGGTATATCATGTTCTTCCAGTAACTTATCTGCCAAATTATAAATATGGTTGGTAAAATTACAAGCAAAAACAGCGGAAAGATGTAGATACTGCCTCTTCTCCGAAGACAAAAAACGGACATTTCCAGAAATTGTTTTAGCAACTTCTTCCAAAACATGACCTACATCCGGCAAATTCGCTTCCAGGAAAAATGGAATAACAGAAAAGTCAACTGCACGTTCCTTACTAAATGTTTGTAGCGGATAAAGCACACCATAGTGAGATGTATATCCTTTAAAGATATCCAATGGCATACTGCCTGCCGTATGTACCCATATGCCATTATTGGGTCTCACCCGAGAAATAACTTCCGGCAAAACGGCATCTTTCAATGAGAATACATATAAATCAGCCTCAGATGAAATATCTTCCGGAACAATAGTCCACCGGCACCCCAATTTATCCGCTAATAACGAAGCATTTTCCGGAGTATGACTATATACCTGCAAGATATTCATTCCCGCAGCAGACATTTCCAGAGACAAACGCGTCGCCAGATTCCCTGCCCCTATAAAAACAACTTTCATGCTTCTTCTTTTTTCTCTTCTACCGGCATCCTGTAAGAACCAATATGTATCTTTTCCCATTGTAGACGGGATTCATCGAAAGGTTTGCGTTCTTGCTCCTTATAGCCAAATCCTATAATGGAAAGGACATCTAATTGATAAGGAATATTCAGTAAATCACGAACATACTGATTCGTATCCATATCATCTTCCGTAAACCGGTTGCGTATCTGGCACCAACAACTGCCTAAGCCTAATTCTTCCGCTTGTAACTGCATATAAATGGAAGCTATTGAAGCATCTTCCACCCAAACATCGCTCTCCATCACATTAGCAAGCACAACTACAGCCAAGGCACAGCCTTCCAGAAAAGCAGCTCCATGTTTTTTGCACGCAGCCAACTTCGCCAGCATTTCCTTATCTTCAATCACGACAAACTGCCAGGGATTCTTATTTTTTGAAGAAGGAGCCATCAAGGCTGCTTTCAATATCGTTTCAACTTGCTCGGGCTTAAGCAACTCATCCGTAAACTTGCGAGTACTTCTTCGCGTTTTTATCAATGAAGCAAAACTTTCCATTATCATTTCATTATTTTAAATTCATATTGCTGTGACTCAAAATCAGATCCAATCCTTTTACTTACCGACAAAGATAAATATTTTTCCCTTAGTGAAAACCGGATTATTAAGTTAGCGCATGATTATCGAAGTGGTTCTACACCATTGAGATATTAATATTTCAACACAAGTCTTGCCCACAACTCCGGTAACACTCCAAATGTAGGAATAATATAGATAAAATCATGCTGATAAATATTAATGAATTATTTCTTCATTAATAAAAAGAATGTACCTTTGCCATCATAGAACAAAAAACAAGATTAATTACTAAATTATTATTGACATGGAACTTACACATATCGAACATCTGGGTATTGCAGTTAAAAGCATCGAAGCTTGCCTGCCATACTATGAAGGAGTTTTGGGTTTAAAATGCTATAACATCGAAGAAGTAGCCGACCAGAAAGTTAAAACAGCTTTCTTCAAAGTCGGTCAAACTAAAATTGAATTACTGGAACCGACAAGCCCTGATAGCACGATTGCTAAATTCATTGAAAAAAAGGGTGAAGGTATCCACCATATCGCATTCGCAGTTCCTTCCGTTCAGGAAGCTTTAGATGAAGCCGCATCCAAAGGCATTCAGCTCATTGACAAAGCTCCGCGTGGTGGTGCAGAAGGTTTAAACATAGCATTCCTGCATCCGAAATCTACATGCAGCGTATTGACCGAGCTCTGCATGCCTGGTAAATAATAATTCAGTTGACAGTTAACAAGTGACAGTTGACAGTTTTCAGGTTTTCTTACCTGCCGACTGTCAATTGTCACTTATCAATTGTTAATTGTCAGTTATAAATAGTTCATTTCTAACAACAAATCAAAAATACAATGAGTAACCAACTTGAAAAAGTAAAGGAGCTTATCGCCCTTCGTGAAACAGCTCGCTTGGGTGGTGGGGAAAAAAGAATTGAATCACAGCACAAAAAAGGGAAGTACACAGCCCGTGAACGTATCGCCATGTTGCTGGATGAAGGTAGTTTTGAAGAATTCGATATGTTCGTACAACACCGTTGTACAAATTTCGGTATCGAAAAAACAAAATTCCTGGGTGACGGTATCGTAACCGGTTATGGTACAATTGACGGCCGTCTGGTTTATATTTTTGCACAAGACTTTACCGTATTCGGTGGCGCGTTGTCCGAAGCTTTAGCTATGAAGATTTGCAAAGTAATGGATCAAGCCATGAAGATGGGTGCTCCGGTTATCGGATTGAACGACTCCGGTGGTGCACGTATCCAGGAAGGTGTAAACGCTTTGGCCGGTTATGCTGAAATATTCCAGCGCAATATCCTTGCTTCGGGCGTTATCCCACAAATTTCAGGAATCTTTGGTCCTTGTGCCGGTGGTGCTGTTTATTCTCCTGCTTTAACAGACTTCAACATCATGACACGTGGTACCAGCTATATGTTCCTGACTGGTCCGAAAGTAGTAAAAACAGTGACAGGCGAAGACGTAACCCAGGAAGAACTGGGCGGTGCAAGCGTACATACCACAAAATCCGGTGTTGCACATTTCGCTGTTGACACAGAAGAAGAAGGTTTGCAGCTTATCCGCAAATTGATCAGCTTCCTGCCTCAGAACAATTTAGAAGAAACCCCTCTAGTAGAGTGTAAAGATCCGATCGACCGTCTGGACGACGTATTGAATGAAATCATTCCGGATAATGCCAACCAGTCATATGACATGTACGAAGTTATCGGTACAATTGTCGACAACAACGAATTCCTTGAAGTACATGCAGACTATGCTAAAAATATTATCGTAGGTTTTGCTCGTTTCAACGGCCAGTCTGTTGGTATCGTAGCTAACCAGCCAAAAGTAATGGCAGGATGTCTGGACAGCAATGCTTCACGTAAAGCCGGTCGTTTCGTTCGCTTCTGCGATGCATTTAATATTCCTTTGGTAACATTAGTTGACGTACCGGGATTCCTTCCGGGTACAGGTCAGGAATACAATGGTGTCATCCTGCATGGTGCTAAATTGCTTTATGCTTACGGAGAAGCTACCGTACCTAAGATTACTGTAACATTACGTAAATCTTACGGTGGTGCTTATTGTGTGATGAGTTCCAAACACCTGCGTGGTGACATGAACTATGCATGGCCAACTGCAGAAATCGCAGTTATGGGTCCGAGCGGTGCTGTTGAAGTTATCTTTGCAAAAGAAGTTGCAGCTTCCGAAGATCCGGCTAAAGCAGCCGCTGAAAAAGAAGCGGAATACAAGAAAGCATTTGCTAATCCGTACAACGCAGCACAATACGGTTATATCGATGATGTTATCGAACCACGTAATACTCGTTTCCGTATCATCCGCGCATTACAGCAATTGCAAACTAAGAAATTAAGCAATCCTGCTAAGAAACATGACAATCTGCCTTTATAATTCTTAAAACAGGAAATGAATATGATTAATAAAAAAATTGGAGTATTGTTACTGTTCGTTTTGCTCGTTTCATTCGGAGCAAAGGCACAGCGTGCAACCTCCATGCGCATAAATGAAGTGCTGGTCATCAACGACGATAATTTTGTTGATGACTATGGCAAACGCCATCCCTGGATAGAATTATATAATACTTCTGCCGGTTCGGTTAATATTGCCGGATGCTATTTGACAAACGACAAAAACAATCCGACCAAATATCCGATTCCCAAGGGAGACGTATTAACAATAATCCCTCCCCGTCAACACGTTTTATTCTGGGCTGACGGAGAAGCTATCCGTGGTAATTTCCATGTAAATTTCACTTTAGATCCATCTAAAGAAAATTACATAGCTTTATATGATGCTGATGGAAAGACTCTTATTGATGAGATTACCATTCCGGCCGGACAGAAACCGGATATTAGTTTCGGTAGAGTAGAAGACGGAAAAGAAGCATGGGCTGAACTCACAAAAGTAACTCCAAGTACAAACAACCTGACTTTGGATTCTAACGAGAAGATTGAAAACTTTAAAAGAAATGACGCTATTGGTATCGGTATGACACTGACTGCAATGGCTGTTGTATTCTTAGGACTGTTCCTTCTGTTTATTATCTTTAAACAAGTTGGTAAGTTTGCCGTTGCGGCAAGCAAACGTAATGCACAAAAAGCTGCCGGCACAACTACTGTATCTGCCGGTACAGGTGAAGAATCCGGAGAAATCTTTGCAGCTATTGCTTCTGCATTGTATGAAATGAGCGACGACAACCATGACGTGGAAAACACAGTTATTACAATCCGCAAGGTTGCCCGTACTTATTCTCCATGGAGTTCTAAGATCTATGGCTTACGTGATGTTCCCCAAAAGAAATAATACTAAAAACAAAGAAGAATGAAAAGTTTTAAATATACCATCAACGGTAACGTATATAAAGTACATATCAATTCAGTTGTTGATGATATCGCCGAAGTAGAAGTAAACGGTACTCCCTATCAGGTTAAAATGGAAAAACCGGCAAAAAAACAAATGGTTACATTAAAACGTCCGGCTCAGGCTCCGACAACGGCTACCGGCGAACCTGTTGTTACACGCCAGGCTGCTCCAACGACTCAGGGTGCTGTGAAAACTCCGCTTCCAGGCGTAATCCTGCAAGTTAAATGTAATGTAGGTGACACCGTGAAGAGAGGTCAGACATTGATTATTCTTGAAGCCATGAAAATGGAAAACAATATCAATGCAGACCGTGACGGTAAGATTATAGAAATTAAGGTACATAAAGGAGATTCAGTACTGGAAGGTGCAGATCTCGTCGTAATCGGATAAATTATGTTAGGATCAGTACTATTACAAGCAGCAGGAGCACAGGAAAGTTTTTTATCGTTTTTAGGTGAAAATCTACAGTTGTTCCTTACGTATACAGGTGTATATAATGCAACACCCGGTCATATCATTATGATATTGGTTGGTTTGCTTTTTATATTCCTGGCGATAAAATATGAGTTTGAACCTATGCTCCTTATCCCTATCGGTTTCGGTATCCTGATTGGTAATATTCCATTCAAAGATGCAGGGCTACAGGTTGGTATTTACGAGCAAGGGTCCGTACTGAACATCCTCTATCAGGGTGTAACCTCCGGATGGTATCCGCCATTGATATTCCTCGGCATCGGGGCTATGACCGACTTCTCGGCTTTGATATCCAATCCAAAGTTGATGTTGATCGGTGCTGCTGCCCAGTTCGGTATTTTTGGTGCATATATCATTGCTCTTCAGATGGGATTCGAACCGAACCAGGCTGGTGCTATCGGTATTATCGGTGGTGCCGATGGTCCGACAGCTATCTTCCTTTCATCCAAACTGGCTCCTAACCTGATGGGTGCGATTGCGGTATCTGCCTATTCATACATGGCATTGGTACCTATTATCCAGCCTCCGTTTATGAGACTGCTTACAACAAAGAAAGAACGTTTAATCCGGATGAAACCGCCGAGAGCTGTTTCTTCAACAGAAAAGATTATCTTCCCGATTGTCGGTCTGTTGCTGACTTGCTTTCTGGTTCCTTCCGGTCTGCCTTTATTGGGTATGTTATTCTTCGGTAACCTATTGAAAGAAAGTGGCGTGACTCGTCGTCTGGCTGAAACAGCCCGTGGCCCGCTGATCGATACAATCACAATCCTGTTAGGTATAACCGTGGGTGCTTCTACGCAGGCTACACAGTTCCTGACACTGAACTCTGTAAAGATTTTCGCATTAGGAGCTTTGTCTTTCGTTATCGCAACATGTGCCGGTGTATTATTCGTTAAGGCATTCAACCTGATATTGAAAGAGGGTAACAAAATTAACCCGCTTATCGGTAACGCCGGTGTATCTGCAGTGCCCGACTCTGCACGTATCTCTCAAATTGTAGGTTTGGAATATGACCCGACCAACTATTTGCTGATGCATGCTATGGGGCCGAACGTAGCAGGTGTAATCGGTTCTGCTGTTGCAGCCGGTATCTTGTTAGGATTCCTAGGATAAAATAATTAACAGTTGACAGTTGACAGTTAGCAAGTATAAAGAATTTCTTTACTTGTCAACTGTCACTTGTCAACTGTCAACTGTTTATACGTTTTGCTCAATTGTCATTGGATCCGTTTCAGGATTGGAAACTTCCTCCAATGTCGTACCCACGAATAACCAAATCATTAACAAGACAATTGCCACAATCACTCCGATAATCAGCCATACATTTTTCTTTTTCATATTGCTCCGATGTTATTTTGTATTCTACTTTTATGGAAACAGAACAGAGAAACTATTTTATTTGTTTAATTATCCATCCTGTTACCTTCATTTTCTTTAAATTGAGTAATTTTGACCGAACTCTATTATTGACTAAATATAAAGCCTATGAAACGTTTCATGTTCTTAGCCCTTATTTGCTGTCTGGCATTTAATGCTTTTGCACAAACAGCCAAAGAAGATATTACTGCTGATATCCGCCGTTCGGCAAGTAATTATTACGCATATCCGGCCCCAACAGGAAAACAGACATCGCCCCCTAAAGGATACGAACCCTTCTATTTAAGCCATTATGCTCGCCATGGTTCCCGTTACCTGATTAACCCGAAAGATTACGAAAAACCGTTAAGTACCATGCGTGACGCTGAACAAAACAACGTACTTACCCCGCTTGGTAAACAAGTCCTTAACGTACTCGACAGCATCGCAGGAATGGCTGAAAAAAGATATGGCGAACTCACCCCATTGGGAGCACGCCAGCACAGAGGCATAGCCGAAAGGATGTACAAGAATTATCCGGAAGTTTTCCGCGGAGAAGCCAATATAGACGCACGTTCCACAGTCGTTATCCGCTGTATTCTTTCCATGACTGCCGAATGTCTGCAATTACAATCTATGAACCCGAAACTGCAAATCAAAAACGATGCCAGTTACCATGATATGGATTACATGAATTACGGAGACGAACAGTTCAGTAACATACGCAAATCGGATGAAATAAAAACAGCAATAAAAGACTTCAGGACAGCACATCTTCATCCGGAACGTTTAATGGGTTCCCTTTTTAATAATGCAGACTATGTAAAATGGAAAATAAACGAAGATGAACTAATGAGTTCCCTCTTCAAATTGGCAAGTAACATGCAAAGCCACGACACAAGTCTCGATCTCTATCCTATTTTCACAAAAGAAGAATGTTATAACTTATGGCTGATTGAAAATTACAATTGGTATCTCTCCTATGGGCCATCCCCTCTAAATAAAGGCAAAATGCCCTATTTAGAAGCTAATCTGCTAAAGAACATACTGGATACGGCAGATACCTGCATTGTAAAAAAAGAGAATAGTGCAACTTTGCGTTTCGGTCATGAAGTTTGTGTACTGCCTCTTGCCTGCCTTCTGGAACTGGGAGATTGCGGATACCAAACAAATAATGCAGATAAAGTAGCCGATTTTTGGCGTAACCACCAAATCTTCCCGATGGCATCTAATATCCAGTTTGTTTTCTTCCGAAAAAAAGGCAACGATGACATCCTTGTAAAAGTCATGCTGAATGAAAACGAAATGAAACTTCCGGTCAGAAGTGATATCGCCCCTTATTACCACTGGAAAGATGTTGAAAGTTATTACAGGAATAAATTGGCAGCATTCTGACAAATACTAAGAAGTAGGAGGGGTACTTTCAAAACATAGGTGTTTTGCATTCAAAGCATATATGTTTTGCATTTAAAACACCTATGTTTTGAAAGTGTTGTTTTTTGAATAAAAAAACTTCGTATTACAAATCTTTATATACTAATATCAGTTGTTTATCCCAGCACCTTATTCTTCGCAATCGTAGCCTGGAACTCCTTCAGGTAGAACGGTTCGAAATAAGCTACATTTTCTAATTTTCCTTCGGCGAAAGCGTTTTCTGATAAAGGTATCATATTGACTGCCAACGGATGAATATCATCTATAAAAACAGCATTTTCGGAAGAAATAACTTCTTTGCATTTGGCTGCTCCGTTTCCGAAGAAACAAACTTTACCTTTTTCCAAATAAGAAGCATAGGTATCGACATCTACAATATCTGCCGATGTTTCACGAACGATATTTAGATTGGCATCGTAAATCGCTGCATAAACTTCCATACGGCGGGCATCCAACATAGAACAATAAAGACAATCTTCATCTCCCCCATTCCGTTTAATTGCCGTAGCTGCCATTATATCCAGAGTATGTATCCCTATCAATGGAATATCATAACCAAAACATAAACCTTTCGCAACAGACACACCTATACGTAAACCGGTATATGACCCCGGACCGCTGCTCACTGCAATTGCATCCGGTTTTCGACCTTGCTCTTTCAATGCGGAAAGAGCTTCTTCTACAAATACACCTAATAATGCAGCATGTGAAGGACCTTCGAAAGAAGCCTTCTCAAACACGACCTTTCCTTTGTCGGATAAAGCAACGGAACAAACGGAAGTGGATGTTTCTATATTTAAAATACAAGCCATACGTTTAATTAAATTACGGCGACAAATGTACATCATTTTTATCTATCTGTATCGGCTTTCTGGAATTATCATGTATATTTGCAAATCTAATTAATTGGGACAATGATACAATCAATGACTGGTTTCGGTAAAGTTACCGCCGAACTTCCGTCAAAAAAGGTAACTATAGAAATAAAGGCATTAAACAGCAAGCAACTTGACCTCTCCACCCGTATACCATCTATTTACAGAGATAAAGAGATGCAAATACGGAGTATGTTACTGCAAAAGCTGGAAAGAGGGAAAGTCGAATTCAATATATTTATCGAATATATAGGCAAAGATACCCCTACTCAAATTAATCAGTCAGCCTTCGAAAGTTACTATTCACAGATAAAAGACCTTGCGGGCAAACTGGATATTTCCCTTCCTGCCGACTGGTTCCAGACATTACTCCGTATGCCGGACGTAATCAAGACAGAAATACAGGAAGCAGACGAAACAGAATGGGAAACAGTAAAAAAAGCAATAGCCGAAGCCGTACAGCATCTCTGTGATTTCCGTATCCAGGAAGGAGCTATGCTGCAAAAACTTTTCGAACAGAAAATTGCAAACATAGCCCGCTTATTGTCCGAAGTGGAAGTATACGAAAAAGAACGTATCGAAAAAATCAAAGCCCGTATTACCGATAACCTGGAAAAGGTTGCAGGGCAAGATTATGACAAGAACCGCTTCGAACAGGAAATGATTTACTATATCGAAAAATTGGATATCAATGAAGAAAAAAACCGTCTGGATAACCATTTGAAATATTTTATCAGTACAATAGAAGCAGGTAAGGGACAAGGTAAAAAGCTTGGTTTCATTGCCCAGGAAATAGGAAGGGAAATCAATACCTTAGGCTCAAAAAGCAACCATGCAGAGATGCAAAAGATTGTCGTACAGATGAAAGACGAATTGGAACAAATCAAAGAACAAGTATTAAACGTATTATAATATGGCTGGTAAACTCATTATTTTTTCTGCCCCCTCAGGTTCGGGCAAATCAACCATTATCAACTATTTACTAAAACAGAACCTGAACCTGCATTTCTCTATCTCGGCTACCAGCCGTGCCCCGCGTGGAGAAGAAAAAGATGGAGTGGAATATTACTTCCTTACTCCTGACGAATTCCGCAAACGAATAGCTGCCGATGAATTTCTGGAATATGAAGAAGTTTATACCGACAAGTTCTACGGAACATTGAAAAGCGAAGTTGAACGGATTCTGAATGCAGGGAATAACGTCATTTTTGATGTCGATGTCGTAGGCGGTTGCAATATAAAAAAATACTACGGCAACCGTGCTTTGTCTGTATTTATCCAGCCTCCGTGCATAACCGATCTCCGCAAACGTTTGGAAGGACGCGGAACGGATGCTCCGGAAGTTATCGACAGCCGTATTGCAAAAGCAGAATATGAATTGTCGTTTGCCGATAAATTCGATATCATCGTTATTAACGATATACTGGAAAAAGCCCAGGAAGAAGCACTTCGTATAATCAAAGCTTTTTTAGAAAAAGATGAATAACGGACAACTATCGCGTAAATGGTTATATACATTTATCATTATAGCTATTGCGGCGCTTATAACAGGTATTATCAGTCTATATTATAAAGAATATATGATTGCGACAGGTATGGGACTTGTTCTGGGAGCTCAGGTGTTTAATATCGTCAAATGGAAAAAGCAGTAACAAAGATTACCCATAAACTGAAAACAGGGATTTATTCCGGTTCATTCAACCCTATCCACATCGGTCATTTGGCATTAGCTAACTGGCTATGTGAATTTGGAGGGATGGACGAAATTTGGTTTCTGGTCACTCCGCACAATCCACTGAAAAAACGCGACGAACTAATGGACGACAACCTCCGTTACCAAATGGTGAAAGCTGCCGTCGGCGATTATTCCAAATTTAAGGCAAGCGACTTTGAGTTTAACTTGCCAAAACCCACTTATACCATTACCACGTTGCGATCATTGCAACAAGCCTATCCCGACCGGGACTTTCATCTAATTATCGGAGCTGATAATTGGGCATCCATCGAACAATGGAAAGACTATCAGGCATTACTCTCCGAATTTCCAATATTGATCTATCCCCGCAAAGGATTCGATATCCGGATACTGGAACACTATTCTCATATCCGGCAGGTAGATGCCCCTTTGATCGAAATATCTTCCACATTCATCCGTCAGGCCCTCAATACAGGAAAGGATGTCCGCTTTTTCATTCCGGAAGCCATCCGCAAAACACTTCTTGCCGAGTAAAACCTACTCTTTTACATACGTTTCCCGCAAAGTAGCACTCGTTTTTAAGTAATAAGTATGAAAAGTTTTTGTACTTTTGCGCCGTATTATACAAAATAATAGCATAATGAATCTATTAGAACTGAGTGAACAGGAAATCATAAGACGTAACAGCATGGAGCAGTTACGCCAGATGGGGATAGAACCTTATCCCGCAGCAGAGTATGTAACAAATGCATTTTCCAAAGAGATAAAAGAAAACTTTAAAGACGATGCAGAGCCCCGTCCCGTTAGTATAGCCGGCCGTATCATGAGCCGCCGTATCATGGGTAAGGCTTCTTTCATGGAGTTACAGGATTCAGAAGGCAGGATACAGATATATATTTCACGTGATGACATCTGCCCGGGTGAAGACAAAGAATTATACAATACCGTTTTCAAGAAATTGCTTGATATCGGGGACTTTGTCGGAATCAAAGGATATGTATTCCGCACACAAATGGGCGAAATATCTGTTCATGCACAAGAACTGACAGTATTATCCAAATCACTCAGACCGCTCCCGATAGTAAAATACAAAGATGGCGTTGCTTATGACGGATTTAATGATCCCGAATTACGTTACCGCCAACGTTATGTTGACTTGGCCGTCAACGAAGGCGTAAAAGATATCTTTGTAAAACGCACAAAGATATTCAACTCAATGCGTAATTTCTTTAATGAACGCGGTTATCTGGAAGTAGATACCCCGGTATTGCAAAGCATCCCCGGCGGAGCTTCGGCACGTCCGTTCATTACTCATCATAATGCATTGGATATTCCTTTATATCTGCGTATTGCAAACGAATTGTATCTGAAACGTCTGATTGTGGGAGGTTTCGAAGGTGTTTACGAATTTAGCCGTAACTTCCGTAACGAAGGTATGGACCGTACACATAACCCGGAATTTACCGCAATGGAGATTTATGTTTCCTACAAAGATTACAACTGGATGATGAACTTCACCGAACAAATGCTGGAACGTATTTGTATGGATGTACTGGGTACCACCAAAGTAATATATAACGGTCAGGAAATCGATTTCAAAGCTCCTTACAAACGTATCTCAATGATCGATTCCATCAAAGAAAATACGGGTATCGACATTAGCGGTATGAATGAAGACCAGTTGCGTGATGTTTGCCGCCAGTTAGGTGTTGAACAGGACGAAACAATGGGTAAAGGCAAACTGATTGACGAAATCTTCGGCGAAAAATGTGAAGGCAACTATATACAGCCTACTTTCATCACTGATTATCCTAAAGAAATGTCTCCGTTGACCAAGAAACACCGTGACAATCCGGAACTGACCGAACGTTTCGAATTAATGGTCTGTGGAAAAGAAATAGCGAATGCTTATTCAGAATTGAATGACCCGATCGACCAGCGCGAACGTTTCATGGAACAGCTTCGCCTTTCTGAAAAGGGAGATGATGAAGCCATGTTCATCGACCAGGATTTCTTGCGTGCTTTGGAATACGGTATGCCTCCGACAAGCGGTATGGGTATTGGTATGGACCGCTTGGTCATGTACCTGACCGGTCAAACAACAATCCAGGAAGTATTGTTCTTCCCTCAAATGCGTCCTGAAAAAACAATAAAGAAGGATTCTGCTGAAAAATATGTAGCTTTGGGTATTGATGAAGCATGGGTTCCCGCCCTGCAGAAAGCCGGATATGTAACAGTGGATACACTGGTTGATGCAAATCCGAACAAACTGAGACAGGAACTTTGTGAAATGAATAAAAAATACAAACTGGAATTGCAAAATCCGGCCGCCGAAGTAGTGGAAGCATGGATTGCAAACGCAGCCAAATAAGGGAATACTATGAATATACCCGGTAAAATTGCAATAATGGGAGGTGGTAGCTGGGCTACCGCCTTAGCCAAAATTGTTCTTTCTACACAAGATAGCATCAACTGGTATATGCGCCGTTCGGACCAGGTTGACGAATTTCTGGCAACAGGGCACAATCCCAGCTATCTGTCTGCAGTAAAGTTTGACGTTAATAAAATCAAATTCTATACAGATATAAACGAAGTAATCCAGGATTCGGATACTTTGATTTTTGCCACACCCTCTCCTTTCCTGAAACAGCATTTAATGAAGGTCAGTACCCCGATGGATGATAAATTTATTATCTCTGCCATTAAAGGTATTGTACCGGATGAAAACATGCTGGTCGCAGATTATTTTGCTGAATACTATCATGTTCCTATCGATAATATCGCAGTTATCGGCGGTCCCTGCCACGCAGAAGAAGTAGCATTGGAACGCTTATCTTATATAACAATTGCATGCCCTGATATCGAACATGCCAAAGCGGTTTCCCCGGTATTCAAAAATAAATATCTGAAAAATTATTGTTGTAAAGACGTAACCGGTATTGAATATGCATCCGTTTTGAAGAATGTATACGCTATTGTCGCAGGTATTTGTCACGGTATGAAATACGGAGACAATTTCCTCGCTGTCTTTATCTGCAATGCCATAGAAGAAATGCGTAATTTCCTGGATGCCGTACATGCATTGGACAGAGATGTTACCGACTCGGTTTATCTTGGCGATTTACTGGTTACAGCCTATTCCCGCTTCAGCCGCAACCGGACATTCGGAACAATGATAGGAAAGGGATACTCAGTAAAAATAGCCCAACTGGAAATGGAAATGATTGCGGAAGGCTATTACGGAACCAAATGTATCTACGAAATCAACGAAAAATATAAAGTAAACATGCCGATTGTGGATGCTTTATATGGAATCCTGTATGAAAAGAAATCGCCGACTACCGTTATCCGGCAGTTGACCGAAACGTTTAAATAACATAAGGGGTATACGCCCCTTTTAATATATCGAATAATTATGAAGAACATCAGTCTTAACATCGACAAAGCACTGGGAGCGGTTACTAAAGAACAAGTATACGCCCAGGCAGCAAAAGCAAATGAATGTAATGCGACTTTGCAGAACGGAAATGGCTTAGGTAACGACTTTTTAGGATGGTTGCATCTCCCCTCTTCTATTACAGATGCAGAATTAACTGATATTGAAAATACAGCAAACGTTCTTCGCTCCAAATGTGAAGTAGTCGTAGCTATAGGTATCGGAGGAAGCTACCTTGGAACAAAAGCCGTTGTAGAAGCAATGAACAACAGTTTCGACTGGTTGCATGCAGACCGCAAAAATCCGATTCTTCTATATGCAGGTCATAATATCGGCGAAGATTACCTATACGAACTTTGCGAAATTCTGAAAGGTAAACAATTCGGCCTTATCAATATCTCCAAATCCGGAACAACAACAGAACCGGCATTGGCTTTCCGTATGTTGAAAAAACAGTTGGAAGATGCTGTTGGCAAAGAAGAAGCTAAACATCGTATCGTTGCTATTACCGATGCAAAAAGAGGTGCTCTTCGTACACTGGCTGACCAGGAAGGTTACAAAACATTCATCATCCCTGATAATGTAGGTGGCCGTTTCTCTGTCCTGACTCCGGTTGGTTTATTGCCTATCGCCGTTGCAGGTATCAATATCCGTGACTTGGTTGCAGGTGCTGTATCTATGGAAAAAGCAACAGACATCAGCGTACCGTTTGCAGAAAACATCGCTGAAATCTACGCTGCAACTCGTAACGAATTATATAAGAGCGGCAAGAAAGTAGAAATTCTGGCTAACTTCCACCCGAAACTCCACTATATCGCAGAATGGTGGAAACAGTTATACGGTGAAAGTGAAGGAAAAGACGGCAAAGGCATTTTCCCGGCTTCCGTAGATTTGACTACTGACCTTCACTCTATGGGACAATGGATTCAGGATGGCGAACGTACTATCTTTGAAACTGTCATCTCCGTGGAAGAATCAAATCATAAAGTAGTTGTTCCTACAGACGAAGCTAACCTGGACGGCCTTAACTTCCTTGCAGGCAAACGCGTTGACGAAGTAAACAAAATGGCAGAACTGGGTACCCAGTTGGCTCACGTAGACGGTGGTGTTCCTAATCTTAAAATCACAATGCCGGCTGTAAACGCTTATTATATCGGACAGCTGTTCTATTTCTTTGAAAGAGCTTGTGGCATCAGTGGTTATATGCTGGGTGTCAACCCATTCGACCAACCGGGTGTTGAAGCTTATAAGAAGAATATGTTCGCCCTGTTAAACAAACCGGGATATGAAAAGGAAACTGAAGCTATCCGCGCAAGATTGTAATTCATAGTATTTACTACAATAAAAAAAGAAGCGGCCTTTTATAAGGTTCGCTTCTTTTTTTGTATGATTTTCCAATCTATTTACATCAATGGACAAAATGGATATAAAAGACAGGAATAAAGTTTTGAAATTTTACATTCTATATCTCAAGCCTGCAATAACAGTACCCATATGACCGAAGCCGACTTCCACAAATCCTGCAATCTGACGGCCTAATTCAATTCCAATGGGAGAAACCTGGTACATAAAGAAAGCCTTTGTCTTATATGCCTGCTGAGGCTGTTTGTTATCCACATAAGATGCTTTTGCTGTTGCAATGGCAACACCTGCATTGACACGGGAATATAAATTGACAAAGTTATAGTTATACCAATTATACTTAAATGAGGGACAAATCGTATAAGTTGAATACAGATAAGTACCTATCTCTTGCTTGTTATGCAAAATATATTTGTCATTATTGGAATATGAGAAAACCATACCGATTCCCCATTCTTCATCCGGATAAAACAAATAGCTGATATTGATTGCACCGAACTTCGCTTTGTCATCATGAATATCTACTGCATTTACAGGAGTAAAATAGTTATTATAATGATTCAACAAATCCCAGACAGGTAAAGCACCATAGCTTAACGAAACTTCATGCTGCAAATCTGTCCAATCCTCCGCCTTACTCTGATAAGTCAAAGAGAACAACAACAATGTCAATAATAATAATTTTTTTTTCATATTCTTCTGTTTTTATTGGTAATAATTAAACCCGGTAATCTCAGTATTAGCAATCAAAGATAGAACATTTCGGTAGGATTTTTATAACTTTGCCTATATTTTTTAAGTAAAGTAAAAATGATTCGACAAGCAATTAAAAATTATCTGCAGAAACAAAAACAAACTGAAATATCTCCAAAAGCTGTATTATTTGACATGGACGGTGTTTTGTATGATTCCATGCGTTTCCATTCCCGTTCATGGTATGAGACTGCCACTCATCATCACTTAATCTCGACTCCCGAAATTTTTTATATGTATGAGGGCCGTACAGGAGAAAGTACGATTAACGAACTATATAGGAAAACATTCAACAGGGATGCTACGGAAGAAGAAAAACAAGCTATCTACGAAGAAAAAGCAGCACTGTTCAACAAATATAATGATGGGAAAGCAATGCCCGGTGCTGTTGAAGTTTTATCGGAGGTAAAAGGATACGGGTTGCAAACCCTTGTCGTGACAGGCTCCGGACAACATAGCCTGATTGAAAAACTGGAACATACTTATCCCGGACATTTTCAACGGGAAAAGATGGTCACAGCTTTCGATGTTAAATACGGAAAGCCTCATCCCGAACCTTATTTGATGGGATTAAAAAAAGCAGGTGTCAAGGCAAATGAAGCTTTTGTTGTAGAAAACGCCCCGATGGGTGTAACTGCTGCCGTTGCCGCCGGTATTTTCACTATTGCTGTAAATACTGGTCCCCTTGCCGATAATATTTTAAAAAATGCCGGAGCGGATTTGCTCTATCCCGATATGCACAGTCTGGCAAACGACTGGAACAATATCATGACGGCTATTCAAGAAGTAAAAAATTAAATATAAAAATTTTACCAATCAATATATTGGTTTTCAAACAAAAAAAGCACAGACCAACGGTATATACCGTACAGCCTGTGCTTTTTACATAATCGCTAATTTATTTATTTTACATAATCCGCATTGTTCAGAAAATCATAGCTCTGCTGACAACTTGCAACCGGATCATTGTTTGTGTACTGTTCAACTTCCACGTACCAGTCTTTAATGTTGTTTGCATACATCTGGTCAAAAATAGGCTTGAAGTTCATCTTGCCACTTGCACCGATTTCCTTTTCATCCTTGATATGGATAGCCTTGAACTGGCTCGGACGGTTTTTCAAATAAGCTACAGGATCACCGCCACCAACTGTTACCCAATATACGTCCATTTCAAAGAATACGTGGTTCGGGCTTACATTATCCAACAGATAATCATAAATCAACTGGTCGCCGATTTTACGGAATTCAAAATCATGGTTGTGATAACCGAATGCAATACTTGCAGCAGCCGTCTTATAACCCACAGTATTGAAATAATCACAATACATCTTCAGGTCGTCTAATGTAGTCTGGTCATTAACCGGCATCCAAGGCTGAACCATATATTTCACACCCAGTTCGTTGTGAGCATCGATTGCCTGATCCCACCAGCCCATTACTTCAGCTTCTTTTTCCTTTGTGAAAGCCTGTCCAAGGTGTGCACTTGTACACTTCATACCCAGGTCGTTCACCATTTTCTTAAATTCGGAAGGAGCTAAACCGTATATCTTACCATTGTCGTAGCTTGCTGTTTCCAAATTCTTATACCCCATTTTAGAAGCTGTTTCCAATACTTTCTGAATACCTTCTTCTTTTACAAGGTCTCTTAATGAATACAGCTGAAGCCCTATATATTTAGATGATTCGGAAGATGCAGCTTTTCCTGCACATGAAGATAATAACTGAGGAGCTACCACACCTCCGGCTAACATAATAGATGCCCGCTTTAAAAAATCACGTCTGCTTTGCATAGTACTAAAAATTAAGTTTCTTGAGAATTTTTGCAAAAGTAAAACTATAATTGCAGTATACCTGTCATTATTCAGTTAAAATCAGCAAAAATGTTATCTTCTTTTTATTTTTCTTACCTTTGTAAGAACAATAAACTCAATTCTATATACTATGCACACGAAAAAAAACGTACTCACTTTTGCTATCGGATTATTCCTGTTTATAGCAACCTCCTGTTCCCAATCCAATAGCGGAAGCTTATTCGACGGAAGTAATATTAATAAATGGAATATTAGTGAAGGTGTAACTGCGGAAGACAATATCCTGTCTTTAAAAGGAACGGAATCCCAGGCTATCCTGAAAAATGGAAAGTATAAAAATTTTGACCTTACGATGGAAGTAAAAACCCAACCCGGAGCCAAAGGCAGTGTATATTTCCATACAGACCAATCGCTAAATAAAGGATACCGTGTGGCTATTAACAATGACCGCACCGACCCAGTCTGGTGGAAAATGACAGGCAGTCTGGAATCTGTTCGCAACCTTACCAAAAGTTTCGTGAAAGAAAATGAATGGTTCACAATGAATATTCGTGTAGACGGCAAGGAAATTTCAGTCTCGGTAGACAATGAACCGGTTGTGGATTATATCGAACCCACTGCACCTTACCGTATAAACTCCAATGTACAAACAGTACTTTCAGAAGGTACTTTTGCTATTGTCAACCATTCTCCCGGTGAAATACAAGTCAGGAATGTTGTGGTTAATGTGCTCGAACCTAAAACTGAATCAGAATTAACCGCTCAGTTGGCTGAAGCCATCGACGAACAAAATGACGATATTATAAAACTTCACCAGGAAAATTTCCCGGTACTGGACTATCATGTACATCTGAAAGGAGGGCTGACCAAAGAAGTTGCCGCACGCCAGTCACGTAAAGTGGGTATCAACTATGCCATTGCACCTAACTGTGGTATCGGTTTCCCGATAACCGACGACCAGGAAATCTATGCCTATCTGGACAGTATGCGTACCCAGCCGTTTATCCTCGCCATGCAAGCAGAAGGACGCGAATGGCTCAAAACATTTTCCCCGGAGGCGCGCAACGAATTTGATTATGTATTTACGGATGCCCTGACCTTTACCGATAATAAAGGACGCCGTACACGCTTGTGGATTCCGGAAGAGACCTGGATTGAAAATGAAGAACAATATATGGATTTGATTGTAGACCGTATCTGCATGGTCCTTCAGGAACCTGTAGACATTTACGTAAACCCCTGCTTCCTTCCCGAACCGATGAACCAGCGTTACGATGAGTTTTGGACAGAAGCACGTATGAATAAATTTATCGATGCATTGAAAAAAAGCGGAAAAGCCCTGGAAATAAACGACGTTTACCAAATTCCGAACAAGGCTATCCTATTAAAGGCTAAAGAAGCCGGTATTAAATTCACTTTTGGGACAAACAACGTAAAACCGGAAGTAGGTCAACTCAAATATTGTATCCGCATGAAAAAAGAATGTGGTCTTACCGCACAGGATATGTACAGGCCAAAGATTAAAATCTAACGGTTCCGACTTCTTTTTACAGATATCCAAATACAAAAACAACTACAGAATATCGATAATACGGAAAGCGCAGATTTATGCAGGTAGTATCTAATCATTAAATTAGTCTGCATAAATCTGCGCTTCGTTTGTATTGTTGGCTTCCCTTATCAACTTTAAAGATAGCTCTTTCTTATTTTTAGTTTCATACTTTGAAACCCGGAGTTTCTACGGCTGAAACTTTTTGTTTCAACCGCATGAAACTTTTTGTTTCACAGCTTGGAACTTTCTTGAAACTCCGTACTATCCGATAGTACTCTTACGCAAAGCCTGATGCATCTTCATATACTTGTACTGGGTAATGATTAGCTTACGACTTTTTATAATCTGATAACGGTACACCATACAAGCTGTAATGAAATAGACTCCGGCCTGTACCCAAAGTGTATGGTATTCATGTGCCACCTCATTCAATGTAGCTCCTGTAGTATTAATCCGTATGAATCCCTGAATGCCCGGAGTTGAAGGGAAGGCATAACCCACGACTTGCCAGAAAGGAGGAATCGCTTCTTTCGGCCAGGACACACCGGAAATAAACAGCAAAATAACCGAAGTAAAAACAAATACCAGCATTGGAGACTCACGGCTTCTCATAAATCCCGATAGAGTCATTGCCATAAATATACAAGCAAACAGATAGGGCAAGACAAACAGGACTACAGTCCACGGCTCACCCACTTGTGGCAGCGAAAACATCTTTGGTACTATTGCTAACACCCAAAGACACACTACAACATAAAGCAAGATGTAAGTCAATGACTTGCCAAATACAATTCGCAACGTCCCGTTAAAATGACGGCTAATTGGAACCAGACTACGAAAACGATTCTTTTCCCGCGCAGTTCCGCCCAACATGCCTATACCTAAAATCAACGTCTGTTGAAGTACCAATATCAGTATGGCCGGTACCAGAAAACTGGCAAAACCGTTCTGTGAATTAAATATGGCTACAGACTCGTAAGGAATAGGTTCCAGTAATATCTCTTCAGCCTTGCTTGAAGGCGCCGTTGAATTATGGGCCCTCAACTCCTTTCCTATCTCCAACGACACTTCCGTCGAGGCCAATAAGAATGCTTTGTAAAACAGCAGACTACTCATATCGCAATATAAGGAGACTGTAACCTGTTTGCCCTTATGCAAATCCTTACTAAACTCCGGCGGGAAAGACAGGATACCATATGCCTTCTTCTCATCCAGCATCTTTTTCGCTTCTGCCATATCTGTACATACGGATATGACTTTCACATCCGGCGTAGCATCCACTTTCCGTATAAACTCGCGGCTTAAATAGGAATCAGAGGGATCTACCACTACCATCTTTGCCTCATGTACGACTTCATTATTATAAATAAAGGCATATAACAGCGGATACGCCAAAGGAACCAGAAAGAAGAATATCATCACTCCGGAGTCTTTGAACACATTCTTCAATTCATCTTTCCAGATAAAAAAGGTGTCCTCTATACCTTGTTTTATTATATATCGTAAACGATTTTCTCTCTTCATAACACTACGTTTTACGGAATATATTTAAAGTATAATAATGCCTCTTTCAGATTTTTGCCAATAAGGAACGGTAAAATCAGAAAACCAAGCAACCAAATATATTCAGTACATGAATAGAATATATCCCGCCCGTTTAATGCCTGATCCACATAAATCAGGAAATAATGGCGAAGCGGAAAAAGGTCGGACAAAGCCTGCAATGTAGGGTCCATACCCAATACCGGAAATGAAAAACCGACGATGGAAAAGGCAATCATGCCGAATAAACTGGCAAAACTCAATCCCAACCGTAATGTCGGCAATACGCCAATCATAAAAACGCCTACCGCCTGCGAAGCGATGACAAGCAGGAATATAGCCAGCAACATAGGTCCCCAGCCGCTATGCAACGGGAACGAATTAAATCCATACAGTGCCGCACTAAACATGAAGGCTATTATGGTAAAAATAATTGTCTGTGGCAACAACTTACCCAGCAAACTTACTGTCAGCGAATTGCCTCCCATCCGCAACCATTCGCGTGATGTGGAATATTTGATTTCCGTACCGATGCTAAACACCGTTATTAAAAAAATCATCAATTGCAGGACTCCCGGCAAAAGTGTATTATTCAAATAAACCGAATAGTTCAACCAGGGATTCCCCAAAGCATGCGTATCGATTACAATCGGTTGAAGCTGTGCCATTATCTGGTCGTTCGTATATCCTTTTGCCAACCCGGTCTGCAAACCGACGGAAGCACCAGCCAGGACGGACATGGTTTTCATATCCCGGAACAATAGGGAAGCAGCTATCAGATAGGTTGCATTCGTATAAAATGACAAACGAGGCTGTCTGCCGGCTACTGCATCTACACCAAAATCTTTGGGTATATAAAAAATACCGTAAACAGTTCCTTTTTGCATCTCGGTACGTGCCTCATCGAACGAAACAGTCTTTGTCACCACTTTCGTTTGTTCAAAGGCATCCAACTGCCGGATTAAATTTCGGGAAGTAGCCGAGCCATCCAAGTCCACAACGGCAATCGGCATGTCTGTCGGCAAGCCATCGCGCATCAGTGAAAGGAAAAAGATGACACAGATAGCCGGTGCAATCAGCATACAGAAGAAATAAATCGGCTTACTGGTCAGCCGGATTATTTCCCGTTTGGCAATTCTACCGATACTATGTAAACTTTCTTCGAATGTCATAATATATCATTTCCCTTCTTCTTCATGATTACAGACATTCCCGGACGCAGGTCTTTGATTTTTTCCAATGGACGCGCACGGACTTCAAATGTCTTCGAATCATACTGACCGGTTGTTTTTGTGGCTTTCCAGGCTGCATACGAACCTAAATCTTTCATATAATAGACTTTCAGCTTCACTTCCTGGTTATCCAATGCAGGAATAAAGGCATTCAGTTCGGAACCGATTTTGATATCCTTCAATAAATCTTCACGTACACTGAAGGTAACCCACATATCATTCAGGTCTGTTATATTCATGATAGGAGCCCCGGTTCCGACCAACTCACCCACCTGCGGGAAACGTTCGGAAATTTCGCCGTCAATCGGAGAAACCAAAGCAGATTCTTTCAGGTAAGATTCGACTTCCGCAACTGCACCGCCTGCCTGCTGAACCAAAGCTGCAGCTGCTGCCTTATCTTCCGTACGGGCACCGGACTGTGCCATGTCGTATTGTGACTTAGCCGCTTTTTCTGTTGCCACCATCGCTTTATAGTTTGCTTCCGCTTCATCCCGTTTCTGAGCAGACATCACGCCTTTGTCATACAGGTTTTGTACACGGGTATATGATTTCTTTGCGATTTCCAGGCCGGCCTGTGCCTTCTGCCACATTTCATAAGCAGCAGCAATCTCCTGCACACGTGCCCCTTTTATAGCTTTGGCATTCTGTGCTTCGGCAGCTTTTTGTGCAGCTTCCGCCTGCTGAAGTTTAGCTAATACTTCCGGAGTATTCAGGAACACCAGTGTATCGCCTTCTTTCACCTTGTCTCCTTCGCCAAAGCGGTATGCCTCTATTCGTCCGGGTACTTTACCGGAAATACGAACCTGAGTAGCTTCTGCTTGCCCCATGATTATATCGTCGGGAGGTGTCAAAAGAAAGAAACCGGTTAATGCAACTAATCCGATCACAACTAAAACCGTGATAAATGCCAAGAGCATGTTACTGATCGAAAACTTCTTATTCTCGTTCATCTTATGTATATTTTTATTGTTATTATTCTTCTTCGTTATTTACGGAAAGTTTACCCATTGCTTTTGTCAGATAGACATTTGCCAGCTTCTGTTCGATCTGTGCATCGATCAGGCTGGAGCGGGCGGAAACCCAAGCTGTCTGTGCCTGCATAAGATTCAAGGCAGGAATCACACCTTCCTCGAATCCATAGTTGGCATGGCGCAAGTTCTCTTCTGCATTTTCCATATTGCGTGAAGAAGCGATCACCTTTTTATTTGCCTCGTTCACTTTGTATACGGATTGGTTCACCTGCAATTCTATCTTCTCACGGGCATCTTCCAGCTCCAGAGACTTGATACGTGTTTCGGCACGTGCCGCATTCCGCTTCAACGAACCTTCCCACCAACCGGACAGTGGGACTTTTACCATAACCCCGAGATTGAACATTCCGGCAAATTCGTTTTTATACCCATTAAACACGTTCGGATTAGTTACTAAATAATTCGCTGTAAATGCCACATTCGGCAACATGTCCGCCAATACAATACGTTCCTTCCGCTTATAGATTTTAGAGGCCAGGTCAAGGCTCCTCAACTCGTCGCGGTTCATAAATGCCTCACTCACATCTGCTGCTGCCTCCGATGACATGGCTGGTAAACTTTCTATATTTTCATCAGCCAAAGCAAAAGATTCATCCAGTGGTAATCCACAGACCTGAGCAAGGAGCATACGCGATAATGCCAATCCGTTATCGACTTTCGTTTGAGCCATCTCTGCCTCATTCAGCTTTACTTTTACAGAAAGGCCGTCAGCTTCCGTTGCTACACCTTCGGTAATCATAGCTGTTATATCATGGTCTGTCTTACGAAGCAATTCGACATAAGCATCCGCCAGTTTCTTTTTATTGATTAAAGAAATTACCTGCCAGTAGGTTTCATCCGTTTTATAGATAACATCCTGGAGTTGCAAATCATTCATCGATTCGGCCAGTTGCTTTGCATATTTGGTTATCTGATTGTAAGAAACAATCTTTCCGCCCATAAAGACAGGCTGTACCAACGATACGCTGCCAATCCACACATTCTGGATATCCAGATGCTGGACACTATTTACACCGTCCATAAGTTTATTGAATGCAGGGAGTTGGGCTATCGGTCCCAATGCTGACCCCAGCGAAGAGCTTAAAGCTCCCATATCGAGCAGGTTAAAGTCTTTCTGGTTCCACATATATCCTCCCATTGCTGAAATCTGGGGGAAATACTTAGTCAGGGCCGCCTTCTTTTCATTGTCGGCTACTTTCACTTTCTCGCCGGAAATCTGCAATTCTTTATTGTTTTGAATAGCCAAATTACGACATTCTTCTAACGTTAGTGTGCGTTGCGAACTGGCATAGCCAGAAGAAATAAGCAACAGCGCCAATACAACAATCCGTTTCATCTTTATATTTATTTTAATCGGAAAAACCGGTTTTTAATCATTACATCCATACCTCTTATAACTATAACAAATATGTCAGAGAACAAATATATGAATTTGAGGACAAAAGTACTGGTTTGGTTTAAATATAAAGTTGAATTAATTCAATTAAAGATGCGTTTCTTCAATTTACAATACCAGGTATTGCTAATTCCCATATAATGAGCTATATATTTATCGGGTACACGGTTTATAATCCACTTGTAATGCGTGTAGAGATACTTGATAAATTCTTCCGCAGTTGAAGATTGGCGGATGGCAAACATTGTATAAAGTTTGGAGATAATGGTTAACATAATATTCTGATAATAAGAGGCAAAAAGCGGATACCGCAAAGAAAGGTCCTCTATATGGGCACGCGAAAAACATAATAACTCGCCCGATTCTACCGCTTTGATCTCAAAATCAGAAGGTTGCTGGGTGAAATACCCAATGGCAGAAAGAAAAGGATACTGATGTTCGGAAGCAAAACCTGTTACACATTCGTTTCCTTTATCATTTATAAACAGATTGATAAAGACGCCTTTATTAATGAAATAAGCGTCCTGACACAACTGTCCTGTACGAAGCAGGTAATCACCCTTCTTCACATACACGAGCTTTGCATGGCTTTCCAGTTCGCTCAAAAAAACCTCATTGCGCGCAAGAGCTTCCGGTATATCTGCCAAAAGCCTTGCGAAATGAGCCTTCACCTCCATTTTTATTTTTCTAATGTAAAGTTCTTACGACCGATCAGGTTTCCATCGGTAAAAACATCTACACGGTAAGTTCCGGGAGAAAGGAATTCCTCTATATCCCAGTACATCGTAACAGGCAATTCTTCACCCTCATATTCTACGAGTTTCTTCATAGAATAGTTTATTTCTTTTCCTTCGAATGTAAATACATTGGCACGGCTCTTCACCAGAATGTCATCATCCGGCTTCATGATACGTACGTAGATTGTCTTTTCTCCGACTGGAGCTGTAATATTCTTGGCAATACGAAAATCGACAACGAACTGTTCCATCTTCTTGATAGTCTTCGCCAACTTGCCACGCGAGTTAACCGGAGTAACGTTAATACCCGTAGCATCCAGACGGCTTGCCAAGGTTACACGTTCGGTCAGTTTCTCCTTTTCTTTTCTTAAGGAGGAAGCAGTAGAAGTTGCCTGCTGGTATTTTCTTACAGCTTCATTCTTTTCAACAGTCAGCTGTTTGGCTACACGGTCGAGGGAGTCAATCTGGATAACATAATTACGCATAATCTTACGTAAGGTTTCCAATTCTTTTTTCAGGCGCGAAATTTCTTTCGTATTAGTTGCTTTTACCGTACGAAGTTCTTCCTGCAAACGCTGCACTTTAGCTTGTTCGGTAGATAATAAATTCAACAGGGAATCGTTGCCCACACTGAATTTATAATTTTCATATTGCAGGGATAATTCGTTAAATTCATCCTGGAGTGTTTCTTTATCCAAATCGTACATTTGGACCAGATCATTCATTTGCTGCTTCTGGTGGTAAATATAATAAGCAGCACCCGCAATAATTAACGCTAATAAAATCACTGCCATAATAAGCAGCGACATCTTATTTATCTCTTTTGTTTCTTTCTTTTCTGTATCCATTACGGTCATCTCTAAAATGAACATGCAAAGGTAATCTTTAATCAGATGTAAGGAAATATATCCCTTGCATTTATACATTTTTTAAGAGTGTTATTTTTTAAATAGATTCCCAACCCTGTTCCGGAGCTATCAAAATCCATTATCTATAACAAACAATCCGAATATTATTCCTACCTTTGTGCCACTCAATTAAATAATAATAATTTGCATGCACGAGAGACTTATTATTCTTGATTTCGGCTCGCAGACAACTCAATTAATAGGACGTAGAGTCCGTGAGTTGAACATGTATTGCGAGATTGTTCCTTATAACAAATTTCCTCACGATGCTACAGACGTTAAAGGGGTAATCCTTTCCGGAAGCCCTTATTCAGTGTATGATGCAAATGCATTTAAAGCTGACCTGAGCGAAATACGCGGTAAATATCCTGTTTTAGGAATTTGTTACGGAGCGCAGTTCCTGGCATATACATCCGGTGGAAACGTTGAACCGGCTAATTCTCGCGAATACGGACGTGCCAATCTATCGTATATCGACAATGAAGATCCTTTGCTGAAAGGTATCAGTACAGGTTCTCAAATCTGGATGTCGCACGGAGACACCATTACTGTTCTTCCCGAACATTTCAAAGTGATTGCCAGCACAGACGATGTGAAGGCGGCAGCTTACCATGTAGAAGGCGAACAGACTTGGGGTGTACAGTTCCATCCAGAAGTATTCCATACAACAGACGGGACGAAGTTGCTGGACAATTTCCTGAATATCTGCGGATGTGCCAAAGACTGGACTCCGGCTTCCTTCATCGAATCGACAGTTGCCGAACTGAAAGAACAACTGGGTGACGATAAAGTAATCCTGGCTCTTTCCGGTGGTGTTGATTCCTCTGTTACTGCTGTACTGTTGAACAGAGCTATCGGCAAAAACCTGACTTGTATTTTCGTTGACCACGGATTACTCCGCAAAAACGAATTTGAAAACGTATTGAAGGATTATGAACACCTGGGCTTGAATGTGATTGGTGTAAACGCAAAAGATAAGTTTTATGGTGAACTGGCCGGCGTAAGCGATCCTGAAAAGAAACGTAAGATTATAGGAAAAGGCTTCATCGATGTATTCAACGAAGAGGCAATCAAATTAAAAGATATCAAATGGCTGGGACAAGGTACTATCTATCCGGATGTTATCGAATCCCTGTCTATCACCGGTACGGTTATCAAGAGTCATCACAATGTAGGCGGCCTGCCTGAAAAGATGCATTTGAAGCTGGTTGAACCTTTGCGCCTGTTGTTTAAGGACGAAGTTCGCCGTGTAGGTATCGAACTGGGTATGCAACCGCACTTGATTAAACGCCATCCGTTCCCGGGTCCGGGTCTGGGTATCCGTATCTTGGGCGACATCACTCCTGAAAAGGTTCGTATTCTTCAGGATGCAGACGACATCTATATGTCTCTGATGCGCGAATGGGGTTTATATGACAAAATCTGGCAAGCCGGCGCAATCCTGCTTCCTATCCGTTCCGTTGGTGTAATGGGTGATGAACGTACATATGAAAATACGGTTGCATTACGTGCCGTTACTTCTACTGATGCAATGACTGCCGACTGGGCACAGTTGCCTTATGAATTCCTTGCAAAGGTTTCCAACGAAATCATCAATAAGGTAAAAGGAGTAAACCGCGTAGTGTATGACATTAGCTCCAAGCCGCCCGCAACTATAGAGTGGGAATAATTTCCACTTCTGCATAGGCATTGTAAAGGTCTTTTTAAGAACATAGGTGTTTTAATTTCAAAACATATATGCTTTGCATTCAAAAGATATATGTTTTAATTTTAAAACACCTATGTTTTGTTTTACTCCCCCTTCCGGGTATAAAACAAACTTATTTAAACCTTTTTTCTATCTCGTCATCCATCAACATGGAAATGATTGTTTTTCCGTCCGGAGTAAGGTTCGAATCCTGGCAGGAAAAAAGTGAAGCGATAATATGATCCATCTCTTCCGCCGAAAGCGTTTTCCCAGGATGAATCGCTGCTGCCTTTGCCAACGACAAGGCCAATGAGTTGCATATTTCTTCATGTACTTCACAACCCGTATCTATTGCACGGTCCACCATATCCCGGATTAATGCCACCATGTCCAGATTCTCCAGACCGGCAGGCAAACCATTAATGGCATAACTGTTATTTCCCAAGTGAGTCAGATCAAAACCGATAAACCGCAGGTCTTCCAACAAAGCAGGAACAATTGCTGCTTCTATCGGGGTAAATTCTATCATTTCAGGAAACAGGATTTGCTGGGAAGCTCCCTTCTGCTGCCTGATATTCTGTATATACTGGTCGAACAAGATTCGTACATGCGCACGGTGCTGGTCTATCAAAGCCAGGCCGGATTTCAAGGAGGTTATGATATAACGTCCTTTATACTGATAGCAAAGATTCGATACTTCGGTAAATAAGCTATCGGAAGTATCCGGCTGTACAACTTCATCGGCATCTATTATATCAGGAGTAACCGTTTCCGGAACCTCAAACATTTCCGGTTCCGCCTCTACCGCAGCCGAACGGTCTTCTTCAAAATCCTTATATAGCTTCGACCAGTCAAATTCCGGCTTTTTATAGGATGTATTTTCAAAGGGATTATACCCGGAGTTCACCTGCACATGAGGAGCCTTATAGCTTTCAGCTTCTTTTACCGGATTATAGACTGGAATATCTATAGCGTCTTCCACATCGAAATCGATGGTAGGTATGGCGCTCGACTTAGCCAATGCCTCACGGACAGCAGCCATCAGGATTTGCCAGATAGGTTGTTCATTCTCAAATTTGATTTCCGTCTTGGTAGGATGGATATTCACATCGATTGTTGCCGGGTCGAGGGTGAAATAGACAAAATAATTAGGTTGTTCACCTGCCGGAATAAGCTGTTCGTATGCCTGCATCACCGCCTTATGAAAATACGGATGCTTCATAAAACGTCCGTTTACAAAGAAATATTGCAAAGCACCGCGTTTCTTGGCTGAATCAGGACGACCTACAAAACCGGAAACTGTAACTAACGAACTTTGCGCATCAACAGAGAGCAATTTCTGGTTCAGCGTCTTTCCATAGATATTGATAATACGCTGGCGTAATCCGGATTCAGGCAAGTTAAATATCTCGGCATCATTATGATAAAGAGACATTGCCACTTGTGGGTTAACCAGTGCTATCCGTTCAAACTCTGCAATGATATTCCTAAATTCCGTTTCATTCGATTTCAAAAACTTACGGCGTGCCGGAACATTAAAAAAGAGGTTTTTAACCGAGAATGAGCTTCCTTCGTTACAAGCATCCGGCTCTATACTTTCCAGGTTTGAACCGGAGAAAACCAAATGTGTACCTAACTCCGAACCTTGCAGCCGGGTACGTAGTTCTACCTGGGCAACGGCAACAATAGAAGCCAGTGCCTCACCTCGGAACCCCATTGTGTGAAGGGAGAAAAGATCGTCTGCTTTGGATATTTTGGAAGTTGCATGGCGTTCGAAAGCCATACGGGCATCAGTTTCAGACATACCCTTTCCATTATCGATAACCTGGACTAAGGTACGTCCGGCATCTTTTATATTGACCTGAACCTGACTGGCTCCGGCATCTATTGCATTTTCGACCAACTCTTTTACGACTGATGCCGGTCGCTGAATTACCTCTCCTGCGGCAATCTGGTTGGCAATACTATCGGGAAGTAAATGTATTATATCACTCATTACGAAATAAACAAATACCAGAACAATACTCCCAATACACCCAATACAAGCAACAATTTAACATTCTTATAAGTGCGGCTGCGGGAGTCATTGCCCCTGTCGTGACTCTTTTTCAGGTGTGAAGTACCTTCAATAAAAGTACCTTTTATCGAAGGTTTATATTCTTCCTCAGGTACTTCCAGTCCCATTTCCTGCTTCACTGCTTGAATCCGTTTCTCCATAGCCTCTTTATGGGGATCCCAATAAATAGGTTTATGTTCATACTGGCGAGGCTTGCGAACATTATAAAATGAGAAAAGTGCCATAACTTTATATTTAAATTGTTATACGACTGCTAATGTACAAATTTATTGCTTCTTTTGGGAGTCTCACTTGATTTTCTTTTAACGACCTGATAAATATCATCCTTGTTTTTAGGACGCAAATAATCAAACCAATAGAAATCTTTCAAAGTTTTCTGTTCGGGTTTCAGGTCCGGGATAGGCGTAAGACTTCCCACAGGGCTTGGCCATATTTTCAACTTATCCAGCTTATTCTCCTTAATCCAAATTGTCAGGAAACCGCTTTTCGTAGCATTCAAACCGATCTTCGCGCCATCATTTTCAAGCGGATAAAAAATAGACTCCGCATTTCCTGCCACATCAATCTGTTTAATTGCCTGGTTCTCGAAATAAGCCTTCAAATCATTCCCTTTCAATTGGTTATAATAGGTGGAATCGAGATGTTGGGCTGCAAATGCAAACTGGATAACATGGGCATAATCGATAGTGCTGTCGTTCATGAATAACGCTATCGTATCGCCATACATTTGATATTGTTCATTCCACAATACAGGTTCCTTATACATATAAAGAACCGAATCACGGGTATTAAACTGCATGGAATCGCATACGCCTTGCATATCCGTACGATAGAAACGAACACCATAAAAAGCTTTTATTTCACGGTAAATGGAATCGACGGTCATCATTTCCAAGGTATCCGCATGCAGGTATAAAGTATCCCCCTGGGAATATTCCAACATACGGGCACTATCCGTTGCAAAAGCATAATCTGTCTTTTCATTGAAGAAGCCGTACTCACCTTTCAGGGTAACATGTTTTGCGGTATCTATCAGGCTCATATTACCAAATGCTTCACCAAAGCCAGACGCACGGTCATAAAAAATAGAGTCCCCCATCAGGATACGCTCTCCGGACTCAACCCACGACTGGTCTAATAATAAAGAAGTATTATCTATCGTATTGTACCACCCCCGGGTAGAATGAATCGTACCGCTGTCTGATACTATAATAGACGGACCTAAGATCGTTGCTATTTTTGAATCGGTCTGATAATGAAGCGTATCGGAATACAAGGTAAAATCAGAATTTTCAAGGCGGACACTATCATTAAATATAGCCAGCTTTGTAGCAGGAGAATACTGTCCATAAAATGAAGACAACTGGTTCAGGGAGTCGACAATCATCCCACCTTCAAAATAGTAACCGATATCCGGTATTCTCTCGTAGTTCAGGCTATCGGTAAAAAGCGTAACCTGTCCATTCTCCATACGGACATTTTCACGCAAATAAGCAATCTGGGTATTTCCGTCATAGAAAAGATAATTCCCGTATACAAACAAAGTATCCCCTTGTTCCATACGCACGTTGCTAAATGCCTCCAATGAGTTTTGCTGCTCAAAAAAGTAAGCACTATCGCAATACATATAGGAACTATCGTGCCGGAAACAAACATTTCCAACCAGAACCTGGGCATCCGGATTAACGGCTTTATCAAATGATAAAGTATTTGTATGCTCAAGAAAAATCTTTGTTTTCTTAACAGCTTTACTGGTATCCTGCTTAATAGTATCTTGAGGCACCCCCATTCCAGAAGTACCCGAAACTTGAGTCTGGGCAAAGACACAGACTAACAAGCAGAAAAATAGGGTTGTAAAAACAAATTTATTTGAAGTCCTCATTCTTTAATCCAACCTGGATACTTAAAATCACAGTTACGCCAACCGTCACTTATACGCACATAAGTTGACTTTTGCTTTTTAACAATCCAGTTTTTCAATAATTCTTCACGTTTTTTAGCTTCAACGATTGTCTTCAATGCCTGATAATCGTCTGCTAAATTTGCTTTATGATGTTCTACACGGCTTTTCAGTTTGACAATGGCAACCACATCTTTCTGTTTATCAGTAATCATGGTAAAAGGTTTGGATATATCACCCACTTCCATATTATCGACAATCTTACCTATTTCCTGAGGCAATTCCGCCATCTCGAATTTAGGTGTCCCATTATTATTCCCTTCTGATTTCAGGTTTACCATCAACCCTTTGTTATTACGGGTATCCTTATCTGAAGACAGGAATGTAGCAGCTTCCTCAAAAGTAAACTTCTTATCCTGCAAATCATTATATAAAGAGTCCATACGAGCCGTAGTAGCTGTCAGTTCTTTTTCCGAAACTTTCGGTTTCAACAAAATATGGCGGCAATTGATACGGTCGCCACGCTTTTCTATTAACTGGATAATATGATAGCCGTACTCTGTCTGTACAATCTGGGATACTTTTTTCGGATCATTCAAGTTAAATGCCACATTGGCAAATTCAGGAGCCAGCAAACCTTTACCTGTAAAGCCTAACTCGCCACCCTTCATTGCAGAACCCGGGTCTTCCGAGTATAAACGGGCAAGTGTGGAAAATTCATACTTGCCTGTATTTACATCATCTGTAAACTGACGTAAACGGGCTTTAATAGCATCGATTTCTTCCAGTGGAATTTTAGGTTCCATCGTGATGATCTGCACTTCCACAGTAGTAGGAATTGTTGGCAAACTATCTTTAGACAAGTTGTTATAATACCGGCGAACTTCGGAAGGCGTCAGTTTTATATCCCCAACAAGCTCACGCTGCATACGCTGTACAGTCTGCTGCTCACGGAACTTCTCTTTCTGTTCTTCCTTTATCTGAGATATTTTTTTATTAAAATACTCTTCCACTTTTTCTTTTGAACCAATCTGGTTGATCGCCCAGTTTACCCACTGGTCTGCTTGCTGGATAACCTGGTTCTCATCCACTTCCACACTATCTAACTTTGCTTGGTTCAGATATAATTTCTGAATTGCCATTTCTTCCGGAATCACACAATATGGGTCACCATCAAAACGTTGACCTTCATTCTGCAAATACAACCGCTGGGATTCGACATCTGAACGCAAAATAGCATCATCTCCTACCACCCACACAATTTCATCTATCACATTCTCCTGTGCCATTACAGCGCAAGATAAACAGGTAAGAAAAAATACAGCTAAAATCTTTTTCATATATATATCATTCTATTATTTACAATTTATGGCTCTGTATAAAACTGTACATCACCATCTTTCACAGCATCGTTATACAACTCATCTTCAAACTTTTTCAGGAATTCCACCTTACGCAAGTTTGTCAACATCTCTTCTATCTGCGGTCCGGCATACTCATAAGGTGCAATGCTTCCTACCGGCAAATATTCTTTTATATTCAACAAATAACAATAACTGCTATCTGCTACCTCCACAAATTTATGCGTTTTCAAAAACTCATTCGGATTGGCAACATGAACAGGTATATTATCCATAATCTCGTCAAAGTCCACCCATTTATCATAAAAGTAATCATAAATGCTAGCGTTTTGCACACTGTACTTTTCTATTTTTTCCAGTGATGCTTCAGAAGTTGACCGATACCAGTCCTTTACATTCGGAAGTCCCGGAGCATCTGCCGGTATTTTCAGGAACAAGCCTTTTATCAGAGCTTTGTCAAGAACAAACTTTTTCTGATTTTCATCATAATACTTATGTTTGTCACTTTCTCTCAAACTTGCCGATAGTTTTTCCCGTACCAAACGTTCCTGGTAACGGTAACGGACTAATGAACGACGATAATCCTCTACCAATTTGTCAACATCCTCTTTTTCATTTCCAAGATTGCGTAGCGCCACATCATAAACCAAGGCATCCTTTATCCATTTCTTCATAATATTTTCCGCAAACAGTAAACTGTCAGCAGAGGAAACCGCACGTGGTATCTGATCTACAACTTCAGAACGCCTAAGGACACGATCCTTCACTCTTACCAATGCATCCGAATCTTCTACCGGCTGCGTATTCTTGCAAGAACACAGCAAAGATACAAATGCTATAAAAATGAAGCAATATCTCATAACTATCTCTTAACTATTTCTTTATTTTTTCTCCCTTTAATAAGGTCTGATTCTCCTTACTATCGTTACTACATGAAAATCAGGTTACAAAAATAACACTAATCTAACGGATACCTAACTAAAAAAGTATGAGTCCCTATTAAATTAGTGTTTTTTATAATTGGTGTGATTTACATTATCAATAGAGTTTATAATCAATTTGCCATTTCAGACAAAAATTTAATACGAACCAGACGTATTTCTTCTTCCGTATAATCCCCGCCCAATTCCTCAATCGCATCATCCAGACCATCTGTTTCCGAATCCTTAAAATATTCATAGATGTCTTCCACATGGTCTTCATCCATCACATCATTCAGGAAGTAATCAATATTGATACGGGTACCGGAATAAACAATAGCTTCGATTTCATCCAACAGTTCGTTAAATTCAAGTCCGTTCGTCATTGCGATTTCATCCAATGCCACCTTACGGTCTATACGTTGTATGATGGACACCTTCAATTTGGATTTATTTGCAACAGTACGTACACGAAGATCTTCCGGACGTTCTATTTCATTCTCTTCTACATGTTTCTTGATTAACTCGACAAACTCTTTGCCATAACGTTTCGCTTTACCGGCTCCTACCCCTGGGATATTCTGCAATTCATCCAAAGTTACAGGATAAGTTGTTGCCATAGCCTCCAATGAGGGGTCTTGGAAAATAACAAAAGGAGGAACTTCCAGACGTTTGGATAACTTCTTACGCAAATCCTTCATCATGGAATATAAAACAGGATCTACGGCACAAGTTGCACCTCCACGAACCGGAGCTTCTTCTTCCTCTTCATCAAATTCGTTATCCTTGGTAATCTTAAACGAAACGGGCTTCTTAATAAAGTCTTTTCCTTTGGGCGTTATTTTTAACAGACCGTAATTTTCTATATCTTTAGCCAGATATCCGGCAATCAAAGCCTGGCGGATAACAGCATTCCATGTTTTTTCATCTTCATCCTGTCCTGAACCAAAGATTTCCAGCTCGTTATGTTTATAAGACTGGATTTCGGAGGTTTCATTACCCACCAACATGTTTACAATATATTCTGCTTTAAACTTTTCTTTCAATGTACCGATAACTTCCAGTACTGCACTTAATAATTCTTTTGCTTCCACTTGCTTTTTGGGGTTCAAACAATTATCACAATTACCACAATTATCTTCCAGATATTCCTCACCAAAATAATGCAATAACACTTTCCGGCGGCATACTGAAGTTTCAGCATAAGCCGCTGTTTCCAACAACAACTGCTTACCTATCTCCTGCTCTGCTACAGGTTTCCCTTGCATAAACTTTTCCAGCTTCTGCAAGTCCTTATAAGCATAAAAGGCGATGCACTGCCCTTCACCACCATCACGCCCGGAGCGTCCGGTTTCCTGGTAATATCCTTCAAGACTTTTCGGTATGTCGTAATGAATTACATAACGAACATCCGGTTTATCTATTCCCATTCCAAATGCGATTGTTGCCACAATCACATCAGCCTGTTCCATCAGAAACGCATCCTGGTTGGCCGAACGTTGCTGGGAATCCATACCTGCATGGTAAGGCAGTGCTTTTATTCCGTTTGCTTTCAAAATATCGGCAAACTCTTCCACTTTCTTACGGCTCAGGCAGTAAATAATTCCGGATTTTCCTTCGTTGGATTTAATATATTTAATTATCTCACGATCTATGTTGGCACCTTTCGGGCGGATTTCATAATATAAATTGGAGCGGTTAAAAGAAGATTTAAAAACAGAGGCATCAATCATACCCAGGTTTTTCTGGATATCATGTTGTACTTTCGGTGTTGCCGTTGCAGTCAAAGCCACCAAAGGACGCTTACCGATCTCGTTTATAATCGGACGGATACGACGGTATTCCGGACGAAAATCATGTCCCCATTCCGAAATACAGTGTGCTTCATCCACTGCATAAAACGAGATATTTACTTGACGAAGGAATTCCACATTTTCCTCTTTTGTCAACGACTCGGGAGCTACATACAATAATTTCGTTTTTCCAGATAAAATATCATCCTTTACCTGGTCTATTGCCGACTTATTCAGAGATGAGTTTATAAAATGGGCTATCCCATCTTCCTCACTGAAGTTACGCATGGCATCCACCTGGTTTTTCATAAGTGCTATCAACGGGGAAATAACAATAGCCGTACCTTCCAGCATAAGAGAAGGCAACTGATAACATAAAGACTTCCCACCACCGGTCGGCATCAACACAAATGTGTCCTTTCCTGCCAGCACATTTTCGATGATCGCCCTCTGAGTACCTTTAAAGGTATCAAAACCAAAATACTTTTTGAGCTCCTCTGTTAAATGATCTTTTTTTGCCATACTCAATTATATTTTTTACCGCCAACTAAGCTACCTGTAAACGGTTTACATCCGATTTCTCAAACTTTTCCTTCGCATACTCCACTGTTATGTGAAGCGACTTTTCGTTTGCCGAAGGCATCGTATACATAGCATCCATCATAATGGCTTCCACAATGGAACGTAAACCACGAGCCCCAAGCTTAAATTCAAGAGCTTTATCCACTATAAACTCATAAACAGCCTCATCAAATGTAAGTTTTATTTCATCCATTTCAAACAATTTGACGTATTGTTTAATAATTGAATTTTTTGGTTCCGTCAAAATACTACGCAATGTGGCCCTGTCTAACGGGTTCAGATAAGTCAGAATAGGCAGACGACCTATAATTTCCGGTATCAGTCCGAATGATTTTAAGTCCGTAGGCGTAATATATTTCAGTAAATTGTTCCGGTCTACCTGAGCCGTTTCCGTTGTTGCCGTATATCCTACTACATGAGTATTTAAACGCTGGGCTATTTTCTTCTCTATTCCATCGAAAGCACCTCCGCATATAAATAAAATATTCTTCGTATCCACCGCTATCATTTTCTGTTCCGGATGCTTACGTCCACCCTGAGGCGGTACATTTACAATAGAACCTTCCAGCAACTTCAACAGCCCTTGCTGCACACCTTCTCCACTCACGTCGCGAGTAATAGACGGATTATCGCTTTTACGGGCGATCTTATCGATTTCATCAATAAAGACAATGCCACGCTGAGCCGAGTCCACATCATAATCAGCTGCTTGCAGTAAACGGGTCAATATACTTTCAATATCCTCTCCCACATAACCGGCTTCGGTCAATACGGTTGCATCCACTATAGCAAACGGAACATGAAGCAATTTAGCAATTGTACGAGCCAGCAAAGTCTTGCCGGTACCCGTAGCTCCTACCATAATAATATTTGACTTCTCGATCTCTACATCATCCGATGTTACCTTCTGGATCAAACGTTTATAATGATTATATACGGATACAGACAAATAACGCTTTGCATCATCCTGCCCTATCACATACTGATCCAGGAATTTCTTTATATCCTCGGGTTTAGGAAGCTGGTCACGACTTAAGCCGAAAGAGCTCTTCGCCCCGGGTTTTTGTTCTTTTACAATTTCATACGCCTGCTGTGCACATTCATCACAAATAGCGCCCGATATTCCGTTAATCAACATATTAACGTCCCGGCTACTACGCCCGCAGAACGTACAGGTATCCCCTGTTTTGGTCATTCCGTATTTGTTTTTTAAACAGGGCAAAGCAATGCTCTGCCCTTACATTAATATTACTTATTACGAACAAGGACTTTATCTACCATACCATATGCTACAGCTTCTTCTGCTGTCATCCAGTAATCGCGGTCGCTATCCCGCTCCACTTCCTCATACGGTTTTCCCGAGTGGGTAGATATAATTGTGTACAACTCCTTTTTTACTTTCAGGATTTCACGAGCCGTAATTTCAATATCGGAAGCTTGTCCCTGTACACCTCCCAGCGGCTGATGAATCATTACGCGGGAATGGGGCAAAGCCATACGCTTTCCTTTGGTACCTGCAACTAATAATACAGCAGCAAAAGAAGCAGCCATACCCGTACAAATCGTAGATACGTCACTACTGATAAACTGCATCGTATCATAGATACCATAGCCTGCATATACAGAACCACCGGGAGAGTTAATATAGATAGAAATATCTTTTCCCGGGTCACTTGAATCCAGATATAATAATTGTGCCTGAATTACATTTGCTGTATAATCATCAACCTGTGTACCTAAGAAAATAATACGGTCCATCATTAACCGTGAAAAAACGTCCATCTGGGCTACATTCAATTGGCGTTCTTCAATAATCGTAGGAGAAATATAACTACTGGTAATGTTCATATAACTATCCAGTGCGTTGCCATTCATCCTTAAATGCTTTGTTGCATACTTTCTGAAATCTTCCATAATCTTTAGTCTAAATTATTGCCGAAAAACCATAAAAAAAGGGATTCCTCTCAAGCTTATCGGAATAACAAAGTTATAAATAAATTTCTGAAAGAAACAACTTATTTGCTATCCTGTAAGATATTTTTTAGAGAGAAAGCCCCTTTTACGCACAAAAAAGCAACTCAAAAGCTGCTTTTTCTGATATACGATTATTCAAAAAGTTTATTAAACTCTTCGACTGTCATTGTTTTTGTATCCAGCTCAACCTGTCCTTTCAACCATTCTGCCAATTTTTCTTCTACGGCACGGTCAATAATATTCTGCAAAGTCTGTTTGTTCTTCAACATATCTTTTGCATAGTTGCTCAACACATCTTCCGGAACAGAAAGCATTCCATACTGAGCAAACTGAGCCTTAGCTACACGTTTTGCAAAGTTTTCAATGTCTGCATCTTCTACTTTCAGGTTGTTTTCTTTTACCAATGCTTCTTTTATCAAATGATACTTCAAATCATTGATAATCTGAGGATATTCTTCATCAATTTTTTCTTTGGTATTCTTTTCGTTAGCTACAAGCAACCAACGTTTCAACAAATCTTCTGCAAAAGAAAGTTCGCCTGCTTTTTCTACCAATAGATCGCGTGTATCTGTCAGGAATTTAAAATCACTTTGTGGAGTGAATTGTTCCAAAATAGCTTCGCGGATTTTATTTTTAAATTCTTCTTCACTAGTTACTGTGCCTTCACCAAAGACCTTGTCAAACAGTTCCTGGTTCACTTCTGCACTCTTATGACGGGTTACTTCTTTAATTTCAAAACTGAAATCACCAGTAATACCGGCAACCGCACTCTTGTCTACTTTCAGAAATGAAGAAATCTCAGATTCAGCACCTTCGTAAGCTTTATTCGGATTGAATATAACTACAGCATTTTTCTTAGCACCGATAAATTTAGCCTTTTCAGCCTCATCCTTGATATACATCGGCATTAATACAGCATCTTCTACAACAATACCACCTTCTTTCGGAGCACCGTTTTCAAGTTCTGCAACTGTACCTTTTATCAAATCTTTCTCTTCAACGTCTTCTACTTCATCGTAAGCGCCATAGTTTGCCTGATAAGACTCTATTTGCTTGCCTACCATTTCATCATCAATAACAACCTGATAATAAGGAACTTTATCACTCTTAGACAATGCTATTTTGATTTCAGGAGCAAAAGCCACATCAAAACAGAATTCAAATTCATCCTGTGTATCGAAATTAATTTCTTTCTGTTCTGTTTCGTTAGGCAGAGGTTCGCCCAAAATGTTCAGTTTGTTTTCACGGATATAGTTATACAGATTTTCAGAAACCAGCTTATTGATTTCTTCAACCAATACATGTTTACCATACATCTTCTTTACCATACCCATCGGTACCATACCCTTACGGAAACCCGGTACATTTGCTTTCTGACGGAAGCTGCGCAGGCTCTTTTCCACCTTTTCAGCATAATCAGCAGGTACTATTTCCAATTTCACAATGCCTTTGGTAGCATCAATGTTTTTAAGCGAAACGTTCATTCTGAATGATTTATTTAATTAATAGTCGTATCAAATTTTAGGGTGCAAAATTAGTTTTATTCTTTTAATATCGCAAATTGTTTGCATAAATTGTTATAAGCCGCATAAAATTAGAAGGTCGCATATTTTTTTGAGGCTAAATTATTGTTTTTCTAAAATAAATGTATTCCTTTGTGGTGTAAAAAGGTACAGGCCTTGGACGTACATAACATTGTTTTTTTATTTCTTCATTTACTTGTTACTTGTCGAATTATCACTCACTGTTACGAATTCCGGTTTTTTACTTTTTTCTCATTAGTAACAATTTATTTTTTTAATTTTCTATTTTATGAACATTTATGTTGGAAACCTGAACTATCGTGTTCGGGAAGATGATTTAAAACAAGTTATGGAAGAATACGGATCTGTTGAATCCGTAAAAATCATCAAAGATCGTGAAACCGGTAAATCTAAAGGCTTTGCTTTTGTTGAAATGTCTAACGATGCTGCTGCTCAAAAAGCTATCGAAGAATTGAACGAAGCAGAATTTGAAGGCCGCCAGATGGTAGTAAAAGAAGCTCGCCCAAGATAATTTTACACCGATAAAGAAATGGAAGGGACTGTCTTTAATCAGACAGTCCCTTTTTTTATGTTTTGATTCGTACTTCTTATGCAGAATATGCAACCCCCTGAAACTTTATGAAACGTATTTGACAGCCTTTTCTTTTTTGACCTCTGCTTTCTTAAAATTTAATACGATGATTTTAAAAATCATCTCGATGTTTCTCCCAAAAGTAACCAATGAAATATTCTTTTGACAATTATAAAAATATAAACTGACAGCTATAAAAATAAAAAACAACATATATCAAAAGCAATTACTATAATCATCAAAAGAAAATATTGTCGGTATCTTTTTAGGAAAAGAAGCCGACAATTTTTAAAAAGTAACCGTTCTTTTTTAGAAATCAAAAGTATCTGTATTTTGTATGTAGATACAATCCTAGAGAGCCTATAGAGTATCTATCTTCTTTATACTACTTCACAGGGATATACCAGGACAAAACGGGCACCATCCACATATTCAGAATCAACAAAGATGGTTCCACCTAAACGGTCGGCTATGATACTGCAAATAGAAAGTCCCAAACCGGCGCCAGGTTTATAATCATCTAATTTCTCAAAACGCTTAAACACATCTTTTTGTTTCTCAAGAGGAATGCCACATCCGGTATCAGTTACGGCTATACGTACTTTATTACCCTCCGGCTCTAACCGATAAGACAGGTTAATCTCCCCTTGCTGAGTAAATTTTGCAGCATTCGTTAATAAATTAGTCAACTGCTGTTGCAAACGCAATGTGTCCGTAGATATTATTATATTTTCCGGAGACGGAGTAAATGTCAACTTCACACTCCCAGACACGCGGTGACGAACACTGTCCAATGCCATTTGGCAACATTCCTTCAATTGATATTTTTTTATGTTAAAAGTCATATCACCGGCCTCTATACGCGACAAATCCAATACATCATTCAACAGGTTTAACAGCAAGTCCGTATTATTCTTAATAATATGAATATATTCCTCCCGTTCTTCCGCCTCAACAGAAGGTTCCACTAATAAACCTGAAAAACCTACAATTGCATTCAAAGGTGTCCGTATCTCATGGCTCATATTGGCAAGAAAAGCACTTTTCATAAGACTGGCATTTTCTGCACTCTTTTTCTCTTTTAATAAATTACTTTCAGATTCAAGCAGGGCATCCTTTTCATGTAATAGCTCATTCTTCAATTGACGGGTACGTTTATAATACCTGAGCAATACATAAAAGACAATCAATAGTACCAAAGAAAGCGAAACTGAAAAAACAAGTTGTTTTTTCTGATGTTCCATCCGTTGATTACTCAGCTGCAATTCATGTTCTTTTTTTTCTTTTTCGCGTAGCTCATGAAAAGCACGTAATTGATTGATTTGCCGAAAAAATGTTTCATTGTTTTCTTGCAATGCTATATCATACAATTCGTCACACAACACCAATGCCTCTCTATATCGTCCCAGATGGTTCAATATATCAGCTTTCATTCTCAGGTCTTCAGGTAAACGTTCTGTTCTCAAGACCTCATCCAGATAATGGAGTGCCAACGTGTGATTTCCTATTTGTTCATAATAACGTGCCTTAACAGCCAAATAGGTATTAAGCGCATAGTCACCTTCTATTAGGATATTTCCATTATATTTAGTAGCCATGTCCAATGCTTCTTTAGCCTTGTCCATTTTATTTTCCTTCAAATATAAGCTCGTATAAAAACTATACAATAACCAATATTCCCGCTCTACAAGACAAATATCACCGACCTGTTCATTCAATTTAGCCTGTTCATCTATAAAAAATCTGTAGCGTTGCAATATTTTTTCCGCCCACTCAAATTGTGTCGTACGAACTGCACTTTCCGCCTGATAAGAAGCAAGCCGTATCAAAGAATAATCTTTCTTTCCAATACTCAATATTTGTTTCAAGGCATCATCAAATGCATCAATCGCTTCATCGTCATGCCGTATTCGTTGGTAAATCAGGCCTAATGTTTCTGTACAACGAGCCATACCATATGGAGATTTGTGCTTTTCTACCAACCGGTACAGTTTAGTCGCTTCATCCAATGCCATCTCATAATTCTTATCCCACAATAAGGATTGTGCCAAAAGACTTTTCGCTTCATAAAAAACATCCGGATATTCTTTCCGTATCAAAATTAGCGAGTCTATTTTTCCTATCCAGTAGATCATACTATCACGACCACCGCTCAAATTATAATAGTATTCAACCAAACCACCTAACGATGCATAAATCGCTTCTACAGAATCTATCCGCAATGCTATATTTAATTGTTGTTTTAAAAAGTCAAGACGTATTGGCGATTCCTGTGATAAATCAGATAGCAAAGACAAAATAGAAATCTTTTGTTTCGGATCTGCAGATCGGGATAGCACCTGCTGCAAACTATCTATTTCATGTATATTTTTTTGCGATAATACAGCCGGTGCGTCCGAAGCAAGTAAACATAATCCCAAAAGAATTACCAGAATCCTTTTGCAACTTCTTGTTTGTATACCATCTTTCCAATTCATAATCGGGCATTTTTCAATCAAGATTCCTTTGTTACTTCATTATTCATCGGATGAATAAAAACAAAACGAGCACCATTTTTATAGGAAGGATCAATAAATAACCTCCCACCCAAACGGTCTGCAATAATACGGCAAATGGGTAATCCTAATCCTGTCCCTTGAGCAAACTCATCCAATTTTTCAAAACGTTCGAAAATACAGTTCTGTTTATTAAGCGGAATGCCACATCCAGTATCCGTAACAACCAAACGGACTTCTTGTCTCCCATTATCAATTTCAAAAGAGAGCACAATCTCTCCTTCTTTTGTAAACTTGGCTGCATTAATCAATAAATTCACCAATAATTGCTGAACCCGGTACGGATCTGTATTCAAGGCAAAAGAATCGGATGCCGGAACGAAAGAAAGATGTACACCCGGGGCAAGCCGATGCTCCATTTCGCTCATGGATTTCCGACAACAATCCAGCAAATCAACCGGCTGAATATTAAAAATAATATTCCCGGCCTCCAGACGGGACAAATCGAGCACATCGTTTATCAAATTCATCAACAATTCCGAATTTGTATTGATTGTAGAAGCAAACCTTTTTTTCTCATCTTCTTTATAATCTTTATCTGTCAACAATTCTGAAAAACCAACTATCACATTCAAAGGAGTTCGTACTTCATGGCTGATATTGGAAATAAATGCGGTTTTCATTTGATTGGCAAGAATTGCTTCTTCTTTCATTTTCCATAATTGCTGTTCAGATTCCACCAATGATTTTTTTTCAACCAGCAATTCATTCTTCAGTTTCCGGATACGCAAAAAATACACACATAAACGATATAACAGAATGAGCAGCACAAACAATATTATAACCGAAAGGACTAATAAACGCTGCCTGACGATAACCTGTTCATTTTGAACTTTCAGAATCCGGTCTTGTTTCTCCTGGTCGTTTAAATCATTCAATTCGTTAATCTGGGCAATCTGTCGGGTGAAAGCTTCTTCATTTATCTTATTTGTTTCTTCCAGTAACTCTTTATATACAGGAATCGCTTCCTTATCTTTTCCATAAAGGCGCAGTATACTGACTTTCAAAGAGAGTGCATTCAAATCGCGCTTCAAAACAAGGGCCCGGTCTACATAAATTAGAGCTTGGGAATAGTTTCCTGTCTTTTGGTAATAGGAAGCCTGCATCATATAATAAATATACCGGACAAAATCTGTACTTCTTTCGCTTATATAGCTGGATGCTTTTTCTTTATAAATACGGGCCTCTTCCATTTTATCTTCTAACATGCATAAATCCGCATAATAAGAATTTATGATTATTCGATACTCATCAACAGAATAATTCTGTCCTGTGGTTTTACATTCCTTTTCTATCTTATTAAGCAAACTATCATACCGTTCAAATAACAGAATAGCCTTTTCATATTTCGACAAAGGAAGGCAAGACATGATCATTTCCGGATAAAAGTCCAACTTCAGTAATATGAACTTATCATCATCCTGTCTATCAAGCCATCCCAAACATTTTTCAAAAGCAATTAAGGCATCTTCATTTCTGTTGATTTTCTGGTAAACAAGAGCCAGTGCATAATTCGCCCACATCAAACCTTCCTCATGGTTTTCTTTTCCAGCCAAGTCCAATAGCTTAAGAGCCTCATTCATTGCCACCTCATAATTGTTGTCCCACAAATAATCCTGGCTAATCAAGCTTTTAGCAATAAATAAAGCGTTCGGACATTCCCCTCTTGCAAGCGCCAAAGCAGTTATTTTATCAGCCCAAAATAAAAGACTATCACTCTTATCTTCATAATAATAATACAGACCAAGACGCACCATGGCATCATACATGATATTCACAGAATCAATTTCCTGTGCTAAAACAACTATATCTTTCAGATAAACAACTTCTTCCGGTCGATGCCAATATAAATCAGCCAAATCTTTCAATACCGGAATCTTGGCTTGAGAAGTCGACAATTGAGGTAATATTTTCAATAAACTGTCAGAGCGCACCATACTAATAGAATCTCTGGCTGATAAGTAGCCCGACGACATTAGGATACATACCAACACAATACTTCTAAAGGAATAATAAACAAACGCGTGCTTAACGTTCATAGGTGCATTTTAACAGCGGCAAAATTACAATAAATTATTTAAATCGAACTTATCAATCCTAAATGAGTTTACATTTAAAACCATTAAAAATCAAAACATATAGCAACGACATCATCCTAACTTTCCCCAAAAGGGAAGTATCTTCTTTTTTCAAAAACTGGTCTGTCAAAATATCACATTTTTCTTACCACTACCTACTTATTGCTATCATTTCATTTATTATCCCCACAAATAGGTATTGCCCACTCTTGTAACGCCCAATACCTTTGCGTCAATTAAAATTATAACATAATTCATGAAAAACAGACAATACAGGGAAACGGATAAAATGGGTGACCTGATATGCGAAAACTATGCAATGGTTTTAGTAATGAGCCGCTTTGGTATTGATTTAGGTTTTGGAGAAAAAAACATCGGGGATGTTTGCCGCCAGAACGGTATCGATTCACAAACGTTCCTGACGGTTGTGAATTTCTTGATAAAAGGAGAAAATACAACTGGAACAAAGAAAGATATATCCATTATCTCATTAATAACTTATCTGCATAACGCACACGATTATTTCCTAAACTTCCGTCTCCCGCATATACGGCATAAACTGACAGATGCAATCACGAACTGTCCTAAAGATGTTGCTTATGTCATTCGACAATTCTTTGACGAATATGCCGAAGAAGTACGCAAACACATGTCATATGAAGAAAAAACCGTATTCCCCTATGTACAAAACTTGTTGAAAGGAGAAAAAGACCCCAGATACAATATATCCATCTTTCGTAAGCGGCACGACCAGATAGAAATGAAAATCACGGAATTAAAAAACTTATTGCTCAAATATTATCCGGGACCGGATAGTAACCTGCTAAACAGTGTTCTCTTTGATATCTTCGCAACCGAACAAGATTTGGCTTCTCATAATCAGGTAGAAGACTATCTCTTTGTTCCTGCCATTTTAGCGATAGAAAAAACATATAATAAATAATACAGCAATGTCCACAAATATTAAAATCACGATTGCCGAACCATCCGCCATCATTCGCTGTGGACTGGAAACACTCCTCAAACGACTGACAGGTTTCCGCATACAAATCTCGGAAGTAGCCGTAAAGGAAAATCTTGCAGAGAGCCTGTGTATTTATAAACCGGATATACTGATCATTAATCCTTCCATTCCCGGAGCATTCAACCTGTACGCTCTGAAAGAAAGTTGCAGCTGCCCTAATATGAAATGTTTTGCCCTTTTATATACAATTACAGACCCTATACTTCTCCGTCCCTATGATGACCAAATATCCGTATACGACAGTATTGATGAAGTAAAGCATAAACTGGAACGGCTCAATGCAGATGAAGCTCCTGAAATTGAAAAAGGAGAAGATGATTCGCAAACTCTCAGCAGCAGGGAGAAAGAAATAGTCGTATGTGTTGTAAAAGGTATGACTAACCGGGAAATAGCAGACCGTCTTTACCTGTCGACTCATACGGTAATTACACACCGGCGCAATATCGCCCGAAAACTACAGGTTCATAGTGCCAGCGGCCTGACTGTATACGCCATTGTAAATAAATTAATCGAACTGAAAGACCTGGATAATTAATAATAAAAAACTTCTGTCTATCTTTGACCTTTGTTTTTTATATTGATATGTATGCAGATAAAAGGTATATACGCCGGAAAACCGGCATTATTTCAGTTAATAGTCTTACTGCTGTTCATTCTGGCAGGAAGTATTATTTCTTCTTTCATTTCATTGGGACTATTCTATGCTTTCTATGGAGCATCTGTTAATCTGAACGAATCCCCCAATATGATGCGGATCGTCCAGTTTCTGTCCGCTATCGGAACATTCCTTTTCCCGGCGGTAGGTATTGCCTATACGTGCAGCCATAATCCGGCAAAATACCTTTCCATCCGAAAAATACCCAAAGGAAATATTTTGCTACTGACTTTTGTTTGTGTATTCCTGCTATCACCAACCATCAGCCTGACAGGACTTCTGAACAAACAAATGGTATTACCTGATTTTCTGGCCCCTGTGGAACAATGGATGATAGATCAGGAAGCCCTTGCCGAAAAACTGACACTTTCTTTAATTTCCGATAACCGGTTGCCTATAGTTCTTTTTAATTTGCTTGTGATAGCAGTAACGGCAGGTATTACAGAAGAATTTCTTTTCAGGGGAGCTTTACAGCGAATTATCGAAGGTTGGACAAAAAATCACCACATTGTTATCTGGAGTGCAGCATTCCTTTTCAGTGCTTTTCATTTACAGTTTTTCGGATTCCTGCCACGTATGTTGTTAGGCGCTTATTTCGGTTATTTGCTTTATTGGAGCCGGAACATATGGATACCTGTATTCGCCCATTTTGTAAACAACGCATTTGCTGTAATAGGCATGTCCGATGAAAAACTCAGAAGCAATGAGTTTGTCACCGGAGATATTTCTTCACAGCACCTACTGCCCTACTCGATTGCAGCAGTAATTACCTTAATCCTACTCTATTTTTGTACAAAAAAAATAAAAGAAGAGCTGGCTTCGTCGGCGAAGCCGACGAAGCAGTTGACAGTTGACAAGTGACAGTTGACAGTTAAGCTTCGCGCCCGATATACTAATCGGCTGAAAGCCGAAAATAACTGTCAACTGTCACTTGTCACTTGTCAACTGTCAACTATTTTCCGCTTTTCCCATATGCTTCATCACCTTTGCATCCAGATAGAAGATTAATTCCTCTGCAATATTTGTACAATGGTCGCCGAAACGTTCCATTTTCCGAATTACACCTGCCATATATAAACCGGAAAGTGCACTTCCGGGATGAGTTTCGATATATTGGGCGATAATAGGTAATGATTTATGGTTAATATCGTCAATCAAGTTGTCTTTCAGGAAAATACGGGAAGCTATTTCCGAACTTTCTTTTTCAAAGGCCTCCTGGGTCAGAGCGATCATGCTCAGAAGTTCTTTCAGCATTTCTTCCACACGGGTAATCCGTATCAATTCCGGGTCCAGAGGTTCATCTTCAGGCATATTTCCGGCAAAACGGGCTATGCTTTCGGCAAAGTCTCCCAAGCGTTCCAGGTTTGTATTAATCTTATACATTGCCAATACAAAACGCAAATCGATTGCCACGGGAGCATAAAGGGCGATGATGTCTTCACAATCGCTGTCAATCTTCAACTCAAAGGCATTCACACGGCGTTCGCGGCTCAGTACTTTATAGGCAAGTTCCTTATCACCTGTCAGCATCGCTTCTCCGGCATTATATAACTGTTGGTGGACAAGGCTCCACATTTCGCTGATACTATTCTTCAGCGCTACTATTTCTTGTTCTATAACTTTCATATCTGTTCTGTTTTTATTCTTTCCCTGTTTATAAAAAATATAACTCCGGATGTGATTTACTCTTATACATCTCCTATCCGAAACGGCCCGTTATATAATTTTGAGTCGATTCTTTTTCCGGATTCGTAAATATTTTACGGGTATTCCCGTATTCAATCAGTTCACCCAGATAAAAATAACCGGTTTTATCACTTACACGGGCAGCCTGCTGCATATTATGTGTAACGATTACAATCGTATATTCTGTTTTCAGTTCATGGATTAAATCCTCAATCTTTCCGGTTGAAATCGGGTCGAGTGCCGAAGTCGGTTCGTCCATCAATAAAATAGAAGGGGAAATAGCCAGGGCACGTGCAATACAGAGACGCTGTTGCTGGCCTCCGGACAAAGCAAAAGCAGAATCTTTCAGTTTATCTTTTACTTCGTCCCAAAGAACTACCTGCTTCAATGTTTTCACGACTGTTTCTTCAATAAAGCTGTTGTCTTTCACTCCATTCACCCGCAGGCCATAAGCTACATTTTCAAAAATTGTCTTTGGAAATGGGTTCGGCTTCTGAAATACCATCCCCACATTTTTACGAAGCTGGTCTACTTTCTCGCTTTTATCATAAATATCCCTTCCGTCTATCAGGATTTTTCCTTCCAGACGTGTTTCCGGGATGAGGTCGTTCATTCGGTTAAACAAACGGAGAAATGTAGACTTGCCACAACCGGACGGGCCGATAAAGGCGACCGAGGTGTTTGCTTCTATTTCCATGGATATATTTTTCAATGCATGGAAATCCCCATAATAGAAGTCTACATTTTGAGCATCAATCTTTATCATATTATTTATCATTATTATCTTTATGATGTTTTTATTAGCTAATTATTATCTTTCTATGGTCGTCATCACTTATTTGCCATTTTCCGTTAGCTGTATACCGGTTTTATGAGCTTTATATCATAATTTCATGGCTTTTTGATGATGTTTTTATTAGGTTCCTGTGATGTTTCAGTTCATTTTCACCTTTTTCGCAAAATAACTGCGGAGCGCATTAGCAAGCAGATTAACCACCAACACGATTGCAATCAACACAAGAGCCGTTCCGTAAGCCATACCACGCGAAGCTTCGATATCCGTTCCACTGGTTGAAATCACATACAAATGGTAAGGCAATGCCATACACTGGTCGAAAATACTTCCCGGCAGTTGGGGAAGGAAATAAGCCGCAACCGTAAACAGGATAGGTGCCGTTTCTCCCGACACACGCCCGACAGACAGGATTAGCCCTGTGATTATATTCGGAAATGCCATCGGTAAAACCACCCGCCGGATTGTCTGTAATTTAGTCGCTCCCAAAGCAAGGCTACCATGGCGGAACGAATCATCTATACTCTTCAACGCTTCTTCCGTTGTACGTATAATTAGCGGCAAAGACATCAGAGCCAATGTAAACGAACCTGCAATGATGGAGTCTCCCCATCCCAACGCATTCACAAACAAAGACATACCGAACAAGCCAAATACGACAGACGGTACCCCGCTCAGGTTGTTTGTCATTATACGGATGAAACGTACCAGTTTCCCGTTTGTAGCGTACTCATTCATATAAATACCACTCATGATACCTATCGGGAAACTAATCAGGCTACTGCCGAGTATCAAATAAAAGGTTCCGACAATTGCGGGGAAAATACCACCTGCAGTCATCCCTTCTTCCGGCGCTTTAGTCAGAAAATCCCAACTGATAACGCTTCCTCCTTTTATAATAATGAAACCCAGTATGATAAACAAAATCACTACAACCAAATAACTCAGGAAGGTAAAGAAGCCAAATGCCACTTTCTGGGACATTCGCTTATTCGTATCTATGTTTCCTACTTTTTGAACAGGTGCCATAACTTTATCAGATTTTTCTTTTAGATGAAATATATTCTACCGTGATACTCAACAACAAAGTGATGAGGAACAAAACCGCTCCCAGAAGGAATAAGGCTTCATAATGCGCACCGCCAGCCGGAGCTTCACCAAGTTCTGCAGCAATTGTTGCCGGAATAGTACGTACAGGCTCAAAGAAAGAGGTCGGTATTACAGCAGCATTGCCGGTTACCATCAATACAGCCATCGTTTCTCCGATAGCACGCCCGATACCTAACACAACCGCCGAAGTAATGCCGGAAATAGAATACGGAATGATTACTTTATAAATCGTCTGCCATTGGGTAGCCCCCAAGGCAAGACTTGCTTCTTTCATAGCACGCGGCGTTGTACGCATAGCATCTTCCGCTACCGTAATAATCGTAGGAAGCGCCATGATAGCAAGAACGACACTTCCAGCAAAAGCAGTTTCCCCAACCGGTAAATCCAATGTTTTTTGGATAAGCGGCACAATCACTACCAACCCGAAAAAACCATAAACAACAGAAGGGATTCCTGCAAGCAATTCTATAATCGGCTTCAGCATATCGCGGGTCCGCTTATTTGCAATCTCCGCCAGATAAATAGAAACCGCCAAACCGAAAGGAAGCGATAAAGCAATAGCCCCGATACTGACCAGCAACGTTCCGAGCAGTAAGGGTATCAATCCGAATATCGGTGCCGGAGTTGCTGTCGGATACCATTTCGTTCCTCCAAAAAATTTTCCCGGAGTAATATTCTCATCAGGGAGTACCCTGCCCTGAAAATCATCCGCCAACAAATATTGTTTTGGGAAAAAGGCGATAATTCCCGGTTCACGGGCAACCAACTCACTTATCTTTTGAGGAACATGCTGAAACTCATCACCCAACTCTTCTTCTGAAAAATAATTTGTTAAATCAGAAAAACGAAATACAAGGATATCCTGGTCTGTACCTCCTATTTCGTTCCAGTTTGTAATCTCTCCGTCAAAAACATCCATAATTTTTTCCGGGGAAAGGTTCTCTACCGTGTTGGCATTATTCACTGCCAGCACATATCCTTCTTCTACCGCCGGAGTATTAAACAGTCCACCGGCTTCCTTAAAAAGGAAAAAAACTATCAGCAATATGGTGAAGCTACTGACCCCTCCGCTGATAAGTAATCCTCCTTCTACTATTTTCTCGAAAAACTTTCTCACGTTGCTTATCATTTTTATTCTGTTGCAAAGGAACGAAACAGATATTAAGAAGCTGTTACAAGCAATTGAATGAGGTGTTACATTCGTATTTCAAATTGGTTACAGGGGGTGGTTTTCCCTTGAATCCCACCATGTCAGGAAATATTCCTGCATATTTCCTGAAAACCGAATAATTCCCGAACAATGAAAACAAATTACGAATTACATTATGCCGCACCTCCTGAAGATGTCCAGCTATACTTTTGTCAATTTGACAAAACAACCGTTCCCAGCTTCGCCTATACCGAGGATAATCCAAGGCGCTTTTCCAATATGCCACTCTCGAGAGGTTTAATTTTTCCGCTTTGTTAGCGCTGAGACTGGTATACTTACTAATTGAATCAAGAGGCGGATAGTATTTATTGGACGCGGATGACGCGAAAAACGCGGATTAAGAAATGAAAAACTGTATTAATCCGCGTTTTTTTGCGTCATCCGCGTCTAATCATATTGTTATTTTTTTGAGGAGATAGCAAGCTAATTGATATCCGCGTAATGTTAGCTTTACAGACCATTCCAGAGTCGCGTCTCTGCTTAATAACATCGAAAAACGAAACATATATGCTTTGAATTCAAAACATATATGTTTTAAATTCAAAATACAGGTGTTTTGCCGCGCAGATTATTGTTTTTTGGTCCGCAGATAATTGGAATTAGTTGCGGAAACAACTGGAATTACCCACCAAGTAAATGAAAACAGGTGCCGGACAGTGTTAAAAATCTCCCGGTTTGACATCTAAAAGAGACAGATTCTTCCTGAAACAGCTTTTATACACAAAGCCTAAGTTAGCAATAAAGGGAATATACTTTCAATATGTCATAAAACAGCGCCGAATACCTACATACAGTAATACACAAAAAGGGCTGCCTAAAATGAATTAAGCAGCCTTTTGTCGTATTAATAGTTATATCTATTACTTATTATATTTGCTCCAATCCACATTGTGCATATCGCCACTTGCAGCCAATTCTTCATGGAAGGCAAAGCAACATTTTAAATTTTGAGGCGTATGTCCCTTAATGCCCATTTCCAGATATTCATTCAACAACGGTCTGTAGTCCGGATGAACGCAATTTTCAATGATGCAACGTGCACGTTGTATCGGAGACTTACCACGCAAATCAGCCACACCGTATTCAGAAATAATTATCTTAACCGAGTGTTCGCTGTGGTCGAGGTGAGAAACCATCGGAACAAATGCGCTAATCTTACCATCTTTAGCTGTAGAAGGAGTAGTAAAGATGGACAACATAGCGGAACGGGTAAAGTCGCCGGAGCCACCTATACCATTCATCATCTTGGTTCCTGATACGTGAGTCGAGTTGATATTGCCGAATATATCAGCTTCCAGTGCTGTATTGATAGCAATCAAACCTAAGCGGCGTGCCACTTCCGGGTTATTGGAGATTTCTTGCGGACGCAATAAAATTTTATCCTTAAAGAAGTCCAGATTAGCATAGATTTCACGAATCACTTCATTGCTGACCGACAGAGAACAACCGCTTGCAAACTTAACACGGCCTTCTTTCATCAAACTGATAACAGCATCCTGGATAACTTCGGTATATACATTGAAAGCAGGAATGTCCTTATTGGCGCCCATACAACCAAGCACTGCATTAGCAACATTACCTACCCCACTCTGCAATGGAACAAATTCTTTCGGCAGACGACCAGCCTGAATTTCAGAAACCAGGAAGTTGGCAACATTCTGTCCGATAGCCATTGTTACATCATCCAGCGGAGTAAATTTACCACCTTCGTTCGGTTCTTCTGTCCTGACTACGCCAACAATCTTGGCCGGATCCACTTTCACAAACGGGCTACCGATGCGGTCGGAAGGCGTATAAATAGGAATTTCACGACGGTAAGGAGGATCTGCCGGTTCGTAAATATCATGCATGCCACGGATTTCTTTCGGATGGCGGCTGTTCAATTCTACAATGATACGGTCTGCCATACGACAAATAGTAGGCAGGATACCCACACCACTGGTAGGAACGATTTCACCGTCTTCAGTTACATCGGCAGCTTCAACGATTGCAACGTCTACCTTACCGAGAAAACCATAACGCAAATCCTGAGCCAATTCAGAAAGGTGCATATCGAAATACTGAGCGCCATGTGCATTCAGCAAAGCACGTAAATCCTTATTTGACTGATACGGAGTACGGAACTTGATAGCATTGGCACGCGCCAGTTCCCCGTCCAGTTTATCACCTGTCGAAGCACCGGTAAACATACCAATCTGGAAAGGATTGCCTTTTTCATGCTCTGCAATTGCTTTTCTTGCAATCGCTCCGGATACAACTTTAGGACATCCAGCAGGAGTAAATCCACTAAAGCCTACATTATCATCGTGATGTACGAATGAAGCAGCCTCTTCAGCTGTAATAAATTTTAAAGCCATGATATTATATTGTTGTTAAATAAGTTAATACATCAACATTAATCAGAACGGGCACAAAGGTATTAAAAAAAGGAAACGGATTAATATTTACGATTTAGTATTTCGCTATAAATAACCGCTTTTCGTAATTCTGCGGCATTATCAAAATCCATATCATCCAACAAGCTATCATCTACCGGATTATCGGCCATAATACTTTGCCGGGCAATAGAAGTTGCCTTAGAAGCATTCTTTATATTTTCAAATGATGCGGGTGACGCGGCTTTAGGTGTTTTCTGCTTCTTTTTACTGGTAACGACGGGCTGTACAGGTTGTGTTTTTTCCTGTTGCATTTCTTCCAACAATTCCCAAAAACCTTTCTGGGGAGCCTCCTTGTGTTCCACGACAATTTCCCTGCCGGGTTGCCCAAGCACTTCCGTAGGATGTTTTTTCTTTTTCTTAGAACTTAGTAAACCACTAATTCCTGCAACAATCAGAAAAACAATATAAAGCCAATCGCCTGCATTATCCATAACTTTTGATTATTTTTGCACTCCAAATGTAGATAAAATTATTTAGAAGTGAAAGAGAGGAAAGATATAAACATTATAAAAGTAAATAAGGGTAACTTCACAGCCACCCTTATTCGATTTAACCAAAACCTTAACTATGAAAAAATTTACGTTTTTCGTATGCAAATATAACCGGCGGTTTTGAACTACGCAAACGTTTGAAGGATTATTTTTGACAAAAATACTTATTTAACTATAATTAATTATTACAAGATGACTATTCAAGAAAATGACGCGGACTTAAAATCTGCGTTCACAGAAAAGAGATTGTTCATTGAAACTTATGGCTGTCAGATGAATGTCGCAGACAGCGAAGTTGTAGCATCCATCATGCAAATGGACGGTTATTCGATGACTGACAAAATAGAAGAGGCTGATGCTATCTTTGTAAATACCTGTTCTGTCCGCGACAATGCAGAACAAAAAATTTACAGCCGGCTCCAATATTTTCAATCGTTAAAAAGAAAAAATAAATCCTTAATAGTAGGTGTATTAGGATGCATGGCTGAACGTGTGAAAGAGACGTTAATTAAAGAGCACCATGTCGACCTGGTAGTAGGTCCTGATTCCTATATGGATTTACCGAATTTAATCGGAGCAGTCGAGCATGGCGAGAAAGCCATCAACGTTGAATTGTCCACCCAGGAAACTTACAAGGATGTAATCCCGCTAAAGATAGGCGGCGTCCATATTTCCGGCTTTGTATCGATTATGCGCGGGTGCAATAATTTTTGTACCTATTGTATTGTTCCTTATACCCGCGGACGCGAACGCAGCCGGGATATCGAAAGTATCTTAAATGAAATCCGCGACATGCGCGACAAAGGATTCAAAGAGGTAACCCTTCTCGGACAAAACGTAAATTCCTACCTATTTGAGAAAGACGGAGAAAAAATTTCATTCCCAATCTTGCTGGCACGTGCGGCAGAAGAAGTACCGGAAATGCGTATCCGCTTTACAACTTCCCACCCCAAAGACATGAGTGATGATACTTTACACGTCATTGCAGCCCACGACAACATTTGCAAGATGATTCATTTGCCGGCGCAGTCGGGCAGTTCGCGCATCCTGAATGTCATGAATCGCAAGTATACCCGCGAATGGTACCTGGACCGCATTGCCGCTATCCGCCGCATTCTTCCTGATTGTGCTATTTCCACCGACTTATTCTGCGGTTTCCATTCCGAAACAGAAGAAGATTATCAAGAAACGCTTTCACTCATGCGTGAAGTCGGATACGATAGCGCTTTCCTTTTCAAATATTCGGAACGTCCGGGTACATACGCCTCAAAACATCTTCCGGACACGGTATCTGAAAAAGAAAAAGTACGCCGCCTCCAGGGCATGATAGACCTGCAAAACCAACTTTCCGAAGAAAGCAACAAACGGGATATAGGCAAAACTTTTGAAGTACTGATTGAAGGTTTTTCAAAGCGTTCCCGTGAACAATTGTTTGGCCGTACAAGCCAGAACAAAGTGGTAATTTTCGATAAAAAGAATTATCATGTCGGACAATTTATAAAGGTTCGCATCAACCGCGCCTCCTCAGCCACTCTTTTCGGAGAACCGGTTGAAGACTGATAAGAGACAGAATACAGACACTGGTTTTGTAATTTTTGTTATTTCAAACCCTAAATAACACACCTAAAAAGACAGAACCAGTGTCTAAGTAGAATCCGCTACTCGATTGTATTAGTAATGGTGTTTTAGATTAAAACATATACGAATATTTCGTAGACAAATAATTTATCGTATCTTACGCCTATTAATCTAATATGAAAAACTATGAGCAAATATTACTCGCTTTTTATAGTTTTCGGGGTGTTTTTAGCATCCTCCTGCCAGCATAAAAAAGCAGAATCATCGGTAATTGCTGCTAAAACCGATACTGTTATAACCGAAGCCAGGCTTCCTCCTTTAGAAGCCGGGGATGTGTTCCTAAAAAATAAAAATCCATTTGAAAGTATTATCGAATTAAAAGGCGAACATATAGCAAACGATACTTTCATCTTTAAACCGGGAGAACCCCATATGATTATTTGCGGAAATAAATTGATAACATCCAATTTATCCCGCCAGCAAGGCGACGGACAAGTTCTTATCTTCAATTACCCGGAAATGGTACATCTGAAATCGCTTGCCCCTCGCGGGAATGGCGCGGATGAATTTGCCTATCCGTCAATTATCCCAACTCCGGACACCACATTATATGCCTACATTTTCGAATCCACCCGCGAACAACTTTATAAACTGGATAAACAGGGGAATATCACTCCGGATTTTCATTTTCCAACCTCCAAACAAGGTGGATATTGGAGCAGCAAACAGGACATTGTCAACCTGGGACCTGAAGACTTTATTTATGCGGATGACAGTAAAACCGGAAAGAGCATCTTCCGCGTCTATAAAGAAAAAGATTCGGTTATAACAAAAGAATTACTCAGCCTGCAACTGAATCCTAAACGGAAATCACCTTTTACCTATATTGGCGATTTTGGTGTCAATCCGAAGAAAAAGCGAATGGTTTATGCTTATAAATATTTCAAGATACTAAAATTCATAGACATGGAGACGAATGAAGTCCGCACATTAAATTTCCAACAGGGAGATTTCAATGACGGCTCTTTAAAAATGGCCGATGGCTTGGATCAAAATGTCACCCACTATTGGGGTATGTGCGCACAGGACAACTACGTTTATTGCCTGTACAGCGGACGTACTCCTGTGGAAGTAATGCGGGACTTCGGTAAAGGAAAACATTATATATATGTAGAACAATTTGACTGGAATGGAAACCCTGTCAAAAAATACAAACTGGACCATTGGGGATATTTTTCGGTGGATGAAAAAAATAAAAGGATTATCATGATGTCTACCAATGATGACGACCCATTCTTTTTCTTCCAATTACCCTAAGCCCACATTTATTATACGCGGATTCAAGTAGTTAAAGAATTATAAAGAAGCCGCTGTTCCATAAAATATTCGTTCTTTTGCAAAAAAATTGGGAGGTATGTTCTCTAATGCATGCCTCCCCAATTTACTAAATAATAATCAAGGTTACGTCTAATGGCTGAAAAGAATAAGGTAGGGGCTGTTTCTTTTTTTAATTCTCGTTTGACTTCCATTATCAGTATCTCATTGGTACTCTTTCTTTTGGGACTCATTTTTTTGATGGGATTATTAGGAAACAAGCTCTCGGTATATGTAAAAGAGAATATTTCGTTCTCCATTATTTTAAAAGACAACCAAAAAGAGGCGGATATCAAGAAAATGCAAAAAACACTTGATACAATGCCTTTTATCAAATCGACAGAATATATTTCCAAGGAACAGGCTGCGAAAGAACTGGAGGAAGAACTGGGAGAAAACCCTGAAACATTTCTTGGCTTCAATCCGCTTCAAGCTTCCATCGAAGTAAAGTTGCACTCCGAATATGCCAATCCTGACAGCTTACAGTTAATCGAAAAAAGAATCAAAAATTATACGACCGTATCCGATTTGCTCTACCGTAAAGATATGATGCAAATGGTGAACGACAACATGAAGCGTGTCAGCATTATTTTGCTCGGACTTGCCGTCATGCTTATGGCGATATCATTCGTTCTGATCAGTAATACAATACGCTTGTTGATTTATTCTAAACGGTTCCTGATTCATACGATGAAACTCGTTGGAGCGACTCCCGGATTTATCAGAAAGCCCTTTGTAAGGTATAATGTGGTAAGTGGCATTTTCGCGTCTATCCTTGCGATATTAATGCTTACCGGAGCATTATATTATTTGCAAAATGAGTTATCCGGCTTTATTCAATTGCTGGATATTAAAACGTTGATTTGCCTATATGCCGGCGTATTGGCTATGGGTATTATCTTATCTATACTGGCAACAGTCGTTGCCGTAAATAAATACCTCAGAATGCGTGTTGATAAACTTTATTATATATAATGTGTATGGCTAAAAGAGATTTTGCTTTTGGAAAAGAGAATTTTATACTGATTGCCGTTTCTATCGTAATCATAGCAATCGGTTTCATGTTGATGAGTGGTGGCGGTTCTCAAGACCCTACAGGTTTTAATCCGGAAATATTCAGTGCCCGCCGAATCGTTATTGCACCCGCAGTTGCATTGTTCGGTTTTATCCTGATGATTTTCGGTATATTAAAAAACAGCAAAGATAAAAGAGCTACGGAATGAGTTGGTTTGAAGCACTGATATTGGGTATCGTACAGGGACTCACGGAATATCTGCCAGTCAGCAGTAGTGGTCATTTAGCTATAGGCTCAGCCCTATTCGGCATAAACGGAGAAGAAAATCTGGCTTTCACTATTGTTGTCCACGTAGCAACAGTGTTTAGTACATTGGTGATTTTGTGGAAAGAAATCGAATGGATTTTCCGCGGACTGTTCAAATTTGAAATGAACGATGCAACCCGGTATGTCATTAATATCTTGGTTTCTATGATACCTATTGGCATTGTCGGAGTTTTCTTCAAAGATAAGGTTGAAGCAATTTTTGGTTCCGGACTATTGGTTGTAGGTATTATGCTGCTACTGACTGCTGCATTACTCAGTTTTTCTTACTATGCGAAACCACGCCAAAAAGATAAGATTTCGATAAAAGACGCTTTTATCATCGGTTTATCCCAGGCTTGTGCGGTAATGCCGGGACTTTCCCGCTCGGGAACAACCATTGCAACAGGATTGTTATTAGGGAACAATAAGGCTCAATTAGCCCAGTTTTCTTTCCTGATGGTAATTCCTCCGATTTTAGGGGAAGCACTGTTAGACATCATGAAAGCAATAAAAGGCGAAGCTATTGCAGGGGATATACCGGCACTTTCTTTAGTTGTCGGATTTTTTGCAGCATTCATTTCCGGTTGTATCGCTTGTAAATGGATGATTAACATAGTAAAAAAAGGCAAACTTATTTATTTCGCCATTTATTGTGCGATTGCAGGATTAGTGACAATAGCCTGCACATTATTAAATTAAAAAAGGAAGCACTATCCTAATCATAACGGGAATGGATTTTATAGCAGGAGAAGTACTATATTTTAATAAACCTTTGAAGTGGACCTCCTTCGATTTGGTAAACAAATTCCGCTACAAACTGTCACGGAAGCTGAAAGTAAAAAAAATCAAGGTTGGGCACGCCGGAACATTAGACCCGCTTGCAACAGGAGTCATGATTATCTGTACCGGCAAAGCCACTAAAAGGATAGATGAATTCCAATATCAGACAAAAGAATATGTTGCCACATTGAAACTCGGAGAAACAACACCTTCTTTTGATCTTGAAAAAGAAATAGACGGAGTATATCCGACAGAACATATCACTTGCGAGGAAGTTGAAAAAGTATTGCAATCGTTTGTGGGAACGATTCAGCAAGTGCCACCCGTATTCTCGGCATGTAAAGTGGAAGGTAAGCGGGCTTATGAACTGGCACGTAAGGGGGAAGAAGTTGAATTGAGGTCCAAGACGCTGGTCATTGACGAGATGGAATTACTGGAATGTAACCTGCCTGTGATCAAAATACGCGTAGTATGCAGTAAAGGTACTTATATACGGGCATTGGCACGCGACATTGGCGTAGCATTGCATTCCGGAGCCCATTTAACAGCCTTGGAACGTACTCGTATCGGAGATATCACACTGGCACAATGTATGTCGACAGACGATATCGATACATTTTTAGACCAGGCAATACCTTCTGTAGAAACAGATGTGCAATCTGTGTAGTTATTTTGTATAATGATAAAAATAAAATAAAGTTGCATTATGAAGCTTTCTAAATTCAAATTTAACTTACCGCAGGAGCTTATAGCTCTTCAGCCGGCAAAGAACAGGGACGAAGCCAGGTTGATGGTTATCAACCGCAAAACCGGAGAAATAGAACATAAAGTATTTAAAGACCTATTGAACTATTTCGGAGAAAAAGATGTATTCATTTTCAACAACACAAAAGTATTTCCTGCCCGCCTGTATGGAAATAAGGAAAAAACAGGTGCACGCATCGAAGTTTTTCTATTACGCGAGTTAAATGCGGACCTCCGTTTATGGGATGTATTGGTTGATCCGGCACGAAAAATACGTATTGGCAACAAACTATACTTTGGGGAAGACGACTCAATGGTTGCTGAAGTAATAGACAATACGACTTCCCGTGGCCGTACGCTACGTTTCCTGTATGACGGGAACCATGATGAATTTAAAAAAGCTTTATATGCTTTAGGCGAAACTCCACTGCCCAAATATATAGATCGTCCGGTGGAACCTGAAGATGAAGAACGTTATCAGAATATCTTCGCAGCAGAAGAAGGTGCAGTTGTTGCTCCGGCAGCCGGTCTGCATTTCAGCCGTGAATTAATGAAACGTCTGGAAATAAAAGACTGCAAATTTGCATTTCTGACACTTCATTCCGGCTTGGGTAATTTCCGTGAAATAGATGTGGAAGACCTGACCAAACACAAGATGGATTCCGAACAAATGGTTGTGAATGCAGATGTAGTGGATATCGTAAACAAAGGTAAAGATGCAGGACAACAGATTTGTGCAGTCGGTACATCCGTAATGCGTGCCATCGAAACAGCCGTGAGTACAGACGGACACCTAAAAGAATTTGAGGGATGGACTAACAAATTTATTTTCCCTCCTTATGATTTCAGTGTGGCTACCAGCATGATTACCAATTTACATATGCCCCTTTCCACTCTATTGATGATGACTGCTTCTTTTGGCGGTTATGACCTGATTATGGAAGCATATGAGGTTGCCCTGAAAGAAAAATACCGTTTCGGAGCCTATGGTGATGCTATGTTGATTCTTTAAAAAAACAGTTTATGGCTATCGTATATCTGGGATTAGGGACAAATATCGGTAACAAACGGAAAAATATGATAACAGCCGCTTCGCTGTTAGCCAGAAGGGCGGGAGATGTTCTCGCCCTTTCCTCCTTTTACGAAACAGAACCCTGGGGATTTGAATCCTCGAATAAATTCCTGAATGCTGCCATTAAAATAAGGACATCCCTCTCTCCCATCGAATTGCTTCATCTGACCCAGGAATTTGAAAAAGAACTTGGGCGTACTGAAAAAAGCAAGGGTACATACCACGACCGTGTTATCGACATCGACCTATTAATGTATGACGGACTGGTTTTGCAATCCGAAGAATTGGTATTACCTCACCCCTTAATGCACAAACGAAAATTTGTGATGGAACCTCTATCTGAGATAGCTCCTTTTGTGACACACCCTGTATTAAAAAAACGTATTATTGAACTAAACGAAGAAATATGAACGATATAGAAAAAATCTTGACCGGTGGAGGAATGGTTTTTAAGAATAAAGCCAAAGATGAAAATACCGGTGAACGTAAAATAAAGTTTTCCGATTTTCTTAAAGGGACTCATGGCTCTGATTCGGCCAAATACAAAGCAGGTTTCAAGTATAAAAAAGCCTTGCGCAACTCTAAAAAAAAGAAATAATTAGCGGTTTCACCTTCTAATTATCAATTAATTTATAACTTTGCATCCGAATTGATGTGGATAGATTTGTATTGCTTGCAACCACAGGAAAAAATGCTAAAAACAAGCTTCATCTTTCATGGCCGTCCGGCAAGCAAATTTCCCCTCGTCAATCCAATATTTTAATTATTAACCGTCAGTTGCAAATTGACAGCCCATCTTTAGGCATTATATTTCCGATGAGTCGACTGTCAACGGCCAACTGTCAACAACAAAAACGATGAGTTATTTATTTACCTCCGAATCGGTGTCCGAAGGGCACCCCGATAAAGTAGCCGATCAAATATCGGATGCTTTGCTGGATGAGTTCCTTGCTTACGACAAGAACTCGAAAGTTGCTTGCGAAACCCTTGTTACAACCGGACAGGTTGTCTTGGCTGGAGAAGTTAAATCAAGTGCATATGTAGATGTGCAGGAAGTTGCTCGCGGCGTAATCGAAAAGATTGGTTACACCAAAAGTGAATACCAGTTTGAAGCTAAATCCTGTGGCGTTTTCTCGTCAATCCACGAACAGAGTGGCGACATTAACCGTGGTGTCGAACGTGAAGATCCGTATAACCAAGGAGCAGGGGACCAAGGTATGATGTTCGGTTATGCAACAAATGAAACCGAGAACTACATGCCTCTTGCACTGGATCTTTCGCATAGTTTATTATGGGAACTTGCCGAAATCCGCAAGAACGAAAATGACCTGATGCCTTACCTCCGTCCGGATGCAAAAAGTCAGGTTACTATCGAATACGATGATAATGGCAAACCATTACGCATCGATACCATTGTTGTTTCAACCCAGCATGATGAGTTTATTACCGCAAAAGGTATTACGCAGGAAGAAGCAGACGTCGCCATGCAGAAGAAAATTGCAGATGACGTTAAGAATATTCTGGTTCCACGCGTAAAGGCACAATATCCGGCTCATGTACAGGCATTATTCAATGACAATATTATCTACCATGTAAACCCGACCGGTAAATTCGTTATCGGAGGTCCTCATGGGGACACAGGTTTAACAGGACGTAAAATTATTGTTGATACCTACGGTGGCAAAGGAGCTCATGGCGGTGGCGCTTTCTCAGGAAAAGATCCTTCCAAGGTAGACCGCTCTGCGGCTTATGCAGCCCGCCATATTGCAAAGAATATGGTTGCAGCAGGTGTTGCCGACGAAATGCTTGTACAAGTCTCATATGCGATTGGCGTAGCTAAACCTATGAATATTTTCGTAAACACATTTGGCCGTTCCAATGTGAAAATGACAGATGGAGAAATTGCAGAGAAAATCTGGGATATTTTCGATATGCGTCCGAAAGCAATTGAAGAACGTTTGAAATTACGTAATCCGATTTATCTGGAAACAGCTTCCTACGGCCATATGGGACGTACTCCTCAGATCGTTACTAAAACATTTACTTCCCGTTATAATCCGGAACCAACCATGTGCGAAGTAGAACTTTTCACTTGGGAAAAACTGGACTATGTAGATAAAGTAAAAAAGGTTTTCGGATTATAAGAAACTAACTTATAATTAATTCGAATATATAAAGGTTCCTGTCTGATTCCTTATCAGAACAGGGACCTTTTTATTTTAATTACAATAATTATCTTTACTAAAATTTCAAAATAAAAAAATTGTATATTTGCTCAGTCCTATAGGACAATATATTAATATTTGGAAGTGCCTTACTTCGTTAAAATCGCCAGTTTTGACAGCACACAAGGCACAAGCAACTGCTATATCCAGTGGGTTGTTTGTTTGCGTGTGCTTAGGTCTCTGGCGATACCTTACGAAGTGTGGACGACAACCCACTTCCTTTTTTATTCATCCTTATATTGGTTGTCTAAAGGTAAACGCAAATCGAAAATCACCATATGCCTAAAGAAGGTTTTTATGTGCAAAAAATAGAAGAAGGAGACCAGAGTGCTTTCCGTTCTTTTATGGATATGTACTCAAAAGACCTCTATCATTTCGCTATAGGATATGTGAATACCCGGGAAATAGCAGAGGAAATTGTCAGTGATGTATTTCTGGAAGTATGGAACAACCGCCGGAATCTTCATCAAATCCAACAAATAAAACCATGGCTGCTTATTATTGTCAGAAACAAAGCTATTTCCTATTTACGGAAAGAACATCCGGACACTACCGTTTCGTTTGATGAAATAGAAGATTACTATATACCATTAGTCCAATCCCCCGACCATGCAATAATCAGTGAAGAAGAAATAAAAAAAATCAACCAGGCCATTTCTTCACTTCCTCCCAAATGCAAAGAAGTTTTCATGTTGGCAAAAATAGAAAAAACGCCTTACAAAGAAATTGCCCAAATTTTAAATATCTCAGTGAAAACCATCAACATACATATCGCAAAAGCCCTAAGCCTTATATCACAAGTTCTCGAAAAATAATTTTTTTCAAAAAAATCATCTTTTCGAATAGGATATTTTTCTTTAATCTGCGTCTTTTTTATGTAGTACCATAGAAAGGCTGAATGAAGAAAAAACAAAACATAGCAGATAAAGACCTTTTCCAACCTGCAGACAAGGAGACACAGAAAAAACTGGATTTTTTCTGGGAGCACTGCTCGCCGGAAATTGAATCAGGCATAACAGATTCTATCCGCGAACAAACACTTAGAAAGATACAGGGAAAAATGAATCTGCAACCATTGGTACCTGAAAAGAAAAAAACATTAAAAACATTCTACATAACAGTTACATCCATTGCCGCTTCCATAGCCATATTAGTTGCGGCCATTCACATTATCAATCATTCCCCCCAACAGGATAATATCAGGAATATTATATCCCAAATAGAATTACCGTCATTCGAAGATACGGACGAGGTAGTCCTGGTTATGTCAGACATGGAAAAACACCAATTAGCGACAGATGCACAAATCACTTATACCCCCGAAGGAAATGTGTCTGTCAACTCGGAAAAGCTCTCTCTGGAAAAAGAACAACCCCAAAAGGAAACAACAATCCAGGAACTATATAACCAGTTGATTGTCCCCAAAGGAAAACGTTCGCAACTCTTATTATCAGACGGAACGAAAGTCTGGGTCAACGCCGGAACGAAAGTTATCTATCCGCGTGTTTTCAATGAAAAGAAACGAGAAATTTATGTAGAAGGTGAAGTGTATCTGGAAGTAACCCATGACCAAAACCGCCCCTTTTACGTAAATACAGACGGGTTCGATGTAAAAGTGCTGGGTACCTCCTTCGATGTATTTGCCTATAAACAAATGCCTGCCAGCCGGGTCGTTCTTGTAAACGGAGCAGTAGAAATCAAAGACCGGAACAATCAAACAATACAAATGCAACCGGATGAACTCGTATCGCTCGAACAAAACAACATTACCGGCAAAAAACAGGTAAATGCAAAAGACTACAGAGCCTGGATTGACGGAATAATGATTTTAAACGGAGACCACCTCCGGCAACTTGCCGAGCGCCTGAGTTTGCTATATGGAACCCCCATAAAATGTGACTCATCGTTGGCAAACGAACAAGTATACGGGAAGTTAGACCTGCGAGACAATTTGGATGAAATTATAGACAACATTAAATCGATGATACCTATTTCTGCGCGCGAAGAAAACGGAATAATTCATTTAAAAAGAGAGTGATAACCTAATTTGTTAATCTAAAAAATTATACCATGAATAAAAAATAGCAACATTTCAATATAAAAACCGGAAGACACTGCCATGTCCTCCGGTAGAGATTTTTCAATCAAAAATTTTCAGTGATTAATCAAAAATCTAAGTAAAGTTATGAATAAGAAAATTAATCCTTGGTGGATACCAAGGAAAAAAGATTTTTTGTTTTTAATAATTAGTATTTTTTTATCTTTTTCTACCATTCCTTTATATGCATCAGCGAATGATACCTATGAACAAGATAAAAGTTTCACAGTCAGAATAGAGAACAAAACTGTGAAAGAAGTAATGAATTACATCGAAAAGAACAGTGAGTTTATTTTTATCTACACGAACAACCTGTTAAAAACACTCGACAAAAAAGTTTCCATCCAAGTTGAGAATAAAAACATATCAACGATTATGGAACTGCTTACACAAGAAACAGGCATCCGTTATGAAATAAAAGGCAGACAGGTCATCTTATCGAACACAGTAGCAAACCAACAACAGCCTCAAAAAGGAATTAACATTAACGGTACGGTTTGGGATGAACAAGGAAATCCTCTACCCGGTGTGAATGTTGTTGTTAAAGCAACCAATATTGGTGCCACTACCGATATTAACGGTAACTATTTCTTAAGTGTTCCCAGTAAAACTTCCACACTAACATTCAGCTACATTGGTTTTGAGTCTCAGGATATAAAAGTAGGAAACCAAATCAATATCAATGTCAATTTGAAAGAAGTCTCTACTGGCTTAAATGAAGTAGTAGTGGTCGGGTTCGGTTCACAGAAAAGGGAATCCATTGTCGGTTCTATCACAACAATAGATCCCGGACATTTACAACAAAGCCCGACACGTGCGTTAAGTAATAACCTTGCCGGTCAGTTAGCCGGTGTAATTGCCGTACAACGTTCCGGAGAACCGGGAGTAGATGGTTCCAACTTCTGGATTCGCGGTATCTCCTCTTTTCAAAATGCAGGAAGAAGCCCACTGATATTGGTTGATGGCATCGAACGTTCATTAGATGATATGGACCCTTCCGAAATCGAATCATTTTCCGTACTGAAAGATGCAGCCGCCAGTGCCGTATACGGAGTTCGTGGTGCAAATGGTGTTATCATCGTAAATACCAAACGAGGGAAATTAGGAAAACCTTCTGTGGATGTACATTATGAACAAGGATTTACCCAACCGGTCAAACTGCCTAAATTCATCGGTTCGACAGAATATCTTTCATTAATGAACGAATTATCTTTGGATGGTGGTGGTTCAGAGGTCTATTCCCCGGAAATAATTGAAAAATACCGTACAAACGCAGACCCGGAATTATATCCGAACGTAGACTGGCTGGATGCCATAACAAGAGACCATGCCACAAACCAACGGGCAAACCTGACAATTACCGGAGGTAGCGATATTTTACGCTATGCATTAGTAGCTTCTTACTATGGCGAACGCGGTATTTTCGAACGGGATAAAAGCCAGACATGGGATTCGTCTACAAAGCTGAACAAATATAATATGCGTTCAAATGTGGACGTTAACATCACAAAAACAACTGTTGCCCGTATTAGTATCGGTGGTTATCTGCAGGAAACAAACGGTATGGTTGACGATGGTGATACAAGAGCCTCCGACCATGTATTAGGAGCCGCCTTTGAAACACCTCCGTTTGTTCACCCGACCATTTATTCCACAGGAGAAATTCCTAAAGAGAAAAACCGTATAAACCCGTGGTCCAGAGCAACCCAACATGGTTTCAGCACATATTCTAATGCAAAAATAGAGTCCTTGTTCTCGTTGGAACAAGATTTAAAATTCTTACTTCCGGGACTTAAAGTGAAAGGTATATTTTCTTTCGACCGTTATATGAGATCCGGTGTGGTCCGTTCAAAAAGTCCGGACTATTATTACCCGGCAACTCAACGTAAAGAAGATGGAAGTCTGGATATTACGATTGCAGACTACGGACAAATGTTCTTAGGCTCGGATTCAAAAAAAGAATGGGGAAATAAAGCCACTTACCTGGAAGGTAATTTAAGCTATTCACAGAAATTCGGAGAACATAATGTAGATGCCATGTTTATGTACAACCAACGGGATTACCAGGATGGCAGCATCGTGCCTTTCCGCCGCATGGGTATTGCAGGAAGAACGTCCTATACATATGGAAACCGCTACATTGCAGAGTTCAATTTCGGATACAACGGTTCTGAAAACTTTGCTAAAGGCTATCGATTCGGATTCTTCCCCTCTGTTGCTATCGGTTACTTATTCTCGGAAGAACCCTTTATGGAAAAATTCAAAGACACATTCTCTAAAATCAAACTAAGAGGTTCATGGGGGTTAGTTGGTAACGACCAATTGGAAGGACGCCGATTTGCCTATATTACGACCATTAATAGTAGCGATGACAACCAATACAAATGGGGTGTAAACAACGATTACCATCGTACCGGTCGCTTCGAAGGTGATTTTGGTATTCCGAACCTGACTTGGGAAACTGTCGAGAAAATAGATGTTGGTTTGGAATTGGGCCTATGGAATGCTTTAGACCTGCAAGTCGATTGGTTCAAGGAACATCGCCGCGATATCTTTATGAAAAGAAATACCATACCCTCTGCAGCCGGCTTCATTAACACGCCATGGGCTAACTTCGGAAAAGTAGACAACCAAGGTATTGATTTATCACTCACATACAATAAGCAAATAAACAAAGACTTGTATGTCGGTTTCCGGGGCACACTGACTTATGCCAAAAATAAAATTGTTGAACAGGATGAAGCCCCCGGAGTGATGGGGACTAACCGGCAAAGAACAGGTCTGCCTGTCGGACAGTTATTCGGTCTGGTTGCTGATGGATTATTTACAGAAGCTGATTTTGAAAATGTAGAAGAAGGTACGCTGAAGAAAGATATTCCGACACATACTTTTAGTTCGAAAGTTCGTCCGGGAGATATCAAATATATTGACATCGACGGTGACGGAGCAATAACAGACATGGATGAAGTTCCTTTAGGAGGAACAGTCGACCCCCAAATCGTATATGGATTCGGCGTGAATGCATCTTACAAAAATGTAGATGTGAACATATTCTTCCAGGGTAATGGTAATACATGGAGATTTATCGGAGGTTCCGGTTTCCTGCCTGGCAGTTCAATGGGAGCAATGTATAATATTTACGATAATTATCAGGACAGGTGGACACCGGATAATCCAAGCCAGGATGTTTTCTACCCGCGCCTGACGTACGGACAAAATGAAAACAACTCCAAAAATTCAACTTGGTGGCTACGAAATATGAGCATGTTGCGTGTGAAAGATATAGAAGTAGGCTATCGCTTCCCCAAAACATGGATGGGAAAAATCGGAGTGAAATCACTCCGCCTGTACCTGAAAGGTTCTAATTTGCTGACCTTCTCCAAATTCAAAATGTGGGATCCTGAACTGGATACAGGAAATGGTATGAAATATCCGATTATGAAATCTGTTTCTTTCGGACTGGATGTTAATTTCTAATAGCATAAAATGACACATATGAAAGCAATCAAATTATTGAAATATATAGGAATTTCAGCAGTATGCCTGACATTGAACGGTTGTGCCGATTTTATCGATAACGCACCGGATGACCAATTGACACTGGAAATGGTCTTTAATGATAAAACACGTACGGAAGACTGGTTAGCCAATATCTACTCCAGCATTCCCGATCCTTATTGGGGATATGCCAACAAAATAGGTTGGGAAATTGTAGGGGATGACATGACTCCTTCACAACGTTGGGTTCAATGGTGGAGCGGCTCCTTATTAAATTTCCGTACAGGGAATTTTTACACAAACTCTTCTTGGGATGCCGGTTTCTGGGCAAATCTGCCACAACGTATCCGTGCAGCTTATATCTTAATAAACAATGCACATGCGAATCCGTTACAAAAAGTTACGGAAGAAGACATCGAAACAATGAGAAATGAATGCCGTTTCCTGATAGCTTATTATTATTGGACAATGACAGAAGCCTATGGTTCCGTTCCTTATTTTGAAGATATTGTAGATGTTAATGCTCCATTAGAAGAAATGTCCATCGGCCAGATGGCATTCGACGATATGGTAGATATGCTCGATAAGCAATTACTGGACTTGTCTAATAAATTACCGGCAAAATGGGAAGAAGCCTTTTTCGGACGTGCAACCTCCATTGCTTGTTTAGCGGTGCGTGCCCGTATGCTATTATTCGCGGCAAGCCCATTGGTCAACGGTAATGAAATGTATAAAGGCATTGTCAACAATGATGGCAAAGAACGTTTCAATACCTCTTACGATGCAACCAAATGGAAAAAAGCGGCTGATGCTTGCAAACTGTTAATAGATAAAGCACATGCGGCAGGACACGGATTATATTATGAATATATCAACGGGAAAATTGACCCGTTCATGTCCTGCTACAACCTGCACTTAAAGAAAACATCCGAAGGGAATAATGAAATCCTGTTCGCCCGCCCGGATTGTGACTATAGCAACTGGGAAGGGCATTCCACACCTCGCGGTTGCGGAGGTAACGGAGGATACGGTGTCACCCAAAGTTTAGTAGACGCTTTCTTTATGAAAAACGGCCTCTCTCCTATCTTGGGATACAACAGTGATGGTTCTCCGATTATCAATGAAGCATCCGGTTATACGGAAAAAGGGTTCTCCACCGAACCGGAAATCCGTGAAACAGCTTGGGACCCATGCCGCAAATTTTCGAATGTAAAACCCGGACAAATCACAACTCCGAATACATTCAATATGTACAGTAACCGTGAACCCCGTTTTTACTTAACCGTTTTATACAATGGCGCTTGGTTCCATCAAGAAAACCGGGCAACGGAAATGATGTCAAACCAGGCAGACGGCGGTCCGACACACGATGCACCCCAAAACGGCTACCTGAACCGGAAAAAGATCTCTTTGGAATCAATCCCCAGAGACGGAAAACGTCCTTATCGTCCGGGAATCTTATACCGTTTAGGAGAAGCATACCTAAACTATGCAGAAGCTCTAAACGAATGTGAGCCGGGAAATTCCGACATTATCACTTACTTAAACAAGATACGCGAACGTGCCGGTATTCCTGAATATGGAACAGGAACCGACAACAACGGTTTTCAACGTATTCCGTACAAAAATGACCAAGCCAGCGTACGGGAACTTATCCGGAAAGAACGCCGTGTAGAACTGTGTTGCGAAGGAATCCGTTATCATGACATCCGTCGCTGGAAATTAGGAGAACAATTGCTGAATGGATACGATTATGGTATGAACTTTAACGGCACGGAATATTCAGATGATGCAACAAAAAGCAATTCATTCTTTGTCCGCACAAAATGCCTGTTACGCTCCTATCAGAAAAAACAGTATTGGATGCCTATCTTCCAGGATCAGATAGATAAAGATGCAACTTTAGTTCAAGCTCCTTTCTGGAATTCAAATGAATAATAATAAATATAAAATGTGTTTTTAATCTAAGTATAACTTTAAGAAGGGCGTTACTTTTATAGAAGTACGCCCTTCTTTTTTTATTGACTAACAGTTTGCTAAACTGCAGAAAGCCCCAAAACAGCCAATAACCATTAGTTAACTGTCAACCAAATAAAAACTTTATTTAAATAGTTGAATCAGCCTTTATTTTTCTATATTTGGCACATATTATTTATCTAAATCTAAAACTTATGCGTAAAATTACCCAGTTTATCCAGTTAGCCGTCATTCTATTACTGGCGACTGCCTGCGCAAAGACCTCTCAGTTTAAATATGAGTCGGTCCCTAATGATCCTCTGAAAGCCCGCATTTACACACTCGACAACGGTCTAAAGGTGTATATGACAGTAAACAAAGAAACGCCTCGTATCCAAACATTCATTGCGGTTCGTGTCGGAGGTAAAAACGACCCCGCAGAAACTACCGGTCTGGCACACTACTTCGAACACCTGATGTTCAAAGGAACCCAACAGTTCGGAACACAAAATTATGAACAGGAAAAACCTATGCTCGATCAAATCGAACAACTGTTTGAGGTCTACCGGAAAACAACAGATGAAGCAGAGCGAAAAGCAATCTACCACCAGATAGATAGTGTTTCGTATGAAGCATCCAAACTGTCGATACCGAATGAGTATGACAAATTAATGTCTGCTATCGGTGCTACCGGAACCAATGCATATACAGGTTTCGACCAAACCGTATACATTGAGGATATCCCATCCAATCAGGTGGAAAACTGGGCGAAGATTCAAGCCGATCGCTTCGAAAATAACGTAATCCGCGGCTTCCATACCGAACTGGAAACGGTATATGAAGAAAAAAATATGTCATTAACCAGTGACGGGCGTAAAGTTTATGAAGCTGTATTAAGTTCACTCTTCCCCGACCATCCTTATGGAACACAAACCGTATTAGGGACTCAGGAAAACCTGAAAAATCCGTCCATTACCAATATTAAAAATTATCATAATATTTGGTATGTACCTAATAACATGGCTATTTGTATGTCCGGAGATTTCGATCCTGACCAAACTATCGAAATTATCAACAAGTATTTCGGAGGTATGAAACCCAATCCGAACCTGCCTAAACTACCGGTTACCCACGAATCGCCTATCAAAGCGCCGGTTGTCAAAGAAGTTTTAGGACTGGATGCTGAAAATGTCACATTAGGCTGGCGTTTTCCTGGCGCAGCATCACCGGAACAGGATTTATTAGAGTTGACCGGAGAAATTGTAAACAATGGAAAAGCCGGTTTATTGGATGTGGACTTAGTTCAACAACAGAAAGTATTAAGCTGCTATGCCGGAACTTATGGCATGTCCGATTATAATGCTTTTGTAATGAGCGGACGTCCGAAGCAAGGACAAACACTGGACGAAGTAAAAGACTTATTCCTGGCTGAAATAGAAAAATTGAAAAAAGGAGACTTCGATGAAGGCCTGCTCGAAGCGTCAATCAACAACTATAAACTGAGACAAATGTACCGCCTGGACCAGAATGGAGGACGTGCCGATATGTTTGTTTCTTCTTTCATTGATGGTGTAGACTGGAAAGATGAAGTTGCATCACTGGATCGTATGAGTAAAGTTACAAAACAACAGATTGTTGATTTTGCCAATAAATACTTCGGCGACAACTATGCCCTTATTTATAAAAGAGAAGGTAAAGACCCGAACGAAAAGAAAATCGACAAGCCACAAATTACTCCTATTGTAATGAACCGCGACAGCTCGAGTACATTCTTAAAAGATATACAGACTGCAAAAGTTGCACCGATCGAACCGGTATTCCTTGATTACAATAAAGATTTGCAAAAGTTAACAGCAAAATCAAATATACCTGTTCTTTACAAAGAAAATACGTCTAACGATATCTTCTCCCTAATGTATGTGTTCGATATGGGCAACAACAACGACAAAGCAATGGGAACCGCTTTCGAATACATGAAATATTTGGGTACTTCAAAGAAAAGCCTGAAAGAAATCAATGAAGAATTTTATCGGTTAGCCTGTTATTTCAGTGTATTCCCCGGATCAGACCGTACCTATGTGATGCTGGAAGGCCTGAAAGAAAATATGCCGAAAGCAATGGCGCTGTTTGAAGAAATCTTAGCCGATGCCCAAGTAAATAAGGAGGCTTATACGAATCTGGCCGGCGATATCTTGAAAAAACGGTCTGATGCTAAATTAAATCAGGGGCAGAACTTCAATCAATTAATCCAATACGCTATCTGGGGACCTAAATCTCCGGCAACAAATGTATTGACAACCGCTGAATTACAACAAATGGACCCACAAGAGTTAGTAGACCGCATTCATAAGATCAATTCCTTCGAACACAAAATCTTATATTACGGCCCGGAAAAGCCACAGGCTTTACTGGATATCATACAGAAGTATCATAATGTACCTGAAAAATTAAATCCGGTTCCGGCTGGTATTGAATTTACACAACAGGAAACCAAAGAAAATAAAGTATTGCTTGCTCAATATGATGCAAAACAAATTTATTTCTCAGCAGTATCCAACCGTGGAGAAAAATTCGACCCTGCTATCCAGCCGACATTGAATATGTATAACGAATACTTCGGTGGAGGTATGAATGCCATCGTATTCCAGGAAATGCGTGAAGCCCGCGGTTTGGCTTACTCTGCCGGAGCATTCCTGATTACTCCTTCCAAGCTGAAATACCCGTATGTATACCGTACATTTATTGCTACTCAAAATGATAAAATGATTGATGCAATGAAGGCTTTTGATGAAATCATCAACAATATGCCGGAATCGGAAAAAGCATTCAACCTGGCAAAAGATGCACTTATCACTCGTTTGCGTACGGAACGTATCACAAAATCAGGTGTACTCTGGTCTTATTTGTATTCTCAGGATTTAGGACAGTCTACCGATAGCCGGAAAGAACTGTTTGAACAAGCACAAACATTGACTCTCCCTGAAATCAAAGCATTCCAGGAAAAATGGGTAAAAGACCGTAAGTATACGTACTGTGTATTAGGTGACGAAAAAGACCTTGACCTGAAAGGACTACAAAAATACGGCCCTGTTCAGAAACTGACGAAAGAAGAAATATTCGGATATTAATTCTATCCGAATAATATACCCCAAAATTAACTGTATCCCAAAAGTTGGATAGTAAATTATTAATCCCATTTTGAAAGAGTTCGGCATTAGACCGGACTCTTTCCTTTCAACCGGAATTTAATCCTTTTATGGTTAAAGTATTGAATATATTCCTCTAAAGCCTTAATGAAGTCTACATCAGATTCGGGCTTATTCGAACAAACGACATTAGAAATCATATCGTATTTTATTTATATTTTCCATTGAATTTATAAAAGATCAAAGCAGGATTCGTATTATCATCTGCTGCATTCATTATTTCCAAATAGTGTTTATTAAATAGCACAGAATCATTCAACACAGGCATAGGATTAAATGATGACACAAAATAATCTTTATATACACATTGTGGGTTTGCGATTACATAAAGTCCATTCTTAAAAGGACGTGTCTTATCAAATATCTTTTCAAAATCAAAATAGAAAGTTTCCTTTTCTGCCTTATTATAATAATAAGGACGTAAAAGAATTTTTCCCTTACAAGATAAATTTACAAAAAAGCAACAATAGTCATTATTTTCAAAAAACTCACTACCCAAACTTGTGTAGTTATTGTCGAAAATGAGATCAGCATGATCTATATTTGATAAAGATTCATTCTTTTTATTCCATAAACTCTTTGTTTGATTTATCACATACTTCGCCTGATAACACTGATTATCAAACAAATGATAAACCGTATCACATAAAAATGGAATATAAAGTAATTCTCCTAAAGCATTTTTATTAAATGGATTACTGGTTACAGCATCTTGCTGAGTAGGATAAAAAGGAAAACCAGCATTTAATACAAACGTATCTTTACATAGCAATAATGCATATTCCTCTCCTGTTTCACTTTTCATCTGTTTATACCCAACACAATTATAAAAAGAATCATCTATTCCTGGATAGTAGAAAAATCCAGGAACTGTTTGAGTTTTTCGAATCAACTCTCCATCTAAGCTATAATGAAGAAATTTAGGATATCCTTCATCGGCTATTATAAGTTCTTTAGAATCCTCATTAACATTTATTCTGCCTAATCTCAAATATTCATTTGGTCCTCCACCTTGATTGTCTATGGCGCGAATCAATCCCCCTTGCATATTAAATATAAAAACTTTTTTTGCCAAAAACTGATCTAAAATAAATATCCTATCTTCAAATATACAAAGACTTGTTATTTCTCCTATCAGTTCTTCTGATGATAGTTGTAAAAAATAAACACTATCTACAAAATCATCAATATAATCTCTATAAGATAATGACTTGGCTTCAGAAATATCTATTTCTGTTGCAGCTTTCTCAATCCTATTAAAACCTCCAAAATCCTTATAGACAAATTCCTTTACATCTTTTTGTGAATATCGGCAAGAGTTCAACAGTATTATAAACAATAGGCTCGCTATATATCTTCTTACTATTTTTTCAAATAATGATTTCATAATATTTTTTCTTCATAACTATTCTGTGTATTCAAAACTCATCCAACAAAAATTGATCAAAATAGGGCCGAATAATTATTTCAATTTATAGACTAAACATAAACCTATCCGATTCATGTAATATAAATTATTAACGGGTAATATTAACAAAGCTATAAAACAAACCTAACAGTCAAATTAACTCAAATCAGATTAAGGGTTCTACATTAAACAAGAAACATTCATTCTTTTTGCAAAAGAAAAAAACAAAAAGCATACAAACAAGCAAATTACACACTTTTTTTGTTGGGGCGATATACTCCACGATTGGTCTTTCCTTGGAAAAGAGAGGTCGTCAATTCGGCTTTCAGCGTTTTTCATATGCCATTCAGGATCAAAATTATCTTCTGTAGCATCCTCCGGCACCTGTACATTGGTTATCGTTACAGTTATGTGAACATCTTCTTTTGTCACAGGAGCAAAATGCACGGTGGTTTCCATTTCATAGCTGCCTCTCAATCTGGTTTGGGAAACATACTCCAAATGCCCGATATTACCTTTATCTTTTTCATCTTAGTAGCATTTTTCCTTTACAGACTAAGCGGCACACGCTACAAATGCTATTTCTTATCATGCATCTCTCCCATCTCAACTTCTTTTACCTTACGGAATAAGTCTGAGGCAAAAATAAAGTCATTCAATGCCTGATTATTAGATGTGATTACTTCATCCTTCGTTCCCTGCCATTCCTTTACACCTTCTTTGATAAAGATAATATTCTCACCTATATTAATCACAGAGTTCATATCATGCGTATTAATAATCGTGGTCATATTATACTCTCTTGTAATATCATGAATCAAGTCATCAATCAGAAGAGAAGTTTTAGGGTCCAGACCAGAGTTTGGCTCATCACAGAAAAGATATTTCGGATTCAAAGCAATTGCCCGGGCAATTGCTGCACGTTTCATCATACCTCCACTAATTTCAGAAGGGAATAAATGTCCTGCCTCAGCCAGATTAACACGTTCCAGGCAGAATTGGGCACGCGCCAAACGTTCTTTCGTTGTTTTTTTAGAAAACATATCCAATGGAAACATTACATTTTCCAGGACCGTCATACTGTCAAACAACGCGGAGCCCTGGAACAACATACCCATTTCCCGGCGCAATATATTCAGGTCATGCTTCCCCATCGAGGTCAAATCCCGTCCATCATACAGTATTTCCCCGGAATCCGGACGCATCAAACCTATAATATTCTTAATCAAAACCGTTTTACCCGAGCCGCTTCGCCCGATAATGAGGTTTGTCTTTCCGGACTCGAACACAGCACTGATATCCTTCAATACGGTTCTTCCTTCAAAAGACTTTATTATATGTTTTACTTCTACCATTTTTTAAGTAAGCATTAACTGTGTCATAATCACGTCGGCAAGCAGAATCATAATACTGCTCATCACGACTGCATTCGTACTCGCTTTACCCACTTCCAACGCACCACCTTTCACATTATAACCGAAATAGGCTGCAATCGAAGAAATAATAAATGCGTATACAACCGATTTGATAATTGAGTACCAGATATAAAACTCATTAAAATAAAACTGCAAACCATACTCAAATGAATAAGGTGTCATACCTGTTCCTGTAGAATGGCTGGCACCGATACCTCCTAATATACCGGTAAACATACTGAAAATAACCAACACCGGAATAAAAACCATCAGGCCTACCATTTTAGGCAAAATCAGGAAGTTAGCAGAGTTAACCCCCATAATCTCCATTGCATCTATCTGCTCCGTTACCCGCATCGTTCCTATCTCGGAAGCAATGTTACTTCCTACTTTTCCGGCAAGGATCAAACACATGATAGAAGATGAAAATTCCAACAAAATAATTTCACGCGTAGTATATCCGATTGTGAATTTGGGAATCAAAGGAGAACTGATATTCAAAGAGATCTGGATGGCAATAACAGTACCGATAAAAACAGAGATTATGACCACAATCCAAAGCGAGTCTACCCCCAGCTTATAGATCTCTTTTATCAACTGCTTAAAGAACATGCTCCAACGGTTAGGAACAGTGATGCATTTTCCCATCAGCATGACGTACTCTCCAAAACTGTGTAATGCTTTATTCATTATTTATATATTACTATTCAAATTACAGCCTGCAAATATAACGCAAATCCGGGAACAAGTGTTCATTTATTCTTTGATAGTTCTGGTTCGAAATGAAATAATATATAGAGAAATCTCTATTTCCTTCCTATTAAACAACTATCCACTCTTTTACGGTAGTAGTCCAAATCAATTGAGTTAAATTCATATCAGATGATTTTATTTTTCAATTATTTGCATTTTATTTGCCAATATTGCTAAATATTTTTATTTTTGCAAAGATATTTTTAAACAAATCGCACAATATCACAAAAAGAGAGTAATTTATTTGTTAACTTTAAGACAAGCCATGAACAGTAGTTGAAAAAAGCCAGTGAGTGAAAAGTGTCTTTTCCTCCTAATTTCCTTTCAGTATTTAAATTGTTCTCTAAAAAGAGAACGCAGTGTGTAATCTAGTAATTTATTAATGTATGGAGAAACAGTTAATAGTCCCGAATTATAGATCGAGCAGGACTATGAAAATTGTGAAAATGACCGCATTGTTACTTCCTTTCAGCCTGACGCAAGTTATGGCATCCGATGTACAAACGGTCCCCACAGGAGTTTCAGCAAATCGCACAATGCTGGGACAAGTATCAGAACAAACGCCGTCATCCCCTGTGCCTCAACAAGCGACACGCCAAATCACAGGGACTATTTTAGATGAGACAGGCGAACCCATCATCGGTGCTAATGTTGTTCAAAAAGGCACAACAAATGGCACTATGACAGACTTAGACGGAGCATTCAGCTTAAATGTTCCAAACAATGCAACACTTGTTATTTCTTTTATCGGTTATAACAGCATGGAAGTAAATGTTGCCGGTAAATCTAAAATCACAGTTACGCTAAAAGAAGACACTCAAAAACTGGAAGAAGTCGTTGTGGTTGGTTACGGAACACAAAAGAAAGTAACTGTTACAGGTGCTGTTACAGCTATTGGTGCCGACGAAATCACACAGGCTCCGGTTGCGAATATCAGTAATGCCCTGGTAGGACGCCTTCCTGGTGTACGTGTCCAAAACACAGGTGGTATGCCGGGACAAGAATCCTCTGTAGATATTCGTGGTTTCGGTAAACCATTAATTCTGGTAGACGGCATTGAGCAACCGGGATTTCAGGTTGACCCGAACGAAATCGAAAGTATTTCCGTATTGAAAGATGCTGCTGCTGCAATTTATGGCGTGAAGGCTGGTAATGGTGTTGTATTAATCACCACTAAAAAAGGTTCCGCAGGAAAAGCAAAAATTACCTACAATGGTTCTGTAGGCTTTCAGAGCTTTACAAATTATCCTGACGTTGTAAATGCTGCCCAATATGCAGAACTAGTAGATGAAGATGCTATTAATCATGGCAACAGTCCTATTTACGGACCGGAAAAACTGGCACTTTTCCGTGAAGGCACACAAGATGGTTACAGAAGTTATAACTGGAAAGACATCCTGACTCGCAAAAATGCTCCTCAGACTCAACACAACATCAATATCAATGGTGGTAGTGAAGACATCAAATATTTCGCATCTGTCGGATATCTTGATCAGGAAGGTATTTATTCTACAAAAGACCTGAACTTCAGCCGCTATAACTTCCGTTCCAATATTTCTGCCAAAATTGCAAAATACTTAACTGCAGACGTACAATTAGGCGGGCACGTTGAAAATAAAATGTCACCATTCGACGAAGACACCTATATCATACATGGTATCACTCGTATGCTTCCGACATTTTCTCCATATGCAAATGATGAAGAAGGAGAGCATTATGGTTTGACCAACTTCCAAAATCCATTGGCACGTGCAGATGCAGACGTATCCGGATACCGGAAAGAAAAGAAAAAATTATTTAACGGATCATTCTCTTTGAAATACGATATGCCGTTTGTACCCGGTCTATCCGCCAAAGTAATGTTTTCTTATCTGACTAAAGTTGAAGAATATAAAAACTTCGCAAAAGAGTTTTATTTGTATTCGTATGATCAACCCAATAACAAATACGAAAAAGTATTTACAGGAAATTCACCATCCAATTTGTATCGCAAAGACTACACAAGCGAACAAAACTTACTTCAGTTCTCCTTGAACTCAGTCAACAAAAGTACAAAATAATATGATTCGAAGAGGGAGAATATAAATCCCCCCTCTCAAAAAAACAAATCAAGGAATTGTTACTTCAATTACTTTACTGTAATTATAATAGTTTCCCGGATTATTACCTAAAGCGCCTACTCTGAAATACAAAGTACTCCCACTCTTTAATTCAGTAAATTCAGCCTGCAATGTTGATGCAATAATCTGCTCATCAGTCATTCCAGACAAATCAATTTCCTCCTTTTTATCATTTGTATTCTTATCTACATAGGGTGTTTTTCCACAGTAGAATTCAACTGCTTTAATAGCATGCTTACCTGCTGATTGTGCAATATTTGCAGTCATTTTCACAGATGTTCCCATAGCAGTTGCATTCGCTGAAATACGAAGGAAAGGAATAACTTTTAATTCCAATGCAGTTGTACCGGAAATTTCCACTTCTACTTTATCCAGTGTTTCAAACGGTCCTTCTGCAACAATCTGATATTTACCGGGGAAGATAGCATTATTAGTAAACGTACCATCCTGCTTCGTGTAAAAATCATTTGGTTGATTTGACCATTGTCCATTATAAAATTCATAGACACGGATTCTGGAACCATTTTGATATTGGCAAGGCATATTCTCATTTGTTTCCGAATCCACTAAAGCCCCTGTTAAAGAGGCGGACGGTTTATCATAATTATCCAAACTACAAGCCTGGAATCCCACCAATCCGCAAAGGGCGACGGTTAAAAATAATATTTTTCGCATATATTTCTTTTTAAACAATTAGAAACCTGGGTTTTGAATCAATAAGTCGTTCTTGTTAACCTCCGGTATCGGTTGATAATAGTTTTTATCAAGGAATGTTTTCGGCAATTGCAACGTATTTGGACCTTTATCAAAAGTATATTTCTTAGTCTTATAGTCCAACCAGGGAATCAAAGCCGAGAAAGTTGTGTTATTCATTACTTTGGTTGCAGTTCTCCAACGTATCAGGTCCCAGAACCTCAAATTTTCAAATGCTAGCTCAACCTGGCGTTCATGCCGCACATCCTCAAGTGTAACAGCCGATTTTTGCTTGATTCCGGCACGTTTACGAACATCATTTATTTTAGGTAAAGCTAAATCTGCTTTCCCTAATTCGACAGCAGCCTCTGCATAATTCAACAAGGTTTCAGCATAGCGGAACACCATAAAATTCGTTTCCGAGCGATCTTGTTCAACACGATTTGCCGGGTCCATAAATTTTTTAATATAGAATCCGGTACGGCTACAGTCTCCCTGCATAACCAAACCATCTTTGCCACTGGTGGTCAGAGTTGGATCCTCCGGAAACTTATCTGCAAATGCCGTAGCTTCGATTTTCTTTCCCTCACTGTTAATTATACCACGTCTGATTTCAACAACACTATTCTGCCATGGGCAATTCGGATATAAAACAGAAGCAAAGAAACGCGGGTCTTTATTTTTAAAGATATCGTCTGCATTATCATAATAAATAGCTTTACCATTATTTTCTGTTTTCAACGTACCAGGAGTTCCGTCTACATATTCGTAAGCTTCTACCAATTCCAATGTCGGACTTGTGTTAGTACCCCAGTCTATCTTGAAAGAAGGAGCAGCCATAGCATAATCAAAATTATGTCCTTTATCCGGTACGGAATATGCTTTTACATAAATAGCCTCTTCATGTAATGTTTTATCAAGGAACAAGTTTTGATAATTCGTAGCTTTGTCGTCATTTTTTTCATATAAATCAAACTTCTTTGAGCCGATAATAATTTCCGATGCAGCAAATGATTTTTCAAAGAAATCATCAGCTTTATCTGCAGAAATGCCCACTAAACCATTCAACTGGACACTACCATATTTACTGATAGAACCGGCATACAACATGGCACGTGATTTCAGTGCGGCAGCAGCATATTTTGTTGCACGAAACTGATCGGTAGCCGGGTAGCTCTCCGGTAGATCTTTCATCGCTAAATCACATTCGTCACCGATAAAATTCCAGGTTTCTTCTTCTGTATTTCTCGGAATTTTCAGCTCTTCAATATTACCACCGGAATATTCCTGAACTTCTTTTAACAAAGGAACACCTCCGAAACGTTTAGCCAGACCGAAATAATAAAAAGCACGAATAAAATGAGCTTCCGCTTCATAACGCTTTTTTAAATCTTCCGATACACTGGAAGTCGGTAGTTTCTGGAAAAATTCATTTACAATGCGTATGTTTTTATAACTGGTTGACCAAAAATCTCCGGAGCCATCAAAATCACTCATAAAACTATCCGGAAAAGTTGGAGTATAAGGATGCCCCCATGAATAACTACGCATAGATTCATCTGTATAATGACCTAAAGTACCCCAGTTTAGCAACCATCCATGAGGTTCCACAAACATTTTTTCATACATCCCTGCCATATAAGCCTGGATGGCACTTTCATTTGCCCACACATCATCATCGGATATAACATCCAATGGCTTTCTATCCAGAAAATCGTTGATGCAGGACGAAAAAGCTAATAATCCGCTAACAGCTATTATTATTAAAGATTTTAAACCTTTCATATTCAATCAATTAAAAAGAAACATTAACACCTATATTCCAGATTCTCAACTGCGGATAGAGGATACGGTCACTACTTGGAGCTTCCGGATCGCCAAAAGGCAGATTATCGAAAGTCAGCAAGTTATTACCAGATACATATAACCGTAAGTTGCTGATGCCTACTTTACTCATCCATTTATTAGGGAACGTGTATCCAAATTCCAAGTTCTTTACACGCAAGTAGTAAGAACTAATACTATTGAACGAGGACATTCTGTTATTAGAAGTTTTCCCAGAGTTATAAGTTGATGGATATTTTCCTGGAATCCACTCAGAATCAGGATTGTAAGGGTCCGAACGATGCCATCTGTCCATAAAGCATTCCAAAGCACTGGAACCATTAAACAAAGCAGCTCCCATAATACCTGTCATATACGTATTGTAATTGGCTGCACCTTGCATTAAGACAGACAGGTCAAAGCCTTTCCATGAAGCAGACAGATCCAATCCAAAATAAATTTCCGGAGTATTACTACGGCTAATCGGCTGAAGGTCATATTCATTGATAACACCATCTCCATTGAAATCATCATACATCAAATCGCCAGGCATAAGTGTTGTGTTACCGGCTCCATCCTGAACAGCCCAAGTATTGATTTCATTTTGATTCTGGAACTGACCGACGCATTTGTAGCCGAATTCCATATTCTGCCATCTATCAGTTTTATTATTTCTCCAATTCGTATAAGAATTAATAGGATCAGCCTGCTCCACATGACGGTCTTTTACACGAGTGAACGACATGTTTCCTTTTACGGAATAAGTCCAGTCTCCGACTTTATTAGTATGCCCTAATACCAACTCAAAACCGCGATAATCATCGCTATTCAAGTTTTCCTGTGGAAAAGAAGCTCCAAAAGTATTAGGCAAAGAACCTGAACGATAAGCAATCAACCCGTCTCTTTTACGATAAAATACATCAAAGTTGACTTCCAACATACGGTTCCATAAAGAAGCATCAATACCCACATTCACAATTTTAGAAGTAAGCCAGGTATAATCCAGGTTTGCCAACCCTTTAGTAATCACACTGTTTATAACATCACTTCCAAAAATATAATTGGTTCCTCCCGGATAATTATATCCTGTAAGATACTGGAAAGGCTTAACTGTCGGATTACCATCTTTATCCAAAGCCTGGTCGTCCCCCATCACACCATACGATGCACGCAACTTCAAATTATCGAATATGGAAGTATTGTTTTTTACAAAAGCTTCTTCTGAAATACGCCAACCAACAGATACACTTGGGAAGAATCCCCAACGGTTATTTTTATGAAATTTGGCTGAACCGTCTTCCCTGAATGCAAACTCAAACAAATATTTACTCATGTAGTCGTAATTGATACGTCCGACGAAAGAAACATTCGCAAGTTCACTTTCCACCCCGTTATTTGTCTTGTTCTTGTCCATACCGGCATTAATCTGGTCCAAAGCATCAATCGCAAATTGACGGTAAGCTGAAATGTAATCATCCAGGTCCTCGCGCTGTTCATACAGGAACAAAGCCGAGATATTATGCTTATCCAAGAATGAACGGTTATAGTTCAAGGAGAACTCAGTCATCACAATTTACCGGATAAACACAATGAACAGAATAAAAACTCTATACTGGTTACTATTCAGCTTATTACTTCCTTTTGTTCTCTTACTTCTCATCGAAGCAGGGCTACGTTATATACATTACGGTACTAATCTGGATGATATTTTCCTAACAACACCGGATGGAAAGTATCTCTATATAAACAAAAATATAAGCAAGCGTTATTTCACAAGCTCTCAAGCAACCACTGGCAACATAGAGTTTTTCAAAAAGAAAAAAGACATAAATACAATTCGCATGTTTGTATTGGGAGAATCTGCCGCACTCGGTTTTCCCTATCCGAACAATATCTCTTTTCAACGAATGCTGAAATATGAATTGCAAAAAAACAATCCGCAGAAGAATATAGAAATAATAAACTTATCCTTAACAGCCATCAACTCATACACCTTCTACGATTTTGGGAAAGGACTGGCAGCATACGAACCGGATGCAATCCTCATTTACGGAGGACACAATGAATATTATGGAGCCCTGGGTGTCAGTTCAACCAATACATTTGGGAAAAATACAGCGATAGTACGTACAATTATTCGCTTACGGCAGACTAAACTCGTACAATTATTGGAAAACTTGAGTAATACCTTCAAAAAATCAGCGGATAATAAGACGGATAATTTAATGAAATATGTGGTAAAAGACCAACTCATAAAATACCAAAGTTCTACCTTCTATAAAGGCATTTATCAATTTGAGAGAAACATGCAAGACCTGTTAACTATCTTAAAAAAAAATAACATCCCCGTCTTCTGGTCTACGGTTGCAACCAACCTGAAAGACCAATATCCATTCAGAAGTTTGTTATCAGAAAAAACAGATTCTCTTTCTTTTTATAAACAGTTGGAGCTTGCCAGTACCAAACTGAGTTCCGGACAAACAAAAACAGCCGACTCAATCTTAGCAGGTCTTTATGACCAAGATCCTGCTAACGCCGATTGTGCCTATTTATGGGGAAAGGTAAAACTGGCCTTGGGAGAAAAAGAACAAGCCCTAACCCGCTTTAACGAGGCCAAACAAAAGGACGGATTAAGGTTTCGGGCTCCTGATGAAATCAATGAAGTAGTGGAATCATTATCCCGGCAGTTCAATAATGTCTATCAGGTAAATTCGGAAACTGATTTCCAACATGCATCAACAGACGGTATTCCCGGATATAAGTTACTATTGGAACATGTACATCCAACAATAGAAGGACACCGGTTAATCGCTAAAAGCTTTTTAAAAGAAATGGAAGTATCAGGTTTTTTCCGTTCTGGAAATATGAATAGTTACACTATATCGGATAGTAGTTTAACCTCCTTCCCCGCTTTAGCATTCGATTCATTGGTCGGTGTTTATTCTTGTGCCCGTTTAAAACAAGGATTTCCCTTTTATGAGAAAGGAATAGATACGTTTAAAATTGAAACACCTGTTGAAAAACTGTCTATGCAGTATGCTAAAGAAAAAAACTGGTATAAATCGATGGACGCTCTTTATCAATATGCTCTATCTGTCAAAAATTATCCATTAGCCCTGGACATAATGAAAGTTCGCATGTTAGATAATGAATATGACACACAGTTTCAAACCTCAGCCGGCGATCTATGCACAATCATACATAAATACGAAGACGCATTAGCCTATTATCAGAAAAGTTTCTTCCTGCAGAAAAGTTTCTCCGGAGCTAAAGAAATTATATCCACAGCTCTCCGTCTCGACAAACCGGAAATAGCCCTGCAATACATGGAATATGCTATTTCTCATAATGAAACAACGATGAACTTCAGAAAACTACAAGCATATTGCTCTGCAATTATCCAATATAAAAAGCAATTGAAAGAGATGCCATCTGCGGATATCTACCGGAAAATCGAACAGATTTACACGCGAATCGGCAACACGGAAGCAGCAGAACTATATCGAAACAAAATATTGCAAGAAGTAAGACAATCATAAGGAAACAAGATGTTTATATTAGGGATATCAGCATATTACCACGATTCGGCTGCCGCTTTGATAAAAAACGGAACAATCATAGCTGCAGCACAAGAAGAGCGTTTTTCCAGAAAGAAAAATGACGCATCTTTTCCTTGCCAGGCAATTCGTTATTGTTTGGAAGCAGCTTCCATTCCGCTATCATCCATTGATATTATTGTATTTTACGACAAACCATTCCTTAAGTTTGAACGTATATTGGAAACCTTCTACCGGCATGCCCCAAAAGGCGTCCTGCCCTTCTTGAAAGGTATCCCTGTCTGGATTAAAGAAAAAATGTTTTTCAAGAGGATGTTAAGGAAAGAATTGCATAAGCAGGGAGATTACAATGAACAACAGACCAGACTGCTTTTTACGGAACATCATTTAGCACATGCTGCGTCCGCTTTTTTTGCATCTCCATACAAAGAAGCGGCTATCCTGACAATTGACGGTGTTGGAGAATGGGCTACTTTATCTCTTGCCGCCGGATATGAAAATACAATCCGGATTATTAAAGAAATGCATTTCCCTGACTCTGTCGGCCTGTTCTATTCTGCTTTTACCTATTATCTCGGATTCCGGGTAAACTCCGGAGAATATAAATTAATGGGGTTAGCTCCTTACGGAGACCGGCAGTCAGAAACGACACTCCATTTTGTCCGGTTGATAAAAGACCGATTACTTTCCATTCATCCGGATGGTTCCATTACCCTGAATCTGAAATTTTTCAATTACCAGAAAGGGTTGACAATGGTGCAAAATAAAAAATGGGAAAAATTGTTCGGTTTTCCACGCCGGGAACCAGAAACAGCTTTAGGAGCGAACCATTGCAGCTTGGCATGTGCAGTTCAGATGATAACGGAAGAAATCCTGTTAAAACTAACAGCTGAAGCCCGCAAACAAACCCCATATTCATCCCTGTGCCTCGCCGGTGGAGTTGCCCTGAACTGTGTTGCTAATAGCAAAATAGTCAAATCCGGATTATTCGACAACCTATTTATCCAACCGGCCGCGGGAGATGCCGGAGGGGCTTTAGGGGCAGCCTTAGCCGCTTATTATATTTATGCTGGGAACGAACGAAAAAATCCGGCATTCGACTCTATGCAAGGAGCCCTTTTAGGACCGGAATACACAGACGAAGAAGTACACCGGATAGCAAAAGATAAAAATATACCGTTCCAGACCTTCGAGAATAGTGAACTGCTCTGTAACTATACAGCTAAAAGACTATCAGAAGGAAACTGTATCGGTTGGTTTCAGGGGAGAATGGAATTTGGTCCGAGAGCTTTAGGAAACCGCAGTATATTAGCAGACCCACGTTATCCGGAGATGCAACAACAAGTGAATGTAAAGATTAAATTCAGGGAAAGTTTTCGGCCTTTTGCCCCAGCCATATGTAAAGAAGATGCGGCATTGTATTTCGATAGTCCTACGGAATCGGATTATATGCTGCTCACCACGGATATTAAAGGCAATTATAAAAAAACACTTCCGGACAATTATACCCAATTATCCGTTATGGAAAAACTTAGTGTTCCCAAATCGGATTTTCCATCGATTACACACGTTGATTTTTCTTCGCGTTTACAGACCGTCGACCGTAAAACGAATCCGTTATTCTGGTCTCTTCTGACAACGTTTAAACAACAAACAGGATGTCCCATGCTAATCAATACCAGCTTCAATGTAAGAGGAGAACCGATAGTCTGTACCCCTGAAGATGCGCTCGATTGCTTCATCGCGACAGATATGAATTATTTAGTGATAGGTAATACGATTTTCGATAAAACACAATACAAAAGATAATATGGAATTTATAAAAGACTTATTCATGTTTTTCCGGGAAAGAAAAAAATGGTGGCTAATGCCATTGATTATTTTTCTATTGCTAATAGGTATGTTACTACTGGCTACCGGTAATACGGTTCTGGCTCCTTTCATTTATGCGTTATTTTAAAACGAACAAATATGCCTGTTATCCGACAAATAGCTCAACAGTTCCTTTCCATATGGAGTAAATTCGGAATGTTACTAAACCGGATTTGCTCACCACTCATATTAGGCACGGTCTATTTCCTGCTCCTAACCCCTGTGGCATTACTATACCGTTTGTTTACAGCCAGCAGGGAAAAAGACAACGCCACATCATTCACAGAACGTAATAAACGGTTTACTGCAAAAGACTTCGAGAATCCATGGTAAACAAAAGACATCCTATACAATCAGTATTCCTGAAATACGGATATGCAGCATTCTTCCTGTATATTGCTATTTTCCTCTGCTTTTTTTATAACTACCATCTGTTATACACTGAGCAATTACAAATATTCCAGTTTACAAACTTTTATTTCCTCACTCTGATAGAAAGACTGGGAGGACTGGCCAACTACATTGGTTCCTTTATTACACAGTTTTATATATTCAACCATGCGGCAGGTTTAATCATCGCCTCTTTGCTATTTCTTTTATTCTTTCTTCAAAAAAAAATAGAGATAGCATGGCACATAAAAAACGGAACTGTGTTTAGCTTGATTCTACCTGCACTCTTCACACTGTTTTTTATGGATATAAATGCACAGGCCGGAGGGTTACTTGCCACAATAATAGCCATGTTATTTGTTTGGTTGACGGCCTTATTGCCGGATAAATGGTATAAGTACCTGATAACATTGTTTTTTATGCCAATCCTGTACGCCATTACCGGTGGAGGATTGATAACCTATACTCTCCTACTATTGGCGGGTCATTTGCTACAAGAAAAGAAAAACATTCCATATATATCCGTGCTTCTCCTTTTTTCTCTCGTGCTTCCATTGGTTGTCCGACAGTATTTCATCCCATTACCCTGGAATCATACATGGATTGGTACAGCTTTTTATAAAGGGAATACGATTCCGGACTTACTTTGGTGGCTCCTTTTCACTCCTGCAATACTCCTTTTATTAACTAAAAGTACCGGAAAACTCCTTTCCGGTATAAAATACCCGGAAAAGACCGGAAGCCTTCTCTTTATTGGTATTTTCATCGGCACAATCGTAGCTTTACAATATAATAAAAACCAGCGGGAAGAAACCATCTACAGGCTGGACCATCTTCTGAAAAAGCAAGATTGGCAACAAATAGTACAAATAGCAGAAAAACAACCGTTTCATAATCAGGTATTTGTATCTTATGTAAATATAGCTTTACTAAACCAAGGATTATTACCGGACAAAATGATGAACTTCTCCCAACGTCCGGAAGTCAACGAATTTTGGACATCCAGTTATCTCCCGATGTTCCTTACAGGTGAATCCTACTACCATTTAGACATGTATAACGCCGCACGCGCTTATCTGTTTATGGCAAATACACAATCCCCATTATCTGCCTCTCCTTTCATCTACCTGCGACTGGCTGAATTGGAAACTGTCCGTGGAAATGCCAAGGCCGGCATGAAATATGTACAAGTTTTGAAACAGACCTTATTTTATAGGGAACAAGCTGAAAAAATGGAACAGGCGATACAGGGCAGCAACTATCGGCAAGAGATACAATCAAAAATTGACCGGTATACGGAAAATGATTCTTTCCTTGCCAAAGAAATGCTTTATAATGTAACTTGCAAACATAAGGAAGACCCTTACAACCGGAAAGTCTTCGACTTTTTATTAGCCAAATATATATTGGCCAATGACTATAAAAATTTCCTGCATTGCATAGCCGGATTACCATATAGCATTGGCAATGATATACCCCGTTTATATCAGGAGTTTTTACTAATGTATGCCTATATGCTCGGCGACAACACATTAATAAAAAAGTGGGGGATACAGCAGGCCGTAGTAACAGACTTCTACAAATATCTGCAAATCAACCAATCCGGACAATCCGAACAAAAAATAAAGGAAGAACTGAAAAAGACTTTCGGACATTCCTACTGGTTCTATATGCAACATAAAAATGACTTCTAACAAATAATAATATAATGAGACACATCATACATACCGGCAAATGGATTTTAATACTGTTTTTAGGAGCTATTCTATCCAGCGGATGCAACCAGGCACCTTCCGGAGCTATCCAGCAAAATGAATTACCCTCTATCTACCCCGATTATATGGAAGCGACTATCCCTGTCAATATTGCTCCCCTTAATTTCCGAATACTGCCGGAAGGAAACAACCATGTTGTATTCTCGACCAAAGGCTATCAATTCACGATATCCGGATCTGATTATATCGATATACCTGAAAAAAAATGGAAACAGCTCTTGGGAGCTGCAAAAGGAGACTCTATTACCGTATCTGTTTATAACCGGGAAAATGGCCATTGGCTAAAATACAAATCCTTCCATTGGTATGTCCCAACTGACTCTATCGACAATTATTTGGTATACCGCCTGATTGAACCGACTTATGCCAACTGGAATCAAATGGGGATTTATCAACGGAACCTGTCTTCCTTTTCTGAAACAGAAATTATCTCTAATGATAAAACAGGGCACAACTGTATGAACTGTCATTCTTTCAACCAAAGAGATCCTCATCAAATGGTCTTGCATATGCGCAAAACAAATCCCGGAACCCTCTTAATCAAAGATGGAAAAATCACAAAGTTGGATACTCAGACCCAATATACCATTTCAAACTTCGTTTATCCATATTGGCATCCGTCTGGAAATGATATCGCATTTTCCACAAATAATACCCAAATGTCTTTTTTTGAAGCAAATGACAAATTAATAGAAGTATACGACTTATATTCGGATATCGTTTTATACAACATCGATAAGAACGAAGTTTATACCAGTCCTTTGCTATCAGCCAAAGACCAGTTGGAAAACTTCCCGGTCTTCTCACCCGATGGAAAAACACTCTATTTTTGTTCATGTCCGCGCGTAGATAGTTTACCCCAAAACTTCGAGCAAGTAAAATATCAATTGTGCAGTATAGGTTTTGATGCTGACAACCGGACTTTTTCCCCACAAGTTGACACACTCGTCAATCTGACACAAAAAGGGAAAGGAGTATCATTACCCAGCATATCCCCTAACGGGCAATATATCCTTTGCAGCGTGGCTTCCAGTGGTTGCTTCCTGAGTTGGGATAAAAATTCCGACCTTTTCTTATATGATACTCATTCAAAGGAGTTGCGTTTGGCAGAAGCATTAAATACGGATCAATCCGAAAGTTATACCAGTTGGTCCTCCAACAGCCGATGGATCATATTCAGCAGCCGCAGGCTGGATGGTGTATATAACCGCCCTTATATCGCCTATATCAATGAAAAGGGAGAAATAGGTAAACCTTTTATTCTCCCTCAAAAGCATCCGGACTTTTATCAATATTTATTTAAGGCCTATAATCTGCCTCAATTAGTATCAGGAAAAGTAACCATCAATCCGCACGAAATTGCAGAAACGGTAAAATCACCCAACAGCCAATCCGTTAAATTTCGCCAAGGGGAACATCAACCCGCTGTTACGGAAAAAACAGCTGCAAAAAGCGAAGTAAATTAATAAGGACGGATATACATCGTTTGTTTTCCGTTGCCTGTCTCCACTAATTTGCCATCCTTCACCAGCTCCTGAAGGTCTTTCAAGGCAAGGTAACGGCTGCAATTATTTAGCTTCATGCAGATTGTGCTATTAATACTTAAATGTTTACGTACATACTCACGGATATTCTTTTTACGGGCCAACAGGTCCGGAACTTCTTTCTTTTCCCGTTTGGCAACTTCAAGGTCTGCCTCCCTTACCTGTTTTTTTAAGGATGTAGCACATCTGAATGCCACTCCGTCGACACGTGCTTCCAGTTTTTCCCTGCCTTTATCATCGCGCACAACTGTAGTTTTCAATGTCGGGGAAAAATGCCCCAGCCCTTCCAGGTCGACAATTTTTCCTTCTTCCAACTGAAGTCCTACCCAAAAATTTAAGGCTTCCAAAATACCTTTTACATCCGCCGACGAAAAACTGCTGGATGAAGATATGAACTTACACATCATCTCCATATTTACTGTCCCTTGCGGAACCACACGCGCATGCAACAAGCCTTTATCTTCCTTTCCGTCCGGAACAGGAGTTTTATACCAACCGATTTTTATACTCATACCTATCTTTTTAAAATTCGACCCTTATTTTTCGGGAAAAGTACCTTATGAAATATTCTTTTGATAGTTATAAAAAGAAAATATAATAGATGTCATTAATAAAATGAACAATTATCATTTTTATTTTCAACATCTGTCAAAATAATATTTCATAGAATGCAAATATATAAAAGATGCCGTCGAAATATACATTTAAAGCCGTGTTTTTTTTCAAATCCATCCATTTTGTAAAATTAGGGAAGATTTATAGCCCTTAAAGTTATAAATGTGTTCTATTTATGCATTATCTGAAAGATTAAAAACTTAATACAAGAATATAGAGTATGAAGAAAAACGGATTTACGGTATGTGCAAATAACTACATTGAAGATTTGCGAAAAGAAGGGCGTTTCGCCACAGCACATGTTTATAAAAATGCCCTCCGCTCCTTTACCCTGTTTTGCGGAACTCCGGGAGTATCATTCAAACAAGTCACCCGTGAGAATCTAAAACGCTATAACGATTATCTCGTGACTTGCCAGTTAAAACTAAACACAGTCTCAACCTATATGCGTATGTTGCGGTGTATTTATAACCGGGGTGTAGACGCCGGTCGGGCACCTTATGTATACAGGCTGTTTCATGACGTTTTTACAGGCATCGATACCCGCCAGAAAAAAGCGATCCCCGTCAGCGAATTGCATACATTATTATATAAGGACCCCCAATCCGATAAATTACGCCGTACACAGGCAATCGCCAATCTATTGTTTCAATTCTGCGGCATGCCTTTTACAGACCTTGTCCATCTGGAAAAATCGAACCTGGAACAAGGGCTGTTAAAATACAACCGTATCAAAACAGGAACACCTATGAGTTTGGAAATATTAGACACTGCAACCGGCTTTATATCCACCCTGCGTAACAATCATCCACAACTCCATCCCGATTACCCTGATTATCTTTTTCATATATTAAGCGGAAAAAATAAACGGAAAGAAGAAGGTTCCTACATAGAATACCAATCAGCCCTGCGCCGGTTCAACAATCAATTAAAAAGTTTGAGTAAACGGTTAAAACTACGCTCGCCTGTTACCTCCTATTCACTCCGGCATTCCTGGGCAACGATAGCGAAATACAGGAATGTCCCGATAGAAATGATTAGCGAGTCATTAGGGCATAAGTCAATCAAAACAACGCAAATTTATCTAAAAAGTTTCGAGTTGGAAAAACGAACAAAAGTGAATAAATTGAATTTTTCTTATGTAAAGAATTATGGAGAAAAACAAGCGCAAATATCTTTATAACTAAATAATTACCATTACTGTTACTTCTTAGGTAACGGATAATAAATCGGTGCGAAGATAGACAAAAATTTCAACAATAAAAAAGAAAATTCACTTTTCTAACTACAATAGAAAACATAAGAGTGGCTGAACATGAAAAATTCTTATTTCATGCTCTATAATTTTTATATCCCATAAGTAAAAAACTTTTATCCTAAATGCCGGACGAGATTCTTCCAACGTAATATTTTCCAGCACTTATCTCCTTTTCTCTTTTATAAGTCCACAAAAACACAACATCCGTTACCTAAGAAGTAACAGATATTTGTGGAATAACAGACCTATGATTTTACAGCGAAGTGAATCAACAAATGCCGGGACCGATTACGGGACAGGGGAAGGCGTAGCACACCCTAAACGCTGGTATGTAGCATTTGTCAAAATGCACCATGAGAAGAAGGTTGCCGGATATCTGGCCAAAATGGGAATCGAGTGTTTTGTTCCCATCCAACAACAAATACACCAATGGAGTGACCGGAAAAAACGGGTAGATTGTGTGCTGCTTCCTATGATGGTTTTTATCCATGCCGATCCTAAAGAACGCATGGAAGCCTTAACCCTCTCCTCTATATTCCGCTACATGGTTCTACGTGGTGAAAATACACCGGCAATCATTCCCGACGAACAAATGGACCGCTTCCGTTTTATGCTCGATTACTCGGAAGAGACTGTCAGCATAAACAGTTATCCCCTGGTACGGGGAGAACAGGTTCGTGTAATCAAAGGCCCATTGACCGGACTTACCGGGGAACTTGTTACGATGGATGGAAAAAGTAAAATTGCCGTCCGGCTTAATATCCTGGGATGTGCCTGTGTAGACATGCCTGCGGGATATGTAGAGCCGGTTAACGAAAAACTCTGATTTACTGAAATATTTGATTTATAAACGATGATACAAAGATTTTTTAGTTTTCTTCTGTTTATGCTGATTTTAGGCAGTTGCCCGTTGAAGGCACAGACCATTAGCGACGAACAAGTTCTATTATACGTAAAAGAAGGCATCAAACAGGGTAAAGACCAAAAACAGTTGACTACCGAACTTGCCAAGAAAGGGGTTACCCAAGAACAAGCCATGCGGGTGAAGCAACTCTATGAACGGCAGAAGAATGCGAATACTTCAAAGACAAGTGGCACAGATACTAACCAATCGAGAAAACGCAGCAAGGTAGAGACGGATATGGAAATGGATATAGATGCCGAGACTGATTCCATATTCGAGGAACAAGATAAACTTTTACTTGCATATCAGGATTCTATTCGTGAGAATCAAGTATTCGGACGGAATATTTTCAATACTAAAAATCTGACATTCGAGCCCAGCCTTAGCATAGCAACTCCCCCAAACTACCGCCTGGGGCCGGGAGATGAAGTTATTATCGACATTTGGGGGGCAAGCCAGAATACCATACGGGAAGAAATTTCCCCCGACGGGACTATTAACATACAAAAAATAGGTCCGGTATCCCTTAACGGGCTAACTGTATCCGAAGCAAATGAATATCTAAAAAATGCTTTAAACAAAATATACAACGGACTTAGCGACACTTCCGACCCTAGTTCGGATATCCGCCTGACCTTAGGAAATATCCGCACCATTCAAATCAATGTAATGGGCGAAGTTGTCCAACCGGGGACATATGCTCTTTCCGCTTTTTCCACTGTTTTTCATGCGCTCTACCGTGCAGGAGGCGTAAGCGAAATCGGTAGCCTGAGAAATGTACAATTGGTAAGGAATGGAAAAAACATTGCTAATGTGGATGTATATGATTTCATTATGAAAGGGAATACTCAAGACGATATTCGTTTGCAGGAAGGAGATGTGGTGATTGTCCCGGCTTATGAAGCGTTGGTAAAAATAAAGGGGAAAGTAAAACGCCCAATGCGTTACGAAATGAAAAAGGACGAATCTTTATCCACCCTTATACAATATGCCGGAGGGTTTGATGCGGATTCTTATACAGGTTCCCTATGTATCATACGCCAGAACGGTATGGAATATGAAGTTAATACAGTTAAAGCGCCGGATTACGGGAACTATGCGATGAAGAACGGAGATGTTGTAACTGCCGAGGCGATTCTTAACCGTTTTACGAATAAACTGGAGATACGCGGCGCGGTTTACCGTCCGGGAATTTACCAATTAAGCGAATCACTGAATACGGTCCGTGCTTTGATAGACGAAGCAAAAGGATTAACAGGTGATGCATTCCTTAACCGGGCTGTTCTCTATCGCCAACGTGAAAATCTCACGACTGAAGTTCTTCCTATCGACCTGAAAACGGTCATAAACGGAACATCACCGGATATCGCATTGATGAAAAACGACAGTCTCCATATCTCCAGCATTCACGATCTGGAAGATTGGGGAAACGTGACCATTCATGGTGAAGTTGCAAATCCGGAATCATATCCTTATGCAGATAATATGACGCTCGAAGACCTTATTATACAAGCAGGAGGTTTACTGGAAGCGGCATCTACCGTTCGTGTAGACATATCAAGAAGAATCAAAAATCCGCAAAGTACAACCAGTGACAAAACGATCGGACAGATGTTCACTTTTTCACTGAAAGACGGATTAATTATAGATGGTCAACCCGGATTCATTCTCCAACCTTATGATGAAGTACATGTACGCCGTAGCCCGGGTTATCAACCCCAACAGAACGTAATCGTGGAAGGTGAAATTCTTTTTGGCGGAACCTATGCCTTAACCAGCCGGGAAGAACGGATTTCCGATTTAGTAAAAAAGGCGGGTGGAGCAACAAATTATGCTTATTTACGCGGAGCTAAATTATCACGTATTGCCAACAGCGGTGAAAAGAAACGAATGGAAAATGTCATCCAGCTAATGAGAAGGCAATTGGGAGAAGCCATGATGGACTCTCTCGGTATCCAAGTTGAAGATACGATTACTGTGGGTATCGATTTAGAAAGAGCTTTAGCACGCCCGGGAAGTACGGCAGACATCGTACTGCGCGAAGGCGATATCATATCTATCCCTAAATATAGTAATACCGTTGCTATCGATGGTGCAGTGATGGTTCCAAACACCGTTTCCTTTATGGAAGGTGAAAATATCGACTACTACATCAACCAGGCAGGAGGCTATGCAGACAATGCCAAAAAAGGCAAGAAATTCATTGTTTATATGAATGGACAAGTCACAAGAGTTAAAGGAAATGGCAAAAAACAGATCGAACCGGGATGTGAAATTATTGTTCCCAACAAATCGAAGAAAAGAACGAATATTAATGAGATACTTGGATTTGCATCTTCATTTAGTTCATTAGGGATGATGATTGCTTCGATTGCGAATTTGATAAAATAACAGACTCATTATGACTAAAATAGAATCTAAACACATATCCGTATGTGAATCAAATAAATCCGCAAACGATAAATTAACGATTGAAGATATAGTTGACAGGATCTTTAATATTCGCAAAACACTATACAAAGCAGCAGGGATAGGAATAGCTATCGGTATCATTGTCGGATTAAGTATTCCTAAGCAATATACAGCCATAGTGACCCTTTCACCTGAGATGGGAAATAGTCAAGGCAATAATGGATTAGCAGGATTAGCAGCATCCTTTTTAGGAAACGGAATGGCTACCGGAAATTCTACTGATGCATTAAATGCTTCTCTTTCTGCAGATATAATATCTTCAACTCCTTTCCTTATAGACCTTTCTGATGTAAATGTTATTACAACTAAAAGAAAAAATTATACATTAGATGTTTATCTAAACGAACAATCCATTCCTTGGTGGAATTACGGAATGAATATTCCGGGGATAGTCATCAGTAAGCTAAGAAGCATATTTAGCAATGGAAGTAAAGACTCTACAATCAATGATATAAAGCAAAGTACCATAGAGTTAAGCCCTGAAAAATATAGAACATTACAATTACTTAAAAAGAGTATTATAGTTTCTATCGATAAAAAAACATCTATAACCAGTATTTCAGTAACCCTTCAAGACCCCAAAGTTGCAGCTATTTCCGCCAACTACGTGGCAAACAATTTACAAGAATACATTTCCAATTATCGTACATCTAAAGCAAAAGAAGATTATATTTATTTGGAAAAAATGTATAAAGAATATCAACAGGAATATTACATATCACAAAAAAAATATGCTGACTATATAGACTCCAATGATAATGTCATATTACAAACAGTACTAACCGAACAAGAACGACTACAGAATGACATGAACTTAGCATATCAAGTTTATAGCCAAATCACAAGCCAGTTACAAATTGCAAAAGCAAAAATACAAGAAGAAAAACCTGTTTTTGCCATAGTGGAACCTGCAGTTGTTCCTATATATTCCTCCAGTATCGGTTTAAAAACATATATTTTATCGTTTATGTTCTTAGCTATATTTTGTACTGCAAGTTGGATATTAATCATAGAAAATATTTGGAGCAGTTTAAAAAATAAAATGAGAAGCAAATGATTATATATATGAACACGATATTTATCATTATATCCTTTACACTCTCTGCTCTTTTAGCCCGATTTATTATACCTCGCATACTAATGATCTCATTCCGTAAAAAATTATTTGATATACCTGATGAGCGCAAAATCCACCAACGAGCTATCCCTCGTTTAGGAGGTGTTGCATTCTTTCCTACAATATTATTTTCTTGTTGTATGGTTTCTGCACTCCGAACTTTAACTGGCTACAATATTCCGGCTATACAAACTCAGTATATTTTACCTGAAAGTTTGTTGTTGGTTTGCGGTATGGTTCTTTTGTATCTGGCAGGTATTGCAGATGACCTCATGGGAGTTCGTTATCGCCAAAAATTTATCATCCAAATTATTTGCGGTTGTTTTTTCCCTCTTGCCGGTCTTTGGATAAATAACTTTTATGGATTATTTGGCATTAATGAGATTCCCAATTGGATTGGCATACCTTTTACGATATTGATTGTTGTTTTCATAACCAATGCCATCAACTTAATAGATGGCATTGATGGTCTTGCTTCCGGACTCAGCAGCCTTGCTTTACTCTTTTTCGGTTTTTTATTTATTCTGAAAGAACTTTGGATATATGGTATGCTTGCTTTTGCCTCTTTGGGTGTTCTTATTCCATTCTTTTATTACAACGTATTTGGTAGTGAAGAACGTGCTAGAAAGATATTTATGGGAGACACAGGCAGCCTGACATTAGGTTATATATTATCTTTTCTTACTATAAAATATAGTCAATATAATTTGAATGTTACACCCTATACAGAAGGAGCATTTATTATTGCACTTAGTCCACTCATCATTCCTATATTTGATGTAATCAGAGTTATTTTCCTACGTATTAGAATAGGCAAAAATCCTTTCGAGCCAGACAAGAACCACATACACCACAAATTTTTAGCAATGGGATTTACTGCAAGAAATTCAATGATAATAATATTACTAATATCCTGCGGATTTAATCTCATCAATAATTTACTAATTCCATATACAAATAACACACTCATACTTATTGGGAATATCACAATATGGATTGGGATAAATCTATGGTGGGATAAAATAATAAAAAACAAGATACTTAATTAAATATTTATCACATACAAGTAGAACAAATTATAGCGAATTACATGTCTGAGCAAGATGAATATAGAAAAATAGCTAAAAATACTGCTATACTAGGAGGTTCCCAAGTAGCACAAATGATTACAACATTAATACGCACAAAAATCATAGCAATTCTATTAGGTCCAGTAGGAATGGGGGTTAACATCCTTATACTTTCAGCATTATCCACCATTCAACAATTTTCATCATTTGGAATTTTTCAAAGTGGAGTCCGCGATTTATCATACACCTATGAAAACAAAGGCCCATTAAAATTTGCAATATTACAACAAGTTTTTAATCACATCACATTTATTTCAGGATTATTTGGTGTCGCTATATGCTTATTACTATCCCCTCTATTAAGCCAATTATCATTTGGAAACTTAGATTACACATGGTCATTTGCTATTGTATCAATCAGTTTATTATTCATTGCACTTCAAAATGGGATAATAAGCATATTACAATCCACTAAAAATCTACAATTAATAGCAAAATCCACCATAGTAGGTGCTATATTAAACCTTACAATAACAACTCCAATATTCTATTTTTTCAAAATCAAAGGAATTGTTCCATCAATAATAATAGGATATATAATACTTTATTTAACCTACAAACATTATAAAAATAAAATAAAGTTTACCATAACTAAAACTCCAACAAAAAGTCAAACAATAGCATATAGCAAACCTATTTTAAAATTGGGTGCAGTACTTATGACAAGTAGTTTAACAATGGTTACATTTACATTTCTACTTAATATTTTTATTAGGTACTTTGGAACAATGAGTGATGTCGGTTTATATCAATCAGCATCAGCTATTTGTTTGCAAAGCATGGTAATAATAAACGTAACCTTAGCATCTGACTATTTTCCTCGTTTATCTGCGGCTCACAATGACCCGAAGAAAATGCTCTCCATTGTCAATAAACAAGCAGAAATAGTAACAATGATAATAATACCTATATCAGTTTTGATACTAGCTTTGGCGCCACTTATCATATACGCTCTTTATTCAGAAGAATATCTTAGTATTGTTCCAATTCTACAAATCATGTCATTATCTTTAATTTTCAGATCACTATGGATGATTTTAAGTTTCATTATCTTAGCTAAAGGAGATCAAAAAACATATTTATTTTTTGATGCTTTTATCGGTCATGGTCTAAATTTTATTCTTAATATAGTTGCATTTTATTTCATGCAGCTATATGGACTTGGTATTGCATATCTACTAGGAGCTATCAGCATGACCACAATATTAACAATTGTCATTAAAATAAAATACAAATTCATATTTAAACGCAAAATTATTATCACCACATTTATTTATTTCATAATATTAGTAAGCATGTATATCTTTAGAAAGTCATTTATGGAATGGAAAAGTTCAATCATTATGTGGATAATTATTATAGTATTAATTTATTATTGTTTTTCAAGACTAAACAAAATGTTAAATATCAGCCAATTTATAAGCAATAAATTTTCCAAATAAAAAAATAACACTTCTACATAAAGTTATAAATATCAATCAGATCTCAAGCCAATTCATCATTATAATTAAGAGCATAAACAATAGTTAAGATGTATACAAACACTCGTTCAATTGCAATATTACTAGCAGCATACAATGCTGAAAAATTCATAAAACAGCAAATCGAATCGCTTTTACATCAGAGCAATCAAAATTGGACCCTTTACATTCGCAACGATGATTCTACTGACTCTACAGGATCTATTATCAACGATTATTGCCTGAAATACAAAAACAAAATAATAGAAATTGATAAAAACGGAAAAAATTTAGGATGCCGTGGTAATTTTTTTAGATTATTAGAATGTGTAAAATCAGATTATTATATGTGCTGCGATGCTGATGACATCTGGTTACCTGAAAAAATATCTATTAGTTATGAAGTTTTAAAATCCAAAGAAGAAATCCACAAAGGCCTTCCTTTATTAGTACATACAGATAAAGTTGTATGTAATGAAAAAATGAATATTATTGCAGCTTCATGGTGGAAAGCAGTCAAACTAAATCCTGATTTATTTTTAAAATTCAAATATATCCCTATTTCCCCAGTTATAGGAGGAGCTACAATGCTATTTAATCGAGAAGTTCGAGAAAGATGTTTACCCATACCTAAGAATCCACCACAACATGATTGTTGGATCCCAATGATTGCATCTAAGTATGGTAAAATTTTCTCAATACACACTCCTCTTATACTCTATCGTCAGCACTCAAATAACATGATTGGTGCACCTGTATCTCCATACAGGTTCAGTCTAAAAAAAATAACTCATACAATTTCCATTTTGAAAAGAGATTACAAATATGTTAAGTATCTAAACACATTAGGTTATGACAAAAATTTATTATCATATACTTATTATAGAATAATTGTATTAATAAAGCTACAATGGAGCAAAATAACATACAAATAACACAGCATAATACTCGTCCTATTGCAATTTTATTAGCAGCTTATAACGCAGAGATGTATCTTGAGCAACAAATTAATTCAATCTTATGCCAAACAAACCAAGATTGGACTCTTTATATCCGCGACGACAAATCCACAGACAATACCTTAATACTCATAGAAAAATATACAAATCAATATCCTGATAAAATCATTCAGATCGATACTGGAGGAGAAAACTTAGGTTGCCGAGCTAATTTTTTTAGACTGTTCGAGACTATTGAATCATTATATTATATGTTTTGTGATGCTGATGACGAATGGTATTCACACAAAGTACAAACACTATTCGAGGCTATTCAAGATTTAGAAAAACAATATCCTTCATTACCACTCCAAGCATTTGCAGACACAACTGTATGTGATGAAAACATGAATATTATCGAATATTCACACTGGAAAAATACTGGTATCAATCCAGAAAAATTCCTCTCATATAATTATATGGCTGTATGCTGCAATGCAGGTGGAGCTTGTTCCATTTACAATCACAAAGTTAAAGAGTTAATATTTCCACTTAAAAACGACTTTCTGATCTATGATTTTTGGATCGCCATTAATGTAGCAAAACATGGAAAATTCAAGGTTATTCACCAACCTCTAATCAAATATCGTCAACATAGAAATCAAGTTTATGGAATTAAATACGGAAAACAAAATAGTCTAAAATATAAATTTAAAAACATCTTAAAATTAATAAAACAATACCATTGGGAAGCACAGCACCATACAGATTTCGGATATGGTCCACATATCAAATATTATTGGTTTAAACTACTCACAATTCTCAAAATTAGACTTTCCAGATATTAATTACCAATGATTATATATATTGTTATATTTATTTTTTCACTACTAATGGCATTGTTAGATTTTATCATAGAAAAAGATAAAACTTACAATTATACATATATTGGATTTGCAATTTTCATTTTTTTCATTGCTGCTTTTCGAGGAATGGGTAATGACTATGATGGTTATCGTGAGATATTCGATTCAATTCAGGGCATAGACTTCATTAGCATTTTCGATCCCTCACAAGTCTATGTCGAACCGGGATTTGCCATACTAAATCTTATTATAGGATATTTTTTACCATACCAAAGCATATTGATTATAATGGCAGCAGCAAATATTTCTATTTTATTTCCATTTTTCAGAAAATACTCTCCGTATCCTTATGCAACACTACTATTTTTTGCAGGTATGTTTATGTATTCCGGTATGATGGGACTAATACGGCAAGCATTAGCAATATCAATATGCTTATGGGCAATGGCAGAGTCAGATAAGCGTCGATTCTGGTGGCTTATATTACTCGCCACTACATTTCACTATTCTGCAATATTGGTTATTATTGCTCGATTTGTCAAAGACAAATTCTATACTCTTAAAACCTATTTGGTTATATTAGGGATAGCTATCACTTCAAATCTGTTATTTTATGGTATATTTAAACTAATGGTAGCTTTTTTACCACAAGTAATCTCTTGGAAATTACAAATATATTTAGGTACAGAAGAAGGGATACACTTCGGATTCAATGCAGCAGTCGCCATACGGCTATTTACATTTAGTCTGGCATATATATACCGAGATAAAATTATAGAATGTTTCCCAAAACATGGTCCATTGTTCGTTAATCTCTATTTCTTAGCTATTGTGATTTATACAGGTTTCGGTTTTCTACCGCAAATGGCGGCACGTGGTGCTGTCTATTTCCACTATATGGAACTACTTGTTGTTCCTATCATTCTATATTGTGCCAGTAACCTAAATCGAACATGGATTTTCACACTCTATACTCTTTTTTCATTATGGCGGCACATTGAAATGGTAACAACTTATGCAGACGCATATGTACCTTATAAAAATATACTATTCTAAATAATACATATTCTATGCAGAAAATACCTAAAATTATACATCTATGCTGGCTTAGCGGTGAACCATACCCTGAAGTTATTGGGAAATGTATAAAAACATGGCAGGAAGTAATGCCCGACTATCAAATCATTCTTTGGAATAAAGAACGATTTGATAATGAAATCAAGAACACTTTTGCCCGACAAGCTTTCGAAAAACGTAAATGGGCTTTTGTTGCCGATTATATACGACTCTATGCACTTTACACCTATGGTGGTATATATATGGACTCTGATGTACGAGTTTACAAACGCTTCGACACTTTTTTAGAACATAGTTTCTTTTCATGTATTGAGTATTTTGAACCCACAAACTATGTAGCTATTGAAGCTGCAATTATGGGAGCTGAAAAAGAAAATGAATTCATAAAGGAATGTCTTGAATTGTACCATAATATTCCATTCATACTGCCTGATGGAACATTGGATCAGACTCCCATCACCGTTAAGATTGCAAATATTGCAGCACAAAACTGGGGATTTAAATATATTCCTCAAGCACAAATACTAAGAGGAGATATGCATCTATACCCTCCGGTAACCTTTACTAACCCCTCCGGTGAATTTTCAACAACTCAAACATATGCTATTCATTTATGCAACGGAAGCTGGGTGGACAAAAGAAATAATTTTATCGAGCGTATAATATTTTTCATCAAAAACTATTACAACCACCCACATATAGCAATAGTAAATATTTACAAAAAATTGAAATCTAAAATTCTTCGCTAATTACGATGGATACTATCGTTGTAAATGCTACAGCTCTTGATACGGCTGGTGCTTTAACCATATTAAGACAATTTATTGAAGCTATACCACAAGATGAAAATATTAAATATATTATTTTTATTAGTCCATTTATACAGTTACAAAACAAATACTCCAATATACAATTAGTGCCCATCTATGGTGTAAAATCATTAATATGTCGTTTTTTGTGGGATGCTTTTGGCATACGGAAGTGGTTAAGAAAAAATAATATAATACCTACGATTTCATTATCACTTCAAAACACAAATTTTCGTACAGGATACAAAATTCCAAACTATGTCTATTACCATCAGTCAATACCTTTTTTCAAACGACATTGGTCATTCTTCAATACTCAAGAACGTCCAATGTGGTTTTATAAGAATATATATCCATTTTTTGTACGTATATTCCTTAATAAACGCACTGAAATATTTGTCCAACTTGAATTTATAAGAAATGGGTTTACTCACAAATTTGGTAAAGACATCCATAAAATACATGTCATTAGTCCCAAAATCACAACTTTAATCAGTGAGTTACCTACTGAAAAATATTCTCTTGATTTAACATGTATCAATCTCTTTTATCCTGCAACTCCGTTTTTTTATAAAAATCATAAGATGTTGATCGAAGCTATTAATCGATTAAAAAATAAATCTATAGCATTGTATCTCACTTGCAATAAGACAGATATAGACTATGAGGTTCCCGACAATGTACATTTTATGGGCAGCATTTCGTTCAGTCTGGTAATGTCGATGTACCGGATGTGCGATGCAATGGTCTTTCCAAGCTACATTGAAACCTATGGCCTACCTTTGATTGAAGCGGCTTCAAACGGAAGCCCTATCATCGCAGCAGATCTCCCATATGCCCGAGAAGTTCTGACAAATTATTCCGGTGCTGTATTTATACCCTACGATAAACCTGATTTATGGGCCAAGGCTATAGAAAATGTAAAAAAAGGAACAAAGTATCCACCGATGAAACAAAACAATCTAAAATCTTGGAATGAGCTATTTAAAATAATAACTAAAAAATAAAATAACAATGTTCAAAGACAAAGTACTTCTAATTACCGGTGGAACAGGTTCTTTCGGTAATGCTGTTTTACGTAGATTTCTTGATTCTGATATTAAAGAAATACGTATTTTTTCCCGGGATGAGAAAAAACAGGATGATATGCGACATGCTCTGCAAAATCCTAAAGTAAAGTATTATATAGGTAATGTTCGCGATAAGGCTTCTGTAGATATTGCTATGTCCGGGGTCGACTATGTATTTAGTGCTGCGGCACTAAAGCAGGTTCCTTCCTGTGAATTTTTTCCATTGGAAGCTGTACGTACAAATGTTGAAGGGACCGAAAATGTGTTACGTTCTGCTATTGAACACGAAGTTAAAAGTGTAGTCGTACTTTCTACAGATAAAGCAGCCTACCCGATTAATGCAATGGGGATGAGCAAAGCGCTAATGGAAAAAGTCGCAGTCGCTAAAGGACGTGAATTAGGGGAAAATGCAAAAACAACCATTTGTTGTACACGCTACGGGAATGTTATGGCCAGCCGTGGTTCTGTGATTCCTCTATGGGTAGAACAGATGGTAGAGGGCAAACCTATAACAATCACAGATCCTAATATGACTCGCTTCATGATGACTTTGGATGATGCTGTAGATTTAGTTGTATATGCTTTTACACATGCCCATAACGGAGACCTTTTTGTACAAAAAGCGCCGGCTGCTACTTTAGCAACATTAGCACAAGCGTTAAAAGAAATATATCACAGTAGTAGTGAAATAAAAATCATAGGAACACGCCATGGAGAAAAACTATATGAAACATTAGTGACTCGCGAAGAGATGGTTCGTGCTATCGATTTGGGCAATTATTATCGTATACCTTGCGATACTCGCGATTTGAATTATGACAAATATTTCACAAAAGGGAACGAAGAGGTTTCAAAAATAGAAGACTACCATAGCCATAACACCCGCAGGTTAGATATTGAAGGCATGAAGGAGTTGTTAATGAAGTTACGCTTTATACGGGAAGATTTGGGATTGGAAATGAAGGCTAAAGCCAGCATAATCAGAAGTGAATAAATAAACGAAGTGCAGTCATGTTAAAAGTAATGACAATTGTCGGAACCCGTCCGGAAATTATAAAATTGAGTCGGGTTATGGCTGAGTTAGATAAGTACACTGAACATATTATCGTCCACACCGGTCAAAATTTTGATTACGAGCTGAATGAAATATTCTTTCAAGAGCTTCATATCCGTAAACCTGATTATTTTTTGAATGCAGCAGGAAAGAATACAGCGGAGACCATTACGAATGTGATCCTTAAATCCGATCAATTAATGGAACAGATAAAACCTGATGCATTGTTACTTTACGGAGACACAAACAGTTGCCTTTCTGTCATTTCCGCAAAAAAGAGAAAAATTCCCATTTTCCATATGGAGGCCGGTAACCGTTGCTTCGACCAAAGAGTTCCGGAAGAAATCAATCGCAAAATCGTTGATCACTTGAGTGATATTAACATGCCTCTTTCAGAACATGCACGCCGATATTTGATTGCAGAAGGATTGCGACCGGAAACCGTAATAAAAACAGGTTCACCTATGACAGAAGTACTGCTATACCATTTACCCGAAATCGAAAAAAATAATATTCTTGAAAAAGAAGGATTGAAAAAAGGTGAATATTTTATAGTAAGTACCCATCGGGAAGAAAATGTAGATTCAGAACAGAATTTTTCGGATTTACTAAATTCTCTGCAAGCTGTTGTAGATAAATATCAGAAGAAAGTTATTGTATCCACTCACCCCCGTACCCGTAAAAAATTAGAAACAATTGGTTTTGTAAACAAAAATCCAATGATCGAATTTATGAAGCCGTTCGGATTTCCGGAATATATAAAACTACAACAAAATGCTTTTTGTGTAATATCTGATAGTGGCACCATTACAGAAGAATCGTCTATTCTTCATTTTCCTGCTATTACAATTCGTCAAGCTCACGAACGGCCGGAGGGAATGGACGAAGGGACACTAATTATGACCGGATTAAATAGCGAACGGATAGTAGACTCTATTGAAATTGTTACATCCCAACATACAGAAAAAGAAAATAGTATCCATTCTATCCCTGATTATGCTGCCGACAATGTTTCAAAAAAAGTAGTTCGAATCATTCTTTCCTACACAGATTACATCAATCGGACAGTCTGGCACAAAAAAATCTAATATTTTATTTTCATTTTATGGTTAAGAAAAAAATTTTATTGTTCGGTGCTACAGGTATGGCCGGACATATTGCCTATTATTACCTGCAATCTACGGGTAAATATGACATCGTGAATGTGACTTATCGTACGAAGCTAACTAATGATAGTATTATCGTAGACGTATCAAATAAAGATTCCGTACAACAACTAATACAGAATATCAGGCCCGACCTTATACTCAATTGTATTGGTGTCCTAATTAACGGTTCCAAAAACCATCCGGATAATGCAATTTTAATTAATGCCTATTTCCCTCATTTATTAAAAAAAATATCGGATGAGATAGGAGCAAAATTGATTCATATAAGCACAGACTGCGTATTTTCCGGTAAAAAAGGGAATTATACAGAAACGGATTTTCGGGATGCAGATGACATTTACGGCCGTAGTAAAGCTCTCGGGGAAATTATAAATGATAAAGATTTAACAATCCGAACCTCTATTATTGGGCCTGAACTAAAGATAAAGGGAGAAGGTCTGTTCCATTGGTTTATGCAACAAAAAGGGACAATCAATGGCTTCAAGACTGCTATTTGGGGAGGTGTCACAACCTTAGAACTTGCAAAAGCTATTGACTATGCCATAACACAAAATCAAACGGGATTAATCCAATTAAGTAATGGCATAGGAATTACAAAGTATGATTTACTTCACCTATTTAAGAAAATATGGAATCGGAAAGATATTAAAATTCACCCATTCGACGGTAATGGAGTGGATAAATCCATTGCTAAATCTGAAAGATTTGACTATAGAGTACCCGGATATGAAGAGATGTTGATAGAACAATTTGAATGGATGAATGATAAAAGAGAACTGTATCCTCAATATTTTGATTTCTGATGAAACAGAAGAAAACATTAGTTATTGGTGAAGCCTTTTATCCTGAGGACTTCCTCATCAACGATTTAGTAAAAGAATGGGAGAAAGATAATTTTTGTTTTGAAGTTCTCACAAGAGCTCCTTCTTATCCATTTGGGAAGGTGTATAAAGGATATAAAAATAAAATATACCAAACAACTTATTTTAATTCCATAAAAATACATCGTTTTCCCGTCATACAAGGATATGAAAAAAGTACATTAATTAAAATTTTAAACTATCTTTCCTTTGTTTTCTGGAGTTGCTGGATAGTTTTGTTTATTGGACATAAGTTTGATAAAGTTTTCATTTACCAGACAGGTCCACTAACTTTAGCTACAGCAGGGATTCTTCTAAAAAAGTTTTACAAAGCCAAAGTTACAATATGGACCCAGGATTTATGGCCGGAAACAGTATATGCTTATGGTTTTAAACAAACTCGTTTCCTTTGCTTTTTCTTAGATTGTTTTGTAAAATGGATATATGATAATTGTGACCATATTATGGTTTCATGTGAAGGATTCATTGATAGGATTCACAAATATGTACCTGGAGCCACTATTGAATTTGTTCCGAATTGGTCACTGGTTGAATACCATCCTCTTCAAAAACAACAATTGCCGGGTCGTTTCAATTTCACTTTTGCAGGCAATATCGGTAAAGTACAAAATCTGGAGAATATCATACGGGGGTTTTCTGTTTTTGTAAAAGACAATCCTGAAGTTTATTTGAATATCATTGGAGACGGTTCTTTTTTACCGGAATTAAAAGAGTTCGTTGTAAAAGAAGGTATTTGTAATATCAATTTTGTAGGACGGGTACCATTAAACGAAATAGCTGATTATTACGAGGCAAGCGACGTTTTGGTTATTTCTTTAAAGGATACACCTCTTTATGAAATAACTATTCCGTCTAAATTCCAAACTTACCTCTCGACAAAAAAACCTATCTATGCCATTTTCAAAGGAGAAGTCAAGAAATTAGTTGAAAAATATCATATTGGATTTGTAGCTCATCCTTCGGATCTGAATGAAATTGCTAATGGTTTTAAGACATTCCTCAATTTATCCGAAGAAAAAATGAAAGACATATCAACAAACTCATCCTTGCTTTTACACTCTGTATTCAACAGAAATTCAATTATTAATAAAATAAATTCTATTTTTTGGCAATAAATAGTATAAACAACACCAGATGAAACAAAGTCCAAATACATAAGACATAAGAAGATTTACGCTTGATAGAACGTCTCTTCCTGCCACTGGAAAAGCGATTCAAGAGACCGTAACAGTGGCATTCCGGGCGTGAGGGATAAATTTTCCCCCTCCCGGAATTTTTATGAAAGAACTATTGATAGCGCTGTTTGACGGACACAAACCTTCCGTCAGAAAGTATTACGAATTTTTAGAACGTATGCCTCTCGAACAAAGAGGCATTTTTTGTAAGCAGACGTATGGAATTGCCCTGGCTGAATGGAATGAGCTGGAACCGGCATACCAACTATTTTTAATCCGCCTGATAAAAAAAGAGCGGCAACAATTTGTTGATTACATACGGAAGGAGACGCTACTCGGCAAGTTTCTATATGAAATAGATGAGTTAAATCTGTTGCTGAAAGTGCTTAATTTATGGATGCAACCACATAAAAATATTAAACCCTCTTATACGGATATTTCTTTTTCTTTATCACTCACCTTCAACACCAACTTATCTATCAAATACTTAGCAGATAAAATCCGATATTCACGAATGGATTCATTCGATTTCGCCGAGCTTTTGGAAAAAAGCAATGAGATGGAATAAAAGAATTGCACCTTCCAGGGTTCCTTTTTAACTGATAATAGAACCACTGAAGGTGCAATTATTCAACTCTTGCCTATTTTGTTGCTTCTTCTTGATGCCATTTAGAGTACGGAGATACACCAGTGTTTATAATATTTGTTTTAATAGTATTTCTCAATCCCGCCAAATCCTGTTATCTTTTTATTTTCTTTCGTTTTTCTGATGAAGTGGTTTAACCGCTTCTCAAATTCTTCAAGGCGTATCCTCGCTGCTTCAATGTATGCAATTCGGATGCGTTTATATGATTCGGAAAAATGTTGATAGTTATTCCATACTGTTTTATCTTCTTTCAATTTGTCAATAATATCGTTTGGAAAAATAAAAGGTTCAGACAAAACAGTTTGTATCTTATCCTCAAATTTTGGATGTATCATTTTATTTTCCAATAGCCACTTAAGCCTTTCCTTATTGGCTTGCGAGTAAGTACTTTTAGGGTTTCTGGGGGTGAAGCGCTGAATTTTATGTTCGTTATCAAGCGATTTTATCGTACTGTCAATCCAATCGAAACAAAGGGCTTCTTCAACCGCATCATTGTATAAAATGCTTTTCTTACCTGATGACTTATTAGAGAATACAAACCAAATTTCATTGGCAGTATCGAAGTTGTCAGTCAACCACTTTCGCCAATCTTCCCGATTTTCAAAATACTTTATTTTACTTTCTTTTGTCATAACAAGTCATTCAAACTAATTAGGGATATACAGTAAATATCTCTACCCAAATACTTGAGAAGAGGTATGCAATGTTTTACTACAAACATAGTAAAAAAGGGCTAATCCAATAAACTGGTTTAAGAAATTCCACCTATTTAATCCGCCTGATAAAAAAGAGCAACAACAATTTGTTGATTATAGACAAAAAAAATACAATAAGACAGTATAAGAGAGAGACATTTCTTACTGGAAGAGAGTCCACCTCACTGCTTTTTTAACAGTTTTCTCCCACTATACATTTGCGCTGTTCCCAATAACGGGGATGCAACTTAAAAACAATTTAAATTATGGCACAAGGGTATGTATTGGTGCTCCGTCCGTCGGAGCCGGGAAACAAAGATTCGGAAAAGAAGTATTATGCGTTGTCGAAAAGTACAGGAGTAGTCAACCTTAAATATTTAGGGAAACTGATTGCTGCACGAAGTGCTATCTCAACAGCAGATGTGAAAGCGGTACTGGATAACTTGAGCTTCTTTATGGATTTGGAATTACAGGAAGGTAAAATCGTACAATGGGACGAATTCGGTAGTTTCCGTTTTACGGTAGGAAGTGAAGGGGTTACGGATAAAACAAAATTCAACGCGAGCATGGTTTGGCCGTCACGTTTGGTTTTTACTCCCGGTACAGATTTAAAAGGGACAAAAAAACTGCTGACATTCTCACATTTGGGAAATACTGTAGAGAAATCCAATGATGGCGAAAGTGACGGAGATAAACCGTCCGAACTTTAATGAACCGGATACGGATGGTTGAAAACCGTTCCTGCATGAGAAAAGTAACGATTCAATTGACAATGGCAATCCTGCTCGTACTGAGCGGGATTGTCCTGATTTTCTCCGGTTTCTGGATTGCACCGGCCGGAGAAATCCATAACAGTGTATTAGTGGCATTCGGAGAAGTCAGCACATTTGCCGGAGCATTATTCGGTGTGGACTACTCATACAAACTGAAAATTGATAATAGAAATTTAAAAACGAAAGAAGATGAAAGAGATAATCAGTGAGCATTTTAATATGGAAGAATTTATTTACAGCACAATAGCGATAGAACAAGGTATTGACAATACACCTCCGATTGAAGCGCAGGCTGCCATCCATAATTTGGTAAACCGGTTACTGGAGCCTTTACGGGTTTATATAAATAATCCGCTTATCATTTCCAGCGGTTACCGGTCAGAAGAACTTAACCGGTTGGTAAGAGGCGTACCTTGTTCACAACATCGCAAGGGAGAAGCGGTAGATATTTACACATTCAATAATCCACACTTATTGGAATATTTACTCGATAGCGGATTGGATTTCGACCAGGCAATCTGGTATCAAAAGAGAAAGTTCATCCATTTGTCTCTGAAATATAATGGAATAAACCGCCACCAGGTATTAATGCGATGAAAAACCACATTTATCTTATAGCGATTATTTGCGGATTGTCCGGCTGCATATCCCATAAAAAGGAGATGGAATATAAGTACCGTTTTACAACTGATTCCATTTTTCATGTGCGGTCGGACAATTCTTTGCAAATAAATCAGCGATGGACGCGAGGACTGGGTACTGAAACAATCAGGGAACTTACATTTTCCATACCGAATGATAGCGGAAAACAATATTTAGAAAAAGTAATCTACTCCAAACGAAAATGGTGCATGGAAGACTCCATCCGGACTAACATAGAGAAAACGGTTACCGATTCAATAGCCATAAAGCAACAGAATACGACTGAAACATACAAAGAAAAAGAACAGAAGAAACAACAAGGGAACAATAGATGGAAATGGCTCACAACGGTACTTATCCTATTTTCACTGTACGCGTATTTGTACAGAAGAAATTAATAAGGACGAATAAAACCTTTTGTCCGTTCCTATACCTTCGTTTACCGGTGCCCGGGCTTTCAAGCATAAAACATAGGTTTAATTACTATAAATATAACATATGTTTTTCTAAATAAAACAAAGACGTGAAAAATGCAGATACAGTGACAGATACAGACTAACAGTGGCAGATGTTTTTTATCTGCGACCACTATTATACATATTGCATTACAAAGGATATAAGAAATAATGATTGATACTATAGATCTATAAAACGAAACCGCGTTAATTCATACCTAAGATATATGTTTCACTATAGTTTCAGCAGGACTATGTCTTTTTAAGCCTTTCAATAATTGTTTATTTCGAACATCTTGCCCATAGAAGACTCAATATTAACACCTTATCACCCAAACTAATAAAACAATCTCCCCAAGAATATATTATCAGCCGTGTGCATATCTTATGCAAAAACGCCTCTTTATTCGGTTTTACATTTGGGAACGGGCGCAATTTAAATAAAAATATTGAAAATCCAATTTATATTCATAAAAATAAAAGATAATACATTAAATCTTTTACCGGAATAGACATTTATACATACATAAATTCACAATAAGGATTTAGACCAAAAGACATAGTCCTGCTGAAACTATAATAAAAAACATATTTTATTAACAAAAAAAGGTGTCTATGATGAAAAAGTTAACATTAGTAATGCTATTCCTTTTAGTCGGGGTCGGTATGGTGATTGCCCAGACGAAGGAAGTGACAGGTACTGTTATTTCCGCAGAAGACAATGAGCCGATTATTGGTGCTTCTGTAATAGTGAAAGGTACAACCATCGGTACGGTAACGGATGTAAATGGAGCTTTCTCTTTGGAAGTGCCCAATACAACAAAAGTATTGACATTCTCTTTTGTCGGAATGGTAGGAAAGGATGTTCCGGTTCAAAACGTGATGCGCGTAGTCTTAAATACAGCTTTAACGGAGTTGGATGAAGTAATGGTCGTAGCTTACGGGACTGTTAAAAAATCATCGTTTACGGGTTCTGCAGCCAATATTAAGTCGGAAAAACTGGAAAACCTTCAAGCGGCCTCATTAACAAAAGCATTGGAAGGAGCGGCTCCCGGTATCCAAGTAACAGGAAGTACCGGTATGCCGGGAGATAATGCAAAAATCCAAATCCGCGGCATTGGTTCGGTGAATGCCTCGAACGATCCGTTATATGTTGTCGACGGTGCTCCTTTTGATGGTGACATCAGTACGATCAATACGGAAGATATTGCCAGCATTACCGTTTTGAAAGATGCGACATCTGCTGCCTTGTACGGAGCCCGTGGTGCAAACGGTGTGATTATGATCACGACAAAAAAAGGAACGTCCGGCAAAGTGCAACTGAATGCGAAAGTCAATCTGGGTGTCGTTTCACGTGCCATTCCTGAGTATAACCGTGTAAGTACAGGCGAATACTATGAATTGATGTGGGAAGGATGGCGAAATGCGTTGATAAACAACAGTGGTTACACACCCGAACAGGCTGCAGCTACAGCCAGTGGAGGAGATCAAAACGGTATCGTGGGTAAACTGGGGGGATATAACAGCTATAATGTTGCGAACGGCCAACTGATTGGTACGGATGGCAAGCTGAACCCGAATGCACGTTTGCTGTATAACGACGATTGGAATAAGGCTCTGGCACGTACCGCTTTGCGCCAGGAATATAATGTTTCGGTAAATGGAGGTACACAAAATACGACATTCTTTGCCTCGGCGTCCTATACAAATGAAGAAGGAATAGTGAAATGGTCTGATTTCGATCGCTTTACCGGCCGTGTCGGATTAACGAGCCAGATCAATTCCTGGTTGAAAGTAGATGCCAGCTTATCCGGTGCGACTTCCAACCAAAACGGCTTTGAAGCCGAAGGGACTTATACGACCAACCCATTCTATTACGGGCGCATGATGGCTCCCATTTATCCCATTTATCAATATGACGGCAATGGCCAAATTGTAAAAGATGGTAATGGGGATCCGATGTACGATATGGGAGGCGGTACTTCGCCTTATTCGTGGGCCGGCCATACCCGTCAATATGCGCCTAATTCAAACCTGATGGTAACATTGCCCCTTGATGACCGTTCAACGGAACGCAATACGCTTTCGGCACGTGTATCGGCTGAAATCAAATTCCTGAAAGATTTCACATTGAAAATCTCCGGTAATACAGATATCAGCAACGACTACAAGACCACCTACCAGAACAATATGTATGGTGATGCAGAAGGTGTATCCGGTCGTTCTACCAAGAATTATATCAAAAAGAATTCATATACGTTCAACCAGATTTTAACCTGGAACAAATCGTTCGGCGACCATAACCTGGCACTATTGGCCGGACATGAAAACTATATGTATACCTATCGTTATCTGGAGGCTACCCGTACAGGTTTTACCATTCCGACAACAGAGATCGTTGCAGGTTCCGTTGCCGAAGGTTCGACTTCCTATACGAATGAATACAGCTTGGAAGGCTACTTGTTCCAAGCCAATTACGATTATGCCAATAAGTACTATTTGTCGGGTTCGTTCCGTTATGACGGGACATCCCGTTTCTACAAGGATGCCCGTTGGGGAGCATTCTGGTCGTTGGGAGCATCCTGGCGTTTGAGTGAAGAAGATTTCATCAAGGATTATACGTGGATCGACAATTTGAAACTGAAAGCTTCTTATGGGCAACAAGGAAACGATAATATTCTGGATGAATGGGGGGACCCGATTTATTTCGGCTGGCAAAGTTTGTATTCATTCGATGACAAAAATAACGGGACCCTGAACGGAGCTGTCCATAGCCAGCTCTTAAACAAAAAACTGGAATGGGAAAAGAACTCTAATCTGAATGTGGGGGTTGAATTTTCCACGTTCGATTTCCTCCGTGGTGAGATAGACGTATTCAACCGCGTGTCCAGCAACCTGTTGTTCCAAGTTCCGAGACCGCAATCGACCGGTATTGAATATATGTGGCAAAATATCGGAACGATGCGTAACACGGGATTGGAAGTCTCGTTGGGATTCGATATTTTCAAAAAGTCCGATTTCCGCTGGAGCTTGGACCTGAATGCCACATTCTTTAGAAACAAGATTACAAAGATGCCGAAAGACTCGGATGGTAATCCACAGGAAATCATTAACGGGACCAAGAAACTTTCCGAAGGACATTCAATTTATGAATTCTGGTTGCGGGAATATGCCGGTGTCGATCCTGAAGATGGTAGCGCTCTGTTTTATAAAGATATCAAAGATAGCAATGGTAATGTAACCGGTCGCGAAACGACTAAAGACCAGAATGCAGCCGACTATTATTATATGGGTGACGCTATTCCCGATTTGTATGGAGGTTTTACGAACAGCTTCAGTTATAAAGGTTTCGATTTGTCCATTTTCTTCAGTTATCAGATCGGTGGCAAGATGTACGACACGAATTACGCAGGTTTGATGCATCCGGGATCATTCGGTACACATTGGTCTACGGATATTAAGAACCGTTGGCAGAAACCGGGAGATATCACGGATGTTCCCCGCTTGCAGAACAACTATCCGGCCGCCAGTGCAGGTTCTTCACGCTGGTTAGTTAATGCCAGCTATCTGGCACTGAAGAACGTGACACTTTCTTACACCTTACCGAAATTTATCCAGAATAAATTGGATATGAAGGGATGTAAGGTCTTCTTAACCGGTGATAACCTGTTTTTGTTATGCAAGCGGAAAGGTATGGACCCGCAACAGAATTTTAACGGTACGTCGGATTATACATATGTGCCGAATCGTGTAGTAAGTTTAGGTATTAACGTAACATTCTAAAACATGAATCAAGTAATGAAAAAAATAATTTCATCCATCATATTAGGCACATCCCTGCTGATTGCTCCGGGATGTGGTGAAGATTATCTGGAGAGAGTTCCGACTAACAGCGTTACGGACGAAAGTCTGTTCTCTACGGTTGAAGGTGCAGAAACGGCACTTAACGGAATTCATCGTTCCACCTATGCATTTTATGATTCCCATGACCGATTCGGGCAAAAGTCCATTGATATTATTATTGATTTCATGGCTGACGATTTCTTACAACTGGAACGTGGTTACGGTTGGTTCGTAAGCTGGTATCAATACTTGGATAGCCGGAATATCAATTCCGATAATTTGGAATATGCCTGGTCGTATTATTACGATATTATCGACAATGCGAATCTGCTCCTTGAAAATGTCGATAAGGCCACCGATGCGGCTTTAAACGAGGACAAAGTGAAAAACATAAAAGGACAGGCATATGCTTACCGGGCTTATTCTTATTGGCAGTTAGTGCAGATGTTTGCTTATCGCTACGATTATAATGGGAATAACACTCAACCGGGTGTCCCTTTAGTCTTGGACAATAGTGGAGAAGCTAAACCTCGCGCTACAGTCGAAACGGTATACGAACAGATTTTCAGCGATATCGACCAGGCAATCACGCTGCTGGTTGAATCGGATGTGGACCGCCCGAATAAATCGCATATTAATTTGAATGTCGCTCAAGGTTTTAAAGCCCGTTTTGCCTTGACGACCGGTGATTGGGCCACTGCTGCCGATATGGCACACCAAGCTCGCCAGGGTTATAAACTGACCAGTAATTATAAAAATGGTTGGAATGATTCGAATGATAGCGAATGGATATGGGGAGCTGTTTTGATTGACGAACAACAAACCAGCTACGCTTCTTTCTTTTCGCATGTGGATCCGAATTTCGGGGGATATGCTTCAATGGGAAGCTTCAAATTAGGCAGCACGGAAATTATTGATTATATGGCCGACAGCGACCAACGTAAACAATTATTTGATAAAGATCGCATCGGTTATAAGTTTACCGGTTTCGGAGAGTGGACAAATGATTATATCTATATGAAATCCGGGGAAATGTATCTGATCGAAGCGGAAGCCTTAGCTCGCCAGAGCAAAAATGCAGAAGCGCAAGATGTTATTTTCGAACTAACAAAGAATCGCGACCCAGAAGCTCAAAAGCCGACTATGACGGGTGATGCCCTGATCCAACACATTTTGATGGAACGCCGTTGCGATCTGTGGGGAGACGGATTCCGGTTGTTTGACATCAAACGCTTGAATATTGCTATGGATAGACATAACAAAGGCCATAACGAAACGTTCTGGGCTAATGCCGGCTATTTTGAAGCAGGGTCAAAAGAACTTCTGTTCTTAATTCCGAAACAGGAAATGGATGCTAATCCGTTGATGGAGCAGAATCCGTTGTAAGTGCAATGCTGAAAAAACTTCAGCGGTTTTCATTAAGCTGGAGTTCTTAACAATATGGGATATCCCAATATCTAATATTTAGACACATTTATTAGAAGGTCAGGGTTTGTAGTGATACAGACCCTGATTGCTTTTGAATAATGAATGGCTCACAATGGCACTCATCCTATTTTCACTATACACCTATTTGTACAGAAGAAATTAATTCCGTTTCTTTGTGCAAAGATTTTTTAGATATGGCAGATGAAGAGCAAATGGTCCTCCGTACAGAGGATTTGGTAAAAAAATATAAGACACGAACCGTAGTTAACCACGTTTCCATCAATGTGAAACAAGGAGAAATTGTGGGATTGCTTGGGCCTAACGGGGCAGGTAAAACTACAACTTTCTACATGACCGTTGGTTTGGTAACTCCCAATGAAGGCAGAATATTCCTGAATGATATGGAAATCACTAAGTTTCCCGTATATAAACGTGCCCGTAACGGTATCGGATACTTGGCCCAGGAAGCTTCCATCTTCCGTAAAATGACAGTTGAAGATAATATCCGTTCTGTATTGGAAATGACGGAAACAACCGCCGAATACCAAAAAGAAAAACTGGAGAGCCTGATTTCCGAATTTGGTCTGAACAAAGTACGCAAGAATTTAGGAGACCAGTTGTCCGGAGGTGAACGCCGCCGTGCCGAAATTGCCCGCTGCCTGGCCATAGACCCTAAATTTATTATGCTGGACGAACCTTTTGCCGGGGTCGACCCTATTGCCGTACAGGATATTCAAAGTATCGTAGCAAAACTGAAACACAAAAATATCGGTATTCTGATTACGGACCACAACGTATATGAAACGTTAAGTATCTGCGACCGTGCCTACTTGCTGTTTGAAGGTAAAGTATTGTTTCAGGGAACAGCCGAACAGCTTGCAGAAAACGAGATCGTACGTGAAAAATATCTGGGTAAAGACTTCATCCTGCGTAAGAAAGACTTTTAAAATTCCCCATAAACCAAACGCGGATATACGGACCTCTAAAAACGATCCGTATTATCCGCGTCTGTATTTTCAAGGGATTATAGTATTTGATTGTTCTTTATCAAATCAATTGCTGTTCGAATTATCTAAAAAAGGAAGGATAACCGTCTCTAAAATATAATTTCTCAAATCTGTCCAATCTTCCACAAAATCCATCATCAGTGTTCCTCCTCTTTTCAAATAAACTGCGCTTTCTTTTAATACATCCAATCCTTCCTTATGGAATCTAACAGCATATCCTTTCGGATACGGTATATAAAAGTTTCCTGAAAAATCATACCCTGAAGTAAAAAACAAAAACCACCGGGTAGGATCCTCTTTTAGAGTTGGCAATATTTCAGGGAAAACTTCTTTGACAACCCGGACTTTTGTTTCCGGATAGGCTTTATAGCGGTCACTTATAGCAACACGAAGACATCCATTTACTTCAGAAGTAGGATTTTGAGTTGTATCATCCGGCCAGTTTATTCGTGGAGCACCTTCTATATATCCTAAATTGCCTTCATTATATCCATGGGTTACCATAACAATCTTCCCTCTTAATTCAGAAATCGGTTGATTTAGCAAATCTTTCTCAAACAAAAAATGCTCCCTGCCAAGTTCATCTACATTTTTTTGAAAATTCTCATTATAAACAGGACCCGGACCTTTTGCATCTTCGGCTTTTAGCATTACTACAATAAACTCCCTCTGATTAGATTGTAAAAAGGTTATGCACGTTTTTGCAAAATCTGTAAAATCCATTTCACAGTAAGAGACGCCATGAAAGAAATTCATTCCTTCATTCAAATGGCAATCAAACACACGAACGCCCCATGATAATTGATCTTCTATATTTAAATCTTGACATTTGACACATCCGGACATACATTTAAATGTCCCGGCATCATGAGAACCGAAAAGAACTAAATTTGCTAATTTATTATTATCGGAGTAAAGTCCTATCCATTCATTTGGCTTAACTTTAGAATTTAAAGATTTTGTAGTCAAACCTTCATTTGTAGCCTTTCCGTTTTCCAAATGTTCCGTCAAATCCGTACATGATGTAACCACCCCTACGAAAAGACCTAATAAAATAATTACTTTGCGCATAGTCATTTAAGATTTAGGTAAAACATAAAAATTCTCATCTCCTATACTTTATATGACAAACAGTAAATGCTAACTACTTAAAGTTGAATCTTATCTTTTCGTTAATAAAACCTATACAGTTTACTAATAAAGCAAAAAGAACTATCTTCACGCCTTTGTTAATAAGTTATGAAAAAATGAAGAAGTGTTTTTACCTCATCTTGACCTTATTGTCTTTTTCTTGTTTTGTCTTAGCCACCCCAATCTCCCGTATTAAAGGAAAAATTGTGGATGCAAGTAATAACAATCCCATAGATGCAGCAGATGTATTCCTTTTCCTGCAAGGAAATGCCAATCCTATATATCAGGCCCTACCTGAAATGGATGGAAGTTTCAATATACCGGACATCAAAGACGGAACATACAGCTTGTTAATTCGTTTGGTCGGTTACGACCTGTATTCAAAAACCGATATAGAAATCATTCCTTCACGGCAAACAGTAGATTTGGGAATTATATCTCTAAAACCTCTTGAAGTAGGATTAGCAGAAGTTGAAATTGTAGCCCAGAAAAAGCAAGTCATTTACAAACTGGACAAAAAAGTAATCAGCGCCTCATCTAATCTACTGGCAGGCGGCGGTTCTGCTGTTGATATTTTGGAAAACACGCCCTCTATCCGTGTAAATGCCGAAGGGGAAGTCACTTTCCGCGGCAGTAGTGGTTTTATGGTTTATGTAGACGGGAAACCGAGCGTTTTCAGCGGTACACAGGCACTGGAGCAAATACCATCCAGCCATATTGAAAATATAGAAATCATCACCACACCATCTGCCCGCCATGATACAGGGGGAGATGTGGGTATTATCAATATTATAACAAAGAAACATAGTCAACACGGCCTCAGTGGTATGGTAAACGTAACCGGAAGCACCTTCCTGTCCCGAGGAGTGGACTTTCTACTGGCACAACAAAACAAAGCTTCCCGCTGGTATATCGGTGGAAACTGGAGCGACCGCCTGAGGAAAAGCCATTTCGACCAGGAGAAAACCACGATTGTTTCCGATACTGCCACAACCTCACATTCCAATGGTCCCCGTGAGAGTAATAATTTCGACTATTCATTAAAAGCAGGATGGAGCTATACCCTTCCCCACACAACATTAAATGCAGACCTGCAAGGTGGTTACGGAGGACGTACCCGAAAAGGAGACCTCGATTATACGGAAGTCCGCTCCACCCATAATAATATCATAGGAAACGGGGATTATTATAGCCGGGATGATTATGATTTACATGAGACCTATTTCCAAGGTACTATCGGTGCCAATCATAAGTTTAATGACAAGGGGCATGAATTATCAGCAAGTTTCTATTTGAAATACGGAGGCAACGCGCTTGAATATTTCCAGAGTGACTTGTACAATAAGAACAATGAGCGTGAGCAAGGCCACCGCGCGTGGGAAGATGAACATCGTTGGACTGTCCGGGGGAATCTGGATTACATCTATCCCTATAGTAAAACCGGACATATAGAAACGGGCTACCAATACTTCTCCTATCTGGAAGACGGCGACTACAGTATGCAATTCTGGAATCCGGAGAAAAAAGAATTCTATTGGAGAGATGATATTTATAATACTTTCTACTTCCAACATGGTATTAATTCTATCTATGCTATTATCGGAGACAGTTACAAAGCGTTCGATTTCCAAGTTGGTGTTCGTGGAGAGCATACCCATCGTGTACTACGCAGTTCTATAAAAGGAAAAGACAGGACTTACAACAAATTTGAGTTTTTCCCTTCTTTCCATTTAGGATACAACTTTCCCAAAGAGCATAAGTTGTTGTTCTCTTATTCACGCCGTATCACACGTCCTGAGCTATTTTTCATGGAGCCATATATAACTTATCGTGACTTCTATTCTGCTGAAATCGGGAACCCGGACATTCGCTCCGAATATATCAACTCCTTTGAACTGAATTATAAAAAGAACATTGGCGAACATACATTATCTGCAACACTTTTCCACCGTAGCAGGAAAGATAAGATAGAACGTTTACGCGTTCCTTTTCAGGCTGGCGTCACACTAGACTCTATGGCGAATGTGGGACACGACTACTCTACCGGATTAGAATTAAGCGGGCAAGTGCAGGTAACGCGTTGGTGGAATATCAATTTGAACGGGAGCCTCTATCATTATAAAGTAGAGAACCAATATAAACTGGATGGCAAAAACGAAAAGAGTACCAACTACGACATTGTTTGGAACAACTCGTTTGACATCGGTAAAAATACACGTATACAACTGGATGGTAATTTTGTAGGTCCTTCTGTAACCACCCAGGGACGTACAGACGCATTCTGGTATGCAAACCTTGCCGTCCGGCAACAATTAATGAAGCGAAGACTCACTGCTACACTTGCCTTCCGTGATGTCTTCAATTCGGCAAGGTACGTAAGTAATATTACGACTTCGGACTTACAATCCATCACCCATATCCGGCCGAATTATCCTTTAATAACTTTGACATTGAGTTACACTTTCAATAACTTCAAAATTAAGGGAAAACAAAGTACGGAAAATCATGATTTATTTGAAGGAACGAACCATTGATTCAGGTGACAGGTGACAGGTGACAGGTGACAGGTGACAGGTGACAGGTGACAGGTGACAGGTGACAGGTGACAGGTGACAGGTGACAGGTGATAACAAAATAAACGAAAGGAGCAAATTCTACCCAAAGAAAATTGCTCCTTTTTTATGTTTTAAAAATCCCGCTCGCCACTAACTGTCAACTGTCAACTATTTTTCCCCCGTTCAGAATTGAAGCAACAATTCCGAACCCGATTGAAGTTCACAAAATAACATTCCATTTACAACCGGTAGAGAGACCGCTTTTTGGTTGATATGGATGCTTAAGTTTTCAGAATTAGCTGGTAACTTGATATGGAAAGTACCGGGAACAAGAGCTTTCAGCGTTGCCTCCGTCAGTTTATTATCTTGCCACTTGGCAGAAACTTCACCTCCACCACGAACTTTCAAGCCTTTAAAACTACCTTCTTTCCATGCAGAAGGCAAAGCTGGCAACAATTCAATTGCACCTGTTTGGCTTTGAAGCAACATTTCTGCTATACCAGCCGTACCTCCAAAATTACCATCAATCTGGAAAGGCGGATGCGCACAGAAAAGATTCGGATACGTACCACCGCCATTTGTCATATTTGTTGTCTTATCTACACATGGACGCAATAAATCTCCAAGCAACTTATAGCAATGGTCGCCATCGTACAAACGCGCCCAGAAATTAATCTTCCATGCCATCGACCATCCTGTACTTTGGTCTCCACGCGCTTCCAACGACTTACGTGCAGCCTCGGCAAGTTGAGGTGTTTGTTCCATTGAAATTTCATTTCCCGGATACAAACCATATAAATGAGAAACATGGCGATGATGCAGTTCTACTTCTTCATACGGTTCCAACCATTCCATGATACGGCCATCCTTACCAATCGTCGTAGGCATCAAGCCCGCCCTTTTAACTGCCAATTCTTCAGAAAAAGCAGAATCTATCCCCAGAATGGCTGCTGCATCTATCGTATTAGTAAACAGTTCACGTAAAATCTGGTTATCCATTGTCGAGCCGGCACAGATAGAAACAACCTTACCATTCGGTAATTTATAAGCATTTTCCGGAGAAGTGGTAGGAGCTGTCACCAAGAAACCATTACGCGGGTCTTTTACCAGCATATCCACAAAAAATAGGGAAGCCCCTTTCATCACCGGATATACATCTTTCAGGTATTCCTTATCCTGCGTATATAAATAATGCATGTATAAATGTTCACACAACCATGCGGCGGAAGTATTGGTCGCCCCCCAGGAAGGATGTTCGCCGGGAGCAGTAAATTCCCATACATTACCCAGAATATGCGTTACCCATCCACGAGCATTATAAAAAGCCTTTGCAGTCTGTTCACCGCTTGCCACCTGTTGTTTAGTCCATTCTGCTAACGGAAGATGCAATTCGGACAAATTGGTTACTTCTGCCGGCCAATGATTCATTTGCAGATTGATATTCAAATGATAATCGCCATTCCAAGGGGTATTGATCGTATTGCACCACAAGCCCTGTAAGTTGGGAGGTAATAAACCGACACGCGTAGACGATATTAATAAATAACGTCCGAACTGGAAATATAAGGCAGCCAAACTGGGATCATTCTTATCCTTGTTAAATGCTTCCAGCCGCTTATCCATTGGAAGATTCTCCCTTTCCGTATGTCCCAGATCCAGTTCCACACGCCCGAACAAGGAACGATAAGCCGCAATATGTTCTTTTCTTAACGTAGCATAATCCTTCTTTTCAGCTTTTGCCAATAAAGACTGAACCTTTGCTTCCGGCTCCTTTTCAAAATAATCGGTAGCCATGCTCACTAACAAAATTGCTTCCGTCGCATTTTTTACAGAAACAGAACTATCATTTGCAATAACCCTTCCGCCTTTCGGAAGAAGTACCCGAACACGGGACGCATATTGCATACCTTTCATCTCCATTGTATCCACGCCGTCGAATAAGCGTCCTTGCATCAGTAAGTCGTTCCCTTCAGTAAATACTTTATAATGCTCGGGACGGTTCATTCCTACTGAAAAATTCAACGAATTATCAACGTCTGCCGTCAAACGGATAACACCCAGGTCATCGGAAAAAGAAGTAAAAGCTTCACGATTGAAAGTAGTCTTTCCCTTACGGAAAGAAACGGATGCGATAGCTTCATTCAAATTTAATGTACGATTGTAGGCAGAAACGGAATCTTTGCCGGAAGGATATTCGTAATCGAGCAGCAAATTTCCAAACAGTTGGTAACTTCCATACGGCACCTTTGCCCCCTGCCCTTCACCGCTACCAGGACCTTTACATACAAAAGTCCGATACATCAGTTCCTGTGCTTCATCATTACGTCCTTCAAATAATAACTTACGGATAGCAGGAAGTGCATATAAAGCCTGGGGATTATCCGTAACCTGCTTGCTGCCGGACCACATGGATATTTCATTCAAAACAAATTTTTCTGAGTCGACACCTCCGTCCGGCATCATTCCTAAACGTCCATTCCCCAAAGGAAAGGTTTCTTCCCAAATCCGGGCCGGAGTATCAAAATAATAAGACAAGGCATTCCCGGATTTCATCTCCGGCACATTACATCCCCATAGGAATAAAAGGGACAAAGCCATACAGAGTGGGAACCATTTCCGTCCCACACCCGATAATTTAGTTTTCATAGGCATTATTTAGTTTAGATTTTCAGAAACTCTGCATATCACACAGACGCTTATAATAGCCGTCCCGTTCCAACAGTTCATCATGGCGTCCGCGTTCTACAATCTCGCCTTCATGCATCACACATATTTCATCTGCATTGCGGATGGTGGAAAGACGGTGGGCAATCACAATTGTTGTACGGTTGCGCATCAAATTTTCCAGGGCTTCCTGTACCAGACGTTCGGATTCGGTATCGAGAGCGGAAGTCGCTTCATCGAGTATCAGAATCGGCGGATTCTTTAAAATGGCACGGGCAATACTGATACGCTGGCGTTGGCCTCCGGATAATTTTCCTCCACGGTCGCCGATATTCGTATCGTACCCTTCTTCACTCGCCATAATAAATTCATGCGCATTGGCAATACGGGCAGCTTCCTGCACTTGTTCCAAAGTGGCACCTTCCACACCAAAAGAAATATTATTGAAGAACGTATCATTAAACAGGATGGCTTCCTGATTTACATTTCCCATCAATCCCCGCAAATCGTAGAGAGTTGCCTCCCGCACATCGGTTCCGTCAATGGTAATTCCACCTTTATCCACATCATAGAAGCGGGGTAATAAATCCACAAGGGTACTTTTTCCGGAACCCGACTGTCCGACTAATGCGACAGTTTTACCCTTCGGTATAGTCAAATTAATACCTTTCAATATCCAGTCATGCTGGTATTTGAACCAAACGTCATTATAGCGGATACATTCGTTCAGAGCTATCGGTTTCGGATTTGCCGGATTATTGATGTTGCTTTCCGCCTGTAATATTTTATCGACACGCTCCATGGATGCCAGCCCTTTCTGGATGGCATATACGGATTTGCTCAAATCCTTTGCCGGATTGATAATACTGTAGAAAATTACCAGGTAATAAATAAACGTTGAAGCATCTATCGGACTGTTGCTACTTAAAATCAACGTACCTCCATACCACAGGACAATAGCTATCGTTGCCGTTCCAAGAAACTCACTCATCGGATGCGCCATCTGTTGACGGCGGTAAATACGGTTGGTCAGTTGACGGAAAATATCGTTGCTTTTTTCAAAACGTTGCTGTATTTTCTTCTCCGCATTAAATGCTTTGATGATACGGAGCCCCCCAAGCGTTTCCTCTATCTGGCTCATCAGATACCCCCACTGTTGCTGTCCTTCAAAAGATTTACGTTTCAATTTCTTTCCGACCTGTCCCATAACATAACCGGCAATCGGCAACAGGATAAATACAAACAAGGTCAACTGCCAGCTAATGGCAATCATTCCAATCAGATAAATAAGAATCAGAATCGGGTTTTTGAAAAGCATATCCAGCGAACTCATAATAGACGCCTCTATCTCGTTTACATCACCGGATACGCGCGCTATGATATCGCCTTTCCGCTCTTCAGAGAAGAAACCCAACGGCAATTCCGTTATCTTGCGGTTTATCTGGTTACGGATATCACGTACTACGCCGGTGCGGATAGGTATCATCGTGTAAAATGCCATATACATGGTTCCTACCTTCAGGAAAGTAGATACAATAAGGAAAATGCCTAATATAATCAGCGTAAAGGAGCCCCCGCGTGTTTCTATCATATCGGAAACAAACCAGAAAAAATTATTCTTCAATAATTCCGGGGTTGCTTTCCAAGCTTCAAATGACAAGGGATTGAATGTCCAATCCATATACGAATAAGTCTCATCACTGATTTTAAACAAGACATTCAAGATGGGAATTATCAAGGCAAAAGAGAAGAGGTTTAAGATGGCGGACAGGACATTAAATATCACATTCCATACCATAAATTTCTTATAAGGAGGCACAAAACGCCTTAATACGCGGAGAAAATCTTTCATGTTTAAATGTTGGATTGAATTTGGGGCGCAAGTTACTCAATATCCCTCGGATTACGGGCATAACTGGAAATTTTTATTACCTTTATCCGCTCAATCAAAAAACATATTTATACATGAAAAACGCTATTATCCTTTGCGCCCTGTTAGCATTCGGTCCCGTTTGCATGGCACAACAAGCTGAAAAATACCCGTTGGGTGACTATCAGGAACTGACAGACACAAAACCTCATGATAGTGAAGCTGTCTGGGACAAACAAGCCAAGCCTGTGCAACTTAGCTGGGGTTCCACCGACATCCGTTATAAGAAACTGAACGTACCGGAAGTGGCAAAAACATCCCGCCTGCAATCCAAAGCATGGAAAGGCGAACGGATAAATGCCCAAGCCGTATTATGGACAAAAGAAAATCTGGAAGGAGCAACCATCACAGTCAGCGACCTGAAAAACGGCAGTGCCGTTATCCCGTCTTCTGCTGTCACTACTAATTTCGTCCGCTATGTGATGACCGACGAATTAAATAAAGACCGCAAAGGCGGTTGCGGACATCGCGAAAACAAAGCGGAATGGGATTCTTCCGTTGTTGCCGATGTTTTGGATATTGTAAAAATCCACGACATCCAAGCCCGCACCACTCAACCGATATGGATGAATGTATGGGTTCCGTTCGACGCCCGCCCCGGAAAATATAAAGGCACACTGACTGTTTCAGGCAAGAATTTCCAGCCGATGAACCTGCAAGTGGAAATCGATGTATTGAACCGTACACTGCCGGAACCGAAAGACTGGAAATTCCATCTGGACTTATGGCAGAACCCGTATTCCGTAGCCCGCTATTACCAAGTTCCTTTATGGAGCAAAGCGCATTTCGATGCCATGCGTCCCATCATGAAAATGCTTGCCAATGCCGGACAGCGTGCAATCACCGCCAGCATCATGCACAAACCATGGGCGGGACAAACCGAAGACCATTTCGACAGCATGGTGTTCCGCATGAAGAAAATCGACGGCACATGGGAATATGATTATACGGTATTCGACAAATGGGTTGAATTTATGATGAATGAAATAGGTATCAAAGATTTAATCAGTTGCTATACGATGATTCCGTGGGCATTGACTTTCGACTATTACGACCAGGCTACCAACCGTGTACAATTTATCAATGCCAAGCCGGGTGATGCCGAATATGCTGAATATTGGGGTACTTTCCTGAAAGATTTCTCCCGTCACCTGCGTGAAAAGGGTTGGTTCGAGAAGACGGCTATTTCGATGGACGAACGTCCTATGGAAGCCATGCGCGAAGCTATCAAAGTGATCAAACAGGCCGACCCTGAATTTAAAATCACTTTGGCTGGAAACTATCATCCTGAAATCCAATCCGACCTGTATTACCTGAGCATCCCGTACGGTCATAAATTCCCGGCTGACGTAAAGGCTGCCCGCGAGAAGGCCGGACAAATCAGTACGGTTTATACTTGTTGCTCGGAAGCTTTCCCCAACACATTCACATTCTCCGACCCGGCCGAAGCCCCTTGGACTGTATTGCACGCCATTGCCGGAGGTTACGACGGTTACCTGCGTTGGGCTGTAAACAGTTGGACTGCCGACCCGCTTCGCGACTCCCGTTTCCGTACATGGGCTGCCGGCGATACCTACAGCATCTATCCGGGACCGAGAAGCAGTATCCGTTTCGAACGTTTGGTCGAAGGCATTCAGGACTGCGAAAAAGTTCGTATCCTTCGCGAAGAACTGGCAGCCAAAGGTGCTAAAAGCAAACTGGAAAAGCTGAACAAAGCAGTTGCCAAATTCACTCCGGAAGGCTTGGCCGAAACACAACAGACGGCGGCAGAGATGGTGAATGAATTGAGTAGGTTACTGAATACGCTGTAAGAGACGGATTATCGGATACAAGACGCGGAGATTAATTTTTGACGCGGATTTCGCGGAAAACGCGGATGAATACATGAGTGTATAATCTATATACAAATTTTATTTATCCGCGTTTTCTTGTGTTATCCACGTCATTTTTTTTCAATCTCCCCCTGCGTCTCATCAAGTTTTTTATACCATAACAGAATTATCATCTTATAATAATTATCTTTACATAAAAAGAATCCTGTATGACAATACTGAATGACCCATTTGTTACCCGCGGATATGTTTCTCCTGAATATTTCTGTGACTGGGAGAAAGAAACCAAAAATAATATCTATTTTTGGTTCAATTAAAAACAATGCTTATCAAAACGACAGCCGAATATATAAACATTTTACAAGATTATGTAACCAATAATGCCGGCAAATACCATATTACTCGGATGGGCATCTTCGGTTCTGTTGCCTGGGAAGAACAGACTGAGGATAGCGATGTCGATGTTTACCTGGAAACCACTAAACCAAGATGATGCTGACGTGATTTTCGATGTCATGAAAAACGATCTGCCGACAGTGAAACAGACGATAGAGAAAATGATGACAGATTTAGATAAATAATTAACTATTCAATATTCGACAAAAATCGACATTTTTATCTGCCTTTCAAAATTTCAGCCAGAAAAAAAGACTGTAACCCCAAGATTACAGCCTCTTTCATTATCTTATCAATACAAACCTTACAATTCCTATTTTTCCCTGATAAATATATTAACCGGAGTCCCCGTAAATTCCCAATTCTCACGAATCTTGTTTTCAAGGAAACGTTTGTACGGGTCCTTTATCCACTGAGGCAGGTTACAGAAGAAAACAAAGGAAGGAACTTGTCCTGCCGGAAGCTGGGTGATATATTTAATCTTGATGTATTTGCCTTTCCATGCGGGCGGCGGATAATTCTCGATAATCGGCAACATGATTTCATTCAACTTGGCAGTCGGGACACGACGCTGGCGGTTCTTGTAAACCGCTTCAGCTGTCTCCAATACTTTCAGGATACGTTGCTTGGTCAGTGCCGAAATAAACAAAATCGGGAAATCCGTAAATGGAGCCAACCGTTCGCGAATGGCATTCGTAAACGTATCAATCACCTTCTGGCTCTTGTCTTCTACCAAATCCCATTTGTTCACACAGACTACCAATCCTTTCTTATTTTTCTGCACCAGCGAGAAGATATTCAAATCCTGGCTTTCGATACCACGGGTAGCATCCAGCATCAACACGCAGACATCCGAATTTTCAATCGCACGGATGGAGCGGATAACCGAATAATATTCCAGGTCTTCGTTCACCTTTCCTTTCTTACGGATACCGGCGGTATCCACCAGATAGAAATTAAGGCCGAACTTATTGTATTTCGTATAAATGGAATCGCGTGTCGTACCGGCAATATCCGTTACTATATGGCGGTCTTCCCCGATAAACGCATTAATCAAAGAAGATTTGCCTGCATTCGGACGACCGATAATGGCGATACGGGGAATATCTTCCTCTACTATTTCCTGTTTATCTTCGGGCAGCAACTCTATAATCTTGTCCAATAAATCACCGGAACAAGAGCCGTTGATAGCCGAAACACAGAACGGGTCGCCCAAACCAAATCCATAAAATTCGGCGGAAGCCGGATGAAGGTCGAAGTTGTCCGCTTTATTGGCCACCACCACCACAGGCTTCTTTGTGCGACGAAGGATGTCGGCTACCTCATTATCCAAATCGGTGATGCCGCTCATCACATCGACAACAAACAAAATCACATCGGCTTCTTCCAATGCCACTTGTACCTGTTTATTGATTTCTCCTTCGAAAATATCTTCCGAGTTTACTACCCATCCGCCTGTGTCGATCAGCGAAAATTCTTTACCCGTCCACTCTACTTTGCCATACTGGCGGTCGCGAGTTGTACCTGCCTCCTCATTCACAATCGCCTGACGGGACTGAGTAAGGCGATTAAAAAGAGTGGACTTACCTACGTTGGGCCTGCCAACTATTGCAACAATATTTCCCATAAACTACAATTCATTTTTAAGAGCCGGGGCTCTAATCCAACTGATATCCGAAATTCTTCAGTATGTTATCCCTGTTGCGCCAGTCTTTTTCAACCTTGACAAACATTTCCAGGAATACCTTTTTCTCGAAGAAACGTTCTATATCTTTACGTGCCATGGCTCCTACCTTTTTAAGAGCCTGCCCGCGGTGCCCGATAATAATTCCCTTCTGGGAATCGCGTTCCACAATGATGAGCGCTTTGATATGTATCATATCCGCATCTTCCTTGAACAGCTCCACAACGACTTCCACTGCATAGGGGATTTCCTTCTGATAATACAAAAGTATTTTCTCGCGGATAATCTCTGTCACGAAGAAGCGGGCGGGTTTGTCTGTCAACGCATCTTTTTCAAAATAGGGAGGCGATTCGGGCATCAAATCTTCCACCCTGCGCTTTACATAATCTATATTGAAGTTCGATAAAGCTGAAATCGGAATGATTTCGGCTTTCGGAAGAAGTTCCTTCCAGTTGGCAACCAGTTTTTCCAGTTCCGGCTGGGTAGTCGTATCAATCTTGTTTATCAGCAACAAAACAGGACACTCCATTTTCTGCACACGCAGAAGAAATTCTTCATTCTTATCGATTGTCTCAACGACATCGGTTACGTATAAGAGCACATCGGCATCACCTAAAGCCGACTGTGAAAAGTTAAGCATGGATTCCTGCAACTTATAATTCGGCTGCAGTACCCCCGGCGTGTCTGAATACACAATCTGCATATCATCGGTATTCACAATCCCCATAATACGATGACGGGTAGTCTGCGCTTTCGACGTGATGATAGAGATACGTTCCCCTACCAAACGGTTCATCAGCGTAGATTTCCCTACGTTCGGATTACCGACAATATTAACAAACCCGGATTTATGCTTGTTCTCCATCATAACCCCATTTAAGATAAATTGCACCCCAGGTAAATCCGGCACCAAAAGCAGCAAGGATCAGGTTGTCCCCTTTCTTCAATTGCTTCTCCCACTCCCAAAGACAGATAGGAATTGTTCCGGCACTGGTATTGCCATATTTCTGAATATTAATCATTACCTTGTCCATATCCACACCCAGGCGTTTGGCTGTTGCATCTATAATACGCAAATTAGCCTGATGGGGGACAATCCAGGCAATATCATCATGTGTTAACTGATTACGTTCCGCTATTTCGGCAGCCACATCCGCCATATAGGATACAGCATACTTGAACACATATTTCCCATCCTGGAAAACAAAATGTTCACGATTATCAACTGTTTCATGGCTGGGAGGATAAGCCGATCCCCCGGATTTCATAATCAAATGCGAGTAACCGACACCATCCGTACGCAGGATTGTATCCATTACACCAAAGTTTTCTGTTGTAGGTTCAAGTAAAACGGCGCCACAAGCATCTCCGAACAACGGACAGGTAGAACGGTCCGTATAATCTGTAATAGCGGTCATTTTATCTCCGGCTACGACTATTACTTTCGAATAGCGCCCGGAACGAATATAGTTGGCTCCTGTTTCCAATGCATATAAAAAGCCGGCACAAGCACCTTGTACATCAAAAGTCATTGCATTTTTACACCCGGTATGGTAAGCAATGATAGAAGAAGTCGTTGGGAAATGATGATCTGCAGTCGTTGTCGCAGTCAAAATCACTTCGATTTCTTCCGGTTTGACTTTTGTCTTTTCAAGCAGTTGATTTACTGCGCGTATACCCATGTAAGAAGTACCTTTGCCTTCTCCTTTCAATATACGACGTTCTTTTATGCCTACACGCGTCATGATCCATTCGTCTGTTGTATCGACCATTTTCGAAATATCTTCGTTTGTCAACACATCTTCCGGAACATATCCGCCAACCCCCGTTATAACCGCATTAATTTTATCCATAACTTAAAAAAATAAATAGGACAATTATCCTAATTAAAAAAAAGCCCTAAAAAGAAATTTTAGGGCTATTCTTTGATTTACCAAGACTAACTCAGTGATGATAAACTCAGACTGCAGCTTCTTTTTCGATAGCTAACTTACCTCTGTAATAACCGCATTCACCACATACAGTGTGATAAATATGCCATGCACCGCAGTTAGGGCAGATAGCCATTGTAGGTGCTACAGCTTTGTCATGAGTTCTTCTCTTCGCTGTTCTTGTCTTACCTTGTCTTCTTTTAGGATGTGCCATGTTTTAATTTATTTAATTGTTATCATTCTCTATTAAACCTTTCAGACCATCCCAACGCGGATCGGTCATTACATTTACATCTTCGTCGATAGCAATATCTTCATCACCACTATCTTCGAATTCATCATCTCCGTCTTCCGTGCTTCTTGCCGAATGTTTCTTCAACTTAGAAGACATTGCCTTATTACATTTCCCCGGAGCATGAACATGTTTCATTGGAATAGCTAATGCAATAAACTCATACAAGAACCATGCGATGTTAATAGCACCTTCATCTTCCGGTATAATCACAATCTCATCGCTTTCTTCAGCGTATTCCTTTCCGAACTTTACAATCAGACGATTATTGGTCTCAACTGGAATTTCCATATCATCCAGACATCTGTCGCATGGAACCATAACCACTCCTTCTATACGAAAGTTCATTTCAAACATCGAAGAGGTCCTTTTTACAGTAAGATTTACCTTTACTTTACCCTTCTGGACTTGATCTCCGTCGATGTCCACAAAAAACTTATTCTCCAATAAGTACTCGAATTCGTGTACTCCTGAAGTGAGATTTTTCAAATCTACATTATATAAATTAAATTTTCCCAAAGCCTTTTAGTGTAAAAACCTTGCAAAGGTACGAAAAAACTAAACACAAATGCAATACCTTTACAGTTATTTTTTATTATCTATGCCATTCCATTATATCTCCAGAAAAACCGCTCTTAATAATCAATATTCATATTATAAGAACAATCACCGAAAACGTAGTATTCAAGCGCTATCTGCTCAATACAATACAAGAAAACAGACAGCGAATACAAAGATAGGAAAGAAATCCTATACAGCAAATAAACCTACAATAATCGGAAAGAAATACATGAATAATATACTCAGATGATACGAAGAACGAGGTTTACGGATAACGCGGATAGAGCGGATTAAGCTTACCTCGTTCTTCGTTCTGTGCCCATATCGCCACATACGAAAAAAGGAGTCAGCCTTTCGACTAACTCCTTTTCCTCTCTAAGCTTTCGCTTATTTAAGACGGCGGCTACCTACTCTCCCACTTTTACGCAGTACCATCGGCGTGGTTGGGCTTAACTTCTCTGTTCGGAATGGGAAGAGGTGGATCCCCAACGCTATAACCACCTTAATATCGTTTATTAAGATTTTGACTGGACAACTCCATATTTTGGAGTAACTCTTCGAGCCATATGGCTTTCGCCATCTGCTGATATATCAATCCTTTACGTATAAGAAAGTCTCGGGCTATTAGTACTACTCGGCTTCGACATTACTGCCCTTACACCTGTAGCCTATCAACGTTGTAGTCTACAACGACCCTTTAGGGAGATCTTATCTTGAGGCTGGCTTCGTACTTAGATGCTTTCAGCACTTATCCAATCCAGACTTAGATACCCGGCGGTGCACCTGGCGGTACAACCGGTAAACCAGTGGTCTGTCCAACACGGTCCTCTCGTACTAGTGTCAGAACCCCTCAAATCTCCTACGCCCACGATAGATAGAGACCGAACTGTCTCACGACGTTCTGAACCCAGCTCGCGTGCCACTTTAATGGGCGAACAGCCCAACCCTTGGGACCTTCTCCAGCCCCAGGATGTGACGAGCCGACATCGAGGTGCCAAACCATTCCGTCGATATGAGCTCTTGGGAATGATCAGCCTGTTATCCCCGGAGTACCTTTTATCCTTTGAGCGATGGCCCTTCCATGCGGAACCACCGGATCACTATGCTCTAGTTTCCTACCTGATCGACTTGTTTGTCTCCCAGTCAAGCACCCTTATGCCATTACACTCTGCGACCGGTTACCAATCGGTCTGAGGGTACCTTTAGAAGCCTCCGTTACTCTTTTGGAGGCGACCACCCCAGTCAAACTACCCACCATACAGTGTCCCCGCATGCCGCGGGTTAGAACTCAAACAATCAAAGGGCCGTATTTCAACGACGGCTCCACAAATACTGGCGTACCTGCTTCGTTGCCTCCGGCCTATCCTACACATCAAGTGCCCAAATTCAATGTAAAGCTATAGTAAAGGTTCACGGGGTCTTTTCGTCCCATCGCGGGTAATCGGCATCTTCACCGATACTACAATTTCACCGAGCTCACGGTTGAGACAGTGTCCAGATCATTACACCATTCGTGCAGGTCGGAACTTACCCGACAAGGAATTTCGCTACCTTAGGACCGTTATAGTTACGGCCGCCGTTTACTGGGGCTTCAATTCAATGCTTCTCTTGCGATGACATCTCCTCTTAACCTTCCAGCACCGGGCAGGTGTCAGGCTGTATACTTCATATTTCTATTTCGCACAGCCATGTGTTTTTGTTAAACAGTTGCCTGGACCTATTCTCTGCGCCCACCTGTTACAGTGGGACCCTTTATCCCGAAGTTACAGGGTCAATTTGCCTAGTTCCTTAACCGTGAATCACTCGAGCGCCTCAGTATTTTCAACCCAACTACGTGTGTCCGTTTGTGGTACGGGTACTACAATGATATGCTTAGCGGATTTTCTAGGGAGCCTGTTTACATCCATATTGCCTTGTGCAAGCACTCGGCATACTGTCAGGTTCGACTCTGGGTGCGGATTTGCCTACACCCGTCGACGTCTACACCCTTTAACCACCTATTCCGTCAGATGGCAGGATTGTCACTTCTCCGTCTCCACATCGCTCACTGTACTAGTAAGGGAATATTAACCCTTTCTTCCATCGGAATCGCCGTTCGGCTTATCCTTAGGCCCCGACTTACCCTGATCCGATTAACGTTGATCAGGAAACCTTAGTCTTTCGGCGAGGGGGTTTCTCACCCCCTTTATCGTTACTTATACCTACATTTGCTTTTCCAGTTACTCCAGCAAGGGTTATCCCTCACCTTCGACGCCACTGGAATGCTCCCCTACCATGTGTTACCACATCCATAGCTTCGGTAAACGGTTTATGCCCGAGTATTATCCACGCCGGACTCCTCGACTAGTGAGCTGTTACGCACTCTTTAAATGAATGGCTGCTTCCAAGCCAACATCCTAGCTGTCTCTGCAGTCTGACTTCGTTAGTTCAACTTAACCGTTATTTGGGGACCTTAGCTGATGGTCTGGATTCTTCTCCTCTCGGACGCGGACCTTAGCACCCGCGCCCTCACTCCTTATCAATATATAGCACGCATTCGGAGTTTATCTGGACTTGATAGGCGGTGAAGCCCTCGCATCCAATCAGTCGCTCTACCTCATGCTATACTAAATAAAGGCTGCACCTAAATGCATTTCGGGGAGTACGAGCTATCTCCAAGTTTGATTAGCCTTTCACCCCTACCCTCAGTTCATCCGAAAGCTTTTCAACGCTTACCGGTTCGGTCCTCCAGTTGGTGTTACCCAACCTTCAACCTGACCAAGGGTAGATCACTTGGTTTCGCGTCTACTCCCTCCGACTATGTCGCCCTGTTAAGACTCGCTTTCGCTTCGGCTCCGTACCTGAAATACTTAACCTTGCCGGAGAAAGTAACTCGTAGGTTCATTATGCAAAAGGCACGCCGTCACCACTTAATGTGGCTCCGACCGCTTGTAGGCAGACGGGTTCAGGGTCTATTTCACTCCTCTGTTCGAGGTTCTTTTCACCTTTCCCTCACGGTACTGGTTCGCTATCGGTCTCTCGGGAGTATTTAGCCTTACGGGATGGGCCCCGCTGATTCACACAGGATTTCTCGTGTCCCGCGCTACTCAGGATACCACTAGGCTGCGTCAGGGAGTCGTGTACCGGGCTGTCACCGTTTGTTGCCGTCCTTTCCAGAACGTTCCACTTCCCTGAGTTTTTGCCACGTCGTGGTCCTACTACCCCGTTGTTGCCTAAACAACAACGGTTTGGGCTGTTCCGCGTTCGCTCGCCACTACTTGCGGAATCACTGTTGTTTTCTTCTCCTATGGGTACTTAGATGTTTCAGTTCCCCACGTTTGCCTTCCTTACGGAATGATTGGCCTTCTACCAACCGGGTTGCCCCATTCGGAAATCCTCGGATCAATGGTTATTTGCACCTACCCGAAGCTTATCGCAGCTTATCACGTCCTTCTTCGCCTCCGAGAGCCAAGGCATCCACCGTCTGCCCTTGCTTACTTTCTTTATACACGGCACCACTTAGTGCCGGATTGATATATCTTCAGCTTGCTCTGTTTTGTTACTTTTTTTTGAAGTTGTCCAATACGTCAAAGATCTTTTTCAGGTGACAGTTGACAAGTGACAGTTGACAATTAAGCAACTATGTTGTCCAATATCCCTTTTTTTGTGGAGAATAACGGATTCGAACCGTTGACCCTCTGCGTGCAAGGCAGATGCTCTAGCCAGCTGAGCTAATCCCCCAAGGTTCAGGTGACAGTTGAAATGTGACAATGGACTGTTTTTTGTCCCACACCCTGACTGTAAACCGGATTTGAGTTTTTCTTTATCGTTAACTGTCAACTTTCAATTGTCAACTGTCAACTTTTAAGAAGTAGTCCCAGGCAGAGTTGAACTGCCGACCTCTACATTATCAGTGTAGCGCTCTAACCAACTGAGCTATAGGACTGTCAACTTTTCTAGCCCGGGATTGTCATCCCAGCTTCTTGTTTTCTCTCTCTTCTTTTGTCGAGATCTATATATGAATACATATTCAACCGTAGTACAAGAACATACTGTCTTGTTTATGAGACCACCATAGTCATATCTCTGTGCTCCAGAAAGGAGGTGTTCCAGCCGCACCTTCCGGTACGGCTACCTTGTTACGACTTAGCCCCAGTCACCAGTTTTACCCTAGGCCGATCCTTGCGGTTACGGACTTCAGGTACCCCCGGCTCCCATGGCTTGACGGGCGGTGTGTACAAGGCCCGGGAACGTATTCACCGCGCCATGGCTGATGCGCGATTACTAGCGAATCCAGCTTCACGAAGTCGGGTTGCAGACTTCGATCCGAACTGAGATGGGGTTTGGAGATTGGCATCCTGTCGCCAGGTAGCTGCCCTTTGTCCCCACCATTGTAACACGTGTGTCGCCCCGGATGTAAGGGCCGTGCTGATTTGACGTCATCCCCACCTTCCTCACAGCTTACGCTGGCAGTCTCACCAGAGTCCTCAGCTTGACCTGTTAGTAACTAGTGATAAGGGTTGCGCTCGTTATGGCACTTAAGCCGACACCTCACGGCACGAGCTGACGACAACCATGCAGCACCTCGCAAATGGCTATTGCTAGAAAGGGTGTTTCCACCCCGGTCCAAATGCGTTCAAACCCGGGTAAGGTTCCTCGCGTATCATCGAATTAAACCACATGTTCCTCCGCTTGTGCGGGCCCCCGTCAATTCCTTTGAGTTTCACCGTTGCCGGCGTACTCCCCAGGTGGATTACTTAACGCTTTCGCTGTAGAGCTTACATTGTATCGCAAACTCCTAGTAATCATCGTTTACTGCGTGGACTACCAGGGTATCTAATCCTGTTTGATCCCCACGCTTTCGTGCTTCAGTGTCAGTTATGGTTTAGTAAGCTGCCTTCGCAATCGGAGTTCTGCGTGATATCTATGCATTTCACCGCTACACCACGCATTCCGCCTACCTCAAACACACTCAAGTAATCCAGTTTCAACGGCAATTTTATGGTTGAGCCACAAACTTTCACCGCTGACTTAAATTACGACCTACGCACCCTTTAAACCCAATAAATCCGGATAACGCTCGCATCCTCCGTATTACCGCGGCTGCTGGCACGGAGTTAGCCGATGCTTATTCATACGGTACATACAAAACGGGACACGTCCCGCATTTTATTCCCATATAAAAGAAGTTTACAATCCATAGAACCTTCATCCTTCACGCGACTTGGCTGGTTCAGGCTCGCGCCCATTGACCAATATTCCTCACTGCTGCCTCCCGTAGGAGTTTGGTCCGTGTCTCAGTACCAATGTGGGGGACCTTCCTCTCAGAACCCCTATCCATCGTCGGTTTGGTGGGCCGTTACCCCGCCAACTGCCTAATGGAACGCATGCCTATCTATCAGCGATGAATCTTTAACAAATATTCCCATGCGGGACCCCTGTTTTATGGGGTATTAATCCGACTTTCGCCGGGCTATCCCCCTCTGATAGGTAAGTTGCATACGCGTTACTCACCCGTGCGCCGGTCGCCACCCGGTATTGCTACCTGTGCTGCCCCTCGACTTGCATGTGTTAAGCCTGTCGCTAGCGTTCATCCTGAGCCAGGATCAAACTCTTCGTTGTTAATTTTGTTTGTCTTGCCCAGAATATAACTATCCTTTTTATCGTAGTCTCTTTTCCTTGACGGTATGTTCGTATTTCTACGTTTTCTTGTACTACTTTAGTTGATATGTAAATCTTTCAAAGAACTTTTGCTTTCGTTTGTTTTGCGATTGCGGCTGCAAAGGTAAGGAGTTTTTTTTATCTGCCAAATTTTTCGGCAAAAATATTTGAAGTTTTTTCTCCGACTCTCAGAAGTGGTTGGACATATTGCTTAGACTGGCTAACCTCATCCCCTGCTCTTGATTTATCTTACCTCTCCTCCATCATGTCCTATTACGCCGTTCTCTCTCGAATGCGGGTGCAAAAGTAGTGTTGTGGAACATATCTTCCAAATATTTCTACTACTTTTTTTCATCTTTTTTTTAACATAACGAACGGTTATTAATGGTACACGTACACGCGATGGATTTTTTCTATCTCTTCCCTTTTTCCTCTACAGGAAACCTTATTTGCCCTACCACTTACAGAAAATCCTGCAATAGTTCAGCCTCAGGGATACGCGACAGGTACTGCACAACTGCCCAACATATAGGGGTAATCAAAGATTAAAAGAAACAAACTTGCCTGATGGGAAGATTGAATGGAATACCAGCGCAACAAAAGGTCGGTTCCTCCCTAAAACCAACCATCCCTTTTATCCGTCCGACAATTTCTTCGGATACTTATACACTATCACTCATGTTGACAAGAGCACCCTGAACGATTAGAAAACCTAATGCCCGGACACCGGTTATATCAGTAACAGTCTGGGTTGTATTATTTGTCGCAGTAAAACCGAACTTTCAGATTCTGAACTGGTGTATTTACTTCCATACTTATTTTATTGTCTACAGCCGCACCGACTTTCAAAATACCAGCCAGTACACCTTCACCGCCGATTGATTTGGCATAAAGAGTCATATCACCTGTTACAGGAGCATTAAAATCATATACAATCTGTTTTTCTACATCAGAATGCCACCCCCCGAACTCAAAACCAAGCTTAACAGGATTAAATGGCTTGATGAGTTTCTCATTGACTTTGACAGAAACCGGTTCCATTTCATTTACTACATCCGTTCTGAATTCCCATGAGTCTGTACATGCGGCTCCTTTGTACCAACAGGAGAAGATGTAATTCTCTTTTATCGGATCTTGCGGCCTTATCGCTTTTTAATATTCTATAACCTTCCGGACATCAATGTTACTGCCTCCCTGCATGTTAAACATAACAATGTACTCTGAGATGACTGTATCATCCTTCTCACAGCCTACGACGATCATCATAAACAACATCAATGAAATTAATTTTCTCATGATTTTTAATTTAGCATATAGATTGATGAATATAAAATATCCAATACAGTTTTTCCCGACTCATAGTTATGGTTTTTCCAAATCATAACTATGAATTGAAAAAACCATAACTATGAATCAAATAGAGAAATGAAGATTGTCGTTTCAAAGGGACAAGACATCATACAGTCAATTTATCACAAATAACATTCCTTCCGCAACTTTTCATAAAGCAGACGTCCGTATGTCGTTATAATTTGTTAGTTTTGCAGCTCAATACAAAAAACTTGGAAGAACGATGAACGTTGCCATTGTCAAATACAATGCCGGAAACATATATTCAGTAAGCTATGCTCTAAAACGGTTGGGCATCGAGCCGACCATTACAGCAGACCCGGAAATATTATGTAAAGCCGACAAAGTAATTTTTCCCGGTGTGGGTGAAGCCCAGACCACCATGGAGCACCTGAAAGAGAATAAACTGGACAGCCTGATTAAAAATCTAAAACAACCAGTACTTGGTATTTGCCTGGGAATGCAGTTGATGTGCCGCCACTCGGAAGAGGGAGACGCTGATTGCCTGGGTATATTCGATACCGAAGTAAAACTTTTCGTTCCCAAAAGGCACGAAGACAAGGTTCCCCATATGGGATGGAATACGATCAGGAATGTACAGGACGGGCTCTTTAACAAGGAATTGGAAAATAAATTCGTATATTTCGTACATAGTTATTATGTACCTGTAAACGAATATACGGCAGCGACTACAGAATATATCCTTCCATTCAGCGCTTCTCTACATAAAGATAATTTCTATGCCACCCAGTTCCATCCGGAAAAAAGTGGTTCCGTAGGCGAGGTTATACTTAATAACTTTTTAAAATTATAGACTTATGATAGAGCTTATCCCTGCCATCGATTTGATAGATGGAAAATGCGTACGTCTCACACAGGGAGACTACGATACAAAGAAAATATATAACGAAGACCCGCTGGAAGTAGCAAAGATGTTCGAAGAAAACGGTATCCGCCGTTTACATCTGGTCGATTTGGACGGAGCTCGCCAGGGACGAATCATAAACTACAGGGTATTGGAGCGGATAGCCACCCGCACTTCCCTGATTATCGACTTCGGAGGTGGGTTGAAACAGGAAGGCGACTTGGAAATTGCGTTCGAAAGCGGGGCGCAAATGGTAACGGGCGGAAGCATTGCCGTAAAAGACCCCGCCACCTTTACTTCCTGGATACAGAAGTTCGGAAACGAAAAAATTATTCTCGGCGCAGATGCCAAAGATAAGAAAATAGCCATCAGCGGATGGGAAGAAACAACGGATAAAGAACTGGTGTCTTTTATCCGGGAATATTACGATAAAGGCATTACCAAAACAATTTGCACGGAAATCAGCCGCGACGGCATGTTACAGGGACCAGCCATAGAGCTTTACAAGGAGATAAAAGAAGCACTGCCTTTCCTGTACCTGATTGCCAGTGGCGGTGTTAGCTCAATTCAAGACATAGAGAAACTGGAAGAGGCGGGTATTCAGTCTGTTATCTTCGGAAAAGCAATTTACGAAGGTAGAATCCGATTGAAAGACCTGCTTCGTTTTACCTGATAAAAGAAAACAATAATTTATGCTGGCAAAAAGAATAGTACCTTGTTTGGATATTAAAGATGGAAAAACCGTCAAAGGGATTAACTTTGTTAATTTTCGCGATGCCGGCGACCCGGTCGAACTGGGTGCCCAATACAGCCGTGACGGTGCGGATGAACTGGTTTATCTGGACATTACAGCCTCGCACGAAGGACGTAAAACCTTCACGGAACTGGTGAAAAAGGTTGCAGCAAATATCAGTATTCCTTTCACTGTCGGTGGAGGAATCAATGAAATGAAAGATGTGGACCGCCTGCTGAGTGCAGGAGCCGACAAAGTATCGATTAATTCGGCTGCATTACGAAACCCGGACTTGATAGAAGAAATTGCCAAGAATTTCGGCAGCCAGGTGTGTGTGGTTGCCATTGATGCAAACTTTGAAAACGGGGACTGGATTTGCTATCTGAACGGAGGGCGTATCCCGACCGGAAAACATTTGTACCAATGGGCTGCCGAAGCGGAAAACCGTGGTGCCGGCGAAATCCTGTTCACCAGTATGACACATGACGGTGTAAAAGATGGTTATGCAAATGAAGCCTTGGCAAACTTGGCTAAACAACTGCATATTCCGGTGATTGCTTCCGGAGGTGCAGGCAAGCAGGAACATTTCCGCGATGCCTTCACACTTGGCAAAGCCGATGCGGCATTAGCAGCAAGTGTGTTCCACTTCGGGGAAATAGGTATCAACGGGTTAAAACAATTCCTTTCCGAAGAAGGTATCAACGTAAGAATATAATACATATATAAAAATGAAATTAGATTTTGAAAAAATGGGCGGTTTGATTCCCGCTATTGTCCAGGACTACAACACGAACAAAGTGTTGATGTTAGGTTTTATGAATGAAGAAGCTTACGAAGAAACAAAAGAAACGGGCAAAGTAACTTTCTTCAGCCGTACAAAAAACCGCTTATGGATGAAAGGTGAGACCAGCGGCAACACGCTACAGGTTGTTAATATCACTGCCGATTGCGACAATGATACTTTATTAATCAAAGCAATTCCCGCCGGACCGGTTTGCCATACGGGTTCCGACACTTGTTTCGGAGAAAAGAACGTGGAAGATATCATGTTCCTGAAATACCTGCAGAACTTCATCGAGCAACGCCGCCAGGAAATGCCGGAAGGTTCCTATACTACTTCTTTATTCCTGAAAGGCGTGAACCGTATGGCTCAGAAAGTCGGAGAAGAAGCGGTAGAAACCGTTATCGAAGCAACAAACGGAACCGAAGACGGTTTTATTTATGAAGCATCCGATCTGGTTTACCACCTTATCGTATTGCTGACAAGCAAAGGGCTCCGTCTGGAAGACCTTGCACGTGAATTAAAGAAAAGACATAAAGGTTAAATAAATATTTATGGAAGATTCAATTCTGCTCAAACTGGAAAATGTGGAGATTTGCCGCGACGAGAACACCATCCTGCAGGATGCTTCATTAACTCTCCATAACGGAGAATTCGTGTATGTTATCGGAAAAGTCGGTTCCGGCAAGAGCAGTCTGTTGAAATCCTTATACTGCGAAATCCCCATCAATCAGGGAGAGGCATGGTTGCTGGATTACAATCTTTGCAAGATGAAACGGAAAGATATTCCTTATCTCCGTAGAAAACTGGGGATCGTTTTCCAGGATTTCCAACTGCTTACCGACCGTTCTGTTTTAAAAAACCTGGAGTTCGTGCTGAAAGCTACCGGATGGAAGAAAAAAAGCGAGATTAACGAACGCATTGCAGAGGTTCTCCAACAAGTAGGCATGCAAGACAAGGGATATAAAATGCCGCACGAACTTTCAGGCGGGGAACAACAACGTATCGTAATAGCCCGTGCCTTGCTGAACGACCCTGTACTGATACTTGCCGACGAACCGACAGGTAACCTGGACCCTGAAACAAGCGGACAAATCGTGCAACTTCTCCACGATATCCGGAAAAAGGGAACCTCGGTCATCATGACCACCCACAACTATACATTGGTTCATAATTATCCGGCTCGTATAGTTAAATGCGAGAATGCCTGCCTGAGTGATGTTGGGGATTGATTTTTTATGTAACTTTGCAACGCATTTAAAGAGAAGAAGAACAATTTAATATACAGTAAAAGAAAATGAAAGTTTTAAAGTTTGGCGGTACTTCTGTGGGATCTGCACAGAGAATAAAAGATGTAGCGAAACTGATTACGGGAGAACGTAATATCGTAGTTTTGTCTGCCATGTCCGGCACAACCAACTCACTGGTTGAAATCTCCGACTACTTGTATAAGAAGAATCCGGACGGAGCAAATGAAATCATCAATAAACTGGCCCAGAAATATTATGGCCATATTGATGAGCTCTACAGTACTGAAGAGTATAAGCAGAAAGCCAAAGAACTGATTAAATCTCATTTTGATTATATCCGCACTTTTACGAAAGACCTCTTTACTTTATTTGAAGAAAAAGTGGTATTGGCACAGGGAGAACTGATTTCTACCGGAATGATGAACCTGTACCTGAACGAATGCGGAGTTAAATCCGTCCTGCTTCCGGCCCTGGACTACATGCGCACGGACAAGAATGCGGAACCGGACCCTGTATATATCAAAGAAAGACTTGTAAAACTGCTGGACGAACATAACGATGCGGAATTGTATATCACACAAGGATATATCTGCCGCAATGCTTACGGGGAAATAGACAACCTGCAACGCGGTGGCAGCGACTATAGCGCTTCTTTAATCGGAGCCGCTATCGGCGCCGAAGAAATCCAGATATGGACAGACATCGACGGCATGCACAACAATGACCCCCGTTTTGTAGAAGGCACCACGCCTGTCCGTCATCTGCATTTCGAAGAAGCTGCAGAACTGGCCTATTTCGGTGCAAAAATCCTGCACCCGACTTGTATCTTGCCTGCAAAGCTGAATAATATTCCTGTCCGCCTGCTGAATACGATGCAGCCGGAAGCCCCGGGTACCATGATTTCAAACATGACCGAAAAGGGAAAAATCAAAGCGGTGGCAGCCAAAGACAATATCACTTCCATCAAAATAAAGAGCGGACGTATGTTGCTTGCTACCGGTTTCCTGCGCAAAGTATTTGAAATCTTTGAGAACTACCAGACTCCGATCGATATGATAACGACTTCCGAAGTTGGCGTTTCCGTAACTATCGACAACCGCAAACATCTGGAAGAAATCGTAGACGATTTGAAAAAATACGGAACCGTAACCGTAGACGAAGATATGGTTATCGTTTGTGTAGTAGGCGACTTAGAATGGGAGAATGTAGGTTTTGAAGCCAGCATCGTCCATGCAATGAAAGAAGTACCTGTCCGTATGATTTCATACGGCGGAAGTAATTATAATGTTTCGCTGCTTATTAAAGCTTCCGATAAGAAGAAAGCTTTGCAGGCATTGAGCGATCATCTTTTTAAGCATTGAAAATGATTTACCGGGAATTGAAAATCAACATAAACCATTCATTTTCAATTCCCGTTTTTCTATTTTCAACTTTCAGTTTTCACTCTTCAACTATCAACTATGCTAAAGGGAACTTTTCCTATTGAAAAATTCAAGGCGCTTTCTACGCCTTTCTATTATTACAACGTTGAGCTATTGAACGAAACGCTCAACATGGTAAAAACCGAAGCCGGAAAATATGGTTATCATGTTCACTACGCCATAAAAGCCAATGCAAACCCACGCCTCCTTTCTATCATAGCAGAAAACGGTTTGGGAGCGGACTGCGTAAGCGGTGGCGAAGTGCAAGCGGCTCTCGACGCTGGTTTTCCTTCCGATAAGATTGTTTTTGCCGGTGTCGGCAAGGCCGACTGGGAAATCAACCTGGGACTGGATAATGATATATTCTGTTTCAATGTCGAATCTGCCGCCGAACTGGAAATACTGAATGAACTGGCTGAAGCGAAGAATAAAGTAGCTTCTATAGCTTTGCGTATCAACCCGGAAGTAGATGCCCACACACATGCCAAGATTACAACCGGTATGAAAGAAAATAAATTCGGTATCAATCTGAGCCAGCTTGGAAAGGTTCTGGATATGATTACCGGAATGAAACATATCAAATTAATCGGCATCCATTGCCATATCGGTTCGCAAATCACAGACCTTTCCGCCTTCCGCGGGCTGGCTATCCGCGTGAACGAAATTCAGGAAGAACTGGAAGCACGTGGTTTGTCTGTTGAAAACCTGAACTTCGGCGGAGGACTGGGTATCGATTATTACCATCCGAACCATTTGCCAATTCCGGCATTCGACAATTATTTTGCCGTATTCAACAAGCTGTTGCAGGTTCGCCCCGGACAACAGGTACATTTCGAACCGGGACGCTCTATCGTTGCCCAATGTGGCACGCTGATCTCCAGAGTTCTCTATGTAAAAGAAGGGGAAACAAAGAATTTCTGTATTCTTGATGCCGGCTTTACCGAACTAATCCGTCCGGCAATGTATGACGCTTACCACCGGATAGAAAATATTTCCAGTAACGATGCGGTGGAAGCTTATGACGTGGTTGGTCCGATTTGTGAATCGTCCGACGTTTTCGGAAAAGATATAGAACTGAATAAAGCCCATCGCGGCGACCTGATAGCGTTGCGTTCAGCCGGTGCCTATGGAGAGGTAATGGCTTCCCAATACAACTGCCGGAAATTGCCGAAGGCTTATTATTCAGACACACTTTAACAGTGGACGGTTGACAAGTGACAGTTGACAATTATTCTCGACTTTAACTGTCACCTGTCAATTGTCAATTGTCAACTATTTAGTCGATGAGCGAAAATTTACTTACACTCTCTTCCCTTGAAATATGCCTGGCCTGCATTACCGGGGGATTATTTGTTATCCAGCTACTTTATGCTCTGGTTGCTTATGCACGCCCGGTCCGTGCGATAAAAAATGCAGAAAGGGATGAAAGGACAACAACCGGAAGAAATGTCCCCGTCTCTATTATCGTATACACACACGGAGAACCGGAAAATCTGAAAAAGAACCTTCCTGCGTTACTTACCCAGGACTATCCGGAATATGAAGTTATTGTTGTAAATGACGGTTCCGACGATGAAAGTGAAGATGTATTGAAAATCCTCTCCAGCGAATACAAACACCTCTATTATACATTCGTTCCCAACGACACCCAATATCTGAGCCACAAGAAACTGGCACTGACCATGGGCATCAAAGCAGCTAAATACGATACGTTGCTTTTTACGGAATCGGGATGCCATCCGGTAAGTAACCAGTGGATAAGCTCCATGACAAGGGGATACGCCAAACAAACCGAAATCCGGTTAGGGTTTTGCTCCTATCCATTCCACAAGGGCATGATGCACAAAATGATTGCCTATGATAATTTACAGAACGGACTCAGGTATTTATCTTCAGCCCTCGCCCGGCATCCTTACTCCGGCAACGGCTGCAACCTCTCTTACCGCAAAGAATTATTCTTTTCCCAAAAGGGTTTCAGCAAATCGTTGAATCTCCATGCCGGGGCAGACGACCTGTTTGTCAACAATGCGGCAACTCCTGAAAATACGCAGGTGGAATATTCGGCAAACAGCCTTATGGAAACAGGAGAGATGGATGACTACGAAACCTGGAAAGGGATAAAAGTATCTCGCGCGGCCACACAGCCTTATTATAAAGGATTCCAACTTGCCTTTTACCAAATGGAAGTATATGGGTACCTGCTATTCCTGATAGCCGCTTTAGTTTCCATTGTCACAGGAATATTGGGGAACTGGCTGGTTGCTTTGTTTGCAGGGCTATTGCTCATTATCCGCTGTGCCGTAAGAATAAATGTATTCCGTAAAGCAGCCATACTGCTCCATCAGCGACCATTGACCGCCTGGTTGCCTTTACTGGAAATAAATCTGATTGCATACGATTTATACATCCATATTTACAGGAATTTCAAAGGGAAGCGGGATTATACTTCCTGGATTTAAGTTATTCGAACCGGATGCTTTTTGCCGGGTCTATCTTCGTAATCAGATAAGACGGCCCCAACATCATGAGCATTGCCGCACATAAAGTTCCCAGATTTAAAAGGAGAAGTGCTCCGATATTCAAATCGATAGGCACAGCATCCAGATAATAAGTTGAAGGATCGAGGCTCACTACATGAAAACAAGATTGTACCACACACAATGTAATGCCGATTACATTTCCCCAAAGCATACCTTTTCCTATCAGGAAGAATGAAATATATAAAAAGATTTTGCGGATGCTTGCATTGTTCTGCCCCAATGCTTTTAATATGCCGATCATATTGGTACGTTCCAGAATAATAATAAGCAAACCTGAAATCATAGTAAAACCGGCTACAGCCAAAATCAATACCAGAATAACAACGACATTTATGTCCTGCACTTCCAGCCAGTCGAATATCATCGGGTTCATTTCTTTAATGGAACGGGTATAATAAGTGTTTCCCTGCCGGTCTTTCTTTTCCGCCATATCGAAATAGAGGTCTTCTGCCGTCTGGTCGAGATGATTGTAATTATCGACCAACAGTTCCAGACCACTTACTTCGTCCTGCGCCCATCCGTTCAGACGACGGATTTGCCGGATATCGGTTATTACAAAAATCTTATCGTAGTCGAGAAAACCGGTTTCGTAAATACCAGAAATATGGAATTTACGGGCACGGACATCTTCCTGTACGAAATAGGTCAGGAAAGAATCCCCCACTTTCAGCCCCAGCAGGTCTGCAAGGTAACGGGAAATCACAACATCTGTCGATACCTTATCTGGACTCAATGACAGTACTTCTCCTTCTTTCAGGTTATTGCGGAAGAATGTCCAGTCATAATCCGTATCCACTCCTTTCAACACGATTCCCTGGAAATCCGTATCTGTTTTCAGAATGCCCGGTTTAGTGGCAAAAGCCTCCACATGGCGAATACCCGGAAATGATTTTAAATGTTGCAGGAGCGAATCGCTCACAGCTATCGGAGTCGATTCGTAAGAGGTATTGCTATCGAAATTCGTAATCTGGATATGGGAACCGAAACCGATGACTTTATTGCGTATTTCTTTCTTGAAACCAATGACTATCGCAACGGAAAGTATCATTACAGTCAGTCCCAACGCAATGCCGATAATGGCAATACGGACTACGGGAGGGGTAGCCTGATTGTTTCCCTCCTTACTAAAATGGATTCTTTTTGCAATGAATAATTCGAGGTTCATTCCATTACTCTTCCCGGATAAGCTTCCAAGGCTTTTTGAAGAACAATGAGCGCTTTTGCCAGGTCTTCTTTCTTTAACACATATGCGATACGGACTTCATTCCTGCCAAGTCCCGGAGTCGTATAGAAGCCGGAAGCCGGCGCCATCATAACGGTTTGTCCTTCATACTCGAACTCGCCCAGACACCATGCACAGAATTTATCGGCATCATCCACCGGCAGTTTTGCCACGGTATAGAAAGCACCCATAGGAATCGGAGAATAGCAACCGGGAATACGGTTCAAGCCGTCAATCAGGAATTTACGGCGTTCCACATATTCGTTATAGACATCCAGCATATACTCTTCCGGCGTATCCAATGAGGCTTCTGCCACAATCTGGCCGATCAATGGCGGACTCAGACGAGCCTGGCACCATTTCATTACGTTTTCCTTTACCAACTTATTTTTGGTAATCAGTGCGCCGATGCGGATACCGCATTCGCTGTAACGCTTGGAAACGGAATCGACCAATACCACATTGTTCTCGATACCTTTCAAATGGAATGCCGAAATATAAGGAGCACCGGTATAGCAGAACTCACGGTATACTTCGTCCGAAAACAGGAATAAATCGTATTTCTTTACCATATCACGAATCTGGTCCATCTCTTTTTGGGTATAGAGGTAACCTGTCGGATTATTCGGGTTACAAATCAGAATCGCTTTGGTACGTGGGGTAATCAGTTCTTCAAACTTTTCTACGGAAGGAAGGGCAAACCCTTCGTCAATGGTAGAAGCTACTGTTTTGATAACAGCACCGCATGAGATAGCAAAAGCCATATAGTTGGCATAAGCAGGTTCCGGCACAATTATCTCGTCACCCGGATCCAGACAAGCCATAAAAGAGAAAAATACGGCTTCCGAACCTCCTGTAGTAATAATAATATCGTCTACATCTACATTGATGTTGAATTTGGCATAATATTTCACCAATTTTTCCCTGAAACTACGGATACCTTCACTGGGAGAATATTCCAACACCTTACGGTCCACATGACGCATCGCTTCCATCGCGACTTCGGGTGTAGGTAAATCGGGCTGACCGATATTAAGATGATACACCTTGAGACCTTTGGCCTTAGCCTGGTTGGCTAACGGAACGAGCTTTCTGATAGGAGAAGCCGGCATGCTGACTCCCCGTTGTGAAATATTAGGCATTACTATTACTGTTAGTTTTTAATGCCGCAAAGATAGGAATTAATTGAGAATTGGAAATTGAAAATTGAAAATTAAATCCCCTTAAGAGTCACAGAGTGAAACTAATTTTCAATTTTCAATTCGCTTTTTAAACAAATCAGATACCCGGACGCGGAGCATCCTTACTGGCATGCATGGTTGAAATAAATGCCTGCGGGTCTATATCTTTCACTTCGTCTTTCAAACGGGGAAGGTCTTTACGTTCTGCAATTGTAAATATGATTTCTCTTTCTTTTCCTTCATACATGCCACGGCCATGCAGGAATGTTCCCCGCATCCCCATTTTACCGACTATTAAATCTTTGATTTCCTGAGTTTTCCTGGAGACTATAAATACGGCACGGTTGGGGTTTTCAGTCTGGAACATCTCGACAATCTTTCCATATACGAAAATCGCGAACCATGAATACAAAGGAACAGCCCAATCACGGAATACAATCAGACCCAGCATAACAACAGCGGAATCGAGCACTATAATCATATTACTGACTTTCAGGTTCGAGTTGTTTGCAATGACACGTGCCAATACGTCTGTTCCCGCACTGGTACTTTGAGCACGGAACACACAGGTCACCCCAATACCCAATATGGCACCTCCGTAAAAACAGGCAATAAAACTATCATTCTCTACCAGAGGCTGGCTTCCGCATAAATAGGATAAACTATCTGTAAAGATTGAAATCAACAGAAAAGTGACAATCGTTTTCGGACCGGACGATAAACCTATTTTCTTCATGGCAAGGATCATCAGCGGTATATTAAAGCAAAGCGCAGTAACCCCCATAGGCAATCCTTCCGGCATAAATGAAAATAAGCCTTTCGTCACATAATGTATCACAATAGAGATACCATATACTCCTCCGGGAACAATCTTATAAGGAGCAAGGAAAAGCACATAACTCAATGCTTGCAAAAATGCGCCGATGACTATTAAGGTATAATCTACGGCATTTCTTTTCAAGGTAGCATTAGATACCAGATTAAGCTGTTGTTTCATATTTGTGTTATTCATTATTTGTAAAATCGCCGCAAATATACAACATTATTTATCATTTATACCTTTGTTTTAAGGGTAAACAGGAGTTTTCGAGTCTTATATAAAAGATATTAAAATCTTACGCTTATCTTTGCACCATACATTGATTTGCAAAGCGTTGTTCCAATGTACATCATTTTAGTAAAAGCATAAGCGTTTAAGATATTATCCGACTTTGGAATCTGGACAATTTCACTACGACCGGATAAAGCAGCAAACGTTCATGCTCTTTTCTTGTTATATTCAGAATTATCATCTGTATATCAAGATAAAGGGCGTGGGCTGTTGTATATATGGTCGTAAGGCTGTCCAGAGCCTCAAAGTCAATATATCAACAGTTTCCACGCTTCTTTAGTTTATGATATCCGGTTTGGAAGCAGCCGGATAATATACAGGATGATTATGTTACTGATTTCTACTCCAAAAACAAGTTTTTTCAAAAAAAATACAAAAAAAACCACTTTTCATTTAAGGGGTACCTGTCCTTTTTGAGTCTCACTCTCTAGAAAATAAAAATATGGACAAACGTATACCCTGGGATATTATTATAAAAAAGTTCAAAGACGAGATCTCTTCGGATGAGCAGACCTTGTTAAACTTATGGCTTGCCGAAGAAAAGAACCGGAGTGTTTACAATGAACTGGAAACGCTCTGGATGTCTATTATACAAGATGGACTCAACTATAAATCGGATGCTGATGCCCTATGGGTAAAGATGGAGCGAAGAATGAAGAAGAGCCAGCCCAGGACAATCCAGTTCTCTTTAACGAATTTCCGCTGGCTATCCGGAGTGGCTTCCATATTACTTATTATCCTGCTGTCCACTACAGGTTATATGGCGAGCGAATATTTCCAAGCCAATACAATAGCCCAAACTTATAGTTCTCTAGGGGGCAAATCCAAAGTCATACTGCCCGATGGTACTTATGTCTGGCTGAATGCCGAATCCTCTTTAGAATATACGGCTACAGCATGGAGCAAAATCCGGAATGTCAAACTAAACGGAGAGGCTTATTTTGAAGTTAAAAAAGACCCGAAGCGCCCTTTTATCGTAAAAAGCGGAGGATTGGATGTCAAAGTCCATGGTACAGCCTTTAATGTTGAAGCCAGAAACAATAAACCGGATGTCAGCGTAAGCCTGCTATCCGGTTCCGTTTCCGTTAAAAGCGCCACCATGACAAAAGAAATAATACCCGGTGAAAAGGCTGTTTATTCCAAAAAAGACGGGAATATCAAAATCAGGAAAAGCGATGTGGCATTCGCCGCCATGTGGGCGAATGAAACCATTCATTTCGAACGAAAATCAATCAAAGAACTAACAAAGTTTTTATCAAAATGGTATGGTGTAAAGATCATATTGGACCCATCAATACCAGAGAATCAGGCATATACTTTTTCAGTTAAAAACGAACCGCTGGAAGAAATACTCCGTCTGATGGCACGAGCCAATCCGATACGATACAGTTTTGATGAAAAAAACATAGTTCGAATAAAACGAAAGTAAAATCATTTAAATCTAAGTTGCCTATGAGAATGTAAATATGAAAAAACACCTATTTAGTTTTTAGTTTCATTTAATTAATCATCTATTCAAAAACAAATCTTAAAACAGGAGTTATGAAGAAACGAATGTTCTATTATGTCAGTGGAAAGATATGGAGAATTCCACTGTTTATTAGCATTTTTTGCTTGTTAACCAGCGTCTATGGTTCGACCTATGCAAAAGGTCAGGCCCGTTCTATTTCTATTCAATTAGAAAATGTATTGTTGAGCGATGCACTCAACCAGATAGAGAAAGCGAGTGGATACTCTTTCTTCTATGATGAAAACAAAGTTGATTTATCCCACCGGGTGAGCTTAAATGCAAAAAATAAAACAGTCAGCGAAGTTTTGAATAACATTTTAAAATCCACGGGACTCACTTACGAAGTTTCCAACAACCAGATTATTCTGTTACCGGCAGAAAAAAAAGTATCTAAACTGGGTACTACTACGGGCCCCTCTGCAACAGCAGAAACACAACAGCAGAAAATAATAAAAGGCGTTGTTGTCGATAACTTAGGCGAACCGGTTATCGGAGCTAATGTTATTGAAAAAGGAACCACAAACGGAACCGTAACCGATGCAAACGGAGAATTCTCATTGGAAGTTCCGGCAAACGCTACTTTAGAAATTTCTTTTATCGGTTATATCACCCAGCAAGTAGCTGCTAAGGGAAGCCAGATAAAAGTCGCATTAAAAGAAGACTCACAAGCACTGGAAGAAGTGGTTGTAACAGGTTTCGGTTTGTCACAGAAAAAAGCGACTTTAACAGGTGCTATTACTGCCGTTGGAAGTGAGGATATCAGCCGTTCCGTCGCTTCTACCGCATCAGGTGCCTTGGTTGGTAAAATTGCAGGTTTGAACACACGCCAGACAGACGGACGCCCGGGTGCATCAACCAGCATGCAAATCCGTAACATGGGTACTCCGTTATACGTAATCGACGGTATCCAGTCTGACGAAGGCCAGTTCAACAACATTGACTTCAATGATATTGATAATATCACCATCCTGAAAGATGCCTCTGCCTCTATTTATGGTGTACGTGCTGCAAATGGTGTAGTTGTTGTAACAACCAAAAAAGGTAGAAAAAACACAAAGAATACAGTGTCTATCAATGGTTATTACGGTTGGCAAAGCATGTCCAGATTCCCGAAACCGGCAGATGCAACCACTTATATCACCAACTATATCCAGTCAGAAACCGTACAAGGCAAAACGGATTATACTTACAGTAAAACGGATTTGGAAAAATGGACTCAGGGTACTGAAAAAGGCTATGTGCCTTTCGACTGGTATGACTACATCTGGGAAACTGCTCCCCAATACTATGTTAATGCCAATATATCCGGTGGTTCAGACAAAATCAACTACTATGTATCTGTCGGCCACCTGAACCAGGATGCAATGATTGTAAACTATGGCGGATTCGAACGTACAAACGTACAGATGAACATCGATGCCCAAATCAACAGCCGTTTAAAAGTTGGAGCTACGATGAACGGCCGTATTGAAAAACGTGTAAACCCGGGTGTTCCCGGTGTGGATGACTATTGGTTGCCGCGCTTCGGTACTTACCGTAACTTGCCGACAAAACGTCCGTTTGCGAACGATAATCCGAAGTACCCGACACAAACTTCATCCAGTACAGAAACAAACTTCGCATGGCTGACATACGATTTGTCCGGTAAATTTGAAGAAACATGGCGCGTAGCACAGTTACAGGCAACAGCCGAATATGACATTATCGATGGTTTGAAAGCAAAGGCTTTGGTTGGTTATTATTTAGCTTATCAAAATAAAAACAATCAGGAATACACCTACAAACTATACAGTTATGATGAAGAAACCGACACTTACCCAGTCATGTTTGAAAATACAAACCCGTGGCGCGAACGTCAGGTCGGTCATACTGAAACCGTAAACTCCAGTGTTCAGTTATCATACAACAAAAAGTTCGGAGAACATACAGTAGGAGCCGTAGTCGGACTGGAAGCAATAAAGACAGACAAGCCCTATTCATGGTTACACTCCATACCTACAGCCAACTCATTGCATCTGATTGATTATGAAACAATGGATACTTACAATGACGACGGCGTACGTACGGAAGCCCGTTTAGGTTGGTTAGGCCGTTTCAACTATGACTATGCAAACAAATACCTGTTTGAATTTTCCGCCCGTTATGACGGTTCCTGGAAATTCCAGCCGGATCACCGTTGGGGTTTCTTCCCTTCCGGTTCTATCGGATGGAGAATCTCAGAAGAAGCATTCTGGAAAGAAAGTAAATTGAATAACATATTCAGTGACTTCAAGATTCGCGGTTCTTACGGTTTAGTTGGAGATGACGATTTGGGAACCTATGAAGATAACGGAACAAAAAATTACTATAATCCTTATGACTTCTTGCCAGGTTATAACTACAAAGACGGCGGTTCTGTGATCGATGGAAAATACACAATCGGTTCCCGTCCACGCGGACTACCCGTAACAACTCTATCATGGATTAAAGCAAAAATTCTGGATATAGGTTTCGATGTTGCTTTCTTAGACAACCGACTGACCGGTCAGTTCGACTATTTCCGTCGTAAACGCGATGGCCTGCCCGACAGACGTTATGACGTATTATTACCTTCCGAAGTGGGTTTCAACCTGCCTTGGGAAAATCTGAAGTCAGATGTCCATACCGGTGTCGATGCTGCTGTTCGCTGGCACGATCAAATTGAAGAGTTCACATATTCTATCGGAGCAAACATGACGTATGCCCGTTTCTACGACTGGGATCAATACAAACCACGTTTCAGTAACTCATGGGATGAATACCGTAACTCTATCAACCAACGTTTCGGTTATATCAACTGGGGACTGGAAGCTATCGGACAGTTCCAGAGTTGGGAGGAAATCGCTACATATCCTATCGATAACGACCGTCAGGGAAACAAGACACTTCGCCCCGGAGACATCATTTATAAAGACGTAAACGGTGACGGTGTAATCAATGGCATGGACGAACGTCCTATCGGTTACCGCCAGGATGCAACTCCTATCCTGAACTTCGGTTTCAACTTCGCTTTCGGTTGGAAAGGATTCGATTTATCATTTGACCTGACCGGCGGTGCTCTATCTTCATGGTATCAGGAATGGGAACAGCGTAATCCGTTCCATGACGGAGGTAACAACCCTCAATATTATATGGAAGATACATGGCGTCTGTCTGATATATGGGATGCAAACAGTGAACTGATTCCGGGTAAATATCCGATGTTATTGATCGGTAACAGCTCGCACAGTAACTATTGGAACAGTACATTCTGGAAGAAAAACGTAAGATACCTGAAATTACGTAACCTGGAAATCGGTTACACGATTCCTAAACATATCTTGCAAAAAGCTCTAATTTCAGATTTAAGAGTTTATGTAGCAGGCACAAACCTGTTCACATTGACAAATGCGAATGGTATCGACCCTGAAACAACAGAAGGAAACGGATTGGCATATCCTACCACACGTGTTGTTAATATTGGTCTAAATCTTAAATTTTAAACAGTTATGAAGAAAATATATTTTTTAGCTGCAGCAGCAGCATTCATGTTGTCCATGACTGCTTGCAACGGTTTTTTGGACCGGGAACCGGACAAAATTATGACTGACGATCAGATATTCAACGACCCGATCATGATCAAGTCTGTTTTGGCAAATTACTACGGTCGCGTAACATGGGGACAACATGTAGCAGATTGGGATGCTTATGCCGTAATAGACGAAGCCGCCATCTCAAGCGGTGGACCGGACCAGCGTTCTACTTTTGAAGACGATCGCTGGCGTGTATACGACTATACTTTTATTCGCGACGTCAATCAATTTTTGGACGGAGTACGTAATACCACAGCACTAACAGCAGAGGAAAAAGCTCCATTGGAAGGTGAAGCCCGCTTCCTTCGTGCATGGTGTTATTTTAATATGTGCCGCGGATTGGGTGGTATGCCTATCGTAGGAGATGAAATCTTCGATTATACTCCGGGCATGGATCTGGGAACATTACAGAAACCGAGAGCGACCGAAGCCGAGCTATACGATTATATCATCAGCGAATGTCAGGAAGTTGCTAAAATGTTACCGACTGGAAAACAGGTAAACGGAGCCCGGGCTAATGTATGGGCTGCTAAAATGCTGGCTGCACGTGCTGCCGTATATGCCGGTTCCATAGCAAAATACAACAATCTGATGACTAACCCCCTTAAAACAGAAGGTGGTGCTGTCGGCATTCCTGCAGACAAAGCCGAAGGATACTATAGAATCGCATTAGCTGCAGCAGACTCTGTAATACAGCACAGTCCTTATATCTTACAGGATAAACGGGAAGACGATAAAGGGCTAAACTTCTATGAAGCTGTTTGTGTAAAAGAAAACAATACCGAAGTTATCTGGGCACGCGATTACAAATACCCGGGACAAACCCACGGTTTCACAACAAACAATGCCCCCAAGTCTCATGCAGAAGATATCGATAACAGCCGTATTGCCGTTGTTTTGAACTTGGTTGAAGATTATGAAGAAATCAACACTTCCACTCCGGGACTAGGAAGCAAAATACAGACAACGAACCCCGATGGCACTTACAAGTTCTATGAAACAGCAGATGCTCCTTTCAAAGATCGTGACCCTCGTCTGTGGGGTACTGTTATTTATCCGGGTGCAAAACTGAAAGGTTCGGAAGTTATCCTGCAAACAGGACAATTAAAACAAAAAGCTGACGGTAAATGGGAAACTATTACCGGCGATTTAGATTCAAAAGACGCACAAGGTAATATTATTACCGCATACAATGGTCCTAAAGAATCCAATGAAGAGTTTATCAATAAAACCGGTTTTTATGTTCGCAAATTCATTGATGAAACTCCTTCTGCCGGTACCAGAGGCCGTGGTTCCGAAATGTGGATGCCTCGTTTCCGTATTGCCGAAGCTTATATGATTGCTGCCGAAGCTTCTTTCGAACTAAACAACGGACAAGCTGCCAATTATATCAACGAAATAAGAAGAAGAGCTGGTGTTAAGGATTTACAAACTGTTACATTCGAGAATATCGTTCATGAATACAGAGTTGAATTTGCGTTCGAAGATCACCGCTATTGGGATATGAAACGCTGGCGTCTTGCCGATAAAGTTTGGAACGGAAATAATAATGACCCACAGGCACGCCACCGCCGCTTATGGCCTTATTTGACAATAACAGATAATAACGATACGAATCTGAAATGGGTATTTATCGAAGATTTCTTATTCATGTCGCCTAATGCCCGTTATTTCAAACCGCAGAATTATTATAACTTCCTTGATTTAGGTTGGATTAACAACAACCCGAAACTGGAAAAGAACCCGTATCAATAATTTAAAACATTAAGAAGATGAAGATTATATCTAATATTTTTTCGTTGGTCTTATTGCTGATTTTATTCACCGGTTGCGGAAAAGATAATTATGATGCACCACAATCGATGTTGACCGGTAAAATCACATATAATGGGGAAGCCCTGAATTTACGCGGAACAGGAGAAGCTGTCCAGATTCAGCTTTACCAGGATGGATATGCCAAACACGACCCTATTTCTGTATATGTAGGACAAGATGGTGCATTCTCCGCCGAACTGTTTGACGGTATCTATAAAATGGTAACCCGCGACGGTAACGGTCCATGGGTGAATTCCCGTGATACAACTACCGTAACATTAAGCGGTAGTACCGAAGTGGAACTCAAAGTGACTCCGTTCTTTACCATTTCCAATGCGAACTTATCCGTATCCGGTTCGGTAATGAATGCGTCATTTACAATCAATCAGATTGTTCCTACCGCTTCCATCAACAAAGTGATGCTGATATTAAGCAAAACACAGTTTGCGGATGACGTAAACAATGTTTTCCGCAAGGATTTCGACAATATTGCACCGGGAGCTATAAACCTGAATGCCGATGTAAGCGATAATAAAGATGTTGCCAATGCGAAAGCGCTGTTTGCCCGCGTCGGAGTATTGGCTAATGGTGCAGACCAAGCTATTTATTCTCCCGTTATACGGTTAAAATAGGTTTTAAGTCTTTAATGGAGAGATGTTAAAAACATCTTGAAACTTTATCTTAGGCACGGATACTATGGTACCCGTGCCTAAATCATATTATCAAGTAGGACAAATATACTTCTAATTATCCCATCAAATCAATCTTTCCTTCTCATAAGAAGGTTTTACCATACGGAAATAAACGAATATGGAAAACAGGCAACAAGCGGCACCTGCCAAATATGCCATGGATAAATTGAAACGTGAAGCTATAAAACCGGCGGAAAGCATGCCTATACCGACACCGAAATCAAATGAGGTAAGATAAGTGGATGTAGCCGTACCCCGCATATTATGCGGAGCCACATTGACAAACAGACATTGATAGGCCGGAACCCCTACTCCAAACCCGATGCCTATAAACAGGGCGCAGGCAAAAAAGACAAAAACGGAATGGAAGGTTGCAAAAACAACAAATGTTACCAACAGACAAATCAAAGAACTTACAGCTACCAGATGTATCTTTCCGTGGTCTACCATACGCCCGGATATCAGACGCGCCGTTCCCACTCCTACCGCCATGAAGATAAAGAAGTATCCCGGGTCAGGGACATCAATTTCTTTCCCGTATAAAACGACAAATGAAATAATCATGCCATAAGGAATAGCAACCAGTATATAGGATAAAGCTGCAGGCAACGCTTTTACCAAAATAAAACGGTCTAAAGAAAAACGGGGCACAGGTACTTTCTCCCGCTTCGGATAACGAATCAGGCAAACCGAACCCACGCCTGCCCATGCCGCTATCAGCGCTATCAATACCAATATATGGAATCCAAACTCTTCATAAAGCCCTACTGCCACCAGAGGAGCCAACGACATGGCAAGATTGATTGTCAATCCATAAAAGCCCATCCCCTCTCCTCTCCGCCTGGAAGGTATTACATCTATGGTTATCGTATTGCCGGCAACAGAAGTAAGCCCCATAAACCCTCCTTGCAGAAAGCGCACAGCCATAATCGTCAGCATGGTCACGGCAAACAAATAACCGAGAAACATCGTTGCAAAAGCAATAAACGCAAACAAATAAAGCGGCTTGCGGGAGAAACAATCTACCAAATATCCGGAGAACGGGCGGACACACAACAGGCCTATCGTATAACTGGATAGTGCGATTCCCACATTCGAGGTAGTAATGCCTAATTCTTCCACTAAGTAAAGCGGCAAAACCGGCATCAACATATAAAAAGAAAAATTCATCAGGAAATAGGAAATGCAACATTGTACGAAATTCCTATTCCATAAAATCGGTTTCTGAGTTTCCATCACATTCGTATAAAAGTGGAGATGCAGCGTCAAAGTTAAACATTATGTCAAAAAAGTGTACTTCAAATAAAGACTAACATTTTGACAAAATGACAAAATACCCTATCTATGCTTTACTTATATGAGGTAATCTCCGGGACAGATTGAGAATATGGCACTCTCGCGAAGTTTAGCCTTACCGGTCTGTTGGTATAAAAGGATTTATGATTACGAAATGGCAGGGCACAGAATTGTTATTTTGACGCAAATAACGCGGAAAACACTGATTAATACAGACATTATATTTCTCAATCCGCGACATTCACACCAAATCATATTGTTGCATTTTATGGAATAAGGTAAGCTATTTAACATTTTCGTCAGGTTCGGTTCCGTAACCATTCCAGAGCTGCTGCCATGCTCGATAACATCTAAAAACGAAACATATATGCTTTGATTTCAAAACATATATGTTTTAAAGTTAAAATACAAGTGTTTTGCCGCGCAGATTATTGTTTTTTTATGCGCGGATAGTTGAAATTAGTACCGCTACTAATTGAAAATACCCTTGGAGGAAATGTAAAAAGGTACCGAATCGGATAGAATTTCGTCCTTTTTATTCTGAAAAAGAGCCAGATGCTTCCTAAAACAGCTTTTATAATCATTGCTCAAGTCAGCATAAAAGGGATTATACTATAATAGTGTTATTATTTGGAGTAAAATACCAACATTCTGAAATAATCAAAAAAAATAAATTCATTAGGCATTAATATATGAAGACCACAAAAAAGAGGTGTTGCAGGACAAAGCCGCCTGCAACACCCCTCTCTCTATTCAATTGGGAATCTTAAATATCCCCCATCGCTTTCTGATATTCTTTCCACAAATCTTCCACATGCTGGTCTTTTCCCAAAGCATATTGGATACCACCCTCAAACGACCAGGGTATTACTTCCAATGTGCTGCGGTTGAGCTTGCGCAGGAAATCCTTATCCTTATTATGTGTCAACCAGGCAAAGAAGAAACCGGTTGTACGGTATCCGTCGTTGTAGTTGCCACCTTTAGGGCGGTCTTCGTCCTTAAAGCAACCGTTCAGACAGCGGACAGCATCTGCCACACCTTCGATCATAGCCCAGAAAGTCTTGTTTGTACCATATGTTCCGATACCCTGGGGTTCCAGCTGGAAACCGTGAGTCAGTTCGTGGTATAATACACCGCGGGTTTCATAATCCACCTTTGCCGTATCACGCTGGCCGAAACTCTTTTCAATCCAACTCGTGCTATATACAATACTGATTGAAGGAGGTGCACCGTCTTTGGCTGAAACACCTTTATAGTCTTTCAATGTATAATGTATTTCACGAATGCCGGGAATACTGTCTTCCGGTGAAAAATAAAGCGTTTCCAATACCTTGCGGGCATGTTTCTGGATATAAGCTTCCGGATTAGGAATAATCTGTGCATAAATCCCGGAACCGCGTGTATCCGGTGATACATTCTTGAAAATCACTTTCCCCACATCATAAGAGTTCCAAGGTTCGGATGCATCAGCAACCGCCTTTCCATCCGTCAAAGAATACGGACGGTTTTCTCCGGTAAATACCCGTTTCTTATTCGGGGAAGAAGCCATATCGAATTCGAGAACGCCCCCGTCCATGATATCTTTCTGAGTGATATATCCTTTTGTATAAGGTTTACCGTTCAGCCGGACAGCTTTTACGTAACGGTTCTTATCGCTGACCTTGTCTGCCTTTACCTCGAAAGTCTTACCGTTTTCCAAACGCACTTTGATATACGGTAGATACGGAGCCCCTAATACATACTGGTCTGTTCCTGGACAAACCGGATAGAAACCCATTGCAGAGAAGATATACCATGCCGACATCTGTCCACAGTCGTCGTTACCGCACAGACCGTCGATGTTGTTCCGGTACATCTTATTCATAATCTCACGCTGCCAATACTGGGTTTTCCACGGTTGTGAAGTCCAGTTGTAAAGGAATGGAATATGATGGCTCGGTTCGTTTCCATGTACATATCCACCCAGCAAACCTTCTTCCGTCACATCTTCCGTATGCGCAAAGAACTCGGCAGGCAAGTGCATGGTAAACAAAGAGTCCAGACGGGAAACGAACTGTTTGTCGCCACCCATAAGACGTATCATTCCATTTACATCCTGAGGAACATAGAACGAATAGTTCAAGGCATTTCCTTCAATAAAACCCTGACCGTGTGTATCCAGCAGGCTGAAGTTTTTCTTCCAGCTTCCGTCGGAATGGCGGGGACGGGCATATTTGGTTTCCGGATCGAATATCTTCGCATAGTTTTCCGTACGTTTCAAATAACGGTCGGCAAGTTGCATTTTACCAGACAGCTTGGCTGCCTGATAAATCGCCCAGTCGTCATAACCATATTCCAGGCTCAATGAAGCCGCGCTACCGGAACGTTCCAGCGGAACATAGCCTAACTTAATCCAATCGGCCGTGCCGTCATAATAAGGAACGTTCGAGCTGCTTTCCATCGCTTTCAATGCAGCTTCCCTGTCGATCGGAAGTCCTTTAGCTATTGCATCCGACAATACGGAAACAGCATGGTAACCAATCATACACCAGTTTTCATTCCCCATATGGCTCCAGATAGGCAGTGCATGATGCACGCTCTGTTCGCAATGTTTCATCATCGACTTAACCATATCGGTATTCACACCCCGGTTGATAATATTAAACAACGGATGCAAAGCACGGTAGGTATCCCACAAAGAGAATACAGTATAATTGGTAAATCCGTCAGCCTGGTGGATGTTCAGGTCCACGCCACGGTATTGACCGTCTACATCACCGTATACAGACGGATTAATCATGGTATGGTACAAGGAGGTATAAAGCATCGTAATCTGGTCGTCGCTACCTTTGGCATCCAAAACAGATAAGGCCTCATTCCAGTTGTCCGCAGCCAACGCGGCCAGTTGTTCAAACGACTTGCCGGTAGTTTCGGCACGCAGGTTCTTCAATGCACCATCCGTGCTGACACCGGATATAGCCACCTTTACTTCCAGGTCGGAAGAAGCGGAGGGATCAAAATCAAAATAAGCAACAATTTTACGACCGCCTATGTCCGGAAAATTTTCCTTCATATTAAACTTACCATATCCGCCACGGTAATTAACCTTTGCCTTCTCGTCGCAACCGTAATTTACAATCGGTTTGGAGAATGACATGGCAAAATAAGTATAGTTTGTACGAGCCCAGCCATTTGTGATACGGTAACCTGTTACCAAAGTATCGTTTTCCACCCGGATATTTGTCCAGAGCACCTTACCGTCATAATTATAAATACCATGAATCATATCCAGAATAACCCGTTGATTGGCTCCCTGGGGATAGGTATATTTATGAATACCTGCACGCTTTGTTGCAGTCAGTTGTGCTTTGACACCATAGTCTGCCAGCATTACTTCATAGTAGCCCGGACGGGAAACTTCGGTATCATGTGAAAAACGGGAACGGTAACCGCTATCGGGATTTACAGCTGTACCCGGATTCAATTTGAGGGCGCCGGTTGTAGGCATCAGCAGAATATCGCCCAGATCGGAATGCCCGGTACCGCTGAAATGGGTATGGCTGAAACCGACAATCGAGCTGTCTTTATGTTGATACCCGGCACAATATTCATATGCCCTCGGTTGATAGACACCTCCCACGTTATGTGGGATGGTGTCTGTATCCGGACTTACTTGTACTGCCCCAAAGGGAACACATGCTCCGGGAAAAGTATGCCCCATGCCGTTCGTACCGATAATGGTATTTACTTTGTCGACAAACTGTCCATGAGCGGGAACCGCTGCAAACAGGGCACAATACAGGAAAATTTTCTTTATCATATGAGTCTAAAAATTAATAACCAGGGTTCTGTTGTCCGGCTATTACCGGATTACCTTGCATTTCTGCCAGAGGTATCGGCATAATCCAACGATGGTTTCCGACTTCCAGTGTCTTTTTAATGGACACCTTGGTTATTGGTTGCTGGTAACGTCTCATATCGAAGAAACGGTGTCCTTCGAAACACAACTCTCTACGACGTTCCAGTAATAATTGCTTGGTAAATTCATCTTTAGTCGTATACTCCGTGTCCACCCATCCTTCGATACGTTGTGCACGCAGCGTATTCAATAAATCACTCGCATCTTTCAGGTTTGTCTGAGCTTTCGCCTCAGCCATAATCAACAGCATTTCAGAAGAACGAAGCATTTTTCCATCTGCCAGCCCTACATTAGCCGTTGTACCTTTATACTTATTCACCCGTTTTACAGGAACACCATCACGGTCTACACCATCGCCGATAAAAGTATTTAAACGGATATCCTTTGCATCGAAACTGTTAATCAGGGCTTCAGACGGTTCAAAAGCGCTACTATTATCCGCACTCCAGTAAATAGTACCGATTGTTTCATCCCCCACCAGTCTTTTTAGTTTCCAGATAACGTCATCATTACTTTTATCGCTCCAAATTTCGGTATATTTATCCATTCCTGCAAGAGGCTTTTCTTTCAAGGCTTCAGATGCATAGTTATAAGCCTTCGTATAATCTTTCATATACAGATAGATACGTGCCAACAGTGCTTTAACGGCAGTCTGGGAAACATATACGGGATCTTCCGGAGTAGTTTGCTGCAACAACGGCAATGCTTCTTCCAGGTCTTTAATCATATAACCGAAACATTCCTTTACCGTATTACGCCCCGGAGTTTCCAGAACAACCGGTTTGAATGTATAAGGAATACCATAAGAATCACCTTTCTCTATATCAGAGAAAAACAACAGGAGTTCCAGATTATTATATGCACGCAGGAACTTGGCCGTACCGATACTGTTATTCAGGCTTGCTTTATCAGCATCCGTAGTAGCCTGCAGGTTTTCAGCGCCTTCGAGGATACGGTTCACCAGGTTGATTACCACGTATTCTTTAGACCAAAGGTCATTATGGTCACCTGTAGAAGCGGTATAAGTCCACTGGAACGTATCGTCGCTGGCTCCACCGTTCTGGCCGCCTTTCAATACATCATCAGATAAAATAGACGACATACGAATCATCTGTGTCACGGATATTTTAGCATATGCACCGTTTACGACCTGTTCCAAAGAAGAGATGGAACTGAACACTGCATCATCGTCCACCTGGTCAGTCGGATTTAAATCTGTATAGTTACAAGATGTCGACATTGCAGCTATACCAGCTATTATAAAGCTTTTATATATTGATTTCATTTTTATTCTCATTAATGATATTAGCGATTAAAAATTAACATTAATACCGAATGTTACAGCAACAGGTGTCGGATAAGACATGTAGTCGGTGTCGCCACTTACTTCCGGGTCCATACCTGTATATTTTGTAACTGTAAACAAGTTTTCTCCCTGGCAGAAGATGTTTGCAGAACTAAATATTTTCATCTTATCCAGTAATTTACGAGACGGAGTATAAGAAACACGCAAAGTCTTCAAACGCAGATATGACGCATTTTCAAGGAACTGTGATGCCCACGGGCTCGGATTGTTCTGAGCGTCGAAACGGGGAACATTGGTGATATCGCCCTCCTGTCTCCACATTGTCAACATATAAGCCGGTTTGTTTCCGTTGAAATTATGGTTATCCACATACCAACGGGTAGCATTCATGATGTAATAATTCAATGCATACGTAAAGTTTGCAGCCAAAGCAATGCCTTTATAATTGAAGTTTGTTTCGAAACCACCGAAGATTGGCACTTCAGAAGATTTGAACTTGTCTACAAAAGGAGCTTCCGAAATATTTTCAGTCTTGCCGCCTTTCTGGTCATAGAACCAAACTTCACCGGTTGCCGGGTTTACACCAGCCCATTCAACCATGTACCAAGTACCCAATGATTTGCCTACTTCATACAAATAGTCGCCATTGATAAATTTGTTATCGGCATTTGCCCAGGTACCCAGGTCGGTAATCTGGTTTTTGTTGAATGTGATATTCGCGCCAATATTCCATTCGAAATCTTTTGTACGGACAGGAGTACCGTTGATAGCCAATTCGACACCGGTATTGCGGATAGAACCTGCATTTGTTTTGATTTCGCTGAAGCCTGAAGTTTGTGAAATCTTCTTATCCATCAACAAGTCTTTTGTATTCTTCACATAGAAGTCAACAGAAGCGCTCAAACGGTTGTCGAACATACGCAAATCGGCACCTAAGTCAAACTGGGCAGATGTTTCCCACATCAAATCCGCATTACCCAAAATACTATGGTAGTAGCCCGGGCTCTGGTTATAAGCTGTTTTCGAATAACCGTTGCGTGTTCCGAAGTCACTGATACCATCCTGGTTTCCTGTCGTACCATAGCTGACACGAAGCTTCAACTGGTCCAGGTTATTAAACTGGCTCATGAAATCTTCACGGCTCATATCCCATGCTGCACCTGCCGACCAGAAAGCTGCACCTTTGTTACTGCCCATGAATTTGGATGATTCATCATAACGTACACTTGCCGACAAGTTGTATCTGTTATTATATGTATAGTTCCACTGTGTGAAGAAAGACATCAGGTTACTGTGCGTCTTGCTACCACCGATAGAAGGAGGATTGCTGGAAGAACCTGTTTTATCGCCGATACCGGCAGGAGAATCCATCATGAACGGGTCCAAATCATAACCGGTCTGGTTGAATGCGGAATAAATTCCATCATACAATTCAAAACCGGCAACACCTGATACAGAATGAATATCATTAAATGTCTTCATGAAATTCAATGTATTGGTCCATGTATAACGGCGCATATCGGATGTTGCCTGAGACATATAACCTTTGTTGCTTACAGCTTTCGGATGTTCACGATCCAACGTAGTGGTAGTCTTGCGTCCGTAGTAGTCGATACCGAAGTTCGTTTTAAAACGCAACCAGTCTGTGAAATGGATGTTTAAGTAAGCAGAGCCGACCAAACGCAGCAGCCCTTTATTTCTATGGAAATATTTTGTAATCAATGTCGGGTTATCTCCATTGAACCAATCGTCCGGAGTTTCATACGGATACGCCAGCAGAGCTGTGAACCAAGGGTTCTGCCAACTAATACGGTTACCACTCTGGTCATAATCCGGGTCAGAGAATTTAGAATCCGTATAACCGACATTACCACTTACACCAAAATCGAAGATGTTATTGATTTTATGGTCTAAATTGATACGTCCGGAATAACGGGTCATACCTGACTCTTTCAGAATACCATCCTGTTTCAGGAAAGAACCGGAAGCGAAGAACTTCGTTTTTTCCGAGCCACCTGCTACAGATACATTATGTTCCATAGTGAAACCGTTGTGAGTCATCTCATCAATCCAGTCGGTATTCGTACTACGGGCTGTAGACAAACGGCCTCTTCCGGCATTCAGTTCATCCAATTCGCTTCCTGAAATCGTACCTGATTTTTCTTTATTTTCCAGGCTAAGCAAATGCATCAACGGAAATTGTTTTGAATTAGGACTCTGTTCCGCACAATAAGTCTGGTACAAGATATTTTCCTCACCCGTCATCATACGGCTTTTCGGGTCACGCAGGATAGAAGTTCCCAACTTCAGGTTATAGCTTACCTGTGTTTTTCCTTCTTTACCACGTTTGCTGGTAATTACGATTACACCATTTGAACCGCGTGAACCGTAAATAGCAGTAGCAGAAGCATCCTTCAATACCTGTATATCTGCAATATCATCATTATTCAATGAAGCGAACTGTGCCGGTTCAATCATCACGCCATCCAAAATATACAGAGGCGTGTTAGAACCGTTGATAGAACCTGTACCACGGATACGGATTTTAACATCACTACTTCCCGGTTGTCCTGAACCGGTAGAAATCATCAAACCGGGAACTTTACCTTGCAGGCGGTCTTCCAATGCGGCAGATGTTTCATTGGCAATCTTTTCATTTTTAATCATTTCAACCGCACCGGTTATCTGGCCACGTTTCACTGTGTTATAACCGATAACCACAACTTCCTGCATATTAACCGTTTCTTCAAACAAAGTCACGTTAATAACAGACTGGTCATTAATATCGATATTTGCTTTCGCATAACCGATATAGGAGAAAGACAAACGGTTTTTCCCTGCCGGAACAGTGATAGAATACTTACCATCGATGTCTGTCACAACACCCGTAGTCGTACCATCCACCATTACTGTAGCCCCGATTACAGGAACATGGCTCTTATCCTGAACCAAACCTGTAACAGTTCGTTTTTCCTGGTTTACACCATCTGATGAATTAGATTTGTAGATAACAAGGTTCTTTTCTTTAACAGTATAAGACAATCCTGTATTTGCCAACAATTGATCCATTACCTGGTCGATAGTGGCATTATCAACCCGTACATTCACTTTCCGGTTATTGTTCAATACCGAATTGTTGTAGACAAAAGAAAGTCCGCTCTGTTGTTCGATTTTCTTTACAACTTCGTGAATCGGTGTTCCTTGTTCTTGCAGCGTAATTCCCTGAGCTGCAGACAGCGCTGTAAAACTACTTAGTAGTAATGTCGCTGCCAATGATTTGCATCGTGAGTTCTTAAAAAAACACGATAAAAATGGCACTTTTTTCATTTTCAATCGATTAGACATTAAATTAATAAATGATATCTCTATTTTTTCAGTTCCAATATCCACTTGTCTTTTATCACATTCCCATTTTTGTCAATCTTTCCATGGTGATAAGTAGAAGATAGATTAGATGACAGTTCCAATATATCGATAACCTGGTTCAACCTCAGGTCTTCAAAGTGAGCCGTAAAACGCATATTGGCAATTTCTTTGTCTTTCAGAATAATCTCCACGCCATACCAATGGGATATATTCTCTATTACATCACTCATCAGGTCGTTGTCAAATAGCATATAGTTGTCTTTCCATCCTATTTGTTTCCGGACATCTATTTCCTGTACCTTAAACGAATTTTTCTGCGTATTGTAATTAAAATATTGCCCTGGAGTTAATGACGCCAGAACGTTTTTTCCATTTTTCAAACGCTGCTGCATCTCGACATGTCCTTCCGTTAAAGTCACTCGCAAAGCATCCTGATAGTCGGTGCTACAATTAAATTCCGTACCGGTTACCCTTACATCCAGATTTTTCAGACCGACATAAAAAGGTTTCTCCGGATTCTTGTAAACATCAAAATAAGCCTCTCCTTCGATCTGGACTCTGCGTTCCTTTGCCTCCAGCATGTTTTTATCATAAGTCAGCCGTGTTCCGCTACGCAGCCAGACAGTCGAGCTATCCGGTAATGTGTAGAACACTTTTGTACCATTCATAGCCACCACTTCCACAGGTTCATACACATGCTTTAAAAGAGGATTATCCAAAGGCCTTTTCGATAGCTCCAAGCCAATATTAGCAAGCAACAGAACAGGTATCAATACGGCAGCCACCCAACGGACACGCATCCATAGTTGTTGCTGTTTCGATTTCCGGTTACGGGAAATGTATGCCATAAAACGTTCATGCCCCTTTTCCTTATCCACTGCCTTCATTTCATTCAGCAGAGTTATCGCTTCCTGTAAACTGTCTTTATCCTTTAAATCCATCCTATCTATTTTGTCCTTTTATATACCAAAACAGGTATGTTTGCCGAAGTACGTACTCCAAATCCTGTTTTTTTTTGTTTTTTCTCAAGAATATTTTCAAATCTCATATCTTTGCAGTTGTAAATAATTTTAAATCAAGCATGGAGATAGCTGATCGGGATTTTATGAAAAGTATTAGAAGAGGGGATGTGTCAAGCTTTTCTCTCCTCTTCAATCAATATTATTCCGGGCTGGTAGTATATGCAAATCAATTTCTAAGTTCAATAGAAAACTCCGAAGACATCGTCGACGATGTCTTCGCTTCTCTCTGGGAGAAGCGCGAAACGCTCGACCCCGAGCTTTATCTCAAAGGCTACTTATTCACATCGGTTCGAAACCGTTGCCTCAACCATATAGAACATCTTCGTGTACATTCCGAATATCAAAAGAAGATATTAAAAAAAGGAGATACGGGTTGTTCACTGACATGGGAATATTTTGTCGAATCGGAGCTAAACGAAATGATTGAAAAAGCTTTGGAAAAACTGCCTCCACAGCAAAAAAAAGTATTTATGATGAGCCGTTTCGAAAATAAAACAGCCGCACAAATTGCAGAAGAGCTCGAAATTTCCCCCCGAACAGTGGAGAAACACATTGAAAAAGCACTCCAATCCCTTCGGGCTGATTTGAAAGATTATTTACCGGTGGCGTTATTAATCTGGCTTTTGAACTATTGATTATAAAAAATTATCAGTAAGTTTGCAGCGTCCTTATCTGAAAAATCCATTTTATCCGTTTACCTCCTTTAATATAATCCTTCTAAAAAAGGAGATACATTTTTTATGGTAGAAGTTAAATTTATCAATTCATTATAACCTATGTCACTATCTAAAATTTCAAGAACATTTTTATGTGCCGGGATGGTTTTGTGTGCAAGTCAGGTTAGCTGCTTTGCCGACAATCAGGCAGATGCACCTCTCACCCGTTATGTCAAACCGCTGGTAGGAACTTCCGGTTTCGGGAATGTGTATCCGGGAGCCCAACTGCCTTTCGGCGGTATCCAGATCAGTCCGGATACGGATTTCGATTACTACGATGCTGCCGCCGGCTATAAGTATGACCACAAGACCTTGTTAGGATTTAGCCTGACCCATCTTAGCGGAACAGGTATACCCGACTTGGGCGACTTCTTATTTATGCCGGGTACGGGAACTGTCCACCTGAATCCCGGAACACACGAAAATCCGGATAACGGATACCGTTCCCGCTACAGTCATGAACAGGAATGGGCCGAACCCAACTACTATGCCGTAAACTTATTGGATTACGGAGTAAAAGCAGAAATGACTTCCGGGGTTCGCAGCGGCATGTTACGTTTCACCTATCCGGCATCCGAAGATGCTTTTATCTTATTGGATTTAAAGCATACTTTATGGCAAAAATGCAAGTGGGCAAATATCCGGTTAGAAAACGACTCTACACTGACAGGATACAAGTTAGTAAAAGGTTGGGGACCGGAACGCCACATCTATTTTACAGCCGTATTTTCCAAACCTATTAAAGATTTCTGTTTCTACCAGGACAGCGTTCCGGTAAAATACAACACCAGCCGTTTTCGCAGTACAATGGAAACCTGGGGAGAAGATATCAAATGCTGCATCCGCTTCGCAACAAAGGCAAACGAACAGATAACCGTCAAAACCGCAATCTCGGGGGTTAGTACCAACGGTGCCAAGCTGAACCTGAAAGAGTTGGATGGAAAAAGCTTCGACCAACTGAAAGCAGAAGGTCAAAAACTCTGGAATAAAGAACTCGCACGCTTTGAGGCAAAAGGAGATCAAAAACAAAAAGAGACATTCTATACATCCGTATACCATTGTTTCCTGCACCCCTTTATTTTTCAGGATGCAGACGGACAATTCCGCGGCTTGGACAAGAATATCCAGAAAGCAGACGGATTCACCAATTATACTACCTTCTCTTTATGGGATACCTATCGCGCCTTCCATCCGTTATTAAACCTGGTACATCCCGATATTAATGCGGATATTGCCAAATCCATGCTCGCCCACTATGACAAGAGTGTGGAACATATGCTTCCTATCTGGTCATTCTATGGAAACGAAACCTGGTGTATGATTGGTTATCACGCTGTTTCCGTGCTTGCCGACATGATTGTAAAAGAAATTCCGGGATTCGATTATGAACGGGCTTACGAAGCAATGAAAACTACTGCCATGAACCCGAATTATGATTGCCTGCCGGAATATTGCCAACTGGGTTGGGTTCCGTTCGACAAAGAAAAAGAATCTGTATCCAAAACACTGGAATATGCTTATGATGATTATTGTATCGCTCAAGCAGCAAAAAAATTAGGAAAAATGGAAGACTATGCCTATTTCCTGAACCGTTCTCTTTCTTATCAGAACCTGATTGACCCGGAGACAAAATATATGCGTGGGCGTGACAGCCAGGGAAACTGGCGGACACCGTTTGCACCGATTGCCTATCAAGGGCCGGGTTCCGTTAACGGCTGGGGCGATATTACGGAAGGGTTCACCATGCAATATACCTGGTATGTTCCCCAGGATGTACAAGGCTATATTAATGCCATGGGACAAAAGTTATTTACGACCCGCCTGGATTCCATGTTTACGATTGAACTTCCGGACGACATTCCGGGTGCTCACGACATCCAGGGACGTATTGGTGCATACTGGCATGGGAACGAACCTTGCCATCAAATAATTTATCTGTATAACTACATCCAGCAACCCTGGAAATGCCAGAAATGGATTCGCACAGTATCTGATTCTTTCTATGGTAATGAACCGGGATCCCTTAGCGGTAACGACGATTGCGGACAAATGTCGGCGTGGTATCTGTTCAATACTATGGGCTTCTATCCTACTGCTCCTTCCAGCAATATTTACAACATAGGTTCGCCTACATTGCCGGAAGTCACATTACATATGTTGAACGGAAAAGATATTCAAGTTACTACAGAAAACTGGTCGACAGAAAATGTCTATATAAAGAAGATGTTGCTGAACGGAAAAGAGTATGACAAATCATACTTCACCTACGATGACATAAAGAATGGAGCAACTATCCATTATGTCATGAGCAATAAACCGAATAAAGGCAGAGCCGTTTCAAAAAGCAGTACACCTCCTTCTTTGTCGCAAGCTAAAAAAACACTGATGTACCAACAACCGGTGAAATAAATTAACGCACCTACCGGTACAAAATAGAAATGCAGTGCTGTATCCAGTCTTCGCATACGAGCGAGACTGTTTTGCAGCACTGCATTTTATCTTCGAATGTCTCTGACGGGATAAATCGAAATCAAATGACCTCAAAAGTTCAAATCAATTCGCTTAATTCGAGCCAACGCATTGTTTTCTCATCTATTTCGTCTATCACCTTGGCTATTCGTTCCGATTTAGCCAGTAACTCATCATTACTTAATGTTCCGCTGCTCATCGCAGCTTCCAATTCTGCTTTTTCGGATTCAAGTACCGGTATCTCAGATTCAAGCGCTTCAAATTCTTTCCGTTCTTTAAAAGTTAATTTCTTCTTTTGTTCCTTTTCAGGACGGGATGTTTTATCTACAACCGGAGCGATTTTTACCTGACGGGCAACTTCCGCTTCCCTTTCCAGTTGGTCCTGAACCTCTTTCCAATCCCGGTACTGAGTGTAGTTTCCGGGGAAATCCTTAATATCGGCATTACCTCGAAAAACCAACAGATGATCCACTACTTTATCCATAAAATAACGGTCATGGGAAACAACAATCACACAACCTTTAAAACTACGGAGATATTCCTCCAATACATTCAGTGTGATAATATCCAAGTCATTAGTAGGTTCGTCCAATACCAGGAAATTAGGATTACGCATCAACACCGTACATAAATACAGGCGGCGCTTTTCACCTCCACTCAATTTATATACATAACTATGCTGTTTTTCCGGAGCAAAAAGGAAGTAATTCAAAAACTGTGATACCCCCATCTTCCGACCGTCACCCAAATCCACATATTCGGCAATATCCTGAACCACATCTATCACTTTCATTTGCTCGTCAAATTGAAGACCGTCCTGGCTATAATATCCGAAGCGTATGGTTTCACCAATATCGAAATGTCCGCTATCCGGCTCCACTTCACCCATCAACATTTTAATAAAGGTTGATTTACCGGTCCCATTATTCCCGACAATTCCCATTTTCTCGTAACGGGCAAAAATATAATTGAAGTCTTCAACAATTTTCAAATCGCCAAAACGCTTACAGACATGTTCTGCCTCAAATATTTTGGAACCGATATAAGAAGCTTTCACATCCAGGTTCACGTTTCCGTTTTCCTGCCGCTGTTTGGCTTTTTTCTCCAACTCATAAAATGCGTCTATACGGTATTTAGCCTTTGTCCCACGCGCCTGTGGTTGGCGGCGCATCCAGTCCAGTTCTTTTCTTAGCAGGTTATTGGCACGGTCTATTTCCGCATTCTGAGTCTCAACCCGTTCCTCCCGTTTTTCCAGATAATAACTATAATTCCCTTTATATTGGAATATTTGTTTCCGGTCTATCTCGATAATCTCGCTACATACACGATCCAAAAAGTAACGGTCGTGCGTAACCATCAAAATACTGATATTGGCACGACCCAGATATCCTTCCAACCATTCTGTCATTTCCAGGTCCAGATGGTTGGTCGGTTCATCCAAAATAATCAGTTCCGGGTCGGTTATCAACACATTCGCCAAAGCAACGCGTTTCAACTGTCCTCCTGATAAAGTTTCTACTTTTTGGTCAAAATCCTGGATTTTAAGTTGGCCCAGGATTTGTTTGGCTTTTTGCTCGTAGTCCCAAGCCTTCACATTATCCATACGAAGCAAGATATTTTCCAGATTGGCATGGTCGCCACTCGACATTGCCTGCTCGTATTCAGCTATCAAACGAACCGTTTCATTCGGCGAATAGAAACAAGCTTGCAATACAGTCAAACCATCCGGGTAATGAGGAGTTTGCTCCAAATATCCGACCCGTAAGTCATTGCGGAATACAACTGTTCCACTGTCATAATCTTCTTTGCCTGCTATGATATTTAATAAGGTTGTTTTACCGGTTCCATTTTTTGCAATCAAGCCGACTTTCTGCCCCTGCGCGATCCCAAATGTTATATCCTCAAAAAGGACCAAATCGCCGAAACTCTTGGTCAGTTTATCTATTTGTAAGTAGCTGATCATACTTTCTGTTTTTTTATAATCCGGACAAAGATAAAGATAATCCGGGACATATGCCTTGTGCGTCCCAGACCAAACAGTTATCCTGAAATAAAAGACTACTTTAAAATTAACAGAGTTTTATTCCATATTAAAAGAACATATCGTAGATTTGCGAATCCTTAAAAATACACTTAACCAATAATACCGGATTTCAGATATCCTTTTACAATATATCAGGAATCCTTTTGAAAAAAGTCTAATAACGGAAAATGAAGAGCAATAAATACCACACAAGGAACTGGGCATCTTTGCCCGAATCGTTTTTATGTTCAATAGTCAACCCGCCATAGAAATGATTTTCCTGAAAGATATTGTACAATATCCATCTTTTACCAATACAATTTATTTTCTAATCTTTCTATATTAACCCTTAAATTCAATTATGAACCTAAAGTTATTTCTATCATTGGTTGTTACCTTGGGCTTTTCTTACACAGCAAACGGACAACAAGAAAACAACTGTAAAGCCACCTTCAAACTGAAAGGAAAATCTGTTTCCGGGGCATTAGGCATCCAAACTACGGATTCCTCTCTCAGTTATCCCGTACAACAATTCAATCAAGAAGATTTCCTGAAAGTAAAAGATGTCAATTTCATCAACGCATTAAGTGGGAAAGCAGCAGGAGTTGTAATTAATCCGAGTTCCTCAGGCGTTGGAGCTGCCAGCCAAGTCACCATCCGCGGGACAAAAGGATTTTCCCAAACTTCAAATGTACTGTATGTCGTGGATGGCATACCTATGTTCAACCTGATGAGCGGAGGCAGTAGCGGCATCCATTCCAATGGTTCAACCGAACCTATTGCCGACTTGAATCCGGAAGACATCGAGTCACTTACCGTACTTACCGGAGCCACAGCAGCAGCTCTTTATGGCAGCCATGCCTCCAATGGCGCCATTATAATCAACACGAAAAAAGGAAAGGCGGGAAAGACATCGATTACGATATCCAGCCAGACAGTGATGATCAACCCACTCGTAATGCCTCGCTTTCAGAATACTTATGGTTCTGGAAATATAGAGGCAGGTATTTATTCAGGTAGTCAAAGTTGGGGCGATCGTTTCAATGCCGGAACATCCTGGAATTATTCACCGCAAGACAATTATTTCCGTACCGGAATTGCAGCAATGGAATCAGCATCCCTGTCTACAGGAACCCAACAGAACCAAACCTATTTATCCGCTGCCGCAACCAATTCAAGAGGTATAATTCCGAACAACGGATATGACCGGTATAACCTGACTTTCCGCAATACGACCCGTCTTTTCGATGATAAACTCCGTATCGACCTGGGAGCTGAATATATCTACCAAAAAGACCGGAACCGGATCAATCAGGGACTTTATTCCAACCCGCTCATTTATTCTTATTTGCTTCCACGTGGTAGTGACTGGACCAATGTCCAAATGTATGAACGTTACGATCCGGAGCGGCAAATTATGGTTCAAAACCTCCCTCAAACAATGGATGGGCTAATGGCACAAAACCCCTATTGGGCGAACTACCGTAACCTGCTCGATATGCAACGTGACCGCTATGCTCTTACCGCTGCCGCTTCTTATCTGGCGACAAACTGGCTTACTGTTTCAGCCCGCCTGCGAATGGATAATACAGGAACAAACTTCTCGGAAAAATATTATGCTTCATCCGATAAAAATATAACCAACAATTCAGAAAACGGATTCTATGGTGTACTGACCGGTAAAGAAAAGCAAACCTACGGCGACCTTATCTTGAAAGCCAATCACTCTTTTGCTTCCAACTGGACTATACAGGCGGCACTCGGAGGCTCGTTTTCCCATCTTTCACAAAACTACCTCCGCACTTCGGGAGGGATTGCGAACTATAATACCCCCAACAGTTTTGAACTGGGAATGCTCGACCCTTCTTTAATGTCCGGTGAAGAATACCGTTGGAAACAACAATACCAGAGTGTATTTGCAAGTGCGGACTTAGGATTCAAAAATACGTATTTCCTGCATATTACCGGCCGAAATGACTGGCAATCACAAACTATCAACGGACATACTCTTAATGCGACCTACCTCTACCCTTCTGTCGGAGCTTCTGTTATTTTATCCGAGATCATACCCTTTCCCCAACAAATTTCATTCTTGAAATTGCGGGCATCCTATGCTTCTGTTGGTATGGCAACCCCTTACCAGCTTACAAACCGGGCATATACGCATGATAATCCTCTATCCGTTTATTCCGAAGCAGAAAAATTGGTAACCAAACTGAATCCAGAACGAACCAATTCTTTCGAAGCCGGAATTTCAGCACGTTTCCTCCGCTATTTCAATGTTGATTTCACTTACTATAATGCATTAACCTCCGACCAGTTGCTTATGTCGCCTTACTCGAGCGAAATATACGCATACCGACTGACTGGTAGCGTAAGAAACAGCGGATTCGAGCTTGCTTTGGGTTTTGAAAACCAATGGGGTAAATTAAACTGGCGTTCCGACTATGTCTTAAATACGAACTGCAATACAATCTCTAAAATCCAGATAACTGATTCTTACGGACATTCACTGAAAACTGATGCAGGATGGGATGCCGGAGGACTTAACAACGCTCGCTTTCTATTGAAAGAAGGAGGAAGCCTGGGAGACCTTTATTCTTTAACTGATCTTAGAAAAGATAGTAAAGGATACATTTACATCAATGAAAACGGTTCCCCGGAAGCTACGAAGGACATTGCACCAATCCATATGGGAAGTGTATTGCCTAAAGCCAATATGGGTTGGCGCAATAATTTCACCTATGCAAACTTTAACCTGGACTTCCTTTTTACAGCACGGATTGGCGGCATCGTTTATTCCGCAACCCAAGCGATAATGGATGAATACGGGGTTTCAGAAACGACTGCGGATGCACGGCTGGCAGGAGGAATCGTACTTAATGGAGATAACGACCGAATCTCTGCTCAAAAGTGGTACACGGCTATTGGTTCCGATGGAGGTGTTCCACAATACAACACTTATGATGCGACTAATATCCGTTTACAAGAACTGAGTATCGGATATACAATTCCCCGTAAATATCTTGGTAACATACTTGATATGACAATCTCACTGGTTGGACGCAACTTATGGATGATCTACTGCAAAGCTCCGTTTGATCCGGAAATGACAGCCACTACAGGAAACTTTTACCGCGGAATCGACTATTTTATGATGCCTTCTACCCGTAATGTAGGGCTAAATCTTCGATTCAAATTCTGATTTTACCTATATAAACCCTAAAAGAATAAGAATATGAAAATAAAAACCTTACCGCTTTTGTTATTAACCCTGCTTATTGCAACAGGTTGCAGTAAATGGACCGAACCGAAAGCCATCGAAGTAGAGCATTCGACCATTGACAAACAAAATCCGGAACTTTATGCCGAATACTTAAAGAATCTCCGTACTTATAAGGCTACAGACCATAAAATCGTATTGGCATGGTTTGATAACCTGAATTATGACACATACTCTTCACGCGGACAACATCTTAGCGAGATCCCCGATAGTGTCGACATGGTAATTCTAAAAAATCCCCGTGAACTAAACGAACAATTACTGAAAGAAAAGGAACTCCTTCTAAAAGACAAAGCAACAAAAACACTTTCTTTTACAGGATACGATCAAATTATCCGGTCTTATACATCCACAGGTGAAGTATCAGGCGCAGGATTAACTGATTATATCAACCAACAAACAAAGATGTCTCTGATATTGGCCGACGAATATTCATTTGACGGTATGATTGTTAAGTATGAAGGAAAATCAATGGAAGCGATGGAACCGGAAGAACTGGAAGAATATATCCGCACACAGGAAGCTTTTCTCGAACCTGTAAAAGACTGGTCGAAAAGCAATCCGGACAAAATTCTTATTCTTGAAGGAAATCCTTCTTATATATATGATAAAAGTTTCCTTTCGGACTGTAGCTTTATTCTTATTTCTACCAACACTGCAAAATCACAAGGTGAATTTACCACATTTGTAAGAAAAACAATAGAAACCGGGGTCCCGACCGATCGTTTTCTAATAAGTGCCGAAACACAGACTTCTAACCCTTATGATCTTACCACCGGATATATATCCGATAATAACGGTAACAAAATGAATGCCATTATCGGAGCTGCCTATTGGACAGTAATGCCCGACTCATGGTTTACAAAAGCAGGTATCGCAATCCTGGAACTTCAACGGGATTATTACAGCTTGGGTAAAGAATACCATTTTACACGGGAAGCTATCAGTATTATGAATCCTAACTCTCAAAAATAGAATGCAATGAAACAACTATATTTTCAACTTCTGTTACTTTTTCCAGTAATCATACTATTAAATGCATGTACCAATAACGATTCTTTTCATAAAGATTTCGATAATCGTGTTTATATTGATGTATCTTCTATTGAAGATATAAACCCGGTACGTGGATATGTAGATAGTGTAATGACAAAAAGCCTCCGTTGTGCTGTTGCCAAGCCCACAGACAAAGAGATCGAAATAACCTATAACATAGTCCCTTCACTGGTTGATATTTACAACGAAAAAAATAAGACGGTAGCTAATTTACTTCCGGAAGAATATTATACATTTGAAAATGAACAAGCTATAATTTCTGTAGACAGTGCCCGTTCTACTGAGACAAAATTGTTTTTCCATGACCTGGAAAAACTAAATCCTGATGAAGACTATGTATTGCCCCTCCAAATCAGCAACGCGACTAATATCGATATACTTGAATCGGGACGTACTATTTATTATGTATTTAGGCTTCGTTCTGTGATTGAAGTTGTTGCAGATGGAGAAGAAAATGCTTTTTTTGTCACATGGACAAAGCCGGAAGTTGTACAACATCTCACAGCCTTTACCTGGGAAGCACTTTTTTATTGCCGGGATTTTAATTATGATGTAATCAGCACAGTTATGGGTATCGAAGGATATTTCCTAATTCGTATAGGTGATGCCGGCATACCTAAGAATACACTTCAAATTTCATCAATGAATGGTAATTGTAACATAAATTCCCAACTTTTACCAACTCATCAATGGATACATGTAGCAGTAACCTTCTATGCTCCAACCAATCATTTGTGTGTCTATTTGGATGGAGAATTAGTAGCAGATAGGGAACACTGGATCAATGGCCCTGAGGAATATGACTTTACGACGAAGCTTTTAACCGGAGGGTTTGCCATAGGTTACTCCTGTAATGAAGAAAGATCATTACATGGATTATTTTCAGAATGCCGAATGTGGAATATATTAAGAACACCCCAGGAAATAAAAGAAAACGTCTACTATGTCGATCCGCATAGCGAAGGGCTGATTGCCTATTGGAAATTTAATGACGGTTTCGGAAATACAATTACCGACCATAGCGGAAACAGGAATCATGCCCATGCCCAAAAAGAAATTATTTGGCATAAAGTCTCTCTTCCTGAAACACAAGAATAACATTTTATAATTTAAAACTATGCGATATACAATCCGACATATTAGCCCTGTGGCTATTTTATTAACAATAGGTACTATCCTATTCGCTTCGTGTGAAAAATCCATTCACACCGGACCGGTAAATGAAGATCCTTACGATGCAAGCCGACATGTTTATATGTATGCTCGTAACTATAATAACCCGCAAAGTAATCATGTGGTAGAACTAAGTGATTCGCTTACATCCGTACAGATGGAGATCGGATTAACGAAATCCCATTCAAAAGATATGAATATACAGTTCTCTATCGATCCGACTGTGTTGGAACGTTATAATGAACTACATAGCACTTCATTTGGGATGTATCCGGCAGACCACATTTTTCCTAAAGGGACAAACGGAGTATTCATCCCGGCAGGGGAAACTCATATAGATCCGGTAACCATACAAATACAAAAGGATACAACGCTCCAAAAAGGGAAAACCTATGCAATCCCCATTGCTCTGAAAAGTTCAGAAGACTCCGTATTTGTTTCCGGGAAAACCGGAGGAATGATTTGGTTGGTACAGGTACTCGATTCCATACAAAGTGCAGAAAAATCGACCGGAATTAAAACTATCTGCTACTTTGAAATACGTGGAGGAGGGAATCCGCTCAATGCCGGAATCTGGCGGCTAAAAAATAGTGGAAAACCTCTAATCGACATTGTTCACCTTTTCTCTGTCGGATTATGTTATGATTCTCTTGAAAGAAAAGCATATCTTAAACCCTATGCCGCAGTCGGACATATACTTAACAACCATGAGAAATATATCAAACCTCTGCAAAAACTCGGAATTAAAGTATGCATGGATATTATACCAATGAAAGGGGCAGATGGAGTTGGAGTTGCAAACTTACCTGATGATGTGGCTTTAAACATCGCTCGAGAAGTCAGAGCATATGTCGATGCCTACGGACTTGACGGAGTTGATTTCGATGACGAATATGTAACATACGCAAACAGACCAAAAGGATACCCGGCAGCTTCTTCCGAACGTTATTCCCGCCTGGTTTATGAATGCTGGAAAATTATGCCGGACAAAATTGTTACAGTATATGATATAGGATACACAGGCAAAAATTATGGAAATAACTTCTCCTCTCATGACGGGATTGATCCTGGAGAATATATTAGTTACTCCTATCAAGCATATTATGGTCAATGGGATAATTCCGGTTATTCAAGATTCAAGGGAATGAGCAAAAAGCAATGGGGTCCGTATGCGATAAATATTGATGAAAACAGTAGTCCGAGTTCCTATCATCTAAAGCTGCTAAGAAGTGAAGGATTTGGAGTATTGAATATTTACAATATGATGCCGAAAGATTATACCGACAAATTAAATATTGTTGCCAGAGAATTATATGATGACGAAATCTATATGTTCCATCCTCCTTACGAACGTGATTGGTAAAAAGATGCACACACTATAAAAATACATTCATAGTTATGGTTTTTCCAAATGATAGTTATGATTTTGGAAAACCATAACTATGAATGTCCAATAGGATATAGAAATCCGTATGTTCAAAAACAGGGTTGATAAACTTCATTTATAATAAAGATACATGTTAACTATACACAAAAGAGTACAACCCAAGATAAAATGCCTAATTTTGTACTACTAAATAATTAAATATAGTTATTATGTTAACTGGAATGATCATTATTTTCCTTGTGGGATATCTGCTTATCGCCTTGGAACATCCTCTCAAAATGAACAAAGCAGGGACAGCCCTTCTCACAGGGACTCTCTTATGGGTTATGTATACTGCTGGAGCACCTCAGTTTATTCCTTCTGCCTCTGCCGAAAGTTTCAAATTGTTTTTAGAAGCATTCCCTGCTATGGCTGAACTGCCTTATGCCGAGCAATGCATCCGTTTTGTTGTAGAACATCAGGTACTTGAAAGTATCGGAGAAATTGCAGAAACCCTGATTTTCCTGATAGGTGCCATGATTACAGTCGAACTGATAGACTCGCACGGAGGTTTCTTATTCATTACAAACAGGATTACCACTAATAATAAACGGAAATTATTAATTGCCATAGCTGCCATTACATTTTTCATGTCCGCAATACTGGACAACCTTACAACTTCCATTGTAATGGTTATGCTTATCCGGAAACTGATCGGAGATTATAAAGAACGATGGATATTCGGCAGTATTATTATTATTGCAGCAAATAGCGGAGGCGCCTGGTCACCCATTGGAGACGTCACCACTATTATGCTTTGGGTAAAAGGTAATATTTCGACTTCATCGACTATACCCCATTTATTTTTACCCAGTTTAGTCTCGGCACTTATTCCTGTTCTTCTTGTTTTCAGATCTTTACATGGAAATGTCACACCTCCAAATGTTTTTAATGAAAGCGGAGATAGCGAATTACTTCGTATTTTAAAAGAAAATGAAAAACTGGCAATCTTTTGTATCGGTGTGTTCTGTCTTCTCTTCGTTCCTGTATTTAAAACAATTACCCACCTGCCACCTTTTATGGGCATATTGATGGGAGTTGGTATTCTATGGATATTTACAGAGCTTATGTACCGTCGGACTCCGATGAATGAAGATTTGAAATTACGCTTGTCGAAAGTAGTAAACCGTATAGATGGGGCAACCTTAATGTTTTTCTTAGGGATTTTACTTGCTGTAGATGCCTTACGTTGCAGCGGAGTTTTAAATAGTTTTTCCGTATGGTTGGACGATACGCTTGGTAATGTTTATGCAGTAAACCTGATTATCGGGACTTTATCTGCCGTAGTAGACAATGTGCCTCTTGTTGCCGGAGCCATCGGCATGTATCCGGTAGCCACAGATGCAATGCTCGCTACAGCCGCAGACCCGACTTACCTTGCCAATTTCGTACAGGATGGAGTATTCTGGCAGTTCCTTGCTTACTGTGCCGGCGTTGGTGGCAGTATGCTGATTATAGGTTCTGCCGCCGGTGTAGTGGTAATGGGGTTGGAACGTATCAACTTTATCTGGTATTTAAAAAACATATCGCTCCTTGCCTTGGCCGGGTATCTTTCAGGAGCCGGAGTATATGTGTTGCAAAACGTATTATTAGGTATTTAAAACCACTTTAACGCATAGGGAATCCCATATCACTATAAAATATTGTTATATTTAAGCGTTTAAAAATCAATAACAATACTTTATGATGATATGGGATTTTATTTTAAGATTGTTTGTTGCAGGCGTACTCGGAGCTATCATCGGATTAGACCGGGAGTACAGGGCTAAAGAAGCCGGATACAGGACACATTTTTTAGTATCACTCGGCAGTGCATTAATTATGATCGTATCCCAATACGGTTTTCAGGATATCATACAAGAGAACAATGTGGCATTAGACCCCAGCCGTGTAGCTGCACAAGTTGTCAGTGGCATCGGTTTTATCGGAGCCGGAACCATCATTATTCAAAAACAATTTGTACGGGGATTAACTACGGCTGCAGGAATTTGGGCTACGGCCGGCATCGGTTTGGCATGTGGTGCTGGAATGTATGGCATAAGTATCGCAGCAACAGCCCTGACTCTTGTAGGATTGGAAGTTCTCAGTATTATTTTCAAAAGCATAGGGATGAAAAGTTCATTAGTTGTCTTTTCCACTACAGATAAAAACATCATAAAAAAATTAATCCCGGCATTCGGCCAACATGGGTATTTGCTGGGTTCTTATGAGCTAAAAAAGTTAAGCCATACGGATACAGACACTTATCTTGTATCTTTAGTCATCAAAGCTAAAAAATCGACCGATGAGAATCCGCTGGTTATATTTTCTGATATTTCTCCTGATATTACAATTGAACGAATCGAGTAGCAAGTAGGCGGTTGGAGGGACAAGTTTTACTATATTTGTCCTCTAAATTAATATAAAGAATACCCATGAGTATAATTTCTAAACTATTTAAAAAGAAAAACGAAGAAGCTGAAGCTGCGCAAACCGGCTCTGTAGAAGAATTTGTCACATTAATACGTGTTTATTACCAATCAGTTATGGCTGTTCAGTTAGGTATCACTAATCTGAATATGTTGCCGGATATGGCTCTATTCAAACGAATGCTGAAAGTACCTACCCAGAACAATAAATTAGGCGTCGCTGAAAAGTCCCGTGTACGCAAAGTATTAATGCAGGATTACGGTTTGAGTGAAACATTTTTTAAAGAAATCGATTCTTCGGTAAAAAAGAACTGTAAAACACAAAACGATATAAAATCTTACTTTTTCCTTTTCCAGGGTTTTTGCAACGACTTGTTTTCATTGCTCGATAACCTGATGAGCTGGAAGTTCCGTTTTTCTATCCTGGTAAAAAAATTATTATATAACCAGACAGCAAAAACCATTCACGAAATCGTTACCCGTTCGGAATGGAAAGACATTAACGTACAAAAAACAGCCTGGAGCATACGTAAGTATAAAGAGACATTGGGATATTCGGAAGAATGGATGACAGATTTCGTTTATAACGTTGTATTACAAGCGAAAGACGATGCTAAAAAACAACGGAAAACGAATAAATAACATTTTATAATGGAGAATCCAACCTATCAACCCAATGCAGATTATGTGGCCGCATGCGGATTATATTGTGGAGCTTGCCGCAGTTTCATAAAAAAGCAATGTCCGGGATGCCGGGCTAATGTAAAAGCCAAATGGTGTAAAATACGCCAATGTAATCAGGAACATGGCTACAAAAGTTGTGCTGATTGTACGGTTTGTTCAATTGATACCTGCAAGATATTCAATAATTTCATAGGGAAAATATTCTCCGTTTTATTCCGTTCCGACCGTTCGGCATGTATTCGCAGGATACAAGCCGTTGGCTACGATACTTTTGCCGGTGAAATGCACGGGAAAGGACAACAGACAATCAAAAGGTAATCTATTTTTCACTTATCCGAATGGAAAATAAAGAAACAGAACAACACCCTTTAGGATTTTTTCTTCCGGAAAACACCCAATTATTAATGCTCGGAAGTTTCCCGCCTCCCAAGGCACGATGGTCTATGAATTTCTATTATCCGAATATCCAAAATGATATGTGGAGGATTCTCGGCACTATCTTTTATCAGGATAAAGAATATTTCCTGGAAACGAAAAAGGCATTCAGTGAAGAAAAAGCCAAACAATTCTGCCGGGAAAAAGGAATCGGTATAGGCGACACCGGAATGGAAGTAATCCGGTTAAAAAATAATGCCTCCGATAACTTCCTTCAAATTGTCACACCGCTTAATCCGGAAGATATTTTATCCCAAATACCGGAATGCAAAGCGATAGTTGTGACCGGACAAAAGGCGATGGATACATTAATGGCTGTACTTCCTCCCTTAGAAGAGCCCAAGGTAGGCTCATTCTCCCGTTTTACTTTATTGGGACGTATTTTCAGGCTATACCGTATGCCCTCGTCATCCCGGGCATATCCCAAACCTCTGGAAGAAAAAGCGGCAGTCTACAAACAGATGTTTGAAGAACTGGAAATGCTTTGACAAATATTTTGCCGTCTCGGGAAACATTGCGTTATTTGTGTCATCATAACAAATAAATGCTATTACTGTAATGAAATTGAAAAAACTCATTATTGCCACTGCCTCCCTGTTCCTTTGGGGAGGTTTATGCGTTGCACAGCAAACGCTGGATCTTGAAAAAGTTGTATACGGCCAACTTATCCAAACAAAAGGTATGGGAGCCATGACCTGGCTGAAAGACGGAGAACGCTACAGCCGCATGGAGCGTAACGAACAAACCGGAGGAATCGATATTGTTGCCTACCACGCTAAAGACAACAAGCGGGAAGTCATTATCCCCTCCTCCATGTTTATAAATAAAGAAACAGGCAAGCCTATTTCCATCCGCAGCATTTCATGGAGCGCTGACAACGGAAAAGTACTGGTTTACAATAACACCCGCCGTGTATGGAGATACGACACGAAAGGTGACTATTGGGTGCTTACTTTAAAAGACGGCACACTCCGTCAATTGGGGAAAAGCCTGCCGGAAGCCAGCCTGATGTTTGCCAAATTCTCACCGGACGGTACACGTGTTGCCTATGTTTCCAATAATAACATCTACGTTGAAGATATTCAATCCGGTAAAATCACACAGCTTACTCACGATGGCAGTGAGACGATTGTAAACGGTACATTCGACTGGGTTTATGAAGAAGAATTTAATTGCCGCGACGGTTTCCGCTGGAGTCCCGACGGAAATTATATCGCCTATTGGCAAAGTGACACAAAAGGAACAGGAGTTTTCGATATTATCAATAATGTAGATTCCATCTATCCTACTATTCTACATTTTCCATATCCGAAAGCCGGAACAACCAACTCTGCCGTAAAAGTAGGGTATCTCCCTGCTGCAGGAGGAACAACTACATGGATTCATATTCCGGGAGATACGCGAAACAACTACATCCCCCGTATGGAGTTTATTCCGGAAAGCAACGAACTATTCATCCAGCAACTAAACCGTCCTCAAAATACGAATAAGGTATGGATTGCCACAATCGGAAGCGCTACCCCTGTAAATATTTTTACAGATAAGGATGCAGCCTGGCTTGAAACAAACGACCATATCACCTGGCTGAAAAACAATCAATATTTCACTTGGGAAAGCGAACGGAGTGGATGGAGGCACCTGTATCGTGTCAGTCGTGACGGAAAAGATATCCAACCGATCACCAAAGGCGATTTCGATTACATTGAACCGGTAGGAACTGATTTGCAGAAAGGATTAGCTTACTTTATCGCCTCTCCCGATAATTTCACACAACGCTATCTTTACAGTGCCAAACTGTTTGGAAAAGGAGAAGTACAACGCCTAAGTCCGGCTGAAGAACCGGGCCAACACCGCTATAACATGTCTCCCACCGGAAAATGGGCGGTACATACTTACAGCAACGCCGGTACTCCTTCTGTTATAGACATGGTTTCATTTCCGAAACACCAGTCTGTACGCATGATTGAAGAAAATACCCGGGCAAAAGAGCAATATGCCGCTTTGGGACTGAATCCGAAAGAATTTGTAAAAGTGACTTCCGGTGATTTGGAACTGGATGCCTGGATGATTAAACCGGCAAACTTCGATGCCTCTAAAAAATATCCGGTAATTGTGGAAGTATACGGAGAGCCGGGTAGTGCAACCGTACAAGACGTATGGGGGGGCGGTGATTTATGGAACCAGTATATTGCCAATTTGGGATATATCGTTGTCAGCATAGAAAACCGTGGAGCAAAAGCGCCACGCGGACGCGAATGGAGAAAATGTATTTACGGTGAAGTTGGGACATTTGCATCCGAAGACCAGGCTCGTGGCGTTTTAGATATGGCACGGCGGTATCCGTTTATCGACCCGACCCGAATCGGTATTACCGGATGGAGTGGTGGCGGTAGCCAGACATTGAACTCCATGTTCCGTTATCCGGATGTATTTTGTACCGGAATTGCAATTGCTTTTGTTGCCGACCAACGTACTTACGATACGATTTACCAGGAACGTTATATGAATACTCCCCAGAATAACCCGGATGGTTACCGGAAAGGTTCTCCTATCACTTATGCACAGGGATTAAAAGGAAACCTGCTATTAATTCACGGTACGGGAGACGATAACGTGCATTACCAGAATTGTGAACTATTGGTTAACGAGCTGGTTAAGTATGGAAAGATGTTTTCTCAAATCAGTTATCCAATGCGCAGCCATGGTATTTATGAAGGTCAGGGAACCACTTTACACCTTCGTAAAACGATGGCTAAATACTGGATGGAGCATCTTCCTGCCGGAGGCAAATAGATACAATTACAATTAATTTCATACAGACATGAGACACCTAACCGCGTACATCCTGATTTTGTCGGGAATTTTCTTTACCCATATTCAATCGAATGCACAACTGATTGATAAAGCTGAAAAAATAATTCACACAGCTATTAATGAAACGACAAAGGATACGCTTCAGTCTCCTGTCTCTGAAAATATCTTGCCGGAGGATAAACTCCGGCAAGATTCTATCCATATGGAAGAGTTGGCTTTGCAAATTCAGGAAATGAAACTGAATGAAATTGTTTTACGAGCAGAATTGGACAACGCCAAAAACCTTAATGCCACCGCCGATTCATTAAAAAGAGAAGAGCAACGCCACCGCATAGACTCCTTGAGAAGCCTTACCTCCGGAGTCCCTGTTATTGTAGATAACGATACGCTTTTCACTTTATATGCCAAACGAGGAGGGCATTCCCCTCACGACCGGGCTGAAAGTATCAACAATATTGTTCTTAAAATAGGTAAAAGTAAAAGTTTGAGTACAGACTCAGTCTATGCATTCGAAAGTGAATACTATGTTGATGTCATGTACGGAGACAAAGTAATTGTGAGTATTACAGACCAGGATGCATTATGGCAGAACACGACACGTTTCGATTTAGCCAACCAGTACGTCCCTATTCTCCAAAATAAAATCAATGAATTAAAAAAAGAAAACAGCCTACAGGAAATCGCCAAACGGGCTGCATTGTTTATTTTGGTTCTTGTCATCCAATACCTGTTATTTCGCCTGACCAATTATCTGTTCCGCAAATTACGCCGGCAAATTATCTGGTTAAAGCAGAATAAGCTCAAATCGATTATTGTCCGCGATTATGAGTTCCTGAATACACACAGGCAAGGGCGTGTATTGATATTCCTCAGTAATATCCTTCGTTATATTGTCTTGTTGATACAGCTTACATTCAGCGTCCCCATGCTATTCGCTATTTTTCCACAGACGGAAAAACTTGCACTTAAAATTTTCCTGTATATAATCGACCCTGTTAAAATGGTTCTCAAATCCATTGCGGAGTATATCCCGAACCTGTTTATTATCCTCGTCATTTATTACTGTATCAAATATATTATAAAAGGAATACAATATATTGCCAATGAAATTGAAAACGAGAAACTGAAAATAACCGGATTTTATCCGGACTGGGCACAACCGACATTTAATATCATACGCTTTTTACTATACGCTTTTATGATTGCGATGATTTACCCCTATTTACCGGGATCTGATTCCGGAGTTTTTCAGGGAATTTCCGTATTTGTCGGATTGATTATTTCATTGGGATCAAGTACTGTGATCGGGAATATTATTGCAGGTTTAGTTATAACCTATATGCGCCCGTTTAAATTGGGCGACCATATCAAACTAAATGAAACAACAGGAAATGTGGTTGAAAAAACCCCGTTTGTAACCAGACTGCGCACGCCTAAAAATGAAGTCGTTACAATTCCAAATTCCTTTATTATGTCTTCACATACGGTTAATTACAGCGCTTCTGCCCGCCAATACGGATTAATTATCCATACGACTGTCTCTATCGGTTACGATATTCCCTGGCGGCAGGTACATCAATTACTTATTAATGCAGCCCGTATCACCCCGGATGTTTTAGCAGACCCGAAACCTTTTGTATTGGAAACGGAATTGCAGGATTATTATCCCTGCTATCAATTAAATGCATATGTAAAGAATGCCGACCAGTTAGGAAAAATTTATTCGGATTTACATCAAAGCATACAAGATGTCTTTAACGAAGCCGGGATTGAGATTATGTCTCCTCATTATTTTGCCAAACGCAATGGAGAAGCCTCAACCATTCCTGCTGATTATTTGTTTAATACGACTGACACTGCCGGTCAATAACAGAATATATCTATTCGATTTGTTAAAAGAGTCCCTCTGCAAAACAAAATGCAGGGGGACTCTTGTTATATCTCCAAAGTTTCAAAAATAACTAAACAAAAAGCAGAAATAATGAAAAAGTATCTTATTGCAGTAGCCGCATTGGGATTTTTGGCTGCATGTAGCGGGAAAGCCAACAAGCAAGTCCCCGTAGAGGTAGAAGAAGAAAGTGTGGAAGTCGCAGCTATACCTGTTCAGGTTGAAGCTCCTGTTTTACCGGAAGTGAAAGAGAAACCTGCAAAACCTGTCAATATGCGCGACTCACTGAAAACCGATCCGAAAAAAGGTGCCATTATACAAAAGAAATATAAAGGTACTATTCCGGCAGCAGACGGTCCCGGCATCGTTTATGATTTGACTCTTTATTATCAGCAGGACGGACCGGACGGTGGTGTATATGAATTAGACGCTACTTATCTGGAAGCCGAAAATGGAAAAGATAAAACTTTTTCATCAACCGGTAAAAGAGCTATCAAAAAGGGAACTCCTCAAAACGCCGAAGCGATCGTTTATGAAATGATACCGAGTGATGGAAGTACTGTTTTTTACTTCCTGGCAGAAGGAGATAACCTTACCTTATTAAATCAAGATTTGCAACAAGCCGCCTCCGACCTTAATTATACGCTAAAATTAGTTCAGTAACCAAACCTCTTAAACACATCTTTGTATAAACTCAAAGAGGCTCCCTCAATCTATTCAGGGGAGCCTCTTCTTTATTTCGTTTTGTTCTTATTTCTTACTTAATACCTAATTTAGCTTTAATTGCTTTAGGCAGCGCATCTTTATGAACAACGATATTCATAGTCTTATAAGCCACAAATGCTTCTGAAGCATACCATGTTCCTTTGTATTTATTATCTGTACCCCAAGAATTCTTTACCATATAGAATTTCTTACCGGTCTGATCTTTTGCAATACCATAAATATGCATACCATGGTCGTCAGTAGTCTGATAGTTGTCATAATCTTTCTGACGCATTTCCTGAGTGATTGTTAATTCTTTGCAAGGTTTTTCGAGCATCTTTCTGATTTCCGCATCTTTTTCCGCACGGCTTAATCCTACCCATCTGTCCTGATCCGAACCCGCTGTTTCCATCGTTTTAATATCCGGGACCACAGCTACACCGTTACGTGTAAAACCTTTTTCGCTGACATCCGAACCCCATGCAATAGAATAGCCATTGTTGATCGCATTATCAAATACTTCCATGAATTCATTCAACGGCAAATTGTAAGAGTCTGCCCAACGCCAGTTATCTTCTACTTCAATTGCGAATTTAGAATAGAACGGATGATGGGTATATGAAGTCAAAGAAACATAATCGTCCGCATTAACACCTAATTCCTTTGCAAAACTCATCGGAGTATATTCCTTTCCATTATATGTAAATGTTTCAGGAAGTTCTCCCAGATAAGCATCGATAATGCCGTCAAAACCTTTTTTCCAGACAGGAGAAAGTTTACCGTTCGAATTTTTAATGATTGCATTTACATAAGCCGTTGCAGCACCTTCCATTTCACTGTGTGCATGCTGTTCTTCGCCATACTGCAAACCGGTCATTACACTTTCCGGAACAATCCCGTAATGTTTCCAGGCATATAATACATCTTCAAAAGAACCTCCCTGTGCAAAGTTCAATTTACCATGTAAACGAACAAACTTATCAGCTTTATCTTTATAAGAATGACTTACAATAAACATTTCGGACAAATCGTATTCGCCTTTTCCCTGGCGTAACAATTCAGATTCCAAAAAACTCATTGTTGAAAAACACCAGCAAGTACCAGTACGGCTTTGATTTTTCACTGGGGTAATCTTTAATTCTTTAACAGGAGTAAATACATACTCTCCGTTATCCTGTGCACCAACTGTAGTGAGTGTGCAAGCCAGCATTAAAACAGGCAGTAAAAGTTTCTTCATCTCGTTTTATTTTTAGTTTAGCAATCTGACAGCAAAGATACAAAAGCAATCCAGAGATACGATTATTTTATTTACATTTGTTGCCTATTAGGACGAAATAATTTAATAAATGATATATTAAAAAGCGTTTTTATGAAAATTACAATTATAGGAACAGGTAATATAGGTGGAGCAATTGCCCGCGGATTAGCAAAAGGACATATTTTTAAAGCCTCTGATATCACATGTACATTCCACACTCAGGAGAGTTTGGATAAAGTAAAAGCCGTTAATCCCGACTTTATCACATCTCTGGATAATGTAGAGGCTGTTAAAAACGCTGATATCATTATTATAGCAGTTAAGCCCTGGCGTGTGGAAGAAGTTATCGACCAAATCAAAGGGGAACTGAACTACGACAAACAGATTATTGTATCTGTGGCTGCAGGCATTACATTCGACACATTGGAAACCTACCTGACTAAAAATATGGGATTCGACGACTGCTTCGTTACCCCTACTATTTTCCGTATCATGCCTAATACAGCTATTGAAGTATTAAGCAGCATGACTTTTGTTGCCGCCCGGAATGCCTCGCCGGAACAAATTGACTTAGTTATACGGATATTTAATGAACTGGGTAATGCCATGCTGGTGGAAGAACGGTTAATGGCAGCCGGTACAGCATTAGCTTCCAGCGGTATTGCTTTCGCTCTACGCTATATTCGTGCAGCCATTGAAGGAGGGGTTGAATTAGGTTTTTATCCTAAACAGGCACAGGAAATAGTAGTACACACAGTAAAAGGAGCCGTAGACCTGCTATTGGAAAATAAAAGCAATCCTGAAATGGAAATCGACAAAGTAACAACTCCGGGAGGTATCACCATTAAAGGGTTGAATGAAATGGAACTTTCCGGTTTTACTTCTTCTGTAATACGGGGGTTGAAAGCCAGCAAATAAAGTTGTAGAAAACAGGATTGTGAGATAAACAAGCATCTGTTCTTTTTGTTATTATTATACAAGAACAATTAAAAACATCAGAAGAACAACATGGGCGAAAAAGAAAAATACTGGAAATACTCTCTTGTCACAATCCTTATCATGCTGGGTATTACCTTATTCATAGAATCCGCTCCTTTTTTAGGGGGCATATTGGGTGCTTTTACTATTTATGTATTAGTCAGAAAGCAAATGTTTTATCTGACAGAGCAGAAGAATTGGCGGCCAAGCCTGGTCGCACTTCTCCTGTTACTTGAAACAATATTATGCTTTCTTATTCCATTGACATTAGCTATTTGGCTACTGATTAATAAATTGCAAAACATCAACCTCAATCCTACGGAACTGATAAAATCAGCCGAGCACATCGCTTCATTAGTGAAAGCACATACAGGTTTCGATGTGTTAGATACATCCAATATAATGTCTGCCGTATCGACTTTACCCAAAATCGGACAAACACTGATGGGCGGTATCAGCGGTTTTGCCTTTAATGTGGCAGTCTTAATTTTAATTTTATACTTTATGCTGATAGGCGGAAGAAAAATGGAACAATACTTCTACAGCATTCTTCCTTTCAGCGAAGCGAATAAAAACCATGTCCTGAGAGAAATTAATCTGATCGTAACCTCCAACGCCATAGGTATTCCGTTGTTGGCTGTTATCCAGGGATTAATTGCATTACTCGGATATTGGATATTCAATGTCCCCAGTCCCTTCCTATTCGGTTTCCTTACCTGTTTGGCGACTATTATTCCAATTGTCGGAACGGCATTAATATGGGCACCTTTGGCACTCTATATGGCCTTGACAGGAGACTGGATTAACGCGTTAGGATTAACTGTTTATGCACTTGTCATCATAACCAATATCGATAATCTGGTTCGTTTTGTCCTGCAAAAAAAGATGGCGGATATTCATCCTCTTATCACAATCTTCGGGGTTATTATCGGACTGTCCCTATTCGGTTTTATGGGGATTATATTCGGGCCGTTACTGATTTCTATCTTCATTTTATGTTTCAACATATTCAAAGAGCAATATCTGGATCGTAAACCTACCTGATAGCCGGTTATTTAATGATTTTGAATAGTTACGGAACATTCCTGATGACAGAAAACGACTTGGAAATCCGGGCATACTAAATTAGTCTTTTGTACCATTATCCTTGTACCGGTGGGCCGGGGGAAGGATGTAATCCCATTCTGTCAGTTTTTCATTTATAAGTCGAAGCCGGTAAATACCCTCCTGGGCATCTACATAGCCAAGCACTTCTATGTACTCGTCTGGAGTTTCCCGTGCTTCCATAACTTTATATGTCTGCCCCATATGGGAAATTATTTCATCTTTCGTCATGCCTATTTTTACCTTTTGCATGTTTTTATCTGCATTCCACTCATTCATCAACCTGGTCGAACCGCAGGACACAAACATACATATCGAAATAAGAGGGAGTAATAAAGTCTTTATCATATCGGTAAGTATTACATAGGTTTTTTGATAGTTGCAAATATAAACAAATAGTCATCCCATATAAAAAAGGATGCCATTTTATGACATCCTTTTTACTATGGATTATTCTTTCTCTTTCAGCAAATCCCGAATCTCGGTAAGCAATTGTACATCCGCTGGAGGCGGAGCCGGAGCTGCCGGAGCCTCTTCTTTCTTACGATTCAACGAATTGATAGCTTTCACCAGCATAAAAATAGCAAATGCTACAATGATAAAATCAAAAGTCACTTGCAAAAAATTACCATAATTAATAGAAACGGCAGGAGTTACTACTTTATCCCCTTCCATAACAGCCTGTTTCAGTACAATTTTTAAGTCAGTAAAGTTAACACCGCCTACCAGTAAACCGACAGCCGGCATTATCAAATCACCTACTACAGAAGAAACAATCTTCCCAAAAGCACCACCGATGATGATACCCACAGCCATGTCGATTACATTACCGCGCATGGCAAACTGCTTAAACTCTTGCAATATATTCCCCATAACTATTACTTTTTACAATATAACTGCAAATATATACATTTAGTTTATTTAAAAACTTCACACTTAGGAATTTCATCCAGATATTTGCGGCATTTATCCCCTCAAAAGTTTCATTCTAACATTCCTTTTCTCTTTTCTTAGTCATTTTGCTTTTTATTTTTATCTTTGGCGCATCTTAAATATAATAATCAAGAAGATGAACGAACAGATAAAACAAATAGCGGAGCGTTTGGCCGGTCTTCGAGACGCGTTGGAAATAACGCCGGAAGAAATAGCCCAGGTGTGTAACCTGACTCCCGAACAGTATCTGAAGCTGGAAAGTGGTACTGTAGATATTTCAGTAAGCGTGCTACATCAGATTTCACAGGCTTATGGAGTAGAATTAACCACGTTGATGTTCGGAGACGAACCCAAAATGAGCAGTTATTTTATCACCCGCAAAGGCAAAGGCATTGCCGTTGAACGGACAAAAGCATATAAATACCAGTCATTGGCCGCCGGCTTTGCCAGTCGTAAGGCCGACCCATTCATGGTAACCGTTCATCCTAATGATGAAAATGCCCCTATCTATTTGAATTCCCATCCCGGACAGGAATATAATCTCGTACTGAAAGGCAGGATGCTCATACAGATAAATAATAAAGAACTTATATTGGAAGAAGGAGACAGTATCTATTTCAACTCCGAATTGCCCCACGGCATGAAAGCCCTGGATGGAGAAAAAGTGAGTTTCCTGGCTATAATTTTATAATACAAGAAAAATGTTAGAACGATTTATAGAACAAACGACTTTTACGTCGCAGGAAGATTTCATAAAGAATTTCAAAATCAAAGTACCGGAGAACTTCAACTTCGGATATGATGTGGTAGACGCCTGGGCTGCCGAAGAACCGGACAAAAAAGCACTCTGCTGGACCAATGACCAGGGAGAACATATCGACTTTACATTTGCCGATTTAAAAAAATATACAGACCAGACCGCCTCTTATTTCCAATCACTTGGTATCGGGCACGGCGATATGGTAATGCTTATATTGAAACGCCGGTACGAGTTCTGGTTCTCTATCATAGCGCTCCATAAATTAGGGGCTGTAGTAATCCCCGCAACCCACCTGCTCACGAAGAAAGATATTGTATACCGTGCCAATGCGGCAGATATAAAGATGATTGTTTGTGCAGGCGAAGAAGTGATAGACAAACACATTACCGACGCATTACCGGATTCTCCATCAATTAAGACTGTCGTTTCGGTCGGACCGCAATATCCCGAAGGATTTGAAGATTTTCATAAAGGAATTGAAAATGCTGCTCCTTTTGTACGCCCTTCGCATCCAAACAGCAATGATGATATTTCATTAATGTACTTCACATCAGGGACTACAGGGAATCCCAAAATGGTGGCTCACGACTTCACCTATCCTTTAGGACATATCGTAACCGGAAGTTTCTGGCATAACCTGCATAAAGACAGCCTGCACCTTACAATTGCCGATACCGGATGGGGAAAAGCCGTATGGGGAAAACTATATGGACAATGGATTGCCGGCGCTACTGTTTTCGTATACGACCACGAGAAGTTTACGCCTGCCGATATGCTACAAATGATACAGGATTACCGGATTACGTCTTTATGCGCACCTCCAACCATTTTCCGTTTCCTCATCAAAGAAGACATCAGCAAATACGACCTTTCATCTTTACAATACTGTACAATTGCAGGAGAAGCATTGAACCCTGCTGTATTCGATACGTTTTATAAACTGACCGGCATCAAACTGATGGAAGGGTTCGGGCAGACAGAAACGACTCTGACCGTAGCGACTTTCCCTTGGATGGAACCGAAACCGGGTTCCATGGGGGTTCCCAATCCTCAATATGATGTCGACTTGTTACGTCCGGACGGCTCCCGTGCTGAAGACGGGGAACAAGGTCAAATCGTTATCCATACAACCGGCGGCAAACCGATTGGTTTATTCAAAGAATATTATCGTGATGCCGAACGTACCCACGAAGCATGGCATGACGGATTATATTATACCGGCGACGTTGCATGGCGTGATGAAGACGGTTACCTGTGGTTCGTAGGCCGTGCGGATGATGTTATCAAAAGTTCAGGCTACCGTATCGGACCATTTGAAGTGGAAAGTGCCTTGATGACTCACCCGGCTGTTGTTGAATGCGCCATCACCGGTGTTCCGGATGAAATACGCGGGCAGGTCGTAAAAGCGACAATCGTACTTGCCAAAGATTATAAAGACAAAGCAGGAAACGAACTGGTTAAGGAACTCCAGGACCATGTGAAACGGGTTACTGCTCCTTACAAATATCCCCGCGTAGTCGAATTTGTAGACGAATTGCCAAAGACAATCAGCGGGAAAATCCGCCGTGTGGAAATTCGGGATAAAGACAATAAATAAGAATTACAAGCAATTGTTTATTTAACGGAGCCGTGTCAGAGCCAAGTCTGACACGGCTTCAGTGTATAATCTGACATCGTTTCAAGGCCTCGTCTGACACAACGTCAACTGAGTGATTGAAGTAACGTTAGCCAGATGATTGACACGCCGTCAAGCGAGAGGTTGACGCAACTCCCACAAGAATCATTCTCTATAATGAACTTATGATGGTTTTCAACCTGCTTATTAAAAACATGCAGGATGTTTTTCCCTTTATTAAGACATTCTTTATATTGGCTGACATTTCGATTTAAATAATTATATTTGTGAATTAAAGTATCACAAATATGGCTTATCAGTTTACAAAAATAGCAGTAAAAATAGGGAGTAACGTACTTACCCGAAAAGACGGCACACTGGATATTACCCGGATGTCGGCTTTGGTCGACCAGGTTGCAGAGCTTCACAGACATGGTGTAGAAGTAATCTTAATATCATCCGGAGCAGTAGCATCCGGGCGCAGCGAAGTAAAACCAAACAGAAAATTAGACCCAGTTTCCGCACGCCAACTTTATTCTGCCGTTGGACAAGCTAAATTGATAAACCGTTACTTTGAATTATTCCGCGAACATAAAATCGCTTGCGGACAGGTTCTTACTACGAAAGAAAATTTCGGCAGCCGTACCCATTATCTCAACCAGAAACACTGTATGGAGGTGATGCTTGAAAATAAAGTCATTCCTATCGTGAACGAAAACGACACGATTTCGGTTACAGAATTAATGTTCACCGACAATGACGAGTTATCCGGGTTAATTGCAACTATGATGGGAATGGATGCACTGATTATATTGAGCAATATAGACGGAATATATAATGGCAATCCTGCTGACCCCTCATCTGCTGTTATACGCGAAATAGACGGGGGAAAAGAAGATTTGTCCGAATATGTACAAACCGGCAAATCTTCATTCGGAAGAGGTGGTATGCTGACAAAATGTAATATTGCACAAAAAGTGGCGGACGAAGGAATTGCTGTTATTATCGCAAACGGTAAAAAAGAAAATATTCTACCGGAACTTCTTGTAAAAGACAGCAAAACAGTCTGTACACGTTTTCGCCATTCGGCTAAACCGGTCAGCAGTGTCAAAAAATGGATTGCACATTCCGAAGGTTTTGCCAAAGGAGAAATACATATCAACAAAGGGGCTGAAGAAGCCTTGCTGGGACCAAAAGCAACCAGTATCCTGTTGGTTGGTGTTACCCGTATAGCCGGCGACTTTGAAAAAGATGATATTGTAAAGATTATCAACGAAGACGGTACACAGATTGGCGTCGGTTGTGCCGGATACGACAGCCGCGAAGCTACCGGATTAATCGGAAAACGCGACATAAAGCCGTTGATACATTACGATTATCTGTATATCGATTAATAACCTAAAAACGTAAAGAGTATGAAAAAGTATTGGTTGACATTCGCTTCAGTCCTTATGATTGTAATAGGGCTGCTCAGAGGGATGGGAGGTCTTACACTCCTGACAAGCAGTGAGAAACCGGAACTGGACATTCCTATAACGGGTTCGCCTGCTGAGGTAAAAATGGCTGCTTACAGTTTGCTCATAGTTTGTTTCCTGCTTATCATCTCTGCTGTCAGTATTACCATCCGCAGGTCGGTACGTAATTATGCTTTCTGTTGGGTCAGTCTGCTCCTTTTCCTTGCCGGAGGTATGTTGAACGGATTCCTACTCTTCGGCCATCTGCAAGGAAGCGGGCAACTTATCAACTGGGGGCTTAGCATCCTGATTGGCATTTTCCTTGTACTGGGCAAGGATACGGTAAAGTCAAAATATATCCAGTCCTACGAATATAAATGACCGGCAAGCAGGGGTTGAAAGTGTGTCCGAAAGAGCAAGAGCTTTCTGCCGCACTTTCAACCCCAATAAAACAGTTCATCTACAAAATAAAACCATATATGATAAACGAACTATTAAAGCAAGCCCAACTTGCCTCACGCACTGTTATTACTTTAAGTGACGAGAAAATAAATCATATCCTTCGCGATACAGCAGCCGAACTGATACGGCAACAAGCATATATCTTACAAGAAAATCAAAAAGACCTGGACCGCATGGACCCGGCAAATCCCAAATACGACCGGTTGAAGCTGACGGAAAGCCGTTTGCAAGGTATTGCCGAAGATATGGAATGTGTAACAGCCCTTCCCTCCCCTCTCGGAAAGACATTAAGTGAAGTTACCCGTCCGAACGGTATGACTATCAGGAAAGTCACAGTTCCTTTCGGAGTAATCGGCGTAATCTACGAAGCTCGTCCCAATGTGACATTCGATGTATTCTCTTTATGCCTGAAAAGCGGGAATGTCTGTGTATTGAAAGGAGGTTCGGATGCAGATAGTTCCAACCGGGCTTTAGTAAAAATCATCCATGGTATATTAGACCGGCATGGAGTCGAGCCGGCTGTTTGCACTTTGCTACCGCCAGACCGGGAAGCGACTACCGAACTACTGAATGCCGTCGGATTAGTAGACCTTATCATTCCCCGTGGAAGCAGTTCGCTGATAAATTATGTCCGCAACAATGCCCGGGTTCCGGTGATTGAAACAGGAGCCGGCATATGCCATACCTATTTCGATAAAGAAGGGGACAAAGAAAAAGGACAGGCAATCGTGAACAATGCAAAAACGCGCCGTGTAAGTGTATGCAACGCTCTGGACTGTTTGATTATCCACAAAAACAGACTTGCCGATTTACCCTATATATGCAGTGAATTACAAAAAAGCCATGTCATTCTTTATGCAGACCAGACAGCCTTTAATGTTTTATCCGGCAAGTATCCGGCAGACTTGCTGCTGCCTGCAACCGAGGATAGCTTCGGTACGGAATTTCTCGATTACAAGATGAGCATACGAACTGTGGCTTCCATAGACGAAGCCTTGGAACATATTGCCCGGTTCAGTTCAAAACACAGCGAAAGTATTGTGAGTGAAGATAAAGACGCGATTCTGCTTTTCCAACAAATGGTAGATGCAGCCTGTGTTTATTCAAATGTTTCAACCGCATTTACAGACGGGGCACAATTCGGCTTTGGAGCAGAAATAGGTATTAGCACCCAGAAGTTACATGCAAGAGGCCCTATGGCTTTGCCCGAGCTGACTACCTACAAATATATAATAGAAGGCAACGGACAGATAAGAAACGGATAAAAATTTTATCTTTGCTCTCTACAATAACGAATTTTACAACTAATAAACTCTACAACATGAAGCCCTCTATTCAAACGTATTTACGTCGTGGCTCCTTATTGCTCGGAAGTGTGGCCATCTCTTTATACACTTTAGCCTGGGACTATGCAGAACACCGTAAAATAGGAGACCGTGCCATGTCGCTGATGCCTGAATATTTAGTACGAAACGGCATCTATCCGGATGCCGCAACAGCAGACAGTGCCATGCTTTCCATCCTCAACATGGCACATATGGAAGGTTCCAATGCATATGTGATGAAGGAACTGACCCAACTCCCCAATATCGTCACTTACGGAACATTGTGCGGCCTGGCCGGCGACCATGTGGAAAATCCGCTATTACTGGAAACAGGATTACAGACGCATTTCTCAAAAACAAACCGGACGCTCGCTCTTGAAACCAAAGCAATGAATGAATTCCTGACTGGGGCTTCCAGCAAAGAATTATTAGATATAAATCTCGCCTACGGCCTGTTGGCCATTAAAGACCTTTCCCATTTTTATGCATACGGGAAAGGCCTTAAAGAACATTTGGAGATGATAGACATTGAACTGATCCGGCGCCTGAAACAGCCTTCCGAAGTGAATGCCGTCTTCTCAAAACTAAATAAACTGCCTTCCATGAGCAAATATTTCTGTATTCATATTTTTGCCGTTTATCTGGCTCAGGAAGCAGGGAAAGAATTACGGAACGGAAATAAGGAAGCATCGGATAACCTGATGTTTTATGCAAGCCTCTATGAAGCTTTCGCCGAACACTTCCTGCAAGATTCATTTGCATCCGGGCATCAAATGGTGCAACGTGGATTCAGTGCGTCTGCGGTAATGAATAACAAGGCATTACACGACTTCTACAATACGATACCTGTGGAAACAGCGAATATGAAAGGGGAGGTCTGGAAATCTTTCGGGGATAAACGACTCAATCAAAACATGCAGGAATATAAAGCGGCTGATGATTACCGCAATATCCGGGTAACAAAGACAGGCCCCTATACCTTAGACAAGGGGGATAGCTATGAACGTGAAACCCAAGTCTTTTACCAGGTGGTTAAAGCAACCTGCCAGTCCATCACCGAAATATGGCAAGCCTACCACAAGGCATCGCTGGGGGATGAAGATGATATTATCAACGATTTGCCGGAGCAAAAAGAAGAACTTCCAGATTTCGTATACAGCCATTTTCCTGTTATAAAAGAATTCCCTATGCCTTTCGGTACCCAATTGGACGAACTGCCGCTTTCCGAAGATGTTGCAGCCCGCCAAGATGAGCTACAGCTCATTGTCCAAAAACCGTTTACCCGCAATTTTATCCGTTCCCGCGTAGCCAACTCATTTTCTATTCTACTAAGTGATGTCCTCACCAGTGATGAAGAAGTCGCCATCGGAGCGCGTCTGAATCTGAGTATGTTCAACTGGCATAAATTTGGCAACGGAACAGGGATGAACATGAAAGCCGGCGACATAGCCCATTGGATTTCCCCTACTATCTCCGGATATTATATGTTTACAACCCTGGATTCCTATACAACCGACAACTGGCATATAAAAGGCGGGGTAAACTATAGCATGGATATATTTGTTGCCCCGAAGCGTTTTCTCGGTCTCTATTCATACATGGAAATGGGGTTGGACCGCAGGGACAACAAAAGCCGGTTCCTTGTAGCCCCCTCGTTAGGCATACAAATCGGTTCGCTTATCGGGCTGCATAATTTCAATATGCCGGGTTGGTTACGTATTCCTTTAAGCATGATTTTACCCCTCAAGTTTTCCGTTACCTGCAACAAGGTAGCAGGACTTCCGGTTGAATGGGTGGAAAGCCTTGAGGTAGATATTGTCTTCTAAAAACAGTATCGGCACTGTAATAATACGTCTATATGTAGTTATCACACTTTAAAATACGTAATGGAATATTTACGGTAAAAATAATTACATTTGCACTTCACTAAAAAAGCACTATAGGATGAGAAACTTCACTTGCGTACAGGATTTAGGCGACTTGAAACAAGCGCTTAACGAAGCATTCGAGATTAAGAAAGACCGCTTTCAGTTTACAGAGCTGGGCAAGAATAAAACCTTGTTAATGATATTCTTCAACTCCAGCCTCCGTACCCGCCTCAGCACACAAAAAGCTGCCATGAATCTTGGTATGAACACGATGGTTCTGGATGTAAACCAGGGTGCCTGGAAGCTGGAAAGCGAACGCGGTGTCATCATGGACGGAGACAAGCCGGAGCATCTTCTGGAAGCCGTTCCGGTAATGGGATGCTATTGCGACGTTATCGGAGTACGCTCTTTTGCCCGTTTCGAAAGCAAGGAAGACGATTATAACGAAAAAATACTGAATCAGTTTATTCAATATTCCGGACGTCCGGTATTCAGTATGGAAGCGGCAACACGCCACCCGTTACAGAGTTTTGCCGATCTTATTACAATTGAAGAATACAAAAAAACAGCCCGCCCGAAAGTTGTAATGACTTGGGCTCCGCATCCTAAATCCCTGCCGCAGGCTGTTCCCAACAGCTTTGCAGAATGGATGAATGCAACAGACTATGAATTTGTCATCACGCATCCGGAAGGATATGAACTGGACCCCAAATTCGTAGGCAATGCCCGCGTTGAATACGACCAGAAAAAGGCATTCGAAGGGGCTGACTTTATCTATGCTAAGAACTGGTCGGCATATGCAGACCCCAATTACGGTAAAGTAATCAGCACAGACCGTAGCTGGACTGTCGATGCTGAAAAAATGGCACTGACTAATAATGCTTATTTCATGCACTGTCTGCCGGTACGCCGTAACATGATCGTAACTGATGATGTAATTGAAAGTCCTCAAAGCATTGTGATCCCAGAAGCTGCAAACCGGGAAATCTCGGCACAGACCGTACTTAAAATGATATTACAAGGATTATAATCCGGATATTTTCAAAAAACTACCACAAGGGCTGCCTCCAATTTGAAGTGGAGACAGCCCTTTTTATATGTTTTTAGAGGAAGCCTTCATCCGGACGCATTGTTTTTGCTCTTCACTTTCGATTGGATACAAACTTATTTTTCCGTCAATTGTTTCATATATACATAGAACAATTAAAACAAACAATATGAGTTTCAACATAGCCGGCACAGGCAAAAAGAGAGTTGTTATTGTAGGCGGAGGCTTCGGGGGATTAAAATTAGCCAACAGACTCAAAAACCATAATTTTCAGGTTGTATTAATCGACAAGAATAATTATCACCAGTTCCCTCCCCTGCTTTATCAGGTTGCATCTTCCGGATTAGAGTCAGGTTCCATATCTTTCCCCTTCCGCAAAATATTCCAGAAAAGAAAAGACGTTTACTTCAGGCTGGCAGAAGTAAAGACTGTGGTTAAAGAACAAAACATAATCCAGACATCTATCGGAGATTTGAAATATGATTACCTGATTCTCGCTACCGGAACCACGACTAATTTCTTTGGTAACGAAAACATACAAAAACATGCGTTGCCTATGAAAACAATCGAGGAAGCATTGGTTTTACGTAATGCTATCCTGTGTAACTTAGAGAAAGCTACAGTTACCACCGACCCGGCAAAAAGGCAGGCTCTGATGAATATCGTTATCGTAGGAGGCGGTGCTACCGGTGTTGAAATATCCGGAGTACTGTCGGAAATGAAACGGTTTGTCCTACCGAAAGATTATCCGGACTTGAAGCAATCTTCAATGAATATTTACCTCATAGAAGGTTCCCCCCGGCTTTTATCCGTCATGTCGGAAGAAGCGTCCGAACATGCCGAGAAGTTTCTTGAAGAAATGGGTGTCACAATTATGCTCAATAAAAAGGTAACCGACTATCAGGAAGGAAAAGTATTACTGGATGACGGTTCTGCTATCGAAAGCCAAACGCTTATCTGGGTAAGCGGCGTAACCGCCACGCATTTTGAGCAGATAGGAAAAGAGATGACCGGACGGGGAGGTAGAATCCTGGTGAATGAATTTAACCAGTTGCCTGAAAGTCAAAATATATTCGCTATCGGAGATGTTTGCCTGCAAACAGAACCTGATTTTCCGAACGGGCATCCACAGGTTGCCCAAGTTGCCATTCAACAAGGAAATTTATTAGCCGACAATCTTATAAACATAGCAAACGGGATGCCGCTCAAACCTTTCCATTATAAAGACCTTGGTACACTTGCCACAGTAGGAAGAAACAAAGCTGTTGCAGATATTAAAAACATTAAATTCCAAGGATTCTTTGCCTGGCTAATCTGGTTGTTCATACACCTGCGTTCCATATTGGGCATCAAAAATAAATTAGTAATCCTGATTGAATGGATATGGAGTTATTTTACCTACGACCAATCCATACGCTTAATACTGCATATACCGAAAAAGAAATAAAAACAATCTTTTCCGCATATATATGCCCGACCAGAAGAACACACGTATTGTTTTAACTAATATGTATAAAACGATCTAAAAATCGCCTATATTTGTAGCATCTACAACTAATAAAAAATGCCAAAATGAAAAAGGCTTTGATATATGGTTCTGCATTACTGTTTTCATCGTGTGGCGGAAAAAGCGGAGGAGTTTCGCAGCCTTCTCCCGTAAAACAAGAGACACAAGAAAAGATTCCGGACAGACTTTCGTCTGTTACTTCGGAACCTTTTTTTATTGACTATTACAAAGGGAGTGATTGGATTACTCCCGATACGCTTTCCGCTGTATTGCAAAAAGAACCGGAAGCATCTTCTTTAAAAAACTATATACCCGATAGTATTTGTAGGAAACAAGTTGACGGGGTGGAACGCTGTTTCTACGAAGATACATTGATGAACGGTGCTTATAGCCACTTGTATTTCCTGCCAACCGATGCTTTCGTATCCGAACCCTGTTATTCGGTAGCTGTTTACAAAGACGGGATTAAAAATGATACAGTGAACCATTACAGCCATTTTTACCATTGCCTGACAAGCCGTAAGATCACCCTCGACAGTATTCGTGAAGTTTATCAATCTTATCATACCAACGGACAGCCCTATATTTTTTACCAGGCCACGCGGGGCAAGCTCGATGGGGTACGCCAACGGTGGAACTTTGATGGAAAGCCTGATTGGTTCGAACATTATAAAGACGGGGAACTCCACGGGGAAGAGATGAAATGGTATCCGAACGGACATCTGCTACTGGTTAACCATTATATTGATGGTAAGGAAGTATATCCAAAGGAATACTGGTATTCTACAGGAAATGATTATTATTCCAATGAAGCTCCTGACCGTTACGAGTATAAATATCAGGCATCAGAAGGTCTCCCTTCCTACTACATTGAAGAATCTTATGCTTTGGAGAACGGCAAGAAAAAATATCTCTTTGAGCGGAAGTATTTTGAAGAAAATTCCGACGAACCGATATACTACACAGGCGGCAGATATGATTCTGTAAAACGTGATATAGCGACTATCGGCTCTCAGAAGCGACTGGAAATAAAGAATTACTCCGATGGGCGGCTGCTTCGTTTCGAGAGTTATCCATACTCGGAGAAAGGAGCGCCGGGTGTCATGACTGAAAGTTATTCGGAAGAAGGCAATCTGATAGAAAAGAGTATGTACGACTATCATAGCGGGCACATGATACCTTTGCGCATCTATAACAGTAGAGGGGCGGACGTTAAGAAGATTGAATTTGCGGAATACATAAATCTAAAAGCGGACAGTTGCAACAAACGACTTGATTCCGGTAAAAATCATTATACAAATAGTAAAGACAAATTGTCCATACATTGGGAAAGAGGGGAGCTCTCATTATTGAATTCTCAAATGAAGGAAGATGAAGACGGATTTAAAGAATGGTATTATGATGGTTATCAACCTGACTTCGGTCTGCATTTCTTTCATTATTCGGGCTACGAAAGTTGGGGCTATTTCGCGATGAGCCATACTACGGGAGAAGTTTACGAATATCGCAGCAGAGATATTCCTTTGTTCTGTGGAAAATCCGGTCTTTTCCTTGTTGTCGATGAAGATCCGTATGAAGGATTATGCTGTGTGCGTATCTATCAAATACTTTCCGAAGGACGCCTGGCCGAAGTTGCCGTACTCGACCGGGGAGGATTTAACTTTAGCGAAGTTGATTTGAAAGATTTTATCTGGATAGGTCAAAGTTCATTCATAGCAAAGAAAAAGACTTTTGAGGATGAACTACAATACGATTTTTACGGTGAATGTACAGATAGTTGTTTGGAAGAGTACATTAAACAGGGTTATCTGCAAGAAGACGAGAATGGATGGGGATATGTGCAAGTTGATCTTCGTCCTGACGCCTTGCAGACCAGGCAGGAGGTTCCATCTTCACTGGAGGTTATTAATATGATGAATGCATGGGTCACATCATTATGCAATTCCGATTAATAAGATCACGCGGTTTCCGTTGGCTTCATTCCGTTTTTGCCATATATCCTAAACTCTCTGTTTTTCAAACTGATTGTTTCTTTTTTCTCCATCTTGCATTTTTATATTATATTTGTTGCATATCTTAAAATATGAAACAAATAATATGAAATGACACAAAAAGATTCTTACTCTGCAATGCAGTTGACTGCAATGGTTATACTGCGGTTATTCATTGGCTGGCATTTTGCTTACGAAGGATTGGTGAAAATCCTGAATCCGAAATGGACCTCGCTTCCTTACCTTCTCGATTCTAAAGGCTTTATGTCTGATTTTTTTGCCGGACTGGCCAGCGACCCGGCGATGATGAACATGGTAAACACACTGAATGAATGGGCTTTATTGCTAATCGGGCTTGGACTGATTACAGGTGCTTTCAGCAAACTCTCTTCTATTGGGGCTATGATATTGCTTGCGTTTTATTACCTCTCCCACCCTTCATTTATCGGAGCACAATATATGATGCCGTTTGAAGGCTCTTATTTATGGATAGACAAAAACCTGGTAGAAATGGCGGCATTGGCAGTACTGCTGGCTTTCCCCACTTCCCATATTATCGGGCTGGACCGCTATCTGAAAAAAGCGATACCTCTATTGTCTAAACTCAAATTAATGTAATATCATGGCTACAGAAAACAATAATATACCGAAGGATAAAGAAAATAAAGGACCACAATCAGAAGGGCGCCGCAATGCCTTGAAAGCATTAGCGACGATTCCGGTATTAGGAGCATTGGGATACGGAGTCTACAAGAAGCAGACATACGACAAACAATCGAAAAGCTTAGGCAGTTCTTTTAAATTCAATAAGGAGCATTATATGATTCCCGCCCAACCGGATGGGAAAAAAATTCGCATCGGAATGATCGGATTCGGTATCCGCGGCAAACAGTTGATGCGTGCAGCCGGTTTTGCCGAACCATCGTGGATTGACGGCCTGATTGAAGGTGCAAAAAACGACAGTAAAGACAAACGTTATGAACAATTCCTCCAACAGGATGACCTGAATATCGAAGTAACCGGCGTATGTGATATTTTTGATGTATATGGCGAAGCAGCTGTACTGGCAGCTTCCAATATATATCGTGAAGGTTCGAACGGTAAATTCGGCAAACGCCCGAAACGTTACAAAACCTATAAAGAATTATTGGCGGCAGACGATATCGATGCCGTTATTATTGCAACCCCCGACCACTGGCACAGCACCATGGCAATGGAGGCAGCCAGAGCAGGAAAGCATGTCTATGTCGAGAAACCTTTATCATGGACAGTTCCGGAAACATATCAGGTACGCCAAGTGGTTAAAGATACAGGCATAGTATTCCAGTTGGGCCACCAGGGACGGCAGACAGACAGTTATATCCGCGCAAAAGAAATTATCGATAAAGGTTTGATTGGCAAAGTATCGTTAATCGAGGTTTGTACCAACCGCAACGACCCGAACGGAGCTTGGGTATATCCGCTGATAGATGGGGCTTCTCCCGACACAATCGACTGGAAACAGTTTGAAGGGCCCGAAGAACGCATTAAAGAATATACCGACTACATGACATCAAACAACCTGCAACGGTATATAGGTCCGGATGCCCGCGACAAATTCAGTCTGGAACGTTTCTTCCGCTGGCGTTGCTGGTGGGACTACAGTACAGGTCTGAGCGGCGACTTGCTGACGCATGAGTATGATGCCATCAACCAGATATTCGGTGTAGGTATCCCCCACTCGGCTACTTCTTCCGGCGGCGTTTATTTCTTCAAAGACGGACGTACGGTACCTGATGTATTACAAACCACTTTCGAGTTCCCCGACCGGGATATGACCATGTTGTATAGTGCAACACTGGCAAGCAACCGTCCACGCGGCAAAGTGATTATGGGACATGATGCCCAGATGGAGTTGTCCAACACGATTACTTTGAAAGCAGACCCTGCTTCCGAAATCTATAAAGAAAAGATAGACAAAGGCATCATCAAACCGAACGAACCGTTCTACACGTATGTGCCGGGACAGAGTTCTGTGGATGCTATCACATCACCTACCGAATTATATTTTGCCCAACGCGGCTTGCTTTATACCTATGTAAGCGGTAAGCGCTATGATACGACTCACTTGCATATCCGTGAATGGCTGGAATGTATCCGTCAGGGTAAACAACCGAGCTGTAACATTGATGCTGCGTTTCAGGAAGCCATGACTGCCCATATGGGAACACATGCTTATCTGGAAGGACGTACAATGTATTGGGATAAAGAAAAAGAAGAAATAGTAAGAGGATAAACCTCCTTTTCAGAATAAACAGAAAGGTGTACCAAAAGCCCGTCAGGACATTTTGGTACACCTTCTTTCTTTTTCACAAAGTTATCATTTCAGGGCTTTAAGTGACATATTTATCAAATCTCCCCCTTTTTACTAACCGACCATCTATACACACGGTCTGTTTCAGGAAGAAACCGGCTCTTTTTCAGGATAAATAGGAAGAAATTCTATACTATCCGGTACCTTTTCACATTTACCCGGAAGGTATTTTCAATTAGTAGCGGTACTAATTCCAACTGTCTGCGCATAAAAAAGCAATAATCCGCGCGGCAAAACACCTATGTTTTAACTTTAAAGCATATATGTTTCGAAATCAAAACATATATACTCCGTTTTCAGATGTTATTGAGCATGACTACAACTCTGGAATGGTTCAAAAATCAGACCAGACGCAGATATTAAATAGATTATTATTCCCTTGGAAACAAGACTATATGATTAGACGCGGATGACGCAGATAAACGCGGATTAAGAGACGTAAAATATGTATTAATCCGCGTTTATCTGCGTCATCCGCGTCTAATAAAAATTCCCGCGTCATATCAATTCGCAAGAACTGCGTCATTTTCAGTAACAAACAGGCAAATCCCAACTCTGCGAGAACAGCGTATTTCCAATCTATCCCGAAGGGAGGCCCATACAAACAAAGCAGAGACGGGGTGTTTTGTCATTCTGTCATTTTGATAAAATGTCCGTATTCTCAATATCCAGCCCGGACAACTCTCCTACAAATTATAAGTCAGCGTCAACCAGGTTACTTGTGCATCCCGGTTGCGAACCTGTGTCATCTTCAACGCTTCGGTATCGACAATCGTTGTTTCTTCCAAAGTATTGAAGATATTGTTAATACTTACATTGGCACGGAGTTTCCGTTGGAAGAAATATTGGGACAGACCCGCATTCACGCTGGAACGATGTTTAATTTTTCCTTGTGGAGTCAACTGGTCGGATACATAGAAACCATCTATTTGCAATTCCGTAGTTGGAGTGATAGTTATATTTACGCTCCCTTTGACATCCGCACACACCATCGATTTCTTTTCATCATACCCGATCGAACGTCCGTCAATCTCATCACGATACACATTTCCGGCAAAGCCGATTGCCAACAAACGTACCGGACGCCACGTACCCGACAGTTCAAATCCTAAGGCCTGGCTATGGCCTATATTTTGTTTCTGCCAGATTTCAACGCCTTTTGCATCTTCCCGCAGTACATCCATAATACGGTTCGATTTATTACGATAATACAAGCTCGGGCTCAAACTGAATGTCCGGTTTGTAAACAGATAGGCCAACTCCAGAGAATGAATCATTTCATCTTTCAAATCAGGATTTCCCTGGCGGATATGAGTAGCATCACTTTGGTCGACAAACGGGTTCAGGTCTGCTCCATAAGGACGGATCGCACGTTGGATATAGCTCAACGAAAATTCTCCACCTTTCTCCACATGATAGGCAAACTTCGCTCTCGGATAAACACGGAAGCGGGAGGTCGTTTCATCATACGGTACTTTATCTCCGGTATTCTCATTCAAAGTTGTTTTAATATTCTGCCAGTTTAATTCACCCTGGACACCTACCTCTGCCGTAAAAGGATTCCATTTCTTCACAACGGAAGCATACAGAAGATTTGTACGACGGTAGAATTGGTATATATTTTCTTTCTGTATATCCGGTCCCCATACGCCACCTGTTTTCTTATTGCCTCCGGCATTGTATTTCTCATCTTTAAAAGTACCTATATAGCCTGCGTTAAACGACCAGTCCTCATCAAACATCTTACGGAACGCTCCGGATACATAGTAAGTATTCTTATTCTGATGGATAGCATAGTTGTCTTCTGCTATAATAGCTCCGGTTTCGGGCTTTTCATTCTGGTAGTCATTCCCTTCATCATAACCGAAATTATTATAGTTGAATACAACACTCAACTGATCCCGTGGATTACTGAAAGTATGGTTCCAACGAGCTTCGGCAGCATAGGCTTCCTGCCGTTGGTCATTATAACGGTGGCGGAACATTACCGGTTGGACGGAGCCATCGCTTGCCAGCTTTCCATTATTTATTTTACCGTAACGGCTATAATCCATCAAATAATACAGCCCGTATACGGAAATCAGGTCATTGGCACTCAGTTCATAACCGACATTCAAATCTGCCAAATGCACATCCGGCCTTGCTGCCGCATTATTATTCATTACGGTTGTTCCCGATTTATTGGTAGTTGTTTTACTGAACGTACGTTTACGGAACTCACGACGATAATTATATTTTCCAACAATATGGAATCTCCCGGGATGCAGGTTCACTACTGCCCCGGCATTATAGCGTTCCTGAAATCCCGCACCTACATTCAATTGCAGCGGAGAATCGCTTTTACGGTATAAAGCAGAAGACAAGTTTAGCAACCCGGCATCCCCGTCCGGAATCAATTCAATGGAAGGCATCGATGTCATAGACAAGCGGTTAAAGAACGAAGCCGGAAGTTGAATCAGCATATCCCCGCTATTCTCCTCCATCAATCCGTAAGGGACTCCATTTATCAATAAACCGGGATGGTTCGATCCACGGTAAGTAATGCCTCCCTCTATATCTGTTATTACAGAAGGCAGCAAACGGAAAGCATCCGCTGTTGTTACGGTTATGCTGCTCAGGTTTTCATCCACCTGCATCCGCTTTACTTCTCCCCCGCTCAATCCGCCAAAACGTTTTCCCTGGATTTGAATCGTATCCAAAGATAAGGTCCTGTCGACCGGAGTCTGTGAAAAAGAGGGCAGGCAGAATAAAGCAAGCACCGGAAGGATTAGGGTAATATGTCTCATAAATTATAAGTATTGTATATCGGTTTATAAACAAAAAAAGTCTGTATGTTATGCGCATACAGACTGTCCTTCTTCACTGTTTACTGAATATTATTCAGCAGGAGCAGCTTCAGTTGCCGGAGCTTCAGTAGCTGTAGCTGTAGAATCAGCTTCAGCAGGAGCAACTTCTTCAACAGCTGTTTCTTCAACAGCAGGAACTACTTCTTCAACTGTAGCAGTTTCTGCTACTTCTTCTGTAGATTCTGCGGATTTGTTTCCACAAGATGCGAATGAAACAGCTGCGATAACAGCAGCAAATGCAACTAACTTTTTCATTTTGTTCTTAATTTAAACGGTCTATAATATCTTCGTGTTGTAAAACGATGCAAATGTATGTATTAATTATACATGTTGTACAACATAAAGTATTTTTTTTTGAACTTTTTTTAAAGCTAAATACAAGCTGCTGATTATCTGAACCCTTTATTATAATCCATCCATGAGTCTCATGTCGACATTCGAACCGGAGGATGCGGGGACATCTTCCGGTTTACTTTTTATTTTTTTCATACAGCCATTGTTTTTCAAATTCAAGGCCTATTTTAGAATACTTCCCCTATGCCCCACCCCTCTTCCACTGTCGTGAAAAGGGGCTATCTTTATACCTTTTTGATACGATTTTATATATGTAATACGAATGGGAAAAAAGAAAAGGGAAAGACCTACAGGGAAAAGAGAATTGATACTATTGGAAGAATGGTTAAATTGTTTGGCGGCAAGGGAGCGTGCCGCCGGCCATATGCATACGGCATCCAATTATGAGAGCGCCTTGAGCTCGGTACAAAAGTATTTGGGAGCGGATGCAGGAAACTTCCTCCTTTCGGAGGTAGTGCCGGATTGGGTAGAAAGATATGCAGTCTACCTGAAAATGCAGCAGGGGCTGAAAGCGGGCAGTGCAAACTGCTATTTCCGTAACCTGCGTGCCATATATAACAAAGCAGTGAAGGAAGGGATACTGCCACCCTCGGCTATCCCTCCATTCCGCGGGGTGTCCATTCCGGTACCCCCTACCGCCAAGCGCACGCTGTCGGCAGAGGATATGCGGAAAATAACAGAGGCAAGATTGCCGGAAGGGACGCCGCCCCACACTAAAAACAATCTGGCCCGTGCACGGGACATCTTCTTGTTTCTCTTCCATGCGCGCGGCATGTGCTTTGTAGACGTGTTCAACCTCAGGAAAGAAAATGTACATGGCGACTATATCGGTTACAGCCGCAGTAAAACAGGAGTGGCATTGCAAGTTAAAATAACCCCCGAGCTGAAACTGTTGATGGAGCGTTACGAGGATGCCGACAGCCCCTACCTGTTTCCTTTCCTTCGCGAAAAGCTTCGCGGCAGTGGCAGCGGTATCTGCTGTAAATCCGCCCTCAGGCGCACCAACCGGTACCTTGGGAAATTAGGAGGCATGCTTGGCATCAGCAATCTGGTCACCACCTATTCGGCACGCCATACCTGGGCATCGCTTTTAGAATCGTGCGGGGTAAATACGTCGGTCATCAGCCAGGGATTGGGGCATAGCTCCGAACGGGTGACGCGTATCTATATGAAAGGCATGCCTTCGCATGTGCTGGATGGGGCAAATGAGCAGATGTTGGACTGTTTTTTACGTGGGCAAAAGAAAAAAGAAAAGGAGATAAATAAAAAATGTCCCCTTCTTTGTAAGAAAGGGACATTCCATATTTTCAAGTCTGCCTTTTTATTGTAAATCAAGGCTTATATGGCTGCAAATGTACAAGTTATTCCGACAAAAACAAATTATTCCGGTAAAAATGTAAAGAAACGCTAATGCATATTATTTAATAAATAACTTTCTAAAAGATTGATTTTATTTAGAAGTTGACTCTTAATATCCTGAATTTCAGCAAGGAGTGCATTGTCTTTATCCTTTGTCCCTTTCTTACAAAGAAAGAGACAATACTAAAGGGTAACAGATTAGATAATGACAAAGACGAATCCTCAAACCCCACTAAGGGTATTGCTGAAGATTTTGCTGCTATACACGGCTGTATTTTACAGACAGCCGCGTGTTGGGGCCCGGACAGGTGCATCCCATTCCGCAGGCATGCGAAAACAGGACATAGCGCCATTTTACACCGGCGGATGCATAAAAAAGCGCAAAAAACGCCTCCGCATCCCTGCGAAACTACAAAATAGCACTATAAAACACCTTCGCATGCCAACGAAAGCATCAAATAGTGCTATGTCCTGCTTTCGCATGCCTGCGGAACAATTCCCGGTTATTAAATATCTTCTAAAACTTTATTCACATGGCTAAAATTCAAACAATTCCCAAATCAAGGTTACGAAACAACGAATGGCTGGCAACAGGACGGGCCATCGAACAGCAAATCCAAGCAGCAGGTGCCGCTGCTTTAGGCGTAACCGCTCCCTTTGAAAATTTCAAAAGTGCACTGCAGGCTTACGATGACAGCCTGGTCAAACTATCCAAAAGTGCGCTGACCGCAGAAATGGGGACCGCCGACAAAAAACGAGACTCCATGCAATCCGCTATCCTTGGCCAGATACGCACCTTTGCCAACCATTTCGATGCCGACAAGCAAACGGCGGCAAAACGCCTGATTCCTTTTGCCGACAAATATAAAAATACAACCCAACTGAGCTTTAATGACCAGACCGGCATGACGGAAAACTTTATACAAGCAGCCGAATCCGATGCCATGAAAGCGGATTTTGAAACCCTCGGGCTGACCGCATGGATTGGCGAACTCAAAATAGCGAACGCCCGATGCGCCGCCCTCTCCGATGCACGCCGTACAGAATCCGGCTTGCGCAACACCCCGCAGAAATCTGCCGAAACCCGCCCGGCTTTTTACGCGGCCTACGATGCACTGGTGGGAGCCCTGAATGCGCTGGCCCTGGTGAACGGCGACGGCAAATACCTGGAACTCTTCACCTGGTGGAACGCCATGATAGACGAATACCGCGTATCCGTATCCCTGCGCCTCGGAAAAGGCAAAGGCGGAAAAACAGATGGCGGAAGCAGCAACCGCCCCAACCCCGATGCCGGAGGCGGAAGTGACGGGGACAAACCGGAGGAGCTTTGAAAGTTCCACTCCCCATAAATGTGTTTTCAGGATTATACGTCCTGATTTATATATTAATTATTAACAACTAAACAAACAGTTAAAATGAAAAGAACATTATTACTATTACTGTTATTAACAGTAGCGTTTTCAAGCTGTAAAAAGGATGACCCTGTAATTGTAGAATACACGGTGTCTTTTGAATCCAACGGAGGCAGCGGCCTGTCTCCCGTTAAAGTACCCGAAGGGGGCAAAGTGACCAAACCGGGCGACCCGATCAAAGAAGGTGAGACTTTCCTCGGCTGGTATAAGGAAACTGCTTTTACCACTGTTTGGGATTTTGAGAAGGATGTGGTTACTCAAAACCTTTCCCTGTATGCCCGCTGGGCCAAACCGGAGCAGCAGGTTTATACCGTAAGTTTCGAAACGAACGGCGGTAGCGAGGTGGCTCCGTTGAAGGTCATTGAAGGTGACAAGCTGGCCAAACCCACCGACCCTGTTAAAACGGATTGCAGTTTCCTCGGTTGGTATATTGATGCCGCGCTTACTGAAGCATGGCAGTTCAATACGTATACCGTAAAAGGGAACCTGACGTTATATGCCCGCTGGTCTAATCCGGGTGAAGTGGTTTATACGGTATCTTTTGACACGGATGGAGGCAGTGAGATAGAAGCAGTATCCGTTTTAGATAAAGAGACAGTGCTAAAACCTGCCAATCCTGAAAAAACAGGTTTCGAGTTTAAAGGCTGGTATTCCGATCCTGAGAAAGTAACGGTGTATGACTTTGAGTCTCTTGTTACTGCCGATATTACTTTGTATGCAAAATGGTTGAAATCCGAAGTAGCCTTAGTCGATTTTAATGTATCTGAATTGGCTGCGAACGGTATAGAGTGGGATGCTGTAACCAAGACGCTTGATATAACAAATGCGACCGGCAGTGCTACCCTTTATTTTAATGTGTCAGGAGTTTCTTCTGTAGATGTTAAACCAATCCACGCATATGACACACATGCTAAATCTATCGGAGGTGTCAGCGTGTTGGACGATATGGTAATAACAGGCGCAACAGTAGATGGCAAGATTGGTATGGAAGTCAAAGTCCCCGTTCAGGATAAAAATTTGAGAGTACCTTTGGATGTGTATGTAACGATCAGTGACGCCGGTAATGCGGGTAAACCAGAAATCATCACCATCACGAGCCGCCCTGATTATAACGGAACAGGTATCCAGCCTGTCATGATGAAAACAACAGATGATAAATTAGTCTTCTGGGCTCCGGTTAATGCGGAGGCAAAAGTAATGCCTGAAAAGGTATCATCGGATGCCAATACCGATATAACCGAGTCTTGCGGTCAGTTATTCCAGTGGGGCCGTAAGTTTGGTTTTGCTGCAACGAATAAAGCTTCAACGACTGATGCTGAGAAATTCGATGGTACAACCGATCCGTTAGGTTTTCCAAAAGGTCAGGGTGCCCTTGCTGAAATGAGCAAATGGGATGGCAAGTTCATCTTTAGTAGTTCTTCTACTCCAAATACCCAGTATAACTGGTTACTTTTTAATGAAGATGGCAGCGACAATCCTGCCAATACTGATATGGTTGATGGCGAATGGTATCAGAAATTGTGGAATAAAGGTACTGAGGATGCTCCTGTTAAAACCGAGTACGATCCTTGCCCAGAAGGTTGGCGTGTTCCGACCCTTACAGAGTGGAAGGCTATTGGTGCCGGTACTACTTTACCTACTGAAAGTTGGGATGGTACCAACAAGTTACTGTCCATCGCCGGTGCCGAAAGTGGTCAGAAGCTCATTTTGCCTGCTGCGGGCAACCGTCTCAGCAGTTCCGGCGCTTCCAGCGGTCAGGGTAGCAACGGCTACTACTGCTCGTCGTCGGTTCCGTCAGGCAGTGTCTACGCGCGCAGCGTGCACTTCGGTAGTGCCTCGCTGAACACGGGCACGGGCACCCGTGCCGGCGGGTTCTCGGTGCGTTGCGTCCAAGAATAAGAAAGGTCGGCGAATTGCCGACCGCATTCGATTGCCGCAACCGGGTAAAATCCGGCTATTGCGGCAATCTGATATAATAATAAATAATATGAATAAAACAGAATTGGCAAAACGGATATCTGAACGGATGTCTTTACCTTATCAGGAGATAATCTGTTTTCTGGAAGCATTCCATGCCGAACTGGCGGAAGTCTTCAGGGAAGAAGAGCGCCTCATAATTAAAAGCTTCGGCACATACTCGCTTTGGAAGCAGGCCGGACGCATGGGGCGTAATCCGAAAAACGGGAAGATGTATATGATACCTCCACGCATAAGCCTGAAATTCAAACCGGGCAAGGGACTGCTTGAGCGGTTGAATGAAGAGTAGGCTCCCCCGCAGGTATCTTTGTTGGAAAATTAATTAATAGAAAGGAATTTATTATGAAAAAAGTATTGTTGGCGGCAGGCATCCTGCTTGCACTCTCGTCTTGCAGCAAAGACGACCGTCTTATACCGAATGGGCCGGAACAGGCTGCGGCACCGGTCCGTATCGACCTCCGTACCCTGAATTATGAGGGCGTGATGACGCTCCTCTCCGAACAGACTTCATTAAAAGAGGTGACGTTTACGGACGGGGAGTTCACCCGCACCGTGCCGGAACTGGTGGCTTCGGAAAATCTGGACCCCGACCAGGCGGAATTGTTGGTCTTTAACTCGTCCAATCCCACCGATTCGGTGGAACTGGCCGTTTCGCCCGAATATGTTGCGGTACGGCTTACGGCGGACAGCAAGCTCCTTGCTTATCTTTCTTATGCGGACGGCAGGCAACAGGCAGAGGTGGCCGGTTTGTATGGACAGATAGCCCCTGCCACCCGCAGCGGCGACCCCCTGATGACGCGCAGTGCAGACAATAACTCCCTCCGTCTGGACCTTAGCGGCATACGGGAGGAAATGAAAGCCGGCAACGTGTACGAACTGCCTGAAAAGGAGCTTCAATACCACTCGCCTGTAGCTACCCGCGGCTTTTTCTCTAATCAGTACAAAAAGGTGACGCAGATTTTTAAACCCGCACCTGCTCCTGCACCTGCGCCTACTCTCAAAACACTTGCTCTCAAAACACCTACAGTCAATATTTATTTGCTCCGTGAGAAGGGTAGCAATCCACTTACCCACGAAATGAACTGGCAGGTAAATGACGCGATCAGCGCGTTGAAGGATGTACAGGGAAATGTAAAGTTCAATGTGAGTATCCTGAACTGTGATTTTAAGGGGTCAAGCAATAGCAAAGAAACGCTACCGAATTTCCGTACCTGGGTGAACAACAGCCAGTACAAAAACACGAACGGCATTTTTATATTATGCCGTTGGGGGGGCTGGAGCGATAATACTTTAGGCCGGGCTTATCTGAGGGATTATAATGTGAACAACGATGAGAAAGCCTATGGCATATCCTGTACCAATGCTTTTAATTGTTATACTATGGCCCATGAAATAGGACATATTTTTGGGGCAAATCACGTAACAGTAAAGTGGTATCAAATGTGGAACTCTGATGTAATGACGGTTCAAGATTTTGATTGGATAAGCAGCGGCAAACACAAAGACAATGCGAACCGGAAAGAAATCAAGAAAAGGTTGACACTGAATTAATACATCCGGTTGTAAACGTTCCATCTTATAAAAAAATGCCGGCCCTTTTTCCCTGTGGATGGGGAAAGAGGGTCGGTTTTCAAAACCTGGTAACTAAAAATAATCATTTTTTCGGAAAGAGGAAATACTCTTTTTATTTCAAACCGGCAAATTTAAACAGGCTCTCAACAAAATCTCAAATATCAATAATTTGCGTACAAATATCTCTTGATACTCTTCTTGGGAGTTTTCTCAAACTCGGTAGGATACAACTGGAGTTCGGAGACAGACTCGTAAGGAGCCAATAGTTTGTTCAATTCAATACGGTTCTGTTCCATGATAACCGGAAGGTCGGTATGGGAGATACCTGTTCCATCCACTGTATCATAGTCCGGATACACCAATCCTACCAACTTTCCGCCTCTTTCGATAATGATACTTTCCATTACAAAAGGAAGGTTGTTCAGTTTTGATTCGATTTCTTCCGGATAAATATTCTGTCCGCTCGGGCCAAGAATCATCGTTTTGCTACGTCCACGAATATAAATGCGGTTGTTTGCGTCGATTGTTCCCAAATCGCCGGTACGCAACCAGCCATCTTCCGTAAAGACATTACTTGTCGCTTCCTGGTTCTTATAATATCCCTTCATCACGTTTTCACCCTTAACCTGGATTTCTCCCACCGTATTATACGGGTCATCGGAATCGATACGTACCTGCATAATGCCTTTCAGTACCTGGCCGCAAGAGGTCGGGACATATTCCGCATTATTATCATAACTGATCAACGGGCCACATTCGGTCATTCCATAACCGATTGTAAACGGAAATTTAATCTTATATAAGAAATCCGCTACTTCCTGGTTCATTGCAGCCCCTCCTACAATTACTTCCCGGAAAGCTCCACCCATTGCATTTACCAGATGCTTACGGACCTGGGCATAGATACGGGAATCCAGCAAAGGAATATTCAAGGCAAGTTTCATAGAGGTCTTGCTAAGCTGCGGAAGGATCATCTTCTTATATATCTTCTCCAAAATCAAAGGAACGGTCAGAATCAAATTCGGCTTTACTTCCTCAAATGCCTTCAACAGGATTTTAGGAGACGGCACTTTTCCCAATAAATACACATGGGCACCTACAGCCATAGGCACCAGGAAATTGAAAGCACAACTATACGCATGAGCCAACGGCAGGAAACACAATTCCTTATCTCCCTGGAATAATAAATCCAGTGTCTTGGCATAAGTGACATTACCGGCAAGGTTATTCCCTGTCAGCATCACTCCTTTACTAAAGCCTGTTGTTCCTGATGTATAATTCAACAAAACAACTTTGTCGTTATCCAGCTCCGCATATTTAATATCATTCTTAGAGAAGCCATTCGGATATTTCTCAATCATCTTCTCATCCAATGCTTTCATTAATTTCTGGATGCTTTCGCCATCGCGCTGATGCAAGCAGCGGAAATCATTTAATGAGAATACCCCGCGAACCTCCTCTATCATATCTTCTTCCAGCGAATCCCAGATACGGTCGCTGACAAACAGAAAGACGGATTCCGAATGATTGATTATATGATGTACATCATTCGGGCTGAAATCCTGCAGGATGGGCACAATAATCGCTCCGTAAGTGACAGCAGCCATATAAACAATGCACCAACGCGCACTATCTTTACCAATTAAGGCAATCTTATCTCCACGCCGTATCTGGCACTCTTTAAACAGTATATGGATACGGGCTATTTCGGTAGCTACATCTCCGAATGTGAAGCTGTTTCCTTTACTATAATCGGTAAGTGCAGGAAGGCCCCAATTCTTCTTGAAACTCTCCTCATAGATTTTGATAAAATTCTCTTGTATCATATAGCACATTGTCTTGTTAAGTGTGCAAAAATACAGACTATCTGACAAATACACAACAGGTAAGCGGAGTTTAACCTGTTCCTCCCGTCTTCTCAGCCGGTTTCTTACCTTTCATCAAGCAGCCACTCACCAAAGAGCAATCGCTCAATCTCAAGCGGAACACACTTATTCCCCGTTGGGCAATAGATGCAGGAAAATGATGAGAATCCGGTTATCATCCTGGCCGAGCGATAAGAAGGCAGAACTGTCTTTATCCGAATATTTTCGCTAAATTTGTGCGATAAATAAAAGACAATGATTGACAAAACTGTTTTCGAAAATAAAATAGCCGCTTATTACACACTGGGGTGTAAACTTAATTTCGCCGAAACTTCGGCTATTGGAAAGACGCTTGCCGAACAAGGGGTTCGTAAAGCCCGTCCGGGAGAAAAAGCTGATATATGCGTTGTCAACACCTGTTCCGTTACAGAACTGGCTGATAAGAAATGTCGGCAGGCCATCCGCCGTATCAGCAAACAACATCCGGACGCATTTATCGTAGTGACCGGTTGTTACGCCCAACTAAAACCGGAAGAAGTCTCACATATAGAGGGTGTGGACCTTGTACTCGGCGCCGAGCAGAAACTGGATATATTAATGTATCTGGACGACCTGAAGAAAAAAGAAGCCGGAGGGGCTATTATCGCCTCCCAGACAAAAGATATACGGACATTTTCCCCTTCTTGTTCAGCTGACGACCGGACCCGCCACTTCTTGAAAGTGCAGGACGGTTGCGATTACTTCTGTTCCTACTGTACCATCCCGTTCGCCCGCGGACGGAGCCGCAACGGGACAATAGAGAGTATGGTAAAACAAGCACAGGAAGTTGCAAACAAAGGTGGGAAGGAAATTGTTCTAACAGGTGTAAACATCGGGGATTTTGGCAAAAGCACAGGGGAAACGTTTATCGACCTTATCCGCGCCCTTGATGAAGTGGACGGGATTCTCCGTTACCGTATTTCCTCTATCGAACCGAATCTGATTACTGATGAAGCAATTGATTTTGTGGCATCCAGCAAACGCTTCGCCCCGCATTTCCATATACCGCTGCAAAGTGGTAGTGATGCAGTATTAAAGTTGATGCGCCGCAGGTACGATACGGCTCTGTTCCGTCATAAAATCGAGAAGATAAAAGAAATCATGCCACATGCTTTCATCGGCGTAGATGTGATAGTAGGTACACGCGGAGAAACAGATGAATTGTTTGAAGAAGCACGTGCTTTTATCGATAGTCTGGACATCAGCCAGCTACATGTATTCAGTTATTCCGAACGTCCAGGCACGCAGGCTCTAAAAATAGACTATGTTGTCGCCCCGAAAACAAAACATGCACGTAGCCAGCAATTGTTGGATATTTCAGACCAAAAGTTCCATGCATTCTATGAAGCTCATATAGGTCAAGAAGCAAGCGTGCTGTTCGAACATACCAGGAAAGGAGGATTGATGCATGGTTTTACTGAGAATTATATCAAAGTGGAAGCACCGTACAATGCCTTATGGGTAAATGAAGCTCATTTGGTTACTTTAGGGGGATGGAATGAGGATAAGACGGCGTTACTGATTAAAAATAAATAATAGAAAATATTCCATGTGGACTAAAATACAATATGCGCTTATATTCTGCTGGGCAAAAGTTCACGCCTTGCTCCCTATGCGTGTATTATACCTTCTGTCGGATATCTTATACATTATAATATATAAGATTGCACGATACCGTGTAAAAGTTGTACGTGCAAATATGAAAGCGTCCTTTCCGGAAAAAACAGAAAAGGAACTACGCCGGTTGGAGCGGGACTTTTATCATCATTTCTCCGATTATATAGTCGAGACTATTAAGTTGGCGCATATTTCCAAAGAAGAGATACTGAGTCGTGCCGTTATCAGAAATCCGGAACTTATGGATGACCTGGCAGATAAAGGATATACTTGTTTCGTACTGTTAATGGGGCATTATGGTAACTGGGAGTGGTTTACCGCCGCAAGCCATTTCTTCAAAACACTAAGAGTATACCAAATATACCGTCCGTTGAAGAACAAAGCGTTTGACAAACTCTTTGTATATCTCCGTACCCGGTTCGGTTCTTGTGGCATAAAGAAAAACGATACCATACGCGATGTCATCAAATTAAAGAAAGACAAAACGCATGCTCTGGTTATATTTATAGCAGACCAGACCCCCAGTAAAGCCAACCTGCATTACTGGACCACTTTCTTAAATCAGGAAACATCTATTCTTACAGGACCTGAACGTATTGCCCGTAAAATGAATCTTCCGGTAGTATTCCTCGATGTAAAGAAAGTAAAAAGGGGGTACTACACAATGGATATGAGCCTGCTCACTCTTACTCCTAATGAAACTCCTGAAAATCAAATTACCGAACAATATGCCCGGTTAATGGAAAAAAGTATCCTGAACAATCCGGCATACTGGCTATGGACCCATAAGAGATGGAAACATAAAAGAGAAAATACAGCAAACCCTAATTAACCTGCATACAATGAAAAAAAAACTGTCGGTCGTCATCCTTAACTGGAACGGAAAAGAATTAATGGAAAAATATCTTCCATCTGTACTTGCGAACACTCCCGAAGAGTGGGCACAGGTGATTGTTGCCGACAATGGCTCTACCGATGGTTCACTCGATATGCTGAAAGAAAGATTCCCGGCTGTCGGAATCATAAAATTCGACCGTAACTATGGCTTTGCCGGTGGTTACAATCTTGCAATGGAACAAATAAACAGCGAATATACCGTTCTCCTTAACAGTGATGTTGAAACCCCGGCCGGATGGATAGACGCCCCGATGGCAGCGCTGGAAGCAGATTCCTCCATTGCATGTGCACAACCTAAAATCCGTTCGTTATGGGATAGGGAAAGCTTTGAATATGCAGGGGCTGCTGGTGGGTTCATAGACCACTACGGTTATCCTTATTGCCGCGGACGAGTCCTTCATATTGTCGAAAAAGATAACGGGCAATACGATACTCCTGCGAATTTACTTTGGGCTACCGGGGCCTGTATGTTTATCCGTACAGCCTTATATAAAGAAATGGGGGGTCTCGATGCTGAATTTTTCGCACATCAGGAAGAGATAGACCTATGCTGGCGCTTACGTTCACGCGGATACCGGATTGTATGTACACCGGAGTCTGTGGTCTACCATCTGGGAGGAGGAACACTTAACGCAGAAAGTCCGCGTAAAACATTCCTGAATTTCCGGAATAACCTGTTGATGCTATATAAAAATCTACCGGACAAGGAACTAAGGCAAGCCATGCGTGCCCGTTTCATCCTGGACTATATCGCAGCAACAAAGTTTCTGTTTTGTGGGCACATCTCCAATGCGAAAGCGGTATATAATGCACGGCAGTCTTTCTTTAAACTCAGAGATTCTTACCTGCCGGTCCGTCAAGAAAATTTACAGAAAGCGACCCTCAGCAATATACCGGAAATCTATCAGAAAAGCCTGATTGCCGCCTTCTATCTCAAAGGGAAAAGGAAGTTTACGGATTTATAAAGCCATTGCCGATTTCAACACATCAATCATAATCGGTTTGAATCCGCTGACAAAACATTCTACGGCTATAACCATCAGAATAAGTCCCATCAAACGCATCATTACATTATTTCCGGTCTCTCCCATATAACGGTTCAGACGGGTTGATGCCCTCAATATCAAGAAGGTAATAAAATAAATCAGAGCAATCGTCCCTATCAGTATTGCTTTTTTAGCCATAGTAGTTGCATCATCCATCAACATAATGGCATTTGCAATGGCTCCCGGACCGCAAAGCATCGGAATGGCAAGTGGCGTGATTGAAATATCATTCACATACCTCTTTACCTCATCTTCTTTCAGCTTGGCCTTCGCATACCGCGCCTGCAACATATCAAAACCAATCGTAAAAATGATAATGCCTCCGGCTATACGGAAACCATTCGTCGATATGCCAAAAAACTTAAAAAGGAACTGGCCGGAAAAAGTAAAAACCATCAGTGTAATAAAAGAAACAATCGTAGCTCTGCGGACTATCGTATGACGCTCCATCTCACTCATACCATTCGTCATGGTAAGAAACACCGGCATTGTACCCAACGGGTTCGTCAATGTAAAAAAGGAAGTAAAACATAACAGGAAGAAAGGCAGTAGTGTATCCATAATATTTTAATTTATCGGTTATCTATCGCAGGGACAGGTTGAACCTGTCCCTATTATATTAATCATTCGTCCCAAACCAAATAAGCCGATACCAGCCAATGGTTCAGTTTATTCCCATCTATTTCCTGGGCTTCCGGAATACTTACCGTAAATGTATGTTTTCCCGGTTGAATATCAAAAAGCTCCACTTCTTCCGGCATTACATCCGAACCCGGACACCAGTTGGAACGGGATAAGTCAGAAGATCCTAACGGTTCCTCCACCATCTTCTCCGAATACCCGTCCTTATCGATATAAGAAGCCAGACGCTGCTTTAACCAAACTCCTGTTCCCGGATTAAAACGACGGAAAGAAGCACAATCCGAACGCCATGGGACAAAGTTAAGAACTTCTTTTCCATCTACCGAAACAATATTCCTTTTTTGAACAAACTCATCACCTCCGGAATGCCCCCCATGTCCTGTAACGATATATTTCAACCGCACATTACGGGCACCATCCGGCACATCAAACTCAGTAGAGACATCTTTGCGTGCAAAAATATCCGGATACGTCTGTCCTTCATAATAAACCGTATTCATCAATGGCTCCACATGGCGGCGTTGCATCGGGTCGTAAGCAAGCTTCGACTCTGTGACATCGATATTCATGCTAACCACATAGCCTTCCGTTGTCCAGGTATCAATAAAAACACCCACATATGCTTCTCCTTCCAACAAAGGATACAAATCCGTTATATCCTGTTCCCAGCTTACACTGTCGGCCCACTGGTCTATATAAACAGGTTTACGGTGTTTTGTCAGGCTATCGTCCGGAGAACTATAATGCCCGACACCGAAAGGAGTCATAAAACGCATCAGTTCCACAGTCGGTTTATAATCGGGACCTGCTATAATACCGATCATGTTTTCAAGTTTCGTACTGTCCACTGCCGGGAACTGTTTTTCTCCACGGGCAATGTCCAATAAGTTTATACCCGATTCTTTTGGTAAAACAAAACAGGAACCGGATTTATCCCAACGGTCACCATTTGATGCGAGCGTTACCTGCAAATTAACAGATACGGTTCGTTTATAGTCCGGCAATGTTATCTTCTTCAAGATAATACGTCCGTTCATAAGATGATAAATACTGTCCGGCCCGGGAACATTATAAGCAGCCGGATACATATCCGGAGCAAAACGTACAGGCGTTTTGGCGAAAACCTGTACGGAATAATCTCCTGTCGCCGGAACTTCACGAGGACCGCATGCCGTAAAAAGCAATGCTCCCGCCAGCGAAAAGAGTAAAACGAGTTTTTTGTTCATTTATGTTTAGAATTTAGTAAGTTCCTTCATCAGTTGTTGCTGACTGGTAGCTTTATCACCATGGATACACGGACCGGTAACACATCCGCCTTCACATGCCATAACTTCTATAAATTGTGCCGGTGCTTTACCTGTCTTTGCATAAGCACGCAACAAAGCGACATTTTTCTTAGTCAGATTCGCCACCTGGATAGCTTTAACATCCTCGGCCTCATCCTTCAAATAAACCTTTACCGCATTGATCACACCACCACTTTGGGCAAAACCATGTGCTTCACGCACGGCATTGAATAAAACAGAAAAAGGTTGTGCTTCTTCTATCTTAATGCCTAAGCCGTCCAATACGGAACCGACTTCTTCAAATGTCATGGTAAAATCTACGGCAGGGTCCATTTTAACTTCTTTACGCTTCGCTACACACGGGCCGATAAAGACGATTTGGGCATCCGGATATTTCTCTTTAACAATCCGTGCCGTATAATACATCGGTGAACCGGTAGTAGAAATATACTTTTTCAAATCCGGTATATGCTTCTCTGCCAATTGAATATAGGAAGGACAACAACTGGTTGTCATAAAAGGCTGGCCTTCCGCTAATTTTTCTTTTAATTCTTCTGCTTCATGCTGGGTTGTAGCCATAGCACCCTGGGCAACCTCTACCACTTCAAGGAAACCCATTTCTTTAATCGCCCCGTATACATTTTCCACTGGAGCCTTAAACTGGGCTAAAATAGAGGGAGCAACAATTGCAACCATAGGCTCCTTATTACGCAACCGCTGAAGAATATCAAATACCTGGGAGATTTCGAAAATAGCACCAAACGGACATGCATTTATACATTTTCCACAATAGATACACTTCTTCTCATCGATATGCTCCACGCCATACTCATCTTTGCTGATTGCCTTTACCGGACAAACTTCCTCACAAGGAATCGGGATGTATACAATCGCATGATAAGGACAATTCTGATGGCATTTTCCACAACTGATACAAGTATCATGGTCTATTTCCGCCTGTCCGTTTTTCTTAAAACGGATCGCATCTTTCGGACAGTTCATATAACAACTGCGGGCCACACATCCACGACATAAATTAGTAATCTCATAGTTCACCGATACGCAGGAAGAACATGCTTCATCAACCACGCACATCAGGTTATCTTTTTTATTTTCGGAACGCAACAATGCCCGTTTGGCATATTCGGACAAAGGAGTCAATTCGTCCACTTCATCCTGCATATCAAACCCTAACAACGGCAAAGTTTTATACTTCCATACTGCCCGTTCCTTGTGAATGCAGCAACGACCTATTACCTTTGATTTCCTGGGACTTAATTCTATTGGCAGACGGTCAATTTCCCCTAATAGGCGGTTTTCTTTCCAAAGTTTTACTAACTTCGCCATCAAACCGTGGCGAACAATCATTACGTTATTGGTAAATGCCATGTATCTATAATTATTTGTGCTAACTATTATAAGAGCCACAAAGATAGAGAATTCCCTTCATATATACTAATACGACATTCCGAAGTAAACGGGCTTATTCTGTCAACGGTTTCCCCTGTCCGGTTATCAAGCGGCAAGGATATAAATCCTTCTTTATTACATTAATATAATCTAAATTACATTAGCATCAATAAGTTATGTTATCTTTGTAGCTTGATTAAAGTTCTTCGCTCAATTATGAAACAATTTTTAAAAATAATGTTTGCTTCGGCATTGGGGGTATTTGTAACAGTGAAATTGGTTAGTACCGCTTTTATTTTCATGCGGATAGGTATTGCCGATACAATGAAAAATACAGCCAATCCCCAAAACCTGTTCGACCGTTTCATAAGCATACCATATAAACCCTTTATAAACAGATGCCAATGAGCAATGATATCAAAATAAATTCCTGGTTGATACCGTTTACCTGGCTATACGGAATCTGTATACAAATACGTAATCAGCTTTTTAACTGGGGGATACTGCCTTCCGAGCAATATTCAGTTCCGATTATAAGTGTTGGAAACCTGGCAGTGGGAGGAACGGGAAAAACCCCACATACGGAATATCTGATTCGCCTATTGGAAAAGCAGTATCGTATAGCCGTGCTAAGTCGCGGGTATAAGCGAAAAACCTCAGGATTTATTTTAGCAGATGCACAAAGTACAAGCCAGGATATCGGGGACGAGCCTTATCAGATGAAAAGTAAATTTCCGGAGATACTGGTGGCTGTAGACAGTAACCGCCGCCGCGGTATCAGAAATTTATTAGACTTGCCCCATGACATACAGCCGGAAATTATTTTATTGGATGATGCTTTCCAGCATCGCTATGTTACTCCGTCACTGTCTATTATCCTGACAGATTACCATCGCCTTTTTTATTATGACAAACTAATGCCCAGCGGACGGTTACGTGAACCGGTAAGCGGCATACGGCGTGCGGACATTGTTGTTGTAACCAAATGCGAAAAAGAAATGAAGCCCATCGAGTTCCGTATCATCGAAAAGAATATGAAGCTCCAGGCAAACCAGCAACTTTTCTTTACCGGAATTTCTTATGGAGAAATCGAGCCGGTGTTCCCGGATATAGCCCGTCCGCTCACACACAATGAGATAGGAAAAGAAGACGACATGCTACTTATATCCGGTATCGCCTCTCCTGTCCATTTCATTCATGAAGCGCAGAAATATTCCAATAAAACATATATCGCAACTTTTCCAGACCATCATATTTTCAATAAATCCGATATTAAAAAATTAGATACGATTTATGAGCAAATGGAATCGCCCGGCAAGCTGATTCTTGTGACGGAAAAAGATGCGGCACGGTTAAAAAACACCCCGTTTATCCCGGAGGAGTGGAAGCAATCTTTATATTATTTGCCTATCACTATCGAATTTTATACGGAAAATAATTTTGACGAATTAATTAAAAGACATATAATCAACGTACAAAAAACAGCATTATACGCAAATACAAAATGAGTAACAGAACAGAAATAGCAACTTTAGGCGAGTTTGGTTTAATCCGCCATCTGACTGACAAAATTGAATTAAAAAATGCAAGCACAATCAAGGGAATAGGCGACGATGCAGCCGTTCTTTCCTACGAAGACAAGCAGGTACTTGTAACTACCGATTTGCTACTGGAAGGTATCCATTTTGACCTTACCTATGTCCCAATGAAACATTTGGGATACAAATCCGCTGTAGTAAACTTCTCCGACATTTATGCGATGAACGGGCTGCCTAAACAAATAACGGTATCTCTTGGCATCTCCAAACGTTTTTCAGTGGAAGACCTGGATGAATTTTATGCCGGAGTCAAACTGGCTTGCGAAGTTTATGGAGTTGATTTGGTTGGAGGGGATACTTCCGCTTCATTAACAGGCTTGTGTATCAGTATCACTTGTATCGGAGAAGGGGAAAAAGGCAAAGTTGTATTCCGCAGCGGAGCAAAAGAAACCGACTTAATCTGTGTTTCCGGAGATTTGGGTGCAGCTTATATGGGCTTGCAACTGCTGGAACGGGAAAAAAGAGTTTTTAAAGGAGAAAAAGATTTCACTCCCGATTTCTCCGGTAAAGAATATTTATTGGAACGCCAGTTAAAACCCGAAGCACGTAAAGACATCATAGAATTATTACATAATGCAGGAGTTGTTCCAACTGCCATGATGGATATTTCAGACGGTCTTTCTTCCGAATTACTCCATATTTCCAAAGAAAGTAATGTCGGTTGCCGGGTTTATGAAGATCGTATTCCTATCGATTATCAAACGGCAATCATGGCAGAACAATTTAACATGAGTCTCGTCACAGCTGCACTAAATGGTGGTGAAGATTATGAACTACTCTTTACTGTTCCTCTGACCGAACATGACAAAGTATCTGAAATGAAAGGAGTTAAAGTCATCGGCCATATCACGAAACCCGAACTTGGTAATTATTTAGTTGGTCGTGATGGTGGCGAAGTTGAACTGAAAGCCCAAGGCTGGAACTCCCTGAACGATTAAAATTTCAAGTTTTTTCTTTCAAACTATTGCAAAAACAAAAAAAGTCTCTATCTTTGCACCCGTTAAACAAAACAAGGTGCCATAGCTCAGTTGGTAGAGCAAAGGACTGAAAATCCTTGTGTCCCCGGTTCGATTCCTGGTGGCACCACTTTTAGAGAAAGCAAAAAGAAGTAAACTCCTGATATTCAATGAATATCGGGAGTTTTTATTTTTACCCACTACGCAAAAAACAGCAAATTTTGACCTACTTCGGTGGAGCAAAAGGTGGAGCAAATCAGGAGATAATACATCTCCACCTTTTGTCTTTGTTTGACTCTGTTTGTCAGCATGTTACATAGCGAAACTCTCTCCACTTTTCCATAATTTTGTATCACTTAAAACAAGTAGAAAAATGATGGAAAGAAATTCATTTAGTGTTTTGTTTTTCCTAAAGAAAACAAAACTATTGAAGAATGGTGAAGCTTCTGTATGTATGAGAATTACGGTTAATAATGTTCGTTCTGAAACGAATATCCGTAAAAGTATTACCCCTTCCCTATGGAATCAGGCGAAAGAATGTTCTCGTGGTAAAGACCGCAAATCAAACGACCTGAACAAGTATATCGAAGAAGCCCGAATCAAGTTATATAATATACATGCAGAGCTGAAAAAGGAAAGTCTACCTATAACAGCTACCATTCTTCGGGATAAATTCTTTAACTTGGAAGAAAAAGAAGAACCTAAAACACTTATAGCTACTTTTCAAGAGCATAACGACCAATGTCGCCAGTTGGTGGGTAAAGACTTCGCTTTGGTTACTGTACGTCGTTATGAAAGCTGTAAACGCTATTTAACTGAACTTATTAAAATCAAGTACGACAAAGACGATTTACCGCTCAAAGATATAAACGGAGAATTTATTCGGGCTTTTGACTTTTACTTGAAAACAGAAAAGGAATGTGCTCAAAATACCGTTATCCGTTATATGAAATGCCTGAAAAAGATTGCTAATCTATCTCTTGCCAATGAGTGGATTAGCAAAGACCCTTTTATTGGTATCAAGTTCCATGAAAAGGAAGTCAATCGGGAGTTCCTGACTTGGGATGAACTGCAAATCATAACAAATAAGAAATTTGATTTACCTCGTATTGATTTAGTACGTGATATTTTCATTTTTGGATGCTTCACGGGCTTGTCATTTATAGATATTAAGCAACTAACGGCTGAACATATCGTAAAAGACAGAGAAGGTAACTTTTGGATTCGCAAGGCTCGGCAGAAGACAAAGAATATGTGTAATATTCCGCTACTGGATATTCCTTTGGCCATTATTGAGAAGTATAAGGATAATCCAAAGTGTCAAAAACAGAATGTTTTACTGCCTGTTCCTTGCAATCAGAAAATGAATAGTTATCTGAAAGAAATCAGCGATTTGTGCGGGATTCATAAGGAAATTTCCACGCACACAGCCCGCCACAGCTATGCCACTACTGTGCGCTTACAAAATATCCAACTGATAAACAGTATATTATGATATGCTATTTTGAAAAGGGTAACGGTTTAGCAACGTGCTATCTACTTTAATATTCTTGATATTGCATCATTTTAATAACCTGCAACAAAGATAATGCTTAATTTGATAAAACAAAAAAAAGTAGCAAACAGAGATAAGCTTTCATTAAAAAAGCTTATATTTGTGTGTGCTACATTAAATACTTTTCATAGTTCTTATTAGGCGAAAAAGAGTATGTAGTATTCTTAGTTAACTTGCTGTTATACAAATATATGCATGGAATTATTAACAGAGTTATATAGAATCATATCTCCTAGTCAGTTCGAGATGCCAATGAAAAAGCATATTACTAATAATGTGTTAGTAAATATCAATCAAATCACTTGGATAGAAGACTCCTATGGTAATATGCACATAACCAAAGGAGTGTCTGATAAATACATATGCATAGCCGCGCACCTTGATGAAAAAGGAACTAAGGATAATATAAATAAAAGAACAGTGATTACTAGTAAGCAACTCGAAACGAATAATACAATATTGTATTCAGTGGGTGAGGATAATTTACAATGTGGCTTAGGTGCAGACGATAAAAATGGAATTTATATAGCCTTAAGATTGCTACAGTCACTCCCAATTTTAAAGGTGTCTTTTTTTGTAGAAGAAGAAATTGGGTGTATGGGTAGTCAAAATTCCGACTTACAATTTTATGATAATTGTGCTTTATTAATCGAATGTGATAAGAAAGGATCAAGTGAAATTGTAACAGAAGTTAGTGGAACAGAATTATGCCCCATATTTATAGCTAATAAACTACAGGATATTGGTAAAAAGTATGGTTATTCTTTAAGTAAAGGTGGAAAAACAGATGTCGTAGCTCTAAAAAGAAGGGAGTTGAAGACTCCTTGTGTTAATATATCATGTGGATATTACAACCCACACTCGAATAAAGAGTTTTCTGTTTTTGAAGATATTATTAATTGCATAAATTTTTGTAACAATATAATTAAAAACAGCTATGGATTATAAGGAAGTATTATGCAAAATGCCTGACATATTGGGTCATCCTTTTGTTATATCTTTGTTTTCACTTTTAGTAGGATCATGGTTAATAAACAGAATTAACTACAAAAAACAAACGAGAGATTTGAAACAAACAGAAGCGGTAAGACTTGCCAATGAGATAAGTGAACGAATAAATGCACCATTAAGTTTAATATATGCATACATAAGAAGAGGAGAATGTATTGACTGTGATGAGTTCTCAAATGAATTAAGACATGCATATACTTTTAGATTAAGAATGAGGGTTGCCTCTCAGTTTTATTTTTCAAACAGAGAAATAGCAATACACTATGATGAAATCATTAGGGAACTTAGAAAGATTAGAGACTTCGTAAGACATAAAGGAAGCTCTTCTGAAGATGAATTAATAAAAAAAGCAGAAGTCGCAAGAGAAGAGTTGCTAAAAAAATGGGGTATTGAAGTGGTTTCTAAAAATTTTGAACAAATAGGATTAAATAAAGCTATTTTGAATTGGTCTGATGTTATATGGAAATATGCTGATGATTACTTAATGGGAGTATTAAATAAAATTAATAGATTATGAAAAGAGAATTATTTAATATACAATGGCATTTAACCAATAAATGTCAAAATAAATGCATACATTGTTATATGTCAAATATTTCATCATCAGATGAAATCTCTTATAAAGATCTCAAAAAAATCATTAAGGCATCCGTTGATGAATTTCAAAATGAGGCAAAAGAGATAATGATTAATTTCACAGGTGGTGATCCATTGTTGTACAATGGAATATATGAGATCATATCATATACTGCCTCTTTAGGAGCTACTGTTGGAATTTTGGGAAATCCCCAAAGCATAACTGTAGAAAATTCGGAGATAATAAAATCATTAAATATTAAACATTTCCAGTTGAGTTTGGATGGGCTTCCTAATACACACAATTATATAAGAAAAAACGACTTTGCTTATGCCGAATTAAAACGAGCAGCAGATTTGCTGGTTGACAAGGGAGTCAACTTGCATATTATGTACACATTAAGAAAAGAAAATTTAAATGATTTAATAGGATGCATAAGATTAGCAAAAAATGATTTACATGCAAATAAGTTTAGTTTCACTAGAGATATAAACGATAAGTTCATTATCAACATGAAACCAATTGAACTAAGAAATATTTATCAAAATATATTTGAAAAAGTGTTATTAAATGAAGATAATATTTTGTCTTTGAAGGAAAATTTGTGGAAACTATTCTTATATGAATATGGCATTCTGAATTTAGATGATTATTCAACACATAAAAGATATGGTTGTGGTATTGGATACTCTGTTCTTTCCGTGATGCCTGACGGGACTGTATTACCTTGTAGCCATCTACCTTACGCTATAGGTAATATTAGAGAAAAAACACTTAGAGATATTTTTGATGTTTTTTCACAAAAATATCATGAATCATATAAAAATTTCGACTGCGTAGACTGTGACTTATCAAATATATGCAGAGGTTGTGCTGCGGTTGGATATACTAGCGATAATAAAATCGCAAAAAAAGACATACATTGTTGGATTTAAAAGTAATTAGAAATGAAAAAGAACATTGACAAAAAATGTATTAACAAAAAATGTATTAACAAGAAATGTATTGACAAGAAATTGATCTTTGAAATCAAATTGAAGCTTTCCAATTATTGTTGTGAAAGTGTTGATGGAGACTAAAAAATTATCATTGTGACCAAGAAAGCGAGCCTAAAAACTCGCTTTCCTAAAATTAGATTATTCTCACTACAATGATTCTTGGAACAGTCCATGAGATTGTACAAATAGAAAACTACGGGATTCTTCTCGTAGTTTTTTTATTAATCTATTAACTTTGTAAAAAACAATTTATGGACATTCCGAAAGAATTTTTAAGCAAAGTTTTCAGTCTCAATTTGAGACAGGTGAAAATGTGACAGCTTTCATGAAGGAGTTTCACACTCGTGTTTATGAGCAAATATTGGGAGCAGAGATGGATACCATTTAGGTTATGAAAAGCACTCCAATCAAGGAGATCATAGCGGCAACTCACGTAATGGCAGTTATAAGAAGCAGGTTCAAACCGAGATGAGCGAATCCATCATTCAGGTTCCTTGTGATTGAGCAGGTAACTTCGAGCCTGTGGTAATGCCTAAGCATCAATCCCGGGATTATCAGAGATCCGCTCCCTCTTTATTTTACCAAACCGTTTATATATCATTCCATTATTTTGCTTATTATCAAGATTGCAAGAAGTCTTGTTTTCTTTTTCACTGGATTGGAATGTTTCTTTTTTATTTTCGCCAGTAAAATACTGTCTTGGTTCTTGTAATTCCTGTTCCTGCATTTTCAGTTTATCATCTATGTTGCCGTTTTTCATAGTATTAGCATACTCAAAGGATTCAGATAATTGACGGTTGTAGCCGAACAATTTATCAAAGCCTTGTTCTGCCTGTTGGAATAGATTTACACGGTCAAAACCACCCGTTACCGTCCCTTTTTGGGTATTTTTATGGTTGGTAAGCGGTGATAACTTCTTTTTGTTTGTTTGGTCTTTACGGCTGATAATCAAATGACAGTGCATATTTAGTTCATTGTCGGAACGGTTGCGGTCGAAATGGATTTTGCCGTAAAACTTTATATCGGCTTCGGATAGTCCTTTGTTGAAGTTCTTAGCGTATTCGGGAATAAACACCTCTCGGATATACCGTTTCATGGCTTCGGCTTTCTCCTGTTCGGTGTTACCCATTGCCCGAAGCTCACTTTCTGATGGGCTGACATGGATAGCGAAAAACTTAGCATCCGTTTTCAGCAGTTGCCCGATATTGCTATCTATATCCTTAATAGCATTTGATTTGTAGATATTATCATCCGTCAGGTTGAAAAAGCCATCGGTATAGATTCCTTTTTCCATCCGTTCCAAATCTTCATGCTCGCAATAATTTGCTAATTGTCGGCTACTCCCTGCATTGTTGTATGTTCCTTTTGATGGTGGGGCAAAATCTATGTGCATGGCTCTATGTGTTTATCAGATTGGTTATCTCGGCTTTTAGGTTCTCTTTACGTTTGCTATCCATCACACCACAAGCGGATAACTCTGTATAGAGTTGTATCAATTGTAGCAACTTCTTATAGTCCCGTTGGTGTATCTGATAAAGGGCGGTAAGTTGTTTCCCTTGCTGGTTGATTACATCGGCGTGCTTGCCAAACTGCTCACTTACTTTTTGCAATACGGCTGTTTGCTTCTCCTTACTGGATTCCAGTTGTGAGAGGATAAGTGTTTCTAATGATTTGCCAATACTATCAAACCGAACTGCAATAGAATGGGCGGTGCGTATCATGGGATTTAGCTGTTCTTCCTCGTAGTGTCGGATGAAGCGGATAATATCATCCTGCCGTTTGTTTATCTTCGCCAGTTCCGATTTTACCGATTCAGGTGCTTCGGATGGGTTGATATGCGCCTTATCTATATACCCGAATGCTAACTTTACAACTTCACTCTTTTTCAGTGAATAGCGTTTGCATATCTTCTCTACCAAAGCTGCCGTTTCCTTGTCTATGGAAATGGTCGTGAATATCGTTTTTCGACTGCTATTTGGCATGGTAATTACTTTTTTATAGAAACATGAATGGATAAATGCTTGATAATAAGCATTACAAAGAAAATGCTTATTACAGGTGTCATTACAGCGTGTTCTTGTAACACGCTAAAGCCAAAGGCTTTGCCCCGCAGGGCAAGAGGGAAGAACAGGACTTGTCCAGTTCCCTCTTGCTTCATTTAGCGAAATGAGCTGAACCACAAGGCAAGGCGATTTCTGCTAAATAGGGAATGGTGACACTTCGTCAGGCAGTAATATTACCCACCTTGTTTTGCTTCGGTTTGCTTATCAAGTTGATTTTCCTTTTTGAACCGTTCATAGGTCTTGCTATCAGCTTTTTCCTGAACAAATGCCCGAATGTCAGCCGAACGATAATAGGTCTTATGACTTATCGTGAAGTAAGGGAGCTTACCACTTGCCCGATAACGCTGCAAGGTTCGGAAAGATACTTTCAGCAGGAAAGCTAAATCCTGATTGTCTAATAGTCGGTCGTTTTCATCCAGCACTTTATCGGTATTGATAAGAGATTGCAGGTTTTGACCTATCTCCCCAAGTTTCTTCGATAGCCTTTCCATCCACTTATCGAAATTTTCGTTGTCTATATACATTTTGCTTCGTTTTTAAGTTTAATATTATTGTTTTCAATCGATTGATGAAGCAAAGTTCGGCAAATGGGTGTAAATAAGTTAGGGGAGTAGATATACTACACCCCTAAGAATAGTTGGTAAATAATTGATTTACAAATAGCCTTTCTTTTCACTTTCTTCGGTAATGGCTTTCCGAAGTATATCCAAAAACTCGGTGCGTTTGTTGGCTTTCCGGCAAATTACATTCTCATGCTTTTTATGAATATCTCCTAATTTGATATTAAAGAGGTGTTCAAACGCTCTTCCGATTTCTGTAAGTGGTGATTTTGTTCCATTGTAGGTTACAACTCTTTCAGATAAGAAGGTTCCGCTAACCAGTTCCATGATTTCTATAAGATAGGTTTCATCTGTAAGATGAAGCGGTGAGAGTGGAAATTTATCCTTCCGGTTTTGGAACTGAACTGGATATTTAATTCGCATATTGAGTATGCGGATTTCTGTATTTACAAGTCCTATTGCTTCATCAATTAGCAATAGCAAAGTATTTTTCCCCCTGCTCAAATTGCACACGATGCGATTTGAGCCTGTTTAGTCCAAAAGAGAAGTAGCGTAATAATACTGCGCAATCTTGTTCACTTATAGCAATGCTTACCAAATGGTTAGCAAGTTCCTGTAATGCAGCCGTTAAATCGTTTACGGCAAATTCTTTCTGCGAGTATTCCGACAATAGTCGGAAAAATCTCTGTTCGGATAACTGATTCATTGTAACTATTATTTAAGATGAATTTGTTCATTCACAAATTATTTTTCATATATCTATCAAATTTAGATGCTAATTTATGAGCGAAAAATAGATTTAAAACAGCAACAAATACCCCTGCAATAAAACATGTCACAATCTCAATAACGGCAAATGAACGAACGATACTATTGATACCCCAGATAATATACGGTATTGAGAGCAAAGATGTAATAATAATAGGGATATATTTTCTAACTATCATCCATTGACCTATGTGGATTAAAATATGAAGTGAAAATCCTGAAAAGACAGCAATCCACACATTATACCATTGTAATGTTAAAGCCCAAACGGTTACAATGCCTATAATTATAAATTCTTCCAACACTGCTAATGCAAATGCCGGAACTGACAATCTCTCATAAAAAGAAATTTGTTTAGCTACTTTGGGGTACTTTTTCGCAATCCATGCCCCGTCTTTAGTAACCCAATGTTTGAAACCTATAATCTCTTCAAATTCGTGGAGCATAAAAATAATAGGGAACAGGCTTACAATTAGTTTTAATTCATTCATAATCTTTGATTTTATTGTTTTACAATTTATTTGCAAAGTTACTTTGCTTGGTATTTGGAGAATTGAAATTTAAGCCATAGATTTGTCCAATCACGCCAATATTTGAATAATGTATATAACAGCAGGGACATTTAATATTATACTACGACAGGTAAGTTTGCTTGAAATGGACGAAGCAGAGGTATTTAGTATATTAGGTATTGATAGTTCATTATTTGAGAAAGCGACAAATAAGATTGACAGCAGCATAGTAGGGCAATCTCTTGAATATATGGCAAGTCAAAGACCTAACATACGAATAGGACTTAAAATGGGATTTAACTTTCCCGTGTCTGTAATGGGAGTAATACTCAATCTATATCAGAACTGCCGTACTTTGAAAGATGTATTTCAAAAATCACCTCTTTATGCTCCTGCTGTCAATACGATATGTTTGTTTAGTAACCATTCTGATGAACAATATTTTTATCATTCAATGCAAGTTGCAGACAAATTTTCAGAAAATTATCCAATCGCAACAAGGCATGTTTACGAGTCTCAATATGGTATCATACTTCAACTTATCTATACTTTGACCGGGAAACATATTACTCCTGTATCGGTACATTCCCCATACAAGCAAGAAACTACACCTGATTTACTGGAAACTCTGATGCAATGTCCGGTAAGGTTCGATAAGCCGTTTATGATGATTTTTGATAAAGAGATACTTGAAACTCATATTACCAATGCAAATCCCGAAATGCTGTTTATAGCCGAGCAGTTGATTTCTGGGCAACTTGAAAAAGAACAGCAGCAATCAGTTTCATCTGTTGTCCGTAGGTATATACTTCAAACCGTTCCGGGAATAAACCTCAGTTTGAAAAGTACTGCTCGTGATTTGAATATGAGTGATCGTACTCTTCAACGAAAGTTATTATCTGAAAACACTTCATATCAAACAATTCTTGATGATGTGAGAAAAGAATTGGCAACCAAATACCTTAAAGAGAATATATCATTGGTTGAAATTTCTTTTTTGTTAGGTTTTGAAACTCAAAGTGCTTTTAATAAGTTTTTCAAAAAGCATTTTGAAAAGCAACCCTCTGTTTTTAGAAAGAATAATTGAATTAGGAACGAAAGATACCATATATCTGACAAATGCCATTTGATTCCAACTACATACTACATACATTTTTTCCGAAACGGATTAATAACATTAACTCTATCAGTGTAGCATCCAGTCTGTGCAAGTCTTAAGCTAAAAATACTACCCGAAGCGTAGCGCAGGTGTGGAGATTTTTAGCTTAACCCTTTAGGGCTTGGACTTGAACGGGCTGGATGCGGAGCTTACCTTTGTTAATGTTTTAGTCTGCTTTGGAAAAGACGCTCAAACTATTCCTCTTTGTTCTCTGGAAATATTTCATTAATTTTCTTCCAGTGAGGAAATTTCTTGTGTGCTACTTCGGAAGTAATATCACTTTCAGCAACTTGGTACTTACCACTTACTTTGGTAAATAACTGTTTCATATCCTCATTTACTTTCTGATTAGTGATTTTTGCGTAAATCTGTGTTGTTTGAATAGACTTATGTCCCATCAATTTGCAAACGGTTTCTATCGGTACACCTTGCGAAACTCCTATCAGAGTTCCGTAAGTATGACGGCTCATGTGGTAGGTTAAATCTCGCTCGATTCCGCATATTTTAGCAAGTCCTTTCATGTTTACGGCAAGGCTGGGACGGTTAATCATATTGAATACTTTATCACTTTTTCGTTCTTTCTCATACTTCTTTATAATCTGTAAAGGAATACTCAACAGTTTAATGCTGCATACTGTACCTGTTTTCTGACGGGAGATTTTTATCCATGTACTACCGTCTTGTTCCTCTATTAAGTTATTGATAGATAAAGCGCACATATCCGCATAGGATACACCTGTAAACACTGAAAAAACGAACCAATCTCTTGTGCGACTATATCTATAGGATGCTATAGGAGTGGTGAGTATCTTTTGAAACTCTTCTTCCGTCAAATGCCTGTGTAGTCTTTGTGGTGTTTCCGCTATAAAATTGATAAACGGATTACGCTTTAGAGTACCCTGATTAATAGATCGCCTTATTATTTTCTTCAAAATAATAATATGATTCAAGACTGTATGTGCTGACATTTTTCTTTCAACTCTTAGATAAAAGTCATAATCATTGATGAACTTGTGATTTAGACTGATTAAAGGTAAATCTTCTGTTTGATAGCGAGATAGAATAAAATTAGAAAGATGTTTATATACAGATAAATAGAGGTAATAGGTCGAATAAACACGGTTTACACCGACACGTTTTTCAAATTCCTCGTTATGTTCCTGAAAGAGTTGTAACAAGTTCGTTGCTTTAGCTCCTATGTCGTATAAGGCATTTTTTACCCTTTCGGCTGTTACATATCCTTCTATTTCTACAATTTTGGAATAATGCGTTTTTACTTGTTCTTCCAAACGGTCAAGTGTCTTATTTATCTGTACAAGTTCCTTTCTTTCTTTTTTCGCTCGTCCTTTCTTTGTGTCCCAATCAGAGGGAGAAAGATTTATCTTGGTACTGAATTGTACGGATTTAGCGTCTATCGTGATACGCCCGACAATCGGACAAGTTCCATCTTTACGGGGTTTTGAAGTATTGAGATAAAATAATATAGCAAACGTGCTTCGTTTGATTGATGTCTTTATTTCCATAATGATAATTGTATTAATGATGTTTTTATTGTTCTATACCTGTCAATCTGAATTTACCTTTTATCCGTTTCTCCAGTTTGTCGGTATCTTCCGATATTTTATTGTTGTTGATTTTTGCATAGACCTGTGTTGAACGTAAATCACGATGCCCTAACATACGGCTAACTGTTTCTATTGGTACTCCTTGCGAGAGGCAAATTTCAGTCGAGAAAGTATGTCGTCCGGCATGAAAAATTAGTTTACGTTTTATGTCGCATATTTCAGCAATAATTTTTAGATTCTTATTTAATCTGCCACAACTAAGCATGGGTAATAATTTACTATCAAGGGCTAATCCTTTGTATTTCTCAATAATTTGCAACGGGATTTCCATTAGGGGAATTTGACATGGTGTTCCTGTTTTTTGTCGAGTAGTTTCTATCCACAGAATACCGTCCGAAGCTCTTACTATATTTTTCTCTGTAAGATTACAAATGTCCCTGTACGCTAGACCTGTGAAAACTGAAAACAAAAACATATCACGGGTTAGATACCTGCACGGGTGATCTAACGGGGTGTTTATTATCTTGTTTAATTCATCACGAGTTAGATATTTTTGCGTAAGTTTTGGTTTTTCGGGAGAATACCCTTCAAATGGATCTTGGGTTATGATACCTTCTCCAATGGCGTATTTTATCATCTTACGCAAATAGGCTGTTATACCTAAGATAGTATTAGGTTTTCTGTGTAGTTCTATCCGCAAATAATAGTCATATTTCTCTATGAAAGAATAATCAAGTTGGGTAAACGGTATATCTGATAATTTGTATTTCAGTGTCATAAACCGTTTGAGGTGCTGCAAGGAGATTTCATGTTGTTGGTAAGTGGATAATTCACGATTTACCCCAACTCGCTTCCTAAATTCTTCATTATGGTGCGTGAAGAACTTGATTATTGTTTCCTGTTCGGATGCGATACCTTGAAAAGTATTTTTCAAATTGGTAGCGGTTACGCTGGTTCTATTCTCCTGTAGTTTTCGGTAAGTAGCACTAATTGACACAGCCATTTTATCAAGTGTACTGTTTACTTCGGTAGCGTGTTTGCTCTTACCCTTTACTCTACCTGAAACAATATCCCAAAGTGATGCTTTAGCGGTAATCTTTGCACTAAACTGTGCCACATCTCTGCCAATAGTAATTTTCCCAATAACGGGGCACTCACCGTTTTTCTTTTCATCGGTCTTTCTTAAGTAAAAATGTACTTTTAAGTCTGCTTTCATATCTCTGTTTTTTAAGTTGATAAAGTTACTTGTAACAGAGTTATTTGAAATGATGCAAGTTGCTGTCAAACAGACCGTTTAATGGTCTTATGAGGACAGCGAAAAGAGAAAAATGATTCTATGAATAGAGTTCCGCTTTAATTCATTGTTTTTCTGCTTGTTGGCTACCTCTAAAAAGGGTAACGGATAAGCAACGGAACTACTACTTAGAAATGCTCTTTTCTGCTTTTTCAATGATAGACAACTAAAGACCACAAGCGACATATAGACTTGATAATCTGCTATTTACATCTGACTGCTATTAATTACCTTTTTCGTTTATACTTATGCCACTTCTGTTTGCCTCGCTAATGGCGTTAGTATTGAGAATGTTGCCAAAATGTTAGGTCATTCCAATATCAGCATGACAAAACGGTATGCTCGTGTATTAGATCAGAGTATTTTAAATGATATGCAGAAGGTGAGGAGTAGTTTTACTTCTTCGAATGTATAATAAATATAGACTTGGCAAGGTGCTATTCTGCTGGGAATAGCACCTTAATCACTGCTATTTTATGTTTTCTTTCTCTGAATAGATCAGCAAAATCTCTTTAGCAAAATAATAAGCTCTTTGCTTAGCTCTGTACCAGAAAATTAGAGTAATAGGAATTGCAAGATACGCTCTCCAATCGTCATAGTAAGTTGCTATAATAACAATGGAGCTAAGAATAGCACATGTTAACATGGTTCTTGCAAAGGCATAACTATTACTAAAATCTTCTGCTCTATTATCTTTCGATATAAATACATTTCTCATAGCTATATTGAACAACTCTTTATTACAGGGGTTCTGATTTGATGTTTTCGCCTTCAGATTATCCTTTATAGAGGTATAATTATACACTTTTATCCTCTTTATGCATTTACCATCCAGAAGGTTTGAAGAAGGCATTCCTCCCCATGTAAAGAAATAGAAATATTCCAACCAGCCGCCTAATGTATTTAAAAGATAACCCAATCCAAAGGCAATTGCTGTATATCCAATTACATAATCTTTATCATATTCATATCCTAAAAAAGGCAAACATGATAACAACATTATGAATCCTGGCACAAGAGAAGATAGAATATCGTATGCTTTAAAATTCATATTTATTATTTTGCTTTATATTGACAAAGAAAATATGCATCAAGGTTTCTATTAAATTGTGGCTCTTCTGTCCACTCTCTTTTATGTCGGAAATCCCTTGCAAATTCTAAATTTTTAACATATATTTTAAGATAATCAGGAGAAATGTCAAGAATTACATAACCTGCTTGATTATTGGTTATTTTAACATTGCTCTTATACTGGCTGTAAGCAAGATATTTTGAACTTGCATTTCCAAATAGTGTTGCTTTGGGATTAACTATTTTTAAAAAATCATAACTTCGTCCAGAGTCTCTACCGTGATGGGGTGCAAATAAAATATCTGTATCCTTTACTAGGTCTGAATAGTTTTCTAAAATATGTTCCCATGTACTATCCTCACTATCTCCAGCAAACAAGATTTTCCAATGTCCTCCTCCTACTTTAGGAGGTGTATGTAAAATAACATATGAAGAATCATTCCAATTCTCACACTCATTACAGTCTTTTAGTAATTGTGATGTAGGGGATAAAATATGTATATCGTCATATTTGTAATATTCATTTGAGTTACCTGCAAAATACGTCAATCTCTTACATGGTTGAATTTTTCCATCTCTCAATTGTTTATAGTACTTCCAGTCTTCCATATTATAACCACCTGATCCGGCTTTATCTGAAATCTCTTTTTTGTTGTCTGTATCCCAAAAGTTAGATATACTAAAATTATTGAAGAGGTCTTTTATTCCATCTAAGTGATCCATGTCAGGATGAGTAACAATGAATCTGAAAATATTCTTTATACTGAATTTCTGTAAATATAAAATCGGATTATCGGGTATTTTTTTTTGTTTGTAATCTTTTTTGTCAGAAGGAACTTGTGTTCGTTCAAACATATTTTTCCTTATTTCAGATGCTTTGACTGCTTTTTCTTCTTCTGTATCAACATCATCGTACGCATTGCTAACATCTATTACGGTTACTCTACCAGAATCGTGTTGAATTATATTGCAGTCTCCTTCTAAGACGTTTAAAAAATGGATAGTTGACATATTACAATTTTAATTTATGATTAACTTATCACAAAAATACACATAAAAAAAGACTTAGAAGTCATTTCCCAAGTCTTTCTTAAAATATTCATTTAAAACAGCTTGTTATAAACAATTCTGTTCCAACAACTTTAATACTTCTGATTGTTTATAGAGTATTTTTCCCTTGATCTGAATAAACGGAATTTTCCCTGTATCTCGCCAGTCCTGCAAGGTTCGGGATGAAACGTGAAGCATCCGACAAACATCACGATTAGAAAGGAACTTTTCCCCATTCAGGTGCGGAGTACGGTTTTTAAGAGCATGTCGGGTTGTATCCAACAACTCATTCAGATCCGTGAAGAAAGAAGCAATATCCGTTGATTTTTTATCTAATATTTCCATTGTGGTATTCATTTTAGTTCCGCATATAGTCGCCTAATGCGGAGAGGGTTAATAAATCCAGTTGCCTATCGTAGCTAATACCCGACCGTTTCAAATTATAGTAAATGAAAAATCCGTCTTCATCTTCCTGTATCTCATAGGTGGCAGGGCTTGCCTGTCGGCTCGTTTCGTTGATATGGATGACGCTAAGTAAATAGCTATCACCATTTCGGTAAATGATAATTGTCTGATTCAGGTTGATGCTCTCCCAATTGCCGACTAATACACTTAAATCGAACATTCTGCCCGTATATTCTTTTTCTTTCATCGGGATTCCTTTTTAGAGTTGTTTATTAACTGTTCCACATCCGACACATGGTAATAACACTTCCGTCCAATTTGAGAGAATGGCAAAATACCGTTATCCCTGTACGACTGTAATGTTCTCGGCGATATTTGCAGTAGTCCGCAAACATCCTCGTTTCCTAACCATTGTTTTTTGTCCTGACTGTTCCCGCAAAAGTCTTTAACCTGATTGGAGAAATTCTTAAAACGCTCTTTAATCTTCTCAAACGTCTTGCTTTCGATTGCTATTATATCCATATAAAATCCTTTTACTGATTAATAATTTATCCTCATTGCAATGATTTTCAGGCAAAGTAAAGCAGAAGATTGGTTCGTTTTGGTAAATGTAATGCAGAGGCAAGAAGTGGCTGCGACTGGCGTTATTCACCAATCCCAACACATATTTTTTTCTTTTTTAATTGATATACATCTCTTTCATGCAGGGAATAGATAAGACAACACTTTTTAGAAATTTACTCTTTTTGAGAAACAAAAAGGAAGAAATTTATAAAAACCGCTTGCGGCTCGGTGTTGGCGTTCTATTACCGGAATGTACCTTTGTAAATCAACTAAATAAAGAACTATATTAACTCTTATCTTGAAAATAAGATATTAAATTCTTTACTGATATTGCATAGTTTGAGCCCTCAATAGATTGGAATCCTACCTCCGGCGAATGAACTGCTTTTCTCGTTGGTAGATTCTATTCTGATATGCCTATATTCATATTTTAAGGCTATTTCAGCTAAGAACTGAAGGAAGTGGGAGCCATGCCCGATGCGTTCTTTTTTGAAGCCTATTCGGGCTATAATCAGGTAATCGGGCGGAAATAGGCTTTCAAGTCTCCTGATATGCAAATATAAGTCTATTCGACTGTTTCTTCGGGTGGTTATTATATTGTCGGGTGTAAGATATACAAGCGAACGGCGGTACATAAACCGCTTCATCAGGTACATATCTATTGCCTCTTCTATTTCTTCGTATTCGTTCATAATGCTGATATTTATATTGTTATCTCCTAAATCCTCGCTTCGGTTTCTTCTTTTTTTTCGGTCGTTTTATCGGCTGTTCTTCGTTGCCGTTACTTGGTTCGGGAGTAAGAATACCTAATGCAGACGATAAGCCTAAATCGCTTCCTTGATTTACCGCCTGTTTCTTTTCCTTTTCACCGGAAATTATAGTTTGTTGGTTTTCTTGGGGTTGGCTGATAACTTTCTCCTGCATTTTGAGTTGTTCGGAGATACTTCCGTTCTTCATGGTGTTGTAGTATTCAAAGGATTCGGATAGAGGACGGTTGTACTTGAATAGCTTATCAAAACTTTGTTCTGTTTGTCGAAACAGGTTGGTACGGTCAAATCCTCCTTTGATTGCTCCTTTCTTTGTATTCTTATGGTTAGTAAGCGGTGATAGCTTTTTTTTATTGTTTTGGTCTTTCCGGCTGACAATCAAATGACAGTGCATATTCAGTTCATTGTCAGACCTATCTCTATCAAAATGTATCTTCCCGTAGAACTTTATATTTTCTGCCGATAATCCTTTGTTAAAATTCTTGGCATATTCAGGAATAACCACTTCACGGATATATTGTTTCATGGCTTCGGCTTGTTCCTGTTCGGTATTACCCATTGCCCGAAGTTCCTTTTCTGATGGGCTTATATGAATAGCATAGAACTTTGCATCCGTCTTTAGGAGTTGTCCGATATTACTGTCAATGTCTTTTATTACTTGGGATTTATAGATATTATCATCCGTTAGATTGAAAAAGCCTTCGGTATAGATTCCCTGCTCCATGCGTTCCATATCTTCATGCTCGAGATAATTACACAATTTCCGGCTACTGCCTGCATTGTTGTATGTACCTTTGGAGGGTGGCGGGAAATCTATATTCATGGATTAGTCGTTTATTAGTTCGTTAATTTCGGCTTTTAGGTTCTCTTTTCGTTTACCGTCCATTACTCCACAAGTAGTCAAATCTGAATACAGGCTAATCAGTTTCAATAACTTTGCACTATCCTTTTTCTGCACTTGTTGTAATGAACCAATATGTTTTCCCTGATTGTTTATTACATCGGCGTGTTTTTGGAACTGGTCGCTTATTTTGTACAATACTGCATGATATTTTTCTCGGCTCTGCTCCAACTGTGAAAGGATGAGCGTTTCCAATGCTTTGGCAATCGTATCAAATTTAGACGCTATTGTGTAGCTTGTCCGTATCATCGGATTTAATTGTTCTTCTTCATAATGGCGAATGAAACGGATAATATCATCCTGCCGTTTGTTAATCTTGGCAAGCTCTGACTTTACCGATTCGGGAGCATCGGCAGGATTGATATTTGCTTTCTCCAGATATAGAAAAGCCAATTTTACTATTTCCCCTTTTTTCAGCGAATAGCGTTTGCATAACTTTTCGATAAGTTTATCGGTCTCATTATCTATGGCAATGGTTGTAAATATGATATTTCGATTCTGTTTGGTCATAGTTATAACTATTTTATAGCTATTTATAAATTTAACTTGCTCATATAGAATTGTATATCAATTTGAGTTATAGCAAGTGTTATAACTGTGCTTTATGCTAAAGCACCAAAGCTGAAGGCTTTGCCCCGCAGGGCAAGAGGGAAGAACAGGACTTGTCCAGTTCCCTCTTGCTTCATTTAGCGAAACGAGCCGAGCCACAGGGCGAGGCGGTTTCTGCTAAATGGGGATTGTTAGCACTTCATTAGGTGGTAACATTACCCACCTTGTTCTGCTTCGGTTTGCTTATCGAGTTGATTTTCCTTTTTGAACCGTTCATAGGTCTTGCAATCAGCATTTTCTTGAATAAAAGTCCGGATGTCGGCTGCTCGATAATAGGTCTTATGACTTATGGTAAAGTAAGGAAGTTTGCCACTTGCCCGATACCGTTGCAAGGTTCGGAAAGATACTTTTAGCAGGAAAGCCAAATCTTGATTGTCGAGTATCTTATCGTTTTCGTCCAATACCTTGTCAGTATTGATAAGGGATTTTAGGTCTTGCCCGATTTCGGAGAGCTTCTTTGATAACCGTTCCATCCACTTGTCGAAGTTTTCGTTATCTATATACATTTTGCTTCATTTTTTAGTTTAACATTATTGTTTTCAATCGATTGATGAAGCAAAGTTCGGCAAATGAGTGTAAAAAAGTTAGGGGTGTACCACTGGTACACCCCCATAAATAGTTGCTAAATTGTTGATTTACAAATAGCCTTTCTTCTTGCTTTCTTCGATAATAACTTTACGAAGTGTATCTAAAAATTCAGTTACTTTGGATGGCTTACGCTTAATAACGCTTTCATGCTTCTTGTGAACATCCCCCAATTTGATATTGAAGAGATATTCAAATGCTTTTCCAATTTCTGTAAGGGGGGATTCTGTTCCAATATGCGTTACTACTCTCTTAGATAGGAATAGTCCGCTAACAAGCTCCATTATTTCAATAAGATAAGTTTCATCTGTTAGGTGTAGCGGGGATGATGGTAAGCTATTCTTTCGGTTCTGGAATTGAACCGGATATTTAATTCGCATATTGAGTATACGAAGTTCTGTGTTTACAAGTCCTATTGCTTCATCAATAAGCAATAACAAGGCATTTTTCCCCCTGCTCAAATTGTACTCGATGCGATTTAAGCCTGTTAAGTCCAAAGGAGAGATAACGTAACAATACAGCGTAGTCTTGTTCATTTATAGCAATGCTTGCCAAGTGATTGGCAAGTTCTTGTAATGCTGCCGTAAAATCATTTACGGTAAACTCTTTTTGTGAGTATTCCGACAATAACCGGAAAAATCTCTGTTCGGATAATTCTTTCATGATTCACACAATTAAAGATGTCTTTTGATTCTAATATTTTGTTTTTTATTTATGGTATCATTATATAAACTCCCATTAAATTTTTTATATTGAGCGTTTTTATAGATTTCAACCAGTTTTTTACTATAATCCTGAATCACTGCATTGGATTTTTGGAATAAGTTGGTTGCTAAGATTCCGCTTCCCAATATGCCGGGATTACAGATTACTGTATCTTTTTTTATAGCGTTCATAATCAGCTCTGAACACGTATAATCCTTAATGCCTGCCTTGTTAAATTTCTCAGACATGGATTTATTGAGTGCCTGTTTATCGTTAATGGTCATAAATCCGTACCACAACAAACACTTCATCCCCAATTTGGTAGCACTGATTAATACATCAAGATAAGTATTTGCATTGCTATTGGGTTTATCTATCTCGTAAGGGTCTATATGTAGAAACGTGGATTTGGGTAATGACGGCAATAGCTTTAATACTCCATCAATCGAATCGCAGTCAAAGGTTCTAATTGATGGTGCAACAGCTTGGTGTCTTACAAATGATTCAATATTCTCCAGTGCCTCTTTTTCTAAATCAAAGAATAGACACCCCTTAACATCATTATTCAATACTTTCATGGCTAATGCCGGAGAACCTAAATAGTTTCCATTTGCCATGCTTTCACTCTCTAATTGATAATAAAGGGAGTTTTTTAGTGTAGCATCTTTATTCGCTTCGTTCAGGAAGTGATAAATACCATATTCTTGTTCGGGAGTATGTGTCATTGTATAGATGGCACACGCTGAATTTGTTTCTACATATATCTGCGGTTTTTCTATTTGAAGAACCTCGCAGAGAACAAGATGTTTGAGAACATCGGGTTGTTTGCCGAAGTGAGTGTAAGTTACCATAATAATTCAGTTTATCATTATGGTGGCAATATTAGGTAGTAAAAAGCGAAAAAGCCTTGACGAAAGTCAAGACCTCTATTTTTGCAGCTGTTTTTTGCGGATTCTACTTAGAGTTTCAGGAGTTACACCGAGAAAAAGTGCTATTTCCTTTAAAGTTATTAGTTCTTGCAAATCAGGACATCTCTTCATTAACGTCTGATAGCGTTGTTCAGGAGTATCGCAATAGAACCCTAATAAGCGTTGGTATATCTCTGCAAACATGGTTTCGGCAATACGCCTGCCTAAACGCTGTGTTTCCATATCGGTTTCCCAAAATTGGTTGAGTTTGCTTAGAGATAGTAAATAGACCTCGCAATCAGTTGTTGCCTGTATGCTAACCGTTGCATCGGTTCTATTAATTAGAGATGGATAATCACATACGAAATCATTTTCAAAACTGTAACCAACAATCCATTCGTTACCGTTCGTATCTATGCGAGTAAGACGGAATATACCAGATGCAACAAAGCCTATATGGTTAGTTTTATCGTTTTGACGAACCATATATTCATTTTTTCTAAATACTTTTAGTGTGCCACTTTCAAGAAATAGTTTTTCTAATCTCGTAGTATCTACACTTTCATTCGCATTGAATTTATCCATGTTAAATGCTTTGTAATTACAAAGATACGAAGAATGATGGATATATTTGGCAAGGTTTCAACAAAATGATTTATCTTTGTGGTAGAGTTATTTGAAGCAATGGAAAAACACAGCAGACTAAAGAAGTTCGCTCGTTTCTATATCGTTACCCATTGTTATACTCTTCTTCTTCAAAAATCTATTATTCAATATATTACAATCACATTTCTTGTTACAAAACACATATAATGCCTTTATGAATATTTCAATGAAGAATTAACACATAAAATTGTCTCCAAAATTTCCAAATTATGACGATTCCTCGTATATTTGCAAAAGGAAATGTGTTGTGAAGAATTTCGCCGCAAAGTAGTGCAAAAATTTGGTGGAGCAATAGCGGGAGATTACTTCTTTTTTGAAAATATATCTATAAGAAATACAGCTACTTAAGTCAAAATGACGATTTCTGGTGGCACCACAAAAAATCAAGCAGTTATCTTATGATGACTGCTTTTTTTATGCCTATTTTGTTATTTTGATCCGGTATTCATGCTTGAGATAAACATATTCACTTAGTAGTAAGTAAAAGAAAAAATAATATATTTGTTCCGTAAATTATTTCAACTACTACTTCTATGGATTATGAATTTATAAAATCAAGACTCTCGCCTTGCGGATTACATTGTGGAAAATGTTTTGCTTTTGCAGACGGAGACATTATCCATTTAAGTCAAAAATTAAAAGATTCATTAGGAAAATTCGACATTTATGCAGAACGTTTTGTTTCACTATTAAACGAACCTGTTTTTGCTAACTATCCTTCATTCAAATTGTTGTTAAACTATTTTTCCATACCTAAGTGCAAAGGTTGTAGATATGAAAAATGTATATTATTCAAAAACTGTAAAGTAAGAGAGTGTAGTGAAGAAAAAAAGATTGATTTCTGTTTCCAATGTGATAAATTTCCATGTAATAATACCGGATTTGACGAACATTTAGAAAAACGCTCCGTTGATATTAATAATAGAATGAAAAAAATCGGTGTTGAGGCCTATTACAACGAAATTAAAGATAAAACAAGATATTAACGGTAGTTTTCTTTTCAAAGGCAACCTTAAACAGAGGATGCTGCCTCTTTCAATTTTATCAAATTAGGAGTAACTACACCATATTTTACCCCATAAGCAATCAGATCTTCAAGCATTTGCCGAACCTCTTCGGGAGAATGTCTCACATGACCGTCAAACATGAGTTGCAGAGCTTCATTGCTGTATATCTTCTTTGCAATTGGAACACTGAAGAACAAAGGCAACTGATATAATTTATTTGCCTTCTCCGCTTTTGCATCATATCCTCGTTTCAAGCAAATAGAAAAGCCTTCACGAATGGCCCGGATAGTCGTTCGGATAATAGACAAATCATTCACAAATTTAGCTGCACTACCAGCACTTAAAATTCCAGCAGTCAATCCTGCGGCGGTAGCGTAGTGGCTAATAATCCACAGTAATATCTGCCGGGAGGCAACAGGCTTCAGAGATGCACCCTCCAGAGCCTGTACGATTTTCCGCACACGGGGAGTTATCGCTCCATTCACCTCACCAATAGGAGTATGAGAATATTTCATTCCCGAGATAACACAATATATGCCGTCCGCTTCTCTTCCACCTCCAACCATAAACGGGAAACCAAAGAAATACTGTTCAGGCTTCAAAAAACAGGCAATTTCATCAAAACAATCCCAATTATTCTGAAAGAACAACACATGCGCTTTACCTGCCGATGTTCCTAAAACCGGTAATACGTCTGGAAGTTGTATCTTATTGGTTGCAACAATAATGTATTCAAAGTCATTTTGTGTATCCAGTTCATCAATCACATGAGGACGAAAGACCGTATCAACCGTTTTCTTCCTACCATTCCTGAAATCCTGACAAACAAGATGAATGCCCTGTTCTTCAATCTGTAACTTTTGGCCCTTCCGGACAAACACCGTTATATCATGTCCGGCTTCCGCCAGTTGCCAACCATACGTGCTGCCGATAATTCCTGCACCATAAATCAATATTTTCATTGTACATTATTTAATCGTAATTTATTGTTTTGCGTTTCACGTTCCCCATTGATAAAGATGGAATCAAATAAAAAAAGACTTTCTGAATAAGGATCACAAATAGAAAGATATTCCTTTGGAGTATAACCTATAAATGTTTTAAAATCTTTTATCAGGTGAGATTTATCACAATACCCCCTATCACAAGCCAATTGGCTTAAATTAGTTTGCGAACCAGTATGCAAACTATGTAAAACTTTTCGGAACCGGGATATTTGCAGGAACTTTTTAGGGTTTAAGCCTGTATACTCAACAAATACCCGTTTGAATTGCTTATATCCGAGGCAAGCCGATCGAGATAGTTCAGCAAGATCTTGTTCCTCTTTATTAATAGATCTAACAGCAGCATCCATTCTATCAAACCGATCGGAAGTAAAGTCGTTTAACTTCCTTAATAGATATTGCTCAATCAGATTGACACATTGATTGTTACCCCCGGCTTCCATTAGCCGTTTCTCTAAATCAAGCAAAGCAGTATCTCCCAGTAAATCAACATCCATATTCTTATTCCTTAATTCATCCATTGGAATACCAAAGATAGCCCTTGCTGCTACTGATTGAAAAACAATCATAATCAGATCGATAGTGCCAGAATAAATGATGTCAGTATAGAATGTTGATTGTCCGCATAAACTCGAACGAGGTTGGACTTCTTTATGTAAAGTAGAATAAATTCGGTCTCCTCGATGGAAAGCAAGCATAGCATGCCCCGACGGCACGTAACGCTGCGAACTTCGCTTTGCATTATCAATCGCTAAAAACCAATATTGTTTCACGTATGGCCTTAGTAACGTGGATGGTAATATTATCTGAAACTGCTCCATGCTGCTTGATTCTGCCAGCAAAAATAATCCTTCTTTATTGGAAAACGGTGTAAAAAGCGGACTTTGTTATTTTTCAAAAAACAGAAAAAATTTGGGATAAACCTGAATTTCATATGGATGGGATATTTACCATAGTATTTGAGCATCAGACAAGGGACATTACTTTATTTGAGAAACCTAAAAAATTAGCCGAGTAATAATCCTGTTTCGAACTTTACTCGGCTATCTGCTACTTTATTTTACAAATTTTGCTTTTTTCAAATACTCAGCACTTTTCTGTGCTGCCTTAAACATTTCATCCATAATTTGTTCCTGCGTATATTTACTGCCATCCGCATTTTTCTTTTCACGCAGACTTTGGGGGATTTCGATTTCTACAACATAATCTTTCATACCGTTTTTGTATAACTGGCTAAAAATCCCATTAAAATCGACTGTTCCGCTCTCTCCAATAACAAACTCATCTTTGATATGCAACATCTTTATACGTTCCGGATATTTCTTCAAATATGCTACTGGATCTTTACCACCTTTACCACACCAATAAACATCCAACTCAAAACATACATATTCAGGGTTGGTATGTTCAACAAGATATTCCCACATAATATCATTACTGTCTTTTAACTTGCCAAATTCTGCCGCATGATTATGGTATCCGAGCTTCAGCCCATATTCAGCTGCAACTTTACCAACCCTGTTGAAATAATCGCACATCTGTTGCAAACCTTCTACAGTATAATCTACCTGATAACTCGGAATAACGAAATACTTGCCACCACATGCTTTTTGAATTTCAAAAAGTTGACGCCAACGATTCATGATTTCGGTTTCATTACCCGGTTCTTCCTGAATACTCGAATGTGTAGAAATGATCTCAACCCCATACTTATCACACAACGCCTTGAATTCATTAGCAGGCAAACCGAATACATTCGTATCACCACCCCATTGTACAAGTTCGAAAACATTATATCCCATACGGCTAAGACGTTCTATAGACGCTTGAGGGTCTTTTTTCACGGCATCCATAACAGAGTAAAGTTGAATACCGATTTTTTTATTCTTTGCAGACACTGCCCCGGATATTGTGAGCAAGGCAATTGCAATAGCTGTAAAAACTAATGTTGTTAATACATTGTGATACGATTTGAATAAGTTTTTCATGTCTTTTTATTATTAAATTATTACTGATACACTGTTATCATCTATGTTTATTGGGTATAAAGATTTACAAAGTTAATTTATTGTTGGTTCTTATGTTTGCTTCATTTTCTATAAAGATTGTCTTATATTTGCATTATCAGTTATTTTAACGTTAAGCTATACTATTTTGCAAAATAATACTATAAAGTCATTGCAAGAACATTCTTTTTCTTTCAACCATGTATATATTGCTCCGGATGAGCAAATCGGGTTGTACAGACAATCTTCATGGGAACTTACGCTTATTGTTATCGGTTCGGGCATGAAACTTATCGGTGATACCACAGAATCATTTCAATGTGGAGAGGTGGTGATGATTCCCCCTGAAATTCCACACTGTTGGTTTTTTAATAATGACAGTACCAAGCCAAATGGCAAAATATCCAATATAACGGAAACAGAAAAATAGGTCTATATCGGAAATCTGTTATCATGTCGGATTTACAAATATTCCACATTTCAACCGGCTATTCAAAAAAACAAAGGGAAGTTCTCCCTCAAAATTCCGTTACGAATGATCGTTTACGGTTTGGATACACAAACCATTACAACCTGTTTAGATGCCTGGAACTATCATAAGACAACATACTGATTGAATGCAACTTAATAATAAATATGATAGTATGATAGTTAATTTTCACAACTTCACACTCAATACTTTTACTGGATTCCCAAATGCCAATCTCCTTCTTCTGCAGTTCGATAGCATACAAGGCTATTCCGAAAAGCCCGAAACAGGTAAACAGGATTGATATAATTTATAAAATCAGAAACGGAGATCATCGATGAATAATAATATAGGATTAGCATCTTCATCTTCTGAGTCATTTACAGATAAGATTATTTTCCCATCCTGGTATTTCATAAAATATTGAACATCTAAAATCCCCTTCGAATCATAAAAATAACAGGATAACACTTTCTTTTTTTGCTTGTCATACCTTACATAATTAACTTTTTCATCGAAAGAGAATATAAACCGAATACCTGATGCATCTTCCTGTATATACCTGAGCCCTGTCGCATACTTTGCATCGGTAGAGTTTAAATGCTCAATAATCTCTGCTATATCTTTGTTCTTTTTCTTTATTGCAGGAACTTTATATTTTTGAAAATCAACATAGTATGCAGGCACAACCTCCATTGCTTTTACCGAATAGATCGTATCATTTAAAAACTCCCAATATAAAATATCCGTATCAAAAGAATAACAATAATCAAATACGCTTATTCCAGATGTCAGATATCTGTTTTTTATATCAGAAATAAGATTCAAATTTTCATTTAATATTGCTAAAACAGGAACTTTCATTGTAGAGCCTTGATATTTTTTCCGACCGATAAACTTCTTATTGTTAATTGCATATATCGAATATATAGGTTCTTTCGTTTGCTTCGATGTGATGAAAGCTCCATCTTTGTCATAAATAAATAATTTTTGGAGATTATCATCATATACACAAACATTATTTCCTTTAAAAAAGAATGAATTAATATTTGTATATTCACCTGGACCTGGCCCTACTCCCCCTATAGTGTCCAAATAATTTCCGTTTATATCAAATACGATAAGACGGTGTTTATCATACACATAGATTTTATTGTCTCTAATCTCAATCTGATCTATATAGGTTAATAATGACTGATCACTTAGTTCAAGAGGTATTTTCCTTATATTATATCTTGCACAATCTCTTATGTCAAGAGCTTTTGAGCGGGATAAATCAACAGGTATAATTTCATATTTACCTCTCGAATCGTTTTCTTTGCCAGAAAAAGAACACAGGGTAAACAATATACTAATTGTATAAATAATGGTTTTCATGATTCTATTTGGGTTAGAAATATTCCATTTTGTCTGAGAATGACAAATATATTCTATTTTGATAAAGAATAAGCACATTTTCTAATTCTTTAGCTAAAATCAATAAATCAGCCTTGTATTTAATTATCCAGGGATATTAAATTTTACTGTATTATTAAAACTAATCGTATCTTTGATACCTGCATATCAATTGAACGTTGTATTCTAACTAAAAATTACCCTTTATGAAACTAACGGTCCTGGTAGACAACAATACATTTATTGACGAATATTACTGTGGAGAACCTGCTGTTTGCTACCATATTGAAGATAGTGACGATAAACTTTTGCTGGACACCGGCTATTCGGATTTGTTCATTAAAAACGCCCAGGCACTGCATATCGACTTATCATCCATATCGACTATCGTGTTCTCGCACGGACACGATGACCACACCAGAGGACTAAAATATCTGGTAGAAAATAATTTGTTAAAAGGAAAGCAAATCATAGCTCACCCGGATACTTTCAAACAACGTTCGCAAGACGGAAGATTCATCGGTGCTCCTTTATCAGAAACCAACCTGAACAAATATTGCCGTCTTTCCCTAAGTAAAAAGCCTATCCGCATAAACGAACATCTTACTTTTCTGGGAGAGATACCCTCACTAAATGATTTTGAGAAAAGAAAAGCATTCGGGACGATTATAAATGGAGACCAGATATCTGAAGACCGGGTGATGGACGACACGGCATTGGTTTATAATAACGGCAACGGCTTATTCATTATTACCGGTTGTTCTCATAGCGGCATTTGCAACATCATCGAATATGCCAAACTGGTCTGTAATGAAAATAAAATTCTGGGAGTGATTGGCGGTTTCCACCTGTTCGGTGTTTCTCCCCAACTAAAAAAGACGATAAACTATTTCCAGGAAAACAACATCAGACAGCTCTATCCATGTCATTGTGTCTCTTTTGACGCAAAAGCAGAAATACATAAATATATCCCCATCCATGAAGTAGGCGTCGGATTAACGATTACAATTGAGTAAATAGATTTTTCCAATCGGATATAACTTTATGCCAGTCTCTCATATATTTTTAACTACCGGGTGAAAGCAGGAATAAAGATTTGCTTGTATCTTTGCATGCGTTATAACATAAAAACATAACCGTATGTCAATCTCACGCTTCAACGCAGTGGAGAAAGCATCCAACCGAAAGGCTGTGGAAGCCATTACTCCAAAACAAAAAGTCTCTGAATATTATGGTGAAAATGTCTTCAACCGGAAGGCAATGCAAAAGTATCTCTCCAAAGAAACCTACAAAGCTCTGACTCATGCAATCGACAACGGCACCCCTATTGACCGGGAAATTGCCAACCATGTAGCGGCAGGGATGCGTATGTGGGCTTTGGAAAAAGGAGTTACCCACTACACACACTGGTTCCAACCATTGACCGACGGCACAGCCGAAAAACATGACGCTTTCGTAGAACACGACGGCAACGGTGGCATGATAGAAGAATTCAGTGGTAAATTGCTTGCCCAGCAGGAACCGGATGCATCCAGTTTCCCTAACGGAGGATTACGTAATACGTTTGAAGCCCGTGGATATTCAGCCTGGGACCCCTCCTCTCCCGCTTTTATCGTAGACGATACCTTATGTATCCCTACCGTATTTATCGCCTATACCGGCGAAGCACTCGACTATAAAACTCCATTAATCCGTTCTATCGAAGCATTGAACAAAGCCGCCAAAGAGGTTTGTAACTACTTCAATGAAGATGTGAACAAGATTATCACTTATTTAGGATGGGAACAGGAATATTTCCTTGTCGACGAAGACTTATATTCGGCACGTCCGGACCTGTCGCTGACAGAACGTACTTTGCTGGGACACGAAAGTGCTAAGAACCAGCAGCTGGACGACCACTATTTCGGTGCCATTCCTTCACGTGTACAGGAATTTATGAAAGACCTGGAAGTGGAATGCTATAAACTGGGTATTCCGGTTAAGACCCGCCACAACGAGGTTGCCCCGAACCAGTTCGAGCTGGCTCCTATTTATGAGGAATGTAACCTTGCCAACGACCATAACCAGTTATTGATGTCGGTAATGAAACGTGTTTCACGCCGCCATAACTTCCGTGTCCTGCTTCACGAAAAGCCCTTTATGGGAGTGAACGGTTCCGGTAAACATTGCAACTGGTCCATGGGGACAGACACGGGTATCAACCTGTTTTCGCCGGGTAAGGACAGGGAGGACAACCTGCGTTTTATTACTTTCGTTGTCAACTCCTTAATGGCAGTATATAAATTCAACCCGCTTTTGAAAGCAAGCATCGCTTCTGCCACAAACGCACACCGTCTGGGAGCCAACGAAGCACCGCCTGCTATTATCTCTTCATTCCTGGGAACTCAGATTTCAGAAATCCTGGATAAGTTCGAAAACTGCTCCATTGAAGATGCAATCGAAGTGGACGATAAAAAACGCTTGTATTTAGGATTCGGACAAATTCCGGAATTACTTCTCGATAATACCGACCGTAACCGTACATCACCTTTCGCCTTTACCGGAAACCGTTTTGAGTTCCGCGCATTGGGTTCATCTGCAAACTGCGGTTCCGCCATGCTTGCACTGAACTCTGCCGTGGCATATCAGTTATGCCAGTTTAAAAAAGATGTGGAAGCATTACGTGCTGCAGGCAAGAGCAAGGAAGCTGCTATCTTTGAAGTGTTGAAGGCTTATATCAAGGAATCCAAACCGATTCGTTTCGATGGTAACGGTTATTGTGACGAATGGAAAGAAGAAGCCGCACGCCGCGGTCTGGATTGTGAAAACAGCGTTCCACTACAATATGATGCTTACCTGAAACCGGATGTTATCCGGATGTTCAAAGAAACCGGTGTTCTGAATGAAAAGGAACTGGAAGCACGCAACGAAGTAAAATGGGAAATCTATATTAAAAAAGTACAGATTGAAGCACGTGTATTGGGTGACCTGTCGCTAAACCATATCATCCCGGTAGTATTACATTACCAGTCTCTATTGCTTAGCAATATTACTAAACTGAAAGAGACATTCGACCAGGAAGAATATGAAGAGTTGGCTGCCGAACCACGCCGTCTGGTACGGAAGATATCCAAACATGTAGGTGCTGTAACAAAGATGACAGATGAAATGATTGAAGCTCGTAAGAAAGCAAACCGTATCACAGACTTACGCAGCAAGGCAATTGCTTACCATGATACTGTTGCTCCTTACCTGGATGAAATCCGCGACCATATTGACGAACTGGAACTCATGGTCGACAACCAGATGTGGCCTCTGCCTAAATACAGAGAGCTGTTATTTATCCGCTGACAACGATATATACGTATATAAAAATACCACTCAGGAAAATAAATCCGAGTGGTATTTTTTTGGGCAAATTATGAAAATCATTAAAGAGTAATCGGTGTTCCGTTATAGAAGTCCAGAATCTTGGCACGGAAAATAAAATTGAACTTAGCCTGTGCCTGTTCCGCCAGACTCTGTGCGTATTTTGTTTTTGCTTCACCATATTCAAATACGGTACTCTTACCTGCCGAATAGCGTTCTTCCGCATACGAAAAAGCCTCTTTGCTTGCTATAACGGACTTGTCTGAAGAGATATACTTTTCCTGTGCTGCTGTTGCATTATAATAAGCCTGCTGGATTTCCTTATACAAGACTTTCTTTGTATTCTCCATTATCAATTCCTGATTCTGGATATTAATGCGTGCCGAACGGACGCTGTTGCGTACCTGAAAACGGTTGAACAGCGGAATACTCAAACTAAATCCGACTGTCTTTCTACCGTTTGTTTTCAGCTGGTCGCTAAAAGGTGTGTTTGTATACTCTCCATTCCCCGAATAGTGGTAGTAACCGTTACTATAGCTGGCACCAAAATATAATTTAGGATAATAGCCGGCTTGGGCCACTTTTAACATTTTCTTCTGGCTTTCCAGTAAATATTGCTGTTCCTTAATCTGCGGTTTGAAAGTCAGTGCATGGTCATATACATTTTCCGGAGGAATAATACTGCTCATATAACGCCCTACGGCATCGTCCGTATCCGGGACTACCACATCAAAGTTTTCTCCCATGCGTTCCAATTCAAGGCTCTGAGTCAAATCCAGAATAGCCAGGTTTACATTATTACGGGATTCCGTCAACGTAACTTCATCCTTTGCCAACTGCGCCTTCATATCATACAGTTGGGAAAGAGGAACCTTACCGGCGTTCACCAAAGCTTCGGTTTTCGCCACTTGCTCACTACTCAATGCGACCTGCAATTCCGCTATTTTCAAGACCTCCTTATTATACAGCACCTGCAAATAATAAGAAGCCACATTGATAGCCAAATCTTCTTTCGCCTTATTCAACGTTTCAGTTGCAGCCTTCAAGTCGAGGCGGCGTGCAGCAATGTCATTCGGAATCTTAAGACCATCGAATATAGGCATGTTCAATTGGATCGACGCACTGGTATTGGCAGAGTTCTGGTCTACAATCACTCCCGATTTGGAAGGAGACCGGCCGAAGTCGAAATTCTGCCCGACATTTGCATTCAAATCAGGCAACCAACTGAATTTGCTGGTGTGCAAATCCACTTTACGGCTTTCCTGTGCCTGCTCCTTTTGCTTCAAATCGATATTATGTTCGATGGCATAACGGATACATTCTTCCAACGACCACTGTTCCGGTGTCGTTTGGGCTGTTGCATTCACCCCTGCAGAAAGAAGGTACAAGGCGGATATAGATAGGAATAAATTCTTTTTCATACCACTTGTTTTAAATTATTTCTTTGACGGGTCGATTGCAGCTCCCCGGATTTTATCATTTTCTGTCAGTCCTTCCTTAATTTCAATCTTGATGCCGTCAGAAAGGCCGATCTTCACCGGATGGCGTTCAAACATCTGTTCTGGAGTTTCCTGTTTTACTATCTGGACAAAAGTAGAGTCGCCACTGAATTCAACAGTGCTTTCCGGAACTGTCAACACATTCTCAGCACGTTTCAGCACAATTTCAGCATTGGCACTATAACCGGCACGGATATAAGCGTCGGACGGAATCGTTGCTGCCGCTTTTATCTCAAACATTACGGCTCCGTTTTCTTCCACACCTTTCGGAGCTACATATTCCAGAACGGCATCAAACACACGGCTATCCAAAGCTCCGACTGTCAGTTTGATAGGCATACCTTCGTGGATACGTCCGACTTCCGTTTCGTCCACTTTCCCTTTAAATATCATATCGTTCATGTCGGCTACGGAAGCAATGGTTGTCCCATCGTTAAATGTATTCGACTGGATTACAGAGTTACCCACTTTGATAGGCACATCCAATATCATACCGGTAATTGTGGAACGTACCTGTGTCGTACTGGTTGATGCCGCACTTTTGGATATACCGTCACGGATAATATCGAGTGCATCCTGGGCATTCTCCACTTCCTCTTCCGCTTTCTTATAATTGGCAAGAGAAGCTTGATAATCCTCTTTCGCAATCACACCCTGTTCGAACAATTGCTTATCACGCTTATATGTTTCATTGATTTGCTCCATATTGATTTTGGCAACCCGGACACGTGATTCCGCACTGTTCAACTGCACCATTTCCGGTATTACCTTAATTCTGGCGATGATTTCACCGGATTTTACCATCTGTCCGGCTTCTTTCAGCAGTTCCGAGATAATTCCGGACATCTGAGGTTTGATCAATACCTCATCACGTGGTTCCACTTTACCGGTTGCCACTGTTTTCGTCTCCAATGTATCCCTTGCAGGCTGGACGATTTCATAAGTAGTGATTACCGGCTGTGATTTCTTCCATAAGAAGTAGAATGTACCAATTACTGCTAATCCGACCAGTACAAGAATTACGATTCTGACAATCTTTTTCATCTGATTTCTTATTTATTGTTTTATTATTATTCTATTCTTCGCGAATGGCATCAATCGCCTTTATCTGCATAGCACGCCAAGCTGGGATCAAACCTGCCAGCAATCCGCTGATAAGCAGGATAACCGTAGCCGCTACCGCTGTATTAATATTAATTTCCGGGTTGGAGAAGAACGTGTCACTGTCCCCGGCTGATTCCAGTACACGGTTAACTATATCCAACATAAATACCCCCACCGAGAGTCCCAGCAATCCCGCCAAAGCCGTTAGCAACAGGCTTTCGCTCATTACCTGGGATATAATATTCGCGGGTTTCGCACCCAAGGCACGTCTTACGCCAATTTCCTTCGTCCGCTCCTTTACCGTCACCATCATAATATTACTAACCCCGATGATACCTGCCAGCAAAGTCCCCATACCAACCAGCCATACCAGGATATCTATACCCGTAAACAACATATTAAATGTTTCCGCCTGCTTGGCAATACTGAAAGAACCGACCGCCTGCGGGTCTGTCGGCGAAATCTCATTCTGGGATTTCAGGATGGTTTTCACATCTTCCGTTATCTTATCACAGGAATAGCCGTCTTCCCCAGTAATACAGAGGAACCAGAACTTATCCCCATTATTGGTTGTCTGCTGCAAAGTGGTGAACGGAAGCATCACACTCTCTTCCGTCCTGCCGCCGATACTGGCACGCGGTTTTGCCTTTATCACTCCGATTACCTGGTAATAAATACCATTTACACGGACATATTGTCCGGTCGGGTCCTCACCGGGGTTGAATAATACTTCATATACACGGGTACCGATCAAACAGACCTTACGCTTTTCTTTCATATCTATTTCGTTGAACAAACGCCCGTAATAAATATGTTGTGTTTCAATATTAAAATAATCCGGATAAACGCCACGTACATTATAGCTTCCAGCTTTCTGCCCTCTGACAATATTATTAGCCCCCTGTTCACCCCAGTGCATTGGAGAAATATATTTTATGCCTTGTACTTTCTCTTTTATAGTCTCTATATCGCGGTTACGCATACTCCAGTTACGTCCTTTTTTGTACCCCTTATAAGGATCTCCGGTCCGTTCGGTATAAAAGAAACAGGAGTTGGTAGCAAATCCGTTTACATTCTTGAAGATGCCGTTCTGCATTCCTTTTCCGGAGCCCAGCAACAATACCAACATGAAGATTCCCCAGAATACACCGAAACAAGTCAGCACACTCCTCATTTTGTTCCGGGTAATGGTAACCCATATCTCCTGCCAACGGTCAATATCAAACATACTATCTGAATCTTATTTGTTAGTTAACTTATTCATCTCTCATTGCTTCGATTGCAGTAATCTTCACAGCTTTACGGGCAGGGAAATATCCCGCCAGCACACCTGCCAGCACCAACAATCCGGTAGCTGCCAATGCAATGCCCAAGCTTACTGTCGGGTCACGGAATACGGTCATATCATCACCCGAAGCGGCATTCCCCATATTCATCATCTGCATGGCATAGTTAATGCCTTCCGTCACACCAATTCCCAATACCATACCGATATAACCGAAGATAGCCGTTATCATTATGGATTCGATGATAATCAGTTTCAAGATAGAAAAAGGCGTAGCCCCGATTGCTTTACGTATTCCGAACTCTTTTGTACGTTCACGGACTGTTATCAACATAATATTGCTGACCCCTACAATACCGGCAGTCAAGGTACCGATACCGATAATCCACAGGAACAGCGTAATTCCGTTCATCATTCCATTCAGCATAAGGAAGTCCGCTGCTGTATTCCACATATAAAGAGCACCTTTATCCGAAGGGTCGAAACGATGCCGTTTGCCCATCAGTTCACGGAAACGGGTTTCAAAAGCCTCGTTCGCTTCTTTTGTTTTCAAACCTTTGATTGTAAACGAGATTTGTCCCAATCCATAGCTGGAATTATAAAGAGTCTGGCCGGTAGAAAACGGTATATAAGCCGGAGAATCATTGCTATTCCCTTCATCTTTATACACACCGACCACTTGGTAGACTATATTCCCCGAATTTATATATTTTCCGAGCGGATCTGCCGAATGAAATAATACCTCCTTCATACGTGGGCTGATAACGATTACTTTCCGTCTCTCTTTCAAATCGACTTCATTTATAAAGCGTCCGTTACCTTCCAGCATCTGGATGTTATCGATGATAGCATGTGCAGGAAATACTCCACGCAAAGAATAATTACCATATTCCTCACCTACCGACAAAGTATCGGAATGATAGACAACCGCACTCACCTTATCCACTTCCGGAAGCGCTTGTTTAATCGCATCCAAATCCTCATCCTTGAATTTAATGCTGCGGTTCGTTTGCATGCCCTTGTAAGGTGTCGTGGTATACCCCGGCCATACGGAAACTTTATTTGCGGACATATTCCTGAAGTTGTGCAAGATACCATTCCGCAGGCCGTTGCCTGCACCCAACAGGACAATCAGCATAAAGATACCCCATGCCACGGAAAAGCCGGTCAGGAATGTACGGAGCTTGTTTTTCTGTACCGTACTCCATATTTCACGGAAATTGTCAAAGTCAAACATATCCTTTTCCTTTTTCTATCGTTTCTATCAGACCATCCTTTACACGAATAATTTTGTTTGTCGCATCAGCAACAGATTGTTCGTGGGTCACGATAATCATGGTCATACCTTCCTGGTTTACATTCCGAAGAAGTTCCATTACCTCGACAGTCGTTTTACTGTCCAAAGCTCCGGTTGGTTCGTCCGCCAGAATAACCTGCGGCTTGGCAATCAGCGCACGGGCTATAGCCACACGCTGCTTTTGCCCCCCGGACATTTCATTCGGCATATGTTCCGCCCAATCCTTCAAACCGACCATATCCAGATATTCCATCGCCATTGCATTCCGCTTCTTACGGCTTATGCCCTGATAGTAGAGAGGCAATGCGACATTCTCGACTGCATTTTTAAAGGAGATAAGATTAAAAGACTGGAAGATAAAACCAATCATGCGGTTACGTAGTTCCGCCGCACGTGTTTCGCTCAGATTCTGTATTAACTGCCCATTCAGCATATAGGAACCCGTATCGTAAGTATCCAATATACCCAATATATTCAGTAAGGTTGATTTTCCGGAACCGGAAGCTCCCATGATAGATACCATCTCTCCTTTTTCAATATCCAAATCTATGCCTTTCAGCACATGCAACGGAGCACCATTGAAATACGTTTTGTTAATTCCTTTTAGCTGAATCATCATAATATGTTATTTCTTTATCCTGTAAGACGCACAATTATATAAAATGTTACACTAATAAGAAACATTTATTTATTGTACGGGCAAATATATCCTTTTATCAAATACCTTGCATCACAAGGTACTGGAAAATTCATATAATTAACTTTAATTATACACTAACTTTTAACAAAAGAACCTTTATAGACAAAAAAACAGAAGAAAACTAAAGCTATCTCTTATGATTTTCAAATATAGTGATAATACAATCATAAAAGGTGTAACTTAAAATTGTTTTTTAAATTCTATATTAAGCAAATCCCGTGGATGGTAGTGGACTATCGTTAGAAGCAATAAATATATAAACTAATTATCGTATAAAGCTTTGATATTTAAGGCATGGTTTATAAAAACAACGCTCAGCGTCGAGGAAAGGCGCCATTACAAAAACAGCAGCCTTTTTCCATTATATCAAATAATTATAAAACTCTCTTAAAGGGCAAGTTCTTTCAATATCTTTTCTGTAGCCCCGGCATTGTCATTCACGAAATGACCGGCACTCTCTCCTACCGCCTCCAATACTTCATGATAAGTCAGTAACTCATCCATTTTGCTACGGAATGCTTCTGTATCAGAGACGGAAAAACCTCCGCCAACAGCAATCAAATCACGCGCTTCCTTAAATTTTTGGTATCTGGGACCGAATAGAACAGGTATACCATACACAGCAGCTTCCAGCGTATTATGGATTCCGGCACCAAAGCCTCCACCGATATAGGCTATTGTTCCATAACGATAGATAGAAGAAAGCAGCCCGAAGCTATCTATAATCAGGCAGTCTTTTCCCTCCAGCAAACTTACGTCATGCAAAACTTCCGACAAACGGACAGACGGGCGCTTCAACAGCGACTCGATCGACATCAAATGTTCACGGTGTATTTCGTGAGGCGCAATAATCAGTTTCAAATCCGGATGCCCGTTAAAATATGGAATCAATATATTTTCATCCTGCGGCCAGGAACTACCTGCAATCAGAGTCGGTTGTTTTTCACCCTTTTCATTTGTCACAAACCTCTCCACATGAGGTAAATCGCGAGCCAGCTTACGTACATCCAGCACACGGTCGAAACGGGTATCTCCTGCCACCGTCACATTCGTAACGCCATATTCATTCAATAACGTTTGCGAGCGTTCATCCTGCACGAACAGATGAGTAAAACAATGCAGCATTTTCCTGTAAGTGCCGCCATACCACTGGAAGAATAATTGATCCTGACGGAAAATTGCCGAAATGATATAAACCGGTATATTCCGTGCTTTCAATTCCTTCAGGTAATTTCCCCAAAACTCATATTTAATAAATACAGCTATCGCCGGATTGGCAAGATTAAGGAATTTCTTCACCCGGTAAGGGGTATCGAAAGGAAGATAGCAAATGACATCCGCCCCATTATAATTTTTCCGGACTTCGTAACCGGAAGGAGAAAAAAAAGTGAGCAATATCTTGTATTCCGGATGTTCCGCCTTGATTTTTTCCATCATCGGGCGTCCCTGTTCAAACTCGCCCAAAGAGGCGGCATGAAACCAGATATATTTTGCATTCCGGTCTATCTTTTCACGAAGAATACTATTTGTTTTCCATTGTCCCAAACGCATCATCCTCGCCTTTTTATGGAAAGGTGATATCAATTCTATAATAAATGAATAGAAATGGATAATCAGGCTGTACATAAATTCATCTGTTAACGGTCTATGATTGGGGGATGTGTCAAAAAGCTATTACTGAACGCAGATTACGCAGAACACGCAGATTATTTATTGAAAAAATATGGTCTGCGCTCTGTCTGCGTTCCCTAATATATGCTTTTGACAACCCCTTATGACTTTATTATTTCAAAACCTCTATGGCTCTTTGTATACGTCTGATAGTTTCCTCTTTGCCAAGGGCCTCCGTTATATCAAAGATATGGGGTCCTTTGCCTTCACCTACCAACGCCAGACGAGTCGCATTCATAATGTTACCCAAATGGTACCCTTTGCTTTCAATCCAGGCTTTTACTTCTTCTTCCGTTCCTTCTATATCAAAAGGTTCGCGAACACGAAGCACCTCGATTAGTTCAGCCAGCTGTGCAGGGCTGTCTTCTTTCCAGCGTTTCTTGCGAGTCTTTTCGTCATATTCGGTCGGAGCTACAAAGAAAAAAGCACATACATCCCACAATTCCTTGATGAAGTTGACACGGTCTTTCATCATACCGACCACTTTTTCCACATAAGCGGGTTCCGCTTTTACTCCGTGGCTTTCGAGGATAGGCATAAACAAGGAGGCAGCCTCTTTATTATCCATTTCCTGTATATAATGGTGGTTGAACCATTTTCCTTTTTCGTAATCGAATTTTGCACCGCTCTTGCTGCAACGGCTCAGATCAAAATGCTCAATCAGGTCGTCCATGCTCATTACTTCCTGGTCGTTACCCGGATTCCAGCCCAACAAAGCAAGGAAATTCACCACAGCCTGCGGCAGGTAGCCACTCTCACGGTATCCTGATGATACATCACCGGTTTTAGGGTCGTGCCATTCTAACGGGAAAACAGGGAAGCCCAAGCGGTCGCCATCACGTTTACTCAGTTTTCCGTTTCCTTCCGGTTTCAATAACAGAGAAAGGTGGGCAAACTGCGGCATTGTATCCGTCCAACCGAAATAGCGGTACAGCAAGACATGAAGCGGGGCACTCGGCAACCATTCTTCACCACGGATAACATGGCTGACTTCCATCAGATGGTCGTCTACGATATTTGCCAGATGGTAAGTAGGCAACTGGTCGGCCGATTTATATAAAACCTTATCGTCCAGAATAGAAGAATTGATAACAACTTCTCCGCGGATCAGGTCGTTCACATGGATATCTTCATTCGGCTCGATTTTGGCACGGACCACATACTGCTTGCCTGCTTCAATCAATGCTTTCACTTCCTCGGCAGAAAGAGTCAGCGAGTTGCGCATCTGCATACGGGTGGAAGCGTCATACTGGAAGTTCGGAATCTCTTTACGCTTTGCTTCCAGTTCTTCCGGAGTGTCGAACGCAATGTAAGCACAATCGTTATCCAGCAACTGGTCTACATATTTTCTGTAAATCTCACGGCGTTCACTCTGGCGGTACGGGCCATACTGTCCACCGAAACCAACCCCTTCGTCGAACTTTATACCCAACCAGGTAAGCGCCTCGATAATATAGGCTTCCGCCCCCGGAACGAAACGTTGCGAGTCTGTATCTTCTATGCGGAGAATCAAATCGCCGCCTTGCTGTTTTGCAAATAAATAATTGTATAAAGCTGTACGAACACCTCCGATATGCAGTGCTCCCGTAGGACTCGGTGCAAACCGGACTCTAACTTTCCTTTGAGTCATAATTCCTTGTATTCTAAAAATGATGCGGCAAAAGTAGCCCTTTTTTTTCTCTTACTAAACTTTTTTATGTACATTTCGCCCACAAAGGAAAAACTTATGAAAGTAAAGAACTATAATATTCACCCCAGTGTATTTTTTATCACCGCAGCACTTCTTATTGCCTACTTTTTTCCACGGGAAGGGAAATTCCGTTACCAGTTCTACGAAGGTAAACCCTGGCGATACGGGCTGCTCACCGCACCGAGCGATTTTCCCATCTATAAAACCGATGCGGAAGTAGAAGCGGAAAAGGACAGTGCCTTAAAGAAATTCGAGCCTTATTACCGCATGGACCCGGAAGTGGGACCGGCACAAATAAGCAAACTCAGGAACGACTATAGCAAGGCGCTTAATAAACGGGCGACTCCTGCCTATATGCAATACATCGAAAACAGTTTGCAGAAACTATATAATAAAGGTATTATCCCGTCCCAGGAAATGGAGGATTTGAAGAAAGATCAATATCCCCGCATTAACCTACTGGAAAACAATACCGCCCAACCGTATTATAGCAGCGATTTCTTCACTACACGTACGGCATATGAGTTTATCATAGACAACTGCCCCTCTTATCTGAGCAAATCAATCCTGCAATCGTGTGATATAAATAATTACCTGACGGAAAATACATCTTATGACCAGGTTATGTCCGACAGGATTAAAGAAAACATACTGAACAGTGTCCCTCTGGCAAACGGGATGGTTCAGGCAGGCGAGCGGATCGTGGACCGCGGGGAAATTGTCGACAACAGGACTTATAATGTACTCCGTTCCCTGAAAATCGTGCATGAAGCCAAATCGGGCGGTGCACAGCGGCAAAGCCTTATCCTCGGAGGGCAATTCGTGCTGGTATTCGGTATCATGTTTTGCTTCTGGCTATACTTGTGGTCTTTCCGGTTAAAGATATTCCATAACAGAAAGAATGTATTATTCCTGCTACTCTGTATTTTCGTAAGTTGCATGATGACGGAACTTTGCGTAACATACGGCCTATTCAATATTTATATACTTCCCTATGCGATTGTGCCGATTGTAGTCCGTACCTTCTTCGACTCCCGGACAGCATTGTTTACGCATCTGGTTATTGTATTGATGTGTTCGCTGATGGTTCCGTTCCCGCACGAATTTCTGCTATTGCAGATCGTAGCCGGCATGGTCGTTACATTTAGTCTGAGAGAGTTATATGAACGTTCTCAGCTTATCCGCTGTGCATTCTTTATATTTACCTCCTATTCGCTTTGCTACATCAGCCTTGCCATTTACCAGGAAGCGGATTTCAATAAGATCAATTGGATGATGTTGCTCTATTTCGGTATCAATTTCATCTTACTGATGTTTACCTATATATTGGTATATATGCTTGAAAAGACATTCGGCTATGTATCCAGCATCACGCTGGTCGAGCTTTCCAACATAAATACGACCATCTTGAAAAGATTGTCGGAAACTGCTCCGGGAACTTTCCAGCACTCTTTGCAGGTATCCATCCTTGCTTCTGCCGCAGCAGACAAAATCGGTGCTGACACGCAATTGGTTCGTACGGGAGCCATGTACCACGATATAGGCAAGATGAGCAATCCGGCATTCTTCACTGAAAACCAGGGCAGTGTCAACCCGCATCACCAGCTTATGTTCGACCAGAGCGCCCGCGTCATTATCGACCATGTAAATGACGGCGTACGGATTGCAGAGAAGGCAATGCTTCCGAAAGCCATAACCGATTTCATTCGTACCCATCATGGGCGGGGCAAAGCAAAATACTTCTATAATTCCTATAAGAACGCTTATCCGGAGAAGGAAATAGACGATGAAGTTTTCACTTATCCGGGACCGAACCCGTTCTCTAAGGAGACGGCGATTCTAATGATGGCAGACTCAGTTGAGGCGGCATCCCGCAGCCTGAAAGAACACACGGAAGAAAGCATCCGACAACTGGTGAACAAAATTATCGACGGTCAGATAGCCGACGGCTTGATGAAAAACGCACCACTGACTTTCAGAGACGTGGAAACCATCAAAGACGTATTCGTAGATAAGCTAAAGATTATGTACCATACACGTATCAGCTATCCGGATTTGAAGAAGTAAGCGTTTCCAATAATCCGGAACAGGCATCTTCCAGCAAATCGAGCACCAACTCAAACCCTTCCGCCCCACTGTAGTAAGGGTCGGGCACATAGTCATATAATTTGTTACGGGAGAATTGCGTCATCCGGTGAATTTTGTTCTCGGATTCCAAATCCGGTGCTTTCCGCTTTAAATCCGAGATATTCTTGTCATCCATACCGATAATCAAATCAAAATCGAAAAAATCGGCTATACGGACAGGGCGGGAAATAGAATCCAAAACATATCCTCTGCGGGCGGCATGGGCACGCATACGCTGGTCGGCAGGCTCCCCTTCGTGATAACCGATTATCCCGGCTGAATCGATTTCAAAACGGGCTTCCATTCCCGCATCCTTCACCAGTTTCTTCATTACGGCTTCTGCCGATGGGGAACGGCATATATTTCCCAAACAAACGAATAATATCTTATACTTCTTTTCCATACACATTGTTTTCATCTTCTTATTTCTTCTTTAAATAAAACCATTAAGCCGGGTCCACATCATAATGGACAATCAGTTGTTTAAACGGCAGATAACGCTGCATCTCCGCATAAACGGTATCCAGTATTTCACGCACGGGAGCAATTGCCGCTGCAACTTCTATCTTTAAAACAATTTTCTTTATATGTAAGGTTTGCACACGGGTAACAGGAGGCGTAACAGGACCGAGCACCCGTTCTCCCAGCCGCTTCCGCAGACTCTCGGCATACAATGTGGACAGTTCTTGCAAAGCCGTATCATTACGGCTACGCAACACGATAACAATCAACCGGTAATAAGGAGGATAACGGAACATGCTGCGTTCGCTTAATTGCAGGCGGACCATTTCTTTATAAGCGAATTGTTGTACCATCCGGATTAAAGGATGTTCCGGCTGGGAGGTCTGCAAAACAACCGTGCCCTGCTTATCCCGCCTTCCGGCACGACCGCTCACCTGGACCATCAATTGATAAGCCCGTTCATGTGCCCGGAAATCCGGAAAGTTCATCAAGCTATCAGCATTCAAGATGCCGACCACACTGACATTTCCAAAATCCAATCCTTTTGAAAGCATTTGGGTCCCGATTAATATCTGGGTTTTTCCTTTCTCGAAATCAGCAATAATCCGTTCATAAGCTGTGCGGGTACGGGCAGTATCGAAGTCCAGTCGCTCCACTTTCGCATCCGGGAAAAGAGTGGCAATCTCCTCTTCAACCTTTTCTGTCCCGAACCCCATCATCCGCAAATCCGTACTCTTGCATTCCGGGCATTGCTGGGGCAACTGATAGGTATATCCGCAATAATGGCAAACCAACTGATTATGATATTTATGATAGGTCAGGCTGACGTCACAATTTACACAGTGAGGCACCCACCCACAACTCTTACATTCTATCATCGGGGCAAAACCACGGCGGTTCTGGAACAGGATAACCTGCTCACCTTGGGAAAGCGCAGTACTTACCTTTTCTACCAGCAGAGGGGAGAAAAGCGTATCTTTCATTATTTTCTTACGCTTAAGTTCCTTAATATCGACCGGAATAATGTCCGGCATCCGGCAATCCCCATAGCGGGTAGACAATTCCACCAACCCGTACTTTCCGATAGTTGCATTAAAATAGGAATCGATGGAAGGCGTGGCAGAGCCAAGCAAAGTCTTCGCTCCGTGCATACCCGCCAATACAATTGCTGCATTCCGGGCATGGTAACGGGGTGCCGGGTCTTGTTGCTTATATGTATTTTCGTGCTCTTCGTCCACGATAATCAGTCCCAGGCTTTTAAAGGGCAGGAACAAAGAGGAACGAACTCCTAATATCAGCATCGGTTCTCCCCCGTACAACAGCCGGTTCCATACCTCTACCCGTTCGTTGTCCGAGAATTTGGAATGGTATACCAGCAGCTTATCTCCAAACAGTTTAGCCAAGCGCTCGGTAATTTGGGTGGTTACGGCAATCTCCGGCAGCATATACAGGACTTGCCGTCCCATTTTCAGCACCTCATCTATCAAACGGACATATATCTCGGTTTTACCGCTGGATGTAACTCCATGTAACAAACAAACTTCGTGGGATTTGAACGCTTCGTGTATCTCCTCATAGGCTTGCTCCTGAGCCGGACTAAGCGGATTCGGATCCTGAAGGCGGCAAACAGACATCTGCAACCGGCTTACTTCTTTTTCATAACTTTCCAGAATACCGCGTTTGAGAAGCCCCTCCAGAATAGCAGTCGAACAACCACTACGTTCCAACAGTTCTTTTTTGGAAACCTCCTGTACCAATACGGGATTTAATGCATGACTCAAATCAAGGAAACAAACCAGTAAGTGTTCCTGCTTCTTCGCCCGTTTAAATTCTGAAAATACAGCCTGAAGCTTTTCTTCGTCACGATAATTATCGGACAGACGGATAAATGCCTGCGTTTTAGGGATAAAACCCCGTTTCAATTCTTCACTTACCATCACAGCACCCCGTGCCATAAGTGAGGCTATTACCGGAACCACATTTCTAAGCCCGGTCTTTTTCTCCAACTCGGCAACAGTCAGTTTCAATGTTCCGGAAAAAGCATCCAACACCACTTGTTCATTCGGACGTAACGGGGCATCCGCTTCAAAATCATCATTGTAAGTTACAGCAGTCTCGCTCTCTATTTTTAAGCCGGAAGGCAAAGCCGCTTTATACACATCCCCCAGCTTACATAAATAATAAGAAGAAAGCCACTGCCAGAACCGTAATTGCGGACGGCGCAGGATAGGTGTTGCATCCAACAAGGCATATATTTCTTTTATTTCGTAGGGAGTATCCGGCATCCGTTCATGTACGCTCATCACAATAGCCGTATAATAGCGTTTTTTACCGAAATGAACAATCACCCGGCACCCGGGTACTACGGACTTTTCCATATCCACCGGTATGCTGTATGTATAACTGTTCTCTAAAGGGAGCGGGAGTATAACGTCTGCGTACTTCATTCAAATCCTATTTTCAATTCATAGTTATGGTTTTCCTAAATCATAACTATGAATCGGGAAAAACATAACTATGGTTTCCTGATGCCAAAAGTAACAAAAAAAGACCGCACTCGTATAAAACGGATTCAAAAAGCCGTGCCATAACCGTATAAACCCAACTATTTTTTTACCTTTGCCTCATCTGATTTCCAGAAAGAATTATTACTCAAACTTTTTTATCTTTTACCTAATGAAAAAATCAAAAATTTTATTTCTTCTCATTTTAATGGGAATAACAGCGAGTCTGCAAGCACATACAACACTTGAAGAAATTCTAAAGAAAGAAGCACTGCGAAATCTGAGAAAATTATCCACCGAAGAAATTTCTGCTTATTATATCAGTTACCGGGTTTATGAATTCACTAATTTTTATACCGGCAGCTCTTTCGGAGAATTATTACCCTCCTATCAAAACAAGTCCAGATATGTACAAGCAATCGTGCGGGTCGGCTCTCCCCTACAGGATAATACCCACGAACTAAAAAACCAGGAAGATAATTATATGGATAATTTTCAAAGTTCCTGCATTGAAATTCCCATAGAAAATGATGAACAGGCAATATCCCTGCTTTTATGGAATTACACGGACGAAATATATAAAAAAGGAATACAACGTTTCCAGAAAATACTTTCGGATGCAACAGTAAAAACAGCTTCAGATGATAAATCGTCCGATTTCAGTGAAGAGAACAAGGAGGTATTCTCAGAAAAGCCCATATCCGACAAAGATTTCGCCAAACAAGCCACAGAATTAAGCAAACGTATCTGTCTGTATTCGGCCGAATTTAAAGAGAACAAAGATTTGGAAAGCGGTGAAGCCTCATTCCAGATCAATTTAACCCGCTCTTATTTTGTCGACACGGAAGGTAACAGTATAGCACAAAACTTACTGCAATACAACCTCACACTGAATGCCACAACCATTGCCGACGACGGGATGACATTGCCTCTGTACAAATCTTATTTTGCCAATTCTTTTAAAGAACTTCCGGAAAATCCGACAGTAAAAAAAGATGCCGGAGAAATAAGCCAAAAACTTTCCAAACTGAGAGATGCTCCCATAGCCGACACATATGCCGGTCCGGCACTACTATCACCGGAAGCAGCCGGAGTGTTGTTCCATGAATTTTTCGGTCACCGTCTTGAAGGTGCCAGAATGAAACAGGACAATGACGCACAGACTTTCAAAAAGAAAATAGGAGAAAAAGTTTTATCCGATGACATCTCCATTTATTTCGACCCGACCATTAAATACTATAAAAACATGCCGTTAAGCGGATATTATCTTTTTGATGACGAAGGAGTAAAAAGCCGTAAAGTTGAAATTATCAAAAATGGAATCCTGCAAGATTTTTTAATGAGCCGGACCCCTATCGACGGTCATCTTCATTCCAATGGACACGGACGTGGCATGATTTTCCTGAAACCGGTAACCCGACAATCAAATATGGTTATAGAGTCATCCACACCTAAAACGGATAAAGAATTACGCCAATGCCTGATTGATGAATTGAAAAAACAGAATAAGCCATATGGATATATTTTCGATAAAGTAAGTGGAGGTTTCACCAATATAAACCGGATTGATGCAAATGCCTTTTATGTAAATCCACTGCTTGTATACCGGATTTATATTGATGGCAGGCCAGACGAACTGGTTCGCGGTGTCAGCTTAATCGGAACCCCGTTATCGATGTTCTCACATATAGAGGCCTGTGGAGACGAACACCGGGTTTTCAACGGATATTGTGGTGCAGAATCCGGTAATATCCCGGTTTCCTGTGTTGCTCCTGCGGTTTATGTAAAAATGATTGAAACGCAAAAACAACCGAAATCCCACGTTTTACCTCCCATTTTACCACGTCCTTAAAAAATATCGTCCCATTAATAAAAAATATCATGAAAAATATACATTCCCTATTATCCCTGATTGCCACTATCATGCTGCTTTCTAATGGAACTCCAACAATATCAGCCAGCGAAACAGATAAAGACCCAGTATTAAACAGCATACAAAAAGAAATTCAACGGAACATGGAAGGGCTAAAGCTCGCCCATGTAGTATCCCCCTGTTTTATCGACTACCGAATGAATACACTTTCTCTACTGGTCGTTAAAGCTGTGTTAGGAAGCCTGGTATATGACAACATCGGAGAGGCGAATAATGGTACGGCGAATGTAGTCGTCGGCGACTACCAGAATACAAACCAGAACGTACTCCTCTCATACGAGCAGCTCTATCAGCACGAACAACCATCCCGAATGGTTAACGGCACAAATGACGAAGCAATCCGTACTGAAATATGGCGCGTTCTGGATAAAAAATATAAACAGGCCGCCGAGCAATACAACAACAAACAAAGTCTTATCAACCAGATAGAAATCCCGGAAGAAGAGAAAAATATTCCCGACTTTCAAAAAATGACAGCTTCCACTCATATCTATCCGGTTCATCAGCAACAACCCGACCGAAAAAAAATAAGTGAATACATCAAAGAAGCCTCCAAAGTCTTTGCTGATTATAAAAATATCGATAACTCCTATATCCGTATATATATCGGGAATGCAGACGTAAGATACTGTAACAGTGAAGGAACCATATGCCGTTACTCAAACAAGCTGGTCCTCATGTTTATTTATACTCAGGCACAGACTAAAGATGGGGAAACAATCAATTACGAAGCCAGTATGCCTTACAGTTCTTTTGAAGATTTACCCTCCCTGGAAAGTCTAAAAGCAATATGTAAAAAACAAGCGGAATTTATTCAGGAAATACAGAATGCCCCCATGATAGATGAACCTTATGTAGGTCCGGTACTCTTTGAAGGCGAAGCTGTAGCCGACCTGATCTGCAATCTTTTCGTCAACAATAACAATGGTATCATTGCCAAACGCAAGCCAATCCTAAGCGAAAGATTCAAAGGCTACGATAGCGAAAGAACCCGTGGTAACGCTTTAGACGCATTTATAAATAAAAAAGTGATTTCGCGTGACTTGTCACTTATAGCGATGAGCGGAACTCCCGAATATAAGGATAAAAAGTTATTCGGTTATTATCCGGTCGACGCTCAGGGAGTGGCTCCCGATAAAGCATGCACATTAATCAAGGATGGCGTATTAATCGACATGCTTACTTCCCGCACACCCACAAAATCATTCAGCCAATCCAACGGACATGCCAGAAGTTCTATCGGAGGTAATGATGCCGGGATATATCCCGGAGTGCTCCGTTTATGCAGCAAGCAAACAGAACCGGTTTCCCAACTCAAGCAAAAATTGATTAATGCAGCAAAAGAAGAAGACTATGCCTATGCCTACATCATACGCAAACTGAATGCCAATACCCCCATCCAAATCCGCCGGGTTGATGTTACCACCGGTACAGAAACACCTATACGGGGAGCTGTCATACAGGATTTGCTACTGCGTTCCATGAAGCGTATTTCCGGCGTATCGTCTGAAGAAAATATTTACAATCGTGTTGTTAATGATGTGAAAACATCTTACGTTGTGCCATCCGCAATTCTGTTGGATGAGGTGGATATCCTTAAAAATACCCGAATAGATTTTAAAAAGCCTTATATCGTAAGCAGACCTGAATAAAGTCTGCTTTCAAATTTCACTCATAGCAAACCGAAAATCAGGCATTTTTATCTATCTTTGCAACATATAATAGACTTATTGCGTTATATTTTTATAAAGAAAAGCAAAAGAGTGATGAAGAGAATACTTATTCCACTATGTTTAGTGTTGGGAAGTCATGTGGCAAGCGGGCAACGATCCCATCAGTTTGATGCACCGGACCGTCTGTTTGTAGAAGGTAAAGAACTATTCAGTTTAAAAAATTATTCCGGGTGTATCGACAAGCTGGAAGCTTATAAAGAACACTCCACGAATACGGACCTTATCCAGGAAGCAGACTATATGCTGGTTTGCTCCGCTTACGAACAGGGACGTGCGAACGCCGGAGAGTTATTAAAAGATTATCTGGAAAACTATCCGTCATCACGGCATAGCGATGAAATTAATTTCCTGATCGGTTCCGTCCATTTCGGAGAAGGAGAATATCAAAAAGCTATTTTCTGGCTCAGAGAAGCTGATATCGATATGCTAAGCCCTGAACAGCAGGAAACTTACTCGTTCCGTTTGGCGTACTCCTTACTTCAGACCGGCGACAAAGACAAAGCAAGAAGCTATTTCTCCCGTATTACCCAGGTTGGAAACAAATATAAAGAAGCATCTTCCTATTATGTCGCTTATATCGATTATGCTACAGGGAAATACAATAATGCGTTGATTGAATTCAATCGTTTAAAGGAAAACCCGACCTACCGGGAACAATCACTCTATTATATCGCACAGATCTATTTCATCCAAAGCAAATACGAAAAAGTGATAAACGAAGGGGAAGAACTTCTATCCTCTTATCCGAACAGTAAAAATAATAGCGAAGTATACCGGATTTTAGGTAACTCATACTACCATTTGGGAGACCAGAACAAAGCAATCAGTATGCTAAGCCAATATGTATCTTCCACCGACAATCCGTTGCGAGGAGATTTATACATATTGGGTGTTTGCTACTATAATAAAGGGAACTACCAGGATGCTATAAAGGCTTTGGGACGGACAGTCAACGAAAATGACGCCTTGACCCAGAATGCCTATCTTTATCTTGGGCAATCTTACCTGAAACTGGGGAATAAAAACAATGCACGTATGGCATTCGAAGCTGCGGCTACCGCATCTTACGATAAACAAATCAAAGAGGTTGCCTTGTACAACTATGCATTGTTGATACATGACACGGCGTTCACCGGTTTCGGAGAGTCTGTTACTATCTTTGAAGATTTCCTGAATGATTTCCCGAACTCACAATATGCCGACAAAGTAAACGACTACCTGGTAGAAGTGTATCTTACCACCAAGAATTACGATGCGGCATTAAAATCTATCAATAAGATCAAACATCCGAGTGTAAAGATACTGGAAGCCAAACAGGATATTTTGTTCCAGCTGGGAACACAGGCTTTTACAAATATGAAACTGGATGAAGCTGTTAGTTTATTCAGCCAGTCCATTTCTTTAGGCTCTTATAATATGGAAGCTCGCAACGAAGCCTATTTCTGGCGTGGAGAAGCTTATTACCGCTTGGGAGAATATACCAATGCCATATCGGACTTCCGTACTTACCTTAACAATACCCGCCAGCGTAACACCGATATGTATGCACTTGCTCATTACAACCTCGGTTATTGTTACTTCAAGCTGAGACAATACAGTGAAGCATTGAACCGTTTCCGCCAATATGCCGATTTGGAAAGCAACCAGCAGGCTGCTTCTTTGTCTGACGCTTATAACCGTATCGGCGACTGCCTTTACCAGAACCGCCAGTTCGCCATGGCAGAGGAAAACTACTCAAAGGCAGCTCAGCTACAACCTTCAGCCGGAGATTATTCTGTTTATCAGAAAGGCTTCCTGCTTGGCTTACAGAAAGACTACCAGGGAAAAATCAATGCGATGGACCGCTTGATTCGCGAATATCCGGAATCCCAATATGTAGACGATGCTTTGTATGAAAAAGGACGTACTTATGTGCTGATTGAAAACAGCCAGTCTGCTGCACAGGCTTTCCAACAACTAATCAGCAAGTTCCCTCAAAGCAGCCTTGCCCGTAAAGCCGGTATCCAGTTAGGTTTGCTTTATTTCAACAGTGACCAACCGGAAAAAGCAGCTGATGCCTATAAGCATGTTATCAGTAATTATCCGGGAAGTGAAGAAGCGAAAGTTGCCTTACAGGATTTGAAGTCCGTTTATCTTGAATTGAACGATATCAATTCGTTTGCAAACTATGCCAACTCTTTGGGCGGTAATGTCCATTTTGAAGTGAGCGAACAAGATTCTCTTACTTATCTGGCTGCTGAAAAATTATTTACGCGTGGTGATAACGAAGGAGCCCGCAAGAGCCTGAATAATTATTTACAAACATTCCCGGAAGGAGCATTCAGTGCAAACGCAAATTTCTATCTGGCAAGTATTGCTTTTGCTAAAAAAGAATATGACGAAGCAAAACGTCTGTTCGACACTGTTGTAAAGAGCGGAGACATCAAATTCCGCGAAGAAGCGATCGCACGTAAAGCGGAAATCGAATATGTAACGAAAGATTATCCGGCAGCATTAGAAAGTTTCAAACAATTGCAGGTAGTTGCCGAAAAACCGGAAAACAAACAGGCTGCCTCACTCGGGATTATGCGTTGTGCCGTACAGGCTGGCGAACCGAAAGAAGCACTGCTGGCTGCAACAGAGTTGTTGAAAGCGACCAAATTATCACCCGAACTACAGGCTGAAGCACATTATGCCCGTGCAAAAGCGTATATCGAACTGAAACAGGAAAACAAAGCTTTACCTGATTTGAAAGAATTGAGCAAAGATACACGTACGGTGCAAGGTGCAGAAGCGACTTACCTGCTGGCTCAACTCTATTTTAACGGTAATGACGACAAGAATGCAGAAAAAGTGCTGATGAATTTCATTGAAAACGGAACACCTCATCAATACTGGCTGGCACGCGGATTTATCCTGTTAGCTGATATTTATATCCACCGCGGCGACGATTTCCAGGCACGTCAATATCTGACCAGTTTGCAAAACAACTATAAGGGTGACGATGACATTGCAGGAATGATAAAGAACAGATTGGGTAAACTAAAGAATTAAAAAACGATGAAGACAGTATCTAATATAAAAGCCTTGTGCGTAATAACCCTGCTGGGTTCCGTTGCAACCGTCAGTGCGCAGGAAGACAAGACAAAGGAAAAAGACTTGAACCGAGAAATGACACTGGAACGGGAATATGACCCGACGGTGCAGGATGCCAACAAAGTCAACACACTTCCGGTGATAAAAATGCCGGTAGTTAAGAAAATGCCTATTTCTTATGCCACATTTACCGTGCCGGCAGACCCTGAAAAAGAAATCAGCCTGCTCCCTTCCGGCAATGTGATGACAGATATCCAATACAACAAGCGTCGTGGTTATTTTAACTTCGGTCTGGGTACGTATCTGAATATCAACGGCGATTTCGGATACCATATATTGAGTACGGAAAAAGACAATCTGAATATCTGGCTTTCCCACCGTTCCACTAACGGCAAAGTAAAATACATAGACTGGGACGAAAAAGTAAAAGCCAAACTGAATGATAACGTGGGAGGCATCAACTATAAGCATGCATTCGATAAGTTAGTATTTAATGCCGGTTTCAAATATGGCTACTCCGGCTTCAATTATTACGGGCTTCCGATGTATAACACCACTAACAGTTTCGACCCGGATTTTACAGACCGCAGTACAAACCAGGTAAACCAGACCGTGCAGGGTAAAGTCGGCATCGAATCAAAAGAAGGTGCTCCTTTCGGATATATGCTGGATTTGGGTTATACCTATTTTTCTCATAAATACGCATTAGAAAAAGAGTTGAACGGACCTGCCGAGAATACATTTGATGTAAAATTCGATTTGAATGCGGCTTTCGGTGGTAACCAACTTATTGGGTTAGGCGGTAGTTTCGAATACTTCAACTATAACCTCCCCTTAAAAGGCAATACTCCGTACCTGTTCTTCGAAAATCATGCGGAAGGTACCCTTTCTCCTTATTATAAGGTAGAAGGCGACAACTGGAATGTAAAACTGGGAGCTAATGTGATGTTCATTACCGGAGAAAACAAAAAGATAATGGCTTCTCCCAACATTGCAGCAGACATAGAAGTTGCAGACAAGACTGTATTGTATGCTATCGCAACCGGGAAATTATATTCCAACAGTATGTACGACATTTCCCAGGTAAACCGTTATATCAATCCTACCATGGAACTGCTTCCATCCCGTAACTTCCTGGATGCAACTATCGGTATCAAAAGTGGTATCGTTCCGGGATTCTGGTTTGACGTATTCGGAGGATATAAGATTACAAAGAATGACGTATTCTTTATTCCGGGCTATTATTACAGCAAAAACTATTTCGGCAACGTAAGCAATGCCTTCCAGGCTGATGCAGACCATTTATTTGCAGGAATCAACCTGAAATATAGCTATCAGGAACTATTCGATATTAATGTAAAAGGAGTTTATAATCACTGGAAAGTAAAATCTCCGGATGATTCTAACGTTACCTATGCTGCATATGGAAAGCCTAAAATGGAATTCACTGCCGGTGTAACGGTTCGTCCTATTCCCAAACTGTCTGCTTCTTTGGATTATTATCTGGCAACAGACCGCAAAACTATGGCTATCGGTTATGGAGAAAAGAAGATGAAGAACATCAATGAACTGAACCTGACCGGAACATATGCATTCAATGATACATTCGGATTGTACCTGAAACTAAATAACGTTTTATGCCAAAAATACGAAATGTATTATGGCTACCCGCTCCAAAGCTTCAGTGCAATGATTGGGGTAAACATCAATTTCTAACAGGTAGAAACAAGTAAATGCTAAATTATCGATATATTCTTTTAGACCTGGACGGTACGATTACAGACCCGGCTGAAGGTATTACAAAATCTGTAGAATATGCATTAAATCATTTCGGTATCGGGGTAGAAGACAGAAAAGTCCTCTACCCTTTTATCGGTCCTCCCCTCTACGATTCGTTTCGCGAATTCTATAATTTTACAGACGGACAGGCAAAGGAGGCGATTGTAAAATACCGGGAACGGTTTGCAGAAACCGGCATTTACGAAAATAAACTGTATGAGGGAATAAATGATTTTCTGGAAGCGGCTAACCTGCAAGGAAAATCTCTTATGTTAGCCACTTCCAAACCTACTATCTTTGCTAAACGTATCCTCGATTATTTCAATCTAAGCAAGTATTTCTCATTTGTTGCAGGCAGCGGGCTGGATGGCTCGTTTTATACCAAAGGAGACGTTATCCGCCATGTATTAGAAACAAACAAACTAAACAACCCCTCTGCCATCGTTATGGTTGGCGACCGCAAACATGATATTATCGGAGCAAAAGAGAATAACATCGACTCCATAGGCGTCCTTTATGGATATGGCGACCGGAAAGAATTGGAAAAAGCCGGGGCAAATTACATAGTCAATGATATTGCCGGGCTTAGGAATAAACTCTTATCGTAGATGCTTTTTAATGAAAGAGGTAAGACATGGAACTAATGCGGAACTCAGAGGCAATGAGGGATCCGCATAAACTGCCAACTGTTTATTCGGTTCTGTTGTATCACATTCTTTCAAAACATGGTTCATCTTATCTATCAGGCATATTTCAGCAAAAGGAGCCGATTGTTTGAGTAATTCTGCATCCTTTACAGAAACCTGAATATCGGTCTTCCCCTGAACAATCAGCACCGGAACCTTTAATGTTTTCACAATCTCCGACGGATTATATTTATAGCAAGAAATTAAAAAAGGCTGAACTGACGGACGAAACAAAGCCTGCAAACCTAATGGAACATTCGGTACTAACTTACCTCGTTTTAATGAATCGTTTATGGAAACGACCATATTCTGGATTACTTCCGGCTGAGACGAAACCTGCTCTTCCAATAATTCATACATAGGTCTTCCCGGACCTGCCAAAGAAATAAATGCTTTTACTTTCGGATTGTTCTGAGATGCCAACATTCCTATTAATGACCCTTCACTATGTCCGGCAATCAGAATACCGGAAAATCTTTTGTCACGGGCCAAAAGGTCTATCCAACCTTTCACATCCTCTACAAAGTCTTCCAAACGTACGGAATACTCATCTTTTCCTGCTGACGCACTGGATGCGATTCCGCGTTTATCAAAACGTAAAGAGGCTATATTCTGTTTCGCCAGATTATCTGCCAGGTATTTCAGCGAGTTATTCTTCATCTGTCCTATGGCCGAATTACCATCCATATCCGTTGGTCCGGAACCTGATATTAATAAAACGACCGGGATATTCTCTCCTTTTGCAGGCAGACAAAGCTTTCCGTTCAAAGTTCCATCCTTTGTATTCAACGCTATCGGTCGTTCATTCCCCGGAGCAAGCATTTGCCCGAAACAAGAAGTTCCAAACAAAGAAAATACACAAATAAGAAATAGCCGGAAATGTTTCATAAAACTCTTCTTTTAAAATTGGTTGACTCACGAAACAAATATATCGTTTTGTTTAACAAAACACAAAACAGAATTAATCTCATTTATCCGGAAAGGAACATTATTTATAACGCAAGACTCACAAAAACATTTTTAAATCCCGAATCTCGACCTTTTAAATTAATTTTTTAGCTTATATGGTTAATTTAGACAAAGATTTTATGGCTGCAATTTATTATTAAACTCTTATCTTTGCCTCTATAGAATCCTAAAAACACATTGGTCTTATGAAACAAAACTTCTTATGGATGTCCGCACTCGCTTTGAGTATTACCTTCTCGGCGCAAGCGCAACAGGACAAGGGCGGTATTTCGCCACAAATGCTACAGCAAATCAAACAAGCTTACCAAGGGACGCCGGCTGATAAAGCCATTCACAATGCCATTAGCAATAATGACATAAACAAACTGGCAGTTAATTCTGACAGTAAAAACAATTTCGACACGTATTTCTCGAACAAAGTAAACAGTAAAGGCATTACCAACCAGAAATCATCCGGTCGTTGCTGGCTGTTTACAGGTTTAAATGTATTTCGTGCACAAGCGATTGAAAAATATAAAATGGGCGACTTCCAATTCTCCCAGAACTATTCATTTTTCTGGGATCAACTGGAAAAAGCCAATCTATTCCTGCAAGGCATCATCGACACCCGCGAAAAGCCGATGGATGATAAAATGGTTGAATGGCTGTTTAAGAATCCTTTAAGCGATGGCGGCCAGTTTACCGGAATTTCCGACATACTGGGGAAATATGGTGTTGTGCCTTCTGACGTGATGGTTGAAACAAACAGTAGTGAAAGTACGGGCCGCATGGCTAACCTGATAGCACTGAAACTGAAAGAATTCGGTCTGCAATTGAGAGAAGCCTCCGCAAAAGGGACCAAAGTAACAGATTTGGAAAAGCAGAAAACAGAAATGCTGGGTACTGTTTACCGTATGTTAGTACTGAACCTGGGCGAACCTCCTACGAAATTTACGTGGACACGCAAAGATGCACAAGGCAAACCGGTTGAAACGAAAGAATATACTCCGAAATCATTCTTCGACGAATATATCGGACAAGACCTGACGAACAACTACGTGATGTTGATGAATGACCCGAGTCGTGATTTTTATAAATTGTATGAAATCGATTTCGACCGTCACCGTTATGACGGTAAAAACTGGACTTACGTAAACCTTCCGATTGAAGATATTAAAGAAATGGCTATTGCCTCAATCAAAGACAGCACTATGATGTATTTCTCCTGCGACGTAGGTAAATTTTTCGACCGTGAAAGAGGTTTGCTGGACGTTAATTACTACGATTACGGCTCGTTGATGGGAACAACTTTCGGTATGGACAAGAAACAGCGTATCCAGACATTCAGCAGCGGTTCGTCACATGCTATGACCTTGATGGCTGTTGACCTCGATGCTAACGGTACGCCTAAAAAATGGATGGTTGAAAATAGCTGGGGACCCGGAGCGAATGCCGGTCACCTGATTATGACCGACGAATGGTTCAACGAATACATGTTCCGCCTTGTTGTCGATAAAAAATATATCACCTCCAAGGTTCAAGAAGTATTAAAACAGAAACCGACCCGCCTCCCGGCATGGGACCCTATGTTTGCTCCGGAAGAATAAATATGTTCGAGTCGCTAACTGAATATTCTCTGCAGAAAAATTATCATCCCATATAATATCAAAAACATATTATATATTACAGCAAGAAACAATACAAATATTTAATTTTTGGGTGCCCTTATGAGATTAAGTGTATTTTTATTATCTAGTATATAAAAAACACCTATATTTGTAATATGATTTAATTTAAATCAATATTTATGAAAAAGAAATTTATATTATCAACATTACTGATAATGATTGTAACATTAGGATGGAGTTCTAATTCTGAAAAAACAGAACTATCGCCGTCTGATTTAGCATTAGAAAATATAACTGCTTTAACACAAAACATTACACCAAGATCCACTTGTCATTGGGCTACTCGTGATGCTTCAGAAAAAGAAGTTATTTGCATTGTTACAGGGGCAGGATATGAGTGTGCTTGTGGTGCTGTAAAGCCTGGGCATTCTACTGAGTAAAATTTTCTCATCTATTATTCCACACATTAATTTTACTACAATTATTAATGTGTGGAATATTCTTTAAACAACAAATATGAAAAAACTCATTTTATTATTATTGCCTTTATTATACGCATGCTCCTATCCTAAAGAGCAAACAGGATCGATTTCCGTTCCTACCATAAATATGAATGACCATACAAGTTTGATATTCGCAGACTGGATAGAAGATATTTCCTGTGTGGTGCTATCGGATAATTATTACCTTGAAAATTGGAAGGTCCTTTGTTATCTAAATTATATCTATGTCTATTCATTATCAGATTTTTCAGTCTTTGTTTATACAGATACTGGAAAACTTTTAAAAAAGATAGATAATAGAGGGAAGAACAAACTTGTATTCCCAACAGATATTTATATTGATACCCTAAAAAATGAATTGCTAATCTTAGATGACCACAAGTATCTCAATCAATATTCACTAAAAGGAGAATTTATCAGACGGAGAATATTACCCTTTACTGCCGTAAGCATGTGTATGCCTGATGAAACACATTTTTTATTTTACGACGGACGGTTAGAAACCAAGTCACCCTTTAATATCCTTATTTCTTTGCAAGATTCATTATCTATACAAAAAGCTGTTATTTACCGTGACACAAAAAAACATATAAATGGAAAAATCCCTCACAATACCTTTACTTTGGAACCAAAAAATAAAATAATGTACTGTCTTTTTCCGAATAACGATACAATCTATACGTATAATCCAAAGATTAATACTGTAGAGGCCTATTGCCGGTTAGATTTTTCCGGTGATTTGTTGGTAGAAGAAATGTTTCCGGCAAAAGGATTTTCGGATCAAGAGTTTGCTTCTTTAATGCAAAAGAAACAATATATCTTTACTATTAATGGTTTCTATCAGGCTTGCGGACATCTCTTTTTCAAGTTGGAAGGTAAACGGAATCATTATTGCATGCTTGACTTGAGAACAAACAAATTATCAACCTTCGACAGTGTATTCGACGGGCTATGCAGTGATATTGTAGGAGGGGACGGAGAACAGCTATATTTTACATTTAGGCGAAAGGATTTGATAGAACAATATACAGAAAAAAAGCCTTCATATAAATGTCTGGCTGAATTATTGTCGAAGGACGATAACGGAGATGATTGGATATTGATAAAGACAAAATTAAAAAAAATCAGACGATGAACCGTTTACTTTATATCTGTATTGGCAGCATACTTTTTATATTTACTTTTATCGCCTGTGATAAAAAGAGGGAATCACCTGTGCTGATAAGTAATTTAAAATCATTTTCGCCATCCGGCAACAAAATAAAATTATCCGAGCTATTGACTGATTCATGCCGTTTAATCCCATTGGAGACAACTGATGACTCTTTGTTAGGAAAGATTTATAAAATAAAGAAACATAACAACACCTATTACCTGCTTTCAGATGATCGGTGGATCCTCCGTTTTGATGAGAACGGGAAGTTTATTTCATCCTTGAATTGCCTGGGTAGTGGCCCCGAAGAGTATACGTATATAGGTGATTTTGACGTATATACAGTTGATGGTCGGGATGAAATATGGTTATGTGACTACGATCATATTAAGATCTATGATGCGGAGCATTTAACCTATTTGCAGTCCATCCATTATCCTTTTGTTATTAATAAATTCAAACGTATTGATGTTTCCCATATTTTACTATTGACAGGGCAAAACAAACAAATGTTAACATTATCAAATGAAGAGGGCAAAGTTATTTCCGTTTTTTTAGAGAAAGAGATTGCTTATATTGTTTGGCGTCCGGTTCAGTTCCGGCAATATTCTTCCCAATTGATATTTCAATTAGGTATGGCTAACAGCTATGTTTCTTTTGATCTGGAAAAGAAAAATTTCCACAGGGGTATCCTTTGCAATTGCCAAGAACTATTATCAGATAAAGAATTACTCGACTTATTCATACAATACGGACAAGACTATATCTGGCATATAGGCCAACGAAAGCCTTATATTCGAGGGATACAGAAGTTAAAAGAAAAAACCATTGTCAATATACGTTCTGAAAATGACGAATATATTGTTTCTGTCCCGGCAACCGCCGCCGAAGCATGTACAGTCGGAAGTTTTTCTGTTACATCCAACATAGAGAACGACCTATTCGGATTGAAAGATATGAGCTTTCTGAAAACAATAAACATTGGGGAAAGTTCATCCGGTCTATTACTCTATATAGAAGCGGATATGCTGCAAGACATACCAATAAAAGATAAAAATGGGATTATCCACGACATACAACCCGAGGACAATCCATGTTTGGTTGAGTTTTATTGATCTGGCTTTTAGTGATTATACATATCCTTATTATAGAAATTCATAATCCGTATCTGCGCATCGTATGCCACCTGCGCCGGGCTTTCCGGATTTATTTCTACTGCCTTTAAATAGTTATTCAGTCCTTGCCGAATATCCCCTTTTTTTATATACGCATTGCCACGCAAGTAATACGCCTCATCCGAAAAAGCGTTATTTTTAATATAATCATCCAACAAACGAATCGCTTCATCTGTTTTACCTTCAAGAATTAATTGTTTGATTGCATCCATACTTCCATTTATTGAATATTGGTAACTGTGAATTGAAAACCAGTGGCGCTGAAAAAGGTTCATCCATAAGAACTATCCTCATTTTCAACATCCGATTTTCAATTTTCAAATACAAAGATATAGGGTTACGTTAATTATTTATGTATGTTTGCAACCGATTTCTAAAAGAGAAGACGTTATTATGCAAAAAAATCTGGTTATAGTGGAGTCCCCTGCAAAGGCAAAAACCATTGAGAAATTTCTTGGAAAAGACTACAAAGTCATGTCAAGCTATGGGCATATCCGCGATTTGAAAACTAAAGAATTCAGTATTGATATTGAACACGATTACGCTCCTCAATATGTAGTTCCCACCGATAAGAAAAAATTGGTGAGCGAATTGAAAGCTGAAGCAAAGGGTGCCGAACAGGTATGGCTTGCATCCGATGAGGACCGTGAGGGAGAAGCAATATCATGGCATTTGTACGAAGTACTGGGGTTGAAACCGGAAAACACCAAGCGTATCGTTTTCCATGAAATCACAAAAAGTGCCATACTCCATGCCATCGAGACACCACGTAATATCGATATAAACCTGGTGAATGCACAACAGGCACGTCGTGTACTGGACCGCATTGTGGGTTTTGAACTTTCCCCTATTTTATGGAGAAAAGTAAAGCCTGCCCTCTCTGCCGGCCGTGTACAATCCGTAGCAGTACGTCTTATCGTAGAACGTGAACGTGAAATAAACAATTTCGTTTCGGAAGCAGCTTTCCGTATCATTGCCAATTTCATCCTGCCTGACGGAACAACTATCCTGAAAGCAGAACTGGGACGCAGGTTAAAAGACCCAAAAGAGGTAATTGACTTCCTCGAATCTTGCAAAAGCGCTTCTTTTACAATCGATGATATTACAACGAAACCGGTTAAGAAATCGCCGGCGCCTCCGTTTACAACTTCTACTTTGCAGCAGGAAGCAGCCCGCAAGCTGGGTTATTCCGTTTCGCAAACAATGATGATTGCACAACGTCTGTACGAATCCGGATTAATCACCTATATGCGTACCGACTCCGTAAACCTGAGTGATTTAGCTCTCGGTACGGCAAAAGAGGTAATTACCGGTACATATGGAGAAAAGTATTATAAATTCCGCCAATACCATACAAAAAGTAAAGGTGCACAGGAAGCACACGAAGCGATCCGTCCTACCTATATTAATAATGTAGAGATAAGCGGTACTCCACAGGAAAAGAAATTATACGAATTAATCCGTAAGCGTACAATTGCTTGCCAGATGGCAGATGCAGAACTCGAACGTACAACCATATCGGTAGGTGTCAGCGGCAAAACTGAAAAGTTCGTAGCAGTCGGCGAAGTGTTGGCCTTCGAAGGTTTCCTTCAGGTATATCTGGAAAGTAATGACGACGAGAATGAAAAAGAACAGGAAAACGGCTTACTACCACCGGTTAAGTTAAATGAAAAATTAAGCCTGAAAGATATTGTAGCAACCGAACGTTTTACCCAACGTCCGCCGCGCTACACAGAAGCAAGTCTGGTACGCCGCCTGGAAGAACTGGGTATCGGACGCCCTTCCACCTATGCCCCTACTATCCAGACAATCCAGAATCGCGAATATGTGGTAAAAGGAGATAAAGATGGTACGGAACGTAGATATTGCGTTATCACCCTTGCTAAAGACAAGATAAAAGAAACGGAAAAAACAGAAATAGTGGGAGCCGACCGGAATAAACTAATGCCGACAGACATTGGTACGGTTGTAAACGACTTCCTTATGGAGTATTTCCCGGATGTAATGGATTATAACTTTACCGCCAACGTTGAAAAAGAATTCGATGCGGTAGCAGAAGGTGAAATGGTTTGGACCAAAGCCATCGACAAATTCTATAAACTATTCCATCCGATCGTGGAAGCGACCTCCGCTGTTAAGACCGAACATAAAGTAGGAGAACGCGAACTGGGCATCGACCCGAAAAGCGGTAATCCCGTATTTGTAAAAATCGGACGTTATGGCCCTGTAGTCCAAATCGGACAGGCTCATGCAGAAGATAAAACAGCCCCCAAGCCCCAGTTTGCTACGTTGATGAAAGGGCAATCCATCGAAACAATTACATTGGAAGAAGCATTAAAACTATTCGACCTTCCACGTACAATCGGCGAATATGAAGGGAAAGATATGGTTGCCGCAATAGGACGTTTCGGGCCATTTATCCGCCACGACAGCAAGTTCATTTCAATTCCGAAAGATTTAAATCCGCTGACTATTACAGCAGATGAAGCAATCGAACTTATCCAGGAAAAACGGAAGAAAGACGAACAACGCTTCTTGAAAAAGTTCGATGAAGATCCCGATATGGAAATTCTGAACGGACGCTTCGGACCTTATATCGCTTATAAAGGAAATAATTACCGCATTCCCAAAACTGTGACCGATCCGGCTGCACTTACTTTAGAAGAATGCCTCAAAATTATTGCTGAAGCGGCTGAGAAAACAACAACTAAGAAAAGAACAAGCAGAAAAAAAGCTTGACCTCCTTTAGGGTACATGTAGCTAAAAATAGATGCGCGGATTGTCTCCACTACCCGGAACGTAGTAAAGACAATCCGCGCACATTATAAAAACAATCTGCGCCGCCAGTGGAAACAATCCGCGCAGCCAATTCTTATGATATAAACTCTCCCCAATATCTATTCCTATATCCATTTTTTCCATTTCCCCCACTTCATACGGCGTTTCACCGGCCAAGTTGTACCACTTATCGGCAATTAACCTTTATTTACCGAATATCCTACTTATTTTGCAACATAACTAAACGAGTAAAACACTATGCTTAAATGTATTACTTTCGATGGAGATGCATCTACCCTGAATACTTTGATGGGATATTTTGAGAAGTTGGATAAAGCATTGCACGAAGTACATGAAGTTTTGTACAAGGAGCAAAGCGAACAGCCAATCTTCGTACGTGAAGGAAGTAAGATTATCCGCCTGCATAAGGATGAAATACTTTTCCTTGAAGGTTTTGGCGATTATGTCAAGGTGCACCGTACCAGTGGCAAACCACTCCTTTCACAGTCGAGCCTCAAACGGTTTGAAGAAAACCTGGACCGTTCACTCTTTTGCCGGGTGCATCGTTCCTATATAGTCGCTTTATCCCAAATCAACTACATAGAGAGGAAACGCATCCGCATCGGCAATGAAATAATTCCTATCAGCGATTCCTATTTGCCGGGATTGATGGGGAAGCTGGCTTTAGCCGAATAAGGAGCCTTACTAATGCACAACCTTTTTTTAGCACTAATAATATTTAATAAGTGATGCTATAAAAAAATATATTTGTACTTTTCGCTGATTAAAATAACCCTTTGTTTTTCTTGTGTGATTAATTATAGGCCCAAAATATGTTTATTAAAACAGTTGTGTTATGAAAAAACCCTTTCTCTTTTTATGTATTCTACTGTCCGTAGTTGTAAATGCACAGAAACGCGATACGGTGTACGCGGATTTCCCTAAAGATTTTCAGATGAAAGTAAATCTACGTCACGATTATACAAAGACATTCGTGACAAAAATATTTATGTCGCAAGCTCTTTTTGACGGACGCTTCAAACATCGCGATAATGGAAAACAAACAGTGTATGCCACCTGTGAACAGACGCTCCAATTATTGAAAGGAATGGATAACATTACACTCGGCATGCCTAAGATAGCCTATCTGGTGGGATGGCAATACAACGGACATGATTCCAAATATCCCGCCTTCTTTGAAGGGAACGAGGCATTAAAGCGGCCAAACGACAAAAACGGTCTGGAAAGTATCCGCTGGCTAATGGCTGAAGGCAAAAAATATAATACGACAGTGAGCCTTCATATCAACATGATTGATACTTACGAAGGTAGCCCGCTATGGAACAAATATATTGCAAATGATGTGATAGCCCGTGATGAACGGGGATTCCTCCGTGGCGGAGAATGGGGTTACCAGATTAGTTATGCACAAGAATGGGCAAAAGGTTTCACACAGCAACGCATCGATAGTCTGTGCAAACTGTTGCCTATACAGGATGCGGGGACAATACATATCGACGCTTTTCACACGGCGGCACCAATAGCCTACAAAGATGAAAAAGGCGAATGGCAGATACGTACTCAATCACCTATCAGTTCCTACCTGCCATATACTCAGGAAGATGAGTTGGAAGCCCAACGAAATATTTTTCGCTATTTTGATTCCAAAGGCATTGACGTAACCAATGAGGGATTGCCTGATAATACGGATTTATTTATCGGATACCAACCAATGGTCTGGTGGTTCGGGCATGACGAAATTTATCTGAAATATCCAGCGTCCATTATTTGTGGAGGGAACAATGCGGACAGTGATTGGGGAGTCCTGTTTGGAAATAACCTGAACGGAGAAAAAGTTTTTATGAAAGGTCTGGACAATTACAGTGAATTTACAAGACGGTTCTGTACAATGACGGCAGTCTGCAATTACCTGAATCGTTTTGAGCGTCTATACCGGGTAGAAGGCGAGAATTATAAGGCTGTACAATTCTCGGGCAATGTCCATACGGAACTAGACAAAGGACATTTGCAAATCCGGCTGGGAAATGCTGTATTGGTAGACAATAATAACGTCATGGTTCCAGCCTTATGGATAGAAGGCAATCATATGATTGCTTATAGCCAGGATGGATATAAAGAAAAAATTTGGACGTTGCCTTCCGGCTATCCGGTATCAGGCAAAGTATCCATATATGCTGTCAATGAAAGCGGACGCTTCTATAAAGGCAAGCTGAAATATTCTTCCGGGAAGCTGAAACTTCGTGTCAATGCCGGAGAAATGTTGCTTTTATCTTTCTGATAAATATGAGGGATAAGTTTCTATAATTTCACTCTATAGAATAATTCGTTTAATGTATACGTTACAGTCAATCCTGTCAGGCCTCGCTGTAACGTATTCTCTTTCAACTTCATCCGGTCATAGAAAAGAGAAACATGAACACGTCCGTTCATTACGGGGAATCCCATACCCGCCGTTACCCTCCAGGAAAGGCCGGAATTTTTGTTCACTTGCATATAAGGCGTAGAAACGTCCACTCCCATTTTATAGATTGTCCGTTTCCAAAAACTATCGGAAGAAAAACCTCCCGGATAATACGAAACTCCGGTACGTAATTCATGTGCATCATGGAAACTGATGCGTGAATCTCCGGAGGTTAAAGAACTGTATTGCCGGAAATTATAATCAAGGGCATACGTCCACTTCTTATATTCTACAGAGCCTCCCACACCGATAAACCGGGGAAGAGTTTGCTTGATTGTTTTCTTCTCATAATTAGACGAATACGTATCGCTGGTCACCGTTTTCGTCTTTTTCAATGAAATAGATTGTTTAAATCCGTAAGTGGCGCCTAATGTCAAATGCAACTGCCGTCCTAAAGCACGGTGGTACTGTATGCCGAAATCGGCAGAGAATGCAGAACCGTACAACTTATCTGTTACATACATTGAGCTTTGGCTTTCTGTCTGGGTGATATTCCCGAATATATAATTCATATTAACCCCCAAGGATAGGGTCGGCAGCAATTTAACAGCATTGGTCCAGTAGACTTTAGACAAACCTCCATCTCCGCTGAATGTGCTGGTTGCATACGAACCGGGGGAACCTTCTATCTCCTGCGAGCTTTGAAAATAATAACCGACATAACTGTAAGGCGTAAGCCCTACTGCCGTATACCAGCAGGGCACGATACGTCCTGCCAACACAATACGTGAAAGGTTTCCGGTAAACGTATTATTTTGTGCCCCTTTCGAGTTATAAGATTCCAACTTTCCAAATACGGAAATATCAGCTAATAGACGGCAGCTATCTATACCAGTCAGCCCTGCCGGATTATCACTGCCTATCAGTTCTTTTCCACGCATACCGATAGATACGCCTCCCATTCCGGAAGTCGCACCATACATGCCGGTTTCGATTTCACCTATCCCAAACATGGAATAGGGGGATGAAGTCATTACATTCTGTGCTGAAAGGAAAGATGGTATCAGAAGGAAAAGAATATATTTAATAGCTTTCATAGACTTTATAAATTAGTTGTAAGACGATAGGACTGCGCCCTTGCTGGTCGGAAAAGGTCAGGTTCTTGAATGACCCGGTGTAATCTTCCTCCCGGAAAACCAGTTGCAGGTTATGTTTATACATATCAAAGGCACCGAGCTCTTCTTTCATAAACGTGCTGACATCAAAATAATAGTAAGTCTTTTCATCGTAAGTGTCATCACGTACCAGGGTTCCGGCTTGGACTTCTTCTCCCAAATAATCTTTTACAGCATCGGTTACCACATTATTTTCATCTGTAATATATAAGTAGAGGCTATCCGGCAGATTATCATATGTTGAATAGGTACCGGGTTCCGGGTATATTTTCAGGGAAGCAGATTCTATTATGACTTGTTTTCCCTGTTGTTGCAGATTATTCAAATAGGGAAATTTCAAACGGGTATACCAACCGATACCTCCGAATAGAAAACCCCGGTTGCCTATTTTCCCGGATGGCACTTCGACATTTTTCAATGGCAAGTTCTCCAATGCGGTTCCTTTCCTGTCGTGGCTGATATTATAAAATTGTTTCTCTGTATTCGGTTTAATAACGCACTCTGTTTCTTCCGTCAGTTCTCCTGCCACATGATAATGCAAAACCAATGTTGAAGAGGTATCATTTACCAGGAAAGACAGTACCGAATGGCTGACAGAACGGTCAGGCACAACAACAAGCCCTTTGAAATAGTCTTCAAAACGTTCGGAAGAAACAGATTGGTCCCTGCTGTGTAAACGCAGCAACAAATCTTTCCCAAAATCATCGGACAAACGGATAGATAGAGGTTCTCCGCCATTTGGATGAGGTTTAAACGTAAATTCTCCCATCGGCTCCGATTCATAAGCAAATGAAGAATTATTATATAAATAGCCATTATCATTCAATATTATTTTTTCTTTTAACCGGTGTACGGTAAAGCGTTGTTGCCGGGCAGTATCTCCTAAAAAATATGCTCCATAAGGCAGCGACAACACCAAAGAATCAAGAAAAACCGTTTCATCGGCATCTGTACTATAAGACGGTGCCAAATAAGGGAAATAAGCAGAAGCAATGACTGTTCCCCAAAGAGGATGTTTGTATTGCCCGGCCAAAGCTTTTTCCTGTCCGGTAGTTTCCAACGAATCTATCAAAGTCGAAGAAACAATGATCGTACTGGTATCAATCGATATATTACGAAATGCGGTGTTTACCAAACCAGAGCCATAATCATTGCCGGTATTATAACAAGAGAAACTGCCTGCAAATAAAAGGATAATAAAAAATGTTGATAGTGCTTTACTCATACATATATTGTTTAACCGGACGCAAAGAACTTTATTCAGTCTTTGTTTTACAAAAAAAAACTGCCAACAGGCTCTTTTAGTCTGTTAAAAGGGAGATGAGCAGGATAACTCTATTTTCCACATCCGAAAGCTTATTTATCATCTCCCATAGGGCATTCATCGAACGTAAAAGCCCATTTGCCGATTTAATTTGTGTGTCAATAAAAAGGTCTGTTCTTTTGTGTCCAGAAAATATAACACTGTATAAACGATGATGCATAAAAGATTTTCAGTATATCTGGCAGCTTTACTGCCCATATTATTTACCGCATGTGGTAATGAAGATAATGATAATTTAGTCGGCCATTGGGTTCGCGTTTCCGATTTCGACGGGTTGGCACGTAGTGATGCGGCTTCATTTACGATTGGGAATAAAGGATATATAGTTTGTGGTTATGACGGCAAGAAACGGTTAGCCGACCTCTGGGAGTATGATATGGAAACGGATGCCTGGACACAAAAAGCAAACTTCCCTGGTATAGGACGTAACTCGGCAGTTGCTTTCTCCATAGATAATAAAGGATATTGCGGTACCGGATATGACAGTGAAAACTATCTGAAAGATTTCTACGAATACGATCCTTCTTCCAATCAATGGACAAAGAAAACAGACTTCCCCGGTTCTGCCAGATATGGAGCGGTTGCTTTCGGAATTTCAGGAAAAGGATATATCGGTGCCGGATATGATGGAAATTATTTAAAAGATTTTTACGCCTACACGCCATCGACTGATTCGTGGACACAGATTGTCAGTATCGGGGGTACCAAACGACAAAATGCAACCAGTTTTGTAATCGGAGAATATGCATATGTGTGTTGTGGTATCAACAATGGTACATATGTAGATGATTTTTGGAGATTTGATCCTTCCACCGGACAATGGAAACAGCTTCGCAACCTATCAAATTCTTCGGATGATGATTACGATGATGATTATAATATTGTACGTGCCAACGGCTCTGCCATCGTTATCGATGGTGCAGCTTATCTGACTTGCGGAGATCAAAGTAGTGTCCGCAGTGATACCTGGAAATATTATCCTTCCACTGATTTGTGGGAGCAAATCCATGATTTCAAGGGCACAACACGTACGGTAGCAGTCGCTTTCTCTAACGGGACAAGGGGCTATATAGCAACGGGCAAAAGCAGTACTTATCGCTTTGACGACATTTGGGAACTTCACCCTTATGATTATGATCCAGATGATGAATAAGAAGATGATGAGAAATAAATGGATCGTCACGGGACTCTTGATACTGCCGTTGTTGTTTATTCTTTTTCATTTCTGCAAAGGAGAAATGGGGTCTCCCTGCAGCCGGCAACCGGAGTTGCAAACGTTTCAATTGGGGAATGGATGGGGTTACAGGATTGTATTGAACAAGAAGACGTTGATTTATCAACCCACCATTCCCGCAATTGATTCGATACGGTCTTTTCCTACTGAAACCAGTGCTCGCAAAACAGGTCTGCTGGTGTTGGGCAGGCTCAATCAAAACAAAGATTTTTCAATAACGATAGATGATTTAAAAGATTCACTCTCTGATTAGGTAAATTTAAAATTTTCAACAGAAGGAAAGACCTGCCAGTGATGGTCGGTCTTTTTCTCTTCGATATTTGAAATTTATTTTTATATTTGTATTTCTAACACTAACGAAAAAACCTATTCGACAAAAGGAAAATATCATAAATTGGAACATGAGTTTAAAAAACTGGACCCTGCTGCCACAGAAGCGATAAACTGTAGTGTTATGGGGACGTTAATCGAGAAAAACTCCGAAGATGAGGAAGCAGACAAACAATTACTAATCAGCGATATAGCCAAATTCAAACAAGGTACTATCCGTACTTCTTCTTTACCTATTACAGATAAAACGTATACTTGTTATCTTCCGGATGAGGAACATGCTGAAAAAATGACGGGGATATGATTTTTAAAAAGAAAGAGTAAATTTTACCGGAAAGTATCTTTATTTTGCATATACCACCAACTTACAAAAAAGATATCTTTGTAATCGATTTTACGTATATGCAAAATGACAAACTGGATTTATAATCTACTGGCTCTGCTTATTTTCCCTACTCTGCTGGGTATTATAGCCTTTTATTTTTTACAATCTTATTTACAAGATTGGATACTGATACTATCGTATGGTGCCGCATCTATAGTGGCCACCCTTTTAGCCTATTTTTTCTATAAGGGGAAATGGGCTACGCTTTTCTATTTTTTGATATTCTTCACAACACTTGCATTCAATATTCCTCTACAGAACTGGCTGTTCCATTCTGCTGACGATATTGCAAATTATGCTTCCATCGAAGATTTATATAACCCTGAAAAATCGGCTCTTTATTTTAAATTTGACTCTCCTTTAACAGTTGACTTATCAGGCAGGGGGTCTGTAACCATCACCCGTACAACACGTACCGGCAGACGTGGTACACATACCAGAACGACTCGTCATCAATATACCGTCATCCCTGTTTTTAATGATACATTACCTAAATCCCAATATACCAAACGGGAAGTAAAAGCTTGGATAACTTCAACCAAGAAACCTAACGGCAAAGAGGTGCTTTGCTATGAGAAATGTTCCTTCGACCTGGACAGCTATCGACAAGCGGCTGCCAAATCCCGTTGTAAGCTGCATCATGCTGACACGCCTTTTATCCGCCCTGTATACAATTCATTTATTACGAAAACAGAGTGGAAATATATTTCTATGAAGACCTTTTGTATCGTTTGCGGCATTCTGATATTTACGGGAATATGGATGAATAAAAGGAAAAGAAAATAACATAAAAAAAGGGACTGTCCAAAAAGTCGGATAGCCCCTTTTTCACATCATCTTACTTGATCATTTTTTGTAAGTTTTATAACCGTAAACAGCTCGTGCTCCCAATTCTTCTTCAATACGAAGCAATTGGTTGTATTTTGCCATACGGTCAGAACGACTTAAAGAACCTGTCTTAATCTGTCCTGAATTGGTAGCAACAGCAATGTCGGCGATAGTTGCATCTTCCGTTTCACCGGAACGATGGGATGTTACTGATGTATAACCGTTACGATGTGCCATTTCGATAGCGTCCAGAGTTTCGGTCAATGTACCGATCTGGTTTACCTTAATCAGGATAGAGTTGGCACAGCCTTCTTCTATACCCTTCTTAAGGAACTCTACGTTTGTAACGAACAGGTCATCACCCACTAACTGGCATTTGTTTCCTAACGCTTCAGTCAACATCTTCCAACCAGCCCAATCATTTTCGTCCATACCGTCCTCAATAGAGTCGATAGGGAATTTACTTACCAAGCCAGAAAGGTATTCCACTTGCTCTTTAGCTGTACGTTTAGCGCCTTTTGAACCTTCAAACTTAGTATAATCATATATTCCTTCATGATAAAATTCTGAAGAAGCGCAGTCCATGGCAATTGTTACATCTTTGCCTGGCTCATATCCGGCAGCTTTGATCGCAGCCATGATAGAATTTAATGCGTCTTCCGTACCATCCAATGCAGGGGCAAAACCACCTTCATCACCAACAGCAGTACTTAATCCACGGTCATGAAGGACTTTCTTCAAAGCATGGAAAACTTCAGCTCCCATACGTAACCCTTCACGGAAACAGCAAGCGCCAACCGGGCGAATCATAAATTCCTGGAAAGCGATAGGTGCATCGGAATGGGAACCACCATTGATAATATTCATCATTGGAACAGGCAATACGTATGCGTTGGTTCCTCCGATATAACGATACAAAGGCAAATCAAGGTAATTGGCTGCCGCTTTTGCTACAGCTAAAGAAACACCTAACATTGCATTTGCTCCTAAATTTGATTTTGTCTTTGTCCCATCTAATTCGATTAATTTGTGGTCAATGCCACGTTGATCCAAAGCACTCATGCCTAAAATTGCAGGAGCTATTATCTTATTAACATTGTCTACAGCTTTCAGAACGCCTTTTCCACCATAGCGTTTTTTATCACCATCCCTAAGTTCAATCGCTTCATTCTCTCCGGTAGAAGCACCGGAAGGAACAGCAGCACGGCCAAATGCACCGGAAGCTAAATGTACATCAACTTCAATTGTCGGATTACCACGTGAATCAAGGATTTCTCGTCCTATTACTTTTACAATTTCCATATCTCTAAAATATTTGAGTTTTTCTTTCGTACAAATATAACAACTCCCGAACAGCGAATGTTCCGGTTTTCAAATAGAATTCATCAATGATCAGATAAGTAGCCTATGTTATTCAACAAGAAAAGGCAAATCTCTCGATCGGATTATCGGATAAAAAGAGATATGTAAGCATAAATTTATCTGAAAGATATTGTCTTTGCTCCGTAAATAACCTACTTAACATCATTGAAATGTCGGTTTCAGCCTATTTTACACCCCCATCTTGAAGGTCATGTAATCCGGATGTCAAACTATACGAGACCCGGGTGTCAAGAAAATAAACACTATATTATTTTGATATTCAGTAATATATTTAATAAGAAAAAGAAGTTTATATTGCTCTTTCAAACTAAAGAGAATGATAGATATGATAGATGGCATGATAGTTAAATAAAGCAACTATCATCATTTAACCAACTATATAACAATTTCTTAACACGAGGTATGATAGTTATGACAGTATAAAAAACAAAAAGCTGATCTGCAAAACAGACCAGCTTTTTATATGTTTGTTGAAATTATTATGCTTATTCAGCAGCTTTTTCTTCAGCAGCCGGAGTTGCTTCTGTTGTTGCTTCAGCAACTGTAGACTTTTTACGAGAACGTCTTGTCTTTGTTGCTTTTTTAGCTGTATCTGTTTTCAGCATATTTTCATTATAGTCAACTAATTCAATGAAGCACATTGAAGCATTGTCACCTAAACGGTTACCAGTCTTAATAATTCTGGTATATCCACCCGGACGGTCACCAATCTTCTGAGATACTTCCTTGAATAATTCCGTTACAGCAAATTTGTCCTGCAAATTGCTGAATACCACACGTCTTGAGTGAGTTGTATCCTCTTTTGACTTAGTGATAAGCGGTTCTACAAACATACGCAGCGCTTTTGCCTTAGCCACGGTTGTAAAAATTCTCTTATGTTTGATCAGAGAACAAGCCATGTTAGAAAGCATTGCATCACGGTGAGTGTTTGTACGACCTAAGTGATTGAATTTTTTATTATGTCTCATCGCTATACTTACTCTTTATCTAATTTATATTTTGTGATATCCATACCGAATGAAAGGTTCAGACTCTCAAGCAGTTCATCAAGCTCTGTGAGTGACTTCTTCCCGAAGTTACGGAATTTCAACAAATCATTTTTATTGAATTTAACCAACTCACCTAACGTTTCTACATCTGCTGCCTTTAAGCAGTTCAATGCACGAACAGAAAGATCCATATCCGAAAGCTTGCTCTTAAGCAACTGACGCATATGAAGAACTTCTTCATCGAACTCTTCATTTCCGTCTGTATCCACTGTCTCAATAGCAATCTTTTCATCTGAGAACAACATGAAATGATGAATCAAAATCTTAGCTGCTTCTTTCAACGCTTCCTTCGGATGAATAGAACCATCAGTGGCTATTTCAAGAACCAACTTTTCGTAGTCCGTCTTCTGCTCAACACGGAAGTTTTCAATCGAATATTTGACATTACGGATAGGCGTATAAATAGAGTCGATAGCAATAACATGTATATCTGCATTCGGATCTCTATTTTCGTCTGCCGGAACGTATCCACGTCCTTTATTAATAGTCAACTCGATCTGGAAACCAGCGTTCGGATCTAAACGACAAATAACCAACTCAGGATTCAATACTTCGAATCCGGTCAATTGTTTACCTATATCACCGGCTTTGAACACTTCCGAACCCGAAACAGTAATACTTACTTTTTCATTCTCTATGTCGTCTACAATATGCTTGAACCGTACCTGTTTAAGATTCAAGATTATGTTTGTCACATCCTCAATCACGCCCGGAATTGTATCAAATTCATGATCAACCCCTTCGATTTTAATGGATGTAATAGCAAAACCTTCAAGTGACGACAGGAGAATACGGCGCAGAGCATTACCTATAGTAATACCATAGCCGGGTTCCAACGGACGAAATTCAAACTTTCCGAAGAAATTGTCCGCTTCCAACATTAATACTTTATCGGGTTTTTGAAATGCTAATATCGCCATGGAAATCAATTATTATTTAGAATACAATTCTACGATCAACTGCTCTTTAATGTTTTCAGGAATGTCAGCTCTTTCCGGCAGATGCAGTAATTTTCCGCTGTAAGAAGACTGATCCCATTCAATCCAAGGATACTTGCTGTGATTGAAACCTGACAACGCATCAGCAATCACTTCCATAGACTTAGATTTTTCTCTAACACCAATAACCTGACCGGCTTTTACAGAGTAAGAAGGAATATTTACAACTTTACCGTCTACTGTAATGTGACGATGAGAAACTAACTGACGGGCAGCAGCTCTTGTCGGAGCAATACCCAAACGATAAACGATATTATCCAAACGGCCTTCCAATAATTGAAGAAGAACTTCACCTGTAATACCTTTTGAACTCTGAGCTTTATCGAACAAGTTTCTAAATTGTTTTTCCAACACACCGTAAGTGTATTTGGCTTTCTGCTTCTCACGAAGCTGAATACCATATTCAGAAGTTTTTCTCTTCCGTGAATTACCGTGTTGTCCAGGAGGATAGTTCTTCTTAGAAAGAACTTTATCCGGTCCGAATATTGCCTCGCCAAACTTACGAGCAATTCTTGTTTTAGGTCCAGTATATCTTGCCATTTTTTTATTTTTTTAAATGTTCTGTATGAATCTGGAACCGTGCAGCCGCGATTACAGAGAGGATAAGGTCTTTATGCAATCTATTCACAATTCCGGATTCAATGTTCAAGAAACTATAGTTAATTATACTCTTCTCTTTTTAGGAGGACGACAACCATTATGTGGCAACGGAGTAACATCAACAATTTCTGTTACTTCAATACCGGCACCGTGGATAGTTCTGATAGCAGACTCACGTCCGTTACCCGGTCCCTTTACGAATACTTTTACTTTTCTCAAACCAAGATCATAAGCTACTTTAGCACAATCTTGTGCTGCCATCTGAGCGGCATACGGAGTGTTCTTCTTAGAACTTCTAAATCCCATCTTACCTGCAGAAGACCAGCTAATTACCTGACCTTCGCTATTAGCAAGAGACACAATAATATTGTTAAAAGAAGAATGAATATGAGCTTGACCGTAAGCGTCAACTTTTACGTTTCTCTTCTTTGCTGCGACTGTTTTCTTTGCCATATCAATTCTTATTATTTAGTAGCTTTTTTCTTATTTGCAACAGTTTTCTTCTTACCCTTACGAGTACGAGCATTGTTCTTTGTACTCTGACCTCTCAAAGGCAGACCAATACGGTGACGAACACCTCTATAACATCCGATATCCATCAGACGTTTGATGTTCAGCTGAACTTCAGAACGAAGATCACCTTCTACCTTAAATTCTGCGCCAATAATTTCACGTACTTTAGCAGCCTGATCATCAGTCCAGTCTTTTACTTTGATATCACGATCAATACCTGCTTTTGCTAAAATTGAGTTAGAAGCACTACGACCGATACCGTAAATATAGGTCAAGGCAATTTCTCCTCTTTTATTTTGTGGCAAGTCTACACCAACTATTCTTATAGCCATATTACTTACTTAAATTATTTTGCAAAAATAATAAATTATCCTTGACGTTGTTTATACTTAGGATTTTTCTTGTTAATTACGTATAAGCGTCCCTTTCTTCTTACGATCTTACATTCGGGAGTACGCTTCTTTAAAGATGCTCTTACTTTCATATCTTGTTGTTTTTTTATTTGTACCTAAAAGCTATTCGACCTTTTGATAGATCATATGGAGACATTTCAACTCTAACCTTATCACCAGGAAGAATCTTTATATAATGCATCCGCATTTTCCCTGAGATATGGGCTGTTATTTCATGTCCGTTCTCTAATTCTACACGAAACATTGCGTTTGACAATGCTTCTACAATAACTCCATCTTGCTCAATTGCTGACTGTTTAGCCATATAAATCAAATTAAATTGCGCTATTACCTAAAATTTCTTCTATAAATTCGAATGAAGATAAAATCTGAGGACCATCTGGACGGATAGCAATACAATGTTCAAAATGAGCGGAGCATTTTCTATCTTTTGTCCTAACTGTCCAACCGTCTTTTTCAAAAACCACATTTTTACTTCCCATATTGATCATTGGCTCAATACAAATACACATTCCACTTCTCAATAAAGGACCACAACCTGGGCGTCCGTAATTTGGAACTTCAGGTTCCTCATGCATCTTACGTCCGATACCGTGACCTACCAGTTCTCTGACAACAGAATAACCATTCGATTCACAATATGCCTGTACTGCATGACTGATATCACCTAAGCGTCTTCCTTCAACAGCATGTTGGATTCCTAAATAAAGAGATTCTTTTGTCGTCTTTAATAGTTTCTTTACCTCTGGGGAAACTTCTCCTACACAAAAGGTATAAGCAGAATCACCAACAAAACCATTCAATATAGTTCCACAATCAACAGAAATGACATCACCTTCCTTTAAAATAGCTTTCGCAGAAGGAATTCCATGAACAACCTGTTCATTTACGGAAGCACAAATTGAATTAGGAAAACCACCGTATCCTAAAAAAGCCGGAACCGCACCATTATCTCTAATGAATTCTTCGGCAATCTTATCTAGTTGTAGTGTAGTAACTCCCGGAGCAATATGTTTAGATAGTTCTCCCAGAGTTTTACCAACCAATTGATTGGCATCACGCATCAACTCTATCTCTTCATCTGTCTTTAAATAGATCATTCTATTAATAAGCTGCAACTGAACCTGTACGTCCTTTAATTCTTCCTGACTTCAATAAACCGTCATAGTGACGCATCAGCAAATGACTTTCCACTTGTTGTAAAGTATCCAATACAACACCAACCAAAATCAACAAAGATGTTCCACCAAAGAATTGGGAGAATCCCATACTTACACCAGCAATTCTTGCAAAAGCAGGCATAATTGCCACTAACGCCAAGAAAAATGCACCGGGCAAAGTAATACGGTCCATAATGGTATCTAAATAGTCTTTGGTATGTTTACCTGGTTTTACACCTGGAATGAAACCATTGTTTCTCTTCAAATCATCTGACATCTGAGTCGGATTGATTGTAATAGCTGTATAAAAATAAGTAAACAAGATAATCAGTACAGCAAATACAAAATTGTACCAAAATCCCGTATTATCCATAAATGCAGCAACAAATGGTGAACGTTCTCCAGTATTTGAAAAACCTACAATTGAAATAGGAATAAACATAATTGCCTGAGCAAAAATGATAGGCATTACGTTTGCAGCATTCACCTTTAATGGGATATACTGGCGGGCACCACCATATTGTTTATTACCAATAATTCTTTTTGCATACTGTACAGGAACCTTACGAGTACCCTGCACCAACAGGATTGCACCTGCGATAACCAGCAAAAGGAACAACATTTCAAACAAGAACATAACCAGACCACCGGTTTTTTCACTTGTTCTGGAAATAAATTCTTCAAACAATGAATGCGGCAGACGGGCTATAATACCAACTAAAATGATAAATGAAATACCATTTCCAACACCTTTATCTGTAATTCTTTCACCTAGCCATAAGATAAACATACTTCCTGCAGCCAAAATAACTGTGGAAGAAATTGTAAACCAAATACCTGCAGGTAAAGCAGCACCAGCAGCCTTCAGCTGTACACTTAAGTTAACAAGATACGTTGGACCTTGGAACAGAAGAATAGCAACAGTCAGGTAGCGCGTCCATTGGTTGATTTTTCGGCGACCACTCTCACCCTCTCTCTGTAATTTCTGGAAAGAAGGAACTGCAATTGCAAGCAACTGCATTACGATGGAAGCGGAGATATAAGGCATAATCCCTAATGCAAAAATAGATGCATTAGAGAACGCACCTCCCGAAAACATATCCAACAGCGCAAGCAATCCGCCTCTTGTCTGTTCCTGCAAAGCGGTCAACGCTTTAGGGTCAATACCCGGAAGTACTACATACGTACCAAAACGATATATAGCAACCAACAAAAGAGTGGTGAGGATCCGATTTCTCAGATCCTCTATCTTCCAGATATTTTTGATTGTTTCTACAGCTCTCATAACTTAGAGTTTAACAACAGTACCACCTACAGCCTGGATAGCAGCTTCAGCACTTTTAGAGAAAGCGTGAGCCTCTACTTCTAATTTAGCTGTCAAGTTACCATTACCTAGAATTTTAACCAACTGTGAAGCTGAAATGAAACCAGCTTCAATTAACTCATTGATACCAATCTTAGTGATCTGCAAAGCATCAGCCATTCCTTGTAATGTAGAAAGATTGATCGCTTTGTATTCAACGCGGTTAATATTCTTGAAACCAAATTTAGGCAAGCGTCTCTGTATAGGCATCTGACCACCTTCAAAACCAATCTTTTTTGAATAGCCAGATCTTGACTTTGCTCCTTTATGACCTCTTGTTGAAGTACCTCCTAATCCTGAACCCGGACCACGGCCGATTCTTTTTCTGGTCTTGGTAGATCCTTCAGCAGGTTTTAAATTTGATAAATTCATATCGTATAATTTATTTTTTCAACCGATTATTACTTTTCTACTGAAACCAAATGTTTCACTTTCTCAACCATACCCAGAATAGCCGGAGTAGCGTTATGTTCTACTACCTGATTCATTTTTCTCAGACCCAGTGCATCAAGAGTTCTCTTTTGGTCTTTCGGGCATTTAATTCTACTTTTAACTTGCTTAACTTTAATAGTTGCCATCTTTATATCCTCCCTAATTAACCTTTGAATACTTTTTCTACAGCAACACCTCTGTTCTGAGCAACCATCAACGGGCTTCTCAACTCATTTAATGCAGCAATAGTTGCTTTCACTAAGTTATGAGGATTTGAAGAACCTTTTGATTTTGCCAAAACGTCTGTGATACCAACACTTTCCAATACAGCACGCATAGCACCACCAGCTTTAACACCGGTACCGTGAGATGCAGGTTTGATAAGCACCTGAGCACCACCAAACTTAGCCAATTGTTCGTGAGGAATTGTACCCTTATGAACAGGAACTTTGATCAGATTCTTTTTAGCAGCTTCTACACCTTTAGCAATAGCTGTAGTTACTTCACCAGCTTTACCTAAGCCCCAGCCGATGATACCATCTTCATTTCCCACTACTACAATAGCAGCAAAACTGAAAGTACGTCCACCTTTTGTAACTTTAGTAACACGATTAATTGCAACTAATCGGTCCTTCAACTCTATGTCGTTGGTCGATTTAACTCTATTATTAACTCCTGCCATCTTCATTAAAATTTAAGGCCGCCGTTACGTGCAGCATCTGCTAATTCTTTAATTCTCCCATGATACAGGTAACCGTTACGGTCGAAAACAACTGTCTGCACACCAGCTTCCTGAGCAGCTTTAGCAACCTGCTCGCCAACTTTAGCAGCGATTTCTTTTTTCGGTGCTTTAACATCCAGCTTCAAAGAAGAAGCTGCAGCTAAAGTCTTACCTGTAGTATCATCTATTACCTGTGCATAGATCTGTTTATTGCTTCTAAACACAGTCAGGCGCGGACGTTCAGTTGTTCCTGAAACTTTGCCGCGTACACCTGCTTTTATCTTTAATCTTCTTTCTTCCTTCGTTGTCATGATAATTTCAGTTTACGTAGATTACTTACCAGCTGACTTACCAGACTTTCTGCGAATTTCTTCACCCACAAATTTGATACCTTTACCTTTATAGGGCTCCGGCATTCTGAATGAACGAATCTTAGCACAAATCTGACCTAATAATTGTTTATCAGCTGATTCAAGGATAATAAGAGGATTTTTATTTCTCTCTGCCTTTGTTTCAACTTTTACTTCTTTAGGCAACAACATATAAATATTATGTGTATAACCTAAAGAAAGATCCAACAACTGACCTGTATTTGATGCACGATAACCAACACCAACAAGTTCCAGTTCCTTCTTGTATCCTTCAGCAACACCAATCACCATATTGTTTACCAATGCACGGTATAATCCATGCAAAGCACGATGATTCTTTTCGTCAGTCGGACGAGTCAGATGAATAATACCATCTTCAAATGTTACTTTAATATCAGGATTTACAACCTGAGTCAGTTCGCCTTTCGGACCCTTTACAGTCACCTCATTATCCTTAATAGTAACCGTAACACCTGCTGGTACATGAATGGGTAATTTTCCTATTCTTGACATTCTTCTTTCCTCCTAATTAATAAACATAACATAATACTTCGCCACCGATCTTCAGATCGCGAGCTTCTTTGTCTGTCATCACACCCTTAGAAGTAGAAAGAACTGCAATACCCAATCCGTTCAATACTCTCGGCATGTCTTTGTAGCCAGTGTACTTACGCAAACCTGGAGTAGAAACTCTCTCAAGTTTCTTGATTGCATTTACTTTGTTTACCAAGTCATACTTCAAGGCAATCTTAATTGTACCTTGAGGACCTTCTTCTACAAACTTAAAATTAAGAATGTAGCCCTTGTCGAAAAGGATCTTCGTGATCTCTTTCTTTAAATTTGACGCCGGCACTTCTACAACTCTGTGCTTCGCTTTAATTGCATTACGCAATCTTGTCAAATAATCTGCAATAGGATCTGTCATATAATAAATAATTAAATTGATCCGGCCACCCGGACAATATTTAAATTAAAAAAACTCTTACCAACTTGCTTTCTTTACACCTGGGATTAAACCTTGAGATGCCATTTCACGCAATTGAATACGAGAAATACCGAATTGGCGTACATAACCTTTCGGACGACCTGTAATTTTGCAACGATTGTGCAAACGTACAGGAGAAGCATTTTTAGGTAAAGCCTGCAAAGCTTCATAGTCGCCTGCAGCTTTAAGTTCAGCTCTTTTTGCTGCATATTTAGCAACTAACTTCGCTCTTTTAACCTCACGGGCCTTCATTGATTCCTTAGCCATAACTACTTAATCTTTTTTTGCATTTTTAAAAGGCAACCCAAATTCTCTCAATAGAGCATACCCTTCTTCATCTGTTTTCGCAGAGGTCACAAAGGTAATATTCATTCCCAATATTTTGGTAATATTATCGATATTTATTTCAGGGAAAATGATTTGTTCCTGAATTCCGAGGGTATAATTACCTCTTCCGTCCAATTTACTTTCGATGCCCTTGAAGTCACGGATACGAGGAAGAGCAATACGAACAAGTCTTTCCAGGAATTCGTACATTTGCTCACGACGTAATGTTACCATCACACCAATAGGCATTTTCTTACGTAATTTGAAGTTAGAGATATCCTTCTTTGAAACTGTTGCTACAGCCTTCTGGCCTGTGATAGTAGACAATTCACTGATTGCGATATCAATAATCTTTTTATCAGCGGCAGCCATACCTAAACCTTGATTGATAACAATCTTCTTCAGTACGGGAACCTGCATAACGGTTTTATAACCGAACTCTTTCGTCAAAGCAGGAACAATTCTGTCCTGATATTCTTTCTTAAGACTGGCAGTATTGCTCATTACTTAATTTCCTCCCCTGATTTTTTAGAATAACGCACTAAAGCACCTTTTTCGTCTAATTTACGACCAATACGTGTCGGTTTACCGGATTTCGGATCAACTACGTTAAGGTTGGAAATATGAATAGGAGCTTCTTTCTTTTCAATTCCTCCCTGAGGATTTTTTGCATTAGGCTTAGTATGCTTTGATACCATATTAATACCTTCAACAATTGCACGATTGTCTTTTACAAGAACCTGTAAAACACGACCTGTCTTACCTTTGTCCTCACCGGTATTAACAAAAACTATATCGCCTTTTTTGATATGTAATTTGCTCATTACTTTAAGTTTTACAAAATTAAAGCACTTCAGGTGCAAGTGAAACGATTTTCATGTTTGTTGCACGAAGTTCTCTGGCAACCGGACCAAAGATACGGCTTCCACGAATATCACCACCGGCATTCAATAATACACATGCATTATCATCAAAACGGATGTATGAACCATCCTGACGGCGGATTTCTTTTTTAGTGCGAACAATGATAGCCTTAGAAACAGCCCCCTTCTTCACATCACTTGATGGGATTACACTCTTAATTGCAACTACAATTACATCCCCAACAGAAGCATAACGTTTTCTGGTTCCGCCTAAAACACGGATACATAAACATTCTTTAGCGCCACTGTTATCTGCTACTACTAGTCTTGATTCTTGTTGTATCATGTTACTTAGCCCTTTCGATTATTTGAACTAATCTCCATCTTTTTGTTTTGCTCAAAGGACGAGTTTCCATAATCTTTACAGTATCGCCGATACCGCATTCATTCTTTTCGTCGTGAGCATGATATTTTTTCGTTTTACTAACGAACTTACCATAAATGGGGTGTTTTTCCTTCCATTTAATAGCAACAGTGATACTTTTGTCCATCTTGTTGCTAGTAACCACGCCCGTTCTTTCTTTTCTTAAATTTCTAGTTTCCATCAGGCTCAATTATTTGTTGTTAAGTTCTCTCTGGCGCAATTCTGTTTTCATGCGCGCAATCATCCTGCGTTGTTGTTTAATCTGAGCAGGGTTATCACTCGGAGAAATGCTGTGGTTAATTACTTTCTGATCGTAAGCAGCCACTTCTGCATCAATTCTTTCTACCAGCTCCTTCGTGCTTAATTCTCTAATTTCTGCAATCTTCATAACCAATTACGCATTTTGATTAGCCATATCATAATCACGTCTCACAACAAATTTCGTTGTTACCGGAAGCTTTTGAGCAGCTAAGCGCAAAGCTTCTTTAGCAATATCAAAAGGAACCCCTTCGATTTCGAAAATCAAACGACCTGGAGTAACAGGCGCAACAAATCCTTCCGGATTACCTTTACCTTTACCCATACGTACTTCAGCAGGCTTCTTTGTGATTGGTTTATCCGGGAATATACGAACCCAAACCTGACCCTGACGTTGCATGTAACGAGTTACAGCGATACGGGCAGCTTCGATCTGACGACCGGTAATCCATTTATTTTCTAAAGCTTTTATACCAAAAGAACCGAATGCCAGCTGGTTGCCACGTTGAGCTTCACCCTTCATGCGACCTTTCTGCTGTCTTCTGAACTTGGTTTTTTTAGGTTGTAACATTTCTTCTTAAATTCTAACGTTTAACGATTAGCTTTCTTTCTCTTGAAGTTCTTATCTCTGTTGCCGCCGGCATTTTCATTTCTATTACGGCCAGATTCCTTAGTAGCAGTGAATGAAGGAGCAAGATCTCTCTTACCATAAACTTCACCACGACAAATCCAAACCTTAACACCAAGCAGTCCAACTTTTGTCAACGCTTCAGCCAAAGCATAATCAATATCTGCCCTGAATGTGTGCAACGGAGTTCTTCCTTCTTTATACATTTCTGAACGAGCCATTTCAGCACCATTCAAACGACCAGAGACTTGCACTTTAATACCTTCGGCACCCATTCTCATGGTAGAGGCAATAGCCATCTTAATAGCACGACGATATGCAATTTTTCCTTCAAGCTGACGAGCAATGTTGTTTGCTACAATAACTGCGTCCAATTCAGGTCTTTTTACCTCAAAGATGTTAATCTGAACTTCTTTATCGGTAATTTTCTTCAACTCTTCTTTCAATTTATCAACTTCCTGACCACCTTTACCGATGATAATACCCGGACGTGATGTACAAACTGTAATTGTAATCAACTTCAGCGTACGTTCAATAACGACGCGAGATACACTAGCTTTAGCAAGACGAGCATTCAGATATTTACGGATTTTGCTATCTTCCAGCAAAGTATCTCCGTATTTTTTGCCGCCATACCAATTGGAATCCCAACCACGGATGATTCCCAAACGATTACTAACCGGATTAACTTTTTGTCCCATCTACAAATTAATTTTGACTATCGTTTTTACTAAGTGTATCAACAAACAGAGTTACATGGTTCGAACGTTTGCGAATTCTGTAACCTCTTCCCTGAGGAGCAGGACGCATTCTTTTCAATGTAGTAGCGCAATCAACGCTGATTGAAGATACGCACAACTCTCCAGCTTCTGCTTTACGTTCATTCTTCTGTTCCCAGTTAGCGATTGCTGAACGAAGCAATTTTTCTACTCTTGCTGCAGCTTCCTTGTTAGAAAACTTCAAAACACCAAGTGCGCGGAATACTTCCATACCGCGGATCATGTCTACAACGAGACGCATCTTGCGGGGAGAAGTCGGCACATTACGCAATTTTGCGAAGTACATGGTCTTCTGGGCTTCTTTTCTTGCTTCAGCTGATATTCTTTTTCTAGCACCCATTTTATTGATTCTTTTTATTTTCAGATTCCTGAATTCCTGTTACTACCGATTATTTTTTCTTGTTACCGGCGTGACCACGGAACGTACGAGTAGGAGAAAACTCTCCCAGTTTGTGACCTACCATATTCTCGGTTACGAAAACAGGAATAAATTTATTTCCATTGTGAACTGCAATAGTATGGCCTACAAAGTCAGGCGAAATCATTGAAGCTCTTGCCCATGTCTTAACGACTGCTTTCTTTCCTGACTCATTCATAGCCAAGACTTTATTTTCCAGCTTTACATTAATATACGGGCCTTTTTTTAACGAACGACTCATAGTTTACTTAATTAATCAGATTATTTCTTTCTTCTTTCAATGATATATTTTGAAGAATGCTTCTTAGGAGCTCTTGTCTTCAAGCCCTTAGCATACAAGCCATTACGAGATCTAGGATGACCTCCGGAAGCACGACCTTCACCACCACCCATTGGGTGATCAACCGGGTTCATAACAACACCACGGTTGCGAGGACGACGACCTAACCATCTAGAACGACCGGCTTTACCTGATTTTTCAAGACCATGGTCTGAGTTACCTACGCTACCAATTGTAGCCTTACAAGCAGCAAGAATCTTTCTGGTTTCGCCAGAAGGCATCTTAATAATTGCATAATCGCCTTCTTTTGAAGTCAGCTGAGCAAAAGCACCGGCAGAACGTACTAACTTAGCACCCTGTCCCGGACGAAGCTCAATATTATGAATAATAGTACCAACGGGAATATTTGCCATCGGCAAAGTATTACCTACCTCAGGAGCTACATCGCTACCTGAAACCACTGTTTGGCCAACTTCCAAGCCATTCGGAGCGATGATATAACTCTTTGCTCCGTCTGCATAATACAACAATGCAATACGAGAAGTACGGTTTGGATCGTACTCGATAGACTTAACTGTTGCAGGAATGCCATCTTTGTTTCTCTTGAAATCGATAAAACGGTACTTCTGTTTGTGACCGCCACCAAGATAACGCATTGTCATCTTACCTGTGTTGTTACGACCACCTGTACTGCTTTTACCTGCTACAAGAGACTTTTCTGGTGTACTTGCAGTGATTTTATCAAATGCACCAATAACTTTGTGTCTCTGCCCCGGTGTTGTGGGCTTTAATTTACGTATTCCCATTTCTTTTTTTAGATATTACTAAAGAAATCAATTGTTTCTCCTTCTTTCAACGTTACGATAGCCTTTTTAAAAGCTGATTGTTTACCATTGATAATACCGGATTTCGTATAACGGCTTTTCTGTTTGCCTGAGTAGTTGATGGTATTCACATCAACTACTGTTACATTATACATATCTTCAATGGCTTTTTTAATCTCTAACTTATTGGCATCAGGAGAAACACGAAAACCATAACGATTAGCCATTTTTTCTGTAATCGCTGTCTGCTTCTCTGTTACTATAGGTTTAATAATAATTCCCATTCTTCTACTCCTTATGCATTAAACAGTTTTTCAATAGCAGCTACAGAACTTTCAGTCAGAACCAGATTTGCAGCATCCAGTACTCTGTATGTGTTTAATTCAGAAGCTGTTACGACATTTGCCTTTTCTAAATTTCGAGCCGACAAATATACGAAATTATTTTTCTCGGATAAAACCATAAGTAACTTTTTATCAGCCACTTTTAGGTTTTTAGCAATTGTTATAAATTCTTTAGTCTTAGGAGCTTCGAATGCGAAATCTTCTACAACTACAATTGCATTATTCTTTGCTTTATAAGCCAAAGCAGACTTACGAGCCAGACCCTTTACTTTTTTGTTCAATTTGAACTCATAATCTCTGGGTTTCGGACCGAATACACGACCACCACCTACTAATACCGGAGAGTTGATATCACCACGACGAGCACCACCACCACCTTTCTGACGGATCAGCTTACGCGTACTACCTGAAACTTCACTTCTCTCTTTAGATTTATGAGTTCCCTGACGCTGATTAGCCAAATACTGCTTTACATCCAAGTAAATAGCATGATCGTTCGGTTCTATGCCAAAAATTGCATCGTTCAAAGTTACCTTTCTTCCGGTATCTTCACCTTTAATATTATATACGCTCAGTTCCATTACTTTTCAATTAATAAGATTGAACCTTTTGCTCCAGGAACAGAACCTTTAACTAATAAAAGATTGTGCTCCGGCATCACCTTGATCACTTGCAGGTTCTGAACTGTTACACGTTCATTACCCATTTGACCACCCATGCGCATTCCTTTGAATACTTTTGCAGGGTAAGAACAAGCACCGATAGAACCCGGTTTACGGGCGCGATTATGCTGACCGTGGGTAGTCTGACCTACACCACCGAAACCGTGACGTTTAACAACGCCCTGGAAACCTTTACCTTTAGATGTACCAACTACATCTACGAAGCCTGCATTTTCCAAAAAGTCTACAGTGATTACATCACCGAGCTTATATTCAGCTTCAAAATTCTTGAACTCGGCCAAGTATCTCTTGGGAGCTACACCGGCTTTTTTAAAGTGGCCCATTTCCGGCTGAGTTGTGTGTTTCTCTTTTTTATCTTCGAAACCCAACTGTACAGCTTCATAGCCATCATTTTCCAAAGTCTTAATCTGTGTAACTACACAAGGACCCACTTCGATAACAGTGCATGGAAGATTTTTTCCCTCGGCACTGAAAACGGATGTCATTCCGATTTTTTTTCCTAATAATCCTGGCATTTCACTTAATTTTTAAATAACTCACACTTTAATTTCAACTTCTACACCGCTAGGTAATTCCAGCTTCATCAATGCATCAACTGTTTTTGCAGTTGAGCTGTAGATATCGATTAATCTCTTATAAGAAGAGAGTTCGAACTGCTCACGAGATTTCTTGTTAACGAAAGTTGAGCGGTTCACAGTAAAGATACGTTTGTGGGTAGGCAGAGGTATCGGACCACTTACTACAGCCCCAGTAGCCTTTACAGTCTTTACGATCTTCTCAGCAGATTTGTCTACCAAAGAATAATCGTAAGACTTTAATTTAATTCTGATCTTTTGGCTCATATTTATTTATATGTTTCTAAATTATTTGATCAAATCTGCACGTCCCTGTACTTCTGTCAATACCTGCTTAGCGATAGAAGAAGATACCTGAGCATAATGAGAGAACTGCATTGAAGAAGTTGCACGACCTGAAGTAATAGTACGCAAAGCTGTTACATAACCGAATGTTTCAGCCAAAGGTACTTTAGCTTTCACAACACGTGCACCGGTACGGCTTGTTTCCATGCCTTCAACCTGACCACGACGTTTGTTCAAGTCGCCAATTACATCACCCATACTTTCTTCCGGAGTTACCACTTCCATCTGCATGATCGGTTCCATCAAAGCAGGACCTGCCTTTTCTGAAGCGCTCTTGAATGCCTGGATAGCACAAATTTCAAAAGACAACTGGTCAGAGTCAACCGGGTGGAATGAACCATCAATCAGTGTAACTTTCAGTTTATCTAACGGGTAACCGGCAAGAACACCATTCTTCATTGCTTTTTCAAAACCTTTCTGTACAGAAGGGATGAATTCCTTAGGAATGTTACCACCCTTTACTTCATCTATGAACTGCAAAGTACCTTCGAAACCTGCATCAGCCGGCTCGATACGAACGATAATATCCGCAAACTTACCACGACCACCAGACTGTTTCTTGTACACTTCACGAAGTTCAACAGATTTTGTGATAGCTTCCTTGTAAGTAACCTGAGGTTTACCTTGATTACATTCTACTTTAAATTCACGACGCAGACGGTCAACAATGATATCCAAGTGAAGTTCACCCATACCACTAATTACAGTCTGACCTGTTTCTTCGTTAGTCTGAACACGGAATGTAGGATCCTCTTCAGCCAGTTTAGCCAATCCCATACCCAGTTTATCCAAATCTTTCTGAGTTTTAGGCTCTACTGCGATACCGATAACCGGATCTGGGAATTCCATAGATTCCAGTGTAATCGGATGAGCTTCGTCACAAAGAGTATCACCTGTACGGATATCTTTGAAACCAACACCTGCACCTATATCACCACAACCGATAGCTTCCATCGGATTCTGTTTGTTTGAATGCATCTGGAACAGACGTGAAATACGTTCTTTCTTGTCAGAACGAGTGTTGAACACGTAAGAACCAGCCTGCAAAGCACCTGAATAAACACGGAAGAAACACAAACGGCCAACATACGGGTCAGTTGCAATCTTAAATGCCAAAGCAGTCAACGGTTCGTCGAATGACGGTTTACGAGTGATTACTTTTTCAGGATCTCTCGGATCTGTACCTTCGATGGCAGCAGTGTCAGCCGGGCTCGGCAGATATGCACAAACTGCATTCAACAAAGTCTGAACACCTTTATTCTTGAAAGAAGAACCACAAATCATCGGATTGATCTGCATTGCGATTGTACCCTTGCGGATAGCTGCGCGAATTTCGTCTTCTGTAATAGTAGAAGGATCGTCGAAATATTTTTCCATCAAAGCATCGTCGCATTCAGCCAGAACTTCGAGCATTTTATCTCTCCATTCTTCAGCTTCTGCCAACAGGTCTGCCGGAATTTCTTCAACAGAATATTCAGCACCCATTGTTTCATCGTGCCAAAGGATAGCTTTCATGATAACCAGGTCAACAACGCCTTTAAATGTTTCTTCAGCGCCGATAGGTATCTGAATAGGACATGGATTTGCACCAAGTACATCCTTTACCTGACGAACCACTTCAAAGAAGTTTGCGCCGGAACGGTCCATTTTATTCACATAACCAATTCTGGGTACATTATATTTATCAGCCTGACGCCATACAGTTTCAGACTGCGGTTCAACACCACCTACAGCACAGAAAGCAGCTACAGCACCATCCAGGATACGCAAAGAACGTTCAACTTCAACTGTAAAGTCAACGTGTCCCGGAGTATCAATCAGGTTAATTTTATATTTATCATTGTTGTAATTCCAGAAAGTAGTAGTCGCAGCAGAAGTGATAGTGATACCACGTTCCTGTTCCTGCTCCATCCAGTCCATTGTTGCAGCACCGTCGTGAACTTCACCAATTTTGTGAGTCAGACCTGTGTAGAAAAGGATACGTTCAGAAGTCGTAGTCTTTCCTGCATCGATGTGCGCCATGATACCGATGTTTCTGGTATACTTTAATTGTTCGTCAGCTTTTGCCATCTTTTTTATTATCTCCTAAATAATTGATAAATTAAAATCTGAAGTGAGCGAATGCACGGTTAGCTTCAGCCATACGGTGCATATCTTCTTTTCTTTTGAATGCGCCACCCTGGTTGTTGAAAGCATCTACAATCTCTGCAGACAACTTATCAGCCATAGTCTTACCTCCTCTTTTGCGAGAGTAGAGGATCAGGTTTTTCATACAAATTGATTCTTTACGATCAGGGCGAATTTCAGTAGGTACCTGGAAAGTAGCACCACCTACACGGCGGGATTTCACTTCGACTTGAGGAGTAATATTGTCGAGTGCAGCTTTCCAAATTTCGAGAGCAGACTTTTCTTCGTTAGGTAATTTAGCCTTAACGTTTTCCAATGCGGAATAGAAAATTTCGAAGGCAGTATTTTTCTTGCCATCATACATTAAATGGTTAACGAATCTCGTAACCTTAACATCACCGAAAACAGGATCCGGGAGGATCTGTCTTTTCTTTGGTTTTGCTTTTCTCATTTGTTTTCAAAAATTTCGTTCTTGTTCTTGGTTGCCTTTAATTTGTCTTCAACGGTTCCGCCGAACCATTTACTCAACCTATAGCCTATCCAAATAACTCAAACCAGCTTTAATACTTTAATTTAAATTCTCAGTTTGAAGGGATGTAAACTTAATTACTTTTTACCTTTAGCAGCTGCCTGTCCTGGTTTCGGACGTTTTGCGCCGTATTTGGAACGTCTCTGAGTACGTCCGTTTACGCCAGCTGTATCCAAGGTTCCACGTACAATGTGATAACGCACACCTGGAAGGTCCTTAACACGACCACCACGAACCAATACGATTGAGTGCTCCTGCAAGTTATGTCCTTCTCCCGGAATGTAAGAGTTTACTTCTTTACCATTTGTTAAACGAACTCTCGCTACTTTACGCATTGCAGAGTTAGGCTTTTTCGGGGTTGTTGTATAAACACGTACACAAACGCCACGTCTCTGAGGACAAGCATCCAATGCAGGTGATTTACCTTTTACCACCAAAGTTTCCCTTCCTTTTCTAACTAATTGCTGAATTGTAGGCATTTCTTTTCTTTTTTAAACTTTGAATGTGTTATTATTATAATTATCTTCTTCTTTATTTCGAGCCGCAAAGATATGCATTATTTTCGGATTATCAACGACTTGTACCTACTTTATTACATATCCGGCGCTAAAAACGCTGCAAAGTTACATATTTGTTTCCGTACCGCAAGGGGAAGTTTTATTCTATTTACCGTTATTTAACATTTTAAAAGAGGTAAAGATGTAGAAAACAAGCTTGCCCTCCCTATACATTAATATATATAGGGAACAGGCAAGCCAGTCAAAAAAACAAGAACGTGTGTGTCTATGGTGGTTTATTCATAATGTAACGCATCGGCAGGTGCCAGGTTTGCCGCCTTACCGGCGGGGAGCCAGATCGCAACAACAATGGCAACTGCAAGTATCAGCCAGGTCAAACAGTTGGTCAGGATAAAACGCACAATGATTTTATCAGGCAAATAGCCCATATTGTCTTTATATTGTCCCAGTGTTTCTATCAGGCCGGCATAAACGAATTGAACTTCTATAAACAAGGCCGGCAATGTCACTACCGCCAGCAGGCACAGCCCTTCCCCAATAAACAACCCACGTATTCCGGCACGGCTCGAACCCATTGCCATGCGCAAACCTATCTCGTCCCTCCTCACCCGGATACGGTACCAGAAGGTTCCTATCACACAAAGGATCGTATTCACGAGGAAGAACAGCATCATCGATTCCCTTATCTGTATATCCCTTGTCATTCCAAAGGCGACATCCTGGTAATCCATCCGGTCGTTATAGGATTGTACGTTATATAGATAGAAGTTCCCTATGCGCAATTCGTGCTTCATGGCTTCTTTAAAAGACTCAAGGAAGTTGGCATCGGAGACCGATTCGCGGCTTCGGACGGCAATCTCCATATCCATGATATTGCCTGCATCCAGGCGGATAGGTTTATAGGCACACATAAACGGGCGCTCATAATCGAAGCGCTTGACTTGTCCGACGACACCTTTCACCTGCATATATTCATCGGGGAGATTAACACTCTCCAGGATATCGCCTACCGGATTCTGTCCTGGGAAGAAGGTCTTTCCGGTCAAGCCGCAAATCACGACGTCGTGAGGGCCTGACCAGTCAAAGTCCTTCATGGAGACAGGCTTTCCCTCGGGAGTCGTATAGCGGAATACATGGAAATAGTCCGTCCGGTAGTCAAAGGATAGCGTTACGATTTGCCCTGTCAGGGAGGTATCCTGCCTGTTCCTGTAGGGATAGCAGTTCATGCTGCCGTCGCCGGGGGAGTTCGTTTGGTGGGTGACGGTATAGGATTCCACATCCGTATACCGGCTGATGCGGTCGAGTATCCGCTCATAGTTCTTTTCCAAAGCAGTGGAGTCGCTTTCACCGGGTTTGTAGTCGGGTGCTTCCTCGGGCAGCAGGTCAACGGTGACCCGCCAGGTATGGTCGAGGTTGCGGTGGGAAGGCAGGCTCCGGTTGTATCCCAACACGCAGAAGTAATCCACTACATACCACATCAGGCAGAATACCAGCAGCAGTTCCACCAGTATCCAGGCATTCGCCTTCCGCCGGTTCCATAGTTGTATCAATATCTGTTTCAGCATACCTTGTTCATTTTACATTCAATGAATAGACAATCTGGCGGTGCGATGCCCTCCAGGCCGGAATCAATGCAGACAGCAGATTCAGCAGCAGGCAAATCAGCAGCGTGATGCCAAACACCCGGTAGTTCACCAACATCGAGAAGTCGAATATACCTTCTGCCCCTTCCGGGAACTGCGATACAGAGAAGGAACCCATCTGCATAATCCATCTACGGCTCAGATGAAGCAGCCAATAGGAGAACATCAGCCCTATCCCTCCTCCCAGCAGGGTAAAGAGGAAGTTCTCCACCACAATCTGCCGCATCAGGGTACCGACCGGAGCACCAAAGGCACGTCGTACACCCATCTCCGCCAGCCTTCGTTCCATCCGCGAGTCGGTCATGCCCGAGAGGTTCACGGCGGGGACAAGCAGCAGGATAAAGAACACCCCACCATATATAAGGAACGACTTTACATACTCAGGCGGCTCGCTGCTGTAGGAGCGGAAAAGGGATTGCCAGTACGAATCAGGCTGTCCCATCACCGTAAACTCCGCGTCTTGCAAGGTCTGGCTATAGCGACGCACATTCGCCTGCACCTCTGCCTGTACCTCCGAGAGGCTTGTTCCCGGAGCTACCAGAAGATAGGAAGCAAACCGTCCGAGCGAACCCGTCCGTTCCACTGGCACTTCCGTCTTGTAGGCATCACTGGCGGTATAAGGTATCCACATGGAAGCAAACGTATTGTCCGCCACCTGCGGGACATCCTTCACAACTCCGCAGACACGGTACTGCCGATAGTTGGCTGTGACGAACTTCCCGACTGCCTCCGTTGTTCCGAACAGACGCCGAGCGAAGCTCTCCGAAATCACAGCCGTTTGTATACCCGACTGCTGGTCGGCTTCAGTAAAGGGTTGCCCTTGGAGGAAACGGAAGGAGAATACCTTCCAGAACCCTGTATTCACGAAGCGGGTGGTTATGCGGAACTGCTCCAGGCGGTCTTCCGTCAGTATATAGTTAGCCCCGCCGCCCGAGTAAGTAAGCCCTACCGCCTCTACGCCTTTCAGCGAACTGAGACAGGTGGATACCACTTGTTCGGATATACGCCAACTGGGGCTTCGCTGCTCTGCCCCCAGCTTAACCTTGCCCGCCCACATCACCAGCATCCTTCCCCGGTTCGTCTCCGGATAGATATCGGCTATCTTGATAAAGAAGACAATGGAGAGTACCATCACCATCGAAACGGAGAGTCCTGTCCCTATTATGTACACCAAGCTGAAGAGCCGCTCCTGCCGGAGCAGGTTCCAGGCTTGTTTAAGATATTGTATATACATATTAATAGTGTATTATCAGATTCGTTACTCGTATCACCGGATTGCTTCGTAGCAGATTACCGGGCTGTACCTTATTCATAATGCAACGCATCCGCCGGAACCATCCGCGAAGCCCGTTTGGCGGGAATCCAGATTGCCAGCAGAATCATGCAGGCAAGTACCAGCCAAGTAATACAATTGGTCAGCAGGAAACGTACCACCGTGCGGTCTGGCAGGAATGCCAGGTCTTTAGACTCCTGCCCCAACGTATCGACCATGCCGGCATAAACGAACTGCATTTCTATTAGCATCGCGGGAATGGTTATAATAGCCAACAGGCACAGGCCTTCCACGAAAAACTGCCGCAGGATGCCCTGTTGCGTAGCCCCCATTGCCATCCTCAGCCCCACTTCCTCGCGCCTCACCCGGATACGGTACCAGAAGGTTCCCATCACACAGAGCAAGATGTTCAGCAGAAAGAAGAGCAGCAGTGCCGAATAGATACGCACATTTCCCGTCTGTCCGAAACTTGCCGAGGTCTCCTTCTCTATCTGTTTGTACGACTTGATGCTTTGCAGGTAGAAATTCCCTATCCGCAGTTCGTCGTACATCTTCTCCTTGAACTTCCGCAGGAAAACGGCGTCCGAATACATATCGCTGCTACGGACGGCTATTTCCATGTCTTCTATATTATCAGCATCCGCCTTCACGGGCAGATAGAAGGTACTTTGGGTACGCAGGTAGCTGAAGCGCTTAATATCGCCCACTACCCCTTTGATGATATGGCTATCATCTTCATACACCACCTCTTTGCCTATTCCGCCAGCACTGCCGAACAACTGGTCCGACACACGCTTGCTTATCACCATCGCCTTAGGGTCTGCCCAGTCGAAATCCTCGACCGATACTGGCTTCCCGTCCGGATAGCGGTAGCCGAACACCCGGAAGAAGTCCTCGCGCGGGTCGAAGTCCACCATCTGCCCAGAGGCTTCCTTCAAGGTGTCTTCCTTATTACGGAAGTAGTCCCCCATATAGTTGCCACTGTTGGGTGATGAATAGATAGTTATCACACTTACCGCCTCGATGCCGTCGAACCGGCGCAGACGGTCCAGCACCCGGGCATAGTTTACCTCTAACGCCGTAGAGTCGCTTTCGCCCGCCTTGTAGTCTGGGTGGCTCTCCGGCAACTGCCGGACGTTGACCTGCCAGGTATGCGAGATGTCGCGGCTTGCCGGTAAGTTCTCGTTGTAGCCAAGCACAAAGAAGTAGTCCACCATATACCATACGAGGCAGAATACCAGCAGCAACTCCACCAATAGCCATAGGTTGTTGCGCCTTCTGTTCCATAACTGGATAAATATCGTCTTTAGCATTTGCTCCTCCCTCCTTTATTTAGCGTTTAGTGAAAAGATTATCTCCCGGTGGGCGGCACGCCAGGCAGGTATCATGGCGGAAAACAGGTTCAGCAGGAAGCAGACTACCAGCGTAATGCCGAACACATAGCCGTTTATCAGCATCGAAGGCGAGAGCACTACATCTTCAAACTGTTCCGGATCGCTAAAGCCGGTAGCGATGACTTGCATAATCCAGTTGCGCGACACGACCACTATCGAATAGGAAAGCAGCAGCCCGAAGAACCCTCCAAGCAGGGTGAAAAGGAAGTTCTCCACGAGCACCTGTTTCATCAGCGACAACGACGGTGCACCGAAAGCCCTCCTTACGCCCATTTCCGCCAACCTGCGTTCCATGCGCGAATCCGCCATTCCGGAAAGGCTTACAGCAGGGACGAACAGCAGGAGGAAGAATATCACACCGTACTGCAGCAGCACCTTCGTGAAGTCGACGGGCGAACTGCTCCACCGCCGGAAGATGGACTGCCAATGCTTATCCGGCTGACCGTACAGGGAAAAGGTTACATCCGGCATCGTTTGGTCCAGACGCTCCACGCACGCCTCCACCTCCTGTTTTACCCGGTCTATGTCTCCTCCTTTTTCAACCAGGATATATCCTTTAAAGTACCCCAACATGCCGGTACTGTCCCATCCTTTCGCTGAATAGTTAGGACAGGCGGTGTAAGGCATCCATAGTTGTGCATAAGATACCGGCGTAATGAGCGAAGCGTCTTCCACTACGCCGCAAACGCGGTAGTTGGCAAAATTCAGGCTGATGTACTGTCCTTCGGCTTTCCCGTCCCCAAACAGCCGGGTAGCGGTGGAGCGCGAAAGCACTACCGTCTTTATCCCCGATTGCAGGTCGGCTTCGGTAAAAGGCTTGCCCTCGGTGAAGCGGAACGGGAAGACGGTCCAGAATGACCGGTCTACGAACCCGACAGTCACCGGTATATCCTCCTTGCGGTTTTCCGGCTGGATAAAATAGGCGGAAACGAAGTCGTTGTAGGTGATAGCCACAGTCTCCACGCCTTTCAAATCGCCGGTGATTGTTTTCAATGCTTGCAGGGAGAGCAGTCCCGAACTGCTGCCTTTCTCCTTCAGCTTTACAACCGAACCGCTCGCCGCCACCAATGTACGGCTTCTGTTCGTCTCCGGATAAACCGGCGCCACCTTCAGGTAGATAATGATGGAAAGCACCATCACCATCGTGACCGACAGCCCCGTCCCGACTATATATATCAAGCTGAAAAGGCGTTCCTGCCGTATCAGGTTCCATGCTTGTTTGAAATAGAGTCTAATCATATGTTTATTCTGTTATCTTTGTACTTCATTCTAAACTAAATCTATCATATCCCATGGATAAAGCAACACCAGACGACAGACCTGCCTCACGCACTGTCCTGATTCGCCTCAGCGAATGCAATCTCCCCGGTTCAGGTAACACCTTCCGGGCGACCATCCCGAAGTAGGCATCACCATCGCCCATCTGGATAGCGGCCTGACCTATACCGTACCCCCTTCCATGCTGATAATCAACCAGTCCACCCGCCTCTGCTTTCTACCTTCCCACCCGTTCGTGGCCGGTGAATGGGAAATTGAAATAGCTACGCAATACAACCGTTCGTACCGCCCTTACAAGCAGCCCCGTAAAGGTTCGCTAACCTTTACCGTACGGGAGTCTGTCACCCCCTCTGTTACATGAGTGCAGCATTGTTATGCTGCATATCGCAGTATTTGTATGCTACATGATGCAGCATAGCAATGCTGCACACCCGCACACGATAAGGGTAAACGTCCGCACACGGGAGGGAGAGACAGCCTCACTGCACCTGCCGCCCGTCGAAGAAGCGGATGGTGCGGCTGGTCTGCTGCGCCTGCGCTTCGTTGTGGGTTACCATTACGATGGTGCGGCCGTCTTCCTTGTTCAGCTTATGGAGCAGTTCCATGACTTCGATACCCATTTTCGAGTCCAGGTTACCGGTAGGCTCATCGGCAAGGATTATCTCCGGGTTGCCTACAATGGCACGGGCGATAGCTACGCGCTGGCACTGACCGCCGGATAGCTGTGTCGGGAAATGGCGCATACGGTGGCTCAGGCCTACCTTTTCGAGTACGGCAACAGCGGCCTCGCGGCGTTCCTTGGCGCTGACCTTGCGGTACAGAAGCGGCAACTCCACGTTGTCCAGCACATTCAGCGAGTTTATCAGATGGAACGACTGGAAGACGAAGCCCAACTGCTTGTTACGGAAAGCAGCCAGTTCCTTGTCGTTCATGTTTACCGTATTCACTCCGTTTATCTCGACCGTTCCCGAGGTGGGGGCATCGAGCAGTCCCATGATATTGAGCAGTGTGGACTTTCCGCATCCGGAAGGGCCCATGATACTGAGGAATTCTCCTTTTTGAACAGTCAGGTTGACGTTTTCCAATGCTACGGTTTCTATCTCTTTTGTACGATAGATTTTCTCCAGGTTTGTAAGTGTAATCATATCAGTCTTTATTTATATGTTGTTTATTCGTTATCGTATGGTTTATTCGTAATGCAGGGATTCTGCCGGGGCCATCTTGGATGCTTTCTTTACCGGATACCAGATGCCGAGGCAAACCATGCCCGCCATCAGCAGGTAGGTAGCGCCGAAGGTGATCAGGAAACGCCCCACGCCCAGCGGGATACGGTAGCTGTCCAGCCTGTCGAGATACATCATGTTGAATGCATAAACAAGCACTGGGACGACGGTCAGCATCAGCAGGCACAGCCCTTCGAGGTACATAAAGCGGCGGATGGATACCCGTGTTGCCCCCAATGCCACCCGCAGCCCTATTTCGCCACGGCGGCTCTGCGTACGGAGCCAGAAGGTCCCGATGACGCCGAAAAAGACGTTGGCAAGAAGGAAGAGCATGACGGATAGTTTCTGGCGGGATTCGTCTTCCTGATAAGAGAGCATGGTGCTGCGTCTCTCTTTCAAGGACTGGACGCCGTAGACATTCAGGTTGTTCACCGTCAGCAAATCGCCCATGTCGCTGAGGATTTCATTCATTTCCTCTTTGGTATACTCCTTTTTCATGCGTACGCAAAGTTCGGCGCTGGGGGCGTTGAAATACTCCACAAAATCATTAAAGGTAGCGCCTTTCAGCACATGGTAATAGCAGGGTTCGGCACGCTGGTATTCCGTTGCACGGACAGCGGGACAGACAGCGGCTATCTTCAGTTCCTCCTGGGTCGAGTTGTCCATAATGACACGCCGCCCTTTGCCACTCTCGCCGTGGTAGAAGATGTCTTCCATCGTTTGGGTGATGACGATAGGGTTGTGCACATCCTCCAAAGCAGAGGTGATGGGATTGCCGTCGGTATCTTTGATGCGGAAGACGTCGAAGTACTCGGGTGTAACACGGCGTACCTGGAAACTTTGCTGCGATGCAACAGCAGTGTCCCCGTCGAGCGGGCGAAGTCCCCACCACGAATTGCCACCCGAATACGGGCAGGAGTAGTAAGTGACGCAAACCCCGTCTACCATCGGATAGCGGCGTATCTGGTCCATCAGCTTCAACAGGTCTTCAGGTTCCGAAGAGGTGTACTCGGAAGCGGGCACGTAATTAGGGGCGTGCTCGTTCAGCGAACTGAGCTTGAAGCGCCAGACGTTTGTGATATCTACTCCCATAGGGGCATGGTAGGTACGAAAGTCCACCCAGTAGGCATCCAGCATGGTCCATACCGTGGCGAGCACGACCAGCAGTTCGGCGAATATCCAACCGTTGCTGCGGCGCTGGTGCCAGATGATTTTTAATAAGTGCTTTATCATTGTCAGTCTTTTATTTATTTCTGGTTACTTGCTGTTAATGGCCGATACGATCTCTTGCCGGGATACCCGCCATGCCGGTATCGATGCGCTGAACAGATTCAGCAGGGTGGCGAAGCAGAGCGCGGAGATAAAGAATACCGGTTTCAGCAGCATGGAAGCGTTGATGGAGACATCCGGTGATATCAGAAACGCTTTGAACAGCTGGAGGAAGACGATGGATAGCAACAACCCGAGGACACTACCGATAAGGGTCACGACCATATTCTCCGACAATACCTGTGTGATAAGCTTCAGCCGGGAAGCGCCGAAGGCACGGCGGAGGCCTAACTCGTCCGACCGTTTCTGTACGGACGACTGTACAACACTTATCAGGTTGAGGGCAGGCACCAACAGCAGGAAGAGCAGCAGGGCGCCGGTATCCAGCAGATAATCTGTCAGGGTTACAGTCCGCCAGAAACCGTTGTTGCCGATGGCGATGTCCAGGCGGTCCAATGCGCCTGAACCGGCTATCTGTAGTTCGTATTCTTTCTGTCCGGCATTGAAACGCTTGATATTCTCTGCCAACTCTGCACGGATTGCATCCAGTTCGGAGGGACTGTGTGCCAGCATGATGGCACTAAAATCGCCGGCTACATCCTCGCATACGCCCCTTTGCATATCTGCATTTACCGTATAAGGCATCCAGATTTCGGCATAGGCATCCGAGGCTGCGGTGGTTACTTCCTTCACCACGCCTACCACTTTATAGTCTACATAATCGACAACGATGTACTTCCCCACCGGCTCTTCCGAGCCGAACAGGCTTGCCGCCAAACGGTCGGAGATGACGACTACGGGGATGGCCGACTGGAAATCGGCCTCCGTAAACGGGTGTCCCGCCACGAACGAGAAATCGAAGACTTTCCAGAAACCGGGGTCTGTGTACTTAATCCTGTATTCTTCGAACAGGCGCTTTCCGGGCAGGGACACCGGGCGGGTTTCGCTGCCGAAGCCGGTTACGGCTTCCGGTGTCTTCAGGGTGTAATAACACTCCTTCAGTACGCGGGGCGACATCTGGCCGTTGTTGCTGTTGCCTGTCCCTGTGAGGGATTTGGCGGTTGTCCCGTAAACGTACAACATGCGTCCGCGGTTGGACTCGGGGCTGTAGCCCGTCAGTTTTATCTGGAACATAAGCACCACTACCATAACCATGGCTATGGAGAGGGCGGTCCCGAGGATGGAGATGGCACTTACCAACGGTGTCTCACGGAGGGTGCCCAGGGCTTGTTTGATGTATTGCTTTATCATTTCTCGATATTATTAATTTATTCGTAATGGAGTGCGCCGGCTATTCGTAATGCAACGCGTCGGCCGGATTCATCTTTGCGATTCGCTTTGCCGGGAACCAGATGCCTATCCATATCATAACCGCCATCAGCAGGTAGGCGCCACCGAAGGCTATCGTAAACCGCCACCACGTGAAAGGCAGACGCACGGTATCGGGCAAGTCGAAGTAGAGCATGTTGGCGATGAACAGCAGAACAAAGGGGATGGTGAATGCCAGCAGGCAAAGTCCTTCCACATCCAGAAAACGTTTCAACTGGCTGCGTGAAGAGCCGAGGGCGGTACGCAGCCCCATCTCGCCCCTGCGGTATTGCGTGCGGAGCCAGAAGGTTCCGATAATGCCGAAAAAGACGTTTACCAGCATGAAGGCGACAAGGGCGAGTTTCTTCTTCATATTGTCTTGCCGGCTCTTCAACATTTCAGAACGCAGGTCTTTGAGGGAAGTGACGCTGGATACGTAGATGTTATTTACGGTCAAGCGGTCGCTCATGTCTTGCAGGAAGCGTTCCATATCTTCGGCACGGAAGCCGTCTTTCATACGTATGAGGCAGTCCATATTTTCAGCTTTCCTTCCGTCTGCCGACTCCACCATATCCTGCTCCGTACGCAGAAGAAGATAGAAACAAGGTCTGCTTTTTGCATATTCGGTCTGGCGTATGGGAGTACTTACGGCTGCAATATCCATGGACTCAGTATTTGTAGAACTCCATTTCACCTTTTGTCCCTTGCCCGGAAGCCCTTCGAAGAAAAGTGCTTCCATATCGGCTGAAATCACCAGGTCGCCGCTATTTTCCTCCACGGCCTTACGAAGTGGCTCGCCTGTGCTTGTTTTCATCCGGAATACGTCAAAATAAGACGGGCTTACCTCAAAGCGTTGGTAACTTTCAGATTTCTCCGCCGTATCTGCATCTGCCCGTATAAGGCTGGACCATGAATTACTCCAAGTATAAGGACAGGCTATTGCGGCAAGGCTAACTTCTTCTACCTGCGGGGTTTTCCGGATATTCTCAGCAAGACGGACCAAGTCCTCCCCATCGGTAGTGTTATGGACCGAGTCCTGTACAAAACCGGGAGTCGTTGGATCCATCTTACCGATATTCACTTTATATACATTCTCTATATCGAACCCCATAGGGGAATAGTAGGTGTAGGTATCGACCAATAACGAATCTATCATCCCCCATAAGACGGCTACTACGATCAGTAGTTCGGTAAATATCCAGCCATTGCTGCTACGTTGCTTCCAAATGATTTTCAATATCTGTTTAATCATACTCTTCGTTGTCTTTTAAAGATGAAACAATCTGTTGGCGGGCGATACGGATTGCCGGGATACCGGCTGAAAGCAGATTGAGCAACAGGCTGAACAATAATGCAGCCAGAAAAACAAGGGGCTGGAACAACATGTCGCCATTCAACATCGTATCGCTGTCTTTCAACAGGAACTCTTTGCACAAAAACAGCATAATAAATGAAAGTATCAACCCTATCACTCCACCTAAAAGCGTAATTAGGCAATTCTCATACAATACCTGGCGTATCAAAACCCCGAAAGTCGCTCCGAATGCTTTGCGTACGCCCATCTCGGAACGGCGTTTCTGTACTGCCGAATAGGTTACTCCCAACAAGTTCAGTGCAGGAACAAGCAACAGGAATAGCAACAATCCGCCGGTCTCGGCAAGAAAGTCTTTCAACTCTACTTTATACTGCCCAATACAACCAATGGCCATATCAAAACGGGTAATCGGATTATGAAAGAAATTAATCTGGCATTCTTTTTTTGTTGCGTTATAGCGGGCTATCTGTCCAAGCAGTTCAGTACGGATTGGCTCAAAATCATTGCTGCTCTTTGCCAGTATACAAGTGGAAAAGGCTCCCGACATATTCTCCGAAGAGGTATTGTTCAATAAGATACGGTCAGTGGTATAGGGAGTCCAGACATCACCGTATGCCGTATCTGCTGCGCGGCTTACGTCCTCTACCACTCCACAAATCGTATAAGTGCTCAGGTCTATGATAACCGGCTTACCTACTGCCTCGGTGGTCCCATATAGTTTCTGTGCCACAGTGCGGGACACGACAGCCTGCGGAATGGCAGAGTCGAAATCTGCCTGAGTGAATGGTTTACCGTCCAGAAAACGGAACGAGAATATCTTCCAGAAGCCCGGGTCTACATATTTGATTGAATAGGTCTTATACATCCGTTTACCGGGTATGGATAATGGCTTCGACTGGGAGGTGTAAGCACTAACGGCTTCCGGCAGTTTCAAGGTGTAGAAACACTCTTTTGCGGCTTCAACGGACATATTTCCGCGACTCCAGCCATTATCACTCCGTACTTCGGTTCCGGCATCCACATATAGCATACGGTCGCGGTTCACTTCCGGCGAGAAGCTGGCAAACTGTATCTGGAATATCAGGATGACACTCATAACCATCGCAATCGAAATGGCTGTTCCGGCGATGGAGATAACGCTGACGAGGCGGTTCTCTTTCAGCATGTAAAACGCCTGCTTGAAGTATTGCTTAATCATATCGTATCTTGTTATTTTATCTTTAGCTTGTTCTTGTCTTTATACGGGCTCATATCGGAGATGATGACTTCGTCGCCTTCTTCCAGACCGCTTACTACTTCCACGTATTCAAAGTTGCTGTCACCCAAACGTACCTTACGCTTTTGCACTTGGTCGCCATTTACGACAAAAAGTTCGTATTCGCCTTTCCCTACATAATAGGAGCTGTTGGCTATGCGGAGCACGTCGTCTTTGACGGCATTCATTACGTAGACATCGGTTTTCAGGCCGGAGCGGAGGCGTTTGTGGTTGTCTTCTTCCAACTGGACGGTAAAGGAGATGACGCCGTTTTTAGACAGGGGGGTGACATCGCTTACTACGCCGTTCAGTTTATCGTTTCCTATTTTGACTACGGCTTTGCTGCCGGTAGCAATGCGGTCGCCGTAGGTATCGGCTATCTCGCCTTCTATCTTGAAATGGGACAGGTCGGAAACGATGGCTACTTTAGAGCCCTGGTTGATTTGTACCCCTATCTCGTTGTTCACATAGGTAAGTATCGCTTTACGTGGGGAACAGATACGGGCGTCGTCGAGGATTCGTTTGGTCTCGGCAAGACTCTTGCGGAAAATGTTCAGCTCGAGTTCCTTCACTTTCAGGTCGGCTTCAGCAAGGGCTTGTTCGTTTTTGTATTTCTGTTGGTCTTCTTCCAGCTTGAGGCGGCTGACGTTGTAGTCGAGTTCCACTTGGCGGACTTTATCGGTGGTTCCGGCGCCGAGGCTGTCGAGGTAACGTTCGTTGCGGAGCTCCACTTCCTTACGGTCCAGTTCCATACGGGAAACTTTCAGGTTCATTTCCATCTCCGACAGTTTATTGTGGTTGATTACACGTTGTTGTTCGAGCTGGAGACGTTTCATATGTTCTTCATCCAACTGTTTGTTATAATCGGTTTCGGCACTCTGCAAGTCCAGTTTTAAAATCGGGGTGCCTACGTCTACGGAATCGCCGCCTTTCTTATAAATCTCCATAATACGGGAGTTGATTGGCGAGTTGATGATTTCTTCGAAAGCGGGAATCACTTTGCCGGAAGCGCTGACGGATACTTCTATCGCTCCTTTATCTACTTTGGATATATGTATGTCTTTCCTGTTCAGGCTGGTTTGCAACATGGAAATGATACCTATGACCAAAGCGATAAGGGCTCCTGCGATAGAACCTATCTTTATAATCTGCTTCCGCTGTTCTTTTCTTTGCACCTCTTTCGATATCTCTCTGTCCATCTTATTTGTTTTTATTTAATGCATTGTTTGACTTGCCCCCGTAAAGGCAAACTCCGTGCCAAAAACATAAAAGCCTGATTTCGTGTAGGTACTCCGGTTCGAAACTGTCCGATTCCGAACACTCTGTTCGTTTTTATGCAAAACCTTTTCGCCGGTTTCCTTGTTTTTCGCTTACAACTTAAACAAGAGTAACGATGAACGCTAAAATTTCAATCTTAACGATTCTTGCCGGCTTCTCCCTGGTATTTGCGGGTTGCAGCAAGAATGACGACTTTTTCCCGGATGATGTCCAGGTGCCCCAGACAGTGACCGACGCTTTCAACTCCATTTACCCGGAAGCCAAAGACACGAAATGGACGGTAAAGAATGATTACTATGTAGCTACGTTCGAGAATAATACGCTCGACAATACTGCCTGGTTCGACCACGAAGCCACATGGGCAATGATTAAGACGGAAATACCTTCGGGACTCTTACCGCAGGCTGTACGTTCCGCCGTAAAACAGAGTTACTCGGACTGGGTAATCCAGGATGCCGACACCATCGGACGTGCCAACATGGGTACGGTCTATAAAGTGGAAATAGAGAAAAATGACGAGGATACGGATTTATACTATTCCGTATACGGGGACTTGATAAAGGCGGTGGACAATCAGAACGATACGGATGCTCCCATTGTTGTGCCGAAGGAGGTTATCAGTCTGATAAATATCACATTCAGCGGAGCCGAGCTTTTGGATATGGAAGCAGGCGAACAGGGATATACCTTATATATGCTGGATAAAACGGTGTTTAAGATCGCTCAACTGAACAAAGATTACAGGTGGCAGAGCACGACGTGGAAGTTGTCGCTGCAAGAAGTGCCGGAGATTGTTACGCAGGCTTTTGAAAGCTCGGCCTACAGCAACGACCCGGTCAGTTCCATTTACACGCTATTAAATGCAAACGGTACGTTCTTCCTGTTCAACCTGATTCATAACGGGGTATTTACGACGGTGAAGTTTGATGCGATAGGGAATATTGTCGAGTGAGTATGCGGAAAAGGAGAGCCTTCCTTTTCATTAAACAAGTCAGGGAATTTTTCCTTCGCTGCCAAGTCCGTACAAAGTGTCAAGCTATCAACTAAAAGTTTCACCCGTTGAAACTAAAAGTTCTACCCGTTGAAACTTTTAGTTTCAGCCGTGGAAACAAAAAGTTTCAAGGCTTGTATTTTTTTTGAAACTCCGTACCAATAAGAATGCATACCCGCTCCTATTCATTCTCATATGAAATAAAAACAGGATGCTCCTGTGAGTGGAACATCCTGTTTTTACTTAAACTACATCTACAACTTATTCGCTCAATATTTCAATCGTTGCTCCTTTCAAACCGGAAGAAGTGGCTTCAAAGTAAATTGCTCCGGGTTGCTCGCCTGCCTCTACTATAGCAGTCAATTGACCGCTGAACAGCTTCATCGCAGGAGCCTGGAAGGATTCCAGACTGGCAGGGTCGCCATTTGCAGCAGCACGGAAAGAACCGACTCCGCGGACATTGAACTTAATGAGGTTGGTTGCATTCGGGCAGAAATTGCCGTTCTTATCCACTACACGGACATTGATGAAGGCCAAATCTTTTCCGTCTGCCGACAGGCGGTTGCGGTCTACCGACAATTCGATATGGTGCGGCTTGCCGGCTGTATGGACAACTTCTTCTGCTACGGCATTACCGTCTTTATCGTAGGCTACGACTTTGAGCGTTCCCGGCTCATATTTGGTGTCCATCCACATCAAACGATAACGTTTCTGGCGTTCAAAGCTCTTTTGTGCGGCTTCCGTATAACTGCTGTCGATACCGATACTCAGGTCTTTTGTACGTTTGCCCTGGCTCTTCCCGTTAATGAAAAGTTCTGCCGCAGGGTAATTGGTGTAGACAAATACGGGGGTTACTTCTCCTTCGCGTCCCGGCCAGGTCCAGTGAGGCAGGACATGCAAAGTGCGTTCTGCTTTATTCCAATGGCTGCGGTATAAATAGTAACGGTCTTTAGGTATACCTGCCAGGTCGATAATACCGAACAGGGAGCTATGGCTTGGCCAATCGGTGTAGTAAGGGGTCGGCTCACCTAAATAATCAAATCCGGTCCATACAAACTCTCCGATGCAATAAGGCAGGTCTTCGTGCTGGATAAAATCATCTTCGGGGAGGTTCGACCAGCCACAATGTTCGACATCGTAAGATGAACTTTGGTGGTCGTCGTATTTTGCCATCGCTTTGCGCTCTACCGGGAATTTATATACGCCGCGTGAACTTACGGTTGAAGCGGTTTCGCTTCCCAGGATAATCTGCTGGGGTAGCTTCTTATAATTTACCTGGTATCTGAACGGACGGTAATTGAAACCCGCCACATCCATAACTGCGGCGAAATTATTATTTACAACGGCATCCGGGGCATCCATTCCCTGAGTGACAGGGCGGGTCGGGTCTTCGCGGTGGCAGATGTCCTGCAATCTTTTGGCTATCTTGCAATCGCCCTCATTCCATTGATTAGGCACTTCATTGCCGATGCACCACATGACAACGCTCGGATTGTTCCGGAAATTATGAATCAGGTTGACTAAATCATTTTCTACCCATTCGTTAAAGAAGAGGTTATATCCGTTCTTGCACTTAGCCACATTCCACTCGTCGAAACTTTCTGCCATAAGCATCATACCCATCTCGTCGCAGGCACGAACCAGTTCCGGTGCAGGCATGTTATGGGAGGTACGGATTGCGTTGCAGCCCATATCTTTCAGAATACGGATTTGACGGCGAATAGCGGCATCGTTCACGGCTGCTCCCAACGGACCCAGGTCATGGTGGTTGCAAACGCCCTTAAACACAGTTTTCTCTCCGTTCAGGAAAAAGCCTTTATTTGGTATAATTTCGATGGAACGGATACCGAATGGGGTGGTATAAACGTCTTTCAGTTTATCGCCTTCAAATAAACGGGTTTCTACGGAGTACAGGGCAGGCATGTCGGGCGACCATAGTGTCGGCGTCTGTACAAAGAACTCCTGGTCCATCTGACCGTTATTGTACTTCATTTGCGACAAAGAGGTACGAAGTCCTACGATACGTTGTTTATTGGGATTCCACAGGCTTGTTTCTACCGTATAGTTATCCGGGTTGGCTCCTTCGGGAAGGGATACTTTGGTATGGACTGTGACCTTGGCATGGTCTTTATTTACAATCGGAGTCTTTACATAGGTTCCCCAAACCGGGATATGGGCATCTTCCGTCACAATTATATGTACATTCCGGTATAATCCGGCACCGGGATACCAGCGGGACGACTCCGGCAAGTTTTCCAGACGTACGGCCAACAGGTTCTTTTCGCCGGGTTTCAGATACTTCGTTATATCAAAATGGAAGGAATTGTATCCATAAGGCCAGTATCCTACTTTCTGACCATTGATATACACATTTGCATGGCTCATTGCGCCGTCAAACAAAATGGTGGCTTTCTTGCCTGCAGTAAACTGAGGTACTTCAAATTCCGTACGGTACCAGCCTACGCCGACAAAAGGCAGTCCTCCGGTACGTCCGGCATGTTCCATTGCATCGGTCTGACCGTCTTGGGCAATAGCAACATCTTGCTTGTCGTTCTGGGCACTGAAAGGACCATAAATAGCCCAGTCGTGCGGGACAACTACGTTTTGCCATTTAGCATCATTAAATGCAGGTTTTATAAACTCATCACTGTCTTCACGCGTGAATTTCCAATTTTTTTCCAGCAGGAATTCGCTCCGGACCTGAGCAACCAAAGTAGAGATACACCCTAATAGTCCTAACAGGGTTACGAAATAGCTTCTTTTCATTCGTATTTAATGTTTTTATAGTATTTAGCCCAACAAAAATAATTATTTTTGCGACTTTCACAAACTAAACCAACAAAATACATCACTTATTTATGCTGTTACAATTAGCCTTTGTTTTAATCGCAATCATTATCGGAGCCCGTCTTGGAGGTATCGGATTAGGAGTTTTAGGTGGGCTGGGATTAGCTATTCTGACCTTTGTATTCGGACTGGAACCAACCTCTCCCCCAATAGATGTAATGCTGATGATTGTTGCCGTTATTGCAGCAGCCAGTTGTATGCAAGCAGCCGGTGGATTGGACCTGATGGTTAAGTGGGCGGAAAAACTATTACGGAAGAATCCTTCCAAAATTACCATATTGAGCCCTTTGGTGACTTATATCTTTACTTTTATAGCAGGAACGGGGCATGTGGCTTATTCGGTTCTCCCGGTGATTGCCGAAGTGGCAACCGAAACAAAGATTCGCCCGGAACGTCCTTTGGGTATTGCAGTTATCGCTTCCCAACAGGCGATTACAGCCAGTCCTATATCCGCTGCGACTGTAGCGTTATTGAGTATGCTTACTGCACAAGGGTTTAATATCAGCTTATTCGATATATTAATCATCTCTGTCCCGTGTACATTAGCTGGTGTATTAGCAGGGGCTTTCTACTCTCTCCGGGTAGGAAAAGAGTTGGTAGATGATCCGGAATACCAAAGAAGATTAGCTAACGGGGATTTCACAAATCATGCATATAAATCGGCAGAATTAAAGAATAAGAAAGCGGCAGGATTATCTGTCGGTATATTTATTTTAGCTACGGTCGGTATCATCCTGTTTGGTTCGGTTGAGAGCCTTCGCCCTGTATTTGACGGTAGCCAGCTTTCCATGAGCTACATTATCGAGATTTTAATGCTCTCTGCCGCTGCCATCATTTTGATGGCAACGAAGACGGATGGCATTAAAGCGGTTCAGGGTTCTGTGTTTTCTGCGGGTATGCAAGCGGTAGTTGCAATCTTCGGTATTGCTTGGATGGGCGATACTTTCCTTGGTGGAAATATGACTGAATTAAAAGGGTCCATCGAACATATTGTGACTGAAATGCCTTGGTTATTCGGTATCGCATTGTTCCTTATGTCTATTCTTTTATTTAGCCAAGCCGCCACAATCCGAGCCTTGCTGCCTCTAGGGATTGCTTTAGGTATTTCGCCATATATGCTGATCGCTCTATTCCCTACGGTAAACGGATATTTCTTTATTCCTAATTATCCTACGGTAGTTGCCGCCATCAACTTCGACCGCACAGGAACTACGCATATCGGTAAATACATACTGAACCATTCATTCATGATGCCTGGATTGATTGCTACAGCGGTTTCTGTTGGTTTGGGGTTATTGTTAATCAGGTTCTTCTAATATGTTTCTTCCACATAGGGAGAAAGGTATCTATCCCAGCTCTAAAGAAACATAAAACTGTAAATCATAGCATTTTCAACTTTCAATTTTCATAAAGCGGATGTAAAATAAGATGCGATAAGGCAAATAAGGCTGATAGTCAGTTGACTATCAGCCTTATTTGTGGAGCTGGAGAGATTCGAACTCTCGTCCAAACGAGGAATTAATTCGCTTTCTACATGTTTATCTTCGCCTTCGATTGTCGGAGCCAAGCAAGACCGAAGCCACCCACTTGACCCTTATCCTCTAAATTTTCGCCTGAAACCCGAGGCTTATTTCAAACTATCTCCGATATTGCTGCACCACCTGATCGGACCGCTTCGGAGCCACAGCATCCGGGTGATGTCACGTCCCCGCAACTTTTGCAGGGATTAAGCTTCAATCTACTATACTTCGATTAAGCAGCGTAAGCGTATTCTCTTTCGCCAGTTAATTGTTTGTTGTCTGAGATTTAAGTGCAAGCCAACCACGCACTACATGCTTACAAACCACTTCTACCCGCTGTCAAAACCGGTCAGCCCCATGATTTGTGGCACAAAGATACATAAAAAACAGGTATCTCTGTACTCTATTAACTTTTTTATTCTATCACACCAATCTCCCGGAACCAATCTTCCACTCTATCCGGCCATTCATTCACAGCAGCTCCCGTATCGCGCAGACCATACCCATGACCGCCTTTACTATAGAGATGCATCCATGCCGGAACACCTGCTTCTTTCAAAGCATAATAATAAAACAGGCTGCTATATATATGCGGATTATCATCTTCTGCCTGAATAAGCATGGTCGGAGGTGTCGCAGAGGATACTTTTAACTCTGGTGACAACTGAAATTTATCTCCACTCAAATAGGCCGGATAAACCAACAAGCAGAAATCAGGACGGCAACTCACTTTGTCTGCAGCATCCACAGCCGGATAAGTTCGTTCTGCAAAGTTGTTACTTACCATTGCGGATAGATGTCCACCTGCAGAAAAGCCCATAACCCCGATTCTGTTAGGGTCTATATCCAACTCTTCGGCATGAGCACGAACATAACCTATCGCCCTCTGTACATCCTGTAAAGGGGCTGCATGTTTTTCCCTGCCTTCTCTGCGTGGAACACGATATTTCAAAAGGACAGCCGTTACACCTATATTATTCAACCATTCGCATATTTCAGTTCCTTCCAAGTCGTATGCAAGTATGTTATATCCGCCTCCCGGACAAACGACCATAGCTGCTCCACTGGCAACTTCATCCGGAGCCCGATAGATTGTGATAGTAGGCTCACTTACATCGGTCATACGCAATACTGGCTCACCTCCTATTTTATCTCCTTCGGAACTACTTTTTTCTGTCAGTTTAGCTACCTCACCCGGTGCTCCTTTCGGAAATAGTAAAACTGAATTCTTCTGAGCCATTACAGAACTCACCACACAACAAACTCCTATGAACAGGAGCATACATTTTCTTGTCATATTATTCACTGTTTAATCAGGTTATATATTTTTTATCTGAGGGTAATTCGGGCTATATATCATGGTGTTTTTACGGACAACCAACTGGCCATCCTTTACAAATTCTTCTCCACGTTCCGATAGATGCAAAATCATAGCCTGCCGCATATCTTTCAATATTTTAGAATAAGCTGGTTTTCCGGAACATTCTTTTAATTCCAACGGATCCTTCTGCAAGTCAAACAATTGTTCTTTCCCTGTATGGAAATTCCAGATATATTTAATTTTACCATCCGTTAATCCACACCAGTAATTATCCTCACTGTAACAGGTAGCATGCTCCATATCTATATATGAACGCCATTCTTTTTGTTTTCCCTGAACCAATTTTAATAAAGACATACCATCCATATCCGGTGGAACAGAATCTCCTGCCAACTCTATAAATGTCGGCAGAAAATCCCTTAACTCTACAGGTTTGTCTACTTTCGTTCCGCCAGGGAGCACGTTGGAAACACCTAACGGCCATTTCACGACAAAAGGAATATGTGAAGAGCCTTCATAAGGATACGTTTTCCTCCAATGATAATGATCGCCTAACATGTCTCCATGATCTGCGGTAAAACAGATAATAGCATCATCATACATATCCTTCTCTTTCAACGCTGTTATTATTTGTCCTATCTGATCATCTATGAACGTTATATTTGCATAATAATGCCGGCGTGAATTCACAGCATAGTCCTCTCCAAAATTTCCAAAAGCGGCATCCGGAGAGGCCTTCAGGGGATCTGTTTTTTCAGCATACTGACTACACCAATCTCCAATTGCCGGGAGCGGGATTTCCACATTCCGATACATATCCAGATAGCGTTTAGGAGGGTCATAAGGACTATGAGGACGTGCAAAAGAAACTTTCAGGAAAAGAGGTTTGTAACTATTATAATTCTGTATTAATTCACAAGCGGTCTGCCCCGTCCATGAAGTAGGATGCAAATGTTCATCCAATTCATAAGTACCAGCTTTATGTGCATTCCAGCCGATACCTGTAAGATCCGGATTTTCTCCCGGAGCCTGCAATTGAAACCATTCCCGATAATCACTGATAAAATCTTTAGTCTCGACACGACCACTTTCATCTATTAAGGTCGCATGAAAACCATGAAGGGCTTTTTGTGGAAACCAGTGCATTTTTCCGATACCAAAAGTATAATATCCCAGGTTCCTTAGCATTTGAGGCATTTCATAAGTATATTTTTCCGCCATTCGCCCATATCCTAACATACCATGTTTCCAGGGAGACATTCCGGTTAACAGCCCTGCACGTGCCGGAGTACTACTCGGAGAAGAAGAGTAACCACAAGCAAACAAAGTTCCCTCTTCCGCCAATTTATCAATATTAGGAGTGATTACAGACCGATTGCCCATGCATCCCAAAGCATCCCCACGATGTTGGTCTGTCATTATAAAAATGACATGAGGCTTCTTTACTCGTTTCTTTTCAAGTGGATTCTCTGCATATACAAGCCGATTTAAACCAGTACCTGTACCAATTAATAGGGATGACTTAAGAAATGTTCTTCTCCTCATGTCTTACAAAATATCTTATTCAAATCACGAAGATAAATATCTTACCGGATATTCAATCATAGGAATAACTATATTTTCGAAGAACTATGTTTACGGATAACGCGGATAGAGCGGATTAAGGCTCATACCGAAAATCTGAGGGATTAAAATAATAAATCGTATCTTAGCCTGAGTAAAAAAAGAAAAGCAATGAGTTACGATGAATTTCTTCGTTTTATCTTTCCAGATGGAATGTTCGATTATTTTGAGTTGTCAGATTTCCAAGAAAAGCCAGATCAGGTAGAAATATACTTTGAAGAGAAGAATATACATCCCACGGAATATACAACAGACAAATTAGAGAGCAAGGGTTTTTATGAACAAGTCAGGATGCACGATTATCCGATGCGTAGTCGTACTTGTTTATTGTTTATCAAGAAACGTCGCTGGTTCAATCACCGTACAGGTAAATATGTAAGCCGCAATTGGAAATTAGTGGCAGAAGGAACGCAAATAACGACAGAGTTTGCGTCTTTTTTAAAAGCATTGGATCGACTCTCGAGCTCTAAGCATTAGTCTTTTGGCGGATCATTACGGGATGGATGCTAAACAGTTGGAGTCGCAATACAAAAATCATCTGAGTCATTTTAAGAATTGGGAACAGCGTTCCCATGCCCAAGAGTGGATTCTCTTCGAGAAAAACATAGGGCCCTATGTCGGGCTGGACGAAACAGCTCTTTCTTCAGGAGAGTTGTATACAATCCTGATAAACAAAGATGCGAAAGGTAAAAAAGGTACCATCATCGCCATGGTTAAAGGTACATCCGCAGAAAAGGTTTCTCAAGTATTGCTCAAACTTTCCCGTCGCAGGCGTTTTCAGGTTCGTGAAATCACCTTGGACATGGCTCCCAATATGGCTCAGATAACCCGTGTTTGTTTTCCTGCCGCCAAACAGGTTATCGACCGTTTTCATGTTCAGAAGCTCGCTTTTGAAGCTGTACAGGAAATGCGTATAAAGGCACGATGGGAGGCATTGGATAAAGAAATGGTCGAGCTTACCTATGCAAAACATCCGGTCAGCCCTTTGTCCCTGAAACATTTGAGAATGGGGACAGCCGCAAACAACTGTTGGCAAGAAGCCGGTACCTTTTATTCAAGAAAGATGAACTTTGGTCTGAGAGCCAAAGAAAAAGGGCCAGGATTCTTTTCCGGGAATATCCCGATATTAAGAAAGCCTATTACTTAAGCATGAGGCTGGGCTTGATATATCACCAGGTAAAATCGGCAGATATTGCCTTGACACGCCTGGCACATTGGTATGACGAGGTAGACAGATCCGGTTTTCTTTCTTTTGGAACTGTAGCCAGGACTATACAAGCACATTACTTAAATATTGTTGCCTTTTTTAGAAGACGACCAACCAATGCTGCAAGTGAATCCTTCAATGCTAAAATAAAAGCTTTCAGGGCACAACTCAGAGGGGTGAGGGATGTCACTTTTTTCTTATTCAGGCTTGCTAATATTTATGCTTAAAATTTAATCCCCTCAGGATTTCAGTATGAGCCCGGATTAAGCGTACCTCGTTCTTCTTTCCGTGCCCATATCGCCACATACGAAAAAAGGAGCTAGCCTTTCGACTAACTCCTTTTCCTCTCTAAGCTTTCGCTTGTTTAAGACGGCGGCTACCTACTCTCCCACTTTTACGCAGTACCATCGGCGTGGTTGGGCTTAACTTCTCTGTTCGGAATGGGAAGAGGTGGATCCCCAACGCTATAACCACCTTAATATCGTTTATTAAGATTTTGACTGGACAACTCCATATTTTGGAGTAACTCTTCGAGCCATATGGCTTTCGCCATCTGCTGATATATCAATCCTTTATGTATAAGAAAGTCTCGGGCTATTAGTACTACTCGGCTTCGACATTACTGCCCTTACACCTGTAGCCTATCAACGTTGTAGTCTACAACGACCCTTGAGGGAGATCTTATCTTGAGGCTGGCTTCGTACTTAGATGCTTTCAGCACTTATCCAATCCAGACTTAGATACCCGGCGGTGCACCTGGCGGTACAACCGGTAAACCAGTGGTCTGTCCAACACGGTCCTCTCGTACTAGTGTCAGAACCCCTCAAATCTCCTACGCCCACGATAGATAGAGACCGAACTGTCTCACGACGTTCTGAACCCAGCTCGCGTGCCACTTTAATGGGCGAACAGCCCAACCCTTGGGACCTTCTCCAGCCCCAGGATGTGACGAGCCGACATCGAGGTGCCAAACCATTCCGTCGATATGAGCTCTTGGGAATGATCAGCCTGTTATCCCCGGAGTACCTTTTATCCTTTGAGCGATGGCCCTTCCATGCGGAACCACCGGATCACTATGCTCTAGTTTCCTACCTGATCGACTTGTTTGTCTCCCAGTCAAGCACCCTTATGCCATTACACTCTGCGACCGGTTACCAATCGGTCTGAGGGTACCTTTAGAAGCCTCCGTTACTCTTTTGGAGGCGACCACCCCAGTCAAACTACCCACCATACAGTGTCCCCGCATGCCGCGGGTTAGAACTCAAACAATCAAAGGGCCGTATTTCAACGACGGCTCCACAAATACTGGCGTACCTGCTTCGTTGCCTCCGGCCTATCCTACACATCAAGTGCCCAAATTCAATGTAAAGCTATAGTAAAGGTTCACGGGGTCTTTTCGTCCCATCGCGGGTAATCGGCATCTTCACCGATACTACAATTTCACCGAGCTCACGGTTGAGACAGTGTCCAGATCATTACACCATTCGTGCAGGTCGGAACTTACCCGACAAGGAATTTCGCTACCTTAGGACCGTTATAGTTACGGCCGCCGTTTACTGGGGCTTCAATTCAATGCTTCTCTTGCGATGACATCTCCTCTTAACCTTCCAGCACCGGGCAGGTGTCAGGCTGTATACTTCATATTTCTATTTCGCACAGCCATGTGTTTTTGTTAAACAGTTGCCTGGACCTATTCTCTGCGCCCACCTGTTACAGTGGGACCCTTTATCCCGAAGTTACAGGGTCAATTTGCCTAGTTCCTTAACCGTGAATCACTCGAGCGCCTCAGTATTTTCAACCCAACTACGTGTGTCCGTTTGTGGTACGGGTACTACAATGATATGCTTAGCGGATTTTCTAGGGAGCCTGTTTACATCCATATTGCCTTGTGCAAGCACTCGGCATACTGTCAGGTTCGACTCTGGGTGCGGATTTGCCTACACCCATCGACGTCTACACCCTTTAACCACCTATTCCGTCAGATGGCAGGATTGTCACTTCTCCGTCTCCACATCGCTCACTGTACTAGTAAGGGAATATTAACCCTTTCTTCCATCGGAATCGCCGTTCGGCTTATCCTTAGGCCCCGACTTACCCTGATCCGATTAACGTTGATCAGGAAACCTTAGTCTTTCGGCGAGGGGGTTTCTCACCCCCTTTATCGTTACTTATACCTACATTTGCTTTTCCAGTTACTCCAGCAAGGGTTATCCCTCACCTTCGACGCCACTGGAATGCTCCCCTACCATGTGTTACCACATCCATAGCTTCGGTAAACGGTTTATGCCCGAGTATTATCCACGCCGGACTCCTCGACTAGTGAGCTGTTACGCACTCTTTAAATGAATGGCTGCTTCCAAGCCAACATCCTAGCTGTCTCTGCAGTCTGACTTCGTTAGTTCAACTTAACCGTTATTTGGGGACCTTAGCTGATGGTCTGGATTCTTCTCCTCTCGGACGCGGACCTTAGCACCCGCGCCCTCACTCCTTATCAATATATAGCACGCATTCGGAGTTTATCTGGACTTGATAGGCGGTGAAGCCCTCGCATCCAATCAGTCGCTCTACCTCATGCTATACTAAATAAAGGCTGCACCTAAATGCATTTCGGGGAGTACGAGCTATCTCCAAGTTTGATTAGCCTTTCACCCCTACCCTCAGTTCATCCGAAAGCTTTTCAACGCTTACCGGTTCGGTCCTCCAGTTGGTGTTACCCAACCTTCAACCTGACCAAGGGTAGATCACTTGGTTTCGCGTCTACTCCCTCCGACTATGTCGCCCTGTTAAGACTCGCTTTCGCTTCGGCTCCGTACCTGAAATACTTAACCTTGCCGGAGAAAGTAACTCGTAGGTTCATTATGCAAAAGGCACGCCGTCACCACTTAATGTGGCTCCGACCGCTTGTAGGCAGACGGGTTCAGGGTCTATTTCACTCCTCTGTTCGAGGTTCTTTTCACCTTTCCCTCACGGTACTGGTTCGCTATCGGTCTCTCGGGAGTATTTAGCCTTACGGGATGGGCCCCGCTGATTCACACAGGATTTCTCGTGTCCCGCGCTACTCAGGATACCACTAGGCTGCGTCAGGGAGTCGTGTACCGGGCTGTCACCGTTTGTTGCCGTCCTTTCCAGAACGTTCCACTTCCCTGAGTTTTTGCCACGTCGTGGTCCTACTACCCCGTTGTTGCCTAAACAACAACGGTTTGGGCTGTTCCGCGTTCGCTCGCCACTACTTGCGGAATCACTGTTGTTTTCTTCTCCTATGGGTACTTAGATGTTTCAGTTCCCCACGTTTGCCTTCCTTACGGAATGATTGGCCTTCTACCAACCGGGTTGCCCCATTCGGAAATCCTCGGATCAATGGTTATTTGCACCTACCCGAAGCTTATCGCAGCTTATCACGTCCTTCTTCGCCTCCGAGAGCCAAGGCATCCACCGTCTGCCCTTGCTTACTTTCTTTATACACGGCACCGATTAGTGCCGGATTGATATATCTTCAGCTTGCTCTGTTTTGTTACTTTTTTTTGAAGTTGTCCAATACGTCAAAGATCTTTTTCAGGTGACAGTTGACAAGTGACAGTTGACAATTAAGCAACTATGTTGTCCAATATCCCTTTTTTTGTGGAGAATAACGGATTCGAACCGTTGACCCTCTGCGTGCAAGGCAGATGCTCTAGCCAGCTGAGCTAATCCCCCAAGGTTCAGGTGACAGTTGAAATGTGACAATGGACTGTTTTTTGTCCCACACTCTGACTGTAAACCGGATTTGAGTTTTTCTTTATCGTTAACTGTCAACTTTCAATTGTCAACTGTCAACTTTTAAGAAGTAGTCCCAGGCAGAGTTGAACTGCCGACCTCTACATTATCAGTGTAGCGCTCTAACCAACTGAGCTATAGGACTGTCAACTTTTCTAGCCCGGGATTGTCATCCCAGCTTCTTGTTTTCTCTCTCTTCTTTTGTCGAGATCTATATATGAATACATATTCAACCGTAGTACAAGAACATACTGTCTTGTTTATGAGACCACCATAGTCATATCTCTGTGCTCCAGAAAGGAGGTGTTCCAGCCGCACCTTCCGGTACGGCTACCTTGTTACGACTTAGCCCCAGTCACCAGTTTTACCCTAGGCCGATCCTTGCGGTTACGGACTTCAGGTACCCCCGGCTCCCATGGCTTGACGGGCGGTGTGTACAAGGCCCGGGAACGTATTCACCGCGCCATGGCTGATGCGCGATTACTAGCGAATCCAGCTTCACGAAGTCGGGTTGCAGACTTCGATCCGAACTGAGATGGGGTTTGGAGATTGGCATCCTGTCGCCAGGTAGCTGCCCTTTGTCCCCACCATTGTAACACGTGTGTCGCCCCGGATGTAAGGGCCGTGCTGATTTGACGTCATCCCCACCTTCCTCACAGCTTACGCTGGCAGTCTCACCAGAGTCCTCAGCTTGACCTGTTAGTAACTAGTGATAAGGGTTGCGCTCGTTATGGCACTTAAGCCGACACCTCACGGCACGAGCTGACGACAACCATGCAGCACCTCGCAAATGGCTATTGCTAGAAAGGGTGTTTCCACCCCGGTCCAAATGCGTTCAAACCCGGGTAAGGTTCCTCGCGTATCATCGAATTAAACCACATGTTCCTCCGCTTGTGCGGGCCCCCGTCAATTCCTTTGAGTTTCACCGTTGCCGGCGTACTCCCCAGGTGGATTACTTAACGCTTTCGCTGTAGAGCTTACATTGTATCGCAAACTCCTAGTAATCATCGTTTACTGCGTGGACTACCAGGGTATCTAATCCTGTTTGATCCCCACGCTTTCGTGCTTCAGTGTCAGTTATGGTTTAGTAAGCTGCCTTCGCAATCGGAGTTCTGCGTGATATCTATGCATTTCACCGCTACACCACGCATTCCGCCTACCTCAAACACACTCAAGTAATCCAGTTTCAACGGCAATTTTATGGTTGAGCCACAAACTTTCACCGCTGACTTAAATTACGACCTACGCACCCTTTAAACCCAATAAATCCGGATAACGCTCGCATCCTCCGTATTACCGCGGCTGCTGGCACGGAGTTAGCCGATGCTTATTCATACGGTACATACAAAACGGGACACGTCCCGCATTTTATTCCCATATAAAAGAAGTTTACAATCCATAGAACCTTCATCCTTCACGCGACTTGGCTGGTTCAGGCTCGCGCCCATTGACCAATATTCCTCACTGCTGCCTCCCGTAGGAGTTTGGTCCGTGTCTCAGTACCAATGTGGGGGACCTTCCTCTCAGAACCCCTATCCATCGTCGGTTTGGTGGGCCGTTACCCCGCCAACTGCCTAATGGAACGCATGCCTATCTATCAGCGATGAATCTTTAACAAATATTCCCATGCGGGACCCCTGTTTTATGGGGTATTAATCCGACTTTCGCCGGGCTATCCCCCTCTGATAGGTAAGTTGCATACGCGTTACTCACCCGTGCGCCGGTCGCCACCCGGTATTGCTACCTGTGCTGCCCCTCGACTTGCATGTGTTAAGCCTGTCGCTAGCGTTCATCCTGAGCCAGGATCAAACTCTTCGTTGTTAATTTTGTTTGTCTTGCCCAGAATATAACTATCCTTTTTATCGTAGTCTCTTTTCCTTGACGGTATGTTCGTATTTCTACGTTTTCTTGTACTACTTTAGTTGATATGTAAATCTTTCAAAGAACTTGTTTCGCTACTCGTTATTTTTGCGAACGTGGATGCAAAGATAAGGACTTTTATTTTATACTTCCAAATGTTTCAGGAAGTTTTTTTCTAAAAGTTTTTTTCATCATGTTCAACCGCCGTTCTCTCTCGAATGCGGGTGCAAAAGTAGTGCTGTAGAACATAGCTTCCAAATATTTCCACAACTTTTTTTCATCTTTTTTTTAACACAACAAACGGTTATTAATGGTACACGTACGCGATGAATTTCCGCACATACATGACTACTCTTTGCATTAATCAATAATCATTCCCCTAATACTTTTGAACATTCTTTACTTTTCCGAACCAATTACAATACCTTGCGCAGCCCATTTTTCTTTAAAAATATCCAATGTTTGCACAAAACGAGTATAATCTTTGTTCGAAATATCAGTCCATCCGGTTTCAGCATAAGCAGCCAAACGTGGAAAAACCTTCAAATTCAGACTCTCCACAGTTGGGACAAATTCACCCCACATCTGACAACCTAAACCTAAAACCTTTTTCTGCTGCACATCCGTCAATCCATCGGGCACAGGATTAAATGAATACGCTTTTTCTAAAGGAATCGATTCATATGTATAATCCAGATAAGTATATTCATGATATGAATTTACAATATCATACCCTTGTTCTATTGTTTCTTTAATTAGCTTAGGATCTCCTTTCCAAAAATGAACAATCGTGCCGGAAGCCAGTTGTTGTTTGACTTCCGTATCTGATTTATCTTGGTATTCATGCAATTTAGCTCCTGTAATTTCATTCCAGCCCATCATTCTACGTCCCTTGTCGGCTAACAAATTAGACATATTATTTGTAAAAAACACTTGTAATTCTGCTGGTGTTTTAATCTTATTTTTAGCCATATAAGAACGGATAGCCGGGGATTCTTTCCACTGGTCATACCTGACTTCATCCCCTCCTATATGAAATACGGGAGCAGGGAATAATGCTATAACTTCATCCATCACGTCTTCCATAAACCGAATTACACGAGGATCCGACACATTATAAACATCATATTGAACACCAAATTTACATGGAACTTTTATTTGTTTGCCACTTGTACCCAACCAGGGATAGGAAGCGATTGCCGCACTGGCATGACCTGGCATTTCCACTTCCGGCACAACCATTATATGACGTTTTGCAGCATAATCAACCACTTCCTTTATTTGTTCCTGTGTGTAAAATCCTCCGTGAGGCTTTCCATCGTATACGTTACTTCCAAAATGATTTATCTCTGAAGAATCACGATAAGCACCCACTTCTGTCAACCGGGGATATTTCTTTATTTCTATACGCCATCCATGGTCTTCTGTCAAATGCCAATGAAAAACATTCATTTTTAATGCAGCCATTTGATCCAACAAACTCAGTACAACATCTTTTCCTTTAAAATAACGTCCCTCATCCAGCATAAATGCACGCCACGAAAAAGCCGGATAATCGGTCACTATCGCTTTCTGTACCTGATATTTACCATCTTTCTCCTTTATTATCTGCCGTAATGTCTGAATACCATTTAAGACACCAGCCGGTGTATTTGCTTGAATCTGAATATTCCCGGAGGCTACGTTTAATATGTATCCCTCTTTTTCTTCCGATAAGACCGTAGGTTCCAATATCAGTGATATGTCCGCTTTTTTCACACCTTCTTTCAAATCCGTATCTAAAGAAAAATCAGAAGCTAAATAAGATTGCAATAATTTCGCTTCATTTGACAATCCATCCGAATAAGCTATCACCGGTAACTTATTCAATTTGACAAATCCCGGTGTATACGAGACCGATACCGATTGTGGAATAATTTTATACTCCTCTATTGGTGGAGCCTGACAAGCACAAAGAAACAGGAGACAAAACAAGAAGAGACAATTCGCTTTCATACAATATTAGATTATAAAGTTTAATAATAAAGCCACTTACCCGGAATTATCTCGATAAGTGACTTTACAAAAGTAAGATAAAGGGATATTATCTACAAATTTATCCCAATAATGGGATTAATTCCCTACACAATAAAATAACCCTTACAAACTCTATCCGGAAAAACCGGCAGATTTGTAAGGGCTAAAAAATATTTTCTAATGGCTGCTACTTTGTATATCTTTCGTATTTACCATCTATCATAACATCTTTTACGGCATCCAAATAATCAAAACCATATTTCATATCCGGCAATAAGTAAGCACCTTCCACCCACTCATTCCATGCATAAACAGTGATTAACTTCGGATGCTCCGGATGCTTGTCGCAATACGCTTTTGCCTTTTGCAAAAAGGCTGCAAAACTTTGTGGAGACTGATTGAGATGTACCACATCTTCCTGAGTTTTATGAGGAAAACGTGGAGTGTCATCCCATCCAATCGAAGCGTTCGGGAAATAGGGAATAGAGACCGCTTCATCCCATTTCTGAAGACGTTCCAATGCTTCTGTTCCCCAACGGACATAATCTTCATAGATCGGGCCACCCCAATTATACTGCGTTAAACTATTAATCTCCAAAGTCTCAATCTTTTTCAGCAAGTCATCATTTGGCATACCTCCTGCCATTAACTGAATATGCAAATCCGAGAACCCTGCTTTTTTCACTTCTTTCCTGAAATATTCCAAACCTTTACAAGTTTCTTCTAAACTTCCAAACGTTTTAATCAGGTTATCCAGACTAAAAACAGAGAATACCGGTTTACCATCCAACTTCAGATAATTGGGTTGTTTAAAATATTGTTCAATGACACGTTTTACCACTATCCTGAAGTTTTCCCAATCAATAGCTCCATCCCATAAGCGAGAATCATCCTCTTTATACCGATGAACATTCCAATAATTTCGTGCTACATCATGGTCTGCCCACATAATATAAAAATTCATTTTATGGTTATTTTTGGCTTTCAAAAAGCCATCATTCAAACAACCTTCCAAAAACGGACCATTATTAAACCAGTACCAGTCAAAAATAAAAGTATTTACACCATGCTCTGTAGCGGCATCAATCCATTTCTCCATTACCTTTGGGTCATTATCCAATTCATATCCCCATAGAGGCACTTTCGGCTGATAGTGTCCCTCAAAACGAGGATTTCCTTTTTTAATGATTTCCCATTCCCCTGTCCCTTCCGGCCACAGAACTTCACGCCCCATCGGATCATCATGACAAGAAGGCCAAATGTAAGCTGCCACATAATATTCTGGAATTCCTTTACTATTTGTTATATTGTCTCCTTTCTTTTCTGCCTGCATATTCAAACAGCCACACAACAATAAGCACATGCATAAAGTGCAATAAAATAACATATTCAAATTCTTTCTCATACTAGTACAATTTTATGATTAATTCCATCCCGGATTCTGTTTCAGATTTGGATTCAATGTCAACTCATCTTGTGGAATTGAATACAAATAATCTTGTTTCTCTCTGAACTGATAGCCATTTGGCATTACACCTTTAAAATAATCAATCAGTCCATTTTCATCTACCTTCGATTTAAAATCAGGATATTGTGTAAGATCAACGGGATATCCTTTCGGTCTTTTATTTTTAAATAAAGCACTTGCCGCCCATCTCATATAATCTTCATCCCGCTGTCCTTCCAATGCCATTTCGACTCTTCTTTCTCTGCGAATTTCGTATAGCTCGTCGGTAATAGAATAGCCATAGTCCATCTTATTTTTGTCCGAACTTTGCGCATTAACGGTAAAATCAGGCATTCCTGCCCGTTTTCTTAATAAATTCAAAGCATCATATGCAACCGAATTATCCAATTCACACTTTGCCTCTGCATAATTAAGCAAAACTTCACCATACCGTATAAGGATAAGCCCTGTTTCCGCTTGAGTCTCCCAAGATTTACCAGCAGCCGGAGAACTTGGATTTGCTGTTTTCTTTATCTGAAAACCAGTCGGACACAATTGTAAAGCACCTCCTTCAATAGCGGGTCTGGTAAAATAAGCATTTTCTCCAACCGACATTAAATCTCCAGGAATCCAGACTGTCGATTTTAAACGGGCATCACAGTCTTCCGCTATTTTCGTCAAAAAGGCATTACCCTTATGGGTCGCAGCTGTGTTCAAATAGTCGTAAAGCTTGCCATCCTTACCCAAATAAGAAGAAACAAGTTCCCAAGTAATCCCCTTCGAATCGCTGTTATACGTAATAAATCCCTGAGTAGCATTACCAGCCCCTTCAGCAGCATTGAAAGCCCGGTATAAAAGTACTTCATTAATATCCGACATATTATCGAAACCGAACAATTTATAATAATCTTCATCTGGATTACCCGTATTATAGATACCTACTTTATAATCCCCTTTCATTAGCTCTCCCGCTGCTTCCACGCAAATTCTAAAATATTTAGCCGGATCAGCACCGGCTGTCCCAAACTCCGTATCGGCATTATATTTTTGCCAAGAACCTTCAAACAATGCAACCCGCGTCTTAAATGCCAATGCAGCTTCTTTATTTATACGGTTATTACCGACATCTTCTCTCAATTCAAGATGCACAACGGCATTATCCAGATCCGCCAATATAGAATCCGCTATCAACAAACGGGAATCTCGAGGACGCATTAATGCTTCGGTATCGTCCATTTCGAGTACATGCGAATACCAAGGGACATCCCCATACTTTTTCAACAAATTGAAATAGAACCAAGCCCGGAAAAAGTAGGCCTCACCCAAATACTGTTTATAAGCATCATACCCGCTCGCACATTTTGTGTAATTTTCAAAGAATATATTAATATTGCGAATACTTGTCCATTCTCCGGTCCAGTTACCTGTTGATTTAGAACGGGCTCCATTCATAATTACACTTGGACTGCCGACAATCATATCATCATTATCCGTGCCCAGATCAGCAACCATTTGTGTCCAAGGGCTAAAAGAAGGATAAAACTGACGTGTGTAATACTCCAATTCCGTTGAAGTGCTCCAATAGTCATCCATCGTGATCTTATCCATTGGCTGCAAATCAATAAACTTCTCACATGAACATAATAATATCATGAATGAGACTGCTATCAATATGTATCGTTTCATAACCTTTTCTCTTTAATAAATTAAACTTAATATGTCACAGTCAAACCAATAGAATAAATTCTATCGGCACCATAGGTCAAGCGTCCCGAACCGGCTGTGCCAAAAAATTCACCACCTGTAGGGAAGCCTACCGGAGCAACCGGATCTATCCCGTTCGGTAACTTCGAGAATGTCAACAAGTTTTCTCCGGAGAAATAGATCCGAAGCTTTTCCAAATGCATCTTTGAAGTAATGCTACGAGGGAAATTATAGCCTACCTGAACATTCTGCAAACGTAAATAAGCCGCATTTTGCAGATAACGCGTATTCGCATGATTTTTATTCTTCGCTTCTTCCGTATTATTCAAATAAGGTCTGGGCCAATAAGCATCCGTATTTATATTGGCATCCCCTTCATATAATCCGCTATATTTAGAACCCGGCTGATCTCTAAAATAATCCAAATGTTCAGGAGTCAGACAAGACTCCCACCAACCGCCCATAAATCCCCAATATATATTAGACCCACGGTAGAAATACATATCCTTTTTAGCAACGCCTCTCCAAAGCATAGAGAAATCAAAACCTTTATAAGACACGCCTCCGTTTATCGTATATTGATAATGGGGTTGATCATTACCGATAACCGATAAATCACCATGATCTCCAATCGTATTCGTTCCGTTGTTGACCTTACCGTCATGATTTATATCCTCATATTTTAAATCTCCGGTATTCCAATCGGCGGCAATATGAGTCATATCGACTTTTGACAAATATGAATCCAGATCCTCTTGCGAGCGAAACAAATCATTCACTGTATATCCCCAAATATCTCCGACTTCGGCTCCTTCATACCAGGTAGACAATGTTCCTGTCGGATTAAAATATTTTGTAACGACAGATTTATAGTCATACAAACTTACACCGATATTATACGATAGCCCGTTTTCCAACGCATGTTTCCAGTTCAAACTGATTTCCCAACCGCGGGTTCGCAAAGTCGAATTATTCTCTTTTGGAACACTCGTACCCAATACACCCGGCATCGCCTGAGACGGTCCGACCATATCAATAGTCCGTCTTTCAAACCAATCCGCAGTAGCCGACAATCGATTATTTAAGAAAGACAAATCCACCCCGACATTGGTAGTTGCAGCCGTTTCCCATGTCAAATTCCTATTCACCAAATTAGGTCCAGAAGTATACCCCACAGGCCTTGTTGAGCCATAATTAAATATCCAATTCAATTTATCCGCAGAGATAGGAATTAATTCCAAGTCACTGTATGGAGAGATATTTTGATTCCCCAATTGCCCCCAAGATGCACGGACTTTCATTGTATTGACATAAGGCTCAATATTTTTCCAGAATGACTCATTATACAAATTCCAGCCAATCGAGAAGGAAGGAAATGTTCCCCATCTTTTTCCATTACGAAAAACATACGATCCATCATAGCGAACATTCGCTTCAAATAAATATTTCTCTTTATAGTTATAATTCAATCTTGCAAAATAACTCTCCGTAGCATTATGTGCCAAAGCCTCTGATAAAAGAGCATCACCTGTTGCTGTCGGGAATGAAGGTACTTTTTCCGAAATTAAATCAGTTTTATAACCTTGAACCCATGACTCATCTCCCCGTTCAAACTGCATACCCGCTAAAATGGTAAAGTTATGTTCCTCATTGATATCAAAATCATATGAAGTATAGATGTTTGTCGTCCAATACTTTTTTATATATTTCTTCCGAGTCAGATTGTTCGGGATACTTATACCGTTTTCATATGGTTGATTATTTATATCATATGTATATATATACTTTTCCACTTCTGAAATTTCCTGGTTATATACATTATAAGCAAAATCTGCATTAATCTTCCATCCCTTCAACGGGCGAAGTTCCATCCGAAAGTTATTCCAGAAATCAATATCATCTTGTTTGTCTGTCCCTGCCTGCATGGAAGGAATATGAGACTCAAACATATAATTACCGAATCCGTCATATAAAGGTGTAATAGGATAATTTCGAGAAATATGCCGATACAAAAAAGAATAATCACCCTCATTGGTCATATTCGGCTTCTCCCTGATTTTCTTTGCAAAGCGTGTTTCATAGCCAAAATCCCACCAATCAGTAATGGCCACACTGATTTTTCCTAAGGTATTCATTCTTTTAAAGTAATCCGTACCATAATTCAGCACACTACTATCATCCATATAACCTGCTGAAAAGTAATACGAAACTTTATCTGAACCTCCATGCAATGAAATATCATGTTTTTGATTCACACTGTTTCCGAAATAAATATCCCACCAATCGGTATTGGCATAATTCAAGTTTGCATTGTTCCATACATTCCCTTCCGGCATTGCTCCGAAAATTGTTGCTCCAGCTGGCCAATTGGGTATCGAGTTTCTGATATAATCAAAATCTCCTTTCTGATAGGCAATTACACGGTCTATGGTTTCATTGCTGAACGGATGTCCTCCCATATTATCTCCCGCTTCATTTAAAAGTCGGGTCCAAGTATACGAATCCAGGCTTTTAGGTAATTTCTGCGGAGTTTTAATTATCAGATTCCCCGTATAAGAAACACTTACTTTTTCATTTCGTTTACCTTTCTTCGTCGTAATCAAAATTACGCCATAAGGCGCCCTTGCACCATAAATTGCAGATGCCGCAGCATCTTTTAATACTGAAACAGACTCTATATCTTCCGGGTTCAAATTATTTAAATCGCCGGGAAAACCATCTATGACAACATATGGCGATCCCCCATTTAGAGAGCCCATACCACGAATTGAGATATTCATCGTTGCTCCCGGTTCAAATCCGTCCTGAGTACCTATATCAAAATTAAACCCCGGGGCTGCGCCTTGTAGCAACTGCGATACAGTCGATGCCTGACGGTCTTTAAAATCTTTATCAGAAATCACATTTACAGCACCTGTCAGGTTTACTTTCTTTTGGGTGCCGTAGCCAACCACAACGACCTCTTCCAAATGTTTTGTATCTTCCTGTATTTCCACATGAATCACATTATTCCCTTTGACCGGAACTTCACTTGAAATATAACCGATATAGGAAATCAATAATATATCCGAGGAAGAAACCTCTAAAGAAAATTTACCATCCACATCTGTCACAGTCCCATTTGTCGGTGAATCTTTCACCAATATATTCGCACCTATAACAGGCTCACCTGTATGTTTATCTTTGACAACTCCTGCTATCTTACGCTTGTCCTGTGTACTTTTAGGAGCATCGCCTACTGTAAGAATTATATCCTTGTCTACAATTTTATAAGCAATATTTGAATTTTCAAATATCTGATTCAGGATCATAAAAACCGATTTATCTTTCACATCCACTGAAACTTTCCGGTGAACGTCAATAATCTTACTATTATAAAAGAAATGAAAATCAGTTTGTGTCTCTATCTCCTCCAATACATCCAGAATCGTTCGATTCGTCATATTCATCGAGAGTACCGCCTTTTGCGCATATGACTGTGATGCAAAGGCCAATCCCATTGATAAAAAAAGTAATAGACTGGTCAACTTCATGATTCTTGTGATTTTAGACTGCAATATAAAGGCATTAATATTCCCTTTATATTGGAAATAATGAATCTTTACCATACTTTTGTAATTGATTTAAGATTAAAAAAATGAGTTCTTTAGCTCTGTTTAAAGACCGGCTATTGAATTTTTTCATACGGAAAGATGCTGGTAACATTTTTCCGTATGTTTTTATAGGGTCTGTCATTGTTCCCTTATTCCATAGGCATCGCATTAACGTTAAACATCAAAAACATCCTTTCTATTTTTTCTTTCTCAGAATTACAACCGTATGTTGTATTCCCTCACTATCATCCCGAGTGGTCTGCTTGATAGCATAATCTATTTGAGATGATATTTTCAAATATTCAAGCACCTGGTTCAACTGCTTATTTTCGAAAACACCGGTAAAACAATAGGTATTGATAACCGAGTCTTCTATTTCAAACCTGACGTTATAGAAATAGGACAATTTTTTCAGCACTTCAGGCAAAGGCAAATCCTTAAACATCAAACGTCCGTTCACCCAATCCGTTTCGTATACGGTATTCACATTACTTATGGAGATACGCCCTGTTTTTAAATCACAGACCGCCTTTTCCGAAGGGACAAGCTTTTCTTTTATCCGGATTCCCCGGTTAGTATTCATTTCCAGACTAACAGAACCATTTACCAGTGTTGTCTGTATGATATCATCATTTTCATAAGCTTGCAGATTAAATTCGGTACCTAAAACCCTCACTTGCATTTTATCTTCGGATACACTGACAATAAATGGTTTCTCCGGATTATGTGCAACCTTAAAATAGCCTTCTCCAATCAGCGTAACCCTTCTTTCATCTTTGTCATATGGCAAAGGATATGACAACGTACTTCCCGAATTTAAATAAACAACTGATCCATCCGGCAAATCAAAGCTTGTCCGCATCCCCATGTTTGCACGGACTGTTATAAACTGTTGGTTGGGAATTGAAGATTGTTGCATCCGGAATGCAATTGCCGTAGACAATATCAGAACACCTAAAAAACAAGCAGCGGCAATAGATATACGATATAGCCCGATTCTTCTGTTCGATTTTGTGATTCGCTTCTGTACTTTCCGGTAAGCGGTCAAAGTATCTCTCGAAAGTATCCGCTCTTGTGTTTGAAATGCATAATAAAGGTCTGCAATCTGCAACAAAGTTCTTTCATTCTCTTTATCAGTCAAAAGCCACTTTTCCACCTGGCATTTCTCTTCTTCCGATACGCTACCTTTTATGTACTTGAAAAGTAAAGATGTATCCGGTTCCATTTCTATCATATGTCTATCTTCCTGTCTCATTCTATATATAAGACAAACCCAGGCAAACCATACCCTAAACGAAAGATGTTTTATTTTAGAAAAAATTTCAGTTAACATTAAACAAACTCCCAGCCATTTAGAAATTCAAGTATTCTTTTCACATTTTATGCCTTTCACATAAAAAAACGACTCGAAGATTTCTTAGATTCTATCTTATGATTTATTATTTTGATAATTATAATAATTAAAAACCATATCTATAAAAAGAAAGAAAAACAGCTATTAAAACATATTTAAATCGTAATCAAAAGTAATATTCAAAGGGTAGTTTTCTGAAAAACATCAGGTCGATTAAAAGAAAGATGGGCATGAAAAAAATATTAAACCGGTATCTACAGGCTTTCCGGTAGATGTCCTCGTCTTGGAAATAAAAAAATGTAACTTTTTATACAAGAAAAATAATTACGCCTCCCATATTTCCCCTTATTCCACCGTTTTTATGTGAGTTTTCTTTATCTTTGTCCTAAAGACTAAAACAACGTAGAAGCGTTTAGACATTATCTCGGTTCTCGATATCTGGTAAATATCCCACCCCCCAAGATACTAGCTTGGATGCCTGTGCCTTTATAGGCGTGGGATGTTCGGATTTATTATGCCGATTGGTTTACCAAAGCCAGAGAATCTAATAAATCTAACATTTCTCACGTTATTTTGGCTTACCAAACAAGGGGGAAAGGGCATGGATGACAATCATTTAGTAACTCTACTACAGCAGGGAGATAATATAGCTTATAAACAACTGTTTATTAAATATTATTCCCCCCTCTGCGAATATGCATCCCAATATATATCAGATGAAGATTCTGAAGAATTAATACAAGACTTAATGCTTTTTCTATGGGAAACAAGAGAAAACCTGGTGATTGAGACATCATTGAAATCATATCTTTTTATCTCAGCCAAACATCGCTGCCTGAATGCTATCAAGAAAAAACAATATCATGAACGTATTCATAACCAAATCTATGAAAAAATTAAAGACCAGTTTGAAGACCCAGATTATTATTTTATCAATGAATTAACAGAAAATATACAGAAAGCGATTGAAAACCTGCCGGAAACCTATCGGGAAACATTTTCTTTAAGTCGTTTCGGAGAATGTACAAACGCACAAATTGCAGAAAAACTCGGCGTATCTATAAAAACCGTAGAATACCGAATCTCGCAGGCTTTAAGGATTCTGCGCCATGTTCTCCATGACTATTTACCATTACTGACAGGCATTCTGTAATTTGTTAATAAATTAAAATCAGGCCAACCCTTATTAAACTTCCCTCCTGTTTTTGCGTCTATCTTGTCAAGCTTAATATCGGATAAGTTAATACAAAAGTTATGAAATCGGGAAGATATTTTTTAATTCTGTTTTTAATTCTACTGGCTACATCCACATACGCACAGCAGGGAAAGGTTGACATTACAGGGACAATTGTTGAGGAAGGAACCGGCGACCCAATCGAACAGGCAACTATACGATTACTGAATGTGAAAGACAGTTCTATGGTTGGCGGCGTAGCCAGTGCCCGAAACGGAGATTTTATACTAAAGAATATAAAGACCGGAAGCTATTTATTGCACGTATCTTTTGTCGGTTTCGATCCGCTATACCAGCCACTTCGTATTACCGGAAAAAATAATCCTGTTAAATTAGGCAAACTTGCCTTAGCCGATGGAAGTATCCAGTTAGGAGAAGCTGTCGTGATAGGCAAAGCCCCGGAAGTAGTGGTCCGGAACGACACGATGGAGTATAATGCCGATTCTTATAAAGTTGCCGAAGGTTCCATGTTGGAAGACCTTCTGAAAAAAATGCCCGGTGTGGAAGTCAGCAGCGAAGGAAAAGTAACAGTCAATGGAAAAGAAATCAAAAAGGTATTGATAGACGGGAAAGAGTTTTTCTCCGACGACCCGAAAGTCGCGTCTAAAAACCTGCCCTCCAAGATGATTGAGAAAGTACAGGTTCTCGATAAAAAGAGTGATATGGCTATCATGACCGGATTCGACGATGGAGAGGAAGAAACCGTAATCAACCTGACCGTAAAACCCGGCATGAAACAAGGATGGTTTGGTAATGCGTTTGCAGGATACGGAAGCAAGGACAGATATGAAGGGAATGCGATGGTAAACCGTTTCATAAATAATGACCAGTTTACGATTATGGGAGGGCTTAACAACACCAACAATATGGGATTCTCCGACCTGGCTTCCACCATGTTCTCCGGTATGGGAGGCGGTGGCCGTAGAGGTTTCGGACGGGGAGCAGGAAATGGTATCACCTCTTCCGGAAATGCAGGCGCAAACTTCAGTAAAGAATTTAATTCCAAAATGACAATCGGAGGTAATGCACGTTATTCACACTCCGATAATGAAGCAATCAGCAAAAGCAACCAGCAAAATATTTTAACGGGTGACAGCAGTACATATTATAATGAAAGAAATTATAGTAATACAACCAATAATAATATCGGGGCAGACCTCCGTATGGAATGGAAACCCGATACATTGACTCAGCTTATCGTCCGTCCGAGCTTCGGATACAGCCAAAGCCGGAATGTTGAAAGTGGAGATTTCGAAACACTTACCCAATACTCGGACACTATAAATAAAGGAAAATCTGACTACTCATCGGAAGGGAGAGGATATAATCTGAACCTGAATGTAGACTTCAGCCGTAAGCTGAACAGCAAGGGACGTGTATTCAGTTTCTCACTCTCCGGAGGATTGAGTGATTCATATAATAACGGAATGAACTATTCGGAAACAGATTATGTACTTCTGAATAAAGACTCCATCATCGACCAGCAATTCCGTTACGACAACAACAGTTATAATTACAGGGCATACCTGTCGTGGGTAGAACCTATCGGGCACAATAACTTTATTCAAGCCACTTATAGTTTCCGGCAGAACAGGCAGGAATCGTTAAAAAAGACATTTGCCTGGTCTGATGAAACCCAAGATTACACAGAGTTGGATACTGCCTATAGCAAAAGCTACCGCAATAATTTTATCAATCAGCGGGTAAGCCTCAGCTTCAAATCACAACGGGCAAAATTCAACTATACGTTAGGATTAAATCTGGACCCTTCATACAGTAGCAGCGAAAATTTCGTAGGAGACAGCATTTTTTCCAAATATTCACGCAGCGTTGTCAACCTCTCCCCTATGGCACAGTTCAATTACCTGTTTGACAAACGCACGAATCTGCGTATCCAATACAGTGGCCGGACCAGCCAGCCCAGCATGACACAACTACAGCCGGTAGCCGATGTGACCGACCCTTTGAATACTGTTATCGGTAATCCGGATTTGAACCCCAAGTATACCAATAATCTATCCATCCGTTTTCAGAAATTTATTCCTGAAAAGCAACGGGCATTCATGATTATGGTAAACGGAAACTATGTAATGAATGATATCGTAAGCTATTCCGAATACGATAAGGAAAGCGGAAAGAAAATCACCACCTATAAAAACGTAAACGGGAATTACGGGGCCAATGCCCGTGTAATGCTCAACACCCCGTTACGCAACAAGAAATTCTCGGTAAATACGATGACAATGGGCTCTTTCAATAACAGCAATGGTTTTATTAACGGAGAAAAGAACACCAACAAGAACATTGTCGTTACAGAACGAGCCGGTATCGATTTTCGTTCCACCTATCTCGATTTAGGAGTAAACGGTAATTTCAGCTATAATGGAACAACAAACTCCCTTCAGGCACAAAATAACCAGAATGTGTTTAATTATGGAGTAGGCGGAAGCACAACTATTTATCTGCCTCTGAACTTTAAGGTTGAAAGCGACATCAATTATTCCACAAACTCCGGATATACCAGTGGCTACCAACAACAAGAAGTATTATGGAACGCCGCCGCTTCTTTTTCTTTCCTGAAAAATAACTCCGGTACTTTACGTTTTAAAATATACGATATCCTGCAACAACGCAGCAACATATCCCGAAGTGTAACGGCGACAAATATCACAGATTCGGAATACAACACGTTAAGCAGTTACTTCATGGTACATTTCATCTATCGTTTCAGCATCTTCAAAGGGGGGGCTACCGCTGCCGATGCGATGGGTGGAGGAAGACGTTTCGGCGGACCAAGAGGAGGAAGACCGTTTTAAGTTGACAGTTGACAAGTGACAGTTGACAGTTAGGCTTCGCACCCGGTATACGAAACGGCTCGGCTGAAAGCCGAAATAACTGTCAACTGTCACTTGTCAACTGTCAACTATTTTACTACCTTTATCGGGCATTTCATTCTCCTGCAACGGAGCATGTTGATAAACAACAAATAACACAATAATATCATGAAATCAAACGTCTTAATTGGTTTAGGTTTCGGGGCATCGCTATTTGTCCCAATTCCGTCCCATGCACAAAAAGGGAAAGAAGTAAAACAACAAACGCCTAATGTCATTTTTATCTATGCCGATGATTTGGGATATGGCGATTTGCAATGCTATGATGGCACCCGTGTTGAAACACCCAATGTTAATAAACTGGCAGCAAATGGAATCCGTTTCCTAAACGCTCATGCAACTGCTGCAACCAGTACCCCGTCACGTTATTCCATGCTCACCGGCGAATATGCCTGGAGACGGCCGGGGACAGATATTGCTGCAGGAAACGCCGGTATGATTATCCGCCCTGAACGTTATACGATTGCGGATATGTTCAAAAACAGCGGATATGTAACCGCAGCCATTGGCAAATGGCATTTGGGATTAGGAGATAAAGACGGAGAACAAGACTGGAATGCCCCGCTCCCAATGGCGCTTGGCGATTTAGGCTTCGACTATTCTTATATTATGGCTGCCACAGCCGACCGTGTACCTTGTGTATTCATTGAAAACGGGAAAGTAGCCAATTACGATCCTTCTGCACCTATTGAGGTCAGTTATGTAGAGCCATTCAAAGGAGAGCCCCTTGGCAAAGACCATCCCGAATTACTGTATAACCTTAAGCATAGTCATGGGCATGATATGGCAATAGTCAACGGTATCGGACGAATCGGGTATATGAAAGGCGGCGGCAAAGCGCTATGGAAAGATGAAAATATTGCAGATTCGATTGTTACTCATGCCATAGACTTCATTAAAAAGAACCAGAACCAACCATTCTTTATGTATTTCGCTACAAACGATGTACATGTACCCCGCTTTCCGCACGAACGTTTCAGAGGCAAGAACCCGATGGGACTAAGAGGCGATGCTATCGTGCAGTTTGACTGGAGCGTGGGGCAGCTTATGGAGGCTTTGGACAAACTCGGCCTTAAAGAAAACACTTTGATTATCCTTTCCAGCGACAACGGTCCGGTTTTGGACGACGGTTACGATGACCATGCTGAAGAATTAGCAGGTGACCACAAACCGGGCGGACCGCTCCGTGGGGGAAAATACAGTGCTTTTGAAGCAGGAACCCGTATCCCTGCCATTGTGAGCTGGCCGAAAGAAGTGAAAAAAGGACAGGTATCCGATGTATTGGTTTCACAAATCGACTGGTTCAAATCGCTCGCCACTTTAGTGGGAGCAACCTTACCTCAAGGAACAGCCCCCGACAGTTACAACCGTTTAGGGAACTGGCTGGGCACAGACCCGACCGACCGTCCCTGGGTAGTAGAACAGGCAAGCGACCATACTTTATCCCTACGGACCAAAGACTGGAAATACATCGAATCCAGCAACGGCCCTAAAATGGTACCCTGGGGACCCAAAATCGAAACAGGCTATCTGAAGTCGCCTCAACTATATGATATGCGGAAAGTTACCGAACAGGAAAATGAAGCGGAAAAACATCCGGAAATCGTATACAAGCTCCAGGAAACACTAAAAGATATCCGTGCTAACCGGATAAAAATGTAGTACATACATATACGATATTGAACACAAAAACAGATGGTCTGAAGCAATTGTTTCAGACCATTTTTTTGTTTTTACATGTTTTTATCGGGAATAGACATTATCTTTGCAAATTACAGTCAGAAAATAAAAGGTTGATGCTGGGATTGATAAGTAAAGGAATTGTTATAGGTATATTGGTGTCCGCACCTATGGGGCCTATAGGTATGTTATGTATACAAAGGACCCTGAACAAAGGACGGTGGCATGGTTTTGTCACAGGTTTGGGTGCCGCCCTTTCAGATGTAATATATGCAGCTCTCACTTGCCTGGGGATGGGGGTTGTGGTCAATTTTGTAGAAGCCAACCAGGCACCTCTCCAATTAATAGGAAGTATCGTTCTTGGCATATTCGGATACTATATTTTTCAAAGCAACCCTGTTAGAGGACTTCGAAAACAAAAAGAAAAAAAGTTATCATTTACACAAGATTTTATTACAGCATTTCTTCTTACCTTTAGCAACGTATTAATTGTATTACTATACATAGGATTATTCGCCCGGTTCGGATTTATATTACCTGAATACTCGGTCTGGATGTTGATAGGCGGTATATTTTTTATCGGGGTAGGAGCCGTGCTTTGGTGGTTCGGCATTACCTATATAGTAGCTAAACTGAAGAAATGGTTTAATGTAAGAGGTATATGGTTGTTAAATAGGATTGTAGGTTCGGTCATCATTGTATTAGCAATTATAGGGGCTTTATCTGTGCTTCTGACCGCTTATTTCCAGCTTCCGTTACTCCAAATCTATAATTAAAATGAAGAAACTTAAAGTACCGTATTTAGGAACATTGGACGTTTTGGACTTATCATCCGTAGGCTACCTGATGGAAGCCAAGGCACGCCGGGAGTCCATTGATGTAGTCAACTGGGAAGAATATCCTTATAAACCCATTGTTGCTTTCGATATTGCAAGAACAGAAGCAAACTTGTACATCCGCTATTTTGTAAAAGGAAATTCGCTCAAAGCTGTATATAGTACAGACGGGTCCCCGGTGTACCAGGATAGTTGTGTGGAATTTTTCATGAAACGTGTCGACGACCACAACTACTACAATTTTGAATTTAACTGTATCGGCACCTGCGATGCCTCCCATCGTCAGTCCCGTGACGTCAAAAAATCCCTGACACCGGATGAGTATGCATCTATTCGCCGCTATTCTTCCCTGGAACGTGCCACATTCACCGAGAGAACAGGTGTTCATTCCTGGGAACTGGTTGTTGCTATTCCTTTTCGTGTGATGGGATTGGATCCTGACAATTTACCGGAAAAGATTCTGGGTAATTTCTATAAATGTGCCGACAATACGGCATTTCCGCATTTTGTCAGTTGGAGTCCGATAGGCCTTCCCGAACCTAATTTCCATTGTCCCGAATATTTCGGAGAAATCTATTTATAATGAGAATATAGAAAAAACGCAATGGGATGACTTAGGATTCACCTCATTGCGTTTTTTCTACATTTTATGATAACAGAGATAGCCACCTACCCCCCTTTCGCAAAACATATATGCTTTGAAAACGAAACACTATACTTAGAAAAACAAGTTATTATTGTGCTGTTGTTGGTCCTTCGACATACAGTTTACCATTCTCGTCAACTCCCATTTTGTCAATGAAAACGACACGTTCTTCACCTGTCTTTTCTGTACGTCCATGATATACACAATACATTTGCTTGCCGTCTTTCGACCAGGTAATACTGTTGTGACCGGTACCTGTAACAATACCTCCCTTCTCCACATTCTTCTCAAGAACCGGATTATCTGCCGATTTGGTAAACGGACCGAGCGGATTCTTTGCCGTAGCATAGCCGACAGCATAATTCTTTCCTCCGAAATAGTTCGCCGAATACATCATATAATATGTATCCCCTTTCTTGAAGGTATAAGGACCTTCTGTCCAGCGGCGGTTCACTTCGCCAGAGGTTACAGAACGGCTTTCCCATTCAGCCTGCTTGTCATCCAATTTTACAGGCGGACGAAGTACCAGGACAGGTTCGCCAATTACTCCTGTCAAATCCGGCTTCACTTCAATCGCATAAATCCAACTTTCTTCTATCTCATCAAACATGCCTGCTTTTCTTGCCTGTTCCGCAATCTCGCTCTCTACCGGATTCTTATAGCAACAACGGGAATAATACATATAGGTATGTCCATTTCCGTCATCAACCAAGTTCCCGTCGATTACCGGATAGCCCGGGTCAAACAAAGGTCCGGAAGAAAGTTCTTTAAAAGGGCCTGTCGGTTTATCGGCAACAGCCACCCCTATACGGAAATTTTCCAATTCATTTGTTGGGTTTTCCTTCCAGTCGGCACTAAACAACATATAGAATTTACCGTTACGTTCGTATACCTCGGGAGCCCAGAAATTGGCTACACCCCACGAACCCTCGATATTACCACGATATACCTGGCCTTCCGGTTTCCAATTCACCAAGTCCGGAGAAGAATAGGCACAAAAGCCGTCGACGGCTCCACCACCGGTTCCATACATATAATATATACCATCAGAAGCCAGTAAGACATAAGGGTCGCCGAACTGAACCGGAAGTGGATTGGAAAAGGTTACCGTTTCTGCTTGTTTGTCCTTGTTCTTCATTACACAAGAGAACAGTGGCAAACTTGCCAGGGCAAGAGCCAGCATGACGGATTTTCCGATTTGTTTCATAAATAGCTAATTTTTAATGTTTATATTTATTTTCAAGCATCTTCATAAAATAACCTCCTACAACAGAACGTGCCTGGAATCCACGCTGGGATGCAGTAGAAGTGAAATGCCAGTCACTCAACGGGACACGTGATGTCGTTACATTGGCATAATCCCATACCGGAAGCATCAGTGCTTCAAAATCAGCCGAAGAACCGGTCAGACAAGCTGTCCACAGAATCCAGTCTGATTTCGTATAGTCTTCACGATTATCCAGAGGTAAACCGTATTTATTCTGTTTTGTCTGATAATAAGCCATTTCCTTTGTAGCTACTTCAGCAGGGAATATATTGAATCCCAGCAAACGGTCCCAAACCAGGTTGTATTTCTGGCTCCATGTTCCCGATTTATCAAATGTCAAACGATAGTGGTCACCATCAGCAGCCATATCCACCCATTTGTTTGCCATTTCTTTTGCTGCATTCAGATAACGTTCTGCTATCTCTTTCTTTCCTAACATGTCTGCCATCTTTCCATAACCGGCAATACCCATAATCGCTTTAATAGAAAGATTTGCATTGTGGGCGAAATGACCGGCAAAGTCGTCTGTACATAACTGGTTTTCCGGGTCTAATCCTTCTTTTAACAAATAATCAGCCCAAACAGTCAGGACATCCCAATGTTTAGCGGCATACTCGGCATTTCCTTCTATTTCGGAAATTGCAGCCGTAAGAATCAACATATTTCCACTTTCTTCTACCGGCATATCGCCACCATAGGTTTGTCCGTTAGCTTTCGGATACGTACCGACATCATGAGCAGCAAACGGTTTAGTCCATTTTCCGCTTTCACTGTAATAGAAAATCGGATTCAACATCCCTTTCAACAACTCCGGATTATAACATAAGAACATAGGTGCAGACGGATAAGTAATATCTACCGTACCAATCGAACCGTTACTGAAGTTTTCTTTTGAAAAGAAAAGAAGCGTACCGTCTTTATCTGTTACAAGCTTATGTGCAGCAATTGCCTGACGATATGCAAGGGCACAAAGTTCGGCATATTTCTTTCCTCCGGCTGCTGTAGCATCCCGCATCAAAGCAGCATCAAAATCGCCACAACGTTTCACTATTTCCGGATATAAACGGGCTCCGTTTTCAAATGCCTGGTAAATATCCACCTGCCCGTCATGTTTCCAATAAGGCATACGGTTATCACCGAAATACTGGATAGAGTAGATATCATCATAACCAACCATCAAATGTCCGGCCACCGTATTTTGAGACACCTTCCCTAAATTATCCGCATATGCCAATACGGTCATTTGTTTTTGCATGTCAGAAGATACATTTTCGGCTTTTCCGGAAACCATGCCGGTTGCCATAAAGTCTTTTTTGGCTGCTGAATATTCATCAATCGCTAATGAAACACGAGGTGATTTTTCAGAGGCAAGATAGAAATATCCCCAGTCTATCCGAATATCATCACCGGTTTTTGCCAATACGGGTTGCTCTTCTGTTCCGGTCTTCAGGTAACACATTCCGTTTTCTTCTATCATTTCAAATGAAACCGGTTGGTCTGTCGAATTTACAGCCCATTGCGGAGTAGCTTCCAGATAGACCTGTACATCGTGTTCTTTTCCATCCAATGCACGAACCTGATAAGTTATATAATTATAAGGAGAAGTCAGAGCTTCCAAATCATCCATCAGGAAAGGAGCCGTAAAAATTAAATCCAATTGCACGCCACCACATTCAAAAGTATAGAATGTTTGTGTTGGCATCACATTTACACGCTTCTGTATGGCACGTTCGTTAAATGAGTTAGGACGTTCCACTTTCTTTACAAGTCCCAAATCCACATAGGCACCTCCTCCATTGTTATGACAATGGGCAGCCAGGACATTTCCTGTCGGTTTTATATTCCTGGCGATTTCATCTGGTATCTCTTTCAGCAAATCATAGTCCAGACCATTTCCTGTAACAGCTATCAAAGCGCCATTCAGATATACTTCAATATTATCATCATGTGAATATTGAAGCACGAGCGATTCTTTTTCCATTCCTTCAGGCCAGTCGAATGTACGGCGGACCCAAATATCATCGGTTTTCCATGGGGTAGAATAATTGGGATTATCCGTTGTTCCGAAGCCGGCTTTCCCTGTTTTCCAGCCTTGGGGATTGAAATCGACTGCCATCCAATCCGCAGCAGGCTGGCTTTCCGTATAAAGTCCTTCCCAAGCCCCAGCGGCAGCAGTTTGTATAATCGGAGATACATCAAAATCTTCCATGCCCATAAAACGATAAGATTTTCCATCTACACGTATTCCTCCAAGGAGAGGGAAATTCTTTCCGGTCCAATGACGAATTGTCTCGTCATTCAACTTATCGGTGAACGACCAGGCACTGGTATACGGGTCGATCGTAACTAATGGTACCGCAGGAGCGCGGAGATTATTTTCTGCTGCAGGAACATACGTTTCAACAGCGTTTTTTGGTGCACAGGCACTAAGTAGAGTAGTTAATACCCCTAAAGCGGCTAACTTACATGTTTTGTTATTCATTTCAACAAAGTTTTTATAATACTATAATTCCATTACACAACGAGTCATGGTCAACACTTAAATAAAGACTAAAGAAAGAGAAAACGGAATTAATATTAAGTCCTCAGGAAGTCTTAATATCACTCAGCTCCACTAACTTATTCACAATAGCATATACGGTTAAACCACTGGCACTATGAATCTGTAGTTTTCTGGCAATATTTCGCCGATGGGTAATAACCGTATGTGTAGAAAGGAATAAACGGTCGGCAATCTCCCGGTTGGTCATGCCCTTCACCACACAAACAACAATCTCTTTTTCACGGGTGCTTAATGTTTGTTGTTCTTCATTATCTCCATTCTCCCCTTCATTTTTCTTATTAAGCAATTCCAGCTTATGTTTGATTTCATCGGGGCTATCGTAAATACTGAATTGTTCGTCATACGACTTAAGCAATGCCTGGTCTGCCACAGAATACACGAATGCCACACATTTCATATCCGGGCATCCGGCTTCTTCCTTAATATGCTCCAAGGCGAAATAGCCCGGCATAGCAGGATTAATAATAAGAATATCCGGATTTACAGCCCGCAATGTCTCCACCAACAAATCCGCAGACATCACTTCTGTCAAATTGAGATGAAAACCGGACAGTTTCTTCAAAATTATTTCCAGCCCACAACGCAAAATGGCGGATGGTTCTGCAATCACTATTTTTAAATGGTTACTCATAACATTACTTCAAAGATTTTTCAAGCGCCAAGATAACCGGAACAAACAAATAATCCTCTACATGGTTATGAGATGCCAAATCCTGTTCTGTTGCAAAAATATCAAACAATACACTATTCAACAAATTGCTTCCGGGACCCGGATAATACTTCAGCAGGATATTCTTCAACTCGGTTATTTTCATTTCTATCTGGTCATGCCGCTTACGGAAAATCGTAATATTATACCTCGCATCCTTCACCCCATCCAATAGTCCGCGTACATAAGGAAATACAGTTTTTTCCTCATAAGACATATGCTTGTTTACCTCTTCCGCGTATTCATCAAAAAAACGGGTGATAACAAAAGCCACATCCTTCGGACATTCTTCTATAGCTTCCACCAGTTTACGGCGGATATGGGGTAAACGGAAATTCAAAAAATAATCATGGGCATTATGCAGGTAGGTAATCAACGATTCAACAGACAATCCTTTATCTATCTCTGATACCGGAACCATACTATCCCCTGTCAGGAAATTCACCACAGTTAAAAAAGTATGAGTGTCCACTCCGTTCAGCCTGCAAACTTCCCCTATATTCTTTTCCCCGAAGCCTAAAGCTATACCGAAACGGCTCATTACAAGCACCATCGGATAGTTTTCGCCTATCAGGTCACTCATTTTATCAGTTTCTTTATATTTTTCTATTTTGTACATAGATTCCGCCTCTCTTTTTCAGGGTTTTGAATCTGTCAAAGATACGACTTTTTTACGACAATACAGGTTGCAGAATAAAATGCCTGCGATATATATAAAAAGGAATCACCGAACAGTTCATAACCAGAACTGCCTGATGATTCCTTCACATATTAAAGAGATGATTCCTTTTTTATGCAATCCAAATATATCCTATACCACGGGCATACACTCCATCAACACGTTTTACCCATATAATCACACCATATAATCCTTGTTCCGGATTTGCTTTCCTAATAGTAAATTTTCTTTTATCCGAACTATCGTAAGAAACAGAAAAGCCTGTAGCTACCGTATTTTTTGCATCAAAGTTGGATGGATAACCACCAAGTATTTTACCATAGGTTGCTTTATCAACATTATAATCCACAGCGTTACCATTGTAATAATCATATTTAAAACCTTTTTCATGTATTAAGCCTGTCCCGTCAAAACCGACTTCTCCATCTAAATCAGGTCTTTTCACATCATAAGCGACCCAAAAAGAAAGGTCTTTTGCCTTAGTTTCATCTGTATCAACAATACTACTCTTTAATTTGAGGACTTCAACTTCTACCTTTTCTATCTTATTTGCAGCAAGAACTGTATTTACATCAGGCTTCAATCCCGCATAGTAAGTGACAGACGTACTTGAAAAAGCTATATTACTACATCCTGAGCCACTATGATCATGTTTTTCTCTAATCAACACACCATCAGTAAGACTAGTAGACGGGTCCACTAACAAATAAAAGCTGGTTACCACGGGAATATTCGATAAATCAAATGCAGGAGATAATACTTTTACTGCGTCTGTTTTATTTGGATTCCACAATATATGTAATCCTGTATAATCCTGCGATATATTATCAAATGCAACAATAAATTCATTAGGAACTTTACTATCAGTTACCCGTTCTATGCTAAAAATCTTCACATCATCAAAATCATCGATCACAGAAGATTTGGTTTGTCCTTTGGTCAAATAGAAAGATGAAGCGACAACACCATCTAACGAGACTCCATTAGCTGTATTTAAAACAATATTAATTGCAGGCTTCTTTGTCGCATTATCCACATAAGTATCACTTACTATTACAATACTTGTGATAAAGTCACGCAGTGCAGGAATTGTAAACGATTCAGTATTACCATTATTAATTATAGTAAACGTATATGCCAAATTATCCTGTTTGAGATTTACTTTACTAAAATTAAGATTTTGAGAATTTGCAACATTGATTGTTTTCTCTTCTCCGTCTTTTCCTTCTTTATATTTAATGATATAATGACCTTTAGCATCTGTTTGGACAGAAGTAATGACCATGTTTTGTTGAAGAGCCAATACCGAACTTTCCAAGGCAGACAATTTACTATTCAACTCTGTCTCAACTCGTTTTGTTTCTGAAGAGGCCTTATCTGCAGTCGCTTTTATTGCAACTATTTCAGTCTCCATGGCTGCACAATCCGATATAACAGAATTCGCCTTTTTCTGGGCATTTTCAATATCTACGGCCAAAGCATCATACTTATTCTTCATGCCTTGTATATCAGAATTTAGCTGTTCTGCCTCTTTACTTAAAGCACCATGCTTTTCTATTGCATCTTGCAAGTCTATCTGGGCTTGAGCCATTTCCACTTCCAATGCGGCTTGCTTTTGTTGCCCGCTCAATATGTCCGCCTGTGCTTTTGCCACCTCTCCCTTCAAGTTTTCGTGTCTTTCAACAGTTTCATCCAAAAGAGTTTGTGTTGCATCAGACTGAGCCTTTAATATCACATAATGTCCCTGTAAGGTCGAAACTTCAGAATTCTGGGCATTTAAACTATCGCGTACCCCTGTTAGATAGGATGCTGAAAAATCAACTAACAAATCGTGAAATTCCTCTGAAGTATAAAGAGCTGCATTATGTTGTTCCAGATTAGAGATCCGTTCATCCAATCTTTTATGACACCCTGTAAATAGTAATACTATTCCCAATAGCATCATAACAAAAGTTTTATTATTATTCATATACCCTTAAAATCAAATGGATGATACTGTAGATAAACTAAATGCAGGAGACAATACTTTAACCTCACCGCTAGTTCCCGGGCTCCATAACAGATGCAAGCCTGAATAATTCTGTGATATATTATCAAAGACTAAAACAAATTCATTAGGAACTTTACTGTCTGTTACCCGCTCTATACTATAAATCTTCACATCAGTAAAATCCTCTATCGCAGTAGATTTTGTTTGTCCCTTAATCAAATGGAAAGATGTCTGTGTCACACCACTCAAAGAAGTCCCGTTCGATGTATTCAAAACGATATTCATAGCCGGTTTATTCGTCACAGCATCTTTATAAGTGCTGCTCACAACAACGATACTTGTGATAAAATCACGTGCTGCCGGAAGAGTAAATGTCTCGGTCTGACCATCATTTGTGATTGTAAAAGTATAAGCCAAATTATCTTTATCAACAAGCTGGACCTTGCTGAAATTGAGATTCTCAGAATTAGCAACGTTTATCGTTTTTTCTTCTGCATCTTTTCCCTCTTTATATTTAATTATATAATTATTCTTTGCATCTGTCTGAACAGATGTGATAACCATATTTTGTTGAAGTGCCAATACAGAGCTTTCCAATGAAGATAATTTGCTATTCAATTCAGTCTCAACTCGTTGAACTTCTTTAAGCGCATTATCTGCAACTTCTTTTATAGCTGCAACTTCAACCTTCAGAGCGTCACATGCTGCTACAGCCGAATCGGCTCTTGTCTGAGCTTGTTTCACCTCATTATCCAGAGTCTCATGCATTTGAACCAGATTTGCTAAATCAGTTTTTGCCTGTTCCACTTCCTCACTTAACTCTCCGTATTTCCGGATTGTTTCCTGTATGTCAGCCTGTGCCTGGACTATTTCAGCTTCCAAAGCTGCTTGTTTCTGTTGTCCTTCCTGTATATCAGCTTGTGCCTTAACGACTTCTGTCTGTAAACTTTCATGTCTTCCAATAGTAGTATTTAAAAGAGTCTGCGTGGCATCTGATTGTTCTTTTAGTACTGAATGTTTTCCATGTAGCACAGAAATGTCGGAACTTTGCGTACTTAAACTATCCCGCACTCCTGCAACATAAGATGCAGAAAATTTTGTCAACAAATTGTGGAAGTCTGCTGAAGTATAATAATCAGCATTGAATTGTTCCAGATCAGATAGCCGTTCATCTAATCTCTTATGACACCCAGTGAACAGCAATACTGCACTAAGAAGTGTCAAAATGAAAGTTGTTTTCTTATTTCTCATATGGTTAAAAAAACATCCCCACCCATCGGATGCAATTAAGAATCGTATTAAGAATGTGGAGTGGTTACAAATAAATTCATCACATTCTTTATTATTACATAAAGTTTATTAGATTATTTATTGATTTAGTTTATTTCATTGAAATATATTCATCTTTGTTACAATAGCTTTTTGTCTTTTACAAACGATCTCCTTATAATGGATCATTGGTTACACAACAACATAATTTTTACTTGGGCTATATTAATTAGGGTTATCTATTTCTCTACAAAAATAGATTTATTTATCTATTAAAAAAAAACGCCATTTTAATTACGTTAACAACTAAGCATCAAGTTCATAGCTCAATACTACATTTGTGAAAAGCCCATGCAATTTGAATATCAAAAACACCAACCGTTCATTTCAATTCAAGAACAACAACATTGCAGTTTTATGGATACACAAACAATAAACCATTATTAATATACAATAACAATACTTTATCTTCAAAACATTCATATTAAAATGAATGCAAGAGATATACCTCTATAAAAAACGGACCTACAACACTAATAAGCATACACATAGATAAAACAACAAAGCTCAACATTCTTACAACACAGCAAAAGCCTCATTCCCTTCCTTCGTTACTGCCATGCACTCAATTTCAACCAGCCAACCCGTACGGCAGACCGGAGCGCGGACAATCAAATAAGGCATTTCCGGATAATTAGTAATCATAAATTGTTTTATCCGTGCATAATCTGCTGTATCACGTACATAAATAATCGCTTGCATAATATCATCGAGGGTAGCGTTCGCTTCTTGCAACAAGGAGGTTATATTCTCGATCATACGTCCGGCCTGTCGAATCACATCACCGGGATAAACAATATCTCCATGGTTGTCGATACTGGCTGTACCTGAAATAAAGATATGCCGACGATCTCCATAAGTAACAGCAACGCCTCGTTCAAACGTCACACCATATTCATACGTTTTATTTAAATGAGTCGGAGCATAGAGGTAACAAACTTGTTCTGGGACTATTCCATATACCGCATACGTATCCATTGTTACGAAAACCATCGGATCGACATGCCGCCCTTCGATTCCTGTACTTGCAATATAATGAGTATCTTCCTTCAGGTTTTGTGTAGCGAATACTTCTTTACGTGCTTTCACTACTCCGGGATAATTCACATCCACATTTTGTACGAATATCCAGGTACGCAAACAATTTGCAGCCAAAGTACATCCAGCACTCATGAGCTGCATAATATAATCCCGGAAAATAAGACGTGTCTGGTATTCTGAATTGGCAGCCTTATTACAAAGATTTGCTCCAATAATTTGACGGTAATTGCCATGACCGGCTTCAAACAAGCCGCTGGATAACACTCGGGTCTGTACACCTGTCTGCAACCATGCCCAAAGTGCAATCTTTGTTCCATTCATTGGAGCTTGTTGTACGATGGATAAAGCGCAATAAGGCTGTAACCTCTCCCGCTCCATCAACTCTTCCGTCTGGTTCGTTACATCACTTAAAAAATAACGGCGGAACAGACAACTTGGATTCCCCGAAAGCTCCATGACACAAGCACTATAGGCTTCCTGTATGGATTGCAGTTGCGTATGAAAATCATCCATACACTCTACCTGCTGAAGAAGTAAATGATATTCGGTAATTCCCCGGTTCGTTTCAAATGAAGTGATTTGTATCTCAGTCTTATTATAGAGTTTTTTTATTAAATTCATGGTTACATCATTTCTTTTTCCCAAAGATATAAAAAGATTTTTTATTTGAGACAGGTAAAACTGTCGTTTAAGAAGAGCTTGAAGATTGTCTTACAAAGGTCAAACATTGGCAACAACGGTCACTTTAATGCTTTTTCATAAGAAAATCACAATTAGTAGGTAGAAATGCCATTCTTTTTACTCACCAATAGGTATTGTGAGCTTTTATATGAAGGGCTAACTTTGCAATGTCATTAAAAGAAGACATAACACTATTAGTATAATCGCTATATCAAAACCTGTGCTAATTATAGTAAGCATATAAGATGATAACACTTTACGGAAAATTTTTATTGGTTATTTCCGTACATAAAAAGAGTCTCCTGTGAAGGATAGCTCTTTTTATTTTTTAGTTAACAAGCCACAGCAGACAGCTCCTCCTATTCTTCTATGAATGCAAAGCCTGACTGCCGACTGTTACTTGTGAACTGTCAACTGAAACAAGTATTGAGATGTTATTATAAAAACTAAATAAATATGGAAATACACAGTCATGAACATCACGATCATCATCACCACGAGATTAGTTCTCTGAACAAGGCATTTATTATAGGTATTACATTAAACCTGATATTTGTTATTGCAGAATTTATAGCCGGTTTCTGGTTTAATTCTCTCGGACTGCTTTCGGATGCCGGTCATAACCTGGGAGACGTAGCGAGTTTAGTCCTTGCCATGCTTGCATTCCGGCTGGCAAAAGTACATCCAACATCAAGTTATACCTACGGTTACAAAAAAAGTACTGTATTGGTATCCTTATTAAACGCCGTCATCCTATTGGTTGCTGTCGGTATTATTATTGCAGAAAGTATCAGTAAACTATTTCATCCCCAACCGGTAGCCGGTGATGCCATTGCCTGGGTGGCAGGCATCGGAGTCGTAATAAACGGGATAACAGCATGGCTTTTCATGAAGGACAAGGACAAAGACCTGAATGTGAAAGGAGCCTATTTGCACATGGCGGCAGATGCGTTAGTTTCAATCGGAGTTGTTGCTTCCGGGCTTCTGATAGCCCGTACCGGTTGGTATATCGTAGACCCGGTCATCGGATTAATCATTGCCGTTATTATTGTTTATTCCACATGGGGATTATTGCGGGACAGTATCCGTCTCTCTCTCGATGGTGTACCTTCCGGAACAAATCCTGAAGAAGTTGCCCGATTAATCAATTCGGTTTCCGGTGTAAAAAATGTGCATCATCTTCATATATGGGCTATCAGTACCACCGAAACGGCACTTACCGCCCACGTATTCATAAACAATGCCTTGATGATGGAATCCATCAAACAAGAAATAAAAGAAAGGCTCCATTCCTCAGGAATCGGACACGCTACACTGGAGTTTGAAACAGACAATACCTGCTGTAAAGAGAACGCCTGCGAAACAACTCCTGCAGATTAATTGTTTATACCGAAAGAAAAGAATAAAAACAGACGCCATCTATCGGCAGATAAATTTTTTCAATTTGAAAAATTCTTTCAATCAGCCAGTTACGTCATAACTTTGCAGTGAAACAAAAAATAAGTATAACAAATTTAATGGTAAAAATCTATGGAACCGATTATTAATTCACAAGTACCCGAGTTTAAAGTTCAAGCATATCAGAACGGTAGTTTCAAAACAGTAAGCAGCGAAGATATCAAAGGCAAATGGGCCATCTTCTTCTTCTATCCGGCAGACTTCACATTTGTATGCCCGACAGAATTAGTGGACATGGCAGACAAATATGCTAAATTCCAGGAAATGGGTGTTGAAATCTATTCTGTAAGTACAGACTCCCACTTCGTACACAAAGCATGGCATGATGCTTCCGAAACAATCCGTAAAATCAAATATCCGATGCTTGCAGACCCTACAGGTGTATTGAGCCGTGCATTCGGAGTAATGATTGAAGAAGATGGCATGGCTTACCGCGGTACATTCGTTGTAAACCCGGAAGGCAAAATAAAAATTGCCGAAATCCACGACAACGGTATCGGACGTAATGCAGACGAATTGTTACGCAAGGTTGAAGCTGCACAGTTCGTAGCTTCCCATCCGAACGAAGTTTGCCCTGCCAAATGGAAGAAAGGGGATGCAACATTGAAACCAAGCATTGATTTGGTTGGTAAAATCTAACTGAAACAATATGTTGGATGTAGCAATGAAAAACCAGCTTGCCGGAATATTTTCCGGTCTGGCTGGTAACTATACCTTTGATATCCGGGTTTCACCTCAACATGAAAGCAAGGATGAATTATTGGAATTGCTAAATGATGTAGCTTCTTGTTCCGATAAAATATCCTGCCAGGTAAACGATGGAGAAGGATTGCAATTCACGCTGGTAAAAGACGGAAAGCCCACCGGTATTAAATTCCGTGCCGTTCCTAACGGACATGAGTTTACATCTTTATTGCTTGCCATCCTCAACAGCGACGGAAAAGGTAAAAATATTCCGGATGAAAGCATACAGAACCGTGTCAAATCCCTGAAAGGTCCTATCCATCTGACTACCTATGTTTCCCTGACGTGTACCAACTGTCCGGACGTAGTGCAGGCATTAAATGCCATGACTACTTTAAACAGCGGGATTACACATGAAACAGTAGACGGAGCTATCAACCAGAAAGAGGTTGAAGAGATGAAGGTGCAGGGAGTCCCTTCCGTATTTGCTGACGGCAAGCTGATTCATGTAGGACGCAGTGATTTCGGAGAACTTCTATCCAAGCTGGAAGAAGCGTATGGCCTGAATGAAAATGCCGGGGATACAAAGGTAAAGGATTACGACGTATTAGTGATAGGCGGAGGTCCCGCAGGCTCATCTGCAGCTATTTATTCTGCACGTAAAGGATTGAAAGTAGGCGTTGTAGCGGAGCGGATAGGCGGACAGGTTAAAGAAACCGTAGGCATAGAGAACCTTATTTCGGTTCCGCAAACTACAGGTACTAAGCTTGCCGATGATTTACGGACTCATATGAACGACTATACAATCGACATGCTGGAGCATCGCCGGATAGAAAAGGTGGAAATTAACGGAATAGACAAACTATTGACAACGGCCAATGGTGAAAAATTCTCGGCTCCTGCCGTTATTATCGCAACCGGTGCAAGCTGGCGAAAACTGAATGTTCCGGGAGAAACCGAGTATATCGGTCGAGGTGTTGCTTTTTGTCCTCACTGTGACGGTCCTTTTTATAAAGGAAAGCATGTAGCTGTAGTCGGAGGAGGAAATTCCGGAATCGAAGCGGCAATCGACCTTGCCGGTATCTGTTCTAAAGTAACTGTCCTCGAATTTATGGACGAACTGAAAGCGGATAAAGTTTTACAGGAGAAAGCAAAAAGCCTTTCGAATGTCGAGATATTCCTGCATACCCAATCCATTGAAGTGATGGGAAACGGAGAGAAAGTTACCGGATTACGTATAAAAGACCGTAAAACGGAAGCCGAACGGACTATCGAATTAGATGGCATATTCGTACAAATCGGTCTTGCCGCAAACAGCGGGCCATTCAAAGAAATCGTAGATACAAACAAGCCGGGAGAAATCATTATCGATGCACATTGCCGGACAAGCGTTCCGGGCATTTATGCTGCAGGAGATGTTTCAACCGTTCCTTATAAACAAATAATCATAGCGATGGGAGAAGGAGCGAAAGCGGCATTGTCCGCTTTCGATGACAGAGTACGAGGTTTATTTGGTTAATCATTTTTCGGCTATGATGAAAGAAAGTCTGTTTAACGCGTTTGTTAGACAGACTTTCCTACGTTTTAGCAGGACACTCCTGCCAATACTATATGATTCTAATCAATATTGATTTCATCAACGAACAAGAAAGCAGGATTTCCTGCGCCACCATGCCATGCAGGAAGTTTATCGCTTTTGATAATCACTTCCACATAACGCGCTTTTACCGGTGCAAAAGTTATTTCCTGAGGATACAGGCCGTCCTTATCATCGGCTTTCAGAGAAGCAATGCTTTTATTTGCCACTTCTTTAAAAGTAGCCCCGTCTTCCGAAACAAGAACGGTAACACCCGAAGCTCCCATAATCCAGTCGCCTTTCACTACATTTGTATTGAAAGATACCTTACTTATTTCCATAGGTTCTTTCAAATCGATTGTTGCATCCAGGTCCTTTCCCTGAAAACCTAACCAGCGTCCTGTTTTATAATTATCGTTCCCACTCAAACCATCCACAAGTACTGCAGCCCCATTGAAGGCATATCCTTTGCTGGGTTCTTCTTTCAGTTTGATCGGTTTAGCTGTTGCTTTACCATACGTAATCTTCTCGGAAAATACACGGCTATTGTTTCCATCAGGACGGATCACAACCGCTTTCACGTCGGAATTTTCTTTGATATTCAAAGGAGCCTCATATTTGCTGCTTGCAGCAGTCGGTTCGCTGCCATCCAATGTATAATGAATATCACCGCCTCCCAACGTGGAAAGAGCGACTATAATCTGCCCGTTTTCAGTATCCGGGGTGAATGTAGCACTTATATCAAAAATCTGCTTGCCATAATTATATCCTAAACGGTCATACAGGGAAGTCAACCGAACCAAACGGTCCAGGAAATTCCGGTAGTCCTTCTTGGCTGGTTCCGTCCACTGGATTTCCGCCAAAGCAGCAATACGTGGCATTGTCATATATTGGCGTTGTGAGAAGGTCGGCAAATATTCAGCCCACAGGTTTGCCTGTACACCGATAATATGCTTTTTCTCGTTATCTGCTAATTCTGCAGGAACCGGCTCATAACCATATACCTTTTCCAACGGATTATATCCGCCGATAGCCAACGGTTCATTTTCCGTATCGGTAGACTGGTAATAATCAAAATAGAGATATGAACTCGGAGTCATAATCGCATCATGTCCCTGCTTGGCTGCTTCAATGCCACCTTCTACGCCTCTCCAACTCATTACTGTAGCATTGGGGGCAAGACCACCTTCCAGAATTTCATCCCATCCGATGATATGGCGTCCTTTGCTTTCCACAAATTTCTCCATACGGGAAATCACATAACTCTGCAGATATTCTTCCGCGCTATGTTTGGAATCCCCTTTTATACCTTCCGCCTTAATACGCGCCTGACATTTAGGACATTTTTCCCAACGTACTTTAGGGCATTCATCACCTCCTATATGGATATACTCGGAAGGGAAAATATCTATTACTTCAGCTAATACATCTTCAAGGAATTGCATCGCTTTCTCATTTCCGGCACAGATCACGTCTTCAGAAACACCCCACTGCGTCCATACTTCATACGGTCCGCCGGTACAACCCAGTTCCGGATACGAAGCCAGTGCAGCTTGCTGGTGACCGGGCAGGTCTATTTCAGGAATAATAGTGATAAATCTTTTTTCCGCATAATCTATTACTTCACGTATTTCATCCTGGGTATAAAAACCACCGTATTCTTTTCCATCATATTCACCGGAGTTTCTACCGATAACCGTTTCCTTACGTTTGGAACCGATTTCCGTCAGTTTCGGATACTTTTTGATTTCAATACGCCAACCTTGGTCGTCGGTCAAATGCCAGTGAAGCACATTCAGATTGTGCAGGGCAAGAATATCTATATACGATTTCATTTCGTCCACAGTCAGGAAGTGACGGCTTACGTCCACCATCATACCCCGGTAACCAAAACGAGGATAATCGTTAACCTGTACGGCAGGCAATTCCACATCCATAGCCTGGGCGGTGGCAGGGATAGCCTTGCGCAGAGTTTGTACTCCATAGAATATTCCGGCTTCCGAAGCCCCGGCTATCTCTACTCCTTTATCGCTAACGGACAGACGATACCCTTCCGGATGGCTGATTGTTTTATCGATCGTCAACTTAATACAAGGTTTGTCTTCTTCTTTGGATGAGGTCCGGATATTATATCCGACTGACGATTTGATGTAGGAAGCCAAAAAACCGGCAGTCCGTTCCATCTTACTGTTTCCTTCTTCATATACAATCACTGTTGCCGGAGTCAATAAATAAGGTGCTTCGTTTTGTGTTGTAATCTCCTGAGGCAAAGGAATGACATTAAAGTTCGCTTCCGCTTTTTTCCTTTCGGCACATGCTACCAGGCTTGCACCGGCCACCAGTAACAAGGTGTACTTTGTTAGTTTGTTCATGCGTTTAATTTTATTGTTTACGGTATTAATAATTTATATTGTGACAAATTGCAACGATTGTTTCCCATTCCCTTCCAATCCGGAAGCAGAATGGCTTCAAAGATAAGAATAAATTCATTCACTATCACTATACTGAATAGAATCAGACAGATAGATACTACAGATTTACGTTCCCGGACAAATCGATTCTCCTTGATTTCTTATAATAGTCATTTACTTTCTTGACCGTACTACAGGAAGAATAGGCATCATGACAATAAATCAACGCTTGCCCATTTCCCGCAGCCTCTTCCAGCATACGGATTTTTTCGCTGTAAGAAATGACCGGATACGTATCATAAGCTGAAATCCATTCGGGAGAAACACTGGCTTCCAATGGGATAACATCACCGGCAAATACATACGTCTGTTCCGGTGTTTCCAGATAAGGGGCTATTTGTCCGGAGGTATGTCCGTCGAACAGGCGTAAATTAATACCCTTGCATAATTCCGTATCCTCCTCTATCAACCGGAGTTTCCCATTATTTGCAACCGCCTGCATATTTTCCGGGAAATAAGAGTCTTTTTCCAGCGCATTCGGATGAAGAAAATTATCCCATTGTTTCCGGCTTACCCAATGGGTCGCATTAGGAAATGACAAAATAAACGCCTCTTTACCTTCGGATTGCATATTTTTTCTTGTGACATATCCGCAATGGTCAAAATGCAGGTGGGTAAGAACCACATCGGTTACCTGCTCCGGGTGTACTCCCCGTTTCAATAATTCATCTGTCAAATCCACCAAACCAAAAAACCGGTAATACGCTAATAAACGAAGATGCTTGTCACCGGCACCTGTATCGATAAGAATAATACGCCCGTCGTCTGTGGTAACCAAAACACTGCGCATAGCCAACACACAGCCGTTCTTCTCATCACTGGGATAGCGACGGCTCCATGCCGTCTTAGGAATGGCACCGAACATGGCACCTCCATCTGCATAAAAATATCCGGTATCGATAAGTTCTATCTTCATATTCTCTTTTTTATTTACAAAAATAGATATATAAGGCAAAATAAATTCATAACTATGATTTTTTCAATTCATAACTATGAATCAGGAAAATCATAACTATCATTTTTGTTTCCGAAAGAAAAAATAAAAGAACCGGGCCGATGCTTCATGAAATTTACGTACTTTTGCATTCAAATTTCAAGCAATGCGAAAAGTTCATTTAATCTCCATAACCGAACCGCTTCTAAATGATTTAGCCGTAGCGCTTAAACATAAAGGCTATGAAGTTAGTGCCTCAGGAAAAGGATTAACGGAAGATGCTGTTTCTCTACTTAAAAAAGAAGGCTGTACATGCTATGGCGACGGATGGTACCCGGAGAGATTGACTAAAGATATTCAGTTTGTTGTATTAGGAGCAACTGTTAAACAGGATAATATCGAATTGGTGCGGGCAAAAGAATTAGGTTTGCTTGTACTGTCTATTCCTGAATTTATATTTCAGCGGACAAAGGCCAAGACAAGGGTCGTTATAGCCGGTAGCAAAGGGAAGAAATCGATTATTTCGATGATTGCCTACACGCTAAAAAGGCAAAAACTTGCATTCGACTTTGCCCTGACCAGCAAAATTCCCCTGCTACAAAACCGCGTAAATCTGAGTTATGAGGCAAGGATCGCTATCATAGAAGGCGACGAACATATAACGTCACCTTTGGAAAAACGCTTCCAACTGGAATTTTATCGTCCGCATATTGCCATATTGACCAATCTGGAATGGACTCCGAAAAGCGACCATGTTACTCCGGAAGCATATTACAATACGTATCACAATTTTGTTGCTTCCATCGAACGTGAAGGCAAGCTTATCTATTTCTCGGGAGACCCGGTGGTAGAGCAACTTGCCGGAAAAGTCCGTGAAGATATAACAGCTATCGCCTATGGGGAACATGAAACCATAGAGCTGGATGGGAAAACATATCTGAAAACACGTTACGGAAATTTCCCCGTCAACATCCCGGATCCTTATTTCCTGACTAACCTGAATGCCGCACGACTGGTATGCAGGCTATTAGGTATAAAAGATTCCGATTTTTATCAGGCATTATCCGAATATAGTATATCTTTGTAAGCATGATCATAGCAAAACAAAAGAGAAAAGAAAATATAGCCGAGTATCTGTTATACATGTGGCAGGTAGAAGATCTGATACGTGCCAATCATTTTGATATCGAAACCATCCGCACTACGGTTATTTCCCGCTACGACCAACCGGAAGAAGTGAAAGAAGAAATTTCCCGCTGGTATGAAGAGCTTATCGAAATGATGATATCCGAAGGTGTAAAGGAAAAAGGGCATATCCAATTAAACAAAAACGTTATCATATCGCTGACAGACCTGCACCTGCGTTTACTCCGCTCCCCCAAGGAGATGGTATACGGGGCAGCCTATTACAAAATGTTGCCTTATATCGTACAGCTCCGGGCAAAATCGGGAGGTGAAGACCTGCCTGAACTGGAAACTTGCTTCAATGCCATTTACGGTTTCCTTATGCTAAGAATGCAAGGAAAAGAAATAAGCTCCGAAACAATGGAGGCCATCAAACAAATCAGTTCCTTCCTGGCCCTACTGGCTGAAAAATATCGTGCCGATATGAATGGAGAACTGAACTTAGACGATTAAAGACATGAAAACAATCTTAGTCACAGGTGCCAACGGACAGTTGGGTAATTCGATTCGCCTGAAAACAAACCAACATCCGCAATACAATTTCCTTTTTACGGATGTCGACACATTAGATATAACAGATGCTGCCGCAGTGAAAGCTATGGTTAAAGATAATCAGGTAAACTATATACTGAACTGTGCAGCCTACACCGCTGTAGATAAAGCCGAAGACAATGAGGACTTGTGCCGTCGTTTGAATTGCGATGCCGTGCACGTATTGGGTGAAGCAGCCCGAGAAGCCAATGCGAAAATCATCCATGTCTCTACGGATTATGTGTTCAGCGGTACAAATTACCGTCCATATAAGGAAACCGACGACACGCGTCCGGTGTCAGCCTATGGCCGTACCAAACTGGCCGGTGAAGAAGCCTTGGTAAAAGTTTGCCCAGATGCGGTAATTATCCGTACCGCCTGGCTGTATTCCGAATTTGGAAATAACTTTGTTAAGACAGTCCTTCGTCTGGGGAAAGAGCGGGATCAACTCGGTTTTGTTTTCGACCAGGCAGGTACCCCGACATATGCAGGCGATCTTGCCGAAGCCATCCTGACAATTGTTACGGCTGATGAAAAAGGGACTTTTGTTCCGGGAATCTATCATTATTCAAACGAGGGGGTATGTAGTTGGTACGATTTCACAGTAAAAGTATTACAAATAGCAGGCATAGAATGCAATGTCCGCCCGATTGAAACAAAAGATTATCCTACACGGGCTGTACGTCCGCCTTATAGCGTATTGAATAAGGGTAAAATAAAAGAAACATACGGTATTACTATCCCGCATTGGGAAGAAAGCCTCCGTATTTGTTTAAAGCAATTACTCACATGAAACAGAATATTCTGCATTGAAAAAACTAACGTTTGACATAGAAAAAGTCAGGCAAGGAGACCTTCCGGCATTCCGTCGGTTTTTCCTGGTTTTATATCCGCGCCTGGTAGCTTTGGCTTCCAGGTTTGTAGATGAACATACCGCAGAAGATCTGGTCCAAAATGTTTTTTTATTTTACTGGGAGAAAAAAGAAACCATAGAGGTTAACGACATAAAGTCCTTTCTATATAAATGTACGCAAAATAGCTGTCTGGATCATTTAAAACATCAAATGGTTATAGAGGAATATGAGAGAAAAGTCCGTATCGGAGAACTCCGTATGCTTTGGATTGAAGAACATTCCGATGAAAATGATGTAATAAAATCTATTATAAGTAACGATTTGCAGGATATAATTAATGACTCTATTGAAAAGTTATCCCCAAAGTGTGCAAAAATATTCCGTTTATGTTATTTCGAGGATATGAGCCATAAAGCTATCGCCGAAGCAATGGGCCTTTCCACCCGTACGGTAGAATGGCATATTCGTCAGGCGATTGTATTTCTTCGAAAAGACTTACACCACCTTTTCATACTCATCTTATGTTTTTCAACATATAAGTAAAAAAAACAGAAAAAATCCCCCGTAGTTTTCCCTTGCTTAATCTTCGTTTATATACAAGCGATACTTATAGAGCAAGATGAACGAAGAAGAAATCATAAAATATTTAAATGCCCAGTCCACTTCAGCCGAAGCGGAAGCAGTTGAAAACTGGATATTGGCAGAAAAAGAGAATGCCGATACCTTTTTTGAAATAGAACGACTTTGGACCATAAAACGCGAAGCAGCCATTGCCCGTTCCAACCGGGCAGAAACAGCCTATCAACGCCTGTCCCGTTTATTGAAGCCACAATCCCGAAAATATAAGCTGTTCAGCCCGTACTATTTGAAATATGCAGCAGTCGGTTTGATCGCTTTATTAATCACTATCGATATTTTTTATGAGCGCCAGGTAGTTCCGGATGCGGTAAATATTGTTGAAGTGCCCAAAGGACAGCGTGTTAACCTTGTTTTATCGGATGGAACGAAAGTATGCCTGAATTCAAACAGCCGGTTGCATTATCCTGCCGTTTTCTCAAACAAGCAACGTCATGTGGAATTGGAAGGAGAAGCTTTTTTTGAAGTAACACACGATGAAAAATGCCCGTTCATTGTGCAGGTCCCGGATATGACGATAAAAGTGCTGGGTACAACCTTCAATGTAAAAGCCTATCGGGATGAAGATACATACGTCACGTTGAAATCCGGAAAAGTAGAAGTCTGTACAACTGATAAGCAGGAATCGGCGATGTTGAACCCGAACGAACAGGCTTCCTATTCAAAACTGACAGGATTGAAGTTGCACCGTGTGAACGGCAATGCTTTTTATGTCTGGAAAGCCGGCGAAATTGCTTATGTCGATAACTCCCTTTCTGAGATAGCAAAAGACTTGGAACGTCGTTTCAATGTTCATATAAGAATCGAGGGAGAGAGGCTTGCCGAAAGAAAATTCTCTTTACGTGTGGAAAAGAATGCGACCTTATCCCAGATTCTCGCTTTATTAAGAGGTACCCGTCAGTTGGATTTCAATCAGGATGGCGACCAGGTAATAATTTATAAAAACGGATCGCCTATGGAATAAAACAGATATATAAAATAAAGAGCCGGAAATGCTCCAACACTTCCAGCTCCCAAACGATTAATCAAATAAATTTTCTAAGAACCTAAATTTATTACTAACTAATCATCTACAAATGTATGGATTATATTATGAAAAGTATGCTTCGATGTGAGAGATTTTCATCGTGGCAAAGAAAAAGTTTATCTATTATGAGATGTCTGCTTTTATTTATTTTCTTTGGAACTCTACCAATGTTCGCAGAAAGTACATATTCACAGTCTGCCCGTTTTTCTCTGGATATGGAAAATGCCACAGTTCAGGAAGTCCTTTCCGTTATTGAACAGAAAAGTCTGTATTATTTCACTTATAATATGGAACAAATTGATGTACATCGTAAAGTATCAATCAATGTAAATAATGAAAGTATTACAGATGTACTGGGTCAGTTATTTTCCGGTGAGAATATTAAATATGATATTGACGACAAACATATAGTTTTATATAAAGGGACAAACCGTAATGTCGCTTTGATGAAAGCTCAACAAGTGCGTAAGATAACAGGAACAGTCAAAGATGATAAAGGAGAGCCTATTATCGGAGCTAATATAGTTGAACAAGGAACAAGTAACGGTACAATATCTGATGTAGACGGCCATTTTTCCTTGGAAATATCAAATAACAGCGACCTGATCGTTTCTTATATCGGCTATATACAACAGAGAATCGCTCCAGGAAAAAAGAATACAATAAACGTAGTACTGTCGGAAGACACTAAAAAACTGGAAGAGGTAGTCGTTATTGGTTACGGAACACAGAAAAAATCGGATGTATCCGGCTCTGTAACCACTGTTGCCGGTGAAAAGCTGGCAAATTTACCCACAGCAGGTGCCGCCGAAGCCCTACAAGGAATGGCACCGGGTCTGTCTGTTAATTTCGGAACAGGCGCTCCGGGTAGTGACCCTACAATAACCGTACGCGGTATGACATCCTGGGGTTCCAGTAATGAACCGCTGGTCGTAATTGACGGAGTACCGGGCGACATGGCATATCTAAATCCGGAAGACATCAAATCCATGACGGTACTGAAAGATGCAGCAACAGCCGCTATCTATGGGGCACGTGCCGCTGCCGGTGTTATTCTGATCGAAACACATCGTGGAGGAAAGCAAGAGCCTAAAATCACAGTTTCCGCCTATTTTGGTATGGACGACCTGCCCAAACGGATGGAAGTCTGTAATTCGGAAGAATTCATAAAAGTACGCAAAATGGCATTGACCAATGCCGGCTTACCCCAAAGCCGCTGGCCCAAATACATTGCAGCATACGAAGAAAACCCCGGTCAGTTTGCAGATACAGACTGGCAGAGAGAATATTACCGTCGTGGTCTGACTCAGAAATATAACTTGGGATATATCGCAGGAAATGAAATAATGAATGTGGCCTTATCCGGTTTCTATTCTTCTACAGAAGGTATTATCGTCGGCACAGACTCGGAAAAATTCGGTTTCCGTTTGAATTCCGATATCAAGCGTGGCAAGTTCAAAATGGGAGAATCCATCAGTTACGGACGCAAGACTACGACTCCGGAAGCTGATACAGGTTTCCCCGGTATGTATCAGACAACAAATATCGAACCTCTGGTATCAGTTTACGATCCGAATAATGACGGCGGTTATGGCGGTGCAATACCCGGTATGGGAATGTCGGATGCGGCAAATCCGGTCGCATTCAATAACCTGATCAAAACGACTAATGCCAATGATTATATATCGGCATCCGCCTATATCCAGTATGAACCGATAGAAGACCTCATCATTAAATTTCAGGCGGGACGTAATATGAATTTCTATCATTATAAGACATTCACACCCACCTATTATGTAGGAGCCAGCAAAGTAAACAAAATAGCTTCTTTATACGAAGAAAGAAGCAAGCGGACAGAAGACTTGCTGGAGCTAACAGCCAATTATAATAAAACATTTGCAGAAAAGCACAGCCTGCAGGCACTACTGGGTATCTCCCAGGAAGAGAACAGATATGATGACCAATCCGGTTCAGCTTCCCAGTTCGAGAACAACGACATGCAATACCTGGAACACGGGCAAACCAATTTTGCTGTAGGAGGAGGATACAACCGTTACGCACTGCGCTCTGCTTTCGGCCGTGTCAGTTATAACTACGACTATCGTTATATGGCAATGGTATCAGCCCGTTACGATGGTTCTTCCCGTTTCGGTGAAGGTAATAAATGGGGGTTCTTTCCTTCCGCTTCCTTAGGCTGGAACATTGCAAATGAAAGTTTTTGGACAAAGATGAAAGAGACAGTTTCGACCTTTAAGCTACGTTTGAGCTACGGTGCTTTAGGTAACCAATCGATTGGTAATTATAAATATATTCCTCGTCTGACATCCAATACAAATAACCTGAACTATCCGTTCGGAGGCAATCTGATCAGTATGGGATATGCTGTTATCGGTCTGCCTTCCACACATATCAAATGGGAAACCACATTATACAAAAATATCGGTATTGACCTGGGCTTCTGGAACAACAAACTCGAATTTTCGGCCGAAGCTTATATCAAGAATACCAAGGATATGCTGTCGTCTAAAAATATCAGTGCCTGTACAGGTTTCGGAAGCCTTATCGTAAATGAAGGACGTTTGCGTACAACAGGTTTCGAAATGCAGGCAATTTATCATGGAAGCGTAGGACGTAAATTTAAATACGACCTCGATCTGAACGTTTCGCATTACAAGAGTGTCCTCAAAGAAATGTCCGATCCCGGTTATCTGGACGAATACGGTCCGGCACGAACCTATGTAGGCGGTGAAATCGGAGAATTCTGGGTGCTGAAAACCGACGGTATTTTCCAAAACCAGAAAGAAGTAGATGATTGGAACGCCCAGCACGGTTCGAAAGATGCTTCCGGCAACTGGATACCTTTGCAACCGGCTGCAGCCCCCGGTGATATTCGCTTTATCGATCAAAATGGAGATGGGAAACTGGACTCAAACGACAAAGTAAAAGTAGGTAGCGGTAATCCTAAAGCCATTGTCGGATTCAATGTGAACCTGCGTTACGGAGCTTTCGACCTGGTGGCAAACTTCTATGGTAATTTCGGAGTGAAGCGTTATAATTATATGAAACGCCAGTTACAACGTATGGATAAGGTATTCAACTACGGTAAGGATGCCTTAAATGCATGGACACCGGAAAACACGGATACGGATATTCCACGTGCGGTAGTAGGCGATCCTAACGGTAATATCCAAACTTCAGACCGTTTTGTTGAAAATGGAGATTTCCTGCGCCTGAATAATTTGCAGGTAGGTTATAACATGCCATCTAAAGTATGCAAGTCTCTACGTATCGAAAACTTACGTGTTTACCTTGCAGCAAACCGCTTGTTTACGATTACCGGTTATAAAGGATACGATCCCGCAACCGGAGCAACATCCAATAGTGATAGCGGAACTACTTATATGGGTATCGACGACGCATTATATCCTTTAAGCCGTTCTTATATGATCGGTTTGAAATTTGGTTTTTAATCATTAAAGAAGAATATCATGAAACTGAAGAATATATTTATCGCAGGTCTGGCGCTTAATCTTGGGTTAACAGCTTGCACCGGTTCCTTCCTCGATGAAAAGACAAATCCCAACTACCTGACTCCTTCCACATTCTGGAAATCAGAAGGAGACATACTCAAAGGACTTACATCCGCCTATGCCTATTTGCAGCCGAATATGGGATGGGGAATGCCTTTTGAACGGTATATTGTAATCGACAACTACCGAAGTGATGAACTGGACTTCCGTGCTGATGTAACCTCATGGATGAACCTGGCAATGTATAACAACACGCCAAACGATGCTTTGGGCTACAGCGAATGGAGCGACCTGTTCAAAGGCATCAATTACTCCAATCAATGTATTGACAATATCCCTAACGTAGAGGGAATAACAGAAGAAGTAAAGAACCGTTCGTTGGCGGAAGCCCGTTTCCTGCGTGCTTACTATTATTACCGGTTGTATCTGAATTTCGGTGAACGATTGCCTCTGTACGAACATGAGCTGAAAGGTACGGACGAAGAATTCTATCCTCAGCAATCGCAACCCGGAGTCATCACCAGCTTTATCGAAAAGGAATTGTCCGAAGTACAAAGCTACTTGCCCGAACCTGACGAATGGAAACCGGAAGAGGCAGGACGCGCCACCAAATATATGGCGGCAGGCATACTTGCTAAATTCTATATGTTCCGCAATCAGCAGGATAAAGCGGAAAAAGAATTGAAAAAGATCATCGACAGCGAGAAATATGATTTGATCGACAACTATGCTGATTTGTGGGACGGATTACATAAAAACAGCAAGGAAGCCGTGTTTGAAGTGCAGTACTCCGGAAATATGGACGGTGGTCGTCGCGAGTTTAACCGCATCGCCCTCCACCTGGCCTCCAGTGATGCCGAAGGATACGAAGAGGCATACCCCTCTTTCTGGTTATTCGATGTCATGAAGCAGGATAAAACGGTTGACGGTAAATACAGCGACCGTCTGTATGCCACAATCCTCTTTGATGATCCGGAAACAAAAGCATTCTACATGGAAGAAGGCAAGCATTTCAGCGACTACCATTCGAAAGATGCTATTTACTGGCATAAGTTTATGACCTGGGACGAATCTTTGAGCCAGTACTGGGACTATAGTGCTTTTAATATTCCTATAATCCGCTATGCAGATGTCCTTTTACTATATGCTGAATGTCTTAATCACAGAGGGGCTACTCCACAGGCTATCGACTATATCAATCAGGTACGTGAACGTGTAAATGTTACGGCTCTCCCGAAAGACATGAGCAAGGATGCCGTACTTAAACATTTGCAGGATGTGGAACGCCCCTGCGAACTCGCCCTTGAAGGCTCACGATGGTATGACCTGGTGCGCTGGGGCATTGTGGAACAATCACTGAGAGCACACAAGAAACCTTTCGTGGATAATTATGTAGACAGCAAACACAAACTGTTGCCTATCCCGCACGATGAATTCCTGTTAAATCCTGACTGGGAACAAAATCCGAATTTCTCCAAATAAAAGCATCCTGTTGCATACAGGCTCGATGTAACATTACATACAGATTTCATGTAATGTTACACAGAGCCTGTGTGTATAAATCGAATAATCCTTTACAGGAGCTTTCACTTTATAAACATTTTTAATCATGAATAAGATAATAAACCATCTTTCGGTTTGTTCCGCCCTTTTATTGTCTTCCTGTTGCACAGGAGTGAAGAGCGACGTTTCGCCGGAAGAAATAAAAAATGACCGCAACGACTTTTACAACCTGATAAATATCAAGAATGTACCGCAAACGGAAAAAGACCGGGACCTCTTCGTATTTGCAGACCTGGGTTCATGGACCGGATATGCATTACCGGAAAATGAGGCTACCCGGCTGGCGGGCAGTTTTGTAGGTCCTTATATGATGACCGGCAGGGGATGGATTGCCCGTTCGCTTGCAGAGCCGGTTATCCGGGTCGACGGCAAAAAGTATGACCTTGCCCGTAATATACAGACTTCAAAATATTATCCGGGCAAACTGGTACAGGAATTCAGAAACGAACAGTTAAGCTTCGTGACTGAGTTATGCTTCTCGTCTGCCCGTACAGCAGTAATCCGTTCCAAAGTAAAGAATACAGGTTCAAAAGAAGTAACCATATCTTTACAATGGCTCGGCGGAGTTTACGAAAATAGTGCTACTTTGTCGGCAACCGGAAAAGGAGTGAAGATTCTGAATAACCGGGAACAGACACTAACCTTTGTCTCGTTTAATACAGCCGAAGACGTACGGTTGATTGGAAAAGACAGTCTGCTTGTTGTCGAAAAAGCGAACTTACAGCTCCCCCCCGGCAGCGATTTTGAAACAGTGTCTACCCAGACCTTTGCGTTCGATGAGGCGGCTTTGAACAAAGAACTCGAACAACTTAAAGGATTGGATGCCGACCAGGTTTTCGCTGAGAATGAAAAACGGTGGAATACGTATCTGTCCTCCCTATTCGAAAATGACAGCCCATTCATGAAAGAGAACAAATACAGGCATGTGGTAGCAAAAGCCCTGATGACACTGGTCGCCAACTGGCGTACCCCGTCAGGTGATATCCTGCACGACGGAACCTACCCTTCCTATAACGGTTTCTTTGGTGTTTGGTCGTGGGACTCATGGAAACATGCTGCAGCCAATGCTTTGTATAACCCTGAAGAAGCAAAAAACGAGGTACGCTGCCTTTTCGATTATCAGGCGGAAAATGGGATGATACCCGATTTTGTGAGCCGCAATAAAGAACGTATCAACTGGCGTGATACAAAACCCCCTTTGGCTGCATGGGCTGTTAAATGCATTTATGACGCTACCGGCGACAAAGCTTTTGTGGCAGAAATGTTCGATAAGCTGTACAAATATCACCAATGGTGGTACACCGACCGCGACCACGACAAGAATGGCATCTGCGAATATGGTTCTACGGATGGGAGCCTGATAGCAGCCTGCTGGGAAAGCGGCATGGATAACGGAGTTCGTTTCGACGACGCTGTTATGCTGAAGAATGAACCGGAGAACGCCTGGTCGATGAACCAGGAAAATATCTGTCTCAACTCCTTCCTTTATGCGGAAAAAGGTTTTCTGGCAGAAATGGCGGAAATACTCGGAAGAAATGAACTGGCATCCCAATTGAAACAAGAGGCGGAAAGCCTGAAAGTACATATCCAAACAAAGATGTTCGACGAAGAAACCGGCTTCTTTTACGATACCCGGCTGGGAACAGGCGAGTTTATCAAAGTGATGGGCGCCGAATGCTGGTTGCCGCTTTGGGCAGGTGTAGCCACTCCGGAGCAGGCACGGAAAGTATTGGATAAGATGCTCGACCCGCAGAAATTCAACTCGAAAATTCCATTGGGGACATTAGAAATCAGCCACCCGAAACTTCGTCCGACCCGTGGATACTGGCGCGGTCCGGTTTGGATAGACCAGGTCTATTTCGGAGTTATGGGACTACGAAGCTATGGCTTTGACAAGGAAGCAGACGGATTTGTTGCCAAATACATCGACAATGCCCAGGGATTGCTTACGGACGGACCTATCCATGAAAACTATAATCCGCTTACGGGTGAAACTCTGAACTGTCCGAACTTTAGCTGGTCGTCGGCTGTAACTATAAAAATGTTGTTGAATAAATAAGCATACAGATATGAGAAAACAAGTATTGTTAGCTATAGGAATGTCCGTTTCTTTGTTTGCCGCCCATGCCCAATATGACGGGGCTCCAATGGAAAAGCCACAGGTGAAAAAGGAGGCGGTGAAAGAAGTGCGTCGTGATAAATATCCCCATTCGGATAACGACTGGGAAAACTTCGATGTACTGCATATCAACCGCTTGCCTTCCGCCGCCACCTTTATGGGATATCCGACGAAAAAACTTGCCATCGAGGGTGTGAAGTCGGCATCCCCCTATTATATGTGCCTGAATGGAACCTGGAAGTTCCATTATGTTCCGAAAGTTGCCGAACGACCTATGGACTTCTGGAAGCAGGACTTTGATCTGTCCGGTTGGTCCGATATTACTGTGCCGGGAAACTGGGAACTCCAAGGCTTCGGGTATCCTTTTTATGTAGGCAGCGGGTATGGATTTAAAAAGAACCCGCCACTGATTCTTGCCGACAACAGCCCTGTCGGCTCTTATAAACGGAAGTTCACCGTCCCTGCCAACTGGAAAAACCGTCAGGTTATTCTTCATTTTGGTTCCGTTGCTTCATCCTTCTATGTTTGGGTGAATGGTAAACAGGTCGGTTATTCGCAAGACTCCAAGACACCTGCCGAATTCGACCTTTCCGGTTATCTGAACTGGGGCGGAGAGAATGAGATAGCCGTTCAGGTCTTTAAATTCAGCGACGGATACTATCTGGAAGACCAGGATTTCTGGCGCTTTGCAGGCATACAGCGTGACGTGTATCTGTATGCCCGTCCGCAGACACATATCCGCGATTTCGAGGTAGTGACCGATCTGGATAACTTGTACACCGACGCCGATTTCAGCCTGTATCTCGAATTAGGAAACAGAAACCCGAAGAAGATAAAAGGCGCCGAAATAGAAATCGACCTCCAGGAACCGGATGGACGCAGCATCTATACGGAACGGAAAAAGCAACAGAAAGGGAATCCGGATATCGAATTCCATAAGAAGGTCATCGCCCCGAAACTTTGGAGTGCGGAGAAACCCCATCTGTATCGCCTGCTTTTAACCTTGCGGGTGAACGGAAAAGTAGAAGAGGTCGTTTCCCGCCAAATCGGTTTCCGGGAATGTGAAACGAAGCATGCCCAGCTATGGGTAAACGGCAAGCCAATATATATAAAAGGAGTGAACAGGCACGAGCATGACCCTCATACCGGACATGTGGTCGATGAAGCTTCGATGATTAAGGACATACAATTGATGAAACAATTCAATATCAACAGCGTACGCACCTCTCATTACCCGAACGACCCGCGCTGGTACGAACTTTGCGACCAGTATGGCATCTATGTGGTGGATGAAGCCAATATCGAAAGCCACGGAATGGGCTACGCCCCCGACAAGTGCCTTGCCAACCAGCCCGAATGGGAAAAAGCCTTTGTAGACCGTACGGAACGCATGTTTGAAAGGGATAAAAACCATCCTTGCGTCATTGTCTGGTCGCTGGGAAATGAAACCGGCGAAGGATGCAACTTCGCCACGACTTATAAATGGATACATGCCCACGACAGGTCGCACCGCCCGGTTCATTCGGAAGACGGAATCAAAGGACCTTATACCGATATATTCTGTCCGATGTACAAAAAGCTGGATGTATTGCTGAACTGGACCCTTTATCTGCCGAACAAGCCGCTTATCCTCTGCGAATACGCACATGCCATGGGCAACAGCGTCGGCAATTTGCAGGACTACTGGGATGTGATAGAGAAATATCCGAGCTTGCAGGGCGGATTTATCTGGGACTGGGTAGACCAGGGAATTGCACAGAAAACTCCCGACGGCCGTTTCTATTGGGCATACGGCGGCGATATGGCACCGGAAGGGACACCGAGCAGCAAGAACTTCTGCATGAACGGACTGGTTGCTGCCGACCGCACCTTGAAACCGCATATCTGGGAAGTGAAGAAAGTTTACCAGAATATCACTTTCCGCTTGGCAGACTACCATCAAGGGTTAGTCGAGCTGACAAACAAATTCTTCTTTACCGACCTCTCCGATTTCACATTCGGCTGGCGTCTGGAAGGAAACGGCGAAGTACTGGCAAACGGAACGATTGACAACGTCGAACTGCCTGCCCAAGAGAAAGGCCTGTTCAAAACATCCTTCCCTGCTATTGATGAAAAGCCCGGAGTAGAGTACTATCTGAACTTCTACGCCTATCAAAAATCGGATGCAGGATTGCTGAAAGCCGGTGAAGAACTTGCCTGCGAGCAGATAAAACTACCGTTTGGCAAACCCGCTCTGTCTTCGCAGCCCGCCGTTCCGGTGAAAGCAGAAGAACATTCCGGCCGCATGGAAGTGACAAGCGGAAAGATGAAAGTATCTTTCGACCTCTCTACCGGCGCCTTATGCTCCTACCAGTCCGATGGCAAGGAAATGATAAAGGAAGCCCTACGTCCTAACTTCTGGCGTCCGTCTACAGACAATGATTTGGGAAGCGACCTGGCAAAACGTTGCGACCCGTGGCGGCATGCCGGACGGGATGCCAAACTGGTACGAATCGAAAAGCAACAAACCGGTACCGGTACATACGAACTGACATCGACCTACCAGTTGTCGGAATCGGTGGGACACTCCTCCTTTATCGTGAAATATCTGGTTTCAGGAGAAGGATATGTAGATGTAAACTGTCTTTTCATCCCAGCCAATGATACCTTGCCATTGCTTCCTCGCCTGGGAGTGAGCCTGACATTGAACCGGGAATACGACCAGATGGAATGGTTCGGACGGGGCCCGCACGAGAATTATTCCGACCGCCTGACAAGTGCTTTTGTCGGACGCTATAAAGGCAGTATATGGGAACAGTATTTCCCTTACGACCGTCCGCAAGAAAACGGCAATAAGACCGAAGTCCGCTGGATGACTCTCACCAATACATCGGGCAGCGGGTTGAAAGCCGAAGGTCAGCCGTATATAAGCACCAGTGCCTACCTCTTCCCGACCGAAGACCTGAGTGAAGCAGACCTGAAGAAGCACCAGCGCCACATGTCCGACATACAGCCGAAAAACATGGTTACCTGGAACATCGACTGGAAACAAATGGGCGTAGGCGGCGATACAAGCTGGGGTGCCTATCCGCATCAACCGTATCTGATACCTGCTGTAAGACACAGTTTTGGATTCCGTTTATATCCGTTATAATTAGATAGGGGCAGGTTTGGAACCTGCCCCTTCGTTTTGTATCTTTGCCGCGTCTTTGTAAAATACAACATTAAGAACAAGATGAGTCAATATTCAGAAGAAATAGAAAGAAGAAGAACGTTTGCTATCGTCAGCCACCCGGATGCCGGTAAGACCACACTGACTGAAAAGCTGTTGCTTTTCGGAGGTGCCATCCACGTAGCCGGTGCCGTAAAGTCCAACAAGATTAAAAAGACAGCGACCTCCGACTGGATGGAGATTGAAAAGCAACGCGGTATTTCTGTTGCAACTTCCGTTATGGCTTTCGATTATTCGGACCATAAGATTAACATCCTCGATACTCCCGGCCACCAGGACTTCGCGGAAGATACGTTCCGGACATTGACTGCTGTAGACAGTGTTATTATCGTGATTGACGCCGCCAAAGGTGTGGAAGCACAGACCCGCAAACTGATGGAAGTCTGCCGCATGCGGAAAACCCCCGTTATCGTATTCGTCAACAAGATGGACCGCGAAGGGAAAGACCCGTTCGATTTGCTGGACGAGGTGGAAGAAGAACTGAAAATCCATGTACGCCCCTTAAGCTGGCCGATCGACATGGGACAGCGTTTCCGCGGCGTATATAATATTTACGAACAAAAGCTGAACCTCTATACCCCCAGCAAACAATACGTTACCGAGAATATCGAGTTCAAAGACATAACCAGCCCGGAACTGGAAAACTATATCGACCCGAACCAGGCCGAAAAGCTCCGCGCAGACATCGAACTAATCGAAGGCGTTTATCCTGAATTTGACGTAGCTACTTACTTAAAAGGAGATATTGCTCCGGTATTCTTCGGTTCCGCCCTGAACAACTTCGGGGTGAAAGAGTTGCTGGACTGCTTTATCAACATCGCTCCGTCTCCCCGTCCGATACAGGCAGTGGAACGCATGGTAGACCCGGAAGAAGACAACTTCACCGGCTTTATTTTCAAGATACATGCCAATATGGACCCGAACCACCGCAGTTGCATCGCTTTCGTAAAGATATGTTCCGGACGTTTCGAGCGCAATGCCAACTACAAGCACGTACGTTTCGGCAAGATGATGCGTTTCAGCAGCCCTACCGCTTTCATGGCACAAAAGAAAGAGGTGGTGGACGAAGCCTATGCAGGAGATATCATCGGTTTGCCGGACACAGGTAACTTCAAAATCGGCGATACACTGACTTCCGGCGAAGAACTCCATTTCAAAGGACTGCCCAGCTTCTCACCGGAAATGTTCAAATACATCGAGAATGCCGACCCGATGAAGGCAAAGCAATTGAACAAGGGTATCGAGCAGTTGATGGACGAAGGGGTTGCCCAGTTGTTCACCAACCAGTTCAACGGACGCAAGATTATCGGAACGGTAGGACAATTGCAGTTCGAGGTTATCCAGTACCGCCTGCTCCACGAATACGGCGCACAATGTAAATGGGAACCTATCAGCCTTTACAAAGCCTGCTGGATTGAAAGCGACAACCAGGCAACACTGGACAATTTCAAGAAACGCAAATCCCAATATATGGCCCTCGACAAAGAAGGACGCGACGTGTATCTGGCGGACTCCGGCTATGTATTGATGATGGCGCAACAGGATTTCCCTGATATTAAATTCCACTTCACTTCAGAATTTTAAAGTATGCTTACATATATCCTGATAGGTGTTACAGCCGTTGTTTCTTACCTCTGCTTCGGGAATGAAAACCTCTTCCGGAAGCTGGCGTTTATCCCCTACCGCACCATTCACAATAAAGAATGGTACCGGTTGGTTACGCATGGTTTTGTACATGCCGACATGACGCACCTGTTGGTGAATATGTTTACCTTCTGGTCGTTCGGAACCTATATGGAATCTTTGTTCCAGTATGTAGGTTTCGGGAAGGCCGCCTACCTTGTCCTCTACTTCGGCGGGATGATAGTCGCTTCGCTTTACGACCTGATTAAACGGCGCAACGACCCGTATTATGTATCTATCGGGGCTTCCGGGGCGGTATCGGCGGTATTGTTCGCCTCCATCTTTTTCAACCCCTGGGGTAAGATATTGTTTTTCGCGGTATTGCCGATTCCGGGTATTATCTTCGGGGTGATTTATCTGGCATACTGCCAGTATATGGCAAAGCAGGCAGGCGATAATGTGAACCATAACGCCCATTTCTACGGGGCGGTATTCGGGTTCTTGTTCCCTATCCTGCTACGTCCGTCGCTGTTCCAGCAGTTTCTCTCTTTCTTTTAAGCGATTTCCTCCCACAGCCGTATAAACTCCACACAGTTCTGGGTAAAAGTGATGAAGAACAGGAGAACGACTATCCAGTCCAGTACCCTGTACATCCGCACCGGCAACTTGGTGTAAAACCAGCCTATCAATATCGGAACGGCAAACAGCCAATGCCCTCCGAACAGCACGCCTTCGTTCATCCCGAAACGGAAAACGAAATGGATAACGGCATCCACCCCCAGAAACATCAGCAACAGCCAAACATACCTGTTACCCAGATTGAAACAGACCGATGCCACCACCAGCAACAGCAAAAAGACCACCACGGCATTCAGCCATCCATGCAAATATTCGGTAGGACGGTATACCACCACCTTATCTACCGGCTGAGGGACAAGAGGAGTCGTTATTACGGTATTCCCCCAGAAGTCGATAAGCGCATGTTTACTGAAACTCTCTTCTTTCGGTTCATATACGCTGAACTGCCGGGATTTCTCCACAGGCACTTCCGGTTTAAACAGAAAGTCCTTGCACGCATACACTCCCCAGAGGAAAAAGACGCATACCGCAAAAGAGAGCAAAATCCGTGCGGTTGTTTGTAGCTTATGCAAGAAAGAGGTCTTGTTCAGCCAAACGGCCAATACCGGTTTAAGCGCATTCGTAGCCGTCGCGCCCCCGCATAAAAAGGAGAGGAAAAAGGCGGTACGCCCTTTGATACGCCCCGTCAGTTTATACTCACGGGACAGCATTAATAAAGAGAACAGCAACAGGAAGAATGAAAACGGATAGGTTTCGGGAGTGAAAGACAATACCACCGTGGTAAAAAAGCTGCCGCAAAACAAAGTCAACAGCAAAGCGCGATGAGTGGACAACAGCACGATCTGCTTCAGATAGCGGTATAAAAGCACCAAACCGCCGGTTATTAACAAGTCTGTTATAATCAGCGAAATAACAGCATACCCCCCACCTTTCAACAGGGTTATTAACAGGGTTATCAACAGGTTCTTAAACAAGTGGAAGAAACAGAAGAAGGGATGAAGCAGGTCGAACACCCCGCCGGCAGCATAGAGATGGTACAGGTTTTCATATCCCAGATAACTGCTTTTATACCAAAGGGAAGGTTCCATCAAATCCGTATCATACAGCACATGGTAGCCCATCCAACCGTAAAGCAGGAAGAAGAAAAGGAAAAGCCCCGCTTCTACCCCGCTCACAGGAAACAGGGTACGTCTTACCGCTCTCAGTTCGATACGGAGAGCCCTGAGAAGGATGGATATATATTCCGGCATCTTCAATGTCCTTTTTAATAGCCCCTTTTTTATCCGCGAGGCGCAAAGATAGAAATTTTCCCGGCTCCTTCCAAAAGCAAAGCTGTTGCGGATGATGCAACAGCTCTATTGCGACCCCCGCAACAGGGTTGTTGCACCACCCGCAACAGTACTGTTCGACCTACCTCAACAGTAGGGACGATATCAAAGTTCCTCCGGCTTATCTCCTGCAGATGTGCCCACATACACCGGAACCGTAACCGTGCGCGGCTCTTTCAGCAAAGTGCGTCCCGAGTTCAATTGGGTGCAGACCGCCAGTTCGTAGGTATCTTCGGCAAGCCCGGCAGGGATAAGCAAGGTTAGTTCCGAGGGTTTGTTTACTACAATGGCATCTTCATCCAACTTGGTTACAGCGCCTTTGCTGTTGGTCAGGGAAACACCTACTGCGGCATGCTCTCCTCCCACTTTCAGGCAGGCACCGCGTACGAAGAGGTTGTGCCCCGGGGTCATCTTTCCGTCCCGGTATCCGCTCTTGCGGTCTTCCACTTCGAGGATATACATTACGTTGTTCTTTTCGCCGAGAATATGTACGGAGGTCTTGGCGATTTCTTCGCGGAGCACCTTGCCCTGAACCATTGAAACATAGATATCGTTTTTCTCGGGGTTCCACTTGCCGCTTTCCACCACACCTGTAAAGCGGGGAACGGCATAAAACAAACCCGTATTGAGTTGGTAGCCGTTCATCAATAACTGTGCGCATTTGCGTTGGAAAAGAGCTACGACATGCGCCTGTGTTTCCGGTCTGAGTCCGGTATCTTCGGCTTGCATTTCTTCCAATACTTTGTCGAGGTCTGCTTTGCCTGTACTTTCGAGTACGAGGATTTTGTCGTTAGGGTCTGCGGTTACCGTGTTGTCGGTAAGCCAGCCTTTTAAGGTATTTGCCATTGTGAATTTGTTTTAGGGCAGCCGGGGGATTTCCCGGCTGCCGGGTTTAACTATGATTGTTTAGAAATAAAATCGAATGAATCAAGAAAGCGGATGGGACAGGCGGTTTGCCTACTTTTTTTCTCGGATACACCTAACCGAGTACCCGAACGTCCTGTACTCTTCGCCCCGCCCGAACGTAGCACTGCTGAAGCCCACGTAACAGGCGTCCGTACTACCGGACAGAACCGACGACGACCAGTAGCCGCCTTTGTTACCCTGACTGACGGACAAACCATCAATGATGTACCGATAGCCCGCAGCAGGCAACACTAAATTAAGACCATTACTTCCGGGGATTGTGAGGATACGATTACCGGAAGAGCCATTGTTAGTTCCCTTACCCACCAGCTTATCCAATTCTCCGGAACTATCACCTGTCCAAATCGGGATACGCCATCCCTTCGGACAGGGATTGTTGGTATTGGTACTGCCTTTTGTAAATGTCCAGAGGTCATCCAAGTGGCCGGATTTCAACCAGTCGGAGCCATTACTGTTATTCCATTTTATAAACTTGCCGGCATAAGGAGGCTGCATACTTTCCTCTACACTGGATGGCCAGTCGGAACCGGTATAGATATCAGAAGCATCATTACCATATGTAAAAGGCACATTACGTCCCCACTGATACATATAACCGTTACCAGCTACGCCATCCGTAGTAACAGTTTGTGATATTTGTTTGGCACCGCAATTGACAGGCGCCCAATATAGCCCCTCATATTCTACAGCCGAGTAATAAAGGGCTGAACCGTCTTCTATCGGATAACCGACATAAGAAGCGCCACGCCAGATGGTATAGGATTTGAGTTCATTGTTGTTCTGTTTGAAACTAATTACTGCTTTATGGAGCTGGTAGGCTGCATCTGTTCCTGTTGATTGATTGACAACGATGTTGTATGTGTATTTACGGCGGTTGCCGGCAATCTCTGTTTTTGCAAGTTTGCTATTGTTTAACCAGGTATTACCGCCATTGGTTGAATTACAATAATCCGTGTCATAGAGAATCTCTGATGTCACAGGTGCAAACATGCTATAAAAGGATACGGTCAATGTTTTGCTGGCTGTATTATTTACCCGGTAGCCTATGGCTGCATCATGATGAGTCGTTTCATAGCCATTTATATTTTCCGCTATCCAAGCGTCCGCCTCGCTGAAACTTACCGTTACGGTTGTTTTCATATTGGTTGCACTCTTGTTTGTGATGGTTAGCGTCTGGGCTGTAGGAAGGCTCTCCGGAAAACCCTCTTTGGAAAGAACCAGTTTTACTTTATAAGAGAAGTTTTCCTCATCCGTATCGGCGGTTTCATAGGTCAGCCATGCCGGGCCATCGATGCTGGAGCCGCCTGCACATTGTCCTTCTATAATAAGTTCCGGAACCTCGTTGTCGGCAGCAGCATTAAGTACGACAGTTGCAGGAGAAGAAAGGACCGGTTTTCCTAAAGGCGTTGAAACGGCTACTACTGTTTCGCTTCCGCTTACCTTGTCTACAAAACGGATAACGGCTTTGGGGTATTCATCTTTATCATAACCCGGTTTTACAGATACGGTATATTGATAACCGGAAACGGAAGCCTTTGTAACAGGGGCAGCCTCGCTTACTTCCAGCCAGTCGTATTGCTGGGCGGCAACGCTGCCGGAATAGGTTTTCCGTACTTCCGGCTCGTGGGTGGTAGCGATTTCTACGGTGAAGTTATCGCCGTCATTCAGGGTATTCATGGTTACGGTGCGGGTATCAGCATTATAACTTATCTTATCTTTCAAAGCATCAGCAATGGTAATAGTGGCTTCGCCTCCGTCAGTGCCTGCATTCGGGTCGTAGTCGTCCAGACTGCCGCCTTCGTCCCATTCGGCTACATCCAGCGTAAAGTCCAGGTGGTATTCGTCCGCTTTTGTAATACCGATAGTGTACCGGTGGTTATTGTTTATTTCCAGCACAACCTCCCCACCATCAGCCGTTTGCTGGATAAACGGTATCTGATAAGAAACATCTTTTACCTCTGTTTTATTTACCTGATAGCTACCGCTTAGAATCAGGTAGCCTTTATCTTCCAACGGGCTGGGATAACTGTAGAATGCAGATACCTGCAAGCCTTCATTGGCTTTCTCCCCTTCAAATGCGCATGCCGGGTAAGTAATTAACTCCCCGTCTGCTGCTGAGGCAGCGCCATATACTTTTGCAGGGAAGAAGGTAGTCCCTCTCCGTCCATTCCCCATAGATATAGACTCCAGATGGAATTTGGAATCCTTCTCTATATTGCTTACATCGAAACGGGCCATTGTGCGGGTCAGCTTAAAACCGACCTGTACACGAGCCGAAGAACTAAAGTCTGTCAGGTCGATAGGGGTTGTTTGTGCCCCTGTCATCGGAAGGGGCAAGCCTAATGCCTCGGAGGTAGCGGTTAATAATGGGGAATGGAACTTGCAGAAGTCTTTCTCCGAAGGGGTTCCATCTGTCAGGACACCTGTTTCCATATCATAAGTAAGCGGGGTGAAATAGGTATCGGCTACCGGAGTGCCGTCTGTAGGATTCATCAGTTCCGTTTGGTTGGCTATGCAGTAGAGACGGACAAACAGGCCTTTTTGCAGTTCCAGCAAGGCGGTAGTCGTGGCATTGTCAACGCTCGGTGTAAGGTCTAATTCTTTTGCCCCGGTAGGTAGTGCCGAACCGTCCTGCCGGTAGGAGAACCGTTCGCGGAAAGTATAAACGTCTCCTTCGGCTTTCGCTCCGAATACATAGACATCGAGCGTTGCGATTTCGTTTTCCGCTTCGGTGGCAATGGGAGCATCGGCTTTCGTTTCCGCCTTCGTTGTTTTCACTGTGAGCTTGTTCTTAAAGGAAATAAGCACTTCGCGTTTGTTTGCACTGTCCGCTTCATCCGTAGATGTCCGGTTTGTCTTGTCCGATTCCGATGTACAGGAGGCAAGCAGCACGGCAGCAAGCAGATATACGCTTGCCGCGAGTGCCTGTACCGGTCTGATAGAGGGACATAGACCTTGTAGTTTTGTGTTCATATTCATATATAATTAATTGTTTGTTACTACCCTATTCATGTATGCAGATTGACGCAGATTTCATTTTCTGACGCGGATGACGCGGATTAAATACAGAAAACAGCCCATCAACAATTGTTGGTTTTCTCTCTTTTCTCTTAATCCGCGTAATTCGCGCAAATCCGCGTCTAAAATTATTACGTCCAATTATTGACCTCCGCGCCAGCTATCTCATCATCTGCAATAAAGTCTGCGAGTTCTCCAAAGACTAAGTTAAAAATTAGAATCTCTTAATATTTTTCATGCCGTGAAAGTTGTTGAGATTCATATATCCTCACGGTTTTGAGCATTTTTCATAAGTAATAAGCCTTAATAATCAAAGGATTATAACATTAATGTATAATAATATCTTTATATATTTGTCAAATCTTAACTTAGTCTTTGGAGAACTACCTATTCTTATTCCACCATAACTTTACCATAACAGTACAATAAACACCCGACAAATGCGTTTATATGTAAAAATCAATTACGATGGATATAACCAAAATCTGTATTATACAGTTTCTCAGTTTATGTATGTTATGTTCTACCTCAAAGGCAGAAGAAATAGATAAAACCAGATTTACTCCGCTCAACACGGCAGTTCCTTCCTTATCCATAGCCCCAGATGCACGCGGGGGAGCTATGGGAGACAACGGCACCTCTACCTTGCCGGATATAAATTCGCAGTATTGGAACGCTTCAAAATATCTGTTTATGCACAGCAAGGCGGGTATATCCCTCTCCTATACCCCCTGGCTGCATAAGCTGATTAACGACATCGCATTGATAAATCTCTCCGGCTACTACCAAACCGGCAAGTATGAAGAACAAGCGATAGGCGCATCCCTCCGGTATTTCTCTTTGGGCAGCGTGCCTGCATATAATGGCGACATCCCCCTGTCCATCCATCCCTATGAAATGGCTTTCGATTTCAGCTATAGCCGCAAGCTATCCCAATCTTACTCCACGGCTGTTACCTTACGCTATATCCGCTCCGATATGGGGACAGCCCCACAGGATGCACCGTATGCCGGAAATGCTTTCTCTGCCGACATATCCGGCTATCTCCACAAATACCTGAGGATGCAAACGAAAGACGTACTATGGACATTCGGGTTCAATCTTTCCAATATCGGGACACGTATCTCTTACGATGAAGGCAACAGCTACCACTTCCTGCCTGCCAAACTTGCCATCGGTTCCGGCTTATCCTACCCATTGAATACGAGCAGCCGCCTCAGCCTGCATCTGGATGTAAGCAAATACCTTGTGCCCACCGAACCTATCCGGGGTGCAAGCGAAAATGAAGCCGATTTCATCAAAAGGCAAGAGAAGTATCGCTCTATGTCGGGTATTGTTGGTATCTTTGAATCGTTTGGAGATTCCCCAGACGGATTTGCCGGAGAATTACGCGAAATAATGGTTTCATTTGGAGCGGAATACAGCTACAAGGAACAGTTTTTCATCCGTAGCGGTTACTTCTATGAGAATAAACAAATGGGAAACCGCCAATATCTCTCGGCAGGGGCAGGCTTCCGGATCAGTGCTTTTCAAATAGATGCAGCCTATCTGGTTAGTACCACCCGCAACAATCCGTTGGACCAGACTCTCCGTTTTACACTGTCATTTGATTTGGAAAGTATTAAAACTCTATTAAAATAAACAGAACGCATGGAGTCTCCTGTTAAGAAATCATCACGCATCGAGGTAGTAGATGCCTTACGAGGTTTTGCCGTAATGGCGATTATTTTAGTTCATAATCTGGAACATTTCATTTTCCCAGTCTACCCGACCGATTCACCCAATTGGTTGCATATCCTGGACTTGGGCGTGTTTAATGCCACATTTGCCCTGTTTGCCGGCAAATCGTATGCCATCTTCGCTTTATTGTTCGGATTTACATTTTATATCCAAAGCAATAACCAGAAGGTACAGGGAAAAGACTTCGGCTACCGTTTTTTATGGAGGCTGGTGCTGTTGGTGGGATTTGCCACATTAAATGCCGCCTTCTTCCCGGCAGGCGATGTTTTGCTACTGTTTGCCGTAGTCGGATTGGTCTTGTTTATCGTCCGCAACTGGAGCGACAAGGCTGTATTGATAACGGCTATCCTGTTCCTGTTGCAACCGATCGAGTGGTTCCATTACATTGCGAGCCTCGTTAACCCGTCTTACCAACTGCCAGATTTAGGCGTAGGCGCCATGTATGGCAGAGTGGCGGAATATACCAAAGCCGGGGATTTCGGCACATTTATCTTGGAGAATATCACCTACGGACAGAAAGCCAGCCTGCTGTGGGCTATCGGGGCAGGCCGCTACCTGCAAACAGCCGGGCTGTTCCTGCTGGGACTCTATATCGGAAGGAAGGAACTTTTTGTAACATCCGAAAAGCATACCGCCTTTTGGATAAAGGCGCTGATTATCGGTGCTGTTGCTTTCGCTCCGTTATACCAGTTGAAAGAGCTGGTTATGGGGAATGACGCACTTATTCAAAACACGGTCGGAACGGTATTCGATATGTGGCAGAAACTGGCATTTACCTTTGTGCTGGTCGCTTCATTCGTATTGCTGTACCAAAGGGAAGCATTCCGCAAAGCGGTATCTAATTTACGTTTCTACGGAAAGATGAGCCTTACCAACTATATCACGCAGTCTATTTTCGGGGCTCTCATTTATTTCCCGTTCGGGCTTTATCTGGCGCCTTATTGCGGTTATACTCTCAGTTTGCTTATCGGTTTCGCATCTTTCTTCCTGCAAATACTGTTCTGTAAATGGTGGCTCGGTAAACACAAACAAGGTCCGCTGGAAAGCATCTGGCACAAATGGACCTGGATAGGCACAACGAAATAAGATAACGATTAAATAGAAAAGCAATGAAAATACGAGTTGGCTTCGGTTATGATGTACATGCCCTGGTTCCGGACCGCGACCTGTGGCTGGGGGGTATAAAGATTGAACATACAATGGGCCTGCAAGGGCATAGTGATGCGGATGTATTAATCCATGCTATTTGCGATGCGCTGCTGGGGGCTGCAAATATGCGGGATATAGGTTACCATTTTCCCGATACCGCGGGCGAATATAAGGATATAGACAGTAAAATCCTTTTATTCGATACCATGGAACTATTACGGGATGCGGGATATACACTGAGCAATATCGATGCTACGATTGCAGCCGAACGCCCGAAACTGAATCCCCATATTCCGGAAATGAAACGGGTTCTGGCAGATGTGCTGCAAGTGGATGCCGATGATATTTCCATCAAAGCGACAACGACTGAAAAGCTTGGTTTTACCGGACGGCAGGAAGGTATCTCTGCCTATGCCGTTGTTCTGATACAGAAATAAACAAGGCTTACTCTGCCGGAGATGAAGTATCTTTTGTCTCCGGCAATGAGCCAAAGACTTCACAGGGGATGGTAAACCAGAAGGTACTGCCTTCCCCTTCTTTCGATTCCACTCCGATTTCTCCTTTCAGGCATTCGATAATCATCTGGCAGATGGACAAGCCCAGCCCGGAACCTTGGATAAAGGCGTCAAACTTGGCAAACCGTTCGAATACGTGAGGGACGTTTTCTTCGGCTATGCCTTTTCCCGTATCGGTCACATAAAAGCGCAATCCTCCTTCTATTTCTTCATACCCCATTGTAATAGAGCCTTCGTTGGTGAACTTGCAGGCATTCGTCAGGAAATTCGTAATCACCTGTATCAGCCGGTTTCTCTCGGAATGGATGAAACAGGGGTCTGCCGGGACATTACATTTTAGAGCGACATTGGGTTTTACCTTATCACTAAATACTTGGAACAGGCGGTTCAACATCTCCGTCACATCCACATAACTAAAGGTAAAGTCCAGTTTGCCCGCCTCAATCTTGGAGAGGTCGAGTATATCATTAATAAGTTGCAACAGCAGTTCATTATTTGTCTCTATTATTTTACGGAACTCATCCCGTTCCTCGGCGGGGCTATCCTCCTGAGCTATCAAATTGGAGAAACCGACGATGGCATTCAGCGGGGTCCGTATCTCATGGCTCATATTGGCAAGGAAAGCAGACTTCAGGCGGTTGGCTTCTTCTATCTTCTCTTTCTCCCGCAATTCCTCCTCCATCTTTTTCCTATCGGAAATGACAACAGAACTCCCTACCAACATGCTAACGGCATCCTCCGGCCCTCTTTCTCCAACAATGGCATAACATTCCAACCAGTCGTACAAGCCTGTATCCGGGCGGAAGAAACGAAATTCCTCATGCATTATATCCGTCTTTTCCATTATAAGCTGATGGTAGGCCCTCCGTACCTTGGAATTGTCATCCGGATGTATCATCCTAAAGAAGTCGTCTTCTTCCACGGTATACCGTCCGTTTTTATACATAGTTTCCGAAGCGAAGGATTCCTGGTCACAATGAATCTGCCTTTTATGTACATCCCATACCCATGCCGTAGTTCTACTGGCTTTCAGTATCAGGCGGTATTTCCGGTTCAATTCTTCGGTACGTTTCGCTGCAAGATATTCTTTCTCATTCTCACGCTGTTTCAGAATAAGGAGACGCATACGAAGGAAGATAATTGAAAGCAAAAGAAAAAAGATAACGACTCCGCCGATAATGGGCATCTTATATTTCTCTATAAATGTGGGAGGCTCGTCAAAATAAACCGCACTACCGGGATAATTAGAAGGGGCTATGCCATGTGTATATAAATGCTGATAGTTCAGATAGGTTTTTGGGGTTCCTGCTATCAGGTCGCTGCAAACACACGGCCCACCTTGCAACTTTTTTTTCATAGTAGCCACTACGGTTTCATTAAAATCGTCGACAGAGATATAATGTCCGCCGGCAAAGTTCCCATTCTCCAAGCCTAAATCGACAACAAGGTAGACCGGAGGGTTCGAAAAACTGTTTGTCATCTTCTGCACATTATCCACCAGATAATGGTTCTCATCCTTTTGGGGTGTGGCATACCAAGAGTAATAAATGATACCTGTATTCTTATTGCTATATGTAGTAAGCGTGTCCAGCAAATTCTCGGTGGAAAGTTCCGGCCATGAAAGCACATCCAGTTGTATCTTGGGAAATTCTTGTTCCAATACAGACTGTAACTCCTGACGGGTCAGGATGCTGATATAGCGGTTGTCGGCGATAAATGCCACCTTATTCAATCCGGGCTGCAACTTTTGCATCGTTTCGATTGTCTCGCGGATATACAGAGGCTGCCGAAGGGTACATACGTCATAGCCATCGACAATCGTCGATGTAGGTACCATCGTTTTATCGGGGTCCAGTTTGCGCTCCACCATATCTTTTGTATTCCGTGGCACCATTCCGCGTGAATAACAGATAAGGATGGGGACGTCTTTCCATTCGTCATCGAACAGCGGACGGATAAGAAGCCATGCCGGATCGCCTATACAAACAACCATTTTGGGCGGAACAGCATATTCCTCCCGCAAATAGGCCAGTTTATCCAAAATCTCGGTGGTATCCTTGATAGCCGGAATTTGTAATTCTTCTCCCCTTACCAGATACCCTTCCGATGTAAATGTAGTGCGGATTGTCTCAAAAGTCTCATGGGTCCAGGTTTCATTAAAATTGATGGAATGGAATACAAGAATATAATCTTTGGGAGTATGCTGCTGGGCAAACAACGCCTGGCAACAACAAAATAAATGTATTAATAAGATAAATATATAACCGGACTTCCTCATACCCTATCAGATAAAGCAACAATATTCATTGAAAATCATACTGTTTCGGCAAAGATAGGTAATATTGTCTGTAATATTGTTTATCCCGCCGTTAATTTGTAGATTTGAACCCATAAAGAATAATGAATATATGAAGAATAATGACTGGAAAGACCGTCTGGGTGTGATGTATTCTACCAACCCGGATTTTCAATATAATACAGGAAACGAAGAGGAAGAAGATACCCTTCCTAAAGAAAAACAGCAATTACGTATATCCCTCGACAAACGGAACAGAGGCGGAAAAGCCGTTACTCTGGTTACCGGTTTCCGCGGAACAACCGCAGACATGGAAGCTTTGGGCAAGATGCTGAAAGTGAAATGCGGAGTCGGCGGTTCCGCCAAAGACGGCGAAATTATCGTACAAGGCGACCTTCGACCGAAAGTATTGGAAATCCTGCAAAAAGAAGGTTACACCAAAAGCCGTATCATCTAATCGTTTATTATGCTGACTGTTTACAGAGCTTCTGCCGGAGCCGGAAAAACCCATAAGTTGACCGGCGAATATTTGACCCTGCTGTTCAACGGACCGGGAGCATTCCGCCGTATCCTTGCCGTAACCTTTACCAACAAGGCAACAGATGAGATGAAAAGCCGTATCGTAAGCGAACTTTACAATCTGGCTTCCGGAAAAAAGTCCGATTATGTGGATTTACTGCAATCCGCTTATTCCCTCACAGAAGAACAGGTAAGAAAACAGGCGGCAAAAATACAGATTGACATCCTACATGACTATTCGGCTTTTAATATCAGCACCATAGACCGCTTCTTCCAGCAAACCATGCGTGCCTTCACCCGGGAAATCGGTTTGCAGGGTGGATATGGCATCGAGATGGACCAGGAGTTGGTCCTCACCGCCGCCATCGACAGTTTGCTGGGTGACTTGGAAAAGCCAGAAAGCAAGGAACTATTAGGATGGTTACTCCGTTTTGCAGAAGATAAGATCGAGAACGGTGGAGAATGGAATCTCCGTAAAGACATCATGGCACTCAGCCGGGAAGTTTTCAAAGAAAGCTACAAAACATTCAGCGAGCAGGTAAACCGGGATATTTCCGATAAGAAAGCGCTGGAAACCTATAAAAACGATTTATACGGCATTATCCGTTCGGTCGAGACTAACGCAAAAGAATTAGGAGAACGCGGCTTAGCCGTCATGAACAAATACGGGCTGAAACAGGAAGACTTCTCCAGAGGTAATATCACCGTCTCCCTCTTTGCCAAGCTGGCACAGGGAGAAATGAAAACTCCGAATGCCACGTTTTGCAATATGGCGGACAATATCGAGGCCTGTTTCAAAAAAACAACGCCTATAGGAACCCGCCAGATTATAGGATGTGCTTTTGATGACGGACTGAACGACTGCATCAAAGGTATCATCGCCCTTTTCGGCAATCTAACGGCATACAATACGGCACGTGAAATTGTCCGTTATTACTATACCTTAGGAATCCTGACGGATGTATCCCGCCAGATTGCAGCCTACCGGGAAGAAAAGAATATCATGCTGATAGCCGATACGACCGAACTGTTGAACAAAGTAATAGGCGGTAGCGACACTCCCTTCGTTTACGAGAAGACAGGAACGCATGTAGACCATTACATGATAGACGAATTTCAGGACACCAGCGGTATGCAGTGGAATAATTTCCGTCCGTTGATAGAGGAAAGTCTTTCCCATGCCCGTGCCAACCTGATTGTAGGAGATGTGAAACAGAGTATCTACCGTTTCCGCAACTCGGACTGGAAACTGCTGGACAAGCAGGTTAAGGCAGATTTCTCTGCGGAACAATTACGGGAGGATACTTTAAAAGACAACTGGCGAAGCTGCCGGCATATTGTGGAATTTAACAATGCCCTTTTTACTACTATCCCGGGGGTACTACAGGTTTTCTATAACGAAACCCTCTCTGCTTCCTCACTGAATGAGGAACAACAAGCGGAATACTTCACCAAAATCATGTCTGCCTACGATAAGAGTTATCAGCAGGTGCCACTGCCTTTCCAGAAAAAAGACGGGCATGTGCGAATTGAATTTTTATCCGGCGATGAAGAGAAAGACTGGAAAGAAGAAGCGATGGAATGTATACCGAAAATCCTTCAACAGCTACAGGATAATGGTTACGCCCTGAAAGATATTGCCATTCTGGTACGGACAAACCAGGAAGGAGCTAAGGTTGCCGATACTCTACTGAGTTATAAAGAAGAACATCCGTCCGAACAGTACCATTACGATATTATATCGGACGACGCACTATTCATCAGTAGTTCGGCTGCCGTACGTTTTATTATCTCAGTATTGCGTTACCTGAAAAATCCGGAAGATATGATAAATGGGCGGATCGTTCTATACTCTTATCAGGTACTTACCGGCACCTTCGGGACGGAAGAGACTTCTTTCCCTCCGGAAATAATCCGTTCGCTGCATGCGTTGTCGCGTCAATCGCTATACGAAATTACTGAAGGATTATTCCGTCTGTTCTCTGTAAACTTCCCGGAAAACGAACAGGTATTCGTACAGGCATTTCTGGATATGGTTTCGGAATATGGTCAGAAAGAAAGTGCCGACCTCGGACGTTTCCTTAAATGGTGGGACGAAACCGGCTATAAAAAGACAATCGCAACACCCGATGCACAGAACGCTATCCGGATTATGACAGTTCACAAATCGAAAGGACTCGGATTCAAAGCGGTTATCGTTCCTTTCGGAGATTGGGAAATAGACCATAAACCGACCAAACCTGTCATTCTCTGGTGCCATCCGGAAGAAAAGCCATTCGACCGTCTTCATCTGGTTCCTGTCCGCTACGGGCAAGGACTGGCAAACACCATTTTTGCAGAAGATTATTTCCGGGAACGGCTGCATGCTTTTATCGATAACCTGAATACATTATATGTTGCATTTACACGTGCTAAGGAAGAGCTCATCGTTTTCTCCCCACGCCCCAAAAAGATAAAAGAAGAGACCGGAGACGTCGAACGTATTTCCACACTGACTGATGCACTCTGGGCTGGCTTGCATACAACTGCCGGTACTACCCGCGACGGTGAACCGCTTATCTCTTTGCCTGACTCGTTCAATCTTGCCGACGGCATATTCGAACTGGGCAACTGGTGGCATCCTGTATCCCCAAAAGAGAATGGCGAAACAGAAGAAATCGAAATGACAAATCTAAAATCCATTTCACCGGACGACCGGTTGCGGCTTCGCTTGCATGGTAAAGGCTTCTTCTTTGATAATGAGCGCAGAAAGCACGGTACACTGATGCACGAAGTGCTAAGCCACATCCATACCCGAAAAGATATTCCCGTTTCCGTAGAAACTTATCGCCTCTCAGGTGTTATTAATAAAGAGGAGGCTGCCGAACTGAAACAAAGACTCGGCAATTTGCTGGATAATCCGGAAGTCGCACCCTGGTATAATGGCGAAGCACGCATATTAAATGAAGTGGACATCCTGTTCGGAAACGGTTTATCGAAACGTCCCGACCGGGTAATGATTACCGGAGACCGGGTCATTGTGGTTGATTATAAATTCGGAGAACATCCGGATAAACGTTATCACAGCCAGGTCAGAAATTATCTGAAACTCATTCGTCAGATGGGATACGAACAAGTGGAAGGATATCTTTGGTATGTCGAATTAGACCAAATAGAAGCGGTGAAAGGGTGATATATTTTTGTTATTCGGTAAAAATGAATATTTTTGCAAATTCTTATATTAAACATAGCAGATAAATTAAAGAATGAAAGTACATAAGGAAGGAACAGGTCTGTTGTTAACTTTATTCACAATATTCTTCATTGTGAATGTTACACTGTACCACACAATTGGTAAAAGCTGGGTATTCTATACTGTAGCTTCCATTACCACTGCCTTGTTTTTATTGGTACTTAACTTTTTCCGCAGTCCGTTCCGCCGTTTCCCTTACGACTCGGAAGGATTGGTTATTGCACCCGCCGATGGTACGATTGTAGCTATTGAAGAAGTGATGGAAAACGAAATACTGCACAAGAAATGTTTGCAGGTTTCTATTTTTATGTCTGTTTTCAACGTACATGCCAACTGGTTTCCTGTTAACGGAACGGTAAAGCATGTTTCACACCAGAACGGTCGTTTCATGGCGGCATATTTACCTAAAAGCAGTACTGAGAACGAACGTTCGGCAGTAGTTATCACTACCAAGAATGGAGTAGACGTGTTGGCACGCCAGATTGCCGGAGCCATGGCACGCCGTATCGTAACCTATGCAAAAGTCGGAGAGAAATGCCATGTTGACGAACAAATGGGTTTCATCAAATTCGGTTCGCGGGTCGACGTATATCTGCCGATAGGAACTGAAGTACTGGTTGAAATGGATCAGAAAGTTACCGGCAACCAAACACCGATAGCCCGTTTAAACAAATAATAAAAAGACGATGATTAGAAAGAGTATTCCAAATTTCATAACTTGCCTGAATCTGGTATCCGGGTGCATTGCATGTGTAATGGCACTAAAAGGCGACCTTCCTCTGGCTACCTTATGGATTATTCTTGCTGCCATATTTGATTTCTTCGACGGTTTTGCCGCCCGTATGCTAAAGGCTTATTCTCCGATAGGGAAAGAATTGGATTCGTTGGCAGACGTTGTCAGCTTTGGTGTGGCACCGGGTATGATTGTTTACCACTTGCTGGAACAGGCATGCCTATCTGCTCCAATAGGCTGTATAGGAAGTTATATTCCTTACCTGGCTTTTGTTATACCCGCTTTATCCGGTTTACGGCTTGCCAAGTTTAATATCGATGAACGGCAGACTACCTCATTTATCGGCCTGCCGGTACCGGCACATGCCTTATTCTGGGCTTCCTTAGGATATTCGGTTGCTCCGTTTATTCCAGCTCATGAATATTTATTTATCGGCGTTACCGTTGTTTTGTCTGTCCTGACCTCTTTATTGCTGGTATCGGAAATCCCGATGTTCTCTCTGAAAATCAAATCCCTCAAATGGAAAGGCAACGAACTCCGCTATATATTAGTGACATGTGCAGTCCTATTCTTCGCCTTGTTCGGAGTATTAGGAATTGCAGGGACTATTTTACTCTACATTCTCTTGTCTATTTTTAACAGAAGAGGATAAACAAGATTTGATATCTTCGTGTTTGGTAATTGAAACTTCAAAGTAAAGAGTTATGTTTAAATTTTTGTTTGTCATGTTTTTCTTCTTTATCCTGTTAGTATTTCTAATGGGCTTCTCTATTTTACGGGCTTTTAAAAACATTTTATTCGGCAGTGGCGGTAACACCAGAAAAAAGAGTGAAGGACATCACAGACAAAACAGCAATAATAACTACTCGGAACAGCGGAATACCAAAGAGTATTCTCATGCATCCTCACGTAAAAAGATTTTCACCAAAGATGAAGGTGAATATGTGGATTATGAGGAAGTGAAATAATACTTTGAGAAAATATTCTCACCCCGATGAGAAAAAAATTTCACTGTGAAGAGAAGAAAGTTTCATAAGGATGAAACAAAAGAAAGCCGCTATATAAATTTAACGCCGCTGCCTGAAGAAATTCTGCATCTCCTGCATACATTCCGTTTCCATCACGCCTTGTTTTATCACAGCTTTAGGATGCATGGCCTTAGGGGCAAACTGCTGGAAACCTCTTTTCTCGTCCGAGGCCCCGTATACAATCCTACTAACCTGTGCCCATCCGATAGCTCCGGCACACATCACACAGGGTTCCACCGTCACATACAGACTGCATCCCGTTAAATATTTGGCTCCCAAAACACCGACTGCTGCCGTAATCGCCAACATTTCCGCATGTGCCGTCGGGTCGTTCAGCCGTTCAGTTTGGTTATGGGCACGGGCAATAATCCGGTTATTACATACCACTACCGCACCGACAGGCACTTCGCCCTCAGCTGCGGCTGCACGCGCTTCCACCAGCGCTTGCTTCATAAAATACTCGTCATCGAAAGGATTTATCATCGTCTCATTTCATTTTCATTGAAGAGGGTAGGATAATCCTCTTCGAGCGTTTTCAGTATATGCGACAGGATGGTTTCACGATACCAACGTGACTTATTAATGATTTTATATCTGGAGAGATAACGTGTCACGGCTTTATGCTCATCGTCATTAAGCATGAATGTAACCTTATGCACACGCGGGTGGTTAGGTTGCGGGGCCGAATATTTACGTTTTATTTTCATATGCGTGCAAATGTACAAGTGAAAGGGCAAATAAAAAAGAAAAACATTATATTTGTGCATATTAAATAGGGATGGCCAAACGAAACGACACAGGAAAAGAAGGAGAAAACATCGCCCGCGAATATCTGGAAAAACGGGGATACGTTGTTTCACATACCAACTGGCACTGGCATCATTATGAGCTGGATATCGTAGCTGTAGCAGAGGGCGAACTGGTGGTTGTAGAAGTTAAGACCCGCTCCGAAGATTACCTGCTCGCACCGGAAGATGCCGTCGATAATGCAAAGATTCGCCGTATCGTAGTTGCCGCAGATGCCTACGCCCGTCTTTTCAGCATCGAATTGCCTGTACGTTTCGACATCATTACCCTAATAAAGAAAAAGGAAGGATACGAAATAGAACACATTGAAGATGCGTTTTATGCCCCCTGCCGTTAATCTTTTAAATGGAATAAACGATGAATATAGAAGAAGTCCGCGAATATTGCCTGTCGTTGAAGAACACAACAGAGTGTTTCCCTTTCGACGATGTATCGCTTGTTTTTAAGGTCGAAGGGAAAATGTACCTGCTCCTTCCCCTCGATGCCGTCGAACCTCATGTATCATTGAAGTGCAGTACCGATTACACGGAAGACCTGCGCGAACGCTACAATGCCGTGGAAGGCGCTTTCCATTTCAACAAGAAATACTGGAATACCATTTATCTGGAACGGGATATGCCAGACGATGAGATATGCCATTGGATTCATCATTCCTACCGGGAAGTCATTTCCAAATTACCCCGTAAAATTAGAGACACATACAATGAATAACGAAAAGGATACACCACGGATTATCCGTTTGCAGGAAACAGACTCTACCAATAACTACCTGCGTGAACTATCCCGCCATGAGACATTGCCGGAAGGCAGCCTTGTCGTCGCCGATTTCCAGACCTGTGGAAAAGGACAGCCGGGCAACACTTGGGAATCGGAAAAAGGAAAGAACCTAATGTTCAGCATACTGCTTTATCCGGATTTTCTTCCGGCAAACCGCCAGTTCCTTATCTCCCAGATTGCCGCATTAAGCGTCAAAGAGACTTTAGATGCTTATACGGAAGGAGTTTCCGTCAAGTGGCCGAACGACATTTACCGGGAAGATAAAAAGATATGCGGCATGCTTATCGAGAACGATTTATCAGGCCGGAACCTGTATTGCTCCGTAATTGGTATCGGCATCAACATCAACCAGCAACTATTCCGCAGCAATGCACCCAATCCGGTTTCTTTATACCAAATTACAGGAAAAGAACAGGACCGCGAAGAAGTTTTAAAGCGTTTCCTCCGTATCTTCTCCAACTATTACCTTGCCCTTCTGCAAGAGAAAGAGGATGAAATACGCACGGCCTATATGAAAGCGCTCTTCCGCAATAACGGTTTCTATCCGTACCGGGATGAACAAGGCGAGTTCGAGGCTCGTATCCATGCCATCGAACCGACCGGCCACCTGCTCCTCCAGCTCCATGACGGAAGCATACGGCGATATGCGTTTAAAGAAGTATCCCACCTGTTATAAAAATTACGACAGTCCGTTCTTTCCGCTGAAAGGAGGACTGTCGCAAAAGTCAGGAATAAAGTCTCGGTTAATCTTCTGTGCCTTCAAAATAAGCAGAACTAATTCTTTTTGTCGGACAAATATACAGGCCCGATATTACAATCGTATGACATTTCTCATACATTAATAGATTGCCCCCCGATTATTTTTAAACCACTAAATGGGTTGATGCCATTGCAAACTAACCTAAATACTGTATTTTTGCGTGAACAACAATCTATTTAACAAATTAAGGTGATATGGCTCAATACAAACGTATCCTGTTGAAACTAAGCGGCGAGTCGCTTATGGGTGGTAAACAATATGGTATAGACGAAGTCCGTCTGAATGAATATGCTGCACAAATCAAGGAAATTGCCGAGATGGGCGTGCAAATCGGTATCGTGATTGGCGGCGGTAATATCTTCCGTGGTTTAAGCGGTGCATCCAAAGGATTCGACCGTGTAAAAGGCGACCAGATGGGGATGCTGGCAACGGTTATCAACAGTTTGGCATTAAGCTCCGCCCTTGTTGCACAGGGAGTAAAAGCAAAAGTCCTGACAGCTATCCGTATGGAACCGATTGGAGAATTTTACAATAAATGGCGTGCTATCGAATTGCTTGAACAGGGGAATGTCGTAATCATGTCGGGCGGTACCGGCAACCCGTTCTTTACAACCGATACAGGCTCATCCCTGCGTGGTATTGAAATCGAGGCAGACGTCATGTTAAAAGGAACCCGTGTAGACGGTATCTATACAGCCGACCCGGAAAAAGACCCGACAGCTACGAAGTTCAGCGATATTACCTACGATGAAATCTACACCCGCGGCCTGAAGGTGATGGACCTTACGGCAACTACGATGTGCAAAGAAAACAATCTCCCCATTATCGTATTCGATATGGATACAAACGGAAACCTGAAAAAGGTGATGAGTGGGGAAAACATCGGTACTTACGTTCATAATTAGCATGTGAAATACAAACTGTCCATATTCCTTTTGCTGTTTCTACTGCTGGGATGTTCCGGAGGCGGGAAAGAGAAGAAATATGTGATAGGTATATCCCAGTGTATGCTGGATGATGATTGGAGGCAGGAGATGATACGCGAAGCAGGCATCGAAGCCTCCAATTATGATAATCTGGAAGTCATTATTAAAGATGCCAACAGCAACAATAACGAGCAAATCCGCCAAATCCGCGAACTTATCGACCGGAAAGTGGATGTGCTTGTTATCTCTCCCTTAGAATCCTCCCCTATTTCCAATATTGCCGAAGAAGCTTACCGCACCGGTATCCCGACCATTATTACCGACCGGAAAGTAAATACCAACCAATACACGACTTTTATTGGAGCCAACAACTATAACATTGGTTTTGCAGCCGGAGAATACGCCGCCCGTCATTTGCCACCGAATGCCACCATCCTCGAAATATGGGGTGCCATGGGTTCTTCCCCTGCACAGGAACGGCATAATGGATTTAAAGAGGCCTTGCAAAACCGTAAAGATTTGACCTTCCGTACGATTGCCGGGGAATGGCGGTATGATACGGCACAAAAACTGTTGAAAGGGACAGACTTTTCCCATCCCATCGATTTAGTATATGCTCATAACGACATGATGGCCATTGCCGCAAGGGAACATTTTCTGTCTGTCGATTCCATACGTGGCAAAGAGTTACGCATTATAGGAATGGATGCCGTCTCTCGGAAAGGATTGGAAGCGATTGCTGACGGACGCATCAATGTTTCTTTCCTTTATCCGACCGGAGGAGACCAGGTAATACGTACCGCCATGCAACTGCTTGAAGGGAAACCGGTGGAAAAATTTATCTCGCTGCATAGCGGCATGGTCGATAAGGAAGCGGCACAGACCCTGTTGTTCCAGTCCGAACGGATGAACAACTATCAGGAACGTATCGAAAAACAGCGTAGCCGCATGGACGACCTGTTAAACCGCTTTTTGTTCCTGCAAAACTCTTTATGGGTGATATCCTTGTTGATGATCGGCTTCATATCCCTTTCCGTCTATGTATTCTTTATCAACCGCAAAATACGGAACACCAACCGGGAACTGCGGGCTATCAATAAGAAAGAAGAGGAACAACGCCGCAAACTGATCGCACTAAATGCAGAAATAGAAGAAGTAACAGCCTCCAAGCTCCAATTCTTCACAAACATATCCCACGAGGTACGAACTCCGTTAACATTGATACTGGGTCCGTTGGAACGGCTACAGACGCTGATGCACGACTCGCCATTCCTTCCGGATTTGGAGCTGATTCATAAGAATGCCTCCCGCCTGCTACGCGTTATCAACCAGATTCTGGATTTCCGTAAAGTTGAAAACAAACAGGAGCGGCTGAAAATACGGGAAACAGACCTTGTCACTTTTGTATCTGAAGTCAAATCCTATTTCAACAGTATGGCAGAGGTTCGTTCCATCCGTTATACCTTTGCTTCCGACAGTAAAGATTGCCGCATCTGGTTCGACCCTGATATGCTGGAAAAAGTATTGGTAAACCTCCTTTCCAATGCCTTCAAGTTTACGGCGGAAGGTGGAGAAATCAACCTCATAGTAACGACTTCCGATGAATGGGCGACTCTGAGTGTAAAAGACAACGGTTCCGGTATCAGTCCCGAAAATATCCCTTATCTGTTCAACCGGTTCTATTCGGAAAACAGCCGTACCGGAACAGGCATAGGGCTTCATCTGGCAAATGAATATATCCGGATGCACAACGGAAAAATTACGGTAGAAAGCACTTTAGGCAAAGGAAGTACCTTCACAATACAGCTTCACCGGGATAAAACGGAACTGAAAGGTGAATATATTACCGAACTTCCGGTCTCGCACCTGGCTTACGACGCCGCTAATCTGGATGATACGGAAGAGAAAACGCTACTCGCCAAGCAGTATCCCTATACCATCCTGATTGTGGAAGACGATGATGATGTACGCTCATTCCTCGCCCGGGAGTTGGAAACCAATTTCACCGTACAGACAGCAACAAACGGCAAAGAAGCAGTATCCCTGCTGCAACAAGAAACCTTTTCATTGGTGCTTACAGATGTGATGATGCCGGAGATGAACGGTTTCGAACTTTGCAAAGCAATTAAGACGAACCTGATAACCAGCCATATTCCTGTAATTCTGCTCACCGCCCTTTCCGATGAACGGCAACGTATGTATGGCATATCGGGAGGCGCGAATGGTTACATACAGAAACCTTTCCAGGTTAATTTCGTAAAGCTACGTATCATACGTATCCTGGAAGAACAGAAACATCTGCGTGAAAACCTGCTTAAAAAATTGCAGGAGAATAATCTTTTGATGACGCAACCGGAGAAAGTGGAAAGTATGGACGACCTCTTCCTCCGTAAATTCCTCTCCCGCATAGAAGAGGTGTATGCCGACCCTGAGTTTACTATTGAAAAACTAAGCGACACACTCGGACTCTCCCGCGGGCATCTCCACCGCAAGATAAAAGAACTTACCGGAACATCCCCGATAGATTTCCTCCGCAACTACCGGCTGAAAAAAGCGGCAGCTTTACTCAAACAAAAACAATATACCGTCAGCGAAATCGCTTACCAGACAGGATTCTCTTCTTCCGCTTATTTCGCTAAATGCTTTAAAGCGGAGTTTAAGATGACACCGAGCGAATATGTGAATCAGGTGACAATTGACAGGTGACAATTGACAGTTGGGGAAAGGCGTTGATATGGATGATGACCTGCGTCGGGTATCGACGCCGAGCGGCGCGTATCATCGACGCAGGGGCGCGCATGCCGTAGACGCCGCCTTGCGCGTGTTGCAGACGCAAGGCGGTGCGGGCTGTCGACGCAAGCTCACGAATAAAAGAAGAGCGGATGTGACATTTGTTATAACTTATGTCTTTTTTGTTATCATCTGTTTTATAGCGTGTTGCTACTTTTGCTTCTACAAAAACATCACTACGGTGTAATGGTTAATACTTGTAATTTGTATAAATCGGGGTTGTAACATACAGCCCTAATGCTTAGATTTGTTTATCATTAGTATGGATTCAATAAAAAATCATATCATGAAAAAAGAAAGACCAATCGTAGCCGGTATCGGCGAGTTATTGTGGGACGTATTGCCCACCGGAAAAAGAGCAGGTGGTGCACCTATCAATTTTGTATATCATGCTACACAACTGGGAGCGGAAGGTTATGCAATCAGTGCAGTAGGAAATGATTTATCCGGTACGGAAATCGTACAGGAACTGGATAAAAGCCATATCGGGCACTGCCTGGGTACTGTCAACTATCCAACAGGCAGTGTGATGGTCGAACTGAAAAACGGCATACCCGATTATACGATTATCGAAGGGGTGGCATGGGACCATATTCCACTTACACAGGAAGCCATCGACCTGATGGAAAAGGCCGATGCCGTTTGTTATGGAACTTTGGCCTTGCGTTTCCCGGAATCGAGGTCGACCATCCTGACGCTATTGAACCATATATCCAGAGATGCCATCCGTTTTTTCGACATCAATATCCGTCAACATTACTATTCAAAAGAGTTAATAGAGGAATTGCTTGCCCAGGCGAATATCTTCAAAATTAATGATGAAGAACTGGAACTGCTTCGTCCGATGTTCGGTCTGGAAGGGGATACGGAAGCTTGCTGCCATTGGTTTATCGAAAAATACAACCTTCGTTATCTGGTGCTTACGGCAGGCAGTGCATTCAGTACCATTTATACGGCTACCGAATCGTCGACTATCGAAACGCCCAAAGTAAAAGTTGAAGATACCGTAGGCGCCGGCGATTCTTTCTCCGGAGCATTTATTTACTCCATATTGACAGGTAAATCATTACGCGAAGCCCATCAGAAAGCGGTGGAAACAGCGGCTTTCGTTTGTACAAAGAAAGGGGCATGGCCTGCTTATCCTGAAAAAGACTGAATATGAAAGAAAAAACTCTCTATATGAAATTAATCCCGGTGATGTTGGTATACTTCACCATGGGATTCGTGGATTTGGTAGGTATTGCCTCCAATTATGTAAAACTGGATTTGAACCTGACCGACTCGGAAGCGAATATCTTTCCTTCGCTTGTATTCTTCTGGTTCCTGATTTTCTCCATTCCTACAGGAATGATGATGAACCGGATAGGACGTAAAAAGACGGTTTTATTGAGTTTGGTTGTGACGTTCGCCTCCCTGCTGCTTCCGATATTCGGCGATAGTTACGCGTTGATGCTGGCATCCTTCTCACTGTTGGGAATCGGAAACGCATTGATGCAAACTTCCCTGAATCCGTTATTGTCCAATATCATTACCGGAGACAAACTGGCAAGCAGCCTGACTTTCGGGCAGTTTGTCAAAGCGATAGCATCCTTCCTCGCCCCCTACATTGCGATGTGGGGAGCAACGGCTGCTATTCCCTCACTCGGACTTGGCTGGCGTATTTTATTCCCTGTTTATATGGTAATCGCAATTATTGCCATTTTCTTATTAGGGGCAACTTCTATTGAGGAAGAAAAACAGGAAGAAAAACCGTCTACCTATGCCGAATGCCTGTCTTTATTGGGAAAACCGTTTATCCTGTTCATGTTTATCGGTATCATGTGCCATGTCGGCATTGATGTAGGGACAAACACTACCGCACCCAAAATCCTTATGGAGCGGTTGGGCATGACAATCCATGAAGCGTCTTTCGCTACAAGCCTATACTTTATCTTCCGTACCATCGGATGTCTGACCGGTTCATTTATCCTGGCACATTGGGAGTCCAAGAAATTCTTTATTGTGAGTGTGGCCTGTATGCTTCTTTCCATGGCGGGCTTCTTCCTGTTCGATAGCAAACTGCTTATCTATACCTGCATTGCATTAGTAGGATTCGGGAACTCGAATGTATTTTCCATCTTGTTCTCGCAGGCATTGCTGTCGAGACCACAACAGCAAAACGAAGTATCCGGATTGATGATTATGGGACTTTTCGGAGGAACGATATTCCCATTGCTCATGGGATTTGCTTCGGATGCTGTCCAATCACAAACAGGCGCCTTATTCATACTGACAATAGGCGTTTTATACCTGCTTGCTTTATCACTTAAATTAAAACATTAATATCTTTATAAACATACATACATGAAAAGCAAATCAGTTTTAATTCTCACCAGTGCCTTGTTAACCTGTTTTTCCACCGTGGATGCACAGGATATAACAATGAAAATAACAAAGAAGTACTTAAATCTTCCGGTTTCCCAGCAGACCGACCGTGCCATGATGACTTTCGATGTAAAAGGGAAGCAGGAACGGGCATTCAATATCCGCCTGGCACCGGACAAACCGGACTATTGGGTATTTTGCGACATGTCGGCTCTCAAAAATAAGGAAATCAAAATCTCTTATAAAGGGGACAAAGCCGGACTCGACAAGATTTACCAGGCGGACGAAATAGCCGGGCAAGATAGCATGTACAAAGAATGCAACCGTCCGCAAATACATTATACGCAACGCCGGGGATGGAACAACGACCCCAACGGACTGCTTTATTATGACGGGGAATATCATCTGTTTTACCAACATAACCCGTATGAACGGGAATGGGAAAACATGCATTGGGGACATGCCGTAAGTAAAGACCTTATCCATTGGGAAGAACTGCCAATCGCTCTCTACCCGGATGAACACGGCACCATGTTTTCCGGCTCTGCCGTAATCGATTATAAGAATACCTCCGGATTCGGAAAAGGGAATACGCCTCCGATGGTTGCCATCTACACAGCCGATAATCCGGAAAAACAAATCCAATGTATCGCCTATAGCTTGGATAAAGGACGTACATGGACAAAATACGCAGGAAATCCTGTAATCGATTCCAAGGCCATATGGAACAGTAAAGATACACGTGACCCGAAAGTGTTCTGGCATCAGCCTTCCAACAAATGGGTACTGGTACTTAACGAACGCGACGGACATTCCATTTATAATTCCGATAACCTGAAAGACTGGACGTTCGAAAGCCATATCACCGGTTTCTGGGAATGCCCGGAATTATTCGAATTGTCTGTCGATGGGGATAAGAACAATACCAAGTGGGTGATGTACGGTGCATCCGGTACCTATATGATAGGTAGCTTCGACGGAAAGAAATTTACGCCGGAAGCGGGTAAATACTATTATTCCACAGGCTCTATCTATGCAGCCCAGACATTTACAAACATTCCTGAATCCGACGGACGGCGCATACAAATAGGCTGGGGACGTATCTCACATCCGGGAATGCCTTTCAATGGCATGATGTTGTTCCCCACAGAGTTGTCCCTGCATAAAACCAAAGACGGTATCCGCTTATTCAGTAAACCGATCAAAGAACTGGAAATGTTGCAGACTAAAGCTGGAGAATGGAACGGCTTGTCAGCCGAAGAAGCCAGCCGGAAACTTCAGGCCTACAACAATAACGGAGCACTTCGCATACGCACTACCATCAAACTGTCTCATGCAACAGGAGCCGGATTAAACCTTTTCGGGCAATCTCTTCTAAACTATGATATGAATTCCAATCTTGTCAACGGGGTATTCTATTCACCGGAAGATATGACCAGCATGGAAATTACAGCGGATATTCTTATAGACAAAACATCTGTTGAGGTTTACATCGATAATGGGGCTTACTCCTACTCTATGGAAAGAAAACCTGATATTAAAAATAAAGAAGGATTCCATTTCTGGGGCAACAACATTGAAGTAAAAAATCTGGAAGTGTATACACTCAATTCTATCTGGAAATAAATAGCCTCCGGCACAAAAACAAAAAGCGGCGTGACGTATTTTATTCTTATCCGAGTAAAATAGTTGTCACGCCTCTTTTATTTCCCCCACTAACAATTTGACACTAACGCCTACAAACCGAAATGCAACAGTTCCATTTTATCAAAATGATAAAGTTCCCCCTCCATACGCAGCTTATACGGGACAAATGCGGGACACGTTTCAAATATCGTGCCCACGCGGAGTTTAGGTTTGTCAGTTTGTATACCCGAATGGATTTATGCTTCCGAAAAGACAGGAGAAGGCATTTGTTTTTTAACACAGATTTTCCCCAAAAAAATATGGATTAAGGAATATAAAACCTGTATTAATCCGCGTTCTCCGCGCTATTCACGCCAAATCATATTGTTGTGATTTCTGAAATATTATAATCTTTTTAATATTCGCTTCAGGTTTGATTTCTATCCATTCTGGAGCTACGCCTCTACCTAATACCATCCAAAAACAAAGCATATATGATTCGAAATCGAAACATACATGCTTTGAAGTCAAAACATGTATGTTTTATCCGCCCAGATAGTTATTTTTTAGTGCGCAAACAGTTGGAATTATCCGTGGAGATAGTTGGAATTTCCCTCCAAATACATAGAAATAGATGCCGGATAGTACAGAAAAGCCGCCGTTTTGAATATAAAAAGAGTCCGGATCTTCCTAAAAAGACTTTTACACATTTATATCGAGTTAGCGAAAAAGGCTATATTCAAGCAAAATGCTATTCAATAGCACAAATGTCAAACATTTTAAAACACACAGAAACAACGATTTTCTGCCCTTTGAAATGACCTCAAAAATTAGTCAGCCCCTTTTTCCATCGAAATCATATCCCGTTCAAACCTAACCAGGAAATATACTAAGAGACTTTTTGTTATCTTTATTTTTTATCTATCTTTGCATGAAGGTTATTCGGTTATAATACACGATTATACCTGAAACGAACCTGAATAATTCATATTTTTGTACACAAATAAAACAGAAATAAATAGACAATCTTATGGCAGATACGAAACAACAGGTAAAAGCTGCGGAAGAAAAAATGACGTTCGCTATCGAGTATCTTGACGAACAGTTGGCTCACATCCGCGCAGGTAAAGCGAATCCGAAAATTCTGGATGGCATAAAAGTTATGTACTATGGTAGTCCGGTACCTCTTACCAATGTTGCATCAGTAAATACTCCGGATGCGAAAACCATTATTATCACTCCGTGGGAAAAGCCGTTAATCAAGGATATTGAAAAGGCAATCATGAACTCGGAAATCGGTATTACTCCGGAAAATAACGGAGAAATTATCCGTCTGGGTATTCCTCCACTGACAGAAGACCGTCGACGTACGCTGGCTAAGCAGTCCAAGCAGGAAGCCGAAACAGCAAAAGTGAGTATCCGCAATGCACGCCGTGATGCAATCGAAGCCTTGAAAAAGATGATTAAAACGGATAATATCCCGGAAGATGTTGAAAAAGATGCAGAAGCTGAAGTTCAGAAAGTACACGATAAGTTTATCAAGAAAGTAGATGAACTTTTCGCTGCAAAAGAAAAAGAAATAATGACAGTTTAAAATAATTAGAAATTGGAAGATTGAGAATTGGTTATTACCTGATTCTCAATTTTTCAATTATATCATTTCGCCATAAATATGAAAGGATTGGTTGTTAAAAACACAGGTAGTTGGTATACAGTCCGCACAGATGAAGGACAGGATGTTGAAAGTAAGATAAAAGGCAATTTCCGCCTGAAAGAAATACGCACCACCAACCCTGTGGCAGTAGGCGACCGGGTAAATATAGAAATAAATGCAGAAGGAACTGCCTTCATCACGGAAATAGAAGACCGCAAAAACTATATCATCCGCCGTGCCTCCAACCTTTCCAAACAATCCCACATTATTGCTGCCAATCTGGATCAGGCAATGCTGATTGTCACAGTCAATTTTCCCATTACGACAACCATATTTATCGACCGTTTTCTTGCTACAGCCGAAGCCTACCGTGTTCCGGTAAAACTGGTATTCAACAAGACCGACCGATATCATGATGAAGAAAAGGAATTGATGGAAGCACTGATTAACTTATATACAAGCATCGGTTATCCATGCTCCAAACTCAGTGCCCGTTACGAAGACGGACTTGATGAATTAAAAGCAGACCTGAAAGATAAAATCACTCTTCTATCCGGACATTCCGGAGTAGGGAAATCTACCATTATCAATAAACTGGTACCGGGAGCCACTCTCCGCACCGGCGATATATCCGAATATCACAATAAAGGGACCCATACGACCACATTTTCTGAAATGATTTCTCTGCCGGAAGGTGGATACCTGATCGATACCCCGGGAATAAAAGGATTCGGTACGATTGAAATGGAAGAAGCGGAAATCAGCCACTATTTCCCGGAAATATTCAAATTTTCCTCCGATTGTAAGTTCAGTAACTGTACACACAGGCATGAACCGGGTTGCGCCGTATTACATGCTCTGGAAGAGCACTACATAAGCGAATCCCGGTATAAAAGTTATCTGAGTATTCTCGCTGATAAGCAGGAAAGCAAATACAGAGAAGAATATTAAACGGCAGGCAAGCTCATACCTGTTATTTTACGATATAAATCGAGGGCATATACATCCGTCATACCGGATATATAATCCAATACACATTGTAACTTACCGTAAACAGTCGGAGCATTCGTATCATATTGCTCCGGGATACGTTGCAAAAGCAGTTTGCTATAAGCATGTCCCTGATTCATTACAGCTTCTGTCAGGCTATCTATCAGATGGCTGAAAATATGGTAACCAGCCAATTCGATATCCAATACTTCCTTCGCCTTATATATTTTCTTATAGGCTGTTTCGGAACAGATGGCATATGCACTTCTTGCCTGTTCACAGATATTATTAATCAAAGGAGAATTATAAGTGCCGTCTAAAATCCCTGTTTCATTCTCCAGAAATACCCTCGAACATTCGTCAACCAACAAACCAATAATACAGGAACGCAAGTAAGCGATTTGCTCGTTGGTATCATCTACCATTTTCATTACACGGACTATATGCTCGAGGCGGTCGCCTTCAAAAAAATTCAAAAGAAGCCGGATTGCCTCCTCTGTAGTCAGGATATGCAATTTACAAGCATCCTCGATATCCATAATCTGATAACAGATATCATCGGCTGCCTCAACCAAATAAACCAGCGGGTAACGGATAAATTTATTATTATCCTCCGGATTACGTCCAATACCTAACTCTTCAGCTATACTTAAATAGGCCTGTTCTTCGGATTGAAAGAAACCGAACTTCCCTTTCTTCCCTGCATAAACGGAAGCATAAGGATATTTCACGATAGAAGCCAATGTACTATAAGTTAGTGCAAATCCTCCCTTCCGGCGTCCGACAAACTGGTGTGTAAGCAAACGCATCGCATTGGCATTCCCTTCAAAATGGCGGAAATCACTGAACCGTCCTCCTTCTTTCAAAATCTGTTCTTCCAGATTCTTTCCGTTTCCTTCTGAAAAATAAGCGGAGATAGCACGTTCGCCGGAATGTCCGAAAGGAGGATTCCCCATATCATGGGCCAGGCAAGCTGCCGAAACAATAGAACCTATCTCCGGAAAGTTTATGCTTCCATCCGGATATCTCTTCATTAATTCCTTTGCGACATTATTTCCTAAAGAACGTCCTACGCAAGAAACTTCCAGGCTATGTGTCAAACGATTATGTACAAAAATACTGCCCGGTAGCGGAAATACCTGTGTTTTATTTTGTAACCGGCGAAAAGGTGATGAAAAAATGAGGCGATCGTAATCACGTTGGAAATCAGTCCGCTCATGTTTGCGTTCGTGATATTCTTCCATGCCGAAGCGCTTACCGGATAATAGTTGGGTCCAGTTCATAGCTTATACATTATATTATATGCGAATGTAGGAAAAAATAAATTAGGGAAAGAAAATAACCGAAGAAAACTTCTATTGTATCAAATGCTTACAGACTTTACAACTTTTTAAAAAAACATGTGCTTTATCAGAACCAAAATGCATTAACAATTGTTACAATTAAAGAGCATAATTACACCCTTTAAAATGAAAACAACCATATTATGAAAATAAAAAGACATTCCACTTTCATCTTCTCATTGTACTTTTACAGTAGAAACCACAATATACATAGTTTTTAACACCTCATTCCCTAAATATATTATTTAACACCTAAGAACTTAACTTTAAGCAGAATATGGACCATAAGACAGTTCCTGTTTTGTCTAAAAAATCTAAATTCATGAGAAAGAGTTTATTACTGTTTGTACTGATATGTCTCGCGACATGTACAAATGTGCTATGGGCACAAAAAAAAGTGAATGGCATCGTAATGGACAAAGATGCCAATATGCCATTAATTGGCTGTAATGTTGTTGAAAAAGGAACAACAAACGGAACTGTTACCGATTTAGATGGTAAGTATGAACTGGAAGTAGGAGAAAATGCAACCCTGCAATTTTCTTACTTAGGCATGACAACAAAAGAAGAACCGGTGAACGGCCACACAGTAATCAACGTAGACATGTCTTCCGACACACAGAAAATCGAAGAAGTCGTAGTTACTGCCATGGGTATTCAGCGTAAGGCAAAATCGTTAACTTACGCAACCCAACAAGTCGGGAACCAGGAGCTGACCCGTGCCAAAGATGCCAATATGATTAATTCTTTGCAAGGGAAAACAGCAGGTTTAGTTATTACTCCTAATGCTACCGGTGCCGGAGGTTCTTCAAAAATTGTTCTTCGCGGTAATAAATCAGCCTATGGAAACAACCAACCGCTTATCGTAATCGATGGTGTCCCTATGAACAACCCGAAAACGACACAACTTACCGGCGAATATGAAGGACGTGACGGTGGTGATGCCCTTTCCAACCTGAACCCTGACGATATTTCCAGTATGAACGTACTGAAAGGAGCTTCTGCTGCCGCTCTATATGGTAGTATGGCGGCAAACGGGGTTATTATGATTACGACCAAGAAAGGTAGAGAAGGAGCAGCTCGTGTGGATTTCTCTTCAAATATCACAATAGAAACTCCGCTGACAGCACCGCAGCTACAAGGACGTTACGGAGCCATCCTATCCGGCGAGCAGCTAAATGCCAAGAGCTGGGGAGAACGAATAAACAATACTGACAAAGATGCCAAAAAACGCCTGAATGATTTCTTCCGTACCGGCTCCACCTATATCAACTCTGTTACTATTAATGGAGGTACGGAAAAAGTACAAAGTTTCTTATCCTATGCTAATACAACAGCCATAGGCATGATGCCGACAAATGATTTCGAACGTCATAATATGACAGCACGCGAATCATTCAAATTATTCAAAGAGCGCCTGACAATCGATGCTTCCCTGTCCTATATTACGCAGAAAGCGACGAATCGTCCCGGTGGCGGTACTTATTCGAATCCATTGACCGGTGCTTATACATTTCCTGTAAATGGCGACTGGGGTTATTATAAAAATAACTATGAGGTTTATAATGCAGGGCGCAATCTGATGGGGCAAAACTGGTACACAGCATTAGACGACTTCACGGTCAATCCCTATTGGGCTTTAAATCGTATTAAAGCAACAGAAAAACGGAATCGCATCATGGCATCAGCAACAGCCAAACTGAAAATAACGGATTATCTGAATATCCAGGGACGCCTAAGCCTGGATAATACATTCGATAAATTTGAACGCAAATGGCATGCCACAACTGTCGAGACGTGGGCACCCGGAGGCAATGGACGTTATCGCCAAGAACGTTTCGAAGCACAACAATTTTATGGGGATGTAATGATTAATTTCAACAAAACATGGGATGAAAAATGGGAGTTAAACGCATCTTTAGGCTCCAGTTTTATGGATACCAAAGTTGAAAACCAACTCTTAGACAGTGATAAATATGGTTTGATACTTCCTAACTTTTTCGTTCCTGAAAATATTGCAGGTAATGGCAATCAAAAAACCGACAACCCGAGAAAGCGCCTGAATTCCGTATTCGGAACGGTGCAGTTTGGTTATAACAATATGATTTATCTGGATATTACCGGGCGTAATGATTGGTCTTCGGCCTTGGCTTATACTCGGAACGTCTCCTATTTTTATCCGTCTTTCGGTTTGACAGGCCTATTAAACGAAATGATTCCGATGACAGAGAAAATTAACCTGCTGAAAGTTCGTGGTTCTTATTCTATTGTAGGTAATGATGTCCCCGCTTATATAACTTATCCGATGGACGGATTTAATTTAGGTCAGTTGGAACCAAACACAAAAGCCCCGTTTACCGAAATGAAACCGGAAAAGATGCATTCTATGGAATTCGGCCTGGATTTGGCAATGTTCAACAACCGGTTCAATTTCGATTTTACATATTACAAGACAAACAACAAGAATCAATACTTTACGATTGATGCACCTCCAGGCTCCGGCTATGAAAGCTATTATATCAATGCAGGAAATATACAAAACCAGGGATTTGAAACCTCTGCTAGTTACCGGTTCGACTTTGCCAAGGACTGGAGCTGGAAAACCGATTTCAACGCATCTTATAATAATAATAAGATCAAGGAATTGGACGAACGCTTGAAAGAAGGCGTACAAATCGGCAGTGGAGCCGGTTTTCGGTTTATGCTGAAAGAAGGCGGTTCATTTGGTGACATCTATGGCAAAGATGTAAAACGTAATGACGATGGTTCCGTAGTAATCGAAAAAGACGCTCCGGTATTAGGAGATGAACAATACTTAGGAAACGTAAACTCCAAGTGGCAATTAGGATGGGGAAACACTTTCACTTATAAAGATTTCTCTTTATATTTCTTGTTCGACGGCAAAATAGGAGGCCACACTGTCGGTATGACACAAAGTTATCTGGATAGCTACGGCGTAACAAAAGCAACAGCCGATGCTCGTGACAACGGTGGTGTAGATGTTGGCAATGGTGTAATTATTGATGCCCAGAAATATTATGAAGCTGTGGCAGGTAAAGACAAAGCTGGTGGACAATATGTTCATTCTGCGACAAACTTCCGCATGCGTGAACTGTCTCTCGGATATACTTTCCGCAATTTAATAGGGGCATCCAAAAATCTTAGCCTGGCATTTATTGCCCGCAACTTATTCTTCCTTTATAAAGATTCTCCACACGACCCGGATATGTCTGTATCTACAGACAATGCCTGGCAGGGATTTGAAACGTTCGGCTTGCCTGCCTCCCGAAGCTATGGAATCAATCTGAAAGTAACCTTTTAACAAATTAGCCAATCATGAATAAAAATATATTTAACCCAAGAAAAACAACATTATATGTTGGAGTCATAACGTTACTAACAGGGGCAATCTCTTGTACCGGTAATTTTGAATCAATCAATACCAATCCGAATGGGATTAAATCGGAAGAAGTATCACTGGAAGCTCGTTTTTCCCAGCCTATCACTTCCATTTATCTGAACTACCAAAATAGAAATTTTGAATTTCAGTTGCAACAAAATTTAAATGCCGACCTATACTCCGGTTACATGGCAAACCCAACTCCGTTTGGCGGCAACTTCAATAATTCGACTTACAATATGAATGAAGGCTGGAACGAGATGGCGTTCAAAGTTGGAGAATTATATGTAATGAAACCTATCAGTATTATTCTGGAATCAACCAAAGAGGCGGACTTTACATCTATTGCCAAAATTATCCGGGTGGAAGCCATGCATCGTGTTGCCGATACTTACGGTCCGATACCTTATACAAAGGCGATGCAAGGTGGAACAAGCGTTCCTTATGATGACTTGGCGACTATTTATAAAACATTCCTGAAAGAACTGGAAGAAAGCGTAAACAACCTGACAACCTTTGTAGAAGCAGGTTCTGCTGACCCGACACGTTTGTCCAAATTCGACATTGTATGCGGTGCCGATCATGTACAATGGATACGTTTTGCGAACTCTTTACGTCTGCGCCTGGCAATGCATATTTCAAAAGTCGAACCACAATTAGCAAAAGAGACAGCAGAAGCTGCCGTTAACCATAAATATGGCGTACTGATGGCCGGAAATAAAAACGTAGAGGTAACAGATGCTACGTTACAAAATCCGTTGAATGAAATTAATTACGCATATGGAGATATTCGTATTGGTGCTTCTTTGGTTAGTTTACTGGATGGATACAAAGACCCTCGTTTACAAATCTATGTAAGACCGATTGGATGGTTTAAAGATAAAGATGCACCACAGGATATTAAAGACCAAAATGGAAATGTAACTAATAACATAGGCAACTATATAGGTATTCGCCAAGGCATTATCATCCCTGATAAAACGAATTATCAAATGTACTCGACCATCAATATGCCGAGTGAGAACAAATACACGAACCAAGTCGGTAATAACAGCATATCCAATGCATTACCCTGGATGAAAGTTGCGGAAGTATACTTCTTGCGGGCAGAAGGAGCTTTAAGAGGTTGGAATATGGGAGGTAGCGCCCAACGATTTTATGAAGACGGTATTAAAGTTTCATTTGATGAATATGGTATTTCTGCAGATAAATATACCAATTATATTAACAACGCAACTGGAGTTGCCACAGACTGCAAAGACCCGTTCAATCCGGAAAATAATATTTCAGGACTTGACAAAGCAACTGTAAAATGGGACGAAAGTGCTTCCAATGAAGATAAACTGCATAAAATTATTAACCAGAAATGGATAGCCATGTTTCCGGAAGGGCAGGAAGCATGGAGTGAATTCCGCCGGACAGGTTATCCCAAATTATTCCCGGTCAAAACAAATTACAGTGCAAATGTTGACGGTGGCATTGCTGACGGTGATTTTGTAAAACGTCTTCGTTTCCCTCGTAATGACCGCAACTCCAATGCGGCAGAAGTTGAAAAAGCAAAAGCTTATCTAAACGGTCCGGATAACGAAGCTACGCGTTTGTGGTGGGATATCGCTGGTGGCAATTTCTAACAATCAGAATTTCATATAAAATAGTTCAGGCATGGATTCCACGAGTTTCGTGGAATCCATGCCTGAACTATTTTATAAAGAAAACCAATGTCTGTAGCTCATAACCATAAAAAAGAGATAAAATAATAAATTAGTAAAAAATGCAATCAAGGAAAACTTCTATTGTATCAAGCACTTACATACTTTTAAAATTACCAAACAAAAGAACACAAAATAAATATATAAGTCTTACTAGAACTATGTCCGTTCTTTACCCATTATTTGGCAAATGTATACAAAATAGATATAAAAGCAAGTAAAAATGTTAATAAAACAGCCTATTGATTCTGTTTTTTAGGTGTTATCGTTAACACTTTGTAATGCTATATTCTATTTTCTATATATAACAGTAGTTAATGTGATTTAGTTCTAGTAAGACAACGTCAAACATATTATTTAATTTTTACAAAATCAACTCTAAGTTAAATATGAACTGTTTTAAATTTATTAATTTGCCTAAACAATCTAAATTCATGAAAAAGAGTTTATTACTGTTTGTACTGTTATGTATAGGAACATGTACAAATGTGCTGTGGGCACAAAAGAAAGTGAACGGCGTCGTAATGGATAAAGATGCCAACATGCCATTAATTGGCTGTAATGTTGTTGAAAAAGGAACTACCAATGGTACAGTTACCGACTTAGACGGTAAATACGAACTGGAAGTAGGCAACAACGCTATCCTACAATTTTCTTTTTTGGGTATGACTACAATAGAAGAGCCACTGGATGGTCGTACCGTAATTAACGTAGACATGTCTTCCGATACAAAGAAAATCGAAGAAGTCGTAGTAACAGCTATGGGTATCCAACGTAAAGCAAAATCGTTGACTTATGCGACCCAACAAGTGGGGAACCAAGAGCTTACCCGTGCAAAAGATGCAAACATGATTAATGCTTTGCAAGGTAAGGCAGCAGGTTTGGTTATTACTCCAAATGCAACGGGAGCTGGAGGTTCTTCCAAAATTGTCCTCCGTGGTAACAAATCTGCTTATGGAAACAACCAACCACTTATTGTTATAGATGGTGTTCCTATGAACAACCCGAAAACAACACAGCTTGCCGGCGAATACGAAGGACGTGACGGTGGTGATGCACTTTCCAATCTGAACCCGGACGACATTGCCAGTATGAATGTGCTGAAAGGTGCTTCTGCAGCTGCGTTGTATGGTAGTATGGCGGCAAATGGCGTTATCATGATTACAACAAAGAAAGGTAGAGAAGGAGCAGCTCGTGTAGATTTTTCTTCCAATATCACATTAGAAACTCCGCTGACAGCACCCAAATTGCAAGGACGCTATGGAGCAATTCTAACCGGTGACCAGCTAAGTGCTAAAAGTTGGGGTGAAAGAGTTAACAACAACGACAAAGAAGCCAAAAAACGCCTGAATGATTTTTACCGTACCGGCTCTACTTACATCAACTCTGTTACTATCAATGGTGGTACTGAAAAAGTACAGAGCTTCTTGTCTTATGCAAACACATCTGCCGTAGGCATGATGCCAACGAATGATTTTCAACGCCATAACATGACAGCACGCGAATCATTCAAATTATTCAAAGAACGCCTGACTATCGATGCATCTTTGTCATATATCACTCAAAAAGCAAATAACCGCCCTCACGGTGGTACTTATATTAACCCGTTGACAGGAGCTTACACATTCCCTGTAAATGGCGACTGGAAATATTATAAAGATAATTACGAAGTCTACAATGCAGGTCGTAACTTAATGGCTCAAAACTGGTATACGACTCTGGATGACTTTACTGCAAACCCATACTGGGTACTGAACCGCATCAAAGCAACAGAAAAACGTAACCGTATCATGGCTTCTGCAACAGCCAAACTGAAAATAACAGATTATCTGAATATTCAGGGACGTTTAAGCATCGATAATACATTCGATAAATTCGAACGTAAATGGCATGCAACAACCGTTGAAACCTGGGCGCCTAATGGTAATGGCCGTTATCGCCAGGAACGTTTCGAAGCACAACAGTTCTATGGTGACGTAATGGTTAACTTCAACAAAACATGGAATGAAAAATGGGAATTAAATGCATCTTTAGGTTCCAGCTTTATGGATACCAAAGTCGAAAATCTGATTCTCGACAGCGATAAATTAGGTTTGGTACTACCGAACTTCTTCGTTCCCGAAAACATCGCCGGCAATGGGAACCAAAAAACCGACAATCCTAAAAAACGACTGAACTCAGTATTTGGGACCGTTCAGTTTGGTTTCAACAATATGATTTACCTGGATATTACCGGACGTAATGACTGGGCTTCCGCCTTAGCTTATACACATAACTTCTCTTATTTCTATCCTTCTTTCGGTTTGACGGCATTGTTGAACGAAATGATCCCTATGACAGAAAAGATTAACCTGTTAAAAATCCGTGGTTCTTATTCTATCGTAGGTAACGACGTTCCTGCTTATATCACTTATCCAATGGATGGATTTAACTTGGGTCAATTGGAACCGAATACAAAAGCTCCGTTTACCGAAATGAAACCGGAAAAGATGCATTCTATGGAATTCGGTTTGGATTTGGCAATGTTCAACAATCGTTTGAATTTTGACGTTACTTATTATAAGACAAACAATAAAAACCAATACTTTACAATCGATGCTCCGTTAGGTTCAGGTTATGAAAGCTATTATATCAATGCTGGTAATATTCAGAACCAAGGATTTGAGGCTTCAGCAAGTTACCGCTTTGATTTTGCTAAAGACTGGAGTTGGAAGACTGAATTCAATATCTCTTACAATGATAATAAGATCAAAGAACTGGATGCCCGTTTGAAAGATGGTGTACAGATTGGTAGTGGTGCCGGTTTCCGTTTTATGCTGAAAGAAGGCGGTTCATTTGGAGACATTTACGGTAAGGATGTAAAACGTAATACCGATGGTTCCTTAGCAATAGAAAAGGGTGCTCCAGTTTTAGGTGACGAAGAATATTTAGGTAATGTAAACTCAAACTGGCAGTTGGGCTGGGGCAATACATTCACTTATAAAGATTTCACTTTATACTTCTTATTTGATGGCAAGATTGGTGGTAATACAATCGGTATGACACAGAGCTATCTGGACAGCTATGGTGTAACAAAAGAAACAGCCGATGCACGTGATAACGGTGGTGTAGATGTAGGTAACGGTGTAATTGTTGACGCACAGAAATATTATGAAGCTGTAGCAGGCAAGGATAAGGCAGGTGGACAATATGTTTATTCAGCAACAAACTTCCGTCTGCGTGAACTGTCTGTCGGATATACATTCCGCAATCTGATCGGAGCTTCCAAAAACCTGAGTTTATCATTTATTGCACGTAACTTATTCTTCCTTTATAAGGATTCACCTCATGACCCGGATATGTCTGTATCTACCGACAACGCTTGGCAGGGTTTTGAAACCTTTGGTTTGCCCGCAACTCGCAGCTATGGTATCAATCTGAAAGTAACATTCTAACAACTTGTGTCAATTATGAAAAAGAATATATTTAATCAAATAAAAAGGACTTTGCCTCTTGGCGCTATAGCCATGTTAATGGGTACTGTTTCTTGTACCAGTGACTTTGAATCAATCAATACAAATCCTAACGGAATGAAACCGGAGGATGTATCACTGGAAGCACGCTTCTCCCAACCTATCACATCTGTTTATCTGAACTATCAGAACAGAAACTACGAATATCAGTTGCAACAGAACCTGAATGCAGACTTATATTCCGGTTATATGGCAAACCCTACTCCGTTTGGTGGCAACTTCAATAACTCGACCTATAATATGAATGAAGGCTGGAATGAGACTCCATTCAAGGCTGGCGAATTATATGTAATGAAACCAATCAGTGTTATTCTGGAATCCACAAAGGAACTTGACTTTACATCTATCGCCAAGATTATCCGGGTGGAGGCTATGCACCGTGTTGCAGATATTTATGGTCCGATACCTTACACCAAAGCAATGCAGGGTGGAACAAGCGTACCTTATGACGATTTGGCTACTGTATATAAAACATTCCTGAAAGAACTGGAAGAAAGCGTGAATGATTTGACCACATTCGTAGATGCTGGTTCTGCTGATCCGAAACGTCTATCCAAATTCGATATCGTATGTGGAGCCGACCATAAACAATGGATTCGCTTTGCCAACTCTCTACGTTTACGTTTAGCGATGCGTATTGTAAAAGTTGAACCTCAATTGGCAAAAGAAACAGCCGAAGCCGCCGTTAATCATAAATATGGTGTATTGCAAGATGGTAATAAAAATATTGAAGTAGTAGACCCGACTTTGCAGAATCCATTGAATGAAATCAATTATGCATATGGAGATATTCGTATCGGGGCATCTTTGGTTAGTTTGTTGGATGGATACAAAGACCCTCGTTTACAAGTTTATGTAAGACCTGTTGGCTGGTTCGTAGAAAAAAATACAACTCAAGACATTAAAGATAAAAATGGAAAAGCTACCAACAACATTGGTAATTATATAGGCATTCGTCAAGGTATCATCATTCCTGATAAAGCAAACTACCAAATGTATTCTACAATCAATATGCCGGACGGCAGCAAATTTACAGACCAGGTTGGAAACAAGAGTATCTCCAATGCACTGCCTTGGATGAAAGTTGCAGAAGTATACTTCCTACGTGCAGAAGGTGCTTTAAGAGGCTGGAATATGGATGGCACAGCACAGGAATTATATGAAGAAGGAATCCGGGTATCATTTAAAGAACACGGGATTACAGATACAAATGTTTATAACACATATATTAATGATGATACTAAAGTAGCCTCTGATTATAAAGACCCGTTCAATCCGGCAAATAATATTTCAGGCCTTGACAAAGCTACAGTAAAATGGGACGAAGGTGCTTCTAAAGAAGACAAGTTACATAAAATTATCAATCAAAAATGGATTGCAATGTTCCCAGAAGGACAGGAAGCATGGAGCGAATTCCGTCGTACAGGCTATCCTAAATTATTCCCGGTTCAAACAAACTATAGTGCAAATGTAAATGGAGGTATTGCCGACGGTGATTTCGTAAAACGTCTGCGTTTCCCACGTAACGACAGTAACTCCAATGGTGCCGAAGTTGAAAAAGCGAAAGCTTATTTGAACGGCCCGGACAATGAAGCCACACGTCTGTGGTGGGATGTTGCCGGAGGTAATTTCTAACGAATGTGTGTGTGCTATAACAAATAATGTTTAAACTGGCTTTTATGTAGCCAGTTTACGACATTCCTTCAGGCATAGATTACACGAATCCCGTGAAATCTATGCCTGAACTATATTATAAAAAATCAATTGTTTTACTCCTGTTATTTTTTATCGTAACTTAGGGGGACTAAATATTTATATTATGAAAAACAGATGTATTTATATACTTTGTTGGTTAACCATGCTTTATTGGGCAGCTCCGGTAATCGCTCAGGAAAAGAATATGTTGATAATTCCCGAACCGGGAGAAAAAACAGTAATCAACACAGACTGGTTTGCCCGTAGAGCAAATGAAGTGAATGTGGACGGAAATCAATTAAGCGCCACACCTCCGGAAACCACAGGATGGATATCAGCACGTGTACCCGGGACAGTATTGACCACCCTTTTGGAAAATCAGCAATATCCGGCACCGGAATTCGGACTGAACAATAACCTGATTCCAGATATATATGAAGTTGGAAATGATTTCTACACATTTTGGTTTATCCGCAAATTTGATATTCCGAAATTCCCGGAAGGGCGGAATGTTTGGCTTAACTTTCGCGGCATTAACTATAAAGCTGAAATATTCCTGAACGGCAAGCGGATTAATAATAGTACCCACGAAGGCATGTTCTTAAGAAAGAGTTTCAATATTACTCCCTGGCTAAGAACTGATGCTCCTAATACACTGGCAGTCTTAGTATATCCTCCCACACATGCAGGGAATCCAAACGGTGGACAAGGAGGAGACGGGCAGATTGCCCGCAACAATACAATGCAATATACACCCGGTTGGGACTGGATACAGCCTGTTCGCGACAGAAATACAGGGATATGGGATGAAGTTTCTATAACAACTACAGGTTCCATCAAATTAAACTCGCCTCATATTGTCACCAAAGTGCCGGGCATACGTACTCCTGATGCAAAAACACAAAAAGATGCTTTTATAAATACATCTGTCGAGATAGAAAATATCTCAGACAAGCCAGTAAAAGGTATGTTGGTTTGCGAAACAGACGGAAGTCGTTTAACCCAGCAAGTCTCTCTCTCCCCCAATGAGAAAAAAGAAATAGAGTTTACCTCTTTAGCTGTTAATAATCCCCGTTTATGGTGGCCAAATGGTATCGGCAAACAACCGCTATACGATATGTCCATTTCGTTCAAGGTCAATAATGAAATCAGTGACTGCAAACAAATCCGTTATGGCATCCGGGAAATAACAACGGATAAATGCCCGGATAATGGCGGGCGCCGCTTTTTTGTAAACGGGCAGAAAATATATATCACCGGAGGAAATTATATTAATTCAGACTGGTTGCTCCGTCTTTCACCTGAACGCTACCGGGATGAAGTACGTTTCCATGCAGAAATGAATTTACGGATGATTCGCGTTTGGGGAGGTGCACTGGTAGAACGTCCCGAATTTTATAAGGCTTGTGATGAATATGGCATTCTGGTATTTCAGGACCTATGGGGAAGCGGCGATTGTAACGGTGCCTGGGAAGATCCGACTAAACTGGACTCCCGGGAACGTCGTTGGGAATACCCAGACAATCACGACTTATTTATCGCCTCGGTGGAAGACCAGATAAAGATGATTCGTAATCACCCGAGCCTATGTTTCTGGTGCGGAGCAAATGAATGGCCTTTAGCAATAGATATTGACAAGAAATTAAAAGAAGAAGTTTTCCCGAAACTGGACCCTGAACGTCTTTTCGCCAGTTTCTCTACCGATACAGTATTTACCCGTAATCTTTTAGGTGATAACGGAGATGGTCCTTATGGCATCCAGGAACCTGAATGGTTTTTCACATTCCGTTCCCATCCGTTTAATCCGGAAGCCGGTTCTGTAGGCTCACCGGAAATAGAAAGTATGCGGGAAATGATGTCAGAACAAGACCTTGCCGGTTTTCCACAGAATGGTATCACCCGTAATGCCACATGGAAATACCATAAGGATTTAGGATATCGCGACCATCTGGAACGCTTCGGAGAAGTAAAAGATATTGAAACTTACTGCAAATATGCACAGATTGTAAACTACGACCAATACCGTAGTTTCATGGAAGGCTGGGCCTCGCATATGTGGGATTGGTATACAGGCATTTTAATCTGGAAAACCCAGAACCCATGGACTTCTTTACGAGGACAAATGTACGACTGGTATCTGGATGTAAACGCGTCCCTTTATGGAACCCGGAAAGGATGCGAACCTTTGCATGCGTTCTATAACCCTGTAACCCGGAAAGCCGGATTACTGAATACAACACTAAATAATTATGAAGGCTTGTCCGTTACTGCCCGTATTTACAATCTCGAAGGCAAAATTCTTTGGGAAAAAGAAATCAAGACAGACAGTAAAGGGAATACGGTACAGGAACTATTGGATATTCAGGTCCCGGAAGGAATAAAAGGAGTCTATTTTCTGCAATTATCTTTAAAAGACACCTCAAGTACACCTAATATTTATTGGCTGACCACGGAACCGAAGGACTATACCAGCCTCTCTCAGCTTCCATTGTCCAGTCCGATTCTAAAAACAACATTACATAAGGAAAATACGAATTATTCAGGAAAGGTTCTTATAAAAGCAGATTCACATATTTCTTTCTTCAATCGAATAAAAGTGTTGGATAAAGAGACCGGTAAACGCATTCTCCCCGTTCATTATTCGGATAATTATATTACTCTGATGCCGGGTGAACAGCGGGAAATAGATATACAATTTCCTTCCGCCCTGCCTAAAGAACGGATACAAATTATAGTCGACAGCTGGACTGCCGACCGAATCATTGCTATGGAAAATTAATTAAAGAGAAAGTTCACCTTTTCCCTGACGCAGGATTTCAAACTCATCCGTCGTACAATCTACGACGGTTGAGGCTTCTGTGCCACCATATCCGCCATCGATTACGAGATTTACCAATTCTTCATATTTTTCGTGAATCAGTTCAGGATCGGTAGTATATTCTATTACTTCATCCTCATCCCGTATGGACATCGTAAGGATCGGATTGCCTAAAGCCTGTACCAATGTACGGATGATATTGTTGTCCGGCACACGTATACCCACCTCTTTACGATTCTTATAGATTTTCGGAAGCTCACTGCTTGTAGGTAAAATAAAAGTAAAGGGACCGGGCAGGTGTTTCTTCATCAACTTAAAGGCTGCATTACTCACCTTTGCGTATTCACTTAGATTAGATAAGTCGTAACAAATAATAGAAAGGTTACTTTTTTGAGGATTCACGCCTTTCATCTGGCATATTTTCTCAACTGCACGCACATTCAAGGCATCACAACCGATTGCATACACCGTATCGGTCGGATAAATAACAAGGCCGCCATCCCGGAGGACATTGACGACCTTGTCTATTTCTTTTTGATTCGGATTTTCCGGATAAATCTTTACAAGCATATATTAACCGTAAATTATATGACCGTTTTCGTCAGTATATTCCTCCAAACCTTTACTGTACTGATTCATCGCACGGAGACTCATCCCCATGCTTGAAAAGCCTCCATCATGGAACAAGTTCTGCATTGTCACCTTGCGGGTGAAATCTGAGAACATCATCACACAATAGTCGGCACATTCATCTGCAGAGGCATTCCCCAGAGGGCTCATCTTTTCCGCAAAATCCATCAAATGATCCATACCCTTCACACCGCTACCGGCTGTTGTTAATGTAGGTGACTGGGATATCGTATTAATACGAACTCCCTTTTCACGTCCATAAATATAACCGAAACTGCGTGCAATAGATTCCAGCAGGCTCTTGGCATCTGCCATGTCATTATATCCGAAGAATGTACGCTGTGCGGCTACATAAGATAATGCAACAACAGAACCACCTTCGGAAATAGCATCCTGCCTTTTGGCAACCTGCAACATTTTATGGAAAGAAACTGCCGATATATCCAATGTTTTACTCAACATATCATAGTCCAAGTCATCATAAGTACGTTTTTTACGTACGTTCGGACTCATTCCTATAGAATGTAAAACAAAATCAATCTTACCACCCAATATTTCTACTGATTTAGAGAATACAGTTTCCAGATCTTCTACACTGGTAGCGTCCGCAGGAATAACTTGCGCATGCAACTTCTCCGCCAAAGCATCCACTTGCCCCATACGTACAGCAATAGGAGTATTACTCAGCGTGATTGTCGCACCTTCCTCAACGGCTTTTTCCGCTACCTTCCAGGCGATAGACATATCATTCAGCGCACCGAAAATAATGCCTCGCTTGCCTTTCAATAAATTGTGACTCATACCTTTTATTTTAACTTATCGGCACAAAGATACGGATTTTGTGCAACATGACCAATTATTCTCTGTAATACACCCTTTTTACACGTGGCGATACAGAAGTTAGAATTTCATATGGTATCGTTTTTAGCTTATCAGACAACTCACAGACAGGCAACTCATCGCCGAAAATGATAACCGGATCACCCTCCTGTGCATCGATATCCGTTACATCTATCATACAAGCATCCATACATATATTACCGATAATCGGACAACGATGACCATTTACAAGGACTTCACCTCCCCCATTGCTGAAATGACGGTCCAATCCGTCTGCATAACCGATTGGAATAATCGCTATGCGGGAATCCCGTTTCACATAACTCATACGGCTATATCCGATAGAATCCCCCTCCGGCACATTTTGAATCTGCAAAATCGTCGTTTTCAGTGTGCTTACATTCCGCAGACCTTTTTGTCCGGAAGCACTTACCCCATAAAGACCGATCCCCAAACGTACCATATCCATCTGGTAATCCGTAAAACGCTCGATACCTGCAGAGTTCAGGATATGTTTAATTACTTTATATTCCAATCCGGATTCCAGGACCGATGCAACCTCGGTAAACGTATCCAACTGCTTATGTGTAAACTCATCAAAGATATACGAATCGCTACCGACCAAATGGGAGAAGACAGAGCGTACCACAACACCGCTTTGTTCTTTCAGACGCTCGCAAACAGCCGGAACATCCGACGGCTGAAAACCTAAACGGTGCATACCTGTGTCAATCTTTATATGTATAGGATATGAAGTGATCCCCCTGCGCTCTGTTTCTTTTATCATAGCATCCAACAAACGGAAACTATACACCTCCGGTTCCAGTTGGTTTTCAAATAAAACATTAAAGCTGCTAAATTCCGGGTTCATCACAATCAGAGGAATAGAGATACCTTCCTTACGCAATTCCGCACCCTCATCGGCAACAGCAACAGCCAGATAATCGCAACGGTGTTCCTGTAACGTTTTTGCCAATTCATATGAACCGGCTCCATATCCGAAAGCTTTCACCATACAAACCATCTTAGTTTCCGGTTTGAGTTTGGAGCGATAATAATTGAAGTTGTGGACAATGGCATCCAGATTCACTTCCAATATCGTTTCATGCACTTTCTTTTCAAGCAGTTCTGATATCTGTTCAAAATGGAAACGGCGGGAACCCTTTATGAGAATTAATTCATTGTTAAATTTCTTAAATGAAGGCGACTGGATAAACTCCTTTGTTGTCAAATAAAATTCTTTTTCCATTTCAAAGACTCCACCATATTCTTTCAGGTCGCGTCCTATTCCGATAATCCGGTCTATTTTTTTACGCCGTACCAAATCCGCCACTTTCTTGTATAAAGATTTGGGCAATGTTCCGGACTGTAATATGTCAGACAGAATCAATGTACATTTCAGGTTATTTCCCATACGGCGGCTCTGTTGGAAATCCAGCGCTATATCCAATGAGTTTATATCTGAATTATAGGTATCATTTATTAACAGGCAATTATTAATGCCCTGCTTCACATCCAGACGCATAGCAACAGGTTCCAATTGTTTGAATTTCTCCACATCATTCACGCTGGTAGGTTTCAGATAGAGCATAACCGCCATGCAATGAATAACATTTTCAATAGAAGCATCGTCGGTAAAAGGAATAGAATAAACCCTGTCCAGACCGAGCAGAGTACAATGGATAATTGTTTCCTTTTCTTTCTTCTCTATCGATTCTATATAAAGTGGAGCATCCGAGTCCGTACGGCTCCATGTGATTGCTTTATGGGACAAACAAGCAGCTTCGATACAATTCGCAATAAAGGCATTGTCCCCATCATAAATAATGGCTTCACAATCATTAAACAAACCCAGCTTTTCCATGCATTTCTGGGTGGAAGAAATAAAATTCTCCTGATGGGCTTCTCCTATATTTGTAATAACGCCGATAGTCGGGACAATAATCGGTTGCAAACGTTCCATTTCGTCCGGTTGTGAAATACCAGCCTCAAAAATACCCAGTGTATTCTTTTCTGTCATCTGCCAGACAGAAAGAGGTACTCCCAATTGTGAATTATAACTACGTGGAGAACGTACAATATTAAATTCGTTATGCAACAATTGGTACAAAAATTCCTTTACAATCGTTTTGCCATTGCTACCGGTAATTCCGATCACAGGTATATTAAATTGTTTGCGATGGCAAACAGCCAGTTTCTGCAAAGCTTTCAACGTATCTTTCACTACCAGGAAACAAGCATCATCCAATGCTTCAAACTCCGGGCAGAACTCGCTCACCACAAAATTGCGGACCCTGAGTTTATATAATTCAGAAATATAACTATGTCCATCATTTGTTTTTGTTTTCAAAGCGAAAAAAAGGCTTTGTTCCGGAAATGAAAGACGACGACTATCAGTAAGTAAAATACTGATTTTATCATCGTGCATATTTTTAGCGTTCGCTCCGATAATTTCGGCTATATCTTTAACTGAATATTCCATTCTTTGTATTGTTTAAGACTTCTTTCGTATCGTTTCTATATCATTTGTAATATCAAAGTAAGGGAATTTATCGTTAAGTCGTTCCATCTTTAACAAAGTTTGCGAGATGAAGCGTTTATACCCCTCACTTTGAGGTTGAAAAGGCTTATGGTTAAGAGCCTTTTGTATTTCATTCCACTCTTTAAAAATCTCCAGGGCTTCTTTTGAGAACAAAGTTTCCCGAAAGCGCTCCCAAATATATTCCACCGCCTGAACCGAAGGATGCAACATATCGTCTGCATAAAAACGGTAGTCTCTCAATTCATCCATCATAATCTCATAAGCAGGGAAATAAGCAACTTGTTCCGGATATTCTTTTTGCAGGTAATCCACTGCCAATAGCAATGTTGCTTTACTCAGTTGGTTGGCATGTGCCCCGTCTTTCCAGTGACGAATAGGACTTACGGTAAAAATAATTTTCAAATCCGGATTCTGCTCCCACAATGCAAGCAAGGTATTTTTCCACTCATCCGTTATTTCCTGGACGGAAAGCATTTCCCTTTTAAACATCTTCTCCGGTAACTTATGACAATTGGATACAATTTGTCCGGTAGCTGTCAGCCTGTAAACATATGCTGTTCCCAATGTAACAATCAAATGTTCCGCTTCACGTATGATTTGAGAAGAAGAAAACAGCCGTTGATTAATAGAATTCAAACACTCCACGGCTTGCGGAGACGAAAAGCGGCTATGATGGTAAAAGCTGTGATATACTCCTTCATGTTGAAACAAATCGTGGTCTTCAAACCGTTCCGGATGCAACAACATTCGGATAGCCACTGCAATGGAAGCCGGATTATAAAGTGTTCCAAACGGATTTATATCTGTCCGGAACCTGCTTTCTTCTAATTTCCGTCCTATATTCTCTGCAAAGCAAGAACCCAAAAGCACTATTTGCTCCTTATATGACAAAGGATGTATTCCTTTGGGAATAGAAATCTGTGTATAAAACTCCATTAACGATAAACTATTAGTGGTTCGCGAAATGCAATATTATAGAAATCCCCGAAATAAAACAAATAAAGGTCTTCCCGGGATAAAACAAAACTCCGAAAGTTCAATACTCCCGGAGTCTGTTTCTCTGCGCCCATCCTTCACAAGATTACTGGCAGACGTACTTTTAATTTCATTATTTTAGTATTTAAATATAAATCGGATGCTTGTTCACCCTCCCGGGATACTTAGGTGGTAATTACCTAAGAAATCACCAAACCCACACAAACCGTAAAATTGTTTTTATCTTAATATCTTTAAAAGAACGAAATCACATATAGAACTCGTCCTTTGATTATACTCATTTAAGCGTAAAATGGAAAATATCCTCAGTTACTACTACAAAAATAGATAATCCTTCGGAACTCGCATGATTTTTTGGATAAATATCCTTATATTATAGGTTTTTTATAAAGTAGAGAGCAAAATTAAACATTCGAACTCAATTTTTAACTACCAAATAACCTAAATCTGCTTCTTTCTAAAATTACCGGACAAAAAAATCCAATAGCTTTTCATTGCCTATATAACCTTGTAACTGGTCACCGATCTTGACTGGTCCGACACCTACCGGAGTACCGGTATAAATCAAGTCGCCAATTTTCAAAGTGAAAAAGCGACTAACATAAGCGATTATCTTATCAATAGAAAAAAGCATATCCCTCGTATTACCTTCCTGCACTTTATTCCCGTTTATATCCAGATGGAAAGGAATCGCATCCACATCTTCCACTCTGCTTACCGGAATAAAATCGCCTATAGCCGCCGAATTATCGAACGCCTTGCTTATTTCCCAAGGCAAACCATTGGTACGAAGTTTACTTTGCAAATCTCTTGCAGTAAAATCTATCCCCACAGTTATCTCATTATAGTAACGATGGGCAAAACGTTCCGCTATATTCTTTCCCAAACGGTCTATTTTTACTACAATTTCCGTTTCGTAATGTATTTCAGAGGAAAAATCCGGAATAAAAAATGGCTTGCCATCCTTCAACAAAGAAGAGTCCGGCTTCATAAAGATGGTCGGCTCGGATAGTTCCAGTGTATGATGCAACTCTTTGTTGTGAGCTGCATAATTCATTCCTACTGCAATAATTTTCATATCAGTGACTTATTGAATTCAAGCGGTTGAACATAACCGCCAAATGAGCATACATAGACGTATTTTGCACAACTATATGTTCCGGCACACGTATACGGAAAGGGGTAAAATTCCAAAGTGCCTTGATACCACCTGCAATAATATGGTCTGTGACATCCTGGGCCTTCTCAACCGGAACGGTTATTACTCCGATAGTTGCCCCGTATTTCTTCTGCATAACAGGAAAATCATCCATATGATAAACAGGAATACCATTGATAACAGAACCCGCCAAATCCTTGCGGACATCAAAACCGGCTACAATCTCAAGACCATACTGGTTCAAACCTGAGTCCTGCAACAATGCAGCTCCCAGGCTTCCGACACCAAACAGAAAAGCTTTATGCTGGGAAGTGAAACCTAAGAAGTCTTCCAACACGTCTACTAACGTATCCACTTCATAGCCTACACGCGTTTTCCCTGTAATATTTACAAACGACAAATCTTTCGCCACTTGGCTGGAATCCACATTTATCTCCTTGGCAATCTGGGTAGATGACACAAAAGCCTCACCTCTCCCTTTCATTAATTTCAAAAAGGCAAGATACCACGGTAACCTTCTGAGAGTCGGTTCCGGAACTTTCCAGATTTGCTTCATTTCATCATTAGCCATCGTTCCATACATTACATGCAGGGCACAAAAGTAGTATTTTTTGTCGGAAATCATGCTTATTCACAGACGTTTTCCATTTTCTTCTACTTGTTTTTTCATTTATGCTACCCGTTATGGGAAATCATGCTACGTTTTGGCTAGCCTTTTATGGTCGTCATAACCGGATGGAAAAACATCGAAGACATAATGTCAGCATTTTATCTTATGTAGTTTCATTTTTACAGAATAAAGCCTTTCCCGGTGACACTACCTATTAACAAAAAGGTCTTTCCAGAGAATTTCAGGCTCTTTTTTCCGGTAAAAAGGAGGTTTTTGTGCACTATCCGGAACCTTTTTCCGTTTTCCCGGAGGATATTTCCAACTATCCCTGCAACTAATTCCAATTATTTCTGCAACTAAATACAACTATCCGCGCAGATAAACATATATGTTTCGACTTTAAAGCATATATGTTTTGAAATCAAAGCATATATATCTTGGTTTTTGATGCTATAGAACAGAGAGGCAATGCTATAATGGTTGTAAAATAAGACCTAACCTAAATATCAAATAGATTTATTATATACCATAGAACATAACAATATGCTTAGATACGGCCATACACAATGTTAATTAGTAAACATTCTAACAACTATACAAACAAAGCAACAAAGACAAACCTCGCAAGAAGAGCATATTCGCAATCCCTCCCGGATCTTTATCCATACAGGCCCACTGGGAAGAGGTTATTTTATCAAAGTGTCAAAATGAAAGAAACCCGGCTAAAGAACAGAAAAGTGAACTCGATAGAAAACATTGGGAAAAGTCAACTCGTTTCAGACAAAGTCAAATGTCAAATCATAGTTATGGTTTTCCGAAATCATAACTATGATTTTCAAAAAACATAACTATGAATCGAAAAGAAAGCATCTTATTCCATAACCAGCCAATAACAAAGCGATCCCCTTACCTGTTGAAAACTTTTTGTTACTTTTCTCTTATATTTCTTGGCGGTTAAAAAAGGAAATGCGTACTTTTACCCTCCAATAGAGCAATGCTTAGTAAATCAGACAACTATATTGCTTTATTTTAAGGAACAGTTTAACAGAATAGCGAATAAATGGAAGAAAAAGAGGTTTGCTATCATGTACCGGTAATGCTTCAGGAAAGTATAGAGGGATTAAGCATTCACCCTTCAGGAATATATGTAGATGTGACATTTGGAGGAGGAGGACATTCGCGCGAAATCCTGAGCCGGCTAGATAACAAGGGGAGACTTTATGGATTTGACCAAGATGCCGACGCCGAAAGTAATATACCGGAGGACGCTCGTTTTGTTTTTGTCCGCAGTAACTTCCGTTATTTATATAATTTTATGCGGTACCACAACGCCGCAGGCAATGTGGATGGCTTACTGGCCGACCTGGGCGTTTCTTCCCATCATTTCGATGACAAGGAACGAGGTTTCTCTTTCCGCTTTGAAGGAGCCTTGGATATGCGTATGAATACACGTGCCGGAAGAACTGCCGCCGATATTGTAAACACATACCCGGAAGAAGAACTGGCCAATTTATTTTATCTGTACGGTGAACTGAAAGTTTCCCGTAAACTGGCTTCATTGCTGGTTCGTAGCCGGGAAACAAAAAAAATAGAAACAATCGGAGATTTTCTGGAAGTTATCAAGCCTTTTACCGGGAAAGACAAGGAAAAGAAATTTCTTGCCCAGGTTTTTCAGGCACTTCGCATAGAAGTAAACGATGAAATGAAGGCACTGAGAGATATGCTTCAACAAACAATGGAGGTCTTAAAACCGGGAGGCAGACTGGTAGTTATCACCTATCATTCTCTGGAAGACCGTTTGGTGAAAAATTTCCTAAAAACAGGTAATTTCGAAGGGAAAATAGAACAGGACTTTTTTGGAAATATCAAATCGCCGTTCCGGTTGGTCAACAATAAAGTAATGGTCCCTTCCAACGAGGAAATAGAAAAGAATCCCCGTTCAAGAAGTGCCAAACTAAGAATAGCGGAGAAATTGGATCTTGAAAATTAAACAATCGGTTTTCAATACAAAAATGGAGTTTGTTATATGGAGCAACGAAAGAAAAAGAAAAAAGAAAGACGGCTTTCCTTTTTATACATCATAGGCGGTGGCATCTTAAAAGAAGATTTCATCGTGAAGCACACAAAGATGATAGTCCTTGTGGTTGTTTTGGTTTTCTTCTTCATCGGCAACCGGTATACCTGTATGCAAAAGCTACGGGAGATAGACCACCTCCAGCGGCAACTTCGGGATATTCGTTTCGAAGCTTTATCCATTTCCTCCGAGCTGACGGGAAACAGTCGTCAGTCGCAAATAGAATTATTAATTGAAGAACAAGGTATAGAACTTGAAGCGGCTCAAAACCCGCCTTATGAATTATACAAATAAATATGGCTGAAGAAATCGAACCAAATGAAGTAACCCCGAAAAGTAACCGGATTTTATTCTGTTACTTTATTGTCGTGCTATTCCTCGGATTAGTGGCAATCGGCGTCTTGGTACGGGCATTCGATACGGCTTTTATTGAAAAAGAAAAATGGGTAAAAGTTGCTGAAAGCCAAAAACGCCCGAATTTACTGGTAGCACCCGGACGTGGAAATATCTATTCTGTCGATGGTAAATTGATGGCAACCAGCGTTCCCCGGTATTATACATATATCGATTTCAAGGCAGAAGGGCTGAATGTAGATTCATTCCTCCATTCTAAACGGAACGGAGTAGATTCTCTGTCGTTCTATCTCTCCAAAAAATTTAAAAACCGGACGCCGGCAGGATACAAAGCACATTTGTTGCGGGGGCTGAACATGAAAAAAAATAACCGGCAATATCCTTTGATTGAAGGACGTATCTCCTACTCCGACCTGAAAGAAATAAAGAAATATCCGTTTCTCCGGTTAAATCGCAACAAAAGCGGATTCTACACTAAAGAAATGGTTCAACGCCAGAAGCCTTTCGGAACGCTAGCATCACGTACCATCGGGGATATTTACGGGGAAATAGACCCTACCACAGGACTGACAAAAGGTAAAAACGGTCTGGAGCTGCAATACGACAGTCTATTACGCGGAGAAGCAGGGTTAAGCTCTGTTCGCCGTGTTGGTGGTGCCTGGACAAACGTTACGGAAATAGAACCGGTAGATGGCATGGACATCCGTACAACCATTGACATCAACATTCAGGACATTACAGAAAAATCGCTGGTCGACATGTTGAAAAAGATCGACGCAGCTTCAGGTACGGCTGTGGTAATGGAAGTGGAAACCGGGGAAATAAAGGCAATTACCAATATGGGACGTATACGCGAAGGGGTATACGGTGAAGAAAAGAATCATGCAGTTGCCGATGAGACAGAACCGGGTTCTACCTTTAAAGTGGCATCCATTATGGTAGCTCTTGAAGACGGAATCTGTCACCCCAGTGATACGGTGGACGTAGGCAACGGTATATATATGTATAAGGGAGCACGTATGACCGACCATAATAATAATAAAGGAGGTTACGGACGTATCTCTGTAGAACAAGCGATCTGGTACTCTTCCAATATCGGGGTGGCAAAAACAATCCTGAAAGGATATGAGAAAAATCCGACAAGATTTGTTGAAGGCTTATATAAAATCGGTTTGAATAAAGACCTGAAACTGGAAATACCGGGAGCCGGACGTGCTAAAATCAGGATGCCGAATGATACGGCACATTATTGGTCGAAAACCGCATTACCCTGGATGTCTTTCGGTTACGAAACCCAGATACCGCCTATTTATACGCTGGCATTTTTCAATGCCATAGCTAACAATGGGAAAATGGTTCGCCCTATATTCACCAGGGAAATCTCCCACAACGGAAAAACCATTCAGAGTTTTTCTACAGAAGTTGTCAATTCATCTATCTGTTCAAGCAAAACACTGGATATTATTAAGGATATGTTGCTTGGCGTTGTTGAAAAGGGAACAGGCAAGGCTGTTCATTCCAATATTGTCCGGATAGCAGGTAAAACAGGTACGGCACAAATCGCATCCGGCGGTGTATACCGGAGAAGCGGACACCAAGTCGCTTTCTGCGGATATTTCCCTGCAGATGCACCGAAATATTCCTGTATCGTAGTTATCCGCCAACCCCGTATCGGTTATCCTTCGGGAGGAACCATGTCCGGAGGTGTGGTTAAATCAATTGCCGAGAAAATATATGCCGCCTATATGCCTATCGACATAAAGAAGATGGATACCGATTCGACTGCTGTTCTTATGCCTCAACCTAAAGCCGGAGAATTAGACCCGCTAAAATATGTACTGAATAAACTGGATATAGATGCAAATACAGACAGTATCGAAACCAAATGGGTAACAGCCAAAAAGGATGATGATGAAAAAGAAATTATCTTGAAGGATGTTCCTATTCGCGAAAACCTCGTACCGAATGTAGTCGGAATGGGGGCTAAAGATGCAGTCTATCTATTGGAAAGTAAAGGTCTGCAAGTAACGTTGAGCGGAATGGGAAAAGTGGTATCACAATCCATATCCCCCGGTTCACGTGCATCCAAAGGTCAAACCGTTTCATTAACATTAAGATAAAGCATGGAACTAAAAAAACTTATTCAATCATTGAATGTACTTGAAATTAAAGGTGATATTCATAAAGAAATTTCAGGTATCCAGTCTGATTCCCGCAAAGTGGAAGATAATTATCTTTTTGTCGCAGTACGGGGAACGGTTGTAGATGGTCATACATATATAAATGGAGCAATAGAAAAAGGAGCGACAGCAATTATATGCGAAGAAATACCGTCTGTCCCCGAAGCACTTATAGTTGAAAAAAATCCGGTTTTTATCCTTGTCAAAGATTCGGCCGAAGCCTTGGGATTGGCACTCTCCACATGGTATGACAATCCTTCGGAAAAACTGATATTAGTTGGCGTAACAGGAACAAACGGAAAAACAACTATCGCAACCTTGCTTTATGAAATGTTCCGAAAAATGGGACATAAGGCAGGATTATTATCTACCGTTTGCAACTATATCGATGGAGAAGCTATTCCGACAGAGCATACGACACCCGACCCTATTACCCTGCACAACCTGATATACAAGATGGTTCAGGCTGGTTGTGAATATGCATTCATGGAAGTAAGTTCACACTCCATCGACCAGAAACGTATCAGCGGACTGTTTTTTGACGGTGGTATCTTCACTAATCTGACACGGGATCATATGGATTACCATAAGACAGTGGAGAACTATCTGAAAGCAAAAAAGAAATTCTTCGATGACCTGCCCTCCACTGCATTCGCCATTACGAATGCAGACGATAAAGCCGGGCTTGTCATGTTACAAAATACGGCAGCACAGAAGCTGACCTATTCGCTTCGTACACTGGCTGATTTTAAAGGTAAAATACTGGAATCCCATTTTGAAGGGACCGAACTTTTAATAAACAACCGAGAAGTTACCGTACAGTTTGTAGGACGTTTCAACGCTTACAACCTGTTAGCCGTATATGGTGCGGCTGTTTCCTTAGGGAAAGATCCGGAAGAAACACTGATTGTACTGAGTACCTTGCATTCGGTATCAGGACGGTTCCAGACCATCCAGTCCACGGAAGGATATACTGCGATTGTAGACTATGCCCACACACCGGATGCTTTGGTTAATGTGCTGAATAGTATTCATGAAGTATTGGATGGCAACGGACATGTAATCACAGTTGTTGGCTGTGGAGGAAACAGGGACAAAGGCAAACGCCCTATTATGGCAAAAGAAGCTGCCAAATCGAGCGACCAATTGATTATCACTTCCGACAATCCTCGTTTCGAAGAGCCTCAGGATATTATCAACGATATGCTGGCAGGATTGGACAATACGGATAAAAAGAAAACATTGAGCATTGCCGACCGCAAAGAAGCAATCCGTACGGCTTGCATGTTAGCAAAAAAAGGCGATGTGATTCTGGTTGCCGGGAAAGGACACGAGAATTACCAGGAAATCAAAGGAATAAAACATCATTTCGATGATACGGAAATTTTAAAAGATATTTTTTCATTGACTGTTTGACGGTTTTGCCGGGTAAAATAGTCCAACGTAGATACAACTATGCTATATTATCTGTTTGAATGGCTGCATAAGCTCAATTTTCCCGGTGCGGGAATGTTCGGATACACCTCTTTCCGCGCATTGATGGCTGTTATCCTGGCATTGCTGATTTCAAGTATGTGGGGAGACAAATTCATTAATTTACTGAAACGGAAACAAATTACCGAAACACAACGCGACGCTAAAATCGACCCATTCGGAGTTGATAAAGTAGGTGTGCCCAGTATGGGAGGTGTCATTATCATTGTTGCGATTCTGATTCCTTGCTTATTATTGGGCAAACTGCACAATATTTATATGATATTGATGCTTATCACTACAATATGGTTAGGCTCACTGGGGTTTGCTGACGATTATATCAAAATTTTCAAAAAAGATAAAGAAGGGCTACACGGCAAATTTAAAATTATCGGGCAGGTCGGCCTCGGGTTAATCGTAGGATTAACCTTATATCTAAGTCCGGATGTAGTAATCCGTGAGAATTTCGAGGTTCAAAAGTCAGAACATGAAATCGAAGTGATACATGGCACGCATGACTTGAAATCCACTCAGACAACGATTCCTTTCTTCAAAAGTAATAACCTTGATTATGCCGATTTAGTGGGATTTATGGGTGAATACGCCCAGACTGCCGGCTGGATATTGTTTGTTATCGTTACCATATTTGTAGTAACCGCCGTATCCAATGGTGCCAACCTCAATGATGGAATGGATGGCATGGCGGCTGGTAATTCCGCCATTATCGGACTTACATTGGGAATACTTGCCTATGTGTCGAGCCATATCGAATTTGCCAGCTACTTGAATATCATGTATATTCCCGGAAGTGAGGAACTGGTTATATTTATCTGTGCTTTTATAGGTGCGCTTATCGGATTCCTCTGGTACAATGCTTATCCGGCACAGGTTTTTATGGGAGATACGGGAAGTCTTACTATCGGCGGTATCATTGCTGTTTTCGCTATTATTATCCACAAAGAATTGCTGATACCCATTCTTTGCGGGGTATTTCTGGTAGAAAACCTGTCGGTGATTTTACAACGGTTTTATTATAAAGCAGGAAAGAAGAAAGGAGTGAAACAACGGCTTTTTAAGCGAGCGCCGATACATGACCACTTCCGTACTTCAATGAACCTGATTGAACCCGGATGCAGCGTAATGTTCACAAAACCGGATAAACTATTCCATGAATCAAAGATAACGGTTCGTTTTTGGATTGTAACCATTGTGTTGGCAGCTATCACGATTATCACACTTAAGATAAGATAAAGAGATGAAAAGAATTGTAGTATTAGGGGCTGGTGAAAGCGGGACAGGAGCCGCCATACTGGCAAAGGCGAAAGGTTTCGATGTTTTCGTATCCGATTTTTCGTCTATCAAACCTAAGTATAAGGATATGCTGGATGCTCATTCCATTCATTGGGAAGAGAAACTGCATACCGAAGCCGACATTCTTAATGCCGACGAAATAATCAAAAGTCCGGGTATTCCCGACAAGGCCCCGATTATTCAAAAACTGAAAGAAAAAGGTACGCATATCATCTCCGAAATAGAATTCGCCGGACGATATACAAACTCTAAAATGATCTGTATCACAGGCAGCAACGGAAAGACTACCACTACCATGTTGACCTACCATATCCTGAAACAAGCAGGTATGGATGTTGGACTGGCAGGTAATGTAGGAAACAGCCTTGCTTTACAGGTGGCAGAAGATCCTCATGCTGTTTATGTTATCGAACTGAGTAGTTTTCAGCTTGATAATATGTATGACTTCAAAGCTGATATTGCTATTCTCCTGAATATAACCCCCGACCATCTGGATCGTTATAATTATGAAATGCAGAATTATATTGATGCAAAATTTCGTATCTTGCAGAACCAAACAGCAAAAGATGCTTTTATATATTGGAACGATGACCCGGTCATTGCCCGTGAGATAGCCAAGCGCCATCCGGAGGCAACTCTTTACCCTTTTGCGGGAACACACGAAACAGGAACAAAGGGATATACGGAAAACAATAAGATAATAATTGAAACTCCAAACGGAACGTTTACAATGGATCAAGATTTATTGGCATTAACAGGGACACACAATCTGTACAATTCGCTTGCCTCAGGTATTGCCTCCAAGGTGGTAGATATCCAGGATGAGAAAATACGTGCCTCATTAAGCGACTTTACCGGTGTAGAGCACCGTCTTGAAAAAGTGGCTCGCGTACGCGGTGTTGATTACATCAATGACTCAAAAGCAACAAACGTCAATTCATGCTGGTATGCGTTACAGAGCATGACCACGAAGCTGGTTCTCATTTTAGGAGGGACAGATAAAGGAAACGACTACACAGAAATAGAAGAGTTAGTAAAACAAAAAGTCCGATCCTTAATTTTCCTGGGAGTGGATAATAGTAAATTACATAAATTCTTCGATGGCAAAGTTGCAACAATTGAAGATGCCCGTTCGATGGAAGAAGCTGTTTCCAAGGCTTATAAGCTGGCAGAAAAAGGAGATACTGTACTTTTATCACCTTGCTGTGCAAGTTTCGACCTTTTCAAAAGCTATGAAGATCGTGGCGAACAATTTAAAGCATGCGTACGTAATTTGTAATTAAATAGTATGGATCTGGCGAGTAAACTCTTTAAAGGTGACCGTGTAATATGGGTTATATTCATGTTCCTCTGCCTTATTTCGGCAGTGGAAGTCTTTAGTGCGACCAGTACAATCGCCTATAAGAATGTGAATCAATGGGCACCCATCATGCGTCATGCAACTTTCCTGCTCGGCGGCTTTGTGGTGGTATTATTGTTACACAATGTTCCATGCAAATTCTTTTCGGTATTCATTCTTTTACTGCCGGTATCGGTTTTGATGCTGATTGTCACGCCGTTTATAGGGGTAAATGCGAATGATGCACATCGCTGGCTGGATTTATTCGGTATACAGTTTCAACCATCGGAGTTTGCAAAACTTGCCTCTGTCGTCTATATAGCTTTTTTGCTTAGCAAACGAAGTAAATATTCTGAAAATCAAATATTCAAGTACATTCTGATAGGCGTCGGAACCGCTTGTGTTTTAATTTTACCTGAGAACTTCTCCACAGCATTTATGTTGTTCGGGGTAACCTTCCTGATGATGTTTATCGGGCAACTTCCTTTTTCAAAGTTGGCTAAACTCGGAGGAATATTACTTATCGCCTTGCTCCTGTTCCTGTCTTTGTTAAAATTCATGCCTGCCGGTATAAGCCAATACCTGCCAGACCGTTTTGCCACTTGGCAAGCTCGTGTGGAACGCTTCTCCGAGCCTAAAGACACTGAATTTGACGAGAATGGAATTTATAAAATTACAGACGATAATTATCAGGTATCCCATGCTAAAATAGCAATTGCACAAGGAGGTATCTTCGGACAGATGCCGGGGCACGGACAACAACGAGATTTCCTGCCACAGGCTTATTCCGACTTTATTTATGCGATTATTATAGAGGAACTCGGAATTGTAGGGGGAGTGTTTGTACTGCTCCTTTACATTATGTTATTAGTCCGCGTAGGAATGATTGCCCGAAGATGTGACAAACTATTCCCTAAATTCCTGGTATTGGGATGTGGTTTGCTGGTTGTGGTACAAGCTCTTGCCAATATGGCTGTTGCAGTAAACCTGATACCGGTTACCGGACAACCGATGCCTCTCGTAAGCCGTGGAGGTACATCAACCGTTATTTCCTGCATTTATTTCGGAATCATTCTTAGCGTAAGCCGTTTCGGAGCGGGCATGGGAAATGAGGAAGAAACAGAGAACTCCGAGGAAGACATTGAGGATACAACAACTGAAAATATACAGGCTCCGGATGTCGAAAGTCCGGTAGGTAACTCCAGCCCATTATCGGCTGTCGCATCTTTAGAAGAGATAGACAAAGAAACAAAAATATAATACCCGCCTGAGGATAGATATAATTATCCTACAGACGTAATGATATGAAACTATGAAGCAATACCGGATTATCATAAGCGGCGGAGGAACCGGAGGACATATCTTTCCGGCTATCTCAATAGCTAATACCTTCCGAAATCGTTTTCCGGAAGCAGAAATATTATTTGTCGGAGCAGAAGACCGTATGGAAATGGAAAAAGTTCCGGCTGCCGGTTACCGGATTATCGGTTTACCGGTAAGTGGTTTCGACCGTGCACATGTATTCAACAACATAAAAGTTCTTCGCCGCTTGGTAAAATCTCTCAAACTGGCCAAAAGGACTATCAGGGAATTTAAACCGGATATTGCGGTAGGAGTCGGCGGATATGCCAGCGGTCCCACATTATGGATGGCGGCATCGGAAGGTATCCCGACTTTAATCCAGGAACAGAACTCGTATGCCGGAGTAACCAATAAATTATTGGCAAAAAAGGCAGAAAAGATATGCGTGGCATATGAAGGTATGGAGAAATTCTTTCCGGCAGAGCGGGTTGTCATAACAGGCAATCCTGTTCGCAAGGATTTGGAAGAAGCTTTGGAAAAACGTGAAGAAGCTTTATCTTTCTTCGGACTTTCTCCCGAAAAGAAAACAATTCTGGTTGTCGGAGGAAGCTTGGGAGCACGCACCATCAACCGGAGTATCCAGGGAGACTTGGATAAATTATTTGCTTCCGGTGTACAAGTCATCTGGCAAACCGGACGCTACTATCAGGAAGACGCAATAAAGCATCTGAAAGCCTACCGGGGGATGCCTGTCTGGTGTTCCGACTTTATCACCCGTATGGATTACGCTTATTCTGCAGCTGACATTGTTATTTCGCGCGCAGGAGCTAGTTCTATTTCAGAACTTTGCCTGTTGAAAAAACCTGTTATCCTGGTACCTTCACCGAATGTTGCAGAAGACCATCAGACAAAAAATGCCATGGCTTTGGTAAACAAGGAAGCTGCAATCATGGTTCCAGATAAGGATGCAGGGCAACTATTAGTGCCCAAAGCGCTGGAAATTATTCAAAATGACAAACTCCTGCGACAATTGGCACAAAATATAGGGACATTGGCTCAACATCAAAGTGCAGAACGTATCGTGGATGAAATAGTAAAAATTATAGATGGGAAGTAAATAGTTTGAAGTAGTAAAATAGCACTTTATAATATTATCTTTGTAGTGCTATAAGAATAAAGACAATCATGGATATTAACAATATAACATCTGTATATTTTGTAGGGGCCGGAGGCATTGGAATGAGTGCCTTAATCCGCTACTTTTTGTCAAAAGGGAAAAAAGTAGCCGGTTATGATAAAACACCTTCCGGTCTGACAGAACAATTAAATTATGAAGGTGCAGCCATTCATTATGAGGATAATGTAATGCTGATACCGGATGATTTTACAGATCCGGCAAAGACTCTGGTTGTATATACACCAGCCGTACCGGATTCCCATACGGAATTATCTTATTTCCGGGATAATGAATTTGAAATTATGAAACGGGCACGTGTGCTGGGAGAAATAACCAACTGTACACGAGGTTTATGTATAGCCGGCACACACGGAAAAACAACGACCTCATCAATGGTTGCCCACCTGTTGAAACAGTCTCATGTGGATTGCAATGCCTTTCTTGGAGGAATCCTGAAAAATTATGACAGTAACCTGATGCTTTCCGAACATAGTGACCTGACCGTCATTGAAGCAGACGAATTCGACCGTTCTTTCCACTGGCTGAAACCTTATATGGCAGTTATTACAGCCGCCGACCCGGACCATTTGGATATTTATGGAACTCCGGAAGCTTACCGTGAAAGTTTTGAACATTTTACATCGCTCATTCGACCGGGGGGGTGCCTGATTATGAAGAAAGGGATAAATGTGACCCCAATCCTTCAACAGGATGTCTCACTTTTTTCCTATTCAGCTACAGAAGAAGCAGATTTTTATGCAACTAATATCCGGATAGGAAATGGCGAGATTGTTTTTGATTTTGTCGGCCCCACTATCACTATTTCCGATATACAATTAGGAGTTCCGGTAAAAGTGAATGTCGAAAACGGAGTTGCAGCTATTGCCCTGGCATGGTTAAACGGAGTAACTCCCGATGAAATACGGAAAGGCATGGCAAGTTTCGCTGGTCCGAAACGCCGTTTTGATTTCCATTTAAAGAAAGAAAATATTGTATTGATAGATGATTATGCACATCATCCGGCTGAATTAAAAGCCAGCATACAGTCTGTAAAGGAATTGTATGCCGGTCGTAAAATCACAGGGGTTTTCCAACCTCATTTATATACCCGTACACGTGATTTTGCTACTGATTTTGCTGAAAGTTTATCTTTACTTGACGAGTTAATCCTGTTGGATATTTATCCGGCACGCGAGGAACCGATACCGGGTGTTACTTCTCAAATTATTTTTGATGCGGTAACTATCCCCAATAAGAAAATGGTTCGCAAAGAAGATTTACTGAACCGGATTGCTGCCGAAGTTAATAACCTTGAGGTTGTACTAATGGTTGGAGCCGGTAATATTGAGCAACTGGTAGAACCGGTTAAACACATATTGGATAAAAAAGAATAGCTTGTGATCCGTATCGTATCCATAATAGCTGCGACGTTGTTATTTTGTTACATCGTGTTTGTCTCTTTCTTTTTTCGGGAAATGAGACAGGATAGTCAATGCCGTGCCCTCCAGGTTATCGTTGTAGACAGCCTGGATAAACACTTTATTAGCGATAAGGATTTGACTTATATCTTGAGAAATGCCAACCTGGACCCGCTCAAGAAACCGATGAATGAAATTAACACAGACAAGATAGAAGCAGAACTGCTGAAAAATGAGATGATAGCCAATGTGGAAGCTTATAAAACACCTTCCGGCATCGTAAAACTCGAAGTTGAGCAAAAAATTCCTATCTTGCGGATAATAAGTCCGCGTGGAAATTATTACGTGGATAACCGGGGAACAAAAATGCCGGTAAGCCGCCGTTATGTAGCCCACGTTCCTGTTGCAAGCGGATACGTGGAAAAAGAGCTGGCAGTAACCGACTTATACAAATTTGCATTATTTTTGCAGGAGAATGATTTCTGGAATAATCAAATCGAACAAATTTATGTTCATCCGGATAACGAAGTGGAACTGATCCCCCGGGTAGGTAACCACAGAATTGTACTTGGAACTTTTGCCGATTTTGAAGAGAAGCTCGATAACTTGCGCCTCTTCTATGAGAAGGCAATCCCTAAAGTAGGATGGGAAAAGTACAGTATCATTAATTTAAAATACAAAGATCAGATTGTTTGCACTAAAAGATAGAATGTAATATGGCATACACAGACTTTATAGCAGCCATCGACCTCGGCTCTTCCCGCATGGTCGGTATGGTAGGGACGAAAGGGCCTTCGGGAGCACTTTCTATTTTGGCCTACGAAGTTGAAAACTCCGAAACCTGTATACGAAGAGGATGTGTATATAATGTGGAAGGGACTGCTTTTAAAATCAAACGTCTTATCCAGAAGCTGGAAACCAAATTGCATGGTTCCAAAATCGGGAAAGTATACGTTGGAATCGGAGGACAATCACTTCGTACTATAGACCATACAGTTCCTAAAATATTAGGAACAGAGGGAGTAGTTACAGAAGAAATCATCCAGACCCTTTACCGTGAATGCCAGGATTACCATCCGGATATGCTGGATGTATTGTCTATCGTATCCCCGGTCTATTATCTGGACGACAAAGTGGAACCGGATCCGGTAGGTATTCCCTGTAGCCGGATTGAGGCACGCTACAAGCTGGTAGTAGGACGTCCTTCTCTTCGTCGTTATGTGAGCAACAGTATTGCAGACCGGGCGAAAGTTGAAATCGCTGATATTGTCGTATCTCCATTGGCTTTGGCTGATGTCATACTGACCGACAACGAAAAAGATTTAGGTTGTGCATTAATCGGTTTCGGTGCCGGAGTTACTACACTTACAGTCTATAAAGGTGGCAAACTGGTAAATCTGTCCGTTATTCCTTTCGGAGGAAACCTGATAACAAGGGATATTACCAGCTTACATCTGGTAGAAGCAGAAGCTGAACGGGTAAAATTGACTTATGGTAGTGCCATCATGGACCGTGACAACGAATTTACCATCCAGGTAAGTTCTGCCGATGGTATGGGATTACGTGAAATCAAACTGGAAGATCTCAACAATATTATAGAAGCACGTATCAAAGAGATACTCGAAAACGTATATGCCCGCCTGGAAGCAACAGGCTTGATAAACTCACTGGGAGCCGGTATTATTATTACAGGAGGCGGAGCGGCATTGAAGCATCTTCCGGACCTTATCCGGGATCGGTTAAAGATGGATGTTCGGTACTCTTCCGTGCGTAAAGGCATTGTCGAGAACGGAGAAATGATTGCCAATAATCCTGAATATGCAGTTGCAGTAGGTCTCCTGATGAAGGGGGATACAAACTGTGCCGCCTATATTCCTCCGAAAGCTCCTGAACCTCAAGTAACGGAACAGAAAGTTGAAGAGAAAAAAGAAGAACCGGTAGCTCCTCCTAAACCGTCCAAAGCAAAAACGAATAAAGGAGGAGGTTTCAATCTGTTCAAAGGATGGAAAGAAAAAGCGGAGAATTTAGGCAAAGGCCTCTTCGACGATGAAGAAGATACGAGTAACTAATCAGCAAATGTAAAAACGGAAGGCAATGGACGATACAATATTAAACTTCAACTATCCAACAGATACTCCGAAAATCATTAAAGTCATCGGTGTCGGAGGTGGTGGCGGAAATGCCGTAACACATATGTACAAAGAAGGTATACATGATGTTACTTTTGTGCTGTGTAATACCGACAACCAGGCTTTAAACCGCTCCGACGTACCATGCAAAGTTCCTCTGGGACGCAATATTACCCAGGGATTAGGAGCAGGTAACAAACCTGAACGTGCAATGATGGCTGCCGAAGAAAGCCTTGAAGACATCCGTAAGATGTTGGGAGACGGTACCAAAATGGTATTTATCACTGCCGGAATGGGAGGTGGAACGGGAACAGGAGCTGCTCCTGTAATTGCCCGCATTGCAAAAGATATGGGTATACTTACAGTAGGGATTGTTACTATTCCTTTCGTATTCGAAGGCGAACGTAAAATTATCCAGGCACTGAACGGTGTGGAAGAAATCAGTAAGAATGTGGATGCATTGCTGGTTATCAACAACGAACGGTTGCGCGAAATATACGCAGACCTCACCATGACCAATGCTTTTGGTAAAGCAGATGACACGTTGACTATTGCAGCAAAAAGTATTGCTGAAATTATTACCCTGCCGGGTATTATCAACCTTGACTTCGCCGATGTCAATACCACGATGAAGGATGGAGGTGTTGCCCTGATGAGCAATGGTTTCGGCCAAGGGGAAGGACGTGTTCGCCAAGCGATTGAAGATGCACTGAACTCTCCGCTTTTGAACAACAATGATGTGTTTAATGCGAAAAAGATATTGTTCAATGTTTCATTCGGTGAAGATGCGGAGCTTCGAATGGAAGAAATGAACGATGTACATGACTTCATGTCCCGTTTCGGTCGAGATATCGAGGTTATCTGGGGAACAGCTGTCGACAATTCATTGGGTGATAAAGTCAAGATGACAATTCTTGCGACCGGTTTTGGCATGGAAGATATTCCTCAGATAGCAGACAAGCGTCACGCTGAATCTGCACGTATGACAGAAGAAGAATTACGTGTCGAAGAGGAACGTATTAAGAAAGAACAAGGCGAAAAAGAGCTTATCGATAAATATTACGGAGCTTCCGGTCAGCGTATGCGCCGTGTAGCCGCTCGTGCAAAAGCTGTTGTTTTGAATCAGGAAGAACTGGATGACGATGCTCTTATTGCCCTGATAGAAGATAATCCTACTTACAATCGCGATCCGAAGCTTATAGCCCGGGCACGGTCGAAAGTTTCGGTAGAAGATACTCCAACATCATCGGTCTCTTCATCAGCAGCCTCACGTTCTGATAATAATAACAATAAGCCGAATACTGGAGGCAAACCGACAATCAGTTTCAGATAATTATTAATATACATCAATATGGATTTATTTGAAAGAGTCAGCGAAGACATTAAAAACGCAATGAAGGCAAAAGACAAAGTAGCCCTCGAAACTCTAAGAAATGTAAAGAAATTTTTCCTCGAAGCTAAAACAGCCCCGGGAGCCAACGATACCCTGACGGATGCAGATGCGCTTAAAATTATGCAGAAGCTGGTTAAACAAGGTAAAGACTCTGCCGGCATCTTCGCAGAACAGGGACGCCAGGAATTGGCAGAAGCAGAACTGGCACAAGTTGCCGTTATCGAAACCTACCTCCCCAAACAAATGAGCGCAGAAGAACTGGAAACAGAACTGAAAGCAATCATAGCCCAAGTAGGAGCAACCGGTCCTAAAGACATGGGCAAAGTGATGGGAGCCGCGACAAAAGCATTAGCAGGAAAAGCCGAAGGACGGATGATATCCGAAACCGTAAAGCGATTGCTCAACTAAAAAAGAAAAATAATACATAAAGAGAATTGATTCAGCCGACTAAACAAAAGCTAATCAATTCTCTTTTTTATTTTATACTGATAGAATCTAATATTTTTATAACATGATTACATTTGTTTGTTGCCTTATTACCCTTATCGCAGGTTATTTTATATATGGGAAATTTATAGAACGTATTTTTGGCATAGACCCGGCAAGAAAAACACCGGCATATACACTACAGGATGGGGTTGATTATCTTCCGATGCCATCCTGGAAAGCTTTCATGATACAATTTTTGAATATTGCAGGTTTAGGGCCCATATTTGGAGCTATCATGGGGGCAAAATTTGGAACAGCGTCATTTCTATGGATCGTACTTGGAAGTATCTTCGCTGGAGCAGTACACGATTATCTGGCAGGAATGCTTTCTTTACGCCACAATGGAGAGAGTCTGCCTGAAATCATCGGTCGTTACCTCGGACATAATTTCAAGCAGTTCATGCGTGGCTTCACTGTAATCCTGATGGTTTTGGTGGGTGCAGTATTCGTTGCCGGCCCTGCAGGATTATTAGCAAAGTTGACCCCGGAACATTTGAATACGACTTTCTGGATTATTGTAGTATTCATCTATTACATTTTGGCTGCATTGTTGCCAATAGATAAAATCATAGGAAAAATCTATCCAATATTTGCCATAGCCCTGTTATTCATGGCGGTAGGGATATTGGTTATGTTATTCATAAACCATCCCCCATTACCGGAAATAACAGATGGTATGCCTAACACCAACCCGGATGGACTACCGATATTCCCGATTATGTTTGTAAGTATCGCTTGTGGGGCTATTTCCGGATTTCATGCAACCCAAAGCCCTTTGATGGCACGTTGTATCGTAAACGAAAAATACGGTCGTCCTATTTTCTTCGGATCCATGATTACAGAAGGAATTGTGGCCTTAATCTGGGCCGCTGCAGCCACTTATTTCTATCATAACAATGGAATGGGAGAAAACAATGCAGCCGTAGTTGTGGACAGTATCACAAAAGAATGGCTGGGAACAGTAGGTAGTGTACTTGCTATATTAGGAGTTATTGCAGCGCCTATCACCTCAGGAGATACGGCATTTCGCTCTGCCCGTCTGATTGTTGCAGACTTCCTGCATATGGAACAACGCAGTATTCCAAAACGTCTGCTCATTTGTATCCCTTTATTTCTGGTAGCCATTGCCCTGCTACTCTACAGCTTGAATGACAAAGAAGGATTCGAAATGATATGGAGATATTTTGCTTGGTGTAACCAGACATTGGCTGTATTCACTCTTTGGGCACTTACCGTATATCTGGCTCGTTCAAAGAAAATATACATCATCACTCTCATTCCGGCATTATTTATGACAGCAGTTTGTTCCACTTACATATTTATTGCACCCGAAGGTTTGAACATGGATGCAACTCTCTCGCAAATAATCGGATGTTGTATTACGGCATTCACCTTTATCCTCTTTATTATCTGGAAAAGAAAAGTTTCAAAACTCACCGAGGTTAAAGAATAGAAAGGCAAAGCGGGTATGCCCCAAGGACACACCCGCTTTCTTTTTCTAACAGATTCTATATTTTAAAGAACCTGTATACCTTCTTCACGAGCTGCTTCTTCTCCGGAAGGAGTAATCAGTTTGTAACCCTTACCGTGGATGTTGATGATTTCAATTCCCGGATCATCTTTCAACAGTTTACGCAGTTTCGTGATATATACGTCCATACTACGTGCATTGAAATAGTTGTCGTCTACCCAGATAGTCTTCAACGCATAATTACGTTCCAGTATCTCATTTGCATGAGCACACAACAAGCTCAGAAGTTCACATTCTTTTGTTGTCAGCTTAGTTACCTTATCACCGATAGCCAAAGTCTGTTTCTGAGTATCGAACAAGAAGTTTCCAAGTTTATAGAATGGTATATCTTTCATTTTCTTGCCTTTCACACGGCGAAGGATTGCTTCGATACGGAGCAACAATTCTTCCATGCTGAATGGTTTTGTCAGATAGTCGTCTGCACCAATCTTGAATCCTTCCAGAATATCTTCCTTCATAGTCTTAGCTGTAAGGAAGATGATAGGAATATCAGGATTGATTGAGCGGATTTCCTGTGCCAACGTAAAACCGTCTTTTTTCGGCATCATTACGTCTAATACACAAAGATCATATTTGCCTTTGGTGAAACCTTTATAACCGGCTTCTCCATCAGAAAAGAGGTCTGTTACATAACCTTTAGCCTGAAGGTATTCTCTCAACAACATACCCAGGTTTTCGTCGTCTTCACAAAAGAAGATTTTCAATTTTTCTTCCATAACTAACTTTTTATAAGAGGTAAAGTAATAATAAATTTTGTTCCTACATTTCCGGCACCACTTTCAGCACGTATCGTGCCTTTATGGTCCTCTACTATTTTACGGACATAAGCAAGTCCGAGGCCGAACCCTTTTACATCGTGTACATTTCCCGTCGGTACGCGGAAGAAACGATCGAATACTTTCTTCTGATATTCCTTCTTGATACCGATACCATTATCTTCGATTGATATCAATAATTTGCCACTTTCATTCCATGTGCGACACATCAGTGTGAGCGGTACTTCCGGACGGCGGTACTTGACTGCATTATCCAGCAGGTTGAACAATACGTTCGTGAGGTGCATTTCGTCGACATAAATGTCTGAGTTTTCAGCCAGCAGGTCTATATCGATTGTTCCGTCATACTTCTCTACTTTTAACGCAAAAGTATTGGCTACACTTGCCAGCAAATCGTTTGCATCCACTTCTTTTAGTTTCAGCGCAGCTTTCTGACGTTCAAACAATGACATCTGCAAAACCTTTTCCACCAGGAACCCCAATCGCTTGGTTTCATCATTTATCACCCCAGAGATATGCTTGAACACTTGTGGACTCTTGGTAATGTCGGAGTCTTTCAGCATCTGTGCAGCCAAGGAGATGGTTGAAACCGGTGTTTTCAGTTCATGTGTCATATTATTGATAAAATCATTTTTCATTTCTGATAATTTCTTCTGGCGGAATACGATGAATATGGTAAATACAAATGTTACCAACAGTATCAGCGAGAAGAGTATAGACGGTACGATAAATGTTACAGAACTTGAAATATAATCACCCTTCGTCGGGAAATACACCTTCAGTATATTTTGCTTGGAAGGAGGATCATTTGGAAACAGTACCTGTGCAGTCACATCTGATACAGGAGGAATATCTCCACTCTGATATACTACCTTGCCGTCTTTGTTAATAACAGAAAAAATAAACGGCAAGTTCAATGCGTTGTTAATAAATTCTGATTTTAAGTAATTATTCAGCTTTTTAAAATCTATACGTTCCTCTATTGGCCGGAGGTTTCCCGTATATAGAATGCTCAGGATAACTTCGTCAATTAATCCTTTCTGGTATTGATAGCGCCGCCGCAACGTTTTCTGTAAATCTTTGGAAGTACTTATAATACTATTAGCCGCGCCTTTCTTATTCAATGATGATAACGGCTCGATCCGCTGGGATGAAATATTCCCATGAAGTTCTATATGCTGGACGTTTCCATTGGAATCCCTGAACTGATATTTACTATATTGTTCCCGGGTTATGATTTGGCTGATATTGTTCTGGTATAAATAATCATTTGCCTCATCCCTGCTCAAATCCTCTTCCAGATATTTTTTTGTTTCATCCAGTTCCAGGTTTTTAGATACCTGGTGAACGCATCGTTTGACGGTTTCGTTAAACTGTTCGCTACTTTTTTTGAGTATGATACTTACATATTTTACTTGTAAAAAGAGTAAACCGGCGAAGGCAAAGGCCATCACCACTGCAAGCAACCAAATTGTAGACTTCCTCATATATTTAAATCTCTCTTTTTAACAGAACAAATAACGCGTGTTTTAGTTTAATATTTACACAAAAAAGGTAAAAACAAGAACCCGTTTGTGTTAAAAGAGGTTTAGATAAAATTAACCTACACCACTTATCTATTTTTAAATTAGCCAATTAAATACTATTTTAAGGCATACACGCCATAATACAACCGCTCTACAACTATAAAAAACATATTCCAGTAATAATTTGTTCTGCCGGATATTTAAAAACCATTCCAGAAAGTATTTACTTTTAATTATTAACTATATCTTTGCCGGATATAAGAGTTAAATGAATGAAGGAAGATGGTATAACACGGATCGACATCAAACAGGTTTTGGAACAGAAGGCTCCTTCAGCGTCTAAAAAGATTCCAAAATTCATTGTTGATTATCTGATTCGCATTGTCCACCAGGATGAATTAAATGATATTCTTACACGTTACCATGACAAAGACGGGGTAGCATTCATGCAAGAGCTGATCAACTATTTTGATCTTACCCTTGAGCTTGTAAACGAAGAAAATATTCCTGTAGATGGACGATTCATATTTGCATCCAACCATCCACTGGGCGGTTTGGACGGAATATGCCTGTCTGCCGTGATCGGAAAACGTTTCGGAGGAAATATCCGTTACCTCGTAAATGATTTACTCCTGTATATCACCAATCTGAAATCCATATTCGTTCCTATCAACAAGCATGGCTCACAGGGAAAGCGAAACGCCCAGTTAATTGATGACGCTTATGCTTCCGACAATCAAATCATCACTTTTCCGGCAGGACTTTGTTCCCGCAAAATAAAAGGAAAGATACAAGATACGGAATGGAAAAAATCGTTTATACAAAAAGCTGTTGAATACAAACGGGACATTGTACCTGTTTATTTCGACGGACATAATTCCAATTTCTTTTACCGGCTCGCCAATATACGCAAAGCTTTAGGTATAAAGATGAATTATGAAATGATTTACCTTCCGGATGAAATGTTCCGTTGCAAACACCAAACATTCCATATCTACTTCGGAAAACCCATATCCTGGGAAACATTCGACAGCAGCAAGAAACCGGCGGAATGGGCGGAATGGATGAAAGAGATCGTTTATAACCTAAAGAAGTAAAGATTTTATTATATTATATGCAAGACATTATCAAACCGATTGACCGTGCAATACTGAAAGCTGAACTGACAAAAGAGAAAAGGCTCAGGAGTACCAACAAATCAAATAATGAAATTTATATCACAACAGCAGATGATTCACCTAATGTTATGCAGGAAATCGGACGCCTACGTGAGATTGCCTTCCGCTATTACGGAGGTGGTACTGGCAAAGCCGTCGATATTGATGAGTTCGATACCATGGAAGGTGCTTATCGCCAACTGATAGTATGGAGTCCTGAAGAAGAACAGATATTGGGCGGATACCGTTTCCTTTGTGGTTCGGACGTAAAGTTTGACGAGAACGGGAAGCCAGTACTTGCCACTTCCCACCTGTTTAACTTTTCAGAGAAATTTAATAAAGAATATCTTCCATATACGGTTGAATTAGGCCGTTCCTTCGTTACACTCGAATACCAGTCTACCCGTGGTGGTTCCAAAGGTTTGTTCGTACTGGATAATTTATGGGACGGACTCGGAGCTTTGTCGGTAGTAGACCCTACTTTGAAATATTATTTCGGCAAGGTAACCATGTACAACACCTACAATCCCGAAGCCCGCAATATGATTCTATATTTTCTCGGACTGCATTTCCCGGACCCGGAAAAGTTAATTACTCCGATTCATCCGCTCAAAACAGATACGAACATAGAAAAAATGGAAAAATTGTTCAAATACGATAATTTTAAAGACAACTATAAAGTATTGAACCAGGAAGTCCGGAAATTCGGTTTCAACGTTCCTCCATTGGTAAATGCTTATATGAGCCTGTCACCGAAAATGCGTGTATTCGGGACTGCCATTAATCATGAGTTCGGCGAAGTGGAAGAAACCGGTATCTTGATTAATATCGACGATATACTGGAAGAAAAGAAAAAAAGGCATATTGAAACCTACCTGAAAGAGGAAGGACAATCTGCCGAACTTATACGAAAAACAGAATAACTTTTTTATTTGTTATTCTGTTTTTCCCATTCTATGGCAACCTCTTCGAGGCTGTCATACCAATCTGCACCAAATCGCCTGATTAACGGTTCTTTCAAATACTTATAAACAGGCATTCCTACTTTTTTACCTAACACTTCCGCAGCTTTGCATATCTCCCAGCGGTGGTAATTTACAGCACTAAATGTATCATATTCAGTCACACGGATCGGATAAAGATGGCAGGATACAGGCTTATAAAAAGACAGTTTGCCAGCACGGTAAGCTTTCTCTACCGCACATTTACAAGTTCCGTCCGCATCATAGCAAGTAAAGACGCAATCTTTGTTATTAACGATAGAAGTCACCAAATCTCCCTCTACATCGATATAAGAAACGCCTTGTTTATCGATAATATCCTGCGCTTCCGGAGAAAGATCATCCCAAATAACAGGCAATGCTTTTTCCAGTTCTGCAACCTCTTCTTCCAATAAAGGAGCGCCGGAATCACCTTCTACGCAACAAATCCCCTTGCAATGGGACAGATCACATATGAATTTACTTTCCAACACATCGAGGCTGACTAACGTATCATCTATTTGTATCATCTATAGAACTATGAACTTATTTTGGATATAAGAAAATCCCCTCCTGAAAAACGTATAAAAACGAATTTCAAGAGGGGAATATATTTTCAAAAGAATTATTTAATCAAATTGCGTCCGGTCATTTCTTTCGGTTGTTCCAGCCCCATGATATGAAGGATAGAAGGAGCAACGTCTGCAAGAATACCGTTTTCAACTTTTGCATCCTTGTTTTCTGTTACATATACAAAAGGAACAGGATTCAAAGAGTGAGCTGTATTCGGAGTTCCGTCTTCATTCAAAGCATGGTCGGCATTACCGTGGTCGGCAATGATAATTACCTCATAACCGTTTGCTTTTGCAGCTTCCACTGTATCGTGCAGGCAAGCGTCAACAGCAACAACCGCTTTTTCTATGGCTTCATAGATACCGGTATGACCTACCATATCACCATTTGCATAGTTACAAACGATAAAGTCATATTTCTGTGTATTGATAGCCTCAACCAGTTTATCTTTTACTTCGTAAGCACTCATTTCCGGCTTCAGGTCATAAGTAGCGACTTTAGGAGAAGGAACCAGGATACGTTCTTCTTCGGCATACGGAGCTTCACGTCCGCCGTTAAAGAAGAATGTCACATGTGCATACTTTTCTGTTTCAGCAATATGCAACTGTGTTTTGCCTTTTGAAGCAACATATTCACCTAATGTATTTTCTACATTTTCCTTGTCAAACAGGATGTATACACCTTTAAAATTAGCATCATACGGAGTCATACAGAAATACTGCAAACCTGGAATTGTTACCATTTCTACTTCCGGCATATCCTGCTGTGTCAGAACAACCGTAAGTTCTTTTGCACGGTCGTTACGATAGTTGAAGAAAATAACAACATCACCTTCTTCGATAGTTGCAACCGGCTTGCCGTTTTCCACATGTACAATCGGTTTGATGAATTCGTCGGTTATACCTTCAGCATAAGATTCTTCCATGGCTTTTACCATGCATTCAGCTTCTTTACCTTTACCATTTACCAGCAGGTCGTAAGCTTCTTTTACGCGTTCCCAACGTTTGTCACGGTCCATAGCATAATAACGCCCGATGATAGAAGCAATCTTTCCGCCTGTAGTCTTCAGGTGTTCGGAGAGTTGCTCTATAAAACCTTTACCGCTCTTTGGGTCGGTATCACGACCATCCATAAAGCAGTGAACGTATGCTTTGTCTATTCCGTATTCTTTCGCGATATCTGTCAGTTTGAACAGGTGTTCTAACGAGCTATGTACACCACCATCAGAAACAAGTCCCATGAAATGAATCTGCTTGCCATTTTCTTTCGCATAGCTATAAGCACGTTTGATTTCCGGGTTTTCCATAATAGAGTTATTACGACAAGCGAGGTTGATCTTTACCAAATCCTGGTAAACCACGCGTCCGGCACCAATATTCAAGTGACCTACTTCCGAATTACCCATCTGTCCGTCAGGCAAACCAACATTTTCACCTGAAGCCTGAAGTTGAGAGTTCGGATAGTTTTTCAATAATTCATCCCAATAAGGAGTAGGAGTGTTATAAATTACATCGTCTTTTCCGCGGTCGCCAATTCCCCAGCCGTCGCAAATCAGTAATAGCGCTTTCTTGCTCATGATTCTATTGTTTAATAATTAATTCCCTAAATCGGGTGCAAAGATAAGTAATTCTACTGTATATTCTTTGTTCATAAAGTATTACTTTTGCAAACGATATGGAAAAGAAGATACACGATAATGATTTAGGAACCATCCTCCTCCGTATTAGCCCACGGGCAACCCGCTATACGCTGAAAATATCCAAAGGGGTCATTACTGCGACAATGCCTGTTAATGGAGACGAGACGCGTATGCTTGCCTTTATCCGGGAAAATAAGAATAAATTGAAAGTTGCGTTAGCCAAACATCCGGCACATCCTTTGCTGACAGATAAGACAGAAATGCAGACTGCAAGTTTCAGCATCCACATATTCTGCTCCGACCGGACGAATTTTTACATGACATTGGATAAAGAAATTTTGCATATAGCCTGTCCTGCACAAACAGATTTTACAGATGAAAGAGTTCAGAATTTATTGAAAAGTTTTTTAGAGAAAGCACTCCGCCACGAGGCTGTCAGATTATTGCCTCAGCGATTGATGCAACTTGCTTCCCTGCATAAATTTACCTGCACAGGAATAAAAATATTCAACAGTAAAACTCATTGGGGCAGTTGTACTCCGCGGAAAAGTATCAACCTGTCCCTTTCGCTGATGCTTCTTCCCTGGCATCTGATCGATTACGTTCTTTTACATGAACTTTGCCATACGGTAGAAATGAATCATAGCGACCGTTTCTGGAAACTAATGGATGAGGTTACAAATAATAAATCCAAAGCTTTGCGGAAAGAGTTGAAAGGTTATCATATGTTTTAATAACCATCCGCTATACTAACAGCTTATTTCCTTCCCGGATATTCCGAACGGAAGGTTTCAAAACATCCCCGGTCTTGCAAGGTAATATAACAAGTCTTATTATCCGGACCTCCAAAAGTAATATTTGAAGGTTGTTTACCTTTCAGTTGAATTTCACGTAGTAGCTTGCCTTTGGGATTCAGCAGAACGACGGTTCCTTTATCATAACGGCAGAGGTAGATATTTCCTTTTATATCACAACACATACCGTCCATGCCATACCCCTCAAAAGTATGTATCAGCCGCTTATTTTTTAATGTTCCATTCGGCTGAATATCATATGCCCAAACTTTCAACTGGGCGGATTCATTCACATAAAGCATTTTGCCATCAGGACTTACCTCTATCCCATTTGTTGTTCCCATATTACCTTCCAGCAAGGAGACTTTACCATTGGGGTTAACCAACCAAAGCTGACCTTTTTTATTCTTCCAGTCCGGGTCACTGGCATACAAATTTCCATTGGGAGCAAGAACCATATCATTTGGCTGGTTCATTTTCGGTTCATGGGCATAGATGGATATTGCTTTAGTTTTCATATCTATTTTCAGGATATTATGTCCGGTATAATCAGCTACCAGCATATTTCCTTCTTTATTAAAACAGATACTATTTCCCGTAGAGCCTTCCGGAAGTACCACAAAACAAGCATGTGTTCCATCCGGATGGACAATGCCGATTGTCCCTTCCTTCTCATAATTTACGGCATATAAGTTCCCGGCTTCATCCGTTGCAGGCCCTTCTATTCCAGAAGTAAATGTATGTTCCGGCAATAAATCCGTAGTCTCCGGTTTTGCTATATTCTGAGCAAATCCTGGCAATAAGAAGATACTACCAATAAAGGTTAATAACATCATTTGTGTTTTCATATATGTTTTTGTTTTATTGTTTCCAGAAACCAGGTAAAAGGATGGTAACTACCGTAAATATTTCCAAACGTCCTACCATCATCAACATAGCCAATACCCATTTGGAAAAATCAGGTAATCCGGAGAAATTCCCGACAGGTCCAACACTGCCAAGCCCCGGACCGGTATTACTCACAGCCGACACAGCCGAGCCCACAGCTTCCTCAAAACCCAACCCATCTACCAACAATAATAAACATCCTAATACAATCAGGCTTATATAAATAAAAGCAAAAGACAATACACGGAACACAATCTCTGAAGATAATACATGTTCGTTCACTCTGACGGGCAATACGGCATGCGGATGCGTCCGCTTTTTAAATTCATTCAGCAGATTCTTTGTAAGAATCATAACACGCCCCGTTTTCAATCCCCCACTGGTTGAGCCGGCACAGCCGCAAACGATCATCAAAATAATCGCGATTAACCAAAAGAATGGTCCCCAAGGTATAAAATCGGCTGTAGCAAAACCACATGTAGAAACCAAAGTGGCAACCTGAAAAGAAGCAAAACGAAATGCCGTAAGGAAATCAGGATATATACCTTTCAAAAGCAGATAAACAGTAACTATCAACATCGTGACAACTACAAAAATATAAAACCAACGAGCTTCTTCATCCTTAAACAACTTGCTGAATTTTCCATTGAAAAAGAAATAAAAAAGAGTCATATTGGTAGCCCCGATGCACATAAACACAGTAATCACATAATCTATATAGGCAGAATCCCAATAAGCCACACTCGCATTTTTAGTAGAGTATCCCCCTGTTGCCATAGTGGTCATCGCATGATTCACAGCATCAAAGAAATCCATTGGTCCTACCCAAAGTAAACCAATCAATATTGCAGTAAAAAATAAATAGATACCCCAAAGCCGTTTAGCAACCTGAGCAACACGCGGACGAAAACGCTCATGTGTAATGCCTGGAGTCTCCGCATCAAACATTTGTGCCGCCCCGCCGCCTAAAATAGGTAATAGCGCTACAGTAAAGACGATAATACCAATACCTCCCTGCCACTGAGTCAGACTTCGCCAAAATAATACACCGTGTGGCAGAGCCTCCACATCTGTAAGAATGGTAGAACCGGTTGTCGTAAAACCGGACATTGTTTCAAAAAAAGCATCAGTTATTGTAGGTATATATCCTCCTAAATAGAATGGAAGCATTCCCAATAAGGAACAAAATATCCAAGTAAGAGTGACTACCAACATCCCTTCACGTCTCCCAGCATTATATTCATTTGCACGGAAACCTATTGCATAAAACAAAAGTCCTGTTCCAAACATAATCCCGCAGGATTTCAGTAAAGGAATCAGGTCTTCCCCATTGCTAAGAAACGAAACCACCGTAGCCGCCAACATGAAGAATGTTTCGAGGATAAATATTCCTCCCAGCATTTTCAATATAAAACGAAAATTCAGCATAACTTTAATTAAAGAAGTCTTCTAATTTGCGCATAGCCGTATCCAGGCAGAATACAACTACATGGTCGTATGCCTGTATCTGGGTATCACCTTTAATCATCATTGGAATCCCATCACGGATTAACCCTCCTAATGTCATGTCTTTCGGCAAATGTAAATCTTTCACTTGCTTCCGGGTTATCTTGGAATTCGGACGCGCAACCAACTCAGCCACGTCTGCATTTGCAAAAGTAAGGCATTTCACATTCGAAACATCCGCATCCAACAGAAACTGGTAGATATAACTTGCAGCAATCAGTTTCTTATTAATTACAGAACCGATATCCATACTTTCTCCCAAAGGGATATAATCAATATTTTCTATCTTTGCGATTGTTTTGAATACTCCATAACGTTTTGCAGCCAAGCAAGCCAGTATGTTCGTACTGGAATTTTCCGTCAATGCAATAAAAGCCTGTGCATCCTGAATGCCTTCCTGCATCAACAAATCCGTATCTCGACCGTCACCGTTTATAATCAAAACATTGCTGGGAACTACTTCAGCAATGCGATGACTCTTTTCCTTATTGGTTTCAATAACTTTTACGCGGATATTATTAGGGAGGTACTGACAGGCACGTATGGCAATACGGCTTCCTCCCATAATTATCACTTTTTTTACTTCCGGGTCTTTTTTCCCGGCGTGCATCCGTACATCTTCCACATAATCTTTCGTTGTTGTGAAGAAAACGATATCTCCCGACAAAATCTTATCTGTACCACGCGGTATAACAGTTTCATTTTGTCGCTTGATAGCCACTATATGATATAATTTCTGCTCATTCAACAATTCGGAAAGAAGTTTATCTACCAATCTTGAGTTGTCTCTGACTTTCACACCAATCAGGATAAGAGCACCTCCGAACAATTCCCAATACTGGCGTGCCCACGGACGACGTACTGCCGTCACTATTTCTTTCGCGGCCAGCATTTCCGGGTAAATCATCGAATTAATCCCCATTTTTTCAAACAACTCCTTATTCTTTGGCAGCAAATACTCATAATTATTGATACGGGTAAGCGTCTTGCGGGCCCCTAATTTGGATGCCAGGATACTGGCTGTAACATTTGTAGTCTCTTCTGGTGTCACACTGATAAACAAGTCCGCTTTCCGGATTCCTGCTTCTTCCAAATCACGTATAGATGTAGGGTTACCTACCATTGGTAATACTTCCATACTTGAATTTGTAAAATTCAAACGCTCTTCATTCGGGTCCATCAGGATAATATCCTGTTTCTCTTGTGACAACATTTTTGCTAAATGAGTCCCGACTTCACCTGCTCCGGCTATAATAATTTTCATACTTCAATAACTGACATATACCAAGCGGTTTGTCAATTTTTCTTATTCAATTTTTCATACTCAATTCTCAACAGGCCTGCGATGCTAGAAGCATCGATACCACACAACTTATATTGTTCGTTTACAGAACCGTGTTCAATAAACGAATCCGGAACACCTATCCGTTTTACATGCGTCGTATAATCATTGTCTGCCATAAATTCAAGGACTGCACTTCCCAGGCCTCCTTGTATAACACCATTTTCCACCGTTATGATACGGGAGAACTTCTTAGCGATCTCATGCAAAAGTTCTTCATCTATCGGTTTCAAATAAATCATATCATAATGTGCGACCGAGATACTTTCTCCTTCCAACTCTTTTATCGCTTTTATTACTTCATTTCCAATCGGTCCCAACGAGAGTATTGCCAAGTCATTCCCTTCACGCAGCTTCTTGCCTTTTCCTATCGGTAAAATCTGCATCGGATTACGCCAATCTTTCTTCTCTCCTTTTCCACGCGGATAGCGAATCACAAACGGACCGTCGCACGCTTTATACCCGGTATACATTAAGTTACGCAAGTCCCATTCATTCAATGGGGATGAAATAACCAGATTAGGCACCGGGCGCAAACAAGCTAAATCAAATACGCCATGATGGGTAGCTCCATCCTCCCCTACCAATCCGGCACGGTCGAGACACATCACCATATGAAGTTTCTGAATTGCCACGTCATGAATCACCATATCATAAGCCCGCTGCATAAAAGAGGAATAAATATTACAGAACGGTATCATTCCTTCCTTTGCCAATCCGGCAGAGAATGTCACAGCATGTCCTTCTGCAATACCCACATCAAATGCACGCTGCGGAAAAGCTTTCATCATATAAGTCATGGAACAACCGGTAGGCATAGCAGGAGTAATACCCACAATACGTTCATCCTGTTCTGCCAATTCCACTAAGGTATGTCCGAAAACATCTTGGTAAAGTTGTGGTTCATCCAGTTTATGAACGATGATACGCTCTCCTGTCTCCTTGTTAAACAGTCCTGGAGCATGCCACTCCGTAGCAGATTCTTCCGCAGGTTTAAAGCCTTTTCCTTTTTTCGTTTTAATATGCAACAACTTGGGACCCTGCATATCTTTTATATCATTCAGGACTTTCAGCAAATAATGGATATCATGCCCGTCTATCGGACCGAAATAACGGATACTGAAACCTTCAAACAAATTATGCTGCTGTGTAAGCAATGCTTTCAAGCTATTGTTAAAACGGAGGATATTCTCACGACGGTCATCATTTATCAATTTCATCTTACGCAAACCGCGATACACATCATAACGCATCTTATTGTAAGTCTGACTGGTCGTTATATCCACCAGATACTGGCTCAAACCACCAACCGAATGGTCTATCGCCATATCATTATCATTCAATATGATCAACAGATTATTAGGATTGGCAGAAGCATTGTTCAAACCTTCAAATGCCAGACCTCCTGTCATAGCCCCATCTCCTATAACTGCAATCACATGCCTGTCTTGCTCATTCTTTAGAGCCGAAGCGACCGACATACCCATAGCTGCCGAAATAGAAGTTGATGCATGCCCTGCAATAAAAGCATCAAAAGGGCTTTCGTCCGGATTCGGAAAACCGCTTATTCCTCCATGTTTACGGAGTGTATGAAAAGAGTCTCTTCGCCCGGTCAATATTTTATGTCCGTAGGCCTGATGACCTACATCCCATACAATACGGTCATAAGGAGTATTAAAAACATAATGTAATGCAACTGTTAACTCTACTGTACCCAGGCTCGCACCCAGATGTCCCGGATTTTCGGAAAGTATATCTATTATATATTGACGCAACTCTGCACATACTTCCTCCAACCGTTTAGGATCTAATTTTCTCAGATCCTCCGGATAGTTGATTGAATTTAAGATGTGGTCATCCTTGCATTCCGCCATAATCGCTCTATTTTTTTTGTGGCAAATGTAAAGAAATAACGGGAGATAATATAGTTTTCCGGAGGCATTCTTCAATGGAAGTAGCCCTGCTAACAAAAAACCTCCTGCTTTTTGTTAGCAGGAGGTATGAAATATATATCAACCGTTAATTGTTAAATTCGAGATAAGGCAGCAACGATAAAATCCCAGATATGTTGAACAGACGCGATTCCAACCCGTTCGTCCGGAGAATGCGGATGCTCCAAATCCGGACCGATAGAAATCATATCCATATTCGGATACGTCTCCTGGATAATTCCGCATTCCAAACCGGCATGCATAACTTTTACATCCGGCTTCTTACCATACAGATCCTGCCAGGTTTGTTCCATCACTTTCAGAACCGGAGAATTGATATTGGGCTGCCAGCCGCCATAAGCGCTGCCATATTCGACTTTCGCACCTGCCATCGAGAACACACTCTCCAAGCTTGAGCAAACAGCCTCTTTCCGGCTATCGGAAGAACTTCTCACCAATATCTGGATTTCAATCAATTCATTAGACGATTTTACAATTGCCAGATTAGTAGAAGACTCTACCGTCCCCGGGAAATCAACCAGCATGCTGATGACTCCATTCTGACAGCCTTCTACGGCATTAATCAAATCATCCTGAATTTCTTCAGGAATTAAGGTTGCCGGCATATCCGTCATTTCAGCGACAAAACTGATATTTTCTTCTATGCCTTTGTATTCTTCACGGAATATTTCCTGATAATCAGAAACAAATTCCCACAAAGCCTCCACATTATCACCAGGAATTGTCAATATAGCAAACGCTTCACGCGGAATAGCATTTCGCAACGAACCACCCTCAATAACGGATAAACGTGCACCATAATCACGTACTGCATCTTTCAGGAAACGGAAAATTAATTTATTAGCATTGGCACGTCCCAAATGAATATCTACACCGGAGTGACCGCCCTTCAAACCAGTCAAGCTGATTTTTACCGCTACATCTCCTTCTGGAATATAAGTATCTTCTTTAAATTGCATGGATATATTCAGGTCTGCACCGCCAGCACATCCCACAAATAATTCACCTTCCTTTTCTGAATCACAATTCAATAATATATCACCTTTCAGGAAACCGGCTTTTAAACCAAAAGCGCCATCCATGCCTACTTCTTCATTTATTGTAAATAAAGCTTCCAGTGGTCCGTGTTTCAAATTCTTATCAGCAAGTGCAGCCATAGCAAAAGCGGCACCCATGCCATTATCCGCACCCAAAGTAGTTTCGCGTGCTCTTACCCAGTCGCCATCTATATAAGCATCTATCGGATCTACCAGGAAATCATGTTTAACTGATGAATTTTTCTGAGGTACCATATCCAGATGGGATTGCAAAGTTACAGTCTTACGACCTTCCATCCCTGAAAAAGCCGGCTTACGAATCAAAACGTTTCCCACTTCGTCCTGTAAAGTTTCCAGACCTAAACTTTTTCCAAAATCTACCATAAAACGGGTTACCGCTTCCATATGTCCGGTCGGACGAGGAATTTGTGTCAGGGCATAAAAATATTCCCAAACAGGTTGCGGAGAAAGACTTTTGATTTCTGCTGACATAAATACAATTGTTTTTTACTGATAAGAACAAACTAAAAGCACTAAAAGATGCAAATAATCTGCTTTTACCAATTTGAGTTTGTAATTAGCTATTTATCATTTACGAGGAGAACAAGCTTAATTATTCACTTGTACAGCCTCGCTTTTAGCTCTGTTTTTTAATGATAATGCAACAACCCCGAACAAACCAGTTATTCCCAACCAGATAGTCTGAACAGTATGTACAACCAGAGCAAAAGCCGCCGCATCAACTTCTTTCACTCCAAAATTCACCAATGTCGCTATTACCATGAAATGCCAAGGACCAATACCTGCCTGAACAGGAACTGCCACAGCAATACTACTCATCGTAAAAGTAATCAGCCCTATCGTAATACCCAAGTCACGGGTAAAACCAAATGCATAGAATGTTATATAAAAATAGCAGAAATAACCACACCAAAGTAGCAATGTCTGCAGGATGAACAGTTTCTTCTGCTTTAGCAGCCAGATGCTCTTCATTCCTTCCCACACATTGGTCAATATCGAGCGAGCTTTTTTGACCAACGTAAAGTTACTCATAAATGTGAAAACAAACCAAATTCCAAGGATAAAAATTACAGCAACGACATAAATCCACATAGAATTGAACATCGAATGGAATCCTTCTATCAAAGACGGGTTCTTCGCAAAGAATCCACGAAAGAAATCAAAATTAAAAAGGACGATTGAAACAGTAATCAAACCGACCATAATCGTATCACTCAAACGGTCGACAAATAAGGTTCCCAACAGACGTGTAAAAGATATTTTATCATACCGATGGATCACTCCACACCGCCAAACCTCACCAACACGGGGAAATACCAAGTTTACCGCATAATTACCTAAAACAGCATAAACAGCATCACTTGTTTTTATCTTGTCCCCCAATGAGTTTATCAATAACTTCCAACGTAATCCACGCACAATATTGGCACCCAAACCGAACAATAAAGAAAACAGGATCACATCATAACGCACACCTTTACGAACGACATCCCATATCTCACTAAAGTTCATATTACTGTATAAATACCAGAGAAGAGCACAACCGAAACCAAGAGGAAGGACTATTTTAAGAAACGTACGGAATATTGTATTTAAACTCATTGTGCATGGATTCTTTAAATTATTTGTCGTATTTTTGTACGTCTGCAAAGATAAACATTATATTTAAATACAAACGTATCATACCAAAAAGTGGATGAGATTAGTTAAGCCCAAAAAAGCATTAGGACAGCATTTCCTGAAAGATCTGCAAATAGCAAAACGCATTGCGGATACATTATCCGACTATAAAAACCTTCCCATATTGGAAATAGGTCCGGGAATGGGTGTCCTCACCCAATTCTTACTGGAAGCAAACCATGACTTGACTGTTGTTGAACTCGATCTGGAATCTGTCGCATATCTGGAACAGAACTTTCCTGCATTGGATGGTAAGATTCTTGCCGAAGATTTTCTACGGTTAGACCTCAGCAAATTATTTGCAGGGCAATTTTGCGTTATTGGAAACTATCCTTACAATATTTCCAGCCAAATATTTTTTAAAGTGCTTGATTATAAAGAACATATTCCTTGTTGTTCAGGCATGATACAAAAAGAGGTTGCCGAACGCTTAGCTGCAGGTCCGGGAAGTAAAACATATGGAATCTTAAGTGTACTGCTTCAGGCATGGTACGACATCGAATATCTTTTTACTGTTAGTGAAACGGTATTCAATCCCCCTCCAAAAGTAAAAAGTGCCGTTATACGCATGACACGGAACAACCGGACAGAACTGGGTTGTGACCAGTCTTTATTCAAAACTGTAGTTAAAACATCCTTTAACCAACGTAGAAAAACGCTTCGTAATTCCATGAAACCGATATTGGGAAAAGACTGTCCTGATTACGCTCTGCCTGTCTTTGACAAACGCCCGGAGCAATTATCCGTAGAACAATTTATCGAACTGACTCTCATAACAGAGCGACACCTGAAAACGGCAGATAACTAAATTAATTATTCCATACAAGTTCTATATCATCAAGTACTTGTATGGAAACCATCACACTGTCGGTAGAAAAGGCCAATACATGTCCTCCTTCTTTTCCATTTTCCGATACATAATGGATATGATATCCAGTAGGATTTACAGCTATACAACGAGCTGGAATCCGGTATCCGACCGCTGTACCTTTTAAGTTTTCAGGATGAAAAACAACCTGATCATGCGCAATAATATCATACAGATTCTTATACGGTTTTTCTTGTTTGGGCACGGAACGGGTTGTTAGTGAAGCATATACTCCTTTTATTTCTATGGCCAACAGTTTCGTAGAATCATTTACCAACTCATCTATCTTTTTATAAACAGGCATCTTACCTGTATAAAGAAACATGGTATCCGGTTTAAATTTGCACATCATGGCAAAAGGCAACATTGCAGATGACGGTACTTCTACAACTTCCCCAGAAGAGATAATCCGGTATGCTTTGCCATCTCTTACATACATTTCTCCATCCAGACCATCTACCGTACCTATACCAAAGTCTGCTTTTTCAAACAAATTATTAAGCGGATAGACTCCTTCATATTTTCCGGATGCAAAATAATCAAAACTGGCAACCTGGTACATTTGGCGACTCTGAACATCATTTTCTTCCTTATTTCCGCAAGCCTGCAATAAGAACAGCAGACATAATACAAATACAACATTTCTCATTTGGTCAATTATTAATTTTGCTAGTGTAATCCTTTAAGCCAGTGCTTTATCTTTAGGCAAGGATACGACAAATATAATTAAAAAACAAAATTCATGTAATTATAAAGTGTTTTTTCTGCGTTAGAATTATCTTTGCAATGCAATAATCAGGCAAAAAAATCTAAAATAAACTTATAGGCAGTAAAGATGATTGAACTAACTAAAGAGTATATAGACAACCTGCAAAAATTCATTGCAGAAAAAGATGATGCTCAAATCAAGAGTATTCTCAAAGAACTTTATCCCGCAGATATAGCAGAAGCCTATAAGGAACTCGACTTGCAGGAAGCTATTTACCTTTATCTTCTAATGGACGGGGAAAAAGCGGCAGACGTATTGATGGAACTGGATGAAGAAGACCGTCATAAACTGCTGAAAGAACTTCCCAACGAATTAATTGCCAAACGCTTCGTCGACAATATGGAAACCGACGATGCCGTTGATTTGATGCGCGAGCTGGATGAAGACACCCAAGAAGAAATTCTCTCACATATCGAAGATGTCGAGCAAGCCGGAGACATCGTCGATTTGTTAAAATACGATGAAGACACCGCCGGTGGTTTGATGGGTACTGAGATGATCGTTGTCAACGAGAACTGGAGTATGCCCAAATGTATCGATGAGATGCGTAAACAAGCCGAAGACATGGACGAAATCTATTACGTATATGTCGTAGATGACGATGAACGTCTTCGCGGTGTACTTCCTCTTCAAAAACTGATAACGAATCCTTCCGTTTCAAAAATAAAACATGTAATGAAGAAGGAACCGATTTCAGTCCGCGATAGCGACAGTATTGAAGAGGTTACCCAAACAATCGAGAAATACGACTTGGTTGCACTACCTGTTGTCGATAGCATCGGACGATTGGTTGGTCGGATTACCATCGACGACGTAATGGACGAAGTACGTGAACAACATGAACGCGACTACCAGTTAGCTTCCGGTATCTCACAAGACGTCGAGACTTCCGACAATGTATTCACCCAGACTGCCGCCCGTTTGCCCTGGTTATTAATCGGAATGATTGGAGGACTTGGAAATTCGGTCATACTTGGAAATTTTGAAAGCAGTTTTGCCATGAACCCCAAAATGGCATTATTCATTCCACTTATTGGGGGAACCGGAGGAAATGTCGGAATACAATCTTCCGCTATCATTGTACAAGGCCTTGCCAACAACACACTGAAAGGTGGCAATATAATTCCGCAGATATTAAAGGAATCCGTTGTCTCATTAATTAATGCCAGCATCATCAGTATTGTAGTATTTATCTATAATTTCTTTTTCCTGGGAGACCCCGGCATTACAGCATCTGTATCTTTAAGCCTCTTCGCGGTTGTTATGTTTGCCAGTATATTCGGCACATTAGTACCGATGACACTCGACCGTTTCAAAATAGATCCGGCACTGGCTACCGGTCCGTTTATCACGATCACAAATGATATTATAGGGATGATGATCTACATGTACATAGCCTCTGTACTTGCCTGAAATCATTACTTATTCTGTTTGCTTCTTCCTCGAACAAGTCCCATTTCAAAACAATAAGTCCCATTTGCTCCAAAATGGGACAGGGATACTTGTCTCCTTTTACTGCATCTTTTACATTTGCTCTCACTAACCCTTTTTCACTATATTTTATCAGTTCGACAGATGTCAAAAGTGACCGGTTTTTTCACCATTACCTGTGTCACTTTTGGCATTCTTTTTTTACAACGTTTATAGATAGACAAAAAAAGGCAGTTCCAACCGGTGTCGGAACTGCCTAAACACTAATCCTGTGTTTTGTAAGCTGTGAGGATTAGAATATTTATTTGCTTAATATATCCATCGTATCGGAAGCAATCATATACTCTTCGTCTGTAGGAACGACAATGACAGTAACTTTACTGTCAGGAGTACTGATTACCATTTCTTCACCCCGCATGCCTTCATTCTTTTCCACATCCAGTTTCATGCCCATATATTCCATATTCTGGCAAACTTCGCGACGGGTAGCCCATTGGTTTTCACCTACTCCACCTGTCCATACCAAAATATCGCAACCGCCCATGGCGGCAGCATAAGCACCGATATATTTCTTAATACGGTAATTATATACGTTAAGAGCCAAAATCGCTTTCTTATCACCATCAGCGACTGCAGCTTCTATTTCACGCATATCGGAAGACAGACCGGACAATCCCAGTACACCACTCTGCTTATTAATCAGGTCAGACAATCCTTTTGCATCCAAGCCTTCCTTATCCATGATAAAAGATAAAGCGCCGGCATCCACATCACCGCAACGTGTACCCATCAGCAAACCTTCAACCGGAGTCAATCCCATAGAAGTATCGATACATTTTCCATCTTTAATTGCAGCAATAGAACCACCGTTTCCTACATGGGCTGTAATAATACGCTGTTTTTCATAAGGAACACCAAGAATATCACAAGCACGTTTGGATACATAGCGATGGCTTGTCCCATGGAAGCCATAACGGCGGATACCATATTTCTTATACAAAGAATAAGGCAAACCGTACATATAAGCATAATCCGGCATTGTCTGATGGAAAGCCGTATCAAACACGCCTACCTGGCGAATACCAGGAATCAACGCGCTCATAGCACGGATACCTTTCAGATTCGGTGGATTATGCAGAGGAGCAAGATCTATACATTCTACTACCTTGCCAATAACTTCACTTGTAATTTCAACACTACTGCTAAACTGTTCACCTCCGTGTACTACACGATGACCTACAGCATCTATCTCATCATACGATTTAATACAGCCATATTTTTCGTCAGTCAGCACACTCAAAATAAACTGAATTGCAGCATTATGTTCCGGCAGGTCTTTTTCCAGAATCACTTTTTCACCATCAGGCAAAGTAAATTTCAAAAAAGAACCGGGTAATCCTAACTTTTCCACGCCACCCTGTGCCAGTACTTCATGGGTGTCCATATTGAACAGTTTGTACTTAACAGAAGAGCTTCCGCAGTTTAATACTAATATCTTCATCTCTTTATTTTTTGTATCCTTTATTATTTTGACGCTTTTAAACCGATAGCCTGATTACTTGCAATAGCTACCATTTTATAGATATCATCTACTGAACAACCACGTGACAAGTCGTTAACAGGAGCAGCCATACCCTGCAAGATAGGACCAACAGCTTCCGCACCGCCTAAACGCTGTACCAGTTTATAAGCAATATTACCGACCTCCAACGTAGGGAATACCAATACATTTGCCTGTCCGGCGATCTCACTGCCCGGAGCCTTCTGTGCACCTACTTTTTCTACCAAAGCGGCATCGGCCTGCAATTCTCCGTCAATCTTCAAATCGGGTGCCATTTCTTTTGCAAGACGGGTAGCTTCCACTACTTTATCTACCATTTCATGTGACGCACTGCCTTTAGTTGAGAAACTCAACATAGCTACACGCGGTTCCATTCCTACAATGTCACGGGCAGTTGTAGCAGTTGCAAGAGCAATACTTGCCAATTCCTGTGCATTCGGGTTCGGCATTACAGCACAATCGGCAAATACCAGGATACCCTCTTTTCCATACTGGGGAGTTTTCGTAAACATTATAAATGCACCTGACACACAACTCATACCCGGAGCAGTCTTTACAATCTGCAAAGCAGGACGAAGCACATCGCCTGTAGTATTTTGTGCACCGGCTATCTCACCATCTGCATCACCTGATTTAATCATCAGGCAAGCCAGATACAAAGGATCTTCCACCAATACGGCAGCTTTTTCCGGCGTCATACCTTTTTTCTGGCGTAGTTGGAAAAGCAGGTCGGCATATGCTGCCTTCTTTTCATGATTCTTCGGATCGACAATTGTAGCCTGGTCAATATGGCTCAAACCATATCCGGCTGCCAATTCTTTGATTTTAGCAGGAGCACCAATCAAAATAATGTCTGCAACTCCGTCGGCCATTAAACGGTCGGCAGCTTTCAATGTTCTTTCTTCTGTACCTTCAGGAAGAACGATACGCTGTTTGTTTGCCTGAGCACGCGCAATAATTTCTTGCATTAAATCCATAGCGGAAGATCTATTTTTATATTTTTAGTAAATGTCACTGTCTTTCGGGTACAAAATTAGGCATAATGCAACATAGAGTTTACAAAAACAGCAAAAGATTTACATGTAGACCTACCAGATTCAGAACATTTAACAATAATTTATAACTTCCCGCTCTCCGGACAGTATTCGCTGCAATTCTTCTGCCGAAACATTCACTTCCAGTTTCCCATTATGTGCCACCGATATCTTCCCTCGCTCCTCCGAAACAATGATAATCAAGGCATCAGTCTCCAAAGACATGCCTAATCCCGAGCGATGCCGAAGTCCCATATCTTTTGGTAAATTGGCATTTTGGGCTACCGGCAAAATACACCCGGCAGCCTTGATACGGTTGTCCGCTATAATCATAGCCCCATCATGCAAAGGGCTATTCTTAAAAAATATATTTTCTATCAGACGAGCGTTTACGTCTGCATTAAACATTTCTCCCGTATGCTCATAAATGGTCAGGTCCACATCTTGCTGAATACAAATCAGGGCACCGGTTTTCTTCTTAGCCATATTCATACATGCCAAAACAACCGGCGCAACAAACTTTCCTTCGTTCTCGTTTGCATCGGAACGTTTTGAAAACAGGTTCCCTAAGAACTTCCATCCGCGGTGGGAGCCTAAAGCCATCAAAAAACGGCGGATTTCATCCTGAAACAAAATAACCAGAACGACAAAACCTACACTGATAAATTTATCGAGGATCGCTCCCATCAAGCGCATTTCCAACACCTGGGACACTAATATCCAAACAACGATAAACGAGACGACCCCACTAAAAATAGCCAGCGTGCCCGAACTCTTCATCAACTTATAGGTCTGATAAAGGAAAAAAGCGACCAATAAGACATCTATAAGGTCTTTTATTCCGAAATTCATCCACATATAGCTTCCCTTTTCAATTTGTCTACAATTTTCACTGCTTCAACAGCTGCTCGCACATCATGAACACGCAGAATATCCGCACCATTTAAAAGGGCAACCGTATTTAACACCGTTGTCCCGTTCAAACTTTCGGACGGAGTTCCTCCCAAAAACTTATAAATCATACTCTTTCGCGACACACCGACCAACAAAGGCAGCCCGAATTGATCGAACTCGTGTAAGTGCCCCATCAGAAGATAATTTTGATCCAGAGTTTTACTAAAACCAAAACCCGGGTCGAGTACAATATCATTTACCCCCATCAAATTAAGTTCACGCACTTTTGCAGCAAAATATAAAAGAATATCTTCCATCATATCCTTGTAATCCGTATGCTGCTGCATGGTCTGGGGAGTTCCTCGCATATGCATCATAATATAAGGAACATTTAATGAGGCAACAGCCGGAAACATTTCCTTATCCAGCTCACCACCGGATATATCGTTTATAATGGCCGCTCCATATTTTTCCACGGAACAGCAGGCTACATCCGCCCGGAAAGTATCTACGGAGACAGCAACCTCCGAATAATGCCGCTGCAATATGCCAAGAGCTACAGCTACACGTTTCATTTCCTCTTCCGAAGAGACTTCTACGGCATCCGGACGGGAAGAATACCCACCGACATCAATAATCGTTCCACCCTCCGATAAAATAGCTTGAATGCGTTCTTCTATGGCTGCTTCGGTTTGCTTACGGCTGTCCGCATAAAAAGAATCAGGAGTCACATTCAGGATTCCCATCACTAAAGGAGTATCGAGTGAGGTTAGTTTTCCCTTTATATTGAGCGTTTTATGTAACATCATTATATCTTCTTTTCGACAAAGATACTGGAAAAACATTTAATTACTACATTTGCGGCAAATAACTGTAACTGAATTTACGGAGGATAAAGGATATGACCATATCAGAACTATACGAATTATTTTTGCATCACCCTAAAGTGACAACCGATAGCCGCAACTGCCCGCGCGGTTCCATCTTTTTCGCCCTGAAAGGTGAAAAGTTCGATGGTAACAAATTTGCATCCAAGGCATTGGACACCGGCTGCCAATATGCAGTAATCGATAATCCGGACTACTACATCAGCGAACGTACCATCCTGGTGGACGATGTGTTGAAGACCATGCAACAATTGGCACACCGCCATCGTAAAACTGTCGGCATACCTATTATTGGTATCACAGGAACTAACGGGAAAACAACAACAAAAGAACTTTTAGCTGCAGTTCTCTCTTCCAAATACAATCTGTTATATACAGAAGGCAACCTGAACAACCAGATAGGAGTTCCACTCACACTGCTCCGTTTGACCCACGACCATGAAATGGCTGTCATCGAAATGGGAGCCAGCCACCCGGGGGACATCAAAGAGCTGGCAGATATTGTAAACCCGAACTACGGTATCATCACAAATGTGGGTCGCGCCCATCTGGAAGGATTCGGTTCTTTCGAGAATGTAGTGAAAACCAAAGGGGAACTGTACAACTACATCCGGCATTCAAAAGGGAAAATATTTATCAATGCCGATAACAAATATTTGACGGAAATAGCCCAGGGTATCGAACAAATCACCTATGGCTCAAATGAAGCCTTTTTTGCTTCGGGACACGTTATCAGTTGTAGTCCTTTCCTTACTTTCGACTGGAAACAACAAGGAAAACTACACACCGTGGAAACCCATTTGATAGGGGCCTACAACCTGGATAATGTACTGGCAGCCGTTGCCGTAGGGCGTTACTTCAAAATACCAGCTGAACGAATCAGCCGTGCCATAACCGCCTATGAGCCGACCAACAACCGCTCGCAACTCAAAAAGACAGAGGCTAACGAATTGATTATCGACGCTTACAATGCCAACCCCAGCAGTATGAAAGCGGCTTTGGAAAACTTTTCCGCCATGCAAGTTACCCCTAAAGCAATTATCCTCGGAGATATGCGCGAATTAGGACCTGCCAGCGACGAACTGCATGAGGAAGTAATCGAACAAATCAAAAAAGCCAATTTCGATAAGGTACTTCTTTGCGGCGAACAGTTTACTAAAGCAGGAAAAGATTTTTCCACTTTTGCCACAACAGAAGAACTGATTGCTGCACTAAAAGCCAATCCATTGAAAGGCTACCATATCCTGATAAAAGGTTCTCACAGCATGGCTTTGGAAAAGACTATCGATGTTTTATAATATATAAAAGACATTAAACATTCCCAGACAGAAGCCCAAGGCCGGTCCATACCAACGAACCGGCCTTGGAATTTCATCTTCAATATAGTACCACACTTCCTCGACTCATCCGATAACCACCTCTTTATTAAAGAATTATTAACCCTAATATCCATTCTCATTTCGTCAAATCTCTTTAAATTGCCACCATAATCCTATTAAGTATTTTCCGAATAAACAGAATAACCATGAAGAACATCAGATTTTCATCTTTTGCAACCACCTTGCTGGTTACTTTAGCTACAGGATTCCTTGCCACATCCTGCCAGAACAGCAATGAACCGAAAGAACTACAAAAGGCAAATGCAGACGAAACAGCCTCGATTTCATTCGACGAAGGCGAATATATCACGGCAATCAACAACACATCACGTTCCTGGATAGTAGAGTTCGGGAAAGCCGAACATAGCGACCAATGGGACATGGACGGCAAAGGGACTAAGCGCTCCGGTATTATCGAACCCGGCGGAAGAGTAGCACTCAACTGGCAGGCTTCCAATGTCAATCCGTGGCTCCAGGAAATTAATTTCTATGATACGGATGGCACCACCCTTATCTACAGCATTACCGCTTACGGCAGAGGAAAAAAAGTGGATGTCGAAAACTTTCTGGATGAAACTGCCAACATCTTTATTAAAATGGGCGTAAACAAATCCGCTACCCAAACAAACTGGGCGCTTGCCGGCGCATTCCACTATATGGAACCCTACGCGCAACCGGGATGGGGGCATATGGGCTTTCTGGACATCCGGGATGCCTGGAAACCTGACGGATTTTCTTACTCCAAATGGATGACATACGTAGACGACAACAAAAAGTTTATCGACCTCGGTATGCCGGGCACGCATGATGCCGGAACCTGGAACACGCTTATCATCCCTGCCAAATGCCAAAGCCAGGATTGGTTCGAACAAATGAACTGGGGAGTAAGGACATTCGACCTGCGCCTCAGCGACCAGATGAAGATTTACCACGGTATCATTTATTGCCATAACTCGCTGAAAGACTTCTTGCAGGATGCCGTGCGTTTCCTGAACGAGAACCCCGGCGAATTTATTATTGCCATGGTAAAAGATGAAAACTGTGACGAACAAGACAAATATTATTTCAATAACAAGTTCAATAAATTCGTCCAGGATTACGGGCAAGGCAAAGTAGTATGCGATAAGACGTTCGCCGAAAAAAATATCGGCGACCTTCGTGGAAAAATATATGTTGTGACACGCGACCGTTCGGAAGGCTCGATGGGTTGGATTAAAGACGCCCCACAAATTAACTGGCACGACGACACGACAGTGATTACCGATAGCGACTTCCCGTTTGAAATTTATCTGAGTGACGAATATACGAAGACACCCGAAAACAAAGTAGACGGAGTTGCCAAAGTGATGGCCTCGGCTACAGCCTCCGGAGCAAACCGTTGGAATATCATCTTTACTTCAGGGTACAATACATGGCAGAAAATCCCTAATCCCTGGTTGTATGCTGCAAGTTTCAACGTTGGCTTTTCAGAAATACTGGTAGGAGGCAAAGGCATGGTTCGCAATTTCAAGCAATACTGGCGTGAAGCCTCAATTCCTGCTACCGGAAATCTGGGTACCGTATTGATGGACTTTAGCGGTTCGTATGAAACGGACCTCATCCGCGACCAGATTATTTTCCGCAACTATCAAAAGTTGCCTGCCGCTTCCAACGGAAGATAAGTACAACAGAATAATAATGGTATTCTTGCAGCGATGCACTGCTATCGGTAGCAAAAGAGTAAGGCTACGGGAGCAGTGCATCGCAGTCAGTGTTAACAGATCACATCATTCTTTTCATCCGCCTCAAACAAAACCTTCTTTAGTTTCTGATAAAGGAAAGAAAGGATAAGCAATATGACCCCTAAGATAATAAAAATGATTATTTTACCCACAGTAGGCAACAGCCAGATATCCACCAGTATCAATTTAACCAGTACAATACCGAAGGTCAGCAAGCTCACCATACGCAGGAACTTTTGATGCAGCCTCATTCCTAACGACATTTCCACGAAACCGGCAATAATCAGCGAAACGGAAAAACCGGCACTCGTCTCCCCCGAATACCCCACTTCCTTCAGAAATGTATTGACTCCTATAACCAGCAATACTGTCGATAAGAAACTAAGCAATCCGGTCATGGGATTGGATATCTTTTGGTGGAAATCATAAGCCGCATAGTAACTCTTTGCAAAAAGCCAGATGTGTACTGCTATGATAACAAACGAAATCCATTTCAAAGATTCCGCCAACTGCTCCTGAATATCCGGATAGGCGAACGCACAAATTCCATAAAGACAAACCGACAGGAACAGCCCGAAAGCATAGCAACCACTATAGACAGCCACAGGAAACCGCTTCCTCAGACACAACAACAGAGCCAGTAAAGCGGCAGCCGTAAACGTCTGCGCCAGTTCCATAGAAAGATGTGAGTCTTTCACATTCAGCAAAAACTCGAGGATAAAGGCAATATACAATATGGCACACCCGTTCAACAGGACAAATGCATTAAACGGAGAATATTTCAACACGTTTACAGCCTGAAACATCTCTTTTTCACGATTCATCAGCCAGCACCACACCAGCAAGGCAAACCCCGTAAATATGCCGGTAGCAAACATACCATTGGCAAACAAAGGAACTACGCCTCCCTCCGTAACCGCATTTTCCATATCCATCAAATAGGATGCATTGGTCAGGAAAAGCAGGGCTATCGAAAAATACTCATAGATAACCATACGGAAACGGGTAAAGAGCCAAAGTACAATGACCAGTTCGCAAGCCCACAAAAGGGTAATGAAAGTCCCTTCCAACTGCACAGGTACTGCGATGGACACAAATGTCAGGGCAAGTCCCGTTAAAGCCGGATAAAGGATTTTATTTTCCGGCGACCTCCGGCTGACAATAAACGCAATAACTCCATTCACCAAAGCAATCCCCAACGGGAAAAGCCCTTTCAAATTCTGCCCCGGTTGCATTTCCCTAAAAAAATACAGACAGAAGAACAGGTAAATAAAATTGTTCAATGAAACCTCGGCCAGCAACAAATGGCTTATTTTATTATTTCCCGTATTCAATATCGAAACAACCGGCAGCAGGAACGTCAAATAAAACAAGGTAGAGAACAATATCAGATGGACTAATTGCGGGCTCCGGGCAATATCCAGATCTGCCGTCCATATATAACCACCAAGGATAAGATAGGTTGCAGCAAAACAGATAAGCGGCAATTCTCCCCATTTCTTATACAAGGACAGCCCGAACATTCCGAGGTTCAGGATAGAAACATAAACAAACAGTACCATATAACTTCCCATTCCATCGCTTACCAGGAAAGGAGAGATAAAACCTCCAATCAGTGCGATAATAGCCAGTTCCCTCCGGTTATACAATACGGACAAGACCGTCACAAGAATTGTAAATATAATCAGAAGGATAAAAGCGGATGCCTGGCTGAACAGTCCATAATAATGGTAAGCCATCGCCACCGTCACATAAAAGACAGCAAATGCACCGCCAGCCAGTAATGAACTGAAAGTCAGGTAGGTCTTACGCAACTTACCGGAAATCACAAGCAACCCGACACCGGTTGCAAAGCCCAGTACCGTACGGAACACTTCGTTAATCCAATCCCTGTCGATAGCATATTTCACAAACAAGCCTACGCCTATCACAAGGATCAGGATACCTATCTTTCCGAATAAGTTTTCTCCGATATATTTCTCATAATTAACCTGACGCGGCTTCTTTTTGGGTTTAGAAGGCCTCTCTATCTTCGGCGGGACAAAGAGGATTTCCTGCTTTTTCACTTCCGCCTTTTCTTCCACCGGAACGGGTTTTACGGCTTCTGCCTTTGGACGGGCAGTTTCCAGTTGTTTCCGTAACTCGGCTATTTCTTTCTTCAGGCTCTCCGTATTCGAAATGGCTTTTCCAATCTGACCGTGTAAGCTAATCCAAATAACCAGAATTAATAAAATAAAAAATGCTGTTTCCATAATAGTCGGGGTTATAATCCACTCATAAATCAGTTCTAACCGTTTTTCAAGAATGAGGGTCGCAAGGCAAAGTAAACCAAAATTCCGTACCTTCGCCCAAGACGGACTCCACACCTATTTCGCCTCCTAAATGTTGTATGATCGACTGGCTGATGGAAAGTCCCAACCCTGTACCTTGTACAAACGCATCAAATTTAGCAAAACGATTGAAAACATTTGGTACATTTTCCGGCGCAATTCCTTTTCCTGTATCTAAAACATAAAAATGCAGACCTCCTTCTATAGGCTTATATCCCATGCGAATAGAACCTTTGGAGGTAAACTTGCAGGCATTACTCAGAAAATTGGAAATCACTTGTGTCAACCTGTTTTTCTCGGAGTGAATGAAACAATCCCCCTCCGGCAATTCACAAATCAGCTCCACTCCTTCCTTTACCCTCGAAACATAAGTCTGCTCTAATCCCCGGAACAGAGCAGGTATATCCACATCCGAATAATTAAAGTCCAGTTGCTCTGCTTCTATCTTCGACAGATCCAGTATATCATTAATCAACTGCAACAATAGTTCGTTGTTCGTCTCTATAATCTTAACATATTCAGCTATCTCGTCCGGATCGTCTTCCTGGGCTATCAGATTGGAAAAGCCGACGATTGCATTCAGCGGAGTCCGTATCTCATGACTCATATTGGCAAGAAAAGCACTCTTTAAACGATTGGATTCTTCCGCTCTATCGCGAAGTTCAATCAATTCGTTGGTCATCTTCAAATCTGTAATATCACGCCGTAAACCGATCAGCTTGGTAGCTCTTCCTTCCTCATCCAGCCCATAAGGTACGGCATGCATTTCAAACCAGCGCGATCCTAAAGCTTCCGTCTGAATACGAATCTGAACATCCATCACCCGTATACGCCCGGCCGACAAGTCCTCCAGCCCTTTACGCAGTACCAGAGCATCATCTTCCTGCACAAATGTCAAATAAAGTTCCAGAGGAATTGTTGCTTCTTCAAAAATTGTCGATTTCGGAGAATAGAATGTTGATGTATCCACATTGAACTCCCACGAAATAATCTGAGCAGCATCCAGCGTAAAATCCAGTTTCAGCTTATTCTCTTCCTGTTCCCTATTCCGCTGCATTTCGACCGTGATATTCCGCTCCGTTCCGATAATCTGGATCACTTCTCCCGTTTTATCGGATTTCAAAGCGATGGCATATGTTTCATACCAGTTGTATTCAGCCGTCCGTTTAAAACGGAATATTTCTTTCGACTTCTCATCCAGCCCGGAAGAAAGCCTATCCATAAACCTACGGTACTTTGCCTCATCATCCGGATGCAATATCTGAATTGCCGCTTCATAAGACAATGATTCATTGGCAACCGTTTCCTTATATAAAGAATAAAATTCCTTCTTCTCTATATCATAGCACCAGGCGGACATGGTTCCCGCATCAAGGGCTATAGACAATTCTTTACGGATATTCTCCAACTCCAATGCACTTTTACGTATTTCCGTCGTATCCACGACTGTCCCTATAATATAAGGACGTCCCTCGCCATCCAGATATTTCGTTTTAGTCACGACACTCCATCTCTGGGGGTCTCCGGTTTTCGGATCTTTATGGACAAACTCAAACGAGACGGGGGTATTACTTTGCAATACCTGCAAGTCTTCTTTCCTGAATAATTCGGCTGTAGGATTTCCGATTTCATTATCATTTTTACCCAATACAATGGATGTTGAGTTTCCGTTAATCTCCATCACCTTCTGATTATAAAACAGGTAACGGAACTTATTTGAGACATCCTTTACAAACAGCCCTACCGGCAGATTATCGATAATGGACTGTAAGAACGTTTTCAACTTCAGAATCTCCCTTTCCGCTTTCACATACGGAGTTACATCATGCATAAAACAAATCAACTGATTATCTTCGAGAGGTACTGTACGCGCCTTTATATAATAAGTGATTCCGCCTTTGACAAATTCATAATTAAATACCCGGACTTCCCTTGTTTTCATGGTGTGGGTTACATTCTGTGCCAACTCAGCCAAAGCTGAATCCGACAGCGGATAAATCTCTTTTATATTCCAAACATTTACCCCGATAAGCTTTCTCCAGTCTGTTCCGAACAAAACCTGCTCCAAAGGATTTATAATGTACTTGATATTTAAATTCTCATCATAGATCATTACCATATCCGGCATCTTCCCAAGCAGGTTCATCATGTGGGCATTTACCGTTTTATAATACTGCTCTTTACGTTTCCTGTAAAAAAGGGAGACAATAAGTAATACCAACATTAAAATAATGGTAAGACTAAACCACAAAACAGACAAAGGATGATCTTCCAATATGGAAGTCGGAGCATTATAAAACAAAACTCCTTCCGGAAGAAAATCTTCAGATATACCTGTTTCCTGCCATACAGGATAATTAATATAGTAATGAGGTCGGGCAGGCGTTTGCTGGAATGCCGGGCTGTTTTCTATTCCTTTTGTCAGCACATCATAAGTAAGCAATGCCAGATCGCGTCCCTGTTCCACACCCAAAACATAATAACCGCCTATATAATTCATATTCGCCCTGCTCTGATCCATCACCTGATAAACAGGAAAAGACTCCATCCTTGCCAATTCATTGTGCAACATGGTATAAGCATGCGGGTTACACACGGCATCCGTATACCATCCGGAAGAAAGCAAGGCATAAGAATCATCCATTTTCGCAATCGAATCCAGTAATTCGGGCGTTGTGAAATCGGTGCCGGACAAATAGCATAAATCCAACGAGTCAATCTTATCGAACAATTGCTTTAAATTATTCAGATAGAACCCTTTTGCATACCGGTTATCATAGCAGAAAGCAACATGGCGTATTTGTGGCTGGAGCTGTTTTATCAATAACAGGTTCTCCATTATATAATCCTTGAAAAAATATCCGGTAACTTTAAATCCACCGAAAGTATCAGAGATATAATGTATTCCATCGGAAAAGAGGACATCCGAGTCCGTATTCTTTTCATAATCCACAAAAGTCTCTTTGACATACCCTAATACAACCGGTATATCCTTCCAACCTTCTTTACATGTCATCTTATAGGAAGACCATGCCTCATTGCCAAGCAATACCACCACATCCGGCTTATCTTTATAGGCTTGGAATAGCTGTATCATCCACTCCTGCCAGGAAGAAAAAAGAGGGTATTGTTCACTGCTCATATATTCTACCTGCACTTTTGCCGGCATTTTTTCCGACATCTGTTCTACAAATGCAGAAATCACATGATTTCCTTCTTCCCTAATCGGTGAATACGAACTGATAAGCAGGATGCTTTTCTCCGGATTATTATTAGCTCTACGTCCCCATACATCTAAAGCAGAGAGTAACAACAGCAACAACAATATTCGTTTTAAAAACAGATGATTTTTATACAATTCCATTTATTGTTTTATTATTAAAAACAAAAATAGAGTTTTTTTATCTTTGGTTGCTCTTGTCGGCACGGAAAAAATAAGTTTACTGTAACTTCTCCTTCAGATATTTGCCGGTGTAGGAGTCTGCACAAAGTGCCACCTCTTCCGGAGTTCCCGCACAAACCAGGTTCCCGCCGGCATTTCCTCCTTCCGGTCCCAGGTCTATCAGATAGTCCGCACACTTTATCACATCCATATTATGCTCGATGATAACCACCGTATGTCCTTTGGCTATCAATGCATCGAAAGCTTTCAATAAGGTTTTGATATCATGGAAATGCAGACCGGTAGTAGGTTCGTCAAACACGAAAAGTGTTGGTTCCTGTTTCTCCTGTCCCAGATAGTAAGCCAGTTTCACACGCTGGTTTTCTCCACCGGAAAGAGTGGAAGAAGTTTGTCCCAGTTTGATATATCCTAACCCTACATCCTGCAATGGCTTCAACCTCCGGACAATCTTTTTCTCCTGTGTTCCGGCATGCTGTTCAAAGAATTCGATTGCCTGGTTGACGGTCATTTCCAACATATCATAGATGCTTGCTCCATGATACTCTACCTCCAAGACATCCGATTTGAAACGCTTTCCATGACAAGCATCACATTCCAGCGTAATATCTGCCATAAACTGCATTTCGACAGTGATTTTACCTTCTCCCTTACATTCTTCACAACGCCCGCCTTCTTTATTGAAAGAGAAATAAGCAGCCGTATATCCCATTTGTTTCGATAAAGCCTGTTCGCCATACAACTTACGAATCTCATCGTAGGCGCCTATATAGGTTACCGGATTGGAACGGGAACTCTTACCGATTGAATTCTGGTCTACGAACTCGATGCTTTTAATCAGTTGCATATCGCCGCTCAATCCCGAACAGTCGACCATCAACCTTGCAGCATCATCCAGATAATGTTTTACGCCTTCATAAAAAATATCCCGTACCAGTGAACTCTTTCCTGACCCGCTGACACCGGTTACAACGGTCATCACATTCAGCGGGAACTTCACATCCACCCCTTTCAGGTTATTTTTACGGGCGCCTTTCACTTCTATATAATTATTCCACGGACGGCGGAATGCAGGAACTTCTATCTTATCTTCCCCGGTCAGGTAACGAACCGTATAACTGTTGCTATCCGTTTTCAGGTCTTTTACATCCCCCTGATAAACCACTTCACCGCCCAGACGTCCGGCTTTCGGACCTATATCGATAATGTAGTCGGCAGCCCGGATAATTTCTTCATCATGTTCTACCACAACCACCGTATTGCCCAAAGCCTGCAGCTGGCGAAGCACCTTTATCAATAAATCCGTATCACGGGAATGCAGCCCGATACTCGGCTCATCCAGTATATAAAGGGAACCAACCAGGCTACTGCCCAACGAAGTGGCGAGATTGATACGTTGGCTTTCCCCTCCGGATAAAGTAGCGGACAAACGGTCTAACGTAAGATACCCCAGTCCTACATCCAGCAAGAACTGCAAACGCCCGGTTATCTCGGCAAGCAACCGCTTAGCGATAGCGGCATCATTCTCATCCAGTTCCAAACGGTCGAAAAAGGCTTTCGCTTCGGTAACCGGCATGGTAACCAGTTCGGCTATATTCTTCCCCCCCACTTGTACATAAAGGGCTTCCGGACGCAGGCGTGAACCATGGCAAACCGGACAAACCGTTTTTCCCCGGTAACGTGCCTGCATCACACGATATTGTATCTTATATAAATTTTCTTCTACGAATTTAAAGAAGGCATCGATCCCGTTCACCCCTTTAGCACCATGCCAAAGCAAATCCTTTTCTTTCTGTGTCAGGTCGTAGTAAGGGCGATGGATCGGGAAGTTGTATTTCTCACTGTCGGCTATAAACTCCCGTAGCCACTCACTCATGACTTCGCCTTTCCAACAGACTACAGCTCCCTCATATACGGAAAGGCTTTTATCCGGCACAACCAGGTTTTCATCAATCCCGAGCACTTTGCCAAACCCTTCACAGGTAGGGCAGGCACCCAACGGATTATTAAAGCTGAACATCATATCCGAAGGTTCATCGAAAACCATGCCATCGGCTTCAAACCGTTTGGAGTATTCTTTCTGAATCGTACCTTCCGCTGCATAAATACGGATAATACACGTACCATGTCCTTCAAAGAATGCCGTTTCTGCAGAATCGGCAAGACGGCTTTTCAATGTTTTATCCTCCGAAACAGCAAGACGGTCTATCAACAGTTCGATGCCGGAAGATGCCAGTAATGCCTCGTCGGCAAGTACTTCCGTAATACGATAAACGGTATCATTGAAAGACAAACGGGAATATCCTTCTTTTTGCAAAATCTCGAGTTGCTCCTTCATTGAACGTCCTTCCGGTAGTATCACAGGAGCATAAACGGCAAAACGGGTCCCGTCCGGATAAGCCAATACCTCTTTTACAATATCGCTTACCTGATGTTTCTTTACTTCCGTTCCGGATATAGGTGAAATCGTTTTTCCAATCCGGGCATACAATAAACGCAGATATTCATATATTTCGGTAGAAGTCCCCACCGTGGAACGCGGATTGCGCGTGTTCACTTTCTGTTCGATAGCAATGGCAGGGGGTATGCCTTTTATATAGTCGCATTCCGGTTTGCCCATACGCCCCAAGAACTGCCGGGCATAGGCTGATAAACTTTCCACATAACGGCGCTGTCCTTCCGCATACAACGTATCAAACGCGAGTGATGATTTTCCGCTTCCGGATAATCCTGTGATGACAACCAGTTTGTCGCGAGGTATCTCGACATCGATGTTTTTCAAGTTATTGACGCGAGCACCCTTTATGAATATAGAATGATTTTCAGACATAATATCTATCTTGTTGCCGGTAGAAAAACAACCGGCGGCTTATTGTTTAAATCTACTATACAAAGGTAAGGAATAAAACCGAGAGATAATACGGTATGAAAAAAGAAGACTTCCTCTTTTATATCATTTTGACAAAATGACAAAACAACTCCTTTATACGCGATTATATGGAGGTTGATACGGGAAGCGTTTCAAATATGCCACTCTTGCGAGGTTAAGGTTTATCAGTTTGTTTACGCTGATAGATTTACAATTACGGAATGACAGGACGCGGATATTATTTTCTGACGCGGATGACGCAGATAAACGTGGATTAATACAGGCATTATATTTCTTAATCCGCGTTTATCCGCGTCATCCGCGTCAAATCATATAGTTACGTTTTTCAGAATATAATAAACTATTTAACATCCGCATCAAGTTCGGTTTTTCAATCATTCCAGAACCGCGTCCATGCCCAATAACATCTAAAAACAGGACATATATGCTTTAAAATCGAAACATATATGCTTTGAAGTCAAAATATAGGTGTTTTGTCCGCGCGGACTATTGGATTTTGGTCCGCAAGTAGTTGGAATTAGTAGCGGTACTAATTGAAAATACCCCCAGAGTAAATGAAAAAAGGTACCGGATAGTGCAGAAACAGTCTCTTTTTGCCTGAAAAAAAGCCCGGTTCTCCCTAAAAAGCCATTTATTCGCGTCTAACGTGTCAGCGCAAGCGACTTTATTCTGATAAAATACCACAAAACAAAGCAAAACACAAACATTTTGCAAAAAGATAGTAGTTTTAACCGGAAGGTTTATCGATGCAGGAAAGATAGCTATACTACCATTACAGATCGAAATTTTAACCTCCCGGACAAAGCATGTAAACCATTTCTTCGTTTAAACCAAACTTTTGTTATATTTGCATGCATATTGTAAGAAAATACTCAAAGTTATAAAAACAACAGCACGTTCATGGTTTCAAAATATCTTCGTCTGCTTGTGGTTTTATTGTTATGCGCAGTAACATCCTGTAAGACCACTCAACAGATTCCACAACAGACGGCACAGAAAGAAGCAAAGCGGGAATTTCGCGGAGCTTGGATACAGACCGCTTTTCAGGGTGAATACAAAAACATGACACCCGCACAGATGCGGAAAGATTTTGTCCGCAAACTGAATTACCTGCAAAAATGCGGCATCAATGCGATCGTTTTCCAAGTCCGTCCGGAAGCCGATGCTTTCTACAAATCGGATATTGAACCCTGGAGCCGTTTTTATACCGGACAACAAGGTGTAGCTCCTGCCGGCAACTTCGACCTGATGGCATTTCTGATTGAAGAATGCCACAAACGGAATATGGAATTCCACGCCTGGTTGAACCCATATCGCGCCAGCACCTCCGGCAGCACCCAGTTTGCAGATAGCCATATTTACAATAAACATCCTGAATGGTTCGTTACCTATAACAAGCAAATTTTGTTTGACCCGGGATTGCCGGACAGCCGTCAGTTTATCTGCCGTGTTGTACGTGATATCGTTACCCGTTACGATGTGGATGCCATTCATATGGATGATTATTTCTACCCATACCCTGCACCGGGAGTACCTTTTCCCGACGATAAGAGTTTCCGGAAATACGGTTTAAATAAAGGATACACTGCTGCCCAACGTGGAGACTGGCGAAGAGAAAACGTAAACACCCTAATCAGGGAATTGAAGCGTACCATTCTACTGGCTAAACCGTGGGTGCGTTTCGGCATCAGCCCGTTTGGTATCTACCGCAATAAAAAAAGTACACCCGACGGTTCGGGCAGTAATACCAACGGACTGCAAAACTATGACGATTTATATGCTGATATTCTTTACTGGGAAGAACAGGGATGGATCGATTACAATATTCCTCAAATATATTGGGAAATAGGCCATCCTGCCGCCGACTATATCACCTTGGTCAAATGGTGGGACAAGAACTCAAAGGGATGCCATCTTTACCTCGGCCAGAGTGTGGAACGTACCATGAAAGCGGGCGAACTGACACGCAAGATGCGCTATGAACGTGCATTGCCCAACGTGAAAGGCAACTGTTTCTGGCCTGCCAACGAAATTCTATGGAACACTAAAGGGGTAGCCGACAGCCTGAAACGGAATTACCACCGTTACCCGGCACTGATACCTGCATATACGCATATGCACGACCGTGCTCCTAAAGAAGTGAAGAAACTGAAAACAGAATGGACGCCTAAAGGCTTCCTGCTACATTGGGAAGCAGAGCAGAGCGCGACCAATCCGGAATTGGCAAACTATTTTGTCGTTTACCGTTTCATGGACGGAGAGCCTGTCAACCTGAGCGACCCGTCTAAAATCGTGGCTATCACCCGCGAATCAGGTTATCTCCTACCTTATGATAAAGGAAAGCTGAAATATCGTTATGTAGTTACGGCTGTAGACCGTTTCCACAACGAAAGCAACGGAAAAAGCAAAAAAATAAAACTCTAAAACCAGCCGTATGCCCGACATAGCCTGTCTGAAATACACAGATTGTGCCACCTGCCCGCATTCGCAGACACAGGTATTCAAGTACCGTTCCTTCCCGAAAGGAATCGTAGTACCGAAGTCCAAATGCTCGCAGAATACAATCTATTTCATTGTTTCAGGCAGTGTGCAGGTAAAAAGCGAAGAGCATCCGAACAGTATTGTGCATGACGGGCAATTCATCCTGCAACCGATAGGTTCATCCGTAGAGTTTAAGGTTCTCGAAAACCTCGAATGTATTTTATATTTGTTCGAGAAGCCGCTTAGCCTCTGTTCAGACCGCTTCAACAAAGGAAGCGAACTGGCTAAAGATATGCAGATAACTCCGACCATCATGCAGATGTGTTTCCCGCTCCGGTTGTATATCAACGGTATTAAAATGTATCTGAATGATTCTCTTATTTGCGCTGAATTTCTGAATGCCAAGCGGACGGAACTTTATTACCTTCTAAACTGCTATTATCCCCTGAAAGATATGGCGGCATTTTATGCACCTATATATAGGTATAGCAAAACATTCCGCTATTTCGTAATGCAAAATTACCTGAAAGCAAAAGATGTGGAATCTTTTGCCCAACTGGGAGGGTATAGTACACCGACATTCCGCCGCCTGTTCAAAGAAACATTCGGTGAACCGGCTTACCAATGGATGACTAAGAAAAAATGCCAGGATATCCACAATGACCTGACGACAACAGAAATGTCTATTTCTGATATTTGCTATAAATTCGGTTTCGAATCCCTCTCTAACTTCTCACATTATTGCCGTGCCAACTTCGGTAAATCTCCACGTGCGATCCGCAACGAGAAAGATGAAAATCTATAAAAATCAAGGATTATCGACTGTTTTTACAACTTTTTGATTAGAAAAAGCAATTTTATCACTTACTATTCTCTCTACATTTGCCACGTAGCAAAACAGGAATGAACAGTATAAGTTGTATAAAAGCAGGTATCATCCTGAGTGCGTGTTGCCTTATTATTGCAACAATGATAAAATGCAGCACGGACAAGACGCCGGATAACGAGGAGCAAGGAGACGTACAGTATGTCTTTCAATGGGATCAACTATTACCAGGATATCCCGCTCCTACCCAGCTTCGGTACTGCTTTTATCCAATAGAGGGAGGTTCTACCATACAGATGGACTATAACAATACGGCAATGTTAAATTTCACATTACCACCTGCCCGGTACAGACTTCTGGTATTTAACTGTGATGCGGACAATATCGCTTTCAGGAATATGCAAAGTTTTGAAACAGCAGAAGCTTATATTCCCATAACGAAAGCAGCAAATGAAACCCAAACCGGAACGATCCCATTGTACGGGATAGCAGTAGACGAGTTAGAAATAATAGGCGGGGATAATAAATCGATCACTTTTACTCCCAAATCATTAGTCCGGAACCTGTCCATAGCAATCAAAGTAGATGGAATAGAAAACGTAGCCGGTTGCAAAGGAGCAATAAGCGGTATGCCGACCTCCATAAGCCTGAGCAAACAGGTTATTGGAGAGAATACACAGACCGATATTACTTTCGAAACGACTCCTTCAGAGGAAGGAATAAATGCAAACATTTTGATACTGGGAAAACCGAAAGAAAAAGGAGAAGAGCAGCCTGTCCCTACCACCCATGAGATAATTTTAGACTTTACCTTATCCGATGGCAGCACAACTTCCTCTCATATTGATTTAGGAACTTCCCTGGACAATACAAATGGCAACTCTATTGACGTAGCGATAGAAGCGTCCGTTATACCCGGCCCCTCCTTCACAGTAAAAATCAACCACTGGGAAGTAGCCTCCGGCGACAACCTGATAATCGAATAAACAGCAATTTATACAATAACAAACGAGAATAATATATTAACAAATTAAAATTCATAATCATGAAAAATTTAGCAGTAAGTATGCTTGCCATGGCAAGCATTGCAGCTATGGTTAGCTGCTCAAGCAATAATGATCCGGTAGATGAAGTGGGTAATGGGGAAAAGGTGGAAATTAAATTGAATGCTGGGGTTGGAGCTATCACTACTAAAGCCACTCCGCTAACAGAACTAAAGAACAATAATATCACATTGTTAAGACAAGATAGAAGCAGTACTCCTTCAAGTTGGGCAAGCTATACTGTTGGAAAATATACAGTTGGAGCAGATGGTAGTATTCCATTAACCGGTGACCAAAAATATTATAATAACGATGAAACTCCTCTTAATAGTTATTTTCTTGGAGTATATCCTCAAATAGCAACAGACCCCACAAGTAATATCATCACATTCTCCGGACAAACTGGCGAAGAAGATATTTTATGTAGTCAAGTTTATGATGCAGGAACTAAGATATTGCAAACAGATGCAACAAACTCTAAAATGAAATTTGATCATATGTTATCTCAAGTACAAATCAAATTGGTCGCAACTGCAAGTGCAAAAACGGCTTTTGGAAAAATAAAAAAGATCATTATCAAAGATATGCCTAAAACATTAGATCTGTCATTAGATAACAGGGCTATTACAGCAAGTAACACTCCGAATAATGCAGATATAACAATATATGATAATTCAACAGGAGAAAATATAGATGCGATTACAATTCCTGCAAAATTTTTACTACCAGGGCTTGGAGGTGAAAATGCTACAGATCTCAAAATAGCAATTGAAACAGAAAAGTACAATACTGGTGCTACACAATCAATAAATATATTGGGAATAAAAACAAATGTTTCCGGTACAGATAAATATGGTACTTTAGCTGGTTACTTGCACAATATTGAACTTACATTTAATGATAATATCTCCATTACAACAGAAGTAAGCTCTATCCAAAATGGAGGTAGCGGTAATGGCAATATTGAGAACTAATAGATCAATAGGCTTAACTATCATGTGATTACATGATAGTTAAGCCTACCATATAATGAAAATGATAACAAGAATATACATTATCTGCTGTTTACTATTCTTATACGTTTCTTGTAATGAGAATAATCAAATACCTGATTCTTCTAGTTATCAGATTCATTTCTCCACCCATATCCTAACCCTATCCAAATCCATCATCACCGAATCCACCCTCCCCGACAACTCCCAAATCGGAGTCTTTTCATGGGGACATCATAAAGATGACGGCGATACAAACACAGCGCTTCGTAAAGACCTTACCAACACGCTTTATACAAAAGAAGCCGGTAACGATGAATTAGTAACGACCATAGAAACTCATTACCCTATCAATCCCGATACCCTCCTTAACTTCTATGCCTATTACCCTTATACACCATCGGCAACCGATATGCTTGAAAGTATTCCATTCGACCTGAATCAACAAGACGATATAATGTGGGCTACTCCTGTCAAGAACCGGAATAAAACGACGAATACAGAGATTGTAAACCTCGCCTTCAATCATATCCTTTCCGCTATCACAATTAAAATCCAAAAAGCAGATGACATCCAGGAAGATATGATTCTACAAAGTATTTCTTTAGAAAACTATTCGCCGATAGTACAACTCAATATACAAGAAGGCAAGTTGACACAAACAGCTTCAAACACTCCATATACCCTTATAAAGGATTTAAACCTTCCTGTTATTCCGACAGAGCAAACCATTGTAACCGACTTCCTGCTTTGCCCAAATACAAAGCCTGTATTCATCGTCCGAATGAGTAACAAGGACTACCGTATCGAATCTACCAAAGCATTCGAATCTGGAAAGAAACAAACCTATGAGTTCACCATACAAGCCAAAGACATCCAATTATCCGGTAGTATCACCCCTTGGGTAGACGGAGGCGGCAGTAAAGAAACTATCTACTTTTAGTATTTAAATTACATCATCTACAATCTTTTTTCAAAAAAAATATCCAACCCTCAAATATCATCCACTCATTGATATTTAAACCCTCACGAAACATCAAAACAAGTATTCCTCACACCCTATTACGGAATAAATTCATTATTAACACTTATAACATTTGCATATAAAATAAATTAGCTATATCTTTGTAATATAATGATTTTCAAATCCATTTGAATTAATTTCATGGCTGTATTGAAAATCAAAGAGTATAAACGGGTAAGATTATAATTAAAACCTTACAGAAGGGAGGAGACAACACTTGACCAATGTAATATTTTTTTTTAAAACCAATTTTATCAAAGTATCAATCACTTAACTGTTAATTTCCAATGATTAAACAATTAGTTTTCAGTATGCTTGCCATAGCTGGTATGGTAAGTTGTAATAGTCACAATGATCATCCTTATGATCCTAGCAATCAAACCAAAATCAACTTAGGCATAGGTGTAAACGAAATCGTTAGCAAAGCGGCTATCAATCCACAGGAGAAGAACGATTTTACAACAGAGGATGATATTTATTTAATTCGTACTGATATTGAAAAAGGTACTCTTTTGCCTACATTAGATGGCGTTAAGGCTGTAAAAATAAACTCGAGTAAAAAGTTTGTTTTACCTTCTGAATGGCAATTCTATAATGGGGAAAAAGAGACATTCTTCACAGGATTTTATCCGGCAGGAACTTTCCATGTTGGGACCAGTGAAAAACCAAGTTGGGTTTCTTTTACAGATGTAAATGGTGAAATAGATATCGTACATGCACTTCCCTACAGCGTTGGAACAAAGGATACCCCTACACCCGACCCTGTTTTAACCTTTAAGCATATACTATCACAGATTCAAATCAACGTTGTAGGGACTGCTGCAGGTCAAAAAGGTTTTGGAAAAATCAAACAAGTATTAATCAAAGATATTCCAAGCTCTATTGACTTGTATTTGAATGATAAAGAAAATATAGATGTTAAAATAACAGACAATAGTCCAGATACACATGTTATTGTCTATGAGGATGCTGAAGGTATGATAATACCAACTACTCCCACCAAGATCGGAGTTATTCCTATGATATTCAATGGAGGAGAAAAGCCTTACGGAACATCAGACAATCCATTGGTTATTACAGTTACGACTGAATATGAAGGAGAAAAAATCATTGATATCATTAATATTGGTGCTCCATCAGAAACAGCTACCGGTTTGGAAATGGGTAAAAAACATGTCATAACTTTGACATTCAAAGACAAGATCATTGTTTCTGCAGACATTACACCGTGGGACCCGAATGGGAACACAGGTGGTGGAGACGTCGAATAGATATTCGAATTAATTAGCCGCTAAAAAACGCCTCATCCTTGTTCTGAAAGGGATGGGGCGTTCCTTTTACTAAAATGCAGTTAATAATCTACTCATACATATCTATAAAACTCATCTAATAATAGATATTATCAATGCAGAAAACACAAAAGAAACAATTAATATCTGTATCTTCGCAAAATATTATATATTGACCTATGAAAACTAAATTAATCGCTTTTTTATTCATTCTTTCCTTTGGCATAACCAGTTGTACCAAATCCGATGAACCGGTTGTCCCGGCTAAACATACGCTATTAATTTATATGATGGCAAATAATGATTTAAACAGATTTGGAGTATTAAATTTAGATGCCCTGATGAAAGTCGCGACAAAGAAGAACCTGAATGGCGGCAATCTGATTGTATATTATACCCTCGAAGGAGCAACACCTCAACTGCTTCAGTTGAAAGAAAATTCAGATGGAAAAGTAATAAAAGAGGTAGTTCTTGACTACGAAAAGCAAAACTCAGCTTCTCCTGAAGTCTTGTTAAGTGTAATTAAAGAAGTTGTTTCCCGTTTTCCTGCCGATAGTTACGGGCTTGACTTATGGAGTCATGGTTCCGCGTGGGTACCCTCTGAATACCAAAATATGATGAAAGCTTTCGGCCAAGATGGTACCAACTGGATGGAGATAGATGAACTTGCCAAAGGTATTCCCAACGGGCTTTTCAACTATATCCTCTTTGATGCTTGTTACATGGCAAGCGTAGAATGTATCTACGAATTAAAAGATAAAGCAAATTACATCCTGGCATCTCCTACCGAAACAATGGGGGACGGATGGCCTTACGAAAAAATTATCCCTGTCTTCTTTGAAAACAATCTCCAACTAGAAAAAGCAGCAGAAATATTTTATAATTACTATAATGCGTTAAGTGGAAATAACCAAACAGCTACCGTATCGGTTGCAAAAACAAGCGAAATAGAAAATCTGACAGCCATAGTAAAAGAAATACTTGCAGACAAAAGTGAAGAGGATATCTTTAATTTAGATCTACAAAGTATGCAACGGCTGGAATATCTGACTAATAGTTATTACACGCTAAGGCAAGGCTTTCTGTACGACTTCGACGATTTTATCAAGCAATTGGCTACAGCCGGACAATATGAACAGTTCCAGGCTGCTATGGGTAAATTAATCACTTACGAAGCCCATACGAAAAATGCTTTCTTCGGAGCCCTAGGTTATTCAAAACCGATCGACCGCTGTTGCGGTTTAACTGTCTTTGTCCCACAACAGTCCATCCCTAAAATCAACGAATGGTACAAAACAAGAGTTGCTTGGGAAAAAGCAGTTTACCCCAATTAAAAAAGTTGACAGTTGACAAGTGACAGTTGACAGTTTAAGCAGCACAAAATAAAAAAGGGAGCAAGTTCTATTAAAGACACTTACTCCCTTTTTATATTATTTACAATTCCGCTTGTCGCAAATTGTCAACTGTCACTTGTTAACTGTCAACTGCTACTTCTACTCCGCCAGCCATCGATTAATCTGCGTCAATATCTTTTCCTTTATGTCTTCCGGCATATTACTGATTCGTGCACGATGGCTACCGCCGGGTTGGATATAAATCTGTTCATTTTTCTTTCCTTTGAAAGTGGGGACGCGAGTTGCACTCCATGGATCGATTTCTCCATAAATGAAAATCATTTTAGGATCGTTTTCTTTCAAAAAATTATAGACTTTATTGTAAAGTTCCGGACGGAACTCCACCTTGTCTATCAATTCTTTTGGTAGCATAACGCGATTCAGGTACCCTTTACTACTCTCTATTGTCAGATATTTTTTGAACGGAGCCGTATCATATCCATAATAACCCAACTCACGTGCAGCCTGTACAAAGAAAGAAACATTCGGTTGGTCTTCTGCAAAATAATCCGGCCCGCTTATATCCAGTAAATGCTGGAACAATGTCTTTGTATCGACAGATAAAGAAGGAATTACAGAAACAGGAGTGCCCCACTGCCAAAGGGCAAACGGATACTCCAATACACAGTAATCCAGCACTTCCGACATAGGAATATGAAACTTATAGTTCTTGTCGTTGCAGAATTTCTCCAATAAAGGAACTATCTCCGCCTTACGCTTCAGGATTTCCATCTGGAATGCTTCGATCTTTTTCCGCTCTTGCTTAGTACCCACTTTACGCAAGAATACTTCATGACGGCCATCTTCCACCGCACGGTTCAGAGGAGCTACATAAGGGACAGAAAAATCCACATCATTTGGGAAATAAGCCCTGTAAAGGGTTGTAGTCTGCCCGCCTTTACTGATACCCGTGCTTATCCACTTCCCAGTATACAACTGACGGAAAGTTTGGTTTACATGATGTAAGTCATAAGCAGAATTTTCGGCTGTCAGATAGTCCCAGTTACAGGGTTTCGGAGTCGATTCAAGAAAATAACGGTATTCCACAAATACCATATTTGCATTCAACAACTTTGAAAGTTCTTCCTGATAACGCGAGCTCAACGCATAAGCGGCGCCATACCCTTCGGTAACCAAAATAGTAGGACGATCGTATCCGACATGTGCAACAACAACACGTTGCGTAAATGTTCCGGCCGCCGGATTTTTATGATCCACCGGTTGTGTAATACGAACCAGATACTTTTCAGCATAATGTTCTGATTCAAGTTTTTCGATACCGCTTACGCCATCCAATGAGGCAAGCCTTTCTTTCAATCCGTCGGGAGCAGCCATTGCTGCAAAAACGAACAGGAAAGAAAGAAACAAAATGTTCAGTGTTTGTTTCATAGTAGATAAATTATTTGTCGTTAATCGAATACTTTAAACTCGTACCCCTGCTCCTTAAGCCATTCGATAGCACGCGGCATAGCTTCGCGCATATTATTTTCAGCTTTCAGAGAATCATGAAAAACGATAACAGAGCCGTTGCGGGTATAATTCTTCACTACGTTCAATACTCCGTTCGGTGTCATATGGGGACTGTAATCACGGGTTACCACATCCCACATGATAATACGGAAATGTTTTCGCAAGCGAAGTACTTGGGGAAACCGCATATGCCCATGGGGCGGACGGAACAGGTTACTTTCAATATAAGAAGCTGCCTTCTCCACATTCGCCAGATAATTCCGGCTCCAATAACGGATGCCCTGAATATGGTTGAAGGTATGGTTTCCTACACGGTGTCCCCGTTCCAATACCATTTTATATACATCCGGATGTTTGCGAACATTATCCCCTACACAGAAAAAAGTCGCTTTCACATCATACTTATCAAGTATATCCAATACCCAAGGGGTAACCTCGGGAATAGGGCCGTCGTCGAAAGTGAGATATACACATTTCTTCTTAGCCGGTATTCGCCAGATTACCCCTGGGAACAGTGCCCTGTAAAACCAGGGCGGTTGTTCTATAAACATATCTTATTCTCTACGAACCGAACCATAAGCCATACGGTAGTTATCAAATTCTTCCTGATATTTCTTACCGAATTCGGGATTATACTTTTTGCTTACTAATAATACTTGCTGCAAAATAGCAAGATTCTGTTCCAGATCTCCTATGGCAGTTGCCATCTGAGCAGGCCGCAAACGGAAAATCCAATTTACATTACGCATTGCATTATCTGCAATTACGGTATAGATATCTTCTGCTTTTTGATTCTGTCCCAGCATATAATAAAGCTCTGCTGTGGCAAGAGCTGTGTAATCCAACGGAACATTTTCCGGAGGCAACACCTGCATGGACTTATCCAGAACGGCCAGTGCCTTATCCTTCTTGCCTTCACTCACCAATGCTTCCGCCAATTTGTTGAACAGCATCATACGGTAGCTCTTGCACATGCGCATTACATTCTCGTCAATGTAAACACCCGGCTTATCCACGCCACCCCATTTAAATTTGTTCATGACATTGTCGTACATCTTTTCAGTATTGACAGCCTTGTTGGCATTTTTCGGAACAATCTGATAGGCCAGACCGGTCTGTTCGAAATAACCATCCAGATTGACAAACTGGTCGGGACTTACCGTAATGGCAAAGTACATCGGACGTTCGAAATTGTTTGTTTGCAACATATCCAGGATTGTCAACTCCTGCTTACCTAAAGCATTCTTTCCTTTCAGGTCGATAGTCATCTCCTTAAGCAAACCAGTGGTATCACCTTCCAAAACTTTTTCACCGGCAACCGAATCCACCTTATAAATTAATGTTTCAGACGGAATATAATCCAGTTCCTGAGCAATGCCAGGCAATTTCTTAAATTTAGGATCATCACTGCGTACGAAATTAAGCGCCGTATTCAAATCGATTGCTTCTTCTGTCAATGGGAATACATAAGCTGCATCACGTTTACCCTGTACATATTGTTCACGAGTCCATGTGATAGGCAACGGAGCTGATTCATATGCCTGTTTCTTCATCTGGTCGGTATACCAGTCTGTCTGCAAATAACTTGTGTTACATACACGGACATCGGTACGGACACCCTCCACTTCCTGTGCATACCACAAAGGGAATGTATCATTATCGCCATTCGTGAAGATAATAGCATTCGGCTCACAAGATTCCAAATAATTCGTACCAAAATCGCGGCAAACATAACGTCCGGAACGATCATGGTCGTCCCAGTTCTGAGCTCCCATCTGAATTGGAACGAACAAACATAATACTGACGCTAACGTACCCGCAACAACAGGACTCATCTTTGCAAACCGCTCCAAGCCTTTAGCCAGTGCCGCGACACCAAATCCTATCCATATGCAGAAAGCATAGAATGATCCGGCATATGCATAATCCCGTTCACGCGGCTGATAAGGTGTCTGGTTCAGATAAAGCACAATAGCCAAACCTGTCATAAAGAACAGGAAAAATGTAACCCAGAAACTCTGAATACCCTTTTCCCCGGAATAAGCTTGGTACAACAAACCGAGAATACCCAGCAATAACGGTAACATATAATATACATTATGCCCTTTATTGTTCACTATATCGAGCGGCATATCATCCTGCGGTCCGATCAGAATTTCATCAATAGCGGGAATACCGGTAATCCAGTTCCCATTCATTACCTCGCCATTACCCTGGATATCGTTCTGACGTCCGGAGAAATTCCACATAAAGTAACGCCAATACATGAAATTCACCTGGTAAGATAAGAAATAACGGATATTTTCAAGGAATGTAGGTTTCATTACCGATACCATTTCACCACAACGGTTAAACTGTACAGGTTCACCTTTCACCTGTCCCCACTCCTTATAAGCTTCTATATGACGAGGATCAGCGCTATACATACGGGGGAACAATGTACTGAGTTCATCCACATATTGATAATCCTGGTCATGGCGGGAAATATAATAATGGTCTTTTTCCTTTTTATCTTTCTTGATAACACGGCTCCATACCGGTTCTCCTTCTTTGACTACCGGAGCACAAGCACCATCCTTATTTTCACGTTTCACTTCGGAAACGAAAGTCTGCCCATAAAATAAAGGTGTTTTACCATACTGCTCACGTGCCAGGTAAGTACGCAGAGTAAAAATATCGCTCGGAGCATTCTGGTTCATCGGAGTATCCGCTGTCGCACGAATTAATGTTACAGCATAAGAAGAATAACCGACTACGATCACCATCAAACAAACCAAGGTGGTATTCAACATCTTAATATTCACCTTCTTGCTTATAAACAAATAAGCAGTCAATGCGGAAGTCAGGATAACAGCCAGTGTATAACCGCTTCCGATAAACGGAATACCAATCAGAACTACCGAAAGGATAAAAGCAATCTTCATTCGCACAGGTTGTACCTCATCGCGCATCGTTTCCCAGATAGACCATATCAATACGCCTGCCAGTATAATCACATAGGCAAATACACCGGAGTTATACGGCATACCGAATACGTTTACAAATAGCAGTTCGAAGTATCCGCAAACTTCCACCAGACCTTGTATCACACCAAACATCATCAGACCGACAATAGCGAACGACACCAGCAAAGCCACCAATGTTCCTTTCATTGTCGGATTCGGATATTTCTTATAGTAGTATACCAGTACGATAGGCGGGATACACAACAAGTTCAGTAGGTGGACCCCGATACTTAGCCCCATCAAATAGGCTATCAAGACAATCCAACGGTCGGCATGCGGTTTATCCGCCATCTCCTCCCATTTCAAAATCAGCCAGAATACAACGGCTGTAAATAAAGAGGAAGAAGCATATACTTCTCCTTCTACCGCACTGAACCAGAACGTATCGCTGAAAGTATAAGCTAAGGCTCCAACCAGTCCGCTACCCATAATCGTAATCAGTTTACCCAACGATATTTCTTCATCGTCTTTCAATAAAATCTTACGAGCCATATGGGTGATAGACCAAAACAGGAACAAGATAGTAAGCCCGCTGAATAAAGCCGACATGGAATTGACCATTCTTGCCACTCCTTCCGTTCCTGCTGCAAGCCGGGTGAAAAGGTTCGCCATTAACATAAAGAAAGGTGCTCCGGGTGGATGCCCTACTTCTAATTTGTAGGCAGAGGAAATAAATTCACCACAATCCCAAAAGCTGGCAGTGGATTCGATTGTCATCAAATAAACGGTAGAAGCAATTGCGAAAACAATCCATCCTAACACGTTGTTGACTAGTTTATACTTTCTCATACGGTATAAAGTAAATTATTAATTTATCAATCCAGCTATCCTCACACGGACAGTCGGGCGCAAAGGTAAACATTTACGTTTAAAACCTACCACCTGAAACTTCCTAAATTGTGTCGAAGAGATTAGAAATATATTAAAAATGAGACAGAAACACTACTGAGTCATTTACGTTCGGTACCACCAATAGGCATTGTTCGAAAATCAAGAAATATCATTTCATAACAAACTGTTAGCCAAACAAGAATACAAGGCCACGCCTTTACTACATATGGACGGATAAATCCATTTCGTATAAAAGGAGGAACCAATTCCGTTGTGGATAACCCTACAATTACCAATGTAGCAATAAACAGCCAATTTTTATATTTCGAACAACCGGAAGGGCTGCATATATACCAGATAGCAACCCCAATCATAGCCAATACATATCCACTCGCTTCTGTTCCTGTACTGAATAAAACGACAAACAACAGGACATTCGCCAGCAACATCAAACGGAAAGATTGATTTTTATATTGCACAACTCGCAGATAAGGGATAAAGAATAATATTAATCCCGGGACAATCAACCATAAATCGTTATAAGTAGCACAACCCGATATTTTACGCACGGCACCCAATAAAGATACATTTTGGGCATCTGCAAAAAGATTCAGGCCATGCTTCAACTGTATGGAATGAAACCATTCGGTATACTGTTCCAAAGTATAGTCTAAACCTGGTGTATATAAAACAGGCACAAAGAAAAAGATAACACCCCACAATAAACAATATAGAATAAAGCGGACTTTATGTTTAGAGAAAAAGAAAAAGGCAAGTCCCACTATCGGATAAATCTTTATAAATGTTCCAAATATAATTAGAAATGCAGCCCAGAAATCCCTTTCCTTCTCTATACAAACAAAAGTCAGAATAATAATCGCAGCAATTGAGATATTAAACTGCTGTACACCCTGCGCCGTCATCAATTCAAATATCGCATACCAATAAATTAATATTTTCTGATTATGAGTAATTGGTAACTGGCTAATAGCATAATAAAGAAAAATAGTATTGGCAAGTATCCACAAAGTCATACCTAACCATTCCGGCAGCACGGCAAAAGGTGCTATCACTGCTGCAAATAACAATCCATAATGATTTACATCATAATATTGTTCAGGATACTCTACATAAAGAGGTTGCCCGTTTGTAGCATGTACAAACACGTGTTCAAATATTCTATAATTATTAAACTTTCCCATCAGAAGTTTTATCACGGCATATAATAGCCCCAAAAACATCCAAACAGAAAAAACCGTACTATCCTTCCTAAAAATCGGGTTGTAAACCCACTGCTTCAATTGGTTCATCTAAAGGTATTAAAAGATTAAATAATAAATAAATAGAGTTTGGGGTGCAAAAATAAAATTTTCTATATTAACAAGCAAGTAATCTGCTTTTTATAACCCGGATAAAACGTTTCCGCTCTTCATTTGTTTTTATAGAAAAACTGCCTACATTTGCCTACGCCCCTAAAAACAGAAGCCAAATATTAATATACAAATAAAGATTATGAAGTACAAACGAATTTTATTTTCCGGTCTGTTATTCTGGATGCTGGCTGCATTCCAGCTAATGGCACAACAGAGCGCCATCCCATCCCTTCCCATAGATCCAAAAGTACGCTACGGTAAACTCGATAACGGATTGACTTATTATATCCGACAAAATGCCCAACCCAAAGACCGTGCGGATTTTTTTATAGCACAGAATGTCGGTTCAATCCTTGAAGAAGAGAACCAGCGAGGATTGGCGCATTTTCTTGAACATATGGCTTTTGACGGGACAAAAAATTTTCCTGGTCACGGTATGGATGATTTTACAGAAAGCATTGGTATGCGTGGAGGAGAAAACTTCAACGCATATACCAGCTTCGATGAAACAGTCTACATGATTATGAATGCGCCGGTAACAAATAAAAATGCGGTAGATTCCTGCCTGCTAATCCTGCACGATTGGTCCGGCTTTATCACATTGGCAGACACTGCAATTGCAAAAGAAAGGAATGTAATCCGGGAAGAATGGCGTACCCGTCAAAACGCACAAATGCGTATTCTCGAACAACAATTACCTAAAATTCTACCGGATAACCGGTATGCCCATCGTATGCCTATCGGCACAATTGATGTAATCGAGAACTTCAAACCGGATGAACTACGTGCTTATTATAAAAAATGGTATCGCCCGGATTTACAGGCAATCATTATTGTCGGAGATGTAAATGTAGACCAGGTAGAGGTTGATATCAAAAAGATATTCAGTGATATTCCCGCACCTGTAAACCCTGCAAAACGTGAATTCTTTACAGTTGCCGATAATGAAGAACCATTAGTTGCCATTGCTACAGACAAGGAAGCTTCCAACACCATCCTCTCCATTCTCTACAAGCATGAAAAAATGCCTGCCGAAATGTATGCAACAGTAGCCGGATTAGTGAAAGATTATATGGAAAGTGCTGTCGAAACAATGATTAACGAACGTTTTTCCGAAATCGTACAGAAAGCAAACCCTCCTTTTGTTGCAGCAAGTGCTTCTGACGGAGATTTTATCATCACCAAAACCAAAGGAGCGTTTTCATTAGCTGCCCTGGTAAAAGAAGGGGATGTAAAACGTGCGATGGATGCCCTCGTTACAGAAGCCGAACGCGTTAAACGTTATGGTTTTACAGCATCCGAATACGAACGTGCCCGTACCAATATACTGAAACAATATGAATCATTGTTTAAAGACCGGGATAAACAAAAGAACCGCAGCTATACCAACGAATATGTCCGGCATTTTACTGATGGCGGTTATATCCCCGGTATAGAAACAGAATATGCACTTATCAACCAGATCGCACCAAAGTTACCGATAGAAGAAATCAACCGGTATGCAAAAGAGTTGGTTGGCGATAAAAACATTGTCATAACTTTAAGCGGACCGGAAAAAGAAGGCCTTAAATATCCGACTGAAGCGCAACTGCTTGCCGATTTTATCAAAGCACAGCAACTTCCGGTAGAACCTTACAAAGAGACTGTTTCCAACGAACCGCTTATTCCGGTTCTACCTACTCCCGGAACAATCAAGGAAAGCAAAGTAGACCCATTATTCGGAGCGACTGTCATGACTTTAAGTAATGGTGTTAAAGTTGTGCTAAAACACACTGATTTCAAAGATGATGAAATTCTGATGACAGCAACCAGCCCCGGAGGTAGTACGCTATTCGGCAAAAAAGATATTGACAATCTAAAAATATTCAACGAAGTTATCGGCTTGGGAGGACTTGGCAATTTCTCTGCAACGGAGCTAAACAAAGTGCTTGCAGGAAAGATGGTATCCTGTTCCGCTACACTTGGATTAAACAGTGAAGATTTAAACGGCAATTCCACCCCGGAAGATGTAAAAACTTTATTTGAATTGATTTACCTCTGCTTTACGGCACCCCGTATAGACGAAGAGGCTTATCTTTCTTTTGAAGAGCGCATGAAAGCCCAATTAAAAAACCTGGAGCTAAATCCGATGGTAGCTTTCAGCGATACGCTAACAGAAGCCATTTATAAAAATAATCCACGTGCTGCCCGAATTACAGCAGCCGATTTCGATCACATCAATTATCTGCGTATCATGCAGATGTACAAAGAACGGTTCGCCGATGCTTCAGATTTTGTCTTCACATTCGTAGGCAACCTTAATATAGACGCAATGCGTCCTTATATAGAACAATATCTGGCTACATTACCCACCCAGGGACGTATCGAAAAAGGAAATCCGGCAGAAGTACCTGCTATACGCAAAGGCGATTATACCAATATATTCAAACGCAAACTGGAAACACCCAAAGCTTCCGTAGTTAATTTCTGGTCGGGGAATATAGAATATAATCTCGAAAACATTTTAACGATGTCAATGCTGAAACAGGTACTCGATTTGGTTTATATGGAAAAAGTCCGTGAAGAAGCAGGGGGTACCTATGGCGTCCAAACCTCCGGACAACTGTCTTATTTCCCAGAAGGTCAGACTTTCTTCCAGGCATATTTCGATACAGACCCTGCCAAACGGGAACAGATGAATAAAATCGTTATCACCGAACTGGAAAATATCGCAAAATCCGGACCTCGTGAAGAAGATTTCAAAAAGACAAAAGATAATATACTAAAAAGACATGCTGAAAATCTTCAGGAAAACAGTTATTGGTTGAATACGTTGGATAATTACTATTTTAGAGGTTTCAACGGGGAAAGTAATTATATTGAAACATTAAATGGCATCACTCCTGCCAAAATCCAACAATTCATCAAAAAACTGTTGAAACAAGGCAATCGCATTGAAGTGGTTATGGAGTCTGAATCCTGATATTGAATACATCACCAGCAAATGTCTTTTTTCCAGAAATCCACACAAAGTGATGAAGCTTTGCTTTCTGCTTTGAGAAAAGGGAGTGAAGATGCGTTTACAGCAATTTATGAGCGATATCATAAATTGCTGTACGTATTGGCATATAAATACCTAAAAAACTCATTTGTGACAGAAGATGCTGTACAACAAATTTTCTTGAAACTATGGGAATCTCGTTCCCTGTTGGTGATTCATGTGAATTTGAGAAACTATCTTTACACGATGCTGAAAAACCATGTCTTGAACGAAATCCGAAATAATAACAGCGCGTTAGAGAAAAATTATGAGATCGTACAATCATCACCGGAATATGAAGACGAGCTATTAGCCAAGATAGAAGAGAAGGACATGATGGAACATTTCTACCAAGTAATTAAACTTTTACCTGAGCAGAAAAGACAGGTCTGTCTATATAAACTAAAAGGGGATCTATCGAATCAAGAAATTGCGGATAAGATGAATATCTCTGTGCCTACAGTTAAATCTCATTACGCTCAAGTTATAAAAATACTACGGACACATTTTGAACAGTTATTTTTATTTCTTTTATATTTGTGGAACTCATCCTATTGATCGTTTGGCGTGTCAATATAATAAAGGAAGACATATTATATGAAAATACCCGATTTAATTATAATAGAAAGAACGCTGAATAATGAGGCGAGTCCTGAGGAAGCTCGTGAAGTGGTTCACTGGTTCAAAACACCAGAAGGACAAGCTTGGCTTGCAAAACGGATGGATATGGATGAGAAAGCTGTTAACATAGGTCAGGAAGACGAATGGATAGACCATCCGATACCATCCGCTATAATGTATCAGCAAATCATGCGCCAACTTCATCGCCAACGGATACGCCGTTTCATTGCATATGCAGCAGCGATTCTGATACCCATTGCTTTATTTATCGGACTTTTCATGCGTGTGAATTCACAAGTCGATTTATTAGCAAATGACGGATATGATGAAGTTTATGTCCCTAATGGTGAGCGCATGCAGGTACTTTTTCAAGATGGAAGCAAAGTCCATTTAAATTCAGGGAGTCATATACGGTATCCAAAAAAGTTTGGTCTTTCCGAGCGTAAAGTCTATTTGGAAGGGGAAGCCTGGTTTGAGGTCGCAAAAAACAAGAACAGACCGTTTATCGTAGACCTTTCCCATATGGATATCAAAGTTTTAGGAACTACTTTTGATGTAAAAGCCTATCCGGAGGAAGATGCCATATTTATTGCTTTAGAATCAGGCTCAATCGAACTGAAATCCAAATTTTCCCAATCATACCAACTATGTCCCGGAGAGAAAGCTATTTATGATAAAGCATCAGGACGTTGCGAAGTCGTTCGTTCACATGATGTTAAATTATACTCTGCATGGAGACGGAATGTGTTAGTATTTAAAAATGCACCTTTATCAGAGGTGATAAAGACAGTAGCCAGAACCTATAATATATCTTTTGAGGTAAAAGACTCCACAGCCTTGAAATATACCTATACGATTACAACTGATAGTACAAATCTAACGACAATACTAAATGAATTAGGAAAAATCACACCTGTACTATTCGAAGAAAAAGAAGGGAAAATAGAAATCCGGATGAAAAAATAAAAAAATAAACTACAGCGACTCATCCTTTTTGATTTGCCGTGTGTCTATTTTATAGGAGAGCAGGAAATAGAATGTTAACCTTAAAATAGATATGCCTATGGATTCCTCATAAATAGACAAGATAGAAACAGCCGAAAAACTCCTACATTTTTCGGCTGCCGATCGTATTAAAAATAAATTTCTAATACAAACTATTAAATCAATACAAATATATGAAAGAAAAGCTAGAAAGCCCTCGGCGCAGGTGCCTTTTAATATTAATTGAGAAAATACCGAATGCCATGAAGTTAGCCTTTCTGTTTTTAGTTCTATCCTCACTAAGCTTTACAGCTAGGGCTCAACAAGTTTCTATTACGTTAGAGAATGCTAAAGTAGAAAAAATACTGGCGGCTATCACTACCCAAACAGGTTTTAATATCGCTTATAGCAACCAAGTCGTAGATGTAAATCGGAGGATTAGTATGAACTTTACCAATGCAGAACTTACTCAGGTCTTGGATAAATTAACAGAAGGAACACCCTTGGGTTATGAAATTAAAAACGGAAAAATTTATTTATTTACTCGTATAGAAAATAAACCGAGAAATCAGCAAACAAAAAAAATAACTGGCCGGGTAACAGATCTGAGTGGGGAACCTATCATTGGCGCCAACATCATAGTAAAAGGTTCCACTGTTGGGACTATTACCGACATAGATGGAAACTATAGTATAGAAGCTTCACCTTCAGATATTCTTTTAATATCTTACATAGGTTATAATTCCAAAGAAATTGCAGTAAAAAATCAATCTACTGTAGAAATAAAGCTTACGGAAGATACCCAAAACCTGGATGAGGTTGTTGTTGTTGGATATGGTGTACAAAAGAAAGTTAATCTAACAGGAGCTGTGGCGCAAATTTCCGCTAAAGAATTAGAGAACAGACCCGTATCCAATGCAACTCAAATATTGCAAGGGACCATGCCAAATGTAAATATCACCTTTTCTACAGGAGAACCGGGTGCCGGAGGCTCTATTAATGTTCGCGGACAGGCATCAATTAATGGCGGCGAACCATTGGTACTGGTCGATGGCGTTCCGGGTGATATCAATCGTGTGAATCCTAAAGATATCGAGTCGATATCTGTGTTGAAAGATGCTGCGGCTTCTGCCGTTTATGGAGCTCGTGGTGCATTTGGTGTAATCTTAGTAACAACAAAAAGTGCAAAAGCAGGAAAAATGAGTGTTTCTTACGGGACATTTTTTGCGACATCCAAACCTACGGTCCGTACTGATTTTATGACTTCAGGTTATGAGGCTGTTTCTTTATTGGATGAGGCATTCCGTCGTGCCACAGGAAACACATATACTCGTTATACCGATGAAGATATGGCGGAGTTAGAGGCGCGCAGATATGATAAGACAGAGGATCCTTCTCGCCCCTGGACTGTAGTGAAAAATGTAAATGGTAAGGACATTTATAATTATTATGGAAACTATGACTGGTGGAATACTGTATTTAATTCTCATCAACCTTCCCAGTCTCACAGTATAAATTTATCCGGAGGCACAGAAAAAATCAATTTCCTGCTTTCCGGTAATTTTTATACGAAAGATGGCATTATGAAGATCAATACGGATAAGTTTACATCTTACAATTTCCGTAGTAAAATCAATGCACAGTTATTCCCTTTCCTGAAAGTTTCTAACAATACTTCATATTACGACAAAAATTATACTTATTATGGACGTGAAGGTGGAGGTAATCCTAATTTCGTATATGTAACAGTTCATGCCTTACCCTGCTATGCTCCAATAAATCCGGATGGAACAGCTACTTATAATACATTGAAAAATAATTATTCTATTGGTGACGGTCTTTATGCGATGCTACTTGACGGCGGAACAAAAGGCGCAAAGGGAATCCATGAATTTACAACAACAACGAGCTTAGAACTTGATATAACTAAATATATCAAATTGAATGCGGATTATACGTATTCTTTCTATATAGCAGATGATTGGTATCGCTCTACAGTTGCAACTTACTCAATACAACCGGGCATTATTCAAGAAGTTCCTAATTACAATACAGATCAACTAAAAAAAACGATGTGGTTTGACCCAATGCATGTCGCAAATGTATATGCAAATTATAATCAAACATTTGGAAAACACACTGTAGGTTTAACTGCTGGCGTGAATTATGAGAATAAAAAGCATTCCCGTCTTTTTGCTTCTCGCAAAAACTTGATATCAGAATCACTGAATGATTTACAACTGGCAACCGGTGATATGTTAGTAGAAGGAGGTGCTTATGATTATGCTTTGTTTGGCGCATTCTTCCGCGCTAATTATGACTTTAATGATCGGTATCTGATAGAAGTAAATGGTCGGTATGATGGAACTTCCAGGTTCAAGTCAGGCATGCGATATGGCTTTTTCCCCTCTGTTTCTGCAGGATGGAGATTAAGTGAAGAGGCTTTTTTCGAGAAAGCAAAAGAAGTCGTAAATAATTTGAAAATCAGGGCATCCTATGGCTCATTAGGAAATCAGGCGGTAAATACAAAAAGCCCTAACTACTACCCTTATATTTCAACTATGAATATGAGTTTGTCTAATTGGTTGATCGATGGACAAAAAACACAGAATGTAAGTTCCCCGAATCCGATTATTGACAACTTGACTTGGGAGAAGGCAACAACTGTTAACGTCGGTCTTGATCTTAGTTTCTTGAATAGCCGATTGAACGTATCGGGTGATGCCTATGTTCGTAACACCACGGATATGCTGGTACCCGGGAAAACACTTCCTTCCGTTTTCGGAGCAGCTTCACCACAACAAAATGCCGGAGACCTTAGAACTAAAGGGTATGAATTAGTTATCAGCTGGAAAGATCAGTTTGACTTGAAAGGAAAACCTTTTAATTATGGCATATCGTTTGTTTTAGGTGATGCTGTATCTGAGATTACCCGTTATGACAATCCGAATAAATTACTGGCGAATCACTATGAAGGAGAAAAATTCGGTGAGATATGGGGATACCGTATTGATGGGTTCTTTAAGACTGATGAGGAAGCAGCCAATTGGAATGTAGATCAAAAATTAGTAAATACTCAAATCCAAAAAGCCCCGGGAGAATGGGGACATTTACGGGCAGGTGATTTGAAATTTAGAGATCTTAATGGCGATAAGGTTATTTCTCCGGGAAAAAAGACCGCAGATGATCCTGGAGATATGGAGATTATCGGAAATTCAGAGCCTCGTTATAATTACGGGTTTAACCTGAATGCCAGTTGGAATGGAATAGATGTGTCAGCCTTTTTTCAGGGTATAGGTCGCAGAGATTGGTATCCAAGTGCAAATGCGGATAAATTCTGGGGACCTTATTCCCGTCCTTATTTTTCTTTTACTCCGAAGAATTTCAATGATTTGGTTTGGACCCCGGAGAATACAGATGCGTATTTCCCCCTGTTAAGAGGTTATACCGCATTAAATAGCGGAGGATGCTTAAGAGACCCGAATGATAAATACATCCAAAACATAGGCTATTTACGTTTGAAAAACCTGGTTATCGGTTATACTCTTCCGGAGCGGTGGATGAAAAAGATTTTTGTACAGAACTGCCGTTTATATATCAGTGGTGAGAATCTGATTACATGGACTCCATTTGTCACAGATTATATTGATCCGGAACAACCGGTCGCCGATAGTAACGGACGAAGTTATCCTTTATCAAAAACTTTCTCTGTCGGGTTAGATATTACTTTTTAAACCACCTATTAAAAGTTTATTCTTATGAAGAAGTTACTCTATATAATGACTATAGGACTTAGCCTATCAGCATGTGATATGGAAAAGTATCCGTTAGATGCTATATCTCCAAATACTTTCTTTAATACAGAAAATGATTTGCGGCTCTATACAAACTCGTTTTATGATGCATTACCTAATGCCGAAGGCGTTTATAACGAAGCAATAGATAACATCATCAAGATGGATCTGGCAGATGAACTGAGAGGAACTCGAATTGTTCCGACCAGTGGCGGAGGCTGGGAATGGGAAAATTTACGTAATATCAATTTCTATCTTGATAATTCCTCAAAATGTAAAGATGAGGCTGCGAGACTTCGTTATGATGCGTTAGCTCGTTTTTTTAGAGCTTATTTTTATTTTGATAAAGTAAAACGCTTTGGCGATGTACCTTGGTATACCCATGCAATTAACGATAAGGATGAAGAAAATTTGATGTTACCTCGTACCCCTCGAACCGAGGTTATGGACAACATTTTGGAGGATATTAATAATGCAATAGAGCATTTACCTGCCGAGAAAAAAGTGAATGAGATTACTCACTGGACTGCATTAGCATTAAAAGCCCGTATCTGTTTGCATGAAGGGACCTTTCGCAAATATCATACCGAGTTTAATTTGCCAGACTATGAGCATTTCTTGAATGAAGCTGTAGCTGCTGCGGATGAATTAATAACGAAGAGTGGATACAAGATTTACAATACAGGAAAGCCGGAAAGTGATTATTTAAATTTTTTCGCTTCTCATGAAGCGATTGCCGATGAGGTTATTCTTGCGCGAGGATACAGTGATGAGTTTCAGGTATATCATAATTTGAATTATTACACAATGACAGCCTCTTATGGACGTCCGGGCTTGGAGAAACGACTTGTAAACAGTTATTTGATGCGTGACGGAAAACGCTTTACAGATCAACCGGGCTACAATACTATGTTTTTTACAGAAGAGATGAAAAACCGGGACCCTCGTTTGAGCCAAACAGTTCGCGCTCCCGGATATACCAGGATTGGTGAGACTGAGACTTTAGTGCAAGAATTCGGTTCTACGGTAACAGGATATCAGTTAATTAAGTTTGTCACAGAACGTAAATGGGATACGAACCAAAAGGATATTAATGACATGCCTTTATTCCGTTTTGCGGAAGCCTTATTAATTTATGCAGAGGCTAAAGCCGAATTAGGTTCATTGACTCAAACCGATTTAGAGAAATCAATCAAGCTACTTAGGGACCGGGTAAATATGCCTAATATTAATATGGCTGAAGCTAATGCAAATCCGGATCCTTATTTGGAAAAGCAATATCCTCATGTAAGTGGAAGTAATAAGGGTGTGATTCTTGAGATTCGTAGGGAACGAAGGATAGAACTGGTAATGGAAAGCTATCGCTGGGATGACATGATGCGTTGGAAAGAAGGATCTACTTTCATGGAACAATTTAAGGGAATGTATTTCCCAAGTTTAGGATCTTTTGATCTGGATGGAGACGGAAATATTGATGTTTGCATTTATGAAAATGAGAAACCGGTTTTAGAAGGGAAAAATATCCAATATTTAAAACTTAATAGTGATATTACATTGGAAAATGGTAATTCCGGATGTATCATCATAAATCCTCATATTAAAAAAGTTTGGGATGAGAAAAAAGATTATCTATATCCGATACCTATCCAGGAACGTTTGTTGAATCCCAATCTAACACAGAATACGGGTTGGAATGATGGCCTATAATTAAATAAATACAGGGGGCTGTGCCAAAAGTCTATATTATGGAACGCAGACTACGCAGACAGGGCGCAGATTTACGCAGACAATAGTTTTTTATAAAGAATCTACGTAAATCTGCGTGTTCTGCGTCATCTGTGTTCAGTAATAGCTTTTTTGACACAGCCTCCAAAAAATGATAGATATGAAAAAAAATATATTATTGTTAGCTTATTTGTTTGGCTGTTTATTTACAGTAAATGCGCAAAAAACAATTGAACCCAAGGAAGAGAACACACTCCGTGTTATGTCTTATAATGTAAGGAATTGCCGGGGTATGGACGAGGTGATTGACTATCAGCGCATAGCGGACATAATGAATCGGGTGAATCCGGATGTGATAGCAGTACAGGAGTTGGACAGTGCATCGATACGTAATAATGGAGTCTTCGCTTTGAAGGAACTGTCAGATCGTACACATATGTTCTATACCTATGGCCCTTCTATAGACTATCAGGGGGGAAAGTATGGCATCGGTATACTTTCAAAGGAAAAACCTATACGTCATTGGATGTTGCCTCTTCCCGGCAGAGAAGAAAGTCGCTTATTACTGATCGCAGAATTTGATAAATATGTCATGTGTTGCTCTCATTTTTCTTTAACAAAAGAAGATCAAGTATTATCTGTCCCCATTATATTTGATGCATTAAAAAATATACATAAACCTTTGTTTTTGGCAGGAGATATGAATTCTGTCCAAGGATCTCCTACTCAAAATGCTTTGCAAAAGAAATTTATACCTTTGAATAATTATAAAGACAATACGATTCCCGGACAAAATCCGAATCGTTGTATTGATTTTATTTACGGATTTGATAATGGTAATCAATATTCTGTGTTACATCGTCAAGTGCTTTATGATGAGCCTATCGCTTCGGATCATTTACCACTGTTCGTAGATGTAAGATTAAAGGCAGATGTAGCTGATATTTTTCGCACGAAGCCCTATTTACAAAATCCGTTAGACGGAGGAATTACGATTTCCTGGTTTACCAATGTGCCAGTTCATAGTTGGGTCGAATATGGTTTGGATCGTAATTTGAAAGAACGTGAAGAAACGATTGTCGATGGTCAGATCATTTGCAACAATAAACATCATAAGATTCGCTTGAATAATTTAAAGCCGGGAATAACCTATTATTATAGAGTTTGTTCCAGGGAGATTACTTTATATGAGGCATATAAAAAGGAATTTGGAGAAACTGCTTATTCCGATATTTATTCTTTCACGGTACCTGACGTTAATACATCAGATTTCACAGCTCTTATATTCAATGATTTGCACAAAAAGAATGAGGTCATGGATCTATTAACAGATCAAATTCAAGGGACTGATTATGACTTTGTTTTGTTTAACGGTGACTGCATTGACGATCCCAGAAACGAAACGGAAGCTGTATATTTCCTATCTTATTTGAATGAAAAAGTAAAAGCAGAAACCGTACCGGTTTTCTATTTCCGGGGAAATCACGAAATACGTAACGCCTATTCAATTCAGTTGAGGAATATTTTTGATTATGTAGGAAATAAAACTTATGGGGCATTTAATTGGGGTGATACCCGCTTTGTTGTTCTTGACTGTGGCGAAGATAAACCTGATTCGACGTGGGTATATTATAATCTGAATGATTTCGATGGTTTCCGGAAGGAACAAGCGAAGTTTCTTCAAGAGGAATTAGCAAGCAAGAAGTACAAGAAAGCAGCTAAAAGAGTTTTATTACATCATATTCCTCTTTATGGCATGTCGGAAAAGAGTTATCTTCCTTGCTTGGAATTATGGGGAGACCTATTAGCAAAAGCTCCATTTGATATAAGTATTAATGCGCACACACATCGTTTCGCTTATTGGCCTAAAGGTTCAAAAGGGAATAATTTTCCTGTAGTCATTGGAGGAGGAAACCGGCCGGAGAATGCGACAGTCATGATTTTATCAAAAAAAGGAAAGTCTATGACTCTTAAAGTTCTTGATACAAAAGGCAATGTATTGCAATCAATACAGTTATGAAGATTTGAAGCCTTCTTTGTAATTCAGACTGCGATTCAATATGAAACATAATCTGAGCCTTCACATCCCGTCTTATAAAAAAATCACCGATGCCGCCTTTTCTTTAACTGGCGGCATCGGCAATCCCTAAAGCATAGCTTCCTATAAAGGTTTCAGCGGGCAGCCTTGACAATTTGTCTACCTTTGGATCAAGCCGAAAATAGATTCAACTCTTTTTCTTCATCTTAAAATGGTCGAATCCTTCTCCATAAACCCCAATAACTGCGCTCTGTGAAACAAATGCACTCGGGTCGATATCATTAATAATACGGAAAATAGTAGTCGACTGGCGTTTCTTGGCCAGGACAAACATAATTTTCTGTTCCTGACCGGTATATAGTCCGGTTGCATCAATAACCGTAACCCCACGATGTAAAGCGTTTATCTCACGTCCTATTTCCTGATATTTCTTCGATATGATAAAGAACTGGACAGACTGACGGGCACTGTTTACAATCTGGTCCAACACAAAACTACTGACATAAAGCGTAACAAAACCATACACAACCTTTTCCCAGTCCTTCAATACAAAGTAGCTGGAGGTAATAATAATCATATCACAAATCATAATAACACGCCCCAGCGTTATATCACGATATTTATTGATAATAGCCGCGATAATATCGGTTCCACCGGTACTGCCATTCGCCGAGAATGCAATCCCGATGCCACTACCACAGAAAGAAGCCCCAAGTACACAAGCCATAAACGGCTGGTCCTGCAAAAGAGATAAACCTGCCGTTACTTTCTGTATCACTGAAAGAAAGAAGGTCAGGACAAATACAGCATAAATCGTTTTCACACTGAACTTCCAGCCCAATACTTTCAAAGAAAGCAACAATAGAAAAGCATTAATACCAAAATACACATACTGCACCGGCAAGCCCGTTGCAAAATAAACAATAGAGGCAATACCCGGTACGCCACCGGTTGTAATGTCATTAGGCAACAAAAAAACGGTCCATCCGATACCGTAAAGAACCATCCCTAAAGCAATCATCAGATAATCTTTTATCTCTCTGTGCATCACCTGGGTAGAAGCTGTTGATAATGTTGGTTTCATTCTAAATTCAGTTTTATGAGGCTGCAAAATTAGTGAAAGTTTAAATGCGAAATAGATTTCCCTATATTTAATGAACAAGAAAGGCTTTTTTAACCGTAAACTTTTCTCCTTCGGGATGATAAACCGTAGCATAAAAAATATAAACACCAGGAAGCAGACGATTACCTTCCATCCCGCATCCGTCCCACAATAACTCACCGGAAATCCCCAATGCCTCATGATTGGCTATTTCCGCAGCCAACCTTCCTGAGCAGTCGAACACTTGTGCACGGCAATTATAACCGGACTTATCCAACAGGAACGAAACCCGGTAACTGTCCTCTTCTTCTTTATATGCAGGTGCTTCCATACCTGTGGGTTCCCCATTCTCCATCATCGATTCAGCATATTGGGAGTTTTGGAAACCGGGGGTTCCATATCCATCAGCTTCCAATGCGGAAGTCCAGTTTGCCGGGTCCTGCGTTTCCTTTTCCGGGTCAATACGTTCCAAAGCCACTCCTTTTTTATCTTTTATGGAAGATGCATGCCATTTGGAAGAATAAGAAATCTCATCTATTACCACATCATCCTCTGTTCGTATCAATACGACTGTAGAAGAGGTATTGGCAAGAACCGGCAACTTTGCTATTTCAAACAAATTTTCCGGAGAGGGCGTTCCGTAAAAAGAAGTTACTCCTTCCATACTTTTTGTCAATAACACATATCCTCCTGCCACGACAGGAACAGAAACGGATGAAAGAGGATAACGGGTTCCAAGTACCCCATCCCCCTTTCTTACTGCAACAGAAAGCATTGATACCGGCAAAGTATGCTCCGAGCGGTTATACAACTCTATATACTCGCTTCCTCCGGAAAAAGGTTCCGGAAGAAGTTCATTAAATATAAGCTCGCCAGGCAAAACTGTCCCGGTTACCGGTTCCACTGGAGAGGTATCGGGTTCGTCCGGTTCATCTGGTTCATCAGGAATATCCGGTTTTGATGGTTCATCCGGCACTGTTCCCGAAATACTATTTTTTGATCCCGGCGTACCTCCCCTTGGGTCTTTTGACAGTTCCCATTTATTCCCGGAACGTTCCCATGAGCAAGCAGGGGTTGCTTTTGCATAAGTGACTTTATCCACCACTTTCCCACCGGCATCTATTAACTGTAATTCTTTTCCTGTATTTGCCAAAGCGGACGGAAAATTATCCAAAGGAACAGCAATCCCGGTTACGTCCACTTCGATATCTCTTCCTGAGCGATAAAGGACAGCATACCCTTGTGCAGGAACACGGATATTGCCAACCGGTTTGGCTTTTCCTCCATAAGAGAATTGCCATCCGGCAAGGGAGAGTTCTTTATTTTCCGTATTATACAATTCTACATATTCCGTTTCGGGTAACTCCTCCAAACCTTTTGGGTCTGCCATAATTTCATTTATCAATAGAACGCCGGAAGAACTATTTCCCGAATCATCCGGGCCTTCTTCTTTATCCCCTTCTTCTCCATGCTCTTCCAAAACCAATTCCTGGGAAAAAGAGGATAGTTTATTGCCAGACAAATCCGAAACACCAGCATATGAAACCGTATAAGCAGAACCTATCTGCAACTCTTCTTTAAAAAAGACATCCACTTTTGTTTGCGTCTCATCCGAGTAGGTTTTCCCGGTTACTTCCCCTATACCGGAAACAGAGAAAACAGCTTCCGTTATATTTACAGGTTTATCAAAAACAAACTGAAGTGCGGATACAGACAACACCTTGATTTCCGTTAATTGGGGAAGCGTTTCCGGAGACGGCTCAGGTGTTTCAGGAAGGGTTGTATCGGTTGGCTTTATCTCATATTGTATTTTTACATTATCGATACTAAACAAACGGCTGCGTTCCTTTGTATAAACAAATTTGAAAAGGAATTGTCCTTTCTCTACCGGAGATACGGGATAAGTGCAATGTCCTTCCTCCACATAATAAGAATCCGCATGCTGACGGCTATACATCGTCCAATACTTATTTTCTTCCAGGGTTACCTTGATATGGACCCACGAATCCTTTTTATAATTATTGGGCAGCCGTTCAAACATATCCCTGTTTCCGTTATGGCATAATCCTAACTTATTCCCCCCGGAATATCCGATTCTCACATAATAGAATTTTTCTTTTTCCTGATAAAGATACACGTATAAGGCATTCTTATCGCTGGGAACATTTCCCATCTGCACATCAAACTCCCACTGCATATCAGAAGCATACAGCAGATTCAAACCGATAGAAGCATCACCGGATGCTGCAGGCTGTATATTTAACTGAAGACGCCCATCCGGATTGATTGCAAATTTATCCCGGTCTTTTCCTATCCAGATTTCAGGAATATTTGGTCCGTCAAATGTTTCAAATACCTGTGAATATAGACAAAAAGGCAGGAATACAAAGAAAAATAGAATGATTTGTTTCATAGTTTTACGGTTTTGTTTATAAATTGTATATCTTTGCACGCCACAGCGTTGAGGCATAAATAGAGCTTGCTTTAATGCCTGGTAAAATTATTACATTTTTTCAATAAACAAATTAATTAGTGCTCAAAATGAAAGTAGCAATTGTTGGAGTCAGTGGAGCTGTAGGACAGGAATTCCTGCGTGTGCTCGACGAGAGAAACTTCCCGATGGATGAGCTGGTGCTTTTTGGCTCATCACGCAGTGCCGGACGTGTTTATACCTTCCGTGGTAAACAGTATACCGTTAAGGAACTTAAGCACAACGACGACTTTAAGGGAATCGATGTTGCTTTTGTTTCCGCCGGCGGTAGTACATCAGTCGAATTTGCAGAAACCATCACTAAACATGGTACTGTAATGATTGATAATTCCAGCGCATTCCGTATGGAAAACGATGTGCCTCTGGTAGTTCCCGAAGTAAATCCGGAAGATGCACTGAATCGTCCGCGCGGTATCATTGCCAATCCGAACTGTACAACTATCCAGATGGTAGTTGCATTGAAGGCAATCGAAAAACTGTCGCACATCAAGCGTGTACACGTATCTACTTATCAGGCAGCCAGCGGTGCAGGTGCAACAGCTATGGCTGAATTGATAAAACAATATGAACAATTGCTGAAAGGCGAAGAACCTACAGTAGAAAAGTTTGCTTACCAGCTTGCATACAACGTTATTCCTCACGTAGATGTATTTACCGACAACGGTTATACGAAGGAAGAAATGAAAATGTACAACGAAACACGTAAAATCATGCACTCCGATATTGAAGTGAGTGCCACTTGTGTTCGTGTTCCGGTAATGCGTGCCCACAGTGAGGCCACTTGGGTAGAAACAGAACATCCAATCAGTGTGGAAGAAGCACGTAAAGCATTTGCTGAAGCCGAAGGTGTTATCCTACAGGATGAGCCGGCTAAGAAAGACTATCCGATGCCTCTGTTCATTGCAGGAAAAGATCCTGTTTACGTAGGACGTATCCGCAAAGATATTACAAACCCGAATGGTTTGACTTTCTGGACTGTAAGCGACCAAATCAAGAAAGGTGCAGCCCTGAATGCCGTTCAGATTGCAGAATATCTGGTAAAAGTAAAAAATATCGGATAATCATTCTTTTAAAATATACATTAGCAGCCGTAAAAGTCATTGAAAGACTTTTACGGCTGCTTTCTTTTATATTAACACCTTTATTCAGGCTTTAATTTGGCTTCCTTCTTCCATTTATCCGATTCTCCTTTCGCTGCTTGCATATAAGATGAAAATCAATCTCAGTGCCATTTATATATCAAGCTCATTTTTATTTCTTATATTTACCTCAATTAATACATTTGACCATGAGAATAACATTTTTGGCCTTACTGCTATCGGCCGCATGTTGTGTCACAACATTTGCACAAGAAAACTATGTACCCACCCCGGAGAACTTGCAGGCACGTGAAGAATTTCAAGACGGAAAGTTCGGCATCTTCCTTCATTGGGGATTATACAGCATGCCTGCACAAGGCGAATGGTATATGCAAAATGCAAACATCAACAAAGATGAATATGCCAAACTGGCTTCGGGCTTCTATCCCATCGAGTTTAATGCTGCCGAATGGGTTGCGGCAATCAAAGCGGCAGGAGCCAAATATATTTGCTTCACTTCCCGCCACCACGAGGGCTTTTCCATGTTCGACACCAAGTATTCCGACTATAATATTGTAAATGCCACTCCATTCAAACGCGATGTGCTGAAAGAGCTTGCCGATGAATGCCACAAACAAGGTATCCGTCTGCATGTATATTATTCGCATATCGACTGGTATCGCGACGACTACCCTATGGGACGTACAGGAAGGGGAACGGGCAAAGATCCGAAAAAAGCGGATTGGAAAAGTTATTATCAATTCATGAACAACCAACTGACCGAGATACTTACCAACTACGGAAAGATAGGTGCTATCTGGTTTGACGGTTGGTGGGACCAGGACCAAAACCCGGACTTCGATTGGGAACTGCCCCAACAATATGCCTTAATACATAAATTACAGCCCGGTTGCCTTATCGGCAACAACCACCACGGCGTTCCTTTCAAAGGAGAAGACATTCAAATCTTCGAACGCGACCTTCCGGGAGAAAACACGGCCGGACTATCCGGACAAAGCATCAGCCGCTTGCCACTCGAAACCTGCGAAACGATGAACGGCATGTGGGGATATAAAATTGCCGACCAAAACTATAAAAGCACGAAAACATTAATCCATTATCTGGTAAAAGCTGCCGGAAAAGATGCCAACCTATTAATGAACATCGGTCCTCAACCCAACGGAGAATTGCCGGCAACAGCAATCAACCGCTTGAGAGAAATGGGCGAATGGCTGAAAACATATGGCGAAACCATTTACGGAACCCGTGGCGGATGTGTAACGGCACGCGACTGGGGAGTAACAACCGAAAAGGGAGATAAAATGTATGTTCATATTTTGAACTTGCAGGATAACGGCCTTTATCTGCCTGTTACAGGGAAAAAAGTAAAGAAAGCTATTTTGTTCAAAGACAAATCCGCGGTTAAGTTCTCGCAAGACAAAGAAGGCGTGTTGCTGAAATTCAAGGAAGTCCCCACGGACATAGATTACGTGATAGAACTTACCTTGCAAAAGTAACTTTACAATCGTTTTCTTTTCTAAGCTCAGCCCGGTTGATTCATTAAAAGGAACTTTAAAAGTCTTCCCCGTCGAAACATTGTGCGAATAAATATTGTACATTCATTTAATTTACTGTTTATTTGCAACATTATTTTAATTTTTACTGTTAAACAGGAATCAGTAATCAATGAAACAAATATGAAAAAGATTCTTTTTTTATTGTGTATGTTCGTAACGCTCCAGGTTAGCGCTCAGGAATTTCATTTTATTCCTAAAATCGGTTTAAATCTGTCTAATATGACAAATAGCGGAGCAAGCATAAAACCGGGTGTTAACATTGGATTGGCTGGGGAACTTATGCTGACTAAACATTTTGCGATTGAACCGGGAGTATACTATTCCATGCAGGGAAACAAAGGGGACGTAGGCAACTACTTCTACAGTGACTACATCAATATTCCAATCTATGCCAAAGGCTATGTATATAACGGTTTATATATATTTGCCGGCCCTCAGTTCGGATTTAACGTAAGAAGCAAACTGAATACTTTCTCCTTTAAAGATTATGCAAAGACTTTTGATTTTTCATTAGGGTTAGGTGTTGGTTATCAATTTGCATGGGGCATGATGATTTCAGCAAACTACAACATCGGCTTAACGAATACTTTCACCAAAGACTATAAGAATATTTTCGGAGAAAACTATAAAAACAGCGTTGTGCAAATCAATCTCGGCTGGAGATTCTAAGCCATATTCCTCATACCTTCTGTCAGGCTATGGGGAGAATAGCCTAATTCATTCTGCGCCTTTTCTATACTTAGCCCGCTATACTGGGGGCGCAGAGTGGTTTCATTCATTTCTTTAGTAGAAACGGGATGTATTAAAGAACGGTCTAAATTGAAATAATCAGCCACCCGGTAAGCCATATCTGCTATCGAAACATATTCTTTTCCACAGATATGCCAGATGCCACTGGCGTTATGGTGTATCAAGCGTTCCACTCCATCGGCCACATCGCCTACATAAGTCGGAGTACGGTATTGGTCGGATACTACGCGTATTTCCTGTCCGGCTTCCAAACGGCTTTTTACCAATTGGAGAATGTTGCCATGTTGTCCAGGCAAGGATTTGCCATAAACAACGACTACACGGACTATTGCATAATTGCCACATTCCCTTGCAACCGCCAACTCCCCTTTATATTTGGAGACTCCGTAATAGTTAACCGGAGCCGGAATATCGGTCTCCGTATAAAGTTTATCTTCTTTACCGTCAAACACAAAATCCGTAGATAAATGGATAAAGCGGCTACCGGCTTTTTCACAGCAACATGCCAAATGCGCTACCGCCTTCATATTTATGGCATCGGCTTCATCCGGATGTTTTTCGCAATAATCAGGAACAGAGAGAGCGGAACAGTTAATAACAACCTCCGGAGAAACTATATCAAACAGCTTTTTAATTGCCGGATAGTCATTTATATCTGCCTGTATATACTGATAACTTTCATCCGGACAAATATCCGGATGAAAAGAACAAGCTGTCACCATATATCCATCCTTTCCGGATAATGTATTCAATATCCGCCTGCCAACAAAACCATTTGCTCCTATTATCAGAACTTTCATCAGAACATATACATTACAACCCCTAATATACGGTGGTTCGTTACAGAATGGGTATTTACAATTTTCCCATTGCCTTTATTCATATCACCATACCAGGCAACGGAAGGGCTATATTCCATTCCAATCTTCCAGTGAGGCAAACAATAAGACAGTTGAACATTCGTTGTAAACACCTGATCCACATCCAAACCAACCCCATAAGTTGAACCGGCCAGCGCTTTGCTTGTTCCCAAATTTTTCAAATAACCGACAAATAAGCCCGGTTGCCATTTCTTTCCATACACAACATTTATCCAAGTGGTAGAGTGACGGAAAGGAGTATATTCCTGCTCCCCGGTACGGGCATCGATGGCAGTAACCCCATATCCTCCCAACATACACCCTTGTGTCAGGTTAGAAGCAAGCATTGTTTTGGCAGAAACCATCCAGTCATTGTTCGTATATTTTGCATGAGCCTCAAACGAAAGAGAAGTAATCCGTTCATTTACTTTATAAACACTCTGTCCCACCGTCGACTGCGTACGCGGTTTTAATGAAAGAACTTCCATTCCGGCACCGGCAACCCAATTATTCCCTTTATAATCCGCTCCTACAAAAAATTCAGGGATACAACTATTCTTTATATATTCCTCACTCTTCCCATTAGGGCCCGCAGATAAATATTGCAACTGCCAGATGGCTGCAGCAGTCAATTGCCAACCACTGTTCGTATAACGGTAACGAAGCATCGGACTTCTGTTAAACAGATTGAATGGAGCTCCGGTAGACAAATTCAACATTTGCGGATAAACATCCCCGAATAAAGGGTGCCAAGTCTGCCCTATCAATACGGCAGATTTTCCCCAATCCAGATTTACATAAGCATGGCGGATACGAAATAGAGCAAAATTACTTCCGGAACCACGAAAATCCAATTCTATTTTCGCAGAACTCTTTGCTTTACCGATATTCGGTCCGCTGACATCCAATCCTAAACGGGAATATAACAGATAAAAACTCCCGTCCGGACGTGCATTCAAATCTTTACCATCAGCATCCGGAGCAATATCTTTCGGATAAAGATGAAATAATCCATCTACTATTTCAGCGTTAGAACGGGAATTATAAAACAAATCTCCCCGGACCTGCCCATAAAACTTATAAGAAAATTTCTTTTTTTGTGCATAAACAGCACTCAACAATGTGCACAGGAAAAAACACAACAGTACAGTTAATCGTCTCATCTATTTAAATTTTGCGCAAAGGTAACAATTTATCATGAAATTGATTAATCGGCCATTACTAATCAGAATAGAGACCCAACTATCAAAATGACAAAACACCCCATGCATACGCGGATTATATGAAGGCAGGTACGGGAAGCGTTGCAAATACGCCACTCTCGCAAAGTTAAGGTTTACCGGTTTGTTTACACTGATGGATTTATAATTACGAAATGATAGGACGCGGATATTATTTTTTGACGCGGATGACGCGGATAAACACAGATTAATACAGGTATTATATTTCTTAATCCGCGTTTATCTGCGTCATCCGCGTCAAATCATATAGTTACGTTTTTCAGAATATAATAAACTATTTAACATCTGCATCAGGTTCGGTTTTTCAATCATTCCAGAGCCGCATCCATGCCCAATAACATCTAAAAACAGGACATATATGCTTTAAAATCGAAACATATATGTTTTGAAATCGAAATATAGGTGTTTTATCCGCGCGGATTACTGTATTTTGGTCCGCAAGTAGTTGGAATTAGTAGCGGTACTAATTGAAAATACCCCCAGAGTAAATGAAAAAAGGTACCGGATAGTGCGAAAATAGTCCCTTTTTGCCTGAAAAAAAGCCCGGTTTTCCCTAAAAAACCATTCATCCGCATCTAACACGTCAACAAAAAAGGTTTTATTCTGTCAAAATACCGCTAATTCAAACAAAACACAAACATTTTGACACACTAAAAAGGGGCTTAAAACAACAAAACCGCCCCACCTTCTCAGGTAGAACGGTCAATAACTTTCCTGTGCATAAAATCCATCAAAAATAATACATTACCAAGGCAAGAATACGGTGATTGGTTACAGCATGTGTATCGGTAACCTTCCCATTTTCCATATTGGTCGAACCATACCAGGCCGTAGCCGGATTATATTCCATACCAAATTGCCAGTGTGGCAAATTATAAGAAAATGCGACATTCACGGAAAGCAATTGATCTATATCCAATCCCATGCCATATTTCGTCGTGGAAACCAAAGCTTTTGTCGTTCCCATATTTTTAGTATACCCAGCAAAAAGATGTGCTTTCCATTTTGTTCCGTATGTAAAATTAACCCAGGTTGTAGAATGGCGGTATGGGGTATATTCCTGTTCCCCATTTTCCGGATGAATGGCACTGATTCCATAACCGCCTATCAATGCGGTCTGGTCAAGGCAGGAAGCCATCAGGCTTTTTGCGGCAAAAGCATAGTTTCGTCCGGTATATTTAAAATGGACTTCATAAGAAGTGGTAGTCATACGCTCATTCACCTTATATTCCTGGCCATTCCATTCGGAAGAAGTACGAGGTTTCAATGAAATCAGATGAATCCCGGCACCAGCCAACCAACCATTGGAAGATGTATAATCAGCTCCTATATAAAATTCAGGCACACAACTATTTTTAATATACTCCTCGCTCATGCCTTTCGGGCCACTCGATAAATATTGTAATTGCCAAAGTGCGGATGCTGTCAGCTTAACTTTGCCTGTTTTATACTGGTAACGGATTTGCGGGCTGCGATTGAATGGCTGGAAAGGCGCACCAGTAGAAAGATTCAAAATATCCGGCATTACAGAACCGAACAAAGGGTGCCAGGTTTGCCCTATCAACAGATTACTTTTATCCCAATCGAGTGCCACATAAGCCTGCCGGATACGCAACATTGTAGTACTTGCGGAAAAGCCCCCGAAATCTGTTTCTACTTTAGCAGAAGTGCGTGCCGTACCTATATTGGGACCTGTCAAATCCAAGCCGAGCCGGGTAGTAAACGTATAAAAACTGCCATTAGGACCCGCATTCAAATCTTTACCGTCTGCATCCGGCTTCTTATCTAACGGATATAAATAAAAATTCCCGTCGACAGGTGCCATATTCGCACGTGTATTATAAAATAAATCCCCTCTTATGAACCCGTAAAACTTGTAAGTAAAGTTCTTTTTCTGTGCCGAAACTTCTGATATAGCCCAAAATGCAATCAGAAATGCCAATAGTTTTTTCATTTTATCATTAATTATCGATTTCCCGTATTTGAGGTGGCAAAGGTATATATTTTCACCTATTCCATTTGAAGAAAGAAATATTATTTGTTCCTTTGCTTCCAGGTTGTAAGCCTTAATCATTAAAAAGATTAATTTTGTAAACTACAGATATAAATCATGAGTACTAAAAAATTCTTATTGCAGGAGAAGGACATCCCCACGGCATGGTATAATGTTGTTGCCGATATGACCAACAAACCTCTTCCTATTTTGAACCCGCAGACCAAGCAGCCCCTCAAAGAGGAAGATTTGTATCCTTTATTTTCAAAAGCAGTTTCTCATCAGGAAATGAATACGACCGACGCCTGGATTGAAATCCCGGAAGAAGTTCGTGAATTATATAAGGTATGGCGTCCTACTCCCCTGGTACGTGCAACCGGACTCGAAAAAGCATTGGATACGCCTGCACATATCTACTTCAAGAATGAAAGTGTAAGCCCTATCGGTTCCCACAAACTTAATTCCGCCCTTGCACAGGCTTATTACTGCAAACAGGAAGGGGTAACGAATATTACAACGGAAACAGGGGCGGGCCAATGGGGTGCCGCTTTATCCTATGCTGCGAAAGCTTTCGGATTGGAACTGGCCGTTTATATGGTAAAAGTCAGCTATCATCAAAAACCCTACCGCCGCTCTATCATGCAAACATTCGGGGCACAAGTCGTTGCTTCTCCAAGTATGAGTACCAAAGCAGGGCGTAAAATCCTGACAGACCATCCGAATTACCAGGGCAGTCTGGGAACTGCCATTTCCGAAGCTGTAGAATTGGCAATGCAGACACCTAACTGTAAATATACATTAGGCAGCGTATTGAACCATGTTATGTTGCACCAAACAGTAATCGGACTGGAAGCAGAAAAACAGATGGAAATGGCCGGAGAATATCCGGATGTAGTAATCGGTTGCTTTGGTGGCGGTTCCAATTTCTCCGGAATCTCATTCCCTTTCATCCGTCATAAACTGACAGAAGGCAAGAATGTCCGTATCGTTGCTGCCGAACCGGCTTCCTGCCCCAAACTGACGCGCGGACAATTCCAATATGACTTCGGTGATGAAGCCGGTTATACACCATTGATCCCGATGTTTACATTAGGACATAACTTCGCACCTGCCAATATCCATGCAGGTGGCCTACGTTATCATGGTGCAGGCTCAATCGTCAGCCAGTTGATGAAAGACCAATTGATGGAAGCAGTGGACATCAAACAGCTCGACACTTTTAAGGCCGCAACTTTATTTGCGCAAAGCGAAGGCATTATCCCTGCGCCAGAGTCCGCACATGCTATTGCTGCTGCCATCCGTGAGGCTGAACAAGCTAAAATAGAAGGAACACCTCGTACAATCTTATTTAACCTGTCCGGACACGGATTGATAGATATGGCTGCTTACGACCAGTATCTGTCGGGAGACTTAACGAACTACGAGTTGACGGATGAAGATGTTGCAAAGAATTTATCCGAACTGGAAAAAATCATCAAATAACTTGAGGATACAATAGAAACAAGACAGTTATTCCTGTAATTCCACAGAATAACTGTCAATTTGTAAGTAAAAAGAAGAAAGGCACTAATAACAGGGACTCACGTCTTTTGTTATTCGTGCCTTTTCTATGTGTCTATGAAATATTATAAAAAAGTATTATGAGAGTTGCTCATTTCAAAATGTCGCGCAAAAGTAGTCGTTTTATCCACATTAAGCAACACTATCATTACAAATAGTCACAAAATACATCATATTTAACACTACGAAAATATTTTTACAACAATAACGCCACACACCCACTTACAAATTGTAAGCCATCAGACTATTTATATGCCTGATAATCTTAATCTCCGTCTTTAAACTCTAATATATCCCCCGGTTGGCAATCCAGCTCCTTACAAATTGCTTCGAGGGTGGAGAAGCGTATGGCTTTCGCTTTCCCTGTCTTTAAAATAGACAGGTTCGCTGGTGTAATGTCGATACGTTCCGCCAGTTCTCCCAGCGAGATTTTCCGTTTCGCCATCATCACATCCAAATTTACAATTATAGCCATATCTTTTTTATTCCTTTTTTTAGATAGTCAACTCCTGTTCCTCACGCAAGCGAATACCCATAGCGAATATACGGCCTACCAAAAGTGCTATCAAGCCCAATATCAAATTAATCGTGTTAAACACTTCAAAGAAATTCATTGAATGGCCATCCAGGGCAATATCTTCTGCCACCGAATAATAATTCAACAAATTGATTATTATTACTATGACAGCAGAAATCAACAATAGTATTCCCAATTTATTTAACCGGCGGACATTAATCCAATCGAATATAATCTGGTGGTTGATCGTGTTTATCAATTTATAAAAACTGATGACGGCCCAGACAATGGTAACAATATAAATAAACTCCAGAATAGCAAATATAAAACTCGGAATACCTTGTGCATTCTGGTCCGTCCATACGATAGCACTGACCATCTGCACATCCAGCATCTTTCCTGTTTTAAGATTCTCCAACTGAATTACATTACCACCAAAATCAGGCATTAAAAACAATTCTACAGGACTTCTATGAGTTGTTTCCGACAGGCCTCTTTTCAATACCCTTGTTTCATTCCAACCTTCTTTAAAACCAGCGACAAAACCTGTGCCCATTGCATAAATATGGGGAAGCAAAGAAAAGCCCAAGCTAAGGAATACCAGTATACAGATTATATTCAATTGTTTCTTCATCGCATGAATTATTAATGCTTATAATCCACTAATAGTAAACGGCATACGAGCAATGATACCAGATTCGGTTTCTGCCTGCCGGATAGTAGAGAACAACTTGAACTGTTCCTCGCCCAACACCGATTTTACCATGGATACTTTTACTCCGTCCATTTTCTTTTCAAGGAACTTAGTAAAGAAATCTTTCGGACCATCAGCAACCGTTACGGAATAATCCGTTAAATTCGCTAAAGTCGCAGCTTCCTTAATTGCCACATCCATACCTCCCAACTGGTCAACCAAACCTCTTTCCAAAGCCTGTTCGCCTGTCCATACACGTCCTTGCCCGATAGAATCGATCTTCGCTTTTGTCATGCCACGGCCATCGGCACAACGCGTCAGGAACAAATCATAAGTTTGCTCTATGCTACGCTGTATCAATGCCTTTTCATCTTCACGCATCGGACGGCTTATATCGCCTAAATCGGCAAACGTATTTGTTTTTACAATATCTGTTGTCACACCCAATTTCTCAAAGGTTCCGGTAAAATTACGAAATACACCAAATACACCGATTGAACCGGTCAGGGTCGTACGTTCTGCAACAATCTTATTTGCAGCACAGGAAATATAATATCCACCGGAAGCCGCATAATTTCCCATAGACACTACAATTGGCTTCTTTGCCTTCAACTCTACAACCTCTTTCCATATTTGTTCAGAAAGATAAGCACTGCCACCCGGAGAGTTTACACGGAATACAACAGCTTTCACGTTATCGTCATCTTTCAACTTACGCAGTTTTTTTGCCATTTCCTCTGAAATAACCTGCTCATCCGCACCGAAAGGAGAAGAAGATTCATCCTCTCTGATTTCACCTTCCGCATACAAAACTGTAATCTTATCCTTATTCTCTTTTTCTTTTACTTTAATGGAAGCTACTTTATCCACATCCGCAGTTTTCAACTTGCCATCAGCATCCTGCCCTGCCATTTCTTTTACCGTATTTTCCACTTCATAACGATAACGGAGCCCGTCGGCCAGTTTACTGTCGATAGCATTAGAAGCCTGTCCCATTGCCAAGCCTTCATTCATATAACGATTCAATTCATCGGAAGAAATAGCGCGACTACCCTCAATAGCAGAAGTAATATTACCCCACACGCTACCTAATAAAGCTGTTAGCTGCTCACGGTTAGCATCACTAAACTTTTTCAGGAAATACGGTTCTACTGCGCTTTTATAAGTTCCTACCTTAAAGATATAATGTTCCACCCCGATTTTTTCGGCAAGGCCTGTATAAAATATGCCCTGTGAAGCAAGACCAACAAGCGATACACTTCCTTGCGGATTCAGAAAAACGGAATCGGCAACACTGCATAGGTAGTAGCTTCCTTGTGTATAAGAATCTCCATAAGAAACTATAAACTTTCCGCTTTCTTTAAAATCCTGCAATTCACGACGGATAGCCTCCAAACTGGCAAAGCCCCCAGATAAGGAACCGGCTTCCATATAGATTCCTTTTATATTTTCATTTGTTTTAGCACGACGAATTGCCTTAATCACATCCTGAACAGCGACTTGGCTACTACTCTCACCCATCAGTTCGGAAAATGGATTTTTAACTGCCTGTTCCACCAATATACCTGATAAAGACAGTTTAAAGACTGCATTCTTTTCCGGTACATACTCTGACGAACCTCCGGCACTGGCAGCAATGCCTACAATCATGAAAAAGGAACAAAGTCCCAGAATACCCACTGCTATCAGCACTCCGAAAGTGGAGGCAAATACTGTTTTAAAAAACTGTTTCATACTATTTTATGTATTTATATTGTTAATTCCTGTTCTTCTTTCATTCTTAATCCCATGGCGAAAATCTCAGCAGCAAGAAACAAAACCGCCGCATTGATAAACCAAGAAAATTCAATAATATCCTGAGATGTTATCCGGTATCCCGGAATATCTATTAAAGAAGTAGCAGTAAGCCACCCTGCATAATTTCCCAATACAGATACAGCTCCCAAAATAAGCAGACAAATTCCCATTCCTCTCAAACGCCAAATATTTGCATACGTAAATATTGCGGCTGATTTAACCGAATTTATCAATTTGAGAAACAGAATCACCAAAACAATTATCGTTGGAAGCAAAAACATTCCAAGCATGCATATCAATATAGAATAACCGGTAGTTCCTTCCTCCGGTATTTCAACCAATACACCCGTTATGCTAGCCGGAGCATATTTACCGGTCTTTGCATTATATACTGAATCGATAAGAGCCGGACCTGCTTCGTTCTTCCGCAAAGTCAGCCAATGGCTGTTCAGAGATTCATCCTTGTTCTGTTTTTTACCGGATTCAAATCTTTTCTCCGAAAATCTGTCTGCTTTTTCATATCCTCTCCGGAAAGAAGAAGAGATATCACTCCAGGAATAGAAAAGCGAATATCCCATTTGTAATCCGAAAGCCAGAAGTATCAGATATGTCAGTATATTTAATCTTGTCTTCATAGAGTTGTTATTTTGTTTTGCAGATATTATTTATCGTTTTTCGATATGCAAAAGAATATATTATATTTTATATCTCCAAATGTTTTTATCGAAAAACGATATATTTTTTATGAAATACATAAATGAAAGTCATCATTAGCTCTAAAAGACCTGCTTTTCTTCTATACAAAAGTCCTACCTCTTTTGTAGAAATATAGCTTTGTTCATGAAAAATAAATAATTCCCGGAAGTGGATTTAGATTTGTGTGTACGATAGCCTCATAGTTATGTTTTTCCCAAATCATAACTATGGTTTTGGAAAATCATAACTATGGTTTGAAAAAAACATAAGAAAGGTATTAACACTAAAACCTCTGTTTTTGGAACAATAGCAGATGCGGAGATTCTTTTTTCTTATACAGATTTACGGATAGCCTCAATCTTCTTTACTCTTTTTCTTTTTTAGCCTTTTCACGCATCTTAAAACGTTTTATCTGTATAAAACGCAAAAAGAAAATAATAACAAGAGTAATACCTATCGTACAAAAATATTTCACATAATCCGGCTGGACATATTTACCCGGCCAGCCGATTATGGATATAACGACTAGATAAATCAATAAGACTACTGTAGTAATATTAATTCTTTTCATGCTTTTAACATTTAAACGGGGCGCAAACTTAGGAAAAATATTGTATACCTTCCTGCTCAAAACTTATAAGGAATGTTAGTAAATCATTTTTTATCTGGATATTACAGTTTTATATCGTGCATTATATTCTCCTGATACAACCTCGACAATATAGATACCGGAGGGGCAAGTTAATGGCACAGACTGGCTTCCTTCCCCTATTGCTTGTGTAAACAGACAGCTTCCGGCAAGATTAAATAAACGGACATAACCATTCCCTTTACCCCGGTTTATATAAACAGTATTATCTCTGACGAAACTCGACACTTCACTTTCCTTCATCTCTTCCGAAGCAGAAGTATTCATAACTGAAAGCGGTTCCATCTTCATCGAGCTTAGCGGAGAAGCCAATTGTAACAAAACATTTTCATCAGATGTATCAAGATTAATCACCTCTAATTGAGTCCCGGCAGATGCTTTTACAAAAAACGCAGCAAAAGAGGGAAGAGCGTAATTACTCCCTACCGGATATGCCTTATACTGATTCCCCTCATACACATATACATAACCATCCAAAGCCGGATTATTCCGTATCCGGGAAAGAGACAGAGGGGCCGGAAAAGGATTTCCACAAAGATACCAACCGTAATTTTCCGGTTTGGCTTCTCCTGTAGAAACCGGGACATCCACCGGAATAATACCATTCTTTGCAAAATCATCCGGAATTTCACCCGGTTCGGAAAAAACAGTAAGAATCTTGCTATCCGCTTTCTCATCCAAAGCTATTAAATATCCTTTATTCTTTTCAAACAACGGGGTTTCCTGAGAAGTTATAACAGGCAGGACCTCCCAATTACCGGAAGCCAGGTTACTATTCGCCCTTCTTTCCCCATCATATCGCTGGACATAAAAGAAATTTCCACCGGCATTGGGTATCCCATCTTTCTGCTCAAGGCCTTCTCCCACATTGTCCGGATATACATTAAAAGGGAATGAGACAAAATACCATTTCCCGGTTTCTTCCAGCTTTTTCTGTAGCTTAATACGTCCATTTATCTTCATCCGGCCTTGAGATACCAGCTCCGTATTATACAACTGCAGCTCTTCCGTACTCAGACAGCCGTCCCGGGTAATGTGCATAGTCGCTCCACCCATACAAACCTGTTTACAATAAATTTCAGAAGATAATACCATATTACCCTGAACCAACGCACACCTATTCCTCAAAGCCGGAAGATGAGACCAACGAAGTGTATCCTGCCAGTTCCCTCTGCCTTCAAATAAGGTATATTGCTGAATTTTACCCGACGCCAGCGCATACTTCACACAATAATACCCCTTTGTATTATCTGAAAATGCTGCATTTACCGTAAATGCAACCGGATTATTTCTTATCAGAACCGATGAATACTGACAGAAAGCATTATCTTTTGACGGACGGAAAAGATTATTGATTTTCTCCCCTTCCTCATAATAAATCGTTATATCCAGCAAATCCGAACGGTTTAAGTAATTCCCTCCATAATAAAGACTTACAGACACATCCGAATGAGTCCGGTCATATTTTGAAAAGAGCAAACTGGCTCCCGGAGAAATCCTTAATCCCATTTTACCGCCAAGATTATCTATATCGACAGAAGACACGTCCATAATTTTAACAGAACCCTGAGTCTGGTAATTCCAGTTATCCCCCTTTGAATCACCGAATGTCTGTAAACGGAATGTATCCGATATAAGTACATTTTCATTACTATTCACAAATTCACGCCACCCGGCAGGATCGGAAAGTTGAGCTTTAACAGATTGAAATGCGAAAGAAAGACTAAGCAGTACACTAAACAGGTAGCATTGTAACATTCTCTTTTTCATAGTTAATACAATTTTGGTTTGTTAATTTGCTTACAAATATAAAGAAATAACCGAAATGATTATCTTTGCCGTATGAAAGAATTTATCATATCTGAAGCACAGACAGAAAAGGCTGTTTTAGTCGGTCTGGTCACTGCCGAACAAAACGAGCAAAAAGTAAAGGAATATCTGGATGAACTGGCATTCCTTGCTGATACAGCCGGTGTGGATGCAGTCAAGCGTTTTACACAAAAAATGGACTACCCAAACACCACAACTTTTGTAGGCAGCGGTAAATTACAGGAAATCAAAGAATATGTGGTAGAAAATGAAATCGGTCTGGTTATATTCGATGACGAACTTTCTGCCAAGCAATTACGTAATATAGAAAAGGAATTACAGGTCAAAATATTGGACCGTACCAACCTCATTCTCGATATATTTGCCCGCCGTGCCCAAACTGCTCATGCCAAGACACAGGTCGAGCTTGCCCAATATAAATATATGTTACCCCGCCTGACCCGGTTGTGGACACACCTGGAACGCCAGCGTGGTGGTGTAGGAATGCGTGGTCCGGGTGAAACCCAGCTTGAAACGGATAAACGTATTATCCTGGACAAGATTTCAAAGTTGAAACGGGATCTGGTTGAAATAGACAAACAGAAAAGCGTACAACGCAAAAACAGGGGGAAAATGGTACGCGTGGCATTGGTCGGTTACACAAATGTCGGCAAGTCTACGCTAATGAACCAGCTAAGCAAAAGTGAAGTTTTTGCAGAAAACAAGCTATTTGCCACATTAGATACAACTGTTCGCAAAGTGATTGTGGAAAACCTCCCGTTCCTTTTGTCTGATACAGTAGGTTTCATCCGTAAATTGCCTACGGAATTGGTCGAATCATTTAAATCAACCCTGGATGAAGTACGGGAAGCCGATTTACTGGTTCATGTAGTAGATATTTCCCATCCGACCTTTGAAGAACAGATTGAAGTAGTAAATAAGACTTTAGCAGAAATAGATAATTCGGAAAAACCGATGATTATGGTGTTCAATAAAATCGATGCCTTCACTTTTGTACAAAAAGATGAAGATGATTTGACACCTCGTACCAGAGAAAATATAGACCTCGATGAATTAAAACGAACTTGGATGGGGAAATTACAAGATAATTGCATATTTGTCTCTGCGAAAGAACGGACAAATATAGATGCACTGAAATCTTTATTGTATGAACGGGTAAAACAAATCCACATCACCCGTTTTCCCTATAACGATTTCCTCTTCCAGCAATACGATGAAGAAGAACAATAAATTATGGACAAAACAAGAAAATTACAACCGGATGAAATCGTCCGGTTGCAATCAAATGGCTGTAGTGCCGAAAATTGGGAGAACATAACAGTTGCAGTTCCCTTTAGACCCGAATTTGTAAGTAATACCCGTTTCTCCGGAGATATTGTATTAGGCTATTTTGAAAAAGAAATAACATTTGCCGGAGGAGTTAGAAAACACAGCGGAATCCGCAATGCCTCCCTCCATAACTGTACGATAGGGAACAATGTCCTGATAGAAGATGTACATAATTACATTGCCAATTATGAAATCGGTGACGAATGTGTTATTCTGAATATCAATGTCATGTTTGTCGAAGGAGAAAGTTCTTTCGGAAACAATATTCCTGTTTCCGTATTGAATGAAACCGGAGGACGTGAAGTCCCTATCTATAACGCATTATCGGCATCTTTAGCCTATGTCATAGCTCTTTACCGCCACCGTCCCTTATTGATTGGACGTTTACAGGAACTGATAGCCGATTATTCAAAAAGCATCAGTTCAGATCGTGGGAAAATAGGCAAACAAGTGCGGATTATTAATACCGGTACAATACGTAATGTTGCTATTGGCGATTATACGACCATAGAGAACAGTACCCGGCTTTATAACGGAACCATCAACAGTAATGAAACGGCCCCTGTTTATATTGGCGACAGTGTAATTGCCCAGGATTTCATCATATCTTCCGGTGCGGTTGTTGCCGATGCCGCAAAAATTATCCGTTGTTTTATCGGACAAGCTTGCCACATAACACATAACTTCTCTGCACACGATTCTTTGCTATTCAGTAATTGTGCATTTGAAAACGGTGAAGCATGTGCTATTTTTGCCGGTCCGTTTACAGTGTCCATGCATAAAAGCAGCTTGCTGATTGCCGGCATGTATTCATTTCTGAATGCAGGCAGTGGCTCCAACCAGAGTAACCATATGTATAAATTAGGGCCTATTCACCAGGGAATTGTGGAGCGTGGTTCCAAAACCACCAGTGATTCTTATATTTTATGGCCTGCCCGCGTCGGAGCTTTTTCACTGGTTATGGGACGCCATCACCACCATAGCGACACAACAGATATGCCTTTCTCTTATCTGATTGAAAATGATGACGAGACCTATCTGGTTCCAGGTGTAAACCTCCGGAGCGTAGGAACTATCCGTGATGCCCAAAAATGGCCCAAACGTGACAAACGGAAAGACCCGGTCCGCCTGGATATGATTAATTATAATCTTCTCAGTCCGTATACCATCCAGAAAATGCTTAAGGCCTCGGAAATATTGAGAAATCTCCAAAGCCTGGTCGGAGAAACATCCGAAATCTATTACTACCAAAACACCCGCATCAAAGGGGCCTCTCTACGTACAGCTCTTGAACTGTACAAGATGGCGATCAATAAGTTTCTGGGTAATTCCCTGATCAAACGACTGGAAGGCACAGCCTTTAAATCAATAGAAGAAGTCTGGGAACAGTTAAAACCTACTTGCCAGCAAGGACTCGGTGAATGGCTGGATTTATCCGGACTCTTTTTACCAAAAGTTGAACTGGATTGTTTAATCGAAGAAATAGAAAACGGTAATATTCATTCGCTGGATGTCATCGAAGATTTTTTCACCTCCATGCATAAACGTTATTATGAAATGGAATGGACATGGGCTTACAATCAGATACAGGAATATTACCAGATAGACCTGGGCAGTGTTTCCGCACAACAAATCATTAATATCGTATGCTGCTGGAAAGATTCCGTTATCGGGCTGGATGAGCGTTTATACAAAGACGCCCGCAAGGAGTTCTCCCTCATTTCCATGACCGGTTTCGGAGTAGATGGTTCCACCAAAGAAAAACAGGAAGACTTTGAAGGTGTACGAGGCATTTTCGAGAGCAACCCGTTCGTCACAGCCGTTAAAGAACATATTGTTGTAAAACGAGCTTTAGGAGATGAACTAATAGGAAGAATGCAGCCGTTAATCTGATTTATCCTATTTATTTCGCGGATGATGTTCCAAAATCTCTTTCCGCAAAAACTGACGGTCTATATGTGTATAAATTTCAGTGGTAGTAATCTTTTCGTGCCCCAGCATTTCCTGGATGGCACGAAGGTTCGCTCCACCCTCCAATAAATGGGTCGCAAAAGAATGCCGGAAGGTATGCGGGCTTACATTCTTTGTTATTCCTGCCAGTTCAGCTTGTTGCTTAATAATATGAAACACCATGATACGCGATAATGAAGTTCCCCGGCGACTTAAAAACAAGACATCCTCAAATCCTTTTTTCACTACGACCGTATTACGGTCATACAAATAATTCTTTATCTCCCGTATAGCTATATCCGATATCGGGACCAATCTTTGTTTGCCACCTTTCCCTTCTACTTTTATAAATCCTTCGTCAATATAAATATCCGTAAAACGAAGATTTATAAGTTCTGAAACACGCAAACCGCAACTATACAAAACTTCCAGCATCGCCCGGTTGCGATGTCCTTCCGGAACAGAAAGATCTATGGAGTCCAATATATCATTTATTTCATTCACACTCAATACTTCAGGAAGTTTCAATCCAATCTTGGGAGTTTCTAACAATTCGGTCGGATCAACTGTTATATAGCCATCCAGGAAAAGAAAACGATAGAACGATTTGATACCTGAAATAATTCTTGCCTGCGACCGCGGATGAATACCAACATCATGAAGCTGGGCGACAAATTGTTGAAGATTTTCATAAGATACTTCATCAAACTTCAGCCCTTCGCTTTCCACAAAACGGATTAACTTGTCCAGGTCAGTCAGGTAGGCATCAATGGAATTGGCAGAAAGCGCTTTCTCCAAACGGAGATAGGTATTATACCGGTTAATTATATCTTTTCCCTGTTGCATTATAGATTGGTCATTATGTATGTGTCAAATTAAATCATTACCTTTGCACGGTATTTTTCATCCGTTGAAGGATGGATACTACAAAGGTAACAAATTACAGCAAAATGAAGAAAATTCAGATTATCAACGGCCCAAATCTTAATCTGTTAGGCAAACGGGAGCCAACAGTATACGGCAATGCTTCATTTGAAGACTATTTAAGCAATTTGCGTGCAAAATATCCCCAATGCGAAATTGCTTACTTTCAAAGCAATATAGAAGGAGAAATGATTAACAAGATACATGAGGTTGGTTTTGATTATGATGGAATTATCATGAATGCCGGAGCTTATACGCATACCTCCATAGCATTACATGATGCAATAAAAGCTGTAACGACCCCAGTCATTGAAGTGCATATATCCAATGTACATGCACGGGAAGCCTTCCGCCATGTTTCCATGATTTCGGCAGCCTGTAAGGGAGTTATCCTGGGCTTCGGACTCGATTCCTACCGGTTGGCTCTTGAATCTTTCCTTACGGAAGAATAAAAATTACAATAAGAATAATAGGTAAAAAGATGTTTAATAGAAGTTGGACCTAAGCCGGTGAAGCATAAGTACCGGAATTTAATCTCCAACGAATAAAAAAGGTTATATGTTAAAGCATACGAAGATTGTTGCTACTGTTTCTGACCAGCGCTGTGATGTGGAATTTGTCGACGCATTATATAAAGCAGGAATGAATGTTGTCCGCCTTAATACGGCCCACATGGCAGAAGAAGGATTAGCTAAAGTTGTAAATAATGTCCGTGCCGTATCCGACCGTATAGCTATCCTTATGGATACAAAAGGTCCGGAAGTCCGCACAACGATATCCCAAGCTCCCATTCCTTTCAAAACCGGAGAAATCGTGAATATCGCAGGTAATCCGGATAAAGAAACTTCGCATGATTTCATTTATGTATCGTATAAGAATTTCGCAAACGACCTGAATGTCGGCAGTGATATCTTGATTGACGATGGAGACCTGGAACTGAAAGTTATCGATAAAAAAGATGATTATTTGGTTTGCGAAGTAGAAAACGACGCCACTTTAGGCAGCCGTAAAAGCGTAAATGTTCCAGGGGTACGTATCAATTTACCATCGTTGACAGAAAAAGACCGCAAAAATATTGTGTGGGCGATTGAAAACGACCTTGATTTTATTGCACATTCATTTGTTCGCAGTAAACAAGACGTTATGGATATCCAACGCATTCTGGACGAATATGGAAGCCCTATAAAAATCATCGCAAAAATCGAAAATCAGGAAGGAGTGGATAATATCGACGAAATCCTGGAAGTAGCTTATGGAGTTATGATTGCACGTGGTGATTTGGGTATCGAAGTTCCTGCCGAGAAAATCCCGGGCATCCAACGCACACTGATACGTAAATGCGTAGAAGTGAAAAAGCCGGTAATCGTGGCAACGCAGATGCTTCACTCCATGATTTCCAACCCACGCCCGACTCGTGCCGAGGTAACAGATATAGCTAATGCAATCTACTACCGTACAGACGCATTGATGTTAAGTGGTGAAACTGCTTACGGAAAATACCCGGTCGAAGCAGTACAAACAATGACTAAAGTTGCACGTGAAGCTGAAAAAACAAAATTATCGGCTAATGATATCCGCGTTCCTATTGAAGGCAATGACCTGGATGTAACTTCTTTTTTAGCAAAACAGGCTGTAAAATCTTCTTCGAAACTACATGTAAAAGCGATTATTACAGATAGTTACACAGGACGCACTGCCCGTTATCTGGCGGCTTTCCGTGGAACCTCCACCGTGTTTGCCATCTGCTATAACCACCGTACCACCCGCATGCTCTCATTATCTTACGGAGTATGGGCCGTTTACCAACCTTTCGACCATAGCCGTCGCGGTTATTTCTATCAGGCTCTTAACGAATTGATCAAGAGCGGCCGCATTACACGCAACGATATGGTTGCTTACCTGAGTGGAAGCTTTGGTGAAGGAGGCGGTACAAGTTTCCTTGAAATTAATAATGTTGGAAAAGTGTTGGATGCAGGAAAAGATTACCAGCTTCCGACGTTTAAAGACTAATTTGATACATGACATTAGAGGAGTATATCCTATCTCATAGCGACGATGAAGGAGATTTACTTGCAGCCCTTAACAGGGATGCGCACGTAAATCTCCTTCGTCCGCGTATGTTGTCTGGGCATTTACAAGGACGTATCCTGAAAATGTTCTGCCGGATGCTTCGTCCCCGCCGGATATTGGAAATAGGGACATACACCGCTTATGCCACCCTTTGCATGGCTGAAGGGCTGGAGGAAGACGGTTTAATCCACACCCTCGAAATTAACGACGAGATGGAGGACTTTATACAGAAATACCTGAACCAGTCACCACATAAGAACAAAATCAAATTACATTTTGGGGATGCTCTTGAAATCATCCCAACCCTGAATGAAACATTTGATATGGTCTTTATCGATGCAGACAAACGGTTGTACTCTGAATATTTCGATATGGTATTCCCATTGGTTCGCCCGGGAGGGTTGATTCTTGCCGACAATACGTTATGGGACGGAAAAGTTCTGGAGAAACCTCACGCATCGGATAAACAAACAATCGGTATCCTTAGTTTTAATGATAAAATAAAGGAAGACCCACGTATTGAAAAAGTTATCTTACCTTTGCGCGACGGTCTGACAATGATTTGGAAAAAATAAAATTAGAAAATTATGGAAAGAACAAGATTAAGCAAAATAGAACGTCTTCTTCAAAAAGAACTGGGTGATATCTTCCTGAAAGAAGCAAAAGCAATGCAGGGTGTACTGATATCCGTATCTGTAGTCCGTGTTAGTGCAGATTTAAGTGTTGCACGTGTCTATCTAAGTATTTTCCCTTCTGAAAAATCAGGAGAATTGCTGGAGGCAATCCGTGCCAATACAAAAGCCATCCGCTTTGATTTAGGGCAACGTGTTCGTATGCAGTTACGTAAAATTCCGGAATTGAGTTTCTTTATCGACGACTCTCTGGATTATATCGAGAATATAGACAATCTGTTGAAACAATAAAATCTGAAGCGTTGAACTTCCCGTTTTATATAGCCAGGCGTTACCTTTTTTCAAAGAAATCCCACAATGCCATCAACATAATTTCGATGGTTTCAGTTTGTGGGGTAATGATTGCCACAACCGCATTGGTCTGTGCTTTGTCTGTATTCAACGGATTTGAGAGCCTGGTTGCTTCTATGTTCAGCAATTTCGACCCGGTATTAAAAATAACACCGCGCCACGGTAAGGTATTCGACCCTTCGGTAGCCTCTTTGCAAAAGGTTAAAAAGCTACCTGAAATCACTTATTTCAGCGAAGTACTGGAAGACAATGCCTTAGTTCGTTACAAAGACCGGCAGGATGTTGCAACAATCAAAGGGGTCGACGATACATTCCGGTATCTGACAAATATCGACAGTATCCTGATTGATGGGGATTTTATTCTATACGACGAAGTAGCCAATTATGCCATACCGGGGGTGGGACTGGCTTCACGCCTCGGAATAAGGGCCAACTTTGCCGATCCTTTAGAAATATATGTACCTAAAAGGGATGAAAAAGTCAACCTTTCCAATCCTGCGACTTCTTTTAATCTGGAATATGCTTTCACACGGGGAGTATATGCAACCAACCAACAAGTGTACGATGATAAAGTCATGCTGATACCCCTCGCATTAGCACGTTCCCTATTCCATTACAACAATGAAGTAACAGCCATCGAATTGGGTGTGACACCAGATACGAATATCCAGACTCTTAAAGAGCAAATTAAATCCATACTGGGTAATGAATATGTTGTTAAGGACAGGTATGAACAGCAGGATGCTTCCTACAAAATGATGCAAGGAGAAAAATGGATGACATTCCTGATATTGTGTTTTATCCTCGGTCTTGCTCTATTTAATGTGGTCGGCTCTTTATCGATGTTAATGATAGAAAAGAAAGATGACGTACTTACATTGCGCAATATGGGAGCTAATGATAAACTTATCCGACAGATATTTTTATTTGAGGGCTGGATGATTTCCGGTTTCGGAGCTTTAACCGGTATTCTGCTTGGTGTGGTACTTTGCTTCTTACAACAGGAGTTCGGATTACTTAAGTTAGGGGAAGTTTCCGGAGCATTCGTTATTGACGCCTATCCGGTCCGTCTGGTTGGCAGCGATATTCTAACCATATTTGTCACTGTTATCGGAATTGGATTCCTGGCAGCTTGGTATCCGGTACATTATTTGGGAAAGAAATGGATTGATAAATAATAGATACAAAAAATAGGGGAGCGTTTGCCCCCCTACCTACTATTTACTTCTTAATTGAACTCTTTGCCGTATTTAATCTGAACGTCTGCAACAAATTGCTTGATTCGCTGTTCATCTTCCTTTTTGCATATAAGCAGGACATTTCCGGACTCTGCAACGATATAATCGTTTAATCCCTGAATAACAGCCAAACGTCTTGGGTTATCCAATGCAACTACATTACCGGAACTTTCATAAAGCAATGCTTCATTATTTCTTAGTACTGCATTATTTTCTTCGTCTTTTTTGGCAATATCAAATAGTGACCCCCATGTTCCAAGGTCTGCCCAACCGAAATCAACACACAGCATGTATACATTGTCCGCTTTTTCCATAATACCATAGTCTATGGAGATATTCAGACAGTATTGAAAGTTTTCGGCAATAAAATCACGTTCTTCCGGGGTATTGAATTTATCCTTACCTAAATCAAAACGCTGTGAAATATCGGGTAAGAATTTTGCAAATGCATCCAGAATAGCATTTACATTCCATACGAATAGTCCGGAATTCCAGAAGAACTCACCACTTTCCTGAAAGACCTTAGCTAATTCCAAATTCGGCTTTTCTGTAAATGTTTTTACTTTTGTAAATTCACCCAACATAATATCGCTACTTTGAATATAGCCATAACCCGTTTCCGGACGGCTCGGCTTGATCCCCAAAGTAACCAACGCTTTATTCTCTCTTACAAAATCCAAACTCTTCTTTACATCCCTTACAAACTCATCTTCTTTTAAAATAAGATGATCGGAAGGAGCTACTACAATATTTGCATTCGGGTTACATGCTTTTATATGATAAGCAGCATAAGCAATACAAGGTGCAGTATTCCGACGTGTTGGCTCCAAGAGAATCTGTTTCTCACTTAATTCTGGCAGTTGTTCTTTTACTAAGGATGCGTATAGCTCATTCGTCACAATATAAATATTCTCAACAGGAATAATTTTTGCAAAACGATCAAATGTCATCTGCAACAACGAACGACCTGCTCCGAAGAAATCAAGGAATTGTTTTGGATAACTTTCTCTACTAAAAGGCCAGAAACGACTACCGATTCCTCCACCCATGATAACACAATAATTATCTTTCATGATGATTCAGGCTTCTTTTTTAATAATTATACTATTACAAAGTTATAGAATTAATCTGGCATTTCCTCCACCCTATGATATAAATTGAAAAAAAAGCAGCTAATATTTGCACATTAAAAAATAATGCCTACCTTTGCAACGCATTTGAGAAACAAATGCCCAGATGGCGGAATTGGTAGACGCGCTGGTCTCAAACACCAGTGGATTCACTTCCATGCCGGTTCGATCCCGGCTCTGGGTACAGAAAGAAAAGCTAAGTATTGATTGCTCAATACTTAGCTTTTTATTTTGCCTAAATTTTCCTATATTTTCCCCCATGTATGTAGAAATAATAAGAAGAAAATAGTTGATTCGCTTGGTAAAATGTTATATCAAAAGTATTTTTGGAAAAACAACAATTTAAAGATAATCTATCATGGAAAAGGGTATTTGGCAAGAAATAGAAAAACTGTACCAAGAGTTTCATAAACTTGGTATCAGCCAATCGGTAGACTATGAAAAGTACTACCTTTATTCTCTTATTACCCATTCGACAGCCATTGAAGGTTCTACGCTCACAGAAATAGAAACACAGCTTCTTTTTGATGAAGGATTGACTGCCAAAGGAAAGCCATTGGTTTATCATTTGATGAATGAAGATTTAAAAAAAGCCTATGAGCTTGCCTACGGAGACAGTGAGCAAAATATTGAAATTACCCCTGTCTTTTTGCAAAAGCTGAATGCGACTCTTATGCATACTACCGGAAATATACACAATGTTATGAGCGGTTCTTTCGACTCATCCAAAGGGGAGTTTCGTTTGTGCAGTGTTACTGCCGGTGTAGGTGGTCGTTCCTATATGAACTATCAAAAAGTGCCTGCAAAAGTAGAGGAACTTTGTTCTATATTGCAAGAACGGCAAAAGGCGGCGAATACACTTTGGGAACAATATGAGTTAAGTTTTAACGCTCATCTCAATTTAGTAACGATTCATCCATGGGTAGATGGTAATGGAAGAACTGCTCGCTTATTGATGAACTATATTCAATTCTGCTATCATCTTTTCCCTGCGAAGATATTTAAAGAAGATAGAGCCGACTATATTCTTTCTTTACAACAGTCTCAAGAAAATGAAACCAGTCAGCCTTTTTTAGACTTTATGGCAACACAATTAAAGAAATCCCTCTCCTTGGAAATTGAAAGATATAACGCCTCCCATCAAAGAGGTTTTAGCTTTATGTTTTAATCATAAGTTTCGTTTTTTTTGAAGGAAAGGTATATTGGTTTGATTTCTATAATTATTTATTATATCACAATAGATTCAAGCACTTTGTTATAAGAATTGGTTTGATATGTTTTTCCGTCAAATTCGATTTTTTTTCATATCTTCACGACTCAATTAAAATAACGCCTTACTTATGAATGTAAGTGGAAAAAGACACAGAATAATATACTTAGCAATAATTGCCACTATTATTGTGGAAGTAACATTCAATAGTTGCGAATATGGAGACGGTGATAAGCACTCGGATATTAAACATCTGTTATCACTAAACTACTATCCCGAAAAGTTCAAACTGATCCGCATCAAGACCAATAAAGATAAACTTAACATGACGACATGGGAAAATAACTATACAAATTTTTCGGACTGTTTGGACTACAATAATGACACTTACAGGGTTTTTCCTGGTAAGGACTCATGGTATTATATAGGTCAGTATGACGATATTTTTTTTGACTGTAACATGGAGATACTCAATATATCCCTTAAAAATATATGTGAAAGTGAAGATTTTTGGCTCTATCCTCTTGAAGCTGGCAAAATATATATCGATGTTTATAACAATAAGTCCCAAAAATCAAGAATACTCCTGTTCGATATTGACATGCGAAAAGTATATCAACAATTCGACTATATAAGTCCCTCGTTTATCGATAATATACTGCAATACATGAAAAGAAAAAGTGATACGCTCCACAACTTGAATCCACTTCCTCCATTACTCTACCTTGAGCCGGAGAGTTATTCACGTTATGAAAAAGAAATAAAGCTTTTCCATAAAATATATCCACAGGCACAACAGGATATCCTGCAACTAATAGATAAACACCGAGATGATTATGTATCAACATATGGTAATTTTGTGAAAAGTTTCGACTATAACAAAGTGTACTGCGGCTTGTTGTCACGTTTGCAATATACAGATTCGACAGCTAACAACAACAAGGCAGTTGTCTGCCAACAGTACTGGCAGTTGTTTTTTATAAACCATTCTGTAGCCATTGACTATAACACCACGGAATGGAAACCGGACAGCCTCATCCCTTCTCTCTCTAATTTCAAACATGTGCCTGTTCCTCAGAATCATGCTAACGTGAAACTGTGCCAATTTGATTATAGCCTTGTGAGGCAAAGTATACCACACTTATTGAAAGGGTCAAGTACACGAGACGAGTTATATTATTACAATATATCAGTAGGAAATGATACACTTCAATTGAAATATTCGAATCCTGTATACCTGTTTGAATCAAGACGATTGAAAAACAATAAAGTAATCATAGCATTATCTACCAAGGAATTCAAATCAAAAGATCATTCCCAAGAAACCTCCAATGACTTATCAGTTACAGAGGTTTTCTTCCTACTTTACGATCCGGAAAAACCCTCCAAAAACGAGTTACTCGAATTGTCCCAAAAGGTATTGTACTGAATCACACTATCTCAAAGTGTAATAGTCAATCCTTCTTCTTTATCTTTTTTCAAGTTTTGATATTGTTTACGACAGTTTGTTTATGCCACCAATAGTGAAATTAACTTCCGTAGGGGGGGTATTTGCCATCCGATTTCAACACACGGGCATCTCAGACAGTGTCCTATATTGTTTATTATATCACAATAAATGCAAGGCCTATCCATATTCCCATTACGCCCCCATTCCCCCTAAAAGCAATTTCTGCACAGTGTTATTTTTCCAGACAACAGTGAAACTATAATTCACTCCACTCTTTCTGTAGAATATGATTTCCCAACTATCACCACTATATGGTACGGTTATCGCATCAGGATAAAATTTATCCTGCCAAGAAGCATATATTTTTTCTTTATGCGTTTCCCGGATTTTAACGGACATCATATTATCCAATTGTATAGCCATAGACTGCCAGTTTTGGAGCAGTTCCTGTAATTCCGATAATTGTCGGGGGAACGGAGCAGAGGTATCTCCTTCTATCAAAATCATAGTTTCTTCCGCATAAAAAGGTAATCGCACTATGCCGGTCCAAAAATACTGTTTATCCAGCCACCAGTCACAAACCTTACAGGTAAAGACGCACAAATCTTTCACCTGATATTCTTTTTTAGTTCCAAACAACTCATTAACCAGTGCCTTAAATGCTCTTATTATTCTCATTCTTTTAGTATATGCTAAATCGTATTTGTTTTTATCAACCGTACTATTTACCCACGATTTACAAAATCATCACTCATGAAAATCAATGAATTCACAAATATAAGAAAACATTCTTCCTCTTTCCCTTTTTCAGAAGAATTTCCTTTATACTTTGCATCCATCCTATTATCAAAATTTGAAAAAGTATAGTCACTTTTGATAATAGGGCGTTTAAAGTTTGCATCTATTTTTGTATAACTGATTTTTTCGGCTCCATCTATTTATAATTCATAAACCTGATTGATTAATATTGACATATGAAAAACCTGGTTAAAATAGTATTTACACTGCTACTATCATCGCAGATAATACATGGCCAAACAAACGCCCAAGAATTTGCCAATCCGGCAAAGCAATATAAACCCGTCCCGTTGTGGTTTTGGAATAATGCTACGATAGAAGAATCCGAATTACTCCATCAGTTCAGACAAATGGTAGAAAAAGACGGGTATGGAGGTTGTGCCATCCTCCCGTTCGGTAAAGACTTCAAACCTGAGTATTTATCCGAACAATACTTCTCACTGTACGGAAAGATCATAGAAGAAGCAGAGAAAATGGATGTCCATATGTCTATCTATGACGAATACGGATTTCCCAGCGGAAGCATGGGGGCAATCAATGGCGATGAAACCCCTCGCTTCATGCATAAATATCCCGATGCTACCATCAAGCGGTTAGACAAAATTGAATACAGCGTAGCTCCCGGCACTTATTTCAAACAAGCCGTCCCGGCAGGAAAACTAATGGCTACAGTCGCCATGGATACACTCACAGGAAAACGAGTTTCTTTAAAACAAAATATCCGTTCAGGCGAATTAAACTGGGAAGTTCCGGCAGGTGCCTGGAAAGTTATGTTTTTCGTATGTGTAAAAGATGGCGACCCGAATGTCGATTACTTAGACTCTGAAGCGGTAAAACTCTTTATAAAAGAGACTCATCAGGCATATTACGACCGTTTCTCTTCTTACTTCGGCAATGTTATTATAGAAACCTTCTGCGATGAACCGACACTGTACCGCGCCAAAGGACGGATATGGACAAACAATTTCAATGAAAAATTCACAGAGCGTTATCACAGTTCACCCGATTTACTCTATCCCGCCCTTTGGTATGACATAGGCGAAGAAACACAGTCGGCAAGAAACCGCATGTTCGGATTACGCGCTACCTTGTATTCGGAAGGTTTTATGAAAGCAATCAGCGAATGGGCTAAAGCACATCATATCCAGTCGACCGGCCACCAGGACCAGGAAGAGATTCTGAATCCTGTCAGTGTATCCGGAGATTTGATGCTTTGCGGCAAACACATGGGCGTCCCCGGCATAGATAAAATAGGTGGCGGACGTCCCACCGAATTATTTTATAAAGTCGTTTCCTCCTCTGCCTATAACTGGGACAAACAGCGGGTTATGTCCGAGACTTACGGCGCCATGGGCAACCTGAAAGTCAAAGAGCTTTACCACATTGCCATGGAACAATACACCAAAGGCGTAAACCAGTTAATCCCCCATGCAGTCTGGTATAACGACAAGAACGTGACATTCCTTCCCGAATTATCCTGGCGAAACGATTTATACCGGGACTCGCTTCCCAAATTCAATAAATTCCTGTCCCGCCTCAACTATGTCTTGCAACAAGAAGGCAGGCACGTGGCAGATATAGCTGTTCTTTACCCTATCGAGACACTTCAGGGAGAACACCGGTTGGACGGAGAATTGGGATTTTATGAAGGCGGCATTGCCATTCCGAATACCGATTACACACATGTATCCGCCTTATTAACAGACACACTCGGAAGGGATTTCACTTACCTGCATCCCGAAGTATTAGCCGGGAAATGCAAGATAAAAGAGGGATTATTATACATGGAGAATCCTATCAACAAAGAATCTTTCCAGGTTATCATCCTTCCGGGAGTGAAAACCATTTCATTATCGAACTTGAAAAAGATAGAATCCTTCCACAAGGCAGGAGGAAATGTTATCTTCACCACCCGGCTACCGGAGAAATCCGTAGAGCCCGGTAAAGAGAACGAGATAAAAAGCATCATCAACAATATGCTTTCTTCTAAAAAGACCGGCACCTCTTCCGGTAGAGTATTCTTTATAGACAAACCGGCACCTGAAAAGTTAAGGACAGCGCTCACAGCTTGCTGCAGCACTCCGGATATTAGCTTCCCTGTGGGAAAAGAACTGAATTATATCCATAAAGTAAACGGGGACCAGGCAGTCTATTACTTTGCCAATTTAAAAGAAGAACCCTATCGTGCGGATGTTGTGTTACGCGGAAAAATAACACCTGTTTTGTTGAACCCGCATACCGGACAACAAACAGATGTAGTATATAAACACCAACGCTCCCAGGGCATCGAGACCACCTCTATTACGCTGCCTATCGAGAAATGTTCTTCCGTATTTATTATCGACAAGAAATAGAGTATCCGGTATCTATATCAAAGTTTTCCTTTTTTCCTGAAATGGGAAGGAGGAAAACCTTCCCGTTTACGGAAAAAGGTAGAGAACTGCGCCACACTCTCAAAACTCAAGGCATAAGCTATTTCAGAAATGCTCATTTGGGTGGTATTCAACAATTCTTTCGCCCTTAGATAACGCAGTTGCAACTGATATTGTGCCGGAGAAATTCCTGTATATTCCTTAAATGAACTCCGGAACCATGAATAACCCACATTCAGATTCTTAGCAATTGTTTCCACAGGTAGCGGATTATCGATTGTTTTCTTCATAATGGTTCGCGCTTCATTAATCTTTTCAATTGCAATCGATTTCCCGAAAGACATATTCTTTTCCTTATAGTAAACATTCCCCATTATATACAAAACCATACTCGATATCAACTGCTGGTAACCGGTTCTTTCTTCTGTGGCATAGGTCACAATATCTTCATACAGCCCAATAATCGTCGTATTCACTCCAATCTCATAAACAGGTTTTTCTCTGGAAAAGAATTTATTTTCTATCCAACTCTCAATAAGTTTGCCTTTGAAGCCTACCCAGTGTTCAAACCATCCTTCTTCCTCCGGATAATAGCTGTGCCATTCATTCGGATATAACAAGAACATCGTTCCCGCCTTTATCTTCTGTTTCTTACAAAACTGCGACTGGAAATAACCACTTCCTTTCGATATATATACCAATTGATATTCATCAAGCATCCGACCTTTCTGCGGGTCGAACATATAGGATTTCGGATGTTGCGATGATGGATAGGAACTATGCGGAGGTATGCACTGATAACCTGCCGTCACTACCGTCAGCCCCCATTTTTCATCTACCGCACTCACATTCAGGTACCGGATATTATTACTTCGTTGCGTTGTCATGGTATTTATTCCTTCTATTTATAAGTAGTATGATATCTCCATTCGCAAAGATAGAGTTTTATTATTAATTCGATAATGATAATCAAGTTTCTATTATACAAGACATTAATATCTATCATTTTACGAAATAATTAAATCAAATAGATAAAAAGCCGATGCGAAAAACGCCCTACTTTTGTTTCACTATTTATTAATCACGTCAATTATATAGTCATAATACAGCATGGAAAACAGAAAAACGAATATTGGGCTTATCGGCCTGGGACTGGATACTTATTGGCCGCAGTTCGATGGACTTTACAACCGCTTATGCGGATACCAGGAAGAAATTGCCAGGAAGATGTCCTGTCCGGAAGCATCTATTATCAATGCCGGAATCATCGACAATCCGGTCAAAGCGAAAGAGACGGCAACCGAATTGCAAAAGCAGGATATACACCTCCTTTTCATTTTCATATCGACCTACGCTTTATCATCGACGGTATTGCCGTTTGTACAACAGTTGAAAGTACCGGTCATTCTTCTGAACATCCAACCGGCAGCCAGCATCGACTACGAATACATAAACAGCCTTGGAGACCGGGGAAAAATGACCGGCGAATGGCTCGCCCATTGCCAGGCATGCTCGGTTCCGGAATTTGCCAATGTATTCAACAAAGCCCATATCCGTTATGAGATAGTGACCGGTTATTTACAGGAAGAATATGTATGGGAACAAATCCATGCCTGGATTGAAGCGGCATATGTAGTAAACAACATGAAGCATAACCGGATGGGTATCCTGGGACATTATTACTGCGGTATGCTGGATGTCTATAGCGATACCACCCAACAATCGGTCACATTCGGAACCCATATCGAAATCATGGAAATGTGCGAGTTAAAGGATTACCGCGATGCCGTCACCGACCAGGAACTGAACGACAAACTGGAAGAGTTCAGCCAATCCTTCGATATTGTCCCGCAATGCGAACCCTTCGAACTGGAAAGAGCTGCCCGTACCTCCATTGCCCTCGACAAATTGGTTGCCTCCCATCATTTAGGCTCGATGGCATACTATTATGAAGGATATAAGGGCAATGATTACGAAAACATTGTAACCTCCGTCATAGCCGGCAACACCTTGCTGACAGGAAAGAATATCCCCATAGCCGGAGAATGTGAAGTGAAAAACGTCCAGGCAATGAAGATTCTGTCATTGCTGAAAGCAGGCGGCTCCTTTGCCGAATTTTATGCTATGGATTTCAACGACGATATCGTTATGCTGGGACACGACGGCCCCGCCCATTTTGCTATTGCAGAAGGCAAAGTGAAACTGGTTCCCCTTCCCGTCTATCATGGAAAACCGGGGAAAGGGTTATCCATCCAAATGAGTGTGAAACACGGTCCTATCACCCTGTTGTCCGTATGCGAAGGAAAAGACGGAATCTTCCTGCTCGTTGCAGAAGGAGAATCGGTAGACGGTCCCACCCTGCAAATAGGAAATACCAACAGCCGTTACCGTTTTGCCTGCGGGGCACGCAATTTTATCAATGCCTGGAGCAAAGCAGGCCCCTCCCACCATTGCGCCATCGGTATCGGACATTTGGCTGACAAATTGGAGAAAGTTGCATTTTTGCTGGATATACCGATAGTGAAGGTAGTTACTTCTAATTAAGATAATAAAGAACCAGGTTCGCTGATGACACGGATTGGGCGGATTAAAACGGATTTTTAAATTTATTCTTATCCGTCCTGATCCGCCCAATCCGCGTTATCTGTAAACCTTGCTCTTTTAATATCAATCACCTTATCCCATAATCCACCGGGCACGTTCGCCCAGTAAACGGTACATCATCCAGGTAAAGCCCCAGGAAATACAGAAGATGATAACAGCCATAATAGGAACCTGCAAAGGTATGGGCAATGTTACATGCTTCATCAATATAAATACAGGACCTACAATAAAGTAATGCACCATATAAATACCAAAACCACATTTGGTCATATTAGCCAACGCCTTCATTACCGTTTCATTTTTTATTATCACTTTTTGCAGTAAGAGGAAAACGGCAACCGTCATAATGGCCACATTCGGGCTACAGAAAGTAAAGAACAGCTCCATTTCCGCCTCTGTCGACTGCATATTGGCCGCTGCTTCACTGAAACCGGCATAGGTTACTGCGTATCCTACTGCAAACAAAACGGCAGAAACCAGCGTTGTTTTACCCAACGACCAGTCATTCCCTTCTTTCAAATAATGCCCTAATAACAAATAGCCATTAAAACCGGCAAAATAGTACAGCATGCCAAACTGGTTCCAAGTACTTGTTCCAAACATATAATAGGACACATAAGCAGATAAATAAGGGATAAACAAAGAGACAAACCAGATAAGCAGGAAAATCTGCTTCGTCTTCCGGTCTGCCCTTTCAACCCATGCCGAGAAAAACGGCATATACAGATACAGCCCTATCAGCAAATAAATATACCACATATGATTTTCCTTAAAACTGAAATTAAAAGGAATCATCGCCACATCCTTCAAAGAGTCCATCAGAGCTTGGGATTCATTCCCCTGCACATAACAAAAGAAATCGCCAATAATAGACTTAGGCAATCCCAGAACCCCTGTAAACCAAGGGAACATATTATATAAAACCGACCATATCAGGAAGGGAAACAATACACGGAATATACGTTTCTTATAAAAGCCACCTAACGGCTGTTGTCTGACCGGAAGCAATAATAGACCGGTCATCATCACAAACAAAGGGACGGAAGGACGAAGCAAAGAGCCGTAAATTGCAGCCCAATGGCGGTATTCGGGAATACTTCCTAAAGTAGGCGAGATATAAAAGGGGTCGATACAATGAACCCCTATAACCATAATCATGGCAACAGCCCGTATGACATCCAGCCATACCAACCGAGAATTGAGAATTGAGTCTTTCATGCTTGATTTATTTAAACTCCGACAAAAATAAACGTTTAACCCATTCAATGCAAGAAAAACACGTACTCACTGTTATTCAAGGGAAACCAGCGTGCGTCCCTCCAATATATCCGGCATATTAGCGACTGCCCAATCGACCAGGCTCTGGAGATGGGGCAGCAGGCTTTTCCCCCTTTCCGTCAACTGGTATTCGACCCGGGGAGGCACCTCGGCATAGACATTTCGCGCCACCAGCCCGTCCGTTTCCAACGACCGGAGAGTCACCGTCAGCATCCGTTGCGAGATATCATCTATTGTCCGGTGGATATCATTGAAACGCATCGTCCCGTTGGCATTTAGTGTTACCAGAACAAGCATAGACCATTTATTTCCGAGCTTGCTCAGTATCTCCCGTATCGGGCAGTTTCCTGTATTATGAAAATTTTTCATTTTATTTCTTCGGCTAATTGACTTATGATGAACATTAGTTACCTCCATGTAAGTTCCTTACTGTCAAGTGCCTTCTTGTTTATCACAGAAAGGAGATTTACATTTGCAACACAAAGGTAAGAAACTTACCAAAAATAACTATTGTCTCATTTAATATTCACAGTTATGAAAAAGAAAGTAGCAGTTGTAGCCGTTAACCCGGTAAACGGTTCCGGGTTGTTCCAATATCTGGAAGCGTTTTTTGAGAATGGAATCACTTATACCGTTTTCGCCGTAAGCGACTCGAAAGAAATCAAAACGAACTCCGGCATCACCCTTTTTGCGAATGATGTGATTGCCAATCTAAAGGGACACGAAGATGAATATGAAGCATTGGTTTTCGCTTGTGGCGATGCGGTTCCCGTTTTTGCACAGAACGCGGAGAAACCTTACAATCAGGATTTATTATCCGTTATCGGTACTTTTGCACAAAAAGACAAAAAGATGATAGGCCATTGTGCCGCCGCCCTGCTTTTCGAAATCGCAGGTGCCAGCGAAGGCAAGAAAGTATCCGTCCACCCATTGGCTAAGCCTGCCATTCAAAAAGGAATCGCTACAGACGATGATTCAACCATCGACGGCAACTTCTTCACAGCAAAAGAAGAAAACCATATCTGGACGATGATGCCGGAAGTCATTAAAGCTCTAAAATAGGGACGCTGCCTGAGACGCAGATCTATTTGTGGACGCGGATGACGCGGAAAACGCGGATTAATACAGGAGATGGATTATTTAGCCTGTGAAAATCCGCGTTTTCCGCGTCATCCGCGTCTAATTATCCCTACCTTTACCGCCATCGGATAAAACGAAAACGAATAGATACATTATGAAAAACATCTTCTACTCAGCTTTTTTCTGTTTGCTTCTTGTAAGCAATATGCAGACACAAATACATGCCGGCTCATACATATCCGCACAGCAAGACAAACTAATCGTCACCGGAAAAGTTATCAACCGGACGAAAGAATGCCCTAAAGTAATAACCGTTATCGAATGCAGCCCATTGGATGACGGGGGCAGATACGCATCCCAACTGGACAGCAACGGAATGTTCCGTACGGAGATGTCGTTTGTCTACGAGCATAGTTTCACTATAAATTATGCGGATAAATTCATTAACCTGTACGGAGCAAACGGGGATTCCCTTTATCTGGAAATCGATGCAAAGAAGCTGTCGGAAAACAAAGAAAGCCCCATCCTGTTCGGTGGCGACAAAGCTGCCGGAAACAATTATTTCAGTGAAGTCATCGACAAGACCTTTCCACTGATAAACAACGCGGAACTGGCTCCGGCATCCGTACCGCTAAAGGACTATATGGAGACTTTCCAATCCGAATATACCCGGCTGAAAGACAGCATACGCGTGTATAGCCAACCCTATCCCTTGCAGGAAAATGTACTGCGGATGTTGGACCATATGGCCCTGTTCAGCCTTGCCAACATGGCAACAGACTATACAGAAAAGAACCCGCAGGATGCATTAGCCTTTTTCACGCAACCGATTTTCGACCTTTACAACGCAGAGAACCTGAAGGTTATGATGTTCCCTTACCATCTGGATTATTACCGGCAAGCCCTGTTGGACAGCGATTCCATTGCAAAAGCCTGTCTGGAAAAGGAGGATATAAAGACATTGTACCACAGGGGCGCCGAACTTCTGCTTGCTTTGCCCGAAGGTACATACCGGGATATTATGCTGGCTGGTTTCTGCAACCGGCTTAAAAGGTTCAATCCGGAAATACTGCCGCCCAGAGAGTCTTTCTGCAATGACACGGTTTTCCAATACGTCAGCCGGTTATCCGCAGCAGGACACACAAAGAGCCAATTGCCGGAAATGCTTCTTTCGGATGGCGCTTTCTATTATGCTCCCAATGGAAAAACGGAATTTATCCCCGTAAAGAACCTCACGGATTTTCTAAAAGAGAAATACACAGGGAAAGTCGTCTATCTGGATATCTGGGCTACCTGGTGCGGTCCCTGCCGGGCAGAGATGAAACATGCCAAGGCGCTCCACACCCTGTTTAAAGACAGGGACATTGTCTTTGTAAATATCTGTATGATGTCCGACCGCGCAAAGTGGGAAAAGGCTATCCGAGATGAAAACATAGGCGGAGAGAACTATTTCCTCAACGAGGATATGTCGCAAATCTGCATGTCTGCCTTGCAAGTGCCGGGCTTCCCGACTTACCTCCTGTTGGATAAAACAGGCGCTATCATCAACAGGACGCCCCCGCGCCCGTCGACACTTCCGAAACTGCAAAAGGAACTGGAATCTGTAACGTCGGTCGTTACCGTTCGCTAACTGCCATCGTTACCGAACGGTAATTGCAGTGATTACCGAGCGGTAGCGATGGCAGACGCAGATATTAGAGGGATGTACCAAATATATATTAAGGAACGCAGACTACGCAGAACACGCAGATTTACGCAGACCATATTTTTTCAATAAAGAATCTGCGTAAATCTGCGTGTTCTGCGTAGTCTGCGTTCCCTAATAGCTTTTTGACAAAATTATTTATATAGTCGGCAGCTTATAACTCTTCCGGCTTCTCGCCATCGCCTACCATCAAAGTGAATGGGTAGACAAGGGTACGCGGCTCTTTCAACAGAATAGCGGAGTTGCTATACCAGGTTTCGAGTTCCAAACTGTAGCGTCCATCATTCAGAGAGGCAGGGAGGGTAAACATCAGGCGGCTCGGGTCGTTGATACCGAAGGTAGTAATGGTGGCGACTACTGCCTGTGTGCTTTCCTTTATCAGTTTAAGCGTACCGGTTCCTGTGCCGTCGGCATTGACACATTTGATTTTAGAACCTGTAACGTCCAGCATACCGCCCGGAGTAATGGTGCCGTCGGTCAAGCCCGTGGTCACATCTTTTACAAGGCTGATACGTGCACCTCCCAGGTTCTTCACGTTCCCCGAAAACTCAGGGGTTACCTTTGCCACCTCGGCACGCATGGCTGCCGAAGGAGCCACATTTACTATACATTTGTTGATTTCCGGGTTTATTGCTCCCGTAGTGCCGATAAGCAGTCCGGTGATGGATGGCGAATACAAAGCAGAACCGGTTACCACCGTATTGCCCTGACAGACCAGTTGACGGATTTTCTCGTCTACCAGGTTGCAGATATTCACAATCGTTTCCGGGCGGTATTCCGTACGTTCAGCAGCGATGGCATTAGCCACGCCTTCGATGGTTAACGACTTGAGTGTTTTCACTTTTGCTATGTAATCTTCTTTCACGTCCTTTGTCATTGTGTACTCTTCAAGGTCAAAGAACCATTTGTAGTTTGCTGCCATAAGATGGGGCTTTTAATGATTAATTTGTATTTGTTTAAGGGGAAATTAGTATTCCCCGAAGAAAAAGAATCAAATGAATTGAATGAAATGGGTGTGGCAGGCAATACGCCTGCCTTTATTTATTGACGGACACACCTAACCGAGAACCCGCTCGCCCTGTCGCTTGAGTTCTGGTAGGACTCAATAAAACAAGGGGTACTGCCTGTAATTCACAGACAATACCCCTTGTTCTATTTCATATATCCTTACTCTCCTACTTCTTCCAGATACAACGGTAATTAAAGCGGCGGTTCGGAGCCGTATCGCCATTTACACAAAGGGAGATAAGGTCGTTCAAGTCGGCAGCATTATCGCTCCACTTAAAATCGAAGGTAAAGGCGTTGCCTTTCAGCCCTAAGATTGTACGGGGAATAGCCAGTGCCAGTTTATTTTCGTTCATGCAATAGTCCAGTTGGCAAACCGTTTCCCAACTCTTAGTGGAGGAGTTATAACGCATCAGTTCCGTCTTTTCCGAATCGATTACATGCTTATTTACCAAATAGTCATAGCCGTACCAGCCAGTGGAAGCATCTTGATCCGCATCTATCAACAGCAACATCCAGTTCGGGTCGGTGTACGGAGTCAGTTCGTCGGCCGTTTCCACATAGAAATACACATTCTTTTTATCTACCGCCACTTTGGAGAGGGTTATATCGTTCCTGCCGGAGTCGTTCGTATAGTAAGTGCCGCCATATCCTTTATGGGCACGGTGGGTCACATCTCCTTTCGTATCCCGGTATTCCACCGTTACAGCATGCCAGTCGGCAAAGTTGCCATCCAGACGAATCGTATGCAAGCCCTTATTTTCGGGAATAGGGCGGACACCTTTGTAGCGGCGGATATTCTGGGCCATCTGCATATAGTAGTTATCCGTATAGTCTCCCTTCATCGGCTGTATGGTGCGGTTAAACTCCGAATTATACTGGTCTACAAAATAGAAAGGGTTTTCGCGTCCGAGGAAAGTGGTAGGTCCCGGCAGTTCGGAACCGGGAGCTTTGCCCGATTTGTATTTACCGGCAGTCCACTCGTTCCAGTCGTTCAGATACAGGAACTGAGGGTCGCTTTTCAGTGCTTCATCCCAGCGGTCCTGAAAATAAATACCGTAAGCAGTCGGATTATCCACCGTTTTGCCCAGCCAGGGGACATAGGTCGGTTCCGGCATGTCGTGGTCGTTCAGCTTCGGTTCCTTATGCTCGCGGGTCCAGGATTTGCCAATGATGGATATCGGATGCTGTGCCGGAGTTACTGCTGCCTGTTCCCGCTCCCCTTGCCAGGTAGACACCAAGCTGTCCGGCGGCAGGTTGCATACCCGCTCGTCTCCCAAGTCATAGCCGAAACTCCAATTTCCTTCCGTCCCGACAAAGCGTTCGCCTGCCCATTCATAGTAGCCCCACCACATCGTCCGGAGAGTAAAGAAATTCTTCACATCCTTCGTATAGTCCGTATAATATTGCTGTGTGTAATCCGGGTCCTGATAGTGCGGATTGGAAACATCCGTAAGAGCTTTCGCGTCGTAGTGCGGATTCGGGTTCTGTACACCTCCCCCATTTGCATCGAATTTAGGCTTACCGTTGCAAAGGAGCAAGGGCTTGCCGTCCCAGTAGTACCATAAATCGCGATACTTATTTGCCTTATATATCTTGTCGTATAAATCCTGCACAACCGTAATTACCGGCCCGTTGAATGCCCAGAAACAGAACTGGGGGACTTTATTGCCTTCCGCTTTCATCTTTTGCATGGTGGTAAACAGTGTTTCCCACTCATCCCAATAGCGAACGGCATTGGTGACATCCATCACCAGGACATCTACTCCGGCGTCGGCCAACATGGACATGTCTTTGCGGATAACATACTCATCACGGCTCAGAAAATAGCCCAGTTCCGGTTCGCCCCAATGGTACGAACCACTCGTCCATGCCGGATTATCCCCATCCAGACGCGCTTCGGGAGCTTTATCCAATACTTTGGAGACATCCGCCCGGTAAGGTGCTTTCAGATTGGCAAGACCGTCCGAGTGCCAGGTGATATAAAAGATGCCGACTACACGGCGTTTGTCGTTTTTAGGTGCGCCTGCTTCATTATAATCCGGCATGGTCCGTCCCAACGCATCCGTTGCCACCCAGGTATCCGGATAAATATCCGTATAATAGGAATCCTCGGTAACTGGTACCGTATCACTTTTCGCTACTTGAGCCGGATTGCCACATCCCGCGCTTCCGGCAAGCAATGCCACACCGGCAAGCATACCTGCAAAAGCCGCTCGTTTTTTCATGCAATTCTTTCGTATTAAATCCATTTATATTGTTGCTATCGATTATTACTCTTTTACGGGTTACCATCCCGGGTTCTGCCAGTTATCCCCGGTGTACTTCAATATCTTTGCCACTTCTTTCCCGTCTATCGGATAACGCAAGTATTTGTCGGCAGCCGTCGAACGTTCGCTCAACTTGAAACGGGTATAGGTATAAGCACTATTCTCTTTTACAATCTGCATACCCGTCACGAAGCGGTCTGTTTCGGACAGTATTTTCCAACGGCGCACATCAAAGAAACGATGTTCCTCGAACGCCAGTTCCACACGCCGTTCGTTCCGGTAACGTTTCTCAAATGCCTCTTTCGACAAACCGGCAGGCAAAGCCGGCATTCCGGCACGGGTACGAGTCTTGTTCACGGCTTCCCGGGCCGACAGCATTCCGGCACCACTGGAAGAAGCGACCTGCACATCCGGTCCGTAAGCCTGATAAGCAGCTTCCGCAAAGTTCAAATATAGTTCAGAAAGATGAAATATCCGCATTAATCCGTCGGCATCTACATCGATTCCCGAACGGCAATTATTATACTTCCGCAGGTAATAGCCGGTACGGGTATGGCGCACTTCTTTCACGTCATCGGAAATGCCGCAATTTCCTCCTGCATAGGTTTCCACTTTTATGCCGTTCGGGTCGTCCAGATAGCGGACTGCCTCATTATAATAAACGGAAGCATAAAAACGGGGGTCCCTGTTTTTATACGGGTCGTTCGGATTGTATAGTTTATTCGCCGGATTATAGTTGGGCTGCAAATGGTCGGAATCCTGATAAGGTTTATCCGGATTCAACACAGGCTCGCCGTTTGTCGTTTCATAACAGTCTATCAACTCCTGCGACGGGCAAGCTCCGGCTTTCTCCATTCCCGGAGTAATGGGTACACCGGCAAGCCGCCATACATTGGAACGCCATGCGGTTGTTTCGTAAATGGTTTCCTTATCCCACGAACGGCTGGGATCGGAACGGGTAATGAAATAATAGGCATATGCATTCTGCGCATGTTTCGGGTCGGGCGGTGTGGAATAAAGTTCAAAACCGTGGTTCAGGCACTGGTCCAAAGCCTCTTTGGTAATTGTTGCCGCCTTCTCCCAGGTATAAGTGCCGGAACCGTCATTCCATAACGGGCTTGCCGCATAAAGCGCCACTTGCGATTTGATGGCATAGGCCATTGCACGTGTCATCTGTCCCCGCTCATTATCGTTGATAGCCCAACGGAAACCGATAGATGAACCTTCTGTTTCCTTCGTTGCCAAAGCGGAGTCGCAATCTGCTATAATAAAATCTGCACAGGCTTCGAACGAAGCTCTTTTATCTTTGGAGAAATCGTGGTCCAGTTCATAGGGCGTATGAATCAGGGGAACGCCTCCGTAACGTTTTACCAACTGCAAATAAAAGAAGGCCCGCAGTACACGAACCTGCGCAATCCATCCGTTCTTTTCGTCTTCCACAAAATGATAGGTAGCAACTTCCGGGTTTGCGATAGAAGCTAAAAAAGTATTGCATTTCCGGATACCGGCAAAATAATGAGACCAGACATCTATATATCCGTCATTCAACGGATTATAGGAGGAAGAGGTCAGCCCTTTGTACCATTTTGCCACAGGACCGTTTGTATGGTCGCCGGCATCGTGCGCCTCATCACAGAAAGAAGCAAGTGGCGTAGAATTCCCATTATAGGTAAAACCGACCTGTGGCATATAATTGTAGCAGGTGTTCAGATAGCTTTTTGTACGCTCGTACCGGCTGAATACCTCTTTCAAATCCAAACGCCCGTCAGAGGGCAAATCCAAGTCTGCACAGGAGGAACTGAACAGCCCTGCTCCCACTATTAATAGTATAGATATGATATTTTTCATACGGAATAATCTTTTGGAGGGTTAGAATATTAAGTTGACACCGATATTATACACACGATACGGCTGGAACGTACCCATCGAACCGACTTCCGGGTCGATATACTTCGAACGCATATTATCTATCGTGAACAGGTTTTGCGCCGCAAGGGAGAAGCGTATCTTTTGGGCGAAGATGGCACTCGATGCCTTCAGAGGCAATGTATAGGCTATCTCTATATTCTTCAGGCGGAGGTAAGAACGGTCCATCACGAAGAAACTGTTTGCCCGGTGGCTGGTTGTCTCGTGCAGGGACAAGGCGGGATAATCTATTCTCTCGTTGTTGGCATACCGTTCCGGAGTCCATGCATGCATATGAATATCATTGAATACGCCTTGGGAAGCATATTCGTAGGCGCCGATTCCGCTGACAGTAGTGGAAGCCTGTCCGGTTCCCTGAAACAGGAAGCTAAATTCAAAGTCTTTGTAGGTAAGTCCCCCGGAAATGGTATAATAGTTCTTCGGCAACCAGCTATATCCTATGGGAGCGATATCTTTTTCATCTATGACTTTGTCGTTATTCAAATCCTGATAGATAAAATCGCCGACACGGGGCGTACCGATGGCATAAGTCAGCCCGCTTTTCCTGATTTCATCTTCCGAATTAAAGAAACCGTTTCCATTGCTCCTGTCAATCAGGTATCCCCATTGCTGACCGTATGCATAGCCTTCCGTACGGTAACGGTATGCGTATTCATTCAGGTAAGGGGCTTCTCCGATATCGAGCACTTTATTATCGTTCCGGCTGAAAGAGCCGCCGGCCATTATGCTCCAGTCTTCATTTATCTTCCTGGAAAAACCGACTGTCAACTCAAATCCTTTATTCATCATCTTTCCGGCATTGATTTTGGCGTAATTGCCCAACTCGATACCCTGGTAAGAAGGCACATAACCGGCACCGTTTATCAACATGTTGTCACAATGGTTATGATAGTAATCGAACGAGAGGGTAAACATATCCAACAGCCCCAGGTCTATCCCGTAATTCTGCTTTTTGACTTTCTCAGCCATGACCGACGGATTGCCACGCAACCCTTCCGAAATGGAGCCGTTCACTTCGCGTATATCATCCAGATACAGGAAACGGGTACCGCCTAACTGGTCGTTGGCGCTGATACCGTAAGAGGCACGCAGTTTCAGAAGATTCAGCCAGTGTATATTTTCCATGAATTTTTCATTGGAGGCTATCCATGCGGCACTCACGGCAGGCGTTGCCACATACCGGTGGTTGCGGTGGAACTGTTCCGAACCGGAATATCCCAGGTCTCCTTTTATAAAGTAACGGTCTTTGAAGCCATACGTAACCGTCCCGCCAAGACTTTGCCGTTTATAAGGCAAAATAGCACCCGAGTTTGAACCCTCTTTTTCCTGCATCTGATAGAAGATGTAAGCCATCGCTTCTATGCTGTGATTGCCAAATGCACGCTTATAATCGAGATTGGCAAAGAAATTCAGGTTATAATAGAACAGGGAACCTTTGCCATAAGACAGCGGTGTGTTGTTGGCGGACCCTTTTTTGGTAAATTCCAGCTTATCGGGGCTGCCCGAACGTACCCAACGTTCAAAGTTCTGGTGCGTGTACAGGCCGTTCACCGAATTGGTCTGATAAGCCATCAGCCCTTTCAAAGACAAGCCTTTGGTCAGGAAATCCATATTCAGGTTCAAGCCCGCCTGTGCGATGATATTGGTAACGACATGGTTCGTATAGCCGGAGCGGTTCAACATACCGTAAACCGGAAGGTCTTCTCCCAGATGGGTAATCACCTGGTTGCTCGAAGCGTAAGCCGGGTCATTCCGGTCTTCCACCACTGGAGTCAACGGTCCGTACATGGTCGGAGGCAAGTTAAACAAATGGTTATAAATCGTAGTATTGGCATATTGGGTGGTCTTTTCCGTCTTAATATTTCCGGCAAGGCGTATGAAAGCATCCAGATATTTGTTGATTTTCAAATCGACATTGGAGCGGAAGTTAATCCAGTTGTTCATGGGAGTCGGGTCGTACTTCTCATTCTTTTCCACTTTAAAAGGTAATGCCTGGTGCATGAAATTCACGTTAGTGAAATAACGGACAGCTTCGGAACCTCCCGATAAGTTTATCCCTGCACGTTCCATCAGGGTAACCTTTTTCATGTACATATCATAATAGTTCATATTGGGATAGAGCGGGTCGGCTCCCGAACGGTATTTCTCGACGGCATCCTTCGAGAACTGGGAATACTCCCCTAAGCCGTCATTTACCCCCGCCTGGTTCCGCAATCCGGCATAATCCCACGAGTTTAGCGACATCGGAGTCTTTGTCATCTGTTGGAAGGACTGGTTATAATACACATCCACACTGACCTTTCCTACTTTTCCCCGCTTGGTGGTAATCACAATCACGCCATTAGCTCCCTGTATGCCATACAGGGCGGTAGTAGAGGCATCTTTCAGTATGGTGATACTTTCTATCTCTTTCGGAGAGATATATTCGTAATTGGTATTCGGGCATATCACCCCATCGATTACAACCAAAGGCGTATTCCCATTGGTTGTGGAAATGCCACGGATATACAGGCTTGCCCCGCCACGGGAAAGTTCCGAGCCATTTTCTATCGTTGTCAGTCCGGAAAGCTGGCCGGCAAGCAGTAAAGACAAGTTTGCCACGGGTACTTTTTCCAGTTGTTTTCCGGAGACTGTAGATACAGCTCCGGTAAGCGAGTTGCGGGAAACAGAAGTGTATCCCATCTCGATTTGCTCATTCAACCGAAGTGTGTCTCTTGATATTTCCTGCGCATAAAGCTCCATATCCAGCAATCCGATACAGAAGAACAGGCATATTCTTTTTATGTTTTTCAGGTTTTCCATGTTGTGCTTCTTTTAATAGTATAGTGATTGATTACCATCCCGGGTTCTGCCATTTATCCCCTGTCAATACTTCCATACGGGAAGCCTCCGATAACGGCAGCGGCATCAACAGGTCTTTGTTCTCATAGCCGAAACGGGGATTCTGGCGGACACTGACACGCTTATAGCCGAATGTTCCATCCGTATTCTTCGTTATCTGCATCCCGGTAAACCATTTGCAGGTAGAGCTCAGATTTCCGTCTGGTTTCTGCCAACGGCGCAAGTCGAAATAACGGTGTTCCTCCCAGGCAAATTCCACACGCCGCTCGTTATGGATACGCAAGCGTATTTCATCCTGTGTCAATCCTTCCGGCAGAGGCGGCATACTCACGCGGGCACGGATTTCATCTACAGCCGCCTTTGCTTCTGCCAGATGTCCGGCTTCGGCAGCAGCTTCCGCATAATTCAGTATAATTTCCGCCAAACGGAAATGCTTCCAGTTTGAACAATTAATCGGGTTCGTTCCACTGGCTCCCGGGGTCACCATTTTCCGATGGTAATATCCGGTACGGGAAAAGTTACGTTCCGACGGATTCAGATCCATGTGATGGCGCCCTCCGATAAATGTCTCCACTTTCCATACCTGACCGTTATTCCATACCAAGGTATCTCCATTCATTAGTGCGGTTATATACAGGCGTGGATCACGGTTCTTATACGGATTTCCGGGATTATACAATTTGTTTGCCGTGTTGTAATTCGGTTGCAAATGCTTTTCATCCAGATAAGGTTGCCCCAGATTCAGAACAGGTTGTCCGTCGGATGTTTCAAAGGCATCCACTAATTCCTGAGTAGGACAAATGCCGCATTTATAAGTGTTCGACATATTACTGCCGATATAAGAGATATGCCAGACAAAAACTCCACCGTCACGCTGTTGCCATATCGTTTCCTTATCCATCGGAGAAGATGAATATTCGGCATTCTGGCAAACCAACTGATGAAGGGCTGCCGCCGGATGTGTACCGAATGTGTTTTTATTCGTGCAGGTAGTGAACAGTTCATATCCGTTCTTCTTCAACTCTTCCACTGCCTTTTTATTTTCCTGATAGGCTTCTTCCCAATGATTTACTCCTTCATTATGAAGGGGGCTTGCCGCATAAAGCAGCATTTTGGATTTCAGGCACCATGCCAACGCCTTAGTTGCGCGTTGTCCTTCGGATGCCGTAGTAATACGCCAAGGTAATTCCGGGGTATTGATTGCCGCATCGCAATCTTCGGCAATAAACTTGGCCACTTTATAGACAGATTCCCGTTTCAGGTCGGAATAGTCCTGGTCATACGACATGATTTTACGTTCAATAGGCACTTTGCCAAACCATTTTATCAGTTCGGAATAGAAATAGGCGCGCATGACATAGGCTTCTGCTTTCCATCGGGCCCGTTCCGTTTCACTGGGAACCGCCGCTTTATCTATATGTTCCAGAAATTGTGTACACAAACGGATTTGTTTCCAGTATCTTGCCCAATAACCGGAAAGGAAAGCCCCGTGGCCATCGTGCATATCCCGTATCGGATGGGAACTTGCCGATGCTTGCCCGTCGTACATATATTGTAGTGGAACTCCGGCATTCTCATCGGAACTCCAACCATCGTCCGAACAAGCTACGGGCAACGATTCAAAAAACCAGTAATTAAAACCTTTTTTCGGGATATTGCTATAGCAGGAATTCAGAAACGCTCCTACTTTATCCGGATCTGCAAAAACTTCTTCCAGCGTAAGTGTCCCGTCAGGAGCTACATCCAGAACATCCGAGCAGGAACATAAGGCTCCCGAGGAAAGCAATAAGGATAAGATTATATTTTTAAGTCTCATTGGATTAAGTTGTTTTAAAAGGTTAGAAGGAGACATTCAGGCCGAAGTTTACCATCTTGGTGATCGGATAGCTCAAAGCAGCCGACTGTTCCGGGTCTATTGTGTTCACGGGCAGTTTGCTCCAGGTTAATAAGTTGTTTCCACTGATAAATAAGCGCAGATTGTTAATGCTCACCCGCTTTAATAAGTCTTTAGGGAAGGTATACCCTAATTCGACGTTCTTCATACGGAGGAAAGAGCGGTCCATAATAAAGAAGCTGTTCGCTACCTGGCTGGTTCCTCTGGAAGTTCCTAAAGCCGGATATAAAATCTCTTCTCCATTCTTATAACGTTCCGGAGTCCATGCTTTCAGATGATAGCCGGAATAGAACCCGGCCAACGAATATTCCCAGACTCCGCTTCCCTGATAAAGGCGGGAGGCTTGCCCGATTCCGGAAAACAATACGGAGAAATCGAAACCTTTATAACTTACAGAGCCGGAAAAACCATAGGTAATACGGGGGATATCGCTATATCCTATCGGAGCCATATCCTTTTCATTAATATAACCGTCGCCATTCAAATCCACATATTTGAAGTCGCCGATACGGGGCGTCCCTATCTGGTACACCGGCAGTTTATCCAGTTCATCCTGCGAATTGATGTATCCGTTTCCATTGCTCGTATCTATCAGATAACCGAAATTTTGTCCGATACTGAAACCGGTCTGGCGGTAACGGTAAGCATATTGGTCCGAATACATAGCTTCGTCCATAAACTTCTGGACATTCTTATTATAAGCAAAGTTTCCTTTTACCGTAAAAGACAAGTCTTTGTTGATTGTCTTGCTGTAAGACAATTCCATCTCGAATCCCTTATTATTGATTTTACCCATATTGACTTTGGGAAGATTTCCCAATTCGACCCCTTGTATCTCAGGAACCGTACCACGGGAAATTAAAACGCCGGAACGCTTCTCCATAAAATAATCGACAGAAAGAGATAGCTCCCGGAAGAGTTGTACATCCACCCCATAGTTCTGTTTATAGGCAATCTCCCAACTCAGGTTCGGATTGCCCAGCCTGCCCTGTACGATCTGTTTTCCACGTCCCAAAGAAGAGATATACCCTCCGGACTGCGAAATATTGCTTATATAAAGGAAACGTGCCGAACCTAATTTATCATTCCCGACCTTTCCATAAGAAGCGCGCAGTTTCAGGTTTGTTATCACTTTGTTTTCTGCCAGAAAGCCTTCGTTACTTATCACCCAACCGGCTGAGAATGCAGGAAAGAATCCGAAACGTTTCCCTTTTGCAAACTGTTCGGAGCCATTATATCCTACATTCGCTTCCAGCAAGTAACGGGAATCATATGCATAGGTGGCACGTGCGGAAAGCCCTAACATATTATAAGGTAAGTCTCCGTCCCACTTCTGCCAGTTATCCCGTTGGAGCAGCGCCATTGCTGTAACATCATGGCGACCGAACTGGCGGGCATAGTTCAGGGAGTATTGTATATTCATGTAATAATTCGAACCCATCGATTTAGAAAGGTTTATCGTACTTGCCTGGTCCACGCGTATTTCCTTATAGTGATTTTTCTCACCTGCATTTCTTGCCACGACCGCCCCGTACATATCCAATCCCCGCACACCATCCATAGCCGTTTTGGCCCTTGCGTCATAAGAAAGCATCAGTTTGGTACTTAATCCTTTTGTAATGAAGTCGAGTCCCCAATCCAATACGAGCGAAGTATTCAGGTTCGTATTGGTTTCCTGGCGGTACCCGCGACGATTCAGGTCTCCGTAAATATTACGGTCGCTTGTCCCCATCTGGGCAATAATCTGGTCGGAAGGGACACCATATCCATCTACCGTCAGAGGTCCCGGGTCTGTAGGAGGAGTCGCCCAGGTCATATGCAACATATCCGTAACCATCGCATCCATACTGCCGCCATATAAATCACGTAACTGGGGGGAATTCATCTTTTCCAGATAAGTTGCGACATTAACGGAGGCTTTCAGATTCTTAGCTATCTGATAATCCAGATTCACACGGAAATTATAGCGGTCCATCCTGAAACTCGGGTCATATCCTAATTTATCTTTCGACTCGGTTTTAAGTTGCCCGCCTTGCCCCAAGTAAGCGGCATTTACAAAGTACCTCAGTTTCTCGGTACCTCCGTTCAGGTTCATATTGACACGGAACTGGGGAGCCCATTTACGGAATATAGCGTCATAAGGGTCTTTGTCCGGATAGAAAACAGGGTCATCCCCGCTTCTGTATTTCTCTATCATATAAGGAGAGTACGGCAGGTTCTCTTCAGAGGTACCGCTATTACGCGCCGCCTGGTTACGAAGTTCGGCAAACTCCCAGGAATGTATCCGGTCCGGGCGGGTGATAAAAGATTGGATACTGTAGTCGGCAGTAATATTCAACTCCTGCTTGCCGACCTCCCCACGACGGGTTGTAATCATAATGACTCCATTGGCTCCGCGTACCCCAAAGACTGCTGTGGCGGATGCATCTTTCAGAATGGAAACGGATGCAATCTCATTCGGGTCCAGCGAACTGATATTATCGCGGGGCACCCCGTCTATCATAATTAAAGGGCTGGCGCCATTGGTCGTACTGGCTCCACGCAGATACAAGGTAACGTCATCCTTTCCCGGCTGCCCGGATGTTTGGATGGCGGTCAGACCCGGCAATCTTCCAGCCAACGCATTGGACAGGTTTGCCGAAGAACTTTGTTTCAACTCTTTCGTTTGTACGGAAGCGACAGCCCCGGTAACAGATACCTTTTTCTGAGAACCGTAACCAACCACGACTACTTCTTCCAAAAGCTCGGAATTTTCCAACAAAACAATTTGCAGGTGTTTTTGCCTTTTGACTTCTACGGTTTGGGTAACATAGCCGATATAAGAAATACTCAACTTGGATGAAGGGGTAGCCTGAATGGAAAAGTTTCCGTCTATATCGGTTACCGTACCGTTGACCGGACTTTCCATAATATTCACTCCGACCAGCGGGAAGCCGTCTTTATCCACGACTGTTCCTGTTACCAGTACCTTTTGTTGTGTTATATCCGTTTTCTGGTTTACGGGTATGTCCACACTTTCCGCATATCCGGCGGCAGGCATTAAAGAAAAGGTTAGCATAATTTGTAGAATCAGCCAGTTAATTCTACAGACATTTTTATTCTGCCTCATAGCATATATACATTAGGTTAACTCAATAAGGGTTATTATTTATATGCAAATGAAGAGATTATTATGCGACTGAAACTTGTAATTATGATTTTATATGTTAGAGTTTTGACATAAATATTTTAACACTTTAACCTTCTTAACAAAACTGATATATAACCACTTAAGAAGAGCTATACCTGAACTATGACAGTGATTACCAATCATAAAAACGGGCACTTTACCTAAATAAATGACGCAGACCGGTTTCCAGTACCAGCCTGCGTCATCAACAGTAGGATATTATCTATTTTATTTATTCACAATCGATATCGCTTCTATCTGAACCGGACCGATTAAACCGGATTTCTGCAAAGGAGAATCGGGAGTCCATGTATTAACAGGTATCCAGGTTTTTCTTTCCTGCTCCGGCAACTTGGTATCGCCTATCAAGCGGTTCATCCAAGTGGTTACCACTTCTACCTCTACCTTGTTCTTTCCTTTCTTCACCCATTCGGTAACATCCAAACGATAGGGAGCCGTCCAAACGCCTCCGGCATACTGCCCGTTTATTTTCACTTTTGCCATTACGCCTACATCATTCAGATTAAGGAATAAGTTTCCGGCAGGCCTCTTTTTCAGATTGAAATCTGTTTCATAAAGAATGGTTCCCGAATAATGCTGAATATTGAAATCCGCATGCTTACTCAAATCTTCCAGACGGGTAAAGGTCTGTGGCTTTTCGGGTCCTCTCCTCTTAGCTTCAAAAGTGACTTTCCACGGACCATCCAAAGTTACGACAGTTTCAGCTTCCGGATAGTTCACGGCAAGGCTGGTTCCTTTCGATGCTCCGGCCGGACTGCGGAAAACGATAAAGGCGCTTTCATTCGGATATAATTTCATCGGAACCACTGTTCCCGTTGAAGTTTGCTGATAAGAAGTAAGCGGACGTATTGTTCCGGATACCGGGTCCCACAATTCCGGTTGAAGTGAACGGACTCTAAATTCCGGATTAATTTCGATGACCGATTCCTGCTGGTTGGAGATAAAATATATCTCCTGTCCATTAAGGGTACGGTGTGCATACTGTACCGGGTCGTTTGCTCCCAATTTGCAATCGGGCACACATCCTATCTGCTGCATAGCTTCCTCCATGCTCATACCATAAAGAAGCTGGCCTTTTCCTACTTTCGAGGCTTTCCGGTTCACGCCATCGAGGTTCGCCCAAAGAGCATCCGCCATTGTTTGAACCTGCTTGTCTGCATTCGGGTAGCCCTGCAAACTGGGCGAACGTTTCGGAGCCGGTCCAAGGACAACAGCCCCCTCTTCTATCAATTGTTTAATCTTAGCCAGCAGCTCGGGACGCATGGTTTCCAGCTTAGGCAATACAAGCATACGATATTGCGTGCCATGAGGCAAAGTCAACAAACCGTCCTTCACGAACAGGTCGCGTTCTATTACTTCGGCATTGATATAGTCGAACTGATATCCTTTTGGCAAGGCCGGGTCTGTGATACCTGTCATCTTAGGTGCATCTTCGCCAATGAAATAAGCCACATCCGCCACATTCAATCCCTGTTGAAGCATGAAGTTTGTACGTTTCAAATAGGTCGTAAACAAATCCAACTGGGGGAACCAGGTATTCTTACGGTTAAACTCATTGCTGAAAGAGGCATTTACCCCCGGGTCTTTGTCTTCATAAGGCTGGGTAATGTAAACATGCAACAATGTATTGTTGATACCTTCTGTAAAGAAACGGTCACCCCGCTGTTTCATGATTGCCGGATAACGCCGGTAAGGAGTCCCTCCGCAAGTAAACGATTCGGCAGATATTTTTGTCTTTCCATAGATATGCCCACAAGAGGATGCCGCCCGGTTTTCGATATTACCCAAATCACCTTCGCTCCAGAACTCGCCTCCTATCTCATCCGATTGTCCGCCATATTGAAGAAACTCGCCGGGGAATCCCCAGTGCCCGTAATTCTCCAACCAGGTCGTCAGACCATATTTATGGCTGACATCTCTTAGACCGCCTACATAGTCGTAAGCAATCTTGTCTGCTACCAACCGGCGTACATCCCAAAGGAAGCGGTCGGACATATCTTCGCTCTCCACTACATATCCTTTATATACCGGAAGGAATGGAAGCGGGTCGTATCCGTAACGTTCCCGGAACTCTTTCAGGAAACCATCGGTAAAGTTCTGCCCGCCCGTTTCATAACTATCCTGCACTACTACTTTCCAACATTTACGGTCTGCCGCAGGAATACGCCGGCAGATTTCACCCATATAGGCTTCAAAATGGGCTTCGATATGCTTCTTGCTCATCTTGTCTGTTTCCAATCCTGTAGCTTCCGGGCTGGCGGGAGCGTTCGTCACGCCTGTAGGAAGCATACCCAGCCGCATAACCGTCCAGTTCCCGGCCGGTGCATTCCAAGTCAGGTTATCACCATTCAGATATTCGGTAATATCCAGCACCTTATCCGGGTCGATAACTAAAGATGCATCATCAGAAGCAGGTTGTACGGGCCATTGGTATTCGTTCCAATAAGGTAACGGGGTCTGGAACATCTTTGCCAATGTCTTTTCCGGGTATCTTTCTACATGAGGTAAAGATGAGAATTCAATCTCTCTGATTCCATTTGCAGCTGAAACATGAGAGAGAAGAACACGAAACTCCTTGCTCGTCGTCGCAGGAGTCGACACAACTATCGGTGCATACGGTTCAAATCCCACATTCAATGCAGGATTGAAACGATCTATAGTAAACTCGGCTATTGTCTTATAAGAACCGTTTTCCTTCACCTGCAATTTGGCAGGGCTGTTAACGGCCTGTTTGGAGGCAAATATTTTTAAACTCCGTAATGTAAACGGTTTATCCGTCTGGAAATCCAATGTAACCTCATTTCCTGACAGACCGGAGAATGTTGTTTCGGTCTCCTTATTCCCGTCTAATAAATATGTGAGGTCTTTCAATGCCGGAGTAGAAGAGATTTTCGTATCGGCAGAAGAAAGAATGGATGCTTTCTTATCTACAGAAGGAAATGCAATTACTTTCACATCCTGAAAATCCTTATCCGGTTTTACCAGTAGTACATTTACTTTCTTTCCTCCGGTAACTTCCGCCTTCACAGAAGTAAGATAACGCATAGCCTGTTCCGGTTTTACCCAAGGACCACCCGACTGGCTCCAGCCCGGAGAGTTGAATATACCGATTTCTATTCCTAATTCTGTTGCTGTTTTAAGTGCTGTATGCAGGATATTCCACCATTCAGGAGTCGCAAATTTTACTTTCCCGACACCCGATTCGCTTTCCGACAAACCGATATTACCTATGAAGGCACGGTTAATCCCGGCTTCTTTCATCGAATACAAGTCTTTTACAACTCCTTCTTCCGATATATGATCAGAAATCCAATACCAGTAAACGGACGTTTGTATATCTTTTCCGGGGTTTACGAAGGTATTCTCCAAGGTATTTGCCTGCTGGGCATAAAGGGGAAAAGAGCAGCATAAAGACAAACACAACAAGGCTTTACATAAAGGTTTTCTCATGGTACATACATATTACTGATTTACCGGTAAAAATAAGGAGTTATTTACGGAGGGATATTATACATATTGATTTATCTGTTTTTAAAAATGACAGTTTTTTATCCCCTTAAACAACAATATTCCAGAATAATACATCTTATGCTTACTTATACTGCCATAAGAAAATGTAAAAGGGGGGAGGCTTCTGCTATTATACAAAAACAAACCCTGTATGAACAGGATATTTGCCGCAAGGCATGTATCACTGTGCATACAGGATAGCTAAAAGGATTTATTTTATCAAATTGCCAGAATCGGTATACGCCGGCAATCCCTATTAAATTTTCTTTTCGATAATGGCTTGTACCACATTCAGTACATAATCGGCCAACTTTTCAGACTCACCGACAATATCCATATAGTAAACGCCGTCCTGATACTGGTACTTCTTATCGTTTACATCTTCCATATTATGAATCTTCAACTGGTTACGATAATTATTTATTTCGTTTTCCAGATTATAGGACAAATTAATATCATCATGTACCACTTCCGATTTCTTCAATATTTCAATCATCCGGCGAAGCGCTTTATCTACCATAGCAAACATCTGGTCCACATTATGATTTTGTTCATCTGTAAAGACAGACTTTCCTTCATTGCGACGCTTGATACTACGGGCCAGATTATTGCAAGAGTCGGCTATACTTTCTATTTCGGTAACGGCACGCAACATGATACGTATCTCTTCCTTACCTTCCGAACTCAAACGTCCTTCGGCTACGCATGTCAGATAATTGGCTATCTCGATTTCCATACGGTCGCTGATGCTTTCATACTTCTCAATGCGGCTGTAGGTCTTCAGGAAGTTATCTTCATTCTTTTCATAGAACAGTTCCTTTACCATATCCATCATACGTCCGGTACGTTCACCGAACAAGGTTATTTCCTTACGCGCCTGCAAAATGGATAACTCGGAGGTAGACAACATACCACCGGATATATAGCGCAAACGGTATTCCTCATCTTCATCCGTCTTCGATTTGATAATCGAACATACCGTTTTCTCTATCAAGCTAACGAACCATATCATAATAAAGGTGTTGCTGATATTAAATGTAGTATGGAATGCGGCAAGTTTAAATGAAACGGCAACAGCCGGATCGGTTATCTTCATCACATTGGTGACAAACCAGGATACAGCATTGGTAAGCGGATAGAAAACGACAAGTACCCAGCAAACACCGAATATATTAAATACAAGATGCGCCAAAGCAGCACGCCTTGCCTGCGTATTACCGGTCAATGCCGCCAAATTAGCAGTAATGGTCGTACCTATATTTTCTCCTAATACGAGTGCCACACCCAACTGGTAGTCAATCCAACCGTTCGCACACATAATTAATGTAATAGCCATCGTTGCTGCAGAAGCCTGCACCACCATGGTTAAAACGGCACCTATGAATAAAAACAGCAAGATAGATAAAAAGCCCATATCCGTATAGTTCTGCACAAAGGCAAGCATGTCCGGATTGGCACCCAAATCGGGTGCATTGGCTTTCAGGCTTTGAAGCCCCATAAACAGGAAAGAGAAACCGAAGATAAATTCACCGACTGACTTACGTGAACTTTTACCGGAGAAAAGAAAAGGAAGGCCAAAAGCAAGGAGAGGAAGTGCAAAAGCAGCGATATCTACTTTAAATCCGAGGGCTGATATTAACCAGGCGGTTACTGTCGTACCAATGTTGGCCCCCATAATGACCCCGATAGACTGGGTAAGTGTCAGCAAGCCTGCATTTACAAAACTTACCACCATTACGGTGGTTGCTGACGATGATTGGATAAGAGCGGTGATAAGAACACCTGTTAAAACACCGGTCACCCGGTTGGTTGTCATTGCAGTGAGAATTCTTCGTAAACTGTCACCGGCAAACTTCTGCAAACCTTCACTCATGATTTTCATTCCGTACAAGAACAGGCCTAACGAACCTATCAGGCGTAGAAAATCAAATAAAGAATAGTCCATTTAAATTTTGTCTAAGTGGATGTATATCCGATTAATATTCCTAACTTTAGGGGACAAAATTATAAATAATAACTGAAAATATATGTCTGAAACCATTACAATTTACTGTAAAAACAACAATGTATATAAGGATGTTCCAATCGGGTCCTCTCTATTGGAGATATATTCCATGATGGGAGCCCCACTTCGCTACCGTCCGATGAACGCCCAAGTGAATAATAAAGTAGAAGGCCTGAACTACCGGTGTTGGTATCCCAAGGATGTCGAGTTTATCGATTACACGCAGTCTTCCGGCCTACGTACCTATGTCCGCTCTCTCTGCCATATCTTCTCGAAAGCGGTCAACGACGTACTGCCTTCGGCTACCCTCAACCTGGAACATCCGATATCCAAAGGCTACTACTGTGTAATCCATAACGGAAAACAGATAGACCAGATTACGATTGAAAAAATTAAGAAAAGGATGCAGGAAATTATAGATGCCGACCTTCCTTTTCATTTAAAGAATGTCCGCACGGCGGAAGCTACCACTTTATTCCGGGAAAGAGGGATGAACGACAAAGCCCGCCTGATAGAAACTTCCGGCATGTCGTATACCTCTTATTACGAACTGGATGGTTACATCAATTTCTTTTATGGCTGCCTGACGCCTTCGACAGGGTATATCCATGCATTCGACCTGGTTCCTTATTTCGACGGCGTACTGTTGCGCGTTCCCCGGAAAGATAATCCGGAAGAACTCGAACCTGTCATCCGCCAGGATAAAATGTTTGAAGTATATAAGGAGCATCTTACCCTTCAACGGGCGGTCGGCATGAATAACGTCGGAGACCTGAACCTGGCAATTGCTCACGACCACACAGCCGAAATCATTATGGTTTCCGAAGCATTACAGGAAAAGCAGGTAGCCAATATAGCCGAAGAAATAGCCTGCCGGTATAAAGAGGGAGTACGTATTGTCCTGATTTCAGGCCCCTCCTCTTCCGGGAAAACGACATTCTGCAAACGGCTCCAAATACAACTTATCACCAATCTGATCCATCCCGTAGCTTTATCATTGGATGATTATTTCCTGAACCGGGAAGATACACCTAAGGATGAATCCGGAGAATACGATTTCGAATCTCTGTATGCACTCGATTTGCCTTTCTTTAATGAGGAGATGAAAAAATTATTGTCCGGCGAGGAAATAGATGTCCCCAGTTTTGATTTTAATACGGGACGCAGGGTATTTAAAGGCAAGAAACTGAAAATGCATGAAAAATCCGTATTGGTGATAGAAGGTATCCACGCACTGAACCCGGAATTAACAGCTATGATAGAAGATAAGTACAAGTACCGTATCTATGTTTCCGTCCTTACGAGTATTTCTTTGGATAATCATAACTGGATACCGACTACAGACAACCGCTTGTTGCGCCGTATTATCCGCGACCATAGTTTCCGCGGTTATTCTGCCCGCGACACAATAGCCCGCTGGCCCAGTGTACGTCGGGGCGAAGATAAATGGATTTTCCCATATCAGGAAAACGCAGATGCCATGTTCAACAGTGCCATGTTGTATGAACTGGCGGCTTTAAGAAAAGAGGCTGAAAAGATTTTAGTTGAAGTCAGGGAATGCGACCCTGAAAATGCAGAGGCTTACCGTTTATTGCGTTTCCTCCGTTACTTCAACTATATGCCGGATGAAGAATTACCGAAAACATCCTTGCTGAGGGAGTTCTTAGGGGGAGGAAGTTTCAGGTATTAATACCTTTCCCGCCTTAAGAAGGGGATTAACTCAAGAGGGCTGCCTGGCTGATAATAGCAAAAGGCAACCCTCTTTCTTTTTTACAAAATATCCGTATTTATTCTTAATAGATAGCATATTGATAGAATAAAACCTTTTATACTGACTCAAGATATCTACTCCAAAGCCCTTTCAGGATAAACCGGGCTTTTTTTCAGGTAAAAAGAAACTATTTCCGCACTATTTTGCACCTTTTTTCATTTACCCTGAGGGTATTTCCAATTAGTACCGCTACTAATTCCAACTGTCTGCGGAGCAAAATCCAATAATCCGTGCGGATAAAACACCTATATTTTGACTTCAAACCATATATGTTTCGATTTCAAAGCATATATGTCCTGTTTTTAGATGTTATTGGACATGGACGCGACGCAGGAATGCTTCTGAAACCGATCCGGATACGGATGTTAAAAAGATTGTTATTCCCAGGAATACGTAATAATATGATTTGACGCGGATGACGCGAATAAACGCGGATTAAGAAATACAATGCCTGTATTAATCTGCGTTTATTCGCGTCATCTGCGTCGAGAAACAATTACCGTGTCCTATCATTTCGTAACTGCAATCCCTGTTCGCGTCAACAAACCGCTAAATCTTAACCTCGCGAGAGTAGCCTATTTGCAACGCTTCCCGTATCTGCGCCCATATAATCCGCGTATAAAGGGGATGTTTTGTCATTTTGACATTTTTCTATTTGGTTTCTATCACCAATAATAGGTATCCATAATCTGTTGCATCCGCGGCGTATTGCTATCCTCATCATCCACCGCTTTCCTTAATTGAAGCAATTCCCCTTTCATCTGCTTGATAATATCCTTATAAGCCGGAGAGTTGTAAGCATTCGTATTCTCATGCGGGTCCGCCTGTAAATCATAAAATTCCCAGGAAGGTGTAGTCGGTTCCTTTTCCGAACCGGTTGCATTCAGGCAATCGCCATACAGGAACATCAACTTATAACGTTCATTTCGTATACCGATATGTGCCGGACGTATTTTATGATGAGTCCAATATCTGTAGTACATGGATTTACGCCAATCAGCCGGAGTATCCCCACGCAGATTGGAACGAAAACTCTGTCCTTGCGACCTTTCGGGTGTTTTCACTTTTGCATAATCGGCAAGTAAAGAAGCAAAATCGGTATTCAGTATAATGTCTTTATTCCGCGTGCCGGCAGGTATCTCTTTCGGGTAACGGATGACAAACGGCATACGCAGCGGTTCTTCATACATCATGCGTTTATCAAAGAAACCATGCTCGCCCAGAAAATATCCCTGGTCGGAAACATAAACGACAATGGTATTCTTCGCCAACCCTTCTTCATCCAGAAAACGAAGTAAACGCCCAATGTTATCGTCGATGGTAGCCCCGCAACGCAAATAGTCCTTGATTAATTTCTGATAAATCTTCTTCCGGGCGGCAATCTTATCCATTCCCTGAACGGAAAATGGTAACTCCGGATATCTGCACCACCAGGAATCCGGGTCTTTTGAGGCAGTCTCCCAGCGCCATGCCATATTTTCCAACTGTTGTCCGGGGAAAGTACGTCCGGATTGTTCCGGTCCAAACTCCATCATATTGGCCGGTTCGGGGAAAACCACATCATCATACAGATGTTTCATTCGCTCGGGGAAATCCCAGGGTTCATGGGTTGCTTTAAAATGGCAGCACATCATAAAAGGTTTATCTTTCTCCCGGTCGCGTATCCACTTTATGGTTTTATCCGTTACAAGGTCAGTCGAGAAGCCTTTCTCTTCTTTCCCGCTCTTTCCCTGGTCATCATCTATCCAGTTTTCGGCTGTTTTGAACAGCGGATTCACATATTCGCCCTGGTCATGGAATACACAGAAATAATCGAACCCGGAAGGTTGTTTCTTCAAATGCCATTTTCCTATCAAAGCAGTCTGGTACCCTCCTGCCTGCATTTGTTTGGCTATATTATCTTCCGCAGGGTCCAATCCATCTTCAAGCGTATATACCCCGTTCTTATGACTGTAAGCGCCGGTAAGGATACAGGCACGGCTGGGTGAAGATATCGAATTTGTACAAAAGCAATTATCCAATACACATCCTTCGGCGGCAAGCCTGCGGATATTTTCATTCTTTACATAAGGAGCCAATATCCCTCCATAAATTCCCCACGATTGGGATGTGTGGTCGTCCGACAGGATAAACAAAATATTCGGACGGTCATTATCACCTGTTCTTTGTTCGTTTCCCTCGGCAAACCCGGAACTTGCCAAAGCAGAAAAGCCCGTGCCGAGAAGTAATACGTTTATGTTCTTCATGTATTATTAAGTATTATATCAACTATTTACAAGTACAAAGTAGTCCTATGAATCGTACAAAAGTGAGTAAAAAATACGGTATCTCAAAATCTTTCAAATAAACATACAATGTGACTCAGTTCGTATGGTACTCAGTCAACCGTACCGAAGAATGATAACAGACAGTATATGGAAACAGAACAATCGAACTTGATAATCGGCTACTTGCAAGGCCGTCTGGACCGGGAGGAAACCGACCGCTTCTACGCTTTCGTAAACGAAAGTGCAGAGAATAAGCGCCTTTTCTTCGAAGTCAAGGCGATTTACGACGCAGGGATGTCTTCAGCCAAAGAGGAAGATATGCTGGCGAGCTGGAAGCGGTTGGAGGAAAAAATCAATAAGAAGAAAGTTTCTGTTTATTCTTTGTGGAAACGCATGAGCAGTTATGCAGCTGCTATACTAGTCGCCGCTGTATTTACTTCCGCTTGTTTCTTATTCCTTGGGAAAGAAAAGGAGACTGTTTCCGCCCGTTATATCGGAGGCGATGGTCTGGAAGCTGATGTTGTAGAATTACCTGACGGTTCACAAATAAGTTTAGGCTCTAAAACTACCTTCCATTATGAGACAGATTATGGGAAAAAAAGTCGTATCGTATATCTGGAAGGAGAAGCCTTTTTCGATATAGCTAAAGAAAAAGACAAACCGTTTATTGTCCGTACAAAAGAACAGGATATAGAAGCACTCGGTACAAAGTTTAATGTATCGGCATATCCGCAAGATTCCTTATTAGTAACGACTTTGTTGCAAGGTTCCGTATTGTTGACAACAGGGGAAACCGGAGAGCAAGCGATTTTGAAGCCAAACGAACAAATGATTTATAATCGTAATACCCGTTCCTCTCAGGTTTATCAGGTAGATGCTTCCCTGTACACATCGTGGACTACCGGTTATTATTATTTCCCCGAACAAAATCTGGAAGCTATTCTGTATCGGATGGGCCATGTGTATGGCGTACAATTCTCTATCGGTTCGGAAGAATTGAAAAAGAGAACATTTACCGGAACATTCTATCGGGGACAAAGCATCAAAGATATTATGGAAATTATCAGTCTGTCTATTCCTATTCGATATAAAATAAACGATCATCACGTAATCATTTCGGAAAAATCATAAATAAAGAATCGCAAGTGCCAATCTAATCATGAATACAAGTTAGCTAAAGAAAAAGAAGAGAAAATCTTGCCGGATTTCCTCTTCTAAAATGAGTGAATCAATTAAACTCCCATTGCCGTGGGATAGTGTTTAATCTTAAAACAATCAAATGTATGAATAATCAACGTATAGTTGTTTCTTTAAATCTGAAAAGAACTATAAAAATTATGAAACTTACCGTACTAATGCTTGTTGCATGCCTATCGCAAGTAGTTGCTGCAACTTATGCCCAGACGGCAACGCTGAATGTATCAGCTCGCAATGCAACATTGGAAAGTGTGTTGAAACAAATAGAGAAACAATCCGAATTTTTGTTTTTCTATAATCTCGAAGAGATAAACAAAAACGAAAAAATCTCAATCAATAAGAAGAATGCCAATATTCAGGATGTCTTAGAAGCGATCTCTGCTAAAACGGGTATTAAATATACGATTAAAGAACGTCACATTGTTTTGACTACCGAAGCCGGAAAGGATGCAAAATCAGTAGCCACAACAACACAGCAGACCCGAAAAGTAACCGGTACCGTTAAGGACGTGTTAGGGCCTATTGCCGGAGCAAACATTATAGAGAAAGGTACTACTCATGGTACAACTACGGATATGGATGGAAATTATTCCATTGAAGTTTCCGATCATGCAACTTTACAGGTTTCCTTTATCGGATACATCTCACAGGATGTTCCTGTGAAAAATCAATCGGTAATCAACATCACACTGCGGGAAGATGCACAAGCATTGGAAGAGGTCGTTGTAGTAGGTTACGGTACAATGAAGAAAAAGGATATGACCGGAGCTGTTGCATCTGTAAAGATGGATGATACGCCTGTAGGTACAGTCTCCACTATCAGTCACGCTCTGGCAGGGAAAGCCGCCGGTTTGCAAGTAAATACAACCAGTGCACAGCCGGGTGGAGGTTCTTCCTTCCGTATCCGTGGTGCTGCCTCCGTAAAAGCCGGCAACGATCCGCTGATTATTATCGACGGTTTCCCTGTGAATCCGGTGGATAATGATAAAATGGATGACCTTGGTAAATACAAGAATGGTACATCCGATAATATCCTTGCTTCCATCAACCCGAATGATATCGAGTCTATTGAAGTATTGAAAGATGCAAGCTCTACCGCTATTTACGGTGCCCGTGCAGGTAACGGTGTAATTATCGTGACAACTAAGAGAGGTAAACTGGGTACTCCTAAAGTAAGCTACTCCGGAACAGCATCCGTTCAAACGCTTGCCGGTGAATATGAGATGATGAATGCGCGGGATTTTATGATTGAATCGAACCGTTACAAGAAAGAAGAATGGATGAAGAATAATAAAATCGGAATCTACGGCGGTCAATCGGAAGCAAGCGCATCAAGCCCTTACGTACCACGTTATACCGATGCACAGATTGCAAATCCTGCAAACGATACGGACTGGTTTGACGAAATCACACGTCTTGGTTTCCAGACACAACACAATATCTCTATCAACGGAGGTACGGAATATACGAAATACCTGGTATCCGGAAACTTCTTCAAACAGAATGGTGTGGTAAAGAAAAACAGTCTGGACCGTTATACCGGCCGTGTCAACCTGGAACAGAAAATCAGTAAATATGTAAATACGGGTATCAACCTGACGCTGTCGAGAAATCAGACAAACAATGTTCCTTTAGGTGAAGGCCAAAACGAAAATGCAAGTATCATGACTGCCGCAGCACAGTTTAATCCGCTCCTTCCTATCAGGGACGAAAACGGAGAATATGCATTGAACTCGGAAGCAGCGTTCCTTCCTAATCCGGTTTCTCTTTTGGATATATCCGATAAGACTACAAAAGAAAGAGTATTGGGAACTGTTTTCGTAGAGATAAAGCCAATTCAGGATTTGACTTTGAAAGCAAATTTCGGTATCGATCGTAACTACCAGAAACGTAAAGTTTATCTGCCGAAAACTACACTTTACGGACAGAAAAAGAATGGACAGGCTGATATTGCCCAGTATGACAAGTCCGACTATTTGATGGAATTGACTGCCAATTATGTGAAGAAAGTAGGCCAGCATAGTGTTAACGCTTTGGTGGGTTATTCCTTCCAGCGTTTCACCGACGAATATTTAGCCGGAGGAAACAGTGACTTCCTGACAGACGGCTTCTTGTACAATAACCTGGGAGCAGGTGCTTATCCTAAGCCAACTGTAAAATCATCTGCATCCAAAAATGAAATGGCTTCTTTCTTCGGCCGTGTAAACTATACGTTTAAAGACCGTTATTTATTGACTGCCACATTACGTGCCGATGGTGCTTCGAACTTTGCAAAGAACCATCGCTGGGGATATTTCCCATCTGTAGCTGCCGGATGGCGTTTCACGGAAGAAGAATTTATGCAACCGCTTACCAAAGTGCTTTCTAACGGTAAATTACGCTTGAGTTTTGGACAGACCGGTAACTCGAACATCGGAAATAAAGCGATCAGCTACTACAAAACCGGTACGAACAATGAGTTTGGCGGTATTGAATATGTAGGTGTTTATCTGGACCAAATGGGTAACCCTGATTTGAAATGGGAAACAACCACCGAATGGAACGTCGGTCTGGATTTAGGTTTCTTTAATAACCGCCTAAATGTAACGGCCGAATATTTCCATAAAGTAGTATCAGACCTGTTGAGCGAACGTACTTTATTGTCATACAATGAAGTGGAAAAGATTGCCGCTAATATCGGTCGTACTCAGAGCCAGGGTTTTGAACTGACTGTCAATACCAAGAACTTCGAAACAAAAGATTTCAGCTGGACTACGGATTTAACTTTCTCACTCTATCGTGATAAGTGGAAAACAAGGGATGCTTCCTGGAAACCTGCCGCATATTCGCAATATGATGCACCACTCCGTTATTTCTACGGATACTTGTCTGATGGTATCATCCAGCCGGGAGAAACAGTGGAACATATGGCCGGCTCTGTTCCGGGACAGGTGAAAATTAAAGATATTGACGGATATTTGTATGCAGCAGACGGTTCAATCCGGGTAGATGAAAACGGCATTCCGATGAAAACTGGCGAACCGGACGGTAGACTGGATGATGCAGACAAAGTTATTTATGGTAGCAAAGACCCTGGATACCTGTTAGGTTTCAACAATACATTCCGTTATAAAAACTTTGATTTCAATATCTATTTCTATGGACAGTTTGCCCGTTGGAATATCGGTTCTTACAGAGATTTATGGTTGACAGGTGCCGATGGTATGACCGGTATTGTAAATATGTACCGCGGTTACAATATGCCGACATCCGCCATGGAAGTTTGGTCGCACGATAATACTTCCGCAACCCGTCCGGGATATTTCCAGGATAAGAGTCCGGTTGCAGCCGGAGGTGCAAGTACAAGTTCTGCAGAAAGCTCCAGTACAGGCAAGATAGGTGACTATTATCTGGAAAAGAGCTGGTTTATCCGTTGCCGTAACATCACAGTCGGTTATACAATTCCGATGAAGCAGGATAAGAAGTTACTCTCTAATGTACGCGTTTATGCAGATATAAACAATCCGTTCGTACTCACTCCGTATAAAGGCCTTGACTTGGAAACAGATAATTCCATCTGGGCTTATCCGAATGTCAGAACATTCAGTATAGGATTGGATATTACATTTTAATTAAATCTTAAAGTAAGACGAATATGAAAAAGTTATTATATATAGTATCGGTGTCATTGGCTACGACAGCGTTCCTTCCTTCTTGTACAAACCTCGAATCGGAAATGTATGATGTCATTAATCCAAATATGTTTCCGGTCAACCAAAGCGATGCCGAAGCTTTGGTTACGGCAGCCGCTTATGGACCTTTCCGTTCTAATTGGTATGATGGGCTTTACACATCTGCTAACGGAGGTTTCCATGTTATCGGAGAAATGACTACAGATATCGGATACTGCCAATGGAATGATGTTTGCTGGCCTGATTTGCTGGATTTCAATTTTTCGCCGGCATCCGATTGTCCTACAAAAATCTATAAGACTTATATTAAAGATATAGGTAAGATGACATTGACATTGGATCGTATTGCCGGAATAGAAATGAAGGAAGAGGTGAAGACACGCCTTGAAGCAGAAGTCCGTTGCGCAAGAGGTTGGCTGGCTTATCTTTTATATGATTTCTACGGAACGATACAAATTCCGACATTGGAACAGTTGAACAGCCCGTTGGAAGAAGTAATCATACCGCGTGCCACCCACGAGGAAATGGTTAAATTTATCGTAGATGACCTGGAAGCTGCAACGAAAGTGCTGCCGGCAACTTATAAGATAACAGACCCTAATTACGGTCGTTTCACCAGAGGTCTGGCTTATACGGTCTTGATGAAATTCTATATGCAGGAAAAGGATTGGACAAAAGCAGTGGCTTGCGGACGCGAATTGATGAAGCCCGAATATGGTTATGACCTGATGAAGAATTATAAAGATATCTTTACCCTGGAAAATGAAGGAAATGTGGAAACGATCTGGGCATGTGTTTGTAGTAGCAGTGTAAACCAACAGTTGTGGCTGGCTCACGTATTATCCAGTGAATATCCTACCAAAAATGAAAGCATCCAGAAATGGGGTGGATACCGTGTATTGTGGTCTTTCTATAAGACATTCGATAAAAAGGACGACCGTTTGAAGGTTTTAGTTGGGGAATTTGTCGGAACAGATGGCAAAACATACAATGAACAAAATCCGGGAACCGTATTGACTGGTGGTGCTATGCCTGTTAAGTATGGTGAAGACCCCGCTGCAACCGGCGAAGAAAGCCAGATTGACTGGATTGTTTATCGTTATGCAGACGTGCTGACCTTATTGGCAGAAGCGATTGTACGTGACGGTAATGCCGTAACAAATGAAGCTGTAGATTTATTGAACAGAGTTCATACACGTGCCAAACTGGATGAATATCAAATGAGTGATTTCACCAGTGTAGACGACTTCCTGGAAAAAGTATTGGAAGAACGCGGACACGAGCTATGGTTTGAAGGTGCACGCCGTACAGACCTGATACGTTACGGAAAATACATTGAATATGCCAAGAAATACAGAGGTTCTGTAACTGCTAAAGATTATATGAATGTAATGCCATTGCCTCAGTCTGTTATCAACGAAGGTAAAGGTATCGTTCTTCAAAATCCGGAATATTAATAGATAATCCGGATAATATCCAAACAGGTGAAACTCTTTATGTGGTATTTTCTGGCTAAGAAGTGCTGCATAAAGAGTTTTCTTTTTTATATAAGATGACCGGCTATTGATTATCTTTGCTCCGATGTCAAAACACTCCGGTATCTGTTTTATACTTGAATCATTTAATAAATATACCATGAACAGGCTTAAAGTCATTACTATTTTACTGCTATTGATGATAATAAAGGCGGGTGCAACGCCTATCGACGGCCTTCTGGAACGTATCGATAAAGGGGCTTCCCGTAAATTTATTATCGAGCAGGCTAAATCCCCGACAGACTTTTTCGAACTCGACCAGAAAGGAGATAAGGTGGTAGTCCGCGGAAATAATTATGTAAGCATAGCGACCGGAATCAACTGGTATCTGAAATATCATGCGGGTATTCATCTTTCGTGGAATGGCATGCAAGCGAAATTGCCGGATGTACTGCCTGCCGTTAAACAAAAAGAACGGCATGAAACGGATATGGAGCTCCGTTATGATTTTAATTATTGTACCTATTCGTATACCATGGCGTTCTGGGACTGGGCGCGTTGGGAGAAAGAGATCGACTGGATGGCCTTGCATGGCATCAACCTTCCGCTGGCAATGACAGGGGTGGAAAGTGTTTGGTATAATGTTTTAACCAAGTTAGGCTATAGCAAGGATGAGATCAATGAGTTTGTAGCCGGTCCCGGTTTTATGGCGTGGTGGTTGATGAATAACCTGGAAGGTTGGGGAGGTCCCAATCCGGATAGCTGGTATAAGCAGCAGGCCGCTTTACAACAAAAGATACTGAAACGTATGCGCGAATATGGCATTCATCCTGTACTTCCCGGTTATTCGGGCATGGTCCCCCATAATGCAAAAGAGAAACTCGGACTGAATGTTTCCGACCCCGGACTTTGGTGTGGCTATCGCCGTCCGGCTTTCCTGCAACCGACAGACCCGCGTTTCCAGGAAATAGCTTCTCTTTATTATAAGGAAATGAATAAATTATTCGGTAAAGCGGATTATTACAGCATGGACCCATTCCACGAGGGAGGAAGTGTTGCCGGTGTAGATTTGGATGCAGCCGGTAAAGCGATTATGAAAGCGATGAAGGATACGAATCCGAAAGCTGTTTGGGTTGCACAGGCATGGCAGAGCAATCCTCGTTCGCAAATGATAGAGAATCTAAAAGCCGGAGATATGCTGGTACTTGACTTATTTGCAGAAAGCCGTCCGCAGTGGGGGGATAAAGAGTCTACCTGGTACAGGAAGAATGGTTTCGGCCAACATGACTGGCTCTATTGTATGTTACTGAATTATGGAGGTAATGTTGGTTTGCATGGAAAGATGAAACATGTAATCGATGAATTTTATAAAGCGAAAGAAAGTATTTTCGGTAAGACATTACGTGGAGTAGGTATGACGATGGAAGGTTCGGAAAATAATCCGGTCATATACGAGTTGCTATGCGAACTGCCCTGGCGTACCGAACACTTTGAAAAAGAGGATTGGTTGAAAGGTTATCTGTTTGCCCGTTACGGAGATGTGAATCCTGTGGTCTGGCAGGCATGGGAACTATTGAGCAATTCAATCTATAATTGTCCATCGGAGTCGGTACAGCAGGGAACACATGAATCCATATTCTGTGCCCGTCCTTCATTGGATGCTTACCAGGTTTCCAGTTGGTCGGAAATGAAAGATTACTATAATCCGCAAGATGTGATACGTGCAGCTTCCCTGATGGTTTCAGTTGCTAATGATTATAAAGGCAACAATAATTTTGAATACGACTTGATTGATATCGTAAGGCAAGCTGTCGCAGAGAAAGGCAGATTGGTTTTAAAAGTAGTCAATGCCGCTTACGAGGCTGCGGATAAGCAGTTGTTTGCCGTATCTTCCCAGCGCTTTCTGAATTTGATACTTTTGCAGGACCAACTACTGGCAACCCGTCCGGAATTTAAAGTCGGCTCCTGGATTGCAAATGCCCGTAATCTGGGAACTACCCTGGCTGAGAAAGATTTGTATGAATGGAATGCCCGGGTACAGATTACGACCTGGGGAAACCGGAATGCCGCCGATACTGGCGGTTTACGCGACTATGCCCATAAAGAATGGAACGGTATCCTGAAAGATTTTTATTATATGCGCTGGAAACTGTGGTTCGACTATTTGGGGCAAAAGCTAAATGGACACTCTCCTGCTGAAATAGATTTTTATGCAGTGGAAGAGCCATGGACAAAGGAAACTACACCTTATGTTTCCCGTCCGGAAGGTGATTGCGTTTCTACAGCGAAACGTGTATTTGCAGAAATAACCAACTAAAATTGAAATAGAATACAATATGTTTATAAGAAAAATTTCCTTTTTGTCGTTGTTTCTTTCCCTGGTTGTATTTTATAGCCTTGCCGAAAGTAAATATGAAACAAAAATAGCCTCTTTATCCGGCGAAAAATGGTGGGGAGGCATGGTGGCTCTCGGTTCCCGAATGCCTTATAGCGGAAATCTGCGCCTTTACGATTTGGCATCTGAAAACCTGAACAATCAGAATGTGCCTCTGCTTCTTTCATCGGAAGGACGTTATATCTGGAGTGATAAACCGTTTTCGTTTAAAGTGGAAAATGGTGAACTCCGTATTTATTCCGATTATGAAAATGTTGAACCGATTTTGGCGGGAAAGACGTTGAAAGATGCGTATATGGCTGCTTCATCCAAACATTTTCCTGCTGTTGGAAAACTGCCGGAACCTTTATTTTTCTCCATGCCCCAGTATAATACATGGATAGAGTTGATGTATAACCAGAACCAGGAGGATATCCTGAAATATGCGGATAATGTGTTGAAGAATGATTTCCCTGTAGGTGTTTTCATGGTGGATGATAACTGGCAGAAATATTATGGAAATTTCGACTTTAAACCGGAACGTTTTCCCGACCCGAAAGGGATGATCGACCGTCTGCATCAACAGGGTTTTAAGATTATGTTTTGGATTTGTCCCTTTGTCAGCCCGGATAGTCCGGAGTTCCGCGAACTTCAACAAAAAGGTTTCCTGATAAAAAGGAAAGGGACAGGCGAAGCGGCTATTATCCCCTGGTGGAACGGTTATAGCGCTTGCTATGATTTGAGCAATCCGGAAGCTGCCGCACATTTGAAGCAGCAGCTGCGTACGATGCAAGAAAAATATGGCGCGGACGGTTTTAAGTTTGATGCCGGAGATATCAGCCACTACACAAATCCGGACCTCGAATTTTATGATAAGTCTGCCACTTCAGTCGATATGTGCGAGTATTGGGCAAAGATCGGTCTGGACTTCCCTTATAATGAATACCGTGCAGGCTGGAAAATGGGTGGGCAACCATTGGTTCAGCGTTTAGGGGATAAAGATTATTCCTGGAATGCAGTCGGAGTATTGATTCCGGATATGATTTCTGCGGGATTGTTAGGATATGCCTATGCTTGCCCGGATATGATCGGTGGTGGCCAGTTCGGTTCTTTTTTAGGAATAGACCAAACCAAATTAGACCAGGAACTGATTGTCCGTTCCTGTCAGGTCCATGCCCTGATGCCGATGATGCAGTTTTCTGTAGCTCCTTGGCGTATCCTCGATGAAAAACATCTGGCTATCTGCCGCGACTATGCCCATTTGCATGAAAAAATGGGTAGTTATATTTTAGAACTGGCACATCATTCCGCCGAGACCGGCGAACCGATAATCCGTCATATGGAATATGTTTTCCCACATCAGGGTTTTACTACATGTAAAGACCAGTTTATGCTGGGGGATAAATATCTTGTCGCCCCAGTCCTGACTAAAGAACATATCCGTAAAGTGATATTACCTAAAGGAACATGGCGCGATGATACCGGCAAGAAGTTCAAAGGGCCTAAAACAATTGAAGTGAATGCTCCGCTGGAACGGTTGCCTTGGTTTGAAAAGATAAAATGAAAGAAGCAGAAGAATAATCTGTATTTTTAATATCATAGTTATGGTTTTTCCGATTCATAGTTATCATTTGGGAAAATCATAACTATGATTTTTTTTGTTACCCTGATATGCAACCTGTTTTTTGTCCGCTTAATTAATGCGGGACAGGAATATCAGTAGTGGAATGTAATCTTTCAGGTTGGTATGAAGTTTTTTTAATGTCTGGGCGATATGATACTCGACTCCTTTTGTTGTCATACCGAATGTTTGGGCAATTTCTTTGTGTGACTTATTTTCATAACGACTCATAATAAAGATGCGGCGAGTTTGTTCCGGAAGTTCCGCTAATGTCTTATTTACAATTTCTTGTGCTTCTGTGGAGAACAATTCATCCGGATTACAGGCTTCAAGTGTAAAGATACGTGTATTCAATTCCCATTGCGCATGGTCCATTAACTCTTTGTTGACATCTTGCCGGATTTGTATATGCTGAAGATAGTTGATACATTTATGTTTGATTATAGTAAGAATATAGGCAGGGATATTTGAATTTTTTTGTAATGCATGTCGATTTTCCCAGTAATATGTCAGTGCTTCAATGACAAAATCTTCCGCTACGGCAGTGTCTCGCACATACATGTTGGCGAAGCGGATAAATCGTCCTTGATAATCAGCAAACAGTTTATTGAATGCTTTTAAATCACTTGAGTATTCCATATCCTCATATTATTGACTGGTAAATATAGAGGATTTTATGGATTTGGACATAGTTCTGAGGTGACTATGATGAGAATATATGTTAATATATATTTTTTTTACGATTTAAACTAGGGATGTTCTTATGTGAACTGCTTGTATATATGTAATCGGCTATAAATATGTTGAACATGACACGGGAAATGCTATATAAATTTTTTGAAGGAACAACTTCTTACGAAGAAGAAGTTGAAATTCGGCAATGGATGGAACATTCTCCGGAAAATGCCCGTGAATTATTGAAGGAAAGGAGAATATTTGATTCGATACTACTTCTTGACGAAAGCCTGGTTCAACCCAATAGTTCCAAGAAACAAAATCACATAAGTCACCTCAGAACTCAGGTATTGAAAGTCGCTTCTATTATAATTTTAACATTAGGGATTAATTTTCTGTATCATTATGTTTCGGAGAAGAGTACAATAATACCTATGCAATCTATTTATGTACCTTCCGGACAACGTGTAAATATCACCTTATCGGATGGAACGAATGTGTGGTTAAACGCTCGGACTAAGATAAACTATCCGGCAATATTTGATAAATCCGTACGTCGCGTAATAGTGGACGGTGAGGCTTATTTTGATGTTGCGAAAGATAAGAAACGGCCTTTTATCGTAGAAACGGATAAATGTAACATGGAGGTATTAGGGACAAAGTTTAATGTTGAAGGCTATTCAAACAAGGAGGATTTCGAAATCACATTGATGGAAGGAAGTGTAAAAGTCGCTTCTAAGCACGGAGTTGGCGATACGTTGGTTTTGACTCCTGATAATAAAGCCAGTCTACAAAAGGATGGAAAATTAAAGGTAACGCCTGTTGATGATTATAATCCCTATCGCTGGAAAGAAGGTTTGATCTGTTTCAAGACCGAATCATTTTTATCTATCATGAATGATTTGGAGAAGTATTTCGGAATAAATATAGTCGTAGAGAATAAAAGCGTATTGAAATATAATTTTACCGGAAAGTTCAGACAGGCAGATGGAATTGATTATGCATTAAGAGTTTTACAACGGGATATTCGCTTTACCTATGACCGGGATGATGAAAACCGGATTATTTATATCAGATAAACACAGTGATAATATAAACGCAAAATAAAAACACAACATTAGTAATAATCTTAAAAACAAGGAGGCATGAAAACAAACAAACACTAAACAAAAATGCCGGCAAGCGCTGGGGGGCATTTACCGGCATTCAAATCAACACAATTTTTTAAAATCATTGTATTAACTTCAAATCAGTAACAAAAGTATGAAAAAAAACTTTTTGTGGGGTAGATATTATCTTAAATCCCCGTCAGGTCAAAAAATCTCGAGAATTATGCGAATATCCACATTCCTTTTAGGAGCCTGCGTATTCTGTTCATATGCTGAAAATTCATATTCACAGAATGCCCGGGTCAGTATCAACAAAAACAATACTCAACTGGAAGAAGTCCTGAATGAGATTGAAAGTCAAACAGATTACCTGTTTATTTACAATAGTCAGGTAAATGTGAACCGTAAAGTATCAGTAAAGGCAAAAACAAAGCCCGTTTCTGAAGTATTGGATAATCTGTTGAAAAATGCAGGCATCGAATATAAAATGGAAGGAACCCATATCGTTTTATCAGTAAAGGATGCTGATACAGCGGCTTCTGTCCAACAGCAGACACATATAGTAACGGGAACGATTGTTGATAAAAACGGCGAGCCGATTATTGGAGCGAATGTACTTATAAAAGGCACAACGAACGGAACGGTTACCGATATCGATGGTAAATTCTCAATAGAAGTTGAATCTAACGCAGTTTTGGACATTTCTTATATTGGTTATCTGACAAAAGAAATTACAGTCGGAAATCAGAAAGTAATCAATGCCGTTTTAGTAGAAGATACAGAAACATTAGATGAAGTAGTTGTGATTGGTTATGGTACGCAAAAGAAAGCAGACTTGACCGGTTCGGTGGCTAATATCTCTACTGATAAACTAAGTACTCAGAGTAATGTCAATATTGGACAAGCTCTTCAAGGGAAAATAGCCGGTGTCGATATTGTTTCTCAGGGCGGTGCTCCGGGGCAAAGCAGCCGTATTATGGTCCGTGGTATCGGTACACTGAATAATGCTAATCCATTATATATCGTAGATGGTATGTATATGAGCAGCATGGATGATCTGAATCCGAATGATATTGAAAGTATCGATGTATTGAAAGATGCATCTTCTGCTGCTATTTATGGTTCACGTGCAGCAAATGGGGTTATAATTATAACGACTAAATCCGGTTCAAATACCGAAGGTAAACCTATTGTTGATGTATCGGCAAATATCGGTGTACAGACCCCGTCTAAATATCTGGATATGTTGGGAGCTGACGATTGGGCGCGCTTAACTACAGTTTCCCGCAGTGCTATTGGTGCAAAACCTCTTGAGATGGCCGGTAATATGACAGAAGATAATGATTGGCAGAGAATCATGATGGGGCCGGCCTTAATGCAAAATTATAATGTAACAGTCAAAGGCGGAACAAAATATTTTACTTATTATACAGGGTTAGGTTATGTAAACCAGGACGGTACGGTTAAAGGGACAAATTACCAGCGCTATAATGCACAGTTTAAATCTGAATATAAGCGTGGATGGTTTACTTTTGGGAATAATGTGGTATTCAGTTCACAGCAAAACAACCCGTTATTTCCTTTTTCTCGAGGAGGTTATCTGGGAATTATTCTTCAGTCAATACCTTCTTTGCATCGATATGATCCGGCTAATGAACAAGGTGGGTACGGCAAGGTATATGGAGATGCTACCGATATCCCTAACCCATTGGGTATTTTGGATGAAAATTTGACTCATAGAACTAATGATTCTTATAATGCATATATCAATTTGTATGCAGAAATAAAATTACCTCTCGGTTTCAAATATCGTCTGAATGCAACTCCTGATTTTTCATTTGAACGGAATACCTCTTATGAAAACGTTTATGATTTTGGTTTACGGAATAATGCAATATCTAACATGTCCGAAAACCGTTATCGTAGAAATAACTTCTTGATTGAAAATCTTTTGTCTTTCGATCAAACATTTGGAAAACATAAAGTCAGTGCTTTATTAGGTTATTCTTTTCAAGATTATCATACCCGTTATATCATGGCTGCCGGAAAAGGTTTACCTGACGGGATCAGAGAGGTTGGAGCCGCAACGCAAGAGCGTACGAATGATTCCTGGTCAAATGAAAACGCATTAACTTCTATTATTTCCCGTGTTTTTTATTCTTATGATAATCGTTATTTAATTACTGCAACTTATCGTAGGGATGGTTCTTCCAAATTTGCTAAAGGAAACCGCTATGGGCATTTCCCTTCTGTGTCTGTCGGTTGGAATGTAGCAGAAGAACATTTTATGAAAAATACAAGAAGCTGGTTGGATCAACTTAAATTCAGAGGCGGGTATGGTGTTTTAGGTAATCAGGAAATTGATGATTATATGTATACCAGCGTGATTACCTCTAATATAAACTATCCGGATGGAAACGGCGGAATTATCAGTGGTGCATTTCCGAAAGATTTTGCTACCCCGAATATTAAATGGGAACAAACTGAAATGACAAATATAGGTCTGGACCTTGCTTTCTTAAATTCCCGTTTAATGATTACTGCAGACTGGTATCGTAAAAATACGAAAGATATTTTACTATCAGTACCTATTCCTGTTTCTACCGGTGGAGCAAACGACCCGGTTCGTAATGCCGGAAAAATTAGGAATACGGGTGTTGAATGGACTGTTGGTTGGAATGATGCTCCTTCCAAGGATTTTACATATGGTATAACATTAACCGGTAATGCAATGAGCAATGAAGTTCTTGCAATGGGAGACGCGAACCAGGTAATTGAGGGAGGTACCAACCGGACAAATGTGCCGACCACCAGAACTTTGGCAGGTTATCCGATCGGAGGTTTCTGGCTAATTCCTACGGATGGTCTATTCCAGAATCAGGCAGAGGTCGATGCATATGTAAAAGATGGCGTTCTTATTCAACCAAATGCAAAACCGGGTGATATTCGTTTCAAAGACTCCAATAATGACGGTAAGATTACGGATGATGACCGTGTATATAGCGGTAGCCCATTCCCTAAAGTTACCATGGGGCTGAATTTCAATGCCAGTTATAAAGGTTTTGACCTTTTGTTGGGTATGCAGGGCGTTTTCGGAAATAAAATATACAACGGAACACGTCTTGAATTGGAAGGTGTGAATAAAGGTACGAATTTTTTGGCTACCACTCTTGACTATTGGACGGAAGAGAATCCCGGAGCATCGCATCCTCGTTTAGTTTGGGATGACCCGAATCAAAATTCACGTCCGTCAAGCGATCGTTTCCTTGAGAACGGTTCATTCTTCCGTTTACGCAATGTTCAGTTGGGCTACACATTCCCCAATCGCTGGTTTCAGGATAAAATACAAAAGTTACGCGTATATGTGAATGCGGAAAACTTGTTTACTATTACCCAATATACAGGTTATACTCCTGACATAAATAGTGGTGGTGCAACATCCCGTGGTTTCGATAATTTTGTTTATCCGGAAAACAAAGTATTTATGCTAGGACTTAATCTTACATTCTAAAAATACCGTATAGTTATGAGAACAATAAAATTAATCATATTCGTATTTATAGCCGTTACATTTAACAGTTGTGAAGGCAGACTGGATTTGACGAATCCAAATAAATTGACTGGAGATACTTTCTGGAAAACAGAAGCTGATTTTAAACAGGCGATGACTTCTTGTTATACACCTCTCAAAAACTGGAATGGTGGATATTATGGTACCCGCGGATTGATGACTCGTATTTCGCGTGCTGACGATATAGAATTCCGTAATGATATTGCAGATATTTATTCGATGTATCGGTTTACAAATGACCCGAACAATTCTGTTGCACAGAATATGTTTTATCAATTTTATAATGCGATTTATCGGGCTAATTCGATTTTACAGGAAATAGACGGTAAAGAATTCTCTCAGGATTTTAAAGATCAGATTCGTGGGGAAGCTCTTTTTATTCGTGGAATGTATTATTTTCAGTTGGCAAAAGAGTTCGGAGATGTTCCTATAAGACTAACTGCTTCTCAGGATCCCGAAACTTTCCAGCTGGCAAAATCCAGTCAGGCAGATGTATATGGACAGGCAGAAAAAGATTTTATTGAATCTGCGTCTTTGTTGCCCCTGGTAAATGATAAGGGAAAACCTACACGTGGAACTTCGTATGCGTATTTGGGTAAGTTGTATGTGTATATGGAAAAATGGCAAGAGGCTAAAAAGACATTGGAACCGTTAACAAAAGCACCTTACACTTATAAACTGGTAGATGATTATTCCTGGAACTTTGATGAGGCACATGAAAATAATGCAGAAAGTATCTTTGAGATACTGTATGAACCGGTAGGAGGATCGGATCAATGGGATAATGGTGAAACCGCCAATTCCGCACAATCTACGACTATTGCCGTGGAATATGCATCAGGTAGTGTTGGAGGTTGGTTTGAAGCAAAACCGACTCAGAAAATGATGGATATTTTCATGAAAGAAAAAGCTGCCAATGGGAAATATGATTATCGTTTACTCTCTTCTGTGGCATGGGATTATCCCGGATGTATGTATTATATGAAGCCAATCCAGGAAGTTCTTACTAAAGATGAAATATCATCTTATTGGATTATTAAATCTTCAAATTCCAAGACTCGTACAGAAGAGAAGGAAACAACACCTTCTTATATCAACGAACGTGCCATGCGTTTTGCTGATGTAATTTTACTGTTGGCAGAATGTGAGTTGAATCTGAATAATACATCCGGTGCAATCAGTTATATCGACCAGATTCGTACACGTGGAGGTAACCTGCTTCCTTATTCCGGAAACACAGACCCGGCATCTGTAAAAGAAGAGTTGATACATCAACGTGCAATCGAGTTCTTTAAGGAAGGAGAACGTTTCTATGACCTTCGCCGTTGGGGGTTACTTGAGCAAGAATTGAAAAGTCAGGATCCGATACGCTTTGCAAGTTTCAAGAAACGTCATTATTATTTACCCATTCCAGCTAAAGAAATACAGACAAATTTGTTGTGTACTCAAAATAGCGACTGGTAAGTAATATATAATAGCATAATGAAGTCGTTACCGTTTGGCGACGGCTTTGTTTGTTTTTAAGCATTAAGTAAAATATGAAAAATAACAAGATTATATGGGCAATAGTGAGCTGCTTTTGCGTAACATTTATAGGATATGCCCAATCATCGGAAGGAGTCACTCATTCCGGACAATCGACAGGACAGAAATCTTTTCCTCTGGAAACTTATGCCGAATTACCTAACCCTACAGCAGTTAATCCGGCTTTGTGGGAAAAGGTGAAAGACGTTTGTATAAGTTGGGGGTCTACAGATATTCGTTATAAAAAAGAAGAGCCGGCTCCTATCAGCAAACTAAAAAAAGAAATAGAACTAACAGCTTGGAAAGGAGAACGCATTGCTTCGCAGTTTGTTATCTGGAGTAATCAGGAGATGCCGCATCTTTCTTATTCGGTGAGTAAACTCATCAATAAAACGAAAAAGACCGAAATAGGTAATGAGCAGTTACTTTGCGGCTTTGTTCGTTATGTAATGACCGACGAACTGAATAAAGACAGACAAGGAGGATGCGGTCCCCGCCCTGATGCCGCAGCATTTGATTCTTCTCTGGTGGCTGATCCGATAGACCATTTGACTAAAGAGCTATCTCTTCCGGCCCGGACCACCCAAGGTGTATGGATTCGTGTATGGGTTCCTCAGGATTGCCAGTCCGGCATTTATGAAGGAAGTGTAATTGTGAAGAGCGGTGATAAGACATTGGGTACGCTTGATTTGAAGATTAATGTCAAAAATAGGGTATTACCATCGCCTTCTGATTGGGCTTTCCATTTGGATTTGTGGCAAAACCCATATGCAATAGCCCGTTATTATAACGTAGAACCCTGGAGTGACGCTCATTTCAATTATATGCGTCCTTATATGGAATTGTATCGCCAAGCCGGCGGAAAAGTAATTACCGCTTCTATCATGCATAAGCCATGGAACGGGCAGACTTATAATTATTTTGAATCGATGGTAACATGGATGAAGAAAATCGATGGAACCTGGACCTTCGATTATTCAATTTTCGATCGTTGGGTTGAGTTTATGATGAGTATAGGTATTACACAGGAAATCAATTGTTACTCGATGGTTCCATGGAAACTTTCTTTTCAATACTTTGACCAGGCGACTAACCATATGAAATTCATAAATATGAAACCGGGAGATAAAGAGTATGAAGCCATATGGGTCGCCATGTTGAAATCATTTGCAATACATTTAAAAGAAAAAGGCTGGTTTGATATTACACATATTTCAATGGACGAACGTCCTATGTCTGTTATGCAGGAAACACTGAAGGTCATACATAAAGCAGATCCTGATTTTAAAGTTTCGCTGGCTGGTGCTTTACATGAAGAATTATCGGATGAATTAAACGACTATTGTGTTGCTTTACGCATGAAATACTCAGAGGAGATGAAGCGGAAGCGTCGTGAAGAGGGGAAAGTGACCACTTTTTATACAAGCTGTGAAGAACCTCATCCGAACACGTTTACTTTTAATCCTCCTGCTGAATGTGAGTGGTTTGGTTGGTATGCCGCCAAAGAAAATCTGGACGGTTACTCCCGCTGGGCTTTGAATAGTTGGGTTGTTGAGCCGTTATTAGATAGTCGTTTTTATACTTGGGCAGCCGGTGATACATATCTCATTTATCCGGGAGCACGAACTTCCATGCGCTTTGAACGTTTGATAGCAGGCATTCAGGCTTTTGAAAAAATAAGAATCCTGAAAAAAGAATTTGAATTAAAAGGAAATCGGCGGGCTATATCTAAGATAGAAAATGCCTTGAAGATGTTTGATGAAACAAAATTGGATATAATCCCGGCATCAACCACAGTCGTGAAAGCGAATGAGGTGGTAAATCGTTTTTGATATTTTTATCTCTCTGTCCAAGAGAGATAAAAATATTTTGTTACTTTGTCGATAAACAAAAAACATTATCAATGCTTATCGATGAAAACTTAAATGCAGCGTTCGTCGTTTAATACCTGAAAACAATGAAAATTTCTTTAATTACGTGTCTATTATTGGTTACGGGCAGTTTATTTGCCCGTAGCCTGGATAAAACATTTCAACTGTTGCCCCAGCCTCAGTCGATAGAGGTACTGAATGGCAAAGGGTTAAATTACGGCGATCTGTCGTATGTAGTATCTGCCGGAGAAGCTCCGATTCCTGTTCTGGGGGCTATTACGGACGGTTTGCCTCAGAGTGAGCAGGCTGGTAGAGGTGTTCATTTCCAGTTGTCACAGACAAATGTGCCGGACTCCCCGGAAGGATATGTCCTTGAAATAACAAACAAAGGTGTTACCATTACTTCCCGTAGCGAAGCAGGTCTTTTTTACGGTTGCCAGACTTTGGAGCAGCTACTCGAAGACAGCCGCGACTTTAAGAAGGAAATTCCACCGATGAAGATTACGGATTATCCGGCAATAGCTTACCGTGCCGTCCATCTGGATACCAAACATCATCTGGACCGGATGGATTATTATTATCGTATGGTGGATAAGCTGGCCCGTTATAAAGTAAATGCCATCATTTGGGAACTGGAAGATAAATTGCGTTTTACCCGTCGTCCGGAAATCGGTGCGCCGAACGCAATCAGCAAACAGGAAATGCAGGCTTTATGCCGGTATGCAAAAGAACGGAATGTGGAGATCAGCCCGCTGGTACAAGGCTTGGGACATGCCGGATTTATCCTGAAACACCATTGGGAACTAAGGGAAAATCCTGCCAGCGACTGGGAGTTCTGTCCATCCGACCCTCGTACTTACGAAATGCAGTTTGATTTGTATCTGGATGCTCTCGAAGCGATGCCTTATGGAAAATATCTGCATGTAGGAGGAGATGAGATTACTGCAATCGGTATCGACGACCGTTGCAAGGCGACCGGCAAGTCTGCTTTTGAACTTCAGATGATTTGGTTGAAGAAAGTCTGTCAGTTTGCTGTCGACCACGGCCGCACTCCTATCTTCTGGGATGATATGCCGCTTAAATATGCCGGAATCTGGGAACTTGTACTGAGCGATAAGACGGATGCAGAAGTGGCAAAGGAATGGAATACGGAGAAACTGGATAAGGCAATCGATCTTTTTCCGAAGGAATGTGTGTATATGCGCTGGAAATATGAGGATGCAACATCTCCCGCCCATCAGCGCCTTTTGAAATGGTACAGTGATAAGGGCCTTAAAGTGATGGGGGCAACAGCAGCATCGGCGGGTGATTCTCCTTTCCTTCCACGTAAAAATACCCGGTCGGAATATATAAGAGGCTTCAGCCGATTGGTGGCGGAAAATCATCTGGAAGGTATTTTGGCAACAGCCTGGGATGACGGTTCACCTCATTTGGAAACAGTTTGGCGTGGGTATATCGCACAAGGTGAATTCGGCTGGAATCCTGTGGCACGCGATATCGATGCTTGCAAAAAGGCACATGCCCAGCGTGAATACGGTTTCCGCCCGGAGGATAACCGGATGGCTTTTCTGGATGAACTGGAGAAAGCTGTCTTTTTCTTTGATGGGGCATTGGTTTCATCCGGTCGGCGTAATCCCGCCTGGGGAACATCTTCTTTCACTTTGATCGGTTTGCCGGATAAAAAACACCCGGGCGTTTGGAGTAAAACGTACAAAGAAAAAGTAGATAGAGCCAGGGAAGAGGCCAAACGATATGAAATGATTCACGAGGGTGTCTGTGCGGCAGAAAAGAATGCATTGCGTAACCGCTATACACTGAAAGTCTATGAACAGACGAATAATCTGCAAAACTATCCAGTGCGTCTTATCTTGGCTTTGGACGAGTACGATACGGCAAAGGATGAAGCCGCCCGTAAAACGGCACAGGATAAGATACGCGAGGTATGCGATTATTTTAAAGTGATGCGCCAACATCTGGAAGCTGTTTATTCGGAAACCCGTTTCATGCAACAACCCGAAGGGTTTGTCGCTGATATGAACCACCATAATCATCTGGCTTCGCAGACAGAGAGCAGCGACTGGCTTTATTTGTATGAGATACCGATGGTTAAAGCGGTAAGAGCTTGGTTGGGGGATTAAATAAAAATAAAACAGGAATGAATTATGATAACATATAATATAATGAAGAAAATAATCGTAATTTTTTGGGCTTGCCTGCTCTGTGTTCCTTTATGGGCTGCCCACCAGCCGGAATTCTCTACAGCCGGCTTTTTCCAACTGGAAAATACCGGACGGGAAGTGTATTCGATGAATCCTGCCTGGCGTTTTTACAAAGGAGCTATGAATGGTGCCGAAGCTAAAGATTTCAATGATAAAAGTTGGACGGTCGTTTCTTTGCCGAACGGCATCGAATATTTGCCGACCGAGGCAAGCGGATGTATCAATTATCAGGGTGAAGTCTGGTATCGTAAGCATTTCACTCCCGATGCTGCTTTAAAGGGGAAGAAACTTTTCCTGCATTTCGAAGCGATTATGGGAAAAAGCAAAATATTTGTTAATGGGAAACTGCTGACAGAACATTTCGGTGGATATCTCCCTGTTGTGGTAGACGTGACGGATGCATTGGATTGGAACGGGGAAAATGTTATTGCCGTATGGGCAGACAACAGCGACGACCCTTCCTATCCTCCCGGAAAGGCACAAGATGTGTTGGACTACACCTATTTCGGGGGCATTTACCGCGATTGCTGGTTGATAGCCCATAACAATATATTTATCACCGATCCCAATTATGAAAATGAAGTGGCCGGAGGCGGGCTGTTTGTCGCTTTCGATAAAGTTTCAGACGCTTCAGCCGAAGTACTGTTGAAAATACAGGTACGCAATGCAACAAAGAATTCTTTTTCCGGAGTTGTCGAATATACCTTGTTGCAACCGGATGGAACGCAAGTCGCTTATCTGAATGACAAGATTCAGGTAAAAGCAGGTAAAGCGCTTACCTCATCCGATAAACTGCTGGTGAAAGAACCGAAGTTATGGACTCCGTCTGCTCCCACCTTATATAACCTGTTGGTTCGTATCCTCGATAAAGAGGGGAACGTTGTAGACGGTTACCGCCGCCGTGTAGGTATCCGTAGTATCGAGTTTAAAGGAAAAGACGGTTTCTGGTTAAACGGAAAGCCCTATGGGAAGCCTTTAATTGGGGCGAACCGTCATCAGGATTTTGCCGTAGTAGGCAATGCCGTAGCGAACAGTATCCATTGGAGGGATGCCAAAAAGCTAAAAGAGGCAGGCATGGAAATCATTCGTAATGCCCACTGTCCCCAAGACCCTGCATTTATGGATGCATGTGACGAATTGGGTTTGTTCGTGATTGTCAATACTCCCGGCTGGCAGTTCTGGAACGATGCACCCGAATTTGCACAACGTGTTTACAGCGATATCCGCAACGTAGTGCGTCGTGACCGCAATCACCCCTGTGTATGGTTATGGGAACCGATATTGAATGAAACCTGGTATCCGGCGGATTTTGCCAAAAATGCCTGTGATATTGTGGATGAAGAATATCCCTATCCTTCCTGTTATTGCGGAAGCGACAGTGAAGCGCGCGGACATGAGAATTTTCCGGTTTATTTTGCCCACCCGATGAATATGCAGGATGCATCCAAAGAAATAGACCCGACAAAGACCTATTTTACCCGTGAATGGGGAGATAATGTGGACGATTGGAGTTCGCATAATTCACCCAGCCGCGCGGCACGTAACTGGGGCGAACAGCCAATGCGGGTACAGGCCGAGCATTATGCACATCCTTCTTATCCGGTCACCAGCTATGATGAACTGTACCGCCAGTCGCCACAACATGTAGGCGGTTGCCTTTGGCATTCGTTCGATCATCAGCGGGGCTATCATCCCGATCCTTTCTATGGAGGTTTGATGGACGTTTTCCGGCAGCCTAAATACGCTTACTATCTATTTATGGCACAACGTCCGGCTGTAAAAAACAATCAGCTTGCAGGAAGTGGGCCGATGGTTTACATTGCACATGAAATGACACCGTTTTCAGGAAAAGACGTAACAGTTTACTCTAATTGTGATGAAGTACGCCTCACCTTTACGAAAGGAGGTAAGACGTATACGTATAAAAAGGATAAGAACCGTAGGGGGATGCCTTCTCCGATTATCACATTCCCGGATGTATACGATTTTATGGTGGATAAGGCTTTGTCGAGAGCAAACAAGCAGGATGAGGTCTATTTGCTTGCCGAAGGATTAATAGACGGAAAAGTGGTAGCCACGCATAAGGTCGTACCTGCCCGCCGTCCCGAAAAAATCCTGCTTTGGGTCGATAACGAAGGAACCGACTTAAAAGCCGATGGTTCCGATTTCGTAACGGTCGTAGCTGCTGTAGCGGATAAACAAGGCAATATAAAACGCTTGAACAATTATTATATCCGCTTCTCCATCGAAGGGGAAGGGCGTATATTGGGCGGTCCGGAAATTTTGGCAAATCCGGCTCCTGTAAAATGGGGAACAGCACCGGTTCTGGTTCAGTCTACCTTGAAGCCCGGAAAAATACGGATTACAGCCAGTGTCTTATTCGAAGGTTCGCAGATGCCTATGAGTGCGGAGTTGGAACTTGAATCCAAACCCGCTTCTTTCCCGCTGGTTTATAACCAGGAAGAAGCAGCCCGGATTCCGTTGGGCAATGTCTCTGCCGGGCAGTCGTCCGCTTCAAAGACGGATACCGAACGTGAAGTGGAACGCTTACGTAAAGAATTAAACAGCTTGAAGCTGAAAGAAGTGGAACGCCAGCAATCAGAGTTCGGCGAATAAGGTTAATCCCTGAAAAAAGATTCCTGCCCTTCCCGGAGGTAGCAAAAACCTTTTTTGAAGTTTTTGCTACCTCCGGGAAGGGCGGGAAAGCTTTAAAATTGATTTTTGAACTTTTCGGACAGCCGCGCAAGCATCAAAATCTCTTTTTTTTGTTTTATCTTAGCGCGCAAAAGGAATACCATGGAGAGTATATCGGAGGTCAAGGCATTCAATAAACTTTATTCTGACTATCACGGGTTGTTCGTCCGTTTTGCCGGCACGTACGTTCAAGACGTGATGGCGGCAGAGGATATTGTTGTCGAAGCGATTATGTATTACTGGGAAAGACGCGCCTCCCTTGCTCATGACTCCTGTGCCCAGGCATATATTCTGGAAGTCGTCAAACATAAATGCCTGAACTATCTGCGTCATCTTCGTATCCGTGAAGATGCGGAATTGCAGATGCAAGAACATTTCAACCGCGTAAACAATCTTCGTATAGCGACTTTGGAAGCCTGCGACCCGCAGGAAATATTTAGTTCCGAGGCACAGACCCTGATAGATGAAGCCTTAGAAATGATGCCGGAGAAAACCCGCCAAATATTCCTGATGAGCCGGTATGAGAATAAAACTTACGGCGAAATAGCCGACCATTTCTCCCTTTCCGTTAAAAGTGTTGAATTCCACATCTCCAAAGCATTGAAAATATTGAAGGAAAAACTAAGAGATTATATTGGTGTCGTGCTTTTCTTCTGAAAAACAACCTGTATCAGACTTAATGAGATACTGTTTTAGAGAACACATTAATCACCACTACTCCGATAATAATAAAAGCCAATCCGATAATGGCTGGTAAATCGAGATGCTGCTTAAAGAAAAACAATCCGATAAGAGAAATAAGAATAATTCCGACCCCCGACCAAATCGCATAAGCAATACCTACAGGGATTGTTTTCATTACAAGACTCAGACAAAAGAATGCTGCAATATATCCTAATACCGTAATAATGGAAGGTGTAAGCCGTGTAAATTGTTGGCTCTCTTTTAAAAACGAGGTAGCTACCGTTTCCGCCACGATAGCCAGCAGTAGAAATAAATATTGCTTCATGTCATTTGTTTTTTAGTGGTACAAAGCTATAGCAAGTTTACAACTTAAAACTTCACATATGGTAATTTTCATTTATGGGTAAAAGTAGAATAAGTTGAATAGTATGTTGGTTAGAAACAAAATTACTGAAATATTCGGCTCTTAGAAAAAATAGTACATTTTTCATTAGGGTATTTTTTATCCCAAGTGCTCTTATAATAGATACTTGAAAAACACTGTATAATTTTCAATATAAGAATCAAATGAAGAAACGACAATTTTACCTATTGTTTTTACTTGTAATCGGCTGTTTATCTGTGTCGGCCGCTAATCGTTGGGTGATAAATTCCTCCGGGGGGATAACCTGGCACGTGGATGGAAAAATACCACATGAAGACCACATTGAGATGAGTGGGTTGAAAGTCTCCACTGTTTTGCGTTATGGTGTGGATGCCAATGGCGCATTTACCCTGAACAGAAGCATGGTTTGGCCGATGCTTCGTACAATTCCTAATAATACCCATGCCAGCTTGATGCGCCGTTTTGCCTGGAACATTACAGATATGATAGAAGCAAATGGGCAATCTTTACTGAATGAACAGGTAAAAGACATCACTTTAAATGGAACGATGGTAGTACAAAGTGAATTTATCCTGCCGAGAAAAGGAAAACTGGAGTTGACACGTATTCTATTTCCTTCCGTTTCCCATCCTGCCTTTTGCGAGAAATATGTTCTGAAGAATACGGGAGAAACATCGCTTGCAGTAGAAATCCCTTCTTCCCGTTCCGTAATTGAAACGGATGCAAGTAAAGGTGTGGATGGCAGCTATAAACTGGTATCGTCTATACAGGGGCAAGCTGCGGTACAACTAAGGCCCGGTGAAGAACATGTGTTTTATGCCTCTTTTGCCGGTTATAAACCGGACGAAAAGGAACTGGTACTGGATATAGATAAAGAATTACAGGCACGTCAAAACCTGATAGCCGGTTTCTGGGATAATCTGGTACTGGATACTCCTGACCCGGTTATTAATACCATGTTTGCTTTCGCTAAAATCCGTGGGGCGGAAAGTATTTACGATACCAAAGGCGGTCTGATGCACGGGCCGGGCGGCGAATCCTATTATGCTGCTATCTGGGCAAACGACCAGGCTGAATATATCAATCCGTTCTTTCCTTATTTGGGATATGAAACAGGAAACCGCTCCGCACTCTGCTCTTATGAACATTTTGCCCGTTTTATGAATCCGGAATATAAACCGATACCCAGTTCCATTATCGCGGAAGGTACGGATATCTGGGCGGGAGCTGGCGACCGCGGGGATGCGGCAATGGTTGCCTATGGAGCTTCACGCTACGCCTTATCACGTGGGGATAAAGCCGAAGCCGAAAAGCTATGGCCGTTAATCGAATGGACTTTGGAATATTGCAAACGCAATTTGAATGAAGGTGGCGTAGTAGCTTCCGATGCAGACGAACTGGAAGGACGTTTCCCTGCCGGAAAAGCTAACCTGTGCACTTCTTCTCTTTATTATGATGCTTTGCGCTCTGCTGTTTATCTGGGGAAAAGCCTCGGAAAGCCTTCTTCCCGATTGGCGACCTATACGAAACAGGCGGATGCTTTGAAAAAGAATATCGACCGTTATTTCGGAGGAACCGTGGAAGGTTTCAATACCTATAAATATTATGAAGGAAACGATGTGTTGCGTTCCTGGATTTGCATACCGCTGACAGTTGGTATTTATGACCGGAAAGATGCCACTATCCAGGCATTATTTTCTCCGCGCTTGTGGACAGAAAACGGATTGCTGACCCAGGCGGGTAGCGAAACTTTCTGGGACCGTTCTACACTTTATGCTCTGCGTGGCGTTTATGCCTGCGGCGAAACGGAGAAAGCAACCGATTATCTGAAATTCTATTCCAACCAACGTTTGTTGGGCGAACATGTGCCCTATGCTATCGAAGCATGGCCGGAAGGTAGCCAACGCCATCTTTCAGCCGAAAGCGGATTGTATTGCCGCATCATTACGGAAGGCATGTTCGGAATCCGTCCGACCGGGTTGAATTCATTTACCCTGACACCCCGTTTGCCAAAGGATTGGAATTACATGAATCTGCTAAATGTCCGTGCTTTCGGAAAAACGTTCGATATAGAGGTGAAACGCTTGGACAATAATAAACTGAATGTTGTTGTCAGTGCTGCAGGAAAGACCATACGGAAGCAAACAATAAAAAAAGACGAAAAAATCAGCATAAAACTTTAGGGGGATTTATTCTTCAAGTGCTTTACTATATATGGAGAAAGAAATACTACATCGTTTTTTTGCAGGAACAGCTTCTTTTGAAGAGGAAGAAGCTGTATGCAATTGGGCAGATGCCTCTGAGGAAAACAGGGAAGAGCTAATTAAGGAGCGTAAATATTTTGATGTCCTACTGTTGCACAATAGTGTGGATAAGAAAAAGAAGGCAACTCCGGTGCGCAAGCTTTATCCTACAATCAGAGAGGCATTGAAAATTGCAGCATCGATTGCCGTCCTTGTAGTATCTGCTTTATACATTTATGGTTGGGTTCAGCCGGAAGAAGTTACCGCTTATAATAAGATAGTGGTACCTCCGGGACAACGGGTAAACCTGACTCTTTCGGATGGTACGTCCGTATGGCTGAATGCTCGTACGGAATTACTTTATCCGGCGGCCTTTACGGACAAGCAAAGAAAAGTCACACTGAAAGGAGAAGGTTATTTCGAAGTAGCCAAAGATCATGAAAAGCCTTTTATCGTGCAAACCTCGAAGTGTGATGTAAAAGTATTGGGAACCAAGTTCAATGTAGAGGCTTACGACGATACGGAAACTTTTTCCACCGCCTTAATGGAAGGTTCTGTAAAACTTATGGATAAGAAGAAGCCCGGCGTAGAAGTTTTACTGGCTCCCAAGCAGAAAGCCGAGTTGAAAAACGGAAAGTTTATGGTCGGTACCATTACGGATTACGACACGTACCGTTGGAAAGAAGGGCTGATTTGTTTTGAAAACATATTGTTTGCCGACTTGATGAAGAAGTTTGAAAAGACCTATGATATTCATATTGTTAATACGAACAAAAAGCTGGATAACTATCGGTGCAGCGGTAAGTTCCGCATGGCAGACGGAGTAGACTTCGTACTGCATGTACTGCAACGCAATGCGCACTTTAAATTCAGCCGGAGTGAGGACAATACTATTATTTACATCAAGTAAATGTTTAACCTTAAATTAAAAAATTAAATGCCTATGAGATAACATACACAAACCGGAGAATAAGAAACTAAAAAAGTAAAGGCGATAAATGTCCTACGATTCATCGCCTTTTAATTAACACGAGTCGAACAACTGTATTAATTTCTAATATCACAAAGTTATGAATAAAATATCTTTGTCGGGACTTTGTATAGCCTCAAAATCACGACATAAACATTTATTTAGGATTATGAGAGTAACCTATGTCTTACTATTCGCCTTTCTCTTTTGTATACACGCCGAAAATGCGATATCGCAAAAAATTACCCTGCAGGGTAATAATCTCTCACTGAGAGATTATTTGAATACTATTGAAAGACAAACTGATTACCTGTTTGTATATGATGCCGGTGTAAATGTAAGCCGGAAAGTATCACTGAACTTGACAAACCGGTCCATTAAAGAAGTGCTGGATAACCTGGTATCCCAATTGGGTTTGTCTTATGCGCAGGAAGGTTCTTATATTATCCTGTCATCCGCATTCAAAAAGGAAATAGCCGGGAGACTTGTTGCTCAGCAAAAAAAATCCGTTACCGGTGTGGTGACAGATATGAGCGGTGAACCGATTATTGGAGCCAATGTGGTTGAGAAAGGAACAACCAACGGTATTATTACCGATATGGACGGTAAGTTCTCCCTGGATGTAGCTCCGGGTGCTATCGTACAAATATCTTATATCGGGTATAATACGCAAGAAATAAAAGTCACCAACCAGTCCACACTATCTGTTAAACTGATGGAAGATACGCAAGCCTTGAATGAGGTGGTGGTTGTGGGTTACGGCGTTCAACGCAAGGTAACAACAACGGGAGCTGTAACAAAGTTGGAAGGGGATGAACTGAACAAAATGACCGTAGTTAATGCAACTAAAGCATTACAGGGCTTGAGCCCGGGTATTACTATTGTAGACCGTGGCGGTGCTCCAGGTAGCGACGACCCGGAAATTTATCTACGTGGCGTAGGAACAACCGGGAATGCCAAACCACTTGTGTTGGTGGATGGTATCGAGATGTCATTGAGCCAGGTTCCGGCTTCTGAAATTGAAAATATATCTGTATTGAAAGATGCCGCATCCGCTTCAATTTATGGCTCACGTGCAGCTCATGGCGTTATCCTTGTTACCACCAAACGAGGTAAAGAAGGTAAGGTGAAACTTTCATACAACGGTTCAATCGGGTTCCAGGACAGAGCCGTAAAAGCCGAACAAGTTTCCGCTCGCGAATATATGGGCATGGTAAATGAAGCTTTGATACATGCAGGTGGTTCTGCCAAATATACGGAAGACGACATCCTTGCTACGGAAAATGGTTCCGACCCTTATCATCATTCTTTCACCAACTGGCCGAGTGAAGTATTCAACAGCAACTATATTACCCAGCATACCCTAAACCTGACTGGCGGTAGTGAAGTAGGACGTTATCTGGTTTCTTTTGATTATCTGGACCAGCCAGGTTTGACGGCCAATACGGATTACCAGCGCTACAATTACCGTGTCAATACAGATATGAACATAGGCAAGATGCTGAAAGTAAGCAGCGATATCACATACCGTCATATCAACCGCCTGTGGCCGGAAGGATTGGGAGATGCCCAATACCGCGCTTGGAGTATGCAACCCACTACTCCTATCCGTTATGAAAACGGCGATTATGCACTGGATAAACAGAATGATAATCCGCTGTCGTATGTGGATATGGACGTAGTTGGAGAAGACCGTTATAATTTGGACGCCGTTTATGGGCAGGTAAAAGCGGATTTCGAACCTATTAAGGATTTGATATTTACCGGCATGGTCGCATTGAACGGTTCATGGGACAGAAGAAAAATCCATAAAAAGAACCATAAATACTACAACGAAGCCGGTGAATTATTGACACAGCGCAATAATCCGAACAGCGTAGAAGACCAACGTAACAACGCATACCAGATGACTTTACGCTTACTTGCCAACTACAAAAAACGTTTCGGCGACAAACATGATTTGGCCTTACTCTATGGTATGGAACAAATTTCTTACCGCAACTACTATTCTTTCGCACAACGTAAAGATTTGATTTCCGACGCTCTGCCCGATGTAGGTTTAGGTTCTGCCGGTAGCCAGTTTGCCGACGGATATCCGGACAGATGGGGTATCAACTCCTATTTCGGACGTGTGAACTATGGCTTTATGGACAAATACCTGTTTGAAGCCAATATCCGTGCCGACGGTTCTTCTCGGTTTGCCAAAGGACATAAATGGGGGGTATTTCCATCATTCTCTGCAGCATGGCGTATCTCCGAAGAAGGATTTATGAAAAATCTCGGATTTGTAGATAACCTGAAACTGAGAGCGTCCTGGGGACAAACCGGTAACGAACGTATCGATGCATTCATGTATATGCCGCAGAATAAAGTATCCAATGTCGTAATGAATGGTAGCTTGGTATCTGCAGTTTACCAACAGCAGATGGCGAATCCGGATGTTACCTGGGAAACTGTGGAGCAAACCAACATCGGTTTGGATTTCGGATTCCTGAATAATATGATTTACGGAGAACTGGATTGGTACACAAAAGATACGAAAGATATTTTGCTGGCTCTCGGTATTCCTAAGTTTATCGGTTTGGACGCTCCCGAACAAAATGCAGGAGTCGTACGCAACTCCGGTATAGAAGCCATGATCGGTTTCCGTAAAGAATTCGGGGAAGTGTCCTTCAATACCTCTTTCAACCTTGCTTACAATAAAAATGAATGGATTAACCGCGGAGGGGATGACGATAACATTGACGGTTGGAAAATCCAGCGCGTAGGTTCGCCTTTGAACTCTTTCTATATTTATGAAGCCGATGGTCTGATAGCTAATGACCAGGAACTTGCCGAATACAAAGCAAAATATAAATCCGACCCGCGTGGTATGTCCGACCTGCATGCCGGCGACGTCAAGCTGGTGGATGTAGATGGCAACGGAACAATCGATCCGGACGACCGGCAGGTGTTTACTTCCAATATTCCTAAGTTTACCTATGGGTGGAATGTCAGTGCCGAATATAAAGGCTTCGATTTAAGCCTGTTGTTCCAGGGTTCAAGCGGTGCAAACCGTTTCATGTATGGCGAATGGATTGAAGGACCGAGCTATGAAGCCTTTACCGGTGTTCATTTCCGCGACAGATGGACGGATGAAAACCAGGATGGCAACGCGAAGATGCCTCGTCTGGAAGCTGCCAATAACCGTAATGCTTCGACTTACAACTCATTCTTCCTGCAGAAAGTAAACTATCTCCGTCTGAAGAATGCGCAGTTAGGCTATACGTTCCCATCACATCTGATGGATAAGATACACATCAGCAAACTTCGTCTGTATGTATCCGGTTCGAACCTGTTTACAATCAGCAGTATGGACCAAGGACTGGATCCTGAAGCCGATAGCGGTAGAATCACAGCATTCCCTCCGTTGAGGATTGTTAATTTCGGTGTAAACATTATCTTTTAATCTAAACTAATAAATGAACGTTATGAAAATATATAAGAAATCGTTGTTATACGGAGCATTATCTATGGCTCTTTGTATGGCAGGCGGTTGCAGCAGTAATATAGACCTTGCTCCGGAAGGTATAATCACGGCAGAAGGTTATTTCAAATCAGCGGAAGATTATGAGAAATCCCTGAATGATTTGTATTCAAGACTTAACCAGGACAACCTCGATTTATGGATGGATGCGGTAACAGACAACGGCCTGGTAACCCATAGCTGGAACAGGGGATATGATTTGGGACGCGGCATCGGAAACACGGCCTCTTCTTTCCCGAACGATAAATGGACGAAAGGTTATGTCTCTGTACAACGAGCTAACAATATTATCAACAATATTGATAAGTATGAATGGGCAGGAGGCGAGAACGATACACAGCGTAACCAGATATTGGGAGAAGCCCGTACATTGCGTGCTTACTATTATCTGGAACTGGTTTCTATTTTCGGACATATCATGTTCTATACGGAAAATCCGGCAACAGTAGCCGAAAGCGAAAAAGTAGAGCAGATAACAGACCCGAAAGTCGTATTCGACTTTATTCTGGATGATCTGGATAAGGCAATCAAAGGATTACCGGACAAGGCGGCAAATAAATCTAAAATAGGCAAACCTGCCGCACGCCTGCTTCGTGCACGTGCTGCTGCTTATGCCGCAGGTTATCTGAATGATAAATCTTATTTCAACATTACATTGTCGGAAACGGAACCGCTGGTAGCCTCTGCTCCTGCATTGGCTGATTTTGATAAACTGTTTGTGTCGGGATGTGAAGATTTGGACGAAGTTATTCTGGTTAAACGTTACTCTCTGGATTCTAAGAACGGTTGGGGCGACTGGTACAACCAATCTATTGGCGGATATTGCGTAACCACTCCGGTAAAAGCGCTTGTTGATGCGTTTGAATACATAGGGACTAAGGATGAAAACAGACCGTATCTGAATAAAGACCTGCGTTTCTATCAGACGATCTATGCTCCGGGTATGGAACTGCGTGGAAAATATTACAATACAATTCCTAACAACGTAGTGGAAAAAGACGGAAAGAGCTATTTCGACCCGGCTAAAGATTATGGCTCATTGCAGGATAAAGAGGTCAGCGTAGGCGACGTGCTTGCCGAAGGCGGTGGTGGCGAATGGAATAAGACTCCGACAGGTTTTACCTGGAAGAAATATTATCAGGAAGCCGAAACCTGGACTACTTACAACTCTTTTATTGTATTCCGTTACGCTGAAGCCTATCTGTTAAGAGCCGAAGCATTGGTTGAAACCGGAGGAAGTGCAAACGAAGCCAAGAGCCTGGTAAAAGTTGTTCGCGACAGAGCCAAGAATACAAACGATATCGACAAAGTGATAGCCGAACAGTATAATGGCAGCCTGTTGAACTTAATCCGCAACGAACGCCGGATCGAGTTTGCGCAGGAAGGCATGCGTTTCTACGACATCCGTCGCTGGAATATCCTGCTGGATGTAATGAACAAGCCGATTGAAGGCATCGAGTACCGCGATTTCTCAGGAGCCACACCGAAACGTGTCGTATATACGCCTGCCGAAAGAGACGCATATACAAAGAAAGATTTCTGGTGGCCTATTCCACAAGCTGAAATCGATTTGAATATGGGACGTATCAAACAGAATGACGGTTGGAAATAAACTGTTGTTTCTGAAATAAGAAAAGGAATGTCCTGATAATTTTGATTTATTCGGGCATTCCTTTTATGTTGAAAAAACGTTTGTAGAATTAATATCCATTCACTTATGAAACTTACTTTCTATGTCGTTATACTAACGATATGCTGTGCCTGCACCAAACAACTGCCTGTGGACACGCGGGACCAAATTTCCCTGGCTGGAAAATGGGGAGTGTTGCTGGATACGGCAAGTACCGGATTTTCCAATACTTCGTATCAGTTGGCTGCAACGGATTCCATCCTGCTCCCCGGAACGACCGATATCGGGGAAAAAGGACAGTATAATGCGGACATGAATCAGACAAATGCCCTGTCACGGGAATATATATTCGAAGGAAAGGCATTGTATGTTAAAACAGTCGAGATACCGGAAAACTGGGAAGGTACTTCTATCCGGCTTTTCATGGAACGGACCAAACCGACAACTGTTTGGATTGATGGGAAAAAAGCCGGTTCCTGCGATGATATATCCACAGCTCAACAGTATGACGTAACCAAGATATTGCCTCCAGGTAGACATACTATCGCTATCGAAGTAGATAATAGAAAAGAGGCTGTTCCTGTTCAGGTTTACAGTTCTTCACATGCCTATTCAGCTTCCACACAGACAAACTGGAACGGCATAATCGGTAAATTCTATCTGGAAAGTGCTCCGCTTTGCGGTATAGAAGATGTACAGGTCTATCCCGATATCGTCGGAAAAAAGGCAACAGTAAAGCTTGTCCTGCGTGGACTGCATCCGGCGAAGGGGAAACTTTCTTTTTACGCCGAGGCATGGAATACGGATAAACAACATAAAACGGCTGTCGTTTCAAAAGAATTGGATTTGCAACAGGAAGAACATACGGTTGAAGTGGAACTGGGAAACGATGCCTTGTTGTGGAGCGAGTTTTCTCCTGCTTTATACCGGTTAACAGTCTCTCTGGAAACCGCACAGGGTACAGATACCCGCCAACTCTCTTTCGGACTGCGCTCTTTCCGGACGAAAGGTACGCAGTTCGTAATAAACGATAAGATTACGTTCCTGCGTGGAAAACATGATGCCTGTGTATTTCCGTTAATTGCCCATACGGCAATGGATGTAGATACTTGGCGGCATTATTTTCAGGTAGCCAAGACATATGGCATCAACCACTATCGTTTTCATTCCTGGTGTCCGCCGGAAGCCTGTTTCGAAGCGGCGGATATAGAAGGTATCTATTTGCAACCGGAGTTGCCCATCTGGGGACATGTGAACAGCAAAAATGAACAACTATGTAATTACCTGCTGAAAGAGGGGCACAACTTGCATAAAGCATACAGCAATCATGCTTCTTTCGTCATGTTTGCCCTTGGTAATGAAATGGGAGGAGAAGAAGGGCTTGCCCTGCTGATTCAGTCATTTAAACAGGCGGACAATCGGCACCTGTATGCTTCAGGTTCGAATAATTACTTAGGAATGAAAGGAAAGCAGGCGGACGAACAATATTTTACGACCTGCCGTGTAGGCCGTGAAACGGAAGGAACCTTCGATACCCATGCCCGTGCTTCTTTCTCGTTTGCCGATGCAGAAGATGGAGGCTACCTAAATCATACTTATCCAAATAGCCGGATGGATTTCTCTAGGGCACAGGCACTGTGTGACATTCCTGTAATCGGGCATGAGACAGGGCAGTATCAAGTCTATCCCAACTATGAAGAAATAAAAAAGTACACCGGTGTATTGAAGCCGCGCAATATGGAAGTGTTCCGGAAGCGGTTGGAAGAAGCCGGAATGGGCAACCAGGCGGACGACTTTATGAAAGCTTCCGGTAAATGGTCGGCATTACTCTACCGTGCGGATATTGAAATGAATCTGCGTACGCCGCAGTGGGGCGGTTTCCAATTGTTGGATTTGCAGGATTATCCGGGGCAAGGCTCTGCCTATGTCGGAATATTGGATGCCTTTATGGACAGTAAAGGTTTGATAATGCCGGAAGAATGGCGAAGTTTCTGCAGTGAAGTAGTACCCCTGTTCTGTACGGAGAAGTTCTGTTGGTCGAATGATGAGAAGCTGACCGGAGCAATCCGGGTGGCAAATTATTCTGCTTCGGATTTGAAAGGAATGGAACTCTCGTGGACATTGGCAGACGGTAATCAGTATGTGATAGATAAAGGAGCAATACCTTTGCAAGTGAATCAGGGAGAACTGGGTACTGTCGGGGTAATTTCTCCGGTTATCTCATCCGTATCGAAAGCAGAAAAACTGCTATTGACGCTCGCTATTGCCGGAACTCCGTATAAAAACACGTATCCTTTATGGATTTATCCGGCAGAAAACGAACCCAAAGCAACAGAGGATATCCATATAGCTTACGATATGGATGCCGCAATGTTGGGGCAGTTGAAAAATGGGGGTAAAGTGCTTTGGTTTCCGGCAAAAGAGAAACTGAAAGAACAGACTGTCGGCGGGCTTTTCCAGACGGATTACTGGAACTACCGCATGTTTAAGACAATTTGCGAGAATATCCACCGTCCCGTATCTCCCGGAACATTAGGAATCCTGGTTAATCCGGAGCATCCGGTGTTTGCCGGTTTTCCTACCGAGTTTCATACCAACTGGCAATGGTTCCCTATCGTCAAACAAAGTTATCCGATGATTCTGGATCGCTTGCCTGACTCATACCGCCCGATTGTACAGGTGATAGACAATGTGGAACGTAACCATAAATTAGGATTGCTTTTCGAATTTAAAATAGGCAAAGGAAAGCTATTGGTCTGTATGTCGGATTTGGAAGCTGTAAAGGATAAGCCCGAGGCCCGCCAATTCTACAGCAGCTTGCTTCGATATATGGAAAGTGCAGATTTCAATCCGTCCACTCCGCTTACCCCAAATGAATTAAAAGAGTTGTTTACCTCAAAAGTGCAAACCGGAAAAATTGCCAAGTTAGGCAACATCTCTTACGATTAATTCCGTTTACAGGCGGACGTAAATCCGACATAAAAATCCAAAGCGGATAAGCCGTTTTTCTTCTCTATGAAGAGACTGTTTATCCGCTATTCAAATTTAATATGCAGCACCACCAGTTCGGAAACCGTTCCTACCCTGTACGGCGGTCCGGCAATCCCGATACCCGAGGATACATAGAATTGGCTCGGTCCTTTCCGGTAGTATCCGTAGGCACATTCATAGATATGTGCCATTATCAGCGAATAGGGCCATATCTGACCATTGTGTGTATGTCCGAACAAAGCAAGGTCCACCCCGTTCATATTCATTTCAGCAAACGACCAAGGCTGGTGGTCTAATACGATAATCGGTTTTGTCGTATCTATTCCTGCTATGAGGGCATGCAGGGCTTTCCGTTTATTGTTTACCATATCATCGCGTCCTATGAGATAGAATGTGGAATCCGGCATGACAACCGAGTCGACCAGATGGGTGGCCCCTGTCTTTTTAAACCAACGGAATTTCGCATGGAAATTGGCACGGTATTCGTGATTACCGTTGACAATATATACGCCCAATGGCGCTTTCAATTCCTGGAGGTCTTTTTCTATATGGGTGTTCTCGGCAAAACGTACTTCATAGTCGATAATATCTCCAACCAGAACAACCATATCGGGATGTTGCTCGTTGCTTAACTTCACATATCTCTGTACCAATTCCTTCCCGATAACCTCCCCGATGTGCAGGTCGCTCATCATTACCACAGTCAGACTGTCGCGCGTACTACTCCCTTTCGGTAGCGTGATATTTACATGTGTTACGGTAGGATAAGCTACCACGCGATAAGCATGGAACATCAACCCTGTAACACCGAACGCGATTACAAAAAACAATGTGAGTTTGACCCCTTTCCAATGCGTGGTTACCCATTTTGGAAACCAAGGGAAGAAGCGGTTACTCAGCCGAATCAATTCCAGAAGCAGTAAAGAAAGTGTGATATAAATGGAAGCGATATACCAGGTATTGCAGATGTACTGGATAGGTATCATGATTGCATCCGGCAGGTCTTTTCTGAAAACAAACCCGAAAAAATAAAGTCCCAGTTCGAGGATGAAAAGCAAGATGTAAGGAATACGCCAGCTCTTCTTTTCTGGGATAGCCTGGTATCCCCGCCAGAAAATATAAGGGTTCAGTAAAAGTTGCGCTACAATAGACTGGATAAATACTTTCATGCTGTTTTTATTTATACATGATATTGAACACTACAAGTTCGCTATTGGTTCCGATTCTGAACGGAGGTCCCCAGAGTGATAAGCCGGAAGATACGTAGATATGGCTGTCTCCCCATAATTTATACCCGTAGCTTTGCTGGAAGATGCGGTCGGTAATCAGGCTGAGCGGCCATATTTGTCCCCGGTGCGTATGCCCGCTGAATTGCAAGTCTACTTTTTCCGCTTCCGTTTCATGCAAGTCGTAAGGTTGATGGTCCAAGAGGATGACCGGTTTATTAGAGTCCGTTTCCGCCATCAGTTCATGTAGGGATTTGCGTGTCCTGTTACTTTTATCATCACGTCCTACCAATTGCATACCATTGGGCAAAGTCACTATAGAATCCTGCAAAAGCCGGATAGGCGTTTCTTTAATGAAACGTGCACTTTTCCGGATATCGCTGATGTATTCGTGATTCCCCGGAACCATGTAGATACCGAGAGGCGCTTTCAATTGCGCCAACTCCTCCTGCATCTGTTCTGCATAAAGCGGGACAACGCTGTTGTCTATCAGGTCGCCGCCAATCAGAATCAGATCCGGTTTCTCTGCGTTTATTTTAGCAACATAGGCTTGCAGGTCTTTTTTGTCTGTGCCGTACCCTAAATGGATATCGCTAACGGCAACTACTTTCACTGGCTGTTGATTCTCTGTTGACCGCTTGTTGAAAACTATGTTGATAACTTCAGTTTTCGGGTGTTGATAATTATAATACCCATATCCTAAAACACTGAGTGTAAAAAACAAAGACAGATAGAACCCGTATTTAAACGGAAAGTTGAAAATCTTGAATATATCGAACACAACCAGGCAAAGAGTCATGTACAATGTAAAGACAAGCCATCCCGTTCCCACCTCGTGCATCGTATGGGCCAGGAAACCGGGCATCTTTACGTTTCGCATAAGCATGCTGCTGAAAAAGGATAATGCGCCACTCCAAAAGATAATACTCAATAAAATCTTTACACCGAAGGGCTGTGAACTGAGTGCTTGGGCACCACGAATAAACACATAAATATTCCCGCCTAAATAAAGGCCGATAAGAATTATAAAGATAGTGGGCATACTGTTCAATTTTGCCGCAAAAGTAATGAAACTTTGCTTACTTTTTAGGATAACCTACCGGATTGTTCATAATTGGCAGTTGGCTGTCCGACAAATGAAGGATGGACTTCAATGCCACATGGTCCATTGTGGCACGCGGAACCGTTGATAATCCGACGGCTGCGCAAAACAGATTGATATTTTGGCAAACAATCCCTGCATCTACAGCTCCCATCAGTTTGGTCTGGTCGCTGATATTCCCGAAACGGGATAAATCGGTTACTAAAACAAGGCTGACCGGTGCTGTTTTAACGAAATCCTGTCCGCCTGCCACAGCCCCCCGATAATCTCCTTTAGCTACCGGTTTTAATACATTTATCTTGGGAATATATAAATACGCGCCGTCTTTTGTGAAGACATAGATATCTACATCTTGTTTATTAAGTGCAGATGGAGCCGTACGTTTCCCATCAGGGCGGTTAATGCCGTTGGCTGCCCACAGCAAGTCGGACAAATCCTGTAAACTTAAATCTTTATCGGAATAAACCCGGTCGGAATGACGGTCGGAAAGAGCTTTCATTACACTCGAGCCACGGGTTTTGTCCGGGGTGTTCAACTTTATTTCTTTTAATTCCTGTGCTTGCAGGGTGGTAACAAACAAAACAGATACCAGAAGGGATACTAACTTTTTCATAATGTTTGCCGTGTTTGATGTTTTTGTACAAAAATAGGAGAAAGCTGGCATAATCAAACAGCAAAATACATCTTTTACAATTCTTTAAAGCAGAAAAGTACGAATCATTCGTAGATAAAGCTACATTTGCAACATTTTAATTTGTTTTATCGATAATATCTAAATTCTCAAATTTATGAAAGAAAAACTACTCTACCTGATGCTACTATTGTGCGTATCAGCCCCATTGTTTGCACAAAGTAAGAGCGTAGCACCGGTTACTTTCACCATCAAAGGCCAAGTAGTAGACTCTTTGTCAAATGAATCAGTCCCCTATGCAACCCTTCGTATCGCATTGGCTTCTGCTCCTCAAAAGCCTGTAAAATTATTGGCTTGCGACGACAACGGTAAGTTTACATCAACCATCAACAAACCCGGAAAATATATCATGTCGATAGAATCTCTGGGAAAAACCCCGGCACAAAGAGCTTTTACTTTGTCGGAAAAGAAGACCACTGTCGATTTGGGTAAATTACTCATGCAGGATGATACTCAAAACATAAGTGAAGTTACCGTTACGGCACAAAAGCCTCTGGTAAAGGTTGAAGTCGATAAGCTGACCTACAGTTTGGAAGATGATCCGGAAGCTCAGACCAGCAATGCTCTGGAAATGTTCCGTAAGGTTCCGATGGTTACGGTAGACGGAGAAGACAAGATTCAGTTAAAAGGTTCTTCCAATTATAAAATTTATATGAATGGGAAACCTTCCAATTTGTTAAGCGGCGATAATGCTTCCGATGTATTGAAAAGTATGCCGGCAAGCTCCATTAAGAATATTGAAGTAATTACCGACCCGGGTTCCAAGTATGATGCGGAAGGCGTAGGCGGCATTATCAATATCATCACTACTAAAAATGCCATTCAGGGATTTACGGGAACAGTCCGTGCAAATGCAAGTACATTGGGACGCTTTGGAGCCGGTGGCTATGTTTCCGTGAAAGCCGGAAAGTTCGGTATTACGGCAAACTATGGATACAACTACAATAATTCTCCCTGGAATGATTCCTATTCTTCCCGTGAGACATATAATCCTACAACGCAGGAACATACCTTGTTGAACGAAGAAGGACGCAGCAAAAACAAAGGCCCGTTCCAATATGGTTATCTGGAAGGTAGTTATGAGATAGACTCATTGAATTTAATTAGTGTCGGTGCCAACTTGTTCCGTGGAAATATGACCAGTTTATCTGAACTGTCTGCAACAATGGGAAATGTACCGGGAACAAAAGCTTCTGTAGATGACCTTTACCGCTATAGAAGAAACAGTGAATCCAAAGGGACATTCGGTTCTACGGATGTCAATGTGGACTATCAGCACTCTACTCATAAGAAAGATGAGTTGCTGACGGTATCTTATCGCTACAGCCATTCTCCGAATGATAACGAAAACCATACGGAACTGTTTGACGTCTACCAGTATCCGCTTGCCAACGATTATCCGCAATGGAATATAAATGACGCTTCAACAACCGAACATACCGGTCAGGTGGACTATACGACTCCTACATGGAAAGACCAGACTTTTGAAGCCGGCGTGAAGTACATCAACCGCCAGAGCAAGAGTAATACGTTGGAACAGGTCGACCGTAACGGAGAATGGGTGGATGTTTCGTCGGAAAACAGTGATTTCCGTCATTTGCAACATATTTATTCCGCCTATCTGGGTTATCTGGTTAAGTTCAATAAGTTCGGTGCAAAAGCCGGTGTACGTGCGGAAGGTACAAGCCTGGATGCCAAATTTGCGAGAGCACCGGAAATGGACTTCTGTACAAATTATTTTGATGTGGTTCCGAATGCTACGCTTACTTATCAGATAAGTATGGCTTCCCAGTTGCGTTTAGGTTATAATATGCGTATCCAGCGTCCGGGTATCTGGTTCCTGAATCCGTATATCAACGATACCAACCCGCAGGATATTTCCCAGGGTAATCCGAACCTGGATTCTGAAAAGAGTAATAATGTAAACCTGAACTACAGTATGTTCTCACAGAAGTTCAGTATCAATGCAAGTTTAAGCTATACGTTTGTAAACAACTCCATCGAACGTTATTCTGAGATTGCGGACTTCCCGCTCGACGATCCCCGTGCCCAATACAATGGCGCCCTTTGGTCTACTTATGGCAACATCGGTAAAAAGCAACAGGTGGGTCTCTTCCTGTATGGAAACTGGAATCCTACAGCTTGGTTCCGTATTTATATGAACGGTGGTCTGGACTATACCGACCTGAAGAGTTCAGCAATGAATATGAAGAACGACGGATTCAGCGGACGTGTGTTTGCAGGAACACAGTTCACTTTACCGTTGGATTTCCGTATCAATGTAAACGGCGGTTATTTCAGCCCGTGGATTATGTTGCAGGGAAAACAATCTCCGTTCTACTTTGCCGGATTAAATATCAGCAAGGATTTCCTGAAAAAGAAACTGTCTGTTTCCGTGGGTTGCCAGAACCCGTTCTGGAAGACAATGAAATGGGAAAGCACAACAGAAGGCAATACGAACGGATATGCATTTAAGAACGTAAGCACGAACTACCGTAGTGCCCGTGAATTTCGTTTCAGTATTTCATACCGCTTCGGAAGCATGAAAGGCAGTATCAAGAAAGTTCGCCGTGGCATCACCAACGATGATATGAAAGGCGGTGAAAGCGGTGGCAACAGTAACGAAGGTGTACAAACTATGTAATGGCAATTCGTTAATTCCCGATATAATTTAGAGAACCGGGTTTACGGATAACGCAGGTTGAAATTTGCGTATCTGTAAACCCGGTTCTTTTTTTATTGCTATTTTTGACCTGAAATTTATAACGCATCAATATATGAAAAACACAATCCTCTGGTTGATTGGCTTATTGATAAGTACATCAGCCTTTGCTTCCCGTAAAGAGATTTTGATTAATGAGAACTGGAAATTCCGTTTCTGGCATCAGGTGCAGTTTAACAGTGAGCGCCGGGTGGACTTGCCACATACCTGGAATGCACAGGATGCCCTCTCCGGTAAACAAGACTATTTTCGTGGGGTCGGCAATTATACCAAAGAACTTTTCATTAATCCCGAATGGCAGGGGAAACGCCTTTTTCTTCGTTTTGAAGGTGTGAATACAGTTGCAAATGTCTTTATCAACGAAGTACACATCGGCGAACATCGCGGAGGATACGGGGCTTTTGTCTTTGAGATCACCGATAAGGTGAAATATGGCGAAACTAATAAGCTATTGGTAAAAGTAAATAATGCCCTTCAATTGGATATTATGCCTTTGGTGGGTGATTTCAATTTCTATGGAGGAATTTACCGGGATGTCAAATTGATCGTTACGGAATCCGTTAATATTTCATTGACGGACTATGCCTCTCCCGGTGTATATCTGATCCAGCAAAAGGTGACAAAGGAACAAGCGGATGTAAAAGCGAAAGTCCTTGTGTCCAACGGAAGTGACATTGCGCAATCGGCCCGTGTCCGTGTCCGGATTTGGGAGGAGCAAAAGCTCGCCGGGGAACAAGATTTGCCTATCACGATAGACGCTAAAGATTATGCAACTGCCGGTCTGGAATTTCACATAAAGAATCCTCATCTTTGGAACGGCAGAAAAGACCCGTTTATGTACCGGGCGGAAGTAACTTTGCTTTCCGATGGTAAAGAAACAGACCGTGTGGAACAACCGTTAGGACTGAGATTCTATCATGTGGATGCGGAGAATGGCTTCTTTTTAAATGGGGAACATCTGAAATTAAAAGGCGTATGCCGCCATCAGGAACGTGCCGAAGTCGGCAATGCGCTACGGAAAGAGCACCATGAAGAAGATGCAGCGATTATGGTAGAGATGGGAGCGAATGCCGTACGGTTGGCCCATTATCCACAAGCCTCCTGTTTCTATGACTTGATGGATAAATACGGGCTCGTCACCTGGGCGGAGATTCCATTTATCGGCCCGGGTGGGTATCAGGACAGAGGATATATCAACCAGCCCTCTTTCCGCGCAAATGGAAAAGAGCAACTCAAAGAACTTATCCGACAGCATTACAACCATCCGTCTATCTGCTTCTGGGGACTATTCAACGAACTGAAAACCATCGGAGACAGTCCGGTGGAATATATCAGGGAACTAAACGAACTCGCTCATAAGGAAGACCTTACACGACCGACTACCTCTGCCAGTTTCCTGCCGTATGATAACGAAATAAACGGAATTACCGACGTGATAGCCTGGAACCAATATTTTGGTTGGTACGGAGGTTCGCCTTCCGATATGGGTACATGGCTGGATGCCGCCCATAAAAGCCATCCGGAATATAAAATCGGTATCAGTGAATATGGGGCAGGCGCCAGCATTTACCATCAACAGGATTCGATGAAACGGGGAGAAGCATCCGGCTGGTGGCACCCTGAGAATTACCAGACTTATTACCATATGGGAAACTGGAAAGCCTTGTCGGAACGACCGTTTGTCTGGGGCTCTTTTATCTGGAACCTGTTTGATTTCGGTGCGGCCCACCGTACGGAAGGCGACCGTCCCGGTATTAACGACAAGGGGCTGATAACCCACGACCGGAAGGTGAAAAAGGATGCCTTCTATTTCTATAAAGCCAACTGGAATCAAGAAGATAAGTTTGTGTATATCTCCAACCGGAGAAACAGGGACCGCATAAATCCGGTTACGGACATCATGGTCTTTTCTAATCTGCCGGAAGTGGAATTGTTTGTTAACGGTAAAAGTTTGGGCAAACAAAGACCGGACGGACTGGCGACCTTTATCTGGAAAGGTGCCTGCTTGCAAAAAGGCGTAAATAAGATAGAAGCCTGTTCCGTACAAAAGAAAGAAAAAATTCAGGATAAAGTAGAGTTCTTTCTGAATGCGGCAGAATAATCATAGTTATGTTTTTCCCAAATCATAGTTATGATTTTCCAAAACCATAGTTATGAAATGGGAAAAACGTATTTTTAATGAAGATTCATTTTATCCTTTAATTGGCGGATGGACTGTTATAAGCCTCCACGCGTAAATGATAATTCCCCTTATTCAAAAGGTCCGTATCAAATTCAATTTCGATATCCCTCGTTTCGCCTTTCAGCAGGGTGAAATAATTATCATTCATCATCACAGGAAGAATCCGTTCCTTATCTCCGGAGCGAACAGGGGTAACCCTGACACCGAAAGCTACGGAAGAACCTGTATTTTTTATGGAAGCCCGGATGATGCTCTTTCCGTCTTTTGTCCGAAGGTTCGATTTTACCGCCAGTTTTGCTTTAGGCAGCTTGTTCAGGGCCTGGTAGTTTCCTTTCTCTGTTCCTTTCCAGTAAAAGTTTTCCGACAAAACGGTCCCCTTATTATCCGTCAGTTTCAATCGGATGAAATAGACAGGCGATAAGTCGGACTTTTGCTTTTCGGCAGGTAATAACAGATTGAAAGCGAGCGATGCCGTATTGGAAGGAGAATTGACCTCCGCTGTCCGGTTGTAGGCTTTCATCCTGGAACCATCCAGATTATAAATCTCGGCAATCGCTTTCAATCCTGCATAATTGAAAGAACTGCTATTGATTACTTTTACGGAATTATCCGCCGGGCTCCATTGGATATGCAGAGGTTCGCAGGCCTTCTTCACGCCCCAGTAAGCACCATTCAGATCATAGTAGTAGTCGTAGGTCTGCCAAACGAATGAGGGGTAAGCCGATTGGCTCATCCAGGTTAATATACCGGAGGCATCTTCCCACATATGATGTTGCCAGCCTTCATACATCGCTTTGTTTACTTCCAGGTTAAGAAGCTGTGCTTTCCGGCAGAAATCTTCTATGCCGGTGGCTTCCCCGTAATTTTCGTTTATGGTAGAAAAGTACTTATCGGGACTGGCATTTCCTGCCGAAGGTCCGAAGAAATGTTTGTTCCACATTTCGTTTCTGGGCCACCAATGTTCTTCCGGTATGAATTTCTTGAAACTCTCGAATGTGGTGAATACGGCGGTTCCTATCTCTGTACGGAATCCCCATCCTTTTTGTGCATGGTCGCCGAAGCCTCCGGGATATTTGGTGAAATACCATTCAGGCGACCCATTGGTCCACGGACCGCTTCCGGACAGGTCAAACTCGCGGGAGTTGGCGTGATAATACCGGTCGTTGCCATCATAAACCGCTACGTTTTCCTTTAACCAGCCATTCAGCGGAGGCAAGGGGATGCCTTCGTTATCGCCACACCAAACGGCAATACAAGGATGGTTCCTCAAACGTTTTATTTTTTCTACGGCATTTTTATTGAAAGCGAATACATCATCCGGTAGATTCGGGTGCGAGTTCAACCAGAAATCGTCCCATACCATAATACCGTATTTATCGCATGCTTCATAAAATTCCTCATCGGTAGTAGAGCCGATCCAGTTGCGTATCATGTTATAGTGCATGTCTTTATGAAGTTTGACTTTCAAGTCATATTCTTCCCCACGGCAACGAAGCATATACTCGCTCATTCCCCAGTTACCTCCTTTTACATAGATACGTTTTCCGTTTACGGAAAGATGGAACACACCGCCTTCGCTGTCATAGGAATATTCCCGGATACCGAAATGCAATTCCTGTTTGTCAGACACTTTCCCGTCTACGATATATTGAAGGTTACAGGTATATAAGTTCGGTTCCCCGTATCCGTTCGGCCACCAGAGTTCCGGATTGTTTATATGCAACTGTTTACACCATCTGCTGTCTATATGGAATGTCCGTTGTTTACCGGCATCAATACTGAATTCCTGTGAGAATTCGATATTGCCGGGATGAATAACGCCTTTCAATACACCTTTTTGCTTTTCTCCCGTATGGTTTTTCAGTTCGAATTGCAATGACAGGTCGGCTTCGTCCGGATTAGGTACTTTGGTCCGTATCCACGGGTCGACCAAAGATACGGGACCGGATGTCGATACATACACATCATCCGTAATGCCGCTTAATAATCCCGGTACATAGGGCATCCAGTCCCAACTGGCACTGGATATATAAGTCGGGCTGGCATGATTGGGAATAGGCAAAGCCGGCCAGTAGACCAGGACAGCCAAAACATTATTCCCTTCTTTCTTCAGTAGGTTGGTAATATCGAATTTACCCCTTTCCATGAAACCGTCGAGTTCACCGATACGGGTTCCGTTGAAGAATACTTCGGCTTTTCTGTTTATACCTTCAAAGTTGAGCCAGACTTTTTCGCCGGCAGGCAATGATGAAGTGGCAAATTCGGTCCGGTACCAGAAATTCCGGTCGTATTCGGACTTATCCACAGTATAGGCATTGTCCGCATAATTCGGGTCTTTTTCCAGTCCGGCTTCCACATATGAGCCGAACACCGTACCTGGGACAATGGCTTTTACCCAGGAGGAACAATCATACCCTTCCTGATAGATGGAAAGACTGTCTTTCCCTATTTCTACCTGCGCTTTAATACGCCAATCCGCTATTTTTGCGGCAGTGTTGAGTGAGGCCTTATCGGCTGTTGCCCCGGCTGAAAGCAGCGGGAGCAACATACCAATAAAACAAAAAAGATGTTTTATCATGTAGATGGATTGATTTTATTTTTGTGAAAGAGAGAAAGGACGGTCGCTCTGAGCAGTACCTCTGCTTTTTTCAGGTTGGCCGCTCATTTCCAGTTTGAGGATACCTCCATTGATTATGTCGCTGTACTTGATAAAGTTGCGTGTATGATTTTTGCCGTTCAGGCTGGCATTTCGGATATAGACGTTGTCTTTGCTATTGTTATTGGCTTCTATCACGAACTTTTTACCGTTTTCCAGCGTAATCGTTGCTTTGGGGAATTTAGGGCTGCCTAATACATACTCGTCCGTACCCGGGCAAACGCTGTAAATACCTAATGCACTTAATACATACCAGGAAGACATACCGCCCTGGTCCTCATCTCCGGGATAACCGTTTTCCGTTCCGTTGTACAAACGGTCCATCACCTGGCGAATCCAATACTGCGTTTTCCAGGGTTGTCCGGCATAGCTGTAGAGGTAAATCATATGCTGGATAGGCTGGTTCCCTTGTGCGTACTGCCCCATCTTGGCAAGTTCCATTTCCAGCATTTCATGTATTTTCGTTCCGTAAGTTCCGTATTTTATCGTATTGGGCACAGAGAATACAGAGTCGATCTTGGCAACAAACTTTTCATCGCCTCCCATCAGGTCTATCAATCCTTTTACATCGTGGAAGACAGACCAGGTATAATGCCAGGCATTTCCCTCGCAATACGGACCGCCCCATTCGTACGGGTCGAAGTCCGCCCAGGAACCGTCAATCTTTCGTCCGCGCATAAATCCGACGGAAGGGTCGTACACGTTCTTATAGTTATACATCTGTTTGCCGAATACCTCCTGATAAAATTTGTTTCCGGTCATTTTTGCCAATTGATAACCGCAGAAATCATCATAAGCATATTCCAGTGTTTGTGCCGTAGAGCCCATGGATTCGGGATAAGGGATATAACCGATCTGGTAATATTCTTTCCAGAGAAAACGTCCGTTGGCGCCGCCCCAGGGACCTTTGTTCATCGCTTCATGTGCATAGGCCTTCAATGCGCGTTCAGGGTCGAATGTCCGGATGCCTTTCGCCCAGGCATCGGCAAGTAAAGAAATCGCATGGTTGCCAATCATCCCGCCGGTTTCTCCCGGTGCCGACCAGGAAGGTAGCCAGCCGCATTGTTCCTGTGCATCGAGCAATGCTTGCATATAATGTCCCTGCATGGTAGGATGGAGAATGTTTGTCAGAGGAAATTGCGAACGGAAGGTATCCCAGAAACCATTGTCTGTAAACATATATCCATCATGTACTTTGGAATCGTAAGGACTGAAATAGTAAGGTTCCCCGTTCTCTTTTTCTTCATAGAATTTATGGGAGAACAAGTTGGCACGGAACATGCAGGAATAGAATGTAGTCATATCTTCTTCCGTTCCGCCTTCCACCAATACACGATTCAAGAGCGTATTCCATTCGTTTCCGGCGGCTTTTTTCGTGTCTTCCACCGATTTGTGGTTGCCCAACTCGCGTTGCAACGTAACCAAAGCCTGTTCGGGGCTGATATAGGAGGAGGTTACTTTGGCCTGTACTTTTACGCCTTTTTTGAACTGGACATAAGCGCCTATACCGGCACCGGAAGCTGCTAACTGACCGTTTACCGTTTGGTTGTCTTTATTATTCCAGGTGCCGTATGCCGTAAAAGGCTTATCGAACTGGATGACAAAATAATTCATGAACTCTTTAGGTACGAAAGCCCCGTTGTTCACATAACCGGTAATCCGCCTGTTTTTCGGGTCTATCTTTACTTCGCTCATTTTGGTATACCCGTCCAGCACAAGATAGGCATCGCCTGTGGAAGGATAGGAAAAACGGAAATGGGCGGAACGGGTGGTCGGAGACATTTCCGTGGTTACGCCATTGTCGAATTTAACTTTATAGTAATGCGGACCGGCTATTTCATTGGCATGCGTGAAAGATAAAGCGCGTTCCTCTTCACCGACAACGAGCTTGCCTAAAACCGGCATTAAAGAAAATACACCGTAGTCTCCCATCCACGGGCTGCACTGGTGGGTTTCCTGAAACCCGCGTATGGTAGTGGCAGTGTACTTATATTTCCATCCGTCCCCGTTTTTGCCGGTCTGTGGCGACCAGGCATGCATTGGGTAAGGTACGGCTGTTGTGGGATACGTATTCCCCCAGCTAAGTTCATAAGTAGAGTTTGTCCCTTGCAGTGTATTCACATATTTGACCAGGTCTTTTTGTGCTGCGGCCTGCGAGGCTACGCCCATTCCGGCAATCAGTACGAGTACCGTGAATAGACGTTTGATATTGAATCGGTTCTTTTTATCCATTCGTATGGTTTGAATTTGTTGATTGTTACAAATATGATTTGTTTATTTCTCGGTGAGGCCTTTCCATGTATCCGTACGGAACGGGGAAGCAAGCAAGCCGTCACTGTTTACCAGGTTATTGTCTGCCGGATTGTTAGACCATCCGTAACGGACTGCAACCGGTTCTTTGATTCCGTCGTTGAAGACAATCACTTTTCCATCCTGTATATAAGCCTGTGCCCAGACGAATTTCCGGTCTGCTCCGGCAATGGTAAAGCCATTGACATAGTTGTATCTGTTCTTATCGCTGGTAGATAATCCGTTGCCTGTATTGGAGAAGGACAATATGATTTTATTTCCTTCCTTTTTCATCGACTCGAATGCCGGCCCGGCTCCCAGTATATTCTTTCCGTAAGCAATTTTCAAGGCATTTTGTGCCAGTCGTTTACCCACATCCTGTTTGTTTCTCGGGTGAATATCAAAGGCTTCCCCTATATCCGTAATGACGGCTTGTCCGGTTTTCGGCAAACGTAAAGTCATATTCTGCGCTTCACGTAGTTCCGCCCATTCGCTTTCCTGGGGTTGTGCCTCTATAGCCATAAAGTTTGCCAACTGCACCCAGATAAATGGAAATTCATATCCCCATTGTTTACGCCAGTCGTTAATCATTAACGGGAACAAGGAACGATATTGCCAGGCATGAGCCGTATTGTTTTCACCCTGATACCAGATTGCTCCTTTGATGCCATAACCGACCAGAGGACGTATCATACCATTGTAAAGCAGGGATGAAAAACTGTTAGGACCGGAACCTGTACTCGAAAAGCCATAGGATGAACTCAGTACAGACGGTTTATAACTCCATTCTCCAGCCAAAGGATATTTGCGTCCGGCAACTTCCAGATATACTTCTTCATCTTTTGCGGACATGCCGCCGATGGCTCCTGTATCGGTCATACGCAAGGCTATCGTATTTTTGCCGCTTTTCAGTATGCCGTCTTTAATGCGGTAGTTCCTGTTGGCAAACCAGAAATCGGTTCTTCCCACTTCTACACCGTTCACATAGGTAATATCTCCGTCGTCGATTCCGCCCAACTGGATGCGGCCTTCCAGCCCGGCTGCATCTTCCGGCAATTCAATTTCTGTCCTGAACCAAACGACTCCGTCTTCATTTTTCAAATCGCCGGACCAGATAGACGGGATATGGGTCTTTTTCCATCCCGTAGTTTTCACGGCAGGGGCATACCACTTTTCAATCAGCCCTTTATCTTTTTCCATAGCTTTCTTGAAGCGTTCGATATCCTGCATGGAATAGCCCAGCGCTTTTTCCAGTGTCTTGCCTTTATAAGGTGCGTATACAGGGTTTTCCATGGCAGCTTCCCAGCTTGTCCAGGTTTCTATATCCGTACCTCCCCAGGAAGAATGGATGAGTCCGACAGGAACATCCAACTCACTTTCCAGGGCTTGTCCGAAGAAATAGGCTACAGCCGAAAAAGTAGGGCTTGTCAGCGGGTTGCATTCTTCCCATGAAGCCGCCTGTATGTCGTCGCACTCGTTTGTCTGTATCGTTTTTGGAACGGTAAGCAAGCGGATTTGTTTGTTTTCAGACTGGCGGATGGCTTCTTCCGCATTATGTGCCCCACTCAGGTTAAATTCCATATTGGATTGCCCGCTGCATAACCAGACATCCCCGATCAGGATATTATCTAACGTGATGGTATTGTCGTTTCCTTTGACTGTCATCTCAAAAGGACCTCCGTATTTCATGGAGGGCAGTTCTACCTGCCAGCGACCGTTCTTGTCTGCCTTTACCATTACGTTCGTCCCGTTAAATGAAACGGCAACGGTTTCTTTCTTATCCGCTTTTCCCCAGATACGGATAGGCATATCCCGTTGAAGTACCATATTATCGGAGAAGAAATGCGGCAGGCTGACAGTCGCCTGCATAAAGCTACTGAGCAATAGCCCGGCAACTAATAATGATGGTTTGAAAATCTTTCTCATATTTACTTTATATATATATTATACTCACTTGTCAACTGTCAATTTTCACTTGTCTTTCCCCACTCTTTATTCGGAGTAGCTCCCAGTTCTATTTCCAAAGTGCCGCCAGCCATGATATCCTGGTAATCGATGTAGCACTTTGTATATGTTTTACCATTTAACCGTGCAGACTGGATGTATGTGTTTTCAGGCGAATTATTCTGTGCCAGAATCGTAAAGGTTTTTCCTTTTCCGACCTGTATGCCTATATGCTCGAATAGGGGTGCCGTTATTTCAAAGCGGGTTTCTCCCGGACAGACCGGATGAATGCCGCAAGCTGCCAGTACATACCATGCCGACATCTGTCCTACGTCTTCGTTTCCAACCAATCCTTCAACGGCATTTTTATACGCTCTTTCGCAGATAAAGCGGCTCCATTTCTGGGTTTTCCAAGGTTCCCCCAAACGGTTGTACAGGAACGGGACATGGTGCACCGGTTCGTTTGCATGGTTGTAATAGTTGTTCCACAGGAAATTGGAAGGTGTTTTTTCAAACATATTGTCGAGGTCGGCAACCACTGCTTCTCTTCCTCCTTTTAAAGCCACCATCCCTTCTATATCATGCGGGACGAACCAGCCTTGCTGTAATTCGTTACATTCCATACAGCCGTACCATTCCTGCAAACGTCCTTCTTTCGGCCAGGCAACAAAAGAACCGTCTTCCTGCCGGGGGCGGAAACTTTTCTTTTCAGGGTCGTAAATCTTGCGGTATGCCTGCGAGCGTTTTTGGTATTTCTCCTGGTCTTCCTTCTTTCCGAGTTGGCGTGCCAGTTCCGACATGCACCATTCCGTATAACCGTATTCCAATGTTTTAGATATGCCTGTAGGATCCGGCGTATATCCCAGTTCCCCATTTCCGAATTTTTCTGAAGAATTGATGGCATACCGGTACCCTTTTTCCATATCGTATCCACGAATGCCTTTTGCATAAGCATCAGCCAATACGGAAATCGCCGGATTGCCTAACATACATCCGCTGTAGGCATTCAGAAACTCCCAGCGCTCGTAATATTCGTTTCCACTCTGCTCAGCCAATGTTATTAATGAATTTAACAAATCGTTGATTAATTGCGGATTGATGATTGTTTGCAAAGGCATCTGGCTGCGGAACACATCCCATCCGCTGAAAATAGTCCGTTTGGTGAATGTATCGGAAGCATGTACCTTTCCATCCGCTCCCGGATATTCTCCGTTTACGTCGGAAAAAATACGGGGGTCGATCATCGTATGGTAAAGCGATGTATAGAAAATGGCCTTTTGTTCTTCATTCTTACCTTCCACGGCAATTTTTCCCAATGCCTTATCCCATAGGAGGCGGCTGTTTTCATATACGGAATCAAAGTCCCAATTCGGTATTTCCGCTTTCAGGTTCTTTTCCGCCCCTTCAGGGCTGGTAAAAGAAATCCCGGTTTTCAGTAATACCTGTTCCTCTTTCCCGGTTTCAAACTCAGAATAGAAACCCAGATGTTTCCCTTTAAATTCTTTTATATCCGGTATTACCTGTGCATTCGCTATTAGTTGCTGATACGCGTCGCTTTCTATATTTTCCCTTTTGCGGGGTTGTCCGTCCGGTATATCGGCGCTCCATACTCCGTATTTCTTTAACGGCTTGGAGAATTGGGCATAAAAGAACACGGTATAATCGGCATTCCCGTCTCCATTGCCCCAACCTCCGCCATCCGGCGTGCATATAATCTTTCCTGCGATAGTATGGTCGTCCACTACTTTTACTTCCTGCCAAGTGGAAGTTCCGCCCACACGGCGTGCCAGGTCTATTTGAATGCGCGACTGTTTATTCTCCGGGAAAGTGAAACGAAGCATCCCACTATGTGGGGCGGCTGTTGCTTCCGTACGAATCATGTAATCACTTAGCAGAACCGAATAGTAACCGGCTTTTGCCTGCTCCGATTTTTTATCATAACGGGAACGGTAGCCTGCATCCGGATTATCCGGCTTGCCGGAATTGGTTTTCATTTCCCCGGTAGTCGGCATTACCAGAAAATTCCCTAAATCGCCGTACCAGCCAATTCCGCTCATTTGGGTGAAAGCAAAACCTTCGATACTTTCATGCTCATAACTGTACCCGGGACCGTTATCTCCTCCGGTAATTGTGTTCGGGCTTACCTGAACCATGCCATAGGGAGTTGTTGCTCCCGGAAATGTTTTTCCTAACCCATGATAAGCTCCTGCGGCATCGACATTTGTACTGGCTCCGATAAACGGATTGACGTAATCCGATACATGCAGGGGAGTCTCCGCCCGGTCTGTAACGGAACTGCAACCGGTCAATGCAATGCTGATTAGAATGCCTAATAGTTTATTCATCTGACTGTATGTTTTTAGTATTGTTTAATCCTGAATGTTTTCATTCCGAATTGAGGGATATGGAAAGATAGAACCTGCCTGTCCTTCTCTTTTTTACAAGCGTACTCTTTTATTTTCTCATTCTCCAGATTGATTTCTTCCACGGAAGCCGGAGTAAACGGCAATGCAAAGGTCTTCGTTCCGCTTGTACCTTCGTTATAAAGGCGAACAATTAAATCATTGCCGTCATAATAAGCCGTACTTAAGAGCAAATCCTTATCCGGTGTACTCAATAAAGAGGCGGATGGGTGGTCCGAGGCCTCATACAAAGCGACCAGCGGCTCATCTCTTTTCGCGTTTTCAAAAGATATATGGGCTTTATCCCACATACCGCTGTGAGGCAGAAAGCTGTAATTGATTTCCGTTTGTTCCTTTATGGCATAATCCCGTCCCCACAGTCCGCCGCCTGAATACTGGACGGTCAGTCCCAGCGGATAGTCTTCGCCATGCAGGTAGCTGGTGGTATGGTCTGTAAACAGGCAGAAAGCCCGGTCGTTTTGTTTGTCGTACAAGTCTACCCAATTCAGGATGACATTATTTTTTATGCTGTCCCAACGGTTGAAAAAGGTATTTTGTAACTTACTTTCACAAACATCGAAAGGGGCGTTTTTATAAATCTGCCTGTAGCCCGGAAGGACAGGGAAAAGCAGATGCAGTTTATAACGGTCGTCATAGTAGGTTTTGCGGACTTCCTGCATCTTGCCGGTTTCTTTTCGTTCCCCGATTCTGGAATTACCTTGCCAATCGATAACCAGCCGGCAGTCAATCCGGGGTTCTCCTTTCTTTAGTGTCAGGTATTGTGTAAACGGATGCCGTCCTATCTTTCCTCTGACGGAGACGGTTGTCATTAAAGCGCCGTCCGTTTCTACAGATACATTTGCCGGGGTTGAGGCAGAAGATAAGAAACCGCCTTCCTCATAAAAGTTGCCGCGTAGTTCGTTGAAGGCATAACCTGCCCCGCTATCTATCCATTCTTTCTTCTCTTTTTTATTATAGAGGGATACGATTGTCCCTCCTTTTTCCGGTGCAATCTCTATCCGGTATAAGTCGTTTTCAACAAGCAAATGGTTGTTTGCCAGTCGTTGGGTTTGTGTTTCTTTACTTTTGGATGCTTTCCCTTCTTTCAGGGAGAAGGAGGTATAGCCCATTGCCGGGACATCTGCCGGGAATACAATTTCATCGGCTGATATTCTCTGATAGGGAACGGTTTTGCCTGAACGGTTTTTCACAACGAACGGAGTGGTATTCCACGGAGCATTTATTTTACAATGAACTAATTCCTTGCGGTCTGTTCCGGTTGTATTATATACCCGTATATTGGAGTTATCCGTTTGTTGGGGAACAATCAGGCGGTCGCATATGCTGTTGCTTTCGGTTGTGTACAAGCGTACGTTTTCCGCCCAGGTCTTTCCGGTACTTCCCATATTGTTGTAAGGGACAATCCAACAGTCGTGGTGTTGCGACATCAATAAGTTGCGCCATGCCCTGTCGAACGCTTTATCATCCCAGGCTTTCCGGTCGTAATACTTTTGCAAGGTTGCTATTTTTTCGGTCTGTACCAGTTTTTGTTCGGTAACCCGTATCTCCTGCGATAGTTTTTGCAGCACCTGGCTTCCCCACATTAAAGATACTAATACGTCTTCCTGGCTGACTCTCCAGTCTTTAGCCGCCTGTTTGCCTGCTATCCGGTTTAAATAATCAGTCCATAAAGTATAAGTACCCGAGGCTTTTTCCGGTGCGCCGAGCCACGGTCCGTTTTTCCATCCGGCATCCTGGTAACACATACCTACCGGATTTTTTATGCCGCCTTCTTTGCAGGCATTGAGGTATTTGGAAGAATTGTTCCATGCGGTTGTCTGCCAGGTGGAATTGTCTTCCAGTTTTTCCACACTGTAACGGGGTACAGTCAGCATTTGGGTGCTGTCCGGCCCTATCCAGTTTACCAAATCGTCCCCGTAAGCCACCATATATCCTCCATAGCAGGTGTCCGGGTTTTTCAGTACGGCATACCGGAAACCGAATAAGCGGAGTATTTGTGGCAAAGCACTGGTGAAACAAGGTTCTTCCACGGCATAGGTGTGGAAGGAAAGAGCAGGGAAATGGGCTCTCAATAAGTTCATACCATAAGAAAACTGCCGTATCAGGCTCTCTCCCGAGATATTGTAACAATAAGGTTGCGAATAAGTAGGGTTGGTAAATTCGATAAGCCGTCCGTCTTCTTTTGCCAGAAATTGCTGAAACTCCCTATATGTATCCGGAACCCAGACTTTTACCGAGTCGAATGTCTCCGGTTCCAATTCCAGATTAATCCGCCAGCCTGGATTTTCTTTCAGCTTATCCATCATAAATGCGGTCTGCCATTTCGGGTAATGCCCGAACACGCCTCCGTGGTATCCGTCGGCAAAATAGACAGACTGCGCATGCAACCCTCCCAGTCCTATCAGGGCGATAAGTGATGATACGATTTGTTTTCTCATGATACTAACTATTGGTCTGTTTTTTATTTTTATATCTGCACTAATTCGATTCTCCTTATTTTAGGTTGTGCAATCGAATAAATCATATTGACAAGCAGTTCCATTTCCTTATTCCATGCTTCGCGTATTTCCGGATGCATCGCCTTGGTAAAATTGTCGATATGTCCCTGCAAGAAAATGTTTGCATGCAGGTTGGCACGGATAGAGTCCATTGCCACATGATTATCGGCGAATAAAAGTCCCTTATTTTTTAAAATGGCAAATTCCGTCCAGGCATATTCGCGGAAACGTTTCTCTATTTCCCAACGTTCTTCGTTCAGGTGCATGATTTTTACAGCCTGCTGATATTGGGGGGTGTTTGTCAGTTCTGCCATATTGATGCCTTTTGCCAAGTTTTCTGCCGGGAAAGTAGCGATTTCTTCTCCGTCTATTTTCAGGGTATAATTACCTTTCAGGCCTTTAACCTGCAATACTTCCCGGTTAATATCCCGTATAAGCGGAGCATATTGGGTTGCCATCGCCTGGCTTCTCTTTTTACCCCAGCCACGCGGCACTGTATCCAAAGGATAAGGCAATGCTTTTGCGAGGTAGTTGAATGAAAGGTTCCCGTTCTGTTTTTCCACATTGCTGATGTAACAGTTGTTTTGTGTCTCCACCTTCTTGTCTGTAGCATTTACACAAATTTCGGCAACCGGCTTTCCGGCAAGTCCCTGTGATTTAAGGAAGAAATAAGCCATCAGCATATTTCCATCATTGTCCGGATGGATACGGTCGCCCTGCATTAAGGTGAACTCCGGATTTTTGGCTTGCTGCTCTGCATTAATCTGTAAGATGGGATTGTGGAAATCTACGAAGGCCCAGTCATTTTTCTTTGCCGCATCCACCTGCATGGCAATGATTTTCTGAATTGTCGCATTTTTGTTCGGGAACGGTTTATTGTCCGCATTCTTCCAAGTTTCGTCGTAAGGCGAACCGCCAATCATAACTACTTTTGCTTCCGGATGTCCTTTCATTATTTTCTGCATAGCCTGGAACGTCGTATCCACTCTTTGCAATTGTTTTTCTACGAATTGGGCGGCGTCATCCCGGAAATATTCGTAATAGCCGCTGTCGTTCATGCCGAAAGTCAAAGTCAGTACTGTCGGCTTTTTGGCATATGCATCTTCTTCGAGGCGGTTCAGCATATCCCAGGAAGCATCGCCTCCGATACCGGCGCTATACATTTGCATACGCTGGTCCGGGAAACGGGTCATATAATATAACCAGATATACGAATGATAATGTCCCCCTTCGGTAATACTGTTTCCTACGAAGACTACCCGGTCGCCGGCTTTAAATGGTTCCGGCGCTTTTTGGGCGGACAAAGATTGTACAGCCAGCAAAGCGGAGGCTATGAATGTTGTTATGTGTTTCATCTTTATTAAAATTCTAATTGTTTATCGGAAATTGCTACGGCTACGAACGAGTCTGCACAGCCATAATACAAATACCATTTGTTTTTGTAATACACCAGCCCTTCGATAAAGACCGTTCCAGCCGGATACTGGCCGCTCTTTTCAAAATCGTCCGTAGGTTGCAGGAACGGTTTGTCCAGGCGTGCAATTACTTTCGTCGGGTCTTTCAGGTCGAATAAAGCCTGACCTGCGCAATAGGAGTTGGCAGGATAAGCCGTATCCCCTTCGGAGCCGTCTCTGTTTTTTCCGTTGTATAGTAATAGGATACCTTTCTGGGTAAGAATGGCAGGAGGACCGCATTCCGTCAGGTGGCTGTCAAATTTCCCGGGACGGGGAGAGAACAACTTCAACAGGTTACCGTCTTTATCGACAAGCGGTTCCCAATCTGTCAGATTCTCGGATGTGGCGGCATATACGTTCTGTTCGCCCCAATACATGAAATATTTACCGTTGATTTTTGTGATAACCTGTTTTCCGTCTTTCATTGTTGTCACGATAGAAGCGGATTTGGACGGTTCATCATAGAATTTACCTCCGTATGCCTTGGCAAATGCCGGTCCGTATTTTGTCCAGTTCACTAAATCTTTGGAAGTAGCTACGGCAAGGCGGGGCACTTTCCGGTTCCATTGTGTATAAAGCAATACATAAGTTCCGTCTTCGGTCATCGCAACGCGCGGGTCTTCGGTACCGCCGGGGCATTCGTTTGCTTCCTGTGAGTCTTTTGCCGGATAGAAAGCAGGGGTGGTTTTCCGGATGAAATTAACGCCATCGGTAGAGGTCGCATAGCCTAACCGGGAAGTTCTGGAGCCTATGCCCTGTGCCGAGTTGTCTTCAGCACGGTAAAGAACGACAATTTCGCCGTTGTAAATGGTTGCCGCCGGATTGAATGTGTCACTTTCTTCCCAAGCTACGGAATCCTCCCGCATCGGGCAGTAAAATTTAGTACTCACCAATGGTGAGATAACCGGATTTTTACCGGCAGGACGTCCGAAACCGTCCAGACACCAGTCAGTAGTATCTGCCGCGGCAGTTTCCGGACTTTTCTTTTTCATTTCGCATGATGTGGATGCTATCGCCAGTAACAAACCGGCTGAGAGAATCATAATACCTTTATTCATGGATATCTTTTATTAAATTAGTAGATTTAACGGATACAATTTATTACACAACTGTTTTAGGCTTACAATATTATAAAATATATCTGTTATTGAGCCTTTGTATTTAACATTCTTCGTGCAATCATATCATTTAAGCCGTTTTAATTGCCAAAGGAAGGTGGAGCAACTGAAGTTCCCCATGCCTTGTCCGGTTTGGTAGACAACGAATAGTCCAGTGTCCCGCCGTTCTTGATGTCGTTCCAGTCAATCCAGGTTGAATCCGATTTTTTACCGTTTATTTTCAATCCCTGTATATATTCCTTCTTTTCATCCCCTCCTTTTATTACAAGGTCGCCATTTGCCAGATGCAATACAATTTCCGGGAATACCGGGCTATTGATGGAAAAGCCTCCGACTCCGGGTATTTCCGGGAAAAGACCGATACTGGCAAATACATACCAAGCGCCCATCGAACCTAAATCATCATTTCCGGGCAGTCCGTCCGGGCGGCTGTTATATTGTTCGTTCAGCACTTTGCGGATGATATGCTGTGCTTTGTAAGGAGCACCCACCCAGTTATAAATCCAGGGAATCTGGAAACTGGGTTCGTTTCCCGAAGCAAACCATTCATCTCCATAGCTGGCATCCAGGCGGCGGAATAATTCGTCCAGGCGTTTTTCCCCTTCTTGTTTGCCCCCGATTATTTGAAGCAATCCATCCAGATCGTAGGGAACCATCCAGAAGTAATTTTTGTAGGTGGATTCGCGCCAATCGTCTCCCGGATTCTTCCATGAACCGTCTTCGTTACGGGAACGGAGCCAGTTGGTTTCCTTATCATACAAGTTCTTCCACTTCATGGCACGGTTGGTATAATAGTTGCATACCGGTTCGTCGTTGCAAGCCTGGAGTGCATATCTTCCGATAGCGAAATCGGAGGATGTATATTCCAGCATGGCGGAAGCATCATAATGCCCTTTTTCAAGATATTGTTCCAGACCGGGACGGGTCAGTACCCCTTGCGAGTTAGTTCCCGGCACTTCTGCCCCGTAACGCATCGTCTTCAGGATACTGCGTGTATCATAATTACGGGCGCCGAACGCATATGCATTCGCAATCAGAACAGGGGTAGGGTCTCCCTGCATGATACCTGTTTCTATATTCGCCAGTACCCAACGGGGGAATCCGCCTCCCGAACGAATGGCAAACAACTGGTGCGACATAACAATGTCGGAAGTGACATCCGGAGCCAGCATTGCCATCAACTGAGTTTGTGTACGGTATGTATCCCAGTTACTGAAAGAGGTGTAATAATTGCGTTCGGATTTATACACTTTATTATCGGAACCCATATATTCGCCGTTCACATCGCTACATACATTGGGGTGGATAAGCGAATGGTACAGATGTGTATAGAATTGGGATATACGGTCTTCATTTTTTCCTTTGACTTCAATTTTACCCAGATATCGGTTCCATTTGTCGGCAGCAGATTGCTTTATGGCGGCAAAGTTCCATGCCGGATTCTCCGTTCTCAGGTTTTCCCTTGCATTTTCGACCGAGACATAAGATACTCCGATTTTATATAGTACTTCTTTTTTATTCTTGAGGTCGAAAGTAAAATACACACCGGAGTGTTTGCCTTCCGCAAATTTCTCTTCCGGAAGTAAGCGTTCTTCTTTCCATACGCCTGATGATGCGGAAGGAACATCAAACTCTGCAACGAAATAGACTTTATAGGGAGTAGGGAACCCGCAGAAAGCGCCGCCTTCGGCATACCCTTCGCAGGTATTAGGAGAAGTGATTGATATGGCAGCAACCTCTATCGGCGTTGCTGCTACACCGCCACCAATGATAACCGTTCCTCTGTTTTCGTTCGCCGAAAAAGAATATTTAGCCATCCCGGTTCTTTCCGTAACCGTTAATTCGGCTTGTATGCTGTCGTTGACAAGGGTTGTATAATATCCAGCTGTCCCTTTCTCTTTACTAAGGGATGCCCTCAGGTTTATAATGCTGTCCGGTGATACTTTCAATTCGCCGGATAGCGGAAGAGTCGGGAAGTTACCCATATGGTCGCAGCCTGCCCCGCTCAACTGGTTGATAACAAATCCCAATTGTTTCGTGAAATAGGTCGGCGTAAACTGAACCATCCCGAAAGGGTATGTAGCGCCCGGATATAAATAGCCCGAAGACCAGCCATTTCCCTGGGTACCGATTAATGTGTTTACTTTCCTGCTATAGTCCTGCGCATGCGAAGCGGTTGGCTGGAGCGACACAACCAATGTTGCAACAGACAGGAAAGTGATGTATAACTGTTTTCTCATGTTGTTTTTATAAGAGTAAAATCGTTTTGCTTAGGGATATACCTTCCCCGGTATCCTATGGGAACATAGGATACGGAGAGGGATATATACCTGTAAGTGAATAGACTAAACCTATAAACCTTTTTGTTTATTTTTCTATGGTAACTTTAACGGGAACAACCGTACTGTAGTTTACTTTTCCGTTTGTCGTTACACCGATACGGATGAATATCTGGCTTCCGTTACCGAGAATAATCGCCTTGTTGTCTTCTTTGTTGAAGTTTGCGTTGTCGGTAAGGTCGATGGACTGTGTCAGTTCCGTATCCAGTAACTGGCTGTCTTCGGTATTTTTACGGTCGATGGTATTCATATCCATAAAGTTGCCGGTTACCTTATCTACATACGGGCTGATGTGCCAGGCAAGGAATGTGTTTTCAATTTTGTAATCCGCTTTACTTCTTGAAATTTTATAAGTCACATTCAGTTGCTTGTTCTCGAAAGCCGCCTTCACAACACTGACACGGGCATAAGGTGTGACAAGGATGTCTTTCTCCGTAATGCTTCCCCCTTGAAGAGACACTTCTATCGTGTCGACCGGATAAAAGTTGGTCTGTTCGAATGTGAGCAGGTAATCCGTGCTGAACGCCCAACTGTTTTCGTAGGTTCCGTCTATTTTGGCATAGAAAGAAACCGGAAGTTCCGAGTGGTCGCGGCCTGTAGAATAGAAACGGTCTTTTTCATACAGTCTTAAGCGTACGCCATTGTCTCCCTGTACCGGCATAGGAACGATTTCTGATGTTTCAGCATCAATGAAACGGCCTTTGATTCCGGAGTTGGGCTCATCGTAGTTGTCATCCTGGCAAGAAACCAGGGAAAGGGAGCCAAGCAAAATGGATACGATACTATAGATAATTCTTTTCATTTTCAGAATATTTTAAGATTAGAAACCAGGATTATTAGGACCTAACATCGGATTGCTACTCATGTCGTCGTCCTTGATTTTTACATAATAATTCCTTGTCTGGAACACTTTATTAGGCTTCGGAGCCTTACCGGTGGTGAAGATATATTTGTTTTCACCCCATACGAACCAGGGATACAAGGCATTGGTCGGGAAATCTGCCAATACGGTATGGGCTATTCTCCATCTCTTCAAATCCCAGTGACGGTGATTTTCGTAAGCCAGTTCGACACGGCGTTCGTTGCGAATGCGTTCCAGAGTAACTTCACCACTCAGTTCACGGATGCCGGCACGCCTTCTTACTTCATTCAAAGCTGTTTCGGCTTCGTCTCTTTTGCCTAATTCCATCGCAGCTTCCGCTTTGTTCAGATACATTTCCGCCAGACGGAAGACAGGCCAGGGAGCTTCGGAATAGTTTCCGACAATATTAGTAAGCGATTCGTCCGAGAATTTCTTTGTATAGAAACCGGTTTTGCCAACATCGCCAGTATCCCATACGCCGTCTTTGCCTAAAATTTTTGTCTGGCTGTTTTTGTAATATTCGTCTTTGTTGCCGGAAGTAACGAATTTGTCGCTTCCTGCGATAGACGGGTCGTAAATGCCTCTTCTGATTTCAACGATATCGCCACGGCAGTTATCATACGGCAGATAGAACGTTGCTCTCAGGCGCGGGTCTTTATCCTTAAACAAATCCAGCGGCGAATCATATTTAATGAAGTTGCCGGAACCGTCTTTCAGTTTCAATTGACCGGGAGTACCATCTTTGTATTCATAGGCTTCGATTAAATCCAAAGTAGGATTCTGCCCGCAGCCATATCCGTTTTGTACAAAACTGAACGGCACATTCAGCAAGTCCCAGGAGTGTCCTTTATCCACAGCGAGAAATTCTCTGTAGAATATAAATTCTGAGCATCCTCTCTTTTCAAGGAACATTTTCTGGTAATTTTCAACTTTATCGGAATACTTATTATATAAACTATATTGATTGGAATTAATAACACTATCTGATGCGGCTATGGCTTTTTTCCAGTATGTATCGGCGTCTCCGTTGCTTACGCCGACGATACCATTTAATTGAACTTCTCCGTATTTGGCGATGGAGGCTGCATATAAGGCAGCTCTGGATTGTAAGGCAAAGGCTCCGTAACGGGTAATACGGGTACGGTAATTAGCGTCCCTTGAAACCGGCAGTTCCGGTGTGATTTCATCCACTTCGTTGATAATGAAATCCCAAACAGCCTGTTCTTTGTCGCGGGGAACCTGCAATGCCGGCAGATCTTCCGGACCGGTATAACTTTGTACATCCGTTACGATGGGTACACCGCCGTAGCGTTTTACCAGGTTGAAATAATGGAATGCGCGTAAGAAACGAGCTTCTGCATTATAGGTCTTCTTTAATTTTTCTTCCATTGCAGACTCTTCCAGTTTCTCAAGGAATACATTGCAACCACGGATACTTTTATAAGTATCCGCCCAAAGACCGAACCATTCATCGTTGAAGGTAGCTCTTGCTACGTCGCCGGTTCCCAAGTCTCCAGCCTGATAAGCTCCGGTGCCTTCGTCGGATGCGGTTGTCAGGCTGACATTCCATACATCCCATCCTTCAAAATAGGCAGAGTTTTGTTCCACCTGCAGTTTATCATATAAGTTGGCAAGTGCGCCTGTGACCAATGTTTCATCTTTCCATACATCTTCTTCAGTCAACCTGTCGGTAACAGGAACATCGAAATCGTTGCATGAAGACATGCCGGCAAGGGATGCGATAATAAAACTATATACTAATCTTTTCATATATCTTCTTTTTAAAAACCAATATTAATACCGAATGAATACACTTTTAACTGCGGATAATAGAAACTCATCCATCCTTCCACTGCTTCCGGGTCTGTATATTTTACGTTAGTAAAGGTCAGCGGGTTGTAAGCATTGAAGTATACACGCAGATTATCTATGCCGACTTTGCTCAGCAATGATTTAGGAATAGAGTATCCCAGTTCGATACTTTTCATACGGACATAATAAGCATTGGTAGCCCAGTACGTTGAACTTCTTGAATTGTTATCGTTATTGTCGATACGAAGAGACGGGAATTTGCCCGGGACCCATTCGCTGTACGGGTCGTTGTAGTCTGCCTTATGCCATCTGTCTGTCCAGATTTCAAAACCGTTTCCTTCGCCCGGACCTCTGAACGGACTCTTACAAGCGTTCAGCATCTGGGTATAGTTGGAAGCACCCTGGAACAGAATGTCGAGGTCGAAGTTATTCCATGCAAACGTCAGGTTCAAACCGAAGTTCAGATCGGGGAATGCACCTTTACCGATAATCTTCTGGTCGTTGTCGTCGATGATGCCGTCGCCGTTCAAATCCTCGTATTTGATATCGCCCGGACGTAAAGAGGAATTTGCCTTACCATCCTGGATGGGAGAGCTATAGATTTCATCATAAGACTGGAACTGGCCGATTGCTTCATAGCCCCATGTTTTGTTGGTGTAGCGGTAACTTCCGTTATCGCGCCAGTTCTTATACTGGTTCAACGGAGCAGCCTGTTCCTTATATAAATCTTTTGCTCTGGAATAAGCGACGTTACCTTTAATACGGAAATCAACGTTGCCAATGCGTTGTGTTGTTCCTACGGTTAGTTCGAAACCGCGGTTATCGCTGCTGTTCAGGTTTTCCTGCGGAAGAGGGATACCGGCGGTTGTAGGCAATGATGTTTCGCGGGTTGCATACAAACCTGTCGTTTTACGGTAGAAATAGTCAAATTCAAAACTCAGTTTCCCGTTCCAGAAAGAACCGTCGAAACCGATGTTGGCTGTTTGTACCTTATACCAGAAGATATTCATATTTGCCAGGTTGGCTTCTGAAAGTCCTTGGGTAATGGATGCGCCATTGTTTCCTCCGAAAATATAATTGCCTGACGGATATAACCAACCGCTAACGAAGTTGTTTGCATTCAACGAATTGTTGTTTCCGATTTTACCCCATGAACCACGGATTTTGAAATTGTCCATAGCCGGAATCGCTTCTTTGATAAACGGTTCTTCGGAAAGTCTCCAACCGGCAGATACGGCAGGGAAGAATCCCCAACGGTGATTCGGCGAGTTCTTGAAAGAGCCGTCATAACGGAAACTAAATTCCGCCATATACTTACCGGCAAAGTCATAGTTGAAACGGCCTACATATCCACCGTATTTATCTACGGATGAGTTTCCGGAATTTTGCATATTGTCCTTATCCCCTTTATCCAATTCTGGAATCGCGGAAGTCATGCTGAAATAACGGCGTGCGTCGAACCAGTTTGTTTTAACTTCTTTCCATTCGAAAAGCAGCAAACCTTCTACGTTATGTTTCTTTCCGAACGTATTCTTATAATTCAATGAATACTGTTGAGTGGTTTTGTAGTAAGGCTGGGTTCTCTGGTACAGTTCGCCCTGTGCTACTTTAGTAACCGGATTATATATATCCAGTGTCTGGTCGTATGTATAAGATTTGAAGTCTTTCTTCAATTCTTTTTTCATTTCGCTGGTATAGTCGTAAGCCAGGAATGCTCTTGCGGTGAAACCTTTGATGATTTCGTAGCTTAAAGACATCTGGCCATTAAATTCGAGGTAACGTTTGTCCTTATAACCGGTCGCTTCACGGTCGAGCATGGCTATCGGATTCAATTCGTTGTTGTCGGAATTGTAGTAATAGTCAGGATTGTTGTTGGCATAAACCGGAACGTTCGGGGCATTTGATTTAATAGCGGTAAAGACCTTGATTCCTTCGTCACCCAGATAGTAAGGATATTTGTAATCTTCCAAACGACCGCCCAGGCCCACTTCAGCTTTCAGCTTCGGAGTGATATCCGCTACAATATTCGACCTGAAATTATAACGGTCGAATTCCTGCGAAGATTTCAGGATACCTTCCTGGTTCAGGTAACCGAGAGAGAAGAAATATCTTATTTTTTCGGAACCGCCGTTGATATTCAGATTGTGCTGCTGTTTCGGGGCAACGTTTCTGACCGCTTCTTTATACCAGTCTGTAGTCGGATAGTTTACCGGATCGGAACCTGTACGGTATTTTTCAAGTTCTTCTGCGCTATATTTGGGAGCTTGTCCGGCATTCATCAAGGCTTCATTACGGTAGTAAGCGTATTGGTAAGCATCCATCATCTCCAGGTTCTTAACCGGATTCTGCAAACCGATTGTGTAGCTATAGTTGATTTTAGGTTTGCTGATATTCCCTTTTTTCGTTTCAATGATGATGACACCGTTTGCTCCTTTAAAACCGTAAACGGAAGCAGAGGCATCTTTCAATATATTGATCGATTCGATTTCATTCGGGTCTATTTGCGAGAATGGCCTTTCTACGCCATCCACAATGGTCAAAGCATCACCGAAGCCACGGATATCGAATGTACCTCCGTCGTTACCCGGTTCGCCGTTCGTTTGTTGGAAACGGATACCCGGAACTTTACCTAACATACTGGCACGTATTGAGGGCTGGCTTACTTTGGCAATTTCTTCTCCTTTAATGGAAGCAACGGCTCCTGTCAAAGTAGCTTTCTTTTGTGTACCGTAACCTACCACTACCACTTCGTCGAGTGCCTGGGTATCTTCTTTCAGTTGAATGGTATAGGAAGTATTCCTTCCGACTTTAACCGTCTGAGGCAGATAGCCGATGTAACTTATCAACATTTCCGCACTTTGCGGAGCACTGATTTCAAAGTTTCCGTCTATATCGGTTACAGTTCCGTTGGTCGTACCTTTTATAACGACATTTGCACCGATAACAGGCTCATTGTTCATATCGACAATTTTACCTTTAATTCTGCGGTCTTGCTGTACATTGCTGACCACCGGAGTTGCGTTGGATGTGAGTACGATATGCCGGTCTTTAATTGCATATTTTAGACCTGTTTTAGTGGCAATTGCATCCAATATATCCTGAATATCGGCATTCTTCTTGTTAATAGAAATCTTTTCGTTTTTATTTACTTCTTCGAGGTTATAGAAAAACAGAAACTCCGACTGCTTTTCTATCTGTTTCAATACACTTTCCAGTGTTTCATTTTTAGCAGAGACGTTTAGCCTTGCCGTTTGAGCATAAGTTGCCGCAGCTACTTGTGACAAGCATACTGCGAGCATAAGCACGGTAAGTTTCATAATTTTTATAGTCCTTTTCAGATTTAAAGAAACAACTATACGTTGATCATTCATACATTTGATTGTTTTAAGATTAAACACTATCCCACGGCAATGGGAGTTTAATTGATTCACTTGTTTCAGAAGAGGAAATCCGGCAAGATTTTCTCTTCTTTTTCTCCTTGTTAACTTGTATTCATGTGCTTTTCCGATTTTATAATTAGAACGTTTGTTAGGTTTCCGATATGGTCACGTACTGACTGTTTATCCTGTATCGGATTGGAATAGATAAACGAATAATCTCCATGATATCTTTGATGCTTTGTCCGCGATAGAATGTTCCGGTGAAAGTCTTTTTCTTTAACCTCTCCGAATTGATGGTGAATTGTATGCCGTATACATGGCTCATCCTTTCAAGTATGGCTTCCAGGCTTTGCTCGGGGAAATAATAATAACCGGTAGTCCAGGATGTAAACAGGGAGGCATCTACCTGATGTACATGGGAAGAACGGGTGTTGCGGTTATATACCATTTGTTCGTTCGGCTTCAAAATCGTTTGTTCGCCGGTTCCCGCTGTTGTCAGCAATACGGAACCTTGCTGTAGTGTGGTAACTAATAAGGAGTCTTTCGGATATGCCGATACATTGAACTTTGTGCCGAGTGCTTCTATATCCTGTTCTTTTGTGCGGACAATAAACGGTTTGTTTTTTTCTTTGGCTACATCGAAGTAGGCTTCTCCCTCCAGATATACGATACGGTCTTTCTTCCCATAGTCCGTATTATAGTGAAAAGTCGTTTTTGAGCTCAAACTGATACGTGTTCCGTCCGGAAGTTCTACCACATCGGCCTCCAATCCGTCGCCTCCAATATAACGAGCAGATACCTCACTTCCCTCTTTGGAAAAGAGAAAGAAGCATGCCGAGGTCAGCACGGCAGTGATCAAAATGGCAGCAGCGTAGCTACCGATATGGTACCAGGTGGATAATAGCCGTGTTTTTTTCTTATTGATTTTTTCCTCCAACCGCTTCCAGCTCGCCAGCATATCTTCCTCTTTGGCTGAAGACATCCCTGCGTCGTAAATCGCCTTGACTTCGAAGAAAAGGCGCTTATTCTCTGCACTTTCGTTTACGAAAGCGTAGAAGCGGTCGGTTTCCTCCCGGTCCAGACGGCCTTGCAAGTAGCCGATTATCAAGTTCGATTGTTCTGTTTCCATATACTGTCTGTTATCATTCTTCGGTACGGTTGACTGAGTACCATACGAACTAATAACGAACGAAAAAGAAAAAGTACTCACAGGAAAAGTGACTTTTTTTAAAAAAAAGAAGTTTATAACATAAAAATAATCCAAAAGAGATGGGAGCAGCTTTTGCGGAGGGAAACCAGCGAGCGGTATAGCAAATTTTCTACCGTACGGACGGAAATACCTAAGCGGTCGGCTATCTCTGCCGCCTTCAGTCCTTCCAGATAAGACAGGCGGAAAACCTCCTGGCTGCGCTCCGGCAATTCTTTTACTTTGGACATTAAGATATTCAAGAGGTCTTTGCGCATAAAAAGTTCATCGGAAGATTCAAAAAAATCCAGCTCATCCAGTTTGAGTTGCACAGCCCTATGGTCTATTATCTCCTGCTCCATATTCAAACGGCGCAAATGGTCCAAGCAGGCATTACGAACAGCAACATAAAGAATGCGGCGTATATCCTCCTCAGGAAGAAGAAACACTTGTTTATCCCATAACTTCAGAAAAACATCATGCACAATGTCCTCGGCAAAGAAATCCGAAACGAATTTCCTGGCGAACCTCAACAACATAGGGGCATATTCCAAATAAAGATGTTGATAGTGTTTTGCCGTTTGAACTTGTCCTTCCATAGGTCTCCAAAAGTACGATTTATTTTTGTATTATTATAATACATGGTTTTTATGTACTTTTGCCATTCAATAGCAAATACAGGAAATAACGATGATTATAGTCAGAGACACAAACATGCTGAAAGAGGTAAAGCTGGTTGCTACCATCGGTTTCTTTGATGGAGTGCATTTAGGGCACCGGTACCTGATAGGCGAGTTAAAGCAATTGGCGCAATCGCTGGGACTTCCTTCGGCAGTCATTACTTTCCCCGAACATCCGCGCGCCGTATTGCATTCTGATTATCAGCCGAAACTTCTCAATTCTTTCGAAGAGAAGCTGGAACATCTGGCTTCTACCGGAGTCGATTATTGCATCGTTCTGGATTTCACTTACGAATTGTCCCTCCTGACGGCCAATGAATTTATCACACAAATGCTGGCTGAGAAACTGCATGTGGACACCTTGCTTATCGGATACGACCACCGTTTCGGTCACAACCGGGAAGATGGCTTCGAGCAATACGTCACTTATGGCGAAGCCTGCGGAATGAAGGTGGTAAAGGCATCACGCTATACAGAAGGTGAAGCGGCCGTCAGCTCTTCCGAAATACGAAAAATGCTCTCAGTCTGCCAAGTGGAAGATGCCGCACATTTGCTGACTTATCCTTACCAGATAAAAGGGAGCATCGTAAGCGGTTATAAAGTAGGGCGTAAACTGGGTTTTCCTACGGCAAATATACAAGTGGACGAACCCTTCAAAATTATTCCAGGTATCGGAGTATATGCCGTATGGGTTTATCTGGATGACAAACGTTACAAAGGGATGCTCTATATCGGCGACCGCCCGACCCTGAACAACGGTTCCAATATCACACTCGAAGTTAACATTCTGGATTTTTCCGGAAATATTTACAATAAAGAACTCACCGTCGCTTTTATTCATCATGTACGGGGAGATATCAAATTCAATTCCCTGGACGAACTGATAGTGCAGTTAAAGCATGATAGGGAAACAGTGGATAAATTACTGACATTCTGATATACTAAAAATCCTATTCCTATGTATTACGATGCAATAGACATACTTAAGGGCATGATAGCCTGTCCGTCATTCAGCAGAGAAGAAAACAATGTAGCCGACTTCCTTCAACAGACCTGGCAAGCAGCCGGTCATACGGTACACCGGAAAGGGAATAACTTATGGATTGCATCTCCGCAATTCGATTTAAACAAACCTACTCTTTTACTGAACTCCCATATAGATACTGTAAAGCCAGCCTCCGGTTGGACAAAGGACCCGTTTAATCCGGAAGAGACTGAAGATGACAAACTATACGGATTAGGAAGTAATGACGCCGGAGCAAGTGTAGTTTCGCTTTACGAAGCATTCACGGTACTTTCCGAAAAGGAACAGCCTTATAACCTGATATTCCTCGCTTCCTGCGAAGAAGAAGTATCCGGAAAGAACGGACTGGAAAGTGTATTGCCGGAACTCCCTCCCATTTCTTTTGCTATCGTAGGCGAACCCACAGGAATGCAACCTGCCGTAGCGGAAAAAGGATTGATGGTTTTGGATTGTGTCAGTATAGGTAAAGCCGGTCATGCCGCCCGCAACGAGGGTATCAATGCAATTACCCTTGCAATGAAGGATATAGAATGGTTCAATACATACCAGTTCCTGGAAAAGAGTGACTTTCTCGGACCGGTTAAGATGAGTGTGACCATTATCCATGCAGGCACACAACATAATGTCGTTCCGGACCGCTGCGAATTTACAGTAGATATCCGTACAAACGAATTCTATCCCAATGAAACGCTATTCCAATTAATCAAAGAGAAAGTAAGTTGTGAGGTGAAAGCCCGTAGTTTCCGGCTAAATTCCACACGCACAGACCTGCAACATCCATTCGTGCAACGTGCTATCACTTTAGGTAAAGAACCGTTCGGCTCCCCCACGCTGAGCGACCAGGCATTGATGCCTTTCCCCTCCGTAAAAATTGGACCGGGAAATTCTGCCCGTTCGCATGCTGCCAACGAATATATCGGTATGATGGAAATACGGGAAGCGATTGAGACGTATATACGTTTATTAGATCAGTTACGGTTAGTCTAACCACGGAGCCGGATTCAGCTTCGTCTTCTCTTTCCATAACTGGAAGTGCAGTATAGTCGAATTACCGTCTTCCGTATCGGTAAATACACGACCGATAGCCTGGCGGGTAGATACCTTATCCCCGGCTTTTACATAGACGTCACTCAGATTACTGTATACCGTCAGATAATTACCATGACGGATGATGACGGAATTATTATACCCGGGAACAACAAACACACGGGTGACTTCTCCATTAAATACAGCACGGGCTTCTGTTCCGGGAGAGGTCATAATATCGATGCCGCTATTATTCGTCCGGACATACTTCAATTCCTGATGCTGCTGTTCTCCAAAACCGGATACAATTGTATGCCGACCGGCTACAGGATAAGGCAAACGTCCCCGGTTACCTGCAAAGTCATCGGATAGTTTCTTTTCTTCCCGGGTCATGGCATATCCGCCTTTCGTATCGGCCACACGTTCATCGCGCACCGGTTCTGCTTCTTTCTTTGTCGGCGTCTTTCCAGATGCTTTTTCACGGGCAAGACGTTCCTTTTCCGCACGGGCGGCACGTTCGCGTGCAGCTTTTGCTTCAGCCTCCGCACGAGCTATTTCTGCGGCAATCTGCTTTTCAATCTGGCGGTTCAAATTTTCAGCCTGACGTTTTTTCTTTTTCAGGTCTGCCTGTAAGTCTTTCTGCTTCTTGTTTAATTCCTGGACTTCCTGCTTCTGGTCAGATTCTTCAGCCTGTAATTTACGGCTTTCCGTTTCACGGGTACCTAACAAGGCATTTTTTTCGCTACGGGTTTTCTCCAACTCTTGTTGCTTAACGGTAATCTCCCTTTGCTTATCTATAATCTCTGCAGCCTGCCGTTTCTGCCAATCTGCATATTCGCGTAAATAGCGCATACGGCGGAGAGACTGTGCAAAATTATCGGCGGAAAGTATAAATAATAAACGATCCTGTGAAGAACGCCGTTTATATAAACTCTGCACGGACTTTCCATAATTGGTACGTTTGTTTCCCAACTCTTTTTCCAGCTTGGTTATCTCATTACGGGTAGAGCTGATTTGCTTATCTATCTCCGCAATTTCCTGATTTAAAAGACTGATTACTTTTTTACGGGAAAGAATCTGCTGTGAAATCAGGTTGAGCCGGTTCAATGAGTTACGGGCCGACTGCCGGGTTTCATTCAACATCTGGTTAGTCATTTCGATATCGGCAAGGGCTGCTTTACGCTGCTTTTCAAGCTCACGCACACGCGCTGAATTTTGTCCGGCAGCAGACAAAACAAACAAGGAAAATATAACTAACCAAACACTTTTCATTCTTTACATCTTTATATTACCCAATGATTTGAGTATCTGATCCAATGTGATACGCTGATATTTAGCCGGAACAGAAAATTCCATATTCACCGGCACATTGGTTTGCAAACGGGAAAAATATAAAGAAATTCCTCCTTTCGATTCCCCTTTATCAAGCACCTTTACATCCATCCGCATCGGAAATGGTTGCCCTTCAGTTAAACGAAAATCCGAATAATCCCAGTTTAACGCATATTTATCGGATGGGTCGGTTATATGGGTAGACAATATTTTCTCCTCTCCATCAGCAACAAAAGCATACAGTAAGCCCAAAGCATCTTTTACAAAGATTTCGGCATAAGAACCTTCTTGTTTCAATTCAAAAAGACGGTATTGCTTTGGTTGTATCTTCTGATGTCCGGGCAAAAACAACTGGTTGGTGAACAGCGACTGCAAATTATAGAAATTGAACTCGATAGGAGTCTGTTCTTTCAGATTCGAGTAGTTGTCCGCCATATAACGCTTATTCATACGGTCGAGTATCTTCACGCTATCTACAGTCAGTTCCACACGGAATATCTCGATGCCCAGAAAGGGCTGTACGGACAACTGGAACGCACTATCTTTTATCATCTTTAAATCCACCCGGGAACTCAGGTTACTACCCGGCAGGTTTAAATCCACGCTCAAACGTGCAGTCAAGGTTTCATACTGAAACGCCTGTTCCTGCATCAATGTAAAAAATTCATTATGCGCTTTGGCACTTCCCGACTCTACCGTTGCCACTTTCTTTGACTTACAACCGGAAAGGAGCAGGATAAGTACTAAAAATATAAGTTGTTTGTTATTCATTGTGCAATATTCGTATCTTCTATATACTTTTCTTCCGCTATCTTACGGTTCAGAACTTCACTTTCTTTGCCCGCTTCTTTAGCTTTCTTCCATTGTTCAACAGCTTTTTCCTTCTCACCGCTCATGAAGAGAATATCCCCATAATGGTCGATAAGCTCTGCACTGTTTGTCTTGTCGTTAGCTAATGCATTTTCTATATAAATCTTTGCCAGAGAATAATTTCCCTGTACAAAAAATATCCAGGCATAAGTATCCAGATAAGTAGAGTTATTCGGTTCCAGCTTAACAGCCATCGCACTCATACGCTCTGCTTTTTTCAAATCTTTCTTATCCAAAGAAAGGAAATAAGCATAGTTGTTCAGGACTACAATATTCTTATCATTGTATTTCAATGCTTCATCATAAGACTTGTATGCCTGGTCCATCTTCTTCATCTGATAGTATATGTCTCCTATTTGACCATAGAAATCGGATTTTAAACCTACATTCTCTGCAGGAATGATATTCAGGCCGGCATAATAGGTATTCAGCGCTTCCTGAAATTTCTCCTGCTGATAGTAAGCAATACCTAAGTAAAAGTAATATTCCGGAGCCTCCGGGAAGAGTTCCTGACAACGGGTACAAATACGGATTACTTCAGGTATATCTTCCGATTTCAAAGCAAAACTCAATAACTGTTGCCATGCTGCCGCATTATCAGGTTCCATTTCGGTTATCAACTGGAACTGGAAGCGGGCTTCATCGTTTTTCCCCTGTGCCATCAAAAGGGCACCATACATCTGTTTCAACTCCGTATCTTCCGGATGCTGTTCCAGCAAAGTCCGAAAAAGGTCGTTAGCACTTTCCGTTCCTTTCTGCGTTTGCTGCAATTTCAGGATATAGCGGGATAAGATAGCCACTTTCGTGTCCACATCCAATTGTTCGTTTATCAAAGCATTGCGAATCTGTGTTTCTGCAGCATCCTTATCGCCTACAGCTTCATAATAATTAGCCATGGAAACGATATAGTAAGGATTTGCCGGATCAATGGCATATGCCTGCTTATAATAATCCAAAGCTTTTACCGTGTCGTTCTTTTCCAGATGAAGGTCACCTAACATAATACGGTAGCGGGCCTCCATCGGATATTTATCTGCCAGCTTTTCTATTTCCTTAAATGCTTTATCCGACTGTTCCAACGAATTATAAAGCTTATATTTCTGCATGGAAAGAGCCTCGTTCATTCCGATAGTCTGTTCCAGCGAATCATAGGCATCGATAGCTTTTGCAATTTCACCTTCCTGCGTCAACGCATCCGCCAAATAATAGTTCAATTCGGGCTTGGAAGGATAATCTTTGACAAGTTTCTCATACTCATCAGCAGCCTCGCCATACATTCCCTGGCTACGGCTCATACTGGCCAACGCCATGCGATAGGTGAAATTATCGGAACTGTTGGCTACCGCCCGTTTCAACATTTCAACGGATTTATCCGGACGGTTCAACTGAACATAGAAAGAAGAAAGTTCGTACAATACAGCCGATGCCGTAGAGTCTATACCCAAGCAATAGTTAAACGCATCATAAGCTGCATCAAACTTACCTGATGCTTTCAAGTTCAGTCCTTCATAAAAGAAGTAGTCGAACTTTCTGCGGTCAGCTTCGCTTAACCGGGTTGATGCCGGCGATGCCGTACTTTTGGTATCCGAAGCTATTGCGGGCACAACCTGTACCAGCAACAGTAAAAACAAAATATATTTCAATATTTTAGGCATTGTCTTTTTGATTTGCATTTGAGAGAATAGAGAACGGTTATCCCTTTCCGGTATGCCCGAAACCTCCGGCACCCCGTTCCGTATCATCCAGCACTTCAACCGCTTTCCAAGCCACCTGGCTATGAGTCGTTATTACCATCTGGCAAATACGTTCCCCGTCATTCACAGTAAAAGGTTCGGATGAAAGGTTCACCAGGATAATCCCAATCTCACCCCGATAATCCGCATCGATAGTGCCTGGCGTATTCAATAAGGAAATACCATGTTTCAAGGCCAAACCGCTACGCGGACGCATCTGTGCTTCATACCCTTCCGGTAAAGCGATATATAGCCCGGTCGGTATCAACTTACGTTCCAACGGTTTTAAAACAACAGGTTCCGATAAATTTGCGCGAATATCCATTCCTGCGGAAAGAGGTGTAGCATAAGCTGGTAATGGATGATGAGATTTATTGATGATTTTTACTTCCATATACATATATTATTAACGGACAAAGATATTTAAAAGTTGACAGTTGGCAAGTAACAGTTGACAGTTGTTTAATACCTGTATAAAATATTAACTGTCAATTGTCAACTATCAATTGTCAATTAATCCGTCCAGTCCCCGTTTTCTTTTATCAGCCAGACCAAACGTTCCACGGCTTCATCTTCGGGAATATTTTTCAGTTTACATTCTTTTCCTTTATACAGGCTGATTTGACCGCGTCCGGCTCCGACATATCCATAGTCGGCATCCGCCATCTCGCCCGGTCCGTTTACGATACAGCCCATGATTCCTATCTTCAGCCCTTTCAAATGCGATGTCGCCTCTTTGATACGCGCAATCGTTGTTTGCAAATCGTATAAAGTGCGCCCACAACTCGGGCATGAAATATATTCGGTCTTACTGATTCGGGAACGTGTAGCCTGAAGAATGCCGAACATATAGCTATCCCCCAGCATAGCTTCGCATCCTTCATTATGCAACATAATGCCATCGCTGAAACCGTCCAATAAAAGAGTTCCGAAGTCTGCTCCCGATTTCAATTGCAAGGCTTCAATATCCGTTTCCCGGTAGTCATGATGCAATACGACTGGCACATCACATCCGGCAGTCATCAACCGATGCAAAGCAGCCCGTTGCGATGCCACTCCATTCCGATGATGTGTACTCAGAATAACAACCACCGTTTTATCTTTACTCAAAATATCTATCACCCGTTCCGTCAGGTCCGGATAAGCCAACCGGATAAACTTCAACCGGTTCGGATATTTCGCCATCTCTTCCACTTCAGAAGCGATAAAATACGGATACGCATTCGGCAAATCTTTCCAGAAATGAGCATCCACCAACAAACGGAAATTATCCGGTAGATTTTCCGGATCTTCTTTACCTATATATATATAATCCGGCAAGGACGAATAATCAAATTCAAAATCACCGTTACTACGGTCTGATATAACAACAGGCGGAAAATTACCACCAATGCCTTCTATCACACGGCTCACACGGCGGGTTACGGATATAGGGTCGTATCCGGGAGCAAGCACAGCTTCTATCGGCCGGTGCTGTTCACGTTCCGAAATATAGTCCACTAATTTACGGGCAACAGGTATCTCTGCCTCCGGGTCTTCACTCAGCGAGACACGTATCGTATCCCCTATCCCATCGGAAAGCAGCGCCCCGATACCTACGGCGCTTTTTATACGACCGTCTTCTCCATCACCAGCTTCGGTCACGCCCAAATGCAACGGATAATGCATATCTTCCCTGTCCATAGTCTGTACAAGCAAACGAACAGTTTTTACCATAACAACGGTATTGGAAGCTTTAATTGAAATTACCACATCCGGGAAATTCTCATCCCGGCATATACGCAGAAACTCCATACAAGAGGCAACCATGCCTTCCGGAGTATCTCCGTAACGGCTCATAATACGGTCGGACAATGAGCCATGGTTTACGCCAATACGGATGGCGGTTCCGTGTTCTTTGCAAATGTTAAGGAATGGAACAAAACGGTCGCGTATCTTCTGCAACTCTGCCGCATATTCTTCATCCGTATATTCCAGAAGGCTGAATGTTTTAACCTTATCCACATAATTACCCGGATTGATACGAACTTTTTCCACTTCTTCGGCAGCAGCATCCGCAGCTCTCGGATTAAAATGAATATCTGCGACTAAAGGCGTGGTATATCCGGCGGCATCCAGTTCTTTGCGGATAACACCCAGATTACGGGCCTCACGTTCGCCTTGAGCGGTAAAACGCACATACTCAGATCCGGCTTCAATCATCCGGATTGCCTGGCGTACGGCAGCTTCCGTATCCATAGTGGATACATTTGCCATGGATTGTATACGAATTGGATTGTCTCCCCCTAAAGGAGTGTTGCCGATATTTACAACAGAAGATTTACGGCGGCTGTAATTAAAATAATCCATCTTTAACAGTTGACAAGCAACAGTTGACAGTTGACAAGTGACAGTTGACAGTTATCTAAACTGTATTTCAACTGTCACTTGTCACTTGTCAACTGTCAATTAATTTGTTTTGTATTTAAAAGATACTTTAGCCAGTTCTTCGTTGGCTTTTACGATCTTTTTCTTCAAATCTTCCTTATAAGCAGCCAGTTTGTCCTGAAGTTGTTCGTCGCCTACTGCAAGCATCTGAACAGCCAGGATACCGGCATTCAGGGCACCGTTTATACCGACTGTAGCCACAGGTATTCCCGGAGGCATCTGCACGATTGCCAATAAAGCATCCATACCATCCAAAGTTGAATTAATAGGAACGCCGATTACAGGAACAGTAGTCATGGAAGCAATTACACCACATAAATGAGCAGCCATGCCGGCAGCAGCAATAATTACTTTAATTCCACGTCCTTTCGCCCCCTTGGCAAAAGCTTCCACCTCTGCAGGTGTACGGTGTGCGGACAAAGCATGCATTTCGAACGGGATTTCCATCTCGTCGAGCAATTTAGCTGCTTTTTCCATTACAGGCAGGTCGGAAGTACTGCCCATGATAATACTTACTACAGGTGTCATATTTTCTTTATAATTAATGAACCCGGTATTTATTTTGCAATCAGTTGTTCGTATTCAGCAGCAGACAGCAGTTCATCCAATTCTGCAGGGTCTGAAATTGAAATTTTGATTAACCAGCCGTTTCCGTAAACATCTTCGTTTACCAATTCCGGTTTGTCGTCCAGTTCTGCATTTGCTTCGATAACTTCGCCACTAATCGGCATAAACAAATCAGAAACAGTTTTCACGGCTTCGATAGTTCCGAATACTTCTTCTTTCTCAACAGTTTCACCTTCGGCTGTGATATCTACATATACAATTTCACCCAATTCGCTCTGAGCGTAATCTGTAATACCAACATAACCAACATTACCTTCTACACGGATCCATTCGTGATCTTTTGTGTACTTTAAATCTGCAGGAAAATTCATAATTCTAGTGTTTTTATTAGATGAATAAATAGATATAACTTAATATTGATGCTACAAAGGTACATATAAATCCGAGACAAAAACCAGCATAAACCTGCATTGGCGTATGTCTACCTAAAAAGATACGCGAAGTACCCAACAAACCGGCAGCTATCAGTACAAGAATAAAAACCCAATACGGATTTACCAGATGGATACGCGCTATCCCCATCAAACCACCGAAAAAGCCGCCGATACCTATCATATGGGCACTTATTTTCCAGTAAAAATTAATAACCAATGCAATGATTAATGCGACACTTGCTCCAATCAGCAAAGATAAAAACCAGAACGGCAACATCATCTTATACATATAAAATGCACAGACTATCAACGAGGTTATCAATATCAGGTAAGGAACTATCCGTTCCCGACGGTCGGATAACTCCAAATCAACAGCCGCCCCATTTCGCACCATCATATAGATGAATGCACCCGGAATTACAGCCGTAGACAGAAACGTCCCTCCTACCAGCAGCCATTTCACACTGGGTGGATAAATAGCCAGATAGGTGAATGTAAGGAGCATGGCAACCCCATACGTCACCATCAATAATGGGTGGAATATTCCTGATATAAAATTAAAAAAAAGTTTCATATCTTCTTGTTTTTATATTTCTTTCCGGAGCCTTGCCACCGGAATATCCAACTGCTCACGGTATTTAGCGACCGTACGGCGGGCGATAATATATCCTTTTTCTTTCAGGATAGATGCCAGTTCCTCGTCCGTAAGGGGCTTCCGTTTATCCTCACTATCGATATGCTCTTTCATTATCTTCTTCACCTCGCGTGTAGAAATTTCTTCCCCACTATCGGTTTGCATAGATTCCGAAAAGAAATATTTCAACGGATAAATACCGAAATTAGTTTGTACATATTTACTGTTGCTCACCCGCGAGATGGTAGATATATCATACCCGGTCCGCTCCGCAACATCTTTCAAAATCATCGGACGCAGTGAGGCTTCATCTCCAGTCAGGAAAAAATCATGCTGCAACAGGATAATCGCTTCCATTGTACGTTGTAATGTTTCCTGACGTTGTTTGATCGCATCAATAAACCATTGTGCCGAATCCAGCTTTTGCTTTACAAATTGTACAGCCTCCCGCATTTTAGCAGTCTGATTCGCCTTATTGCCGGCATAATCCTGGAACATCTCCGCATATTCCCTGTTGATACGCATATCCGGAACGCCCCGGCTATTCATACTGAGAATCAGTTCACCGTTAACAGCTTCCACTATAAAGTCCGGAATAACCTGACTCATGGCTGTTTCCATAGAACCACCCCAGCTACTGCAAGGTTTAGGATCGAGTGCCGTTATTTCGCGGATTGCTTTTTTCAGTGTTGCTTCATCTATATTCAGTCCGCGCAATATCTTTTCGTAATGTTTCCGGGTAAATTCCTCAAAATAGTCTGTCAATATACGAACAGACAAATCCGTATCGGGTGTTTTTCCCTTACGGGCAAGTTGCAATAACAAACATTCCTGTAAGTTTCTTGCCCCCACTCCAGCCGGGTCAAAATCCTGAATGATAACAAGAACTTCTTCTATTTCCTTTTCCGACACATCCTGCCCTGCCTGAAAAACGAGGTCATCGGCTATAGCACATAAATCACGGCGCAAATAACCGTCATCATCTATATTTCCAATAATATATTCAGCAATCTGATATTGTTTTTCGGGTAAATCCCGAAGTCCCAGCTGCTGCAACAGAAATTCATTCAATGATTGACCTACGGAAAACGGAATATCTTCTTTTTTTTCGACCCTTTCGCTTATTTCGCGGAGTTTATAATCAGGAATATCGTCTTCACTCATATAATCACCAAGAGAAATATCCATATCAGAGGTTGTTTCTCCCGGCATTTGTTCTTCAACACCATCATCAGTACGCTCAAAGTCATCTGCAAATTCTTTTCCCTCTTCCAATGCAGGATTATCCTCCAACTCGTGCTTTACACGTTCTTCCAACTCAATAGCCGGAAGTTCCAGCAGGCGTATCAGCTGGATTTGCTGAGGAGAGAGTTTTTGCTGTAACTTTTGTTGTAACTGTTGCTTCAACATATACTTAAAATGTAATAATAACCAATCTATAGCCCTCGCAGTAGTGTTCGGACATGCAAATATAACTTTTTACTACGAACAGCCTTAACTTTAGAAACATAATTGTTCTAAAACAACTCCGCTTCTACCGATAAGAAGATGGAATACTATTTATTTTTTGTACGGCAAGAAAGAAAAGTTTCTTCACAAAGAAATCTGTTTTCGAGGTGGTCAAAAATATACTTGAGGACGTCATTCATATTCTCGAGGGCGTCATTCATATTTTTGACCACCTCGAAAACAAAATAGATCGGGATAAACTGCCAGGAAGTATGGCTTCTAATTTATATCTTATTACCATAAAAAGCAACCATCTTATCGACAAACTTCAAAAATGAAACAAACGCCCGGAACAGTCCGGCAAGAACGAATCATTCCCAGGAAGCAAAAAACGGCGAAAAAAGTTGTTTTTTAAGTTCTTCCGCCGTATTTTTACCCTGTTCCAGAGGGGGATAAAAACTAAGTATACAAAACACAATTCTACTTATGAAATTGAAGAAATTATCATACAAACCCGGCAACGCACATACATCGATAGAAAGTCATACAATAAGACATGTCCTGTCAGAAGTACTTGTTTTATTATTTAACGAAGATAAAAATCCAATAGAAAAAGCAATGCGGTTGCTTCTGAATTTTTTCAATGCCGATTGGGGATATGTCGCCATTTTCGAAGAAGATTATTTAACAGCGAATTTCCCATGTGAAGTAATGAGTGAATACATGGAGGTTCCCAAAAACAACGAGACCCAATTAACTTATGAGACTATTCCATGGATCATAGATACAATCCGGACCGGAAAAGACATTGTCCTTTGTAATATTAAAGATTTGCCGGAAGAAGCCCACATAGATAAAGCGCTTCTATTGGAACAGCAACTTAAGTCCATGCTTATCATTCCACTTACATTCCACCACGAGGTTCGCGGTTTTATAGGGTTCGATTCAATCCGGATACAACGTAACTGGACACGAACCGAGGTTTCCGATATGCATCTTGTTGCCAACATTTTCTCCATTCTGATAGAAAGATGGCTCAATGAAAACAAAATGGAAAAATCCAGAAAGCTATTTTCCGAGCTAAGCACGAAATTCCAGCTTTTTTTCAATAACCTGCCTGTTGGCGTTGAATTATATGATTCAGATGGTATCCTCATTGATATAAACGAAGAAGATGAAAAAATATTCGGGACTACACATGAACAACTTATAGGAATAAATTTATTCGACAACCCCTTGATTCCCGACTCCCTTATGCGGGTAATAAATGAAAAAGAGTCGTTTAGCTTTCCTTTAATCTATGATTTTAAAGACATTCACAATTCCGGCTATTACCCTTCCACTCTCATTAATTGCAAAAAGTACCTTCAAATAAAAGGATTCAAGCTAAACGATGAACAATACGGTCCTATGGGATATTTATTCCTTATCGTCGATAATACGGAAAAACAAATCCAAGACGAACAAACCAAAAACAACCTGACTATTTTAAAAGCAGCACTACTGGCTGGAGATTCTATTGTAGGCGAATATGATTTTAAGAAAAAATTATTCTATATAGACTCCACCCTCAACGATCATCCATGCAACAATAATCTCTTCAGATTTCTTAAAGAAAATAGTCCGCTTCCTATCGAACAACTGAAGTCCATTCAAACACTACAAAGTAACGGTTTGGGATTATCAGAGGTAATTACGGGCAAATCAGAAAACTGTACCTTTATAAATAAAACGGCAATCAACGGAGAAATCTTTTGGATACGGGTAAATGCCCAGGCATACAAAGCAAAAGGCTGCATGGTTCCCGATAAAATCATATGCCATCTTACCAATATCACAGAAGAGAAACTATTGGAGGAAAAACTAATCAAAGCTGAATACGAAAGTAAAAAGTCAGAAATAGAAATACAGAAAATCCGTGAAGCGGATAAACTGAAATCCGCGTTCTTAGCTAATATGAGCCATGAAATCCGTACGCCGCTCAATGCAATTATCGGATTTTCCAATATTATTGTAGAAGAATCATCTAATAAAGAGGCGGAAGAATATGCCGATATTATTAATAAAAACAGCGACCTGCTTCTTCGCCTTATTACGGATATTCTGGATTTCTCAAAAATAGAAGCCGGCGTATTGGATTACTCGTTCGGAAAACTATACCTCAGGAAGACTTGCCACGAACAGTATAAAATACATTCTCTCAAAACCCAGAAAAATGTAACTCTTATTTATGATATGGATAATCTACCGGATATCATACTGCAGACAGACCCCAAAAGAGTGACACAGGTAATATCCAATCTTATTTCCAACGCAATAAAATTCACAAACGAAGGCACTATTACTCTCTCTTACGAGGTGCAGGAAAATGCAGTGATAATTAAAATTGCAGATACGGGAATTGGCATCGCTCCGGAGAATATCGATACGATCTTCGACCGCTTTGTTAAATTGAATCACTTCAAACAGGGCACAGGATTAGGCCTTAGTATCTGTAAAACGATTATAGAAACGCTTGGCGGAAGAATAGGAGTCACTTCCCAATTAGGAAAAGGCTCGACCTTCTGGTTCAGCCTTCCCTTATAAATTCTTATTCCATTTCAAACTGTTCCATAACCAGAGTGTCGCCATCCCATACAATATAAGAAAAATGCTGCATCCAGTCGCCTGCAATAATAAGGCGGGAGGTTCGCGACAACATCAAATCCAGCATGATGTGACGATGGCCGAAAATAAAAAAATTTATATCCGGGTGTGTCTTCAAATAGTCTTTGGCAAACCAGACCATATATTCATTCTTTTCCCCCTGGTATTCCGGTGATTCGCATTCCTTATGCTTCTCCAATCCTTTCTTCCTGCTGCTTAAAGACCAACCCAAAGCAAAACCGAAGGTCCAACGGGGATGGATTCCGGCATATAACCATTGGCAAAATTTATTCCGGAAAACAGCCCGGATTAAACGAAAGCTTTTACTGCGGAAATCCACTTCATCGCCATGTCCAAGGAAAAAACGCTTGCCTAATAAATCGACAGTCAGTGTATCCCGATGGATAATGGCTCCGATTTCTTTAGGAAGGTAATCGAACATCCAAATATCGTGGTTGCCGATAAAGATATGTATTTCAATCCCCAGGTCGGAAAGCTCCGCCAATTTCCCCAGAAACCGGACAAATCCTTTAGGTACTACATATTTATATTCATACCAATAATCGAACATATCCCCCAGAAAGTAGATAGCGGCAGCTTCCTCCTTTATACTGTCCAGCCAGCGCACCAATTTCTTTTCAATCGCCAACGGGTCTTTATGAAACCGGGCTCCCAGATGGGCATCCGAGGCAAAAAATATCTTCTTCCGGGGAAAAATCATAAGAATCCTAATTCTAATTTAGCTTCTTCCGACATCATATCCTTATCCCACTCCGGCTCGAACACCAGATTCACTTCTACATTGTTTACGTCCTGTACCGATTCGACCTTCATTCGGACATCTTCCAGAATAAAGTCGGCTGCCGGACAGTTGGGAGCTGTCAGGGTCATTTCTATAGTAACATTCTTTTCGTCGTCTACTTCTATATTATATATCAGCCCAAGGTCGTATATGTTAACCGGTATTTCCGGATCATAAACGGTTTTAAGCATCGCAACAATTGCTTCTTCTGTCTGGAGAAATTCGTTGTTCATATTCTTCTGTATTTATGTGCAAACTTACTAAATAATTGAGAACTGAGAAAATTCAATTCATTCAATTCGCCCTTCATCTGCATAGCTATAGTAAAGTCCGTCGGAAAGAATGATATGGTCTATCAGTTTTACTTCCAATAGTTTTGCCGCACTGGTCAAACGGGAAGTCAGTATATCATCCTGGCGGCTGGGACGAATGTTTCCCGAGGGATGGTTGTGGCAGAGAATGATACCGGCAGCAAGTTCATTAATTGCAGCTTTCAATATCAGACGCAAATCCGCAGATGTTTCAGCCGTACCTCCCTGGCTGATTTTTATCTTCCCAATCACTTTTGAAGAACGGCTTGTCAGTGCCAACCACAATTCCTCATAAGGCAAATCACAGAGTATTGGATGAAACAAACGGTAAGCATCGCGGCTCGTCCGGATTTCCGTACGACGAAGCGGTTCTGATATACTACGTCGTTTCCCCAATTCCAAAGCGGCTGATATGGCCAAGGCTTTCGCCTGTCCTATCCCCTTAAAACCAACTGTCAGATCTTTGACGGACAATTTACCAAGAGCATTCAGATTGTTATCTACAGAACAAAGTATTCGTTGGGAAAGTTGAACTGCCGTTTCCGTACTATTACCGGAATTTATCAATATGGCTATCAATTCGGCATCACTCAGGGAAGAAACTCCCTTTAGAAGCATTTTTTCACGCGGACGGTCTTCTTCCGCCCATTCTTTTATTTTCATAGTTTTTGGTTTTCAGTAAATGATAAAGGGCAGCCTGAACTGCCCTTTATATAGGATATAATATAAATCTCAAATCAGATAAATTAGCGAACACGTCCTACATAAGAACCGTCCTGTGTATTTACTTCAATGATTTCGCCTTCATTGATAAATAAAGGAACACGCACTTCCGCACCTGTTTCCACTGTAGCCGGTTTCAATGTGTTGGTTGCTGTATCACCTTTAACACCCGGTTCCGTATAAGTAACCTTCAACTGTACTTTAACAGGAACATCTGCAAAAAGAACCGTATCTGTAGAAGCATCGGATACAACATCCACAATCTCTTCTTCTTTCAGGAAATCTACTCCATTAATAAGTTCCTTGTCGATGATAACATCTTCCCATGTTTCCTGGTTCAAGAAATGATAATGTTCGCCTTCGCGGTATGAATATTGATAAGGACGGCGTTCAACACGTACGTCTTCCAGCTTTTCATCGATATTAAAACGACGGTCAAGTATACCACCTTTAACTACGTCTTTCAATTTCGTACGCATGAAAGTATTACCCTTACCCGGTTTTACGTGAAGAAATTCGACGCAGAAATAAAGTTTTCCATCCAGACGGATACAAGTTCCGTTTTTAATGTCTTGTGAATTAATCATATTTTATCTATTTATATTTGATTATTAGTAAGCAGTCTACTGCGATTTCCGGCGGCAAAGGTAATGCATTCTTATTAAAGTAACAAACCACATTCCCGTTTTTTCGATTGAAAGAAGTTGCAAATCAGATTAATATGAGAAAGGAAAGTTGCGGTTATAGAAATACGACTTAAAATAAAGACAATATCAAACTGATAATAGGGACAAGAATTGCTGTCATAATTCCCATAAGACCAATAGCAAGCCCGCTCAAAGCACCTTCCACTGCCCCAATCTGTATGGCCACGGATGTACCGACCCCATGTGAAGACGCTCCTAAAGCCAGTCCTTTTGCAATACGGCTTTCTATTCCTAACACTTTCATGACAAGGGGACCTACAATACTACCGAAAATACCGACAACTACAACTACCACAGCAGTAAGAGAAGGTATTCCGCCCGCTTTTTCAGAAATTCCCATTGCTATCGGGGTAGTTACGGATTTAGGCTGTAAAGTGGCAATCAGAGTTTGATCCGCCCCCATCCATTTCCCGATTAGAATAACGCTGACGATTCCGACTATAGCTCCAACAAATACGGCGGTAAGGATAGACACTACATTTCCTTTCAGATATTGTATCTGTTCAAACAATACATATCCCAAAGCAACGACCGACGGCCCCAACAAAAAGTTAATCAGATGGCTACCCTTCTGGAACGATTCATATTGAACACCCAGCAAGTTTAAAATCAGGATAATAACAAGAATGGAAGTAATCAGGGGATGTAGCAAGCTAATGTGCGTTTTCTTATATAAAGCCAATGCCGCCAGATACACACCGATAACCAATGTCAGGGAGAATACTTCAGTCTGAACTAATTCATGCATGCCGATGTCCCTCCTTTCCCATTTTCTGCTGGACAAGAGCTACGCTGGCTATCACCAGAATCGTACTGATAACCGATACCGTCACAATAATTACCCAATAAGTGGATATAAATCCGAGAGAGTTCATCAATCCCACACCGGCCGGCAAAAAGAATAATCCCATATTATCCGTAAGAAGTGTCGATAATTTTTTCACATTTTCAGGTTTTACTAATTTGAAAGCCAGTGACAAAAATAAAAGGACCATTCCTATCACACTACCCGGAATAAATCCATTGATAAAATAACTGATAAACTCTCCCGTAAAATAAAAGAAGAGAATATAAAATACTTGCTTCAACATGTTTCTTTCTGCGTTTAAAGACGCACAAAGATAGTGTATACGCAGAAAACATGCTCTACAACATATTTAAATAATCGAAAAATATCTAGATGCGCCCTAAATACTCATCCACCGTATAATTTAAGAAACGGTTGAACGGCTGCAATTTCTCAAAACAAGCAACCGACTGGTCCAGCCAATCCGGAGCAGAGAAAAATTCGTCCGGTTTATAAGATGCCACGCTAAAGTCTTTATGACGAAGAATTTCCCCATATTTAAAATCAGAAGGATATCCTACCGGCATTCGCTTTAGCACCTCTCCTTCCATCACCGGATACATGGCTTTAAAAGAAGGTTCTTCCAATATACCGACAAACTCTTCTATATGGTCATAAATATCCTGACGGAGTTTTTTCAACAATGCAGGCGGAGGGCACCATACACCACCCGAAAGCAGGCAATTGCCCGGCTCCAAATGGATATAATATCCACCCCGTTCGCTACCCCGTCCTCCGCAAGAAGCGATATAAGCGGCAAAATGCGTTTTATAGGGTGTCTTATTCGGTGAAAAACGGATGTCACGATAAATCCGGAACAAGCAGTCTTTCGCTTCCAGCCCGGCAATCTCCGGGTCAAACAATGCAATACGGTTAATCAACTGCTGAACTTCATCAATAAAAGCATTGCGAAGTACATCGTAACGAGCTTTATTTTCCTGAAACCATTCCCGGTTATTGTGCTGACTCAATTCTTTTAGGAATTGTATGATTTGTGCATTTGTATTCATATCTGTTACTATTTTGTTATCCTGTAAATATTTATCAAAAAACATATCCAAGGTTCATATAGAACTGGAAATTCTTATTCTGATTAGACATGCTGAAAGTAGCGCTCAACGGACCAAGCAAACTATTATAAGCATACCCAAGGCTTCCACCCCAAACACTTTTTCCTCTGAGCAGATTGAAGAAGTCATTATCGTGTACCCCATAATTACCCACCAAAGAGATGTAGTTACGCCCGGCTATGCGCTGACGCAGTTCCAGGCGGGCTATCACCAACGAGTTATCAAATATTTCCACATGGCTTATACCCGCAAAAGGGAGTTGTTGGGAAAGATAACGCCCGAAGTTTTCTCCTCCCACCGCATTCAGGTAAGGATAGGCAAGATTATTTCCTATCAAAACCCTGCCGTATATCGACGGCAATAAACTCAGATGGGAAGTAAGCGGAACAACCGTCATAAAACTGGCCTTGACTGCCGAGAACGGGGAACCGCCATTATAACCCACAAAATTATCCGTGTACATGGAATATTCAGCCCGTACGGAAACTCCTTTAGTCGGGAAATAACGCCTATCCAGTGTTTCAAAATGCACTAATCCGAAATAACTGAAAAAACCTTCAGGCTTTACCTGATATTTCTGGTTATCCCCTCCTACATATAGGAATGTGTTGTAATCAAAATATTCATACCGTAACCCCACTTTAAACCGGAAACTCAACCAGTTCATATCCGAATAGCCAAACTCGGCAAGATGATGCTTATACGCCGTATTGAAAATCTTACTGCCCTTGTTATAAATATTCAAATCCTGATAAGTGAACTGGTAGGCAAGATTAAAATTGCGGAGAGGCGAACGGTCTATCGCATAATCCAGACGGGCAAAAGAAGTCTTTGCTCCGAGCCTTCCCGTAAAACCCAGTTTATAGTGATTCTGTTTATTAAAGTCAAATGTGGCATTCAGTAAAATACCGATAATTTCTTCCGTGTCAAAACGCAATCCAACGTTCACCGAACTTAAAGTCTTGGGTTCCATTGTTAATACCAAATCCTGCTGATTTTCTCCCGTCAACTTGTAATTGACTGTCGAATACGCATTCGTTCCAATCAATATGGACATGGCACTCTCCAACTTTTTAAGTGTAATGGAGCTATTCGGTTTTAATCCGCAAACCCGCAATAACCATTTTTCATCTTTAGGATCGACTCCGACAAAAGAGATATCACGGATATAAAAGCTATCCGACGGTTGTACCGGGCGATTCATTTTCCGTTTTTGCACCATCTCCGGTTGATAATCATCCGGGATTCCTATCTTTTTCTTTAGAGCTATGATTTCGTCCCATTTCCCCCGTGCTTCCCGTTCACCCCTTACCATCAGAGAATCGAGGGCGGAATTATTGAAGTTGGTAAAACTGTACGCTTCCACATCCGGACGGAAAAGTAAATCGGTCCGCTCCTTATTGCGGGCATATTTATCATAGCCATACAATGCTACGATCTGGGTAACGACATCTATAGGAGAATTTAGCTTATCTGCTCCATGTAAATCATTCGAAGTCAAATCTACGCCAATAATGATGTCCGCGCCCATTTCCAGCGCCACATCCACCGGATAGTTATTATTCAGCCCTCCGTCTACCAGCACCATACTATCCAGCCGGACAGGATTCAAGGCTGCGGGAATCGCCATACTGGCACGCATTGCCACAGGAAGGCTTCCTTTATGGAATACATACTCTTTTCCGGTTACCAAATCAACGGAAACACAGGCGTAAGGAATATTAAACGAATTAAAATCGACGGAATCGTGATAACCGATGGTCAGATTAGAAAATAGGTTTTGCAAATTCTGCCCCTTTATCACTCCCTTTATAATGCGGTCTTTTTTGGATATTCCAAACGGTAAGGAAAGAATGTACCGTTCCGAATTTTCTTTTTCCGGGAAAAACTGGGTATTCCGTTTCACACGATCGCTTAATAGAAGTTCCCAGTCCTGCTCATCCACCATCTTTTCGATTTCTGCCGGACTATACCCTATAGCATATAATCCGCCGACAATAGACCCAATACTGGTACCAGTTACAATATCAATCGGAATGCCAGCTTCCTCCAATACTTTCAACACCCCGATATGCGCCATACCTCTTGCACCTCCGCCGCCCAATACAACAGCAACCTTTTTACGTTGTCCGGTCATCACCGACGGATACAACATAATCAACATAAACAAAAAGCACAGAACCCTTTTCATCTTTCATGTATTTGCAGCAAAAATACACGGTTTCAATGAAACTAACAATTAATTACAGCGAAATGAAAAAGGTAAGTATCACCTGTTTATTGCACTTTATCTCCTCCATCGGGCTCCCCTACCTGCTTTTCAATCGTATCCAGTAATTTGTGCTGCATCTCCTCCTCTTTCTCCGGTTCCATAGGTAACTGGTCGACTAAAGTGCGCAAATCGATTACGGAAATTTTACTTTTCTTGCCATCCGGGGCCGTCATTGTCAAATCGTCCTCTCCCCGGAAAAAGGCGTCTTCGCACATATATTCAAGAAATGTGCGGTAAGCGTAGAATTGTTTCGGAAGACGTCTGGTCGTCAGGCATTCTTTCAGAAAAAGGTTCTTAATAAACAAAGCACGCTCCCTCTCCGCATCGTCCGGATAAGCCCGTCCCGAATTAGGATAACGCATATCTATTTTGAACAGCAAATCCAAGCGTTCCTTGTTCTTCTGCCATGCTCTATAAAATAGCAGGTCCGCTTCATGTGTCCTGCCATCCCGGTACAACGTCTCCCCACGTGCGGTTAATAAAAGATTTGCCAATGCTTCATTTGGTTGCATCAGTATTTCTGCACGGTCCAGCAGTTCATATGCCCGTTTCCGGTCGTACGTTTTCCCCAAGGCTGCACCTAACAGCAGATTTGTTTCCACATCTGTCGTATCCTTGCCATAGGCTTCTTCAAGCAAAGGGATGGAGTTCATAGCCAGACCGGACAAATATTTGGAAGCGCCTCCGTACTTTAGAGTCAGGAAGGAAGAATCGCCGGCAGCCAACAAACAGGAATAGACTGAATCTGCTTGCTTATACGAACGGTTCATATAAAAAGCAATTGCTTTGCTTCGCTGGAGTGAGCGGTTATCCGGACTATAATACAATGCCGTATCGCAGATAGCCAGCGCATCCGATATATTAGGTCCTCCCAAACGAAGCAGCGTATTAACCAATGTATTTGCCAGTCCGGCATTCTCCCGGTTTACATCATATGCTTTGAAATAGCAGATTGTTGCAGACGGAAATGCATTCATCTTCATATAGCAATCACCCAGATTGGCATATATCGTGGGATTTACAGTCAGAGTATCCTGATCTCTCAGCACAACATATTGGTCTATTGCTTTTTCATAATCGCCCAATTGATAATACAGGCGTGCCAATTGATAATTTGCATAAAAATTCGTACTGTCCTGACTCAATACTTTCCGAAAACTGTTTTCAGCCACAGAAGCTTTCCCCAGACTCATTGCCGTACGGGCTACAGCATTCAATGCTTCGATATTCAGAGTATCCAAAGATAAACATTGCCGATAACAGTTATAAGCCTCCTTATACTTTAGCAGCCCTTCGTAAGCCTGGCCTATTGCCGACATCTTCGAATAATCGGCAGAATCCGCTGCCGTAAGATTTCTTGCGTTTTCAATAACCGCCGCAAACTGCTTCTTATTGACCAACTCCTGAAAAGACACATTTTGCGCCTGCCCCAAAACGGACAGTACGCAAAATATGAATAATATCGAAAACTTACATTTCATAACAGCAGACGTATTTATATTGTAGTAACCTACAAATTTAAAAGAATCCTGCAATAAGATTACTGTCCGGCCTTTTTTTCTGCAGCTTTATATTTCTTCAAATCAAAAGTTATAGGAACCGTATACTTTACAGCCACATCATGTCCACGCTGCTGTCCGGGTTTCCAATTGGGCATTGCATTCAATATCCGGATCGCTTCCCGGTCTAACGATGGGTCTATACCACGGATCACTTCAATATCAGCAATAGAACCATCTTTCTTTATCACGAAAGAACAAGTTACACGTCCTTGAATACCGTTTTCCTGTGCAATAACCGGATATTTCATGGATTTGGCAAGGTATTGCAACAAAGCCTCCTGACCGCCTGGAAATTCCGGCATTTTTTCCACTACGGTAAATGTCCGGTCATAATTTACAGGCTCTGATTTTGAATTGTTACTTTTTGCTGCCGTTTTTTTATCCCCACCAAAAGTAATCGGGACCGTGTATTTTACAGCCACATCATGCCCGCTTTGCTTTCCCGGTGTCCATTTAGGCATCAGGCCCAACACCCGTATGGCTTCTGCGTCCAGTTCCGGATCAACGCCACGCATTATCTCTATATTGCCAATCGAGCCATCTTTCCCTACCACAAAAGAACAGATTACCCTTCCTTTTATTCCTTTTGCCTTTGCTGCTTCCGGATATTTTACATTATCCTGCAAAAAATTAATTAAGGCATCTTGTCCACCCGGGAATTGCGGCATTACTTCCACCACTCCAAATACCCGTTCTTCCACAGGAAGCTGCACTAACTGGATTTTCATGTTCTCTTTCACATCCCTTACTGCAATTTCCCGCTTCTGCAAACCCATTTCCGAGATTTCAAGGGTCGCATCTACCGGAGCAGTCAACATAAAAATTCCGTCATTATCTGTAATCGTCCCTGTTGTAGTTCCTTTAATTACGACATTCGCGCCCGCTACCGGATGACCCATGTAATCGATTACCAATGCCGAAACCTTCAGATTATCTTTTTGCTGGGGAAGTATATTTTCCGTAATACGTGCCACTGCATCTATATTGCTTAGCAACATCAGGAAAGCAAAAAATGGTACCACTGCGAGATATTTAGCACGTCCTATACCCCGTGAGCGTTTTTTATTCATCATACTAATTCTGTTTTTAATGTGTAATACATTGAAACTGTTATACAAAACGGCATCAGACCTGTCCGTATGCGCCAGTCCCAATAAATGATACTGATAGCTTCTGCTATCGTATCCGGATTCCAAAACCGTGTCGTCCGCAAGATATTCGAGATTGTGCCGGACTTCTCTCTTCAGAAGCCATACAAAAGGATTCACCCAGCAAACAATACAAATCAGCTCACAGATAACCACATCGATAGAATGCCACTGGAGGGCATGAGTTCGTTCATGTGTCAGAATTTCATCAATTTCTTTTTCCGAATGGCTTTCCGGATGAAGAAATATCAGCTTAAAAAAAGAAAAGGGACCCGTCGGTCTATTTAGTATGTGTACCGGTACTCCATGAATATGGATAAGATGCGTGTTGCGGGCAAGCAAAAGGATGCTGCCCAACTGAGTGAGAAAACGAATCAACAATAAAACCACCCCGCTGCAATAAAGCCAGAACAAACCGGAAAGAACCGTACTTTGCCAATCCGTCTCGACTGCCGCTTCGGGGGCGACACTGACCTCCGGCAAAATGGCTGAATATACCTGGATAACTCCAACCATCGGTTCTTGTTCCTTCACCCAATCCTGTATGTTCATCAGGGGATAAAGCAACGACAGACCGAAAAATACCAGCAGGATGGTACGGCGCAATTTAAAGAAGGTATCCTTATAAAAGAATAACCGATAGAAGGCATATAAGAGCACAAAGGCTACATTGACCTTCATAAAATAGGCTAATTCCGGCGTCATGGTATGATACGTTTAATTATTCCCGACCTTTTTCAATCATATGGATAATTTCTTTCAAATCATCCGTTGAGATTTTCTGCTCCTTCGCGAAGAAGGAAACCATTTCCTTGTAGGAGTTTTCAAAATAATTATGAACCACTCCACTCATAAAAGTACGCTTATACTCCGGTTCGTCTATAATCGGGGTATATTCGTATGTATTTCCATAGCGTTTTGCCTTCACGTACTTTTTACGTTCCAGATTCTTCACTACCGAAGCGATGGTTGTATAAGGGGGTTTAGGCTCATCATACAAGGCAAGAATGTCTTTTATAAAACAGGGGGCTGCCTGCCATATGCACCGCATTACTTCTTCTTCTTGAATTGTTAATCTTTCCATATCCTATTATTAAATTACGACTCTATCGCAAAATTACGAAACATTCGTAAATAAGCAAGGAGCAATGAGTTAATTTACATTAACAATATATTTCCTGCTGATACTGCCGGACTAAGGTTCTTAACGCAAGCTAATGCTTTCCTCTTCTCTTACCATTTATAAACCATTCACGACACAATAAGCATGTTTTCGTACACACATAAGAAGTATTTAGAAATAAACTTCTATTTTTGTAGACAGAATACTTTATAAACCATATACATGGAAAAGAAAATTGTAACCTTCGGAGAAATCATGCTCAGACTCGCCACACCTGATTACCTTCGTTTCTGCCAATGCGACAAATTCAGTGCCACATTTGGAGGCGGAGAAGCTAATGTTGCCGTATCCCTGGCTAACTTTGGTATCCGGACGGAGTTCGTAACCAGATTACCCCAAAACGATATTGCCCGTGCTTGTGTGATGGACTTACATAAATATGGTGTTGGGACTTCCCACATTATCTATGGAGGCGAACGCATGGGTATTTATTTTTTGGAAACCGGAGCAGTGGCTCGTCCCGGCAAAGTGGTATACGACCGTGCCCATTCAGCCATTTCCGAAATACAGCCTGGAATGATAAACTGGGAAGAAGTGCTTGAAGATGCTTCTTTTTTCCACTGGACAGGTATCACTCCTGCCATTTCACAAGGCGCAGCAGACGCTTGCATGGAAGCCATCCGGACTGCCAACCGTATAGGAGTTCCCGTTTCCTGCGATTTGAACTTCCGCAAGAACCTGTGGAAATATGGTAAAAAAGCAGCAGAAATCATGCCGGAACTAGTTGCAGGATGCGATATTATCCTCGGGAACGAAGAAGATGCGGAGAAAGTATTCGGTATCAAACCGGAAGGTTTTGATGTGGCACATACAGAAGGGCAAGTAAACGCCGCGGAATTTGAATCCGTATGCAAACAACTGATGGCAAAATTTCCCCGTGCGAAAAAAGTGATTATCACTCTGCGCGGCTCCGTCAATGCCAATCATAATACTTGGGGAGGCGTATTATATGCCGGAGGTAAATTATACCAATCCCGCCGTTACGACATCACCCATATTGTAGACCGCGTAGGTGGTGGCGACTCATTTATGGGGGGACTGCTTTACGGGCTGCTGGCATATCCTGACAATGACCCAAAAGCGCTTGATTTTGCCGTAGCCGCTTCCTGCCTGAAACACACTATTTATGGTGACTTCAACCAGGTGACTGTAGAAGAAGTAGAAAAATTAATGGGAGGCGATGCTTCCGGTCGTGTGTCTCGATAAACAGAAAAAGAAATATGGCAAGATTCAACAAAATACAAACATTATCCGCCATCGCCCGTACCGGCATGGTCCCTGTATATTACCATAAAGAGATTGAAGTGGCAAAACAGGTTGTCAAAGCCTGTTATGAAGGAGGTGTCCGTGCTTTTGAATTTACCAATCGCGGAGACTTCGCCCATGAAGTGTTTGCTGAACTCAGCAAGTTTGCCGCTAAAGAATGCCCCGAACTGATATTGGGCGCAGGTTCTATTATCGATGCCCCCACAGCTGCCTTGTATTTGCAACTGGGAGCCAATTTTATTGTAGGACCGCTATTCAACCCTGATATTGCCAAAGTATGCAACCGCCGGCTGGTTCCTTACACTCCTGGCTGCGGCTCTGTTTCTGAAATAGGTTTTGCACAGGAAGCCGGTTGCGATTTATGTAAAATATTCCCTGCCGGAAACGTCGGGGGACCCTCTTTTGTAAAAAATATCAAAGCCCCAATGCCCTGGGCTATGATTATGGCAACCGGAGCAGTGGAACCCACCGAAGAGAACCTGTCCGCCTGGTTCAAAGCCGGCGTAACCTGTGTAGGTATGGGGTCCAAACTTTTCCCTAAAGAAGCTATTGAGACTAAAAACTGGAAAGTCATTACCCAGCTTTGCAGTGATACACTATCTATTATTAATAAATATAACGGATGACCATGAAAAAATTTCTTGATTCTAATTTTCTGTTGCAGTCGGATACGGCACAGCAGTTGTATCACGACCATGCGGCGAAAATGCCGATTATCGACTACCATTGCCATCTGGATCCACGCCAGATAGCAGAGAACCACCAGTTTGCCGACCTTACGGAAATCTGGTTGGGTGGCGACCATTACAAATGGCGCGCCATGCGTGCCAACGGTGTTTCGGAAGCTTACATCACCGGAAACAAATCTTCTTATGAGAAATTCGAAAAATGGGTGGATACCATCCAACATGCGATGCGGAATCCACTATACCACTGGACCCACCTCGAATTAAGCCGTATTTTCGGTATCGACAAAGTATTAAATCCTTCCACGGCACGCGAAATCTATGAAGAATGTTCTGCCAAACTGCAAACGCCCGAATTTCGTGCACAGGCCATCATGGAACGGATGAAGGTGGAAGTGGTTTGTACAACTGACGATCCTATCGACAGCCTTGAATATCACACTGCTATACGGAACAGCGGATTAAAAATCAAAGTATATCCTACCTGGAGACCGGATAAGGCAATGGCGATCGAGAATCTGCGTCCCTATAATGAGTACCTGATGAAACTCTCTGCCGCTTCGGGTATCACCATCCTGACTTTTGCCGATCTGGTAGAAGCCCTGCAACGCCGCCACGACTTCTTTGCTTCACAAGGATGTACCCTTGCCGACCACGGATTGAGTACCTTCTACGCCGAGCCGTATACCGACGAAGAGATAGAATCCATCTTCCTCAGAATCCGCATGAAAAAGGAACTGACTAAAAAGGAAGTAAATAAATTCCGTTCTGCCATATTATATGAACTGGCAGCCATGAATGCCCGCAGCAATTGGGTACAGCAATTCCATATCGGCGCTACCCGCAATAACAATGCGCGTATGTTCCGGGAACTTGGTCCGGATTCCGGTTTTGATGCCATAGGCGATGCTCCGATGGCAGTCCCAATGAGCCGTTTCCTGAGCCGTCTGGATGAAAACAATCTGCTGGCAAAATCAATCTTTTACAATCTGAATCCTCGTGACAACGACATGATGATGAGCACCATATACAGTTTCAACGACGGTTCCGTGCCGGGCAAGATACAATACGGTGCGGCATGGTGGTTCCTCGACCAGATCAACGGAATGGAAAATCAACTCAATTCCCTATCGAATCTGGGCCTACTGAGCCGTTTCGTAGGAATGCTTACGGATTCCCGCAGTTTCCTGTCGTATCCACGTCATGAATATTTCCGCCGTATTTTATGTAATATACTTGGAAGAGAAGTGGAGAATGGTGAATTACCTGCATCCGAACTGCCTTTTATCGGAAAAATGGTAGAAGACATAAGCTATAATAACGCAAAAGAATATTTCAGGTTCTAATTACTGCAAAAGAGATAAAACTAAGTAGTTTTAAAGCTTCCCCTTTCAAGAGGGGCAGGGGGTGTGTGATATTCCCGACCATCCTTGTACCATCCTTTTCCCTGTTTCACACACCCCCTAATTCCAGTTCCCCTTTAGTGCACGAATCGATTAATCGTAATTTTTCCCAAAGAATACGATATATTTTTCTAATAAATATCTACCGGATTTTAAGAGATGATAATTGTATTCTGATGCCGGAAGCCGACAAACATCCGGCCCTACCATGTTGAACAAATCACCTCCGAAAAAAAGCTCTTTACAATAGTTTTTTGCTTCATTATAATCGGAAAAACCACGTACAACCAATATTTCTTTTGAATCCACCATCTCAAAACCGGCATCCAACTCTTTATCCTCAAAATGTGTAAAGTTATAGGTAGCCAGCGTAAACAACAATCGGTTCTTGTCCATTTTTTCCGGTAAATAAACCAACAGCAAACAAAAAGGGACATCCGTAGTTGCCTTAAACAGCGTATCATTACTGTTTACAGTTACAGAGCAATCAGGAGACATGCGAATATGGGTATCCCAAATTCCTTGTGTAACTCCTCCTGCAAATCCGGCAAGACATGTATCTATCTCCGGAACGGACTGCTTTTCTGCATAGCATCGGGTACGCCACAGGCGGGCTTCTTTTGCAATCCTTGTTTTTTTCGGATAATAGCGAATAATATAAGCAAATGTACGGATAGCTTGCCGGATATCACCCTTATAATACTGAGCCTGCCCCATAAGCATCCAACAGTTCTTCAAGAAAGGATTATACTCCTGTTGCTCGTACCATGCACATTGTTTGGGATTCTTACGCCATCCTGCTTTCCGAGCAGGCTTTACTGTAATAGAATGACTAAGGATGGCATTCCTGCACTTCCCGATTACCGTATCAAATAAAGCACTTGTATTACCGTGCAGACTGTCCTGACGGATACGCACTGCCTCATCAAAAAGCTCCCGGGCATGGTAATACGTATTATAACGGGTATTCAGGGCATGGTAGAAACGGCTTGTAGCAGTATTATCACGCACACTACATGCTCCCAAAAGGGAAATGACAGATAATAACAGAGCAATATAAAAGTTCTTCTTCATTTCAACGCCAGACGGATGATTCTATCCTACTAACGTTTACAGAGTGCTTTTATTGCCTTTACTGCTAAAAAGAAAACAACTAAAACCAGGATAATGAAGGCACCGGACGGTACATTCAGGAAATAAGAGAGGACCAGGCCTGCAACACATCCCAGGAAACCGATGGCTATACTCCCCCAGATAATCTTCTTAAAGTCTGAGGTGAAAAGGTTTACCGTAATCTGAGGCAATGTAAGCAAACTCATCAGTAGCATAATTCCAACCAGGCGGATGGAAAGGACAATCGTTACAGCGATAAAAAACATCATCATATATTCAATAGCCTTTACCGGAAGATGCTGGGTAACAGCAAAATCCCGATCGAAAGCCACATAGACAATACTACGCAAAAATAAGGAAAATATGATGACCAGAACAAGGGCAAGCCCAGCTATCCAAAGAATATCGCCTGTAGAAATAGTCAGGATATTCCCGAACAGGTAAGCAGATAAATTAGGAGCATATCCGGGAGTCAGAAAAATAAAAATGACCCCCAATGCCATACCCAGCGACCAGATACCGGCTATAGCCGAATCTTCACGGATATTCTGCGTTTTGCTTACCCACTCAACCCCAAATGCAGAGAGTACAGAAAACGCCATCGCCATCAATATAGGATTTAATCCGAGAAAGAAACCAAGTCCCAACCCACCGAAAGAAGCATGCGTAATCCCCCCGCTGATAAAAACCAGCCGACGCGACACGATATATGTACCTACAATACCACAAGCAATTGCCGTAAGCAAGCTTCCCAACAGGGCATGTTGGAAAAAACTATATTGTAATAAATCCATCTTCTTATTTTTAATGTATACGGCGTTCGCCAACAATCAGGAACGCTTCATCTTTAAGGGCATCCGGCAGATTTATACCACGAAGCTGTAAACTTCTGAGCCAACCGGCAACCTCCACCTCTTTCAATGTATAAAGGACCTCACTAAACTCGCTTATGGCATCTTCGTCATAAGCATCAGCTTCGACACCTTGAAAACGGTCTAATTCTTCATCTTCGTAATAATCTATTTTCTTACTTACGGCAGCAAGCAAGCTATCCCGCTCGCAGGTTTCATGCTGGCCGCAGCAAACTTCGGGTATTTCCTGGGCTTCGGGTATCTCACTGATCTCTCCCCGTTCCAGCATTTTCTGGAGCTTCCGGTTACGGATATAACCGGCTATAGCTGCAACAATACCCAACAGTACAATTCCTAAAACAATATACCACATAATCCTTAACCTATTATAAAACCTGCCGCCTTCAGATCATCCCAATAACGGGGGTAACTTTTTGTAACAACTTCCGGGTGGGCTATCTCTATTCCTTCCGGGCGAACCAATGCAGCCGGAGCAAAAGCCATTGCCATCCGATGGTCTTCGTATGTTGCTATGACCGGATTGTCCTCCGGTTCACAACGTTCTCCGTTCCATTCAAGAATGCTGTCATTACTGTCTGTTAATATATAGCCCAACTTACTAAGTTCTGTCTTCAAGGCTACTATCCGGTCGGTTTCCTTTATCTTCAAACTTTGCAATCCAGTAAACCTGAAGGGAATATTTAAGAACACGCAAGTCACTACAAAAGTTTGAGCCAAATCCGGTTCGTTTACAAAATTATAAACCAGTTTCTTTGCCAGATTCCCCGTCCGCTTCAATACGACGCCACGATCCGTAAAAGTAGTACCGACACCCAGTTGGGCAAATAATTTTGCTCCGGCAGCATCGCCCTGCAAACTATTTTTAAATAAACCGGATAATTCGATTTCCGCATTTTTGGAAAGCGCCATCATGGAATACCAGTAGGAAGCTGCACTCCAGTCCGATTCCACTGTAAAACGAATCGGATTATATTCTTGAGGCTGAACTTTAATAACTTGTCCGTTCCATTCCGCTTTCACCCCGAACAATTCCATCAATTGCAGGGTAAGATGGATATAAGGTTTGGAAATAATATTTCCTTCCAGAGACAATGTCAAACCGTTTTCCATTAACGGGGCTATCATCAGGAGAGCTGATATATACTGGGAACTTACCCCTCCGGACAAAGAGATTTCACCTCCCTGCAAAGCACTTCCGAAAATACGGAGAGGGGGATATCCTTCCCTATCCATATATTCCACTTTGCCTCCGAGTGCATTCAATGCATCCACCAAGATTTTGATAGGGCGGTTCTTCATCCGTTCGGTCCCGGTTATTGTCCATTCGCCTACGACTTTCGAAAGAAAAGCCGTCAAGAAACGCATCGCCGTACCTGCCGCTTTAATATCAAAATCACGGGCATTCGAATTGAGGGCTTTTACCATCACCTCCGTATCGTCGCAGTCCGATAAATTCTGTATCTCATAAGGACTGTAACTAAGGGCATTCAATATCAATGCCCGGTTAGATATACTTTTGGAAGCCGGAAGCTGGACTGATGCTTTCAGCAAAGCCGGGCCTTTTATCAGGTAGTTCATCTTATTCACATTAAATGGAGTACAAAAATACGGATTTTATTCCGAATTATACTAATCAGCCCGGCTACCTACGGGCTTATACGTCACAAATGCGGATGCATTTTTCAAGTGAAGCGATTTTATCTTCCTGTCTCGGAACAAACTCCTGTCCGACAAAACCTTTATAGCCGGTTTCCACAATAGCTTTCATGATGGCAGGATAATACAGTTCCTGCGTTTCATCGATTTCCGCCCTGCCCGGGTTACCTCCCGTATGGATATGCGAAAAGAAAGGATGATATTTACGAATCGTATCGATAATATTGCCTTCCATAATCTGCATATGGTAAATATCGTAAAGCAGCTTGAAATTAGGAGAACCTATACGGCGGCATAATTCAGCGCCCCAAACAGTATGGTCGCAAAGGTAATCTTTATGCCCGACGCTGTTCAGAAGCTCCATTGTCAGTACGACATTATACTTCTCGGCAATCGGAGTGATACGTTTAAGCCCTTTCTCGCAGTTCTCCCAGCCTTGCAGGTCGGTTACACCGTTGCGGCGACCGGAAAAGCAAATCAGATTGGTCAGACCGGCTTCAGCTACCATCGGTATCACTTTTTCGTAACTTGCCACCAACTCATCATGCAGGCTTACATCATTGAAACCGCGGTCGATGCCTAATCCGGCTCCCTGTGCCATTGCCACTGTCAATCCATGACTTTGGACAACCGGCCAGTCCTGAGGATCGAGTAATTCAACAGACTGAATACCTATGCGTTTGCAAATCTCACAAAATTCGCCTAATTCATAATCTCCAAAGCACCATTTACTAACAGAATGGCGTATATTCCCTTTCAAAGGTTCCGGGGAGGCGGCCACTTTTTTCTTTTTAGCCGGAGCTGCGGCTTCCAAGCCGGATACTGCCATAGCTGCACTTCCAGCCAATACGGTCTTAAGAGCGGTTCTTCTCGAAATGTTTTTCATGTTGTATAGTTTTATAATGATAAATGATTTTTCAATAACAGCGAGGATTGCTTTTAAAGCATCTGTTGCACTTTATATACAAACTCCATCCAAATCCAATACCTCAACGCTTTACCCAGGAACATAGAGATAGCCACAATCCAGACATTCCCCCGAAGAAAACCTAAAGCAACAGCAATAAAATCACCGATACCGGGAAGGAATACAAAAAATGCCATCCACGAGCCTTTATCTTTAATCCAATCCTGCACTTTCTGTAACTTTGCAGCATCCAGTTTCAGATATTTCTCTATCCATTCCACCTTTCCGAGCATTCCCAGCCAGTAACAACTCATCCCACCCAGGAAATTACCAATAGAAGCGGCAATCATACAAGGCCAATAGGATGCCCCAGCCAATAATACACCGGTCAGCACAACTTCGCTGCTAAAAGGCAAAATAGTTGCTGCAAGAAAAGATGCTATAAAAACACCTATATATCCATATTCTATAAGAAATTCCATAAACGTATAAATAATAAAGCAATAAACAGGACTAATGTTGCATAAAACGACCAGAAAACCACTTTTCCCCGTGCTACCGTAAAAAAGTGGGCTACCAATATCGAGACTGGAATACAAGCGGTTTCCAGAAGCTCTTCCGAAACCTGCTCATACAAGAAATAAAGCCCGAACGCCCAGATTGCCATTAATATCAAAAAGAAAAGGTATTGGCGGGAACGCAAAGAATCCTCATATTCATGTGTTAATATATTAATTGAGGCAACTACCGTAAGCAGGAGCATAATTGCAATGCTTATCCAGTTTACCGTAGCAATACCGCCGATAGAAAGTAGACGAACTTTAAACAGCAAAGGAAATACTTGCGTAAAAGGGGTATAATCCTGTTGCCAGACACACCACCCCAACTGAAACCAGTAGACCGTACCCACTCCTAACAAAGAAGCAATAAAAGTACGGGGTGTCAACGAACGAAAATTATACATTCCGACCCACAACAGAGGCAAAAACCAAAGCAGGTGTATCCAGAGAAGGCTTCCTACCCCTACCAGCAACGCCGCATTATAGGCTTCAGCCCTCGTTTCCGGGTCATGATAGGTAAGAAACAACTGGTAAAGTGCCAATATCAGGCAAAAAACGCCTAATGAGGTTGATTTCAGAGGAAAAAAGTCCGGGTTCGTGCTTATAAATAATACATAAAAGAGGAAAGGCAACATCGTTTTCTCCCGGATCAATGCCAGCGCATAATTGGCACGATGCAAGAGGAACGCCCCTCCGAACATCAGTACCATACCGATCATATAAGTAAATGCCTTCCCCGGCAAAATCCGGCAAATGGCATTCCACAAGGGGGTAGACGAAACCTCACCATAAACCGGATACCCTACGGAATAAATATAACTCACCACCCAACACACCATACATGCCAACAATGCGGGCAGGAATGTTGAAAGATTAGAAAACCTGGACTTCCGGCTATAATTACTGTATGAAGCCATAGCAGTTGACAGTTGACAGTTGACAAGTGACAGTTAAAATACAAACTGCCTTTGTCAACGGACAACTGCCCTATTTATTTTATTTCTAATTATTAAATCTATTTCTCTTCAAACTGTCAACTGTCACTTGTCAACTGTTACCTTGTTCAGAGGTCAAATCCGATATCCCGACGGAAATATTTCTTTTCAAAATCAATCGTTTTTGCTCCGGCGAAAGATTGAGCCAATGCTTCTTCTTTAGTTGCACCATAAGAACTGACAGCAATTACACGTCCGCCATTCGTAAGAATTTGTCCGTTAGCGGATTTTGTCCCGGCATGAAACAGGATATTATCGGATGAAACATGCTCCAAACCGGTGATAATTTTTCCTTTTTCATACGCCTCGGGATATCCGCCGCTAACCAACATAACCGTAACAGCAGCACGCGGATCTTCCTTCAATACACGGCTACCGAGGTTTCCTTCGGCAACACCTTCCAATAAATCAACCAGGTCGCTCTGGATACGAAGCATGACCACTTCGGTTTCCGGGTCTCCCATACGGCAGTTATATTCGATAACCATCGGCTCATTCTTCACGTTAATCAATCCGAGGAAGATAAAACCTTTGTAATCTATATTTTCTGCTTTCAGGCCCTCCACAGTCGGGCGAATAATACGTTCGTCCACTTTGGCCATAAACACATCGTCTGCAAACGGAACCGGTGAAACGGCTCCCATACCTCCGGTATTCAAACCTGTATTTCCTTCGCCGATACGTTTGTAGTCTTTAGCAACGGGAAGCACCTTATAATCAGCGCCGTCCGTCATTACGAATACAGAACATTCGATACCATCCAGAAATTCTTCAATAACGACAGTCTTGCTGGCATCACCGAACATTCCTCCTAACATATCGCCTAATTCTTTTTTTGCTTCCTCCAACATATCAAGGATTAAAACGCCTTTACCGGCAGCCAGACCATCCGCCTTCAATACATACGGAGCCTGTAACTCTTCCAGAAAAGCATATCCTTCCTGCAAATTTTCTGCCGAGATGCTTTTATACCGTGCAGTCGGAATAGCATGCCGCATCATAAATGCTTTTGCAAAATCCTTGCTTCCTTCCAACTGGGCGCCTTCTTTAGACGGGCCTATAACAGGTATTCCTGCCAGTGCCACATCATTCTTAAAGAAATCATACACGCCCTTCACCAATGGGTCTTCCGGGCCTACCACAACCATATTAACCTGGTTTGCCAATACAAAATCCTTAATTGCAGCAAAATCATCCGCTTTTATATCGACATTGGTTCCGGCAAAAGCAGTTCCTGCATTTCCGGGCGCAATAAATAACTTGTCCACTTTCGGACTCTGTGCTATTTTCCAGGCTATCGCATGTTCACGGCCGCCTGAGCCTAATAGTAGTATGTTCATCTTTTTTAGGTGACAGTTGACAAGTGACAGTTGACAGTTAAAATACAAACTGTCCCTATCAATCGGCAACTGCCTTTTTTATGGTTATTACTTTTTATCTTTCTTGTCTCCTTATTTCTCTCTCTTGTATTTCACTCTTTCCCCCTGACTGTCAACTATCACTTGTCAACTGCCAACTGCTTAAAGATTATCGTCAAAGTAACGTGTAATCTTTTCAAACAAATGCGGGCGGTCTTTACCGGTTACATTGTGTACATGACGGGGATATACAAAATAATCCGGATAAGTATCGGCATCTACACAAGCTTTCAGGAAGCCCAGACTATGCTGCCATACGACAACCGGGTCTATATCACCATGTATCAGCATCAGACGGCCTTTCAAGTTTCCGGCTTTCAGCTTCAGGTTGGCATTCTTATACCCTTCGGGATTATCCTGCGGACGGTCCATATAGCGTTCGCCATACATAATCTCGTAGTTACTCCAGTCGATAACCGGACCACCGGCTACACCTACCTTGAAGATTTCAGGATATGAGCACATCAGGTTAGTTGTCATAAAACCGCCATAGCTCCAACCATCCACCCCAATACGGTCAGCATCTACATAAGGCAGAGACTTTAAGAACTCGACACCTTTCACCTGGTCTGCCATTTCATTAACCCCCAGGTTACGGTGGATTACACTTTCAAAAGCATGTCCACGGTTTGCAGAACCACGGCTATCCACAGTAAACATTACATAGCCGCGCTGAGCCATATAGATATCCCAACCTCCGGCACCGTTCAGCCAGCCTCCCGTTACCAATTGGGCATGAGGCCCTCCATATACATAAACGACTACCGGATATTTTTTACTTTCATCCAATCCCACCGGTTTAATCAGACGGTAGTTCAGGTCTGTTACACCATCTGCCGCCTTAATAGTTCCGGTTACAATCTCCGGAACAGCATAGCCTTCATACGGATTTTTCGCAGTCAGCAGGGTATTTAATTTCTTTCCTTTATTGGTTTCCAACAAACTGATTTCACGGGGAACAGATGGAGAAGCATACGTATCCAACAAATACTTACCGGAAGTGCTCAGCTTTGCATTATGTATGCCTGCCAGTTCCGGATTTGCTCCTAAACATAAGCTATTTCCTTTTTTCAGATTTATTTTCCAAACATTGATAGCCAAAGGAGTTCCGACAGTAGACGAACTCAGCGGATGTGGCTGGGTAGAAGTTATAAAGAGATTTTCACCTTTGGCATCAAAACCCAAAACATCCATCACCACCCATTCTCCTTTGGTTAGCTGTTTCAACAGCTTTCCTTCGGTATTATAGAGGTATAAATGCTGATAGCCGTCCCGCTCACTCTGCCAGATAAATTTTTCAGGGTCATTCGGAAGGAATACAACCGGATGTTGCGGTTCAACATAATGCTCATCCGTTTCCGTAAACAACTCCGCTTCTTTTTCACCTGTGAGAGCTGAATAACGCACCAGATGCATTTCATTCTGGTCGCGATTCAACTCGGCAATATAGATACTTTTCTCATCCGGGCTCCAAGCGATATTCGTCAGATACTTTTCTTTTGGAAGGCCTGTATTCAACCAAACGGTCTGGCCGGACGACAAATTATAAACTCCTACTGTAACTTCATGGCTCTTCATTCCTGCCATCGGATACTTATGAGGCTCGGCCTTGGCACAACGTACATCGATATTTACAAAAGGATAGTCTGTCACCATGCTTTCATCCATACGGTAAAAAGCCAGAGCCGAACCCTTCGGCGACCAGAATGTACCTTTATGGATACCGAACTCGTTCTGGTGGACGGATTTACCGCAAACAACTCCGCTTGCCGTTTCACGAGTAACCACACCTACGGTATTATCCGGAGAAAGTACCTGCAAGTTATTTCCTTCTGTGAACGCAAGATAACCGTTTGCCGGGCAAAAATCATAATTACCCCATCCGTTTGTCAAATGATAATCGGCTACCACTTTATTTTCCTTATAATTATAATGGATACGGTGCCGTTTCGAATAAAAAGCCAAAACAGGCTGGTCCTTATACGGTACCGAGAAATAAGGCATACTGCCTACTGTTTCCAATCCGGCTGCCTTCAATGCCCCGTTTAATTGTTCACGGGTAAATGCCACAGTTTCTTTTCGGGCAGCTTCGCCACTCATCATACTATCGCCCTTAGCATACAGGTAGGTATCACCACACCACGACAATTGCTTTAAATTACGGGGAACAAAACGGCTGTTATTCTTGCCTCCCGGTATCAAATCATGCAGCGTGAATTGTTTGTCCTGTGCCATGCCCGACAATATATTAGAAAGGGAAAATACACCCAGCAACAATAAAAACTTAATCTTCATAGCCGCCTCTCTCCCTTTTCTTAAACGGCTTTTTAAACGGGTGATCGCTTTTTTTGTCAAACTTCTCAAACTTTTTCTTTTTGTTAAAAGAATCATCATCATCTTCATAACGCATCTTTCCCGCATGTTTACGCAGTTTTCCCGGAGCAAAAGCTGCACGTTCCTCTTCATCGTTGCTATGAGCGGCAGCAAAACGGCGTTCAGGACGGTCGGACTTAAAGCCGGGACGATCCGAGTTGAAGCTCTGACGGTCTGTTTTAAATCCAGGACGTTCTCTCCGGTCATTATCTCTGCGTTCAAAGGATGCAGGTCTTTCCACTTCACCCTCATTCAAAGCCTTCTTATAATCTTTATTCTTTCCTTCGAAGATTTCATAACAACGGTATTCGCATTCCAATGAGCCGTTCATCAGTTTTACCCGGTCGCTGGGCCGCAAACCGATTTTATCGAAACATTCATCCTTATAACTCAAAATCCACACGGTATAACCTACGAATACATGTTTCATCCGTTCGCCAATCATACCATACAGGCCTAACAGGTCGCGCGAAGAAAGACGTTCGCCATAAGGTGGATTCGTTACCATAATACCCGGCTGGGGAGCTTCGGCAAACTGCTGGAACGGCATAGCCTTCAATTCGATATATTTCATCAAACCGGCACCCCGGACATTCTTTTCTGCAATTTCGATTGCTGCCGGATTAATATCGGAACCATAACATTTAAACTTGAATTCCCTCTCCTGGCTCTCATCATTATAGATACGGTCGAACAGTTCCTGGTCGAAATCTATCCATTTTTCAAAAGCGAACTCTTTACGATAAACACCCGGAGCGATATTCAGGGCGATCATTGCCGCTTCAATCAGCAACGTACCGGAACCACACATCGGGTCTACGAAATTAGATTCACCTTTCCAGCCGGTCTTCAATATCATACCGGCAGCCAGCACTTCATTTAGGGGAGCTTCGGTCTGTTCCGCCCGGTAACCGCGTTTATGAAGGCTCTCACCGGAACTGTCGATAGAAAGTGTACAATCATTATGCGAGATATGGATATTGATATACAGGTCCGGATTATTTACACGGACGGAAGGGCGTTTGCCGAATTTTTCCATGAAATAGTCTACAATCGCATCTTTCGTACGGTATGCCACAAATTTGGAGTGGTTGAAATCATCGGAATAGATTACAGAGTCTATTGCGAAAGTTTTATCCTGGGCGATATAGTCTTCCCATGCTACTTTCTTCACCTCCTTATAGACAGTGTCGGCATCCTTTGCTTTGAAGTGATAGATAGGTTTAAGGATACGCAATGCCGTACGGCAATAGAAGTTGGCTTTGTAAAGCACTTCCTTATCTCCTGTAAAAGACACCATTCGGCGACCAATCTGAATATCGTTGGCACCTAAAGGTAATAATTCGCCGGCCAGTATTTCTTCCAACCCGTAAAGGGTTTTGGCCACCATTTCAAATGTCTCGCTCATTTTAATTGACAATAGACAATAGGCAACCGGCAATTCGTGCCTGTAGGTAAAATAGCAGTTGTCCCATTGTTGATTATTAATTGAATGTTAATATTAATATTTCTGATCTTGTTGTGTTCGTATCTCCCCGGCGGGAACATCCTCGGTAATCCAGACGTTACCACAAATCGTGGCGCCTTTACCTACATGAATCCTGCCCAGCAGAGTGGCGTTAGAATAAACCGTAACATAATCGTCCAGTATCGGATGGCGTGCCACCCCCCGTATCGCATTCCCGTTTTCATCCGGCGGAAGTTTCTCTCCGGCAAGGCTGACTCCTTGGAAAATACGGACATGATTGCCTATCACACTTGTTTCCCCAATCACAGTACCCGTACCATGGTCGATAGAGAAATAATATCCGATTTGTGCCCCGGGATGAATGTCGATACCCGTTTCCGAATGTGCCATTTCAGTAATCATACGTGGGATGAAAGGGACACCCAGCAAGTATAGCTGATGTGCAATACGGTAGTTGCAAATAGCCCGGAAACCGGGATAACAGAATATGACTTCATTGATATTACAAGCAGCAGGGTCTCCGTTAAATGCAGCCTCGGCATCTGTTGCCAACAGGCTGCGCATCTCCGGCAGGGTCGCTATAAAGGCTTCCGAAAGAGCTTCCGCCTCTGTATAGATTTTTTCCTCGGGACAGGAAGTACAGGATGTATCGGCAAAACACAAACCTGCATAAATCTGCCGGGAAAGTAAAGTATGGAGTGTTTCTATATTCACTCCTGTATGAAAACGGATTGTTTGCTGGCTGATACGTGCATTCCCATAATAGCCCGGAAACAGGATGGCCCGGCATAAGTCTATGATTTCTTTCAGAACTTCACCGGAAGGCAGTGCTTCTTCGTCCCGATAGGCATGAAACAACTGCTTATACGAACATTCGTCCGATAGCTTTTCAACTGTTTCATTCAGCACCCTGCTATGCTTTTGCAATCCCATTATTTTAAGAATATCATATTTGGCAACAAAAATACAAAATAGTTGATAGTTAACAAGTGACACTTGGCAGTTATATTTTGATTCTAAGCGAATTTTAATTTCACCAAGGTGTTTTCCCACTGTCAACTGTCACTTGTCAACTGTCAGTTTTTTTTATGCGGTGCCCCGAATTCCTTGCAAGTTACCTCATCCAATTCGACCACCCATATCTTTACGTTCTTCACTGCCGGGTCCGAATAACGGAATTCTTTATCGGAATACTGTTTCATGATGATATCCAGCGCTTCCGTTTTTTTGTCGAAATCTTCTTCAAACCGGACTGTTCCCCAACCAATCACGCTCTTCGAACGCATCCGGTAACTGCATGCCACTTCCGGATGCTGGAACACCAGGTCATGGTCTGTACTGAAGGTTATACATACCCGTGGATTCCGTTCCAAAATAGAGATACTTCTCCCTTCCTGAGCGGAATGTAGATATATAACACCCTCCCGGTAGCCAAAGTTCATCGGCAAAACATAAGGAGTTCCGTCGGTATCAGCCAATCCGACATAACAGATTTCACATTTCCGGATGATCTCTTCTATCAGCTCTTTATCTGTATGTACTAAAGTTTTCATTTTTGTATGTTACATTTTATGTGTACAAACTTACATTTTTTTTACATGAACGAAAACAGAAAAGAAAACGGACTTGTAATTTGAGATTATATTTATATATTTGTACATAATTTATTTTTCTTTTAAAAGTGGTAAAATTTACATTTGAAGATCTTGCCCTCGCTACTTCAGAAGATAATAGAAGTGCCTTTAATATGCTCTATCAGGTATATTATAATAAGATATTTCGTTTTGCCTATTATTTTTTGCGAGATAAAGAAGCATGCCATGATGTTGTATTAGACGTGTTTCTATCAATTTGGCAATCTCGTAAGAAACTAAAAGATATCACAAATTTGGAAGCCTATTTTTATATTATAACTAAAAATGAAGCGGCACGTTATCTCAATAAACAACAAGAATACAATCAAATAGTATTAAATGATCTTTCAATTCAATTGAAAGATCAGGTGGAGTCTCCACCTGATCAAAAACTCATCGAAAAAGAAATAGAACAACTACTCACTGAAATTATTAACGAATTACCAGAAAAGTGTCGGATTATTTTCCTTATGGCACGCCAGGAAGGACTAAAACCTAAGGAAATAGGGGAAATTCTTTCATTAAGTGAAAGTACTATCCGCGTCCAAATGAAAATTGCTATAGAAAAAATTGTTGCTAAGATACGTCCGCATTTCCCTGATTTGACACTGACAGCCCTTTTGACACTTCTTATTGAAATATATCAGGATATTTATTAATGAAATAAACAGGAGTACAGCTCCATGCATGGCAATAACTATTCATTGGAAAAAAACCATAAGGAGATAATTCGTCATTGTTCGGATCATAAACTTCCCAAAACGTATCAGCTCCTTTTTCTACCATTCCTCCCCAATAATCTATAAGTAAGGTCTTAGCTTCACTATTCATGCCACATTCCAACAAAGCCTCCATCACATAATGATAAGCGTATGGACAACCTGGATAGCAGGCATCAGGCATAGCCATCACGGTCTGCATAGCCAATCGTCCTTCTTTCTGATTCAACGTTCCCGATAAAATCATCCATACCTGCGAGAGATAAGAGACCTGCTTCTCGACTCCACTAACAATCACACCCTGCTTTTTATCATAAAACTGTTTACGAGCAGCCTTTTTCATCTGGGCTGCCAAAACCGGCCATTCTCTCACCTCTTTTTCCCTCCCCAGCAATCGAGCCAGTTCATAACTACGCGTTAAAGCCCAAATTGTTAATCCCTGCATAGACGCCTGACGGTCATAATGATCTTTCCAATCAAAAACTAACCAATAAAGAGGAGGCTTTTGCATATCATAAATCATTTCAGGTGAAAATTGACGAAGAACCATTTCTATTTGACGAACTACCACAGGCCATAAATCGTCTGCAGTCTCTTTATCACCAGTCACCTTCAGATATTCCAACAATGCTACGTTATAGATCAATGCATAATCGATACAGTGTTGCCCTTCTTGCGGATGAGGATAAGGTTCCTCAAATACTGTTGCATGCAAAAGCCCTTCGTCATTGGCAAGAGCAGCCAGCAAATACAAACAACGCTTGGTCAGAGCATGTTCTTTGTATGAATAAGCATTTGCTAATGCTTCCAAATAGAGGTCACCTATCCATAAACGCCGGTCGCGCTTAGGTCCGTCTTCATAAACCGTTTGCATACATTCCTTAAGTGTGGAGAGCCCTACTTCATTAATCTTTTTAACCAACAAATCTGTTGTTGGAGACAAATCCATCTGAATAGGTTTCACTGTACTCTGCGCTTTAAAAGAAATTTTATCAAAGGCAAAATCAAAAGAAGAAGCTCCCAGTACATCAATCCTTAAATACCGGAATGACACTCTTCGAGGTATTGTTGCTTCAACAGGGACAGTCATCAAGGTCATCACCTCATCTTGTAGCCAAGCACGTGACAGACCTCCGGGATAAGGGTCAAACGGAGTATTCAACTCTCCGGGTACTTCCGCAAAAGTAAACTTCAAACGAACAGGAGCATCTGCTACAGCCTTCCCTAAAAGTTTCAATGAAAAAGTAAAATCGCCAGTCATATGTTCCCCAAAATCAAGAATAATTCCCGATTGATTTTTCAAAGATTCATTGAACAACGGATAGACAGGCCCGCACTCTTCCATCCTCCAACCCTGGTAAGCCTTCTCATCTTTCACTGCATTAACAACTCGCAAAGGATAACATTCCTTGTAAACAAGAGCCGGTTTACACGCTTCGCTTTTTCGTAACCATTCTTCACTTGCTTTATAATATTTACTTTGAGAAAAGCTGTTCAGAGAACACATACTCAAAACAAATACTAAAACGAACAAATATTTTTTCATGAATATTATTTTAAATCAAAACACAAACTAAAATCACTCAAACAAAATCCATTTCTATTTTTCCGGCATATGCATCATTAAATGTTCTATTTCCTTAGTCAGTTGTTCCTTAGGCATCTTAAAAAGAAGGCAGGCATGGCGACCATTCGGGTCTGTTTTCCAGGTATTACTACCGTCATCATTCACCGTTATCGAACCATATTCCACATCAAAATAATCAGAGGCTCCACGAACAGCGACCAATGTAGCTGTTTGATCCCAGCTATCCCGTCCTTCCGGATTATCCTGAGGCAAGCACATTGTATAAGTATCTACAATCGGATTGTTTTGAATGCCACTTTCCACTAACCGCTTTCCCGTGTATATCTGAGAACCTATTTCAAAACCACTAAACAAGATAGGTGTTGGCCATTCCTTTATTATAAACTGAGAGGCTTTCACATCGACATAAACATTGAATTCACGTCCTTCCGGAAAAGCGCCAGCCATAGAAACCAATTGTTTTACTTTTCTTCTAACCAATTCCTTGCCTGATAACGGAGAAATAGAATCCGGTCCGGACAAAAGTAAATTTTGCAAGTTAGAGAAAAAGCCAACAGTCACAATTGTCACGCTCTGATCCGGCTGTCGACTAAGTATACGACGGTAAAGTACCAATGCATCTTCGCTGTCTGCTGTCGATTTCGTATGATGAGGATACCGCTTGGGTAATTCTTCAGTCCATCGTAATCCGCTATGCCATGTCGTACGGTCAGCCGCTTCCCCGCGCACAGCTCCCGTAGGTATATCCGGACGGCCAAAATAGGTGTTAATAACTTCTATACAAGGTACTGCCGTAACACATTTATTAGAAGATACCGTAGCTAAAATATGAACTTCTCCCGAATCAGCCAAAGCGTGCAACAAGGCCAATGCTCCTACATCATCATAATCCGGAGCCATATCCGTATCAAATATCAAATTGACAGGCTCATTTATCTTATTATTACTGCATGCCATGCAGAATAACGAAAGAAATATCAATATATATTTTCCCATATTTTTCTATCATTTCTGTTTATAAACTCATTGCATCGACTGTAAAATTACAGTTCTAACTTTTTCATATCCAATCTGTAATGATTTCCGAACATCTGCATCCGACCAATAAGCAGGATTAAACAGTTCGAGAGACAAAGCCCCTCTAAATCCGGTCTCATATAAAAGAGGCAATAACTTATCGAACGGACAAACACCATCATTTGGATAAACCCGGTCAGCATCCGACAACTTATCCCGGGCAGGTACAGAAGGATAATCATTTATATGGAAGACAGGAAGTTCACTTCCATTAATCAAACGTAAACTGTCAAAAGCATTCCCTCCTCGATACAAATGATAAAAATCCAGCAACATCGAAGCCTTAGGATGCCCGGTTCCTAAAGCGATACAAGCAGCATCTGATATTTGATTCAAAGCTCCTGCCCCCCAAACTTCCAACAACGGACGTACATGGACCGAATCCCCATATTCCAGTAACCTGCGATAATTACAAGAATACATCTCAAAATCATTCCGGTCGATTTTATCTATACCCAGTGCCGTTGCAGCAATACATCGGCTACCTAAAGCGGATGCCATATCCATTTCTCTCATCATCTCATCCAAACCTTTTCCCCCGGCAATCCAGGGGGAAAAGCCAATAATATTCTCAAGTATAAGATGCGAGCTCCTTAACCTGTCAGACAAGGATTGTAAAGTTCCACCCTTCCGTACATAGGTTGCTATATCTTTCGTCCACAATTCAATACCATCAAAGCCAGCTTCCGCACAATACTCTATCTGTTGTTCCACAGGCAGATTATACCCTGATATTGTAGACGTATTCAAACTGATACGAAATGGCTTTTCCCTTTTAGTGATATTGGAATGAGATAAAGAAATTGCTTTTACAGGTTTAGCTCCCAATAGAGCTAAACCTGAAGCAACTAACATTGTCCTTCTTGATATCTTGACATTTTGCATAGAGACCTGTCTTTAAAGATTACAACTCTCTTATCCAGATATTCCTAAAACTAATCGGCGCACTGTCATCTCCATGATCTTGTAAACCTATAGGGCCACTCTCGTGTTTTATTACCTCCGGGAATCCCACATAAGGAGTTGTTCCCTGGATAATTGTATTATTCTGTAACAATACTCCATTCTGCAAAAGAGTTACGCGGGGAGGCGTACGATAAGTACCGTCTTTCTTAAAAGTAGGAGCCGTGTAAATAATATCATAAGTGTTCCACTCTCCCGGTTTACTCATCGCATTCGCTAATGGCGGAGTTTGTTTATAGATACTACCTGTCTGACCATTCACATAAGTTTCATTCTGATAACAGTCTAAAATCTGAATCTCATACATACCCTGCAAGAATACGCCGCTATTCCCCCTAAATTGGCTTTCTCCCTTTATTCCAACCGGAACACGCCACTCCAAATGTAACTGAAAGTCATTAAATTTTTGTTTGGTATAAATATCTCCGGTTCCTTTTTTCACCGTGAATACCCCATCATGGACAGTCCACCCGGCAGTTTCGCCTTTCGAATTTTCCCATTTCGACAAATCTTTTCCATCAAACAGGATAATTGCATCAGAAGGTGCTTTCACAGGCTTTTCCGGAGTCTTTCCCGGTGTCACAACAGGAGGTTGAGGCGACCAGTATTCCGTCATTTCATGCGTCATAGGTGCACGTCCGGGATATTTTTCCTGAGCCAAAACAGATAAAGAAACAAATACAAACAATATTAGAAAATATATTTTAGTCTTCATACAAATTGTTTTACAGGTAAATATTATAATTCTGGGAACTTCCAAGGTTTGCGGTAAGCCGGTTTAACTAACTTATCAGCCTCCGCATTATTAAATGTTCTCTTCACATCATCATAAATAAGAGCAGACTTAACACGTGCTGAAATATTTCCCAGATGAGCATATTTGGCACACAGGCTACCATTGTCTATGGTACAAGCCGTATTCATTTCCCGGCTTTTCATGCAATTAAGAAAATTAGTAACATGATCTTTATGATCCTGGTAGTTGGGCATGCTTTTGATTGCCTCTATCTTATTCTGTTCCGGATAGACTTCCCAACTCTCTCGATTCGCCACTAATGTTCCATTCGTACCTTTAAATTCAACGCCATAGTTTCTTCCATAAGGACCTGTCTCCGTACCGGCAATATTACTCCATTGAATCAAAAAATCGTCAAATTCATAAATAACAGACAATGTATCGAATGTTTCGGCATAATTATCCGGATAGGCAAAATTGCCGCCAGAGCTAATCACACGGTTCGGCATACCTTTCACATTCATGCCCCACAGGGCCATATCCATCAGATGAACACCCCAGTCTGTCATAAGCCCGCCACCATAATCCCAGAACATCCTCCAAAGTCCGTGAAACCGCTTTTCATTGAATGTTCTTTTGGGGGCAGGCCCTAACCATGTTTCAAAATCAACGCCGACAGGTACAGCTCCATCCGGAACCGGGTTGAGTATTGTTGCATAATTAAAATTAGCCCAAACATTTACCCGGGCTATTTTCCCCAGTTTTCCACTATCAATATAACGCTTCATTTCATGCCAATGATTCCCGCTACGTTGCTGTTGGCCTACTTGAACTACACGGTTATATTTCTTAGCAGCTGCGACCATTGCATCACACTCTGCGATTGAATTAGCAATCGGTTTCTCCACATATACATCTTTTCCTGCGGCACATGCATCAACCATTTGCAAACAATGCCAATGGTCCGGAGTCCCAATAATTACAGCATCTATGTCTTTTCTATCCAACAACTTCCGGTAATCACTGTAAAGAGAGGCTTTTTTATCCCTCAACTTTTCCAATTCCAAAGCTTTTTCTCCCAAGATATTCCTATCAATATCACACAAAGCTACACAATCGACCTCGGGATGTAATAAAAAATCCGACAAATCTGCCCATCCCATATTTTTACATCCGATGAGAGCCACATTTATTTTGTCATTTGCTCCAACAGTACGAGCAAATACATTATTCTCATTTAACAGAGATGGCATAACCAACCCGGCAGCAATAGCAGATGCCGAATGACGTATAAAATTTCTTCTTGACAACATGGTATTAAATTTTAATTTTAGAAGAGGAAAGAAATCAAAGGAGTCCTTCCCTCTTCACTTAGAATATTAACGAGTTATATCATCATATCCAGGATTTTGTACTAAGAAAGGATTTGAGCCCAACGTATTTCGCTTGATAGGGAAAATATCCGTATGATTATTTGCATCCGGTTGTTTATCCCACCAGATTCCGGTAGAAAATTTGTTCCATCGGCATAAATCCGTACGGCGACGTCCTTCAGCTAAAAATTCACGTCCCCACTCATCAAGCAATTCATTTTCCGTCAACCGAACATCTCCTTCCGGAACATATAAATATTCCTGGTATTTTTCAACCGGATAATAACGTTTACGAACGTCATTCAGTAATTTACCGGCTCCCTCCGTATCTCCAGAACGGAATTTACATTCCGCCAGCGAATAATAAATTTCAGCCAATCTTATTTCCGAATAATCAGCCTCCAGTTTTCCGGCATCTTCATCACTATAAAATGGATATTTTGCAAAATGCCAACCTGAATTATGATCACCATTCTTCATATCCGAAATCTTATTTTCAGGAACCGAACCTGGTGCCGTATCATGGAAAACACCCACCTGGTCACGAATATACAATGGCATATTATTGGAGGGAGATGTCACTTTTTCCATAACACCATTTTGTTCATATTCCAAATAGCCAAACAAGAACATGCCTTCACGTGTATTATTTCCAAGATTCTTGTACTTCTTCAAACGGAAATCTTCCGGATACTTTTGGAATTTATGTACAGGCATACCTAATGTGAAATTATAAAGATTTCCTTCGATATCACGACTCGGCTGCAAAGCATATTTAGGATTAAATCCTCCTTGTTTCACCGTTCCAAGATAAAAGTGGGCATTTGCCGGTAAACACCACTTATAAACATCCGACTCATAATGCCAATGACTCCGGCCGTAGCTACCCGGAAAACCGAATATAATCTCATCGCACGTCTCATTATTCCAATCAAACGGGGCATCCCATCTGGTATCTATTTCATAAAAGCCATAAGTCCCATCAATAATTTTCTGAGCATATTTAGCACATTTATCATACATATCCTTTCCAATCCATTTTTCTGCATTCAGATACAAACGGACCAACAAAGCTGCTGCTCCAGCCTGGTTCCATTGTCCCTGCTTATCTCCGTTTCCGTTTGCTCCTTCTTTTTTAGGCAATTGTTCAAGACTTTCAATCAGTTCTGTTTCAATAAAATTGAAGATATCTTCCGGTGGTACCTGCCCTTGTGAATTTAAACTGGCATCTTTACTTATCGCCAAAGGGATATTACGATATGCATCCAATAAACGGATATAAAACCAGGCTCTTAATGTCCGGATTTGTGCGGATAAAGCATTAAATTCTTCCTGGCTCATTTTAAATGTTTCAGGATCAAGTTCCTTAAAATCATCTAATACCGAACAAGATTGCATAATACCAGTAAAACAGGCATCCCATTCACTTATATCATCATCAATAGTCCATGTATGATAATGATAACGTTGCCATATCTGGCCATCGACCCACCAGCCGTCACGATTCCATGTTCCCAACTGATCCGTCGTTTCTTCATTAATAGTAAAACGCGGCCCTATACTCCAAAAGGCATGTTCGAAAGGACGGAACACTGCACGGACAACATCATCTTTTGTATTATAATAATTTTCTGTAACTATCTGGTCATACACATTTTCCGTCAAATCCGTACAAGAAAATGAGAGCGTGGACAAAAGGGCACATCCCAAATAGCTTATAATATTTCTGTATTTCATAAGAATCTGATTTTTAAGGTTAAATATTAAAACTCTAATTGTAAACCGAACAGCATTTGAATGGTTGTCGGATAATAATTTCGGGTACCATTATTGGTTCCGGGTGTCAAGCCGTTCAATTGATAACTTGAAGGATCTACCCCGCTAAAACCGGTGATAGTAGCCAGATTTTTTCCCGTTGCATACAATCGTATACTTTCAAGCCATTTATTGTTTATATTAAAACGGTATCCTAATGTTACAACATCCAGTTTTACATAATCACCCTTTTCTATAAAGTAATCAGTCAATACATTTTGTCCAGTTGTGATAGCTGCATTTTTATCATAGGCTTTTTTCAATACATTTCCCGGAGCGTTTTGCAATCCATAATAAAGATCATGTACATTAAACAAATCATAACCAAAGGCTCCACGCAAATAAACAGTCAAATCCCAGTTTTTATAAGTAAAAGTATTACTTAACGAAGCTGTAAATTTTGGCAAACCATTGCCGGTAACCCGTTTATCTTCCTCCTTTGCATCATTAATAGATATTTTCTCTGTATTATCTTTATTCCAGACCAACCAATTTCCATTATCATCAACCCCTGCATATACCCAAGTATAATAATTACCTAAACGCTCACCTTCCCGAATCTGTTGCAATCTTCCCGGATTCCCAGGAGACTCCATATCACAGACATTATAAAAATCCTGTCCGGTAAACTCATTGTTCGAAAAATTCAAGAACTTATTATTGTTTGTAGAGCCGACAAAACCAATATTATAACTAAAATCTTTTGTTCTGACAGCCTGTACATTCAAATCGATCTCGAGACCTTTGTTTACCATGTTCCCCACATTCACAAATGTCTCAGCAAATAAATAAGGAGGAACTGCTACATTATAATTACCCAACAAATCCTGTTGTTTACGGCTATAATAATTCAATGAGCCATACACCCTGTTACTAAACAATGTAAAATCTACTCCGACATTCCAATTCAGCCCTTTCTCCCATTTCAAGTCATAGTTCGGATTCTTTGCAGGCCCCCAGACCGTAAAATATTGGCCATTGTAATAATAGCTGCCGAATCCCTGCATTGTAGCCAACGACTTGTAACTATCAAAATCCTGATTACCTGTCACACCAAAGTCTCCACGTATTTTCAGATCGTTAATCCAAGATACATTTTTCATAAAAGACTCATCGCTTATACGCCAACCGGCAGAAACAGCGGGGAAATGTCCCCATTTATTATTTTTACCAAACTTGGAAGAGCCTTCATAACGATAAGAAACAGCCAACAAATAACGTCCCTTGTAATCATAATTGACACGGCCAAAGAATGCAATTAATTTGGAATCATTCTTATAACTTCCCATTTCATTACGCCCTTCTTCTTTTGCCCATTCACCTTGTGAAAGGTTATTATAGCTAAGGATATCTGAAGGGAAATCTTTATTTGCTGCAGACATTCCTGAATTTTGGAAATACTGGTAAGAATAACCGCCCATGACTTTCAAGCGATGTTCTTTCTTTTCCATTGCATAATTAATAAGCCATTCCAAACTTTCCTGACGAGATTTTCCATAATCCCGGCTGGCTTCTCCCGAACGTCCGCTATTTTGGGCTAATGTACTGGTTGCTGGACGGAACCAGAAATTAAAATTATCATTTTGCTGTTGTGCCAAAGTGACCTGAGTGTTCAAAGAATGAATTGATTCGCCATCTTTTGCCAATAAAGGCAATAAATTCAATTTTACAGTTGCATCCCAATCCAACAATTTAGTCTCACCTCCGCTTTGGTCTAACTTTAACAGTTCGACAGGATTTATATTCGCTGCTTGCCCATTGAAATTACTATATTGTCCCGGAATTTTCGGATCAAAAACAGGTGTTGTAGGATTCGCTTCCAATGCCAACCGAAATACACTCCAATCTGAATTATTCCGATAAACAAAACGGGGACTGACATTTGCCGAAAAGTTTAACAATCCACTTTTCGTTGCATGATTTATTGAAAACCTTGCCCCATATTCTTTACGATTTGAGCGAATATCGATACCATTGGCATCTTTATAGTCGATACTTGCACGATAGTTACTTTTAGTATTACCTCCGGATATGGTCAATGTATGCTGGTGGGCAAAGCCGGTACGGCTAATTTCATCCATCCAATTGGTATTTCCTCCCTGGTCTACTCCCTGATTATTCGGAACGCGATATTTACGGAACTCATCGGCACCTAACGGGTCCAAATCATGTACCATAAAATTTGCACTGACTGTCCCACTGTAAGAGGCATGTAGCTGTCCATCACGAGCCCCTTTTTTGGTAGTAACCAAAACGACACCATTGCTACCTCTTGTTCCATAAATTGCAGAAGCTGCACCGTCTTTCAATATATCCATCGACTCGATATCATTCGGATTAATATTGGTCAAATTTCCGCCGGGAACACCATCTATTACAATGAGCGGCCCTAAACCGGCAGAACGGGACGATATACCACGAATCTGAATACTTGCCTGGTTATTAGGATCTCCCATACCCGTATTAGTAACAGAAACACCGGATACCTTTCCCTGAATCATCATCGAAGGATCCACGCTACTTATATTTAGAAAATCCTTACTTGAAACATGAGAAATAGCCGATGTCAACTCCTTTTTAGCCACGCTCCCATACCCGACAACAACGACTTCTTCCAGATTTTGGGTATCTTGTGATAGTTGAATAACAAAGTTAACATTATTTCCTATCGTTATTTCCCGCGTATTGTAACCTATATATGAAACGACTAAAGGTTCGTTTGTCTTTTCAACTTCCAGATTGAATTTTCCATCTATGTCCGTCGTTGTTCCGATTGTCGTTCCCTTCACAAAAATATTAGCTCCTACCACCGGTTCACCAAACTCATCTTTAATAATTCCGGATATACGGCGTCCTCGTTGGTTCACCTCATTCGTTCCATTTCTTTTATAAATGATAATATGATTATCATCAATTGTATAAGACAAGTTTTGTCCGGCTAATAATTGAGACATTACATTGTCTATGTGCATCCTGTCTGCTTTCACAGATAGCCTTTTCGATAAGTTTACCTCATCATCTCTATACCAGAAAGAAAAATCACTCTGTTTTTTAATTGCATTCATTGCTTCTCTCAAAGTAACGCTTTCCAAATCGAGCGATATTTCGGCTGTTTGCGAATAACTAACTGATGAAAATGCACAAAAAGTGGTTAACAAGCATAGTACTATGGTTATTCTCATAATGTTAATAACTTTTTTGAACTGACAAATGGGTATAGTCAGCCCTCTGTTTGAAAATAAATTCATACCTTTGTAATGATTTTAGGTTTGTAATTGTGTTGCTAAGAATTTCAGACCAAAGTCTCATAAACCGGGAAACGCTGCCAACATTTTCCGGTTTTTCTTTTTTTGTGTTACGTTGTGTTTATCATAAGACTAAAAATTTAAATGATTAACTAAGTTTACTTTTATTTGATATATATCAGATCTCCATCTATCCTATACTTAATTCTTGTATCTATTGCCATCACTCTCAATATTTGCTCTAAATTTTCTCCCCGTACAAACTCTCCGGAAAATACCGTATTCTGTAATTGTTCCGAAGCAATATAAATATGCACATTAAATTTCCTTTCCAATTGCCGTGCTATATTTTGGAATGTCACACTATTAAAATAAAACTTTCCATCCTTCCAACCTGTATAATTATTCAAATCTACATTTCGCTTAGAAAAGAGCCTTTTAACCTTGTCAAAACGAACTTGCTGGCAGGGCTCCAATATAATATACGGATTTCCTTCCGCCAAGCCGATACATACACTACCTTCACTAAGCGTTACTTCTATATCTGTTTCATCGTTATATGCTTTTACATTAAATTTCGTTCCTAAAACTTTCACCTGAATATCATTTGTAGAGACAATAAACGGATGTTTGTCATCATGCATTACTTCAAAAAAACCTTCTCCCCTGATAATTACTTTTCTCTCCTTTCCTACAAAATTCGTGGGATAAGTCAGCGTAGAACCTGCATTTAATATCACCTTACTGCCATCCGGTAAAACAATAGAGCTTTTAATTCCCAATGGATTTTCATAAGTCACAAGCTGACTACTTTGTTTTTTATAGCCTTCATTATAACTGAAATAGCCAACACCACCTAACAGAACTAAGGCAAGAACAATAGCCACTGAAACCTTCAGCCAATGCAGCCGGAAAGAACGTCTATCTATTTCAGAGTTTAGCTGCCTGAATATATTTCCACGTACGCTTTCTGCATATTCGGATACCTCTGAAGATATTTCAATTCGAGCCAAAACCTCATACATTTTTTGATTATCCGGATGTTCAGCCTTCCAGTCTTCAAAAACGGCCTGTTCTTCCTGTCCATTATCATGGAGAAGATTTTCACACAATGAGTCTATTTTATCTTTTTCATTCATAAATTATTCCGTTGTTATAAATAGAAGAGTCCGCCTTTCCATTTTTCGTTTAAAATAAAACTCATTTTTTTGAATGAAAATTCAAAAAGTATACTTTTCCCTGTATAAGCAGGCTATATATAAAAGAGAAAATTAGCGGATTAAGGGTATATTTATTTTTATTTCTCCTTTTGTAGGTTTTTTGCGACAAAACAGGGGGTTATCCCCCATTATGTCAACATCCCCCCTATTATGTAACATTAATTGGTCTTTCTTTTCAGTATGAATTCCCGAAAACTATCAGTCCTATCGTTCGATGTTAAATTTACACCTGCTACTTCCTGGTATAGCCATAGTCAAATGTTAATAAATATTACTATCGCTACTAATTGAATTTACATGCGGTACTAATTTGAATTAGTAGCAATACTAAATTGAATTACCTGCCCTGTATTGTACAGTCTGGTTTCCAGCAAAGTCCAAACCTGTTTCCCCATTGTTTTTCTTATTATTACATGAAAAATATATAACTTTGCGCGCGATTTGAATGACAAATCGAGATTCTTGCTTTTTGATGGTAGAAAATCAAGCAAAACGACATATTTTATATCATATATGGAAATAACAAACAATTCTAACCTGTTAGCGGATATCCTTGCGACAATCAGGCAGGTTCCTCAAAACAATGCATTCGTTATTGAAGATAAAGCTTATACATATAAAGAGTTAGGTTCCTATACCGCTACTGTTTACCAATGTATATCAAATCTCGAAGAGGAAACGATCGGTATAGTTGCCGGAAACAATATAGAAACATATGCTTCCATACTTGCCGTATTGTTCAGTGGCAAGACATATGTTATCCTTCATCCCTCTTACCCGGAAAGTCGTAACCTGAAAATTGCCGGGCTTGCCGGACTGCATACGGTTATTTGTTCCGACAGGGACGGATATGAGTATCTGAGCCAACACGATATACGGCTTATTTCTCCTGACATGGAGTCCGCCCATTCTATTGAAGCTATTACCTATACTGCTTCAGGCGACAAAAATGCTTACATTATCTTTACCTCAGGCAGTACGGGCGAACCGAAAGGAGTGCCTATTTCCCGCAACAATCTGAATGCGTTCTATAAAGCTTATCATAATATAGGCTGGAAACTCGATGCAAGCGACCGGATGCTACAGATGTTCGAACTGACTTTCGACGTTTCTGTCGTTTCCACTTTATATCCGCTGGCAATCGGGGCCTGTATCTATACAGTCGGATATAAAGACGTAAAATACCTGAAAGTATTCGAACTGCTGGAACAGTATGAACTGACCTTCGCCGCTGTTGCCCCTTCGGTATTACAACTGATTTCCCCATACTTCGACGAAATCGATTTACCGTCCCTGAAATATCTTGTGGTAACGGCAGAAGCCTCCCAGACTGAATTGCTGGAAAGATTCAGGAAATCGATACCTAATGCGGAAATATACAATTTATACGGCCCTACGGAAGCTACCATCTATTGCACGTACTACCATGTGCCACGCCGGGAAGCATGCAAGCAGCATAATGGCATGGTTGCCATCGGCAAACCTTTCGAAGGCATCGATGTAATAATTACAGATGAAGACGGCAATAAAATGCCTCACGGCACACTGGGCGAAATGTGGGTATCCGGTCCGCAAGTCATGAACGGTTACTTTAACGATCCTCAGAAATCGGCACAGGCTCTGGTAAAGACTGCCGACGGAACACTGTATTATAAAACAGGCGACCTGTGTATCATGGATGATGATGAAGACATTATCTATTGCGGAAGAAAAGATTACCAGGTCAAGATACAAGGATTCCGTATCGAACTGAGCGAAATCGAGTATACGGCAAAACAATATTTCGAACAGACTCCCAATATTGTAGTTATCCCTGTTCTAAGTGCAGGCATATGCAGTGAATTGCATATGGCGGTGGAAACCCCTTCGTGCGACAAAGAGGCTCTATACAACTATTTAGGACAAAAATTGCCCCATTATATGTTGCCGAAACATATCCACTGCATAGAACAGTTTCCGACAACGGCAAGTAATAAAATAGACAGAAAACAAATTTCCCAATTAATAAATCACTAATTATGACAAAGCAAGAAGTATTACAACAGATTGAAGCTATTTTTCACGAAGTACTGAACAGAACAAATATCACTCTTACAGAAACTACAACTGCCGATGATGTGGAAGGTTGGGATTCTTTGACCAACATGACTATTATTGTCAAAGTGGAAGATAAATTCAACTGCAAATTCAAATTCCGTGAAATAGTAAAATTCAAGAACATCGGCGATTTGTGTGACGCGGTATTAACAAAAATGAAGTAACAACATGCTTTTCTTATCGGTAGGCTTTGTAGCACTATTTGTAATCTGTTTCATCCTATATTATCTGGTTGCGGACAAGTACCGCAACCTGTTGCTGCTGGCAGCAAGCGCTATCTTTGCAGGATATGCCAGTTGGATGTTTTTACTTGTCGCGGCAGTTATTTCCCTGTTCACCTATGCAGCCGGGAGGCTGATTGAACGCACGGACGAGAACCGGGCAGGTTATTTGCTTTTTGCCAGTATCGGAATCCTGGTCATTACCTGGATTTCATTCAGATATGCGACTTCACTGATTTTTCCCCTTGGCATGTCTTTCTATACCTTCCAGGCTATCGGCTATCTGGTCGATGTATATTGGGGAGAAACAAAGGCGGAACGCAATATCGTAGACTTCTCTTTGTTCATGCTGTTCTTCATGAAATTCCTGTCGGGCCCGATTGAACGGGGAGCTGATATGTTTGCTGAACTGAAAAGGCCGAAATACTTCAATTACGACAATGCGGTTTCAGGAATGAAACTGATAATTCTGGGTATGTTCAAAAAACTGCTGATTGCAAACCATATAGCGCCCTATACGGAAGGGATGTTCAGCACGATACACGACCTTTCCGGTCTACAGCTACTCATGACCTGCCTGATTTATCCGATCGAACTCTATGCCGATTTCTCGGGATATACCGATATAGCCATCGGAGGGGCAAGGATGTTCGGCATACGGCTATCTCCTAACTTCAACCGTCCGTTCATAGCTACAAGCACCGCCGACTTTTGGAGGCGTTGGCATATGTCGCTTTCTTTCTGGGTAAGGGATTATGTATACGTGCCTCTGACGGCTGAACTCCGGAGTTTCGGACAATGGGGCGTATTGTTCAGCCTTGTCGTTACATTCGTGGCTCTCGGCATATGGCATGGGGCAGGATGGACGTTTGCAATCTACGGATTAATCCAGGGATTGATTATCTGCTACGAGATGAAGGTCAAATTCTTCCGTAACAACCTGCCTAAATTAGTAGGACGCCCGGTTTCCAATGCCTTGTTTATACTCAGGACCTATCTGTTGTTTGCCCTTTCCCTCATCTTTTTCAGGGTGGAGTCAATCAATGATGCTTTCTATTTCATAAGCCACATTTCATTCCATGCACAAAACTGGAAAGAAATGAATATCGGAATGCCCGACCATAACTGCGTGGTTGCAGGTGTTTCCATTTTGCTTATATGGATTTTCGAATACCTGAATGCACATTACGACCTGGACAAGCTGTTTAAGAAACAGCCCGCCGTTTTAAGATGGGCATGTTATTTTATTCTGATATTTATGATATTCCTGCTGGGTAAATTCGATACCGAGAACTTTATATACATACAATTTTAAACCGCTACGATAGTTATGCTAAGACGTTTTTATTTGAAAATAATGCTCTTATGCCTCCCTTTCCTGTTGATGAGTGCAACCTATTTTGTGTTCGACCCGTTTATGGTCTTGCATAAATACAAAAGATTCGATGTAGTAGGCGCCTATCTGAACGAGTCCCATGTAGGATGGGAAAACTACATGATGTACCGTGATTCCCTGGGATTCGATTCATATGTTATGGGCAACTCGTGCACCGTAGCATTTCCAACTCAGGAATGGGAAAAATACCTGAACGGAGGCAAAGCGGTACGTTTGTATGACAATTCCGAAACAATCGGCGGCGTATTAGGTAAAATGGAAGCGCTGGAAAAAAATAACGCTTCCATTAAGAATGTTTTAATCGTACTTGACCCGAGGTCATTCAGAGAATATATACCCAGTACGGTATTCAAACATATATTACCGCCAAGTGCTACCGGAATGAGTAATATGCAATTCCAGCTTAAGAACTTGCAGGGATATTTATATCCGGATATCATGATTCCGTACCTGCACTACAAAATAACCGGGGAAGTAACTCCGTACATGTTGCGTAAATACATCGTATGCCCTTATATCATACGGGAACCTTTCACCAACAATGGTATTAACCCGCATGAAAAAGAAATAGAGGAACTCGGAGAGAAATATTGGGAACAGGCAGAATGGACAAACCTGAATGAAACATCGGACACAAATGCCTATCCTCCTGAAATTTTCCACGACCAGATACGCTGCCTTGAAAAAATAAAGGAGATTTGCGACAAGAACGGTGCAGACATGAAACTCATCATAAGCCCGCATTACGGGGTACATATACGTATGAACCCAGAAGATGTACAACGAATGGAAAACGCATTGGGTGAAGGAGTCGTTTATGATTTAACCGGCAAAGACGAGTTTATTTCGGACTGGCACGACTATTATGAACCGGACCATTACCGCCCGGTACTCGGTGCACGCATCCTGAAATATATCTATTCTCCAAAACAGGAAAACTAATGTATTAAACATACTAATCGGGCACAACTGACAGGGTTTATTTTTGTTTTACTATCTTTGTATCCCTCAAACGAATAGAAATGAAGTACAACGTTTTATTTACCCTGTTAGTTTCCATTGTTCTGCTGACTGCATGCAGACAAAATCAGGCCGATGGAAATATTGTAACCGTAACCATCGAGCCTCAACGCTTTTTTGCAGAAAAGATAGCCGGAGACAAATTCAAAATCAATTGTGTAGTTCCCTCCGGGCAAAGTCCCGAAACATACGATCCTACCCCCAAACAGATGGTGGAAATTGGCAAAAGCAATGCCTACCTGCGCATCGGATATATAGGATTCGAGCATGTATGGATGCAAAAAATCCAGGAAAATAATCCGGAACTCAAAATATTTGATGTCTCAAAAGGCATGAAGTTCCTGACCGCAGAAGAAGAGGAAGACCATTCCCACGGAGAAGGTGAACACCATTTTCATCCCGAAGGCATCGACCCGCATATCTGGAGTAGCATAGAAGGAGCTAAAGTGATTGCCTGGAACACCCTGAATGCTTTTATCCAACTGGATAAGGAGAATACCGAATTCTACTGGAAGAACTATAACGCACTGGTTGCTGAAATCGAACAAACGGAAGTTACCATTAAACAACTGCTGGACCCGCTGACGGCACGCACTTTCATCATTTACCATCCGGCACTTACCTATTTTGCCGAAGAATTTAACCTCACCCAGTTATGTATCGAGATGGATGGGAAAGAACCATCGCCGGCACAACTTAAACAACTGGTGGAAACAGCTAAAGCAAACCAGACGAAGGTCGTATTTATCCAGCAAGAGTTCGACAAAAAGAATGCAGAACTTATTGCCAAAGAAACCGGTTGCCGGCTTGCAGTTATCAATCCGTTGGATTTCCATTGGAATAAAGAGTTAATCCATATTGCTAAAGAACTTTCAGATGGACAAGCTCATTGAGATACAAAACGTAACAGCCGCATACGGAAACAAGACCGTATTGCATGATATATCACTGAATGTCTATAAAGATGACTTTCTGGGTATTATCGGGCCGAATGGAGGCGGCAAGACAACACTATTAAAAGTAATCCTCGGTTTATTGGCTCCCACATCCGGTTCCATCCGCTTTTATTGGAATGGAGAAAACGTTCCATCCCTTAAAATCGGGTATCTGCCTCAGTTGAACAATATCGACAAGAAATTCCCGATTTCCGTACGCGATGTGATTACCTCCGGATTGGCATCGGAAAAACCCCGTTTCCGTTCTTTCACCTCTCAGCAAAAAGCGCGTGTGGAAGAAGTTATCGGACAGATGGGCTTGGAAGATTTATCCACTCGTGCTATCGGCGAACTTTCCGGCGGACAGCTACAACGGGTATTGCTGGGACGTTCCATTGTTTCCCAGCCCCAAGTGTTGATTCTGGATGAACCGAACTCATACGTAGACAAGCGTTTCGAGTCCCGTTTCTACCAGTTACTGGAAGAAATCAACAAAGAAAGTGCCATTATCCTCGTATCACATGATATAGGAACCGTACTGGCAATGGTTAAAAATATTGCCTGCGTAAACGAAACCCTCCATTACCATCCCGGAGCCAATGTTTCGGAAGAATGGCTGGGAGAAAAATATGCATGCCCGATAGAATTGGTAGGACATGGCGACCTGCCCCACCGGGTGTTGAAAAAACATGAACATTAAATTACTGCTTATATGTTGCCACACATACTCAACTGGATTTCCCTGCCGGAACTGGGATATATCATCGGTATTACCGTCATTATGTTCGGTTGTACCGCTGTTATGCAGAATCCCTTTATCAGTACCGGAAAAAAAGTTCTTTGGGTGATGACGATTCTCCTGCTGAACTGGATAGGATTATTATGGTATTACTACACCTATTATATAAAGGATAAACACTGATATATGAAGATATTGATTACCGGAGCCAGCGGCTTTATCGGAGGCTTCCTCGTAAAGGAAGCATTGGACAGAGGATATGAAGTCTGGGCGGGCATACGCGCATCCAGTAGCCGGGCAAACCTGCAAGACGAACGGATACATTTTATCGACCTGAAATATAATAAACCGGAAGCACTGACCGCCCAACTGGCGGATTTTTCCAAGGAAAACGGTGCATGGGATTATGTGATCCATAATGCAGGACTGACCAAGACACTCGATAAAAAGAATTTCTTCCGTATCAACGCGGAGAACACGCATAACCTGATAGAGGCTCTTGCCGCTTCCGGTTGTAAGCCTAAAAAATTTCTTTTGATGAGTAGCCTGAGCAGTTACGGGCAAGGCGACGAACAAACCTTCCGCCCTATCCGCCTCGATGACCCTCAGACTCCTGATACTGCTTACGGGAAAAGTAAACTGGAAGCGGAAAACCATATCCGTACCCAAACTTATTTCCCCTATGTTATCTTGCGCCCTACCGGTGTATACGGACCGGGAGAAAAAGATTATTTTATGGAGATACAAAGTGTAAAATCCGGTCTCGACTTTGCCGTCGGTTTTACGCCCCAACGGATTACTTTCATTTATGTAAAAGACCTTGCTACCGTTGCTTTTCTTGCGCTTGAAAACGAGCAGATTCGCAACCGCCACTATTTTGTTGCCGATGGCGATGTTTATACGGATGAAGAGTTTGCCCGTCTTATCCAGGAGATTCTAAAAAAGAAACATGTGCTCCATGCACGTATCCCGATGGGGCTGGTACATGTGGCATGTATCTGTTCCGAATGGATCGGCAGGTTACTAAAGAAAAGCATGACACTAAATACGGATAAATACATCATCCTGAAACAACGTAACTGGATCTGCGATGTTACGCCGCTTCAGGATGACTTAAATTTTACTCCTGCCTATCCCCTGCGCAGAGGACTGGAGGAAAGCATAGAATGGTATAAGAAGGAAGGCTGGCTGTAAATCAGTCCGCCTTCCTTCTCTTTTATTTCACCTCTTCAACTGTTCCGCCTAACATTACTTTCTGCTGTACGGCAGTCGGTCCTTTATAACGGATACTACCTTTACCGATTACGGTCGCCTTCAGATTTTCGGTAGCATGTACTTGTGCAGAACCTTTCCCTTTGATATTACAGCTCAGTTCGGGAACTGCTACACCAAACGCCATGATTTCACCATCTGTAGTGATGCCATATTTACCTTCACCGGCTTTTCCTGCTGTCAGCTTGATTGTTCCGGAGCCATTGATACTGCATTCCAACATATCGACATCGATATTATCCACCACCATATTGGCACTGCCGGATACATTCAAATCCAGTTTTCCCAGTTTCACCAGTTGCTTTAGCTGGACAAGACAATTGGAGTTTGCTTTCACAATCAGTTCGTCGCCTGTCAGCTTACTGTTGACCACGAAATTCGCATTACCGGCAGCCTTTACTTCACGCAACCATTTGGAATTGGTCTTCACGATAAACTTCGTGAAATGGTCAACTTTTGCTCCTTTAAAATTTACGGTCAGTTCGCGGTCCTTGATTTCGATATTGACATACGGATGCAGGTTCTCATCGATAGTTACCTCCAGATACGGTTCTGCATCAGACTGTTCATAATAAAAATCCACCACCCCGTTTATCTTGATGGCATTATAATCGCCAATCGTTATTTTCTTGGAACTAAGTTTTCCGTTACCTTTCACATGGTCTGCAGCCTGAACCGAGAAAAACATCCCCATCAGGAAAGCTACTAATAATAATCCTTTCGTCTTCATATCTACTCTATTTTTGTTTTAAAAAGCCATCTTTGTAATTGCGTGAACTACAACAGTCTTACAAAAATAGATATTATTTTACATTATCAACATCTGCAGAGCCGGAAACACTTCTTTTTACTGACGGATTCCCTTTATATTTAATATCAGAGCTACCGGAGGCACTTGCTTCCAACGACTCGGTAACGTACACTTTAATATCGCTACTGCCGCTTGAACCGCAACTCAACTTGCCGACTTTAAAATCATACGCCTTGATATCGCTACTGCCGGATGTAGAAAAACGTCCTTTATCCGCACTGCCTTTCAACTCCACATCGCTGGAACCGGAAGAGCTCACTTTGATATCGCTACATTTTAAATCCTTCAATTCAAGGTCGCTTGCCCCACTCGATGACAAAGAACAATTATCCACACGAACGGCATGTTTTATCTTAACATCAGAAGCACCGGATGCTCCGATATTCAAGGTTGTCCCGGACAAGGATGTCTCCGATTTAAAATCGAAACAACCGGACACCTGCAAATTTTCCAATTTTGAAGAACTGCATTTTACGACCAACTTGGTCGGTGCTATCGTTGTATTGTTCCGCACACGTACCGACAATTTATTACCTCCCGATTTAATGTCCAGATAAGAAAATAAATTTTCATCCAATGTAATTGAAAGTGTAGCACTTCCTGTTGTCTGACTATAAAAACATACCGGACTTTCATTATCATTGCTACCGAACCAACTTCCGTTTTTTATACTGCCGCCTAACGACAGACTTTTATAATCCGTGACATCGATGTTTTTAGTTATCACTTTTCCATTTCCTTTTATCGCGGCAAAACAGGTAACTGTTCCTAAAACAAACAGGGCAACCAGTGTAAATAATCTTGTTTTCATATTGCAGTTTTTTTACTAATTAATATTCCTTCTTTATCGAACCTCCCGCTACTGTATTTTTACTGACTTCCGGGTCTCCTTTATAACGAATTTTTCCTCCGGCAGCCACATTGGCATCCAGAAATTCCGAAGCATACACGCGGATTGTCCCACCACCGGCTACATTACAATCCGCCTTCTTCAGTTTGTAATCGAAACCTTCGATAGTCCCACCGCCGGCTACATTGAAATCGCCGCGTTCGGCTTCTCCTTTCAAGTTGATGCTTCCTCCTCCTGCCACACTACATTCGATATTTGTCATATCCAACCGGTCGAATGTCACATTACCGCCACCTGCTATGGTGAACTTGCCTTTATGCATCTTAACGGCTTTCTCAAAATCAATGCTTCCACCGCCTACCAGGTCGGCATTGATCTTATAACCGTCCAAGACACTTTTCACTGTCATATTACATCCGCCTACCAGATTCAGTTCATTCAAATCTTTAGAACGGGATTTTACTTTGAATTTGGTAGGTGATATACTGGAAGTATATGTATGGACATCTCCATCCCTGACCTCTGTTTCTCTCGGCAAATCTTTAAAACCGAATGTCAAGGTATGTCCTTTTACACGGATATCCAGATAAGGCAATATATTTTCGTCCACCGTTATTTCCAGAAACGGACCGGATGATGATTTCTCATATTCAAATTCCATCGCACCGATGGTAGAGATTGCATCGTAATCACTAATCTCAATCTTCTTCGTTACAAGTTTTCCATTTCCCTCGATTGTTCGTGATTTGGCAAAACCTGGTGCTGCCAGCAGTAGCAAACAGGCAAAAAATAAGGTAAATTTCATTTTCATTTCTGTTTCTTTTTAGTCGTTTGTTTATATAGACGCAAAAAAAACAGGGAGGTTGCAGGAAAATACAATAAAAACAAATAGTAAATTACAGATACTGCTCCAGATTCTTCTTAATTAAGTTTATCATACAGGGTTCCAAAGCCTTGTTCCACTTGCGGAAAATCAATCTACCACTATCACCTTATATTTCGGGACAAGCAGTTTCATTATGCACCATCCTACCAAATAGGCAAGAGAACAGAAAATAAAAACAATGGCATAACCTGCCGATTTGCCCTCAAAATTCATAAAGACCATATTCGTATCGCCGCTATAAGTAAACAACATACCGGCTCCTTTCTGAATAAAAAAAGAACCAACGCCACCAGCCATCCCGCCTATTCCGGTAACAGTCGCAATAGCGCCTTTCGGAAACATATCTCCCACCGTAGAAAATATATTCGCACTCCATGCCTGGTGTGCCGAAGCTCCTATGGAAATCAACAGGATAGGCACCCAACAACTGATATAACCGAAAGGTTGGGCAAACAAGACCACCAAAGGGAAGAAAGCGATAATCAGCATGGCACGCATCCGCCCGGCATACGGATTCATTCCTTTATTGATAAAATAGGTAGGAAACTTACCTCCAAAAACAGAACCTACCACTGTTATTGTATATAATATCGCTATCGGCAAAGCAATTTGTGTCCCTTCCATTTCATATTCAGCCTTTAAATAGGCAGGCGTCCAGAACAGAAAGAACCACCATACCCCGTCCGTCATAAACTTACCTACAGCAAACGCCCAGGTCTGTCGAAAACTCATGCATTGCCAGAAAGACAACTTTGCCCGCTTTTTACCTTCCACTTCTTCTACCGGGGCTTCCGCCTTATCATCCTGACGAATGTAAGCAAATTCAGCTTCATTTACTTTTTTATTTTCTTCTATGGGTTGATAAACAAATAACCAGACCCCCATCCAAACAAAGCCAATCAGACCTACGATAACAAAAGCCATCTCCCACCCCCATAAGTCTGCCATGACAGGTACGGTAAGCGGTGCTACTATTGCTCCTACATTGGCTCCGGAATTGAATATGCCAGTAGCAAAAGCACGGTCTTTTTTCGGGAAATATTCGGCAGTAGCCTTAATTGCTGCCGGAAAATTTCCGGCTTCTCCCAAAGCAAGCACGCAACGGGCGATAATAAAACAGGTAACGCTCACTACGCCGATAGTTGCTGCCAAATCCGTACCGGCCACAACAGCCCGCAAAGCATCTGCATCAGGAAGCCCCACCCATTGCTCCGTCACAAGCCCGCAAACGGCATGGATAGCTGCACCTGCCGACCAAACGCCAATAGACCACGCATACCCCTTTTTCGTTCCCATCCAATCAATAAAACGTCCGGCAAACAACATGGAAATCGCATAGAACAATGAAAAAATTGCGGTTATCGTACCATAGTCATTATCTGTCCAATGAAATTCATCCTGCAACATCGGTTGCAACAAAGATAAAACCTGGCGATCCAGATAATTGATTGTCGTTGCAAAAAAGAGCATGGAACAGATCACCCACCTGAAACGGGTCATCTTCTGATTAGAATTGTGTGGAGTGTTCATGGTATTACCTGTTATTTCATAATAGAAAGCAAATATAAGGTATTTTTCATACAAAAATAAGAATGTGTGCGCTTACACTATACTTTTTTAAATAAAGAAGCAATTCTAACAACCATATCTTGACCGGTTCATTTAATCGGCAAAGGAAGTAGAAACTAAATAAAACGAATCCTTTTAGTTTATTAACTATATTATTTAGTTTCGAAACTAATATTTTTAGTTCTTTTGTGTCAAACAAGAAGAGATATGAAAAGACTAACAGCTAAAGAAGAAGAGATCATGAGCCACTTTTGGAAGAAAGGGCCTTTGTTTGTGAAACAGTTACTTGAATATTATGAAGAACCCAAACCGCATTTCAATACCTTATCTACCATTGTCCGCGGATTGGAAGATAAAGGGTTCCTGTCTCATAACACATACGGTAATACTTATCAATATTATGCAGCTATTACCGAAGAAACTTATAGCAATGGTACACTGAAAAATGTCATTGCCAAATATTTCAATAATTCTTATCTTGGGGTCGTATCTTCCCTGATCAAGGAAGAAGAAATTTCCGTAGACGAGTTGCGGCAACTGCTGGATGAAGTAGAACAAGCAAATAAAAAATAAAGCCATGGGAGCCTTCTTCGTTTATATCCTTAAATCATCTGTATGCCTGGTTCTTTTTTACCTGTTTTACAGATTATTGCTAAGCCGTGAAACCTTCCACCGCTTTAATCGAATTGCTCTGTTGGGAGTTATAGCACTATCTATCCTGGTTCCCTTTATCCGGATAATAACAGAGACTCCGGTTGCCATACAACGTCCCGTACAGGATTTGGATTTTTTTTTACAGATGGCAGGAACCCAATCGGAAACATCTGCTGAAATAAACAAGTCCACAGGACTGTTTTTATTATTCACTATTTATCTGGGAGGCTGTATCTTTTTCCTGGGACGCTTTCTTTATTCTACAATCCAGCTCTACATGCTAATCCGGAAAGGAGAAAGACAAAACCTCCCCAATGGAAGTAAATTAATAACGATGGCAGAAACAATCAGCCCGTTCAGTTGGATGGGATATGTGGTTATTTCCAATAAAGATATGGAAGAAAACGGAAAAGAAATACTGGCGCACGAATTGGCACATATCCGTGCTTGCCACTCCTTCGATATGCTAATTTGCTGTATTTGTACCATTTTCCAATGGTTCAACCCGGCTATCTGGCTACTTAAGCAGGAATTGCAAAATATCCATGAATACGAGGCAGACGAAAATGTCATCGGCCAAGGCATCGACGCAAAAACATACCAACTATTATTAATAAAAAAAGCTGTCGGTTCACAGCGCTTCACTTCTATGGCCAACAGCTTTAATCACAGTAAACTAAAAAAGCGAATTACTATGATGTTAAAACAAAAATCAAATCCATGGGCAAAGTTAAAGTACCTGTATGTACTCCCTCTTACAGCCATAGCTGTTGTAGCATTTGCCCGCCCGGAAATCTCCTACAAACTGGAAGAGGTTTCAAGTGCCAAAATTAATGAAACTGCTCCAGTCAAAGAAGTTGTCGTTCCTAAAAAAATTAAACGGGAAAAGCCCTCACATTCGGACGAGCCACTTATTATTGTCGATGGGAAAGAAATTCCTAATGGTATCATTGCAGACTTGGACCCGAATAAGATCGAGTCCATATCAGTACTGAAAGATGAAAAGGCAATAGAAAAATATGGAGAAAAAGGTAAAAACGGAGTCATTGTGGTAATAACCAAAGATGCATCAAAAAAGAATCTGAAAAAATGAAAACCTACTTATTAATCGCAACAGCCTGCCTCAGCCTCATTGCCTGCAATGAGAATAAAACAGCAAGCAAAGAACTGGATACAATCCCATTGGGAGTGGCTTTTGAAACTCCTACAGACCTGAAAGCATCCGAGTGTTTCAAACAGATACGTTATATTCCACTGGAAACAAATGACAGTTGCCTGATCGGAGCAGCACCTTCCATAAAGATATTACATGACAAACTGGTTGTAACCACCGCCCAAAAACAATGCTTGCTTTTTGACAAGGCAACCGGACATTTCCTCTCTTCCGTAGGGCACATCGGTAATGATCCGGAAGGATACAGCAGTATAAACGGCTACTGGTTGGATTATCCAAACGACCGGATAGTTTTTGCAGGTTGGAACAATGAGCAGGTTGTTTACAACTCCAATAGTTCTTACGCCACAAAATTCAAAGTTCCCATAGAAAATGACGAATTTCCGGCCACCACAGTAAGCAATTATATAGACGGCCAAACGCTTGTCGCACATACCAGCGCAGCAAAAGGGAAACCGGACCAGATAACCGTTTTCCGCGACAGCGCTATTATAAATCAGTTTTTCCCCCCTGGAACAGACTCACTGTCTTATAAAGTGAACCCGGAAGATATCGAGTCTATAAGTATAATATCCAACCATGGATTCGGTCCAGGTATGATGTTTATTTCTTATAAAAATAACGCGGAAGGTGCTTATCCGCTCGGAGACCATTTCTTTTGGCATCAAGGAAAAGATGCCTTCTTTAAAGAACAATTCAATGATACCATTTATCAAGTAACGGAAAAAGCGTTATTGCCGGTCCGTTATTTGGACCTTGCCGCTTACCACTGGGAAGTCGAAAAACGTTTCGATAAAGAAAAGAGCCATGCAATATACCCTACAGAAATATTAGAAGGAGAAAATGGAATTCTTATCCGCTTCATTACGGATTTATATAACAAACGAATGGTTTATAACGCCTTTTTCGACAAAAAAAGCGGCATTGTAAAAGTTTCCGATTATACGAAAGCCATAGAGAATGACCTGAACGGATTCCTCCCGCTACAGCCGGTATCCGTATCCCCCAAAGGAGAATTTGCCCAAATCATTTCGGCTGAAGAGGTTGTCTCCTGGTTTGAAGAACATACAAACTCGGGTGATATTCCGGCAGAAGTCGCAACTTTGAAGAAAGTGGGAGAAGAAGATAATCCGGTAGTGGTTATCATGGAATAAATATAAGCCGTCTGCCTTTCAGAACTTATACTGAAGGCGGACGGTCAATACATTGTCTTTTCTATCTTTTTCATATCCTTTGACGTAAGGAGACTTCTCATTGAAGTTGAATTCATAATATACTTGCGCACGGATATGTTTATTGAAATTATATATAGCACCTATCCCTAAAGTACTTTGAGCCAAGTCGGTCTTGGATGTAAAAGAGTTATCCACACCGATTTCACCGCCTTTCAACTTCGTATTGGGATCGTACGCATCATATTTCAGGACAGCAGAAAAAGGGGAAGTACCTATATCCTGTATCAAATAGAAGAAATAACCGATAAATGGCCGTTTAAACAGAGCGTTCTCCGGCAGGTTTTCGGGGCGGGAACTATAATTCGGACTCTTGCTGCTTCCGGCGATACCGGGTTGTGTACCCAATAAACCTTCGGCACGTAAAGTTGTTTTACCCCAGGAACTTTTAAATGAGAACTGGGCATCCATCCCTATATATTCACGTTTCATATAGGTTCCGGCTTCTCCTTTGTCGATAGCCACAAATTGTTTGCCCTGCAATTCATATGCCGTAGTAGTCGGGTTATAAACGCTTCCATTATAATAAGAGACTCCCAATCCCCATTTACCCCAATTACCAATCGGCTTTTCCGCACCCAGACGACCGATAAAGTCTTTGCGGCTGTCCGTTTCACGATTGATGCTATTTCCGGCAAACAACCCGGCATCCAAACGGAAAAAGTTCAACGGGCTGGTTTCTTTTGTACGAAGTGTCAGCATCGCACCCAAATCACGTTCATCCGGGAAGAAATACTGGATAATGGTAGCACGTTCCGGCGACTCCAAGCTACTGGTTGAATAACCGACTTCATACCCGAAAGGACGATTGAAAATACCTGCCATCAACTGGCTACGCTTGGTCCAGGGATCTTTCAGGCCAATATAAAGGTCACGGAAACTAACCCCTTTATCATTTACTTCTATCTGTACAGCTCCGGTTCCGATGCCATCGTTATATTCAAATTTCACCCGGCCACGACGGATACCAATCCGGTTGAACCCTTTATCCACATGTTCGTTCTTGTCCCCCACTTTGAGGGTGGCATCTTGTTCTCCATACTGGAATTGTCCCTGAATATAACCGGAGACTTTAAATTTACTAAGCTTCTGAACAACTTTATCAAGTGTCGTAACTTCCTTTGCAAGCGAATCTACGCGGGCATTTACATTTTCTTTTTCCGAGGCTTCCTGCGCTTTCAATGAAAAAGAAAGCTGAGCTAATAAAGCAAACGCTACTAATGTCTTAATTCTCATTCCTAACTTTTTGGCTTCAGTGATTATTATTTGCCACTATTTCCGCTTGCAAAGGAACCGGATTTTTATTTCAGGCTTACGACATACATATTACAATCCTGTTACAAATTGCCCACCACGCGGCGCGTATCCTCCGCCCGTTTTTCAAGCTCTTTGATTGTCAATGTAATAACTTTCCCCATCTGCAAGTTTCCCCGGTAAGTTGAGACACGAAGCCAGGTCGCATTACGCGGTACACGCAGCGGAGACTCATATTTTGAAGTAAAACGATCCGGGTCAGTATTATCGAATGTATAATAGATATCCATATCACCGGGTTCCGTTTCCAACTGAATTTCCAAGGAACCATCTTCCACAAAGACAGGAGTGATAATGGCATTATACATACTGCGGGCATAATTAATTCCGGCATTTTCCGCCCTTTGGAAATGTTTTTCCACACGCGGATAAAACTTTTTCCAATCGGCCTTGTCCGGTCCGGTCCACAACACTTCGGCTATCGCCCATCCACGGGGCCACGCCATATATTCGGCATGATGGAATGTTGGGACCGATTCAGCCCATAAGTTTCCTTGTCCGCCTAAAATCATTTCTGCAGGAACACTATCGGGCACCGGATTAAAACTATAGGAATCTTTCAGACGGCACATAGAGTAAGTATCCGGTTCCACCGAAGGCTCTCCCTGCCACAAATCCAGATAGCAATGCTCGCTCGGAGTCATAACGACATGATGTCCTGCCTTAGCCGATTTAATGCCGCCTTCCATGCCCCGCCAACTCATAACCGTAGCATCCGGAGCCAACCCGCCTTCCAGAATTTCATCCCACCCGATCAGTTTTTTCCCTTTTTCTTTCAGGATTGCTTCCAGCCGGTGGATAAAATAGCTTTGCAGTTCATCCTCGTTCTTCAGATTTTCTGCCTTCATACGAGCCTGGCATCTTGGGCATTTATGCCAAAATCCCTTATAGCACTCATCTCCTCCGATATGTACGTATTCATCCGGGAATAAAGCAGCAACTTCTGTCAGCACTTTATCCATAAAGACAAATGTCTCCTCCTTGCCTACGCATAAAGTATTCTCATCTTCCCCATAGAATTTATTCCCTACATTTACAGCATCCGGAGCTTTCATACAAGCCAGTTCCGGATAAGCCACCAATGTGGCAAGGCTATGACCGGGAACGTCTATTTCCGGTATGACCCGTACATAACGTTCGGCAGCATAAGCCAATACTTCCTTTATATCTTCCTGTGTATAAAAACCGCCATAAGTAGCTTCTTCTCCCGGTTGCTGGCGTTCACGTTGCCACCACTGTCCTACCCGGGGAGCTCGCCATGCTCCGACTTCCGTCAGGCGGGGTAGTGATTTTATATCAATACGCCATCCCTGGTCGTCTGTCAGATGCCAATGGAACACATTCATCTTATATTCCGCCAATTCATCTATGAACTTTTTCACCTCATCTTTGGTGAACCAATGCCGGCTGACATCCAGCATCATACCCCGCCAAGGGAATTGAGGGGTGTCTGTAATATCGACGCAAGGTATCGTCCATTTCATTTCTTTCAATTCCTTATCTCCTTTAACCTGAGAAGGTAACAATTGAAGCAGAGTCTGTACCCCATAAAAAATACCTGCCGGCTGATGCGCTGTAAGAAGAATATCCCCATGTTTTACCAACAAATGATAACCTTCAGCCCCCAATGCCTCGTCGTCTATCAGTTTAAATTCAATATTGCCATGCTTCTCTACAGGAATTTCAAAACCCGTAGCCGGTGCTATTTTGTCACTGAAATAGCGGGCAATAGATACTAAACCGGGATTAGAAGTGTCGAGTTCAATAGCGGCACGACGTGTTAACTTAAAATAATCGGTCCCCACCGTAATCTTTTGTGGAGCCGGAATCAATGCCAATTCGTTGTTTATCTTGACTTTTTCGGCGCAGGATGTAAATCCTAATAAAATACTTACCAGAGTAAGTACAAATGGCAACTTTCTCATAAAGCTGTATACTTTTATTTTGAACGCGAAGATAGAGATTCTATTTCACACAGCCAATCCTTCATTAGTCACAAATTACAACCGTTCATTTTTCGATTCTATTTTAAAATCCTTCGAAACAAAAATCTTTCAATATGAAATACAAAAAAACAGGCAAGCATCCATTGTTTATAGGATACTTGCCTGTTTATAATCAGATACCTGCCGGAACAGAATCCGGTTTTTCAAGTATATTATTTTTTAGTCGCTTCAATCCACTTGCGTGCATTTACGAAACCTTCGATCCACGGAGTTACTTCGTCGCTGTTGCGGCGATCTTCGGGATAGTAACCGCATTGCCACGGGAACATCGCACGTTCCAAATGAGGCATCATAGCCAAATGGCGTCCGTCGTGCGAGCAGACACCGGCAACCGACCAAGGCGAACCGTTCGGATTGGCAGGATAGCCTTCGTAGTTGTATTTAAGTGCAATATGGTATTCTTTTTCTTCATACGGGAAAGAGAACTTGCCTTCACCATGCGTAATCCAGATACCCAGCTTCAAGCCGCCCATCGAACCGAACATAACAGAATGGTTCTTCGGTATTTCAACTGTGATGAAATTCGATTCGAGCTTGTGCGAATCGTTGTGCAACATCTTATGTTTCTTTTCATGTTCTGGATAAACCACACCCAGTTCTGCCATCAACTGGCAACCGTTGCAGATACCCAAGCTCAATGTGTCGGGACGTGCATAGAAGTTGTCCAGTGCCTTCTTGGCTTTCTCGTTATACAAGAAACCGCCGGCCCATCCTTTAGCAGAGCCCAAGACGTCGGAGTTGGAGAAACCACCGCAGAACACGATCATGTTTACGTCTTCCAAAGTTTCGCGTCCGGAAGCCAAGTCGGTCATGTGAACATCTTTCACATCGAAACCTGCCAGATACAGTGCATATGACGTTTCACGTTCACACTGGCAACCCTTTTCACGGATTACGGCAGCACGGATTCCGCTCTTTCCTTTACGATCGGCAGTCAGGCCGTAAGAAGACAGCTTACCGGTGAAGTTCTTCGGATATTTGAATTCCAACGGCTGCATCTTGTAATTCTCGAAACGGTTGCCTGCGCATACGCTACCGCTCTGCTTGATATCCAGTTTATAAGAAGATTCGTACCATACGTCACGCATATAATCGATACCGAAATGGTACTGAATACCGTCTTTGGATACTAACAAATGGCGTTCGCCGGTCGGCTTGGCAATAACGGCACAACCCACACCTGCATCTTCCATCAGTTTCTCAAATGCTTTCTTGTCCTTTACCTGTACGATGATACCCGGATTTTCGGAGAACAAAATCTTGATAATGTCCTGTTCAGCCAGCTTATCGAGGTTCACATCCAGACCACCATCCACGTTGGCAAAACACATTTCCAACAGGGTCGTAATCATACCGCCGGCAGAGATATCGTGTCCGGCCAGAATCAGGCCCTTTTCAATCGCATCTTGTACGGCGTTGAACGCATCCTGGAAATATTCCGGGTCCTTTACGGTCGGCACTTCGTTGCCAAGCTTGTTCAATACCTGTGCAAAAGCAGAACCGCCCAGTTTCATCGTGTCAAACGAGAAGTCTATATAATAAAGGTAAGAATTCTTTTCATGAGCCAATACCGGAGAAACAATCTTGCGGATGTCGCTTACTTCAGCACCGGCAGAGATAATAACCGTACCCGGAGCAATCACCTTGTCGTCGCCATACTTCTGCGTCATAGAGAGAGAGTCCTTACCTGTCGGAATATTGATACCCAGCGAGCAAGCAAAATCTGAAGCAGCCTGAACAGCCGTGTAAAGACGAGCGTCTTCACCTTCGTTGCGACATGGCCACATCCAGTTGGCACTCAGTGATACGCCAGACAACTTGTCTGCCAACGGCGCAAAGACGATATTCGTCAGTGATTCGGCAATCGCCATAACAGAACCGGCAGCCGGATCAATCAGCGCCACCTGCGGAGCATGACCGATAGATGTAGCGATACCCGCTTTTCCACGGTAATCCAAAGCTACTGCACCCAAGTCACTCAACGGCAACTGCAATTCGCCCTGACACTGCTGGCGTGCAATCTTACCAGTCACCGAACGGTCCACCTTGTTGGTCAACCAGTCCTTACATGCAACGGCTTCCAACTGAAGCACGTTTTCAAGATAATGATGCAATTCGGATTCTTTATAAACGACCGGAGCATATGTCTCTTCAATCGTATGATCCTTCATGATCGTTCTTGGCGGTTTACCGAACATATATTCCAACTTGATGTCGATCGGTTTCACACCGTCGGCCTGTTCGAAGACGAATTTCATATCATCGGTCGTTTCACCCACCACATACATTGGGGAGCGTTCGCGGTCGGCAATGCGCCGTACACGGGCTACATCTTCTTCTTTCATCAGCAAGCCCATACGTTCCTGGCTTTCGTTACCCACGATTTCCTTCGCGGAAAGCGTCGGGTCGCCGACAGGCAACTGGCTCATGTCAATATGTCCACCGGTCGCTTCCACCAATTCGGAGAGACAGTTCAAGTGACCGCCTGCGCCGTGGTCATGGATGGAGATAACCGGATTGTTATCCGATTCGGCAATCGCACGGATCACGTTGGATACGCGTTTCTGCATTTCCGGATTGGCACGCTGTACGGCGTTCAACTCGATACCGCTGGTGTACTGTCCCGTGTTTACAGAAGAGACAGCACCACCGCCCATACCGATACGGTAGTTGTCACCACCCAGCAGGACTACTTTTTCGCCCGGTGCGGGATCGCCCTTCAACGCATCGCGCATATTAGCATAACCGACACCGCCTGCCAACATGATTACTTTGTCGTAAGCATATTTCTTATTGTTCTCTTCGTGTTCGAAAGTCAAGACCGAACCACAGATCAGCGGTTGTCCGAACTTGTTACCGAAATCAGATGCACCGTTGGAAGCCTTGATCAGGATTTGTTCCGGAGTCTGATACAACCAAGGGCGCGGATCAAGAATCTTTTCCCATTCGCGTGCACCTTCCGTACGTGGATAAGCTGTCATGTAAACGGCTGTACCGGCAATCGGCAGAGAAGCCTTACCACCGCCCAGACGGTCGCGGATTTCACCACCCGATCCGGTAGCCGCACCGTTGAACGGTTCGACCGTTGTCGGGAAGTTGTGGGTTTCAGCTTTCAATGAGATAACCGATTTGATCTCCTTTACTTCGTAGAAGTCCGGTTTGTCGCCACTTGCCGGAGCAAACTGTTCGATTACCGGCCCTTCGTTGAAAGCCACATTATCTTTATAGGCGGAAACCAGCTTGTTCGGGTTTTCCGCCGATGTTTTCTTAATCAGATTAAAGAGAGAACTTTCTTTCTCTTCTCCGTCGATAATAAATGTACCACCGAAGATTTTGTGACGGCAGTGTTCCGAGTTTACCTGTGCAAAGCCGTACACTTCGCTATCGGTCAGCTTACGTCCCAGTTTCTGGCTTACTTCGTTCAGATAAGCGATTTCTTCTTTGCTCAGAGCCAGACCTTCCTGCAGGTTATAAGCCTCCAAGTCTTCGATATAGACAATCGGATCCGGTTGTTTGCTGATTGTAAATATCTCCTGGTTCAACCCGTTGTAGATACGCTGCAACATAGGGTCATGATCGGCATCTTTACCGGAAACCGGGAAGTATTCCTCTATACGGGAAATACCGGTAAGCCCCATATTCTGGGTAATTTCCACGGCATTAGTACTCCACGGGGTAATCATTTCCCGGCGCGGACCAACAAACCAGCCATCCAATGTTTCCTCTTTCAAAGGAGTAGCTTCACTAAATAACCATACAAGCTTTTGAACATCTTCAGGAGAGAAAGCGTGTGCAGCTTCAACAGCCAGCACAGACTTCGTTGGAGATTGAAAGAATAGAATCATATCGTCGATTTATTAATTGTATTCTGTTTGTCAGGGCAGACTGAATAGCCCCTCGCTTACAGAGTGCAAAGATAACAAATTCGTGGCAGATAATCAGTCATTCGACTGTAACTTTTAATATACGAATGCCTTCGTTAACTCCACAGGCTGTAAAGGATTACTTTTAGGGTAAATAATACGCTAATTAAATTCTTTTAGATATTCCATAGGCTTTGATTAACATATATTACCCGTTCATATTTGCATAAATACTGCATCAGCCGTACTTTTGCATCGTGGTTTTTTCATAATAGTATTAGATTTAAGGTTAACAAAGTTGGTTAGGGGTTGTCGTGAGACAGCCTTTAATTTTTTATACCGGTCTATATCGGTTTCCGGGCAACGATTTCACAAGCCCGTTCATCTCCAATTCAAATAAAACAGTAGTCAGTTGCTGGACTGGAATACCGGTTTCCACAGATAACTCATTAATATGTATTTCCGCCCGCCCGCTTATTATTGCAATCAGTTGTGCATGCCGGTCATCCTCAGGAAAAAGCAACTCGGTTTGTACCACCTTTTGACACACAGGTTTTGTTACCGCATCCCAACCCAAAGCAGCCACAAGGTCTGTTGCCGAAGTAATCATTCCAGCCTTGTTTTGGCGGATCAGGTTATTGCATCCCCGGGAATGGGTATCACTGGCTCTACCGGGAAAGCAATAGATATCCCGGTCATACGAAAATGCAATGTCCGCAGTAATCAACGAACCGCCTTTTTCTGCCGATTCTATCACCACAACAGCCTCCGGCAATCCGGCTACAATCCGGTTTCGTTTGATAAAATTAGGTTTATCCGGTTCCGTGCCGCTCGGAAAATCAGTCAACAGCCCTCCCTGTTCAAGCATTTCGACAGCTGTACCACGATGTGCCGGTGGATAAATACGATCTAATCCATGGGCTAATACGGCAACTGTAGGTAACTTATTTTTCAGCGCATTGCGGTGGGCACAAATATCTATCCCATAAGCCAATCCGCTCACAATCAACAAGTCAGGAAAAGAATCGGCAAGTTCTTTTATCAGGATATCCACCTGCTCCCGTCCATATTCCGTAGCATGCCTCGTCCCCACAATACTAAGCATATGCATGGCATTCAGGTCGGCATTCCCTTTAAAATAAAAAAGCACCGGAGCATCGGGGCATTCCCTGAGCCGGGAAGGATAGGTTTCATCTGTCAGGAAATGACAGGTAATCTGATTTTTCTCTATAAACGCAACTTCTTTTTCAGCCCTGAGAAGCACGTCCGGGCTTTTGATTTCGGTAGCCAATACACTGCCGATACCCGGAATACGTTCCAATAAATGCTTCTTCTCTGCAAATACGGCTTCTGCATCTCCCAAAGTCTGCAAAAGTTGACGGGCGAGAATATCTCCCACCCCGTTTATCATAGTAAGGCCGATTTGGTAAATCTGTTTGTCTGTCATTATTTCTCTATCTTTTTAAGCAGCTCATCGAAATATTCCCCCCTTGTTAGTTTTCCATTTTCTACTACTACCGATTCCACTGTCCCTTTGGTTGCCAACACTCCGTCCGACTCGCGGTAAATATCCTGTTCAAACACGAGTTTTACACCTTTTTTATATACGTTCAAACACGAGATGTAGCGGTCGCCGCTTCGAAGGGATTGCTTGAATTGTATGTCTACACGAGCCACAAAGGCATCAATCCCCTGCTCGTGCATCTTTCCGAAGTTTTCACCTAAATATTCCAGGAACTCATGGCGCGTATGCTCCATATAATGCTGATAGTTGGAATTGTTTACCACACCCTGCAAATCGCATTCGTAATCGCGTACTTTATCTGCCAGTTTAAAAATATATTCTTTCATCATTCGAATTGTTTAGTGATTTTATTCGGCTCCATTTTATATAAACGGTCCGACGGACGGACTTTGTCTGTTACCTTAATGGAAAAACGTTCTCCTTTCACGGTCTGTTCTACGGATTCGAGTTCTACCCGTATTTCATCCACCTTTTGCATAACCGCTCCGGTAGTAGGCCCGGTGATCAAGATTTCATCGCCCACTTTCAATGTACCGGATTCCATTTCAAACTCAGCAACGCCTATTTTATCAAAATACTTGATTCCTTTAGCCACATAGACTTTTTTCTTGGTAGCACCGGAACCGTATTTACTGCTCCACTCTCCCAAACGCTGTCCCAAATAATATCCGTTCCAAAAACCACGGTTGAAAACACTACGGAGACGTTCATCCCAAGCGGCAACTTTTTCCTCATCAAATGTGCCACTACAATAAGCGCGTACCGCCTCTTTATAGCATTCCGTCACAATACGTACATATTCAGGTCCGCGTGCACGTCCTTCTATTTTAAATACCCGTACACCCGCATCCATCATTTTATTCATAAAGTGGATCGTCTTCAAATCCTTCGGGGACATGATATACTGGTTTTCCACATCCAGTTCTATCTCACTGTCCTTATCCTTCACCGTATAAGCGCGGCGGCATATCTGCATACAGGCTCCACGGTTTGCCGAAGCATTCATTTCATGCAAGCTAAGATAACATTTACCGGACACAGCCATACACAGGGCTCCGTGGGCAAACATCTCGATACGTATTAATTCACCTTTCGGCCCTTTAATTTGCTGTTCTACAATCTGCCGGTAGATTTCATGCACCTGCTTCAGGTTCAATTCGCGTGCCAGCACAACCACATCGGCAAAACGTGCGTAAAACTTCAACGCTTCCGCATTCGATATATTGAGCTGGGTGGAAAGATGGACTTCCTGCCCGATACTGTCGGCATAATTCATGGCTGCCACATCTGCAGCAATAATAGCGGAAATACCTGCTTCTTTCGCAGCATCGATTATCTCACGCATCAAGAGTAAATCTTCCCCGTAAATTACCGTATTTACAGTCAGATAGCTCTTAATGCCATGTTCCTGGCAAATCGCTACAATTTTACGTAAATCGTCTGTTGTGAAATTATTGGAAGAGCGGGAACGCATATTCAGGCCTTCAATACCGAAATAAATGGAATCGGCACCTCCCTGGATAGCAGCCATCAAGGATTCATAAGAACCCACCGGCGCCATTATTTCAAAATCTTTCTCGTTCAATGTAGTTTGGTTTTAAATTAGAAATCACAAAGATAGCTGATTCTTCTCAAATAGATAAACAGAATATGCGGGAACTTTCGCTTTGTAGCAATGCCTGCATCGATTTAAAAGCTGGTTTACAAAATTTGGTCACGTACTATTTTGGATTTTATCCCGAACTATTTTGTTTTCGAGGTGGTCAAAAATATACATGAGGACGTCATTAATATTTTTGGCGCCCTCGAAAATATTAATGACGCCCTCGTGAACAAAATTGATCAGGATGTTTTTTAAAATAGCCCGGGTCCTATTTTCTTAGGATTGGTATGCTTTTCTAAAATCAAAAAGTATCTATTAATCTACGAATTGTAAGATATTATATTGAACAGGATAAGTAATTTTCTTTTTCAATTCCTGTTTAACCCGCTCCAACAAGTCCCCTGATGCATTCTTATTAATTTTAATACTCACTTTTAGGATATCATCGCTATATATCTTATCAATACGCTGTCCGAGATTCTGCTCCTGTTCGGAATACCGATCATACAAAACAAACTGCCGGTCTGCTTTCCCGTTTTTATAACTGAAAATAATCTGTCCTGCTGGAGGAGGTGGTGGTGGAGGCGGAGGCATAAAACCCCCTTTTTTAAACTTATATGCAACTTCAACGACACTATCTGCAGAAGAAGACGTTGCGTTTCTTTTTTGGATTCCACCCGCATCAATCTGACAAGTATAACCCCTCTCTTCCAGCATTTTTTTAAATTTTTCAACTTTTTCCACTGAAGGTTTATGCCCTTCCCTTAGCAGAAGTACCGGTGTGGATTTGGAAAGTCTGTCAAAACGGGGATCACTTGGGTTCTCTGTAAATTTACTAATGCTGACTCCCAATATAACTTCCTTATTTTGGATAAGATAAACAATATCCTCACTTTTCCGGGCGGGTTTATGTACTTCATCCATGGTTGTATTCGGTACCGACGGATCAATCTTACATTTGATACCCTTTTCTTCCAGAACATTTTTCACTTTCTTCAAATAGGGAACCGGAACATCCTTGAATGCGGGATTAACAGTAACTTCTTCGGTATTTTTAAATTGCCCGTTTTCAATTCGTCTCGTTACATCTTCCAGTGTTTCACATAACATGCAGTCCCAATTATCGCCCCCTACCACTTTGTAAGTAAGGAAAACGACAGTACTCTGTTGCATAGTTTCTTGATTTAGCATACTTTTGCTTACAAGAGGCCGAAAACTCCTGCTTGACATTGTTTCTAACGACAAAGGCATTCTTGGACGGGCAAACGCACTTAAGGCTGCAAGACCTACAGGAAGCAATAATGCGAGTTTTAATCGCGCCCAATTGTTCGATTTCTTTTTTAACATCATAGTAATACGTTTTTTAATTTTACTGTGATTGAAGCTGTTGGCAAGAGTGTAGAGGCTGGAGCCGACAGCTTTTTTCACAAGTAACAGTTGATATTTAGTTGCATCGATGCCATGATTTAGTACGCCATTATCTGCCTGGTATTCGTGTATATCCCGCAATTCCCTTTTTAGCAACCAAACTGCGGGATTGAACCACTGCGTCAAAAGAACGATCTCCAGAAAAACCAAATCCAACGAATGGTGATAGCGGAGGTGCATCCTTTCATGGGTTAGAATTTCATCCGGATAATTCCGATAATCATCTTCCGAAAGAAAGATATAGCGCCCCCAACTAAAAGGGGAAAGAGAAGCCGGGATAAGTACTAATATATATTTTCCATCTTTCATTTTTTCCCCTTTTTGTAATAGGCGGTGTATACGAAAAAAGGACAAAGATGTTATAAACAGACAGAGACAACAACCCACTACGTAACTTATTCCTATAAGCCCTATCCATGAAATCGAAGAAGCGTCCGTATCTTCCGAAAGTATTTTTATGTCATCTACAGACTCCGATATTCCAGGAAATTCCTCTTTTGGATGAAAAACGGTTTCCAATCGGCTAACCGGTTGACTCAGAAAGACTGGTCTCTCCATTTCAATCCGGCAAAACGGCAATAATAAACAAATGCCAGTCCCCAACAACAATACCCAACGGTTGAACTGGAAAAATGTATCGTTGCTAAACAAAGCCTTAAAGCTGATATAGAATACCGCCAGGCAAATACCCGATTTAAGTATATATAGGAAAAAGGGTTCCATTGCTATTCTTTTCTATTTGTTCTTAATTTGACGAATCAACTCCTGCAATTCGTCAATAGTAAGTACCTCTTCTTCTATCAAAGAAGAAACCACACGCGTATATGAATTATCATAATATTTACCGATGACTTGTTTCAATGTGTTTTTCCGATATTCATCTTCCGACACTAAGGCATAATATTGATGTGTGTTTCCATATGCCTTATAACCGATGTAACCTTTTTCTTCAAGCGAGCGGACAATTGTCGACAATGTATTGTAATGCGGCTTGGGTTCTTCCTGCAAATCGAGTAATTCACGGACAAACAAAGGACCCTTTGTCCAAAAATAGCCTAATATCTCTTCTTCTTTTGATGTTAATCTAACCATAATACTCTTTTTATTAGATGAATACACAAATATAACTATATAAGTCAGTAATACAACTATAGTTTATAGTTATTTTACTATATTTTTTAGTAGACTTTCCTCTTTTCCTATTATTGGCAGAAAAGCAGTACCTTTGTATCCATATATTTAATGTATAGTATGAAAATAGGTACAATCGATTTAGGCGAACACCCTGTCTTCCTGGCCCCGATGGAAGATGTTACAGATATTTCCTTCCGTTTGATGTGTAAACGTTTCGGTGCGGATATGGTATATACCGAGTTCGTATCGAGTGATGCCCTGATACGGAGCGTAAACAAAACGCAGCAAAAATTAGTCGTCGCAGAAGAAGAACGCCCTGTTGCCATCCAGATATATGGCAAAGATGTGGCATCGATGGTCGAAGCGGCACGTATCTGCGAAGCGGCGCATCCGGATATTCTGGATATCAATTTCGGCTGCCCGGTAAAAAAGGTAGCAGGAAAAGGAGCCGGGGCAGGAATGCTCCGTAATATTCCATTAATGCTGGATATTACCCGCGAAGTGGTTAAAGCGGTTAATATTCCTGTAACTGTCAAAACCCGCCTCGGCTGGGATGCAGACAATAAAATCATCGTAGACTTGGCAGAGCAATTGCAGGATTGCGGCATTGCCGCCCTGTCCATCCACGGACGTACCCGTGCCCAGATGTACACAGGAGAAGCAGACTGGACACTGATAGGCGAAGTAAAGAATAATCCACGGATGCATATTCCCATTATTGGTAATGGAGATGTCACTTCTGCAGAAATCTGCAAGCAACGTTTCGAACAATACGGAGTAGACGCAGTAATGATCGGACGGGGAAGCATTGGACGTCCCTGGATTTTCCGTGAAGTGAAACATTATCTAAACACTGGCGAGTTCTTACCCAATGAACCCTTTATCTGGTATCTGGATATCTTAAAAAGGCAGGTGATGCAAAGTGTGGAACGGCTGGATGAACGCCGGGGTATCCTTCATATCCGTCGCCACCTGGCTGCCACGCCTTTATTTAAAGGTATTGCAGACTTTAAGCAAACCCGCATAGCGATGTTACGGGCAGAAACCGTAAAAGAGCTATTTGAAATACTGGATGAAATCCCTTCAAAGTTTGATATTGAATTGATATGAAAAATATAAATCTTCTGATATACTATCACTAAGAAAAAGCTCTTGTGTCAAATTTAAAAGGAAAAATGGCAATTTTACATTAAAATGTTACGAAACATATTGCAATACTGTAAAAATGCATTATATTTGCATCGAGTTTTTTTCATAGTATTTTAGATCTAAGGTTAACAAAGTCTTTACAGTAAAGGGGTCGGGAGATTGCTCTACTGTAAAGCACAAAAAAGCCGTATCCTTATAATTATAGGATACGGCTTTTTTGACTTTGGCTTCAAACGACATTCCCGATATACTCTCTCCGGATTATATCAAAAAATAAACTTTTAAGATATACTCTCTGATATATAATCCACAGGAACAAAAAAGGCGTCGCATCATGCAACGCCTTTTTCAATCTATACATATATAATGTATTAGTCTTTCAACTTCGCGCAAATAAATTCGCGGTTCAAACGAGCGATGTTGCTAACAGAAATGTTCTTCGGACATTCCATTTCGCAAGCACGGGTGTTGGTACAGTTACCGAAGCCCAGTTCGTCCATTTTAGCAACCATAGCTTTTGCACGGCGTGCTGCTTCCACTTTACCTTGAGGCAACAATGCCAACTGACTGACTTTTGCAGAAACGAACAGCATAGCCGAACCGTTTTTACAAGCAGCAGCACAAGCACCACAACCGATACAAGCAGCAGCATCCATAGCCAAATCAGCATCAGCCTTAGGAATAGGAATTGCATTTGCATCAGGCACACCACCTGTATTTACAGATGTAAAACCACCTGCCTGGATAATTTTATCATAAGCATAACGGTCTACCATCAAGTCGCGGATTACCGGGAAACCGGCAGAACGCCACGGTTCGATTGTAATGGTTTCGCCATCATTGAAACGACGCATGTAAAGCTGGCAAGTTGTAGCTCCTGTAGCCGGTCCGTGCGGATGTCCGTTTACATAAAGAGAACACATACCGCAGATACCTTCGCGGCAGTCGTGGTCGAATACAACAGGATCTTTACCTTCATTGATAAGCTGTTCATTCAGGATGTCCAACATTTCCAGGAAAGAAGTACCCTGGTTGATGTTTTTCAGCTGGTAAGTTTCGAACTGTCCTTTTTCTTTCGGACCTTTCTGACGCCAAACTTTAAGTGTGATATTTATATCTTTATCCATGATTCTAATTTTTGTAATTGATGATTATTACTTCTTGTAGTTACGAGTCTGAGGTACTACGAATTCATAATTCAACGGTTCCTTCAGCATAACAGGGTCTTTGTCTTCACCCTGATATTCCCAGCAAGATACATACATGAACTTGTCATCGTGACGAAGCGCTTCGCCTTCTTCAGTCTGATGTTCCGTACGGAAGTGACCACCACAAGATTCTGCACGGTCTAATGCGTCATGAGCCATCAATGTACCGATTTCGATAAAGTCAGCCAGACGAAGTGCTTTTTCAAGCTCAACGTTCAAATCTTCTGCATCACCCGGAATACGTACATTTGTCCAGAATTCTTTCTTCAGGTCTTTCAGCATAGCGATAGCTTCTTTCAAACCTTCCGCATCACGAGCCATACCGATATGTTCCCACATAATATGACCCAGTTTCTTATGGATAGAATCTACAGATTCTTTACCCTTGATATTCATCAATTTCTGGATACGAGTCTTGATATTCTTTTCCGCTTCTGCAAATTCCGGCAGTTCAGTGCTGAAACGCGGAACCTGGATCTGGTCAGACAGATAATTCTGGATTGTATAGGGCAATACGAAGTAACCGTCAGCCAATCCCTGCATCAAAGCAGATGCACCCAAACGGTTTGCACCGTGATCGGAGAAGTTGGCTTCACCAATAGCGAACAGACCCGGGATAGAAGTCATCAATTCATAATCTACCCACAGACCACCCATTGAGTAGTGCAGAGCCGGATAGATCATCATTGGAGTTTCATATGGATCGTCGTCAGTAATTTCTTCATACATGTCGAACAAGTTACCATATTTCTGTTTTACGACTTCTTTACCCAAACGGTTGATAGCGTCGGAGAAGTCCAGGAATACAGCCAAACCGGTGTTGTTAACACCGAAACCAGCGTCGCAACGTTCTTTAGCAGCACGTGAAGCCACATCACGCGGCACCAGGTTACCGAATGCCGGATAACGGCGTTCCAAATAGTAGTCGCGATCTGCTTCAGGAATATCTTTACCTTTCTTAGTTCCTGCCTGCAATGCTTTTGCATCTTCCAGTTTTTTCGGTACCCAGATACGGCCATCATTACGCAAGGATTCGGACATCAATGTCAGCTTAGACTGATAGTCGCCGTGTACAGGAACACAAGTCGGGTGAATCTGAACCATACAAGGGTTAGCAAAATAAGCACCTTTCTTGTAGCACTGCCATGCAGCAGAACCGTTAGAAGCCATCGCGTTGGTTGACAGGAAGAATGTGTTTACATAACCACCGGTAGCAACAACAACAGCATGAGCAGAGAAACGTTCGATCTTACCTGTAACCAGATTACGAGCGATAATACCACGAGCACGGCCGTCTACTTTTACAACATCGAGCATTTCGTGGCGGGTATACATCTTTACTTTGTTCAAACCGATCTGACGGCTCAAAGCAGAGTAAGCGCCCAATAGCAACTGCTGTCCGGTCTGGCCGCGGGCGTAGAACGTACGCGATACCTGAGCACCACCGAATGAACGGTTATCCAGCAGACCACCATATTCGCGAGCGAAAGGTACGCCTTGTGCTACGCACTGGTCGATAATATTGTTGGAAACTTCGGCCAGACGATAAACGTTTGCTTCGCGGGCACGATAGTCACCACCTTTAATAGTATCATAGAACAGACGGTAAATAGAGTCACCATCATTCTGATAATTCTTTGCAGCGTTGATACCACCCTGTGCAGCGATAGAGTGTGCACGACGGGGAGAGTCCTGGATACAGAAATTCAATACATTGAATCCCATTTCAGCAAGTGATGCAGCAGCAGAAGCACCAGCCAGACCTGTACCAACAACAATAACGTCCAAACGACGTTTATTAGCAGGGTTCACCAATTTCTGGTGATCTTTATAATTTTTCCACTTCTCAGCCAAAGGGCCCTGAGGAATTTTTGAATTTATTTCGGTCATAATAATTAATTTTCTAAAGTTCTTTCAATTATTGCACTTAATTAACGAGCGCTTTTAAGCAACTGTACAGCTACCACCTACTCCGTTCAGGTAGAAGATTATTGTGATTATAGCGAATACAGCACAGATAACTGTTGCTACGATCTTTGAAATGCATTCCCAACGGTTCAACCAGATCGTGTTATTCCAACCGATCGTCTGGATAGCACTCCAGAAACCGTGAGTCAGGTGGAACCACAAAGCAGCATACCAAATCAGGTAAAGAACAGTAATAACAATGTTACCCTGGAAGTAATAATTGATAAATGCCGCACCGTCCTGAGGAGATACCATAGCAGCGCCTAAAGCAACTTCATGATGACCCAACAATTCTGCAAACATCATCTTATACCAGAACTGGCTAAAATGCAGAATCATGAATAAAATCACGATAAGACCCAATACAAACATGTTTTGTGATGCCCATTCTACACCTTTCGGACGAGCATTAATTGCATAACGGTCGTTACCACGAGCTTTACGGTTTTGCAATGTCAACATGATTGCATACACGAAGTGAACTACTACGCCTGCAGCCAATACCAAAGTAGCGGCAACGGCATACCAATTTGCACCCAACAGCGAACAAACCGTGTTATAAGCCTCTCCGGAGAAAACAGCCGCCACGTTCATCGACAGGTGGAACAATAAAAACAGAACAAGAAAGAGTCCTGATATACTCATTATCAGTTTCTTTCCGATAGAAGAATTAAGTAACCACATAAGATAATAATTTAAGTTATTTAATTGTATTTAGAAATTTCTTCCCATCTGTGCATTAATCACGCAAAGGTATGCTAAATACGTATATCACGCAAACGATTAAAGAAATATTTCAGCAATTATACCCCTTCTGAAAATTCAATATCCGGGGAATAAAAACGATATATTCGGATTTATCCGGCAGAAAGACTTCAGATATCGTTACGAATCCGATACATTCCAATATATTTGCAATTTTAAAGACAGCAAGATTATACTATTTATCATGAAAAAGTACATTTTACTATTATTTACCCTACTTATTATCAGCCTGGACGGTAGGGCACAAAATACAAATCAACCTATACGAATCGCATGTGTGGGTAATAGTATTACTTATGGCGCCGGTATAGAAAACCGGGACCGCGACAGTTACCCTTCGGTACTCGGACAGATGCTCGGTCCGGAATATGACGTTCGCAATTTCGGCTTCAGTGCCCGTACCCTGTTGATGAAAGGGGATTTTCCTTATATGAAAGAGACAATGTTCAAGGATGTACAGGCATATAATCCGAATATTATCATTATAAAATTAGGGACAAACGATACCAAACCACACAACTGGAAATATAAGAACGGACTGACCAAAGATATGCAGACGATGATAAGTACGTTTAAAAGATTACCCGCCCAACCCCAAATTTATCTTTGTTATCCAGCCAAAGCCTATGCCGTGCAATACGGTATAAACGACAGTATTATTATCAATGGGGTAATACCTGTCATCAATAAATTGGCAAAGAAAAACAAATTGAAAATTATCGATATCCATACTGCAACCGATGGTATGAAAGAACATTTTCCCGATTATATTCATCCGGACCCCGTAGGAGCCCACCGGATTGCAGAAACGGTATATAAAGCGATTACAGGAAAGACAAGCGCCCACCAAGCACAAGCATTCCCCGGTTTAAAAAGCCTGTGGAACGGCTGTGCCCGTTATGATTTCACATTTAAAGGCAGACAGGCGATTGTTGTAGCTCCCAAACAAGCAGCTAAAGGAAATCCATGGATATGGCGCCCTGCATTCTTCGATGCATTTCCAAGTGTGGACAAAGCGTTATTGGAAAAAGGATTTCATGTCGTTTATTATGACCTGACCCATTTATATGGAAGTCCCCGCGCCATACAAGCAGGGACAGAATTTTATTTCTACATGAAAGAGCTTTACAAATTGTCCCCGAAAGTTACACTTGAAGGTTTCAGCCGGGGAGGCCTATTCGCATTCAATTGGGCGGCACAGAATATAGACAAAATAGCCTGCATCTATGTCGATGCCCCAGTTTGCAACGTATTCAGTTGGCCGGGAAGAAAAGACGTACAACTTTGGAATGATTTATTAAAAGAATGGAACCTCACAGATAAAGAAATGGAGCATTTCCAGGGAAATCCGATTGATAATTTAGCCCCATTGGCAGCAGCCGGCATTCCCATTATAAGTGTCTGTGGCGATAACGACCAAACGGTTCCCCTCAAAGAAAATATGGAAGTGATACGTTCCCGCTACATCCAGATGGGAGGCCAGATGGAACTGATTATAAAAGCAGGATGCGACCACCACCCACACAGCCTCGATCAGCCGGAACCGGTTGTAAACTTTATTATTCGCCAGCAACCGGAATACAGGAAATACCAATATTATAATGTACGGGGAAATTTACAAAACTCTTATCTCAAATTTGAGAAAGAACGTAAAGGACGAGTGGCTTTTTTAGGTGGCTCTATTACCGAAATGAACGGCTGGCGAAATCTGGTGGAACAGCAATTAAAACAACGTTTTCCTTACACGGACTTCGAATGGGTTGAAGCAGGTATAGGCTCTACCGGAAGTACTCCCGGTGCTTTCCGGTTACAACATGATATTCTGTCGAAAGGTAAAATAGATCTCTTATTCGTTGAAGCTGCCGTTAATGATGATACAAACGGTTTCAGCGCAGAGGAACAGGTGCGTGGTATGGAAGGGGAAGTACGTCATGCGCTTCTATCTAACCCGGAAATGGATATTGTTATGCTTCACTTTATCTATGACCCGTTTATTCCGATGCAGAAAAAACGTCAAATGCCGGATGTTGTCCTCAACCATGAGCGGGTAGCCAACCATTATCTCATTCCTTCGGTTAACCTGATACAGGAAATCGCAGAAAGAATGCAAGAGGGTGAATTTTCCTGGGAACAATTCGGAGGGACCCATCCTCTTCCCTTCGGACACCGATATTACGCTGCTACAATCGACCAACTGTTCGATATTATGTGGAAAGGTATTTCGCCGGATGCAACAATAAAACCTCACGAAATACCTGTACCTCTGGATACCTATAGTTACTATAACGGGGATTTTATGGATATACGGACTGCAAAACTAAATAAAGGATGGAAACTGATTCCTTCCTGGCATCCAAATAACCCAGCCGAAAAACGGAAAGGATTCGTTGATGTTCCAATGCTCGAGGCTTCCCGTCCGGGTGATTTCTTAACACTCAAATTCAAAGGGACAGCCATCGGTATCTTCTGCGTCAGCGGACCTGCAGCCGGCATACTGGAATATAGCGTAGACGGTTCTCCTTTTAAAACAATCGACACATTTACCGCCTGGAGCGAAAATCTTTATATTCCCTGGGTATATATGCTGGAAACAGAACTTAAAGACACCTACCATATGCTCACGCTCCGTATCTCAGAAAAGAAAAACGGGCATTCGAAAGGAACCGAATGCCAGATACGTAATTTTGTCGTTAACTAAACAGGAACCAAACACTGGGACACATGAAAAAGCACTTCAATTTAAACATCAGTCTTACTGCTTTATTCTTTCTGATAATAGCAGCACCCGCCTTTTCCGAAAAGCCGGATACGGTAGAAAAGATACAGGCACTGATACAAAAATCGGAAGAAATGCTAAAAGCAAATCCATCCAAAGCTATTTATTATGCAAATTCTGCAATCTCGGAAGCCCAGGAGTTAAAAGACAAAACGTATTTATCCATGGCGCAAGCCACTTTGGGCGAGGCCTATATGAACCAAGGAGACTTCGATATGGGTTTTGAAGCGATTACCAATGCCATGGAAAATTGCCCGGCAAAAAATGATACCCTTAACGCTTACATCTATGTCCGCCTGTCCAGTTCCTATATTAAACTGAGGGACTTTCAAAAAGCATTCGAATACGTGGATAAAGCGGCAGGGATCTATAAAGCGATGAATGACTCTGCCAATCTTGCCGGATGCTATAATACCCGGGGACTTATCTACATCCTCGTACCAGATAATGTCAAAGCGGAAGAAAACTTTAAAACCTCACTTGCCATCAACCGCAAGTTAGGTAATAACAAACTGGTAGCCACAAATCTGAACAATCTTTGCCTGTATGAAGGCGACTGCCAGGAAAAGATTGATATGCTCCATGAAGCGATAGCAATCAATGACTCACTGAAAGCCATATGGTCTTTAGGTGAAAACTATAATAATTTGGGGACCCAATATTTCTATGCGAAAGAATATGACAAAGCATTGGCGGCCCTTGATTCGGCACGGGGATATGCCCTGAAGATTAATGCCAAAGAACTCATTTCCGATAATCATCGCTATGCCTCATGGGTCTATGCCGCTCAACAAAACTACCCGGAGGCTTACACAAACCTGCTGGAACTGTACAATACAGAGCAAGAGTTACTGGCTAAAGACGAAATGCGCCAGATTGAACTGAATATCATTCAAAAACGTTTACGAGCAAAAGAACAGGCTATGCTGATGCAGGAGCAGGCATTTCAAATCAAGAATTTAAGAATGCAGACACTGATTGCCGTTTTAGCGGCAATTGCCATCCTGCTAATTCTACTTTACGTATTACGCCATTCCCGCCAGCAAAAGAAGATACAAATATTAGAAGCGGCAAAAAAACTGGACAGCCAGGAAAAAGAACTGATTGCTTTAAAATTACAGAAAGCTGAAAGTGATGCACAAGTAACGCAAGCTGAGCTGGATTACAGCCGGCAAGAACTGACCAACTTTGCCTTTTTTGTACGGAGCAGAAACGATTTGCTTGCCAATATCCAGTCGATGATTAAAGACGGATATAAACTATCCGGAAAAGAAATGGACACACACCTCCGGAGCATCAATGCTTACATCTCCCAGTTTAACGCTAAAAACTCGGAAACAGAAATACTGATAGATAAAGTTAATGCCCGTTTTATAGATAAACTATCCCAAATCCACCCGGATCTTTCCAAAAACGAACAACGCCTTGCCTCCCTCTTAAGAATCGGTTTGAGTACAAAAGAAATTGCCTCGATAATCGATTCAAACCCAAAAACTGTTAATATGGCAAGATACCGGCTTCGCAAACATTTAAATTTAGAAACAGATGAAAGTTTGACTGAATATATGAAAAGTATATAAATGTAGAGCCACTCGTTTGATTAAATAACAAAAAAACAACTACTTAATAATTATAATGTAGATAAAATACTAATCATTATTCCCGATTTGTAGAGATTAGATAGGTCGCAAAACCATTGACAAGACTCAAAACAAAGGTTATTCTTGCGAAAAAATTTATTAATCTTTTCAAATCAAAAACCATGGGAATATCATTAAGTAACCACCGGAAAACATCCGGTTCGCTTCTAAAAGTTACCACATTGTTGGTACTTCTTTCCCTTTTCCCTTTCTTCGGCTTTGCCCAGGAAGTAAATGTAAAAGGTGTTGTTTATGATGAAACAGGCTTGCCTGCTATCGGTGTGAATATCCTTAAAAAAGGTACAACGATAGGTACGATTACAGATGTAGACGGTAAATATGAAATCGCTGCACAAAAAGGAGACATCCTCGTATTCTCTTATATCGGATATGCTCCGCAGGAAATCACCTATGCCGGACAACCCAAACTGGATATCAAACTTCAGGAAGACACGGAGAAACTGGACGAAGTTGTCGTTATCGGTTACGGTACAATGAAAAAGAGCGACTTAACCGGAGCCATTTCTTCCGTAGACGTGGAAGAACTGACCAGTCGCGCCACAACCAACCCTGCCGAAGCCCTGCAAGGACGCGTTGCCGGTGTAAACATCCAGAAACAGGGAGGTAATGCCGGAGCAGGCATCACTGTAAAAATCCGTGGTGTAAAATCATTTAGTGATGACCAGCAACCGCTATATATCATCGATGGTTTCCCCGGAGATATCAGCAATGTTAACCCACAGGATATCTCTTCCATGGAAGTATTGAAAGACGGTGCCGCCGCTGCTATTTATGGTTCGAGAGCTGCCAACGGCGTTATCATGATTACCACCAAAAACGGAAAGAAAGGTGATTTGAAAGTCGACCTGAATGCTTACCTGAATTTCTCTTCGGTTGCTAAAAAGCTGGAACTGCTGGATTCGGAAGGTTACGTACAAGTTCATAAACAGATGTATGATAATTACTATGCACAATACAACAAAACTCCGAATTATCCGGGATATATCACTGGTTACCTGGCAAACCCGTCCAAATATGCCAATACAAACTGGCAGGACGAAATCTTCCGCCACGGTCTGACACAAAACTACCAGGTCAGCGTACGCGGAGGTTCGGAAAAAGCCCGCTATTCTGTTTCTTACAACCACTCTGATGATAAAGGAATCTTACTGGGCAACAATTTCCGCCAAGACAATGCCCGTATGAAACTCGCTGTTACCAAAAACATTTTCGACCTGGATGCAAACATGGCATTCATGGCTAAAAATGAGAAACAGCCTCAATATAAACTGAAAGAAGCCTACGGCATCTCTCCCCTTGTTCCGGTGTACGATGAAAATGCCCCTTCCGGTTACGGACTAACCGACCACGACGGTCTGCCAAGCAACCGTAACGTTTTAGCAGATAATGAATTTCGCAAAGCTGAAGGTAAAACATACAACATCGACGCGAATGTTTCTATCACCGCCCATTTAGCTGAATGGCTGACTTTCAAAACCGCTTATTCTTACCGTGGCGAAAACTACCGTTATGCTCAACATATGCCGTCTTATGTAGCAGACATCAAACAAAAACAGGACTATCCTACCCAATACGAAAAGAGTTACTATTGGGAAGAACAAACTATTGACAACGTATTGAACTTCGACAAAACGTTCGGTTCCCACTCGCTGAATGTAATGGCCGGTAGTTCCATCCAGTTGTACGATTATACATGGAACGAAGTACAGGTAGAAGGAAAAAATACCGTGTATGAAGTAAAAGACGGCAAACTGGTAACAAACGAAGTCTCCGCCGGTTTCCTTGACCAGAACTTCGCAACAATCGGTGCAGGCAAAGGCGGCACTTATTCCGGCGACGGTTCCATCTCCAAATACAGACGTGCCTCTTTCTTCGGACGTGTCAATTACTCCTATGCAGGCCGTTATATGATTCAGGCTACCGTACGTGCCGACGGCTCTTCCAAATTCAGCAAAGATAACCGTTGGGGTACATTCCCTTCCGTAGCTGTAGGATGGAGAATTTCCGAAGAAGAATTTTTCCCGAAAGAAAGTGTAATCAGCAACCTGAAACTTCGTGCCAGCTGGGGACGCCTGGGTAATGAAATGGCTCTGAAATACTATGATTTCCTGACACTGATTACTACAGACAACACAATGAACCAGGGTTCCGTACAGGGAAGCGGTTCTTCTCCATGGCCGGGAAGCATTGCAAACGGCTTATCGGAACGTAACCTGAAATGGGAAACAACAGATACCAAGAATATCGGATTGGACTACGGATTATTCAACGGACGTTTATCCGGTGCTATCAACTACTATTATAACAAGACAGAGGATATGCTTATCACAAAGAAACTCCCTCTCTCTGTTGGTCTGCAAAACCCGACTCTGAATGTTGGTAAGATACGTAACGCCGGTTTCGAACTGGAAGTAAACTGGGCTGATAAAAAAGGCGGCTGGGACTACAATGTCGGTTTGAACCTGACAACCACCGACAACAAAGTGCTGGAACTGTCCGACAAAGGACAAGCCCTGTACGGAAGCGGCTTGAAATGGGGAACAGAACACTTCCCGACCCAGACACGCGAAGGATCGCCTATCTCTTCATTCTTCCTGTACCGCACCGATGGCATCTTCCAGAGCGACCAGGAAGCCGCAGCCTACGTTAACAGCAAAGGACAACGTTTGCAACCGAACGCTAAGGCAGGAGATCTCCGTTTTCGGGACGTAAACGGAGATGGTGTCATCGACGATGACGACAAAGAATTTTGCGGTTCCGGTATGCCGAAAGTGGAAGTCAACTTATCAGCCGGAGCCTCTTTCAAAGGTTTCGATGCTTCCGTATTGTTGGGAAGCGGCTGGGGACATAAATTATATAACGGTAACCGCTACTTCTTCGAAGGCATGAGTTCCGGAACAAATATGTTAACTTCTACATTAAACGCATGGACACCGCAAAATACAAACACAGATGTGCCTCGTGCCGTATTGCAGGACCCGAACAACAACTCACGTGAGAGTGACCGCTTCCTCGAAAACGGCAACTTCATCCGTCTTCGCCAGTTGCAAATCGGTTATACGCTGCCTTCTTCCATTATGAAGAAAGCGATGATAGACCGTCTGAGAATCTATGTAAGCGGTGAAAACCTGTTCACCATCACAAAATACAGCGGTATCGACCCGGAATTTTCTACATCAAGCATCCTGAATACAGGTGTCGACAAAGAAATCTATCCGTTCACCCGCTCTTATATCGTAGGTTTACAACTTACATTCTAATTCATTCACCATAAAAAGAAGATAACGATGAAAAAAATCAATTATATAGTTGCCGCCCTCCTGTTTATGGGAGCAACGACCGGTTGCGATGATTTCCTGACAGTGGAATCGCCGGACCAACTGACCACCGATACATTCTGGAGAGATGTTAACGATGCCGAATCCGCCATGGCAGCAGCCTATGCCCCGATGGAAGGTTCGATAGATACCTATAGCTTTGCTGAAATCCACTGGCCGGTGGAAGCATACCGCGAAGACATCGTAGAGTTAGGTTCGGACGCTTTGAACTACCCGAACTGGGTGGAACTCGCCAATTTTACCTATACTAACGGTAACACACAGTTCACTTACTACTGGCAGGAAAACTACCGGGGTATCAACTACTGCAACCAGATTCTGGAAAACGTGCCGAACATTCCTGCCGACAAAATCACAGACGAAGAACGGACATCCCTTTTGGCTGAAGCCCATTTCCTTCGTGGCTATTATCATCTGAAACTCCAGTTAAACTGGGAACAGATCATCATCCGGGATAAATATATCAAAGATACGGAAGGGCTGAACAAAGCACTGTCCACACGTTCGGACTCATGGGATTTTATCGTTGATGAATTTACCCAAGCGACTAAACTGCCGTCGGAACGCGGTTCGGATAAACTGGGACGTGCCACAAGCGGAGCCGCTTATGCTTACCTGGGCTGGGCTCACCTGACGCGGGCTTATGAAGAACCGGCAAAGAAAGACGCTGAACTGGGTGCAGCACTTACGGCTTTCAATGAAGTAAAAGGATACGGACTGGTTGACGATCCCAGCACTTTATTCGACGGGACCAATAAAAACTCGAAAGAAAGCGTATTCGAACTGCAACTGAGTATGTCGGATGCCAGCGGTGCCTGGTATAAAACACAATTACACCGTTGGATCGGCTGTTCAGAACTCTGGGGATGGGATGAAATCCTGCCAAGCGACATGCTGATGGAAGAATACATGAAAGAAGGTAAAATCGCCACAACCGGACGTTACGACAGCCGTTTGTACCAGACCATCTTCTACCAGTGCGACTATTTCAATGACCCGGATGCCGGACGTGTATATGGCGACATCTACGACCATTGGTTCTGCGAGTTTGATGAAGATGATAATCCTATTGAAGGCACAGCCTACAACAAACCTGCTTTCCGCAAACTGATGCCGGGCAATTACGACGGACTGGCGGCCAACTACTTTGCACCGAATATTCCTCTGATGCGTTATTCCAACGTATTGCTTATGAAAGCAGAAGTCCTGAACGAACTGAACCGTACCCCGGAAGCTATCTTGCTGATCGACGAAGTACGCGAACGCGCCGATATGCCTAAAATGACAGGCACATCCAAACAAGCGGTCCAGGCCCAAATCGAACACGAACGTATCCTGGAATTTCCGTTGGAAAACATGCGTTTCTATGATTTACGCCGCTGGGGTAAGACCAAAGAAGCATTACAGGCTGTAGGACGTAATTTCAATCCGGAGAAAAACAACTTCTATCCGGTTCCCCTGCAAGAAATAAATTCTAACGGAGCATTGAATTGATATGAAGGTAAAACCTATCAATCATACCTAATAAATAGACACATTCTTAGTATTTAACGGAGGTGGTTGCAAAAATCTTTTTGTAACCCCTCCTTTTCCTTCTAAAGACTAAAAAAACAGTTATGAGACAATTCTATATTACAGCATATGCCTTATTAACTTGCTTACTCGTCCAGGCACAGCCCAAAGAATGGGAAAACCAACGAGTGAATCAAATCAACCGGGAACCTATCCATGCCCATTTTGTTCCGTATGCTTCGGAAAAAGCAGCATTGGCAAAAGACGCCTCAGCCGAACGGCGCCATTCATTGAACGGGACATGGAAATTCCATTTCGCTAAAAACCCGGATTCTCGTCCGGTAACCTTCTACGAGGAAGGATTCGATGTTTCCGGCTGGAAAAATATTGACGTTCCCGGCAGTTGGGAATTACAAGGGTTCGATGCTCCGATTTATACGGATACACGTTACCCGTTCCCTGCCAATCCGCCTCATGTACCCACCGACTATAATCCGGTAGGCTCGTACGTAACCACCTTCACGGTTCCCGAGAACTTTAAAGGAGAAGATATTTTATTGCATTTCGGAGGCGTGGAATCCGCCTATTACTGCTGGATTAACGGGCAGTTCGTTGGATACAGCGAAGACAGCCGCCTGCCTTCCGAATACCTGATTAACAAATACCTGAAACCGGGAGAAAACAAACTGGCTGTAGAAGTATACCGCTATAGCGACGGCTCTTACCTGGAAGGACAGGACTATTGGAAATACAGCGGCATCGAACGCAATGTCATGCTGATAGCCCGCCCCAAGGTCCGGATAAAAGACTTCGAACTCCTTGCCGACCTCCAGAATGAATATAAGGACGGCGCTTTCCAAGTCAAATTCACCTTGGACAACCGCCAGAACGTAAAAGGTTCCACCATACAATTAAAGGTACTGGACGGCAACAAAGAAATCGCCTCAGCCCGGCTGACCGCACGAAGCAATGCAGACACCCTGCTCACCTTTGCCAAAGACTTCCCGGATGTAAAACGCTGGACAGCGGAAACACCCAACCTCTATACCTTGGTTGTAAATACCTTGAACAAGAAAGGAGCAGTTACCGAATCTTTCGTTCAACGCTTCGGCTTCCGTAAGGTAGAAATGAAACACGGCATGCTGCATGTAAACGGAACCCCCATCCTGATAAAAGGAGTAAACCGCCACGAACACGACATGCACAAAGGACGCTCCATCTCCGTTGAAAGCATGATACAGGATATCCGCCTGATGAAACAATTCAACATCAACGCCGTTCGCTGCTGCCACTACCCGAATTATGAGGAATGGTACGAACTGTGCAACGAATACGGTATCTATCTGGTAGACGAAGCCAATCTGGAATCCCACGGGATGATGGATACGGAAGAAGGGACGCTTGCCAATATGGACGGATGGGACATTCCTTTCATGGAACGCATGGAGCGTATGGTGGAACGCGATAAAAACGTAACAGCCATCATCACCTGGAGCCTGGGTAACGAATCGGGCTACGGCAAACATTTTGAAACCATCTACCACTGGACAAAGAAACGCGATGCAAGCCGCCCGGTACAGTACGAAGGGGGAGGCGTGAAAGGCCTGTCCGATATCTATTGCCCGATGTACGGACGTATCTGGCTGCTCCGCCAATGGGCGAACCAACGGCAACAGCGCCCGCTTATCCTCTGCGAATACGCACATGCCATGGGTAACAGCGTGGGCAACCTGAACGACTACTGGGAACTTATCTACAAATACGATAACCTGCAAGGCGGCTTTATCTGGGACTGGGTAGACCAGACCTTTGCCATTAAAGACAAAAAAGGACACGATATACAGGCGTATGGTGGCGATATGGGATTTGTCGGCATCGTAAACGACTCCAATTTCTGTGCAAACGGACTTGTAGCAGCCGACCGCTCCCTGCATCCGCATATCTGGGAAGTCAAAAAAGTGTACCAGTATATCCATTTCAAGGGAGTTCCCTTCACGGCAAACCGCATCCGGGTAACCAACTATCACGATTTCGTATCCTCCGATTGCTACGATTATGTCTGGGCGGTAAAAGCAGACGGAAAGACTTTGTTCGAAGGGAAACTGGATGTTCCGGTTATCGCCCCCCATCAATCGGCGGAAGTAGTTGTTCCCATGCCTGAAATCCAACCGGAAGCAGGTACGGAATACTTCCTTCATCTTTCGGCACGGACCAAACAAGACACACCTCTGGTTCCCAAAGGGCATCTTGCCGCCTCCGAACAATGGCAATTGCCAATTCAGGCACACGCCGTATCACCGGAAAAGGCTACAGGCACATTGACGATTGAAGAAACGCCCGAAAGCATTCACATAACAGGCCACTCCGTATCCCTGTCTTTCTCTAAAGCCAGTGGCGAAATGGACAGTTACCGCATAGGAGGAAAAGAATACTTGCAGGAAGGACTTCGCCCGAATTTCTGGCGCGGACTGACCGACAACGACGTGGCAAACGGCATGGACGAACGTTGCAACACATGGAAATCGGCAGGGGATAAGTTACAGTTGGCTGGTATTACCATCCAACCATCCGCCGGAAAAGAACAAGTGACCATCCGCTCCGCTTATAAAATGCCGGAACAGGATGCTCAAACCCTGATTACCTACACGGTGTATGCAGACGGTGTAGTCAAGACAGACTTTGCCTTCACTCCGGGCGAAAAGGTACTGCCGGAAATCCCCCGTGTCGGCATGCGTATGATACTGAAAGGGGAATACGACCAAATGACCTGGTTCGGCCGTGGACCGCAGGAAAACTATTGGGACCGCAAATCCGGCGCCGATATAGACCTGTATAAAGCATCTGTCTGGGAACAATATCATCCGTATGTCCGTGCACAGGAAACAGCCAACAAAACCGATGTGCGTTGGGCTGCCTTGCAGAACAAGGACGGCGAAGGGCTTCTAGTTAAAACCGCCAGCCACCCGCTGAACGTAAGTGCCTGGAATTTCCCGATGAAGGACATCGAATATATCCCGTCCATGATTCGGCATATCCACGGCGGAAGCATTGAAAAGAAAGATATGGTCTGGCTAAACATAGACAGCAAACAGATGGGTGTGGGAGGCGACAATACCTGGGGAGCACAGACGCACCCGGAATATACCATCACTCCGGAAGCCCAGAGCTACAGCTTCTACCTGATTCCGGTCGACCGGCAAACAGACCTTGTGAAACAAGCTAAACTAAGCAGATAAAATGAACAAGAAATTTTCTGTTATAACATTCACTCTACTTGCGTTGTTCGGATGGGCAGGATGTACTGTACAGCAGTCCCTGCCCGTCTACACAGCGGAAAAGTACGGGAATATTGTAGACATCCGCTACACCCCCGACACAACATCCCGTTGCCGGGGATGGTTTACCGATGCGGGTTCATGGTTCGGATTCACCCTGCCGCAGGAAAACAAATGGGTGAACGGCTTTTGCGGTCCCTTCCATCTGGATATGAACCGGAGGGAATGGCTGTCGGATGCCTTGGTTAAAGTAGGCTTTGCCGACGAAGATACGACCGTAGCTTACACGCCGGACTCCGTTTCCTACTTCCCCGGACGGTTGTATATGGCATCGTCCTCCGGCAAAGGACGCATCGAACAGGAACTGGTATTTATCGACAAAGGAACCGCCCTGCTCTCCTGCCGTTCAGACCGGGATGCCTTATTCCGGTTCTCCGGGAAAACGCTGCCCGGGGGTACCACCAGCTCGGTTGATAAAAACACGCTGATACTGACTCTTCCCGACGGCGAAGGCGTTGCGCTGACATTCAGCCCGGAAATGGGTATACTTGCTACGGATAACGGATACGAAACCTTATCCCTCAAACCGGGAAAGGCAGCAGTCGTTATATCTTTCTTTGAAAAAGACTCCCTATCCCTTCCCGTACTACAGAAAGCTGCCTCCATCCAGACAAACCCGGAGAAATACAAAGCAGAGACAGCCACACGCTGGGAAGGCTACCTCACCAAAGTGCTCCGCCCGGATATGCCGGAAGCCTACAACCGGATAGCGGTAAAGGCGGTAGTTACTTTGATGGCGAACTGGAAGAGCGCACGCAGAGATTTATTCCACGACGGTGTAGTACCCAGTCATGCTGTAGGCTACTTTATGGGATTCTGGGGCTGGGATTCATGGAAACATGCCGCGGGTATCGCCCGTTTTGCCCCGGAACTTGCCAAAGACCAGGTGCGCACAATGTTCGACTACCAGACACCGGAAGGGATGATTATCGACTGTATCTACAGTGATGCCACCGAAAACAACGCACGCGACAGCAAACCGCCGTTGGCTGCATGGGCCGTGGACGAAATCTATAAAGCGACCGGCGACAGCAGTTTCGTAAAAGAGATGTTCCCCAAGCTGCTCGCTTATTATAAATGGTGGTTCAAGTACCGTGACCATAATCAAAACGGTATCTGCGAATTCGGCTCCTGCGACGGCACGCTGGAAGCTGCCGCCTGGGAGAGCGGAATGGATAATGCCATCCGTTTCGACGACGCAGTGATGGTAAAGAACGGAGAGAATGCCTGGAGCATGAATCAGGAATCGGTAGACCTGAATACTTTCCTTGCCTTGGAACACCGGTTGCTGACAAAACTGGCTCCGGTGGCTGGTGCTACCTTCGACGAACCGAACCGTTCGGCGGATGTTCAAAACTATTTCTTTGTGCCGGAACGCGGATTCTTCTTCGACAAGCGGCTGGACGGTACATTTGTTTTAGAAGAGGGGACAGAAGCGTGTATCCCCCTGTGGGCAGGAATAGCGACCAAGGAGCAGGCAGCCGATTGTATGAAGCTGTTTACCGATACGGCCAAATTCGCCACTTATATCCCCTTCCCCACCATTGCCGCAGACAATCCCAAATTCATGCCGGCCGGTTACTGGCGGGGACCTATCTGGCTGGACCAGGTTTACTTCGGTATCTCCGGTATCCGCAACTATGGATACAAGAAAGAAGCGGACGCTTTCACCGAACAGGTATTCAACCGCCTGCAAGGCCTGAAAGAGGATGCACCTATCCACGAAAATTACGACACGCACAACGGCGGACGCCTGAAAGCTCCCCACTTTAGCTGGAGCTCGGCACATCTGCTGATGCTGTACGAGGAATACGGGAAATAAAACAACTTTCCTGAAATACGAATGGGGCTGGATTCTAAGAATATTCTATAGAATCCAGCCCCATTCGTATTTTTAATGATTAAGTTCTGTGCAGACTGCGTTAAATATTGGGATAAATTAAAAAAATATCGTGCCGTGAAAGTTGTTACGAATCATATACTCTCACGTTTTTGAGGGTTGCTGTGCAAACAATATAGCTTAAATATCAAAGGATTACATCATTAATATGTGATAATATGTTTATATATTTGTTCAGTTTTTAACGCAGTCTGCACAGAACTCATTTAGCTTCTTTTTTAATAAAACATGCAATTAATAGCTATCAGGAATGAATCAGACAAATCGAAGAACCAGGTGCGCGGATGACCCGGATTAGGCGGATTGGGACGGATAAGAGTTTAGTAAAAATCCGCGTTTATCCGCGTCATCCGCGTCATCCGCGTCAGAAAATGAAATCTGCGTCAATCTGCATACATGAATAGGGTAATAGCAAACAATTAATTATATATGAATATGAACACAAAACTACAAGGTCTATGTCCCTCTATCAGACCGGTACAGGCACTCGCGGCAAGCGTATATCTGCTTGCTGCCGTGCTGCTTGCCTCCTGTACATCGGAATCGGACAAGACAAACCGGACATCTACGGATGAAGCGGACAGTACAAACAAACGTGAGGTGCTTATCTCTTTTAAGAACAAGCTCACAGTGAAAACTACTAAAGCGGAGACGAAGGCGGAAACGAAAGCCGATGCTCCCATTGCCACCGAAGCGGAAAACGAAATCGCAACGCTCGATGTCTATGTATTCGGAGCGAAAGTCGAAGGCGATGCTTATACTTTCCGCGAACGGTTCTCCTACCGTCAGGACGGTTCGGCACTACCTACCGGGGCAAAAGAATTAGACCTTACACCGAGTGTTGACAATGCCACGACTACCGCCTTGCTGGAACTGCAAAAAGGCCTGTTTGTCCGTCTCTACTGCATAGCCAACCAAACGGAACTGATGAATCCTACAGACGGCACTCCGGTAGCCGATACCTATTTCACCCCGCTTACTTATGATATGGAAACAGGTGTCCTGACAGATGGAACCCCTTCGGAGAAAGACTTCTGCAAGTTCCATTCCCCATTATTAACCGCTACCTCCGAGGCATTAGGCTTGCCCCTTCCGATGACAGGGGCACAAACAACCCCTATCGACCTGACAGACTTTAGTTCTTCTGCTCGTGTACAGGTAGGCTTTAAGCTGACCCGCACAATGGCCCGTTTCGATGTAAGCAATATAGAGAAGGATTCCAAATTCCATTTGGAGTCTATATCGATGGGGAATGGACGGAAAGGAACTACCTTCTTCCCGGTTAAGGTATATGGCGCTGCTCCGGCAGCTGAGGGGGAGTTAATTACTTACCCGGCATGCGCATTTGAAGGTGAGAAAGCCAACGAAGGCTTGCAGGTATCTGCATTCTACAGTTACCCCAGCCTGTTGGAAGATAAAGGTTACCTGATTCTGAACGGTACCTATCAGGTAAATAAAACAGAGGTAAAAGATGTCTCTTATCAGATACCGTTTATCCAGCAAACGACTGACGGCGGGGAGGTTGCACTGGAAATAAACAATAACCACCGGTACACTATCGGTATCACAAAAGCGGACGAATACCACCTGGACTTTACACTGGATGTAGCAGAATGGGACGAAGGCGGCAGTCTGGACGACTACGACCCGAATGCAGGCACAGACAGTGGCGAAGCCACCATTACCATTGCTGAGGCTTTGAAAGATAAAATAAGTTATAATGCTGATACCCGCACCGTAACCATGAATACGCTGAATGATGGTGATAATTTCACAGTAGAAGTTGAAACCACCCATGAGCCCGAAATAAAGAAAACCTACTCCGGCAGTGCAACCGCCCAGCAATACGACTGGCTGGAAGTAAGTGCCGCCACTCCCGTTACCAAAGCTCCCGTATCCGGTTATCAATATACCATATCTATAAATCCTGATTATAATGGGGATGAATATCCCAAAGCCGTTATCCGTTTTGTAGACAAGGTAAGCGGAAGCGAAACAGTAGTAGCCGTTTCAACACCTTTAGGAAAGCCTGTCCTCTCTTCTTCTGCAACTGTCGTACTTAATGCTGCTGCCAACAACGAGGTTCCGGAACTTATTATAGAAGGACAATGCGCAGGCGGCTCCACCCTCGACGGCCCGGCATGGCTGACCTATGAAACCGCCGACACGGATGAGGAAAACTTCTCTTATAAAGTAAAACTGGTTCCTTCCAAAGAGGGTTTTCCGGAGAGCCTTCCTACAGCCCAGACGCTAACCATCACAAACAAGAGTGCAACCAATATGAAAACAACCGTAACGGTAAGTTTCAGCGAGGCGGACGCTTGGATAGCGGAAGATATAAATGGCTATGAAACAACTCATCATGATGCAGCCATAGGCTACCGGGTAAATAATACAGCCAACAAAACATTGACCGTATCCTTTTATAGCATGTTTGCACCTGTGACATCAGAGATTCTCTATGACACGGATTATTGTAATTCAACCAATGGCGATAATACCTGGTTAAACAATAGCAAACTTGCAAAAACAGAGATTGCCGGCAACCGCCGTAAATACACATACAACATCGTTGTCAATAAATCAACAGGAACGGATGCCGCCTACCAGCTTCATAAAGCAACGATAAAGATTAAACAGAACGGGAATGAACTCAAATCCTATACCATCTGGCGTGGCGCCTCTTATGTCGGTTATCCGATAGAAGACGGTTCAGCCCTTTATTACTCGGCAGTAGAATATGGGGGGCTATATTGGGCGCCTGTCAATTGCGGTGCCAAACAAATATCAAAAGTTCCCACATCAGATGGCGTAGCCGGTAACGGTTACCTGTATCAGTGGGGACGCAATCAGCCTTTTACATATGGTAATTCATCGGATATTTATTCCGGCTCCGACTGGCCTTCAACGCTTGAAGAAAGTAGAGAGCCTCCTTATGCCGGCAAGTTTATAAAACAGAATAACAGTAATGGCCTCGACTGGTTGAAATCCGGCCATCTGGATGGCCTTTGGACATTTACAAAAGGAAGTACCAATACCAATAATCCCTGTCCGAAGGGATGGCGTATCCCGGCTCAGACAGGTGATAATTCCGGAGAATTGGATAAGCTGGTGGGTAAGGGAACTAACAATGGCTCTTCGAATAATCGTATCCTCACAATCCCCGGAAGTAATGGTCTTAATTTAGTTTTGCCTGCTGCGGGCTGTCGTTTCTACAGTAATGGTTCATCCAGCGATCAGGGTTCCTACGGCTACTACTGGTCGTCGTCAGTGCCGTCCGGTAATTCGAGCGCCCGTCTCGTGAACTTCAGCAATGCTACGTTCAACCAGAATACATTCAGCAGGGCGTACGGGTTCTCGGTTAGGTGTCTCCAAGAATAAAGGCAGGCGTATTACCTGCCGCATTCGATTCTTTGATTGATTCTATTTATTTCCAACCTTCATATTCATCCGGCGGCAGGGAACTCCCCTGCTGCCTTAAAACAAATTAATATGGCAAATGCCTTAAAAGGCTGGCTTACCGACAATACGGTAACAGCAGACCCCAATGACAAAATCCTCGTACTCGAAAGTACAGGCAAAGCGGACATGAAGAAAATCCACGAAGAAATGCTTGCCAAAAATACCGGGTTGTCACCGGAAACGCTGTCTCATGCAACCACCCTTTTCTTCCGCACCTGTGCACAGTTGCTGATGAACGGATACACATTAAACACCGATTTGTTCCAGGCATCCCCCCGTTTTACCGGCGTGGTGGAAAGCGGCAGGTGGAACCCCGCAAAGAACAACATTTATGTATCCTTTACCCAAGACAAGGTAATACGCGAGGAAATCGCCAAAACTTCCGTGCATATCCTTGGCGAAAAGAACGACATCATGTATATTCTCGAAGTGGAAGACCGCAAAACCGGATTGAAAGACTGCACCGCCACTGCCGGACGCAACCTCATCGTACGGGGCGCCTCCCTCAAGATAGCCGGGACGGATGCAGCCGTAGGCATCACCCTCCGTAACCTGAAAGATAACACGGTGGTGAAACTGGACGAAGATATGATTGCACACAACAACCCGTCTGAACTGACCCTGTTGATGCCCGCCGATACGGCAGACGGCAACTACGAACTGACCGTCAGCACCCAATACAGCAAAAACTACCTGCTGAAAGCGCCTCGCTCCGCATCCGTAAACATCACCTTCGGGCAGGTGAGCGACGGCGACAAACCCGAAGAATTATAAAATCCCGGGAAGAGCATTCCCTAACGGCAGGGAAGAGGTATCCCAAACGGTGGGGAATGCTCTTCCCCTGCCCTTGGGAATCCCTTTCCCTAATGCTTGTGACACCTCTTCCCGAACATCCGGGCTTTTCTTCATCCGTATTTAACGTTTTTGTTCCCCGTTTTTAATACCGATACCTGAAATTTGTTTTCTACCTTTGCTCCCATTGATAAATAAACTTTACCGGTAATGTATAGAATACTCTTTCTTTTATCCATCCTGTCGCTCTGCTGCCTGTCGGAAACATCCGCCCAACGCCAATATGCCATCAAAGGAACCGTAACAGACGCCACAAGCGGCGAACCGGTCAGCTTTGCCAATGTAGTGATATGGAATACCACCCAAGGGGCGGTTACAGACTCCGTCGGAAACTTTACCATCGAAGGGGTGTCGCCCGGAAGTTACCGCCTCCATGCCTCTTTTATCGGCTACAAGCCAGTGGTGACTGCCGAATTTCAACTTGCCAACAAAGATTTGTTTATGCCTATCGAAATGGAAGCGGCAAGCGAAAGCCTGCAAGAGGTGAATATCGTAGCTACCCCTTTCCGCAAAACAGCGGAAAGCCCCCTCGGCCTGCGTGTGATAGGATTCAAGGAGATTGAAAAGAGTGCCGGAGGAAACCGGGATATATCCAGAGTCCTACAGACATTTCCCGGAGTGGCTTCCACCGCCGCATTCCGCAACGACCTGATGGTAAGAGGAGGCGGCCCTTCCGAAAACCGCTTCTTTCTGGATGGGGTGGAGATTCCGAATATCAACCACTTTTCCACACAGGGGGCTTCGGGCGGACCGGTGGGCATCATCAACCCCGACTTTATCCGGGAGGTGAATTTCTATTCAGCCGCCTATCCTGCCGCAAGGGGGAATGCGCTGAGTTCCGTACTCGATTTCAAACTGAAAGACGGGAATAAGGAGAAATTCTCGGTACGGGGCGTTGTAGGCGCTTCCGATGTGGGAGTTTCCGCCAATGGCCCGATTGGCAAGAAAACGACTTACCAGGTATCTGTCCGCCACTCGTACCTGCAACTTTTATTCAATATGATTGGGTTGCCGTTCCTGCCGACATTTACGGATGCACAGTTCAAGATAAAACATAGCTTCGACCGCAAAAACGAACTGACCGTCCTCGGATTGGGCGCCATCGATAACATGAAACTCAATACGGGCATGGAGGATATGAGCGAGAAGAACCAATATATCCTTGCCTATCTCCCGGTTGTAAAACAGAAGACCTATACGCTGGGTGCGGTCTACAAGCACTATTCGGGCAAGAATATCTATTCGCTTATCGCAAGCCGCAGCCAGTTGAACAACCGGAACATCAAATACCGCGACAACGACGAAAGCAGCGAAGAGAACCTGACGCTGAACTACCGCTCGGACGAGATAGAAAACAAGCTACGCAGCGAGAATACCTTCCGTTTTCCATTCATCCAGTTGAATGTGGGAGGGAACATCGAATATGCGGAATACAAGAACCGGACGTTTCAAAAGGAATTTACCACTGTCCCGAAAGAAATCACCTACCAGACAGACCTCGAGCTTTGGAAATGGGGGCTGTATGCCACTGCTATTTACGAGAGCTATAACGAACGTTTTACCGCCTCGCTCGGTGTGCGGACGGATGCAAACAACTATTCGTCGGATATGAATAATTTGCTGGACCAGCTTTCGCCGCGCCTGTCCCTCTCCTACCGTATCTGGGATAATATCTATGTGAACGGGAATGTCGGCAGGTTTTACGAACTGCCTCCTTACACGACGCTGGGGTTCAAAGACGGGCAGGGCAATTACGTGAACAAGGCGAACGGACTGAGCTATATCCGCAGCGACCAGGCGGGACTGGGCTTGGAATACCGCCCTTCTTCGTATCTGAAATTCACTGCCGAGGGATTCTATAAACATTACGACAATTATCCGATGTCGCTTATCGACAGTATTCCCCTGGCTTCGAAGGGTACGGATTACGGGGTGCTGGGCAACGAGGCGGTAACCTCTACGGCTACGGGAAGAGCCTACGGGGTGGAACTGATGGGACGCTGGTATAATTACAAAGGGCTGACTTTTATCGCTTCCTATACCTATGTCCGGAGTGAATTTAAAGATGGCCGGAACAGCGGGAAGTATATTCCCTCGGCATGGGACAACCGCCACCTGTTTACTTTCAGCGGTACGTATGCACTGCCGAAGCATTGGGATGTCGGTGCTAAGTTCCGCATAGTAGGCGGTGCTCCCTATACGCCTTATGATGTGGAGAAAAGCAGCTATGTGGAAGCCTGGGATGCCAGCGGCAGTCTGTATTATGACTACAGCCGCTTCAACAGCGAACGCTTGAAACCGTTCAGCCAACTGGATATCCGTGTCGACAAAACATTCTACTTCAAAAAGGTCATGCTGGGACTTTATATCGATATCCAAAATATCCTGAACACCAAATACAAGGAACAGGATGTCTATATAAAAACCGGCAGAATCCTCAACCCCGACGCCCCCAAAAAACAACAACGCTACGAACTAAAGCCGGTAGAACGGGAAACCGGGGTTTTACTGCCGAGCATTGGGATTATAATTGAGATTTAAAGGAGAACTATTTCACAAAACCTACCTTTGCCCGTGGCTTATCTTGTATTCTCTTTTGCGTTTGCAATTCCGCCAATGTCTGGTTAATCAACTCAAGTTGCATACGGGTATCGTCGTTGATGTCATTGTAATCGGCAAAGACTTCTTCGATGTATTCTTTGAGTTCTTTCATTTCCTGTCGAAGTTCCGCAGTCTTATCAACCAAAGGAGCCGCTATCAATTGACGGACAGCAACAAAAGCCCGCATGATATTAATATTCACTTGTATTGCTATCTCACTATTCAATACACCAGACAACATTGCCAGTCCTTGTTCTGTGAACGCATAAGGAAGTTTACGAGTTCCGCCCCAACTTGATGTCGCAAATTGCGATTTCAAGATTTTCCACTCATCAACAGTAAGCTGAAACATAAAATCATCAGGAAATCGTTTTATATTCCTTTTTACAGCCTCATTAAGCCTACGTGTTTCAACCTGATACAATTCTGCCAAATCAAAATCTAACATAACTCTTTGTCCTCGTATCTCGTATATCTTACTTTGTATCAATTGCAGTTGTTCCATGCTCTCTTTCTTTTGATTTTATACTAAGGTTTTATTTCACAAAGCCTACCTTTGGTCGTGGCTTATTCTGTATCTTCTTGTGCATTTGTAATTCCGCCAATGTCTGGTTAATCAACTCAAGTTGCATACGGGTATCATCGTTGATATCGTTGTAATCGGCAAAGACTTCTTCGATATACTCCTTGAGTTCTTTTATCTGGCCTTCCAATTGTCCCACCCTGTCCACCGGAGGATTCAATATTAATTGTCTGGCAGCAATAAATGCACGGATGATTTGTATATTTATTTCTATAGCTATGTCACTATTTAAAACAGAGGAAAGCTGAGCAACTCCATGTTCTGTAAAGGCAAAGGGCATGTAACGGGTACCACCCCGTTTGTTTGAGGTCGCAAATTGCGACCTCAAACAATCATACTCTTCTTTTGAAAGTTCAAACATGAAATCGGGTGGAAAACGCCTTATATTACGCTTTACAGCCTCCTTGAGACGTTTTGTTTCCGTTCCGTACATCTCTGCCAAATCAAAGTCAAGCATGACCTTCTGGCCTCGTAGCTCGTAAATCTTACTTTGTATCAATTGTAGCTGCTCCATACTCATTCTATTTTATGCTAAAGCCTTTACTACTTCACTACAATATGTGTACAAGTAATGCAGGTTTTGGTTATATCTAAATTACATCAATATTCTTAACACTATCAAACAGATTTAGCTTACTTCACAAAGCTAATCCTTGGTCGTGACGTATTCAGTTTCTTATTCTTGTTCTGCAACTCTGCCAACGTTTCATTGATTAGCTCCAACTGCATACGGGTATCATCATTAATGTTGTTGTAATCGGCGAATACATCCTCTATGTATTCTTTCAGCTCTTTTATTTGACCTTCCAATTCTCCAACCCTGTCAACCGGAGGATTCAATACGAGATTCCGCATGGCTACAAATGCCCGCATGATCCCCCTATTTATTTCTATTGCTGTCTTTGAATTGAGGACGCTACTAAGCATGGCAACCCCAAGTTCGGTAAACGCGAAAGGAGCGTATTTGATATTATAACCCCGACTTTTGTTCAAGGTCGCAAATTGCGTCCTTGATAGCTCGGATACCTCGTCTTTCGTTAGTTGAAACATAAAATCGTCTCCGTCAAACCTTTCTATATTACGCCTTACAGCCTCCTTGAGACGTTTTGTTTCCGTTCCGTACATCTCTGCCAAATCAAAGTCAAGCATGACCTTCTGGCCTCGTAGCTCGTAAATCTTACTTTGTATCAATTGTAGCTGCTCCATACTCATTCTATTTTATGATAAAGCCTTTACTACTTCACTACAATATGTGTACAAGTAATGCAGGTCTTGGTTATATCTAATTACATTAAGAATCTTAGCACTATCAAGAATCGGACTAAGAATAAAAAAAGAGGTTAGATTTAACTTCTAACCTCTTCAAGATAGTCGGGATGACAGGATTTGAACCTGCGACCACACGCCCCCCAGACGCGTACTCTACCGGGCTGAGCTACATCCCGAAATGCGGTTGCAAAAGTATAGATTAATTTTAAAATAACAAACAAATCTATCGATTTTATTAAAATATGGAAAGTTCTTATTACAAAAAACAAGCAAAAAGGCTGAAGAAATGAACATTTCATCGAAAAAAGCCTTTGTTTTCAATAATCTATAGAATATTTTACCAGTTTTTAAAAGATTGTGTCTTTTATCCCAAATGTTAATTAATTAACTTTGTCACTTCTTAAATCAATTTAGTACCAATAAACTCTCCAAGTATTTTTTAAATTATGGAAAACATAGAAACAGGTTTATTATTGATGGCAGTCGGGATGACTACGGTCTTCGCTATCCTGCTTATCGTTATTTATTTAGGAAAAGGGTTGATCGCCTTAGTTAACAAATATGCTCCGGAAGAAGTAACAAACAAAATAATGACATCCGGTTCACAGGCCACTAAAAGTAATACACTGTCCGGTCAGGAAACTGCGGCTATTGTCTCTGCTGTCAGTTTAGCCACCCGGGGATTGGGAAAAGTGATTAAAATAGAAAAGATATAATACTACTTTATTACCTATTATCATGAAAAGAGAAATCAAATTCAGTTTGGTCTTTCGCGACATGTGGCAATCTGCCGGAAAATATGTACCGAGAGTTGACCAACTTACTAGCGTTGCCCCTGCCATTATAGAAATGGGATGTTTCGCTCGCGTAGAAACCAATGGCGGAGGCTTTGAACAAGTCAATTTATTATTTGGAGAAAATCCTAATAAATCCGTCCGCGAATGGACAAAACCGTTTCACGAAGCCGGCATACAAACACATATGCTGGACCGCGCCTTAAACGGATTACGCATGAGCCCGGTTCCGGCTGACGTGCGTCAATTGTTTTACAAAGTAAAGAAAGCACAAGGGACAGATATCGCCCGTACTTTCTGCGGATTGAATGATATCCGTAACATTGCCCCATCTATCGAATACGCCAAAGCGGCAGGTATGATTTCACAATGCAGTTTGTGTATCACACATTCTCCGGTACATACGGTAGAATATTATACCAAGATGGCTTACGAGTTGATTAAACTGGGAGCAGATGAAATCTGTATCAAGGATATGGCAGGCATCGGACGCCCACATACACTGGGGCAAATCGTAGCCAACATCAAAAAAGAATATCCGGAAATTCCTATCCAGTATCACAGCCATGCCGGTCCTGGCTTTAATGTAGCCTCTATACTGGAAGTTTGCAAAGCGGGCTGCGATTACATCGATGTAGGTATGGAACCGCTGTCGTGGGGTACAGGGCATGCCGATTTATTGACAGTACAAGCCATGCTGAAAGACGCCGGATTCCAAGTTCCGGAAATCAACATGAACGCTTATATGAAAGTCCGTTCTATGATACAGGAGTTTATGGATGACTTCTTGGGATTGTATATCAGCCCGAAGAACCGCTTGATGAACTCTCTGTTAATCGGCCCGGGACTGCCGGGTGGCATGATGGGTAGCTTGATGGCAGACTTGGATAAGAATCTGGAGTCTATCAACAAGAACCATATCAAAAATAAACGTCCGGTAATCTCGCAGGATGAATTATTAATCAAACTGTTTGATGAAGTTGCTTATGTTTGGCCACGCGTAGGTTATCCCCCATTAGTAACACCTTTCAGCCAGTATGTTAAGAACCTGGCATTGATGAATGTCATGCAAATGGAGAAAGGGAAAGAACGCTGGAGCATGATTGCCGATGACATTTGGGATATGCTATTGGGCAAAGCCGGCCGCCTGCCTGGACCATTGGCTCCCGAATTGATAGAGAAAGCAAAAGCCGAAGGACACAAGTTCTTCGAAGGCAATCCGCAAGACAACTATCCGAATGCGTTAGACAAATACCGCAAACTGATGAACGAAAAGCAATGGGAAGTGGGCGAAGATGAAGAAGAATTATTTGAATACGCCATGCACCCAGCTCAATACGAAGCTTATCGTTCCGGCAAAGCAAAAGTGGAATTTAAAGCGGATGTCGCCAAACGCAAAGCAGAGAAAGAAAAGGCAGCCAACCCAGCTCCTGTAGCAACGGCTTCCGTATCACCATTGCCTACTACTCCACAAGTAATGACCGTGGATGTAAACGGACAAGCATACCGGGTAACTGTTGCTTTCGGCGAAAACAATACAACTGCCCCGAACACCCCTGCTGCTTCAACTCCCGTAGCTCCGGCTGCTCCGGCACAAGGCGAAGGGAAAGAAGTATTGTCACCCTTGGAAGGTAAATTCTTCCTGGTAAAGAATGCTTCCGAAACACCAGTCCAAGTGGGAGACACAGTAAAAGAAGGAGACGTATTATGCTATGTGGAAGCCATGAAAACCTACAATGCTGTACGTGCCGAATTCGGCGGAACAATTACAGCAATCGGTTTTGGTTCCGGTGATGCTGTTTCTGAAGATGATGTATTAATGACAATCCGATAATGAACGAGATATTCCATAATTTATACCAGATGACTGCGTTCAGCAATATCATTGCTGAACCGCAGTTCCTGATCATGTATGCCATCGCCTTCATATTACTCTACTTAGGAATCAAGAAACAATATGAACCTTTGCTGTTAGTACCTATCGCATTCGGTGTATTATTGGCAAACTTCCCGGGTGGCGATATGGGCGTTATACAGGCAGACGAGAACGGAATGATCAACGTACACGGAGTAATGAAAAACATCTGGGAAATGCCTTTACATGACATTGCACATGAATTGGGATTGATGAACTTCATCTACTATATGTTGATTAAAACGGGTTTCCTGCCTCCTATTATCTTTATGGGTGTAGGAGCGTTAACAGACTTCGGCCCGATGCTGCGTAACCTGCGTCTTTCTATCTTCGGGGCTGCTGCACAACTTGGTATTTTCACCGTATTATTAGTAGCTATCCTGATGGGATTTACACCTAAAGAAGCAGCTTCTTTAGGGATTATCGGAGGGGCAGACGGACCGACGGCGATTTTCACAACTATTAAACTGGCTCCTCATTTGCTGGGTCCTATCGCAATCGCCGCCTATTCGTACATGGCATTGGTTCCGGTCATCATTCCTTTGGTGGTTAAACTATTGTGCAGCCGGAAAGAGCTATCGATAAATATGAAGGAACAGGAAAAGAAATATCCTTCAACCACAGAAATAAAGAATCTGCGTGTCTTGAAAATTATTTTCCCTATCGTGGTTACAACAGTTGTTGCTTTATTTGTCCCCAGTGCAGTACCTCTGATCGGCATGTTGATGTTCGGTAACCTGGTAAAAGAAATCGGGACCAATACATTCCGTCTGTTTGACGCTGCTTCGAACAGCATTATGAATGCTGCGACTATTTTCTTAGGGTTATCCGTTGGAGCCACTATGACATCCGAGGCTTTCTTGAACCTGACAACCATAGGAATCGTAATCGGTGGCTTTCTGGCATTTGCATTATCTATTGCCGGAGGTATTTTCTTCGTTAAGTTTGCAAATTTATTTACCAAGAAGAAAATAAACCCGCTGATTGGTGCTACCGGATTAAGCGCTGTCCCAATGGCATCCCGTGTAGCTAATGAGATTGCCTTGCAATATGACCCGAAGAACCATGTATTACAATATTGCATGGCCAGCAATATATCCGGAGTTATCGGTTCTGCGGTGGCAGCAGGTGTCTTAATTTCTTTCTTAGGATAAAGAAATACATCCCAATATCGTTTGATTACAGGGACAAATCATCAGAAAAGCCTTTTATGTCGACTTATGCAGTTCACATAAAAGGCTTTATTTTGTAGAATAAACATTCGCAAGAATAAGATAGAAACATAAGCTTCTTATCCTCCGAAGCTCTCCCGGTAAAAATCTAATGCTTCGAGGATTGTTTCTTTGCTCACCTGTTGGTTAATACGAACTTCTCCCACTGAAGCAAGCAGGGTAAAATTGATGATACTGGCTTCATTCTTCTTATCATGTGTCATCAGCTCATAAAGCGTATCGTAATCCTTACAATCGAATGTAAAGGCCGGATAGTATTCCTTAATATAATAAACCACCTGGCTCAGTTTGTCCATTGGGAAACTGCACAATTTATGCGACAGATATAATTCGCTGATAATACCGGCAGCTACCGCATGGCCATGTAGCAACGGGCAGTTCTTCTTAAATGAAAGGCTTTCATAAGCATGACCGATTGTATGACCAAAGTTCAGTGCTTTACGGATACCATGTTCCTTCGGATCTTCTTCCACAATCCGTTCCTTTACGGCAACAGACTGTGCCACCATCTTATTCAGAAATTCATAATCGAACTGAGCATCCAAATCAAACAACAGCACAGAGGCATAAATGTCCATCGAGCTAATCAACGCATGTTTAATCATTTCGGCATAACCGGACAACAGATTGTCACGGTCTAATGTGCGCAGGAACTCACAATCGATAAATACACATTCGGGAGGATAGAAAGAGCCGATTTCATTCTTCAAGCCGTTAAAATTGATTCCGGTCTTCCCTCCTACGGCAGCATCAACCGAGGCCATTAGCGTGGTCGGAATATTAACTGTTTTCAAGCCACGTTTGAACGTAGCGCCGGCAAAGCCGCCCATATCCGTTATCATTCCTCCACCCAGATTTACCAGGAGGGAGTTACGGGAAGCTCCTTCGTTAGAAAGACGGGACCAGATGTGCACCACCTGTTCCAAGCCCTTATGGGTATCTCCGGCTTCAACTGTGATAACCGGTGCATTTTGGAATGCCGGAATGTCTTTAACCAGAGGATAACACTTTTCCCGGGTATTTGTATCGGTAAGAATAAACAGTTTATCGTAATTCAATGCAGAAAGGAATTTCTGTAAATCAGCTTTCAACTCCTTACTAATCACAACTTTTTGAGCAGCCATATACTTTATTATTTTACTTCTTGAATGACAAAGGTATTATTTGTAATCCGATTATCAAAGGACTTTCCCATTACAAAAGGATAGCGGCTGATGGTATTACTCTTCATAAAGGAAGCAAATACCACCAGCCGCTATAGATAAATCTTTTTATTTCCTGGTTTATTTAGACTTGTTCAATACATTGTATCCGGAAACAGTTACATTCGGCTTATTACCTCTCGTATCTTCGTCTTTCCAATGGATATCAACTTCTTTCTTTTCACCCGGAAGCAATGAGAAATAGTTATCGGTATAGAACACCGGCAGGAACTGCAAACCATCTTTCTCGCCTACTACATTTATGCGAACCATTAAAGCCGGAGTAGATGTCGGATTTTCCAGAGTTGCCTTCGCACGCCAGGTACCGTCAGCTTCTTTATTGACAACAATATCAGTGCTTAAATCTACCTTCGGAAGTTCACGTAATGCCTGGTAATTATTTTCTTCCAAACTTCTGTGATAGAAGTTATCGGAAACCACCTTGCCATTTTCCGTCAATACCATTTTGATGAAATGGACTTTCGACAGGTTTTCCGGAAATTCCAGCTTGATACATTTATTGGTTGTATCCTCATTGCTATCAATCTTCACCTCTTTTTCCCAGGCAACAGAAGCATCCATATTCAATATCTGGACTTTAGCGGTCAGGTCTTTACGAGAACCGGCACTGTAGTTCACGACTTCTACCTCATCGGTTGCCGGATTCCATTGGATATGCAATGGCTCGGATGCTTTCTTGATTGCAAAGTAAGCGGCTGTAGGTTCAAAGTAGTAGTCGTAGGTCTGCCATACCATAGAAGGCCAGCAAGGATGGCTCATCCACATCAGCAATCCTTTACGGTTCTTACTTCTGGACTCGAACAAACTACGGTGACCGTCATAATTTACCCACTGTGCCAGTTCAGCAAATTCTTTGGCACTCTGCGGTTCTCCGTATCCTTTTGCTATAATCTCATTAAAAGAAGTACATCCCTGTGCACCTTCACGTGTATAATCGTGCATTCCCCATTCGTTATCCTGCGGCCAGATTCCTTCCGGCGAGAAAGTACGAAGCATACTTTCATAAGTCATTACGTTTGGCATACCTCGTTCACTGTGGAACTTGTCATTACCGGTTTCCAATGTGAAATATTCTTTTGCAGGAAGCATACGGTAAGGGCCGTGTCCGCTTACTACATCATCTGCCGAACTGGAAATATAATGGATACCCGGATGGTCTTCTTTTACAATCCGGCGCAGAGCCTTGTCAATCTGTTCAGGAGGGAAGCCTTCGTTACGTCCGCAATACAGGCCGATAGAAGCATGGCTACGGATTCGTTTCACATAATCTTCCGCATTATCAATAAACATTTCCGGATAATAAGGATCGGGTCCGTCGGCAGGATTTGCCAACCAGAAGTCTTGCCAAACCATAATACCATGACGGTCGCAAGCATCATATAATTCCTCATCACCTATCATACCTACCCAGTTACGCAACATGGTAAAATTCATATCTGCATGGTAAGCTACGGCAATATCATATTCACGTCCGCGATAATTCAGGTTCGATTCGCTAAATCCCCAGTTACCACCGCGGCCGATAAAACGGCGCCCATTGATAAAGAGACTCAGGATATGGTTATCTTCGTTGAAAGTCATCTGACGGATACCGACTTTAAAGTCTTTAGCGTCTGAAACCTCATCATCAATCTTGAAAGTGAAGTTCGCATCGTATAAGTTCGGTTCTCCATAGCCTTTAGGCCACCACAGACGCGGATTCTGTACATTCAACTGGGCAAAATCCTTTGCATCGAAAACAACGGTTTTCTCTTCTCCCGCAGCCAGTTCAACCGGTTGCTGGAAAGTAATATCACCAATCTTGCCTTCCAAAATACCTTTTACTGCATCTGCATCGTGGTTCTTCACTATCACCTCTGCAGTTAGCTTGGCGGAAGTCGTATCCGGCAATGGCAGTACGGATTGGACAAGCGGGTCTGCAACCGTTACTTTGCCCGTTGTCGTTAAAGAAACATCATTCCATATACCGATATTGCGTCCGCGTACAGTCGGAATCCAGTCCCAGCCGATTGTAGCATGGAATGTAGGATTATCAGCTCCCAGGATACCTCCGTTGAAGTCCGTGCTCTGTCTGTTCTTTTCCTTGATAGCACCGATATGGGAGTTTTTAATAATTTCTACGGCAACCACATTCTTACCCGGAACAACCACATCCGTGACATCGAATTTACCACGTTTAAACGCACCTTCAATACGACCGACCTGTTTTCCGTTTACATAAACGTTCGCTTTCCAGTTGATACCGTCGAAGTTCAGGAACAAACGATCCTGCTTAAATCCTTCCGGTACTTCAAATTCGTCACGATACCAGAAATTGGAGTTGAAGAAAGATTCGGATACATGCAACTGATTATCGGCATAATCGGGATTAGCAATAGCCCCTATATTCTTATAACTGCTTAATACAGTACCCGGAACGGTTGCTACAATCCAGTTTTCAGGCTTGAAGCCTGCGGTCGATATTTCCGTACCTGTAGCAGCAACCTCAGAAGCACGCTGAAGTTTCCAGTTACCTCCGGACAAATAGATTTTATCTTTTGATGCAGCAGGCATCGCAACAGGCTGAGGAAGCAAGCCTCCTTTACCCATGACTTCTATTTCGCTCAGGATATAGTTCTTGTCATTACCCGGTTCTTGCATCAGAAGACGCACATAACGTGCCTGTTTTTTTCCATTCAGAGAAATTTCATCTTTCAGTTCATCTCCGCCAGGTAATTCAGCCACGTCGGTCCACTGCAGGGCATCATCTGACACCTGTACCTTACCTTTTACGGCTTTATTTACCCAGTGTAAGATCACTTTATCAAATTCTGAGCGACTGCCTAAATCCACATACAACCATTCTTCGCCGGGTGTAGCACTCATCCATGCACTGTTGAAGAACTGGGAGGGTTTCATTTCCACCAGTCCGCCTTTATTATAGAAGTTTGCCTCTGTAAACACCCAATCGTGCGCACCTGCCATTTTCAACAGGACGCGATAATCGGAATAAGCGGTCCCTTTTTTGAACGGTATTGTTTCATCCAGTTTACGAACCGGCATGGATACTTGTTCTGTTTGTTTATTCGGGTCGGTCACCGGGATACGATAAGACAAAGCTTTGCCCGGCAGTCCGCTACCACTCAGTTTTCCTATTTCCTCCCAGTTCTTTCCATCATTGGAACCCTGACAAATAATTTCGTAGCCTCCTTTTGCCACCTTATCATCATAGATAAGCGTTCCGACCAACGACAGTTTATCGACAGATTCGCTATAATTATTCAGTGTAAACTGAAAATAAGTATCGGCACCTGAAAATGTATTTCTTGAATAAGGACCTTCATCTATCATCCACTCACGTTCGCGTCTGGGAGCGGCGCCTTCCGGAGTTAAAAGATCCAAATACTGCGGTTGCTTATCTGTTACGATACCGTCCGTCACCAACTGGGCAGTCAGATTATAATCATGACTGGACGAACCGAATGCAGAACGCAAAAGGGCGATATTCCGGTAATTTTCTTTGTCCGGAGCCAGGGATGGCGAAAAATCCTCTTTAGGATTTCCGGGATATTGACCAATACCGCGCGTATAATAATCCGAACGTTCAAACGATTCGGCTGTTGTACCCGCACCACTACATCCTCCTAAAAGAGATATGGCAGCTATCGCTCCACAAAAGGTGAACATACGAGTAACTCTTTGCTGTTTTTTGCCTAATTTCATATTATATGAGCTATATAAGTTTCGACAAATGTACATTAAAAACTCTGTTTTTTAGGAATGTATAAATAAAAAAAAGGCTAAGCTGAACGTTCAACTTAGCCTTTCATATAAAATTCTGTCTACTTTTTATCTTATTTCAAGCCGGCATTTTCCAATATCAGCTCGATTGCCTGTAACAAACCACCAGGATTCTTGCCTCCTGCCGTGGCAAAATGAGGCTGTCCGCCGCCGCCGCCCTGAATTAACTTGGAAGCGTCTTTTACCAGTTTACCGGCATTCATACCTTCTGCGACCAACGGTTCGCTTAGCATAACCATCAATGCACATTTCTCACCGTCACGGATACCGGCAACAAAGAAGACCTTTTCGTCGGTAGCACTCTCACCTTTAATCTGGAAAGCAAGGTCTTTAATAGCATCCGTATTCGCTTCACCACGGAATACTATCAGTTTTACGCCATTACGTTCTTCAGCCTTAGCAATCAGTTCTTTCTTCAACAACTGGACTTTTTCCTTTACATAATCGCCAACCTGTTTCTTCAATTCGGCATTTTCTTCAATCGCTTTCTTGATGGTCTGCGACAGGTTCGGCACATTATTGAACATCGCACGCAATTCACGAAGAGCATCCTGCAATTTGTAGGTATAGTCTTCTGCACCTTCGGCCGTAACGGCTTCAATACGACGAACACCGGCAGCAATAGAGCTTTCGCCGATTACACGCAATGAACCGATCATTCCTGTTGCCGGAATATGCGTACCACCACACAATTCAATAGAACTACCGTATTTTACCACACGAACCTCATCGCCATACTTTTCGCCGAACAAAGCCATCGCGCCTAATTCTTTCGCCTTAGCTATCGGCATATTACGATGTTCTTCCAACGGATAGTCGGCACGGATTTTTTCGCTGACCAGCATTTCCACTTTACGGATTTCTTCATCCGTCACTTTCTGGAAATGAGAGAAGTCGAAACGCAAAGTATCCGGAGAGACATAAGAACCTTTCTGTTCGACGTGTGTACCCAAGACCTCGCGCAAAGCTTCGTGCAACAAGTGGGTTGCAGAGTGATTACATTCGCACTGGATACGTTTTTTCTCATTTATCTTTGCTGTAAATGTAGCAGTTACATCTTTAGGCAATTTAGCCACCAAATGAACCGGCAGGTTATTTTCGCGTTTCGTATCGATTACATCGATTTTTTCATCGTCAGCTATCAACCAACCGGTATCGCCTACCTGACCACCCATTTCCGCATAAAAAGGAGTCTGGTCCAAAACGACCTGATACAGTTCCTTATTCTTTTGCTTAATCTGGCGGTAACGAAGAATTTCCGCATCACATTCAAACAAATCGTAACCTACGAATTTGCATTCGCCTTCTTTCAGGATGACCCAGTCGCCTGTTTCGATGGCAGCAGCATTACGCGCACGCTCTTTCTGTTTCTGCATTTCCACATTGAACTCTTCGATATTGACTTCCATGCCATTTTCACGAAGGATCAATTCGGTAAGGTCTAACGGGAATCCGTATGTATCATATAATGTAAAGGCATCCACACCGCTGATAACGGTTTTTCCGGCAGCCTTTGTCTCTTCCATTTTCTTATCCAGCAAACGGATACCTGTTTCCAGTGTACGCAGGAACGATTCTTCTTCTTCCTTAATAACCTTTTCAATCAAAGTCTTTTGAGCAATCAACTCAGGATAAGCATCCCCCATTGTCTCAATCAGGACAGGAAGCAGTTTGTACATAAAAGCTTCTCTGCGATCCAGGAATGTATAACCGTAACGAACGGCACGACGCAAAATACGACGGATTACATAACCGGCTTTTGCGTTGGAAGGTAACTGGCCGTCGGTAATAGCAAAAGCAATCGTACGGATATGGTCGGCTATTACACGCATAGCCACATCCTGCTGCTTTTCTTTTCCGTATTCGGTTCCTGCCATTCCGGCAATGACCTTGATAATCGGCTGGAATACATCCGTATCATAATTGGATATCTTACCCTGCAATGCCATACACAGACGTTCGAAACCCATACCGGTATCGATAACCTTTGCAGGAAGCGGTTCCAGAGAACCGTCAGCCTTACGGTTATATTGCATGAATACCAGATTCCAGATTTCAATTACCTGAGGATGGTCCTTATTCACCATGTCCTGTCCGGGAACAGCAGCCCGTTCTTTTTCAGAACGAAGGTCTATATGGATTTCGGAACAAGGGCCACAAGGACCTGTATCCCCCATTTCCCAGAAGTTATCGTGTTTGTTTCCGTTAATTATATGATCCTTCGGCAAAAATTGTTCCCAATAACCGGCAGCCTCGTCATCACGGGAAAGGCCTTCGGCAGGACTTCCCTCAAAAACAGTAGCATACAGACGGTCCGGATTCAACTTCAATACCTCCACCAGATATTCCCATGCCCATTCGATAGCTTCTTTCTTGAAATAATCACCGAAAGACCAGTTTCCGAGCATTTCAAACATGGTATGATGATACGTATCATGTCCTACTTCCTCCAAGTCATTATGCTTACCGCTCACACGAAGACATTTCTGTGAATCCGCGACGCGGGGATATTTACGGGGTACGTTCCCCAGGATTATATCTTTAAACTGGTTCATACCTGCATTGGTAAACATCAATGTAGGGTCACCCTTCACAACCATCGGAGCAGAAGGCACAATCTGATGCTGCCTGGATGCGAAAAAGTCTTTAAATGATTCGCGGATTTCTTTTGCTGTCAACATAATCTATTTCTATATAGTCTTAATATTCTGAAAAACAATTTGCAAAAGTACAGCAAATTATTATTTTTGCACATATCCAAGCAAGAAAATATTCAATGAAACTATTCAAAAGCCGTAAAACATACTACTTATATAATCCGAACACACTTAGCTATGAGCGCGTTTATCCCTCTGCCAAAGATCGCTTCTTCGGGGTGCTCCGCCATCTGAGTATAGGTATTATTATTGGAGTCGGGGCTTTCTTCCTTTTATCCAAGACCTTTGACTCGCCGGTAGAATCTTTATTGAAAAAAGAAAATAAATTACTGCAAACCCAATATGAGGTGCTTTCTCTTCGTCTGACCAATGCCATGGAAGTTCTGGACGACATCCAACAGCGCGATGAGAATTTGTACCGTGCTATTTTCCAGGCGGAATCTATTCCCGAATCGGTTAGAAAATCCGGTTTCGGAGGCTCCAACCGGTATGAGCACCTGATGAGCCTCTCCAACGCAGACCTGGTAGTTGCCACCACAAAGAAAATGGATATGCTGAGTAAACAGCTCTATATAGAATCCAACTCACTGGATGAACTTATCTCCTTGGGAAAAAGCCAGGAAGAACGCAGCAAATGTATTCCTGCCATCCAGCCTATTTCCAACAAAGACCTAAAACGAACGGCATCCGGTTATGGCGTACGTATCGACCCGATTTACCGTACCCCGCGCTTTCACTCGGGTATGGACTTCTCGGCTAAAGTCGGTACGGAAATCTATGCAACAGGCGACGGCGTAGTTACCTTTGCCGCATGGAAACAAGGTTATGGAAACTGTCTGGTAATCAATCATGGTTACGGCTACGAAACCCTATACGGACATATGAGTAAATTCAAAGCACGTGTCGGACAAAAAGTGAAACGTGGTGAAGTAATCGGTGAAGTAGGAAATACAGGAAAATCCACCGGTCCCCATTTACATTATGAAGTAATCGTACGCGGAAAACATGACAATCCGTCCAAATATTATTATATGGACCTTACTCCGGAAGAATACGACCGTATGATTCAGATTGCGGATAACCATGGTCAGGTTATGGATTAAACAACTCAGCAATGGCATTGAATAAAGATAAAAACCTAAAGCTCTATTTTTCCATCAGCGAAGTAGCGCAGATGTTCGACATCAACGAATCGACCCTGCGTTTTTGGGAGAAGGAATTCGACATTATATGCCCGCGTAAAACGGCAAAGGGAACCCGTTTCTATAAACAGGAAGATATCGACGCCGTCCGTTTGATATTCCATCTGGTAAAGGAACGCGGTATGACATTGGCCGGTGCCCGCCAGAAACTGAAGGATAACAAGGAAACCACCATTCGCCAGGAAGAAATTGTCAACAAATTAAAGCAAATCAAAGAAGAGCTGATATCCCTGAAAGATGCCTTCGATATGCTCGACCCGGCAAAGTAAAAAATCTCATAATTAAAAACGACAGTAAACAATTGGCAAGTTACGGCAGAAAACCGTACCTTCGCACCTAATTAATAAAACGATAAACATGGAAATTACGGGAAGAATTATTGCTGTATTACCTGTCCAGGGAGGTACGAGCAAAAACGGAAACGAGTGGAAAAAACAAGAGTACGTACTCGAAACACATGACCAATACCCTAAGAAAGTATGCTTCCAGATATTCGGTGCCGACCGGATAGACCAGGCAGCCATACAACCCGGAGAGGAACTTACTGTATATTTTGATATAGACAGCCGCGAATACCAGGGACGTTGGTTTACTAACATCAGCGCATGGAAAGTAGAACGCCCGATGGCAGATGCCCCCCAATCAGCACCGGGTGCTGTAACCCCGGAAAACTTTGCTCCGGCATCAGCACCGACAGCACAGGCTGCTCCTGATTTCGGACCTGCCAATCCGATTGACGACCTGCCATTCTAATGGCTTTTAAATAGAATAGGCTGCTAAGGGTTTATGTTTATCTCCTTAGTAGCCTATTTTATGTTTGCAGTTGCTTACTTAGTCAGCCACACGCCCTACCGATTTGATATTTTTTATCTTGGACAGAGCTACACACATCTGCTGGATATCTTCCACATCGTGTACCTTCATCTTAATCTTTCCTTCGAAGAAACTATCTTTTGCATCGATTTGCAGGCGTTGTATGTTCACATTAAAGTCTGTGATAGTCTTTGTTATTGCATTCAATACACCGATAGAATCAAGACCTTTCACTTCAAGCGTCGCTTCAAAAGAAGCATTCTTATGACTACTCCACTCGGTATTCAAGATACGTTCGCCAAAACTGCTTTTCAGACGCATAGCGATAGGGCAGGAACGTTTATGGACTACCACATTACCGTCATCATTGATAAACCCGAGTGCATCATCCCCGGGTATCGGTTTACAACAATCCGCAATTACATAATTACGTTCAAAAACTTCTTCACGCAAGATATAAGGCTTAGACTTGTCATATTTAATTTTTTCCTTCTTTTCCGGTTCTTCTGCTTCTTCTGGTTTCTTGGTGCTCTTCGTTCCTACTCCCAACGCCTGTTTTACATACTTGAACAGTACATTATCAGTTTTCTCTTTCAGCAGTTTCTTTATATTTTCGGGCAGAACAACATCACCCTTCTCTACTGCATAGAAAAACTCTTCGCGTTTGGAGAAACCAAAATAAACGGACAGTTTATCCAAATTAGCCATGGAAGGTTCCATCTCCGAACGCTTGAAAGCAGCTATAACTTTAACCTCCCCTTCCTTAGCGGCTTCTTTCCTGTTTCTTTTCAGGACAGAATCAATTTTTGCACGCGCTTTGGCTGTCGTAACAAAGTTGAGCCATTCCGGCTGAGGCTCCTGCGAGCGGGAAGTTAATATTTCCACCTGATCTCCACTTGCTAACGGGTGACTCAACGGAACGAGCCGGTGATTTACCTTCGCACCTATACACCTGTCGCCTATATTTGTATGCAAGGCATAAGCAAAATCAAGTGCAGTAGCTCCCTGCGGCAATGTTTTTATATCACCTTTCGGAGTAAAAACAAATATCTCGGATGTAAATAAATTCAGTTTAATCGTATCCAAAAAATCCAATGCATTCGGGTCCGGACTTTCCAGGATTTCGGTAATCGTTTGTAACCATTTATCCAGTTCAGTATCCTCTTCGACATTGTTTTCCTTATATTTCCAATGGGCAGCAAAACCTTTTTCCGCAATATCATCCATACGGCGACTACGAATTTGTATTTCCACCCATTGCCCATCCGGTCCCATCACTGTAAGATGCAACGCCTGATACCCATTTGCTTTCGGGCGGCTTACCCAGTCGCGGATACGGTCCGGACGAATACGGTAAACATCCGTAATTGCAGAATAAATATCCCAACATTGATTTTTCTCATCCACACCCGGCAGCGGATCAAAGATAATACGGACAGCATACAAATCATAAATATCTTCAAACGGTACATGCTTTGCTTCCATCTTATTCCAGATTGAATAGACAGATTTCACACGGGCACGCATTTCATAGTTCAACCCCATTGCTTTCAACTTCCCATCGACAGGCTTCGCAAAATGCTTGAATAATTCATTCCGGTCTTTCTCCGTAGCTTGGAGCTTTTCCCGGATCATTTCATATTCCTGGGGATGCTCATATTTAAAGCTCAGGTCTTCCAACTCTGTTTTAATGGAAAAAAGCCCCAAACGATGAGCCATGGGAGCATACAGGTACAAAGTTTCACCTGCAATCTTAAATTGTTTAGCAGGCAACATGGAACCTAATGTACGCATATTATGGAGACGGTCGGCTATCTTGATCAAAATTACCCGGATATCATCGCTCATGGTAAGCAATAATTTGCGGAAGTTCTCCGCCTGTGCAGAAGCCTGTTCTCCAAAGATACCACCGGAAATTTTAGTCAGTCCATCCACAATCTGGGCAATCTTATCGCCAAACATATCGCGCATGTCTTCCACCGTATATTCCGTATCTTCCACTACATCATGCAATAATGCGGAACAAATAGAAGTGGAGCCTAACCCCATCTCCCGGCATACGATACGTGCCACAGCCAATGGGTGCATAATATAAGGCTCACCAGAACGGCGTTTCACCCCGGCATGTGCCTGATTCGCAAAATTGAATGCTTTCGTAATACGCTCTACCTTACGGCGGTGATTAGATTTAAGGTAATCATTCAATAGCTCGTTGAAACTATCCTGAATCATCTGTTCATCCTCGGAAAGAACAGGTTTGGTGGTTTGACCGGAAACTATATTCGTTGTATCTTTCGTTCTATTTATATCGCTCATATCGGAATCCCTTTTGTTTTTAGTAACCGTTTAGGCAAATATAAATAAATATTTGCTTTGATAACTCCGAAAGCGCGATAAAAGTTATACAACAGGAATTTTCAAAACTTGTCCCGGACGGATGTCCGCACTGCTCAGTCCGTTAGCCTTTTGTAAATCATCCGTAGAAACTCCGGGATACTTTCGGGCGATAGAGTAAAGCGAATCACCGGACCGAACTTTATATTCAACATTCCGTGTCGAAGCCTTTGCTATTGTATTGCTTTTAGTCGTAACCGGAGTCGCTTTTTTAGCCGACGCAGTTGTTCCTTTTTTTACAGCTTCTTCCTTTTTTACGTTAGAAGCAAAGGCTACACCACCGTTATCCACATGCAATTTCAGGCGACGTCCTTTTGCCAGACGGTTTGAACCAAGACCATTCCACTTGCGTATGTCTTTCGGAGTCACTCCGTAACGATTGGCAATTGTATAAATATTCTCACCCGCTCCCACAATATGGGTTATCCGTTCCTGTGTTGCTTTATTTTCCGGCAAACAGTTGGCAAGCAAATCTTCCACACGATGTTTGTTTATCGAATCTTCCTTATCTACATATGCATACGTAGTGGCTGCCGGAAGACGTAAAACCGAGGGTTCGGTATTTCCCGGTATAATATCGCGTTTGTATTGCGGATTAAGCGCACGCAACTGTTCTATATCTACATTCAGTACTTCCGAGACCTGTTGCAGGTGCAACATCTCATTCACCATAATCGTATCAGTAGCAAGCGGCAGGCTGGTTTGAAGCGGACATATATTATGGTCGCAATAGTAATTCATTATATAGTTTGCTGCAATAAAGAGAGGAACGTACGAGCGGGTTTCCTTAGGCAAATAAGGGAATATATCCCAAAAATCGGTCTTTCCACCGGCACGGCGTATGGCCTTATTCACATTTCCCGGTCCGCAATTATAAGAAGCCAAAACTAAATTCCAGTCTCCATAAATGGCATACATATCTTCAAAATACTTACAGGCAGCTTCCGTGGCTTTTTTCGGGTCGCGGCGTTCATCCAACAAGCTGTTTATTTCCAGTCCATAAATCTTTCCGGTCGGCAACATAAATTGCCAAAGTCCACAGGCACCTACGCGCGAAAGCGCAGTCGGATTCAATGCACTTTCCACAACTGCCAGGTATTTCAGCTCAAGAGGGAGATTATGTTTATCCAAGACCTCTTCAATAATAGGGAAATAAAAATCTGCCATTCCCAACATATAACGAACCAAGTTACGCTTGCGTGCTGCATACAAATCGATACAATCCCGCACTACCTTATTATAAGGCAGCCCGATAACACGAGGCAAACGTTGTAGGCGTTCGATATAAACAGAATCGGGAAAATAAACATTTTCATCATCATCATGGCAATACTCATCCCGCTTGGAGAAATATTGGACATGCCAGCTATGTAACAGACTATCTACGTTTGCATCCAGACTTTCAGGTATAAGTCCCACTACGTCAGACAGCGAGTCTGTCGATAATGTCGAATACTGTTGTCCGTCGGTTGAGCAGTCTTGCGAATAAGCGGCAGTAAGAAAGCCGAACAAACAGGATAAGATAAGTAGATATTTATTCATGTTTTTCTAAAATTTTAAGCTGCAATTAAATCCGTATGACGCTGAACTGAATTTTGTTTCCGGCGTCACCTCAGGCGACCAATGTAAGCTCAGATCCGACGAAATATCAAAGTCGAAGAGCTGGGCATCCACATAAGCGTCGATAATCGAAAGGGCATAAACTCCGACCGTGATGATAATACTTAAATCACGATAACGGCGATAATAATCCTTCCGGCGTTTCAAATTGTCCTGGAACTGGGTATTCGAGACATATTCCTTTTCACTCCCTACCGGGACGAAAATTTCCCAACTACCCCACGGACCATTATACTCCTTCCCCGCTTTCTTAGCATCCTGTACCTTCTGGTAGTCTGTCATAATATCCAGATAAGCATTGGAATAGTCCGTATAATTCCTGTTATTCCACGTAATTGCATATACGCATCCTACAAAAGCGCCATACACAATCGGCAATTTCCAGTACTTCCGGTTATAAATCTGTCCCAAGCCGGGAACAAGTGCATAAAGCAGCGCTTTATTCGGATTGGGTTTAAAAGGTTTGACCTCCAACTTCGGATTCGGTTGCGGAAGCGAATCAGCGGCCGACATGACTGCTGTAACCGAAGAATCCTGAACAGCAACCTGTCCCTGGACAACGGCTGGAATAATGGAATCCGGCGACATCACCGTATCGCGGTCCAAAGCCTGTTCCACCTGTGCCCGTCCGATCCACGAACAACATAATCCTAATAACAAAAGAAGTACTAATCTGTTTTTCATTTCAGTTTATCCAACATGCCAATCAACCTTTCCAATTCATCTTCCGAAGTAAAAGGAATGGTTATTTTCCCTTTTCCTTTATCATTACAAACAAGTTGCACTTTAGTATTGAAAAAACTGGACAAATGATCTTTCAGCAAATTAAACTCTTCAGGAAGTCTCGGTTTATGTCCCGCCGGCTGTTCTTTCTTTGCCTGGGCAAGAGCAACAGCATTCACTCCGTTGCGGACAATTTCTTCCACATTACGGACGGATAACCCTTCTGCCAGAATTTGCTCATACAAAGCCAACTGGACTTCCGGGTCTTCCACGGGTATCAGGGCACGTGCATGCCCCATGTCTATTTTCTTATCTTTCAGCCCTACTTGTATTTCTGCCGGCAGTTTCAACAAACGGAGATAATTTGCTATCGTAGTCCGTTTCTTTCCTACCCGTTCACTCAATTTTTCCTGTGTAAGGCCATAATTATCTATTAATTTCTGATAAGCAAGGGCTATTTCTATTGCATTCAGGTCTTCACGCTGGATATTTTCTATCAGCGCCATTTCGACCACATTATCGTCGGCGGCGGTCTTGATATAAGCCGGTATGCGATCCAACCCTGCCATCAAAGATGCACGGTAACGCCGTTCACCGGATATAATCATATATTTTTCCGTACCGGTCTCTTTCAGGGTAATCGGCTGGATTACACCCAAAGAACGGATGGAAGTTGCCAGTTCTTCGAGGGCTTCTTCTTCAAATATGGAACGGGGCTGATCCGGGTTCGGCTGAATTCTGCTCAATTCTATCTCACTGATAGATGACGAACCACCTGTTTTCAGGTCATCCATCGTAATCAAAGCATCCAAACCGCGACCAAGAGCCGATCTTTTCATTACTGCCATAATTCAAATTTAGTTGACTGTCAACATTATTTATTCTTATCAATCAATTCCTGCGCAAGCTGCATATGGTTAAGAGCCCCTTTCGACTCCGCATCATACAAAATAACCGGTTTACCATAACTGGAAGCTTCGCTCAGTTTCACATTCCGCTGGATAACGGTCGTGAAGACCAAATCACGGAACGGACGCTTCACTTCTTCGTATATCTGGTTTGCCAGACGCAAGCGCGAATCGTACATTGTAAGTAAAAATCCTTCTATTTCAAGAGCCGGATTCAATTTTGATTTAATAATCTTAATCGTATTCAACAGTTTACTGATACCTTCCAAAGCAAAATATTCGCATTGTACCGGAATAATCACCGAATCGGCAGCAGTTAATGCATTTACAGTAATCAAACCTAAAGACGGAGAGCAATCTATCAGGATATAATCGTACATATCCTTCAGGGGAACCAGAATCTGTTTCAATATTTGTTCCCGGCTATCCATATTCAGCATTTCAATTTCCGCACCGACCAAATCTATATGAGAAGGGATAATTTCCAGTCCTTCCACCTCGGTTGCAGTGATTGCCCGCTTGGCATCATCACCGTTCACAAGGCATTCGTAAATGGAAAGTTCCACGTTCCGTATATCCACTCCTAAGCCGGATGAAGCATTAGCCTGTGGATCCGCATCAACAACCAGCACTTTCTTTTCGAGTGCAGCCAGCGACGCAGCCAGATTTATCGTAGTGGTTGTCTTACCGACACCACCTTTTTGATTTGCTAAAGCGATAATCTTTCCCATACTATGTTTATTTATTCAGGGCAAAACTAAACATTAAAAAACTAACAGAAATGGGTTTAGTCAAAACAATGCTCGTTTTGTTGAAAAGTCACCTTAACTGTTGATAACTCGCAAATATAAACAGAATATCCGATAACTCATTCCTAACAAGGAAGATAGAAACAATTTTTAAAACAAATCATAAAGAATTGACGCTACCGCCATCAAGATTCACATTCTATTATCCCCCTATGGAATCAACATACGCAGAAAAAAAAGAAAGGTCAGAGTTTCAAAATATTTTCAGAAGCTGAAACTAAAAGTTTCATAGTATTGAAACTAAAAGTTCCACCCAATGAAACAAAAAGTTTCAAGCCTTGAAACTTTTTCTACCTTATGTACTATATCTATATTTCCCTGGGGTTAATATTTACAAATGTAACTTCTATCCCTTTTCCGGCTTCACCATCCCTTAAAAAAATCATTATATTTGTATCAGCAATGCAAAATTCACCCGCGACCTCTGGAAGGAGCTTTTTTATAAACAAAATATTTTCTATATCCCAGACAGGAAAACGGATAAATCGCTGCTACAGTAACCAAAAAAAGAAGAAAGATGAAAGACAGACCGCTTATTCTGCTCACTAATGACGATGGCGTAGAGGCTAAAGGTATTAAAGAGCTGACAGAATGCTTAAAGGATTTAGGTGATATCATTGTCTTTGCACCGGACGGACCACGTTCGGGCATGGCAAGTGCTATCACCTCGTTGGTCCCTATCAAATATACATTAGTAAAGAAAGAAAAAGGAGTGACTATATATAAATGTACGGGAACTCCTGTGGATTGTGTAAAACTCGCCATCAATGAAGCGCTGGACCGCAAACCCGACTTGCTGGTTTCAGGAATCAACCATGGGGGCAATATGGCCATCAGCGTCCAATATTCAGGGACAATGGGTGCTGCCGCCGAGGGATGTGTTTTTGGAATTCCTTCTATCGGCGTTTCTTTACTCGATCATCGGGATGATGCTGATTTTACGGAAAGCAGCAGACTGGCACGTATGCTGGCACGAAAAGTATTAAAAGAAGGATTGCCGGACGGGACATACCTCAACCTGAATGTTCCGAATATGCCATCGGTTAAAGGAGTAAAAATGTGCCGTCAGGCAGACGGGCGCTGGATAAATGAGTTCAAACGGTCGGAAAATGCAACAGGTGAACCTGTATTCTGGCTGTCCGGCTCTTTTGAAAATAAGAAACCGATACATGTGGACAACGATACACTGGCGCTGGATAGTGGATACGCATCACTTGTTCCATGCAAGATAGACGTCACGGATTATGACTATCTGGAGAGACTAAAACGATTGGAAGACCTCTGGTAATATAATAAATATGAAATATTTTCTGATAGCAGGAGAAGCCTCCGGTGATTTGCATGCATCTAACCTGATGGCAGCCCTGAAAGAACAGGATGCGGAAGCCGACTTCCATTTTTTCGGGGGAGATTTAATGCAGGCGGTAGGCGGTACATTAATTAAGCATTACAGGGAAATGGCTTATATGGGCTTTATCTCCGTACTGCTTCATCTTCGTACCATACTAAACAATATGAGAATCTGCGAAAAGGAAATAAAAGCTTACCATCCCGATGTTGTTATCCTGATTGATTATCCGGGATTTAACCTGAAGATTGCCAAGTTTGTAAAAACACAACTCGGATTGCCTGTCTACTATTATATTTCGCCGAAAATATGGGCATGGAAACAATACCGTATCAAAGATTTCCGCCGCTATGTGGACCGGATGTTCTGCATCCTGCCTTTTGAAACCGATTTTTTCAAGAAATTAAATTATGCAGTCGACTATGTGGGAAATCCTTCCGTCGACTCCGTTGCACAATTCAAAGAGCAACAAGCTGTACTGCCGGACGTTTTTATAAAAGATGAAAACTTATCAGGAAAGCCTATCCTGGCATTACTGGCCGGAAGCCGCAAACAGGAAATCAAAGACAACCTGCCTGTTATGCTCGAAGTTGCGGCTTCATTTCCGGAATATGAGCCTGTGATAGCAGGTGCTCCCGGACTGGAACCAGAATATTACCGACAATATATCGGAGACAGCCAGGCTAAAATCGTATTCGGCAAAACCTATCTTTTATTGCAGCATAGCAAAGTAGCACTGGTTACTTCAGGAACAGCTACGCTTGAAACATCTTTATTCCGCGTTCCGCAAGCCGTTTGTTATTATGTACCGGCAGGAACGCTTGCCAGCTTTATTTTCAAACACTTCTTCCATACTCCTTATATTTCACTGGTGAACCTGATTGCCGGACGGGAGGTTGTACAGGAACTTTTCGGCGCTCGTTTCTCCCAGCAACAAATACACGACGAATTACACCGGATTGTACATAACGACAAGTATCGTAACAGCATGCTCGAAGGGTATGATGAAGTAATCCGGCTGTTAGGAAAACCCGGTGCCTCCAAACGAACGGCAGAACTTATTTACCACTCCTTAAAACATTAACATATTTTATCAATCGTCTTTGCAGCATTTCATTAAAGTTTATCATCTACTCTTATATAAAGGAAAAAATAGAAACAATAAGTTGATAGATGAAGCTATGAAGACATTGAGAACATTTATAGTAATGTTGGGAGTCATATTAAGCTCCACCGCATTTTATTCTTGCTTGAAAGATGATGGCAATTCTTTGAATGATGCCAATTTAGGAATTGTTACTATCAAACCGTTAAGTTCTGATTCTTACTATTTGCAATTAGATGATACAACAACGCTTTGGCCAATGAACAACTATGTACCGTCTAACTTAAAAGAACGCCGGGCAATTGTATACTTCCAGTTCTTACCCGAAAAAATGGCTGGATATACGCACTCGGTAAATATAATACGTATGGATTCGGTTCTAACCAAACCTATTGCTGAAAATTTAGGCGCTAAGAATGATGAAGTGTATGGAAAAGATCCTGTTACTATGTATCAAAACAGCCTTTGGGTAAAAGGTGGCGTATGGATTGAAGATGGTTACCTGAACATCAACTTCATTTCCGAGTTCGGAGGTTATAAGAAACACTTCCTGAATCTCATCCCGGCAAGTGAAAATAACCAAGACCCTTATTCACTTGAATTCCGCCACAATGCGTATGATGATCCAAAAACAACCCGTCAAGAAGGCCTTGTTGCATTTGACCTGAAAACCCTGCCTGATACAAAAGGCGAAACCGTAAAATTGAAAATTAAATATAAATCGTACGACGGAGACAAGACGATCGAATTAGATTATAAATCGAAATAAAACCTTCCCACATAACTTTTATTTTTATCATTTAGTTCAGGGAGAAAGGCATCGCGATGATGCCTTTCTTTTTTTGTGTATTTTCGTAACCGGGATGCAACGGTTTGCAAGTTATACTCGTTTATATAAACAAATGGATGAAAGAATCGCACATATTGTCGAGGACTGCCGGAAGGGTAACCGTTCTGCACAGCTTGCACTCTATAAACAATTCGCACAATGGATGTATGTCGCCTGCCTGCGTATTGTAGGAAATGCATCCGAAGCAGAGGAAGCCATGCAAGATGCGTTCCTGAAAATATTCACCCGCCTGGACCAATATCACGACGGGCAGAGCTTTGAGGCATGGATGCACCGGATTGCCATTCATACGGCTATCGATTATGTACGCAGGCAAACTCCCGATTGGGAAGAACTGCGGGACAACTATGCTGAACCGGATTCCGACGAACCTGACGAGGATGAAATCAATTATTCGGTTGCACAAATAAAAAAGGCATGCAACCTTTTACCTCCCGGTTACCGGATCATTCTCTCTCTTTACCTTTTCGAAGGATATGACATGGAGGAAATTGCCTCTATTTTAAAAATACAACCACCAAGCGTACGCAGCCAGTACCTACGGGCGAAACGTAAGCTTCTGGAAATTATAGCTGCTAATTAAAATGGACAAACTTAAGAATTTCATAGATTCAAACAGAGAGGCCTTCGACAATGAACTGTTGCCGGAAGGACATCTCGAACGCTTTACACAAAAGCTGCCTGCCCCCCGCAAGAATCATGCAAAACTATACAGTCTGCTTGCTTTTGCAACGGCAGCTTGTATTACTTTGTTCCTGCTACTACGTTTGCCGGGCGGGACACCGGCTCCTGTACCATTAAACACTTCCGTCCAAAATCATAGCTGCAAAATGAAGACAGAGATCGAAGAACTTCGTCTTTATTATAATATGCAAATGAACGAAGTTGTCGCCCAGATGGATACATTGTACAAGCAACAACAAACACCCGGAGCGAAGGGGCTATTGAAAGAGATGAAGCAGGTTTTGAAAGACAACTATATGTTTGAAGAAACCGTATTGCCCGTACTCCCCTGTTCCGACGATGCCTTGTTTGCGATGAACCAACATTACAGTTCCAGTCTGGAAAGTCTGAATATCATGTTGGAACAACTGGAGAGACTGAAAAAAAACAATAAAAAAAATACTAAATAAAAGAAATATGGAAACATTACATCATCAAACAACAAACGGAAATATCCGGACTTTTCTAAAATCCGGTCTGTTTTTAGTGCTCATGCTACTATGTAGCTTCCCCGCCCTGGCAGATAAGCAGGAAAGTATCAAAAAGAAAGAAATCAGTAAGTCTTTCAATGCCGGCAGCAGCGATGTGCTTGAGGTGGATAATCGTTTCGGGAACATCACTGTAACCCATTGGAATAAAAATGAAGTCTCAATACAGGTTCTCATTGAAGTAAAAGCCCGCAATGAAGAGAGGGCACAGGCGAATCTGGACCGTATCCAGATTAATATGGAAAAAAGCGGGAGGACTATCTCTGCCATCACCACACTAAGAAACCAAAATGGTAACGGAGGTAACAACGAATCCTTCTCTATCAATTATTATATCAAAATGCCGGCAAACCTTACAGCAGACCTCACCCAGAAATACGGTAACATAAATATGCCGGAGAATAATAAAGGGAAATGCGACCTGCATGTTAAATACGGTAATATAAATGCAGGCAGTTTCACAGAGAGTCTGAATATCGATGCACAATATGGAAATGTAGATTTAGGTACCGTCAAAACGGCAAATCTTGATGTGGCTTATTGTGGTAATGTTACGCTATCCAATGCAAACACTTTAAATATAGACAGTAAATATTCCAACCTGAACCTGCAGGATGTAGATAAAATCAATATGGAAATCAAGTACGGAAACTTTGGAATTGAGAATCTGGCTAACGGCTCTATTGAAATAAAATACAGCCAGGGCAGTATTCAAACTCTGAAAAAAGAACTCTACATTGATGCACTCAGCTACAGCACACTCAATATTAGAGAAGTAAATTCTGACTTCAGTTCCATCTATGCAGAAGCGCATTACGGAAACCTGAATATCAACATACCATCCCGTGCTTCATTCAAAGTAAAAGCCGACAATATGAAATACGGAAACTACAGCATTAAGGGCTTTAACGTGACAAATTCTTCTGTTGAAGATAAAGTAAACTTCCGCTCCGAAATCAATGGAGGCAAGAAAGGCAGAATTGAATTTGAAGGAAATAACTATAGCAATCTTAAAGTCAGGACTAAATAACAGCTTTTGTTTTTCAATAAAAAACCCCGGTGTCAATCACGACCCCGGGGTTTCTTTTTTTACTTATGCGACTTAATGATCAATCAAGTTCTTTAATTTTGATGTTGCGATACCAAACATCATCACCATGGTCTTGCAGGCCGATGAAACCTTCTTTGTTTTCACCACCGCAATTCAGCAACAGTTCGTAAGCCAACGGCCATTTGTCTTTGCTAAATTTGCTGTTATCCAACATTTCTTTCCACTGCGGAGTCCACATGTGATATTCTACAACAGGTTCGCCATTCTGATAATGAACGACAGTACCTTTGTAACACATGATTTTAGAAGTATTCCATTCTCCGAACGGTTTAGAGTTCTGCGGTTTAGCAGGAATCATGTCATACAGAGATGCAGACATACGGTTACCGTCTTTACCTAACTTAGCATCCGGATGGTTTTCGTTGTCCAGAATCTGGAATTCAGGAGCAGAGATGTAAGAAGGCTGTCCTTCTACTTCCTGGATCATGATAAATACACCAGAGTTAGAACCTTTGGCAACTTTCCATTCCCATTCCAATTCAAAGTTTTTAAACTTATGAGCGAAGATCAGGTCACCACCATCCTTAGCACCAGCTTCACCAGCACCAGAACCTTTGATATGGATTGTACCATCTGCTACTTCCCAAGCTGCAGGAACATCTGCGCGGTCATAACCTCTCCAACCATTGAATGTTTTTCCGTCGAACATAGTAATTTTACCTTCTTTATCTTTCGGAAATGTAGACAAATCAACAGTAGGCAGATCGTTCATCAATTTGTATTCAGGAACGGCAGCTTCTGTTTTTGTGTCATCAGTTGAAGCTTCAGCTTCTTGGGTTTTCTTTCCTCCGCCACAAGACGTCATATAACACATCATAACTGCGGCACTTGCTAATAATACTGACTTTTTCATTTTAATTATTTAGTTTAAAACTGTTATCTCGGCATATCGGGCAAACTCCAGCCTGCACGATAATTATGTTTGATTAATTCTGCAGCATACTGTTTTGCATTAACAGGATCTGTCCAAGTCTTATCAAATGAAGGATGTCCGTCATGAATTTTGAAACCGTCTTTAATAACAGTTGCAACTTTTTCATTGTCATCGATATTTGTAAATTGCATATTAGGACCATCCCAGAACAACGTTTTGTTCAGACCTTGTAAACGAACTGCCAATACACCCATTACAACCATTTCGTTGAACGGACCTGCTTCTGAGAAATCAGATTTTGTTTGTACACGGCTGCTCTTGTTTTCTTTACAAGCACGTACCCAATCCATTTCATGAGAAACAGTAACACGACGTTCTGTCTTCGGAGTATTAGGAACACGACCAGAAAGCAACCATGGGTTCAAACCATAGCAACCACAAATCAATGTATCTTTTGTACCATGGAAGATACACAATCCACCACCTTCACCCATCAATTGTTTACCTTGAGGGAATCCTTCCGGACGGTTAGGCATCATGCCACCATCATACCAGTGAACTTCCACTTCCGGCATAGCAACTTTCGGCATGTTATCACGAGCAGGGAATATAAGTTTTACATGCTGTGCCTGAGGAGCGCAGTCGTTCAGCAACAATGTAGAAGAAGCTTCAACTTTTGTAGGATAACCTAATTTCAAGGCTTTAAATGCAGGATGCATGATGTGGCAAGCCATATCACCCAAAGCGCCTGTACCATAATCCCACCATCCGCGCCAGTTCCAAGGATGATAAACATTACTGAACGGTTTCATACGTGCAGGGCCTGTAAACAAATCCCAGTTCAATGTAGAAGGAACTTTATCTGCTTTTTCCGGAGTATTCAAACCTTGCGGCCAGATAGGACGGTCTGTTGCACATTCTACCTTTGTTACTTCCCCGATTTCACCATTAGCAATCCATTCGCAAACCAAGTTCACACCTTCACCGGAAGAACCCTGGTTACCCATCTGAGTAGCAACACCTGTTGAAGCAGCCAGTTTTGTAAGCAGACGAGATTCGTAAACCGAGTGAGTCAACGGTTTCTGGCAATATACGTGTTTGCCCATCGTCATTGCATCAGCAGTAATCATTGCGTGAGTATGGTCAGCTGTTGCGATGATAACGGCATCAATAGATTTGCCCATTTCATCGTACATTTTACGATAATCCCAATATTTTTTCGCATCAGGAAATTCTTTGAATACGCCTTTTGCATATTTCCAGTCCACATCACAAAGAGCAACAAGGTTTTCTGTCTTTTTCACATTGTTGATATTTGCATGTCCCATACCACCGATACCTACAGCTGCAATATTCAACTTATCAGTTGGAGCTACATATCCATGGCTTTTACCTAAAACTGAACCCGGAACAATAGAAAATGCAGCTGCGGCAGCTGCTCCTCTTTGAAGAAATGATCTTCTTGAAATGTTTGACATAGTAATAATTTTTTATAGATTAGCACTTAATAATGATTTTTCTGTGATTTTTCGTACTTTAAAAACACAAACTGTTGCAAATATAGGCAATGCGAAATGAACAGCAAATCCTCCCCGCTCCTTTCTTTTTTAAAATAGTTTTTTTTAACAGTGATTATAAATAAGTTCTATTTTTATATAAATAATATCTATATCTTTAGGGATGCCTTAAATTGCATATCCAGTTATATTTGTCTGAATATAAAAACTTACTTAATATTTGCTTTGTTATAGAGAACAAAGACGCCTGTATGAAAAACGAGCCTGTATATAAACGGATATTCCATTTTTACCTGGAAGGGTTTCGCGAAATGAAACTTGGTAAAACATTATGGTTAATAATCCTCGTTAAGCTCTTTATCATGTTTTTTATATTAAAAATCTTTTTCTTTCCCAATTTTCTGGGAAAATATGAAAATAACTCCGCCAAAGAAGAACATGTTTCAAACGAATTAATCCAAAGGGCTATAACTCCTTAAATTATATAAGTTATGATTGCGAACATAGACACATCATTGATTGACTGGTCAAGAGCTCAATTTGCTCTTACAGCCATGTATCACTGGATCTTCGTGCCCCTGACACTCGGACTCGGAGTGATACAGGCTATCATGGAAAGCATTTACTACAAAACAGGTGACGAATTCTGGAAAAAGACAGCACAATTCTGGATGAAGTTGTTCGGTATTAACTTTGCTATCGGCGTTGCTACCGGATTAATTCTGGAATTTGAATTTGGCACCAACTGGTCTAATTATAGCTGGTTTGTCGGCGATATTTTCGGTGCTCCACTTGCCATTGAAGGAATTTTGGCATTTTTTATGGAAGCGACATTCATCGCTGTTATGTTTTTTGGATGGGAAAAGGTGAGTAAACGTTTTCACCTTACTTCTACATGGCTGACAATCGTCGGTGCCACATTATCCGCACTTTGGATTCTGATAGCCAATGCCTGGATGCAGCACCCAGTCGGCATGGAATTCAACCCGGATACCGTACGCAATGAGATGTCTGATTTCTGGGCTGTTGCATTATCCCCTGTTGCAATCAATAAATTTTTCCACACAGTACTTTCCGGATGGATTGTGGGAGCCGTGTTTGTGATCGGTATCAGTAGCTGGTATCTATTAAAGAAACGAGATAAAAAATTCGCACTGGAAAGTATCAAAGTAGGAGCCATTTTCGGATTAGTAGCTTCTATCCTCATTGTATGGACCGGTGATGGTTCCGCTTATCAGGTTGCCCAAAAACAACCGATGAAACTGGCAGCAATGGAGGGCCTTTATGAAGGAGGCAATGGTGTAGGGTTAGTAGCAATCGGCATACTGGACCCAAACAGACCGGAAGATCCGGGTCAACAATCGCCCTTCCTTTTCGATGTCAAAATACCGAAATTGCTCTCACTTCTTGCAGAACGCAAAGCTGATGCATATGTCCCGGGTATTATGAATCTGATAAAGGGAGGCTATACTACTCATGATGGTACGCCGGCTCTCTCCGCTGAAGAAAAAATTCAGAAAGGACAAATCGCTATAAAAGCCCTTGCCGACTACCGTAAAGCTTTAAAGGATAAAGACGAAACGATGGCAAAGCAAGCACAAGCCTCATTGAACGAGAACTTTCCTTACTTTGGTTATGGTTATATTAAAGACCCGGCCGATTTAATACCGCATGTGGGACTCACATTCTATTCTTTCCGCATCATGGTAATTTTAGGAGGTTATTTCATTCTGCTTTTTATCATTGCTTACATCTGGAGCAAAAAAGGTAAATTTGAAAATGCACGCTGGTTGCAATGGGTATCATTGTGGACAATTCCTTTAGCCTATATTGCCGGACAGGCAGGATGGATTGTTGCGGAAGTCGGACGCCAGCCTTGGGCTATCCAGGACATATTGCCTACCAGCGCTTCGGTATCAAAACTGGCAACCTCTTCGGTACAAACAACCTTCTTCCTTTTCCTTCTGCTCTTTACAGTTTTGCTGATAGCAGAGATTGGGATTATGGTGAAAGCCATTAAAAAAGGTCCGAACTTTTAATGTTTCCAAGTTTCAATTATCAATCTTCAATTAAGCATTATGGACAGTACATATATATTATTGCAGCATTACTGGTGGTTTCTGGTTTCTTTACTGGGAGCACTATTGGTATTCCTTCTATTTGTACAAGGAGGACAGTCCTTACTTTTTACTATCGGTAAGACAGAGCTTCAGCAAAAGATGCTTTTAAACTCTACCGGAAGAAAATGGGAGTTTACATTCACAACACTGGTCACCTTCGGAGGTGCTTTCTTTGCCTCTTTTCCTCTGTTTTATTCTACCAGTTTCGGAGGTGCCTATTGGGTATGGATGCTTATCCTGGCATGTTTTGTAATACAAGCCGTTTCCTATGAATACCAGGCTAAGAAAGGGAATTTATTAGGAAAGAAAACCTACCAGGTTTTTCTATTATTAAATGGTATATTGGGGCCGATCTTACTGGGTACAGCAGTAGGCACATTTTTCAACGGGGCTGAATTTGTCGTAAACAAAGCTCAACTAACAGATGTGGCAATGCCTGTTATTTCCACTTGGGCTAATCCTTGGCATGGCTTGGAAGCTGCTTTTGTTTTCTGGAATATTTGCCTGGGGCTTGCCGTCTTTTTCCTTGCACGTATTCAGGCACTCCTCTATTTCATTAATAATATAGATGATAATGAAATCCAAAAAAGAAGCCGGAAGCATTTAATTATCGAAACTGTACTATTCCTCATATTCTTCCTTACATTTTTGGTTCATTTACTGGTAGCTAATGGGTTCGCTGTAAATCCAGATACGGGAGAAATATATATGCAAGCGTTCAAGTATTTCATAAACTTAATTGAAATGCCGCTTGTACTTGTTGTATTGCTTCTTGGTGTCATCGGAGTTCTTTATGGTATTATACGCACAGTCCTCTCACAGACATGGAAAAAAGGAATTTGGTTCTGTGGAACAGGCACGGTACTTACAGTTTTGGCACTCTTACTTTGTGCAGGTTGGAATAATACAGCTTATTACCCGTCTATTGCCGATTTACAGAGCTCACTTACCATTCAGAATAGCTGCTCCAGCCCATTCACGCTAAAAGTGATGAGTTATGTATCTATTTTAATTCCTTTTGTCCTTGCCTATATTTTCTATGCTTGGCGCTCACTGGATTTAAGGAAAATAACATCAAAAGAAATGGAAGAGGGCAAAGGGCATGCGTATTAAAAATAAGCTTTGTCATCAACAGACTATTTACGGGGTGGTTCAAACCGCCCCGTTCCATTAAATAGGGCTTGAATTTGTCCCTACAATACGGGAAATAAAAAAAACGGCGAAGCTCGCGCTTGGCCGTTTCTACATTTAACCGTTTTAAACAAAAAGAAAAAGTTAGTTAAGGCTTAGATGAAAATATCTCAAGTCTTTTCTACTGACTATAAGTTTGCTACCACAAGGACAGCAAACAAATATATGGAATACCTATCACCTAAAGTACACGCTCTTCTGTTTTTTTGTTTTTTTTCACAGAACGCCAGAGCTTTTGTATTATCTTTGCATTGATTTACTCCAATAACACTCATGGCAGATTTTAACATAAATATATTAGGATGCGGCTCTGCATTACCTACAACCCGGCACTTGGCGACTTCACAAGTTATAGATCTACGGGACAAACTATATATGATTGATTGTGGTGAGGGTACACAAGTTCAAATGCGTAAAATGCGTATTCGTTTCAGCCGTCTGAATCACATATTTATCTCTCATCTCCATGGGGACCACTGCTTCGGCTTACCCGGGCTTATCTCTACTTTAGGCATGTTGGGACGAACTGGAGAATTAGTTATACATGGACCGAAAGACGTGGAAACCTATCTGCGTCCAGTGATGGACTTATTTTGTCGCGGACTGGAATTCGATGTTCGCTTCAATTCCATAGACCCTTATAAACATGCTTTGGTGATGGAAGACCGGTCACTTTCCGTCTATTCCATACCATTGAAACACCGTATCCCTACTTGCGGATATTTATTTGCAGAAAAACCCAAAGAAGCACATATCATCCGGGAAATGACAGACTTCTACCAGGTGCCTGTCCGTTGTATGAAAGATATCAAACAAGGACAAGACTTTGTCACTCCGGAGGGAAAAATAATCCCCAATGCCCGGCTTACACGTCCTGCCGCTCCCCCAAAACGCTATGCTTACTGTTCCGATACGGCTTACAGTCCTTCCATAATACCTATTATAGAAGGTGTTGACTTACTTTACCATGAAGCAACCTTTGCCGAATGTGATGCTGCACGTGCAAAAGAAACATTCCATTCCACAGCATGGCAAGCTGCACAAATAGCCAAGCAAGCAAAAGTCAAACAGTTTATGATCGGACACTACTCCGCTCGTTATGAAGATTTAACAGAACTAAAACAAGAAGCAGAAGCTATTTTCCCCGGGACCATCCTTGCCAATGAAGGATTAGTTCTCTCTTTATAAAAAATAAAGTAAGTTTCCGAAACTCAGAAACACTCAAAATACATTTTTATCCGCAATAATTTGTAGCCCAACAAAAGACTACTTATCTTTGCTACATGTTAAACAATCTATTTAAATCGGATTTGGTGTTGTAAACAATCTGTACATCCTGTATAGATTGTCCTTTCGTTTGCTCTCGGATAACTCCTTTCGAGAGTAGTTTTCATGTATTATAATTTTAGTTTTTAATTTGTGTACAATGACAAAAGCATTGTTATGCTTTCGCGTGTATGCTATATACATAAAATAAGAGAATGAATAACGAAAATAAAACAATCCACGGATTCGACGTTAATTTAATCTGCGATTTTTTTACCAATACAGAACGGCAAGGACCCGGAAGTCCCGAAGTAACTATCCAAGCTCTCAGCTTCATCGACAATCTGACAAAGCAATCCCGAATCGCTGACATCGGCTGTGGTACAGGCGGACAAACAATGACACTTGCCAAACATATACAAGGTAAAATTACAGGACTTGACTTTTTCCCCGATTTTATCCATATTTTCAACCAGAATGCAGAAAAGTCTGGCTTACAAAATAAAGTAAAAGGTATAGTCGGCTCAATGGATAACCTTCCTTTTGAAGAAGAAGAGTTAGACCTGATTTGGTCGGAAGGAGCTATTTACAATATCGGCTTCGAACGGGGACTGAATGAGTGGCGTAAATTTTTGAAAACAGGAGGATATATTGCTGTTTCCGAAAGTGTTTGGTTCACTGACGAGCGTCCGGCAGAGATTCATGATTTCTGGATGGGTTTGTATCCTGAAATAGATACGATTCCTCACAAAATAGCCCAGATACAGAAAGCGGGGTATATACCTGTTGCCTCCTTTATTTTACCTACGACTTGTTGGACAGAGCATTATTTTGCCCCACTCGGTAAAGCCCGCAAAATATTTCTTAGTAAGTATGCGGGAAATAAAATAGCCGAAGAACTTATGGCGTTTCAACTCCATGAAGAAAGACTATACCGTAAGTATAAAGATTTTTACGGCTATGTATTTTTCATTGCAAAAAAGATAAAGCTATGATTAATTTAAACAAGTATGGTTGGATGATAAGTTAAACCAACTAAAGGAAAAATCAATATCGAAGCTCATAGAGGAAGTGAAGATGCGTAAAGCAAATCGCTAATCACAATTTAGACAGTGCAGTATTCTTTAGGTAGAATATCTGCACTGTTTTACATTATATTCATACCATAATTATAGTATAAACGATACAATATAAGATATGTAATCAAAAAGCGTATAAAAAAAGTGTTGCAAAAGCTTGTATTACAAAGCTCTTACAACACCTTTCTTCTATTAATTACCAAATAAGCCTTACTCTTTCGCCTTCCATTCGGCGATCAGCTCATTAATTGTTTCTTTTACTGACATAATACGCTGCGTACGCCATGCATTACTTCCGGCAAAAGCATAACCGTTTTCAAAGTTACCCTTAAAAGCATTATACAGAGCCGTAACAATACAATAAGGACTGCGAGAAATATCGCAGGTCTTAATACAGTTAAACGGACAAAGCTTCGGTTGTTTCAATCCATCTTTCACTTTTTGAAGAAAATTGCAATGGATAGCACGTCCCGGCATACCTACAGGACTCTTAATAATTTCAATGTCCTTTTCTTCCGCCTCTATATAAGTTTGCTTAAAGGCTTCGGATGCATCGCATTCCGTTGTTGCTACAAAGCGGGTTCCTAGCTGTACGCCTGATGCTCCAAGGTCTATCATGCGCTTAATATCTTCACCCGTATAAATGCCTCCTGCCGCAATTACCGGGATACTCTTATTGTATTTCTTCTCAAAGATAGAAACTTCCTGTACTACCTGAGGAAGCAGTTCTTCCAAAGAATAGTTGGCATCTTCCAACTGGTTTTCCTTATATCCTAAGTGTCCACCAGCTTTCGGACCTTCCAAAACTACCGCATCCGGAAGATAATCATAATTATTCTTCCATTTTTCACAAATAATACGAACTGCACGTGCACTGGATACGATAGGCACCAGCTTTGTTACGCTATCTTTCTTCAGGAAAGACGGCAAATCAAGAGGCAGTCCGGCACCACTGAAAATAATATCTACCTTTTCTGCAATACTGGTCTTCACCAATTCTGCAAAATCGGATAAGGCAACCATAACGTTTACGCCAATGATTCCTTTTGCTTTTTCACGTGCTCTACGGATTTCCTCTGCCAGTCCTAAATTACCGGCTTCAGTGTAGTTGGAAGATAATTTTTTATATATAAGCCCGAGACCGGCCGCGGAGATAACGCCAATCCCACCTTCATTTGCAACGGCCGAGGCTAAGCCGGAAAGAGAGATACCTACGCCCATCCCACCTTGGATAATAGGGATACGGGCTTTCAGGTCCCCAATTGTTAATGTCTTCATTTAAGTATATGTTTGAAAAATAATCGGGACAAAGGTAGTATAATAAACCAATGTATGTGTAAAACGGACCAATATAATTGCACAAATATTTCAACTCTGTGCATATTAGAGCCAAATACCTTTGTTATAGTAAGTAAATACCCTCATAAACAAAACAGGGCGAAGAAAACTTCGTCCTGCTGATACCTAATTATTAGGTCTGATTTATTTAACCGGAATATAACCAACCTTCTTTACAATTCCTTGCCCCTCAGTAGACAAAACATAATCAATAAAAGGTTTTGCCTTTGCCTCATTCTTTGTTTCATAATAATAGAAAAGAGGGCGGACAATCGGATAAGTCTTGTTTTTAGCATTGGCAAACGAAGGTTCTACATAGCTTTTTCCTGCATCGTAGGAAACATGGATAGGCTTGACATCCTTATTCAAGTAAGCCAATCCGACATAACCGATAGCCCCCTTCGTCTGACTGACAGATTGGATAATAGCTCCGGTTGCCGGCATGCTAAGAATGCCATTCATATAATTTTTATTCTTCAATACACTTTCTTTAAAAAATTCATATGTTCCTGAAGAGGTTTCACGCGAATAAGCCACAATCTTCATATCTGCGCCACCTACTTCTTTCCAGTTCTTAATTTTGCCGGTAAAGATTCCTTCCAATTGCTCACGGGTCAAATTTCCAATTTTATTGGAGGGATGGACAACTACTGCCAGTGCATCGTAAGCTACTACCACTTCTTTTGTATTCTTTTTTGCTTCCTGAAGCTTTACTCTTTCATCAAATTTCATCTTTCTTGAAGACATAGCTATATCGGTAGTTCCATCCATCAATGCAGAGATGCCAACCCCTGAACCACCACCAGTCACCGTTACTTTAGCAGATTGGTTTTTATTCATAAAACTCTCCGCCTCCGACTGTGTAAGAGGTAGGCAGGTATCGCTTCCTTTAATTTTCTGTGCAAACAAATTTGTTGTGAACAAGCTGGCAACCAATACTGCCGCAAAAATTGTCTTTTTCATTTTACTTACTGAATTAATTTTCTTAGTGCAAAGAAAATACACCCATATTTCAACTTCATGAAACAAATATTACAATCCTATGAAATAAGATTTACCTTATATTTCAAGCATTATAATAAAAATAGATAAATAAACCATAACATACTTCATATCTTTTATTACATTTGCGCTTTGAATAGAATAAACAACTATTTTGTCAGGTTTTACAACTTGGTCGATTTTTATAGGGTAAAAAAATAAGGTTGGAATTCAAGGGAAAAACATGAATTTACGCGAAAAATTATTTATTTTCGGGTGGTTGTTTTTCGTTCTTAATACGAACATGGCCCGAAGTCAGGTTGATAGTCTGTCTCATATAAGAGACTATCAGCCCGGTGATTCCATTTGCAATTTGTTATCCCTAAAAAACCAATGCGAAAATCTTAAAGACACTCCTAAAGAACTTCAACTTCTCAATTCCTTGCTGGAAAAATCGATACTTCAAAATGATATTGAACTTCAGGCCTATGCACATCGCAATATCATCCGCTATTATTTTAATGCCCAAGATCTGGAAAACATAGAAAAAGCATTCCATCCAGCACGCATATTCTTTAAAGAGCACAAGTTGTACAACTATTTATTTGATACGGAAGCTATGCTTATAGCGACCTATACCAAATGCAATGAATTTGAAATAGCGCGGGTGAAAGGACAAAAGATGCTCTATAATGCAGAAAAGCTAAGAAATAATGATGGCAAGATTTCCGCATGCTATACTTTAGCATATGCAGACTATGCATCCGGCAGATACAAAAAAGCCATATTCCGAAGCCGACAAGGATTAGAGCTTCTTCAAGGACAGAAAGACAGGCATATGGACCACATGGAATTCTATTTCATACTCGCCGAAACCTATTTTTCTTTGAAAGAAAAAGACTCTGTCCAAATATATGTTGATTCTGTCCAGCATCAATTAATCGATTATCAGAAAGTACATCCGGAAAAACCGGAACACTATTTTTATTTTTACTGGCAATGGGTATACACACGCTATGCCACATTAAGTTTACAACAGGATAATCTGCAAAATGCAAAATCATATCTGGAAAAAGCGGAGAAGTACACAAAATATAATATATACAACATTTACATGGATTTGTTATATTTCACCTGGTCTGATTATTACCTTGCTTGCAAAAATTATAATAAAGCAATTGAATATCTGGATAAAGGCATACAATGTCTCTCGGAGGAAGAAAAAGGAGCGGATATTCTTACAAAACGGGCAATAATATACCACGAAAAAGGTGACAGCCTATTAGCCACAGACATTATTGAGAAAAGTATTCTGGTTGCAGACTCTATCAATAAAATCCGTTTTATGAACCAATCTAAACAAATGCATGCTATTTACAACATTTCCCTCCTTGAAGAGGAAGGAAAAGAACAAGCTATTATGGTTCGTACACAAGTGGCATTGATACTTTTACTGTGCATATCTGTTTTGATACTCGGTTTTTGCCTGTACCGTTTCATACGGATGAAACGTCAAATTGCAATTGCGGCCAAGAATGCTCAGAAGGCCAATGATAATACATCTATCTTTCTTACCAATTTAAGCAATGAAATCCGGCTCTTTTTTACTGAAATCGGAAATTTGTCAGAAGCACTCATCACAGAACATGAAACTGGAAAAAGAACGCAATACGCCATGGAACTGGACCGTCGCAATGAAAAAGCCCAGCAAGTAATATTTGATATTCTTGATGTTTCAAAAATCGAATCCGACAGAATGCAGTTTCATTACGAACCGGTAGATATAGGCGGTCTGATAAGTGAAGTATATAGTTCACTTATCCATCTCATTCCCGAAAATGTCAAGGTCCAGGTAAAACCAGGGCCGGAAATTACAATCACTACAGACTCGCTACGATTAAGCCAAGCGATAAAAAACCTGACAAGTCATATTATTACTCACACAAAAGGGGGAAAGGTTGATTTAGGATACGAAGTTGTAAAAGAAGGTATACTATTTTTCATTTCTGCAGAAAAATGGATCATATCCAAACAAGAATATGCACTTCTTTTCGACCGTTTGGAACAGACTTCCGGCAAACTGGAAGAAATGAAACTTGAAATGATAATAAGCAAGGGGCTTATTACTAAAATGGGTGGAAAATTATTTTTCCATACAACTCCAACTCAAGGAGGACGGATTGAGTTTATTTTACCAATATCTTCCCAGATATAAAACGATAGCAACAAATGAAATTATTTCTATACATAATATTGCTTTCATCCACATTTTTCCAGATAAGCCTGTTATCTGCTAAATCTAATCGTACCCCTGAAATCCTCAAAACGTCAAATAAAAAACTGCTGCAACTACATACAAATATCTTAAATGCAAATACCATGTCCAAAGAATATAAAGCGATAGAGGTATTGCATAAAGAAGCGGTAAAAGAAAATGAACCGTTTTTTGAAACACTGTCATATTACTATTTCGTTCGTTACTACCGTCTAAACTATAACATTGAAAAGACAATCTTTTGGTTGAACAAATTGGATTCAATCTCAAGTCTACAAAATTGCAACATCTATGCATACGAAGGCCATAAGTCATTAACTGAACTGTATTGTGTGCATGGGGATTTAGGATTGGCTATGCTCGAAGCCCAGAAAATGAATGATGCGAAAGTATTACTCGATTGCCCGCTTTCCTCTATCATTACGCAAAACACATTAGCTATTGTTTATATATCTACCGGACAATACTCAGAAGCCAAACAAACGCTACAAAATATTTTATCACAATATTCCTCGAAAGAAAAAAATATTTTCCTTCAAACGACTTTACTGTTATCGATTAAAACAGATTTACTCCTTAAAGATTCGAATTCCGTAGAATACGATCTGCAGCTATTACAAGCATCATTGGAAAGTGAGCTTCCAGACCCATTTCTTATTAATTCCATCAGAAAACGCGATATACAGGTCCGGCTCCATACATATATTATAGAAAACAGTATACAAAAGGGCGACTATTCTTCGGCTCTAAAATACCTGAAAGAAATAGAGCACTGGAGTGATTCCACAAATTACATAGAATACCAAATCATGTATCATGACGAACATGCCAAATATAATATAGCAACAAAACAGTTAGGTAAGGCATTGGAAGAATTGGATAAAGAAATTGCTCTTTTAAATTGCGTTTCTGATTTTTCTTTATTCATCCTGGGACAAAAAGCACAAATCCTGAAACAAATAGGACTTTACAATGAAGCCTTCAATTCTTATTTGCAACTGACACAACTACAGGACTCTATTGCAGGAGAACGATATATTCACCAAATCAACCGTTTCAAAGCAGAACAGGAAGCAAAGCAAAAACAGAGTCGGAATAATCAATTAAAAGAAAAGTCACTTTCTTTATATAAATTGGCATTCTGCTTATTTGCATTCTGTATTTTCCTTGTCATCTTAATCTTGATAAACAAAAACTTAAAAAGGAAGCTGCAATCCGCCAAAGACCATTCTGAACATCTGGATCAGCTTAAATCCGCATTTCTGGCAAACATGAATCATGAAATCAGAAATCCTCTCAATGCAATTGCCGGATTTTCTAAATTACTGGCAGAAGAGGAAGACCCTGAAACTTGTGAACAATACATCAATATCATAAAAAACAATAATGGGTTACTGGTTAATCTGCTTAATGATGTATTGGATATTTCACAAATTGAATCCGACACGATTACATTCTCCTATTCGGATGTTCATATTCCAACATTAATGGATGAATTATACCAGTCTACCAAACTTCAAATAGAAGCAGGCGTCGAACTCATTAAAGAAGAAGGAGTCGATCTATATCTATATACAGACAAGAACCGCTTGATTCAAATTCTGTCAAATTTGCTTTCTAATGCAATTAAACATACCAAAGAAGGCCAAATCACATTTGGGTATGACCTACATAAACCGGATAAAATCCGCTTCTATGTAAAAGACACTGGAGAAGGAATTCCTGAAAATCTTCAAAAAGAAATTTTTAAACGTTTCATACAAGCCGTAGAAACCCATACCAAAGGTGTGGGCTTGGGACTTGCTTTATGCAAAGGCTTCATAGAACATTTAGGAGGGGAAATAGGAGTGGATTCTGCTGTAGGGAAAGGTTCAACCTTCTGGTTCACACTACCATACAGCAAACCAGAATAATCGAAACCGGACTTTTGAGCCCGGCGTTACAATACTGAAGTAAAAAAATAAAATCGAGATTAATCTTTAAAGCAAGGTTCTCTCCTGTCCTTCAAAGGGATAGACTCTTTTCTTTTTTTCGTACAAGTCATTACTTCAAAAAGGATAGCTCCTGATTTCCTTTTCATTATAATGAAATATTATGTAACTTTGCAATTCAAACGAAACATCCAATGAGCGTAATAATAAAAGAAGTTACTAGTAGGAAGGAACTCAAACAGTTCGTAAAGTTCAACATTGAATTATATAAAAACAATCCATACCATGTACCAGGTCTGATAGAAGAAGAGATGGTTACATTGGATAAGAAAAAGAATCCGGCATTCGAAGTTTGTGAAGCCATCTATTTTCTTGCCTATAAAGACGGAAAAGTAGTTGGACGTATTGCCGGTATGATTAATCGTCCGAGTAATGAAGTCTGGAAACAGAAACGTGCACGTTTCGGATTTGTTGATTTTATAGATGACAATGAAGTGGTAGATGGTTTATTCGGAGCTGTTGAAAAGTGGGCACGTGAAAAAGGGATGGATGAAATCCACGGACCGATGGGATTCACCGATATGGACCATGAAGGTATGTTAGTTGAAGGTTTCGACCAGTTAGGTACGATGGCTACTATTTACAACTTCCCCTACTATCCACAACAGGTAGAACGTATTGGATATGCCAAAGACCTGGATTGGCATGAATTTAAAATATATGTGCCGGATGGTATTCCTGAAAAACACCAACGCATCGGCGACATCGTAAAAAAGAAATACGGCCTGAAGGTAATGAAATTCAAAAACGCTAAAGAAATCATGCCGTATGCCAGACCTGTATTTCATACATTAAATGCAGGATTTGCTCCATTATACGGATTTGCTCCGCTTACGGAAAAACAGATTGACTATTATATCAATATGTACATTCCGATGCTGAACTTTGATTTGGTTACTCTCATTGTTCGTGAGGAAGATGACGCAGTGGTAGGCTTCGGTATCACTCTACCCAGTTTGTCAAAAGCGTTGCAAAAGGCGAAAGGGCACCTTTTCCCATTTGGATGGATTTATTTGCTAAAGGCATTGAAAAGCAAACCTAAAATTGCAGATTTCTATCTAATGGCCGTTTTACCCGAATATCAAAGCAAAGGGGTCAATGCTCTACTTTTCAACGATTTAATTCCAATATACAAAAAACTCGGCATCCTCTATGCTGAAAGTAATCCGGAGTTGGAAACCAACAATGCCGTACAGGCACAATGGGATTATTTCAAACGGGAACATCACAAAACAAGAAGAGCTTTTGTTAAGAGCTTAACTACAGATAATAAATAATCAATAATAGACCAATATTTTTATGGATGAATTGAATTCAACAATGCAACAACCGACAGCGTATAACGACGATGATATCAAAACGCTGGATTGGATGGAACATATCCGTCGGCGTCCCGGTATGTACATCGGGAAATTGGGAGACGGTAGTTATCCGGACGATGGTATATACGTATTGCTGAAAGAAGTTCTGGATAACTCCATTGATGAATACATGATGGGGTATGGCAAAACCATAGAAGTAGTGGTTGAAGAAGGAACGGTTTCCGTACGCGACTACGGACGAGGAGTCCCACTGGGGAAAGTTGTGGACGTTTCCAGCAAAATGAATACAGGTGCCAAGTATGACAGCAAAGCCTTTAAAAAATCGGTCGGACTGAATGGAGTAGGTATCAAAGCTGTAAACGCACTAAGTAGTTATTTCCTGATCACCAGCCATCGCGATGGCGAATGTAAACGCGTGGAATACAGCAAAGCCATTATCACGGAAGAATCCCCAATAGTTCCTACCGATGAACCCAATGGTACACTTACTTATTTTATTCCCGATAAAGAGATATTCAAAGATTATCTATACAAAGATGAATACATTGAAAGTCTCCTGAAAAATTATGTTTTCCTGAACTCGGGACTTACCATCCTGTATAATGGAAAGAAATTTCATTCCCGGAATGGCCTGGTCGATCTGTTGAATGAAAATATGACGACCGAACCTTTATATCCGATTATCCATCTTAAGGGAGAAGATATTGAAGTTGTTATCACACATAGTAACCAGTATGGCGAAGAATACTATTCATTCGTCAACGGTCAACATACAACACAGGGAGGAACTCACCTTTCCGCATTTCGTGAAGCTCTGGGGCGGGTTATCAAGGAATATTACAATAAAAACTTCGAATATTCCGATATACGTGCCGGAATTGTAGCCGCAATTAGCATAAAGGTTGAAGAACCGGTATTTGAGAGCCAGACAAAAACGAAATTAGGATCAAAAGATATGGGGCCGGATGGTCCTTCCGTTGGTAAATTTATCGGAGACTTTATCAAGAAAGAACTCGATAACTACTTACATAAAAATGCAGATACCTCCGAAGCCCTTTTACGTAAAATTTTGGAGGCAGAAAAAGAACGTAAAGCAATTGCCGGTGTGACCAAGCTTGCGCGCGAACGTGCTAAAAAAGCAAACCTGCATAACAGGAAATTACGCGACTGCCGTATCCACCTGAATGACCCGAAAGGCGAAAGACTGGAAGATAGTTGTATTTTCATTACCGAAGGAGACTCTGCAAGTGGTTCCATCACTAAAAGCCGGGACCCGAATTTTCAGGCGGTATTCAGCCTTCGTGGTAAACCGTTGAACAGTTACGGGCTGACTAAAAAAATTGTTTATGAAAACGAAGAATTCAATCTGCTGCAAGCAGCATTAAATATAGAAGACGGTCTGGAAGGATTACGTTACAATAAAGTAATTATCGCTACCGATGCCGATGTGGATGGTATGCATATCCGTTTGCTTTTGATTACCTTCTTCCTGCAGTTTTTCCCTGACCTGATCAAACGGAATCATGTATATATCCTGCAAACCCCACTTTTCCGTGTACGTAACAAACAAAAAACCTTTTATTGTTACACCGAAGAAGAAAGGCTTGCTGCTATCGAAGCTGTAGGGAAAAATGCTGAAATCACCCGATTCAAAGGGTTAGGAGAAATATCACCGGACGAATTCAAACATTTTATCGGCAAGGACATACGTTTAGACCCGGTAACAATGAAAAAAGAAGACCTGGTAAAAGATATGTTAGAGTTCTACATGGGCAAAAATACCATGGAACGTCAAAACTTTATTATTGATAATCTAGTTGTAGAAGAAGATGTCGTTGACTGAAAATAAGCGGATAGCACTTTTTCCGGGGACATTCGATCCCTTTACCATCGGACACCAGTCGCTGGTTAGCCGTGGATTAAACCTTGTAGATGAAATTATTATCTCGATAGGTATAAATGACAAAAAGCAAACTTATTTCACTTTAGAAAAACGTTTGGATGCTATCCGCCAACTGTATAAAGACGAACCGCGAGTAAAAGTTATGTCGTACGATTCACTCACTGTCGATTTTGCAGAACTGGTTAATGCCAAATTTATTTTACGTGGTATACGCACGGTGAATGACTTCGAATATGAAAAGAGTATAGCTGATGTAAACCGTAAACTGAGTAATATTGAAACTTTCATTCTTTTCACAGAACCCGAACATACCCATATCAGTTCAAGTATTGTACGCGAACTGCTGAGGTATGGGAAAGACATCTCCCTGTTTGTCCCCAAAGGAACAAACTTGTATTGATACACCAATAAATTATTGAGTAAAAATGAAACGAATTATTTTGCCTCTTTTTATGCTGAGCGTTTTCATCTTTTCAGCGATGGGACAAAGAGGAAACAGTCTGGATGCTCGTAAGCTCCAGTTGGCATTGTATGCTATCTCCAACCTATATGTAGACTCTACCAGTGAACCTAAATTAGTAGAAGATGCCATTGTAGGCATGCTTGAAAAGCTGGATCCTCACTCTACCTATACAGATCCGGAAGAAACGAAAGAAATGACAGAGCCGCTACAAGGGAACTTCGATGGAATAGGTATCCAGTTCAATATGCTGACCGATACATTATACGTCATTCAAGTAATACCGGGCGGACCTTCCGAAAAAGTAGGTTTGATAGCAGGCGACCGTATCATTATGGTTGACGATACCCTGATTGCCGGTGTAAAAATGAAAAATACCGATATCATCAAGCGCTTGCGAGGTCCTAAAGGTACGGAAGTCCGCGTAAAAGTATTACGTAATAATACTCCGGAACTGATTGATTTTAAAATTATCCGTGGGAAAATACCGGTATATAGCCTTGATGCCGCTTATATGGCAGATAAGAAAACCGGTTATATAAAATTAAATAGGTTTGCAGCTTCTTCTGCCGATGAATTTCGTGAAGCTTTGGAGAAACTGAAAAAGCAGGGTATGGAAAACCTCATCCTCGACCTACAGGGCAACGGAGGAGGCTATCTGAATATCGCAATAGAAATTGCCGACGAATTTTTAGCTAAAGATAAACTGATTGTATACACCGAAGGAAACAAGCAGCCACGCGAAGAAGCCAAATCTACTGCAAAAGGGAACTTTGAAGAAGGACGTTTAATCGTATTAGTAGACGAAACGTCTGCTTCTGCAAGCGAAATCCTGTCCGGAGCCGTACAGGATTGGGATCGTGGTGTTATTATCGGACGCCGTACCTTTGGTAAAGGACTGGTACAAAAGCCTATTCCTCTACCCGATGGTTCAATGATTCGCCTGACTGTTTCCCGCTATTACACACCGACAGGACGTTCTATCCAAAAACCCTATACAAACGGAGGACAGGAACAATATAATCACGACCTGATAGACCGTTACAACCGTGGCGAACTTATGAGTGCGGACAGCATTCATTTCCCCGACTCTATGAAATACAATACGCTTGTAACAAAACGCGTCGTTTATGGTGGAGGAGGCATCATGCCTGATGTATTTATTCCGGTGGATACTACCCGCTATACGGATTATCACCGTAGAATTGTAGCAACCGGACTGGTAAACAGGGTTGCCATGAACTATCTGGATAAACATCGTAACGAACTAAACAAAAAATATCCGAAATTCATCCAATACAAGCAGAATTTCCAAGTGAACGATGACATAATGAAAGAGCTGCTTGCTTTGGCGGACGAAGAAAAAATCCCGTTCAAAGAGGATGAATATAACCGCTCTAAACCGCTTATCATGCTTCAGATTAAAGCTCTTATCGCCCGCGATCTGTATGAGATGAGCGAATATTTCCAAATAATCAACGACGAGAACGAAAGTTTAAAAGAAGCGCTTCGTATTATTAACAACGAAAAACTTTATCAGAAAGACTTAGGCAAATAAAAACAAAAAGCTTATGTACTGGACACTTTTCCTTACATTCGTTAAGATAGGAACCTTCACTATCGGAGGTGGATATGCGATGCTTCCGCTTATACAGCGGGAGGTCGTGGACAAAGGCTGGCTATCGAAAGAAGATTTCATCGACTTATTTTCCGTAGCACAGTCATTGCCGGGTATTTTTGCTGTTAATATTTCAATTTTCGTAGGCTATAAGCTTAAAAAAGTACCCGGAGGTATTGTTTGTGCCTTGGGAAGCATTCTTCCCTCCTTCTTTATTATGCTGGCAATTGCCTTGTTTTTCACCCATGTAAAAGATAATATTTGGGTAGAAAAAGCGTTTAAAGGGCTTCGCCCGGCAGTAGTGGCTTTAATTGTCGTTCCCTGTATCACTACGGCACGTTCCATAAAAATGAGTTATAAGGAGCTGATTATACCGATTGCCGCAGCCTTACTTATCTGGCAAGGAGGAATATCTCCGGTATGGATTATTCTGGCTGCTATTATCGGAGGACTTATTTATGGACTTAAAATAAAGAAATTCTAATCATGATTTGGCTTCAATTATTATATGTATACCTGAAAATCGGAGTTTTTGGCTTTGGAGGAGGATATGCCATGCTCTCCCTGATACAATCAGACGTGGTAGACCGTTATCAATGGATATCTCTCCAGGAATTTACAGACATTGTTGCAATTTCGCAGATGACACCGGGACCTATCGGTATCAATAGTGCAACTTATATCGGATACACGGCTATCCATAATGCCGGATACTCTCCGGCTATCTCCATATTGGGCTCTGTTCTTACTACAACCGCAGTCTGCCTGCCCTCTTTCCTCCTGGTATTGGCTATTTCTTATGCTTTTGCAAAATTCAGGAATAATAAATATGTAGCTGCCGCTTTTTACGGGCTACGCCCGGCGACAGTCGGTTTGATTGCCGCCGCTGCTCTGTTATTGATGAATAGTGAAAACTTCATCGATTACAAAAGCTTTCTCATTTTCGGAGCGGCATTTATCCTTACATGGAAATTCAAACTACATCCTATCCTGATGATTTTCCTCGCAGGATTCGCCGGAATACTCCTTTACTGGTAAATCCTTCTGTCGGTTAAAATACACCATTCGTCGAGGAAAACCGGCTCTGTTTCTAATCCGGTTGGATACGCTTTAAATGAGTAGTAGTTTTGCTTCTGTAAAAAGATTGCAAAACGAAATTATTATGAAACGTATCTATACAATTATCATTCTGTCGATGCTGCTGCTTCCTCTAACAATGAAGGCACAAGACACCACCGTATGGACACTTCGCTCCTGCCTGGATTATGCACTGGAACATAATATCCAACTCAAAAAAAGCAAAATTACGCGTTTATCCGGTCTGGAAGATACAGAACTGGCAAAAGCCCAGTTATTCCCGTCTCTTTCAGCTTCGGTAACACAAGGGTTTGTGAATTATCCCTCCAAAGAAGCTGTCAGTAACAACAGTTATTCCGGCAATTACAGTGTAAATGCCAACTGGAAATTATTTGATGGAAATAAACGTGTCAATGCTATCAAGCAACAAAAAATCCAGAACGAAGTTGATGAACTGAATGTAGAACAGAATGAAGACGATATCCAGATTGCCATCGTACAAAATTATATGCAGGTGCTATACGCAACCGAGGCTGTCCGCATCAATAAAAACACGGTAGAAGTATCCGAAGCTCAATGTAACCGGGCTGCCGAATTACTAAAAGTCGGTTCCATATCAAAAGTAGACCTCGCACAACTACAGAGCCAGCTCAGCACAGATAAATACCAGTTAGTTGTAGCACAAACCAATCTGGACAACTATAAACTGCAACTTAAACAATTACTCGAACTCGATATTACCGAAGATATAAAAGTTGCCATACCGGAACTGACAGAGAAAGACGTGATGGTTCCCTTACCCGACAAACAGACGATTTACAATACATCTCTGGCTGTTATGCCTCAGATAAGAAGTAGTCAGTTAAACATTGATATCGCCAACCTCGAAACTAAAAAGGCACGTGCGGGTTATTTGCCATCCTTGTCCTTAAATGCCGGCATAGGAACCGGACACCTGTCAGGCACAGACTATGCATTCGGTAGCCAGATTTGGAATAAGTTCAACGAAAGTATCGGCCTTACATTAAGTATTCCAATCTTCAGTAACCGGGAAAATAAAACAGCATTGAACAAAGCCCGTTTGGCCGTAACGACGAGCCAACTCGAATTAATAAACAGCCAGAAAGAACTACTAAAAATAGTAGAGGGAATTTATCTGGATGCTACTTCTTCCCAGACGCAATACACATCTGCGACAGAACGTCTCGATTATGTGAACCAGAGTTATAGCCTTGTACAAGAGCAATTTTTCCTCGGATTAAAAAACACAGTGGAATTACTGACCGAAAAAAACAACTTGCTGACAGCCCAACAGGAAGAGTTACAGTCCAAGTATATGGCGATAATGAGTATACAACTATTAAATATATACCAAAAGAAACCTTTAGAAGGAAACTACTAATGAATTTATATTCACTCTCTTTTTGTTTAGCTCTCTCCGGTTTATTCCGGAGGAGCTTCCAAAAGGTAAAAGTTCTCAACTGGAATAAAAAAGCATAACAATATGAAGAAAAAGCATCTAATCATCGGAATTGTAGCCGTTGTAGTAATTGCAGGAGGTTTCTTCCTCTTATCCGGCAAGTCCTCCAAAGGAAGCATACGGCTTGAGACAGAAAAAGTAAGCCGGCATTCGATTTCCAATACAGTAACGGCAACAGGAACAGTGGAACCTGTTACCGAAGTGGAAGTAGGTACCCAGGTATCCGGTATCATCGACAAATTATATGCAGATTACAATGATGTGGTGAAAGCGGGCCAGCTTATTGCAGAAATGGATAAAGTAAATCTGAAAGCCGAATTAGCTTCCGCACAGGCACAGCTGGCAAGCAGCAAGACCGAATTTGAATATCAGCAAAAGAATTATGCCAGAAACAAAGTGCTTCACGAAAAACAACTGATAAGCGATTACGATTACGAAACGGCTACCTACACTTACGAGAAAGCCAAAGCTGCTTACGACCAGGCACAAGCATCTATGGTAAAAGTAAACCGTAATCTGGAATATGCAACTATTACCAGCCCGATAGACGGAGTTGTCATCAACCGTGCCGTAGAAGAAGGACAGACAGTTGCAGCCGGTTTCGAAACCCCGACACTGTTTACGATTGCCGCCGATCTTACGCAAATGCAGGTGATTGCCGATGTGGATGAAGCAGATATAGGCAATGTTGAGGATGGACAACGTGTCAGCTTCACAGTAGATGCTTATCCCAATGATGTATTTGAAGGAAAAGTAAAACAAATTCGTTTGGGAGACAGCTCTTCTTCCAGTTCAAGTAGTTCAAGCACTTCTTCCAGCTCAACGGTTGTTACCTACGAGGTTGTCATTAGTGCCAACAATCCGGATTTAAAATTGAAACCCCGTTTAACAGCAAACGTTACCATCTATACGCTGGAACGTGAAAACGTACTTGTCGTTCCAACCAAAGCACTGCGTTTCATTGCTGATGAAAGCATGTTGGCGCCAATCGGCTATACGGTAAAAAATGCATCGGAAGAGGCTCCATCCGGAAAACGCCTGATATGGCAACGTATAGGGCAAACACTGGAACCAAAACTCATCACTGTTGGTACAGCCAGCGGAAGTATGACAGAAGTAACGGATGGATTAAATGAAGGAGATGAAATTGTTGTGGACCTTGCATCCGCCCCCACAGAACAAGTAAAAAATAATGCGGAACAAAGTCCTTTCATGCCGACACCTCCGGGTGGAAATAAGAAGAAAAGTAAATAGTAATCCGACTATTACCACTGAATATGAAAGAGATCATTAAATTAGATAATATCAAGCGTGATTTCCAGGTAGGAGAAGAAACGGTACATGCACTACGTGGCGTATCATTCACCATCTATGAGGGGGAATTCGTCACCATCATGGGAACCTCCGGTTCCGGAAAAAGTACGTTGCTGAATACGCTGGGCTGCCTTGATACTCCAACATCCGGAGAATATTACCTGGATGGAGTATCAGTCCGCACCATGGGAAAGAATGCCCGTGCTACTTTGCGCAACCGGAAGATCGGTTTCGTCTTCCAGAGTTACAACCTGCTACCGAAAACAACAGCAGTGGAGAATGTTGAATTACCATTGATGTATAATCCGTCATTTAGCGCTGCAGCCCGCAGGGAAAAAGCGACAAATGCATTGATTGCCGTAGGTCTTGGCGACCGATTGATGCATAAAAGTAACCAAATGTCAGGAGGACAAATGCAACGAGTTGCAATTGCCCGCGCTCTGGTAAACGACCCGGCTGTTATCCTTGCCGATGAGGCAACCGGTAACCTTGATACCCGTACATCTTTTGAGATTCTGGTACTTTTCCAGAGACTCCATGCAGAAGGACGTACCATCATCTTCGTTACCCATAACCCGGAGATTGCCCAATACAGCAGTCGTAATATTACTCTACGCGACGGCCACGTAATAACAGATATGGTAAACAACCAGATACTTAATGCAGCGGAGGCCTTGGCAAAGCTGCCCAAAAATGACGACTAAAGTAAGGAGTATATTATGAATGGAACGAACTTAATCAAAATAGCCCTTCGCGCACTTGCCAATAATAAGCTGCGCGGTTTCCTTACCATGCTTGGTATTATTATCGGAGTTGCCTCTGTAATCACGATGCTTGCCATCGGCCAGGGCTCTAAGAAAAGCATACAGGCACAAATCAGTGAAATGGGCTCGAATATGATTATGATACATCCGGGAGGAGACATGCGGGGTGGTGTACGCCAGGATGCCTCATCCATGGAAACACTGAAATTAGAAGATTATCAAAACATTATGGATGAGACACGCTATATATCAGCAGTTTCTCCATCGGTAAACAGTAGTGGTCAGGCCATCTATGCCAACAACAATACCCCGACAACGGTATACGGAGTAAGTCCTGATTATCTGGATATACGCCGTTACAAAGTTCAGGATGGCGAAATGTTCGACGAACAGGAGATACAAACAGCCGCCAAGGTATGCGTAGTGGGAAAAACTGTTGTCGATAATCTTTTTACAAACGGAGAGAACCCGGTAGGCAAAGTAATACGTTTCCAGAAACTGCCGTTCCGCATCATTGGAGTACTGGAAAGCAAAGGATATAACAGTATGGGAATGGACCAGGACGACCTAATATTAGCTCCATACACAACTATTCAAAAAAAGGTCCTGGCCATTACCCATCTGCAAAGCATTACCTGTTCGGCTCTCAAGGAAGAGTATACAGACCAGGCCATTGACGAGATTACTGAAATACTTCGCCGCAACCACAAGTTGAAAGATAGCGATGATGACGACTTTACCATTCGTAGCCAGCAAGAGCTGAGTACGATGTTAACAAGTACGACAGACATGATGACTGTGTTGTTGGCGGCTGTGGCGGGTATTTCACTCCTCGTTGGAGGTATCGGGATTATGAATATCATGTACGTCAGTGTAACGGAACGTACCCGTGAAATCGGACTACGCATGAGTATCGGAGCAAAAGGAATCGACATCCTTGCCCAGTTCCTGATCGAATCTATTCTTATTAGTGTGACCGGAGGGTTGATTGGTGTTATATTGGGAGTGGGAGCGGCATTAGTTGTCAACATTGTTGCGCATTTCCCCATATTTATCCAACCATGGAGCGTGTTCCTGTCATTCGCAGTATGTACCGTAACCGGAGTATTCTTTGGATGGTACCCCGCCAAAAAAGCTGCGCAACTTGATCCTATAGAAGCCATACGGTATGAATAACCGGTAATTTATTATCTTTGTAAATATGATGAAAAAAGAAACAATACAAACACGGATAGCCCCTCCCTTCAAAGGGATGGGCAGCCTTATTCACATAGTGGCCTGGTGTATCCTGATCGGATTGCCGTTCTTTTTCACAGGACGGGAGTCGCAGGAACTTACTCTGGAGAGCTATTTGCGCTCAGTCATTGTTCCGCTTTCATTCATGCTTGTATTTTATGTAAATTACTTTTTGCTGGTGGAACGTTTCTTGTTTAGCCGCCATGGCTGGAAGTTCTTTCTCAGCAATGTCCTGTTAATTATAGCCGCCATGTTCTTTGTGCATTTCCTAATGCATCTGCTTCCCCCTCCGGTAGGGCATCATCCCAAAGCGGAACGTGAATGGCAGGATATTGCAGGCTTCTTTATTATCAATGCTTTTCTATACATATTGGTAGCAGGACTTAGTGTGGCTATCCGCATGACAGGCAACTGGTATCAGACTGAATCAGTTCGCCAGGAATTAGAAAAGAGCCGCGCAGAAGCAGAACTACAGAATCTGAAAAGCCAACTGAATCCGCATTTCCTGTTCAATACACTCAATAATATTTACAGTCTGATAGCATTCAGTCCGGAACAGGCACAGAGAGCAGTACATGATTTAAGCCGGCTCCTTCGATATGTGCTGTACGACAGCAGCCAACCTTTTGTTCCACTGGAAAAAGAGCTGGACTTTATCCGCAACTATGTAGAATTGATGCGTATCCGCCTGCCTCAACATGTCAAACTGGAAACTAACATCTCAGAGGCAGCTCCGGGAACAGTCGTTGCCCCCCTCCTCTTCATCTCACTCATTGAAAATGCTTTCAAGCACGGAGTAAGCAACTGCAAACCGTCATTTATCACACTGGAAGTACACCAGGCAAACGGACGTATCATCTGCTCTATCGGCAACAGCTATTTTCCCAAAGACAATGAGCAAGACAAAAGTGGTTCCGGCATCGGATTACAGAATCTTGTCCGCCGTCTGGAATTACTGTATCCGTCGCGCCATATCTTCACTTACGGAGAAAAAGATGATGCCTATTCCTGTACATTGGAGATTTTACTTTAAATCTTTTCAAAATTGTACGTAGTTTCAAAAAAATTTCATGCTTTGAAACAAAAAGTTTCATTACGTTGAAACTAAAAGTTCCACCCGATGAAACAAAAAGTTTCAAGGCATGAAACTTCAGCTACTCTTTTACAAACAAATTTCCCTACCTATCAAATGATAAAAAAAGCAGAGATTTTTATGTATCTTTGTTTCTACCCATTAATATTTCGGCATATGGAACTGACATGCTCAATTATAGACGATGAACCTCTGGCTATCAATTTGTTGGAAAGCTATGTAAATAGAACCCCCTTCCTGAAATTGAAAGGCACATACAATAGTGCAGTTAATGCTCTCACCGCTCTTAATAGCGAACCGGTCGATTTACTTTTTCTGGACATACAAATGCCTGAACTAAGTGGAATGGAATTTTCCAAGATGCTGGAAGCTGATACACGGATTATCTTCACTACTGCTTTCAGCCAATATGCCGTTGATAGTTATAAAGTAAACGCTCTGGATTATCTCTTAAAACCCATCAGTTTCTCTGAGTTTCTAAAAGCGGCAAACAAAGCGGTACAGTGGTATGAATTAGCCCGGAATAACAAAGAGCTGCCGGTAAACAATAAAATAATTCCTCCTCATCCATCTAAAGAGATAGAGTCCATATTTATTAAAACCGAATATAAACTCATGCAGGTGGAATTGAAGAAAATCCTTTATATTGAAGGGTTAAAAGACTATGTGAAAATATATGTGGAGGACGAACCCCGCCCTATACTGTCTCTGATGAGTATGAAAACAATGGAAGAAATGCTACCATCCGACCATTTCATCCGTGTGCATCGCTCTTTTATTGTACAACCGGAGAAAATCAAGATAATCGAGCGCAACCGGATTGTATTCGGAAAAGAATATATCCCCATATCTGACAACTACAAACAAAAATTCATGGAGTTTTTAGGCAAACGTTCTCTTTTACCTTAATATTCATTAGCTCCAGTTAACGGAAGCATAAACACGGCTATCTATCAATAAATAATTTTTCATGCATCAATAGATAGTGAATTATTGTTACTATATTTGTATTCACACCGAACATACAAATATGAAAATACACAGCATGAAAAAAACATTTAGCAACTTAGTATTATCAACATTTATTATGGCCTTTATTTCCTGCACTCCCGACGTAAAACATATACCGTCTGAATTATTATACAAAGCCGAGGCCACCACTGGCGAAGGTTCGATCTGGCATCCGGGAAGAAAAACGTTATTCTGGGTAGATATCGAAGGAAAAACTCTCTATGAATACTCTCCGGATAGCCAGAATTGCACTTCCTGGAAATTTGACAAGATGGTCTCTACCGTTGTCCCTGAAACCGATACCACTATGGTTGTTGCCCTTCAAAATGAAATCGTACGGATTAATCTCAATAACGGACAAACTTCGCATATTACACCGATCCCAGACCTTCAAGGTAAAATTCGCTGCAATGATGGAAAATGTGATCCGAGAGGTAACTTATGGATTGGAACTATGGGATTTGGAGCTCCACAAGGAGCCGGAACATTATACTGTGTGGAACCGAACGGAAATGTCACGGCCAAATTAAAGGATGTGACTATTTCAAACGGCATCGTATGGTCTTCCCGAAAAAATTTCATGTATTATGTAGATACCCCCACTAATCGTATTGTCCGTTTCCGTTATGACATAAACAATGGGGATATATTATATGACGGTGTGGCTGTAACCATACCAAAAGGAACCGGTTCGCCCGATGGCATGGCAATAGACGGCAATGATAATCTTTGGGTAGCCCATTGGGGTGGATATGGAGTATATTGTTATAGCCCTTATACCGGTGAACTATTGGCTAAAGTTGAAGTTCCGGCGCCTAATGTAGCCTCTTGTGCCTTCGGAGGAAAAAAACTGGATACACTTTACATTACAACGGCACGTGCCGGATTATCAGATAAACAACTGAAAGAATACCCGTTAAGCGGAAGCCTATTCCACTGTAAACCGAACGTTATCGGAGTTAAAGCCCAACACTTCGGAGAGTAAGATACTCTTTCCAATATTTAATACAAATATAAACAGCATCTCAAATTTTATTGTTTACTTTGTAAAGAGGATATTTAATAGTCTCTCTACCTACTTATTTCCAATACTGAAAGGAAAATGGAACAATCTTGTTTCAATTCAGAATTAATGCATTTAAACATATGACGAAAAATAAAACAGAAAAGAAAAAAAACAAAGAAGGAAAGCCTAAAAAAAGAGCAAAGAGCTCCGGCAAACGCCTGAAAAAAGAGTTCATTGTAAACTCCATTATGGCTGCTTTCAAATCCGCACCCAAACAGTCATTCAATTATAAACAGATAAGCAACCTGATTGGCGCAGAAAATCAGGTACAAAAAGTCCAGGTTTCCCAAATTTTGCAAGAACTTGCCAGTGAAAATTTCATATCCGAAATAGACCGTGGACGTTTTCGCTATAATGACCTGGGAACTATTGCAATCGGAACATTTACCCGCCGTAGTAATGGGAAAAACTCTTTCATCCCGGAAGATGGAGGAGCACCGGTCTTTGTTGCCGAACGCAACTCCGGACACGCGATGGATGGCGATAAAGTGAAAGTCCAGCTTTTTGCCAAACGAAAAGGAGCCGAACCGGAAGCTGAGGTTATAGAAGTACTCGACTCCAAAAGAAGTACAATCATCGGCAAACTGCAAGTTACCAAAGGTTTTGCTTTCCTTATCACTGAAAGTAAAACGCTTGCCAACGATATTTTCATTCCGAAAGAAAAACTGAAAGGCGGCAAGAATGGGGACAAAGCCATTGTACGCATTGTGGAATGGCCGGACGAGGCCAAAAACCCATTAGGAGAAGTCATCGACATCTTAGGGGTTGCCGGCGAAAACAATGCGGAAATGCATGCTATCCTGGCAGAATTTGATTTGCCTTACAAATATCCGGAGAATGTAGAGAAAGCTGCAAATAAAATATCTGATAAGATTGCAGAATCCGAAATCTCCATCCGTGAAGATTTCCGGGATGTTCTCACTTTTACCATCGACCCGAAAGATGCCAAAGACTTTGATGATGCTTTGTCTGCACGTCTACTGGATAATGGAAACTGGGAGGTCGGAGTACATATTGCCGATGTTACTTATTATGTTAGGCCGGAAAGTCTGATCGACCGCGAGGCATACAGCCGTGCAACGTCTGTTTACCTGGTAGACCGTACCATCCCGATGCTGCCGGAACGCTTATGTAATCAGATATGTTCGCTTCGTCCGGATGAAGAGAAGCTTTGTTTTGCCGCTATCTTCGAATTAAACAATGAAGCGACAGTTCTTAAATCACGTATCTGCCGTACCGTTATCAAGAGTAACAGGCGGTTCACCTATGAAGAAGCACAGCAAGTAATAGAAACCGGAGAAGGCGACCACAAGGAAGCCATTCTGGCGCTGAACGAACTGGCCAAAAAATTGCGAGACAAACGTTTCAAACATGGAGCCGTAAGTTTCGAACGCTCAGAAGTAAAATTCGATATTGATGAAAACGGTAAACCAATAGGGACCTACATTAAGGTAGCCAAAGAGGCAAATAAGTTGATTGAAGAATTTATGTTACTGGCAAATCTTACCGTTGCTGAATTTGTTGGTAAAGTTCCCAAGAATAAAACAAAGAAGACTTTCGTATACCGTGTTCACGAGCAACCGGATCCGGAAAAGCTGGAAAACTTCGCTTCTTTCATCAATCGTTTCGGCTATAAACTCAAAACAACGGGTACTAAAACAGAAATGTCCAAAAACATCAACAACCTGTTGGATAATGTAGCAGGAAAACCGGAAGAAAACCTAATCGAAACCCTGGCTATCCGTTCCATGCAAAAAGCTAAATATACAACCGAAAATATCGGGCATTACGGGCTGGCAATGGATTATTATACACATTTCACATCTCCTATCCGCCGCTATCCCGATATGATGGTACATCGCTTGTTGGAACGTTACCTTGCCGGAGGACGGAGCGTGATAAAGAACAAATATGAAGAATATTGCGAACACTGTTCTGAAATGGAACTGGTAGCGGCCAATGCCGAACGCGCTTCCATCAAATATAAACAGGTGGAATACATGAGCGATAAACTGGGCAAAGTATTCGATGGTGTTATCTCCGGTGTTACAGAATGGGGATTATATGTTGAGCTCATTGAAAACAAATGCGAAGGGCTCGTTCCTATCCGGGATTTAGTAGGCGACTACTACGAATATGATGAGAAAAACTATTGCCTGGTAGGACGCAGAAGCAAACAGACATATCGTCTGGGAGATACTTTATCAGTAAAAGTTGCCCAAGCGAATCTGGAAAGAAAGCAATTAGACTTTACGCTTGCTTGAGAAACTGATATATGTTAATGTAAAAGGCGCGGACAATACGAGTTAATATCGTATTATTCGCGCCTTTTTATATGCGGAAAAAATTACCAATATAATAATCCGGCCGTACCACAAGCTATCAGTCCGGCACCTAAAAGGGCATAAAAGACACGGGCTCCTTTACGTCCCAACCATCTTACAAAAGTAGTTGCCCCACTGGTTTCAAAATACCAGTCGAAATCGAACAAGGCTGCCACTATGGAAAAGACCCCCAGAGCAATAAACAATATCAGGATAAAGTACTCGGACGGTCCCATATTAATCGACTTCTACAGTTCGGGAACCATCAGGATTTTCTGTGATTGTTACGTCTACGACATCACCCGGCAACAAATCCTCTATCTTTTCAGGCCATTCGATAAAACAAAGCGCACCGCTATAAAAATAATCCTCTGTTCCTATATCTTCAGCCTCACTCAACTTATTAATACGATAAAAGTCAAAATGATAAATCAATTCACCAGTTTCGTCACTGCGGTATTCATTGATAATGGCAAATGTCGGACTGTTGATTACGTCCTCCACACCCAGTTCTTCACAAATTGCTTTGATAAAAGTAGTCTTTCCAGCCCCCATATTACCATGAAAAGCAAAAACCGTACGGTCGTCCATACCTGCGATAAACTCTTTTGCAGCTTCATGGATCGTATCTAAGCTATTAATTTTGATTGTACCCATATTATATTGATTATAATCTTTTTTGTATGCCCGCAAAGTTAATATTATTTTGGTTTCAGCGTGATAAAAGGAATCAGCATTTCCTCCATAGAAATGCCGCCATGCTGAAAGGTATCCCTATAATAAGACACATAGTGGCGATAATTATTAGGATAAGCAAAAAAGTCGCTGTTCATTGTAAATATATATTTACTACTCAGGTTGGGAGAAGGTAGCCCCACTTTATCAGGATGAGAAATTTCAAATACGTCTTTCGGGTTGTAATCCATGTTCTTGCCAACTTTATAACGTAGATTGGCGTTTGTGTTTTTATCCCCCATTACTTTTAAGGGACTGTCTACACGTATCATTCCATGGTCTGTTGTTATAATTACTTTATATCCGTTAAGTGCAATATACCTGAACAACTCCATTGTTCCCGAATACTGGAACCAAGTACGTGTAAGGCTCCGGAAAGCAGCTTCTGTATTTGACAGTTCACGTACTATCTTATTCTCAACACAGGAATGTGAAAGTTCATCCATAAAATTAAGCACCACAACATTCAGTTGACTCTGAAAAAAAGGAGAAAGCGTATTCAATAATTTATCTCCACAAAATGTATCACATACTTTATTATAAGAGAAGCTATATTGTTTACTAAATCGTTTTATCTGTGTACGAATCAAACATTCTTCATCCGAATTTTTACTTTTATCAAAAGTTTCATCTTTCCAAAATGCCGGAAATACCTTTTCTATTTGCAGAGGCAATAGCCCGGAAAATATTGAATTTCTGGCATATTGGGTTACTGTAGGAAGAATACTATAATAGATATTTTCATCAAAAAAGAAATATTCTTTCAACAAATCTTTTATAATTGTCCACTGGTCCAAACGGAAATTATCGATCAAGATAAAAAACAATTTTTCTTCTTTATCAAGTAGTGGAAAGACTTTCTTTTTAAATAAATCCGGACTCATCAACGGACGGCATTCCGGATTTTGTATCCAGTCGATATAATTTTTCTTTATGAATTTACTGAATGCATAATTGGCCTCCCGCTTTTGCTCATGAAGCAGATCAGTCATTGTCACACTACTATTTTCCAGTCTTAATTCCCAATATACCAACTTTCTATAAATTTGAATCCAATTATCAGGAGTGACCGAATCACCGATCAGCATACTGATACGGCCAAACTCCCTTTGATAATTTATTTCAACTTTCTCTGAAACAATCTCATGGCAATGTACATTCTTCTTGATAGATAATAATATTTGATAAGGATTTACCGGCCTAATCAGAAAATCAGCGACCTCGTTTCCGATAGCTTCTTCCATTATACTTTCTTCTTCGCTTCCGGTAATCATAACAACCGGAATTCTTAAATCCATTTCTTTTATCTGGATTAAGGTATGTCCTGACATATTTTCATCCAGAAAAACAATATCAAACGTATGATTTTTAAAACGATTAACCGCATCACACCCACTGGAAACAGAAGTCACCTCATAACCTTTCTTTTGCAGAAAAAGAATATGAGATTTTAATAAATCAATCTTATCATCAGCCCAAAGTATTTTATTGTTTTTTATAGCCATAAGCGTTTAATCCCGATAAATATAATCGGAATAATTCGTATTATGCTAAAATATGCAATAAAATTATAACATGACGATTTATTTATGGATTATCAGAGGCTAAAATACGTTCTATTGCGGTGTCAATTAAAGGGTCTTTACCATCAATAATATCCTGCTGGGTCATCTCTACTTTAATCTTTGGCTCTATGCCAAATTCCGTATGTTTCTTATTTACATCCAACACCGGACAAGCAGAAAAACGGATACTCCATCCATTTGGAAGTTCCGAACTGAAAGGCAAACCGCTTCCTCCTCCTGTGCGGTCTCCTAAAAGAGTTACCTGAGGTAATAGCCGCATTACATTTGCGAAGTCGTTTGTTGCACTATATGAATGACGGTTTGTTATGACAATAACCGGAAGATACCAGCATAAACGTTCCGAAGGAGAAAGATACACAGGATAAGGCTCTGTAAAATCATTATGCCCGTTACCATTTTTATATTGTGTATATCCTGTCAATATTTTCTCTTTCAGGAACCGCGATGCAATACGATCGGCATAACTCATCGAGCCACCGCCATTCTCACGTACGTCAAATATAAGCCCTTTGCAGTCTTTAAAATATAAAAACATATAATCCAGGTTGCTCTCTCCTACTCCACTGGAGAAGCTACTGTAATAGACATATCCGACCTGGTCGTTTGCCATACGCTTATACTTCAGGCCTCCGGCTATTTTATAATCGGTACCCATATATTTATCGTGAACTTCCTTATTATAATTCCTGGGGAAATTTTCATACCATCCCCAATAACGGGACATATCAAAAGAAGAAATCAAATTGGTATGACCATCCTTCAACTCCGCCAGCATTTCCCCCAAAACATTAAATAAATCATATTGATTCATCGTATCCTTTATCTGGATACTATAACGGTCATAAACATCATTCCAATCGACATCCTTATACTCAAAAAAGCAATAATTTTCATCCATTATCCGCCAAAGAGCCTCGAAATTATCACGAGGTGACGAATTATAATACGTTGCTTTTTCGCAACCGGAAAGCAACAATCCCAGGAATATTAAACAATATGTAAAACGTAACTTCATATGTACAGGTATCAATAAAATGCACTACTATATTTATCCGTATTCTTCAGACGTTTACCGCCGAAAGCAACAAATTCTTTTACAAGACCTATCATAAAGGCATTGGATATCACATGGGTTTTGATGCCATTCACATGTGCACGGTACATACTGTTCATATAACCGGCACGTACGGTAAAATTGGCTACAGGTATATCAAGGGTAAAATAGTTTTTCATAACAAATTTGTTATGGAAAGAGCTGAACCGTATAATGCCATCCGTATCCCCCTGGCTCAGGAAATAATAAGGTTGCCCCTTATTAACCGAGAACAACATTCCGGCAAAAGGCATGTCCATCTGGTAACGCAACGTAAGCGGGAAATTCTTTATCTTAAAATTATAGATCGCCATAGCAGACAAACTCAGGTCCAAGTCTCCTTTTCCGGATACCGGATTATTGCTGTTACGGGTATTATATATAAAGCCTCCGGAAATACCTGCAGAGGCTCCAGCCAACACTTTCAAGCCTTTTACAGGTAATTTGTCAAAGCGATAATGGTAACCGAGGGAATAATTCACAAAACCGGCATATTCATTGGCAGTCTTCGCTCCGTTATGCGTAGAACCGAACTCCACATTCACGATTTGCTGCCGGGAGATTTTATAATCAGCCAGGCGGGTCACTTTCATACGTTCATTCATCACACGCACCATCCAACCGGTATAGTTTATATCTGTACTGGGCGACAGGTATGTATCTCTCAGGTTGTAACCGCCAACCCCAATCATTGTACTTTCATTGGTAGACCATGGTATCTCTTTTTCGTCCGACTGTGCATAAACAGGCAGAGCCAAACTCCAGAAGAGTATCATCAGGCAAAGGGGATTTTTCATAAGCTATTCATCAAAAAGTTTCATTTGTCCAGTTATTTCATCCAGTATATCCGAATCGCTTTTATCTGCCTCCTCGTCCTCATCTTCATCTTCTTTATTTCCTTCCACCGCAGGCTGTGCCGCCGGGGCAAAACGGACCGGCTCAAGTTCATTGATCGTTTCTATATCAAAAGTGGAGAGACGTTTTCCTCTCGCTTTAAATCCTTTCACTCCGATAAACTCTTCCGCATCTATCACCAGCGGTTCACGGAAAGTATCATGGCCGCCGAACACAACTTCCATTCGCGGGAATCTCTCATCCGTCAGAATCATCAAGCGACTTTTAGGATTTTCACCAAGGAAATTCTGCTTCTTATTACCGGCATCCAACTGGAAACGTTTCAGATAGAAATATTTCTGGTCTGCATCATAAAGAACGGCAGTCCAGATCTTATTTGCATTATATTTTTCTATTATCAGGATATTAGCTTCGTAATGATTACTCAAATCGAAATTCGTCGTATAAAAATCACCATTTTGGAGAATTACAAGAATCTGGTCATCACTTTGAAATTCCCCGAGTTCTTCCCCACGTCCGTCATAATTCAGGCGTAATATATCCCGGTCGAACCAAACCATACGTCCTCCCAAAGTAGAACTACCCTTCTGTTTCAGACTGATTTTATGTACCTCCGCCTTCGTAAGGATATTTCCCATAGAGCCACGGCCTTTGATGACAATATCGCTGAAATCCTTTTCAAATACCAGCAATTTCTGACGCGGGCGGGGTTTAAGGATTACTTTCACCGTTTCAGCTTCACCATTCTCATTTGCACTGAAGTATAGAATACGCGATCCTTCCGTCCCTTTCGTTACGGTATATTCCTTGTCACGTGTCACTCCTGTTATGGCAAAACGCTTAATATAATTGAAACCGGCTTTACCATCCCGGTATATCACATTATAAATAGTGCGGTTATCATTTCGTTTAAAGACATTCAGATACAGTATCTCTTTGCCGACAAACATCTTTTCGCAGACCTTCACCACCTTGTAAGTGCCATTACGATAAAAAAGAATCACTTCGTCTATATCGGAACAGTTACATACATATTCGTCTTTCTTCAGTCCGGTTCCGATAAAACCTTCGGCACGGTTGATATAAAGCTTTTCATTAGCCTCTACCACCTTGGTTGCTTCAATGGTATCAAAACTACGTATTTCGGTCACACGCGGATAATTCTTTCCATATTTTTCTTTCAACATCCGGAACCAGTTAATGGTATATTCCACAATATTTGCCAGATGGTTGTTTATGACCTCTATTTCTTCTTTATAATGGGCGATTTGTTCATTGCTCTTATCCGAATTAAATTTAAGGATACGCCCCATCTTGATTTCCATCAATTTAAGGATATCTTCGCGGGTGACCTCACGGATAAACTGCGGTTTGAAAGGTGTTAAACGCAAATCGATGTGGGCAATTGCTTCATCCATATTTTTCGCGTTTTCAAATTCTTTATCTTTATAAATCCGCTCTTCAATAAATATCTTTTCCAGGGAAGCAAAGAACAGCGCTTCTTCAATCTCGCTTTTCTGTATTTCTAATTCGGTACGAAGCAAATGCAATGTATCATCCACAGAATGTTTCAGCACATCACTTACCGTAAGGAAGTGGGGCTTGTTATCCATGATAACACAACAGTTAGGCGATATGCTTATTTCACAATCCGTAAAAGCATATAAAGCATCTATCGTTTTATCGGATGAAACACCCGGAGCCAGGTGTACCAATATCTCTACGTTACGTGCCGTATTATCGTCTACCTTCTTTATCTTGATCTTACCTTTGTCGTTTGCTTTCAGTATCGACTCAATCAATGTAGAAGTAGTCTTTCCATAAGGAATTTCATTTATAACCAGCGTCTTGTTATCCAGCTTGGTTATCTTAGCACGCACTTTTACGGAGCCTCCTCGTTCACCGTCGTTATATTTGCCGACATCTATAAAACCTCCCGTCTGGAAATCCGGATACAAAGTAAATTCTTCACCTTTCAGATAAGAAACGGAAGCGTCCAGCAACTCATTAAAATTATGCGGAAGTATTTTGGAAGCAAGACCAACGGCTATACCTTCAACCCCTTGAGCAAGCAAAAGAGGAAATTTAACCGGCAAGGTAACCGGCTCTCTATTACGTCCGTCATAAGATTGCTGCCAAGTTGTAGTCTTTGGATTGAATACTGTTTCCAATGCAAATTTAGAGAGACGGGCTTCAATATAACGGGGAGCTGCAGCACCGTCTCCGGTAAGGATATTCCCCCAGTTACCCTGGCAATCTATCAATAGGTCCTTTTGACCGAGCTGCACTAACGCATCTCCGATAGAAGCATCCCCATGAGGGTGGAATTGCATGGTATGTCCTACAATATTGGCCACTTTATTGTAACGGCCATCGTCCAGCCGCTTCATCGAGTGGAGGATACGGCGCTGAACGGGCTTCAGTCCGTCATTGATATGCGGTACCGCACGTTCCAGTATTACATAAGAAGCATAATCCAGAAACCAATTCTGGTACATGCCGGAAAGATGGTAAGATACACGGCTTTCTGACTTTCCGGGCACTTTATAATCGGAATGCGTTCCCGCATCTGTTATTTCACTTTCATTATCAGGGGTTGGTTGCTCATCAGCCCCGTTCAATTCGTTCTCATCCTGTTCAGTAATATCTTCCGGTCTCATATGTTGCTTTATCCTGTTCTATTCCATTTATTACCATGCTTCCCGCATATGCTAATAGGGTGTAAATATACAAAAAATGCTGAAATAATAAAAAGCCTGTCTTTTACTATCCTATTTTATAGCAGGTTTTATACCTTTGCACAATTGTTTTAACAAAAAGAAAAAATGCTTACTCTCGATAAGATTTATCAAGCGTCGTTCGCTTTAAAAAAAGTAATCCGTAACACGGACCTGGTTAGTGCTCCTCATATCAATCCTGCATGTGAAATTTACCTGAAACCTGAGAACCTGCAAGAAACAGGCTCTTTCAAAGTCCGTGGTGCCTATTTTAAGATTTCCCAGCTCACAGAAGAAGAAAAATCGCATGGTGTTGTGGCTTGTTCTGCCGGGAACCATGCCCAGGGTGTTGCCCTGGCTGCCACAGCGGCAGGTATCAAATCATTGATTTGCTTGCCGGATAATGCCCCTATCTCAAAAATAGAATCTACCAAATGGTATGGTGCGGATGTTTGTCTTGTCGAAGGAGTATACGACGACGCTTATCAGAAAGCTCTTCAGTTACGGGATGAAAAAGGATATACATTTGTCCATCCGTTCGATGATGAAGATGTCATAGCAGGTCAAGGAACAATCGGGCTCGAATTACTGGAGCAGTTACCGGATGTGGATGCCGTAATTGTACCTATCGGAGGAGGCGGACTTATTTCCGGAGTTGCTTTTACCATAAAAAGCCTGAATCCTAAAGTCAAAGTATATGGAGTACAGGCAAGCGGTGCTCCCAGTATGTTGACTTCCATCGAAAATAACAAAATTGAACGTATGGGATTTGTACGTACAATAGCCGACGGTATCGCTGTAAAAGAACCCGGAATCCATACCTTTGAATATTGCCAAAAATATGTAGACGAAATTGTTACCGTATCGGATGATGAAATATCCACAGCAATTCTTGCCCTGATCGAACGGCATAAAATGATTGCCGAAGGAGCCGGCGCCGTAGCTGTTGCTGCTGCGATGTTCAATAAGGTTCCTATCAAGGGCAAAAAAGTGATCTGTCTGGTTTCCGGCGGAAACATCGATGTGACGATCCTTTCCCGCGTTATCGGCAGAGGCTTGCAAAAGTCCGGACGTTCTTATTCAATGACTATCGAATTAGTCGATAAACCCGGACAGTTACAGCATGTATCCGAAATCATCGCCAGTACCGGGGCAAACGTGGTGTCTGTCTTCCACGAACGGGTAAGCCACACTACGGACATCAATGGCTGTTACCTGCGCCTTGAGATGGAAACCCGCAACCAGAAGCATATCGAAGAAATACAATATGTATTGACTGCCGCAGGATACAAAATTATTCCGGGATAAAAATTCCGGAATTCCCAACCCTGATAGATAAGACCTTTTGCCTCATAAATACTATCAATACGGAATTGCTTATTTTTGACTTCATTAAAAAGCAATTCAATGAAAATATTAATACTTTGTACAGATAATAGTTGCCTCAGCCAAATGGCAGAAGGCTGGCTGCAATCTTTCGATAAAAGCTTGACTGTTTGTTCTGCCGGAACAAAACCGGCCGCTCAAACGAATTTGCTTGCTATCGAAACCATGGCTAAATCAGGAATAGACATCAGCATGAAACGCCCTAAACCTGTAGAACAGTACTTGGACGAACCTTGGGATTATGTTATAACCCTATGTAATACGGCTGATGAAAACTATCCGGAGTTTACAGGAAAAGTACGTCATCGCCTCCACGTGGGAACTTATGATCCTTCACGAGCCAAAGGAACTCCCGAGTTTATTGCCAGTGAATTCAGACGAATCAGCATTCAACTCAAAAAGAAAATGTATGAATTTTATACAGATGAAATATTAAACGGCGACGGAGGTCCAACCTGTACTTGTGGAGCCAACCGGTTTTGCCGGTGTAACTGATACTTACCCCATATAAATACGGATGACGCAAAACATAGTAACATTTTGCGTCATCACCGGTTCAGTAATAAACTGAAATCGCTATACCATCACTATACATTGTAATATTCTTCCCAACCTTTGCGTGGCATCTCGCCAACCAACATCTGATTTGCAAACGAATCATTTGTAATTTGTTTCAAATCACGATCGAAAACCAATTTACGGTTCAGGCGCTGAGCCAATACACCCAAACAGAATACCTGACTTAACGGACCGGCAATAGAGAACGGAGAACGTGTCTTTTCTTTACCCTGGCAAGCCAAAAGGAAGTTTGCATAGTGGTTAGACGGGCTTTTCTCATACTCCGGTAATGTCGGATTCATATCTTTAGCTATCTTATCCGGAATAACAGACAGCGTACTTCCATGGGAACCTCCTTTGAATGTCAGAGTCTTTGTATAGATTTCCTTTCCCGGATTCAGTTTCATCAATTGCAGTTTTCCTCCGGCTACTGTCGGAATATTCGGGTCTACATCCGAAGAACCATAATCTTCAGGCACAGGAGGTATATTATCCAGCCCATCATACCAGGTAACATCTATGCCCGGCATATTCCCTCTTTTGGGAAAACGGAACAGGATTGTCGACGACATCGGATAAAAAAACGGATTATGGTCTTTTAAATACAATGGATTAATTTCCGTAGGCAATCCCATATCCAGGAACTGGTGGGCTGCATCCAGAATATGCGCACCCCAGTCGCCCAAAGCACCCATACCATATTCATACCAGCAACGCCATTGTCCCATATGATAATCATGGTTATATTCGCGGAACGGACGAACGCCCAACCAAGTATCCCAATCCAATGTTTCAGGAACCGGTTCGCCCATCGGCATATGTTTCATGTTCGGATTCCACCCGTGCCAGCGGCGCGGGGAGTTCATATGTGCTGTAATAGCGGTGACATCTTTTATCAGGCCGGCTTCTTTCCATGCCTTAAACTGGAAATAGTTTGCTTCCGAATGCCCCTGATTTCCCATTTGTGTAACGACTCCGAATTTCTTTTCCGCCTTCATCATCAATTCCACTTCCTGGAAAGTACGTGCCATCGGCTTTTCCACATAAACATGCTTGCCATGAGCCATCGCTTCAATCGTTATCGGGAAATGGGCATGGTCGGGAACTCCTACGGTTACGGCATCTATCTTATCTGCCATTTTATCAAACATCTGGCGGAAATCGTTGAATCTGGGAACTTTCGGATACATGGAAATCAATTTCTGTGTATGGGGAGCTCCCATGTCCACATCACAAAGCGCAACAATTTCACATAAGCCTGTATTGATAAGTTCAAGAGCTATCTCGCCTCCACGGTTACCGATACCAATAAGCGCCAATCTCACTTTATCATTGGCACTAACGAAAGGGACACCCGGCATACCGGAAGCCTTCGATGGAATCCAGAAGGAAGGAACAGCTGTAGCTGCCGAAAGAACAAGTGCCCGCTTCAGGAACGAGCGACGCGAAATGTCATCTGATTTCATGGTAGTATATATTAGATTAATTATTTCTGTGTACGCAAACACAACGATTTGACAAAAGTAAATATTATTCTGAAAAATCATCTAATTTACCCAAAAAGAGTTTCTAAAAAATTAGAATACCACTTCAAAAGCAATCCTGAAAGAACATATCCTTATACCCGCATATCTTTTTGTGCAAGGCATTATTATCATATCCTTTTTAAAACAAACATCCGGTATATCACCTTAAATATCTTTATAAGATGCTGTAAATGGTGGACATTACCAAAAAAATCATTTACTTTGCAGGCTTGATAATATGTAAGACCAATTAGGCGGCATATTAGCGTATTTTCTAATTGGAAAAATAATATACTATGGCACAAGAAGATGTATTTAAGAAGTTAGTTTCGCACTGCAAAGAATATGGATTTGTATTTCCTTCATCCGAAATCTATGACGGACTGGGTGCAGTGTACGATTACGGGCAGTATGGTGTAGAGTTGAAGAACAATATAAAGAAATATTGGTGGGACAGCATGACGTTGCTTCACGAAAATGTAGTAGGTATCGACTCCGCAATTTTCATGCACCCGACTATCTGGAAAGCATCCGGTCATGTAGACGCATTCAATGACCCTTTAATCGACAACAAAGATTCCAAGAAACGCTATCGTGCAGACGTGTTGATTGAAGACCATTTAGGTAAAATCGAAGAAAAGATGAATAAAGAAGTGGCTAAAGCTGCTAAAAGATTCGGTGAAGCATTCGATGAAGCCCAATTCCGCGCAACCAACGGACGCGTACTGGAATATCAGGCAAAATGGAACGAGATACACGAACGCTATTCCAAAGACATGAACGATTCCAATTTCGAGGATTTGCGCCAGCTCATCCTGGATTGCGAAATTGTTTGCCCGATTTCAGGGACACGCAACTGGACTGAAGTCCGCCAGTTCAACCTGATGTTCTCTACCGATATGGGTTCTACTGCCGATGGTGCCATGAAAGTATATCTGCGTCCGGAAACAGCACAAGGTATTTTCGTTAACTTCCTGAATGTCCAGAAAACGGGACGTATGAAAATTCCTTTCGGTATCGCACAAATCGGTAAAGCATTCCGTAACGAGATTGTAGCCCGTCAGTTTATTTTCCGTATGCGTGAATTCGAACAGATGGAAATGCAATTTTTCGTTCGTCCGGGTGAAGAAATGGAATGGTTCAAAAAATGGAAATCTACCCGCCTGAACTGGCATAAAGCGATGGGATTGGGAGATGCGAAATACCGTTACCACGACCACGAAAAGTTGGCTCACTATGCAAATGCCGCTACCGATATCGAGTTTGAAATGCCGTTCGGTTTCAAGGAAGTGGAAGGTATCCACAGCCGTACAGATTTCGACCTGAGCCAGCACGAAAAATTCTCAGGTAAGAGAATCCAGTATTTCGACCCCGAACTGAATAAAAGTTATACTCCATATGTTATCGAAACATCTATTGGTGTAGACCGTGTGTTCCTGAGTGTTATGGCAGGTTCTTACTGCGAAGAAACACTTGAAAACGGTGAAACACGTGTAGTATTAAGACTGCCGGCAGCTTTGGCTCCTATCAAACTTGCCGTATTACCTTTGGTTAAGAAAGACGGTCTGCCTGAGAAAGCGGAAGAAATCGTGAATATGCTTCGTTTTGACTTCCGTTGCCAGTATGATGAAAAAGATTCTATCGGCAAACGTTATCGCCGTCAGGATGCAATCGGTACGCCTTACTGTATTACAGTAGACCACGATACATTAAAAGATAATTGTGTAACTATCCGTTTCCGCGACACAATGGAACAGGAGCGTGTCAGCATCGACAAACTACACGAAATTATCTCCGAAAAGGTTAGCATGAAAAATTTATTAAAAAAGATAATTGAATAAGCGCATGAAAAAGTATCTGCATATCGCGTTGATGTTATTATGTGTGGCCGTTGTCTCTTCCTCTTGTAAGAAAGACAAAGATGATTCTGTTGACGCAGAGAAAGCTGCATATAAATTAGAAAATGAAAAAGCTTTTTTAGCAAAAGGAGGTGATCCGGAGTATATTAAATGGAATTCGGAAGCTGGAGATGGATTTGTTTATGCAAAACAAATCAAAAAAGGGGAAGGGGAAAAAATATTTTTCAACAGCCGCATCTCTGTTTATTATAAAGGCCATTTGATTAATAATAAGAAATTCGATCAGAAATTACAAGAAGATGGAATTCCTTTTAAATGTGCTGTAAATCATAATTATGCAAATTATAATAGTAGTACTGGAACAGGCTATTCTTCTGTTATAAATGGCTGGGGGATTGCATTACAACATATGGTTGAAGGAGATAAATATGAAATCTGGATTCCTCAAGAACTTGGTTATGCAGCTAACGATACGGAAAATATACCGGCTTATTCTACCTTGGTTTTTGAAATTGAGGTTGTTTCTGTCGACGAACAAGCAGCTCGCCCTAATTCATAGACTATGCTAAAAGCTTAAAAAGAATATCAGTAGGAGAAAATTATTTAGATTTTCTCCTATTTTTTTACTTATCAATCACATGTACATGTTTACAGGCTTTTAATTTACCGTATTATACTATCTATCATCCATCTGTATCTCTGAATATTAACACATAACTAATAGCATATATCATAATCCAATTATATTAAATAGAATTCTTCTCATAATAGCACACAATTAATTTTAGTTAAATAACAATAACAGACAAACGGGTATCTATAAATAATAATATTTTTGCATTATACTAACTTTTAATTAAAAATATCATGAAAAATTTATTATTATCAATCTGTATCTGTAGTCTTTTCTTTTCCTGTCAAAAAGAGATTATTGAATCAAATAAAAATGAACTAAAGGAAAACTTTAATTTAGAGAAAGAGAATAATCAAGCTTTCACAGATACATCTTTTGTCTCTTTTATTTATAAAGGGGTAAAATATGACTCTAATATTCAATGGGAAGATAATAAAGAAGGAGTCTTTCTAAACGCAGAAACACAAAGCATCGTAAATAAAATAAAAAGCAACCCGAATCTTGTAACATTTGTTCATTTAGACAAATCAATTGAATACTTTGATAATACGAAAGAGTTAGAAGATTATTTACACTCACAGCAGCCTAAAACAAAATCACAACGTCTTTGTACATATGAAGGTGTATTGACATTATATCAGGACCCTAAATGCAGAGGAGCAGAATTATCACTTAAGCTAAATTCCAATTGTGGTAGAATAGATTATCCTCAAATGCCAATAGATCCAATGGTATTAACAAACCCTCAGAATTGGAACAGATCTATATCCTCTTTTGATCTAAATAGTACAATTATAGAAAGTCCTACAGGTTTGGGGCATGGAGATCGATGTGTTGTGGAGTTTTTTTCAGAATATAACTTTGCAGGATATGCAATATGGTTTGCTATAGACCCATATAATCCTCACGGATATATACATTACCTTTCTAGTTACAAAAAGTATCCAGGTTCTAAAGACAATTGGGATGACTTAATATGTTCTTGTCGTTTTTTCTTTGCATATTGAACAAAGATATTAAGTAAATATCAACAACTCAAAAATAAAGGAAAGGGGTTTCTAACAAGTTTAGACAACCTCTTTTGATTTTACAAAATATCATTCTTTTACCCAATCGAATGACACTTTAACAGAATAACACCCTTTCTGCTAACTCAACATACATAAATAAAAGCCATTTCAGGGAGAAACCGACTCTTTTTCGGGCTAAAACGGAGGCTTTTCTACACTATCCGGAACCTATTTCCATGTATACGGAGGGTAATTCCAACTATCTCCGCGGATAATTCCAACTGTTTGCGCACTAAAATATAACGATCCGCGCAGGTAAAACATATATGTTTCGACTTCAAAGCATATATGTTTCGGTTTCAAACCATGGATGCTCTGTTTTTAGACAGTATAAAGCAAAGACACGACTCTGGAATGATTGGGAAACCAAACCCTACACGGATATTAAAGAGTTTATCATATTCAGAAAAACGTAACCATATGATTTAACGCGAATGCCGCGAACAAACGCAGATTAATAAACATAACACCTGTATTAATCCGCGTTTTCCGCGCAATTCGCGTCTAAAAAAAACAATTCCGCGCAGTATCATTTAGTAACAATAAATCCATCTACTCCATCAAACAGATAAAACCCAACTCCGCGAGAGCGGTGTATTTGAAACGCGTCCCGTACTTGCCATCCGTATATGCCACATATAAAGGGGGTAATTTATCATTCTGTCATTTTGATATTTTGGTAAATACACACAAGCAGAAGTATCATTTTTCATACTATTAAAATCATTCTACATACATAGCATACTCTCAGAACCCGCTACTTTTATCACTTGATTTAGGGGAGTAAAACTTTTTTAATTTATTATACAATATCATGGAAAGACTTGCATTCAAAATGTCTCTTAAATCTGGTGCCGAAGCAGAATACGAAAGGCGCCATAAAGAAATATGGCCTGAATTGGCGGCGCTGCTAAGAAAAAACGGTGTCAGCGATTATTCCATTTTCTTAGATAAAACAACATCCACATTATTTGCCGTACAGCAGATAAATGGTTCCGGTTCCTCACAGGATTTGGGAGATAATGAAATTGTACAAAAGTGGTGGGCATACATGGCGGAGCTGATGGAAACAAATGAAGACCAATCACCTGTCTCCGTACCTTTAAAAGAAGTCTTTCATATGGACTAAAGCCATACAAACCCCTATAAACAATTAAAGGCTGTCTCACGACAACCCCTAACCAAACTTTGTTAACCTTAAATCTAATACTATTATGAAAAAACCACGGTACAAAGGTAAGGTTTCTCCTTTAATTGTCAAGGCCTGGAATGTTAATTTGATTTATAGGAAATGCAATAAAAGCTAATAGGCAGAAGACATTGCCATGGAATTATTCTTTATATTTGCATTGTTTCATTTTTTAAACCTCTAATAACTACTATTTTTATCATGAAAATTTTACTCAATTCGTTTACCTGTCTTTTATTTCTTCTATGCTGTGTTTTTCCGATAAAAGCCCAAACTCAACACATCTCGGATATTCACATACGCGACCCTTATATATTGGCGGATACAAAAAATAAAATGTATTATATGTACCGTTCCTCCAGTATACGCAACGACCAGGGAAAAAACCTCGGCGGTGTAGAAGTATTTAAAAGTAAAGACCTCAAAAACTGGGAAGGTCCCGTCCGTACATTTACCGTACCGGAGAATAATTGGATTACCGGAGCCGTATGGGCGCCCGAAGTACATGCCTATAAAGGGAAATATTATCTGTTTGCTACTTTAAACAGCGACATTAAATGGAAAAAAAGCCGGAAAGGATGGCCGGACTATCTATTCAGGGGGACTCAGATATTTTATTCCAATTCCCCGGAAGGCCCGTTCCTGCCATTTGATTTGGTTCCCCAAACACCGATGGACCGGATGGCACTCGACGGTACGCTTTGGGTGGAAGATGGCGTTCCTTACATGATTTACTGCCATGAATGGGTACAGGTAGCCGACGGCACGATGGAACTGGTACAGCTTGCTAAAGACTTATCTGCACCTGTAGGGGAATCGCAAACTTTATTCTGCGCATCTGCAGCAGACTGGTCGACAGGAAGCGTATCTATGGCATCGCTACCGACTTCATATGTTACCGACGGTTGTTTTCTTTACCGTACAAAGACAGGCAAACTTTTGATGATATGGTCCAGCTTTATGAATGGGGAATATGCCATCGGTATCGCAGAATCTACAACAGGAAAAGTTGCCGGTCCGTGGAAACAGCAAACCACTCCCTTATTCAACAAGAACGGCGGACATGGGATGATATTTAAATCATTCGATAATAAACTATACATTACTTTCCATGGTCCAAACAATCCGGGAGGTGCCGAAAGAGCACATATTTATGAACTGGATGACACAGGCGATACACTGGTATTAAAAAAGGAGCTTTTATAATGCAAAGACCATAAATACTAAATAAGGATAACCGTTAGACATTAGATAAACGGCATATAAAAAGGGGAAGTTAAGAAACCTCCCCTTTTAACTACAACAGAGTTTATAACCTCATTGATATGCTTTAATCTATAAAAAATTTAAGCTCATCATTTTACTTCTTCACCTTTATCGTTGAAGATTACTGTGCTTTCAGTGCCCTCTGTTGATACAATAACAAGTTTATATGTTTTAACGCCTTCTTTTTCTGCAACAGCAGCTTCTTTAATGGTCTGACCGGCATATGCCTTCTCAACACCAGCCTTTACTGCATCAGGAACACTTGCTACCTCAATTTTTGTATACTCATCCTGAGTTGACTGAACACAGCATACTTCCATAGAATTAAGACCCTTTTCTGCTGCAAATGCACTGAAACTACCCACACTCATCATTACTGCCATTGCTACTAATACCTTCTTCATGACTTTTTAAGTTTTTAATTAAACAATACTTGAAAACCCTAGGTTGCTAAGTATAATGCAAGTGGCGTGCCAAAAAATAAAAGGTCGATGTAATTCCCTATACCTATAAAAGAAAACCCTATTTTGCTTATATACAATACAGTGGAATATTGTAGAAAAGTTGTGGAGAGATAATGGAAAAGTTCCACATAATAAATCTAAAAAAATCTCTCAGATAAAAAATACAACCCTTATATTTCAGAACATGCCTTATATCTTCAGGAATTAAAACATATATGCTTTAGGTCAGAAATGATAATACTTCTATCATTTTTGAAGATAGAATCCCCCGCAAAGTCCTTACTTTTGTAAAAATTGGAGTTACCGGCTGTTGAAATGTAACAAGAAAGAAACCATCAGCCACCACGAATCAACTACCTGTTAAAAGAATTATTATGAAAAAGTCCTGTTTCCTTATTTTGCTATTTATCGGAATCTCCTTATCCGTTCACGCACAATCCATACATGTAACGGATTTAACCTGCGAATATCTGGAGAACCCTCTCGGTATCGATGCCAATGTCCCTACTCTCGGATGGAAAATGCAATCACAGGAAAGAGGACAATTACAATCTGCTTATGAAATACTGGTTGCAGCAAATGAGAACGACCTGCAAAATGAAAAGAAACTGCTTTGGAAAAGTGGCAAGGTAAACAGCAGAAAAAATGTAAATATCCGGTATGCCGGGAAAAAACTTAAGCCATTCACACGCTACTACTGGAAAGTACGCGTATACAACCAGAAGAACGAAGTATCGGCATGGAGCCTTCCCGCGTTTTGGGAAACGGCCATGCTGCAATCTACCGATTGGAAAGCCCAATGGATAGGCGATGGCTCCGTCCCTCCTGCTAAAGAAGAAGATTTTTATAAAGATGACCCTGCACCATTGTTCCGCAAAACATTTACACCGCAAAAACCAGTAAAGACAGCCCGCCTGTATATTTCCGGTCTGGGATATTACGAAGCCTATATAAATGGGAACCGTGTAGGCGACCGGGTATTGGAACCGGGATGGACGAATTATGGCAAAGAAATCCTGTATAGCACTTATGACGTCACTTCTTTACTTAGTGAAGGAGAGAATGCTATCGGGGTCATGTTGGGAAACGGCTTTTTCAATCCTCTTCCCATGAGAATATTCAGACCGCTCAGAGAATACCTCTATATCGGACGGCCCTGCCTGAAAGCACAACTAAGGATTGTTTATGCCGATGGTTCTGCTGAAACGATTCCCACCGGTCCGGATTGGAAAACAACACAAGGTCCGGTACTCCGAAATAATGTATACTTAGGGGAACACTATGATGCACGTAAAGAAATAAAAGGCTGGGATACCCCTTCTTTTGACGATGCACTTTGGAAAAACGCAGAGGCGCTTACACAAGCACCTACCGGTCCATTAACCGCACAAATGCAACCTCCCATACGGATAACTAAAGTCTTTCACCCGACAAGAATGGCGGAAGTACGTCCGGGAGTATTCGTCTTCGACATGGGGCAAAACTTTGCCGGGGTTGTCCGCCTCAAAGTGAAAGGGCCGAAAGGAAGCACTATCAAGATACGATATGGCGAAGATATTTATTCGGATGGGAGCCTGAATGTGATGACTTCCGTAGCCGGGCAACAAAAAAAGATATGGAATGCAGATTGGGAACAACCCGGTCAGCCACAAACAGCCTGGCAGGAAGACCGCTATACATTGAAAGGAGAAGGTACTGAAATATGGGCTCCCCGCTTTACCTTCCACGGTTTCCGTTATGTGGAAATAACCGGATGGCACGGACGTCCTTCACTTGAGAACATAGAAGGACTTCGCCTGAATGCAGACCTGCAAAAGAACGGTTCTTTCGAATGTTCCAATCCGATGCTGAACAAGCTGAACGAGGTTTTGGACTATACTTTCTTAAGTAATGTTTTCAGTGTACAGTCGGATTGTCCGGCACGGGAGAAATTCGGATATGGCGGCGATATTGTAGGTGTAGCACGTACCTTCTGCTGGTTTTATGATATGGAAAACTTCTACCGGAAAGCTATCCGCGATTTTGCAAACGACCAACGCCCTTCAGGAGGTATGACAGAAACAGCACCGTTCAATGGTATAGCCGACAAAGGTTTAGGGGAAGACTCCGGCCCTATCGGATGGCAATTGGCTTTTGCCTTCATGCAGAAACAATTATATGATTATTATGGCGACCTGGAAACGATCAAAACCTACTATCCGACCTTCGTGAAGCAGGTTGAATTTATCCGTTCGCAAGCAAAAGATAACAGGATAGAAGATTGCATAAACGACCATGAAAGCCTCGAACAACGTATCCCGGCTTTATTCGCAACCGCCCACTATTATCATCACACATTATTAGTGTCAGAATTTGCTTCGTTACTTAATAAACAGGAAGATGCAAAGAAATACAAAGACCTTTCCGAAGAAATAAAAAAGGCATTCATCAACCGGTTCCTGATTTCAGGAGACGGGACTGTGGGAAACGGTACACAGGCAGCCCAAGCATTCGCACTCTATTACGGGCTTCTACCGGATACGGAAAAAGAAGCTGCACTCGATGGTCTCTTAAAAGCCATCGAAAAGCGGGACGGACATATTGCCGCCGGTATATTTGGCGTCCCTGCCATCCTGAACGTGCTACGTGAAAATGGCCGGAATGATATTGCGTACAAAATGGTTACGCAAACTTCTTTCCCCGGATGGGGGCATATGCTCCGGTCCGGAGCTACCACCTTATGGGAAACCTGGCAATACTCTGACAATGTATATTCGCACAATCATCCGATGTTCGGCAGCGTAGGCGAATGGATGTACCAATCTCTGGGAGGAATAAACACCATAGCTCCGGGATTTAGCGAAATAGCAATCAAACCTCAACCGACAGAAGGTTTGGATTGGGTAAACTGCTGTTACCAATCAGTAAATGGAGAAATTACAAGCAACTGGAAAGCAGAGAACGGAACCTTTACGCTGCATGTCCGCATTCCTGTAAACTCAAAGGCTATCGTATATATACCTGCTCCCCGGACTGCATTTGTCAAAGAAGGAGGAAAAGCAATAAATGAGGCTGAAGGCATTAAACCGTTAGGATATGAAAACGGATACCATCGTTTTACCGTGGGTTCTGGTAATTATTCATTCACAACCGGTAAATAACAAATTATAATGCATCAGGCTTAAAAATTTCATGTTCCGGCATAACGGGGAATAATATCTATTGGTAACTTTGAGGCTGAGAGATTATTATTTCCCGTTATGCCGGATATATAAATTATGTAAGCCATGAAACAATGTATTTTTACTCTTTGCGCCATTATTTCCAGCCTTTCTCTTTCCGCACAGCACGCTACCGTTAAGGAAACGGAACAAGTGATGGGTACCTATGCTTTCGATGACCCGGATCCGGTAGCAAAGCCCGAAAACCTGTATTATCCTTATTTTCGCTTCGACGGTTTTACCAATGAGAAAACAGATAAAAAATGGAAAACGGTCGAACTGGAAAATGATTATATACGTGTCACTCTGTTTCCGGAAATTGGCGGGAAAATATGGGGAGCCGTAGACAAAACTTCCGGCAAAGAATTTATTTATACGAATCATGTAGTTAAATTCCGCGATATAGCGATGCGTGGTCCGTGGGTTTCCGGAGGGATAGAATTTAACTTCGGTATTATCGGACATGCACCGACATCTGCAACCCCGGTGGACTATATAACCCGGGAAAAGGAAGACGGTAGTGTAAGTTGTTATATTTCTGCTATCGATTTTATCACTCGTACGACCTGGACAGTTGAAGTAAATGTTCCGAAAGACAAGGCTTACTTCACTACCCATACGACCTGGTATAACAGTTCCTCTCTCGACCAGCCGTATTACCAATGGATGAATGCCGGATATAAAGCCGCCGGAAATACCCGTTTTTGTTATCCGGGGACTAATTATATTGGTCATGGAGGAGATTTACATACATTCCCTGTGGATGATAACGGCAGAGACCTCTCCTGGTATAAGAATAATGCTTTCGAGAGTTCCAAATCATATCATGTATTAGGTTATTATAATGATTTCTATGGGGCCTACTGGCATGATGATGATTTCGGTTCCGTACATCATTCAGCCTATGATGAGAAACTTGGTATGAAGATTTTCCTTTGGAGCCAGGCACGCGACGGAGCTATATGGGAAGATTTGCTTACCGACACAGACGCCCAATATGTGGAATTGCAGTCCGGCAGAATGTATAACCAACCTGCCACCAACAGCGCACGTACTCCCTTCAAACACACAGCTTTCCAACCGGGAGCAACAGACGAATGGACGGAATACTGGTTTCCGGTAAAAGAGACCAAAGGCATTGTACAAGCCTCCCATATCGGCGCCCTGAATGTATTAAAGGATAACAACCGGCTAACAATTTATTTCTCTCCGACACAGGAGCTATCTGCCACGCTTAAAGTCTATTCGGACGAAAAAGAAATTATCTCCGAACTTTTACAGGCAAAAACACTACAAACCTGGTGCAAGTCTTATCCGTTAGAGACGAAGTTGGCCGCCGGAAAGATAAAGGTTGTCATCGGAAATAATGATTTGGTATATTCCGAACAAAATAGCGATAAAGTAATTAACCGTCCCAAAGAGATTCCTGATGACTTCGATTGGAATTCCGTTTACGGACTTTATACCAGCGGAAAACAATGGATGAACCAAAAGATGTATGATAAGGCTGAAACCGATTTACTGGCCGCTCTTTCCAAAGATAAATATTTTGCCCCGGCCCTTATCCGTTTGTCATCTCTCTATTACCGGGAAGGACGTTATGACGAGGCACTGCAACTCTGCCGTTCTGCTTTAAGCTTGAATGCGTATGATGGAGAAGCAAACTATCTATATGGATTATGCAACATGAAAGCAGGGCATTATACGGATGCAAAAGACGGTTTCTCGGTTGCAGCATACAGCCCTGCATTCCGAACGGCTGCATATGCTAAACTTGCAGCGGTTTTCATCCGCGAACAGGATTGGAATAAAGCGGTTTCTTATGCCCAAAAGAGTCTTCAATATAACACGGAAAATCTGGATGCTCTACAGGAACTATTGGTCTGCTACCGGAAAACAGGACAAAAAGATAAAGCGACTCAACTGGTAGAAGAACTATCGGCCAAATATCCTCTAAACCATATTGTCAGCTACGAAAAGCATATGCTGCAACCATCTTCGGAAAGTCTCGACAATTTCAATTCATCCATACGAAACGAACTACCGGAAGAAACTTATATGGAAATAGCAGGATGGTATGAATCCATCGGTTGTGAAAAAGATGCGATCCATATACTGTCCTATATTCCGGTATATCCGATGGCTTGCTACAAACAAAGCTGGTTACTCCATAAAGCCGGAGAAGAAGCAGAAGCCATTCAACTGATAAAAAATGCAGACATACTCCCGGTAAACCAAGTATTCCCTTTCCGACCGGAAAACCGGGAAGCTCTTGCTTGGGTCGCCTCACACAGTAATTCTTGGAAACCGGCATATTATTATGCTCTTATTTGCCATGCGAACCATGATAAAGCAAAAGCCTTGGAAATCGTGGAGAATTGTGGAGAAGCAGACTACATACCATTTTACCTTTATCGCGCATCGCTAAAAAAGGGAGCCGAACAACTGGACGATTTACAAAAAGCCGCACGCTTAGGTAACAACTGGCGAACCGGATTTAGCCTGATTAAATATTATACGGGAATAGAAAACTGGAAAGAAGCGAATATAATAGCTGCACATTATTATAAATTATTTCCTGAAAACTATATGATAGGTCTGCAATATGCAAAGACATTATGCGAAACAGAACAATATGCCCGCGCTATCTCGCTGTTGAAAAAAATACAAGTGCTTCCCAATGAAGGGGCTTATGCAGGCAGGGGTATTTACAGAGATGCAAATCTGTATGAAGCAATGGCGTATATCAAAAAACATAAATACGAAAAAGCACTTACATCCATCGAAGAATCAAAACAATGGATAGAGAATTTGGGAGTGGGCAAGCCTTATGAAGACCAGATAGACTATCGGGTAGAAAACTTCCTGTCCGCGAAAGCTCTTGCCAACCAACCGGTAAAAGCTGCCTTATTCATGGAGCGTGTGGCAAAAATTCCGGTAAAAAACTATTATTTTGAGTCTACTAACTTACTGGTAGCCCTCGCTCTTTCGGAAACCGGACAAAAGGAGGTAGCCGACAAATGGGTATCCCTTTGGAAAACACAATATCCGTCCAGCCCTATCATTGAATGGTGTACGGCTATTTACCAGGGAGATACAGCCCTGGCTGCTAAAATCCTGGATACCCGTACCGAACAAAGCGAAAGTACACCATGGGAAAATATAAACATAGACCGTAACTTCGGTTTATTGACAAAATATTTCAGCGAATAGGATAACAAACAATAGCTAAGTCCGAAAGAGTAAAACCAGTGAACTCTCTCTTTTCTCTTTCGGAAATATAATAAATATTGCAATATAGGCGTTATAATATAAACAATGACCAAAAACACTATATTTGCAATGGGGAAATTTAAGGAACAACAACAGACTAAGAAAGAAGGTAGGGAACGAGACAAATCCCGCCGGGAAAACTTAGGTAAATATTTTTTTGATTTATCAAAACTTACTTTCGCCACAACTATTATCTTTTGATTTATTCTATTGTAATACAGTTTGTTACAAAAACTTTTTTTGAAAAGGGTAACGATTTAGCAACGTATAATCTACCTTTATACTCTTTAATTTGCATCGTTTCAAATAACTCATTACAAAGGTAATACTTAATTTTTAAATATAAATACTTCTCTGTTTAATAATTCATTTTATGCCTTTTGAATATAGACGGTTGCTCTTTAAAATGTTTTTGGAAGAACTTGTTAAAAGCACTTTGAGAATCAAATCCTAACAAAAACGCTATTTCAACAAATGAAACATTTTCCTTTATATATCTTTCTGATAACTCAATACGAACATTATTTAGTATTTCTCGAAATGAAGTGTTTTCGTTTCGTAGTCTTCGCTGTAACGTTCTCTCACCTAAGTTTAATTTTCGAGCAACAGTCTTTATATCAACATCAATTACTGGAAGGCATTGCAAAAGATATTTGTGAATTGTGACAGATAAGTTTGAACCTTGTTTACTCTCCTTTATTTCATTTATTAATTTCTCAACAATACCCAACAGTTGATTATTTGCTGTCAAAATTGGCAAGTCAAGAATAGAGCTATCAAATAATAGTGCAAATTCATTTGTTGCATATTTTATAGGGCATTTAAGATACTCACTCAACCTATCATCATCATCTTGCTCATAAATAGTATGAATTTTAATCGGCTTTATGCGTTTTCCTGTAAGAGAATATAGAATTTGTAACGAAATTCCTAATTGACTTTCATACAATTGCCTTGTAGCTACAGGATATTTCTTTGCAAATCCTTCATCAACACAAATTCTATGAACAAAAATATTTTCATCAATTCTATTTATGTATCTATATAACGGATTTATTGTAGGCGTATGTACATCTGATTTTTCAAAAACCTCTTTTAAAGTAGCACAATTTTCATATAGCTTATACAACATACCTGCAATTGTCACTGGAACTTCAAATCCTTTTTCAAGTCCTAATCTATGATTGCAGCTTTTATTGATAATCAATTCTATATAACAACCTAAAATGTCACTAGAAATTGTAGCAGTAGGTTGATTTAAAATTTCTAAATCAATATTCAACGTTGAAGATATATCAAAATTGGCTAATCCCATATCTTCAAACTGCTTTTTAATAATATTAAAAACGCTACTTGTAATATACATAATGTTCAACTGTCGTATTTGGACAAAAGTATGACTTCTTTTTCAATTGCACAAGTTTTACATTCGCTAATTTTGCACTTGATTTTAGTAAACTTAAATATTCACATAAAGCAACTGTAAGATGAAAATTACCTATAACTCTACGAATTATTATTTAGAGCCATGTAATAATGGTTTTCTTCTCATTGATGCGGGTTGGTATGGTAAAGGCAAAATATTCAAGAAAAAATTAAATTTGCTTGGTATTAAGCCTGAACAAATTAAATATATACTTTTAACACACCATCATCATGACCATGTAGCTATTATTCAAGAATTAAAGATATTAACAAATGCAAAACTAATAGTACATGAAAAACAAATATCATACTTAGAAACGGGCGTAACTAATGATAGACATATCAGACAATATAATTCAATATTATGGCTAATAGACAAACTAATAAAGCCATTTGTAAAATATAAATACCCTCCTATATCCATTGATAATTCTGATATTATTATAGATACTGAGATTAATGACAGTATGTTACGAAGCATTGGAGTTTCTGGTAAAATAATTCTAACTCCCGGACATAGTAGCGACTCTATCTCTGTTTTACTGGATAACGGAACTGTGTATGTTGGCGATTTGGCTATGAACATGAGTAGTATGAAACTAATAGGGAAAATTCCTTTTCCTATTGAAGCAGAGGATTTTGAACAAGTAAAATTAAGTCTAAAAAGACTAATCAACTTTGGTGGTATTAGATTTTATCCATCACATGGAGAGATTATTTCTAAAGAAATAATTGAACGTATAATGTAATAGTCTCTAAATGATAAATGAAATATTTAATTTAAAAGATAATAGTATTATGAAAACAAAAAATGTATTTATACTTGTATTCTTATTTCTATTTGTTTTGGGTTTGTCATCATGTATTAAAGACAACAATGACGAAAAAGAAAAAATAGAAATTGTAACAATGCATATTTCGCCTGAAACAAAACTTATGAAATTTTTAGATGAAGCACTTATAGAATGTATGATTGTAACAGTGCTAAAAGAAGAATTTTATCTTCCTTTAGGATGTATTAGTGGTTTTGAATATGAAAAGGGATATGAATATCGCCTAAAAGTAAAAAAAACAACTCCAGCACATCCCCTTCAAGATGATTTAAGCGATTTTTATTCTTTAATTGAAATTCTTTCCAAAGAAAAAAAAGAAAATTATTAGATGTACTTTTTGCTTATCTACCTTTTAAATGTAAAATAAATGAAAAAATTATTGGAACAGAGATTTTTCCGGCTATTATCGGAATGCTCACAGAAAGAGTTTGCCATAGATGATTTTACGGCTGCATTGCAAGAACTTGCCAAGCATTTGGCAAGCATTGCAATAGATGAACAGGACTACGCTGTATTATTACGCTATTTCTCCTTTGGACTAAACAGGCTCAAATCGTATCGAGTGCTATTTGAGCAGGGGGAAAAATGCCTTGTTGTTGCTTATAGATGAAGCAATAGAACTAATCAAAACAGAAATACGCATAGTGAATTTGCGTATTAAATACCCCGAACAATTCCAGCAACACGCAAATAAGCTATTTCTTTCCCCTCTCCATTTAGCAGACAAGACAAGCCTTATTAACGTCATGGAAATTGTCAGTGGCTTGTTTCTTTCCAAACGTGTAATATATCAGAATGGGAAACCTATTCACCTGACGGACTTAGGCAAAGCCTTTGAATGGCTCTTTAATATCAAATTGGGTGATTATCACCAAAAATACATGGATGTAGTCAAGCGAAAGCCAGCCAAACTAACGGAGTTCCTTAACGAATTGGCAAACCTTATCCGAAAAGAACACGAAAATAAAGGGTATAGATAATCAGGTATTTAGCATCAATATATACGGGGTAGCGTATGCTACCCTGTAATTTGTTTGCTTTCCTTTTCTGAACTTTGCTCCATCAATCGATTGGTAATCATTTATGTATAACCTGAAAAATGAAGCAATATGTATGTAGATAATTACGAGTTCAAAGACTGGATGCAAAAGCTACTTGATAAATTGGATGAAGTAGGCAAAGACGTAAAGAGTTTGCAAACCAATCCCGAAGTAATGCCGGGTGATAAGTTACTGGATAATCAGGATTTATGCCTGCTATTCAAAGTCAGTACCCGAACATTACAGAGATTGAGAAGCAAGAAACTGCTTCCCTTTATGATGATTAGCGGAAAAGCCTATTATCGGGCTTCCGATGTGCGTGAGTTCATAAAGGAACGGTTCGATGTGGGTACGCTCCGAAAGTTCGAGAAAGAACACGGAGCGAATAAGTAAGAGTGAAATTCATCCCGAAGTTGTACACGTGGCAGCTTCGGGATGTTTTTCTTTTGGCAAGTTAGGTATTTACTTCTCCGCTGATATTATTCCCTCCTCCTGATAAGATGCTTCAAACTGCTTGGTGAGTGCAATAATCTGCTGGTTCGTTTTCACCAATTCAATAGTACATTGTTCCAGTTTGTAAAGCAAAGCAAGTGCTTTCTTTTCCGCAAAATTAGAATGAAGTTCTTTCACTACCTGATTATAGTTATTGCCTATATTCCTGAATTGGGCGAATAACTGCGAGAGTTGAATGTAATAATCCACCTTGCTTTTATCAATCTTAAGCACCTTAAACGACTTCCCAAATATACAGTTCTTGATGAAATGTGCTTTCATCCTATAGCCTGACTGGTCGTAAAAAGCTAAGAACTTAGCGTTCTCCACATCATCCAGATTGAGAGAATAACGGTGTGTGCGTGGGTCAAGTTTAGGCTTGCGCCCACCTTTGGCAAATGACTTCTTTTTCTGTTCCATAATTATAATTATTTACTGGTTTTACGACTTCGGAGTAAAACTAACCACCTGCTAAGGTGGCAAGGTTTTGAGGCACAAAAAACGAAGTGCGTGCCTCAAAACACAACTTGCTATGTTCTAATGAACATAAAAATCCTCCTTCCGTCGGATTGCCAAAGCAAGCGGTTCGGCTTCTTCCTATATCTGTTTATCAGTTACAAAATTACAGACAGCAGTTAATCCCTGAAATATAACCTATTACGCCAAATTACGACACAAACAGACAAAGTACCCCCATTTTTAAAAGCATCTGTTTTTACCCTTTTCTTTGCTGAAAATTGATTGAATGGCAGCAATATATAAGACAGTCAAACAAGGTTTGAACATGGCTTTAAACCATATTTGAAAACCGTTTAGAAATATGGCAATACTGCTATAAAATTAGCTTGTTCCCTTTCAATCAGTATCAGAAATCAATCAACCTATTTATAAACCATTAAAAATTAAATGCATGGAAGAAGTAAAACAATCATTACAGGAAACAGCAAGCAAGGAACGGGAAAGCTATAAATCGGTGTTCCTCAAAAAACGGTCGGTTTGCAACCGTCAAAGCGTGTACATAAGCGGAGAGATACAGAAACGTATCATGCAAATTGTAGGGGTGATTACAGGCAAACAGGTAAGTATCGGAAATTTCATTGATAACGTACTGGAAGAACATTTGAATACACACAATGATGTTCTTTCGGCTCTCTACCGGGAAGAAATGCAAAAAGGAATATTCAACCAGCCAAAAGAGAAAAACGTATGAATATCATAACTATTGAGGAACAGACTTTTAAACAGGTGTGCGGTCGGTTTTCCGGCTTCGCCAGTCAGGTGGAACGGATTTGCAAAGAGAATACCCGCCAGCCGGATGAATGGCTGTCAGGTCGTGAAGTGTGTGCCCTGCTGGGTATCAGCATCCGAAGTTTGCAGAACTACCGGGATAGCGGTAAACTGGGCTACTCCCAAATAGGTAACAAGCTGTACTATAAATCTGCCGCTATTGAAAGACTGATTGCAGAATGTACGGAAAACAAGATAACGAATTATCAATCAAACAATAAATAAATATTGTCCTATGGAAAAGAAAGAAGAAAATAATATGGAAGTAAACCAGTCATTCAAATTGTCTGCCATTGTCGGAATATGGGAAAGTTTAAACCTTCATCCTACGGTAATGATATACCAAAGCAAGAAAAAGTATTTCCTTTCGATGCTCCATGTATCGGATAACGGACAGGCGAAACCAGCCGTTTACGAGATACAGAAAGAAGATAACCGTTACTTCATCGTTGAAGCCTTTAAACGGCTTTATATCGGCTATGATGTGGTAAAAGATAGTATTTCCATATTTTACTATGGCGAGTATCTGCGTAACTGACGGGTGTATGTCTGTTAATCATTCAAACGAATTATAAATCAATAGAACAATATAAAAATATGGAACTGATAAACGGCAATAGTGAAATAATTAGGGACTTCTTTCAGTCTATGGATAGAATGTTAGACGGTATCAGCCGGCTGGCAAAGGAAAACAGACCGCATTTGAACGGTGAAAAGTTTCTAAGCAACCGGGATGTAGCCAAATGTCTGAAAGTAAGCATCCGCACGCTGCAAGAATGGAGAGATACAGGCGTTATTCCTTACATTCAGATAAAAGGCAAAATAATCTACCGTCAAAGCGATATAGAAAGGCTTTTGCAGACCTATTACAACAAAGAACGGCAAGAATAACCTACCGTCCTCAAAACAACACATTTTTTCCGAAACTGACTAAGAACATTAACTTTATTAGTGTAGTATTTCGTCTGTGCAAGTCTTTAACTAAAAATACAACCCGGAGCGCAGCGCAGGTGTGGAGATTTTTAGTTAAACCCGTAGGGCTTGGACTTGAACGGACGGAATACGGAGCTTATCTTTGTTAATGTTTTATTCAGCTTTGGAAAAAGTACGAAAGCCGGATAGTAATCGTTTGTATTTTATTATCTTCGTAGAAATTTAACTTTTAAAGTGATACCAATATGGAAGATTTAAGCGAAAATGAAAATACGGTTGCCGTACTGACTATTTATTACAAGGAAAAACAACTGACAAACCTTGTTTTTAAAAGGCGTGAAATGGCTGATAAATTTGTTGATACTTTGCAACAACTATTGAATGAAGAAGGGAAAAAGGATTTTTCTTTCAGTGGTTCGATTACTACGGTTTATGACAGTCAGACACTTAGTGAGGAATTGGGCGGTTTCCTGAACGGTACAATCAAGCCTAAAGGCACATTGTCGGAGATAATGCAACTAATCAAGGTTGCAGGGATGAATTAAAAAGAAGATAGGTTTTGCCTATCTTCTTTAACCTGTATATTATTTCTTTTCGGGAAATATCTGCTTTACTTTCAGCCATTGAGAAAATTTCTTGTGTGCTATGTCCGAAGTAATATCACTTTCAATCACTTGGTATTTACCGTTCACTTCGGTAAACAGTCTTTTCATGTCCTCGTTTACTTTCTGATTGGTGATTTTGGCGTATATCTGCGTTGTTTGGATAGAACGGTGTCCCATGAGTTTACTTAGCGTTTCTATCGGAACTCCCTGAGAGATACACGTTTGGGTCGCATAAGTATGACGTGCCATGTGATAGGTCAAATTCCGGTCTATACCGCATAATCGGGCGATTACTTTCAGGTTTGCTTCTATGCCTGCAAGGTTTGTCATATTGAAAACTTTATCGGTTTTCCTTTCATCTTTATATTTCTCTATAATCATCAAAGGAATACTTAACAATTTGATGCTGCATACCGTCCCCGTCTTTTGGCGTGGTATCTTTATCCATGTGCTGCCGTCCTGTTCCGTTATCAGGTTCTCCACCGCCAAAGCGCACATATCCACATAAGACAGCCCCGTAAAAGACGAAAAGACAAACCAGTCCCTTGTGCGGTAATATCTTTTAGTCGCTATCGGAGTGGTGAGTAACTTTTGAAATTCATCTTCCGTCAAATGCCTGTACTTTTTCAAAGGCTGTTCCGCCACATAGTTTATAAACGGGTTACGTTTTAGTGTTCCCTGATTGATGGCACGTGTAATTATCTTTTTCAATGCAATCATGCGGCTTAAAACGGTGCTTGCCTGCATCCGCTTTTCTACCCTCAAATAGAAATCAAAATCATTTATAAACTTATGTGTAAGGCTGACTAACGGCACATCTTCCGAATTGTATTTCACGCGGATAAAGTTTGAAAGATGTTTGTATGTCAATAGATAAGAATAATAAGTATCATAAACACGGTTCACGCCTACACGTTTTTCAAATTCGGTGTTATGTTCCTGAAATAGCTGTAACAGGTGGGATGCTTTTTCACCTATACCGTTCAGGGCGTTCTTTATCCTTTCGGCTGTTACATACCCCTCTGTTTCCACTATCCGGGAATAGTGGGCTTTTACTTGCTTTTCCAAACGGTCAAGCGTCCGGTTTATATCGGAAAGTTCCTTTCTTTCTTTTTTCGCCCGTCCTTTCTTTGCGTCCCAATCAGGGGAAGAAAGATTAATTTTCGTGCTGAACTGCACGGAATTTGCATCTACCGTTATACGTCCGACTATCGGGCAAGTACCGTCTTTTCTACGTTTGGACGTATTGAGATAAAACAAGATAGCAAAGGTGCTTCTTTTGGCTTTTGTATTCTTTTCCATATTGATAGTTATTTAGAATGATTTGTTTATTGCTCTACGCCAACCAACCGGAATTTATCCTTTATCCGTTCTTCCAGTTTGTCGGTGTCCTCTGATATTTTATTATTGCTGATTTTTGCGTATATCTGCGTGGAACGTAAATCCCTATGTCCTAACATACGGCTTACTGTTTCTATCGGTACGCCTTGAGATAAGCAAATTTCGGATGCGTATGTGTGCCTTCCGGCATGAAAAATTAGTTTACGTTTTATTCCGCATATTTCAGCGATAACTTTCAGGTTCTTGTTCGACCTGCCGCAACTTTGCATTGGTAACAGTTTACCGTCAAGGGCTAAACCTTTGTATTTGTCAAGGATTTGCATGGGTATTTCCATCAGGGGAATTTCACAAGGCGTTCCGGTTTTCTGCCGGGTGGTTTTTATCCATAGCACGCCATCGGAAGCCCTGACAATATTCTTTTCTGTAAGGTTGCAAATATCCCTGTACGCCAATCCGGTGAAAACAGAAAATAGAAACATATCACGGGTTAAGTACCTGCATGGATGGTCTAAGGGCGTGGTTATTATCTTCTGCAATTCGTCACGTGTCAGATATTTCTGCTCGGCTTTGGGTCTTTCAGGTGAATAACCGTCAAACGGGTCACGGGTTATAATCCCCTCACCAGTGGCAAGTTTTATCATTTTACGCAAATGGCGCATGATGCCTAATATCGTGTTGGGTTTTAATTTCAATTCCACACGCAGATAAAAATCGTATTTCTCGATGAAAGAGAAATCAAGCTGTGTAAATGGAATATCCGATAACTTGTATTTTAACGACATAAACCGTTTAAGATGGTTCAGGGAATTTTCATACTGTACCTGTGTGGATAGCTCACGGTTCACGCCTACACGTTTCTTAAAATCTTCATTGTGGCGTGCAAAGTAGCTGATTAGTGTTTTCTGCCCGGATGCGATGCCTTGAAATGCGTTCTTTACCTCACTTGCGGTGATAGTATTTTTTATTTCTTGTAATTTGCGGTAACTGGTGTTTACCGCTACATTGATTTTATCCAGTGTGGCGTTTATTTCGGTAGCGTGTTTACTCTTGCCTGTTACCCTGCCTGAAACAATATCCCAAAGGGATGCTTTGGCGGTAAGTTTTGCGCTGAACTGTGCCACGTCTTTTCCGATGGTAATTTTTCCTATAACGGGACACTCGCCGTTTTTCTTTTCATCGGTCTTTCTTAGGTAGAAATGTACTTTCAATTCTGTTTTCATATCTCTGTTTTTTAAGTTGATAAAATTACTTCCAACAGAGTTATTTGAAATGATGCAAGACACTGACAAACAGACCTCTCAAAGGTCTAATAAGGACAGCGAAAAGAGAGAAACGAGCCGATTTACAGAAGTCCGTCCTAATTCCTTGTTTTTCTGCCTGTTGCCGACCTCTAAAAAGGGTAATGGATAAGCAACGGAACTACTTCCTGAATACGCTCTTTTTTTCTTTTTCAAGGGTGGACAGCTAACGACTACAAGCGACAAACATACATGATTATCTGCGCTTTACGTTTTATTGCTAATGATTACCTTTTCAGTATATACTTTTGCAGCTACTGTTTTAACTGAAATAATAGTTTTAAAAACAGACATGTTTAATCTAAATGACTGGATTGTACTTGTATTTGGTTGTTTCTCTACGGCTTTATTAGTTTATATTGGTAATAATTTTTTTAAGTAATAACATTATGAGTGGAATAGCATTATTTTTTATCGTTGAAACCATCATATTCGGTGCTTTAGCTATTTATCTAAACACCCCAGCGGGAAAGAAATGGTTGAAGAATCTATAAAGTCTGATTTCCGGATACAAAAAAAGCAACTCTTTCTTTACAGAAGAAGTTGCTTTTCTTTTTGTGCGTCTGAAGGGACTCGAACCCCCACGCCTCTCGGCACCAGATCCTAAGTCTGGCGTGGCTACCAATTACACCACAGACGCTTCAATAATGGGTGCAAAGGTAATGCTTTTTTATAAAAAACCAAATATTTGAGAAATTAATTCTTCTTTAGTGTATAATCCTTTACGCCTAATACCTCATAAGCCTGCAATAGGGCGCTATCGTCGTCCGAAATCATCAACAACTTATCATTCTCTTTTAATTCGGTATTCCCCTTAGGAATAAAATAATGACCATCCCGTTTTACCATTACCGCCAGGGTATGGTCAGGCAAAGTCAATTGCATTAATTTATTGCCATGCTCCAATACGGCGGGAGTAATATCTATTTCGCTCATGGCACTCTTTATTTCTTCCGGAAGTTCTATACCAAATTCATCTTTACGCTGCGGTTCGTCAACCAGCCCGAGCCATTTAGCCGCAATAGTAACAGTTGTCCCCTGGAGAACCAAAGAAAGGATTGTTATAAAAAATACGACATTGAAAATCATTCCGGAATGGTCTATACCGGCAATCATCGGATAGGTAGCAAAAATAATCGGTACCGCACCACGCAATCCGACCCACGATATATACAATTTCCCCTTAAACGTAAAGTTTTTATAAGGTATCAAACAAAGGAAGACACTTAACGGACGAGCAACTAAAATCATAAAAATACCGACAGTCAGACCGATAGGTGCTACAGGAAGCAATTCATGAGGATTAACCAACAGCCCCAATGTGAGGAACATCACAATCTGCCATAACCAGGCAAAACCATCAAAGAAAGTTCCCATGCTCTTTTTATGGACAATTCGGGAATTACCGACCACCAGCCCGGCAATATATACTGCCAAATACCCGTTTCCTTTACAAAGGGTTGTGGCAGAAAAAGTAAAGAATGCAGTTGTCAACAAAAGGATCGGATATAATGATTCGTTCGCTATATTAATATGATTAATAACGTAAACCGCCAGTTTACCCAGCAAATAACCCGCCAATGTACCCACTACTAACTGGATAGTCAAAGACAACGCTGCCTCCTGGAAATTCATTCCTCCCATCTGGATATAAGCAATCAATAGTAAGGTAAGCATATATGCCATCGGGTCGTTGCTACCACTTTCCAACTCAAGAGTCGGACGCAAACGCTGTTTTAAATAAACTCCTTTACTTCTTAAGATTGAAAAAACGGATGCAGAATCGGTAGATGACATTACAGCAGCCAATAGCATAGACTCAGCCAAAGTCAGTGTCTCATATCCGGTAGCAAGAAGCGATAAATAATAAATAAAACCACCCGTCACCAACGTCATAATAAGGACCCCGAGCGTCGCCAGTACCACCCCTTGTGAGGCTATCGGCTTTACCTCTGCCAATTTGGTATCCATACCACCTGAAAACAGAATGATACTAAGAGCCAGCATACCGATAAACTGTGCAATATGCGGGTCGCTGAATTGTATGCCTAACCCATCACTACCAAAGAGCATTCCCACTCCAAGGAATAACAGCAAAGCTGGGAGTCCGAAACGGTAACCGGCCTTACCTGCGAAAATACTTAAAAATAAGATAACGGAAGCTATTAGTAATACTTCTTCTGCATTGTGGAACATAGTATATTATTTCTTTTTGGGGTTATTTTACTACAAAATAAACAATTTTCAAGGATTTACAATTCATTAATACCTGACAAAAAGCACTAATAAATAAAATAAAATATTAACTCTGCCATTTTCATCCTCTTCCATACCTTATCCAAACGTATCTATTACCAGTTATATACTTGTCTCATATCATATTATTCACTAATTTTGGCGCATATACATTATCGCTTTATGAACAAAAAACATCTATTTACGCTATTGTGTGCCTTGTTTATCTGGACAGGCTGCAACAATCAAAAACATTTTATCTCTGACGATGCATTCAGAGCAGAAGTTGAAAAGGATTTCCAGGCAAAACAAGCCGCTTTACCAAACGGGAATCTGTTTTCCGTATTCGACCAATCCATGACCTCCGATGAAAAGGAAGCCCTCACATTCCTGTACGCTTACATGCCTATAGGAGATATTACCGATTACAACGGACAATTCTATCTGGACAATATCCGCAGTTCATTCCTTGCACGGGTTGAAATGCCTTGGGGCGACAGTATCCCTGAAGATATTTTCCGCCATTTCGTATTGCCAGTCCGCATAAACAACGAAAACCTGGACGAAAGCCGTATGGTATTCTATAATGAACTGAGAGACCGCGTAAAAGGTTTGTCGTTATATGATGCCGTACTGGAAGTAAATCACTGGTGTCACGAAAAAGTAATCTATACTCCATCCGATGCACGTACAAGTTCGCCTCTGGCTTCCGTCAAGACGGCTTACGGACGTTGTGGCGAAGAGTCAACATTCACAGTAGCGGCACTCCGCTCAGTCGGTATCCCGGCACGCCAGGTATATACGCCGCGTTGGGCACACACGGACGACAACCATGCCTGGGTGGAAGCTTGGGTGAATGGCAAATGGTATTTCTTCGGAGCTTGCGAACCTGAACCTGTTCTTAACCTTGGCTGGTTCAATGGTCCTGCCTACAGAGGCATGCTGATGCACACAAAAGTATTCGGGAAATACAACGGCCCGGAAGAAGTCATGGAAGTAACTGACGGATACACCGAAATCAACGTAATAGACAACTACGCTCCCACGGCAAAAGCAACCATCACGGTTGTTGACGAAAACGGTGCACCGAGCGTAGGAGCAAACGTAGAATTTAAAATATACAATTACGCAGAATTTTACTCTGTAGCGAATAAGAAAACCGATGCAAACGGTAAAACATTCCTTTCCGCCGGAAAAGGAGATATGCTGGTTTGGGCTACCAAAGACGGTAAATTCGGTTACAGTAAAGTGTCTTTCGGCAAAGACGACAATGTAACAATTACCCTCAACAAAAAACCAGGCGACATCGAAACCGTAGCACTCGATATTGTACCTCCGGTAGAAGGCTCTATCCAGGTAGAAGTAACTCCCGAACAGAAGGAAGCCAATGCTAAGCGCTTACTTGAAGAAGATGCTATCCGTAATAAATATGTAGCTACATTCTATACGGAAGATAAGGCGAAAGAGCTTGCCAAAGAACTGGGTATAGACCCTCAGCAAACCGTCAAATTTATGATTGGCAGCCGTGGAAACTATATGGAACTGGAAAAATTCCTACGTGATGCACCAGCAGACAAGCGTGCTACCGCTATGGATTTGCTGAAAGTCATTTCGGCAAAAGACCTACGTGATACACCCGCATCCGTACTGGCAGACCACTTGAACAACACACCCGAAGTTAAAAGCGAGTTCTATACGGAATATATATTAAACCCACGTGTTTCCAACGAATTCCTGACTCCATACAAAAGTTATTTCAAAGCAAATGTAGACACTGAATTGGCTAAACAAGCACAGGAAAACCCGCAGGTATTAGTTGACTGGGTAAAGAAAAACATCACTATCAATAATGAATTAAATCCGCAGCGTATTCCTATCATGCCGATGGGAGTATGGAAATCCCGTGTAGCAGATACCCGTTCACGTAATATTTTCTTTGTAGCCGTTGCACGCAGCCTGGGTATTCCGGCACGTATCGAACCGGTTGCCGGTAAAATTCAATATATAAAAGACGGGAAATGGATAGATGTGGATTTTGAAGCTGTAGAACAGGTTGTTGCCAAACAGGGTAAAGTAGTTGCTTCTTATCAGCCGATAAAAGCATTACAAGACCCGAAATATTATAGCCATTTCACTATTGCCAAAGTATTGCCGACAGGCAAGTTGCAAACACTAAACTTCGAATCCGGTGACGTCGATATGGGCGGTGGAGATACCTGGAGCGCTTTACTGAAAAAACCGCTTACCATGGACGAAGGCAACTATATGCTGGTTACCGGAACCCGCATGGCAAACGGTAGTGTATTGTCTGAAATTACCTTCTTCAATATTGAACCGGGCAAAACAACCGATATCAAACTGGAAATGCGCGAAAGCCAGGACGAAATCCAGGTAATCGGTAATTTCAACTCGGAAAATAAATACAAACGTGCCGACAATGGTGAAGAAACAAGCTTGTTGGCAACTACCGGACGGGGTTACTATATCGTAGCCATTCTGGGTGCCCGTCAGGAACCGACGAACCATGCTATGCGCGACATCGCCGCTGTAAAAAAAGACCTGGAAGAATGGGGACGCGGCATCGTTCTGCTATTCCCGGACCAGAAAGGATTAGACAGCTTTGATGCAAAAGAATTCGGTGAACTCCCGAACACTATCACTTACGGCCTTGATATTGACGGAGCTATCCAGAAAGAAATAGTATCAGCTATGAAATTGCAGAACGCACATTCGTTACCCATCTTTATCATTGCCGATACCTTCAACCGGGTTGTATTTGTATCCCAGGGATACACAATCGGATTGGGAGACCAGTTGATGAAAGTGATACATAAACTGTAAGAGCCGTTCATACTGAACAATAAAAAAAATCCCCGGCAGGGCAAAGCCTGTCGGGGATAATAAAAATATATGAATGTATCAAAGGAAATCATTCATTTACAGGTACTAATTTAGGTATTGCATTATCCTCTCCGGCTGCGAACTTACTTGGACTTGCCTTCGTTGGATTATTGTTATTCCATTCGGCTATTGCATCATTCAAAGAAGATATAATAGCTGTACTATTTAATTCGGCAACAGTACTCGGTCCTTTTTGAAGCCAATTATTACCACCTCCTCCTGAGACCTTCAACGATGGATTATTTACAAAATATAATTCTTTAGTACCGGCCTCGTCATAATCATTCATATGGCCTACTACTCCACCTATTCTATCTATCCCATCTACAATACCTTCATTTATACAAGAAACCATACGCCCGTTACTATCTATCAGTCCAACAACCCCACCACAATCATAAGGATTCCCGGCAAACATATCCGCATCAATATGTCCATGATTGATAGAAGCGATTACTGCAGAGTTGGTCACTCTCCCGGCAATACCACCCAAATTACTGAGATTATTATTTGTACTTGCATTTATAAGCCCATAATTCACTGAAGCGATTATTGCAGATATGTTCACAGCTTCCCCAACAAGACCACCGCAATCCTGACTACCGGCATTTACATTCGCCTCATTTATACAATTAATAATCAATCCATTATCTATATGCCCGGCAATACCTCCAACTTTTGTATTACCATGAACTGAGCCAGAAGACAAAATCAGGTTCTCAATCGTTCCAGATGAAATATATCCGAATAATCCGATACCAGTGCCGGTAGCATCTGTCCCTATTAATGCATTTTCTATTTCATACCCAGCCCCATTATATGTTCCTTTAAATGCATTATTATCAGATACCCCTATAGGAGTCCAATCCGTATAATCAAGATCTATCTTTTTTCCCTGAGTCAGAGTCCAACCAGTAAAACCATTATAATTTGTACCATCGGAATAAGTGCTGTTTCCCACATTAGTAACATCAGCAACCCAAGCCAATTCTGCCAGGTTTGTAATTAGCGCCGTTTTTTTCACCGGATCAATTATGACAGGCTTTATTATCGACTTTTTTAAAGCATCCAGATTCATTGTCTTATTATATCTTTTTCCGGCTTCAAAAGCCTGAGTTACGGTAGTCAGAAAATCCTGGTACATTTCAACTCCATCGTTTTCGACTATCACTCTAACCTGCAAATCCCCTCCCGAAGCAGGAAAAGCCGTCATGGCAACAGTTGTTTCTTTCGAACTCAAATCCGGTCTGTTTTTATTTGGAAATCCAAGGGTTATTTGGTTTCCCGCACCTGCAACATCCCGAAGTTCTCCCGTATATACATTAAAACCTTTTTTATCGGCAAGATTATTACCTGATACGGAAATACTTTTCAGAAAGACATGAGTCAGCGTACTTGGAACTGTTATATTAAATTGCAACAGTGCACAAAGATGTTTCATCGTAAATTCAATCTTATTATCATTATCCGGAACACCCGGTTCTTTGCTTACCATATACATATATGGACTAAGATAAGTATAGTTTTCTCCTATTGTCCCTTCCTGGATGGCTAAATCCAAAGCCAATGAAGTGCCATCCGGCTTGTCTGTCACAAATGAAGAATTAGCCGGATAAAACACATAATAACTCTCATCAACAGCAGGTACAATATTTCCTTCAAAACTTGCTTTTTTAGCTCTTTCGCTAATAGGGGTGGTCAGATTTCCCAAATAGGAATAAATGTTGTCTTCAACTTTTCCAAATGCACCAATCATATCTCCCGAAGTCCAAAATACCTCTGCCCCTTTATCCCCCGGTTCAATATCCGCTTTAGTCACTTCACCTTGTGAAAGATTTGCCGTCACATGTATGCTACTTTGATCATTTCTCTTATTCCCCTTATCATCTTTCTGACAAGATGCTGCCAGTATTATAAGTAATACAGACATTGATAAAAGATACTTTTTTACTCCGGTACCATCTCTTTCCGGCTTTTCATGAATTTCTTCCATAGACATCAGCCTCGCAACTTCTTTTTGTTTCATCCCTATCGTAATTAATTGTTTAAAGAAAAGTTAGTTATAATGGTGCAAAAGTATGCAATAATCTTTACCTTTTTACTCTTTCAGATAAATTGGGATTTCCTGCCAAAATATTGTACAAAAGAGAACCAGCCTATTTACCTTTTTTATAAAAATAAAATAATGTATCAGATTGTACCCATAAAGATTTCTCAAAATCCGTCAAGCGGCATTGAATAGCTTCCTGTTCCCTCCTAAGGGAATCCGGTGTCCGGCAATACGCCTTCAATGGCAGACTTTTTCCTCCCTCCGTTCTTATAATCTCACCTTTGTACATGCGACAACGAAAATAATCATCAATCGTATAAGTAACGGACCGATTAGCTGCCGATGTCTGTACGTAAACGGTATTTATATAAGGGAATAAATCCTTGTAAATTATCCAACACACCGGCATGGAGGATTTCCCTCTTTCATCATAGGATGTAAGGATAGGACAAATGGCAAGAATCTCTACATTAAACATGGAATTATCCGGGTCAAAATACCAGGCTTCTTTCACATAATAAGATTTAATATCGGTAGCGGGAATATCATCGCCGGATAAATGAAAACGTTTGGATATGTTCTGGAAAGAGATTGGAAAATCAGTGCTAAAATCTTCGTACCCTCCCAGATACTCGAAAGCGGAAAGTTTATCCTCCCTGAGAAGCCGGAAAAGGATAGAGAACAAGTTCTCTTTACCATATGCCGTCCTGACAAAGTTATATAAGGGAATATTTTCCTCCTGTGCCAAATCGACCTGTCGGTAAAGTATATATTCCCAGCATGCATGACTGGGGTGCAGAGCCTGTCCATCATAAAAACGCTGCATTCGGACAGAAGCTACCAAATTTGTATCCGTTCTTTCTACATTCGGCCTTTCTCCACGGCTAAACCGGGGACTCTTCCGGATGGCAGGTTGCATAACAACAGCCTCCTGCCCCTCTGTCAAAACGGGAAAGAGAAGAGATATAAGCAAGTATAAAATAAATTGTTTCATCGTTCGTTATCATTAAATAAGACAGACCAATACCTTTTAAGAGCTATTTGTTCTACTTCAGATAAACTTCCATAGGAGCCAAAGTCCGGAGAAGGCTATCCGGCCCCAAAGCTCTGATACGGGTAATAAAAAAACGGGAACCCTTTTCCTGGCGACGGATTTGTTCCTTTTGCCTATGGGTAAAACCGGCATTTTCCGAAACTTCAGGTATTACATTTCCCATCGAATCAAAAAATGCCAGCTCAAACCCAAGGACTTTAAAAGAAATATTTAACACTCCATCATCAACTGCGGCAAACAAACTATCGACTTCAAGCAAACTATGTTTAGTTATCCATCCATTCTTAAATAAACGGGCATTCCCTTCCACATCTTTATAGCTTATATAAGGCTGTGGTTCCGGTAAAGAACGGACATGGAATATCTTTTTTTCTATCATTTTACGACTTCCATCCGGCATCTCGGCAGTTACAGTAACAATTGCATTCACTCCCGCTTTCGGCGGATATGCTTCCCAGATATTTCCTTTACGGGACAGTTTTCCTCCTGTTATTCCTGCATTCACCCGCTTGCCGGAAACCCCAGACACCACAATATGCAAAGGATTGGCAATGCCGGCATACAAGATATTTGTCAGCAAGGGAACCACTGCCGCTTCGGAATGGAGTGGTTCGGATTGTTTTTCCATACTGCGGAATATACTGTCTTTCTTTTCCCGTTTCTGCTCCACGGCTACCGGGCACTCCGGTATCATCAACAATGGAAATCTATTTGTCCCATGATTTCCGGTATCAACCGGAAATAAAGCGTATATCCCCGCATTTCCTGCAGGTTTATCTGAAGTTATATTTAATGCCGTCATCGCAATGAATACAAGATACATCAGATTAATCATCTTCTGGCGGGACGTCATGCAGTCATTCATGTTTTTTCTCCATTTCATATAACAGGCGGATATAGACACGATTCAATTCCACCAGTTCACGGTTTATCCGCTCAATTGTTTCCATCTGCGAACTGATATATTCCAATTGCCCTTTATACTGGGTATTTAGAAGGGACACGTCCCGGTTTACTCTGTCTATCTGCCCTAAACAATCATGAAGCAGATAAGGCAACCTTTCAGGTTCCCCGGTTGCCTGCTTCGAAATTTTTTCTTCCATTACTGGAACCTCAAATGCAGAAACCCAAAATACAAGTGCTTCTATACTCATTGCAACCACCAATATCAGGTTTGCATAGGGCCAATGGAGAATTTTAAACATAGCCCCTATAATAACGACAGAAGCGCCCCAACTGTAACAAAAATTCAATATCCGTTTTCCCTGCTTCCCGGCAAGAAACATTTCCAATCTGTTCTTATAAATCCTGTATTTCCCCATAGTCACTCCGGTTATTATTATTTTCTGTATCTCTTTGTTCCGGCAAATCCAACCTGCGTACGCACACATCGAAAACCGATGTAGGCATGTGCTTCATCCTGATACCCGAAGGTCCGCATATCCGAGCGGACAAAACGGGCTATATCTTTCCATGAACCTCCACGAACCACTTTTCTTTTCAACACGGCAGGGTCTTCTTTTGCTGCACGATATTGTAAATCCGGATTTATGTCATTCATCCGGACAGGCCCGGTCTCCTGATAGGCAGTAGAAGTCCACTCTGCCACATTACCAGCCATATCATATACACCATATTTATTAGGAAGAAAAGAACCCGTACGTGCTGTTATCAAATGTCCGTCTTCCACATAGTTCCCTTTTCCGGGTTTAAAGTTTGCCCGGAAACATCCTTTTTTGCACAGCATATCCTCTCCATCCCACGGATATTTATTCTCATTCCTACCTGCACGTGCCGCATACTCCCACTCCGCTTCGGTCGGTAAACGAAAAGGTTCAGACAACTGGCCGCCCCTCCCATTCCGGGATTGACGAAATTGATGGGTCCGCCATGCACAATAGGCAGTTGCCTGCTCCCAAGAGACGCCGACTACCGGATAATCATCATATCCGGGGTGAGTAAAATACAAACGCATATAAGGTTCATTGCAGGCATTCCTGAAATCATTTATCCAACAGGTTTCATCCGGATAAATATTTACAATATATGTATTCAGAAAATCCCAGGGACCGCTTAACGGACGTGTTATCGTTTCATTCACAATTCTACCATCTTCGGAGATGTATGCCGTATCCTTGGATATCATAACGGCCGTGCCTGAATACGGATTATTCCTGCTTAAAGCCGCCGAAGTATAATCGTACCATTCATATTTAAAATTCATTTGGCGGGCATCCAGTCTCTTCTCCCCTGTAACCGGGTTTCTGGAATAGATACTTTCTATAGCTGCCTGTTCATCTTCGTCCGGATGCCGCCAGGGTATAGCGCGGCTCCAATCTAAAAAGGGAGTTACCGGTTCCCCGTATTTATCTTCTGTAATTTTATACAGCTCATTCCCTCCATAGGCAGGATCGGCAAGCCGCTCACGAATAATGGAATCGCGCACCCAATAAACAAACTTGCGGTATTCGGCATTTGTCACTTCCGTTTCATCCATCCAGAACGACTCGACAGAAACGTTTTTAGCCATCGGGCGATACCCCCATAAAGAATCTTCTTCTGCAGGCCCCATATTAAAAGAACCTCTGCCTATCAGAACCATACCTTCGGGAGCCGCTTCCCGAAGTGCAAGCGGATTATTCCAAACCGCCTCTCCCCCGCCACTCAGCAAAGGATTGCCACAGGATACACACAACAGGATTGCTATCAACGCCATCAATAACTTTTTCATCCGGATTCAATTATTCCTTATTTACTTATCAGAGATAAATCAATTTCTCTTCACGTTAAATATAAACGGGACTTTTCCGGATAAATTGTATAATTAGGGGAAGAAAATAAAAACTACAGTTTCCGCAACAGACACCGGGCGGTAATCATTGCAGTTAGCGAACGGTAACGATCGCAATTACCGAGCGGTAACGTCGGTAGTTATGGGACGGTAACGACTGTCGTTACAAAACGGCAAACGGTGAATCCTCTCGTCCAGCTCATCAGATTTTCGTACGATACGATATAAATGAAATGAGCCCGGTTAAATACCGAGCTCATTACTTAAAGAAATATACGTTTAATTCAAAATGCGTTTACCGCACATTAATATTCTTCCTCGTTAAAGAAAAAGTCTTCCTTACTTGGATAATCCGGCCAGATATCTTCCATACATTCGTAAATCTCGCCTTCGTCTTCCATTTCCTGCAAATTTTCTATTACTTCTAAAGGCGCACCTGAACGTTGTGCATAATCAATCAATTCATCCTTGGTTGCAGGCCAGGGAGCGTCTTCCAGTTTTGAAGCTAACTCTAATGTCCAATACATAGCTGTCTAGTATTAATAACTACCTTGCAGTAGTCAGGTTTCCAATTTTTCCGCAAAAATAAAACAATATTCTTTAGATGCAAGTATAATCCCATATTATTTCTTTACCATTATTGCGGATGCACTCTTTACGTGCCAGAACAAACAGATAATCAGAGAGTCTGTTCATAAAAACAAGTACAGGTTCTTCAACCTCTACAGTCTCAGCCAAACGGTAAATCTGGCGTTCTGCGCGGCGGCATACGGTACGACATACATGTGCCAGTGATGCGGAACGGCTTCCTCCGGGCAAAACAAAATTACGCATCTTAGGTAATTCACCGTCTATACGGTCTATTTCATGTTCGATACGGGTAATCGTTTCGGGCATCACCTTGCTTTCTATCTTCAGTTCGGTACTCTCCTGGTCGGTTGCCAGATAAGAACCGATAGTAAATAATTTATGCTGTATAAAAAGCAGGAAATCCTGGTCGGCTTTATCCTCGAGCGAAGTAATCAGCAAACCGATAAAAGAATTTAATTCATCCACCGTACCATAGCTTTCGATACGTTGATGCGCTTTGGACACACGTTGTCCTCCCACTAGGGAAGTGGTGCCTTTATCACCTGTCCCGGTATATATTATACTCTTTTTCATATCTATAAATCTTTAATTCTACATACATATAATCATCTATGCAATCAAGATGTTGCAAAACAAGGCATAAAATTCATTTCTTTTAGCGAGCCCTGCAAATTATCAGGAAGAAAAATAAACAATATAATCCCGTTTATGCAGCCGCTTATTAAAAAACACGATTCCCATAGAATATAAATCGACAGTCACGGTTACTTCCGGATGATTACATACATTTTCCCAGAACTCACGCATCTTACGGCTGGATTTGATACCTTCGAAGACAAAGACTGTATCTTCATGTATATGTTTCAGGCATTCTTCAAACAGCCAAAGGTTATTTTGTTGTTCATACAGGGTATTGAAGAATACGAAATCAATCCGCTCCATATCCACCAAGGCTTGAGGCAGGAGTTCTTTATACCCCCCTACACGCAAATCGACCGGATTCCGCGCAGCTTTATCAAAGACAAGGCGGGCGATAGACGCAAACTCAGGAACATTCTCCAAGGCTATACATTTTAACCCTGTGGCATAAGAAGTAAGATACAGAGTAGATAACCCCATTGAGGGACCCAATTGAAGAATATTTTTAGATTTGAAATAATTCGATAAACGGAACAGTAAAGCGCCATGTTTCGGTTTGATTGCCTCCCGTTTCACGATTTCCCCGATAGTACGTTTCTTTAATTTACCCCTCTTTTGCCTGTCGGGATAAGTAATTATATCTTCACGGAAAAGTAACTTTCTCCGCATCAACTCGATTTCATTAAAACTATAATAAGAACATCGCTCTTCTATTACTTTGGTTATCAGGTTAAATACAAAAGGAGAATGAACCCCGTACCCTTTCCTGTACCGGATTCCCCTATATAACAATATGCTTTTCCGCAATGTATTAGCCTTTGGTATAATGCGCATATTTATCTGTTTTAGCCAGCAAAAATAATACATATGCACGAAAAAGCGAATTCTCAGAAGCTTGCTTTATCGTCTTCCGGAGCCGTATAGGTTAATATCTGTCCGCTTAATTGGAGCAAAGAAACTTCACACAGCTTGGTTGAATATTCGGCAATAGACTGTCGTTCTTCTGCTTCCAACAAACTATTCTGGGCTTCACGCAGCTCGATACCGGACAATTCTCCCAACTTATACCGGTCGATTGCAATGCGGTAATTTTCCTGAGCAGCAACCAGATTCTCTTTTTCAAGGCTCCACAAATTCAGGTTATTCCGGTAAGCCATCCAAAAGTTACTCAGGTCGGCGCGGAGAGACAATTCCAATTCTTGTGTCTTCAACGTTTGGTTTTCAATCTGAATACGTGAATTTCGCTGTTCACGGCGGCGGTTAAAACCATCGAAAATACTTATTCCGACAGTCAAGCCATAATTCAACCCAAGCCGTCGTTGCAGGTCTGTAGTTCCCACTTCATTCCAGTTTGCCGTATAGCCATAACCGGCATTCAGTTTTACATACGGATAGTTCCGGCTCTTTATTTTCTTCAAATCCAGTTCGGAGATTGTACGGTTCTTTTGGGCTATCAGCAAGGAAGCATTGGATGCCAGCGTATTCTGCCATAGTTCTACCTCATCCAGAAAAGGATTGGGAGTGATGGAAGAATCCTTTATCATGATCTCTTCCTCCACATTATCGAGTGCCATCAGTTCATTCAGGCGGATACGGGAAGTATGGAGTACCTCCTGCTGGTTCAGCACATTGGAACTGTCTGCATTAAAGTCGACCTGAGCCTGCTGCAAATCCAAACGGGACATCGAACCGATAAAATACCGTTCTTCTACGATACGCAAGCGTTCTCTCGACAGATCGAGTGTCGACTTCAGGTTGCGCAAACGGATTTTCTGGCGAATCAGGTTATAATATTCACCGGACAGGGTGGCAACAAAGTCCTCGATAGTCATACGGGTATTCAATTCTCCCATGCGTTTCAACTCCTTCAAACGGGAATATTCCGCCTGGATACCGAATCCATCGAAAACAGTCCAGTTAACGTTCAGTCCGACATTGGCTGTTTCGCTCGTTATCCCGTTCGACTTTTCGGTCGTTCCATCAGTCATCCGGTTATTGTTATTATTGACTGTACCGCTAAAGCCGCCGCTCATATCCACCGTAGGCAGATAACCGGCATTTCCTATCGTTGCATTATTATCGCTTATCTGCTGTTCGTTGCGAATGATACGGATTGAATAATTACGTTCCAACCCCGTTTCTATGCACCGTTTGAGGTTGTACACTTCTTGAGCCTTTGCTGAAAAAACAGCCAAGACTGCGAATACTCCTATAATTAACTCTCGTCTCATGCTTTGCCTTTTTTTACATGTCTGTCTGTTGAAATAAAACTATACATGGCCGGTACGATAAATAAGGTAAGGAATGTAGATACAAGCATACCTCCCACTACCGCAATACCCATTGCAATACGTCCCTGTGCACCTTCACCCGAGGCATATACCAACGGGACCAAACCTAAAATAGTAGAAATACTCGTCATCAGAATCGGGCGCAAACGTTGTATCGATGCAGAGCGGATAGCCTCGGCCATACTTAATCCGGATTCCTGTCGCTGATTGGCAAACTCGACAATCAGGATACCATTTTTCGCCACCAGACCTATCAACATGATTATACCGATCTGGCTGAATATATTCATAGTCACACCCGAATAACTCATAAAGATTAATGCACCTGCAATAGCCAATGGTACGGTAAACATCACCACCAACGGGTCTTTAAAACTCTCGAACTGTGCGGCCAATACCAGATAAATCATAAACAAGGCAAGAATCATGGCAAACATCAAACTATCCGAACTTTCCCGAAATTCCTTTGATTCGCCGGATAGAGCAGTACGGAAGCTGCTATCCAATGTCTCGCTGGCAATACGGTCCATCTCATCCAAACCATCCCCAATCGTATAGCCTTTATTTAAGCCGCTGGACACGGTTGCCGACACAAAACGGTTATACCGGTATAACTGAGGTGGTGCCACATCTTCTTTCAAGGATACAAGATTATCCAACTGAATCATCTCACCGCCATCACTGCGTACATAGATAGATTTCAAATCCAACGGCGTATTACGCTGTTGCCGGTTGATTTCGCCTAATATCTGATACTGCTTTCCATTCATATAGAAATAGCCCATACGCTGACCACTCAGCGCATACTGCAATGTCTGTGCAATCGTGCGAGTACTAACCCCCAGCGAAGAGGCCTTATCACGGTTAATCTCGATACGGGCTTCAGGCTTCGTAAACTTCAGGTTTACATCCGCCATCTGGAACACGGGGCTTTCATTTACTTTCTGCATGAAAGCAGGCAAATGTTCCTGTAGCTTCTCCAGACTGGTTGCCTGCAATACATATTGCACCGGCATACCTCCACGTCGTCCGCCAAAAGTGGATTGTTGCTGTACGAATGCACGGGCTTCCGTCTTTCCACGCACATGCTTCGATAACACATCGGCAATTTCCATCTGCGAACGTTTGCGGTCCTTGATATCCGGAAGCAAAACCGTAATATATCCGTTACTATTATTGGCACGCACTGTTAATGCCTGACGTTCCGGAGCCAATGTATCAGCCATAGTAGCAATCTGGTCTGTAAAGTCGCGGATAAACTCGAAAGTAGCCCCTTCCTGTGCCCGAATATTAATCGAGATAGAGGAACGGTCTTCCAACGGAGATAACTCAGAACGAATCGTATTCCAGAAATAACCGATAGAGCCGAAAAGAATCACAACGATAGGTATGGACCACCACTTATGGTTCAGGAAGGCATTCAATGTCTTCGCATATATATTATTTAATCCCTCGAAGAACGGCTCGGTCTTCGTATATAACCAACCTTTATTTTCCCGTTTTTTCAACAGTTTAGTTGCCAACATCGGTGTGAAAGTCAGAGCGACAAAAGAAGATATCGTCACCGAACCGGCAATCACAATACTAAACTCCTTGAATAAACGCCCCGTCATACCTTCCATAAAAACAATCGGAAGGAATACAGATACCAGTGTTACCGTCGTAGACACTACAGCAAAAAAGATTTCCTTCGAACCTTCGATACCCGCTTCTTTCGGTTCCATCCCCTGCTCGATACGCACATAGATATTCTCTGCCATCACAATCGCATCGTCTACCACAAGACCGACCGAAAGCACTACCGCCAACATCGTCAGCACATTGATTGAGAAACCCGAGACATACATCACAAAGAACGCTCCGACCAGTGAAACGGGGATTACCACCACAGGCACCATCGTCACACGCCAGTCGCGCAAGAACAGGAAGATAATCAATACCACTAAAAGGAAAGCCACATAGATTGTTTCTTCCACCTCCTTGATGGAGGCACGGATAAAACGGGTATTATCATACACCATTTCGACCGTAACATCTTCCGGCAAGTCTTTTTCCAACTGCTCGATACGTTTATAGGCTTCATTGGCAATCTCAATCTGGTTGGCACCCGGCTGCGGGATAATCACATCGATAACCATCGGCTCTCCGTTTTTACGCATCACGCTTCGCAAATCTTCCGGACTTACCTCGGCACGCCCTACATCCTGAAAACGGATAATATTCTCGCCATCCCGTTTAATAATCAAATCATTAAATTCTGTTGCAGTATGCATCAAACCGAGCGTACGGATAGACAGGTCTATGGTATTCCCTTCGATACTGCCGGAAGGTAATTCGACATTTTCTGCATCGACCGCATTTTTCACGTCCAACGGAGTGACTCCGTAACCAGCCATCTTGATGGGGTCCAACCACAAACGCATGGAATAACGTTTCTGCCCCCAGATATCCACACCACTTACATTCGGGATTGTCTGAAGCCGTTCCTTTACCGTCAATTCGGCAATTTCACTCAGTTCCATCAACGAACGCTTACTACTCCGGATACCGATCTGCATAATCGGAGTTGCATCCGCATCCGCTTTCGATACAGTTGGAGGGTCGCAATCACGGGGCAAATAACGTTGGGCACGTGATACTTTGTCACGTACGTCATTTGCTGCCGTTTCCAGATCTACAGACAATTCAAATTCTACCGTAATACGGCAACTTCCCTGGCTACTGACACTACTCAACGAACGGATACCCGGAATACCGTTGATGTTCTGTTCCAACGGCTCCGTAATCTGGTTCATGATAACCTCGGCATTAGCACCCGGATAGGATACATTCACCGATATAATAGGATTGTCCACACTCGGGAACTCACGCACTCCCAGAAATTTATAACCAATCATCCCGAACAACAGGAGGATAAGCATCATAACGGTCGAGAGTACCGGCCTCTTTATACTTATTTCAGAAATATTCGCCATGTTGTCGTTACTTCAGATTATCAATCGCCACTTTCATTCCCGTACGAAGTTGCATCACACCGGAAGTAATCACCGTATCACCGACACTCAGTCCCTTCAAAACCTGAACCTGACTCTCGGTGCGAAGTCCCAGAATAATTTCCGCAGGTTCCGCCACACCACTTTTATACAAATAAACGATGTTCTTTCCCATTTCAGGAATCAGAGCTTCACTGGGGATAGCCAATGCTTCTTTTATCTCACGGCGGGTAATTTCAACAGAGGTATAACGTCCCGGTGCAATCGATTCGTCCCTGTTCGGATAAGTCGCACGCACTTTCAACGAGCGGGTAGCCTCATCTATTTTACTTTCCACTGCATATACAGTTGCCTTATAATCCTGCATCATACCAACGGACGAGTTCATACGGAATACGATCGGCGTACCGTCTGTTATATCTTCCGCATATCGCTCCGGAACGGAAAACTCAATTTTTAAAGGAGATATCTTGGTTAATTTGGAGATTATGGTCGAAGGAGAAGCATATGCTCCCTCGCTGACATTACGAAGACCGATGATACCATCGAAAGGAGCACGAAGTTCCGTCTGGGCAATATTGGCTTTGACCAATTCGATATCCGCCATCAGTTTTTCAAATTCGGTTGCAACCTGTTCGTATGCCTCCTGGCTGACTGCATCTTTTTCCAACAAGGTATGTTGCCTGTATACACGGTCTTTTGCCAAAGGTATCTGGGCTTCCAGTTTTTTCAATTCGGCTTGTAGTGGTTTATCATTAATTTTAGCCAATAAGTCGCCAGCCTTCACGTGCGTTCCTTCCGTAAAATAAATAGCAACAATCTTTCCGGATGCTTCAAAAGAAAGGTCTACTTCTTCATCAGGCATCGTACTTCCGGTTACAATCGCTTTATCTGTAAGTGACTGGTACTTCAGAACCTCCGCATTGATACGAAGTACTTGTTTCTGAATTTGACTTCCCGCTGTCGGAACTACTTCTTCCGCATCTTTAGACGCTTTTAACTTGCTTTTAATCTGTGGATAAACAATCATCCCTGCAATCAGTAATAAAATTGCAGCCGTAACGCCCCACTTCATTCTCTTAGTCATATTATCTCTTCAGGTATTCAACAAAAAACATTATCGACATGTAAATATACATAAGTATGCTGAATTATGACAAAGCTAAATAAAAAAGGTTTAACGGGACTCCTGAAAATACTCATAGTTATGATTTTTCCAATTCATAGTTATGATTTCGGAAAACCATAACTATAATCCTTATAAAAGGGTATTTCCAGCCATATCAAAATAAAGTGGTTTCCTCAGAATAAATTCACCAATAGTTTTTCAAGCATCCGCGTCATGGTTGCCATGTTACAGGAATAATTATTTGAAAAAACAGCAACCGCATATGTCTTCCCATCTATCTCCACATATCCGGCATAAGAACGAACTCGGCTGATACCACCACTTTTCAGACGGGCTTTTCCCTGTAGCTTTGTATCCTTCAAAAAGTTTCGTACAGAACCTTCTATTCCTGCCTGCGGCAAAGATGCGGTAAACGCATCAGAATATTTAGAATGAAGAGCCATATAAGTAAGCAGATCATTTATAAACCGGGCGGAAACCTTATCAAAAGGAGCTAACCCCGAACCGTCATTCATCCATAAAGGGAACACATCCAAGCCCTTACTTTTCCAATATCCTGTAACTGCTTTAATACCTCTGCCAAACGATGAGATTACCTCATTTTTACCTGGCTTATACTGTAATCCTACAGTTTTTACCAATGCGTCTGCAAATAGATTATGGCTGACATGATTCGTTACTTTCGCTATCTCTTTCAATTCAGGAGAATAAGTAGTTACCAACGTATGTCTTTTATTTGTATTCCATCTGCCTGCTTCTTTCTCTATCCGGTAGCAGGTCGGCGCCTTATGAACAGTAATGCCTGCGGCCTTCATCTTTTTGGTAAGATATTGAGCCAAAAACAATGCAGGTTCCGGAATATCCCCCTTTAATACATGATTTTCCCTATTTGCCGGAATAGCTCCATATAAATAACGTTCATTCGCATAAGGAGCACCCACAATATAGGCACTGTCCAAAGCCGCAGGAGCCGATTTCAAATAATTGGAAAAGTGGATAAATGAAACATCCGGTTCCGTCCGCTTAATAGTTACACGAGAACCGGGAACTCCACTTTGCAAATACAATTTATACATATTATCAAAGATGGAAAGTCCATAACTGCCTGGAGCATAATAGTTCCCCATATCTTCCCGCAACCAACGGATAGAAACCCCTTCCGTATCAAATATACTTTCATCGGCAATAACGGCACCCTTTACTTCTTTTATTCCGGCTTTTTGTATTGCTTCTATCCATTTTCTCATAAAAGTATTTTGCTCGGAAGCAAAATAAGAAGAACCCAAACTTGGGTCTCCACTTCCTTTTATATAAAGATTCCCCTTTAATATGCCATTTTCAAGAGTGCCTTCATACTCTATTGAAGTAGGATAACGGTAATCCTCCCCTAATATTTCCAGCGCCGTAGCAGTTGCTACGGTTTTAAGAACAGAGGCTGGCGCTACTTGCAGATCCGGCTCATGGCTATAAATAATTTTCCCACTATTCAATTCTTTGATAACAAGTGAAAAAGAAGCCCCTCTCATAAAAGGAGAACTTAACAACTGCCTGATTGCCTGTGATGTTTGGGCACTTCCAGTTAAGACACAACATATCGAGATGAAAAGAATAAATATTTTTTTACGCATATCTTTAATCTATTCTACTTTATTTTATCTTTGTTCCGAGCAAAGATAAAAAATTAAACAGGAACAATATGTTCGACAGACCTTTTACATTTGATCGAGTTGTACGCATCGTATTTAGTATTGCAATTGTCGGTGGCATCATCTTCTTAATTGCATTGCTGCGAAATGCCTTACTTCCTTTTCTTATCGCCTGGTTATTGGCATATATGATGCAGCCTTTCGTGAAATTCTTCCAGTACAAGCTTAAATTCAGAAGCCGTATACTTTCGATTGTTGCAGTTATTATATCTACAATTTTAGTATGCACCATGCTCTATTTTCTTGTAGTACCTTCTGTCACACAGGAAGTAAACAGGACCATGGAGTTGATACAGGAACCTAATCAAAACTATGAACGCATCCCTATGATTCCCCAGTCCTGGATTCACTTCATTGAAAAAAATATAGATCCGGATGAGTTATATAAATTACTTAGTAAAGAAAATATAGAAAATGCGATAAAACAATTAGCTCCTAAAATGTGGATATTGCTGACAAACACTTTTTCAGTGCTTTTCAGTATTACCATTATTTTCATCATCTTACTCTATTTTATCTTTATCTTATTAGATTATGAACGGATTGCCGACGGATGGATTAAACTGATTCCGGGGCGCTACCGCCCCTTTGTCCAGGGATTGGCCGAAGATGTGGAATACAGTATGAACCGCTATTTCCGCGGGCAGTCTCTGATTGCTCTTTGCGTAGGCGTACTTTTAGCTATCGGCTTCAAAATTATTGATTTCCCTCTGGCTGTTATATTGGGATTATTTATTGGCGTTTTAAACCTGATTCCTTACATGCAGGCTATCGGTATCATTCCTATGATTCTACTTGCTTTATTAAAAGCGGCAGAAACCGGTGAAAATTTCTGGATTATATTCGGACTGGCGGTTTTAGTCCTTTGTATCGTACAAGTCATCCAGGATTTATACCTGACTCCACGTATCATGGGAAAAGCGATGGGACTAAATCCTGCGATTATTTTACTATCCCTGTCTATTTGGGGAACTTTATTAGGTTTTATCGGATTAATTATTGCCTTGCCTTTAACAACACTATTCCTCTCTTATTACAAGCGGTTTATCTTACACGAAGAAGAGGAATATGATATAAAATCAATCCCTTCAACAGAAAAAAACATAGAGAAAAGTAAAAAAAAGTAGCTTCAACTCTTGCATATATAAAAAAAAGCCCTACCTTTGCACCCGCATTACAGAAGTAACGCACCGGATGATTCGCTAGCTCAGCAGGTAGAGCACATCCCTTTTAAGGATGGGGTCCTGGGTTCGAACCCCAGGCGGATCACTGAAACAACAAGAAAAATCAAGCAAATCCCTGATAATCAGACATTATCAGGGATTTCTTTTTTCTGGCAAGTAGCAGAAAATAGCCGTTTCAAGCATATTATCGGTGGATAAATCGTGGGACTAGGGCAGAGCCAGATTAATGGCTCATACCGAAAATCTGAGGGATTAAAATAATAAATCGTATCTTAGCCTGAGTAAAAAAAGAAAAGCAATGAGTTACGATGAATTTCTTCGTTTTATCTTTCCAGATGGAATGTTCGATTATTTTGAGTTGTCAGATTTCCAAGAAAAGCCAGATCAGGTAGAAATATACTTTGAAGAGAAGAATATACATCCCACGGAATATACAACAGACAAATTAGAGAGCAAGGGTTTTTATGAACAAGTCAGGATGCACGATTATCCGATGCGTAGTCGTACTTGTTTATTGTTTATCAAGAAACGTCGCTGGTTCAATCACCGTACAGGTAAATATGTAAGCCGCAATTGGAAATTAGTGGCAGAAGGAACGCAAATAACGACAGAGTTTGCGTCTTTTTTAAAAGCATTGGATCGACTCTCGAGCTCTAAGCATTAGTCTTTTGGCGGATCATTACGGGATGGATGCTAAACAGTTGGAGTCGCAATACAAAAATCATCTGAGTCATTTTAAGAATTGGGAACAGCGTTCCCATGCCCAAGAGTGGATTCTCTTCGAGAAAAACATAGGGCCCTATGTCGGGCTGGACGAAACAGCTCTTTCTTCAGGAGAGTTGTATACAATCCTGATAAACAAAGATGCGAAAGGTAAAAAAGGTACCATCATCGCCATGGTTAAAGGTACATCCGCAGAAAAGGTTTCTCAAGTATTGCTCAAACTTTCCCGTCGCAGGCGTTTTCAGGTTCGTGAAATCACCTTGGACATGGCTCCCAATATGGCTCAGATAACCCGTGTTTGTTTTCCTGCCGCCAAACAGGTTATCGACCGTTTTCATGTTCAGAAGCTCGCTTTTGAAGCTGTACAGGAAATGCGTATAAAGGCACGATGGGAGGCATTGGATAAAGAAATGGTCGAGCTTACCTATGCAAAACATCCGGTCAGCCCTTTGTCCCTGAAACATTTGAGAATGGGGACAGCCGCAAACAACTGTTGGCAAGAAGCCGGTACCTTTTATTCAAGAAAGATGAACTTTGGTCTGAGAGCCAAAGAAAAAGGGCCAGGATTCTTTTCCGGGAATATCCCGATATTAAGAAAGCCTATTACTTAAGCATGAGGCTGGGCTTGATATATCACCAGGTAAAATCGGCAGATATTGCCTTGACACGCCTGGCACATTGGTATGACGAGGTAGACAGATCCGGTTTTCTTTCTTTTGGAACTGTAGCCAGGACTATACAAGCACATTACTTAAATATTGTTGCCTTTTTTAGAAGACGACCAACCAATGCTGCAAGTGAATCCTTCAATGCTAAAATAAAAGCTTTCAGGGCACAACTCAGAGGGGTGAGGGATGTCACTTTTTTCTTATTCAGGCTTGCTAATATTTATGCTTAAAATTTAATCCCCTCAGGATTTCAGTATGAGCCAGATTAATCCCGGCCTTCCGTGCCTGCGAATGCTGGAATTGACGTTTGATATGATAAAGTTTGCCATCTTTGATGAACTTCGCTCCGGTTTGCTTAAACCAGAATGAGATACCTGCCTCTGCACATACATCGTGAAGTTCCATCACCCAGTCGAAGTCACAGGAACGAACATCATACCCGGATTCTCCACCCACGACCACCTGTTCCACCCAATCACCGATACTAAAAGGACTAAGATCAATCCGTTCCAACAACGGTTCACAAATAATGATCTTGTGTTTGATGGGAGAACTGCGATAAATAGGTAGGCGATAATCAGCACGGGACTGGTTTTCGACGGTACAACAGATAGTAACATTGTCATATCCATCACCCCAATCTTCGGGTAAGCATTGGGAGAAACGGTCAATTCGTTTGGTAATCATCATGAAATGGAGGTCGCTGCGTTGCCGTATCATCTCCCAGGCGTCTGAACGCCATTCATCGGCATCTTCAACAAAGAAGTCGGAAGTGAAACAAGTATATACCAGTGTTCCGGATGGAATCTTGTATTCTCCGTTACGTTTCCGGCGAACGGGTACGTCAAAATTCCTTGTTTGCGTCACTATTGAACTATCCACATCCCGTTTGGCATCCCCTCGGTAGACATAACAATATTTGCAACCCTCACTCAACTTATGGCAACCGTGCCACGGGTTCCATAAAACAGACTTCTTGACAATAGCATTAAGTATAGCTCCCATCATACATTATTCGGTTATTTACACTTCGGATTCTACTCTTCACTTGAATAAAATCCAAACCACATTTACAAATGTAATAAATAATCCGGAGGTTCGCTACAACTAAAAATTTGTCTTTTTTACTGTTTATCCGAAATTTGCTTTACAAATATTTTACCAACCAGCCAGCTTTTTAAAACTTTAAATATCTGGCAGAAAGATTATATTGCAAATACAGAAAGAACGTTCTACATTTGCCCGCTAAAATAAAATGAATACAGATATTTATGAATGCAAAAGTAAAAGGATATATATTAGGGGCCATAGCCGCTGCTACTTATGGGATGAACCCCCTTTTTGCCCTTCCTTTATATAAGACCGGAATGGATCCGGACTCTGTTCTCTTTTTCAGATACCTATTTGCTATCCCGATACTGGGAATAATGATAAAGGCAAGAGGGAGAAATTTTAAATTAAAACGAAAAGAAATATTTCCACTAATTATCCTGGGGTTTTTGGTTGCCTTTTCCTCTCTTGCGTTATTTCAAAGTTATAACTATATGGAAGCGGGTATTGCTTCTACGTTATTGTTTGTTTACCCGATTTTGGTAGCTTTGATTATGGCAGTGTTCTTCAAGGAAAAACTAACCTTACAAACCATCTTATGTATTCTTCTGGCATTGGGCGGCATTGCTCTTCTTTACAAAAGCAGTGACGGTGCAACACTTAACCCAACCGGAGTCCTACTGGTTATGGGCTCAGCTCTTTCTTATGCCATTTACATCGTTGGAGTGAACCTGCCTAAACTAAAAGATATTGCTACACTTAAACTGACTTTCTATATACTGATTTTCGGCATGTCGCTCTTTTTAATCCGTGTGGATTTTGGAAGAAGCCTGCATATTGTAGATAACTGGTATTTATGGGGCAACTTAATTGCACTGGCGGTTTTTCCTACTGCCATATCATTCCTCTGTACAACTTTGGCAGTTCAATATGTAGGATCCACGCCAACAGCAATCCTTGGGGCATTGGAACCTTTAACCGCCGTATTCTTCGGTGTAACTATTTTCGGAGAGGCTTTAACTCCAAGATTAAGTTGCGGAATATTTATGATTATTCTGGCTGTGACTCTTATTATTGCAGGCAGTAATGTGACCTCCTACCTGATTCGTTTCAGAAAGCTTTTTCCCAGACTGCCAATCAAAAGAAAGAAGGCAAACAACCAGATATAACCGAATCATTGGTATCGGGCTGATATCTTGGTGTTTTTCATCGGTACGCTTGTCAGCCCATGATAACATTGCGGGCCGCATAGTGGTTCAAATCCTAAGCTCAGATAAAAAGGGACAGCATAGGTTGAAGAATTGACTGTAACTTCCGATACTGTATTATTTGCCACGAAATAATTAAAAAGAGCTTTCCCTACACCTTTTCTGTGATGTTCGGCTTTAATAAAGAATAAAGAAATATGTCTCCCTTCACTCTTTGTTCCGATAATGCCTATAAGCTCTTGATTTTCCTCAAAAGCGCCATAGATGGTAAGTTCTTCCATCAACTGCTCATTATAAATAAAGCTTTTGAATGTTTCAAGACCATCCCCATTGAAATCAGCTTTCCCACATTCCGTAAAAACAGCCATAGAAAGAGCTACAGCATTGCTATATTCCGATTTATTCAGTCTTCTTATTTCCATAAACAGCATATTCAAGTATCCTTTACTGCAAAAGTAAAATAAAAATAACAATATAAAATCAGACTTATAAGACTTCCATTCATTCTAAAAATACAGAATTCAGGGCTTCTTATCCAATTTCCGTTCGAAAAGCCTGTACACACCCAAAATGGCAACCCCAAATGCTATAGCCCCGAATGTAAGAAGCATATTCATCAGGCCGTCTGTTTGGAAAGAGAGTTTCAACAGGATTGTTGAGATAATAAAACCTGAGTTCCGGATAATCTTATGGAATTCTTCAGTCTGGTTAAACGACAATAACAGTAGCATCACTTCAGTCAAAATCAACACCGTAAAGAAAGTATTGAAAAAGGTATCATTCATCGACTTTATAAGATAGACAATATCGTGTATGGAAAAAGTGGCATCTTGCAAAAAGAATAAACTTTTTGCAAAAAGTATAACGAAAAAGACCATCAGGAGTAATGCCAATATCTTTTTTGCAACCACATATTTTTTCCGGGAGTCGTCTATGCACAACTCCTCATCCCCTCTAAAACTTCTATTGCCGGTCAATTTATAAAAACAGAAGATAAGCAGGCAGAAAATAATCAAACAAGCAAATGTAATGAGCAGATTTCCAATTTGAGCAGTAGTAAACACTTCATTACCCGTTGACAGATCTGCCAGATCATGAAATATTTTACGTATCAGAATAAGTATTATTATTTCATATTGCTTCCCTAAATAGAATGTAATCGACTTGGGAAGATAATAAATCAAAGAATATATTTCATACAGCAATATAACAGAGAAAGGGGTGTATATAGCAGTCAGCGGATTCAATAGCGCAATGTCATTGTCTCCATGATTTGGAATAATTCCGTATTTCACTAAACCTATTAATACAAGATGAAAAAGAAATGCGATAATCGCTATGATAAAAACAAGTTCTTCTACTCTTTTCCTTTTCTTTTCAGAAAAAAGGAATGGATATATACGGGTTATTTTCCTGATTGTCATTATCATATATACTTTATTATATTAACTGAAAAATAAATAAAATTGTTCCGGACGGAAAACGGAATATTCAATAACCTCCAATTGAAGTCCCCCCCCCAATGTAAGCCAATATATAATACCTACCATTAATATTTTAGTTGACTCTGTCTGTAGCTTTGTTTTCATATCCGCTCATTTTATTTATATATTTGTCACGTTTTATACCATAGTCTTATGGTGAACTAAGGCAATACTCCTATATTTATTCGATTATTTTTTTCAGAATAAAACAAAGAAAAAGGGAACTGCCTCACTACAGAAACAGTTCCCTCACGAAAATCAAAAACACACAGAAAATCTATGTATCATTTACTTGTTAAGCGTTTCATAACCCGGATTTTGCTTCAAGTTCGGGTTTGCGGTTAAATCACGGTCACTAAACGGATAAATGTTGAAACGTTTGTCCAGATGAGCTTTCCCTTCCAATGTACCACCTTTATATGCCCAAGCATAATCTTCCGTGAATTTGCCAAAACGAACCAGGTCAGAGCGACGTTGTCCTTCCCAATATAATTCACGCCCGCGTTCTGCAAGAATAAAATCAAGTGTCAAGTTTGCGGCTGATATATTTCCACTTTGATCGCCATAGGCACGTTCACGCAACTGGTTTACATAACCGACTGCTGTATTTATATCAGCTCCGGAAGCACCACGTACGGCACATTCTGCATATATCAGATATAAATCCGGTAAACGGAACAATGGGAAATCAGTATCAGGGTCCGGAGTAGGCGTAACGCCTGCTCCACCCCAACCGAGGTTGGTAAATTTATGGCAGAGGTAACCACTGTCCCAATCTTGCATTTTAGAAACAGGAGAACGTTTTCCTTTATTATCAAAAAAGATATAACGTTTGTCTTTTTTACGCTTACTGCCATGTTCATCCGCACCATCATCCGGGCTATCTTTAAATAAGTCAATCATCTGCTGAGTAGGTTTCAAACAAGTCCAGGATGATGTCAGTCCGAACCACGTAGGATTTAAGTCACCACCAAAAGCAGCAGCAGTTACCATAATTGAACTACCAAAACTTTTTGCATTGACATGGTCGAAAGGTATTGCATAAATAATTTCGTTTTTATGAATACCAGTTAAATGGTTCTCACCACAGAACAAATCGGCATAGTGGCTTTCCAGTCCAAATCCGGCATCAATTACCTTCTTGGCATATTTGGCTGCCTCATCATACATGGCACGGCCGATATAAGTTTCGGCATTCAGATACATCTTGGCAAGCAATGTATTAATAACCGGCTTGGTCATACGTCCATAGGTTGCCATTGTTGGAGTTTCCGGCAAATTTCCGTTTTCAGACAAGTCTACCAGCTCTTTTACTATTTTATCAAATAACGCTTCTGTTCCTATTTGTGAAGGCTTCCATGATTTATCATCCGTAGGACTATCATCCCAAACTACCCCCGGATTACGGTATAAGTCTATCAGATAATAATAGTTCATGGCGCGTATACCACGCACTTCATCCCTGAATTGTTTCAGGTTCGGAATGATTTCGTCATCCTTGGCATACACACTCAGAAACTCCTTACAATAGCGAATATTCAACATGGCACGCTGATAAAAGGTGTAGGAATAGGGCAATGTATAATCCCACCCAACTGTACATAATTCTACAATTCCCTCATCCCTCCAGTTCCAGATAGCTTCATCTGTAGGAAGTACCTGTAAGGAAATCAAACCTCGGAGGAAAACAAGTGCTCCCTGGTCCGATCCTTGTAAGTCAGGTTCCACACTTGCATCGGAAGAATTTCCTGATAAACCGAAACCTGAATAAATTTTCGCCAAGAAAGACTGGCAATCGGCTTCATTGTGGATAGAATTACTGGATTTATCCAGTTTTGGTTCCTGGTCTAAATCACCCAGGCAGGAGGTCATTCCCAAGCCACACAACAAAACGGCCCCCGATACTATGTATTTTTTAAAATTCATGGTCTTACTAATTAAAAGTTGATATTAACACCGAACAATACGGAGATAGGACGAGGATATACATTATTATCCACACCACCGTCTACTTCAGGGTCCAGCCCTTTATATTTCGTTATCACAATCGGATTTTGCACGGTAGCATAAAAACGTGCATTCCATTTCATTCCGAAGAATTTATCGAGCTGGTAGCCCAATGTGATATTATCTATCTTCAGGAAAGAAGCATTTTGTATAAAATAATCAGATAAACGTTGGCGGGATTGGAAACCGGTCTGCAGTGCGGAAACAGGCTTATTGCTCAAAGCTGAGTTACCAAACACCTCATTTACGCCTAAAGCAGCATTGGCTGCAATTGCATTATAATTATAATTACCTAAGCTGACACGTCCATTAAAACCTAAATCCCACTGTTTATAAGTAAATTTGGAATTAAAGCCCATCAAGACATCGGCTGTCGGTTTTTTATAATGATACAAATCTTTATCCGTAACTACATCACTTCCGCTATTGCTTTCGTATTTTCCTTCAATCGGAGCCCCGTTTTCATCATATACCTGTTTGTATACATAGAAAGTACCCGGAGCATAACCTACACTATGAATTTTCAGTCGTAAACCTCCATCTCCGCCTGTGGAATCGAAACGTTTACCCGGAGAGTCCGAATTATCATTATAGGTAAGCTCTTTAATCTTCGTATTATTATAGGCAAGGTTAAAACCTAAATCCCATCTAAAATCCCGGGTAACTACCGGACGGGTATTAATGGAAACTTCAAATCCTTTATTTTCCAAAGAACCTATATTGGATACTACATATTCAGCAAAGTCCGTTCCGGCGGGCACATTCACTTCCGCATTAATCAAATCATTGGTCTTGCGGTAATATACATCCACAGCACCACTGATACGGTTGTTGAAAAAGCTGTAATCCACACCGGCATTATAGGTTGTAGTAGTCTCCCATTTCAGATTCGGATTGGATGCTGTCGGTGCCAATACATTCACCCATCTTACATTTCCGGAAGCATCATATATCGGGTACATCGCTCCTCCTTTGCCATTACGGTAGAATGATAAATACGGATAATCCCCTTGGTTAATATCCTGCTGACCGGTCTGTCCCCAACCTAAACGGAGTTTCAGTTCATCCAAACTCTTAAAATCTTTCAGGAAGGATTCTTCATTCATTTTCCATGCAAGAGCTACCGAAGGGAAAAGTCCCCAACGTTTATCTTTGGCAAAACGTGAAGACGCATCATCACGCAAAGTAAATGTAAGCAGATATTTATTCATCAACGAATAATTCAAACGACCATAGAAGGAAATCAGCAAATACTGGGTATCGGTCTGCTTAAACTCATTCATTTCTTTTGTATTCTGCCCGTAAGTTTCCGGACGACGTGACAAATAATAAGTCACATTATCTGATTTGGAACGGTAACTTTGATATGAATAACCTGCCATAATATCAAAATGGCTGGCGATAGATTCAAAATCCTTCGCATACTGCCCATAGAACTCCAATAACTTATTGTTGCGTGTGCTGTTATAGATACGGTTACTACCTGTAGCATCATCATCCGGCAAATAATTGGAAGGAGCATTCGGGTCGATATAAGCAGTTCCCGAACTGGAAGAATAGTCTATTCCTAAGTTCAAATGCAGACGAAGATCCGGCAAACCATGTACCTGATAGTCGAACTGGGCATTTCCTATAAACGATTTCACGGTTGAGCGGTCATCCTTCATTTGCAGCATGGAAACAGGATTGATTCCGGCAGAAGAAGCCTTTGTCCCGTCAGGAGTATAATCGTTGGTCCAGGTATAATAACCTCCGAATTTGCTGTCGTTCATTACCGGTTTTGTCGGATCGAAAGAGACAGCACTGCCGATAGCGCCTGTATCTGCAAAACGGTTTTTAATATACACACCTTTTGCATTCAGGTTTACTTTCAGATGGTCTTCAAAAAAGGTTGGAGTCAATGAAAGGCTTCCGGTATAACGCTGGAAATTAGATGTCTTCAAGATACCGTTCTGGCTGGTATAGCCTACAGATACGCGGTAAGGCATAAAATCCTTCACAGAACCGAATGCACTGAGGGCATGGTCTGTAGAAACAGCCGTACGGAATATCTCATCCTGCCAGTCTGTGCTTACACCCGGATACAAATTCAATGCTTTCCGCATTGCATCTGTTGTGGTCGATGCATTATTAATATAATCTCGATACTCATCTCCACTCATCACGTCCAGTTTATTACGCTTCGTACTTACCGAGACATTACCGGAATAACTAATCTTTACTTTCCCTGATTTCCCCTTTTTCGTAGTAACAAGGATTACACCATTAGAAGCACGCGAACCGTAAATGGCTGTAGCCGAAGCATCTTTCAATACGGTAAACGATTCGATATCGGCCGGATTTATCGTACTTAACGGATTGCTCAACCCATCGACAGCCTGATTGCTCATAGCCACTCCATCGATAACAACCAGCGGGTCATTGCTTGCCGACAACGACGAACCACCACGGATGCGGATGGAAGAGCTTGCGCCCGGTTGACCGGTTGAAGAAGCAACCGATACACCTGCAATCTTACCCATCAACATGTCCTGAGGACTCACTTGTATACCCCGGTTTTTTTCATCCGGTTTAATGGCTGCTACAGAACCTGTCGCATCATTTTTTTTCACTGTACCATAACCAATAACAACCACGTTGTCCAACACTTGGTAATCATCTTTTAATGTGATATTCATGGAAGCTGCTGCAGGCACTTCCTCCACTTTATATCCGATAAACGAAATAGTCAGTATTTCACCTTTAGAGGCTGTCAACACAAACTTGCCATCCAGGTCAGTAACCGTACCATTCGTGGTTCCTTTCACTATGACATTCGCGCCGGTAACCGGCTCTCCTGTCGCATCTTTCACAATACCATTCACCGTGATGCTTTTTTGGGCAAACACGAGAAGTGGCATACATAAAACAGCTAACAATAGCAGCAATCTACTTTTCATGTGTTTAAATTTAAGTATATATATAATAAGGGTTTAATCTACAAGCGAGACAATCCTTTCGTTTCGGCTTTACTTTTTACTTCTTTGATGCTGATTGCAAAACCGCCCCCGCTGGCAGCTTTAACGTTTAGTTTACTTTTATTTGTCAGGAGACCTTTACGGATCGTATAGGCTTGCGGATTATCTTTCCAGTCGGCGTCCTTGGCATCGGCGTATACTGTGGCTATATATTGTTTTCCCGGGTCAAGGAAATCAAAAACTAATCGTGCCGTATGCCCGTTTTCATCGGCAGTACAACCTACAAACCAATCATTACTTCCTTTTGCCTTACGGGCGATTGTGATATAATCACCTGGCTCTGCTTCAAGATAACGGGTTTCATCCCAGTCAATAGCCACATCTTTGATGAACTGGAAGGCATCCATATGCTCTTCATAATGTTCCGGGACATCGGCGGCCATCTGAAGCGGGCTATACATCGTTACATATAAAGCTAACTGACGTGCCAGAGTGGAGCGTACCTGCGAAGTATTTTCCGGGTTCATTTTACTGCAATGTGTTTCAAAAATCCCGGGAGTATAATCCATCGGGCCACCAACCAGGCGGGTAAACGGCAGAATCGTAGTATGGTCTACATTATTACCACCAAAAGATTCATATTCGGTTCCGCGAGCCGATTCATTACCAATCAGATTCGGATATGTGCGGCATAAACCGGTAGGGCGAACAGCTTCGTGGGCATTCACCATAATTTTATATTCGGCAGCTTTCTTTACGGCAAACAAGTAATGATTTACCAGCCACTGGCTATAGTGATATTCTCCGCGGGGAATTATGTTTCCTACATATCCGCTTTTTACAGAATTGTATCCATTATCTACCATAAACTGGTATGCTTTATCCATATGGCGTTCATAATTACGGACAGAAGCTGAAGTTTCATGATGCATCATCATCTTGATTCCTTTGCTGGCAGCATAACGGTGTATTTCTTCCACATCAAAATCAGGATAAGGAGTAACGAAATCGAACACATAATCCTTACTTTTGCCGAACCAATCTTCCCAACCTTCATTCCAACCTTCCACCAGTACGGCATCAAATCCATGTTTCGCTGCAAAATCAATATAGCGTTTTACATTGGCAGTATTAGCAGAATGACGTCCGTTCGGTTTGGTTTTAGAATAGTCGGTTTCACCCAGTTTTACACTGTTTAAATCGTCAGTATATGCCCAACTTCCTTTATTGGTAATCATATCCCACCAGATACCGATATACTTAACAGGTTTAATCCAGGAAACATCTTCCAGTTTACAAGGCTCATTCAGGTTCAAGGTAATACGGGACGCCAGGATATCACGTGCATCGTCGCTTACTATAACCGTTCTCCATGGAGACTGGCAAGGGGTTTGTAAATACCCCTTATCGCCTTTGGCATCAGGGGTCAACCAAGATTCAAAAACCATGTTTTTATCATCCAGATTCAAATGCATACAGGAATAATCGACCAGAGCTGCCTCATGCAAATGGATATAAAGTCCATCTTCCGATTTCATCATTAAAGGAGTCTGTACGCCTGTCATGGAAAATGGTGTTTGAGAAGAGTTGGGGGTAACCGCTTCTTTCATCAATCCCCGGATTTCGCTCAGCCGGGATGTTGTAGTACTATACTCCTGTGTATCATAGTCTCCGGGAAGCCAAAATGCTTTATGGTCGCCCGCCATTGCAAACTGTGTCTTTTCTTCTTTTACTACGAAATAGTTCAAGTTAGGTTGCTGTGGAAATTCATACCTGAAACCCAATCCATCGTTAAACAAGCGGAAACGGACCCGGATCGTACGGTCATTCAATGGCTGATCCAATGTCACAGCCAATTCATTATAATGATTGCGTATCTCTTTTTCTTCTCCCCAAACCGGTTTCCAGGTTTCATCAAAAGTCGATGTTTTCGTATCCTTTATCCGGAAGCCATTATACAAGTTTGTTTTTTTATCCAGTGATGCCACATCTTTCCGTTGTTTAAATTCAAAATCAACTGCGGCATTCGCATCTTCTTTTTTCAATTCAAGTCCCAACCGGCTGGGTTTGATAACCGCTTTTCCTTTATAGGTCAATTCATAAACCGGTGCTCCTTGTTCATTCAAATGAAAGTTCATTTCCAGATTTCCATCCGGTGATAATAACTGCTGTGCATAACTGAAAGCACAACTGCCTAATACGGCCATTAACATGACTAATTTTCTTTTCATGGTGATTTATCGATTGTTATTTGTGATTAAAATTCCAAAATCAATACTTGACGTGGTTGCAAGGACAGTGTATTTTTCAATGGAATAACTTTTCCACTCAATACATCTGTCGATTGTTCTTTAGGGAGCACTTCTTTATAAGAAGCCAGATTCATTTCTTTTGCCTGGTCGGTTCCGTTCAGAATTACAGTTACGGATTTACCTCCATAATGTCTTTCGTAAACATAAATGCCATCCTGCGGTATGAAATGTTTAAAAGAACCTTTACTAATCACCTTGTTGCCGGCACGCCAATGAAGTAATTTCTTCATATAGTCATATGCTTCGTTTTCCAAGGTATTACGACCGGTTACAGTAAAAACATTCCGTTTGTCTCCTGCCCATCCACCCGGGAAATCCTCACGCAATGCACCATCCCCGTTTGCCTTATCACCTGCCATTAAGACTTCGGTTCCCGTATATATCTGAGGAATACCACGAACTGTCAGTAAAAATGCAATGGCTTGCTTATAACGGTCCAAGTTATTTTTAGGAGGTACTTTATAAAATCTGGAAGTGTCATGATTATCCAGAAATACCAGCAAATTCATCGGATTGGTATACACAATATCCTGTGATAAATAACCATATAAGCGAGCCAGCCCTTTATCCCATTGATTTGTTTCCTCGTCAAACGCCCATGACATGGCATCCCAAAGCGGGAAGTCCATAACCGTAGGCAAATAAGAATTACGGGGAGCAGCAATCTTACTGTCTTTCTGCCAGAAAGAGACTCCTACATTATTGCCAAGCCAAGTTTCACCCACAATATTGAAATCCGGATACTCGGCAGCTATCGCTTTACACCAGCGAGCCATCATATCAAAGTCAGCATAAGGATGCGTATCCTGACGGATTCCGTTAATTCCGGCATATTCAATCCACCAAATACTATTTTGAATCAAATAAGTAGCCAAATGCGGATTCCGTTGGTTTAAATCGGGCATAGACTCGGTAAACCAACCATCTATATTTTTTTTCTGATCATAGTCCGAATGATGAATATCGACCTGAGGCATTGTCTGGTAAGATGTCTGTACAAAATGTTCCTGATAATTAAACCAGTCATGAGAAGGCTTATCCTTGAAAAAGAAATGCTCGCTTCCACAGTGATTGAAAATCATATCCATCACTATTTTCAACCCTTTCTGATGAGCTTTATCTACTAACCGGCGAAAATCTTCATTTTCTCCCAGACGGGCATCCATCTGATAATAATCAGTAATAGCATATCCATGATAAGAGCCGTGAGCCATATCATTTTTCTGGATAGGATTCAACCAGATTGCCGTTACTCCCAAATCACAGAAATAATCAAGATGGTTCTCTATTCCTGCCAAGTCTCCTCCATGACGAGCCGACGGATTGTTCCGGTCCACACGATTTTCAAGCATACCGGATACGATATCATTGGCCGGATTACCATTTGAAAAACGATCCGGCATAATCAGGTACAGCACATCCTCCGGTCCAAAACCTTTTACCAGGGAGGCCTGTTCCTTACGTTGTTTTATTTCATAGGGAATTTTTGTTTGTTTGCCTGCTTTTGTCAGGAGGATATCAAACTGTTGAGACTTCACCCCTGCCAGATCCAAATATAATAAGAGGTAATTCGGATTATCCAACCGGACTATTTGTTTAATGCGGATATCGGGAGAAGACAATTGCACATCTTCGGTTGCAATATCATCGCCATATAATAATATTTGCAATTCCGGATTCTTCATGCCAGCCCACCAAAAAGCGGGTTCTACTTTCTTTATTTTCGCCTCAACAATAAATGGAAGACAAAGAACAAGGCAGATTAAAACTACTCTAAAAAGACATTTCATGGTAAATTCAGATTTTAAAATTCTTAACATCGCAAAAATAAAGAACCGGGATACCTCAAATTTGGATAAGAATAAAAATCAAAATATATTAAAGCGCATTAAATCTAATATACAATACTTTACCTGTCTATATAAAGAGAAAAAATCAAAGTCTGTTACAAAGCAATTTTAGTTTATATGTTTATGATAAAAACTCTATAAGCGTAAAATAATATTATTATATTTGTCAAAATATCAATTAAGAAAAAGTACGATGAAAACGCTATGCTATATTTTGCTATCCCTGCTTTTCCCGGTAAACATTCTTTTTGCTATGCCATCTGTCAATCCGGAAAATGCGGCTTTACTACGCGAATTGGACAAAGTTATCAGCCGGAAATCTGTTTATCATGCCCGGAAACAAAAAGAAATCGACAGCCTGGAAAAACGGTTCGTCACTTCACTTTCTTTTGAACAACGGGATGAACTGTATAAATCACTCTATAAAACCTATCTGCATTTCCAGGCTGATTCTGCCTTACAGTATCTTTTCCAAAGAGAAAAATTACTTGAAAGATATCCCTCCACCGAATCTGCAAATGACTTACAAATTTCCAAAGCTGAAGTATTCGGAATTATGGGGCTTTATATTGAAGCATTCAAACAACTGGAAAATATAAATCCCCACGAACTTGATTCCGCCTCTTTACTGTACTATTATTATACAGGACGTACATACTATGGCTGGCTTGCCGATTATACAAACACAAAAGAAAAAAAACAATACGAAGCCATCACCAATACGTATCGGGATTCCATTTTAGGATTGGCAAAAGGTCCCGACTATAACATTGTTCTGGCCGACAAATTAATTGTGAACGGACAACCGGACAGCGCCATCGTCATTTCAGAAAAGGAACTCAAAAACCCTACAAGCTGTGTCAACCGTTCATACCTGTATTATAATATGTCGCTTGCCTATGAACAGAAAGGAGATACCGACAATGAAATCAAATATTTGGCGCTAACAGCCATGAATGATTTAAAAATGCCGGTTCGCGAATATATCTCCCTACAAAAACTGGCACTTCTGATGTATAAATTGGGGGATATAGACCGTGCTTACAAATATTTGAGCTGTGCCCTGGAAGATGCGGTAGCCTGTAATGCAAGGCTCCGTTCTATTGAAGTAACCGAATTTTTCCCTATTATTGATAAGGCATACAAATTAAAACAACAGAAAGAACGCAATATAATTCGTATTTCCCTGTTAATAGTCAGCATACTTACTTTGCTTTTACTCATTTCAATATTTTATCTGCAACGGCAAATGAAAAAGCTTTCTGCCGTACGGAAAAAGTTAAGTTTAACAAATTCCCAATTGCAATACACCAATCAGGAACTAAACCAAACAAGTAAGATAAAAGAAGAATATATTGCTCTCTATCTCAGCCAATGTATTGTTTATCTTGATAAGCTGGAAGCCTACAGGCGTTCACTTGCCAGATTAGCAATGGCTTCCAAAACAGAAGAATTGTTTAAAACAATCAAGTCCGGTCAGTTTATAAGCGAAGAACGGAAAAACTTCTATAATGAATTTGATAAATCATTCATACGCCTTTTTCCCCATTTCATCGAATCTTTTAATAAGCTGATGACCCCGGAAGGACAAATATTGCCCAAATCCGGAGAGATACTGACCACCGAACTGCGTATATTCGCCCTAATCCGTCTGGGTATTAATAATGCAGCCAGCATTGCACATTTTTTGGGGTGCTCACTGGCTACTGTATATTCCTATCGCAGTAAAGTAAAAAGTAAAGCAATCGATAAAGATAACTTTGAAGAATTAGTCGCTTCAATCTAATGTTCAGATTTCAACCGGACGGACAGAAAAACTTTGTTTTTTCAATTCCTGCCGTTGTTGTGGAAATTTTGCAGGACGCAAAATCAATGCATCAGCATAAATAGGAGAATATTCCGTACAACTCCAATAACGCCCTTCGAATTTCCTCTCCATCAAACAGCCATTGATATGGGAACAATAACCGGCAAGAGGGAAAAATACCGGAACTCCATCATCCGAAAACAAAGTATGCCAACGGTCGGAGGCATAACGAAAAGCGTAATTCTGGTAGCAAAACAAACCGGATAATTCCAAAGCAGAAGGAACACGCCATCCTTTTGGACAGGGATCGGAATCGTCATTGCGTACAGGGTGCTCATTGGTATTCCTGTTCCATTCCGAAGCCGGAAGAGCCGGCACATCTTCCCAATTGGTATCCGTATGCCCAAAACGAAAAAGTCCCCCGTCTATTCCTTGCTCTTTTGCGGACAATCCCAAAGGAATGGCATTACAAGTAAGCACATTTTTCCTTTTCAAATTACGGTCTAACCATCGACGTCCGTTTATTACCACATAGCCCCCCTGATAAACAAAAATATCATGCACCTGCCCCATTTCTGTAACCAGACTAATAATCATATGCCTGGCTGCATAAAGACCATTCCACAGTGTCCCCTGGTCATTCGGATGAACGATTACTGTAAACCAAGCATTATAAGGCTCTCCTTCCGGTTCGGTTTTTCCTATCTCAACCCAATCAGCCGGGGTATACATGATTTTCCAGTTAATATTACAACGAACATGAATCGTATATGTTTTCACCGGGTCTTCCCGGGTATAGGAAAGGGGAGTTTCTATAGCTTCCCTGCCACGGCTACACGGATCAAATGCCGGATATTCTATATAATAAGTAAAGACGATTCCCTGATTTATAACGATAGAACGTTCTGTATTAAAAGGATAAGTTCCGCATTCAAGTGTTACAACAGCCGTTCTTACAGATACATTGGCTGGCTTTGGCAAGGTTCTGATACATAAATCATAAGATCCGCGCATACGTACTCCTGCAGCGGGAACAACCTCACACCAGGTTCCTTCATCACTTGTACACAGCGTTTTTATTTTCCATTCATCGCATTTATTGTCCGGCGTAACATGCGGATAAGCAGTAGCACTATTTTCCCCGGATTGTATATACAAATCCTTAGACAAATTCAATTCCGGATAATACCCCAATTCACTTTGAACAATTACAAGTGTTGATTCCAATATATTTTCACTACTTAAAAGACGGATATGGATTTCTGTTCTTCGTACTGCATCAGTAAAATTCGTAGACATACGGACTAATAACTCTCCTGAATTTACTTTTTCAACATTCAGCCAGGAAGAATCGGATACATTAAGTATTTCCCAAGATGAAGAAGAGCAATGTACCTGTATAGACCGCTCTTTAGCCATACAATCAGTCCGTATATGGCTTTCGGGCACATGTAAAAAAGGCTGGACAAATGCAACAGGAACGGATTCAGGAACAGAAAAAGATGTTTTTCCTGCATCAGATGGCTTCGAACGGTAACAACCGACCAATTTCCACACCAAAACAAGGAAAACAATCCCTGCTGATAACAACAAAATAGATAAAGTCAGCTCGTCCATATATCAATATATAAGTTACAAGCCTTCAATAATAAAATAGAAAAAACAAATTCATATAAGTAAATTACCCCTTTTTCCATCTCCCCTACATTTTATTCCAACTATCAATTTTTGTAAAGGACCGGTATTTCAAAGTCCCGTGCTGACAAATATAACATAATTATTGTATTATTTGACAAGCGCAGGACCTTTTATTAACTGTATATCAAATAGATATAAGCTGAAAATATATGAAAATTATATTATTTCCCGGAATAAAAAATTTATTGTTTTATCTAAAAATATTGTTCTCACCTATATTCCGAACCTCCTCCCAGAGCACGGAAAAGAGTTATGACACTTTGTATCTCCTCAAAACAAGACGAGTAATAATTCATTTGGGCACTCAATAACATTTGCCGTGCAGACAAGACCTCCAGATAATTTAAATTCCCGTATTTCATCCGCAAACGGATATTTTCCAATGCAATATCCAGAGCTTCGACCTGCTTACCGCTCAAATCTATCTGAATACGGGAACTTTGCCATTGCGTAACCGCATTATTCACTTCCGCACCAGCATCATATAAGGTCTGCTGGAATGTCAGCAATGCCTCTTCGTGCTGTGCTTTGGCTATTTTCAGATTTGCAATATTGGCACCTCTATTAAACAAAGGCTGTACAATTCCTCCCACAGCCTGGAAAAGCCAGGCTCCCGGATTTGAAATCACGCCGCCATTCGTATTGGTCCATCCGGCAGTACCTCCAAGCGTAATCGTTGGATAAAAAGCGGAATAAGCCTGATTTGTCGTATAAAGAGCCCCTTTCAACGAAGCCTCAGCCATTCGGACATCCGGACGGTATTTCAATAAATCCAGCGGAATCCCTACCAACAATGTATCCGGGAAAGACTGTGTATCCAAGTTGCCCCGCTCTATCATTGAAGGGGCATGTCCTAATAGAGCAGAAAGATTATTCTCCACTTCTTTCACTTGCTGTCCGAGTCTAACTACCTCCGACTGTACCGATAAATAATTCGCTTCCGATTGCCGGATAGCAGTCTCATCCGCCCTTCCGGTCTTTTTCAGGACTTCCAGAACATGAATATAATCTTTCCAGTTCGTTTCGGTTTCGCGAGCCACATCAAGCTGTTTATCAAGAGTCAGCAACAAATAATAACTGTCGGCTATATTCGCTATCAGGCCACACCGTACAGCCTGTCTATAGGCCTCACTCTGCTCCAGGTTTGCACTTGCTTTTCGCTTGGCATTTGTCAGTTTACCGAAAATATCGATTTCCCAACTTGCCGTAGCTGCAAGCTGATAACCCTTCTGCAACGGTTCCCCCTTGTAGCTGTACAATCCTCCTTCCGGTGCCAGATTCACCGAAGGCAGATAAGCCAGACGCGCCGATGTCAGCAAAGCTTTCGATTCATCTATCTTCAGCCGGGCAATCCGCAAGTCTGTATTATTAATAAGCCCGCTATCGATCAGAGCCTGCAGTTTAGGGTCTGTAAACAGATCCTTCCAATCCATTCTGCCGATAGAAAGGGTATCGGTTACTTGCAATTCTTTTCCATACAAATCATCCGTTTTCACATCCGGACGTTTGTAGGTTTTATAAATATTACAACTGCTTAAAGTTGCAATCATTATGAATATCGGAATATATAATTTCATCTAATTATACAGGTTAAACATTTACACATTCTCTGTCATATCTATATCACGAAGCTCTTCCTTTATATTTTGTCCCTTTTTACGCCCCTTGAGACGTTCATTTATATTCATGAATACGACAAACAAGAGCGGAGCGAGCAATACCCCCAATACAATTCCGGAGAAAAGTCCGGCAACCATTGTCAAACCAATCACAAAGTTTCCGACTGCCGACATTCCCGTCACAAACATCATAGGGAGCGCCCCTAAAAAAGCCGTAAGCGAAGTCATCAAAATAGGACGCAACCTGGATTTTGCAGCCAGCACAGCAGCCTGGGCAATGGAATGCCCTTCTTCCCTCAGCTGCATACCAAACTCTACAATCAAAATAGAGTTCTTCGCTATCAGGCCGATAAGAATCAGCATGGCAACCTGTACAAATATATTATTATCTATCCCGGTTATATGTATTCCGGCCAATACCCCCACTAATGTTGTAGGTACGGACAATAATACTGGCAAAGGCATAATGAAACTTTCATACAATCCGGACAAAATCAAATAAATAAGGACTATACTTAATATAAATACCAATGCGGTACTTCCTCCTGTTTTTATCTGTTCGCGAACCATACCCTGCCATTCAAAAGAATAATTGTTGGGTATCTCCTGATCATATACTTCTTCCACAATCGGAATCATATCTCCCGTGCTGACCCCGGTTTTAGGAATGATATTGATATTTATACTATTGAACATATTAAAGCGGGTGATACTAACCGCTCCCTGGCGTTCGTCAAGATGCACAAAATTGGAAATCGGAATGGACTCTCCCTTATTACTGATTACATGGATAAAATTCAACGCTTCAAGATTCCGGCGGCTTTCGATATCTCCTTGTAATACCACTTTCAGATTCTTTCCGAACAAAGAAAAGTCCGAAGTCTGTAAACTGCCCCAATATACCTGCAAAGCAGAAGAAATCGCATCGATACTGACACCGGCTAATTTCGCCTTCTCAAAATCAATCTGCAATTCATATTGAGGATAATCCACATGGAAGGTATGATAAATCTCATCCACCTCCGGACGTTCAGCCAATTTATTAATAAAATCATCTGCGACTTCACTGAACTTTTGCAAATCCCCTTCTGCCGTACGGTCCTGCAAAACCAATTCCACTCCGCCTTTTTCTCCAAAGCCCGGAAGAGCCGGTTTTTTAACCGTAATGAAAGTGGCATCCGTTATCTCTTCTGTCAACCGTTCGTTTATCATATATCCGATTTCCCATATCGAGCCTGCCCCATTCCTTTCTTTATAAGGTTTTAAAGACACAACCACAATTCCGGCAGAGGAACTTGTACTTCCATTCAGCAAATCATACCCGCAAACCGTAGCACTCTCGCTAATAAAATCATACGTTCTTAAAAGACTGTCCGCTTTAGCAACCACTTCTTCCGTTTTAGCCAGGGATGTGGCAGATGGCATTACGATATTAACCATCAGGAAGCTGTCGTCTTCATCAGGAATAAAGCCGGTTGACGTTTTTGAGAAAACCAGTACGATCCCGACAATCATTGCAAAAAAGACAAGCAATGATTTCTTGAAATTCCTGAGAATATAAATAACTACCTTCAGGTATTTATCCCTCACAAATCCGAAATGAATATCAAAAGCAATTCTAAACCGGCGTTCCAAGCGGTCATACCATTTTCCGCTCACATCATCCGGGTTTCTCAGTAATAAAGCCGAAAGAGCCGGACATAAAATCAAGGCACAAATTCCGGAAATTACGATTGCCGTAATAATGGTGAATGCAAACTGTTGGTAAAAGCCTCCGACACTACCCTCGATAAAGGCTACCGGGGCAAATACGGCTACCATGACCAATGTGGTGGAAATAACCGCTCCGGTAATCTCCGTCATCGCTTTCTGTGTAGCCTGTAAAGGGGTATTCGTTCCTTTTTTGGTTAATGCTTGGTTGACCGCCTCGACGACAACGACCGCATCATCCACCACCAGCCCGACACAGAGCACCAAGCCGAACAAGGTCAGCAGGTTTATCGAGAAGCCAGCAAAGTGCATCCCGAGAAAGGCTCCGATAATAGAAACCGGAATAGATACCCCGATAATCAGTGTCGAACGCCAGTCTTGCAAGAAAAAGAATACAATAAAGAATACCAGGATAAGTGCTTCAATTAATGTCGACTTTACCTGATGGATAGAGGCATCCAATGAAGCCTTACTACTAAAAAGAGTGACAAACCGCATGGACGGCGGTAATTTGCTCTGCTCCTCTTTAAACAGTTCCTGAATTTTTATCTGGATATCATTCGCATTCGAACCCGAAGTCTGGTATACCATAAAACAAACCCCGCTATGGTTGTTTACCTTTGCAGAAGAGGTATACAGCAAGGCACCCAATTCTATTTTTGCGATGTCCCTGAGATAGACCAAACCTCCTTTGCCGTCTTCACGGATAATGATGCCTCCGTATTCCTCCGGAGTAGTGTACTTTCCTTTATAAATAACGTTATACTGGAAATTCTCATCACTGTTTTCTCCCAATATACCCGGAGCTATTTCAATATTCTGTTCCCTGATTGCGTTGTCTACTTCTTCCACCGTGATTCCATAGGCGGTCAACCGCTCAGGTTGCAGCCAGACACGCATAGAGTAATCCTTAATACCAAAGAGTTCTACCTTACTTACCCCCTGGATACGCTTCAGTGCAGGGACAACATTGATTGTCAGATAATTTTGCAGGTAAATTTCATCATACTTCTCATCCGTCGATTCCAGGCCAGCCGTCATAATCTGGCTTTTCTGTTCCTTATTCGTAGTAATACCAGCCCTTATCACAGCCTCCGGCAGACGGGAGGTGACGGTTGCCACCCTGTTCTGTACATTCACAGCCGCAATATCAGGATTCGTTCCTACTTCGAAAAATACATTTATATTCAACGACCCGTCATTACCGACAGATGAAGTCATATAGGTCATATTCTCGGCACCGTTGATTGCCTCTTCTAAAATCGGAGCAATGGAACGGGATACAATTTCGGCATTCGCCCCCGGATACATCGTATACACGGAGATACAAGGCTGTGCAATATCTGGATACAACGTTATGGGTAAACGCTGAAGGCTGACAGAACCTAAAATCAGAAATACCAATGCTATCACAATCGCCAGAACCGGGCGGGTAATAAATTTTTTAAACATGTCCGTTCCTTTATTATTTTTCCATAATCGGTTTAATCACCTCGTCCTCAGTAACCCGGTCCAGACCGGACACCAAAACCCTGTCGCCTATATTCAGTCCGTCAGTGACAATATAGTTATCCGCATCATAATCCATTACATCTATTACGGTTGCTTTCAATACATCCGAGGAATCCACTTTATAAACTACATATTTATTTTGTCGTTTGAAGATTGCTTTCTTAGGGACAGTCAGGCGTGTTCCTTTAAGAACCGGGATTTCCACCATACCGGTAGTCCCAGAACGAAGTATCTGGTCTTCATTGGGAAAAACTGCACGTATCCTGAGGTTACCCTGCCTCTTCTCGAACAGGCCATTTACAGCATTGATTTTACCTTTATGAGGGTACGGACGGTTATTGGATGTTTTCAACGCAACAGGAGTTCCTATTTCCAGCAAGCCATTCTCCATAAAATCCATATATTCTCTTTCCGATAAGAAAAAGAATGTATAGACGTTCCGGATATCCGACAACTGTGTGAGAGGCACTGCGCTTTCCGGAGTGATACGTCCGCCAATCCTGTATTCAATTTTTCCGACCACACCGTCTGACACCGCTGTGATAACAGTATATTCCAATTCGGTTTTTGCTTCATCCAAAGCAGAAACCGCCTGTTCATATTCCGCTTTTGAAAGTGCATAATCCGCTTCAATCGTTGTTTTCTGCGTTTCTGAAATCACATTGTTCCGAAAGAGTTCCTGCGCATTCGTAAACTCGATTTCAGCTTTCTGCAATTTTGCAGCGGCAACCTTACTTAAGGCTTCAGCCTGATTATAACGTTGTTTGTAAATACGGTCGTCTATCTTGAAAAGAGGCGTATTTTTAGAGACTTGTTCTCCTTCATCCACATAAATCTTATCCAGATAACCTGTTACCATCGAACGCACTTCGATATCATTTTGTCCCTCAATCGTAACTGGAAAATTTTTATACACTACTACTTCTCTTTCCTGAATGCCATGTACCGGTAGTTCTTGCCTTGCTTCTTCCGTTTGATTTTTATTACTGCTACAACTTATCATACAAAATAGAGCAATGCCCGGTAATACTTTTTGCAACATATTCTTACTGTTTTCGTTTGATACGGGTTATTACTAAAATTTCTTCATATTTCAATCGGGTCAATTATCGTGGTAAAAGTATAACAGATATTACGGGTTAATAGTTGTATTCTATCCGAAGCGTAAAAAAAAGACTCTGAAAGGTATAAGGTGTCTTCCAAAGTCTTTTCCGGATTTCAAGGATACGTCATTTATCCATCCATGCCTTGAATAACGGAGCCTTTTCACGACTCACCAGGACTTCAAGATCCGGATGCTGCTTTATATGCAATTTTAACTTTGAATTAAAATAATTACCAACTCTATCCACACTGTCGATATGAATTATGAACTGGCGGTTTGCCCTGAAAAATAATTCCGGATCGAGTTGTTTTTCCAATTCCTCCAAGGTATAAGGCACAGCCTCGGTAGTTCCATCTTTTAATACCAGCTTCGTAATTTTCAGTTCGGAATAAATATAAAAGATTTCATCCACCTTGATAATTTTATAACCATCCCTATAAGGCAACAGAAAACGGCAACGGTATTTGAACTGCGTACGTTCCATATACTGTATCAAACGGGATAAATCATTATCAGAAGTATTATTCCCTGCAAATTCTTTTACCCGTTTAAGTGCATTTTCCAATTCTTCCTTTACTACCGGCTTTAACAAATAATCAAAACTATTGTATTTAAAAGCCTGAATGGCATATTCATCGTAAGCTGTGGTAAATATAACCGGAACAGAAACATTAACCTCCTTAAATACTTCAAAGCTAAGTCCGTCCGACAATCTTACATCTGCCAATATCAAATTGACATCCGTATTTTCCCTGAAATATTCTATACTGTCCACTACACTTGTCGTATGTCCGACTATTTTATATTCCGGGCTCAATTCTCCAAGTATCCGCATGAGGCGGTTTGCATTACGTTGTTCGTCTTCAATAATCAGTATATTCATAATTAGTCCAAGTTAAAAGTTCAGTGTAAAATGGGCAAACTCACCCTGTAATATTTTTCTGTTTCCTCTATAACCGGTTCCATATCGGATAAAATAGAATAACGTTCCATAATATTCTTATGTCCGAGATGAGTGGAGTGCATTTTCGTGCTCATCTTATTCAACCTGTTTTCCACTACAATCAAATGATGTTCTTTCCTGATAGAAATGACAAGCGGATTTGCCGGAGAAGCCACATTATGTTTGATGGCATTCTCTACCAGCAACTGTAAAACGGCAGGAGGCAGATTCCCATTACAGATCCTTAACTCATCGTCTATCGTCACCCTTACCATATTTTCATACCTTATTTTTAAAAGATATATGTAAGCATCCAAAAAATGCAACTCCTCAACTACACTTATCAAAGTTCGGTCCAGATTCTGGATAATATAGCGATACACTTTAGACAAATTTTCCAGAAAGGACACCGCTATTTTTTTATCTTCTTCAATCAATTCCGAAAGAATGCTGAAATTATTAAACATAAAATGTGGGTCTATCTGTAATTTCAAGGAAACAAGTTGGGCATGCGCTGCGCGTTCTTTCTCTTTCAGTACTTTCCACTCCAACTCTTCCCGCTTCTTTTCCAGATAAACAAGATGCTCTATATAAAAGACACTCGCATAAACGCTTGTCACAAAAGTAGAAATGATGCCAAACAGATATAACCGTTGAAACTTAAACACAAGATTGGGTTCCGCATCCAATAATATACTTATCAGATAGGCGAACAAAAATACGGTTATATTATTCAGGATAAACAACAAAACATTATGTATCAGCAAGCTACGATAAGGCTTATTGATATTGGTAAAGTTCCTGAATATAAACCGGCTGTAACCCAGAGAGAGTTCGGAAAACAAAAAAGAAAACAGTAACGATGATAAAACCTCAAACAAAAAAGATACGGAATGTAGATATTCCGGTGTATAAGCATCAAGTTCCGACCTGTTTGTAAGGAATGTCAGGACATACAAGATAAAACATATTACCGGAGGCAATATTAACCTATATCTTATTTTATCCAGTTTATTTTTTATCTCCATATCGACACATTACTACGCTATACTCTTCTGCCTCTGGTAAAATTAGGATTAATACCCGATACGTTTATTTGTAAATATACCGAAATGGGAGAATCTACTGCTCAAACAACAAAAACAACGACTAATCCGCACTCGTACCCGCTTGCCAGGGTTGGAGAACAAATCCTAATTCAACAGCATTGCTTTCTTTCACAATCGTTGCAAACTGGGAAATCATTGTTCCTATCCGGGCATATTTCTCAGGTAAGAGCACTACTACTTTTGATAGAAGTTCCGTATACGGAAGCATCATCTCCTTATTTACATATACTTTAGGCAGTCCGCTTTGTAAGTCGATAATCAAAGGAAATGCACTCATAAGCATCGCTAATATATCATCCACAGAACCGCCGGTACTCTTTGTTTGCAAAAGGGAATTAATGATAAGGGTTCCGATAGCCTCGACATTCGGAGCTATATAGATTTTATTCCCGGACATATTGTATACAGCCATTACTTTCGAAGAAGTAACAAAAGGAGCCCCGGACATTGTGGGGCTATAAGATACAAGCACATTCCCGTCTTCCTCCAAAGTCATATTCTGCACAATCAACGGAAGCATTCCTCCTACTGTAGTTTTAACCAATCCGGCAAACAAGGCCGGAGGTATCTGTTTTGCTTCCGGATAACCGAATACCACATATTCTTTATCCGTATCCAAAGTGAACAGCATCGAATTTATACCCCATTTACCGACCAAAGGAACGGTTATCTGCATAGCCACATCCAAGGTCAGCTTATCTCCCGATATTGTTCCATCCAAGGTTAGTTTACGGTATGTGTTCACATCGGTTCCCATCAATTTATCTCCGTTGCGGGAGACTGTAACAACAGCTTCCGGTTCCCCGGGAATTACATTTTTCAACGTCAGGGTATTTTCAGTAAGAACCGCTTCATTGCCGATAAGGGGTACACCGCTTACGGTAACAGCAAAATTATTGGCTTTGTAGGTAATTGGATAAGTATATGCCTCATCCTTATTGCATGCGGTCAATACGGACAATCCCATTACAAATATACAGACGTAATAAATCAGTCCTTTTTTCATCTTATACTTATTTTTGTTTTCGTATCACACCAGAGGTTTAATTTCCTCTTTCCTTTATTCTCAGGATTACAAATATATTTTAAAAACAAATAGAACGGATATATGTTTTTAGGTTTTAGTTTGATCTTCTTCCCTAAATATGCGAACTCTTTCTATGGTTATTTAAATTACACCTCTCTTCTTAATCATTAATATCGGGAAGACTGTTCTCTGGAGACCAATTCCACGGCTCCAAAATACCTGTTTGTTTATTAACAAGACGTTCATCCTGTTTCATTTTCCGGATCAGTACTGTTAGATTCGGTAAGTTATAACAATCATTTGCTTCAATGTCTTTCAGCAATTCATGATCGTTAAAGAAAGCACTCCAAAAACAATCTACAATCCCAATGCCATATTTATCCAAATGACCATAACCATCCTGTCCATTATATTTTTCATACAGAGGTTGAAGCGTATTGATTACATAAGCAACCATTTTATGGCGTTCTTCAAGTGTCATACTTTCCATCTGAGGATACATTTCTTGCTTTTCTTCTTCACGTTCAAGAACATATGCAATTTGTTCCACAAATGTACTTGCTTTTACAAAATAGTCACTACGGTTTTCTTTTGAGAACCGCTCTACAAAACGTAATATTCCTTCATAAATTTTCAGTTCCCCATAAACATCACGCCCCATAAATTTATCAAGAACAGGCAGATTGTCATCATTTAGTACCAGTTCATTTATTTTATCATCCTTATCATATCCAAAATAAACCAATAAATCTTTCAATTCCTTTTCTTTTCCATTACTTAATAGCCAAGCCAAACTAGACTTATCGTCATTTAACACATAATTATTCCAATGATAATCAAAAAAACTTTCATAAACACTTACGTTATCTTTATTCGTATTTTTATCCATTTCTATGGATAGAACAGATGGCATTTGTACGGTACAGATATTGAACTTTTTTAAAAGATACTGATGATCTCTATATGGATAGAACTCTTTGCTCAGTATATCCTCTTCACTTTCTATATTCAGCATCGGATTTAAGGCAACGACATAGTCTTTATAACTTTTTAATTTATTCTTATTCAAAGCATTAAGATGATTAAAATCGACTCCAAAAACATATTTAATACGTTCTGCATATTCATCGTCCGGTAAAAACCGATAGTCTTGCTGTTTCAGTTTATAATAGAGTATCATGCCTCCCAAAGAAACATCATTAGAGGTTGCTACTCCAGATAAGTTTACATAGAGGCTACCTTCGTAATCATCACCATCCATTATTTCATCCTGTGCATTTGCCAATTTATCATAACTAGACTTTACCTCCTCCCATTCTTTATCTGTCAACTTCATTCTCGTAAGTTTTAGCGTACCACCACCTGCTACTCCAACTTGTTGTATTTCTTCATTTGAAGAGTTAACATCTGTTTTTGTGTTTGTTGTATTTCCACAGCCCGTAGTAATAAATACTACGAATAATAGTTTAATAAGAGTTTGTCTTTTCATTATCATTATTTTTTAATTCTTATATACCTCAAAAGATTTATCCCCAATGGAATAATTCTTCCGGTCAGATACTGGCTTCACATTAACTACTGTAATAGTAGAATCCACCTATTGAAACACAAAAAATGGAGTCAAACTCTACAATCGCCCAATATATTATTTATCATTTCTTTGAGATAGTCCGGATATTGATATTGCATCAGTATCAATATCAGTAAGAGGGACCTTATAATGTTTATCAAAAATATCAACACAAACCGTATCATTTACTATTTGCCATTCAAATAACAGAATGCGCCTATCAAAATGATCGTATATAATATCCGAGCCATCAGTTTCTTCCTGATAGTCTTTAGTAAGAACCATGCTTCTTCTAAAAAAACTCCGACAATAACCATCAGGATATTTTTTTATTGAATCTAATCGGATGGTCCGATCGTTGAAAGCGATGATACTATCTATAAGTGTCTTCTCACTTTTGTATAAATAATTATAGACTACATAATTTTCCTCTTTTTGCGTAGAACTGGGCCCCATCCATATTTTACGCTTCCAAGCATCTATTGGCATCAAGTAAAATTTCACAGGTACAAAATAGCACCACCCATAAATAATCATACACACAATCGGAATACAAACCAATATAATCTTTATTTTCTTCATCTTTCTATAATGGTTAATGTCTTCCTGTAAAGGTTCATTTTCATTAGCCACAAATATATACCTATTTTTTATATCCCGGGTTCTGCACTAATTTAGGATTCAAGTCTATTTCTCTTTGCGGAATCGGATAAAGTTGTTCATATTCCTGAATCTTCAACTCAGAGACTGCTAAACCCAACCGTTTCAGCAATGTAAAATAGCCATAATCCATTCCTATGATATCTTTCCATAATGAAGCAATTTCCCCCGGAATATTATCTGCTGTTTCCGGAAATGCCTGCATATCAATAGATTGTTTAACCTTATTGATGACCTCTATGGCTTCCGCTTTCTGACCTATACGATATAATGCTTCTGCATAATTTAGCAGGAGACCTGTATATCTATAGATTGGGTGCAATATCCCATCCGGATTTATTTGATTAAAGAAAGGAGCATCTGTCCTTTCCTCTCTTTGAAAACAGAAAATGATTTCAGGATTTGTCCCATCCCGGTAGATGGAAGCATCCTTTCCGCAAAGTACATATTTATTGCCTGTGTCCATTATTTCTTGGAAGCTGGCAACCGCTTTACTATATTCCTTTTTTTCAAGAGCGATAGTCCCTATAAGTGCATTGGCAAAATCTTTAACTGGAAACAACTGGCTTAAATCAACATCCTCTTTTAAATCGCTGATTGAAGAATCCAGGCCCGACAGCAGTTGTCCAAAAATAGTTTCTTCAGGAGTTCTTGGCACCAATAGATTATTATTGTCAAGCATTGTTTTTGTTACAAACGGAACACCTCCCCAATGTTGAACCATATCCAGATAAACAAAAGCACGAAGTGTTTTGGCTGCTGCTACATATGGTTTCACATCAAAAGAGAAGTTTGTTTTTGTCTCTTGTTCTATAATCACATTAAACATGCGGATTGCTTTGTAAGAGGCAAACCAAGCCTCACTAAATTGATAATCATCCGGTTTGAAATTCAATCCGGTATTATTAATTTCCCCACAACGGACAGCATCCATGACTATCATACGTTGAGAATAATCAAAAGCAGAGAAGTAACCGCCAGCTAACATATTTGCAAAATCTGTTTCATGCTGAAAAACTTCTTCCGAAGTTACCTGATCACTCGGCTTCTCTTCCAGTCCGCCATTTTCTATCGTTTCATCTTTTTCGTCCAGCACTCCGTCTCCATTGCCATCGATAAATTTACGAATATTGCTAACTGTAATTTCCGAACCCTGCTCTTTATAATATTTCTGCACGTTTTCCATTACATCCACTGCATCCACATTCTTTCCCGCTTCACGGATATTATCCAGCAAAGCGACATCGGTTATAGTGCCTCCGGCAGCAAAATCATTACTCAGTTTAGAGGCAAATTCTGAAAATTCGGCTTCTTTCTTATCATACAACACGATAGAAGATATCGCAAGAAGAACTGCTGCATTCTCATTACCATCCGTCAAACTGATATTCTCAGGACTTTCTATTTCCTTAGCAATATAAAATACTTTCAACAGTTCCTTCTCAGCCTGTTTCTTTGCTTCAGAAAAACTTTTTCCTTCAGCTACCAAAGCCTTCACCCGTTTATACTCCAGATGAGTCAGGATATTTACATTAACTTTTTCCTTACTTGATAAATCCGTAATTGCATTCAATGTAATCTGTGAGTCGGATTTATCGCCCTCTATCTCATTATAAAAATAGCCGCTGATTTCCAGTTCGACATACTGGCTGGATAAACTCATTTTAGGAAATGAGAAATTACCTTTATCATTGATAGTCTCTGTTTTAAAATTCTTTCCTGTTTGTTCCAGATTTTCATCCAGTTCATAAAGCGTTACTTTAGAATCGGTAAGAAACGGACCCTTCTCAATAGAGCCGTTCACATGGCTCTTTTCTAATTTGGTTCCACCCCCTTTTTCTTCTTCTTTCGAGCACCCCCATAGTAAAGAGATTGTTAGCAACACAATGAATGTGTTCCAAATTGTTTTTTTCATTCTCTCGATTATTTAAGTCGTATTATTTGTTCTCTTTAACCAGATATATTCTGTTTCATCCTCAGAAACACAAAAGTAGTTTAAAATTCTTTACTGCTTGATGAAACAAAAACAAAATTCATGCTTATCTTTGAAACATCATGACTGCCTATTTTCTCAAATAGATACCCAATCTCTTTTTTTTGTATTCCTTACAAAATCTGTTTTCGAGGTGGCCAAAAATATTAATGACGCCCTCGAGAATATTAATGACGTCCTCAAAAATATTCTCGACCACCTCAAAAACAAATTTCCAAAGCTTCTATTCGAAAAAAGTACGGGACCTAATTTTCTTTTCTTCATAGCGAAAAAATATTTTCCTTTCCTGAAAATTTGAACCATTTGTATCCATTGATTTTATTTACGTAAAGCAAATTCACTAATACCCGGAAAACCACAAGAAGAATAACAGGTGGGAATAAAACCAGAAAACTGTCATTCTGAAAGTTTATCTGCAGGTTTTATTGTTAGTAAAGGTAGCTAAGCCTTTATTTTTAACAGACTTCGGATAAATATATGATAAAATATCAAAAACAGTTTGTATATTTAGCCACTAAATAAACAAGCAAAACAATATCCTGGTGTCTAACTGTTCGATTACTCCCAAATCTATCAAGAATTTGAGTAGCGTATATATACTCATTTTCCTGGGACTTCTTTTCTTCTTTACTGGATGCAAATCTGATAAAGGGCTGACTGATAACGGCAATACGATTATCCACATACTCTATACAAACGATTCCCATGGAAGAGTTTTTACAGATGATAAAAACACAGCTATTGCCGGAATGGATTATATCGCAGCAATAAAGAAAAACATGCCCGGAGCTTTGCTTGTCGATATCGGAGATACTTTTCACGGGCTGCCTGTTGCCAACCACTTCAAAGGGGAAAGCATTGTCGAGTTAATGAATAAAGCGAATTACGATATTATGGTCCCCGGAAACCATGATTTCAATTATGGCTTGCCCCAACTGGCAAAACTGGCATCCAAAGCCAAATTCAATATCCTTGCAGCAAATATCTCATGGCAGGCAAATGATAGCTTGCTATTTCCAGCCACAGTTATAAAGCAGATAAACGGAATCCCCGTCGGTTTCTTCGGGCTTACCACGACTGCTACTCCCAGCAGTACCGGAGAGAAAAATGTTGACGGATTAGATTTTAAATCCTATACGGAACCTGCTGGAAAAGCAATTAAAGATTTACGCCGGCAAGGAGCACGCATCATTATCTGCCTGGCTCATGTAGGAAGAAAAGAGACACAACAGTTAGCTAAAGAATTAGGCAATGATATTCAAATCATCATCGATGGACACGACCATATCTCGGCAACGGAACAGGTCGGAAACGTATTGATTACAAGTTCCGGCTGCTACGAAGCAAATATCGGCCTGATAACAATCGAATATGACAGACAAGCCCATAAAATGAACCGTGCGACAAGCTCGCTGATTACAGCAGAACAGGCACACCGGAGTGGAAAACGTGATAAAAAGACAAGCCGTCTGTTAGAAAATTATATGGCAACAGTCAACCGGATATTCGGGGAGGTCATAGGTTATTCACAGGTTTTATTACAAGCAACCAGAGGAACTGAAGAAACTCCGGGTATACGTAACTCCGAACAGCCTATCGGTAACTTACTGGCAGATGCATTACGCAAACAGGCAAAAACGGATTTGGCCATTTTCAACAGTGGAAACATCAAAAGTAGCCTTTCCATCGGAAATATTACCCGGGCAAATATCAATGCAATGTGCCCGCATGAAAATTATCTGGTGATAAAAGAGATAAACGGAAAATTACTTAAAAAGATTCTGGAACAAAGCGTCCGTACAGCACCGGAACCTTCCGGAGGATTCGAACAAATATCCGGGTTCTCTTTCACATACAATCCCTCTAATCCTGAAGACAGTAAAGTTACCCAAATCCGTATAGGAAACCGATCAATTGATATGGATGACGAAACAATACGCTATACACTCGCCGTCAATAACTTCACAGCAGATGGCGGTGATGGTTTTACAATGCTTAAAGAGGCACAAACACTGAAAGAAGGAGAAGCTCTGGAAGCGGTAGTTGCTGACTATATAAAAAGTATCAGCCCGCTTACGACTTCCAATACCGGAACAGATAACAGAATACAAACCATCAAATAGAAGAGAAACATGAACAAACTTTTTATCCTTACAATCATCTTTGCCGCTTACTGCTGTAATCTTGCGGCACAAGAAATCGAATACTCCGAACCAGTCAACAATCCGGAAAGCTGTACCAGTATCATCGTTGGTAAGAAAGCTTCGGCAGACGGTTCCGTTATGACCAGCCACACCTGTGACGGTAACTACCGTACCTGGATGGAAATTGTCCCCGCCGCCCAATACGAGCGGGACACGACAGTTGCTATTTTTAAAGGCCGTATGCATACCGAATACCCTTCCGACCGTACCCGGATGGAACAGACTGGTACTATTCCTGAAGCCCGTTCTACTTACCAGTTCCTTAATACCGCTTATCCCTGCCTGAATGAAAAACAGTTGGGTATTGGCGAAACAACGATTTCCGGACGTCGTGAAATGGTAAACAAGAAAGGTATGTTCATGATTGAAGAACTTGAAAAGATAGCCCTACAACGTTGTTCTACCGCTCGCGAAGCAATTCAACTCATCGGAAGCCTGGTAGCAAAATACGGTTATGGCGACTCCGGCGAATGTCTTACGATTGCCGACCCGAATGAAGTATGGCATTTCGAAGTATTCGGTGAAGGACCGGATAAAATCGGTGGTGTATGGGCTGCTGTTCGTATTCCGGACGACCATGTAGGAGTTTCGGCCAATATTTCACGTATCTCTACGCTGGATCTAAAAGATAAAGATAATTATATGGCTTCCGAAAATGTGTTTTCCGTAGCTAAGAAAATGGGATTCTGGGACGGTAAAGAACCGTTTAAATTCTGGAAAGCATATAGTGGCGGCAATTATTTCGGTGAAAATAAGGCATTCAGCCTACGTGAATATTTTATCCTGAACAGCCTTGCTCCTTCCCTGAAACTGTCTTATGATGCAGAAGAATTGCCTATCAGTGTAAAACCGGACAAACCGGTTGCTGCTGCCGATGTAATGGCTTTGTTGCGCCAGACGTACGACGGAACAGAATGGAGTACGATTAAGAACCTGAAAGTTACTATCAAGAATAAAAATAAAGAAGAAGAAACAATTACCAGCCCGGCCGCCAATCCCTGGATGGGTTCGGATATGATGAATATGCTGAACAGTGTAAAAGAAGGAACCGTAGCACGTAATCGGCTGGTTGCCGTTCCGCAATGCGCTTATTCGCATGTTATCCAGTTAAGAAGCTGGTTGCCGGATGCCGTAGGCGGTATTGCTTGGATTTCATTCGATAATCCGGGAGAAAGCCCGCGTATTCCCATCTTCTCTGGTACAACATCCCTACCCACAAGTTTCGGTATCTGCGGTCAACTCCGCCACCGGGAGGATGCAGCTGTCTGGGCTTTCCGCCGCGCTAATAAACTGGCCACCGTACGCTGGGGACTTACCAAAGACAAAATAAACAACTCTATCCTTCATTTCGAAGACAAAGGGTTCTCTGAACTTCCGTTTATCGAAAGCCGCTACAAAGACTTACAAAGCCAGAAAGGGGAAGAAGCTGCACGCGCTTACCTGACCGGTTATACGACTGACTTTGCCGCTGCCGCCATGTATCGCTGGCAGGATATGGCTGACGAATTCTGGAAAATGTTTGCAAGAGGATTTTAAACCAATCATTAAAGCCAATACAAATGAAATCACTTATCTCTAAATCATTCATTCTTTCTTGTGCACTGGCTTGCTCCGTATCCGGCGCATTCGCACAAGGGTATCAGTTCACAGAAGTTGTAAGCGTTCCTGCAACTCCGGTAAAAAACCAGGCTTCGACCGGCACATGCTGGTGTTTCGCCACCACCTCTTTCATGGAATCCGAACTGCTGCGTATGGGAAAAGGGACTTACGACCTTTCCGAAATGTTTATCGTACGTCAGAAATACATGAACCAGTTGCAGGATAACTACCTCCGTGGAGGAGATGGTAATATCGGGCAGGGCAGTCTTTCCCATACCTTCATGAACGCATACCGCCAGGTGGGTATCGTTCCTGAAGAAGTATATACCGGCATTAATTATAATTCCGACAAGCACAACCACAGCGAATTGGTTAGATACATACATGCTATTGCCGATGTCGCAGTTAAAGCAAGACATCGCAGCCCGGAATATTATAAATTAATCGATAACTTATTCGATACGTATTTGGGTAAATTACCGGAAAAGTTCACTTATAAAGGGAAAGAATATACACCGAAAAGTTTTGCGGCTTCCTTGGGATTGAATATGGATGATTATATCGAATTAACCAGCTTCACCCACCACCCGTATTATCAGAAATTCGATGTGGAAGTGCCTGACAACTGGGAACACTCCCTAATGTATAACCTTCCGTTGGATGAAATGATGGAAACGGTGGATTACGCCCTGAATAACGGCTATTCCGTATGCTGGGACGGTGATGTAAGCGAAAAAGGTTTTTCTTTCAAGAACGGCGTTGCCATCAATCCGGAGGTAAAGAAAGTAGAAGATTTATCAAATACCGACCGTGCCCGTTTTGAAAAACTGGATGAAAAAAGCCGTTTGGAAGAAGTCTTCAAATTCGAACAACCGTATCCTGAAATTAATGTAACCCCGGAAGTTCGCCAGACTGGTTTCGAAGCCTTCGTTACTACCGACGATCACCTGATGCATCTCACCGGCATCACGAAAGACCAAAACGGTACAAAATATTATATCACCAAAAACTCATGGGGTACAGACCGCAATAAATTCGGCGGCTACCTGAACATGTCCGAAAGTTATGTCCGCGCCAAAACTATTTTTATAATGGTTCATAAAGATGCGATACCGAAAGCTATCAAGGCTAAATTAGGTCTATAAAAAATAAGAGGTAGCATGTCTAAAGTCAATAAATCAACTTGATTTTAAACATGCTCCCTCTCTTTTACTGCCGGGACTCAATCTCTATTATTATCTTGTACATATATAACTCGATATAATCAGATAACATCCCTGTCAAACAATACGGTATATTTATCATAGCAAAGCCCTTTTTCTAAATTTTAATTTCCTCATACAAAATGAGATATCATTTACTTCAACATTTTCCGGCTCTCCACATCAGCCAAAACATGCATCTGTTGTATAGCGATTTGGTTCAGCTTTATCAACCTTTCCCGTTGCGGAAGCCCCTCATTAATAAAAACTGCATTAATATTCTCCATATTTGACAGGCTGATTAATTCGTTTATCGTTGCGTAATCGCGGATATTACCTTTGAGATTAGGATTAGCTTCTCGCCATTCCTTTGCTGTCATTCCGAATAATGCCATATTCAACACATCCGCCTCGTTGGCATAAATAATTGAAGTTTGTCTTGCAGTAAGTTCGGCAGGAATTAAATTGTGCTTAATGGCATCTGTATGAATATGGTAATTAATCTTCGCCAGTTCTCGCTTTGCCGACCAACCGAGCGATTTTTGTTCCTCATTTTTCAGTCGCTTGAACTCTGTAACAAGATACAGTTCAAACTCTGCTGAAATCCATGCTGCAAATTTGAAAGCAATATCTGAATGGGCATATGTCCCGCCGCCATAACGTCCGGATTTCGAAGTCATCCCGACAGCATTTGTTTCGCTAATCCATTTTTGGGGAGACATCCAGAAATGAGGCTTTGCCGACTCGTTTTTAAACCCCTCATAAATGTGGGGTTTAAAATTCGGGTTATTCAACATTTCCCACAAACCAATATACTCAATCGTGCTGTAAGTCCTTAGCCACAAACTGATTATTTGTGAAGGATTCTCTATATCCCGAATTTTTGCAATATCGGTCAGCGAGATATAATCCTCCTGATCTTTCTTATAAAAAACTATTTCTGTATTCTTTACCGTTATTTTTTCCATACTCCAGTTTTGATTTTCAACAAAGATATAAATTTCTACTATTCTGACAATAAGGGATTCAGATTACATATTAAGAAGAGACAGACTCCATGTCTTTAACTTATCTTCTATGCTTTTGCGAAACTCCATATATTATTCTATTATCCAAGGATTCATATAAGAAAATAAATTCCTGCAGGAACAGAATTAGGGTAAATAACGAATAAAAACGGAACAAAATTAGGGTAAATCCGATTCTGTTCCGTTTCTTTCAGCGCTAACTAACTCCATGGGAGCGTAATTATGCTCATTGTTACTACTTCTATTTAAACAAGCTCTTTATTGCTTCTGCACTTACCTCCTGAGTAGGATTAAAGGCATCACTTTTCATATAATGCAATAAACTATTGACAAGCTGACGGGCTTCAGGACGTTTATCTGCATCTGTGAGCAAATCTGCACCACACATTAAGAGTTTGCCGTTGCCTACTTTCATCTCTACTATCATACCGAAAGAGCGGGCTGTAAACCAGTCATCAATAATACGTACAACAGGTTGTACATTCATTCCCAATTTTTTCAATGGAATAGCATTACAATGCGACATGGCATCCTGCCACTGGTAATCGCTATGGTAAGCCGTAGGGAACAAAGACAAAGCCGGATGATTCGGATTACACAATATACCAAGGGTATGAGGGGGCTGATTGCTTGTCCACAATGTATTCCAGAAAATAGAAGAGAAACCAACTACAACAGAATCCTTCCCTTCATTCCGTAACGTCCCTAATTCCGGTGTTAAAAGAACCTTTCCTCCCTTGTCGAGCAAATCAAGCACATCTTTATCCAAGCGGGAAACCACTTTTACGTCTGCCGGCTCTTCTTTTTTATCCGGATATACCCAAATATGCCATTTATTGGTATAATTATCAAGCGATACTTCAAGTGTAAAACAGGTGGGTATTTCTACCTCCATTTTCTGGCGGATATCACCGACCTTTGTCAAAGTACCGGTTGGAATTACAGGGGATTCGAAAGAGCCGGAACGATACAATGTACCATCCTGAGCCGTAAGTTTCCAGGAAGTACGGGCATTGGAAAGATTGAACGCTGAATATTGAGCTATTTCAATAGCAGCTTCCAATGTTTCACCACTATTCAATATAAAACGTTCCATCCGTGCCAAAGGTACAATATCATTGCAAAATTCACTAAACTCCCGGGACGTTACATAGCCCTTGGAACGCCAGAAAGGATTAAGGACACCAACAAGAGCTGTTCCCTGTCCGGGGAAATCATGCAAATCGAGCAACTGGAATCCTCCGAAACCTTTCGTCCGCAAGGCGGCTTCTATATCAGCCTTATAACAGAGGGTCTGTAACTTACCGGAAGCCAACAAGAAACTGTCTGCCAGGGATAATAAACCGCTTTCACGCAAACGGTCTTCAAAGATGTCGAAGTTCTTTGCCTTCAGAACACCGGTATACTGACTCCGTTCTTTAAGGTCAGGATAAACGCACCATTGGCCGATTTCATGGCTGATAACCGGATGCGTCTTAGAGATTCTGGAAGTCCAATCATACCCACTGCCCGGTTTTGTGCTATTTATAATACTGTTGATACCTTCTCCCCAACCCTGAAGACGCGGAGCTGGATTAGCATAATAACAATGCCAGTCATTTTCCGGAATAGCAGGCCAGCCGGCTGCTGTTGTACAGAGGAAACGTCTGTCTTTCGCTTTCCAATGATTGACAAAGTCCGTCAGGTATTTCTGATGGCCTTCTCCTCCCGGTTCATTCCCATAAGAGAAGAGGCAGAAAGAAGGATGATTTGCATATTCCTGTACGATACGTTCGCTTTCATCCATGATAAACCGGTCGATCGGCTTACCACTGCCTATTTGCGCCCAAGCACCACATTCCACATACAGATAAAAGCCAAGCCTGTCTGCGACATTAAAAGCAGCTTCAGGCGGACACCAGGAGTGGAAACGCAAATGGTTCAACCCATGTGCCCGGCAAGTTTCCATGATACGCTCCCATTCGGCTTCGTCTGTCGGAGGAAATCCGGTTTCAGGAAAAATACAACATTCCAATGTTCCACGGAAAAATACAGGACGCCCATTTATGGTAATTTGGGTTCCTTTCGTAGACAGCTCACGCATTCCGAACTGTTCAACTTTTTCATCTTTGCCCGATTTTGTATCCAACTGGACATTGAGCGTATACAAGTAAGGAGCAAACTCATCCCACAAACGTGGGTTATCTCCCATTTCATACGAAACTTGAATCGTATTCTTTCCTTTCTTCAGTTCACAGTTCTGCGTAACTGCCGGAAGAGTTTGGGAAATGTCCGACCTAAGATTAGCTTGCAGGTTTACTGTTCCTTTAAGCGTTTTTTTATCCGCATTTTCAATCTGTATTTCTGCCAGGATTTTCTTTTCCTTTACAGCAGGCACGATACGCACGGAAGAAATATACGCTTTCGGCCTGGCTTCCAAGGCTATTCGTCCAACCACTCCATTCCAGTTACTCTGGGTATTATCGGATACACTATGCGCATCCGGTCCGGGATTAATCTCTTTCACCCGGTTATCAACCCGAAGAGTAAAAGTATGTTCGCCGGGGGCTAAAGATGAAAGAATATACCGGTGCGGGGTAGATAATGAATTTTCGGAGCCGATTAGCTTGCCATCTACCCATAAAGTAGTCTCCCAATGACAACGTTCCATAGAAAGCAGGATTTCTTTAGATTTCCAATCTGCCGGGATAACGACTTTCTTTTGATACCAGGCTGCCCCGGTATAATATTTATCAGGAGATAACCAAAACACAACTTTCGTATCTTTAGGATCACGGTATTTTGCATATTCCGGACTCTCATACCACGCACGGTTTCCCATCGAACCGGTCCAGGGAGTATTAACCGTAACAAGATCCCCCTTCCCATTCGTATTCATTGACCCGGGAAGCGTTACTTCATCTTTCAGATCACTGTTGTACCATTTCCCGGAGACACCTTTATCATCGGGATCTTCTTTAAACTGCCAGGTTCCACTTAACGACAGACTTTCATTCTGCGCGAAAAGGCCGGACAGGTTGAACAACAAAAATGCAAGTAATATAACTCTATTCATTACTGTATATTTTAAATTATAGATCACAACGCTTTCCTATGAAAACAGAATCTTCATACGTTTACTTTACGAGCAAGTTCTTTATCAATTCAGGAGTTACCTCCTTCTGCGGATTGAATTGAGAAGATGCCATATATTCCAAGAGACTTTGTTTAAATTGAGCAGCAGATAATCTGTTATCCAGGTCCGTATCCAAGTCGATACTGCAAACCATCAAATTACCTTTACCCATTTTACCTTCAAAGAGTACGCCCAGTTTCCTGTTTTTAAACCAGTCATCAATTACATAAACCAAAGGTCTGAAATCATGAGGGAAATCATCCATTACCATAGCATTACAACTTACGGCAAGTTCCTTCCATTGGAAATCCGAATAGCCGTCATTCGGGAACGAAGCAAAAGCGGCATGAGCAGGGTCACACAAAAATCCCAAAGTATGCGGAGGCACATTGTAAGTCCATGCCGTATTCCAGAAAATAGGGGTAAATGCGACTCTTATATCTCCACCCTTTTTCGGAGCAATCTTTCCATAAGAAAGGAGCAACACATTTTCGCCCTGATTCAGCTTATCCATTGCGGTTTTATCCAATTCATGTGTAATATAAGGCATCTTTTGTATTTCTTTCTTTTCGGAAGGATATACCCAGACATGCCAGCTATTTGCCACCTTTGTATTTTCCACATTCACCTTCAAGGTCAATTGGGTAGGTTCGGAGAAAGTATTCAACGGATATTCGATACTGCCAACCTCTATTACATTACCGATAGGAAGATCCCGTTTGAAAGAACCGGATTTTACGACTTTACCGTCTTTTGTTTCAATATTCCACAAAACATTCGCTCCCTTCAGCGGCTTTTCTCCGAAATGGGCAAACTCGATATCCGCCTTAAACTGCTCGTTATTTTTCCATATAAGTTTGGACATTCTTGCTAAAGGAACCGTTTGATTACAGAACCGGCTGTATTCTTTATCGTCTACATATCCTTTACTTTCCCAGAAAGGATTCAATACACCAACCAGAGCAGTTCCCTGACCCGGGAAATCATGCAAGTCCAAAAGCTGGAATCCGGCAAACCCCGGAGTACGCAAAGCTGCTTCTATATCCATTTTATAGCATAATGTCTGCAAACGGCCGGAAGCATACAAGAATTTATCCGCCATATCTCCCAAACCTTTTTCATTCAAGGTTTCTTTGAAAATCTCAAAATTCTTGGCTTTCAGAACACCTGTATATTTATCTATCTCTTTAAAATCAGGATATACGCACCACTGACCAACTTCATGGCTCACTACCGGCAGGTTCTCCAAAATGCGGTCTCGGAAATCATAGTTTGTACGGGGAACATAAACATTCAGAATATTCTCTATACGGCCGATTCCTCCTATACGGGGTTTATCCGTATTATAGTAATCACCATCCGGTATCAGAGGCCATCCGCCAGAACTTGTATACAGGCGTCTGCCAGCATCATGTTTTTTCCAATAAACGACCAGATCATTTAAATAATTTACCTGATTATTGCCTGACGGTTCATTACCGTATGCCAACATACAGAAAGAAGGATGATTGCCATACTCTTTCAGGATACGAATACTTTCTTCTTTAATCCATTTGTCCTGCTTGTTCCCGTCACCTACGGAAGTCCATCCGCCACACTCTACCTGAAGATATACACCCATACTGTCTGCTACATGGAATGCGGCAGCCGGAGGACACCAGGAATGGAAGCGGACATGATTCAAACCGTAACTTTTACATGTAGCATATATTTTAGCCCAATAGGCATTATCCATTGCCGGATAACCGGTTTTCGGAAAAATACAACATTCCAATGTTCCGCGAAGGAATATAGGACGACCGTTTATATCAAAGCGGGTACCGTTTACTTTAAGTTCGCGGAATCCGAAATTTATATCTTTCTCGCAAACCCCATCCTGAGAAGACAAAGCAGCATGCAAACGGTAAACATTCGGAGTAAATTCAGACCACAACTTAACATCGTCATTCCATTCAATCGTTGTTTCTATAAGATCCCCGGCATCCGGCTCAACATCTATTTCTTTCTTTAGTATCGGACGCCCTTCAAAAAGGACATTCAAAGCCAAACGGGAACCTTCAGGTTTTCCATCCAGATAAACCTTTACGTTAGCCTTCCTTGCCTTTGCATCAGGATATACCTGTATATGATCAATAGCTAAAGTAGGGAGCGCTTTCATATTAATCTCACCTATAACTCCATTCCAATTTGTCTGAGTATGGTCGGAAACACTATGGGCATTCGAACCGACATCTATATGCACACGATTATCGACTCTTAAAGACAATACATGCTTGCCGGGAGTTAAAGTACTTACCACATATCTGTGAGGAACCTGAAGCGCATCCTGATGACCTGTCTCTTTGCCGTCAATATATAAAGACGTTTCCCAATGAGTACGTTCAAATTCAAATAAAATACGCTTGCCACCCCATGATTCCGGTATCTCAATTTCCCTTTGATACCAGGCAACGCCCGTATAATATTTATCAGGGTTCAACCAAAACGGGACTTTCACATTACCCGGTTCACGATATTTAGCATACTCATCTGCAGTATACCACGATTTATCCACCACAGCACCGGTCCATTGGGTATGGATACTGACATCCTCCCCCTTTCCCTGTTCCTGCAAAGACCCCGGCAACCGGACTTTATCTGAAAGTTCTTTCTGCTGCCATTGCTCCTTAACCCCGATATTATCGGGGTCAAGTGCAAAATTCCACTCTCCAGCCAAAGAAAGCTCGGATGGAGAATCAGTACAAGAAACTAATGCCAATAGCGTAGATACTATCAGATAAGATACAGCTTTTATATTCTTCTTTTTCATATAAATTATTTAAGATTCGAATCAATGTACACCATGACCATTTCCTTACATTGTCGGACCCTGGTTCGGTACTAACGGCCAACCCGGATTCTGATAAATAGGTGAATTTGAAACATCTTCACCCGTAGAAGTAATCATAAAATGTTGTATGGCAATCGGTGCAAGATAATGAGCCATGCTCCACTTATATCCATTTAAAACTAATGATTTCGAATTAATTTCATAAGGACGAAGATAAGGACTTATTGACGGTGCCGAAACATTTGCTGCCGGATCATTCAGTCCGTAAACCAATAATGTTCCGCCTCCCGGTTTATCATACCAAGTCTGCATCGGTCCCCATAATTTAAAGCCTTCAATATGATAAGGGGTTGTTATCAGTTGGTCCATAGATCTCCAACGTTTCAAATCCATATAGCGGAAGCCTTCAGCCATCAATTCACTGGAACGCTCCCTACGAATATTATATAAAACCGGATCAATCAACTGGCCTGCAGAATAAGCACTCCAATCAAACTTTGCCTCTTCACTCATATCGGTAGCAGCTATGGTCTTATTATAATCATCATCTACAAACGCACGGTTTCTAAGTTGCTTCCAATAGCCACTTGCCACATTATCAATTGTTCCTGTTTTCTCATAACAAGCTTCCATATAGTTCAAATAGGCTTCCGATGCCCGGAAAGTAATACTGCCGGTATATCCTAAAAAGTTCCCGCAATGTTTTCCATCATAATTCAACCCTTTTCTTAACGCATATCCTGTCCCATACTGCCAGCCTGCACTTCCGTTTGTAATATCCGGAACAGGCTCTACTTTTGTACCATGTGTATTTTCAGGAGAATCATACAGTATATTTGTCTGTCCGGGTTCTTTCAAAAATAACCACAGTCTGCCATCTCTATTTTCCCTGACTTTCGATATTTCGTCATCACCGGCATAAGTAGAAGCTGTATTATAGATAGGTAAGCCGTTTTTCATCAAAAACGTATTTACCATACCCCGTGTAGGACCAACACCATCATTTCCTAACTGAGCCTGCTGTACCACCCCATGTGTTAGAGCTAAGCCTTTACTATATTGTCTCCATAATAGCACTTCACTAAAACCAGACATATCTTCCGCACTAAACATATCGAAATAAGGATTCGTTGGATCGGCCAAAGTTTGCTGCAAGATACCATTATTATCAACCAATGGAATATTATCGGCTACCTGTTTTGCAGATTCCATCGCTAAAGAAAGAAAATAATCTATTTCTTTATCTATATCTCCCAACGGATACTGGTATCCGGCATTATAATCTTTATTTTTTCCAGGCCATCCTTCTCCATTAGGAACAAAAGCCGTGTTTTTAAAATATTTCAACCATGTACCTTCAAATAAAGCAACTCTGGATTTTACCAATAATGCACAGTTCTTAGAAATACGATTTTTCTTATCATCCGGTTTATCTTTTAATAAAAGAGCCGCAGAATCCAAATCTGAAATAATAAACCGTGCCACTTCATTTCTGGGAGAACGCTTGCTTGCCTCTACCAATGGCTCCATTTCATCGGGAAGCGTGGTCTTAACAATGGGGAAGTCTCCAAATTCCTGAAGTTTCTTAAAATACTCATAGGCTCTCAGGAAATAGATTTCTCCTATATATTGTTTGATATTCGTTTCATCACCTTCCATTTCTCCCGCTTGCCATTTCGGCACCACATTTTGGATAAAATAGTTACAGCTATAAATCATATCAAAACTCCAGCTTCCTCCGGTTTGTTCCACTTTCCATTGTCCCGGAACATACCGGTTATCATAGTTCTTATGCGCCTGCTTGTCCGTATGCATATCCATGCCATACGTCCCATACCCTGTTCCGGAATTGGAATGGGAGGGCAAGATGGTAGAATACAAATTATTAGCGTATGAAGCTAATTGAGACTCTTCCGTTAAATAATTTTCAGGCGTAACCATAGTCAGCGGTTCTCTGTCGAGATAATCATTACAGGCAAAGAATGAACCAACCATTAATATACCCAGTATCTTTTCCAATATTCTTGTCGTTTTCATGCTATTCTAATTAAAAAGTAAGACTTAACCCAAATGATATTGTTTTAGAAAGAGGATAAACACTTCCATTCCATCCTCCATCAATAGTTTCAGGATCAAATGTTCCAAACATTTTAGTACCAGTCCATAAATTTTCGCCGGAAACATATACTCTTAATTTGGACACGAGGAATTTCTTCGTAATCAATTCCGGTAATGTGTATCCTAATTGTATATTTTTCAAACGGATATAAGCTGCATTCTGCAAATAACGGGATTGCGTTTGCCGGTTCTTTGAAGAGCTGAAATCCGGCCGTGGGAAATAAGAATCCAGGTTTTGTCCCAGTACATGGTCGGGATCATCTCTAAAATAATCCAGATGAGGAAGCATACAGGTCGATTCCCAAACAGAGGAAGAAGCCCCCCAGAAATAATAACTATTCTGGAAATAATCTCTTTTCATCACACCCTGGAAAAATGCACGGAAATCAAATCCTTTATAATCCAGATTCAAATCCAGACCGAATAAATACCGAGGAGTAGTATTACCTATGACAACCAAATCTCCATGATCGCTTTCAGTATTAGCCCCATTATCAATCTTTCCGTCTCCATTCAAATCTGCATACATGATATCACCGGCTCCCCAACGGCTCCCGACAGCATCCTGTCCTCCATTAGGCAATGAGGCCAGATGGGCATCCATCTCTTCCTGAGTTTTTGCAATTCCAATGGTTTCGTACCCCCATATTTCACCAAGTTTCATACCAGTTCTATATACTGCCTTATCTTTATCTGCATTCACATCTGTATTTAATGAGCCCGTTTCATTCGGATAGCGGGTAATTTCCGTTTGGGAATCGGATAACAGGAATTTAACGCCATAGCCCAAACCACACTTAAGTTGGTCATTCCAGCCGATAGACAATTCCCATCCATAGGTTCTCAAGTCCGTATTATTCGTCTGAGGTACTGCTGTTCCTAAAATAACAGGTAATTCAGGAGCCGGGCCAACCATATCCAGAGTCTTTCTGGAGTAGACATCTACCGAACCATTCAAACGATTATTCAGCGCACCAAAATCCAAACCTACGTTCCATGTTTTTACTCTTTCCCATGTCATTGTAGAACTGACCAAACCCGGGGCTGCCGATGTATTAGGCTTCAATCCATTCATCAACCAATCTCCATTGGAGGCCTTAACCGTCATCGCCTGGTATGTCGGATACCAACTATCCGTATTCTGGTTACCTAATTCACCGTATGAACCTCTAAACTTAAAGGTACTTACATACTCTTCCAGATTAGACCAAAATCCTTCCCGGGCAACATTCCATCCAAGTGAGAATGAAGGGAACCAACTCCAACGATTATCTGCTCTGAAACGGGAAGTTCCATCATAACGCAAATTAACCTCAGCCAAGTATTTTCCTTGATAGTCGTAATTGATACGTCCAAAGAAACCAGCCGTAGCCCAATGGTCAGAAGCACCGTTTACAGTAGGAGACACCTCTTTTCCATAAACATCCAAACCGGTTGTTAAATCGACTTCCGGTAAAGACGGGATGATAATACCTTCACGCTGAAGTGCAAATGTCTTCCTTTTCATCAATTCCGACTGAAATCCGACCATCCCTTTAAAGTTATGTCCGGAATCCAATGATTTCGTGTACTCCGTATATGCACTAAAATTGGTATAATTCTCTTTTGCATGTTCTTCATGTACATGCGAATTATTATTATACGGATAAGGCTTGCCTTCTACATCATGATTATAGGTCTTTTGTATTTCCCAGTGGGTATTGGCACTCTTTATTCTATAATTGAAATCCACAAAAGTTTTCCAACCTTTAATAGGTTCCAATACCAATTGTGCCTGTTGATACAAATAATCCGTTTGATATTTGCCACGACCACCATCCCGTAAATTCAACGCGGGAGACGGAGCAGCATACAAATATCCATTCGGATCGTATAACGGAAGCGTCGGCCATCCCTGGCGACCTAAAGACTGGAAGAAATCATCCCGGAGAAAAGAAGGACGCATCAAATCTTCCCGGATAAAACGATTACTATAATTTAATTGAGCCCAATCGGTAATCTTCACATTGATCTTCGCTGTTGCCGTATATCTGTCATATGTGTCCTGGTCCAGCTTCATCATCCCGTTCTGGTCCAGATAGTTCATAGACAAATAATAATTAACGGCTTCATTTCCTCCGTTCAGACTAAAATTGTGTTCCTGGGAAAAGACCCAATTCCGATACACGGCATCATACCAATCCACGTTATCATTTCCATAAAGATAACCGTCCCCCCACATATTAGGATTACTCGGGTTAACGGGCACAGATGTCGTAAGTTTACCGCTCTGGTAGTCTTTAATTCTCTGCATTTGGTCTTCTCCAAACTGAGGTGCATATCCGCCATTGATGCAACCATCATTAAAATAGGTAGCGAAAGTGTAGGAATCAGCCATTTGAGGTAATAAGACTGGGTCACTCCAGCGGAAACTATTATTATAATTTACCGTCGGTTTTCCAACTCTTCCCTTTTTAGTTGTTACCAAAATTACCCCAAAAGGAGCACGGGAACCATAAATAGAAGATGCAGCCGCATCCTTCAATACCGAGATATTTTCTATATCCTGAGGATTTATAGCATCAATATCTCCCTCCATTCCATCAATCAAAATAAGCGGACTACCACTCGAACCTTTACCGATTGTCGCAGTACCACGGATGTTCATGCTTGCACGTTTTTCCAATCCTCCCATGTTCTGGGAAATTTGCAATCCCGGCACCATACCTTGCAAAGCCTGAGCAGCGGTCATTACAGGACGTGATTCCAATGCTTTTGCATCCGCAACACCTACAGAACCCGTTAAATTGACTTTTTTCTGAGTACCAAAACCTACAACTACAACCTCATCCAGGTTTTGTGTATCCGCGACCAACTCAATGTTCAACTCTCTTTGTCCTGTAATTTTTATCTCTTTTGTAATCATTCCGATAAAAGAAACCACCAATGTCTCACCCTGACTTACATTCAAGGTAAACTTACCATTTACATCGGTAATCGTACCTCGTGTTTTTCCTTTAATCGCAATATTTACACCAGCTAAAGCTTCTCCCGCATCATCGACAACAACACCCGACAGTTCGTAAGATGCTTGTTGATATACTATTGGAGAAGTAACATTATTTCCGTCCAACGCATAAGATGTGGATGGAAATACGATCGCTCCCGTAATACATGAGAGCAGAATAACAGACTCTTTCCAATTTCTAAGGTACAATAATCCCCTTTTCTTTTTCTCTGTCATAATAATAAAGATTTAAATAAATAAAAGATATATCCCTATAGTGTCCAACTAATAAATAGACTCAGGACTCGCCCTATTTCCTCTTTTTAAACTCGGGCTTACCAGAGACTGGATATTTTCAAATGCAACCGACTCCGTTGGAACAAAAGCATCGGATTGCATATAATGTATCAAACTATATAGTAACTGCTTTTTCACCGGGTCTACAGCTTGGCTATCCAATATATCCATACTGCATACCACAAGTTTTCCATTCAGGCAGTTCGTTTCGAAAAGATTAGATAAACGACGGTTGTTAGCGAAGTTATCCACACACTCCACAAGCGGTGTAATATGCCGGTAAAAACTATCGACAACAAGCGTCGTGGATTGTGTAGTCAAGCTCCACCATTGCCAGTCGGTATGCCCTTCCGTCGGGAAATTCTCAAAAGCTTTGTGTTCCGGATTAAGTAACAAGCCCATCGTTCCTGCCTGCTTCGGAAAATGAACCGGGCTCCAGAATACTGGAACGAACTTGCCCGGTAATCCCACACCGGATTCATAAGGAAGATTATACAGTACTTTCTTTCCTGCTTCAAGTGCACTTCGAGCTTCCGCCAATTTATCTGTAACAATGATATTGCCTTTATCAATAATCAATGAAGCCGGGTATACCCATATCTTCCAACTATTTGCATACTCAGTACCTTCAATCCGTGCGACCAAACTTAATTGCTCCGCCTCTTTAACCTCATCCAACGGGCAAACAATATCCCCGACAACATTTCCTCCACCTATCCGTACTCCGTTCAGTGCAAAAGAGCCTTTTTTCAAAATACGGCCGGAATTATCAGCCAAAGACCAGTTCAATGTTTTATCATTCAATACATCTGCACCGTAATTAGCTATTTCGACAGCAGCATTAAACGATTCGCTATTGGTATACACCGCTTTCTCAAAACGGGCTAACGGAACAACCGGGGCTGAAAACTGGCGGAAATCTTTCGCATCCGCTACTCCTTTACTGTCCCAAAAAGCATTCAGCAAGCCTACCAATGCAGTACTTTGCCCCGGGAAATCATGCAAGTCCAATAATTGAAAGCCACTGATTCCCGGAGTTTTCATAGCCCGTTCTATTTCCTCTTTGTACAGGATAGCAGCCAACTTTCCTGATGCCATCAAATAATCTTCCGCTCTATCCAACAGTCCTTTCTTCTCCAACTCCCGCTTTACCCCTTTAAAATTCAGAGGTTCCAGAACTCCCGTATATTTATCTATTTCTTTCAGGTCAGGATAAACGGCATATTGTCCCACTTCGTGGGTAACTACCGGCACGGGCATACCTTCCACTGAAGCAGAATAATCTTTATTGAAGTTAGGACTTTCCACATCGAAAACGCCCTGACCACGCACCCAGCCCTTCCGGGTCCATTGGGTAATAAAAAAATCATCGTTTGGCTCCGGCCAGTCACCATGTCCCCGTTCGAAAGTAAAAGAAGTTGTAGTATATAAATGCCGGGGGTCTGCAGATTTAACCTGGTCCAGTAATCCACCTAAAAATTTAAAATCCGGCTGTAATTCATTACCCAAACTAAGGAAACAGAAAGACGGATGATTACCATATTCCGACAGTATACGACTGGCTTCTTCCCGTACAAAAGCATTTGTTCCGGCATCCTGCCCTACCGTCAACGACCAAAAAGGTAATTCTATCTGTAAATAGAAACCAAGGGAATCGGCAACTTTAAAGGCAGCTTCCGGAGGACACCAGGAATGGAAACGAAGATGGTTCAATCCCCATTCACGAGCAGTTCCAAACACTTTCACCCATCCATCCGCAGTTGTCGGAGGATAACCTGTCAGCGGGAAAATACAGCATTCCAAAGTTCCACGCAGAAAGGTCTTCTTTCCATTTACCAATAATTCTGACTGGTTACGGCTTATCTGCCGCATTCCGAAATCCACGCAGGCATTTGATTTATTCTTATCCGCTTCAATCTGTACATTCATTTCATACAGAAACGGATTAAACTCGCTCCAATACTGAACATCGTTTCCCATCCCGCAGAATAAATCCAATGCCGTTTCGCCTACCGGGATCTCCACATCCTTCTTAACTTCAGAAACAGTTTTGCCGGAAACCTTTTGTTTTATAGCAACATATAATGTTCCTTTTGTGGATATCCCTGTATTAACAAGTTTTCCTTTTACACCTACCTGATTGTTCTTTATGTCCGGATACACCTGCAAATTTTCGATGGAAACGGCATTTTTAGCCCGCAACGAGATTTCTCCCAAAATACCATTCCACATAATTTGCGTCTCATTCGTATAAGCATGAGCTTTATCGTCTATCGTAATATCATACTGCTTCCGGTTATCCACCCGGATAGTCAAACGATGTTTACCCGGAGTCAGGTAGTTTGTCAAATCAAACAAATGAGGACTTATCAAACTTTCCTGCCTACCGGGAACGGCTGCTCCATCCACCCAAACAGAGGTTTGCCAGATAACCCGTTCTAATTTCAATTCAACATTCTTTCCATCCCAATCTGAAGGAATTATAACTTCACGTGTATACCATGCCGGACCCACATAACTATTTTTACGGGTTAAATGGAGCACCTGAGGTTTGCCGATTGAAGGAGGCAACCGGTTCGGGATTCCGTAACCGGCATCATCTGTAGTTCCCGGTAATTGAATCTTATCTTCAAAAGAGTTTGCATACCACCCCTGAGAAATTCCTACATCAGTACTATCCAGTGAGAAGTCCCATTCTCCAGCCAATGATATTGTAGAAGGGGTATCTTTACAAGCTGATAGACTAATTAGGGAAAAAAGTAGAATCATGTAGTAGTTGATGTTTTTCATAATCTTATTGTATGCTAAATTTATATTCTGTGTGATGATAATAGGTCTGTCCCGGTAAAAGGATTACGGACGGAAAACCGGAATGATTGACTGCATCCGGAAATCCCTGCGTTTCTAATGCAATTCCTGCATTTTTAAAATAAGGTTTACCATGCTTTCCTGTATCGCTTCCATCCATAAAATAGCCGGTATAAACCTGCAACGAAGGTTGATTCGTATAAATAGATAATTTCCTTCCACTCAATTCATCGAAGAGCTCTGCAGCCAGAGATAACCCATCTTCACTTTTCCTGTCTAAAGCAAAGGCAAGAGAAAAGCCTTTATTTTCTTTTATTTGAAACAAGTCCGATTGCATTGAAGCGGATAACGGGCGGAATATCTTAAAATCCAATTCTGTTCCTTCAGTAGATATATAGTTACCTGTAGGTATTAATTCTTCATCACATTCGATAATCCGGGGAGCTTCAAGCCTTAATTTATGAGAAAGAATATCTGCCGGCTTACCTGATAAATTGAAAAATGCGTGGTTTGTAAGATTTACAGGTGTCTTTTTATCACAAACCGCCTTGCATTCCATACATAATGCATTATCATTCCGGAGTGTATAACTGACTTCCACATCTACATTTCCCGGATAACCCTCCTCCCCGTCAAGAGCGCGACATGTAAAAACCACCATTTCCTCTCCCGCTTCATTCGATGTAAGCCTTCCGTTCCAATAACGGTTATGGAAGGCAAGATTTCCTCCATGTAAATGATTGGGAGCCGGTTTTCCATATACGTCATTCGCAGCTAATACATACTCCTTTCCATCCAAAGAAAACCGGGCATTGTTTATACGTCCGCAAACCCGTCCGACGATAGCGCCATGATATTGTTCTTTCGCAGAGCTATATTCCTGCAGAGAATTAAATCCTAACAAAACATCATCAAAAATGCCCTGTCTATCGGAAGTGCACATGCTAATCCATCGAGCCCCATAACTGGTAAACCGGGCAATCGTTCCCTGCTGATTATGCAAGGTATATAAATACCCCTGAAATCCTTTTTCTAATATAGTATTCGATAAGACATTCATATAATCCAACTTTTGCGCCTTCCGGTATTCAGATTCGATCTTCTCCAAACAGAAACCTTTATATTCGACTCAATAAAAGTTTTTCATCATCTCCATAGCACAAAGTAATAGTATATCATAGAGCCAACAAATAGATAAAAATATTATATAAATGGATTATTCTTCGATTTCACACTTACACATTTTATTTTATGAGGCACATAGAAAACTATCGACTATAAAGTTTGTATTTTCACAAATATGTGCAATATACTTTAATTACAGTCGAAAGTTTTCCACTTTAACTATCAAAGATTATGTTAAAGCCATTAATTTTATATATTAAACAAATGGATTATTTAGTTAATAACTCCTTCTTTTATATTTATACCGCCATAGCTACTGTACAGCAACCTTTGATATTAAACGCCTGACGATATACAGAGAGAAAATCCATACCTGTATTTGTTCATCAGCACCCAACTCTTTATATCATTGCAGCATGAATCTGCACGCCTTGATGATTATTATCCATTGCGGCAGCTTCTTCGAAATAAAACTTTGCCTTATCCACATGACCCAGTCCCAAATGACCCAGTCCCATCAGATAGTTACAATGGATACGGTTCTTTTTATTCATATCATCTTCCCAAATCTGCAGATCCGGAAGAGAGACGGCAAAATAATCCATCTTGAATACATCGAACAAATGTTTTTCCCCATATGCAATCAAATTATTGAACCGGCTACGCGCCTCCGCTTCACGTCCTAATTTACGAAGTGCCAATCCCTGATAAAATATCTTATCCGGTTTCTGGTCGTTATAATACATAGCGGCTGCGGGTTGGCTGTTGCCTACGCTGGCTGCGACAAACAAAGCTTCCGCTTCTTCTTTGCGCCCTAAGCCATATAAAGCACAGGCCTTATAATAATTGAAATCATTTTCCTGGGCACCGTACAATTTCCCTTCACCCAGATTGTGAGGATACACAAAACATTCGTCAATCCACTGCAATGCTTTTTCAAATTCATTGTCATGCAATAGTTTTTTCACTATTTCCACACGTGCCAGTTGATATTGGGCAGGAACTTTGCCTTCGCCTCCTTCCCACGGATGGAATTTGCGGGCTGTAATCATTTGGACTGCTTCTTCATAACGTCCCAATTGGTTTAACAAAGTCACATATTCCAGATACAAATCATCGCGGGTAAATACCACTTCCCTATTCCTTTCCAAGAAAGCCAAACGGTCGGCATGCGGACGATTCAGGCGTTTATACAACTGGTCTAACTCCATCAGGATACGGGCATCCGTGGTATCCAAGGCAAATGCTTTCTCTAATAACAGAACTGCCTCCTGTTGTTTATCCAGTTTATTGAAATAAGCAAGAGAGAGATTGCGAAGAACGGTAGGGAATGCCCCATCCAGCTTAGCAGATTGCTCCCAACAAGCGATTGCTTCCGCATACTGACGCTTATCATACCAAAGATTTCCCAAATAATAGCAAGCCTTCGGAGCTCTCCCGGCAAAATCAATAACAGACCGAAGAGCCAAAATCGCATCCAAAGCATTCGGGAAACAGCAATCCGGTGATTGTTTTTCGGCAATCCGGATAGCCTCTTGCCCTTCATCGATACGTTCCAGTTTCAATAAGAACCAAGCCTTATAATAGTGTAATAAGGTCTGATTGGAGACAGAAGCATGTATAGCTATATCTGCAACTGCCAGCGCTTCCTCCCAACATCCGGCAGAAGCATAGTCCAATGCCAGTTCTTCGTAATTATGGGCTTCCTGGCGCATTAAAGCTATCAACGCATCCTTATCGGCTTCATTTCCGGAGATAAAATACTTCTCTAATCCGCAACCAAAATTAAAACGGTCGATGGAAAGGGAGTTTTCTATAAAAGCAAGCGCCTCATCCGTACGTTCCAGACGACGCAATATGATTGCCTTTAAATGACGTCCGCGAAGATTGTGCCAATTACGCAACAAGGATTTATCTATTTCATAAAGTGCATCCTCCCAATTTCCTTTGGCAGCAGACAACTGAGCCAGCGAATAATAACCGGCATCCTGCCAGGCCGCATTCCAGCAAGCCTTATAAAAGAAATCGTACGCTTCTTCCGTTTTGTCCTGATACTTTAAGGAAAGTCCCAGATTATACAAGGGTTCGCCATCGTACGGGTTTGGATTCCGTTCTGTCAATGTTTTAACAGCCCGGCGAAGATAAATTTCCGCCTTTCCGAACTGCCCTTTGCGGATAAGCCACAAGCCCATAGCATTATTGTTGCGTACATCATCGGGATCACGCAACAGGGCTTCTTCATAATAATCGGTCGGAGCATAAGTCGCATGGCGATATTGTTCCAGATGAAGACCTGTCAGATAAAGTTGTTCGGTAGTACAAATCGCTTTAGGGTCAAGAGCCGCTTTAGCCGGGTCCGGCACTTCCTTTATTTCATCCGGCTCAGGTTCCCAGGAGAGCATTAATTTTCCGGAGGCTCCGTAGACCGATACACTAACATCTTTCAAATCAGGAACAGGGACGCTTGTTTCAAAAAGATGCTCAGGTGAAATATTTTCTACCGTATCCAACACCGGAATCCCGGCTTTCGTAACTAAAACATGCAATCCATTCTGAACAGATGTAGCAAATAGTTTCAGGCAGGCAGCATCCCCATCCGGCTCGATATTCATTAACAAATCGGAAGAAGCATTCTTTACCACACCCAGTTCCCGGTACGGCATAAAGTATTGGGTAAACGTTTTCTCCTCATACGGTTGCAACCAGGTAAAATCCGGTTGATTGTCCGTATAGACACCTGTCATCAATTCGATATACGGTCCGTCCGCATCCGTCAGGTTACGGTCCCAAGCCTGTCCGAAATCACTGTTACCCCACGTCCATTGTTTTTTACCCGGAGAGATATGATGGTTTGCCACATGTAAAACGCCGGCACGGGTATCGTTTTCATATCCGCCCACAAAATTATACTTGGAACGGATCGCCATATAAGAAGTCGGTACCGGAATATTCTTATAGCGGGAAATATCCACACCTGCCGAGTAATCCATTTTATAATAAGTTCCGGTTGCTATCGGATAGCGGGATACATCCCGTTTGCCATGATCGAACACCGCATTCACATCACCGGGAAATACGGACTGGTAATATTCATTTACAGCAACCGCCGGATTTGCCCACCAAAGAAAAGTCTGCGGTATCGGAGTGGGATTATACACCTTCCCCTGGATTTCCAGCACGGCACGTCCCGGACGCAAAGTAAAGCCCGCCATCCCTTTCTGATGGAACATACGTTCCCTTTCGCTCACCCAAACAACCGCACTGCCGTCGGCGCGTTTCTCTATCGAATAATCCACCGGGAGAAAGGTACTCGGACGATGGTGCTGAGGCCAGTTAAATTCGATTCCTCCCGAAATCCAGGGCCCCGTCAACCCGACCAATGCCGGTTTGATAACATGATTGTAATAGATAAAATGCCGCTTCTTCAGCTTGTCGTATGCCATTTGCACACGCCCGCCCAATTCCGGTAATATCATTACCTTGATGTACTCATTCTCCAGATAAATAGCATGGTAACTTTTATCCTCACATGTATCTTCAATTTTTTCTACTACAGGATATGGATAAACAACTCCACTACTTCCTTGATAAACTCGCTTTTCGAGGAACATAGGATTTTTCTCAGGTTTTCCTATGCCATACGTCGGTAAGAGAATATCTTCTTCCCAAACATTCACCATCTCTGCCATATTCATTCGTGTTATTTCGTTAATTCTTTTTCCAGCTCTTCCAATGTTTTACCTTTTGTTTCAGGTAGTTTGGCACGAATAAACAGAAAGCCTGCCAAACAAATGATTCCATACAACCAGAAAGTGCCCGAAGCTCCAACCGTTTCATTCAGTATAGGGAATGTATAAGTGAGCAGGAAGCAGGCTACCCAAAGGAAAAAGGTAGAAAGTGCCATCGCCATCCCACGTATTCGTACCGGAAATATTTCAGAAAGTACCACCCAAACGACCGGTGCCAGCGACATTGCGTAACATGCTATTGCTAAAACGACCAGCAATAACATCGGCCACCCGCTCATTCCCAGAAAATAACAGGTTCCGAGAGTCGCATAAATCAGAGCTAATCCAGCCGAACCGACAAACATAAGTGTCCGTCTGCCCCATTTATCTACCGTATAGATGGCAACAAATGTGAAAATCACATTGGTAATCCCTGTTACCACAATATTCATCAATACATCGGATACGGCATAACCGGCTTCCGAAAAGATCTCGTGTGCATAATTAAATATGACATTAATGCCGCACCACTGTTGGAAAACAGCCAGGACAATCCCTATAACCAAGACTCCCCGCACATTGGGTTGCAAAAGCGAACGCCAATTCGCACTTTCCTCTTTCCTATCGGTCAACTGACCTAATTCCGCCAAAGTCTGTCGTGCATATTCGTTGCCACCTACACGGGCCAGAATTTTCCCGGCTTCCACCGGTTGTCCCATTGTTGCCAGCCAGCGGGGGCTTTCCGGGATAACAAAAGACAAAATAAAAAACAAACCGGCCGGAACCAGCTCCGCCCAAAACATCCAGCGCCAAGCCCATTCAATACTTTCTGCACTCAGGCTTTCCGTTCCCGAAGAAAAATACCTGCCTATCTGCCAGTTTGCCAACTGCGCCATCAAAATACCCAATACGATGGTCAACTGGTTCAGGGAAACAAATTTCCCTCTGACAGCAGCAGGAGAAACCTCCGCTATATATACCGGTGAAACATTCGAAGCGATTCCAATCCCAAAACCTCCTATAATCCGATAAATCACAAACCAGGTGAAACTATCCACCGCACCGGTACCTATAGCCGATGCCACAAATAGGAAAGAAGCTATAATCAACATTTTCTTACGCCCATAGCGGTCGCTCCAGGAACCGGAGAGCAAAGCCCCGGCCAGACAACCGATCAATGCACTGCTCATCGCCCAGCCACGCAATGCGGCTGAACCTTCCAAACTAAAAAACGGCTCATAGAATATTTTAGCTCCTCCAATCACCACCCAGTCGTAACCGAACAATAATCCTCCCATGGCTGAAACCAGGCAGATTAATAATAAATAGGTCGTTGTTTGTTTCATAACAATCATATGTTTAAGATATGCTGCAAAGTAAATAGCTTCCGGAATAAAAATAAATAGATAAAAGATTTATGAAGATGGACTATATTTCGATTTTAATTGTAAGTTTGTCCTGTTCTTAAATCTACAGATATGATAAAACGAAAAGACGGTTTCAGCGGCGAACGAGCGCTCGTGCTTCCCCAATCAATCGTACAAGAGATGGAAAATGACCCATTCTCATCCATTCTCCACATTACGGACATCGGTTATTATCCGAAAGCATGGCACCATTTCAGGGAGCGGAAAGAACCTATCAGCCAGTTTGTATTCATCTATTGTATGGAGGGCGCCGGCTGGTATAAAGTGGACGGACACGAATATACCGTAACAGCGAACCAGTATTTCATCCTGCCAGCAGGAATCGGACATGCATACGGGGCGGACGAAAATGATCCATGGACTATTTACTGGATTCACTTCAAAGGGAAACTGGCGGCCCACTTCGGAAAGCTCTCCACCCGCCCTATAGAAATCAAGCCCGGCATCAATTCACGCATCAGCAACCGCATCGACTTATTCGAAGAAATATTCCGGACACTGGAGATGGGATACAGCCACGAGAACTTGCTATATGCCTGTTCCATCTTCTACCATTATCTGGGTACACTCCGTTACCTGCAACAATACCGGGATGTGGCACGCAACGAAGAACAAAAGAACGATATTGTAACGGCCGCCATCCATTTCATGCGGGAGAATATCGAGAAAAAGCTGACCTTACAGGAAATAGCGGAACACACCGGATACTCATCCTCCCATTTCTCCGTCCTGTTCAGCAAACGGACCGGATATGCCCCTCTGGCCTATTTCAACCAGCTAAAGATTCAGAAAGCTTGCCAACTGCTGGACTTCACCGATATGAAAATAAACCAGATATGCTATAAGATAGGAATAGAAGACACCTACTATTTCTCACGCCTGTTCAGCAAAATAATGGAAATGTCGCCCCGGGAATACAAAAAGATGAAAAAAGGATGATGGTTCATTCGTCAAATAAGCTATTTTTCATACATTTACGAACTTCTTTCATTCCTTAAAATGATCATAAATACAGAAAACCATGCAAAGACGAAACTTCTTCAAATCCATCGCATTGGGCGGCGTAACGGCTGCATTCTCTCCTATCGTTAAAGCTGCCGCACCGGAGATACCGGCACCTGAAAAGCCTGAAACCAACATCAAGGATGCCCTCGCCATTCCCCGTACAAAAAACTCCATGCCGGGAAAATATCCGGGTAAAGTCATTAAAACCTTCCACCCGGAAAGCATCGTCGACGGCAAGCCTTCCGATGCGGTTGCCTACGAAATGCTGAAAACATCCATGCTCCGGCTTACCGGAAAGAGCAACCTGAAAGACGCCTGGCTGGAATTTGTAACGCCTGAAGATATCATCGGATTGAAAGTAAACCCGATAGCCGGAAAACTGCTTTCTACCTCGCATGCCGTCACGCAAGCCATTATCCGGCAGTTGGAGGAGGCGGGAATCTCCCGTGACCGGCTTGTTATCTGGGACCGCCGTGAAGCCGACCTGAAAGAATCCGGCTTTACTTCCGACCGATACCCCGGCATCCGGATTACCGGTACCGAATACCAGGACGAAAACGGCAGCTACATCAATGCCGAAGGCAAATTCTACAGTGAAGACCGGATAGACAAAAGGCAATCTTATTACGTAGATCTGGAAGGCGAATATGATGCCTATACCATGCCCTATATGATAAACGGCGGCAAACACTCTTATTTCACCAAAATATGCACGGAGGAGGTTACTAAAATCATCAACGTGCCTGTCGTTAAAAATGCAGGTACCACGATTACTGTCTGCATGAAGAACCTCGCTTTCGGCTCTATCTCCAATACGGCACGCCTGCATGGTGCCATGTGGCATAATACATGTGCCGAGGCTTGCGCCTTTCCCCCGCTCCGTGATAAAGTCGTGCTGAATATTGCCGATGGGCTGACAGGTTGTTTTGATGGCGGCCCTTCTGCCAATCCGCAGTTTATCTGCCATTACAACACTCTTATCGTAGGTTCCGACCCGGTTGCGGTAGACCGTATCTGCTACGACCTTGTCATTGCCAAACGTATGGAAGAAGGGATACAGCAGGAAGAAAAAGCCGGTGCACGCGCCTTTATGGAACTTGCCCAGAAACTGGATTTAGGCATTGCGGATAAAGATAAAATCGAACTGACGGAAATAAACTTACAGGCATGAAACATTTCTTATTAGGATTGGCACTCTTAGTATGCGCTCCCGCATTCCTGCTTGCACAGGAGCCGGAAGTAAAACGTGAACGGACATTCACCGGGGCAGGATTATACGGTTTTATGAATGGCGGAGCCGACCAGTTCCTCGAATACGGAGTCAGTAAATTAGTGACCCGCGACATCGTATATCAGGGGGAAGAATATACCATCGATATTTACGACATGCCAACCCCCGAGGATGCGTTCGGTATCTATTCCCTGCATATCTTCAAATGCTCGCGGGCGGATATGCAGGGATGCATCGATTGCCTTTCCCCTTACCAATTGCAGGCTGTGGCCGGCAACCGGTATATCTCCATAGTATTCCCCTCCGGTTCGGATGCCGCCAAAAGTAAAGTGGATGAGCTTATCCGTATCTACGCACCAATGGACGGGAAAGACAATCCCCGAATACCGGAAGCATTAGGATTGACTCCCCCCTATTCCGGCAAACTGAAACTGCTACGTGGACCGATTTCCGTTTCAGGAGTCAGCACCTCCCTTTCCCAACTACTGAAAGATATTGCTTATACAGAGGTATGGTTTATAGCGGAAAAACCTGCCAACAGCTATAAAGCATTGATTTGCGTGAAAGAAGAAAAAGAGGTCGAAAAGCTAAAAGCGAAAATACCGGTATCCGATATTCTCTCATCCGGCGATACATTCCTGTACCTGCAAGGAAAAGAGACGGAGGAAGAAGAAGCGGATGACCACGGGGGATTCGGGTTTTGACAATTTTATCATTTGGAGCTTTCACCTATGCGCCCCTTCTCTGTATCGGCACGTTCCACAATAAACCCGGCAGCCGTATTTCCATGAATGGTCAAAGGCGTGATAAAACCTCCATCACATAATTGCGCCGTTGGCGGGAGATGCTGACAGAAGAGCCGTCTTTCATCCGGATATACCCGCCGTCCGATTTGATGAAGCTTTTTATCTCGTCGAGGTTTATCAGATGGGATTGGTGTACACGCAGGAAGTTATAGGGGGTCAGCAGTTCGTCAAATTCCTTGAGCGTTTTAGATACAATCAGCTTTTCCCCGGATTTCAGGTAGAAGGTCGTGTAGTTGCTTTCCGACTCGCAACGGACAATGGAGCCAATCTCCACAAACTCTATCTTATCGGCAACCGAGAGGGCTATTTTCTTTTGCTTGTCCAGGGTACGGGTATTCTGCAACAAGTTTTGCATCCGTTTATTTTCCTGTTTGCGGAGGATAATCTGCACGGCTTTCTCCACCGCATGAATCAGTTCAGTCGAATCGACCGGTTTCAGCAGGTAATCGAGCGCACTGAAACGGATGGCCTGAATGGCATAGCTGTCGTAGGCCGTCACGAAAATAACTTCAAAGGAGATGTCCCGGAGACTTTCCAGCAGGGAGAATCCGGTATCGCCCCCCAGCCGGATATCCAGGAAAAGGATATCCGGTTTTGTTTCTGGCAGAAGGATACGGGCTTCCGCAACCGAGCTGCAAATAGCTACTACTTTAATCTGCGGACAACAGGTTCCGAGCATGCGGAGCAAGTTCTCGCGGTTTGCCTGTTCGTCTTCTACAATTGCTGCGGTCAGTTTCGTATCCATAGTTTCATCTTATAAAGGGATGGATAAGCGGACGTGGCAACCGGACACAGACTCTTTCTCCTGCCTGTTCTCGATTGTAATGCCGATTTCCGTATTATACAATGTTTTCAATATCTCGAATTGGCTGGTAATCGCACGGATGCCGAAACCTTCGTCTGCCTTGGCATCGAACCCGGGGCCGTCGTCCGTTATATCAATCACCAGCAACTGGTTTTGCAAAGATAAGCGAATTGTGATTTCCCCCTTGCCCTGCGGTGCAATTCCGTGCTTTACGGCATTCTCTACAAACGGTTGTATCAGCATTCCCGGAATCTCCACCACATCCGGTTCGATATTGCTGCCGACCGTCAGCGAGTAAGAGAAGGGGACGCGGAGTTGTTCCAGCTTCAAATACAACTGCAATTGTTCGATTTCATCAGACAGGGTAACCAGTTTCTTTTCCGAGGTGGCCAGCACTTTCCTGAGCAGGCGCGAGAAGTCTATCAGGTATTCGTTAGCTTCCTCGTTTGCCGAGCGGTTAATCAGGTTCTGTATGGAGCTCAGCGCATTGAAGATGAAATGCGGGTTCATCTGCGAACGGATGGCACGGAGTTCGAGTTCGCTGATATGGCGGCGGCGTTGCTCCCGCTTCTGCTTGTTTTTCGTCCGCATGTAGTAGACAATGCCGATAAGGACGCAGACCAGCAGCGACCCCAGCACGCCTTCCTTGAACCCTTTCATAAAATCTCCGGACGAATCGCCTTTCAAATCCTTTTGTACCAGCCCGAGGATTGGTTTTATGTTCAAATCGCCGAACCTCCGGTAAAGGATTGTGCCGTCTTCGCGCATCAGGACGGTAAGGGGACCGGTACCCAGTTTATAATTCAAGTACCGTTTCTGTTCTTCGGGAATCGCTTTATAGGGCTTCACCCGTTCGGTGTTCTGAGGGGAGAAACGCGCATACATTTCGAGCTTCACGGTAGATGCCAGCCCTTCTTTTTTAAGCAGTTGCTGCAAGTCGAGGGCATTCTGGAGGTTCGGAATACTAAGCCCATTGCCGGTCGATAAAAACAGCAGGATGTATTTCCGGTCGCTCCCCTTCACCAGAGGCAGGCTGTCGGCTATCATAAGACCGGATTCGCGGATATTCTTTCCGGACTCGAAAGGAGCCAGCTTGTCGTACAGGTTCCTCAACCTGTTTGTCAGGGATGTATCCGGGCAGGAGGCGATGAAATCGTTATAATCGTCTTCCAGCTCATAGAACATCTTTTCGCCCGTCAGTTCCATCAGGTTTACTGCACTGACCAGATATTTGGGATAACCGGAGAAGATTTGCTTGTTTAGCCCGTAATCTTCCTGCGGGGTCAGCTTTTTCTGCTTGTTCAGGCTCAGGTTATCCGCTTTGAGTTCCTGTTTTTTATAGGCTGCATAGGTATAGAGGAAATAGCCGTAATGCGCAGCACCCATATTTTTCAACTCGTATGCATAGTCGATAAGCGGATTGAGCGATGCAAAGCAAGGAGCTTGCCAGTCAGGCAAACCGCTTTTCAGCCAGATATCCTTGTTGGCGGCTTGCATGTATTGGCGCAGGACGAATGCGGCTTGCAGATACTTTTCATTGATTTCGAACGTCCTTCGCCAATACGGGTCCATCTTCCCGGAATCTTCCTTCAGGGCGGTCCGGAAAAGGGTTTCGCGCTGCTGGAAGGCTTCTTTGAACTGTTCGGGGGAAGAGAGGTCGAACTCGAAGAGGTTGCCGAATTGCGGCAAACCGTAGCGCAAGTTGTTTTGCTCGCTGCCCCGTCCAAGGAAACGGGTAACGTGCGCTTCTTCAAAGGCTTTCTGGTCTTGTGTAATGCAATCGCCCGGGGTAAGCAGCATGGTCGTATATTTGCCCACTTCGTATTCGGTCGGGTAAGGGATAAACAGTTTCTTATGGACGGTTGCGTTCTTGCCGGTTTCGAGGTTGAAGAAGCTACAGGTAAATTCCGTATTCGGAGGCAGTGCGAACGAGGCCTCGATAACCCGTGCTTCCGACGTGAGTTGGATGGTTCCGTCGTTCTTCCATCCGGTCAGCAGGCCTTTTGCTGCCGGGATAAGTAGTTCGGAGAGGTTTACCGAGTCGCGGACGGTTGTTTCGGGATAGGCGGACAGTCCTTCCTGCCTCACTCCGAAGGGGACATAGACTTTCGAATAGGAAAAAGAGGTGTTCGCATTGTCGACGGTAAGCGCGTTCCGGCTTTTCCGGTCGTAGGTGACGCTCAAGACTGGTTTGTCCGGCACACTGCCCTCGATAGCGAAGTCTTGTTGGTAGCGGCTGTCGAAATAGTAAAAGCCCGGCTTTGCGTTATCGTTCCGGCAGTCGTACAGGTTCTTGAGGGTGTAGTCGATGGTCAGGGCATCGTCATTTACATCCGCCACGGTAGCCTGAAAGATAACTCTCCGGATGTTCTCAACTCGCCAGGGCAGTTCCTCCCGCAGCCCCGGAGCGATGTAGGGATAGTAGTGGACGGACTCGATGGCTACCCTGTCGCCCTTTTTCAGGGAGTCTGGCGTATACGGAGCGGATGTTTCCGCGAAACCGCTTTGCACCAGAAAAAGAAGAAATAGTAAGCATACTGTTTTCATACCTGTAAAAATAAGATGAATAATTTAATTACCTTCCGAAAGTATCTTATAAAGGTTGAATGGCTGTATGTAAATGAGCGGATAGCGGTTTTGGATGAGTATTCCTTCTTCCGTCGACGGCAGACGCCGAGGCGCGGCGATGATAAACGCAGGGCGCCGGCGACAGCAGACGCCGAACGCCGTCTACGGTAGACGTGGGGTGGCGGCGATGGTAGACGCAGATATTAGAGGGATGTACCAAATACATATATTAGGGAACGCAGACTACGCAGACAGAGCGCAGATTTACGCAGACCATATTTTTTCAATAAAGAATCTGCGTAAATCTGCGTGTTCTGCGTCATCTGCGTTCAGTAATAGCTTTTTGACAAAATTATTTATATAGCGGGTTGCCTTATAACTCTTCCGGCTTCTCGCCATCGCCTACCATCAATGTGAATGGGTAGACAAGGGTGCGGGGTTCTTTCAGCAGGGTGGTGGAGTTGCTATACCAGGTTTCGAGTTCCAAACTGTAGCGTCCGTTCCCCAGTGAGGCAGGGAGGGTAAACATCAGGCGGCTCGGGTCGTTGATACCGAAGGTGGTAATGGTGGCGACTACTGCCTGTGTGCTTTCCTTTATCAGTTTAAGCGTACCGGTTCCCGTGCCGTCGGCATTGACACATTTGATTTTAGAACCTGTAACGTCCAGCATACCGCCCGGGGTGATGGTGCCGTCGGTCAAGCCCGTGGTCACATCTTTTACAAGGCTGATACGTGCACCTCCCAGGTTCTTCACGTTCCCCGAAAACTCAGGGGTTACCTTTGCCACCTCGGCACGCATGGCTGCCGAAGGAGCCACATTTACTATACATTTGTTGATATCCGGGTTTATCGCTCCCGTAGTGCCGATAAGCAGTCCGGTGATGGATGGCGAATACAATGCCGAGCCGGTTACCACCGTATTGCCCTGACAGACCAGTTGGCGGATTTTCTCGTCTACCAGGTTGCAGATATTCACAATCGTTTCCGGGCGGTATTCCGTACGTTCAGCAGCGATGGCATTAGCCACGCCTTCGATAGTTAACGACTTGAGTGTTTTCACTTTTGCTATGTAATCTTCTTTCACGTCCTTTGTCATTGTGTACTCTTCAAGGTCAAAGAACCATTTGTAGTTTGCTGCCATACGGTAGATTTGTTTAAATGATGAATAAATAAATATGTTATGGGAAAATGGTATTCCCAGATTATATATACTAATGAATTAAAGAAGCGAATAGGCAGGCAGTTCGCCTGCCTATTCCTGCAAGCACCGAACGGAGAAGCCGCACGCCCTGGAGTCCGTGCCCTGGTCCAACGTACCATAATAGTAGAAGTACGCGCTACGGGGCAACATACTACCGGACGGAACCGACGACGACCAGTAATTGCCGCTGGAACCCTGACTGAGGGACGAACCGCCAATGAAGTCCCGAAGACCCGTAGCAGGCAAAACCAAATTAATACCATTACTTCCGGGAATTGTGAGGATACAGTTGTCGGTAGAACCATTGTTACTTCCCTTGCCCACCAATTTACCCCATTCGCCGGAAGTACCGTTACCGCCGGTTGGGATACGCCACCCCTTAGGGCAAGGGTTATTGGGATTGTCACTGCCTTTGGCAAACGTCCAAAGGTCATCCAGATGACCGGAATTTAACCAGTCATCGTCGTTGCTACTGTTTCTTTTGATGAACTTCCCTGCATAAGGAGGCAGCAAACTCTCTTCAGGGCTGGAAGGCCAGCCGGAACCGGTATAAATATCCGTAGCATCATTATTATATGTCAAAGGCATATTACGTCCCCATTGATACAGGTAACCATTACCGGCTACGCCATCTGTCTGAACTGTTTTGGAGATTTGCTTGGCACCGCAATTAACAGGAGCCCAATACAACCCTTCGATTTCCACTGCCGAGTAATAAGGGGCGGAACCGTTTTCTATAGGATAACCCACATAAGAAGCACCACGCCAGATGGTATAGGATTTAACTTCCGTACCCTCTTGCTTGAGCTGTAGCGTTGCTTTATGAAGCTGGTATCCTGCATCGATTCCCTTGGAAGATGTTACCTGGACAGTGTAGGTCTCTTTACGGCGGTTTTCCCCAATTGATTTGCCCGTATAGGTTGTATTGCCCAGCCAGCTATCTCCCCCGTTTAAGCCGGTACAATAAGTCGGGTCATAACTGACTTCCGAAGAGATGCTTTTGGGTTGGGCAAACATACTATAATAAGAGATGGTCAGGGTTTTGCCCGCTGGGGTTACACGGTAGCCCTTTTCGGGGTCGTGCCCGCTATCGTCGGTATATCCTGAAAGGCTTGTCCAGGGTTCCGCTTCAGTAAAACGAACTTTTACTGTTGTTGTCAGACTCTTGGCTCCTTTATTGGTAATTGTCAGCGTCTGTTCCGCAGGCACTGATTCAGGAAAACCGGTCAGGGACGGGATAAGCTGTACTTTATAAGAAAAGGTTTCTTCATCTGTTTCCGTGGTTTCATAGGTCAGCCAGTCGGGACCACTTATCTCGGAACCGCCAAAACATTGCCCGGTAATAGTTATTTCTGGGATTTCGTTGTTTGCCTCTGCATGAAGCGTAACGGCTTCCGGTGATGACAAGGCGGGCTTTTCCAAAGGGATGGAAACCGAAACGGCAGATTCGGTAGCACTTGCACTATCCATAAAGCGCAGAACAGCTTTGGGGTATTCACCCTTATCATAACCCGGCTTCAGGGATACTGTATATTGATAGCCGGATACCGTGGATTTGGTAACAGGGGTTGCGGCGCTTACTTCCAGCCAGTCGCATTGCTGGGCGGCTTGGCTGCCTACATAGCTTTTCTTCAGCTCTGGCTCTTTCGATGCATTTACTTCTACTGTAAAGCTATCGCCATCTGTCAGGGTTTTCATGGTTACCATACGGGCGGCGTCATCATAAGTTATCTTATCTTTTAAGGGGTCGGCTACGGTAACGGTCAGGCTGTAGTCACCTCCGCTTATCTCGGGGTTATAGTCGTCCAAGCTACCGCCTTCGTCCCATTCGGCTACATCCAAAGTGAAGTCCAGGTTGTATTCGTCTGCTTTGGTGATACCGACAGTATACCGGTGGTTGGGGTTGATTTCCAGCTCAACTAAGCCTCCGTCAGCGGTTTGCTGCTTGAAAGGGATTTGATAAGATACCTCTTTTGTCTCTGTTTGGTTTACCCGGTAGCTACCGTTCAGAATCAGGTAGCCCTCATCTTCCAACAGGCTTGGATAACTATAGAAAGCGGATACCTGTAAGCCTGTATTGGCTTTATCGCCCTCAAAAGCACGTGTCGGATAGGTAATAAGTTCGCCGTCTGCTGCCACAGCATTGCCATATACTTTAACCGGGAAGAAAGTAGCCCCTCTCCGTCCGTTCCCCATCGAAATGGATTCCAGATGGAACTTAGAGTCAGCCTCTATATTGCTTATATCGAAGCGAGCCATTGTACGGGTCAGCTTAAAGCCTACCTGCACACGGGCTGAGGAACCGAAGTCTGTCAAATCTATAGGTGTAGTTTGTGCGCCAGTCATTGGGAGGGATACCCCTAATGCCTCTCCGGCATTGGTTAGTAATGGGGAATGGTATTTCTGAAACTGTAGCTCGGTGGGGATACCGTCTGTCAGGAGTCCGGTTTCTATATCGTAAGTAAGTGGAGTGAAATAGGTATCTGCTACCGGGTTGCCATCGACCGGATTCACCAAGTCTGTTTGGTTGGCTATGCAGTAAAGACGGACAAACAAGCCTTTTGGGAGTTCCAACAATGCTGTAGTAGTAGCATTGTCCGCACTTGGTGTAAGGTTGAGTTCTTTCGCTCCTGCCGGAAGTGCCGAGCCGTCCTGCCGGTAGGCAAACCGTTCGCGGAAGGTATACGCATCGCCTTCCGCTTTAGCCCCGAATACATAGACATCGAGTGTTGCGATTTCATTCTCTGCTTCGGTGGCAATGGGAGCATCTGCTTTTGTCTTTGCCTTGGTTGTTTTCACTGTGAGCTTGTTCTTAAAAGAAAGAAGTACCTCACGTTTGTTTGCACTGCCCGTATCTTCTGCGGATGTGCGGTCTGTCTTGTCAGCTTCTGCCGTACAGGAAACAAGCAGCACGGCAGCAAGCAGGTATACGCTTGCCGCAAGTGCCCGTACCGGTCTGATAGAGGGACATAGACCTTGTAGTTTCGTTTTCATCTTCATATATATTGTCGTTTGTGTTTGTTATTACCCTATTTCTTAAACGTATTGAAGAACCAGGTTTACGGATAACGCGGATTAGGCGGATATAAACGGATTTAAAAATTATTCTTATCCGTCCCAATCTGCTCAATCCACGTTATCCGTAAACCTGGTTCTTTGAGGTGTCCGATTCATCCTTGATGACCATTTAATTGAGTGATTTATTATATAAGTACTCTAAAGACTACGTTAAACGGAACAAATATATAAAGATATCACAACATATTAATCGTATAATCCTTTGATTTTTAATGATTAATGCGTATGACAATATGATCAAAAGCCGAGAATATATGATTCTTAACAGCTTTCACGGCACGATATTTTTTATTTTACCCTGATTTAACTTAGTCTTTAGAGAACTTAGTACATCCTTTCAGGAATTCTCCGATGGGAAGGCATTGTATTTTATCTCTTTTGCTTGCAGAAGGGAAGATATGGTCTAAATAGTACAACTAACAAAAAAAGCCGGCACATCCTCCCCTATTATTTAGGAGATGTGCCGGCTTTTAGAAGGGAAATCAATAAGGGGACGTTACCAATGAAGTGAAGTGCCCCTCTATATTTACTTAACCAATTTCAATTCATTAATCAAACGAGGACATTTACCCCATTTATCAATCATATAAAGTACATAACGGATATCTACGCTGATGGTACGCTGCAAATCCGGTTCGAAGGCTATATCACCACTCATCGCTTCCCAGTTTCCGTCGAAAGCAAGACCGATAAGGCGGGCATTCTTATCGAATACCGGACTACCGGAGTTACCGCCGGTAATATCATTGTTGGATAAGAAACAAAGCTGCAAGTCGCCTTTTTCGTTGGCATACTGTCCGAAATCTTTACTACGAAGCAATTCAAGGATTTCGGGTTGTACCCAGAACTCGTCGCTTTCGGGATTTTCTTTCTCGAAGACACCCTTTTGCGTCGTATAATAATCGTACCATGCTGCATCATAAGGACGGTAGCCGCCTACGGAACCATAGCTCAGACGCATGGTGAAGTTTGCATCGGAAGGCAGTGCCTTTTCCGGATACATTTCTTTCAAACCGGCAAAATAGAGACGTTCGCCTTTTTCAATATCATAGTAAGCATCTCCCGTCATTTGTTGCAGTTCGAAGATGGAAATCAGGGCGGACAGGCTTAATTCGGCTGCCGGGTCTTTTTTCAGCTTCGCATACAATTTCGGTTCTTTCAGCATCTTGGCTACGTTGTCGTAGGAAAGGATGCCTGTTTTCTTAAATACGTCGGCAGCATATTTCTCGTAATTACCTTTGTATTTCTTGTCTACTTTTGCGTAGATATCCGGCAAATGTTCGGCAGGAACACGTTCTTTTACGATTTTCATCATGGCTGCCAGCACTTTCTGGTCGAGAGTAGGCTCATAGTCTTTGTAGAAGTCTTTCAGCGGACCTTCCAGAAATTCATCGATTTCTTCAGGTTTGGAGCCTTTCACATCTACGCTCTGTATCATACGTGCCAAGCGAACGATTTCCGCTCCGCTCATAAAGGCTTCGCCCAGATAAGTAGCTATTTTTCTGTATTCGTTGGTCGAGGTATAGCCTTTTTCAAGCAGGCCTAACACTTCACCGTATTTTTCCTGACGCGCCGGGCTTTGTGCCACCCAGGCAGCGAAGTCGGCTTCTTCCTTGCGTTTGCGGTCTACCACATCCAGGTTGGCAAGCCCTTTGTTCATACCGATGGAGTTCTTCCAGTAGTTGGAGCTGCCTGCATATTTAGAGGCATATTTAATACGAACCGCATCGCTGGCAAGCATGGCGTCTTTCCAGATAGCCTGTTTGATACCGCGCACTTCGATACGAGGCTTGTTGCTATCCTCGATACGTTGCTGCACACCCCATGAAGACAAATAGCGGTCTGTGCTTCCCGGGAAACCGATTGTCATAGCGTAATCTTTATCCTTATAGCCCTGCAAAGATACTTCCGCTACATATTTAGGAGTATAGGGCTTGTTATCCTTGCTGTATTCGGCAGGCTGATTGTTTGCATCGGCATACACACGGAATACGGAAAAGTCTCCCGTATGACGCGGCCACATCCAGTTGTCGGTATCACCACCGAACTTACCAACCGAGCTGGGCGGAGCAAATACCATACGGACATCTCTGAATACATCATAAACGATTAGGAAGTATTTGTTATTGTTGTAGAACGGGATGACATCGGCTGCACGGAATTCGTTGTTTCCGATGGAATCGGCAATAACGCGTCCGATAGAGTCGGCTGCCGCCAAACGCTTATGCTCTTCTTTAATGGAACCTATTTCCGAGTTGATACGGTCGCTCACATCTACCGTTTCGCGAAGATAGCGGACTTTCAATCCCGGAACGGGAAGTTCCTCTTCTTTTGTCTGGGAAACGAAACCATTCTTCAAATAGTCGTGTTCCACACTACTCAATTGCTGGATAGAACCGAAGCCACAGTGGTGGTTGGTAAAAATTAAACCTTCATTAGAGACGGTAATACCTGTACATCCGCCGCCGAATATAACCACGGCATTCGCCACACAAGGGTCTGTTTCACTGTAGAGTTGCTCGTAGGAAGGGGTAAATCCCAGTTCTTTCATCCTTTCGAGATTCTGTTTGTTTAATTCCTTCAACACCCACATACCCTCATCGGCATGTACTTGTCCGACAGCTATCAAGCATAGCGCAACTGCCCACAACCTTTTCTTTAAATTCATTCTTTCTCTGATTATTCTATTATTAACTTGATATTCTTCGTTTCTATACGGGCAGCCAACCATTCTTTGATTTTCTTCTGCTCCGCTTCATGCACTCTCGTTTTGCTCTTTAAGTAGACTAACATCACCATGTCCGGTTTAATGCTGTCGGTACTCATTAAATAAGTCCGGGATAAAGAGGCCTCCTGCACGAAGGGGAAAAGGACTTTTATTTCCGGTATCAGTTCTGTGGTCAGGCGGTCATAGCCCTGATAAACATCCAGGTTCCTTTTCAGGGAATCTATCTGGATGGCCTGGTTACGCAAAACTTCCTCGCTGTTTTTATACAGGTCTTTCATCAACAGGCTTTTCAGCTCATTAATATCGGTTTCCTGGCCGAATCCTTGCTGTACGACCAAGGATACATCTTTCAGTCCGTATTTAGGCAACTTGACACGGGCGTTATCAATCATTGTTTCCGGTACATTCTCCCCTATCAGTACAACACGTATTTCCCTTTTATCGCTGGTATCGGTTATCACCTTATTCAATATCTGTGTATTCGGGAAGTTAAGTTCTTCCACCACAAAATGGGAGGCACGCGTATTAAAATAGCTGCTTCGTATCAAGTTATAACTTAAAAAGATACTGGGTACTATCGTGAAGAATACAATTATACCGACATACCGGCTTACAATCTTTTCCCTTTGTTTATCCAGGAATACCTTCTTCGGATATTTCAGCACACGAACCACCAGATAGGTAGCCAGACTGATAAATACGGAATTGATAAAGAACAGGTAAAGCGCTCCGAAGAAATAATACATATTCCCGCTTGCCAAACCGAAACCTGCCGTACAAAGAGGAGGCATCAATGCGGTTGCGATTGCCACACCCGGAATAACGTTTCCCTTGCTCTTTGTCGAACTGGCTACAATTCCCGCCAATCCGCCGAAGAAAGCAATCAGGACATCATATACCGTAGGCTGTGTACGGGCAAGAAGTTCGCTCTGTGCCTCACTAATGGGAGAAATCAAAAAGAAAAGAGTGGAAGTAATAATACTGAAAACCGTTGCAGTTGCGAAATTACGGAAGGAGCGCTTAATCAAATCAAAATCAAATATTCCCAGCCCCAGGCCGAAACCCATAATCGGCCCCATCAAAGGAGAAATAAGCATGGCACCGATAATCACCGCAGTCGAATTGGTATTCAATCCCAGAGAGGCAACAAACGTTGCAAAAATGAGAACCCAAAGGTTCGTACCTTTAAATTCAATCCCTTTCTTTATGGATTCGATCGTTTCAAGTTCATCTTCTTTCTCTTGGCGAACATCAAAATTACGAACGAAGAAATCTTTGATTTGCTTGTGCAGCAACCCGTTTTCCATCTTAACTTCTCTATTTAATAATACCTGTTTCTAAGGCTTTACGCATCCATTGTCTAAACTGCACAAAGATAGAAATAGTATTGCGAAATAAAAAATTAGAATCGCCAATGAAATATTCTCCCGACAACTCCCATGATGATTGAAATTCGCTATCTTTGCTCAAATTCAAACTCAACTGCTGTAAAAAATTATGAATAACAAAAATAGCTGCTTTATCATATTTGCAATTTTCTTACTGCCTTCTTTTGCCGTTATTGCTAATGCAACTACAAAAGATTCGCTCCAAATTGCATTAAAAGCAGCGACCTCCATCTCTGCCAAACTGGAGACATTAACAAACCTGATGGACCTGTCCCGGCAGGAAGAACAAATAGATTACGCCAAACAATTATACCACGAAGCATTAAAGCAAAACAACGATTATTATAAAGAAGCGGCTTTAACCGAAATCCTGCGATATTATGTAAACAAAGATATTAAAGATAGCGCCAACGTTTACCTCAGCAAAGCAGAACAGGACTTAAAAGGCAAAAACAGGGATTTCCTTATCACTTACATGAAAACAATCATGGATACCCGTGTGATGTATTATACACAGGGAGAAGACAGGAAACGTATTATTGAAAACTATCAGATTAAGCTGGAAACCGGAAAGGATTTATCCGCTCTCGAAAAAATGTCTATCAATTACCTGCTCGGTATGGTTTATACCAATTATGTCGAGCCGGGAAAAGAGAAAGAATACTATGAAAAAGCCTGCCGGTTCTTTAATAATCTGATTGACTTATCAGACAATATCCCATTGGAACATTCTTACCTGTTCCGTTTAAACCCGTTCAATATCCTTTCTCTAATGAGTCCCGATGCAAAAACACAGGCTGAATATGCACTCCGGTATTTAAATATGCAAAAAGAATATGCAGCCACAAAAGAAATGAAAAAGCGCCCCTATGTTTCCAAAAGGCATTTGCTGAATGCATATTCCGTATTAGCGCTTTCAGCTCCGGTACTGGGTTCGGACATCGCAACCACCTACTATCGCACATTTATGGACCTGAATAAAAATTATCCGGAAGATGCGGCTTTCTCCAAAGAATACGACCGCTATTTCACTTCACTCAACTATTATAAGTCCATACGTAAATTCAAGGAAGCGGCAGATTATTGCGATTCAGTAATTTATTACTTCCGCAATAATGACCTGAATCATGACCTTACGGATAATATAGTCCTCACCCTGAAAGAGAAAACAGACTTTCTGGATAGTGTCCAAATGTATAAAGAAGCGCTTTATACCCATAAAGAATATGCGGCTTTATTGGATTCTGTCCGTCTCAAAAACATGGACAACCGGGTGGAAGACCTTGAAATAAAAAAGAATGTAGACCAGTTGGTTATCGAGAAAAAGGCTTTGGAACTGGATTTGCATAAAAGCCGTGCACAGCTATACTTTTTCCTGGCGTTGTTTATTCTTGCCGTTTGTGCAGCTATCTATGTATTCTTCCGTCTCGACAAAATCAAGACGCTCTATAAAAAGCTACAGGAGTCGAACCGGCAGGTTTTAATCGCCAGCGAAAAAGCGCAGGAAAGCGAACGGATGAAGAATGCTTTTATCAAAAATATATGCCATGAAGTCCGTACCCCGTTAAATGCAATCAATGGATTTGCCGAATTAATCACGGATGAAGACCTCGATAGCGAAGAAAAGCAGGAATTCAGTAAGATTATAAATACAAACTGTACGCTTATCACTTCCATGATGAATGATATCCTGATAATAGCCCGGCTGGATAGCAGTAGCGAAGAGCTTCCTCTCGAACCGGCTCATATCAGACAACTCTGCCGCCACGAACTGGACCAGTTGATGCTTATACAGAAAAAAGAAGGTATCACCTACAAGCTGGAAGGAGACGAGAACCGGGATTTGATTTACACAAACCCGACTTATTTCAACCAGATTATCTCGCATCTACTGGACAATGCCAATAAATTCACCGAACAAGGAGAGATAACTTTAGCTTATTATCCAGATGAGAATAAAAATTTTATGCATATAACCGTAACAGATACAGGCTGCGGTATCCCGGCAGAAAAAGCGGAATGGGTATTCGACCGTTTTACCAAGAATGATGATTTCAGCCAGGGAACCGGATTGGGGCTTTACCTCTGCCGCATTATTGCAGGACGGTTAAACGGAAACATCTTTGTGGATACAACATACACAACCGGAGCTCGTTTCATACTGATGCTTCCTATTCAGCCACCAGCATAAGTTCAGGATTTCCTGAACTTCTTTCCGATATAAGGCAGTTCGCTCAGCGGCAAATCTTTCCAAATAACAATGCCTACAAATACGACTAAAAGGGCTGTACGGTAAGATAATCTCAGGACTTCGGATTCTATATCCGGCAGTATACCTGCAAAATAGAACAATACGGCCAAAACGCCATAGAACAAGGCAGACTTCATATCATATTGTATCGGGAACTTCTTTTGCCCGATAACATAAGACAATATCATCATTAACAGATTACTTGCAAAAGAAGCCCAAGCACATGCCATATAACCGTAAACCGGAGCCAATAAGACGATAATCAGAATGGTTACCACGCATCCTATTGTGGAGAAATAAGCCCCCCACTGTGTCTGGTCTATCAACTTATACCAGAAAGACAGGTTAAAATAAATCCCGAAAAAGAATTCACCCATCATCACAATCGGCACCACACGGAGTCCCGGATAATATTCTGCTGCCACGAAATATTTAATAATATCGAGATAGAACATGACTCCCAAGAATATCAACAGCGAAAAGATAATAAAGTATTTCATCGCTTCCGAATACGCTCTTGTATTATCCTCACTCTTGTTTTTGGCAAAAATAAACGGTTCGTAAGCGTAACGGAAAGCTTGTATAAACATCACCATCACAACTGCGACCTTGAAACAGGCACCATAAATACCTAACTGGGTGGTTGCATACTCTTTATCATCAAACAAAAACGGGAATACGATTTTATCTGCCGTCTGGTTAAAAATACCGGCAAGTCCCAATATCAAGATGGGAAAAGAGTATTTCAACATTTGCTTGAGAAGTACTAAGCTGACTTTCTCACGAAGTCCCGGAATCATATCAGGAATTAACAGCAGGAAGGTTACCGCCGTTGTAATCACATTGGCAATAAAAATATAACCGACCTGATACCCCGGCACATAAAACCAGCTAACCAAGCCAGGCACGTGTTCGTACAACCAAGGAGATACGACCAAGAAGAATATGACAAGTATAATATTAAGGAATATATTCAGCAGCTTAATCGAAGCAAAGCGAACAGCCCTTCCCTGGTATCTCAGGAAAGCAAAAGGGATACAACAAAATGCGTCCACAGCCACAATCCCTGCCATCATTCCGATATATTCAGGATGAGAGCCATAATCTATCAAAGAACTGATAGGTTTCAAGGCACTAAACACCAGAACCATAAACATGACGGATGTGAAAGCAAGGCTGAACAACGTTGTAGCATATACCCGCATAGGAACAGTTATCTCCTTTTTATTCATAAAACGGAAGAATCCTGTTTCCATTCCGTAAGTCAGAATCACCATCAATAAAGCGGTCCAGGCATATAAATTCGTTACAACACCAAAGTCACTTTCTGTTGCCAGCACACGTGTATACAGCGGTACCAACATCCAGTTCAGGAATTTTCCGATAATGCTGCTGAGACCGTAAATTGCGGTCTCACCTGCGAGCCGCTTCATTCCTCCTGCCATAATTTTCAATCAAATAAAAAACCTTGTTCACTTCCTTTTTGACGCCCGAGGTGTGTATAAGCCAATTCTGTCACTTCGCGTCCGCGGGGGGTACGTTTGATAAAGCCTTCTTTTATAAGGAAAGGCTCATAAACTTCTTCCAGTGTTCCGGGGTCTTCACCCAAAGCCGTAGCAATGGTAGTAAGCCCGACAGGACCACCGTTAAACTTATCTATAATCGTTGTTAGTAATTTATTATCGATCTGATCCAGACCATACCGGTCAATATTCAAAGCCTCCAGTGCATAACAAGCAATTGCTTTATCTATATCGCCGGAACCTTTTACCTGGGCAAAGTCGCGGACACGTCGTAACAAGGCATTGGCAATACGCGGAGTCCCACGGCTACGTGAAGCGATTTCACGAGCGGCGCTCAATTCACATTTCACATTTAAAATATCAGCACTGCGGAGAACGATTTTAGTTAACGTTTCCATCTCATAATATTCCAGATGCAGATTAATGCCGAAACGTGCACGAAGAGGGCTTGTCAATAACCCACTACGGGTTGTTGCTCCCACCAAAGTAAAAGGAGCCAGATCTATCTGGATGGAACGGGCACTCGGCCCTTTATCAATCATGATATCAATCCGGTAATCTTCCATGGCGGAATAGAGATATTCTTCGACAATCGGGCTTAGACGGTGGATTTCATCGATAAACAACACATCATTCTTTTCCAGCGAGGTCAATACACCTGCCAAATCTCCGGGTTTATCGAGGACAGGTCCCGAAGTCACCTTAAATCCCACGCTCAACTCATTTGCTATAATATTCGACAAGGTCGTTTTACCTAACCCGGGAGGCCCGTGCAACAAAACATGGTCCAATGCCTCTTTACGCATTCGGGCTGCCATAACGAACACTTTCAGGTTCTCTACCACCTTTGCCTGTCCGCTAAAATCCCGGAAAGAAAGAGGGCGTAAAGCATTTTCATACTCCCGTTCGCTTTCAGGCATTTTTGCATCTCTTATATCGAAATCGTCTTCCATCATATTTTTTTGCATTGACTTGCAAACTTACATAAAATACCCTGTACTTTATATCTGCTAAATAAAAAAGAAGCCCTTTTCCCTTTCATCTCCTCTCTCCCATCCTAAAAAAGCAGATTTTATCATATGTATATTTCTCTAAACCATAAAAATACAATTTTCTTGCCAGTATTTGTATTTTTTTTGTATATACAACTTAGTTTATAAAATAATTAATTATATTTGCGACATATAATATACAAGAATAATAATTAACTCCTGTAAATATTATAGTATTTAAAAATATTGTTAGCTTTAAAATAAAAATCCAATATCCATAACTATACAGAATACCAATTATTTAGGGTTACCTGTAAGTGCAATGGATACAAAAAAAGAGAATATGACAAAGATCAATCGTCGATTTTTTTTAAAGAAAGCTGCTTTAACAAGCTCCACCGTATTAGCAGCACCATCAATTATCAGTGCATCAAATTCCGGAATACCTGATGATGCATCCGAGACAATGGACAAAAATACAGGAAACTTAATTATACCAAAGAATAACGGATTAAAAATTACCGGAACATTTCTGGATGAAATATCACACGACATACCTCACCAGAATTGGGGAGTAAAGGAATGGGACCAGGATTTCCGCCACATGAAAAATATCGGTATCGACACTGTTATCATGATACGGTCGGGATACCGGAAATTTATCACCTACCCTTCCGAATACTTATTAAAGAAAGGATGCTACATGCCATCCGTTGATTTACTGGACATGTATCTCCGCCTGGCTGATAAATATAATATGAAATTCTACTTCGGCCTGTATGATTCCGGCTATTATTGGGATACAGGAGATATGCGCCATGAAGTGGAAGATAATAAATACGTAATAGATGAAGTCTGGGAAAAATATGGACAGCATCATAAAAGCTTCGGCGGATGGTATATCAGTGGAGAAATCAGCCGGGCAACGAAAGGGGCAATCAGTGCATTCCACTCCATCGGCAAACAATGCAAAGATGTATCCGGAGGATTGCCTACATTTATTTCTCCATGGATTGACGGAAAAAAAGCGGTTGCCGCCAGTGGCTCTACACTGACAAAAGCAGATGCGGTTTCTATCCAGCAACATGAAAAAGAATGGGACGAGATTTTTGACGGTATCCATGATGTAGTAGATGCCTGTGCTTTTCAGGACGGACATATCGATTATGATGAGTTAGATGCTTTTTTCACGGTTAATAAAAAACTGGCTGATAAATACGGAATGAAATGCTGGACAAATGCAGAAACATTCGACCGTGACATGCCCATCAAATTCCTGCCTATTAAATTCGATAAACTCAGAATGAAACTTGAAGCTGCCAAACGGGCCGGCTATGATAAAGCCATCACATTCGAATTTTCTCATTTCATGAGTCCACAATCTGCTTATCTACAGGCAGGAAACTTATATAACAGATATAAAGAATATTTTGATATTAAATAAAGTCCAATGGAATCAAAAACAAATATCAACTATATCGTATTCCTATCTTTTGTCGCGGCATTGGGTGGATTCCTCTTTGGCTACGACACGTCTGTAATTTCCGGAACGATTGCAATGGTATCCGGTCTTTTCTCTTTGGATGTCATGCAAACGGGATGGTATGTAGGATGTGCACTGATCGGTTCCATTATTGGTGTAGCTTTTGCCGGTATCCTCAGCGACAAGTTCGGAAGGAAGAAGACAATGCTAATCTCGGCAGTTCTGTTCACAGCATCAGCTATCGGTTGTGCATTTTCTACCGATTTCAATCAATTGGTAATCTATCGTATTATCGGTGGGATTGGAATAGGCGTCGTATCCATTATTTCACCACTGTATATCTCGGAGGTTTCCATAGCTGAATATCGCGGACGCCTGGTTTCATTATATCAATTGGCAGTAACCGCCGGTTTTCTCGGAGCCTATCTGGTCAACTATCTATTATTAATAAATAAGGAACAGGGAGGCGAATTTGCAAGTTTGCTGATGAACAAAGTATTTATATCGGAAGTATGGCGCGGAATGCTTGGAGTAGAAGCTATACCAGCCCTATTATTTTTTATCATTATCTTTTTTATCCCAGAGAGTCCACGCTGGTTGATTTTAAAAAAGAAAAAGTTGGAAGCCACTAAGATTCTGAACCGGATTTATGAATCACCACAAGAAACAATCAACCAATTAAACAGTACGGAAGCTGTTATTCTATCCGAAACAAAGTCGAATTGGAAGATGTTGTCAAGCCCGAAAGTTCTGAGAATTGTAATAATCGGAGCAGCTATTGCCATCCTCGGACAGTTTATGGGCGTCAATGCCGTACTCTATTATGGACCTTCCATATTCGAAAAAAGCGGATTGTCAGGAGGCGATTCCCTCTTCTATCAGATTTTAATCGGAGTCGTTAATATTCTGACCACCGTATTAGCGCTGTTGATTATAGACAAGGTAGGACGTAAAACTTTGGTTTACTTTGGCGTATCGGGAATGATGCTTTCGCTCGTACTAATCGGTTTCTACTTCATGTACGGTGAAGCACTCGGACTTCCTAATGTAATACTATTAATATTCTTCCTGTTCTATATTTTCTGTTGTGCGGGTTCCATATCAGCAGTGATTTTTGTTTTCCTTTCAGAAATGTATCCGATGAAAATCAGAGGAATGGCGATGTCGATTGCAGGATTCTCACTATGGGTCGGGACTTACCTGATTGGGCAACTTACCCCCTGGATGTTGCAAACACTTACTCCATCAGGCACATTCTTCCTGTTTGCTGTAATGTGTATTCCTTATATGTTAATTGTTTGGAAGTTAATGCCGGAGACTGCCGGAAAATCATTAGAGGAGATCGAACGATACTGGATGGAGAAATAGTCTGACAGATAATAGATTCTCAATTATTATATATATCAATCTAATCAGGTTTTGTATTTCCGGTCTTCGGAAATACAAAGTCCAGAAACTCTACATTCTACTTTACAAGGATATACAGACAAATTTGTTAAACATAAATATTAATGCCTATGAGAAATCCATTCTTTTCAATACAAGTTATTACTTAAAATAACGGAAATACCACATTTACAGTCGAAGGCCTCTGTTGCCCTAGTAGTTTCATACCTTGGAACTTTTTGTTTCACCCTTTGAAACTCCGAGTTTCATCCCATAGAAACTTTTTGAAACACACTGTATCCGTTTGACAGATACGGGAGTCTCCGGATAAAGACCGGTTTATTAGAATGACAAACTAGCATTGAATTATAAAATTACCGTGTAGGATTTATTAAACTTTACTATTATAAGAATATGAAAACACCTAACAAGCTACTTAAAAGGATACGAAACATCTGCTTATTGATACTCATTCCTTGTAGCCTAATTGCTCAAAACATTAAAGAAATAACGGGAGCCGTTTTTGACGAAGATGGAGCCACACCCGTTATTGGGGCCAATATCATGATTAAGGGGACTACGGTAGGTACCGTCACCGATCTCGATGGAGTATTCAAACTGAATGCCAAATCCACGGATATATTAGTAGTCTCTTACATTGGTTATGAAGCACAGGAAGTCCCGGTTAAAAACAGTACCCAATTGAAAATCGTATTAAAGGCTGATGCCGAATTACTGGAAGAAGTCGTTATTACCGCCTGGGGTAAGGAAAAGAAGAAAACGGTTGTAGGTTCGGTTTCAACAATCAGGCCTGAAGAGTTAAAAGGTCCGAGTAGCAACCTGACAACCATGCTCTCCGGCCGTGTTGCGGGCCTTATCAGTTATCAAACTACCGGAGAACCGGGACGAGACAACGCGCAATTTTTTATCCGTGGTGTCGGTTCATTCGGTACAGGAAAAGTAGATCCTTTGATTTTAATTAACGGGATCGAATCGACCACTACAGAATTGGCAAGAATACAGCCCGATGATATCGAAGGATTCTCTATCCTGAAAGATGCAACCGCAACCTCTATGTATGGTAGCCGCGGAGCAAACGGCGTTATTTTGATTTCTACCAAAAGCGGTATCGTTGGGAAAACAAAATTCAATGTACGTTATGAAACATCATTGTCTACAAATGCCAAAGACTTCAATCTTGCGGACAATATCAGTTATATGGAATTAGCCAATGAGGCTTCTTTAACCAGAGGCGGACAGCGCATCTATGACTACGATAAAATAGAGAAAACCAAACAAGGCGCAAATCCTTTATTATACCCCAATAATAACTGGCGTGAAATTATGATACGCGACCATAGTATCAATCACCGGGTCAATATGAATGTGTCTGGTGGTGGAGATATTGCCAAGTATTATTTATCGGCATCTTACCGCCATGATAACGGTATGTTGAAAACCCATGATACGAACGACTTCAACTCAAACGTAACAAGTTCGAGCCTGGAAATAAGGTCTAACATCGATATTTCATTAACCAAGAGTACAAAAGCGTCTGTCAGGATTAATGGACTTTTTGATTCATTGAACGGCCCGTCCGTAGGTTCAGGAAGTGATGTTTTCAAAAGTATGCTGAAAGCCAACCCGGTGATGTTTCCGGCTATTTATCCGCAATCCTACCGCTCCTGGATTAGCCATCCCCTGTTCGGTAATGCTCATATGAGTGGAAATTCCCAGTCAGAAAGTGATCTTTACTATAATCCTTATGCCTCTTCACTCTCCGGATATAGTGAAGAGAATACAGCCAACTTCACTGCTCAATTTGAGTTAAGTCAAGATTTTGATTTCATCCTTCCAGGGTTGAAGGCACGTCTGATGGCATACACCAAACGAAGCACTAAAAGTTCTCTATCCAGGTCTATCGCTCCTTTTTATTATATGGGAGTAGAAGACAGTGAAAATAAAGGGCAAATAAAAGAGGTTGTTCCTTTAAATGAAACAACAGGACGTGATTACCTGAATTACAGTGAAGGAGGAAAAGAAGTCTGGAACGAGGACTGGATCGAAGGCTCACTAGTATATGACCATACATTCAACGATCTCCATAGCGTAGGCGGTACATTAATCTATTACATTCGTGAAAAGAAACTTTCCAATGCAGGCGGTCTGGAACGTTCTCTTCCTCAACGAAATGTCAGTTTATCCGGCCGTCTAACTTATGGGTATGACAACCGTTATTTGGCGGAATTCAACTTTGGTTACAACGCCTCCGAAAGATTTGATAAAAATCACAGATGGGGTTTCTTTCCGTCTGCAGGTATCGCTTGGAATATAGGAAATGAAGCATTTTTAAAAGAAGTCTCCTTCCTTGATAAATTAAAAGTCCGTTATTCTTATGGTCTTGTTGGTAATGATGAACTTACGAACTGGTTTGATTATGGAGAAGAGCGTTTCTTTTACTTAAACATGATGAATATGAATTCTGGCACAATACAATTTGGAACAGACTATGGCAAAACATTCCAGACTGTTGCAATATCTCGCTATGCTAATCCTGATATCACGTGGGAAAAAGCTTATAAATCCAATCTGGCATGGGAAATCGGATTATTCAATGCATTGAATATTGAATTTGATATCTTCAACGATCGTCGTACAAATATTTTATTGAATAGAAATGATATCCCATCATCGATGGGATTACGTACTGCAGTACGTAATCCCATCATCGATGGGATTACGTACTGCAGTACGTGCCAATATCGGAGAGTTGAAGTCCCACGGATATGAACTTTCCGTTGACTTCAATAAATCTTTCACAAAAGATCTCTGGGCAAGTATCAGAGGGACATTTACTTTCGCCCGAAATAAAACTTCAGTATATGAAGAACCTAACTATCCTTCAGAAACAAGCTATAGATCCAAAATCGGATACCCATGGAATACAATATGGGGATTAGTAGCCGAACGACTCTTCATAGATGAGGAAGACGTTCACAATTCCCCAACACAGTTCGGCGACTATATGGCAGGTGATATCAAATACCGAGACATTAATGATGATGGAATTATAAATGACAATGATTTGGTACCTATGGGATATCCTACAGAACCTGAAATCAATTATGGTTTCGGATTCTCCATGGGATATAAAGATTTTGATTTAAGCGCTTTCTTTTCCGGTATCGCACGAACCTCTTTTATGATTGAGTCAGCTAACATCACTCCTTTTATAAAAGCAAATGGTAAGGAAAACGGTTTGTTAGATGTTGTAGCAAAGGACCATTGGTCTGAAGAAAATCGCAATCCTTATGCGTTTTTCCCTCGCCTTTCAACAGAACAAATAACAAACAACAACAGAAATTCAACCTGGTGGCTTCGTGACGGCTCGTTCTTGAAACTCAGCACACTTGAATTCGGATATCAACCTAAGGGCAGGTGGGTCAAACAAAAACTTAAAATAGAAGGTTTCAGACTTTATGCCAGTGGCTCCAACCTATTCAAAATAAGCAAGTTTAAAATGTGGGATCCGGAAATGAAAGGAAATGGAATGGGATACCCCCTTCAAAGGACATTCAACCTCGGACTTCAGCTAAGCTTCTAATTTAAAAATATACTGAAATGAATATCACTAAATTAAATATCACAAAGAACTTAAAAAATTGTTTTAAGATCACATTCATATGCCTATTGACAATGCAATTATCCGGATGTAGTAACTATCTGGATGTCGCACCCGATAATATTGCAAATATTGACAATATATTTGCAAATAAGAAGGAGGCAGAAAGATATCTGGCAACTTTGTATTCTTATGCTCCAATCGTGCACAGAGATAATATGAGATCACTAACATTTTTCGGAGGTGATGATGTATGGACCTATGCATACAACAATCATTATAACAATTGCCCGGGAATCAGGATAGCCAGAGGTGAACAAAATATAAATGCACCTTATGAAAACTATTGGGATGGAGAAACGTTTAAAGCTCTCAGAGATTGTAATACATTTCTCGAAGAAATAAATAAACCGGAAAGAGTTCCGGAGCTGGATGCTATCACCAGAGCGCGTTGGATTGCAGAAGCCAATTTCCTTAAGGCTTACTACCATTTCATCCTATTTAGAATGTATGGACCGATTCCTATTACCGATACAAATCTATCTGTAAGTACAGACATTGAAGGAGTCGCTGTAAAGCGAGATCCGGTGGATGATGTTGTAAATTACATTTCCGGTCTGTTAGACAAAGCGGCAGAAGACTTACCATTAATCATTGAAAATACAGCAGAAGAAGCAGGCCGGGTTACCAAAGGTGCAGCCTATATGTTAAAAGCAAAACTATGGGTAACAGCCGCAAGCCCTTTATTCAATGGGAACAGTGATTACAAAGGATTTGCCGACAAAGATGGAGTCCTGTTATTTCCTCAGGACTATGATGCAACCAAATGGGACAAAGCAGTTGCTGCATGTAAAGATGCTATGGATAATATTCCGGGGATAGAATTATATACTTTTAAAGAAGTTAATGATTTACACGATCCGACACAATACCAGATGAATTTCCGTGGAGCAATAACAGACCGCTTTAATAAAGAATTAATTTGGGGTAGATATACGGATAGCTACCAGAATATAGTTCTGCAAGCGGAGGCTTCCGTCCCTCAAATGATAGAAGGAACTAAAAACAGTTTTCAAAGTTCATGCTTTTCGGTGACACTCAATATGGTAGAACGCTTCTATACTAAAAACGGAGTACCTATTGAAGAAGATAAAACATGGCCGTATAATCAAAGATATACTGTAGCAACAACAGACAATAACCAGGCATATAATCTGATAGAAGGATATCCCACAGCATTATTAAATCAAAATAGGGAAAATCGTTTTTATGCAAGCCTTATGTTTGATGGTTGTGTTGTTTATATGAAAAATACGCCTGTAGAAGAAAATGCACATAAAATCAGGACATTATTTAACGACCAGAATGGGCTTGCCACCTCTATGAACTGGAGAACAGAAACCGGTTACTGGATACGGAAAATTATAAACTGGGAATACAGTCACAGCCAAAATGGCGCAACTACCCGTTTCTATTCTTGGCCGGAAATGCGATTAGCCGACCTGAAACTTCTTTATGCAGAAGCCTTAAATGAAGTAGGACGCGGAGATGAAGCCATAAGTCAACTGGATGATATCAGAGCAAGAGTCGGTTTGAAAGGTATAAAAGAGTCATGGAACAAGTATTCAACAAATCCGAATAAACCGAATACCATAGATGGCTTACGAGAAATTATTCATCAGGAAAGAGAAATAGAACTTGCTTTTGAAGGACATCGTCTTTGGGACTTGAAAAGATGGAAAAAAGCAGCAACATTCCTCAATAAAGATGTAAAAGGATGGAATATATTTGGGAAAACTACGGCTGAATACTATCAAATTAATAAAATATATGAACAAACATTCGTTTCTCCCCGAGACTATTTATGGCCTCTTTCATTAAATGCCACATTGAGAAACTCGAATTTAGTTCAAAATCCAGGATGGTAATTAAACAATTTATGCAATAACAATTATGAAGAAAATAAGCATTCATTTATATACAAATAAAACGCTTAGTTATCTATATATATTAAGTGTTCTCCTTGCTACAACTTTTATAAGTTGTGATGATAAACAGCACGGACCGATCAATGAAGGAGGTGATGTTCCCAGTCAAGTAACAGATGTACAGATCATTCCCACTCCTGGTGGTGCAGATTTGGTTTATTCGCTTCCGGAAGACAGGGAACTCTCTTATATAGAAGCCATTGTCAACACTCCAGAAGGTAATATATTCAATTTCAAATCGTCAGTATATAGAGATACTATTTCTATAACAGGGTTAGCAACAGAAAAGAAACAGGAAGTTTTACTCTATAGTGTAAACAAAAGCGGAATAAAATCCGAACCGCTATCAGTAAACATAGAACCACTGACTCCTCCATATATGAAGGTACTTGAAACATTAACTCTCCAAGATGGATTAGGAGGCGTTGATGTAAGATACGACAATGAAACCGGTGCTGAGTTAGCATTCTTTATCGGGCGTGTAATAGATGGTCAGTTTATCGAAGAAGATTCCTATTATTCTAATAAAAAAGAAGGTCGTGTCCTATTTTGGGGATATGAAGCAGAACCACAAAAATTCGGTATTTTCATTCGAGACCGTTGGGATCATTACTCAGACACGGTCTATGCAGATATTACTCCTATCCTGGAAATCATGTTTGATAAAAGTAAATTCAAAGCTGTGCGTTTACAGCATGATTCGGAACATAAAACTTCGGCGTATGAAAAACCTGAGAATTTATGGGATGGACACTGGTCGGAAGATTTCCAGAACCCATATACTGATGGTGGCACCAACTGGAGTCATGGAGCATTTTATGAAAATACAACTTTAAATGAATCGGGAGCTGTCACAATAGATCTTGGCCAATTGGTTAATATCAGCAGAGTTCGCTTTAACCACTATTGGACGTTTGATAATCATGCTCCGAAAAAATATGAATTATACGGATTATTAGATTATGATGAGAATAATATCCAATATAATATGGGAGCTTGGCATAATTGGACCCTGCTGGCTGAAATTGAAAATGTAAAACCCTCAACTATTGGAGGAACACCAGAAGATGATGCTACAAGTTGGGAAGCTGGAGATATTGCTCTGTTAACTCCACCCTCAGAAGCTGTACGCTATATCCGTATCAAATCAGTAGAAAGTTGGAACGGTAAAATGACTCTCGACTTAGCAGAAATAACTGTATATGGTCAACCTATTCAATAATCCAAACATCTATATTTTATGAAAAATATTATTAAACTATTTTACCTCATTTCTTTACTTCTGAATTGCGCATGTGAAAGAGAAATCGACCCGTTGCAGTTTGCACCGGAAGGGGAATTACGATATCCGGGAAAAGCGAATAACGTAACCTATTTTGCAGGAAAAGAACGCTTGCAAATTCAATTCACATTAGGTCCGGATCCAAATGTAAACAAAGCAATCGTTTACTGGAATCTTCTGAAAGATTCTGTAATAGTAGATATTGACAGAAATTCATTAACAGATAATATCGTCAATACGCAGATTGAAAATTTACCGGAGAATATATACAACTTTGAAATATATACTTATGATAAATTCGATAATAAATCCGTACCTTCTCATTTGGTAGGACGCACATATGGGTCCCGCTATTCAAGTGCGCTGAGTAATCGAACCATAACAGATTATGAAGCTGCAAGTGATCATGGTGATGTAAAAATTATGTGGGGTGATTCTATTTTATATTCAGCCGGTATACGGCTTACATACACTGATTTAGAGAAAAATAGAAAAATCGTCGAGGTTTCTAATGTGGATTCTGAAACAGTTCTGACACAAGTCAATATTGATAACGATATAGAAATTGCGACGTTGTTTGTACCTGAGCCCTATGCAATAGACACATTTGAATCGAAAACCACAATAAAGTTAGATCCGACAAAGCTCATATTGGAAATGCAGAAACCATATGCTTCCGGTTATGTTGATGGTTTTGATAGCACCAATAACAATCAATGGGATAAACTATGGGACGGCAAATGGGGAAAAACATTTAACCAGAATGATCAGGGAACACCTTGGGGTGACGAAGCCGGTTGGGGATCTTTCGAGCCCCAGGGACCATTACCGGCACAACCGGCATGGCTGACAGTCGATTTATCCCGCCCCGTAAAAGTAGCAAGATACCGTTCCGGACTATACTGGCCATATATGCGGGCATGCCCCAAAAAGACAGAACTGTGGGCATATACCGGAACCGGAATACCTACTGCAGCAGAAGGATGGAACAACTGGGTAAAAATCGGTTCAACAGATAACTCAGCCTATACCACGGCCGATATGGCTCGTGAATATCCTTTAGGAGATAATATCTATACCGAATACACATCCGTACCTTCAGCTCGCTTTTACAGGATTAAGGTATCAGAAGTATGGGGAAGTAACGGCAGTTTCAGCATTTCTGAAGTAACCTTCTGGAAATATCCGAATTAATTGTTAAATTCGTAACCTTTCTGATATGGATTATTTAAATAAATCCATACCAGAAAGGCCCTTAATAACATTTATATCATGAAAAGAAAAGTATTTATCAGTGTTTTATGTTCAATTCTTGTTTTAGCAACAACTGCGCAAACAAAGGTCATAGCGCATCGAGGTTTTTGGGAAACGGAAAATTCTGCTCAAAATTCCCTAAGTTCACTTTACAAGGCTCACGAGATTGGATGCTACGGTTCTGAATTCGATGTTTGGAGAACTCAGGATGGCGTATTAGTTGTTCACCACGATGGAGAAATAAATTCAATTCCTATCGAAACTTCCCCATATGAGAAAATAAAAAACTGTAAACTTTCTAACGGAGAAATATTACCTACACTCGACCAGTATTTAGTGCATGCAAAAAACTGTCCAGGGCTCCGGCTAATTCTGGAAATAAAAACCGGGAATTCCAATCCTGAGTCAGTTAAAATATTAGTGGATGATATTATCAATGCCGTTGAAAAACAGGAACTAGCTATCCGGACAGACTATATCGCTTTTAGTAAAGATGTATGTAAAGAATTAGTCAGAAGACGCCCTGCTGCAAATGTATATTATTTGAATGGGGATGCTTCTCCTGCTCAGCTAAAAGAATGGGGGATGACAGGGCCAGACTACTACTTTTCTGCATTCACTAAAAACTTGAACTTAGTGAATGAGGCACATGATAATGGGCTCCAGGTCAACGTGTGGACGGTTGACGATCCTGTTATGATGAAACGTATGATCGGTATGGGAGTAGATTATATCACAACAGATAAACCTTTATTATTGAAACAAATGATTAAGGAATATACGGAAAAATATACCCCTATAAATTATCCCCAAATAGATTTATCTACTTATAAGAAAGACAAAAAAGGATATATAACATTATTTGACGGAACCTCTCTGAATGGATGGAGAAGTTATGCCTCCGAAAACTTATCTGAAAAATGGAAGATAGAAGATGGCACATTGAAGTTCGATAGTAAAAAACAGGGAAAAGGAGGTGATATAATTTTTGCCCATAAATTCAAAAACTATGAACTGGAGCTGGAATGGAAAATAGCAGAAAAAGGGAACTCCGGAATCCTCTATATAGTCCAGGAGATTCCCGGGCAATATGCGGTAGCATCCACTCCGGAATATCAATTGTTGGACAATGAAAATCATCCGGATGCCAAGTTAGGGAAAGACGGCAACAGAAAGGCTGCGTCTTTATATGACCTGATTCCTGCCAATCCCCAGAACGCAAAACCGTTTGGCGAATGGAATAAAGCCAGAATAGTAGTAAACAACGGACAAATAACCCACTATCAAAACGGGAAAAAAGTAGTTGAATATACAATAGGAACTCCTGAATGGGTAAAAATGCTGGAAAACAGTAAATTCAATGTAAAAGAATGGGCCGATGCATACTACCTAATGAGCAACTGCGGAGGAATAGAACGGGAAGGATATATCGGATTTCAGGATCATGGTGATGATGTATGGTTCCGCAACATTAAAATAAAAATACTAAATTAAAAATGAATCGCATATTTATATTCGTATCTATTTTATTGTGCCTGTTTTCTTGCTCTTCAAGTAAGGATACGGCTACATCTCTGGCTCAACCGGAAAGCTATGCCCCTAAAGGTACTATCCGAGACATGGTATTAATCTATGACGGGGGTTCTCACCGGAAAGAGGTCTGGAATGAAAAGCAATTTCAACCCTATGTGTATGCTCCCCGTCAAGACGGCAAAGGAGGCGATTGGTTGTTTGACGGCTTTCTTTTTCTAGAAATTTTTGATGGAAATCGTTGTGGATTTGCCTCAGGCTATCGTTCAACCCCAGCGACAAAAGAGGATTGGATCATGCTAATCGACAAATACCTAACTCCCGGGAAAAGTATTTGTACATTAAATGACTGTATTGAAAATGCAAAATCAATATGCGGAAAACTTCCTAAAAAGAGAAAAATTGTTCTGTCATTACCGGAACCTATTCCAAATCAAAAAAACTGGGGGGAACTGAACGGGAAGAATCTTGATTTTTCAAATGACAAAGACCGTATCGCAGCCTGCAAATGGTATATAGAATTCATTTCTGACCGTTTCGAGAAAGCCCGTCTTAAAAATATCGAACTGGAAGGATTCTATTGGTTAGCAGAAGAAGCAACCCATACCCGGACATTTGTAAAACAGATAGCTGATTATATTCATGAAGCCGATCAATCTTTTTATTGGATTCCATACTTTAAATCCGACGGATATAGTACGTGGAAAGAATTAGGCTTCGACAAAGCCTATTTACAACCTAACCACTTCTTCAATTCAAATATACCTGATTCCCGGATTGATGAAGCTTGTGCACTGGCTCGTCAATATGGTATGTCTATGGAGTTTGAATTCGACGAATCGGCATTGAAAGAAAAAGCATCCCGTATGCAAGCATATATCGATGGTTTTGAACGTAATCAGGTTTTTGAGAAGACCGATATAGCCTATTATCAGGGAGGAAGCGGTCTTTATGCATTAAGAAACGGTTCGGAAAAAGATATTACCCTCTACTACCAATTAGCAAATATCATTATTAAAAGACAGAAAGCTAAGAAATAGTATTTCTTATTGGGGCTTATTAAAATACAGAAGGTCGAAATAAAACTATCTCCATTTCGACCTTCTATAATATATAGACCTATTTAATAATGTATCATTCCCAGTATTTTACTTCTCGATAACAAACATGCACCTAACACGCCAGCCCGTTCTCCCAATTTAGAAACTTTCATTTCAGTATCCTGATTCACCAGATTAAGAGAATATTTACGGATTGCACTTTTAACCGGAAGGCTTAAATACTCTCCCGTTTGTGAGAATGCACCTCCTAATACGACCAGTTCCGGATTAAAAATATTCATAAGACCTGCTATTCCACGTCCCAGATTCAAGCCCATTTGTTCCAATATCTCTATGCAAAGAACATCTTCTTTCTGGATAGCTTCTATCAGATCATCCATGCTTATCTTTTCCTGATTTTCTATTTTTTTTGAGAGAATCGTACTACTTCCTTCCCTGTATTTCTCCATTAGCTTACGATACAAGGCAGAACCGGATGCTTCCGTTTCAAGACATCCTTTCTTTCCGCAATGGCATAATATCTCGTTATCGAAGAAACAGAAATGACCAAGCTCACCGGAGAAGCCGGACTTTCCATAATAGAGTTCGCCATTAATCAAAATAGCCAATCCCAGTCCCCAACTCATATTGACGAACAGAATATTTTTTTCCCCCTTTACAATCCCCTGCATATATTCTCCATATAACATGGCACGGGTATCATTTTCTATATAAATCTTAATCTTTATCCGATCTTCAAGAATCTGGGAAAGAGGTTTCTCTTCAAAATAAAAAATACTGTAACTATATCCCGACATCGGTCTAACACGCCCGGAAATGTTTATTCCGACAGCCAGAACCTTTTCACGGGGAACAGATAAAGTATCTATAAAATTATTAATTAACTGGCATAATGTATCTAAAGCTGCCGGAGTGTTCTCCAATGTATAAGGTATATTTTCCTCTATACTCAACTTTTCTCCTTTAAAATCAACCGCTGCAAAGTTTAATTTATTGGCATAAATGTCTACACCGACAAAATAACCGGAAACAGGATTAAGTCCGTAGATATTAGGCTTACGCCCTCCGCTGGTTTCCTGCTTTCCGAAATCCAGTATGTAGCCATCATCTTGTAACTCACCAACCAACTTTGTTACAGTCGGAATACTCAAATCCATTTCTTTACAAAGCTCAGCTATTGTGGCATCTCCATTGGCTATATAAAAATGTATAATCTTCTTTTTAAGTAATTCACTACGGGAACAATCCGTTTCTGTAAGAAATTTTGTATTCATGGCCCTATTTTTATATTCAAGACATTATTCGCACAAAATAACTAAATTAATTTCAATATACATCTATATAGAGAAAGATTTCCAATAATGCTTCTTTTTATCTAACCAAGCCCTGTAAACAAAGAAAAAAACACAAAATTGCACAATTACAAAACTATTTAATAAAACACAGAGTATATTAATAAAATATTTTATTTATATTTGCATTATATTTAAATCATACAATTCAAAAGTCATTAAATACTACATAAGATGAAAAAAATCGAAGAATTACCCGAAGCATCTTTTGGTCCGTTTCAGAACACGGCAGAAACCACAACAAAAGCAAAAGCAAAAATAAATATATCCCAACCCTCCGAATATCTTAGCTACTGGGAAGAGACCTACAAAAACGACTTTCTAAATGATATTATGCCTTTCTGGCTAAAATATGGCATTGATGAGAAAAATGGAGGTTATTTTACTTGTCTCGACCGGGATGGCTCACTATTAGATACAAATAAATCCGTATGGTTTCAAGGACGATTCGCCTTTATCCTTGCTTATGCCTACAATAACATCGAAAAAAATGAAACATGGCTCAAAGCCTGTAAAAACGGAATCGATTTTATTGAAAAATATTGTTTTGATACAGACGGACGCATGTTTTACGAAGTAACAGCAACAGGAATCCCTGTACGCAAACGCAGATATGTATTCTCCGAAACATTTGCAGCTATTGCTATGGCACAGTATGCTATTGCCTCCGGAGATACCGGTTATGCAGAAAAAGCCATAAAACTCTTCAAGCAAATTTTGCATTATAAAAATACTCCGGGATTATTAGAACCCAAATTCCGTGAAGGCTTTGTAGCCAAAGGGCATTCGTTTTGTATGATTCTAATCGATACAGCAGCCCGTATAAGAGAAGCCATAAAGGACGAGGTCCTGACACGGCAAATAGATGAATCTATAGCCGAACTCCGCCATGATTTTATGAAACCGGAATTCAAAGCCATCCTTGAAACAGTTGGACCAAACGGAGAATTCATCGATTCCATACCCGGACGAACCATTAACCCGGGACATTCCATCGAAACAGCCTGGTTTATCCTGGAAGAAGCACAATACAGAAACTGGGATCCGGAACTTACACAAATGGGACTTACTATTTTAGACTGGGCCTGGGAATGGGGCTGGGATAAAACTTACGGAGGTATTTCTTATTTCCGGGACTGCAAGAATCGCCCGCAACAAGAATATTGGCATGATATGAAGTTCTGGTGGCCACAGTGTGAAGCCATTATCGGAACTTTATATGCCTACAAAGCGACAGGAGATAAAAAGTATCTGGAAATGCATAAACTGATTAATGAATATACTTATAGCCGTTTTCCGGATAAAGAATACGGCGAATGGTACGGATATTTCCATTACGACGGGACCCTTTCACAACCAGCTAAAGGAAATATGTATAAAGGCCCTTTCCATATTCCCCGGATGCTGATGAAATCCCATTTGCTTTGTAAAGAAATTTTAGAACACAAGAAATAAAATCCGATTTCAGACAAAAAATACGAATTCCGGTACTTAGCATGAGTTTAAATCGATAGTATTAACTCATCAGTACCGGAATTCTTTTATTTGTAAAAGGTTATTATTCCATCACCTTTGCTACCCATCATCTTCCATACAAATCAAGCAGCCAATTGAATACCATAGCACACCTGTCTATTGTTCAATTCATGATTATTACTATCTTTGGAGTTCAAATACTACTAACTTAACAAGTTAAACGTCATGAAGAAGATTTTTATCTATTTCTGTCTCCTTTTTTTCGTACAAACCGCCTTTGCTACAGACAGCTTGTATGTAAAGGAACCGGAAATCCCCATCCTCATTGACCGTACGGACAATGTATTGTTCCTAATGCGTATCCCTGCAGAAAAAGGAGATGTATTGAACAAACTGGTTCTCCATTTCGAAAATGATACCAAAACAGAAGATATACAAGCCATTCGCTTATTCTACGGAGGGACGGAGGCTAAATCCAGAACAGGAGAGTATTTTAGCCCGGTAACTTATATTTCCAGCCATAAACCGGGACAAACACGTGCAGCCAATCCTGCCTATTCTGTTAAACAGGATGAAATAGTCGGTCCGGCACGTACAATTATCCTGACATCCAAACAACCAATGGTAAAAGGTACGAACTATTTCTGGGTAAGTATTCAGATGAAGCCGGAAGCATCTTTATTAAATAAGATTTCTGCGACCCTATCCGAAGCCCATATAAACGACCGTACCGCAACTATCGAATGGAAAGGAAAAGCAGATATACGTCGTGTAGGAATTGGTGTACGCCAGGCAGGGGATGACGGTTCGGCAGCTTTCCGTATTCCGGGATTAGTAACATCCAACAAAGGTACTTTACTGGGTGTATATGATGTCCGTTATGAAAACAGTGCCGATTTGCAGGAAAAGGTGGATATAGGTGTCAGCCGTAGTACTGATAAAGGTCAAACCTGGGAACCGATGCGTATCGCCATGACATTCGGACAGACAGACGGATTACCTCATGGTCAAAACGGAGTAGGAGATCCTTCTATCCTTGTAGATAGAAAGACAAATACAATATGGATTGTTGCGGCATGGACTCACGGAATGGGCAATCAGCGTGCATGGTGGAATTCTATGCCGGGGATGGAACCAGATGAGACGGCCCAACTGATGTTGGTCAAAAGTGAAGACGACGGAAAAACATGGAGTAAGCCTGTCAACATCACTTCACAAGTAAAAGATCCGTCCTGGTATTTCTTATTGCAAGGTCCGGGAAAAGGTATTACAATGAACGATGGTACATTAGTATTCCCTATCCAATTTATCGACTCGACCCGAGTTCCCAATGCCGGTATCATGTACAGCAAAGATCGTGGAACTACATGGCATTTACATAATCTGGCACGAACAAATACAACAGAGGCACAAGTTGTAGAAGTAGAGCCCGGCGTCCTGATGCTAAATATGCGCGATAACCGTGGAGGAAGCCGTGCAGTCGCCACAACCAAAGACTTAGGAAAAACATGGACAGAACATCCATCCAGCCGCAGCGCATTGCAAGAACCTGTTTGCATGGCAAGTTTGATAAAAGTAAATGGTAAAGACAATATCACAGGCAAAAAGCTATTACTCTTCTCCAATCCGAATACGACTAAAGGACGTAATCATATTACAATTAAAGCCAGTCTGGATGGAGGTTTGACATGGCCTGCCGAATACCAGGTTATGCTGGACGAAGATGAAGGTTGGGGGTATACTTGTCTTTCTATGATTGACAAAGAAACAGTCGGTATCTTCTATGAATCGAGTGTTGCACACATGACATTCCAGGCTATCAAGCTTACTGATATTATCAAATAAATGATATGAAAAAGATTTTGTTCATATTAACTATACTATGTCTATGGAAGCCGACAGAATAGGCTGCCGGCTTTCCTTCTTTATTACCTTTACTTCAGAAAATAGAATGGAAAAACGAACACTAAATAATGAAACGCTTTATATTTATCATCATTTTTCTTCTTCTTATCCTTAATAATGCTGCCGCAAAAATAAAAGTAGCCTGTATTGGGAATAGCGTAACTTATGGATATGGTCTGGAAAACCGTGAAACAGACAATTATCCGGCGCAACTTCAACAAATGTTGGGAGATCAATATGAAGTAGAAAACTTCGGAAAAAGTGGAGCTACATTGCTAAAAAAAGGACATCGTCCATACTCTGAACAGGAAGAATATAAAGCGGCTCTTCATTTTGCAGGCGATCTTATCGTCATCCACCTCGGATTAAACGATACAGATCCTCGTAACTGGCCCAATTACCGGGACGACTTTGTAAACAACTATCTTGAACTTATAGATTCTTTCCGTCAGACAAATCCAGCATGTAAAATCTGGATTTGCAAAATGACACCCATATTCAACAGCCACCCACGTTTCAAATCCGGGACACGGGACTGGTATTGGCAAATCCAGCAATCCATCGAAGAAATAGCCGCTATAGGACACACGGGACTTATCGATCTGCATGAACCGTTATACAATCGCCCCGATTTATTTCCGGATGCCATACATCCGGTTCGTGAAGGAGCCAATATACTTGCCCGCACAGTCAGTCAGGCCCTAACTGGAAACTACGGTGGCCTCCAAATGCCTGTTATCTACTCGGATAATATGATATTGCAAAGAGATAAACCTATAACCATAAGTGGAACCGCTAATTCCGGAGAAGTAGTGGAAGTCCGGATTGCCAAACAAAGGATACAGGCAAAAACTAATCAATACGGGAAATGGAATGTCACACTTAAACCGCTAACTACGGGAGGTCCTTATACACTAACTGTTTCCACTCAAAAAAAGACTTTACAATATACGAACCTGTTAGCAGGAGAAGTATGGCTTTGCTCCGGACAATCCAACATGGCATTCCGGGTAGACGAAGCAATAGACTGCCAACGGCAAGCATTCTTGGAATTTGCCCAAAAGAAACCACAAATCCGTCTTTTCGATATGAAACCCCGATGGGAGACCTATGCAAAAGAATGGGAAACATCAGTTCTCGACTCCTTGAATCGCCTGGAATATTACAAAGAAACTCGATGGCAGGAATGCAACGAGCAAACAGCCAACCGTTTTTCTGCAGTTGCTTTCGCATTCGGACAAATGTTATCAGACAGTTTACAGGTTCCGATTGGATTAATACTAAATGCAGTGGGAGGTTCACCGGCAGAAGCCTGGATTGACCGTAAAACATTGGAATTTGATTTTCCGGATATACTCACTAATTGGCTTCAAAACGATTTCATTCAAGACTGGGTGAGGGGACGTGCCTCTTTAAATATCAAAAAATCTTCAAATAAATTACAGCGCCACCCTTATGAACCTTGCTATTTGTATGAGGCAGGTATCCGTCCATTAAAGCAATTTCCGATAAAAGGTATTATCTGGTACCAAGGAGAGTCGAATGCACACAATATGGAAGCACACGAAAAGTTATTCCGTCTCTTAACAGATAGCTGGCGAAATAACTGGCAGGAGGAATTACCATTTTATTATGTCCAACTTTCAAGTATCGATCGCCCGAGTTGGACCTGGTTCCGCAACAGCCAACGCAAATTGATGGATATTATCCCAAACAGTGGTATGGCAGTAAGCAGCGACAAAGGAGATTCTTTAGATGTTCATCCCCGATACAAACGGGAAATAGGGGAGCGTCTGGCCCGTTGGGCACTAAACAAAACTTATCGACAGAATATAATTCCATCCGGTCCTTTATTCCGGACAGTAACCTTTAAAAATGGGGCTGCATATGTTACATTCGACTATGGAGCAGGCATGCATACTTCCGACAATAATCCGATCCGTACTTTTGAAATAGCCGAACATGACGGTCAATTCATACCGGCACAAGCTGAAATTATAGATAATCAAACCATAAAGGTATGGAATAAACAGATCAAAAGTCCCAAATTCGTCCGTTACGGCTGGCAACCTTTCACACGCGCCAATTTGGTAAATGCATCAGAATTGCCAACCTCTACCTTCCGAAGTGAATAAAAATAATCAGATACATTCCCTGATATACCCTCGAACCTGCAACAATACGAAGCCAAAAGCTTGCAGCTTTGAGGGTAAGTTTATATAATACAATAAAATGTGTATCTTTACACGCGCTAAACAGGCTATCGAATAGTTGCACATTAACAATGGAAAGAAATTAAAACCAGGCAAAATGAAAACATTAAAAACCGACAAAACCTTTTGGTTGCTTTTAGTCATCTGTATTGTGACTATTATTCCTTTTTTAGGATTAACCAGCTACCATACCAAAGGTGAGCCGCGTGAGTCTATCGTTTCCTATACCATGTTGGAAACAGACAATTGGATTTTACCCAGAAACAATGGTGGAGAAATGGCTTATAAACCCCCTTTCTTTCACTGGAGTATAGCTGCTATCTCTGCATTAAACGGAGATAAAGTAACAGAAATGACATCCCGCCTTCCATCCGCCATCGCTTTGATTCTAATGACATTGGGCGGTTTTCTATTTTTTGCAAAAAGAAAAGGAGCTGAAATTGCCTTACTTACCGCATTCATCACGTTGACAAATTTTGAATTACATCGTGCCGGAGCAAACTGCAGGGTAGACATGGTATTAACAGCCTGTACGGTTGGAGCCTTATACTTTTTTTACAAATGGTATGAGAAAGGCCTGAAAGGGCTTCCCTGGTTGGCCATTCTTTGTATGAGCCTGGGGACTTTTACCAAAGGTCCGGTAGGTTCCGTCATTCCTTGTCTGGTAACAGGCGTATTTCTACTATTACGGGGAACCAATTTCTTTAAAGCATTTTTCCTTTTAGCTTTAACAGGTATCCTTTCGTTTGTGTTACCGGCTTGTTGGTATATGGCTGCTTATCGTCAGGGGGGAGAAGAGTTTCTTGCCTTGATGCTGGAAGAAAATGTCGGGCGTATGACAAACACAATGAGCTATGATTCCTGTGTAAATCCGTGGCCTTATAATTTTGTCACGCTAATAGGGGGATATGTACCTTGGACATTAATGGCAGTCTTTTCTCTTTTCAGTTTAACCTATCGTAAGGTAAAAGTTCAACCGGCAGCCTGGTGGAGCCGCTTTAAAACATGGATTACAGAAATGGATACCGTTAATTTATTTGCATTGACAAGTATTGTGGTCATTTTCGTATTCTATTGTTTTCCACAAAGCAAACGTAGCGTATACCTGATGCCGATTTATCCGTTTATCGCTTATTTCTTTGCACAATATTTATTCTATCTGGTAAAAAAACAAGCGAAATCCATCAAAGTATATGGTGGGGTTCTTGCTGTGCTCAGTTTGCTATTATTCGCATGTTTTATTGCTGTGAAATGTGGACTTATCCCTGAATCAATCTTCCAGGGTAAACGGGCAGATGAAAATATCCGGTTTATGCAAGCGATACAGAACATTAGCGGATTCGGAGCTTTACTCTTGATTGCGATTCCGACAGTATTAGGTGCTTACTGGTGGCAATACAGCCGTAAAAATGCAATAAGCAAACAGATGCTTTATTTCATCGTAGCGCTTACAATGGGTATATATCTGGCACTGGACGGAGCTTATCAACCGGCCGTATTAAATGCTAAATCAGACAAAGACGTGGCAGCTGAAATAGCAGAACTTATACCGGAAAATAAAGGACATATCTACGAATTCATGTCACATAACCTGCATGTGGCAGGCGACTTCCTGCATTATTATTCCATCAACTTCTATTTAGGAAACCGGATTGACGACTTCTATGATAAACGTCCGGCCGAAGGTTATCTGTTGCTGGGTAAACGTGATGCGGAACAATATCTTCCGGAATTTGAAAAAGAAGGATATAGCTTTAAGCTTTTCTACACTTCTCCTAAACGGGTTTCCGGTGATATTGCAGAAATTTATGAATTCACGAAAAAAACACCTATCCGATAAGGATGTAAACTATATGCTGAATAAGCATTCCCTTATGACCTGCCTGGTTTTGTCCCTTCTGCTTATGGAGGATGTAAACCACCTGTAAAAACAAAACCGGTGCAGTTGTCATGGGAGAATGCATGCAAACCTATCTGTCCATCCTAAATCGCCGCAAATTTACGGACGTTCTTATCCCATTTCGGCTCCGAATAAATCAAATCAACAGCTTCCTGTGGAGTTTTGGCAACCGCCCACAGTTTCAAATGCTGGGACCGCATAAAATTTTTATCGACCGCTTTTTGGAACATTGCCAGCAAGGGATCAAAATAACCGTTCGTGTTTAATATAACAATCGGATTCAGGTATAAACCTAATTGTTTCCAGGTGATTGCTTCCAAAAGTTCCTCCAACGTACCACATCCTCCGGGAAGAGCGATTATTGCATCAGATAAATCAGCCATCAACTGTTTCCGTTCATGCATGGTCTCCACCTCGATAAGTTCGGTAAGTCCCGAATGATGCCAATTCTGCTCTACCATAAAACGGGGAATTACTCCAACTGCACTTCCTCCGGCAGCAAGCGTTGCATCCGAAACGGTGCGCATTAATCCGATACTTCCGGCTCCATTGATTACGCGAAGCTTCCGCTCACCAAGCAGACGCCCGAGTTCAGACGCAGCTTCAAAGTAAACCGAATCAATTTTAGTGCTGGAGGCACAATACACACACACGGATTTCAATGTTTTTTTATCATCCCGTATCATCTTCTATCTTTATTTATATCATAGCCAAATAAGGCAAAATCACCTAAACACGGGTCACCGGGAAAAACATGGGAGAGGGCTTCGGTTATCTCAAGTGCCGTAACCAATGTTGCCGTACTCCGGTTGGTCAGTCCAAGTTTCAGGGAAATCTGGTGTACATGCGTATCCAGCGGGATAATCAACTGGTAAGGTTTAACAGCAGTTTTCCATATTCCAAAATCAACAATACCATCAGAACGGACCATCCAACGAAGGAACATTGACAACCTTTTACAAGCGGATTTACTGGACATTAATGGTATGCCATTTATATCTTTAAACAAATTCCGCAACTTTATCACCGGATTTATATAAAGAGACTCGTCTATGGCATCTTCCATCGAATCATATTGTGTATAGATCTCCCGTAATCTTTCACAAAGTGCATACAAATCGGAATAGGTATAAAAACGATAGAAAGTATCTCTTTTACCAATAGGAACATCCTGTTCTAACTCCTTATAACCCTCTGATAAAATCCATTCATATGGACTTTTGCCCATCTGACTGTGCAGCCAATCTGCTTTACGCAATATCAGAGGCCTACTTCCATAAGAAATCCACGAAGTAATAAACGCGGATATTTCAATATCTTGTTTCCGACTATACCGATGAGGAAATTGTATCGGATCATCTTTTATAAAAGATTTGACATTATAGATTTCCGCCCATTCTTTCAGGTTCTTTTTTATTTCATGCTTCATTCGTTATTTATTTCATTTTTAGAAAATATTGCCGTTGATCTTCCGGATAATGCTCGATAGCATAGCGAAGGGATGTACGGGGTAGGCGAGTCGCAAAACGTTCCAGAAAATCAGTTAGAGTATCCCTGTCTCTTTTCCCTACTTCACGCAACATCCACCCGACAGCCTTATGCATCAGATCGTGTTTATGCGTTATAAAATACTCGGCAAGAGTCAGGATATCCGTAAAATCGGAACGCCTGATAAATGCCCAGGTAGAAACCACTGCAATCCGTTGTTCCCAAAGATTATCACTTTCAGCCAGCCGGTAAAGAGGGGAACGGTCTTTGTCCACCAGGTATTCTCCTACAATATCCCGGCATGACAAATCCACCAAATCCCAATTATTGCATCTGTGGGTATTTTTCAAATAAAAACGATAAATATGATCCCGGTCTTCCTGAGTTGTTTTCCGGTCTTTATAGCGAAGTACCAAAATAAGCAAAGCACATAACCTTGCTTCATGCCATGGACTGTTCAGAAGTTTTTGAAGCTCCTCCAAGGGGGCTGTCTTATTTTCTTTGGCAATACTACGCGTTTGCGGAACGACTACCCCTAAGAAAAGGTCTCCTTCTCCATACTGCCCGGGAGCCGTTTTAAAAAAGCGACTCAAATGGACAGCCTTTTCAGCAGAACCAACCGAACGGAGTTCGCTTAGTATAAAATCTGCTGTCATGGGCGTAAAACTCGTGACACAGGACGGTCGCCTTCTAAAAATCCGATTACATTATCACATACCGTACGCGCCATCACGACCCGTACTTCTGTTGTTTGTGTCCCGATATGCGGAGTAAGCACCACATTATCCATAGCCAACAATTCGGGCAGAGGATAATCTCCAAATTCAAACACATCGAGGCCAGCTCCCCATATAGTACCGTCCTGCAGTGCTTTAATCAAGGCCTGTTCGTCAACCAAAGGACCGCGTGCCGTATTAATCAGAATGGCAGTAGGCTTCATCTGTCTCAATTCTTTCTCGCCTATAATATGGTGTGTCTCAGAAGTATATGGAGCATTTAATGAAACAAAGTCCGAATTTGCAAGTAGTTCTTCTTTAGAAACATATGTCACATTTAACTTTGTCTCTTCCTCAATATACAATTGTCTGCGGTTATGGTAAACCACCTCCATGCCACACGCATTTGCCCGTTTAGCCAAAGCTTTTCCGATACGTCCCATCCCCAGGATACCCAACGTTTTTCCAGTAACATTCATACCCAGATTTTCCAAAACTCCGACCTTCATAGCCTTACCTAAAGTACGCAGTTTACGGTCACATTCCGTAATCCGGCGTGCCACATCCAGCATAAGCCCTAAAGCAAGATTGGCAGTAGGGGCAGTAACCGGATCAGGAGTATTCGCTACAGTCAATCCTTTTTCCAGAGCATATGCCACGTCTATATTATTATAGCCAACGGCATAATTTGCTATCAGTTGCAACTTCGGAGCATGATCTATTAATTTCTTATCAACCGGAAAATCAAACATGGAACAAAGCACATCATATTCCGGTATCATTTCAAAAACTTCTTCGTAAGTAAAATCCCTTCCTTCGGGAAAAGTAACGTCATATTTGTCCACCAGTTCGGTAAAACCCTCGCGGAACATGTCGTAAGTCACAAGTATCTTTGCCATAACTATTCTGATTTATAGGTAGCAAAAATACAAATCTCTTATCAATTATTCCTATTTTTGCAATCATATATTAAGAATACACACAGCATGGTTTTAAATTATATCTGGATTGCTTTCTTTCTGATTGCATTTGTCGTAGCATTGGGAAAACTGGTTATCGGAGGAGATACCCAGGTTTTTACAAATATTATCAATGCCTCTTTTGATTCGGCAAAGACCGGTTTCGAAATTTCCCTCGGTCTTACAGGTATCCTTTCCCTCTGGCTGGGAATTATGAAAATCGGGGAGAAGGGAGGAGTCATACAGTCATTTGCCCGCCTGGCCGCTCCTGTATTCAGCAAACTTTTCCCTAGTATACCGGCAAACCATCCGGTAACAGGTTCCATCTTTATGAACTTTTCGGCGAACCTGCTGGGGCTGGACAATGCCGCGACTCCCATGGGATTAAAAGCCATGCAGCAGCTACAGGAACTGAACACTCAGAAAGATTCTGCCAGTAATCCGATGATTATGTTTCTTTGTATTAATGCCTCGGGACTTACATTGATCCCGATTACAATTATGATGTATCGTGCACAGATGGGAGCAGCCAACCCTTCGGATGTATTCCTGCCGATTATGCTGGCGACCTTCACATCCACTTTAGTCGCTATTCTGGCAGTCTGTATCAAACAAAAAATTAATATTCTACAGAAAAATCTGGTTTTATTTTTCGGAGGAATGTTCCTTTTTATCGGCAGTCTGGTATACCTTTTCAAAACGATGGATCAGGAGCAGGTTTCACTTTACTCCACCTTGTTTTCGAATACGTTGTTGTTTACGATTATCTGTGGATTTATAATCAGTGGACTACGCAAGAAAATCAATGTATATGATACATTTATCGAAGGAGCCAAAGAAGGTTTTCATACGGCAGTTACAATCATTCCTTATTTGATCGCCATACTCGTTGCTATCGGAGTTTTCCGTGCTTCCGGTACAATGGATTTTATCATTGGGGGAGTTCGTACAGGGGTGGGAGCAATCGGACTGGATACACAGTTTGTAGAAGGCCTGCCCACAATCCTGATGAAGCCACTCAGTGGAAGCGGTGCCCGGGGGATGATGCTGGATGCAATGAAAACATACGGTGCGGACTCTTTTGTAGGACGTCTTTCTTCCATTGTACAGGGTTCATGTGATACTACTTTTTATGTGGTAGCCCTTTATTACGGAAGCGTGGGAATCCGTAATACCCGTTATACGATTCAATGTTCACTGCTGGCAGATTTAGTTGGAGCTATCGCCGCAATCGGTCTGGCATATGTATTTTTTACATGAAACAAACAGGCATAAAAATACATGCCTTATAAAATAAAATTAGTACCGCAGCTAATTTGAATTAGTACCGCAGGCAATTTCAATTAGTACGGTAGGTAATTTCAATTAGTACGGTAGGTAATATTTTTTAACAATACACCTGTAATAAATATAGAATTATGGCAATAAAATTTTATGCAGAAGATATAGAACTTCCCCCCATAAAAGACGAAGAAGTCAGCAATTGGATTAAAGCAGTAGCTGAAACTTATGGAAAAAAAGCAGGGGATATCAGTTATATCTTTTGCTCTGATAAAAAGATCCTGGAAGTAAACCGCCAGTACCTGCAACATGATTATTATACGGATATCATTACTTTCGACTATACCAGCGGGAATAAAATATCCGGAGATTTGTTCATAAGCCTGGATACGGTGAAAACCAACTCAGAGGCATTCAATACGCCCTATAATGAGGAACTCCACCGTACCATTATCCATGGGATTCTCCATCTTTGCGGCATAAATGATAAAGGGCCGGGAGAGCGGGAAATAATGGAAGCCAATGAAAACAAGGCATTGGAAATACTTCCGGAAAAATGCAGGCAAATTGATTTATAAACAGCCCCTTTCACTAAATTCAAATTGTTTATCTATCTTTGGATTTTCAAAAAAAGCCTCTAATATGAATGGAAAACTATTAATTTTACTGACAACAATCTTATTCTTTGTCTCCGGATGCGGCAAGGATGAGGTTGATCCGGTAAACACAGCCATATTAGAGGTTTCAGATTCTTCATTTGACAGTATAAGCGAAAAAGGCTCCAAGCAAATTGTACATATCACATGCGATACAACATGGACAGCTACCAGTAATACAACTTGGTGTACGCCTAATCCGGCAACCGGCACAAACAATCAGACCATATCTATTACCATCGATGAAAACAAGACATACACGGCGAGAACGGCAACTGTAACCATCACTTCAGAAAAAGCTCAGAAAAAAAGGATAAGAATAGACCAGAATGCCGCGAAAGAGCCGGCTCCGGAACCGGATATGGTGACAGTTTACAAGTTACCCGTAATCTTCCATATTCTCTATAAAGACAAAACAGACAGGGAACAATATATCGACAAAGGACGATTCAAAGAGATACTGGATAAAGTAAACCAAAAATACCGGAACTCGACCCACAGTGCAGATATAAAAATCGAATTTGTATTAGCTACAGAAACTCCGGATGGCAAGTTACTGGAAGAACCGGGAGTAGAACGCATTCAATGGACGAGAACTTATCCCATAGATTGTGACCTTTTTATGAATGACACAAGAGGAACTTACAACGATTTGCTATGGGACCCGAACTTATTCATCAATATCATGGTTTATAAATTCCTTCCGAGCAGTACGCAACAAACAAAAAGTGATGTGACAGGCATCTCTCATTTGCCTTATACCACATCCCGATTCCCGCTGGACGGACTTATGGTCTCTTCTTATTCATATATGACGCTGAGCAACTTGAAATACCCTCACTGTGTATCTATCAACAGCTCTTACATATACAACCAAAGTACAGAGAGTAAACATGATCAGGCAGACATAAATGTAACATTGGCTCATGAACTGGGACATTATCTCGGACTCTTCCATGTTTTTACAGAAGAGGAAGGAGCAATGAAGGACTACTGTAAAGACACGGATTACTGTAAAGATACACCTACCTATAACCGGCCCAAATATATAGAATGGTACATAAACACTGCCAAGCAATCCTCTTACGATTGGACATACTACACACAGCGGACCGACTGTAACAACAAAACCTATACATCCCACAACATCATGGATTATTCATTCGGATACACCGACCAGTTTACAGAAGAGCAGTGCAAACGCATCCGTTACGTATTAAACTTCAGCCCGCTAATGCCAGGAGCCCAGAAGGGGATAACCAAATCAACAACCACATCGGATGAACCATTGGACCTTCCGGTACGTACTATCAAATAACCGGCTCCCATTTGTTTAAAAGTCATAACCAATGATGACTGAATGCAAGAGTGTGATTATCTTTGCAAAAGAAACAAAGAGATAATAGACAATGACTTTCAATTACGATGTAATCGTGGTAGGTGCCGGACATGCCGGCTGTGAAGCAGCAGCCGCTTCTGCCAATCTGGGTTCGAAGACACTCCTCATAACAATGGATATGAACAAGATTGCACAAATGAGTTGCAATCCGGCTGTCGGAGGCATAGCTAAAGGGCAAATTGTTCGCGAAATCGACGCATTAGGGGGTTATATGGGAATTGTGACAGACCATACAGCCATCCAGTTCCGTATGTTAAACCGCAGCAAAGGCCCTGCCATGTGGAGCCCGCGTGCACAAAGCGACCGTGCCCGTTTTATAGATTGCTGGCGAGGAATACTCGAGCATATGCCCAACCTGTATATCTGGCAGGACACAGTGCATGAGTTACTTCTCGATGGAAACGTAGTTTGCGGGGTTAAAACCGGTATGAATGTAGAGTTTCGTGCCAAATGTGTCGTATTGACAAACGGTACATTCCTAAATGGCTTGCTTCACATCGGACGAACGCAAATACGCGGAGGACGTATTTCAGAACCGGCAGCAACAGGATTAACGGAACAATTGGTTTCATTAGGCATACGTTCCGAACGAATGAAAACCGGAACCCCCGTACGCATAGACGGACGTAGCGTTCATTTTGATGAAATGGCAGAACAACCGGGCGAGAACGATTTCCATAAGTTCTCTTATATGGACACCTCGCATCGCGTATTAAAACAATTGAGTTGTTGGTCTGCTTTTACAAACGAAGCCTGCCATGAAATATTGCGTCAGGGTCTCCCCGACTCTCCGCTTTATAACGGACAAATTAAAAGTATCGGGCCACGCTATTGCCCGAGTATAGAAACTAAAATCGTAACGTTCGCCGATAAGCCGCAGCACCAGCTATTCCTCGAACCGGAAGGTGAAACTACAGAAGAATATTATCTGAACGGCTTCTCCTCTTCCCTACCTCTGGATATACAGATTCGTGCTTTACAAGCTATACCGGCATTCCGCGACGTTCAAATATATCGTCCCGGTTATGCCATCGAATATGACTTCTTTGATCCGACCCAGCTAAACCATAACCTGGAGACTAAGCAAATCCATAATCTATTCTTTGCCGGACAGATTAATGGAACAACAGGATATGAAGAAGCAGGCGGACAAGGCATCATTGCCGGAATAAATGCACATATAAACTGTCACGGCGGAGATGCATTCATATTGGGACGCGATGAAGCCTATATCGGAGTTTTAATCGATGATTTGGTAACAAAAGGTGTAGACGAACCTTACCGTATGTTCACATCCCGTGCCGAGTACCGTATTCTACTCCGGCAAGATGATGCGGATATGCGTCTTACTGAAAAGTCTTACCGGTTAGGTTTGGCTAAACAAGATCGCTACGATTTATTGAATGAAAAGAAAGAAAGCCGTGATGCCATTATTTCTTTTGCAGAAAACTATTCCGTAAAGCCGCAATATATAAATAGCGGATTGGAAGCATTAGGGACTACCCCACTCGCTCACGGATGCAAACTGCTCGATTTGATATTCCGTCCTCAAGTCACACTTGAAAATATGTCGGAATTAGTTCCTGCACTTCGGACTGAATTAGATAAAGTACCGGCTTCGCGCAAGGAAGAAATTATCGAAGCAGCAGAAATCCTAATGAAGTATAGCGGATATATCAAACGTGAACAAATCATTGCCGACAAAATAAACCGCTTGGAAAATATCCATATCAAAGGTAAATTCGATTACAACTCAATTCAGTCTTTATCAACCGAAGCACGCCAGAAATTAACCCGGATCGATCCGGAAACGATTGCACAGGCAAGCCGTATTCCGGGTATTTCACCCAGCGATATAAACATCCTGCTGGTGCTTCTTGGGAGATAAAATCCAAAATGTTCCACGTGAAACATTTACTTTAATAGGAATAAGCTAAAATACTGGGAATAGGGAGGAAACATACAAAAGATGGCTACAGAAAAAGACGAATATATAAAAACAATCCTTTCCGTCATACCGAAGAAGCCAGGCTGTTACCAATACTTTGATGAACGGGGGACCATCATCTATGTAGGTAAGGCAAAGAATCTGAAACGGCGTGTTTCCTCCTACTTCAATAAAGAACACGACAACAAAAAAACACGTGTACTGGTAAAACAAATACGCGACATTAAATATATTGTTGTCGATACCGAAGAAGATGCTCTTTTATTAGAGAACAATCTGATTAAACAATACCGCCCACGCTACAACGTATTGTTGAAGGACGACAAGACCTATCCTTCCATCATTGTAAAAAACGAATATTTTCCACGTGTTTTTCAAACGCGCAATATTGTTCGTGACGGTTCGCAATACTATGGGCCCTACCCTTCCCTATATACAGCAAAAGTAATGCTTCAAATGTTGAAAGATTTATATCCGATACGCACCTGCAAATTACCACTTACACCGGAAGCAATTACAGAAGGAAGATACAAAGTTTGCCTGGAATATCACATCAAACGCTGCAAAGGACCTTGCGAAGGATTGCAAACACTGGAAGAATACCAACAAAACATCTCTGAAATAAAGGAAATACTTCGCGGAAATATTTCGCAAATTAGTAAACACCTGTATAAACAGATGCAAACGCTTGCAGGCGAATTACGTTTTGAGGAAGCGCAGAAGATAAAAGAAAAATATGAAGTAATCGAAAACTACCGTTCCAAGTCGACGGTGGTTACGCCCATGCTGCACAATATAGATGTCTTTTCGATTGCAGAGAATGAACATTCGGCCTATATCAATTATATGCATATCGGCAATGGAGCGATTGTACAGGCATATACTTTCGAGTACAAAAAACGCCTGGACGAAACAAAAGAAGAATTATTGAGCCTTGGCATTATAGAAATGAGAAACCGGTTCAAAAGCACAGCGCGGGAAATCATCATTCCTTTTGCTCTGGATATGGAACTGGAAAATGTATCCTTTACAATTCCCCAACGGGGAGACAAACGGAAATTAATCGAATTATCCGAAATGAATGTAAAGCAGTACAAGGTCGATAAATTAAAACAGGCGGAAAAGCTCAATCCGGAACAACGGAGCACGCGCCTTTTAAAAGAAATCCAGGATACGCTGCATCTGCCTAAACTCCCTGTCCATATCGAATGTTTCGACAACTCCAATATACAGGGAAGTGATGCGGTGGCCGCGTGTGTTGTTTTTAAAATGGCGAAACCATCGAAAAAGGATTACCGGAAATACAATATAAAAACAGTAGTAGGACCCGATGACTACGCCTCCATGAAAGAAGTGGTACGTCGGCGATACCAGCGTGCCATCGAAGAAGGCTCTCCCCTGCCCGAACTGTTGATTACAGATGGAGGAAAAGGGCAAATGGAGGTTGTACGCGAAGTCATTCAGGACGAGCTTCACCTGGATATCCCGATTGCCGGTCTGGCGAAAGACGGAAAGCACCGGACTTCGGAACTGCTGTTCGGGTTTCCTCCTGAAACTATCGGAATGCCGATACAAAGTTTCATGTTCAAATTCTTTACGCAGATACAGGATGAAGTTCATCGTTTCGCCATCGCTTTCCACAAAGACAAACGGAGCAAGAACCAAACCAAATCGGAATTAGACGAAATAAAAGGTATCGGAGAAAAGACTAAAACAGTACTTTTACGTCATTTTAAAAGCGTAAAACGGATACGTGAAGCGAACTTCGACGAACTGAAAGAAATTATCGGAGAAGCCAAAACAAAGGCTTTATTAAATGGTTTAAAATAAAAATATGAGAACAGTTACACAACGGGTACAGTATGCCTCCGTGACCATCGACGGGGAAGTGAAATCGAAAATTGGGAACGGACTGCTTGTGTTGGTGGGTATCGAAGACCGGGATACACAAGAAGATATTGAATGGCTATGCAAAAAGATTGCTAATCTACGTATTTTTGACGATGAAAACGGAGTTATGAATCGGTCTGTAATTGATGCGGGCGGCGAGGTTATGGTTGTTAGCCAGTTCACTCTTCACGCTTCCACAAAGAAAGGGAACCGTCCCTCCTACATTCATGCTTCCAAACCGGATTTTGCCATTCCTATGTATGAAGCATTCTGTGCAGAAATGGGTTTACAGATAGGAAAAGAGGTAGCAACCGGAACTTTCGGGGCTGATATGAAAATAGAATTATTGAATGACGGGCCGGTTACCATCCTAATCGACTCGCAAAATAAAGAATAACGATGGCTGATATTACCTTACAACAAGCGCAGGAAAAAGTGGACAATTGGATTAAAACCTATGGTGTCCGCTACTTTAACGAGCTTACCAATATGACTATCCTGACTGAAGAAGTGGGTGAACTGGCACGTATCATGGCACGTACCTACGGTGAACAATCTTTTAAAGAAAGCGATAAAAACCGCGATTTAGGCGATGAAATGGCAGATGTTCTTTGGGTACTGCTCTGTCTGGCAAACCAGACAGGCGTAGACCTTACAACGGCTTTTGAAAAGAACCTGCAAAAGAAAACCGACCGGGATAAAGAACGACATATAAACAATCAAAAATTATAAAACAATGGTACACGAACATGAACATGACTGTAATTGCGGGCATGACCATCATCACGAAGAAGAACATCATACAGATAAATATCATGATGCATTCGGCAAATTTGAACATCCAGGAAGTGCTGAACAAGTAGCAGGAAAAGTACAAGCTCTCCTTGAAAAACATGAGAAGGAAAACTTCACCCCTGAAGTTTTAAAGCAGATTCACGGCTATATCGACCTCACCTCCCTCACCAGCATCGATACGAAAGAGAGTATATGGAAACTGGTGGATAAAGTGAACGATTTTGAAGGTACACGCCCTGATATCCCAAATGTAGCTGCTATCTGCACCTACCCTTTGTTTGTTGAAACAGTGAAGCAGGCACTTACCGCACAGGATGTAAAGATAGCCTCTGTTGCCGCAGGCTTCCCCTCCTCCCAGACCTTTATGGAAGTAAAAATAGCAGAAACAGCAATGGCAGTTATGCAGGGAGCCGATGAAATCGATGTTGTAATGAACCTGGGCTATTTCATGGAGGATAATTTCGAAGAGATAGCCGAAGAACTTCAAGAAATAAAAGAAAGCTGCCGTGAAGCGAAATTGAAAGTAATTCTGGAAACCGGCGCATTGGTAGTACCGGAAAACATCCAGCGTGCCGCTATTCTTGCCCTTTATTCCGGTGCAGATTTCATCAAAACATCTACAGGGAAAGGATACCCGGGAGCAACACCGGAAGCAGTTTACACCCTGTGCCAGGTTATAAAAACATACCATTCCATCGCCGGGCGCAAAGTAGGTATCAAGATTTCAGGAGGAGTACGGACAGCCGAACAAGCTGTTGCCTATTACACAATCGTAAAAAAAGTTTTGGGCAAAGACTGGCTGAATAAAGATTTGTTCCGTATCGGAGCGAGCAGCCTGGTTGAAGACATCGAAAAACGATTGGGCGAGTAACCGGAGACCTAAGTATTTATTCGCACAAACTTATAGATTAATTGCGAAAAAGAAAGAGATAATATACAAGACAATCCCATTTCCACGCAGTTCAGGCCCCCGTCCGGATGGTATCGGGACCCGGGCCTCGATACCATCCAGACGGGGATATCAAACAAAAAAGCATATCATCCTTTTGAAAATAAGCAATATACCTTATAAAAAAGGCTTACTTTATTTTGATAAAATAAATGATAGTATGATAGTTGTAAAAAGGAACTGTCATACTATCATTCGTTTGAAAACTAATCGTTTATCTCTTTAAATGATGGTATGACAGTATAATTGGAAAACTATTTTCAGGAATTAAGTGAGGAAATGCTATTACTTGTTCCGTTTTACTATATAATCGGCAAGCAGCAACAAGGCTTCCTGTGCATCTGAAGGTGGCAATGTCCGAAGCACTTCCATCGCCTTATCATGATACGCTTCCATCCGCATCTCTGCATATTCGATGCCGCCATTTGCTTTGGCAAAGTCTATCAGCAAATCGATGTTCTCAACTGAAAAATCTTTTTCTTTAATAATCCGCAAGCAACGGTCTGCCTCTTCTCTCCTACCCTCACGAAGGGCAAACAACAGTGGCAGCGTTATCTTTCCTTCCCGGATATCATTCCCGGTCGGCTTGCCGATATTTGCTTCTTTAAAATAGTCGAATATATCGTCTTTAATCTGGAAAGCAAAACCTAAATATTCTCCAAATTCACGGCACTTATCAATAAGTTCATCGGAAGCGCCGGATGAAATGGCACCGATTTCCGTACAAGCAGATAGCAACATTGCAGTCTTCTTACGAATTACCTGCATATAACATGCTTCATCCAAAATACTTTCTTCTGCTGTTTCCAGCTGTTTGATTTCACCTTCGGACAAATCCCGTCCGAGATTCGAAACGATGCCGATAATTCGCAAATTACCAGTACGGATAGAGCGGATTAATGCAGTAGACAGTACATAGTCGCCTACCAACACAGATATACGGTTATCGAATATGGCATTTAGAGAGGGAAGACCACGACGTTGTTTCGTCTCATCTATCACATCATCATGGATAAGCGTCGCCGTATGGAGCAGCTCCAACAGAACAGCCGAATTGATCGTATCATTTGTAACCTGGCCACACATTTTAGCCGTAAGAAGAACCAACAAGGGGCGAACATGCTTCCCTGTTGCATTCAGTATTTGATCTATGGCTGCCTGTAACCGGCGAGTCTCACTCCTAAGTGAAGCATCAAACTCATCATTGAAACGTCGAAATTCCTCAGAAACCGCTTCCTCTATTTTTCTTCTATTATCCATAATAAATCCAAAGATGCGCAAAAGTAACAAAAACTATCGAGTAAGCGAGTTTTTTCGTACATTTACCGACAAATGTCACACTAAAAACGTGTTAAAAGCAATGAAGTTATTCCTCATAGATGCGTATGCTTTGATCTACCGGTCTTACTACGCTTTCATCAAAAATCCGCGTATAAATTCAAAAGGAATGAATACATCGGCCATCTTCGGATTCATCAACAGCCTTGAAGATGTATTGAAGCGGGAAGCTCCCACCCACATAGCTGTAGCATTCGACCCGTCGGGCCCTACTTTCCGCCATGAGGCATACGAACAATATAAAGCACAACGTGAAGAGACGCCGGAAGTAATCCGCCAGTCTGTTCCTATTATAAAGGAAATCATTCAGGCTTATAATATCCCGATACTGGAAGTTGCCGGCTTCGAAGCCGACGATGTAATCGGCACCATATCCAAACAGGCCGAAAAGGAAGGATTCGATGTTTATATGATGACTCCCGACAAAGACTACGGCCAGTTGGTATCCGAACACATATTTATGTATCGACCAAAGTTCGGAGGCGATTACGAAGTCATGGGGATTCCGGAGGTATTGAACAAATACGGATTGACCTCGGTCGAGCAGGTTATCGACCTGCTTGGACTTATGGGTGACAGTTCAGACAATATTCCGGGTTGTCCTGGTGTGGGAGAAAAAACCGCTCAGAAATTATTGGATGAATTCGGTTCCATTGAAAATCTTTTAGAAAATACGGACAAGTTAAAAGGCGCGGTCCAAAAGAGGGTAAGCGAAAATGTAGAACAAATCCGTTTCTCTAAATTCCTGGCAACAATCCGCACGGACGTACCGATCCAGTTTGATGCGGCATCATGTATCCGCGAAAAGGTAAATGAAGAGCAACTGGTAAAGATTTACACAGAATTAGAATTTAGAACATTTATTAACAAACTAACTGAAGTAGCGGAAAAATCCAAACAGATTGCATCTCCGGTTGCTACCCCAAAGGGTCCGACTCAAGGCTTTCTCTTTGAAGAATTTGCGCCCGAGAATACGGAAGCTCCCAAATATTCGACTCTCGCGGACTTAAAATCGACGCCACACACCTATCATCTTGTTGATACAGAGGAAAAAAGGGAGGATTTAGCCCGATTTTTAAGTAGTCAGGATTTTTTTGCTTTTGACACGGAAACAGACGCCATCGACCCATTAAGCGCCGGATTGGTCGGAATGTCATTTGCTGTAAAAGAAAATGAGGCATGGTATGTACCAGTGCCAGCAAAACGGGAAGAAGCAGACAAAGTAATCGCCCCCTTCACTCCTGCCCTGCAAAATCCGAAAATTCAAAAAATCGGACAAAATATAAAATTCGACATATTGGTACTCCGCAAATATAACATAAAGGTTGCCGGTCCATTATTCGATACCATGATTGCCCACTACCTGATGAATCCTGAATTACGTCATGGGATGGATTACCTGGCAGAAACCTATCTTAAATATAAAACGGTACATATAGAAGAATTAATCGGGCCGAGAGGGAAAAAGCAACTCACCATGCGCGACGTTCCCGTCCAGCAGATAACGGAATATGCTGCTGAAGATGCCGACGTGACATTGAAACTGAAAAACTATTTCGCTCCTTTATTAAAAGAGGAAGATATAGAATCCCTTTTCTACGATATCGAAATGCCGTTAATCTATGTGCTGGCAGAAATGGAGCTGACCGGAGTCACTCTCGATACAGAAGCGCTCAAACAATCGTCAGAGCAATTAACAGCCGAATTGAAAAAACTGGAAAAAGAAATTTACGAACTTGCCGGCGTTAAGTTCAATATAAATTCGGCCCGCCAGGTCGGTGAAATCCTGTTCGAACGGTTGAAAATAGAAGAAAAAGCAAAAAAGACTAAAACAGGTAGCTACAGTACCAGCGAAGATATATTGGAAAAGATGCGCTCGAAACATCCTGTGGTCGGGAAACTATTGGAATACCGCGGGCTGAAAAAGCTGCTCAGTACTTATATCGATGCTTTGCCGGAACTGATTAGCCCGAGAACAGGCAAGATACATACATCATTCAATCAGACGGTAACCGCTACCGGACGCCTCAGCTCGACCAATCCGAACTTACAGAACATTCCAATCCGGGATGAACTGGGACGAGAAATCCGAAAAGCATTTACAGCCGATAATAGCGCCTGCATATTCTTCTCCGCCGACTATTCGCAGATAGAACTTCGTATCATGGCACATCTGAGCAACGACCAGCATATGATAGAAGCCTTCCGGAGCGGAGCGGATATCCATGCCACTACTGCGGCCAAAATATACGGCATACCAGTAGAAGAAGTAACCTCGGATATGCGACGTAAAGCAAAAACCGCCAACTTCGGTATTATATATGGTATCTCTATATTCGGGCTTGCAGAACGGTTAAATATTCCCCGTGCAGAATCCAAAGAACTTATTGAAGGATACTTCAGAACTTATCCGGATGTGCGTGCCTACATGGACGAAAGCATTCATATTGCAAAAGAAAAAGGATATGTGGAAACAATCTACAAACGTAAACGTTTCCTTCCGGATATCAACTCGCACAATGCCGTTGTACGCGGATATGCCGAACGAAATGCAATCAACGCCCCTATCCAGGGAAGTGCCGCCGATATTATTAAGGTAGCCATGGTACGTATCTTCAACCGCTTCGAATCGGAGGGACTAAGAAGCAAAATGATTCTGCAAGTACATGACGAACTCAACTTCAATGTTTGGAAAGACGAATTTGATAAAGTAAAACAAATCGTACTGGAAGAAATGGAAGGCGCCATCAAGTTGCAAGTACCTCTTATTGCCGACTGCGGAGAAGGTGTAAACTGGCTGGAAGCACATTAAACCAAAGACATAATAAGTATGAGATACGCAGCTTTTCCCCTTCTCCTGCTTGCTATCTTCTCCTGTGGAAGAACAAACGAAACAACGACAAAAACGATAATTGTCGATGTTGAAAAAGATTTTCCACAAAAAGAAATCTATCTACAGGATATAGCAGACATAGAATATATACCTATAGCAACATCGGACTCTGCTCTTGTTAACTCCACTCCATCCACTGTTTCTAATGAAGGGATTGTGACGAGAGGAGGAAAAGTTGGCGAAATTCTCATCTTTGATGCAAAAGGACAGCATTTACAAGGTCGTATTTGTAGAAGAGGACAAGGACCGGAAGAATATAATGCGATTATATTCAAGATCATAGACTGGAAACGAAAAGAAGTATTCATAGCGGATTATACCAGTTTAAAAGTATACGATTTCTCTGGAAATTATCTTCGTACGCTACTTAAAGAAAATATTATGGATATGGACATCCATAACCTGGATGACAACCATCTTTTATGCAGTAAAGACAGACAAGGGGCAAAAGAACCTTACCGTCCTTATTTTACCTTATCTAAAAATGAAGGAAAGGCAGATACACTATCTATAGAAGTCCCTTTTTTTATAGCCAGTAACCGGAAAATACTTTGGGATGACGGGCATACGAGTGACGCTTACGGCCTTTTACCTTTATTATACAGTTGTAAGGATAAAATATGGTTGACAAGTTTTGCTTTGGACACGGTCTTTCAACTCCATCCCAATTTAAAAAAAGAACCGGTAATGATACCGCTTCATGCTCCTACAAAAGATAAAGAAGCCCCGCTTTTACATTTTTTAGGGATGAATGATCTATATGCCTGGATCAGCAGAATCCCCCGAAATGTAAAGGTCAGGATGAGCGATATGAGTGCAGGTATACAAGAAAACAGTAAAGTATATATGTACGACAAAAGCTACCGGGAATGGTTTGAGCCCGTTTACCATAATCGTGCTATCACCAACCGGGATATGGACCCGAAATACATCAACTTATCACCCGTATCTTACGGTTACGGCTTGATTACATTAAATGCAATGGATTTAGTAGAAGCCTATCAGAATGATGAAATAATGGATGACAAGCTCAAAAAGATAGCATCTACCCTAAAAGAAGAAGATAATCCGGTACTAATGCTCCTCAAGTTTAAAAAACGAGATAAAAAATAATTGCCGGAAAGGTATAAACTGGCTGGAAGCACATTAAGAAATTCAAAGCAGAGTTCTTATAATTCATATCTTTATACTATCTTTGTTTTATTCTTTTGCAAAGCGTTGCATACATATAACTGAAAACAGAAGCGTTATCATATTGTCCTTAAGCAAGAAAATCGCCAATTTTTTATCACGCAAGGACAGTAGACAACAAATGCCTCACGTTTTTTGTATATATATATAGTATATATAACATTAAGCGTGGGCTGTTGTCTATCTGCGGGATAGGTGTTTGGCGATACCTCTTGCTTGGGTAGATGACAGTTCCCACGCTTTTATTATATTCTCCATCCACGGGAACAGATGGGCAACAGAGTGGTTATGTATTTCATATTCCCAGAGAATCTTCCTGCATCGGTATTGAAAGCAGCATTCGAGTTTATTTCCGAGGATGCTCCTTCCCTGCGCATTACCACGCCGGATATCGACCTGTCTGACCAAGGTATCTCAATCAGCATACCGGATGAGATAAGTCATATCCGTTCCATCCGTTTTACTACTTCTTTAAATCATTTTATATATTATTATCCGGGGAAAGGATATGAAATAACCAAAGGTATCCATCTCCCTCTTCTGGAAGCACCTTCGGTGGGAGACATTTATGCCGGAGGCATTGTAATTCAATCCGGAACAGAATCTCCTAACATGAATGCGGAACCGGATATTATAAAATACAAAGGCTCGGTTATGTCGCTTCATGAACAAACGTTCAATTATTATGACGGATTAATTCATTGCGAAACGATATCGGATGATATTTTGGGCGTCTGGCATCTACCTGATATGCTAAACCTAACAACTTTATATAACAAACATCAGGATTTGAACCTCTGCCTTGCCAAACAACAAGGGACTATGATATACGATGAAGATTACTGGTGTAAAGACAATGCAATGATAGATTTGGGAGTAACCTTCAATATGGCAACAGGAACTCAGGATATATGTCCCAAAAAAGAAAAACGACAAGTACGTGCCATATTGGATTATTAATACGAACATCCTCCCTTACCTCCGCCAGGACAAGGGCCAATGATTTTTTATTTTTCTGAATGTAGACAGGAGGGCATCAAAAGTAAGGCCTACACTTTTGATTTGCCCTCCGACTCTATAAATATCGGTAAAAAGGTTAAACTTCATCATAATAATTCTACTTTTACAATATTATTCATGATCTTATCCATTCAAAGAAGATGAAAAACATATACTACCTCATTTCAAATAAATAATATGCGGGCAATAGTTTATGGAGGAGGTCTTGACATGCCCAGAATTGCCCGGAAATATAATCTACTGGTATACCAGAACGACTCCATCCGTCTGAATCCCCAACGATATTTCCAAATCATCAAGCGCATGGCGGATATGGCTTATAAATATGGAGATTACCGGGAAAGCATAAAATATGCAACAGAAGGGATTGCAGAAGAGTCAGGAATCACAAACATACGCACCATCCAACGGCTATTTCAGTTAAAAACAGGCATGACTCCAACAGAATATCGTAACGCCATACATCCCTAAACAAGCAGGTTCTGGACGAAATAACACCTCGCAAAGGACTATTTGACATACGTATTGTTTAACTCCTTGAAGTTTTTCGGGAATTAAATAATACTTTTGCACACAAAATAATCACTCTATTTTATAACAGTATGAAAAAGAAGAAAAATTTACATTTAATGTGTCTTGCCATAGCAATGGCCTGTTCATTTATTTTAATAAGTTGTGGAAAAGATGATCCTGTTTCAGAAGGTCCGACTCCCCCTACTGAACCGACTACTCCGACAGAACCAACAGCCACCTATAAAGGAAGAACGTATTCATTCCAGTTTCTCAAAGCAAGTGGTGATTCTGTTAACTTCAGGAAATATTTTGTAGATGCTGTTGAGAAGATTTATCCAGACTTACGTCAAGTAGATGAGTTTACCTATACTATAGGAGCTAAATATCTTGAAACAGATGGAAACTCAAGCAAAGTTTTCGATAATCAAATCGCAGAAATTAGGGAACTTATAATAGCATTTGGTCCTAAAAATACAAATGAGATAGATGTTCCCATATATAAGTAAAATAGCTACTTACAGAACAACTTTTGATTCTGTTTCTGAAGACTGGGATTGGAGCTCATTAAACAAATCTGATTATTTAAAAGGTGGTAGCTCAGATGGTTGGTTAAAAACCCCTAATATGACAAACACCAATTGGACAAGTAATGAGCAGCAGACTGTCAAATCAATTCTATTCGGAGAAGAACGCATAAAAGGTGAGACTTCCAGTGGTGTTTCCGAGCCCTATCAGGCTTCAGCATTAGTAAAGATCAATGAAAACGACTTTACTTCTATTCGTGAAGGAGATGAAATCAAAGTTTCAGCTAAAGATTCCGAAGATATTAAATATATCTTCAAACTGTCTGAATTCGGAAAAAAGCTTAGCCTGATCCAAGAAGACGGACAGGAAGTCAATCCGGCTATAGAATACACCCGTGAGGAAGCACAAGCCCCACAGAATTAAAAGCAAATAATAAACTCTACTTATACCCTACTTACATACCATGCAAGAGCAGTAAGCCCTTTCCGGCTTTACTGCTCTTGTTGTTTAAATGGAGAGCAATCCCCTCCTATTCCATTTTTTGGGCTTACTATCCAAGAATACAGCCAAATTAGTTATCTTTGCAAGCTGAAATAGGTATAAAACAAATCATAACAACAATTTATAATGGCTTTACAATGTGGCATCGTAGGTCTTCCTAATGTCGGAAAATCTACTCTTTTCAATTGCTTATCCAATGCAAAAGCACAATCGGCAAACTTCCCGTTCTGTACAATCGAACCGAACGTAGGTGTAATTACCGTACCGGATGAACGCCTGAACAAATTAGCGGAAATAGAACATCCCCAACGTGTAATTCCCACCACAGTAGAAATTGTGGACATCGCCGGTCTGGTAAAAGGCGCCAGCAAAGGGGAAGGTTTAGGAAATAAATTCCTTGCCAACATCCGCGAAACAGATGCAATCCTCCATGTACTGCGTTGTTTCGATGATGATAATATCGTTCATGTAGACGGCAGCGTAGACCCGGTTCGCGACAAAGAAATCATCGATGCCGAATTACAGATTAAAGACTTGGAAACCATCGACAGCCGTATTGCCAAAGTACAGAAACAAGCCCAGACCGGAGGCGATAAACAAGCAAAAATAGCTTACGAAGTTCTTTGCAAATATAAAGAAGCCATCGAACAGGGGAAGAGCGCCCGTACCGTCACATTCGACACGAAAGACGAAGAAAGGATAGCACACGACCTGTTCCTGTTAACAAATAAACCAGTTATGTACGTCTGCAACGTAGACGAAGCCAGTGCGGTAAACGGCAATAAATACGTAGATGCCGTACGTGAAGCTGTAAAAGACGAAAATGCCGAAATCTTGGTGGTTGCCGCTAAGATTGAAAGTGAAATTGCCGAATTCGAAACATACGAAGAACGCCAGATGTTCCTGGAGGAAATCGGCCTGGAAGAATCCGGCGTAAACCGCTTGATCAAATCGGCTTATAAACTGTTGAACCTACAAACCTTCCTGACAGCCGGTCCCGATGAAGTTCGTGCCTGGACCTTCCTCAGAGGTTGGAAAGCTCCGCAATGTGCCGGCGTTATCCATACAGACTTTGAAAAAGGCTTTATCCGTGCCGAAGTCATCAAATACAACGACTATATCTCTTACGGTTCGGAAGCAGCCGTTAAGGAAGCCGGCAAAATGAGTGTGGAAGGAAAAGAATACGTAGTACAAGACGGCGACATCATGCATTTCCGCTTCAACGTATAAAATATTTCTATAAAGATAATGTAAGGGCAGAATTGAATTCTGTCCTTTTTTATTTCCTACAATTACGGATATTTACTAATAAGATGCCGCTTCTGAATTTGACTGTTCCATTTTACAAAATAACAATTACCATAGCCGGCAACATCAATTCCTTTTATACTCGGAAGGAATGATTCCCGTATATTTCTGGAAAGCACGACGGAAAGTGCTGATAGAATGGAATCCGGATCGCTCCGCTATCTCCTGTAGGCTGGTTTGCGGTTCGGCATCCATCAGCCGTTTGCACTCTTCCACACGGAACTGGTTGACATAATCAGAGAAAGACTGTCCCAAATCCCTGTTAAAAAGCTGGGAAAGATAGGAACGGCTCATAGGAAATACCCGTTGCAGGTCGGTCAGGCGTAAATCATCCCGTAAATAAGGCTTTTCTTTTTCAAACCAAATCCGTACCTCTTCGGCATAACGTTGGGAAAGCAGATGCCGCTGCTCTTCATCATCATCATTATTTTCATCTTCATCATCCTGATGATACGGCATATTCCAACCTTTATGGAAGGACCTGTCTGAAACGACTATTTTAAGGAATAACGCTTTATAGAAGAAGTAATACCAGACAAGTAACAATAAGACTTTATTAACCACATACAATAAAGGAATATCCGTAAACAATAATGCCAGATATAAAACATACATGGAAACCATAATAATCATCACTTTTTTAAGCCAGTCCAAGTCGTATTCATCCGGATCGGAAACAATTTCTTCCAGATACCTCCTGTATTCAGCATTATACTTAATCACCAAAAAGACAGGCAAAGACATATAGCCAAGCATCAAAAGAAATATTACCATACGCAAAAAGACATCCAAGTCAAACGATTCAAAAACAGATTTGACCGAATAAAATGTATGAATTTCACCTCCGGACAACCGATATCCCAAATACATGAATCCAACTGTTAATATAGGCGAGACAAGCAACAAAAAACGTTTGACAGTAAGATAACCCGGTCTCAGCACCTCTATCACATAAGAAGCCAGCATCGAAGTAACCACACATCCCATAATAAGCACATCCGGATGGAAGGCTTCTTTATCGTCCGCCAAAAGCCAGTTTACCGACACTCTCATGAGTGCGAGAAAGGCCCACAGGTACATTCCCCATCCTAATATTCGTTTTGCACGGCGCTTATTTGCCCGCAACAGCAAGGTGGTTCCTCCAAAAATGCATAACGCTATAATCTGGAAACTTAATATTAATTGTATTTTATCCAACATAGATATATTCCCTATTGCTAATTAAACAATTTGGAGCGCAATATAGTTGATTTGCACCATTATTATACAATTTGAAGCATCCAGATAATTTGAACGATTCTTTTTGTACGATTTCACCGCGCTTTTTATACCGAATGCCGCCTCGGAAACGTCCAAACGCCCGACATTTGCAAATGTAAATAGTAATAAAAAGTGACATAATATATGAATAAGTTAGTGCCTTTAATCTTATTAATAATGAGTATTACCAGTTGTTCGGACCTGAATGATGAGCGGGTTATGCAGAGTTTCCATCTAAACAAAGAACCTCTTCAAATCGTAACTAAAACCCTCACTTCTCAATCGCCCAATCTTATCCAGGAATTTTCTGCCGGCTCGGTCATCGGTCTATATGTCGTCTCTGAAAGCACCGGCGACATATACAACGGTGATACTCATTATAAAAATATACGGGCGGAAGCCTGGCAAGAGAACAAAAAACTGAACTGGGAACAGGAAAGGCCTGTATTCCTCGACAGCGAACCTGCCATTGTTTACGCCTACTCCCCTTATCAGAACACGGCGAGCTTTGACCCGGAGAACATCCCTGTAAAAGTATCCTCGGATGCCTCACATAGCATAGATTATATGTATGGTTCGCAAACCAAGGGACAAAAGGCGATCAACAAAATATCCCCGGTAGCACTATTGGACATGAACCATGCCTTGTCTCTATTAAGTTTCCAGATACATTTAGCCCCGGAAACAAAAGGCTGTTATCTCCTCAGTTCCATACAGGTAGGCAATAAAGCAGGCGGAACAGCCCTGTTCTACAGAGGTAGCCTGAACATTAAAACAGGAAAAATAAAAAGAAATGCGGGAAACAACGCTTCCACCCGCTTAGAACTCAGCGAGTTGAAAATGTTGACTCCTGCCCTATCCGACCCTCTGCAAATAAAGGTAATCCCTACCCTTCAGGAAATTTCCAAAGGAGACGTCGAAGTGCTTTTCAGAATAAACAACGAGACTTTCACTTTCAAGATTCCATCACATACCCTATGGAAGAAAGGAGAGAAATACCAGTACTCCCTATCCTTCAACGGTAAGAAATTAAAACTGGAAAACACCAGTATCTCGGAGTGGGCTCCCGTGAAAAAGAAAATCTAAAGGGTATATTCCCTGTCATATAAGGATTCATCCTCTAACTAAATATAATCATGCCGTCTCATCTTTCCGGGTTTTGACTCTTCCCCGGAAAGAGAGACGGTTTACTTGTTTGGTCCGTGACAATCACCTTACCCGGTTCCTAAGTTGTAATAAAAAAGAATTTTAACCTGCTTATTTATATCTTTTTATCTATATTTTCCGCCATGTCTTAAGACGGCAGCCGCTTTACCGACAAAATAGACTACGACAAGCTGTTCTACTACGACGAAATGCAAAACCCGACCCTTTTATGGCGGCACAATATCCGCTGGTGACAGGAGGCAACCAGGGAGTCATCCTCGAAATCCGCCGCGAACGCCGGATAGAGCTTGTTATGGAGAACCTGCGTTATTACGATGTTATGCGCTGGAAAGCCGGCAAACAGTTCGAACGTCCGTTCAAAGGCATCTATTTCCCGGACCCCGGTTTCTATGATTTCGACGGAGACGGGAAACCGGATGTATGCGTATACGAAAAAGGGAAAAAGCCTACAGACCTGAAGCAAAACCCTGGTTGGGAAGACTAAAAAACAAAGGGCGCACATCCATATAACGTGCGCCCCCTGTAAGTAAGGACATTTATGTATACAAAGCATACGCTTATGCTTGCGTATTCTTAACTGTATTTGTTGTATTACCCTGTTCTTCCCAATGGAACGGTTCGAACTGTGTAGTAGGATCCACCCAGGATTTTTTCTTGGAAGCATAGATAATAAACGGTGCGGCAACAACAACGATAGCACCGATAATCAGTACGGCAAACCATACCGTATTGTTACCCGTAGAAATCTGTGCAGGCGGGATAAAGCTTAACGTGAATGCCAGTAAAGCACCACAGAAACCAAGACCACCGATAAACCACATCAACCCGTTGCCATGTTTTCCGATACGGAACGGACGTCCGGCTTTCTTCATTCTGTAACGCAATACGATTGCTCCGGAGAACATCAGCATATACATAATCAGATAGAGAATAACCGTCAACTGCGACAGAATCTGGTAGAAGCTCTGTACGGAAGGCATTACCACGAACAACAAGCTCAGGAAAGTAACGGCACAACCCTGTATAAGCAAGATATTTTTCTGTACACCCAGTTTATTTGTTTTCTGGAAGAAAGGAGGAAGATAACCGGCTCTACCTACGGCAAAGATACCTTTTGACGGACCGGCAACCCACGTCAGCACACCTGCCAACACACCGAATGCCAACGCGATTGCGATAATCGGAGACAGCCAGGAAGCATGGATAAATTTGAAGTAATTGTCAAATCCGACCAGCAAACTCTGTGTCAGGTTAATGTCCTTTTCCGGAATAATAACACCCAGGGAGAATGTACCCAATACGAAAATAATAACTGTTATCAAAGCGCCGATAAATACGGCTTTCGGATAGTTAACCGAAGGATTGTTCACGTCTTTTACGTGGATACCGCCCATTTCCATACCTGCATAGAACAGGAAAATACTGGAAGCAAGCACCAGGTTATCGAACTTCGTGAAGTCGGGGAAGAAGTTACTGTGGAAGTCCATATTGGAATGTCCACCCATCGCCAGATATACAATACCTAAAATAATCAGCAAGGCAGCCGGAATAATCGTACCCACCAAACCACCAATTTTTGCCACTTTACCAACCCAGCTCAAACCTTTCAACGAGATGAAAGTAGCCAGCCAGTAAATAATCAACACGATTGCCAGAGTATAGAACTTGTTTGAAGCGAGAACCATATCTTCCGGATGGTCCATACCGATAAAAGCGATAGACACCGCACCGAATGTTAATACCGTAGGATACCAGATTGTACTTTCAATCCATTGTAGCCAGATTGCCAGGAACCCCCATTTCTTACCGTATGCTTCGCCTACCCAGCGGAACACACCACCTTGTTTGTCCTGGAACATTGCAGCCAGTTCCGCCGCAACCAGTGAGGTCGGGATCAGGAATACGATTGCTGCAAACAAATAGTAAAAGGCTGAACTCAGTCCGTAGACAGCCTCTGCCGGCAGTCCCCTCAGGGATACTACTGCCGTGACGTTCATAATTGCAAGAGTAAAAACTCCAAGTTTTACTGCTTTTCCAACATTTGCCATGCGTTTTACGTTTAAATTTAAATTTGGTTCGTTTAGTTTTGCTTTGATATGTCAGTATAACAACTACTTATTGTCTTAGTTTGTCAACAGGGTGTCAAACAAGGTTAATTAACAAAGTAGTGTTAAAAACAAAAACCCGCTTTCCCTTGTTTCTTCCCGTAAAACGCATTTTATCTAAATTCTTAAACATAAAATAATGAAAACAGCATTCTCCGACTTTTATTATAAGAGGAAAGGGATTTACGGTGTGTTACACGTGATGATCCTGTTGCTTTCCATCTTCCTGATTGTCGATATATCCATCGATACATTCAAGAATATCCCGTTTATCACCCAGACTACCTATCTGAAGACCCAGTTCTGGATATGCATGTTCTTTATTGCCGTTTTCGTATTAGAGTTTTTCTTATCAAAACATAAAATATATTTCCTGCAGACACATTTCATCTTCCTGCTGGTATCCATTCCTTATCTTAACATTATAAATCATTATCACTTCAACTTCTCGCCGGAGGTATATTATTTCCTTCGTTTCATCCCGCTTATACGGAGCGGATACGCCCTTGCCATCGTGGTCGGGTGGCTCACTACGAATAAGGCATCCGGGCTGTTCGTTTCGTACCTTACGATGCTGTTGGCGACGGTCTATTTTTCCAGCCTCATATTCTTTGTGCTCGAACATAAGGTAAACCCCGAAGTTTCCAATTATACGGACGCCCTCTGGTGGGCATTTATGGATGTAACGACCGTTGGTTCGAATGTGTATGCCGTAACCCCTACCGGACGGATACTGTCCGTACTCCTGGCGGCGTTGGGAATGATGATGTTCCCTATCTTTACGGTCTACGTCACCAGCCTTGTCGAAACAGCCAACAAGAAAAAGGTAGCCTTCTTCAACCAGAAGAATACGCCGGCTACACATCCGGAAGACGGTACAAATCCCCCTCAAGATAATCCATAGGGGGATTCGGCAGATAAATCCAAAAATATCTTAATCGTAATACTTTCTTTGATTATTTAAACAGATTATACATTCAACTGCTTCATTATTTGATACTTTTGCCAGTAACTCATTTTTATAACCTTTAATTATCTAAAATACCAATGGAAACTTTGAATCAATGGATTACGATGGCCAATGATATCATTTGGACATACGTGTTAATTATTATCCTCTTAGGATGTGCAGTCTGGTTTACAATCAAAACAAAATTCGTACAATTCCGGATGGTCGGAGAAATGGTTCGCCTGCTTGGCGACTCGGCGGGTAAGAAAAAGGGGGAGAAACACATCTCATCCTTCCAGGCCTTTGCCGTATCACTGGCAAGCCGTATCGGGACCGGAAACCTGGCAGGTGTGGCTACGGCAATCGCTATCGGCGGTCCGGGAGCCATTTTCTGGATGTGGGTAATCGCCCTGCTCGGCGCTTCAAGTGCTTTTGTCGAATCCACCTTGGCACAGTTGTATAAGAAGAAAGGCCATGAAGCCTTCTACGGGGGCCCCGCTTATTATATGAAGAAGGGCTTACGTTCCAGAAAGATGGGAGTCCTGTTTGCCATCCTGATTACATTTACCTACGGGTTTGCATTTAATTCCGTACAAAGCAATACGATTTGTGCAGCTTTAAACAACTCATTCGGACAAGATCACCAACTTATGGGGATTATTCTGGCTGCTTTAGTGGTGCTCGTCATCTTCGGGGGTATCCAGCGTATTGCCAAGGTAACCAGTGTAGTGGTTCCGATTATGGCAACTATTTATATCGTGCTGGCTTTCGGTATCGTACTATTCAATATAACCGAACTACCTGCCGTTATCAAGCTGATTGTAGGCAGCGCTTTCGGCCTGGAGCAGGCTTTTGCCGGTTCGGTAGGTGCCGCATTGGCATTAGGTATCAGACGCGGGCTGTTCAGCAACGAGGCAGGTATGGGTTCGGCACCGAATGCAGCGGCAACCGCCACGGTATCCCATCCCGTGAAACAAGGCTTAATCCAGTCGTTGGGCGTATTTACAGATACCCTCGTTATCTGTAGTTGTACGGCTTTCATGATTCTGTTCAGCGGCGCCCCGATAGACGGCTCTATCAGTGGAATCGAGCTGACCCAAACTGCACTGACAAACGAAATAGGCAGCTTCGGCGGGGGCTTTGTCGCCATAGCCATCCTGCTCTTTGCCTTCGCCTGCATGCTGGGTAATTCATATTACGGTGAAACAAATATAAAATATATCACAAGCAACAAATATGTTTTATACATTTACCGCTTCATGGTAGGTTATATGGTTTTCTTCGGCGCCATAGCCAGCCTCGAACTGGTATGGAACCTGGCGGATATATCCATGGCACTGATGACCGCCTGCAACCTGACTGCCATTACACTGCTCAGCCGGCAGGCATTCCTGCTGCTGAAAGACTACCGGCAACAGAAAAAAGCAGGTATCAAAAGCCCGGTATACACGAAAGACCGCATACCTGAACTAAAAGAGTATGCCGAATGTTGGTAAATAAGAGATAACGACAAATACACAAGCTATTTATGAAAAGGAAAACTTACACAGATGCGTTGACGCGACTGACCAAAGGAACGGATGCCAGCCTCTACAGGCTGGTTCCGGAACGGGTAGAAGTGGTAAATGACGAAGAAAGTATCCGCGAAATCCTATCCGAGTGCAGAGCGGCACACAAACCGCTGACATTTAAGGGCGGAGGGACTTCCCTATCCGGACAGACCATCACCGACTCCGTTCTGGTAGAGATAGGACCCGATTTCGGCAAATCGTCCATTTCCCCCGACGGCAAATTGGCCACATTCCCCTGTAGCATCACAGGAGAACACGCCAACCTCCTGCTGAAACGTTACGGCAGAAAAATAGGCCCGAGCCCCGCCTCCATCAAATCGGCACGCATCGGTGGCATAGTTTCCAACAACGCAAGCGGTTCCAGCTACGGCATCACGTATAATTCCTATCATACCATCCGGAGCATGCGCATCATACTGGCCGACGGATTCTTGCTGAACACCGCCTCTCCCGAAAGCAGAAAAATCTTTACCGAGACCCATTGGACACTGGTGGAAGGTATCAAAGCGCTCCGGAAAAAAGTACTGGACAATCCGGCCATCGCCACCCGCATCCGTCATAAATACGAATTAAAGAACACCTGCGGATACGGTGTGAACTCGCTTATCGATTTCGAAGACCCGGTAGATATAATCATGCATCTGATGATTGGTTCGGAAGGTACCCTCGGGTTTATTTCCGAAGTCACCTTCGAAACCGTACCGGATTTGAAGTACAAGGCTACCGCCATGATTTACTACCCGTCCGTACGGGAAGCCAGCCGGGCCATCCTACCCCTCCGCAAATGCAGTGTTTCCGCTGCCGAGCTAATGGACCGGAACGCCCTTCGCGCCGTAGAAAACGAACCGGGTATGCCGGAAGTCCTGAAAACACTGCCGGACGAAGCCGTAGCTCTCCTGATAGACACCTCGGCCGACGATAAGGAACTCCTCCGGAAACAATGCGATGAAATAGAAACGCACCTTTCAGCCATCCCGACCCTCTATCCGGTATCGTTCACCACAGACCCCAAACTGTATGCCACCTACTGGCGGGTACGCAGCGGGCTGTTCACCTCTGCCGCCGCCGGACGTCCGAAAGGCACGGTTTCCATTATCGAGGACATCGCTTTCCGAGGCGAGATATTAGGGGAGGCACTGACCGATATACGGGACGTGCTGGTACGCTATCAGTATCCGGATGCCGTTATGTGGGGACACCTGCTCGATGGGAATGTCCATTTCACGGTCTTCCCGGATATCAACCATCCGGAAGGGGTCGACAACTATGCCGCATTCATGGAAGAACTGGTAGACACCGTACTGCGCCACGACGGAAGCCTGAAAGCGGAACACGGAACCGGGCGCAACATGGCCCCCTTTGTCTGTCAGGAATGGGGAGAGGAGATTTATGGGCTGATGAAAGACATCAAACAACTGTTCGACCCGTGGCATATCCTGAACCCGGGGGTTATCATCAACAACAACCCGCTAATCTTTATCCGCAACCTGAAAGAAATCCCGATAGCCAACGAGCTTATCGACAAATGTATCGAATGCGGTTTCTGTGAAATACAATGCCCCTCGCGCAACCTCACCCTCACACCCCGCCAGCGTATCGTGGCTTATCGGGCACTCTCCATTATGGCGGCATGGAAAGAAACGGATACGGAGCGTTACGCCGAGATAAAGGAAGGTTTCCAATACAGCGCCAACGAAACCTGTGCAACAGACGGCCTGTGTGGCACCACATGCCCCGTAGGCATCAATACAGGCTTGCTGATAAAAGAACTCCGCTGGCACGAGAACAGTGAACGTGCCGACAAGATAGCGTCTTATATCGTCCGTAACTTCTCCAAAACAACCCACACGGTCCGCCGATTGCTCGGTCTGCCCCACGGCATAGCCAAACTGACGGGATACCCGTTTATGGAGTTTGTCACCCGGAGCCTGTTCAAACTGAGCGGGCACAAATTCCCATTATGGACACGCTACACGCCTTCGGGCAACAGGCAGAAGGAATACCGCTCCGACCGCCCGGAAGCCGGTCAGCCAACCGTGGTTTACTTCCCCTCCTGCATCACCCGTACCATGGGACCTTCGGCAGACTATCGGGAAAAAGCAAGCGTAACGGAAAAGACGATCGAACTGCTCCACCGTGCCGGATATGCCATCCTGTATCCGGACGACCTCTCGCGCCTCTGTTGCGGCATGGCATTCAGCAGCAAAGGTTTCCGCAGTCAGGCGGCAGAGAAGGAAAAGGAACTGGAAGCGGCGCTGCTTGCCGTTTCCGACAACGGGCGAATCCCCGTACTTTGCGACATGAGCCCTTGCCTGCTCCATATGCGCGAGACTTTAAACAAATCCCTGCACCTGTACGAGCCGGTAGAGTTTATCCACGACTTCCTGCTCGACAAGCTGGTATTTACCAAACTGCCGCTTACGGTAGCCGTGCACAGCACATGCAGCACGACCAAGATGGGTATCTCCGAAAAACTCTCTGAAGTGGCATCCCGCTGTGCCGAAAAGGTAGTAACGCCTATGGAAGTGACCTGTTGCGGATGGGCGGGCGACCGGGGTTTCTTCTACCCCGAACTCAACGCCTCGGCGCTTCGCAGGCTCCCTTCCGGGCTCGAAGGCGCCACCGAAGGCTACAGCAACAGCCGTACCTGCGAAATAGGGCTTACCATGAACAGCGGCATCTCGTATAAATCGATTGTATATCTGGTAGATAAAGCTACCCGGCGCGAATAGGGCGATTATTCGTAAATCAAGGTAAACAGGCGTTCCGGTGCAAATACCTCGTTGGCAACCTCGAGGATTTCGCCGGCCGTCAGTTTCTCCACTTTCTTGAATACCTCCGGGAGTGTATCGTAGCGGTTGTAGTGCAGGAAGCTTTTTCCCAATCCGAGGAACAGCCCCTCGTTGTTGTCGCCCGATACGCCCAGTTGACCGATTACCTGCTTTTTAGCCACCGCCAGTTGGCTGGTGGACAGTTTCACGTCGCGAAACCGTGCCAGTTCCTTATGAACCAGCCGTGCCGCCTTTTCGCGGTTCTTCGGGTCGGTCCCGAAGTAGATGCTTGCCAGCCCGGTGTCGGTATAAGAAGTCACATTGGATTCCACGTTGTATACCAGCCCGTTTTTCTCGCGTAGCGACACATTCAGACGATTGTTCATACCCGGTCCGCCCAGGATATTGTTCAGCAGGAAGAGCGGCAGGCGCTTTTCGTCGTGCATGCTGTAGGCCCTCCCCCCTATCAGCACGTGTGCCTGATGGGTATCTTTATGCTCTTTATGGACTTTGGAGGGAATCACCGGCGGGGCAACCCGGTTGCGGGCGGCAAGCGGCAAGGTGATGTCGCCGAGATACTTCTCCGCCATCTTCACCACTTTTTTGAAGCCGATGCGTCCCATCGAGAAGAACACCATGTTTTCGGGTACGTAGAAACGGTTCATAAACGACAGTCCGGTAGCGGAAGTAAAGCTCAGCAGGGATTTTTCGTCGCCCAGGATATTATGTCCCAGTGCATGCCCGTCGAACAGCAGGTTTTCGAACTCGTCGAATATCAGTTCGGAAGGGCTGTCGTCGTACGAATTGATTTCATCCAGTATCACATCCACCTCTTTTTCTATCTCCTGTTCGGGAAAGCGGGAATGGAACATCAGGTCTGCCATCAGTTCGAAGGCACGGTTGTAGTGTTCCTCCATAAAGATGGAATAGACGAAGGTTTCTTCCTTGGTCGTGTAGGCGTTCAGCTCCCCTCCTACATTTTCCATGCGGTTCAGGATATGCCACGACTTCCGTTTTTCGGTTCCTTTGAATAGCATATGCTCCACGAAATGCGCCAGCCCGAACTCGTGGGCTTCCTCATCCCGTGTACCGGCATTTACGGCAAAACCACAATAAGAAACGGGAGAATCGGAAGGCAGGTGCACCAGGCGCAAACCATTCGGCAAGGTATATGAGCAATAATCCATTATCAGCTTTAATTAATTGAGGCACAAAAGTACAACAATATTCGTTCCGTACGGGTTAATTCCCTCAAGATTTAGTTTTGGCTCTGGGCAGAAAATCAGTCTCCCGCTTGAGACACTGTCAACCGGGCGGTTGAGGCATCGTCAAGCGGGAGGTTGACACGGCTCCCGCAATGAGGGACTTTAGAATTCCTCCGGTTTCTCCACGATGCGGCGTGCAATATCGGCGTTGCGGACTGTCCCGGTAGATTTGGGCTTGGCAATAAAATCGCCTTCTTTCTCGGTCAGCGGATTGTCGTACAAGTCCGCGTATAAAAGTAAATCTGCCATAATGTATGGTGTTTATTTGTGCCTGCTGCCGTTTTATGAGGCAGCAGGCGGTTGTTTGTTATATTTGAATAAATTCGAATGTGGTTAGTAACTTACTGACCTTACTATTCTTGAATACATCTAATTGGAAACGCGTATGCCCTTGGTTCTGGCGCCTTGTTGAGCGTTGATGCACTGAAGTACACGCGATTGGCGCGTATATTACCGGAAGGCACCGATGACGACCAGTAATCGTTACCGTTAGTTTTACCTCGAGCGGAGGATGATCCATTAACATTACTACGGTAACCAGCGCTTGGCAGAACTAAATTAATACCATTATTTCCGGGGATTGTGAGGATACAATTATCCGAAGAACCATTGTTAGTACCCTTACCTATTAGTTTATTCCACTCTCCAGAAGTATCATCTGTACAGGTTGGAATACGCCATCCTTTCGGGCAAGGATTATTGGTATTGGTACTGCCTTTTGTAAATGTCCAGAGGTCATTCTGCTGGCCGGATTTCAACCAGTCGTAGCCATTACTGCTATTCTGTTTTATAAACTTGCCTGCATAAGGAGGCTGCATACTCTCTTCAAGCGTTGAAGGCCAGTCGGAACCGGTATAGATATCAGAAGCATCATTACCATATGTAAAAGGCACATTACGTCCCCACTGATACATATAACCGTTACCAGCTACGCCATCCGTAGTAACAGTTTGTGATATTTGTTTGGCACCGCAATTGACAGGCGCCCAATACAACCCCTCAACTTCCACTGCCGAGTAATAAAGGGCTGAACCGTCCACTATCGGATAACCGACATAAGAAGCGCCACGCCAGATGGTATAGGATTTAAATTCATTGTTGTTCTGTTTGAAACTAATTACTGCTTTATGGAGCTGGTAGGCGGCATCTGTACCTGTTGATTTATTGACAACGATGTTGTATGTGTATTTACGGCGGTTGCCAGCAATCTCTGTTTTTGCAAGTTTGCTATTGTCTAACCAGGTATTACCGCCATTGGTTGAATTACAATAATCCAGATCATAAAGAATTTCTGATGTTAGAGGAGCAAACATACCATAAAAAGATACGGTCATAGTTGTCTGTAAAGTGTTATTTACGCGGTAGCCTTTTATTGCATCATAGGCTACATAACCTTTGATATCTTCTGCAAGTGAGGCTTCTTCTCTGAAATTTACCGTAACACTCGTTTTCATATTAGTTGCACTCTTGTTTACGATAGTTAGCGTCTGGTCTGTAGGAAGGCTCTCCGGAAAACCCTCTTTGGAAGGAACCAGTTTTACTTTATAAGAGAAGTTTTCCTCATCCGTGTCGGCGGTTTCATAGGTCAGCCATGCCGGGCCGTCGAGGGTGGAGCCGCCTGCACATTGTCCTTCTATAATAAGTTCCGGAACCTCGTTGTCGGCAGCAGCATTAAGTACGACAGATGTGGGAGAAGAAAGGACAGGTTTTCCTAAAGGCGTTGAAACGGCTACTACTGTTTCGCTTCCGCTTACCTTGTCTACAAAACGGATAACGGCTTTGGGATATTCATCCCCATTATAATCAGGATTTATAGATATGGTATATTGGTAACCGGAAACGGAAGCTTTTGTAACAGGGGCAGCCTCGCTTACTTCCAGCCAGTCGCATTGCTGGGCGGCAACACTGCCGGAATAGGTTTTCCGTACTTCCGGCTCGTGGGTGGTAGCGATTTCTGTGGTGAAGTTATCGCCGTCATTCAGGGTATTCATAGTTACGGTGCGGGTATCAACATTATAACTTATCTTATCTTTCAATGCATCAGCAATGGTAATGGTGGCTTCGCCTCCGTCTGTGCCGGCATTCGGGTCGTAGTCGTCCAGACTGCCGCCTTCGTCCCATTCGGCTACATCCAGCGTAAAGTCCAGATGGTATTCGTCCGCTTTTGTGATACCGATGGTGTACCGGTGGTTATTGTTTATTTCCAGTGCAACCTCCCCTCCATCAGCCGTTTGCTGGATAAACGGTATCTGATAAGAGACATCTTTTACCTCTGTTTTATTTACCTGATAGCTACCGCTTAGAATCAGGTAACCTTTATCTTCCAACGGGCTGGGGTAACTGTAGAATGCAGATACCTGCAAGCCTTCATTGGCTTTCTCCCCTTCAAATGCGCATGCCGGGTAAGTAATTAACTCCCCCTCAGCTGCCGGAGCAGCGCCATATACCTTAACCGGGAAGAAGGTGGTCCCTCTCCGTCCGTTCCCCATCGATATAGACTCCAGATGGAATTTGGAATCCTTCTCTATATTGCTTACATCGAAACGGGCCATTGTGCGGGTCAGCTTAAAACCGACCTGTACACGGGCAGAAGAACTAAAGTCTGTCAGGTCGATAGGGGTTGTTTGTGCACCTGTCATCGGAAGAGGCAAGCCTAATGCCTCAGAGGTTGCGGTTAATAATGGGGAATGGAACTTGCAAAAGTCTTTTTCCGAAGGGGTTCCGTCTGTCAGGACACCTGTTTCCATATCATAAGTAAGCGGGGTGAAATAGGTATCGGCTACCGGAGTGCCGTCTGTAGGATTCATCAGTTCCGTTTGGTTGGCTATACAGTAGAGACGGACAAACAGGCCTTTTTGCAGTTCCAGCAAGGCGGTAGTCGTGGCATTGTCAACACTCGGTGTAAGGTCTAATTCTTTTGCCCCGGTAGGTAGTGCCGAACCGTCCTGACGGTAGGAGAACCGTTCGCGGAAAGTATAAGCATCGCCTTCGGCTTTCGCTCCGAATACATAGACATCGAGCGTTGCGATTTCGTTTTCCGCTTCGGTGGCAATGGGAGCATCGGCTTTCGTTTCCGCCTTCGTCTCTGCTTTAGTTGTTTTCACTGTGAGCTTGTTCTTAAAGGAAATAAGCACCTCACGTTTGTTTGCACTGTCCGCTTCATCCGTAGATGTCCGGTTTGTCTTGTCCGATTCCGATGTACAGGAGGCAAGCAGCACGGCAGCAAGCAGATATACGCTTGCCGCGAGTGCCTGTACCGGTCTGATAGAGGGACATAGACCTTGTAGTTTTGTGTTCATATTCATATATAATTAATTGTTTGTTATTACCCTATTCATGTATGCAGATTGACGCAGATTTCATTTTCTGACGCAGATGACGCAGATAAACGCGGATTTTTACTTAACTCTTATCCGTCCCAATCCGCCTAATCCGGGTCATCCGCGCACCTGGTTCTTCGATTTGTCTGATTCATTCCTGACAACTGTTTATATTGTATGTTTTGAAAGAGATATAGAAGAGTACTATGTAGACTCTGTTAAACTTGACAAATATATAAACATATTATTACATATTAACCACATAATCCTTTGATTTTAAACGCTTAATGTGTATAGAAAAACGACCAAAAGCCGAGAATATATGATTCTTAACAGCTTTCACGGCACGAGTTTTTTTAATTTACCCCGGTTTTTAACGTAGTCTACATAGTACTCTTTTTATCGAAAACACAAATAGCCCGGATATACATTCATTTTGTCGTATACCCGGGCCATATCATAAGTACGGTAAAGCTGTTGCAGATAATTTTACAAAAACAAAAAAGGGCAAACTATCCTGAATATCCCATCCAGATAGTTTGCCACTATATAATCCCCCCTATCAAAATTCTTTAGAAACCGTTGTTCTGAACGAGATTTTTACTCTTTGATATCTCATCAATTGGAATAGGCATTACATGGTTAACCGAGGGATTAAAACTACGGGATTCCCACACTTCTATTTCTTCAACTTTCTCAATTTCTACTTCGCCCTTATCATTCACCTTCAATGTGGTTTTATAGCCATGCAACGGCTTGGCATAAACGGCTTTGGCATCGCCCCAACGTACAAGGTCCAGATGGCGTCCGGTAAACTCCCCGGCAAGTTCGCAGCGACGTTCATGTTTTAAATCTTCTTTGGTTGCATTCTGTTTCGGACTCAGCCCGGCACGCTGGCGGACCCGGTTCAGAGGCTCATCGCCATTCTTTCCCTGCCAGATAAGCGCTTCCGCCTTCCACAAAAGGACTTCGGAGAAACGGACCAACGGGATGCTGAGGCGGGTGGTCATATTGTCGCCGCTCGGGTTGACGGTCTTCCCGATCGCATCGGCAGGCTCAAAAGGTTCCATATATTTCTTGAACTGCATGCCGGAAGCACTTTCCGTGGAATAATACAAACGGTTCTTTCCAAGGAAGGTGAAATAATCGCCCGGCTTCAGGATAGTGGCGGCACGGCGGGTATCGCCGTCTTCAAACTCTTTCAGCAGTTCGAGCGTAGGCATAAAGTAGCCCCAACCGTTATAGAGCCCCCAGCCTTTGTTTTCGAGCATGACGCCCGGCAGCTTGGAACCGTCTTCCTGTGTACTGGTCCACGACCATACATATTCCGGACTGAAGTTATTGGCTATCTTAAACACATCGGCAAAATTGGCCAGAAGGTCGTGATGGGGAATTACCTTGTCGCAATAGTCCACCACTTTCTGGTAATAAGAAGCATCGTATTGTGCGTTGTGCAGGCTGGCTTTGGCAGCATAAGCCCATGCAGCCGTTTTGTGCGGACGCCCGTACTCGGCTTCTCCCCAATCCTTAAAGTAAGGCAGCAGTTCGGCTGCTTTCTCAAAATCAGAGATGCAGAACTTATAGTTATCGCATACCGACTGGGCGCGGGGCTGGTCAATTTCTTCCCAGGGAATCTTTTCGGTAACAATCGGTATCCCCCCGTTCTTTCCGTTGTCGCCATAGTATGGCGACAGCCAGAGGTATGCCCAACCTCTGAGGAAATAGGCCTGTCCCAAGGTTTCGTTCTTCACCTTCTCGGAAATAGTCATTCCCGGAACGTATTTGATAATGTCGTTGCAGCGTTTGATAAGTTGGTACATAATCGGCCAGTTCTCTTTCGCATCGCAGGTATTGTCGAGTATGAAGTTCTTAATATTGGCGCCTCCCGATTGCGGACGCCCGGTTACCATATCGTCGCTGCAATTCTCGTACCACATAAAGCCTCTTCCGGTCATGCTTTCGCCTGCTGTCCAGAAATAAAGCCCGTTGGCGGCAGAGATGGCATCGGCTTCCACCTTCCAGAAGTTTTCCTGCGTGGGTTCCCCGTGCTGGGTATGGCTCAAAAAATTATCGCAGCCCGAAAGGGTTAGTGTAAGAGCTGCCATCGTTATTCCTTTAAACACTCTATTTTTCATGTCTGATGCGTATAAAATTAGAAGTTAACGTTCAAACCTAAGCTGAATACTCTTGCCACCGGATATTTGCCTCCGTCCAGCCCGTTGCCACCCACTTCAGGGTCTATTCCGCTGTATTTGGTTATCGTAAACAGGTTTTCGCCCGTTGCGTAAAAGCGCACATTGGTTCCGCTGCAACCGATGGAGGCCATCAGCGATTTAGGCAATGAGTAGCCGATGGTCAGGTTCTTCATACGGAGGTAACTGCCGTTTTCCAGAAAGAAATCGGACACAGTGGAATAGTTCTTATTCTCATCCTTCATGGCGAGGCGGGGTATGTTGGAGGATGGGTTATAGGAATAGGAGTCCAGCACGTCGGCAGACATATTGAAGCCCTGGTCCGAAGGATAGGTCATTACTTTCATCCCGTTGAATATCTTATTCCCGGCTACGCCCTGGAACTGGAATGCCACGTCGAAATTGTTCCACGATACCGAACCGTTCAGTGCAAATGTGTATTTAGGCATATAGCTGCCCATATAGACGCGGTCTTTGTCGTTGATGATACCATCGTTGTTTGTATCCTTGAACTTGATGTCGCCGGCTTTGGCGTTCGGCTGGATGCGCTGGCCGTCTTTTACATAGGCTTCCGCTTCTTCATTGGAACGGAACAAGCCGTCGGTAGGTATCAGGTAGTAAGAATACCAGGACTGCCCTACTGCCGAACGCAGCGGCATCATCGACCTGATTTCGTTTGTATGCGGGATATAATCGCGGTCGCCGAGGCTCTTCACTTCGTTTTTAAGGGTGCTGAAATTCGCTCCGATGCTATACGACACGGCTCCTGCCCGGTCGTTCCAGTTCACCCCGATTTCCCAACCCGAATTGCGGACTTTGCCTACATTGCCCAACGGGGCCGTTTCGATGCCGCCAACAGATGGCACAGTCATTTCCTCTATCAAGTCTTTGGTATCCTTGATAAAGTAATCGACTGTCAGTGCCAACTTGTCGTCCAGCAGGTTCAAATCGAAACCAAGGTCAGTTTGCTGGGATGTTTCCCATACCAGGTTAAGGTTCTGGAAAGTACGGAGACTCACCCCTTTTATCGCATTCTGACCTATATTGCCGAAATAAGTAAACCAGGGAGATGCACTCAGTTTCACATTATAGGCATACGGGCCTACAGAGGCGATGTTGCCAATCTGCCCCCAGCTTGCCCGCAGTTTGAACAGGCTGACTACAGGGAGTGCATCTTTAAAGAAGGGTTCCGACGAGATTTTCCACGCACCGGATACGGCGGGGAATACGTCCGAACGTTTAAACAGTTTGGAGGTTGCATCGTAACGCAAGCTTCCGGTCAGGAAATAACGGTCGGCAAACGAATAGGATGCACGCCCGAAAGCCGATATCTGCGACTCTTCCGTAAATAGCTCGGATGGCTTTTCCTTCGACCAGTTGGTACCGTTCACGAAGTCCTGCGCCCAATCTTCTTCGTAAAGGAAATTGTACACGGTGGTTTTGTTATCACGGTAGTTATTATATCCCATTGTATACCCTCCCATCACAGACAGCAGGTGTTTGTCTTTAAATTCGCATGAATAGGTGGCGACGGTTTCCCAGAGCCAGTTCTTTTCTATCGTATTCGCAATCGACTTGCTGTTCTGGTCGTTCGGCTTGCCTATTTCGGGCACTTTCATCGAAAACTCCTGAAACTGGTAGTGGCGCGAACCGACAGAGAAATCGGACTTGATAGTCAGCCCCGTAATCGGTTTGATTGTAAAGGTGGAGGTCGAGAAGATACGCTGGTCGGGACGGTACTGGCGAAGGCGTTCCAGTTTTGCCACCGGGTTTTGTACTTCACCGAATGTTCCGGCTACGCCAAGGTCTTTCGCCCACAGAGGAACAGTACCGCCATAGGCGTGCTTACCGCTTGAATTCATTACCGGATTTCCCTCCTTGTCGTATTCATAGACGGTTGCGGAACGGGGCATAAACATTGCCTGGGCGATTACGCCGGTATGGGAAGAGGTATTCACATCCCCCTGCCCGTTGGTATGCACGTAATTGGCACGCTGGGTAAAGGTCAGCCAGTCGTTTATCTTGAACTCGATATTCATACGGGCGCCCAACGTCTCTTTGTAGGTGTTGATAAGGATACCTTCCTGTTTGTCGTATGATACGGAAGCAAAGGCTTTCAGGTTGTCGCTACCCCCGGTAATGGATGCAGCGTAATGCTGGACACTGGAAGTGCGGAATATTTCATCCAGCCAGTCGGTACGGGTTACCTGTCCATAGGGGTATAACTTCGGGTCCAGACCGGAAGGGACAGCCATGCCACTTGCATTGGCGGCATCGGTACGGACTTTTACATAATCTTCGGCGGTAAGCATTTTCGGCAGGTTGGTGGCATTCTGGAAGCCATAATATACATTGGCATCCACTTTGGGCTTGCCGGACTGTGCCTGTTTAGTCGTAACGACGATTACGCCGCCCGAACCTACATGCGCCCCGTAGATAGCGGCAGAAGCCGCATCTTTCAGCACGGAGATAGACTCTACGTCTTCGGTATTAAAAGGTGCTCCGGGCACTCCGTCAACAATGTAAAGGACTTTATCCGACGAGCGGGAACCCTGCCCGCGGATGGTAACGGTAGGATTAGCCAGCGGGTCTCCCCCATTGTTCGAGATGGTAACACCCGGCAGTTTACCCTGAAGCAGTCCTTCCAGTCCTCCCGGACGGCTCTTTATCTCCGAATCCATTTTGATGGAAGAGACAGCCATGGAAAGGTCTTTCTTGCGGGAATCGCCATACCCGAGGACTACTACCTCATCCAGTTTCTGGGTATCTTCCCGAAGTATGATGTTGAATGTGGTTTTGTTTTTCACATGCACCGTATGGCTCAGGTAGCCGATATAGCTAATTTCCAGCACGGCATTGTCAGGAACTTCGAGGGTAAATTCCCCGTCCACACCGGTAATGACCCCGTTTGTAGTGCCTTTCTCTATTACATTAGCACCGATAACCGGTTCGCCGGCTGCATCTTTTACAATACCGGATATAGTTTTGGCATGCTGCTGTTGTCCTGTTTCTGTATTTGTTGATTTCTTCTCGGACTTGGAATAAAATACGACGATGTGGTCTTCTATCTTATATCCTATTTCCGTACCACGGAATACTTTTTCGAGGATAGTTTCAAGAGGGGCGTCTTTTACCTTAATAGATACGTTATTCACCCGCAAGGTTTCCAGCGCTATATCATATGAGAACAGAATATCGGTTTGCTTCTTTAATGAGTTTACCACATTTTTCAATGTCGCATTATTCATCGATAATTCTATATCAAACCGCTGATTTGATAAATGGGGAACAGAAGCGGCTTTACCTTCTGTGATTAGCATGCAACTCAACAAGCTTCCTACGAAAAGCCGCTTGAAAGAGAAAAAAAAGCCTATACTCTTTTCCATATTCCTTATTAATTTCTTAAGATTAACACATATACTAAACTCTCTCTTTGTTTATTGCTTAGTTATGATTGTACCGCCTATATGTGCAACACAAAAAAAGAATCAAACGATCCGTTATAATTCTCCTTATATCCATACGGACCGGGAATCGTTTTTCTTCTAATACTATTCTAATACAATCAGCAAAAAGAAACTACTTAGGAAAAGCTACATTTTTTTTATTTATATAATTTTAGGCTGTCTCACAGTTCGATTACCTCAGCAGGCAATCCGGTTATTTCAGATAATTGTTCCACGGCTTTCCGGGAACCGAGAGCCGACTTAAAAGAGAAGTTATAGCGGTTTGTTTTTAAAGAGAAGGTATCTATTTGAACCTGGATATGATATATTTCTTCGAGCTTCTTTACAATCTCGGACATGGATACATTGGAAAGGGAGACTATTCCATAACGCCAGGAAGTCAAGCTGTTTACATCGACATCTTTGATTTCCAACTGACCCGACTGTACGGAATACAGAGCCTGCTGGCCGGGAGAAAGAGTTACGGTTTCTCCTTCGTTCCCGCATTTCAGTTTAACAGAACCTGTCATTAACAGGGTTTCGCATGCTTCTCCCGGCATACGGGTATTTACACTGAAAGAGGTGCCGGTTACTATTACATCCGCCATATCCGTACGGACAATAAAAGGGTGCTCCTTATTCTCCGAAACATCAAAAAAGGCAACTCCATTCAAACGGACAATCCGTTCCCCGTTGCAAAAATATTCAGGATACTCCAGGGTACTGCTATCTGCCAGCCACACTAAGGTACCATCGGGCAATGTTACATTTAATATGGAATCCGAAGTTGTATAATTGGTATATGTATAGTATTGTTTATTCTCCGACGGGGCAGGGCTATGCAGATACCAATAAGAAGATACCGCAACCAATAAGAAGATGGCGGCGGCACATGCCCATTTCGTATATAAATGTTTTGTTTTCTTAGTCCCTTCTATTGCATTGATACGGGTATTTAGTTTTGCAAGTAAATCGGCTTTCTTCTTTTCATCATCATCCGGTACAAGGAATTTCCCTGTATGCCAGATTGCTTTCAATTTAAAAAAAGTATCCTTGTTGGCATCAGATTCGTTCAGCCAGGCTAATAGTGCCTGTTGTTCCTCTTCTGTTGCCCTATCGGATAAATATCTATAAATAATTTGCTCATTCATGCCTTCCCGCAATTATCTTTTTTATATACACTATACAATCAAATTACAGAATATACTTAACTCTACAATAAAAAAAGCAAAGACAGAACCGGTTTATAGTGTTCCAGCTTTTCCCTCAACAGCTTTAAAGCCGAATAAATATGGCTTTCAACCGTGCGCAACGATATACCGAGTTTACGGCTGATTTCCTTGCTGGGCATATCATGCAGATAACTTAGGGAAAAAACTTCCCGGCAACGGTCCGGAAGAGATTTGATAGCCATATTGATATCCGAACGTATGTCGTTGTCATACAATTTGCGAATGACGTCACAGGCATCCGGATCATAATATTTAAAGCCTATTTCCTCTATCTCCTTCTCGTAGACGGAACGGTATGTTTCCGAATATCCCCGGCGCTTGATAATATTTAATGCAGTATTATAAACAGACCTCAAGAGATACCCCCGGAGCGAAAGTGTATCATCCAGAATCTCCTTGCGTAGCCATACATTCAAAAAAACGTCCTGCACAACATCTTCCGCCTCTTCTTCTTCTTTCAATAATAGCCCCGCATACGAACGCAATACCGGATAATACAGATTGTAAAGTTCATTGAAAGCCTCTCGATCTCCGGTCCTTACTCTTTCAACTAACGACACCATGTCTTCCATTTTTCAGTGGTTTATCGGGTTACGGATTAATGCTCTGTAAAGTTATATAAAAAAAGAGCATAGTGCTGTGAAGGTATAATTAAAATCGGTATTTTTGTATTTTATTAGATTGTCATAATACATAAAACTATTAAAACGACTATGATTAACGAAGCAATCTCGTCTATTTTGCAGCAAGAAGCAGCTGCCGTACTGAATATCCCTATAACCAGTGGTTATGAAGAAGCCGTAAACCTCATCGTAAAACATGTTCATGAACTTGGCGGCAGCCTGATTACCAGCGGGATGGGCAAGGCCGGGCAGATAGCTATGAATATTGCCACGACATTCAGTTCGACAGGTACTCCGGCACATTTCCTGCATCCCAGCGAAGCACAGCATGGCGACTTGGGTATTGTACGCAAAAACGATATTATGCTTCTGATATCCAATTCCGGAAAGACGCGCGAATTAGTAGAGCTGGTAGAGCTTACACGCGGCCTGGCTCCCAATATGCCGTTTATCGTAATTACCAGCAATCCGGAAAGTCCGTTGGCTGCCGAAGCTACCATCTGCTTGCCTACCGGAGCACCAAAAGAGGTTTGCCCATTGGGATTAACACCTACCACCTCGACCACAATTATGACAGTAATCGGCGATATCCTGGTAGTAGGAACAATGAAAAAAATTAATTTCAGCAATACAGATTATGCCAAAAGGCATCACGGCGGGTATCTTGGCTCCAAAAGCCGGGAACAGAGTAAAACGGAGAACAAATAACATATACATATGAGAAAAGTAATTGGTATCGGAGAAACTATCCTTGATATCATTTTCAAAAACGGACAACCCCATACGGCTGTTCCTGGAGGTTCCGTATTCAATGGATTAATCTCTTTAGGGCGGTTAAATGTCCCTGTTTCCTTCATCAGTGAAGTAGGTAATGACCAGGTTGGCGACATCATCCTCCGGTTTATGAAAGAAAATGCCGTTTCCACAGAATATGTAGACCGTTTTCCCAACGGGAAAAGTCCGATCTCCCTTGCTTTTCTGGATGAACAGAGCAATGCCAATTACACTTTTTATAAAGACTATCCCAAACAACGGCTGGAAGTGCCTCTTCCCTCGATTAACGAAGACGATATCTTCATTTTCGGTTCCTATTATTCTCTGAACCCGGCATTACGCGAACGGATGGTTGAGTTTCTTGACTATGCACGCGACCGGAAAGCGATTATCTATTACGACCCGAATTTCCGCAAAGCACATGCACATGAAGCGATTCGCCTGATGCCTACGGTTCTCGAAAATCTGGAATATGCGGATATTGTACGCGGTTCGGAAGAGGATTTTCTAAACCTGTTCGGTAAAACGGATATGAAAGAGGTGTACACGAACCATATCAAGTTTTACTGCGACCGTTTTATAACGACACACGGCAACGACGGGGTGAACCTCTATACGCATGCTTGCCATGAACACTACGACTCCTCTCCCATTACCCCGGTCAGCACCATCGGCGCAGGTGATAATTTCAATGCAGGCGTCATCTACGGATTGTTAAAATATGATGTACGGCATAAAGACCTTTCTTCTATTGAAAATGATACGTGGGCTAATATCATCCGAAGCGGGATAGATCTCGCATCCGAGGTATGCCAAAGCTATAACAATTACATTTCTAAAGAATTTGCCTCGGGTTACAACCAACAATATTAAATATCATTAACCCGCAATAAAGTACAATATGTTTTTCATTACCTTTGTGAAGAATGAATGATGGAGCAATGATGTTAAAACAAATTCTATTTCTGTTGACAGGCTTGGTGACATTAAACGGATGCAGTTCTGGCATAACACCGAATATTTATTCACTTTGCCTCAGAGATGATATTGGAAATTATGTAATTAAATGGGAAATCGATCCGGGAATGGAAGGAACGATGATGCTGTTCGTTTCCGACAATCCGGATAATTTCAATATGTCTTCCCCTTGTGCTTACGCAGATATTGACGAGGGAGTCGTAACCTATATTACTAATGACAATATTTCCCGAAAATATTTCCTATTGTCTTTTAATGAGAAATTCAAACAAATAGTAGGAGCACGTTCTGTGTCCATGGACAGCATACAAAACTTCCGTGATATAGGAGGGTACCAATCTTCGGATAATAAGAGCGTTCGTTGGGGCAAAGTGTTCCGTTCCGGTGAATTATGTGCATTAAGCGACTTGGACACCATACGTCTTAATAATCTGGATATTAAAACGATAATCGATTTAAGAGGAGAAGATGAAATAACCTGTGCTCCCGATAAATATAAAAAAGCAAATATCATATCCATACCTATTTCAAGGCATGGGATGGATGATGTTGTCGAACGGCTTGAAGAAGATCAGATGCGGAAAGGAGATGCTCTTCTCTATATGCAGGATACGTACCTGCATTTTATAAATGAGGACCGCGAACAGTTCTCCAAAGCATTAAAAATATTTCTTGATAAAGATAACTACCCGATTGTTATCAACTGCTCCGTAGGAAAAGACCGGACAGGCTTCCTTACAGCCATGCTGCTTGCGGCACTCGATGTACCGGAAGAAACGATCCGGAAAGATTATATGGCATCCAACGATTATACCAATATTTCCCAGTTAGCTTTTATGATCCGGGATATGAGTACCAACTCGCAGGAAGCAATCACGGCTTTGGTTACAGCCAACGAAAGTTTTCTGGACATTGTATACCGGACAATCGGAAAAGAATATGGTTCAATGGATAAATTCCTGTCAAAAGGGCTGCATCTTTCGGAGAAAGAGAGAGATACATTAAAAGATATCTTATTGAATTAATACGCATCCGGATAAAATACGTATCTTTGTGCACTCTGAATATATACATATATACAATATCACATTTTGAAAACATTTGAAGAATTAGGAGTTGCCGCACCTATATTGAAGGCAATTCAAGAAATGGGCTATGAGTCGCCCATGCCTGTACAGGAGGAAGTGATTCCTTTTTTACTGGGAGAAGACAACGACGTTATTGCATTGGCTCAGACCGGTACCGGCAAAACTGCGGCATTCGGCCTCCCTATCCTGCAAAAGATTGATATAGCGACCTATCAGCCTCAAGCACTTATACTTTGTCCTACACGCGAACTTTGTTTGCAGATAGCCGACGACCTGAATGACTATTCAAAATATATCGATAACCTGAAAGTTCTTCCGGTATACGGTGGTTCCAGCATAGAAAGCCAGATTAAGACGCTTAAACGGGGAGTACACGTAGTTGTTGCCACTCCGGGACGTCTGCTCGACCTGATGAACCGCAAAACGGTAAATCTCGGCCTGATAAAGAACGTTATCATGGATGAGGCGGACGAAATGCTGAACATGGGATTCACTGATAGTATCAATGCTATTCTGGCAGAAGTTCCCGCAAACCGCAATATGTTGCTTTTCTCTGCTACAATGCCCCAGGGTATTGCCAGCATTACCAAGCAGTATATGAAAAATCCGAAAGAAATCGTTATCGGAAACAAGAACGAAGGCAACAAAAATATCCGCGATATTTATTACATGGTACGTGCACAAGACAAATACCTGGCACTTAAACGTATTGCCGACTTCTATCCGAATATTTACGGTATCATTTTCTGCCGTACCCGCAAGGAAACCCAGGAAATTGCAGACAAACTGATTCAGGACGGTTATAATGCAGACTCACTTCATGGCGAACTGAGCCAGGCACAACGTGACTACGTAATGCAAAAATTCCGTATCAAGAACCTGCAATTATTGGTTGCTACGGATGTAGCGGCACGCGGGCTGGATGTTGACGACCTGACACATGTTATCAATTATGGATTGCCGGATGAAGTCGAATCATATACACATCGCCGCGGACGTACGGGACGTGCCGGAAAGACAGGTATCTCCATTGCCATCTGCCATGTTAAGGAAAAAGGTAAAATACGTGAAATAGAACGTATTATCAATAAGAAATTTGAGAAAGGCGAAATGCCGAGCGGACAGGATATTTGCGCAAAACAGCTTTTCAACCTGGTTGACCAAATAGAGAAAGTAAAAGTCAACGAAGAAGAAATCGAGACTTTAATGCCTCAGATTTTCCGCAAACTGGAATGGTTGGACAAGGAAGATATTATCAAACGTGTTGTTTCTCTCGAGTTCAACCGTATGATTGACTATTATAAAGATGCGGACGAAATACAGTCGGTCGACGAACACAGCTCACGCAACAAAGAAATGGGAAAAGAGGGTGGACGCAGAGTCCATACGGCTGAAGAAGGATATGCCCGTTTCTTTATTAATTTCGGTAAAACAGATGGTCTTAAACCGAGCCAATTGATAGAACTGATAAACCGCTGTGTACCGGGAAAAGTCCGGATCGGAAGAATCGACCTGCGGGACAACTTCTCATTCTTTGAAGTGGAAGAAGGAGAATCTCAAAGGGTAATGAAACTTATGAACGGCTTCGAACTGGAAGGACGCCGTATCTCTGTAGAAGTGGCCCAGGGGAAAAAAGGCGATAGTAATGGCAAAAGACGCGGAGGAAACCGTAGAGAATATTCTAACGACCGCTCTTTCAATAAAAAACGTTCCGCTGCACCACGCGATTCCAGAAAGAAAAGACGTTTCTAAAAAACAAAGAATCAAATTCATAAAATTAAAGCGTACTTTTAAAATTTCGTCGGCTTCTTTTCCCCATTTGAAACCGACGAAATTTTCTTTTGAAAACCATCAAAATAAAATACCATATCCATCAAAAATAAAAACGACAGTTATAGGAAATACGTTCGATAACTATCAAAAGATTTTTTGTAAGTGTACTTTTTCGGAAATCGTGCCGTGCATTTTAAAATTCGACGGCATGAAAAAGCCAAAGATAAGTAAACAAATTATTCATTCCTCACTTCTGCATTTTATATCTCGTCAGGCCAACAAACAATCATCGGTTCACGGATCCCTCCTTCAGGTAGTCCATCAAATCCACCACGCATAAAAAGGATTAAGATAAAAATCCTCTTACCTTGACCAGCCTTATTTATTAAAGCACCAATCAAAATAAGAGGATTTCCCTGTTAGCTATTTATACCGGTTTATTCCGGGGCAAATTCATTCTCTTTCTTTGCCGGCGGATAATCCAGCGTATAATGCAAGCCGCGGCTCTCTTTACGTTCGATAGCCTGACGCATAATCAGGTAACCAACATTAATCATATTACGCAATTCACAAATTTCCTTGGAGGCAACCGAGCGCTTAAACAGGCTTTCTGTTTCTTCATAAAGAATATCCAGACGGTCCCAGGCACGTTTCAAACGCAAATCGGAGCGGACAATACCTACATATGTACTCATAATCTCGCCCACTTCCTTTACACTCTGGGTAATCAATACCATTTCTTCCAAAGAACGGGTTCCCGCATCATTCCATTCCGGTACGTTTTCCTGATAACTAAGCGAGTCGATAATGCTCAAACTATGCTTAGCCGCAGCATCCGCATAAACGACAGCTTCTATCAATGAATTGGAAGCCAAGCGGTTTCCACCATGAAGACCCGTACAAGAACATTCACCTACGGCGTATAAACGGTCTATGGAAGAACGGGCATCCAAATCCACCTTGATACCTCCGCAAAGGTAATGGGCGGCAGGAGCAACCGGTATATACTCTTTTGTTATATCTATACCCAGGCTCAGGCATTTCTCATAGATATTGGGGAAATGTTTCTTTGTTTCTTCGGGATTCTTATGTGTCACATCCAGAAATACATGGTCTTCACCGCGGTTATCCATTTCATTCTTAATAGCGCGCGCAACGATATCTCGCGGAGCCAATGAAAGACGCTTATCATATTTCTGCATAAACTCTTTGCCATCCAATGTGCGTAAAATACCTCCGTAACCACGCATCGCTTCCGTTATCAGGAAAGAAGGGCGGTCGCCCGGATGATACAATGCGGTGGGATGGAACTGCACGAACTCCATATCCTTGACTGTTCCCTTGGCACGATATACCATGGCAATACCGTCGCCCGTAGCAACCATCGGATTCGTGGTGGTCTGATAAACAGCCCCGATGCCACCGGTTGCCATCAAGGTTACTTTTGAAAGGAATGTATCTATCTTACCCGTTTTCATATCCATAATATAAGCGCCATAGCACTCTATATTCGGAGTCTGACGGGTAACTTCCATCCCCAAATGATGTTGGGTAAGGATTTCTATCGTAAAGTGATTTTCAAAGACGGTGATATTCGGATGTTGCTGGATAGCATGTATCAAACTGTCTTGTATCTCGGCACCTGTATTATCCTTATGGTGAAGAATACGGAATTCGGAATGGCCTCCTTCACGGTGCAAGTCGAAATTTCCTTTGTCATCTTTATCAAAATCGACTCCCCAGCTTATCAACTCTTTAATTTGTTGAGGGGCATCACGAACCACTTTTTCCACAGCACCACGGTCGCTCAACCGGTCGCCGGCTATCATTGTATCCTCTATATGCTTGTCAAAATTATCGGTAAGCAAATTGGTAACCGAGGCTATCCCTCCCTGAGCAAAGTAAGTATTTGCTTCTTCCAGATTGGTCTTACAAACCAATGCTACTTTTCCTTTATTGGCAACTTTAAGTGCGAAACTCATTCCTGCAATACCGGAACCTATCACTAAGAAATCGAATCTTTGTACCATCTTTCATATTGTTTATGCCGTCAAAGTTAAAAATTAACTGATATAATTGTACTCCAATAAGGCTTGTTTCCACAAAAAACCATAAAATCGGCTGTTTTCAACTGTTATATATCAATATCTTTTTCATATTTTAAACCTATTCCTATAAACATACCCGAAGGTTGTTTGTTTTATTGGGGCATTGGATATCCAGCTAATATTCACACTTAAACGTTTTAAAATATGAAATCTAAAGTATTATTTGCATTCCTGGCACTATTTCTGGCTGCCGGAGCCATGGCGCAAGATTGCACATTCTTCTTCCCGCAAACAAAAGGTTCACAACTTATAAAAAAGGGATACGATGGCAAAGGTAACCTTGTAAGCGTCATGACTTATACAGTAGACGAAGTAAACAATACCGCAAGAGGGATAGAAGTAGAAGCCGACTACATTTTCAAAAACCAGGCAGGAACTGTAATCGACAAAGGGGATCTTGACGCTTATTGCCGAAATGGAGAATTTTTTATCGACATGAAAGAAATCCAGACCAATCCGACCATGGTTTCCGATATGGAATCCAATCTTGCCGTTACAGACGATGTGATCAATTATCCAAGTGTTTCCAACAATCCTGCCGGAAATGACGATGACATGTATTTTGATGATGCACTTATTAAAATTTATTCGAAGAAAGACCGTAAAAACAGGAAAAATATTTCTATTTACGATCGTGAATATGTAAAAAGCGAACAAATCAAAACACCAGCCGGAACATTTGACTGCACAAAAGTGAAATACAAAATCAAATCCCGCTCACCGAAAGAAACAATCGAAGGGTACGGCTATGAATGGTATGCACCCAATGTGGGAGTTGTACGGAACGAACAATATAACAATAACAATGTATTGCAGTATTATAATGTACTCGAAGAGATTAAGTAAGCATTGAATATATTCCCAGAAATCGGAGAGCCGTTTTTTACCGATTTCCCAATAAATACGTTGCAGCAAATCTGTTGCAACGTATTTTCTTTTTAAGTGTTTTGACCGGCATTTATCACAAATAAAACAGGAAATGACTATCTTGCGCAAAAATTCAAAAAATGGATAGAGTTTTCAAATCGAAGGTGGGATGGTGGTACCATTTTGCGATCATTTTAGTTATCGCCGGAACAGTCAAAGTATTTTTAGGTACTAATATAGCAGGTATGATAATCATGTTACTCGTATCCATGCTGACTTTACATGTACTACTGAATACCTGGTATAAGATAACTGCAGATGGCATGTTTATCGCACATTGCAGCATTTTTCCGGAAAAACGTATTCCCATATCCGAAATCACAGAATTAGAGGCTACCGTTCTTCCGGTTTCAAGTTATGCTTTGTCACTCGACCGGATTATTATTTACAAAGGAACACTGCAATGGATGCTGGTTTCACCAGTCAATAAAAAAGAATTTGTCAAATTATTACGTAAACATAATCCGGAAATAAAAATAAAAGACCCGATGATATAATAATTAATCCCAATATAAAACTTATTTAAATCTGAGAACATGAAATACGATGTTGCCATAATCGGTGGAGGACCTGCCGGTTATACCGCTGCCGAACGAGCAGCAGCAGGAGGTTTGTCAACCCTGCTTTTTGAAAAAAACGCATTAGGTGGTGTCTGCCTGAATGAAGGTTGTGTGCCGACAAAAACATTGCTTTACTCTGCAAAAGTGTACGATACGATTAAACATGCACCCAAATATGCAGTGAAAGCAGAGAACCCCACATTCGACTTTCCTAAAATCATCGCCCGTAAAAATAAAGTGGTTAAAAAACTTACGGCAGGCATCCGCATGAAAATGACGGAACATGGTGTAGTTGTTGTCAACGGGGAGGCAGAGATAAAAGGACGTGCAGCCGATGGTACTCTTTCCATTTCTTGCGGAGAAGAAACTTATGAAGCGGCAAACCTGCTGATTTGTACAGGTTCGGAAAGTGTAATTCCTCCTATTCCCGGATTAGCGGAAACAGCCTACTGGACCAGCCGGGAAGCTTTGCTATCCAAAGAACTCCCTGCTTCACTCGTCATTATCGGCGGAGGTGTTATCGGTATGGAATTCGCTTCCTTCTTTAACAGCATGGGTACGGAAGTACATGTTGTAGAAATGCTGGATAAGATACTCGGACCGATGGACCGTGAATTGTCCGAAATGCTCCAGGCGGAATATGCCAAACGAGGGGTTAAATTCTATCTTGGCCACAAAGTAACCGGTGTACATGGCACAGAAGTATCCGTAGAAAAAGACGGGGAAACTTTCATCCTGCATGGTGAAAAGGTATTACTCAGCGTAGGACGGCGCCCTGTTACTAAAGGATTCGGTTTGGAAACCATCGCTCCGGAACCATTCCGCAATGGCATTAAAGTAAACGAATTTATGCAGACCTCCATTCCTAACGTATATGCTTGCGGAGACATTACCGCATTCTCCCTGTTGGCACATACAGCTGTGAGCGAAGCAGAAATAGCAATTAACCATATCCTGGGAAAAACAAGTGCAGGTATGAGTTATAAAGCGATCCCGGGAGTTGTATATACCAATCCTGAAATTGCCGGAGTAGGGAAGACTGAAGAAGAATTGCAAGCAGAAGGTATTCCTTATACTATTAAGAAAATACCAATGGCATTTTCCGGCAGGTTTGTAGCTGAAAATGAAATGGGTAACGGCGTATGCAAATTAATTTTAGCAGAAGATGAAACAATTATCGGAGCCCACTTATTAGGTAACCCGGCATCCGAATTAATTGTTATTGCCGGTCTTGCCATCGAAAAGGGCATGAAAGCCGACGAACTGAAAGCTATTGTATTCCCACATCCTACTGTCGGAGAAATCATAAAAGAAGCGTTGTACTAATTTAAATATGTATCTTTGCACCTGTCTAAATAAACAGGTGCATGGATTTATTCGAAGGATATGTGGGCATTCGTTTGTGGGACGGGCAATTGGTGGATGATGTAATTTTTTCCCTTTTGCTTGTCTTATTAATCGCATTCGCCATCGTCTTCCGTACCCATGTCCAACTATTCATAAAAATGTTGAAAGATGCTGTTTTTGTTAAAGAACGGCAGAATTTATTTGATAAATCATCCGGAAGCGAAAGGTTTATATTTCGCAACTTTATGACGTTCCAGTCTTTATTTTTATGCTCTATAGCCTTATTTACCATTGCGAGATTAGAGGGATTTATCGGATATACCAATGAAAAAGATTTGTTTCTCTCGATAAGTATCATCTTCATTATTCTATTCCTTTTTTACCAATTTAAACAACTTTCCTATTTTCTTCTGGGAACGGTTTTCGCTGAGCCTGAAAAATATAAGCTCTGGAAAACCAGCTACAATGCCATCATAGGAATATGGGGTATCATTTTGTATATTCCTGTTTTATGGCTGGTTTTTGCCGGAACACAGACCTATCTCCCTATACTATTGTTTGGAATCTTCTATATTTTATGTCGTTTTGTAATAATTTATAAGACAATACGTATATTTCACAAGAAAATCACTGGTTTATTATATATAAGTTTGTACCTTTGCACCCAAGAAATTTTACCTCTGGTATTTTTGTACGAAGGTATGGTTTATTTGTATAACTTTATCGAGAGAAGTACTCTATGGCATTGAACATTAAAAAGGTGCTGGTATCACAACCGAAGCCTGCATCCGAAAAATCTCCGTATTTCGATATTGCAGAAAAATATGGAGTGGAGATTGATTTCCGACCGTTTATCAAAGTAGAACCCCTTTCCTCTAAGGAATTCAGACAACAAAGAATTTCAATTTTGGATCATACGGCTGTTATTTTTACGGCACGTACGGCGATTGATCACTTTTTCCATTTGTGCGAAGAACTTCGCATTACTATTCCGGAAACCATGAAATATTTCTGTATGACAGAAGCTATTGCTGTATATTTGCAGAAATATATTGTGTATAGAAAACGTAAAATCTTTTACAGCCAGACCGGAAAAGCAGATGATTTAGTGACAGTCATTGCCAAACATCCGAAAGAGAAATACCTTGTACCTGTATCCGATGTACATAAGGACGATTTGCTTTCCATGCTGGAAGCAAAAAAAATCAATTATGTAAAAGCAATCATGTATCGCACGGTAAGTAACGATTTCGCTAAAGATGAGAAATTCGATTACGATATGCTGGTATTTTTCAGCCCGTCCGGCATTTCATCATTGCTGAAGAATTTCCCTAACTTCAAACAGGAAGAAATCAGAATCGGTTGTTTTGGTCCTACAACAGCGAAAGCTGTTAAAGAAGCCGGGTTGCGCCTGGATATAGAAGCTCCCACACCGGAAGCTCCATCTATGACCGCAGCTCTGGAATTATACCTGAAAAAAGAGATGGGTAGCAATAAAAAGAATGGTAAATAAAAGGTATACCTTTTCAAAACAAGAACGCCTGTCGTGGAAACGTTACATTGACCTGCTATTTGCTAAAGGCCAATCATTTGTAGCGTTTCCACTACGGGTTGTTTATTTTCCGGTAGAAGAAGACTCACTTGCTCCCGTATCCCTGTTAATAAGCGTTCCCAAGAAAAAATTTAAACGTGCCGTAAAACGCAACCTGATAAAGCGACAGGTACGTGAAGCTTACCGGGTACATAAATACGATTTAATAGATCCGTTGACAGAAAAAAAGAAGCAAATGCTGGTTGCATTCCTCTATCTGGATAAGGAAATCCACTCTTTCGCCAGCATAGAGAAAGCAATGGTAAAAGCACTAAATGTTTTACGCGATAAAGAATGATAAAGCGTTTTTTTACTTTTCTTCTATTATTGCCGGTTTATTTCTATAGATATTGTATTTCTCCTATGACTCCGGCTTCATGCAGATATACTCCTACCTGTTCCGAATATGCAGTGCAAGCCTTAAAAAAATATGGTCCGATAAAAGGACTTTATCTGAGTACCAAACGCATTCTTCGTTGCCACCCGTGGGGAGGAAGCGGATACGACCCGGTCCCATAAAATGGCATACTACAATATACATACTCATTATCCAACGACTCACCCTGAAGATATTTCAATCATAAATATACTTATAAGAGAAGGAGAGAGCTACCATCTTGAAGATGGGCAGAACTATTCCGCCGGTATTCATCCCTGGTATATAGATAATATCGGGCAACAGTTGGATGAACTGGAACACCTCTGCACATATCCTAACATAGTAGCCATAGGAGAGGCTGGCTTCGATAAAGTACGGGGAGGAACACCGGATATACAACAGGAAGCATTCCAGATACAAGCCCTTTTAGCAGAAAAAGTAAACAAACCGCTCATTATCCATTGCGTAAAAGCATATGACGAGATTATAAAAAACAAAAAAGCAATCAAGCCACAAGTTCCCTGGATTATTCACGGATTCAGAGGCAATGGAAAACAAGCCGGACAATTGCTACGTCAAGGCTTTTACCTTTCTTTCGGCCAATATTTTAATTCAGAAGCTTTGAAAGTTGCTTATCCGGATTATCTTTTTGCCGAAACAGATGACGCCGATATCGATATCCGTTCCGTTTATCAACAAATAACAAAAAATCTACTATCTCCGATTGAGGAAACCCTATCTTCACTCACTCTAAATATAAAAAGGGTATTTCCCGGTTTATAACTATGATTTTGGAAAATCATAGTTATCATTTACTCAAATCATTACTATGAATACCCAATCTTTCTATTTTCAATTATAAAGTCGTACCTTTGCCCGTATTCAATTAATACTATAAATTAAAACGATGAATTTTGTTGAAGAACTAAGATGGAGGGGCATGATTCATGATATGATGCCCGGGACAGAAGAACAATTGCAAAAAGAAATGACTTCTGCTTACGTAGGTATCGACCCGACAGCCGATTCACTACACATTGGTCACCTTGTATCGGTTATGATGCTGAAGCATTTCCAACGCGCCGGACACCGTCCTATATCCTTGGTCGGCGGGGCCACTGGTATGATCGGAGACCCTTCAATGAAGTCCGCAGAACGTAACTTGCTGGACGAAGCAACGCTTCGCCATAACCAGGAAAGTATTAAAAAGCAGCTTTCCAAATTTCTGGATTTTGATTCGGATGCTCCCAATGCCGCCAAGTTGGTAAACAACTATGACTGGATGAAGGAATATTCTTTCCTGAATTTTATCCGTGATATCGGTAAACACCTCACAGTAAACTATATGATGGCTAAGGATTCCGTAAAAAAACGCCTTAGTTCCGAATCAAGCGTAGGTATGTCCTTCACCGAATTTTCTTATCAATTATTACAAGGATACGATTACCTGTATCTGTATGAACATGAAGGATGCCGTTTGCAAATGGGTGGTTCAGACCAATGGGGTAACATTACAACAGGTACAGAACTAATCCGCCGCAAACTGGGTGGTGAAGCCTATGCACTGACTTGCCCTCTAATTACTAAGGCTGATGGCGGTAAATTCGGTAAAACCGAATCCGGCAACGTATGGTTAGACCGCAGGTATACTTCCCCTTACAAATTCTATCAGTTCTGGTTGAATGTAAGCGATGCTGATGCGGCAAGATACATCAAAATATTTACAGACCTTTGTAAAGAAGAAATCGAAGCATTGATTCAGGAACAGGAAGCTGCGCCTCATCTCCGCCCGTTACAAAAACGTCTGGCTAAAGAAATAACAGTGATGGTTCACTCTATTGAAGATTATGAAGCAGCTGTTGAGGCTTCCAATATTCTTTTCGGCAACTCAACTTCCGATGCATTGAAACATTTGGATGAAGAAACCTTATTGGATGTATTTAAAGGTGTACCCCAATTTGAAATCAGCCGTGACGAACTGGGGGCGGGAGTTAAAGCCATTGACCTGTTCACTGAAAAAGCTGCTATTTTCTCATCCAAAGGAGAAATGCGTAAGTTGGTTCAAAGCGGTGGCATTAGTTTGAATAAAGAGAAACTTACGGACCAGGATATGATAATCGACAGCAAATCACTGTTGGATAACAAATATTTACTGGTACAAAGAGGTAAGAAAAATTACTATCTGTTGATAGCTAAGTAATAAAAGCATTCAAAAAATTTGCAAGGTAAGATTTTATTCTTACCTTTGCATCGCTTTAAATAAAGCGCCGGATTGTCTCATGGTGTAATGGTAGCACTACAGTTTTTGGTTCTGTCTGTCGAGGTTCGAATCCTCGTGAGACAACTCACAATCCAAAGAGATGTCAAAATTGACATCTCTTTTTTTTATTATATAATCACACATTGGTGGATATAAGCAATTAGAGGGTACTATTTCTTAATAAACCATAAATACGAATTTATTCAATCTACTTCTTTAGGCATACTTCACCCTTTTTTTCTCTTCATCATAAAATAGATATTTACACCGCATCCATTGGAAGAAACAATTAATATACAATCTCTATTTAAACAGATTGCGAATGATGACCCAAGGGCATTCCAACTGTTTTTTGATTATACCTATATGAAATTGTATCGATACACAAGCTATTTTCTGGTGGAGAAAGGAGTGTGTAAAGATGTAATTTCTGATGTTTACTTGTATTTGTGGCAAAATCGAAAACAATTACCAGAAATACAAAATTATGAGAACTATCTGTTTATCTGTGCCCGCAATCATGCTCTTAAATATAAGAGTGAGAGTGATAAGTACCAGAAAATACGGTTGGAAGATGCCGATTTAGGAGGGCTGTCCGAGAAATCAACACCGGAACAAGAGATCTTGAACAATGAATTAAAGAAAATCATTGAATTAGCGATAAACTCTTTGCCTGAAAAGTGCCGTTTAATCTTCTTTATGGTGAGAGAAGAAAATATGACCTACAAAGAAGCGGCTCAGATCCTTTCAATATCGGCTCGAACAGTACATGCGCAGATGTGCATAGCGATAAAAAAAATAGGAATAGTTATACAGGAGTATCGCACAGGAAAAAAATTAAATGAAATATGAAGGTTAAGGTTGAAAAAGAATGGCAAAAACTGGCAAGTCTATTAAACCGGGAAAACGATGATCTTCCATCTGATGTGTTAGATGAGCTGGATGAGAAGAAAAAAGTGATTTTCGGGATAATAGATCATATCTCGCTTGACTGTGATTATCGACATGCCTCGGAAATAAAAGAAGGTGTGCGGGAGGAGCTATATCATAAGATGTTTGAGGATAAGGGAAATAAACAGAGCTCCAGAAAAAATATATATCTGTTTTTGTCTATAGCGGCCAGTATCACTTTATTGATAGGCTTCTTTCTCTTTGAATCGGTAAAACCTCGGCCTGAGGTAAAAGAGGAATGGATTGTTTTTAATTCTCAAAATGGCATATCTGAAGTGGTATTGCCGGATAGTTCTGTAGTTACCCTTAATCATGGGAGCAAGCTTTCTTATTCTACGAATTATGATAAAAGTTCCCGTGATGTGAAACTGGAAGGAGAGGCTTGTTTTCAGGTCGCACATAATGAGCACGTCCCATTTATTGTCAAAATAAGGCAAATAGATATCAAGGTATTGGGGACCGTTTTTAATGTATCGGCTTATGGAGAGGAAGAAGAGGTAGTGACAAGCTTGATATCCGGCTCTGTCGAGATAAAGAATAATATGGATAATAAACATTATCACCTTATGCCTAATACCTCTGCTGTATATGATAAGAATACGAAGGATATCCAGTTAGAGCCATTCGAAAAGGAATATGCCATAGGATGGACCGAGGGAAAATTGTTTTTTAAGAAGAAATCGTTCGGTAATATTTGTAAGAGCTTGGAAAGAAAGTTCAATTGTAAAATCACTATTGAGAAGGCTGGTTTGGAACGTAAGATATTTACCGGTAAATTTATTAATAATGAGACGCTTCCGCAAATCTTCAATATAATACGGATTAATGTGCCTTTCCAATATACGATAGTTGATAATCAAGTAACGATTTATTAAAAGAATACGATTCAATGAATAGCATGAAAACACATTCTCTATTTTTTCTTTTATTCTGTTGGGGGATTTGTCATTCCATGGTTGCTCAAAAAAGGCAAGTTGCCGATGGGTATCCGATCGCTAACTTTGCGTTAACCGTTAATGCATCGGTATCCGGAGATTTTTTCGGACAGATTATGCAGAATCCCGGGACGTTAGGAGATTGGTTAACTAACAGAGGTGCCGTAATATTCTCGATCGAGAAGGATGGTAAACGACAATTATTTTCAGAATTTTCTAAAAAGAATATCATAAGGGAATTTCCGTTTGTAAAGAACGACTATAAAGGATCGTCCCTCACAAAAGTGACTTTTACTACAGAGGCTTTTTGCCCATTGGGAGTTAATGATGCCGAAACTTCCGCTCTTCCTGTTTTGATGTTAGAGATTTGCTGTTCTAACCCGACTTCTAAAGAAGAGCATTTTACACTGGTCGCTCAACCGGACGAGAATTTAGCGAAAGATATGAGCGCCTGTGAGCATGATGGATATACGGGCATTAGCAACAAGGATAATTGCCAAATTACGACTGATCAAACCGAAACTCTGTGGGCTGGGCAAACACTTTCTATCCCGGTTTCATTGCAGGCTGGCGAGAAAAAGAAAATCAAAGTCTTATTTACTTTCCGGGATGAGAACTGGATCAGTAGTATTAATTTCCGGACACTTGATGATCTTTCGACCTATGCATACAAGATGTGGCCGGCTTTTAAAGATAAAACAACAGCTTTTGGTTTAGCGATCCCCAAAACAGGTGATAAAGAATTGGATACTTACGTGCGATGGTATATGATTCCTGGTATATCACTTACCAAATGGACAAAAAAAGGGGAACTTGTTACGATGGGGTATTGTGAGTTAAATCAACGCGATAGCTATTGGACCAGTTGGCTGCATTTGGTGTTTTATAAAGATTTGGAGAGAAAGATGATCGAGGAAAGTATCGAGTGGCAACAACCGTCCGGGAAAATTCCGACTACGATCCTTCCTCTAATTGAACGGGAGGATGATTTGGATATCAATGCTTTCTTTATTTTGCGTATTGCCAGATTTTACCGGTATTATCATAATAAACAAGACTTGACCAAATACTGGCCGGCTATGAAAAATGCTATGAATTGGTTGATTTATAGAGATACGGATAAGATCGGACTTCCGGCTCAGGTTTCTTTTTGGGGAGATTGGAAAGATGTGAAAGGGGTCGAGGGAAGAAAATATTCTCCTTTTACCTGTTTGATTTATTTGTCTGCCTTAAAGGAAATGGTTTATTTGGCGGAAGAGTGTGGTGATCAAACGGGAGGTAACTATTACCGAGCTGCCTATCAAAAGGGATATGAGACAGTGAATAAAGATGTAAAAGAAGGCGGCTTGTGGAATGGAAGCTATTATTGCCAGATATGGAAAGATGGCAGTGTAAATGATAAGATCTTACAAGATCAAACGATCGGTATCTTATTTGATGTTGTTCCCCGGGAACGGGCTTTGAAAATCATAGAGACATTAAATACGAAAAGTATGACACCTTATGGAGTTGCCGAGACTTTTCCTTATTATGATGACAGTTTTGGCTATCCTTCGGCTACCTATCACAATGGAGGCGTATGGCCGTGGGTCAGTTTTATGGATTGTTGGGCACGTATTAATATGGGGCGGCAAGAGGAAGCTATAAATATTATCAAGAAGGTAGGACGTGCAGATTTAGTAAATTCTGGGGATTGGTCACCTAATGAACATATAAACAGCCTGACTGGAGAGAATTTAGGTTATCATATCCAAGGCTGGAATACGGGGTTGTTTGGCTTAGTCTATTTCGGTTTGGTTAATATAGGGATTATGCATTAATTTTTTTATTTTCTTTTAGGCGTATCAAATTCTTTTTGTCTCTTTACTATGAAGGAGATAACAATATTCTGAGTGACCTTAAATAGAAAGATCCGGATCTAATATTAAATAAGTCAATGAGAGGAATGGAATTATCGAAAACTTAATTAATAAATTAAATCACTACAAATGAAAAAACATTTCTTCAAAGTATTCATGCTAAGTTTAGGGTTAACTGTGGCAACGTCGATGTTTGCTGCCAGTTATATGGACACGGCTGCAATCAACCTCAATTTGCGAAACGTAACGATTGAACAGGCATTTAGGGCGATTGAGGAGCAAAGTGAATTTTCTTTCTTTTATAATGAAGAGGAAGTAAACTCGGATCAAAGGATTAGCATTCATGTTAAGGATAAGGGAATTACGGAGGTGTTAAACCAATTATTAAATCGTAATGATATCGCTTATAAGATAACGGACCGGCATATTGTCCTCTACCGAAAAACGAATAAGGAAGAAACAAATCAGTCTTCCCAGACTTCACAAAAACGTATTACGGTCAAAGGTGTCGTGACAGATGAAAATGGCTTGCCGATTATCGGGGTAACTATCATTACCGCTTCTAAAAATGGTACGACTACCGATATGGATGGTAATTATACTTTAGAGGCAACGGAAGGTGAATTAATAACATTCTCCTATATCGGATACTCGAAGCAATCGGTGGAGGCTAAATCACTATTGAATATCCAATTGAAGCCAACTTCCATCGGTTTGGATGAGGTAACGGTTGTCGCTATCGGTTATGGTGTTTCCCGTAAGGCGGATTTAACAGGCGCTATCACTTCTGTTTCAGCCAAGGATTTTAAACAAGGCGTGATTTCTTCTGCGGAACAGTTGCTACAAGGTAAAGTCGCAGGTTTAATCGTCTCACAAGGTGGCGGTGACCCGACAAAAAGTTCTTCCATGCGTTTACGCGGAGGTACCTCTTTGTCTGCCAGTAATGCGCCGTTGGTTGTGGTTGATGGTATTCCCGGAGTTGACCTTAGTACGGTTCAACCCAATGAAATCCTGTCTATGGATGTACTGAAAGATGCATCAGCCACAGCTATTTATGGTTCGCGTGGAGCAAATGGTGTGATTATCGTCACGACCAATCGAGAGAAGAAAGGACGCAGTATCGAATACAATGGATATGTAGCGATAGGAAAGAGCGCTAATAACTTGGATGTATTGACAGCTGGAGAATGGCGTCAATACGTAAGTGACCATAATTTGACCGATGCCGTGGATTATGGTGCCGATACTGATTGGCAAAAAGCGATCCAACAAACGGCTATCTCTCATTCTCATACACTTTCGTTCTCCTCCGGTGGAGAAAATAATGGACTACGTGCGTCCGTGAATTATTTAAGGAACGAGGGTATCATTAAGTTTAGCGATTTGGATCGTATGAGCGCAAGTTTGACCGCTTATCAATATGGACTTAATAACCGGTTGAAAGTTGAGTTGAGCTTACAGGCAAATGCAGATAAGCGGCACAATGTGGATAAGGGCATTTATAGTACGATTTATAATATGAACCCGACAGCCCCCATTTATGATGAAAATGGAAATTATTTGGAGCAGATCGGTGGACGATTGACTGAAAATAATCCGGTAGAGACCCATACGGAACGAAATGATGAGACAGCCCGTAAACATTTACTCGGTTACGGTAAGGTGGAACTATCCATTATTGACGGACTGAAAGCGACCACCAATTTGTCTTATGAGTATAACTCAAATCAAGATTATTACTACCGTCCATCTTACGTTTATAAAGTTACGGATGGTGGATACGCTAAGAGATATAACGAGGAATATACGAATAAGCAATTAGAGGTTTTCTTAAACTACGACAAGACATTCAATAAAAAACATCGTGTAGGAGCTATGGCCGGTTATTCTTATCTGGATTATTCGTTCGAGACCCTGAAAGCCGAAAGACGGAAATTCGATACGGATGATTTTTTATGGAACAATATGGGAGCAGGCCAAGATAACCGATTGGAAGACGTGGCATCTTCCAAAAGCCAAGCGAAATTAATCTCATTCTTTGCTCGTGCTAATTATACGTTGAAAGACCGGTATATGCTTACGGCTACGATTCGTCGTGACGGTTCCTCACGCTTCGGTACAAATCATAAATGGGGGACATTCCCATCCGTATCGGCAGCTTGGCGTGTTTCGGAGGAAGCTTTTATGGAGGATTTACAGAGTTGGGTCGCTAATTTGAAGTTACGTGCCGGTTACGGTGTGACTGGTAATCAATCCGGGATCGGAGAATATAAATCAGCTATGCTGATGGGTACGGGAGGCGGTGCCTATTTCGATAGTGAAAGTAATTCTTGGAAACAATCGTATGGGGTTACTCAGAACCCGAATCCGGACCTGAAATGGGAGTCTACCGCCCAAACGAATGTGGGTATCGATATGTTCTTGTTCAATCGCTTAAACTTGACATTCGATTGGTATTTGAAAAAGACGAGTGATTTATTATATACGTATCAAGTTCCCAATCCTCCTTATTTGTATTCTAACATTTTGGCGAATGTCGGTGATTTGACCAATAAGGGTATAGAGTTGACTTTGGGGGCAAACCTTATCAATCACAAGGATTTCACCTGGGATGCCAATTTGACGTTGGCGCATAACAAACAGACAATTGATAAACTGTCCAACCAAGTTTATCAAACCGATCGTATATTAAGTGGCTCGCTGCAAGGTATTTTAGGTATGTCTAATCGTTATTCGCAGGTTATAGAGGAAGGTTATCCGGTAGGAACATTTTATGGTCCTCATTGCGAAGGCATTGTAGATGGTAAATTCGTATTGGCAAATGACGGAGAAGACGAGATCCTGGGTAACGCCCAACCTAAACTAACAATGGGCTTATCATTTAATTTTACGTATAGGGATTTTGATCTGGGTATCTCCGGTTATGGTATGTATGGTCAAAAGGTACTGAACGTAGCGGGAATGGAAAGAGGCTATACGGCCCATATGCCAAATTATAATATCACTTCCTCTTTCGCTAAAAGCGGTATCTCTAATGAGAATATGCCGGTTTACTCTGATTACTGGTTGGAAAATGGTTCGTTCTTCCGTTTGCAAAGCGTAACCTTGGGGTATACGCTTCCTGCTCGTCTCTTGAAGAATTTTGGGGTTAACCGTTTACGTTTCTATGCAACCGGTGAGAATTTGTTTGTATTAACAGGTTACACAGGGATAGATCCGGAAGTTAGTACTGCGGATTTAAAAGAAGTCGGGCTGGATAAAGGTAATATTTATCCGATGCCAAGGACATTTTCTATCGGCCTTAATCTATCATTCTAATCATTTATAAAAAACAACAGGAGAATTATGAAAATACAATCAATATTAGCGGCAGGGTTACTTATGATGTTTGGCTCGTGTACCGATTTGTCCGAGAATCTGTATGATAAGATAAATGCGAATGAATATGGGCAAACCGATTCGGAAATAGCTTCCATCATGGGGCGTGCATATGCTTCCCTTCGAGGAGGCAGTTTTGATGGTGCAAATGGATATGCCTTTTCAGAGTATATCTATTTTATTTCGGCGATTAGCTCGGATGAGGCGGTACTTCCGGCTCGAAATGGGGGAGCAGATTGGTATGATGGCGGAAGATATGTCCAGTTAAAACGCCACGAGTGGGATAACCAGAACGTGACTATCACGGGAGCGTGGAGATATTGTTATAATGGAATCTCAACGGTTAATGCTATTATCTCACAGGTAGAAGGATCTTCTTTAAAGGATGAACAGAAAAATAAGATGTTTGCTGAATTACGGGCTATACGTGCTTATTACTATTACCGTTTGATCGATTGGTTCGGAAATGTACCGTTGATTACGGACTATAAGGATCTGACATTACCGACGAACTCAACGAGAGCCGAGATTTTTGATTTCACGGAGAAAGAATTGTTAGCTATTATTGACCAATTGCCTGAATCCGGCTATGGTAAAATGACTAAGAATGCCGGGTATTGTTTATTGGCTCGTCTGTATTTGAATGCCGAGGTATTTTCTGGAAAATCCCGTTGGGAGGATTGCCTTAAAGCTTGTCAGCAGATATCCGGTTCATTGGAAACGAATTATTTTACTAATTTCCTGACAGAAAATGAAGTTTCTAAGGAAATTTTATTGGCTATACCTTATGATCATAAGATGGGTACGAGTGGCAATTTCCTGAATTGGGCTTTAACGCATAATGAGCAAAGATGGGCAATCTCACCAACCGGAGCTTTTGAGGGAGGTGGTAATAGTATTGTAGCTCAACCCGGATTATACCATAGTTTCGATGAGAAAGACATACGCCGTAATACCATGTTGATTGGTGATCAGATCGATCTGCGTACCGGGGAAGTCATTGATAAGGATCCGAATCAGGAGGGACTTCAACCATTGAGTTTTACGGATGAGATTGGTGATATCATGGACGCAAAAGATTATGAGGGAGTACATTGGTGTAAATATGAGCAAAAAGACGGCGAGGAGTGGGAACGTGATCATGATTTGGTTGTGATGCGTTATGCAGAGGTATTATTGATGCAAGCGGAATGTTATGTGCGCTTGAATCAGCCGGAAAAGGCACGTCCTTTCTTAGAACAAATACGTTCCCGTGCCGGTCTTACCGGAACTCCGGAAACAATAACTTTGCAAACAATTGAGGATGAGTTGAAAAAAGAGTTTGTTTTTGAGGATCACCGTCGTACGGATATGATACGCTTCGGGACTTTCTTCTCCGGAACTTGGTGGGAGAAAAATAAAATAACTCCTGCCTATAAAGGTATATTTCCTATTCCAGCATTAGAAATGCAGAAAAATAATAAATTGCAACAAAATCCGGGATATTGATTCATTTATAGCCTTAAATAAGACTATCTGTAAAAGGCCGTAAGGATAAAGTACTGTACTTTCAGAACTATTCACTAATTAAGAAACAGGTCAAAAAAATTAGGAAGTTCTCATGAGGCAACTCAACAATCCGGAGAGAACCGTTTATTATCAACAAAATAGTAAACGGTTTTTTTGTAATTAATAAAAAAGCCCTCTCCGGGCTTTTTTATTTCAACAGTACTGATTAGTAATTCTGCTTCATAGGTTCGAAGAAAGCCTGTGGATGTTCGCATGCCGGACATTTCTGAGGAGCTTTTTTGCCTTCAAATACATAACCGCAGTTACGACATTGCCAAAGAATCGCTTCATCTTTCTCAAATACCTTTCCAGCTTCCATGTTAGCCAGTAATTTACGGTAACGTCTTTCATGTTCAGCTTCTACAGTAGCGATCATTTTGAAAGCAACGGCAATCTGCTTGAAACCTTCTTCTTCAGCAACCTTAGCAAACTCAGGGTAAAGGTCTGCCCATTCTTCATTTTCGCCATCAGCAGCAGCAGCAAGATTCTGCATTGTATTTCCAATTACACCTGCAGGATAAGAAGCTGTAATTTCAACCATTCCACCTTCCAGGAATTTAAAGAAACGCTTAGCATGTTCTTTTTCCTGTTCGGCTGTTTCCATAAACACACCGGCAATTTGTTCATAACCTTCTTTTTTAGCCTGGCTTGCAAAGAATGTGTAACGGCTTCTTGCCTGGGATTCACCGGCAAATGATTTCAGCAGATTCTGCTCGGTACGTGTACCTTTAATACTTTTTTCCATAATGCTAATTATTGTAGTATATAAAATGTGTTCCTGTTATTACCCTAGTAAGCGAGTCAAAGGTATAAAATTGTTTTTGAGAATGATAATCAGGTATTATAAAATATTTCAATGTTCACATAAAAATGATTTATAAATATTTACCGTTTGGATTGCATCCAAAATCATATAAATCATGTATTATCCAGCCATGCCATAGTCTTAAAAAGAAGAATACAAACATAAGAATAGCAGCTTATTTATATTTGTTGTATCTTTGTGACGTTTTTTTAAATAAATTCCAAACATATAATGAATAACAAGATTGATTTTCAACCCAAATTGTTACAGGCGTTGAAAAACTATTCCAAAGAACGGTTCATGACCGATCTTATGGCAGGTATCATCGTTGGTATTGTTGCCCTTCCACTTGCGATCGCATTTGGTATTGCTTCCGGGGTAAGTCCGGAAAAAGGATTAATTACAGCTATTCTCGGAGGTTTTATTGTTTCGCTGCTGGGTGGCAGCAGTGTACAGATAGGAGGTCCCACAGGAGCCTTCATCGTTATTGTATACGGCATTATCCAAACTTTCGGGATCGAAGGATTAGCCATAGCCACTGTAGTTGCAGGTATTATACTTGTTATTATGGGGATATTAAAACTAGGAACGGTTATCAAATTCATACCTTATCCGATTGTCGTCGGTTTTACCAGTGGTATAGCCCTCACCATTTTTACCACACAAATGAAAGATTTATTCGGACTGACAATGGATAAAGTTCCGGCAGACTTTATATCCAAATGGATTGCTTATTTCCAACATGGCCACACAATTAATATAGGGTCGTTAGCAATAGGTTTGGCAAGCATTGTAATAATTGCAATAGCTCCCAAATTTTCCAAAAAGATACCAGGTTCCTTAATTGCCATTATCCTAATGACAGTTATTGTCTATGTGCTACGCAACTATGCAGGAATAACCGGGATCGAAACAATTGGAGATCGGTTTACAATCAATGCCTCCCTTCCAAATCCGGCTCCTATCACTTTTAATATGGAGACAATCAATTTGCTTCTGCCTTCGGCATTTACCATTGCCATGTTGGGAGCTATCGAATCATTGTTATCCGCTACGGTTGCAGACGGTGTAACAGGAGATAAGCATAATTCAAATACGGAATTAATTGCTCAAGGTGCCGCAAATATTGTCGTTCCTATCTTTGGAGGGATTCCGGTAACCGGGGCCATAGCCCGTACAATGACAAATATAAATAATGGAGGCCAAACACCTGTAGCCGGCATTATCCATGCAATTGTATTACTTTTAATCCTGCTGTTCCTCGGTCCGCTTACTAAACACATTCCTATGGCTTGCCTGGCAGGTGTTTTGATTATCGTATCTTATAATATGAGTGAATGGAGAACTTTCCGCTCATTGATGAAAAATCCGAAAAGCGATGTATCTGTATTATTGGTAACATTTTTCCTGACCGTTATCTTCGACTTAACCATAGCAATAGAAGTAGGATTACTCATAGCCATGTTCCTGTTCATGAAACGTGTGGCAGAAACGACTCATGTTTCCGTTGTAAAAAATAAAATAGACCTTTCCGATGAAGGCGAGATACACCATGACGAAGAAGTCCTTACTCTTCCTAAAGATGTGGAAGTATATGAGATAGACGGTCCTTTCTTCTTCGGTATAGCCAATAAATTCGACGGAGTGATGAAAAGTCTTTCCGATAAACCGAAAGTACGTATCATCCGCATGCGTAAAGTCCCTTTTATGGATTCTACCGGACTTCATAACCTGGAGAGTCTCTATCGTCTTTCAGAAGCAGAAAAAATCCATTTGGTTTTGTCAGGTGTAAATGAGACTGTGAGAAACATATTAGTGAAATCCGGCTTTGAAAAAAAGATTGGAGCTGATAATATTTGCAGTAACATCCATGAAGCAATCGAAATTGCCCGGAAGGTAGTTTCCAAACAATAAAAATTTTACATAAAATATTTTCAGGCACGGATTAGACGAATCTCAGATTATGTCTAATCCGTGCCTGAATCTTTTTTTATTTTGTTTTACTAAAAAGATATTTAACTAACTCAAAAAAACTATCCAAACAAGTAACTGATTAGTATTTTAAAAATTTAAATTGTATGTTTGCGGGTATATCTAACTTGCAGTATATCTATATATTATAATAACTTAAACTGATGTAAACAAATGAAAAAAGTAGCAATGTTTTCACTTATGGCTATTTTGGCTATATCCTGCCAAAAAGAGCCGGACATGTCTAAGCTGGACAACGATTTCATGGTTTATACGAACTATGACAAAGATGTAAACTTTAACAAGTTTAGTACCTATTATCTTCCGGATAGTATTGCCATACCGGGAAGTGACATGAAAGCAAAATACTGGACTGATGAAAATGCAAAAAAAATTATCAGTAATGTAGAAGAAGAAATGAGTAGCCGCGGATACCAAAGAATCAAAGAAAAGGACAAGGCAAATCTCGGTTTACAGCTTTCTTATGCAGAAAAAACAGTACGTGTACAAGGTTATCCTTACTTCGGTTGGGGATATAACTATTGGGGAGCTTTCTGGAACGGCTGGTATTATCCATTCCCTGTTGCTTACAGTTATAATACCGGAACTATGATTATCGACTTGGTTAATCTGACCAGTACAGAAAAAGAACTTCCGGTTATATGGCACGCTAATATGTCCGGATTATTGTACAGTAATTCAAAAATGAACATGCAATTAACTCTGCGTGCCATCGAACAAGCATTTACCCAATCACCAATTATCAAAAAGTAACCAGGAGGAACGATTATGAAAAAGATAAAGACTAAATCATTAAAAAAAATAATATTGTTTGCTGTTCTATTATGTGCTTTTCCTTTATTGGGACATGCACAAGATTTTATAGATAGATGGCATTTTAATATAGACTGGCAGGTAAATATTCCTGTAAACACCAGTTTTGCTGATAAGGCAAGTGGCTGGGGAGCCAATTTTGAAGGTGGGTATGAAGTTCTTCCGAACTGGTCGGTAGGTGCTTTTATTAATTACCACTCAAACCACCGGTATATTCCACGGACGACTTTACATATTTCCGAGACGCAAACATTGAATACCGATTTACAACAATCTACTTTCCAATTACCGTTCGGTCTTTCTACCCGCTATTGGACACCGCTTAAGAGTAATCATTTCAAACCTTATATAGGATTGAAGCTGGGTACCATGTACAGTGAAAGCTCTGCATATACAAGCTTAGTACGTGTATATGACAATCCCTGGGGGTTTTATATATCTCCGGAAATAGGTATCAATATCCGGCCTGTCGCTTTTAAACGGTTAGGATTCCATGCTGCATTCTATTATAACTATGCAACGAATAAAAGCAAGGTACTTTCTTACTCGGTAGACGGATTGAATAACTTAGGATTCCGTTTCGGAGTATGTTTCTAGAAAAATGTAGAACATTTTTCAGGTGACAATTGATAGGTGACAGTTGACAGTTAAGTTTCGCGTCCGGTATGCCAACCGAATGAAAACCGGAATAACTGCCAACTGTCACCTATTTCCAATTTATTCATCAAGCTGATACTGTGACGTCGAACCCTTCTTTTCTGGCTTTATCGGCTATTGCTTCGAGTTCTTCTTTTGTTACTTTACGGAGATTCTTTACAGGAGTTTCCCTGTCTATCGTATAAATCATTACTTGCTTGGGATTTATTTTCTTCAGGGTATCCAACCATCCGGATATTTCTTGTTCAGTGGTATTATCAATGCTTTTACCATCCATTTCACCTTTTAAAAACATTGTCTGTATAATCAGATTACCGTTAAAACGACATAACTGTTCCAACAGTTTGTCATATGTGAAAGAAGGGGAATTAGGTACATTCAATTGCTGTATCCGGCTATCCAGGACAGAATCCAGTTTCAATATATTATCTTCCACTTTATTTAAGGCCTGAAACACATCTTCCCTATGAAGCATTGTTGAATTGGATAATACGGCAATCTTTGCAGAAGGGAAGAAATGGTTACGGGTCGTAATGGTATCTTCTATAATTCCTCCGAATTCCGGATGCATGGTTGGTTCGCCATTACCGGCAAATGTAATTACATCCGGTGTAATACCTTCTGCTTGCATAGTCGATAATTTTCGAATCAAAGCCTCCTTCACCTCTTCACGGGTAGGTAACTTGCTATGGGTACGACGTTCTTCATTCAGACCGCATTCGCAATATATACAGTTAAACGAACATAATTTACCATCTGTAGGCAATAAATTCATACCCAAAGAAACTCCCAGTCTCCGGCTATGTATAGGGCCGAACACTATTTTATCAAAAAGGATTGTAGACATATTATAATTACTTTTTTGTTTTAACAAATTCTGCATATTCTGATGAATGCGAATACAAAACTACAAAAGCTATAAGAATGACAAAGTTTATACAGCAATGCTTTATAACTATTTAGCACATATCATGAATAAATAAACCATACCATCAAAATTTACAACGCAGCAATGCATACAAATCTGTTTTAACAGGTCCGTTTATTTCTTCCTGGTTTGTTCCAATTTTATCCCGGTCCAAATAGTAACTACATGCCCATTTAGTTGAAAAAGTAAACCGTTTCAAAAAATCCCAGCGTAAAGAAATTGCACCACGAAAACCTTTCCCGTAAAAAGAGGAAGAATTGAAAGCATAAAGTATATTCTTTTCATAAGAACTTATGCGACTGTAGTAATCGTCCGTATGAAAAAAAGCCACATATAAATCTGCCTGAAAAGGAATCTTTACCGGCTTCCATCCCATACTTTGTGCCAACATCCAACCGGAACTTCTTTTTTCTGTTTCTTTGTTGAAAACTCCGTCTACAGATGTCCGTAAAGAGACAGAAGGGGATATCGCATATAAAAATTGTAATCTCAACCGCTGTTGAATAGAAGGAAGCAAAAGGAGGGAAGTCGTTTCTTCTTTGAGTCCGTTTTTATCTTTTAGCTTATATCGATATCGAAAATACACCAATACATCCTTAGCCGGATGATAATCTATCTGACACATATATTCTTTTCCACCCGAAGGAGCATCTACTCCATACTTAAACCAGGGAAAACGAAATAGATCTGCATAAGCCGATAATTTCCAGCGAGCAAAAGGTGTCCATTGCATTCCTACATACATACCCTGTTCATTTTGTATCATTGAACTTTGTGAAAAAGCATTGCCAAAGAATGCCTGGTAACGCAAATCATAATACCGGTATAGCATAAGGAAAGAAAAATAAGAAACCGGTGTTAACTGAAATGCATTCAAAGTGGCACAAGCACCATTCGCCGAAACAGCAGTTTCACCATATAATTTCATATTTTTTATTTTCAACAGGTAATCAACACCTATGTTAAAGTTATTTCCACCTCTAAAATAATATAGGTTATAAGGTTTTAAATCCGGTTGAACTTCCATACTTCCGAAAGAATAGGAAAGAGCTGTTATTCCCAAACACAATGAAGGAGTAGCATAACGGATATTTCCTCCATAAGTACACATAGGAGCTTTACGTATTTTTTCCCTATCGCCCGGCAGACGATGCAAACCATTCGTTTTAAAAGAACGTATTTGATTACTATCTACTTTTGCATCCAGTTTCCTGAATGAGCAGAACATACTTATATCGAATTTACCGAATGAAACAGTAGATGCAATTCCCCGGAAAAAATCATTTTCATTTGTTGAAAAGTGCTTTCTAAAACCATTTGAACGCCTTTCTGCTTGTACAACCTGTGCACTGCGTCCGGGTGTAAAGTCATTACTTACTATCAATCCTTGTCCAAAAGAAATCTTATAATCACCCAAGGCAAGACTTTTCAACCATTTAGCGATATCCTTTAATAAGAGGTGAATTGAATAATAATCATATCCCTTATGAGAACCATTCCAAAAAGGTTCGCCTGCATCTTTTTCCGCTACAAACCCAAATTGAAGACGCTCGTCAAAAATATAGGAATAGCGAAGTGAATGGTAAAACGGTTCTCCCAGATAGCTCCGGTTCGGATATTCCGATAAAACACTATCCGGATATGAACAATATCCCTTTTTCTGTTGAAAACATCTATCATATCTGATTTGTAGGTCATTAGAACCATATTTAAACAGGTTTTTCACAGTAAACGGACGTTTTTCAACAGTAAATTCACTGATATAAACAAAGGGTAAGAAAAGGGATATTGTTTCAAAATCGAATGAAACAATATTCTTCAATTCATAAACAGTAACCAGTTTACCATAGCGTAAACGATATTCCAACAACTCCTTAATTTGCAAATCAGATAAGAAAGGAAGCCGTTTTAATTGTTCTTCCGTAACTGTATTCAGTTCAAAAGGATGTTCGGACAAATAAGATAAATCCGCATACAGTGTCTTTATATGTTCTGTATCTTCTGTCTCCTGAGCCATTTCATCCACACATTCCATCCATTTATCAACAGATGGATTTACTTGGCTTTTAAGTTGATAACTATTTATCAACAAAAATACCAACAAGGTTATAAACAACCGTTTCATAACCTTACACCCTTAAAAAGCATACTTTATTCCAACACCGGTACTTATTCCCAACACAGTATGATAAGTCCCGGCAACATCCAGACTAAACCTGGAAAAACAGTATCCTATCCCTAATGAAGGCTGAAGAGGAGATAAGTTCATACCCGCCCGAATCGAAAACCGGTTGAAAGGAATATACTCTGCTCCGATACTACCTGTTAAATAAACCGTTTTATTACTCTCTACAGTACCTGCTATCAACAGGCTGTTAATTACCGACCATTGAAAACCTATCTGGATAGAATAGTCATTAAGAATTTTAATATCAGTATCTTCTGAATGAATAGTAACTGAAGGTAAATTCATTATTAACAATCCAATCAACAGTTTGTCAACAGGAGAATAAAGAATACCAACATCTGTTGAAAGCCCTTGCAGTACCTTTTCTGATAATTCCGTTTGTAACAACGCATATTGGATACTGATTCCTATTTTCCACTTTCTGTTCAATTGCTTTCCCATAGAAAGACGGAACATACTTTCCCGATAGCCATCAAAACCAAAAGAAAAGATATCAACAGCGGCAGGTAATAGTGTGTTAGGATAAATAAATCCGGCATGAATAGTTCCCAATTCTTTCACTGAATAACGGTTAAAATAGTCTATCTGAACCAGTTTACTATCATAAAAACAGACCAACGAAGGATTGGATAATACGGATTGAGTAACTCCGTTTCCTCCCATACCAAGACAACGGATATCTGTTATCCGGAAGTTATCAACAGCATAAACAGGCAGGATACACATACAAAGAATAAGGACGCAAAGAGGGTAACCTCTCAGGCTTCTAATTTTTTCTTTTTTCATAATAAAGGAGTTTGGTATATAATGAATTATCTATTATTTATTGAAAAGTTTGCTCATAGTTTGTTATTTTAGTTAATAAAATTGCAGTAAATCTACGTAATAAATTCGAGTGGCAAAGAATTATACAAAAGAAAAGCCCTCTTTTTCCATTGTCTGAATGGAAAAAGAGGGCTTTTTATGTATGTATCTATATACTTAGAAAGTGTAACCTACCCCTATAGACACAAGGTTTTCTTTTGTGCCTTGATTTCTATGAAGCAAATTCATGTTGTAATTAAGCAGGATAGCAACGCGTTTTATTTCTACACCTGTCTGGAAAGACAAACCAAAATCAAAACGTTTATAGTTATTATATTTGAAAGGATCCCAAGATGTTTCATCAGCCTGAACATTCTCACTTTTATCCCAGGAAATAGCCGATACTTTGTTTTTGCCACCGAGACCTACAGCAAAATAAGGACCTGCAGCTACATGAAAACGAATATCGGGAGTTATATATTTTGCCCACTCCGCCATAACCGGCAACTGAAGATAGTTTCTATGAGTAGTTATGCTGTAAGTAGATCCTCCTGTTGTTCCAATTAAAGGTGATGATAAAATATCTCCTGTTTCTGGAATTAATAACTGAGAAGAACCGTCACTCATATGCAAAGTAGTTCCTGAAGAAGAGCTATTCCGTTGCATAAAATATAACCCGGATTGAATACCGAAACCATCATCCTTTTTATTAAAAGAATATCTTACCCCTATTCCGGCCTGAACACCAAAATTAGCTTTAAATGCGCTCTCTTTTAAAATAGTAGTTCCTACGGTAGGAGTAAATTTAAACTGTGCATTAGCAGCCATCACACAAAATAAAGACACAAATAAAAATAAAACTTTTTTCATACTTCCAATCGTTAAAATAAATGTTTTCTTAATCATAGAATTAATATTAAAATAAATAAGCAGGTTATTTATTATTTGATAATTGTTTTCAGCGTTTATAGTTTTATACAGATTAGTTATTCAACAGGTCGCAAAAGTAAATAAATATTTGGGCAAGCCTTGAAAATAAAAGATAAAAATCCTAACTGCATATAAAAAGGTCTCCTTTCTTATCTAAATGATAGAAAGAAGACCTTTTTTATTTATCTTAAGAAATATTCGTAAGGATAAGATTCGTCGCCTGCAACGGGAGCTTTACAAAAATTGAACGTTACATGAACTCTTAAGTTCCTAACCACATTAGAAGCTGTTAAAGGAATAGGGTTAATCCATGCTTCTGTTTCACCAAAAGTTTTGGTTCCAACTATTCGTGATCCAAAAGGTTGATCATTTATGAGTATACCATCACAAACAATCTGTCCCCAAGTCATTTCATCATCAAAAGGACGTCCCCACCAAAGACCCTTTTTCTGAGCTTGTCCTACCATTCTTATATTTACAAATAAAATACCATTTACATTAGTACTTGTAGATACATAGAATCTAACAAATTCCCGTCTCTTACTACTTACATCAATTATCAGACTTCTTTCTCCTTTAGAAACTTCAGCCTTTGTTGCAGATGAAGAAAATAAATATTCTGTATGCTTAAATCTTGGATATTGAGACCTATCTGAAGAATTTACAATTTCTGCTATTTTATCAGGATTAGCGTCATTTATAATATATACATAATCATCTATTACTTTATAGATAGTATCACCAACATACAGTATACCTTCATCATTAAATAATGTAGCATCTATACGGTTAGACATTTCAAGCAATTCTTCGTCTTCATTATATTCAATATTTTCATTAATTAAAGAAGTATTCATCTTTTTATAAGAATCAAGTAAAGATGTGTAACCATTTGTTTTACTCCATGCTAAAAGTTCTTCTTCATTTTTGCCATTCAAACTCTCAGATAAATCATTATACATTTCCATATTATCAAAATGTAAACAACCATCTACAACATTAAAGTCTTGTCCAATAGTATTAGCTGCAACTGATTTATTATCTTTACCAGCATCAAGATTTAAGTTATCAATATCTTTAGAACAAGACATTAATATGAAAATAGAAACTAACGAAAAAATAAATGTTTTTTTAATCATAAAACTAATTATTAAAATTTATAAATCAATGAATATAGAAATTTCCTTCTAATAGATTTCCAGAATACAAAATAGATAATCTATATTTACCACTTTTCAAATTATCTAATTGGATAATTAATTGATAATCATTATTTATTTCTTTTATATCATCATATATAACATATCCATTCTCATCATACACTGTTATATATATATTTTCATCAAAACGATTATCAAAATAAAAAAATATTTCATTCGTACTTTCCTCAATAAAACATTCTATTGAATAAGGAATATCTATACTTCTTTTTGGATATTCTATTTTTTTTTTAAAACGTATTTTACTTTTAGATGATACTGGATAAGAAATAAATAAAATAACAATAACAAATAATACTTTATATATATTCATAACTTTGTTTACTTATGCGACAAAAGTAGTAGTCCTTTTAAACAAAATAACAAATAGGTCATTTTATGGGATTGACAAATATCACCTGATAATCAGTCAATTAATAATTATATAATTGACAAAGCATATGACACATAAACATATAACATATTGAATATAAATAAATTACAAAGCAAACAGAGAATTTATCTAAAATAGGTATTTGAGACACATGAAAACATTGTTTATCAACTGATGCAGGAATAAATATTCAATAAATATCGTTACTATCTTTCTTACATCCCACGTTTGCGGAAAGCAAAACATATCTATTTTTTTAATATCATACTATAAGTAAGCATTAAGCAAATACCTCTAACGAGTTCATCTTAATCAAAGGCTAACAAGATAAACATATAAATCTTCACTTGTACCTACCAAATCAAACTTTTGACGTGAACGGAAACGCTGTTTATTAACAGATTCGGGATTAATGTTCAATAATATAGATATTTGATGTGTATCTAATTTGAATAAGCATAAATAACAAAAACGCTTCTCCACTTGTGTAAAATCTCTTTCTATCAACTCCTTATATACAATAGGGTATACATCCTTTATCAAGTTTTCTATATTTTTCCATTGGATAGAACTTATTAATGGACCAGAAATATTCGATTGCACTTTTTCTGACCATCTATAGAGTTTAGTACCTATCGGCGATAATAATATTCGTTCTTCTCTACAAGCTATCAATTTATTATTAACAACTTCTACATCCTTCTTCAATTTCATATACCTTTTTTCTTCTTCAGAAATATCAGATTTCAATTGATTAAATTCACTATTTTCTTCCAACTGATTTTTCTGGTGATACAATATATCCTTTTTTTGATTCAACTCTACAGATAAAGCATATATTTTTCTGTTTTGCTCATTTATAGCTACTTGCTGATTCAATATATGCATATTTTTTTTTCTTATTCTAAGAAGATGTATAATAGCTATAGCAAAAACACATAGTAATAATATAGAAGCAATAATATAATATATTTGTCTATTTATCTTTAACTGCATATTTTCATTATGCAACTTCATATAATTATATTTCTTTTCTGTTGCTAATACATTTGTATTATTTTCTATTTTAGAAATAGAGTCTGCTGAATATGAATATTTTTCTAAATATTCTAATGCTTTAGAATAATTTCCTTTTTCCTTTTCTAATAAATAGTAATTTTCTGTTATACCTATAGCTATATATTTATTTTTTGTTTTCATATTTGATTTATCTAAAAACATTTTAGCTTTATCAAAATCTTTTAAGTCTAAATATATTTCAGCTAATCCCATATAGTTAGAAGCAGAGTCTGTTGAATTATTTTCTATTGCTTTTAAATAATAATATTCCGCCTTTTTATATTTATCAATAGTACAATAAGTGGCTCCTAAACCATTATAAGTATAAGAGATTATTTCCTTATCACCTAATAATAAAGCTGCATTTTCTGCTTTGTAAAAAAAAGATAAAGATTTATCTATAGAATCGCATAATACACATTCTCTTGCTGTATTTACTAAACCAAAAATATAACTCCTATCATTATTCGCAAATTTAAAATATTTACTACTATCCTCATATTTATTTACTGCAGACAAAAAATTTCCATTTATTTCATACAAATCTCCCATATAGCTCGATATGTATCCTGCTACATTATAATCCTTTACCTTTATTGCAACATCCAGAGCATTACTATATACCTCCATTGCTTTCTCATATTCTTTATCATTTACATATGCACGACCAAGGTAAAGGCCTATCTTTGCTGACTTACTTAAGTTATTGTATTTTTTATAATATTCCAATGCTCTACTAAGTTGATGAACAAAAGGAACATCACCATCTGTTTTATCCACAGCCGTCCCATAAAGCAAACACCATTTTGCCAGTAAGTCGTCAGCCAATCCTTCCGGATATTTTATAGAATCTAATAAAAGAATCGTACTATCCGGATGTAGCTTTATTAGTTCTTCCGCCTTATCAAGAAGGATACTTTCTTTAGATTCATATTTTCTACAACCGGGTAGTAAAAATAGAAGTATCAGAAAAATAAAAATAGGAGTATCTTTGAATGTTAGAATTGGCATAAGTATAATTTGTCTTGTTTAGAATATTCAGTCTGTAAAAATAAGCTTTATACAAAGTAACACAAAGTATATGAATACTTATTTTTACATTTAACAACCAAAACATAAGTAGCAATGAGATATAATATGTATTGAATTGAATGTTTACTCAGTCAAATTCTGTAAAACTTGATATTGCTATCTCTAAATCAATTATTTTTGTAGGCTATGATTGGAGTGAGATGGTATGTTATATTGATTATGTTCATGGTATGTGCAATGGGAATAAAGGCACAGACACTGAAAGTCAATACCGTTCCGGAAGGTGTACAAAGAGCCTTCTTCGACGGGAAAGATACGATTGCCGTCGTTAATCTGCAGGAAATTTATATTTATCCACAACCTAAGTTCAAAAATAAAAGAGAACAACAAAAATACAATAAGTTAGTCCGTGATGTGAAACGTACACTCCCATATGCCAAGATGGTTTATGAAACGTTGATTGAAACTTACGAATACATGGAAACCTTACCTAACGACAAGGCACGGCAAGCACACCTTAAACTGATGGAAAAAGAACTTTTTAAACAATATAAACCGGAGTTGAAAAAACTTACCTTTTCCCAGGGAAAATTACTTATCAAATTGATAGACAGGGAATGTAACCAATCCAGTTATAACCTGTTGAAAGCTTATTTAGGAAGTTTCAGAGCCGGCTTCTGGAATATATTTGCCGGTATGTTCGGCGCCAGCCTTAAATCGGAATATGATCCGAAAGGCAAAGACGCCCAAACGGAACGGATCGTGGTTCTCGTTGAAAACGGATTAATCTGACAACTGCTTAAAGAAATCCCATATAACGATACCTGTCGTAACAGATACATTCAACGAATGCTTGGTTCCGTATTGTGGGATTTCAATACACATATCACAATTATCAACAACAGATTGTTGAACACCTTTCACTTCATTCCCCATCACAATAGCATATTTTTTACTCTTGTCCAACAGCAACTTATCAAGCATCACACTGCCTTCCGCCTGTTCGATTGCACATACCGTATATCCCGCTTTCTTTAAGTTATCAACAGCTTCCAAAGTATCTTTAAAATAAGCCCAGTCTACAGTATCTTCAGCTCCCAAAGCTGTTTTGTGAATCTCCGTATGAGGCGGACAGGCTGTTATGCCACACAAATAAATAGCTTCCACACGGAACGCATCCGAAGTACGGAACACAGAACCCACATTATTAAGGCTCCTTATATGGTCGAGTACAACGATTAACGGTATTTTTTCACTATCTTTGAATTCTTCAGGAGTCAGGCGGTTCAACTCCGTAATCTTTAACTTACGCATAACTGTCTTTTTTCTTGTGCTGCAAAAGTAGTGAATTAATGTGTATACCCCGTTGAAAAACTATTGATAAGTAGTGAACACTAAATGAAAAATAATTCTTGCTTTATCCAAATACTTGTTTATACATGCCCCTCTTCCAATCCCACAATAAAAGCAACCCGTTATTTATTACGACATATCAACAAGGGTTATACACGTATCAACACCCCTCAAGAGATATAAACTTTTACACATACCAAGTTATCAACTAAAAACTAATAAAGTCTGTAATCTGTAGATTTCTAATAAATAAGCTTGTTATGTATATGTTAGTATCCTTTTGATAAACGGTTCATAGAGCTTAATAACCTTTCAGGCAAATGTTGAAACAGAAATGTATTAACTGTTTCAACAGGATATCATATTCATCATATTTAAATTTAAAATTAAAGATATAAGAATAATATAATATAGGATTGTGAATAACTAAAGAGACCGGAAGAAGCAAGGGGGAGTTCCGGGGATAAAAACGAAGGATCTTTTTTGAGGGACATAGTTAGGTTGCGGAAAATAAGGATTTATGTAAAGCTTATTTCTTAAGCATGTTTTAAACTACTTTCATATATATGATTGAATAAAGTTTTTTACCTTTGCAGATATCAACAGTTTGTTGATAATATAACTAAGTTAAAGATTATCAGTAATAAAAATTGGTAATAACTCTGTTGATACAGTGTAGAAACTAAGAATGAACATATACAAATAAGCTATGCAGACAAACCAATCAATCGGATATATGGATGCGCCGATACCTAAAGACCTCGATTTGAAGAAGGCTATCGATCAGCTACGTAAGGAAAAGAATGCTATTATATTAGCTCATTATTACCAGACAGGAGATATTCAGGATATCGCAGACTTTGTTGGCGATAGCCTGGCTTTGGCTCAGTGGGCTGCTAAAACAACTGCGGACATTATCGTTCTCTGCGGAGTTCATTTCATGGGAGAAACAGCCAAGATACTTTGTCCTGATAAAAAGGTACTGGTTCCCGACCTGAATGCCGGTTGTTCATTGGCCGACAGTTGCCCGGCTCCTGACTTTGCCGAGTTTGTGAAACAGCATCCCGGCCATGTCGTTATCTCATATGTGAATACGACAGCTGCGGTAAAAGCGGTAACCGATGTGGTGGTTACTTCAACCAACGCCCGTCAGATTGTTGAAAGTTTCCCGGAAGATACAAAGATTATATTTGGTCCGGACCGTAACCTCGGTAATTACATTAATAGCATAACCGGACGTAAAATGTTACTTTGGGATGGTGCCTGCCATGTTCATGAGCAGTTCTCTCTGGAAAAGGTTCTGGATTTAAAGAAACAGTATCCGGATGCGGAAATCATTACTCACCCGGAATGTAAACAACCCATTATACAGGTCTCAGACTTCGTAGGTTCGACTGCCGCTCTTTTAAAGCATACCATCAAGTCGGATAAGAAACAGTTTATTGTAGCGACGGAAAGCGGCGTTATTCACGAAATGCGTAAAAAGAGTCCGGACAAGGAATTTATTCCGGCTCCTCCCAACGATAGTACATGTGCCTGCAACGAATGTAATTTTATGCGTTTGAATACAATGGAAAAGTTGTATAACTGCCTGAAATACGAATTGCCTGAAATATTTGTGGATGAAGAAGTACAGAAAAAGGCTATCAAACCTATTCAAAGGATGCTTGATATATCTGAAAAATTAGGTTTATAACCTGTTTATAATTTGATAAAGTGACATGCCAGCCGGATGCTTCAAATATATCCGGACCGGCATGTTTTTTTATAGGTTCATATAGATTGTTCAGAGTGTTGATAAGAAGTTTGTCAGCTTTTTTGTCGCTTCTGCCCGGTGGCTGATTTTATTTTTCAAATCATTACCCATTTCGGCAAATGTCTCCGTATAGTTTTCGGGAACGAATATAGGATCGTATCCGAAACCTTCGGAACCCGTCTTTTCTGCGATAATCGTACCGTTAACGATTCCTTCGAACAAATACTCCGTATTGTCCAGAATAAGTGCGATAACGGTCCGGAAACGGGCTTTCCGGTTTTCTTTACCTTCCATTTCCTTCAGGAGTTTGTTCATATTGGCTTCCGCATCATGTCCGGAACCGGCATAACGGGCGGAATAAACTCCGGGGGCGCCGTTTAATGCTTCCACTTCCAGTCCCGTATCGTCGGCAAAGCAGTCATAACCGAACTTCTCTTTGATATAGCGGGCTTTTTGCAAAGCGTTTCCTTCCAAGGTATCTGCCGTTTCCGGGATATCTTCGTGGCAATTTATATCCGAAAGGCTTACGATATTCACCAGATTGCCGGTGATGTTTCTTACCTCATCCAGCTTATGTGTATTGTTGGTAGCAAATACTAACTTTCTCATTTGAATGGTTTATAGAATGTTTATATCTCTGTGCAAAAGTACGAATAAAAAAATTCAGAACGGGTTTCCTGTATATTACATCCGGTGTAAAAAAGGAATCCGTTCTGAACTTTCATTTATGCAAAGGGGAGGGGGGGCGACTATGTTTTTATCTGGTCGAATCCTTCCCCATAGACTCCTCGTACGATACTTTGTGAAATAAATGCTTGATGGTCTATTTGCTTTACCAGGCGGAAAATAGAAACCGATTCGGACTTCTTAGCCAAAAGTACGACTACTTTGACAGGTTTGCGGGAGTATCCGCCTACACCGTCGAGAATGGTACATCCGCGTCCTAAATCGTGTATGATATGTTCTGCTATTTCATCATATTTCTGGGAGAATATGAAGAATTGGACAGACTGGCGGTTTCCATTCAGCACCATATCCAAAATATAGTTACTTACAAACATTTCAACAAAACCGAATACGATCTTTTCCACATCATGGAACAAAAAGAAAGATGAACCGATGATAAAGAAATCACAGAACAATAAAGCCCTGCCGATAGATATATTCTTGTATTTGTTTACAATCGCTCCGATGACATCCGTACCTCCCGTACTTCCGTTTGCCGAGAATACCAGTCCCAGACCGGCACCGCAAAGGAATGCACCGATAATGATAGACATGAACGGCTGGTCGTGTAAAAGCGGTTTTCCTTCCAGCAGCCACTCAAAAAACGATAAGGAAGCGGAGAGCGAGAACACTCCGAATATCGTTTTTACCAGGAATTTAAATCCCAATACTTTGAGAGCAGCAAGCAATAAAACAACGTTGATCACAAAGTAAGATACCGAAACCGGTATCACTTCATTGCTTGCAAAGAAGATTAAGGCACAGATACCACTGACTCCTCCGGTAATGATTTCATTCGAAAGAATGAATGCGTTGAAGCCAAAACCATACAGGATCGTACCTAAAACGATAACCAGGTAGTCTTGTATGGAAAAGTAGAGTTTGTTGTTTGTAAGTTTCATTTAGATTTTAGATTACTATATTAACTATCTTTCCGGGGACGACAATAATCTTTTTAGGAGTCTTGCCATCCATCCATTTGGCTGAGTTTTCGTGTGAAAGAGCTGCTTTCTCTACTTCTTCACGAGGCATATCAGCCGGAAGTTCCAGGTTGAAACGGGCTTTGCCATTGAAAGAAATAGCATAAACAACAGAGTTTTCTTTCAGATATTCTTCATTATGCTTGGGCCATGCTGCATCGCAAACGGTTGTGGTATGACCGCAGGTATGCCATAACTCTTCGGCAATATGCGGAGCAAACGGAGCCAGCAGGATAATCAGTTGTTCCAGAATGGCACGTTTGTTACATTTCAGGCTACCCAGTTCATTGATACAAATCATGAAAGCACTGATGGAAGTGTTATAAGAGAAATGTTCGATATCGAAAGTAACTTTCTTAATCAGTTTGTGCAGCGCTTTCAGTTCTTCGGCAGTCGGTTCTGCATCGGTAATCTGCAGGCTGTCCGTATTACCGAAGAATAAGCCCCAAAGTTTTTTCAGGAAGCGGTGTACACCGTCGATACCGTTTGTATCCCAAGGTTTGGATTGTTCCAACGGGCCTAAGAACATTTCGTATAGACGAAGCGTGTCGGCACCGTACTTTTCGACAATCATATCCGGGTTCACTACATTGAACATAGATTTGGACATCTTTTCAACAGCCCATCCACAGATATACTTACCATCTTCCAGTTCAAATTCGGCATCTTTGTATTCCGGTCGCCAGTTTTTAAAGGCTTCGGTGTCCAATATATCGTTAGATACGATGTTTACATCTACGTGTATGGGAGTTACTTCATAGTTATCTTTCAGGTTGAGGGATACAAACTTATTGGTACCATTGATACGATATACGAAGTTCGAGCGTCCCTGTATCATACCCTGGTTTATCAGCTTCTTAAACGGTTCGTTCTCGCAGACAACACCCAGGTCAAACAGGAATTTATTCCAGAAACGGCTGTAAATCAAGTGACCGGTAGCATGTTCTGTACCACCTATATACAAGTCTACGTTGCGCCAATATTCATCCACATCCTTAGCAACCAGCGCTTTGTCGTTGTGCGGGTCCATATAACGCAGGTAATAAGCGGATGAACCGGCAAATCCCGGCATTGTACAAAGTTCCAGCGGGAAGATCGTTTTATTATCTATTTTAGATACTTCCACTACTTCCTGGTTTACGGTATCCCAAGCCCATTTTACGGCATGTCCCAGAGGCGGTTCGCCGGTTTCTGTAGGAAGGAATTTATCTACTTCCGGTAATTCCAGAGGCAGTTTATCAACAGGAAGCATTTGAGGCATGCCATCTGCATCATAATATACAGGGAACGGTTCGCCCCAGTAACGCTGGCGGCTGAATATAGCGTCACGCAAACGGTAATTTACTTTAACACGTCCTAATTTGTTTTCTTCTACGAATTTCTTGGTAGCGGCGATTGCTTCTTTTACAGTCAGTCCGTTCAGGGACAGGCTGCAATAAGGAGTAACATCCGGTCTCGGGGAGTTGCAGACGATACCTTCTTTCGCATCGAAACTTTCTTCGCTTACATCGCAACCTTCAATCAACGGGATAATCGGCAGGTTGAAGTGTTTGGCAAAAGCATAGTCGCGGCTATCGTGTGCAGGTACAGCCATGATTGCACCGGTACCATAACCAGCCAATACATAATCGCTGATCCAGATAGGCACTGCATCTCCGGTAAACGGATTAACAGCATATGAACCGCTGAATACACCGGTTACCTGACGGTCTGCTATACGTTCGCGTTCCGTACGTTTCTTTGTACGTTCCAGATAAGCATCCACTTCCTGTTTTTGTTCCGGGGTAGTTACTTTTCCCACCAGTTCGCTTTCCGGTGCCAATACCATAAAGGTAACGCCGAACATTGTATCTGCACGGGTAGTAAAGATGGTAAACTCCAAATCACTGTCTTTTACCTTGAAGTTTACTTCCGTACCTTCGCTGCGTCCAATCCAGTTACGTTGCGTTTCTTTCAGCGAATCGGTCCAGTCGATGGTATCCAGCCCTTCCAGTAAACGTTGTGCATAAGCGGATACACGCAGGCACCACTGACGCATTATTTTTTGTTCCACCGGGTAACCGCCACGTTCTGAAACGCCGTTCACCACTTCATCATTTGCAAGGACAGTACCTAATGCAGCACACCAGTTTACCATTGTTTCGCCACGGTAAGCAATACGGTAGTTCAACAGGATTTCCTGTTTTTCTTTTTTACTTTTTGCTTTCCATTCGTCGGCTGTGAAGCTCAGTTCTTCACTGCATGCAACGTTCAATCCTTCCGTACCGGATGTCTCAAAAGCCTTTACCAGTTCGCTGATAGGACGTGCTTGCTTTTCGTCGTTGCAATAGTAACTGTTGAACATCTGGACAAAGGCCCATTGTGTCCACTTATAATAACCCGGGTCGCAGGTACGGACTTCGCGGCTCCAGTCATAACTGAAACCTATTTTATCCATCTGCTCGCGATAACGGGCAATGTTGTTTTTGGTTGTTATTTCAGGATGCTGTCCGGTTTGGATAGCATATTGTTCCGCAGGAAGCCCGTAAGCATCATATCCCATCGGATGCAATACGTTGAATCCCTGTAAACGTTTGAATCGGGAATAAATATCAGAAGCAATGTATCCGAGCGGATGTCCTACATGTAGTCCTGCTCCCGACGGATAAGGGAACATGTCCAATACGTAATACTTAGGTTTGTTGGAATCCTTTTCCACTTTGTAAACATTGTTGGCAATCCAGTACTCGTGCCATCTTTTTTCAATTTCTCCGAAATTGTACTCCATGATTATTTATCGTTTATTTTTAATGTTATCTATTTAAAGCCACAAAGTTAGTGATTTCTTTCATAACAATAGATTGAAAGCGGTATTTTGCATGAAAGTGTAAGATAAAGGAACCAAATATAAAGGAGTGGCTATCCGATTGAGCAAAATGATAAAATAATATTCTGGATAAATAGTTGAATTAACAATTTGACAATTTGTCAAATGAACTTCCTATGGTTGTTCTATAGCCGGGGATATATCCGGTTCTTTGTTTTTATTGGCTTCTCCGGGAGATAAGGATTATCAATAGGATGGTATCTTTTGCATAAATGGGTTAAACTGTTTGCTTATTTGTATAAGCGTGGCAATACGTTTATTGAAAAACAAAACAAGTATGAAAATGATAAATGAATCTGGTCTGTGTTTTTAATGCAAATAGGAAAGAAACAGGGCGAATAAATCTATTTTCAGGGGAAAAATAGCCTTTGAAAACAAAACATACATGCTTTGACTTCAAAATATATATGTTTTGAAATCAAAATATACTTGTTTTGCATTCCAAAATTACTACCTGTAGTAAAAAAAACTACTACCGGTACTAATTTAAACTGCTATATATAGTAAATAAAAGACTGTTATATGCAATATCAGAGACTGATAGATACTGTTTTTTCCTCTGTAAGTGTTGTTTTGTATAGTAGTACTGTTACGATTTTTATATATAACCAATCTTTTTTCTCGGTTTATCATCTTTTTTGTTTCTATTTGCTAATTCGACCAAAGCAAGGTAAATGTCATCAAAATGTTGTTCATATCCTTCATGGTCTTTGAAAAGGCTTTCGATGTCTTCTTGAAGGAAGCAAATTTGCAGTTTGAGTTCTGCCAGCTCTTTGGCGGTTTGGTTGCTTTCTGATACATACTGGCGTAAAGCTGTAAAAGCACGTACAATTTGAATATTAATATCTATGGCTTTGTCACTGCGTAATACGCTGGCAAGCATTGTGACACCGTGTTCGGTGAATGCATAAGGTAGATATTTAGCATATTTTCCTTTCCCTTCTAAGGTGCAATTTTGGCACCTTAGAAAATAATACTCTTCCTTATTTAATTCAAACATAAAATCTATAGGGAAACGTTGAATATTTCTATTAACAGTTCGCTTTAAATATTTTGTTTCTACCTGGTATAATTCAGCTAAATCAGAATCCAGCATGACCTGTTGTCCTCTAATCTCATAGATTTTGTTTTGTATGATTTGAAGTTCCATAGTTAAGTGCTTTTACGGTTTGAATAATCAAAGGAAGAAATAATAATCCTGTTTAACAAAAAGCCCGCATATTTTTTTAGTAAAACATATTATTTTGTTCCTTTGTAAATCATCATCTTAAATAGAAAATACTGATTTATATGCAGGTATATATTCATGTAAAACAATTGGGAAAACGCAGGAATGTAATAGACAAGAAAGCCACACAACTGGATAAAGTTCCTGATACTACTGCCGCTTTGATAGCTGCTATTGTAACCATGCAGGTAGAAGAATACAACCAACGGTTGGAACAAAGCGAATTATTGAAATACCTCACCAACGAAGAGATACAGGATAAGGCAACTACCGGAAAAATAAGTTTCGGTGTCAATTATAACGGGATGTCTGCTGATACGGAAAAAGCCATTCGCAACGCTCTCCAATCTTTTGAAGACGGTATCTTCCGCATCTTTGTGGATGGGGAAGAACTGGAGTCATTGGAACAGCCCGTTTCATTGCATGAAGGTTCGGAATTAATATTTGTACGTCTTACGATGCTTGCCGGACGTATGTGGTAATCGGATTTTAAAAAAACAGGAGAATATCGATATGGGATTATATTGGAGAAATTCGTCGGAAGCATTTGTTTCCGGTTATGTGGACAAGCTGTTGAAAAATAAAAACAAGTTGAGCGAAAAAGGACAGAGACTGTTCGATGCCCTTATCAGCTCGTTTACGATGAATACCTATGAAGCGGAAAATTACCTGCATGCTTTGATGGATGGCAAACATATCTGCTATATCTGGGATTTGTTTAGCGACGACCGGTTGGAGGTATTGCAGTATATGTTGGGGAATGAATATGCAGAGAAATATATCGCCTGGTTGCATAAACTGCCCGGAATACCTTATACGTATGGTTATTACCGGCGTCCGCTCCGTTCCGCCAATGCCGGATTACATTATATAAAAGCATTGGACAACCTGAAAGATTTTCTTGCCATAGTGGCTTCCGGACTTCCCCTTGAAGTATTGATGCAGGGAGGACGGACAGAAGAAGAAAGTTCCTTCATAACAGATATAAACTATCATCATCTGATGAGTGTGGAGATAGATGCCGGGAATATTGCTATTATAGAGAAGACTAAAGACATTATTTGCAGTGAGAATAATGTAGGACGTATTTCGTATAATCTGTTGCAAGGTATTGTGATGAGCAATAACCGGGAGTTGTACGAACTGGAAGGCAATCTCCTGCTGGCAGCACGTTTGCAGGAAGGTCTTCGTCAATCTATTGCTGAAACAATGGATGGGGGTACGATGGAAGCCTTTACTTATCTGTTCAATATCCTGCGTACAAACGATATGCAACGTTTCTCTTCCATCAAACGTGCCGTAGGAACCTGGACCGGATTGTTGGATGAAAACCATGTAGACCGTATCAACCAGAAGGTAATGGACTTGATCTATATGCTGCTGACAGATCCTTCCTATGTAGATATTTGCCTGAATAGCGACGATAGCATCGAAGTGTATATGGCTCTCTGGGCGAAAGGATACAGGAAGATGGAAGACCTGACAGCTTGTGCGGAACAAATCATGCAAGCAGGTACCAGGCATAAAGTACAAGTCCTGTTCTATTATCTTCTAACTACCCAATGTGAATGGATGCAGGAAGATCTTGCCAGACAGGCATTGGATAAGTTTTCCGACGATCTTTCCATAGTCGCTGCGTTTTTACCCTCTTATCTGCATAGTGTTTCCATTGGCGGTTATTATAGCCGGAAGAAAGAAGACCATTCCTATTTCGAGTCTTTGGCACAAGCCAGGAACCAGTATTATATATTGAAAAACATTAAGGAAAGGCTGACGAAGAAACTGACTATTTCTCCTTTTATATTCCCTTGGCACAGCACAGAACTGGGGCATGAGGATATTTTGAGAAAGATGGCATCTATCGTTTATGTTATCGGAAGCAATGAATTACTGGATGACCTTTGTACTTATTATGAACAGGCAGATAGCGGTATCCGTTCGTTTATTGTAAGCGAATTGCTCAAACAACCTGCTTCGCAGATACAGATAGATACGCTTGTCAAAGCCTTGGGCGACCGTGCCGAGACTCCCCGCAAAGCTGCATTCAACATCTTGAAAGATTTAGAGATAGACGATGACCGATACCTGAGGATAGAGGAACTTCTGAAATATAAATCCGGCATTCTCCGTCAGCAGGTTATTGCTTTGTTGATGAAGCGTGATTCCGAAGCCTTGTCCGGTTCGATAGAACGTTTGTTATCTTCGCCTTTGGCGGATAAACGGCTGGCAGCTCTCGATATGTTGCTCACATTCCGTAAGAAAAAAGAACATGCAGATATATATGACCGTTGTATTCCATGGGTTGCTGCCATTGAAAAACCGACTTCCAAAGAACTGCTGCTGATTGAACAGTTTACGGAAACGGCTGGGCAGGGTACTTCCCATACTTATACAAAAGAAAACGGTTTCGGTCTTTATAATCCGGAAGAAGAGTTCTCATTGCCGGCCTTATCTGTCGATGCTGATTTCGATATGAAAGAAGCATTTTCCCTCTTTCAGGAAGGTTCCATATTAAAGAAACTGTTAGGTAGAAAGCATGAGGGAGCTTATGAGATTATTAAGAAGTTGAGCGATTTGATAGCCTCGAATGCTAACTATGAATATAAAAGCCGTTATGGGGGTGTCTATTTGCTGAACGACCATTTTACCGAATTGGAAAATGCGGAGCAGATAGAAAATGAACTTGATAAATATCCGCTTGCCGGCTTGTGGAGGGATTTCTATACGAAAGAGATAGATAGCTTTGGAATGCTTCTCCAGCTTTCTTTCTTGCTGAATACTAATTGGAATAACATAGGTAATTACCGGTTGCTGAACCATATGATTGACAGTTTCAGTCCTGTAATCAACTCTTTCTATGGTTTCAACCTTTCCGGATTGAAGAACCGGATAGAAAAATTGCCTTATATCGGTACAGTTAACCGGATTATCAATCTCCTTATCTCAGATAACTGGGACGGGGTATATGCCCGGAAAATGGCAAATAACGTATTGGTTGGTTTCAGCCGGGTATTGACGGATAAGAATATGAGCCAACAATATAAGTATAAGGATTATCGGGATAACTTATATACCTATACGGGATTTGCCTTTCAGGATGAGCGTATATCTGCCTGGATGTACGAAACATTCAAATGGACAACGGATGAAGAGTTTGTCCGCTACTTTACCATCCGGTACCATTATTACAAACTTGCCCGGTATTTTCAGGAAAATGAACCTTGTGCGGACACTAACAGCAATCTCATTATTTATGATTTTGCCAAAATGTATGCGATGGGGTTATTGTCCGAATCCGAAGTTATAAAAGAATTGACGGTACGGGTGCATGCGGAAGACAGTCTGCGTCTGGCTTCCTCTTTATTATCCGGCAACCTGACTGTCTGGCAACGGAAACAGTTAAAACCTTATGAAGACTCCGGTATGGAACGGTTTAAGGAGGTCGTGTGGAAAGTTATCGACCGTATTTTGGATATCGAACTAAAGCGGGGCGATACACCTACCGAAGTGTCCCACCTTGCCATGAAGTTGGAATATGTGGAAGGTGCTTCCTGGCTGGTCCGTATCCTGCAAGCCTTTGGAAAAGATACGTTCGGGCGTTCCGACTTTTATTATAATTCCAGTTATACAAAGAAGGAGGTATTAAGTAAGCTCCTTCGTTGCTGTTACCCGGCAAAAACAGATGATGTAACCGTACTTGCCGGGTTGTTGAAGGATTCCGGCATTACGGAAACACGGTTGGTCGAGGCTGCCATGTATGCTCCCCAATGGCTGGAAATGATAGAACAATGTATCCGGTGGAAAGGGCTGACCAGTGCTGCTTTCTATTTTCATGCCCATATAAACGAATGGTGCGACGATAAGAAGAAAGCAATCATAGCCCGGTATACTCCCATTGAACCGGAAGATTTGCGGTTGGGTGCTTTCGATATCGACTGGTTCCGTGAGGCCTACAAAGAGATAGGCGAGAAACGTTTTGAAATTGTTTACAACGCGGCCAAATATATTTCGTCCGGCAACGGACATACCCGTGCCCGCAAATATGCCGATGCTGTAAATGGCAAGATGGTTGCCTCGGAAGTTAAGAAGCAAATAGCGGAAAAACGGAATAAAGATTTGTTGATGGCGTATTGCCTGATTCCTCTTGCTAAAAAGGCGACTCCCGATTTGTTGGAACGGTATCAATATCTGCAACAATTCCTGAAAGAGAGCAAGACATTCGGTTCGCAACGGCAGGAAAGCGAGAAGAAAGCCGTGGAAATCGGTATGCAGAACCTTGCACGGAATGCGGGCTATAGTGATGTGACCCGTCTGGTATGGAGTATGGAAACGGAACTTATCAAAGAGATGGAACCTTATTTTACCCCGGTGGAAATAGAAGGTGTACAGGTTTATGTAAGTATCGATGAGGAAGGTAAATCCGAACTTAAACTTATAAAAGGAACCAAGGAACTGAACAGTGTGCCTACCAAGTTGAAAAAGAATCCGTATATAGAGGAACTGAAAGATGTCCATAAGAAACTCAAGAACCAGTATTCCCGTTCCCGTATCATGCTGGAACAGGTAATGGAAGATGAAACGCCGTTTTATATCAGCGAACTGGAGGTGTTGACACGTAATCCGGTTATCTGGCCTTTATTGCGTAACCTGGTGTTTGTTAGCAAAGATGATATCGGTTTTTATCTGGATAATAATCTGGTATCTCCCGATGGGGAATGTATTCCGCAGAAACCATCTACGCCGGTTCGTATTGCCCATCCGATCGATTTGTATAACCGGGGAGTATGGCATCGTTACCAGCAATGTCTTTTCGAGAAAGAAATCCGCCAGCCTTTTAAACAGGTCTTCCGTGAACTGTATATAAAGACGGATGAGGAACGTCCGATGCTTCATTCCCTTCGTTATGCCGGCAACCAGATACAGCCGCAGAAAACGGTTGCTCTTTTGAAGAGCCGCCGGTGGGTAGCGAACTATGAGGATGGTTTGCAGAAAGTATATTATAAGGAAAATATAGTGGCAACTATCTATGCTATGGCGGATTGGTTCAGCCCGGCGGATATCGAAGCGCCTTCATTGGAATGGGTGGCTTTCCATGACCGGAAAACTTATGAATCCATTGCTATAGAAAAGATACCTGAAGTGATTTTCTCTGAGGTTATGCGTGATGTGGATTTGGTGGTCAGTGTGGCGCATGCGGGTGGAGTAGACCCGGAAGCCAGCCATTCGACGGTAGAAATGCGACGGGCGATTATCGAATTTACTTTGCCGCTTTTCAAACTTACGAATGTCACGTTGGAAGGAAGCCATGCCTTAATAAAAGGTACATTGGGTAATTATACGATTCATCTGGGCAGTGGAGTCATCCATCAACAGGCAGGAGCGGCAATCCATGTATTGCCTGTCCATTCGCAGCATCGCGGACGCCTTTTCCTTCCTTTTGTGGATGAAGACCCGAAGACGGCTGAAATTATTTCTAAAATACTGTTCTTTGCTGAGGATAAGAAGATAAAGGACCCGTTTATTCTGAAACAGATAAAGATAAATTTACTTTGAGATGCAATTTTGACACCTCATATTGGTTATTTAAGTTATTCATTATTTTGTTGTTAAATGTGTCAAAAGTTTATATTAGGGAACGCAGATAACGCAGAACACGCAGACAATATTTTTTCAATAAATAATCTGCGTGTTCTGCGTTATCTGCGTTCAGTAATAGCTTTTTGATACAGCCTCATCTGTTATTTACTTTTCGTTTTTAAGTAATGGCCAGTTGGGGTCCGGTCTGTGTTCACGAACCATAATGTTTTTTAGTTCCGCTACCTTTTCAGGATATTGGTTTAATACATTGTGGCGTTCGGAAGGATCGGAAGCCAGATTATATAATTCATAATAAGGCTTATCGCCACGGATATTCATATGAACCAGTTTCCACGGACCTTGGCGTACAGCCTGGCGGCCATTCAGTTCCTGAAACTCGAAATACAGGAATTCATGTTCTTTTTGTCCTTTGCGGTTTTGTAATAAGGGAAGCATGCTTACGCCATCCATTTCTTTTTGCTTGGCTTTCGGGTGGATAATTTCTTCGAAAGTAGGCAATACATCCCAGAAAGAACACATAAAATCGGTTTCCGTGCTGGGCGCTATATGTCCCGGCCAGGAGATAATCATCGGTACACGGATACCGCCTTCATATAAATCGCGTTTGTAACCACGGTAGATACCATTGCTATTGAAGAAATCAGGGTCGGCACCACCTTCCATATGAGGGCCGTTATCGCTTGCGAAAATAATAATGGTATTGTCGTACAATCCTTTATCTTTCAGTTTCTGCACAATCTGTCCCACATATACATCCAAGCGATATACCATAGCTGCAAAAGTAGCGTGAGGATAGAACTGCGAACAATAACCGCCTTTACGGAAAGCGGGGCTGCCCGGTTCGGTTCCTTTATATGGCTTTTCAGGATACATACCCCGGAATTTCTTGATGATACTGTCTTCCGGAACGATTAGCTCAGCATGCGGGATAATGGTAGGATACCACATAAAGAAAGGTTCGTCCGCATTCATCTTGTCCAGATAATCCAGTGCTTTACCGTGTATGAGGTCTTGGGAATAGGTACCCTGGCCATATTGCACATTCAGGTTATTGTCTTTTAATTCAATCCGTTTGTCATTATCCCATAGATGGTCGGGATAATAACTGTGTGCCAGAAGTTGGCAGTTATATCCGTAAAACGTATCGCATCCCTGATTCTTCGGGTCGCCGGTGGAACCGATAAATCCCAGTCCCCATTTACCGAAAGCGGAGGTTTTATATCCAGCGTCTTTCATTACCTCGAAAATAGTACGTGCATCGGCAGGCAGGGGGAATTGTCCTTCGGGGTCGAGTTCAAGATTTCCGCGGACCGGCGTATGTCCGCTATGGGTACCTGTCAACAGACAGGAGCGGGAAGGGGCGCTGACTGTCGTTCCCGAATAGCACTGGGTAAAACGCATGCCGTTTTGAGCCAGCTTGTCGATGTTGGGGGTTTCAAACTTTTCCTGTCCGTAGCAACTTAAGTCGCCGTATCCCAGGTCATCAGCAAGAATAAATACGATATTCGGTTTCTTCTCCTTATTCTTTTCGGCATGGATAAAAGGGGAAGCCAACAAAATACCTGTGGTGATGAGGATTGTTTGTTTCATGATAGATGTTTTTTGTTAGAATGTTGACAAAGTTATATTTTTTGTGTTGAATTTCTGCTAAACCTTCTCTTTTTGTACCTTTGTACGGTTACAAATAAAAAAAACAGATTACCGTGGCGAAAGTAGTGGAAACCCCTTTGATGAAGCAGTATTTCGATATTAAAGCGAAACATCCTGATGCTATTCTCTTATTCCGTGTTGGCGACTTTTACGAAATGTATGGCGAAGATGCCGTTACCGGAGCGGAAATTTTAGGTATTGTCCAGACCAAAAAGGCAAATGGCAGCGGTTCGTTTATCGAAATGGCAGGATTTCCCCATCATGCCTTGGACAGCTATTTGCCCAAACTGGTACGTGCCGGAAAACGTGTGGCCATCTGCGACCAGTTGGAAGATCCGAAACTGACCAAGAAACTGGTGAAACGTGGTATTACCGAATTGGTTACCCCCGGTGTTTCCATCAACGATAATATACTGAACCACAAAGAAAATAACTTCCTTTCCGCCATCCATTTCAATAAAGATACTTGTGGTATTTCCTTTCTGGATATTTCGACCGGCGAATTTCTTACGGCGGAAGGGACAATCGATTATATAGACAAGCTGTTGAACAACTTCTCCCCGAAAGAAGTACTGGTGGAGCGGAACAACCGTAAGCGTTTTGAAGAGGCTTTCGGTCCGCGTTTCTTCGTCTTCGAGCTGGAGGACTGGATATTTACTCCCGAATCGGCAAACGACCGCTTGCTGAAACATTTTGAAACGAAGAACCTGAAAGGTTTCGGTGTGCAGCATTTGAAACTGGGTATCATTGCTTCCGGTGCCATCCTGTATTATCTGGATCAGACCCAGCATACACATATTTCCCATATCACTTCGCTTTCCCGTATCGAAGAAGACCGTTATGTGCGTCTGGATAAGTTTACCGTGCGCAGTCTCGAACTGGTGGGGACGATGAATGAAGAAGGTTGCAGTTTGCTGGATGTATTGGATAAGACCGTATCTCCGATGGGTTCGCGTATGCTTCGCCGCTGGGTACTGTTTCCCCTGAAGGATGTAAAGCCTATACAGGAAAGGCAGGATGTGGTGGAACATTTCTTCCGTCATCCCGAATTGAAGGATTTGCTGGACATGCAACTGGAACAGATAGGGGATTTGGAACGTATCATATCCAAGGTTGCCGTTGGGCGTGTATCTCCCCGTGAAGTCGTACAACTTAAAGTAGCCCTCCGTGCCATCGAACCGATAAAGGAAGCCTGTATGGCAAGCGACGAACCGAGCCTTTGCCGTATCGGTGAGCAGTTGAATGCCTGTGCATTGATTCGCGACCGGATAGAAAAAGAGATCAACAATGATCCTCCTTCTCTATTGAATAAAGGCGGCGTAATAGCTCCCGGGGTGAATGAAGAATTGGATGATTTGCGTGCCATTGCCTATTCCGGTAAGGATTATTTATTAAAAGTACAGCAGCGCGAAATAGAACTGTCAGGTATTTCCAGCTTGAAAATAGGTTTCAATAATGTGTTCGGTTATTATATCGAAGTACGGAACACGTATAAAGATAAAGTACCTGCCGAATGGATCCGGAAACAAACACTGGTAAATGCCGAACGCTATATCACCGAAGAACTGAAAGAGTATGAGGAAAAAATATTAGGGGCGGAAGAGAAAATCCTTTCCCTGGAAACCCGTTTGTTTAATGAACTGGTTCTTTGCCTCTCCGAATACATACCGCCGATTCAGGTAAATGCAAACTTGATAGGGCGTCTGGACTGCCTGCTTTCTTTTGCGAAAGTGGCCGAATGTAACCGTTATATACGTCCGGAAGTAAATGATTCAGAGGTAATCGATATTAAATCAGGACGGCATCCGGTAATTGAAAAGCAGTTGCCGCTGGGAGAACCCTATATTGCCAACGATGTATATCTGGATGATGAAAAGCAGCAGATTATTATCATTACCGGTCCGAATATGGCGGGTAAGTCTGCTTTGCTCCGGCAAACGGCGCTTATTACATTGATGTCGCAGATTGGCTGTTTCGTACCTGCCGAAAGTGCGCGTATCGGAATCGTGGACAAGATATTCACCCGTGTGGGAGCTTCCGATAATATCTCGGTGGGCGAATCTACGTTTATGGTGGAAATGAACGAGGCTTCCGATATCCTGAATAATATGTCTTCCCGTAGTCTGGTTCTTTTTGATGAGTTGGGACGGGGTACCAGTACGTACGACGGTATTTCGATTGCCTGGGCAATTGTGGAGTATATCCATGAACATCCGAATGCACGGGCTAAAACGCTTTTTGCCACCCATTACCATGAACTGAATGAGATGGAACGTTCTTTCAAGCGGATTAAGAATTATAACGTATCGGTAAAAGAAGTAAACAATAAGGTAATCTTCCTGCGTAAACTGGTCCCGGGCGGCAGCGAGCATAGCTTCGGTATCCATGTGGCTAAGATGGCGGGTATGCCGAAAAGCATTGTAAAACGTTCCAACGAAATCCTGAAACAGCTGGAAACGGAGAACCGTCAGGAGGGAATCTCTTCCAAAGAAACCAAGGGTATCAAGAGCAAACCGGTCAAAGGCATTGCCTCGGCAGCCGAAGGATACCAGCTTAGCTTCTTCCAGTTGGACGACCCTATCCTAAGCCAGGTACGTGATGAGATTAAAAATACGGATGTGAATAACCTGACTCCGTTGGAAGCGCTGAATAAGCTGAGCGAGATAAAGAAGATTATCACTGGAAAATAGTAAAGATATGTTGTAAATGGCAGGGGTCACGATTACCATCAATTAAAACCGACGGTAATCGTGACTCCTTCTATTTTAGCAAACTTGAATAAATGGTATATCCAGTAAAAAGCTATTTTTAGATTTTCTTTACTTTGAAATGGTATGTTCCGGATCCGATTGTGACTATGGTACATTTATCTCCTTCCGTCCGGGAGTTAATACCAGCAACATCTTTCAGCTTTATACCGCTTTCAGTTATATACTCTGTATTTGCGGATGGGAGGTATACGGAAGCCCGGCTGTTTGCCGGAACTTCCACCCGGATTGTAAACTCGTTGTTATTATCTTTCCAATCCGAGACGATTAGTCCGTAAGGTGATTGGTAGGTCGTTCGTGCTTCCCGGATATCTCCTACCGGCTCAGGATGTATCACAATATGTTTGAACCCGAAAGAATCTTCCCGTTGACGGATGCCACCCAGACCACTGAATAGCCATTCCATCAGATGACCCAGCATAAAATGATTGTTTGATACGAAGCCGTATGCCTGCCAGGACTCGGTGAGGGCGGTAGCCCCGTGAGCCAGTTGCCAACCGTATCCCGGCGAGTCGTATTTACAGTTCATGTCGTAAATTACATCCGATGCACCGCCTGCTTCAAGAGCGCGCAAGACATACCGGTAACCTACGTCACCTGCCGTAAGGGCATTGTTCCGTCCGTGAATATCGGCGATCAGGTTGTCGAATACCTGCTGCCTGTTTTCCGGTGTTGTCAGTCCCATGTAGAGGGCGATGGCGTTTGCTGCCTGACTATTACGGTCATACTTACGGGTGACCGAGTTCCAGTAGGTCTGGTTGAAAGCTTGTTTGATCCGTACCGCCAGTTCCCGGTATTTGCGTGCATCGTCCGGTTTGCCTAAAAGACCGGCCATTTTCTCCATCAGGGTAACATCATAATAGTAAATAGCGGTGGCCGTTACGCCATTGGAGGTCAGTTGGGCTTCTCCCGGGGGCTTGGGACCAATATCGAACCAGTCTCCCAAACCGTAGGCGATGATATGGTTATTCGCTTTTGAGGACAGGTAGCTGATGTAACGTTGCATATCCGGATAATAGGTTTCGATCAGGCGTGTGTCGCCATACCACTGATAGATGTACCAGGGGCTGATGATAAATGTGCTTCCCCATTCAGGCGTATCTTTGAATCCTCCTTCAAACTCGACCAGTTCAGGGGCAATGGTCGGAATCATGCCGTTGTCAGCCTGTGTGGAACGCATGTCGTTAAATGTCTTTTCATACAATTGCGCCAAGTTGTAGCGGTATTGTACGGAGTATTGCATCAGGTGTGCTTCTTCCAACCAGCCCAACTTCTCCCGGTGCGGACAGTCGGTCAGTACGCTTGCCATATTGCTGCGGATAGCCCAGTCGATTAGTTCGTATATCTGGTTGAATAACGGTTTCGAACAATGGAAACTGCCGACATTTTCGGCCGAGTTACAAGTATGTAGACCTGTTATTTCTATTATTTCAGGTAATCCGTCCGGATTCGGCTGCCCGGTTGGAATAGCACCTTCTACTTGCACATAACGGAACCCGTAATAGGTAAATTGCGGTTGCCAGTTTTCCATTCCTTTGCCCTTTGGGATGTAACCGAACCAGAAAGGAGTACCGGATGCACTTTGGTTTACGGTACTGTCCGGATTCAGCAGTTCGGCCGGATAAAGTTTAACCGGATGCGTGTTCTTTGCATGTAGGGAAAGCCGTATGATGCCGGAAAAGTTTTGTCCCAAATCGTAGACCCATTGTCCTTGCTTGGTCTTGAAAAGACGAACGGTGGGGATTCGGTCGCGTACGGTCAGCGGTGCGGAGCGTTGGGAGAGGAGCCGGGTTTTCCAGCCTGTGTCCAGCGCCTTATTCCAGGTGTAGTCGTCGAAACCAGGTTGCATCCATCCATCTTGTTCTTTATTGGCATCGTAATCTTCACCTCCGTAAATACTGCTGTAGGTAACAGGGCTTTCGGTTACTTTCCAATCTGTATCGGTTACAACAGTCTGCGTATTGCCGTCCGTATAGTCTATTTGTATTTTCATCAACAGGCGGGGAGCACCGTAAGAAGCAAGCAGTTTGAAATACCGTTCGCGCGGGATATTGAAGAAACCGTTTCCTACCATTACGCCGACAGCATTCTGTCCCTGTTTTAACTGTGCAGTGATATCGAAGGAAACATATAAGGCGCATTTATCATATTTCGTCCATCCCGGGTCAAGGAAATGGTTGTCGACTTTACTTCCATTTAGGAACATATCGAAATGACCGAGGCCGGAAACATAGGCAACTGCTCGTTTTACGGTTTTTTGAACTGCAAACTCTTTCCTGAATTGGGGCAGGTAGTACATACCGGTCTTTTTGCCTTTCAATATTCGATCTACATTTGCCAGGCCGTGTAATCCGGTCGTGACAATCTCGTCTTTCTTATCTTTTTCCAATGCGATCCATTTGGCATTGCTCCAGTCCTTTTCTGAAAGCAGTCCCATCGAGAACTGGTGAATAAGGCTCCATGGCGAGGCATTTCCATCTTTATCCCAGGTTTTTACTTTCCAATAATATACCTGTCCTGCTTCTAATCCTTTTCCCTTGAAAGGAACCAGTACGGAGGCGGAGGATTTGTTTTTTCCGCTATTCCAAATATTTCCGTTGTCTATCTGCAATTTTTCCGGGGAATCGGCTACGAGTATCTGCCAGGCGGATTGCTCGAAGTTCCGTTGCTGAGCTTGAATCTGCCAACTGAAACGAGGTTGTAAAGTCTCTATTCCCAGTGGATTTTCTTCTTGTTCGCACCGCAGGTTGTAGACAGAATGTGTGTCTGCTGCCTGTAAGATAAGTGGAAAAAGCATGCATATGATGCAAATATTGAATAGATTATTTTTCATATTGCAGTCTTTTCTGTGTGTTTAGTGAATTAATTTAAAGTCTTCCATTTGTTCAGCCTGGAGGCATACTTGTTAATTAGTCGTGTTTTTATGGCGGTAATAGTAAAAGGGGGCGGCCCCCCGTAAATTGGGCCGTCCCTTTTGTTAAAAAATAAAAGATGTGAAAACCTTATGAATATTAATAACCAGAATTTTGCTTGAGTTGATCATTTAATTGTAATTCGTTGTAAGGAATCGGATAAAGTAAGTATTCCGGTTTTATCTGATATGTACGGTCCGGAAGTTCCGGATCGATTGTTTTGATGTATTTTCCGTAGGAGGTCATGACTTCAATTGCTTTTCCTGTCCTCAACAAATCGTACCATCGGTGATTTTCAAATGCAAGTTCGTGGCGTCGTTCGTTGGCAACGACTTCGGCGTCGACCGTTGTAACAGTTGGCAAGCCGGCACGGATACGAACTTGATTTACATATGAGACAGCATCGCCGGCGCGACCTTGTTCAACCAGACATTCAGCTAACAGTAACAGGCAGTCCGCATAGCGGTAAACAGGCCAGTTGTCATCCGTATTCTCTATTTTGGAGTGTGCATGGCGGTATTTGTTGATGAACGGATAATTTACCGGGTAATCGTTGATTTTCGGGTCGCCGACTTTCAGTACTTCGGCAACGACTAATGCATTTGCGGCATCCAGCGTACCTACTGCGACTGCGATAGACGGATCTACACGAAGATCACCCGGTTCGTAGGAGGCAATCATTTCAGGTGTAGGGACGTTCCAACCTCCTGTCAGTAAGGTACTGCAATCAGGTACGCCGGTGATGATTTCCGCATTCGTAGTCTTTGGAATGAAATAGTAGAGCCAGTCACTTTGTTGCCCTTGGTCACCCATCTGATACTGAATTTCGAAAATAGATTCTTTTCCGTTCTTTTTGGAAGTATCATATATGTCTGCATAATCCGGAAGTAACTCGTATCCCATATTCATGATATCTTTTAGTTGGGTTTCGGCTGTCGTGTAATCCCTGTCGGGTTTTGTCATCAGGATATATGCATAAAGCATTTTAGCAGCGCCTTTAGTCGCTGCTCCGTTTTGTGGGAATTTGACAGCCGGTAGTTTTTCGATTGCATCTTTCACATCGTCGATCATAGCTGTATATACGTCATTGGCAGGGGAACGGGGTAAGAATGCATTATCAGTTCCTGTTACTTCTTCTAGATGCAAAGGTACGTCTCCGTAGCATTGCACTAATTGAAAATACAGGAATGAGCGGATGAATTTGGCTTCTCCTATCGTTTTATTCTTGAAGTCTTCCGGAAAAGTAGTTTCTTTGATACGGTTTAGAATAGTATTCGCTCTCGAAATACCCGTATAGCAGGCATAATACATTTCGTTTGTCCATTGATTCTGATCATCTACGACAAAATCTGCAATGTTTTCCCGATAGAGAATATGAAGTCCTCGGTCTGCTTTGTAACGGGTATAATGCGTATTATCAGAACGCATTTCTCCCATGAGATATCCTTGTCTTGCCGAAACCCCGCGCAGGGCAGCGTAAGCTCCGTTTACTGCTTGGGTGAACTGCTCCTGGGTTTTAAAGAAAGTTGCATCATTCGGATAATACTGAGGGGTCAGGTTCAGAAAATCTTCCGAACAAGAAGCCAAAGTAAATAATGCAACAACTAAACTAAATATCTTTTTCATGATTTTTCGTTTTAAGTTTATAATTTGTTTTCCTGTCAGAATGAGATATTGCATCCGATGCTGAATGTTCTAGGAACCGGGTAAGTCGTACGGTCGACGCCTAAACCGTTCCATCCCATATCTTCATTCATGGCGATTTCCGGGTTCATACCGGGATATTTCGTGAATGTAGCCAATTGCTGGGCTGTAATATACACCCGGAGCTTGGACAGGTACTGACTCGGTTTGATAGGAATCGTATAGCCCAGTGTGATATTTTTGATCGTTAGATAGGAAGCATCGTATACCCAACTGCTGTTGTTGAAGCGGAATAGTTCTGTTGTACCGGCTTTTGTTCTGGGAACAAACCCATTACCTGGATTTTCCGGTGAACGCCAACGGTTGGCTACTTCTTTCAAGACATTGAAACAGCCATCAATATTTAACGTATGCTCGTAGTTGGAGTTTATGATATCACCTCCTACTTGTCCGCTGATCAGGATGCTCAGATCGAAGTTCTTCCATGAGAATTCATTTGTCATACCATAGATGAAGTCCGGATTCGGATCACCGATTTTCACACGGTCGTTGTTATCGATTATGCCGTCGGGAACACCGTTAGGACCGCTGACATCTTTCATCCGGACTGTACCGATTTCGGACGATGCATGTTTCGGCTGCGAATTAAACTCTTCTTCGGTCATATACACGCCGTCGAACACATACCCCATGAATATACCGATAGGTTCGCCTACGGCCAGACGATTGAAATCTTCCTGGTTGGAATATCCGCCTTTCGGTGTGTCATTCGTTCCCATTTTGGTTATTTCATTTCGGTTGAAAGCTATGTTCAGATTGGTTGTCCATTTGAATTCACCGATAAGATTACGGGATTGAAGTGTTATTTCATGTCCCCATGCCCTGTAATCGCCAATGTTGGAATAGATATTGGAAAAACCGGAAGCTCTTGGAATATCTACCTGATACAAAAGTCCGTTGACTTTCTTTTTGTAGTAATCATACATGAGGTAAATACGGTCGTTCAGGAATCCGAGATCGACGCCTAAGTCCAATTGTTTCGTTTCTTCCCAGGTCAGGGCATTATTACCTAAGTTACCTAATCCTTTTCCAGGAGCCAATGCGCCTCCTAATACATAGTTATAAGTATTGACCCCCGCAATGTAGCGGTAATTACCGATATTGTAGTTTCCTGTCAGACCGTAGCTGGCCCTGATCTTTAAATAGTTCATCACGTTGCTAACAGGTTCCATAAAGGCTTCGTCTGAAACAATCCATCCGGCAGATACGGAAGGGAAGTTCGCATATTTGTTACCGGTTCCGAAACGGGAACATCCGTCACGGCGGAATGTGGCTTGCAACAGATAGCGGTCTTTATAGCTGTAGTTGGCACGCGCAATTACAGAAGCTAATGTCCATTGTTCGATATTGTTGTCGCCATTTTTAGTGGCTCCGGCTCCCATCCAAGCGATATCGTCACTCGGAAAATCCGTTGCCGTCAGTTGGTTATATTCGTTTGAATATTTCTGGGCGCTGTATCCCACTAATGCGTCAATACTGTGATCACCGAATTTCTGGTTATACATCAACATGTTTTCGATGGTCCAGCTATAGTGGAAATTCGTGTTATATTGTCCACTCGCTTTCTGTGGGGGAGCTGTGAACATAGCGCCTCCCGCCGTTGAAGGCGTAAAGTCTCTGTAATTCTTAGCACCTAAATCAAATCCTGCCTGGAATTTATATTTGATGCCGTTCCAGATATCCAATTCGGCAAAAACATTACTTAACAAAGTCAGATCCTGGGTTTTGCTTGTTTTTTCGTTTAAGACCCGTATCCAGTTCGGTTGCGGGAACATCCCTGGAGAATTAAGGGAAAGGATAGGTTCTCCGTTTTTATCATACGGGTTAACAGTCGGGTCTGCCAGAAAAGCCGCGCTTAATATCTGCCAGCCACCGTCCGTATTTTGATTATTTTTGATTTGCAAGGTAGGAGCAATGTTCAATCCTAATTTTAATTTGTCATTAACCTGATAGTCGTTGTTTGCACGTAAAGAGTAACGTTCGAAATTAGAATTGTACATCACACCGTCCTGGCGGAAGTAACCTAATACAATAGCTGTCTTGAATTTATCTTTATTGGCTGTGACACTGACGCTGTAATTTTGTGTGGTGGCATTGTGGGTCAGTAAGTCGTACCAGTTCGTTCCCGCTCCGTATTGTGCCGGATTCTGATATTGCTCCGGGACACCGCCGGTATAGCCTTCATATCTGGCAGCATCTTCGTAATATTCTTTTTTGTATTGAGCGAATTCTTCTCCGTTCATAACGTTTGGAGTTTTCAATCCTTTCAGGGTTTGGATGCCGAATGAAGCATTTACATCGACTTGTGTTTTCCCCTGTTTTCCCCGTTTCGTGGTGATCAGAACGACACCATTAGCTGCTCGTGAACCATACAAAGAAGTAGCAGCAGCATCTTTCAGGATGGAAAATGTTTCGATTTCATCCGGGTTAATACTGCTTAAATCCATATTGATTGGCATTCCATCCACAACAAATAGGGGAGAGCTGCCACCGTTTATCGAAGCGGCGCCACGGATACGGAACCCCATGCCTTTACCGGGTTGTCCTGTTGACTGGTTGATTTGTACACCGGCTATTTGTCCTTGCAGTTTCTGAGCAAACTGTCCGACCGGAATACTTTCCAATTCTTCTGCATCGACTTTTGACACCGACCCTGTTAAATCTCTTTTTTTCTGTGTACCGTAACTGACGACCACAAGCTCGTCCAGTTCGTTTACATTTTCTTTTAGAACGACATTCAAGGTCTTCTGATTGGAAACAGGTATTGTTTTTGTTTCATATCCGATGAAACTGATCGTGAGTATTTGATTTGGGTTGACATCTATGGAAAAATTACCATCCATGTCTGTGATAGTTCCGATAGTCGTTCCTTTCACAGCTATATTAGCTCCAGGTATGGGGTCACCTTTTGCATCAACTACCCGTCCGGTCAGCTTACCGGTTACCTGCTCTATACCGCTGATGGAATACGCCGTGTCTGCATGAATATTTGATATTACATATCCGGGGCTTAAAAAAACTGATAATAATACAGCTTTCGATAATAGGTTGCTGCATCTCGATTTGATCATAATATTAAAATTTAATTTAACAATTGAAATACTTTAATTTTCTCTACAATAAAATTTTTAGGCGCGTTGTTTTACATCTCTCCATAGGCAAATGATTTAAAAATGATAATTGAATTTGTTCTGATAGGACTATTAACTATGGAATGGTAAATGGTACGAAAAGGTGGGTTTAATTGGGTATATAAGTTTGTTTTTAGGTATTATAGTCGGTTTTTGGTCGGGAAAAGTGATATATGTATTTTATGGAAATATCAGTTTAGTTAATTTTAATATCATTTTTGAAAGTATAGGGTTATTTTATATCTCTAATTTTGTTACGGTAACTAAAGGATAAAGAAAAAACCTTAGTCCTATCAGAACTAAGGTTTTCTGTTTTCTAAGCATTTCTCGGAGTGCCAAAAAAGTTTTATCATTTGGAGCAGGTCGTTGCCTGCTTTTTGTCCTATTTTGAAAAACTGCTTGCCACATCCTGTATATCCTGTAAAGTGAATTTACCTGCAAGGCGAATGACCACATAACTGGAATCACTGTCGGCAAGCATAATCATCTCGTTGATTAAATCCCCTTTCTGTTCCACATAAAAGACCGCATTGGTATTGTTGTCTTTCACGCGCATCAGCATTTCATGCGATTTACCGATAATATTAGAAAAATCTTTTTTCATGTTCTCTTTTATTTCCTGCTTATCGGAAGTAAGGATCTGCATGTTCTCTATTTTCCCTTTCAGGTTCGCCAGGTTAAGCCCGCCGCTCTCTATAGAGGGTATCATCTGGAACATTTTCTTGGATATATAGACGGAAGTCACATTGTTCATATCGGCATATTTGTCGAATAATTTATCCTGTGCAAAACATAGGGTAGAGCAAAACAGGCATAGAAGAAGAAAGATATATTTTGTTTTCATTTTATCAATCGTTTAAATGTTTGTTTAAAATATGGTTTACTTTGATTATTTCCTGATTGGCATTGTCAACCTGGCTGATACCCTTGTTGAGGTTTTGTGACATCAGTAGTAACGCCTTTTCGGCAACGAGGGCAGCTTCTTGCGGGTTCGAGTACGTATCGGCAAGCTGTTTACCTGCGGAAGACGAAGTATTGTAGCCGAATATTCCGATGCAAAGCAATAGGGTTGCAGCTATTCCGCTGAACCAGTAGAGAGAACGTTTACGAAGTGATAAACGGCTTCTTTTCCCTTCATTGGCAGCCAATAGGTCGATTTGCTTTTCCAAACGGCTGGAAAGGCCTTCCGGCAAAGCCATCTCTTCCTGAAGCGCTTTATCAATCAATTCATCTATTTGTTTATCGTTTCTATTCATACTACATTCGTTTCATATAATTTCTCAAACTGTTCCCGGATTATTTTGCGTGCCCGGGAGAGAAGCACTCGTATATTAACGGCACTGAGTCCGGTAATTTGTTCTATTTCATCCAGAGAGCAATCGTTTATTCCTCTTAGTTTTAAAACCTGCCGTTGATTTTGTGGCAGTTTGTTTATTAACCGTCGGACTTGCCGTATCTTGTCTTGTGTCTCCAGTTCCTTTTCCGGGGAGGAATCCGTGGAAAGCGTAATGGCTTCCGTTATCTCCTCATCATGCCTGTTGGCATGGGCGGAACGGAGAAAATCGAGGCAGAGATTTTTTACTAATGTAACGCAGAATGCTTCCGGGGATTGGATTCCGGCTAATTCGTCTCTCCGGTTCCATAATTTGCAGTAGGCATCTTGCAGGATGTCTTCCGCATCCGCTTTACTTTCAACCAAAGCGTAGGCTATGCGGAATAGTTTGGGGTGGAGAGGAAGGAACAGCCTTTTAAAGCTATCAGCATCCATTACTATGTTGTTTTACTACTTTCTTTATATCGGATGGTTTGATTTTGCCTTTGATACGGATTAAGGTATTGTCCGAGCCTGTACAGAGAATGACCAGTTCGCGAATCATATCTTTATCGATATGTACCAGGATACGTGTGCGGGTATCATCGTCGTTGGTAGTAATCATTGTCTCGAAACGGGAATCGTTCAGATTATGGACCGCTTCATTCAGCTTGTCTTTTATATCCTTGCTACAGTCGTCGAAGTCCAGCACTTCGATATTATTTACTCCCATAGTGTTTGTGAACAAACTGCCCAGCTTTATGATAAAGGGACCGACGGTTACTTTGGTTACATGTTCCTGTTTGGAAAAGGTCTTGAACAGGCTGTCCATGCTTTGGCTGTATCCGGTCTGGCAGATAAAGAATAGTACCAGGATTGCAATGTATTTTTTCATCTTTCTATTGTATTATTATTTTATGTTCCGTTTTGTCAAATGCTTTCCGGAGCGCGCTTCCGGAAGGTATTTATAAAGTAGACGGAACAAAAAACAAGTTGTTACAAAGAAAAAGAAAAAAATCAGGCTTTCTCTTTCTTTTCGGCTATCTCTACAAAATAAACGCTCGAACAGATGAGCAGGATGGCAATTAACTGGGGCCAGCTAAACCGGTCTTGTCCGATAATAAGGGAGGTAATGGTTGCTACGATCAAAATCAGATACCCGTATAAGGCAACCAGTGTTGTTTTCAGATATTTCAGTCCTACCGGGATAAGCAGATAACTGATAACTGTCGGGAATATAAGTACGAACATCAATACGGCAAACGGTTTCCAGTGAAAAGACATTTCAAACATAGGTGCGTCGAATCCGGTAAAGAAGTTTACAATAATACTGGAGAAAGCGGCACCAGTAAATGTGTAGCGGAGCATCGTCATCTCGCCTACATTTTTCAATACACGGTTGCTGGCTATCAGGTAGACAGCATAGGCAATCGAGCTGAGGAGGCAGAACATATTTCCTGTAAACGCATCGGAAGCCAGGTCATCGCTCTTTTGGGTGAGGATACACAGCAAAGCGCCTCCGAAACCGACTCCTATACCGATAACCTTCATCCAGCTTAATTTTTCCTTAAAGAATAATACGGAAAGGATGAATACCCAAATGGGTTGCAGGCTGGAAAATATGGAACTGGAAATAGGAGTTGTTTTACTCAATCCGATCAGATAAAAGAACATAAATCCGTAAATACAGAGCGCACCTAACATGAAAAGAGTTAGTTTTTCTTTTCTTGTGGATGTCTCCGGTTTCATAAACATCCCTATAATCCAGAAAGCAACAGCACCGAATACGCATCGGAAGGTAACTCCCGTCAACGGGCTTATCCATAAGGGCAGGAGGTACTTCAAACCATTCATGTTCAAACCACTGAATGTTTTGGAAATAATCATGTAAATATTTGCTTCTGCTACTTTATTCTTCATAGGTTGTATTTATTGGGATTTATACTTTTTTGTAACTGTCGTTGAACAGGAAAGAATCCTGTTTCATATAGGCCCATACCGCGGCAATCAAGGCGATAACCATATTCAGTATGAAAGGAAATTGTTGTGATTTCGTATGGAATATGGAACTGAGTGCATCGATAATAAACGGGCACAGCAGGATGGCAAGGTAATTCATTGCCATAACGAATGCCAGTGCCAGTGTAACCTTTGCCGGAAGAGCCGTACGGGTTGTTTTATCGTAAGCGATAGGCTGTATGATACCATATGCAAACCCGGTAAATATACATCCTAAACCAATCAGCCATTCGGAACGGAAAAACACAATAAGTGCCATCCCTGCCGCCATCAGGAGCATACAATAGAACTTTGTTTTTTTCTTCCATACCGCTACTATCCGGTTCAGGAAAAATCCGGGTGTCATGATAGCCAGGAAAAACAGGGAAATCATAATCCCGGAATTTCCACTTGTAAAATGATATTCTTTCATCAGGAAAGGCAGATTAAAGCTGATAATGACAGACAGATAAGTGGCCAGACCGTAAAACAACATGATTTGTATCAGGTGTCTTACCTGTATACCGCTACGTCCGTATGCAGTATCCGAAGGGTCTTGTTCCGGAACGGCTATATCCGCCGGTACGATTTTTGATTTATTTTGTGCGATACTGTTTTTCAGATAAACCGAAAGGACAATGGAAATAAGAGGAAACAGATAGACAACAAACGGCAGGTGCCAGTTGATTTCGGCAAGGAATCCGGTCAGGGTGGTAGCCAATACCAAGGTTACATTTGTAATGGCCGAACTTAAACCGAACTGTTTGGTCCGGTATCCGCCGATAAAGAAACGGGAAATAAGTCCTGTAGATAACGGCACAATCAGTCCGGAACCGACCCCCAACAAAGCACTGACGGCAATCAGTTGCCACATTTTATTGGAAAGCAGGTACAAAATGCCGCTTAAGGAAAAGATAATAAGCCCGGTTTGCAATAGTCGTATATAGTTGACCTTTTCTGTCAGTTTACCTGATAATATAATAAAAGGTATAACCAGCAACGATGGGAGCGAGGAAAGCATCTGTATATCCAGTTCCGTGGAGTGGGGAAAGATTGTGGATAACTTTCCGAGAATGGGGGAAACGGCAAGTCCCGGGAGGGCGTTTAATGCCGAAATCGACCATATGCCTATTAATGTGATAAGGGGAATGGTCCCCTGTCCGGTCTGTATGCGCATAGTAATTCTTTCGTTGGGCGTTATAGTTATGATACTGAAACAAAGCAATATTCCAATTGTTCACTTTAACTGTCAGAAATAAACAGGACGTTTTACTGTCAAATATATTTACACCTTTGTCTAATTTTTTTACAGGAGGAATTGGTTTGTGTTGTTTTATATTGTTGATATACTGATAGATATAAATTTTGGCATATTCTTTGTATATTATTATGCTCAATCAGCAAGCATTTTGTGCTGCTTCTAAACAATATTACAAATATGGGAACATTGGTTCGGAATTTTCTAAATACTTTGCGTCGTTTTAAACTGGCTACATCCTTAAATATAGCCAGCCTGGCTGTTGCTTTTGCTGCATTTCTGGTGATTATGATGCAGATTGATTACGAACGGACATTCGATCGTTGCTATTCTACATCGGATCGGATATACCGTGTGGATCGGATGCGGGAGGCAAACGATTATTTCGGTCCGGTAGTTCCACGGGCTTTCTTCAATGCTGTAGCTGCCTCATCACCCCATGTGGAGGCTTCGTCGTTGTTGAGTTTGTTCAGTTCTCCCGTTTATTTTATGACGGTCGGGGAGGGTGCGGAGCAGAGAGGTTTCCGGGAAGTTATGATGTTTTGTTATCCGGATTTCGTACGTGTTTTTGATTTTCAGAAGGTGGATGGAGACTTGTCTTGTTTGTCCGATCCGGAAAAAGTGATTATCCCGGAAAGTATGGCACGCCGGATGTTCGGTAATGAACAGGCCGTAGGACAGCAGATAAATGTAGAAGACAACCTGCCTTACAAAGGCAATTTATCCAGCTTTACCGTTGGGGCCGTATATAAGGATTTACCGGCAAATACCCAGTTGGAGAATGTAATATATACAGCAATGGATAAGGTAGGTGAAAATGACTGGTATGGCCAGAGTTCATTAGGTTATATTTTGCTGAATAGCCCCGAATCAAAAGAGATAGTAGAAGATAGTTTTAATAAGACATTCGATTTTGGCCAGCATGGTTGTCCGGAAAAAGGTGCACATCTGAAACTTACTCCTCTGGCGGATATTTATTATCTGCCGAACCAGATAACGGATTTTTGCAAGGTCGGTAATCCGGATATTATTAAGATATTGTTATTGATAGCTTTGCTCGTTATGATAGTAGCAGGCATCAATTTTACCAATTTCAGTACCTCTCTGGCTCCGATGCGTATCAAAAGCATCAATACGCAAAAGATATTAGGAAGTTCTACGGCCGGGTTACGTCTGGCATTGGTAGGGGAAGCCATAGGCATTAGTTTACTGGCTTGCCTGTTTTCACTGGCTATTGTAGGTGTATTGAACCATTTGCAGATACTTTCGTTTGTGGAGGCGGATACATCGTTGCTACATCATACAGGATTGATTTTGCTGATGGTTGGAATTTCTGTAGTTGTTGGGTTGATAGCCGGTCTTTATCCTTCCTGGTATATGACCTCTTTCCCTCCTGCACTTGTACTGAAAGGCAGTTTCGGTTTATCGGCTACGGGAAGAAAGTTGCGGACTGTTCTGATAGGGTTTCAATACATCGTATCTATCGGATTGATTATAGGAGCTTCTTTTATCCAGTTGCAAAACAATTATATGCGTTCGCTGAACCTGGGATTCGATAAAGACCAGATAGCCATCGTGGAACTTTCCCGCCAGACATACAAGCAGTCGAAAGATGTGTATGCAAGTAAACTGAAAGCCTATCCGGGTATTGAAGATGTGGCTTTTTCTGCAAATATTGTCGGTGGTTCGGATACGTATTCGATGAATTCACAGCAGTATAAAGGAAAAGAGTTTTATACCTACTATATTCCAGTATCCCGTAATTTCTTGAAAGTAATGGGCTTCCCGATAACCGGAGGGCGCGACTTTAATGAAACGGACGAATTGCGTTCCGACTCTGTCACTACTTATATTTATTCCCGTTCTGTTCAGGAGAAAATGGATATGGCGCCGGGCGAGTATCTGGATGGGGGTAGTTATATTGCCGGTTTTATGGGAGATGTGAAACTGGTATCTCTCCGCCAGAATAATTTTGACATGGCATTCATAATGAATGGCCAGACACTTCCCATTTCTTATATCCGCCTGAAAGCCGGAACGAATGTGGAAGAAGCAGTCGAACATATCCGGCAGACAGTAGCGGATATCGATCCTGCATATCCGTTTGATATTCGTTTTTATGATAAGGTATACGACCAATTGTATCAAAAGGAACAATACCTGAAACGGATGATTACATTATTCAGCCTTTTAGCTATCATTATTTCTATTGTCGGCGTATTTGGTCTGGTGATTTTTGAAACCCAATACCGCCGGAAGGAAATCGGTATCCGGAAAGTACATGGGGCGACAGTAGGGGAAATCCTGGTTATGTTCAATAAGGTGTATCTGAGAATCGTGTTGATATGTTTTGTGATAGCAGCTCCCATAGCTTGGTATGGTGTCTATCTGTGGTTGGAGAACTTTGCTTATCGTACGCCTATCTATTGGTGGACTTTCCTGATAGCCTTGTTTGTCGTGATGGCTATTACCTTCCTGACCGTTACCTTCCAAAACTGGAGGGCGGCCAATGAAAATCCGGTGAACAGTATAAAAAGTGAATAACCGGATTCTGCATATCCTCGGGTATTTTGGCTGCTTTTCTCCTTTTAGGTTAAAATACCCGTAGTTTTTTACACTCTTATATAACATTATTTTAATAAACGCCAAATATTGCAGGTTTAACCAAAATCCGAGAACAATTGTGTCTGGTGGCTGTTTTTGGCATACATCGACGGAAAAATGTCGGTGACGCCATTAATAATTAAAAACAAAAAAGACATGGAAGATTCTAATTTCAGAAAAGGAGATGCCAAGACTGCGATTTTTGGCTCAGAAGAAATGTTACAAACTTCCCCGGTAGACAGAATCCCGGAAGGACCTACAACCCCGGAGATTGCTTATCAGATGGTAAAAGACGAAACCTACGCACAGACACAACCTCGTCTGAACCTGGCAACATTCGTTACTACCTACATGGATGACTATGCAACTAAATTGATGAACGAAGCAATCAACATCAATTACATAGACGAAACAGAGTATCCGCGTATTGCTGTGATGAACGCAAAATGTATCAATATCATGGCTAATTTGTGGAACAGCCCTGAAAAGGCCGACTGGAAAGCCGGTGCATTGGCTATCGGTTCCTCCGAAGCTTGTATGTTGGGCGGGGTAGCTGCCTGGTTGCGTTGGCGCAAGAAAAGACTGGCAGCCGGTAAACCTGTGGATAAACCTAATTTTGTAATATCTACCGGTTTCCAGGTCGTATGGGAAAAGTTTGCACAGTTGTGGCAGATTGAAATGCGCCAGGTTCCTTTGACACTCGAAAAAACAACCTTGGACCCCGAAGCTGCATTGAAGATGTGTGATGAAAATACCATCTGTATCGTACCTATCCAGGGTGTGACATGGACTGGTTTGAATGATGATGTAGAGGCTTTGGATAAAGCATTGGACGCTTACAACGCAAAGACAGGCTATGATATTCCTATCCATGTGGATGCTGCTTCCGGTGGTTTTATCCTTCCTTTCCTTAAACCGGAACTGAAATGGGACTTCCGTTTGAAATGGGTATTGTCTATCAGTACATCCGGTCATAAGTTCGGACTTGTTTATCCGGGTCTGGGATGGGTTGTATGGAAAGATAAATCCTATCTGCCCGATTCAATGTCATTCAGTGTAAATTATCTGGGTGCGAATATTACACAGGTTGGTTTGAACTTTTCACGTCCTGCTGCACAAATCCTCGGACAATATTACCAGTTTATCCGTCTCGGATTCCAGGGATACAAAGCTATCCAGTACAACAGCATGGAAGTAACCAAATACCTGCATACCGAAATCGGCAAGATGGCTCCGTTCGTAAATTACAGCAACGAAGTGGTCAACCCATTGTTTATCTGGTACCTGAAACCGGATTATGCTAAAAAGGCAAAATGGACTCTGTATGACTTGCAGGATAAACTAAAACAAAACGGATGGATGGTTCCTGCTTATACACTTCCTAATGACCTTGAGAATTATGTAGTCATGCGTATTGTAGCACGTCAGGGCTTCAGCCGTGATATGGCAGACATGTTGCTGAACGATATCCGTGGTGCAATTACAGAACTGGAAAAACTGGAATATCCGACTCCTACCCGTATCGCACAAGACAAGAATCTGGAAGTAAAGGGTTCTGTATTCACTCACACAGGTATGCCTCATAAAACGAAATAAGCATATGGAGAAGCATGTTTCCATTTCACAGATAAAAGAGATTGCCCAGGAAGCCTATGAACAGGTGAAAGGGAATACGGGAGGCAAAAACGCCGACTACATTCCTTACCTGGCAAATATAGACAAGAACCTGTTCGGTATCAGTATCTGCCTGATGAATGGCGAAACCATCACCTTAGGCGATTACGACTACCGTTTCGGTATCGAATCCGTATCCAAAGTACATACGGCAGTGCTTGCCCTCCGCCAATACGGAGCCGAAAAACTGCTGGAAATGATTGGAGCCGATGCTACCGGTCTGCCGTTCAACTCAATCATGGCGATTCTGCTTGAAAAAGACCATCCGTCCACTCCGTTGGTAAATGCCGGTGCAATTACGGCTTGCAGCATGGTTCAACCGCTTGGCGACTCCGCTAAAAAATGGGAGGCTATCGTTTCGAATATCACAGACCTGTGCGGAAGCGCTCCTCAGTTGATAGACGAACTGTATAAATCCGAATCGGCTACCAACTTCAACAACCGTTCCATTGCCTGGTTATTGAAAAACTATAACCGTATCTACGATGGCCCGGATATGTCGCTCGATTTGTATACCCGCCAGTGTTCATTGGGCGTGACTGCCCGTCAGCTTTCTATCGCTGCGGCAACCATCGGCAATAAAGGGTTGAATCCGGTAACGAAAAAGCAGGTATTCGACGGAAGCCTGTCGCCGAAAATCGTGTCACTGATTGCAACCGTCGGTTTTTATGAACATACGGGGGATTGGTTGTACACATCCGGCATCCCTGCAAAGACCGGTGTCGGCGGTGGCGTAATGGGAGTTATGCCGGGAGTATTCGGTATAGCCGCCTTTGCTCCTCCTATCGATGAAGCTGGTAATTCGGTTAAGGCCCAGTTAGCGATAAAGTATATAATGAACAAGCTGGATGTGTCCATTTTTGGCAGCAACCGGCTTACAATCACCGCCTAAAACGGTTTATTCTTTTAGTTGGCGTGCCTTCCGCCCCTGTGTATGCAGGGTGCTGGAAGGCACGTTTGCGTTTATACGGTTTCGTAATGTAATTGTCATTTCATGTAAATAGCTTTTTAATCTCACGGTTGTTTCTTTGCGGCAGTTTTAATAGGTGAAAAAATATTTGTTTTAACACAAAAAGATTTAACATGAGAGTAAGGAGAGATGTAGCCCGTTTGGCGGGTCTACTTTGTTTAGCCGGTACGTTGCAGGGAGTCCCTGCCGTTTATTCCGTCGGGATTAGCGGAATAAAGATGAATGTTACCCAACAGGGAACTTTTTATCTGACCGGCACGGTTATCGATGGAAATGGAGAGCCTGTTATTGGAGCTAATGTAGTGGAGAAGGGGACTACAAACGGAACAGTAACCGATATTGACGGTAAATTCTCGCTGGAAGTACATCAAGGGGCAGTCCTGACCGTTTCTTTTATCGGATATATCCAGAAAGAAATTCAATTGAAAGGAGAAAAAAGCCTGCAAATAACATTATTGGAAGACACACAAAAACTGGATGAGGTAGTAGTTGTAGGATACGGTACACAGAAAAAGCTGAATCTGACCGGTGCGGTAGAGCAGGTGACCAGTGAAGTGTTCGATAACCGTTCCGTCCCGAACGTAACCCAGGCATTACAGGGTTCGATTCCTAACCTGAATATCCAGTTGACAGACGGCAAGCCTACCCGTACCGCTACTTACAATGTGCGTGGTACTACCTCTATCGGTCAGGGCGGTAGTGCATTGGTTCTGATTGACGGTGTGGAAGGCGACCCGTCCATGTTGAATCCGAATGATATAGCCAGCGTATCCGTTTTGAAAGATGCTGCTTCTGCTGCTATTTACGGTGCACGCGGTACTTTCGGTGTTGTTTTGATTACTACGAAAGAACCTTCGAAAGATAAAACATCCATTACTTATACCGGTAATTTCTCGATGCAAAAACCGGTAACTGTCCCTGACTTTGTAACGGACGGGTATGAATATGCCAGCCATTTTTATGAAGCCTACCATGCTTGGAATAACTATTCTGCCGACCCGAAAAATATCAATAAGACACAAGAGTTCTCTTTAGGATGGCTTGAGGAATTTAAACGGCGTAAAGAGCAGGGTATCACAGAAGAAGTGACGGTAGATGCAAACGGTAAATATGTTTACTACGGGAATGAAGATTACTACGATGCCCTCTACAAGAAAACTACATTTGCCCAGGACCATAATTTGTCCGTAACCGGTAATAACGGTAAATTAAATTACTATGTCTCCGGTCGTTTCTACGGTTACGACGGTCTGTTCCGCTACAATACCGACGATTATAAAATGATGAACCTCCGCGCGAAAGGTTCCGTGCAGGTATTCGACTGGCTGAAAATCGAGAACAATATGGACTTCTCCAATATGGATTACCACAACCCGATAAATGTGGGTGAAGGAGGTTCCATCTGGCGTAATATTTCCGATGAGGGGCATCCGACCTCACCGATATTCAATCCTGACGGCAGTCTTTCTTTCTCTGCCGCTTATTCCGTAGGAGATTTTATCTATGGAAAGAATGGTATCGATACGAATAACAAAGTATTGAAGAATACTACCGGATTTACAGCTTCTTTCCTCGAAAATAAACTGCATGTGAGAGGCGATTTTACTTTCCGTAATACAGACAATGCACAGACCCAGCGCCGTGTTCCGGTTCCTTACAGCACAAGTGAGGGCGTTACAAGCGAACTGAGTACCAAGTACAACGACTTGAAGGAAAGTAGCATGCGGACAGAATATATGGCTACCAATATTTATGCCGACTATGAAGACACATTTGCCGATGCCCACTACTTCAAAGGTATGTTGGGATACAACTATGAGCAATCCAAATACAAAAGCGTTTATGTGCAACGGAACGGTTTATTGCTCGAAGATTCAGAAAATATAAACCTGGCATTGGGGGATGCTATCACGACTTCCGGAGGATATAATAAATGGCGGGTAGCCGGTGGATTCTTCCGTCTGAATTATGCTTTCAAAGACCGTTATTTATTGGAAGTAAATGGCCGTTACGACGGTTCGTCCAAATTCCCTACCGAACAGCAGTGGGCTTTCTTCCCGTCTGTTTCCGGAGGATGGCGTGTTTCCGAGGAACCGTTCTGGAAAGTAAACCCGGATATTTTCTCTGATGTGAAAGTACGTGCTTCTTACGGTTCTTTGGGGAATGGTAATGTAGACCCGTATAGCTTCATGGAGCTATTGAAGATAGAAACATCCGGCCGCGTGATCAATGGGTTGAAAAACAAATATACCAGTGCACCGGGTGCCATGCCCGAGGGATTGACCTGGGAAACGGCAACGACTACGGATATAGGGCTGGATTTTGGCATGCTGAACAGCCGTTTGCGCTTTTCCGGAGACTACTATATCCGGAAAACAACAGATATGTATACTGTCGGCCGTACGTTGCCGGATGTATTCGGAGCATCTTCACCGAAAGGGAATTATGCGGATATGACTACTAAAGGATGGGAAATCACATTGACATGGCGCGACCAGTTCAATCTGGCAGAGAAACTGTTCAACTATGAAGTCCGTGCCACTTTATCCGATTATATCTCTACGATAGACCGCTATAATAACGAAACCAACGACCTGAATGATTACTATGCAGGTAAGCGGGTGGGGGAAATCTGGGGATATGTAACCGAAGGTCTTTTCAAAGACCAGGCAGATATCGACAGCCATGCCGACCAGACATTGATCCAATCCTCCTCCAAACGTATTACTTATCCGGGTGATGTGAAAATTAAGGACCTGAATGGCGACAAAGTAATTGATTATGGCAACAATACTTTGGACGACCACGGTGATAAGACGGTTATCGGTAATAGCCTTCCCCGTTATTCCTATAGTATTAACCTGAGTGGCGACTGGAACAACTTCTTTGTTTCCGCTTTCTTTCAGGGAGTAGGAAAACAAGATTGGTATCCGAGTTCGGAATGTATCTTCTGGGGACAATATAACCGTCCGTACAACAATCTGCCGTCCTGGCATATGAATAACTATTGGACAGAAGAAAATCCGGATGCCTATTTGCCCCGTTATGCCGGATATAACTCTTCTTTGAAATCCACTCCCCAGACCCGCTATTTGCAGAATGTGGCGTATATCCGTCTGAAGAACCTGCAAGTCGGTTATACATTGCCGCGCCAATTGACGGCAAAAGCCGGAATGCAGAATGTCCGCGTTTATATCTCCGCTGAAAACTTGTGGTGCTGGTCTCCGCTTTATAAGCATACACGCGATTTGGATGTGACGAATATCTATGGTTCCGACGCCGATTTGACCGATGCTGATATGTCTTCCGGTCTGGATGGCAATCGGGGTAGTGGCGACGGAAACAGCTATCCGCAAATGAAGAGTGTTAGTTTAGGTTTATCTGTAACATTTTAATGAACAACAAAGAACATGAAACGATTTATATATTCTTTTTTATCTGCCTGCCTGCTCCTGTCGGCCTGTTCCATGGATGAGATGCCTCAGGCTTCCGTAGACAAAGAAACGATTTTCGGTAATGAGAAAGGGCTGGAAACCTATGCCTATTCTTTCTATAATATGCTTCCCTCCGTAAGCAACGGATTCCGTCAGGATGCCATGTGCGACTACGGGGCGGTAACCAGCTTCGATAATTTTATCCGCGAAAATGCATACTCGGCCGAGTTGAGCAGCGGATGGGACTGGAGCGACCTGCGCAATATCAATTACTTTATTGAGAATTGTACCAGTGAGGCGATAGAGCCGGAAGTACGGAACCATTATATCGGGCTGGCACGCTTTTTCCGGGCTTATTTCTACTATAACAAGGTGGTTCGGTTTGGTGATGTGCCCTGGATTGACCGTACGTTGACAATCGATGACGAGTTGTTGATGGCTCCCAGAGATTCGAGGGAAACGGTCATGAAGCATGTTTTGGAAGACTTGGATTTTGCCTGTCAGCATATTACCCTGACTAAGGATGAAAGCGGTTCGCGGGTTACGAAATGGGTCGCTTATGCTTTGAAATCCCGTATTTGCCTGTTTGAAGCCTCTTTCCGTAAATACCATACAGAGCTTGGTTTGACTGACTCGGCGGACGAATGGTATAAAGAAGCTGCCAATGCTGCCGGAACAATTATGAAGGAGAGCGGTTATACTATATACAAGGGGGCTGGTACGGATATTTCGTTCCGTGAACTGTTTATCAGCGACAATCCTGTTACAAGCGAAGTGATGCTGGCAAGCTGCTGTAATGCAGGTTTGGCTGTGTTGGGTGAAGCAAACTGGTGGTGGACCTCCGGTACGTATGGCGCCCGTTTCAGCATGATTCGCACTTTCGTCAATACATTCCTGAATATAGACGGGACTCCGTTTACCGGTCGTGCCGGATATGAAACAATGGAGTTTTACGAAGAATGCCAGAACCGTGACAAACGTCTGGCACAGACGATACGTACCCCGGGATATATGCGCGACGGTGCTCCTGCTGCTCCGAATTTCAATGGTTATTCCTATACAGGCTACCAACCAATCAAATATACGTTGGATGATTCCAAATACGATGCGGGCGCATTAAATACGAATGCGATTCCTTTGTTCCGCTATGCCGAAGTGTTGCTGAATTATGCCGAGGCGAAAGCCGAGTTGGGGACATTGACGGATACGGATTGGGAACAGACTATCGGCGCTTTGCGTGCACGTGCCGGAATTACCGGGGGATTGACCTCGAAGCCGGGAACTGTGGATACTTATTTCCAACAGAATTATTTCCCGAATATTTCCGACCCGGTTATTCTGGAAGTACGCAGGGAACGTTCTATCGAACTTGCCCTGGAAGGTTTCCGTTTCACCGATTTGAAACGTTGGAAACGGGGCGAACTGATGACAATGCGCTGGACCGGCATTTATGTCCCTGCCCTGAATGTGCAGATGGACCTCGACCACGACGGTACTCCCGACGTTATTTTCTATAAAGGCGAAAAACCTGTGAACCTGCCTGCTTCCTGTACTCCGGTTTCAGTAGGCGATGATTCGCAGCAGGGGCTTACAGGAGCAACCTCCGGTAACCTGACATGGTCTGACAATGACCCGCGTAAATGGTATTCCGATGGACGCCAGTATTATTATCCGATTCCCCAATCGGCAAGGATAAAGAATCCGAATTTGAAACAGAACCCGAATTGGGACTGATTTGTATAACATAAAATTAAAATAAAGTATATAGATGAAGAAATTAATCACATTATGTGTATCCGTATTGCTGCTGGCTGCCGTGTTGCAGTCGTGGGCAATGAAAGAAAGCAGTAATGCGGAGAAGGATTGCTGTACGACGATGAATGTCGCCTCTTTTAATCTCCGTATGGATACGCCGAATGATGGAGTGAATGCCTGGCCCAACAGGAAAGAGATGGTGAAAGGCCTGATCCGTTTCCATGATTTTGATATATTCGGAACACAGGAAGGATTTAAACATATGCTCGATGGGATATGCGAGTTGGACGGATATGCGTATATCGGTGTAGGGCGTGACGATGGGGAAGAGGCTGGCGAACATTCCGCCATCTTTTATAAGACAAACCGTTTTGAGGTACTGGATAAAGGGAATTTCTGGTTTTCGGAAACTCCCGGAGTTCCGGGGAAAGGATGGGATGTAACCTGTTGTAATCGTATCTGTTCGTGGGGTAAATTCCGCGACAAAGAGAGTGGAAAGGTGTTCTACTTCTTCAACTCCCATTATGACCATCAGGGGAAGGTGGCACGTCGTGAATCCTCCAAACTGTTACTGGATAAAATTCGTAAAATAGCAGGAGACAAAGCAACTGTATTCGCTACCGGTGACTTTAATGCCGTTCCTGCCGACGAACCTATCCGCATTCTGGCATCCGATGGTCTTCTATTGGATTCATATGAAATCAGCAAACAGCCGCCTTATGGTACGGAAGGTACGCACAATAGCTTCAAGACCGATGCCGAAATGAAAGGGCGCATCGATTATATCTGGGTAACGAAAGATGTATCGGTAAATAAATACGGGGTATTGAATGATATGCAATACGGACGTTTTCCTTCCGACCATTTCCCGGTAATGGTGCAGGTGAGCTTTTAGTGGTTTGTGAGTATAAAATAGTCTGTTTATAAAATATCCCTTCTCCTGTTTTTATAAGGGGAAGGGATATTTTAATTGTTCTCTGTGCTAAGACTTTAAAGTAGATTATTTGTTCTGAATACAGCGTACCAGGTTCGCATCAGATCCACCTATGGAGTTCAATCTATAAACGGTTGGCCTGAAAGTTGCATACCAATAAGCATCTGCCGACCAGAAAAAAGAATTGGAAGGATTATCGTTGTTGATGAAGAGAGCCCCATTATTCTTTGCTGTTTCATTTGCATAGCCAATATCGCTAGCACTTTCAGCCGAGGAATGAAGTATATCGATGTAATCGTTTTTTGATGCAATTTTCCATCCAGACGGACATACGTTTTTATCATTAAAAGTACAAGGATCTTTTGCTACTATCGGTGCTACCCAATATTGTTTGCTTTTTCCTTTTGCTACTTTCGGAACAGCTGTACTGCCCGGATATATAGGTGTTGTCTGTTGCACATAGAATTGCTTGTCTCCGCCAGGAGTATAGTCATTCGTTATTGTATTTATTGTAGCTGGGGTCGGTGTGTAAAAATAGGAATCATTACTCTTTCTGTAGAATTGAAGGGTAGAAGTAGCTACGCCTGTATTTGGGTCTATATTTTCTGTGATACAGGATTGTTGCATCCAACTTGCCATGGCTATTTTATTTTTTATAGATTTCGGGGATTTTACCGTAATCTTAAAATAAGCGCTTGATATAGGGAAGAAGGTTACGTAAGGTTTTGTGCTGTTGATATTATCTACTGTTGCGTGTGATACATTTGATGCGGTAAAGTTGGACAATATAATACTCTTGTTAATAGAATAGACTGTAAATGTTTTGGATAAGGTATTGTCAAATTTCTCTTTAATCGTAATAGTGGCACTACCTCCTGTAGCTGCTGCGTCTTTAACATAGAAAGTGAATGTTTCAGAATCATTGGAAGTAGTCGTTTTGTCCAGAGTTAACCAGACGGGAACACCTTCTATATCGCAACCCTTGAGAGCGAAAACCGATAGTGTGACCTGGTCGGAGGCACTGTTATAAAGGCGCATACGGTTGTTCGCGGCATCATAGTTTCCCCCGTTTGGAACGGTGGAGGCAGATTGGTGCAAACTCATGGCTGTTTCTACTTTTACGGTAATCGATAGCTTTTTGTCTTTGTTTTTAGCGTTCTTGATATCGAAGGTATATCCGTCAGTCAGTTGTTTCGTGGCCGGGAAAGAAGCATCGTCTGAGTTCAACGTGAATTTGATAGTACCGGTTGTTACGGCCAATTCATCTTTATCTCTTTCCAACCAGCCGGGTATATCGCCTCCTGCAGCATCAGCCAGAGTGCAGCCTCCGGTAGAAATGATGTTTAATGTAACGGACGTTTTACCCGATGTTTCGTCTTTATATAGAGTGATTGTTCCGGTATTCTCATCGAAACTACATTTGGGAGAAGCTGTTGCCAGTTTAGCTACCGGTGTGGCTACAGGACGTATAATCAGCAGGTTTTCGTCTCCTGTCGCTTTGTCGATAAAGCGAAGGTATGCAATCGGGAAGTCATTCCCTTTATATTCTGCATTGCGAGATATCGTGTAGGTAAAATCCTTCGATGCTGCACGGGTGATGGGTGTAGGGGTTACAACCAGCCAGGGCGCAGTTGTTATTTTCTTTTCATAAGTGAGCGAATAGTCTATGCCGGAGTTGGAAGAGGCTTTGACAGAGAATGCCGCCCCGTCTGTTATTGCCATATTGACAATGCGTGTATCCGGGTCATAATCGCCATTGGCTGCATCAATAGTCACCTCAAAGGGAATGGAGCTGATTCCCGGATTGTATTCATCGATGTCCCCACTGTCTGTCCAATCGGCTACATCCAGTGTAAAGTCCAGGTGGTATTCGTCCGCTTTTGTGATACCGATGGTGTACCGGTGGTTATTGTTTATTTCCAGCGCAACCTCTCCACCGTCAGCCGTTTGCTGGATAAACGGTATCTGATAAGAGACATCTTTTGCCTCTGTTTTATTTACCTGATAGCTACCGCTTAGAATCAGGTAGCCTTTATCTTCCAACGGGCTGGGATAACTGTAGAATGCAGACACCTGCAAACCTTCATTGGCTTTCTCCCCTTCAAATGCGCATGCCGGGTAAGTAATTAACTCCCCGTCTGCTGCTGAGGCAGCGCCATACACCTTTGCCGGGAAGAAGGTAGTCCCTCTCCGTCCATTCCCCATCGATATAGACTCCAGATGGAATTTGGAATCCTTCTCTTTATTGCTTACATCAAAACGGGCCATTGTGCGGGTCAGCTTAAAGCCCACCTGTACACGAGCCGAAGAACTAAAGTCTGTCAGGTCGATAGGGGTTGTTTGTGCACCTGTCATCGGAAGGGGTAAACCTAATGCCTCAGAGGTTGCGGTTAATAATGGGGAATGGAACTTGCAGAAGTCTTTTTCCGAAGGGGTTCCGTCTGTCAGGACACCTGTTTCCATATCATAAGTAAGCGGGGTGAAATAGGTATCGGCTACCGGAGTGCCGTCTGTAGGATTCATCAGTTCCGTTTGGTTGGCGATGCAGTAGAGACGGACAAACAGGCCTTTTTGCAGTTCCAGCAAGGCGGTAGTCGTGGCATTGTCAACGCACGGTGTAAGGTCTAATTCTTTTGCCCCGGTAGGTAGTGCCGAACCGTCCTGCCGGTAGGAGAACCGTTCGCGGAAAGTATAAGCATCGCCTTCGGCTTTCGCTCCGAATACATAGACATCGAGCGTTGCGATTTCGTTTTCCGCTTCGGTGGCAATGGGAGCATCGGCTTTCGTTTCCGCCTTTGTTTTTGCTTTAGTAGTTTTCACTGTGAGCTTGTTCTTAAAGGAAATAAGCACCTCACGTTTGTTTGTACTGTCCACTTCATCCGTAGATGTCCGGTCTGTCTTGTCCGATTCCGATGTACAGGAGGCAAGCAGCACGGCAGCAAGCAGATATACGCTTGCTGCGAGTGCCTGTACCGGTCTGATAGAGGGACATAGACCATGTAGTTTTGTTTTCATATCTGAGTGTATTTAATAATTAGTCAATTCTTATACGATGGTCATATACGTTCGCATACGGATGTCGTATGTACTCGCATATGGATATTGTATATGCTCGCATACGGTAACCGTATATGGACGCATACGACCGTCGTATAAACGATATAGAGTTTTTTCAGTTTGCGGTGATAGTTTCTGTTTGATGCCAATTTATCCGCTATGCTTTTTACCCTGATTTCTGTTGTTATCATAGTAATAAGTTTATTGAGTTCTAATGAAACTACGTTAATCAAGTAGACAAATGTAGGAATAAACAATGAATGTATTAATATCGTAAATGCTTAAAATTCAAAGAATAAGACATCAGATGGCATATAAATACCCTGAATGTTCTAGAGAAACAACAGCTTTCGCAAATCTGTAATTTTCATGAAAAAAGTGGCTTTTTCACCTAAGTTTCATTAGAACTATGTTTTTATAGCCTTATCTACTCAAAAGAAAGGTAGAATTTCAGCCTTTTCCGGTCCGTATCCGTAAACTCATCCAGTAGTTGCAGGCTCTCCCATCCGGTAAGTTGGCGTTTTTGTTTTTTCAATTGCTCTATTTTATATGCCTGCTTATAATTGATATAAGGATGGCGGCGAAGGGAGTCTGCCGGTAAGAAGTTGACCGGGAGTTTCCGTATATAGGTTGTGTCTGTGAAAAACCAGGGTTCGAGTGCCGGATAGCGTTCTTCATCAATTCCGTATACTTCTTTCAATTGGCTTACCGTATAGAAGCCTCCCAGTAAATCCCTGTATTTGATTATCCGGCGGGCAAAGGTACTGCCTATGCCCGGAACCTTTTTAAGTGTAGTGGTATCGGCTGTATTCAGCTCGACTATTGTACCCGGAGGGAATTTTTCAGAACGGGTGAATTTACGGTTAGAAATAGCAGGTAGCTTGGGGAAATTACGACTGTCGGATGGAGAGGCTTGTTTGCCTTTTGGCTTATGGGCAGTAGTTGTATGATTCTTTGTTCGGATCGTATCGGCAACCAGAGCTATTGTCTCTTTATTGGTTATTGTCGTATTTGCTGTTTGGACAATCTGTTTTTCTTGTCCGGCAGTCTCTTTTTTGAGAGCGGAAACTAACAGGAGTATCCAGGAAATAGCAATTAATCCGAGTAATACGGATAAGGCACGCCGTTCGCCTTTGGAGAAGTAAAGTAAATCACGCCAGTTCATAGTAAGCAGGTTTTGTTGTTTGTTCCACAAAGGTAATGATTTTGAAGAAACATAGCCTTGTAATATGCCATTGAATGAAGGTGGGGGAGTTCCGACAGTATAAAATACATCGAAACTCCCCCGATTGATTCTTTCAGATTGATTTATTCCCGGTTGTGATTAACGGACAGACTGCATATCTGCGGCTGAGGAGGGAGGCGTCTCCAATCCCCAGCTTTTATTCGGTCGGTCGCCCATAATTAATTCCAGCGTACCTCCGTTTATCAGGTCTTCATGGGTGAACCAGGTGCGGTTCAATGGCTGGCCGTTCAAGCGTGCCGATTGGATATATTTATTACTCCAGGAGGCATTTTCCGCTTTCACGGTAAAGGTCTTCCCGTTATCCAGTTGAATCGTCGATTTGGTGAAGATGGGGCTACCAATGGTATAGATGGGAATACCCGGTGTCACCGGATAGAATCCCAACTGTGAGAAAACGACAAAAGCAGTCATGCCGCCGCCGTCTTCATCCCCCGGAATACCCATCAGGTCGTTGCGGTACCAACTTTCCAGCAGCATACGGATACGTTTCTGGGTTTTCCAGGGCTGGCCCGCATAATTGTATAAATAGGGGATATGGAAACTCGGTTCGTTACCCATGACGAACTGCCCGACGTTGCCTGTACCATCCGGCTGGACTGCGTAATATTGCCATTTGGATAGTTTCAGGTCTTCCACAAACAGTTGGTCCAGTTTATCGATAAAAGGTTGGTTACCACCGAACAGGTTAATCAGGTCTGCAATGTTATGATGCACATCCCAGATATAGGTCCAGGCATTGTTTTCATCATAATAAGCCCTTGAACCGATACCTCCGGAGAAAATATAATCGAACGGTTCGATAAACTTGCCGTCTTTGTCTTTCGGATGGAAGAATCCGGTTTCCTTGTTAAACAGGTTCCGGTAGTTGAAAGCACGTTTCAGGAAGAACCGGTAGTCCTTTTCTTTTCCGAGATGTTTTGCCATTTGTGCAATGCACCAGTCATCATACGAGGCTGCCAATGTAACAGCCGCCGCATTCCTTTTTTCGAAGCTGTTGACTAACGGATTCGTCTCTTTTTCATCCGGATGAAGAGCAGGGAACCATCCATGTTCGTGATAAAAATCATCCAGTTCGGTTTTGGGGGCACGGCACCAGGGTATCATGGTTTCGGTCAGAACCGTACTTTTCATCCCTTCGAATGCCTTTTTCACATCGAAACGGATGCCTTTGCATAAGGCGTCTGCAAACATTACGGCAGCATGGTTCCCGTTCATACAGTGTGCATCCCCGAATACGCACGGGAAAGTCGGCATCCACTTTTGTTCGGTATGTTCGCACATGCGTATATACGAGTTTAGTTTTTCCTCTTCGGCTTTCGGGTTCAGGATAATCTGTAGCGGGTGCAGAGCCAGATACGTATCCCAAATCCAGTCGTCCGTCCAGAAAGGTATGCCTTCGTCGCTATGGACTTTGCCGTCGAATCCGTTATAATACTTTCCGTCTTCCGATAGTTTAATCATGCGTTCGTGTGCCCGGTAGAGTGAGGTATAAAAGACCGTTTTCTGGTCTTCCGTGGCCCCTTCCACTTGTATCTTGCCTAAAGTTTTGTTCCATTCGGCACGTGCCGCTTTGGCTAACGCTTCGCAATCGAACCCGGAGATTTCTTTTTCCATATTTTTCCGTGCCTGGGCTTCGCTGATGTAAGAGATTCCGTAGCGGAGGCGTACTTCATCTACTTTGTTGTCGAACCGGGCGTAACAGGCTGTTTTGTTTTCCATGTTACGGTTGCCTGTTTCTATCGGCGTCTGCTCAAATTCGAGGTAGAAGTAGTGCTTTATCCCATGATAAATTTCATAGCCCGACAGGATGTTTCCTTTGGTTTGCAATACGCCTTCACCGGCTGTTCGCAGCATAACATACCTGCCGCCTTCTTTTTCGAAGGTAAAGGTAAACAGGGCGGATTGTGTAGCCGGAGCGAAACGTGCCAGGATAGCCTGGTCGTCCAGAAATACCGAATATTGGTAAGGGGTGGAGACTTCCTGGTCGTACCGGTAGTTTATTGTCGGTACCAGGCCTTCTTTATCGCCGCAATAAGGCATCAGGTATAACACATCTCCCTGACGGTGGGAAGGAACGTTCAGCGGTAATCCCGGCATGCGGTCGGTAACAAATTCGTTATGGGCCGGAATCATACGCAGCATACTGTTCGGTAAGTGGGTGACCGGGAAAGTCGGGACCAGCAGGATACTGATATTCCCAATCCGGTTGTTAACGTAATCGACCGGCTCCTTATCGGATACGTTCGTGGCGGAAGCCTGTTGCCAATTGCCACAGAGTAAGCCTATCAACAGAAAGGATAAAATGGTGTTCTTCATATGCTAAATGTATTAATTGTCTGTTTTAATCTGAATTAAATATTCCTTGTAGAAAGGCTCTATGAGTTCCCTTTTTTGTCCGGGGCAGGTTTCATGGAAGGTTCCGCCATGATAGAAGCAGGCATATCCACCGGATACGGTACCCCAGGCAATGGCATCCTCTATATCTAAGGAATTGTTGGGGGTATTTGCCATTTGGCTGGCAACCGATGCAATCACTCCTCCTGCAAAATTATCTCCGCAGCCTGTTGTGTCGCCAGCCTGTTCGGGATGTTGCAGAATGGTAGTCCTTATCTTTTCCGAAACCGGACGGGAACCTTCCGAACTGCCAAATAGCCCGCTGTTGCAAAAGAAGCTGGTCGGTTTGGCTCCGTGTGTAACAATAACTGCCCCGGTACCCATTGCCTTGAAAAACGACATCGCTTCCTGAACGGTTGTTTTTCCACTTAGCCGGAGCGCTTCTTCCCTGTCGGTGATTAATATATCTATATACCGGTAGGTTTCCGAAGAACTCCCCAAAGGCCAGGGAGCTTCCGGTTTGCTTTTCTCATTCAGGAAGTCGTAAACCGTATTGACTATGGTCACGGCTCCTTTCTCTTTCGATTTTCGGAGCAGTTCCGATAAGGCTTCATGGATATGGGGAACCAATGCGGTTGCACCGAAGACTACGATATCACTTTTAAAGAAGTTTTCATCCAGTTCATCCGGATAGAAATCCCATGCTGCACCTATGTTGTTGATAAAGATACGTTCGCCATGTCCCTGGTCATATTCCGGATCTGAAAACACATCGGAGAAAGGGGTGTTTTGACCGGAGGTCTTGTACTTCCCTGTCTTCAATGGGGTTTGTTTTAATTTGCTGTCGATAAAAGCGGCTGCATCATCTTGTCCTTTGCTTCCGTAAAAGCAGACTTCCACCGGAAGGCCTTCCAGCAGTTGGGCGGCATGGATTAAGGAAACGATAGACGGCCCCCCGATATTGGTAGTTACCGGAGGCTTCCCGTTGGTAATCAGTTTCCTTACTTTCAAATAATCTTCTCCAGAGAATTTTTCAAATTCATCCCGGAAGACCAGTTTTCCCGGTGATAACCCACCGTCACCGGATTGGACAGACAAATAGCGTCGGAACGTTTCACTGCTGAAGTTCACCGGTGTATAAAGATAATCCACCAGGGCACAGCCGATACCGGATATTTTTAGTTTTCTCTTTTCCATCAGCCCAGGAAATTTGTATAATCCGATACTAACAGATGCAGGGGTTCCACATCTTCTTCAATGGTAGGAAAACGCCCTACTGCTTCATGGAAGCGATTGTCTGCGGTGTCATCGTTTACCATGCTGACTTCGCCTACCAGAACGGTTCCTTTGCCCGGTTCACCATAGAACCGGTGATAAATCCGCTGTTCGAAGCATACGCTTTCCCCGGGCTTTAGTATGATTTTTCCTCCTGCGGGAACGGTTCGTTTGATTCCGTCTGTTTTCAGATGTACCAGCGTGCCGGACAGTTCTTCATCCGGGGTTGCATTGTAAACTTCAATCACCAGGTTTCCTCCGCCTCTGTTGATAATATCTTCCATTTTAGACCAGTGGAAGTGCATGGGAGTTTCCTGTTCTTCTTGTACGATCATAACCTTTTCGGCGTATGGCTTTTTATCTACATTGAATTTTCCGTTCCGTAGCGTAAACAGGAATAAGCCTCGTTTATAGAAGTCGCCCGAGCCAAAGTCGGTAATATCCCAGCCAAGCATATTATTTATTACTTCTGCCGCATTTTCTTTGTTTTCCTTCCAATCGTCCGGACTCCAATAGGCCCAGGGTGGCAAGTGGAATTTATGTGTTTCCAGAAACTCTTTTGCGTTTGCTATAATCCGGTTGATTTCACTGCGTTTCATATATTGTAGGTTTTTAATGGTACTAATTAGATTTTTCCTTCACTTTCGAATAAGCGGATATGGCTTGCCACAACTTCTTTGGAGGCTTCTACTATTTTATATTTCATTTCTATGTAGTTGGGCGTACGGCTTGTAGCCAGATAGGTTTGTATTTTCTCTGTTACTCCTATCTGGATGGCTGTTGCAACATTGATTTTGCTTACACCGTTGTGGACACATGCCTTGAAATCCTCTTCACTGGTTCCACTTCCTCCGTGCAGAACCAAAGGCATATTATTTCTTTCTTTTATCTCTTTCAGCCGCTGGATATTAAGCGTAGGGGTGGCGATGTACTTTCCGTGCAGGTTGCCGATGGCTATAGCCAGTGCATCGATACCCGTTTGCCGGATGAAGTAGGCGGATTCTTCCACATCGGTGAATATATTCGCCGTATCAGCATTTCCGGTGCCTTCGCCTTCACCCGCTCCGGTGTCTCCCACTTTACCCAATTCGGCCTCTACATCCACTCCGAAAGCTTTTGCCATCCGGGTTACTTCCCTGGTCACGCGGATGTTCTCTTCCAATGGTAATGAGGAACCATCTATCATAACGGAATTGAATCCCAACCGGATTGCTTTGGCACAGGTCTCGAAACTCTGTCCGTGATCCAGATGTACGGCTACCGGAACCGATGCTTTATGCGCTGCATCCAAGAAAACAGGAGCCATCATGTCAATCGGGGAATAGGGGAACTGGACTTCCGCCAATTGCAGGATAATAGGAGAGCGGAGTTCTTCGGCGGCTTGTATAGCCCCTAATACGTTTTCTAAACTCAGGCAGTTGAATGCGCCTACTGCATACCTGTTCCTGTATGCATGGGACAAAATGTTTTTAAATGGTACTAACATACGATGCTTCTTTTATATTTAATAATTTAAGGTCTTATAAGTAGCTATTTGTCAATATATTTTATTTGTTTATCCTTATCTGTTCCAACCGGCAGGTTGTGATTCGAATCCAACTGGCATAAAATGCAAAACCGGTTAACTAAATAAAGACAATTCTCTGCAATAATTAAAAACGGATTGTTTCCGGTAGCTGAAAAACAATCAGTGATTACCCGGGTCTGTTATCAACAAATCCAAGTTGTGCCTCTAATGTATATTGCTGAATAGCTTTTGAGCCATTGATTTGTTCCATCAGGATATCGACAGCCTTTTCACCTATTTCGCGGATAGGCTGTTCGATATAGTGGATGGGTATATTGGCGATTGAGAATGTTTCGATTTTGTCGAAACAAACCACCTGTATATCTTCCGGTATCTTTATTCTCTCTTCATACATATATTTCACTCCGGTAATGAATACCCTGCGGGAGCAGAAAAATATGGCATCGACCTTTTGGGGTGCTTTATGCAGGTCAATTATGGTTTGCTTTATTTCTTCTTCCTGATTCTCATAAGCAATAGGCTTGACTAACGATTCATCGAATAGTCCATACTGCTTTAACATATCGATACAGCCGCGTTGCCTTTCTATTAAAGCATTCAGATTAATGTCATAACAGACAACTGCAATTCGCCGGCAACCTTTTTGAATCAGTAGCTTTGTTATCTCGGACGAACTTCTGTAATTATCTATAATGATATAATTAGCCAGGAAATCAGGATAACACCGGTCTATCTGCACCAAAGGGACGTGCCTGTCTATTACTCTTTGGGCAATCTTTTGTCCGCCATCGACAGGAACCATGATAATGCCGTCAATTTGCCGGTTCAGTAATATGCTTACGGCGTCTTCAAAATCTTGAAGGTTCTCATTTGAATTTGTGGAGATTACCGTATAACCGTATTTTTTAGCCTGTTCTTGTATGTGGAATGTCAGGCGTCCGAAGAACTCGTTCGATATATCCGTTACTATAACGCCGATAGACATCGTCATGCCGGTACTCAGGCTACGGGCGATTTCGTTTGGCTGGTAGTTCATCTTTTCCGCCATCTCCTTCACCTTCCTGCATGTTTCCTCACTTATGCGGCCTCCTTTTGCTTTGCCGCTAAGTACTAAAGAGACGGTTCCTTTTGAAACGCCTAACTGATTGGCTATGTCTTGCAGAGATGTCTTCTTCATGGTTGTATGTATTTTCCGGATAGAATTTGCTAAACCGGTTAACAATCCTCAGCTGCAAATATATAAACTTATTGGAAATAAAAAATAATATCCGGTTTAATTCATGCATATTGGATTTTGAATATCAACAGGAGCGAGAATCGATTCCATACAATAAGGGTTGCCTGCCAATAAACAGGCAACCCTTATCTGGATTATGCTGGATAAATATTTTTAGAATAATTCGATAATCTTAGGAATGATGCCTAACTCGTTCAGAAAAACGATACCGATGGCAAACGGGGCGATGAATTTCATAAAGAAAGCATATACGCTGAAAAGGCGGAAGGTAATGGTACCTTCGTTTGTCAGTTCTGCTTTTAATATTTTCTTGTCTACCCGCAATCCCACAAAGAGACAGGTCATCATACCACCCAAAGGAAGCATGATTTTGGCTGTCAGGTAATCCAGGGCGTCAAAAAAGACAAGTCCTCCTATGGTAAAATCTTTCAATACTCCGAATGAAAGAGAACTCAATACTCCAAGGATTAATACTCCTACGGAAACAAACCAGGCAGCTTCTTTACGGGTTATATGAAATTCTTCATGTATATAAGCTGTAACCACTTCATGTAAAGAGATGGTGGAAGTCAGTGCCGCCATCGCCAATAAAATATAGAAGATAAAAGACCATAGTCCGCTTAACGGCAACTGCTGGAATACATTCGGCAAAGTAATGAATACCAGTTCCGGACCGGCTGTAGGCGCTATACCAAAACTGAATACGGCAGGGAAAATCATTATACCTGCCAGAATAGCCACAAATGTATTGATAACGGTTACCTGCCAGGCTGTAGACAACATATTGGTGTCTTTCCCGAAGTAAGAGGAATAGGTAATCAAACACCCCATCCCTAAACTTAACGAGAAAAATGCCTGTCCTACCGCACTTAGTACTACCGAAGAAGTCAGTTTGCTGAAATCCGGTTTGAAAAGATAAGTGAGCCCGGCGCTTGCATCCGGCAAGGTTACCGAACGGATACACATCACGACCAGGATACCGAACAGTAAAGGCATCATAATTTTAGAAGCCCGTTCGATTCCCTTTTGTACACCCGATGCGATTACCAGATGAGTCAATCCGATAAATACGGCTGTCCAGAGAATAGGGCGGAAGGCTCCGGATGAGAAATCCCGGAAATCAGCCGTATAGTCTATCGGTTCGCTGCCATAAAGCGTCCCGTTTACTGTTTGCATGATATATTCGAGCGTCCATCCCGAAACGACCGTATAGAAACCGAGTATAAGGAAAGCGGCAAGGATTCCGTTATATCCGATATAGCACCATTTTGTACCCGGTGCCATCTTTTTGAATGAACCGACTGTGTTACTCCGGGAATACCGTCCGATAAAGAACTCGGTAATCATCACCGGGATTCCCAGGAAAATCATGAAAAGGATATAAATCAGCAGGAAGGCAGCCCCTCCGTTCGCTCCCAGCATATAAGGGAAACGCCAAATGCTACCCAGTCCTACAGCGCATCCTACCGTGGCAAGGATGACTCCCATTTTATTACTGAATGTGGCTCTGTTGTCTGTCATAGGAAGTTTTTTTCATTAATCTGTTTTTACTTATTGATTGTCTACCACGAGTCCGTCTTTGATATGAATCACCCTGTCGGTATCTGCCGCCAGTTGCTCATCATGTGTTACAATAACGAATGTCTGTTGCATTTGGTTACGCAGGTCAAAGAAAAGGGCATGTAATTCTTCTTTGTTTTTTGTATCCAGACTACCAGACGGCTCGTCGGCAAGAATAACCGAGGGCTTGTTTATCAGGGCGCGCGCTACAGCAACCCGCTGCTTTTCCCCTCCTGACAGTTCGTTCGGTTTATGCGACATACGGTCGGTTAGTTTCAGAAAATCCAATATCTCTTTTGCACGTTTCTCGGCCGTGCCTGCTTTTTCTTTTGCAATTAATGCCGGAATCATCACATTTTCCAGAGCCGTAAATTCCGGAAGTAATTGATGGAACTGGAATACAAAACCAATATGTTTGTTACGGAAAGCCGCCAGTTTTTCTTCTGAGAGTTTTCCGGTTTCCGTACCGTTTATATAAAGTTTTCCGCCATCCGGCGAGTCGAGTGTTCCTATAATCTGGAGCAAAGTAGTCTTGCCGGCACCGCTCGGACCGACAATCGATACGATTTCTCCTTCATTTATGGTCAGATTGATACCTTTCAGTACTTGTAAGGTACCAAAACTCTTGGTAATACCTTCTGTTTTTATCATGTCAGTTGATTAATAACGTATGATGCCAGATAACATCCGAAAATGGCAGGCATATAAGACACCGTTCCGGCTGTGCTTCTTTTGCATTGCTCATTGTCTATCTCGATAATAGCGTCAGGATTTGCCATTTCCGTAGAGAAAACAGCCGGTATGCCTTTCGATATTCCCATACCGCGCAAACGTTTGCGTACGGCTTTTGCCAGTGCACAACTGCTTGTCTTGGAAATATCTGCAATCCGGACCTGCGAAGGGTCTGTTTTGGCCCCGGCTCCCATAGACGAGACAATCGGAATTTTCCGGTTATAAGCGTGAAATAAAAGATATACTTTAGGGCTGAGCGAGTCGATAGCGTCTACTATGAAATCATAGGTTGCTTCCGATAATATTTCTTCTGTCCGTTCGTCACGGAGAAACTCGTTCAATACGGTCAGCTCCAGTTCCGGATTTATATCCAGTAAACGGCGTGCTACCACTTCGGCTTTCGGCATTCCCAATGTAGAATGCAATGCAGGAAGCTGGCGGTTTATATTGCTTTCGTTCACTATATCGGCATCGACAATTGTCATCCGACCGATTCCGGCACGGCATATCTGTTCGGCTGCATAGGCACCTACTCCGCCTAACCCGACCACAAGCACGTGGCTATGGGCAAGCCTTTCCATCCGGTCGGCTCCCAGTAAAAGTTCGGTTCGTGTATTCCAGTTGCAGCTCATTATATAAATTTGTAATTTTGGGTACAAAAGTAATAAATCCTCGCCAAAGACCGCCTGAATCTATGCATCTTTTAACCAAACCGCCTGATAAGGTTGCAGTTCCTACTGGAATGTTGTAATATTGTGACTTCATTTATGAAACATTCATTTTTAATTTAATCTTAAACGTATAAAATGAAGAAACAATTTTACTTCATGCTTCTGGCTGTGTTAACGTTTCTGCCTGTAACACAGGTGAGTGCCCAAAACAACAAAAAACCTTTTGTCATTCCGGAGTTACAGGAATGGATTGGTGGAAAAGGGATGTTTACCCCTACATCGACATCCCGGGTGGTCTATACCGGAAAAGATCCCGAAGTCGTACGAATAGCCCGGCAATTTGCCGACGATTACGAAACGATGTTCGGGCGTAAACTGATGGTTGTGCAAGGACGTGCGGTTGCCGGTGATTTCGTATTTTCTTTTTCTCCGGACAGCCGGCTGGGGGCAGAAGGGTACACCGTGCGGATAACCGACCGTGTTTCTGTTTCCGCTCCGAAGAGCAGGGGATTGTTTTGGGCTACCCGTACTTTACTGCAAATGGCTGAACAGCAGACTGAATATGCCCTGCCGAAAGGAACGGTACGCGATTATCCCGACTATGCAATCCGCGGCTTTATGCTGGATTGCGGCCGGAAGTTTATTCCGATGTCTTTCCTCAGGGATTATGTGAAACTGATGGCTTATTATAAGATGAATACCTTCCAGGTTCATTTGAACGATAATGCTTTTGTACAGTATTATGAACACGACTGGAATAAAACCTATTCCGGTTTCCGTTTGGAATCCGAATATTTTCCCGGTCTGACTTCCCGCGACGGTTATTATATAAAGAAAGAGTTTATTGCCTTGCAACAGCTTGCCGATAGCCTGGGTGTCGAGATTATTCCGGAAATAGATGTTCCGGCGCATTCGCTGGCGCTTACCCAGTACCGTCCGGAGATTGGCAGCAAAGAATATGGTATGGACCATCTGGATTTGAAGAAGCCCGAAACCATCCAGTTTGTAGATAGTCTGTTCCGTGAATATCTGGAAGGCTCCAATCCTGTATTTGCCGGTAAACGCGTACATATCGGAACCGACGAGTATTCCAATAAAGACCCGGAAGTTGTAGAAAAGTTCCGTGCTTTTACCGACCATTATATCCGTTTTGTGGAAGGCTTCGGCAAACAGGCCTGTGTCTGGGGCGCTTTGACGCATGCGAAAGGCACAACTCCGGTTAAGTCTAAAAACGTACTGATGAATGCCTGGTACAACGGCTATGCCGATCCGAAAGAAATGATAAAGCAAGGATACGATTTAATCAGTGTGCCTGACGGTGAACTATATATTGTTCCGGCTGCCGGTTATTATCATGATTATCTGAATACGGAACGTTTGTATAAGGAGTGGACACCTGCCCATATCGGAAAAGAAGTATTCCCGGAAAAACATAAACAAATCCTTGGCGGGATGTTTGCTGTTTGGAACGACCATGCCGGTAACGGCATCAGTACGAAGGATATTCATTACCGTACTTTCCCTGCCATGCAGACATTGGCCGTTAAGATGTGGACGGGTAAGGATTGCAAGGTGTCGTATGATGAATTTAATGCAAACCGTTTGGCTTTAAGCGAAGCTCCGGGAGTGAATGTTGCCGGACGTATCGGCAATAAGCCGCGTGCCGTTTATAATCTTGCCGCTTTACAACCCGGAATGTCTACCGGTTTACGTGAGATTGGCTATCACTATACGGTTTCTTTCGATGTACAGGCTGTTGGCGAGGAAAGAGGAACCGAGCTGTTCCGCTCGCCCGATGCGGTATTTTACCTGTCTGACCCTGTAAGCGGTAAACTGGGCTTTACCCGGGATGGCTATCTGAATACGTTTAATTACCAGTTCTATCCGGGAGAAAGAACCTCCGTCTCTATTTCCGGAGATGAAAAATCTACCCGCCTGTATGTGGATGGCCAATTGAAAGAAGAACTGAATATCCAAAAACGTTTCTTTAACGGTGGCAAAGACTCCATGAATTATGTCCGTACATTGGTATTCCCGCTTGAAAAGGCCGGTAATTTTAAAAGTACGATTACGAATGTGGAAGTGTTGAACTACTGCAAGCAGTAGTTTAATTGACAGTTGACAAGTGACAGTTGACAGTTAGGCTTCGCGTCCGGAATACCAATCGGCTGAAAGCCGGAAATAACTGTCAACTGTCACTTGTCACTTGTCAACTCAATAACCGAATTCTGCTTGATTACGCTCATCCGCCGAATCCAGTCCTACCCATAAGTGGTAGTCGCCAGGTTCGGCTTTTTTCTTCATATCGTTGCCGTAGAAGGCGATTAATGCTTCGTCGATGGTAAATGAAACGGTCTGTTTTTCTCCCGGTTCCAATGCCAGTTTGTGGAAACCTTTCAGTTCTTTTACAGGACGTGTTACGCTGCCTACCAGGTCTCGGATATAAAGCTGTACCACTGTTTCGCCTTTGACATAACCGGTATTGGTAACATCGGCTGTAACCGTGATTTTGCCGCCTTTATTCAGCTTGTTCGTATCCAGTTTCACGTTGGAAACGCCGAAAGCCGTATAACTCAAACCGTATCCGAAAGGATAGAGCGGTGTGTTCGGTGAGTCCAGGTAGCTGGATTTGTAGTCCGTATTCGGTGCATCGGCAGGCAAAGGTCTGCCTGTATTTTTATGATTGTAATAGATAGGTAGCTGGCCTACATTGCGAGGGAACGACATCGTCAGGCGGGCGGATGGGTTATAATCGCCACTGATTACATCAGCCATACCATGGCCTGCCATTGTTCCCAAATACCATGCTTCGAGGATAGCATCTACATTTTCATCTTCCCAGGAAAGGTCGAGCGGGCGTCCGTTTACCAGGACAAGGCCGACCGGTTTGCCTGTTTTCTTCAGTTCTTTCAACAAGTCCTGTTGTACGCCGGGAAGCTGGATATTTGTACGGCATGCCGCTTCTCCGCTCCAGTTGAAATCTTCACCCATTGCAGCGATAACGAGGTCTGCACGGCGGGCGGTTGCCACCGCTTCGGCAAAGCCGGATGTATTGTTGCTTGTCAGGTCGCAGCCTTGTGCATAGATGAATTTTACGTTTGTGCCTGCATATTTTTCGGTCAGTCCTTCAAACAGGGAAACGCTCTGGTTGCGGTCTCCTTTTCCTGCCCATTCTCCATTCTGGTTGATTTTATCTTTCACCATCGGGCCGATTAAGGCAATGGTTACATTTTTATTTTTGGAGACAGGAAAGAGCTGGTTGTCGTTTTTCAGCAGTACGATGGCGCGGGCTGCCGATTCGCGTGCTTCCTGAAGAAATTCCGGTTTCATGATGGTATTCTTTTCACGCTCCTTATCCAGATAACGGTAGGGGTCGTCGAAAAGTCCGAGCAGGAATTTCATTTCCAGGATGCTGCTGACCGCTTTATTGATGGTTTCTTCGGAAACCTTGCCTTCTTTTACGGATTCCAACAGGTATTTGCTGAATACGGCTCCGGTCATGTCCATATCGATACCGGCATTTACCGCCAGTTCGCCGGCTTGTTTCTCATCTTTGGCAACGCCATGTGCCACCATTTCGTTGATACCGGTATAGTCGGTTACAACGAATCCGCGGAAGCCCCACTGGTTACGAAGCAGGTCGGTCATCAGCCATTTGTTGCCTGTGCAGGGAACGCCGTCTATTTCATTGAATGCAGCCATAAATGTTGCGACATTGGCATTCTTTGAAGCTTCGTAAGGCGGCATATAGTAATTCATCAATGTATTCTGCGAAAGTTCGGCAGGATTATAATCGCGTCCCGATTCCGCCGCTCCGTAGGCAGCAAAGTGCTTGCAGCATGCCAACACCGTGTTCAGTTCATTCAACGATTTCCAGTCCGTACCTCCCTGAAACCCTTCAATGCGCACTTTGGCTATCAGGCTTCCCAGATAAGGGTCTTCGCCGGCTCCTTCCATCACACGTCCCCAGCGGGCATCACGGGTAATATCCACCATCGGGGCAAATGTCCATTGGATCCCTTCGGAACTGGCTTCTGCGGCAGCTATGGCTGCACTTTTCTGCATACGTTCCAGGTCCCAGGAGCAGGATTCAGCCAATGGCATCGGGAAAATCGTCCGGAAACCATGGACCACATCGTAACCGAAGAGCACAGGTATTTTCAGCCGGCTTTCCGCCAGTGCCATTTCTTGCAATTTGCGCACGCCATCTACGGTATAGGCATTGAATATACTGCCGACCAACCCTTTTTTCAGGTAAGGCTCAAAATCGTCTGTCATAACAGGGCCCGTAATATCCCAGTTACAGGAATATTGTGCCATCTGTCCTACTTTTTCTTCCAGTGTCATTAACCTGAGTACGGAGTCTACCCGTCTTTCAATGTTTTTGTCTCCACTGAAACTTTTCCATCCCGGCACAACCCGCTGTTCGCATCCTGCAAGGGATACCAATAGCGCCGTACCTGCAATTAAAGATTTAATTCTATCCATTATTAATAGGTTTAATTGTACTCCTGTTTTCAATCTCCTCTTTCCCATTGGCAGAGAGGTTGTTAATGGCTTTCCAGTTTCAAACTGTTCATCTCTGCTTTGGAACTTTCAGTTTCATCGGGTGAAACTTTTAGTTTCCACGGGTGGAACTTTTAGTTTCAAGCTTTGAAACTTTTTGTTTCAAAAATTGAAACTGACTTGAAACTAACTGTAATTCTTTTTTCCCTCCGTATGAATCAGTTTATACTGAAGCCTAACTTCTTTAATCCTGCCTGTATTTCCGGACAACTCATAAACAAGTCCCATAAAAGACCGGTGCGATAGTTCTCGATCATCGGCGCAATCGTACACTGGTCTATAGCCAGATAGCGTTGTGGGAACCAATTGTCCTGTATGCTGAATGCATCGTAGAAACCATATTTACCCCATAAGCTGTCTCCTAAGTTATAATAAAAATGTTTCATGGCTCCCATCGATTCTTCGGGTGTATAAGGATAACTACTGAGTGAAGCGGTCGGGGTGATTACTCCCAAATCGTTGCCGGGCATATGGGCGTTGTATCCGTTTACCGAGTAGCTGGCGGTTAGTCCCCAGCAGTCGGGTCCGTATCCTTTGTATCCCTTCGGGTTTTCTACACAATAGCTATAGTCTATCAAGACCTGGTTCCGGTTCAGGTCCCAGTAGTTGGCATAGGCATCCGACAACCCTCTTGGATTGAGTCCTATGTAGGAATAGTGCGCCCAGAATAAGGGACCTCCGTACTGTTCCGCCCCGTTGAATTTAAGGATAAGCGGATAGCCGTAGGCTTCCGCATCGCTTTTGATTCCACCTTTGCGCGCCCAGCCGTTATGATAGGCGGATGCCGGTATCGGGTGGGTAGGGGAAGAAGCGGCAAGGATGTAGGTAATCAGGCATTCGTTATAGCCTTCCAGCGGGAAGTTCATTTCCCAGCCGTAGTTCGGGCTCCAGTGCCAGTACAGGACATCCTGTCCGTTCAGGTACCAGCTCCATTCCATTTCGTGCCAGAGCGTATCGATTTTAGCGGCTAATGCCTGCTCTTCTTCGTTTCCATTGGCAAAATACTGGCGGGCACAAAGTAAGCCTTGCATCAGGAAGGCGCTTTCCACCAGGTCGCCCCCGTCATCCTTTTTCCCGAAAGGTTTTACTTTTCCGGTCGGGCCATGCAGCCAATGCGGCCATACACCGTGGAAACGGTCTGCTTTTGTCAGGAAATCGGCAATCTTATGGAATCTTTTTACACCTTCTTCGCGGGGGATAAAACCCCGTTCAATGCCGACCAGAAGTCCGGCAATACCAAAACCGCTGCCTCCTGTGGTAATTACATCCGCATCATTTTCCGGATATATCCCGTCCATATGGATACGTTCACAGGCAAGACCGGAATTAGGTTCGGCCCCTTCCCACATATAGTTGAGGTGCGCATTCTGTATATAGGTCAGGAAAGCATCGTCCGACTCGAATTGAGTGGGACGACCGGCTTCCCCGGTATTATTTTTTTTGCCTGTGCATGCTGCCATCGAAAAGATTAGCAGCAGTGCCAGGATTCTTATCGGCATGGAACTGTTCATGAGATGATTTATTGTTTGGTAAATTTATTGATAATCCGGGTTCTGCACTAATATACCGTCGGATTTATCTATTTCATCCTGCGGCAGAGGCAAATAACGGTGTTTGTGCTGGTAGTTGGTTTTACCTGCGGCATGCAATACCTGTGCTGCCGTACCCCAGCGAACCAAGTCGTAAAAGCGGTCCGGTTCCAGTCCCAGTTCCACACGGCGTTCGGCATGGATAGCTTCGCGCAATTCGGTCGGGTTGGTAGTTGTTATTTTAGGCAGGATGGTATTATCATTCCAACGTGCGCGTGCTCTTACCATTTCCAGATATTCCAGTGCAGTACTTACATTTCCCAGTTCGTTCGCTGCTTCCGCTGCCATCAGCAGTACATCGGAGTAGCGGATCAGGCGGATATTTACCCAGAAACCGTACCTGTTGAATTCTAATCGTTTTGCCGGATTGGTATATGCTTTTTTATTGAAGTAGGCACCCATAGCCGATGAAACCGGAGATTCTCCGTAAGGCTTATTTTTATTCTCATCAGTGATAGGGTCATTGGGAGAGCGGCGGAAATAGAGCAATGTCGCATCTTTTCTCGGGTCGCCTTTCTCGTAGGCTTTTCCTATCAAAGAGGTTCCCATATGCCAACCCCATCCCAAATCCCATTGGCCGGAGCCGCGTACGCCCTGTACCTGGCAAAACTGGCTGCCTATCTCTTCGCTTCCGGGTTTAGCCGGTGTGGCGGTACACTGTAGTTCGAAAACGGATTCGCCGCAGTTTTCGCCTTCATCTGTAAATACCTGGTCGTAAGGAATATTCAGGTTATATAAGCCGGAACTGATTACATCATTTGCCGCAGCATACATATTGTTCCAGTCGTTGCGCATCATATAAGTACGAGCTTGCAAAGAGCGTGCCGCACCCCAGGTAAGACGTCCGGTATAAGGGGCGCCCCATTTCTGCGGCAATAATTTTACGGCTTCTTTCAGGTCGGCATCAATCTGTGCGTAGATTTTGTCGACAGTTGTTTTCGGGATGTTAGCCTCCGAAGCATCATTGATATGGAAAGTTACCAAGGGTACTTCACCGAAGGCACGTACCAGATTGAAATAGGTATAAGCACGGAAGAAATAAGCTTCTCCTTTGTTCCGCTGTGAGCCTTCATCGGTAAGGTTTCCTTTTTCAACGGTTTCGATAACGGAGTTGCATTGGTAAATAATGGTGTAGTTCTGTGTCCAGTATGCTTTTACACTACCGTTGTTGGTCGTGTAGAAGAAATCGTCGAACATGGCAGCCTGGTCGGCCCCGTCGCTGGCGTCACTTCCTTTTTCAGAGTCTTCCGAGCGTACGTTGTGGATAAGGAAAGCCGGGATGCCTGCTGTAATGTTATAATTACGCATCAAGGTATAAATATTAAACACCTGGCCGTCGAGGCTACCTCCAGGTTTTTCGTCTTCTGTAAATTCTCCGAGCGGACTGCGGTCCAGGAAATCGTTACAGCCTGTAAAAGTGAAGGCTGAAGAAGCGATCAATAATGAGACTATATATTTATTAAGTTTCATAACTTATTAGTTTAAATGGGATTAAAATGTAAGGTTCAAACCGAATGTATAAATAGCAGGTATCGGATAACTTCCGTTGTCCACACCGAAAGCAGTAGCTTTACCTCCTAATTCGGGAGAGTAGCCTGTGTTGTTTTTCCAGGTTTTCAGGTTCTGCACGTTCACATATACTTTCAGTGCCTGCATGTAGATTTTCTTCAACAGGTTTTTATCGAAGTTGTAAGCCAACTGCACGTTGCGGATACGGAAGAAACTGCCATCCTCGATATAATAATCCGAGTTCATATTGTTGATAGTATGCGCCGTATTCAGTATCGGTTCGCTATTGGAAGTACCTTCTCCGTGCCAGCGGTTCAGACGGTGTGCCATATAGTTGAACTGTGCCCAGTTGTAGTTGTCCCAGGTACGGTAAATCTGGTTGCCGCCCTGTCCCATCATGTCTATGCCCAAATCGAAGTTTTTGTAGGATACACCGATGTTGATACCGTAAGTTACCTTCGGTGTCGGGTTACCGATCATTGTACGGTCTTTCGGGGTTATTTTACCGTCTCCGTCCAGGTCTTCGAATTTCAAATCACCGGGAGTTACGTTTGCCAGTGTGTTTTTCGGAGAGTTCTTGATTTCCTCTTCATTCTGGTAAACACCTGCCACTTTATATCCGTAGAAGTATCCGATCGGATAGCCTGCCGTAGTATAACTCATGCTCTTTTCGCCATCAATAATCGAGTAGCCTTCCTGCACGAGGTTAAGCACTTTATTATTGATAGTGGTAAGGTTCGCTCCGATGCTGTAACCCCAGTCCCCGATGCGGTCGTTCCATGAAAGAGATAACTCGACCCCTCTGTTGCGGATTTGTCCGAGGTTACCCAATCCAGGTACAGTACCGGAAAGTCCCGGAACGGTTGCCAGCAGGTCTTTGGTATTCTTATTGTAATACACCCCGCTGAACTGTAAACGGTTGGCAAACATATTTGCATCGAAACCGGCTTCCCAGGCTTCCACTTTTTCCCAACGGAGGTTTGCATTCGGAAGATATTTCAACTGGTATCCCGGAATAATCACATTCCCGAACACGGCAGATGAGCTGTTGGTCAATACCGGTTGTGCCGGATAAGCCGATTCCATGTTCTGGTTTCCTAATGAACCCCATGAACCTTTCAGTTTCAGCATATCGAAGAACTTCTGGTTCAGCATAAACGGCTCTTCGGAGATTAACCAACCTGCACCGATAGAATAGAAATTCTGCCACTGGTTGCCTGTATAATAGAAAGCGGACGAACCGTCACGGCGGAAAGAAGCATTCAACAGATATTTGCTCTTGTAGTTATAGAGTACACGGGCCAGCATAGAAACCGTAGTACGTTCCCATTGTGAGCTACCGTTGGTTGCCGTTGCGGCATCACCGATACTTATGTACCATTTGTCCGGATTGTCGGCAATAACCAAGCCGTCACCTTGCTGGCGGGCTGCATTCAGGTTGCTGAAGGAATTGTAATACGTAGTGAAACCTGCTGTTGCAGTAATGCCGTGGTCGTTGAATTTATTTACATACGTCAATAAATAATCGCTTTGTACTTTCATTTCATTCTGTTTCAACTGGCTGATAGCCGTCTTTTTAGTACCCAGCGTCTCTACTTTGCCTTCTACCTCGGCGTTGTAAACCTTAACGATTGGAGTATAGGTACGGCTGCTGTTTGAACCGTAATCCAACGAGAACATCGCTTTGAATGTGAAATTCTTCAGGAAGTTCAATTCACCGTAGATATTACCTGAACCTCTGTAGTTTTCCGCACGGGTGGTGTTCGCTTTCAAATCTACGTCGATCATCGGGTTATTCATCTGGGATTTCTGGAAGCTGGGAAGTACACAGTACAAACCGTATTCTTCATTGAATACCGGCGCTACCGGAGTAGTGCGGAGGGCACCTAATACTTCTTTTGCATCCGTAGGCAATGTACGGGCTCCGTTAAACTGGAAACCGAATTTCAGGTTTTTGGTTACTTTATAATCGCTACCCAGGCTTAATGTGATTTTGCTGAACTTTTCATGTTTGATATTCCCCTGTTCGCTGGAATATCCCACACCCATATAGAAGTTGTTTTTTTCGGATGCGCCTGTGATACTGATGTTATTGTTCGTAACGAATCCGGTCTGGAATATTTCGTCCTGCCAGTTCGTATCTGCATTCCATGCAGAGAAGTCGAATGCAGGATTGCCCTGGTTCTTCAACTGTTCGTTATATAATTCTTTGAACTGGTCTGCATTTACCATGTCGATTTTATCGACTACCTTTTTCCAACCGAAAGAAGTGTTGATATTCACCAGCGTCTGTCCTTCTTTTGCCCGTTTGGTCGTAACGATGATTACACCGTTGGCACCACGTACACCGAAGATAGCCAGAGAAGACGGGTCTTTCAGGATCTCCATCGATTCGATATCCGAAGGGTTCAGGAAGTTGATATTATCGTTGAAAAGACCATCCACAATATATAAAGGAGTATATCCGTTGATGGAGTTTGTACCGCGGATACGGATTTCCGGGTCGCTACCGGCACGTCCGCTGTTTAACACCTGTACACCGGCAATTTTACCCTGTAGGGAAGAAAGCGGGTTCATGGCAGGTTTGTTGGCAAAGTCTTCACCTTTGATATTTACCGTAGAACCGGTCAGGTCGCGTTTTTTTGCCGTACCGTAACCGATAACGACTACCTCGTCCAGCTTTTTGGTATCTTCAGCTAAGGCTACGTCTATTTTGGTTTTTCCATTTACGGGAATTTCCTGGGTCACCATTCCCAGATAACTGAATACTAAAGTGGCGTTAGACGGTACATCCGTTAATGTATAATCTCCGTCAATAGAGCTCATAGTTCCGTTTGTTGTTCCTTTTACAACAATATTTACACCGATAGCCGGTTCACCGGTCGCCTCCTCTGTTACGATACCCGAAACGGTCAGGGGTTTCTGGGCAAACACAGATGTTGTAGTTAAGAGCAGGCATAAACAAAGCAATAATCGAGCTTTCATGCATTTCATTTTTAAGTTTAACAATCTCTGATTTTTCTTTTCGGCAAAGGAAGTGCCTGCCTTAAAAATGATGAAATTTTAGTGTACTGTAAAGTTACTTCATAGCTAAAAAGTAGATTGTTTCAGTACGTTTTTACTACTGCATGAGAAGATAAGGGCTTATTATTCATACGGTTTGGATTGTTAACCGGGAAAATGGATTTCCTGTGTTATTAAACATATTAAAACAAAAGAATGTGTCCGGTATTTAACTAAACTGAATCATGAAATCGACAAGGCTCTGCCCTTCCGGCAGGTTCAGCTTTTTCCGCAGACGGTAACGTGCCGCTTCAATACCGCGTACAGAGAGGTTTTGCATGCTTGCCATGTCTTTAGTCGGCATGTTCAGACGAAGCAGGGCGCACATACGCAGGTCGCCCGGAGTTAAGTCCGGATATCGTTCTTTCAGCTTGACGAAGAAGTTCTCGTGGATACGGTCGAAATTTGCCTGGAACACCGCCCATTCGTCATCTTTGGAGATGCTATCGTCTATTTTCCTCACTAATTTATCGAAGAAACGTTTGGTATAGTTGCCGGATAGTTGTTGTTCCTGTATCTCTTTTTTTAATCCTTCCAGGAAATCGTTGTGGGAGATAACAGACAATGTGGCGCTTGCCAGTTCCTTGCTTTTATAGCTGAGTTCATCCTCCAGTTTCTCATTTTTCAGCTTGGTAATCAACTGTTCCTGGGCTTTCAGTTGCTCAGCCTGCCGGCGGCGTTGCTGTTCCGCCTGTTTGTCTTTGCGGGCTATTTCCCAGTTGATATACATCTTTACCAGCAGGAAGATAATACCTGCCAGCAGGAAGAAATAAATAATGAATGCAACAGCAGACCGGTAGAAAGGATGCTTGACGGTAAAAGGGTAAGAACAGGTAGACAGATCAGCCCCTGCATTATCCTTGATTACGGCATGCATGATATATTTCCCGTACGGAAGGTTTGAATAGCTTTTACTGAAGTTCGGAGAACCTTCCGTCCATTCGTCGTCAAATCCTTCCAGCTTGTATAAAATATGGGAAAACCGCTCCCGGTAATCCGGGTAGGAGAATTTGAAGGAGATATTATTGTATTGATAATCGAACCGGACCGGTGTATCCGATACGCTACAGGGCAACAAATGGCTACCGCTATTATGGCGGTTGTGTATCTCTACGGATGAAAGGGTTAGCGCTATCGTTTTCTTATCCGGCAGGGCATGTTTCGGATTGTATTTGGCAAAACCTCCGTTCAGGCAGAAATAGGAGATGCCGTCTGTATCTACATAAATGTTTCCGCGATCTTCGATTGTAGGGTCGTCGAACATACTGAAGGGGATGCGTAGCCTGGTATGGAATGCTCCATGGTCGTAGCTTAACAGCACATATTCGGTATTTCGTATGAACCAGAATAAATCGTTGTTGCAGGGTACGATACGGTACGTATCCGATAATTCGGGGAAATCGCGGTTTAATAAGTCATAGGGTACAATACGGGAAGAGATGTCTTCATAGGTATAAAACTTATCCCCGTCCGAAAACACGATACGTCCCCGTAGTTTCATCACATTGATCGTTCCTTCCTTTTTTGCCGGATTCAGCCGTCCGATATATTCTATTTCTTTCAGTTTTTGCAGGTTTTCGTCCAGCCGGATGCGGTACATGCCTTTGTACATATGGCTTGCCCAGATTGTCCCGGAAGGGTCTACTTCGAAAGTTCGGAGCAGGTTGTTGAACCCTTCCACATTATGGCTGAACTTCCAGCCTTCCGCCGGATGCCATTTAAAAATACTCAGATAGTTGTAGGATACCTGCAACAGGACTTCTTCTCCATGCAAGGTACATTTACGAAGAGCTGTGCCTCCTCCGCTCGGGTCGGGAGCCGGAATGGCCTTTTTGTCTTCAATCAGCAGCGTTCCCCGGTTGTGGCCGACTATCAACTGATTGTCTATGTCGGTGATAAACCAGCTTTGTTCTTCGGTCCCCGGAATCAGGTATGGGTGTTTACCTGCATTGGATAAAACATAGACACCCTGATTTGTCGCCAGGTAAATATTGTCGTTGTAGATTGCCATGTCGTGAACCATGCCGACCTGTACCTCATTCGATTCATAGAAATAGATAGGGGAGTTTACCTGTATATGGGAGATGCCGTTATCCATCGTTACCCAGAGATTGTCCGACGAATCGACAAAGATACCCAGTACTGTATTGTTTATTAGCTGGTTTGCCTTATTGATATGCCATAAGATATGCCCTGTCCTGTCGATGGCAACCAGACCTTCGGATATGGTGCCTACGATATAGGAAGAATCTTTCAGGGAGACGGCACGGTTGGCAATTCCGGATTTCAGGATTGAGTTTGCCGGAGTGTCCCATGTGGAAAGTTTTCCGTCGTCATACATGTAAAATCCGTGTTTGGATGTCACCAATAAAAGCTTGTCGCCATAGGGGAGGGCAGCAACAACATGATCGTTGTTCAATTGCGAATGGGATGCCAGTTCCGTAAAGCTGTCTTCTCCGGTGGCCTTACAAAAGCCTTCACCGATGAATTGTACATATAAGTCTCCGTTTACCAGAAAGAAGTACAACGGTTTTTGCGTTCCTGTCCCTTTCCGTATCTCTTTACCATCATAAATAAAATAGGAGGAGAAAGACTGGAAGTATAGCTTGCCTTTGTATTTTTGGATAGTCCATATCTCGTCGTTGAAAAACTTATAGCCGGTAACCTGCTCTTTCAGCGAATGGTAGATCAGTTGGTTTTTATTATCCTGTTCAAAATAGCCGAACTCTTCGAAGGAGCCTACATAAATACGCCTGTCATCGTCGATAAAAACGGAACGGACAGCCAGGTTGTTAGGTAATTTATACAGATTCCAGCGCACACCGTCGAATTGCAGGAGTCCCCGGTTGTTTCCGAAATACATCTTGCCGTCGTTTGCCTGTGCTGCCGCCCAGTTCTGGTTGCCCGCCTCATACTGGTTGACGGTATAATTGGTAACCTGGGGGATATAGGGTACTGTGACTGCTTCTATGGTCAGACAGGAAAGTAAAGAGATAGTGAATGCTATAATAAGTCGGAATATTCCCATAAAACTGATAACGTTATCGCACGGTTTTCACAAAGATAGGATTAAAAAAAAAGTTGCGGTAAAGTTTTATATTCTTTAACCGCAACCCTTCGTTTTTATTTATGTGTCTTTGAATCCGTTACCGTACGGGGAATTCGGTGATACGCAGTGTCGTACAGCCATAGGGAATTAGCTCGATCGGTTCTTCCGGTCCGTAGTCGTCTCCCTGCTGGGTGAAGTAGGGGATAGGTCCTGTGGAACCTCTGTATACTGTCCATCCCTTCACCCGGCAACCTTTAGTCTTGATGGTAACAGGCGCATTTTCCACATTCCAGGGATAAGGAGCGATGGAGGCCGCCTTTTCCACAATGAAATTGTCTTTGAGGGCCTCGGGACGCAGGTTGTTGTGTCTTAAGGCATAATTCCACGGAGAATCGGAAGTTACTTCATAATACCACTCCCCATAGTCTTTCCGTTTCTCCGGTTCGAATGTTTTCTTTTCCCATTTTTCGTTCATCTTCAATGCATACAATAACGGTCCGCGTTCGATAACGGCAGAGTTTGCATACCATCTGCTGGAGGCTACCTGCATCGGTAATTCGAGCGTAACCATATCTTTATTGCTCCATTCCCTGTTGATACGGGCAATTTCTCCGGGGTAGGCATCCACCTGGATTTCTTCGCCGTTCACACGGATAACCGGGTTCGTACACCATGCCGGAATACGTACATGGAACGGGAAGAAGGCCTTTTTCACTTTCTTGTCGGCAAATGAGATATGGAAACGGATACTTTCATCAAACGGATAAGCCGTTTCTTCCTGAATCTTAACCTGAATGCCGTTGGCTACTTTAGCCGTTACGTTGGATGGTGCATAAACAAGTGCTGCAATGCCATTGTCGGCTGTTGCATACCAGAGGTTCTGGACAAACTTCGGCCAGCCCTGGTGAAGGTTGGAAGTACAGCAGGGATAACCGGTCAGCACACCGAATAGATTGTCCGTATCATCGTGCGGCGTAACGAAATTGCGCCAGTTACGTGTAACAGCAACCTGGTTCAACTGCTGGTAGTACTGGCGTGCCGAGTAATCGTCTGTAACCTGAGTCGGCAGTGCGTTGTAGGCCACCCGTTCCAGATGGTCCGCCCATTGTACGTCGCCGGTTATTTCCAGCATCTTTTCCAGCGAGTACATCATTTCCACGGCTGTACAAAGTTCCGAACCCTGAATCGGGTCGCCGAACTGCAACAACTCGTCGCCCGCCCATAAACCGGTAGGATAGCCGATGGTATGGCGCATGGTCTGTACGGCTTTCTTTACTGCAGCAATCTGTTTTGCATCCTTGCTCTGCTGGTAATAGATAACCGGCTCCTTGAATCCTTGTGCCAGGTTTACGCAGTGCAGGCTGTATTGGCGCGACAAATGGTTCTGGTGCAGGAATACATCCGTCCAGTTGAAGGTCTGTTTGTGGATAAGTTCTCCCAGTTCCAACAGGAATTTATCTCCGGTGATATTATACAGCCAGTAAACAACCTGCAGATTGTCTCCTCCGCGTTGTTCGCCCCAGAAAGTCCATTTGCCTAACGGGTTTTTAGGCAGTTCAGCCAACTGGTATTTAAAATAGTTGGTAAGGAAACCGATTACGCGCTGGTCGCTGGTAGCCGAATAATATTGTTGCATGATTTTCAGCATCACCATTTTGGGCCACCAGTCTTGGGAGTTGTCCCTTTGCAGTCCCGGTTCATAGCTCCGGTCGGTATCCGGTCCGAAATATCCGTTCGGTTTCTGGGAGGCAAGCGTCCATTCTATCCAGGGTTTTACTTTTTCGATAAGTGTCTCGTTATTCAAGATATAAGCCAGCGGCAGAAGCCCGTCTATCCAGTATGGACCTCGTTCCCATACGTCGCCATCGCCTCCGAGCCATCCGTTGCGCGAACCCATTACATGTTCGTATACTTTATCCAGATTGCCGGTCATACCGTCCTGCATGCGTATAAGTTGTTCATGCAGCCATCCTTCGGGGCGGATTGTTCCGATCGGTAATTCGATGTATGGTTTTTGTACCAGCGGATACCGGTTGTTTCCGTAATTCCCGGAGACATTCGTTTGTTGTGTCGGCAGGTCCGCAGCCGATGCAATGGAGGTTGCCGCAAAGGCTGTCAGGAAAATTTTAATCAGTGTCTTCATGTTGTAAAAATTTGTATCTGTTGCTTATTGGATGTAATCAATCCATACTTTCATTTTTCCGGCTTCCCGGTTATCCCATGCATAATAAGGAATCAGGGAAATGGTTTTGTCACCATTTGTTGCCTGGATGATTTCCACTCCGTTCAATAAAGAAGTTTCGAAATTACAGTTGAAAGCGGTCTGTGGAGTAATTGCCAATTTATCGAAGTTTTTCGTATTGTCTGTCTCTTCCATGCAGTAAACCAGTGGTCCCCGTTGAATGGCACGTTTACCTGTGTTCTGTTTCACTCTTGAATCCGCTTCCACTATTTCGACAGGCATTTCCAAATGCAGGGATATTTCGTCACCGTCTTTCCATTCTTTTTGAACGACAGCATATCCTTTTTCTACCGGAGCCGTTTGCTGCTGTCCGTTTACTGCCAATGTATATTGCTTACACCAACCGGGTATACGAAGACGGATTTCCTTATTGAGTGGGGTGGTTGAGGATACTGTCAGTTTAACTTCCCCGTTCCAGGGGTAATCAGTCTCCTGTTTCAATGTAATGTGATTTTTGCCTGCCTGTATTTCTGTACTGTTTCCAATGTACAGGTTAACCCAAATAGCCTCTTTGGAAGTTCCGTAGATGTAATTACCAATAGAGGGGAGAAAACGGGAAATCTGGCTCGGGCAGCAAGCACAGCCATACCATGCCTGCCGGTGGTGGTTGCCTTTTGATTCTAATGGGTTCACATAGAAAAAGCGGTCGCCAGTCAGGGAAATACCAGCCAATGCCCCGTTGTACATGGAACGTTCCAATACATCCACATATTTAGAATCTCCCGTCAACAGGTTCATACGCTGATTCCAGAGTACCATACCCACTGAAGCACAAGTTTCGCAATAGGCATCAAGATTCGGCAAATCATAATCTTCGGTGAAACCTTCGTTATGGCGGGAAGAACCTATACCTCCGGTGATATACATATTGCGTAGTACTACATCGTCCCATAAGCGGTTCAGGGCAGCTATGTATCCGGAGTCACGTTTGATGGCTGCCACATCCGCCATACCGCAATACAGATACATGCAACGTACAGCATGTCCTGCAATATCCGTCATTTCGCGTACCGGTTTGTCATCCTGGTAATAAATAGGATCCCATTTGCCTTCATCCCCTTTGCTTCCGTAGCCATGCCCGCGTTCTTCAAGCAGCCAGTTTGCGAAGTTGAGATAATTCTCCTGTCCGGTTACCTGGTATAGTTTAACCAATGCCAGTTCTATTTCTTCGTGTCCCGGAACCCAATGGCGTTTACCCGGTCCGAAGGTATTCATCATGTGGGCTGCCATGCGGGTACAAACATCCAGTAATTTACGTTTGCCGGTTGCTTTGTAGTAGGCCACTCCGGCTTCAATCATATGGCCGGCACAATACATTTCGTGCTTGTCCATGTTGCTCCATCGCTTGTCTAAACCGGTGAGGGTATAAAAGGTGTTGATGTATCCATCCGGTTGTTGGGCAGCGGCAAATTTATCAATCCATTGGTCTGCTTTCTTTTCCAGCTCCGGGTCGGGATTGTTTATCAGGCTGTAAGCCATCCCTTCCAGTGCTTTATACACATCGGAGTCATCAAAAAAGATACCGGAATGTTCCCCTGTGCCGTTTGCTGCATTTTCGAAATTCCGGATACGCTCGGTTTGGTTTTCAATCTGGTCGATACAAACAGGAAGGGTAGCCGTTATGTGCTTTTTCAGCCGTGGCGACCAGAAATTATCTAGTATCCTGACTTGGGAAAAATCTACCTGCTCAATCATTTTGAGGGAAGTTTCTTTAGGTTGGCATCCCCATAAGGAAAGGCATCCTAAGGAGAGAATTAAGAACTGTTTCATATTTAGAATTTAAAGTTAGATATTACTTGTTGGTCTATTGAGATTACAAAATAAATATATTTCAGGCATTTAGAAGAACTGTTTTTACATAATTTATGGGTTTGTTTCTTTTTTATCCCTTTTGGTATGGATAATTTGCAGAGATAGCATGGCTTTCGACGGAACCATATCGGGACCTATGCAATTCCGGTAAAGGAAATCATCCGGATATTGCAGATAGGCTTTCAGCCATGTTGTCTATATGAAATAGTACCCAAATAGTGGCGACTTCACTTTCGGACATCTTATAAAGCTTATTGCGATGAATTTTACTATCGGATACGGGCTTTTTTTCATAGTGGCATCAAATACTAATGAAAATTCATCAATAACAAAAAAAAATCTGTAATTTTGGAACTAAGTAGAATAGCGTTATAGATTGTAAATGTTATAATTAAGCACTGTAATTTTTAAAAATAATCCATATCTGATTGATTTTAAGAGATATAAAAATTATTAATCTGTTTTTCATGGATAAGAAACAGGAATTGAAATTGAGAAAGTAGGAGTTGATTGATTCTGTGTCGTCTTTCTGTAAGCTGAAATAAAATGATGAATACGAGCAACTTGGCATAAAGATGATTCGTAAATTTGGTAGAAAAAGAAACTGTCCGTTTGAACGTGGAAATTTAGAGATCTAGGCGGCTTCTATCATCTATACAGTAGGAAATATGAATTTCTTGTTTGATAAATCATTTGAACCATATATTCATTCGTTACCCCCAGAGAATACCTGCAAATGGTTAAGGAGACAAGAAGCAGAGGAGAAAATATCGTATTTATAACTAACAAGTAATGTAATCTACATAAGTCTTATATCGAACTTAGGTTAAGTATGAAACGCACATCTGAAATAATTTCTTTTAATCAGTTATTTACAGAATATAAAAATCGTTTTGTCTATTTTGCCAATACATATGTGAGCGACAATATGATCGCAGAAGATATTGTGATCGAAAGCCTAATGTACTATTGGGAAAATAGGGATAAACTTACATCCGGTTCGAATGTTCCGGCTTATATCCTGACTGTCATCAAACATAAATGTCTGAATTATCTGCAACGCCTGCGCACATTGGAAGAAATAGTCGAATATTTAAAGGACTGTGATACCTGGGAACTGAATTTGCGTATCGCTACGCTGGAAGCCTGTAATCCCCAAAAACTGTTTTCCGACGAATTGCAAGTCCTTGTGGACAAAACCTTAAAAACATTACCCGAACAGACACGTGATATATTTCTCCGTAGCCGCTACCATAACCAAAGCCACAAAAAGATAGCGGAAGCCTTGGGCTTCTCTACAAAAACGGTGGAATTTCATATCACCAAAGCATTGAAAGTCTTGCGTATAGCCTTGAAGGATTATTCTCCTTTACTAGCCCTTTTTAGTAAATTTTTCTGCTGATAGTTTGTCTGATATTGACAAATCATCTTCTTCTCTTTGTATTTATGATGATACTTTTATCCATCTTCTTGGAACTCTTTTTCGAAAAAGTGTTACTTCTCATTAGGGATATCTCCCGCTTATTTGCTTTATAAGTAGAAACAGGAAAAATGGAAAAGGAAACATTATACAAATTCTTTGACGGAAAAGCTTCTCGCGAAGAAAAAGAGATTATCCGTGTCTGGTTGGAATCTTCTTCCGAAAATGAGAAAGAGCTTTTCAGAGAACGTGAGTTTTTCGATGCTATCATCTTGTCGGACAGTAGACAGGTAACCATCCGGGAAAAGAAGTCCCGTTCTTATTTCCGGAAAGCTATGTCGGAAATTTTGAAAATAGCAGCCGTATTTGTCATCACTATCGCTTGTGGAACATACTTCTATAAATCGGAAATCCGGAAAATCGGAAAAGCAATGAATACAATTACCGTTCCTGCCGGCCAACGTGTGAACCTGACTTTACCGGACGGTACAAATGTCTGGCTGAATGCCCGTTCGAAAATGTACTATCCGGCAGCTTTTACTGGTGATAGACGGGAAATAACTTTGGACGGGGAAGCTTATTTCGAGGTAGCCCGTGATGAAGACAGGCCATTTGTTGTCCAAACGAATAAATATAATGTTGAGGTATTGGGGACAAAATTCAATGTGGAAGCATATAGCGACTCGGAAGATTTTTGCACATCATTGATGGAAGGTTCTGTAAAGGTATCAGACAAGAATAATCCACCGTGGAATCTTGTCTTGATGCCCAACCATCAGGCATCCCTGGACAACGGCCATTTGCATTTAAAACCAATCACAGATTTCGATCATTTCCGATGGAAAGAAGGATTGATCTGTTTCCGGAATATTAATTTCAAAGAATTGATGCAATGTTTTGAGAAATGTTATGGAATACGAATCGTCATCGAAAACAAACAACTTGGTAATTATATCTGTAATGGCAAGTTTCGTATTTCAGATGGTATAGATAATGCGTTACGAATTTTGCAGAAAGATGCGAAATATTCTTTTGAACGGAACAAAGACGAGTCCGTTATTCATATTAAGTAATATTAAAACTTAAATCAATAGCCTATGATATAACAACTTAATTAGCCTTTTATTTAAAAAGTCGGTGAATGTTGGAGGCACTCACCGACACCTAATAACATAATTACTTATAACTGTATTAACATTATTAGCAAACAAAGATATGAATAAAAAATCTTTGCCGGATATCGTTTTGACAAAAAGGTTCCGACGTAAACGCTTTTTCATAGTTATGAAAATAACCACTTTATTATTATTCATGTTTATTTTCTGCCTTCATGCCGAAAATACTAATTCGCAGAATGTCAGTGTGACAACTCGGAAGAACAATGTCAGGCTGGAGAACATTTTGAACGAGATCGAGGAGCAAACTAACTATTTGTTTATCTATAATGGATTCGTTGATGTCAATCAGAAAATAACGGTTGATTTTGAGAAAGCTTCTTTACAAAATGTATTGGATAAATTATTCTCGAATCTGAACATTAATTATGAGATAGACGGATATTATGTGATCCTCTCTTCTAAAAAAATGAAAGATGAGAAAACTGCTCTTGTAGCTCAGCAACAGAATAAAAAAGAGATACAGGGTATTGTTACCGATCCTCAAGGAGAACCGATCATTGGAGCCAATATCATAGAAAAAGGAACGACCAATGGCATTATTACCGGAGTCGACGGGCGATTTTCTCTGATTACTGAGCCAAATGCTATTTTACAGGTTTCTTTTATCGGATTTAAGATGAAGGAAATTGAGGTTAAAGGGCGCACGATGTTGAAAATTGAGTTGCAAGATAATTTGGAACTATTGGATGAAGTGGTTGTCGTGGGTTATGCTGTCCAGAAGAAAGCGAATTTGTCCGGTTCTGTAGCGACTGCCGATACGAAGAAGTTGGACGACCGTCCGCTAACCAGTATAGGTGCCGCCCTGCAAGGAGCCGTGGCTAACCTGAATGTCGATCCTACATCCGGCGATCCGAACGATTTGCCTTCATTTAATATTCGGGGTTTTACGTCTATCAATGGTGGTTCCCCGTTGGTTGTGATTGATGGAGTGACATCTGATATGACAGTGTTGAACCATTTGAATCCTGTGGATATCGCGAATATCTCAGTATTAAAGGATGCTTCCTCTGCAGCTATTTATGGTTCGCGCGCCGCTTATGGTGTGATTTTGGTGACTACCAAAAAAGGACAAAGCGGGAAAGTGTCAGTGAACTATAATGGTAATTTTGATTGGAGAGGATTGACTGTTAAGCCGGAATATGTGGATGATGCCGAAATTTATTTCCATGATAGAAACCAAGCTTCAACAGGAAATCCTAATTCCGGTTCATGGCCGTCAGAGATGTTTGACGCGATCAAAGCATGGAAAGCTGCCTCTGGAAATAACCCGAACTATTTTTATCATTCGGCTTACGATGAATACTTTTATTTTGATTTTTTCAATCCGGCCGAGACGTATATTAAAAGCGGAGCTTTTTCGACCAACCATAATATCAATGTTTCGGGGAAGAGTGAAAAGGTAAATTACTATGCTTCAGGAAACTATTCCCAACAGGATGGTCTGTTAAAATACGGACGCAATGATTACAAACAGTATAATGTCCGTACGAAGTTGGATATTCAGATCACTCCTTGGTGGAATTTGGGTTCCAATACGAGTATGGTTTCGACCACTTATAAAACGAATACTTACTATTTAAATAAGCATGATGATAGCCGCGATAATCTTTGGTCATATGGTACCGTAATTGAAGGTCTATTGACAGCCGTACCTTTCGGCCCTTACTACTTGTGTGATAATGGATATACGTATGATTGGGCTACACAAATCGGCCAGATGGAGCAAGGAGGAAATGCCCAGAAAGAAGATGTCACCTTTAACCAGCTGTTGACAACACGTATCGATTTGATAAAAGATGTTTTATTTGTGAATGGTCAGTTTAACTATTCTCTTCAAAAAGTGAATACTGATTTAAAAACATTGCCTTTTATCGGATCTGGCGGTGAGGATTCGGAGACATGGACGAATAATGAGGTTTCTTCTGCCGAGGCTCGTAATGGACGTATTCAACATACGAATTATGATGTATACGGCACTTTCCACAAAAAAATTTCCAAAAAACATGATTTGACGGCAATTTTAGGTTTTAACCAGGAGCATTATCGTTACAACCTGCAAAATGTAAGTCGCGACCAGTTGATTTCAACTTCAGTGCCTTCTTATAATTTGGCGTATGGTACGACCACAGCTACCGAATCTACCGAAGAATGGGCATTACGTGGTTTTTATGGACGTTTAGGTTATATTTTCAACGATCGATACATCGGTGAGTTTAACTTCCGTCGAGATCTGACTTCACGTTTCCCGCATAATAGTCGTTCCGTATTCAGCCCTTCCGGTTCTATTGCTTGGGTGGCTTCACAAGAAAATTTCTTCAAACCTTTGAGAGAAGTCATCGATTTGTTCAAGATACGTGCTTCTTATGGTAGATTGGGTAATCAGGACGTAAGTGCTTATGCGTATATTCCGACTATGAGCGCTTCCCAATATTCGTACGCTATCGGCGGTTCTAAACCGATGTATGTTTCTACACCTGGATTAGTTGCCGGAAATTTAACTTGGGAAAAAGTAACCACTATCGATCTGGGTATCGATTTGGTGATGTTGAATAATCGTTTGTCATTTACAGGAGATATCTACCGGCGTGATACAAAAGATATGTTGACTACACAAGGGCGCGATTTACCTTCAGTATTGGGAACTGCTGTTCCTCAAGAAAATGCAGCTGATTTGAAGACTGTGGGATGGGATCTTACCGTAGGTTGGAGAGATCATTTTAACTTGGCGGGCAAGCCATTCAACTATAATATTGATTTTACCTTGTCTGATAGCTATGCGGAGATTACCAAGGTCGTGAATACTACCGGTTCTTTGGATTCTTATTACGTAGGTCAAAGATTGGGGGAGATCTGGGGATTGAAGACGCTCGGTATTTTCGCTACGGACGAGGAAGCCAAAAACTGGGTCGACCAATCAGAAGTACTTTATCAGGCGGGTAAATATCCGTCGAGAGCCGGTACCATTAAATTTGAAAACCGGAACAACGACAATAAAATTTCAAGAGGTCAGTGGACTTTGGAAGATTCGGGAGATTATTATAAAATAGGAAATTCATCTATTCGTTACCGTTTCGGGCTGACTTTAGGGGCTCAGTGGAATGGATTCGATCTTTCTGCTTTCTTTCAGGGAGTAATGAAGCATCAGTATTACCCAGGCTGGTACGACCGTTTCTTCTGGGGTATGTATAGTATTGATTGGAATTGTGAACCATTGTCCAATTATACAGATCGTTGGACAGAAGAAAATCAGGATGTCAATAAATTCTTCCCCAGATTGGAACAGGGAAATGCACATTCAAGCAAACAAGAATTAGGTATTCCTCAGACACGTTATTTACAGAACGCGGCTTATGTACGGCTGAAAAACTTGACGGTTGGTTATACATTACCTAAGTGTTTACTTGAAAAAACACCTATCGAACGTATCAGATTTTATTACTCCGGAGAAAATTTATTCTTAATCTCAGGATTGTATGATGGGTACAAAGTCGATCCTGAAAACTTAGGTTTTCAATATTATCCGTTACAGAGACATCATTCAATCGGTGTGAATATAACTTTCTAATCACTAAAATTTCAAGAAAATGAGGAAAGAACTTATATATATAGTCATTCTTACAGGCTTATTGATAATAAGCTGTAACGATAGTTTCCTTGATCGTACTCCGGAAACATCTATTACTGAAACGAATTTCTTTAAGTCAGACGATGATTTAGAGTTGTATTCGAACCAATTTTACGGATATTTTTATAATTCTGCGTCATGTGGGGTGAGAATGATCGATGACCCTTCTGATAATGTTGTCTCTACCAATACAACAAATGGGATATACCAATATATGTCTGGTTCCGTAACCCCCGAGAATGTTGGGAAATGGGAATGGGGAGATATCAGGACGGTGAATTTCATGATTGCGAGAGCTGGAAACGCAACCGGTGAAAATGTCAATCATTATATAGGATTGGCTCGTTTGACACGTGCTTTGCTTTATTATAACAAAGTATTATCTTATTCCGAAGTTCCTTGGTATAGTCGTGATTTGCAGACGACAGATGATGAATTATTATATAAAAAACAAGATTCGCGTGCACTTGTTTGTGATTCTATCGTGGCAGATTTAAATTATGCTATCGACAATATGAAAACAACTTCTGAGATGAAAGGAGATCATACCTATTTGTCAAAGGATGTGGCTTTGGCTGTGAAGGCACGTATCTGCTTGCAGGAAGCTTCCTGGCGGAAATATCATCCTGAACTTGGCTTAAATGATGCGGATAAATTCTATGAAATATCGGTTTCGGCATGCGAACAATTGATGCAGATGGGATATTCATTGCATTCGAACTATGAAGGACTGTTCCGAAATATTTCATTGGCCGGCAGTCCGGAAGTGATTTTTTATCAGGATTATGACCGTAGCTTGAATCTGTTATGGGGGTATAACGATCAGTTTGGAGGTGGAAACAGCGGATTATCCAAAGATTTCTTCGATACTTACTTATATATTAATGAAATGGGTGAAGCTGTCCCATTCACATCCATTCCCGGATTTAACAAAATGTCTGTTGAGGATGGTTTTAAGAACCGTGATCATCGTTTGAAATCGACTTTCCAGTATCCCGGATGGCATCGCCCGGCAAGTGATGCCCAACCGTATGTCCAGTATCTTAATACAGTTCTGGGCTATCAATCCATCAAGTGGGAACCCATGTATGACAATGAAAATACAACCGGTTATGGTCCTGGCAATCTCTGCTTTGGCGATGTCTCAAAATATCGCTTGGGGGAAATCTTGCTGATTTATGCTGAAGCAAAAGCGGAATTGGGAAAACTGACCCAGACGGACCTGGATATGACGATTAATAAGTTGAGAGATCGCATAGAAATGCCGCATGCAATGTTGGATAATTGGCTGGGAAACATTGATCCGGTGTTAAACGCGAAGTATCCGAACGTCAATTCAAGTCAGAGAGGAGCAGTTCTCGAGATTCGTCGTGAACGTCGTGTAGAGTTAGCTGTCGAAGGATTTAGGACTAGCGATTTATACAGATGGGCTATGGGGAAAACTTTTGAGAATCAAGGTAAAGGTCTTTATGTAGGAACAATTCTTCCTGCAGAAATCGATTTGACCGGTGACGGTAAGTCCGATGTGGCTGTTGTCTCATCGCAAGCAGAAAAAGAGAGCTATCAGGCGAAAGGGTTGACCGCTTATATTGTCGGAATAGATAATTTCCTGATTACTGCCGATGGTTATCTGGAACCCGCCGATGAAAAAGGTCGTTACACATTTAAAGAACCGGCTTACTATTATACTCCTATCAGTATTCAGGATATTCAACTGAATCCGAATTTGGTACAAAATCCTTACTGGAAATAAGATATGGGGAAGTATTAAAAAGAAGGGGATATATCTTGACAGTAATCCCCTTCTTCTATAGGGATAGGGAAAGTTTCCTTTGTTTTTCTAAAAAGAAATAAGAGTTTTATAGTTTAAATTTTCAGGTATGAAGAAGTTGGGTCTGCTAAAAATATGTGTTCTGTTATTATTGGGTTTCTGTAGTCAAAATAAAATAAATAGTCAGGGTGTGATACCCAAACCTCAAAGTATGGTAATGGAGTCCGGGAGTTTTAAATTGGACACACAAACAAAAATCTATACCAATCTGAAAGGAAAAGAAAAGTCTTTGTTTTATCAATATCTTCAATCGCTTCCTTGCCAGTTTGTCGAAGGAAAAGCCAAAGAAGAAGTCAATATTATTCGGCTCATAGTCGAACCTTTGAAAAATACGACTAACGAAGAAGCCTATTTATTGCACGTTACCCCTGAAAAAGTGGAGATAAAAGCCAATTCGGGAGCCGGACTTTTTTATGGTTTGCAAACTTTGTTTCAGTTGGGTGGTGGGATCGACATAGAACTTATTGTGCCTTGTGTCAAGATAGCCGATGAGCCGCGCTTTGTTCATCGCGGATATATGCTGGATGTGTCCCGTCATTTTTTTTCGAAAGAATTTGTCTTAAAACTATTAGATATATTGGCTTATTATAAGATCAATGTTTTCCATTTTCATATTGCCGATACAGGCGGTTGGCGTATCGATATTAAAAAATATCCGAAATTGACAGAGATGACAGCTTATCGTCCTTTTTCTGATTTGGGAGATTGGTGGGGGGTTAAGAATGCCTTTTGTACAAAAGAAACAGAAGGTGCTTATGGTGGTTTCTATACACAGGATGAAATTCTCGAAATCGTTGCTTATGCTACGTCTCGCCACATTGATGTGATTCCAGAGATTGATATGCCGGGTCATAGCAGGGGTGTGTTATGGGCTTATCCGGAATATGCTTGTGTAGGAAAAGATGCGAGTAACAGTAACGAATTGTGCATCGGGAATGAAAAGATATTTGAATTTTGCGAGAATGTGTTGACCGAAATCATGAGGCTTTTTCCATCTAAATATATTCATATTGGCGGTGATGAGGCTAACCGGGAAATTTGGAATGAATGTCCGTTATGTAAGAAAAGAATGGCAGAAGAACATATTTTGGATGTGGCTCAATGGCAAGGTTATTTTACTAATCGAATTGAAAAGTTCCTGCTTGCACATGGCAAGACTATTATCGGTTGGGATGAGATTCTTGATGGTGATATTTCCAAGAATGCGGTGATTATGTCGTGGCGTGAAGAGACGGATAGCGGAAGTGATGCGCTGAAAAAAGGGTTTAAAATTATACAAGCTCCAACAAGTCATTGTTATCTGGATTACTATCAGGATAATCCTTATTTTGAGCCGAAAGGTCTTTTAGGTTATACCCCTTTAAGTCAGACTTATAGTTTTGAACCTGCCGTTGATGGGGATTATGATTCGTCTTTGGTATTGGGTGTACAAGGTAACCTGTGGACAGAGTATGTCTCTTCCACTGAACATGTTGAGTATATGACTTTTCCCCGAGTGATGGCGATAGCCGAGGTAGGTTGGACAAATCCGGAATTAAAATCCTATCCGGACTTTAAAGAACGGGCATTGAACGCGTTGGATTATTTGAAAAGTAAAAAGGATATTCATCCGTTTAATTTAAGAACAGAGATCGGTCCGCGTCCGGAATCTTTAAATCCGGTGAATAATTTGGCTAAAGGAAAGATAGTGACTTATCTGGCTCCCTATAATCTGGAATTTGCCGGTTTGAAAGAGTTGACTTTGACAGATGGTTGGTTAGGCAACTGGAATGCCAACGGGAATCGTTGGCAAGGCTTCAAGAATAATATGGATGTGGTTATCGACATGGAACAGTCGACGGAGCTTCATGCAATCCGGGGGGCATTCATTCAAGTCCTGACAGGTGGTCAATATCTACCGGATAAGGTGGAAATATTTCTTTCGGATGATAATAAAAATTACAGGCGGATTTACAATCAAGAAATCAAGACCGATTATGCTGTGGCATACGATATTTATAGCTTCGGGTGGGTAGGTTTGGAAAAGGCCAGATACATTCGTTTCCATGCTACCAAACCTATATCATGGGGGGATATTCTTTGTGATGAAATCGTAGTAAAGTAAAAAACTTAGGGAAAGAAAAATGAAGAAATATTATTTACGACTTATTATTATCATTGGTATGGTCGGAAATTATTTGATTATCCAAGCTCAGCAAAGGGTTTTGGATGTGTCTGATAATTTGTATGCGATAGGGGTCACGCCTGAGAGCTTTGGATGTAAAGGAGATAGCTTGACTGATGATACCGAAAATCTGCAAAAGGCCATTGACTTTTGTAAGGTTAACTGTCGTTTGTTGCGTTCCTCTAAAGGAAAGATATACGCTATTAGTCAACCATTGGACCTGAGAAATCCCGGAGAGATGCAAATCGATTTTGGCGGAGCAGAGATCAAGGCGATCAGAAAGATGGATTATATGATGAATTATGACAATGGTGACGACTATAGTACAAGCCATAATAATATTATCAATAACCTGTTGCTCGATTGTAACCACCTGAGTGGCGGTATTCATTGTACGGCAGCTATCAAGACATCGTTTAATTTTATCATGATCCGTAATTGCGCGGGAAAAGCTTTTGAAGCTTTAAACGGTTATGAGATATTTCTGACCAATTCGCATTTCCATTGTGATAGTGATAAAAATACTTATGGCATCTATATGAAGACCGGTGACAGCCATTTTGATAATATAGTTATCATTGATGCGCATACGGCCGTTTATCAGGATTGCTCACCTGTGAATTTTTACGATAAAATTCATGCTTGGTTATTCAGCCATGTAGAAGGTAGTATCTTCTTTAGTGTGGCAGGTCTGGCCATGTTAAATCAATGTTATTGTGATACGGCAGAGAAAGGCTATTACATACATCGTTTTGCTACTCTTAAGATTACGAACTGTCAATATTACAACAATCCGGACTGTTATGATAGTCCTAACCATCCGGTCATATTTGCTTTCGCTGATGAAAATCTGGCTAAAATAGCCAATATCGGCTGTATCGGTTCCTGTTTTAATTCGGGAGGTTTGAAGGTGGATCTATGTAATTATCAGAGGCAACGCATTCAGTTTGACCAGTGTTTCATCGATCCTTCCATTGGCGGAAATGCAGGTCGATTTACGGTAATACCGTCTGAAGGTATGACATTTAATCTTGCGGGAGGAGAGGTGGATGATGATAATCTTGATTTCCTTTGTCCAGACAAAGATAAGAAGAACCATTTATATGTGGATGCGAATGTACTTTATTACAACAAAAAGGAAATGATCAAAGTGGGAACTATCCAAAAAGAGTATATTCCGACGAATGACGCCTACGGTTTGTGTGTGGTTGTTTGGGAAGACGGACAATTTACACAAGGAACGGTTAAACTATGTAAAACGGATGGAAATGTTTTTGTCAACCCCGGCTATACCAATGGAAAGACAATCAAACAGATCGTCATCGATTTGAATTATAGGCATTAAATAAAAAATAAATAATATGATAGTTAAAACTGAATGGATATGGGGATTTTTAATCTGTTTGGCTATCTCCTCTTGTTCGCGAAGAAGTAACGAGGTATCATTCATGGCGGTAGATCCTTATACGAAAGTGTTTCCTGAAAATACCGCTTTTTGTCCTGTTACGGATACTGTTGAGATAGCTGCCGGTGAACATGCCATATACCAATTCGCAGTTCATTCTCCTTTTGAAATGCGAGAGGTTAATCTTTCTTCCAACCGTTTGAAAAATGAAGTTGGAGATGAGATCTGTAATATATCCGTGAAATTTGTGGGATACGTAGGGGTAGGGACACCGGCGGATCAGCGTCCACACGATGCGTTGAACTCCACGACTGGTTTGTATCCGGATCCTCTGTTGGGAGAGACGTGTTTGGATATACCCTGTGGACAGACAACACCTGTTTGGGTAACGGTGACAACGAATAAAGATACCAAGCCGGGATTGTATAAATCTGTGATACAGATGAGAGGAAAGGTACATGGAAAGAGTTTTGTCCGCGAGCAGCCCATTCTGCTTCGGGTTTATCCGGTAATCCTGGATGAACCTTCTTTTTGGAGTCAAAATTGGTATGCTGATGATAAATTGAAGGTTTTTTGTAATAACCGGGAGGAAAAATGCTACTCGGATGCTTATTGGCAAATGTTGAAATCATTAGCTGTAAAAATGAAAGAGGTTTATCAAAATGTCGCTATTGTAAATGCCCTGGATCATGTAGTTTTCGCACAAGAAGGAAAAAAATATTCGTTTGATTTTACTCGCTATGATCAGGTATTGGATATTTTCATAAAAGCCGGGATTGATAAAATGATTGTTGGTAACCATTTCTGCGACCGGGCTTCCAACATTTGGACAAGTGATTATGCCCTCTATGTGCCGGAAATGCAGGAAGGAAAGATGGTGAAGAACCTGTATTCTTTGCAGGACGAAAAAACACAAAATTTTTACAAACAATTCATACCAGCCCTTATGACCCATTTAAAAGAAAAAGGATTGAAAGGCAAATACTATCAACATATAGCCGATGAACCGATTGATGAAAATAGCCAAAGTTATATTGCCATCGCGAAGTTTATCAAAAGCCTGGCTCCGGGATTAAAAGTGATAGACGCTTGTCAATCGGCAAAATTGTCTGAAGTAATAGATATTTGGATTCCTATTATCACCGCTTATCAGAACAATTATGAGTTTTTTAGGGAGAGACAAAAGAAAGGAAATGAAGTTTGGTTTTATACCTGCTGTTTCCCTCGTGGCGAATACGCAAATCGCATGATTGAATGGCCATTGGTGAAAACACGGTTAATCTATTGGATCGCCTTTAATTATGGCGCGACAGGTTATTTACATTGGGGGTTTAACTATTGGACTGACGATCCTTATAAGGAAACCACTTTAGTAGATAGTTATGGCACGACTTTGCCGGCAGGAGATTGTTTTATTGTCTATCCCGATTATAATGGCGGTTTGAATGGTTCTATCCGATTAGAAGCTATCCGTCAAGGAATCGAGGATTACACCTTATTGAAAATGTTGGAGAAAAAAAATGCAAATCTTGTCCACGATCTGTCTAAAACCGTCATTAAAGACTGGAACATCTATAATACGGATGTCAATTATCTAAAGCGAGTCAGGCACACTGTCCTGGAAGAATTATCAAAAAAATAATATCCTCTAATATATGAAAAAGAAAGTCTATTTCCTTTTGTTAGCCTCGTTTTTGATTTCTTTGAACCAAGGAACAAAGATATTTGCGCAATCGACAATTTCGTCAGATCTATCCTTTGGTTTCAGAAAAAATATATTTTCCGATTTGAACTCGAAATCGTGGCTTGATTTATTGGAGACTAAAGAGTTCCAATACAGACCACCTTATACGATTAATTTGTTGATTCAGCCCGTACATTCTCCAAGCTGGATTTACGTGAATCCTTCTATGGCGGTTTCTCGCAGGTATGTTTCCACCGGATTGACGAACAACGTAGAGAAAACGCTTGCCGCCCAGCATCAAGAAGATATGGTTATGCAATTCGCGTTTGACGACCCCGCATTTATGCCCGATTTCCATCAGACAAAATTAAGCCTGACGGACAACCGCTACCCGATTGCCTCGGCTGACTATTTTGCGAATGATATTTATTATCGTATCGAATATATGGTTACTTCGCTGGATGACACTCAAAATGTATTGTGTGTAAATGTTTCGGTAAAGAATGAGAGTGCATCGGAAAAGCATGCCAACGTGAGGGTTAAGTTGGGTTATTATCCTGAAAATGAAATATTCGAATATCATTATATACCTTTTTACTGGGACCATACGAAGTGGAAACCCTACAATCAGATTTCCATGCAAGGGAATGATATTTATAAAAAAGGAAAGAAGATCGGACAGGTAATACCAGGCACAATGAAAGTGGAATGGGAAACCTCAAAGACATATACGGACAAAAATTACGAAGATATTCTTTATCCTCAGGTCTGGTTCGGATCAGGCTATGTTTTGCCTCCTTACCGGCTAAAAGATATGCAAGATGTCATTCATGCCCATCATCCCATAAAACCGAACGAGACGGTTTGTTTTTCACTGAAACTGCTGGTTGACGATAAGTATGCGACTACAGAGCACTTTGAACAACTGACCGGGTTGTCGCCTGATCAGGTTCGGTCGAAAGCGTTGGAGGATTTTAAGAAAGAGTTATCAGGTAATGTCACCCGATTGGATTTCGGGAAAAATCATTGGCCGGATATTTTTTCGGAAATGCAATTGGGCATCAAACAATTGCTTATCAAGTATCCGGAAGAAACCGCTTATCAACCGGCTCAGGGAGGTTCATCCGAACGTTTTTATGTTTGGGTTTTTGAAGCAGTTCATATGTTACGTTCCATGTTGCGTGTCGGTCAGTTCGAGGATGTACGAAAAGGGCTGGATTTCATTTTCTCATTACAGGATGCAGGTTGTCCGCCTGTGGGTAAATTTACCACTACCGAAGGTTCTGTCGGTACGACGGGCCCTCGCTGGGCCAACACAACCGGCATGGCTTTGGTACTGGCTTGTGAGTATTATTTGTATTCTCATGATGAAGTATTCTTGCGTCAATATCTGCCGAAGATATTGAAAGCAGCCCGCTGGATCGAGGGAGAAGTGAAGGCCACCAGGCAGTTGAGGCCTGATGGTACACGTCCTTTAACTTACGGGCTGATGCCCTTTGCCGTAGGGTGTGACGCCGATAATGGTTTCTGCGTTTCGGATACGGATCTGTATACCTTCTGGGGACTCAATAAGACTGTCGAACTGTTGGAAAGTATCCGGCATACCGAAGCAAAAGAGTTGAGAATTCAGCTGGATCAGTATCACACAGATTTATTGTATGCCATTGACCGTTTGAAAGAACCGAATGGTTATATTCACCGGATTATAGTGGAAGAAGGAATCAAACAAGATATTCAGCCCAAATTTGAGATTGGCGACAGTATGACACCCATTGCCTTAGTGGGTATTATGAATCCTATGGATGAAACGTTCTTGAATTTTATGCATTTCTTCGAGAACAATTATTCCGACGAACACTTTATGGGAGGAATGGACCGTGAGATCATGTACATGAATCAGTGTGAGCATTATTGGCAACAGATCTATTTGAAGTTAGGAGAATGGAAGAAAGCGTTCGTTGTTACCCAAACGTGTTTGAGATACGGGATGTCGCAAGATACTTACCAGACTTCCGAGCGCATCTCCAAACGAAATCCGGCATTTGCTCCGTGGCAGCCTAACGGAAGTGCCAATGGCCGGATCATTGATATGATTCTCAACTCATTCTATTTTGAGAATGACGTGGATACGATCACCTTGTTAGGTGCGATACCTTTTGAATGGATAGAAGAAACGGGAACCGCTTCCGTCAAGCAATTATTTACCTTGACCGGAAAGGTGGATATGATGATTGATCGCATAGATAACCATTCCTACTCTGTCCGGTTGGTATCCGACCATAATCTTCCTGGGAATATCCGGATTCCCGAATATTTTAAAGCTTCTCCTGTTACCTCCCGGGTGAAAAAAGTAGCGGACGATCGGTTTCAAGTAAAAGAGAAAGTGAAGGATATTCGTTTTGTGATTCGTAAATAACTGCACTCCAAAAGTTTTTTTGTCCAACTTTTTGTTGTCAGACAGTCCCTTGGAAAAGAAGACGGAGAAATGGCATTTACTGTTTCTCCGTCTAAATATTCATATGTCTTTTATAACCCGTTGCGTTCCAGTATCGCCAGCCGTGCCAGCATTTCGACACAGGCGCCTTCGTGCAGGATGTCCCATTTGGATTGTTTGGTACCTCCGCGGAAGTCTTCGTTCATCAGGTTGGTATCCCTGTTTCTGCAATCGGACAACCACGCATGGTAGAGTGTCTTTTCGTATGCAGAAACATAGGTGCGGTCTCCGTCAGTTTTGTACAGTTCTATAAAGCCCCTTAACAGAATGGCCTGGAACCATACATGCCCCGGGTCCAGGATATTGAAAGTTTCGTTCAGGAAGTAGGAATGGAAAGGGACGAACCATTTCTTGTAGGCTGACTTGGCTATATCCTGTGCGTCGGTCAGGTATTGCTGTTCACCCGTTATCTTGTACAACAGGCAGGCTACCTGCATCGGCTGACCGGCATTATAGCTGTATTTGGCTTTCGACGGAACCATATCGGGACCGATGCAATCCCAGTAAAGGTAATCATCCGGGTCTTGCAGGTAGGTTTGCAGCCATATATATAACTCTTTGGCTACATCCAGGTACGTTGCTTCATTCGTTAGCAGATACAGTTTGCAGCCGAGTACGGCGGCAGGAGCGGTGGAGCAGGTATGTTTCGTGTTCGTAGGTCCGTTCATCTCTTTCCAGTGGATACCGCCCCCGCAGGTATCGTCTTTGCCGTGCATCAGGTATTTCCACACCAGAATTGCTTTTTCGAGGAAACGGGCGTCGTGGGTTTGTTCATAAAGGTCTGCCATGTCCAGTCCGATCCAGGCATTGTCGTCGTAAAGGCGGTCGTTGCTATTGGCTGGATATACGGCATAGGCTTCTATATTATTATCCGTAGTGATGAAGCGGTTGATGCTGTTGAACATCCGGTCGGTCAGCCCGGTATATTTCTGTTCGTATTTACCCATGCCCAAAGAAGCAGCCCGGATAGCGGTATATCCCGATAGGCCGCCTCCCTGTCCCCATACCGTAGCGTCGCCATCCCAATAAGGACCTGTGGCATTCGGGTAGGAAGCGTTCCAGCAGTCCCGTGCCGACTTGCCGAAGAACAGCATCTTTACAGAGCTCATCAGCGAGTCCGCCCGTTCCATGAATACAGATTTTGTATCCGGTGCATCCCCTTTGCGTGGTGCTGCATTTACGGATTTTGCCGGATACCGTTTGCCGGTCTTGTCGATGGTAACGGCTGTTATTTCGTAGACGGCAAATTGCGGAACAAGTATCTTTATCTCGCTGTCGGAAGCCGGTGTCACATCCACCAATACCGGGGCAGGGGTGATGCTTTGGGCTTTTGTTTGTTGGGAATACGACAATTCCACTTTTATCACATCCTTGTTTTCAGGGTTCTTCCATTTCACAAGGATTTCATTGACGGTTTCCGTGGCTAAGGCTTCGAGGGAAGAAACGGAGCTCAGGCTTTCATCCGGAATCTCATTCTTATTGCTGCATGAGGTATGGGCGAACAGGAACGCGCCGAGTATAAAAAGGGTATATGTTATTGATTTCATAGATTCTGTGTGGATTTATGGGTTAGGTCTTTCTACAAATACATCTTTCGGGACGATAACGGGCGAGTATCCGCCACCTGCAACCGGGGCAATGATGAGGTTCGTTTCATACTTGCCCCCATTGATGTCCTGGATATAGTTGGTTTCCACTCCTGCCGAGAAAATCCAGCGGGCCAGCAACCCTTCCGGCTGTGCGTCTTTCAGGTCGTGCATGTTTTCCCGTATCTCTGTTGCCGTGCGTGCGGTAGTCCATACCCTTGCTTCGGCTGCAATTCCTCTCATGGCACGGAAATCCTGTCCGCAGGCGCGTCCTATTTCGAAGCGGTCGCCATCGTTGCTGGATGCCAAATCGACGGAAGTGTGTGTCTGTTCTTCCTTGTTTATTTTCAGTTCGTCCTGTACGCCGTTTATATACAGTTTATATTTCCCGGCGGTAGTTTCCTGCGAGCAATCTACCACCAGCGCCAGGTGCATCCATTCGTTCAGGTTGAAACTGCCGGTACTTTCCAGCATCACCTTGTCGCCTAATCCGGCTATTTCGATAGGATGCGTTTCTTTGTAATCGTCATATTTGCCGCGCATGATCAGTTTGCCTTCCAGTCCCATAAAGGTTTGCAATCCGCGGTACCCGTCTATCTTGCAATAGATTTCGAAAGTGACCTGTTTGCAGTTTCTGATGAAATTGTCGTACACGCCGATTTCCTTGAAGTTGGCATAGCAGAAATATGCGGTACCCAGATTCATGGCATACAGCGGACCGTCTACCGTTACGGTAACCGGTTCGGAAATTTCCCCCTTATCGTCTTTTACCGTAAAGGTCGTTGTTCCGTTCCGTTTGCCGGTGATGGTCACCCGGTTGTTTTCAACTGTAGCCCTGATGATGGCGGGATTGGCAACCTCCGTCCGGTATTTGCCGTTTCCGGAAAGGATATTCAGGGTATCGCCGGCTTGCATGGCCGCTAATCGGATGTCGTGTTTATCCAGTTTCAGTTCCGTACCGGTTTTTACGGAGATATGGATATTCGCCCTGCGCTCGTATTGGTCGGAGACTACCAGCAATGCTTCCGCTTCATTTTCACGGGTAGGGGCGGTGATGGTAATCACTTGGTCTTTTACTTCGGCTTTTACCACATTTTCGTTGGATGAGATAACGGTATAGGTTCCGTTGCCGCTGATGATGTTTACTGATTTTGAACTGCCGTGGCGGATAACGAGTTCCGTTTGGTCTACAGTCAGTTCCTTGAGGTCTGTAGGTGAATTGTCGGTGTCCTTGCATGCTGCCAGCAGGAGGAGCAACGACAGTAAGACCGTGGTCGGTTTGATTTTCATTGTATGTTAATTAATAGTTAGAATTATCAACACGTGGTTAAAGATACAGGGTGGTTGTTTGATGTTACAAAGATAATTTTTTATCGGTATAATTTTCTGAAAAAAGGGGGTAAATCGGGATGAGTGGTTTTGTGGCGGCAAGAGCTACTGCCTTGCGTCGGCGGTAGACGCCGAGGCGCATCGATGATGAACGCCGGGCGCCGTTGACAGCAGACGCCGAACGCCGTCTACGATAGACGCCGGGTGGTGTCGATGGCAGACGCAGAAATTAGGAACAAAGAAAAAAGCCATCTAAATGTTTTTTAGACGGCCTCTTCCGGATAACCTAATATAATACCTAATTATTCTTTCTGGAATTTACGGCTTACCTTCAGCAGGTTTGCAGTGAAGGAAACCACGTTCTGTGCTTCCTGTACCATATTCAGGTAAACCATGCTTACTTTCGTACTGCCGCTCTGTCCCTGGATGCGTTTCAGCTCTTCTTTTTTAAGCATTGTCAGCTTGTTGGTCAGTTCCACAGACTCTGCTATCATATCGTCCATGCGGTGATAGTCGTTCTTTTCAATCATGGCGGAACCACGGTTCAGGAAGGATACGATTTGTTCCGTCATCTTTCCGAAATCCTTCTTCTGGACATCACTCAGCGGGCTGAAATTATTATCGACATGCTCTTTGTTGGGCTCTGTCATACGGCGGATACTGAACACGATTTCACTGGCGAAATCATTCCCCTGGTAATAATATAAGCCTTTGTCGATTGCAATATTATGTTCCAACTGTGTAACCCCTAAGGTGCCGACCCGTTTTACCTGTTTCAGATAGGTCTTTTCCTCTTCGATGGCAATCAGGGCACGGCGCAATTCTTTCAGGTTCTCATCCATAAAGCCGTGTACCGAATGGTTGAATGTGTCGGCGGCAAAATGAAGCACCTTGCACAATTCTTCGCGGCTATGTTCGCGGAACAAAGAAAGCGCTTCCCGTTTATCCGTCGTTTCACGCAGCTTGCTGACAGTAGTGCTTACGGCTTCCCTCATGGCTTCTTTCTTCTGTTTTCTCTTGTACATAAGCTGGTTATGTATCAACATATAAGCAGCCAGACATACTACACCGACCATTGCGGCAATGCCTCCTACGTAAATCAATAAAGCAGCGAGGAAACAAACGGTAAATGCAGCACCGGCCGTAATAAACCATCCGCCGATTACGGAAAGCACACCGGTAATACGGTATACCGCACTTTCGCGTCCCCAGGCACGGTCGGCAAGCGAGCTACCCATTGCTACCATGAAAGCTACATATGTAGTGGAAAGAGGCAGTTTCAGTGAAGTGCCGACTGCAATTAAAAGTCCTGAAAGAACCACATTAACAGAAGCACGCACCAGGTCGAAACTTGCTTTATTCTCTAATATCACTTCGTCGTTATTGAAACGGCTGTCTATCCAGTCTTTCATGCGGGGAGGTACGACGCTCAATATCGAACTACCCATATTATTGCAGGTACGAACCAGCACGCGGGCAACCGGCGAGGTACCGAAGTTCTCGTTTCCTTCCGACTGGCGGGCAAGGTCGACCGAGGTTTTAACCACATTCTGTGCTTTCTTTGATGTTGCCAGCGCAATCACCATTACCAGGCCTGAACCGACAAGGAAATACCAAGGAGTCTTAGCCGGTCCGAGCAGCGAGTTCATCAGGAAAGTATCCGGTGTGGTAGTTCCTCCCTGTGCCATCAGGTCCACATAAGAAGAATACCCTACCAGAGGCACACCGATAAAGTTTACCAAGTCGTTGCCGGCAAAGGCAAGTGCCAGGGCGAACGTACCCATCAGAATTACAATCTTGAATACATTCACTTTCAACCAATGCAGGCATTGCATCAGGATCGTGAAGAATATTAATGAGCCCCATATGATCAGGTCGGTATCGTTATAGATAAGGTCTTTCAAAGCTCCTTCCATAAACGGGCTGCCCTTCAATCCCTTTATCAACATGAAATAAATGATTGCCGTAGCTGCCAGGCCACCGAAAAGACCTATGAAATATTTGGAATGCTTTTTATAATTGAAAGTAAAGATGATACGGGATATGTACTGGACTATGGCGCCGAAGAAGAACGCAATCGCCACGGAAAGGAAAATGGCAAGAATCACGGTAAAGGCTTTATCCGTATTGACCAGGTCGCCCAACTGCAAGGCTCCGTTGGAGTTGATTATTTTCATCATCGACAAAGCGACGGTTCCCCCCAGCAATTCGAAAACTAATGATACGGTCGTGGAGGTAGGCATCCCCAAGGAGTTGAACACATCCAGCAGTACCACATCCGTCAGCATCACAGCCAATAGGATACACATGATTTCGGAGAAGAAGAAGTGTTGCGGCTGGAAAATACCATTACGCGCTACATCCATCATCCCATTGGAAAGGGATGCCCCGACAAAGATTCCGACTGCTGCTATCACCATGATCACTCTGAAAGATGCGGTTTTTGAGCCTATCGCCGAATTAAGGAAGTTCGCTGCATCATTGCTGACACCCACCGATAAATCGAAGACAGCCAGTATGAACAGGAAGATAATAAGAATGAGATAAAACGTTTCCATAAATTAGTGTTGCTTATTCGGTTACAAAAGTCTGAAATAAATATTACACACAAATTACACGGATGTTACAAACCTGTTACAAAACCCATTTTTCCCACTTTATCGATTTAATATGAAAAATGTAACTTTCCACTAAGGGTTTTTTATTCTACAGGCGACAGAATAAATAGAACTTATTTTAAATTTACCGGTAGTTGCGAGGAGAACGAGAAAATATCACACATTGGGTCGAGGAAATGGCATTGTCAAATTCCCAGGCTGCCCTTAAATCGCTTTATATAGCCTATTTCCATAGGCTCATGCGGTTTGTGGGCATATATGTATCTTCTCCAGCCGAAGCGGAAGAAGTCGTGTCCGATACTTTTCTGGCTTTATGGGATAACCGCTGCGCTTTGGCTGGTATGACCAATATCGACGCCTACATCTATACCGTAGCCCGCAATAAAGCTGTTAGCTGTTACCGTAAACAAACGATGGAGAATGTTTCTTTGGATGAATCGTCGATTGACTTTTTCGCCCATACGGAGACTACTCCCGAGGAAGAACTTATCAGCCGCGAAGAGATCGGCCGGCTGAATGCGGCGATTAATTCGCTCCCGCCCAAATGCCGCATTGCTTTCAAACTGGTAAGGGAAGACAAACTGAAATACAAAGATGTCGCTTCGATTCTCGATATTTCGGTGAAGACACTGGAAGCGCATCTTGCCAGTGCCGTAAAGAAACTCAGGGAAACACTGTCGCGAAAATAAATCTGTATCTTTTTCTGATTTTCACTAAGGGTTTTTCGATTCACTCACGACTATACATATAGAAACGAACAAAATGGATACCAGGATAGATTATATTATTGCACGTATTTTAAGTGGGGAATCTTCGGCAGAAGATATTTTCCATTTAAGCGAATGGCTGAATGAGAATGAGAAGCATAAAGAGGAGTTCTGCCGGTTAAAGAACTATTGGGATGCCGAAGTCACATTCAACCATTCCATCGTCCCCTCCCTCTCCGCCGAAAAGCTACAATGTGAAATCAATATGCGTACCGTCCGGCAGAAGAAGAAACGCTTATGGAGACAACTCTTCTCCTTTGCTGCAGCAGCCATCCTTTTATTACTTCTGGCTGTTTCCTATTTTCATTATACGGATAAGCCGGCTTCTACCTATTATACGTATCTGACGGACGAGCAGAAATCGACGATCCTACTCGATGACGGGACGCGCGTCACCTTAAATAAAAACAGCCGTTTGACCTATTCGGATAATTTCGGAAAAGAGAAACGAAGAGTCCGATTGCAGGGAGAAGCCTATTTTGAAGTGGCCAAAGACAGCCTTAAACCATTTCGTGTCGAGATGGACGGGGCTTCAATCACGGTGTTGGGTACGCATTTCAGTGTAAAGGCGGTCAAAGAAACAGACGAGATTACCGCAACCCTGGTGGAAGGGTCCATCCGGTTCGACGGGGCCAAACAGCATATTACCATGCTCCCTAACCAACAACTGACATTCAAGCGTTCAACAAACCTGATAGATATTAAACAGATAGATACGGAAATCTCTACTGCATGGAAAGACGGGCTCTTAAAATACAAATCCGTGCCGTTTACCCGGTTGATGCGTGAACTGGAGCAGGCATACCAGGTAACGATCCGGATTGAGAACAAAAAACTGATGAACGAATCTGTTACCGTATCCGGCACATTCAGCAAAGAACAGAGTATAGAGCAGATATTAAAAGTGGTAGCCCGGAGCCTCCCTATCCGGTGGAGCAACAGCAACGGAGTATATACCATCAAATAGAAACAAATTGTCAAACTTAATCAGAGTCGCCCATGAAACAAATAACAAGCTATTAATAAAAAACCGGCAATACTCAACGTACTACCGGTTTATTCAAAAATCTATTTTCCGCTTCATCCGTTCCGTGACCAAACATTGCGGATAAAGCGAATTACGAATCTTTAAATCAGTACAAAAATATGAAAAATATTTTGCATTACAGGTTCTTCTCACCCGAGGACCTGAAAAAAACGCTATCGATTATGAAAATCACAGTCCTTATGCTCTTTGTCGCTTTTTTTCAGACTATGGCGGTCGAGTCATACTCGCAAACAACCAAAGTATCTGTAAAGGCGGAGCAAATTACGCTCGTCGAACTTTTCTCGCAGATCGAGAAACAAAGCGAGTTCCTGTTTTTCTATGTAGACAACGATGTAAAGAACATTGCTGTGAACGTACAAATGAAAAACAAACAAATCCAGGAAGTATTGGACCTGGCATTGCAGAATACGGGGCTTACCTATTCCATCAATGACCGGTACATCAATATTATTCATAAGAACAATACCTCGCGGGAGCTACAAAAAGGCAAGACAGTTTCCGGTATCGTTACAGACCGTTCGGGGATGCCTATTATTGGTGCCAACGTATTTGAAAAAGGAACAAGCAATGGTGTCATCACGGATATGGATGGTAAATATACGCTCTCGGTCGGCGACAATGCAGTTCTGGTTATCTCTTATATCGGATACGTAAACCAGGAGATTAAGCCCAATGGTCAGACCTTTCTCTCTACAGAACTCATGGAAGATACACAGAAGCTGGACGAAGTGATTGTTGTAGGTTTCGGTACACAAAAGAAAGTGAACCTGACAGGGGCGGTTGCCAATGTGGACAGTAAATTGATTCAGGACCGCCCGATTACTTCCGTTTCAGCCGGCTTGCAGGGATTACTGCCGGGCGTTACCGTTTCCCAACGCAGCGGACAGCCGGGTATGGACAACGGAACAATCCGTATCCGTGGTGTCGGCACTTTCAACAATGCAGACCCGATGGTGATTGTAGATGGGGTAGAGTCGAGCATGAACAATATCGACCCGAACGACATCGAGAATATTTCCGTATTGAAGGATGCAGCCAGTGCCGCCATTTATGGTTCAAAAGCAGCCAACGGGGTAATCCTGATTACCACCAAACGTGGAAAGATGGGAAAAGCTTCCATCTCCTATGCAGCAAACTTCGGTTGGCAATCTCCCACTGAGTTACCCGAATATTGTAACTCGGCCGATTATGCCATACTAACAAACGAAGCCCGGAAATATGCAGGGAAAACCCCTATGTATACCGACGCTGAAATCCAGAAATTCAGAGACGGTTCCGACCCGTATGCCTATCCGAATACCAACTGGCAGGACTTGCTTTATGTGGGTTCAGGTTTCCAGCAAAGCCACAACATCAACATAACCGGAGGCGACGAACGGGTTCGCTATATGACCTCCGTGGGATATCAGGGGCAGGAAGGTATCATCAGGAACGCCAATAAAAAACAATATAATGCCCGTATCAACATCGATGCAAATCCGGTTAAGAATCTGGAAACCAGTTTCAGTTTCTCCTATAATAACATAGCAATCAAGGAACCGACCAATCCGTATGTAGGCGGAATGGCACAGGTGTTCCGTCAGGTAAACATGATTTCACCGATGGTTCCTTATAAAAAGGAGGACGGGACTTACGGAACAATCGGTGACGGTAATCCGATTGCCTGGCAGGACTTAAACGCAACGACCGACAAAAAGAGAAACCAGATGCTGGTTATCGGTTCGGCAAAATACAACATCATCGACGGGCTGTCCATCAAAGGGCAAGCCTCTTATAATCTCTATACCGAAGACAGCAACGAATTTATCAAGGATATTCAATACAATCCGAACAAATACCACGGACCAAACAAAATGTACCAGAATGATACGTTTGAAAACACAGTGATGGGCGATGTCCTGTTGGAATACAAAAAAGGTTTCGGGAACCACCATCTGAATGTTTTGGCAGGCTTTCATTCCGAACTCTACAACTACAAGCTGACTACGGCTTATCGCCAGAACTTTCCAAGCAATGAACTGGGTGATATTAATGCAGGAGCAGAAGCCGGAGCGAAAGCAGAAGGCTACAGCCGCCAACTGGCAATGATTTCCTGGCTGGGACGTGTTAATTATGATTTCGCCGGTAAATACCTGGTAGAAGCCAATGTCCGTTACGACGGTTCATCCCGCTTTGCCGCAGCCAATCGCTGGGGTGTGTTCCCTTCTTTCTCCGCCGGATGGAGAATATCGGAAGAAGCTTTCTTTGAGAATGCACGTGACAAATTCGATAACCTGAAAATACGTGCATCCTGGGGTAAATTAGGTAACCAGACCACATCTGTCGGTTCTGAGCTGGTAGATATTGAATACTATCCAACTATCCCTACCATCAATTTAGGAGGTAACTACCCAATGAACGGGACAATCGCTACTGGCGGCTACACCAAATACGCAAAGAACCAGCACCTGAGATGGGAGGAAACTACTTCATGGGGCTTTGGGCTGGATGTTTCCTTAATCCATAAAATCAACCTTACGTTGGACTACTATCAGAAAAGGACATCCGGTATCTTGATGGAAGTTCCAACCCCCAGCACATTCGGGTTGGAACGTTTTATCGATAACGTAGGGAAAATCAAGAATCAGGGAGTCGAACTTGCCGTTCAATACAACGACCAGTTTGGAAAAGTAGGCTTTTCGTTCGGGGGAAACGTTTCGTATAACCGTAACAAAATCCTCGACCTGGGTGGCGTAGACCAGATTATCGACGATAAATATATCAAACGTGTAGGTTGTGCACTGAACAGCTTCTTCGGATACGAAACTGCCGGGTTATACCAATCGGAAGAGGATATCAGGAATTGGGCGACCTATAAAATCACCGGCCAGCAAGTAATGCCGGGCGACATCAAATATGTAAATATGACCGATGATAACGTGATAGATGAAAAAGACCGCGTAGTGCTCGACTCCAGTGACCCTCGCATTAACTTCGGCTTCAATATCGGAGTGCAATATGCTGGTTTCGACTTGTTGGCATTCTTTCAAGGTGCGGCTTTGGTTAAAGGATATATGGACATTGAGGCTATCGGCTCAATCAACGGAGACGACGGCAAGCCGGCTTCTTTATGGATGGACCGTTGGAATACTTCTAATACAGACGGTCAATATCCGCGCGTTTGCGAGACCTTGTCAGGTCCCAGTATGCCGTCTACCGTTTCTTCTTTCTGGTTGCAGAATGCGAATTATCTCCGCTTGAAAAATTTACAGTTCGGTTATACGTTTCCGCAGAAATGGCTAAGACCGCTGATGATTTCCAAGCTGCGGATTTATTACAGTGCGCAGAACATCCTGACCTTTACCAAATTCCTGAAAGGCTGGGACCCGGAAGCTCCGGCAGGCAGAGGCGACTATTACCCACAGACACAAGTTCATGCCATTGGTCTGAACCTTACATTCTAATAACCGATTAACAGATGTCATTATGAAAAAGATAGTATACATATTTTCAGCCATACTCTTATCCCTGACAAGTTGTTCAGACTTTTTGGAAAGAGGTCCCAAAGATGAACTGTCCCCTTCTTCCTTCTGGAGTAAAGAGGCGGATGCGACTTTAGCGGTAGTGGGATGCTACAGTTTCATGGAAGTAAATTCCACCCCTATTTATTTTGATGCCATTTCAGACAATGCGTTCAGTTTCCACCGGTTTGCCGGTTGGCAGGTGATTGGCAACGGTTCCATGTCGCCGGGTGAAACGCAGATGAAGAACTTTATGGATTTCAAAGGTATCCATGCCTGCAACGAATATCTGGAAAAGGAGAAAGAGATTGAGTTTACTACCCCCGGGCTTCGTGAGCGTTACCAGGCGGAAGTCCGTTTTATCCGGGCATACAGTTACTTCACCAAAACACAGGCATATGGCGATGTTCCTTTCTTCACTGAAAATTACGCAACGCCGGAAGAAGCCAAAGTGGGACGTACAGCCCGCGAAACGGTAGAGCAATTTATCATTTCCGAACTGAACGAAATAGCACCGCAACTTCCGGAAAAAGAGGAACTGAGTGATGCCGGGCGAATTTCTCAGGGAGCTGCTTATGCTTTGTTGATGCGCCTTCACCTGTATCGGGGTGAACATGAAAAAGCCCTGGAGGCAGCTAAATTAGTGAAAGGCTATTCACTTTTCAAACAGGATGGAAAGAGTGGTTACGAAAACTACGAAGGACTTTTCCTGATGGCTAACCAGGAATGCAGTGAATATATCCTGAACCTGGAGAATACGGAAAATACTCATCCGATGAACTTCATCACCTTTGTGCCGAATAGCCACGGCGGTTGGTCCGGAGTGGTTCCTTTGCAAAGCCTTGTCGATGCCTACGAAACAACCGACGGGTTAACGATAGAAGAAGCGAAGGCGGCAGGCAAATATGATCCGGCAAATCCGTATGTAAACCGTGACCCGCGTTTGCGTGCAACAATTATCTATCCGGGGCAGAACTGGGAAGGCGACATCTTCCGCTCTGTAGAAAGCACCAGTCCCGATTATCCGGGTTCGGCAAACAATGCGACCCACTCGGGCTACAACTTCAAGAAGTTTTACAACAGCCTGTCGCAGTTTCCGCTGACCTATGAGAATACCGCCAAAAGCATACCCTTGTTCCGGTATGCCGAGGTATTGCTTACTATTGCTGAATGTAAAATAGAACTGAACCGGATTGATGAGGAAGTGTACAGCATCCTGAACGATATACGTACCCGTTCCGGCATGCCGGAAGTAGACCGAACCAAATACAACAGCCCTGCTTCCCTGCGTGAGCTGGTACGCCGTGAACGGCGGGTGGAACTGGCAGGGGAAGGATTGCGCCGTGCAGACATTATCCGTTGGGGCATTGTCAATCAGGTAATGAATCAGGATGCTTTGGGTTGCAACCAGGGAACAATCCTCAGTGAAGTATCAGACCCCGTTTTCGGGGACTTGAAAGTGAAGCTGGACAAAGAACCTTTCTTTGTGGAGAAACGAAGCTATAAAGAGCATAACCGGCTTTTGCCTATTCCTCTGACGGAAATAGATAAGAACCCGAACCTGGCACCGAACAATCCGGGATATGAATAAGGTATTAATTGATTAAAGCAGCACATCATGAAAAGATTCATTACCTGTATCTTCCTGTTTACATTAGCGATATTTACGCTGTCGGCACAAAGTAAAGTGCTCGAATCCGTCAGCTTTAAAAGCCATATTCTGGGCAAAGATGTATCTTATTCCATATACCTGCCCGACGATTATAATGCCTCCAACCGCTATTACCCGGTATTGTACCTGCTGCATGGCTGGACGGACAACGAGACCTCGTGGGTACAAATGGGCGATATGAAACGGATTGCCGACCGGACCATTCGGAAAGAAAAGGCGGTACAAATGATTATCGTTATGCCCGATGCCGGGGAAACCTGGTATGTCAATTCCTTTGACGGAAAAGAGCGGTACGAAGATATGTTCTTTGAAGAACTGATTCCCGAAATAGAAAAGAGTTACCGGGCGCGTCCCGGCAAGCAATACCGTGCTATTTCGGGATTGTCGATGGGTGGTTACGGTTCATTCTTATACAGCTTGCATCACCCGGACTGTTTCACGGTATGTGCCCCGCTTAGTGCTGCCGTCTATACGGACGAGATGATGGAAAAGAGTAAGAATAACGACCGGGGGAAGCTTTTCGACAAGTTATACGGAAAAGGTTGCCTGACCAGCCATTGGTATAAGAACAGCGTTATTTATATGCTGGAAAATATGAAAGAGGAAGATATTCCCAATATCTACTATTATATGGATTGTGGGGATGAAGACACTTTGCTGCATGGGAACAATATAGTCCACGAAATCATGCAGAAAAAGAATATCAAACACGAACTGCGCGTTCGCGATGGGGGACACACATGGACATATTGGAGGACAGCTTTGCCTAACGTAATGGAATTTGTCAGTAAGCATTTTAATCGAAGCTGACACTTCTTTTACGTACTTATGATATAGCCCGGGTATACGACAAAACGAATGTATATCCGGGCTATTTGTATTTTCCCTAAAAGTAATCCATGCCTAATTTCTGCGTCTACCATAGACGGCGCTCTGCGTCTGCTGTCGACGGTGTCCGGCGTTTATCATCGACGCGCCTCGACGTCTACTGTCGACGCAAGGCGGTAGCTGCTGCCGTTACAAAACCATAAGCTTATTCTTCCACCAATAGTTTATGGAGCGCCTCTAAATCGTCTGCGCCAATCAGGTCTACCCCCTCTTCCATAAAGAAACGTTGGAACTGGGGTGTATCCGGCGCTCCCCACCAACGGAACAGCTTTCCTTCCTTGTGTGTCTGGCTGATAATCTCACGCATTTTCCGGAGTTGGTCGGCAGGCATTTCCCCTTCTCCCATCCAGGAGAAATACGCTTTGTAGTTATCGCTTACTACCGGTGCCAGGCTGGCAGGTATGCCCTGGTTCAAATCGGCAATCTGCCCGTCCAGAAAAGCAGAGCGGGTTGTTTCCATAGGCAAGGTCTTTTTCGGACGGTCGCCGGAAATGAACAGCAGGATAGTCCCTTCCTTATATACCCTGTCTTCCACGGAACAGAACAGGTCTTTGTACGGCTCCATCTGCTTTTTCAGCAAGACATACGCCTCTTCCCCTTTTTCTTTGAAGTCCACCATCAGGAAGAACGGGTGGTCGCTTTGGGGATATACTTTTCCTCCGTTCGCCTGTATGCGGGCTACCAGAGGTTTCAGGTATAATGCTTCGAATGTGATGGACGGGTTCGTTTCAGGGCGGTCGTGGGAAACATACAATTCCCCGTCTATCGGCCATAAATCGGCTTCCACACAATTAAACTGTAGCGACAATGCATCCTGCAACGGGTGCGCACGCCAGTAGTCATTGTGGGAGAACGCATTGTAGTGAATCTCTTCGGAAGTCCCTTTCTCCTCTTTTTTCCATTTGCAGGAAGTGACAGATAAAAGGGATAAGGCCAAAAGTAAAATAAGCGGTTTCATTGTTTTCTTCTTTTATCGATTGAGTGTATTATATCAGTTTGGAACCTGCTTCCACGGTCGCCTTTTTTTGTTTGTCGCCCCATAGCACAGTCAGTTCCAGGGGCACATTCGTCTTGATTTCCACCTTCGGTTCCTGGTCGGCGGACGAACGGGCTTTTACCTTTATGGAAACCAGGCCGTCCAATCCGAAAGGATAGCTGTCGATACCATAGGCTTCCAGCAGGTTGACATCCAGCGTCAGTTCTTTCTCGTAGACGTTCGAACGGATGCCGAATACCTGTTCGATTAATCCGGCGATAGGCGCCAGCCCTCCCCATCCTACGAAATCGGGACGAGCCATAAAGCCCGGTTCTTCATGCTCCGGCGCGTAGTATTCCCAGAAAGTTCCGGTATTCTTATAGACTTTCAGTACGTTATCGTAATGGTTGCGGGCGATTTCGTACGACTGTTTGCGATAGCCCTGCTGATACAGGCCAGTGATTACCATATAATTGGCTCCGGGCCATACGCCTCCCTGCCAGTAGCGTCCGTTGTCCTTGTATTTCGGATGGTCGGCGGCTAAAGAGGGCACACGGTGGAGGCGGTTGAAAGTTTCCTTATTGTTTAGTTCCTCAACGAGCGCATCCAGCCTGTCTTTGGGCAATACGTCCGTCAGCAAAGCCCAATAGGCATAAATTCCTTTGGTGGAGGAAAGGCTTCCGTCGGCATATTGGTCAAACAGGAAATGTTCTTTTTCATCCCAGAGGTTCTCGTTGATATACTTTTTCAACATCTTCTGTTCGTCTTCGAACTCCTCAATCTCTTGCCAGCGTTCGAGGTAGAAGCCCATTTCCAGCAGATGGCCGGCTGTGAAGTATTGTTGCAGGCAGACATCCAGCCAAATCATATGGCCGTGGCTGTAAATCGGGTTGTATTTTTCCGGTACGCGGGGCATATTGTCCATACCGGTTCCCCATCCGCTGCTCCAATACGTGCCGTTGCGCCAGGTATGGTTCAGTTTCAGCCATTTGTAGTAAGCGCACAAAGCCGGGAAGATGCGGTGCAGGCGGTCCATGTCACCGAACTGTTTATAGTAGACGATTTCGCTCCAGGGGATGATGTTCGGTCCTGTGCTTGTCGGGTCGTACCGTTCGAAACAGTCGGCTCCGTCGGACTTGATTTCACGGCAGATGAAACCGTCGGGATGCTGCTTGGCATAGAAGTTATCCAGTGTTTTCTGGAAGGGGAAGAAATGGGTGCCGTAACGGGCAAACATCATCATAAATGCAGAATCCCACATGAAGATATTGCCGTTGTACGCTACATCCAGATAGCTCGATACGAATCCGGAACCGGGTTCGGGGGCTTTGATATGCTGGATGGCGAGGTCCCAGGCTTTCCAGTACATTTCAATCTCTTTGTCGTGACCGCTCCATGTCGGGGAAGGTAGTACCCGTTTGGCATCGGCAAAGGTACCGGGCTGGGTGGCTTCGGCTTTTGCCGTGCGGAATTCGTTTTCCGTGACAAAGGGTTCTTTTAGATACGTATTTTTATAAGGAAGACGGTATTTGGGAAGGTCTTCCTTGGTATCTTGCGCCAGTAGGTTCCCGACCGGCAGGCTTGCCGCGCCTGTAGCAAGAAGGGATTGCTTCAAAAAGTTTCGTCGTGTTGTCATATTTGTTTCAGATAATGATAAGCCATTATAAATTCAGTAATTTCTTAATCTTCCAGAAGATATCCGTGTTTTCGAAGATACCGGTGAAGTTCTCGTGTCCGGGACCGAATGCATAAACGGGAACCATTACCCCGCTATGTCCACCGGTCGAGAATTTGCAGACGATACGTCCTTCTTGCAAGTCCCCGTCTACCAGCGTGAGGCCTCCTGTTTCATGGTCGGCGGTGACAATCACCAGGGTTTCCCCGTCTTTTGCCGCCCATTCAAATACTTTGCCGACAGTGCGGTCAAAGTCGTGGGTTTCCTGCATCAGTAGGTCCAGGTCGTTGAAGTGCCCGTAGTCGTCCAACTGCGAGCCTTCTATCATCAGGAAGAAGCCGTTCTTATTCTGGTCCAGCAAGTTGATGGCTTTCATGGAGGCGCGTGCCAGCAGGTCGCCACGTTCGGCAGGAACCGGGGTGTCGATGGAGTCTGTTATGCAGAATACTTTCCCTTTTTTGATTTTAGCCAGTTCTTTCCAGCTACGCGGTGTCTGGTAGCCTTTATCCCGCAGTTCTTTGAACAGGTCGCGTCCGTCGGCACGGTTCTCGAACAGTTTGGAACCTCCTCCGAATACATAGTCTACACCGCAGTTTACATAATCCGCTACAATCTCGGCTTCCGCATCCCGGTCTGTATTATGGCAGCAGAAATCGGCGGGTGTTGCGTCCCACAGGCGACAGGTGACGGCTATGCCGCTGGATAATTTTTTCTTGTTTGCCAATGTCGTGAGCGACTCCAGCGGTTTGCCATCCGGGTCTACACCCACCATGTGGTAGTTTGTCTTGTATCCGGTAGCCAGTGCCGTTCCTCCGGCGCCGGAATCCGTAATCAGTTTATTGGCGCAATAGGTTTTGGACAAACCGGTGCTTTGGCTATTGTCCAGCCAGAGGTGTCCGCGGTTTGCCGTCCATGCCGAATACATATGCATCAGGCTCATACCGTCTCCGATCATCAGGATTACATTCTTGATTTTCGAGCCTGCCGGCGGAACGATTTTATCTACCTGATAGGGCGTTTCCAGTACATAGGTCTGTTCTTTGTCCCGGCGGCTTTGTGCCTGGGCATCAGGAGTCGTAGCAGATAGTAAAAGCAGTACGACGCAGGTCATTGCAATAAGATTTCTTTTCATGTCTGTTTATATCGGATTAGATTTATGAATAGGCCTTTTAATGAAACAGGTTTTCCCGGGGGATAGGGACGAACTCCGTGTCTCCCGGTTTCTTCCAGCCCCAACTCAGGTGTTCGCCTTCGTAATCTTCAAAATATTCGAGGCGGAAAGCATGATAGCCTTTTTGTAGCGGGATGCGTCCGGAGGAAACAATTGCCGCATGGGAGGTATCGTTGTTTACCACTTCTTCGCCGTCTATGAATAAGACACTGCCGTCGTCCGAACGGGTGAAGAACTCATAGACTCCGTTTTCCGGTACCAGCAGATAACCGGTGAAGATATACCCGAAATGGTCCGCCTGTTTGGCTTCGGTAATAGACGGTTCGGGCATGATGCCCTGTTCTGCTATTTTAGCCTGTTTCAGGTCGGCAGTAAGCTGGAAGTAGCCTTCAAAATATTGGTAGGCAACCCCGCTGGCATGAGGTGCGACTGCTTTTCCCGGGCGCAGTTTTGCTTTGGTTGCCTGAATGACATAGGTACGGCTGGGTGTGTAGCCTTTCTTATAGGCTTTTGCTTTTACCGCGGCAGATTCTATCAATGTAACCGGTGAAGTATATACGGGGGAATCCTCGGAAGGCTCTGTGCCGTCCAGTGTGTAGTGGATGATGGCTTCCGGGGTTGCACATACTAATGCAACGGTTGCTTTGCCTTCAAACAGGTACAGGTCTGCCGCAATGCTGGGCACGGAAACGACCGGAGTTGTTGTATAGGAATAGGGGGCGGCTTCTTTTCCGGTACCCCATATCGTATCCGGCTCGGCGGACAGGGTGAAGGCAAGCGTTCCGCCTTCCATCAACTGGTCGTAGGTAATGAAGCATTCCGGAATTTCCTGCTTATTCAGGGAAACCTTTGTAATGTATTTGTTCTTTGCCGGGTTATTGGCGGTAATCTCCAAAGTTTTGCCATTAGCCAATTGCATGGTCGCTTTCTCAAACAGAGGAGCTGTCAGTACAAACTGGTTGCTTCCCGGGCAAACCGGGTAGAAGCCCAGACTGCTCAGGATATACCATGCCGACATCTGTCCGCAGTCTTCGTTTCCGATGATTCCTTCAGGGGTGGGCTGGTACATCTCGTCCAGCAGGCGGCGTGTCCAGTATTGCGTTTTCCAAGGCTCGCCCACATAGCTGTAAAGGTATGCCATATGGTGGCTCGGTTCGTTTCCATGTGCATACTGGCCGATTAGTCCGGTTACATCGGACAGTTCGCCTTCAACCTCCGATGTTACGGTAAACAGGCTGTCCAGATTGGCGATAAAACGGTCGCGTCCTCCCATTAACTGTTCCAGTCCGTATATGTCATGCGGAACGAAGAAACGGTATTGCCAGGCTGTAGCTTCCGTGTAGGAGCGTCCGATGGCAAACGGATTGAAGGGGGCTTCCCAGTTTCCGTCCTGACGTTTCCCGCGGAAAAAGCCGGTAGTGCCGTCGAATACGTTTATAAAGTTCTGAGAACGCTGGATAAAGGTTTCGTAGTCCGCCGTTTTGTTCATGGCTTTTGCCATTTGTGCGATGCACCAGTCGTCGTAAGCAAATTCGAGCAGGCAGGATACGGACTCTTTCTTTTGGTTGGCTGGGATAAAACCTTGTGCGATGTATTCGGCGGCTCCTTTTTTATTCTTTGCTGCCGATATTTTCATCGCTTCAAAAGCCTTTTCCGCATCGAACCCGCGGATTCCTTTCAGATAGGCGTCTGCAATGATGGAGGTGGCATGGTAGCCTATCATCGTGCCGGTTTCTCCGGTGGATAAGGGCCATAGGGGCAGTTCACCGTGTATGTCGTACAGGTATAGCAGCGAGTTTACCATCTCATTAACCAGTGCGGTATCCAGCAAGGTCATCATCGGATGCCATGCTCGGAAAGTATCCCAGGTTGAAAAGGTGGAGAAGAGACGGGATGTCGTATCTGCGTCACTGATTGTGTTGGGAACAACCTGGCTGTGATAAAGGGCCGTATAGAAGTTAATCCGTTCGGCTTTCGTTCCGCCTTCTATCCGGATGCGGTCGAGATGTTTTTCCCAGTCGGAGCGGGCGTTGTCTTTGAAATGGTCGAAGTCGAACGAGTCGGCGGTTTCGGCAATGAGGTTCCGGCGTGCGCTCTCTTCGTTATTGATGGAAAGCCCCGCTTTTACAACCAAAGGGGTTCCCTCGGGCATATCGAAATAGAGGGTCATTGCCGGGTAGTGCTTAATTTTCGTGTTTTTTATAGGCGATGAGAACCGGGCGACAAAATAGACGGTCTGGTCCATGACCCATCCGTCCGTACTGCGCATACCGGTTATTTCATCCGGCCCGGTTTGCTTTAGTTCATATTTATTGATAGACTCGTTGTCCAACAGGTGGGAAAGGTCTATCTCCAGAACCGGTTCTGTACCGGGCGACCAAGTATATCTGTGAATACCGGTGTGGGTGGTGGCTGTCAGTTCGGCTTTTACCCCGGCGTTTTTCAGCAGGACTGAGTAGTATCCCGGTGAGGCGGTTTCATCCTCGTGCGAGAATCCGGTTTCCAAGGTGGAAAACGGGCGAAACAGAATATCTCCCAAATCGATGCAACCGGTTCCGCTCAGATGCGTATGTGAGAATCCCATCATTGTAGAATCGGTGTAGTGATAGCCGGAGCAGGCATCCCAGTTTCCCCGGCGTGTGTCGGGACTTAATTGTACTCCACCGAAAGGTACTGTTGCCCCCGGATACGTATGTCCGTGAAACCCTGTACCGATAAAGGGGTCGACTAAATCAACCGGAGATTTTGGAGCCGTGCTGCAAGCCGAAAGTAATGCAACACTCCAAAGTATAAATGCCTTTTTTATCATTTTGAATGCAGATTTTTTAGTGGTTTCTCCCTTTACTTTTATACAATTGAAAGGGAGAAACCACTTAGTGGGAGAACTTTTTATGTATTTTCCGGAAATACTTTTGAAAGCCGTTTATTTGATAAACTTGACGAACGGGAGTATCTGCAAAGGCATATGGTCCGTTTTATAATATACCTCCAGTTTTTGTCCCATATAATCGTCGAAGTATTCGACTTTTACATCGTGTGTTCCTTTTTCCAGATTAATGTTGCCGTATTTCATGTCGGCAGAATGTGAACCGTCGTTGTCTATTACTTCCTTACCGTCGATATAGAGTTTGGCTCCGTCGTCGGAAATGATACCGAATGTGTATTTGCTGGCTTCCGTGATAGTTAGTTTTGTTGTGAACAGGACGGCGAAATGGTCTTTCTCCTCTACATCCAATTCGTCGAGTGAAAGTTCGTATACATAGCCTTCGCGGGTGGGTCTGCCTAAAGCATTGAAGTCGGGCAGGCTCTTTTTCATCATGTTTTCATAATATTTGTAGGCTACCTTAGGCGTTTCGTTTTCCGGCAACACGCGAATCATGGCATTTCCTATCTTGCCCGGCTGGCCGTTGCGGTAAACGATTGCCTGTATGATAGCGGGTTTATCCAGAGTAAACGGCCCTTCATATTTTGTGGACTGGTTGGTAGGGATGCTTCCGTCCAATGTATAATAGATTTCGGCTCCTACCACATCTCCTGTTATCGTCACTTCCGTGTTTTCTTTGAAGAAGCCTTCGGACGGATAGATAAACGGCATCGGCACGTAGATTTTGTCTGTTTTAGGCTCAAAGGCTTCCGAAATGAATTTCCCGACGCATTCCTGTGGCAACTGTACGCCTAACAGACCGCCGACCGTAGCGGCAATGTCGCAAATGAAATTGGTGCGTTCCATTACTTTGCCTTTTGTCACTTGTCCGCCGTACATGATAATCGGTATTTCCAGTTCGGCTTCAGAATCCCCTCCGTGAGATTTACCCAGTCCGCCGTGGTCGGCTGTTACGATAATAACGGTTTCATCCAGTAGACCGGCTTCCTTAATCCGTTTTACAAAGTCGCCGACCATTGCATCAAAATGGGTGATTGTTTCCAGGTATTCGCGGGATTCGTGTCCGGTTTCATGTCCCATATGGTCTGTCTGGTTAATCGACACGAACAGGAATTCTGGTTTGTCCTGTAGAAAAGCATCGAAAGCCTGTTGTAAAGTCTGGTCGTAGTCCAAGCCGGTTACCGCTTTGTCTGCCACACTGGTATCATACATTCTGTCTTGTCCTGTCCATTCGTAGAACATATAAACTTTGGCATCGGGCCGCTGCTGTTTGATATCATCGAAGATGGTAGGGAAAAGCCCTTTTTTATTCTTTACAGCCGGTTCGATGGTTTTATTATCCGGTTCCCAATCGTTTTCCGTTACTCCATGCATCTCGATATTGGCACCGCTAACCATCGACATCCAGTTCTGGCTGCTTGAGGTAGGACGCAGGCAACGGGCCTTGATGGAAACAGCTCCGTTTTCTATCATTTCATTGAAGTTCGGGGTCTGTGCGCGCTGTACGCCACGGGCACTCATTGCATCGAAGCCTAACAGGATTACATGTTTGGCTCGCGGGGTTTTGTTTTGAGGATTGCTACAGGATAGCATCAGCAAACAAACCAGAAAAGAAAAAGCGTTTATTAACTTCATGGTATATAAATAATTAAGATATATCGAAAGATTCCCACTATTATCCGCAACCTTTTGGCACAGGCCGGATTTATCTCCACTTTGCGAAAGTAAGAATTTGTTGCCAAACTATCACCATTACAATAGAAAATGACAGGATTATAGTTCCAGCATCTTCTTTTCTTTTATCAGGTCTGTTTCGTTCATTTGCAGGGAAGGGACTGTGCACATTTTGATATAATCGCCAGTCTGGCAAGTATAGTCATAGTATGCCTGTTGCTCGGGGCTAAAATCTTCTTTTCGGATTAAGCCGGCGGGCATGGACGTAAAAACATCCATATCGGTGCTGTCTGATGATTTGATAAGTAGAATCCGGCGTGCTACCGGATTACGGTTATAATCCAGGCCGATATATAAACCGCGTAATTGTTTCGGGCTATGGAAGAAAGGGATTTGCAGATAAATTGTTACCAGGGTAAATTGTGGGGTGGGATTTTCGCTGAACATACAATAAAAATTCTGGGGGTCGCCAATCACACCCATTCCCCATTGTGCTTCTCCATAAGCGTTGAGGCGTCCGATTTTAATGTATCCCTGGCATTCGGGAGCTGTAATGATAAACGGTTCCATTTTCAGGCAATCGGAAGAGGAGGAGAGGCTGTAGCTGGTGTATATGCCACAAAGGTTTCCGGCTTTTTGGGGCGAGAGCATCATTTCTTCCTGAAGGTGTTCGATAAAAGGATTACTGTTTGCCGGATTCTGTTCCGGTGTAATTTCTATTTCATTCAAACGTACTAATAATTCGGGGAGGCTGTTGAGCAGCCTGCGTTTGGACAGGTTATTTACTAAGGTTAGAGCATTATCTAAAGCATCCTCTTGGGGTTTTCTTTTAATCTCTTCGAAATAAGCCGGAAGGACGGTGGTATACAATGAGGATAATATGCTTGGGGCCATGCCTGCACAGTTTGCTATTTCTTTCATTTTCACCCCGTTTTTACGCAGGTATTCGATACGGTTGAAAAGTTCCAGTAAGTTGTTTGTCATTTCTGTAATTTACTTGATTGTATTGCAAAATAAATACGGTGATATTGCATTCGCACTACATGAATGTTACATAAATATTTCTTTATAAATTATTGATTTATAATGTGGTATAAATCATGAATATTCATGTATTCAGTAATATTGTTGTAATATCGCACCTCTACTTTTGCTGTCGGAAACGAAAATAACAGCAATATGAAAAGTAAACAACAAACAATGAGTCCATCCCGGAAACGGTTTTCCGATCTGCTTTTTATCCTTTGGGCAGGTGGTGCAGCCCTGTTATCTTATTCTTTGGTGTATGCACTGCGCAAACCTTATACGGCTGCTGCATTTGAGGATTTGGAGTTGTTTAATATGGATTATAAAGTAGTAGTTACCATTTCCCAGATATTAGGATACGTAATTTCTAAGTTTATGGGGATTAAACTGATATCCGAACTGAAGCGGGAAGAACGTTTGAAGTTTATCCTGATGTCGATTGTGATGGCGGAACTTTCATTGGTATTTTTCGGTTTGCTGTCCGCTCCTTATAATATAGCAGCCATGTTCCTGAACGGTCTTTCGCTGGGATGTATGTGGGGAGTTATTTTCAGTTTTATTGAAGGACGGCGGATGACGGATATTTTAGCCAGTTTGTTAGGTGTGAGTATGGTGATCAGTTCCGGTACGGCAAAATCGTTGGGGCTTTATGTAATGAATACGTTGCATGTAAACGAGTTTTGGATGCCCGCATTAATCGGAGCCGTGGCACTTCCGCTTCTGGCTTTGCTGGGATATATACTGAATCGTTTACCGGAACCGACAGTCGAGGATATAGAAATGAAGTCGGAGCGTGAGACGCTAAATGGCAAACAACGCTGGGAGCTTTTCAAAAGTTATATGCCCTTCCTAACCCTGTTGTTTGTAGCCAATATAGCGATTGTTATCCTGCGTGATATAAAAGAAGATTTTTTGGTGAATATCATTGATGTATCCGATTACTCTCCTTGGATGTTTGCCCGTATAGATGGCATTGTGACTTTGATTATCCTCGTAATCTTCGGCTTGATGGTATTGGTGAAAGATAACCTGAAAGCACTTTCCATACTTTTCGGTTTGATTATTGCAGGAATGATTGTGATGTCGGTGGTTTCTTTCGGTCAGGAACAGTTTCAGTTATCTCCTGTGGTCTGGTTGTTTATCCAGAGTTTATGTCTGTATATTGCTTATTTGACCTTCCAGACAATTTTCTTTGACCGTTTTATCGCTTGCTTCCGGATACGGGGAAATGTAGGGTTCTTCATCGTAACGACAGACTTTCTGGGGTATACCGGAACGGTTCTGGTTCTTGCACTGAAAGAGTTTTTACATCCGGCTATCGACTGGGCTGTATTTTATAACCAGCTTGCCGGTTATGTCGGTATCTTTTGCTGCATCACATTCATCTGTTCCTTCGTATATTTGCATCAGCGCTATCGTCGGGAAAACGGGGCGCCGGTGAAAGACAAGACTGCCTTCCAATCGACTCCGCAGAATGCCGTTACAATGGCTTGAATAGAGAAATAATAATTAAGAATATATCATCTGTTTATTTATGAAAAAGATTTCATGTGTGATTATGGACTGGGCGGGAACGGCTGTCGATTTCGGTTGCTTCGCCCCTTTGAATGCGTTCCTGAAAGTGTTTTCCGAAGAGAAAGGCATTGATATTACTTATCGGCAGGCACGCGAGCCGATGGGTTTGCTGAAGATAGACCATATCAAGGCGATTCTCAGTATGCCGGAAGTGAATGCAAAGTTTCAGGCTCGTTATAACCGCGCTTGGAATATGGACGATGTGAATGAGATGTACAAGAGTTTCGAGAAGCACCTGTTTGCTTCACTGAGCAATTTTACTACTCCGATTCCCGGTGTGCTGGAGACTATGAAATTACTGCGTGAACAGGGAATAAAGATCGGTTCAACTACAGGCTATACACAGGCTATGATGGATGTTGTCCGCCCCGGTGCAGCTGCAAAAGGATATGTTGTGGATAACCTGGTTACTCCGGATGATGTTCCGGCCGGGCGTCCTGCTCCTTATATGATTTACCAAAACATGATAGACCTTGCTGTTCCTTCTGTGGATAATGTGGTGAAAGTCGGTGACACGATAGCCGATATCAAGGAAGGCGTGAATGCGAAGGTGTGGAGTATCGGTCTTATTACCGGAAGTAATGAAATGGGGCTGAGTGAGGATGAATACAAGCATCGTTCAGCAGAAGAGTTAATCCCGTTGAAGAAAGAGGTACGCCAACGTATGTTGGATGCCGGGGCACATTTTGTATTGGATAATATTACGGAACTGCCTGCCTGTATTGAGAAAATTAATCGTTGAAGCTTCGATTGTACCTTTTTAATTCATAGTTATGGTTTTTCCGATTCATAACTATGAATTAGGAAAATCATAAGTATGAATCAGAATAGTCATAATAAAAATAGATACATAAAATGAGAAATTATTTGTTGCTTACTCCCGGTCCTTTAAGTACATCCGAAACAGTCCGTGAAGCGATGTTGCAGGACTGGTGTACATGGGATAAAGATTATAATGAAGGAATCGTAACCCCTATCCGTAAGGGCTTGTTGGCTATTGCCGGGGTGGATGGGAATGAATATACAAATGTGCTTTTGCAGGGAAGCGGAACATATTGTGTAGAAGCTACAATCGGTGCGGCTGTAGGTCCGAATGATAAATTGCTTATCCTGGCAAATGGAGCTTATGGTGAACGTATGGCTGAGATTGCCCGCTATTACCATATCGACCATGTGTTGGTATCTCTTCATGAAACGGAACTGATTACCGGAGAGGTAGCACGTAAGGCATTGGAAGAAAACCCGGGTATCACTCATCTTTCCATGGTACACAGCGAAACGACAACCGGATTGCTGAATCCGATAGAAGAAGTGGGTGAGGTGATACGTAACCGTAACATTACATTTATAGTGGATGCGATGAGCAGTTTTGGCGGAGTACCTATCGATATGCAGAAAACAGGAATAGATTTCCTGGTTAGCAGTGCCAATAAATGTATTCAGGGAGTCCCCGGTTTTGGTTTCGTAATCGCCCGTAAGGATAAACTGGCGGCAACGAAAGGGAATGCCCGCTCTTTGTCTCTGGATATGTATGCTCAGTGGGAAACCATGGAAAAAGGAGGAGGAAAATGGCGTTTCACTTCTCCTACACATGTTGTCCATGCTTTCTGGCAGGCAATGCAGGAATTAAATGAAGAAGGCGGTATTGCCGCACGCTATGAACGGTATAAAAAGAACCATCGTACACTGGTTGACGGTATGCGTGCATTAGGCTATAAGACGTTGTTGCCGGATGCTTCACAAGGACCGATTATTACTTCTTTCTATTATCCTTCGGCCGATTTCTCTTTTGTGTCTTTCTATGAAAAGCTGAAAGCAAAAGGGTTCGTTATTTATCCGGGTAAAATATCGGATGCCGATACATTCCGTATCGGAAATATCGGGGATGTTTATCCAGAAGATATGGAAGCCTTGCTGTTGGCAATCAAAGAGGTAATAGCCTGATAATTTATTTGTTGACGATAGAATCCCGGAGGATAATCAGTCCTTCCGGGCCCATATTGAATAATAAATCGACGATACTCAGATTGGGGAGGAACCCGAATTTTTCCTTGAATACCTGGTAATAGGGTTTGGGGCGGAATGCGGGATCTTCCCCTTCATGTTTGGGACGTATGGTTTCACGAAAATCGTTGGAAACTTCCGGCTGATATTCGTCCGTATAAAGAATGTGTGGATTGATATCCAGCAACCGGCAGATAAGATTGCGCAATTCTTCATTATAGTCGAACAGGAACTCATATTTTTTCTCATAAAACGGAGCGAAATCTTCTTCGTAATATTCAAAAAACGGACTGAGGTTGTAAGCGGAAACCAATGCGTTCCAATGCAGGTGGCGCCAGTTCCCGTGGTCGGAGATGCGGATATCTTTCGTCTGGCATTTGAGGGTGTCCGGCTTGACAATGGGGACGGAAAGTGCCAGCGGACCGTTTGCCGCGGCAATGATACAGCGGTTGCGATAGGTTTGTTTCAGGTAATTCTCCGCTGTTTCGATATGAATTACCGGATATTGGCAGAGTTTGCAGTATTGCTGGACAGGTCCCAGATAAGCTGTGGAAAGATATACGGATTGCATATTATTTGACTGGTTTAAAAAAGTGTTGTTTGTCTGCGCTGTACCAGCAGAACCACGCGTTGCCTATGATATGGCTGGAAGGGACGAATCCCAGGTGGCGGGAGTCTACCGACTCGTTCGTATTGTCTGCCAGCATCCAGTAATAATCTTGTTTAAAGAAAAAGAAGAGGGTTTCCTTTCCATCCAGATACAGTTTCCCATCGCGGATAACCGCTCGGTTCCCGGCTTCTTTCAGAATAGCTTCTTTACAGGCATTCAACGTTGTCTCGTTCAGGCGGTAAGCTCTGTCTTTACGGGGAACGACCAGCGTGTAAGTGCTTGTTTTGCTTCGTAAAAAGCGTCCGTTGGCATCCTCGTCCAGTTCTTCCCTGATTTGATATTCTTCAAATGTAGTAAGTGATAGCGTGAAGCCGTAAGGTTCGATAACCCGGTCCCGTATGGGGATGTTTAGTTTTTTTGCGGCATTCAGAAAATCGGTGACTCCGTTTTGTGCAACGAAATAGGTGCTTAATGCGCGGGGGGAAGGGGGAAGTTGTACTCCGTTTATTTTGTAGCCTTCGTTGCTGATTTCAATCGTATCGCCGGGCATTCCGATACACCGGGCAAGAAACAGGGGAGCGGATAAAGTGTCTTTCCGAAGCGGGCTGGTGAAAAGTACCACGCGGTTCCTTCCGGGATTTTCCCGTTCCTGCAGTTTGTTTACCAGGATATAATCTCCCTTATGTAATGCTTCTTCCATGGCATCCGTAGATACCCGGTACGATTCGATAAGGAAATAACGTATGCACATAACAACCCCTATGGCAACTGTAATTGTTGCCAACCATTTAAGGAATGATGCAAGGGATTGTTTCATACGTTATTTATCGCACTTAATCAGCGTGTACCCAGCGGAACATACGGTTCCAGCGGATACCGCCGTCAAACAGGCTGCGGTCTTTGTCCAGTGATAACCAAATCATAATAGGCTTGCCTACAATGTGGTCTTCCGGAACAAATCCCCAGGAACGGCTGTCTGCACTGTTATGGCGGTTGTCGCCCATCATCCAGTAATAATCGTATTTGAATGTATACGAAGTTTCAGGCTTGCCGTTGATGAAAACCTGTCCGTCTTTTACTTCCAGTTGATTATTCTCATAATTTCTGATGCAACGTTCATATAATGCCAGGTTGCGTTCGTTCAGCGGAATAGTCGCTCCTTTCTTCGGAATCCAAAGCGGTCCGTAGTTGTCGCGGCTCCATCCCGTATTATATCCCAACGGGTAAGTTGAGCCGGCCCATGAGTCCGGTTCGATGATTATTTTTGTTATAATCGGCAGTTTCTTTGCGATTTCAACCGCTTTTTGCGTGAGCGGGAAATGATAGACCGGGTTGTATTGTCCGCTTTCGTTCGGTGTGAAACCCAATAGAGACAGTGTTTCTTTGTTGGATGTACCGTTAGAAATCAGTATCCGGTCGTCCTTGCTTATGTCCAGCAGGCGGAATTGCTCTTCGCTTATGGCGGAACCGTCTGTTTCAACGAAATAATTGAACTGCATGTCTTCCGGATTTTTTGCAGCTACTCCGTCGATATATACTTGGTTGTTGCGTACTTCAATCGTGTCACCGGGCATACCGATACAGCGTTTCACGTAGTTTTCGCGTTTATCTACCGGACGATAGATAACCTCTCCGAATGTCGCCTTATCGGTCAGGACATTTTCGCGTCCGTATTGTTCAACCAGATTGTAGTAATCCGGATTCTGAACTTTTAATGCGACCGTATCCCCTGCTGGGAAGTTGAATACCACGATGTCGTTCCGCTTTACATCACCGAAACCTTTAACCCGTTTGTAGTCCCATAACGGCCAGTCCAGATAGGATTTGCTGTTGAAGAAGGGCAAAGTGTTCTGTACCAAAGGGAAAGCCACTGGAGTATTCGGAACACGGGGACCGTAGCTCAGCTTGCTGACAAACAGATAATCGCCTACCAGTAGTGATTTTTCCAGCGAAGAACTGGGTATCTGGTAATTCTGGAAGATGAAAATATTAATGAAATAAACGGCTATCAATGCAAAGACGATGTCGTCCACCCATTCCAAGATATTCCGTACTTTCGGATTCTTTGAGCGTTTCCATGCTCCCCAGGGGATGTATTGCGTAAGGAAAATATCTATAATTACGATTAATCCGAGCAATAACCAGGCATTCCGCATCCACAGCACAAACAGGGCATACAGGATAGCGGCAATACTGAATTTAATCCATTGTTTTTTGGAAAACTTCTTCATGTATTATATTGGATTTTAGAATTTAAGCATATCTTCCATGCCGAGGAACCCTTTCTTACCCGCTGTAAACTCAGCAGCTACTACAGCTCCTAAAGCAAAACCGGCACGGCTTTTTGCATCATGCTTGATAGTTATATAATCGACATCCGATTCGTAAGTGATTTCATGGATACCCGGAACCTCTCCTTCACGGATGGCGTGGATAGGCAAGTCGGTGGGCTGTTCTGCGGTTTCCAGTGTCCAGCGGTCTTTCCGGTCCATGTTTTCGATGATTCCTTCTGCCAGCGTGATAGCTGTGCCGCTGGGTGCATCCAGTTTGTGGATATGATGGGTTTCCGTCATCTTTACATCATAAGCCGGGAAATTATTCATAATCTTTGCCAGATATTTGTTGAGGGCGAAAAATATGTTTACCCCGATGCTGAAATTGGAGGCATAGAAAAAGGTTTTACCTTCTTTTTCGCATTTTTCTTTGATTTCATCGATACGGTCCAGCCAACCGGTTGTACCTGATACGACAGGAACTCCGGCAGCAAAGCAATTCATATAATTATTAAATGCCGAAGCCGGAATGGTGAATTCGATGGCAACATCTGCGCTTTTAAAATTATCCGAATGGATTTCTTCAGGATTGTTTATATCTACGATCGATACAATTTCATGACCTCTGCTAACAGCAATTTGTTCGATGGTCTTTCCCATCTTTCCATAACCTATAAGTGCAATTTTCATCTTTCTTTTTCTCGTTTCATTATTAGAATAGAATGCAAATATAAAGAATAATGATTAGATTTGGCTCATAAATCTTAACTCATGGAAAAGTATGGAACGTTTATTACATTATGTTTGGAAATACAAACTATTCGAAGCTACTCAACTGATTACCACAGACGGACGTCCTGTCCGAGTGATTGATACCGGAATACAGAATACAGATGCGGGTCCTGACTTTTTCAATGCGAAAGTCAAGGTAGGAGATACCCTTTGGGCGGGCGGTGTGGAGATTCACGACAAAGCCTCGGACTGGCTGCTCCATCATCACGATGAGGATAAGGCGTATGATGCTGTTGTCCTGCATGTTGTCGGGGTAAACGATATGAATATCAACCGGACTACCGGCGAACAGATACCCCAGGTAATACTGACGGTTCCGGAGGCTGTTTCCCGGAATATAGATTGGTTGCTTTTCAGGGAGAAGCCTGTTCCTTGTGCGGATGCAATCCATTCTGTTGACCCGCTTCATCTGTCTTCCTGGCTGGCCTTTCTTGTCAGTGAGCGGATGGAACGCAAAACGCTCGATATATTTGCCTTATTGGAGCGGTATAACAGTGACTGGAATGAAGTATTCTATATCACTTTAACCCGTAATTTTGGGTTTGGAGTGAATAATGATGCCTTTGAACGCCTGGCGAAAAGCCTGCCTTTGCGTTGTATACAGAAACAACGGGGAAGTGCTTCCCAGATTGAAGCCATGTTGTTTGGACAGGCGGGAATGCTGGAAGGTGAGCTGCCTGATTATTATTCCCGTTTTTTGCAACAGGAATATGGTTTTCTGAGACACAAATTCAATCTGTCACCATTGGATAGTTCTGTCTTTAAGAACCTTCGTATCCGTCCGGTGAATTTCCCTTATCTGAAACTTGCCCAGCTTGCTGCTATCTGGATACAACACGATACGCTTTTCTCCTGTATTCTTGAAGCCGGATGTATCGGTGATATCAAGAAATGCTTTCGTGTACATCCTTCCGATTATTGGAAGACGCATTACCATTTCTATCATGTGTCTCCTTCAAAAGAAAAACCGGTGGGGGAAAACTCCCTGAATATCCTTCTTATCAATACGGTAGTCCCGATGCTGTTTGCTTATGGGAACCGGTGTAAACGCCCCGAGTATTGCGAACGTGCCATCCGTATACTGGAAGCTCTTCCGCCTGAAAATAACTCGATTGTATCCATATTTCGGAATGCAGGCATAACCGTTTGCCATGCAGGCGACAGCCAGGCACTTATCCAGTTAAAACGGGAATATTGCGAGAAGAAAAAGTGTATGTACTGCAGAATCGGTTTCAGGATATTAAAAGGGGATATGAATGGTTGTAAATATTAGCATATATAGATTAAATACATACTATACCCCTCAAAGTCACCGGATTTTTCCCTATTTTTGCCAAACTTATTAAATTAAGAAGAATGAAGAATACATATATACGTAATTCGCTCCGCATTATCTACGGAATACTTTTACTTGTTGTTATCTATTCCTGTGCCAATATAGGAACCCCTAACGGAGGTCCTTATGATGAAAACCCTCCTAAATTTGTAAGCAGTAAACCCGTACCCAACGAGACTAATTTTAAAGGAAAAAATATTGAAATCCTTTTTGATGAATTAATCCAGCTCGATAAGCCTTCGGAAAATGTGATTATCACTCCCCCTCAGAGGGAACTTCCGGTTATCCGAACAGCCGGACGCAAAGTGGTGGTGGAATTGAAGGATACATTGCGGGACAGTACTACGTATACGCTGGACTTTACAAATTCGATTTCGGACACGCACGAAAATAATATCTTTGAGAATTTCACTTTTGCATTTTCTACCGGTGGGATAATCGATACGCTTGAAGTGGCAGGTATTGTGCTGAATGCCGAAAACCTGGAACCGATGCCGGGCATTACAATAGGTTTGCATAGTAATCTTGAAGATTCCGCTTTTGTGAAACTTCCGTTCGACCGGACTTCCCGTACGAATGATAAAGGACGGTTCACAATCCGTAATATCAAACCGGGAACGTATCGTATTTATGCTCTGAATGATGTGAACCGTGATTATAAATTCGACCAGCCGGGAGAGGACATTGCATTTATCGATTCTTTAATTATACCGACCAGTGAACTGACAACCCGCCAGGACACGACCTGGAAAGACAGTCTGACGGTAGATACAATCCGAACGGTTGAATATACCCGCTATTTTCCGGATGATGTGGTTCTGCGTCTGTTCAAAGAAGACTTTGCCCGTCAGTATATGACAAGACCGGAACGTCCCGATGAAAAGATATTTACTTTACGTTTTAATGGCAGGATGGATACATTGCCTGCTATTGTCCCTCTGAATTTTACTCCGGCGGACAGTAGTTGGTTCCTTGCCCAAAAAATGGATGAAGGAAAAGAACTTACTTTCTGGCTGACAGACTCGACCGTATGGAAAAAAGATACGTTACAGTTGGAGATTACTTATCCTAAGAGCGACTCCCTGAATATTTTACGTCCCCAGACCGATACGCTCGAGTTGTTTATGCGCAAACGTCCGGTAGCAAAGAAGAAAAAGAAGAAAGATGATGAACCGGAACCTACTGTTTTCCTGGGTATGCAGGTGAATGCTCCGGGAGCAATGGATATGACGGATACGGTGTCTGTAGTTTTCACAGAGCCGGTAGTGAATCTCAACAAAGACTTATTTAAGGTCAATCAGATGGTTGATTCGACCTGGACGGATGTGGATTTTGACTTTTTCCAGGATTCCACGAACCTGTTGAAGTATTATATCCTGCGTCCGTGGAAGTATGCGGAGCAATATCGCCTGCAAGTTGACTCGACAGCCATAACCAGTATTTATGGTAAATGGAACGATAAGTATTCGGGCGAGTTTAAACTGAAGACTAAGGAGGATTACGGACATCTGTATATTAATATAGTGGGGGTTGATACGGCAGCATTTGTCGAATTGTTGAATATGAGCGATGCCCCTATAAGGAAAGCAAAGGTAAAAGATGGCGGTGTGCTTTTCATGGACTTGAAACCGGATAAGTATTATGCCCGTATTGTGATAGATACAAATAACAATGGGAAATGGGATACCGGTAATTATGAGTCGAAACTACAGCCGGAAGAGGTATTTTATTCGCCTAAGCGATATGAGGTGATGCAGAACTGGGATGTGGAAGAGACCTGGGATGTCTATGCAACCCCTGTTTACCAGCAGAAGGCGCTTGAAATCACCAAGAATAAGCCCAAGGAAATAACCAAAAAGAAGAGAAACTACAAAGATGAAGGACAACAGCAAACTAAAACTCAAAATACGACGGGATCTACCGGTTTGCCGTTCTAAGTATTTGAGGATATATGGGGTATTACTTCTATTACTTTTTTCGGGAATTGTTGATGCGCAAACAATTCCTGCTGAAGAGCGGTTTGGCGTGGGAGAAGAAGTCCAGTATGATTTGTATTTTAAATGGGGGCTTTTGATGCCTCGTGCCGGACTTGCCAAACTGTCTGTAGATAAGGCTACGTATAAAGAAAATCCGGTTTACCATTACCGGTTGCTTTTCAATACAGTCGGTCTGTTTGAAAAAGTCTTTCCGATGCGGGATACGATGAACTGTTACTTTTCAAAGGAGATGTTGTTGCTTAAATCCGAAAAACGTTCGGATGAAGGACATTATTATCTGGTGGACGACCTGCATTTTTCTTATAAAGAAGACAGCATTTTTGCTCATTCCCGGCGGTATAATCTGGAAGAAATAAAAATCGATACCACCTTGTACACTTCCGGAAAATATATGTTTGACATGTTGGCTGCAACCATGTATCTCCGTTCTCTGAACTGGGATACGATAAAGAATGGGGACGAATTTCCTTTTATCGTTGCATTGGGAAGAGATTTGGTAAATATCAGTTACAGGTATACCGGACAACAGGTTGTGGAAAGGGGAAATGTGAAATATAAGACCCGTCATTTTTACATAGATATTTTTGATGAGGCTTTTACCCAAAGTAAAGCCGCTGCCGAAATATGGATTGGAGACGATGAGAACCGTATCCCTGTCCGTATCCGTGCCAAACTGAAGCTGGGAGCGGCAGAGGTTTACTACCGGGAATCCAAAGGGCTTCGTTATCCTTTGAACTCACGTATTGTTGTTCCCATGCGGGAGTATTAGCGTATGAAAGAGGGGAAACTATCCGGCTACTTAGGACAACCGGCTATAATAGACGACAGGCCTTGGTTTACGGTTGCTTTGTATGGAGTTCTTGTCGCTTTGATATTAGCTGTATTTGAACCTTTCCAATACAGGCTGAATACTATTCCTCAATTATGGGTACTACTGGCTTTTGTCTTGATTGCTATAGGGAATGCAATAGGTGTATTTATCCTTTTACCCCGCTTATTCACTAAGTACTATGCTCCGGAGTCCTGGACGGTAGGGAAAAGTATCCTCAACTATACATTGTTTCTACTCAGTGGTGGATTATGCACCTTTGTTTATGATTATTTTTTTCTTGTTGGGCATGCTCCGGATGAATATGGGAATGCGATGTTTTTCCGTATTTTTTTCATTGATATGGTAGCGGCCGTTACTATAGCGCTTATTCCGATGTGCTTCGGTATTTTTATGGCAAAGAACAGAACGTTAAAACACAATCTTGAAGCTGCCGGACAATTAAATAAACTTCTCTCCGAACGTATCGGGACACAAATAAAAACTACGGAAAAAATAACTTTAAGCGGAAATACCAGAGAAGAGGTTGCTGTAAATCCGAGGGAGGTACTTTTTCTGGAATCGTCAGGTAATTATGTTTCTGTTTATTATCAGGAGGAAGGAACTGTAAAACATAAATTATTCCGTTCGACAATCAAACAGGTTGAAGAAGTATTGGATACTTACGGATACTTTATCCGTTGTCATCGTGCATATATAGTCAATACGGACAAGATTGTGAATGTAAACGGAAATGCACAAGGATACCGTTTGTCTCTTCATGGAACGGAGCTGGAAGTTCCGGTTTCCCGCACTTATATAAAAGATTTGAATACTGTTTTAAATAAAGGCTGATGTGTTATTTATCCCTGAAATGCGGGATAGAATGCATGGATTTGTGTTTGGTCACTAAATAGAGCAGTCTGTCCCGGTTGCTTGTAAATCCTGTGATTCCCTGTTTATTTTGCCGGAAAAATGAAACAGTATCCATGTTATGAAAAAGTCTATTATTCTATTAATTGCATTCGCTTTGTTTTTTGTTTGTTGGCGAAAAGGCCTGTTGATACATTTGGTAAGTGGCTGGTTGCCTGATTCCACATCCCTGTATTATCTGGTATCTTATAGTTTATGTGGCATCCTTCCTTTGATTGCACTCTTTATGATTCACCACAAAAGGGATATACTGTATAGTTTAGGTTTGTCAAAAAGGATATTGACGGGGTGGGGTATGTCTTTGTGTGCAACACTTCCTATGTTTATAGGATTTGCTCTACTGGGTTCTTTTTATAAAGACATATCGATTGATAATTTATGCTATTCTATTTTTATAGCCAGTTTCTTTGAAGAACTGATTTACAGGGGATTTGTTTTCGGACAACTTTTCCGTTATGCAAAATGGGGATTCATATCGGCAGTATTGATATCGGCTTTGCCTTTCGGTTTGTTGCATATCTATCAGGGGCATGATTTACTTTCTTCTCTGGCAGCATTTGGAATAACGGCTTTAGGGGGTGTGTTTTTTGCCTGGCTTTATGTGGAATGGAATTATAATTTATGGTGTAGCATAGGTATGCATACGCTGATGAATATGTCCTGGATTTTGTTTAAGGTGAGCCCTGGAGCAGCCGGAGATATTGGGGGTAACCTGATTCGGATATTGACGATTGTTGTGGCTATAATGTTGACAGTTATTTATAAAAAGAAAAATCACTTTGGATGGCAGGTTACGGGTAAGACTTTGTGGGTAAAACAATCCTGAAACAAGTCTCTGTATAGGGAATGGACTGGACGGACAGGTTACCCCCATGCATCTGGATAATCTGGCGCGACAGGCTGAGGCCGATTCCTGTCCCGGAGGATTTGGTAGTGAAGAAGGGAACGAATATATCTTCTTGCATTTCGGTAGGGATGCCTGGCCCGTTGTCTGTCACTTCTATTATTAGCAGTTGTTTATTCCGGTTCACACGGATGTTTATTTGTTTGTCTTCCTGCCCTTCCAGTGCTTGCATGGCATTTTTCAACAGGTTTATCAAGGTTTGAGAAAGAAGTTTTTCATCTGCTGTTATTTCGATTTCAGGCTCGTATAGTTCCAATCCGAAAGAAATATGCTGTTGTTGCATATCCGGGGTATGCAATAGCTGTATATTTTGCAGCAAGCGGGTCAGCGAGAATTTTTTAGGGACGGGAGGTTGTAATCCTGACAAGCGGCGGTAAGAATCCGTGAAATGTATCAGGCTCTGTCCTTGGTTTTTGATGGTGTCCAGCCCACGAATCGTTTTACGAACGGTTGCTTCGGTAATCTCTTTAGCCTCTTTTGAAGTATCTTTCGATTGAAAGTAGGATAGCAGAGTGCCTGAAAGAGAAACGATAGGGGCTATCGAGTTCATGATTTCATGTGTCAGGACATGCATGAGTTTATCATATGCCTCATATTCTTTCCGGTAGAGTTCGCGGTCGAACTCTTTCCGTTTGTTTTCCTTCATCAATTTATGGATGCGGTTGAATGCTATATGCAAGCGGCGTTGTTCTTCGCTTCCCGTATCTTCAGGAAAATAAAGCATGGATTCATTGTCCTGGATGGCATCCAAGAATAATTGTATCCGCCGGTTGGATGCGTTCAGGTAAGCGACCAATGCACCGATTAACCAGAGTGCTATTAATATGGCAATACATCCCAGGATAATCGCCCGTCCGGTTATGATTCCGGCAATACCCAGTCCGGCAACAATAATGATAATCGCTACCTGTATGAATATCCGTATATATAACCGTGTACTGAATAGCATATGTCCTTACATGTTGAAACGTTTCAACTTATTATATAAAGTCTGGCGGCTGACCCCTAATTGTTCTGCCGCGGCTGTAAGATTTCCGTCATTTTGTGTAATGGCAGCCTCGATAGCCTGCCGCTCTATATTTTCCAGATTGGCATTTTCGTTGAATGCTGTAGTTTTACCGGGACGGATAAATAGGTCGGCGGCACGGATGATATTCTTTTCAGAGAGGATAACCGCCTTTTCTATGGTATGTTGCAGCTCACGGATATTTCCGGGCCAATCATAGTTTTGTAGTTTCCCGGCAGCCTGTGGATGGAGTGCCAATCCCGGACGTTTGTATTGGTCCGTATATTTCTTCATAAAATAGTCGGTGAAAAGTAGAATGTCTTCCCGTCGTTTTCGTAAAGGCGGAATTTCGATATGTATGGTATTTATACGATAATAAAGGTCTTCCCGAAAAAGGGATTGGGTAATCATTTCCGGAAGATTGCGGTTGGTAGCTGCTATCAACCGGATATCTATGGGTATTTTCCGGTTACTGCCGAGACGGGTAATTTCGCGGTTTTGCAGGGCGGCAAGTAGTTTTGCCTGTAGAGCCAGTGGCAGGTTTCCTATTTCATCCAGAAAAAGAGTTCCCCCATTGGCAGCCTCAAATTTGCCGGGGCGGCTTTCGTAAGCGTCGGTAAAAGCTCCCCGCTCGTGTCCGAACAGTTCACTTTCAAAAAGGGATTCGCTAACGGCTCCCATGTCTACATTTACCATCTTGTTACGGCTGCGAAGAGATAAGCGGTGAATTTCCCGTGCCAGCATCTCTTTGCCTGTTCCGTTTTCTCCGGTAATCAGTACATTGGCATCGGTTTTAGCTACTTTGGTAACGACTTTTATCAGTTTCATCATTACAGGCGAATGCCCGATAATCATTGCCGGTTCGGAAGTACGGGTATCGGTCTTCTTTTTATGTCCGGTTGTATCGGATGCTACTGCTTGTAAAGCGGCCTGTATTTTTTCCAGTAGCGTATCATTATCCCAGGGTTTCAGTACGAAATCTACCGCTCCGCTTTTTAATGCCTTGACGGCAAGCTCCACATCCCCATAAGCAGTCAGCATAATAACCGGAAGTCCGGGAGTGATTTCTTGTATTCTCCGTAACCAGAATAAGCCTTCATTGCCTGTATTCACTCCTGCGGAAAAGTTCATATCGAGGATAACGAGGTTCACAACCTGCGTGTCCAGTACGGAGAGGATATGATTAGGATTGGATGCGGTTTCCACCTGCTCAAAGATATCTTCCAGAAGAAGTTCGAGTGAGGTCAATACACTTTTATTATCATCTACTATGAGGACAGTTCCGGCTTGCATACAATCATTTTTTTGTAAAGGTATCGGCTTTCCTAATAGCTTGCAAGAGAGCGTCAAAATATTTGACACTTTACATTTATAAATTATACCCCGGGTCTTTTACCATTTTTATTAGACTTAAATCCGGTAGTTGTTTAAGCTGCTAAACAGGGGTTTCTTTATGAAAAGGGGAACTTAATATAGGAAGAGTGAAAAAAATAATGAAGGAGAGTGTCAGTGTAAAAAAACTTGACGTTTTACCGTCAAAATATTTTACAGTGAAAATTGAAAAGCGAAATGCCTATGCTGATAATCAGTCTGTTAAAAATGTGGCACGCCGTTTGCCTTACTGTTTGCATAATGGAACTAAAACAAATAACACAACAGCCTTTTAGAAAACTGCTTTTGCTTATTTTCCTTTTTTATATGGGTGAAGCCAAAGGACAGGAACCATGGACGGTAGAAGATTGTATGCACTATGCCGTGGAGCAGAACCTGCGTCTTAAGAACAGCCGGCTGGATACTCGTATTGCCCGGGAGGATTTTACTGCTGCGGTGGGTGACTTCTTACCCTCAGTAGAAGCAGTCGGTGCTTTGGGACGCCGGATGGGGCGTTCGATAGACCCGGAAACCAATTTATATACCTCATCAGCCTTTTTGGAAAGTACACTCGGGCTGAATATCTCCTTGCCTGTATTTTATGGATTTACCCGTGTGAACCGGTTACAGTTCCGGAAATTGAATAAGCAAATCTATGGCTTATCGGAGAAAGTGGAAGAGAACCGGGTGGCTTTTGAGGTGATGGATGCTTTTTATACCCTAAGTTTTCAGGAGAAAATATATGAGTTGGCCATCGAACAGCGCAAGCTGAGCGAGCGGTATAAGGAACAAATGCTTGAGTTTGTGGATTTGGGCATGCGTTCTCCTTCTGATTTGCAGGAAGTGAATGCCCGCCTGCAATCCGATATATACCAGGAAACAGTAAAAGCAAACAGTACCCGGCTGTCTCTATTGGCCCTGAAAGAATTGTTGAATATGACAGCAGATGATACGTTGGTTATTACTAATGAAGAGCAACCGGAACAAAATCCGATATTGCCGCTTTCATCCAATGAACTTTATGCCATTTCCGAATCTGTCTTGCCGGAATTTCAGGCAATGGAATTAAAAGAAAAGGCATCCCGTAAATCTTTGGCAATTGCATCCGGTACTTTTTCCCCTTCTGTCCGTGCAGAATTTAGCCTTAACTCCGGCTACTACGGGACAATGAAGGACGATAACGGAGGGATTCTTCCTTTTAACAGGCAAATGGAAAATAACCTGAAAAAATATATCGGGTTAAGTGTGTCATTTCCCCTGTTTAGCGGTTTCTCTCGTTGGACACAGGTGCGGAAAGAACGCTTTCGTCTCCGGCAGGTACGGAATGAGAACGAACAACAACGTTTGGCGTTGTATAAGGAAATAGATGAGGCATATATATCCCTTCAGGCAGCAGCGGATGAAAACCGGCAAGCTCTGGAACAATTGCGTGCTGCAACGATAACGCTGAAAGAGAATGAAGAAAAATGGGAAGAAGGAATGATCTCCGTATTTGAACTGATGGAGAAACGTAATCTGTATATCAGTGCAAAAGCAGAATTGATACGTACCCGGTTACAGTATGATTTGAAACAGCGGACCGTACGGTTCTACCAGACAGGTACATTCTTGTAACAACCAGAAAAATAAAACAATATATCCATATGATAAACAACAATATGGACACCCGTATCGAACGGAAGTCCCGCTTTAAGAAAAAACATATATATACCCTGGGAGGAGGCATTTTTGTGATCCTCTGTCTTTTATGGTTTATCTTTCGGGATACCTCTTCTTCCATGAAAGTGGAGAAGGAGCGTATAACGATTGCTACCGTGCAGAAGGGAGAGTTCAACGACTATATCCGTGTGATCGGCCAGGTACTTCCCGACCGCATCATCTACCTCGATGCCGTCGAGGGTGGTCGTGTGGAAGAGCGCCTGATTGAGGAAGGGGCACAAGTGAAAGCCGGTGATGTTATTCTTCGCCTCAGCAACCCGCTTTTGAATATCGGTATCTTGCAGAGCGAAGCCGACCTTGCTTATCAGGAGAACGAGCTTCGTAATACCCGTATCAGCATGGAACAGGAACATCTCCGGTTGAAGCAAGACCGTATCGCCCTGAGCAAGGAACTGATACAGAAAGAACGCCGATTCAAGCAATATGAGCGTCTGTATAAGAAGAACCTTTTGGCTCGTGAAGACTATCTACAGGCACAGGAAGATTATGAAGCGGCCCATGGCCAGCTTGCCGTTGTGGACGAGCGCATCAAGCAGGACGATCTTTTCCGTACCAGCCAGCTCCAGAGTCTGGATGAGAATATCCGTAACATGAAGAAGAGCCTTATTCTGGTACGCGAACGTCTGGAGAACTTAAAAGTAAAAGCGCCTGTTGCCGGGCAGTTAGGGAATCTTGAAGCCCAAATCGGGCAGTCCATCGCCCAGGGAGAACGTATCGGTCAGGTAATCACTCCCGAACTGAAAGTGGAAGCAAAGATTGACGAACATTACGTGGAACGTGTCATGCCCGGTCTTCCCGCCAGCTTCGAACGTGAGGGGAAAAGTTATGATATGGAAGTCACGAAAGTCTATCCCGAAGTACGGGAAGGACAGTTCCGTACCGACTTGCATTTTGTTTCCGGCAGGCCGGAGAATATTCGTGCCGGACAGACCTACCACCTGAACCTGCAATTGGGCGCTCCCGTGCAAGCGGTGATTATTCCACGCGGAAGTTTTTATCAGGCGAGCGGTGGCGAATATGTTTATGTGGTGAATGAAGAAGAAAAAACTGCCCGCCGCCGTCCTGTTCGTCTGGGGCGGCAGAATCCTCAGTATTATGAGGTGGTGGAAGGCGTACAACCGGGAGAAAAGGTGATTATTTCCGGATACGACTTGTTTGGTGAGAATGAACGGTTAATTATCAAATGATGCATTATTCCCATCAAATAGTAAAGGATAAATGAATAATAAGTAGTTTTAAATTCAATATAAGTATAGTATGATTAAAACAGAGAATCTCTCTATGGTCTTCACAACGGAAGATGTGTAGACAAAAGCATTGAATGAAGTGAACCTCGAAATCGGGCAAGGTGAGTTTGTCGCTATTATGGGACCTTCGGGTTGTGGGAAGTCTACTTTACTGAATATCCTGGGAACACTCGATTCCCCTACATCCGGAAAATACTTTTTTGGAGAGAAAGAGATAAACAAGATGAGCGAAAGCCAGCTTACTTCTTTCCGTAAAGGGAATATCGGCTTTGTGTTTCAGAGCTTCAACTTGATAGATGAGCTGACGGTGTATGAAAATGTGGAGCTTCCGTTAGTCTATCTGAATAGTAAGGCATCGGAAAGAAAGAAGAAGGTAATGGAGGTCTTGGAGCGGATGAATATCGCCCATCGTGCCGGGCATTTCCCACAACAATTATCCGGTGGACAACAGCAACGTGTGGCGATAGCCCGTGCAGTGGTAACAGATTGTCCGTTGATACTTGCGGATGAACCTACCGGAAACCTGGATTCGACAAACGGAGTCGAGGTAATGGAGCTATTACGGGAACTGAACAAGCAAGGGACTACGATTGTCATTGTTACACATTCCGAACGGGATGCCTCTTACGCTCACCGGGTTATTCATTTGCTGGACGGGCAGATTGTATCGGATGGGCAAACGGTAGATACGACTAAGCATATATAATAAAATATGACGTTATGATTATATCAAATTATTGGAATAGTGCCTGGCGCAGCCTTACGAAGAAAAAGGGCTTTAGTGCTATCAATATAACCGGGTTGGCTATTGGTATGGCAGCCGCTTTGCTGATACTTACCTATGTGGCTTTTGAATATAGCTACGACAATATGCACCGCAATCAAGACCGTATTTTCCGTGTGGAAGCCCGTTTTTATGAGAATGGGGAACTGACGGACGATTGGGCGAGCAGTTCGGCGGGGTATGTTCCGGCTATGAAGCGGAATATGGCCGGTATAGAAGATGTCACCCGTGTAGGCAGTCAGTATTATCCGGAACAGATAGTCAAATACAACGAGTTGCTTTACCGCGAGACCGGCATCGGATATGCGGAAGCGAACTTTTTTAACTTCTTTGATTTCAAATTATTGAAAGGGGATAAGAATACCTGTCTGGAAGGGCCGAATAAAGTCGTGATTACCGAACGCATTGCCCGGAAATATTTTAAGGGAGAGAATCCGATGGGTAAAATCCTGATATTCCGTAGTAATATAGGGGAGGAGGCTTGCGAGGTAAGCGGTATTATGGAAGACATGCCAGTCAATTCGCATACCCGTTACAGTATGTTGATTTCTTATAAGACGTTACCTAAATGGATGGACGAATACTGGTATCGTCATGAAGTTTATTCGTATGTCCTGCTGAAATCTGCAAATCTGAAGAAACAGGTGGAAGATGCTTTTCCTGAAATGGCGGAGAAGTATAAAACGGATGAGGCTTTAAAAAATAAGACTTGGGCGGTACAACTTGTCAACCTGCGGGATATTCATTTAAACCGGCAAAAGTCTTATGAGCCGGAGATAAAAGGAAACAGTTCCTCCTTATTGGTATTGATTTGTACGGCTCTTGCTATTTTGTGCATAGCTTGGATTAATTATATCAATATGACGGTGGCCCGGTCGATGGAGCGTGCCAGGGAAATCGGCATACGCCGTGCATCCGGAGCCAGCCGCAGGCAGATTGTTTCCCAATTCTTGTTTGAAGCGCTGGTGACGAATGGGATAGCTTTTATCCTCGCCCTCGGCATTATGGAGGCTTTAATGCCCGCTTTCAATAACCTGACGGGACGCGATTTGAGTTTCTCTGTCTGGATAACGACTCCATTGGGCTGGCTGTTGCTGCTTGTGTTTGCCATTGGCGTATTCCTTTCCGGCTTTTATCCGGCGATGGTTTTGTCCGGCATCCGTCCGCTAAAGATGCTGAAGGGGAAGTTTACACATACCCGGGGTGCAACGATTACCCGCAAGGTATTGGTGGTATTGCAATATACGGCCTCGTTGACATTACTTTGCGGTACCTTGATTGTATATGCCCAATTGCAGTATATGCGGAACGCTTCTCTTGGGGTGCGGACAGACCAGACGTTGGTATTGAAATTTCCGGCGAAATGTGAAGGGCTGGAAACCAAATTGGAAGCGATGAAGAAGGAAATCGCTTTGTTGCCTTCAGTAAAAGCTGTAACGGTTTCCGGAGCAGTTCCGGGTACGGAAGTGACGGATTTCCTTTCGATTGTCCGCGAGAATGATGTGACCAAGCAAACCCGTCTGCTGGAAATGCTTAATTGTGATCCTTATTTCCTGGATGCGTATGATTTGAAGTTTGTGGCAGGCCGTGGCTTCTCGGAAGATTTCGGTGGGGATGTTTATAATATTGTTTTAAATGAGGCGGCAGTCCGTACATTGGGTTTCGAATCGCCGGAGAAGGCATTGGGTGAACGGTTGTCTGTGGAAACGGTAGACCAGCCTATGCAGATTATCGGGGTTGTGAAAAACTATCATCAGCAATCCCTGAATAAAGATTATACCCCCATTCTGTTTGCTTTGCATGATAAGCTAAGCTGGATGAAACAACGTTATATCTCCGTGGTGATGGAGGATGCTAATCCGCGCGAATTAACGAAACAGGTGGAGACGGTCTGGAACCGTTATTTCCCGGATTCCAGCTACGATTATTTCTTTCTCGACCAGTTTTTCGACCAACAATACCGGCAGGATGAAGTTTTCGGTTTGATTGTCGCCCTGTTCGCCGCCCTTGCTATTTTTATTTCCTGTATGGGGCTTTGGGTGCTTGTGATGTTCTCCTGTTCTACCCGCATTCGTGAGATGGGTATCCGTAAGGTATTAGGAGCCTCCAAAATGCAATTGTTCTGTGAATTGGGGCGCGAATTTTTTGTATTGATAGGCATCGCCATTGTAATCGCCCTGCCCCTTTCGTGGTGGATTATGAACGGATGGCTCAGTTACTATTCTTTCCGTACCGACTGGAAAATATGGTTCTTTGTTGTTCCGGTAGTTTTATTGTGTGTGATTTCTTTACTGACTATCGCTTGGCAAACCGCCAAGACTATTTTCAGTAAACCGGCACGGTCGCTACGGTACGAATAATTAAGGAGATATGTCAAAACGATTTTGATACTTTCTTTTAGGCACGGATTCCACGGATTTCACGGTTCTTGTAAACTGAGACCGTGAATTCCGTGGAATCCGTGCCTAAAATTTTGTCATAATGTAAGCCGTTATATACTTTCGCCGTACTCTCTTATTCTATAGGAGCAAATGGTAATTCGGTATCTTTTCGGTAGCCTGTTCCGTTGAATGTCGCGATAAGTTCCCCTGCTTCGTTTGTTATTTGTACTTCACAGTTGGCAAGGCGTTTATGGCTGAAAGCTTCGCGGGCTTCGGCATACAGGTAGCCTTTGCTCTCTGCTTTAAAGAAATTGATGTTGGAAGTGATGGATAAAGTCAGCCGTGCGTGGCTGTTGGTTGCAGCAGCAAAAGCAAGGTCTGCCAATGTGAAGATTGCACCGCCCTGGCAAACACCGCCCCCGTTCAGGTGCTCTGGTTTGATTTCCATACGGGCTTTTGCATACCCGTTGCCGGTTTCCAGCAATTCTACGCCTGCCAATAACGCGAATTTGTCGCCTTGAAGAAATTCATGAATAGTCATCGTGGTTATTTGTTATAAAATAAACCATAGTTATGATTTTCCCAATTCATACTTATGATTTCGGAAAATGATAACTATGGTTTGCTTTTTGGGATATGAACTTATTTACTTAATTTCCATTCGGCCCCATCCTTCGTATCCTTGATTTCGAAACCGAGAGCTGTCAGTTCGTTGCGGATTTTATCGGAGGTAGCCCAGTCCTTGTTAGCTTTTGCCTGCTGGCGGATAGTCAACAATAAATCCATCGCTTTACCGAAGGTTTCGTAATTGTTTCCACCTGCGGATGCTGCTTCGTCTTTCATTCCGAGGATATCGAAGATGAATGTATGGAATACCTCTTGCAGTTCTTTCAGGTCTTCGGCAGAGAGAGTGCCTTTTCCGTCCTTTACCGTATTGATTGCACGTGCCGCATCAAACAGATGGGCAATAACAATCGGCGAATTCAGGTCGTCGTTCATGGCATCGTAGCATTTGCGGCGCAGGTCTTTAACCTCGACTGTCGAAGCATCGGATGCTTTCAGCTTCATCAGATGGGAATAAGCATCCAATAAACGTTCCAGTCCTTTTTCTGCGGCCTGCAATGCCTCATTACTGAAATCGACCGTACTGCGGTAATGCGCCTGAAGAATAAAGAAACGGATGGTCATCGGCGAATATGCCTGATGCAACAGTTTGTTGCTGCCGGAGAAGAACTCTTCGAGTGTGATGAAATTCCCCAAAGATTTACCCATCTTTTGCCCGTTAATGGTAATCATATTGTTGTGCATCCAGTAATGAACCATATCGTCGCCCTGTGAAGCCACTGCCTGTGCAATCTCGCATTCATGGTGCGGGAAAATCAGGTCCATGCCGCCGCCGTGTATATCGAAATGTTCACCCAGGTATTTCTTGCCCATAGCCGTACATTCGCAATGCCAGCCGGGGAAACCGTCGCTCCAGGGTGAAGGCCAGCGCATGATATGTTCCGGTTGTGCGCATTTCCAAAGAGCGAAATCTATCGGGTTGCGCTTTTCATCCTGTCCGTCCAGACTACGGGTCGTATTCAGCATATCGTCGATATTACGTCCTGAAAGTACCCCGTAATTATGATCTTTGTTGTATTTCTCTACATCGAAATATACGGAGCCTTCGCTTTCGTAAGCGTAGCCGTTGTCCAGTATTTTTTTTACCAGTTCGATTTGTTCGATGATATGACCGGAAGCGTGCGGTTCGATGCTGGGAGGAAGTACGTTCAGTGCTTCCATCGCATGATGGTAACGGTTCAGGTAATATTGTACCACTTCCATCGGTTCCAACTGTTCCAGACGTGCTTTTTTTGCGATTTTGTCTTCGCCGGCATCGGCATCGTGTTCCAGGTGTCCAACATCGGTTATGTTGCGTACATAGCGTACTTTATATCCTATATGCGTGAGATAACGGAACAGCAGGTCGAATGTGATTGCCGGACGCGCATGTCCCAAATGAGCGTCGCCATAAACGGTAGGACCACATACATACATACCCACATGCGGTTCGTGCAGCGGGATGAACTGTTCCTTTTTTCTTGTGAGTGTGTTGTAAATACTTAATGGATGTTCCATATCTATCTAATTTTAAGAGGGACAAATATAGGAATAATCTTAGCCTTTGCCAACGGGAGGGGGAGGTATTAATGTAAGTTTCATCTATAACTATTTGCGGGAGGTGTGTCGGTGCCTAATCTGACGTGCCTTCAGAGCCTCGTCTGACACGGCTTCAGATTAGGCACTGACACACCTTCAGATTAGGCTCTGACATGGCTCCCGCCAAATAACTTGAAAATATGGGGAAAACAGCCTGGCCTGATTTAATATACATACGAATCGACAAATTATATATAATGTATGATTTTATCAATAGTTTTATACCCTTTAGGGTGTAAAATCAATTACCCAATTATTATTTATACCTTATCGGGTGTAAGTATTAGTTTTGTTTTGTTATTTTGCAATCCGATTTGTATCAATCAATTAAACGTATACGTATGAAATTAAATCTATTCATTTTTTGTGTGTTAACCGTCTTATTCCCATCTTGTGTGAAACAGTCGTATAATCTGGCGGATTATGGTTTGAAGCCGGATACGAATGAAAACGCTTCCCCTTTATTTGCAAAGGCTCTTCAGGAGATTGCCTCAGCAGGAAATACGGATTCCATTGTGATAGTGTTGCAGGAGGGACGTTATGATTTTTATTCGGAAGGGGCTACGGAACGGGAATATTTCATATCCAACCATGACCAGGATAATCCCAAATCCGTGGGACTTGCTTTTGAAAATATGAAGCATATCGTGTTCGACGGGCAAGGTTCCGAACTGGTTTTCCACGGGAGGATGCTTCCTGTTTCATTGATTCATTCGGAAAACTGTACGTTGAAAAATTTCAACATTGATTTTGAGAACCCGCATATCAGCCAGGTGAAAATATTGGAAAACGATACCGTGGCAGGCATGATTACCTATGAGGTAGCTCCCTGGGTGGAATATGAAATCAGGGACAGTGCTTTTGTTGCAAAAGGCGAAGGCTGGGAGCATACTCCTGCTTGGGGGATTGCCTTCGAAGGCGATACAAAACGCCTTGTCTACACAACCAGCGATATTGCCGTGGGAACCCGGAAAGTTACGGAGATAGCTCCCCGCAAGATAAAAGCTCCGTGGGTGAACAAGAAATTAATACCGGGGACAGTGGTTGTGATGCGTGGTTATGGACGTCCCACTCCCGGTGTATTCCTTTCCAACGATACAAACACGAAACTGGAAAATATACAGGTGCACTATGCTGAAGGTATGGGCTTGCTGGCGCAGATGAGCGAGAATATAACATTGGACGGCTTCTCGGTTTGCCTTCGTGGAAAGGATGATCCCCGTTATTTTACAACGCAGGCGGATGCCACTCATTTCTCCGGCTGCAAGGGAAAAATCGTGTCTGTAGGCGGAATGTATGAAGGTATGATGGATGATGCCATCAACGTACATGGAACCTATCTGAAAGTACAGAAGCGGGAGGACGACAAAACATTGGTAGGTGAATATATGCATCCGCAGGCGTACGGTTTCGACTGGGGCTTTGTGGGAGATACCGTTCAGTTTATCGACGCTAAGACGATGGAGATTATCGGGCAACCGAACCGGATTACTGCTATCCAAGCGGTAGACAAACCGGATAATAAGGGGGCTAAGCAGTTCCGGATTTCTTTTGAACAGGCACTTGAACCGGCTATCGCTGAAACCGGCTCATTCGGTATCGAGAACCTGACATGGACTCCGGAAGTTTATTTTGCCGACAATGTAATCCGCAACAACCGGGCACGTGGGTCGCTATTCAGTACACCGAAACAAACAATCGTGGAGAATAACATATTCTATCATACATCCGGTACGGCTATCCTGTTGTGTGGCGATTGTAACGGCTGGTTCGAGACAGGAGCTTGTCATAATGTGGTAATCCGTAAGAATAGGTTTATCAATTCGCTGACGAATATGTTCCAGTTTACAAATGCCATTATTTCCATTTATCCTGAAATTCCCGACTTAAAGTCGCAGCAGAAATACTTCCACAGCGGAATCGTGATTGAAGATAACGAGTTCGATACTTTTGATGTGCCAATTGTATATGCCAAATCGGTGGATGGGCTGGTATTCCGTAATAATATTGTGCGCCAAAACCATGATTATCCGGCATTCCACTGGAACAAGCATCGTTTCTTCTTCCAGCGGGTGATTCATGTGGATATTGAAAATAACCGGTTTGACGGAGGATTCGACCCTGCTAAAGATATACGGATGGAAAACTGAGACAGTATGCCGGTCAGCTGTTGAGAGCCAGCAGCTCTTCAATCATTGTACGGTCGTTGGTCAGGCGGGGGATTTTATGCTGCCCGCCTAATTTTCCTTTATTTTTCAGCCATTTATAGAACACGCCTTCTTTGCCGGTAATGATTTCCAACGGTTGAAGTGAAATCTCCTTGTAGCGTTTCGCTTCATAGTCGGAATTAAGTTCCTGTAGGGTCTTATCCAACAGTGCGGCAAAGTTCTCTACAGACGGCGGCATCTTTTCAAATTCGATGAACCATTGGTGCCTTCCTTTGGCTTTGTCGAGCATGAAGAAAGGGGCTGCCGTATATTCTTTTACCTTGGCTCCGGTGACGGCGCTGATTTTGCTGATTGCTTTGTCTGCATTGTCTACCATCAGTTCTTCCCCAAAGGCATTGATAAAGTGTTTTGTCCGTCCTGAGATAACGAATTTATGCGGGAAAAGGGAGGTGAAACGTACGGTATCTCCAATCTGATAACGCCATAATCCGCCGGAAGTGGTAATTACCATAGCGTAGTTTTTACCGGTTGTTACAGCTTCAAGCGGAAGAACGGTCGGATTTTTTCTCCCAACTTCATTCATCGGGATAAATTCGTAGAAGACTCCGTAATCCTGCATCAACAGCAAGCTGTGGTCCGATGGATCGTCCTGTATGCCGAAAAAACCTTCTGAAGCATTGTATGTTTCCATATAATGCATTTTGGAGGAGGGTATTAATGACTTATATTGCTCACGATACGGCTCGAAACTGATACCACCGTGGAAAAAAACTTCCAGGTTGGGCCATACATCCGTCAGATATTCGCGTCCGGTCTTTTTCAGTATGGCTTTGATAAGCACCAGCATCCACGAAGGGACACCGGAAAGGCTGTTTACATCTACTTTGTAAGTGCTTTCTACAATTGCTTTTATTTTGCTTTCCCACTCGTCCATCAGGATGATGCGTTTGCTGGGAACGCGAACCAGATTAACCAGCGGGTTGAGGTTCTGTAACAAAACCGCCGAGAGGTCGCCGCAATGTGAGTTCTGATTCAGGGGAGAGGGGCTGTGGCTGCCACCGAGTATTAACCCTTTCCGGGCGAAGAAGTGGCTTTCCGGATTGTTGCGAAGGTAAAGGGCTACTGTGTCGAAGCCGCCCTGGTAGTGGCAATGTTTCAGGTTTTCAGGGGTGACGGGAATAAATTTGCTCTTATCGTTCGTGGTCCCGCTACTTTTAGCGTACCACTTTACCACCGAAGGCCAGAGGACATTCCTTTCTCCGTTTATCATGCGGGTAACGTATGGCTTCATATCATCGTAGATTTGCAGAGGCACCCGCTCACGGAATTCTTCATATCCGCGGATACTTTTAAAATCGTATTTTTTTCCCCATTCCGTGTTTTGTGCAGTTGAAAGAAGGGATTGCAATTGCTTTCGCTGGATACTGTCCGTATCCTGCGCAAACCGTTGGATTTCCTTTTGCCTGGGGCGGAAAAATAATGATATGGCTTTTGTTAAAATATCCATGCTCCATTTAATTGAATCAGGTGCAAATGTAGGCATTCTCTTTTTATTTATATCTTTGCCATATACATAATTAACAAAACGATGAAAATAGGTATCCTCTCTTCAGGCGGCGATTGTCCCGGTATCAATGCGACAATTCGTGGCGTGGGTAAAACTGCAATTATGCATTATGGTATGGAAGTGGTTGGCATCCACAGTGGTTTTGTGGGGCTTCTGAACAAAGATATTCAAGAGTTTGATGAACGAAGCCTTTCCGGTATCCTGAATTTGGGGGGAACTATTCTTGGGACTTCGCGCGAAAAGCCTTTCCGTAAACTACTTGCTTCCGGCGAGAGTGAGAAACCGCAGATTATAATGCAGAATTATAAAGATTTAGGATTAGACTGTCTGGTTTGTATAGGTGGAAACGGTACCCAGAAGACGGCTGGTATGCTTTCTGCTCTGGGATTGAATGTGGTAGGGGTACCTAAAACGATTGATAATGATGTATGGGGAACGGATATCACTTTCGGCTTCAATACGGCTGTAAATATTGCAACCGATGCAATCGACCGCTTGCATTCTACCGCCAGTTCCCATAAGCGTGTCATGGTGGTCGAAGTGATGGGGCACCATGCCGGCTGGATTGCCTTGTATGCCGGTATGGCCGGTGGGGCTGATGTTATACTGCTTCCCGAACTGGGCTACGACATGGATAAGATAAACGAATCGATTCTGGAACGCGCCCGCCGGGGTAAACCCTATTCCATTGTAGTGGTGGCGGAAGGAATTAAAACTCCGGATAAAAAACGCCCGTCGGACTATATTACCCGGGTGATAGAAGAGACAACCGGTATAGAATGCCGCGATACGGTATTAGGCTATATCCAGCGTGGTGGAAACCCTTCTCCTTTCGACCGTAATCTGGCAACCCGCTTGGGCGGACATGCTACGGAACTGATTGCCAAGGGGGAATTTGGGCGTATGGTCTGTATGAATGGAGACAAAGTGGACTCCATAGCCTTATCCGAAGTTGCCGGAAAACTGAAATTAGTTACTCCGGAACATGATTTGATTTTACAGGGAAAACGAATGGGTATTTCGTTCGGGATTTAAGAATCAACCTTCTGTTTCTGTAGCCGGCTGACCGTTTGTTTCTGCTTCTTCCGGCAGTTCTTCAAATTCGTGGTCGGCTGTATTTTCGCCTGTCTGCTTTTTCTTCAATTCCGAGATGTATTGTTGGAATTCCCGGTCCGTACGCAATTTCTTGATTGCCATTTTAGCAGCGCATTGTTGCGATTCTTTCTTGGAATATCCGATGCCTACGCCTATTTGCATGTCGGAGAGGGTTACGCCTGTCTGGAATACAGGATTACCGTCGTTATCTACAAATGATTCGATAAGGTCGAATGTGATTTCCAGCTTGTTTTTCTGGCTCCATTCTATCAGGCTGGATTTGAAGTTTACTTCTTTGCGGGCAATCGTATCCAGGTTGATGTATTTTTTGATAAGGACATCCTGTATGAACTGGTAACATTGCCGGTATCCCTGATCCAGATAAATGGCTCCGATTAAAGCCTCCAGGGCATTTCCGTACATGTGGTTGTTGTGGGTATTCAGTTTTGCGGAATAGACAACCATTTTGTCTAATCCCAGTTCCACCGCTATACGGTTTAATGTTTCACGTTGTACGATTTTGGAACGGGTATTGGTAAGGAATCCTTCCCGTTTGTTTTGGAAATGTTTATATACAATATCGGCTACGATTGCATCCAATACAGCATCGCCCAAGAACTCCAGACGCTCATTGTTCAGCCATTTTCCGTCACCGCTCTCCACTGAGGATGATTTGTGAAGGAATGCCTGTTCATATAAGTGGATGTTGTCAGGGTAAAAACGTAATATCTTATATAAAGAAATATAAGGCTCCTTATTTTTATTTTTCAGGAGCCTTATACTTTTGTATAATCGTGTAAGCACTTTATTTCACGAATTTTTTTACAATCACACTCGCATTGTGTCCTCCGAAACCGAAGGTGTTGGACAATGCAATGTTAATATCTCTCTTCTGTGCTTTATTAAATGTAAGATTCAGACGAGGATCAAATTCAGGGTCTTCGTCTCCTTCTGCGTGATTAATCGTAGGAGGCACGATTCCGGTCTGAATAGCCATGATACAGGCTGCAGCTTCCAAAGCTCCGGCAGCACCCAGCAGGTGACCGCTCATTGATTTGGTTGAACTGATATTCAGGTCGAATGCATGATCGCCGAATACATCCATGATTGCTTTGATTTCCGATGGATCGCCTACAGGAGTAGATGTACCGTGTACATTGATATAATCTACTTCTTCCGGTTGGATACCTGCATCTTCCAAAGCATTTCTCATCACCAGTTTAGCACCGAGGCCTTCCGGATGGGTAGCAGTAAGATGATAAGCATCAGCCGACATTCCCGTACCGATTACTTCGCAATATATTTTAGCACCGCGTGCCAAAGCATGTTCCATTTCTTCCAAAACAAGACAAGCTGAACCTTCTCCCATAACAAATCCGTCCCGGCTTGCGCTGAATGGGCGAGAAGCTGTTTCCGGCGAATCATTCCGGGTAGAAAGAGCGTTCATCGCATTGAAACCGCCAACACCACCTACTGTGATGGCTGCTTCGGCTCCGCCTGTTACAATCGCATTTGCTTTTCCTAAACGGATATAGTTGAAAGCATCGGATATCGCATTGGTAGAAGAAGCACACGCCGATACCGTAGCAAAATTCGGTCCTCTGAATCCGTACATCATCGAGATGTGTCCGGCAGCAATGTCGGCAATCATCTTCGGGATAAAGAACGGATTGAAGCGTGGGCCACGCTCTTCGTCGTATCCTCTTAACTCGTCTTCGAAAGTTTTAATACCTCCAATGCCCGCAGCAAAAATAACACCGATACGATCCAAATTCTCTTTCTCGATGTCGAGAGCCGAGTCGGCTACAGCTTCTTTAGCGGCAACCAATGCATATTGGGTATAAATATCGTATTTGCGTGCTTCCTTGCGGTCAAAATGTTGTGAAGGATCAAAGTTTTTTACTTCGCAGGCAAACTGTGTCTTGAATTTTGATGCATCAAAATGAGTAATAGGTCCAGCTCCACTTTTCCCATTGATAAGACCCTCCCAAGTTTCTGCGAGGGTGTTACCAAGAGGTGTAATGGCTCCCAGACCTGTTACTACAACTCTTTTTAATTCCATACCTTTGAATAAAGGGGTTGATTACTTAGCGTTAGCTTCGATATAAGCGATAGCGTCACCTACAGTTGTAATCTTTTCTGCCTGATCGTCAGGAATAGAGATACCGAATTCTTTTTCGAATTCCATAATCAATTCAACTGTGTCAAGAGAGTCAGCTCCTAAGTCGTTAGTAAAGCTTGCTTCGTTAGTAACTTCTGTTTTTTCAACACTCAGTTTGTCAACGATGATATCCTTTACTCTTTCAGCTACTTCAGACATAACTTTTTCAATTTAGATTAATAAATACGAATATACTTTTTAAATTTGCAGTGCAAAGAAAAGAATTTTTTATGTTACAAAACAAATTTAATGAGCTAAAAATGCGGAAAACTGCACATTTTTTCTTTTCTTGTGCATTAAAACAATCAAAAATATGAAAAACATAGCGATTTTTGCTTCCGGATCGGGTACAAATGCCGAAAATATAGCCAGATATTTTTCTAATAGTGAAACTATTAAAGTGGCTGTAGTTTTATCAAATAATAAGAATGCCGGAGTGCATGCCCGGATGGAAAAATTAAATATTCCTTCAGTTTCTTTTACGCGTGAAGAATTTATAGAAGGAACGGCTGTGCTTGCAAAACTTGCGGAATATGATACGGATCTGATTGTATTAGCAGGTTTTATGAATAAAATATCCGATACTTTATTAAAAGCTTATCCCAATAAAATTATCAATATCCACCCCGCATTATTGCCTAAACACGGTGGAAAAGGCATGTATGGAATGCATGTACACGAAGCAGTGGTGGCAGCCGGAGAGAAAGAGTCCGGAATAACCATTCATTATATTAATGAGAATTATGATGAAGGGGCTGTCATTTTTCAGGCAACATGCCCTGTATTACCCACCGATACGCCGGAAGGAGTGGCAACCAAAGTTCATGCCCTCGAATATGCTCATTATCCTCATGTGATAGAGGAGGTTTTAGCGTAATTTGTTCCGGTTGAAATGCGGGCCTGCTTTTATTAAAAAGAACAAGGTAGATATGACTGTCAGGCAGGCTCCGAATAAGTAGGCATGGTTGAATCCCCCAAATTCCTGTGCGATGCTTCCGCCCATCATCAAGCCGATTCCGATGCCGACGTCCCAACTGGTAAGGTAAGTGGAGGTTGCCGTTCCACGTTGGTTATTAGAAGCCAGGTTGACAAATAATGTATTGAATGCCGGAAACATGGTTCCGAAGGCAACGCCTTGCGAGAGTGCTATACCTATATATAAATAAGAGGTAAACGTACTGTCCCAGCGCATTAATCTTTCCAATGAAGCCAGAGCGAAAAAACTGATACAGGCCAGGTACATTCCTAACGAGATAACTAGTGTAATCCGTCCCTTATCCACTTGCCGTCCCGAAAACAAACGGGAAACAGCGAGCCCGATGGCCATAAACGTAAAATATAACCCGGAATTAACGGATATGCCTATTTCTTCCGCATACATGGCTACATAGGTGGTTGTCATTCCGTATGGAATGGAAAGCATAAGGAGCGAAATACCTGCCCAGGTCCCTTTTACCAAAAAGAATCGGTCCAATGAAACAGGCTCTTTTTTTATGGGTTGTTTATAGGGTGTTTTTACCAGATAAGCCATCATAAGGCCAAGAAAACAGGAGATAAGAGAGCAGGAAAATATTGTTTCGTATGAGAAACTGGCATGCATAAATAACCCGGTCATCGGTCCGAAACTCATCGCGAGGTTGTTCGCTAACCCATAATATCCGATTCCTTCCCCACGTCTGGAAGATGGCAATATATCTATCACAATCGTATTGCCGGACACCGTAACCATTCCGAAGGCGAACCCGTGAAGAATGCGTAATATAATGAAGATACTCAGCAGGCTGGCCACTATATATCCTGCGAATATAACCATGAAGACTGCATAGGCCAGAAGGTATAACGGCCGGCGTGAAAAAGTATCCAGCAGGTAACCCGAGAACGGGCGGATACAAAGACAGGCAAGTGTATAACATGACAATATGAATCCAATCATGGATTTATCTGCCATAAACTGTTCTTTCAGGTAAAAAGGCAGGATTGGCAAAATCAGATAGAATGCAAAAAACAACAAAAAGTTTGCTGCCAGTATATAACAGAAACTGGGTGATACAAGTTTGTCTTTAGTCATTGCCGGTAAATCGTTTGTAATAAAATTGTCTGGTTTTATAAAGAGAATCCTAAATTTTGCAATAAGTTGATTTCTTCAGGCGTTGCGTTTTTAATGGTATACGCCTGAAACTCCCTCGGATGATGGTAGTAAGTTCGGAACCACTCGAATTTGTCCGTTTCTTCCCGTAAAGATTTATCTATAATCAAAGGGTTGAAACTTGTTAATATTGCCTGTTCTATCCTGTGGTCTGTGAAGGTATTAAGGTTTATAACCGGATTTTCCGGTGCCGGCGGAATAACCTCTCCTATTTTCTCTATTTTTATCCCGAAAAATGTTTCGATGTTTTGTAAACAGGTACGGGTTCCATTCGCTTTGCCATCTGCTGAAAATCCTGCTATATGCGGAGTTGCGATTGCTGTATTATCCAGCAGCTCGCGGCTGATAGCAGGCTCGTTTTCCCAGCAATCGATAATCAGTTCGCTGATTTTCCCTTCTTTTTTTGCTTTAAGCAGGGCGGCAGTGTCGTGCACGGCTCCACGGGACGCATTGATGAAACAGGGTTGTTTTTCGAGTTTGTTGAAAAAGTCTTCTCCTGCCAGATGATAGGTGGCAAAACGCCCTTCTTTTGTCAAAGGCGTGTGAAAAGTTACGATATCTGCTTCCCTGGCTATCGTATCCAGAGATACAAATCCCTTTTCCCCTTCTTGTTCCTCACGTGGCGGGTCATTTCTTAATACACGCAGGCCGTATGCTGTACAGAGTTTTTCAACTTCTTTTCCAACATGTCCGACCCCGACGATTCCAATTGTCTTACCTTGTAGTGGTTCGTTCCTGCGAAGAGATAAAGTAACCAAAGATGCCAATACGTATTGTGCTACTGAAACGGCATTGCATCCCGGTGCATTTTTCCACGTAATGCCTGCCTGGTCACAATATTCAATATCGATATGGTCGAAACCGATCGTTGCAGTTGTTATTAGCCGGACACTGCTTCCTTCCAATAATTCGCGCGTACATTTATCAATACTTCTGACGATAAGTGCATCTGCATCTTTTATATTTTGCGGAGTAAACTCTTTTGATGTGAAATACCTGACATCGGCTATCGGTTCTGCAATCCCTTTCAGATAGGGTACTGTATTGTCGGCGACTATTTTCATACTGCAACATGTGTTTTAGGATGACAAAGATAGTGGATATTGATCAGGTTGCCGTACTTTTTATGCTTCCTTTATCATTCTTGAATTTTATATAGCCCAATCGTGTATATTGTGCTCCGTAACTTTCATAAGAGCCGGTAACTCGTGCGGATGCAATATAAAGAATCTCTCCTGGTTGATAAGCATGTACTAATGCCGGCAATTGTCCGGAAGTAGAACTGGGCAAGGTAGATGAAAAAGTAATTTGAACCAGGTTTCCACTTAAATCGACAGCCGTAACCCGTTGGCGAACATAAAATTGCGGGGTAGTCCCTACTAACCGGGTTTTATAGGGGTCATCTTCCAACCGTACTTTAATTACTTTAAGGGTGATATTGTCTAATTTCTCCCCCTTCTTCCCTAAGTAGCGGCTGACCGGGCGTGCTTGCTTTCTCTTGCTAAGCAAACGGTCTGAATGGATTGTATTGTAGGCTTGTGCCATTTTTACAAAACGTTCCTGTTTGGGTATCCTTGCCGTAAAGTTGAAGGCTATCCAATTGATATATCCGGGGTCTATCCTCAGTACCTCATAAAGGAAATGCCCCTGATACTTACCAAAAGAAATCAGGTCTTCCCCATTATGCGCCATTCTTTTCTCATTATATTCGGTAATTAGCACACAGCGGTTTACATACCAAAGTTGTGTAGTTACAATCCGGATGGAGGTAATGATGTCCGGATGAATGTCTTCAATAAACAGGATAGGCCGCCGTTCCAGTAAAGGGGTGAAAAACCAAAGGCTACAATAGGAATTTCCGTCTCTGGGTAAGACGATTAGGTAACATCCGGCTTCTTTATAAGAGATCCGGTTTTTATTATAAGCATTCAACTTCTCATACAGAAGATTCTGTTCCACTTCCGATAAGTGAGGTAATCTTGGATTTGCCATATTCTTTCCTCCCTTTTTGTCAAATATAGAAAAAAAGAAGGACTTTTCAAAATCCGGCGAAAGATGTTCCTTTACTTTTGGCTTATTTATGCCGTTGAATTAAAAAATCGACCCGATCTTTTCCCAAAAACAACCCGAAGAAAAATTCTTTTGACGATTGTTGAAAGTATTTTTTTAATATGTTATTTTTTCTTTTGATAGATGTGTTATTTGTTTTCTATAGTAATCAAAAGTAAATTTCATAAGATTAAAATCCGGGAAAGATGCCGTCGAAATTTAAAAAGCAGGCTATGATTCTTTCTCTTTCTTAGCACTATACCAAAGACAGAAGATGCTGAGAAGAAGAAGCATCCCGATTATGATATTCTTTATCATATAGGAAGGTGACAGAAACTCCCCGGAAGGAATAGATGCTACCATGAAAATTGCCAGTATGGGCAGGAGTATTGCGGCTTTCTTTGCCTTTGCCTTGGTCTTTTTTGTCCGCTCTTCTTTTTCTTCGGAAGTATTCATTTCAGTCTTTTTCATGATAACTTAGGTTTTTGTTTGTGATGAGATAAATATAGGTATTTTTTACAAAGATACCATTAGCTTAATAATTTGAGCTGTACCCGAACGGTTTAAGTTCGGTTGAATCTTTTATTTCTTTCAGGTAACCTTGGTCTAATAATAAGATTCATCTAAGCGATCTGACCGGACAGGAATGCTTTGTGTGTTTGAACTTTGTCATTGATACGAATAAAACTTTTTTCACTAGTCATTGTCCCAAAAATGATTTTTAGCAATGTGGATTTTCCGCAACCATTCCTGCCGAATATAGCGATTCGTTCTCCTGGCTTACAACATAGATAGATATCTGTTAGTAAGTCGATGTTGCCAAAAGACTTTACAATACTGTCTACTTCAAGGCATTTGCACATAAGCGGATGATTAAGAATATGGATAAAATAAGAATCTCCCAACAGCAAAAAGAAGAGAGCCAAAGTGTCGTTTTTCGTATTCCCTGGTTATAGTAAAAGTAATAAACTTCTTTATAACTCAATTCTTTATATGCCAGATCGAAGAAAAGCCCAAAGGGAAAACATACTATATAATTTGAAGGGTGATAGGTTTCCGGGTCAATCTGTTGCAGGAAATGCAGTAACAAGCTACCGGCTATCTGAATAATCAAAGTAAGAAGTATCGTACTTTTGAAAAAACAAAGGTGCAACTGTATGGCTTTTATATATTTACTTGTCATCTTTTACAATTAAGATAGATTGAAGATAGGTTGTTTTTTGGTTTTTAGTGTGATTTATTCGATATTTCTTGAATAGATTTTTAGTCCCATGCAAAAAGGAATTTTCTCAAATCTATTCAGTACTATTTTTTTATACAGACTATGTGCTGAATATAAGGGGAATAATAGTTCCCCTGTTCCATAGATTTCTATCATTTCTATAGTGATGCCTATTTTTCCTGTCGGTATATAAGTTATGTTTTCCGGATAGATCGTTGTAATTGCTTTATTTGTGTTCTTAGTAATGGTCTTATGTATTGGGAGAATAAAGATAGGGGTAGCATTTAGTTTATCATCTATCTGATACATATTGATTCTAATTTTTACACTGTCATGAGTGCATTTCAATAGGGGTATTTGGATTTCTTCTAAGAGGGCTTCTTTCATATTGAATAAGATACCCATTTCTTCACCTAAACTATCTATTTGAATACTGCCTTTGGGTATGCGGATTCCTTTATTTTTTAACCATTTTCCTTTTTTTGGAATGATTTGTATTTCAGGGATGTCTATTATACTATCTTCTAAAATTATAAGGTTATCTTTTCCTGTAATAAGTTCATGGATTTCCTTGAGGCATTTTTTATAGGAGAGATGGGTAAATGTTAGTTGAGTGTTTTTTAATGAGTCTGGAATATGTAGTTGGAAATATCCTTCCTTGTCAGAGATACAACCTACATTGTTATTCTCTATCCCAATACTTGTGTATGGAATTGCAACCTCTTGTACATTTTTTGTATATCCTTTTACGTAAAAAGTTTGGCAATTACAATGAACTGCCAATATAAGAAAAACAATGATCGGGAATATGTATCTCATTGCCAGTGTTTTCTATGATGGTAAGATTAATTTCATTTATGAATTGGAATCCTTGATTTGTACTCTTTTGGATACAAGTAAATAAATCAGGAAAGTTCCTAATCCACTAACGAATGAAATAATAAAAGATACAATAGTTTTTTCTCCAAAAAAACAGAAAGACATGAGACTGAATAGTATGGATAATACAAATCTTGTATAATTATTTTTACTAATCCCCAATAGGAGAAAAAACATTAATATAGGAAAAAGTATCTGGCTTATCAAGCTATAATCATGATTGTTGTATTCGTTTACTAAGGTGATTACTAAGAAGAAAGTTAAACACCATTGGGTAAAACCGAATTTTTTGTTTGCAATACCAGGTTTTCTGTTTAAATCATTATTTTTCATAAAAATGTAATTTTGAAGGTTTACTTGTATGAATCGCACTAATATAAGAATTTGTATATTATTTTAACGTTATTATGTGGTTAAATTAATGTTAAGCATGTTTTATGCTATAATTGGCATTGCTCTTGGAACAAGTTAGTTACTTTGTGTCATGTTGTTGATAAAAGTTTTACTAGACATGAACTGTGTTAGAGTTAAATAGCCGAAAGCAATGGAGTCTTCCTGTAGAGATAGTAGTATATCCGTGAAACTGTAATAACCCAAATATGAATAATATTATCACATTGTAAATCCTGTAAATAATTCATACTTAAAGCTTCTTTTGTTATATGGAAATAGCATTACACTGGGATAAAATAATAAAAATATGGGTTTAGTGTTGAAATCTAATATCAATCTGAGTAACATTATAAAAAATACTCCTGATAGTATATGTCTTTTAATTTTTGGACTTTAGACATAGCTTCCTTTTTTATAGAATATTCAATTTGTTTGAAATCTTCTTTATTAGGATAGAACTCAATATTCTTATCTTTAAGTAGTGAAAGCGTGTCTGAGTAAGAAAAAAGATGTTCTATATTATGAGATGCGACGAATATGGTATGCCCTTGTTCTTTAAGGCTTAACAGCAATGCTGTAATGAATGTGGATGATTTGAAATCCAGCCCATTGAAAGGTTCATCTAAAATTAAGAGGTCGTTATGTTGTAAAAGGATACCTAATAAGTATAACTTTTTTAGCATTCCGGTTGAATAAGTGGTTGCATATCTATCTAAAGGTAGGTTGAAAAGTTGATTTAACCGTATTTTTTCTTCTTTGTTGAGAGGAACCTTCTTAGCTGTTACATAAAAATTTAGAAATTCTTCTCCTGTAATCATCGGATACATATAAAGTTCTGCCGGAAGATATCCGAATGTATAGCTGTCGGGTATCATTTGCTTTCCATTAAATGGTATCAGGTTTGCCATACAATGGAATAAAGTTGTCTTTCCAGCTCCATTTTCTCCCAAGACGCCGTGTATCATGCCTAAAGAATAGGTTTGATGTATATTTTCAAGAACTATATTGTTATTGTATTTCTGTTGCTCAATTTGTAGATGTAGGTTCGGCATATACGATAGATTTTAAATTCAGGTATGCTATAAAATATAAAATACTTAGTAAAAAGAGACTACAGATTATTCCTGCTAATGGTATTTCCGAAATGATAACTCCTGATACGATCAAAGCCATACCAAAAATAACAATTGCTTGTAATCTGTTTGGGTAGCAACAGTAATAACTATATAACAGGAATAGAGAACTTACAGTAACTCCAATTATGCAATAAAGAATAAGTAAGCTGAAAAATTTGAATATTAAAATTAGAGTCACAGGGATTATTAGAGAGATTAGTATATTGTATATTAATTCAGTCGTTTTTCTGATAAGTATGAATGATATGTTTTTATAGATTATCAGAAAATATCTTGAATCAGTATATGTGTTATAAGCAAGGAAACAAGGCAGGCAGGTAATCCAAATCAGTGAAAAGCAAATTAAATTTTCATTCTGGCTATATAAGCCGGCTAATGTGAATAAAAGTCCGGCAAGGTAAAGCCATAAACCTTCAGCTCTCCAAGTTGAAATCCATTGATAGGCGGAGAGGGAATAGGGGGTGAGTATGATGAATTTACGTTCATATTTAATCTGATTAAAGAAATAGAGGGAGATGCTTCCTGTAAGAAGTACAGAGATTCCAATTGTGATATTTAAAATGATGAAAGGGATACTAACTAAAAAACACCGGATGAAAAATAAAGGTCTGATCGGTATGTTTAAAATTTTTATGAGTATTTTTTCTTTTGCATTTAATTTGCAGAACCAGTTTCCTACGACTAAGAATGCTACTAAGCAATACAGATAATGTGTGAGGGATAATACTAAATCAGATGTAGCAAGTATATATCCGCATAGGAGTAGAATACCTAAAAATAGAAATCGGATGAATAAAGGAAATTCATTATATAATCTATAGTAAGATAATATTTTTAGTTTGATATAGATTTGTAGATTTTTCATTATATAATCTATTAGATTGTAGAATGAGAAGATATCCATGAAAATCAGATATCTTCTCATTTTTCTTTAATTTACTTCTTGTGCAAGAAGTAATAATAGTCCAGTGATTACACATACGGCTAATATGCCTCCACCATCAATTGTAGTCATTTCTTTTTGACTTAATTCTGATAATTTTAGATTATTCATATTTATTACAATAAAATCTACTCTTTCAAAGCTTTTCGATACCCGCTTCCCAATTTTTCAGGAAATTGAAGAACCTGTAAATAAATTGTTAACTTGCAAGTCTTTACAAAGATCATGTTTTTCAGTGCAATATAAATGCACTATTTTTGAAAATGTTTGTTGTTGTTCTGAACAATATAATTATTTTCATCACATTTGAGATCTAATGCTTTTATAATAAAGTTAAATTCAAAATCATTAGCATAATAAAAAGTAGATTTTCTACGATTATACTCTATTTCAGCGCCAACGTCTTTTAGTTCATCCAATAGATAATACAGTAGGCGGCGGCTGATATGTAGTCGTTTTGCGAACTCATCAGGTGTACCTGTTGCCTCTTTTTGAATAAGAGCATGTATTTGGCAGGCACGATCTATCGTTTTAAATAGTTGCATAATAAATAGTTTACAAGTTAAATCAATCTATCTCATCCACTTGTTCTCTCCACAGGCGTTTGTAGATGCCATCTGCTATCGAGCAAAGTTCTTTATGGGTGCCTGTTTCTACTACTTGTCCTTTATCGATTACGACAATTCTGTCCGCTCTTTTGACTGTGCTTAGACGGTGGGCAATAATCAGGATTGTTTTTCCTTTGCCGGCGAGTGCATCTAATGTTTGTTTTACATACTTTTCGGAGATGGAATCTAAAGAGGAAGTTGCTTCATCGAAAATTAATATGTCCGGTTCTTTGTATAAGGCACGCGCTATGGCAAGCCGCTGGCGTTCTCCGCCCGAAAGTGAAGCACCATGTTCGCCGATATGGGTCATATACCCTTTAGGTAGTTGCTCGATAAATTCTTTTAAGCCTAATTGCTCGATTAAATCCATAATATGCTTCATGTCCGGTTGCAAATCTCCGATGGCTATATTTTCAACAATTGTTCCGGCAAATAACTCAATCTGTTGTGGGACGGTAGCGACCCTGCGACGCAGGCTTTGGTTGCTGATTTGTGCAAGATCATAACTTCCAATCCGTATTTGTCCGGATTGAATGGGATAAATATGCTGAAGCAAAGAGATAAGCGTCGTTTTGCCGGAACCACTTTCACCGATAATCGCAGTTGTTTTTCCTTTTTCTATAATCAGATTCAATGATTCGAATACCTGCTTGCGGGAACCATATCGAAAAGAAACATTTTCGAACGTGATATCGCCTATCATTTCTGTTTCAAGAGTGATTTTCTGTTCGTCATTCTGTTCCTGTTCGAGGTCCATAATCTGGAACAGGCGGTCTGCTGCTATCATGGCTTCCTGAATTGTCTGGTTGGAAGTGATTAGGGAACCGATAGGGGATAATACATACCCGATTAAAGAATAGAAAACCATTAATGTGCCGGGTGTCAGTTCCTGGTCGATAACCTGCAAACTGCCAATCCAGAGTACGGCTACGGTAATACCGGTTGAAATGAATTGGATACCTCCCTGTGCGATAATAGCTCCATAAATACTATGGTACGTATTTTTGAGCAAATGCACGAAGCGGCTTTCGGTTTTCAGGTTGGCAAAGTCTTCTATGCCGAAGCGTTTTATGGTGGAAATAGAATGAATCGATTCCACCAACTGGGCTTCCAGGTCGGCACTTCTTTCCATGATATTTCGCTGGTATTTGCGGTTCAGTTTATTGAACAACCAGTAAATGACAAAGAATAACGGTGCCGAAAGCAGTGTAACCAAAGCCAGTTTCCAGGAATAAACAAACATCAGGCAAACGGAGAAGAAAAGAATCATACAGTTTACAACAAGGTCTAATGATACGTTATTGATAAAGTTGCGTATTTTGACTGCATCGTTTACTCTGGAGATAATTTCTCCGACCCGCATGGTATCAAAGAATTGTTGTGGCAACGTGAGCAGGTGTTTATAGTAACCTAATATTAATGCGGCATCTATCCTCTGTCCCGTTTTCAGGGCTAAGATACTTTTCATGGAACCGATAAACGTACGTAAGACTAAAATCAGCAGCATGATGATTCCCATCAGGTTGAGCAGGTTGATATTTTTATCGATTAACACATAATCCGTAATTTTTCCAATGTATACGGATGTGGATAATCCCAATATACTATAAATCAACGCTCCGAAAACAGCTTGGAACATCACGCTTTTGTGGGGAGCCAGCAACGACAGGAATTTGCGTGTCATGCTAACCTTCATATTCCCTTGCTTGAATGTCTCTTCCGGTTCCATCAGGACAAGTATGCCCGTCCATTCTTTTTGGAATGCTTCGTTCGTCTTTTTGTGCATCTGTCCGTTTCCCGGATCCATATAGGTGATGTGGGTCTTTGTGACTTTGTAGATAACGACAAAATGTTGGAGCACTTCTTTTACGATGATATGGGCAATGGTCGGTTTGGGTACTACGGATAAGGCTTCAAACTGTGCCCTGACCCCTTTGGCGGAGAATCCTAATTTGTTGGCAGCTTCAATTAAGCCAAGAATGTTTGTCCCTTTCTGGTCGGTGAAAGCATATTGACGGATACGTGCTACAGGATATTGTAGTCCGTAATGAGCGCAAATGGAAGCGAGACATGCTGCACCGCAATCTGTTATATCATGCTGTTTGATGCGAATTCCTTTTTTCATACTTTGATTTCTAATTTTTAGCAATTATCCGGTCTGTTTTATATTGTGTAGGATTAGCCCAGTCGTCCATCTTTTGGTAAAGCAGGTCAAACAGGGAACGTTCGGTAATCATGAAATGTGCATTTACGGTCATCCCTTTTTTTAGGTATCCCTTTTTACCTGTACTTTTCAGGGTAAGATAATTCTTTTCCATCCGGCATTTTATTTTGTAAAAAGAGTTACCCTGGCTGTCTGTCAGAAAGTCGGATGAGATTTCTTTTACCTTTCCGGGGAGTGTACCCCATTCATTGTAATTAAACGATTCGACCTGTATATTGACCGGCATATCGATATGCAGGAAACCGATGTCCCGTGGCGTTACATAAATTTCGAAGCAGAGGGTGGAATCGGGACTGATTACAGCTAAGGATTGTCCTGTCTGGATATTGCTCCCTTTATAAATACCCGAAAACTGATCGGCGGTTCCGCTAACCGGACTGCGTACGATATACAGGTCTTTATTCTTTATTTCCTGTTTTTGGTTTGTTTTCATTTCATTATATAAATTCCGGTATGAATTCTGGTCTGTCCTCCACGTACTGATTTGACTCTCTTTGAGTGATGCCAGTTCATTTTGGTGGCTTTGGTACTGGAAATAATATTTATCGTATTCTTCTTCCGAAATTACTTTTTTCTCAAATAAAGTCTTATTCCTCAGGTATTCTTTTTTTGCCTGGGCAAGCGTTGTTTCCAACTCGTTTTTCCGGCGGATAAAATAATTGTATTCTTGTTGGCGTACGGGTGAACTGAAAGTGGCAGGGACTTCTCCTTTTGCCAAATAAGCCAGATCGGCAAGATGGGCTTCGTAATCATTCAACCGGTTTGACTGGTAATTTATTTTGTTGTCTGCATTGTTTGTGCGGAAACGGAGCAGGATATCACCCCGGTTCACTTTTTCTCCTTCCCGTACGAAAACTGAATCGATATATTCCGTAACAGCCGATTTGATCTCTGTTTTTTCCGTAACAGGCCTTACGATGCCACTTCCCTGAATGGATATATCCACATATATAAATGGCAGTGCAATCAGGGATATGGTGATTGCTCCTAAAACAACCCAATAGATTATCTGGGATTTTGTAGTGTGGTGGTAGATGTATGTCTCAATACTGTTTTCTATCCATTCATTCGGCAGTAACATTGCTTATCTTGTTTGATTCGTTTATTCTTCTGACACAAATATATGGATAGAGAAAAGTCAAGAAGGTTATGGGTATGTTATCATTAGGTTAATGGCTTTGCCCTGATTGTTGTCATAATCAGCACTTTTATTGCCTGATATCTCCATTCCCGTCCCTTCATACCCGGGTGTGAACAAGGCTGAGATGTGGGTCTGGATGGTAGTGGGGCCCGGGTCTTGGCAGGAAAAGGTGGTTGTTTTGGGAAGAAAAACAATAGGTTTTCTTTCCTTTTCATTGAAGTCTATCTGTTCTAAGTAGTTATTTTGTATTCAATTATTTTATTATCTCTTTTTACTTTTATCAAAATAGAGCTTTTGCTACAGAGATAATTATTTATCTGACCTGAAAGGACATATTCTTCATCTAAGTGAATGCTATTTTGGTCAATATCTATTACTTTGTCTTTTACTTTTAGTCCTGTTTGCTCTGCTTTTCCGCCTATTTCAATGGAGGTTACCTGTAAAGTCCCATTTAATAGACCAATCTCGAAACCAAAATTTGAACGACTATAGTTGTTCGTGTCTATTAGGTTTATTTTTCGGGGCTGTATGTATAGGTTTGAAGATCTGGGACCTTCTTTTGATTTTTGATAACCGAGAATGAAATTGAATTGTTCTATAAATCTGACTCCTATTAGATTCCTGTTTGTCAAAGGATAGTAACAAAGTTCGCAATCAGGTATTTGAAAACCATCCCATTCAATAGTTATCCCGGGAAAAACGTATGTTGTATCGATTCTTTCTGAAGTACGTGCATTTAAGTATTTTATGCATGGTGATTTATCTTTCAAAAGCTGAAATATTTTTTTGTCAATACTTATTTCTCCTTGATAACCCAAATCGAAGCTAAATTTATAACTGTCTGATAAAAGTGGAGAATTTAGAATTATTTTATTCTCTATCAGTCCATCTTTTATTAAATGAAAGCCTTGTGTCTTTAATTGAATCTGGTGATTATTTTTATTGAAAAATAACGTTAGCTTGTTTTCATCCAAAGAAAATTTCCAAGTAAAGTGTTGTAATATGTCTCTCCCTATAACCTTTTTATATAAGAGATTGTGTATTGCGTTCGTTTTTGTGATGCCTTTAAATAGAGGTTTTTGAAGTTTCTCTTTCTCTATTGTCAGGCTCTTTAATTCATATAAGGATAACTTTTCCATTTGGCCATAAGTATTTTTTACAAAAACAGGATAAGTTCCCCAATACCGGGCTTTCATCTTTTGTAAGGTTTCGATTCTTGCTAAGCTTGTAGCTCTGGTGTCCAGGATGAAACTTTCTTTTGGTAAATTATCCAGTTTCGACATAATACAAAAGTATCCGTTAGGATCTCTTAATAAAGGTAATTCAATATTGAAAGTGTCGGATAAATTGTTTCCTACCCCATCCAGTTTAACATTGAGCCTATAGATCCAAGAGATGGCATAAATAAAATACATCAGTCCTAATACAAGGATTGTTGAAATGGAGATGATGAATATTTTCATTACTATAGCATCTTTAGATGCGATTGGATAAATTAAAAGCGTTATGATATTATTTTTGTAATCAGGCAAACATATTATATAGTTGTATAAATAAAGATAGTAAAACATAGATAGTTAGAACAACTATTATTCTCTTCTGATTTTTTATCTTTTGTTTTAATTCTTCTTCTGTATTCATAGGAGTTTTGTATATATAAGGGATAAATTAAAAGTAATTTATCCCTTGGTTATTAATTATTTGTAAGCATAAGAACCATTGGAAGCTGATTCGATGCTTCCATCCCACATATCTTGTAGAAAATTCATAAGAACTCCTCCAAATGTACCTAACCCTGAGCCAACACTTTTTGTAAATTTATCTCCACCATTTATTTCTGATAGTTCGATAGTGGACAAGTCCTGTAGTAATCTTTCTTTTTCCATAATTTATCTTCTTGTGCTATTGTAACCCTCATTGAAACCTTCTGCAAAATCATCCCAATTGTTATATAGATAAATAGCAGCAGATGCGACTGCTATTACAAATTGAACATAACCTCCGTTCATTTCCATACATTCTTTTTCTGTTAACTCTTTCATAATTTTGTGATTTAAATTAGACATAAATGAAAAATCTTTATTTTGATGTTGTAAAGATATCTTGATAGGTTGTTTGTTTAAGTTATCTTGACGTTATCATTTTGTTATATTTTCTAATCAACATTTATATATTGATAAGTAACAATGCCGTCAATACAAACAAGAACGCATACAACTTGTCCTCCATTTGTGTGTTGTAGTTCGTTTTCTGATAATTCTTGAAATAAAATTCTCTTTGATTCCATAATATATATTTTTTAATGATAAATACGAAGTGCAAATGTATAAGACTAAGACTATTTGGTATATTATCAGAATGTTATATAATATAATGAGAATGTTATTATCTTTGTCAGATTCAACAGATTATTATAAAATGAATAAGATATATGTACGATTAATAACAGGGGGAGCGCTTATCTCTATATTATTGTTGCAGATAGTATGGTTGTATCATACATATACATTACTTCAGAGAGAAATACAAGTTAAGTCATATAGTGTTTTGCAAACTTCAGTTGAACTTGAGGCTATCCATAGAGTTCAAAATGTTTTTAGACGGGACAACCCGCCGCAACAGATAATGGGGGGACCTGCTGAACAACATGGGGAAATTGGAAATCAGTCTGTTTATATTCAGGAAGAGTTAATAAAGTGGGGAGAAACATTATCTTTATCTATGTTGGATAGTATTTATATTTCTCAATTGAAATCTGTAAATATTCTAACAGATGTGGTGTTGAATCATATTTTTGTAAAAGATGGGTCCGTTATTGAATCAACAGCTTCTTCTCCAAATTTTCATTGGGGAATAATTAAAACACAGATTATTCCTATCCGGCTTGATGGCTCCGAAGGTATACAAGCTATTTTGTTAAATCCTTATTGGACTATTTTTAGACGTTTGGGGTTATTGTTGATAGCTACAGCCTTGATGATGTTGTTTGTTACTGCTTGTATTATTTACCAGATACGTATTATTGCCAGGCAGAACCGGATTGCAAAAATGCGGGAAGATTTCTCATCTGCAATGATTCATGATATGAAGACACCACTAAGTTCTATTCTGATGGGGATACGTATCTTGCAGAGTGGTAGGTTGGAGGATAAACCTCAGAAAAAAGAAACGCATTTCAGAATTATAGAAGAAGCAGTAGGGCATTTATTGAATTTGACAAATAAGGTGCTTACCATTTCTAAAATGGAAACGGATAAGTTGGATTTAAATAAGGAACAATTTGACATTACTCCGTTATTGTTGGATTTAAAAGAAAAATTTATTGCTAAAACAAAGAAAGCTGTTATATTTGCGATAAACGTTCAAAATAAAAATATCTGGGGGGATAAAGAATATTTGAAAGAAGCGGTTAGCAATTTAATAGATAACGCGATTAAATATTCGGGAGAAACAGTACATATCGATATTTTGGTTCGCTCTGAGGGAGCATATACTTTAATACGTGTGAAAGATGATGGTTTTGGTATTTCGCATGAAAATCAAAAAAAGATATTTGAGAAATTTGAACGTGCCTCTGCTACAGGAAGAAGTAGTAAAGGTGGAGCTACGGGATTTGGGCTGGGACTGAATTTTGTACAGGGGATAATAGAGACCCATCAGGGTAAAGTTCAATTGGATAGCATTGAAGGTGAGTTCAGTGAATTTACACTATATATACCTAACTTAATCGAAAAATTATGACTAAATTATTATTAGTAGAAGATGACGCCAATCTTTGTTATATGATTCAGAGTGGTCTGGAAGATGTGATAGGAGACTACGAAGTGACAGTCGCTGCTAATGGTCTGGAAGGGCTGGCTGCTTACCGGGTTAATAAGCCGGATGTGATTGTTACGGATGTGGAAATGCCGGAAATGAACGGCTTTGAAATGGTAGAAAAAATTCGTGAAACAGATGGTGATATTCCTATTTTATTCGCTTCGGCTGTACAAACCCCTAAAAGTGTGACTTCCGCTTATCTGTTGGGGGGAAATAATTATATAAAGAAACCTTTTAGCCCGGAAGAACTGAATGCGCATATAAAAGCAATTCTGAAATTGAAAGAGGGCAGCCGTTTCAGGAATGAAACAAATTGCTATAAGTTAGGACGGTTTGAATTGGACGCTGCACATGCTATCCTGGAGAATGAGAATGGAGAGCGCGTAGTTTTAACGGCACGGGAGGCGGGTATCCTTCAGCTATTATGTGAGAATAAAGGTCAGGTCGTAAAGCGGGAATCCATATTAAGCCGTTATTGGAATACGGAAGAGGATTATTTTGCATCCAGAAGCTTGGACGTTTTCATTTCTAAATTACGAAAGCATCTGGCTGCCGAACCGTCTGTAAAAATAAAGACGGTAAAAGGGGTCGGGCTGATGCTTGTAATTGAATAGGTTGTCTACATCACAGAAATGATATTTATCTGTAAAGATATTTTAAGGTCAGAAAATATTAACTCTAATAATATCTCTAACAGTCAAAATAGTTCTTATAAAAGAGTATGCGGAGATATAATCCTAATTTATCAGATATTTATACCTCCGACAGACTCATTTTTAGACTTTAAATTAATATTCCGGATTTTGGGTAATATTAGGAGATGCATCCATCTCATTACGAGGAATGGGGAATAGTAGTTGATAATCTTTAATATTTAATTCTGTTTGTGCCAATCCGTTTCGTTTTAAAAATGCAAAATAGGTTCCTGTTCCTTTTAGCTCACTTGCCCATGTTGTTTTTAATGAAGTCCAAAAATCGGCAGTAGTAGTTAATCCACGTTTTGATGTCACATCTTGCAAATAATGGGTGGCAGTAGTAGTATCTCCTAACTTATATTCACATTCAGCTAATGAGAGTAATACCTCTGTATAAGTAACAAATGATAAAAAGTTATCTAACTTGATAGGTTGATAATCAATGAAATTAGAACTGGATAAGACCGGGTTTTCATATCCCCATATCATTTCGGAACTATTTTTTTTCAATGCTTGCTCTCTTGATGTCGCTATCTGATAATGATTATCGTCAACAATGGCTTCAAATAGCTCTTTTGCTTTAGAGTATTGTTTTTGATAAAGATACATTTTTGCTAATATAGCACGTGGGAAATCTTTAGAAGATCGGAAATAGTCATCGATGGAATCAAAAGTATTTTTCTTGTTTTCAAATTTATCGATTTCTCCGGATAATTGATCTTCGATAAGGTTAAAAAGATCATTACTTTTCATTTGAGTTATATTTCCAAAATCAAAATCATTGTTGATATTTTCTGCATATGGAATATTTTCCCATAAAACGGCTAATTCATAATATAACAAGGCTGTCATAAATGAAAGGTTAGGAATTATTTGGGGTAGCTTTGTTAAGCTCATTTTGGATATATTTCGTATTTGTGTAAGTGATCTGTAAGCAGTATTCCATGCTATTGATATTTGGCTATTATTACTGTCTAATTGATGTGTTTCAAACGGATCTTTCCCGTTTTCACATGTATAAGTATTGGTATAAAGAGCCTCCATTATATGGAAATAGTATAGAGACTTAGCTATGTCGTTATTTAAATTATCTACAGTGGAAGTACCATTATTAGATAAAACCGGCTTGTTTTTATCGCCTTCTTGCATAATGATCAATCGAGAAGAATTCTTTCCATCATAGCTATATACTATTACCTTAGCAGGATAAGTAAGATATGTTTGTGCTGGATTAATGGTTAAAACTATATGGTTGTTTTCTATAGTTTTGGTATAATCTATACTGTCTATATTAAAGATATCAGGCTCGGGGAAGGTTGATACTCCGGGTGCTGATCCTTTGTACGTAAAGGTGAAGGGTATATTTGTATTGACTTGTATATTGAATGTCCCACCTTCCTGTGGAACAAAAAGAGTATCTTTTTCAAAAGCTAATTGGATATCACTACCGTCTCCCAATTCATTACCGGCAATGCCGTCTTCATTCCAATCAATAAAATATTGGAGAGGAGGGACGGTGATTTCTTTATTCATAGAGTGATAGCGATTGATGATATTTTCGCTGATTTTATTCAAATTCAATTTTATACAATTTTCGATGTAATTTTGTTTCATCTCATCTGTTAATTTACCTTGTGCAGTAAATTCCTGGTTGAGTTTTGATAGATATTCAGTTAATTCTGCTTCGGAACGTTTGTATAAAAGAGCAGAAGAAACTGTGATAAGTGCACCGGCTTCTTGACTTCCTGATGTAATGGAAAACTCGGAGGCGTCAGTTTCTGTATAACGTTGAAGTCCGAAATTTGTTAGCAATTCTTTTTGTGCTTGCGTGTTTGCCTCTTTAAAACTGATACCTGTTTCAACAAGTTTTTTTACACGGTTTGCTTTTAAATGGGTCAGTAAGTTAAGATTGACTGTTGTTTTATCAGATAAATCGACAATCGCTTCCAAGTGTATGGTGCTATTAGATAATTTCCCTGTTACTTCGTTAAAAAAGTAACCGTCTGTACTTAACAGTGCGTAGGGAGAAATAAACTTTTGGGTTGGAAAATCAAATGAGCCTTCATTATCCTGGATGGTAGTAGTGTAAATACTTCCCAAAAGCGAAAGTTTTTCGTCCAAAGGCTGAATATTAATACTTGAACCTTGTATAAATGGCCCTTTTTCTACTTTTCCAGTCACTGTATATTCTACATCATTTTTTGATGGTAGTGGCGTATCCTCTGTTTTAGTACAAGAAGAAAATAAAATAGCTATAAACAACAACGAAAGGAGAATTTGATTTTTCATAAAGTTTAATAATTTCTTACAAAGAAAGAAATTATTTGCTTAAGGTAAAAATAAATCAAGTGAGGATTTCTTTTTCGAAAAGGGCGAATCTTATTTTATCTATTAATGTAGAGTTTGTACATTATAGAAAGCTGGTTGTAATTTATTTTACATGTTGTTGCAGAAACTTCTGTAAAACCTGTGCATGGTTTCGTACAGGCTCTTTAGAAGCATATAGCAGGGTTACCGTATCGTAGGATTTTATCAGGTCAAGGAATATATGTGCAGCGTCGGAATTTTCCAGTTCTTTTGTATAGAGTGTAGCGAACTCGTCCCAATGCGCTTTCTGGTCTTCATGAAACCAATTTCTTAACTGGGGTGAAGGAGTAATATCTTTTTCCCAGACATCATATTTTAAATGTTCTTTTTTCATGCCGCGGGGCCATAAACGGTCTACTAATACACGGTATCCGTCATTCTTTTCAGGGTCTTCGTATACCCGTTTGATTTTAATCTGAGTCATAATAGTTTCCCTTCTTGTTTTTGATGTTATACAATCCGTTTAATATACAGACAAATAAGTTGTTCGTAAGGTTGTAGTGGTTATGATTATTTATACAAGGTTTATTCTTTCGGATATTTATCCTTATGATGGAAAATACATATCTTTGTAACAAAACGAACAAAACTAATGGATATATTAAACAATTGGATTAGCTCTGTAAATGACATTCTCTGGTCGTATATATTGATAATTATGCTTTTAGGCTGTGCGGTGTGGTTTACATTGAAAACACGTTTTGTACAGTTCCGCATGATTCGGGAAATGGTTCGATTGCTTGGAGATTCTACAGGGAACAATGAAGGGGGAAAACATATCTCTTCCTTTCAGGCATTTGCTGTCTCTCTTGCCAGTCGTGTCGGCACGGGAAACCTTGCAGGTGTGGCGACCGCTATTGCTATAGGAGGACCGGGGGCTGTGTTCTGGATGTGGATTATTGCCTTGCTGGGAGCATCGAGCGCATTCGTTGAATCCACTTTGGCACAGTTATATAAAAGGAAAGGGAAAGATTCTTTTATAGGCGGTCCCGCCTACTATATGGAACGGGGGTTGGGGCTCCGGTGGATGGGGGTATTATTTGCCGTACTCATTTCCGTCACTTTCGGCTTTGCTTTTAATTCCGTACAAAGTAATACGATTTGTGCCGCATGGGAAGAAGCTTTCGGTATAGACCATACTATCTTTGGGGTTCTGTTAACCGGATTTACTATTTTGGTTATTTTTGGGGGCATTCAGCGAATTGCCAAGGTGAGTAGTATCATTGTGCCGGTTATGGCACTTGGTTATGTGGCACTGGCTTTAGGTGTCGTTTTGTTTAATATACGCGAATTGCCGGCAGTGTTCGATTTGATTGTCGAGAATGCTTTCGGTTGGCAACAGGCTATAGGCGGTGGTTTGGGAGCTGCATTGATGCAAGGCATTAAACGAGGATTGTTCAGCAATGAGGCCGGTATGGGGTCGGCACCGAACGTGGCTGCGACAGCCCATGTATCACATCCGGTTAAACAAGGGCTGATTCAAACTTTGGGAGTCTTTACAGATACTTTAATTATTTGTACCTGTACGGCTTTTATCATTCTTTTTAGCGGGGTGCCTCTTGACGGCTCTGTAAGCGGAGTCCAACTAACGCAGCAAGCCTTGGTAAATGAGGTGGGTAGTACCGGAAGTGTTTTTGTTGCTGTGGCTATTTTGCTTTTTGCTTTCAGCAGTATCATTGGCAATTATTATTATGGAGAGGCGAATATCCGGTTTGTGACACAGAACAAGGGGATTTTGTTTATTTACCGCCTGTTAGTTGGAGGCATGGTTATGTTTGGCGCATTGGCAAGCCTTGACCTTGCCTGGGGGCTGGCAGATATTACAATGGGACTGATGACGATTTGTAACCTGATAGCAATTTCCCTATTAAGCCGGCAGGCATTTTTATTGCTGAATGATTATCTTTCTCAGAAACGGAAAGGTATAAAGAGTCCTGTCTTTGATAAAAATAGTCTTCCGGAACTGAAAGATAAGATAGAATGTTGGTAGGAATCAATTTAGCAGTATGATGATGGCAGAACCTGCCACCATGATTACCGATCCCAGCAGCTTTTTGCGTATATCCTGTTCCTTGAATATCCGGTAGCCGAGAAATATACTGACAATTGTAGATAATTGGAACAGGGCGAGCGCATAACCTACATTCATGTGGTCGAAAACAAAGTTGGTCGTATATTGCATAATACCGATACAAACCACTAACCAGCCGTATAAAGGTAAATCTTTCGCTTTTATTCTTTTGAATTCTTTTTTCACTTGTATTCTGAAAAGGAGTAGAAGGAAGAAAGAGAAGAATACTCCGAACCAACACCAAACAATGAAAGAGATAGTCGTAGAGGAATATAGGATAACTTTTTTAATGAAAATCGCCTCTATGGCTGTCAGTACCATTGCAAGTAGACGGTATCTGATTTCTTTGTTTTTTAGTAAAGCAAAGGAGAAACGTTCTTCCATGGTATCCAGTACAAAATAGCTTCCGCAAATAATTAGTATGATACCTGCAATTCCCCATATATTCGGTATTTCGTGTAACAGGAATATACCTACAATAATTCCAATAACCGATTTGTAAGAGTTGACAGGTCCTAATATGGATAAATCCCCTCCCTGCAATGCTTTTACCAGGAATCCGTTGCCTGTTGCTCCAAAGACACCGGCAATCACACAATAATACCAGAAAGAAGAGGGCAGGCTACTTCAGTCAATCCGGATACCTGGTATAATACAGAGCAGGCTCAACAGGAAAAACGTTATAAAATTGACCACCATAGGATGGTTATATCTTCCCGTAAGTTTCTTTTGGAATACATTTCCAATGGGATTGGAAAAAATACGTAGTGCGATTGCGATGGTCGTGAATAGCATATACTGTTGACTGGAAAAGTTTCTGTTACAAAGTTAATTGAATAATGTGATAAATACAGGCTAAACTATCTGAAAAAGAAACTACAGGGATAAAACAAGTTCGTTTTGTATTTTATAAAAAAAAGCATTAACATTTGTTTGTCTGATTTAACGGTTTCTTGTCTGCTTTATTTAAGCATTGATTTTCTATCTGTGCTTGAAAAATAATAAGTTTTATAAATCCGAACAACCAATAAGGGCTGTTGTGAAGCGTTGCCGTTTATCTTATATTTGTTTCGTTTTAGTACTGAGTATAAATATTCTGCGAGTTTTACTCTTGTGCAGAATATTATACAAAAAGGCTAAATCTTTAAAAGTATAGGGTTGATTCACGGATGTATTCTCTGTGGGTATAGAGAGAATATGTCCTGTTTTTTATTAAGTATTGGGTGTAATTTACGAAAAGAGAGAGCTTAAATTTGAAAGGAAATGAACGAAAATACCAAACAAATTTGGTATGCTGTACGAACGCTTAACTGTAAAGAAAAAAGATTGGGAGAATATCTTGCCAGGAATAATTTAAAATACTTTATTCCGATGCACTATAAAGAAAGAACCGACAGGACTGGTAAAAAGTCCTGTAAATTGGTTCCTGCTGTCCATAATCTAGTATTTCTAATGAAAACAATGGATGATAAAACATTGAAAGTACTGGTAGATAATAGTCCGGTCCCATTTCTGTTATTGCGTCATCATGATACCAAGCAACTTTGTGAAATCAAAGAGCATGAGATGATGGAACTCCGTGCCATTTGTGATCCCGAATATAAAGGAACAATTTATGTTGATATTTCCGAAGTGGAAACGACTTCCGGAACGCTTGTCCGTGTCAAGCATGGAGCATTTAAAGGGCTGACAGGCAAACTTACGCGATATAAGGGTAAATATTACATAGTTGTTACTATTATTTCATTAGGTGTAATGATTCATATACCAAGATGGTATTGTGAGAAACTTGAATAATATACTTTCCTAACAATAAGCATTTTCTATCCCTGCCTATACTTCCAGCCTTTGCCTTATTGAAAATAAAATTTCCTTCCGAATATGCATCGGCAGTACGGATTACTATAATCTGGCCAGTCTGAATGTCCAGAAGAGAAATGTATTAATCGATATGTTATATTGTAAAATAGTTAGAAATAAGTAGGATTAAAAAATATAATGCAAAATATTTTGATTCTTTATTCAGAGTATATGCCTTATACTCATATTGTAGTTCAGGAGCTTGTGAAACTGAAATATTGTGTGCATGTTGTCCGAAGGACAGAGGGGAATGAGACTCCTTATGTTGTTAAGGATATGCAAGGCATCTGCTTTTATTCCCGTTCCGAATACAATTCAGTAGATAAGCTGTTACAGCTATATCGTGAAATAGAGCCCGTATTTATACTGACATCCGGTTGGATGGATGCATTATATAATAAAACGTGTAAGCAACTGAAATCAAATACGGATATTCCCATTATAGCGGGAAGTGATACTCAATTCAAAGGAAAGTCCCAATGGGTAAATATATTATTGTCTCCTTTCAGGCATAAAAAATGGTTTACTCATCTTTTTGTTGCCGGAATATGGCAATATGGATATGCCAGGCGGCTGGGCTTTAAAAAAGAGTCTATTTTAATTTCTAATTTATCAGCGGATGTTGGGCTTTTTCAACAGGTAGATATTGCAGTAAAAGAGAAAAACTATCCAAAAAATTTATTATTTATCGGACGATATAACCCTGTTAAAGGCTTGATTCCTCTTATGAAAGCCTGGGAGGCAATTGAAGATAAGCGGGGATGGAAACTCACTTTAGTCGGAAATGGTCCTTTGAGGGAGGAACTATCCCGGTATGATGTAGAACTTCTTGATTTTAAAGGGCAGGAAGAACTAAAGGATATTGCTCAAAATGCAGGTTGTTTAATCCTTCCTTCATTATTTGAACCCTGGGCTCTGGTCTTACATGAAGCTTCTGCAGCAGGGCTTCCTATCATTGCTTCGGATATTTGTGGTGCAGTTCCTTATTTTGTTATCAATGGCTATAACGGCTGTACGTTTAGTCATAAACAGAAGGATGATTTGAAGAATAAAATAGAAAAGGTGATAAATATGAAAGAACAGGAACTTGTAGAGTGGAGCTTAAATAGCCGGAAGCTATCTTCCCGTATAACTCCCGAGATAGTGGCAAAAACATTAGTGAGTATTTGATAGTAGCTTTATCTCATTTAATTAACCAATGTAAAATAAATTTATATCTATACATGCTATTATGTTGAAATTTATATCTTACATCATATTGTTAGGTATCTCATTTTATCTTTTTCTTAATGCCGGAGAAGGCAATGACCTTTTTATTGAATTAGAGTTTCTGGTTATTTCTTTATTTTCTATTTTTAGGCTTTACAAAGATGAAAACTTACCTTATTCATTGCAAAAAGTTTTCTATCTTTTTTCTTTCTTTTTTTTCGGTATAGCTCCGTGGCTACAATTTAGAAAGGATGTGAAAATCTGGACATTAGAACCTTTAATCCCGGATGATTATTTGGTTGCTAATTTCTATATATTGGTTTTTATTTTTTTATTTGCTTTGATATACGATTTATGTCGAGGAAGAAATTTATATTACCGGGAGTTTGTATATCGAGAGAAATATACTTTTTCCATTAAGGGAGAGGTGGTTTTATTCCTTGTGTCTCTGTCTGTTTTATATGTATATTCCTATATAAATAAGTTTAATATTTTTTCTTTATTTCTACGGGGAGGAGAACTAATAGAGGATTCTCAACTTTCTAATATGACTTTATGGCTGATAGTAGAGGTTGTATTAAGGCCGATCCCTATTTTTATTGCATTATTTTATCATTTATCTAAAAATAAGAATCTTGGGGTAGAAGTTTTTTTGTTTTTGATAGGGATAATTATGGCTTTTCCCACAGCTATTGCCCGTTATCAGGTTGCCGTTTTATATATCCCTATTGTAATATTATTGATACCTCTCTTATCGAAGAAAAATATTTTTGTTACATCCATGATTGTAGGGATGCTAACCTTTTTTCCCTTTTTGAACCAATTCCGCAATTATAAGATTGGAAAGAGTCTGTCTTTAAGCCCTGATTTCTCTATGTTCCTGGAGGGGCATTTTGATGCCTATCAGAATTTCCTGTTGGTATTGAAGCATGATATTGTAACATATGGGAAACAACTATTAGGGGTTTTTGTATTTTTTGTCCCTCGTTCTTTATGGGAGGAAAAGCCTACAGGGAGTGGCTTTTTTTTGAGTGAACAATTAAATCTTTCATTTTCAAATATATCGATGACATTTCCTGCGGAGGGCTATATAAATGCAGGTTTTATTGGATTCATTCTTTTTACTGTTGTTTTAGCCGTTTTCTGCTCAAGAGTGGATACTGTTTTTTGGAGTAAAGGAGAAAGGACTATAATGGGTACAATACAGTATTTGGTCTTGCTAGGTATGACATTTTTTATATTACGAGGTGATTTACAAAGTTCATTTGCTTATTTAATAGGAATCCTTTTCTCCATTTATGTAGTAAAATTTCTGGTAGAAAAATTAAGTCTTTAATATATCTTTTTAACCTATGCCGACTATTCTTCAAATCAATACTGTTATTAATACCACCTCAATTGGTAGAATTGCCGAGGAAATAGGGCAATTAGTCATATCTAAAGGCTGGCGGAGTTTGATAGCCTATGGTAGAAGACCCAGAAAAAGCCAATCTGAATCAATCAGAGTAGGAACAAGTTGGGATAATTTATTGCATGGATTAACAACCCGTTTTTTTGATCGACATGGTTTAGCTTCCCGCCAGGCAACAAGAAAGTTGATTAAGCAAATTGAACTTATAAAACCGGATTTGATTCATTTGCATAATATTCATGGGTATTATTTAAACTATCCTCTGCTGTTTGAATATCTTACGCGGGCAAATATACCGGTTGTTTGGACTTTACATGATTGTTGGGCTGTGACTGGCCACTGTTCTTATTTTTCTTTTATCAATTGTAACCGCTGGAAACAGCAATGTTATGATTGTCCACAGAAAAAAAGCTATCCTTCCAGCTTTTTATTCGATTGTTCGAAAGAAAACTATATCAAAAAGCGGAATGCTTTTACTTTACCGGATAATCTGACGATAGTGTGTGTGTCTGATTGGTTGCAGGGGGTGATAAAGGAATCTTACTTGAGTAAATATCCAATCCTTCGTATTCATAATGGAATTGATTTAGACCTATTTATCCCCGGAAAGATAAGAAAGAAAAAACTGAAAATAACATTGTTGGGGGTTGCTAATGTCTGGGATAGCAGAAAAGGACTGATTGATTTTTTTCGTTTAAGGAGGCGGTTACCCAGAGATGATTACGATATTGTTTTAGTTGGATTATCGAAATCCCAGTTACGACATTTGCCGGAAGGCATTAAAGGCATTTGCCGGACAGAAAATATACAACAACTGGTCGAATTGTACCGGGAAGCGACAATTTTTATAAATCTAACCAGAGAGGATTGTTTTCCTACAACTAATCTGGAAGCCTTAGCTTGTGGAATACCTGTTATAACTTATAAGACAGGAGGAAGTATTGAAGCTGTTGATTCGGAAACAGGAATAATTGTTGACCAAGGCGACTTAAATGGAATAATAGAAGCAATCAGAGAATTATCTCAAAGAGACCAGGTCCGGTTATCCCGGGATTGTAGACAACGTGCAATTAATTATTATAATAAGAAAGAACGATTTCAGGAATATTTTGATTTGTATAACATGTTGATAAAGGAATAAAAGGAGAGAACTTTACTAACGAAGATAATTAACCCGAAGTTAAAACCAATTGAAAAAATGAAGATTAGTATTATTACTGTAACCTACAACAGTGCACATACTATTAGAGATACAATAGAAAGTGTACTGAATCAAACATATAAAAATATAGAATATATTATTGTAGATGGGAAAAGCAATGATGAAACTCTGGAAGTAGTGCAAGAATATGAATCCCGGTTTGGCGGACGTATGATTTGTTTGAGCGATCCGGATGAAGGCATTTATGATGCGATGAATAAAGGAATATTGCGTTCTACCGGTGAAGTAATAGGTATTTTGAATTCTGATGATTTTTTCACATCAGATAAAGTGATAGAAAAGGTGGTACATAAGCTCTCCACTTGCCAGGCTGATGCGGTATATGGGGATATTCATTTTGTTGAACCTTCAAATTTGAAGAAGTGTGTGCGTTATTATTCTTCTAAGATATTCAAACCGGAATTAATGCGTTTGGGATTTATGCCTGCACATCCGTCCTGCTATATTAAGAGGCATTGTTTTGCAAGTACCGGATTATATAATACTCAATACAAAATAGGGGCTGACTTTGAGTTCCTTTTAAGATTGATCGTATTGAAAAAGTATAAATTCGTATATATGCCGATAGACTTTGTTACGATGCGTATCGGTGGACTCAGTACAAGGGGCATGAATAGTCTGGCTTTAATTATGAAAGAACATCAAAAAGCTCTTAAAGAAAATGGGTTATATTCAAACCGGTTCTTTTTAAGCCTGAGATACTTTTATAAAGTATTTGAATTATTATCTTTTTTCTGGGATAAGAAACCTTTTCGTGAAACAAGATATAGTGTAGTAAAATGATAGATTTTTTTGATAAACTGTATGCCGGAATCCGGATACGTAATCCGTATCTTCGTAAACTTCGTTATTATGCTTTTTTGCAAAGGTGTGTATTAGGGATTTCTGATAGGTTATTGCCTGTTTTTTTACGGCAAACACAGGACAATCCTGCATACTGTTTGCCCCCTGTGAAAAAAAATGAAGGGAGAATTATCGTTTCATTTACATCTTTTCCTAAACGTATCGGGAAAGTCTGGATGGTAGTAGAGTCAATATTACGACAACGGAAAAAGCCGGATATGATTATTCTTTGGCTTTCCCGAAAGCAATTCCCGTCTATTGATACTCTCCCTGATTCTTTACTTGAGCAAAGAAAAAGAGGGCTTAAAATTGAACTGAGGGACGGGGAGGATATCCGTTCGCATAAAAAGTTTTATTATGCGATGCAGGAGTATCCGGATGACATGATTATCACTATTGATGATGATGTATATTATCGTTCGGACACGATAGAACTATTGTATCAGTCTCATTTGAAATATCCACAGGATGTTTGTGCCAATCTAACCCGGGTACTAAAATTCCAGAGTGATAAACTTGCTTTGTATGATGAATGGCCTTGGGGACATGAAACGGATAATCATTTAATGTCTTCGCAGATTGGGCAAGGCGGGGTCCTTTATCCGCCTAATGTTTTATATGAAGATGTGTTGAATTTAGAGCTTTTGTTAAAGTTGGCACCTTTAGCAGACGACATGTGGCTGTTTGCTATGGGGCGGTTACGAAATACGCATGTAATATATACAGGTACCCGATGGACTAATTTAGCAATACCTTTTACTGCCAACGAGACCCTTGCCGATATAAATGACGGATTGCATTATAATGACAAACAAATTGATGCTATACGAACTTACTATATGGATAAATTGGGCATAGATCCGTTTGCTGAATTTGCCAACGATTGATATGTTGATAGACTATTTTGACAACTTGTATTCACTGATTAAAAATCGTAGTGGGCTATTAGAGAAAGTCCGGTATTATTCCCTATTGCGTAATATCGTCAGAATAATAGCGAATCTGATTTTACCTGTATATTTTCGTTGTACACAAAATGATCCTGCTTATAGCTTGCTTGAGACAACTCGAACGCGGGGACGGATAATTATTTCGTTTACTTCATTTCCTAAACGTATTCATAAAGTATGGTTGGTTGTAGAGTCGATATTAAGACAGCAAATGAGGCCGGATATGATCATTCTCTGGCTTTCCAAAGAGCAATTTGCGTCTATTGAGATTCTTCCTGCTTCTTTATTACGTTTACAAGACAGAGGGTTACAGATACGATTGTGCAGTGGCGACATCCGTTCGCATAAAAAGTATTATTATGCGATGCAAGAATATCCGGACGATATTATTATTACAATCGATGATGATATTATGTATAGTTCGGAAATAATCACTTTGTTGTATCAAACCCATCTGCAAAATCCATCTTGTATTTGCGCCAATTATGCTGTCATTCCACGTTATTATAAAAATAAGTTACTTTCTTATGAAACCTGGCCCGGATGTTATAAGGTAGATGCTTCGGAGCATTACTTTGTATCTCAGGTTGGATTTGGAGGAGTCCTTTATCCTCCAGGCTCCTTACATCCGGATGTCCTGAAAATAGAACAAGCTCTTCATTTAACTCCTCTTGCTGATGATATCTGGTTATATACTATGGCACGTTTGCAATATACTCCGGTCGTTTATACACAAAAGAGATGGATATTTTTACCGATTGTTTATTTGAATAATGTCCGCCTCACAGATATAAATGATGGTGAAGGGTTTAATGATAAACAAATAGCTGCAGTAAGAACATATTATTTGAAAGAAATAAGAAGAGATCCCTTTGCCCGGTGAGAGTACTCCACATGTATCTTGTTAGAATTTATATTTCACCTTTAACAGAAATTCTCTCGGGCGGATATTCACCCATGAGGTATAGCTTTCTGTGGCTGCATATTGCGTATACCGGTATTCCTTTTTGTTGAACAAATTGGTTACATCGGCCGTTAGTTGCCATTTACCTGTTTTCCAGTGGAGGGTAATATCTGCGAAGAATGCATCCACTGCTTTATCTCGGCTGATATCATTGTGATAATGGTCGACAGAAAGGCGGAATTCCACCGGCGAAAGTTCGTAAGACGCTTGTAACCTCTGTACGATGTTTAGCAGAGGACTGAGGCGGGTTTCACTTCCGATGCGGGAACCGCCGTAATAAATGGTAGACTGGTAACCGATTTCTAATAACCGTGTCGGAGTCCAGATGATTTTCGGTTCGTATTGCATATAATCCGAGCGGAAGGGCAGGCGTTTGCCATTGCTGAGTTGTTCGGCTTCGTTTCGTCCAAACAGGTAGGAGAGAGAGAATTTTAAACCCCAGTCATAAAACCCTTTTGATAGGGTTCCGTTGATAGACCAGGTATAGGAATCATTCTCTTCCGGATGGGAGATAAGTGATACGATATCCCCCTCAATCTGCTGTTCGTAAATCCGGTTTGACCAATTGCGGGAATGGTTCAGGGAAAGTGTAGAAAAGAATTCGCGCACCGTACTTTTATATTCACCATACAAAGCGTACGACTGCTTACGCTTCACCGGCAATATGCCGTTGCTTACTATCCGGTTTCGAAAACTGGAACGGTAAGGGGAGGCATACAAATCTGTAATGTCTCCATATGATTCCTTATATCCGGCACGGGCGGAAAAACGCCAGGCGTAATTCACTTTATAATTAATATATAAAGTGGGATTAAGTGCCGGATGTGAGAAATCTGCTTCCGGGATAGTAGTCCACCGGAACGGAAGGTTCAGTGATATATTCCATTTAGGCAGATTCCACTGATAGTTGGGAGTGGCCAATACACTCATTCCGTTATGCAGGTTGTTTATATCTCCGGTAATTCCTGCCGTATACCGTTGCGTAAGTGTTCCTTTCTTCCGGAGAAAAGACAAAGAATGGTCTGCATACAACTGGCGGAAGTTCATCTTGTTTGTATGGTTATCTATATTAATTTGAGCCGGTAGGCTATGGTAGCGGATAAGCGAGCGAACTTCCAGTGTATATTTATTGCGGGTCCAGAGGCATTGCAGATAATTCTTAATTCCTAAGTCCGGTGTTTGTATCCGTTGGGTGATTTCCCGGCCACTTAAAATATAGGATAAACCGTTTTCCCAGTTTCCAGACAAATCGAAATGGTTTGTCAGGAATTGTTCTTCAGTGTTATTTTCAAGGTTCGCTGTAAAATCGGCATGGTCGCTCCGGATATGAGTATTGTTTTGTTCCTCCAGTGTAAGCGTATCTTTTGCCTGATAATAACGGGTGATGTTTCCTCTTTTCTGATTTTGTAAATCATGCATATAATTTACATTCAACCGGAGCTGTGTTGTTTCATTCAGTTTATATAAACGATTGGCAGACAACATATGTGTCTCGTTGAATAAAGACCGCTCCTTTTTCAGAGGAGTATTCAGGGATGTTTGTTCAAGGAAAGAAGGAAGTTGAGGACCGTTCTTTTTTTCTATTTCCGGTGTTTGAAAAAGCGTCTGTTCTTCCGTTATATCCTTTCCTGTATTGTTCCCTTTGTAAAAATAGGCCGATTGGCTTTTATGGCTTAGTTGCATGGCATTCAGAGTACCAGACCAGAGAAGAGGGGAGGCTCCTATTCCTCCTTCAACGCTAACCAGCCAGCGATTACGGAACTGGGGCTTTAGTTTTAGGTTGAGGGCAATGTCTTCTGTAGATACTTTTTTATTGAGAACACGTATCGGCTGATGGTTTTCTAAAACCTGTACAGTCTCTACCGCATTTGCTTGCAGGTTATTGCTGATTTGCCCGTATCTCCCATCCGTCAGGTCCATACCTTCTACATAAAAACGGCTGATATTTTTTCCATTGTATGAAATTTGACCGGCATCATCGACCTGGATACCCGGTAACCGCTTCAATACATCTTTTACAGATTCGTCTTTCGGGGATATGAAACGGGAAATGTCATAATTGATCGTATCCTGTCTTCCGTATACCCTGCCGGGACGAATCTCCACTTCTCTCAGACTAAAAATTTCAGGGAATAACCGGAAGTGCAATTCTTTTTCGGAAGATACCGGCTGCTCCATTATGTGGTAGCCCAGTAAGGAAACGCGGACAACCATCGAATCATCGATGCTTTTAGCAGGAAGAACAAAATACCCTTCGCTGTTTGTCAGCGTATAATTAAGTGGCAATCCGTTGCCGGTTTTTAATAATTGTACGGTGGCGGCATCGACAGGTATGTTTTTTTCTGCATCTGTAACCACCCCTTTTATCCGTATCTGTGCTTGGATATGAAAGGCGATAAAACAGAAAAGATAAGAGAGTATCAGTCGCTTCATACTATGATTGTGTAAATGGTGTGTTATCCTTTTGCGAGTTTCATACTGTGGAACTTTTAGTTTCATGCTGTAGAACTTTTAGTTTCAATTGCATGAAACTTTTTGTTTCAAGTCGTGAAACAATTTTGGAACTATGACCTTTTTATAAAAAGGCAGGCCTATTCCCGTTCAATCGGGTTGTAAGGCACATTTTTCGGGCGGTAAGGCAGTCCGTCTTCTCCGGTTACTGTTACTTTCATGCCAGGGGATGTTTCCGTTATATAGCCAATCGGATCGGCAACATAACGTGTATATATTTTTTGTAACTCTTTCCGTGTGACAGGTTCGTATCCGGAACCTGTGAATTGTATCATTTCTTCTTTGTGGCTTTTTTCTATGCCGGAGCAGGTGAAGGTATAATGGCTTTGACTGTCGAGAGCTTTCAATATCAGTCCGGGTAGCCCTTGTAGTTTCCAGGGACCTTCGCTTCTGGGAATATCGGTCGTGTACCATGCTTCATAATCTCTTCCCCGGAAATGGCAGGTGGCTTTCCTGCAAAAATAGGAAAGGATAGTGGTTGTATCGGGTAATAAGGTCCATTCGGGAAGCTCTGTCGGCTCTTCGCAACGAAAGCGGCTTACTGCCAGTTGGTCGAGCAGAGTTGTTTTTCCGACAGGATAGTTTTTATATATCCGGTAATTGATATTGCCTCCTCCTTGTTTTAAATGTTCGGCGATGACTTCTTGTGAGGCTCCTGCTGCTTTGTCTGCCTCCACCAGCGAGTCCATATGGAAAAGGGAGTAGCTGTAATAGACGGAGCTTTTAGTACCGACTTTCAGCATCATCGTTTCTTTTATCTGATTTTCAGGAGCTAAAGTGTCGCTGACAAAAGATGTCTGATACTGTACCGTAAACAATAGTTTATCTACCGGTTTGGCTTTGAATACCTCATCGAGATTATACACGCGGATGTTTATTTGTGCAACTGCTGAAAGTGTGCACAAGAAAATAGATGTTGTTAATATAAGCCGTTTCATCTCAGTTATGTTTTATAATTCTTTGTGGCAAATATACCGGGCAGGAAGGATGCAGGAGAAAAAAGTTATTACTGAAATATTACGCTGGCTAAATATTACTGTTTTATTATTCCCGCAGAAAAATATCCTCTTTGTTTCGTTTTCATTTGTTCTCCTTTTTAACTTTGTCTGAAAAAAGGAACGGATGGAAAAACGAATACAGTTAATCTACTTATTGTCATTACTGGCAGCACTGGTGGCGATAGGGGTACAGGGGTATTGGTTGTATAGCCAGTTCCGGTATGAAATGCAGCGGTATGGTGAAAGTGTCGCTGAAAAAGTAAAGGAGATAGGAAATGATGAATTCGGGATACGACGGCGGGTAGCGCTGGGTACAAAAGTGACCTATATTCTTGACCGGAATGTAGAACACAGGACGGTTTCTGAAAAAGAAACTTCTTCCCGCAGTTCTGCCGGATTTCAATTTATGCTGAAAGATACGGCAACCATGCAGACATCCAATCTGAATCTGAAATTTGATCCCTTTATGTCGGAAGATAGTTTGTTGTCGGGAGTGGAACGTTCGGTGGTAAATCATTTTGTCCCTTTTTCCGGCGAACGGTTGGATAGCTTGTTGAAAGTCCGTTTGCCCGGATATAGATTCAGCAGTTTGCCTCTTGCTGAAAAAGATACACTAAATCCTGTTTCTTCCTGGCAATTACAGAAGGATGGACTTTTGTCTTCTTCCCTGATTGTGAAATATATGTATGCACCTTTTGATAAAAAAGGAATCTTATTGACTGTATCCCTTCCTTTTCATCCGCTTCTTGTTCGTATGGGAGGTCAGTTGGGATTGAGTCTTTTCTTGATACTATTGCTTGTTTTCTGTTTATGGTTCCAGATACGGACGATCTTGGAACAGAAACGAATAGGAGAGATGCGTGAAGGCTTTGTCCATACGATGATACATGAACTTCGCCGTCCGGTGCAAGCTTTGAAGATGTGTGTAACGTTTTTGAACGATAAGGATATGCGTATGGATGAGAAGGCTTGCTCGGAAGTTTCCCGGGATGCCCTGTTTGAATTGGATAATCTTTCTGCTTATTTGGGAAAATTGAAAGATATGGTATGTGCGGATGGTGGTAATACCCCGTTGAACGTTTCTTCATTTAATTTGCAGGAATTGGTAGAGAAGGTATTGCATTTTATTCAGATACCGTCGGGGAAGCAGGTTTCTTTTTCTATAGCATTTCCTCCGGATTTACCTTTTGTTACGGCGGACCCTGTACATATGGCGAATGTCCTTTGTAACCTGGTGGAAAATGCAATAAAATATTCCGGTCCGGAAGTGGATATTCGTATTGTTGTGTTACGGAAAGAGAAAGGAATCGAATTGTCAGTTGAAGATAATGGCTTCGGTATCTCTCTGAATGAACAGCAAAAAGTTTTTGAGAAGTTTTATCGTTCTACTAATTTGTCGGGGAGACAAATACCGGGACTCGGGCTAGGCTTGAGTTATGTCCGGCAAATTGTTGAAGCGCATCGCGGCAAAGTCTCTTTACTGAGTGGAATCGGGCAGGGAACAAAAGTTATAGTCGCTATTCCTCAATAAAAAACTGAAAGTCTTTTGGGGGTATGATATAAAAATAGAATTAGGTAATATATGGCAGTTCCATTAAAAATATTGTTTGCAGATGATGATCTGAAGTATTCTCTTCTTCTGAAAATATATCTGGAGAAGGAAGGGTATGAGGTAACCTATACAGGAAATGGCACGATGGCTTTGGAACAATTTCCGATAGTCAAGCCGGACCTTGTTTTGCTGGATATTAATATGCCCGGGTTGAATGGATTCGAGGTTGCGGAAAAGATACGGGAACGTGACCGTCGTGTCCTGATTTTTTTCTTGTCGGACCGCTCTGATAAGAACGACCGTTTGAAAGGCTTTAGCCTGAAAGGGAATGATTATCTGGCAAAGCCTTTTTATCCGGAAGAACTGTTGGCACGTATCCGGGATCGTTTTGAACAGCTGTTTCCGGTAGAAACGGAAGAGGAGATGTATTCTTTCGGAAATACGGTGTTCAACTATGCAACCAATGAAATACGTACAGGCAACAGTAAAACCTTGGTTACTTCCCGTCAGGCAGATATCCTTCGTATCCTGGTAAGTAATTTGAATACGGCAGTTCCCCGCGAGGTAATCCTGAATGCCGTATGGGGGTATGCATCATATGCAAACTCACTTGCCCTGAATGTGCAGATAACTTATTTGCGGCGTGCTTTAAAGAATGATTTGTCTGTGGAGATTGCATCCCTTACAAAAAAAGGATATATGCTGAAAGGATAAAAAATCTTGTTATCTTTGTACAATAGTATTACAAAGAAAAACAGAAGCATATGAATTTCAGTGAAAAATGTATCCATGTATTTGAACAGGCTACAAATGCTTATCATGTAACCGACCATGTGGATGCTACCATACACAACCCGTATGAGGTAAAGAGCATCGAGTTTTATCTTTACCTGAAGAATTGGATTGATGCAGTGCAATGGCATCTGGAAGATATTATCCGTAATCCTGCCATTGACCCTGTTGAGGCTGTGGCTATTAAGCGGCGTATAGACAAATCCAATCAGGACCGTACGGATTTGGTGGAATTGATAGATAGTTTTTTTCTGGATAAGTACAAGGAAGCAAAAGTCTTGCCGGATGCAACAATCAACACAGAAAGTCCTGCTTGGGCGGTAGATCGCCTTTCTATTCTGATTCTGAAAATATATCATATGCAGCAGGAAGTGAACCGTCCGGATGCCGATGCGGAACATAAGGCTCGCTGTGAAGAGAAACTGGCTGTTTTGCTGGAACAAAGAAAAGATCTTTCTACGGCTCTCAATCAGTTATTGGCAGATATTGAAGCCGGTCGTAAATATATGAAGGTATATAAGCAAATGAAGATGTATAATGACCCGGCTTTGAATCCGGTGTTGTACGGGAAAAAATAATGGCAAATATATTAGTAATACGTCTCTCTGCTATAGGGGATGTAGCAATGACTGTTCCGGTTATTTATTCGGCAGCCAAAGCGAATCCCCAAGATAATTTTACTGTGCTTACCCAGGTATTTCTAATTCCGGTTTTTATGAACCGCCCGAAAAATGTGGAGGTTATCGGAATTAATACTAAAGGAGCGGAGAAGGGTCTTATGGGCTTGCTTAAATTCGCATCTGCATTGGTGAAGTATGATTTTGATGTCGTATTGGATTTGCATGATGTAATTCGCAGCATGATTCTCCGCAGTTTTTTCAAGTTAAGCGGAAAGAAAGTCTATGTTGTGGATAAAGCCCGGAAAGAGCGGAAGCAACTTACTTCCCGGGATAAAAGGGATGTTTTCCCCTTACGTCCGGTAATAGAACGATATGCGGATGTTTTTCGTGTCGCAGGGCTGAATTATACAGAGACATTTACTTCTTTATATGAAAATCATCCGGCTGATATTTCTTTCCTGGAAGAAGAAATAGGAAAGAAAGCCGGGAAATGGATTGGTATTGCTCCTTTTGCCAAACATCGGGGAAAAATTTATTCTACGGATGAAATGGAAGAAGTTGTAGCACAGCTTTCGGAACATGAAGATTATACAATTTTCCTTTTTGGAGGAAAAGGGTATGAAGAGGCTGTGATGGGAGAATGGGCTTTCCAATATCCCCGGGTGAAAAGTGTGGTAGGGTGTTATTCTTTGGATAAAGAACTGGCACTTATCAGTAAACTGGATGTGCTTATTTGTATGGATTCTGCAAATATGCACTTTGCTTCGTTGGTGGGAACGAAGGTTGTTTCTATCTGGGGGGCTACTCATCCTTATGCCGGTTTTTATGGTTACCGCCAAGACCCGGCAAATATTATTCAGGCGGGACTTTCTTGTCGCCCTTGTTCCGTATTCGGAGAGAAACCCTGTTTCCGTGGAGATTGGGCTTGTATGAAATTAATAACTCCCGATATGATTATCAATAAGGTGAATATCCTGCTGAAGGAGGTTGCACCGCATTCATAATATATACGTCAAACATGAAGATCGTTATAAACCCTAAATATGAATTTCTTAAGGATTTTATAACCAGCTTACCGGAACATTTTTCGGAAGAAGGAACTATTATCTATAATGAGCGGAATGTTTTGAAAAGTTATCAGGTACAAGGTGTAAACCTGGTGATAAAAAGTTTCAGGGTTCCTATTTTTATTAACCGGATTGCCTATACCTTTTTCCGTAAGTCTAAAGCTTCCCGTTCTTATGAATATGGGATGGAGATACTGGAGCGAGGAGGCAATACTCCGGAGCCAATTGCTTATATTGAAGAATATAAATTGGGTTTGCTGAACCGAAGCTATTATTGTTGTATCAATGAGGCAGAAGCGATGACTGTCCGTAGTTTTATGGACGGTTCTAATTTACAGGCCGATGATTTATTGCGCAGTTTTGTGCATTTTACAGCAGACCTTCATCGCGCAGGCATTCTACATATCGATTATTCACCCGGAAATATATTGGTAAAAAAGACAGTGGATGGTGGATATGCTTTTACCGTTATAGATATAAACCGTTTACGTTTCCAGAAGGTATCAACGGAAAATGCATTACGTAATTTTGACCGGTTGGCTCTTTCCCCCGAAGTTTCAACCCGTCTTGCCGGAATGTATGCAGAATGTTGTTCTTTGGACAAAGAGGAAACTATCCGTAAAATAAATGAATATAGTGACCGTTTTTTCTTTAAACGGACAATAAAAGAAGCGATTAAATCCGTTAAGCGGAAAAAAGGAAAGTTCCGTTCATTATTCGGACCTGTACAGTACTATTTGCTTCTTCTCCGCATTCGCTTATTGTTGGGAGGCCGTTCGCAAGGAGCCCTTTATAATAAAGAGCGCGACCTGTATCTCGATTACATTTATCCGGTGGATGAACGGAGAGTGTTAGATCGCAAATTTCATTATAGTTTGCCGTAAACTTCCATTAGATCGTCTGCTATTTGTTTATCGGTAAAACGTTTTACATACTCTTTGCCTGCCGCTTTCATTCTATCAGAAACAGAAGGAGTGGAAAGTACCCAGTCTATCTTCTCGCTTAAATCGTTCGTATCATTTGGATTGACGTAAAGGGAATCCGGTCCTCCGGCTTCTTCCAGGCAGGAACCGGTTGCTGCGATAACGGGAATGTTGGAATGCAGGGCTTCTATAATCGGAATCCCAAATCCTTCAAAGAAAGAGGGATAAATAAACAGGCTGGCAAGTTGATAGAAAATGGGTAAGTCTTCGTAAGGGATATTGTTCAGCAAAGTGACTTGCTTTTCCATTTTGTTCTCCTTGATATAGTTTTCCACTATTTCGGTATAAGGAGTCCTTTTACCGATAGCTATCAGACGGATATCTTTATTCAGTTTATGCAGGGCTTTCACAATGAGCAATAGATTTTTTCTCTCTTCGATACTGCCCACATATAAAATATAATGTGTTGGAAGATTGTATTTATCTGTAACCCGTTGTCGTTCTTCCGAAGAGGCTTGTTTCAGGAATAGTGGGGCACATCCCTGATATACGACATCTATTTTATTTTCGGGAATATGGTAATATTTAATAATGTCTTGCCGTGTCATCTCGCTAACGGCAATCACACGGTCTCCCAATTCACAGGCTTTTCTGAATTTGTAGTTGTAGATTGTACGGTCTATCGGTTTATAAAATTCAGGAAAACGGACAAAAATGAGATCGTGAATTGTTACAAGGGATGGGATTCCTGCTTTCTTCAAGCCAAACGGAAGTTCATTGCTTAGTCCGTGATAAATGTCCGGTTTTTGCTTTTTCAAATCGTTAGCAATGCCGAAAGAACGCCATATGGGCTTGAGGAACGAGTTTATACCTTCGGGATAATGATAGGTTATGTTATTCCCTTTCGGAAGCTTGTTCTTCAGACTTTCTTTCCCTTCTCCTGGAGTATATAAATGATACTCGTTCATTGGGTAGTAGTGAGATAAGATATCTATGATATATCTTCCATAATTACCCAATCCGGTGGAATTATGGGTAATTCGTTTTGCGTCGAAAGCAATTTTCATAACTTCTCAATTTTAGCAAGTTGTGGAATAAACGGTCTCCAGAAATTTAACCGATCCCCTTTATACCAAGCATGTGCTCCGAAGGGTAATTGTTCATGGTTTTTTTGATAAAGAAGTTGGGGGTGATTCTCAAATGCAAAACTCAAAGCCTCTTTGTAATCAGGAACATATAGTTGTCTTTTTTTTCTGTTGGCATGAATACCCCAATAGACGTCTTCTCCGTAATGAGAAGATGTTTGTTTGAGAAATTGGGATATGTCTTTTTGATTGGAAAGGGTAACCTGGTAACAAATATTTGTATTCCTCAGAGAAAAACCACCGTTTCCTGTTTGAAAATAGTTGCTCCGGGCGTTATGGACTGAAAACAAACGCGAAAAGAACTGGCTGATGGCAAGTTCTTTTCTATTTAGTATCCGGTTGTATTTGGCGGAAGGGATCCAGGGGGCGCCTATGTAATCGTATCCTTTGTCACACCATTCCCTGAGTTTGTCGGAAAAGACATAAGCATCGGTTTGGTAGATGAGCAAATAGCGATACTGGAGGAAACGTTCGTAAAATTCGGAACTCAACATTAGGTGGTTGTAACCATCCAATCCTCTGAAATAGTCATCTTTAAAGCGAATAACGGTATGAATGCCGTATGTTTGTTCCAATTCTTTTGTGTGCAGGGATTTAGGAGCAATGAAAACGATTGGATAATGCCCTAATACGGATATGCATTGTTGCAAAGCAATTTGTTCGAATTCGTTTAGTGCAACTCTATAAATTGGGATGATGATGACTACTGTATCCATTTGTGTCGATTTAAATTTTCTTTTTTAGAATAAAACAGGCTTGATCTCCATCATGCAACGAGTTTAATTCTTTTGCTTTTTTCTTAAAAGCACATTTTTCTTTTAAAGAGAGCTTGGGCATTTGAGAGGCCGGTATGTTTCTTGCATATTGTTCCGATATGGCAATTTGATGGTATTTGGAGTCATAGTGGATGGACTCGATGGCCAGTTCGTGTTTTTCTGCCAATAAAGCAATACTATTTACCGTATGTAGGAATAAATGGCGAGGAGCGTCTACCTGAAACCAGTCCATCCGATACTTTCTCCAGGCGTATCCGTCGGCAACGGGAATACGGATTAGAATGCGTCCATTGTTCGTAACGATTTTGTTTAGTTGGGAGAAGACTTGATGCGGATCGGGCATATGCTCAAAAGCATGATGAAACATAACCAGGTCATATTGCCTGTCAAGGCTGAAAATATCTTTTTTGTAGATGTTTATGCCATTCTTGTATGAGAAGTTTTCATTAATGAAAGGATCTATTCCTGTTAAATTTTTGAATCCATAAATATGCAACAACTTTAATAAAGTGCCTTTTCCACAGCCGATATCCAGTATTGGGGCATTTTTATAGCAGTCTTTTAACCAGAGCTTGTGGTATTGGTGATATTTTCGGTATTTGGAAGATAAATAATGGACGGGTAGTATTTTATCCAGTCGAAGTCCGATAGAGATTCTGATAAGACTGTTGGTCACAGTATCTAATCCCGATGTTTTCTTTTGTTGATATGAGTAATAGTTGTCTGGATAGTATTTGTCCAGATTGTCTGGTATATCGGCTATTTGTAGACAACCGCATACGGGACATTTGAAATAGGTGAACTCGTCTCTTGTCCCAAACATCATTTCTCGGGCGGTGAAAGAGGTGTTATTTTGAGTATTGTTACAAATACTGCATTGATATTTCATCTTTAATATAAAAAAGTAAATGAAAAATATTTATAAGTACAAAAGTAGTATAATAAATCGGCTTTCGGGGGAGAACTTTAAATATTCGCATAGAAGTATAATGTTTATTTATAAATATATGGTAAAATTTACTTTCTTCCGAAATCTGCCGGTATTTCTCCCCAGACAGATGTTTCCCATTTTAATATTGTAGTTGTGTAGGTGTTGGTATTCAACCATTTTTCGGCACGTTCGATCAGATCGAATATCACTTCGTTTTCAGGGACACGTTCCAGAAGGGTTTTGCATTTTTTCTTTTTTACCCAACTGATAGCATTTCGGCTGTCGGAGTAAACAGGCAGATCGCTTCCCTTTTGTTTTAAAAGAGCTAATCCATGTACGAGTGCTAAAAATTCACCTACATTGTTTGTCCCTTTTTTTAGGGGGCCGATATGGAATATTTCTTGTCCGGTTGCCGTATATACTCCCCTGTATTCCATGTCCCCTGGATTTCCGCTGCAGGCAGCATCAACAGCGATGCTTTCATTAATAGGTTTTCCTATAGGGGGAGCAGGGGATAACAAATTGGAAGCCGCTTTACCGGACGACGCATTTTTTAGGTATTGGGCATATCCTTTTTCAAATGCTTCTACCGCATCGTCACGAGTCTCAAAGGATTTGTATTTAGCGCTTTCCTGTCCGTCTACCTGCATTTTACATTCAGCCCAGTTGTCGTAAATACCAGGGTTAAGCCCTTTCCATACTACATAATATTTATTTTTTGCCATCCGGTTATTTATAATGAAAATAGAAAGCAAAGATAATGACAACTTAGTTATTACTAAGAACATCTGCCGGGATAAATTCGTGGAATCGTTTTTTTTACAATGAAAAAAATTACCTTTGTGGGTAAAATATACAAGAGAGGGATATTGTGGCAATAGCAAAAACTATCAGGGATACATCAGGAATAAACAAGGCAGACAGATTGTTTTGGATACTTTTATTTATATGGATATTTTGTGATATGTTGCAAGCTATTCATATGGAAGTCATGTCTGATGAGGCATATTATGCTCTGTATGGGCAATATCTGGCATGGGGCTATTATGACCATCCTCCGATGGTAGCATTAATAAATTTCCTTAGTAAATGTTTGTTTTCAGGTAACTTATCGGTTCGTTTTATCAATGTGTTGATGCATGCCGGTACTGTTTGGATAATATGGAAGATGCTTCCCGGAAAGAAAAGCGTATTGCATGTCCTTTCATTTTTTGCAATAGCCACATCGTTTATTATGTTCTCGGCTTATGGGTTTATAACAACACCGGATGGTCCCCTTTTGTTCTTTGCCGCTGCATTTTTATTTTTTTACAAGAGGTTTCTGGAAAAGGAAAGCTGGCAGAATACATTGTTCCTTACTTTGAGTATGGTAGGTATGTTTTATAGTAAATACCATGCTGTACTGGTGATTGGATTCGTGGTGTTGTCTAATCTTCGTCTGTTGTTGAAACCTAAATTCTGGTTTTGTGTATTTGCAACGATACTTTTGTTTCTGCCTCATATCTATTGGCAGGTTTCGAATAATTTTCCCAGTTTCAGATATCATTTAGTGGGGAGAAGTGAAGGTTTCGTATTTATCAATCTTTTAAAATATTTTCCCGAGCAGTTTGTGGTATTTAATCCGGTTGCTTTGACGGGAGTTCTTTATGTTCTGATAAAGAAAAAACAGGAGGGGCTTTTTGACCGTGCATTGTATTTTTTAATTGTAGGTTTTTTGTTTTTTTTCCAGGTTATGACGCTTAAAGGCAGGGTAGAACCTCATTGGACGGTTGTTGCCACACTGCCTATGATAATCGTCTTATATAAAGCATCTTTACAGGATGCGAGATTTGGGAAAATATTCCTGAAAAGTATTTTGTGGACGCTTCCTTTAATTTTGGTAGCTCGTGTTTTACTGGTAGCAAATATTTTACCCGAATCATTTGCCTTAAATGGAAAAGAAAAAAGGTATCTGGCAATAGAAAAAGTGGCAGGTTCTTTACCTGTAGTTTTTGACGGCTCATTCCAGGACCCGTCTTTATATCGTTTTTTTACAGGACGTGAGGCTTTTACAGTGAGTTCTCCTTCGACAAGGACGACTCAATTTGATATTTGGGGATTCGATAAATTGTATCAGGATTCTGCAGCTTTTATTTTTTCGGAGATAGAGAGTGCAAAAAAATATAATATAGACGGTAAGGAGTTTTCCGGTTTTAAAGTTCAACATTTACAAACGACAAATCAGGTACGTATTCGCTATTCCGGGGTACCGGATAAAGTGCGTGTGGGAGATACGTTGCGGATTCATTATACCATGATGAATCCATATTTGAATAATATAAATATGGAGCATTTAGAACTGCCGGTGGAGTTTTGCAGTGTGTACAACGGACCGGATTATGTAATAACAACAAGTCCTTGTTTTAGTACTCCTGAGCTTCGGATATTGAAGGCCGGTGAAACTATTGAAGGAGATTTGTTGACGGTAGTTCCGGCTGTAGTCCCTGATTCCGAATATCTTTTCGGATTATCACTGAAAACTTCTATATGTATCCCTTATAATAGTCCTTATCAGAAAATAGAAATAATTGAAAAATAGATGAATACATTCCTCCCTCTTTTTGTTAAACTGGTGAAATTTTGTGTTGTAGGATTTACCGGAATGATTATTGATTTTTCAACAACCTGGTTGCTGAAAGAAAAATGTGCAGTTAATAAATATATCGCAAACTCTTCCGGTTTTTTGCTGGCTGCAATCAACAATTATGTGTGGAACAGGTGGTGGACATTTGAGTCCGATTCTGAAGAAGTGATGTCGCAGTTCCTGTTGTTTGTCGGCATTTCCGTAATCGGATTGGGGCTGAATAATATGTTTATCTATTTATTCAACGACAAACTCAGATGGAACTTCTACTTTTCAAAAGTAATCGCAATTGGTCTTGTTACTGTTTGGAATTTCTTTATGAATTTGTTCTTCACATTTGATTGACTTTCTTTTTCTTAAAGATGTTCTGGTCTATTTTTACACAGAATTTGACATACTGTTGCCAACTCCATGTACTACCGTCATAATGATGGATAGAAGCTACTTTCAGGTTGAAGTTCTTTTTCTTCAAAGGCATCCAGTATATTTCGGCACGGTTGTAGATATTGTTGGTAGTCGAGTAGAAAGAGTCGCCCCAGTAGAGGCTACTGCCGTACATTCCGTAATAAGGCATCATGTTATCTCCTAAAAATAAAGTATTCAGTATCCCGAAATTAAATTTTTCAACGCGGATATTGATTTCTGCCCCCTTGGGCTTTACATAATATCCGACATTACTCCGATCATTCTGGAAACTTTGAAGATATCCGGCACTTACAGTGAGGGAGTCCAGCCAGAGTTTATGGCTTAGGTCTACGCCTATAGCCGGATTTATCCATACATTATCTGTAACCCCGTCTGCCGCTGTTGTACCGGCGTGGTGGTGCATGGAGAATTCATATGTAGCAAATAATATGTTTTTGGTGATGCGTCCAGAGGAGTATACTGTAAATTTTTCACGTCTGGTATCTGATTGGCGTCCATCCCAATCGCAATAAATTTCAGCATAATTTTTTCCATTGATATATTGTAGAAGTAACCCACCGATTGTTTTCTTATAAAAACGGATAGAGTCACTGAAAAATGCACGGGATTCAGTTCCGATCACCTGACTGAACGGAACCAGGCCTGCTGATATGTTAAACTTGTTGTTTTTGTAATTATAGTAAAAAGCGGGATCTACGGTTATATCTTTTGTTTCACTTCCAAATTCAGATGTAACGTGAGCGCCTACCATCAAAGAGTGGTTATTGTTCCAGCGTAAGCCTACTTCCGGAGAAAGAATTGCTCCGAAAATTGTTTGGGAAAAGTTAAAATCGCTACTGTATTCCCGATTGTCAAATACAGATTCCATGCCAACATTCCAAAGAATTTCCTGTGCGTGGATATTTACGGTACAGAGGAAAGTAAGAATTCCTATAATTTTTAATTTCATAAATGTTTGATTAAAAAAGTTGCGCAAAGGTAGGAAAAAAGTATACATTTGTAGCAAACAATCATCTTGAATATGAAACGTGTATTTCTGATTGGTTATATGGGTGCCGGGAAAACCACTGTGGGAAAAGTCTTATCGGAACGTTTAGGTCTGTCGTTTATAGATCTGGATCATTATATAGAAGGTCGTTATCATAAAACGGTGGGGCAACTTTTTGCCGAAAGAGGGGAAGACGAGTTTCGTGATATAGAGCGGAGAATGCTTCGTGAAGTGGCCATGTTTGAGGATATTCTGGTTTCGACTGGAGGAGGAACCCCTTGTTTTTTCGATAACATGGATTTTATGAATGAATCCGGTAAGACTGTTTATCTGAAAGTGTCGGTTGACGAATTAGCTAAGCGCCTGGAAATCTGTAAAACAACGCGTCCTGTATTAAAAGGACGTTCCGGGGATGAATTGAAACAATTTATTGATGATAGTTTGCAAAAGAGAGAACCCTTCTATACAAAAGCTTCCCTTGTGTTTGATGCAGAAAATATGATGACAGAGCGGGATGTATATACTATTACCGAATCACTTATTTTAATATTGAGTTAGTTGTTATGATACCTACAGGAGGAGGCAGACAGGTTCAGGGAGCTTATATCCCAAAAGAATTGTTGGAAGAAATCAGTAGAGTGAATAATCGTTTACTGATCGGAATTCCTTGTGAACGGAATGAGGGAGAGCGCCGGTTGGCTCTAACTCCGGAAGCTGTTGATATGCTTACGGAGCGCGGACATCATGTCCTTGTGGAAACAGGGGCCGGGTTAGGTATTAATTATTCTGATAATCACTATTCTGAGGCCGGTGCGGAAATTGTAGATACTCCGGCTGAAGTATATCAGGCAGATATTATATTGAAAATATTGCCCCCCTTGGCGGCAGAAATTGTTTTGATGAAGCCACGTGCTACTTTATTTTCCACTATTCAATTTAATATGTTTTCTCAGGAAGCGTTTGAATTGATGGCTGCTAAGCGTATTACTGCAATTGCTTATGAGCTTTTATGCGATGAACTGAAACGTTGTCCGGTTTTAAGTGCAATATCCGAAATAGAAGGGGCAGCTTCCATCACAATTGCTTCTGAAATGTTGAGTAATACACAAGGAGGAAAAGGCATATTATTAGGAGGAATACCTGGCGTATCACCAACAGAAGTAGTTATTATTGGTGCTGGTAATGCCGGAACAGTAGCTGCACGTGCAGCGATGGCTTTAGGCGCTTCGGTTAAGGTCTTTGATGATGACATAAATAAATTGCGCATGATCCAGCAGACGTTAGGACAGGGGTTGTTTACTTCAACTTTTCATCCGAATGTATTACAGAATGCTTTCCGGAGTGCAGATGTTGTAATCGGTGCTATGCGCTATATAAATACAAGCCATCGCTATATTATTGCAGGAGATATGATTCGGATAATGAAAAGGGGCTCTTTGATTATAGATTTGCGAATTAATCAGGGAGGTTGCTTTGAAACAACTTGTTGTCTTTGTCCGTCGGATCCTTCTATATTCGAACAATATGGGGTTCTTCATTATTGTAAGCAAAATATCAGTAATTATGTGGCTCGTACCACATCGATGGCTCTGAGTAATATTTTTGTCCCGATGTTATTTGAGTTGGGTGATATGGGAGCGGTACAAGGGATGATAAAAAATAACGGTGGTTTTAAAAATGGTGTTTATATGTATTGTGGAAAACCGGTGAACGGTTATGTTTCCAATCGGTTCAATTTATCATCTAATAATCTGGATTTATACTTGTCCGCGTTTTAATGAATAAAAGTTTTGAACTCGTAAAGTTTATTCTTTACTTTGCGAACAATCTTAAATACAAATAAGCGATTAAGCTAATAACGTATATTATGGCAGAACAGACAAAAGTAACAACTTTGGAAGAGGTTGTAGTTCGTTTCTCCGGAGACTCTGGAGACGGCATGCAGTTGACCGGAACAATCTTTTCAAATTTGTCGGCAGTGTTCGGAAATGAAATTTCCACTTTCCCCGACTATCCGGCAGAAATTCGTGCTCCACAAGGAACACTGAGTGGTGTATCAGGATTCCAGGTTCATCTTGGATCTCGTAAAATTTTTACTCCTGGTGATAAGGCTGATGTGCTGGTTGCAATGAATCCGGCTGCATTGAAAGTGAATGTAAAACATCTAAAGCCTCATGCTATAGTTGTTATCGATACGGATTCTTTCTTGAAAAATGATTTGGATAAAGCGCAGTTTACTACCGATGATCCATTTAAAGAATTGGGTTTGGGAGGTGTACAAGTAGTTGCTGCTCCGATTTCGACGATGGTTAAAGATGGACTTGTAGAATTTGGTTTGGATAATAAGTCGGCACTTCGTTGCAAGAATATGTTTGCTTTAGGTTTGGTTTGCTGGTTATTCGAGCGCCCGCTGGAAGAAGCGATGAATATGCTTCAGAACAAGTTTGCCAAGAAGCCGGTTATTGCCAAAGCGAACATTAAAGCTTTAACTGATGGTTATAATTATGGACATAATATCCATGCTTCTGTTTCTACTTATCGCATTGAGAGCAAAAAGGCTGAGCCGGGTTTCTATACTGATGTTAATGGAAATAAAGCAACTTCATATGGTTTGATTGCTGCTGCAGAGAAGTCTGGTTTGCAGTTGTTCTTGGGTAGTTATCCTATTACTCCTGCTACTGATATTTTACATGAATTGTCGAAGCGTAAAGATCTGGGAGTAATTACTGTACAGGCAGAGGATGAAATTGCCGGTATTTGTACTTCTATCGGTGCAAGTTTTGCGGGTTGTCTGGCTGCCACGTCGACTTCCGGACCAGGCTTGGCATTGAAAAGTGAGGCGATCGGATTGGCAGTCATTGCTGAAATACCATTGGTTATTATTGATGTGCAGCGTGGCGGTCCTTCTACCGGCATGCCGACAAAGAGTGAGCAGACCGATTTAATGCAGGCTGTTTTCGGGCGTAACGGTGAAAGCCCTTTGGTTGTGGTTGCCGCTTCAACTCCGGGAGATTGTTTTGATGCAGCTTATTGGTCTGGTAAATTAGCCGTAGAACATATGACTCCGGTTATCCTGTTGACAGATGCTTTTATTGCAAATGGTTCTACTGCATGGAAATTGCCTGATTTAGATAAATATCCGGAAATTAAACCGAATTATGTATCTAATTATCAGGATGAGAAAGTGTGGAAAGCCTATCGTCGGGATAAGGATAGCTTGGTCCGTTACTGGGCAATCCCGGGCACAGAAGGTTTTGCTCACCGTTTGGGAGGTTTGGAAAAAGATTATGAGACGAGTGCCATATCTACAGATCCTGCGAACCACCAGAAGATGGTTGCAACCCGTCAGGCCAAGATTGATAAGATTGCCGATTATATTCCGGAACAGGAGATTATCGGTGATGAAGATGCTGACTTATTGATTGTAGGATGGGGTGGAACATATGGGCATCTTTATGAAGCGATGGAATCTATGCGTCGGAATGGTAAGAAAGTGGCTTTAGCTCACTTTAAATTTATTAGTCCGCTACCTAAGAATACAGAAGAAATTTTGCATAAATATAAAAAGGTTGTTGTTGCCGAACAGAACAATGGACAGTTTGCCAACTATTTGCGTGGTAAAGTATGCGGATTCAATCCATATCGTTTCAACCGTGTGAAGGGGCAACCTTTTGTTGTAGCAAGGTTAGTTGAGGAATTCACTAAAATATTGGAGGCTTAAAAGATGACAACTGAAGAAATAAAATATCAACCGAAAGATTATAAGAGCGATCAGTATGTACGCTGGTGTCCGGGTTGTGGCGACCATGCCGTATTGAATTGTTTACATAAGGCAATGGCTGAAGTAGGAGTAGCTCCTCATAATATGGCTGTTATCTCAGGTATTGGGTGTTCTTCCCGTCTGCCTTATTATATGAACACATATGGTTTTCATACAATTCATGGCCGTGGTGCAGCTATTGCAACAGGTGTTAAGACTGCACGTCCTGATTTGAGTGTGTGGTTGATTACCGGCGATGGTGACTGTCTGGCTATTGGTGGCAATCATTTTATTCATGCCGTGCGCCGTAATATAGATTTGAATATTGTTTTGTTCAATAATAAGATATATGGTTTGACTAAAGGGCAATATTCTCCGACTTCTGAGCGTGGTTTTGTGTCTAAGAGTTCTCCATATGGTACAGTGGAAGATCCGTTTATTCCTGCAGAGCTGGCTCTGGGTGCCCGTGGTAATTTCTTTGCTCGTGCAATTGACGTGGATTTGAAGAATACAACAGAAATATTGGCGGCTTCTGCTCGTCATAAAGGAGCTTCTGTAACAGAGGTCCTGGTTAACTGCGTAATCTTTAATGATGGTATCCACAAAGGAGTAACCGATAAAGAAGTCCGTGCAGAACGTACTATTTTCCTGCGTCATGGAGAGAAAATGGTATATGGTGCAAATAGTGATAAAGGTATCGTGTTGGACGGTTTGAAGCTAAAGTCTGTAACAATTGGTCAGGATGGTTACACTTTAGATGATGTTCTGGTTCATGATGCATATGAAAAAGACAATACATTGCATATGATGTTGGCCATGATGAACGGAGACATGCCTATTGCTTTAGGTGTTATTCGTGATGTTGAAAGCCCGGTTTATGACGAGGCTGTTCACCAACAGATAGCAGAAGTACAAGCCAAGAATCCTACTCGTAAACTGAAAGACTTCTTAATGCAAGGTGAAGTCTGGGAAGTGAAATAAGTTGGAATAAATAACATATTGAAAGTTGCAATGCCGCAGATTTATGCCAGGCATTGCAACTTTTTTTGTTCATAAACATCTTGATTCTCCTGTTGGAATGTTGATAAGGCATAGGCAGGCTTTATTTGTAAACTTCACTTGGCAATTTGATAATGAATAGTGTTAATAGCATGGAAAAGTGTAATTATTACTGAAAAATTTCCTTAATAGGGTGTGCGCTATGAAAAATTATATTACTTTTGTACCGCGCTAAGCAAGGTGAAGGAACAGCAAGAAGATGAATGATGAGATTACCTTGTGGTTTTAATAGGAGAGAGATAAAAGTTATATAAAGTCAATCATTTAAATTAATTCAAGATGGCTAATTTAGATTTAAGCAAGTACGGAATTACAGGTGTTACAGAAATCGTACACAATCCGTCTTATGATGTTTTGTTTGCTGAAGAAACAAAGCCGGGTTTGGAAGGCTTTGAAAAAGGTCAGGTGACTGAACTGGGCGCAGTGAACGTAATGACAGGTGTTTATACTGGTCGTTCTCCTAAAGACAAGTTCTTTGTAATGGATGATACTACAAAGAATACTGTATGGTGGACTTCCGAAGAATATAAAAACGATAATAAGCCGGTCGACGCTAAGTGTTGGACTGCTGTTAAAGATTTGGCTGTTAAAGAACTTTCTAACAAAAGATTATTCGTTGTTGACGCTTTCTGTGGTGCAAACCCTGCATCTCGTCTGAAACTGCGTTTTATCATGGAAGTTGCTTGGCAGGCTCATTTCGTAACAAACATGTTCATCCGTCCGTCAGCTGAAGAATTGGCTAATTTCGGTGAACCTGATTTCGTTATCATGAATGCTTCTAAAGCTAAAGTTGAAAACTACAAAGAACTGGGCTTGAACTCAGAAACTGCAGTTGTATTCAATTTGACAGAAAAGATTCAGGTTATTCTGAATACTTGGTATGGTGGTGAAATGAAAAAAGGTATGTTCTCTTATATGAACTATCTGTTGCCTTTGCAGGGAATGGCTTCTATGCACTGTTCTGCTAACACAGATAAAGAAGGTAAGAGCTCTGCTATTTTCTTCGGTTTGTCTGGTACAGGTAAGACTACATTGTCAACTGACCCGAAACGTCTGTTGATCGGTGACGACGAACACGGATGGGATAACGACGGTGTATTCAACTTCGAAGGAGGTTGCTATGCAAAAGTTATTAATTTGGATAAAGATAGCGAACCGGATATCTACAATGCAATCAAACGTGACGCTCTTCTTGAAAACGTTACTGTTGCAGCAGATGGTAAGATCGACTTCGCAGATAAGAGCGTAACAGAAAACACTCGTGTTTCTTATCCTATCTATCATATTGAAAACATCGTTAAGCCGATTTCTAAAGGCCCGCACGCTAAACAAGTTATTTTCTTGTCTGCTGATGCATTCGGTGTATTGCCTCCGGTTTCTATCCTGACTCCGGAACAGACTAAGTATTACTTCCTGTCTGGTTTTACTGCTAAATTGGCTGGTACAGAACGTGGTATTACTGAGCCGACTCCTACATTCTCTGCTTGCTTCGGCGCTGCATTCTTGTCATTGCATCCTACAAAATACGGTGAAGAATTGGTTAAGAAGATGGAAATGACAGGTGCTAAGGCTTATCTGGTTAACACAGGTTGGAATGGTACTGGCAAACGTATCTCTATTAAAGATACAAGAGGTATTATCGATGCTATCCTTGACGGTTCTATCGACAAGGCTCCGACTAAAGTTATCCCGTATTTCGATTTCACAGTTCCGACAGCATTGCCTGGTGTTGATCCGAAGATCCTTGATCCTCGTGACACTTATGCTGAGGCTGCTCAGTGGGATGAAAAAGCTAAAGATTTGGCTGCACGCTTCCAGAAGAATTTTGCTAAGTTCACAGGAAACGAAGCTGGTAAAGCTTTGGTTGCTGCTGGTCCTCAGTTGTAATTTGAAAATTAAAGTATATAGTAAAAAGCGCAGAATTTCGGTTCTGCGCTTTTTTTATTTTATACATAAATTTTAGCATAAATGTTAGGATGATTTAAAATCTATTATTAACTTTACCCCGAATTTACAGTTAATGTGGGATAAAAGGTACAATGGTTAAACGTTTATTATTGATTATTGGTATAATAGTCTCTCTGTCGTCGTGCGGTGGAGATGTGGCTTATCAGATTGAAGGGAAACTGAAAAATCTGGAAGATCAGACAGTTTATGCCGTTTTTGAAAATGATGACGTTAAAGTTGTTGATACGATTACCTGTGAAAAACCTGGACAGTTTTTGATTAAGCGGAGAGATGGCGACTTTAAAGAACTGACGCTGTTTATTGAAAATAAGTCGGAATGGTTTACTGTCTATTTGGAAAAAGGAGAGAAAGTATCAATAGCAGGGGATGCAACCTACCCTTCTTTGTTGCAGATAAAAGGAGGTCGTATTAACGATCAACTTACTTCTATGAAGAAGGAGATAACTCCTTTATTGAAAGAACATACAGATCTGATACGTATTTTAAATAAAGACAGTAAAGATAGCCTGGACCATTCTATTGAAGATACGGATGTTGCAGCACGGCTTGCCAATATAAATCATCAATTAGAAGAGCATACTATGTCTTATATAAAAGACTATCCGAATGAGGAGGCCTCAGTTGTATTAATTAGTAAATTCTTTACAAATCCGGATGATACCCGTGAATTGGATGAGCTTTTGGCTATTCTTAGTCCGGATTTAAAAGATTTTTATTTGGTTAAGAAGTTGGAAGAGTATAGTGCAAGGGCGAAACGCACCGAGTTGGGGGCGGAAGCTCCGAATTTTAATGTTAAGAATGTGTTTGGAACTCCAGTAAGCCTTGACTCCTTCCCTGAAAAGTATTTGTTATTGACTTTTACTGCTCCTTGGTGTGATATATGCCAGACTGAAAACTTGCAATTGAATGAAATAGCGACTAAATATCCAAAAGATAAATTGGCGATGTTGCTTGTGAGTCTGGATGATAATCCGAAAGATGTGCGGACTTTACTTGCTAAAGATAGCATTGCATGGAATTTAGTTACAGATTCGGCAGGTCAGGCTGCAATGTTGCTAAGTCTGTATAATGTGAGTGCTTTGCCTCGTTGTTATGTAATAGATCAAGGAGGTAAGATTGTTCTGAAAACAGATAATGGAGTGGAAGTGAAACAAACTTTGGAAAATCTGATGGAATAATAAATAGATTTCTGTAAACCAAATAAACCAAAACCGACATGTTAGTTAAATCTTATGCTGCTGCTGTGCAGGGCATCTCTGCTACAATCATAACTATAGAGGTAAATTGTACAAAAGGGATTCAATTTTTTCTGGTTGGCTTACCTGATGTTGCTGTGCGCGAAAGTCACGAGCGGATCATTTCAGCTCTTCAGGTAAGTGGTTATAAATTCCCTCGTAACCGGATTGTTATTAATATGGCTCCGGCTGATATCCGTAAAGAGGGTTCTTCTTATGATCTTCCTCTTGCTATAGGTATCCTCGCTGCGGCAGAGGAATTGGATGCCTCACAACTTGACAGCTTCCTTTTGATGGGAGAGTTATCTCTGGATGGTAGTCTTCTACCTATTAAAGGAGCATTGCCAATAGCAATTAAAGCTCGTGAAGAAGGATTTAAAGGATTAATTATCCCCAAGCAAAATGCCCGTGAGGCTGCTGTTGTAAATGATTTGGATGTGTATGGAGTTGAAACAATTAAAGAAGTCATTGAATTTATAGCAGGTAAGAGGCAGTTACAACCAGTGATAGTAAATACGCGTGAAGAATTTTATACCCGTCAATGCCTGTTTGATTCGGATTTTTCGGATGTAAAAGGTCAGGAAAATGTAAAGCGGGCGATGGAAGTTGCTGCAGCAGGAGGACATAATTTGATTTTGATAGGGCCTCCGGGGAGTGGAAAATCAATGCTTGCCAAGCGGCTTCCTTCCATATTGCCTCCCTTTACCTTGCAGGAATCATTGGAAACGACCAAGATACATTCAGTAGCAGGTAAGATTGGAGTGGAAACTTCATTGATAATCCAGCGGCCTTTCCGTTCCCCTCATCATACGATTTCAAATGCGGCTATGGTTGGTGGGGGAGCTTTTCCTCAGCCCGGAGAGATTAGTTTGTCTCATAATGGAGTACTTTTCTTGGATGAGCTGCCGGAATTTAACCGTAGTGTCCTTGAAGTGATGCGACAACCTTTGGAAGACAGGAAAATTACTGTATCCAGAGCCCGTTTTTCAGTAGAGTATCCAGCTAGTTTTATGTTGGTTGCTTCGATGAATCCTTGCCCTTGCGGATATTATAATCATCCGGATCGTCCTTGTCTTTGTTCTCCGGGAGCAGTACAGAAATATATGAACCGAGTATCTGGGCCTTTGCTGGATCGAATTGATATTCAGGTTGAAGTAGTACCTGTCCCTTTTGAAAAAATTTCAGAGCAACGTTTATCGGAACCAAGTGTTGCAATACGGGAACGGGTTGTAGGTGCTCGCTCTATTCAGGAGGAGCGTTTTTCTTCATATGAAGGTGTTTATTGTAATGCACAGATGACTTCCCGTCTACTTCATCAATATGCCGTTCCGGATGCAGCAGGACTGGCATTATTGAAAACGGCGATGTTACGATTAAATTTATCAGCTCGGGCTTATGACCGTATTCTTAAGGTATCCCGTACAATCGCAGACCTTGATGCTTCTTCCAATATTGAGGCCCGACATCTTGCAGAAGCTATTAACTATCGTAATTTGGATAGGGAAAACTGGGGATTGTAGCTTATTTAGCTCTTTCTGTATTCAAGAGGCCCCATCCCCACATGCCGTTTGAAATATTTACCGAAAAAAGACATGTTCGTAAAGTTTAATGAATAAGCAATATCATGTATTGATAAGTCAGTGGATTTTAATTGGGATTTCGCATCCATAATTACCATTTCTGAAATGATTTCGATACAGGTTTTACCTGTTACTTGCTTTACGGTAGTACAAAGATGTGCATGGGTGATATTTAATTTACGTGCATACCAGGCAACATTCCGCTCTTTGCTGTAGTTCTGCATCACTAATTGCCCGAATTCCTTAGCAATTTGTTCACTTTTGGAAAGTGGAGCCTTTACGTAAGCTTTATCTCTGTACATAGCGCCAACTCCGAGGTGCATGCCGGAAAAAAGATGGGAGGTGATTTCACGGCTCAGTTTTACTTTACAAAAATCATATGTTTTTATAAGTAGAGAGAAATAGTCCTCCAATAGCAAAGCCGCATTTTCTTTTAAAGAGATAACGGGTCTCTCTTTTATGAGATAAATCATATCCATGGCTGTCTTTAACATGTTTACATGTTCTAGAAATTCGGAAGAATATCCCATAAAGTATATTTTTAGGTCTCCTTCAACTTTATGTATCTGAAAAATACTTCCTGGTAAGATTGTAACAAAATCAAAAGCTTTAACATTGATTCTGTTTAAATTTATTGATGCTTCTATTTCTCCCTGCATGCACAATACAAATATTTCCGCCTTTAAGCGACATGGATAATTGGTATACAAACTGAGTATCTCTCTGCTAATATCCGTTCCGATAATCATGTCATCAGGAAGATCTATTTTGGGTATGTCATTTTCCATATAGAAGAGTATTTTAATGTTTACAAAGATAAGTGGATTTTGATAAAGATAACCGGAATGTTCTAAAAAATGGAACACTTTTTTAGAAAGTATGTTTCTTTGTTGCAAGAAATCAGGTATTTGTATTGTGTGTGTGCGATGAGATTTTAAAAAAAGAATATATAATAATATAAATAGACCTTGTGCGAATTTTTGGATTCTTATTTCTTTGCACTTAATTTTAATAGCTAAAGGGGGATAAATCTAATGAGCCGATGTTTTTGGTAGAATAGGTTTATATGCATAAAAATGAAAGAGAGTAAATTGATACAACGTTATTTAGGATATATAACGTACTTTTTTTGTATTCTGATTTCTGCTATAATCTTTTTTTCGTGTAATTCAGATAGATTTGGTGAAGTAGAAAATGCTGGTATATTACAATTGTCTTTGATGACTGATACTACGGTTGTAAATAATGGAGCTGTAGTGACTCGTTCTACATCTTTTGATTGGACTCCTTTTCTGGATACCGAAAAATATAAGATTGAAATTCTTAAAGGGGAAGAGAATACTGTTGTTAGAACATTTGAGCAGTATAAAGATATGCCGGATATTATAGAACTGGAACGGGGTAATTATAAGATTCGGGCATCTTTTGGAAAACAAGTTCCAGCAGCGTTTGAGTCTCCTCATTTTCAGGGAGTTTCAGAGTTTATCATTAAACAGGATATGACAACTAAATTGGATGTTACCTGTGCATTAACAAATGCACGGGCAACCGTTTATTATACTGATAGTTGTAAAATGGTATATCCTAAATATGCAGTTGCATTTGAAACAACTCATACAACCGAACCGTTTGAGTTTATTCAAGATGAAACCCGTTCCGGTTGGTTCCAGGTAAATGAAAATGGTGAGGATTTGAAAGGCGTATTAACTGTTACTCCTGATGAAGGAGAAATGAAACAATTTTCAGTTACAGTTCCTTCTGTAAAGCCGAAGGATGATATTCGTTTGACTTTTAATTCGACTCCTGATACACGCCCGGATAGAGGTTTGACTGTTAGAATAACAATTAATGATAAGACAATAGAAAAGCCTCTTTATATATATGTTCCGGATTATATGTTGCCTGTAGATGGTCCATTGGTGGAACCTGTTGGGTTTGCCAATGAAGATCCTATTGTGTTGGGAATTGAAGATGTTATAGGAGATGCAAATGTTAAGATGTCTGTTCCTGGGACAATTGAGAACTGTAGGTTATTGATGTGGGAAGATCAGGCAGAAGCTATAGAATATGATTTAGCTCATTTGGACGATACTGGTAAAGCAGATTTACTGGCTAAAGGTTTTGTTCTGTCGGATATTTGGCATAAAAAGCAGGCTACTATAGATTTTAGATCTGTGATTGAAAGACTACCACGTATTCCGGAGGGGGAGACAAATGTAAAGTTGTATAACTATCAACTTATAGTGACAGATTCACTTGTAAATGCACATACAAGTAAACCTTTGACCTTAGTTGTAAAAATGGTACCGGATGTGGCTCCTAAAATCACTTTGTCGGATGGTTTTATCAGTTCTCAGGCTATTCGCGTAACAGAGGGTGGTATTATTTATAATGATGGTGTTAAAATTAATCCTGAATATAAAGCCACAATAAAGTCTACAGGAGAATTATCGGCATGCTTATTAAAAATTACGGATGCAACAGGAATGGTAAATAGTTATAATTTGACTAATGGAGAATTTGTCCCCGGGATCAAATATAATTTGAAAGAATCTGTTCCTTATGTGAATTTTAAAGAGGCTATTTCTTCTTTGGTTTTAGATGATGATAATATTAAACGATATGAATATGAACTGACTGTTCAGACTGAATTTGAAGGTTCAACTTATGAAGATGTAAAAACTCTTATTGTGGATTTGATTCCTCCGAAGTTTGAAATGTCGATGAATGGAGATAAAGAGGAAAATGGTGATGCTTTTGCAAAACGGGCTGTATTGAGAGCAACAGCGACAACATGTGATGCTTCTAAATTATCCTTTCAACTCTATAAGAATGGACAATGGACAGATATAAATGATCAAATTGATGGAACATTGGTTGTGAAAGGAGATGTTGCATCTGCTGTTTTAACAGGTCTTGAGGCTGAAACGCAATATCGGGCAAGAGCTAAGTATGGCAATCATGTTTCGGAGGAAATGACATTTACCACAGAAAAAGAAGAGTATTTGCCTGAAAATATATCAGGTCTTGAAGATTGGTATAGTGAAGATGGGAATGGTGGAAAATGGAAAAAATGGTACTCATATAAAAAAGGTGAAATAAACTCTGCTTGGAATACATTGAATCCCAAAACGACATCTCCTAATAGTAAATATGCATATGTGTCAAGTTCTGGGACATTACAAGCTTCAGGTATAGATGCTGTTTCAGGATATTCAGCATTATTACAGACTATTGCTTGGGGAAGTGGAATGACTGCTGCAGGTGGGGCTTCTGCAGCAGCAGTCAATGCACGAAATGTCGATCCAGGATATTTGTATTTGGGAAAATATAATGAAAATCCTCAATACACACTGGGGGATGGATATAGTTTTGATGTGAAACCTTTTGGACTTTCATTTTCTTATAAATATTATCCATATAAGAGTGATGACAAATTTACAGTAGAGATTGTAGTTGCAGATGAAGAGAGAATATTAGGACGAAATTTAAAGCAAATAGGTGGTAAACAAGATGAATTTAAAACAGATGAAGTACAATTGGTTTATAATTGGATAGAGCCTCTTTCTAAGCCAACTCATATATATATATTGATAAAATCGGGTGAAGTGACAGGTGATAAAAGTAGTAATGTGGATTTAGTCTTTGATGCTAGTTTATTCTCTTCTGGCTCTGTTCATATAGGAAGTAAATTATATATTGATAATATACAATTAATGTATGAATAATAATAATATCATATACATTTTAATGTATTTAATGCTAATGTCCTCTTGTCATAAAGAAGAAATCATTGATGAGCAGTATGGTTTTCTATCTTTTCAAATGGACACCAAAAGCGAAACAGACATCCCTGTCATAATGAAATCAGCATCTACGGTAGATGTTGACACATTCCATATTGTTATAAAAGATGGCAGCGGACAGGCTATTAAACAGAATTTTGACACTTTTGAGGAGTTAAAGAAAGAAGGAATGCCCCTTTCGCTTCCAATAGGTTTTTATATAGCAGAGGCTTTTTCCGGTGATCTGCCGGAAGCTGCTTTTGAAACACCTTGCTTTAGAGGGAAAAAAGAATTTGTGATTGAGGAAAATACAGTGACAGAAGTAAAATTGCAATGCTCTCATCAGAGCATTAAGGTTTCTTTAAAATATACGGATGAATTTTTGAATCTGATTAATCCGGATTTTAAAGTTTCTGTTACAAATAGTAAAGCAGAACTCCTATATACAAAGAATGAAACGCGTTCTGGTTTTTTTGCGGTAAGTCAATTGTTTACAGTTCATGTAACAGGCACAGCAAAAGAATTTGGCACACGTGTTGATTTTGCAGGAGATTTGAAACATATAGAAAATGGAGTAGAACAGGAATTAAAGGCTGGTGATCATTTGATTGTGACATTAGATGCTTATAAAGAGACTCCTGTAGTAAAATCAGTACAAGTATTATGAGAATAATGTATAAAATTGCTTTGTTAATCTCATTGGTATCAAGCGTTATCTCTTGTGAGATGAAAAAAGAATTGACAGGAGGTTTGAAACCTGTTGATCCAAGTGAACTCCCTGCAGATCCGGCAATAACAGGGGCTTTGGATTTGAAACTAAACCTTCAGCCTGAAAGCGATACTCCGGAATCAAAAGCAAAGGCAGAAGTGGCTGCAACGGTAGATATAAATGATTTTAACGTACAAATTATGGATTCTGCCGGAAAGGTGGTTCAACATTTTGATTCTTATGGAGAATATTTGAATGCAGAAGAGTTGTTGTTGGATAAAGGAAAATATACAATCCGTGCTTCTTGGGGAAAATTGTATGAGGCCGCTTTTGACGCTCCTTATTTTGTTGGCGACACTGTTTGTGAGATAGAGCCTGGTATAATTAGTTCTATAAAAGCAGATTGTTCTTTAAAAAATTCCAAAGTCAATGTAGAGTATAATGAGGATTTCCTGAAAATATTTAAAGACGATTATTCTGTTGTTGTTACGAATGGTACAGGAATTCTTTCAATGGGGAAAGATGAACAGAGAGTTGCTTATTTTCGTTCCGGGGGAAATATTAATTTGGCAATAAATGCTACAACAAAGGAAGGATTGGATGTCATATCTAAACATAAGATAGTTAATACAGAGCCTAATACGTTGTATAATATATCTTTAGGACTTGATGTTTCTGTAGACTCTATTATCGATCAACTCGCAAAACCCGGAATTAAGGTTGATATAGCGATGCATACTCGTGATACTATCATAAATATAGAAGCCCCGGCTTTACCTCCTGATCCGGATGACGGAACGGATGAACCGGGAGATGAGTCAATTTCGATAGTCGGTACAGGCCTTGATTCTCCGGTGGAAATGACAGAAGAGGAAGCTCTTGCGGGAACTGTTCCTGTTAAAGTCACAATTAAAGCTCCTTCAGGATTGAAGAATATTGTTGTAAAAATAATAGCTCCTGAATTGGAAAAAATATTGGGAGAAGAGAATCCTTTTGATCTGATTAATTTAACACCAACGATGACATCTATATTGGATGGGGTTGGATTAGTTCGACCAGAAGAAGGAGATAAAGAGTATACGTTGGATGTAACGGGATTCATGAAGTTAATGGGCGGTGCAGGTGAGTATAAGTTTCAGGTAACAGTTACTGATACATCTTTAAGTAGTTTAGAGAAAACATTGACTGTAATTATTAATAAGTAGAGAAGATGAAACGACATACAAGCTGGCTGTTGTTCTTTTTACTCCTTTTCATATCCTGTGAGGAGAAAAATAATTTGGTAGAAGAAGGATTCCTTTATATCAGTACTTCTAAAGATATGAATGTTGTAACCAGGTCTGCTGTTGATGATGAAGCTATTAGTGTGGCTGTTTGTAAGGCGGCAACAGGAGATACAATAAAGTTTTTCGAAGATTATGCAAAAGAGTTGGGTTCTGGAAAGGTTCAGTTGCCTGTGGGCTTGTATTATGTGAAAGCAGGGACAGTATATGCAGGTAAAGCAGCTTTTGATAAACCTTTCTATTTTGGAATTGATACAATAGAAGTAGTGAAGGCTACGTTAAGGGAATCAGAAGTTATTTGCTCGTTGGCTAATGTAAAAGTAACGGTAAATTACTCGGATTTATTAAAGCAATATTTTATTGGATATAAGACAACTGTAAGTAATACAAGTGGAGAACTGAGTTTTGAGGAAGAAGAAACTCGTGCCGGATATTTTACTCCCGGTAAATTAAATATAGTATTGGATTTAGTAAATAATAATGGTACTGCTTATAAGATAGTAAAAGAGATTTCCGGAACAAAAGCACGGGAGCATTATCGTTTAAATTTCTCTATTGGAGAGACACCGGATAGCCCTGAAGCCGGAGGTGACTTTGATGTTACAGTCAACGAAAAGACTAATGATATTGAATGTACGTTGAATGTTCCTGTCTTTACGGATGACCATGGGAGGAATATGCCTAAAATAGTTACAATGCCGGAGAAAGAATTGAGCATAAAAGAAACAAATCCGGCAGGAGCATTATTAACCTCCGAAATAACATCTAAGAACGGCCTGCAGGTTCTTGCTTTAAAATTTGCTTCTAAATATTTTAATGAAGAAAAAGGGATACCCGCTTACGTTGACTTAATGACTGTGAATGAAGAGATAAGGGCAAAACTGATAGAATTAGGTATTGCTTTTCCTCAATTGTCGGAAATCACAACGGATGCAACATTAGACTTTTCAGCAATGTTGACGAAGCTACCTCTTTTGGATGGAAAGAAAACATCTCATTCAGTTACAATTGTAGCCCGGGATAATTTGGGACAGCAAGTGGAAGAATCTGTAAATATAGAGGTCAGGCCGAATGTATCAGTAACCACAAATATAAGTGCCTGGTCAAGATTTGCTTTCTTGAAAATAACAGCAGGTTCACCTGATAATATTATTGTAAAGTATAAACAGAAAGATGTGGCTTCTGAAGAGGAGCAAATAATTCAAGTAGATCCGGCAACCGTTGTTGTGAATTCGGATGGTGATTATGTCGCAGAATGTATACTTTCTAATTTAGAGGTGAATACTTCTTATGATTGTAATGTTGTCGCAGATATTGAAACCCCTGTAAGTTTTGATTTTACAACTCAGGAAGAGCCTGTTATTCCGAACATGGATTTTGAAGAATGGAATGATATTTACCCAAATAAAGAGGGTAAGAATATGTATTGGGCTACAGGCAATGATGGTGTGAAAATGGCTGGAAAAAGTCCTAACACGACACAAGTTGAAGATTGCCAAAATGGGTTACATGCTGTAAGGATGGAGTCTTTAGGTGATGTTATGCTAGCCGGTACTGCTGCAGGAAATTTATTTATAGGTTCTTTTAATGTAAATATGTCAAATCCTGCATCAAGTCCTTCTTTTGGTAGAGACTATTCTGGTAGGCCAACCCGGTTAATAGGATATTATAAATATAATCCAGCGGATGCAACATATGGTTCATATACTGATGAAGAAGATAAAGATATGACTAAAGATATTGCTGATATTTATATCTGGTTAAAAGATGCTTCTGGTAAACAGATTGCTTACGGACGTTTTAATTCCAGCCAGAAAGTTGATGAGTATACAAAATTTGAGATAGATATAAAATACACAGAAAAGAATGTGATTCCTAAAACAATAGCGATTGTTATGTCATCAAGTAAATATGGTGGAATATTTACAGGTTCAAAGGTTACAGGCAAAATGGGTATTGGAAGTGTGCTATATGTCGACAACTTATCGTTATCTTTTGATTATAATGAAAAATCTTTTAAATAATATGATAAAAAATATCTTGTATATTCTTTGCCTGGTTATTTTTCCTCTATCTGTTTTCGGAAAAGAAGCCAAAGATACTAAATACGATCGTGGGATCGTGATGAAAACTTTTATTCCGAAAGGGCAATGGATGGTAGGTACTACCTTTTCATATTCGGAGCATGTAGATGATAATTTTGAATTTTTGTCTGTTTTGAAAGATATAGACAGTGAAGGATATACATTCAAAATAACCCCTTTAGTCAGTTATGCTATTCGGAATAACATCTCGATTGGAGGGCGTTTAGCATATTCCCGTTCTTATACGAAGTTGGATAATATCAGCTTATCATTAGGCGATGATTTGAGTTTTGACATAGAGGATTATCATGATGTATCCCATACTATTTCCGGTGCTGTCTTTTTGCGGACATATTTGAATCTTGGGGATAGTAAACGTTTTGGTTTATTTAATGAAGCACGGGTTACCTATGGTTATTCCACCAGTAAGTCTACCAGTGGTACAGGTGTTGATTTGAGTGGTGTACATCAATTGAAGCACTCTTTGAATATTGGTGTGGCTCCCGGGTTGACAGTATTCATTAATGATTATGCAGCAGTTGAAGCATCAGTAAATGTAGCTGGTTTGGATTTTAAATGGTATGACCAGACAAAAGACCAGGTTTATAAAGGTTCTCGTCGTGCCAGTTCTGCAAATTTTAAAATAAATCTTTTGTCGATAGATTTAGGAATTGTCTTTTACCTGTAAAAAGAAATGAGAAAGAAAATCATATATCCGGGGTTGTGGTTCTGTTTATTTTTTCTCTTGTCAAGTTGTATAGAGAATGATATACCGTGTCCTACAATTAAAGGTGAGATATTGAAATTTGAGGTCGATGGAATGGTTTCTTCTAAAATAGATGTAGAAACTAATACAGTGAAAGTTAAAATTGCTGATACGATTGATTTGAAAGATGTACGCATAAAAACATTGGAAATTACATCGGGCATGAGCTTGATTCCGGATTCAAGTAAATGTATTGATTTTATTCATTTCCCGGATACGGGATTTTCTTCTGTAGATAGTATACCTCAGTTGGTCAATACTCGTATGAATTTTAGGGAACCGGTATATTTTCTCTTAAAACTTTATCAGGATTATTGGTGGACTGTTTCTGTAGAGCACGATATAAACCGGATTATTAAAGTAAAGAACCAGGAGGGTACTCCACTTGTTGATGCAGTGACAAAACATGTTATTATTTATGTAGATGAAGCAAAACAGCCAACCTTTGATAATATAGAGATAGAGAGCTTGCAATTAGGAAGTTCTGTGGCCGTAACTGTTCCTGAACCGACAGAAGTTCATGATTTTAGGCGTCCTCGGGTTTTTGAAGTCACCACCTTCGGAGTAACGGAGAAATGGACTGTTAGTGTTTTACACCAGAATGAGGACGAGAAAACGGCAGAAGTATCGGTGTGGGCTAAACGTGTTTATCTGAGAGGAAACACGAAAAATAATTCAGTTGTAATTCGTTATAAAGAAAAAGAAGCGGAAGAGTGGGATTCTGTTTTATCTCATGAAATCTCGTTTGAAGAGGATACTTATTTGGCGATGATGACACATTTGCAACCTCAGACTACTTATCAATATGAGGTAATTGTCGATGGAAAATCTGAAGGAATAAAAGAAATTACTACTGAAACAGTCTTGCAAGTACCAAACCTGAATTTTGATAATTGGATAGCGGCTAATGGAACATATTATCCAAATAAAGACTTGGATGACAATTATTTCTGGGATTCAGGGAATGGAGGGGCAAAAACAGCTGGTAAGACTCCAACGGAAGAAGAAAAGCGAAATGTAATTAAAGGTTCTGCCGCATATCTTCATTCAGAATATGCGATGGTAGCGTTTGCCGCCGGTAATATTTATACGGGACAATTTATTAAAGCGATTATGGATATTAAAAATCCGGGAGCTGAGTTGGATTTTGGAAGACCGTATTCAGGCCGTCCTTCCGGAATGAAAGGATATTATAGTTATCGTCCCGGGACAATTGATTATGCAGGTCCTGCATATAGCGAGATGATGGGGCAAAAGGATTCTTGCCATATTTATATCGCATTATTTGACTGGACGCAACCTTTCAGGGTGAATACTCAAAAAGGACAGTTTGTTGATTTGAGCTGGAAGAACGAGTCTATGATTGCTTTTGGAGAATTTAAAGCCGGTACGGAGAATAAGGAATATAGTACCTTCAATATTAATCTTCAATACCGGGATTATTTTACGAAACCTACTTATGTTTTGATTGTGGCTTCTGCAAGTAAATATGGCGATTACTTTACCGGAAGTACCAGTAGTGCATTGTATTTGGATGAGTTTGAGCTGGTATTTGAGTAATACATTTCAAATTATTCCTTACCTTTGTGCCTCAAAAATAGAACAAAAGGTATGGAAAAGCGATTTAAAAGAACGCTGATAACAACAGCGTTGCCGTATGCTAACGGACCGGTGCATATTGGTCATTTGGCAGGGGTATATGTGCCTGCTGATATTTATGCGCGTTATCTTCGGTTGAAAGGGGAAGAAGTACTGATGATTGGCGGCTCGGATGAGCATGGGGTACCTATTACTCTGAGAGCAAAGAAAGAAGGGATAACTCCACAGGATGTAGTGGACCGGTATCATGGCATTATCAAGAAATCTTTTGAAGATTTCGGGATAACTTTCGATATCTATTCCCGCACAACTTCAGCTACGCACCATCAGATGGCTTCGGATTTCTTCCGTACCTTATATGATAAAGGCGAATTTATTGAAAAAACAAGCGAACAATATTACGACGAGGAAGCCAAACAATTCCTTGCCGACCGTTATATAACCGGAACATGCCCTCATTGCGGTAACGAGAAAGCCTATGGCGACCAGTGTGAAGCCTGCGGTACCTCGCTTAGTCCGACAGACCTGATCGACCCGAAGTCGGCAATCAGTGGAAGCAAGCCCGTGATGAAGGAAACCAAACACTGGTATCTGCCTCTTGACAAATGGGAACCTTTCTTGCGCGAATGGATTCTGGAAGGTCATAAAGAATGGAAACCGAATGTATACGGACAGTGTAAAAGCTGGCTGGATATGGGACTTCAGCCACGTGCTGTAAGTCGCGACTTGGACTGGGGGATACCTGTGCCGGTGGAAGGCGCCGAAGGCAAAGTGCTCTATGTCTGGTTTGATGCTCCTATCGGATATATCTCCAATACAAAAGAATTGCTTCCCGATTCTTGGGAAACGTGGTGGAAAGATCCGGAAACAAAGATGGTTCATTTTATCGGTAAAGATAATATCGTATTCCACTGCATCGTATTTCCATCGATGCTGAAGGCGGAAGGTTCCTATAACCTTCCGGAAAATGTACCTGCAAATGAGTTCCTTAACCTGGAAGGCGATAAAATCTCCACATCCCGTAACTGGGCTGTCTGGTTGAATGAATATCTGGTAGATATGCCGGGTAAGCAGGATGTATTGCGTTATGTCCTGACTGCTAATGCTCCGGAAACAAAAGATAACGACTTTACCTGGAAAGATTTCCAGGCACGCAACAATAACGAACTGGTTGCTATTCTGGGTAACTTCGTGAACCGTGCCCTTGTTCTTACCGAAAAATATTTTGATGGCAAAGTACCTGCGGCTGGAGAGTTGACCGACTATGACCGTCAGACTATGACCGATTTTGCAAATGTGAAGGAAGATGTGGAACGCCTGCTCGATGCATACCATTTTCGTGATGCACAAAAAGAAGCGATGAATCTGGCACGTATCGGTAATAAATACCTTGCTGACACGGAGCCTTGGAAACTGGCTAAAACGGATATGTCGCGCGTGGCAACTATCATGAATATCGCTTTGCAGATTACGGCAAACCTGGCTATTGCTTTTGAACCGTTCCTGCCTTTCAGCATGGAACGTTTGAACAAGATGCTGAATGTACAGCCGCTGGGTTGGGATCGTTTAGGCTCTACCGATTTGTTGGAAGCCGGCCATCAGTTAGGTAAATCCGAACTTTTGTTTGAAAAAATGGAAGATAGCGTAATAGAGGCACAAGTACAGAAACTTCTCGATACCAAGAAAGCAAATGAAGAAGCAAATTACAAGGCAAAACCAATCCGTGAAAACATTGAGTTCGATGACTTTATGAAATTGGATATCCGTGTAGGAACCATTCTTGAATGTACAAAAGTTCCAAAAGCGGATAAACTGCTTCAATTCCGTATTGACGACGGCCTGGAAAAACGTACGATTGTTTCGGGAATTGCCCAGCATTATGCCCCGGAAGAACTGGTAGGCAAACAGGTTTGTTTTGTAGCAAATCTGGCTCCCCGTAAATTAAAAGGCATCGTATCCGAAGGTATGATTCTTTCTGCTGAGGATTTTGACGGAAAACTGTCTGTCATCACTCCGCAAAAAGAAGTAAAACCGGGAAGCGAAGTAAAATAAGGTTACTTATATATAGGCTAAGATAGCCAGAGAATGACCCCCAAAAGTTATGCAAATGAATATTGCATAGCTTTTTGGGGTCGCTTCGTATACAATCAGGTGGAAAGAGCAGTCTTATTCTTCATAGTTATGGTTTTCTGAATTCATAGTTATGATTTTCAAAAACCATAACTATGAATTAGGAAAAAGTGTCCTATCTATAGAGCTTGTTTAGATTTGTGTCTTTAAATTTTTTTTACGGCATATATAATAATATATATTCAAGTCCGTTTATAAAAACAGAAAGAGGGAAATAGAGGGTAGGCATTAATAAAAGCACACAAGAAACTCTACTTGTAAAATTGCAATTTACAGTGGACCTTAACTATGGAAAGGGAGGAAGACAGGCAGGTTCTGTTCTTCCTCCCTGTTTTTATTTGCTATAGAACTGGTTTATTGTGGTTTTTCAGGTTCAACTCCTTTAGATATATATAAACGTGTTATCTTTGTCATATGTTTGTTATTCCCATATTGGGAGTGACGAACCTTTATGTATCTGGATGGCAATTAAAAACAGGAGGACCTTTCAAAGGGAAATATAATTATGAGAGTAGCGATAGTAGGGACTGGCTATGTAGGGCTTGTGACAGGAACCTGTTTTGCAGAAATGGGAACAGATGTTTTTTGCGTGGATGTAAACACGGAAAAAATAGAGAATCTGAAACAAGGTATTATTCCAATCTATGAGCCCGGACTTGAAGAAATGGTACGGCGTAACCAGCAAGCAGGTCGTTTGCATTTTACCACACATTTGACGGAATGTCTGGATAAGGTTCAGGTCCTGTTTTGTGCTGTTGGTACTCCTCCCGGCGAAGACGGCAGTGCTGATCTTACATATGTGCTGGATGTAGCGCGTATGGTCGGACAGCATATGAAACAACACCTTCTTATTGTAAATAAAAGTACGGTGCCGGTAGGTACGGCTCGAAAGGTTCGCCAGGTTATTCAGGAAGAGTTGGATAAACGGAATCTGAAGATTGAGTTTGATGTGGCATCCAATCCGGAGTTTTTGAAAGAAGGAGCAGCTATCAAGGACTTTATGAGTCCGGACCGGGTGGTTGTCGGGGTGGAATCCGATAGGGCGAAAGAATTGATGACGCGTTTGTACCGGCCTTTCCTGTTAAATAATTTCCGTGTTATTTTTATGGATGTGCCTTCTGCCGAAATGACTAAATATGCGGCTAATGCAATGCTTGCCACCCGTATCAGTTTTATGAATGATATTGCCAACCTGTGTGAGATTGTTGGCGCCGATGTCAATATGGTTCGTAAGGGAATCGGTTCGGATGCCCGTATAGGTAATCGTTTCCTGTATGCCGGTTGCGGATATGGAGGTTCTTGTTTCCCGAAAGATATAAAAGCGCTTATCAAGACTGCAAAACAATATGCATATGATATGCGTATCCTGGAAGCTGTTGAGGATGTAAACGAGAAACAGAAATCAATCCTGTTTCATAAGTTGAATAATTATTTCAAAGGGGATTTACAACACAGGCGGGTTGCAATCTGGGGACTAGCCTTTAAACCGGAGACGGACGATATGCGTGAAGCCCCTTCATTGGTACTTATAAACAGGTTGTTGGCTGTCGGTTGTGACGTCTATGTATACGACCCGGTGGCAATGGACGAAACGCGTCGTCTTTTGGGGGATAGCGTTCATTATGCTAAAGATATATATGACACGGTTGTGGATGCCGATGCTTTGCTTCTGGTTACGGAATGGAAAGAATTTCGCCTGCCTTCCTGGTCGGCAATAAAGAAACTGATGGCTACCCCGGTAATCCTTGACGGACGTAATATTTATGATGCTGCCGAGCTGGAAGAGAATGGTTTTATTTATCATTGCATCGGCAGATAAAAAAATAAACTATGATAACCCGATTATACAGAACACTTGTCTCTGAGCAAGTCCGGCAATCCGTTTACAATGCTTTTCTGGGTGATTTCCTGTCTGCATACCGGAGAACCCGGGATTGGTTAAGATGTAAAGGCTATTATTTATATTATTCTGTTATCAAACCGGAGACAGAAAAGGAGCAGGCATTCTGGATATTAGGAAAAACAGGCCCGACGCCGTTCCCTTATTTGTGGAAGAAAGAATATGATCGTTTGCAAATTGATGTGGCTGTAGATGCGGAAAACGGATTGCCATATGTGTATCATAAAGGGAAGAGGCTTTATTTCAGGCGTGATATGTTTCATCGCGTATCCGGTTCTTATAAAGAGCTATTAATGGAGCAAGACAGCCGTTGTGCCCATCGCTATGTGGAATCTTATCAGGAATTAAAGGGAAAGACCTTGCTGGACATAGGCTGTGCGGAAGCTATTTTTACCCTCGATACTATCGAAGAGATTGACCATGCTTATCTGTTCGAATGCAATGAGGGATGGATTGAAGCTTTACAAGCTACATTTGCCCCTTGGAAAGAGAAAGTGACGATTGTCCGTAAATACGTTAGCGATATGAATGATGAAAATAACGTAACATTGGACGACTATTTTAAAGATAAACCTTCAGACAATTTATTTTTGAAGATGGATATAGAAGGTTATGAACGTAAGGCTTTGCGGGGAGCTTCCTGTTTATTAAGTAAGGCAAAGAATATATCCGGTTCGGTATGTGTCTATCACTTATCTGATGATGTACCTGTTATACAAGGCATATTACGAGAACATAAATTAGAAACGACCCTATGCCCTGGATATTTGTATGTTGAAAAAGAAATGCGTCCTGCCGTCATGCGGTTTAAATAATGCTTTATGGCAGAACAGACTCTAAAAGAGAAAACGGCAAAAGGGCTTTTCTGGGGTGGTATCAGCAATGGTGTTCAACAAGTGCTGGGTGTCCTGATAGGAATAATTCTTCTGAAAAACCTGACGGAAGATGATTACGGGCTGGTAGGTATGCTTGCCATTTTTATCGCGATTGCAAGTACTATACAGGAGAGTGGTTTTATTGCCGCACTGACGAACCGCCCGGTATTTAAGGATAATGATTACAATGCTGTTTTCTGGTTTAACCTGATTGTGGGTAGTAGTATCTATGTTATTTTATACTTCTGTGCCCCTCTGATTGCCGAATTTTATAGGGAACCTGCCCTGATACCCCTTTCCCGGGTATTATTTCTTTCCATTGTCGTAGGAAGTTTGGGGATAGCCCATAATGCCGTCTTATTTAAAAAGTTGATGGTAAAGGAAAGGGCAAAGGTCGATATCTTTGCTACAGCTATATCCGGTGTTATCGGTATCTATATGGTATTAAACGGTTATGGTTATTGGGCTTTGGCGATACAGACTTTGGCTGCTTCGACTTTGGGAACTCTTCTCCGTTGGTATTTCTCCCCTTGGCGACCTAGCTTTTCGATAGATTTTACTCCTGTAAAGGAGATGTTCGGATTTAGTTTTAAGATGCTGGTATCTTCTATTGTGAGTCAGGTTCAGATAAATATATTCTCTGTATTGCTCGGTAAGTTCTATACGAAAGCGTATGTGGGCTTCTATTCGCAGGGGACGAAATGGGCAGGAATGGGAACCCAGGTTATTAATGGAATGATTTACAGTGTGGCACAACCGGTGTTTGTGCAAGTCCAATCTGAAAAAGAGCGTCAATCCCATATGTTGAGGAAGATGGTACGTTTTATCTCTTTTATTTCTTTTCCGGCATTGTTGGGGCTGGCTTTTATCAGCAGGGATTTTATTACAATTATAAACAGTAACTTTTTACCTGCTGTCCCGATATTGCAGATGTATTGCATGTGGGGATGTGTCTATCTGTTTTCCTCCCTTTATATCCAGATAATTATTGCGCATGGGCGTTCAAACTTCTATTTCTGGTGTACTCTGGTCAGTTCGATTATACAGATAGCGGTTACATTTTTTGCCTGCCCCTACGGTTTGTACTGGATAGCGATGGCAAACCTGATTGTCTCTTTTCTGATTCTTTTGATTTGGCATATTTCGGTAAGCAAACTGATTCCGCTGTCATTCTTTAATTTCCTGAAAGATACGGTGCCTTATTTGCTTATTGTCTTTGTTAGCATAGTAATAGCCTGGTTGATAACAAAGCAGATAGAAAATCTTTATATAAAGCTGATAGCGAAAGTATTGTTGGTTGCCGTATTTTATGTGGCGGCAATGTGGTTTTCGTCTGCTGTCATATTCCGGGAAGTGTTGTCTTTTCTTCTGAAAAAGAAACAATAGCCAGTCGTATATAAATGGAACAAGAAATAATAGTCAGTATTTGTATCCCGGCATATAAGCGTGCCGATTTTTTAGAGAGGTGTCTGGATTCGATTCTTCAACAGTCCTTTCAGCAGTATGAAATTGTCATCACTGACGATTCTCCTACAGATGAACTGAAGCCGTTGAGTGAAAAGGACGAGCGGATTGTTTATGTTAAGAATGAACAGCCGTTGGGTAGTCCTGCCAATTGGAATAAAGCGATATCTCTTGCAAGAGGGAAATATATTAAGATTATGCATCATGATGACTGGTTTTCATCTTCGGATGCGTTATCCCGCTTTGTGCAGGCATTGGAAGAAAATCCATCCTCCCTGTTTGCCTTTTCTGCATCCAGGCAAGTAGGAAAAGACAAAGTAATAAACCGGCCGATATTGACAAAAAAGGTATCAAAGTTGTCCTATATTCCGGAAATATTGTATGATAAGAATTGCATAGGAGCTCCCAGTGTGACTATTTTCAGGAACAATCAGGGGCTTTACTTCGATGAACGTCTGATATGGTTGGTGGATACCGAGTTTTATATCCGGATGCTGAGGATGAATAAGCATTTCACGGTGATTAACGAACCCTTGATAGATGTAGGACTTAGTGAGTTCCAGATAACGAATGATTGTATTGAAAATAGCAAGTTGGTTATTGGAGAATACTTGTATATGTTTAAGAAATTATCCTTGGAGAGGAATGTGAGGGATTACATCGTCTTGCTGGATAAATTTGCCTTATATAATATTTTCACCAACGAAGATATTATGCAGGCAGGTATTGATGCTACTTTGAGCAGTATGGAAACAGGCATTATTTGTTTGTTAAAACTCAAACAAAATATAATCCGGTATTTAAAACAGTTGAAGAGGGCATTGGTATAAACGTATGGAAATTATAGTTCTTTCAGGAGGTTTGGGTAACCAAATGTTTGAATACGCATTTTACGTAAGCAAGCAGGCGGCGGTAAATAAGAAATTGTATTTAAGTGATTATTCTATCCGCAGGGAAGCAACACACAACGGGTTGGAATTAGAACGTCTGTTCGGTATCTCTTTGGGGGAGAGAAACAGATATTATGAATTTCTTGTCCGGGTGGTTCGTAAGTTGTTGCTTTTCAAAGATAGGGGAATGATAAAATATGTAGCCCGGACCTTTTTGTCCTTATTGCGTCTGCTGGGTGTAAAGATAGTACAAGAGCAGCAGTCAGGGATGTTTGATAAGGCTTATCTGGAAGAACAATCCGGTTTGACCCTGACATTTGGTTTCTGGCAAAGTGAGAAATACTTTTATAACGTAAAAGATTTGATATTACGGCAATATCAGGTTAACTTGGAGATATCCAAGTTAACTGCCGATTTATCGGTGCAGATACAAAAAACAGATAGTGTTTCCATCCATATTCGAAGAGGTGATTATTTGTCTGACAAGTATAAACACCTTTATGGAAATATTTGTACGATAGATTATTATAAACAAGCAATAGCCATGCTCGGAAATAAAGTTCCGGAAGCGACTTTTTTTGTTTTTTCCGATGATATGAAATGGGTAAAAGAACATCTCGATATACCTTCTCCTGTTTATGTCGATTGGAATAAGGGAATCGATTCGTGGCAGGATATGTATTTGATGTCTTGTTGTAAGCATAATATTATAGCAAACAGTTCGTTTAGTTGGTGGGGTGCCTGGTTGAACCCCAATAAAAAGAAGGTGGTAATTGCCCCTTCGCTCTTTTTGAATACGGAAACTACTCCCGATTTAATACCAGATAGCTGGATAAAAATATGAAAGTATCTATTGTCGTACCTGTATACAACGTTTCCGACTATATAGAGGAATGTTTACTTTCTGCGTTAAACCAGACGTATGAAGAGTTGGAAATCCTGTTGGTTGACGATGCCTCTCCGGATGACAGCATGACAAAGGCCCGGAAGATTGTAGATGCACATCCTTGTAAAGATAAAGTTCACTTTTTATCACACGATGAGAACCGTGGCCTGTCTGCTGCAAGAAATACCGGTATACGTAATTCCATCGGAGAGTTTCTGTTTTTTCTGGATAGCGACGATATGTTGCCTTCCGATGCCATCGAGATATTAGTGAAAGCTATGAATGGGATATATGCCGACTTTGTGATTGGTGAATACGAGTTGTTGGGCTCGGATGACCGGCTGAAATATCCGGAAACGGTATTAATGGATGGAACATGCCTGGCAGATCAGGATATTGCAGATAAACTTTTTGCCAGGTTATGGCATGGGATGGCATGGAATAAACTGGTAAGGAGAAGGATGTTTACCGAACAGTCCTGTTGGTTTTATGAAGGAATCCTGCATGAAGACATCCTATGGTCTTTCTGTTTGGCAGCCAGGGCTTCAGAACTGCTTGTCGCTAAAAAGATTACATATAAATACCGGGTACGTCCGGGTTCTATCACCCAGAAAATGAGTGACAGGAATTTTGACAGCTTGGAAATTGTTTTCCGTGAAATTGTGAAAGAGATGAAAAACAGGAATATGCCGTTGACTCCTCTCTTGTTCGATTATTTGGCGAACCAGCGGATTTATTTTTTTAAGGAATTGCTTCGTAATCATGTGAAGACTTCTGTTATCCGGGAAAGAATACAAAGAGTAAATCAGATATTTAAAGGTTACAACAGTTTTTCTTGGCGTAAGTATCCGTTTATGTCTAATTTGAAACTATTAGCGTATAAATTGCCCGTTCGTTTGGCTTGTTTGTATGTGAAGGCAACACTTTGAGCATGCGTATGAAAAAGATAAAGATAAATTTCGTAGATTTCTGGCGAGACTTTGATCCTCAGGATAATTTGATTGTTAATACATTATCCGGTTACTATGATGTTGTTATCGATACTAATCCGGACTATCTTTTTTATTCTACTTTCGGATTCAGCCATTTGGACTATAAAGATTGCATAAAGATTTATTTCACCGGTGAGAATGATGTTCCAGATTTTAATTTCTGTGATTATGGCATGGGTTTTCAGCATATTACTTTTGAAGACCGTTATCTCCGGTTTCCCTTGTATTTATTTTATAAGGGATACGAGCGGTTAGGAAAGAAGCAGGTGGATAAATCGTTGGTAAATCGTAAATTCTGTAATTTTGTATATTCCAACAGCATGTATTCTACACCGCTTCGCGAACAATTTTTCCACCGGTTGTCCGAATACAAGAAGGTGGATTCGGGAGGACGTTTGCTGAATAATGTAGGTGGACCTGTTTCTGATAAAATGACGTTTATCCGGGATTATAAGTTTACAATTGCTTTTGAGAACAGTGCTTTGTCCGGATACACTACGGAAAAGTTGATGGAGCCGATGGTGGTAAACTCACTCCCAATATATTGGGGAAATCCGAATGTACATTCGGATTTTAATCCGGAATCGATAATAAATATTCAGTTATTCAATAATATGGATGAGGCTGTGGAGGAAATCATCCGTCTGGATAATGATGATGAGGCTTATTTACAGAAATTATCCCTCCCTTGGCAGACTAAAGAACAACAGGAAAAGGACTGGATGCAAGAACTGGTTGCTTTCTTGTGCAATATATTCGACCAACCGCTTGGACAGGCAGTAAGGCGTACGATGTTCGGTTATGCCGTAATGAAAAAATATAAGGAAGCCCGGTTTGCCAAGTTGTCGGCTCTTCCTGTTTTGAGAAAGTTGAAATAGTATGGCGGAAAAGACATTGTTAGATTTATACCACCGGGTAAATGACCGGAGTACTCCCCGTTTTGTTTATCATCTGGGAGGTGATTCTGGTTTTTTTTCGGAATACAATAATATGATTCTTGCTATTCTGTATTGCCTGGATAAGAAGATACGGTTTTCCATCTATTCCAAGGATGCTAATTTTAAATATAAAGAGGGCTGGAATGATTATTTTTCCTCTTTTTGTGAGGAGGGTGGTAATTTCCTGCATGCTTATTTTAACCGGCGTCCGAATCCTCGTTTTAAATATTCCCTGTTGAGGAAAGCCGATGCCTTGTTGACTAATACTTTCCGGTCTGTTAATCCCCGTAAGCTCACTACATTTGATTTATGGGATGCTATTCGTTCACAAAACCTTCTTTCGGAATATAATTTCCCCGAACTGGGATTGAAAGGTGATTTGCGGGCTATCTGCCGTAGATTGATAGAAATGACATGGGTGTATAATGAAGAGACAGAAAAAGAAGTGCAACGGTACAAACGGTCTGCAAATCTTCCGAACCAATATATCGGTTTTCATATACGGGGAGGTGATAAATTTAGCGAAGCTGAAATCCTCGGTTGCAGGCAATATATAGGCAAAGCGGAACAACTGTCGGATATCCGTTCCGCTTTTGTCCTTACAGACGATTATGCGGTGATTGAGGAATTAGAGAAAAATTATCCTTCCTGGTCGTTCCGGACATTTTGTGGAAAAGAGGAAAGGGGGTATTTCCATAATACATTCAAGCATGAAGCGGCGGAAGTAAAGAAAAACCGTTATATCAAACTGTTTGCTTCGATGGATGTATTGGCGGAAGCGGAACTGTTTATCGGGACATTCAGTTCTAATCCTGGCATGTATCTGGGTATGCGGATGTCTCCCGAAAAGGCTTATTCTATTGATATCCCGGATTGGAGAATCTGGTAGTTCCGTGCTTTATTTTACATTTATTCCTTTTGATTCTCTCATCGTTTTCATGATAGCATGTGTGTCTGCCTGTACCTTTTCTTGTATAAACTCAGGAAGATTATACGTCCATAACAAATCCTTGTAATATTTTACGGGATTTTTTTGTGGCAATAGGAAAGGTTTATGTGCTATGCCTTTATCATCAATATAGGTAAAAAACGGACGGGAATATAATCCGTCCAGCCGGCGGCTGCTGAATACCAGCCAATGACTGTTATGGCTCCATGAATGGTAGCTGTCGCCCCCGGCACTGTTCGCCTCGACCAGGGGATATGTTTTTCCATCCGACAGGCGGGTCATGTATAAGTCAGCGTCTCTGTGCCACACCCCAAAACCTCCATATTCCTGCAATGTAAAAGCCAGATATTTGTTGTTGGGCGAAACTTTTGGGAATGAGGCGCTTTTCCGGTGGAGGCGGCCGTTGTAGAGCGTGTCCACCTGTGGCCTGAAAGTACGTGTTTCCGGATCGAAGCCAATACGGCATATGCTATAGGTCATTTGCCTGAAATTTTGTTCTAACGAGTTTACCGCTTCAGTGGAACTGAAATACAGGCTTTTCCCGTCGGGAGAAAAGTTCGGGAAGATTTGCCAGGCATCTTTGGAATTTAATCCATCACAGGTAAACAATTCGTTTTTCTTACTATCGTAAATCACGATATCGGAGTTGTGATCCAGTACTTCCAGCGTGTTGGGATTATTGATGAAAAAATGCTGGAATGTATTGCATACGGTTGCTGCCAGATAGTTTCCGTCCGGATGCCAGGACATATACACAAAGTTGGAAACGGTTTCCGGTGTCTTTGTATTTAACTTGGTTATTTTTTTCCCGTCTATGAGTACGGAACCTGCGTGGAGCCCACGCATGTGGAAGATCATTTTGTTTGGATTTTGTGAAGAGAAGGTGTGGCAGTTCACGCAATTATAATCGGTCAGACTATTTTCGTAAATGACACTTTGATCATAATTTTCCAAATCGCGTTGGTATATCCCCATCCGGTTCCACATGTCGTTACTCATGGCTAATAGCCGGTAAGCTATGTATTTGTCGATGGAGTCTTTCACTATTTCCAGATGGAAAGGTATATAGGCGCTCCACTCTCCGTCTATTCGTTTGGCGATAGTCATCTCTATTCGTCCTCCCGCATTCTCTTGCAGCAACATTTTCCATTTCTTCTGCGGGATATCAAAAAGTCCGTTGTCACTATGTACTTGAAATAGGCTTTCTTTCCCTTTTGCAATCAGGCAATATTCGCTGCTATCGGCTACGGAGAAGTTCAGAGGAGCGATGTTGACCGGTATTGTTACCTCTTTATAATCCGGATAGATGGTCGCTTCCAGGTTCAGTTGTCTGGCGATTTGAATGTCTCTTTGGCTGCATGAAACCATCAGGATGATAGCCATCAGGAAAGCCGGTAGGCTTGCATTTGTGTATAGATGTTTACTCATGCCTGTCTATTTTGTAAGTAGAAAATAATACCAGAAAGTGGAACGGTAGTCTGCAATTCCCGATGTGATGTCTTGCCGGGAATGTCTTAGCTGCATTACGCGCTCCTTAAATAGAGCAAATTCGTTCAAGGTCTTTTCGCTTACTCCATATTGGCGGCAATAATCGGGAGCATGCTCGGCGTAGGAAATCACGGCTTGTTGTAATAGGTCGGGCAGTACAGGTAAAACTTTCGTTCCGCTGAATCTCTCGACAAATGCTTTTATGGCAGGCATATTCTTTGACAGCAACAACGCGCTAATCATATAATCCCGTGCGGCCTGATTATCAGGATTCATCTGTAATATGATCGTCAGGTTTTCAGGTAAACTTAATATATTAGCGAAAAGGTCTTTGTTATCGGATAAATCTTTCCTTCTCGATCCTAATTCCGGATCATTCTCCACAGCTTGGTCATTATAGAGAAACTTTCGTTGTGATGAGGCCCACTCATCATAGCCCCATGTCTTTTCCAGCAGGGAGATAAACTTCTCGGCTGCGGGGTAATATCCGTAGATTAAATGCGACTTGATTAACAACTTTGTCATTTCCGGGTTTCCGAACGTGATTCCGACGGAAGAACCGAATGCCAGGTCGTATGCTAAGGAGGTGATACCCAAATGGTAATATATTTGGCTGAATAAAAGGCTTTCCTCGATGTGGAATTGGTAATTTGACAGCAAGGAAGCCATACCGTTTTGCGGATGCTTGAATAAGTCGGTCAACAAGGTTTTCTTATGTGATAAAGCCAGGTTCAGGCAATTCAGGTGTAAATAATTATTGAGATTTAGCTCTTTAGAAGAAACAATGGCATCCCATTGTTCCGTATTTATATAATGGAACATTTGTATCAACGTATAAAAATCTTTTTCCCGGCGGGAATCTGCTGTTCGTTTATAATAGGTGCCGGATAAGAATAATAGAGCAATGGTTACAATGACTTTTACATATACGTTCATCTTGTCTGCATAACGTGAGAAGAAGAATAGAGGCATGATGAGCAATGCCACTTGCCACGACAGGCTGTAAAACGGTTGCAGGTCCACGAAATATTCAACATAATCTTTCATCCAGAATACATAGTCATAGCCTGGTTTCTTTCCTGCCAGGACCGTAAGGGTTCCTATGATGAAGAGTAGGAGTAAGGGGATAAAACCGGTAAACCAGCGTTCGTTTCTCCGTAATAAATCAAAAACCAGGATACTAAGGACAAATAACATGGCTATCGACCCCATTCCCCAAAATAATCCGACTGTCAGTACACAACTGAGCAAAGTCCGGTATCCCCAGCTCAGTTTGAGTGTGCCGATACTGTAAATGAAGAGGGACAATGACCAGAAGAACATCGCTACCAATCCTTCATAGTGATAACTATGGCTTATAAGATAAAGATACTGGAACAGAAAAGGTAGGAATGCCAACGGGAAAAGATACCAAGCTGCATGTACTTTGCGTAAGGTCAACCAATACAACCATCCGGCGATTCCGCCCAACAATGCTGTTGCCAGTGATCCTATGAACGGGACTTTGAAGAACTGTATTAAAAACTGGGAGATAACAGTAGCTACCCCTCCGATCGTCTTGAGGATATTCGCAATATATACAGTATCGAATAGGAAAATCTGTTGTTGTTCCCGGTAAAAAAAAGTCGCTTCCTGAGTGATTTGTAAATGCCACCACAGGATACCGGTACATAAAAGGAACAAAAGAAAGGGGAGGGTAAATCCTTGTTTATAGTTCATATTCAATTCATCCGTTTCTTTTTGATTTGAACGGGTATGCCAAAAGCCGAAATTAAAGATACAGGCTATGTAGACGGTCATCTACGTCCGGTAATACATTTTGGCATACCCTTTTTCAAAATAACTATTTGATCTGTGTATTCGAATTACTTCCAATTCTCATTCTGAATCAGAAGGCCGTTCATTTTTTGTATCTCGTTATGCGGGATAGGCATGGTAACCCATTTGGTGTTGTAAGCACTATTCGTATACTTGCCTAAGTATTTTGCCTCATACTTCGTGTAACTGTTCAACGTTTCGGCAGCAATACCCCAACGAACCAAATCGTACCAACGGTGTCCTTCCATTGCGAGTTCAATTCTACGTTCCCATCGAAGAGCCTCGAGCGCTTTCTCTTTTGACGCGAATTGAGCATCCGGGTACAAGCCGATACGATAGTTAGCCGCCGCGTTTGTATAATTCTTGCTGTTTATTTTGTCGTCCAATACATAAGTAGAGTTTGTTTCTAACATTGTAGCAGGATCCACGGCTTTTATATAACTGTTGGCGGCACGGGTACGTACCTGGTTGATATATTTGCCGGCTTCTTGTGTTTGCCCTAATTCGATCAGTGTCTCGGCATACCACAGCAATACGTCTGCGTAACGGACCAAGTGGAAGTTTTTCGCTGTCGAGTTTGTTTGAGTGGTGATAGACAAGCTACCCTTATCAGCTTTTCTCGGTATATTTTTCTTGTTCAGATACAAACCTCCATTAGAAACGTCACGAACCCAACCGTCTAATTTGCTTGGAATAGTCCAGTCCAGGAACGGCGTTTCAAAACGACCGGTAGAAACATCCAAACGAGGGTCTGTATAGATTGCCAGGTCTGTATGGGGAACATTATTTTTATCCAGGGAGGATAATGCCGGGGTATTGCGATAGGAATTATCCATCTTCGGCAGGCCGTTTTCGTCAACGATGTGAGCATTGACCATATCGTATGAGGGCTGATAGAATCCCCAGCCTCCGGTACCCAACGCTCCACTGAAACCGATATGCCATGCGCCGTTTATGTTGGAGGTTTGTTCCACCGTACCCGTTACGGCAGCTTGGACATCAAATACGGATTCTCCGGTCCAGTCGCTTTTGCCTGCGGTATAAAGTTCTTCATAAGTGTCGGCCAGCCGGAACTTGGTTCCATTATTATCCTTACCGTTTGCCATTACATCTTCCAGGATTGTTTTTACCTCGGTCCAGCGATTGGCTTGTCCGTTCTTGCCGTCGTATGGAGAGGATTGGTACATCTTTACCTTAGCCAGGAAAGTACCGGCAGCCCATTTATTTGCACGCCCTTTTTCTACGGGCCATATGTCTGGCAAGTTATCATAAGCGTATTGGAAATCTGCAATGATTTTATCCCAGATGTAGATGTAATTCCCACTTTCGTCCACGTTGGATACTTGTGGGTTCACATCTTCTTGCATGGCTACTTCATCCACATAAGGAACAGCGGCACCAAATAATTTTACGACCTCGAAATGCCAGAACGCACGCATGAAACGGGCCTGGGCAATCGTTTCTGTATAAAAATCCTTACTTTGACCGGCTGTAGAAGAGAGTTCCTCTTTACATTGGTCTGCAATTTTAATCACATTGTTTGCGAAAAACACGCCATTGTAGCTGTGCGCCCATTTGGTGTTGAAGTAAGCATTATCAGTAGTAAACGTATAGGTTTCCAGACTGGTGAAATCGGGTTGGTCTTGGTATGTGGACCCTTTATTGGCATCGCCTCCCATTACGTCACCATACACATAATTGGTCAATGTGGAGCGGAAATATCCGTCATCGGCATCTGTTGAATTTAATCTTGCATACATGCCGGTCAACAGCTGGGTGACTCCTTCTTTAGAGATGAAATCCGGCTCGCTCTTATTTGTAATCGGCTTCACTTCCAAGAAATCAGAGCACGAAGTCATGCTTCCTGCTACGGCGGCGGCAATCGCCGTATATATAAATAATTTCTTCATCTTGTTTGATTTTTATTGTTGTCAATTGTTTCTTGGGAAAAATAGTCCTTTTCCCTGCTTTGTTTTAGAATATTACGTTAACACCTAAGATGAACTGCCGGGGCATACCGTAAGATCCAAAGTCGGTACCCATGGTACGGTCGTTAGAGCGGCCGTCTGTATCGGTACGTACTTGCGGATCCAAACCGGAGTAGCCGGATAGAGTAAATACGTTGGATACCTGGCCATAGATACGGATTTTCTCAAATTTGATTTTTTCCAGGATGCTCTTCGGAAGCGTGTAACCCAATGTCAATGTTTGCATACGCAGATAGGAACCATCTTCGATATAACTGGAGTTAGACTCGTTGGCTGCAATCGTGCTCTCGCCTGTGTTGGTTGCCCACATCGGATAGATACCGTCCGGATTCGTTACCGGGTTCCAGGAATTGTCGCGACGGTCTTTTGAGTAAGTAGACTGTAAAGACCCGTAATGAGTGTAGTATTTATACATGGCGAACAAATCATTGCCAATGGAGAAGTACAAATAGGTGCTTAAATCGAAACCTTTCCAACCCAGGCTCAAATTGAGTCCTCCCGTCAGGTCCGGGTGCGGGTTACCGATAAAGGTACGGTCGCTTGCGTCGATCTTACCGTCGTTGTTTACGTCTTTTACTTTATACTGCCCCACGTAATTCGCAGCATTTAGTGTGGATGGATCGGAAACACCATAGGGCAATACAGCATTACCGGCATCATTCTTGTAGTTTTTCACTTCTTCTTCACTCTTGTAAATACCATCCAGCTGATAGCCGTGGAACATACCTATCGCATGGCCTTTCATCAATACATTCATGTTAGAGATACGGGTTCCTGTGAAAATCCCGGCTTCCGTACCGATTTCGGTCAATGTATTCTTGTAATGAGAAAGGTTCAAGCCGATGGAGTAGCTGAAGTCTCTGATTTTGTCGCGCCAATTCAAGTTCAGGTCCACTCCTGTATTCCTCATATCACCGATATTTACTTTCGGCTTATCGGCTGCACCGGCTAAAGCGGACCAGTTCGCATCGATCAACATGTCGGAAGTATTCTTGATGTAATAGTCGAAGTTCGCGGATAAGCGTTGGTTCAAGGCTGTTATGTCAAAGCCGACGTTGAACATTTTAGAGGTTTCCCATTTTGCCTTGACATCGCCTAAGTTGGTTACTCCGAAACCTTGATATACCTCCGTGTCGGAACCGCTAATACTGTATAGATAGCGATCTCCTGTTCCATATTGGAACGCCCAGTTATACGAGTCGATATTCGAATTACCCGTTGTACCGTAACCTGCGCGTATCTTTAAATCATCCAGCCAGGTTCGCGTTTTTTCCATGAATTTCTCGTCAGACATACGCCAGCCTACAGATAAAGACGGGAACGTACCCCAACGGTTTTGTTTGGAGAAACGGGAAGACGCGTCCCTGCGGACCGTTACGGTTGCCAGGTATTTGCCTTTATAGGCATAGTCGGCACGCAGGAACATACCGAACATCGTGCTTACTGCATTCTGGTTGCCGCTGTTTCGTAAGTCGGCACTGGCACCATTATTGATAACCCATGTGTTTGGGTCGTCCTCGAACGGATAATTGATACGGCCAGCTTGGATCCAACGTCCCAGGCCCTCGCGGATAGCTTCCGTACCGACTACGACCCCGATTGTATGATTCTCGTTGATGGTTTTGTTATAGGTTATGGTATTGGTCCATTGATAGCCTAACCAGTAGTTGGCATTTTCATAGAACTCATTGTTGTTACGGCCTTCTTTGTTGGTCATGATGGTACGCTTGTTCATCCAGAAATCCCAAGCGCCATTGATACGGGCACTGAATTGTGTACGTATCTTCAAGTCTTCACCGAGGCTTTTTAATGGCATTATCTCTGCATGGACAGCCGATTGTACGCGCATGAAACGGCGACGGTTATCTTTACCATAGTCTACAGCCATAACGGCACTTTCGGCACGTCCACCCTCAGCGTTTTGTGAGCCGGCATAGTCGCCGCCTATTGTGTAGATCGGTACCCATGGCTGAATTGAGAATGTCTTGCCGAACGTGTTGTCATCGCCCTGCCGACCGCGTTCACCGGAGTTCTCTATCACAGCAATGTTGGTGTTTTGCCCGATATTGAACCAATCGTTTACGAAAAAGTTTGTGTTGGCGCGTAAAGAATAGCGGCGGAACCAGGATTCCTTGATTGTTCCTTCCCGGTTCATGTAGCCTAAACCGATAGAATAAGTTGCTTTTTGACCACCGCCGGTTACGGAAATCTGGTGGTCCTGTACCTTTCCGGTCTGTACCACCTCGTCATACCAGTTGGTTCCTTTGCGTGCTTCTTCCTCAGAATAGCCGTCCTCCAGCATCTGATAGTAAGCGGAACGGGACCATGTATTGGTACCGTCATCTTTATAGGAAGCCTTCCAGGCCTCGAGGCTGCCGAACTGGCCGATTACCTGTTCTTTACTCAGGCCGGACGGCTTGATTGCGTAGGGCATTTTCAGATGACCTGTACCATCCGCTCCGATCGAACCGAACTGGGCATGAGTTACGGTTTGACCACCGCGATATTGGAATAAGTTACGTTGTCCTTCTTCTTGAAATTCCATCGATTCCCAGGCATCCAGCAAGCCATACCCATTGTTGGCCATCTTTGCCACACCGAAGTAGCCGTTGTAAGACACCTGTACACGATCGTTTTTCTTACCTTGTTTTGTTGTAATGATAATAACGCCGTTAGCGCCTTTGGCTCCATAGATGGCGGCCGCAGCAGCATCTTTCAATATCTGCATGGATTCGATATCATTCGGGTTTACGGCATCAATATCCACTCCGGATACTCCGTCCACGATAATCAGCGGGTCGGAGCCGTTTACCGAGCCTACACCGCGGATACGGATGGTAGTCTCACCCAACGGGCCACCACCGGCGGATACGAATACACCTGCGGCTTTTCCTTGTAATGCCTCTGCGAAATTAGATACCGGGGTTTCTTTCAGATCGTCAACCGCTACGACAGCCACAGAGCCGGTGATGTCTTTCTTGGCCTGTGTACTATAGCCGGTGACAACTATTTCATCCAAGGCCTGCGTATCTTCCATCAGTTTGATCTTGATGAATGTTTGATTGCCTTTTAATGGTATTTCTTGAGTGATATACCCGATATAAGATATGGTAAGAATAGCGTTTGCGGGCACACCATCAATGACGACTCGTCCGTCCATATCGGATATATTACCGATTGTGGTTCCTTTCACCACGACATTAGCGCCGATGATAGGCTGGCCTTTGCTATCGACTACGATTCCTGTGATTTTTTTGTTATCCTGAGTCACATCCCGTAGGGGAGAGGATGGGGCTATTGCTGCCGCATGAACGGTTAAGTTTAAAGAAAGCAGACAATAGATAACTGTTTTAATAAGTGTTCTCATGAATAGGTACTTAGATTTTTTTTTCATTTCAAATACGTATTTATAGTTTGTTTATTGAACTTTGAAAACTATATTTAGAATATTTTCTATTAGAATTCGTCAGGATATTTTTCTTTCTATCTCATAGGCATTTTAATTTAAGTTTTTAGAATTAAGTTAATTTATGATTTTAATGCTTGTGTCCCTTGTCCTTCCAGAACTAAGTCAATAGGATTGATTTTAAATTAGAATAAATAATAATAGGATGATTTTAATCGTAGTATAAATGTGAAAATTTGATATCTATCATAGATAACAGGAAGATAAGATGTTAATTATTGGGTTAATATTATATAATATAGAAATATTTTATTTCAAGATAAAATATTTTATTACTTTTATAACGTTTTTTGTTCTTTGTGCCTCGATTTCTAACCTTAGTTCTGGAAGAACCTATTTTCCATATAATGACCTTAGAGAGAAACGGGTTGTAAAATCCACCAAGACCTGTTCTGGTTTTGATGAAATCGGGATTTTTTATTTATATTTTTCTTCTAAAACCGGAGGGGAAGAGAAAGATAGGCTTTGTTTCTTCCTTTTTGATAAATAAGGCTTGCAGTAGAATGGAGAGGCATGGAAGGTCGAAAAAGACCTTTATTTTATCTGGATTTTCTGTGGCCGTTTGAATTTTTCGACCGAATCGTTTTAACTTTGGGGTACTAAACCACTAACTCAATTTACCATGAAAAAAATTCCGGATTTGGGATTCTGGCAGCTATGGAATATTAGTTTCGGATTCTTTGGCGTGCAGATAGCTTATGCTTTGCAAAGTGCCAATATCAGCCGTATCTTCTCTACATTGGGGGCGGACCCGCATGAATTAAGTTACTTCTGGATTCTTCCGCCATTGGCCGGAATTATAGTCCAGCCCATTATAGGCGTGCTGAGCGACCGTACCTGGACACGGTTCGGGCGGCGTATACCTTATTTGTTTGTCGGTGCATTGGGGGCGGTCTGTGTAATGTGTTTACTGCCTAATGCCGGTAGTTTTGGAATGACTGTCGGTACAGCCATGTTGTTCGGCCTGTTTTCTTTAATGTTCCTCGATACATCCATTAATGTGGCAATGCAACCTTTTAAGATGATGGTTGGCGATATGGTGAATGAAAAGCAGAAGGGGCTGGCTTATTCTATCCAGAGTTTTCTTTGTAATGCCGGAAGCCTTGCCGGCTATTTATTCCCGTTTATTTTTGCTGCTATCGGCATTAGTAATACCGCTTCGAAGGGAGTAATTCCCGATTCGGTAATTTATTCGTTTTATATCGGCGCCCTGATTCTGATTCTATGCGTTATTTATACTTCTATAAAGGTAAAAGAATATCCTCCCAAGGAATATGCCGCTTATCATGGCATTACCAGTGAAAACAAAAAAGAAAAAGTCAATATATTCAAACTTCTGGTGAAGGCGCCAAAAGTATTTTGGACGGTAGGGCTGGTGCAGTTTTTTTGTTGGGCAGCCTTTATGTTTATGTGGACTTATACTAACGGTACTGTTGCATTGAACGTGTTCGACACGCCAACTATGGAGAAAATAGTCGGTGGTGTATCTAAAACGGTACTGGATACCCAATCGCTCCAATACCAGAGTGCTGCCGACTGGGTGGGAATTTTATTTGCAGTACAGGCAATCGGTTCGGTTATCTGGGCAGCTCTTATTCCAGTGATTAAGAACCGGAAGTTTGCTTATGCGTTTAGTTTGTTATTGGGAGGTGCCGGATTTATTTCTGTTTTTTTCATTCATGATCCGTATGTATTGTTTGCTTCATTCTTATTGATTGGTTGTGCATGGGCGGCAATGCTGGCATTGCCTTTTACCATCCTTACCAATGCGCTTACTTTCGGGCATATGGGAACATATCTCGGGTTATTCAACGGGACGATTTGTATTCCCCAGATAGTGGCAGCTTCGTTCGGCGGTATGATTCTGAGCCGGTTTACAACACCCGGTGCAGTAGCTCCGGAAGTCGATATGTTGGTATTAGCCGGAGTTTGCCTGATTATAGGCGCTTGTTGCGTAGGAATTATTAAAGAGGAACAGTCGTTATAGTTGGAATACTTCCTTGAACCGTTTGATTTTTTCTTCCTCGGAATAATTGTTTACAAATGTTTCTCTTGCATATCTGTTGAACTTTGGAACCGGGTGGGTCGATACCCGGTTCAATGTTGCAATAAATTCTTCTTTCGTATTGCAACATGCTCCCACTTTATCAAATGCGACTTCATATCCTTCGAACGCTTCGGTGGTTCCGATGATATTCTTCCCGTACATAAGTGCTTCGCAGGTTTTTACCTTCATGCCGCTGCCTTCGAAGATAGGAAGTAGCATGAAGTCTGCCTTTTCAATATAGGGTTTCAGGTCGGGAACATCACTGAATACTTCAATATTGTTATACTTTTCAACCATAGGCAGGATGGCTTTCATCCCTTTTCCTACAATCAGGAGACGCATGTCGACATGGGGTAGCACCTCATGTATAAACCATAAAATTCCCCGTACATTCATTGGAAAATAAGTGCCGAGGAAAAGACATACGGGAAGTGTATCTGTATTGCCTTCCGGATATGTTTCCTGCTTATATGTATCTTTGAAAACAACCGGGGATAAAATATCCGGTATCCGGTGGTAACGTTGTACTATTTCCTGCTCGTCACGCTTGTTCAGAGCAATTATAATATCGGAATAATCACAAGCCTGCTGGTCGTTTTTGGCTACACAATCTACTACAATGGAACACCAGGGCTTATTCTTCCCTATCTTCGCTTCAAAATAAACAGGTTCTACATTGTGGAAAAAGGTAATGATTTTTCCTTTGTATTCTTTATTCCGGAGGGCTTTAGCCAAGATGCCGAAAATGCTTCTGTCTATAAATACATAGGGGAAGCTTGCCGCTAATGATACAATCTTATCGACTTTCTTTGGGGAAAGTCCGTAATAGTAACCTCTCAGGAAATTGATTAATATGGAGATACCGCTCAGCAGGACTTTTATTTTATTTTGCTTTTCGTGTATATGGTATACCGTAACATTTTCTTCCCCGAATATCCGGCATAAGGCGAGATAGTTGGCATTGGCTACCTGTTCGCCCCCTGCGTCAATATTCCCGGATTTACGATATCTGATGAAAAGTACTTGTTTCATTCCTTTTAATTTTTCGTAGACAAATATATGTATTTATTTTATAGAGCCTTACTGTGCATTAAAATAAATCCCCTACTTTTGCACAGGATAAAATTTTTTAGAATATGCAAGATTTGTGGAAGAAATACGGTAGACATCTGATAGCTGTCTTATTGTTTATAGGATTAGTTGTTGTTTATTTTGCTCCGTCTGTGATAGACGGGAAAGTGTTGAGGCAGGGCGATTCTATGAAAGTTGTCGGGATGGCAAAAGAATTAACGGACTATTATAATAAGGATCATGTAGTTTCCGAATGGCTGGGCAGCATGTTTTCCGGTATGCCTTCTTATCAGGTGGCAATGCCCGGTATGAAACCTAATCCGGTAAGTTACCTGGGTAATATAATCAAAAGTATAGATCCGATGGGTGCCGGAATGGTGCTTACCGGATTGATTGCATTTTATATCCTGATGTGTATCATGGGGGTAAACCGCTGGTTGGCGATTGCCGGTGCGATTGCCTATGCGTTAGCTTCTTACAATATTATTATTATCGAGGCGGGACATGTCTCGAAAGCATATGCCATAGCTTATATGCCGCTTACTGTAGGAGGCATGTTCCTGCTGTTTAAGCAGAAATATCTCTGGGGAGTCATACTTTTCACAATCGGTACGGCGCTTTCTGTTCTGGAAGGGCATCTTCAGATTACTTATTATCTCGCATTTTTCTGTGTTTTCATCTATCTGGGTTTTGCTTGGAAAAAGATGAAAGATAAACTTTATCCAGAGTTGCTGAAAGTAACAGGCATGTTGTTGGCAGGTATCTTGTTGGCTATGACTCCGAATATCGGGAACCTGTATATGAATTATGAAATGAGTAAGACAAGTACCCGTGGTACTTCGGAGCTGACTCAACCTGCCGGTGAAACACTCGGAACCCAAAAGAAATCTTCCGGCCTGGATAAAGAATATGCCTTCCAATGGAGTTATGGAGTAAAAGAATTGCTTACGGTTCTGATACCGGATGTTTATGGCGGTAGCTCGGGAGGAACATTGGACGATTCGTCCAAGCTGTACCAGGAATACCGTAAAAATGGGGCGCAGGTAGGCAATACCTTGCAGGCGCCAACCTATTGGGGAGACAAGATATTTACTTCCGGTCCGGTCTATTTCGGGGCGATTGTTTGTTTCCTGTTTGTACTGGGAATGTTTGTGGTGAGAAATCAGATGAAATGGTGGCTGTTTGCCGGTGCACTGTTCTTTGCGTTCTTGTCGTTGGGACGTAATTTCGATTTGTTCAATGATTTTATGTTCCATCATCTGCCTATGTATAATAAATTCCGTACGCCGGAAATGGCATTGGTAATACCCGGCTTAGTCTTCCCGTTGATTGCTATCTGGGGGCTTAAAGAAATCCTGTCGGAAAAAGTTGATGATAAATTGTTGAAAAAAGGAGGCCTTTGGGCTTTAGGGATAACCGGTGGTTTGTGTGTAGTTGTCTGGTTAATGCCGACACTATTGCTTAATTTCCAGTCTGCTTATGATGCCCAGTTCCAGAATCAGGTTCCGGATTGGTTTTATCCGGCATTGTTGATGGACCGTGCTTCGCTTGCTTCTGCCGATGCATTCCGTTCGCTGGTATTTATTTTGTTGAGTGCCGGTTTGTTGTTCTATTTCTGGACAGCAAAAAATAAACAGACGGCTGCTACTTATGTAAGTATAGGTATGATCGTATTGATGCTGGCGGACTTCTGGAGTGTTGATAAACGCTATTTGAATGCGTCTAATTTTACAAACGAGCAATTGCAGGCAAACTTCAAAGAATCAGTTGCCGACCAGGATATATTGCAAGATAAAGATCCTTCTTATCGTGTATTGAATTTGAATAATCCTTGGCAGGAGACGTTTACTTCTTATTACCATAAATCGATTGGCGGTTATCATGCGGCAAAACTTCAACGTTACCAGGAACTGATTGATCGTCGTCTGGATCCCGAATACCGTGCGATTATAGGTGCTTTCCAAAAAGCCCAGTCTTTGGAAGACATCTTTCCGGCTTTGGCTTCGGCCACTTCTCTGAATATGTTGAATATGCGTTATATTATTTATAATGCTGGACAGCCTGCATTGAAGAATCCGTATGCGTATGGAAATGCCTGGTTTGTGGATGCTATCAGGATGGTGGAGAATGCAGATGAAGAAATGGCTGCTTTAAATACTTTGAATCCGTTGGAGACGGCCGTAGTGGACAAACGTTTCATAAAGGATATAGAAGGTTTCGTCCCTCAAAAAGATAGTACAGCAACAATTGTGCTGGAAAAATATACGCCGAAAGAATTAACCTATAAGAGCAAAGCGGCAAATGAGCAATTAGCCGTCTTCTCGGAAATTTATTATCAGCCGGGATGGAAAGCTTATGTCGATGGAAAGGAAGTACCTCATTTCCGTGCGGACTGGACGCTGAGGGCTATGCATGTTCCAGCCGGTGAGCATCAGATTGTCTTTAAGTTTATACCGGATGGCTATTTGGCTGCAAGTGGTGTTGCCTATTATGGCGGTTTATTGATTTTGTTGTTGTTTATTGGGGCTATAGTTTATTCGGTAGTTCGTCTGGCTAAACGGAAAGAGTAAGAAAAGTGTGCTCCACTGCTCTATAAAGTGTTTTTTAGAAGTGAATGAAGTGAAAATCAGGTATGCGAATTCATAAATGAGTTTGCAATATCAACTATCATACTGACATTTTTTGTGTAAGTGATTTATTATCATTTTGTTGAGACTATGATAGTTGTGCTTTGGAACTATCATAGTACTATCATACCATCATTTATTGTTTTGTAAGACACTGATTTTTTGTCGATATAACCTGTTTATTATCAAAAATATATATGTTTATTGGTGTTTATACCCCCATCTGGACAGTATCGAGATCCGGGTCTCAGTACCGTTCCGATGGGGGTATAAACTTAGTGAAAAAGAGCATCTTTGGCATAATATGTGCTTGTTTGGGGATAAAAATATGCTTGTTTCTATCTCTTTACACTATAGTTTGTGCAGATATGAATGAGTTGTATAATATAATAACGATGGTGGTGATAAGTAATTCTCTCATAATTTATTAGTTAATATTGATATTTCTGTATAATTGGTTTATTGGAATATTTATTTTCGTATTTATCTTTAAAGTTGATAATGCCAAAACTTGCTTGTTTGAATGACTTCTTGTTATGTATTTTGACATAAGACTTAATGTCTATTTGTCTGAGCATTTGAGTGAATTTATACAATTGTTTATCTATTTTCTTTAGTTTATCTGCATGCTTTTGGGGAAAATAGTATTGATAATATATCAAATTGTATTGATTATCAAAATAAGCAACGAAATTTAAATGATCCAATAGGCATATATCTTTTAGATTTAATCCTTCAAAAGATTGTTGTATCAACGAATCTAATACTATTTTCATTTCTTTGGGATTTATAAACCAGTATCGATTGTCATGGGATGAGTCGATCTCCTTTAATACAAGGTCTTTCGGTTTTAAATACAAGATTGTATCTGATTTTGATTTTTCAATTATAAAATAAGATGATGTTTGTTCTCTATTTTTGTTTTGAAATTTCCTTCCTAATTCTCCAATATTAAATGATCCACGTTTGAATAACGATTCATTTCGTATTTCGATATAAGGTTTAAGATTGAGCGATTTCATCTTTTGTGCAAATTTATGTAATCGTTTTTCCCATTTTAATATATCTTTAGTATATTTCGAACCTATAACAGTGTATCTATAGTATATCATTTTCCCATCTTTATCAAAGATGAAAGAAAATGTTGTATGATGGAATGCTTTTAAATCTTCTGTATTAAGTTAAATACCATCAAATGCTTCATTTAAAAATAATGAGCAACTATCCATTAATGGTTTTAGATTCCCTTTTAGAGTGACACTGTTATCTGATGGACCTGTTATCTCTGGTAAATGAAGGTCTTTGGGTACTATTTCTGAGGAATCTTCCTTAATTAAGAAGTACTGCGACTTTTGTGCATATGTTTGTATGCTGAATAGACTTATAAAAGTGATAATAAATAATGTTTTCATGATTTTGTTATTTGTAGGTTAATAATTATTGATGATTTGTTATTCCTTTTTATTTTTGAATTTCCTTCCTAAATCTCCAGTACTTAATTCTACACGTTTGAATAAAGGTTTATTCTGTATTTCGATATAAGGTTTGAGATTTAACGAGTTCATTTTTTGTGTAAATTTATGTAATTGCTTTTCCCATTTTAATATGTTTTTAGCATATTTTGGACCTATAATAATGAATCTATAGTATATTATGTCTATATTTTTATCAAAAAATAAAGAAAATGTTGTATGGTGGAATGCCTTTAAATCTTCTGCATTAAGTTCAATGCCTTCGAATGCTTCATTTAAATATAATGAGCAGCTATCCATTAGCGGTTTTAAATCTTTTTTTACGGTAAACCTGTTGTCTAATGGACCGATTATTTCTGGTAGATATAGTTTTTGTGGTAATATGTGAACAGAATGAGTATTTTTCTCTATTAAAAAATACTGGGACTTTTGTGCGTGTGTTACTATATTGAATAGACTTACAAAAATGATAATAAATAATATTTTCATGATAAGTTTATTTTTAGTAACGTAAGAATCCACACATTTATTGATGGCTATCTCCATATATCTATTTTTGTAGGTGATATAATTGTATTATAAGCATTTATTATAGTAGAAGTCTTGGCAGACTTGGGGGCGTTGCTGTTTTTGAAAAGGAAAAAAATCTGGACGAGTATTCTCTACTGGTCCAGATTAAGTGTGTCTAAAAATGTGTTTAAAAAATGTGTTTAAAATGTCATGTTTTGGTTATATATCTCATAAATTAATGACATTCTTTAGTTATTGGGAGCTACATCCCACCATACGCGAGTTTCGATATTGTCTGGTCCTTGCTCTGCTACAGCTGCATTATAATTATCCATGTTGGTATTATAATCCGGCGCGCTGTAAGTCATGCGGTAGGGTATATGGTCTACCAATGCGTTCGGACCTACTTTTAACTTCGGAACATTCAAACGTCTCCAGTCAGACCATGCTTCGAAACCGTTCTGCATGAAGTTTGCCAACCAACGTTGCATAGCAATTTTTTCAATTTTCTGGGCAACAGTACCTTCAAATTTGATATCAGCTTGATCACAATAAGCTTCAACTGCTTCTTCCGGATTTTTCAGTTCGTCGATATCATCATATTGGGCGAAAGAAGCTGTAATGCCGGCTTTATATAACTCAGCAGGATCGGCATTGATCCAGCCACGTACAGCGGCTTCTGCTTCGATAAGCAGGATATGCGACGGAGAGATTACAACAACCGGTGAATTTTGCTGGTAATAACGTTCAGCAAAAGCGGCACAATCTTTATAATTTGTAACGTCTGCCTGAATAAGCCCGAAAGGAACGCCTTTATACTCTCCCAGAGAGTTTGGAACGGCATAAGCGTGAATACGCGGGTCTTTGTAGGCCAATAGCTGATCGAGGATTGTTTTTGAAGGAGCATAATCTTTACGTCCGGAAACAACCATGTTGTCATACATCGGGTTTTGATTGGCTGTTTCTTGCAGATATTTGTAAACCAGCATTTCGTCATTGTCTGTCATGCCGCCGTCTGCATATGCCTTTGCAAAACGTTCTTTACCTACTCCGGGTGCAACATCGCTCAGTTTGATTGCCATCATCATACGGATAGAGGCATTTAACTTTTTCCAGTTAGAGATATTGCCGGCATATAAAATATCGAAATTCTTATCCAATGAACTGGATGCATCGAACTGTGCATATGCTTCAGTTAATTCTTTATCCAGGTCTGTATAGATAGATTCCTGTGAATCGTATTTAGGTGTAAAGTTGGCATCATCACCCTTCAATGCTTCCGAATAGGCAATCATTCCCTGAGCATCGGTCAAACTCATATAAAAGAGCGCACGCAATGTTCTACAAGCGGCAATCTGATTAGCTGCCGACCCGAGCTGAACAACATACGACTCATTTTTTGTTTCTTCGTCTGTGTTCAGTTTAATGATACCTTCCAGGTTACGCAGTGTCTCAGTATAGTAACTTGTAGTTGCAAACTGCGGCTGTGAAAAGTTTGTAAACTGGATTGATTTACCTTCTGAAACATATTGAGGATAAATTTGTGTCCATGGGTTAAATGTGCTGACCATAGACAGAGTGGGGACCTTTTTGCACGCATAAGAAAACAGAAAGCGTGTATCAGGCTTGGATGGGTTATTCGGATCCACATTCGTATCACCAAAATCTCCACAGCCGGTAACAGTTATCATTCCGGCTAAAGCTAATATCATTAATTTAATTTTATTCATATCTGTAATTCTCCTTAATTTTAAAATGTAAGACTTACTGTGCATCCGAATGAGCGGGTAGAAGCTGCCTGGCCGGTTTCGATATAGTTCCAATATGCGGCACCTGCTTCAGATGGGTCAACATTAGGAATTCCGGAATAAATCAACCAGGGGTTCTGTGCAACAAATGAAACGCTTGCTTTCTTGATGCCTGTACGTGTTCTCTGTAAGAAAGGAGCCGGTACATCATAAGTAATAGACAACTCACGCATTTTCAAATAACTTGCATCATATACGGATCCTTCCAAAATTGTGGAACGGAGAGATTGGTAATAGTATTGTGCGTCTACATATGAACTTACCGGAGTATATGTTCCGTCTCCATTGTCTACAACACCCTCAACTCTTACACCACCACCATCGGCAACGGAATTACGAATAGGATTGCCTTTATCATTTAGGCCGGCAGTCTCTTCTAATAAACCGGAACCATTACCGTTTAAGTTAGTGAAGGAAACCAGACTACCTCCAATCTGGAAGTCAAATGAAGCTGCCAGGCGGAAATCTTTGAAGCGAAGAGAGGTAGAGAAACCTCCGGTGAAGTCTGGTTGTACATTGCCTAATACATCCAAAGAGTTTGTTTTCGGTACCGGATAATATTCTCCTATTGACGGATTGCCAGATTTTTTCATAATGATATTTCCGTTCGGGTCTTTAGTCCAGGAAGAACCACGGATTACACCGATCGGTTCGCCGACTTCTGCATAAGAATAAACATAAGAGGCTCCTAAACCATAGTAAGTAATACGATACTCATCTACACCTTCGGCAAGTTCTTCCAATGTATTGCTATTCTTTGAAATATTAGCATTGATTTCCCATGTCCAGTCTTTTGTCTGTATAGGTGCACCTCCCAAAGAGATTTCGATACCACGGTTGCGGATTAAACCAGCATTCAATTTGCGGGAAGTATAACCACTGGCAGGAGTCGTGTTTACATTAATAATCTGGTTTTTGGAATCACGGTTATAGAAGTTGAAGTCTCCCCAGAAACGGTTCTTGAACATACGGAATTCCGTACCTACTTCATAGGACGTAGAGATAGTCGGTTTGATATAAGGATCTTTCAGGTTCGGATCGTACCACATATTAGAGAAAGAACCGTATTTTATCAGATTACCACTACCGTCTTTTACTTTATAAGTAGGATATACGTTATAAGCAGACATCGTAGAACCAACTTGTGCCATAGATGCACGCAGTTTCCAGAAGTCCAGCCATTCAGCGTTTTTAATCCAGTTACTTGCGATTGCAGCAACAGAAACACCTCCGTATAAATAACTGTTTTTGTCCGGGTGCAAGGTAGATGTCCAGTCATTACGTAATGAGAAATCCAGATAGTAGGTGTTATCCCATCCGATTGTTCCTGTACCGAAAATACTGCGGTCTTTCTGGTATGTCTTTATAGTTGTTCCTTCCGGTTTACCAACTGAACCTGCTGTACTGAAGAATTCATCCTGGAACAAACCGTCTGTTGTTTTTGCTAACGTACGTTTATAGGAATAATTTCTGGCTTCAAGGAATAAAGCAGCATCGATTGAAAGACGATTGTCGATGAAATGGTCATTCCATGTCAAACGTCCTTGTGTCTGGATATCGATGATAGAGTTCTGTTCTTCTTCCAGTCTTGGTGTTTCACCCAAGATGTTGAAAGGTACAGATAAATCGTAGAAATAATTACGGATGTTTCCGTTTACACGGATACCTGCTTTTAAGTTTCCGATAATGTCTAAAGATGCATCTGCATTGAAAACATTCCACTGGTATATTTCATCTCTGTTGATTGTTTCAAACAAAGCATATGGGTTTTCATGATATGCCGGAGTCAGGTTGGTCGGTCCGTTGATATTCCAAGTATAGAATGTACCGTCAGGACGGCGGAAATCTTTTAACTGGCTTAGATCGACATTGGTATGTCCCCATTGGATGTATGAATAAAGTGCATTACCGGTTCCACCATAACCTTCCTGTGCTGCGTTATGATTCTTACGATAGGTATATTTATAATCCAAATTGACAGTTAAGCGGTCTACCGGTTTGAACTGTGTTTTCACAGATAAGAAACGACGGATAGCGTCACTGTTCGGGGTAATACCTGTACGGGCAGAGTTTGTAAAAGAAATGCGAGACATATAATCTTTGCCGGAACGGGCAAATGAAAGGTTTGTTGTGTTGGACACACCTGTGTTGAACAAATCTTTCAGATTCATACGGTTTTCCCATTTTTCAGTCTGACCGAATAAAGGATGAGTAGGATCCCATGAATACCAGGGAGCATATTCGCGTCCGTCAAATTTGGGTCCCCAACTGGCGTCATCACCAAAATCATAGTAAGCTTTTCCATTCATTTGTTGCAAATAAGCCGGATGTATGCTCGGGTCATAATTGAATACATCCAATTCTCCATCGGCACCATAATATCCACCACCGTATTGGTCTTGAAGTTTTGCATGGATATACGGAGTTTCAAATGAAAGCGTGTGGCTTACGTTAAATTCCATCTTATCACCAGTAAGCCCTTTGGTTGTGATAATAATCGCTCCATTACCTCCACGGGCACCATACAATGCAGTTGCGGCCGGGCCTTTCAATACGTTTACAGATTCAACATCGTCCATATTGATGGAGTTGGCATTTGCAATGACACCGTCTACTACATAAATAGGTTCGCTACCACCTGCATCTGTTAATCCGCTGGTACCACGTAATACAATTTTACCGGCATCGAATTTTGCGCCGGAACCTCCTAAGAAACGTACACCGGAAACTTTACCAACCAATGCATTGTTTAAGTCAGTTTGGCGGGTTTGAACCAGTTCGTCTGCTTTTAGTTGTTGGGTGGCATAACCCAAAGATTTCTGTTGGCGGGTAAGTCCTTGTGCTGTAACTACAACTTCTTCCAAATCCTGAGTGTCGGATTGAAGAACGACATTAATTTTAGGTTTTACTGCCACATCTTGTGTGTTCATACCTACAAAAGAAATCTGGAGAATTTTGGCTCCATCCGGCACTTCCAGAGTAAATTTACCATCGGTATCTGTTACTGTTCCGACCGTTGTACCTTTTACAACGATGGATGCTCCGATAACTGGTAATCCGTCGTCTGCGGAAGTAACCGTACCCTCTACTTTCTTAGTTTGGGCAACAATCATACTAATCCCCACAAAGAAGAAAAGCAAGATAAAAGTTAACTTTTTCATCATAATACACATTCTTATAGATTCGACTAAATTGAAATAATGCAACGTCTCATATGCCATAGTCTTAGTAGAACTAAGTAAAAAAAAGAGGGATATTTGTGAAATATTGTCATAGTCGAGATCTTAAAAGAAATTATAGATTTTGGGTGTTTAACTCAATATTTGAAAATATTGTATTTAATGGAATGGTGGGAATTTCCTTAAAAGTGCATGTACACTAAATCTAATGTAGATAAATGACTCGATAAGTCTGTAAAATGAATCAGAATGATTTTTTAGGCAGTGGCAATATGATTATTCTTAACCCCATGAAATAATTACTTTAGCTCTTATAGATGCTTTTTTTATCCTTTTCAAATATATTTTTGAGCAAAAAGCAAAAAAAATACTGTCTTTAACTTTTATATTTGGATAAATTATATAATTTTACGCGATGAATTATTTAACAATCGATAAACACTGTTAGGTTTTCGTAAGGTATAAGCAGTCTTAGATAGTCGATTTATGCGTGAAAAAACAAAAATAGTAATGAGTTCTACTAAAACTATGGTGATTTTATCGTATTTACAGTCTCTTTTTTCTACCCGCTAACTATGAATAAATGAGGTATGGACCAAACAAAAATGATAAGTTTTTAACTCTACTGGATTAGAATCAAATATTATTGTACAAAACGTATTCATTGCCTGTGTGTATTATGAGAATTATATACACAGGTAACGAATATGTTTTGTGCAGATAGTGAGGCTATATGCGTATGTGACTGATATTTAGAGTTGTTTAGAGAAAGAGATAAGCGCTTCTGAAAAATTCTCCCAGGTTAATAGGGCCTTCTCCTTTTGAATATTGGAGACGAAGACCTGACGATTCTTGTTATAAAAAGCTTGGATAGTTTTAGCTATGTCACCTGCATTTATTTCCGGTACCATGAGTCCGGCTCCCGGTTTTTCAATGTTTTCACTTAGCCCACCAGTGTTAGTCGCAATCAGAGGCAGTTCGAAATGGAAAGCAATAGAAGTAATGCCGCTTTGGGTTGCCGAGCGATAGGGCAAAACGCAGACATCTGCCGCAGAGAAAAATAAAGGAACTTCATTGTCGCTGATATAGCGGTTGAATACTTTGATACGTTCCGGATTGCGGATATTTTTTATTTGTTCGGTATACTTATCGAAGCTGCCATAGCTTTCTCCGGCAATGATTAGTTGGTAACTGTCATCCAACTGGTTTACTGCTTCGATCAATAAATCCAAACCTTTATAGTCGCGTATCAGCCCGAAGAACAAAAGGGTCTTTTTATCCGTATCTATGCCTAATGTTTTTCTGGCTTCGGAAACCTCTACTTTATCACCGAAGTGATTATATAAAGGATGGGGTTTTAACAGATGCGGTGCGTCCGGACGCAGTGCCAGTAAATCCTTTTGTACAGACTCACTCATTGCAATAAAACCGCTATTTTGTTTCAGAAACCATGTAGTCAGCGGTTTATCGAAGAACTTCTGTTCGTGGGGGATTACGTTATCCAGTACAGTAATTACTTTACATCCTTGTTTTTTAAGTTTGTGTGCTACTGTACCCAAGGAAGGAGCGAAATAAGACATCCAGTATTTCATAACCAGCACATCCGGCTTTTCTTTGGCTATGCGGTTGGCAGCGCTGAGATAAGTCAAAGGGTTGGCAGTGTCCAATACAGGGATGCTGTTTATGATAACCGCATTGTCTTCTGCTGTTACATATTGAGTCTTTCCCGGGAAGAGGAAATCCGGATATTGTCTTTTGAAGGTGAAAGGAAGTACTTCATGTTCTTTTCCGAGTGCTTCATATAAATTAGCGTTGAATTGGGCAATTCCTCCGCGAAAAGGATAAAAAGTAGAAAGATATGCAATTTTCATAAATGTAATTCCTTATTAATTTCAGTTGCAAAGGTAAGCAAATCCGGATAATGTCTGTAAATTCTTAGCCCGGCAAGTTCTTCTTCCTTATATTTATTGCCAATTAAGACAGCCGGAATATGTGCGTTGTTGGCAAATTCAATATCGGACAGGCTGTCTCCTGCAAGTAAACTTTGGGAGAAGTCAATATCGGGGAAATCCTGAAGTGCCTGCATAGCCATGCCCGGATTCGGTTTTCTGTTTGGATTATGGGAGTCTGTTTCTGTACAAACATATATTTTATCTATTCTTCCCCCATTGTTTTGTATGGTTTCAAGCATTTGGCGATGGATAGTTCCCAAATTTTCTTCTGTCATCAGCCCGCGTCCTACGCCCCGTTGATTAGTCACAATCAGAATATGGGAGAAAAGTGGTGCAAGCAATTTCAGAGCCTCAGTTACCCCTTCGATAAAGATAAACTCTTCCGGTGATTTCACATAATCATTCGGGCGTTGCCGGTTGATAACCCCGTCGCGGTCCAGAAACAGTGTATTATAATGTTTTATATTTCCCATCCCTGAAATCGATTTGAGCCTGTGAATAATCAGCAGGTATGCCAATATCAATAAAATACCTATCGGATATGTATCCTGATAATCCACCGGATGGCACTATTGTTTCAAAAAAGTCTTTTTCTAAAGAGAATTTTTCCGGATATTCCCGTAGCTCTTTCCTGTTTATCAGGTACACCCCTCCGTTTATTAATCCGGATTCACAGAATTGCTTTTCTCTAAAAGCTTTGATTTTATGGGTTTGACAATCTGTTTCAACCAGTCCGTAGCGGTCGAAATTTGTCATTTTTTTCAAGGCAAGAGTCGCTTTTGCCTGTGTATCCCGGTGTATTGCAAGCATTTCAGGATAATCAATTCCCAGGAATGTATCCCCGTTTAAAATGAAGACTTCTTCTTGGTTCGCTTGGGATAAAGCGAACTTTACAGCTCCGCCGGTTCCTAAAGGCTGTTTCTCTATGACAGAACTGATTTGCAGGGATGTTTGAAATCCTTTTATCCATTCTCCTATTACTTCGTGTTTGTATCCGAGTGATAATATGACATGGGTGAAGCCGTTTTGCTCCAATGTTTCCAATAAATAATGGAGGAATGGTCTGCCGGCTACCGGGGCCATACATTTAGGGACATCCGAGACGACGCTTTGTAAACGCGTTCCCATTCCTCCTGCCAATATGATACATTCCATTTTCTTATTTATCAAAGATTGCTGCCTCAACCAGTTCACAAATAATGTGTCCGATAGTGATATGCCCTTCTTGTATGCGTGGTGTGTCGCTTGAAGGAATATTAATCAGGATGCCTGCTTTGGATTTTAATTCTCCTCCGCTTCTGCCGGTAAAGGCAATCGTTGTAATTCCTTTTTCTTTACATACCTCAAAGGCTTTGACAATATTGGTTGAGTTTCCTGAAGTAGAAAGACCTACTAATACATCTCCCGGTTTACCAAGCCCGGACATCAGGCGGGCATAAATAATATCGAATGAATAGTCGTTACCTACGGCAGTCAGATATGAAGTGTTGCAATGTAAGGCTTCGGATGGCAGCACTCTCCGGTCGATATAAAATTTACCGGAAAATTCAGCAGCAAGGTGCTGGGCATCGGCAGCACTACCTCCGTTTCCGCAAAAATAAACTTTACCACCGTATTTGAAACAGGTAATAATCGTTTCTACAGCGTCATTAATTGCAGTGTGCAACTGCGGATCGGCCATGATTTGCCGGATTATTTCCTGATGCTGTAACAGCCTGTCTTTTATGATTCCTTTATAGTCCATGTTATAAGTCCTCTTTTGCAAAATTCGAAATACTTTACATTACCGATATTGAGGTTTGTCAACGCCTCGGAAACCTTGTAACAGGTATTACCGGGACAATAGAAGAACATAAAACCTCCTCCTCCCGCTCCGGAGATTTTACCGCCTAAAGCACCATTGGCTATAGCCGTTTCATAAATATGGTCGATAAACTCGTTGGATATATGACGGGCCATTTTCTTTTTGTTGTTCCAGCTCGAGTTCAGGGCTTTTCCTAATTCCCATAACTCGTCACGCAATAAGCAGTTTTTCATACGGAATGCCTCTCTCTTAACATTGTGCATGGCTTCCAGCGAGTCCAGGTTTTGTCTCTTTACATTCTCTGCCTGTTCTTCAATGATTTTAGAGGAACAGCGTTGTTTGTTTGTATAAAACAGGACGGTATTCATCGCCCATTCCTGTAAAATATCATCATTAATTCGCAGAGGATTTACAATTACGCGGTCGTTTTCCAGGAACTCCATAAAATTGACACCTCCGAAAGTGGCTGCATACTGGTCTTGTTTCCCTCCAGCCATTTGCAGGTCTATACGTTCTATTTCATAGGCATAATGAGCTATATCATAGCGTCCGAGAGGCAGTTTAAGCCATTCGGTAAATGCACCGAGGATGGAAACGACTAATGTGGATGAAGTTCCCAGCCCGGAACCGGAAGGAACATCCATACTGGTTATCAGTTCAAAAGAAAGAGGTTCGCCGTTATTGTGCCGGGCAACGATGGAATTATAAATACCATGTTGCAATACCAAAGGCCCTTCGAGGGGAAGCTGGCTTATTGCATCAAATTCTTCTACTATATTATCGTTTATATGTACAAATCTGATTTTGCCGTTGTCCAAAGGGCGGATAGTAGCATGGGCATATAAATTAATGGTGACATTCAGTATGGCACCTCCATAGATGTCGGAATAAGGAGAAACATCGGTTCCTCCTCCTGCAATACCCAGCCGGAATGGCGCTTTACTCCTATAAATCATTTTGTTCTGTTTTCAGGTCTAATAAATAATATCCGCATGTCGTATAGAAATTACGAATATAGGGAATATTTAATAGTTTCCATAATTCGCGGGGACGGAGCCCGAACTTTATTTCATAATTAGGATTGATGAAATAGAGTACCTCTTCTTTTATATTGTATTGTTCTTTGTTTACAATGGATAAATAGCGTTCGAGGGAAATCCCGGTATCCTTAATTTCCAATAGTTCATTCGGATTTATACCTCCCCATTCCAGCAATTTTTTATATAAACTGCGGGGAAGCAAATGCATCCACGGAAGATGGGATAAATACTTATTGCTGCAAATCTGTTGGTGTCCTCCGAATGGGTTTTGCCAGGGAGGAAATGCTACAAAAATAACACCCCGGGGATTTAGAAAACGTTTAATAAAAGGAAGAAATCTTTCCTGGTTGGGGATATGTTCGATGACATCGCGAATAATGATAATATCGAAAGTTTCATCCAGGTCGGTTACCTGGTAAATATCCCGGCAAATCAGTGAAAGGTTCGAATAATTAGGGTGGTTGGCATAAAAATCTTTGGCTTTCTCTATTTGTACACCATTGAGGTCGATACCGGTTACCTTGCAACCTAAATCCAGAAATGGTTGAATATTCCCCCCTTCGCCACACCCAATCTCAAGCACTGTGGTTTCGGCTGTTATTGGATGATGCTTTTCTATAAAAGGGATAACGTATTTTTGAGTGGTATAGGCTTGCTCCCTAAAGTATAAAACCCTGTCGGAATGTCTTTTCTGCATCGCGAAATCGGTTAGCAGTTGACAAGTAGCAAATGACAGTTGACAATTCTTCAGCTTTCAACCGATTTTGTATATCGGACGCGAAGCCTGACTGTCACCTGTCAATTGTCACCTGTCACCTGAATTAGTATCTGTAGTGGTCCGCTTTATAGGGCCCTTCTACAGGAACACCTATATAATCGGCCTGTTTCTGTGTCAGTGTGCTCAGTTTTACGCCGATACGTTCAAGATGGAGACGTGCAACTTCTTCGTCCAGACGTTTAGGCAGGCGATATACACCTATTTCATAAGGCATTGTCCATAAATCCATCTGTGCCAATACTTGGTTCGTGAAAGAATTACTCATTACGAAAGAAGGGTGGCCGGTTGCACAACCCAGGTTAACCAAACGACCTTCTGCCAGCAAGAAGATAGAGTTCCCTGTCGGGAATGTATATTTATCAACCTGCGGTTTGATATTGGTATGTTTGATGTTCGGGAAGTTAACCAACTTCTCTACCTGAATTTCGTTATCGAAGTGACCGATGTTGCAAACAATCGCCTGGTCTTTCATCTGTGACATATGCTCGATTGTGATAATGTCGCAGTTTCCGGTTGTCGTGACGAAGATGTTACCTTCTTTCACAGCTTCTTCCATCGTTGTAACTTCAAAACCCTCCATAGCAGCCTGTAAAGCACAAATCGGGTCAATTTCAGTTACCAACACACGGGCTCCGTATGAACGCATGGAATGTGAACATCCTTTTCCTACATCACCGTATCCTGCAACGACAACAACTTTTCCTGCAATCATAACATCTGTAGCACGTTTGATACCGTCTGCCAACGATTCGCGGCAACCGTACAGGTTGTCAAACTTGGATTTTGTAACAGAGTCGTTTACATTGATGGCGGGAACCAGCAGTTCGCCTCTTTCCATCATCTGGTATAAACGGTGTACGCCTGTTGTTGTTTCTTCGGAAACACCTTTCATTTCAGCAACCGTACGATGCCAGCGTGCATTATCTTCCTCAAGAATGCGGTGAAGCGTATCCAGAATTACTTGCTCTTCATGATTGCTGCCTTTACGGTTAATGGTTTCTGCATCATTCTCTGCGCGGTATCCCATATGTATCAACAGAGAGGCGTCGCCACCATCGTCTACAATCATATGCGGTCCTTTGCCACCGGGGAAACGGAGTGCCATTTCAGTACACCACCAGTATTCTTCCAGTGTTTCACCTTTCCAGGCAAAAACAGGAACTCCACTTGCCGCAATAGCTGCCGCAGCATGGTCCTGTGTGGAGAAGATGTTGCAGCTTGCCCAACGGACATCTGCTCCCAACGCAACTAATGTTTCGATTAACACTGCCGTCTGGATAGTCATGTGCAGTGAGCCGGTGATGCGCGCGCCTTTCAGCGGTTTCTGGTCTGCATACTTCTGGCGAAGAGCCATAAGACCCGGCATTTCGTGTTCGGCGATTTCAATCTCTTTGCGACCGAAATCCACCAGATTCATATCTGCCACTTTGTATGGCAAATCTGTTGGAAATAAAGATACCATTATTAAATTGTATTATTAATTTAAATATTCGGCAACAAAGGTAAGAAAAAGAGCGGAGTAAATGCGGTTTTTTCAGTTGATAATTGACAAGTGGCAGGAGTAGGTAGTAGTTGACAGTTGACAAGTGACAGTTGACAGTTCGCTTCCGGTATATAAACTGGTTGAAGCGGGAATAACTGTCAACTGTCACTTGTCAACTGTCAACTCTTTAAGCTGGTTCGATTCCTTTTTCCTGCAGTAATTGCAGTCCTAAATCTTTCAGCTTGAATTTTTGGATTTTACCGCTTCCTGTCATCGGGAAGGTATCTACGAAGAATATGTATTTGGGTATTTTGTGGCGGGCTATTTTACCACGACAGAAATCTTTTACTATTTCTTCTGTCAGGGATGCATCTTCATGGAGGATGATAAAGGCGCCGACTTCTTCCCCGTATTTCTTGGAAGGAACAGCTGCTACCTGCACATCTTTCACTCCTTCCAGATGGTAAAGGAATTCTTCTATTTCACGCGGGTAGATATTCTCTCCTCCGCGGATAATCATATCCTTAATGCGTCCGGTGATACGGTAGTTGCCGTTTTCATCTTTCACGCCGAGGTCGCCGCTGTGAAGAAAGCCGCTTTTATCGATTACTTCATTGGTCGCAGCCGGATTATTGTAGTAACCTTTCATTGTATTGTAACCACGGTTACACATTTCTCCTTGTACGCCAACCGGGCACTCTTCGCCTGTTTCGGGGTCGATAACACGTACTTCTGTAAATTCGAAATCACGTCCGACAGTATTATATCGTATATCCGCATCATCATCAATACGGGAATGAGTCATACCAGGTGATGCTTCGGTTAACCCGTATACACTGGTTACACGCATGAACATCTTTTCTTCTACCTGGCGCATCAGTTCTACCGGGCAAAGCGAGCCGGCCATGATTCCGGTCCGGAGTGAAGTCAGGTCGAACATGGGGAACATCGGATGGTTCAACTCGGCAATAAACATGGTGGGTACTCCGTAAAGTGCCGTGCATCGTTCTTTATGTATGGATGCCAGTACAACCAGCGGGTCAAACTTCTCGACCATAACCTGTGTACAACCGTGTGTCAGAACGTTCATGGATGCCAGTACAACACCGAAACAGTGGAAAAGAGGGACACAACAGCAAAGTTTGTCGGCGGCTGTGAATTTCATATGTTCACCGGTCAGCAAGCCGTTGTTTGCGATATTGTAATGTGTCAACATGACCCCTTTAGGGAAACCGGTCGTACCGGAAGTATATTGCATATTGACAACATCGTGGCAGTCGACAAGTTTTTTGGCAGCATCCAGTTTGTCGTCACTGATATTTTCTCCCAGCAAAAGTAATTCCGGCGTGTTATACATTCCACGGTATTTTTCCTGTCCGATGTATACTACATTCTTTAAAACCGGAAAACGTTTACTTTTCAGGTATCCGCGTTGTGATTCTTTTAACTCGGGGAGCATGGTGTATACCATATCTATATAGCTTCCGTCGAATACGCCGTCGGTAATGCATAACGTATGTATATCTGCATTTTCAACCAGAAACTCCAGTTCGTTCTGTTTGTAGTTGGTATTTATAGTGACTAAAACGGCTCCGATTTTGGCACCGGCATACAGGAATGTCAGCCAGTCGGGCACATTCGTGGCCCAGATACCCACATGAGTTCCGTGCTTAATGCCGATAGAAAGCATTCCTTTCGCCATCCTGTCTACTCGTTCATTGAACTCTTTCCATGTGAAACGCAGGTCACGGTCGGAATATACCAGGTATTCTTTATCCGGGGTAGTTTCGGCCCAGTGTTCCATCCACTGTCCGAGTGTCTTATTCTGTAATTGTACTTCCATAACAGCACGGATATTAATAAGGAGTATATACTACACCTAAAATTTTGGCTGTATTGTCGGCTGCGGCATGTACATGATGGGCAACAATCGAGTCATAGTAAATGCTGTCGCCTTCTTCCAGTACATAGGTATTTTTGCCGTAATTGATTTCAAGTACACCTTCCAATACATAGATAAATTCTTCACCTTCGTGGGTGGACAATACGAAATCGACACCTTCTTCAGAAGGGGCAACATCTATCAGGAACGGTTCCATGTGGCGTCCGGATTTGTCTTGAGACAAAGAATGGTATTCCATATGTTTGCGTGCCTTAACGGAATTGTTCGTAAATCCTATGCTGTTTGTTTCGTTGCTGTCTTTTTTTCGGCAGATAACAGGGCCCAGTTCAGACTGGTCGTCCAGGAACGTACCCAAGCGTACCCCTAATACTCTGGCTATTTTAATTAACGGAGCTAATGAAGGAAAGTCTATATTGCTTTCTATACGTTCTATTTGTTCAATGCTTAATCCCGACCGTTCGGCAACTTCTTCTATTGCTAATTGTTTCGATTCGCGGATGCTTTTAATTTTTGCACCAATAATCTTGTTGTTCCCCATAAGTATGATTTATTTTATTGATTGCTATTAAATTGTAACTAATGGCGGCAAATGTACATTAATTTTTCATTTTTAGAAGGATATTTGTAAAAGAAAAAAGGATAACCCCGTAAGAGGTTATCCTTTTTATAATATCTCCAAAGAGAATAATTACTTTCTGATACCAAGTTCTTTGATGATAGCACGATATCTTGTAATATCTGTTTTGATCAGATAATCCAATAAACGACGACGTTTACCTACCAACATTTTCAGTGCGCGTTCTGTGCTGTAATCTTTATGATTCGCTTTCAGGTGCTCAGTCAGGTGAGCGATGCGTACTGTAAATAATGCAATCTGGCTTTCTGCAGAACCTGTGTCTGTAGCTGATTTGCCATACTTTTCAAAAAGTTCTTGTTTTTTTGCTGAATCTAAATACATGATTCTTTTGTACTTTAATAAATTAATACTATGTTATCTAAGCGGGGACAAAGGTAGGCATTACTTTTTGATTAGCAAGGGATTTTCTTTTACTTTTTTTATTTTGACGTATGAATATCACATAGATATCGTAAAAAAGTCGTATTTTTGCAGCCAATAAATTAGTCTTCGATGCAAAAAATCAGAAACATCGCGATTATCGCGCACGTAGACCACGGCAAAACAACGCTCGTGGATAAGATGTTATTAGCCGGTAAGCTTTTCCGTGAAGGACAGGCAGAGCCGGATCAGTTCCTGGACAACAATGATTTGGAACGTGAACGAGGAATTACAATTCTCGCCAAAAACGTATCTATTAATTACAAGGATTGCAAAATCAATATTATTGATACTCCGGGACACGCCGATTTCGGAGGTGAAGTTGAACGTGTATTGAATATGGCGGACGGTTGCCTTCTGTTGGTAGATGCCTTCGAAGGTCCGATGCCTCAGACCCGTTTCGTTCTTCAGAAAGCTATTCAGATGGGTTTGAAACCAATCGTGGTTATTAATAAGGTTGACAAACCGAACTGCCGTCCTTCGGAAGTGCAGGAAATGGTGTTCGACCTGATGTTCAGCCTGGATGCTACGGAAGAGCAGTTAGACTTTCCTACTATCTACGGTTCGGCAAAACAAGGTTGGATGTCTACGGACTGGAAGGAACCGAAAGAGGATATCTATGCGTTGCTTGACGCTATTATCGAATATATTCCGGAGCCCCGGATACTGGAAGGGACTCCGCAGATGTTGATTACTTCCTTGGATTATTCCAAATATGTAGGACGTATCGCTGTAGGACGTGTTCATCGTGGCGAGTTGAAAGAAGGCCAGGATATCATGCTTTGCAAGCGCGACGGTTCGATGGTTAAATCCAGAATCAAAGAAGTTGACGTATTTGAAGGATTAGGACGTACAAAAGTTTCGTCGGTTAAATCCGGTGATATTTGTGCAATTGTAGGTATCGATGGTTTTGAAATCGGGGAAACAATTGCCGATATAAATGAACCGGAACCGCTGCCTACCATTGATATCGACGAGCCGACAATGTCTATGCTCTTCACTATCAACAATTCTCCGTTCTTCGGAAAAGATGGTAAATTCGTTACTTCACGTCATATTTACGACCGTTTACAGAAAGAGTTGGATAAGAATCTGGCTTTGCGTGTTGTTCCGACTGAATCAGCCGATTCATGGTTGGTATACGGACGCGGTGTGCTTCACTTGTCTGTCTTGATTGAAACAATGCGTCGTGAAGGCTATGAATTGCAGGTAGGCCAGCCACAGGTAATCATCAAAGAAATCAATGGTGAGAAATGCGAGCCGGTTGAACAGCTTACAGTAAACCTGCCGGAAGATTGTTCCAGCCGCATCATCGATATGGTGACAAAACGTAAGGGTGAAATGACCATGATGGAAAGCAAGAATGGTCGTATGCATCTGGAATTTACAATTCCTTCCCGTGGTATTATCGGTTTGAACAATGCAGTGTTGACTGCTTCAGCCGGTGAAGCGATTATGGCACACCGTTTCCTTGAATACCAACCTTGGAAAGGTGAAATCGAACGTCGTGTGAACGGTTCTATTATCGCTATGGAAACAGGTTCTGCTTTTGCTTATGCCTTGAATAACCTTCAATCACGCGGACGTTTCTTTATTGCACCGGGTGAAGAAGTGTATGCCGGACAGGTGGTAGGTGAACATTCGAAAGATAATGATTTGGTTGTGAATGTTACCAAATCAAAGAAACTGACCAATATGCGTGCTTCCGGCTCTGATGATAAAGTATCATTGGCTCCTCCTATTGTATTCAGCCTGGAAGATGCGTTGGAATATATTAAGGGTGATGAATATGTGGAAATCACTCCTAATAATATGCGTATGCGTAAAGTCATTCTGGATGAAATAGAGCGTAAACGTCAGGGAAGATAAGTTCTCCGCAAAAAAATCATAACTATGGTTTTTCAAATTCATAACTATGATTTGGAAAAATGATAACTATGATATACTAAAAAAGGTTGGTTGATAAATTTCAGCCAACCTTTTTTATGTTTATGGTTTCAGGGTATTGGCATAACGAATCAATTTTGTCATTTGTTCGACATCATTGAGTTTTACTTTTTTCTCTTCGATATATTTTTGCAATTCGTCCGTATGTTTCGGATAGAGTTTCAGGAATTGTTTTTCTGTCCTGAAAGATTTCCTTTTACCGTCTTTTTCAATCAGGTAGGCTTTGTCTATGCCGATAAGGATATACTTTCCGGTCGACAGGGTATGGCTTTCCCCATTGTTCCTGATACTTGAAAAGGCATCGATGGAGCCGGTCTCCGAGCGTCCTCCGTAGCCGGAATTTTTTCCTTCTTTCTTGAATCTGCCTAAATGCTTGACTGCAATCATCGGGTCAAATTGGATTACTTCATAAGCGCTGCCGTCATTTTGCATAAGGAATGATTTGCCGGCGACTTTTACGGCACTGATTTGGTTTATTTCTCCGAACTCTTTTATGGCGTTATCGTCATTTGCATCTATGAAGAGGAAGCAATTCCCTTGTAAGTGATAATTTAAGCGGGCATTATAAACTCGTCCGTCTTTATAATATACGGAACCATCCTGAAAATTGTTGAATAGGAATTGTGTACTGTCTATGTCTCCCTGAGCTGATAGGTTTGTCAGGACTGCCAGAAATGCGAAGAGAATTAAAATTTGCTTTTTCATAATACACCTGTTGATTAATGTACACCGAAAAATAGATAAAGTTTCGGACATGGCAAAACAGGGAATAGGATTTTTCTAAGAGATTGCTTTAAAAGCATATAACAGGCAAATCCGATTCATGTGAACAGTATCGGATTTGCCTGTCGGGGCTTTATAAATTACCCGCCCGTATTTTTATAATTAGTACCGCAGGCAATTTCAATTAGTACCGCATGTAATTCGAATTAGTAGCATAGGTAATATTTTTTAACAGTTGGATGGCTGAAAACTCCCCGTTTCCCTACTTCCTCAAATCATCTGCCGTGCCGCCCAGTCGATATACTGGAATACGGAAGAAATAAACCCGATACTCAATATGGCGATACAACAGAAGGCGAGCGTAGCCGATACCACCCGGTTTTTGCCGATACAGAGTTGCTCTTCCGGTTCATCAATGAAGATACATTTCACAATACGCAGATAGTTGTAGAGTGAAAGAACCAGGTTTAATCCGGCAAATCCAACCAATACGTACATTTCGTCTCCCATGGAAGATACCAGCAGGAACAATTTCCCGAAGAAGCCGGAAGTGGGGGGAACACCTGCTAATGAGAAGAGGCTGACTCCCATCATCAGGGCAAGAAACGGATTGGTCCGGTAGAAACCTTTGAATGAACGAAGGTTTTCTTTCTTTGTCGAGTCGGAAACAACACTGAGTACTCCGAAGAAACAGATATTGCTCAGCATGTAAATCAACATAAAGTACAGTGTGGAATCCAGTCCCATAATGCTGTTGCCTGTAATACCGACCAGCACAAATCCGACTTGCGAGATGGAGGAGAATGCCAGTAACCGTTTGAGGTTCTGTTGGCGCATGGCAAACAGATTACCAACTGTCATACTCAGGATAGAGATGACGGTAATGACTTCTTTCCATTCAACATGCATATTCTGGAATACGGTCATCAGGACGGAAACGAATACGAAAATGATAGATCCTTTGGAAATTACCGACAAATAGCTGGTAACCGGGATCGGAGAGCCTTCGTATACATCGGCTGTCCACAAGTGGAACGGGACTGCCGACATTTTAAAGAAGAAACCTCCCATCATAAATGCAAACGCTACAATTGTCAATAGGTTGGGTTCCAGATTCAGATGCAGGAAACTGAAACTCAGATTGCCGTATGCACCATATAACATAGAGATACCGAACAGCATGATACCGGAGGAGAAAGCGGATGACAGGATAAATTTAATACCTGCTTCCGAGGAACGCCGTTCTTCCTTATTGAAATTGGACAATGCGGTGATGGGTATGGTGGAAATTTCGATTCCCAGATAGAGCATCAGGATGTGTCCGCTCGACAACATCAGGAATGCACCTAATAAACTACATAATATCAGGATGTAAAATTCAACGCATAAGTCTGCATGTTTGTGAAGCCATCTGCCGGAAAGCAGGGATATCAGTAAAACCCCCAGATTCAGCATTGTTTTTTCCATTTCGATGAGGTCGTTAGAAAAGAAGAAGCCTTTGAATAAAACGCCCATGTCGACAGGAAGGAAGCTTATGGCAAAGTTGATAAACAACAATGTATTTACTGTAATCAGGAAAGATTTGAGATGTTTGTCCGCATCCGCCAGTTTCATCACCAGCAGGATAAATATAAGGAGACAAACAACTAATTCAAATCGTAATATAGAAAAGAGTTCGAGGCTCATAATCATGTATTTTTATCTGTTAATATTGGAATGCTTGTGTCAATAACCGGCGGGCTATTGCCAGGCTGTCGTTTTCTATCAGGCGCACTACCCAGAACGGACAGGTACCAATTAGGAAAATAGCGGCGGCCAACAGGATGGAAGCAACTCGCTCGGAAGGAGTGGCATCAGCCATTTTTTTGACGGCTTCATTACGTACACTTCCCCATATTACGGAACCTATAGCCCGAAGGATATAAACTGCCGTGACTACGATAGAGGCACAAGCAATTACCGTAGCAATCCGGTAGAATAGTCCGGTACGTTCCCATGAGCCGACGAATACGGTCATTTCGGAAACAAAGCCACTCATTCCCGGCAGTCCCAGTGAACAAAGCCCTACAATCAGAAACATAGACCCGATGAAGGGAGTTTGATGCAGTATGCCGCCCAACTCATTGATTTGGCGGGTATGTGTACGTTGGTAAATCATGCCGATGATACCGAAGAACAAGGCTGTCATTACCCCGTGTGAAACCATTTGCATGACAGCTCCCATGATTGCGGTACGGGTAAGCATTGCGATACCTAACACTACAAAACCGCAATGGCTGACAGACGAGAAGGCATTCATATATTTCAGGTCTTTCTGTGTCAGGGTGACCATTGCTCCATATAAGATGGCAATGGATGCCAGGATAATGAAAATCCATGAAAGCTGGTCGGCCGCCTCCGGAAAGAGGAAGGTGGAAACGCGTAAACATCCGTAACCTCCTAATTTCATTGAGACGCCTGCCAAAAACATGGATGCGGCAGTCGGGGCGGAAGAGTGCCCGTCCGGAGCCCAGGAATGGAAAGGGAACAGGGCGGTAAAGACTCCGAAACCGATAAAGGTCAGCATATATAACCATTGCTGGTATTGAAGCGGGATATGAACCAGTGCCAGTTCCTGTATGTTCCATGTGTAATTACCGGAGATTTTTCCGCTAAAGAAATATAACGCTACAATACCGATAAATACCAGTGCCGAACCTCCCATCAGCATCAGGGCAAGTTTCATGGCATTTCGTTCCCGCGCACCGGAACCGTACATGCCAATCAACAGGTATTTGGGAACCACTGCAATTTCGAGGAAGAAGAAAAGCATAAATAAGTCAGTAGCGATAAAGAAACCGTAGGCCCCGAATCCTAACAGTGTCATCAGAATATAAAATTCCTTGGATTGCTGCTGTATATTCCCGGAAACCAGGATACCTGCAAATACAACCATCGAAGTAAGCAGGACCATAATCAACGAAATTCCGTCCAGCCCGTAGCTGAAGTGGATATCCAACGGTTCGAACCAGGCAAAAGATTGGGTAAAGAGTAATGTATCTTCGCTAAGCTCCCCTTTTGCTTGTATAAAACTATAGGCAAGGAAACAGGTGTATAGGAATTGCAAGGCAGCTCCCGTAATTGCCATGTTCCGTATGGCTGCATTCTTTTTGGCCGGCAACAGCAGCAGAAGCAGAAGCGTGATACCCGGAATCAATAAAAGTATAGTTAGTAAATTCATATTGAGTCATCTATTAAGTTATAATCAACAGGATTGCCATCACCAGAATGCCGCCAAGGAAGAAGAAGCCGTAAGTCTGTATACGTCCGGACTGCATCTTCTTAATTTGGTTACTGAACGAGAGTGTGCCGGATGCCAGTTCGGTAAGCCCGCCCTGTATGAAGCGTGTGTCGATAAAGGTACAGAACCCGCCTATCCAGCGGTCCATAACCTTTTTGGCAAAAAACAGGTAGGCGTTGTCTATGTAAAACTTATGGAGTGCGCCACGGTAAAGGGCCCCCATTCGCCTTGCCCAGATAGCCGGTTTCTCGTTTTTCTTTAGGTAAAAGAGGGTGGCAATCAGAATGCCCGTCAGCCCTACTGCTACAGGAAATAGTGAACTTAAAATATCCATATGGACTTCAAGTGGTTGCCCGGTAGCTGTTACGTATTTCCCGAAAGGAATATATCCGGCAAATACGGTTCCTACTGTCAGTACTAACAAGGGTATTTTCATCAACCAGCTTTCGTGGGAATGTGTATCTGCTTCGACAGCCTTTTTATTATAGAATACCAGGTAGTAGATGCGGAACATATAGAATGCGGTTAATCCGCTGGTCAGCACGGCTACGATATACAGTATCGGATGTGATTCCCATACGGATGCCAGAATCATTTCCTTACTGAAAAAGCCGGACAGGAATGGGAATCCGGAAATGGATAAGGCGGCAAGCAGGAATACTATATTTGTAACGGGCAGCCGTTTCCGGAGCCCTCCCATATCTATCAGGTTTCCCGAATGTACCAGGTGGATAACGACTCCGGCACAAAGGAACAGGGAGGCTTTAAAGAATGCATGGGTGAAAAGATGGAACATGGATGCCGTATATCCTTCGTCGTGCCCGTTTCCCCAACCGGCTACTCCCAAAGCCAGCAGCATATAAGCGATTTGGGAGATGGTGGAAAATGCGAGTACCTTTTTCAATTCGGTTTGTGTACAGGCTATAACTGCGGCAAACAGCGCGGTAAAGGCGCTCAATACGGCAATAACTTCCAAGGCGTCCGGAGCTGAAATCGCATATATCGGGAAGAGCCGTGCTACAAGGAACACGCCTGCGACAACCATGGTTGCGGCATGGATTAATGCTGAAACCGGAGTAGGGCCTTCCATGGCATCCGGTAACCATACATGCAGCGGGAAGATGGCGGATTTTCCTGCACCTCCCATAAAGACAAGCAATAAAGCCCAGGTCAACAGGGACACACCGAGGAAGGAGGTTTGGGTAAACGCCGCCAGTTCCGGAGATATAGGGTTGGTTAGTGTGCCGGTTATCGTTTCGATATCGAATGAATTGCTACCGATGCCGAGCATCAGGATGCCAATCAGGAAGCCTAAATCGGCAAACCGGGTTACAATGAATGCTTTTTTAGCGGCGGCAATGGCAGCCGGTTGTGTAAAGTAAAAGCCTATCAGCAGGAAAGAAGAGACTCCGACCAGTTCCCAGAAGAAGTAAATCTGGAAAATATTGAAGGCTACGACTAATCCAAGCATTGAGAAAGTAAACAGTTGCAGGTAAGCAAAATAACTGCTGAGCCGCCCTTCTCCTTTCATATAGCTTATACTGTATAAATGTACAAGAAAAGAGACGGTAGGGATAACAATCAGCATCATGGCTGAAATAGGATTCAGCACGATGCCTGCATCGATGGACAAGCTATCGTTGAACTGGAGCCAGTTGAATGACAACAATCGTATGGGGAAATAGCTGTCTCCTTTTTGACCGAAATCAAAAAAGTATCCGAGGGCTACCATCCAGGCAAACAGTGTCGTCAATCCCAGCAATGAGGTTGCCAGAATACCGGATGTGCGTTCAGGAAGTTTCCGCCCGTAAAGCGCAAGCGTGATAAACCCGGCAAGTGGAAGCAGAAGAACAAGTCCTGCCTGTAATTCATAATTATTCATAGGATATCAGAATTTCATTGTTGTTGTATCGTCTATATCGATCGTCTTGAACTTCCGGTATAGGTTGATGATGATTGCAATCGCAAGCGAGACTTCTGCAGCTGCAACAATAATGATGAACAGCGTGAAGAACACGCCTTCCAGAGCCTCGGGATAGAGGTATTTGTTGAAGGCGATAAAATTGATGTTGACACTGTTCAAAATCAATTCCGTCGACATCAGCACAGTTATCAGGTTCCTGCGTGAGAAGAAACCGTATACGCCCAGGAAAAACAGGGCGGAACTGAGAATCAGTATATGTGAAAGAGGTATCTGTTCCATACATTTCTATTTTTCCGGTTGTTGATTGGATTTCTTTTTATTATTCTGGGCAATGACGATGCTCCCGACCAAAGCTGCCAGCAATAATACGCTGACCATTTCGAAGGGGAAGATGTACCCGTAGTCGTTCAGATTAAACAACTGGTGCCCGATTTCGTGGATATCCAGCCCTTCCTTGGAAATAACTTCTGTCCGGAAAGGATGCTGGAGGAGTACCCAGAGTACCAGTGCAAAGCCGGAAGCCGGGATAAACAGAGCCCAGAACATACGCCTCGGTATCGGTATCGGCAATTTGGAGCCGGTATTGTGTGTCAGGAAGATAGAGAAGATGATAAGGACCACGATACCTCCCACATAAATCATAATCTGCAAGGCGGCAACGAAGTTTACATCCATCATTACATAAATACCGGCTACTCCGATAAGGCAGAACAGCAGATATACGGCAGACCGGAAGATATGCCGGCTGAATACGCAAAGAGTACCCATAAGTAGCACCAGTGCTGCAATTATATAGAATAAAATGGCTTCTGCATTCATTTCTGTTCCTCCCGTTGTTTGATTTCAGGTGCGTTCAGGATGCGCACCAGTTTTTGTTTGTCATATTCACTGTTCTCGAAATGGTTCGTCATTTCCAATGCCCCGAAATTACAGGCATCCACACACTGTCCACAGAAGGTACAGCGACCGAGGTCGTAGATGTACTGGTCCAGTTCCCGCTTGGATTTTCCTTCGGGAGTAGTTATTTTCCGTGTGGTAATGGTGATTGTCCCGTTGGGGCAGGCTGTCTGGCAGAGGGTACAGGCGGTACATTTCAGCCCTTCTTCTCCGCGGATAAGTTCCAGATTCGCCTGGAAGCGTTCGGGAATGTACAGGGTCGTTCCTCTGTTTTCGGGATATTGCAGGGTCAATATCCTTTTGGGATGTGTCATACTGCTTAGTGTACGAAACATACCCTTTCCGAGGGAAACGAACGATGCCCCTATCGAGTAGATATATCCAAATGCTTTATTCATAATCTTTATTTAATTGAAATCTGTTTACAAATACCAGCCGAATACGGCAACGCAAGCGGCAAGTATTACATTTACGATGCTGATGGGTAGCAGGTATTTCCATTCCAAACGTAATAACTGGTCGATACGCAGGCGTGGAAATGTCCAGCGGAACCACATGATCAGGAAGATTACAAAGAAAATCTTACCGAAGAACCAGAGTATGCCGGGTATGAAATCCATCACCTGGTTGAAGCCGTCCAATCCCTGGATATGCAGGGGCTGCCAGCCTCCCAAAAAAACAGTGGCTGCCATCATCGAAGCTATCAGCATATTGGAATATTCCGCAAGGAAAAACATGGCGAACTGCATACCGGAATATTCGGTATGGAAGCCGGCTGTTAATTCCTGCTCCGCTTCGGCAAGGTCGAAGGGGGCGCGGTTCAGTTCTGCTGTAGAGGCGATAATAAAAATGACAAAGGCTAAAATAGCGGGTACATGCCCTTTAAACAACCACCAGCCGTCTGCTTGCGACATGATAATATCGTTGACGGACAGGGCGCCGCTCATAGCGATAATGGTGACCAGCGCCATCCCCATCGAAAGTTCATAACTTACGATTTGTGCTCCGCTACGCATCGCTCCCAGTAAAGAATATTTATTATGGCTTGCCCATCCTGCCATCATAACGCCCATTACGCTGATGGATGAGACGGCGGTAACGTATAATACGCCGATGTTGATGTCCCAAAGTTGTAATCCCGGGGCATAGGAGAAAGGCATAATTGACAGGAAGCTGGTTGCCAGAACAACGAACGGGGCGAGCGAGAACAATAGTTTGTCTGCCTGAAAGGGTGTTACGCATTCTTTCAGCAACAGTTTCAGTACGTCGGCAATCGCTTGTCCGGAACCACACCAGCCTACGCGCATCGGCCCGAGGCGCAATTGCATGAATCCGGCTATTTTCCGTTCGGCATAAATCATAAGGATTACCATGACAACGATCATAACGATAATGGCGAGCACCGACGCTACCAGTTCCAGTGTTAATACCCAACCTGGCGACAGATAGGCGGATAATGTCTGGTGTATCCATTGTGTCAGACCTGTGAAGTCTATTTGTGATTTCATCTTTTCAATACTTTTTATCGGTCAATATCCGGAATAATTAAATCGAGTGTCGACATGATAGCGACCAAATCGCCTATCTTAGCTCCTTTCACCAGAGGTTTCATTGCTGCCAGGTTGCTGAAATTAGGGGTACGGAATTTGACGCGCCAGGGTTTTCCCGTTCCATCAGCTACGATATATACCCCCAGTTCGCCACGGGCGGTTTCCACGCGGCTGTAATATTCGCCGGCAGGTAGTTTGATAACGCCTTTGGGTTTATTTCTGTAGGGACCTTCCGGTATATGGTCTATCAACTGGTCAATGATGGCAATGGATTGTTTCATTTCTTCCATACGTACCATGTACCGGCTCATGCAATCGCAGCCGTCGAGTAGGATTTCTTTAAATTCGACTTGCCCATATACATCGTAAGGAGCATGTTTGCGTACGTCGCAGGAGATACCGGAACCACGTGCAACAGGTCCTGTGCAACCCAGAGAGATTGCCATTTCCGGTGTGAGGTAGCCTACATTTTCTACGCGTTTTCTGAAAATGATGTTGCCTGTCATCAGTTCGCTGTATTCATGTTCATGCTTTTTTAAAGAGGCGATGACTTCTTTGACTTTCCGTACAAAATCCGGATGGAGGTCGTGCATGACTCCGCCGGGTGTGATATAATTCATTGTCAACCGGTTGCCACCTGTTTCTTCAAATATTTCCAGAATCATTTCCCGTTCGCGGAAAGCATAGAAGAAGGGGGATACGGCACCGAGGTCGAGTCCCATACTTCCCCACCATAACAAATGGGAGGCAAGGCGCTGCAACTCTGCCATGATAACACGGATGACTTGTGCGCGTTCCGGCACTTCTATTTGTGCTCCTTTTTCTATACATAGGGCACATGCCTGGTTGTTCATATGTGCTGACAGGTAGTCCATACGGCTGGTCAGGTAAATGAACTGTTTGTATCCCAGCGACTCGCACATCTTTTCGATACCCCGGTGGATATAACCCAGATAGGGTTCCATATTTAGTATGGTTTCTCCGTCCAGTTGTGTGCGCAGGCGAAGGACACCATGGGTGGATGGATGCTGGGGACCGATGTTGACAATAAATCCGTCGGTTTCATCGGGTGTTACTTGTATATAATTGTTCATAATTTATTAACTCTTCCTGTTGTTATAATTCCTCTGTGTTTATGAAATCTTTCCGCAGAGGGTATCCGTTGAATGAGTCGTCGAGCATAATTCGTCTTAGGAAAGGATGTCCCGCGAAACGTATGCCGAAGAGGTCGTAGATTTCATCTTCAAATAGTTCTGCAGCATGCCACAAACCGTAGAGAGAGTGGAGTTCGGGTGTCCCGTCCCGCTCTACATGTGTTTTCAGAATCATTTCATGACCGTGTGATAATGAACGTAAATGGCAAACTAATTCGAAATGTTCAGTCCGGTCTACAGCTGTTTCGCAAACTAACATCTTAAAATCAAATACTTTTTCTTCTTTTAATGTGCGGGCACATGCTATCAGCTCGTCTTTCTCTATGTGTAGGGCCGGCATGCCGAAACTTTCTTCGATCTGTTTGTCTTTGAACCAGTCGGCAAGGGCTTCAGTTAATGTATGGTTGCTCATTGTTTTTCCTCCTTTGGTTTTTCAATAACGTATGCTCTTTCTTCTTTTATTTTTTGTTGCAATGCCATCATTCCTTGAAGCAATGCTTCCGGTCGGGGAGGGCATCCGGGAATATATACGTCTACAGGGATAATTTTGTCTACACCGGCTACGACAGAATAGCTGTCTTTGGCAAACGGACCTCCGGTTATAGTGCAGGCTCCCATGGCGATTACATATTTGGGTTCGGGTATCTGGTCGTATAAACGACGCAATACCGGTGCCATTTTTTTTGTGATTGTACCGGCTACGATGATGAGATCCGCCTGGCGTGGAGAAGCACGGGCCACTTCAAATCCGAAACGGGACCAGTCGTACTTGGCAGATGCCGCACTCATCATTTCGATGGCACAGCAACTGGTTCCGAAACTTAAGGGCCAAAGCGAATTGCTCCGTGCCCATCCGGCTATTTTGTCGATCGTTGTAACCAGCACGTTACGCCCCAGGTTTTCCTTGAATTCTTCAGGTAACTCGGGCAAAAAATCTTTCTTCATTTCCATTGTAATGCTTTCTTTTTATAAGCGTAAAGCAATCCCATGAATAGGAATAACATAAAAAAGACAATCTCTATAAGGGCGGGTATCCCTATCTCTTTCAGGGTTACTGCCCAGGGATACAGGAATACCATTTCCACATCGAAGATGAGGAAGGTGAGAGAAAAGAGGTAGTAGCCTACATTGAATTGTGCCCAGGTAGTACCCTCACTGGGCATACCGCACTCGTAAGCTTGTCCTTTAATCGGGTTGCTTCGTTTAATGGAAACGAGTTTTCCCACGCCTATTGCCAGGCCGGCAAAGCCGATACCTGCGAGCAACATGGCTAAAATTGATATTGCTCCCATAATTTATGAATTGTAAAATTGGTATGAATAGAATGTAACAGGGCTATTGGTTTGGTAAGGATACATAAATATATCTGCTGCTATCCAGATATGGTTCAGGCATGGAATTTATAAATTATGGATTTCGATTGTCCACAATAATTATTTAGCTTGCCTGAAGAGGTGAAGCTCCGTTTGTATGTTCCTCAATAACCGAAGGGGTTAAATAACGATTTTCTGCAACTGGTATATTTGATGTGCAGAACGGTAAAACAGGGTAGATTGTATGATTATCTGGGACGTAGATACTGTCTCGGATATTTTTTGTCCGGAGTTATAGCCTTTCAGTACAAAGTCGGCTAAAATTTTATGAAATGACCGTATTTGTCCGATAGATGAGTTCGGTTGTTCATTTCCTTGTGATATACGATAGAGATTTCTGACGTATTCAGTATTGTCTGCAAAAAAAGAGAATTGCTCTTTGGATTGTTGTATAAAATTACATTCAAGTTCTTTTTCTTCAGAAGAGATAGAAGCCTGCTCCTGTAAGGTGGAAATGTTTTGTATTTCTGTTTTTACAGTGTTCACTCCATCTTGTGCTCCTGCGAGAAGCAAACAGATAAACATGAATACTGCTAATACTTTTTTCATACAAAACCTCTTTTTCTTAGAATTTTTTGCAAAGGTGGAAAACGTTAGGAAGATTACAAAATAAATAGTATTAAAGATTATGTAAAAAAATAGGCATCCCTTTTCAGGAATGCCTATTTTAATATGATAGGGTCTGTTAATTACTTAACCAAAGCAGCGAAATCTGCATTAGTAGCATATTTAGCAAATTCCAAATCGATAGCAGCTTCTTTAGCCATGTTCTTGTCAGCAGCGATAGCAGCTTTCAGGTTGTTAACAACACCGTTAGCATCGTTTGTACGAGCTGCAACGATAGCTTTCAAATAAGAAGTTGTAGCGTCAGGTTTAGCAACTGCGTTCAAAGTCTGAGAAGCTTTGCTGTAGTCTTTAGTCAGGATCTGAGCTAAAGCAGCGTTGTTAGACTTAACAGAACCGAAAGAGTTTGCAGCCTTAGCCCATTCGCCTTGTTCCAGATACAGAACACCCAGAGCTTCGCTTAATTCTGCTACGCCAGAAGCGCTACCGAACAACTGCTGAGCCTTAGCTTGGTCACCCTTAGTCAAAGCGATCAAACCTAAGTTCATGTTAGCTTCGTTGTTAGGTTTAACTGAGTTAGACTTGTTGAACATTTGTTCAGCCTTAGCCATGTCACCAGCACGGAATGCCATCATACCAACGTTGTTCCAAGTACGATAATCGTTCGGATACAATTGAGAAGCTTTTGCATAGATAGCAGCTTTTTCAGCATCGTTGTTAGTTAATGTAGCAGCGTAAAGAATTTCTTCTACGTTCAGTTCAGAAGGATTGCTCTTAGCTAATGCGCTGATTTCGTCGTCAGACTTACCGATGATTTCGATGTTAGCAGTCAAACGAGAACGACGTAACTGCGGCAGGATTTCTTCAGCCAATACACTGAAAACAGAAGAAATATTTTTGATTTCTTTTTCACGTTGTTCCGGATCTTTGTACATAGAAAGAACACGTAATACTAAGTCTTTATCCTGGATGTTAGATTTTGAAACCAATTCCTGGAAGCCTTCCCAGTCCTGAGCTGTGTAACGAGCATCAACCGGAGCTTCAACTTTCATTTTCTTCAATTCTTTAGCCAGATACTTGTTAGTATTGCCTTCACGTTTTTCAGCCAAACCAGTGTTCAATTTAACACCACCATCAGGAGATGCGTAAGCAGAAATTTCGATTGCTACGTTCTGGTTAGGAGCTTCTTCTGCGTTCTTAACAAGGTCTTTCCAATCTTTGATTTCTTCTTTGCTCAATTCTTTAGAACGAAGTTCAGCCTGTTGAATAAGGAACATGATGTTTGCATCGTGAGCTTCCTTAATGATACGCTGGAACTTATCTGCTGCGATAGCTGCGTTTGCAGTAGCTGCATCAGCCAGTTCAGAAGTAGAGATAACACCGTCGCCGATTTTTACATCCGGTAATTTAACTGTTTTGTTTTTGATTTTTGCATCAAAAGTCAGGTACAGTTCGGATTTCTTCATTTCAGGTTTGTAAGTGAAAGAAGATTTCATTGTTACATTAGCGCCTTCTTTCTGTGGGATAACCTGATTGTTTCCTTTTACTTTTTCACCTTGGTAAGTGTAGGATGTACCCCAAGCTTCTCCACCTGCATAACGCAAAACCGGAGTTACAGTTACAACAGCTTTCTTGTTGAACCATTTTGCAGGGAATGTTGCATTGATTGTTACAGGAACCTTGCCACCGATGGCCTCAAGCGGCTGCGGTTCAGCTTTAATGTACTCTTCAGCTAACGGTTTCAACTTGTTAGAACAAGAAGAAAGAGTTAAAATCGCTGCCATCATGAAAAATGACAATAATGACTTTTTGTTCATAATTTGATGTAAGTTTAAAATGTTACTATGTTTATATATTCACTTCCAATATATTCCTTATCCATCAACGTGCAAAACTAAATCATTTTTTTATTATGGATGACAAAGATAAGATAAAATCTCCTGAATTAATACTTATTAGCAAAAAACTTTTCTAATTTATACTTGTTTAGACTTTGAAAATAGTAGGTTCTGGTCTTTTGCTCCCTGTAATTCCCGTTAAAGAACTTTGTTCATCTTGTTTTCCTTGTTTTGTCGTGATTTGTTGCAGGCATGGTCTATTGTGTTTTTTTTTCAAAAAGCGGGGTGGCTTTCTATAAAAAATACAGGTAAACCTCTTTGCTATTGTTAATAAAATAGGCCGATGGTTTACCTGTATTTATGTTTCTTAAGATTGAATTACCAACCTTTCGTTGTTTGTTTTAACAAAGGATTAGCATCCAGTTGTCTTTTAGGGATGGGGAAAATAGAGTATTCTTTATCGTTCGGATCAGCATTTTTGTCCCACCATGTGTCGCCAAAACGTCCCCAACGAACCAGGTCCATGCGGCGACGTCGTTCGCCAATGAACTCGCGTCCCCATTCATCGATAAATTCCTGGTCTGTAAGTAAAGCCGGATTCTGTGCATAGCTATACTTGTTCCATTGATCAGCCGGATAATTTCTTACACGTACATAATCCAGTAATTCTGCAGCTTTTGTTTTATCGCCGGCACGATAATAGATTTCGGCCAGCATATAATAGATTTCAGCCAGACGTATTTCCGGGGCAGATTGGCACATATACAGTCCGTCACCTTCCTGCAGATACGGGAATTTATTGAAACGTACACCTGAATTTTCTTCTCCTGTTGTTACCCGTGAACCTTTTTCTTTAGCAATATCTATGCCTTCAGAGAAACGTCCAACCTGATCAACATAGACTAAAGGTTCACCCTTATATTCTTCCGTACCGTTTACAGGTTCATTCGTATAACCGTATCCTTTTGAATAGTCAAATTTAAATTGTTTGCCAATCATAAAGAAGCCTTCATAACCACCCGTTGCACTTGTTATTTTGAACGGCTGCTTGCGATAGTCGCAATCCGCATATTTTTCATAAGGAGTACCCAGTTTGCTTGGGAACGCATAAATGTTGTTATCTAAATCGCGTGAAGGTTGCAGATGAATACCGTTATTGCCACCATCCGGATTGCCTAAAGCCTGGCCGGAAGTATAATGCAAGAAGGAATCATGGAAACCTCCGAATTGGTAGACATTCCGTTTGTGAGGGAACTCAAACAGGTTTTCCGGAGATTTGTATCCTTTGATACCTGAACGGAACGGGTCTTTATAATCCTGCTGATTGATGCTGTATTGTCCGTATTTGCCGGCAATAATGTCTTCACACATTGTTTTACAGTCTGCTGAGCGGTCTATGTTAATCCAAACTTTAGAATTAAAATAGATACGGGCCAGTAGTGCCGCGGTTGGAGCTTGGGTAAATCTGCCGATGATGTGTTCCTGCTTTAGAGTGGGTAATACTTCTTTCAATTCTTTCTCGATAAAAGCAAAAACTTCTTCCGGCGTAGATTGTGCTATTAATTCATCAGGAGCGTTATTCTCCGTAAAAATAGGAACATTACGATAAAAGTCAATCAGAAAGATATAGAACCAGGCACGTAAAGCACGTAACTCTCCCATATAGTTGGCTTTTTCCGCATCAGTAATTTTCATAGCTTGGAAATCCAGATTTTTGAAATCGCGGAATAGCGAGTTAATCTGTTGGATACCCTGATAAGGTCCTACCCAACCGCCATTAATCTGGTCCATATCGTAATTCCATTTATGTTCGTGCAGGCGGACCCACTTTCCGTCGTCATAGCTGTGGCGACCTTTCTGTGTCCATACAAAGTGGTCGGCTGTCAGTTCCTGCAATTGCCAGCGGTCTCCGTCCCAGCCGCACCATTGAGCATGCTCATAGGGCCGGAGTACGGTTGCTTCCACACTTGCTTTATCTGTAAAATAGTTATCATTAGTCAGGATACTATAGGGCTTTTCTGTCAGGTCAGTACACGATGTAAAAGTTGCTGCTGCAATCATTACGCCTGCTGTATAGATTGATTTTATATGTTTCATAGGAATTATTTTTTAATAGCTGATTTGAACACCGAATGTTAGATTTCTGGAGGTAGGATATAAGTCCATATTACCACGTCCTGCCCATAGGCCGGTAACGTCTACGCTTGACGGGTCCATACCACCTGAATATTTTGTAATGGTAAATACATTTTTAATAGTACCGTAAACACGCAGGCTGGAAATCCATTTCGTTTTCAATTTAGGCGTCCATCCAATGGTTATATTGTCAAGTTTCAGGAAGTTTCCGTTATCAAGGAAATAATCACACATGATTTTTTCTCCCTTGATATGTGCATTTTCATTGTAGGCGGACCTTAGTTTATTGATACCGGTCACACCTTGCAAACCATAATACATTTGATATTGGTTCAAAATTTCATAGTCGAAACGTCCACGGAAATACAGAGACAGGTCAAATCCTTTATATGTGAAATTATTACCCCAGGCAAGCTCCCACTTGGGAGTACCATTCCCGATATAGGTCCTGTCCGATTCGCTGGCGTCACGACCTCGTATTGCTTCACCTCCTTTTTCCCCATTTTTGTAAACAAGAATATTTCCATCATTATCTACTCCGGCATACCGATAGCCATAGAATGAGCCTATTTCAATACCATCCTGTAAACGTTGGCACGGACCGGGGTTACCTGGTGAAGGCAGGCCTTCGCCTTCCATATAGCCTAATTCATATTTTTCATTGGAGAATGAAGTCAGTTTTGATTTGGTATATGCCAGAGTTACATTCGTTGAATAGGTAAAGTCTTTCGCTCTTACAGCATCCCAGTTCATTTGTAACTCGAACCCTTTTGAGTTGGTAGTACCTACATTCGTCATGATTTTTTCATGCAAATACGGAGGAACCGGGACCTGGTATTCACCGATTACATCTTTCCCTTTACGGATGAATAAATCTAAACTACCGGTCAGAGTAGATTGGAATAAGGTGTAATCGATACCTAAGTTGTAAGAAATCTGACGTTCCCATGACAGATTCGTATTCGGGTTGTTGCCCGGACCATACACCTGAACCCATTTCCCTTCGCTGTTCGGCATCCATCCGTATCCGGAATATTTGGCAAGAGAAATATATTTATCAAATCCTGAACGTCCTGTTTCGCCATAAGAAAAACGAAGTTTCAAGTCGTTAACCGTATAAGAATCTTCAAAATAAGGTAAACGGGAAATACGCCATGCGGCAGAAGCTGCCGGGAAAGCTCCCCATTTGTGGTTTGTCCCGAACTTGGTATTTCCTTCATAACGGAGAGAACCTGTAAAGAGGAATGTGTTGTCGAAATCATAGTTTACACGTCCCAGGAAAGCGATTGTTTTTTCCTGATTCTTTTCAGAACCCATACCTAAACGTCCTTCTGCTTTGTTATAATCTCCTGCATCCAAATTATTGTATAAGAAAACATCTGTCGGAAAATTCATATTTTCTGCATGGAATGTTTCCCAGTTGAATTCCTGATAGGAATAACCGGCCATTACTTTGATATGATGTTTGTCGATGTCCAAAGAGTAGTTGCCTAACCATTCCAAAGTATAATCCACCCATTTCTGGTCTTCCAGGCGTGCACGTCCGTTACGGCTGTTATTGATGGATTCGCGATGGTCTTTGAAATAATACTCACGTTGTTTTTTATTTGTACCCTGACGTCCTAATTTGAGTTCGGTATTCAGGTTTTTCAGAATATTCAGTTTGATGTTGAAATCGGTCGTGATATATTCCTGAGTTGCTCCATTTATACGGCGAGTCAAGTTGTAAATCGGATTGTAGCTATCGTGGTTATTACGGAAAGCATCCATTTCTTCAATGGAATAAGTAGGATTTAGTTCTACAGCTTGTTTGAAACTTTTGTAGTCTGTATAATCTTCATCCGCATAGCGATAAGAAATATTACCTCCAACTTCCAGTAATCCTTCCAGGGTTGTCTGTTTGAAGTTTGCACGCAAGCCGTATTCTTTACGGTCGCTTGCAATATCCAAACCTTCTTTGCCTCTGTAGTTTGCGGATATACGGAAAATAGTTGTTTCGCTACCTCCGGAAAGCGCGATATTATGGTTATGGCCTACGTTCTTTTTGTTAATCAGTTCGTCATACCATTTTGTACGATGTCCGTAATCTTTCCCTATTTTATGTTCTACAAATTCATCGGGAGACAGAATATCCGGACGTGCAGCTACGAAATCATGTTCAATATACCCGTCATATGTGATAGATACTCTACCGGATTTACCTTGTTTAGTCTGCACCAGGATAACCCCATTTGCTCCGCGTGAACCGTAGATAGCCGCAGCAGAACCGTCTTTCAAAACGGTGATGGATTCAATATCCTGTTGGGCCAGATTACGAAGGTCGCCACCCGGCATACCATCGATAACAACCAGCGGGCCATTACCGGCTTTCAGTGAAGACGCACCACGAACTTGTACACTCGGGCTGGCATTCGGGTCGGCAGCAGCAGTGCTTGATACACTTACCCCTGCCACTTTACCGTCAATCATTTGTAGTGGGCTGTTAGATGCTCCCTGAAGGAAATCTTTACTTTTTACACTTGTTACGGCGGTAGTCAAGTCCTTTTTTACTGTACTGCCATAACCTACAACGACTACTTCATCCAGTGTTTCAGAATCTTCTGATAATGTTATGTCAAAATGAAGTTTGTTTTTTACCGGTATTTCCTGGGTTTTATAGCCGATATATGAGATTTGGAGAATCGCATGTTCGGGTACTTGTTCTAATGAGAAATTACCATCTATATCTGTGATATTTCCATTAGTGGTTCCTTTTATAACAACATTTGCTCCGATAACAGGTTCTCCTTTGCTATCCACAACGACTCCGGTAATTTTTTTCTGTTGTTGTGTGATGGCTGTTTCTTGTGACTTATCTGATGTTTTCGATGTCATTTCTGTTGCATTTGCAGAAAATGCGGAGAATAGTAAACAACAGATGGAAACTTTTGCTATTTCTTTAAAAGAAAATAGTTTAGGTTCTTGTTTCATAGTTTAAAATACTTGTATTATTAAATTGTTTTTCTTTTATAATCGGGTTGGTAATATTTATATGGGCTATAGCTGTTGAATTTTACAGCATTGTTGTTTTTTTATGGTATTATTATCGTTTTTATATCGTTTAAAAATTGAATAAATTAAGGGTGAAAACGATGCAAAAATAATAAAAAAATGTCTCAGGCAATAAAATAATTACAAATTGTGTAATATTTAACAATTTGATAATTAGTGATTTGTGGCTATTTTGGGAGTATGTGTATTGATATTCAATCTTTGCACGGTTTTGTTGTTGCCGGTTGTTTTTTATGCAAGTTGCTATAGATTGTTTATTAATAAAAAAACAGGCAAACATAAACATGTTTTTAGAACAAGTATGTCTGCCTGTAATGATGTTAATGATACATTGATAAACCGATTCTTAGTCCTGTATCATTATTAAGTGCGAAAAACTAAAGGTAAAAAGAACCGGTCACTGGTCTGTATTCTTAACGGAAATTATTACCATCCTTTCGTTGTTTGTTTTAACAACGGGTTAGCATCTAATTGTCGTTTCGGAATTGGGAATATAGTATATTCTTTATCATTCGGGTCAACGCCTTTGTCCCACCATGCATCACCGAAGCGTCCCCAACGGATCAGGTCCATGCGGCGACGTCGTTCGCCAATGAACTCGCGTCCCCATTCATCGATAAATTCCTGATCTGTAAGTAGAGTCGGATTCTGTACATAGCTATACTTGTTCCATTGATCTGCCGGATAATTTCTTACACGTACATGATCCAGTAATTCAGCGGCTTTTCCTTTATTACCTGCACGATAATAGATTTCAGCCAGCATATAATAGATTTCAGCTAAACGTATTTCCGGAGCAGATTGACACATATACAGTCCGTCACCTTCCTGCAGGTATGGGAATTTATTGAAACGTACACCGGAATTTTCCTCTCCGGTTGTTACCCGTGAACCTTTTTCCTTTGCAACATCTATGCCTTCAGAAAAACGTCCAACCTGATCAACATAGACTAAAGGTTCACCTTTATATTCTTCCGTACCGTTTACAGGTTCATTCGTATAACCATATCCTTTTGAGTAGTCAAATTTAAATTGCTTGCCAATCATGAAGAAACCTTCATAACCACCATTGGCAGTTGTTATTTTGAATGGCTGCTTGCGATAGTCGCAATCCGCATATTTTTCATAAGGAGTACCCAGTTTGCTTGGGAAATCATAAATTTTGTTGTCAAAGTCGCGCGAAGGTTGAAGATGAATACCGTTATTACCACCATCCGGATTGCCTAAAGCCTGGCCGGAAGTATAATGCAAGAATGAATCATGGAAACCGCCAAACTGGTAAACATTGCGTTTGTGAGGGAACTCAAACAGGTTTTCCGGTGATTCGTATCCTTTGATGCCTGAACGGAACGGGTCTTTATAATCTTGCTGATTGATGCTGTATTGTCCATATTTTCCGGCAATAATGTCTTCACACATTTTTTTACAATCATCGGTACGGTCTACGTGAATCCAGACATTTGAGTTGAAATAGATACGGGCCAGCAATGCTGCTGTAGGAGCCTGTGTAAACCGCCCGATAATGTGTTCTTTCTTTAAAGTCGGTAATATTTCCGTCAGCTCTTTTTCAATAAAAGCAAAAACTTCTTCGGGAGTGGATTGTGGAATCAGCCCGTCCGGATCATTCTCTTCTGTGAAAATAGGAACATTACGATAAAAGTCGATCAGGAAGATATAGAACCAGGCACGCAAAGCGCGTAATTCCCCGATGTAGTTCGCTTTTTCTGTATCAGTAATTCCTATGGCCTCGAAGTCTAGATTCTGGAAGTCGCGGAATAGTGAATTAATTTGCTGAATGCCCTGGTAAGGACCGACCCATCCGCCATTGATTTGGTTCATATCATAATTCCATTTGTGTTCGTGCAGGCGAACCCATTGTCCGTCATCATATCCGTGGCGTCCTTTCTGTGTCCAGACAAAATGGTCGCCTGTCAGCTCCTGCAATTGCCAGCGGTCTCCGTCCCAGCCGCACCATTGGGCGTGTTCATACGGTCGGAGCACAGTTGCTTCGACACTTGCTTTATCCGTAAAATAGTTATCACTTGTCAGGATGCTATAGGGCTTTTCTGTTAAGTCCGTACAGGATGTAAAGGTTGCAGCTGCTATTATTAAACCAGCTGTATAGATGGATTTTATATATTTCATATGAATCATATAGTTTAAATTAATAGCTGATTTGAATACCAAATGTCAGATTTCTGGCAGTGGGGTATAAGTCCATGCTTCCGCGTCCTGCCCATAAGCCGGTAACGTCTACGCTCGACGGATCCATGCCTCCTGAATATTTTGTAATGGTAAATACATTTTTCATGGTGCCGTAAATACGCAGGCTGGAAATCCATTTTGTATTTATTTTAGGAGTCCATCCGATGGTAATGTTGTCGAGTTTCAGATAATTACCATTTTCAAGGAAATAATCACACATGATTTTTTCTCCTTTGATATGTGCATTTTCATTGTAAGCGGATTTCAGTTTATTAATACCGGTTACACCTTGCAAGCCATAATACATCTGATATTGGTTCAAAATCTCGTAGTCGAAACGTCCGCGGAAATATAAAGATAGGTCGAATCCTTTATAAGTAAAGGTATTTCCCCAGGCAAGTTCCCATTTGGGACTACCGTTTCCGATATAGGTTCTGTCTAATTCTCCGGCATCACGTCCGCGTACGGTTTCACCGCCTTTTTCGCCATTTTTGTAGACAAGAATATTGCCGTCATTGTCCACTCCGGCATAACGGTAACCATAGAATGAACCGATTTCTATACCATCCTGCAAGCGCTGGCACGGACCGGGGTTACCCGGTGAAGGCAGACCGTCGCCCTCCATGTATCCTAATTCATATTTCTCGTTGGAGAAAGAGTCCAGTTTGGATTTTGTGAAAGCCAAAGTCATATTGGTCGAATAAGTAAAATCTTTTGCTCTTACAGCATCCCAATTAACTTGTAGTTCAAAACCTTTCGAATTGGTAGTACCTACATTTGTCATGATTTTCTCATGTAAGTATGGAGGCACCGGAACCTGGTATTCGCCGATTACATCTTTACCTTTACGGATAAATAAATCCAAACTACCGGATAACCGGGATTGGAATAAAGTATAATCTATACCTAAGTTGTAAGAAATCTGGCGTTCCCAGGATAAGTCTCTGTTCGGATTATTCCCCGGGCCATATACCTGAACCCATTTTCCTTCACTGTTCGGCATCCAACCGTATCCGGAATATTTGGCAAGCGAAATGTATTTATCAAATCCTGAACGTCCTGTTTCGCCATAAGAAAAACGAAGTTTCAAGTCGTTAACCGTATAAGAATCTTCAAAATAGGGTAGACGTGAGATACGCCATGCAGCCGAAGCTGCCGGAAATGCTCCCCATTTGTGGTCTGTGCCGAATTTGGTATTTCCTTCATAACGGATAGAACCTGTAAAAAGGAATGTGTTGTCAAAATCATAGTTTACACGTCCCAGGAAAGCGATTGTTTTTTCCTGATTCTTTTCAGATCCCATACCTAAGCGGCCATCTGCTTTGTTATAATCACCTGCGTCCAGATTATTGTATAGGAATGCGTCTGTCGGGAAATTCATGTTTTCTGCATTGAATTTTTCCCAGTTGAATTCCTGATAGGAATAGCCTGCCATTATTTTGAGGTGGTGTTTGTCAATATCCAGCGAGTAGTTCCCTAACCATTCCAGAGTATAATCCACCCATTTCTGGTCTTCCAGGCGTGCACGTCCATTGCGGTTATTATTAATGGATTCACGATGGTCTTTGAAATAATATTCGCGTTGCTTTTTGTTTGTACCCTGTCTTCCTAATTTCACTTCGGTGTTCAGGTTTTTCAGGATATTCAGTTTAATGTTGAAATCGGTAGTGATGTATTCCTGAGTAGCTCCGTTTTCGCGGCGAGTCAGATTATAAATCGGATTGTAACTGTCGAAGTTATTGCGGAAAGCATCCATTTCCTCAATGGAATAAGTAGGATTCAGTTCTACAGCTTGTTTGAAACTTCCGTAGTCTGTATAATCTTCATCTGCATAGCGATAAGAGATATTACCTCCGACTTCCAGTAATCCTTCCAAAGTAGTTTGTTTGAAGTTCGCACGTAAGCCGTATTCTTTGCGGTCTGTAGCAATATCCAAACCTTCTTTGCCTCTGTAGTTTGCGGATATGCGGAAAATGGTCGTTTCGCTACCTCCGGAAAGCGCGATATTATGGTTATGGCCTACGTTCTTTTTGTTAATCAGTTCGTCATACCATTTTGTACGATGTCCGTAATCTTTTCCTATATTATATTCAACGAATTCATCGGGAGATAGGATATCCGGACGTGCAGCAACAAAATCATGTTCAATATATCCGTCATATGTAATAGAGACTTTTCCTGCTTTACCCTGTTTGGTCTGTACCAGGATAACTCCATTGGCACCACGCGAACCGTAGATAGCTGCTGCAGAACCGTCTTTCAATACAGTGATAGATTCAATATCCTGTTGTGCCAGGTTACGCAAGTCACCACCCGGCATACCGTCGATAACGACCAAGGGACCATTGCCGGCTTTCAGGGAAGATGCACCACGTACCTGTACGCTTGGGCTGGCGTTGGGGTCTGCCGCTGCTGTGTTGGATACTGTAACACCAGCAACCTTACCGTCGATCATTTGCAAAGGACTATTTGCTGCTCCCTGAAGGAAATCTTTGCTTTTTACGCTTGTTACGGCTGTGGTCAGGTCTTTCTTAACCGTGCTGCCATAACCTACAACAACTACTTCATCCAAAGCCTCAGAGTCTTCAGATAAAGTAATATTAAAATGAGATTTGTTCTTTACCGGAACATCCTGGGATTTGTAACCAATATACGATATTTGCAGAATAGCATTCTCTGATACCTGTTCGATGGTAAATTTACCATCTACGTCTGTAATATTTCCGTTGGTGGTTCCTTTCACAACAACGTTTGCTCCGATAACCGGTTCTCCTTTGCTATCCACAACAACTCCGGTAATTCTTTTATTCTGTTGATTAACAGAAGCTACAGGCGATACATCTGATGTTGGTTGTGCTATTTCTGTAGCATTTGCAGAGAAGGCAGAAAAGAGCAAACAAAATGTAGAAATTTTTGTAAATTCTTTAAAAGAAAATAGTCTGTATTCTTTCTTCATAATCTTTTTTGATACTTGTTTTTTAATTGGAATTAATAAATCGAAAATAACACTTGAGGTTTTTCATGTGTTTTAAATAGGTCCGTCTCAAATTCCCATAGGCATCACAATTTTTAGGTTATTAGAATTAAGTTTGTTTGTAGTTTTTACTTATAATAACCATCGTTCTACTTGGACTATGAATCCGGATAAATTAAAAATATGTATGCATTTTGTAGAAGGAAATGTTTGATATATAGTTCGTTAATATCGGTATGGTTCGGAGGGGATATAGCTAAGGAATGTATTTACAATGACATGTCGGTTGTTAAATATTACACAAAAAGATATTATTTTATTGTTGTATACATATTTTTGTTATTTTTGTAGCGTTTTTTCTTCTCTATAACTGTTTGTCTATCTTAGTCCAAGTAGAACTATGGCAACATAATAATCCTGTCAAATTTTTGGTCGTTTATATTTATTTCTGGTAGTATTGAACTCTATTATTTGAACTTAATTCTTTTCCTTTTTTAAGAGGTTAGCGTTCTTTTTTCCTATTACTTATTGTATAGTGTAGGCTATTTTAGCTATAAAACTTCTTCCTTGCTGTGGAATATCATGCTTTAAAGAGGAGCCTCCTTGTCGGTAATATGTATTAAGGAGGTTATAGCATTGGACACTCAATTCTAATTTTTTCCAGTGGTAACTGCCTCCGATATTCAGGATAGCACGGGCTTTCTCTTTATTATCTGGTAAAGAAATCATAGTATCTATATCTTTAGATCCCAAAATAGGTGATAGTTGTGAGGAATAAACAGATAAATTTCCGCGTAGCCAAAATGATTGTTCATGGGGCAAAGAAAAAATCTTTGCTGCTGCGATTAGGTTTCCTGAAAATGAAGGAATATCATAAATTTGGTGTTTATCAGAAGAATAATGTTCTGCGCTCAAGACATGTTGATAAGACATATTGCATGTAACCATTAAATTTTTGCCTGTATAAGAAAGTATATTTTCCAGACCGATTAAATTTAGTTTTCCATTGTAATAAAGATAACTTCCTTGATGAATGATGTCTTTTAGTTGGTTATAATACAGATTACAGTCGTAAGTAAGATGAAGATGCTTAAACAGGGCTGTTGCTGATAACTGGATAGCATCCATACTTTCCGGATTTAATTTATCGGTTAGATACATACCGGATGCACGATAGTAGTACGGTGCATCAACGAAAGAACGGGAATATCCTAATTTCATATTCCATATTTTATTGATGGAATAAATAAAGGAGAGGCGCGGAGAAAATGCCTGAAGTATCTGGTGGTCGTATCTGTGTTTATAATCATAGCGTAATCCCCCGTTGAAAATAAATTTGGGATTAAAGTGATGCTTTAATTGGCTGAATATGGAAAAACTAAATTCGCTACCTAAAGCAAGGGTCTGACTGTCAGTATCATCAGAGTCATTTGTTTTAATCTGATTAAATAATCCTCCTGTTAAGTTTATATATTCTTGCATTTTATAATTTTCCAGTTGAACGCCTACTAAAATATTTCCATGAGCTTTTTTGCCGGGGCGGTAACTGTAGCTTCCTTTAATGCACCCCCCATAACTCAAGTCTCTCCAATTTTCGATTTCAAATACTCCCGATGTCAGGAAGACCAGACTATCGTTTGATGCTTCAATGGCAGCAAGGCCATCTATGGTGAATGAAGGCAATGAATCTCCTATAACATTATAATTAGAGCATTCATCAGCATCAATAAATAAAGAAACGTCCCAGGTAAAATTATTCCGGCTATCGGAATAAGAAATTTCTCCTCTGGTGGATAAACGGCCTTGTCCGGGCTTTGCCCCGTTAAAAGTGCTATATTTATCATATGAATAAATTGAAGGAATAGTAACGGCATAAGCATAGGAGGGAACCCTTTTGCTATATTGTTGGTTGAACATTGCTTTTATTTTATTCCATTGGAAGATAACTCCAAAGTCGTAAGCCGGTTTATGGTTGAAACCATCAATCTGCATAGATCCGTCAATAGGAAAAAAGCCCAAGAAATTATCATCTGTGCTTGGTATAGTCCGTGTTTCTCCTTTGGAAGAATAAATGGACCCCCAAATCAGAATATCCGTATCCAGGTTTCTGCGTCCGAACAACAGGTCTCCTTTGAAAGTGGAATTACTCCCCATTCCATAGGAGGCATAGGCGCCATTAATATCACTTCCCGACTTGGTGATAATATTGACGACTGCTGTTAGGGCAACATTTCCATATAAGGAAGAAGCAGGTCCCCGGAGTACTTCTATCCGTTTTATCTTATCCAGGCTGTTTCTGAAATCAGGAGCCTCAGCATTTGTTATGCGGCTGTTCATCCGGTGTCCGTTTAGCATAATCAGTATCTTTTCCTGAGTAGGAGAATAAATGCCATGCATACTGATATTAGCTTGTTTTCCTTCAATGGAGGTTATTCCCGGGACATAGGCCGTTAATACATCCCGTAAATCCCGTGCGCCGATTGCTTTTATCATCTCTTCCGTTATCAGGACGACAGGAACGGGAGTTTCTTCGAGAGTTTCCGCTTGTTGGGAGGCTGTAACCAAAGTCGTTTTTCCATCCCGCTTGTTGCGGATTAGCTCTGCAAAGCGTTCCGGGTCTTGGAGAGAAATACTATAATAAGGGTCTTCTTTCAAAAGAAGGTCTGCATATCTGTTGGCATTTTCCGCATCATCTTGTGCCAGATAACATAATGTAAGGAGCTTATATGCACTTACTTTCATCGTGCCGCTATATGAAGAAACATAGGGTGTCAGCATATCGATTGCCTTGTCGATATGTCCTACCTGATATTCCTTGCTTGCTTGGAGGAGCTGTTCCCTTTTATTTGCGTCTGCCTCTTGGGCGAGAATGGGAAGAGAAAGAAAAAGCAGAAAAGATATTATGTATAAGAGCGTTTTATTCATTGCTTTTAGATTTAATGGGTTGATGTATGGGTACTGATAAGATAAACTCGGTATACTCGTCTTTTTCGGACTGTACTCTAATTGTACCATTATGGCTTAAAAGGATTTCCCGGCTCAGGTAAAGTCCCACACCTGCTGCTTCGGATGTGGTTTTCGTGGTAAAGAATGGGTCGAATATTTTATTAAGAATGCTTTCTTCTATGCCGATACCGTTGTCATATAAATAAATGAATAGTTGTCCTTCCTCAACATGTATCCGGATACGTATTTCCGGTTGGATATTTGTTTTTGCAATTTTCTTTTGAAGTGCATGGATACTGTTTTGCATGATGTTCATTAAAACCTTGCCAATTTGTAATTGGTCGGCCTCGATTTCCAACATTTCCGGCAGTGGTTCAAATGTAATCCGGATGCCCGATTTTTCTAATTCTTTCTGGTTGTATTTCTTTAATAAATCCAGATTGCCATGTATCAGTTTATTTATATCGACCGGAGAGAAATGGCTACTATGGTCGGATAGCATTTCTTCCATAGCTTTCAGGATACGGGAGGTACTGTTTCCATGTTCTTCTATTTTGGAAAGGTGTACATTAAGCATCTTCATAATATCCTGCATATCCTCATAGTTCTCTTCCGTAATTTTATTTTCTTCGTCTTCAATATCATCTTTCATGTCTTTCAGGAGTACGGTCGACAAATGGGAGAAATTAATAATGTAGTTTAATGGGTTCAATATGCGGTCTATTAATCCTTGGGTAAGCTTGCCCACAGTTGCCGCTTTTTCCTGTTGTATCAGTTGGTCCTGTGCCTGGTTCAGTTCTGTCAGGGCGGTTTCCAGCTTTTGGGATTTTTCTGCAATTTCATCCCGCTGCTCCCGTATTTGTAGCGTACGTTCCTCCACCAGGTTCTCAAGATGTAGTTTTTCCTGTAATAATTTGCGGGTTCTCCATTTGAAGAACAAGAGGATAAGCAGTAGCAAAACTCCGGTATAAGCCAACAGGCTGTACCATTTCAGGTAAAAAGGTTTCAAGATGGTAAATGAAAAACTTTTTACTTCACTCATTCGCCCGAAAGCATCCATCATCCGGACATGGAAAGTATATGAGCCGAAAGAAAGGTTTGTATATTCTTTTACGGAAGATCCCAACCAAGGCCCCCAGTCGCTGTCCAATCCTTCCAGGTAGCAGGAATATAAAACATCATTAACTCTATCATTTGCTACTGATGAAAAAATAAATTTAAAGTTTTTGGTCTGACTACTGAAATGGGGGGCCGGCAGAGTGCCAACCTGTTCAATACTTGTATTGTTCCCACCGAAATAAACAGAGTCATTCCCTAAAAGGATGGAACGGATAGATATATCCGGTTGCCGGTCGAAAGCTGCATCCGGTTGCCTTTTATCAAATTTGATTAATCCGAAATCGCCACCAAGCCATATAACTCCGTCTTCTTCCGGATAAAGGGCACGTATCGTGTAATCTTTGGTGGCATGTAGTACCCGGCTTTTTTCTTTGTCTATTTTCCCGTTGGTAAATGTGATAATGCTTTTCCCATCACCACCTGTAATCCACGATTGTCGTCCGGCAGAAGTTTCTGCATATAATCCCGGCCACCATGTATTGGCTGTTATTAAAGAATCTAATGGAGAAGCCTGTTTTATAAATCGTTGCCGGTTCTCGTCCCAATACTGGAAGCCGGATTGCGAAAATACATAGATGGTCTGGTTTATAGCATACATTTTGTTTCCGCCCGAAGTTTTTAATCCTTGCATGGAGTCCTGTAAAAGAGGAGAAGAAAAGTCGGTATTGAACCTGTAGATTTCACCATATAAAGTTTCTGCCCAAAACCGGTTATTGGCAAACTCTAGTTTCATTACTTTTTCAATATTTGCTATTTTCTTTTTCTTTTTTCCTTTGAGGAGATATATTCCGTCGATTTCTCCGGTATAAATAGTTTGCGGGTCGGAAGGATTGAACAACAGGCTGAATGTATTGTCTTCATTTATAGCTTCTGCTTTGTGTTCGTTAATCCGGAATAACCCATTGCTGGTGGCTGCATATAGTGTGCCGGAAGGACTTTCCTTCAGTTGCCAGCACGCCTGGGTAATAGATGGTAGTGGTTCAAAACGGGAATGCTCTCTATTATAAATGAACAGCCCATGTAATGTCCCCGCATAAAATTTATGTTTGTAGCGGTACAGGGTGGTTACTTCGCCTCTTAAGCCTACTTCCGGGGTGAAATGGGTATAAAAAGACGGGGTGTTGATTCGGAAAATTCCATTATCTGTGGCTCCCCACAATGATCCCCGGTTATCTGTAGCTATCTGGTTTATTGTATTGCTGCATAAGCCGTTTTCCTCAGTCATCGAGAAAAGTTTTTTACCCTTCTTATCGAGAAAGGAAAGTCCGGAAGTCCCGTTTATAATGACCTGAAGTTGTTTGGATAGTTGTAAAGGCTTGGTACTTATTGTTTCTATGTTTTTAACCGAAAGGTTTTCCATGGAAGAAATAGAATCATTCCGGATACTGATTTTATATCGTTGTGTATAGAATAGAAGGGAATCCCCTTTCTCCATAATACGTAGCACCTCACCGATCCGGATGTTATTTTTGCCTTTTGTATCATCAGATATAAAGGTTTTCAGAACAGGGGTTCCGTTGATAGATGCTGCTATCTTGCCAATATAATTATGTCCTCCGGCCCAGATATAGTTGTTATTGTCTGCATACAGACGGGTTATGCGGGAGATTCCGGGGGTTAATATTTTATTCCATTCGGCACCATTAAAATAAATAATTCCTTCAAAGTTGGCAAAATAGGCTATACCCGAAGAATCGCAGACTACATCAAAGTTCCGGTTATGTGCCGAATAATCCTGAGACGTAAAATTCTGGAAAAAAGGAAGCCCTGTCTGGGCGAACACCGGAAGGAGTGTTCCTGCCCAGGCAATCTGCAGCAGGAAGATAAGCCTGTAGTTCCATATGTTATTTGTCCATTTCATATTCGCTGACTTCGTTTAGGTAATATTCCAATTCTTCCTGGGTAAGATTTGAGATGAGCGTTTCTTTGATATGTTTAGCCATCTGTTTGGGGGAGATAGAGACTGTGCTCAGGTTTCCTCTTTCATCGCCTATAAAAATATGTTTGCCATCCCGGTCGATGGTGAATGCATGTATCCATTCGGAGAATTGGTATACAATGGCAGATTCTATTTTGTTTTCGCCATAGATGTTATTCCAAAGGCGTACAGAACCATCGTAGCTACTGCTCAGGAGTTTATTGTTAAGGTGCTTTATCCGGGTGACCGGTGAAATATGCCCTATCAGTTCTTTGAAAACAGTTTCTTGGGGAGATTTACGGTAGAGGATAAGCCCACTCTTATATCCGATAGCCTGAATCCCCTCTCGAAGGTTTGACAAGACGCAGGTAACAGCTTGTTTCTCCTTGTTCCAAACAAGCGAGGTTTTCCCCTGGTTATCCAACAGGTAAATCCCCCCATTGTTGTCGCCCAGTATCATCCCATCTGCTGTCATATCAAAAAAAGTGATTGGACATGGATGGATATAGAAGGATTGGAAATTCCATTTGCCCGAATCGGCTACCTGTATTTCTCCCTCTTTAGTAGCTATATACAGTTTATTATTGTTCAACAGCATGCCTGCCGGGGCTGTTAAATCAAGGGGGATCTCTTCCTGTTTTTTATTTTTATCGATATGAAGCAGTGTGCCCGTATAAGATAGTGCGTAGATATTTTCATTGTTGATTACTACTTTGCGGAAATCGAATGCCGGATTACTGAATATTGTTTTCTGTTGTATCTTGTTGTTTTTATCTTCTTCCCAAAGAAATAATTCCCCATATTGGCTGGCTGTAAGGAGATATTTCCCCTGTTTATCGGGAAAAGGAACCATGTCGCGTATTGCACCTTTGTGGTTTCCCAAATGCTTGGATAACTGGCAGGTTTGCGATAAGGCATTGAAAATAACCGGCTGGTATACATCCCCTTTGTATTGGGAAGTAATTCGCCAGGCGGAATAACTCAATACGGCTGCCTTTTCTTTATTTCCTGTGGTATATTGGGTGGAAGCCAGCGAGCCAAGCGAACGCCCTACTGCACGGTAAGCTAATGTGTCTGCTTCCTTTTGAATGGCTATCGCTTCTTCCCTGTGGGTCTCTGCCAGTTTCTTTTGCTTTTCCATTTGGTCGTAAGCTTCAAGAGCGGCTTGTTGGGCGGAAAGTGCTTTTTCACGTTCCAGTTCGGCATGTGCACGCATCAGTTCTGCTATTTCAGTCTGATGGATAGCTTCTTGTTTCTGTTTGTCGGATATTTCTTTTTGTTGGTAAGCGATTTCTTCCAATTGTGTACTGATACGCCGGGTGATAATAGCTTCTTTCTGTGCTTCTGTTGCCTGGCTGAGTTGCCTGGTTAGCTTTTTTTGTTCTTCTTTTTGCCGTTGGTTTTCTTTCCAAAGCCATAGGATGGATGTACCTGAGCCTCCCAGTAAAAGTAAAAGCAAAAGTATCCATCCGATATATCGTTTAAGAAGGACAAGCATAGGCTTAGTTCTTTATTTGTTTGTTATTTCGTTTCGTAGAGTAGTTTCCTATGCAAAAATACATTTAATTTAAATATAATGTTTATAGTGAGGTTATTTTAATAAATAGAAGCAGTTTCAAAATATTTTCATGGTTTGAAACAAAAAGTTTCAAAGTAATGAAACAAAAAGTTCCACCCGATGAAACAAAAAGTTTCAAAGCTTGAAACTCCCGCTTTTATTAGGAGGAATTTTTCCGGTTGTATCACTGGCTTTCTGATAAGGCTATGATTTTGCCGCTTAACCGGTATGGGAAGGATAAAAAAGCTAAACTTCTGCCGTTTCTCGTGATTTTTAACTAAGTTTGCAATCCATTGGATTGAAATCTTAGAACCAATAATTACATATAAATTCTAAACATATGGCAACACCTCCTTTCAAGTATCAGCCGATGTTTCCGTTAGGACCGGACACGACTGAGTATTATTTGCTTACTAAAGATTATGTTTCCGTTTCGGAATTTGAAGGTCATCCTATTCTGAAAATCGAAAAGGAAGGTCTTACAGCTATGGCTAATGCGGCTTTCCGCGATGTGTCTTTTATGCTTCGCCGTTCGCACAACGAGCAGGTTGCTAAAATTCTGAGCGACCCGGAAGCAAGTGATAACGACAAATATGTGGCTCTTACTTTCCTGCGTAATGCGGAAGTGGCTGCAAAAGGTGTACTTCCTTTCTGTCAGGATACCGGTACGGCTATTATTCACGGTGAAAAGGGACAGCAGGTATGGACCGGATACTGTGATGAAGAAGCCCTGTCTGAAGGTGTATATAAAACGTATACGGAAGAAAACCTGCGTTATTCACAGAATGCTCCTCTTAATATGTATGAGGAAGTGAATACGAAGTGCAACCTGCCAGCACAGATTGATATCGAAGCTACCGAAGGTATGGAATATGAATTCCTGTGTGTTACTAAAGGCGGGGGTTCTGCAAATAAAACTTATCTGTATCAGGAAACAAAAGCAATCCTGAATCCGGGTACACTGGTGCCTTTCCTGATTGAAAAGATTAAGACATTAGGTACGGCAGCGTGCCCTCCTTATCATATTGCAATTGTAATCGGCGGTACTTCTGCCGAAAAGAATTTGCTGACAGTTAAATTGGCTTCTACTCATTATTATGATAACCTGCCGACTACAGGCAATGAATACGGACGTGCTTTCCGTGATATAGAACTTGAGAAAGAAGTATTGTCTGAAGTTCATAAGATCGGTTTAGGTGCACAGTTCGGTGGCAAATATCTGGCTCACGATATTCGTATCGTCCGCCTGCCTCGTCACGGTGCTTCTTGTCCGGTAGGTTTGGGCGTTAGCTGTTCTGCCGATCGTAATGTTAAATGTAAGATAAACAAGGAAGGTATCTGGATTGAAAAACTGGATAGTAATCCTGGAGAATTGATTCCTGCAGAATTGCGTCAGGCAGGCGAAGGTGATGCTGTAAAGATTAACCTGAACCAACCGATGGCTGACATTTTGAAAGAATTGGATAAGTATCCTGTTGCAACTCGTTTGTCACTGAATGGAACTATCATAGTTGGCCGTGATATCGCTCACGCTAAACTGAAAGAACGCATAGACCGTGGCGAAGACCTGCCTCAGTATATCAAAGACCATCCTATTTACTATGCAGGACCTGCAAAGACTCCTAAGGGAATGGCTTGTGGTTCTATGGGACCGACTACTGCCGGCCGTATGGACTCTTATGTTGATTTGTTCCAGAGCCATGGCGGCAGTTTGATTATGCTTGCAAAAGGTAACCGTAGCCAGCAGGTAACGGATGCTTGCCATAAACATGGCGGTTTCTACCTGGGTAGTATCGGTGGACCGGCTGCAATCCTTGCACAGAACAATATCAAGAGTATTGAATGTGTGGAATATCCGGAATTGGGTATGGAAGCTATCTGGAAAATTGAAGTGGAGAACTTCCCTGCATTTATTTTGGTAGATAATAAGGGGAATGACTTCTTCAAGCAGATTAAACCGAGAACTTGTTGCGGTAAATAGGAACTATACTTTATTATATAAGGCGGCATTTGGTACGAAAGTATCGGATGCCGCTTTTTTATTGACGGTAGATAAGTGGCAGTTGGCTGTTGTTTACTCTCGGGATGATGACTATTTATCGGGACTATGATTTCTTCTTATTAAGGAATAAGGAATAGGGTATAAAAAAGCCGGACTCAAATAATTATGAGTCCGGCCTATATGTATCGTATTATTATAAATCCGATTTATTCACGGTCGTGACGGGGACCACGATCTCCACGATCCTGGCGAGGGCCACGGCCATTTCCGTTACCATTAGGTCTCGGAGCTCTTTCCGGTCTTGGAGGACGTTCTTCGTAACCTTCCGGTTTCGGTAATAAAACTTTGTGTGAAAGTTTGAACTTGCCTGTTTTGGAATCGATGTCGACCAGTTTTACAGAGATTGTATCGCCTTCTTTCAAACCTGCCTGTTCAACAGTTTCAAGGCGTTTCCAATCTATTTCGGAGATGTGCAGCAAGCCGTCTTTTCCCGGCATGAATTCGACAAAGGCACCGTAAGGCATAATAGATGAAATCTTACCTTCGTATACTTCGCCGATTTCAGGAATAGCTACGATTTCTTTGATAGAACGAATGGCAGCATCAATAGTTGCTTTATTAGTTCCTGAGATTTCAATTCTGCCTGCACCGTCAATTTCTTCAATAGTGATAACAGCACCGGTCTTTTCCTGGATACCCTGGATAATCTTTCCGCCCGGGCCGATTACTGCGCCAATGAATTCTTTTCCGATAGTCATAGCTTCAATTCTCGGAGCATGAGGTTTCAGGTCGGAACGGGTTTCAGGTTGTGCTTCCGTAATCTTTCCTAAAATGTGCATACGGCCTTCTTTTGCCTGGGCCAATGCATTTTCAAGGATTTCATATGATAGGCCGTCAACTTTGATATCCATCTGAGTTGCGGTGATACCGTCTTTAGTTCCGGTTACCTTGAAGTCCATATCGCCTAAGTGGTCTTCGTCACCTAAGATATCTGAAAGGATAGCGTAATTCTGTCCTTTATTTTCTGAGATTAATCCCATTGCGATACCGGATACCGGTTTCTTCATCGGAACACCTGCGTCTCTTAATGCCAGTGTACCTGCACAAACTGTTGCCATAGAAGAAGAACCGTTAGATTCCAAAATGTCGGAGATAACACGCACCACATAAGGATAATCTTCCGGAATCATCCGTTTCAATGCACGGTGTGCAAGGTTACCGTGACCGATTTCACGACGACCTACGCCACGGGATGCTTTTGCTTCACCGGTAGAGAAAGGAGGGAAGTTATAATGCAGAAGAAAACGTTCTTTTCCGTGGTTCAAAACATCATCTATCATCTTCTCGTCGGCTTTTGTACCTAACGTAACTGTAGATAGCGACTGTGTTTCACCACGTGTGAAAACTGCAGAACCGTGAGGCCCGGGCAGGCAATCTGTTTCAATCCAGATAGGACGGATTTCTGTAGTCTTACGACCATCCAGGCGTTTACCTTCATCCAGGATAGCACGACGCATTGCTTCTTTTTCCACATCATGGTAGTAACGGGCTATCATCTCTGCTTTTTCGTCAGTCAGTTCTTCTTCGGAGAACTGAGCCTTGTATTCTTCAACAACAGCTTCGAATGCTTCGGCACGCTGGTGTTTGTCTGTGCCGGATGTTGCTACGGCATATGCTTTTGCAAAACATTTTTCGTGTACATCTTTGCGTAATTCGTCATCGTTTACTTCGTGGCAATATTCGCGTTTTACCAGTTTGCCGCAAGCCTCGGATAATTCGAGCTGTGCCTGGCACTGTACTTTGATTGCTTCATGGGCAACTTTGATTGCTTCAAGCATTTCGGATTCCTGAACTTCGTTCATTTCACCTTCAACCATCATGATGTTATCAAGCGTTGCACCTACCATAATATCTATATCTGCTTTTTCCAATTCAGAGAAAGTAGGATTTACAACGAACTTTCCATCAACGCGGGCAACACGGACTTCAGAAATCGGACCGTTGAAAGGTATATCGGAAACTGCCAGTGCAGAAGAGGCTGCTAATCCGGCAAGTGCATCCGGCATGTCTTCGCCATCTGCAGAGAACAGGATGATATTTACATAAACTTCTGCATGGTAATTGTCCGGGAAAAGTGGACGAAGTGCGCGGTCAACCAAACGGGAAGTAAGGATTTCGTAGTCGGAAGCTTTTCCTTCTCTTTTTGTAAAACCACCGGGGAAACGGCCAAATGCCGAAAATTTTTCTTTGTACTCGACTTGCAACGGCATGAAATCAGTACCGGGAACTGCATCTTTGGCGGCGCAAACAGTTGCCAGCAATACGGTGTTACCCATACGTACGGTAACAGATCCGTCTGCTTGTTTGGCCAATTTCCCGGTTTCGATGGTGATGGTTCTTCCATCAGCCAATTCGATCGTCTTGTTAATTGGATTAAGCATAATCTTCTTCTTATTTTTCTATCTGTAAAAATTGGTGCAAATGTAATGAAAGTTTACCTGTAAATGCATGAAAATGAAAATAAAATACGTAATAGGAACTCTTTTTTTATGAAAAATGGGTAAGATTTGATGAATAATAGTGCTACAATTGTAAATTAATGTATATTTGCAGCGGATTATTAAATAAGAAGTAAAGAAATGATGAAACAAAAATCCACACGTTTACTGACAGTGTTAGGCTTATGTATATTTCTGTTGTCAGCTTGCCATAACTCATCGGAATTCAAGGTAGAAGGAGTTATTGCAGGGGCTGAAGGACAGACTATGTATATCGAAAATGTAGGCCTGTCAACTGTAACGAAGCTTGATTCTGTAAAATTATCTGCCGGTGGCAAATTTAAGTTTACTGAAAAGCGTCCGGAGTATCCGGATTTCTACCGTTTACGTCTTAATAATCAGTTTATTAATTTTTCTGTGGATTCTACGGAAACCGTTACGTTTATGGCTGATGCAGGAACGTTTGCTACTTCTTATACGGTGGAAGGTTCGGAGAACAGTAAAGCGATTAAAGCGATAACTTTAGCTCAGTTGGATGCCAATCAGGTAATCAGCCGTTTGAGAAAAGATTATGAAGATAAAATGATTTCGGATACAACCTATCGCAATAAAGTGTTGGAAGCCGCCAATGCTTATAAAGAGGTTGCTCGTAAATATATATATTCGGCTCCGATGTCCACTCCGGCTTATTTTGCATTATTCCAGCAGATAGACGGACTATTGTTCTTTGATTTGTATGATAAGAATGATGTGCGGGCTTATGGTGCTGTGGCGACCAGTTTTGACCATTATTATCCGGAGAGCCCCCGTACAAAGCATTTGTATAATCTGACTCTCCAATCGATGAAAGTTCTTCGTGCACAGCGTCCGGTAGACCTGTCGAAGGTGGAGCAGAAAGAAGTGAGTTTTCTTGATATAGAGCTTCCGGATGTATATGGAAAGGTTGTTAAGTTATCGGATATAGCTAAAGACAAAGTGGTGCTGATTAACTTTACCGCTTACCAAAGCGAATGGTCGCCTGCATTGAATATGACATTGGGTGGTTTATATACCAGCTATCATAAAGATGGGTTGGAGATATACCAGATATCACTGGATTCTGATTTCCATTTCTGGCGGAATGGTGCTGCAAATCTTCCTTGGGTTTGTGTGCGTGATCCGGAATCCGTTTATTCGCAGGTGGCAGGTCTGTACAATGTGAAACGTTTGCCGGCTCTCTTTATTCTGGATCGTAAAGGCAATCTGGTTAAGCGGGTGGAAGATGTGGATAAATTGGAAGCTGATGTGAAAGCTGTGCTTTAGCGAATGAAAGCTAACATTCAGATTTATATGTTGTAAAGCACTTTGAGCCTGTTTGCAAGTATTGAAATAATTACTATCTTTGCATAGTCTTAAAATAGAAGAAAAAGGAGTTCCGACCAGATTGTTGGCCGGGATTCTTTTTTTTATTGCTCAGTAAATAAATAATAATTTAAATAAAGAAGGAGGATTTAATATGGCAGCTGTTAGTTATATGACCGAAAGCGGTTATAATAAAATTCTGGCAGAGATAAACGATTTAGAGAATAACAAGCGTCCGGAAGTGATCAGGCAGATTGCTGAAGCCCGCGATAAAGGAGATTTGTCTGAAAATGCGGAATATGATGCGGCTAAAGAGGCCCAGGGTCTTCTGGAAAGTAAAATCGCTCAATTGAAAGGGTTGATTGCAAATGCCCGTTTGATTGACGAGTCGCGCGTGTCTACCGATGTTGTCCAGATCTTGAATAAGGTAAGGATTAAAAATACAAAGAATAACATGGAAATGACTTATACACTGGTATCGGATACGGAAGCAAACCTGAAAGAAAACAAGATAGCGATTAGTACTCCTATTGCTAAAGGCTTGCTTGGTAAAAAGGTGGGAGAGATCGCTGAAATTAAAGTCCCTTCCGGTGTTATGAGTTTTGAAATCATGGAAATATCGCTTTAAAATAAAATAGTTATGGCATCTATATTCAGTAGAATTGTGGCAGGAGAAATACCCAGCCATAAAATTGCGGAAGACGATGAATTTTTTGCCTTCCTGGATATTAATCCGGTTGCGGTGGGACATACATTGGTAATTCCCAAAAAAGAAGTAGATTATATATTTGATATAGACGATACAATGCTTGGTCGTATGATGGCGTTTGCCAAACGTGTGGCTCGAGCACAAGAAACCGCTATTGAATGTAAACGTGTAGGTATCGCAGTTATGGGGTTGGAAGTGCCTCATGCGCATATTCATTTGATTCCTATTACAAAGGAATCTGATATGTATTTCGGAGGAAAAAAACTGGAGATGACTCATGAAGCGCTTGAAGATGTGGCTGTACGCGTTAGAAACGCTTTTAAGTAAATATTGAAAAAATATTTTTTTTCAAGAAACTTTACGTATATTTGCAACTGTTTCTTTCTATTTAGAGATTGATACTCGTTGCAGAAAGTTACATTGTAAAAATGATTCATTAGTGGTTTTTACTCATAAATTTGTTAGCCTTAGAAGAAAGGCCCTCCCGGGACGGGACGGCCTTCTTTATTTATACACACAATGAAATAGAAATCACGGATAATTTATTCTACTTTGGAAATGGAACCGCTTCCGGCTATCTTTTGTTTTATAACATCTGCATTCCCTTTATAACGGACATTGCCGCTTCCGGCTATTTTAACGGAAATTTCTTTGTTTACTGTAATTTCGATGTTGTTACTACCCGCCATTTTTGCATTTAATGATTCCGTTTGCAGGTCGAATGCTTTTAATTTGCAACTACCCGCCATTTCGGCATTTGTATGATTGCTTTTTCCATATAGGATGATATCGCCGCTACCTGCTATTTTGCAGTTTAACTTATCAACAAAAAGCGAATCGACTGTTATGGTTCCGCTGCCTGCTAATTCAAGTTCCATTTCATTCCCTTGTAAGAAACCTGTTAGATGGCTATTCCCGCTACCCGCCATTTTGAGCTCTTTCAATGCGGATGAATTTGTTGTTATAACGAAACGGGTAGGAGCTATCTGTTCCTGTTTGTTTTTAGGACGGATAATTAACTCTCCGTCTATGACTTCAGTGCGCAATGCCTCCAGAATATTCTGGTCGCATTCTATTTTCAAGGATGGGGCATCGTTCGATTGTGTATAATTCAGATCGATATTGCTTCCTTGTATTTGTATTTCATTGTAGCTGCTGATAGAAATATCGCGGCTGACAACGTTTCCGTCTCCCCTTAATGTCCGTATGTTGCATGATGTTGTTGCTACAATCAATAGAAACAAGAACGGGGTGAACCATAATTTTGATTTTTTCATGATGTCTGCTGTTATTTGTGTTGTTTAAATGGTAAATAAATTCTCCCAGGGACTCCAGCCGTTGATTCCTGTTTGGTAAAAATATACGGTACATAAAATCAGCGAAATTATCCATAACACCAGTAATGTCCATCTGGCGGATGTCGGCATAGATTTCAGTTTGAATAATTGTCCGCATACAGCGTACAACAAAGAGAATACCGGGATGCCAATCAGTAGGATAGTTCCGATACAGCCCATAATTGTTAACCATACAGGAGCTCCGGAGTACAGGTTCATTCCGAATGGGGATAAATGATAGAGTACGCCTGTTCCTCCGACTAACAGAGCAAAAGCAACTGCTACTAAAACGAAAACGATTAGCAGCAAAACCGGCATTAATATGATAGCAAACAGTATTGCAAGGAATTTCAAGATAAAGCCGATTGCCATTACGAATAAATCGGCCAATTTTTGCAGAAAACTGCGTGGTTGCTCCGAATGAATGAATTCGTTTGTTTTGCTGGATACCTTTTCGAAACCGTCGGTAACCGTCTTTCCTATATTTTCAAGAGTGACGCTTTTACCTCTCATAATTAATTTGTCGGCGGCTGTACGTGCCAGTGGCATCACTAACCATAAGATGACATAAATGGTTACAGTAGGAAAAACAGGAGCGACGGGTATTAGTAATAATAGAATCATTGCTAAGCGAATTGCTGTTACGTCCCATCCCATATAAGCAGCAATACCTCCGGCAACACCTCCTAAGATACGGTTATCCGGATCTCTCATCAGTCGCTTCTTGCCGGTTTGCCCTTCATTCTCCTGAAAGGTGGTATGTGTTTTCGGTTCTTCCTTGTCTTCTTCTTCGTGATCGAAAATTTCTTCCGGTTTCCCCATTCGCTTAATCACATTCTCTACATGTTCGATGGTGATGACTTCGTATCCCAACCGTGTCCGTTCGTTGAATAACTCCGAGATACGCATTTCAAAATCGTTCATGATTTCCTCCGAGCCTTCTTCTTTGCGGAAGTGGATGCGGAGGTTGGAAAGATATTTATCTAATAACTGATATGCATCTTCATCAATGTGGAAAACGGTCCCTCCCAAATTAACTGTCAATGTCTTTTTCATTGTCTTTTGTTTTAATTGTTTCTGATGTGGTTTATTGTATCATTCAGTTCCTGCCAGGATGTTTCCAGTTCTCCGAGAAACTCTTCTCCTTTGGGGGTAAGCTGGTAATATTTTCTGGGCGGACCTTGTGTAGATTCTATCCATTGATAACTTAACAATTCGCTGTTTTTCAAGCGGGTTAAGAGAGGATATAGGGTACCTTCCACTACAATCAGTTTGGCTTCTTGTAACTTCTGGATGATGTCAGAGGTATACGCCGGCTCTTTGCGCAGGAGCAATAGAATGCAATATTCCAGTGTCCCTTTTCTCATTTGTGATTTTACGTTCTCTGCATTCATTATTATTATTGCAATTTGAATTATGTTACAAATATATGTATTGCCTATGTACTATGCAATACATACTACTATATTTATCTTATTTTAACGTGTAAATTGCACAAATTGCGTGATTATGTGTAAAAAATGAGCTAATATCATGTCTGTTAGAGCAGAAAAGAGTACATTTGCCGTATCAATTCAAAAGAAAGAATCATGATTTATTACCACTATGCCGAGTTAATTCATCGTCAGGCGGAGAAATATGGATCACGTACGGCGTTAAAGCAACGTGACAATGAAAGCGGAAAATGGTCCAAAATCTCCTGGAGAGAATTTTCCGACAAAGTTATGCTGACTGCCAAGGCGATGGCAGAGTTTGGAATAGAAGTTCAAGAGAATATCGGTATTTATTCTCAGAACATGCCACAGTGTTTGTACACGGATTTCGGAGCGTATGGAAACCGTGCCGTTTCAATTCCAATGTATGCAACCAGTTCTCCCGGGCAAATAGAATATATTATTAATGATGCCGGCATCCGTACCTTGTTTGTGGGCGAACAATTGCAATATAATAATGCATTTAAGGTACAGAAGACTTCAAAGGTCCTTAGCCGTATTGTTGTGTTTGATTCTGCCGTAAAGCTGAACCCGGAAGATAAGACATCGATTTATTTTGATGATTTTCTGCGTTTGGGAGATAATAACCAGGCAGAGACAATTGTAAAAGTAAGAATGAAAGAAGCCGTTCCGGAGGATCTGGCTACTATTATATATACATCCGGTACCACAGGGGAGTCGAAAGGGGTGATGCTGCATCATTCCAATTATCTGGAAGCTATGCGTATCCATGACGTGCGTTTGCCGATGGTGACGGATAAGGATTTGTCAATGAGCTTTCTTCCTCTCACCCATATTTTTGAGAAAGCATGGACATATTACTGCTTGCATAAAGGAGTGAAGGTAGCAATCAACCAGGACCCGAAAAAGATACAGCAAACATTGCCGGAAGTACATCCTACATTAATGTGTAATGTTCCTCGTTTTTGGGAAAAAGTGTATGCAGGAGTACATGAAAAAATTAATTCATCTTCTCCTACGATGAGAAAAATCTTTTTGGATGCTATAGAAACAGGAAGACGTTATAATCTGGAATATAAAAATAAGGGCTTGACCCCTCCATGCGGGTTGAGCATGAAGTTTAAGTTCTATAATAATACGGTGTTTACTTTGTTGAAAAAAGTATTGGGTATAGAACGCGGACGCTTTTTTCCTGTGGCAGGAGCTCCGTTGTCAGATACGGTTAACGAGTTTTTACAGTCTGTCAATATCCCTATTATATATGGATATGGCTTGAGCGAAACAACTGCAACTGTTTGTTTTTATCCTGAAATAGGTTTTCAGTTTGGTTCTATCGGAACCATTATGCCAGGAGTGGAAGTAAGGATAGATGAAAGCAATAGTGAGATATTGGTGAAAGGTAAGACTGTAACGAGTGGTTATTATAATAAACCTGCCGAGAATAAAAGGGCATTTACTGAAGATGGCTTTTTCAGGACAGGGGATGCAGGCCGCTTGGAAGGTGATACTTTGTTCTTTACGGAACGTATAAAGGATTTGTATAAGACATCAAACGGAAAATATATTGCACCTCAGGCTATCGAGATGTTGATGAGTGGTGATTCTTATATTGAGCAAATTGCAGTGATAGGCGACCAGCGTAAGTTTGTCAGCGCATTGATTGTCCCGGCTTATCCTTTGCTTGAACAATATGCGAAGGAGCGAGGTATATCTTTCGAAAGCCGTGAAGAACTGGTAAAGAACAGAGATATTATCCGTTTTATAGAGGCTCGTGTGGAAGAACATCAGAAAAATCTGGCATCTTTTGAGAAAATCAAGCGTTTTGTTTTGCTTGCAGAGCCCTTTAGTATGGAAACAGGTGAGCTGACGGATACATTGAAGTTGCGCCGCCCTGTAGTACTCCGTAGATATGCGGACCTGATAGAAGAAATGTATGTAGAGTAAGCCGGCTGTTGTCTGCTGTCAACTATTTCTCTATCTTTGCCGCAAGTTTAATAAAATAAGATTTATATTATGATAACATCAGACCAACTACAGAACGTGTTGGAGCGCGAGCAAGCGCTGAGGGGGTATCTTTGACATAGATGGTAAGACCATCCAGTTGGAAGAAGAAGAATTACGTACACATGACCCCGGTTTCTGGGAGGATGCCAAACGGGCAGAGGTCCAGATGAAAAAGGTGAAAGAACTGAAGAAGTGGATAGAACTTTACAATGAGGTTCATGATGCGGCCGAGGAGTTGCAGTTGGCCTATGAATATGTAAAGGAGGAAATTATCACCGAAGAGGAGGTTGATGTTGCATATAATAAAGCCCTTCAATTGACTGAAAACCTGGAGTTCCGCAATATGCTCCGTCAGGAAGCGGACCAGATGGGTTGCGTTCTCAAAATCAATTCGGGCGCTGGAGGTACTGAAAGTCAGGACTGGGCTTCCATGTTACTGAGAATGTATACCCGTTATGCGGAAGCGAATGGGTACAAGATTTCAGTAGCGAACTATCAGGAAGGTGATGAAGCCGGAATTAAAACGGCAACGCTAAATATAGAAGGCGATTATGCATATGGTTATTTAAAGAGTGAGAATGGCGTGCATCGTTTGGTACGTGTCTCCCCTTATAATGCCCAAGGTAAACGTATGACATCTTTTGCTTCTGTGTTTGTGACTCCTTTGGTGGATGATACGATTGAAGTAAAAATAGACCAGGCTGCCATATCATGGGATACTTTCCGTTCGGGTGGTGCCGGTGGTCAGAATGTGAACAAGGTTGAATCCGGCGTTCGTTTGCGTTATCAATATAAAGACCCGTATACCGGAGAAGAGGAAGAAATCCTAATTGAAAATACGGAAACGCGCGACCAGCCCAAGAACCGTGAGAATGCCTTGCGGCAATTACGTTCCATCCTTTATGATAAGGAACTGAAACATCGTATGGAAGAGCAGGCTAAAATCGAGGCAGGCAAGAAGAAAATCGAATGGGGGTCTCAGATTCGTAGTTATGTATTTGACGACCGCCGGGTAAAAGACCATCGTACCAATTATCAGACATCGGATGTTAATGGGGTGATGGACGGTAAAATAGATGACTTTATTAAGGCTTATTTAATGGAATTTTCTGCAGAAGATGCAGCCGAAAAATAAGTTTTTTCATCTTAATGCTTGCATATTTCGATAATAAGTCGTAATATTGCACCCGATTTCAGAGCAAGCCTCTGAATAGGTCCCATAGCTCAGTTGGTTAGAGCACCTGACTCATAATCAGGGAGTCCTTGGTTCAAGCCCAAGTGGGACCACAAAAGGAAATCAAGCAGTTACAAGTAAAATTGTAGCTGCTTTTTTGTTGTGCCCAATTTTTCAGAAAAATCCGCAAAATATTTTATTTAGTTCTGTTTTTTTTATTCTCTTTTCAATATATTTGTATCGGACTGTTAAAGGAGTTCGATGAGTCCCAAAGGAATTCATGTTGTTACTGGTTTATTGCTCGTAATGGAGCCGCAGTTGTGTATAGAAAATTAATTAAATAGAAGTTCGTGTTTTTTAATTCATAAAATCTAATTGATATGAAAGACAAATCTAAATTATTTACATGTGCTTTATTGTGTATGCTGCTTGCAGGCTGTAAAGCAGAGAAAGAGAAACCATTGGTTGATTATGTCTATCAGTACATCGGGACAGTCAATCCTAAAACTTCCGGAGCCAGTCCGGTAACTAAAGTACCGAATGGAAATCTATCCGTTTTCCCTCAATTTAATCCGAGATTTATTGATAAATATTTTTCGGATAAGATATTCGGATTCCCGCTGGGAGTAGCAGATTTAATGGTTAATACGGGAAGTGTGAAGATTGGAGCGGAAGAGAATGCGTCGGCTTTCGATCATGACCTTGAAACGGCAACGCCTTATTACTATCAGGTACTTCTTGAAGATCCGGATATTAATACGGAGTTCACTTTGACAAAGAATACCGTCTTGTTCCGTTTTACATTGCCTCAAAATGAAACCTCAAACATCCTTTTGGCTTTAAAAAACAAAGCGAGTGTTTCTGTAAAAGAGAATAATGTCATAGAAGGCGAAGCGTTATTGAGAGACAGAAATTCCAATTCAACCAAGCGCTATTTTTATGCCAAGTTAAATAAGCCGTTGGCTTCTTGCGGTACATGGGAAGGACAGACTATTTCTCCTGAAACTAAAACAAAGGCAGGGGAAGATATAGGCTTGTATTTAAGTTATGCGACAAAAGCGCAGAAAGAAACCGTAGAGATGAATATCGGTATATCTTCTAACAGTGTGGAAGAAGCTCGCGGATTTGTTGAAAATGAAATCGGTAATCTATCTTTTGACCAGGTAAAAGATAAGGGACGTGATTTATGGAATGAAGAACTTTCTCTTATTAAAGTAAAAGGAGGAACTGAAAAACAACGTTCATTATTCTATACCACATTGCATCGTGCCCGTGCTTTAAGAATGGGTAATGTTTGGGATACATACAGATGTGCCTATCCTCTTCAGGTGTTAATAAGTCCTGAACTTACAGATGCTGTGATAAACGGATGGTTGGAGGCCTATGATAAAACCGGTTGGTTGCCAAGTTCAGGAGCAATGATTGGCCATCACTCCACTCCTGTTATTGTAGACGCTTATATGAAAGGCGTGCGTGGCTATGATGTGGAAAAGGCATATCAGGCAATGCGTAAGAATGCAATGGAAGCAACGATGATACCTTGGAAAGACGGGGCTCTTCCCGGAAAGGCCAATGGTATTACAAAGTTGGAACAACATTATTTTGACAAAGGCTATTATCCTGCATTGAATGTGCGTAAAGATATAAATCCGGCAACGTATATGCAGGACAAATTCTATAACAGAGGGGGTAACAATGGCAAAATAAATTATAATAAAATGCCGTATCAACGTCCCTGGTTAGATGAAGTCGGTGTGGAAGAAGATGTTCCGGAAGTTGATAAATGGCACAGAAGGCAGTCGGTTGCTGTGACATTGGAACATTGTTATGATGACTGGTGTCTGGCCCAAATGGCGAAAGCATTAGGTAAAACGGATGATTATGAACTTTTCATGAAACGGGCTCATAATTATCAGAATGTTTATAACCCCAAATTCGGTTTGATGGCTCCAAAGTCGGAAGATGGTACTTGGGTTGAACCGTATGACCCGATGTTCTCGGGAGGTTTTGCCGGTGAAGCTTATTTTGCAGAAGGCAATTCATGGATGTACACCTGGCATGTGCAGCACGACGTACAAGGATTGATCAATCTTATGGGTGGACGGGATATTTTCAACAGAAGATTAGATTCCCTGTTTACAATCGATTATAGCCGGATTGTCGATAAATTGCAGTTCCAGGCACAATATCCTGATATGTCGGGGCTTGTAGGTATGTATTCGCATGGAAACGAACCGGATTTCCATATTACTTATCTTTATAATTATTCCGGACAACCTTGGAAGACCCAATACAGGGTAAGACAACAAATGGAGATGTGGTATGATACGACTCCGTTCGGCTTGAGCGGCGACGAAGATGGCGGTGCAATGTCCAGCTGGTATGTATGGAGTGCAATGGGTCTGTATCCGCAATGTCCGGGACAACCTACTATTAATATCGGAAGCCCGATTTTTGAAGAATCTGTAATCAATGTAGGCAATGGAAAAACATTCACTGTTGAAGCTAAAAACGTATCAGCCCAGAATAAATATATTCAATCTGCGACACTGAATGGTCAGCCATGGAATAAGCCATGGATACACCATGATGATATGAAAAAAGGCGGCAAACTTGTACTGCAAATGGGACCTCGTCCGAATAAGAGTTGGGGTAGTGCACCACAGGATGCGCCTCCTTCAATGTCCGGAGCATTATAAGTATAAATCCGATTAAGTATTGCCCAGGTATACAGCCTCCTAAGTATATCTGGGCAAACTTTTTATAAAACCAATGGGTTTTGTAGTTTTCTGAAGAATCTTTGAGTAAAAACACTTGTGTATCAGAAAAAAACATTACCTTTGCCCCGATTTTTGAGAGATGACAACATAATGTCTAACTTACTAATTAAAACAAACTTAAGTATTAACAATTTAGAGAATGGAAAATTTAAAGAACATTCAACCCATCGATAACTTCGATTGGGATGCTCTGGAAAAGGGCGAAACTTATGGTTCTGTAAGCAAGGATGATCTTGTACAGACGTATGACAACACTTTGAACACAGTTAAGGACAAAGAAGTTGTTATGGGAACTGTAACTGCAATGAACAAACGTGAAGTTGTGGTTAATATCGGTTTCAAATCAGACGGTGTTGTTCCGATGTCTGAATTCCGTTACAATCCGGATCTGAAAATTGGTGACGAAGTAGAAGTTTACATCGAAAACCAGGAAGACAAAAAAGGACAGTTGATCCTGTCTCACAAGAAAGCACGCGCTACACGCTCTTGGGATCGTGTTAACGAAGCTCTTGAAAAAGACGAAATCATCAAAGGTTACATTAAATGTCGTACGAAGGGCGGTATGATCGTTGACGTATTCGGTATCGAAGCATTCTTGCCGGGTTCTCAGATCGATGTTAAGCCAATCCGCGATTACGATGTATTTGTAGGTAAGACAATGGAATTCAAGATTGTTAAAATCAATCAGGAATTTAAGAATGTTGTTGTATCTCACAAAGCTCTTATCGAAGCTGAACTTGAACAGCAGAAGAAAGATATCATCTCTAAACTTGAAAAAGGCCAGGTACTGGAAGGTACGGTTAAGAATATCACTTCTTACGGTGTATTCATTGACTTGGGCGGTGTAGACGGTTTGATCCACATCACAGACCTTTCTTGGGGCCGTGTATCTCATCCGGAAGAAATCGTTCAGTTGGATCAGAAGATCAACGTTGTTATCCTCGACTTCGACGACGAAAAGAAACGTATCGCTCTTGGCTTGAAGCAGCTGACTCCGCATCCTTGGGATGCTTTGGACACTGACTTGAAAGTGGGTGACAAAGTAAAAGGTAAAGTTGTCGTTATGGCTGACTACGGTGCATTCATCGAAATCGCTCCGGGCGTAGAAGGTTTGATTCACGTTTCTGAAATGTCTTGGACACAGCACTTGCGTTCTGCTCAGGACTTCATGAAAGTTGGTGACGAAATCGAAGCAGTTATCCTGACTTTGGATCGCGACGAACGTAAGATGTCTTTGGGTATCAAACAGCTGAAAGCTGACCCATGGGAAAACATCGAAGAACGTTTCCCTGTAGGTTCTCGCCATATGGCTAAAGTTCGTAACTTCACTAACTTCGGTGTATTCGTAGAAATCGAAGAAGGTGTAGACGGTTTGATCCATATTTCTGACTTGTCTTGGACAAAGAAAATCAAACACCCGTCAGAATTTACCCAGATTGGTGCTGAAATCGAAGTTCAGGTACTGGAAATCGACAAAGAAAACCGCCGTTTGAGCTTAGGCCACAAACAGTTGGAAGAAAATCCTTGGGATGTATTCGAAACAATCTTCACAGTAGGTTCTATCCACGAAGGTACAATCATCGAAGTATTGGATAAGGGTGCAGTAATCTCTTTGCCTTACGGCGTAGAAGGTTTCGCAACTCCGAAACATCTTGTAAAAGAAGACGGTTCTCAGGCTGCTGTAGACGAAAAATTGCAGTTCAAGGTAATCGAATTTAACAAGGAAGCTAAGAGAATCATCCTTTCTCACAGCCGTATTTTCGAAGACGAACAAAAAGGTGCCAAGAAAGAAGTTAGCGACAAAAAGCCGGCTGCAAAACGCGGTGGAAAGAAAGAAGAAGAATCTGCAATGGTAACCGGTCCGGTTGAAAAGACTACACTGGGTGACATTGAAGAGCTTGCTGCTTTGAAAGAAAAATTAGCAGGTAAGTAATTACTCTCTTCAAATATAATAAAAAAGACTGCCTGATTCAGGCGGTCTTTTTTTGTTCAAAAAGTTAGCTTTTGATTCGATTGTATAGCGCTTTGATAGAATAAAGCCTTTTGTGCTGACTCGACATCTGTGAATAAAATGCATTTCAGGAGAAAACGGACGCTTTTTGTAGCTAAAACGGAGGTTTTTCTACACTATCCGGAACCTATTTCCATGTATTCGGCGGGTAATTCCAACTATCTCCGCGGATAATTCCAACTGTTTGCGCACTAAAATATAACGATCCGCGCAGATAAAACATACATGTTTTGACTTCAAAGCATATATGTTTCGATTTCAAAGCATGTATGCTTTGTTTTTAGACAGTATAAGGCAGAGATGCGGCTCTGGAATGATTGGAAAACCGACCCCGGCACGGATATTAAATAGTTTATTATATTTAGAAAAATGTAACTATATGATTTGTCTAAGATTTTGCAAATAAACGCGGATTAAGAAATATAAGACCTGTATTAATCTGCGTTTATTCGCGGAATCCGCGTCAAAAAAATAATTCCTGTGTTCTATCATTTAGTAGCCATACATCCATCTGCGTCAACAAACAGATAAAGCTAAACTTCGCGAGAGCGGCATATTTGAGGCTTTTCTCGTACCTGTATTCATATAAGCCGGCAATGGATAAGGTGTTTTGTCTTTTTGTCATTTTGATAAAAACAAACAAGGTCATCTCAGTTTAAAATGAGACAACCTTGTTTCTTCCTCTCTTATAAAAGTTACTTTTTCTACTCTGGTGCGGCTTCTTCCGCCTGTTCTCCATAGAACTGGCAGCTTTCGCCAATACCAAGCATGCTGTTTATTTCATGCCGTTTATCTAAATCAGTAAAATAAGTTTCTACTACCTTATATATATCGAAACCGTCTGTTGAGCCTGCCGCGAGGTTTAATGCTTCTACCAATTTGCCGACAGCTCTATGAATCTCATTTTTCTCAATCAGATGAAGTTCGTTGTTGTGAATTAATTGACACTTTCCCATGATGTTTGACTTTAAAGTTATACATGCTCATTCATTTATAAAAAATAAAGCAGTGTATTTTGCTCTGCTTCTTCTTTTTTAGTGCACTAAATATACAAACATATTATGAGCTTTCACATTTTTCCGTACTTATTATTTTAAATAATTATTAATTGAGGGTAATTGCCTTTTCTCTTACCGGGGAAAATCAAAAATATATGATTTTCCGAGCTTACAGAGTGAGAATAAGTTTGTTTCTGTTTGGTTATGTGAAAATTAATATGGAAATTTGTTGACATATAATATGGAATGCTATGGACAAGTATGATTTTGGTAAAGAATTTACTATTTTGGTTGCAGAAGATGAAGAGAGTAACTTTTTATTGTTGAAGACAATATTAAAAAAGTATACCAATGTCCTTCATGCAAGAACCGGTAAAGAGTTATTGCAGATGTACCAAGATGAGCATTCGGATTTAATTTTGATGGATATTAAAATGCCGGAGATGAATGGACTCGAAGCATTGAAGGAAATCCGTAAGATTGATTCGTCCATCCCGGTGATAATGCAATCGGCCTATGCTTTTGAGAATGATATGGAAGCCGCACGTGAAGCCGGCAGTAACGGATTTATAACCAAACCAATCAGTGTTGCCATCTTAAAGGATACGATTAAGAAATTCATTCCCCAGATAGAATTTTAAAACACCAATTGTTCCCGGTTCCGGTTATTTGTTTTTGTGAAATAACCGGCGCAGGCGATAATCCAGATACAACAGAAGTAAAGCTATACTTCCAATGAAAAGATAAAAATGGAAGGTAGAAGGATGTATCGGTTCAAGGGTTATTTTAGGTAAGTCCATGTAAAGGAAAGCTGCAATCCCCAAAGCCACCATAAAGAGGGAAGCCAGTATTACTGCAATCAGTCCCATACGTTCGTTCCGTTTCTTTATCTTTATGGCTTCTTTTGTTATTTGTTCCATTACATTCATACGGAAGGATGCTGGAAGCGGTTCTTCCTGCATATTTTTAAACAAATCTTTTAAGATGTCTTTTTCCTGTTTTGTATTCATTGTCTAATCCTCCATTCCTTTTAATATAACAAATAACTTTTTCCGAATACGATGCAGTTTCACTTTTGTATTCGATGGGGTGAGCCCGGTAATGTCGGCAACTTCCTCTATTGTTTTCTCTTTCATGTAAAAGAGCAGGATGATTGCCCGTTCGTCCGGCGGCAGTTTTGCCAGAGCCGCATCCAACATCTCCATTTGTCCGGTGGTATCATTTCTTCCTAAGGCGTCTGCAACTTCTTCTTCGGATACATTATTAATAATAGATTCTTCTATTGCCAGGAATTCATTTTTCTTTTTCCGGGTTGCCGAGATTGCCGTGTTGTATGCAATCCGGTACATCCAGGTGGAAAAGCTGCTATCCCCTTTAAATGAAGACAAATTACGGAATACCTTTACAAATACATCCTGTGCAAGTTCTTCCGCATCTTCCCGGTTTCTGACGACCTTTAAAATAAGCGAATATACCTGGCGGCTGTATTTATCCAGAAGACAAGCAAAACATGCCGTATCTCCTGATTGTATCCTTTCTATATAATATGTATCGGTATACAATTCCATTTATATTATAATGGACGCAAATAAAGTTGCCAGGTTACAACTTGCATATACAAAAATAATAATATTTTTTACTGGACCTATCTGTAACCTTTCAGAAATCTTTACGTCAAAAGGGCAAAGAGTTTAATTAATCATTAAAATAGTACAGTTATGATGGATTTTATTATGGTTCCGCTGGTAGTCGGAATTTGCATTGCAGGAGTGTATGGTTTGTTTGAGTTGTTCGTTCGTAGAAAAGAACGTTTGGCTATTATCGAGAAGATAGGGGAGAAACTGGATGCCTCGGCATTTGAAGGAAAATTGAAATTGCCCAAATACGGTGCATTCAGTAATATTTCATTTTCTTCTTTAAAAGCAGGATGCCTGCTGGCAGGTATCGGACTTGGTTTGTTGATTGGTTTTATTGTTACCACATCAATCGGAATGAGCAGTAATATGTCTTATATGGGAGATGGCTGGCAGGGTTGGTATCGTCATGAATTGGCAGGAACAGTCTATGGTGCATCTGTTTTATTGTTCGGAGGTATCGGGTTGATTGTTGCTTTTATTGTTGAAATGAAGCTGCATAAGAATGAAAAAGATTCCGAGACTAAATAAGGGAGTTTGAGTTATAATTTGTGTGTACCCCGGTATGATCTTTTTTAAAAGAAGATTGTGCCGGGGTTTTTTCTGTAAACAGAAATGTCTATAAACAATTAAAGGTTGTCTCCCGACAACCCCTAACCAAACTTTGTTAACCTTAAATCTAATACTATTATGAAAAAACCACAATGCAAAGATATAGTTGCATGATAGTTTTGTCAAGTGTTCTGCGTACAATATATGTTAAGGGGAAGCGGATGTTTGGATAAAAAATGTTGGGTAGTTTGAATGGATATGAAGCGCGTGCAAAATCTGTTAAATTAACGGTTACTTTTATCTTCTTCGTGGGGTGGATTGTATAAATCCAGAGTTGCTCTCAGTTTCTTTTGTATTAAATGAGCGAGGGATGCCGGTGCCAGTATTTTTATCCCTTCGGCAAATCCGAACAGGTCGCGTACCAGTTCTTTATTGATAATAACTTCTATTTCGAAAATCATGTTACCCCCTTTTTCTTCAATCAGACGCTGGCTTTTGTGAATAGGTTTGGTCAGGACATAAAAAGCATCAGGCTTTTGTACCTGAAAACGGACTTTCTCGGGTTTGGAACCGATGCTTTTGGTGACTCCTACGATATCATCAAAGAAAGTCAGAGGGTCGAAAATGTCATTCTCGTGATAGAGCTCGTTTTCTGCTATGGATAAGTTGTGGATGCGGTCGAGCGCAAGGTTTAATAGAACCTTTTTGTTCTTCTTTTTCACTCCGAGTACAAACCAACGGTTCCTGTATTCTTTTAACAAGTAGGGATAGAAAATAAAAGAAGAAGCGGAGCGCGCAGTAAAAGAGCGGTATTTCATATCTAATGCCTGTTTGTTGACAACTGCATTATAAATAGTGTCCAGATAATTTAAGCCTTTCAGATGCTCATTCTTTTCAAAATCGATTACAGGGATTGTTTGTTGGCGGACAGAAGTTACATGGTCTTCCAGGCGGTTCACGATTTCCCCCATTTCGGAGAAATAGGAAAAGCCCTTAAACTGGCGCAGTACTTCCACTGCTTCCGACATGACTTTTAAATCCTGCTCGGAAAGGGGCGTGTTGGTAATGCTGTAATCCGGATCTTCGTATGTATAGTATTTATTGTCGTACACTACAATCGGAGCATTGTAGCCTAATTTCTCACTGCGCATCATTTGGATATCCATCTGGATAGTTCTCCGGCTGATGCCTTTGTCTATGCCTTCATATTCATAAAGGGCATCAGAGCAGGCATCGATTAAATCTTCCAGCGTCCATTGCCTGTACCGGTTTCTCAGGCAGGTATCGATGGTTTTATAACGGATTAATGCGTTTCTGTTTGCAGGCATAGTATTTGAAAAGATTTTCGGACAAATATATCTCTTATTTATCGGCTTTAAGGCAAAAAAATAATAGAAATCCTACAAATATTTTTTGTTGCGCAAAAATATTGCGTACCCATGCCTGCATCTTTGCAATGTCAAACAAATAAAAGTAAATCGTTATGAAGTTCAATTTATTAAGCAAAAAGGCAGACAAGGTGATGAACTATGAAGGAGCGCAAGCCTGGAAATTGTCACCCGAATGGCAACTGTACACAGCTACTGTTACCTCTTCATTGAGCGAGCATTTTTATCAAAGCGCAGCCGACAGATTAGAAGCCGTACGTGATTTGATTGCACATAACGATCCTCGGTTTGTTGCACGTTTGGCAATCTATGCCCGTACAAAAATGAATATGCGTTCTATGCCGTTAGTCTTGGCAGTGGAGTTGGCACGGGTTCATAGCGGCGACTCTGTTGTAAGCCGGATGGTTTCGCAGGTGGTTCGGCGTGCCGACGAGATAACCGAATTGCTGGCATATTATCAGCAGGCAAACGCCCGTGAGGATGTAAAGAAACTGAACAAGCTGTCCCGGCAGATACAGGCCGGATTGAAAGAAGCGTTTAACCGTTTCGACGAATACCAGTTTGCCAAATACAACCGGGATACCGAAGTAAAGTTGAAGGATGCCTTGTTCCTTGTTCACCCGAAAGCCAAAGATGAAGCACAGCAGTTACTGTTTAATAAAATAGTAGATGATACTTTGTCCGTACCTTATACCTGGGAGACTGAACTGTCTGCCTTGGGGCAGGTGAAGTTCCCTTCTATGGAAGAACGTAAGTGTGCATTCTCTTTAAAATGGGAAGAACTGATAGATAGTGGGAAGGTCGGTTATATGGCTTTATTGCGTAACCTTCGCAATCTGTTGGAAGCGGAAGTTTCCGAGGCCTATATCAAAAAGGTATGCAGTACATTGGCTTCGCCGGAAAATGTGCGTCGTTCCAAACAGTTGCCTTTCCGTTTCCTAGCCGCTTACCGGGAAATATCCAAGTCTACATCCGTATATGCAACCTGTGTATTGGATGCGTTGGAAGAGGCTGTAGCAGTTTCGGCTGAACATATCAAAGGATTCAGTTCGGAAACCAGTGTAGTATTAGCTTGCGACGTATCGGGTTCGATGCAACATTCGGTATCACCGAAGAGCCGTATATATCTATACGATATAGGTTTAATGCTTGCTATGTTGCTGAAGTCACGTTGCGAACATGTAATAACCGGCATGTTCGGAGATACATGGAAAGTGATAAATGTGCCTTCCCGGGGAGTGCTGGCAAATGTCGATGCGTTCTATCAAAGGGAAGGGGAAGTCGGCTATGCAACCAACGGACATTTGGTGATAAAAGATTTGTTGAACCGTCGTGAGCGGATAGATAAAGTGATGTTGTTTACGGACTCCCAGTTATGGGATACGAAAGGAGGTCATAACACAATGGCTTTTATGTGGAATGAATATAAAAAGATTTCTCCGGACAGTAAGCTATACCTGTTTGACCTTGCCGGATACGGAATGACTCCTTTAAGTATACTTCGTGAGGATGTCTATCTGATAGCCGGTTGGTCTGATAAGATATTCGATATCCTGGATGCGATAGAACAGGGAGGAGATGCTTTATCTGAGATAAACAACATTCCATTTTAGCCTCGTGCTCTTTGAATAAAGAATAAACAAGTGCCGTAGATAAGGGTTACTTCGTTGGTAACGTCTGTGTCGGGGGGTCGACTCCCCCCGCTCTGCCTTGTGCAGAACGTAGCTCAGTTGGGTAGAGCAAGAAAAAAGTCCCTTATCGCTTGTTGCCTTGTTTACAAAAATAAGTGGGTACCGTAAGGAAGAGTTACTTCGGTAAATTTGTCTTTAAAAACAAAGAACAGGTTCAAATCCTGGCATCTTCCGGGATGCAACAATAGTCTTTTCCTGGCTGTTGTCCCACTTCCAAAAATAAAGACAAGCAGAATGCCGTAGAAAAGGGATACATCGCAGCTCTATGAGGGGAGGAATAGTGAAGTCGTGAAAAAGAGGCAAGACTATCCGGTTCGATTCCGGCAATGCGCAGCCCCGCTCCCTGATCGCTTATTGCTTCTGTTTGTCCTTTATTTGTATAAAAATGATACAAATATTTGTTAATTCAAAAAACAGCCTTATCTTTGCCACCGAATTTTAAGTATCACCCTAAAAATTAAGAAAGGGTACACATATGCTGGAACGTAAATAAAAATCGGAAATTGGGGCTAAGTTGGTTCTTCGGGAGGAAGAATCTTTGTAACGACAGTCTTTATGAATCTAATACATACTACACTTGTAGCAGTTAATTAGTCCCCGCAATCAATTTATACATTTATTTATCATGGCTGATGAATCAGGCATACAGGAATGGGTATATCCATACCTCTCTGTTTGACTGTGTCGGCTTAAAAAACAATTGTTTATGGGCAATTACGGAAATGAGCAAGCACTCATTGAAATAAATAACCTGCCCTCTGAACGTTGGAAAATCAGGCGTATCCGTATGGCACGCGATAAAGAGTTGCGCCGTTTGGATAAGGAATGCCGTCATGTCTCCGAACTGATACGAAATCTGGGATATGAGGAATTGAACCCGCCCATCCAACGGGGATACAAACGTCTGTTTGTATTGACAGAGGAAACCAAACGCAGCAGTAAAGCCGATTTTTATCAAGGTATATTGGATAAGATAAATACCGTATGGTATAGTCCGGTTAAAACATTTAATAAAGATAGAAAAAGAAAAATAGCGAAATGGAGGTATCGCCGGCGGGCGGAACAACTGTTACAGGAACCGGACGAATGGGCTTTTGGTAAATCCGGGAAATTCACAGAAGAAGAGGCGCAACTGTTTCATCGTATTGACTATTATTCTTATCCGGCTAAACGGTGGATGGTGAAATATGTATTCTGTGAACCCTGGCGCTTTGTCTTACGTGTAAGGCCTAATATGATTACCAAGGTCAAACGGAAAGATTTGGTTCTTGAGCAATATCAGGATGAGCTCGAGTCTCAGCGAGACAGGAATTGGGGCAGGTTGGTGAAAATATGGGGAGGAAATACAAATTCCTGGAATACATACCAGAAACAATACATCCCCAAAGAAAAGTATAAATATAATCCGGTTAAGAATAAAAACCTCTGGGAAATCATGGAGGAGTATAAAGAAGAAAAAGAATTATGGGAATACGAACAAAAGATTTAAGTAAAATAGGATATACAAACAATGTGGCACGTAGCCTTGCTATCAATATCACCGGCAAGTTTTGCAAACATGAAACGAAAGAGCAGATACTTGCCACATTGGTAGAGATACAGGAATCACCGGAGAAGTTCAGGGATAGTGAGATTTGGTTTCCATTAGTGGAACATTTTGCTCCGACTTTATCAGATACACTTCCTTTTACCGTGTATAATCTCAGAGATGAGGCGCTTCCCTATAAAACATACGGGAATAAATTTATCGATAGCCTGGCTAAACAACAAATGGATTTGGCAATGCGTCTTCCGGTTGCAATAGCCGGAGCGTTGATGCCGGATGCCCATGCCGGATACGGGCTTCCTATCGGAGGGGTACTGGCTGTTGAGAATGCGGTAATTCCTTATGCCGTAGGAGTGGATATCGGTTGCAGGATGAGCCTTTCTGTATTTGATGCAAAAGCTGATTTCCTGAAGCGTTATTCGCATCAAATCAAGACGGCATTGGGAGATTACACGCATTTCGGAATGGAAGGAGGATTGCCTTTCCTTCAAGAGCATGAAGTGTTGGACCGGGATGAGTTTGCTCTTACGCCTCTATTGCGGAAATTACGTGAAAAGGCAATCCGGCAATTAGGAACTTCCGGGGGAGGCAATCATTTTGTCGAGTTTGGAGAAATTCAGTTGAATGAGAACAATGTACTGCATTTGCCGGCTGGAACTTATACCGCTTTATTGTCACACTCCGGTTCCCGTGGATTGGGTGCTGAAATTGCGAAAGAATACAGCACTGTCGCTCGCGGACAATGTAAATTGCCTCGCGAAGCTCAACATTTTGCCTGGTTGGATTTGGATACGGAAGCGGGGCGGGAATATTGGATGAGTATGAACTTGGCTGGCGATTATGCCCGTGCTTGCCATGAACAGATTCATTCTAATTTGTCAAAAGTATTGGGAATGAAAGTGATAGCGAATGTGAGCAACCATCATAATTTTGCTTGGAAAGAAGAGATTTCTTCAGGTAGGAATGCCATTGTACATCGTAAAGGGGCTACCCCGGCAGCGAAAGGACAAGCCGGTTTTATACCGGGAAGCATGGCGACAGCCGGATATCTGGTGTGTGGAACGGGAGAGGTTGAGGCCCTTAATTCTGCATCTCATGGGGCGGGCAGGGCAATGTCGAGGCAAAGTGCCAAGGAACAATTCACCCGGTCTGAAATGAAAAAAATACTGACTCGTGCAGGTGTATCTCTGATAGGAGGGAGCATAGAGGAAATACCTCTGGCTTATAAGGATATAGAGAAAGTGATGCCGGCTCAGGATACATTAGTAGAAATTCACGGCAGGTTTATGCCGCGTATAGTAAGAATGAATAAAGAATAGAATTATGTTATCGGAAAAGTATGGTCGTACCTATCATTTTCCCTTTTCGCCGGGGACAACAAGCGACGACCGCATCAATCATATGTATTGGGAGGACATTCAGAGAATAGAGACTTTGGTCCACACCGAAAAGTTGGATGGCGAAAATAATTGTTTGAACCGGTACGGTGTATTTGCCCGCTCCCATGCAGCCCCAACTACATCTCCCTGGACCTGCCAGTTGCGGGAACGGTGGGAACTGTTGAAACGGGATTTGGGGGATATCGAATTATTCGGAGAGAACCTGTATGCCGTACATTCTATCGAGTATAAACGGCTGGAATCTTATTTCTTTATCTTTGCCGTAAGGCAACAGGATACTTGGTTATCCTGGGAAGAAGTAAAGTTCTATGCCGGCTTATGTGATTTTCCGGTTGTGCCTGAACTGGCTGTTCAGCCGGTAAAAGCGCTGACACAGGAAACGTTGCAACGGCAAATTATCCTTTGGGCACAGGAACCCAGTATTTTCGGTTCAATCGATACCCAGTTGGTACAGGATTGCAGCCGGGAAGGGGTAGTGAGCCGTAATATAAATGAATATCCTGTATCGGAATTTGCCCGGAATGTTTTTAAGTATGTCCGTAAAGGACATGTAAAGACTGGGGAGCATTGGACCCGTCATTGGAAACGGGCCCGCCTGGTCTGGGAGTATACGAATAAAGAATAGAAAAAATGAACTGGAAATTTACAAATTATAGAGACTGGCAATTCCTATCGGAGCGTTTCCAATGGATACGGGATATGGAAAATACATCCCAGCACACTGTTCATCATGGTGAAGGGAATGTTGCAATCCATACACAGATGGTTTTAAATGAGTTGATTGCTTCGCAGGGATTTGGTATGCTTACAGAGCTGGAGCAGGAGGTGCTTTGGACTGCAGCTTTATTGCATGATGTGGAAAAACGTTCCTGTTCTGTCAATGAAGGCGAAGGGCGTATCTCTGCATATGGACATGCCAGAAAAGGAGAATATACGGCTCGTACGATTCTGTACCGGGATATTCCTGCTCCGTTTGCACTGCGTGAACAAATCGCTTCGTTAGTCCGTTTTCACGGATTGCCTCTTTGGTTCATGGAAAAGGAAAATCCGGAGAAAAAGGTGGCTGAAGTCTCGTTGCGGCTGGATACCTGTTTATTAAAGCTGTTAGCTATGGCAGATATTCGTGGACGTATTTGCCGGGATAGTGAACAATTATTGGAAACAGTGGAGTTGTTTGAGCTATTTTGCCAGGAGAAAAACTGTTGGAGGCAGGCAAGGGCTTTTGCTACCCCGAATGCCCGTTATCATTATTTTAATCAGGCAGACAGTTATATAGACTATGTCCCGCATGATGGTTTTGATTGTGAAGTGACTTTGTTGTCCGGGCTGCCGGGAATGGGAAAGGATTATTATATCCGGACAGTCGGAAAGGATTTGCCGGTTGTTAGTCTGGATGCTATCCGCAGGAAAAATAAGTTAAGTCCGACAGATAAAGCGACAAATGGCTGGGTGGTGCAAACGGCTAAGGAAGAAGCCCGTTGCTATCTGCGTAAAAAACAAGATTTTATTTGGAATGCGACCAACATCACAGCCATGATGCGCCGTCAGTTGGTAGACTTGTTTACAAGCTATAAGGCTAAAGTGAGAATAGTCTATATAGAAAAGCCTTATATGATCTGGCGCAAACAAAATCAGGACAGGGAATATGTACTACCGGAGCATGTACTGGATAAAATGCTTCAGAAACTGGAAATTCCCCAGTTAACGGAAGCTCACGAAGTGGTTTATCTGGTAGAAGATTAGAGAACCAACTCCCTGAACAACTCCTCCAGTGTCTTGTCCAAATCGCCGGAAAAACCGGGATGGGGGCGGGAGGTCTGGATAGAAGCGCTCCTGACGGCAGTCAACCATCGGAAACGTTCCGGTATATCCATGCCGGCAATCGGTCCTCCTTCTTTTATCCCGGAGCAAATCTTATGGAAGACTTCCAGGTTGGCATACAAGGATTCACGATCCAATTCGGACGAGAACAGGTTTAACTTGTTCTCGTCTACTTTATATAAAGCTTTCAGGTATTTCGCCTTTTTTGAAAACAAAATAATCCCTACATTAAAAAATTCTTCCCGTTCCACCTTCGGAACGATACGTATAATGGCATATTCATATAAGTGATTTCCTTGCATACCGGGCTTCTTTGATAAATGTTTCGGAATGGGCCAACCGCTTCAGCAAGAAACGGACGTAAATCTCTCTTATCTCATCGGGTGTTCCGGGGCTGTTAGGCCAGTGGAGCCAGTCATTGGGAATCAAACCGACAATCGCACGTATTTTTTCTTCCGTCAGTACGGTATGGAATGTGGCATCCACTTCTTCCAGCATGGATGCTTCCGGCAATAGTACATGTTCTTTTATCTGTGGAAAAGGGCCGGTAGCATGTTTTTCCCAGTTTACCCACGAATAATGGAAAAAGAGGGAAGCTCCAAGGTCTATCAACCATAATTCTTTATGCCACATCAGCATATTGGTATTATGGAATGTACGGTCTACATTGGTTAGGAATGCGTCCAGCCAAACGATACCGGAAGCCGTTTCAGGGTCTACTTTCGTAACTACCGGGTCGAATGTGAGTGCTCCGGACAAAAAATGTAATCCTAAATTTAACCCCCGGCTACTTTGCAAAAGGTCCTGGATTTCTTCGTCTCCTTCCGTACGCCCGAATGCCTCATCCAGTTCCAGAAAGATAAGTTCCGGAATACGGAATCCCAATGCACGTGCAATTTCTCCGCCTATCAGTTCGGCTATCAAGGCTTTTGTCCCGTGTCCGGCGCCACGGAATTTCACAACATATTTGAAACCGTCATCCGCTTCAGCCAATGCCGGTAGTGAACCGCCTTCCCGTAAAGGCATGATATAGCGTATCACATTTGCAGTCCGTAATTTCATTATTTCCATATTATAATTGAGGATAAAGATACAAGTCCTTTTTAAAAACAAAATAAAATACCGTATGTTTTATTATTGAACGGTGCTGAAACGTTTTGTGAACGACATGCAAAACGCGTAAAGAAGTATGAAAAATAATGATTGTCTGTCTATTAGTATAATAAAACCTGTTAATATCTTTTCCTGAAAGAATGTGGATAATTCTTTTTCCCTATATTTACCAAAGTGATATATATTTTTAGTTTTAACCCTTAGCAAAAAGAAGAATGAAGAGAAGACGTTTTTTATCCAGCCTGTTGGTTGCCGGAGTGTCTATGGCAACAGTCGGATGTGCAAGTCTGGACGAACCGCTCCATGTGTATTACAATGCTAAAATTTACACTGCTGATAAAGCGAATCCCGAAGCTACGGCAATTGTTGTGAGTGGCGGTGAAATCGTTTATGTCGGTGATGATAATGGCGCTAAAGATTTTGTCGGAGACAACAAAGCTGTATTCTATGACATGCATAGCCGGCGTATGCTTCCCGGTTTCATGGATACACATTGCCATTACATTTTTGTAAGTGTTGTTATGACGGATACGCCCAGTCTTGAAATAGCGGAAGATTGGAGTCATGAAGAAATCTTGGAAGCAGTCCATGAATTTTCCCGTGAAAACGAGAAGTCGAAAGTTCCTATTATTATAGGTTTGGGATATGGTGTCGGTGCTAAGCCTTTAGCTTCCGAACTTGATAAAGTAAGTGATCGTCCTGTTGCATTAACAGATAGCGGGGGACATAGCATGTGGCTGAATACGGCAGCGATGAAAGCCGCAGGTATCGATGCAAACACCCCTGATCCGATACCCGGATCCAGCTTTTTTGCTCGCGATGAACATGGAAATCCAACGGGCCAGGTTGTGGAAGTAAATGCGATTGTCAGTGTATATAAAAAGTTGAAACTCGGTTCGGTAAAAGCCATGAAGAAAAATTTACCTGAATTTCATAAAGTCATAAATTCCAATGGGTATACAGCAGTATATGATGCCGGTTTCCTGGTTATGGATGAAAAAGAAATACTTCCTGTTCTTAATAAAACGAAGTTGCCTTTGCGCTATTTTACTTCTTTCTATTATGACGGGACGGCGAAACCTGAAGACTTCATAGAGATGATGAAGGATGTAAGGGATGAACAGACTTCTGATAATGTACGGCCAACCACATTGAAAATGTTCAAAGATGGTACTGTAGAAGTCTATAGTGCCTATATGTTTGATGATTATCTGCCACCGGGACATGGACATGGTGAAGAAGTATTGCGTAATTCGAATATGCTGGATATGGCACGGGTTGCTACTGATGAGGATTTTAATGTGCATGTACATGCGATAGGCGATCGTGCGATTTCGGATGTATTAGATATCTATAAAGAATTAGGCGACATTTCCGGAACCAAAACAATGGCGCATGTCCAGATACTCCCGCCGGATGGCCTTAAGCGTTTTTCAGAGCAAAACGATGTATTCTATCAGACCACTCCGTTGTGGCTTGCCTATGATCCTTTTACTCCGCAAGTCCTTGGGGATGATCGTTATTCACGCATGATGCCTCTGAAATCGGTAGCAGAAGGAGGTACAACGCTGACATTTGGTAGCGATGCTCCGGTGAGTCGCGGTTTGGTCGGAATGAATCCGTTTAATAACATTTATTATGCAGTTTGCAGGACTATCGAAAGCGACGATCTGATCATTCCGCCTCAATCGGAAGGAATAGATGTCAGAACCGCTATCGATGCCTATACGATAAATGGAGCAAGACAGGTAGATGCCGAAGATGAATTCGGAAGTATAACCGTGGGGAAAAGTGCAGACTTTATTATCCTCGACCGTGATATTCTAACAATCCCTCCGAGACATATTAAAGATATAAAAGTGCTGAAAACATTTTTCCGTGGAAACTGTGTGTATGATCAGAAGAAGAGTGAGCAGCAAAATGCATGAACCGTCTATAAACAATTAAAGGTTGTCATCACGACAACCCCTAACCAACTTTGTTAACCTTAAATCTAATACTATTATGAAAAAACCACATTGCAAATGTACTACTGTATCCGATATATGTCAAGTGTTTGGCGGATAATAGATGTTAAACGGATTGGCCTGTTTGAATAAAAAGTGTTAGATGAATTAAAACTATATTCAATACAGACAAAAACAGCTAAAATTAACACTTTTCTTAGAGCAACAGCCGTTCTTTTAATAGCTTGTATCCGGAGTTGCTTGCCCTTAGGCAAATGCCGTTTTTAAGACGTACCTGATAGGTTTCTTTCCCGAATAATTCCACCCGGACAATCTGTTCCGAATTCACAATACAGGAACGGTGAATACGTATGAATATATTTAGAGGAAGATGCGTTTCAAAATATTTCATCGTTTGTTCTTTCGTATATTGTCCTGTCGGAGTAAACAGAGTTACATAATCACCACATGCCTGTATGTAAAACAGCTCATCCAAATGAATGATGTGAATACGTGTCCCGTCTTTTACCGAGATGCGGTCCGGCAGTTCCTCTGTTTGGGCTACAGCAGGAGCTTGTTCTTCTGTGTCTATTTCTTCCGTTCTATCCGGCTCTTCTTCTATCCGGCTATGCATTTGGTATATCCGGTACCATTGCAATAAAATAAACCAGCAGGATAATCCGAACAGTAAACGGAGAGGTATACTCGGCAAGAAATACATGCCCGGGTTTTCCATATAGAATGTCCATATGATAAAACTGTCGGCAATACAAATAACCTGGACTGCCAGTGCCAGTACGAACTGGGCCTGGGATGCCCGGAGGACATCAGTTACATACCATAGCAGGAAACCTGCCGCGGAGAGGATTCCGGTGGTAATCAGGCTGTCGATAAGGGCTATCTCCCAATCCATCCCGCAATACAGCACTTCCAGACAGGATAAAATCCCCCACGCCGTAAGAACCAGTATAATCCCAACGATCCGGTAAGGAATAAATTCTATAAACGGATGTTTCTGCATGGGTTAATTTTTTAATTCGATGCCGCCGAAGTTAACTTTCCCCTGTATAATCAATACATGCTCCTGATCGACCGGAGCCACGGAATTGTAGCGTTTGTCATCGCATCCTCCTATGATAGCCTGAACCTGGGTTTGGACATTCCAGTCGGAGGGGACATATATTTCGATACCGCCGAATGTACAATCTATTTCGATAAATGTTTCCGGTTTATCCAGTTTGGTACGTCGTAAATCGAGAATAGTCCCTCCGAAAGTACATTTCATACTTGCGCCGTTGAATACAGGGTCGAGTACGATTTGCTGGATAGAACCGAATGTATTGTCGGATACGATAAATCCGTCTTCGGAAGTATAGGAGGTTTGTGTATGATCTGTTCTTTCTCCCCATCTCCTGTGTGAAGGATGAGAGTTTCTTTTGAAAAGTATACTGATACCGATTAGTATAAAAATGGCCGGCCAGTACGTTGCCATCCAGTCTGTTTCGATAGCCGAAATTTCCGGTAGCAGAAAATAGGCTCCGACAGCAACCAGTATGCACCCTCCCCAGAAATGCCGCTTGATAAACTGGACCAGCCCGATTACTATCAGCAGCATCTGCCAGGAAATAATAATACCGAACCAATAGGAGTCGATAATGCCGAGGTTACGCCCGATAAACATCAGACCTACTACAATAAACACGAGGGCTGTTACAAACGTACTCAGTTTGTGATGCCAGGAATGGATGCCTTGTTGATTTGCTTTCATTGTCGTTTCGTTTTTAATTTTGATGCAAAGCTATGGCAACAGCACTTTCCGTACAATAATAAAACGCCTGTTTACCGGTAAAACCCGACGAACGCCGGATTATTCCCGGTAAAAATATCAAATCAAAGTCTTCTTTGCAACAATTCTCCCGAACGAGTGAAAACAGTTTTTCTGTAAATGGCTTCTATGATAAGGGGAAAAACAAATAAGGTAAAGAATGTAGCTCCTATTAACCCGCCGATAATGACTATCGCAAGCGGGCGTTGACTTTCCGAGCCGATGCCATGGCTCAGGGCGGCAGGCATAAGTCCGAGTGTTGCCATAAGTGCAGTCATCAGTACCGAACGGACACGGCTTTTTACACTTTCGCGTACTGCTTCGTCGAGTCCCAGTTGTTCCCGGATATTCTTTTTTATATCCGTAATCATAATGACTCCGTTTTGGATACAGATACCGAACAAAGCTATAAATCCGATACCTGCCGATATGCTGAAATTAAACCGGGTGATAAGCAAAGCCAAAATACCTCCGGCTGCTGCATAGGGCACATTCAGCAGTACGATTCCTGCATCTCTCGGGTTATTGAAGAGTATAAATAAAATAAGGAAAATGATAATCAGGCTGACAGGAAGTACTTGTGCCAAACGTTTCGTTGCCCGTTGCTGGTTTTCAAAATCTCCTGCCCATTTCAGCCGGTAGCCTTCCGGAAGCTTAACCTGTTTGTTCACTTTTGCCTGTGCTTCGGCTACGGCACTCCCCATGTCGCGTCCCCGGACAGAGAATTTTACAGCACAATATCGTACATTATTGTCCCGGTAAATAATAAGCGGGCCGGTCAGTGTGTAGATATGTGCCAGTTCTTTGATTGGAATCATGGCTCCGTTGCTGGCAGGTACCAGTATTTTTCCGATGCTCTCCTCATTATTCCGGAAAGTCGGGTTATACCGTACCATAATGTCGAATTTCTTTTCATCTTCGTATAGCTTGGAGGCGCTTTTACCTCCGATAGCCATTTCGATGATGGATTGTACATCTTCTTTAGAAACTCCATACCGGGCAAGGGCGGCTTCGTTTATTTCGATACGCAGTTCCGGTTGCCCGATATTCCGGACAACTCCCAGGTCTTCAATACCTTTTACCGTTTTCAGTATTTTATAAATTTCCTCGGCTTTCTTCTCGGACAAGTAAAGGTCTTTCCCGTATATCTTGACAGCGATAGAACCTTTTACCCCGCTTGCCGCTTCTTCCACATTATCGGAAATCGGTTGGGAAAAATTGAAATCCACACCGGGGAATACCGACAGTCTTTTCTCCATCTCTTCAACCAGCATGGTTTTGGTAATATTCCGTTTCCATGTTTTTTCGGGATAGATATCCACCAGCATTTCAATATTGTAGAATCCGGTGGGGTCGGTTCCGTCGTTCGGGCGGCCTGTTTGCGATACGACTTGTTTGACTTCCGGATATTCGGCCAGCAATCGGCGCATTTGGTTGGAAAGTGGAACGGCTTCTTGCAAAGAGATGCTTTGGGGCAATGTGGCACGGATATAAATAGAACCTTCGTTTAGCTGCGGCAGGAACTCGGAACCCAGGAAATGGAAACAACCCAATCCTCCGATAGCGACTAAGGTACTGATAATAATAGTTGCCGCTTTATGCCGTTGGCAACGGGCAAAAAGGGAACCGGAAGTCCGGTTTACCCAAGCAACGAATATATTCTTACGCTCTTTTACATTCTTTTTTAGCAGGATGGACGAAAGTACCGGAACCAGTGTCAGTGTAAATATCAAAGCACCCAGCAGGGCAAACCCTAATGTATAGGCAAGGGGACTGAACATCTTTCCTTCTACTTTCTGAAAAGAAAAGATAGGAACCAGTGCCGTAATAATGATCAGTTTGGAGAAAAATACAGCTTTGGCACGGTCTTTTGCCACTTGACGTATCAATCCCATTTTACTCATCCGGTTGAATGCAGGCATACCGACTTCACGGGCTTTCTTGTCGAGTGCCACATATAATCCCTCAACCATGACGACCGCCCCATCGATAATAATACCGAAGTCGATAGCTCCCAGCGAGAGCAGGTTGGCACTCATCCCTTTTATTTGCAGGCAGATGAAAGCAAAAAGAAGTGCCAGCGGAATGATAACGGCCACCGTTACCGTAGTGCGCCAGTCCGCCATGAAAAGCATTACGATACAGGTCACCAGAATAATCCCTTCTATCAGGTTATGTGTTACGGTGTGTACCGCCAGATTCACCAGGTTTTGCCGGTCGTAAAAAGGGACAATCTGTACATCCGAAGGCAAGTCGTCTGCTTGTATTTCATTCAGCTTGTCTTTCAATGCGGCAATTACCACTGCCGGGTCTTCTCCTTTACGCATTTCAACGATACATTCCACAACATCATCTTCTTCCATGCGTCCGACCTGCCCCAGACGGGGAAGCGCGGATTCGTGCACATCAGCCAGGTGCTTTACTAAGATAGGTTTGCCTTCAATGTTTTTTACTACGATATTTTCTATATCCTTAATGTCGTTGACAAGTCCCATGCCACGGACTACATATGCCTGCGAACTTTTATTAATGACATCTCCTCCTACATTGATATTACTTTTGGATATGGCTTCATATAGTTCGAGTGTAGAGATGCCGTAGTCGGTCAGGTGTTGGGGATTGACACTGACTTCAAACGTTTTGACTTCTCCACCGAAACTGACCAGGTCGGCAACGCCGGGTACGGAACGGAGTTTCCGCTCTATCACGAAGTCTTGCAATGTCTTCAATTCGCGTACACTCCGTTTGTCGCTCCGGAGGGTGTAGCGGTAAATTTCGGCAGTCGCTCCGTATAATGGCTGGACATTTGGGGTAATGCCTTCTGGCAGGTCTGCATCCGTCAGCAGGTTATATACTTGCTGGCGGGCATAAAAGTCGTCCGCATCGTCGTCAAACATTACATTAATGACGGAAAGCCCGAAAAGTGTCGTACTGCGTATATCCGTCTTTTTCTGGCAGGCATTTAATGAGAGTTCGATGGGTATCGTAATAAACTTTTCTACTTCTTCTGCGCTGCGTCCCGGCCATTGGGTGATAATGGTAACTTTGGTATTGGTCACCTCCGGGAATGCGTCTACCGGAGTATGGATAAATGAAAAGATACCAACCACCGTCACCAAAAACGTCAAGAAAAAGATAATGAATTTGTTTCTCAGCGAGAAAGTAATGATATTATCGATAAACTTGTGCATAATAATCTTTTGTTTTATAGTGCATTGTACACTAATATTGCATTTTTGTCGACTACGTTTTCTCCTTCTTTCAGTCCGTCGGCTACATAATCGTACGTATCGGTTTGTTTGTACAGGGTAACCTGCCGTTTTTCAATCGAATTGTCTGTATTGACTACTACTACGTAATTCCTGCCATTTTCAAAAATCACGGAGTGCGCAGGTATGCGCAGTACCGGTTTTCCGCTTCCGGCAGATTCAACGTACACATTGGCATACATGCCGGGTTTCAGCAGGTAACCTTCGTTCTTCAGCCGGACACGCGCACTCATTGTCTTGCTGTTATCGTCGAGGGTATTAGATATTTTGTCGATGCTCCCTTCGAAAATACGTGAACCGTAGGCGATGGTGGTGATTTTTACTTTGTCGCCCGGATGTATTTTGGTGATGTCGCTTTCGTAAACATCGGCAATCACCCAGATGTCATCCAGTCCGGAAATAACGAATAACGGGTTTGTCAGATCATCCCTGAGTTGCATATTCTCGCTTATGTTTTTTTCGAGAACAAACCCGGAAACCGGTGCCGGTATTTCATATGTAGAGTTTCCTGTGATATGGTAAAGGGAGAAGAACTCGCTGAGTCGTTTTTGTTCGGCTTTAGCGATGGCAAGCTCTTGGCGTGCCATCTGCAATTCCCTCTCGGAGCTCATACCGCTACTGGCAAGGTCGTTTACCGCATCCAGGTTTCGTTTGGCATAAGCCGCTTTCTGGTCTGCTTCATTTTTTTGTTTTTCCAGTTCGGCTACATTGGCACTTTTGATAACAGCCAGTACCTGCCCTTTTTTTACAGGGTCGCCTATTCCGCAACTTACGTTTGTGATGGTTCCTCCAAAAATCGGGTATACCTGTGCCGATTTATCCGGGTCGAAATCCACTTGCCCGTTCAGGATTGTTTCTTCCGGCGGGATGCAGGAAACGGCAGGCTCGATACTTATCATTTTGGCGAGGTGGTCATCCAGCATCATACCTTCTTGTTTTTCATCGGTGGCCTGTTGTTTGCAGCCGTAGAAGAAGATGCTTACCAGCAACCATCCAATTAATTTCTTTTTCATGCTATTGCGTTGTTGTATGGTAAATAATAAGATTATAGTTTGATAGCATCGAAACCGGCTTCCCGGTTTAGGTCTATCATGCCCAGCCAGCTTTTGCGTGCCAGTTCATTTATATTCATAATTGTTTCTTTATAGGTCTGGTAATAGTCTACGTATTCCAGTAACGAGATATTACGCTTGATAAAATTGTCGTTTACACCTTCCATGATTTTTTGCCAGTCTCCGGATATTTCCATATCGGATGTTTTATAGAGCTTCCAGGCATTCAGCATCTTGTAATAGGTGGAGGTGAGCGAGGATACTGCATTCAGCTCCTGGTTCCGATAGTTGGTCTGTGCCCCTTCGTAAGCCGCTTTTGCCGCTCGTATATTTCCCTGGTTACGGTTAAATACAGGCAGGGTGAAAGAGAACCTTAATCCGAAATAATCGTCGCAAATCGGACCATGCTTATCATAAAATCCGTGTACGCTGACTTTGGGAAAGGCATCCGATTTCTGTACTTTGATATCGGCATAGGCAACCCCGCATGCCGATGAGGCAAGTTTCAGGTCCGGGCGTTCCTCTATCCGGACAATCAAATCCTGTAAATCGATTTTATCGAGAGGGGAGGCGGCAAGCGAAGTTTCATCCACTTCCGGTAGCAGTTCTATGTCTTGCCGGATACCCAGTAATACTTTCAGGGCTGCCTGGTACTCCAAAGCTTCATCCTGCCGTTGGTTCGATTCCTGTTGCAGGGAGAGGAGCAAAGCGGAGATTCTGGACTTTTCGGCTAAAGACACATTGCCTTTTTCCACCTGTACCTTCAGTATCTCTACAATCTTTTGCAGTTGTTCGATAGCGGTATGGTAGATCTTGACTTCGTTTAGCGAATAGTACAGGTTGAAGAATTGCCGGTCCACTTCGTTTTTAAGGACATGCATTGTCAATTCCAACTGACGTACGGCTACTTCCTTGTTCATCCGCTCCAACCGGATACGGCTGTCGCGCTGGTGGGCGATATAGATAAGCTGCTCGATTTCGACCGTGCTTTCTCCTTCTTTGCTGAAATCGAAATATTTCCCGTTGGTACGGTTATAGATATTATGCTCTATCGTTATGGAGGGATTTTCAAATAACCTCGACTGGACGACTTTGGCTTCGGCGGCATCTACGTTGAACCGGTTAGCTACCAGTTCCAGATTATTGTCCTGAAACAATTTTTCGGCATCTCCGACTGTGAGCCGGAGTTGTTGCGACTGTCCTTTGGCTGAAGAACAGGCAATTACCATTAATAAAAAAAGAACTCTTTTACGCATTCCTGTTAATCTTGTTTTCCGGGGGCAAAACTACCGGTTTACAAGGCTGGCAGGTATTAGAAAAGAGTTACAAGGGTATTAGAATTCCGTTAGAGTTTTGTAAATGCCTGGCAGGTCCGTTATAAAAATGCGGCGGCACTGCTGAATATGCGCTGGAAAGCCTGGCTCAGCAAGGTGGGTTCTGTTTTGCTGCGAAGCGGGAAGGGTACCTGATGGCTGTAATGGAACGGAAAGTCCAGTTCTTCCAGTATTTTTTCCGATGCTTTGCCTAATGCTTTTATAATACCGCTGGTCGGCATGACGATATCTTTTTTCAGGGAGATGGCATGTATCCGGTGGCAGGCACGCAAAAAGAACGATTCGCGGTATTCCTGCATCACATCGGTACGAATCATGGCTTTGAATGCCTGTTCCATAAAGTCATTCTTAAAGGATGTCGGTAAAGTGCGTTGTTCTAAAAAGTCATTCCGGTAATACTGCTGCAAGCTGTCGAATGCAGCCTGGTCCATAATATCGCGTGCATTCCCGTTCATCTCACTGAAGATGGAACCTCCGCAAAACATGAAAAGGCGTGTATCGCTGAACATTTTTTCCGGATTGGCAAGCAACAGTACCTGTGATAATAATGCACCGATGGAATAGGCAAACAGGTTGATGGAGGTGTCTTCTTTAAACAGGGGATGCCGTCCGTCTTTTATTTCATGCACCAGTTGCCAGAGGTTATACACCGATTCGCGGCCGGATGCATAAAAACGTAGCGGATTCTGGGATAACCGGCTGCTTAGTGCAACGTTGGCGAAGGAAGCATTGCCCAGGTCTTCTATTTCTTTTTTGCGGACGTTTACCCAGGACAGCGTTTCCCTTGGGTTGCACCATTGGCTGGGCGTGCGGTTCATATGGAAAGCGATGGGAAAAAGTATAACCGGCTTTCCCGTATGCTTGGCAAGGTATTCCGCCCATGTCAGGTATTTTTCCCAGGAGCGTTCGTTCAGACCGTGTAATAGAATAATTGCCTTGTCTCTTTTTACTTTTCCTGCCGGAGTGAAAATCGTATAGGAGAAGTCTTTGTTCTCCTGTATGTAATTATCTGTAACCGGACAAAATTCGGTAGAGGAAAGTGTCCGCTGGAACTCGTTAATTTCACTTGCCCCGGTCGTCTGGGTAAAGCGATAGGGCTGGATTTCCAGATGGCTTTCCTCCAGGCTGGCCTTTTTATCATAGGAAAAAAGACTGTTTAGTTGTTGTGTTCGAATAGAAATATCCATAGATGCGTTTTAATTTTGACGTAAACTAACAATACAAAAACAATCTCTCAAAATAAATGGTTTAGCCATCCTTTTCTGGGGGTATAAAGTGCTATATAGGGGCGAAATGTTGCTATGCGGGGCGAATGCCGGATGGATGTAAAGGGAAATATACGTACATTTGTTTCTGAAATTCTTGAAAAAAGTGTAGGTATGCGAAATCATAAAATACCGGAATATTTCTATGAACGGTCGAACCTGGTCCGCCTTGTTTTACTGACGGCATTTTTTGCATTGGTATTCATCAATATTTATAAACCGTTCAGTTCATCAAATTGGTATCCGGTTTCCGAATTTAAGTTCTTTGTTTTCTCGAGCCTGATTATCCTTACCGGGGTACTGGTTGTTGTCATTAGCCGTATTGTAATGTATTATTGGGGCAGGAAACATGGAGTGACGCGTATGGGCTATGCGGTCTGGATTTTGCTGGAAATACTGTTCATGTCTTTGTTCTATACGATATATACACTCGTCCTCAATCCGGAACGGGAATATCTGGGAGTGTTTAAAGAGTCGGCGATAAATACCAGCCTGGTACTACTGCTTCCTTATTCGGCATTGCATTTGTATTTCTCCTATAAGGAAAAGGAAAGGCAATTATTGATATTGGCGGAAGAAAAGGAAGATGCGGCAAAGATGCAGAATGTGTTTTCTTTTTACGATGAGAAGAATGAATTGCGCCTGTCGGTGAAACGGAGTAATTTACTGTATATCGAATCGGCAGATAATTATGTTTGCATCTGGTATATGAATAAAGGGACATTGACAAAGTTTATGCTTCGTAATTCATTGAAAACGATAGAAGAGAGCCTTGCCAATACGAATGTGTTGCGTTGCCATCGTTCTTATATGGTAAATTTCGACCAGGTGAAGGTGATACGTCGTGAAAAGGATGGGGTATATATGGAAATGGGAATAGACGGTGTTCCCGATATTCCCATTTCCAAAACATATAGTGAAAAGGTCACGCATTGGTTTATGACCTATTCTTCCTGATTCTCCTTATTCCGTAATAACAGAAAACTCTGCGATACCGGCTTGTGGCGCATTATCCAGGATACTGGTTGCTACGAACCGGATTGTATTTCCGCGGGTGGCAGGGAAACGTATTTCCTGTTCCACCGGATTGTGTTTGATATTTGAAAACTCGCCTTCTGCCACTTTCTTATTATTTACATATAGCTGATAGTGGGAGATATGACCGCCTGCATCGCGTCCCTGGTTGGGAGTATACCGGAAACCGGAAATCATATGCTCTTTATTCAACCGGATGGTAATATCCCTGTTCCCTTTTGGCAGGTAGTAGGTGCTGTAGCCGTTTCCATCGAATATAACGGACGTTTTATCATCTTTCGGGCTGACCACAGTATAATCGGTTGAAGGAATATCCAGTTCCCGCATGGATACAGGGCTTGTCTTGTCGAATGTTTTGTCATAAGCAATCGCTTTGATGATTCCTTTTTGTGCAAAATCGAAGGGATCCGTATATACGGGCGAATCCTTGGTAGGTTCACTGCCGTCTGTCGTATAATGGATTTCGGCATTGCTGTCTCCGGTACTGATTGTTACTTTGTTGGAAAGGTTACGGGAAATAACCGGTTCTGTTATCAGGGCAGGTGCCAGGAATGCTTCTACATTATTGATACATAAAGGACCGCGCGAATCAGTAAAATTGATTCGTATTTTCTCTGCTGATACGGTATGGAAGCGAACAATACGTTTATAACCTACGGTAGTCGTGGAATCTGTTGCTTTTACCGGATACCATTTGCTTTCTTTTTCATATTCGATATTAAATGATTTTACGCGTTGCCCCAATGGAATGTATTCCTGGATAAGTAAACGGTTTACATCCGACTGGGTGGGTAGTGTAAATGTTAATGTGCCGGTTGTTACACCGTCTTCCGTCGCCCAATACGTGTCCCAGTTTCCATCGTTTGCTTTGCTGGCACTGTATTTTCTTCCTCTTACTGAGCTGGCTTCGGCATATGCTCCTTTTAACAAATCGGTTTTCATATCGTTCTGAATCGTTTGGAACCATTCAACGGCACGGATAGAATCGCCTGGAGCTATTTTCCCGTTTAAGGCTACAGGGAAGTTCAGCAAGAAATTCGAGTTGTGACCGACACTCCGGTAATAAAGGTCGACCAGACGTGCCAACGATTTTACCTGATGGTCTTCACGTGCGTGATAGAACCATCCCGGGCGGATAGACACATCGCATTCGCCTCCCAGCCATTCGTCTCCGTCTTCCATTCCCCACTGGCTTTGGCGGTAATTGGTTTCCTTTTCCGGCGAATAAAGACTCCACTGGGTGTCTCCTGCCCAGCCTTCTTCATTGCCAATCCAGCGAATATCGGGTACGGTTCCTCCGAATATCATGGCGTTCGGATGATATTTTTTTATCGTATCGCGGGCTACCTCGTATTTGTAATATGTTTTTGCATCAATAGAGCGGGTTTCATTGGCTCCTCCGTACCATCCGTTCCCTCCGTTGGCTCCATCAAACCAATATTCGAACAGCGGGCCGTATTGAGTGACCAGTTCATGCATCTGGGCATGGAATTTTGTTACATATTCCGGTGTACCGTAATTCGCGCTGTTGCGGTCCCAGGGAGATAAGTAAAGACCGAATTTCAACCCGTGTTTCCGGCAGGCATCCGATAATTCGCGGACCATATCTCCTTTACCTTCTTCCCACGGGGAATTTTTTACACTGTATTCGGTAGTTGCTGTGGGCCATAGGCAAAAACCGTCATGATGTTTTGCTGTCAGGATAACTCCTTTTAATCCTGCAGCCTTGATGGTACGTACCCACTGGTCGCAGTCTAAATCTGTGGGGTTGAATGTTGAGGCAGGCGTATTGCCATATCCCCATTCCAAATCATTGAATGTATTTAGGCCGAAATGAACGAAGGCGTAAGTTTCCATTTTGTGCCATTCCACTTGTTCGGGTGTGGGAACCGGCAATACAGGTGCAGGAGCTGGCGCTTCTTTACATGAAAGCATCATGCTTAATCCAAACCCGAAGAGTAAGAGCGAATTTGTGTTTTGCATTGTTTGTTAGAATTTATGTTTGACATTGCCAAAGATAATCATTTTTCCGGTTAGTCCGATTGCATGAAAAACATATCCTTGTACTCCTTCCAAAAACACACATTTTACAAATCATAGTTATGGTTTTTCCAATTCATAGTTATGATTTCGGAAAACCATAACTATGAATCCCCGGATCGGTCGTATTTTTGTGGCAACCTTATTTCAAATCAGGGTTTATTAATTTTCCCGCATGCTTGCGGAATGAATCGTTGAACCAGTCGATAGCCTGTTTTTTCAGTTTTTCCGTTATTTTTGGGTTTTGCTCGGCGACGTTTGTTGTCTCGTTTATGTCTTCGGCAATGTTGTAAAGTTCAACCATACTTCCATCGTAGTTTACGAGAAGTTTCCAGTCACCTTCACGAACTCCAATATTCGGGCTACGTGTCTGATAGGCATTGCGGGGAAGTGGTTTGCCAACGAAATGTCTTCCAAATTCCCAGTAAATAGGAGTTTTTCTTTTACCGTCATATTGGCCGAGGAAAGTTTTGCTCATATCCTGCCCGTCAAGTTCATACCCGTTGGTCAAAGGCTTTACGTCTGTCAATGCACATATTGTAGGGAAAATATCTGTACTGCAAAGAGCAGTTGCATTGTTGATCTGGCCCGCTTTTATTTTTGCTGGCCAACGGACCATGAACGGCATACGTATCCCTCCTTCGTATAAAGTGCCTTTTTGCCCCCGCATACCTGCCGTACGTTCATTTTTGTAGCTTGGGTGAGGGCCATTGTCGCTTGTAAAGAGAATAATGGTATTGTCAGCTATACCGAGTTCCTCTAATCCGTTCAGTAATCTTCCGATTTGCTTGTCCAGCTCTGCAAGTACCGGGACAAAGTTTACCTGTTTTTCCCAGAAGCCGTTTTTCCCTGTCTGTTCGAATGTTTCTTGTGAAGGAACATAGGGGGTGTGCATGTCATCGGGCCAGAGGTTTACATAGCAGGGCTGTCCTTTATGACGTTTAAGAAAATCTAATGTTTTGTCTACAAAATATTCGGTTCTTTTCCAGCGTTTGATACTGTCCTGATCGCTCCATATCCAGTTTGAAGCTGTGATAAGTGGATCTGGGTCCGGACTCTCCCATGTAGAACTGTATTCGTCAAATCCATATTCTGTAATTTGTGGTTCGTTCACAACATCGCGGCCTCCCCCCATGTGCCATTTCCCAAAATGTCCAGTGGCGTATCCTCCGGCTTTCATTGAGCGTGCCAGAGTAGGTGCATCCGTAAGCAGGAAATCATTTGATTGGTTGTTGTAATTGGCTTTTCTGTCGTTGAGGAATGTGGTGATACCCCATTTGGTAGGGAACATTCCGGTAGTTACTCCTACTCTTGATGGGGAACTGATAGGACATGCAGTATAATATTGATTGAACTGTATACCCTCTTGGCCTATGCGATCCATGTTCGGTGTAGGAGCATAATGTCCTCCGAATGCTGTTATATCTGAATATCCCATATCATCTATATATATATAAGGATGACATTGGGTTTCATTTCTTGTGCCCCAGGATTATTCCCATTACATGCTACAGCTACCAATGCGGTCATCGGTATGGCTGCTAATCTTAAATTTTTATTCATATTGTTATTCGTTTTAAATTAATTCATTCTGTTTTTTTGAATTTGAGTTTTACGTCATTGATCCATATCGAAGAACCAGGTTCGGACTCGCCAAAATAGAACACGAGTTGCCAGCGTCCTTTTCGGGGTAGTTTGATATGATTAAAATTATACTTTCCGCCGTTTTTTGACAATTCTTACCGGAAGTGGGTCTTTCGGTATCGATGGTCTGTTTTATATTTTTGGTTTGTGCATCTTTAGGGTTCCATTCTCCAAAATTATCCTTGAAATAGATAAAGAGGCTGGAGGGAGGTTAAGATGATTTCCTATTACGTCTCCAAATTCGAAAAATCTGAAATTCTTAAGATCTTTATATGCTTTCATAGGAAAATTTAGCAAGGGAGGAAGTTTTCCAGTTGGCTCAGAACCTTTATATTTAAGAGTTGTAGGAGATCTTGCCTGTTTATGTATATAGTAATTTTGAGGTTGTTGTTGAGATATTCGAATACATATCCTCGAAGCTGAGATTTTAGCTGAAAATATCCTGAGAGTAGAGACAAATAGCAATATAATTGCGAATCCTTTAAAAATAGATGTTCTAATCATTGTAAATATATTTATATTAATCTATAATTTTTTTTAAATCAATAAGTTATTGATTGTCTTTATAGTAACTTACATTATATATAATGTGCGGTAGGCAACGTGCCTGTTATGGTGTAGGTATGTTTTGTACTTTACTGAATTAAGTTCTGTCGTGGGACAGTAACCAATCAGAAGCTTATCAGAGTAATCTGTATGAAGTTAGTTACTCATTCCTGCTCTACTGGTAAATTTATCATTGAAGTATATGGATTCATACTTACATCCGCAATCTCGGTGTGAGATCGTCAACAATTATTACAAATGATATTGAGATGGATATTTTTCCATACTTGTTTTTATCTGTAAATTTGCTTACGACAAAAACTTGACTACTATGAGAGGTGCCAATACAAAAAGAGTTTTATCTCTTCAATGTTTTTGATGCGGTATTCCGCTGTGTATATGTTTTTTTGAATCCGTGACAAATATAAGTATAAATTTTACTTATTGTATATTGGTTATTGAAAAAAGTGAGTATAGTATTTTTATTGTGTAAATAGTTGGAATTTTGATTGGTGCTTTTTATTTACAAACATATTCTTTCTACATGATATTCTAGTGATGTTGATATATAGGTTTTTAGTGATAATCAGATTGTATATTTGTTAAGTGATGGGACTATACAAGTTTAAGTTTGATCTCTCTACGTAATAATTTCTTTTAGCGTTGCATAAAAATATAAATTATATTTTTATGCAAATGTGGTCGTTTAACAAAAATTATACAATAAAATAGCGCTTACTGTTGTTTTTTTAAAAAAGACATTCTATTTTTGGGTCATTGAAAAATCGGTTTTTCATGTAGTGTGTATGGAAAATTGAATCAATAGGAAAATAACAGTGCTTTACTTAATTTTTTTGTATAATCCTATCTGATAAATCTTCTTTTTCTAATAGGTAATATAAATTTTAAGCTGATTTGATAAAATATAAGATGAAATACTACTGTTGTTAACCAAATTTGAAAAATCGATTTTGTTAAATGAAACATTAATATAAACCATTAAATTAAAAAAGTATTATGAATGACACGAACAATTTGTCAAGACGTCGTTTCCTCGAGTTAAGTAGTCTAGCAGGCCTGGGTATGGCCTTTTCTAGTAGTAACCCGGTAATGGCATCCGTACCAACTATTGAGGCTGTTTCCGGGCAAAAATTTAAAATGGGTGTAATTGGATGTGGTAATCGTAGTAAAACAATTATTGGAGCTTTAAATAAGGTGCCGGAAATTGAAATTACAGCTTTATGTGACATTGTCCCTCACAAAATGGAACAACGCGCCCAGTTGATAAAAAGTAATGTAAAACCCAAGTTTATAAATAGTTTGGAAGAATTATTGCAACTTGATTTGGATGCAGTAGCTGTTATTACTCCTAATAATACACATAAAGATATTGTAATTGCGTGTTTAGAAGCCGGTAAAAACGTGTTTTGTGAAAAACCGATGGCTTTGACTGTTGCAGATTGTAATGAAATGATCGGAGCTGTCGAACGTACAGGCAAAGCATTACAGATCGGAACTCAGCGTCGTCATTCCAGCGAATATAAAAAGTTGGTAGAAGTGGTTCGGAATAAGCCAGTAGGGAAGATACTGCAGTCCAGTCTTTTTGATTATCGTGGAGACTGGCGTGTGCCGGCGGCTGACGAATATCCGTCAGGTACTCCTTATTGGAGGATGGATCAAGCTTTAAGTGGTGGTGTGGTTTATGAAATGGGAGCACATATTATTGATGTGAACAATTGGGTATTTGATAGTGAACCGATATCTGTTTGCAGTCTTCAAGGAGTAAATAATTATTCATTGCGTAAAAGAGACTCGAGTGATCATGCGGGCGTATTAGTTGAATATGCAAATGGCGCTTTGATGAATTATGGGGGAAATGTTTATAATTATGGGTCTAAGGCTTTTGATACGTTTTTTGGTGTAAATGGCACGATACAGATGGGAGCTGGTGAGATTGCGATCAAATATGGTAGTCCGAACGGATTTCCAAAGCCTGCCAATATGCCGAAACCGGAAGTAATTAAAACGACAGGTGTAGATCCTGCCGAGGGTGATGGAGTTACTATGCAATTAAAACATTTTGCTAAAGTTCTGGCAGGAAAAGAAAAAGCATATCCTGATGGATATATCGGACGTCAGACTATCCAGATATTGGAAGGTTCCGTTCGTGCAGCCCAAGAAAGAAGAGTGATAGATGTAAAGGACTTGGGATAGAAATAAATTGATTATCAGGGAAATATTTCGTTTATAAGTTCTTCTGTGTACCGGATATTTCCCTGTATATAGATTTTCTAATGGATGACTGAATATATTCAGTATTAAGGGTTATTGTTAATTATTACTTTTTATATCATGCTTTTATGAGAAAACACATTATTAAGCGTTTTTATACGTTTTTGATTTTGATGTCATCCTCGCTTGTTTCATATGCAAATATTTCCGATTTAGTTTCTGAAAGGGGAGTGATAGCGGATATGCAACCAATATCCCAGCAGAGTAGCCGGAAAATAACTGTAAGCGGACAGGTAATTGATGCAGGCACAAAAGAGCCTCTTATCGGGGCCACTGTAATGGTAAAAGGAAGTACAATCGGTACAGCTACTGATAGCGATGGAAAATTCTCTTTTCAATTAGAAAATGAAAAGGGCACACTTGTTGTTTCTTATATAGGGTTTACTGCAATTGAAGTTCCGGTTGATAATCGCAAAGTTATTCAAATAGAATTACATCCCGATTCTGATTTATCATTGGATGAAGTGGTGGTAGTCGGGTATGGTACGCAGAAGAAAGCAAATGTCGTAGGGTCTGTGACTACTTTAAAAGGAGCGGATATACAGTCTATTCCGGCAACATCCGTAACAAATGCATTAGCCGGACGTCTTCCGGGCGTTGTTGCTATACAGAAAAATGGAGAGCCTGGAAATTTGGGTTCCAGGTTGATGGTACGTGGACGTTCTACACTTGGTAATGATACCGGGCCATTGGTCGTTATTGATGGAGTACAAGGGCGTTCTATGGATGAGATTGATCCGAATGATGTTGCTTCGTTATCTGTATTGAAAGATGCTTCAGCTGCCATATATGGTGCACAGGCTGCTAATGGTGTTATTTTGATAACTACAAAAAGCGGAGAAGCCGGAAAACCAAGGCTGAATTATAATTTTTATCAAGGCTTTATGACTCCTACCCAAGTTCCGGAATTATGTAATGCGGCTGAATATGCAACCATGTTATCGGAGTATCAAACTTATAAAGGGGCGGCCCGTACGTATACGGATGAAGATATCGAATTATTCAGGAATGGTGCTGATCCTTGGGAACATCCGAATACGGACTGGTATGGTGAACTGATAAAAAAATGGACTACGACTATGCGTCATAATTTGACTATTGACGGGGGATTTAAAGGCATGACCTATTATGTATCTCTTGGATACAAGAAGGATGACGCCATTTATAAACAATCGTCTACGAAATATGATCAATATAATATCCGAGCAAAATTAAATTTCCCCATTACAAATTGGCTTAAGGTTGATCTTAATACTTCTTATATAGAAACACATCGTGTATTTCCATACAGGAGCGCTGGTGATATTATTGGTTCTGCTATCCGTGTTGTTCCGACAAGTCCGGCATTTTGGCCAAACGGATTACCTGGCCCTGATGTGGAGAATGGTAACAATCCTGTTGTAACATCTTCACTTGATGGTGGAAAGAATGACCAGAAGACTTATCGTTCTCAAAATACATTTAATGTGACTATAACACCGCCTTTTATTGAAGGTTTGGCGTTAAACGGCAGTTTTGATTACGATATTAATAACTTTTACCGAAAAAGATTCTATCATCCCTGGACACTCTATTATCCAAATTGGTCGGAAGCGACAAGAGATCCATCAACAGGTTTTATTATAGATATGCCGGTAGTTCCTACTTTAAGAGGCCTATCAGATCCTCGTAATACAGAGGATTATGAGCGTGTAATCAACAAGACTTGGAATGTGAATATAAATTATGCAAGAACATTTGGGGCACACAATGTGACTGCTTATTTGGGGTTTGAACAGTACACCAGCGATACGAATAATTTCTTGGGATATCGTGAAGGATATATATCTAATCTTGTCCAGATTATGGATGCAGGATCAAACCTGAATAAAAATACATCCGGAGGCATGACAATTTATGCAAGACGTTCTTTGATAGGAAGGTTTACTTATTCATTTAAAGACAAATATTTGGTAGAGGTATTGTATAGACGTGATGGTTCCTTGAAGTTCCCGCCGGAAAGTCGATGGGGTAATTTCCCCGGTTTTTTGTTAGGTTGGCGTGCATCGGAAGAAAGTTTCTGGAAACAACATCTTTCTTTTATTAACTATTTTAAATTAAGAGCATCTTATGGGGTGATGGGTATGGATCCGGGAGCATCTTTCCAGTATATCAACAAATATACCTTGGCAGATGTGAAAGGAATGGTGTTTGGTACAAAGTCCGATATAGAAACAACATTAGGACCTCCTACTATTGCCAATCCGTATATTACTTGGGAGACTCAGACAACTCAAAATTATGGTTTTGAATCCCAGTTTTTTAATGGTCTTTTCAGCTTGGATTTTGATTATTTTTATAATAAGCGTGAAGATATTCTGGCTGCAAGAAATGCTTCAGTCCCTGTATTTACAGGTCTTAAGTTACCTAATGAAAATATTGCACGTGTAGATAACAAAGGATTTGAGTTGGAAGCCGGATTTCATAAAACATTTAATAAGGATTGGCGTCTGGATATCAGTGGCAATTTTAATTTTAACCGGAATAAAGTGGTGTTTAAAGACGAACCGGAGGTAGTTGTCCCCTGGCAGGAAACGACCGGACATCCTTATGGAACAAAGCTAATGTATAAAGCGATAGGTATCTTTAGAGATAAAGAGCATGTGGATTCCTACCCTCATTGGTCTGGAGCTATGCCGGGTGATATCATATTTGAGGATGTAAGTGGTGATGGGAAAATAACTTCGGATGACCGGATCCTGATAGATAAAACAGATGCACCAGAAATTACTTATGGCCTTAATTTCGATCTTCGTTGGAAAAGTTTTACTCTCTCGGTTCTTTTCCAGGGACAAGGTACTTTCTATAAACAGAATATATCGGATGACCGCCGTGGAGAAGCAGGAAATTATTTTAAATGGCAATATGAAGACAGATGGTCTGTTGATAATATAGAGGGAAAGAACCCACGTCCTTTTAACCGGACAGACCAATACTGGACTTATGGTTCTAATATGAATACGTTCTGGCTGGATAATACAGCCTATCTGAGATTGAAGAATTTGGTATTAGGATATGATATTCCGGTTAAAATATTCAAGTCGATAGGTATTACAAGAGCAAATGTTTTTGTATCCGGCAATAATTTGGCACTCCTATATAGCGCAACTAAGAAATTTGATCCTGAAGTGGATGGTACGGGCGTTTATCCGGCCATGAGAACATTTGCAATCGGGGCGAATATATCCTTTTAAAAATGAATAGTTATGAAAACCATTAGATATTTATTAGCGATAATTATATTATTCGGGACTTCCTGTACCGATGTTCTTGATCAACAAGCAGTGGATTCTTTTAATGAGGATATCGTATTTTCTGATATTAATCTTGTTAAAGCTTATCTGGGAACCTGTTATAGCCAGATGGGGGGACCGAATGATGATGGTGTGCTCGGTATGCATAGGGATATGCTTACTTCAGGAACCGATCAATCTTTAAATCCTTTCCGTGCGCAAAACTATGTCCATCTTAACGGCAGGTTGAGTCCTGACCAATTGGGTTATTTTAATAATGATGCACATGGAGCATGGCTTTTATGGAGAAACCTGTATAAAAATATTCAAAACTTGAATATAATCTTGGCTCATATCGATGAAGTTCCTCTTAACACGACAAAGGATGAAGCCTTGTGTAAACAGATAAAAGGAGAAACGTATTTTATCAGGGCATTGATGTATACGCATCTTTTAATGATGAATGGTGGGGTGGTCCTGATTGATAAACCTTTTGATTTGAATGATGATTTTGGAAGTTTTAAGCGTTCTTCCATTTCGGATACGAAAGACTTTATTCTCCGTGATGTAGAAAAAGCGATTGAGTTTCTTCCTGAAAAAATGGAGCAGGGACGTGGTACAAGGGGGGCTGCTGCTGCGATTAAGTCGAGAATGTTGTTATTCTGTGCCAGTGAATTGACTAATGGTGGGTTTGAGCCGGATAACGAATTAGTCTCTTTCCCGGCCGGTAGTAGGAGAGCTTTGCTGGAAGCAGCCCGTGATGCGGCCAAAGATATTATGGATGGAAAATACGGTCATTATGCACTTGTAGGTAATACATCAGCACCGGCACTCCCTCTGACAGAGGTTCAGATACAAGAGTATGCTTCAACTTATTTTAATATATTTAACCAAAAAGGTGCTTGGAATAGCGAAACGATCTGGGGCATACAGTACCCTTTGAAAGACGGAAAGATAAACCAGGTAAATCTATGGAACGGACCGAATGGTTATCATAATTATGGAAATAATGAACCGGTTGAATGGTCTGTCCGTGAATTTGAAATGGCTGATGGTTCCAAGTTTGTATGGGACGCTCAATCCCCAGAGAATGAGACGATCCGGAAAGCGACAAAGGAAGAGTTGGCAAATAATCCTCTTTTAAATCCATATAATGGGAGAGAACCTCGTTTTTATGCAACTATCCTGTATCATGGGGCACCCTGGCAACAACGTCCTGAAGATGTTGCAAAATTAGAACCGAATAATTGTGTTCAGACGGGTCATATCTATAATCTTGATGGTTCTATTGCAAAATTTGGTGTTGATACACGACAAAGTTCCATTGATAATTGGAATGGAACAAAGACAGGATATTATATGAAGAAATTTATGGATCCGGAAACAGTCGGACAATACTATAATAATACAAATACCTGGGTAGAGTATCGTTATGCAGAAGTGCTTCTCAATTATGCTGAGGCTTGCATAGAACTGGGGGATAATGTTAATATCCAGAATGGTTTGTCGGCATTGAACCAGGTTAGACATCGGGCGGGTTTACCCAGTCGTGTTACCGAGAATCAATCTGAGGCCCGAACATATCTCCGCCATGAAAGAGCTATTGAATTTTTTGGTGAGGGACAACGTTTCTTTGATATCCGGCGCTGGATGATTTGTGATAAAGTAATACGGAATATTTATGCAATGAAAGTCAAAGAGTTCGTAAATGGTGATATGGAATGGTTTTTAGACTATAAAGCCAAAGAGGATACTCGAGAATGGAAAAATAATGCTTTCTATTGGCTTCCTATTACACGTGAAGAAATAAATAGAGCTCCTCAGCTACAGCAAAATCCCGGATATAATTAAAATGAAATAATTGTGACAAGTTGAAAGTTCAAACAGTTTAAATAATTGTATATTATGAAAGAAGGACAAAAAATAGCTTCCCGTTTGTCATTTAGAGAAAAGTTCTCATATGGCCTTGGAGATGTGGGTAATAATTTTCTGTTTGACATGGGGCAGATTTACCTGCTCAAGTTTTACACCGATTCTTTAGGGCTTCCGCCATCTGTGGCAGGAATGCTTTTCCTGGTGACCAAACTATTGGATGGTTTTACAGATATTGGGGTCGGAACATGGATTGACAGTAGAAAGAAATATGGAAAGCTCGGGAAGTTTCGTCCTTTTATGCTTTATGCCACAGTTCCTTTGGCATTGTGTACAGCTGTAAGTTTTTATGTACCGGATTTCGAACTTAATGGCCGGATTATTTGGGCGTATTTATCTTATGCATTATTTGGGTTGGCATATACCATATTTAATATTCCTTATGGTTCCATGATACCGGCAATGACTAAGGAACCGGTAGAAAGATCCAGTATGGCATCTTTTCGTTGGGCCGGTGCCACTATGGGCTTATTAATTACTTCTGTTGCATTTATTCCGTTGGTTACAATTGCATCAGATTTGTTTGGCCCGAGGTATAGTTATTTTGCAGCGGCAAGTGTATTTGCAGTGCTGGGCTGTACTCTTCAGTTAACGTGCACTTTGAATGTAAAAGAACGGTACGTTGAACAAAAACCGAAAGAAGTAAAAGGAAGTCTTATAAAGAGTTATCTTGGTATAGCAAAGAATGCCCCGTTATTGATACTTTGTCTTGTCAATTTGTTAACATTTTCAGCTTTCAATGTGAAACTTGCTGTCCAGGTTTATTTTTGTGAATATGTTTTACATGATATTTCGGTTGTTCCTTATTTAGGCTTTTTTTCAATTGGTTGTGTTTTCATAGGTATAGCGTGCGTACAACCTTTAGTACGTCGTATGGGAAAGAAAGCTACCTATGTATTAGGAGCAATAATTTGGGGTGGTGCCGATATTGTGGCATTATTTTTAGCAAACAATACAATCTCATTTATAATTTTTGCATGTATTGCTTTTTACGGAACAGCATTTATCAATACGTTAAATTGGGCTTTGATTTCAGATGCTGTTGAGTATGGAGAGTGGAAAACGGGTTTACGTTCGGAAGGTGTGATTTATTCATTTTTTACATTTTTCCGTAAGCTATCTCAGGCTTTGGCAGGGTTCATCCCTGGAGTTATTTTGGCGGCAGTAGGTTATGTTGCCAATCAACAACAGACACCCCAGGCGATCGAAGGTATTCGTGGATTAATGTTCCTTTATCCAGGGGCATTAGCAATTGCAACTTTTCTGATTATGTATTACGGGTATAAACTTACTGATAAACGGTACGAGGAGATCGTACGGGAAATGGATGAACGGAAAAAACAAGGTTCAACAAGTATAAATCAATAATAAAATGGATATGAAACTAAATGTTGCATTTTTCTCTAATGGACGATTAACATTTTCTGTTCCAGATGCAGAAGCAAATAGAATAGCTTCTGTTAGGATGTTGGAGAACGTTTTTGGTCGGATTTTGACTTCGGAGGAGTTGTTGACTGCTCCGGAAATGGTGGGGAAGTTTGCCGATACACTTACTCAGCCTGATTTGATTATATATCAGTGTACAACATTTATAGGAGCAGATTTTATGACCGAGATAACTCGCCGGTTTAAATGCCCGATTGCGATATGGTCTGTAAGAGAACCTTCAATTGACGGGGGGCGTTTGAAGCTAAACTCATTAACCGGAGCTTTTTCTGCAGGAAATTGTTTGTTTACCCAAGGTATACCATTCCGGTTCGTGTTTGGTAATCCCGAGGATACTACAGTTGTAGAGCAATTTAAGAAAATTGAGGCATCATTGATGCTTATAAAGAAACTGCAATCTTTAGTGATAGGTGTTGTAGGTATCCAGCCTCCTGGTTTTTCGTTCGGAGCTATAGACCAATCTTTGTTGTCGGAAGTTTTTGGTATTCGGTTGGTACAGACTGAAGCTGCGGAAATAATGAAAGAGGCGGCTGCGTTGTCCTCTGAAGAATATCTTCCGGTATTATCGGAATTAAAAAATCGTTCGAATGGCTTGGATAAAATTCCAAGTGAAAATCAGGAAAAGTATGCCCGGTTACGTAAAGCATATCAAAATTTCATTGACCGGAATGGAATACAAGCTATTGCATCCCGTTGCTGGCCAGATTTCTTCACAGGTTTCGGAGCTCCTGTTTGTGCGGTTCTGTCTATGTTGAATGATAATGGTATTCCGGCATCTTGTGAAACTGATTTGGGTGGGGTGATAACCATGTTTATCGCTTCTGCATTTTCTAAAGGATCTGTTTATTTCGGAGATCCGGTGGCTGTAGATGAGAGCTGTGACGGTATTGTGTTCTGGCATTGCGGAGCAGGTGCAACTTGTCTGTCACGTAAGAAAGAAGGAGCTGGTATCGGGGTACATCCGAATCGAAAAATAGGACCAACTATGGAGTTTGGTTTGCAAGCAGGAGAGGTGACAGTAGTCCGTTTGGGTAAGGGGAAAAACGGTTTCCGTTTCTTTGCTATGCATGGAGAAGCTTTGGACGAACCGCAAAAATTTTTCGGAACATCTGTTGTTGTCCGTCCTGCGAAAGGAAATGCTTCAGGGAAGGTTCGAGAAATTGCGGAAGATGGATGGGAACCTCATTTTGTTGTGGCTTATGGTGATATAATGGAAGAATTGAAAATGTTTTGTCAGTATCTGTCTATTGAATTAATTGAGTATTAGTGACTTAAAAAGAATGATGAAATGAAGCTGGAAGAATTACAAAAGTTAAATCCTCATATTTCAATAAAAAAGATATGTGACGATGCTTTTACTCCTTATGGAAAATTGATTGCAGAATATGACTTTTCCGATTTGATTTCTTTTATGGAGAGGAATACGGAAATACCAGCTGAAGGGAATTGCTATATCGCTTCTGTCCCTAAATTGGAGGAGATGCCGGTAAAAGGAGAGTTGGAAAATGAATTTTATGGAGAAATGCCTATTCAAATCGGTTATTGCAATGGTCAAAATTCGACATTGAACGGTTTGGAATACCATAAAGGAAGTGAAGTGGATATAGCAGTTACGGATTTAGTACTTATGCTTGGAAAACTTCAAAGAGTCCAGGATAAGGAGTATGATGTGAAGGATGTAGAGGTCTTTTATGTTCCAAAAGGGACAGCTTTGCAATTATATGAAACGACTTTGCATTTTAGCCCTTGTAAAGTCTCCGGTTCAGGCTTTAAATGTGTGGTTGTACTGCCGAAAGGTACGAATACGGAACTGAAAACTTTTGAAGCGGCAGCTTCAAAAGACGTTCTTCTATTTGCAAAGAATAAATGGTTGATAGCTCATCCGCAGCGTATTCCTTTAATTCAAAAGGGTGCTTATCCGGGTATCAAAGGTGAGAATATAGAAATTAAAATAGTATAGAATTCAAAAAAATCCGTTATGGAAAAAGAAGAAATGAAAAAACTGGAAGAAAAAGCCAGGGAGATTAGAAAAATAACAATCGATACGATTGGGTATTTGGGAGTTGGTCATATCGGTGGAGCATTATCGATAGTGGATGTTTTGACTATCCTGTATTATAAGTATATGGATGTTTCCTGTGATAATCCTCGAAAAGAGAACCGGGATAAATTAGTTTTATCCAAAGGACATGCGGGGCCGGCTTTGTACAGTGTATTGGCTAATAAAGGCTTTTTCCCAGAGGAATGGCTGCATACGTTAAATGTGGGAGGTACTCGTTTACCCAGTCATTGTGATATGAACCGTACTCCAGGGATTGACATGACTACCGGTTCGCTGGGACAGGGCATATCAACGGCAATAGGACTTGCCCTTGCAAATCGTTTGAATAAGATAGATAACAAAGTCTATTTGATAATTGGAGATGGGGAATCGAATGAAGGACAGATTTGGGAAGGTGCTATGGCTGCATCTCACTATAAACTGAATAATCTGATTGCTTTTACCGATAATAATAGAATGCAGATCGATGGTTATGTCAGCGATGTCATGGATATCGAAGATATAGGGGCAAAATGGAATGCTTTCGGTTGGTTCGTACAGCGAGTGAACGGACATGATTTTGAAGACATGGCAATGGCTATAGACCGAGCTAAAAAAGAAACTATCCGTCCTTCTATGATTATTTTGGATACGATAAAAGGAAAAGGTGCCTTTTTCGCAGAAAAGAAATTAGAAAGTCATAATATGAATTTCGATTATGATACTGCGCGAAAAGCATGTGAGCTATTAGATCAAAATAAATAAATCAAAAAAGAAAATGATATGAGCCAGAAAGAGATGAGAGCTGTTTATGCACAGACATTGATAGAGCTTGCTGAGAAAGATGATCGGATAGTTATCCTTGAAGCTGATTTGATGAAAGCATCAGGAACTACCTGCTTTAAAAATATGTATCCCGATAGAACTTTTGATATGGGTGTAGCTGAGGCGAATATGGTAGGTGCTGCAGCCGGTTTGTCTGCTGGAGACAAAATACCTTTTGCCACAACATTTGGTTGTTTTGCTTCCCGGAGAGCGTATGATCAATTTTTTATATCGGCTAATTATGCTCACCTGAATGTAAAGCTGGTTGGTACGGATCCGGGCGTATCTGCAGCTTTCAACGGAGGTACCCATATGTCTTTTGAAGATATGGGTATTATGCGGGATGTTCCAAAGCTTATTGTTTTTGAACCCAGCGATCCGGTATCATTAAAACAGTTGGTAAAAGAGAGTGCCTATTATGAAGGATGCACGTACATGCGCTTGCATAGGAAACCATTACCGGAACTGTATGACGAAAATGAAACTTTCGAATTAGGAAAAGGAAAAGTATTAAAAGACGGATCGGATGTAACATTGATTGCATGTGGCGGTATTATGGTTGGTGAAGCGTTGAAAGCTTGGCAACAATTGAAAGAGAAAGGAGTTTCCGCAGCAGTTATTGACATGCATACAATTAAACCGATAGACAAAGACCTGGTACTGAAGTATGCAAAGCAAACAGGTGCGATTGTTACTTGCGAGAACCATCAGATCATGAACGGGTTGGGATCGGCAGTATCGGAAGTCTTATCTGAGAACTATCCGATTCTTATGAAAAGGATAGGAATCGAAGATGAGTTCGGGGAAGTCGGTACGCAGAGTTATTTGCAGGAACGATTTGGATTAACAGCCGAACATATTGTGGAAGTGACCTTGAATTTATTAAAACAATCATCATATAAAAAATAGAAAAATGGAAAAGATTATAATCGGATGTACACGTGCGGGATTGACTCTGAAAAAAGATTTGATTGCTTATCTTGAAAATAAAGGATATCAGTTGGAAGATGTTGGAATGAAAGAAGATGGCGAGTTTGTCCCTTATCATAAAGCTGCTGCTGCTGTGGCCAAAGGTGTTTCTTCCGGTGCATATGATAAAGGTATCATTATTTGCGGTACTGGAGCCGGAAGTGTAATTACTGCTGCAAAATTCAAAGGGGTTTATCCTGTACATGTGACTAATACATTCATGGCAGCACAGGCAAAAGCTGTAAATAATTGTAATGTGCTTGTTTTTGGTGAATGGCTGACACCGGGCAAACATGCATGTCTGATGCTTGATGCCTGGCTGGAAACCAACTTTACGGATGGAGTTGCAGACGACTGGAAAATTTTCTTAGCCAATTGTGTCAAAGAAATCGGCGAGTTGGAAGATACAAATCTAAAATGAAAACAAAATGTTTGAACAGATTATAACAGGAACAAAAATAATAGGAACAGATCATCTGGCAGCAGATGATCTGGATAGATTGATTTTCTATTGTAAAGGGGGCGCTGCTAACGTATGTGTTATAATGGATAATAATTCATTAAAATTACGGGATGAGATGTTGGCAGATTTACAGAAAATACGCAAAGTAGAAGTATTGAATCAAGTCTTTCCAAATCCGAAAGTCGAAGATATCATGTCGATGGTAAATGCTCTTGAAGGCAAGGATATCAATATTGTTATAGGTATTGGCGGAGGTAGTTCTTTGGATTCTGCTAAAGGGGTAGCTGCAATTTTAAGTAATGGAGGGGATTTGGACGATTACTTGGGAGCTTCAGCCACAAGAAAAATTGAAAAACGTGATGTTCAATTAGTTTTGATACCGACTACAGCCGGAACCGGTTCTGAAGTAACCAAAGTGGGAGTCTATACTTCCCGTAGTGGCCGGAAATATACATTGGGCTCTCCATTAATGCAGGCTGATATAGCACTTCTGGTGACAGATTATGTGAAAGATCTTCCTCCGGCTATCACAGCTTCAACTGCTTTTGACGCTTTATCTCATGCCTTGGAAACATTATGGAATAAGAATGCGACTCCTTTGACGGACAGAATGGCGATTGAGAGTGCCGTACATATTTTGCAATGGATGGAAATCGCTTATGATAGTTCCATCTCGGGAGGAACAGCAGGTAGGAAGGAGATGCTCGAGGGTGCTTGTATGGCAGGTACGGCCTTTAATATAACAGGAACAGCAGCAGTTCATGCCCTTTCATTTATTTTCTCGGAAGAATGGCATGTACCTCATGGAGTAGCTTGTGCTTTTACACTGGAAGATGTTTTTCAATTGAATCTTCGGGATGAGAAAACAAGAATGCGTCTGGTACAGATAGCTCGTAAGTTGTTTGATGGGGATACGGAAGAAGCGTTACTGTCTTCTTTGTTAGACCGTATTATAACCTTGAAGAAAAAATTTGGATTACCGTTGTCTTTGAAGGATTTGAACATAGAACTTTCGGATGAACAGGTAAATGAATTGTTTGATAAATCATTGGATGATCCGAAAATGAAAAATAACAGTGTCAAGGTAGACTCTCGTATAATTTTCGAATTGATTAAAGGTAAAATGAAATAAAACGTCTGATCGTGTCAATGTTTGAGATTTTATTTTTGGTAGGGCTCATCATCTTTGTCACCCATACACTGGAAGCGATAACAGGTTTTGGTTGTACGGTTTTGGCTTTTCCATTTGTGATTTTCCTGATGGATGATTTGGAGCAGGCTAAAATAGTGTTATCTATTTTGGCTTGGGCATTGGCAGCCTATTTTGTAGTAACGAAGTTTAGTTCTATTAATTGGAAACAATTTGGAATAATCCTGTTACTGGCAGGTTTGGGGTTGCCTTTGGGAATTCTGATGTTTAAAAATTTGGATGCAGCTCTTCTGAAAAAAATACTGGGCGTTTTTATTATCATATCTGCTGCTGTACAATTGTTCAAATGCTATGTACCGGATAAGGGTAATTGGAAGCTTCCCTCGTTTGTAGGTTATTTATTTCTTTTTGTCGGAGGTATTGTACATGGAGCGTTTGCCGTGGGGGGACCTTTGATAGTATTGTATTCGGCGGGTAAATTGCCTGATAAATCACAATTCAGGGCAACGATGTGCCTTTTATGGACAACTCTAAATACAGTATTGATTCTACAATATATGAATGAAGGGAGCCTGACTTTGAAAATCGGACAGGACTTATTGTTCTTGTTACCCTTTTTGATTGCAGGTATTGTAGTTGGCGAATTAATTCATAAGAAGGTTAGCGAGATCCTTTTTCGAAAGCTTATTTTTTCATCCTTGTTTTTGGTTGGTGTGGCAATGGTTGTTTAGGGAGAATGGTATAATAAATAAAGAACAAACTTATGGAACGAAGGAATTTTATCAAGAAGGCCGCTTGCGGTATAGCCTTTACCGGTGTAAGTAGAAACGTTTTTTCTACCACCTCGGAATCTTCAAGGCCCATAATTTCCAATAAAGCGAAGTTTACAATGAAGTATGCTCCGACATTGGGAATGTTTAATGCACATGCCGGTAAAGACCCTATTGATAATCTTAAGTTTATAGCAGATCAGGGTTTCCGGGCTGCTTACGATCTAGGATTGGTAGGCCGTCCGCCAGCCGAGCAGGAAAAGATAGCGAATGAGGCACAGCGTCTAGGGTTGGAATTGGGCCAGTTTTCCCTGAAAACAGCAGGAGGCATACATTTTGTATTGAATGATTCTTCCAGCCGAGAATGGATGAAAAAAAAGATGGAGGCAGGTCTGGAAGTCCAAAAACGGACTGGAATAAATAAGGGGCTTGTTGTTTTGGGGAACATTGACCCGAAGTTGCATTTAGAATATCAGACGGCAAATGTTATTGATAATTTACGGATGTGTTGTGATATAGTTGGAAACGCAGGACTGGAATTAGTTTTAGAGCCGTTAAATACCTTGATTAATCATCCTGGAGTATTTCTTACACGAACGTCTCAGGCAAAAATGATTTGTGTAGCGGTTAACCATCCCTGTTGTAAGTTGGTAGATGACTTGTATCATCAGCAGGTTACGGAAGGAAATTTAATACCTAATCTGGAAATGTGTTGGGATCATATTGGTTCAATCCATATAGGAGATAATCCGGGCCGTAACGAACCGACAACCGGTGAGATAAACTATACGAATATATTCCAGTATCTTCATAATAGGGGGTATAACGATATTTTATCTTGTGAACATGGGAAAAGTAAGCCGGGTAAAGAAGGTGAGCTGGCTGTTATTAAAGCTTATCGGGAAGTTGACCCGGATGCATAATTATCTAATTTATAAAATTGTAAAATATGGATAGAAGAAATTTTATAAAAAGAGCGGCAATGTCTTCATTGTTGTTGGCAGGAACGGGATTCGTCTCATCTTCTTGCTCAAGGGTAACACCTAATATTCGATGGTCGATGGGCTGGATATTGTGGCGTGATTATAAAAGTGAGAAAATCTCTTTATCTAAAGCTATTGAGGATATTTCAAACCTGGGATTGGATGGGATCGAGTTTACCCCCCGTAAAGATGAATTAAGTAAGCATGGTTTCACTCGTGAAAGTTTCCGTGATTTGTTAGCGGAAAAAAAATTGTCGGTGACCGGTAATTATTTCGGACGCAAATTTTACGATCCGGCGCAGAAAGATACCATAATTTCAGATTTTAAGCAGACAATGGAGAATCTGAGTTTTTATAATTCCAAGACGGTGGTTATCGGTCCTCCCGGACGTGCACAGGGGGATATAAATGAAATGATAAAGGGGACTGCTCCTGTTCTAAATGAACTGGGCAAGATAGCCAAAGACGCCGGATTGCAAATCTGCTTGCATCCACATGTTAATACGATAGTGGAAACACCGGACGAAATAGATTTGATTATGGAGCTTACAGATCCTGATTATGTTTTGATGGCTCCTGATACAGGACATATTCAACTAGGGGGAGGAAATGTTGTCGACATTGTCCGGAAGTATAAAAACAGACTTGGCTATTTTCATCTGAAGGATACAACAGGGGTGTTTAAACGTCCCTCTTTTGGTCCTAATCTCAGGGAATTGGGAAAAGGAGAAGTAGATTTTCCGGGAGTAATGGAGATTTTGAAGGAGGTTAAATATCAAGGCTGGTTGAATGTAGAACAAGACCATACGTTTTTGACTCCGACAGAATCTGCAACGGAAAGTATGAAATACATCAGTACGAAACTGAAACCTATCTATACCTGATAAAAAATAAGAAATAATATGAAAAAAGATAATTTGTTGAGCAGGAGAGCTTTTTTGTCGGGAATGGCTTTGACCGGAACTGCAGGTTTACTGGGAACGGGAAGCAGTCTATTGACGTCCTGTAGTAATACTGCGACTGAAAAGCCGGTTCCTTTAAAGGCAGGAAAGGAATGGTATATTCCTGAATCTTTACCGGATAAGGCTGTGGACGGTATTCCTTTGAAGGCCGGATTGATTGGTTGTGGACGACGGGGGGCTGGCGCCTTGGTTGACTTGCTGAAGGCGGCATCCGGTATCACAGTTGTTGCTCTGGGGGATGTCTTTCAGGATCAGATTGACGAGGTTCGTAAAATGCTGAAAAAAAAGTTTAATCAGGATGTAGTTGACGATCATTGCTTTACAGGCTTTGACAGTTATCAGAAAGTGATCGATTCAGGAGTCGATATTGTTCTGCTGACGACACCACCGGCGTTCAGACCTCTTCATTTCAAAGCTGCTGTGGAAGCAGGCAAGCATGCTTTTCTAGAAAAACCTGTAGCCGTGGATCCGGTGGGAGCCCGTTCGGTTATGGCTACTTCTAAAGTTGCTGTTTCGAAAGGACTGTCTGTTATTGCCGGTACGCAACGGCACCATAATCGAAAATATATAGAAGGATACAAACAAGTCCGGAGCGGATTGATTGGGGAAATCATATCAGCTAATGTTTGCTGGAATACCGGATCTCATTGGCTTCGGATGAAAGATCCCAAATGGACAGAAATGGAATGGATGATCCGGGATTGGGGAAACTGGACCTGGCTATCCGGGGATCATATAGTGGAGCAACATGTTCATAATTTGGATGTTTTTAACTGGTTTTCCGGGATAAAACCGATGAAAGCTGTAGGTATGGGCGCCCGTCAACGCCGTCAGACAGGAGACCAATATGATATGTTTAGTATTGATTATGTATATGAAGGGGGTATTCATGTCCATAGTATGTGTCGCCAGATAGACGGTTGCCGAAATAATATTTTCGAAATAATCCAGGGAAGTAAAGGTTCGTGGTCGAATAATGGTACCATTCGGGATTTGGAAGGGAATATTTTATGGCAATATGATGTGGAGAAAGAGAAAAAGGAATACCAACAGACAAATCCTTATGTTCTTGAACATGTCAATTGGATTAACCATATCCGGAATAAACAGCCTTTCAGCCAAGCGGAAGAGTCTGCTATTTCAGCGTTGACTGCTATTATGGGGCGTATATCAGCCTATACAGGGCAGGAAATATCTTGGGAGCAAATGATGGCTTCGGATATGGATTTAGTACCGGGAGAATTGTCCCTTCGGAATGTGGATTTGAGTACTTACCCGATACCGGTACCAGGTAAAAATAGAGATGTAAAAAACTAGTATTATTTATGTAACAAGGAGTTATGAGAAAAATTTTAGGATTACTTTTTTTAAGCAGTGTGTTTATGGCTTATGGGCAGGAGGATAAATATCCAGTGCCTCCCCCTATGACACATGAGATGACAGAGTTTTGGACTCCACAGCCACAAGTTGTTTCACCATGCCGGATTTTATCCAATGGATGTTTGTCTGCACCTTCTGATGCAATCATTTTGTTTGACGGCACAGATTTATCTCAGTGGGAAAAGGCGCCAGATAAGAATGTGCTGGTTAAAGGTAAAGATATGACGAAGTTTAAAAGTTCGGCAAAAAACAATTCGACCTGGACTGTTAAAAACGGAGTGTTGACAGTAAATAAGGAAGCTGGGGATATTCAGACAAAAAGAACCTTTAGTGATTTCCAGTTGCATGTAGAGTGGCGTATCCCTTCAGAGATAAAAGGGGAAGGCCAATTACGTGGAAACAGTGGGATATTTTTGCAGGGGATTTACGAAATCCAGATACTGGATTCCTATAAGAATGTGACATATGCTAATGGACAAAGCGGAAGTATTTACAAACAAACGGCTCCTTTGGTTAATGCCATGTGTCAGCCGGGCGAATGGAATACATATGATATTATTTATACAGCTCCTGTTTTTAAATCGGATGGCACTTACCGCTCACGTCCGAAAGTAACGATTCTGCATAATGGGGTTCTAATACAAAATAATACAGATATTCAGGGGACAACCCCCTATATCGGATTACCTCAAGTAGTGAAACATGGTGCAGGACCTATCCGTTTGCAGGCACATGGAGATGCCAGTGCACCCATTAGTTTTCGTAATATATGGATTCGAGAACTTTAAAATAAAGTTCCTGGATAGCTTGGGATTATTATTGTAAAGATGAGTGATGCCAGAGCGTTTTGTAGTTCTGGTCCATAATTTACATAATTGTCAACCTATAAATTTAAAAATTACAATATGACATTTAAGATTGAAAAAACACGTGCTAAAGAAATACAAATCAGAAAAGCCCATGCATGGCTTGATTTCAGATTTGTTATCATGTTCTTGTTGTCAGGGGCATTTCCCGGTTCTCTTTTTGCAGGAGACCTGCCGGGAACTAATACTATTAATTCTGTATCTGGACGGATGATTCAACAACAGGCTGGGAAAATTGTAGGGACGGTTATTGATGAATCGGATTCACCGCTTGTTGGTGTTAATATCATGCTGAAAGGGAAAGATACAGGGGTAATAACCGATATGAATGGGGGATTTTCTATAGATGCTGCTCCGGGAGATGTCCTGTTAGTTTCTTATATCGGTTACGTGAGTAGAGAAATTAAAATAAAGGCAGGTAGTCCTTTGAAAATCGTATTGTCTGAAGATTTGCAGAAATTGGAAGAAGTGGTGGTTGTGGGGTATGGTACCCAAAAGAAAGCAACTATGACTGGTGCTGTCTCTGCTGTAAATGCGGATCAGATTGTAAATACGAAAAACCAATTCATATCTAATACTTTAGCTGGCAAAATTCCAGGATTACGTGTTTGGGAAAAAACAGGAGAACCGGGGGCTATAAGTATGCAGGATTTTCAAATTCGCGGGATGGGAGCGCCTTTGATTGTAGTTGATGGAGTTCCTCGCCCGGATATGAATGCCTTGGATCCAAATGAAATAGAATCTGTATCCGTATTAAAGGATGCTTCTGCTGCTATTTATGGAGTAAGAGCTGCTAATGGAGTTATTTTGATTACGACAAAAAAAGGAACTGCAGGAAAAACACAACTGAATTACAACGGTTTCTTTGGATATCAGAAAGCGATAGGATTACCGGATGTACTTGATGCTGTCGGATATATGACTTTAATGAATGAACGGGAGTTAAATAATAACCGTCCGATCCTTTTTACAAAAGAGCAAATTGATGAATATCGTAATGGAACTAAACAAAGTACAGACTGGGCTCATATGGGACAACGTGAATTTGCACCACAACAGCAGCATAATATAAGTGTAAATGGTGGAACTGAAAAAGTAACTTATTTTGTTAATTTCAGTTATCTCGATCAGGATGGTTTCTTTGAAAGTAATTCTCTGAATTATCAGCGATACAATATTCGTTCAAATATCAGTGCTCAATTGACAAAACGTATAAAAGCCGAAGCATTTATCGGTGCTTGGATGGATGACAAACAGAATATGAGTCAAAATTCGAGTCAGCTATATAAAGGTGTTTGGAGTACGGAACCAATCATCCCTGCTTATGCAAATGATAATCCTGAATATTTGAATAAGGTAGCAGACGGTTTACATCCACTGGCTATAACCGATAGAGATATAAGTGGATATAATGATCGGGAAAGAAAGAATTTTTCCGGAACATTCAATCTGGAGTATAAAATCCCATATATTGACGGATTGGTGGCGAAAGGTTCGTACAGTTATGACTACCAGGTCCAGGATAATAAGATTTTTAATAAAGCCTTTAATTTGTGGGAGTATAATAAAGATACCGATACCTATAAATCATCGGCATATATGTCCCCTTCCAAAATTAAACGTGAGTATATAAAGAAAGAGCATACGCTACTCCAATTGAGTTTGGCTTACAAAAAAAAGTTTTTGGAACATCATAATATTAATGCTTTACTCTTGTATGAAGAAGGAACCCAGCAGGCAGACAATTTTGCCGGACAGCGTGAAACAAATATGGATGTCATAGATGAAATGTTTGCCGGATATACTGAAAACCAGCAAGCAACGCAAAATTCTGGTAATATCTATAAACAGACGAATAAAGGTTTTGTTGGAAGGATAAACTATGACTATAAGTCTAAATATTTGTTTGAAGTTAGTGCACGTTATGATGGTTCTTCTAAGTTTGCTCCGGGACATAGATGGGGACTTTTCCCCTCGATATCAGGAGGATGGAGAATTTCAGAAGAAGATTTTTTTAAAAAGAAATTATCGTTTATAAATAATTTAAAGTTGCGTTTATCTTATGGAGTTATGGGATCTGATGCTTCTTCATCTTATCAATTTTTAAGTGGCTATACATATCCTTCCGGTGGCTATATGTTTGATTCTTATATAGGTGCGATAACTTCTTCCAATATTCCTAATGTAGAAATTACCTGGTATAAATCCAAAACGACAAATGTGGGATTGGACTTTACCATGTGGAATGGTCTGTTAAGTGGTTCATTTGACTATTTTGCACGAAAGCAAACAGGTCTTTTGGCAAATAGAGCTAATGCTTTACCTTCAACAATTGGGGCAAATATGTCACAGGAAAATCTGAATTCGAATAGAAGAAGTGGATTTGAAATAGAATTGTCTCACAGCCATAAGATTAATAAGTTTAGTTATAGGGTTTCAGGTAACTTTAGTTACACCAGAAGGAAAAACTTGTATAGGGAACGTGCGGAAAGTACCAGTTATTATAATGATTGGAGAAATAATGATTCAAATCGTTATTGGGATTTTATATGGGGTTATGATGTGAATGGACAGTTAGGTAGTTTTGATGAAATTTATAATGCACCCATTATGGATTCCAAGGGTAATTCATCGTTTTTCCCTGGAACTTATAATTATGAAGATTGGAATGGAGATGGTATAATAGATGCAAATGATGAGCATCCTGTAGTAGCTACCGGCGAACGTATAAATTATGGTTTTACATTAGAAGCTGCCTATGGAGGATTTGATATTTCTGCGGTATTTCAAGGAACTGGCGTAACTGTCCGCGATTTCCCTCAACAGCATTTCCAGCCGTTGATGTGGGGGCGAAACGGATTATCCCGCTTTTTGGACCGCTGGCATCGGGCAGATGAGTTTGATCCGAACAGTGAATGGATACCTGGAAAATATCCTTCTACGTTCCGTGATACACCGGCATGGAACTCTTTGCTAAGGGCTTCAAAAATGAGTAAATTGAATAGTTCTTATTTACGTTTAAAATCGTTGGAAATCGGATATTCTTTGCCTAAACCTTTATTGCAAAAAGTTGGTATTCAGGCGGCAAGAGTATATGTGAATGGTTATAACCTGCTAACATTTTCACCTGTGAATGGAATTACGGATCCCGAACGTCCGGATGATAGTGACAGTGGTTATACTTATCCAGCTAGTGCAACGTATAATATCGGTATAAATCTTACATTTTAAAACTAAAGGTTATGAAGTTATATAATTTAGCAATATTGATGTTTTTGTCTGTATTTGTAGGTTGTAATGATCTGGATGTTCCGCCTATCAATATAGTAACTGATAATGATATTTTTCAGGATAAACCAGGAGTGGATGCTTATATGTCATTGCTGTATAAGGATTTACCTTGGGAGGATTTTGTAAGATATCAAAAAGACGGTTCTGACTTTTGGTCTGGTGAGGCATTAACTTGCACAGGTGATTTTAAAGGTAATTATAGTGGTACTCAATTTCGCTGGTGGGGATATACTAGTATTAGAAATGTAAATTATCTGATTCAGGAACTTCCTAAATACAAAGACAACTTTTCTGAGAAGGATTATAATGCTTATTTAGGTGAAGCTTATCTAATACGTGCTTATTATTATTTTGGTTTGGTAAAGCTTTATGGTGGAGTTCCAATTATCAAAGAACCTCAGGATCCTGCAAAGATGACAATAGAAGAACTAAGTGTTCCGCGTGCGAAAGAACAGGCAGTGTATGATTTTATTGCAGAAGATATTGATGAATCTCTGAAATATCTATCTTGGGAATCTCCAGTAAAGGGCCGGATGAATAAAGGGGTTGCTTATGCTTTGAAAACAAGGGCAATGTTGTTTGCCGGGTCAATTGCTAAATATGGAACTGTTGATCCCTCCATGGATGGAATCTTAGGTATTCCTTCAAGTGAAGCAAACAGATATTTTAATTTGGTCATAGAGGCTGCTAAAGAACTGGAAAAAAGCGGAAGATACGAATTATATAAACAGAAGTATCCGGACAAATTTGCAAACTATTATGCTATTTTTTATGATGAAACGAATGCGAATAAAGAAGTGATTTTTGCTGAATATTTCCATTATCCGGAGAAAACACATCGATATGACCGTTATTTTATCCCTTGGCAGATGCGTAGTCCTGCCAATTCATCTTCTCGCATGAATCCTACATTGGATTTAATAGAAACGTATGATGATGTAGATGGTAATCCTTTTGTTTTGGAAACGGGCCCTGCAAATAATCCTATTCGTTATGAGGATCGTATGGATTTATTTGCAAAAGCGGAACCTCGTTTAAGGGCTACGGTAATATTTCCGGGTGATGTGTTTAAAAATGAGGTTATAGATGTCCAAAATGGTATTTATCCTACGTTTTCTCCAAATGCAAAACCTAAAATATCTTCGGACTTTAATGCGATGTACGAAGGAAGGCCTATTATAGGAAAGAGTGGTCCTGGAACTGCCGAAACAACAACTTCCGGATTTTATTTTCGTAAATATTGTGATGAAACTTTGCCTAGTGCCAATTGTGATAAGATGGAAGCCCATCCATGGGTTGATTTGCGTTATGCGGAAGTCCTTTTAAACCGTGCGGAAGCTTTGGTTGAATTGGGAGGCTCTTCTAATGTGGAAGAAGCACGTGGAATTATTAATGAAATCAGGGATAGAGCAGGGACGAAAGCTATTCCTGTAGATAAATTTAATTTAGAAAAGGTGCGGAAAGAAAGACGTTGTGAATTGGCTTTTGAGAGACAGACTTTTTGGGATTTGATCAGATGGCGTGTTGCAGATAAGGAAATTGCGAATCGGCAGTGGAGAACTCTGGAGGTATATTATGTGCATGATGAAGGAAAATACATTTTCTTAAAAAAACAGCGTACAGAAAGAACGTATATATTCCATCCTCATACTTATTATGCATCAATTAATCCGGATCATATAAAGACTAATAAGAGCTTGGTTCAAAATCCTGGTTATTAATTAAATATAAATTTGACAGATATGAATAAACTATTCAATATTGTTGGTGTAATATTAATGCTTTTTTTAGGTGCGTGTGGTATGGATGATTTTGCCGAACCAGACGAAACACTTAGAGGAGCGGTGATTGACAAGTTCACAAATGAACCTATTCAGACGGAACAACCGAATGGATATAGAATAAAGCTGGAGGATATAGGGTGGTCTGATACTCCTGTTCCCTTATATTTCTGGGGAAAGGCAGATGGAACGTTTCAGAATACGAAAGTTATGGCCAGTCAATATATTGTTACTCCAGTAGAAGGGGCTTTTTTACCTGTTGACAGTGTAATATTGGATATAAAAGGGACTGTTGAGCAGAATTTTATAGTAACTCCTTACGTCTCTATAGATCTAGTGGAGGTTAAAACGGAAAATAAGACGATAAAAGTTACTTATAAAGTTATCAATCGTGGAAATACGGATTTACAGGAGGCTGTCGTTTATGTCGGTTTGAATAATCCTAATATTGGAGTGAATTTTTCGACAAAATCTGTAAAAAGAACATTGAAAAAAACAGATTCAGGGGTTCAATTTACAAATGAAATTAAAGATTTGTCTTCTGGAACTTATTACGTTAGGGTTGCAGCAAGAGCTAAGAATCCGAGTAATCGCTATAATATGACTAAAGTAATGAAAGTTGAATTGTAGAAAAAGGAGCTATCTAGTCAGTCTCATCCTTCTTATTTTTTAGAGGATGAGCTGACTTTAGATAACTATATTTCAGGTTATGTGAAAATGAGGTTTGGCGAGTTTATTTAATTGGATATTGATTAATCGATCGTAGAGAAATAGAATAGAATGTTTATTAAACTATTCTATTGGGAAAGTCATGTATATATTTTTTTATATAATTGAGTAATTCATTTATTCGACGTTATCTGTAAAAATTATTAATTTTGTAAAAACCAAATAATGTATGAATGATAGAAAGATTGCAAAAGTATCTATGCAGCATATTGCAGATGCAGCCGGGGTTGCTCGGTCCACTGTATCTTTTGTTCTGAATGGAAAGCAAAAGGAAGGTCGTATAAGTGATGAACTGGCAAAGAAAGTATTAGAGACTGCAAAGAAAATGAATTATCAATTCAATGAAGTTGCTCGTAGTCTCCGTACAGGATGTACTCGTACGATTGCACTTGTGGTCGCAAATATTGCAGATGTGTTTTTCGGGACGTTAGCCTATCATCTTCAGGAATATACTGAGAAAAAAGGTTATGCTTTGATTGTGGTTAATACCGGTGAAAAGAAAGAGCGTTTGGAACCTATATTCAGAATGTTGACAAATAGGTCTGTTGACGGCATTATTATGGTTCCGGTTTCTAATATAGAAGAAGAAACTATTGAAAGCCTGAATCCAAACATTCCGATGATTTATATAGACCGGTATTTTAAAAGTTTTCATACGAGTCGGGTTATCATTGATAATTATGAAATATCCAAAACTGCAACACAGCTTTTAATAGGGAAAGGCTGTAAAAAAATAGCGATGATTACTTATAAGGAAAGTCTCATGCACATGCAAGAAAGAAAGCGGGGCTTTGTTGATGCCTTGTCTATTCTTGGTTATTACGATGAAACACTCATTTTTGAAGTGGATTATTTTAACTCGAAGAATGAAATTTCTGTATTTTTTAAAGAAAAATTGAAGGATAAACGACTTATTGACGGTGTCTTTTTAGCAACAGGAGGCATTTCATCTATAGCAGTTCGCTGTTTAATTAATATGGGGATTAAAGTCCAGAAAGATGTTCAGGTGATTGGTTTCGGTAGAATGGAAATGGCTACAGAAATACCTATTCCATATGTTAAACAGCCAATGGAGGAGATTTGTAAAAATTCGTTTGATATCCTTTTGGAACAAATCAATTCAAAGGAAAGCAAATTAATTGATTGTAAACTTCCAGCCTCAATAGTAATAGACGAGTTATAATCTGTTTTGGATGAAGAATTAGGTTTCTTAGACAGAATGAAATGAACATTGAATTTTTTAATAACAAATATGAAAACAATAGGTTTGTGTTGTGACCATGCAGGGTACGAACTTAAAGAGTATGTAAAACAATTACTTGATTCTAAAGGAGTCGTTTATAAAGATTTCGGAACAAATTCTACGGATAGTTGTGATTATCCTGATTTTGCCCATCCTCTCGCTGTTGCTGTTGAAGCTGGAGAAGTATATCCTGGAATAGCTATCTGCGGAACGGGCAATGGAATAGCTATAACATTAAACAAGCATCAGGGCGTACGGGCTGCTTTGTGTTGGAAAGAAGAAATAGCACGTTTGGCTCGTGAGCATAACGATGCGAATATTCTTGTTATGCCAGGAAGGTTTATCAGCCTGGAAGAAGCAACCCGTTCGGTGGAAACATTCCTGAATACTCCTTTTGAAGGTGGGCGGCATCAACGGAGAATTGATAAGATTCCAGTATAAGATTTTATCCTGTAGAAAATTTTACACCATACAGTTTGGCAGTGAGTATGAATGAGGTCTTATTGGGTGTAATTTGTCTTATTTTAGATATATATAATCAACTTGTTTAAGAAAATTCTAATTGAAATTATGAAACGAATACTATTTAAGCTATTATTTACTGCGCTTATTTTTGCGCTTGGAACCAGTTATACTGATATGGCATCAGCCAAAGGACTCAAAGAGCCCAAAGGGAAGATCAAAGAATTCGGTGTAATCCCCAAGCGTATTGGAGGAAAATGGTTAAAGTCGAATCCCACAGAATGCCTTGAGTATATGGCAAAAATGGGATATACACAAATGGATAACCCTATCCCTGTGGAATGGGGTATGACACGTGAAGAGCTGAAACCCTTTCTCAAATCATTAGGTATTAAGCCCGTTATCACTTCTGTAAGTCCTCAGGCTATTATTAATGAAAAAGATCGTACGGAACTTATGCAGGCCATTGAGAATGCTAAATTTTGGGGTGTCAAATATCTTGTATGCTACAGCAGTACTGGCGGTTCGCGTAACACGATAGAGGCTTGGAGAGACTGGGCGTATATTCTCAATAAGGCAGGTAAGATCTGTAAGGAAAATGGTTTGATGTTACTTTATCATAATCACGCAAAAGAGTTTGAGCTTATAAATGGTAAGAGCCCCAGTGAAGTTATGCTAGAAGTGATGGACCCTAAACTGGTAAACTATTATCTTGATGTTGCATGGGCCATAAGAGGTGGTGCCGACCCGGTTAAATTTATTAATGATAATCCTGGACGTGTGTTGTCGCTTCACTTGAAAGACCTTAAACCCAACGGCAAGACATTTGAAGATTTGGGGTTGGGAACAATCGATTATAAAGCTGTATTTTCCGCAGCCCACAAAGCCAAGGTTAAATACTATATTGTTGAAATGGATACTCCTCCTGTCGACAGTAAAACTTCAATTGAAAAATGTGCGGAATATCTGAAAACTGTAAGGTTTGAAAAATAGACGATATCTGTTTCAAAAATAAAATTTAGACCGTTATGCCTGCAGTTAAATGTATTGGTATATTGACATCCGGAGGTGATGCTCCGGGAATGAACGCAGCTATTCGCGCGGTGACGCGTTCTGCTATTTATAACGGGATGTCCGTAAAAGGGATTTACCGTGGTTATAAAGGTTTAATCACTAATGAGATCGAGGAATTTAAGACTCAGAATGTAAGTAATATAATCCAGCGTGGCGGAACAATTCTGAAAACGGCACGTTCCATGGAATTTAAAACTCCGGAAGGCCGCAAACAGGCACACGATAGATTGGTAGAGCATGGTATCGATGCATTGGTTGCCATAGGTGGTGACGGGACATTGACCGGTGCGCGTATTTTTGCCCAGGAGTTTAATATCCCTATTGTAGGACTTCCCGGAACAATCGACAACGACCTGTTTGGCACGGATGTTACGATTGGTTATGATACGGCCTTGAACACCATTATGGAATGTGTGGATAAAATCCGTGATACGGCGACTTCACACGACCGTCTTTTCTTTATAGAAGTAATGGGACGTGATGCCGGTTTCCTTGCCTTGAACGGAGCGATCGCTTCCGGTGCTGAAGCAGCTATTATTCCTGAAATCTCGATGGAAAAAGACCAGTTGGCAGAAATGATAGAGAATGGTTTCCGCAAATCCAAAAACAGCAGTATCGTGTTGGTAGCCGAAAGCGAAGTTACCGGTGGTGCTATGGGGGTTGCCGAACGTGTGAAAAAAGAATATCCTCAGTTCGATGTCCGTGTATCCATTCTTGGTCACTTGCAGCGTGGTGGTTCTCCTACGGCGCAGGATCGTATTCTTGCTACCCGTATGGGAGTTGCAGCAATCGATGCTCTGTTAGATGACCAGCGTAATGTAATGATGGGTATTCAGGATGATAAAATCGTTTATGTGCCTTTTTCGAAAGCAATAAAGAACGATAAACCGATAAACCATGATTTGTTGGATACATTAAGAGTGTCTTCTATTTAATAGAAAATAGGCTAATATTGGTTGATTCATCTCTTTTTGTTCTGGTAGAATTTTATCTTTATATTTAAGGTGCAACCGTGGCTGCTATGTGTCTTATCTGGTATTCCATTCAATCTTCCCATCAGGCAAGTTTGTTTCTTTTAATCTTTGATTACCCCTATATGTTGGGCAGTTGTGCAGTACCTGTTGCGTATCCCTGAAGCTGAACTATTGCAGGATTTTCTGTAAGTGGTAGGGCAAATAAGGTTTCCTGTAGAGGAAAAAGGGAAGAGGTAGTAAAAATCTGTCGCGTGTACGTGTACCATTAATAACCGTTCGTTATGTTAAAAAAAAGATGAAAAAAAGGCATGAAAATATTTGGAGCGTAATAGGTAGAACACTACTTTTGCACCCGCATTCGAGAGAGAACGGCGTAATAGGACATGATGGAGGAGAGGTAAGATAAATCAAGAGTAGGGGATGAGGTTAGCCAGTCTAAGCAATATGTCCAACCACTTCTGAGAGTCGGAGAAAAAACTTCAAATATTTTTGCCGAAAAATTTGGCAGATAAAAAAAACTCCTTACCTTTGCAGCCGCAATCGCAAAACAAACGAAAGCAAAAGTTCTTTGAAAGATTTACATATCAACTAAAGTAGTACAAGAAAACGTAGAAATACGAACATACCGTCAAGGAAAAGAGACTACGATAAAAAGGATAGTTATATTCTGGGCAAGACAAACAAAATTAACAACGAAGAGTTTGATCCTGGCTCAGGATGAACGCTAGCGACAGGCTTAACACATGCAAGTCGAGGGGCAGCACAGGTAGCAATACCGGGTGGCGACCGGCGCACGGGTGAGTAACGCGTATGCAACTTACCTATCAGAGGGGGATAGCCCGGCGAAAGTCGGATTAATACCCCATAAAACAGGGGTCCCGCATGGGAATATTTGTTAAAGATTCATCGCTGATAGATAGGCATGCGTTCCATTAGGCAGTTGGCGGGGTAACGGCCCACCAAACCGACGATGGATAGGGGTTCTGAGAGGAAGGTCCCCCACATTGGTACTGAGACACGGACCAAACTCCTACGGGAGGCAGCAGTGAGGAATATTGGTCAATGGGCGCGAGCCTGAACCAGCCAAGTCGCGTGAAGGATGAAGGTTCTATGGATTGTAAACTTCTTTTATATGGGAATAAAATGCGGGACGTGTCCCGTTTTGTATGTACCGTATGAATAAGCATCGGCTAACTCCGTGCCAGCAGCCGCGGTAATACGGAGGATGCGAGCGTTATCCGGATTTATTGGGTTTAAAGGGTGCGTAGGTCGTAATTTAAGTCAGCGGTGAAAGTTTGTGGCTCAACCATAAAATTGCCGTTGAAACTGGATTACTTGAGTGTGTTTGAGGTAGGCGGAATGCGTGGTGTAGCGGTGAAATGCATAGATATCACGCAGAACTCCGATTGCGAAGGCAGCTTACTAAACCATAACTGACACTGAAGCACGAAAGCGTGGGGATCAAACAGGATTAGATACCCTGGTAGTCCACGCAGTAAACGATGATTACTAGGAGTTTGCGATACAATGTAAGCTCTACAGCGAAAGCGTTAAGTAATCCACCTGGGGAGTACGCCGGCAACGGTGAAACTCAAAGGAATTGACGGGGGCCGCACAAGCGGAGGAACATGTGGTTTAATTCGATGATACGCGAGGAACCTTACCCGGGTTTGAACGCATTTGGACCGGGGTGGAAACACCCTTCTAGCAATAGCCATTTGCGAGGTGCTGCATGGTTGTCGTCAGCTCGTGCCGTGAGGTGTCGGCTTAAGTGCCATAACGAGCGCAACCCTTATCACTAGTTACTAACAGGTCAAGCTGAGGACTCTGGTGAGACTGCCAGCGTAAGCTGTGAGGAAGGTGGGGATGACGTCAAATCAGCACGGCCCTTACATCCGGGGCGACACACGTGTTACAATGGTGGGGACAAAGGGCAGCTACCTGGCGACAGGATGCCAATCTCCAAACCCCATCTCAGTTCGGATCGAAGTCTGCAACCCGACTTCGTGAAGCTGGATTCGCTAGTAATCGCGCATCAGCCATGGCGCGGTGAATACGTTCCCGGGCCTTGTACACACCGCCCGTCAAGCCATGGGAGCCGGGGGTACCTGAAGTCCGTAACCGCAAGGATCGGCCTAGGGTAAAACTGGTGACTGGGGCTAAGTCGTAACAAGGTAGCCGTACCGGAAGGTGCGGCTGGAACACCTCCTTTCTGGAGCACAGAGATATGACTATGGTGGTCTCATAAACAAGACAGTATGTTCTTGTACTACGGTTGAATATGTATTCATATATAGATCTCGACAAAAGAAGAGAGAGAAAACAAGAAGCTGGGATGACAATCCCGGGCTAGAAAAGTTGACAGTCCTATAGCTCAGTTGGTTAGAGCGCTACACTGATAATGTAGAGGTCGGCAGTTCAACTCTGCCTGGGACTACTTCTTAAAAGTTGACAGTTGACAATTGAAAGTTGACAGTTAACGATAAAGAAAAACTCAAATCCGGTTTACAGTCAGAGTGTGGGACAAAAAACAGTCCATTGTCACATTTCAACTGTCACCTGAACCTTGGGGGATTAGCTCAGCTGGCTAGAGCATCTGCCTTGCACGCAGAGGGTCAACGGTTCGAATCCGTTATTCTCCACAAAAAAAGGGATATTGGACAACATAGTTGCTTAATTGTCAACTGTCACTTGTCAACTGTCACCTGAAAAAGATCTTTGACGTATTGGACAACTTCAAAAAAAAGTAACAAAACAGAGCAAGCTGAAGATATATCAATCCGGCACTAATCGGTGCCGTGTATAAAGAAAGTAAGCAAGGGCAGACGGTGGATGCCTTGGCTCTCGGAGGCGAAGAAGGACGTGATAAGCTGCGATAAGCTTCGGGTAGGTGCAAATAACCCTTGATCCGAGGATTTCCGAATGGGGCAACCCGGTTGGTAGAAGGCCAACCATTCCGTAAGGAAGGCAAACGTGGGGAACTGAAACATCTAAGTACCCATAGGAGAAGAAAACAACAGTGATTCCGCAAGTAGTGGCGAGCGAACGCGGAACAGCCCAAACCGTTGTTGTTTAGGCAACAACGGGGTAGTAGGACCACGACGTGGCAAAAACTCAGGGAAGTGGAACGTTCTGGAAAGGACGGCAATAAACGGTGACAGCCCGGTACACGACTCCCTGATGCAGCCTAGTGGTATCCTGAGTAGCGCGGGACACGAGAAATCCTGTGTGAAACAGCGGGGCCCATCCCGTAAGGCTAAATACTCCCGAGAGACCGATAGCGAACCAGTACCGTGAGGGAAAGGTGAAAAGAACCTCGAACAGAGGAGTGAAATAGACCCTGAACCCGTCTGCCTACAAGCGGTCGGAGCCATTTTAAGTGGTGACGGCGTGCCTTTTGCATAATGAACCTACGAGTTACTTTCTCCGGCAAGGTTAAGTATTTCAGGTACGGAGCCGAAGCGAAAGCGAGTCTTAACAGGGCGGCATAGTCGGAGGGAGTAGACGCGAAACCAAGTGATCTACCCTTGGTCAGGTTGAAGGTTGGGTAACACCAACTGGAGGACCGAACCGGTAAGCGTTGAAAAGCTTTCGGATGAACTGAGGGTAGGGGTGAAAGGCTAATCAAACTTGGAGATAGCTCGTACTCCCCGAAATGCATTTAGGTGCAGCCTTTATTTAGTATAGCATGAGGTAGAGCGACTGATTGGATGCGAGGGCTTCACCGCCTATCAAGTCCAGATAAACTCCGAATGCGTGCTATATATTGATAAGGAGTGAGGGCGCGGGTGCTAAGGTCCGCGTCCGAGAGGAGAAGAATCCAGACCATCAGCTAAGGTCCCCAAATAACGGTTAAGTTGAACTAACGAAGTCAGACTGCAGAGACAGCTAGGATGTTGGCTTGGAAGCAGCCATTCATTTAAAGAGTGCGTAACAGCTCACTAGTCGAGGAGTCCGGCGTGGATAATACTCGGGCATAAACCGTTTACCGAAGCTATGGATGTGGTAACACATGGTAGGGGAGCATTCCAGTGGCGTCGAAGGTGAGGGATAACCCTTGCTGGAGTAACTGGAAAAGCAAATGTAGGTATAAGTAACGATAAAGGGGGTGAGAAACCCCCTCGCCGAAAGACTAAGGTTTCCTGATCAACGTTAATCGGATCAGGGTAAGTCGGGGCCTAAGGATAAGCCGAACGGCGATTCCGATGGAAGAAAGGGTTAATATTCCCTTACTAGTACAGTGAGCGATGTGGAGACGGAGAAGTGACAATCCTGCCATCTGACGGAATAGGTGGTTAAAGGGTGTAGACGTCGATGGGTGTAGGCAAATCCGCACCCAGAGTCGAACCTGACAGTATGCCGAGTGCTTGCACAAGGCAATATGGATGTAAACAGGCTCCCTAGAAAATCCGCTAAGCATATCATTGTAGTACCCGTACCACAAACGGACACACGTAGTTGGGTTGAAAATACTGAGGCGCTCGAGTGATTCACGGTTAAGGAACTAGGCAAATTGACCCTGTAACTTCGGGATAAAGGGTCCCACTGTAACAGGTGGGCGCAGAGAATAGGTCCAGGCAACTGTTTAACAAAAACACATGGCTGTGCGAAATAGAAATATGAAGTATACAGCCTGACACCTGCCCGGTGCTGGAAGGTTAAGAGGAG